>NZ_LIPD01000026.1 GCF_001905545.1 Streptomyces sp. CB02056 | reverse complement strand
CGGGCTTCGTTCTTTCGTGTTTCCAGCTTATCAGATGTTTTCCGCTCCGTTTTCCGGAGTTTCATTCATCCGATTTGCTTTCGCCTTTCGGCGCTCCCGAACTCTATCAGAGTCTTTCGGTCCGTTTTCCCCGGTCGTTCTCGAATTCGAATCCGAATTCGAGCCCGTTTCCGAGGGGCCGTCCCGTGGGGCAACCCGGAGAACATTACGCACCGGGTCGCCCCACGTCAAACCGGCCTCAGCCGGTCTTGAGCGAGCCTCAGACCTCGACGACGACCGGCAGGATCATCGGCCGGCGGCGGTAGTTGTCCGCGACCCACTTGCCGATGGTCCGGCGGACCAGCTGCTGCACCTGGCGGGGCTCCAGCACGCCGTCGCTCGCCGAGCGGTCCAGGCCCTCCTGGAGCTTGGCGACGACCGGGCCGAAGGCGTTGTCGTCGATGCCGGAGCCGCGGGCCTGGATGGTCGGGCCACCGACGATCTTGCCGTTGGTCGAGTCGACCGCGACGAAGACCGAGATGAAGCCCTCCTCGCCGAGGATCCTGCGGTCCTTGAGCGAGGCCTCGGTGATGTCGCCGACCGAGGAGCCGTCCACGTAGACGTACCCGGCCTGCACCTTGCCGACGATCCGGGCGACGCCCTTCTCCAGGTCGACGCAGACGCCGTCCTCCGCGATGACCACGCGGTTGCGCGGCACCCCGGTGGCGATGCCCAGCTCGGCGGCCGCGCGCAGGTGGCGCCACTCGCCGTGGACCGGCATCAGGTTGCGCGGCTTGCAGATGTTGAAGAAGTAGAGCAGCTCGCCGGCCGAGGCGTGGCCGGAGACGTGCACCTTGGCGTTGCCCTTGTGCACGACCTTGGCGCCCCAGCGGGTCAGGCCGTTGATCACCCGGTAGACCGCGTTCTCGTTGCCCGGGATGAGCGAGGAGGCCAGGACGACGGTGTCGCCCTCGACGATGCGGATCTGGTGGTCGCGGTTGGCCATCCGGGACAGCGCCGCCATCGGCTCGCCCTGCGAACCGGTGCAGATCAGCACGACCTCCTTGTCCGGCAGGTCGTCCAGCTGCTTGACGTCCACGACCATGTTGCCGGGGACCTTCAGATAGCCGAGGTCGCGGGCGATGCCCATGTTGCGGACCATCGAGCGGCCGACGAAGGCGACCTTGCGCTTGTACTCGTGCGCGGCGTCCAGCACCTGCTGGATGCGGTGCACGTGGCTCGCGAAGGAGGCCACGATGATGCGCTTGTCGGCGTTCGCGAAGACGTTGCGCAGCGCCGCCGAGATGTCCCGCTCGTGCGGGATGAAGCCGGGGACCTCGGCGTTGGTGGAGTCCACCAGCAGCAGGTCCATGCCCTCCTCCGCCAGCTTGGCGAAGGTCGGCAGGTCGGTCAGGCGACCGTCCAGCGGGAGCTGGTCCATCTTGAAGTCACCGGTGGCCACGACCATGCCGGCGGGGGTGCGGACCGCGACCGCCAGGGCGTCCGGGATGGAGTGGTTGACGGCGATGAACTCGCAGTCGAAGGGGCCGATGCGCTCGCGCTCGCCCTCCTTGACCTCCAGCACGTACGGCCGGATGCGGTGTTCGGCGAGCTTGGCCTCGATCAGGGCGAGGGTCAGCTTGGAGCCGATCAGCGGGATGTCCGGGTTCTCCCGCAGGAGGAAGGGGACGGCGCCGATGTGGTCCTCGTGCCCGTGGGTGAGGACGATGCCGTCGACCTTGTCGAGACGGTCCCGGATGTAGCTGAAGTCCGGGAGGATCAGGTCCACGCCGGGCTGCTCGTCCTCGGGGAAGAGGACGCCGCAGTCGATGATCAGGATGCGGTCGCCGTACTCGAGGACCGTCATGTTGCGGCCGATCTCGCCGAGGCCGCCGAGCGGAGTGATACGGAGGGCGCCCTCCTTCAGTGCCGGGGGCGCGCCGAGCTCGGGGTGCGGGTGGCTCAAAAGACTCTCCTCACGACGCGCGCCATATGTCCGGGGTCCTCCCCCTGGAGACATATGGCGCGCGTTCTCAGTGTCGTTTTCCTACTGGGTCTGTGCTCTCGCGCCTACGGTCCGGTCCAGCGGCGGACCCGGGGAGGTCCGGCGAGCCGGGGGCGCGCACGTCCGTGTCTGCTAAAGGTGTACCCCGCCGGAGGCGAGATCCTGCTTCAACCGCTCGATCTCCTCGGGCGTCGCTCCGACCAGCGGGAGTCGCAGCGGGCCGGCCGGCAGGCCCTGGAGTTCCAGCGCGGCCTTGGCGAGGATCACACCCTGGGTGCGGAACATACCGCTGAACACCGGCAGCAGGCGCTGGTGGATGCTCGTGGCCTTGACCACATCGCCCGCCAGGAAGGCCTCGACCATCGCCCGCAGGTCCGCCGCCACCACGTGCCCGACGACGCTGACCACGCCGACGGCTCCGACGGACAGCAGCGGCAGGTTGAGGATGTCGTCGCCGGAGTACCAGGCGAGGTCGGCGCGGGCGATGGCCCAGGCCGCGGCGCCGAGGTCGCCCTTGGCGTCCTTGTTGGCGACGATCCGCGGGTGCTCGCCGAGGCGGACCAGCGTCTCGTGGCTCAGCGCGACCCCGCTGCGGCCCGGGATGTCGTACGCCATGACCGGCAGGCCGGTGGCATCGGCGACCTCGGTGAAGTGCCGGTACAGGCCCTCCTGCGGGGGCTTGTTGTAGTACGGCGTGACGACCAGCAGGCCGTGCGCCCCGGCCGCCTCGGCCTGGCGGGCCAGCTCCACGCTGTGGTGGGTGTCGTTGGTGCCGACGCCGGCCACCACGTGGGCGCGGTCCCCGACCGCCTCGACCACGGCGCGGACCAGCTGGGCCTTCTCGGCGTCGCTGGTGGTCGGGGACTCACCGGTGGTGCCGTTGACGACGAGGCCGTCGTTGCCGGAGTCCACGAGGTGCGTGGCGAGGCGCTGGGCGCCGTCGAGGTCGAGCGCGCCGTCGGCGGTGAACGGGGTGACCATGGCGGTCAGGACCCGGCCGAACGGCGTCTGGGGGGTGGAGGTCGGAGCCATGCGTCCAAAGCTACTCGTAGGCGGTGGGGCGGTACCCATGCCGGTCCGGTGTTCGGACAGGTGCAGCGCGTCGGTGGCGCGGACGTGGGATTCCGGTGCTGCCCGCTCGGGGGTTCGGGCAGCACCGGAATCCGTGTTCACGAATGTAGGGAGCGGCTAGAAAAGCCGCAATCCAGACATGCCAGACACTCTGCCCGTATGCCTGTCGTCCCAGGTCAGGGGGCGACCCGGCCGTGCTTCTCGAAGGCCGCATGGGTGAGCGGCATGAGCCGGGCCCACTGCTCCTCCATCTGCTCCGCGACCATCTCGATCTCGCGCTGCGGGAAGGACGGCACCGCCGAGTTCTCCCGCCGGGTGCGCAGCGACAGGAAGTGCATCAGCGAACGCGAGTTGCAGGTCGCGTACATCGAGGAGAACAGGCCCACCGGCAGCACCGCGCGGGCCACCTCGCGGGCCACCCCGGCGGCCAGCATCTCCTGGTAGCGGGCGTAGGACTCGACGTACGCGGCCTCCATCGCCGCGGTCGTGGTCCGGTGCTGCTCCGGCGTGCCCTCGTGGAACTCGTACTTGCCGGGGCGGCCCTCCTGGACCAGCTTGCGCTCCTCGCCCGGGACGTAGAAGACCGGCTGGAGCTCGCGGTAGCGGCCGGACTCCTCGTTGTACGACCAGCCGCTGCGGTGCCGGTGGAACTCCCGGAACACGAAGATCGGCGCGCTGATGAAGAAGGTCATCGAGTTGTGCTCGAAGGGCGTGCCGTGCCGGTCGCGCATCAGGAAGTTGATCAGGCCCTTGGACTTCTCCGGGTCCTGCTGGAGGGCCTCCAGGGACTGCTCGCCCGCGGTCGAGACCCGGGCCGCCCAGATGACGTCCGAGTCGGCGGCGGCGCTGCGGACCAGCTCCACCGTCACGTCGCTGCGGAAGCTGGGGGCCGTCGGTTCGTCGCTCACGCGTTACTCCTTGCGGGTTCGGTGCTGTGCAGCTTGATGGCGTGCTGCATGGTCTTGCGGGCGCGCGGGGTGTCGCCGGCGTCGGCGTAGGCCACGGCGAGGCGGAACCAGACCCGCCAGTCGCCCGGCGCGTCCTGTGCCTCGGCCTGGCGGCGGGCGAACACCGCGTCGGCCGAGGCCCGGTCGATCCGCCCGCCCTTGCTGCGCTCCAGCTCGTCCACCGGCAGGCCGCCCTCGGCCTCCAGCTCGCGGGCCAGCCGCTCGCTGTCCCGGCCGAAGCGGACGGTCTGGCGCAGGAACCAGACCCCGATCACCGGGATCACGAAGGCGCAGACCCCGATGCCGATGCCGAGCGGCTTGCCGGTGGCGATCAGCTGGACGCCCTCGCCCACGCAGACCAGGGCGACCAGCAGCAGCACGCCGGACAGGACGAAGAAACCGGTGCGGGAGGTCATCGGGCCCCTCCGGGGATCGGTACGGTCCGGTTCGGCGTGCTCTGGTACGGCACGGTCTGGTTCGACACTGTCACAGGTCCAGGAAGTGTTCGAGGCCGAAGGTCAGCCCCGGCGTCCCGACGACCTTGCGCACGCCCAGCAGGATGCCCGGCATGAAGCTGCTGTGGTGCAGCGAGTCGTGCCGGATGGTGAGCGTCTCGCCGGTGTCGCCGAACATCACCTGCTGGTGCGCGAGCAGGCCGCGCAGCCGCACCGCGTGCACCGGCACCCCGTCCACGTCGGCGCCGCGCGCGCCGGGCAGGCTGTGGGTGGTCGGGTCCTGCTGCGGCGGCCGGCCGGCCTCGGCCCGGGCGGCGGCGATCAGCTGGGCGGTGCGGGTGGCCGTCCCGCTGGGGGCGTCGGCCTTGCGGTCGTGGTGCAGCTCGACCACCTCGACCGACTCGAAGTACCGGGCGGCGATCTGGGAGAACTTCATGCCGAGGATGGCGCCGATGGAGAAGTTCGGCGCGATCAGCAGGCCGAGCTCCGGGGCCTCGTCCAGCCAGCCGCGGACGGTGGCGAGCCGCTCGTCCGTCCAGCCGGTGGTGCCGGTGACCACGTGGATGCCGTGGTGCAGGCAGAAGTCCAGGTTGCCCATCACCGAGTCGGGGTGGGTCAGCTCGACGACCGCCTGGGCGCCGGCCTCGGTCAGCTCCTCCAGGTCCGACCCGCGGCCGAGGGTGGCGACCAGCTCCAGGTCCGGCGCGGCCTCCACGGCCTTGACCGCCTCGGAGCCGATCCGTCCCCTGGCGCCGATCACGGCGACACGCAGCGTCATGGCAAAAGTTCCTCTCACCTGGGATTCAGCGGATCCGGAAAAGCGGATCAGACCAGCAGATCGGCGAGCTTGGCGGCCCGCTTGTCGTTGACCGGGCCGATCAGGGCGAGCGACGGCCGGTACGCGCCCAGCACATCACGGGCCACCGCGTGGACGTCCTCCAGGGTCACCGCTGCGATGCGCTCCAGCATCTCGTTCACCGACAGGTGGTGCCCGTAGCTGAGCTCGGCCTTGCCGATCCGGTTCATCAGCGAGCCGGTGTCCTCCATGCCGAGCACGGTGGAGCCGGAGATCTGGCCGATCGCCCGGCCCAGCTCCTCCTCGGTGATGCCCTCCTCGACCACCTTGGCCAGCTCGGCGCGGCAGATCCGCAGCACCTCCTCGACCCGCTTGGGCTGGCAGCCGGCGTAGATGCCGAACAGGCCGCTGTCCGCGTAGGACGAGGAGTACGAGTAGACCGAGTACGCCAGGCCCCGCTTCTCGCGGACCTCCTGGAACAGCCGGGAGCTCATCCCGCCGCCGAGGGCCGCGTTGAGCACGCCCATCGCCCAGCGGCGCTCGTCGTGCCGGGGCACCCCGGGCACGCCCAGCACCAGGTGGGCCTGCTCGGTGGAGCGGTTGAGCACCTCGACCCGGCCGGCCGTGCGCAGCGCCTTGACGCCGCGGCGGGCCTCGGCCGGCGCCGCGGTGGACGCCGCCAGCAGCGGCGCGAAGGCCTGCTCGACCTGCTTGACCACCTTGCGGTGGTCGAGGTTGCCGGCCGCGGCGACGACCAGCTGCTCGGGCCGGTAGCGGCGGCGGTAGAAGCCGGCGATCTGGTCCCGGGTGAGCGTCCTGATGGTCTCCTGGGTGCCGAGGATCGGGCGGCCGAGCGGGCCGCTGCCGAAGATCACCTTGGCGAACAGGTCGTGCACCACGTCGCCCGGGTCGTCCTCGGCCATCGCCATCTCCTCGAGGATGACGCCGCGCTCGGACTCCACGTCCTCGGTGCGGATCAGCGAGCCGGTGAGCATGTCGCAGACCACGTCGATGGCCAGCGGCAGGTCGGTGTCCAGGACCCGGGCGTAGTAGCAGGTGTTCTCCTTCGCGGTGAAGGCGTTCATCTCGCCGCCGACCGCGTCCAGGGCCGCCGAGATGTCCAGCGCGCTGCGCCGCTCGGTGCCCTTGAAGAGCAGGTGCTCCAGGTAGTGGGTGGCGCCGTTGAGCTGCGGGGTCTCGTCCCGCGAGCCGACGCCGACCCAGATGCCGAAGGTCGCGGAGCGCACCGTCGGCAGGGTCTCGGTGACGACCCGAAGGCCGCCGGGGAGCACGGTGCGGCGCACCGTGCCGGCGCCGTCGACGCCCTTGAGCAGGGTCCGGGTCGTGCCGGGACGCTGCGTTACCGCCGGGGCCTGCGCCACGGGGGGTACCTCCAGAGGAAACGCACGTGCGGATGGGCACGTACGGACGAACGCGTGGACAACGGGGTGCGGCCCGCACGCCGTGAGGCGTACGGGCCGCGGGGGTCAGCTAGCGGCGCTTCACTCGGAAGCGGCCTCGCCGCCCTCCTCGCCCTCGATGACCGGGATCAGGGAGAGCTTGCCGCGCGGGTCGATCTCGGCGATCTCGACCTGGACCTTGGCGCCGACGCCGAGGACGTCCTCGACGTTCTCGACGCGCTTGCCGCCGGCCAGCTTGCGGATCTGCGAGATGTGCAGCAGGCCGTCCTTGCCCGGCATCAGCGACACGAACGCGCCGAACGTCGTGGTCTTGACCACGGTGCCCAGGTAGCGCTCGCCGACCTCCGGCATGGTCGGGTTGGCGATCTGGTTGATCGTGGTGCGGGCGGCCTCGGCGGCCGGGCCGTCGGCGGCACCGATGTAGATGGTGCCGTCGTCCTCGATCGTGATCTCGGCGCCGGTGTCCTCCTGGATCTGGTTGATCATCTTGCCCTTGGGGCCGATGACCTCACCGATCTTGTCCACCGGGATCTTGATGGTGATGATGCGCGGCGCGTTCGGGGACATCTCGTCGGGCGAGTCGATGGCCTCGTTCATCACGTCGAGGATGTGCAGGCGGGCGTCCTTGGCCTGCTTCAGCGCGGCGGCGAGCACCGACGCCGGGATGCCGTTCAGCTTGGTGTCCAGCTGGAGGGCGGTGATGAAGTTGCGGGTACCGGCGACCTTGAAGTCCATGTCGCCGTACGCGTCCTCGGCGCCGAGGATGTCGGTCAGCGTGACGTAGTGGGTCTCGCCGTCGATCTCCTGGGAGATCAGGCCCATCGCGATACCGGCGACGGCGGCCTTCAGCGGCACACCGGCGTTCAGCAGCGACATGGTCGAGGCGCAGACCGAGCCCATCGAGGTGGAGCCGTTGGAGCTCAGCGCCTCGGAGACCTGGCGGATGGCGTACGGGAACTCCTCGCGGGTCGGCAGCACCGGCAGCAGGGCGCGCTCGGCCAGCGCGCCGTGGCCGATCTCGCGGCGCTTGGGCGAGCCCACGCGGCCGGTCTCACCGACGGAGTACGGCGGGAAGTTGTAGTTGTGCATGTAGCGGCGGCGCGTCTCCGGGGAGAGCGTGTCCAGCTGCTGCTCCATGCGCAGCATGTTCAGCGTGGTGACGCCCAGGATCTGGGTCTCGCCGCGCTCGAACAGGGCCGAGCCGTGCACCCGCGGGATGGCCTCGACCTCGGCGGCCAGGGTGCGGATGTCGGTGACGCCGCGGCCGTCGATGCGGACCTTGTCCTTGATGACGCGCTCGCGGACGACCTTCTTGGTCAGCGCGTTGTAGGCGGCGCTGATCTCCTTCTCGCGGCCCTCGAACTCGGGCAGCAGCTTCTCGGCGGCCAGCGCCTTGACGCGGTCCAGCTCGTTGTTGCGCTCCTGCTTGCCGGCGATGGTCAGCGCCTGGGCGAGCTCGTCCTTGACGGCGGCGGACAGCGCGGCGAGGACGTCGTCCTGGTAGTCCAGGAAGACCGGGAACTCGCCGGTCGGCTTGGCGGCCTGGGCGGCCAGCTGCGCCTGCGCGGCGCACAGGACCTTGATGAACGGCTTCGCGGCGTCCAGGCCCGAGGCGACGATCTCCTCGGTCGGCGCCTCGGCGCCGCCCTCGACGAGCTTGATGGTCTTGTCGGTGGCCTCGGCCTCGACCATCATGATCGCGACGTCGCCGTCCGGCAGGACGCGACCGGCGACGACCATGTCGAAGACGGCCGACTCCAGCTCGCTGTGGGTCGGGAAGGCGACCCACTGGCCGTTGATCAGCGCGACGCGGACGCCACCGATCGGGCCGGAGAACGGCAGGCCCGCCAGCTGGGTGGAGGCGGAGGCGGCGTTGATCGCGACCACGTCGTACAGGTGGTCGGGGTTGAGCGCCATCACGGTGACGACGACCTGGACCTCGTTGCGCAGGCCCTTGACGAAGGACGGGCGCAGCGGGCGGTCGATCAGGCGGCAGGTGAGGATCGCGTCCTCGGAGGGCCGGCCCTCGCGACGGAAGAACGAGCCGGGGATGCGGCCCGCGGCGTACATCCGCTCCTCGACGTCCACGGTCAGCGGGAAGAAGTCGAAGTGCTCCTTCGGCTGCTTGGACGCGCTGGTGGCCGACAGCACCATGGTGTCGTCGTCCAGGTAGGCCACGGCGGAGCCGGCGGCCTGACGGGCCAGACGGCCGGTCTCGAAGCGGATGGTACGGGTGCCGAAGGAACCGTTGTCGATCACGGCCTCGGCGTAGAACACGTTCTCTTCCACCTGGAAGATCTCCTCTTTCGTACGTCTCCGGGAGAGCGTCCCCGCGTACTGCCTGCGGTGGGCCCCGGGCCCTCCTCGGGGAGGGCGGCAGTCGGGCCGGTCTTCGATCGAAGCCTCCGGAGTGCCCCGCTCGGTCTGCGGGGGTTCCGACGGCCACTACCGAGGACCGGCGCCTCACGGCTGCCGGGCCCGGAAGGGCGGTCCGCGTCTGGACGCTCTCTCGGATGCGGGCGGCTTCCGTTTGAAGCCTTCGTCCCGCGGGGGGTTGGGTCCTTCTGCCCGGGTGGCGCGCTGGTGCGCCATCACCCGGCATGCCCACAACCCTACGGTGCAATCCTCGGCCACCTGGGGAGGTGCGCGCGAGTTGTTATCTGCGGGCGCCGCGGCTCAACGGCCGCGGCATACGCGCGAGGGGCGGCTCCCCGGTGTGGGGAGCCGCCCCCGAGCGGCGGTCTTAGCGGGCGCCACCGGCGGCACCGCGGCGGATGCCCAGGCGGTCGACGAGCGTACGGAAGCGCTCGATGTCCTTCTTGGCCAGGTACTGCAGCAGGCGGCGGCGCTGGCCGACCAGGATCAGCAGGCCACGACGCGAGTGGTGGTCGTGCTTGTGGGTCTTGAGGTGCTCGGTCAGGTCCGAGATACGACGGGAGAGCATGGCCACCTGGACCTCGGGGGAACCGGTGTCGCCCTCCTTCTGGCCGAACTCGGCGAAGATCTGCTTCTTGACGTCAGAGGCGAGAGCCACTGCAACTCCTTCAGGGTCTACCGAGCGGTCCTGGTCGACAACACAGGACTCATCGAGAACTCGGTGTCGCGGGCGCGGCCGGCGGTCGTCGGCCCACGGGGGGCGGACACACGGCTGCGCTCGAAGGCCAAGCGTACCAGTGCCGCCCACCCGGCCGTTCGGCGGTCGGGCGGGCGGCTCCGGGGACGGTTCCGGGGCCTCCGCGGGCGGCCCCGGGGGGGCCTGCGGTCAGCTGGTGGCGCCGCGGACCAGCCGGTAGACGTCCAGGACGGCGAGCGCCAGCGGGACGAGCGAGATCAGGGTGAGGCTGTCCACCAGGTCCAGGATGCGCCCCCAGAACGGGGAGACCCCGAGCCGCGGCACCACCAGGGCGATCGCGGTGAGCAGCGCGGCGCCGAAGGCGATCGAGGCGGTCAGCCAGATCGTGCGCAGGTCGAGCTCGGTGGTGGAGCCGGCCGCCCGCAGGAAGAACTGCGGGGTGTGCAGGGACAGCCCGACGATCAGCAGGCTCAGGCCGAGCAGGCCGGCCACGGTGAGGCTGAGCACCTGCGCGGTGTAGCGGAACAGCCGGGCGCGCAGCATGGTGGTCAGGCCCAGGGCGAGCGCGAGCACCTCGGGGAAGGTCTCGTCGGTGAAGCCGAGGACGGCGCAGGCGCCGACCACGACCGCGGCGCAGCCGCCGACCAGGCCGACCAGCACCTCGTGCCCGCGGCGGGCCTGGTGCGCGATCCGCTCGTACTGGACGGCCTCGGCGCGCTCGGCCTCCTCGTCGTAGTCGCGGCTGCGGGTGCGGGTCTGGCCGGGGGCGCTGAAGCCGACCGGCAGCCGGGCGAACCGGGCGGAGAGGCTGGGCAGGAAGCCGACCACGGCGACGGCGGCGACGCCGGTGACGGCGGCGATGTGCCCGGCCGGGGTCTCCGGGAGCAGGACGGCCGCGAAGGTGGCGAGCGCGCCGGCGGTGGAGACCAGGGCGGCGGCGACGAACACCGCGTCCTTCTCCGGCAGCAGGCCGGCCAGCAGTACGGAGACCACCAGGGCGGCGACGCAGCCGACCAGGAACTGGAGCCGGCCGGGGCCGTCCCCGAGGTGGGCGACGGCGATCACGCCGCTGCCGCCGATCATGGCGTGCGGCAGCGCGCCGAGGCCGAGCGCGACGGCCGCGTGGGCGTCCTGGTAGACCCGGGCGCGGACCCCGGCGAGCGCGGTGAGCACGACGGCGGTGACGCCGGCCAGCACGCCGGGCAGGCCGTGCATGTCGTGGCGCAGGTCGGAGAACCAGAGCGCGAAGCCGAGCAGGGTGAGCAGCACCCCGGCGCCGATCAGGCCGAAGCCGCGCATCAGCTCGGCGGTCCAGAACCGGCGGTCGGCCTCGACGGCGCTGGCGATCGCGTCGGCGACGTCGTCGTAGACGGCCGGCGGGAGCGACTCGGCGAAGGGGCGCAGCGCCAGCAGGTCGCCGTCGCGGACCTGCTGGGCGGCCAGCGGCAGCCCGCTGTCGAGCACCGTGCCGTCCCGGCGGACCAGGTGGAAGCCGGTGGGGGTGCCGTCGGGCTGGCTCTGGTTGGCCAGCCGCAGCACCTCGGGGTAGACGTCCGCGAGCGGGACGTCCTCGGGCAGGGCGACGTCGATCCGGCGGTCCGGGGCGACGACGGTCACCCGGCAGTAGCCGGTGGCGGCCGCGGTGCTCACGCTCCCACCCCGCTTCGCCCGGCAGGCGCTCCGCCCACTGCGCGGTGTTCGATGATGAGCTCGCTCCGCTCACTCATGCCCGCACCTCGATCCTTCGACGCACGTGGCGCTCCCCCTTGTTGACGGTGCCGAGGCCCGGCGGCGCTCGGTGTTGCTGTGGAACCGGCCCGACCGGGCCGCGAGTTGGCGCGGCGTTACCCTACCCGTTCGGTTCGTGTCCGGTGCCGGTGCGTACCGGGCCCTGGCGGGCGGTGCGGGGGCGACCGTTAGGATCGGCGCCTGCGCAGAGGTACGGGGGCTGCGCTGGGTGGGGCGTCCCCAGTCACCGGATTCCCGTACGGAGCGTGCGCAAGTCACGTGAGGGCTGATGCCGAAGTGATCGATCGACGCCGCGGGGTGGATGACACATGGGTGTGATCACGGTCAAGCGACCGGCCAGGGCGTATCCGCCCACCGTGCCGGACGAACCGGTGGAGCTGGTGAGCCCGCCCGAACTGCCCCGGCAGGGCGGCGAGGACTGGCTGATGAGCATCCTGCCGATGCTGGGCATGGGCGGATCGGCGGTGTTCTTCTTCTCGCCGGGGGCCGCCGCACCCATGAAGATCATGGGCGGTCTGATGATCGCCTCGACGGTCGGCATGGTGCTGGCGCAGATCGTCCGGGCCCGCAAGGGCGGCTCGACCGCGATGGCGGACGAGCGGCGCGACTACCTGAAGTACCTCCAGCAGACCCGCCGCCAGGTGCGCCGCACGGCGGAGCGCCAGCGCGGCGCGCTGCTGTTCCTGAACCCGGCCCCGGACCAGCTCTGGTCGATCGTCGAGGACGGCCGCCGGCTGTGGGAACGGCGCACCGGGGACGGCGACTTCGCGCAGATCCGGGTGGGCCTCGGGCCGGTGCAGCTGTCCACGCCGCTGGTGGCGCCGCAGACCGCGCCGATGGACGAGCTGGAGCCGCTGTCGGCGGCCGCGATGCACTCCTTCCTGAAGGCCCACGGCACCCTCCAGGACCTGCCGCTGGCGGTCTCGCTGCGGGCGTTCTACCACATCACGGTGTGCGGGGACCCGGACTCGGTGTACGGGAACGTGCGCGCGATGATCGCCCAACTGACCACCCTGCACTCGCCGGACGACCTGATGGTGGCGGTCGCGGCCGCGCCCGGCGCGGCCGAGGAGTGGGAGTGGACCAAGTGGCTCCCGCACAACCAGCACCGCAAGGAGGCCGACGGCGCGGGCTCGCGCCGGCTGTTCGCCGCCGACCTGGGCGACCTGGAGTACCTGCTCCAGGACGAGCTGGCCGGCCGCCAGCGCTTCGTGCGGGAGGTGGCCCCGCCGGCCGACCAGCCGCACCTGGTGGTCGTCATGGACGGCGCCGGGGTGCCGCACGACTCGCTGCTGGCGAGCCCGGAGGGCGTGCAGGGCGTGACGGTCATCGAGGTGGTGCCCGGCGAGGTCGACGAGCCCAGCGGGCACCTGATGGTGACGGTCAACGCCGAGGAGCTGGTGCTCCGCTCGGCCTCCGGCGCGACGTACACCGGCAAGCCGGACCTGCTCTCGGTGTGGCAGTCCGAGGCGCTGGCGCGGCAGTTGGCGCCGTACCGGATCTCGGCCGGCGGGGACGACGAGCCGCTGCTGTCCAACCTCGACTTCACCGACATGATGAGCTCGGGCGACCCGGGCTCCTTCGACGTGGCCCGCAGCTGGCGCCCGCGCGCCCAGCACGAGCGGATGCGGGTGCCGATCGGTGTCGGCGCCAACGGCGAGCACGTCTACCTGGACATCAAGGAGGCCGCGCTGGAGGGCATGGGCCCGCACGGCCTGTGCGTCGGCGCGACCGGTTCCGGCAAGTCGGAGCTGCTGCGCACGCTGGTGCTGGCGCTGGCGATGACCCACTCCTCGGAGATCCTGAACTTCGTCCTCGCCGACTTCAAGGGCGGTGCGACCTTCTCCGGCATGGCGGACATGCCGCACACCTCCGCGGTGATCACCAACCTGGAGGGCGAGCTCACCCTGGTCGACCGCATGCGCGACGCGATCGAGGGCGAGCTGCACCGCCGCCAGGAGCTGCTGCGCTCGGCGGGCAACTACGCCAACATCCACGAGTACGAGCGGGCCCGGGCGGCCGGCGCGGCGCTGGACCCGCTGCCCTCGCTGGTGCTGATCATCGACGAGTTCTCCGAACTCCTCAGCGCCAAGCCCGACTTCATCGAGATGTTCATCCAGATCGGCCGGATCGGCCGCTCGCTGGGCGTGCACCTGCTGCTGGCCTCGCAGCGCCTGGAGGAGGGCAAGCTGCGCGGCCTGGACACCTATCTGTCGTACCGGATCGGTCTGCGCACCTTCTCGGCCGCGGAGTCCCGGGCGGCGATCGGCGTGCCGGACGCCTACCACCTGCCGCCGGTGCCGGGTGTCGGCTACCTGAAGTTCGGCGAGGACGTGATGGACCGGTTCAAGGCCGCCTACGTCTCGGGGCCGTACCGGGCGCCGGGGCAGCAGCGGTCGACCGGCGGGCGACGGGTCGACACCCGCCCGGTGGAGTTCACCGCCGCCTTCGTGGACCTCCCGGACCCGGTGGAGGTGGAGGTCGTCCCGCAGGCCCCGGAGCAGGACGACGCGCTGGTGGACACCGTCCTGGACGTCTTCGTCCAGCGGATGGCCGGCCAGGGCCCGGCCGCGCACCAGGTGTGGCTGCCGCCGCTGGAGGAGGCGCCGAGCATGGACCACCTGCTGCCGCCGCTGCAGGTCGTGCCGGAGCGCGGGCTGACCGCGCCCGGCTACCCGGCGGGCCGGCTGCGGGCGCCGATCGGCATCGTCGACCGGCCGCGCGAGCAGAAGACGGACATCCTGGAGGTCGACTACGCGGGGGCGGCCGGCCACGGTCTGATCGTGGGCGGCCCGCGCTCCGGCAAGTCGACCGTGGTGCGCACCATGGTGGCCTCGTTCGGCCTCACCCACACCCCGCTGGAGGTGCAGTTCTACCTGCTCGACTTCGGCGCGGGCAGCTTCCAGTCGCTGGGCGGGCTGCCGCACGTCGGCGGGGTGGCCGGGCGCCTGGACGTGGACAAGGTGCGCCGGATGGTCTCCGAGGTGCACGGGGTGCTCAACCGGCGCGAGGAGCTGTTCCGGGCCGCCGGGATCGACACCATCGCCACCTACCGGGCCCGCCGGGCGGCCGGCCAACTGCCGGACGAGGCCTTCGGCGACGTCTTCCTGGTGATCGACGGCTGGAACACCTTCAAGCAGGAGTTCGAGGGCCTGGAGCCGGTGATCGGCGACATCGCCCAGCGCGGCCTCGGCTACGGCGTGCACCTGGTGATCACCGCGGCCCGGTACGCCGAGGTGCGCCCGGCCCTGAAGGACCTGCTGCAGAACCGGACCGAGCTGAAGCTCGGTGACGCGATGGAGTCCGAGGTCGACCGCCGGGTGGCGCAGAACGTCCCGTCGCTGGCCGGGCGCGGCATCACCCCGGAGCGGCTGCACTTCCTGTCCGGTCTGCCCCGGCTGGACGGCTCCTCCTCGGTGGAGGACCTCCAGAACGGCGTGGCCGGGCTGGTCGCCGCCGTCGACGGGGCCTGGACCGGCCCGCGCGCCCCGCAGGTGCGGATGCTGCCGGCCGTCCTGGACGGCCACGCGCTGCCGAAGGGCTTCGAGCACCCGGAGCGCGGCGTCGCCTTCGGCGTGGACGAGGCGGAGCTGGCACCGGTCTTCGTCAACTTCGAGACCGACCCGCTGTTCATCGTCTTCGGCGACACCGAGTCCGGGAAGTCGGCGGTGCTGCGGATGCTGATCAAGCAGATCACCGAGCGGTACACCCCGGACCAGGCCGGCATCGTGGTCGGCGACTACCGGCGCGCGCTGCTCGGCACCGTGCCGCCGGAGTACCTGGTGGAGTACGCGGCCGCGCAGCCGGCCATGGCGGCCATCGTGGACATGCTGCGCGGCGCCTGCTCGCGCCGCCTGCCGGGCCCGGACGTGACCGCCGAGCAGCTGCGCAACCGCAGCTGGTACAGCGGCAAGGACATGTTCGTGATCGTCGACGACTACGAGCTGGTCGCGACGAGCTCGGGCAACCCGCTGGCCCCGCTGGCCGAGTTCCTGCCGTTCGCCCGCGACATCGGCCTGCGGGTGATCGTGGCCCGCAGCGCGGGCGGCGCCGGCCGCTCGCTGTACGAGCCGGTGCTGCAGCGGATGCGCGAGCTCGGCGGCCAGGGCGTGATCCTCTCCGGCAACCGGGACGAGGGCGCGCTGCTGGGGACGGTCAAGCCGCAGGCGCTGCCGCCGGGCCGCGCCGTCTTCGTGTCACGCCGCGTGACCAGCGGGCAGATGGTCCAGACGGGCTGGCTGCCGGTGGCGTAGCCGCGCCGGCCGTCACGGACGGTGAGCGAAGGGGTCGGACTCGTGGAGTCCGGCCCCTTCGGCGTCCCGGGTTCCGAAACGTTACCTAGATCTTTCCGGGCGGGGGCTGCGGTTCCCGTACCCCGCCGGGGAGTTGCCGGGCGTCTCAGGGGCACCTGGGCGTATCACCGCTCACTCGAAGTACGACCTTGGAATCGCGGTCCGCCCTCTTTGTTCACCTTCGATTCAATTGCCATGTGGCCAAAGTAACAAGTCGGACAAAGCTGGCAATGACCGAACGTGATCATCGGATCGTATGTCTATGCCGTTCACCGCAACGGATTCCGAAGCAGTTCCGGCGTTGACGCGATCAATACGCCCAAGGTTCCATGGCGGCCAGGGAGCGCCTGGAACCGGACACCGAGCAACCAGCCAGCGGAGGCGATACCGCTCCCACCCCAGCACCGCACAGAGCCGATCGGAAGCCACATGACCGACACGCTTCGCCCGCCACAGACCGTAGCCGCCCCCGCGGCCGAGGCGGCAGCGCCCCAGCAGCTCAAGCGCTCGATCGGCGTCGTGGGCGGCACCCTGCTCACGCTGTCCTGCGTCACCCCCGCCTCGACGCTCTTCGTGATCGTGCCGGAGCTGTTCTCCAGCATCGGCAGCGCCACCGCGCTGGCCATCGCGATCGGCACCGTGCTCTGCGTCGCGGTCGCGTTCTGCTACTCCGAACTCGGCACCCTGATCCCCAGCGCCGGCGGCGAGTACGCGATGGTCGGCACCCTGGCCGGGCGGCTGATGGGCTGGCTGGTCTTCGTGCTCTCCCTGATCGTGGTGATGATCGTCCCCTCGGTCATCGCCCTCGGCACCGCCGACTACCTCGCGCCCGTCCTGCACCTCGACAAGGCCATGACCGGCGCCGCCGTGATGCTGGCCGCCACCCTGGCCGGCCTGCTCGACCTGCGCGCCAACGCCTGGATCACCGGCGTCTTCCTGGTCCTGGAGGTCATCGCGGCCGGCGTGGTCTCGGTGCTCGGCTTCGCCCACACCAACAGCGACGCCCCCAGCCTGCTGCACGGCGTGGTCACCGGGGACGGCGGCGCCACCACCACGGTGAGCGTCGGCGCCATCGTCGGCGCGCTCGGCATCGCCCTGTTCATCACCCAGGGCTTCTCCACCGCCGTCTACCTGTCCGAGGAGCTGGAGAACCCGCGCCGCAACGTCTCGCGCACCGTGCTGTGGACGCTCGGCATCTCCTCCGCGATCATCCTGGTCCCGGTCGTCGCGATCACCGTGGGCGCCCCCGACCTGCAGACCCTGGCCTCCGGCGACATCTCCGGCATGGTCACCGCCTGGAGCAACTCCGCGGTCGGCACCTTCATCAGCCTCTGCGTCGCGCTGGCCATCATCAACGCCGGCATCGTCATGGTCATCCAGAACTCCCGGGTGCTGTTCGCCTCCGCCCGCGACAAGGCCTGGCCGGAGCCGGTCAACAAGGCCTTCGGCACCCTCGGCCGGTTCGGCTCGCCGTGGATCGCCACCCTGGCGGTCGGCCTGCCCGGCGCCGCGCTCTGCTTCGTCAAGGGCGAGCTGCTGAGCAACATCACCGGCGTCGCCGTCACCGGGATGTACCTGCTGGTCGCGATCGCCGCGCTGCTCTCCCGCCGCGGCCACCACAAGCACGCCTCCGCCTGGCGGATGCCGCTGTGGCCGGCCGTCCCGGTCGTGCTGATCGCCGTCCTGGTCTACGTGATGACCAAGCTGGACACCGAGCCCCTGCTGTGGACCGGCGGCATCACCGCCGCCGCCACCCTCTACTGGCTGTTCTACCTGCGCCCCCGGCAGGACACCCGCTGGGTGATCAGCCTCCCCGAGGACCAGCAGGACTGACCCCCACCCCTCCCCCACACGGCGGTGCCCCGGGCCTCCCCCAGGCCCGGGGCACCGCCGTCTCCCGCGCTACTTCTTCGGCGTCCACTGCGGGCTGGTGGCGACCGCCCGCAGCTCCGCCTCGGTCAGCAGCGGATCGCCCTTCGACACCAGCGTGACCAGGACCTCCACGCCGTCCGGCCGCATCGCGTCCACGACCTGCACCCCCTTCGGGACCTTGGCCGCCGCGCCGCGTGCCAGGAGCCTCGTCCCGTCCGGCAGGGTCTCCGCGCCCTGGTACGCCTCCGGCCCCGGCCGGTCGTCGGGGGCCTTCGCCCAGTTCTCGACCGTCAGCGTCAGGGTCCCGGTCCGCCCGCCCCCGGCCAGCTCGAAGTCCGCCCGCAGGTCCCGGCTCCTGCGGTCGGTCACGGTCACCCCGGCGGGCAGCAGCCCGGTCAGGACGGACTCGCGGTCCTGCAGCGACAGGCCCGGGTCGATCGCCTCGGTGTCGACGCCGTCGAACCTGAGGGCCGCGACGACCCGGTTCCAGGACGGGTCCGTGACGACGGCCTTCAGCTGGTCCGGCGTGAGCGGCGGGTTGGGCCGGCTGTCCGGCGCGTCCTTCTCCTGGGGCGAGTTCCACTCGCTGAGGCCGATCAGCCCGCCGTCCGGACGGGCCACCGAGGCGCGCCACTCCTTGGTGGTGGCCCGGTGGTCCGGGTACTCGTAGCCCTGGGTGAGCATGAGCTTCGACCCGTCCGGCAGCACGGTGACGGCGCAGGAGTCCAGCGAGGCGAGCTTGAGGTCCGTCGGGCAGGTCTGCGGCTGGACGTCCTTGGGGCGGTGCTTCTGGATGCTGAGGCCCATCAGCGACCGGCCCTGGCCGTCGTCGAACACCAGGTTGGCGTCCGCGTACATCCCCTTGTTCTCGTCGGTTCCGTGCCCCTTCGCGTCGGACACCTGGCCCTTGGGCAGCAGGGCCTGGAAGGTGGCGACCACCTCGTCCCCGGTGATCACCACCGGGGCGGAGGACTTCACCGAGGTCGGGGTGGCCGAGGCGGTGGCGCCTTCGCCGCCGGCGGTGGCCGCCGGGGCGGAGGCCGCGCTCACCGTGCCCGCGTCCCTCGCCCCCGGGAAGCCCAGGTACACCGCGCCGGTGCCCACCAGGGCCAGCGCCGCCGCCCCGCCCACCACGGCGGCGGTCGAGCGGCGGCGCCAGCGGCCGCGGCCGCGCCGGTAGCCGCCCGCGACCAGGTCGGCCTGGCCGGGGCGGAAGCCTTCGCCCGTACGGGTGAGGGCATAGAGAAGATCGTCCTCGAACTTGTCCGGTTCGGACATGGGTGTTCACCGTCTCCTTGCGTCGCGGGTGGTGGTGAGAGGTACCGGGCGGCCGGCCTCAGCGGGCGGCGAGCTCGGCCAGCGAGTCGCCGAGCAGGGTGCGCAGCCGGGCCAGGGCCCGGGTGGTGCGGGTACGGACGGCCCCGGAGGAGACCCGCATGGCCTCGGCGGTCTCCTCGACGCTGCGGTCCTCCCAGTAGCGCAGCACCAGGACCGCGCGGTCCTTGGGCGGCATCCGGCCGAGCGCGTCGAGGAGGGTCAGCCGCAGCGTGCGGTCGGCGTCCTGCCCCTCCGGCTCCGGCAGGGCGTCGCTGGGGCGCTCGCCGCTGGAGCGGCGGCGCTGCTGGGCGAGGAAGGTGCGCACCATCACGGTGTGGGTGTAGGCCGCCGGGTTGTCGATCCGGCCGCGGCCGGTGAAGGCGCTGCGCCGCCACAGCACGTACATCCGGCTGAGGGCCTCCTGCACGAGGTCCTCGGCGTAGTGGGTGTCGCCGCTGGTGAGCAGGCAGGCCGAGCGGTACAGGTGGCCGGTCCGGCCGGAGACGAGTTCCAGGAACTCCGCGTCCTTGGCCTCCCGGCCCGCCCCGATCCACCCCATGCGCCCTGCCCCCCGCGGTCCGCCGTCCCTGACACTTCATCGATGCGGCGGGCGGGCTGCGGTGTTACAGGGGTTCCGGCGGTTCTTCGACGCGCCGGCCCGGTCGGGCCCCGAGCTGGCGGGGGTCGGGCGTGAGTCGGGCGTCAGTCGGCGGACTTGCGGCGGTGGTCGCGCAGCACCGTGCCGCCGCCGATCAGCAGGGCGACCAGCAGCGCGCCGACGCCGAGGACGTACGTCGCGGTGCGGCCGTCCCGGTCGGCCTGGGTCTCGCCGAGACCCACCGGGCGCGGCACGATCGGCGCGGCGGCGAGCTGCACCGGGGCGTCCGGGGTGGGCGCGAAGGGCGCGTCGTCGGGGGCCTTGGTGACGGCCCTGACCGGGTCCACCACGCCCCAGCCGGTGAAGTTGTCCGGCTCGCGCTGGGTGCGCTGCGCGGTCTGCTCGATCCAGGCCCGCACCTGGGCCGCCTTCCAGTTCGGGTGGGCGCTCCACAGCAGCGCGGCGAGCCCGGAGACGTACGGGGCGGCGAAGCTGGTGCCGTTGTCCACGCACTGGCCGCTCCCGGGCACGGTGGACAGCATGTCGACACCGGGCGCGGCGACCTTCACGAAGCCGCCGTACTGGGAGAACGGCGCGCGCTCGTTGTTGCGGTCGGAGGCGCCGACGGCCAGCACGGTCGGGAAGGCGCCCGGGTAGGTGTCGCCCTCCTTGCCGTCGTTCCCGGTGGAGGCGACCACCACGATGTTCTTCGCCTCGGCGTAGTCGATGATGGCCTTCAGCTCCTGGTACCCGCCGAAGCGGGCGTCGCCCGCGCCGCGCACGTCCTGGGAGATGTTGATGACCTTGACGCCGGGCTGGTCGGCCGCCTTCCTGATCGCCGTGACCAGGGTGGAGACGTCGCCGTTGCCGTCGCTGTCGTTCTGCCGGATCGAGAAGATCCTGGCGTCGGGGGCCAGTCCGACGAAACCGGTGGCCTTCCTGGGGCCGGCCGCGATGATCCCGGCCACCTTGGTGCCGTGGCCGACCGGGTCCTCGATGGACTTGCCCGGGATCGCCTCCTTGGTCTCCCGGTTGACCAGCAGGTTGGGGCCCTCGTCGACCTTTCCGCTCAGCTGCGGGTTGTTGACGTCCACCCCGGTGTCGATGACCGCGACCGTCACGCCCGCGCCGGTGGTCTTCCCGCCCTGCCACAACTCGTCCAGCAGCAGGCGCTGCAGCGACCACGGCACGGTCGGCACGTCGGGCGCCGGCTTGGGGCAGTCGCCGGCCGCGGCCAGTCCGGGCCCGCCCTCGGCGTACGCCGGGGCGGCGAGCGGGCCGCCCAGCACCGCGAGCGCGGCGAGCGCCGCGGCCGCCTTCCGGTACCCGTGTCGGGACACCCTGCCACCCCTCATGTCGTCCACCCGTGTCGCGCGTCGGGGGCGGGTGCCCGGAATCCGGGTACCCGCCCCCTGCTGTTCCCTACGGAACCCGAACGTCAGCCCCAGAGCTTGGCGTTGGCGTCCTCGGTCGTCCGGTAGCTCTGCGCGGCCTGGTCCAGCGAGGTCGCGATCTGCGTGCAGGTCTTCTGCAGGTCGGCGGCGCGGGCGTCCCACTGGGCCTGGTGGGCCTGGTAGCCCTCCTGGGCCGCACCCTGCCAGCTGGAGGCGATGCGGGTGACGTTGCCCTTGAGGTCGTTCAGCAGGTGGTCGATGCGGCTCGCCGAGGCCTTGACCTCCTCGGACGCGTGGTGAACGGTCTCGAAGTTGACGAGAATGTGGTCGGACACGTTGTCTCCCTAGACGAGGGTGCGGAGCGCCACGCGGTCAGTGGCGGGCGCTCCGCGGAGCGGTGGATCGGGACAGAACGGCGGTCGGCGCGGGTGCGACGATCAACGCGGAAGCGGTGATCAGCCCTGGGCCGAGGAGAACATCGCCTTCTGCTCCTCTTCGGTGCTCGCGTAGTGCTTGGTGGTCAGCTCGATCGCGTGCTTGATCGCGGTCAGCGACTCCTTCAGCTTCGCGATGTCCTCGTTGACCCGGTTCTGCAGGGTCGTGTAGGCGCTCGCGGCCTGGCCCTGCCAGCCGCCGGTGATGCCGGAGACCGTGCTGATCAGCTTGGTCCGCTCGGCCTCGATCTTGCCGATGGCCTCTTCGATCTGCTTGGCGAACGCCAGCATCTCCTGCGCCGTCATCGTGAACTGACCCTGAGCCATGCTCCACCGTCCCCCATGAGACAACATTTTGCGTGCACGGAGGGCCCGCGAGGGGCCCCACCGTGCCATCACCCGTGTGATGTCCAGCAGCACTGTAGTCGGCACACGCAGCTCGCCCAACACCGAGCACAGAGTAGTTACCAGACCATGACACTGCGGCCAATTCGGTTGCCGCGCTTGGCCGGTCAGGCGTTCTGCGGCTGGGCGGCGCTCTTCGCGGTCAGCGGCGGACCGGCCGGAACCAGGTTCGACCACTCCTTCGGCACCGGCAGCGGCTGGACCCCCTGGTAGCCCAACCGGGCCTGGTTGCCGCCCGGTTCCTCCTGCTGGCCGGGCTCCTGGGACGGCGCCCCGGGGGCCGGCGTGGCCGTCGGCTGCGGCGTCGGCTGCTTCGGCGGGGCGCTCTGGCCGGGCTGCGGCGAGGCCGTGGGACGCTGGCCGCCGTCGCCGTTGGACGGGACGGAGTAGCGCAACCCGGTCTCGGTGATCAGGAAGTCGGTCCCGGAGCCGGCCGCCGCGTGGTCCAGCGAGCGGTAGAACAGCCCGTGACCGGGGGTCACGTAGGCGGCCCCGGCGCCGTTGTTGTACGGCGCGGGGTACGTCGTCCCGGCCCAGACGCTGCGCTTGGCGGTGGCCCCGTCCGCGGCGACGCCGTCGTAGGTGCTGCACACGACCATCCGGGCGTCCTGGCGGTCCTGCCAGTTGTTCACCGGCGCACCGGTC
Source organism: Streptomyces sp. CB02056 (assembly GCF_001905545.1). Taxonomy (GTDB): domain Bacteria; phylum Actinomycetota; class Actinomycetes; order Streptomycetales; family Streptomycetaceae; genus Kitasatospora. Next base: position 51,940 of record NZ_LIPD01000026.1, on the reverse strand, counting down.
TTCAGCGGCCAGTCCGGCGCGGTGCCCTTCAGCGCGACGTCGCCGCCCCACTGGGCGTTGTCGGCCGGGATCATCTCGTCGCTGCGCGGCTTCTTGTCCTGGTCGTACTTGTAGAGCATCTGGTACGCCGGGTTCTGCCGGATCAGCTCCGCCTGGAACGGGGTGACCAGGAACAGCTGCTCCTTGCCGACCACGTAGTGGCGGTCCTGGTAGTGCACCAGCCGGCCGACCCGGCGGTCGGCCTGGTTGCCCAGCTCCACCTTGGAGTTGGCGCCCTGGCTGTCGGCCACGCCCTCGACCTGCGGGAAGGTGATCGGGGTGGCGGTCACCAGGGTGTCCAGCCAGTCCCGCTTGACCCGCTGCGGCACCGCGTTGGGCCCGAACACCGCGGTGATCAGCGCCTTGCGCTCCTTGTCGTCCGACTGCGGGGTGCCGATCTCGTGCTTGCGGCCCTGCGCGTCGACCAGGAACACCGCCGCACCCGAGGCGGCCGGCTGACCCGCCGCCGGCGCGGCCGAGATCTGCTGCTCGTCGGCCTGCTGCACCAGCATCAGCTGGTCCGGGCCGAGCATCCGGTCCTTGGCCGCCAGCGCCGTCGCGTCCGCCCCGGCCGCCACGAACACCGCCTGGTTGACGGTCTCCTGCTTGTCGTCCGAGCCCGGGCGGTCGCACACCGCCCACTTCATCGGCTTGTTCGCGTTGTCCGTGGTCGGCAGCTTGTCCGGCGCGTACGGGATGCCGATCGTCGGCCCGTGGTTGGGGTAGCGGTCGAGCACCCCGTCGTCCACCACCACGACCTTGGCGCCCGCGGGCAGCACCAGCCGCGCCGAGGACATGTTGAGGACCTGGTGCAGCCGCTTGGTCTTGTTGTCCTGGTCGGTGAGCACCACGTACCGGGTCGTCGACTGCTTGCCCTGGATGATGTTCTTGCCGTCGTCCCACTTCACCGGCGCACTCGGCTTGAAGACCCCCCAGAGCCCGAAGCCGGCCACCACCACCGCCCCGGCCAGCACACTCGGCAGCACCGCCTTCACCGGACGCGGCGCGTCCTCGTCGCTGCCGCCGCCGGCGGGCAGCAGGAAGGCGCCCACCGTGCGCTTGCGGGCGAAGGTGTACGCGTTCAGCTCGTCCCGGCGCGATGCCATACCTCGTCGTCCCCCTAGTCAGACGTTGTCGGGCGTTGTCAGACCGACCTGCCCCGTGGTCACCCGCCGGGCACGAACCGGCGCGAACCCTCTACGATGCGGCAGCAGACGGTGAGTACGGTACGGGTACGGTCCGCGACACAGCCAGCCGGGCCGCGAGAACGGATCAGAGAGGGCCACCGGGGGATGCCAAGCCAGACCGCTCCAGGACGCCGCCGCAGTGCGGGCGGCGGGAGGGCGCGCCGGGCCGGCCGGGCGCAGCACAGCACGCCGACGGCCGAGACCGGGACGGGGACAGGACCGGGGACGGGGCCCGACCGGCCGCAGCCGACCGGCACCGGGGGCGGCGGCGCCGTCCAGGTCCGGATCAACCCCCGACCGGGGCTGCTCGGCGGGCGGTTGAAGCTCCAGCAGCTCGTCCTGGTCGAGGTCGCGGCGGCCCTGGTCGCCGTCGGCTGGACGATCAGCCGGACGGTCGCGGCCGGCTTCGGCGCCGTCGCGCTGGTGCTGCTCGTACTCGCCCTCCTCCCGGTGCGCGGCCGCACCGTCCCGGACCTGCTGCGGGTCCGCGCCGCCCTCAAGTCCCGCCGCAGGCAGGCCCGGACGCTGCTGCCGCCGGCCGGCACCGACCCGGCGCTGGCGCCCGCGCTGGAGCTCGAACCGGGGCTGCGCACCTGCACCCACGCCACCGAGGCCGAGTTCGGCGGCCGCCCGGTCCGCCGGGAGACCGGCATGGTCGGCGACGGGACCTTCCTCACCTCGGTCCTGCTCGTCCAGGCCAAGGACCAGCCGCTGCGCCCGGTGCGCACCGCGCTGCCGCTGCCGCTGGACGTGGTCTGCTCGGCGCTCACGGTGGACGACATCACCCTGGAGTCGGTGCAGCTGGTCCAGCACACCCAGCCCGCCCCCGCCCAGCACCTGCCCGAGCAGTCGCTGGCCGCCCGCGCCTACCGCGAGCTGCCGGACGGCACCTCCACCCCCGGACTGCGGCTGACCTGGGTCGCGCTCAAGCTCGACCCGGAGCGCGCGGCGACCGCCGTCCGGGCCCGCGGCGGCGGCGAGGAGGGCGCCCGCAAGGCGCTGCAGCGGGTCACCGACCAGCTGGCCGGCCGGCTCAACAGCGCGGGCTTCAACGCGACCGTGCTGGACGAGCGCGAGCTGATCGCCGCGCTGGCCATCGCCACCTGCGCCAACCCGATCGCGGTGGCCGGCCGCCAGGGCACCGGCAGCGGCGGCGGCACCACCCGCCGCACCCAGGAGGGCAACCGGTTCTGGCGGATCGACGACCGCTGGCACACCACGTACTGGATCTCCCGCTGGCCGCAGCTCAGCCGCCCCGGCGGCGCCCCCGGCCGGATCGCCGCGCCGGACCTGGTCAACCTGATCACCGGCTCGCCGGCCCTCGCCAGCACCTTCAGCCTGACCGCCGGGCACGGCACCGGCGGCTCGGTGACGGTCAGCGGGCACCTGCGGGTGACCGGGCGCAACGAGAGCGAGGTCGGCCAGGTCGGCCGCCAGGTGGAGACCCGGGCCCAGAGCACCGGGCTCGGCCTCGTCCGGCTCGACCTGGAGCAGGCCCCCGGCATGCTCGCCACCCTGCCGCTCGGAGGGGCTTCCTGATGGCGTACCAGACCTATCCCACCGTCGGCCCGCAGCCCGGCGCCGAGCAGCGCCGCACCAGGCCGCGGATCCTGCCCGGCTTCGGACTGCGCGGCCCGCGCCGGGAGAAGCACGTCCTGGAGGCGGCCGACCTCGCGGCGCTGGCCTTCCCGGTCGGCGACGACGGCGTGGTCATCGGCGTCGACCCGCAGGGACTGCCCGCCGTGCTCGGCCTGTTCCGCCCCACCTCGTACGACCTGGTGCTCGTCGGCGGCATGTGGACCGCGCAGGTCATCGCGCTGCGGGCGGCCGCGATCGGCGCCCGGGTCGCGGTGGAGACCGCCCGCGGGCAGCTGTGGGGCCCACTGGCCCAGGCCGCCGGCGGCGGCCAGCCCTGCGTGACGGTCCACCAGGTCGGCCGGCTCGGCCCGCAGGGCGCCTCGGTGGCCTCGCCGGTCCTGGTGGTGCGCGACCTCGGCGCCCGCCCGCCGCGCAGCCGGCTCTCCGCCGCGCCCTGGCAGACCACCCTGACCCTGCTGCCCTACCTGGGCCCGAACGCCTCCCGGGTGCTGAACGCGGCCGACCTGGTCGGCGTGCAGCGGATCTCGCCGCAGGAGGCGGAACTGACCGGCCGGGTGCTCTCGCTGCCCCCGGAGGACGTGGCCGCCCTGCCCACCCTCGGCGACGACCTCACCCTGTGGGCGACCCGGATGCGGCGCCAGTACGTACGGGCCGTGGCCGGGCAGGCCGAACAACAGGTGCTCGGCGGGCCGCGCCGGATGGACTGAGCAGCGGCTCGCCGCACCGGGCGGGCCGTCGGGGAACCGAAGCCGCCTTCAACGGGGGTTGCCGTACGGCCTAGTCTTTGATGCGGCAACGGCACCGCTGAACAAGCGGCGGCGAACACGAGGGAGCCAGAAAAGTGAGCAGCGATCGGGACGGCGTCTACGTCGGCGACAACGCGGCGGAGGACGACGACGACTGGTCGGACGCGCCTGACTACACTCCCCCGTCCTGGTACGTGCAGACGGAGCCCGCTTCGGCTCCGGCCGCTGGGGCTCCGGCCGCTTCGGCTCCGGCTGCCGGGGCTCCGGCTTCGGCCGACGCCCCGGTGCCCGCCGCCGCTCCGGCGCAGACCCAGCAGGCCCCGGCGCAGCAGGCCGCTCCGGAGCAGCGGCAGGCCCAGGCTCCGGTGCCCGGCCAGGCCGCCGCCCCGGCGGCGGAGGCCGCGCCGGCCGCCGTCCCGGCCCCGACGCCCGCTGCCACGCCCACGCCCACGCCCGCCGCGCCGGTCCCGCCGGTGCAGGCCGAGGCGCAGCACGTCCCGTTCCCGGCGGCCGCCCCGGCTCCGCCGGTCGCCGAGCAGCCGCAGGCCGGTGCCCCGGCCTGGCCGACGCCGGAGGCCGCGGCGCAGCAGCCCGCGCCGCAGCCGTACCCGGCGCCCGCCCCTGCTCCCGCGCCCGTCGCGCCCGCGCAGCCGCAGAACTTCGCGCAGCCGCCGGTCCAGCAGGCCCCGCCGCAGCACCCCCAGGACCCGTCGGCCACCTGGGACCCGCAGGCCGCGTGGGCGGCCCAGCAGGCCCAGCAGGCCCAGCAGGTCCAACAGCCGCAGCAGCCGCTGCCGCTGCCGCTGCCGCCCCAGCACGCCGCCGCCCCGCAGCAGCCCGGCCCGGTGCCCCAGCCCGGCCCGGTGGACCCGCGCCAGGGCGGCTGGCCGCAGCCCGCCGCGTACCAGCAGCCGGTCCCGCCCCAGCCCGGCCCGCAGGCCCAGCCCGGCCCGCCGCTGCCGGGGCAGCCGCTGCCCGGCCAGCCGTGGCAGCAGCAGCCGCAGGCCCCGCAGCCCAGCGCGTTCCAGCAGGCCGCCGCCCCGCAGCAGACCGCGCACGGCGCGCCGCTCGGCTACACCGCCGCCGTCGAGCTGTCCTCGGACCGGCTGCTGCGCAGCCAGCCCAAGCAGCAGCGCCAGCAGCCGCGCTTCCAGTTCGGCGGCAAGGCCGCGGCGGCCGAGAAGGCCCGCAAGCTGGAGATCATCCGCACCCCGGTGCTGAGCTGCTACCGGATCGCCGTGATCAGCCTCAAGGGCGGCGTCGGCAAGACCACGACCACCACCGCGCTCGGCGCGACCCTGGCCAGCGAGCGCCAGGACAAGGTGATCGCGATCGACGCCAACCCGGACGCCGGCACCCTGGGCCGCCGGGTGAAGCGCCAGACCGGCGCGACCATCCGCGACCTGGTGACGGCCATCCCGCACCTGCGCAGCTACATGGACATCCGTCAGTTCACCTCGCAGGACCTGAACTCGGGCCTGGAGATCCTGGCGAACGACGTCGACCCGGCGGTCTCGACCACCTTCAACGACTCGGACTACCGCCAGGTGATCGACGTGCTGGGCCGCCAGTACCCGATCATCCTGACCGACTCCGGCACCGGCCTGCTGTACAGCGCGATGCGCGGGGTGCTGGACCTGGCCGACCAGCTGATCATCGTCTCCACCCCCAGCGTGGACGGCGCCTCCAGCGCCTCGACCACCCTGGACTGGCTCTCCGCGCACGGCTACGCGGACCTGGTCCAGCGCAGCATCACGGTGGTCTCCGGGGTGCGCGAGACCAGCAAGATGATCAAGGTCGAGGACATCGTCGCGCACTTCCAGACCCGCTGCCGCGGCGTGATCGTGGTGCCGTTCGACGAGAGCCTGGCGGCCGGCGCCGAGGTCAACCTCGACATGATGCGGCCCAAGGTCCGGGAGGCCTACTTCGAGCTGGCCACCCTGGTCGGCGAGGACATCATCCGGGCCCACCAGGCCGCCGCCGCCCAGCAGGCCGGCTGGCAGCAACAGGCCCAGGCCGGCTACCCGCAGCCGGGCGGCCCCCAGCCGTACGCCGACCCGCAGCAGCAGGCCCAGCCGTACCCGCAGCAGGTCGGCCAGCCCGCCCCCGGGGCGCCGTGGGCCCCGCCGCCCGGCCAGGCCCCGCCGCCCCCGCCCGGGTACGGCTACCCGCAGCAGCCCGCCCCCGGGGCGCCCTGGCCGCAGCAGCCGGGGCCGGGCTACGGCTACCCGCCGCCCCCGCCCCAGCAGTGACAGCGACGGAAGGGGCCCACCGACCTGGTGTCGGTGGGCCCCTTCCGTCGTCGTACGGCGCCAAGACGCCGTCGCTCAGATGCCGTCGGTCAGCTCGCGGGCCCGCTTGACGTCGTCGGCCATCCGGTCCAGCAGCGCGTCGATGGAGTCGAACTTCTCCATCCCGCGCAGGTAGGCCAGGAAGTCCACGGCCACGTGCAGCCCGTACAGGTCCAGGCCGACCCGGTCGATGGCGTAGGCCTCGACGGTGCGGGTGGTGCCGTCGAAGGTCGGGTTGGTGCCGACCGAGATCGCCGCCGGCATCCGCTCGCCGTCGGCGGTCAGCCAGCCCGCGTACACGCCGTCCGCCGGGATCGCGCTGTGCGGCACGGTGTCGACGTTGGCGGTCGGGTAGCCCAGGTCGCGGCCGCGCTGCGCGCCGCGCACCACCACGCCCTCCACCCGGTGCGGACGGCCCAGCACCTCGTTGGCGCCGGCCATGTCCCCGGTCTCCACCAGCCGGCGGGTCAGGCTGGAGGAGAACGGCTCGCCGTCCCCGGCCGTGCCGCACACCTGGAGGTCGACCACCTCGACCTCGAAGTCGTCCGCCCGGCCCAGCTCGCCGAGCAGCTCGACGTTCCCGGCCGCCCGGTGCCCGAAGCGGAAGTTGGGGCCCTCGATGACGACCCGCGCGTGCAGCGCGTCCACCAGTACCTGCCGGACGAAGGTCTCCGGGGACTCCTGGGAGAACTCCGTGGTGAACGGCAGCACCAGCACCGCGTCCACGCCCAGCTCCGCGATCAGCTCGGCACGGCGCGGGTGCGGCGCGAGCAGCGGCGGGTGGCTGCCCGGGCGGATGACCTCGCGCGGGTGCGGGTCGAAGGTCACCACGACCGCCGGGACGCCCAGTTCGCGGGCCCGCTCGACCGCCCGCCCGATGATCAGCTGATGTCCTCGGTGCACCCCGTCGAACGAGCCGATGGTGACGACGCTGCGTCCCCAGTCCCCGGGGATCTCCTCCAGGCCACGCCAGCGCTGCACCTGACCGCTCCTTGTTCCGTACGGCGCGTACCCTCTGTACGCTCAAACGCTCAAAACCCGAACCCCTATAGCGTGCCATGCGCCTGCCCCGGCTCAGGCACCGGAATACGGGTTGAGCCCGCCGAGGGCCCCGCGGCCCGCCCGGAGACGGCCCGCTCGGCCTCCGCGGCGGCGTACTGCGGGTCCCGTCCGGCCGCCGCCAGGGCCCGCATCCGGGCCAGCCGGGGGCCGTCCGGGGCGGTCGGCGCGGCCCCGGACGGCCACCGGGCGAGCAGCCGGGCGAAGGCCGCCGACCGCCCGGCACAGCGCACCAGCAGCTCGTCCGCGCCCGGCAGCCCGGTGCCGGCCCGGGCCAGCACCGCCCGGGCCCGGGCCGGGTTCTCGGCCGCGCAGTGCTCGGCGAGCCGCTCCACGGCGACGGTCAGCACCGCCGGGTCGGTCTCGGCGGCGAGCAGGGTGTCCAGCAGCTCGCAGCGCAGCGCGTCCGCCGCCGGGTCGGCCACCGGGACGGACAGCACCTCGGCGAACGGCCGCCGGACGGCCGCGCTGCGGGCCGCCAGCGCGGCGCCGATCAGCACCCGCAGCTCCAGCCGGTCGGCCGGGCCGGCGGCGGCGCACGCCAGCCGGCGGCCGAGGTAGTCGACGGCGACCGGGCCGGCCAGCCCCGGGTTCCCGCGCAGCAGCCCGGCGGCCAGCTCGGCGCCCCGCCGCACGGCCGCCGGGGCGGTGGCGTCGGCGAGCACCCGCAGCGTCTCGGCGGGGGCCGCGCCGGGGGCGGCCGAGCACTCGGCGAAGGCCACCAGGACGGGTTCCGGGTCGCTCTCCAGGGCCGGGGCGAGCGCCCGCGGGGTGAGGAAGGCGTCGCCGCCGGCCCGCAGCAGGGCGAGCGCGGCCGGCAGGTGCTCGGCCCGGGTCGCCGGATCGCCGACCAGCAGCGCCAGCGCGGCCCCGTGCAGACCGGGCTCGTCCTCGCGGGCGAGCAGGGTCAGCGCGGTGTACCGCAGCAGCTCGACCCCGGCTCCGGAGGCGTACGGGGCGGTCCGCAGCGCGTGCACGGCCGCCGCGACGTGCCGTTCGGGCCGCCGGTCGTGGCTCCAGCGGTCCACCGCGCGGCAGAGCGCGGACGGCTCCTCGGCGGCGAGCACGGTGAGCAGCGCGTCCGCCCGCGGGTGCGCGGCGGCGGCCAGCGCGTCGGCCAACTCGTCCAGGGCGAGCCGCCGGTGGGCGTACAGCAGGTCGTGGGCGAGGTCGGCGACGGTGCGCCCCGGGCGGCCCGGCAGGCCGCGCGGGTCCTCGAACCAGGCGCAGAGCAGCGGGAACACCCCGACCGGGTCGGCGCGCAGCCGCTGGGCCACCACGGCGAGGAAGCGCTGACCGGGGCCGTCGGCGGCCACCAGGCTGCGCAGCAGGGCGAGTTCGGCCTCGACGGGCAGGCCGAGGCCGGTCCAGAAGGCCGGCCCGAAACGGCCGAGCCCGGCCGCCGGGAGCGCCACCGCGCCCGTCCCGCCCGCCCGTTCGGCGATCCGGGCCGCCATCTGGTCGAGCAGCGCCCGGTGTTCGGCCGGGTCCGGGCCGGCGGCCAGGCCCTCGGCGAGCAACCGGGCCGCCCACCAGGCGGGTTCGCTGCCCGGCGGGCGCAGGTCCAGGGCGCGCCAGATCCGGTGCAGCCACGGGTCCAGGGCGCCGGCGCCCCAGGTCTCGGCCACCCGGCGCAGTGCGGCGGCGACCGGGCCGATCCGGTGCCGGGGGACGGCGTCCGCCCCGGCGGCCGTCTCCGCCGTCTCCGCCGCCGGGTGGCCGCCGGGCTCCGCCGGCTCGTCGGCGGGCCACGGCGGGGTGTCCTCGGCCTCGCCGAGCAGCAGCCGCAGCGCCGCGTCCAGGTCCAGGTGCCGGCCCTGCAGCCAGTCCGCGAACTCCCCGTGCGCGAAGCGGAACCCGGGCCCGGCCGGGACGAACAGGCCCTCGGCGAGCACCGCCGTGGCCCAGCCGCCCTCGACCGGGAACAGCTCCTCGAAGGCGGCCCGGTCCAGCCCGCCGCCCGACCGGCCGCCGAGCATCCGCCGGGCCGCCTCGTGCACCCGCCCGGCCACCGCCGCCGCGAGCCGGCGCACCCGCCGGTGCCGCGGCCCGGCCGGCCGCACCGCGCCCCGGCGGTGGGCGCCCGGGCGGCGCGGCCGGCCGTCCTCGGCCAGCCGCTGGGCCACCCGCAGGCAGCGCAGGTCCAGGAAGGCGTCGAACAGCTCGCCGCGGCGCACCGGCCCGTCGCGCAGCCCCTGGGCCCACAGCTCCCCGGCCAGCCGGACGGCCAGCGGGTGCCCGCCGTCCCCGGCGGCGGCCGGGTGGCCCGGCGGCAGCCCGTACCGGCGGCGCACCCGCTCGGCCGCCTCGGGGGGCAGCGGGCCGAGCCGCTGCCCGGCCAGGCTCGGCCCGTCCGGGCCGCGGCCGTCCATCCGTACGGTGGGGGCGCTGCCCAGGTCGCCGTCCGGGTGCGGTTCGGCGGTACGGCGGGGGCCGGGCGTGCCGCTCCCCCAGGTCTCGGCCGCGAGCCGCTCCCAGAGCTCCTCGCCGCAGGCGGTGACCAGCCGGGCGCCGCAGCCGGTCAGCCACTGGCCGGCGCCGCGCAGCCAGCGCGCGTCCACCGCCAGCGGGGCCTCCTCAGGGCCGTCCAGGACCACCAGCAGGGGCCGGCCCGCCGCCGCGCACAGCGCCGCCACCGGCTCCGGCGCAGGCGCCGGGGTGCCGAGTCCGGCCGCGGCGGCGGCCAGCGCCCGCTCCAGCGGCTCGGCGAGCGAGCGGTCCCCGGCCCGCAGGTCGGCGCCGCGCAGCCAGAGGGTGGGCAGCGGGTGGGCGCCGCCGTGCCGGCGGGCGGCCAGCGCGGCCAGTTCGGTGGTGCGTCCGCTGCCGGGGGCGCCGACCAGCGCGGTGACGGTCGCGGCCGGCTCGTCCCCGGCGAGGCCGTCCGGCCGGTCCACCCGGTCGGCGGCCAGGTCGGCCACCCGGGCCGGCCCGGCACCGGCGGCCGTCACCTGGGCGGCGGTCAGCCGCAGCACCCCGGCCAGGTTGAGCGCCGGGCCGTAGCCGGGCACCGCCGCCGCGTTGCTCGCCAGCAGCCCGGCCAGCACCCCGGCGGCCGCCGTCCCGTCCGCGGGGCCCGCCCCCACCGCCACGGCCGGCAGCGCCCCGCCGTGCCGGGGGTCGCGCAGGGCGGGCGCGGCCAGCGCGACCACCGCCCCGCTGCGGGCGTCCAGCACCGGCGAGCCGGCCGGCACCGCGACCCCGCCGACCACCGGCACGTCCAGCAGCAGCACCCCGCCCAGCCGGTGCCCGCCGTACGCCGCGCCGGTGACCCCGAGCAGCCCGCAGCGCAGCGCGACCACCCGGCCGTCCTCCCCCGCCAGCGCGGGCAGCAGCACCTCGTGCCCGGCCGCGACGGCGGCCAGCGGCAGCGGCGGCACCGGCAGCCCGCCGACCGCCTCGGTGCGCAGCAGGGCGAGCCCGTGCCCGGGCAGCGGCAGCACGGCGTCCGGGCCGAGCACCCTGGTCTGCCCGCCGGGGGTGTGCAGGACGACCCGGTCCAGTCCGGCCACGCTCTCGTGTGCCGTCAGCACGCCCCCCTGCGGGTCGGCGACGAACCCTAAGCCGTGCAGCCGCCCGTTGAGGTCGCGGATCCGCAGCAGGTACCGCCCCGGATCGCCCTCCAGAAACCCCGGCATCCCATGCCCCCTCGACCGTCGCTCGCCCGCCGCCCGGAGCCTGCCCGCGCGGGAGGCGGTCCGACCGCGCCCGCGCCGCTCACCACGGGCGTTCACTCCGCGCGCTCCCTCGTGCGGGTGAAAGGGGGTCCGGGAACGGGGAAGCCCCCGTCGGGACGATTCCCGACGGGGGCTCCGAACAGCGGGGGCGTCAGCCGACGAAGACCGCGACCGGCTTCGCCTGCCCGCCCTTCTCCTCGACCAGCGCGAGGAAGCGCCCGTCCGGCCCGAACACCGCGATCGGCCCGTCCACGCCCATCCCGGGCGCCTTCAGCCGGGCGCCGTGCGACAGCTTCTCCGCCGAGGCCTCGTCCAGGTCCCAGCGCGGGAAGGCGGCCGCCGCGGCCTCGCCGATCGGCAGCACCTCGAGACCCTTGGCGGACTCGCCGGTGACGTCGGCCTCCAGCTGCTCCAGGGTGCGCGCCGACTCCACCCCGTACGGCCCGACCCTGGTACGCCGCAGCGCGGTCAGGTGCCCGCCGACGCCCAGCCCGGCGCCCAGGTCCCGGGCCAGCGCCCGGATGTAGGTGCCGGAGGAGCACTCGACGGTGACGTCCAGGTCGATCACCGGCGTGCCGTCCTCGGCGACCGCCGCGCGCTGCCCGTGCACGGTGAAGGAGTGGATCGTGGTCGGCCGGGCCGCGAGCTCGAACTCCTCGCCCTCGCGCACCCGCGCGTACGAGCGCTTGCCGTCGATCTTGATCGCGCTGACCTTGGACGGCACCTGCATGATCTCGCCGGTGAGCGCCGCGATCCCGGCGTCGATCGCCTCCCGGGTGACGGCGTCGGCCGGGGCCGAGGCGGTGACCTCGCCCTCGCGGTCGTCGGTGACGGTGGTCTGGCCGAGCCGGATGGTCGCCTCGTAGGTCTTGGCGGTGAGCATCAGGTGGCCGAGCAGCCGGGTGGCCCGCTCGACGCCGATCACCAGGACGCCGGTGGCCATCGGGTCCAGGGTGCCGGCGTGCCCGACCTTCCGGGTCCCGGCCAGCCACCGCAGCTTGGCGACGACCCCGTGCGACGTGATGCCCTCAGGCTTGTCGACGATCACCAGGCCGTCCGGGCCGGTGCCTTTGCGCTTCATCGGGTTCTTTCTCTCAACAACAACAGCAGAGATGATCAACGTACCGGTCGCAGGGCGCCCCGGAACCGCTCGACCACCGCGGCCACGTCCTGCCGGACGCTGAATCCGGCCGCGAAGACGTGCCCCCCGCCGCCCAGTTCGGCACAGGCCGCGGCGACGTCCACCGCGCCCTTGGAACGCGAGGAGCCGCGCAGCGTGCCGTCCGGGTCCTGCTTGAGCACCAGCGCCACCTCGGCCTCGGCCGGGCGGCGCAGGATGTCGATCAGCCCCTCGATCTCCTCGACCGTGACGCTGAACAGCGCGAGGTCCTGGTACGGCACCCAGGTCCACACCAGGCCCAGCCCGTCCGCCGCCTCCGGCTCGTAGACGGCCCGGTCGAGCGCGCCCGCGAGCACCTTGAGGTAGCCGAAGGAGGAGGTGTCCCACAGCTGCCGGGCGATCAGGTCGTGCCGGATGCCGGTGGCCAGCAGCCGGGCGGCCAGCTCGTGGGTGGCGGGCGTGGTGGCCCGGTACTTGAACGAACCGGTGTCGGTGGCGACACCGGTGTAGAGGCAGGTGGCCAGCTCCTGGTCCAGCTCCACGCCGAGCCGGCGCAGCAGTTCGTCGACCAGCACGGCGGTGGCCGGCGCGGTCGGGTCGATCAGCTGGTGGGTGCCGAAGCCCGGGTTGGAGGCGTGGTGGTCGAGCACCACCAGGACGGGCGCGGCGAAGGCCTTGGCGTGCAGCAGGCCGAGCCTGCTCTCCGCGGCCACGTCGAAGCAGAGCACCAGTTCCGGCACGTCCGGCACCTCGACGGCCGGCACGATCAGCTCCTGGCCGGGCAGGAAGGCCAGCGACTCGGGCACGACCTGCGGGTCGTCGCCGAAGGAGACCCGCACCTGCTTGCCGAGCGCCCGCAGCGCCAGCGCCGCCGCCAGCGAGGAGCCCAGCGCGTCGCCGTCCGGGCAGATGTGGCAGATCAGGTCGATCGAACGGGCCCGCCCGATCTCCGCCACCACCTGCTGCCAGAGCAGCTCGAACCCGCTCTCCTCGGCCCGCGGGCCCGGAAGCGCCACGAGGGCACCCTCCACCGTGCTGGTGGAGGACGCCCCCGTGGTCGATCCGGCTCGCGAGGCGGCCTGCGCCGGCTCACCCGCCATGACTACTCGTCCTCGTCGTCACGCTCGGCCGCCGGAACCCGGTACGGGTCCGCCTCGCCGGCGTAGCTCGCCCCCGCGGCCCGGGTGCGCACGGCGGCGTCCGAGTTGCGGGCCCGGTCGAGCAGGTCGTCGATGTTCCGGGCGTTGTCCGGCAGCGCGTCCGCGACGAAGGTCAGCGTCGGGGTGAAGCGCACCCCGATCTTGCCGACCTCGGAGCGGATCACGCCCTTGGCGCTCTCCAGCGCGGCCGCGGTGGCCTCGCGCTCGGTCTCGTCACCGAAGACGGTGTAGAAGACGGTGGCCTCGCGCAGGTCCCCGGTCACCCGGGTGTCGGTGATGGTCACGAACCCCAGTCGGGGGTCCTTGATCCGCCGCTCCAGGGTCTGGGCGACGACCACCTGGATGCGGTCGGCGAGCTTGCGCGCCCTAGCGGTGTCGGTCACGTTGCCTCCTCGTGCAATGGGCCCGGTACCCGGGAGAACTGCGCACCCGTCGGGGCCCACGCCCCAAAGTACCGGCCCGCGCCCGGCCTTGCGGGCGCTCTCGGTCCTGATCCGTGTGAGAACGGCGACTTCCGTCGGCCGGCTCCACGGTCCTCATTCGTCGTCGTCGTTGTGGTACCGCCGCCTCGCGGAGAGGAGCTGTACCTCGGGGCGGCCGGCGACCAACCGCTCACAGCTGTCCAGGACCTCGGTGACGTACCCGGCTTCGCCGGAGACCACCGCGAGGCCGATCTCGGCCCGGCGGTGCAGGTCCTGGTTCCCGGTCTCGGCAGCGCACACGCTGTACTTGCGCTGCAGTTCGGCCACGATGGGCCGCACGATCGAACGCTTCTCCTTGAGCGAGTGGACGTCGCCCAGCAGCAGGTCGAAGGTGAGTGTTCCCACGAACATGTATGACAGGTCTCGCCGACCTGGAAGGCCTCGGGGAGCAGCCCGGAAACGGGCTGGCGCCACTGTGTGACTACCCCGGACCCTACACAGCGAGACCGGGGCCGGTCGACGGAAATACCACCCGTCGACCGGCCCCGGCTGACACCGACTAGGCGCGCGGCTTCTCGCGCATCTCGTAGGTCTCGATGATGTCCTCGACCTTGATGTCGTTGAACGACCCCAGGGTGACACCGGCCTCGAAGCCCTCGCGGACCTCGGTCGCGTCGTCCTTGAAGCGGCGCAGACCCTCGATGGTGAGGCTCTCCGCCACGACCTTGCCGTCGCGGATGAGGCGGGCCTTGGCGTTGCGGCGGATGATGCCGTCGCGGACCAGGACACCGGCGATGTTGCCGAACTTGGAGGAGCGGAAGACCTCGCGGATCTCCGCGGCGCCGAGGCGCACCTCCTCGTACTCCGGCTTGAGCATGCCCTTGAGGGCGTTCTCGATCTCCTCGATCGCCTGGTAGATGACCGAGTAGTACCGGACGTCCACGCCTTCCTTGTCGGCCGCGGCGCGCGCACGGCCTTCGGCGCGCACGTTGAAGCCGATGATGATGGCGTCCGAGCCCATCGCCAGGTCCACGTCGGACTCGGTGATGGCACCCACACCGCGGTGCAGGACCCGGAGCTCGACCTCCTCGCCCACGTCCAGCTTGACGAGGGCGTCCTCGAGGGCCTCGACCGAACCGGAGACGTCACCCTTGATGATGAGGTTGAGCTGCTCGATGGAGCCGGCGGCGATGGCCTTGTCCAGGTCCTCCAGGGACACCCGGACCCGACGCTGCGCGAAGGCGGCGTTGCGGTCGCGGGCCGAGCGCTTCTCGGCGATCTGACGGGCGGTGCGGTCCTCGTCGACGACGATGAAGCTGTCGCCGGCGCGGGGCACCGAGGTCAGACCGAGCAGCAGCACCGGACGGGACGGGCCCGCCTCGGCGAGGTTGTTGCCGTTCTCGTCCAGCATGGCGCGGACGCGGCCGTAGGCGTCGCCCACGACGATCGAGTCACCGACGCGGAGGGTACCGCGCTGGACCAGGACGGTCGCCATGGCGCCGCGGCCCTTGTCCAGGTGGGCTTCGATCGCAATACCCTGCGCGTCCTGCTCGGGGTTGGCCCGCAGGTCCAGCGAGGCGTCCGCGGTCAGGACCACGGCCTCCAGCAGCTGGTCGATGTTCAGGCCCTGGCGCGCGGAGATGTCGACGAACATCGTGTCGCCGCCGTACTCCTCGGCCACCAGACCGAACTCGGTCAGCTGACCGCGGACCTTGGTCGGGTCGGCGCCCTCGACGTCGATCTTGTTGACGGCGACCACGATCGGCACACCCGCGGCCTTGGCGTGGTTCAGCGCCTCGACCGTCTGCGGCATGACACCGTCGTTGGCCGCGACCACCAGGATCGCGATGTCGGTGGACTTGGCACCACGGGCACGCATGGCGGAGAACGCCTCGTGACCCGGGGTGTCGAGGAAGGTGATCGGGCGCTCTTCGCCGTTCACCATCGTCGCCACCTGGTAGGCACCGATGTGCTGGGTGATGCCACCGGCCTCGCCGGCCACCACGTTGGACTTGCGGATCGCGTCCAGCAGGCGGGTCTTACCGTGGTCGACGTGACCCATGACGGTGACGACCGGCGGGCGCGGGGCCAGCTGGTCCTCGTCGCCCTCGTTGGCACCGAAGTCGATGTCGAACGACTCCAGCAGCTCGCGGTCCTCGTCGTCCCGGCTGACGATCTCCAGCTGGAAGCCCATCTCGCCGGCCAGCAGCTCGAGGGTCGCGTCGGAGACCGACTGGGTCGCGGTGACCATCTCACCGAGGTTGAACATGACGGAGACGAGCGCGGCCGGGTTGGCGTTGATCTTCTCCGCGAAGTCCATCAGCGAGGCGCCGCTCGACAGGCGAACGGTCTGGCCGTTGCCGCGAGGCAGCATCACACCGCCGACGGACGGGGCCTGCATGGCCTCGTACTCCTGGCGCTTCGCCCGCTTCGACTTGCGACCGCGAGCCGGGCGACCGCCCGGGCCACGACCGAAGGCACCCTGCGTGCCACCACGGGCACCCGGGCCACCGGGGCGACCGCCGAAGCCGCCGGGACGGGGGCCGAAACCGCCGCCACCACCGGGGGCGCCGCCACCCGGACGCGGACCGCCGAAGCCGCCGCCACCGGCCGGACGCGAGCCCGGACCGGCCGGACGACCCTGGAAGCCGGGACGGGCACCGCCGGCGCCGCCCGGACCACCCGGACGGCCGCCGGGGCCACCCGGACCACGGCCACCGGGGCCCGGACGCGGGCCGGCCGGACGCTGCGGCATCATGCCCGGGTTCGGGCGCGGCATGCCGGACGGGGACGGCGCGCCGGGGCGCGGACCGGCCGGACGCGGCATGCCGTCGGGACGCGGGGCGCCACCCGGACGGGGGGCACCGGCACCCGGGGCACCGGCGGGACGCGGACGGTCGCCACCGGGACGCGGCGCACCGGCACCCGGAGCGCCGGCGGGACGCGGACGGTCGCCACCGGGACGCGGCGCACCGGCACCCGGGGCACCGGCGGGACGCGGACGGTCGCCGCCCGGACGCGGACGGTCGCCACCCTGGGCACCACCCGGACGCGGAGCACCGCCCTGACCACCCTGACGGCGGTCGCCGGGGCGGCCCATGCCGGTGGCGCTACCCGAGGTGAACGGGTTGTTGCCCGGACGCGGACCGGCCGGACGCGGGCCCGGACGGGCACCGCCGGAGGCCTGGCCGCCACTCGGGCGCGGGGCCTGGGCGGCGGGACGCGGGGCCTCGGCCGGAGCCGGCGAGGAGAACTCGGCCGCGGGCGCGGCCGGAGCCGCCGGAGCGGCGGGACGCGCGGCCGGGCGCGGGCCCGGAGTCGGCGCGCCCGGCTTCGGGGCACCCGCTCCGGCCGCGGGGGCCGCAGGGGCGGCAGCCGGCGCGGAAGGCGCGGCGGCAGCCGGGGTCGGACGGGGACCAGGGGTCGCGCTGGGGCGCGGACCCGGGGTCGGAGCGCCCGGCTTCGGGGCACCCGAGCCGGCCGCGGGGGAGGGCGCCGCGGGCTTCCGCGGGCCCGGCTTGGCAGCGGAACCACCACCGGTGGGGGCCACACCAAGCGCGTCAGTCAACTTGCGTACGACCGGCGCCTCGATCGTCGAGGACGCCGAACGGACGAACTCGCCGAGCTCGGTGAGCTTGGCCATGACGGCCTTGCTCTCCAAGCCAAGCTCCTTGGCGAGTTCATAAACCCGGACCTTAGCCACTTCACTCCTGTCTATGAGTCCGGGGGTCTCGTCCGCCGGACTGTCGCTACTTCATGGGCGTACCCATCGCGTACTCATCGCGTACTCATCGAGAGCTCATCGCAATCTCGACCTACTTCCACATCGCGAGGTACCTGACTGGTGGCACGGCGCGCGGCTGCCCGAGCGCTGTGCTTGTTGCGGTGGTTCTCCGCCGCGCGAGCGGCGAGTGTCGCGGGAGGCCGCCCGGCTAGGGGGCTCCGCCCACCAGCTCCCCGATGAACCCGCGGAGCCGCTCGGTGTCGAGCGCGCCCTGGAGCCGGAAGGCCCGGGGGAACGCCCGACGGCGGACCGCGAGGTCGAGGCAGGCCGGATCGGGGTGCAGGTGAGCTCCCCGGCCCGGGAGTGCGCCGCGGGGATCAGGGACGCACTCGCCCTCGACCGCCGTGACACGCAACAGCTGGTGCTTGGCCGCTCGCTTGCGGCAGCCCACGCAGGTGCGTTCCGGGCGTGCTCGGACATGCGTCCGGCCAGACGAAGGCAAGTCTACCCCTCCGAAGCGACATGGCGCCGCCCCGCCGATCCCGGAGGACCGGCAGGGGCGCACACGACAACGATGATTACCGGGCCTGCGATTCCTCGGCGGGGACCTCGGTGTCCGGCCGGATGTCGATCCGCCACCCGGTCAGGCGCGCGGCCAGGCGGGCGTTCTGCCCCTCCTTGCCGATCGCCAGCGACAGCTGGTAGTCCGGCACGATCACCCGGGCGGAACGCTGGGCGGCGTCCACGATCTCCACGCTGGTCACCCGTGCGGGCGACAGGGCGGCGGCCACCATCTCCCGGGGGTCCTCGGACCAGTCGACGATGTCGATCTTCTCGCCGTGCAGCTCGCCCATCACGGCGCGCACCCGGGAGCCCATCGGGCCGATGCAGGCGCCCTTGGCGTTCAGGCCCTGGCGGCGCGACCAGACCGCGATCTTGGTCCGGTGGCCGGCCTCACGGGCGATCGCCGCGATCTCCACGCTGCCGTCCGCGATCTCCGGGACCTCCAGCGCGAACAGCTTCTTCACCAGGCTGGGGTGGGTGCGCGACAGCGTCACCGAGGCCCCGCGCACGCCGCGGCGCACGGCCACCACGTAGCACTTCAGGCGGGTGCCGTGCCGGTAGTCCTCGCCCGGGACCTGCTCCTGCGGCGGCAGGATGGCCTCCAGCTTGCCGATGTCGACCAGCACGTTCTTCGGGTCGTTGCCCTGCTGGACGACACCGGTGACGATGTCGCCCTCCTTGCCCGCGTACTCACCGAAGGTCTGGTCGTCCGCGGCGTCGCGCAGACGCTGCATCATCACCTGGATGCCGATGCTGGACGCGATCCGGCCGAAGCCGCTCGGGGTGTCGTCGAACTCCTTCGGCTCGACGCCCTCGTCCAGCTCCGCCGGGTCCTCCATCGCCCACACGGTGACGTGGCCGCTCTTGCGGTCCAGGTTCACCCGGGCCCGCCGGCGCGAGCCCTCGGTGCGGTGGTACGCGGTGAGGAGGGCGGACTCGATGGACTCGACCAGCAGGTCGAAGGGGATGTTCTTCTCGTTGACCAGCGTGCGCAGGGCACTCATGTCGATGTCCACGGCTACGCCTCCTCGTCTTTCGTCACGTTCGTCATGGTCGTACGGCACCGGGGGTTCACTCGGCGCCGTCCTCCCCCTCGTCGAAGTCCGCGGCCTCGTCCAGGAGCTCGTCGTCCTTGCGGTTGAACTCGACCTGGACGCGCGCCCGGGCCACCTCCGCGTACGCCAGACGGCGCTCCTTCGGACGGCCGCGTCCCTTCACCGGCTGCACCTCGACCAGTGCGCCGTCCTCGTCGGCCTCCAGCACCCGGGCGACGATCTCCCCGCCGTCCTCCAGGTGGATCTTGGCCAGCCGACCCTCGGCGCGCTGCCAGTGCCGGGGCAGGACCAGCGGACGCTCCGCACCCGGCGAGCCGACCTCCAGCAGGTACGCGTCGTCCCCCATCAGGTCCGACTCGTCCAGGGCCTCACCGACCACCCGGCTGAACTCGGCGATGGCGTCCATGTCCACGCCGCCGTCGGTGTCGACGTCGATCTGCACCTGCCGACGGCTGCCCGCCCGGGTGACCCTGACGTCCTCCAGATCCAGTCCGGCCTGCTCGGCCAGCGGCTCCAGCAACGCTCGCAGCCGGTCGGTGTGGGTGGTGCTCATCCGGGTGGACTCCTCGGCCGCGTCTGCTGTTGTCAGAAGGTCGCCCCGCGCCCCCGGTGTGCCACACCGGGTCACGGCAGCTCGGCCCAAAGCCTATCCGGTCAAGCCCCCAACCACCGATTCCGGACCTCCGCCGACCACGCCCACGCCACCCACTGCGAGCAAGCTCACACCCGGCACGGCATCCCCGAACCGCACCCGGGAACGTGGGGATTCTGTAATCATTCACGCCAACGAGGGCAGGCGGGGAGGCCGTCCTCCCGTACCCGCCCGGAGTGATCCCGATGCAGCCGCCCAGCCGACGGACCTTCCTGGCCCTCGGACTGCTCACCACCCTCACCGCCTGCACCGCCGACCCCCACGGCGCCCACCCGGCCAGCCCCACCCCACCCCGCGACCTCGACACCCCGGCCCGCCTGCGCGCGATCGCCGACACCGACCTCCTGCTCGGCGCCTACGACAGCCTGCTCACCGCCCCGGGCGCCCAGACCGCCCTGCTCCAACCGCTGCGCGACGACACCGCCCGGCACCGCGCCGCCCTCGCCCAGGGCCTGCCGAGCGCGAGCCCCTCCCCCACCGGCACCCCGTCCCGCGCCCTCCCCACCCTCCCCGAGCTGGCCCTCATGGAGCACCGGACCGCCGAGTCCCACCTCCAGGGCCTCGACGAGGTCAGCCCGCCCCTCGCCCGCCTGCTCGCCTCCGTCTCCGCCGGCAACGCCCTGCACGCCGCGGCCCTCGGCGACCAGACCCCCGTCAAAACCCCCGACGGCACCACCACCGCCGGCAGCACCACCACCGAACGCGCCGCCGACGCCAACGCCGCCGTCCCCGCCCTCCAAGCCGCCCTCAGCGCCGAACACGCCGCCGTCTATGGCTACGGCGTGGTCGGCGCCCACCTCCCCGACGACCCCCAGCGCACCGCCGCCCGCACCACCCACGCCGCCCACCAGGCCCAACGCGACGCCTGGCAACGCCTCCTCACCTCCGTCACCGCCGCCCCCACCCCCGCCGCCGCCGGCTACCAGCTCCCCTTCCCCGTCACCTCCCCCACCGACGCCGCCAAACTCGCCGTCCACCTGGAAACCCGCCTGACCACCACCTACGCCGACCTGCTCCTCACCCTCCCCACCCCCTACCGCCCCTTCGCCGCCACCGCCCTCCGCGAAGCCACCCTCCGCGCCCACACCTGGGGCGCCCCCACCCCCGCCCTCCCGGGCATCCCCACCTGACACCCCCTTCTGGCACCCCCCTCTGACACCCCCCTCAGCGGGCGCGCCGGGCGAAAGCCCGCGCGCCCGCAACACCCCCCCCCCCCCCAGCCCCCACCTCCCGCACCAAGGCCCCCTCCCCCACCCCCACCCACCCGCCCCTCCCCTCTAGCGAGAGGGACGCGCTGCGGGAGGGGGTGGCGCAGGGGGTGGCCGCGGAGAGGGGCGTGACGGGTGATTTTCAGACTGCCAACGATCTGAACGCCCCACCTCCAGGGTCGGCAGTCTGAAAATCATCCAGCCCCCGGAGCGACCACCCCCGGAGCCACCCCCCCCCCCCCCCCCCCCCGAGAGCCCACCCCCCACCCCAAACCCCCACAATGGACCCATGTCGGGAGCCGAACCCACCATCACCGTCCCCACCTGGCTGACGCACAGCGTCACCGCCACCCAAGGCGAAGCCGCCCACCCCTGGCTCGCCACCCTCCCCGCCAGGACCGCCGCCCACCTGGCCGCCTGGAACCTCACCCTGGAACGGGTCCTCGACCCCGGCGGCAGCCTCAGCCTCGTCGCGTACGTCCACCGCGACGACCTCTCCCCCGCCGTCCTCAAGGTCGGATTCCCCACCCCCGAGACCATCCACGAGCACACCGCCCTGGCCCACTGGGCCGGCCGCGGAGCCGTCCTCCTGCTCGACTCCGCCCCCGCCGAGGGCGTCCTGCTGCTCGAACGCCTCCACGGCGGGATCCCGCTGCGCTCGCTCGCCGAGCCCAAGGCCATGCTGGAGGCCACCAGCCTGCTGCACCGCCTCTGGACGGAGCTCCCCGAGGGCCACCCGTTCCCCGCGCTCTCCCAGCGGGTCGACGCCGCCGCCCGTCTCGCGGAACTCCCCCACCCCGTCGCCGCCGAGGCGCGGCAGCTGATCGCCGAGGCCCTGGACACCGCCCGGGACCTGGCCGGCTCCGCCGAGGAGTCCTTCCTCCTGCACGGCGACTTCCACCACGGCAACGTCCTGGCCGCCGACCGCGCCCCCTGGCTGGCCGTCGACCCGCGCCCGCTGGCCGGCGAACGCGCCTACGACCTGGCCCGGCTGGCGCTGGACCGCGCCGACACCCTGTTCGGTTCCCCCGGCGCCCCCGCCGCCGTCCGCCGCCGCCTGGGCCGGCTCTCCGAAGCCCTCGAGGTCGACCAGGACCGCCTCCGCGGCTGGACCCTCTTCCGCGCCGTCGACCTCGCGCTCCGCGCCCTCACCGCGGACCGCCGCGAGGACGCCGAGCTCTACCTCGAGTTCGCCGACACCCTCTGACCCGCGGGGCCCGCCAACTCCCCCCGCCTCGACGGCAGTTACCCCCCGGCCCCCCGCAGGGGCAACGGCGCCCCCATCACCGCGTACAGCCGGTCCGTCGCCGGGAAGCGCACCGCCCGCGCCAGGTCCCGGTACCCCAGCGCCCGGTAGAGCCGCCGCGCCGGCGTCTCCGCGTCGATCGCCGAGAGGATGCTCCGCTCCAGCCCCGACCCCTCGCACAGCGTCCGGATGATCCGCGAGCCGACCCCCTGCCCCTGGAACTCCGGCAGCACGTGCAGTTCGGTGACGGCGAAGACCCCGTCCAGCCAGTCCCCGTACCCGCGGGCGGCCAGGTAGGGCTCGATCACCGTGCTCCACCAGTGCTCCCGCTGGTTGGGCATCCCGTACCCGAACCCGACCAGCCGCCCCCCGCTCATCGCCCCGAGCGCGATCACCCCCGGCTGCTGGGCGTGCCGCCCCACGATGTGCAGCCGTACCGCGACCTCCTCGGGCGTCAGCCCGAACGCCACCGCCTGGACCTCCAGCGCCTGCGGCGCCCAGTCCGCGAGGTCGATGGCCCCGATCGTCACCCCGGTCAGCTGATCCATGCTCCGGACGTTACTACCAGCGGCCCCGCGGCGCGGCCGAAGATCCCAACAGCGCCCCGCGCGGCCCGAACGGGCCGCTCAGAACAGCACGCTCATGAACGCCCCGACCTCCTGGAACCCCACCCGCCGGTACGCGGCCCGGGCCCGCAGGTTGAAGTCGTTGACGTACAGCGACACCACCGGCGCCACCTCCCGCAACGCGACCTCCAGGACCGCCGCCATCCCCGTCTCGGAGAGCCCCCGCCCCCGGTGCTCCGGAGCGACCCAGACCCCCTGGATCTGGCAGGCCCCCTCCGTCACCGCCCCGATCTCCGCCTTGAAGACGACCTGCCCGTCCTCGCCGAACCGCGCGAACGACCGTCCGGTGGACACGAGTTCGGCCACCCGGGCCTGGTAGAGGAGCCCTCCGTCCCCGGCGAGCGGCGACACTCCCACCTCCTCGGTGAACATCGCCACGCAGGCCGGCATCAGGGTCTCGACCTCGTTGCGCCGCACCCTCCGCACCAGCGGATCCGGCGCGATCTCCGCCGACGGCACCGAGGTCGCCATCAGCGGCTGGTGCGCCCGTACGTCCCGGGGCGGGCCCCAACTGCGCTCCAGCAGTGCCCAGAAGGCCGCCGTGGCCGCCGCCGGCCCGACGATCGAGGAGCAGCGCCGCCCCTGGCGGCGGGCCCGTTCCGCGAACGCCGCGACCGCTTCCGGCCCGGCGTCGACCAGGACCAGGTTCGCCCCGGCGTAGCAGAGCGCGCCCAGCACGCCGTCCCCGTCGTACCAGCCCCACATCTCCCCGCCGAGCCGCCACGGGTCCAGCCCGACGGCCTCGACCCTGGTCGCGACGAAGGCGTTGGCCACCGGGTCGCGGTGGAGGATCTCCAGGGCCTCCGGCAGGTCCGGCGGCTCCAGCACGCGGGTGGTGGCCAGGGCCCGGGCGGCCTGGAAGGAGCTCGGGAGCATCACACCGCGATCGAGCATCGGGACAGCACCTCACTGAGACGACTCTGGCCGCACCCTACTCCGTGGCCCCACCCGGCTACGGCCGCGGGGCCGTCCGCGAACGGACGGCCCCGCTTCCGGAAAACACCGCGCGGACGCTCCCGCACGGTCAGGACAACCTACGGCTGTCGGAAACACGCTGCGCGGGGGCCGCTCCCCCCGCGGCCCCTCACTCCCCGGCGACCACGGTCGGCGCCCCCGCCTCGACACCCGCCGCCTGCATCTGCTCGGCGAGCTTGAGGGCCTCCTCGATCAGGGTCTCGACGATCTTCGACTCCGGAACGGTCTTGATGACCTCGCCCTTGACGAAGATCTGGCCCTTGCCGTTGCCGGAGGCGACCCCGAGGTCGGCCTCCCGGGCCTCGCCCGGGCCGTTCACGACGCAGCCCATGACGGCCACCCGCAGCGGCACCTCCATGCCCTCCAGCCCGGCGGTGACCTCCTCCGCGAGCTTGTAGACGTCCACCTGGGCGCGCCCGCAGGACGGGCAGGAGACGATCTCCAGGCCGCGCTCGCGCAGCCCGAGCGACTCCAGGATCTGGTTGCCGACCTTGATCTCCTCGGCCGGCGGGGCGGAGAGCGAGACCCGGATGGTGTCGCCGATGCCCTCGGCCAGCAGCGCGCCGAAGGCGACCGCCGACTTGATGGTGCCCTGGAAGGCCGGCCCGGCCTCGGTCACGCCGAGGTGCAGCGGGTAGTCGCACGCGGCGGCGAGCTGGCGGTAGGCGTTGATCATCACGACCGGGTCGTTGTGCTTGACCGAGATCTTGATGTCGCGGAAGTCGTGCTCCTCGAACAGCGAGCACTCCCACAGCGCCGACTCGACCAGCGCCTCCGGGGTGGCCCGGCCGTACTTCTCCAGCAGGCGCTTGTCCAGCGAGCCGGCGTTGACGCCGATCCGGATCGGCACGCCCGCGTCCTTGGCGGCCTTGGCGATCTCGCCGACCTTGTCGTCGAACTGCTTGATGTTGCCCGGGTTCACGCGCACCGCGGCGCAGCCGGCGTCGATCGCGGCGAAGACGTACTTCGGCTGGAAGTGGATGTCCGCGATGACCGGGATCTGCGACTTCTTGGCGATGATCGGCAGCGCGTCGGCGTCGTCCTGCGTGGGGACGGCGACCCGGACGATCTGGCAGCCGGACGCGGTGAGCTGGGCGATCTGCTGCAGCGTGGCGTTGATGTCGGAGGTGACCGTGGTGGTCATCGACTGCACCGAGACCGGGGCGTCGCCGCCGACCGGCACGTTGCCGACCATGATCTGCCGGGAGTAGCGGCGCTTGGCCAGCGGCTTGAGCGGCAGGGACGGAATACCGAGCGAGATCGCGGTCATGTGCGCAGGGTTCCCCGGGGTTGAGGTGTGGTCGACCGCCCGGCCGTGACACGGCCGAGGCCGGGCGCGCTGACGATCGCGCACCCGGCCTCCACGGTACGGCACCGCAACGGCGCCCAGCACACCCGTGGTACCCGAACGCCCTAACTGATCTTCACCGGGTTCACCAGGTCGGCGACCATCACCAGGAGCGTGAAGCCGATGAAGATGCTGGCCACCACGTACGCCACCGGCATCAGCCTGGCGACGTCGAACGGGCCCGGGTCGGGCCGCCTGAACAGCTGTGCGAAGCGGCGCCGGACCGCCTCCCAGGCCGCGCCGGCGATGTGCCCGCCGTCCAGCGGGAGCAGCGGCAGCATGTTGAAGAGGAAGAGCGACAGGTTGATGCCGGCCAGCAGGTTCACGAAGAACGCGATCCGCTGGGTGGCGGGCAGGTCGAGCGAGAAGACCTCACCGCTGACCCGGGCCGCGCCGACCATGCCGACCGGGGAGTCCGGGTCGCGCGGGGCGTCGCCGACGACGGCGTTCCACAGCCCGGGGATCTTGCCCGGCAGGGCGGCCAGCGACTTCACCCCGTTCTCGGCCATGTCGTACATCCGGTCCACCGACTGCCCGAAGCCGAGCTGGACGGTTTCGCTCTTCGGGGTGAACCCGAGGAACCCGGCCTGCACGGTCTGGCCCTTCAGCGGCACGCCCTTGCCGTCGTACTTCTGCACGTCGTTGACGGCGATGGTGGGCGTGAAGGTGAGCCGCTCGCCACCGCGCTCCACGACGATCGCCACCTGCTTGCCGGCCGACTTCCGGATGTCCGCCTGGAGCTGGTCGTAGTCGCGGATCCGGTCGCCGTCGAAGGAGAGCACCTTGTCGCCCTGGCGCAGCCCCACCTCGTTGGCCGGGGTCTTGGGCGCGTCGGCGGGGCAGGTGTCGGTGGGCTGACCGGCCTTGACCACGCACTGGGCGACCGAGCCGATGGTCGGCACCGTCATCGAGACGCCGAAGCCCATCATGACGGTCAGGAAGAGCCCGAACGCCAGGACCAGGTTCATGAACGGCCCGGCGAACATCACGATCATGCGCTTCCACGGCTTGCGGGTGTAGAAGAGCCGGCTCTCGTCACCCTCCTGGAGCTCCTCGTAGGAGGCCTCGCGGGCGTCCTCGATCATGGTGCGCCAGGGCGAACTGCTGCGCTTGGTGATCCGGCCGTCCTCGCCCGGCGGGAACATCCCGATCATCCGGATGTACCCGCCGAACGGGATCGCCTTGATGCCGTACTCGGTCTCGCCCTTCCGGCGCGACCAGAGGGTCGGGCCGAAGCCGACCATGTACTGGGGCACCCGGATGCCGAACAGCTTGGCCGTGGAGAGGTGGCCGAGTTCGTGCCAGGCGATCGAGACGAGCAGCCCGATGACGAAGACCAGGATGCCGACCACCGTCAAAACCGTTGCCACCGCTGGTCCTCCGTCATGCCGCTCCGCTCATCGTCTCGTCCTACCGCAATCGGGGTCGTCGGTCGACCGTCAGCCGGCCGCCAGCTCGCGGGCCCGGGCGCGCGCCCAGTCCTCCGCGTGCAGGACGTCCTCGACCGTCAGGGAAGTTCCCGCCGCCGGAGCGCCGTCCCGCTGACCGTGCTCGGCCACGACCTTGGCAACAGTGTCCACGATTCCGGTGAAAGCGAGGCGGCCCTTCAGGAACGCCTCCACACACTCCTCGTTGGCCGCGTTGAACACCGCCGGGTTGGTACCGCCCAGGGTGCCCACCTCACGGGCCAGCTCGACCGCCGGGAAGGCCTCGTCGTCCAGCGGGAAGAACTCCCAGGTGGCGGCCCTGGTCCAGTCGCAGGCGGGGGCCGCGTCCGGCACCCGGTCCGGCCAGCCCAGGCCCAGCGCGATCGGCATCCGCATGTCCGGCGGGCTGGCCTGCGCCAGGGTCGAACCGTCGGTGAACTCCACCATCGAATGCACCACCGACTGCGGGTGGACCACGACCTCGATCCGGTCGAACGGCACGTCGTACAGCAGGTGCGCCTCGATCACCTCCAGGCCCTTGTTCACCAGGGTGGCCGAGTTGATCGTGACGACCGGGCCCATCGCCCAGGTCGGGTGCGCCAGCGCGTCCTGCGGGGTCACCCCGGCCAGCTGCTCACGGGTGCGGTTGCGGAACGGGCCGCCGCTCGCCGTGACCACCAGCTTGCGCACCTCGGCCCGGGTACCGCCGGCCAGCGCCTGGAACAGCGCCGCGTGCTCGGAGTCCACCGGCACGATCTGGCCCGGCTTCGCCACCGCCTTCACCAGCGGACCGCCGACGATCAGCGACTCCTTGTTGGCCAGCACCAGCACCCGGCCCGCCTTCAGCGCGGCCAGCGTCGGCCGCAGGCCGATCGACCCCGTGATGCCGTTCAGTACCGAGTGGCACTCCAGGGCCGCCAGCTCGGTCGCCGCGTCCGGGCCCGCCAGCACGGTCGGCAGCGCACCGCCCGCCGCCTTCGCGGCCAGCGCCTCGCGCAGCGCCGGGACGGCCGCCGGATCTGCCACCGCCACGGTGTGCACGCCCAGCCGCACCGCCTGCTCGGCCAGCAGCTCCACCCGACCGCCCGCCGCCGACAGGGCGACCACCCGGAAACGGTCCGGGTTGCGGAGCACCACGTCGATGGCCTGGGTGCCGATCGACCCGGTGGAACCCAGGATCACCAGCTCCCGGGGGCCGGAGGGGTCCGCCACGGTGGGCGTGAAACGCAGCTGCGGGTGGGCGAGCGAAGTCATGCGCCCATTGTGTCCTGTTCGCGGCACTCCCCAGGACGACTTCCGACCCTTCGGACTACCGTCGGACCATGCGTACCGTCATCGCCGGGGGCCACGGACAGATCGCGCTCCACCTGGAACGGCTGCTCGCCGCCCGCGGCGAACGCCCCGCCGGGATCATCCGCCGCCCCGAACAGGCCCAGGACCTCGTCGACGCCGGCGCCGAGCCGCTGCTGCTCGACCTGGAGGCCGCCACCGCCACCCGGCTCGCCGCACTGCTCACCGGCGCCGACGCGGTGGTCTTCGCCGCCGGCGCCGGACCGGGCAGCGGCGCCGCCCGCAAGAACACCGTCGACCGGGACGCCGCCGTGCTGCTCGCCGACGCCGCCGAACTCGCCGGGGTCCGCCGGTACCTGATGGTCTCGGCGATGGCCGCCGACGCCCAGGCTCGCTTCCCCGCCGACGAGGTCTTCGAGACCTACCTGCGGGCCAAGGGCGCCGCCGACGACGCCGTCCGGGCCCGCACCGCGCTGGACTGGACGGTGCTGCGCCCCGGACGGCTCACCGACGGCCCCGGCACCGGCCTGGTCCGGCTCGCCCCCTCCGTCGACCGCGGCGCGGTGGACCGGGCCGACGTCGCCGCCGTCCTGGCCGCCCTGCTGCGCGAACCGGGCACCGCCGGGCTGACCCTGGAGCTGGTCGCCGGGAACGCCACCGTCGAGGAAGCGGTCGCGGCGGCCGCCGGACACGACGGCTGAGCCCGCGCCGGGGCGCGAACGCGAAGAGGGCCCGGTTCGGCGAACCGGGCCCTCCCGCCTACGACGACACCGCGTCGGTCAGGGGCCTCACAGCCCCGGCGATCTCAGAGGTCTCTGAGGTCTGAGAGGGCGTTCGATAGGGGAATCCCCCCAACTGTCCGGCTTCCAATGGCGCGGCACGGACTCGGTTCCAGGATCTCGTAGCGGCCGGGCCCGCGTCAGCGGTATTGATCAATCGTGACGCAACGACGCCGGTACCCCTCGGACCTGAAGGACGACCAGTGGCAGCTCATCGAACCGATGCTGCTGCGCTGGCGGTCGGCTCGCGCCGAGGGGCGCGAGCCGACCACCGAACTGCGTGAAGTGGTCAACGCGATCCTCTACGTCGCGCGGACCGGCATCGCCTGGCGCTACCTGCCGCACGACTTCCCGCCCCACACCACGGTTTACGGCTACTTCAAGGAGTGGGAAGGCGACGGCACCGCCGAGCAGATCCACGACACGCTCCGTGACCAGCTCAGGGCGAAGAAGGGCCGACGGATCCTGCCGAGCGCGGCGATCATCGATGCCCAGTCGGTGAAGGCCTCACCGAACGCCCCGGCCGACAGCCAGGGCTACGACGGCGGGAAACGGGTCAAGGGCCGCAGGCGCCACATCGCCACCGACACCCTGGGCCTGCTCCTGGTCCTGATCGTCACCGCCGCCGGAGTCCAGGACTCCGCCGGAGGCAAACAGGTCCTGGACACCCTCGCCGTCCGGTGGCCCACCGTGACCAAGGCGTGGGTGGACGCCGGCTACAACAACGCCGTGGTCAAGCACGGCGCCGCCCTGTCCATCGACGTCAAGGTGGTCGCCCGCGACAAGGAGCAGAAGGGCTTCGTCGTCCAGCCGATCCGCTGGCGGGTCGAGCAGACCTTCGGGATCATGTCCCGGTACCGGCGGCTCCACCGCGACTACGAGGAACTGCCGGACCGGTCGCGCTCAATGATCCACTGGGCCATGGTCAACTCCATGACCACCCGCCTGACCGCCAGCCCCGACAAAGTCGGGCAATACCTCCGCCCGAAACCGCCTGCGGCGGCCTAAATCAGTATCGAACGCCCTCTGAGAGGCCTCAGAGGTCGAGACCGGTCAGGACCATGACCTTCTCGACGGTGTAGTCGTCCATCGCGTACTTGACGCCCTCACGGCCGACACCGGAGTCCTTGACGCCGCCGTACGGCATCTGGTCGGCACGGTAGGACGGCGCGTCGCCGATGATCACACCGCCGACCTCCAGCTCCCGGTGGGCGCGGAAGGCGGTCTGCAGGTCGTGGGTGAACACGCCCGCCTGGAGACCGAACGCCGAGTCGTTGACGGCCGCGAAGGCCTCGTCCACGCCGTCCACCCTGTGCAGCGACAGCACCGGGCCGAACACCTCGGCCTTGGCCAGGATCGCGTCACCGGGCAGGTCGGCCAGCACGGTCGGGGCGTAGGTCGCACCCTCACGGGTACCGCCGGTGAGCACCTTGGCGCCCTTGGCGACCGCGTCCTCGACCCAGGACTCGACGCGCTTCGCGGCGTTCTCGTCGATCAGCGGGCCGACGTCGGTCGCGTCGTCGGCCGGGTCACCGGTGACCTGCGCCCTGACCTTGGCGACGACCTTCTCCGCCAGCGCGTCGTACACCGAGGCGTCGGCGATCACCCGCTGCACCGAGATGCAGGACTGGCCGCCCTGGTAGTTCGCGAACATCGCGATCCGGGTGGCCGCCCAGTCCAGGTCGGCCTCCGAGGACCAGTCGGCGAGCACCACGGCCGCGGCGTTGCCGCCGAGCTCCAGGGTGCAGTGCTTGCGCGGCACCGAGTCCATGATCTGGTAGCCGACCTTGTCCGAACCGGTGAACGAGATCACCGGCAGGCGCTCGTCCTGCACCAGGGCCGGCATCCGGTCGTTCGGCACGGTCAGGATCGACCAGGAGCCGACCGGCAGGTCGGTCTCGGCCAGGATCTCGCCCAGCACCATCGCCGACAGCGGGGTCGACGGAGCCGGCTTCAGGATGATCGGGGCGCCGACCGCGATCGCCGGGGCGACCTTGTGGGCGACCAGGTTCAGCGGGAAGTTGAACGGGGCGATCCCCAGCACCACACCGCGCGGGAAACGGCGCACCACCGCGAAACGGCCCACGCCGCCCGGGTCGGTGTCCAGCCGCATGGTCTCGCCGTTGGTGCGGCGCGCCTCCTCGGCGGCCCAGCGGAAGACCGACACCGCGCGGCCGATCTCACCGCGGGCCCACTTGATCGGCTTGCCGTTCTCGGCACTGACCAGCTGGGCGAGCTCCTCGGTGCGCTCGGTCAGCCGCTTGGCCACGTGGTCCAGGGCGGCGGCACGCTGGTGCGCCGGGGTGGCGGCGAACACCGGCAGCGCGGCCACGGCGGCGTCCAGCGCCTCCTCGACCTGCGCCTCGGTCGGGATGCTCACCTTGCCGACCAGACGGCCGTCCCAGCTGTTGTGCACCTCGAAGTCGGCGTCACCGCTCGCCCGGCGGCCGGCGAGCCAGAAATCGTACGTGGTGGTCACCGTGGTACCGGCCCTCTCCTCGTCTGTCCTACGGCCCACGGACGTGGGACCCGGTTTTGAGGGTAGGCGCGGCGGCGCGCCGACCGGATTGGCCGACTAGGAGCGTTCGCCCCCGGGGCCACTCCACCGCGTCCTACCGGCGCCCCGCGGGCCGCCGGAACCCCACGCCCCGCCGGCGCCTCACTCCTCGCCGGAGCGCAGCGCCAGCCACAGCTCCATCCGCACGTCCGTGTCGTCCAGCGACCGGCCCAACAGCTCCTCGACCCGGCGCATCCGGTAGCGCAGCGTGTGCCGGTGCACACCCAGATCCGCCGCCGCCGCGTCCCACTGGCCGTGCCGCGACAGCCACGCCCGCAACGAGGCCACCAGATCCCCGCGGGCCGTCCGGTCGTGCTCCCGCAACGGCCGCAGCAGCCCCTCCGCGAAGGCCGTCACCGCGTCCTCGCCGAGCAGCGGCAGCAGCGACCCCGCGCCGACCTCCTCGTGGTCCACCGACCGGCGGCCACCGCGCAGCGCCACCGCCAGCGCCCGCTCCGCCTGCGCGTTCGCCGTCCCCGCCTCCTCCAGCGCGGCCGGCGCCGAGACGCCCAGCGACAGGCCCTCGTGCTCCTCCACCGCGCCCAGACAGGCCCGGTGCACCGCGCCGTTGTCCAGCGCCAGCACCATCAGCCGCGGCCCGTGCGCACCGTCCTCCCGCGCCACCAGCAGCTTCTCGCCCACCCGGGCACCCGCCTGCTCGGCCCGGTCGCCCAGCTCCCCGAGCGCCTCCGCGGCATCCGCGTTGGCCGGACCGGCCCCGGCCACCAGCACCCGTATCGTCCCCTCCGGCAGCCCCCCGAACAGCCCCACCGCCACCTGGCGGGCCGTCGCCACCTCACCGGCCAGCACCATCCGCAGCAGCGCCGCGCCCATCCGCTCCTCGGCCTGCCGCAGCTCCCGCGAGCGCTCCAGGGTGAGGGTCAGCAGCGCCACCGCCGCGTTCAGCACGTACCGCTCGGTCGGCGTGATCCGGTCCTCGGTCCCGACCGCCAGGAAACCCCGGGCCCGCCGGTCCGCCCCCAGCGACTGGACCACCACGTAGTCCTCGTCCGCCGTGTCTATCCCCGGCGCGCGCCCCTGCAACGCCGCACTCGACGGCGCCGGACGCCGACGCAGCCGGTCCACCTCCGCCGCCAGCCGCCCCGCCCGGCGCGCCGCCCAGTCCGGCGCCACCACCGACAGCGCGCCCGACCCGTCGTACAGCGCCGCCCAGCCACCCAGCCGGGCCGCCAACCGGCGCACCACCGCCGTCGTGCCGTCCTTGCCCAGCGCCGCCCGGGTCAGCTCCTCCTGCGCCTCGAAGCTGGTCGTCACCGCCTCGTACTGCTCCGCGGCCAGCGCCGCCGACACCACCTTGCTGATCGCGATGAACGGCGTCGGCTCCGGCACCCGCAGCAACGGCAGCCCGCGCTGCGCCGCCGCGTCCACCAGCGGCTGCGGCACCTCCGTGTGCGACAACCCCACCCCGAGCCCCAGCCCGACCACCCCCGCGTCGGCCAGCCGGTGCACGTACGCCTGCAACTGCGCCGCCGTACGGCCCAGCTTGATACCGGTGGTGAGCAGCAGCTCACCACCCTCCAGGAACGGCGTCGGGTCGTCCAGCTCACTGGTGTGCACCCAGCGGACCGGCCGCTCCAGGTGATCCGCACCGGCGAGGACCGTCAGATGGAGCGACGTGTTGCGGACGACGGAGGCGAGTGTGGGGGGCATGGCACCTTCGAAGGATCGACCTGACCGCGCCGTTGCGGCCGGGCGAGGAGAGGGACGTGGGACTGGTGAGGGTCTCTCCCCTTCATTATGGACGCCCCGGACAACCCGCACTGCCGAATCCACCTCGAAGGCGACTTCCCCCGCCGCCCGCCCTCAGCCCCTGAGGTCCACCAGCAGCGGCGGAACCTGCTCCCCCGACACCGCCGTCAACGACACCACCGCATGCCCCGCCGGCAACGCGTGCGCCAGATCCGACGGCGACCACCGCAACCGCTCCACATCCCGCGTCGTCACCGACTCCGTCTGCGCCGTCGTCCCCGACAGCGCCTTCCGCCCGACCCGCCCCGCCCGCCGTATCACCCCACCGGAGGTGTCGGGGGTGTGGGTGACCGCGGTCTCCTGCACCAGGTGCGTCCCCCAGGCCTCCGAGAACAGCTTCCCGTCCCACGGCGCGATCCCCGGGAACGCCATCCGGCAGCCGACCGCGCCGAACAGCGGCGCCCGCAACGCCTCGGGCAGGTCCACCAGCGTCCGCAGCAGCAGCACCGCGCCCGCGTTCGCCCCGCGCATCCGCTGCAGCCCGCGCACGGCGGCGGCGTCCAGCGCCGCCGAGGCGTCGTCCACCACCAGGCCCGCGAACAGCGAACGGTCCTCGCGGGCCCCCGCCGCCTGCACGAACTGCCCCACCACCAGCCGGGACAGCATCCGCGCCGCCTCCGGGTGGCTCCGCTCCGGCAGCTTCACCCGCACCCGCAGCGGGTGGTCCAGCACCCGCATCGCGAACGGCGGCCGACCGGTGCCGTCGGTCGCGAAAGCGCCCTCGAAGGCGGGCCGCTCCAGCAGCGCCAACCGGTCCGCCAGCAGCGCCCCGGGGTCGTCCGCCCGGTCGCGCTGCCGCTCCCGGTACTCCAGGTCCCGCTCGTGGACGGCGAGTCGGCCCGCCACGCCGAGCGCCTTCACCAGCGCCGCCAGCACGTCCGGCTCACCCGCCAACAGCGCCCGCAGCTCCCGCACCCCCGGATAGCGGCCGTACGCCGCGTGGAACGGGCCCACCACCTGCTGCAGCGCGGTACGGGCATGCTCCGCGCGGGCCGTCAGCTCGTCCGGCAGCAGCGCCTCGGCCAACCGGGCGGCCGCCTCGTCCGGGTCCCGCGCGGCGCCGTAGAGGTCCAGCCCGTACAGCGAGGACGGGTCGCCGGGCGCGATCACCACGTCGTACCAGGAATCCGGGCCGAGATCGGCGTCCGCCGCCCCGACCACCACCGCACAGGCCGTACCGGACAGCGCCTGCAGGCACAGCGCCTCGGCCACCGGCCGGGCCAGCCGCGCCGTCTTCCCCGTCCCCGCCGGACCCACCGCCAGCAGCGAGGTGCCCAGCACCGCCGGGTCCAGCGCGAAACCGGCCGCCCGGTGGCCCAGCGGATTCTTCGGGACGTCCTGCGCCGTACCGAGCCGGACCTGGCCGAGCAGCAGATCGTGCCGCTCGGCGCGGCCGGGCAGCTCGCGCGCCTCGGAGGGATGGGCGAAGGCCGCCGCGCCGCGGCTGGCCACCTGCTCAGTGAAGGCGGGCACGAACACCGGGTCCGCCTGCGCGGACTCCCAGGCGCGCCGGATCCGCACGTAGTCGACGTCCCCCACGGCCTCGCCCTCCAGCCGGACGGCCGCCTCGGCCGCACCGCCCCGGCGCAGCCCGTCCCACGGGTCCTGCCCGCGCACGGCCTCGACCGCCCCCGGGGCGTCCTCCTCGACGGGCTGCTCCTCCGTCACCGTGCGCGACAGCAGCGGCGCGACGTAACGGCGCCACACCTCGGGCCAGCGGCCCATCCGGCCGAAGATCTTGATGACGGCTGCGGCCACCAGCACGTTCACCGACAGCCCGACGACGGTCACAAGGGTCTCGCTGGGGTGTTCGACCCAAACGGTGATCACGATCAGGTGAAGCACCAGCTGTGTGCCGTAGACAAAGGCGAACCACGCCACCACCGCGTTGAGCCCCGCCCGCAGCAGCAGCGGCCAGGTCGCGACCTTGGCCGCCTCCGCCCGCTCCGGGTCGACGCGGCGGTAGCCGAGCCGGTAGACGCCCGGGTCGGCGTCGGGGCGCGGGGCGCAGGCCCAGGCCGCGAGGTCGAAGGAGGAGGTGCCCGCCGCGGGCCGTTGGTGGGGCAGGGGGGTCGGGGGTCTGGTGGTGGTGCGCTCGCCGTGGTGTGCCCCGTCCTGTGCCATGTACGGTCCCGTTCCCTCGCCCGCCCGCCCGGCCCGACCGCCGTCGGTGCCGCCATACCCATGCCGCCGTACCGGCGACACGCCCGCGCTCAGGGTAGTGGAGCGCGGCCTGCGGGTAGTCGCGCCACCCGCGCTGGCCGTGCCGGACAAGTCGGACGGCGCACTGCTACCGAGTGGCGCGTGCCGGGGTGGGGAGGGCGGCCGTAGCCTGCGAAGCACCGAGCCGAGAAGTCTGGAGATACCCCATGAGCGCCGCAACGCCGCTCCCGCAGGAGCGCCGCCTGGTCACCGCGATCCCCGGTCCGAAGTCGCAGGAGCTGCACGCCCGCAAGCTGGGTGCGGTGGCGGCCGGTGTCGGCACCACCCTGCCGGTGTACGTGTCCCGTGCCAACGGCGGCGTGCTGGAGGACGTGGACGGCAACTCGCTGATCGACTTCGGTTCCGGCATCGCCGTGACCAATGTCGGCAACAGCGCCGAGGCCGTGGTGGCCCGGACGACCGAGCAGCTGGCCAGCTTCACGCACACCTGTTTCATGGTGACCCCGTACGAGGGTTACGTGGCCGTCGCCGAGCAGCTGAACGAGCTGACCCCGGGTGACCACGAGAAGCGCACCGCGCTGTTCAACTCGGGCTCCGAGGCCGTCGAGAACGCGGTGAAGATCGCCCGCGCCTACACCAAGCGCCAGGCCATCGTGGTGTTCGACCACGGCTACCACGGCCGCACCAACCTGACGCTGGCGCTGACGGCGAAGAACATGCCGTACAAGCAGGGCTTCGGTCCGTTCGCCCCCGAGGTCTACCGGGTTCCGGTCGCCTACCCGTACCGCTGGCTGACGGGTGCGGAGAACGCCGCCGCCGAGGCCGCCGCCCAGGCGATCGACACCATCAACAAGCAGATCGGTGCCGAGAACGTCGCCGCGATCATCATCGAGCCGATCCAGGGCGAGGGCGGCTTCATCGAGCCGGCCAAGGGCTTCCTGCCGGCGATCGTGGAGTTCGCGAAGGCGAACGGCATCGTGTTCGTCGCGGACGAGATCCAGACCGGCTTCTGCCGCACCGGCCAGTGGTTCGCGTGCGAGGACGAGGGCATCGTCCCGGACCTGATCACCACCGCCAAGGGCATCGCCGGCGGTCTGCCGCTGTCCGCGCTGACCGGCCGCGCCGAGATCATGGACGCCGCGCAGACCGGTGGTCTGGGTGGCACCTACGGCGGCAACCCGGTGGCGTGTGCCGCCGCGCTGGGTGCCATCGAGACCATGAAGGAGCAGGACCTCAACGGCAAGGCGCAGCGGATCGGCGAGATCATGCTGGGCCGCCTGCGGGCCATGCAGGAGAAGTACGAGATCATCGGCGAGGTCCGCGGCCGCGGCGCGATGATCGCCGTCGAGCTGGTGAAGCCGGGTGGCAAGGAGCCGAACGCGGAGGTCACCGCGGCCATCGCCAAGGCGTGCCACGCGGAGGGCCTGGTCGTGCTGACCGCCGGCACCTACGGCAACGTGCTGCGCTTCCTGCCGCCGCTGGTCATGCCGGAGCACCTGCTGAACGAGGGCCTGGACATCCTGGAGGGCGCGTTCGCCGCTCTCTGAGCGGTGTCGCCCGTCAGGTCGTGAACCCCCTTCCGGAGGGTTGTCCGGACAGCGCTGAACGGCCCGTGGGGACCTCTGGTCCGCACGGGCCGTTCGGTTGTCCGGGCGCGTCGCGCGGGCGGCCGGGGCATGATCGACGGGGCGCCTCCGAGGTTGCCCCGCGCAGGGTGAAGATGGTGTGCGGAATCGCTGAAGGCGCTCGGCGCGGAAGGGCTGTTGACGTAGTGTCATCGCAGATGGACAGCGAGCCTCAGCCATGGGCGCGGCCGTCCGCGGGGCCCCCTCCGGGGCCGGTTCCGCGGGTGCCGGACGAGGACGACCAGGTCGGCCCGGGAGGGCCGGCGCACACCGAAGGCCGATCGACCGACCGTCCGACCCACACCCCCCGGGGCGCACGGAACGGCGATCATCAGGGCCGCCCCGGAGCTCTCCCCCCTGCTCCGGGGCGGCTGTCCGTCGTCCTGGGCCGGGCGGCCCGGTCGGTGGCCGTCCCGGTGACGGCGGTGGTGCTGCTGGTGGTGGTGTCCTGGCAGGTCGCGGTGGAGGGGCCGCTGCTCGGCGTGGACCGTTCGGTCCGCCGGGCCGTCCGTACGGCCCACCGGGACGTCCCGGACGCGCTGCTGGACCGGCTCGGCCACTTCCTGTCGGACCTGGGCGGCGGCGTCCCGGCGGTCCCGGTGCTGCTGCTGGCCGGCGCGTCGGCGGCCTGGCGGGGGCGCCGGGCCGGGGCCGGGCGCTGGTGGCTGCCGCTGCCGGTGGCGGCGCTGACCTCGGTGCTGATCCCGCTGCTGGTGGTCCCGGCGAAGTCGGCCTTCGCCCGGCCCGGTCCGCTCGGGGAGCCGCTGACGGCGGGCCAGTGGGGCTGGTACCCGTCCGGGCACACCGCGACCGCGGCGATCTCGTACGGGGTGGCGGCGCTGCTGCTGGCCCGGGTGGCGGGGCCGCGCGCCGCCCGGGGGCTGGCGGCGGGTGCGGCGCTGCTGTCGCTCGGGGTGGGCGCGGGTCTGGTGTGGAGCGACTTCCACTGGCT
Organism: Streptomyces sp. CB02056; assembly: GCF_001905545.1. GTDB lineage: Bacteria > Actinomycetota > Actinomycetes > Streptomycetales > Streptomycetaceae > Kitasatospora. The sequence continues at coordinate 14,682 of NZ_LIPD01000026.1, read as the reverse complement.
GTTGGACGTGGTGGCGAGTGGGTGCCTGGCCGTCCTGGTGCTGTGGCCGCTGGCCCGGTGGCTGCCCGGGCCGGGTGCCGGGGGCGGTCAGGCCTCGGGGTCCTCGTTGCGGTGAACCAGGCCGGGCTCGCCGTTGTCCCGGTGCCACTCGATGACGAGTTCGTCGCGGGCGCCGAAGCGGACCAGGTGGCGGCCGACGACGTCCTCCAGGCCGGGCAGCTTGTCGCGCTCGCCCTCGACGGTGAGCAGCAGCGCGTCCGGCTGGGCCTCCAGGGTGGCGGTGCCGGCGCCGAAGACCATCGTGCCGCGGCCGGTCTCCTCGGAGTAGACGGCCTCGATCTTGCGCCCCATGTGGGCGGTGAGCTGCTTGGCGTAACGGCCCGGGCGGTCGGTGGCGACGCGGGCTTCGGAGCGGGGCATGGGCCCTCCATTGGTCGGGGACGGGAACTTAGGGTTCCCTCACTTGGGAGCAACGCTAACCCAGATACTGAGCCAAGCTCAACATATTTCCGCGATCGTCTTCCGCCGCCCGCCACGGGCCCCGGACCGACGGCTACCCTTGGGCGGACGCCAGCCGAGGAGACCGCCGATGACCACCACGCCGACCGACGAACCGGCGGACCCCTCCCCCGGCCCCCGGCCCGGCACCCCGGGCACCGCCGCCGAGCTGGCCGACGCGATGACCAGGGCGATCAAGCGGATCCGCCGTCAGACCGGCTGGCGGCTGGAGCCGTACGGCATCACCCCCGGCCAGGCCCGGGCCCTGCGCACGCTCGCCCACGTGCCCGGCTGCGAGACGCCGGACCACGCGATGCGGCTGAGCGACCTCGCCGACAAGCTGCACATCGCCCCGCGCTCGGCGACCACCGTGGTCGACGCGCTGGAGGAGGCCGGCCTGGTCGAGCGCAGCCCCGACCCGGCCGACCGGCGGGCGGTGCGGATCCTGCTGACCGAGGCCGGACGGGCGGCGGTGGAGCGGATCGGGCAGGTCCGGGACGAGGTGGCCCAGGAGTACTTCGGCGAGGTCAGCCCCGCCGACGAGGAGGTGCTGCTGCGGGTGCTGCGCTCCGCCGAGGCCCGCTTCCTCGCAGCCGGGCCGCCACGCCGCTAGCGGCACCGGGACGCAGCGCGGTGATCCCGATCCCGGTGATCACCAGCAGCGCGGCCGCGGCGGCCGTCGGGCTGATCCGCTCGCCGAGCAGCAGCCAGGCCGAGGACATCCCGAACACCGGCACCAGCAGCGAGTACGGCGCGACGGCGGTCGCGTCGTAGCTGCGCAGCAGGAAGCTCCAGGCGACGAAGCCGAGCAGGGTGGAGACCAGCCCGACGTAGCCGATCGCCCCCAGTCCGGCCGGAGTGATGTCGCGCAGGGCGCGCAGGTCCGCCTCGGGGCCCTCGACCAGCAGGGACAGGCCCAGCAGCGGCAGCGGCGGGACGGCGCTGACCCAGACCATCCAGCGCAGCGCGTCCGGCGGCGCGGCCCTGCGGGTCAGCACGTTGGCCAGCCCCCAGGCGACGGCGGCCAGGACGACCAGGGCGAAGGCCCCGAGCGGGCCGCCGGCGCCCTGGTCCCAGGCGCTCAGCGCGATGCCGGCGAAGGCGACCGCCAGGCCCGCCAGCCGCTGCCCGCCGGGGCGTTCGCGCAGCAGCACGGCGGCGAACAGCGCGGTGAAGCCGGCCTGCCCCTGGAGCACCAGCGAGGAGAGCCCGGCCGTCATCCCGGCGTGCATGCCGAGGAAGAGCAGTCCGAACTTGACCACCCCGAGGACCACGCCGACCGCCAGCACCCAGCGCCAGGCCACCTTGGGCGGGCCGACGAAGAAGACCGCCGGCACCGCGACGACGGCGAACCGCAGGGCGCAGAAGAGCAGCGGCGGGAAGTTGTCCAGGCCGACGTGGATCAGGACGAAGTTGAGGCCCCAGACGGCGGCCACCAGGACGGCCAGGGCGATGTGGCGGGGGCTCATGCCGCCCCGGCCGCCGGTACCGCCCGTGCCGGTCGTGCTGCCCGTACTGCTCATGCTGTTCCGGCCGCTCGCAGCGGCGGCGGTTGTCGCGGTCATGGGTCGAGCATGGTGGCGCCGGACCGTTCAGCACCAGCGATGAATTCTGAAGAGGACGCTTTAGTATCGCTGCATGATGGACCTGGGGCGCCTGCGGGCGCTGCACGCGGTGGCGGTGCACGGCTCGGTCGGCGGGGCGGCCGCGGCACTCGGCTTCACGCCCTCGGCGGTCTCGCAGCAGATCGCCAAGCTGGAGCGGGAGACCCGGACGGTGCTGCTGGAGCGGCAGGGCCGCGGCGTGGTGCTGACCGACGCGGCGCGCGAGCTGGCCGTGACCGCGCAGACCGTGCTGGGGCTGGTGGAGCAGGCCGAGGTGCGGCTGGAGGAACAGCGCGGCCAGGCCGTCGGGCGGCTGCTGGTGGCCGCGTTCCCGTCCGGTGCCCGCGGACTGATGCCCGGGGCGCTGGCCGACCTGCGGCGGCGCTGCCCGGAGCTGGACGTCCGGCTGCTGGAGCGCGACCCGTACCCGGCGGCCGAGCTGGTGGCCCGGGGCGAGGTGGACCTGGCGCTGGTGCAGGACTGGCCGACCGTGCCGCTGCCGGTGCAGGAGGGGGTCTCCCGGATGGACCTCGGTACGGACCCGGTGGACCTGCTGCTGCCCGCCGACGACGACCTGGCCGCGCTCGACCCGGTGCCGGTGGAGCGGCTGTGCGGGCAGCGCTGGATCAGCGTGCCACCGGGCAACATCTGCCACGACTGGCTGGTCCGCACCCTGCGCGAGGCCGGCGAGGAACCGGACGTGCGCTACCAGGTCGGGGAGTTCGAGACGCAGATCGCGCTGGTCGCGGCCGGTCTGGGGATGGGCCTGGTGCCGAGGCTCGGGCGGGGCCCGCTGCCGCCCGGGGTGGCGGCCCGCCGGGTGGCGCCGGAGCCGGGCCGCCGGGTGTTCGCGCTCTGGCGCTCCCAGGCCTCCCGGCGGCCGGCCATCACCGAGGCGCTGGCCTCGATGCGGGAGTGCTGGGGGCGGCTTCCGGGCTGAGGGCCGCGGCGGCCGGTCGCCCGACCGCCGGGCTGATCGGTCCCGGTCGCGGTCTCGGGGCTGGGACCAGGGCGAGGACCGGTGCGGGCCTCAGCCGGCGAAGCCGATCACCAGCCACATGAAGCCGACCCCGGCCACGGTGCAGAGCAGGGTGCTGCGCGAGGGGTGCGGGCTGTGCGCCTCGGGGAGGATGTCGGAGGTCGCCAGGTAGAGCAGGAAGCCGGAGAAGAAGCCCAGGTAGAGGCCGAGCAGGTGCCCCGGGATGGTGAACGCCAGGGTGATCGCCGCGCCGGACACCGGGGCCACCGCGTCCGCGGCGAGCAGGGTCAGCGCCCGCCGCCGGTTGTTCCCGTACAGGCGGGTGATCGTGTACGTGTTGAAGCCGTCGGCGAAGTCGTGCGCGACCACGGCGATGGCCACCACCGTGCCGACCGTGGTGCCCGCCTGGAAGGCGGCGCCGATCGCGAAGCCGTCCATCACGCTGTGCCCCACCAGGGCCAGTGCGGCGGTCAGCCCGACGCCCTGGTGCCCGGCGGAGCGGGCGTCCCCGTGGTGGTGGCCGTGGGAGTGCGCGGCGTACTCGCCCTCGTGGCCGCGGTGGATCGCGACGGCGCGCTCGATCACGTGGATGGTGAGGAAGCCGGCCGCGAACAGCAGCAGCGCCTGCGGCACGCCGTGCACCTCGCCCGGCGCCTGGTGGAGCGCCTCGGGCAGCAGGTCGAAGGCGACCACGCCGAGCATCAGTCCGGCGGCGAAGCCGAGCACCAGGTGGCGGCGGTCGCGGGTGCGCTGGGCGACGAAACCGCCGATCAGGGTCATCAGGAACGCCGCGGCGGCGACCAGTACCGCGGTCATCGGTCCGGCTCCTTCACAGGTCCGGCCGAGTCGCCGGGGCCTTCGCCGGGTGGTGCGCCGAGCGCTCTGCCCATTCCTCTCCCCCTGGGATCCGCCCGTGGCCGGGCCGACCGCCGACCGTACCGGACGCCCGTTCGACGGTGATCACCCGGGGGTGCCGGGGCCGGGGTGCCGTTCCCCCAGCCTCGGCCCGGACCTGCCGGGGCGCCCGACGGATGGGCCGTTCGGGTGAGGCCGGAGACGGGCCGACCCGCCGGGACGGGGCGGTGGGCAAAGGCTGCCGAGCAGGGCTGATGTGGCGAGCGGGCGGCGGGTCAGCCGCCGGTGGCGAGCGGCAGGCCGAGGTGGGTGTGGGCGAGTTCGCGGACGCCGTCGCCGTCGATCAGGTGGATGTGCCGGCGGCCCTCCTCGGCGGTGAGGTCCAGCACCTCCTCGGTGAACCGGCCGGTGGTCAGCCGCAGGCCGCGCTCGGCGGACTCCTCCCCGACCGCCTCGGCCAGGGTCTCGATCTGCTCGGCGCCGATCGACCCGGTGTCCCGGGAGGCCCACACCACCCAGCGGCCGGGCAGCGAGGTGCCGGGGGCGCCCTCGCCGGTGGCGACCAGCCCGGCCGGGCCGCGCAGCCGGACGCTCCACTGCGCGATCCCGCCGCGGGTCAGCAGGTCCCGCACCAGCTGGGCGAACTCGTTGGCGGACAGGTCGGCGGCGGCCGGCACGGTGGCCCCGGCCTGGGCGGCGGGCCGGACACCAGCCCGGTCGTACGGGTCCGGGGTGACGGCGGCGCCGAGCTGGCGCAGCCGTACCAGGGCCTCGTCCTGCTCGGCGTCGGCGTAGACGCCCTCGTCGTCGCGCTCCTCGTACGGGGTGCCCGGCGGCAGCAGCCGGGTACGGGCCAGTGCGTCTCGGTCGGCGTCCACGCTGACCAGGCAGAGCGGCTCGGCCGCGGCGGGATCGCGCAGCCAGCCGTTGAGGACGACGCCGGCGAGTATCTCGTCGGTGTCCACGGCATCGGCGGCCTGCAGGGCCCGCAGGGCGAGCCGGGCGACCAGCCGCAGGTAGTCGGTGGCCCGGTCCGCGGGCGGGCGCGGCACCGGGAGGATGTCGCCGTCCGGGGCGAGCCGGTAGCCGGCGAGCGAGGGCACCAGGTCGAGCGGCGGCAGGTCGAGGTCCAGCACGGCGGTGCGGGTGAGCGGGCGGAAGACCGCCCGGCAGGGGGCGGGCAGGTCCTGGGTGGCGGTCTCGGCGGCGGCCAGCGCCCGTTCCAGCAGCGACTCCACGGCGGCCGGCTCGGCCAGCCGGTAGGCCCGACGGCACTCCTCCAGGCTCTCGTTGTACTCGCGCACGGCGCGGGCCCGGGCCTCCTCGGCCGCCTCGTGGGCGCGCCGGGACTCGTCGGCGGCCGGGCTGCCGGCCTCGGCCCGGCGGGTGCGCCACTCGCGCAGGGCGCGCTGGTGGGTGAGCCGGGCCTGGGCCAGCTCGCGCTGGTAGCCGGAGTCGAGCAGCCGGCGGGACGGGCCGCCCTCCGGGTCGGCCACGGGCGGCTCGGCGGGCGCGAAGTCCTGCCAGCGGGGCTCGGACTCCTCCTCGGCGCCGCCGCCGGGGCCGTCGGCCGGGTAGGGGCGGGGCTGGTAGTGGCGCAGCTGGCTCTCGAAGTCCATGGCGGAGACGGGCAGCGCGGCGCGGCGCAGCAGGTCGGCCAGCCGGTCGTGCTCGGCCTGGACGGCGCGGGTGCGGTGGTGGGTCAGGGTCGCGGCCCGGGCGTGCGCCGCCACGGCCTCGTCCGGGTCGGCCTCGCCGGGGCCGGGCTCGGACGGTCCTTCACCGGTCGGTCCGTTGCCAGTGGGGCCGTTGTCGGTGCGCCCGTTGCCAGTGGGTCCGCTGTCGGTCGGTCTGTCACCGGTCGGCCCGTCGCCGGACGGGCCGTCACCGGTCACACCGCCACGGGGGCGGTCGGCGGCGGCGCCGTCCGGCTCCTGGCCGTTCTCGGCTCCGAGGTCGCGGAAGACCGAGGCAAGGAAGCCCGGCCGGGGGAACTGGACGGTGGCGGTTCCGTCGGACTGGCCGTCTGCTGAGTCCTGCATCGGTCGTCGTTCCCCCATGCTCGTCCGGCGCCTGCCCGGGGCGATCGGCGAACCTGTGGGCCCGCCCCTGCCGGACATTGTCCCCCGAACGGGCGCGGCGGTCAGCCAAGCCGCTCAGTTGGTCCGGGTGTTGGTGAGGTGCAGGCCGATGTAGCCGACGTAGATCCGGCCGCTGCCGGAGCAGTCGTCCAGGTAGTGCAGCCGGGGCGCGGTGCGGCCGCCGCCGATCCGCAGGTGCGCGCCCATGAACGCGCGCCGGGAGGAGTCGACGCATTCCGGCACCGGCAGCATCCGCTCGCGCTTCCACTTGGTGTGGCTGAACACCGTCCGGGACTCCCCGCGGACCGCCTTGCGGGGCGGGAAGCGGTGACAGCCCTCGGGCGTGCGCTCGCACCACTGCTTGAAGTCCCCGCCGGCCGCACCGCGCACGGCCGCCTCGGCGTACTCCTGGAGTGCCGTCAGCCCGTCCCAGGCGAGCCGGGCCCAGCCGGCGCCGGCGCACTGCAGCTCGTCCAGGGCGAGCGCGACCTTCTGGTCACCGGTGAAGGTCACCAGCGGGAACTCGCCCAGTCTGGCCATGAGTTCGGTGAAGGTGTCGGGCGTGCCGCAGCCGTCGGGGGGCTGGACCACGGAGTGCGGCCCGCCGACCGGTCCACCGCCCGGTGCCACGCAGTGGCGCCCGGTCAGGGCGCGGGCTCCGGAGCGGAGACGGCCCTCCCGGACGTCCCGGCCGTCGCGGCCCTCCCGGCCCTGGCCGCGTTCCCGGTGTTCGCGGCGCTCCACCCGCAGGGTGTGCCGGACCCGCTCCAGCTCGTCGGCCCTGGCCTGCTGCTCGGCGCGGTCCTGTTGCTCCTCCCGGGCGAGCGCGGCCAGCTCCACGCCCTGGTACGGGGCGGCCGGGCCGGAGGTCCGTTCGACGACCTGCTCGACGGTCTCCTCGGCCACCTGCACGACGGCCTGATCCGCGCTCGGCTCCACGGTCCGTTCTGCTGCCTGCTCCGCGTCCCGGCGGAGCTGCGGCGGCGGGACGCGCAGCACCGGGACGGCCGCCAGCGGCTGTGGCAGCGGCTGCTCCGCGGCCAGGCGGCGCGGCTCGCGGGCGAGCAGCCCGGCGGCGCGGCGCAGGTCCTCTTCTATTCGGCCCCGGGCGAGTACCGGATGTCGGGCGCTGTCCTGCCGGGAGGCCGGGTCGACCTCGGGCAGGTAGGTGCGCACCGCCCCGCCGTAGACGGTGTGGTACTCCAGCGCGACGTTGAACCCGGTGCGGGCGCCGGGGTCCAGCACGTAGGCGGTGGCGAGGCCGGGCAGCTGCTGGCAGAGCGGGGCCACCACGTCCCGCACCCAGCTGTCGAGCGGCAGGTTCACCGGGACGCTGGCCACCACGGTGGGCAGCCTGCGCTCGGGGTCGCACAGCTCGTCGATCAGGGCGTCGACCTCGTCGGCCGTGATCACCCGGGGGCCGGAGTGCACGACGGTCGGGCCGTCGGTGGCGTCGAGCAGCGGGAGGAGCGTGCGGGCGAGTTCGGGCACCGGCACCCGGCACGGGGTGCGCACACCGCTGCCGGTGCTGTGGGTCTCGGCCTCCAGCCGGACCCAGGTGGGGCCGTCGGAACCGGTGGCCACGGTGAGGGTGAGCTGCTGGGTGCCGTGCGGGGCCGGGGTGCGCAGGCGGCGGCGGTCGTACCGCCCGGCGCCCGGGCCGCCGCGCAGCGGACCCTGGTCGCGGTCGAGCAGGACGCGCTCGCCCAGGCGGAGGCGCTCGGCGGTGGGAGCCGGCTCGGTGCCCTGCTCGGCGGGGGCGCGGTGGGCCGGCGGGGGCTCCTCGAAGCCCTCCTGCTTCAGCCAGCAGGCCAGTTGTTCGTCGGCCAGGGCGACGGCCTCGGCGTGTGAGAGGGCCGTGGTGACCGTCATCCGGTAGGGCGTCGCGGGGCCGCGGGGACCGGGCAGGTCTGCGGCGGCGTGCGAGCGGACGCGGTTCGGGGCGGGGCGGTTCGCGATCGGATGGTTCGAGGTCGGACGGCTCGTCGGGTGGTTCGTCGAGTGGCTCGTGGGGCGGTTCGAGGTCGGGTTCGTCGCGGACTGGGAATTCGAGGTCGATCGATCCGAGGTCATGCGCATACCTCCGTGGTGCGGGGTGGGGTCCTGTGTCCTCCATCGATGGTTTCGTCCGGTTCTGCCGGAGCCTTGCCCAGGAAACGCCACGGCCCGGAGCGGAAGTTCCAACTCCGGGCTACGACACTACGTTCGGGTGAATCTGCTCAAGCGGTCTTCCGCGTGGCGCGGGGCCTGGGCTACGGGAAACGGCCGGTCACGGGCCGTCCGACGGATCGTCCGACCCCCGGGGCCCAGGAGCTACCCCCCGCCCCGGCGACCAGAGCGGCACCTCGGGTCAGACCGGCACCTCGACGTACGTGCGGCCGGCCGGGACCGCCACCGCGGTACCGCCGGTCGCCTCGGCCAGCCAGGTGTGGAAGTCCGCCACGTCCGGCTCCGGCACCCCCACCTCGATCCGCACCCCGGCGGCCTCGTAGGCCAGGTCGCTCACCGTGTACCCGGCCGCCCGCAGGTCGTTCTCCACCCGCCCGGCCCTGACGTGGTCCACCGTCACCGCGAGCAGCGCGACCGGCCGGCGCTCCAGCAGGCCGACCTCGTCCACCGCCTCCGACACCGCGTTCCCGTACGCCCGCACCAGGCCGCCCGCGCCGAGCTTGATCCCGCCGAAGTACCGGGTGACCACGGCGACCGTGTCGGTCAGCCCGCGTCGGCGCAGCACCTCCAGCATCGGCACCCCGGCCGTGCCGCCGGGTTCGCCGTCGTCGCTGGAGCGCTCGCGGCGCTGCTCGTCGCCGACCACGAAGGCGGTGCAGTTGTGCCGGGCGTCCCAGTACTGCTTGCGGATGCCCGCGATGAAGGCCTGTGCCCCCTCCTCGTCGGTGACCCGGGCGAGGTGGCAGATGAACCGGGACTTCTTGATCTCGGTCTCGTGGCTGCCGGCCCGCCGGATGGTGAGGTACGGCCTGGCGGTGGGCTCCGGCGTGGCGGACATGGCGCGGGGGTCCTCCCGAGGACGGTGAAGGCTGACGGCGCGCGCCCCGGGACACCGGGGCGGCACCGCCAGCCTAGTTGGCGCACGACGGGAGGGATCAACGGCCGGGGGCCGGGAACCGGCCGAGCCGGAGGATCGACGGCCGGGACCCGACTGTCGGACGCGGACGGGTCAGCGGCCGGCCAGGGTGTTCAGCCGCCCGCGGTCCAGGCCGGTCAGCGCGGTGACCTCGGTGAGGTCGACGGCGCCGCAGTCCAGTCCGCGCAGCAGGTAACCGCTCAGCGCCCGGGCGGTGGCCGGCTCGTCCATCACGTCGCCACCCGCCTTGGCGACGTACGCGGCCAGCCGTGCGGCGGCGGCCGCCAGGCCCTCGCGGTAGAAGGAGTAGACCGCGACGTAGCGGGTGGGCAGGTGCGCCGGGTGCATGTCCCAGCCCTGGTGGTAGGCGCGGGCCAGCGAGCGGCGGACCAGGCCGTGGTGGAGCTTCCAGGCGGCGTGCACCTGTTCGGTGGAGCCGGTCGGGACGACGTTGGTCGAACCGTCGGAGAGCCGCACCCCGGTGCCCGCGGCCGCCACCTGCATGACCGCCTTGGCGTGGTCGGCGACCGGGTGGTCCATGCTCTGGTGGGCCGCGCTGACGCCACATGCGGCGCTGTAGTCGAAGGTGCCGTAGTGCAGGCCGGTGGCGCGCCCCTCGGCGGCCTCGATCATCCGGGCGACGGTGGCCCGGCCGTCCGGGCCGAGGATCGCCTGGGTGGTCTCGATCTGGATCTCGAAGCCGATCCGGCCGGCGGGCAGCCCGGCCCGGCCCTCGAAGTCCTCCAGCAGCCGGACCAGCGCGGTGACCTGCTCGGCGTAGGTCACCTTGGGCAGGGTCAGGACCAGGCCTTCCGGGAGCCCGCCGTTGGCCAGCAGGGTGGCCAGGAACAGCTCCAGGGTTCGGATGCCGCGGGCCCGGACGGCGGCCTCCATGCACTTGGTCCGGATGCCGAGGTACGGCGGGGCGCCGCCCTCGGCCACCGCCGCGGTGACCAGTTCGGCGGCGCGGACGGCGGCCGCGTCCTCCTCGACATCGGGGCGGGGTCCGTACCCGTCCTCGAAGTCGATCCGCAGGTCCTCGACCGGCTCGCGCTGCAGCTTGGCGCGGACCCGGGCGTGCACGTCGGCGAGCAGCGCGTCGTCCGCGACGCCGAGGGCTCGGGCCAGTTCGGCGGGGGTGGCGGCGTGGCGGTCGAAGGCCTCCAGGGCCCGGCGGCCCCACTCCCGCACGGTGTCGGCGCCGAAGGCGTCGGCCGGGACGTAGACGGTGTGCACCGGCTGCCTGGTCCCGGGCTCACCCGGGTAACGGCGCGCCAGATCGGCGTCGACCGGGGCGAGCAGTGTCTCCACGGCGGCGCGGGCCCCGGTGGAGAAGGAGGCCCCGTCCGCCGGCCCGTTTCCGTCGACCCCGACCCGTGTCATCCGCACTCCCCATGCCGAACCAGCCCTTCAACAGTTTGTTGAGGCGAAGGTAGCTCCGGCGGGATCGGGCGTCAATGGCCGCCCGAGCCCTGGACGGTGGCGGCGGCGGTCAGTCCCGCCCGGCGGCGGCGTAGCGCTCGTTCAGCTCCGGGTAGAGGTCGGCGACCTCCTTGGGGTGGACCGATCCGTCCGGTCCCTTGCCGGTGACGCCGTACTCCCTGGTCAGCCAGTCGGCGAGGCGCTGGGGGTCGGGCTGGTGGCTGTGGGCGTCCATGTACGAGACGAGCGCCGCGTAGGCGACGTCCGGGTCGAGGCGCGCGGGCGCCGGGGAGAACGCGGACTGCTCGGCGCGGGCCGACTCGGCGGCCGGGACCGGCTGCGCCAGCTCGGCGGGCTGCGCGAACTCGGCGGGCTGCTCGGGCTGCTCGAACTGCTCGGACCGCTGCTGCGGGCCGACCGGGTGCTGGGCCTGCGGACCGGGCGCGGGCACGGGGGCCGGGCCCGGGGCGACGGCTGCGGCGGGGGCGGGCTCCTCGGCGACCGGGCGCGGGGGCTTGAACCAGGGCGAGGCCTGCCCGGGCACCCGACCGCCCGGGGCGGCGTCGGTCGGGTGGCCGGTGGTGCGGACCGGGCGCTCGGTCCAGACGTTCAGCTCCTCCCCGCGCGGCTGCGGGGCGGCCTCCGCCGCCGCGTCCGGCTCCTGGGCGGCCCGCAGCCGGACGGCGGCCAGCTTCGCGAGCATCGGCGCGGCGACCTCGGCGGACAGCGGGGCGACGGCAGCGGGCGCCTGCGGCTGCGGCTGCTCGGGCTGGGCCTGCGGCTGCCCCTGGACCTGGTCGGGCTGGGCCTGCTGGGCGTGCTGGACCTGCGGGGCGGCCGGCTGGACGGCCTGCGGTGCCTGCTGCGGGTGCGGGGGCTGCTGGGCGTGGGCCTCGGCGGCCGGGGCGATGGCCGCGGCGACGCGGTTCTCCTGCGGGGCCACCCCCGGCGTCTCCTGCTCCGCCGGCACCTCCTTGACGTCGCGCGCCCGGCCGTCGTCGTCGAGCCGGTCGAGCAGCGCCGGGTCCAGCGGCACGCCGAACTTGGCGAGCTTGAGCGGCAGCAGCGCCTGGATCGGTGCCGAGCGGCGCCAGCCGCGGCCGTACCGGAAGCGCAGCTGCGCCCGGTAGACCAAGCGGTTCTGCTCCAGGCGGATGACCTCGTCGTAGGAGCGGAGCTCCCAGAGCTTCATCCGCCGCCAGAGCCGGAAGGTCGGCACCGGGGAGAGGAGCCAGCGCATCACCCGGACCGACTCCATGTGGCGGTCCGCGGTGATCGCCGCGATCCGGCCGACCGCGTGCCGCGAGGCCTCGACCACGACGACGAAGAGCACCGGGATGACGGCGTGCATCCCCATGCCCAGCGGGTCGCCCCAGGAGGCGGCCGCGTTGAAGGCGATGGTGGCGACGGTCAGCAGCCACGCGGTCTGCCGCAGCATCGGGAAGGGTATCCGCAGCCAGGTCAGCACCAGGTCGAGCGCGAGGAGCACGACGATGCCGGCGTCCACACCGATCGGGAAGGCGTAGGAGAAGGCGCCAAAACCCTTCTGCTCGGCCAGGTCGCGCACCGCGTTGTACGAACCCGCGAAGCCGATGCCCGAGATGATGAAGGCACCGGCCGCGACCAGGCCGAGCAGGCCCCGATGGGCCTTGGTGAGCGTTGGGCGTGCCATTACGTCTATCAACCCCTGGATGTCGGCTGCTGCCGTACGCTGCCTCGGCTGCCGGGTCCCGTTTGGTCGGGCCGCCGGACTCCGTTGGTCGGGCCGCCGGACGGCTGGGCAACCTCCGGGCTCGGCTCACCGGAGTTTACTCGTACACGTGTTTAGCGTGCCCACAGCCTGGGGTGTCACAGTGCGGCGGCCCGGGCCCCGGCGACCGGCACCACGCGGGGTCGGAGCGGAGGCGCCGCTGGATCGTCAGCCGGTCTGCCCCGCCGTGCCGTTGAGGTAGGTCAGCACCGCCAGCACCCGGCGGTTGGCGTCCTCGTCGGGGGCGAGTTCGAGCTTGCCGAAGATGTTGGCGATGTGCTTGGCCACCGCGCCGTCGCTCACCGAGAGGCGGGCGGCGATCGCCGAGTTGGAACAGCCCTCGGCCATCAGTTCCAGCACCTCGCGCTCGCGCGGGGAGAGCCGCAGCAGCGGACCGGGCCGGCGCGAGGTGGTCTGCATCAGCTTGGCGATCACGTCCGGGTCCATCGCCGTACCGCCCGCCGCCACCCGGCGGACCGCGTCGATGAACTGCCCGGCGTTGAACACCCGGTCTTTCAGGAGGTAGCCGATCCCCCCGGTGCCGTCGGCCAGCAACTCCCGCGCGTAGAGCTGCTGGACGTGCTGCGACAGCACCAGCACCGGCAGGCCCGCGATCTCCCGACGGGCCTTCAGCGCCGCCTGCAGGCCCTCGTCGGTGAGCGTCGGGGGCAGCCGGACGTCGACCACGGCCACGTCCGGCCGGTGGGTCAGCAGCGCGTCCAACAGCTCGGGCCCGGTCTCCACCGCCGCGGCGATGGTGAAGCCGTGCGCTTCCAGCAGCCGGATCAGGCCTTCGCGAAGGAGGTAGAGGTCCTCGGCGAGGACAACTCGCACGGCAACTCCAAGGTGATGGTGGTGGGTCCGCCCGACGTGCTGTCGATGGAGAGGACACCGTCGAAGGTACCCAATCGCTTCTCGATCCCGCGCAGTCCGGTCCCCCGCGAAGGGTCCGCCACCCCCACCCCGTCGTCCGTCACCGTGACCCGCAGGAAGCCGGCCCGGTAGAGGATGTCCACCCACACCTGCTCCGCCTCCGAGTGCTTGGCCGCGTTGGCCAGCAGCTCGCAGATGCTGAAGTACACGGCGGCCTCCACCGGCGCCGGCGGCCGGTCCGGCAGGCTCACGCACACCTCGGTCGGCAGGGCGCTGTCCAGCGCCAGCGCCCGGACGGCGTCGCCCAGCCCGCGCTCGGCGAGCACCGGGGGGTGGATGCCGCGCACCAGGTCCCGCAGCTCCTGGAGGGCCCGGGCCGAGGACTGGCGGGCCTCGGCGAGGAGCTCCCGCGCGGCCTCCTGGTCGGTGTCCATCAGGTGCTCGATGGTGCCCAGCGTCATCCCGATCGCGACCAGTCGCGCCTGGGCGCCGTCGTGCAGGTCCCGCTCGATCCTCCGCAGCTCGGCGGCCTGGTTGCCGACCGCGTCCGCCCGGGTCTCGGTCAACTCGGCCACCCGCCTGGTCAGCTGGGCGTTCGTCGCCCGGCCGTCCTGGTCCAGCACCCGGCGGGCGGCCTCCACGTACCCCCGCACCGCGTACGGTGCCGCGAGTATGCCCGCGACGATCATGGCGGCCCCGAGCACGGCGCTCAGCAGGACGGCCACCATCCGGCTGCTCAACGGGCCGAACCCGTCCGCCGGCACCGGCCCGGCCAGGATGTAGGCGACGCCCAGCCCGAGCAGAACGGCCACCGGGCCGGCGAGGGCCACCACGAGGAACGGGTTCGCCAGCAGCCAGAGCAGCTCGGCGCGGGTGGTCCGGTCCCGCAGGCCCCAGTGGACCACCTGGACGTACTTCGCCACCGTCCGCGACCGGTGGTAGGTGTAGCCCGTCCACCAGTGCCCCCGGCCGTCCAGCTCCAGCTCCGGCCGGGGCTCGTAGACCGCCGGCAGCCGGATGCCGAACCAGCGCTCCAGCTGGCCGCGGGTGCGGTTCGCGGTACGGCGGATGCTGGCCGCGGCCACCACGGCGCCGACCGTCGCTGCCACCAGGAGCGAGAGGAAGACGCCCAGGTCGTACGACTGCAGGAGCCGGGCCGTGACCGCCCCCGAGCAGATCGCCGCGCCCACCGGCAGCACCACTCCCGGCACCGCGGCCAACACCACCACACCGAGCCGCGCCAGCCCCTCACCGCCGGCCTTGAAGGCCGCCTGGGCCTGAGCACGTACGGACGCGCCGCTCGTACGACTCACTGTTGTCACGGGAAGCTCCTGATGCCGGTACCGATCGTCCTCCATCAGTCTTCACGAACCGTCCATCACCCACACTGGCCATGGCACCCCAAAACCGAGGTAGACCTAGGACCACCTGTGAGTGGAGGAAGTGACACCGACCGATGAGACAGTCTGAAAACGCGAAGAACCCCCATCCGGGTCCCGGATGGGGGTTCTTCTGAAGAATTGTTCGGCGGCGTC
>NZ_LIPD01000025.1 GCF_001905545.1 Streptomyces sp. CB02056 | reverse complement strand
GCCGAACAATTCTTCAGAAGAGCCCCCATCCGGGTCCCGGATGGGGGCTCTTCGCGTTTTCAGGGCCGGGGCGAATCTATTCGTCGGAGTCGGATTCGGGCTGCGGCTTCTCCGTGGGCGCCTGCCCCTGGGCCTGGGCGGGTTGCTGGGCATCGGGCCGCGGCGCCTGGGGTGCCTGAGGAGCCGATGACGGCTGATCCGACGGTTGGGCCGTCGCCTGGACCTGGTCGGCGGGAGCCGCCGGGGCCTCCGCCGTCCCCCAGGCCGGCCGGCTGAGCCACTTGTCCGCGCTGTTGGTGAGACGGGCGACGCCCGTACCGTCCGGCCGCATGCTGTAGAGGTCGGCGCCGGTGCCGGCGGGCGCCTGGGCGAAGACGATGGACTTGCCGTCGGGAGCGTAGGCGGCCGCGCCGTAGAAGGCGTCCGAGGGCGCGGGGGTGAGGGCGCCGACGGCGCTGCCGTCGGAGTGGACGGTGTAGATGCCGCCGCCGGGGGCGTTGTCGGGGCCGGCCGGGTAGGTGGTGAAGAGGATCTGGGTGCCGTCGGGGGACCAGTCCGCGCGGTCGCCGGCGCGCAGTTCCCAGGGGGTGAGCTGGCGCAGCCCGGTGCCGTCCGCGCTGACCACGTAGATGGCGCGGCTGTTGGCGGGCTGCCCCGTGGCGCTGGTGCGGTACTCGAAGGTGAGCTGCTTGCCGTCGGGGGACCAGCTGGGGTTGCTGACCGCGCCGGAGTAGGGCTTGTCGTTGGTGAGGAAGGTGAGCCGCTGGACGTCGGTGCCCTCGGGGGTCATCAGGTAGAGGTCGGAGTACTGGATCTGGTGGCTGCCGGACGGGTCCAGGGCGCCCCAGGAGCGGCTGAAGGCGACCTGCTTGCCGTCGGGGGAGAAGGCGGGGGCGCGTTCGTCCTCGTTGGCGCAGTCGGCGGTGCCGCTGTCGCAGAGCTGGTTGACCTGGTGCTCGGGGCCGCCGGCGGTGAGGACGGTCCAGAGCCGGGCGGTGCCGGTCTGCGGGTCGGTGCGGTCGAAGGCGATGGTGGCGCCGTCGGGGGACCAGTCCGGGCGGTCGTCGAGCGCGCGGGCCGGCGGCTGGGTGACCTGGTGCTGGCCGGTGCCGTCGGGGGAGAGGGTGACGATCGCGGTGCTGGTGCGGGCGGCGTCGGTGTAGGCGCGGCTGACGATCAGCCCGTTGTGCGCGGCGGCCGCGGGGGCTCCGACGGCCGCGCCGACCACGCCGGGGGTCGCGGCGGGTGTCGCCTCGGGGGTGGCGGTGGGGGTCTCCGGCCGGATCTCCGAGAGCGGGATCTCCCCGGGTTCGGCCCCGCAGCCGGTGAGCAGGGCGCCCAGAAGCAGAAGGCCCGCACCGGCGCTCGCGCGGGTGCGGGCCCTGCCCGTGGGTGACTGCCGTGTGCCGGTGGTGATCCGTGCCATCTCCGCCTCCGAGACTCTCGACCGCTCCGACGTGTGCCCCCGCCGAGGATTCAGGACGAAGGCCCCTGAAAGGAGCTGTCACTGTGTCAGACGGGGGACGTCGGCGGTCCGGCGACACGCGACGGACCGCGCTCGCTCGATCGCACGGAGTAGAGGGGAGTGGAGGGGAGAGGAACAGAGGGGAGCGGAGCGGGCCTCAGCCCCGGGTGGCGCGGCGCTCGGCCTTGGCGAGGGCCTCCGCCTCGTCCTCGGCCTCGGCGACCTCCAGGGTGGGCGCGGTGCCGCCGAGCTGGGCGGGCAGCCACCAGGTGTCGTCCGGGCCGGAGGGCTTGCCGGGGTACTCGCGCTGGGCCTGGTCGAGCATCTCGCTCATGGCGGCGCGCAGCCGCCGGGTGACCATCACGGGCTTGTCGTCCGGCCCGAGGTGGATCGGCTCGCCGATCATGATGGTGACCGGGACGTGCCGCTTGGTGAGGGTCTTCGGGCGGCCCTTGGTCCAGAGCTGCTGGGTGCCCCAGAGCACGACGGGCAGCAGCGGGGTGCCGGAGTCGGCGGCCATCCGGGCGGCGCCGGTCTTGAACTTCTTGAGCATGAAGGAGCGGCTGATGGTCGCCTCGGGGAAGACCCCGACCACCTCGCCGGCCTTGAGGGCGCGCACGGCGGCCTCGTAGGCGGGCTGGCCGTCGGTGCGGTCGACCGGGATGTGCTTCATGCCGCGCATCAGCGGGCCGGAGATCCGGTGCTTGAAGACGTCGTCCTTGGCCATGAAGCGGGTCTTGCGCTTGCCGCCGCGGTACGCGCCGAGGCCCGCGAAGAGGAAGTCCAGGTAGCTGATGTGGTTGCTGACCAGTACCGCTCCCCCCCTGGCGGGGATGTGTTCGGCGCCCACGATCTTGATCCGCACGTCGAGCGCGCGGAAGGCGGTGAGTGCGGCGCCGATCACCGGCGGGTACACGAACTCTGCCACGGTCAGTCCTGACTTCCACGGGCCGGAGCCCGGTTCGGCGGGTACCCGCTCCGTTGCGCGGGCGGTGCCGACCGGAGTACGGCACTCCGCGGCGGTCACGGGTGATTCACGGAGATGATCCCCCGAACGAGTGCCTGCTGTCACCTGAGGCGTGCGGTCAAGTGAATATTGCCGATGTGATCTCCGTGATGAATTCGAACGGGAACTTTTCGGCCGCTCGCATCAGGCGCGGGAGGTGAGGCGGCCCTGGGCGTGCCGGACCAGGGGGTAGAGCTCGCAGCCCACGGAGTAGCCGAACACGGCGTTGGCGAAGGCGGCGGTGAGGGCGGTCGAGGCGCCCATCACGCCGAGCCATGTCACCTCGGTGCAGTAGCCGAGGGTGCCGACCGCGGCGAAGACCATGAGGACGCCCTGGTCGAGGCGGAGCGGCCGTTCGTCCTCGGTGGCGGAGGGCGGTGCGAGCCGGGGCAGCACGAGCGCCTGGAACAGCCGGACGTACGGGGCCAGGCGCAGGCCGCCGAACGAGCCGAGGGCGAAGACGAGCGTCTGGGCTCCCAGTAGCGGGCAGCTGCCGGTGGCCAGGACGAGGGCCAGGACGATCGCGGTGAGCGCTGCGGCTAAGCGGGGACCGCGGGGATCGGTCTGCAACGGGGCTCCGGGTGGTCGCGACGGGCGGCGGCAGCGGCGGGGCGTCAGCGCCGTCGGTGGACGGTGGTCCTGGCCGGGGCGATGACGCGGCGGCGGACCGGCGGCGGCATCGGGTGGCGGTCGGAGTCCATCGGCCGATCGTACGTGTCCCGGCCCTGGCGGTCGACCGTGTTTCGGGCGCCGCGGGCGCTGCCGCAGACTGGGGGGATGACCGGGCCGACGGCGTGTGTTGTCGTGCCTCGACGGGGCCGGTCCCGGCCCGCCGTGGCCAGAGGTGACGGGCCGGGAGTGACGGGAGGACGAGGGTGAGCACCGAGGACGGGGCGGACGCGGTACCGCGGTCGGACGCCGTACGGCTGTCGGGGGCGGAGCTGGGCGGGCCGCTCGGCGCGCGGGCGACGCTGGTGCAGTTCTCGACGGCCTTCTGCCAGCCCTGCCGGGCCACCCGGCGGGTGCTCTCGGAGGTGGCAGGGATGGTCGACGGGGTGGAGCACATAGAGGTGGACGCCGAGGAGCGGTTGGAGCTGGTCCGCCGGCTGGAGGTCCGGCGGACGCCGACCGTCCTGGTGCTGGACGGGGAGGGCCGGGTGGTGCGTCGGGCGGCGGGCCAGCCGCGCCGGGTGGACGTGATCGCGGCGCTCGGTCGCGTGGTGTGAGCAATCCGGCCGCAGGTGTTCCGCCCCGGCGGGTGGAGTCGGCCCCGCGCTGGGGCAGGATGGGCACAGGCGGCGGGAGCAGCCGCACGGCATAAGCTACTGGCCAGTAGTGACCACTGCACTACCGGCGAGTATGCTGCCAGGAAGTTCCGGACCGGCACGGGAATTCGCTGCCCGGAGCGGGTGCGTGCCGTGTTCGCGCCCGCTTGCACCGCCGCAGCCGCCGGACGAGACCAGTACAGGAGACAGGCCGTGAGCTTGAGGATCGTTGTCTGTGTGAAGCACGTGCCGGACGCGACGGGTGACCGTCGTTTCGCGGACGACCACACCACCGACCGGGAGGGTGTGGACGGCCTCCTGTCGGAGCTGGACGAGTACGGCGTGGAGCAGGCGCTGCGGATCGCGGAGGCGAACGAGGGCGCCGAGGTGACGGTGCTGACGGTGGGGCCGGACGACGCGAAGGACGCGTTGCGCAAGGCGCTGTCGATGGGTGCGGACAAGGCCGTGCACGTGAACGACGAGGACATCCACGGTTCGGATGTGGTCGGGACGTCGGCGGTGCTGGCGAAGGCGCTGGAGAAGGCCGGGTTCGACCTGGTGATCGGTGGCATGGCGTCGACGGACGGTTCGATGGGTGTGCTGCCGGCGCTGCTGGCGGAGCGGCTGGGTGTGCCGCAGGTGACGCTGCTGTCGGAGGTGTCGGTCGAGGGCGGCGTGGTGAAGGGTCGTCGGGACGGTGACGCGGCGACGGAGCTGGTGGAGGCGGCGCTGCCGGCGGTGGTGTCGGTGACGGACCAGTCGGGTGAGGCCCGGTACCCGTCGTTCAAGGGGATCATGGCGGCGAAGAAGAAGCCGGTGCAGTCGTGGGACCTGGACGACCTGGGCATCGAGGCGGACGAGGTCGGTCTGGCGGGTTCGTGGACGGCGGTGGAGTCGGTGGCGGCGCGTCCGGCGCGGACCGCGGGCACGGTCGTCAAGGACGAGGGCGAGGGCGGCAAGTCGCTCGCGACCTTCCTCGCCGACCAGAAGTTCATCTAGTCCCACCCGTTCGCGAACCCAACGATCGATCAGGAGCAACGAATCATGGCTGAGATCCTGGTTCTGGTGGACCACGCCGACGGCGCGGTGCGCAAGCCGGCCCTGGAGCTGCTGACCCTGGCCCGCCGTATCGGTGAGCCGTCCGCCGTCGTCCTGGGCGCCGGTGCGGCCGCGGCCAGCATCGCGGCGAAGGCCGGCGAGTACGGTGCGGTGAAGGTGTACGTCGCCGACGGTGCGGAGTTCGCCGACCAGCTGGTCGTCCCGAAGGTGGACGCGCTGGCGCAGATCGCCAAGGCGAACGACGTGGCCGCGGTGCTGGTGACGTCCTCCGGTGAGGGCAAGGAGGTGGCCGCGCGCGTCGCGCTGCGGATCGGCTCCGGCATCATCACCGACGCCATCGACCTGGAGGCCGGCGACGGCGGTCCGGTCGCCACCCAGTCGGTGTTCGCCGCGTCCTTCCAGGTGAAGTCCAAGGTCACCAAGGGCGCGCCGGTCATCACCGTGAAGCCGAACGCCGTCGCCCCGGAGGCCGCTCCGGCCGCCGGCGCGGTGGAGGACGTCGCCGTGGCGTTCACCGGCAACGCCGCCAAGGTCGTCTCGCGCACCCCGCGGGTGTCCTCCGGCCGTCCCGAGCTGACCGAGGCCGCGATCGTGGTCTCCGGTGGCCGTGGTGTCGGTGCCGCCGAGGGCTTCGGCGTGGTCGAGGAGCTCGCGGACGCGCTGGGCGCGGCCGTCGGCGCCTCGCGTGCCGCGGTGGACGCCGGCTGGTACCCGCACAGCAGCCAGGTCGGCCAGACCGGCAAGCAGGTCTCCCCGCAGCTCTACATCGCGGCGGGCATCTCCGGCGCGATCCAGCACCGGGCCGGCATGCAGACCTCGAAGACCATCGTGGCCGTCAACAAGGACCCCGAGGCCCCGATCTTCGAGCTGGTCGACTACGGCGTGGTCGGCGACCTCTTCCAGGTGCTGCCGCAGCTCACCGCCGAGGTGAAGGCCCGCAAGGCCTGATCCGCGCGGAAGGTTCGGAGGGCGTGGTGCCGGGTGCCCGGTGCCGCGCCCTCCGTCGTACCCGGCCGTCCCCGGTCCTTCCCCGGCCTTCCCGGTCGTTCTCCGCCGTCGCCGGCCCCGCTCGCCGTCCCCGGCGCGCGGCGGGCCGGGCGGCGGCCCGTAGAGTCGGCGCCGGCGCGTGGCGCACGGGCGCGGCGCGGTGGTGATGGACGAGGCGAGGACGGTGGCATGGCACTGCTGACGGCACTTCAGGGCGGTTTCGGCGACGCGGCGGACGCGCTGCGGATCGACGGTCGGACGCTCTCCCGGGAGGACCTGCTGGGCGCGGCGACCGCCGTCGCCGACCGGGTGGCCGGCGCCCCGGCGCTCGCGGTGCTCGCCCGGCCCACCGTCGAGACCGTCACCGCCGTGGTCGGCGGCCTGCTGGCGGGCGTCCCGGTGGTGCCGCTGCCGCCCGACTCGGGGCCCAAGGAGCGCGAGCACATCCTGCGCGACTCGGGCGCGGCGCTGCTCGCGCACGCCGTCGGGGAGGTGCTGCCGCAGGACACCTCGGTGGCCGGGCTGCCGGTCGACCCCGCGCGGCGCTCCACCACCAGCTACGCCGAGCCCGCCGCCGGGTCGACCGGCTTCGTGCTCTACACCTCGGGCACCACCGGCGCCCCCAAGGGAGTGGTGATCCGGCGCGAGGCGATCGCCGCCGACCTGGACGCCCTCGCCGCCGCCTGGCAGTGGACCGCCGAGGACACCCTCGTCCACGGCCTGCCGCTGTTCCACGTGCACGGGCTGCTGCTCGGCGTGCTCGGCGCCCTGCGCACCGGCAGCGGACTGGTGCACACCGGGCGGCCCACCCCGGAGGGGTACGCGGCGGCGGGCGGCAGCCTGTACTTCGGGGTGCCCACCGTGTGGTCCCGGCTGGCGGCGGACCCGCAGGCCGCGGCCCGGCTCGCCCCGGCCCGGCTGCTGGTCTCCGGCAGCGCGCCGCTGCCCGTGCCGGTGTTCGAGAAGCTCGCGGCGCTCACCGGGCACGCCCCGATCGAGCGGTACGGGATGACCGAGTCGCTGATCACCGTCAGCACCCGGGCGGACGGCGAGCGGCGCCCCGGCAGCGTCGGGCTGCCGGTGGAGGGGGTCCGCACCCGGCTGGTCGGCGAGGACGGCGCGCCGGTGCCGAGCGACGGGGAGAGCGTCGGCGAACTCCAGGTCTCCGGGCCGACGCTGTTCAGCGGTTACCTCAACCGGCCGGACGCGGACGCCGAGGCGTGGACGGCGGACGGCTGGTTCCGCACCGGCGACGTCGCGGTGATCGGGGCGGACGGCTTCCACCGGATCGTCGGCCGCGCCTCGGTGGACCTGATCAAGAGCGGCGGCTACCGGATCGGCGCGGGCGAGGTGGAGGCCGCGCTGCGCGACCACCCGGCGGTCGCCGACGCGGCGGTGGTCGGCGTGCCGGACGAGGACCTCGGACAGGCGATCGTCGCGTACGTCATCCCGGACGGCGCCGTGACGGGGGAGCAGCTGACGGCCTTCGTGGCGGAGCGGCTCTCGGTGCACAAGCGGCCGCGCCGGGTCGTCCTGGTGCCCGAACTGCCCAGGAACGCCCTGGGAAAGGTGCTGAAGAAGCAGCTGCTGGCGGAGGCCGGCGGCCGCTGAGGAGAGGGCGGTCGGACGCCCCCTCGGATGACGGGTGTTCACCCTGATGCGCCGTCGGTGCTCACCACCCGTGACCCTTCCATTGGCGCACTCCACTGCGCGCAGTGAGCGGACGCGTGCCTAACGTGACACGCAGGCAGGGCCGACCCCCCGGGCGGCACGCCGGCGGCTTCCGGTCGCAGGACCGGAAGCCGCGGTGTGCCGGGCGGGGGCCCTGCCGACAAGCACGGCCAGTCCTGGCCGGTCACAGCAACCCGCTGCAAATCCGCAGCGATCCGCAGCGATCCGCAGCAGTGAAGGAAGTCAGCACGATGACCACCGTCAACACCGGCGCGCCGGAGGCCGCCGGCGAACCGACCGGGCAGCAGGACGCTGCCACCGTCCGTCCCTCCCGTCCGTCCCGCGGCGCGCGGCTCCGTCGGGGGATAGGCATGGTGGCCGTGATCGCGACCAGTGCGGGCCTGATCGGCCTCGGCACCGGTGTCAGCCCCGCGGCCGCCGAGCCCGCCCCGGCGCACGCCGGCTGGGACGGCTCCCGGTACTGGTTCAAGAACAGCCAGGGGCAGTGGCGCTGGACCTCGCACTACGACGTCTACGTGCAGCGCACCGGAGGCGGCTCCTCGTCCGCCGCCAGGACCACGACCACGTCCTCCGGCGGGATCACCCAGGGCTGGGACGGCTCGCGCTACTGGTTCCGCAACAGCAGGGGCGAGTGGCGCTGGACCTCGCACTACGACATCTACCTGGAGCGCACCGGAGGCGGCTCCTCCTCGGACTCCCCGGGCTACGTCGACGACTCGGTCGCCGAGGACCGGGACGTCGAGACCGCCGTGCAGTTCGCGCTCTCCCAGCTGGGCGTGCCGTTCCGCCGGGCCGGCAACGGGCCGGACGGCTACGACTGCTCGGGCCTGGTGCAGCAGTCCTTCCGGCGCGGCGGGATCAGCCTGCCGCGGGTGGCCAACGACCAGTACGCGGCGACCACGCCGATCGGGGCCGGCCAGCTGCGCCGCGGCGACCTGCTGTTCTGGTCGCCGGACGGGACCGCCCGGGGCATCCAGCACGTGGCCATCTACCTGGGCGACAACAGGTACGTCGAGGCCGCGCGGCCCGGGACCAACATCAGGATCTCGGGGATCAGCAGCGGCTACTACCCGTCGTACATGGGGCGCCCGTAGCGGGGCCGCCGTCCGCCCGTCGGGGGTGCCGGGTCCGCCCGGTGCCCCCGACGGGGGTGTCCTCGTCGGTCCGGGCCGAGCCCGGGGCGCGCGACGCCCGCTCGGCCCGACGCCCGGTCAGAGGTCCGTCGGGCGGGGCAGCGCGCCGCGGGCGCCGAGGCCGGTGACGGCGAAGGCCCCGGCGGCGACGGCGGTGGCGGCCGCGTCGGGCAGCGCGGCGCCGCGGGCGAGTGCGGCGGCGAGGGCGCCGCAGAAGGCGTCGCCGGCGCCGGTGGTGTCGACCACTCGGACGGTCGGGGCGGGCAGCCGGGTCGGCGTTCCGTCCACGACGACCAGCGCGCCCTCGCCGCCGAGGGTGACCACGGCGCCCTCGGCGTGTTCGGCCAGCGCCCGGGCGGCCCCGGTGACGTCGGCGGCGCCGGTGAGCTGGCGGGCCTCGACGGCGTTCGCGACGACCAGCGGGCGGCGTCCGGTGGGGCCGGCCTCCGGCAGGGTGCTGGCCGGGGCGGTGTTGTGCAGCCAGCGGGTGCCGCCCGAGGGGCCCGCGGCGGGCAGCGCGGCGGCGGTCGCGCGGACGCACTCCGCGGGGACCTCGTTGCTGGTCAGGACCACGTCGACGGGGAGCAGCCGGAGGCGGGCGAGCGCGGCGGTGACCTCCTCCGGGGTCAGGTGGGCGTTGGCGCCGGGGAGGACGACGATGCTGTTCTCGCCGGCCGGGTCGACCATGACGATCGCCTGACCGGTGGGCGCGTCCGGGTGGGTGAGGACGGCGCCCGTCTCGACCTGCGCGCCCCGCAGGTCGGCACGCGCCGCCTCGCCCTCGGCGTCCCGTCCGACCTTGGCGACCAGGTGCGTCGCCGCCCCCATCCGGGCCGCCGCCACCGCCTGGTTGGCCCCCTTGCCGCCGAAGCCCCGGGTGGCGGCGGTGGCGAGGACGGTCTCGCCGGGGGAGGGCAGCACGGGGCAGCGGAGGATGCGGTCGGTGTTGACCGAGCCGATGACGACGACCCGACCGGCGGGAAGCAGCTTCATCGTTCCTCTGTACGCGGTGGGGCGCGGGCGGCGCAAGGAGGCGGGCGGTGGCGGTCGAGCGCAGGGCGCGTACGGGCCGAGCCCGGGGCGCGCGCGGCGCACGGGGGCGTACGAGTGGGGGGCGTGCGGAGCGTGCGCGTGGGGCGTGCGGGGCGGGTCGACCCACCAGGCATCCTGTGCCCTAGCAGTGGCGAAGGGGTGCAATTTTGATGTAGACCGGTCTGCATATTTCCGCGTACGGGCGTCTGACCTGGGCACATGCCGCTGTCACGGGGCAGATCGGAGCGTGCGGGCGGGCGCGCCGGGGAGG
This sequence comes from Streptomyces sp. CB02056, assembly GCF_001905545.1. GTDB lineage: Bacteria > Actinomycetota > Actinomycetes > Streptomycetales > Streptomycetaceae > Kitasatospora. Next base: position 79,397 of record NZ_LIPD01000025.1, on the reverse strand, counting down.
CATGGGGAGCGGCGTGGCGCGGGTACCACCACGGGTGGCGCTGGTTCGACCAACGGGGGCGCTGCCCGGTGCGAACGGCATCGGGGGAAGTCGAGGGCAGGGGACGTTGTGATCGTCTGGGTCAATGGCACATTCGGGGCGGGCAAGACGAGCGCCTGCCGCGAGCTGGTGGAACTGCTGCCCGGGAGCGTGCTCTTCGATCCCGAGCTGGTGGGCTTCGGCCTGCGTCGGATGCTCCCGGCCGACCGGCTGGCGACGGTGTCCGACTTCCAGGACCTGGCGGCCTGGCGCCGGCTCGTCCCCGAGACGGCGGCGGCGCTGCTCGGTGAGGTCGGGGGCCCGCTGGTGGTCCCGATGACCCTGCTCAGGGAGGACTACCGGGACGAGATCTTCGGGGACCTGGCCTCGCACGGGATCACGGTGCACCACGTCGTGCTGGACCCTGAAGAAACGATCCTGCGCGACCGCATAGCCCACCGCGACGAGTGCCCGGGCGACCCGGAGGGCAGCGAGCGGGTCCGCGCCTGGTGCCTCGAGCACCTGCCCCGCTACCGCGCCGCCCGCCGCTGGCTGGTCGGGGACGCCCGGATGATCGACACCAGCGGGATCTCCCCCCGGGAGACCGCGCACCGGATCGCCGAGCTGGTCCGGGTCGGCGCCGCCCGCTGCCCGATCGTCCAGACCCCGGACCCGACCGGCGACACCGTCGCCTCCGCCGTCCTGTTCTTCGACGAGCAGGACCGCGTGCTGCTGGTGGACCCGGTCTACAAGCCCGACTGGGACTTCCCCGGCGGCGTGGTCGAGCGCGGCGAGGCCCCCACCGACGCCGCCCTGCGCGAGACCGCCGAGGAGCTGGGCCTGCGCCTGGACCCGTCCGCGCTGCGCCTGCTCGCCGTCGACTGGGAGCCGCGCACCGGCCCGCGCCGCGGCGGCCTGCGGCTGATGTACGACGGCGGGCTGCTGGACGAGGAGGGCCGGCAGCACCTGCTGCTCCAGCAGGAGGAGCTGCGCGGTTGTCGCTTCGTCACCCTGGACGAGGCCGGGGAGCTGCTGCCCCCGGGACGCTACCGGCGGCTGGCGGCGGCGCTGGACGCGCGGCGGAGCGGCGAGCTGCGGTACCTGGAGGCGGGGAGCCGGGTGGCCGTGGGGCTGGCGAGCACGGCGGACGCGGCGTAGCGGCCGGTCGGCGCGGGGCCGGGGGCTGGTGGAGGGACCGTGGTGCGCCTCCCGGCGCGGCGTGCCGCGGTCCCGGGCGGCAGGATGGGGGCATGCCCTTCACGTTGAGCCACCCCGCCGCCGTCCTGCCCCTGCTGCGCGCCGCCGGGGCGCGCGGGCCCCTGGTGGCGTCGGCGCTGGTCGCCGGATCGATGGCGCCGGACGTGCCGTTCTTCGCCGAGTCCCTGCTGCCCGGGGTGTACGGCCAGGGCGGGCTCACGCACCGCTGGTGGGCGGTGCCGACGGTGGACGTGGCGATCGCCGGCGCGCTGGTGGCCGGCTGGCACGGGCTGCTGCGCGGGCCGCTGGTGGCGCTGCTGCCCGAGCGGTGGGCGGGCGGCGCCGAGGCGCTGACCGTCCGGCGGGCCGGGAACGCCGCAGGCCCCGCGGACGCCGGTGCGGTCGGTGGCGCGGCGTGGTTCGCGGCCTCGGCGGCGATCGGGGCGGCCACCCACGTCGGCTGGGACGCCTTCACCCACGGGGACCGGCTGGGGGTGCGGCTGCTGCCCGTCCTGGACCGCCCGGTGGCCGGGGTCCCGCTGTACGAGGCGCTGCAGTACGGCAGTTCGGCGCTCGCCCTGGCGGCGCTGGGCGGTTGGGCGGCGCGGGCGGTGCGGGCCGTCGAGCCGGTGCGGCCGACCGTGCGGCTGGCGCCCCGGGCCCGGCGGGCGGCCGTCGCGACGCTGGGCGCGGCGACGGCCGCCGGGGTGCTGCACCGGCTCGCTCCGCTGCGGCGGAACCTGGTGCCGGAGGTCTGCTTCGGCGCCGGGGCCGGGCTCGCGGTGGGCGCGGTCGGTTACGCGGCGGTGCTGGCGGCCGCCCGCCGGTTGCGCGGCGGGCGGCCGGACGTCCTCCGCGAAGAGCCTCGGGACGTCGCTGCGAAGGTCCGTCAGACGGAGCGCAGTTCGGCGTAGCGGCGGAGGAACAGCGCCTCGGTGAGGGCCATCTGCTCCAGCTCCCGCGGGTCGACGCTCTCGTTGACCGCGTGGATCTGGGTGGTCGGCTCCTCGACGCCGATCAGCACGATCTCGGCCTGCGGGTAGAGCGAGCGCAGCGTGTTGCAGAGCGGGATCGAGCCGCCCTCGCCGGAGGCGACCATGGCCGTTCCGAAGGCCTCGGCCATCGCCTCGCCCATCGCCTCGTACGCCGGGCCGCTGGTGTCGGCGCGGAACGGGGCGCCGTTGCCCTGGCGCTCGACGGTGAGCCGGGCGCCGAGCGGGACCTGCGCCTCCAGGTGGGCGACCAGGGCGTCCTGGGCGGCGCCCGCGTCCGTGCCCGGGGCGACGCGCAGGCTGATCAGGGCCTTGGCGGTGGCCTGGACGGAGGAGGTGGCGCCGATCACCGGCGGGGCGTCGATGCCGAGGACGGTGACGGCCGGGCGGGCCCAGAGGCGGTCCGCGAGGGTGCCGGTGCCGGTCAGGGCGACGCCGTCGAGCACCTTGGCGTCGGAGCGGAACTGCTCCTCCGGGTACTGGACGCCGGTCCAGGTCTGGTCGGCGGTCAGGCCGGCCACCGCGACGTCGCCGTTCTCGTCGTGCAGCGAGGCCAGCATCCGGACCAGGGACTGGAGCGCGTCGGGGGCGGCGCCGCCGAAGGCCCCGGAGTGCAGGTTGCCGGCCAGCGTGGTGACGGTGGCCTCGACGATCGTCATGCCGCGCAGCGAGGTGGTCACGGTGGGCAGGCCGGGGGCGAAGTTGCCGGTGTCGCCGATGATGATGGCGTCGGCGGCGAGCAGCTCGGGGTGGGCCTCGGCGTAGCGCTCCAGACCGCCCGTGCCCTGCTCCTCGGAGCCCTCGACGATGATCTTCAGGCCGACCGGGTAGGCGTCGCCGTGGACCTGACGCAGCGCCCGCAGCGCCGTCAGGTGCATCAGGATGTTGCCCTTGCAGTCGGCGGCGCCGCGCCCGTACCAGCGGCCGTCGCGCTCGGTCAGCTCGAAGGCGGGGCTGTGCCAGGCGTTCTCGTCCAGCGGGGGCTGGACGTCGTAGTGGGAGTAGAGCAGGACGGTCGGCGCGCCCTCGGGGCCGGGCAGCTCGCCGTAGACGGACTGGGTGCCGTCCGGGGTGTCCAGCAGCCGGATGCCGGTCAGGCCCTCGGCGGCGAAGGCGTCGGCGACCCAGCGCGCGGCCTTCTCGCACTCCTCGACCGGGAACTGGCGCGGGTCGGCGACCGACGGGAAGGCGACCAGCTCGGCGAGGTCGGTGCGGGCACGGTCCATCAGGGATCGGACGGCGTCGGCCAGGGGCTGTGACATCGGGGCTCCGGGGGGACGGTCCGCCCTTGGGGTGGTGCGGGCGGAGGAGGCGGTTTGCGGTAGTGCCGATCATAGGTGGAGCGGAACAGGGAGTTCCGAGGGTGGGCCGCGGACCGGGCCTCAGGGGGAGGGGCCGCCTTCGGGCGGGCCGTACGGCCGGGTGGCGCCGGTGCGGGGGCGGCGCGCTCGACCGGCGCGGCCGGACGCATAGGATTGCTCGACGTGACTGACTCCGGAAGCTCCGATTCCCGTAGCCCGCTCGACAGCCCGGCCGAGGGCGGTCCGACCGACGACGCGGCCGCGCCGCTGGACGGCGTCTGGGACGTCGTGGTGGTCGGCGCCGGACCGGCGGGCTCCTCGGCCGCGCACGCCGCCGCGGCCCAGGGCCGCCGGGTGCTGCTGCTCGACAAGGCCGAACACCCCCGGTACAAGACCTGCGGCGGCGGCATCATCGGCCCCTCCCGGGACAGCCTGCCGCCGGACTTCCGGTTGCCGCTGCAGGACCGGGTGCACGCCGTCACCTTCGCCTACAACGGGAGGTACACCCGTACGCGGCGGTCCAAGCGGATGCTGTTCGGCCTGGTCAACCGGGACGAGTTCGACCTGCGCCTGGTGCAGGCGGCCAAGCAGGCCGGGGCGGTGCTGGTCACCGGAGTGACCGTCACCGGCGTCGAGCAGCGCGGCGGGGAGCACCGGACGGCCCTGGTGACGGCCGCCGACGGGCGCACCTTCGAGGCTCGCGCGGTGGTCGGCGCGGACGGCAGCGCGAGCCGGATCGGCCGGCACGTCGGCGTCACCTTCGACCAGATCGACCTCGGCCTGGAGGCCGAGATCCCGGTGCCGGCCCAGGTCGCGGCCGACTGGGCGGGCCGGATCCACCTTGACTGGGGCCCGCTGCCCGGCAGTTACGGCTGGGTGTTCCCGAAGACCGAGACCAGCAGCCTGACCGTCGGCGTCATCTCGGCGCGCGGCGACGGCGAGCGGACCAAGCAGTACCTCGCCGACTACATCCGCCGGCTGGGCCTGTCCGGGTTCACCCCGCAGGTCGAGTCCGGGCACCTGACCCGCTGCCGGACCGAGGACTCGCCGCTCTCCCGCGGCCGGGTGCTGGTCGCCGGGGACGCGGCCGGACTGCTGGAGCCGTGGACCCGCGAGGGCATCTCGTACGCGCTGCGCTCGGGCCGGCTGGCCGGTGAGTGGGCGGTGCAGGTCGCCGAGGCGGGCAACGCGGCGGCGGTGCGGCGCGAGGCGCTGAACTACGCGTTCGCGGTCAAGGCCGGGCTGGGCGTGGAGATGCGCGCGGGCAAGCAGCTGCTGGGCGCCTTCGAGCGGCGGCCGTACCTGTTCCACGCGGCGGTCTGCCTGGTGCCGCCGGCCTGGCGGGCCTTCGCCCGGACCACCCAGGGGCACACCTCCTTCGCCCAGGTGCTGCGGCAGTACCGGGCCGCGCGGCGGCTGGCGTCGATGGCCTCGCGGTAGGGCGGCCGTCGTGGCGTCGTGGCGTCGTGAGCTCGTGACGCTGTGGAGCGGGGCCGGTGTCCCTCCGTGCGCGGGAGGGGCACCGGCCCCGCTTCCCTTGCGGGGAGCGCTACTTGAGCCCGGTGTCCAGTGCGGACATCAGGGTGCCGGACGGGGTGTCGCCGGACATCTCCCAGATCATGCCGCCGAGCAGGTTCTTCGACTTGAGGTAGGCGGTCTTCTGCGAGATCGACCAGGCGTCGTCGAAGGTCCACCACTGCCCGCCGGCTCCCGTGTAGCCGTACGTCGCAACGGACTTGGGGTCGTGGTAGACCTTGAGGCCGGAGAGGCTGGTGATCAGGTTGTTGTACCCGCGGGTGCCGGCCTCGTCGCTGAACTGGCCGGGTGCGGCGCCGTTCGCGGACTGCCAGGCGCCGTTCGCGCCGCCGTCCGCGACGGTCTGCCAGCCGCGCCCGTAGAACGGGAAGCCGATCGTCAGCTTGCGCGGGTTGACCCCGGCGTTCAGGTACGTCTGGACGGCCGTGTCCACGCTGAAGTGGGTGGCGTAGGGGTCGTTCGGGTCCTGGTAGAGGTTGGAGGCGTGGCCGGTGCGGTTCGGCTCCCAGGAGTTGTCGCTGCCGGAGCCGTGGAAGTCGTAGCCCTGGACGTTGGCGATGTCCAGCGAGCCGAAGATCTTCGAGAGGTCCCAGCCGGCCGCGACCTTCGCCGGGTCGGCGGGGGTGAAGGCGGTGAGCAGCTTGTGCGAGCCGCCCAACGCGTCCAGCTGCTTGCGGAATTCGGCCAGCAGCAGGGTCAGGTTGCCCTTGTCGTTGGCGCTCCAGTGGTTGCCCGGGTGGCCGTCGGCGGAGCCGGGCCACTCCCAGTCGAGGTCGATGCCGTCGAAGATGCCCGCTGCCACGCCGTCGCCGCCGGCGCCGTTGTAGGCCGGCAGGTTGCCCTTGATCCAGGTGTCGACGCAGGACTTGACGAACTTCTGGCGGGACGCGTCGGTGGCGGCGGCGTCGGAGAAGTACTTGGAGTAGGTCCAGCCGCCGAGCGAGACGACCACCTTCAGGTTGGGGTACTTGGCCTTCAGCTTCTTCAACTGGTTGAGGTTGCCGCGGAGTTTGCCCCAGCCGTCGTCGGCCACGCCGTCCACCGACTGGTCGGCGCTCATCGCCCGGCCGTAGTCCGCGTCGGCGTCACCGGCGCCGGTGCCCTGGTCCGGGTCCTCCGGGTTGGCGGTGGTGCCCTTGGTGACGCCGGCCTGGCAGGTCAGGTTGACCGGATCGATGTTCTCGAAGGCGTAGTTGACGACGTCGAGCTTGGCGGCGGCGCCCGAGGTGTCCAGGTTCTTGACGAAGTACTGGCGGCCGTAGATGCCCCACTGGACGAAGTAGCCGACCCGGGCGTACTTCCCGGCGCCGACCAGGTCCGAGGTGGTCACGGTGAGCGGGGCGGAGGCGGGCGAGGCGTTGTCGGCGGCGTCCCGGGCCTTCACGGTGAACGTGTAGGCGGTGGACGGGGAGAGGCTGCCGACGGTCGCGCCGAGCGTGCTGCCGGTGACCGTGGCCACCAGGGTGCCGCCCTGGTAGACGTCGTACGCGGCGACCCGGACGTTGTCGGTGGCGGCGTTCCAGGCGAGCGTCACGTCCGTCGAACCAACCGCGGTGGACCGGAGGTTGGCCGGCGCCGTGGGCGGCGAGGTGTCGGTGGACGGGTCGAAGGTGGACGCGGTGACACCCGCGCTGAGCGGGCCGGTGTTGCCGCGGCTGTCCTTGGCGCGGACGGTCAGGGTGTACGAGGTGGCCGGGGTGAGGCCGGTGACCAGCACGCCGGTGGACGGGCTGGAGGCGAGCACCGTGCTACCGCTCAGCACGTCGTAGGAGGCGACCGGGAAGTCCCCGCCGGTGGCGGCCGGCCAGCTCAGGGCGAGCGTGTGCGCGGTGGACTCGGTGACCGTCGGGGTGCCCGGCGCGGATGGCGGGACGTCCGCGCTGCCGTCGCACTTGTCGCCGTTGACACGGCAGTTGAGCGGGGCGGTGACCGGGCCGTTGCCGACGAACCAGAAGCTGTACGGCTCGGTGGTGCCGTGGGCGTTGACGGTGGAGTTGTAGAACGCCGCGGTGGCGGTGACGTGCCGGCCGTTCACGGTGGCGGTGCCGTTGTAGCTGTTGCCGATGGTGACGCCGGCCGGGAGGTCGAACTCCAGGGTCCAGCCGCTCACCGCGGTCGCGTTGTCGTTGTGGACGATGTAGGTGCCCTGCCACCAGGAGCCGTTGTCGGCCGTGGTGAAGGTGGCGGTGAGCTTTCCGGCGGCGTTCGCCGGGGCGGCCAGCGCGGTGAGCGCGGCGAGGGGCAGGAGCAGGACGGAGAGCAGTGCCAGCAGTCTGCTGCGCACGCGCGGGCGCCCGGCCCGGGATCGAGCGGACATGGTTCTCCCTGTGACTGTGGGGGTTGAACAGGGTGACGTAGAACCTTGGTTGATCCGTGCGGTTGATCCGTGTGCGATCGATGCCTGTGCCGTGGGGAGGCAAGGCATGGGAACTGTAGGAGGACTGGACCAATGCGTCAACAGGTCTGTACCACTTGGGAGTTGTCCCCGATGCTCCCGCCGTCTCGCCGCCCCCGTCGCTCCGCTATTCCCTGCTGCTCCCGCCGCTCCCGCTACTCGCGGACGATCGCCATCGCCTCGATCTCCATCAGCACGTCGGGCCGGAACAGCGCCGAGACCTGCACGGCGGAGGAGGCGGGCGGCGGAACGGAGCCCAGGTACTCGTCGCGGATCTCGCGGACCACGGCGAGGTGGGCGATGTCGGTCATGAAGTAGGTGAACTTCACGACGTCCTCGAACCCGGCCCCGGCGGCGGCCAGGCAGCGGCGGAGGTTCTCGAAGACCTGCCGCGCCTGCGCCTTCGGATCCCCCGGGCCGACCAGGTCCCGGTTCTCGTCGAACGGGACCTGCCCGGACACCTGGACCAGTCGGCCGCTTCCGGCGACGACCTGGGTGTAGCCGGTGCCGGGCGCGACTCCGGGCGGCTCCGTGATGCGGGTGAGGTGAGAGGTGGTCATGGGACGGATCCTGATCCATGCCCCCTCGGGCAGGCAAGCCCGACGGCCCGGGGGCTCCGGCTCGCTCTGGCCGAGGGACGGGTGGGCGTGCCAGAGTCGTCCGGGCGTCGTCCGGGCACCTCCCGGACCACGCCCGCAGTCCGACCCACCCTCAGCCGGAAGGCAGGCCCCGCCGATGACCAGCGCAGCGCCCCTCGTCCACGTCAGCACCGCCGACGCCGTCACCACGCTCACCCTCGACTCGCCGCACAACCGCAACGCGCTCTCCACCCGGCTGATGGCCGAGCTGCACGCCGGACTGGCCTCCGCCGCGGCCGACCCGGAGGTCCGCGCGGTGGTGCTCGGGCACACCGGCAAGGTGTTCTGCGCGGGCGCGGACCTCTCCGAGGCGACCGGCGCGGACCCGACGGTCGGCCCGCGCGGCCTGGTCGAGCTCCAGCGGGCGATCGTGGACTGCGCCAAGCCGGTGATCGCCGTCATCCACGGCCACGTCCGGGCCGGCGGCCTCGGCCTGGTCGGCGCGGCGGACCTCGCCGTCGCCGGACCGGCCTCGACCTTCGCCTTCACCGAGGTGCGGCTCGGCCTCGCGCCCGCCGTCATCTCGCTGCCGCTGCGCCCGAAGCTGGACCCGCGCGCCGCCTCCCGCTACTACCTCACCGGCGAGGTCTTCGACGCCGCCGAGGCCGCCCGGATCGGGCTGATCACCAGCGCCACCGACTCCGCCGAGGCCACCGACGTGGCGCTCAAGGGCCTGCTGGACGCGCTGCGCCTGGGCTCCCCGCAGGGCCTGGCGGAGTCGAAGCGGCTGGCCAACGCCGAGGTGGTGCGCTCCTTCGAGCGGGACGCGGAGGAGCTGGTGGAGCTGTCGGCGCGGCTCTTCGGCTCGGCGGAGGCGCAGGAGGGGATGCGCTCGTTCCTGGAGAAGCGGCCCGCGCGCTGGGTGCGCTGAGGGCCGGGTTTCCCGGGTGCCCGTTCGCCCGGGGGCGTCGCCGCCCCCGGGCGTGACGACCCGTGCGCAGGGGTCGCGGCCGGCACGGTCAGAGGACCGCCGCCGTCTCGCTCCAGAGGGCGAGCAGGCTCTGGTCGCCGATCGCCTTGACCTCCCCGGCCTGCTGGGCGGACAGCCGGTTCCACAGCAGCAGGTAGAGCTCGTGGGCCGGGCCGGCGAGGGTCAGATCGGCCGGCTCGGGGCCCTCGCCGGTGGTGACGGCCGGCGCATCCCGGGTGATCGTCAGGTGCCAGGAGCCGGGGCCGTCGGTGGCCCGGACCAGCAGGGTGCGCGGCCGGTCGCTGCGCAGCTTGGACCGGCCGAGGGTCGTGAAGCCGCTCACCAGTTCGTCGATGCCGTCGAGGGCGAGCGCGGTGTCCACGACCGGACCGGGCACCCCGGCGGCCGCGTCGGCGTCGCGGCGGTGCACGGCGGTCTCGTGCGCCTGGCGCCGGGCCCAGAACGCCAGCGGGCTGGGCGAGGACAGGAAGGTCCAGCACTCGAGGTCGGCGGGCGCCGCGGTGAGGGTGTCCACCAGGGCGGCGTGGCCCTCGCGGTACCAGTCGAGCAGCGCGGCGTCCGAGGGCAGCGGCCCGACGGCGGCCTGCGCGTCCGCCTCGTCCGGCGGCGTCGGCGCGCCTCCGGACACGATCGCGGCGGCCCAGCGGTGGACGGAGCCGATGTGCTGCAGCAGCTTCGTCAGCTGCCAGTCCGGACAGGTCGGTACGGGGGCGGACAACTCGGTACGGGCCGCGGCCTCGGCGAGCCTGGTGCCCTCGCGGCGCAGCGCGTCGATGTGCTCGGTGATCTCCATGGGACGGAGTCTTCCATCGCGGCCCGTCCGCCGGTCGCGGATTTCGGACATTCCTCCGGTTGCCTCCCGGCGGACGGGCGGATGCTACGGGCCGGTAACGTGAGCGCATGCCGATAACCCGTTCGCTCGTCTCAGCCGTCCGGACCGGTGGCCGCCGCGCCGCCGGACGCCTCGTCCACCGGGGCTGGCGCTGGGTGCAGCGGACCGGAGCGGTCACCAGCCGCAACCCCGGCCCGTACCGGTTCGGCGAGCTGGGGGACGGCACGACGCTCAGCTTCCCGCTCGGGGCGGTGTTCAACGAGCAGTGGATCACCATCGGGCCGTTCTCGATCATCGGCGAGCGGGTCACCATCAGCGCGGGCTTCCTGCCCGGGCTCGACCTCGGGCCGGAGCCGATCGTGCGGATCGGCGGCGGCTGCGTGATCGGCCGGGACAGCCACATCGTCGGCCACCAGTCGATCGTCATCGGCGACGACGTGTGGACCGGCCCCGGCGTGTACATCAGCGACCAGTCGCACGAGTACCGGGACACCGAGCTGCCGATCGGCAAGCAGTGGCCGCGCAACGAACCGGTGGAGATCGGCACGGGCAGCTGGATCGGCACCGGCGCGGTGATCCTGCCGGGGGCGCGGATCGGCCGCAACGTGGTGGTCGCGGCGGGCGCCGTGGTGCGCGGCGACGTTCCCGACCACAGCGTGGTCGCCGGGGCGCCGGCCAAGGTGGTGCGCCGCTGGACGGAGGAGGAGGGCTGGCAGCCGCCGCTGCGCCACGACGCTCCGCAGCCGGTGCCGGACGGCGTGACCGCGGAGCAGCTGCGCGCCCTGGTCGGTTGGGACCTGCGGCTGCCGGGGGAGCAGGGCTGAAGTCGGTCGCCGGGCACCGGCCCGGTGCTGGCAGTCGTCCCGAACTACCCGGCGAGGGAGGCCTGTTCGGCGGTACGGGCGGCGATGGCGGCGGCGATCCGCGGGAGGTCGGCGGGGCGGGCCGGATCCAGTCCGGTCAGTGCGGCGATCCGGCGCAGCCGGTAGTCGACGGTGTTCGGGTGCAGGTGCAGGGCGCTCGCGGTGTGGCGGCGGCTCAGACCGCCGGCCAGGTGGGTGTGCAGGGTGATGAGCAACTCCCCGGCGTCGGCGAGCGGTTCGAGCAGGGCGGCGAGCCGGGAGCGGGCCTGGCTGGGGCGGGTGAGCTGGTACTCCAGCAGGACGTCGTCCAGCCGGTGCAGCCCCGGCGGTCGGCCGAACGCCCTTGCCACGTCGAGGACTTCGTAGGCGAGAGCGGCCGCGCCGGGCACCTCGGCGGGGGTGGCGGGCGCGGCCCCGGCCAGGACGGGAACGCCGGCCGCCCGGGCCGCCGCGGCGAGGGCGGCGGCGAGCAGCGGCCACGGCGCCTCGCCGGCTCCGTCCTCGTCCGGACCGGGTGACGGTCCGAACGGGACGAGTGCCAGGCCGCCCGTGGGGGTGAGCGCGGTGAGCGCCGACTGCCGGGTGCGGTGGTCGAGTTCGGCCTCGAACCGGCGGAGCTTGCGGAGGGCGGCGATGCCCGGATCGACACCGGGGGAGTGCTCGTCGGGGTGGTCGGCGAGGGACAGGCAGAGCACGGCGTACCCGGTGGACAGGCGGAGCCCGGCGCGCTCGGCGGCCGCGTCGGCGGGGGTGCCCGCGAGCAGCGCGCCGAGCAGGGAGTGCCGGGCCGAGTCCCGTCGGCCGGTGGCAGGGCGGCGGCCGTCCAGGTAGCCCGCCCCGGCGGCGGTGACGGCCTGGCGGAGCTGGTCGAGCAGCAGCCGGTTGAGGGCGAGCAGGTCGGCGGCGTCGTCGTCCCGGGCGTGCCGGGTGGCGAACTCCCAGCAGACCTCCAGTCCGAGGTGGTGGGCGAGCAGGACGGCGTCCAGCGGCAGGCCCTCCTCGGCCCGCCGGGCGGCGGCCTCCCGGACGGCGGTGAACTCCTCGGCGGGGGCGGGGAGTCCGGTCCGTACGGTGTGGGCGAGGGCGCGGATGCGGCGCTCGGTGTCCCGGGTCAGCTCGCCGGTGAGCTGTTCGCGGGGCAGCCGGCGGTAGACCGGCACCCGCTCCAGCAGGGCGGCGACCACGGTCTCGGCCAGCTCCCGTACGCCGCCGAGCAGTCGCTGGTCGGCCGGGAGCCCGCCGATCACCGGGACGCGCCAGTCCGGCGTCCGGTCGGAGGTGTTCGGGGGTGCGGGGTGGGGTGCGTTGTGACCGGTCACAGAGAACACCGTCCAGGTCTGGGGGACGCCCAAGGGCCGGGCCGGAGGGGCGACCGCATGATGGTGCCCTCGGGTTACCTGTTGGTAACAAACTTCCGCTGTGGAGGCAACAGTTGAGAACCCCACTTCTCCGCTTCTCCGCAATTCCGGTGCGCCGCAGGGGCGCAGGCGCGCTGGGTGCGCTGCTGCTGGCGGGGGCGGTGCTGGCCGGTGCGACGGTGTCGCCGGCGAGCGCTGCCGTGCCCGTCGCGAGCGCCTCGGCCGTCACGGCCAGCTCGGCCGCAGCGTCCGCCTCGTCCAGCTCGTCCGCCTCGTCCGCCGAACTGCCGCCGGACGGCGACACGGTGGCCTCGCCGCCCGGCGCCAACGACTGGACGTGCCGGCCGACCACCGCGCACCCCGACCCGGTCGTCCTGGTGCACGGCACCTTCGCCAACCGCTACGAGAACTGGCTGGCGCTCTCCCCGCTGCTGAAGAGCCTCGGGTACTGCGTCTTCGCCCTCGACTACGGGATGATCCCCGGCGTCACCTCCAGCGGCAGCGGCCTGCTGCTGCCGATCGGCGGCCTCGGGCCGGTGCCGGAGTCGGCGGCCCAACTCGGCCGGTTCGTGGACCTGGTGCGGACCGCGACCGGCGCGGCCAAGGTCGACATCGTCGGGCACTCGCAGGGCGGCATGCTGCCGAACTACTACCTCAAGTTCCTCGGTGGCGGGTCCAAGGTCGGCAGGCTGGTCGGGCTGGCGCCGTCCAACCACGGCACGACGCTCGACGGGATCACCAACCTGGTGCCGTACTTCCCGGGCGTCGCGGACCTGATCTACACGGTCTGCAAGGCCTGCCGGGACCAGGCGGTGGGCTCCGACTTCAACACGGTGATGGCCTCCCGGCCCGACACCGTACCGGGCGTGCGCTACACGGTGATCTCGACGGTCCTCGATGAAGTCGTCACCCCGTGGCGGACCCAGTTCCTGAGCGGCCCGGACGTCGACAACCAGGTGGTGCAGGAACACTGCCCGGTCTCGCTGGTGGAGCACGTCGGGATCGCGTTCTCGCCGACGGCGCTGCACCTGGTCACCAACGCGCTGGATCCGGGGCACGCCACGCCGGTGTTCTGCGGGTGAAGCGGCGGCGGCGCTCCTGCCCCCGGGGTGGTCCCGGGAGGTGGGAGCGCCGCTGTTCGGTGGTGCGGCCCTTGACCGGCTCTCAGGGCGCGGTGCGGAAGGCGATGACGGCGGTGGTGCCGTCCGGGTGCAGCTCGTACGTGCCCGGGGTGTCGAGCAACGCGGCGTCGTAGCGGGCGAGTTCGACGCCGTCGACGGAGGCGGTGCGGACGGTGGCGGTGTGGACAGCGGCGGTGCCGGCGAGGCAGACCAGGAGGGCGGTGCTCCCGTCCGGGACGTCGACCGTGGTGGCCGCGGTGGCCAGGTCGACCGCGGCCTCGACCCGCCCGCGGCGCGTCATCACGTTGAAGTCCACCACCGGGCCGGCCAGCAGCCGACAGTCGGTGGTGGCGTCGCCGGAGAAGGCGAACGGCCGGAACGGCGCGTCGACCAGCTGCTCGGTACCGTCGACGGTGAGCGCCATGCCGGCGCCCTCGACCAGGGTGATCACCCGGTCGATCCCGGGGAACGGGGAGAACGGCCCCGCCGAGGCGACGTCCGCGAGGCTGACCCGCCAGTCGAAGGCGTCCAGTCCGGCGCCGACCGGGAACCCGGCGACCTCCCTGGTCACCCCGCCCCCGTTGAGCCACGCCGTCGCCGGGCGCTCGCCCGCCCGCAGTACCTGGAAGCGTTCGCTGGTCGTCATGGCCTCGCATCCTGTCACACGGCGGATGACGGATGACAGGTGACAGATAACAGATTTCAGTGTCTGTCAGCTGTTATCTGTCGGCTGTCATCTGTTCGCTGTTCCCTGTCATCCGTTGCCTGTCGACCGTCACCGGTCGTCCGTCACCCGCCGTCCGACCGACAGCGGCAGGAGCGCCGCCACCGTGGCCGCGAGCGTGACCGTGGTGAGAGCCAGCGGCAGTCCGGCCGCGTCGGCGAGGAAGCCGATCACCACCGGGCCGATCAGCATCCCCCCGTAGCCGAGCGAGGAGGCGAACGCGACGCCCTGCGGCCCGCCCGCCGCACCGGCCCGGGCGATGGCGAGCGGGAAGAGGTTGGCCAGGCCGAGGCCGACCAGCACGAACCCGCAGATCGCCACCGGCACCACCGGCGCCAGGGCGGCGACCAGCATGCCGACCGCCGCCGTCAGCCCGCCGAACAGCATCAGCCGGGTCTGGCCGAGCCTGATGGACAGCCAGGTGCCGCCGACCCGCCCACCGGCCATCGCGAACGCGTACGCGCCGTAGCCGGTGGCGGCCACCACGGAACTCGCCTGGACGTCGTCGGTGAGGTGGAGCGTGGCCCAGTCGGCGATCGCGCCCTCGCCGTACGCGGTGCAGAGCGCGGTGAGGCCGAGCAGCAGGACGAGCAGGCGGGTACGGGGGCGGGTCGAGCCCGCGTCCGGCCGCGCGGTCCCGGACGGTTCCGCCGTACGGCCCGTATGGCTGGGTGCGACCGCTGCCGCCGCCGGGCTGCGCAGCAGGACGACGCCCGCGCCGACGGTGACGGCCATGCCCAGCGCCGCGCTGAGCGCGAGTGCCCACGCGGTGCTCAGCGGGCCGGCGAGCAGTCCGCTGACGCCGGTGCCGACCAGCCCGCCGAAGCTGTACCCGGCGTGGAAGCTGGGCATCACGGGCCGCCGCAGCTGCGCGACCAGGTCGACGGCGGCGCTGTTCATCGCGACGTTGGCCCCGCCGTACCCCGCGCCGAACAGCAGCAGCACCCCGCCGAGCGCGGTGACCGAGTGGGCGTGCGCGGGCAGCAGCACGGCGAGGCTGAGCAGGGCGAGCGAGCCGACGGTCACCGGCCGGGAGCCGTACCGCAGGCAGAGCCGGCCGATCACGGGCATGGTGAGGACGGCGCCGATGGACAGGCAGAGCAGGGCGAGCCCGAGGGCGCTGTGCGAGGCGCTGACCTGACTGCGGATGTCCGGGATGCGGACGACCCAGGAGGCGAAGAGGAAGCCGTCGACGGCGAAGAACGCGGTGAGGGCGATGCGTGCAGGACCCCAGGGGCTGTCCGTCACCGGGGGTGTGCTGCGAGACTGGGAGGAGGGGCGATCGGGCCGGGTGCGTGAACCGATTTTGTTTCGAAGCGACACAAAGTCACAATAGGGGCGTGCAGCTCTCACCATCAAGCCCGAGGCCCGGTACCGGGAACGACTCCGACGCGCAGCGCGACAACCACCGCCGCGCGGCTCCCGACCGGGGCCGGACGCTGCTCGGCCCAGCGCTCTCCCTGATCCACACCGGCCAGACGCCGACCCGCTCGGCGCTCACCCGCGCGCTGGACGTCACCCGGGCCACCGCCGGCGCGGTCACCGCCGAACTCGAGGCGCTCGGCCTGATCACCGTCGACTCGCGCCCGGCCGGCGGCGGTCGCGGCCGCCCGTCGCACCGGCTCGCGATCGACCCGAACGGCCCGGTCGTGGTCGCCGGGCAGATCCACGCCGACGGACTGAGCGTCACCCTGGCCGGCCTCGGCGGACTGCTCGACCCGCCCGTCCACCTGCCGCTGCCCGCCGCCACCGACCCGGTCCGGATGCTGCGCGCCGTCGCCGTGGCCGGTGCCGAACTCGCCCGCGCGACCGACCGCCGCTGTCTGGGCGCCGCGCTCGCGCTGCCCAACCCGGTCACCGAGCCGGACGGCACCGCTCTCGCCGCGCTGCACTTCGCCTGGCCCAGCGGCACCCCGGTCGCCGACCTGTACGACGTCGAGGTCGGACGCGCCGACCACGGCCCGAAGGCGCTGCGCCCGCTGCCCACCGCGATCGCCAACGACGCCAACCTGGCCGCGCTCGCCGAGTACCGGCACGGCGCCGGCCGCGGCGCCCGCCACCTGCTCTTCGTCACCTCCGGCCACCGCGGCGTCGGTGGCGCGCTGGTCATCGACGGACACCTGCACACCGGCAGCGCCGGCCTCGCCCTGGAGGTCGGCCACCTCACCGTCGACCCGCAGGGACGGCCCTGCATGTGCGGCAACCGGGGCTGCTTGAACTCCGAGACCGACCCCGACGCGCTGTTCACCGCCGCCGGGCTCACCCCGGAACCGGGACGCCCGCTGCTCGACCAGGCGCGCGAGCTGTGCCGGGCCGCCGCGACGGACGACCGGGCGCGGGCGGCGGTGGAGCATGTCATCGACCGGCTCGGACTCGGCCTGGCGGGCGTCGCCAACATCCTCAACCCCGACCGGGTGGTCCTCAGCGGGCTGCACCTCCACCTGCTGGAGGCCGCGCCCGACCGGCTGCGGTCGGTGGTCGCTGAGCGCAGCCTGTGGGGGCGCAGCGGCCGGGTGCCGATCGTCGGCGCGGAGCTGGCGCACGGCGCGCTCGCGGGCGCGGCCGAGCTGGGCTGGGGGCCGTACCTGGCGGACCCGCAGTCGGTGCCGGTGCTGCCCTGACGGCGATCGGGTCTGCCCTGGTCGATGAGTTCCGCCCCCGACGGTGACCAGATCTGTCCTGACGGCGATAAGCGGAAGCTGGCTCTTCGAAAACGGTCACTTATCGTGACTCTCATACACTCGTAGTGAGCATCGGGGGGCCACCACGAGGGAGACAGCGACCATGAGCACCCAGTCCGGCATCGAGCCGACCGCCGACGTCGACCGCTCCGACCCGGAGTACCGCGCCTGGCTCAAGGAGGCGGTGCGCAAGGTCCAGGCCGACGCCAACCGCTCCGCCGACACCCATCTGCTGCGCTTCCCGCTGCCCGCGGAGTGGGGGATCGACCTCTACCTCAAGGACGAGTCCACCCACCCGACCGGCTCGCTCAAGCACCGCCTGGCCCGCTCGCTCTTCCTCTACGGGCTCTGCAACGGTTGGATCCGGCCCGGCAAGCCGGTGATCGAGGCCTCCAGCGGCTCCACCGCCGTCTCCGAGGCGTACTTCGCCCAGCTCGTCGGCGTGCCGTTCATCGCCGTGATGGCCAAGAGCACCAGCCAGTCCAAGATCGACCTGATCCAGTTCCACGGCGGCGAGTGTCACCTGGTCGAGCGTTCGGACGAGGTGTACGAGGCCTCCGCCCGGCTCGCCGAGGAGACCGACGGGCACTACATGGACCAGTTCACCTACGCCGAGCGGGCCACCGACTGGCGCGGCAACAACAACATCGCCGAGTCGGTCTTCGCCCAGCTGCGCCTGGAGCCGCACCCCGAGCCGGCCTGGATCGTGGCCACCGCCGGGACCGGCGGCACCTCGGCGACCATCGCCCGGTTCGTGCACTACATGCAGTACGACACCCGGATCTGCGTCGCGGACCCGGAGAACTCCTGCTTCTTCGACGGCTGGGTGCGCCACGATCCGGAGGCCGTCTGCGAGAGCGGCTCGCGGATCGAGGGCATCGGACGGCCGCGGATGGAGCCGAGCTTCGTCCCCGGGGCGATCGACCGGATGATGAAGGTGCCGGACGCCGCGTCGATCGCCGCCGTCCGGGTGTTGGAGCAGGTGCTCGGCAAGAAGGCGGGGGCCTCCACCGGGACGGGCCTGTGGAGCGCGCTGCGGATCGTCGCCGAGATGCGGGCGGCCGGGCGGACGGGCAGCGTGGTCGGCCTGATCTGCGACCCGGGGGACCGCTACCTGGACAAGTACTACTCGGACGACTGGCTGGCGGGCGAGCGGATCGACATCGCGCCCTACCGGGCGGCCCTGGAGTCCTTCCTGGCCGGCGGCGCCTGGACGGGCTGACGCGCCGGCCGGCGGACGGGTGACAGCTGACAGATTTCAAACTCTGTCAGCTGTCGTCTGTTCGCTGTTGCCTGTTCGTCGTCAGCCGTCAGCCGTCAGCCGTCAGCCGGTGCCCGCTACCCGCCGGATCACTGCCCGACCGCCCGCAAGGTCGATCCCCGTCCGCTTCGGCGCGCCGTCGTGCTCGTCGTCCCGCAGCACCAGCTCGACCCGTCGCTGCTCCAGCTGCACCCGCTTGCTCGGGTAGAGCAGCGCGTGCAGCTCCTCCGTCGCGGTCGCACCCGCGCCGCGCCCGCCGTCGGGTCCCACCGCCGGCCGGGCGCGCAGCCGCCGCGCCACCGCACCGAGGAAGAACACCACGACCAGTCCGGCCGGCAGCAGCAACCCGCCCGCCGCGCCCGTCAACAGCACACCCATGCCCGCCTCAACGGCCCGGCGCGGCCGACGAGTTCCCCGGCGACGAGTTCCCCGGTCGCCGGCCCTACCGCACTGGGCCCTACGGCAGCGGCGCCGTGGGCAGGTCGGCCGGGACGAGCAGCTGGAGTTCCTCCGTGGACGGGTCCGCGAGGTGGGCGATCCGTACCGCGTGCCGCTCGACCATGGTCTCGAAGACCTGTCGCGCGGTGCGCCCGTTGCCGAAGTTGGGGCCGCGCTCCATCCCGCCGAAGTGTTCCAGCAGCGCCTCCTCCGTCTCCTCGGAGAGCGCGTACTCGTGCTCGGCGCACTGCGACCGGGCGATCTCCAGCAGCTCGTCCGCCGTGTAGTCGGGGAAGCCGATGGTGCGTGAGAAACGGGAGGAGACACCGGGGTTGGCGGAGAGGAAGCGCTCCATCTCGGCGGTGTAGCCGGCCACGATGACGACCACCTCGTCGCGGTGGTCCTCCATCAGCTTGACCAGGGTGTCGATCGCCTCGCGCCCGAAGTCCCGCGCCCCGTCCTCGGGTGCGAGCGCGTACGCCTCGTCGATGAAGAGCACCCCGCCGCGCGCCCGGTCGAAGGCGGCCGCGGTGCGGATCGCGGTGGAGCCGATGTGTTCGCCGACCAGGTCCACCCGTGCCACCTCGACCAGGTGTCCGCGCTGGAGCACCCCGAGCGAGGCGAGGATCTCGCCGTACAGCCGGGCGACGGTGGTCTTGCCGGTGCCGGGTGCGCCGGTGAAGACCAGGTGGCGGCGCAGCGAGGGGGCCTTGAGCCCGGCCTGGCGGCGGCGCCGGCCGACCGAGATCAGGTCGATCAGTGTGCGCACCTCCTGCTTCACCGTGGCCAGTCCGACGAGCGAGTCCAGTTCGGCGAGCGCCTCCTCGGCCGGCCGGCAGTCCGGGATCGGCGAGATCGCGGCCGAACCGGCCGCGGCCGACGCCAACAGTGGGGCCACCGTGGTCAGTTGGGCGGTCCGCGGCGCGGGCACGTCGGTGGACCCGTACGACGACCCCAGCCCCGGACCGCGCCCACCCGCGGATCCCGGCCCCGCCCCGCCGCCGGGCGGGGCGGGAGCGGACGGCACCGGAGCCGCCCCGACGTCGTCCGAGATGCACCCCTCGGTGACCGGCCCCGGCTCGGAGAACTCGAACCCGGCCCGCTGGTTGTGCTCCGCCCGGCAACGGGTGAGCTGGGTCCGGCAGCCGTCGATGATGTGGAAGCCGAAGCCCTTGCCCTGCGAGACCCGGCAGTCCTCGAAGGTGCCCCGCCCCTGGGCCGAGACGTACACCCCGGCGTCCGTGCTGGCCCGTACGGTGCAGGCGCGCAGCACCGGGTCGGCGCCCTTGGTGACGATCACGCCGGTGGCCACGTCGGAGATCTCGCAGTCGGTGAGCAGTCCGCCGCTGCCGTGGTCGCGGAACCAGAGCCCGGTGCCCGCCTCCTGCACCCGGCAGGAGGCCAGGGAGACGGTGGCCCCGCCGCTGACCGAGACCGCCGAGCTGCGGATCCGGCTGAACGAGCAGCCCTCGGCGGTGGCGGCGGAGTCCCGGTCGAGGACGAACAGGGCGTCCGGCAGGTCGTGCAGCGAGCAGTCGGTGAGGGTCAGCCGGGCGCCGTCGCTGACCCAGAGCGCCGGGTACTCGCCGGTCGAGCCGTGGATCTCGCAGGACTCGGCGACCGCCTCGGTGCCTTGGTCCCAGACCGACAGCGCCCCGCGCCCGAAGTCCCGGACGGTGCTGTTGGCGAGGCTCAGCCGGGCGCGTCCGCGCAGGTCGGCGCCGTTCTCGGGCAGGTCGTGCACCCGGCAGCCGGTGAGCACCAGTTCGGCCTCGCCGTCCAGGGTGAGACCGTTGCCGGTGACCCGGTGGATCTCGCAGTCGACCAGCCGCCCGCCCGCCTGCGCCTCGGCCTGCACGCCGCTGCCGCGGATCTCGTAGATCTCGCAGCCGGTCAGTTCGGCGGCGCTGCCGGGGTCGGAGAGCAGGACGCCGGCGCCGGAGGCGTGGTGGACGCGGCAGCGGTCCAGGGCCGCGGTGGCGCCGCCGAGGACGGCCAGTCCGGCCTGGCCGGCGGCGGCGACCTCGCAGTCCTCGAAGGCGGCGGCGGTGTCCGGGCCGCGCAGCCGCAGCCCGAGCCCGCCCGGGTTGGTGACCACGCAGCCGCGCAGGGTCGGCCGGGCGCCGCCGGTGACCTCGATGCCGGTGGCCGAGCGGGTCTCCACCCGGCAGCCGCTGAAGGAGGGGGTCGCCTCCGGCCCGGTGACCAGCACGGCCGGGGTGGTGCTGTCGCCGCCCTCGACCACCAGGTCGCGCACGGTGGCGGCGGCGGTCACGGTGAGCGCCACCCCGGAGGGCGGGTCGATCCGGACCGTCCCCGGGCCCTGGGCCGGGACGATCGTCACCGGCTTGTCCAGCAGCACGTTCTCCCGGAAGGTGCCCGGGCGGACGGTCACCGTGTCGCCCGGTTCGGCGGCGGCCAGGGCCTCCGCGAGCGTGTCGTACTCGCCCGCGCGGCGACGCCAGCGGGATGCGCTGTCCTGGGTGACCCGGACCCTGTGCTCAGCCATGACGGTCTGTCGTCCCCACCTTCGTCGAGCCGGCGATCAACGGGCCGAACGCGCGGGGGTGCGCGGGCCGTCCGCCCACCGTAGCGCGCCCACGTGGGTGGTCCGGCCGCCCGCGGTCGCGCGGACACCGGTAGCGCTCAGCGCCGCCACAGGTTCCGACCACTTGTTTCAACGAGCGCGCACAGCGGTGGTTCCGTCCGGGCGCGCCGGTTTCGGAGTGCGGCGCGTGCCCGGCGCCGGTCCACGGGCCGATGCGCCCCGCCCTCCGGCACGGGCGGTCGGCGGTCGGCATCCGATGGTCGGTGGTCAGTACTCGACCGTCGGCAGCCGGCGCGGAGGGTCGGCGGGAGCGGCCCACTCTCCCGGAGAACCGGCCCGAGCGCTCAGCGCCCGTCGGCGGGCCAGTGCGCCCCGTCCTCGAGCACCTCGAGCTCGTCGCCCAGCCGCAGCGTGCCGAGCTCGTCCCCCTCGACGCCGGCCGGCCGCTCGGGGATCAGGTTCTGCCCGAACGCGGCCTTGCGCAGCAGCCGGTGGTGCCGGGCCAGGGTGCGCAGCGGCTCCTTGCCGCGCCGCTCGCCGGTCTCCTGGTCGGTGGTGGTGATCATGCAGCGGCCGCACGGCTTGACCACCTTGAAGGTGACCGAGCCGATCCGGATCCGGCGCCAGGTGTCCTCGGCCCACGGTTCGGTGCCGCCGATCACCACGCTCGGACGGAAGCGCTCCATCGGCAGGGTCTCGTGGCCGTCCGGGTTCTCGGCGGCGATCAGCTCGTTGAGGCGGTCCAGCGAGGCGGTGGTGGTGAGCAGCAGCGGATAGCCGTCGGCCATCGAGACGCTGTCGCCGGGCGCGCTGTACTCGGGGTCGACCGGCCGGGCGCGCGGGTCGTCAAGGTGCACCAGGCGGTAGTCGCCGAGGTGTTCGGCGATCCACCGGTGCGTCTCCTTGTCGGCCTCCGCGGCACGGAAGCGCGTTCCCCAGACCTCGACGTCGGCGAGCGGGTCGCCGGCCGCGACGGCGGGGGCGGGGACCTCGATCCGGGAGCCGTCGGGGGTGGTCAGGGTGAGGACGCCGTCGGGCAGCAGTCCGGTCCGCACCCGTGCGAGGGCCGCGTCCTCGCGCTGGCTGACGAAGCGTCCGTTCGCGTCGGCGAGCATCCAGCGACGGTCTCCGGCCAGACCCCAGGGGTGAACCACGGCGGTGTCCGGGCTCAGGCGGTACATCGACTTGACGGGGTAGACGTGGAGTCCGGTGAGGTGCATTCCTCCATCCTGCCAGCCTGCGGGGGTTCGCCGGGAATGCCCCCTAATGCGCACGGACCGCCCGGACGCCGTGGGGGGCGTTCCGGGCGGTCCGTGGATGACCCGTTTCTCCGTTCGCCCGGCGTACGGGGGGCGCCGGGTGCTGCTCAGGTGGTGCGGGTGCGGGCCGCGTGGGGGGACGGCCTCGGGGTGTCAGCGGCTCAGTAGCCCTGGCCCTGCTGCTGGTAGCCGCCCTGGAACTGGCCGGACTCGCCGTACGGGCCCGGGCGCTGCGGCTGCGTCGGGCGGACCGGCGCGACCGGCGCCATGGCCGGGCGCAGCTGGGCACCGCCGAAGGACTGGTCGCCGCCCTGGCCCTGGAAGCCGGGGCCGCCGGCGGCCGGACCGCCGAACGACTGCTGGCCGCCGAAGCCCTGCGGAGCGGCGGGCTGGCCCTGGCCGAAACCGCCCGGTCCGCCGGCCGGCTGCGCGCCGAAGGTCTGCTGGCCGCCCTGGGCGCCGATGAAGGTGTTCTGGCCGCCGAAGCTCTGGCCGCCGGTCGGCTGGTAGCCGCCTCCGGCGGTCTGGCTGAAGGCGGGGGTGCCGGGCTGCGGTCGCTGGTACGGCTGGGGGGCGCCGTAGCCGGGGACCGGAGGCTGGGGGGCGGCGTACGCCGGCGCGGGCTGCGCGGGGATGTACGCCGTGGCGGGGCCGGCGGAGGGGCCGCTGCTCGGGCCGGGGCCCAGGGCGAGGCGGGCGGGCGGCAGCGCGGGGAGGTTGCTGCCAGCGCTTTCGTACCCGTTGGCGTACCGGTTCTCGTAGGACGGGCCGAGGCCGGATCCGTAACCGGACGACAGCGCCGGCGGCAGGGCGGCCGGCACGTTGATGGGCGCGATCTGGGGGACGCCGCGCTCAGCCACGAGGCTGTCGTAGATCGGCGTGCCGGAGGAGTAGGACGGAGAGGGGTAGCCGACTCCGTCGTAGGAGCGGGGCGAGGTCATGGGGCATACGGTAAGCCCACAACGCGCCTGCTGAGGAGAGCGGGAGGGGGAGCAGTTCGAGTGTTTACACAGTCTTCGCTCGCACAAAGGTTTCGAAAGTAGGAAAGACGGACATTCCGGCGACCGGTTCCGGACAACCTTGGCACCCCGTCAGTGGTCGAACGGCGGCCGGACGGAGGCCCCGGAAGGCCTTGTGGTGACCGGCCGGTGGACGGTCGGGGGCCCTGCGGAGAAACTTTTCCCGGACAGGGCGTGCGCGGGCGCATTCGAGCCCCCGCCGAGCAGGCGACGGGGGCTCGTGAATGTTTCGGGAATAAAATTCCCGTCAGCTCTCCGGGGCCCGGTTCAGGCCCGCGACCTGGGCCGTCGGCCCGATGGCCGGCCGCTGATCAGGCGGCGGCCCGTCGCTGGTCCGGGTGTCGGCGCTCAGTGCGACTGCAGGGCCTGGGCCTGTGCGGGCAGGGCCGGCTTGCCGATCTCGGAGGTGCAGAAGGAGCACCGGGTCGCGGCGGCCGGGATGCTGCTCAGGCACTCCGGGCAGTCCACCTTCGCGGCCGGCGCGGGCTTGGCCGATTCGAAGCGGGACTGGAGCTTGCCGACCGGCAGCACCACGGCGAAGTAGATGACGGCGGCGGTCAGGACGAAGCCGATGACGGCGTTGACGAAGAGGCCGTACGGGAACCGGGTGCCGGCCACGTCGAAGGTCTTCTGGGTGAAGTCGCCGACGGCGCCGGACGCGACGCCGACCAGCGGGGTGAGGAAGGCGCTGACGAACCCGGTGACGACGGCGGTGAAGGCAGCGCCGATCACGATGCCGACCGCGAGGTCCACCACGTTTCCGCGCAGCAGGAAGCTGCGGAATCCCTTGAACACCGGGTGACTCCAAATCCGTACGGGGGAGGGGGAGATGGGGCGGCACGGCGGGTGCCGCCCCAGGCCGGACATCCTGCCGAGCGGGCCGGGCCGAGGTCCAACCGCGTTCACCCGAATCGGGTAACCGTCGAGGCGCCCCGCGTCCGTGGGCCCTGCGGGGCGGGGACGCTCCGCGTACCGGCCTTTCCCCGGTCGAACAGCCGAGCCAGTCGGTTGGTCGACCGCTCCAACTCGCCCCTGTGGCACCGCGTGTGGCGCCGCATGTGACACCGGCACGCGCCGGTCCGGGGCGGCGCCGACCCGGCGCGACAGGGTGGACCGGAGCGCGGCAGGGGGCGAGACGGGGCGCACGGCGGTCGCGTACGGCGCACGACGGCGGCCCCGTGGCGCACATCCGGTGTACAAGCGCGGGCGGATGGGCCACCATCAGGTTGCGCGAAGGGGATGTACCGGGCGGAGCACTGTGCCAAGGTCGGTCCATGCCCGACCATTTGTCGGCCGATCCGGCCGGAAACCGTCCGCGTGTCCTGCACCTGATCAGCGACTCACGCCGGGGCGGCGCGCAGAACTTCGCCCGTGACCTCCACCGGGAACTGGGCCGTCGGGGGCAGGCCTCCGCGCTGTGCGCCCTCGCCCCGCACCCGGCCGTCCCCTCCGGCCCCGGCGGGGCGGGCCGGGACTCCACCGGCCCCGGTTCCGCAGGCCGGAGCCCCGATTCCGCAGGTCCGGGCTCCGGGTCCGCGAGCCCGGACCCCGAGGCCGCCGGCCGGTCCGCCGTCGACTGCTCCGCCGCCGCCGGGCTACGCTCCGCCGCCGTGCTGGGCCCCGGCCGGCTGCACCCGAGCACCCTGCGGGCGCTGCGCTCCGCCTCCCGCGCCGCCGACGTGGTGCTCGCCCACGGCTCGGACACCCTGGCCGCCTGCGCCCTCGCCCTGGCCGGGACCCGTACGCCCTTCGTCTACGTCTCGGTCGGCCACCCGCGCTACTGGACCGCCAACCGGTTGCGCCGGGTGCGCGGTGGCGCGCTGATGCACCGCGCGGCCGCCGTCACCACGCTCACCGACGAGGCGCGCGTCGTCCTGGAGGAACAGTTCCGGCTGCCCGACGGGAAGGTGCACGTGATCCCCAACTCCCGTGCCGCCGAGAGCTACCCGCCTGCCGACGGCCGGGACGACCGGCGTGCCGCGCGGCACGCGCTGGGCCTTCCGGCCGACGTGCTGCTGGTCGCCTGGATCGGGGCGATAGCCCCGGAGAAGCGGCTCGACCTGGCCCTCGACGTGCTCGACCGGCTGCCCGACGTCCGGCTCGCCGTCGCCGGAGACGGACCGCTGCGCGAGTCGCTGGCCCGCCACCCGGCCGCCGCCCGCGCCCACTTCCTCGGCTCGCTGCCCGACCCGGCCCCGCTCTACCGCGCCGCCGACGCGCTGCTGCTGACCAGCGACAGCGAGGGCGTGCCCGGCGCGCTGATCGAGGCGGCGCTGGCCGGGGTGCCCGCCGTGGCCACCGACGTCGGCTGGGTGCGCGAGGTGGTCCGGGACGGTGCCACCGGCGCGCTGGTCGCCCCCGGGGACCCGCTCGCCCTCGCCGAGGCGCTGGGCAAGGTGCTCGCGGTCAACCGGGCGGGCCTCGGCGCGGCGGCCCGGGCGCACGCGCTGGAGCACTTCGAGCTGGGCGCCGTCGTGGACGCCTGGCAGCAACTGGTCGCCGAGGTATGGACGGCGGGCCCGGAGGCCGCCCGCTGACCGGGGGGCCTGGCGGGCCAGGGGTGCCATGCCGACCGGGGTGGCCGTGCCGACCCCGTCGGGCGGCCGGCCCGTCCTCGACGCCCGGCCCGGCTACGCCGTCCGGGCGAATCCGGCGCGGCCCGTGCGCAGCAACCGGCCGGTAGCGAACCGCCGCCAGCACACTGCCCGGTGTGAAATCGAAGTCGCTGCTGCGGTCCACCGTCCTGCTCGCCGTCGCCGTCGGGATTGCCGCGTCCCCCGTCCAGGCCGGCGCGATCACCCACCAAATCCCGTTCGGGGGCGCCCAGTTCGTCAAGCTCGACCATCCGCAGCCGGTCCGTGAGAGCGTCCGGACCGAGGCGGTCGAGTTCTTCTGGTACGACTGCAGCCACTCCCAGGCGCTCGAACAGCCCCTGCAGGCCTGGGCGGAGAAGCACCGCGCCGATGTCGCGCTGCGCCGCATCCCGGCCGTCTGGCCCGGCAGTCCGGACGAGGCCGCGCAACGGAGCCACGCCCGGATCTTCTACACGCTGGAGCGCCTCGGCCAGGTCGACCGCCTCCAGGTCAGCGTCTTCCGCGCCGTGCACACCGAGCGGGTCGACCTCACCACCGAGGCCACCGCCACCGACTGGGCCGCGCGGCAGGGCGTCGACGCCAAGGCGTTCGGCGAGACGTACCGCTCCGCCGAGGTGACGCGGTCGGTCGAGGAGGCCGCCGCCGACTTCACCCGCTACGGCGTCAACGAGCTGCCGACGGTCGTCGTCCAGGGTGAGTACCGCACCTCGCCGACCCAGGCCGGCGGGGTCGAGGCGATGCCCGAGGTGCTCGACCACCTGGTGCAGCAGGAGCAGGCGCGGGGTCACTGAGCCGGTGCTCCGGCCCTCGCGGTGACAGCGGATCAGCTCGCTCATGTGCCCTGCCCGGCAGGCGTCTTGTCCGAACAGCACCTTGCCTAACCATTTACATGCTGTTTAATGGTTAGCATGAGCGAGCTGATGATCCCTCACGTCCACCACCGCCACGTCGACGTCGACGGCCTGCGCGTCTTCTACCGCGAAACCGGCCCGCTCGACGCCCCCGTGCTCCTGCTGCTGCACGGCTTCCCGTCCTCCTCCCACCAGTACGCCCGGCTGCTCGACGCGCTCGGCACCCGCTACCGCCTGATAGCCCCCGACTACCCGGGCTTCGGCCACAGCGACAGCCCCGCGCCCGACGCCTTCACGTACCGCTTCGACGCCCTCGCCGACGTGATCGAGGGCTTCTGCCTCGCCCTCGGCCTGGACCGCTTCGCGCTGTACGTCTTCGACTTCGGCGCCCCCGTCGGCCTGCGCCTGGCCACCCGGCACCCGGAGTGGATCACCGGCCTGGTGGTCCAGAACGGCAACGCCTACGAGGAGGGACTCTCCGACCAGGCAAGGGAGTTCATCGCGAACAGGCGCGGCGTGCCGGGCGCGGAGCTGGCCGCCCGCTCGATCCTCACCCCGGACGTCACCCGCGGCCAGTACGAGGGCGGCACCGGTGACCCGAGCCTGGTCGCCCCCGACGGCTGGACGCTCGACCAGCACTTCCTCGACCTGCCCGGCCGCAAGGACATCCAGGTCGAACTCGCCCTCGACTACTTCTCCAACGTCGAGCTCTACCCCGCCTGGCAGGCCTGGCTGCGCGCCGACCAGCCGCCCACGCTGGTGCTCTGGGGAGTGGGCGACCCGTTCTTCACCGAGGCCGGTGCGCGCGCCTATCTGCGCGACCTGCCCGGGGCCGAGCTGCACCTGTTCGACACCGGGCACTTCGCGCTGGAGGAGAAGCTGCCCGAAATCGCCCCGCTGATCGACGACTTCCTCGCGCGGATCGGGAAGTAGCCGACCGGTGCGGGGTGTTCGGGGGCGGGAGGCTCAGGCGGTTCGGGCGTGTTCAGAGCCCTTCGGCGTGCTTCAGTCGCGGCGCAGCAGGTAGGTGACGAAGCCGAGCGTCCCCCGGTAGCCGTGCAGCCACCCGGTGCGGTGCCGGTCCGCCGCCTCCCGGGCGGCCGCCGCGTCAGGGTGCTCCGGGTGGTCCAGCGCCCACTCGGCCAGCGAGCCCGTCCAGGCGAACTCGTACTCGTCCCACTCCTGTTCGGTGCTGACAAGCCCGAACACCGGCGTCCAGCCCTCCGCGAGGACCCGCTCGGTGGTCGTCGCGAGATCCGCGAAGTCCTCCCGTGCCGCGCCCAGTCCGTCCAGTGCCGCCCGGGACGGCTCGCGCTGCCAGAACCCCTCGCCGACCAGCAACCGGCCGCCCGGGGCCAGGAGTTCGCGGGCCGCGGCGAGCGTCGGCAGCAGGCCGCCGAACGCGTGGGTGGCGCCGACGCACAGCACCAGGTCGAAGGGCTCCTCCGCGGTGAACTCCCTTGCGTCCAGGTGGTGCAGGCCGATCCGGCGGGCCACGCCCAGCGCGGCCGCGGACTCCCGGGCCCGGGTCAGCGCCGCCGCGTCCAGGTCCACGCCCGCTGCCCGCCAGCCCGGGCCGGCGGCCAGCGCCCGGAGCAGCCAGGCGCCCTCGCCGCAGCCCAGGTCCAGGGCCCGGCCCTGCTCCGTCCCGGCCATGGCACGGTCCAGCAACCGGGCCACCGAGCCGTCCGCCAGCGGGGCCGCGATCGGGTGGTGGGCATGGGCGAGGCGGGAGATCTGCTGACGGTCCATCCGAGCAGTATGGATCGGGGCGGTGCGGCGCGCAGCGGGTTTCTCAGGCCCGGGAGTACGTCCGCCCCTTCCACGCCGAGCCCCGGCCGCGCCAGTGCTGTACGGCCGAATCCACCGTCATCAGCAGGTACAGCCCCGCGGTGAACGGCAGCAGCAGCACGGCCGCGGCCGGCTGCCCGTAGTACCGGACCATCGGCAGGTACGTGCCCGCCATCAGCGCCCACGCCGCCCCACCCGCCGCGGCCACCGCCGGCGCGCCCGCCACCAGCCCGGCCACCGTCGCCACCGGCGGCACCAGGTACACCAGCGCCAGCCCCAGCACCGTCCCGAGCAGCAGCGCCGGCGAATGCCTGAGCTGGGCGTACGCGCTGCGCGACACCATCCGCCACAGCTGCTCCAGCCGCGGGTACGGACGCACGCTGTCCACGTCGTCGGCCAGACCCAGCCAGGTCCGGCCGCCGGTCGACTTCACCGCCCGGGCCAGCGACACGTCGTCGATCACCGCGCCGCGGATCGCCGCCACCCCGCCTGCCCGCTCCAGTGCCTCCCGCCGCACCAACGAACAGCCGCCGGCCGCGGCCGCGGTCCGGGCACCCGGACGGTTGCTCCGGCGGAACGGGTACAGCTGGGCGAAGAAGTACACGAAGGCCGGCACGATCAGCCGCTCCCAGCCGGTCTCCACCCGCAGCCGGGCCATCTGGGACACCAGGTCCAGGCCGTTGCTCTCGGCGGCGGCCACCAGCTCGGCCAGCGAGTCCGGGCCGTGCGCGATGTCGGCGTCCGTCAGCAGCAGGTACTCGGCGTCCGGACCGGCCAGCTCCACGCCGTGCCGCAGCGCCCACAGCTTGCCGGTCCAGCCCGGGGGCAGCGGGGGAGGGGTGGTGACGGTGAGCTCCAGCCCGTCGATCGTCCGCAGCTCCGCCGCCAGCGCGCCGGTGTCGTCCGAACTGTGGTCGTCCACCAGGATCACCCGGGCCCGCCCCGGGTACTTCTGCGCCAGCAGCGTCGGCAGGCTCACCGGGACCACCGAGGCCTCGTCCCGGGCCGGCACCACGACCGCCACCTGCGGCCAGCGGACCGGCGGGCGACGCGGCGGCAACCGAACGTCGGTGCGCCAGAACGAGCCGTGGCAGCACGCCAGCCAGAGCCAGACCAGCAGGGAGAACGCGGCGATCCACAGCAGGACGGTCACCCCGGCAGTCTGCCGCAGAACCGGGCCCGACGGGCGGATCGACTAAAGTCTTGAGCCGTGAAGATCGCACTGATGGACTCCGGAATCGGCCTGCTGGCCGCCGCCGCCGCCCTTCGGAAGCAGCGCCCGGACGTGGATCTGGTGCTCTCTTCCAACCCGGCCTCGATGCCGTGGGGGCCCCGTACGCCGGAAGAGGTCACCGAACTGGCCCTCGGCTGCTGCCGGGCCGCCGCCGCGCTCGAACCCGACGCGCTGGTGATCGCCTGCAACACCGCCTCCGTCCACGCGCTCGCCACCCTGCGGGCCGAGCTGGAGCCCGGGCTGCCGGTGGTCGGCACCGTCCCGGCGATCAAGCCCGCCGCCGTGCGGGGTGGCCGGGTCGCCATCTGGGCCACCCCGGCCACCACCGGCAGCGCGTACCAGCGCGGGCTGATCCGCGACTTCGGCGGTTCGGCGGACATCACCGAGGTCGCCTGCCCGGGCCTCGCGGACGCGGTCGAGCACGGCGACGACGAAGCCGTCACGGCCGCCATCGCCGACGCCGCCGCCCGGACGCCGGCCGGCACCGACGCCATCGTGCTCGGCTGCACCCACTACGAACTCGTCGACGACCGCATCCGCGCCGCCGTCGCCCCGACCGCCGCCCCGGGGCTCACCCTGCACGGCTCGGCCGACGCCGTCGCCGCCCAGGCCATCCGCCGCGTCGCCGACCCCACCCGCACCGGCACAGGGACCCTCACCGTCCTCCACGCCGGCATCCCCGCCCACCTCCCCCCGGCCGCCGCCCTCTACCCCCAGGGCAACGCCCTCGCCACCCTCATCGGCTGACCGCGTGGGAAGTCGGCCCGGCCGACTTCCCACGCAGCCCGCTCCCTGAAGCCCTTCTGGTCGGTTGCACCAGAAGTCGACCCAGCCGACTTCTCGCGCAACGACCGCTTCGAGCGGCACCACCCCCGACTCAAGCGGCCAATCGCCCTGGCCTCTACGCGCATAGACTCCCCGGACGCGGGCCCATGCCCGGCCTGCTTGCATGGGAAGTCGGCCCAGTCGACTTCCTGCGCCATGCCCGGATGCAACGGCTGGGCAGCCCGGCTCCTGGAGTCTGTTGGTTGCCGGTCCTGGGCTTGCTGGTGCGCGAGAAGTCGGCCCGGCCGACTTTTCGCGGAGTCGCTGCTTCGAATCGCGCAGAAAGTCGGCCGGCCCGACTTTTCGTGCAGCGAGCGTTCCGGGCTTCCCGGCGGCGTGCGGGAGGTTGGTCCGGTCGAGCGTCGGTGCCGCGCTGGGATGCTGCAGCTATACGGCCCGCGCTCCCGAGCCGGTTGATTGCCAGCCCGGGTCCCGCCTGCGCGCGCCAGAAGTCGGCCAGGCCGACTTCTCGCGCAGTGGACGCGCCTGGTCCGGCCGCGTCTTCTCCGCGTGGCGAGCGGCCGTTGCGGCTTCTGTGTGAACGTGGCGGGGCGAGCCAGAAGTCGGGCGGGCCGACTTCCTGTGTGGCGGCCGGGCTCGCCCAGCTCGTTGAGCGTGCGCTTGCTGTGGCCTCTTGGGGCGCGCCAGAAGTCGGGCGGGCCGACTTCTGGGGTGGGTTTGTGCCGGAAGTTGAGTGCGTGGAGTCGACTTTTTGCGGGGGCGGGGGTGGCATTCCAGGCACCCGAAATGACTTGGCTGGGCGCGTGAGAAGTCGGCCCGGCCGACTTTTGGTGCGGGATTGGCTCGAGTGATTGGTTGCTTTGGGGATGGGCTGCCGGGGGGCGCGCCGCACAGGAAGTCGACCCGGCCGACTTCCTGTGCGGCGTGATGGCGCCCGTTGCTAGGCGACGGCCTGGCGGCGCCAGCGGCGGTAGGCGGGTTCGAGGCCGGAGAGGATGGTGTCGAAGCGGCGGGTGCTGGTGGTGGAGTCGACCTGGAGGCGGCTGATCTGGAGGGGATGGGAGGGGAGGCGGGGGCCCAGGCGGTGGTCGGAGAGGAAGCCGAGTCGGTAGCCGAGCTCCTGTAGGACGGTTTCGGCGCGGACGTCGTGGCCGCCGTCCGGGTAGGCGAAGGCGATCGGCGGTTCGCCCAGCCAGCGGGTGAGGGCCTCGTGGGCGCCGGTGATCTCGGCGCGCACGGTGTCGTCGTCGCAGCGTCCGAGGCACGGGTGCCCCTGGGTGTGGTTGCCGATCGCGACGCCGCCGTCCCGCAGGGCGAGCAGGTCGGCCGGGGTCAGCTGCTCCTGGCGGGGTGGCCGCCGGTCGGCGCTGACCCGCAGTTCGTGCAGACTGCGCCGCCGGTCCGGGTCCGGCATGGCCTTGAGCCGCCGGAGCAGCTGGGACGGGTGGCCGCAGTCGAGCGAGCGGGCCCGGCCCCCGTGCCGGGCGAGGAAGTCGGCCTCGTGCCACCAGAACGGCCGTTCGGTGCCGATGAGCTCCGAGATGACGAACGCGGTGGCCGGAATGCCCCGGGTGTCGAGGGCCGGTAGGGCGTGGGTGAGGACGCTCCGGTCGGCGTCGTCGAAGGTGACCAGGACGCTCCGGGGCGGCAGTGGCCGCCGTTCGGTCACGGCCTGGAGGACCGCTTCGAGCGAGACCGGCGTGGCGAGCCGCTGGAGCCGGTCGAGCTGGGCGCCGAACGAGCGGTGGTCGGTCACCCCGTGGTACGCGAGCACCGCGAGCCGTTGGGCGGCCAGGGCCCGGAACAGCGGCTGGACGGGGGCGAACCGCAGCCATTCGCCCCGAGCGTCCTGCTGTTCCGTGTCGACGGCCGCCCGGTGACGGCCCCCGCCGTCCAGGTGCGTGCCGTGGCGGTGCTCCTCGTGCCGACGGTCGCCGTGCAGGAGATCGCCGCCGAGCTGATCGCCGCGAAGGTGGTCGCCGTGCAGGTGGTCGCCGTGCGGACGGTCGGTGGGCCGGCCGGTGCCGTGCCGGTCCGCCGACCACCCGACGGTCAGGGGCAGCGCGCGCATGCGGGGTGCCGGCCGGGCGCGGGCCATGGAGATCGATGTACTGGACTGGGACTGCGGCACGGTTCCCCCTCGTTCGCCGAGCGGCGTGGCGGTACCGCCGGAGGACGGAGCCCGGCCTCCGACTCCAGGGGCGGCGGCTCCGCTCCTGGATATTCCTGTTCTCGGTGGGGGGTTCACACCCGTCCCTCGAACGGCTCCTGGATCACTCAATGCCATTGAGACCGCTGCACCGGACGGATGGTTGTACCGGGGGGACGAGGATTTTTCGTGGACTGATTGTGGAGCCGGAATGCACGCCCGGACGCCTCGGACACACTTCGGGGCGGGCCCGGCGTGCCGCTGACCAGCCCGGATCCCCCGGTTGCGCAGCGTGTCCGGACCTTCACTCCCTGCGGGCTGCCACCCGCGCCGCCCCGGGGTACCTTGGGCTCATGGCAGATGCGGACCGTGACCCCTTCCACCTCCACGGGGCCTCCCGGATGGCTCGCGCGTGCAGCGGCGGAGCCCTGGTCACCCACCAGGTCCCGCTGACGGTGGTGGGCCTGGCCTGCCTGGCGCTCGGCATCGTCGTGGCCGTGTTCGTGCCGGACAGTGACGGGCCGGCCTGGGCGATGGCGGTGGCCGGTTGTCTGGCCGCGGGCGTCCTGCTGCTCGGCCGGATCGCCTTCGGCGTGTTCCGCGACCGGCGCCGCGCCGCGCTCTGACGGAGCCCCGGCGGGCGTACCGGCCGTACGGTCGGCGGGTTCCGTCCGGGCGTTGCCCCCACCCGTAACGTCGATCGCTCTCGGAATTCCGAAACGGCCGATCGAGCGAAATTGGTCAGACCGACTGAATATCGTCCAGTCGGACAATCTCAGGCCCTCTTCTTTCACCATTCCCGGACGACAGCTTCATCCCGCCTCTACTGTGAAGGCGTTCTTCCGGCTCGAAGCGCCGTGGAGGTGGAGCGATGAGCGGTAGACCGGATCGCGCCGCGGCCGTCTCATGAGACGCGCCGGCGACCTCGCCGTCGCCGCCCTGGCCGCGGTCGTCGCACTGCCGCTGGCCCTGCTGATCGCCGTCCTGCTCCGCTGCGGCACCGGCGGCCCGGTCCTCCAGCGGCAGATCCGGACCGGCCGGCACGGCCGCGAGTTCCAGCTCCTGCGCTTCCGGACCGGAGGGGACGGCCGGCTCACCGCCCTGCTGCGGCAGTCCGGCCTGGACGAGCTGCCGCGGCTGTGGAACGTGGCGCGCGGCGACATGGGGGTGATCGGGCCCCTGCCGGTCGGCCCGGACCAGGCGGCGCACTACTCCCGCCGGGAGCGCGGCCGGCTCGCCGTCCGGCCCGGCCTCACCGGCTGGGCCCAGCTGCAGGCCCTGAGCCGCGGCCGGACGCCCCGCCCGCTCAGCCGCCCCGAGTGGGCGGAGCTCGACCTCTGGTACGTCGAGCACCGTTCGTTCGGGCTCGACCTGCGCATCCTCGGCCTCACCGTGCTCGCCCTGCTGCGGCCCGACACCGGCCGGGCGCACCGGGTCGGTCCGGAGCCGCCCCGATAGGCTGCGGCCCATGGCCATTCCCCCCTTCCTCGCCGAGCTCCGCGCCATCGTGGGAACCCGCCCGCTCTGGCTGAGCGCCGTCGTCGCCGTCGTGCTGGACGACCGCGACCGGGTGCTGCTCGCCCGCCGGGCCGACGACGGCCGGTGGGCGCCGGTCGGCGGCATCCTCGACCCCGGGGAGCAGCCCGCCGACGGCGTGGTGCGCGAGTGCGAGGAGGAGACGGGGGTGGTGGTCGTGCCCGAGCTGCTCGCCTCGGTCACGGTCTCGCCGCAGGTCACCTACCCGAACGGCGATGTGACGCAGTACCTGGTGCTGACCTTCCGCTGCCGCGCGGTCGGCGGCGAGGCGCGGGTGAACGACGACGAGTCGCTGGACGTCGGCTGGTTCGGGCTGGACGAGCTGCCGCCGATGATCGAGAGCGAGCACGAGCGGCTGCGCCACGCGCTGGAGTGCGAGGGCCCGGCGGTCTTCACCTGGGAGGGCAAGGAGCGCCCCTGAGCCCGGGGGCGGGCCCATCACGGCCCGCCGCAGGTCCTCAACCACCCGCCCGCGCCGGTCAGCCCTTGTACTGCCGGTAGGCCTCCTCCGCCGCGTCCAGCACCGCGGCCAGGTCCCCGCCCGCCGTGGCGGTGGCGGTCGCGGCCACCGCGCCCTCGACGAACGGGGCGTTGGCGAACCGGACCGGGAAGGGCAGCCCGTGCTCGTCCGCGTCGGCCAGCAGCGCGCGGACGGTGGTGACCGCCCCGCCGAGGTCGGCGAGCACCACCACGCCGTGGCCCTGGTCCACCCGCCGGGTCGCGGCGGCCACCAGGACGGCGCTGATGCCCGGTCCGTCCGACGGGTGGCCGCCGGTCGCCGCGACCGGCGCGGGGGAGTCGGATCCGGTCAACGCGAGCGCGAGGGAGCGTACGGCGGTGGCCAGTTCCTGGCTGTGCGAGACCAGGACGATCCCGACCCGCCCGTGGGTGGCGGTCCGGGCGGGGGTCGGCCGGGGCAGCTGGGTGGGTGAGGGGGGCGTCCGGGGTGCCGGGGGATGGGCCGAGGGGGCGTCGGAGATGGGGATGACGTCGGCGCGGGTGCCGTCCCGGCGGCTCATCGGCTGCTCCCTCGAACGGGTCGGTCGGTGGATCGTTCTGGCAAGGCGCGCTCGGTCGAACCGGTCATCCCGGTCGGTCAGGGCGGTGCGGCGGAGCGGCCCGGGCCCCGGTACCTCGTGGGCCGGGCCGGGGAAGCGGTCGTACGGCGCCCTGGCAGCACTCTGGCAGCTGCCCGCCGCCCCCGCCGGTCGGGACACGCCTCGACTGGTCCTCCGGCCGCACCCGTCCCCGCCCGGAGGAGTCCTCGTCAACCCGCTGACCGGGGCCGGGCGGTGTGGCTAGGCTGGCCCAGGAACGCCGTCGGGAGGAGATCGGTCAGTGGGATCCAACAGCGGGACGGACACGGAGGTCAGCGTGGTGCAGCCGGATCTGGCGCCGAACGGGAAGCCCAGGGTGGACTTCACCGGGGCGGAGTGGCTGTGCAGCAGCCAGGGCGTCGGCGACGTGCAGATCGCCTTCGTGGACGGCTACATCGGGATGCGGGACGGCCGCCAGGAGGACGGGCCGGTCCTGGTCTTCACGCCGGGCGAGTGGCGGGCCTTCGTGCTCGGCGCCCGGGACGGCGAGTTCGACCTCACCTGAGCCGAGGCGCGCGGAGCCCGTCGGCGCCGAGTCGGCGCCCGGCAGCACGGGAGCGGACCCCCGGTCGACGGGGGTCCGCTCCGTAGAGGATCTTTCGGGTCCGAAACATCACAACTGATGATCCATTGAGCGTGCCCCGTCAGAATTTCTGTTGACTGTTAGACAAACGCAGCTCAGAGTAAGAGCACGGGCAGACGCCGTGCCCACCGCCCCCACGCGGCCAGACACGGCGCCTGCTGTGCGGCCCGGCAGTACTGCCAGGCCATCCTCCCAGTCATCCCCTGCGCACCGGGGTGCGTCGGCCGGTCCCGGCCCCGAGATGGGGCCGGCAGTCGCCGGGAGGTTGGCGCCGAAGCCGAGAGCGACTCGGATGACGGCACCGGTGCTCGGGACCCGCACGCCCCCACGCGGCGGCGTCCCGAGCAGATCCACGGGAGCGACGGGCCGGGGCCCCGCGGATCTGGCTTGTGAAACTTGGAACTGTTGGCTTGTGTGTTCGTGCTGTGTGCGACGACGAAGCTGGGTGCTCGGCGGTTCGGCACGACAAGTGCACAGTGAGGGAAACGCGTGTAGGGCCGCGTTGCGACATGCCGTCCCCCCGGAGGGTGAAACCCAGAACGGCTGTCGTGCTGAACCGAACGTAGCCCGGACGGTTGCTCAGAGTCAACATTGGTCTCTGAGCGTCGATCTCCCGGCCACCCCCCGGCGGTGCCCCACCCACCTCGCGAACGCGGTGTGCCGGACACGTACGATGTTCCCATGTCTTTTCTCCGCCGTCGCTCCGGACAGCCCGCCGGCCCGGACTTCGACGTGCTCGCGATGGACCCGGGCGACTGGCCCGGTGACTTCGGTGCGGCCATGATGACCGGCCCGGACGGCTCCTGCCAGGGGATTTTCCTGCGCTACGACCTGTTCGGCGGCAGAGGTCCGGCGATGTTCATCGGCAACCTCCCCGAGGGTTCGCCCGCCCGGGAGACCGGCGACGAGGTGCCCTTCGAGGTGCGGCAGCTGCTCGCGGCGCTGGAGAACGACGAGCCGGTCGAGTTCGTCTCGGCCGAGGACTTCCCGGTGATGCTCGGGGACGACCTGCTGATCGTGAAGAAGGTCAAGGTCAGCGAGGAGCGCGTGTTCTGCGCCCAGTTCGGCCGCAGCGACGGCGTCCTGGTCACCGTCGCGTCCTGGGACCGACCGATTTCGGACGACCTGTATCAGCTGCTGAAGCCGCTCCCCGCGGACATGTTCCAGCAGGGCTGATCCCGCCGGGGCCGGCCGGCTCCGCCCGGGGGTCGGACGCTGCTTGACGGTATCGATCAACGGTTCGTACAGTCGCGAACATGCCGTGCCGCCTTCCGCTGCTGACCCGTCGCAGGCATCTGGACCTGCGGCGCACCGCCAGCGCGGCGTGTCCGGGCCGCTGAGGGGGGATTCGTCCCCCGGCGGCGGGCGATCGGCCGGGTGTCCGGTCGGCGCCGGGACCAGGGGCGGGCCGTGAGCCGGCCTCCGGGGCCGCCGATCGCCACCGCGCGCCCGTACGGCGTGCCGCCCGCACCTGCCGAGCCCACGCTGCCGCCCGGAGGCACAGCATCATGACCACTCGCGCCGCCAACCGTTCGACCGCCGAGCGTTCGTCCGAGGACCACGCGTCCGACGACCGCCCCGCCGACAACCGTTCGCCCAGGAGCGCGTCCGCCGGACGCCGTTCGCGGACCGCCGCTCCGCCGGCGGGTTCCGAACCGACGGGTTCCGGCCATCTCGAATCCACTGGTTCCACACCCACAAGTTCGGCCCCCGGCGGCGCGGCACCCGACCGGAGCGCGGTCGAGACCGCCCTCGCCGGACTGCCCCGGGTGGTCGACCTGCTGGCCGCCCGCGCCGAGGAGCACGACCGCGACGCGACCTTCCCGTACCAGGGGATCGAGGCCGTCCACGAGGCCGGACTGCTCACCCTCACCGTCTCCGAGCGGTACGGCGGTCCGGGCGGAACGCTCGCCGACACCGTCCGGGCACTGTCCCGACTCGGCCGCGGCGACGCCTCGGTGGCCGTGGTCACCGCCTTCACCCTGCTCCAGCACGCCGAGCAGGCCCGCCGGGCCGACTGGCCGACGGCGGGCTACCGGCGGCTGCTCACCGAGTCCCGGCGCGGCCCGGCGCTGGTCAACACGCTGCGGGCGGAGCCCGGTGCCGGGGCGGGCGAGCTGCCCGGCACGGTCGCCCGACGGGACGGTGACGGCTGGCTGCTGACGGGCCGGAAGACGTACTGCACCGGAGCCGAGGCGCTCGCCTGGATGGCGGTGACCGCCCGGACCGACGAGGAGGAGCCGCGGATCGGCACCTTCCTGGTCCGCGGCGAGAGCGAGGGCCTGGAGATCGACCCGACCTGGGACCAGCTCGGGCTGCGGGCCAGCGCCAGCCACGACGTGGTGCTGGACGGGGTCCGGGTGCCGGGCGACCTCGCGCTCGGCCTGACGAACGGTCGCCGGACGGCCCGTCAGAGTGCCGACGCTGACGCCGATCTCTCGTCGGCCTGGCACGACCTGGCCCTCTCCGCCGTGGCGATCGGGGTCGCCCGGGCCGCCGAGGCGTGGCTGATCCGCTTCCTCAACCAGCGCACCCCGGCCAATCTGACCGAGCCGCTCGGCACCCTGCCCCGCTACCGGACCGCCCTCGGCGAGATCGAGGCCCAGTTGATCGGGGCCGAGGAACTGGTCGAGGGCCTGGCCTCCCGGGTGGACCGGGGCGACCAGGAGGCCGTTGCCCGGACCGGTCCGGCCCACCTGCTGGCCACCCGGGCCGCGACGGCAGTGGTCCAGCAGGCCGTCGCCCTCACCGGCAACCCCGGCCTGAGCCGGCGTCACCCGCTGGAGCGCTACCTGCGGGACGTGCTCAGCAGCCGGGTGCACCTGGCCCCCGACGAGACCGTCCTGGAGGCCGCCGGCCGGGCCGCCCTGGAGCGGGGCGCCCGGCCGTAGGGCCCGTCGTCGAACTCCCGGGCCCGGCGGGTCCTGACGGTGGTCCGACGGGCCGCGGAGGTGGCTCAGCGGGTCCCGACCGCGGCGCGGACGGCCCGGCGGGCGAGCGCCGCGTCGTCGTAGAGCCGGCGGATCATGATCCGCTGCTCCTCGCCGGCGCCCGGCACGTCGTACAGCCGGATCTCCCGCATCAGCACCAGCACCAGGTTCACCAGGAACGCGTCCCGGGCCAGCGTGCCGCCGCTCTGGGCGAGTTGGCTGATCTGGCGGCGTGCCGCGGTGTCCCCGGACAGGACGCTCCAGAGCACCGCCAGGTCGTAGCCGGGCAGGTACCAGCCGGCCTGCTCCCAGTCGACCAGCACCGGCCCGGACGGCGCCAGCAGCATGTTGCTGAGCAGGGCGTCGCCGTGGCAGAGCTGGAGCGGGGTGCTGCCGAGGCCGTGCAGCAGGCCGCGGAGGTCGCCGGCGTCCCGGTCGGTGAGCTGGCCCACCGAGTGGTAGCGGGAGATCTCCAACTGGTAGTCCAGGCGCGGCTGGAAGACGTCGGTCGGCGGCCGCCACAGGTTCAGCGTGCGGACCGCGGTGAGCAGCGCCCGCACCTCGCCCGGGGTGGGCGCGTTGACCGGGTGGCGCTCGCGGGCCGCCGGGCGCCCCGGGACGCGCTCCATGACCAGCACGCACCGGTCGTGGTCGGCCGCCACCAGCCGGGGCAGCCGCACCGGCGGACGGTGCCGGACGAACGCCCGGTAGACCGCCACCTCGTGGTGGAAGTCGGCCACCAGCTGCTCGAAGTACTCACTCCGCACCGCCTGCGGCGCCAGGCACTTGGCGACCACTGGAGCCCGCCCGATGGTGCCCGCCACCAGGATGTGGCGGCTGCCCTCGCGCAGGACCTGGCGCGGGGTGAACGCGGGACATATCCGCGAGACGCCCGCGAGCGCCGCCCGGACCGCCGGGGTCTGGAGCGCCGACGGGTCGATCCGCTCCGGGCCGCCGCCGACGGGCAGGCCGGGCCGCCGGGCCCGCAGCACCTGGCCGTCGGCCTGCCGGGCCAGCGGCATCCGGCCGCCGCCCGGCAGGGCGGTCTCGGGGGCCCGCAGGCCCAGTGCGGTACGGCCGGCGGGGCCCAGCGCCGTACGGCCGGTCGGGACGACCCGGGTGTCCGTGGCCCGGCCCTCGGCGCCGCGCGGGACCGCGGGACGGCTCGCCGGGGGCACGGCCCTGGGGCCGGTGCGGCCGGCGGCTGCGGTGGGGGGGCGCAGCGCTGGGCGGGTCGCGGTGGGCGTGGGGGTCGTCGCTGAGGAGTACATGGGCTGAGGGAGGTCCCTTCCGGTCCGTCGGCGGGTGCTTGCCCCGCGGGGGCGGGGGAGGGCCGGTGCCGTGTGCTTCCTGGCGTGACGGCGGCCCTGCGGGTGGTGCGGTACGTCGTGCGGTGCGCTGCTCCGCGCGGTACCCCGTAGCGGTGCGGTCGGTGGTGCGCGGGCGCCGGGCACGGACGCGGGGTCAGGAA
This sequence comes from Streptomyces sp. CB02056, assembly GCF_001905545.1. Taxonomy (GTDB): domain Bacteria; phylum Actinomycetota; class Actinomycetes; order Streptomycetales; family Streptomycetaceae; genus Kitasatospora. The sequence continues at coordinate 39,263 of NZ_LIPD01000025.1, read as the reverse complement.
CCCCTGGTCGGCGGTGCTCCGGCCGTCCGCACCCTGGGGAATGCGGTCGGCCGGACTGCCGTGGCCGTGCCCGGCGCTCCCGCGCCACCCGGCCGCGCCACCCCCTCGGGTGAGGACCGGGAGCGCCCCGTGCCACCGTCGGGGGACAGCCCCGACGCTGGTGGGACACCGCCCGACCCGGGGGGCGAGGTGGCGCACCCCTACAACACACCCGTCGGGCACTGGCTTAGTAGTCTGGCGGGCCCTGGCGAACGGTGGCGAATGCTCGCCCGGCACTTGCCCGAGCCTCTAGCCTCGGATCAGCCGAGGAACCTGGGGGCTTCGTTGAGCAGGGAACCCAACACCCGACTGGCCGACCTGTTCGTCCTGACCGGATGGTCGAAGGGCGAGCTGGCGCGGCTGGTCAACCGTCGGGGTGCCGCGATGGGGCAGCTGCAGCTGTCCACCGACACGTCGAGGGTACGGCGTTGGATCGAGCAGGGGGAGATCCCGCGCGATCCGGTGCCGAGGGTGCTGGCGGCCGTGTTCACGGAGCGGCTCGGCCGTGTCGTCACCACTGAGGACCTCGGTCTGGAACGACACCGGCCCACCAGGTCCGGAGCGGACGCGTCCGCAGCAGTGCCATGGTCGCCGGATCGAACAGCCGCGGTCCTCACCGAGTTCACGGGAATGGACCTCATGCTGAACCGACGTGGATTGGTGGGCGCCGGAGCGGCGCTCACGGCCGGGGCGGTCATCGCCGACTCGCTGAAGGGCTGGCTGGGCGGGGACGCGGTCGCGTACGCGGCCTCCGTCCCAGGGCCGCGACAGGCGGTCGCCGGGGGCGGAGCGCACCCGGCGGCGGACGTGTACGACGCGGGCCCGGTCGGGCTCGACGAGGTGGAGTCGCTGGAGCACTCGGTACAGGTGTTCCGGGCCTGGGACGCGGCCCGCGGCGGCGGGTTGCAGCGCAAGGCGGTGGTCGGTCAACTGAACGAGGTCGGCGGCCTGTTGACGCACCGGCACGCAACCGCGGTGGAGCAGCGGCTGTGGCTGGTCGCGGCCAACCTGGCGGTGCTGGCGGGCTGGATGTCGCACGACGTGGGGCTGGAGCCCACCGCCCAGAAGTACTTCATGATCGCGGCCGACGCGGCCAAGGAGGCCGGCGACCGGCCACGGGCCGGCGAGGCGATCTCCCGGGCCGCGCGGCAGATGGTGCACCTGGGCCGGGCCGACGAGGCGCTGGACCTGATGTCGGCGGCCAAGGCGGCCGGCGGACGGCTGCTGCCCAGAACGCGCGCCATGCTCAACACCGTCGAGGCGTGGGCGCACGCCTCGATCGGGCACTCCCAGGACACCTACCGGCTGCTCGGGGAGGCCGAGGACCTGTTCACCGAGGAGGCACCGGAGCCACCGCCCTCGTGGATGCAGGTGTTCGACGAGGCCGAACTGCGCGGCATGCAGGCCCTGGTGCTGCGCACGCTCTCCGAGCACGACCCGGGGGCGGCCCCCGAGGCCCGCCGGCACGCGGAGCGGGTGATCACCCTGCGGGAGGGGACCGGGCAGCTGCGGTCGGCGCTGTTCGACCGGATCACCCTGGCCTCGGTGCACCTGCTCACCGGCGAGCCGGACGCGGCGCGGTTCCAGGCCAAGATGGTGATGAACCTGATCGGCCAGAACTCCTCGCACCGGACCTGGGACCGGCTGCGCGAGATGTACCGGCTGACCGCGCAGTACCGGGGGCTGCCCGTGGTGGACGAGCTGCGGGAGGAGCTGGGCCGGGCGCTGCGGGCGGCGGACGCCAAGAACCGGCGCCGGCTGACCTGACGGGCCCGCGGACGTACGGGCCCGGGCCGGGCCGTCGGGCGCGGTACGGCGGGGCGGGGGTTGTGGGCTCGGGGGCTCAGTGCGGCGGGGCCGGGCGGAGCAGCATGCGCAGCGCGACGACCGTGCCGTCGGTGCCGAGGACGGGCTCGCCCGCGCACTCGACGCCGTCGTAGCGCCCGTCGGGCCGGCGGACCCGCAGGGTGCCGGCGGCGCAGCGGCCGTGCACCAGGGCGTCGGTCATCATCCGCCGCAGCAGCGGCCGGTCCGCCTCGGGGAGGCGGTCGGGCAGCCGGTCGAGGCTGAGCGGGCCGTGGCCCGGCTCGCAACCGAGGAGGAGGTAGGCCTCCGGGCTCCACTGGATCCCGTCGGTCAGCAGGTCCCACTCGGCGGAGCCGATCGGGCCGTCGTCGGTGATCGCGTCGTGGTCGCCGCCGGCGCCGAGGTACGGGCCGGTCGGCTCCTGGGCCGTGCCGTCCACTCTGCCGTCCGTTCCGCTGTCGGCGTCGCCCGTACCGTCGCCCGTGCCGTGTCCGCCCGGGCCGCCGGCGCCGACCGTGACGCCGTTCGCCGTGCCGCTCCCGGTGCTCGCCGTGCCGCCCCCGCCCGCCGGGGCGCCGTCCACGTGGGCGGCTCCCGGCGGGCGGGTGGCGCCTAATGGCATGTTCATGGCGGACCTATCGCTCGGTACACGGCCCGCGGTGTGCGGGCCGTTCGGACAGTGAGAAGACTGTCGCACAGCGTTGTCACCCCTGTGGGTGATTTCGACAGAACGCGGGCAAAATTTCCGCTGGCATATGCCACTGTGGCCGGAGCCGTCGTCGCCCTGTGTGCGGACGGGGGCCCGAGGCGGTAACCTTCGGTGATTCCGGCGCCCGGGCGCCCACCGCAGTACCGACCAGAGACCCCGGCGACGGAAATCCCGTTGCCACTCCGACCGCCGCAACGGATGCTGACCTCATGTTCGAGCCAGTGATAGCACCCAGTGCCAGCCTCCTAGGCCTCCTTCAGCGAGGCCGTGGTGACGGGCAGCTCCACGCGCTGGCCGCCGACCGTGCCGAGGCCATCGCCGCGCTGGAGGAGTGCGTCACCAGGGACCCGCGAGCCGACTGGCAGGTCGAGAGCCGCTCCCTCTACTACGCGCGCATCTACATGGACCTGGAAGCCCCCCTCGAGGGCATCGAGGACCACCTCCACTCCGCCGAGGACCTGGTCACCGACGACGAGAGCCGCACCGGCCTCGCCCTTTCCGTCCTGGGCCACCTCGCCGCGTACGGCCGGCGCGACGCGCTGCTGATGCTGCGCGAGTACGCCGCCACCGGCGCCAACTGGGCGTGGGCCCTCGACGAGCTGGCCCTGCGCGACGACGACCGCGGCCTGCTGCTGCTCGGCACCGCCGTACTGGACCACTTCGAGCCGGGCCCCGAGGGCGACGCCGAGCTGCGCGAGTTCATCCGCAACGCGTACGAGCCCCGGCCCTGGCGGCTCTGGGCGGCCTACCACCCCAGAGTGGCGGCGGCCAGCGAGCAGTCACCCTTCGACCTGTGGCAGCGCCAGATCAACCGCAGCGGGGTCACCCCCGGCTGGTCCACCGCCGACGTGCTGGCCTGGGCCGACCAGGGCGAGCTCGGCGGCCTCGGCGCCGGCGCCTTCCTCGGCCGGCCCGACGCCCGCCCGGAGCCCGCGCGCGGCCCCGACTCGCCGTCCGGCCCCGACGCGGTGGACCGCCGCGCCGCTGCGGCCGCCCGCTGCCTGACCGCCGTCGTCCGGCCGGAGGACCGTCCGCTGCTGCTGGAGGCGGCCCGCGACGGCCTGCCCGGCGCCCGCCGGGCCGCCCTGCGCCACTTGGTGGAACAGCGCGACCCGGCCGCCGTCGAACTGATCGAGGCCGCCGCCGCGGACGTGGACGACCGGATCGTCCGGGCCGCCCTGGAGCTGCTCGGCCGGATGCGCGGCCCCGAGGTGCTGACGCACGCGCGACGCTGGGCCGACCCGGCCAGCGGCGGCGCCGACAGCGCGCTCGGCGAGGCCGCCGTCCAGCTGCTCGCCGACGCCGGGGAACCGGCCGACGCGCCGCTGGTGGTGGCCGGGCTGCGCCGCTGGATCTCCGTGCGCGGGGTCAGCGGTACCGGGCTCGGGTCGCTGGTCGACGGTGCGGGGCGGCTGGCCGCCGCCGACGCCGTCCCGGTCCTGCGCCACGTCTACGGGGAGGCCGCCTCCTCCGAGCTGCGCGGACGCGCCGCCCAGGCGCTGGCCGCGACCGACGTGCACTTTCCCGAGGGGCCCGCCGTCGAGTGCCTCTGGGACTGCGAGGAGTCCACGCGTGAGCTCGCCGCGCGCCATGTCGCCACCACGGGCGACGCGCGTGTGCTGGAGCGGTTGCGCAGGCTCGCCGCCGACCCGGCCGAGGAGGCCGAGGTCCACGCCGCCGTACGCGGCCGACTGACCGCCGCCCGGGAGTTCGGGCGTTAGGGTCCACAACGTTCGGTGGGCCGGGACACCGTGTCGGTGTCCCGGCCCACTCGTTTCCGCGGGTCCTGGTTTGTGGAACCCGGTTCTACTTCACCGCGCCCGCGTCCGGAGTCAGGACGCCGCCGACAACCAGTCCGATGATCAGAATGCCGAGCAGCACCCGGTAGACGACGAACGGCAGGAAGCTGTGCGTCGAGATGTACTTCAGGAACCAGGCGATCGCCGCGTAGCCGACCAGGAAGGCGATCACGGTGGCCAGGATGGTCGGCCCCCAGGCCGGGGCCGGTCCCTCGCCGATCTTGAACAGCTCCAGCGCCCCGGAGGCGAGCACCGCCGGGATGGCGAGCAGGAAGGAGTAGCGGGCCGCCGCCTCCCGGCTGTAGCCGAGCAGCAGACCCGCGCTGATCGTGCCGCCGGAACGGGAGACGCCCGGGATCAGCGCCAGTGCCTGGGCGAAGCCGTAGACACCCGCGTGCGGCAGCGTGAGGTCGGTGATCGGACGGGCGTGGCGGACGGCCCGGGTGCGGTCGGCGAAGGCCAGGATCAGGCCGAAGACGATCAGCGTGGTGCCGATGATCCGCAGGTCGCGCAGGTGGGTCTCGATGGTGTCCTGGAACAGCTTGCCCAGGATGCCGATCGGCAGGGTGCCGATGATCACGAACCAGCCCATCCGCGCGTCCGGGTCCGAGCGCAGCGCCGGCCGGAACAGGGACAGTGCCCAGGTCTTGATGATCGAGGCGATGTCCCGGCGGAAGTAGATCAGCACCGCCGTCTCGGTGCCGAGCTGGGTGACGGCCGTGAAGGCCGCACCCGGGTCGTCCCAGCCGAGCAGGGCCGAGAAGACCCGCAGGTGGGCGCTGGAGGAGACCGGCAGGAACTCGGTGAGCCCCTGGATCAGGCCGAGGACGGCCCCGTGGAACCAATCGATCACCGGGCACCCGCCGGGGGTATCCGTCGGGCGAGGGGCAGGGGCGGCATGGGCGGGTCCTTGCGGGTCGGATGGGCGTGCGGGACCACCGTGACCCGCCCGGCCCGCGGGCCGCGCGCGAGCCCGGCGCGCGGCTGATGGTACGGGGTGAAAGTGACAGTTCTTTGTTCACCCTTTGTTCCGGCTTTGCGCACAGGGCCCTTGCCGCTCCGGCGACAGCCGGGAGCTACAGCACCGGCCGCGCCCGGACCCAGGTGCGGTCCGCCGTCAGGTAGCGCTCGACCACCAGACCGGCCTCCGCGAGCGCCCGCTCGAACGCCTCGGTGCTGAGCGGTCGGGACAGGAAGGTCTGGGTCCAGGTGCCGTCCGGGAAGACGTACTCGAACCGTACGGAGTTGACGCCGTCGCCGACCGGCGTGGCGGAGACCAGCCGGGCCCGCCCGTCCGGGCCGATCGAGCTCTCCCTCGGCACGTTCCGGTGCCAGTCCTCGCCCTCGCGCTGCACCAGCACGCAGCCGTCCTCGGCGACGTGCCGGCGGCAGGTCTCCAGCAGGCCCCGGCGGACCGTCACGTCACCGGCGTGCACCAGGAAGGAGGCGAGCATGACGACGTCGAAGCGCTCGCCGAGGTCCAGTGCTTCGATCGGGCTGCGCACCGTGCGGACGTCCGGGCGGACCCGGGCCAGCATGTCGGCGGACTCGTCCACGGCCGTCACGGTGAAGCCCCGGTCGGTCAGCGGGTGCGTCATCCGGCCCACGCCGCAGCCGAGTTCGAGGATGTGCGCGCCGGGCGGCACCGCCGCCTCGATCACGTCCGGGGCGTTGCCCGCGGGGAGGCGGGTCCACACCTCGACGGCGCAGCCGTCCGGGGTGATCGCACCCTCGCCCGTCCCGTCGTAGCCATCGCGTCGTTCGTCTGCCATGCCGTTCATCGGAACACGGACGGGTGGGCGGGGGAAGAGGGCGTCGGCAGGTCCGCGCGGGCCGCGGCGCGTTCGGGGCCTGGTCTACCGGGGGCCGTCCGCCAGGTCGGCCAGGGTCGCGTGCAGCCAGGCGAGTTCGGCCTCGGTGGTGGCGCGGGCGACGAGCAGCAGGCCGCGCCGGAAGGGGTCGTCGAACTCCTCGGCGCCGATCGGGCGGTCGCCCTCGTAGAAGAAGCTGGCCGGCTCGGCGAGGAAGGCCAGTCGGCGGCGGAGCACGGCGGCCTGGGCGGCGGGGTCGGCGAGGTGCCGCAGGAAGGCGAGCAGGGTGAACCAGCGGTTCTCGTCGCTGACGTCGAGCGGTTCGGGCTCGCGCAGCCGGTCGAGCAGCGCGGCGCGGCCGGCCCCGGTGAGGTGCAGGGTGTGCCGGGGCGCGGCGGCGCTGCCCGGCTCGGTCTCGCGGACCAGCAGGCCGTCGGCCTCCAGACGCTTGATCGCGGGGTAGAGCGTGCCGTCGCTGATCGGTCGGACGTGCCCGGTGAGCGCGGCGAGGTGGCGGCGCAGCTCGTAGCCGTGCAGGGGGCGGTCGTACAGGAACCCGAGGATGGCGAGCTTCAGCATGGGGCCACTCTCTCAGATCCGTCCCTCGGGGCATGGGTATCTCGCTATCGTGATACCTCGTGTTCGAGGTATGGTCCTGCTCGTCCGCCGGAAACCCCCGGGCCGGCACCCCGGGCCGGCCCCCACAAACGAGGAGCGAGTGAGTATGCGCGAGGCCCCCGTCACCCCGAACGGCGACCGGATCCGCTGGGTCGAGCTGCCCGGCGCCGAGCCGGTCCGGCTCTACCTGCACGGGCTCGGCTCCAGCTCGCCGGCCTACTTCGCGGCCGCCGCCGCCCACCCGCTGCTGGCCGGGCGGCGCTCGCTGCTGCTGGACCTGCTCGGCTTCGGCCTCAGCGACCGGCCGACGGACTTCGGCTACACGCTGGAGGAGCACGCGGACGCGGTCGCGGCGGCGGTCGCGGCCGCCGGGCCGGACCGGGTCGAGGTGGTCGGCCACAGCATGGGCGGGGCGGTCGCGATCGTCCTCGCCCGGCGGCACCCGCGCCTCGTCGAGCGGCTGCTCCTGGTGGACGCCAACCTGGACCGGATCGACCCCGACCGGCGCCGCCCCGGCAGCAGCGGCATCGCGGCCTACGGCGAGGAGGAGTTCCTGGCCGGCGGCCTGGGCGAATTCGCCGAGCGGGTCGGCCCGTTCTGGTGGTCCACCATGCGGCTGGCCGGCCCGGAGGCGCTCCACCGCAGCGCCCGCCACCTCGCCCGGGCGACCGAACCGACCATGCGCGAGCTGCTGCTCGGCCTCGACCTCCCGCGCACCTTCCTCCACCCGGCGGCGGACGGCGAGCCCGCCGGTGCCGACGCCCTCCGCGCGGCCGGAGTGCGGGTGGTCGCGGTGCCGGACTGCGGGCACAACATCATGATCGACAACCCGGACGGCTTCGCGGCCGCCGCGGCGGAGGCGCTCGAACGGGGGTGAGCGGGTTCGTGGGTCGCCCGGTGCTCCCGCTCAGCGCTCCCGCAGGGGGACGAAGCGCACCGGTGTCCCCGGCCGGGCCTGGGCGGCGGCCGCGAGGTCGGCGGCCGGTACGACGCCGATCACCGGGTAGCCGCCGGTGGTCGGGTGGTCGGCCAGGAACACCACCGGCCGGCCGTCCGGCGGAATCTGCACCGCGCCCAACACCATTCCCTCGCTGGGCAGTTCGCCGTCCCGGGCACGCGCGACCGGCGGGCCCTCGGTGCGCAGCCCGACCCGGTTGCCGGTCGGGGAGACCAGGTACCGGTCGCGGCCGAGGCGGGCCACCGCCTCCGGGGTGAACCAGTCCGCGCGCGGTCCGAGCCGCAGCCGCAGCACCAGTTCGGCCGGGGGAGCGGGCAGCGGCACCAGCTCGGGCCGGGCCCGGTACGGCGGCGGGGTGCCGACCGGCAGGCGGTCCCCGGCGGCCAACGGGGCCGGCCCGAGCCCGGCGAGCAGGTCCGTCGAGCGGCTGCCGAGCACCGGCGGGACGTCGATCCCGCCCGCCACCGCCAGGTAGCCGCGCACCCCGGCCGTCGCCGCCCCCACCTCCAGCACTGCTCCGGCCGGCACCAGGACCGGCGCGCCCCAGGCGGCCGGCCGGCCGTCCACCCGGACGGGCGAGGGCGCACCGGTGACGGCGACCAGGACCGCCGCGACGGCCCGCAGCGCGACCCCGCCGAGCGTGCTCTCCAGCCCGGCGGCCCCGGGGTCGTTGCCCACCAGCCGGTTGGCCGCCCGCAGGGCCGGCTCGTCCAGCGCCCCGGCCCTCGGCACCCCGAGGTGGGCGACCCCGCGCCGCCCGAGGTCCTGGACCGTGGTCAGCGGTCCCGGTCGCTCCACCACCAGCTCGTTCAACTCGCCTCCCCCTCAGGCCCGTTCAGCGGTGAAGCGGACCCGGGTGCCCGGGGCCAGCAGGGCCGGGGGCTCGCGGTCGGCGTCCCAGAGGGCGAGCGCCGTCCGGCCGATCAGCTGCCAGCCGCCGGGGGAGGGGTGCGGGTAGACGCCGGTGTACGGGCCGGCCAGGGCGACCGAGCCGGCCGGGACGGAACTGCGCGGGGTGGCCCGGCGCGGCACCTCGTACGGCGCCGGGAGGCCGGTGAGGTAGCCGAAGCCGGGGGCGAAGCCGCAGAACGCGACGACGTACTCGGGCCCGGTGTGGATCCGGACGGCGGCCTCCACGGAGACCCCCCACAGCGCGGCGACCTCGGCCAGGTCGGCGCCGTCGTACACGGTCGGGACCTCCAGCAGCGGTCCGCGCGCCACCCCGGCCGCCGCCGCCGTCGGACGGGCGGTGCGCAGCAGGGCCGCGACCGCGTCGACGTCCGCGACGCCGTCCAGCAGCAGGGTGCGCGCGGCCGGGACCAGTTCCTCCACCGCACCGAGCGCCCCCGACTCCCGGCGCTCGCTCAGCCAGCCGTACAGCGCGGCCACCTCGGCCGGCCCGGGCAGCTCGACCAGCAGCGCCCGCTCGCCGACCCGGCGCACCGTCCCCGGTGTCACGTGAAGGCCTCCACCCGGACCCCGGCGGAGGCCAGGGCGCCGCGGATCCGCCAGGCGAGCTGGGCGGCGCCGGGGGTGTCGCCGTGGACGCAGAGCGAGCGGGCCTCGACGGCGATCCGCTCGCCGCCGGCGGCCTCCACCGTGCCGTCCCGGGCGATGGCGACGGCGCGGGTGATCACCGACTCGGGGTCGTGCACCACGGCGTCCGGCTCGCGGCGCGGCACGAGGGTGCCGGTACGGGTGTACGCGCGGTCGGCGAAGGCCTCGGCGACCACCGGGAGCCCGACGCCCTCGGCCACCTCCAGCAGCAGCGAGCCCGGCAGGCCGAGCACGGGCAGCGGCCCGTCGCAGACCGCGCCCGCCCGCAGCACGCCGGCCACCACGGCCTCGGCCTGCTCGGAGTCGCCGACCACCCGGTTGTAGAGGGCGCCGTGCGGCTTGACGTAGGAGACCTTGGAGCCGGCCGCGCGGGCGAACACCTGGAGGGCGCCGATCTGGTACGCGATCTCGTCGGCGAGCTCCTCCGGGGGCACGTCCATCGCGCGGCGGCCGAAGCCGGCCAGGTCGCGGTAGGAGACCTGGGCGCCGATCCGGACGCCGCGCTCGGCCGCCAGCGCGCAGACCCGGCGCATCGTCGACGGATCCCCGGCGTGGAACCCGCAGGCGACGTTGGCGCTGGTCACCACCGACAGCAGGGCCTCGTCGTCGGTCAGGGTCCAGCGTCCGAACCCCTCTCCGAGGTCCGCATTGAGATCGATCACCGCATCGGCCACGCCCGTCCGCCTCCCAGCAGCTGTTGAGCCAGATGGTAGGGCCTGCGGATGAAGGCCGTTGCCCGTGACCCGGAGCCCCGCGGGCGCCGCGGCGTGTGCCCGGGGCCGCACGCCCCGGGGCGGCGCCGCGCGGGGTCGCGCCGGGGTGCGAGCCGGGCGCGCGGGCCGCCCGGGCTCAACCGGCGGTCGCCGGCCCCCGGAACGCGCGCTCCAGCGGGCGCAGCGCCCGCAGCACGAGCAGGAGCGGGATGACGCCGAAGACGCCGAACGACATGTCGATGAATCGCCATGCCAGCGGGATCCCGCGCAGCGGGCCGCAGATCAGCGCCAGCGGGATGACGGCCCCGCAGGCCAGCACGGCCCAGCGGATCACCCAGATGTTGCGGACCGGGTCCTTGAGCGGCCCCCAGAAGGCGGCGGCGATCACCAGGTGGGCGAAGGCCAGCCAGTCGGTGCCGTAGGCCAGGAAGGGGTACCGCGCGTTGGTCTCGGCGACGCCCGTGTGGACCCGGTCGATCCAGGCCGTCGCGCCGGGGAGGTGATCGCTCAGCGGCGCGGCCGGGCCGGCGGCGAAGTCCGCCAGCCAGCGGGTCTCGGTCTCCAGCGGGAACGCGGTGAGACCGCTGAGCACCAGGCAGACCAGGAAGAACCAGAGCCACCGTCGGACCTTGCGAAGGATGACCGCCGAGTCGCCGTCCATCTCGCACACCTCCATGCCGAGCATGCCGAAGTGCAGGCGGAGCCTTGTCCCGCCTGCGCGGAACCGACTCTAGACCCATCTTTTGAACGTGTTCAACTGGCCTTCGGGGTGGGTGGGGCGAGGAGGGGAACGGGCGGGGTGGCCGGGCGCGCGCGGGGGCGGGCCGGGGCCGGATCGGGGGCTGGAGGGGGCCGGGTGGGTGGGCCCAGGCGGGGGCCGGCGGAGTCGGCGGGAGGGTGGTCGGGGGCGCGCGAGGGTGGGCCGGGGCCGGATCGGGGGCTGGAGGGGAACCGGTCGCGTCGGCGGGAAGGGTGGCCGGGGCCGCACCGAGCCGGGCCGGAGTCGTGGAGGGGACGCGGCGGCACTGCCCCGCCCCGAACGCAGCGGTGCCCGGGCTCCGCGGAACCCGGGCACCGACGGCGGCCAGTGCGCCGCGTACGGCCGCTACGCCGTGTAGGTGTACGTCACCGGCGCGCTGGTCCCGCCCGCCGTGGTGACCGTGACGTCCACCGGCCCGGGCTGGGCGCCCGCCGGGGCCGTGGCGGTGCAGGCGGCCGGGCCGCAGGAGACGTGGGTGGCCGGCACCCCGCCGAAGGCCACCGACCCGTACGTCAGGTTGCTGCCGAACAGGTACACCCGGGTACCGCCGGCGGCCGGGCCGGAGGTGGGAGAGACGCTGCTGAGCACCGGTGCGGCCGGGGCCGGCGGCGGGGCGCCGGTGTAGTCGAAGGTGACCGGAGCCGCGGCCGTGCCGCCGGGCGTCACCACGCTGACCGGGGCGCTGCCCGTGCCGCCCGGGGTGGTCACCGCGCAGGCGGTGTCGGTGCAGCGGCCGGGGGCCGGGACGCCGCCGACCAGCACCATGCCGTTGGCCAGGTTGCTGCCGCTGACGGTCACCGCGGTGCCGCCGGTGCCCGGGCCGGTGGCCGTGTCGAGGCCGGTGACGGCGGGGGCGGCCTGGACGGTCGCCGGCAGGGAGCTCTTGCTGCCGAGGTCGTAGCCGGAGACGTGCCCGGTCGGGTCGGTGTCGTTCGGGTTGGCGACCGTCGCGGTGATCGCGCCGACGATCGGCACGCCGGGCGTGGTGGCCAGGTTGAGCTTCATGAAGTTGTAGCTCCCGACCGGCCGGGTGCCGGTGAACACGGCCTCCAGGTGGCGGTGGTCGGGGGAGAGGGCGGTGGTGAAGGTGTAGTCCGCCGGTGCGGGGAAGAACATCGCACCGTCGGTGGTGACGCCGGGCGGCAGGTCGAGGGTGATGTGGGTCGGCCCGGTCAGGTCCGTGGTGCCGGCGACGGTCCAGGACACCGACATGTTTCCGGTGGTGAAGAACCCGCCGGGGTAGTTCCCGCTCTGCGAGACGGTCACGTGCTGGGCGGAGGTCGGGACCGCCGGGGTCGCGGCCTCGGCGGTGGCACCGGTGGCGAGGACGGCGCCGGTGGTGAGGGTGGTCACGGACAGCGCGGCGGCGAGGCCCGCTTTGGCCAGTCGGGTGATCATGGGTCGATCATCACCGAACAGGTGCGCGACCCTCACGGTTTTCTCGAATACCGGTTCGGGAATGGCGGAATCCCGTCGAAACCACGTTCCGAATCCGTCACCCGAACCGCCGCCCACCTGCCGCTCCGCCCGCCCGCAAGGTCCGTTTCGGTCGAACTCGGTGCGAACCTCTAATCTTGTCCACCGTGACCGCCATCGCAGACCCGCCCATCGAGCCCGGCCTCCGACCCCCGGCCGGCCCGGCCGCCGCGCGCCCCGCGCCCGGCCCCGCCGCCGACGAGGGCCTGGCCCGCCGGCTCAAGGCGCTGGCCTGCACCGCCCCGCTGCACGACCTGGACAACCGCAAGGTCAACCTGGCCGGCGAGTACGGCGGCTACGCGATGGCCGAGGTCGGCCTCGCCGCGATCGACCTGGTCACCCTGCACATGGACTTCGACACCGGGGCCGACCGCGAGATAGTGCTCGCCCGGCTGCTGCCCCGGGTCGCCGCCCAGGCCGTCGGCCGTCCCGCCGTCGAGCACGAGCGGGTCGCCCGCTGGGTGCTGGAGTCGCTGATCAACGTCGGCAGCGTGGACCGCGGCTTCCGCGCCGTCTACGGCACCTTCGGCGCGGACGGCGAGTACGTCCGCCGCGACTACGACTTCAAGCTGATCGAGGAGGTCCCCGGCCCCGACGGCGGCGTCTACCTGCGCACCACCGACGAGGCGGTCAACGTCCTGGTCGGCGCGCTCGACACCGACGTCACCTCGGCCCAGATCGCCGCCGAGGTCAAGCTGGAGGTGCTGATCCGCCGCGGCCGCCTGGCCGACGCCCAGCTCGCCGCCGAGCAGGCCCGCTACCGCACCGTCCAGTACGCCGAGACGCTGCGCCGCGCCCTGGACGCCACCCGCCGCAACGTCCGGGCGGTGGACTGGATGCGCGCCATCCCCGATCTCATCGAGGAGGCGCTGGACCACATCGCGGACCGCTACCGGCACGAGAACGCGATTCTCACCAACATCCGCAAGGCCCGCGACGAGGCCGAGGACCCCGAGCACAAGCGCCGCGCCGCCGAGCTGGTCGACATCGTCAAGGACTGCATCCGCCGCCACACCCAGCTCCAGACCCGCCTGCTGGAGGCCGGCCCGCTGTTCCGCGCCGAGCAGGACCGCCAGGCCTTCGCCGCCCCCGGCGCCCGCAGCGGCATCGACCTCTACGGGCAGCTGCTCGCCCCCGTGCTGCGGCTGCCGATAGAGCAGGCCGTCCGCCCCACCGGCGCGTTCTTCGCCCGCGGCGCCGGTCTGCGAACCCCGGTCTCGGTGCGGGTCGCCGACCTGGTCGACCTGCTGCTCACCCCGCCGGTCGAGCGCGAGCACCTCGGCGCCGAGCTGCCCGACCCGGACCTCGTCGCCACCCCGGACGACAGCCGGTTCTCCGAGGCCCAGCTGGAGTCCGCGATGCTCCTGCTCGACCTGCCCCCGGACGCCCCCCGCCGGCTCTCCGGCCTGCTCGCCGACGCCCGCAAGCAGGACCCGGACCTGCCGTACCTGGTCGCCCTGCTCGCCGTGCACGCGGCCAGCCCGCCGGTCGGCACCGCCTACCGCCAGGGCGAGGAGCGGCTGCTGTTCGCCGTGGACGACGGCACCCCGCTGCGCGACCGGGAGTTCGGCGGCGCCGACCTGATCGTCGGCAGCGCCCTGCTCGACGCGGTCGGCATGGCCGCCGACCGCAAGGACGCCGGCTGACCGGCCGGGAGCACACGTTGCCGGGACCAACCCCGCCGGGACCAACCATGACGAACCGTAACCACCGCGCCACCCCCGAGGAGCACCGCCCGTGACGACCCACCACGACACGTCCTGGGCGGCCGAGACCGAACCCGCGGCCCCCGCGCCGATCACCCCGGCCGACGTCGCGGACGCCGCCCGACTGGTCTCCTTCGGCCTCCAGGCCAAGCTGCTGCCCGCCCGCGACGCCGAGTACGCCGACCTGGTGCGCCGCCACCGCGAGGACCCGCCGTTCGCCCGGCTCGCCGACGCCATCGCGACCGGCATGGGCCTGGTCGTCCTGGAGGTCTCCCCGCGGGCCGGCATGGCCGTGGCCGCCGCCGAGGACTCGCTGTTCGCCGTCCGGATGGGCGACTACTCGCGCCGCGCCGCCTCCGAGTCCACCGACCGCTTCCTGCACGGCCTCGCCCACCTGGCCGTCGCCGCGATGGCCTTCCCGCGCCCCGAGGACCTCGCCGACGACGGCTACCTCGGCCGGATCACCGTCAACGGCGTCGACTCCTTCGTCCGCCAGGCCTGCCGCCGCCTGGAGGAGCAGGCCGACGCGGACGGCGCCAACACCGACCCGGCCTCCGACGCCCCCGGCCTGGAGGCCGCCTGGCGGGTCTGGGCCCGGCGCACCGCCACCGGCGCCACCAAGGACGCCCGCCGGCTCTCCGGCTCCACCATCGGCATCGTCGCCAAGGCCGTGCTGTTCCTGGTCGACTCCGGCTTCCTCCAGAAGGTCTCGGACGACTCCGGCGGCACCTACCGCACCACCGCCCGCTACCAGCTCCAGGTGCGCGACCTGGCGGGCAGCGCGGCCATGGCCGAACTGCTCGACCTCGGCATCGTCCCGGTCTCCGACGGCACCGCCAGCCTGCTGCCGCCGGACACCGGCGACGAACTGGTCGCCGACGCGGGGCTGCCGTTCCACTCCCTCTGAGCCCCGGCGCCCGGAGCCCACCCGCTCCGGGCCCACCGCGCCGGCCCCGGCCCACCCGCCCCGATCCGGCCCGCCGCCCATCCCTCACGCCACGCAAGCCACGGAGAACAGCCGCACATGTACGAGCTCAACCGGGTCCGCCTCTACTCGATCGGACCGGCCGGCGCCCGCTACGCCGACACGGTGCTCGACCTGCGCGGCGTCGGCGAGCCGGTCGCCGACCCGGCCCCGCAGCAGATCGGCCTGTTCGGCGAGGAACCCGACGGCCCGGTCCGCCGCCCCGCCCCGGCCGGCGTGCTCTTCCTGGAGAACGGCGGCGGCAAGTCCGTCCTGCTCAAGCTGATCTTCTCGGTCATGCTCCCCGGCCACCGCAACACCCTCGGCGGCGCCAGCTCCGGCGTGCTGCGCAAGTTCCTGCTCGCCGACGACTGCGGCCACGTCGCCCTGGAGTGGCAGCACACCGTCACCGGCGAGCCGATCGTGGTCGGCAAGGTCAGCGAGTGGCGCGGCCGCCAGGTCTCCTCCGACCCGCGCAAGTTCGCCGAGACCTGGTACTCCTTCCGCCCCGGCCCCGGCCTGACCCTCGACTCGCTGCCGGTCGCCGAACGGGTCAGCCTGGCCGGCGACCAGAAGGCCCGCGGCCGCCGCCGCACCATGAAGGGCTTCCGCGACGCCCTCACCGAGGCCGGCAAGGCCCACCCGCACCTCGACCTGGTCTTCGAGGACGGCCACGACCGCTGGACCGAGCACCTCGGCGAACTCGGCCTCGACCCCGAACTCTTCCGCTACCAGCGCGAGATGAACGCCGACGAGGGCGAGGCGGCCGGCCTCTTCGCGGTCAAGCACGACAGCGACTTCACCGACCTCCTGCTGCGCGCCGTCACCGACACCCGGGACACCGACGGCCTCGCCGACCTCGTGCACGGCTTCGCCGCCAAGCTCGGCCGCCGCGCCGAACTCACCGCCGAACGCGACTTCACCGCCGGCTCGCTGGACCTCCTGGAGCGCATCGCCGAGGCCACCACCGCCCGCGAGACCGTCCGCGAGGCCCACCGCACCGCCGAGCGCCGCACCCGCCGCCTCGCCCACGCCCTCGCCTCCCGCGCCACCGCCGAACGCGACCGCGCCCAGGACCTCGCCATCGAGGTCGCCGCCGCCGCGAGCGCCGTCACCGCCGCCGAGGCCGACCGCACCCGGCACAGCCTGATCACCGACGAACTCACCCACCGGCACGCCACCCTGAGCCTCACCGCGGCCACCGCCGAGGCCGCCGCGCTGCGCCGCGAACTCATCGACGCCCGCACCCTGCACTCCGCCTGGCAGGCCGCCGAGGCGGTGCTGCGCCAGCGCGCCGCCGCCGACCGGGTCGCCCGGGTCGCCGCCGCCATCCGCGAGGCCGAGCTGGACGCCGCCCCCGCGCTCGCCGCCCGCGCCCGCGCCGCGACCGCCCTGGCCCGCGCCCTGGAGGCCGCCGCCGCGGCCGCCGAGTCCCGCGCCGACACCGAGGAGGAGCGCGCGGGCGAACTCCAGCAGGACGGCGGCAAGGCCCAGACCGACGCCACCGAGGCCGCCACCGCCGCCCAGAAGGCCCGCAGCGAGGCCGATCACCTGCGCCAGCGCCTCGCCGAGGTCGAGCAGGAGACCGAGGCCGCCGTCGCGGCCGGCTTCATCGACGCCGACGGCGACGTGGACCCGGCCCGCGCCGCGCTGTACGCCGCCGACGTCGAGAAGGCCGCCTCCGCCGCGCTCGCCCAGGCCCGTACCGCCGCCGAGTCCGCCGCCGCCCGGCTGCGCGAGGCCGCCGCCGCCACCTCGCGCGCCGAACTCGCCGCCGAGCGGGCCGGCGACGCGCGCAAGGACGCCGCCCGGTCCCTCGCCGCCGAGCAGCGCACCGCCGCCCTGCTCGCCACCGAACAGCGCCTCGCCGACCTGCTCTCCCTGACCCCCTACCAGGAGGGCGCCGAGGAGGACGCCGGCTTCCTCACCCCCGCCCTGCTCGACCGCAACGCCGAGTACCTGCGCGAACTCCTCGACGAGTCCATCGCCACCGCCGAACGCACCCTGTTCGACCTCCGCACGGCCGCCGCCGACGACTCCCGCATCCTCGCCGCCCTCGGCGACGGCGGCCTGCTGCCGCCCGGCCCGGACGTGCTCGCCACCGTCGAGTACCTCGCCGAGCACGGCATCCCGGCCCTGCCCGGCTGGCGCTACCTCGCCCAGTCCGTCGACCCGGCCGACCACGAGGCGATCCTCGCCGCCCGCCCCGAACTGGTCGACGGCGTCGTCGTCACCGACCCCTCCTCGCTGGAGCGCGCCCGCGAGGCCCTGCAGGCCGCCGCCCTGCTGCCGCGCTCCACCGTCGCCGTCGGCGCCGCCGCCTCGCTGATCGCCCCGATCACCGACGAGCCCGCCTTCTTCCTCGTGCCGCCGAACCCGGCCATGCACGACGAGTCCGCCGCCGACGGCGAGCGCCGCGAACTGCGCGCCCGGGCGAGCGCCCGCGAGGAGCACATCCGCGAACTGGCCGGCCGCCTCGGCGCCGACCGCGCCCTCGCCGCCCGCCTCGCCTCCTGGCACGCCAGCTGCCCGCCCGGCACCCTCGCCGAACTCGCCGCCGCCGCCGAGGCCGCCCGCGAGCACGCCGAGCAGGCCGCCGCCGCCCTGGCCACCCTGCGCGCCGACCACGACGAGGCCGAGACCGACCACACCGCGGCCGCCTCCGCCCACGAGGAGCACCGCGAGGCCGCCCAGCGCGCCCGCCGCCGCGCCGACGCCCTCTCCGGCCTCGCCTTCCGGCTGCGCGAGCGCGCCAACTGGGCCCGCCGCCAGCGCGAACTCGCCGAGGACGCCGCCGAGTGCGACCGCCGCCAGGCGCTCTGCGCCGAACGCGCCCGCACCTGCGACGAGGACCGCCGCGCCGCCCAGCGCGCCGCCGACGACGCCCGCCGGACGGCCCGCGCGCTGCGCGCCGAACGCGCCGAGATCCCCGCCGCCGAGCAGGCCGACGAACCCGCCGAGGCCGCCCCCGCCGCGCTGCCCGCCCTGCGCGAGGCCTACCGCGCCGCCTCCCAGCTGTACGAGAAGGTCGGCGTCGGCGCCGACCTGCGCGCCGAACAGGCCCGCGCCGAGGGCGACGAGGCCGCCGCCGCGACCGAACTCGACCGCCTCACCAACAAGGTGCGCACCCGCGCCGAGGAACTCCTCGGCAGCCCCGACGGCGCCGACGGCCCGGCCCGCCAGGCCGCCGCCGCCCGCGCCGAGGAACTGGTCGCCACCATCGAGGCCCGTTCCGCCACCGCCAGCGAGCAGCTCGGCCGGCTGCGCGGCGAGGCCGAGCGCTCCGCCCCCGCCGACGGCGAGGCGCACACCGAACTGCCCGAGGACCTCGTCCCCACCGATCCGGAGCACGCCCAGGCCCTGCTGCGCACCGCCACCAGCCGCCTGGCCGAGCGCCGCGAGGCCCTGGACGCCGCCCGCACCGCCCACGCCGACCTCCAGCGGACCTTCGACACCGCCCAGGCGTCCGCCGCCGACTTCGACGAGCTGGCCGGCCAGCTCCGCGACGGCCTGCGCGACCACCAGGAGGACCCGGACGACCCGGTCGAGCCGTACCTGGGCTCGCTGACCGAGGCCCGCACCGGCGCCACCGAGGCCCGCCGCGCCCTGCGCACCGCCGCCGGTGAACTGTCCTCCTCCGAACTCGCCGTCCGCGACACCGCCGACGCCCTGGTCCGGCACGCCAACGCGGCCCGCTACGAGGCCGTCCGCACCCCCGCCCGCCAGCAGATCCGCGAACTGCCCGCCTCCGCGCTGCCCGAGCACGCCGCCGCCTGGGCCACCGCCTTTGCGCCCCGGCTGCGGGTGCTCACCGACGAGCTCGCCCAGCTGGAGAAGAACCGCGGCTCGATCGTGGACCGGCTGCGCGGCCTGGTCGAGTCCTCGCTCACCACCCTGCGCGCCGCCCAGCGGCTCTCCCGGCTGCCCGAGGGCCTGGGGGAGTGGTCCGGCCAGGAGTTCCTCCGGATCCGCTTCGAGGACCCGGACCACGCCACCCTGGTCGAGCGCCTGGGCGAGGTCATCGACGAGGCCACCCGCGCCGCCGTCAGGAAGAACAGCGACCTGCGCCGCG
Organism: Streptomyces sp. CB02056; assembly: GCF_001905545.1. GTDB lineage: Bacteria > Actinomycetota > Actinomycetes > Streptomycetales > Streptomycetaceae > Kitasatospora. The sequence continues at coordinate 20,275 of NZ_LIPD01000025.1, read as the reverse complement.
ACGGCATGTCCCTGCTGCTGCGCGGGGTCGCCGCCGCGATCGGCCCCAAGGGCGTCAGCGTCGAGATCCTCAAGCCCGACGCGGTGCTGCGCGCCGAGCGGGTCAGCGTCGGCCAGATGTCCGACGTCTTCTCCGGCGGCCAGCTGCTCACCGCCGCCATCGCGCTGTACTGCACGATGGCCGCGCTGCGCGCCAACGACCGCGGCCAGTCCCAACTGCGGCACGCCGGCACGCTGTTCCTGGACAACCCGATCGGCCGCGCCAACGCCACCTACCTGCTGGAGCTCCAGCGGGCCGTGGCCGACGCGCTCGGCGTCCAGCTGATCTACACCACCGGCCTGTTCGACACCACCGCGCTCGCCGAGTTCCCGCTGGTGATCCGCCTGCGCAACGACGCCGACCTGCGGGCCGGCCTCAAGTACATCTCGGTCGAGGAGCACCTGCGTCCGGGCCTGCCCGCCGCGCCGGACCCGGACGGCCCGACCATCCACGGCGAGATCACCGCCACCCGGATGTTCAAGCGCCCCGCGGAGGTTCCCGCCCAGCCGTGAACTCGCTAGCGTGATCGCCATGCTGACGATCGCGCACCTCAGTGACATCCACCTCGGCCAGGAGCACGGCCGGGACGACGGCAAGCGTGCCCGCCGGCGGGCCGAGCAGGTGATGGCGTACCTCGACGCCCTGCCCGGCCCGCTGGACGCGGTGCTGGTCACCGGCGACCTCGCCGACCAGGGCCTGCCGGAGGAGTACCGGCAGGTCGCCGAGGTCCTGGTCTCCCGGCACCCGGTGTTCACCTGTCCGGGCAACCACGACTCCAGGTCGCCGTACCGGGAGGTGCTGCTCGGCGAGGCGCCGGGGGAGGGGCCGGTCAACCGGGTGCACCGACTGCCGGGCGCCGACGTGCTGATGCTCGACTCCTCGATACCCGGGCAGCACGACGGCCTGCTGGACGAGCCGACGCTGGACTGGCTGGACGCCGAACTCGCCTCCGGCCGCACCGAGTTGCCCGCCCTGGTGGCCTTCCACCACCCGCCCGTGGAACTGCACCTGCCGTACGTCGACCCGATCCGCCAGTTCGGCGAGGAGTGGCTGGAGCGGGTGCTGCGCCGCCACCCCCGGGTGGCCGCCCTGTTCTGCGGCCACGCGCACACCTCCGCGGCCACCGCCTTCGCCGGCCTGCCGCTGCTGATCGCGCCCGGCGTGGTCTCCACCGTCACGCTGCCCTTCGAGGGCGGGCCCGGCATCTCCTTCGACCACCCGCCGATGCTGGCCTTCCACGTCCTGGACGAGGACCGCCGGCTCACCACCCACTACCGGGCGCTGCCGCTCCGGGACTGACCGATCGGCCTGGTGCTACGGGTGGTTGGGCTGCACCCGGGCCTGGCGCGGCGGCTGCTGCGGTGGCTGTCGCGGCGGTTGGTAGGGCTGCTGGTACGGCGGTCGGGGCGGCTGCTGGTTCCCGTACGGCGGCTGCCCCGACCCGTACGGCTGGGGCTGCTGCCGCCCCGGCCCGTACGGCTGCGGTTGCGGCTGCGGCGACTCGTACGGCTGCCGGTACACCGAGGACGAGCCGGGCCGGGGGAACGGCCGCGCGGCCAGCGGCTCGGAGGGCGCCCGGCTGCCCGCCATCGGGTGCGCGGAGCCCGGCGACTGCATCCGCTGGGCCGCGACCTGGCGGGAGATCAGGATCTCCACCAGGCACCACATGGTGCCGAACACCCCCAGCCCCATCGCCAGCAGCGCGGGCGTCAGCAGCCAACTGTCCGCGTACGAGGCCAGCGTCGCCACCACGACACCGACCAGGGTGAAGGACAGGCAGAGCACCGCCCGGACTGCGGCGGCGCGTACCTCGTCGGGTAGGCGGCGACGGCGGCGGCGTGGCACGGACATCGAGCGACCCCCAGGCGCGTGGCGCGTGTTCGGTGAAGCATACGGAACGGGCGCACACGAAACGCGCCCCCTCGGCACACTCTGCCCCGCCGAACCAGGACTATGCCTCCATAACCGCCGAACTGCCGCCAAACCGTGCCATCCGGGCCGCCATTGCCGTCCCGGCAGGCCTGGCAGACGCCCCCGGCGCCCCGGTTCAGTCCAGCTGGGCGTTGAGCTCCTCCAGCGCGCCGCTCACGATCGTCCGCATCGCCCGCTCGGCGTGGCCGGCGTCCTTGGCGCAGATCGCCTCCGCGACCTCGCGGTGCAGCCGGATCGCGTACGACTCCGGCTGATCGGGCATCAGATGGTACTCGGTCCGGCCGGTGAGCACCGCCGCGACGGTGTCCCCGAGGTGGGCGAACATCTCGTTGCCGGAGGCGCGCAGCACCAGGGAGTGGAAGGCGATGTCGTGTTCGAGGAAGGTGGCCAGGTCGGCGGCCCGCGCGGTGACCGTCAGATCCACGGCCAGTGAACTGAGTTCGCGCCGGTCGTCGTCGCTCGCGTGGGTGGCGGCGAGCGCGGCCGCGGCCGGTTCGACGGCCACCCGCAGGGAGCCGAGCGAGCGCAGCTGGGCGGGCCGGTCCGAGCCGGCCAGGCGCCAGCGGATCACCATCGGGTCGAAGACGTCCCAGACCGACTTCGGCTGCACGGTGATCCCGACCCGTCGCCGGGACGCCACCATGCGCATCCCCTCCAGGATCCGCACTGCCTCCCGGACCACCGTCCGGGAGACCCCGAACCGGTGCTCCAGCTCCTCGCCGCGCAGCACGGCCCCCTCGGGGACCTCCCCCGACGCGATCGCCGGTCCGAGCTCGTCAAGCAGCCGCCCGGGCAGCCCCTGGATCTCCATCCGCCCAGGGTAGACGCCCGCCCCGCGCGCGTTCACGTCGCCCTGTGGCGGTGGTCGTGCCGCCCCGCGGTCCGGGTCGTGCCGCCCCCGTGGTCCGGGTCGTGCGTCCTGCGACCCAGACCACACCGCAAAAGTATGACGATTTGGTTTCCGCCACTTGAATACGTCATATCTTTGAGGCGATAGTGGCGGCCAGGCAACGAAGGAGCACCACCCCATGGCTCTCAGCGTCGAGAACCACGACTTCCCGCAGTCCCCCCTCACCATCGTGGTGATGGGCGTCTCGGGCGTCGGCAAGACCACCCTGGCCCGCCTGCTGGCAGACCGCCTCGCCCTCCCCTTCGCCGAGGCGGACGACTTCCACCCGGCGGCCAACATCGCCAAGATGTCGGCCGGCATCCCGCTGGACGACGAGGACCGCGCGCCCTGGCTGCGCGCCATCGGCGCCTGGCTCAAGGAGCGGGCCGAGGCCGGTACCGGCGGCGTGGTGACCTGCTCGGCGCTGAAGCACCGCTACCGCGACATCCTGCGCGCGGACGCCCCGGGTGCCTTCTTCCTGCACCTCAGCGGTGGTCACGAGCTGGTCGAGGACCGGCTCTCCCACCGCACCGGCCACTTCATGCCGACGTCGCTGCTCGACTCCCAGTACGCCACCTTGGAGCCCCTGGGTGCGGACGAGCGCGGCGCCGCCCTGGACGTGGGCCCGTCCCCCGAAGAACTCGTCGAGATGGCCGTGGCGCTGCTGCGGCCCGTCAATGGAGACCTCGCGTGAGCATTGCCCCCACTCTGCTGGCGGCCGCCCCACCGGCCCTGCCGCACACCAGCAGCGACTCCCAGCTGCTGATCGCGGTGCTGCTCAGCATCGGTGCGATCGTCGTACTGATCACCAAGCTGAAGCTGCACCCGTTCCTCGCCCTCACGCTCGGCTCCGGTCTGCTGGCCGCCGTCGCGGGCGCCCCCTTCGACAAGCTGCTCAGCAGCTTCTCGACGGGCTTCGGCTCCACCGTCGCCAGCGTCGGCCTGCTGATCGGCCTCGGCGCGATGCTCGGCAAGCTGCTCGCCGACTCCGGCGGCGCCAACATCATCGCCGACACCGTGCTCTCCCGCACCGGCAACAAGGCGCTGCCCTGGGCGATGGCGCTGATCGCGGCCGTGCTCGGCCTGCCGCTGTTCTTCGAGGTCGGCGTCGTCCTGCTGATCCCGATCGTGCTGCTGGTCGCCCGCCGCGGCAACGTGCCGCTGATGCGGGTCGGCATCCCGGCCCTGGCCGGCCTGTCGGTGCTGCACGGCCTGGTGCCCCCGCACCCGGGCCCGCTGGTCGCCGTCGACGCGCTGAAGGCCGACCTCGGCATCACCCTGGCGCTCGGCCTGCTGATCGCCGTCCCGACCCTGATCATCGCCGGTCCGCTGTTCGCCCGGGTGGCCGAGCGCTGGGTCGGCCCGCTGGAGATCCCGGCGGCCACCGCCCCCGAGGAGACGGCCAAGCACGACCGCACCCCCTCCTTCGCCGCGGTGCTGGCCACCATCCTGCTGCCGGTCGTGCTGATGCTCGGCAAGGCGCTGGCCGACGTGGTGATCGACAACCCGAAGGCGCTGGGCCAGCGGGTGTTCGACTTCATCGGCTCCCCGCTGATCGCGCTGCTCGCCGCGACCCTGCTCGGCATGGTGACGCTCGGCAAGGCGGCCGGCTTCGACAAGGCCCGGATCTCCGACACCGTCGGCAAGTCGCTCGGCCCGATCGCCGGCATCGTGTTCATCGTCGGCGCGGGCGGCGGCTTCAAGCAGACCCTGATCGACGTGGGCGTCGGCAACGCGGTCAGCGAGTGGTCCGGCAAGTGGCACATCTCCGCGCTGCTGCTCGGCTGGCTGATCGCCGTGCTGATCCGCCTGGCCACCGGCTCGGCGACGGTCGCCACGATCACCGCGGCCGGCATCGTCTCCCCGCTCGCCGCGAACATGTCCTCGACCCACGCGGCCCTGCTGGTGCTCGCGATCGGCGCCGGTTCGCTGTTCCTCTCGCACGTCAACGACGCCGGCTTCTGGCTGGTGAAGGAGTACTTCGGGATGAGCGTCGGGCAGACGCTGAAGTCCTGGTCGGTGATGGAGACGGTGATCTCGGTGGTCGCCATCGCCCTGATCATGCCGCTCAGCCTGATCATCTAGCGCGCGAAGCAGCACCGCCGAGGGGCGGCACCCGTGACCGTACGGGTGCCGCCCCTCGGCGTTTCCGGCCTCCCGGCCGTGCCAGGAGTCGGGTCAGCGCCCCGGCAGCCCCGACAGCACCGCCGCCGTCGCCGCCAGCAGCTCCTCCGCGGCCGCGCCGCCCGCCGCCGTCCGGGCCAGCACCCCCTCGCGCGCCGCCAGGACCACCGCCGCGGCCTGCCCGGCGCTCGCGCCCGGGGGCACCAGCTCCGGCAGGTTCCGCTCCAGGACCCCGGCCAGCGCGGCCGCGACCGCCCGGTCGTGCGCGGCGACCTGCTCGGCCAGCGCCGGGCTCCGGGCCGCGACCAGCCGGAACTCCAGGAACAGCAGGATCCACCCGGTCTCCGCCGGCTCGACCCGCAGCAGCGCCTCCACCAACCGCCGGGCCCGCTCCCGCGGCGCCAGCGACTCGCAGGCGGCGGCCAGCTCCGCGAGCTCGGCCAGCCGCTGCCCCGCCTGGTCGTCGAAGAGGGCCAGCAGCAGGTCCTCCTTGCTGCCGAAGTTCGAGTAGAAGGCGCCGCGGGTGTAGCCGGCGGCGGCGCAGACGTCCTCGATGCTCGTCCGGGCGAAGCCGACGGAGAGGAACAGCTCGCTCGCCGCGGCCAGCAGCCGGGCCCGGGTGTGGATGCGGCGTCTGGGTGGTCGGGGGGCGGTGTCGGCGGGGGGCGGGTTCACGGGAGAACGATACATGGTGTATTCAGTACGAGTCGTATTCAATACGAGCCGTACTGAACGAGGAGCCGCTCCGTGAGTCGACTGCTGATCACCAACGCCCACCTGCTCCACCCCGAGGACGGCACCCGCACCGACCTCGGCTGGCTGGAGGCCGCCGACGGCCGGATCGCCGCCACCGGCACCGGCCGCCCGCCCGCCGCCGGCGAGGACGTCCGGGTCCTCGACGCGGCCGGCGGCACCGTGCTGCCCGGCCTGATCGACGCCCACGTCCACCTGCTGATCACCTCGCTCGACCTGCCCGACTTCGCGAACTGGACTGCCGGCTACGCCACCGTGCGCGCCCTCGCCGAGGCCGAGCGGATGCTGCGCCGCGGCTTCACCACCGTCCGCGACGTCGGGGGCGCCGACCACGGGATGGCCCGGGCCCTGGACGAGGGCCTGGTACCCGGCCCGCGGCTGCTGCACGGCGGCAAGGCGCTGTCCCAGACCGGCGGCCACGGCGACCTGCGCCCGCTCGGCGAGGACGTGCTGCCCTGCTGCGAGTCCCGCCCGAACTTCGCCCGGATCGCCGACGGCGTGGACGCGGTGCGCACCGCCGCCCGGGACGAGTTCCGCAAGGGCGCCCACCACCTCAAGGTGCTGCTCTCCGGCGGCGTCGCCTCCCCGCACGACGAGATCGGCGCCGTCCAGTACAGCGAGGAGGAGATCCGCGCGGTCGTCGAGGAGGCCGAGAACCACAACCGCTACGTCACCGTGCACGCCTACCACCCGCGCGCGATCGACCGCGCCCTGCGGGCCGGTGTGCGCTGCGTCGAGCACGGCAACCTGCTGAACGACGGCACGATCGCCCTGCTGCTGGAGAAGGACGCCTTCCTGGTGCCCACCCTGGTCGCCTACGAGGAGACCGCCAGGCTCGGTGCCGCCTCCGGCCTGCCGGCCGCCTCGCTGGGCAAGCTCGCCGAGGTCCGAGACCGGGGCCTGGAGGCCTTGGAACGCGCCCACCGCGCGGGCGTCGACCTGGTCTACGGCAGCGACCTGCTCGGACCGCTGCACCCGGCCCAGCTGGAGGAGTTCACGCTGCGCGCCCGGGTCCAGCCGGTCGCGGACGTGCTGCGCTCGGCGACCACCACGGCGGCCCGGCTGCTCGGCATGGCGGGGGAGATCGGCACCCTCGCCCCGGGCGCCCACGCGGACCTGCTGGTGCTGGACGGCGACCCGCTCGCCGACCTCACCGTCCTCACCCGGTCCGACCTCCACCCGAAGCGGGTGGTCAAGGCCGGCGTCCCGGTCTGACGGCCCGGCCGCACAGCCGTACGGCCGTACAGCCGAACGGCCGTACGGCGAAACGGCGGGCGGGCGCCCGGGGAAGACCCCGAACGCCCGCCCGCCGCAGAGGACCCGCGCTACCGCGCTTCGCCCGGCCGTGCCTACTTGGTGCCGCGCTTCGCGAGGAAGGCCTCGACCTCGGCCCGGATCTCCGGCGTGTCCAGACCGCGCACCGTCATGGTGGTGCGGCGGCGCAGCACGTCGTCCGTGGTGTACGCCCACTCGTTGTCCGCCGCGTACGCGACCTGCGCCCAGACGTCCGGACCGTCCTCGTGGATCGGCCGGCCGAGCTCCGGGTTCTCGTCGATCATGCGGGCGATGTCGAAGGACAGGGTGCCGTAGTGGCTGGCCAGGTGCTTGGCCACCAGCGGCTCCATCCGCGAGCCCGGGTCGCGGTCGATCAGCAGGCGGTGCGCCACCGCGTTCGGCGCGCCGACGCCCGGCAGCGGGACGGTCGGGGCGATCGGGGACATGTCCTCGCCGAGGCTGGTGCCGGGCACGTGGGCCAGCTTCTCCAGCACGGTGCGGCCGATGTGCCGGTAGGTGGTCCACTTGCCGCCGGAGACCGACAGCATGCCGCCGCGGCCCTCGGTGACGACCGTCTCGCGCTTGGCGGCGGCGGTGTCGCCCGGGCCGCCCGGGAGCACCCGCAGGCCGGCGAAGGAGTAGGTGATCAGGTCGCGGTCGAGGTGCTCGTCGCGGATCGCGTGCGCGGCCTCGCCCATGATCTGGTCGATGTCCGCCTCGGTGGCCCGGACGTCCTTCGGGTCGCCGGTGTACTCCTCGTCGGTGGTGCCGAGCAGGACGTGGTCCTCCCACGGGATGGCGAAGGAGACGCGGTACTTGTCGATCGGGATGGTCAGCGCGGCGCGCCACGGCGCCCGGCGCTTGACGACCACGTGGGCGCCCTTGGAGAGGCGGATCGACGGCGCGGCGCCCGCGTCCTCCATCTTGCGCAGGTGGTCCACCCACGGGCCGGTGGCGTTCAGCACCAGGCGGGCGTCGATGCCGAACTCGCTGCCGTCCAGGCGGTCGCGCAGCTCGGCGCCGGTGACCCGGCCGCCGGTGAAGCGCAGGCCGGTGACCTCGGCGTGGTTGAGCACCACGGCGCCGGCGTCGACGGCGGCGCGCACGGTCATCACGGCGACGCGCGAGTCGTTCATCTGGTGGTCGCCGTAGACGGCCACCGAGCGCAGGCCCTCGGTGCGCAGCGCGGGCACCTGCTGGGCGGCGTGCGCGGCGGTGGAGACCCGGCCCATGCCGTCGCGGAAGGCGGACAGCGCCGAGTACAGGAAGACGCCGGCGCCGAGCTTGGCGGCGCCGTGCGGGCCGCCCTTGTAGACGGGCACGAAGAAGGTCAGCGGGTTGACCAGGTGCGGGGCCACGTCGGTGGAGAGCGCGCGGCGCTCCTTGTGGTTCTCCGCGACCAGCTTGACCGCGCCGGTCTGCAGGTAGCGCAGACCGCCGTGGACGAGCTTGGAGGAGGCGCTGGAGGTGGCACCGGCGAAGTCGCCAGCGTCGACCATGGCGACCTTCAGGCCGGCCTGGGACGCGGTCCAGGCGACGGCCGTGCCGAGGATGCCGCCCCCGATCACCAGCAGGTCGTAGGTGGCCTTGCCGAGCAGTTCGCGGGTCTCGGCGCGGGAGGCGGTGTGGCCGGCGGTGCGCTCGGCGCCCAGGGTCGGGATGGTTGCCATGGTGGTTGTGTACGGCGCGCGGGTCGGGCGGCGCCGTTACTCCTCTCGTGTGCGGTGCGGCCTCTGCGGGAGAGGCCGGTCGGCCCGGTGCGGCGGGCCGGTGAAACGCGGTGACACCCGCTGCCGGAACGGCGGGCGGCCGGTCGGGGCACGGGGCCCCGACCGGCTGTCGGTCAGTTGTTCTCTTCTTCCTCCACCCAGCCCATGGTGCGCTCCACGGCCTTGAGCCACTTCTTGTACTCACGCTCCCGGGTGGCCTCGTCCATGCGGGGGGTCCACTCGGCGGCGCGGTGCCAGTTGGCCCGCAGGGTGTCGAGGTCGTTCCAGAAGCCGACGGCGAGTCCGGCCGCGTAGGCGGCGCCGAGGGCGGTGGTCTCGGCCACGTAGGGCCGCTCGACCGGGGCGTCCAGGACGTCGGCGATGTTCTGCATGAGCAGGTTGTTGCTGGTCATGCCGCCGTCGACCTTGAGGGCGGTGAGCTCGACCCCGGAGTCCTTCTGCATGGCGTCGACGACCTCGCGGGTCTGCCAGGCGGTGGCCTCCAGGACGGCCCGGGCCAGGTGGCCCTTGGTGACGTACCGGGTCAGACCGGCGATCACACCGCGGGCGTCGGAGCGCCAGTACGGGGCGAACAGGCCGGAGAAGGCCGGGACGAAGTAGGCGCCGCCGTTGTCCTCGACGGTGTTGGCGAGGGTCTCGATCTCGGCGGCGGTCGAGATGATGCCGAGCTGGTCGCGCAGCCACTGGACGAGCGAGCCGGTGACGGCGATCGAGCCTTCCAGGGCGTACACCGGGGCCTGGTCGCCGATCCGGTAGCCGACGGTGGTCAGCAGGCCGTGGTACGAGTTGACGATCTTCTCGCCGGTGTTCAGCAGGAGGAAGGTGCCGGTGCCGTAGGTGGACTTGGCCTCGCCCTCGTCGAAGCAGGTCTGGCCGAACAGCGCGGCCTGCTGGTCGCCGAGCGCGGAGGCGACCGGGACGCCGGCCAGGTCGCCGACGGCCTCGCCGTACACCTCGGCGGAGGAGCGGATCTCCGGCAGGACGGACATCGGGACGCCCATCGACTCGGCGATCTTGTCGTCCCACTGCAGGGTGTGCAGGTTCATCAGCATGGTGCGGCTGGCGTTGGTGACGTCCGTGACGTGCTTGCCGCCGTCGACACCGCCGGTGAGGTTCCAGATCACCCAGGTGTCCATGGTGCCGAACAGGATGTCGCCGGCCTCGGCGCGCTCGCGCAGGCCCTCGACGTTGTCCAGCAGCCAGCGGATCTTCGGGCCGGCGAAGTAGCTGGCCAGCGGGAGGCCGGTCTCGCGGCGGAAGCGGTCCTGGCCGACGTTGCGGCCCAGCTCGCGGCAGAGGCCCTCGGTGCGGGTGTCCTGCCACACCAGCGCGTTGTGCACGGGCTCGCCGGTGTTCTTGTCCCACAGGACGGTGGTCTCGCGCTGGTTGGTGATGCCGATCGCGCGGATGTCGTCCTTGGTCAGGCCGGCCTTCTCCAGCGCGCCGCGGACGACCGACTGCACCCGGGTCCAGATCTCGGCGGCGTCGTGCTCGACGTAGCCGGGCTGGGGGAAGATCTGCCGGTGCTCCTGCTGGTCGACGGCGACGATCCGGCCGTCGGCGCCGAAGATGATGCAGCGGCTGGAGGTGGTGCCCTGGTCGATCGCGGCGATGTAGTTACCGGTGGAGGTCATGGGGAGGGTCCTCGGCTCGGGTTCGGGGGTTACGGGGTGGGTGGGCCTGACGCGTCGGTCGGTCAGTCCCCGTGTGCGGCGGGGTCGAACCCGTCCTTTAGAAGATGGCGTTGTAGAGGCCGCCGGCCGCGAGTCCGCCCAGGATCGGGCCGACGACCGGGATCCAGGCGTACGACCAGTCGGAGCCGCCCTTGTTCGGGATCGGCAGCAGGGCGTGCGCGATGCGCGGGCCGAGGTCACGGGCCGGGTTGATCGCGTAGCCGGTCGGGCCGCCCAGCGAGAGGCCGATGCCGACGACGGTGAAGGCGACCATCAGGGTGCCGGTGCCGGACTGGGAGAGGCCGCTGTTGGTGCCGATGGTGAGGATCGCGAAGCAGAGCACGAAGGTGCCGATGACCTCGGTGATCACGTTCTGGACCGGGTTCCGGATCTCGGGGCCGGTCGAGAAGATGCCGAGGGTGGGCTCCTTGTTCGCGTTGAACTGGCCCAGGTAGGTGGCCCAGACCAGGACGGCGCCGATGATCGCGCCGAGCAGCTGGGAGCCGAGGTAGAGCGGCACCTGGCTCCACTCGCCGCTCTTGACCGCGAGGGCGATGGTGACGGCCGGGTTGAGGTGGGCACCGGACTTCGGGGCCGACATGTAGGCGGCGATGAGGACCGCGAATCCCCAGCCGAAGGTGATCGCCAGCCAGCCGGCGTTGACGGCCTTCGACTTCTTGAGGGTCACGGCGGCGCAGACGCCACCGCCGAGAAGTATCAGGGCGGCGGTGCCGAGGGTTTCGCCGACGAAGACGTCGCCGTTGGAGAACGCGGACACAAAGACTCCCTTGTCCATATGGCCCGGAGGGTGGGTGGGGGCAGGCGGCCGGTCGATCGTTGTGCGGGTGAGCGCACTGTGGGAGTGATCTCTCCGGCCATCGTTCGACAATGTCGACCGTCATGCGGAAGCTTCCTCCCCAGGTCGCCCCCACGTCAAGGCAGGGTTACGGAGCTGTGACCCTGACCCCGACAGGTCCGTCGACGTTACCGAGCGGAGCGCCCCGAAACAGGACAAAACGCCAGAGGCGCGGACAGGCCTCCGCCCGTCCGCGCCTCAGCGTGACGAATCGACGGCCCTCCGCGAGCCGCCCGTGGATGTGCTCAGAACCGCCCGGCGCCCAGGTCGCGGGAGATCGCCCGCGCCGCGCTGCGCACCGAGGCCACCAGCGAGGGCTTCACGAAGCCGTCCTCGCAGACCCGCTCGACCGCCCCGCTGATGCAGACCGCGCCCACCGGGTTGCGCCGCCGGTCCTGGATCAGCGCGCCGATCGAGGCCACGCCCTCCCAGGTCTCCTCGATCGAGTCCGCCCAGCCGCGCTCCCGGACCAGCGCGCACTCGGCGTCCACGTCGGCCGCCTCGGTCAGCGTGCGCACGGTGTACGACTCGTACGGGCCGTCGCCCAACTCGCCGCGCGCGACCGGGTCGTAGGACACCAGCACCTTGCCCAGGGCGGTGCTGTGCAGCGGCTGCATGGAGCCCACCTCCAGCACTTGCCGGGTGTCGTCCGGCCGGAACACGTGGTGCACGATCAGCACGCCCTGCTGGTGCAGCACGCCCAGGTAGACCGTCTCCCCGGCCGCCCGGGCCAGGTCGTCCGCCCACACCAGCGCCCGCGCCCGCAGCTCGTGCACGTCCAGGTAGCTCTGGCCCAGCCGCAGCAGCTCGGCGCCCAGCTGGTACTTGCCGGTCTCCGGGTCCTGCTCGACGAACCCCTCCTGCTGCAGCGTGCGCAGGATGCCGTGCGCCGTGCCCTTGGCCAGGTCCAGTGCCGTCGAGACCTCGGACAGGCCGAGCCGGCGCTCGCCGCCGGCCAGCAGGCGCATGATCGCGGCGGCCCGGGAAAGCGACTGGATCGGGCCGGGCATGGGAACCTCCGCGCTGACAGGCGGTCGACATTGTCGACCACAGTGGTGACGGGACGAGTCTGCCAGGCCGCCCTGACTCCGTGCACCTTCCCCCCGGGTAACCCGCTCTCGACCCCGTGTTCACCTGCCGTGCTCCCAGGTCCGGGCCGGGGCGTGCACACGCGCCCCCGCGCCGGTCCTCACCGCCCCGCGCCGGGCCTCACCCCGCCCGCGAGGTCAGCCCACCGCCTCCGCGCACTGCGCCCGCAGCACCGTCACCTCCGCCGCCAGCGCCGCGATCCCGTCCGTCCCGACCCGGCAGCAGCCGCCCACCAGCCGCGCGCCGTCCGCGAGCCAGCCGCCCACCCGGGCCGAGCGGAAGGTCGGCTCGCCGCGCCAGCCCCGGCGGCCGGCGTCCCAGCTCTCCCCGCTGTTCGGGTAGACCACCACCGGCTTCCCGGTCACCTCGGCGGCCACCGCCACCGCCCGGTCCGCGTCCTGCGGCGTGCAGCAGTTGACGCCCACCGCGACCACCTCGTCCACGTCGGCGGCCAGCGCGAACGCCTCCGCCAGCGGCTGTCCGGCCCTGGTCCGGTCGCCCTCGATGCTGTACGACAACCAGGCCGGCACCCCAAGCCCGCGCACCAGCCCCAGCAGCGCCCGCGCCTCGTCCACGTCCGGCACCGTCTCCAGCGCCAGCACGTCCGGCCGGGCCGCCGCCAGCACCTCCAGCCGCGGCCGGTGGAAGTCCGCCAGCTCCGCGACGCCCAGCCCGTACCGGCCCCGGTACTCCGAGCCGTCCGCCAGCACCGCCCCGTACGGGCCCACCGAGGCCGCCACCCAGCGCCGCCGCCCGCCCGGCTCCGGGCGCGCCGCCTCCCGGGCCAGCTCCACGCTGCTCGCCAGCAGCCGGGCGGCCTGCGCCCGGCCGACCCCGCGGCGCGCGAAGCCCTCGAAACTCGCCTGGTAGCTCGCGGTTATCGCGACGTCGGCGCCCGCCGCGAAGTACGCCCGGTGTGCCGCCACCACCGCCTGCGGGTCGTCCGCCAGCAGCCGCGCCGACCAGAGCCCGTCCGAGAGGTCGTGCCCGGCCGCCGCCAACTGGTTCGACATCCCTCCGTCGAGCACCAGCGGACCGGCGGCCAGCGCGGCGGCGAAGTCCGGCGGGGGAGCAGTGGGCATGGCGGCCTCCTCGGGCAGAGTTCCTGGTCACAGCCTAGAGGCGGAGGCCCCCGCCGGGCAGGAAAACCATTTGCCGCCGGGGAACGCACTCGCTACGTTGTGCTCAGCCCGAGAAGAACGGCCTGATCACAACGGCCGGAACAGACCTCGGACGACGATCCAGCACCGGCACGGCAGGCCCGGTGGCACCGGCGACGACGGAAAGGAGCCCGGCGATGGCAGCGGACGACCAGCCGCCCCCCACCGGGCCCGGGGCCGAGGAGGAGTGGCTCGCCGCGTACGACCCGCGCGCCTACACCCCGGTCGCCGTCACCGTGGACGTGGTCGCCCTGACCTTGCGCCACGGCGGCCTGCACGTCCTGCTCGTCGAACGCGGCGCCCCGCCCTACCAGGGCTGCTGGGCGCTGCCCGGCGGCTTCCTGCGCGCAGGGGAAGAGGGCCTGGACGAGGCCGCCGCCCGCGAGCTCGCCGAGGAGACGGGCCTGCAGAGCGCCTCCGAGGCCGAGACCAGGCTCTGCCGCCTCCACCTGGAGCAGCTCGGCACCTACGGCACCCCCGAGCGGGATCCGCGGATGCACGTCGTCTCGGTCGCCTACCTCGCCTTCGCCCCAGACCTGCCCGACCCCCAGGCCGGAACGGACGCCGCGGCCGCCGCCTGGCACCCCGTCTCCGACCTGGACCTCCGGCCCTGCGGCCGGTCCCGAACCGCCGGTGTGCCCGCCGACACCCACGGGGGTGGCGTCGACGGGCGCACCGGCCCCGGCCCGCTCACGCTGGCCTTCGACCACGCCCGCATCCTCGCCGACGGCCTCGACCGGGTGCGCGCCAAACTCGAGTACAGCCCGCTGGCCACCGCCTTCCTGCCGTACGACTTCACCATCCCCGACCTCCGCGCCGTCTACGAGGCGGTCTGGGACGAGAAGCTCCACCCCGGCAACTTCCACCGCAAGGTGCTGTCCGTGCCCGGCTTCGTCGAGAGCACCGGCACCACCACCGAGCGCGGCGGAGCCCGCGGCGGCCCCCGCGCCCGCACCTACCACGCCGGCGACGCCCGCCTGCTGCACCCCGCGCTGCTCCGCCCCGCCCGCGAAGGCACGGCCGACGACGACGCGACCGACAGCACAGCCGACGACGCGGGCTCCCGCTGAGGGTCCGCGGCCCCCGGCGGCACCCTCGGCCGACCGGGCTACCATCCGGCCATGACCACTGACGAAGCGACGACCGCCGACGAAGCCCAGCAGACCGCCCACCGGCCCTTCTCGCACTGCCACTTCTGCGGTACGCCCTACCCGGCCGACACCCGCGCCTGGCCGCGCACCTGCCCCGGCTGCGCCGAGATCAGCTACCGCAACCCGCTGCCCGTCGCGATCACCGTCCTCCCCGTCACCCGCCCCGACGCCGACCCGGCCCTGGTCGTCATCCGCCGCACCATCGAGCCCGGCTACGGCGAACTCGCCTTCCCCGGCGGCTACATGGACTACGGCGAGAGCTGGCAGCAGGCCTGCGTGCGCGAACTGCACGAGGAGACCGGCATCACCGCCGACCCGGCGGAGGTCGCCCTGATCCACACCGCCTCCGACCCCGACGGCCGCTTCGTGATGCTCTGCGGACTGCTCCCGGCCCGCCCGCTCGCCGACCTCCCGCCCTCGCGCCCCACCGACGAGACCGACGGCTGGCTGCTCGCCACCGCCGAAACCCCGCTCGTCTGGGACTTCCACAACGGCGTCCTGCGCCGCTGGTTCAGCGGCGAGTTCACCCCCCGCTGACCCACCGGCCGACCCTGGCGCGGCGGGCGATCACATGGCATGGTCTGCACCGACAGCCCAACCGGACGGGTCTGCCACGAGCGCTCCCGTCCCCACCACCGGCCGGGAGACCACCACCGTGAGCACCCCACCGCAGGACCAGCCGCTCTGGCGCCCCAACCCCGCTCGCGCCGCCGCCACCACCCTGGTGGCCTTCCAGGCCTGGGCCGCCGAACACCACGGCGCCCCGGCCGCCCCGCTCGCCCCGGCCGCCGACGACCAGCAGGCCGCCGAGCGCTACGCGGACCTGCACGCCTGGTCCACCGAGGACCTCGACCGGTTCTGGACCGCGATCACCCAGTGGTTCGACGTCCGCTTCACCCGGGCCCCCGAAGCCGTCCTCGCCGACGCCGCCATGCCCGGCGCCCGCTGGTTCCCCGGCGCCCGCCTCAACTACGCCGAGCACGCCCTGCGCGCCGCCGACGACCCGGCCAACGCCGACCGCCCCGCGATCCTCCACCTCGACGAGACCACCGAGCAGCCGGCCGTCCTCACCTGGTCCGAGCTCCGCCGTCAGGTCGGCTCGCTCGCCGCCGCCCTGCGCGCCCGCGGCATCGGCCCGGGCGACCGGGTCAGCGCCTACCTGCCCAACGTCCCGCAGGCCGCGGTCGCCCTGCTCGCCACCGCCGCCGTCGGCGCGGTCTGGACCAGCTGCGCCCCCGACTTCGGCGCCCGCAGCGTCCTCGACCGCCTCCAGCAGATCGAGCCCGCCGTCCTCTTCGCCATCGACGGCTACCACTACGGCGGCAAGGACCACGACCGCACCGAGGTCGTCGCCGAGCTGCGCCGCGAACTCCCCAGCCTGCACACCGTCGTGCACGTCCCGCTGCTCGGCGCCCCCGCCCCCGAGGGCGCCCTGCACTGGGACGACCTGGTCGCCGACGACGTGGAGCCGGTCTTCGAGCCCGTCCCCTTCGACCACCCGCTCTGGGTCCTCTACTCCTCCGGCACCACCGGCCTGCCCAAGGCCATCGTCCAGAGCCAGGGCGGCATCCTGCTCGAACACCTCAAGCAGGCCGGCCTCCACCTCGACCTCGGCCCCCGGGACCGCTTCCTCTGGTACACCTCCACCGGCTGGATGATGTGGAACTTCCTGCTGGCCGGCCTCCTCGTCGGGTCCACGATCGTCACCTACGACGGCAGCCCGGGCCACCCCGACACCGGCGCCCTCTGGTCCGTGGCCGCCCGCACCGGCGCCACCGTCCTCGGCACCTCCGCTGCCTACGTGATCGCCAGCCGCAAGGCCGAGCTCCACCCCGGCCGCGACCTCGACCTGTCCGCCGTGCGCTGCATCGGCACCACCGGCTCCCCGCTCCCGCCGGACGGCTTCCGCTGGATCTACCAGGAGGTCAAGGAGGACGTCTGGCTCGCCTCCGTCAGCGGCGGCACCGACGTCTGCTCCTGCTTCGTCGGCGGCGTCCCCACCCTCCCGGTGCACCTCGGCGAGATCCAGGCCCCCTGCCTCGGCGCGGCCGTCGAGTCCTGGGACGTCCAGGGACACCCGCACACCGACACCGTCGGCGAACTCGTCGTCACCAAGCCCATCCCCTCGATGCCCACCGGCTTCTGGAACGACCCCGAGGGCACCCGCTACCACGACAGCTACTTCGACATGTACCCCGGCGTCTGGCGCCACGGCGACTGGATCACCGTCACCTCCCGGGGCACCGTCGTGATCCACGGCCGCTCCGACTCCACCCTCAACCGCCAGGGTGTCCGGATGGGCTCCTCGGACATCTACGAGGTCGTCGAGCGCCTCCCCGAGATCGCCGAGTCCCTGGTCATCGGCCTGGAGGAGCCCGACGGCGGCTACTGGATGCCGCTGTTCGTCGTCCTCGCCCCCGGTGCGGAGCTGAACGACGACCTGATCGGCCGCATCCGCACCTCGCTGCGCACCGAGCTCTCCCCGCGCCACGTGCCCGACGAGGTCATCGCCGTCGACGGCCTCCCGCACACCCTCACCGGCAAGCGGATCGAGGTCCCGGTCAAGCGCATCCTCTCCGGCACCCCGCTGGAGCAGGCCGTTAACCCCGGCTCCGTCGACCGCATCGAGCACCTGCGCTTCTTCGAGCGGCTCCGCCTCGACCGCCAGGCCTGACCGGCCCCGGGGCACACGAAAGGGGCGCCCCCACCGTCCTGGTGGGAGCGCCCCTTCTCATGTCGCTACGTCGGCCGCCCGCCCTACTCGCCGGAGAGCACCTGCTGCGCGGCGGCCCGCGCCTCCTCGGCGTTGTCCGCGGCCCGGGCCGCCTCGGCCGCCCGGCGGCACTGCGCCAGCGTGTACTTGGCGAGCGTGGTCCGCACGTAGGGGATCGAGGCCGCGCCCATCGACAGGCTGGTGACGCCCAGACCGGTCAGCACCACGGCCAGCAGCGGGTCGGCGGCCGCCTCACCGCAGACCCCGCAGCTCTTGCCGCTCACCCGCGCGGCGTCGGCCGCCGCGGCGACCAGGTCCAGCAGGGCCGGCTGCCACGGGTCCTGGAGCCGGGCCAGCGCACCGACCTGACGGTCGGCCGCGAAGGTGTACTGCGCGAGGTCGTTGGTCCCCAGCGACAGGAACTCGACCTCCTGGAGGATCGACCTGGCGCGCAGCGCGGCCGACGGGATCTCCACCATCGCGCCGAACTTGGCGTCCAGCCCGGCCTCCCGGCACGCGGCCGCGAAGTCCTTGGCGTCCTTGCGGTCGGCCACCATCGGGGCCATCACCTCGAGGTGCACCGGCAGGCCCTCGGCCGCCTTGGCCAGCGACCGGAGCTGGGTCCGCAGCACCTCGGGGTGCTCGAGCAGGGTGCGCAGACCGCGCACGCCCAGCGCCGGGTTCGGCTCGTCGGCCGGGGTCAGGAACTCCAGCGGCTTGTCCGCGCCGGCGTCCAGCACCCGGACCACGACCCGGCCCTCGGGGAAGGCCTCCAGCACCTTGCGGTACGCCTCGACCTGCTTCTCGGCGCTGGGCGCCTTCGCCGAGTCGTCCAGGAACAGGAACTCGGTGCGGAACAGGCCGACGCCCTCGGCGCCGTTCTCCAGCGCGGCCGGCACGTCGGCCGGGCCGCCCACGTTGGCGAGCAGCGGCACCCGGTGACCGTCCGAGGTCTGCCCCGGGCCGGAGGAGGCGGCCAGCGCGGCCTTGCGCGCGGCGGCGGCCGCCCGCAGCTCGTCCTGCTTCTCCTGGGACGGCTCCAGCAGGACATCGCCGGAGCTGCCGTCCACCGCGACGACGGTGCCCTCGGCGACCTCGATCGCGCCGGGCAGCGCCACGACGGCCGGCACGCCCATCGCCCGGGCCAGGATGGCGCTGTGGCTGGTCGGCCCGCCCTCCTCGGTCACGAAGCCGAGCACCAGCGTCGGGTCGAGCAGCGCGGTGTCGGCCGGCGCCAGGTCCCGCGCGAACAGCACGTACGGCTCGTCGCTGTCCGGCACGCCCGGCATCGGCACGCCGAGCAGCCGGGCCACGATCCGGTTGCGCACGTCGTCCAGGTCGGCGACCCGCCCGGCCAGGTACTCCCCGGCGGAGGCGAGCAGCGCCCGGTAGGCCGCGAACGCGTCGTAGACGCCGCGCTCGGCGCTGCTGCCGACGGCGATCCGGCGGGACACGTCGGCCATCAGCTCCGGGTCCTGCGCCATCAGCGCCTGGGCCTCCAGCACGGCCTGGGCCTCGCCGCCCGCGAGGTTGCCGCGCGCGACGAGGTCGGCGGCGACCGCCTCGACGGCGGCCTGGGCGCGGGCCTGCTCGCGCGGGGCGTCCTCGGTCGGGATCTGGGTGGCCGGGGGCTCCAGCACCGCCGTCCCCATGTGCCGCACCTGGCCGATCGCGACCCCGTGGCTCACGCCCACGCCGCGCAGCGTCTTCTCCATGTCACTGTCTCCGCTGAGATGAGCGGCCCCGCCGGGAACCGCTGTGTGTGGGGGCCGCCCCGTCATCTCGTCCGGGGCGGGTGTCGGAAGGAAGGGGTCAGCTCCAGCTGAACAGCTGCTCGCCGGCCTTGGCCTCGCCGTCCTCCCGCAGGTCGCCGAGCGAGTCGGCGGTGGCCTCCAGCGCCACGATCGGCGAGATCGGCGACTTGCCGGCGGCCTCGACGGCCGCCGGGTCCCACTTGATGACGGCCTGACCACGGGTCACCGTGTCGCCCTTGTTGACGAGCAGTTCGAAGCCCTCGCCGTTGAGCTGAACGGTGTCGATCCCGAGGTGGGTCAGCACACCGTGGCCCTCGGCGTCCACGACGACGAACGCGTGCGGGTGCATGGAGACGACGACACCGTCCACCGGAGCGACCGCCGTGGTCTGCTCGCGAACGGGGTCGACCGCGGTGCCCGGGCCGACCATCGCACCCGAGAACACCGGGTCGGGCACGCCCGCGAGCCCCACGATCTTGCCGGTCAGCGGCGACGTCACAGTGGTCATGGTTGTGCCTCCCAAGTGCAGTACAGCGAGCGGCCGCGAGGAGCGGCGCGACGATCAACTGAAGCCTAATTCATGTCAACTTCGGACAACTGCTGACATTCCCGGGCGAAGACCCCGCCCTTGCCTACCTAGCCGGCCGGCGACTCACCGGCCCGCTAGTGGTCTAGTCCTCTGGCCGATGCGCCGCACTCTACAGGCATCTTGGCGAATCGAGACCATTGCTGTATATGCTCGCGAGAGCAACAAATCATGCCGCCGTCCGAGCGACCCCGGGTGCGCCCCGGTTCGCGCTCCGGCTGCCGACCCGCTATGGTTGGGCGAGTCGCCGCAACTCGGCGGTTAACGCCAGATTTCAGGTGCAAAAACCCCCGGTAAACGGAACGGAAAGCATCTGGTAAGCTGGAAACACGAAAGAACGAAGCCCGGAGGGTCCGCTGGAAGGCGGTCCGAAGGAAGCGTCCGTTCCTTGAGAACTCAACAGCGTGCCAAAAGTCAACGCCAGATATGTTGACATCCCCGGCCTCAGGGTTTCCTGGGGTTGGAGATTCCTTTTGAAACAAACACTAGCGAGGACGCAGTGCGCGGGGCCGCCCTATTCCGGTGGTTGCCGTGCCGCTCAACGCGGGTGT
>NZ_LIPD01000024.1:68473-111945 GCF_001905545.1 Streptomyces sp. CB02056 | reverse complement strand
ACACACTCTGCACCCAACACGGCATCGCAACAACGGCCTGAGCCTGACCTAGATCGAATACTTCGCCAGCAGAGTCGCCGGGCCGACTTCCTGCGCGGGAGCCAGGGGCGAGTGGTGTGGGGCGGCCCGATCCGACAGCACGACGATCAGCTCCGGATGGAGTCTCTGTCCAAGGTGGCTTCGCTCGACGTGATCCGCGCTGCACCGACGCCAGCTGGCACAGGTCCGGGTACGGCAACAACGGGGCACCTGCGTCGAGGTGGCGCCCGGATTCCCCGACGTGAGGCCCGTCCGCGATTCCAAGGACCCGAACGGACCGGCCCTGATCTTTGCCGCCAAGGCCTGGGAACCGTTCGTCACCACTCTCCGCAGTGACGAGTTCGGCGAGGCCTGAACCAAGGATCTCCCCGGTCGGCCAGATGCTCGGCTGGGTCCTCCCGCCGAGCATCTGACGTGGTGGAGAGCACCTACTTCCCGATCAAGGCGACCATGCTCGGCGGCCGGGTCCGGCCACGGAGCGGATCAACTGCACCGTTCTGCTGCAGGCCGCCGCCGGTGGACGCAGCGGCGTTGAAGTCCTAGTTGTATTCGAACCAGGTCAGGATGGCCTTCACCCGGCGGTTGTCCTCGCCGGAGGGCATGCCGAGTTTCAGGAAGACGTTCCCCACGTGTTTGGCCACGGCGGCGCCCGAGAGGAACAGTTCTGCCTCGATCTCCGCGTTGGAGCGGCCTTCGGCCATGAGGGCGAGCACCTCCTGTTCGCGGGCCGTGAGCCGGGCGAGCGGGCCCCGCGGCGGGTCGGCGCGGGTGACGTGGCGGACCACCTCGGGGTCGATCACCACTCCGCCGCCGGCGACCGTCTCGACGGCCCGCAGGAAGTCCGCCACTCTGCCCACCTTCTCCTTGAGCAGGTAGCCGACCGCCCCGTCGGCGCCCGGGCCGTTCAGGAGTTCGCGCACGTACGGTCCCGTGACGTAGGCGGAGAGGACCAGGACCGGCAGGTCCTTGTGCCGCGACCGAATGTCGATCGCGGCCCGGAGTCCGTCGTCGGTGTTCCCGGGCGGCATGCGGACATCCGTGATCACCAGGTCGGGGGCGGCTCCGGCGGCGGCGAGGTCGTCGACGGCGGCGACCAGTTCGTCGGCGTCCTCGCATTCGCGGATCACGTCGTGGGCACTGGAAACCAGGATCTCCCGGATTCCGGCGCGTATCAGCAGGCTGTCGTCCGCCAGGATGATTCTCACAATCGGTTTCCCGTCGCTTTCCCTGTCGAATTCCGTCACCACGGGGGTTGGGCCGGGGCGGATGCCACGACCTCCGTTCCGCCGCCCGGCGGGCTGGTGATTTCGAGGTTCCCACCGACGCTTCGCATCCGCTCACGCAGCCCGGAGAGCCCGGATCCGGTGCTGATCCGCGCGCCGCCGGCGCCGTCGTCGCCCACCCGGACACGGACGCCGCTCTCGGTGCACCGCATGTCGATCCGGGCGCTCCCGACGCCCGCGTGCTTGGCGATGTTCGTCAGGGCCTCGGAGACCGTGAAGTACACGGCCGCGGCGATCGGCGAGGAGAGCCAGGCGTCCGTACCGGTGCTGGTCAGTTCGACCCGCAACGGTGATCTGGCCACCAGTTCCCGGACGGCGGCGACGAGGCCGAGATCGCTCAGTTCGCTGGGGTGGATGTCGCGCACCGTCTCCCTCAGCCGTTCGAGGGCGCGCTCCGCCTGGGCCTGGGCCTGGCGGGCCAGTTGGACGATCCGTTCCTGCTCGGTGGCCGTCGCCGCGGCTTCCAGGATTCCCAGGCGCATGACGAGGGCGACGAGTTCCTGCTGGGCGCCGTCGTGCAGGTCGCGCTCGATGCGCCGGCGCTCGTTCTCGAAGGCCGCCGTCAGCGAGGCCCGGCTGGTGCGGAGTTCCTCCAGTTTCGCGAGCAGGTCGGGGTTCCGGCTCCCCGAGAAGGCCCGCAGGAGCAGGTCGCGGAGCAGGGAGACGCCGGTCAGCGCGCCCACGGTGACCGCACCGAGGGCGATTCCCGCGGGCACCGCCACGAGGGTTTCCCACAGGGCGGCCGGGGTGAACGGGCCGACTTCCGCGGCGATGCCGAAACCCCAGAGGACGGGGGAGAACACTAGCGCCAGGGCGCCGAGGAATCCGAAGAAGCCCACCGGCAGCGAGAGCGCGGACAGGAGCGCGGCGGTGACGAACACGGGCAGGTCGGTCCTCCACACCGACCGTGCCCGCAGCCGGTCGGCCACCCACCGCGGCCAGCTGCGGTCGGCGGGCCGCAGCGGCATCGTCCGGACTCCGCACCACTGCGCCCTGGAGCGGTCCAGTTCGGCCACCATCGGAACCGATACCGGTGCGGCGAGAACGGAAATCAGGAGAATCGGAAAGGCGGCCGCTGCGACGAATTCGGTCAGCAGCCTCCGGGCAACACGAATCTGCGCCATGATCGACATTTTCGCACGGTTCGGACCGGTCGGGCGGTAGATCCAAGTCTACCTCCGATAGCAGTGCAGGCTCCCGTGCACTCCACTGCCCGGCCCTGTTTTCCTTGATTCATGCCATTTCCCACTGCCGCTCCCGTGCCGTGCATTCGTTTGCGCGGCCTTCGGACGGAATTCCCCATTCCCGGCCGCCGGGGCGAGACGACGCGCGTCCTGCACGACATCGACCTGGAGATTCCCGAAGGCCGGCTGACCGCCGTCGTCGGCCCCTCCGGTTCGGGCAAGTCGACGCTCCTGCTCTGCACGGCCGGGCTGGAGCGGGCGACCGCGGGGTCCGTCGAGATCCTCGGGACGGACGTCCGCTCGCTCAGCCCCCGCAAGCAGGCCGCGTTCCGCAGCGAGAACATCGGCTTCGTCTTCCAGGAGTACAACCTCGTCAGCTCGCTGACGGTCGAGGACAACATCGCCCTGCCGGCGCGGCTCGCCGGCCGCCGGGTGCCCCGGGCGCGGGTCGAGGACGCCATGGCGCGGCTCGGCATCGCCAAGCACGCGCGGCGACGCCCCGACCGCCTCTCCGGTGGCGAGCGCCAGCGCGTCGCGGTGGCCCGGGTGGTGGCGAACCAGCCGCGGATCGTCTTCGCCGACGAGCCGACGGGTGCGCTCGACCTCAAGTCGGGTCATGTGGTGCTCGACTGGCTGCAGGCGCTTCCCGCGCAGGGGAGCACGGTGCTCATGGTCACCCACGACCCCCACGCCGCCGCGCGGGCCGATCAGGTCGTGGTGATGGGGTCCGGGCGGGTACACGCCGTCATCCCCGGTGGCGACTCCCGCGCGGTGGGCGACGCCGTCCTCGCGGCGCAGTCGGCGGACGAGGCGGGCGGGGAGGAGTCGTGATCCGGCTCGTGCTGTCGGACATCCGCCTGCAGGCGTCGATGTGGTGGTGGACGCTCCTGTGCGCCACGGTCGGCGCGGCGTGCTCGGCGGGCTCGGCCATCGCGATGTTCACCGCCGTCTCGGCGGCGCGGGCGGCGGGTGACGCACGGATGGTCTCCGCGTCGATCGCCCTCGGCGGCAACATCGCCTTCTTCACCGTGCTCGCCGCCGTGGGCGTCGTCGCCTCCGCGGTCGGCCTGACGCTGACGACCCAGCGGCGCGAGCACGCCCTGTGGGTGATCCTCGGGATTCCGCGCCACCGGGTCAGGTTCGTCCTGCGGACGCAGACGGTGGTGCTGGGCGCGGTGGCCGGCGCGCTGGCCGCACCGCTCGCCCTGCTGGTCGCGGGTGTCGCCCTCGCGCAGTGGAAGGGGACGGGTCTCGAACTGCACGGGGCCTCGGCCGGGTTCCGGTTCTGGTACGTCGGCGTGAGCGTGCTGTTCGGACTGGTTCCGTGCCTGCTCGGCGGCTGGGGCGTCACCCGGCGGGCCGCCAGGACGCCGGAGATGCGCGCCTTCCGGGACTTCTCCGACCCCCCGGCGCGGCCGGGCGTCGCCCGCGCTGCCCTCGCCCTGTGCCTGCTCGCCGGCGTGGTCGGGATGTGGATCCCCGGCCTGGGCCTCGAACTCGAGGGCGGACTCGCCCAGCGGACGGCCTTCGCGTTCGCCGGGAACCTCTTCCTCCTCTGCCTGCTGCTGCTCATGGGGCCGTGGGTGCTCACCCCGCTGATGAGGCTCTGGACGGCGCTGGTGCCCTCGCGCGGCGTCGCCTGGCACCTGGCCGTGCAGTCGTGCCGGGCCCGCGCGACGAGGAGCGTCACCACGGTGCTGCCCTTCGCGCTCTCCCTGTCGTTCGTCGGCCTCTTCATGGTGATGGGGAAGGTCATGCCCGGAGGCAACGCCGGGCTGGACAACATCCTGGTCGTGCTGGGCTGGGTCTTCGTCGTCTCCTGGGTCGGGGGCCTCGCCGTGATCGCCCTCGTCGGGCGGGAACGCGCCCGCGACTGCGCCGTGGTGACGGTGGCCGGTGCGCGGCCGGGCGTGGTCACCCGGTCGATGGTCTACGAGGGGGCGATCTACGCGGGGACGGCGATCGTCTTCGGCGCGCTGTTCGTCGCCGTGTCGAGCCTCACCACCGCCCTCGGAGCCCGGACCGACGCCGTCCGGGTCCTGGCGGGCCTCCCCTGGGCCACGCTCGGGGCGCTCGCCGCCGCGACGCTGGTCACCACCTGCCTCGCGCTGGTCCTGCAGGCGGCCCGGGTGTCGCGCACGGTCGCGGTCCGGGCGCTGCGCTCGTGAACCGGGGCGCGGGAACCCGCACCACCTTGCCCGTTCATGCTCGTTGACGAAGGAAGAACCCGATGGAACCGACCACCCGCACGCTTCTCGCCCTCGGCGGAGCCGCCCTCCTCGGCCTCGCCGCCACGGCCTGCACCACGGACGGCGCCTCGACCGACGCGACCGTGGAATCGAAGTCCTTCGACTTCTCCGGCGGCAGCCTGACCGTCGACTCCGGTTCCGCCGACCTCGCGCTGGTGGCCGCCGACATCGAGGACGTTCAGGTGGAACGACGGGTCAGCGGCAGGAAGGTCGGCGGGGAGGTGGGGTCCGGCTGGCAGCTCGAAGGGGGCACGCTCACACTCTCGCTGGACTGCACGGGGATCTCGGTGGGCTGCGGCGCGAAGTACACCGTGAAGGTGCCGCGCGCCGTCGCCGTCACCGCCGAGAGCGGCAAGGGGCGCATCGAGGCCACCGGCTTCACCGCGGACTTCTCGGCCCGGACCGCCGGCGGCGACGTCCGGCTGTCGGACCTCCACGGAGCCAAGCTGGCCCTGCAAGGCGGCGACGGAAGCATCAAGGGCGACGGGATCTCCGCCCGGTCCGTCAGCGTCACCTCGCGCAACGGCACCGTCGACCTGCGCCTGGCCGCCGTGCCCGACCTGGTCGACGTGCAGAGCAAGGACGGCGACGTCGAGCTGGGCCTGCCGGACTCGACGTACGCGGTCCGCACAGCCGCGAAGAAGGGCGACGTCACCGTGAACGTCGCGAAGGACGACGCGAGCGGCCGTTCCGTGGCCGTCCGGACCCGCAACGGCAGCATCGCCATCGGCAAGGGCGGGAAGCCCTGACCGCCGCGCGGCAACCAGGCCGGAAGCCTTCGATCGAGCGCGAAAGCCGAACAGGAAAGTCGAACAGGAAAGAACGAATGCCAAGCAACTCCCTCTCCGGAATCAAGGCCCCTCGGGTACGGCGGCGTACCGCCCTGGCGCTCGCCGCTTCGATGACGGCCGCCGTGGCGATGACGGCGTGCTCCCACGACTCCACGGACGACTCGGCCTCTCCCACGCCGGGTGCCGCACCGGTGAGCGCCGACCTGCAGAAGCTCATGAGCACCGCACCGTGGTCGTCGGGCCAGTGGGGCCTGCAGGTCGCCGACCTGCAGACCGGGAAGGTCGTCCAGTCCAAGGGCGCCGATTCCCAGTTCATGACCGGTTCGACGGCCAAGACCTTCGCGGTCGGTGCCGCGCTCGACGTCCTGGGTGACGACCATCGCTTCCGTACGCCCGTGGTGCACTCGGGTACGGTCTCCGCGGACGGGCGGCTCTCCGGCGACCTCATCCTGGTCGGGAGCGGCGACCTGGCACTCGGCGGGCGGACCACCGCGTCAGGCGGACTGGACGTCCCCGACTTCGACCACTACGACGCCAACGCCGTCCCCGGCATGGCGACCATCACCGCAGAGGACCCGCTGGCGGGCGTCAACGAGCTGGCCCGACAGGTCGCGGCCAGCGGAGTCCGCCACGTCGACGGCGACGTGGTGATCGACAACCGACTCTGGGATCCGGTGTCGATCGGCGGGTTGCCGGTCACCCCGACCATCGTCAACGACAACCTCATCGACGTGCTCATCACGCCGGGCGCACCCGGCGAGCCGGCCAAGGTCGACTGGCGCCCGAAGACGGCCGCCTTCGGCGTCGACGCGCAGGTGACGACCACACCCGCCGGAAGCAAGCCGGCGGTGACGACCGAGAGCGTGAGCCCCGGTCACATCCGGGTCCGGGGTTCCGTGCCCGCGGACGCGAAAGCCCCCTTCGTGACGACCTACCAGGTCCCCGACCCGGCGGCGTTCGCCCGCACCGTCCTCATCGAGGCACTCGCCAGGAACGGCGTCAGCGTATCCGCCCCCTCGCTGGGAGCGAACCCCGACAGCAGGCTCCCCCCGTCGGCGGAAGTGAACTCGCTGCCCGTATCGGCGACCTACACCTCTCCGCCCTTCAAGGAGTACGCGAAGCTGATCAACAAGGTCAGCCACAACCTCGGGGCGAACCTGCTGCCGCCGCTGATGGCGGCACACAACGGGCAACGAACCTATGCGGACGGCATGAAGACCGAGAAGGAGTTCCTCGCCCGCTCAGGAGTGGATCCGAGTGCAGTGAGCCTCGTCGACGCCCAGGGCCTCCCCGGCGACAAGGCGACGCCGACCGCCCAGGTGGCGCTGCTGCGGCACCTGGCACGACAGGACGACTTCGACGTCTTCTACGACTCCATGCCGAACATGGGCGTCGACGGCTCGCTCGCCGACGTCATCGACCGCACCGACCCCGCCGCAGGACACATCCGCGCGAAGACCGGCACCCTGGTCAGCCCCTACCAGGGCAAGCTGGCCCTCGGCACGAAGGCGCTCGCCGGCTACATCGATGCGAAGGACGGCCACCGCTACGCCTTCGCGATCTACGTGAACAACATCCCGGTGCCCAGCGACTCCGTGAGCGATGCCATCGACCTCGCGCTCAAGGCCAACAAGCAACTGGGAGCGATGGCCGCCACCATCTACAAGTCGCCCAAGGCGTGAAGGCCATCCTGACCTGGTTCGAAGACGACCGGGACTCCAACGCCGTCGCGTCCACCGGCGGCGGCATGACGCAGGTCCGTCCTCCATGACCTTGCCATCGGTTGTCGATCTTCGCGAGATGCCGGACCTGTCGATCCAGGGCCACCGGGCGAGCGCCTGGGGCAGGCCGGTGACCGCGACGCCTGCGACGATCTCCCGACGGTCGGTCATGCCCTGGGTCCGGGAGGCCAGGATCCGTACGGCGAGGCGACGGCTGGCCCCGGCGAGCCCACGCGCTCGCTGCGTGACGCTACAGCTCGGGCAACCGGTCAACGGGGGCGGGGGATCGCCGCTCTTCCAGCCAGTAGAGGTAGATCCGCAGGTCGGTTGCCAGGCCACCGGCGATGTAGAGCTCAAAGTCGCGGACGGCAGCGGCTACGCCCTGGCCTGCCCGGACATCGCTCTCCTCCCATGTGCTCCGTTGATCGGAGAGGTACTGCACGACCTGGCCGCGGTCACGCCACCACTCCCGGACCGTTTGCGGTGTCCATCGCGAGTCGCCATCGCAGCCGTACCCGAGGAACGGGTCGTTGTCTGCCGCCTCGACCAGCAGGGCCGTGTCCGCAGGCGTTCTGGGCTGGCGGTAGACGTACTCGCTGAGGTATCTGCCTCCGTAGAGAACGTGAGCGGGTGCCGAAAGCCGTCCCGTCCAGCAGGTATCGGTCTCCCCGCCGTAGAAGGGCCCGGGAACGTTGAGCCACAGTCGGTCTTCCCAACGGCCTCGGAAGGCGTCACGGTCCTTGCCGAGGATGGCCATCGGGTCGAAGTAGAGCGTCATCAGCCGAGACTAGGGCATCCGTTCGAGCTCGACGACGGGCCGTCGACGGGAGGGCGACTTCCCGGTCCCCCGGGCTCGCCTCGGCCGCGGTCGGCGCTGTGTCGGGACGAGAGACCGGGCGCACCGACAACCGGCTGCCCTCGAACCGGCGTCTGCTCCATGATCCCGGGGCGGGAGTCCGAGCTGCCGCCTCAGCCCTTCAACGACCAGGAGCCCGTATGTCGGTCGAGCTCGACATCCCGGAATTCCCCCATGAGGAGCCTCCCGGCGAGATCACCTGCCGGCAGAAGCCCTGGAACGGTGTCCTCGTCAGGGTGGACCGGATCCCCTTCAAGGCCGGAGACAAGCTCACCTTCGACGTCACGGTCCGCAGCGACTTCCAAGGGCAGACCCCGGCCGCGGCAGTCCAGGGCGTCGTGAACATCGCCGCTGACACCGCCACGGTCGACTACGCCATCCCATGGGACGGCGTCCTCAACGCCGTCACCGAAGGTTCCATCATGGTCTTCTACACCCTCACTCCCGCCGACGGCAGCAAGCCAACGACCTCTGAGGGCGCCATAGTCCGGTACTCCCGCCGGCAGCCCGGTGGCGCCGTCTGCGGCCCGGACAGCTGCACGACCTCCAGCCGGCACGCCGGTGGGCGTTCCACAGCCAGGGCGTTGGCCTCGGCCGCGCGGGAAGTCGGCGGGGCCGACTTCCCGCGCGGGGTGGGTACCGGGAGGGCGGGTCATGTCGGGTGGATGAGGCGGGTTTCGTAGGCGAGGACCACGGCCTGGATGCGGTCGCGGAGTTCGAGCTTGTGGAGGATGCGGCCCAGGTGGGACTTCACGGTGGCCTCCGCGAGGTGCAGGGTGGCGGCGATCTCGGTGTTGGACAGGCCGCGGCCGACCTGGACGAGTACCTCGCGTTCGCGGGTGCTGAGCCGGTTCAGCCGCTCGTCGTGGTCGGGGTTGCGGCCGTCGGGGATGTGCGGGCGGAGGTTGTCCAGGAGGCGGCGGGTGATCCGCGGGGAGAGTACGGCGTCGCCCGCGGCGACGTTGCGGATCGCGGTGAGGAGTTCCTCGGGGCGGGCGTTCTTCAGCAGGAAGCCGGAGGCTCCGGCGTTGAGTCCGGCGAAGGCGTACTCGTCCAGGTCGAAGGTGGTGAGGATGAGCACTCTGCTCTGCGGGGAGGCCGCGATGAGCTGCCCGGTCGCCTCGATGCCGTCGGTCCCGGGCATCCGGACGTCCATGAGGACGACGTCGGGGCGCAGTTCGCGGGCGAGGCGTACGGCCTGGGCGCCGTCGGCGGCTTCGCCGACCGGTGCCATGTCGGGCTGGGCTTCCAGGACGGTGCCGAAGGCCATCCGGAGGAGTGCTTCGTCGTCGGCGATCAGGATGCGGATCGTCATGCGGGCGGCGCTCCGGCGCTGTCGAGGTGGAGGCGGGTGTGGACCCGCCAGCCGCCATCGGGAAGCGGTCCGGCGTGCAGTGTGCCCCCGTAGGCGGCCGAGCGTTCGCGCATGCCGGGGATGCCGTGGCCGGGCGGTACGACGACGGCAGCGGTGGCGGTGGCGGGCTGGGGCGGGTGGGGGCCGGTGTCGGTGACGTCCACGGTGACGGTCGCGGCCGCGCAGTGGATGCGGACCGTCGCGCGGGTGCCGGCGGGCGTGTGCTTGAGGGTGTTGGTCAAGGCTTCCTGTACCAGGCGGTAGACGGTGAGTTGGGCGGTGGCGGGGATGTGGGCGTGGCCGCCGTGGACGTCGATGCCGGTGGGCAGCCCGGCGGCGCCCATCTGGTCGGCGAGGGCGGCCAGTTGAGCGATGCCGGGCAGCGGGTGGCGCCGCGCGTCGGGTTCGTCGGTGCGCAGGACGCCCAGCGAGCGGCGCATGTCGGTCAGGGCCTGCCGGCCGGTTTCGGAGATCTGGAGCATCGCGGTGGTGGCCTTGTCGGGCGACCGGTGCTGGGCGTAGACGGCGGCGTCGGTGAGCGCGACCATGACGGACAGGTTGTGGGTGACGATGTCGTGCATCTCCCGGGTGATGCGCGTCCGTTCCTCGGCGGCGGCCAGTCGCGCCTGCTGCTCCTGTTCGTGTTCCAGGCGTGCGGCCCGCTCCTCCAGGGCGGCGAGGTAGGCGCGCGTGGTGCGCACGTTCACGCCGAGGACGGCGGCGGCGACGGCCAGGGCGGTGACCGCGACGAAGGGGGTCAGGAACGCGCCGTCCGTCGACCAGCGCAGGCAGGCCAGCAGGGCCCCGGCCTCCACGACGGCGCCGGCGATGAGCGTGCCGCGCCGGCCCGAGTTCGCCGCCACCGTGTAGAGGGCCACCAACAGGGCTACGTCGGCGGGCAGTTGGAAGCCCGTCAGCCACTGGACGAGGGCCGCGGCCGCCACGGCGGCGAACACCGTGCGCGGGGCCCGGCGCCGCCACAGCAGGGGCAGGGTGAGGGCGGCGGTGAGGGCCGCGGCCACCGGCAGCTCGTGCGGTGCGCGGGTGGTCGCGACGTTGAGGAGCAGGAGCGTCGCCAGCAGGGCGTCCCATGCCGTGGGCGGCAGCCGGGAGCGCCAGCGCGCGGCGGCTCTCAGCGGTCGCGCGGCTCGTGCGGCTCGTGCGCAGGCGAGGTCGGCGTAGCCGGTCAGCCGTGCGGCCGTCCTCGCCCACCGGGCCCGCACGCGGACGCGCACCGGCGCCTGGTTCCGGTGGGCGTGGCCGGGTTCGGCGGCCGCCTCGGTCATCGCACGTCCCTGTCGATTCGGCGTCAAGGCGGCCCCGGGTCCGGCACGTCGGGCACGTCCGGCACGTCGGGCACGTCCGGCACGTCCGGCACGTCGGGCACGGGGACCGTACGCCTCGCGCGGCCCCGGGTGCGTGCCGCCGCCCCGGCACGTACCGCGGCCCTGTCACGGTAGGCCGCCGGCCCCGCGCGGCGCATGAGCCCACCGTCTGATCGCCCCGCGCCGGCATACGACCGCAGGAGGAGTCCCGCCACCTCCCGTGGTCGCAGCGCGCCCGCCGCTCCGGCCCGCCCGGCTGCCACCGCGGTCGTACCCGGACCGCCGCGGACCGCACCCCTGGTGGCACGCGGCGGCGACCGGTGGCCGATGCGGCGGCGCGCGCCCGGCGCCGAGCATGGCCAGGTGACCGAGATCATCCCGGGACTGCCCATGTCCCCCCTGGAAATCCTCGCCCTGCTGGCCGCCCTCGCGCTGGTGACGGCACGCTGGCTTCCCCCCGCCGCCCGCCCGCGCGCCACGATCGCGGCGGGGGCGGTCCTCGTGCCGTGCGCGATCGCGCTGGGCGCGGCGGGCGTCCGCTGGCAGCTGCTGCCGGTCCTGGCGGGCGCCGCCCTCGCCTCGCCGTTCGCCCTCGCGCCCCTGCTGCGACCGCTGCGCCGCCGTACCGGACGGCCGGCGTGGCGGGCCCGCTGGTGGCTGGCGCTGCCGGGGTCGGCGGCCTGCGTCGGCCTGATCGCCACGGGCCCGGTGGCCGCCTGGGCCTTTCCCGTCCCGGTGTTCCCCGAGCCGTCGGGCGGCTTCGCGGTCGGCACCCGCGTGGTGCAGTGGACCGACCCGCACCGCCCCGAGACCTTCACCGCCGACCCGAACGACCTGCGCACCGTCGTGGTCCAACTCTGGTACCCCGCAGGGGAGATCCCCGCGGGTGCGCAGCGGGCCCAGTACCTCGGACGCACCGCGCAGGAGGCGCGCACCGTCTCCGGGGCCCTCGCCCGGGGCGTCGGTCTGCCGGGCTTCCTGGTCGACGGCGTCCCGCGCGCCCGCAGCCGTTCGGTCTTCGACGCTCCGGTGGCCGGCGGCGGCGAGCGGTTCCCGGTCGTGCTGTTCTCCCCCGGGTCGGGCGGGGTGCGCACCCAGAACACCGCGTGGGCGGAGGAACTGGCCAGCCACGGCTACGTGGTGGCCGCCCTCGACCACCCGTACGACTCCGCCGCCGTCGTCCTCGCCGACGGCCGGACGATCGGCACCGAGACCGCCTCCAGCGGCGACCGGGACAAGGACGACGAGCTGGCGGCCGGCTGGACGGCCGTCCGGGCCGGCGACCTCGGCTTCGTCCTCACCCAGCTGGACGCCCTGGAGCGCGGCGGGATCGCCGACCCGCTGACCGGACGCCTGGACACCGGCCGGGTCGCGGTGACCGGCCACTCCATGGGCGGCGCCGCCGCCCTGCAGGCGGCCCGGCAGGACCGCCGCTTCGCCGCCGTCGTCGACCTGGACGGCTACCCCCACGGCCCCACCGCGCCCGCCCTCGACCGGCCGACGCTCGCGCTCACCCAGGCCATCACCCCGGACAGCGACCCGCGCTACCTGCCCCGCCTCACCGAGGCGCTCGACTCCAGCACCGCGCCGAGCTACCGGCTCACCGTCCCCGGCGCCGCCCACCTCACCTTCATGGACGGCCCCCTGTACCTGCCGCCCGTGCCCTCGCTCGTCGGCACCCTGGGCCGCACCGGGGGCCCGCGCACCGTCGCCGCGGCCACCCTCGCCTTCCTGGACGCCGTCCTGCGGGACAAGCCCGGCGACCCGGCCGGCGCCCTGCGCTCCTACGGCGACCTCACCGTCCACCGCCCGGGCACCCCCGGCTGACGCCGGGTGACGAAGGGCCCCGGCCGGGGCAGTTGTCGCGAACGCCCGTTCTGTGCGTGACCGTTGTGGTACGTTCCGTAATCCAACCGAAAACAGGCGACCCCGGCGGTGCTACCAACACCCCGGGGTCCGGCAACAGGAGCCAACACTCCCGATGCGCGTCCATCGTAGCGCCCCCGTGCGCAACTTCACCGTGCTGCCCAACGCCGTACTCCAGTACCGACGGCTCTCCTACACCGCCCGGGGCCTGCTCGCGGACCTCCTCTCCCGGCCCGACGGGTGGCGCGAGGACGGCCGGCACATGGCCGACACCAGCCCCCAGGGGCGCGGCGCGATCCGCAGGGCCCTGAAGGAGCTGGCCGACGCCGGGTACTACCGGGTCGAGAAGATCCGCCTGCCCGACGGCACGATCATCACCGAGACCCACGTCTACGACGTCCCTCGGGCCGCAGCGCCGAGTACCACCCGCCCGGTCCCCGGTGGAGCGAGCACCGGCCGCACTGACACCCTTTCAAAGGACCGGCACCAAGAACCCACCCTCCCCGCCGAATCGCCCTCCGAACCGCCCGACGGGCAAGCGGGCGGGCGGCCGGGCGGGCAGTCCGACGAGCAGCTCCGCGAGGCGGTCGCCACGCTGTTCCGGGTGATCCGCCCCGAGCCGCGACTGCGCCTGGGCGAGGCCGAAGCCCGCGCACTCGCGCCCCTGGTCGCCCGGTGGCTGGAACGCGGCAGTACCGCCGCCGACCTCGCCCAGGCCCTGCTGCCGGGCCTGCCCGCCCCGATGCACTCGGCGGCCGCCGTCCTCCGCCACCGCCTGGAGCGCAAGCTGCCGCCCGCCCCAAGCACCGTACGGACCGGGGCACTTCGGTACGCCGAGTGCGCGGCGTGCCACGACCCGGTGCCCGAACCCGGCATCTGCGGCCCCTGCGCGGGCCTCGCCCCCCGCCCCGTCGCGGTCGGCGGCGGCGAGGCGGCCACCCGCCCCGGCGCGGCCCGTGCCAGGGCGGCGCTGCGGGCCGCCCGGGCGGCCGGCCCGCACCCGGGCGGCCTTGTCACCTGCCGCTGAGCCCGGAGGCGTGTGCCGCTCGACTCCGTGCCGGAACCCCTCTGTGAACACCCTGGAGGCCATGTACCGCTCCCCACCGGGGATTTGCGCGGACGGGGAGCCCGGTGGCGCGGTTCCGGCGGGCGTACGGCGCATGCGGTCCCATCACGGGACGGACCGCCGAGTCCTCCGCGGAAAGCCGGTTGGTCACCCACTGGGTCCAGCGCCACCCCGGTTTCGACACCGGGGCGGCGGCGTGCGGATCGAGGGCGGAAGCCCGGGCGGCACGGGGTGCCGCGTGGGTGCTGCCGTCCTGGTACTCGCCCTCTTCCTGATCCGTACGCGCAGCGGCTGGTATTACTGGGGTATGCAGGAAGAGACGGCACGCTCCGCGATCGACACGTTCATCTCCGCGTTCAACGCCTCGGACGACACCTATGTGACGGCCCTGCTCTCCCAGGCCCTGACCTCGGACGTGGTCTTCTGGGGGCCGTTGGGCCGCAGCGAGGGAATCGCGGCGGTCGAGCAGTTCGTGCTGGACATCCGGCACCACCCGGCGGGAACCGGCACGATGACGCGCTGCTCGGCGGTGGACATGCCCGGCGAGTGGGCCCGCTACCAGTGGGTCTTCACCACCCCGGACGGAGGCCCCCGCCTGGCGGGAACGGACGTCGTCCATCTGCGGCGGAGCCTCATCGACCAGGTCATCGTCTTCGCCGGGGAGATCGAGCCGTCCGCCTCCTGACGAACCGCCCGGGCAGCGCCGCGGGCGGGCTTCAGCGCGGGGAGCCGTAGCGGAGGTCCACGAGGGCGCCGGTCAGGCCGCCGAGCGTGAGGGCGGGGACGACCGCCGACCAGGGGTCTCCGGTCAGCGCTCCGGAGAGCATCACCAGGGCGATGACAGCCGCTGCGACGGCGCGGGCCGGCAGCGAGCGCGGCAGCAGCGGTACGGGCGCACCGGCGCGGTGCCGTCGGGCCAGTCTGACGGCGAGCAGGACCAGTGCGGCCACCAGGAGCGGCGGCACCATCGCGTGCGTGGAGATCCCCATGGCCTTCGCCCTTCTGGACGGCTGGGTGCGAACATACACCCCCGACTCCCCTGCCCACCGCCCCCGGTGACAGCGAACGGCCCGGCGCCGGGCCGTTCGGCGAAGGCTCGGCCGACCGAGTGCGGCGAGGGGCCCGGGGCGGCGCCTCGCTACGGGTTGACGGGGCCGAGGATGGTGGTCGGCTTCGGCTGCTTGGGGGTCTCCAGGCTCTGCAGGCAGAGGGTGTACTTGTCGCTGCCGTGCTTGGAGGTGAAGTAGCCGTCGGCGGTGGGGTACTTGCGGCAGGCGTTCTCGCCGTCGGTGGTGTCGTCCTCGCGGCCGACGACGCGGGCCTCGGCCTTCGGGTCGGAGCAGGGGACCACGTCGATGTCGGGATTGCTGTCGACGACGCCGGGCAGGACGGCGGCGATCGGGTTGTTGTTGTGGATGCAGTCGCCGGCCTCGGCGAACTCGGGGTCGCGCTTGGCCATGACGACGATCAGCGGGATCAGGACCGCCGGGACGAGCAGGCCGACGATGGCGGGCCGCAGGTACACCGGCTTGCCGGGGTCCGCCGGCGGGCGGGGCGCGAAGAACTTGGATCGGGGGACCTCGGGAGCGCCCGGAACGGCCCCGTACGCGGCCCCGGCGGGGGCGGGGCCGCGCTCCGGCGGGTGTCCGGGGCCCCTGCGGCGGGCGCCCGCGGGCAGGCGCTCACGCGCCCGCCTGCGCCCTCGGCAAATGGGCTCTGACCTGGCGTTATACCGAAATTCGCCTAGGCTGTGGAGCTCTGCCGGACACCTTCGGAGGGGACATCGTGAACGAGGAGAAGACCGGGTACGAGGCCGCCCGCATCCAGGTCCTGGAGGGCGTGGAAGCCGTGCGGAAGCGGCCCGGGATGTACATCGGCTCGACCGGTGAGCGCGGCCTGCGCCACATGGTGTTCGAGGCTGCTGACCGGGCGGTGAGGGAGGTCCTGGCCGGCCACGCCGGGCGCGTCGACATCACCCTCATGTCCGACGGTGGCGTGCGCGTCGCCGACGACGGCCCGGGCGTCCCCGTCCGCGGGGCGGAGGGCATCGGTGAGCCCGACCTCGACACCCTGCTGACCCGTCTGTGCGCCGGAGCGGGGCCCGGTGGCGGCCGCAGCGACCTGGCGCTCGGGCACTGGGCGGTGGGCCCCGCCGTCGTCAACGCCCTGTCGGGCCGGATGACGGCCGAGGTGCGGCGCGAGGGGGTGCGCTGGGAACGGGAGTACGCGCGCGGCACGGCCGTCACCCCGCTCACCGACGCGGGCCCGGCGACCGGCAGCGGGACCGTCCTCACCTTCTGGCCGGATGCCGAGGTCTTCGGGACGACGGAGTTCTCCTTCGACGACCTGGCGGACCGATTCCGTGAACTGGCCTTCCTGAACCGCGAGTTGGACATCTCACTGACCGACCGGCGCGGGCCCGGCGAGCCCAGGTCCGAGCGGTTCCACTCCCCCGGCGGGGCACAGGACTTCGTCGCATTCCTCGACAACCGGGACGCGGCGCCCGCCGCCACGGACACCGTCGCCTTCGAGGGCGAGGACCCGCGGATGGCGGGGACGGTGGAGGTGGCCCTGCGCTGGCGCGCCGACGGCGAGGAGCGGGTCCGGAGCTTCGCCAACAGCCGGCCCACCCCGCGCGGCGGCACCCACGAGGCGGGCTTCCGCGACGGGGTGGCGGCCGCGCTCGACGCGTACGCGCGCAAACGGCTCCGGCCGGCCCCGGCGGAACCCGGCCTGAGCCCCGGGCAGGCCTGGGCGGGCCTGACGGCGGTCGTGTCGGTGAAGCTCGACGAGCCCGAGTTCCACGGCTCCACCCTGGACGTGCTCGGCAACACCGCCGTGCGCGCCTGCGTCGCCGAGGCCGTCCGACGCCACCTGGACGCCTGGCTGGAGGAGCACCCGCAGCAGGCCGCGGCCGTCGTCGAACGCCTCGTCCGGGGCGCCTGAGCGGCACCCGGCCCGCCTGCACGGCCCCGGCCGCCTGAGCAGCACCCGGCCCCGCCGCCTCCCTCAAGGCGGCGGGACCGGGAGGCCAAGGGCCCTGTCAGGCCGGGCGGATGCCCGGGTTGCCGGCCTCGGTGGTGAAGGAGGCGGCGGTGGACAGGGTGCCGCCGGGGCGGGTGATGTGGGAGACGACGCGGTAGTCGGCGCGGGCCCGGTGGCGGTCCAGGGTGAGCACGGTGTAGCCGCGGCGCCCGTCGTAGAACTTCATGTGCGGGTTGGCCGCCATGAGGTTGCCCCAGTTGGACGGCTTCTCCTCGCCGTCGCCGTCGCTGCTGATCGAGGTGCCGACGAACTCCACGCCCACCGTGCGGGAGTTGGGGTCGTTGAAGTCGCGCTTGACGTCCAGGGCGTAGGCCACGTGGACGTCGCCGGTGAGCAGCACCAGGTTCTTGACGCCGGACTGGTCGACGGCCTTCAGGAAGCGCTCGCGGGCGGCGGGGTAGCCGTCCCAGGCGTCCATGGAGAGCTTGGAGCGCTCGGCGGTGGTGTTCTTGCGGCGGGAGAAGACGACCTGCTGGGGGACGACGTTCCAGGTGGCCTTGGAGTGGCGCAGGCCGTCGGCGAACCAGCGTTCCTGGGTGGCGCCCATGAGGGTGCGCTTGGGGTCGTCGGACTCGGGGG
Organism: Streptomyces sp. CB02056; assembly: GCF_001905545.1. Classification (GTDB taxonomy): domain Bacteria; phylum Actinomycetota; class Actinomycetes; order Streptomycetales; family Streptomycetaceae; genus Kitasatospora. The sequence continues at coordinate 94,587 of NZ_LIPD01000024.1, read as the reverse complement.
TGGGGTACTGCCAGCCGTCGCCGTTGGCCTGGTCGTCGCGGTACTGGCGGGTGTCGAGGATGTCGAACTGGGCCAGCTGGCCGTAGTGGACGCGCCGGTAGAGGGTCAGTTCGGTGCCGCGGGGCTGGGGCATGCGCAGCGGCTGGTTCTCCCAGTAGGCGCGGTAGGCGGCGGCGCGGCGGGCGACGAAGGGGGCCGGGTCCTGGTTCTTCTCGGGGATGCCGGCGGCGTAGTTGTTCTCGACCTCGTGGTCGTCCCAGGTGACGTACCAGGGGTGGGCGGCGTGGGCGGCCTGGAGGTCGGGGTCGTTCTTGTAGAGGGAGTAGCGCAGCCGGTAGTCCTCGAGGGTGGTGGTCTCGTGGTTGAAGTGGGCGGCGAGGGTGCGGTCGGTGTACTTGCGGTCGCCGCCGGCGGCGTCGATGCCGTACTCGTAGATGTAGTCGCCGACGTGGAAGACGGCGTCCAGGTCCTCGCCCGCGAGGTGGCGGAAGGCGGTGAAGTAGCCGTCCTCGTAGGCCTGGCAGGAGACGAAGGCGATGCGGGCGCTGTCGAGCTTGCGGCCGCGCGGCGGGGCGGTGCGGGTGCGTCCGACGGGGCTGGCCCAGGTGCCGACGGTGAAGCGGTACCAGTAGGTGCGGGCGGCGTCGAGGCCGTCGACGTCGACGTGGACGGCGTAGTTGAACTCGGCGTGGGCGCGGGCGGTGCCGCGGCGCTCGACGCGGCGGAACTTCTCGTCGCGGGCGATCTCCCAGCCGACCCGGACGGAGCCGGTGGGCGGCAGGCCGGCGCCGGGCTCCAGCGGGCGGGGGGCCAGGCGGGTCCAGAGCACGACGGCGTCGGAGGTGGCGTCGCCGGAGGCCACGCCGAGGGTAAAGGGATCGTCGCCGATGGCGCGCGGGGCGATCTCGTTGTCGGCGGCGTGCGCGGAGGGCAGGTTGACGCTGAAGGCGAGCGCGGCGGCGGCCGAGGTGACGGTGAGGAAGCGGCGCCGGTCCAGGCGGGAGGCGGCCTCGCGCAGCATCCGGTCGGGCGTGGGGTGGTCGTCGGGGCGGGTCATGGGGGTGGTGGCCTTTCGCTGCTCGGGGGGTGTGCGAAGGGAATTGGAGTGGACCGCCCGGTACGGCGGGGGTCGGGATTCCGGCAGCAGAGTGATCATCCGGTGCGAGAGCCGTGAAGGTCCGGCAGTTCCGGCGGATCCCCCCGAACAGGGGTGAAAGGGATCAGACGACTTCCAGGTTGGCCATCATCCCCATGTCCTCGTGCTCGGCGTTGTGGCAGTGGAAGAGGTAGCGGCCGCGGTAGCCGTCGAAGCGGGTGATGATCTCCGCGGACTCCCCCGGGCGCAGCGAGACGGTGTCCTTGAGGCCGGCGTCGTGGGGCAGTGGGGGTCTGCCGCCGCGGGTGAGGATGCGGAAGCCCACGAGGTGGAGGTGGACGGGGTGGTGGACGTCGGCGATCAGGCGCCAGATCTCGGTGTCGCCGAGGGGGACGGTGACGTCGGTGCGGGCGGGGTCGAAGGGGCGGCCGCCGATGAGCCAGCCGTGGCCGCCGTTCGTGCGGCCGGCACGGAAGGCGAAGTCCCGTGTGCGGACGGCGTCTTCGCGCCGCCAGTCGGGCAGGTCGGTGGCGAGGCGGGGCGGGATGCGGCTGTCGTCGGCGGGGGCGGGGCGGGCGATGCGGAAGGCCATGACGTCGCGGGTGCGGCCGGTGCCGAGGCGGTTGACGATCCGGACCAGGGAGCCGACGGGGGCGGCGGCGAAGTCGACGACGAGGTCGTAGCGTTCGGCGGGGGCGACGGGCAGGCTCCGGTGGGTGACGGGGGCGGCGAGCAGGCCCTGGTCGGCGCCGATCTGGACGAGGTCGAGGCGGCGGCCGTCCTCGGTGCGGGCTTCGAGTTCGTAGTGGCGGGCGTTGGAGGCGTTGAGCAGGCGCAGGCGGTGGCGGGCGGCGTCGGTCTCGTGGACGGGCCAGGGGGCGCCGTTGACGAGGACGACGTCGCCGAGGACGCCGGCGAGGTGGGGTTCGGTGACGCCGGGGCGGTCGCGCAGGGCGGGGTCGAGGGAGGGGTAGGTCAGGGCGCCGTCGGCGGTGAAGGCGCGGTCGGTGATCATCAGGGGGATCTCGTGGGGGCCGGCGGGCAGGCCGAGGGCGTCCTCGGCGTCGTCGCGCACGATGTGCAGGCCGGCGAGGCCGCGCCAGAGGGCGGGGGCGGTGAAGTCCATGCGGTGGTCGTGGTACCAGAGCAGGGTGGGGCGCTGGTCGTTGGGGAAGGTGTAGTCGCGTCGCAGGCGGCTGGTGACGGCGCGGGGGTCGGCCATGCCCGTACCCGTGCCGCCGCCGTGGCCGCCCGCGCCGTCCATGCCGGGCATGCCGGGCATGCCGGGCATGGTCTGGGGGGCCTGGGGCCAGGCGGCGGGCAGGACGAGGTCGGTGGGGTAGCCGTCGGAGTCCGCGGGGGTGCGGCCGCCGTGCAGGTGGACGACGGTGGGCACCGGCAGTTCGTTGCGGTGGGTGACGGTGACGGGCCGGCCGCGGCGGGCCTCGATGGTGGGGCCGGGGAAGGAGCCGCCGTACGTCCACAGCGGGGTGCGCAGGCCGGGCAGGACCTCGGCGCTGGTCTCGCGCTGGACGATCTCGTAGCGGTCGGTGCCGCCGTCGGTGGAGACGGGCCTGGCGACGGCGGGCAGCGGCAGCGGCACCTGGTAGGGGGGCGGCAGGACGGCGGCGCTGCGCAGTTCGGCGCCGGTGGTGGCGGGGCGGCGGGCGAGGGCGGCCGCGCCGGCCAGCGAGGCGGTGGTGAGCAGGCCGAACGCTCCGCCGATTCCGAGAATTTGACGGCGCGTCAGGTTGACGTGGGGTTCAGGCACGGTCGTCGTCCTCCCGGCGGAGGGGCCGGCGCGGGGGCAGCGGGGTACGCCACAGGGCGATGGTGAGCACGGCGAGGCCGGCGATGGTCGCCACGCCCAGCGGCAGGTGCAGCCACAGGGCGCCTTCCGTTCCGGCGACGTACTGCGCGGTCTCGGCCGCGACCGCGGCGAGGGTGGCGGCCGCCGGCCAGGAGCGGCGCAGCCGGATCCACACCACGAGGGCGGCGACCAGCTGCAGGTAGCCGAGGGCGGTGACGGCGTTGGCGCCGGCGGTGTGCCAGCCCAGGGCGTCGTAGTCGCCGCTGAGGTAGACGCCGGCGAAGACGGGCTGGCCGAAGGCGGCGGCGGTGTGGACGGCGGCCACGGCGCGCAGGGTCCGTCCGGCGGGCCCGGTCCGCTCCCCCGGGTCGGCCCCTGCCCGTGGCCCGGTCCGCTCCCCTGTGGCGGACCGGGCCTCGGGCTCCGGTGGGGTCTGGTAGGCGGCGGTGGCCATGGCGCGGGGTCCTTCCTCGTACAGGGCGTCCGGGCCGGCGCATCGCTGCGGGCGGTGTGCGGCCCGTCCCTGACGCTATGTCCGCCCGGCTATCCTGTCTAAGATCAATATTGCTATGGCGTTATGACCGCTGGGGCATGGGGGCTTTCGTGGACCTGAACACGCTCGCGCAGTTCCTGGCGGTGGCGCGGCTGGAGCACCTGAGCCGGGCGGCGGAGGAACTGCGCGTCGCCCAGCCGTCGTTGAGCCGCTCCATCGCCCGGCTGGAGGCCGAGCTGGGCACCCCGCTGTTCGAGCGCGGCGGGCGGCTGCGGCTGAACGCGGCCGGGCAGCTGTTCCGCGGCTACGTCGAGCGTTCGCTCGGCGAGCTGGAGGCGGGCCGGCGGGCGGTGGCGGAGGCCGCCGGGCAGGGGCTGGGCACGGTGCGGCTGGCCTCGGAGACCTTCCTGGCCTTCAGCGGGCCGCTGGCCGCGTTCAAGCGCGGCCACCCGGGGGTGGAGGTCGAACTGCACCAGCTGCCCGCGCGGGAGACGGCCCGGCGGCTGCGGGCCCAGGACGTCGACCTCGCCGTCGTCTCCCAGCCGATCACCGCCGAGGGCCTGGAGTCGGTGCTGCTGCTGGACGAGGAGGTGGGGCTGGCCGTCGCCCCCGGCCACCCGCTGGCCGGGCGCACCGCGGTCGGCGTCGACGACCTCGCCGGCCAGCCGTTCATCGCCGCCCGCCCCGGGCACTGGCAGCGCCGCCTGCTGGAGCGGCTGTTCGCCGCCCGCGGCCTGGAGCCGCGGATCGTCTGCGAGAGCGACGAGGCCGGCGCCATCGCCGAGCTGATCAGCGCGGGCCTGGGCATCGGCCTGGTGCCCGCGCTCTCCCGGCGCACCGCCACCCGCCTGCCGCTGGTGTGGGTCGGCGTCGACGACCCCGACTGCCGGCGCTCCCTGACCCTGTTCTGGGCCTCGGACACGCGCCTGCCCGCCGGCGCCCGCCGGCTGCGCGAGGCGATCGCGGGCTGGGACTGGGCGCGGAGCGGGCAGGCGCAGCGGAGCTTCTGACGACGGGCCCCGCGGGCGGACGTCGCGGCCGGTCCTCGCGGGCGGTGGTGCTACAGCTTGGCGGCCGAGAAGGTGTCGCACTGGGCGAAGTCGCCGCCGCGGTAGCCGGTGGTGAACCAGGCCTTGCGCTGCTCGGCGGAGCCGTGCGTCCAGGCCTCCGGGTTGATCCGGCCGGTGGCCTGCTGCTGGATGCGGTCGTCGCCGACCGCGGCGGCCGCGTCCAGGCCCTGGGCGATGTCCTGGTCGGTGAGCGAGGCGATCAGCGGACGGCCGGTGGAGGCCTGCGGGGTGGTGGTGGCGTGGTGCGCCCACACCCCGGCGTAGCAGTCGGCCTGCAGCTCCAGGCGCACCGAGCCGCTGGCGGCGCCCTGGCGGTCGTTGCCGACCTTCTGCATGGCGCCGGTGAGGGTCTGGATGTGGTGGCCGTACTCGTGGGCGACGACGTAGGACTCGGCGAACGGGCCGCCCTTGGCGCCGAAACGGGCGGACAGCTCGTTGAAGAAGCCCAGGTCGAAGTAGGCCTTCTTGTCGCCGGGGCAGTAGAACGGGCCCACCGCCGAGGTCGCCGGCCCGCAGGCGGTGGAGACCTGGCCGGTGAACAGCACCGTCTCGGCGTTCTTGTACGGGATCTTGGCGGCGCGCGGCAGCTCGGTGCGCCAGAACTCCTGGAGGCTGTTGGTGACGGCCACGATCCGGCAGTCCTGACGCTTGTTGGCGTCGGCGCCGGTCTTGCAGGCCTGCTGCACCTCGCCGGCGGTGCGGGTGCCGGTGGAGGAGCCGGAGGAGCCGGAGCCGGAGGACAGGCCCAGCAGCTGCGGGTCGACGCCGAGGACGACCGCGAACAGCACCGCGAGCAGGCCCACGGCCCCGCCGCCGATGGCGACCTTCCCGCCCGGGATGCCGCGCCGGTCGTCCACCTGCGAGGTGTCGAGGTCGCCCTGGTCGTCGAACTGCATGTGCCCCTGCCTGCCCGCTTCTGTCGGTCTCTGGCGATCGGTCGATCGGTCGATCTGTCGGTCGGTCGATCTGTCGGTCGGTCGCTTTGTGCGCTCTGGTGACGGTCTGTGCCGTCACGGCCCGGCCCAGCCTACGGGCCCCGGCCCGCCTCGTCGCGCAGCGGGGCCTTCCGATGCCGGTGCGGGCGTCAGGCGGGGGCGGGGGCGCCGACGACGCGCAGCAGTTCCAGGCGGGAGGCGGAGTCGCTGCCGGGCGCGGCGGTGTGCACCAGCAGCAGCTGGTCCTCGCCGCCGGCGGCCAGCACCTCGCACTCCAGGTCCAGCGGCCCGACCACCGGGTGCAGGAGCCGTTTGCGGCCGCTGCGCCGCCGGGCGACCTCGTGGCGTTCCCAGTAGGCGGTGAACTCGCCGCCGTCGGCGAGGAGTTCGTCGAGGAGTTCGGCGGCGCGGCGGTCGCCGGGGCGGGCGGTGCGGGCGGCGCGCAGGGCGGCGACGTGGGCGCGGGCGAGGTCCTCGTGGTCCTCGGCGGGGAACAGCGTGCGGGTGTCGGGGTCGGTGAACCAGCGCAGCAGGAGGTTGCGGCGCTCGGGCGCCAGGGCGGCGTGGTCCCCGAACAGGGCGGCCGACATGGCGTTCTGCGCGAGGACGTCGCCGAGGTCGGAGACCACCTGGGCGGGCGTGTCGTGCAGCCGGTCGAGGATGAGCAGCAGTCCGGGGCGCACGTGGCCGAGCGGGCCGTGCCGGCGCGGGGGCTCGTGCCCGACGAGGCGGAACAGGTGGTCGCGTTCGTCCTCGCTCAGCCGCAGGGCCCGGGCCAGGGCGGCGAGCAGCTGCGGTGAGGGCTGAGGGCCGCGGCGCTGTTCCAGGCGCGCGTAGTAGTCGACGGACAGCCCGGCGACCTGTGCCACCTCCTCCCTGCGCAGTCCGGGTGTGCGCCGCCGCGCCCCGGGCGGCAGCCCGAGGTCGGCGGGGGTGAGCCGGGCCCGGGCCCGGGTGAGGAAGTCGGCCAGCGCCGTTCGGTCGATCATGCCCCCAGCATGGCCCGCCGGGGCGCGGCGCAGCCAGGGATCGCCGGTCCCCGGCTGCCGGGACGCCGGGCTCCCGCGCCGCGCCTTCCCGGCCCGCGCGCGTCCCGCCGGTAGCGTGGACCGGCAGAACTTCCCCTGAGAGAACGGATGGTGACGGGATGTCGGACGAGGCGAAGCGCCGTATCTTCGCGATGCTGGACACCGACGGCGACGGCGTGATCTCCCACGACGAGTACCTCGCCCGGGTCGACCGGGCGGCCTCGGCCTTCGGGCGCGGCCCGCACGACCCGCCGGTGGCCGCGGCCCGCGCGACCCACGAGGAGGTCTTCCGGCAGATGGACGGAGACGGGGACGGCGGCGTCACCTTCGAGGAGTACCGCGCCTGGGCCGGTCACGAGGCCTTCGAGGAGACCTGTCGGCCTGCGCTCGGCTCGCTGTTCGACCTCGCCGACGGCGACGGCGACGGGCGTGTGACCCGAGGGGAGTTCGCCCGGCTGCGCGCGGCGAGCGGCAACCCGCCGGAGGGGGCCGCCGCAGCGTTCGACGCCCTCGACACGGGTGGCGAGGGCACCGTGGAGCGCGCCGTCTACCTGGTGGCGATCCACGACTTCCTCACCACCGGCTCCTCCCCCATGGCCGGCGCCTACGGTGACGGCCGCCCCGGCCCGCGGGAGCCCGCCGTCCGCTGACCTGGCTCCCGGCGGTCGGTGCGGGCGTCGGCGGGTGTCGGCGGCCGGGAGCCCGCCCGGGCGCCCCGTGGCCCCAGCCAGGGATCGGCGGTCCCTGGATCGGGAGGTCTCTGCCGCGCCCCTCGCGCCGCGGGCAGGGTGGTGGGCGTCGGAGGAAGCGACTCCCTGGAGGAGACGGGCGATGGCGAAGATCCTGGTGACGGGCGCGACGGGTTCGGTGGGCAGTCGGCTGGTGCCGCGGCTGGTGCGGTGGGCGGGAGCGGAGGGCTCCTCGGTGCGGGTGCTGGTGCGCGACGCGGCGAGGGCGCGGGGCCTGGACGGGGTGGAGGTGGTGGTCGGCGACCTGTGCGAACAGGGCGACCGGGCACGGGCGTTGGACGGGGCCAACGTGGTGCTGAACGTGGCGGCGGCGCTGCGCGGGGTGCCGGACGAGACGGCGTGGGCGGTCAACCGGGACGCGGCGGTGGCGCTGGGGAGGGAGGCGGCGAAGGCCGGGGTCGCGCGGTTCGTCCACACCAGTACCAACCTGGTGTACGGGCGGGGGCTGGGCCGCCCCGCCGTGGAGGGCGACCGGACGGCGCCGGATCCGGCGTGGGGGGTGTACGCGGCGTCCAAGGCGCGGGCGGAGGAGGGGCTGCGCGCGCTCGGGGACGAACTGCCGCTGGTGGTGGCCCGGTTGGCGTTCGTGTACGGGGACGGCGATCCGCACCTGGCGCAGTCGCTGAACTGGGCGGCGCACTGGCCCGCGCACCAGCGCCTGGCGGTGGTGCACCACGCGGACGTGGCGCGGGCGCTGTGGCGCGCGGTGACGGTGCCCGGCGTCGAGGGGCGCACGTACAACGTCGGCGACAACGCGCCACTGACGGCCTGGGACCTGTACGCGCTCAACGGGCGGGTCCACCCCGGTGGTTCGCCGGACGCCCCGTTCGACCCGTGGGAGGGGCAGGTGTCGACGGCGGCGGCGCGCCGGGAGCTGGGCTGGCGTCCGCTGTACCCGTCGGCGTGGGCGGCGGCCGACGCCGGGGCGCTGTAACTGGGCCGACCCCGCCGCGGGAAGGCGGGCCCGGCCCCGCCGTGGGGACGGCGGGGCCGGGCGACGGGCTCAGCCGGCCGGCGTGGGCGCGGGGGCGTAGCCGGCCGGGCGGGTGGTGAAGGTGCCGCGGCCCTGGGTGCGGCCGCGCAGGCGGCCCGCGTAGCCGAACAGTTCGGCGAGCGGGACCAGCGCGCCCACCCGGGCGGTGGCGCCGGGGCCGGGGTCGGTGGAGCGGACGTGGCCGCGGCGGGCGGCGAGGTCGCCGAGGACGGTGCCCAGCGCGTCCTCGGGCACGGTGACCGTCACCTCCGCGACCGGTTCCAGCAGGTGCATCCGCGAGGCGCGCAGGGCCTCGCGCAGGCCGAGGCGGGCGGCGGTGCGGAAGGCGAGCTCGGAGGAGTCCTTGGGGTGGGTGGCCCCGTCGGTGAGGGTGACGGCGACGCCGGTGACCGGGTGTCCGCCGAGCGGTCCTTCGGCCAGGGCGTCGCGGCAGCCCGCCTCGACGGCCTGCACGTACTCGCGCGGCACCCGGCCGCCGGTGACGGTGGAGGCGAACGCGAACTCCGCTTCGGCGCCGTCCGGCAGGGGGTGGACGTCGAGGACGAGGTGGGCGAACTGGCCGGCGCCGCCGTCCTGTTTGGCGTGCCGGTGGACGAAGCCGGTGACGCCCTCGACAAGGGCCTCGCGCAGGGCGACGCGCGGGCGGCCGACGACCGCCTCGATCCCGCTGTCGCGCCGGACCTTCTCCACCGCGACCTCCAGGTGCAGTTCGCCCAGTCCGGACAGGGTGCGCTGGCCGGTCTCGGGGTCGGTGGCCACGCGCAGCGAGGGGTCCTCCTCGGCCAGGCGGGCGAGGGCCGCGGCCAGCTTGTCGGTGTCGGTGGCGCGGCGGGCCTCGACGGCGACGGTGACGACCGGTTCGGCGCTCACGGGGGCCTCCAGCAGGATCGGGTGGTCGGGGTCGCACAGGGTGGCGCCGACGCGGGTGTGCTTGGGGCCGACGACGGCGACGATGTCGCCGGCGCGGGCGTGGTCGGTCTCGGTGTGGCGGTCGGCCAGGACGGTGAGGATGCGGGCGACGCGTTCGCGGCGGCCGGTGGCGGTGTCGAGCACGGTGGCTCCCTTGTGGAGGGTGCCGGCGTACAGGCGCAGGTGGGTGAGGCGCCCGGTGGGGGCGGCCGTGACCTTGAACGCCAGGGCGGTCAGGGGCTGTTCGGGGTCGGGGTCGCGCTGCTGGGTACGGTCGGCGGAGCGGGTGGGCGGGACGTCGAGCGGGGAGGGCAGGTAGGCGACGGCGGCGTCCAGGAGCGGTTCGATGCCGCGGTTGCGGTAGGCGGATCCGCACAGCACCACGACGGCCTCGCCGGTGCGGGTGAGGTCGCGCAGGGCGGCGGTGAGGGTGGCGGCACCGACGGTTCCGTGGGCGCAGAACTCCTCCAGCGCCCGGGGGTGCAGTTCGGCGACGGCCTCCTCCAGGGCGCGGCGGCGTTCGGCGGCCGGGCCTTCGAGGTGGGCGGGCACCGGGCCGTGCGCCATGGCGCCGTCCTCGTGCCAGGTGAGGGCGCGCAGGTGGACGAGGTCGACGACGCCGGTGAACGACTCCTCGGCTCCGATGGGCAGTTGGACGGCCAGCGGGCGCGGGTGGAGGCGTTCGCGGATGGAGCCGACGGCGGCGTCCAGGTCGGCGCCGGCCCGGTCGAGCTTGTTGACGAAGGCGATGCGCGGCACGCCGTGGCGTTCGGCCTGGCGCCACACCGACTCGCTCTGCGGCTCGACGCCGGCGACCGCGTCGAACACCGCCACCGCGCCGTCCAGGACGCGCAGCGAGCGCTCGACCTCGTCGGCGAAGTCGACGTGGCCGGGGGTGTCGATGAGGTTGATCCGGTGCCCGGCCCAGGCGCAGCTGACGGCGGCGGCGAAGATGGTGATGCCGCGGTCGCGTTCCTGGGGGTCGAAGTCGGTGACGGTGGTGCCGTCGTGGACCTCGCCGCGCTTGTGGGTGGTGCCGGTGAGGTAGAGGATCCGCTCGGTGACGGTGGTCTTGCCGGCGTCGACGTGGGCGAGGATGCCGAGGTTGCGGACGGCGGCGATGCTGCTTGTGGTGGCGGTGCTCGCGGTGGTGGTGTGGGTGCGCATGGCCCGGGTGCCTTTCGAGGCGGTCCTGCTGGTGGGTGGGCGCGCGATTCGGCAGTGCCGACGGACCGTCGGATTCGTTGCCACACAGTGGGCTTACGGCCTCACGGGCCGGTGTCAGACGGTGGCGGCACTGCTCCGGTGCCGGCCGCGCAGCGGGCACCGGGAGAGGCGGGACACCAGGATCACCTCGTACCGCGACGCGGGAGAGGGGGCGGCGGCACTCTGCTTCGGCATGGCCGCCCGCCCCCTCTCCCCGTCTCGTACGTCACGGTCGTCGCGTTCGGGCCGCGCGTCGGGGCGCGGCCGCGTGGCGAGTGTAGGGAAGGCGGGCCGGACGGTGCGACGGGTTTTACGGTGCGCGGGTTCTACGGTGCGCGGGTTCTACGGTGCGCGGGTTCTACGGTGCCGGGTCCCGCGGCGCGCGGAAGCGCAGGACCGGTTCGGACCAGCCGTCGTCGCGCACCCCGGCGTCCAGGGCGGCGCCGATGGCCCGTTCCTCGTAGCCGAAGTGGGAGTCCATGATGGCGGCGAGCCCGTCGAGTTCGCGTCCGATCGCCTCCAGGTCGGCGTCGGGCCGTCCGGCGGCCTGGTCGGCGAGGTGCTGTACCCGGGCGAGGATGCCGGTGATGAAGCCGTGGTCCTCGACGAGTTTGGCGATGGTCGGCGCCAGGTCGGGGCGTTCGCGCAGGAGTTGGGCGAACAGGCCGTCGTCCTCGCCCTGGTGGTGGTTGGTCAGGGCGGTGCAGAAGGCCAGGCAGTGGGTGAGGAGCCGGTCGTCGTCGCCGTGCGGGCGGGGCCGGCCGAGGTTCGCGCGCAGGTCGGCGAGGCGGCGACGCAAGTCCTGGTGCGCGCGGGAGAGTTGCAGGCTGAGGGCGGCCGTACGGCCGGTGGAGGGGGAGGCCACGGGTGGCGGTCCCTTCGGTCGCGCACCTCCATGCCTGACGCGGTCCGTCACCGGCACGCGATGCTCGCGCCAGCAGATCACGTGATCCGCCCGGCGGGCAAGCGGCGGGGCCCCGGCCCAAGTGGCGCCCCGGTCGGTGCCCCGGGGCCGCCGTCACGCTCCGCCGGCGAGGTCGCGCAGGGTCGCCCCGGCCTTCGGGGTCAGGACGAGCGGGCCCCTGCCGCTCGTCCACACGGCCCGCACGTCCAGGCTCCGCAGGCGCCAGCCGTCGGGGGTGCGCACCGCCTCGCCGGTGAACGTGCCGCCGACGTCGAAGTGGCCGCCGGGCTCCTCGCCGCGCGCCCGCTGGGTGGAGGCGAGGTGGACGTGCGCCATGACGGCGTTCCAGCGCACCGCGGCCCGGTCCCCGTCCAGGTCGATCATGTGGTTGGCGCCCACGTGCTGGGTCCGCTCGAACTTCCCGAGGGTCGCCTGCTCGGACTCGGCCAGCCCGTCGATGCCCTCGTGGTCCCCCACCGGCGTGGTGATCCGCACGTCGGGGGTGAAGTAGCGCCGCGCCCAGGCCTCGTCGAACCGCCCGCCGTCGCGGGGCACCGTGTCGAGGCTGAGCAGGTAGCCGTCGATGAGGCCGGTGATCTCGGCGCGGTCGGTGAGGACCCGGACCCGCTGTCCGAGCGCGGCGAGGTTCGCGGCGATGGTGTCGATGGCGGTGGTGTCGGTGGCGGTGGTGTCGGTGGTCATGGCCCTGGCTCCTCGGGGTCGCCGTGCGCAGCGCGACCCGGTCCGGCCACGCACCACGGAGGCTAGGACCTCAAGTCGACTTGAGATCAAGGTCCCGGTCCGCCGATGGGCGGGCCCGACCGGCAGCGGACTCGGCGGCGGGCTCGGCGGCGGGACGGACAGCGGTTTCGGCGCGCGGCCGCCCGAGCAGGATGCCGGCCACGACCAGCGCCAGCCCCGCGCCCTGGCGCGGCCCGAAGGCGTCGCCGTCCAGCGCCGTGCCCAGCAGCACGCCGGTGAGCGGGTTGAGCAGTCCGAGCAGGCCCACGGTGCCGGCCGGCAGATGGCGCAGTCCGGCGAACCAGCAGGCGAAGGCGAGCGCGGTGGCGATCACGGTGGTGTAGCCGAAGGCGAGCAGGGTGGGCGCGTCCACCGGCGGGGGCGGGCCCTCGACGGCGGCGGCGAGCGGCAGCAGCACCAGGCCGCCCGCGGTCAGCTGCCAGGCGGTGGCGGCGAGCGGGTCGGCGCCCTCGCGCCAGCGGGCGGCCAGCACGTAGCCGACGGAGGAGACCAGCATCGCGGCCGCCGAGGCGGCCAGCCCGGCCCAGCCGATGCCCTCCCCCGGTCCGGCCAGGGCCAGCGCGACGCCGGCCAGGCCCACCACCGCCCCCGCCAGGTGCGCGCGGCGCGGGCGCGGGCCGGCCAGCGCCCAGGCGGTGAGCAGCATGGTCAGCGGGGAGGCGGCCATGACGGTGGCGGCGGCGCTGGTGGGCAGCAGTTGGGAGGCGAGGTAGAGCAGGACGAAGAAGACGGCGGTGTTGAGCAGGCCGAGCAGCGCGCTGCGCCACCACCAGGCGCCGTGCGGGCGGCGGCGGGCGAGGGCGAGGAGCAGCAGGCCGGCGGGCAGGGCGCGCAGGGCGGCGCCCCACAGGGGGTGGTCGGCGGGCAGGTGGGCGTGGGTGACCCAGTAGTTGGCGCCCCAGGCGACGGGGGCGAGGGCGGTGAGCAGGACCCACCGCGTATTGGCTTCCATGGAAGACAATATAGCTTCCCAGGAAGCTATCGGGGATAGGATGGCGCCCATGGAGCACGGACAGGGACAGGGACACGGACAGCACGCCGACCACGCGGACCCCACCGACGCCGCGGACCACGTCGCCCGGGTCCAGGCCGAGTGGCGGCGCGAACGCCCCGACCTGGACGTCTCCCCGCAGGCCGTCATCGGGCGCCTGCACCGCCTCGCCGCCCGCCTGACCGCCGAGCTGACCCTCGTCTACCAGCGCTACGGCCTGGGCGAGGGCGAGTTCGACGTGCTCGCCGCGCTGCGCCGGGCCGGCGCCCCGTACGAGCGGGCCCCGGGCGAGCTGGCCGCGCACACGATGGTGACCACCGGGGCGATGACCAAGCGGATCGACCGCCTGGAGCGCGCCGGGCTGGTCACCCGCCGCCCGGCCGCCGACGACCGGCGCGGGCGCGTGGTCGCGCTCACCGAGGCCGGCCGGCGCCTGATCGACGAGGCGTTCACGGCGCACATGCGCAACGAGCACCGGCTGCTGGCCCACCTGAGCCCCGAGGAGGCCGGCGCCCTGCAGGGGTTGCTCACCGTCTGGCAGCAGCGCCTGGACGGCACCGGGGGCGCGGACCCCGGTGCGACGCGCGGGGCCTGACGCCGGGCCGTGGGAAGCTGACGCATGACCAGTGCACCTCCCCCGGACTCCCCCTCGCCCGGCCACCGGTCCGACTCCGCTCCCCCGCCCGGCTGGGGGAACCCGGCCGTGCGCGCCGACCGGCGCCTGGTGGCGATGCTGCAGGAGCTGCGGGTGCTCCAGACCGGCGTGCAGATCGTCTTCGCGTTCCTGCTCGGCGTCGCCTTCACCCCGCGCTTCGCCCAGCTCACCGACGCCCAGCAGGACGTCTACGTCACCACCCTGCTGCTGTCGGTCGTCGCCGCGGCCGTCCTGGCCACCCCCGTCGCCCTGCACCGCGGGCTGTACCGCCACCCGGGCAAGGAGCGGATCGTCGCCGTCTCCATCCGCGTCGCCCAGGTGGGCCTGCTGCTGCTCGCCTCCGCGCTGACCGGCGCCGTGCTGCTGGTCCTGGACGTCGTCCTCGGCACGGCGCTCGCGGTGCCGATCACCTGCGGCATCGCGCTGATCTTCGCCGTGCTGTGGTTCGGCCTGCCCTGGGCGGTGCGCCGCTCCGCCCGCCGCGACGGGGCCTGACCGGACCCGGGCGCCGCCGTACGGGCCCGTCCGCTGCCGGCCGTTCGCTGCCGCCGCCCGCACCGGGGGTGCGGGCGGCGGACCACGGACCGGGCCGGGGCCGGCTTCCGGGCGCCGGGGGCCGGGCCGGGAGGCGCGCCCTCGGCCGCCTCCCCCACCCCCCGGAGCCCACCCGCACCCCGGACCGCTTACCGTGCCGGTATGCATACCGACGAAATCCCGTGGGACGTCCTGCTGATCGGCGGGGCCTCCGGCCTCGGCAAGAGCCGCGCCGCCGACCTCCTGCGCGTTCGACACGGCGCATTCGTCGTCGAGTTCGACGACGTCGTGGCCGCCCTCCAGGCCGCCACCAGCGCGGACAGCCACCCCGGCCTGCACCACTTCTCCGCCGTGCCCGACCCCGACGCGCTGGGCGCCGACCGCGTCCTGGAACTCCAGATCGCCACCGCCCGCGCCCTGGACGACGCGCTGCTCGGCGTCGTGCGCAACCGGCTCACCGTGGACGTGCCCGCGATCGTGGAGGGCGACTACCTCACCCCGGCCGCCGCCGCCCGCGCCGCCGCCGAGGCCGCCGAACAGGGCCGGCGGGTGCGCGCGGTCTTCCTGCACGAGGACGACCCGCGGAGCATCGGCGCCAACTACGCCGACCGCGAGCCCGACAGCGGCCCGCAGCCCGAACGCGCCGCCGTCAGCGCCCGCTACAGCACCTGGCTCGCCGACCAGGCCCGCGCCCACGCGCTGCCCGTGGTCGAGTGCCGCCCGTACGCCACCCTGCCCGAGCGCCTGGCCGCAGCCCTGGCGTGACCCCCGGGGGCGGCGTGACGGCGGGTCAGCCCTCCTCGATGTCCGAGATCAGCTTGGTGCCCAGGTCGCTCTGCACCGCCAGCCGGGTGTGCCCGGCGTCGGGGCCGGTGCCCCAGGTCAGCGTGACGGTGGTGAACAGGTGCCCGGCACCGGAGTCGTGGTAGCGCACCTCCCAGCGGGTGGGCACGTCCTGGGCGCGCAGCACGCCGTCGGCGTGGTTGGCCTCCTCCCAGGCCGCCAGCCGCTGTCGGAAGTCCTCGGTGAGGTAGTGGGCGCGCAGCTCGGTGCCCAGGTCGTCGGTGCCGTCGGAGACGGCGTCGACGTAGGCACCGTAGAAGTCGGCGACCCGGTCGACCGCGGAGTCCGGGCTGCCGCTGCGGACCGCGGAGTCCGCGGCGGTGTCGGTGTCGGTCATGAACGTCCCCATCCGTCAGGGCCGGGGCGTACTCCCGCCCCCGGCCGGTCGGTTCGACCCGTACGCCCAACGAGCCGCCCCGCCGGAGGTTGCGCCCGGACCGTCCCCGGTCCCCCGGGTCATTCCGGTGTCCGGTGGTCCTCGTCGTACGCGGCGCGGGCCGCCAGCACCTGGGGCATGTGGCTCTCCGCCCAGTCCTTGATCTGCCGGACGAGCGGCAGCAGGTCGCGCCCGAGCCCGGTGAGCTCGTAGTCGACGCGGGCGGGCACCCCGGCGGTGACGGTGCGGCTGACCAGGCCGTCGCGTTCCAGGGCGCGCAGGGTCTGGGTGAGCATCTTCTCGCTCACCCCGGCCAGGCGCCGGCGCAGGTCGCTGTAGCGCAGCGGCCCTTCGGCGAGGGCGGAGACGAGCAGGCTGACCCACTTGTCGCCGATCCGGTCCAGGAGTTGGCGGGCCGGGCACCAGGCGAGGTAGGCGTCGTAGGCGGCGGCCTCGGCGGCGCGGCGCCGGGCGGCGGTCGTGGTGGGCATCGGCCCACTCTCCTTTCCGTGCGGTACGCACCTTCGGGTGCGTCCTTCCCCATGGAGAGTAACTCTCCTTAGGTTGGGTGGAGTTGCCGATTCGTGAGGGGTGGGTGTCGTGATGCGTGCCGTGGTGGTGCGGGAGTTCGGCGGTCCCGAGGTGCTGGAGCTGGTGGAGGTGGCACTGCCGCGGCCGGGCCGCGGGCAGGTGCGGGTGCGGGTGGCGGCGGCCGGGGTCAACCCGGTGGACGCGGTCACCCGCTCCGGGGTGCTCGCCGGGGCCGGGCTGATGGCCCCGCGCGCGGTGACCGGCATCGGCTGGGACGTGGCCGGGACGGTGGACGCGGTGGGACCTGAGGTGACCCAATTCTCGCTCGGCCAGCGGGTGGTGGGCCTGCGCGACCGCCTGGACACCGACCTCGGCACCTACGCCGAGCACGTCGTCCTGGACGCGGACGCCCTCGCCCCCGCCCCGGCCGGCGCCACCCTCGCCCAGGCCGCGACCCTGCCGCTCAACGGCCTCACCGCGCTACAGGCCCTGGACCTGCTCGACCTGCCGGCCGGCTCCACCGTCCTGGTCACCGGCGCGGCGGGCGGCGTCGGCGGCTTCGCCGTCGAACTGGCCGCCCTGCGCGGCCTGCGGGTGGTCGCGCTCGCCGGACA
The DNA here is from genome assembly GCF_001905545.1 of Streptomyces sp. CB02056. GTDB lineage: Bacteria > Actinomycetota > Actinomycetes > Streptomycetales > Streptomycetaceae > Kitasatospora. Next base: position 78,087 of record NZ_LIPD01000024.1, on the reverse strand, counting down.
GGACGACGAGCCGCTGGTGCGCGACCTGGGCGCCGAGTGGTTCGTGCCGCGCACGGCACCCGACGTGGCCGCCGCCGTACGGGAGTCGGTGCCCGGCGGGGTCGACGGCGCCGTCGACGCCGCCCTGCTGGGCGTACGGGCCCTGGGCGCGGTGCGCGGCCGCGGCGCCTTCGTCGCGGTCGCGGCCGGCAGCGCCCCGGTGCCCCTGCGCGGCATCCGGGTCGCCAACGTGTGGATCACCGCCGACGGCCCGGCACTGGCCCGCCTGTCCGACCTCGCCGCCGACGGCCGCCTCACCCTGCGGGTCGCCGACACCCTCCCCCTGGACCGCGCCGCCGACGCCCACCGCCGCCTGGAGGCCGGAGGCCTGCGCGGGCGGCTGCTCCTGACACCCTGACGCCCTGACCGGTAGGCGGGGACGAGGAGAAGGCCTGCCCCCTGGACGGGGGCAGGCCTTCTCCGATGTGATCCGCGTCACGGCGGGGCTGCGGCAACAGCACTCCGCCCGGGGAGACCGTCCGGGTTGAGGGGAAGGGCTCTCGGATCGCAACTCTTGCATTCGGCGGCGCTGCGACCAAGCCGACCGGACGGCTTCGGACACTCCCGGACGCCGGACCGCCCCGAGCAGGTGCGATCCCGGCGACCCGCCCGACGGCGCCCGGACGGTCTCGGACAGTCCCGGACGACTTCGGACACGCGGGCGCCGGCGGCGCGGCAATGGTGTCCGAATTCGTCCCGACAGTCAGTCATATCAACTCTTGCAAACCCTGGTTGCCGCCGGAGGAGCCGCGGGCGGCAACTTGCGCGGCGCCTCACGGCCCGCGCATGATCTGGCCCAACCACCCGCCGGGTGGCCCAGGGGACGGCAATCCCCACGTCCGGGTTGAGGTTCAGAAGGGACCACTGTGCTGCTCGAACTCCGATGCGCGGTACGGCGCACACCGCCGCCCGCCCCGCCCGCCGAGGGCTCCGGCCTCCGGCACACCGCACTGTCCGCCGCGTTCCTCGCGGTCGCCCTGGCCGGCGTCATCGCCCTGATCGTCCTCGGGTACGCCGTCGAGGCGCTGGTCACCGTCATCGTCACCGCCGCCGTCGAGGCCTCCGGCACGGCCGTGCGGGGGCGGCGATGAGCGCACGCGAGGAGCTTTCGCACGAGCTGCAGAAACACCATCACCCCGCTTCCGTGCGGTCCATGGAAGCGCTCGCACTCAGGGTCGGCATGTCCCCCTCCTTCGTGCACGGGATCATCCAAGGACGCCTTCTGCCCCTGGAGGGGGAGCTGAAAGCGCTGCTGAAAGCGATGGACGTGGGTGAGCGCGCCCAGCAGCGCGCTCTACTCCTGCACGGGGAAGCGATGGCAGAACTCCACACCCGTGCGCGAACGTCCGCCAAGAGGCCGCCCGCCACCGACTGGCGCGTCCCGGTCCCGCCCGCCGGCGAACCCGATCCCGTGCTGTTCTCCACCGTGCAGGAGTTCGTCGCGGGCCTGGAGGACGTCAGGATCTGGGCCGGCGAGCCGTCGCTGCGCCACCTGGAGGAGCGCAGCGCGCGGCTGCACCAGCAGCGGCAGACGGCCTACGGCAGGGTCCTGCGGCGCAGCACGATCTCCGACATGCTCAACGCGACGTCCCTTCCGCAGATGGAGAAGGTGCGGCACTTCCTGCAGATCTGCGGGGTGCGGGACATCGACGCGTGGGTGTACACGTGGCGGCGGGTGCGGACGATCGAGAGGGCCGCGCTGCGCCGGGCGGCCTGACCCTTCACGGCCCCGGAGTGCGGTCGACGTCCTACTCCGGGGCCTCGTCCCCGGTGGTGGTCGTCGCGGGTTTGGTGTGGAGGACTTCGCGGGCCTGTTCGGCGGCGCGGACGATGCTTTCGCTGATGAAGTCGAGGAAGCGGGCGATGTTCTCCAGGCGGACGGCGGCGGGGGTGCCGGGGCCGAGGACGGCGACGCCCTGGCGGGCGGTCTCGATGACCCTGTCGTTGGCGCGGGCGCTGGCGATGACGGCCTGGTAGTAGAGCTCGTCGTCGACGATGTAGCGGTCGCGGCGGCGTTCGTCGCGTTCGCGGCGTACCAGGCTCTGGCTCTCCAGGAAGGCGATCGCCTTGGAGATGGAGGCGGGGCTGACCTGGAGGCGTTGGGCGAGTTCGGCGGCGGTGAGGCTGCCGGCGTCGGTGGTGGACAGGCAGGTGACCACGCGGGCGCCCATCCGGTTGAGGCCGGAGCCCATGAGGACGGTGGTGAGCTGTTCCTCGTAGGCGGCCACGGCCTCGTCGTCGCGGCCGTGGGGGTGGGTGCCGGGCCGTGGGCCGGCCGTGGGGGCGGGGCGGCGGCGCTGGGCGCGGTGCTCGGTGGCGCGGTGGGCGAGGTCGGCGCGGTAGGCGACGGGGCCGCCGTTGCGCATGACCTCGCGGGTGACGGTCGAGGTGGGGCGTTCCAGGCGTCGGGCGATCTCGGCGTAGGGGAGGCTGTCGGCCAGCCCCAGTGCGATCTGCCGGCGTTCCTGCTGGGTGAGCCTGCCTCCCGGCATCGCGTTCTCCTCGGTGGTGGTGGCCGGGTGGTTCCCGGTCGGCCGTGTGGTTCCCGGTCGGCCCCCACCTTAGCGTTCACCTTCAGACCATTGCAATGATCGGGATGGCGTCCGTTGCGTTACCCGTGCGTCCGTTGCAACAGTTTCCCGCTATCCACCTGCTATTACGCCACTTTGACGCAACGAACTAGTTGCCGAGATCTTGAAAGCAACGTAGCGTTTCCAATGTCGGAAACACCGATGGAACGAAACCTCACAGGAGTGCAGCATGCAGAAGTTCGACACCCCCGCCCCGGTCACCGTCGTCCTGGACATCCCCGGCGGGCGCGTGCGGTTCATCGCCGCCGAGCGCGTCGACACCACCGTCGAGGTCCGGGCCGCCGAGCCCGGCAAGGGCCGCGACGTCCGGGCCGCCGAGCAGACCGCCGTCACCTACGAGGACGGCGTCCTGCGGATCGTCACCTCCGCGTCCGGCGGCCAGCTGCTCGGCCCCACCGGCTCCCTGGAGGTCACCGTCCAGCTGCCGGCCGGCTCCGCCGTACGGGGCAAGGCCGCGGCCGCCGAACTGCGCGTCGTCGGCCGCCTGGGCGACGTCGCCTTCGACGGCGCGTACCGCCACACCAAGGTCGACGAGGCGGCGAGCCTGCACCTGAGCGCCGTCGACGGCGACATCGAGGTCGGCCGCCTCGGCGGGCCCGCCCGGATCAGCACCACCCGGGGCGACATCCGCGTCACCGAGGCCCACCGGGGCACCGTCGAGCTGAGCACCCAGTCCGGGAGCATCACCGTCGGCGCCGCCGCCGGCGTCTGCGCCGCCCTGGACGCCGGCACCGGCCACGGCCGCGTCGCCAACTCCCTGCGCAACGACGGCGCCACCGTGCTCGACATCCGCGCCACCACCTCCCACGGCGACATCACCGCCCGCAGCCTCTGACCCCGTCCCGGGGCCCGACACCCGTCCCAGGGGGACACCATGACGAACAGCACCGCACCCGCGACCGGACCCGCCCCGTGGACCGGCCTGGTGCCGGTCGACGACACCGCCCTGGCCGCCACCGACACCGGCGGCCCCGGCCTGCCCGTGCTCTACCTCAACGGCCAGTTCGCCACCCAGGGCTACTGGCGGCGCGTCCTCGCCGACCTCGGCCCGGGCCTGCGGCACATCACCTACGACGAGCGGGCCCGCGGCCGGACGTCGAAGCGCTCCGCGGACTACTCCTTCGAGGCCGCCGTCCGGGACGTCGACGCCGTCCTCGCGGCCCGCGGCGTGCGGCGGGCGCTGCTGGTGGGCTGGTCCTACGGGGCGTTCGTCGCCGCGCACTGGGCCTCGCGCAACCCGGGCCGCTCCGTCGGCGCGGTCCTGGTGGACGGCGCGCTGCCCTACGACTGGCTGACCGAGGAGCTGGAGCGGCGCATCCGCACGCAGTTCCGGCGGTGGGCACCGCTCATGGCACTGGCCCGCCCCACCGGCCTGACCCCGCGGATGACCCACCGGCAGATGTCGGAGTCCAACATCGAACTCGGCAGGATCGGCAGCGCCGCCGCCCTGGGCCCGGTGCTGGACGCCATCACCGTCCCGACCCGGTACGTGGTCGCCTCGGGGACCTCGCTGGGCAGCAAGGGCGACGAGCAGGAGCTGATCCGCGCGGCCCTGCCGGCGGTCACCGCGCGCAACCCGCACATCCGGATCAGCGCGAAGGTGCCCAGCAACCACGGCGCGATCCTGAAGAAGGACTTCCGCGCCATCGCCGACGCGGTGCGCGAGGTCGCCGCCCTCGACGCCCCCGACCGCCCCGCCACCGGCCGCTGACGGCCCGTCCGCCGGAGCACCCGGCCGCAGGCCCCGGCGCGGCCCCGGCCATCATGGGGGCATGTCAGCGATCACGACCATCCTCCTCAACCCCGGCGGCTGGGCGGACGACGACGACGTCGTCGCCGAGCTCAACGCCCGCCTCGCCCCGCTGAGCCCCGACCTGCCCGGCCGCTGGAGCCTGCGGAACATCTCCACCGAGGACCACGCCTGGGGCGGCACGAAGCGGCCTCCCCACCTCTACGGCGGCGCCCTGAACCACCTGCCGTTCGCCGAGTTCGCCCGGATCGCCGCGCAGCTCCCCTGGTCGGACCCCGAGCAGTTCCAGCTGCTCGTCATGGGGGACGGCGAAGGCCGCTTCCGGACACTCACCCTGGCCGACCTGCGGGCCTGGCCCACGGACTGAACGGCGCGCCCCTCGCCCGCACCGCCGCCCCTCAGCCGGCTCCCGCCGCCCGGCCGGCGAGGCGCCGTACCGCGGGGCGCTCGACCAGGGCGTGGCTGAGGGCCCCGGCGGCCAGGGTCGCGCCGAAGGCGGCGACGGTCAGCAGGGCGGCGAGCGGCGCGGGGTAGGTGCGGTCGCCGAACAGCAGGGGGCGGCCGTGGAAGAGGACGACGCCCTGGCAGAGGTAGAAGCCGAAGGAGACGGCGCCCAGCCACTGGGCCGGGCGGCGCGGCGGCGGGTCCCCGGCGCCGCGCCGCAGGTCGTGCTGGGCGGCGGCGCAGATGACCAGCGCGAGCGGCAGGACCATCGGCAGGACGAAGTCGTAGGGCGAGGGGACGGCGAGCGCGAGCGCGTAGGCGGGCGCCACCAGGAAGGCGGCGGCGGCCAGGGGGACGCGCGGGGCGCGGCCGGCGGCGACGGCGCGGGCCAGCAGCATGCCGAGGACGAACTCCGGCAGCCGGGCCGGCGGGAAGAGGTAGCCGAACCACAGCTGGTCGAGGGAGACGGGCAGTTGGGGGATCCGGGGCCGGTCGGACAGCAGGACCGCGTCGGCTCCCGCGACGGCCGCGGCGGCCAGCAGGGCGGCGGCCAGGGCCGGGAGCAGGGCGCGTGCGGGCAGGCGCCGTACGGCGCGGTGCAGGAGCGGGAAGAGCAGGTAGAACAGGGCCTCGCAGCACAGCGACCAACTGGGCATGTTCATCCCCGAGTTGATGTCCGGGTCGGGCGAGTAGGCGTGGACGAGCAGGAGGTTGGGCAGCCAGGTGCGCACCGGGGCGGCCCAGGCGAACAGGAGGGCGGCGGCCGCCCACATCGCCAGGTGGCTGGGGTAGATCCGGGCCAGGCGCCGGCGCCAGAACGCGGCGGGGCGTTCGCGCTCGCGCGCGGACCAGGTCAGGACGAAGCCGCTGAGGACGAAGAAGAACGAGACCCCGGCGTAGCCGGCCTTGGAGGTGGCGTGGGCGAGGGTGGCGGCGAGGCGGGGGTCGGCGAAGAAGCCGAGCGGGGCGCCGGGGTGCAGCGGGTCGGCGACGAGGAAGGCGTGGAAGAGGAAGACGGCGAGGGCGGCGGCGAAGCGCAGGGAGGTGAGGGTGGGCAGGCGGTGCGGGGGTGGCGGTCCTCCGACCAGCCGAGTATCACTTCGTGCGCTCATCGCACGACTGTAGGTGACGGTACGTCAAGTCGGGTCGCCGCCGCTGTCCCCCGGGAGGTGGATTCGGGGCGGAGGCGGACGTGAAGGCGAGGTGGAAATGGCGGTGCGCGGCGCGGGCGGGCTGGGCACACTGGCTCGATGATCATCGACCACTGGCCCCTGCGGGGGCTGCGCGTGTCCTCGCCCCGCCTGGAGCTGCGCCTGCCCACCGAGGACGAACTCGCCGAGGTGGCCGACGTCGCCGCCCGCGGCGTCCACCCGCCCGAGGAGCGCCCGTTCCTGACGCCGTGGGGCGAGCTGCCGCCGGCCGAACGGGCCCGGCACGTGGTGCAGTTGCACTGGCGGCGGCTGGGGCGCTGGAGCGCGCAGGACTGGGCGCTGAACCTGGTGGCCTTCCACGAGGGGCGCCCGGTGGGCATCCAGGACATGCGCGCCAAGGAGTTCGGCGTGCGGCGCGAGATCGTCTCGGGCTCCTGGCTCGGCCTGGAGTTCCAGGGCAAGGGCCTGGGCACCGAGATGCGCGCCGCGATGCTCCACCTGGCCTTCGCGGAGCTGGGGACGCGGTCGGCGCGGTCGCTGTCCTTCGCCGACAACCACTCCTCCCTGGCCGTCTCGCGCCGGCTCGGCTACCGCGGCGACGGCATCGACCGCGACGTCCTGGACGGGCGGGTGGTGGTCTCCCAGCGCCTGCGCCTGACCCCCGAGGCCTGGGCCGGGCACGCCCGCACCCCGGTCACCGTCACCGGCCTGGACGAGGGCTGCCGCGCCCTGTTCGGCCTCGACGACTGAGCACCCGACCGGGACGCCCGCGCGCGGGACGAGCGGCGCAGCGCGCCCACTCCCCCGCGACGCGGGAAGTCGGCCCGGCCGACTTCCCGCGCGACCGGGCGGCCCCGGCTCAGGTCCGCAGGGCGGCGGGCAGTTCGGCCAGGGTGTGCAGGACGTGGATGCCGTCGTCGACCGGGGTGCGGGAGGCGGCGCGGTCGAGCCAGAAGGGGCGCAGGCCGGCGCCCCGGGCGCCGAGGGCGTCCAGGTCGTACCTGTCGCCGACGTAGGCGACCTCGTGCGGGGGCAGGCCCAGGCGGGCGCAGCCGGTCAGGAAGATGGCGGGGGCGGGTTTGGCCTCGCCGGGCCGGTCGGAGCCGACGAGGGCGGTGTCGGCGAAGTGGTGCAGCAGGCCGGTGGCGTGGAGTTTGGGGCGCTGCTGGTCCATCGGGGCGTTGGAGACGATGCCGAGCCGGTGGGTGGGGGCGAGGGCGGCGAGGACGGGGGCGGCGTCGGGGAAGGCGGTCCAGGCGGCGTCGCGGTGGGCGGTGTAGCCGGCGAACCAGGCGGTGGCGGCCTCGTCGGGCATGGCGGCGGTGTCCTCGCCGAGGCGGGCGAGGAAGCGGCGGACGCGTTCGCGCTGCTGGCCGGTGAAGGTGAGCTCCCCGGCCAGGAAGCGGGCGTACTGCTCGTCCAGGATCTCGCGCCACAGCGCCACCGCCGTCTGCGGGTCGGGGACGCGGCGCAGGAGGTCGAGGTGGCGCAGGTGGGCGAGGATGCCCGCCCGTTCCGAGCCCGAGTAGTCGAACAGGGTGTCGTCGACGTCGAAGAGCACGCCTCTGATCGGCACGGTCCGTCCTTTCGCCAGGTCCACGTACGTACGGACCCTACGCGGTCGCCGGCTCCCCGCTCCCGTTTCCGTCCCCGTCCCCGTCCCCGTCCCCGTATCCGTCGTCGACGGCCAGGCGGTGGCGGGCGGCGGCCAGGAACTCCCCGGACAGGTCGGGGTCCTGGCTCGCCCGGGCGAGCAGCAGTGCTCCGACCATGGTGGACAGGTCGGCGAGCGCCTCCTGCCGTTCGGCGGGTTCGGGCAGGGCCGCCAGGGCGTCGACGAGGTCGCGCAGTCCGGCGGTGTAGGCGGTGCGCAGCGGGGTGCCGGGTTCGGTGCGGGCGGCGTCGGCGGCGAGGGCGGCGGCGGCGCAGCCGTGGCCGGGGTGGTCGCGGTGGAGTTCGGACAGGTAGCGGTGGAGGAACTCGGCGCGGGGGGTGCGCCGGGCGGGCGGCTGGTCGGCGAGTTGTTCCATGGCGTCGCGCCGTTCGGTGAAGGCGGCGGTGAGGGCCTCGGCGAGGAGGTCGTCCTTGGAGGCGAAGTGCCGGTAGAAGCCGCCGTGGGTGAGTCCGGCGGCGGCCATCGCCTCGGGGACGCTGACCTGGTCGGCGCCCTTCTCGCGGATCAGGCGGGCGGTGTGGTCGACGACCCGGCTGCGGGTGCGTTCGGCCTCGGCGCGGGACACGCGGGGCATGCCGCGGCTCCTTCCCTCTCGTACGACGCGTGGTGCGTCCGGTCGGTGCTTCCACTTGGTGCGTCCACTTTCCCATCCCCTTTAGATGATGGTAATAATCTAAATGCTGCGGTGCCCGCCGGCGACGGCCGGTGCCGCCCCGAGAGCGAGGAGATGCACCATGACCGTGATCGAAGGCTCCACCGCCCTGGTCACCGGAGGCCGCCGGGGCCTGGGCCGGGCGTTCACCGCGGAACTGCTGGCCCGCGGCGCGAAGAAGGTCTACGCCACCGCCCGCACCCCCGACACCAGCGAGGACCCGCGCGTGGAGGTCCTCGCGCTGGACGTCACCGACGACGCCTCGGTGGCCGCCCTCGCGGCCCGCGCCGACGACGTCGACATCGTCTTCAACAACGCCGGCGTCCTGTACCCGGCGCCGCTGCTCAGCGCCGACCTCGCGCTGGTCCGGGACACCTTCGAGACCAACGTGCTCGGCCCGCTGCGCATCGCCCAGGCCTTCGCCCCGGTGCTGGCCGCCCGCGGCGGCGGCGCGCTGGTCGACATCCACTCGCTGCTGTCCTGGGGCGCCGGGGCCGGGGCCTACGGGGCCTCCAAGGCCGCGCTGTGGTCCCTGACCAACTCGCTGCGCCTGGAGCTCGCCGCCCAGCGCACGCAGGTCGTCGGCGTGCACCTGGGCTTCGCGGACACCGAGATGGTCGCGGCCGTCCCGGTCGACAAGATCCCGCCCGCCGAGGTGGCCCGCGCCGTCCTGGACGGCGTCGAGCGCGGCGAGCACGAGGTGCTGGTCGACGACGCCACCCGGGCCCTGAAGGCCGCCCTGTCGGGCCCCGTGGACGACCTGGCCGTCCTCGGCCGCCGCTGACACCCCGGCAGGACCACCGGCAGGACCGCCGACGAAAAACCCCGACCCGACCGACGACCAGGAGGAACCGCCATGCCCCTGTGGCACGTCTACCACCCGCCCGGCACCTACGACCCCGGGCAGAAGAAGCAGCTCTCCACCGACATCACGGGCTTCTACACCCGCTTCGGACTGCCGAAGTTCTACGTGGTGGTCCTCTTCCACGAGGTCGCCGCCGACTCCTTCCACGTCGGCGGCGACCCGCACGGCGCGGCCGTACGCGTCGTGGTCGAGCACATCGCCCGCCACACCGAGGACCCGGACCTGCGCAGGCGCACCCGCGAGGCGCTCGCCGCCCTCCTCGCGCCCCACACCACCGACCGCGGCCTGTACTGCGAGTTCCACGTCGACGAGACGCCGCGGAACCTGTGGATGATCGACGGCCTCACCCCGCCCCCGGAGCAGAGCGAGACCGAGAAGCTGTGGGCCCGGGAGAACCGCCCGCTCCCGTACTGACGCACCCGCGCCCGCGCCGACACCGCCACCGTC
>NZ_LIPD01000024.1:0-68432 GCF_001905545.1 Streptomyces sp. CB02056 | reverse complement strand
GACGGTGGCGGTGTCGGCGCGAGACGCCACGGTCCCGGGCCTCGGGGCGGCGCACAGCGGGCCGAACGGGCTTGCGGGCACCGGGGGTTCACGCGTCGAAGCGGATCTCGGGCCACTGCGGCGCGGGGGCGTCCAGCAGCGGGGCGGGGATGCCGCGCAGGTGGAGGCCGAAGTAGGCGGTGAGGTAGGCGCGTTGGGCGGCGACGGCGCGCTGCGGGTCGCCGGCGCCGAGGAAGTGCTCCAGCCGGTCGGCGGGCCAGGCGAAGACGGACTGCCCCTGGGGGACGAGCAGTTGAAGGTCGCAGTAGGACAGGTGGCCGGAGCGGGTGAGGGTCAGGCGCCGGCGCCAGCCGGTCAGGTGCGGCCACAGGGTGTCCCACATGGCGTCGCGGGCGGGGCTGTCCCAGGCGGAGGCCATCAGCAGCAGGGGGCGGGTCTGGTCGGTGGTGGCGGCGGGGCCGAACAGGGGGCCGTCCAGGACCGCGCCGGCGCGGATGCGCGGGTCCTCATACAGGGCGTGGGCGGTGGTGGCGCCGCCCATGGAGTGGCCGAACATGCCGACGGCGCCGAGGTCGAGGGCGCCGTCCAGGCCGGCGGGCAGCGGGCCGGCCGCCAGGCGGTCGAGCAGGCAGCGCACGTCGGCGGCGCGGTAGGCGACGATCGCGGCGTCGGTCATCGCCTGGACGCGGGCCTTGTCGCGCACCTCCAGGCGGTGGCCGGGGAACTCGACCTCCCCGGCGTCGTAGGTGTGGTCGACGGCGGCGACGACGTGGCCGTGGGAGGCGAGCTCCTCGGCCAGCGCGGTGTTGAAGGCGCTGTCGGCGCCGGAGCCGTGGGAGTTGAGGACCACGGGGTGGCGGCGGGTGCGGTCGGCGGGGGCGTCCGGGCGGGCGTGGGTGGCGGGCCAGGCGAGGCGGGCGCCGGGGACGGCGAAGTAGTCGGCCTGCAGGTGGGCGGTCTCGGCGGGGCTCATCCACGGCGCGTACGGGCCCCGGGCGCCCGGCGCGGCGGGGTACCAGAGGCGGGCGCGCAGTTCGCGCGGGCGCGGCGCGGGGGCCCAGGCGTCGGTGCGGGCCGGGTCGTCCAGGTACAGCAGCGCGGTGCCCACGGGGCGGGGGCCGGTGGGCGCGGGCAGGCTCAGACAGGGCCGCCCCGCGGCGTCGGCCGGTACGGCGTCGGCGCGCACGGGCCCGCCGCCGGCGACGGCGCCGGCGGCGCCCAGGGCGAGCGCCCCGAGCACACCCCGACGGCTGAGCGGACGGCCGGACGGAAGGCCGGACGGGAGGCCGGACGGAAGGCCGGACGGAAGGCCGGACGGAAGGCCGGGCTGGGATCTGGTCACGGGCATGCTCCTGCGGCGATCGGGTCGGCGGGCGGCGTGCCCGTCCACCGTGCCGCCGGGCCCCGCCCGGGCGCGTCCGCCGGGGGCAGGAGCCGCCGCCGCGCCGTACGACCGCGGGCATAGGCCCGCGGCGGCAGCCGACTCCCCGGAGCCGGGCCCCTACCGCGCGGGGGCCGCCTGGGCCGCCAGGAGCGCGTCGAGCAGCCCGGGGAAGCGGCTGTCGAGGTCGGCGCGGCGCAGGCTGACGAAGCGGTTGCGCCCGGCGACGCGGGTGGTGGTGACGCCGGCCTCGCGCAGCACCCGCATGTGGTGGGAGACGGTCGACTTGTGGAGGTGGTCCAGGCCCAGGTCGCGCGGGCCGCAGGAGTGCTCGGCATCGTCGGCGTAGCTGAGCAGCAGGGTCATGCGCACGGGGTCGCCCAGGGCGTGCAGGACGGTGACGAGGTCGATGTCGGCGGTGGCGGGCTGGGGAAGCCGCTCGTCGTCGGTCATGGCGCACGCTCCTCGGGCCGCCGGGGGGACACAGATGGTTTGACAATCATCCACCAATCCCCGAGTGTTTGACGAGCGTCCAACTGTTGCATGTTTATCCAACAATCCGTTCCTGTGTCCCGGGGGGCCCTCCCGTGCCCGTTCGTCTGCTCCTGCTCGCCCTCGGCACCTTCGCCATGGGCACCGACTCGATGGTCTTCGCCGGCATCCTCGGCCCGATCTCCGCCGACCTGGGGGTGTCGGTGCCGGCCGCCGGCCAGCTGGTCACCGTCTTCGCCCTCGGCTACGCGCTGCTGGCCCCGGTGCTGGCCACGCTCACCGCCCGCTGGCCGCGCCGGCGCCTGCTGCTGACCGCGCTCGTCGTGTTCAGCGCGGCCAACGCGCTCAGCGCGCTCGCCCCCACCTACGAACTGCTGCTGGCCACCCGGGTGCTGGCGGCGGCCGGCGCCGCCCTCTACACGCCGACCGCCAACGCGGTGGCCACCACGCTGGTCGCCCCCGAGCGGCGCGGCCGGGCGCTGGCCACCGTGCTCGGCGGCATGACGGTGGCCACCGCCCTCGGGGTGCCGCTGGGCACCTGGATCGGGCGCGCCGACTGGCGGATGACGATGTGGCTGGTCACCGCCCTGGGCGTGGCCGCCTTCGCCGGCCTGGCGGCGCTGCTGCGCGACCTGCCCGCCCCCGCCGCCGCCCCCACCCTCGCGGCGCGCCTGGCGCCGCTGGGCCGGCGCCGGGTGCTGGGCGCCGCCGCCACCACGCTGGTGTTCTTCCTCGCCTTCCAGAGCGTCTACATCTACCTGTCCACCGCGGTGTCCGGCGCCACCGGCGGCGACGCCGACCGGCTGAGCCTGGTCCTGCTGACCAGCGGTGTGATGTCGGTGGCCGGCAGCTGGCTGGGCGGGCGCCTGGTGGACCGCCTCGGGGTGCGGCGGGTGCTGCTGACCGGCTCGGCGGTGGCCGCGGCCGCGTTCACCGCGCTGCCCTGGCTGGGGCTCACCATGCCGGGGGCGCTGGCCTACGCGGTGGTGGTGCCGCTGGCCGGGTGGGCGGTGTCGGTGGCGCTGCCGCACCGGCTGGCGTCGATCGACCCGGCCAACGCGCCGCTGCTGATCTCGCTGAACAGCAGCGCCCTGTACCTGGGGACGGCGGTCGGCGGCGTGGCCGGCTCGGCGGCGATCGCGGTGCTGGGCGGGCGCTGGTTCCCGTTCGCGGCGGCGGCGCTGGCGCTGGCCGCGTGCGCGGTCGCGGCGGCGACCACCCGCGACGAGCGGGCCGCCCGCGCGGCGGCCCCGGCCCCGCGGCAGGAGCCGTCCCGCGCCTGAGGGACGACCTGCGCCCGGGCAGAGGCCCGTGCCCCGGTCCGGCGGCCTGCCGGACCGGGGCACGGGCGTACCGGGTTCAGCCCCGCAGGACCTCGCCGACCAGGGCGCGGGCCTCGTCCTGCACCCGGGCGAGGTGCTCGTCGCCGTGGAAGGACTCGGCGTAGATCTTGTACACGTCCTCGGTGCCCGAGGGCCGGGCCGCGAACCAGGCGTTCTCCGTACAGACCTTGATGCCGCCGATCAGGGCGCCGTTGCCGGGGGCCTTGGCGAGGACGGCGGTGATCTTCTCCCCGGCGATCTCGCCGGCGCCGACCCGCTCCGGGGAGAGCCGGGCCAGGCGGGCCTTCTGCTCACGGTCGGCGGGGGCGTCCACCCGGGCGTAGGAGGGGGCGCCGTGGCGCTCGGTCAGGTCGCGGTAGCGGGCGCTGGGGGTCTCGCCGGTGACGGCGGTGATCTCGGCGGCCAGCAGGGCGAGCAGGATGCCGTCCTTGTCGGTGGTCCACACCCCGCCGTCGCGGCGCAGGAAGGAGGCGCCGGCGCTCTCCTCGCCGCCGAAGCCGATCGAGCCCTCCAGCAGGCCGTCGACGAACCACTTGAAGCCGACCGGGACCTCCACCAGGGCGCGGCCGAGGTCGGCGGCGACGCGGTCGAGCATCGAGGAGGAGACCAGGGTCTTGCCGACGCCCGCGTCGCCGGGCCAGTCGGCGCGGTGGCGGTAGAGGTAGTCGACGGCCACCGCCAGGTAGTGGTTGGGGTTCATCAGGCCGCCGTCGGGGGTGACGATGCCGTGCCGGTCGGCGTCGGCGTCGTTGCCGGTGGCGATGGCGTACTCGTCCTTGCGGCCGATGAGGGAGGCCATCGCGGCCGGGGAGGAGCAGTCCATGCGGATCTTCCCGTCCCAGTCCAGCGTCATGAACCGCCAGGTCGGGTCGGTCCGCGGGTTGACGACGGTCAGGTCCAGGCGGTGGGTCTCGGCGATGCGCGCCCAGTAGGCCACCGACGCGCCGCCCAGCGGGTCGGCGCCGATGCGCAGGCCCGCCTCCCGCACCGCGTCCAGGTCCAGGACGGAGGGCAGGTCCTCGACGTAGGCGGTGAGGTAGTCGTGGCGCCCGGTGGTGGCGGCGGCCAGCGCCCGCGCGTAGGGGACCTTCCTGACGCCGCGCATGCCCTCGCGGATCAGCTCGTTGGCGCGGTCCTGGATCCGGTTGGTGGCCTGCGAGCCGGCCGGCCCGCCGCTGGGCGGGTTGTACTTGAAGCCGCCGTCGCGCGGCGGGTTGTGCGAGGGGGTGACCACGATGCCGTCGGCGAGCGCGCGCGGGCTGCGCCGGTTGTGGGCGAGGATCGCGTGCGAGACCGCCGGGGTGGGGGTGTAGCCGTCGGCGGCGTCGATCAGCACGTGCACGCCGTTGGCGGCCAGCACCTCCAGGGCGGTGGCCTTGGCCGGCTCGGAGAGGGCGTGGGTGTCCGCGCCCAGGAACACCGGTCCCGCGACGCCCTGTTCGGCCCGGTACTCGCAGATCGCCTGCGTGGTCGCGGCGATGTGGTCCTCGTTGAAGGCCCCGTCCAGCGACGAGCCCCGGTGCCCCGAGGTCCCGAACGCCACCCGCTGCCCGGGCTCCTGCGGATCCGGGTTCAGCGCGTAGTACGCCGTCACCAGCCGCGCCACGTCCACCAGGTCACCGGGCTGCGCCGGCTGCCCGGCCCGTGCGTGTGCCATCCGTCTTCTCCCGCCGAAAGTCGGTACTCGCGATACGTCCTCGCCCCGTGTTCACCGATCGTAGCCAGAACGCGACCGTGCCCCGAACCGCGCGAACGGCCCGGGGCACCACGGACGGACGGGGACCAACGGGGGCGGAGGGCCTCAGCCGGGCAGCCGCTGGCGGTGGGCCGCCAGCTCCGGGGCGGTGGTGGTGGCGAGGAACTCCGTCACCCGGTACTGCGTCAACCCGGCCCGCACGAACGGGTCGGTGGCCACCAGCGCCTCGATCCGGGCCCGGTCCCCGCCCACCGCGAGGATCACCCCGCCGTCGCGCGGCACCTTGCGCCCCGAGGCGAGGAAGGTGCCCGCCGCGTAGTGCTCCTCGAGCCACGCGATGTGCCGCGGCAGCGCCTCCTCGATCGACTCCAGGGCGGCGGTGTACGTCAACTCCAGTACGAACATGGCGCCCAGGCTAGCGTCCGCCACCGCGCCCGGAGGGTGCCGACCCCCATCCTGCCAGCTCAGGGCAACGCTCCGGTAGGACGCAGCACACCCTTCTTCCGCCTTGCCGCGCCCCGCCCCGCGCCCGCAGACTCGTGCGCATCCCACCGCGAACCCCGCGCCCACCGCCCTGCCCAGGGCGGCCGGCGCGCACGGCGTGCTGCCCGCACGCGGCGGGAGGCAGCTCACGAACGGCGAAGGGGGACACGCGACATGAACGAGGACCTGGTGCTGAGGGCACGGGTGCGGCTGCTGCTGAACGACGACTGGATCCTGTCCGGCGAGGACGCGCTGTGGGTCTACCGCACGCTGTTCGCGGTCAACCCGCGCGTCCACGCCCACCGGCTCGTCCACGCCCTGCTGGACGCGGTCCGCTCCCCGCTGGTGGCCGACCTGCCCCGGGCCCGGCTGGCCCTGCTGGAGGAGGCCGCGACGGCCACCGCCTGGATGGACAACGACCGGGACCCGTACCGGCCGATGCTCGTCAACGCCGTGCTCCACCGCCTCACCGCCCTGCGCGAACAGCTGGACGGTGCGGGGCAGTAGGTGATCACCCGATGGTTGCGGTACAACAATCCCTATTTGACGACTGATCGGAGAAATTCTGATATGAGCAGGTCAGGACTGTCACGCCGCGCCCTCCTCGCCTCGGCCGGCGCCGGCGCCGTCAGCGCCGTCATCGGCTGGAACACCGCCACCGAAGCCTGGGCCACCGAAGCCGACACCGGCGCCGGGACGGCCACGGGCGCCGACATCGCCCGACTGCCCGCCCTGGACGGCACGGTGACCCTCCAGGGCGCCGGCCTGGAACGCTTCGCCACCGACTTCGGCCACCTCGTCACCGCCACCCCCCGGGCCGTCCTGCGCCCCGGCTCGGTACGCGACGTGCAGCAGCTGGTCGCCTTCGCCCGCCGCCACCGCATCCCGGTGGCCGTCAACGGCCAGAGCGGCGACCTCGCCCAGCTCGGCGAGGCCGGCCTGGAGTCGCACTCCAGCTACGGCCAGGCCAACCCCCGCGGCGGCGTCGCCATCGACGCCCGCGGCCTGTCCAAGGTCCTCTCGGTGCGCCCCGGGCGCGCCGTCGTCGAGGCCGGGGCCACCTGGGCGCAGGTCACCGAGGCGGGCCTGGCCGCGGGCTGGGTGCCGCCGGTGCTCACCGACTACCTGCACCTGACCGTGGGCGGCACGCTGAGCGTCGGCGGCATCGGCGGCGGCGTCCAGCGCCACGGCATGCAGGTCGACAACGTGCTGGAACTGGACGTCGTCACCGGCACCGGCGAACTGGTCACCGCCTCCCCCACCCGCAACCGGGAACTGTTCGAGGCCGTGCTGGCCGGCGGCGGCCAGGTCGCCGTCATCGTGCGCGCCACCCTCGCCCTGGTGAAGGTCCGCGAACGCGCCCACGTCTTCTCGCTGTACTACGACGACCTGGACGCCTACCTCGCCGACCAGCAGAAGGTCATGGCCGAGCGCCGCTTCGACCTCCAGGTCGGCGACGTGGTGCGCAGCGAGGACGGTTCGCGCTGGCGGTACAAGGCGGAGCTGGTGGCGTTCGCGGACGCCGGGGGCGCGGTGGACCGGGCGGCGCTGCTGGCGGGGCTGCGCCCGGTGTCGAGCGAGGTGGTGGAGCAGAGCTGGCGGGAGTACGCGTTCCGGGTGGACGGCTTCGCCGGGTACCTGCGCGCGTCGGGGCTGTGGGCGCTGCCCAAGCCGTGGCTGAGCGTGTTCCTGCCGGCGTCCGCGGCGCGGGCGTTCATGGCGCGGGCCGCGGAGGTGCTGACCGCCGCCGACCTGGGGGCGGGGCTGCTGCTGTTCTACCCGTACCAGCGCTCGAAGGTGCGGGCGCCGCTGGCGGTGCTGCCCGGGCAGGAGGTGGGCTGGCACTTCGACCTGCTGGCGTTCCCGGGGCCGGGCTCGGACACGGCGGCGATGCTGGAGCGCAACCGGCGGCTGTACGACCTGGCGGTGGAGCTGGGCGGCAAGCGGTACCTGATCGGGGCGGTGCCGGGGATGACGGGGGCGGACTGGCGGCGCCACTACGGGGGGCTGTGGGAGACGGTGGCGCGGGCCAAGCGCCGCTGGGACCCGGCGGGGATCCTGACGCCGGGGCAGGGCATCCACGCGTCCTGACCGCTCCCCCGGTCCCGGGGCCGCCCGTGCCCGGCGCGGTGTCGGCGGGCGGCCCCGGGACCGGGGTGTCAGGCGATCTCCATCTGGGCCATCATGCCCATCGCGGAGTGGTCCAGCAGGTGGCAGTGGTAGGGGTAGCGGCCGCGGTAGGAGTCGAAGGCGGCCTGCAGGCGCACGCTCTCGCCGGGCATCAGGCGCACGGTGTCCTTGAGGCCGCCCTCCTCGGGGCCGGGGGGTGCGCCGTTGCGCTGCAGGACGCGGAACTGCACCAGGTGCAGGTGGAAGTTGTGCGGGATGTCGGTGTTGGCGTTGTGGACCGTCCAGATCTCCGAGGTGCCGAAGGCGACGGCGGCGTCGACGCGGGCGGGGTCGTACTGCCGGCCGTCGATCAGGCCGAGCGGGGCCACGCCCGCGCCGCCCTCCTCGACCTTCAGGACGATGGTGCGCTCGCGGGCCACCGGGCCCAGCGGGGGCAGGGTGCGCAGCCGGTCGGGGACGCTGGAGGGGTCGGGGGCGGGGCGGCCGACGTCGAAGCGCAGGACCTGGCCGATGTGTTCGGCGGGGCCGGGCGGCATGGAGTTGGTGAGCACGACGCTGGTGCCGGGGCGGTAGCGGGAGAAGTCGATGACGACGTCGGCGCGCTCGCCGGGTGACAGGTCGACGGTGTCGGTGGTGTGGGGGCGTTCCAGCAGGCCGCCGTCGGAGCCGATCTGGGTGATGGGGCCGCCGTCGGCCAGGCGCAGGGAGAAGAAGCGCAGGTTGGAGGAGTTGAGCAGGCGGATGCGGTAGCGGCGGGCGGCGACGTCGACCTTGGGCCAGGGGCGGCCGTTGGCGAGGACGGTGGCGCGGCCCTCGGCGTCGTCCATCCGGTAGACGAGGTTGCCGGCGGTGTCGAAGCGGGCGTCGCGCAGGGCGATGGGCAGGTCGTAGCGGCCGGCGGGCAGCGGCAGGGAGGCCTCGGTGGCGTCGGTGAGCAGGTAGGTGCCGGCCAGGCCGCGGTAGACGTGCTCGGACTCCAGGTGGTGGGCGTGGTCGTGGAACCACAGGCTCGCGTGGGGCTGGTCGTTGGGGTAGGTGTAGGTGCGGGTGGCGCCGGCGCCCAGCAGGTTCATCGGGCCGCCGTCGCTGTCGACGGGGACGGCGGAGCCGTGCAGGTGGACGGAGACCGGGTCGTCGAGCAGGTTGGTCTGGCGGACGACCACCGGGCGCCCGGAGCGGGCGCGGATGACGGGGCCGGGGAAGGCGCCGTTGTAGGTGAGGACCTCGGTGCGGCGGCCGGGCAGGACGCGGGCGTAGGAGCGCAGCATGGTCACCGCGTAGGTGTCGGCGCCGCCGTCGGTGGAGACGGGGCTGAGCACCGGGGGCAGCGGCAGGGCGGTGGTGAACTTCTCCGCGAGCGCGGGGCCGGCGTCGGGGCCGGGGTCGGGGGCGGCGGCGCCGGCCGGGTGGGCGTGGCCGGCGTCCTTGGCGGCGGCCGCGGTGGTGGCGGCGGAGGGGGCCGGGCGCAGCGTGGTGCGCACGAGCAGGACTCCTCCCCCGGTCGCCAGGGCGGCGCCGATCATCCTGCGTCTGGTCACCATCGCGTCGTTCCTCCCGCGTGAGCTCCCCCGGCCTCGCCCGGGTGGGGTGGGGCGGCCTTGTCCGGGGGTGATTGCAGCAGCGGCGGCTCGGGTCCCGGTGGGGTCCGGCTGGGGCCGTACGGGGCGGTGCGGGGGGCGGTGCGGGGGTGCCCGCGGCGGGGGCCGGGGCGGTGCGGGTGGGGCCGTCGGGCGGTGCGGTGGGTGAGCTGCGGGTGTTGCGGGCGCCTTGCGGGCGGTGGCCACGGTGGCTGCGGACGCGGTCGAGGAACGCTCAAGGACTCGGACGCGGTGAACGCTCGTACTCGCCAGGGGCCCGGCGTGCTGCTCACCCGCGCGTCGGCCCCCCGTTGTCGAAGGACTTGAGGGGAAGGGCCTGAGCGTGGACCTGCGGTACTGGCTGCCGAAGGCGGCCGAGGTGGCCGAGCGGTGGGGCGAGCGGTTCGGGCCGCTGGAGCCGCACCCCTCGCACCTGGTGGACGAGGCGGCGTTCGCGGCCGCCTTCGAGCGCTTCGCCGAGCGCCTGGAGCACAACTACCCGTTCTTCCATCCGCGCTACGCCGGGCAGATGGTCAAGCCGCCGCACCCGGCGGCGGTGGTGGGCTACCTGACGGCGATGCGCTTCAACCCCAACAACCACGCCTACGAGGGCGGACCGGCCACCAACGACATGGAACGCGAGTGCGTCGCGCAGCTCGCCGCCATGTTCGGGCTGCCCGCGCACGTGGGCCACCTGACCAGCAGCGGCACCATCGCCAACCTGGAGGCGCTGTACGTGGCGCGCCAGAGCCACCCGGGCCTGGGGGTGGCGTACAGCCGCGAGGCCCACTACACCCACAGCCGGATGTGCCACGTGCTGGGCGTCCAGGGGCACGCGGTGGCGGCGGACGCCGAGGGCCGGATGGACACCGGGGCGCTGGAGGAGCTGCTGCGCACCGGGCGGGTCGGCACGGTGGTGGTCACCTGCGGCACCACCGGGGCGGGCGCCGTCGACCCGGTGCACGAGATCCTGCCGCTGGCCCGCCGCTACGGGGCGCGGGTGCACGTGGACGCCGCCTACGGCGGGTTCTTCGCGCTGCTGGCCTCCGACGACGCGCTCGCCGCCTCCCTCGACGTGGACACGGCGCCGTGGCGGGCGATCGCCGGCTGCGACTCGGTGACCGTCGACCCGCACAAGCACGGCCTCCAGCCGTACGGCTGCGGGGCGGTGCTGTTCGCCGACCCGGACATCGGGCGGCACTTCGCCCACGACTCCCCGTACACCTACTTCACCGACGCCGAGCTGCACCTGGGCGAGATCAGCCTGGAGTGCTCGCGCGCCGGGGCCTCGGCCGCCGCCCTGTGGCTGACCCTGCAGCTGCTGCCGCTCACCGCGCGGGGGCTGGGCGCGGGGCTGGCCGCGAGCCGGCGCGCCGCCCTCGCCTGGGCGCGGCGGATCGAGGACAGCGCGGAGCTGACGCTCTACCAGCGGCCGCAGCTGGACATCGTCACCTACTTCCCCACCCCGGCCGGGCCGCCCGCGCTGTCGGCGGTCGACGCCGCGAGCGAGCGGGTCCTGCGCCAGGGCATGGCCGACGAGCACGACCCCGTCTACCTGAGCGTGCTGCGCGTGGACGCCGCCGACTTCACCCGCCGCCACCCGGGCGTGCGCGCGGACGCGGACGGGGCGCGGGTGCTGCGCAGCGTGCTGATCAAGCCGGAGGCGGAGGGGTGGGTGGCGCCGCTGCACGCGCGGGTGGCGGCGCTGGCCGCCTCGGCGACCGGTTCCCCTGCTTCCACCGTTCCGTCCGCTCCCTCTGCTCCGTCCGCTCCCTGTGTTCCGTCCAGTCCTTCGGCTCCTTCCCCTTCGTCCGCCCCCTCGTTCGAGGAGAGTGCCCGTTGACCACCGCCACCGCCCTGCCCGCCGCCGCGGGCACCGCCTTACCGCCCCCCGGGCCCGCCGACAGGGCCGTACGGCCGGTCGTGCGCCCCGCCCGCCCGGGCGAGGAGGACGCCCTGGCCCGCGCGCTCGCCGACGCCTTCGCCGACGACGCGCTGATGCTCTGGGCCTTCCCCGACCCCGACCACCGCGCCCGCGTCCTGCCCGCCTTCTTCCGCGTCCACGTCGAGCAGTGCCTGGCCCACGGGGGCGCGCTGGCCGTCCACCGGGCCGCCGGCGACGGCGGCGCGGACGACGGCGCCGAGGACGGCGAACCGCTGGGGGCGCTGCTGTTCCTGCCGCCCGGCCGCTGGGAGGCCCCGGGCCCGCGCGACGGCGCCGCCACCGCCGCCCTGGCCGAGGCGATCGGCGCCGCCGGCCACGGCGAGCCGGCCCGCCGCCTCGCCGCCATCACCCGCCTGCAGACCCTGCGCCACCCGCGCCACCGCTCCCACCACTACCTCGCCTTCGTCGGGGTGCGCCCCGGCGCCCGCGGCACCCGCGCCGGCCGGGCCCTGCTGCACGCCTTCCTCACCGAGGTCGACACCGCCGGCCAGGCCGCCTACGCCGAGACCAGCTCCCCGTCCGGCGCCCGCCTGCTCGCCCGCGGCGGCTTCGCCCGCTTCGGCGAGGCCCTCGCCCTGCCCGGCGGCGGACCCCGCCTGGCCCCGGTCTGGCGGGGGCCCCGATGACCGCCCCCGCCGCCGTCGCCCCCACCGCTCCCGCCGCCGTCACCGGGGCGCTGCGCGTGTACAGCGCCGAGCACATCGACGCCGGCCGCGCCGCCGCGAGCCCCGAGGCCGCCGAGACCCTCGCCTGGGCCCGCGCCTTCCTCACCACCGCCCACCCCGACCTCGGCCGCAGCGGCCCGGTCTGCCCCTACACCCAGCCCTCGCTGCGCCGCGGCCTGTTCCACATCGCCGTCGCCGACACCTCCCCCGGCGCCTCCCCCGGCGGGGACCTGCCCGCGCTGGTGGCCGAACTGCGCGCCCACTACGACGCGTTGCTCGCCGACCTGGCGGAGGAGTCCGACCGGGAGCTGCTGACCGTCCTGCTGGTGCTGCCCCAGCTGGACCGCGAGGACTCCACCGTGCTGGACGAGCTCCAGCGCAAGGCCAAGGACGAGTTCGTCGAACAGGGCCTGATGATCGGCCAGTTCCACCCGGTCTGCGAGGAACCCGGCCTGTGGAACCACTCCTTCCGGCCGCTGCGCGCCCCCGTCCCGCTGCTCGCGGTGCGCAAACTGCTGGTCTTCGACCTGCCGTTCCTCACCGGCGACGAGACCCACCTGAACCACTACCTGGCCCGCTTCGCCCCCGAGGTCCCCGCCCGCATCCGCGCCCAGCTGGTCACCAGCGTCCGCGCCCGCCGGCAGGGCACCGCCGCCTGACCCCCTCCCCCCTGCGCGCGCGGAGCCCGGCCGGCGCCCGGCTCCGCGCGCGCCCCCACGGGAGGAAGCAACGTCCCCGTGGAACACGGCACCACGACGCCGAGCGCGGCGGTCCTCCCGCACTAACTCCCCTAGGGAGAACGGAAGTTCGGCCGCGACGGGACGACGGGCGCGGGCCACCCGACCACCGCGAACAGCCGCGTCCCCGGCCGGCCGGGGACGCGCGCAACCCGGCGCGCCGCCAAGCCCGTTCACCGACCAGGCCCCCGCTGCCCGCCTGCGGCACAAGGTACCGAGCCGCCCCCGCGCCCTCCGGGCGGAAGGGCCCCGGCTCCCGGCCCGCCGGGGCGGCGCACCAGGATGGGCCCATGGACGACCTCCTGCGCTTCCTGCGCGCACGCAACGAGGAAGACAACCACGCCTATGCCTACGTGGCGCACGTCTTCGGCCCCGAGGCGCTCCTCGACAGCCACCTGCCCATGCTCGACCTGGTCGACCAGCTGGCCCAGGAGGGCATCGCGATGGACCCTTCGGACCCCCGCGCCGCCGGCCTCGCGTACGCGCTGCGCGTCCTCGCGCAGTCCTACCACGACCACCCCGGCTACCGGGAGCAGTGGCGCCCCTGACCGGCCGGAGGCGGCCGGGAGCAACCGGAGGCGGGGCCGACGGCGGCCGCCCGCCCGGGTTCGGTAGCCTCCGGGAATGGCCGCCTCCCCGCACCCCGTCCGGCTCACCACCCGGCTCGTCGACGGACTCGTCTGCGCCTACGCCCCGGCCGCCGGCGCCGTGGGCGTGCTGTCGCCCGCGGTGGCCTGCCGGCCGGTCCCCGGGGACGGGGTGGTCGCCCACGCCGTCGCCGCCGACCTGCGGCACGCCTACTACACGACGCTCCACGCGGCCGTCTGCGTGACGGTCGACGGCGCGGAGGTCTGGCGCACGCCCTTCGAGCCGGCGGCGGACAACGCCCACGGCCACCTGCCCGACTGCGAACTGTCCCCGGACGGACGGGTGTTGTGGGTCTACCGGCCCGACGCCATGGCGGGCCGCGACCGGCCGGACCAGTGGGTCGCCGTGGACGCCGCGAGCGGGGCGGTCCTCGCCCGGGCCGACCTGGAGACGGTCGGGCACGGCGGCGTGCAGCTGACGCACCCGGCGAGCGGCGGGATGCTCCTCAACGTGGGCGAGGGGCAGGACGGCACCGCCGTCTACCGCGCGTCACTGGCCGGCGGCCGGCTGGAACTCCTCCGCTACCCGTGGGACGACCGCTGCCTCATCGACCTGTCCCCCGACGGGCACCGCTTCCTGACCGTCGACCACGCCCAGAGGGACCTCGCCGTCCACGCCTTCCCCGGCGGCGAGACGGTGTTCACCCTCACCGTCGACGACTTCGGCCACGACCCGGACACGGTCTTCCTGGAGTGGAGCGGCGGCCACCTCACCCCGGACACCCTCGTGGCCACTCTCGTCGGCGAGACCGAGGACGAGGAGGACTGGTTCCGCCACTACCGCGTCGACGCCCGCACCGGCCGCGTCCACGGCGAGTTCGACGCCCACGCGGCGGACCCGTACGACCTGCGGCCGCTCGGCGACGGCTCCTGGCTCACCACCGGCCCCGGCGGCCACCCGGTGCGCCGCACCGCCTCCTGACGGCCTGCCCCTGGGCCCGGGTCCAGGGTCAGGCCGTCGGCGACGACCCCAGGTCGGCGGGGACGAGGGAGTACAGGACGAGGTCGGTGCGGCCGTGGTGGGTGAAGCCGGCGTTGCGCAGCACGCCCTCCTCGCGCAGGCCGGCGTTCAGGGCGGTGCGGCGGGAGGCGGTGTTGGCGGTGGCGGCCTTGAGCTCCAGGCGTTCGAAGGCCTGCGCGGTGAGCAGCCAGTGCGCCAGGGCGCGGGTGGCTTCGGCGGCGATGCCCCGGCCGCGGGCCCAGGGCGCGACCCAGTAGCCGGCTTCGGAGCTGCGGGAGCGCCAGTCGGTCTTCTTCAGGCCGACGGTGGCGGCCAGGCGCCCGTTCGTGCGCTCGGTGACGGCGAAGTGGATGCCGTCGCCGGTGGTGCGCAGGTCGTGGGCGGTGCGGGTGCACCAGGTGTGGGCGTCCTCGCGGGTGTAGGGGCGGGGCAGCGGCAGCCAGTGCTGGGTGAGGTCGTCGGCGCAGGCGGCGCGGGTGTCGTCGGTGTCGTCGGCGGTGAAGGGGCGCAGGGTCAGGCGCGGGGTGTGGAGCACCGTCTGGGGGAAGGCGTGGGTCATGGGGTCGTGTCGTTCCTTCCCGGTCAGGCGGCGGACAGGTGCGGGGTGAGGGGTGGGCCGGGGGTGGCGGGTGTCCAGCCGTTCGCCCGTGCGGTGCGGATGCCCGCGGCGACTTCGCGTGGCAGGACGAGGTCCGTCGCCACCGCCCCGGGGGTGCGGAGGGTGGGGCGGCCGGTGTCCACGACGAGTGTCGTTCCGGGGTGCGCGGCGTGCTCGGCGGCGTAGCCGAGGGTGGTGCCCTCGTAGTCGCAGCACCAGTGTTGGCGGGTCACGCGCCAGCGGTACTCCTCGCCGTCGACGACGATGCGCCGCGCGCCCTTCCTCGCCAGTGCCACTGGTACCCCGCCCTCCGGCCGTCGGCTTGCTGGAAGGCAGTCTCCCGGGGCGGCGCCCCGCCTGTCACCGCGTTTTTCCGCAGGGCGGTGGCGGCGTCGGCTAGCGCGCCAGGCGCCTGAGCAGGGCGGAGGCGGCGGCGATGCCGGCCACGGTGGCGAGGGCGAGGACGGCGAAGTCCAGGGGCAGGTGGGAGGGGGTGCCGATGAGCAGGCCGCGCAGGGCGTCGACCTGGTAGCTGAGCGGGTTGGCCTTGCTGACGGCCTGGAGCCAGCCGGGCATCAGGTCGACGGGGTAGAGGGCGTTGGAGCCGAAGAACAGCGGCATGGTGATGGCCTGGCCGATGCCCATCAGGCGGTCGCGGGTGAGGACGATGCCGGCGATGGCCATCGACAGGCAGGAGAAGAACGCCGAGCCGAGCAGGACGACGGCCACGACGCCGAGCAGTCGCAGCGGGTTCCAGGTCATGGCGACACCGAGGGCGGCGGCGATCAGTACGACCACGACGGCCTGCAGGAGTGCCTTCACCCCGGCGGCGAAGGCCTTGCCGGTGACGAGGGCGGCGCGCGGGGTGGGGGTGACGAGCAGTTTGGTGAGGACGCCGGAGTCCCGCTCCCAGATGATCATGATGCCGTAGAAGATCGCGATGAACATCGCGGACTGGGCGATGATGCCGGGCGCGAGGTAGTCCAGGTACGGGATGCCGCCGGTGGGGATGGCCTTGAGGCGGGTGAAGGTCTCGCCGAAGATCAGCAGCCACAGGGCGGGCTGGACGGCCCGGGTGTAGAGCTCGGTGCGGTCGTGGCGCAGCTTCTGCAGTTCGACGGCGCACATCGCGCCGATGCGGGCGGGCACCAGGCGCCAGCCGGTGCGGGCGCGCGGGGGCACCAGCAGCAGGGAGAGGTCGGGGCCGCCCGCGGGGCGGTGGGCGGGGGGTTCAGCCGACGCGGCCTGCGGTGCGGCGGGTACGGCGGACATCGCTGAAGTCTCCTTCGGTGGCGTCGGCCAGCTGCCGGCCGGCGAAGTGGCGGAAGACGTCGTCGAGGCTGGGCGCGGCCCGGGCCGGGTCGGTGCGCCGTACCTGGTCCTTGAGTTCGGCGGGTGTGCCGAGCGCGCGGACGCGGCCGCGGTCCATGAGGGCGATGCGGTCGCAGTGGCGGTCGGCCTCGTCCATGTAGTGGGTGGTGACCAGGACGGTCATGCCGGTGGCGGCGCGTACGGCGTCGACGCGTTCCCACACGCCGGTGCGGGCGATCGGGTCCAGGCCGATGGTGGGTTCGTCCAGGACGAGCAGGCGCGGGGCGCTGACCAGGGCCTGGGCGAGTTCGAGGCGGCGCACCATGCCGCCGGAGTAGGTGGCGGCCATGCGTTCGGCGGCCTCGGTGAGGTCGACGGCGGCCAGCGCCTGGTCGACGCGGGCGGCGCGTTCGCGGCGCGGGACGTCGAAGACGCGGGCGAACAGGGCGACGTTCTCGCGTCCGGTCAGCCCGGCGTCGGCGGACAGCTGCTGGGGGACGTAGCCGAGCAGGCGGCGCACCTGCATGGGGTGGCGGGTGGCGTCGTGGCCGAAGACGCGGACCATGCCGGCGCCGACGGGCAGCAGGGTGGTGATCGCGCGGATGGTGGTGGTCTTGCCGGCGCCGTTGGGGCCGAGCAGGCCGAACACCTCGCCGGTGCGGACGGTGAGGTCGATCCGGTCGACGGCCCGGGTGGCCTTCCCGCGGCCGTGGCGGAAGGTGTACTCCAGGCCCCGGCAGGCCACCGCGTTCCCGGTGTCCCGGGTGTCCTCGGCGTTCCCGGTGCCCCGGGGGTCCTCGGTGGTCATCGTTCCTCCTCCCCCGGCGGGGTGCGCAGGCCCTCGGCGACCTGCCGCAGGGCGGGCAGGGCGGCGGCCAGGGCCTCGCGCTCGCGCGGCGGCAGGCCGGCGACGATGTCGCCCATCAGCGCGCGGCGGCGCCGGCGCCAGGCCTCGATGCGTTCGACGGCCTCCGGGGTGGCGTGCAGGAGGGCGGCGCGCCGGTCGGCGGGGTCGCTCTCGCGGCGCAGCAGGTTCCGGGCGACGAGCTGGTTGACGAGGGTGGACACGGAGTTGCCGGCCAGGCACAGCTCCTCGGCGGCCTCGGAGACGCGCAGTCCGGGGCTGTCCATCACCAGGCGCAGCAGTTCGACCTGGGCGCCGCGCAGGCGGGGTTCGTCCGTCGCCTGCCGCAGGCGGCGGCGGACCAGGCGCTGGATGCCGACGAGGAGGGTGGAGAACTCGTCCGCCAGCGCGACGTCGAGCGTTTCGGGCTCTGTCGCGGTCATACCCTCATTTTAGCTCTCAGTAAGAGCTATCCGTCGAGAGCGCGGAGCCCCCTCCGCCCGCGTGCCCCCTTCCTGGGCTGCGCGCCCTGTCTACTGGCTGCGCGCCCCCTGGCCCGCCCCTTTCGGCGGGCCGCCCGCTCCGCCGGCCGGCGGGAGGTGATCGTCCGTCACCGGGGAGATCCGATGGAGGTGTTGCGACCCCGCCGGGAGGGTGTCGTACGGCGCTGGCATGCTGATCGGATCACAACGGTTGTCGCCGGGATGGGGGGGCAGATGTCGGACAGGGTCATGCCGATGCGCACGGCACCGCGCTTGGGCACGGTCAACGGGTTCGGGCGGACGATGCTGGGCAAGACGCGGCCGGACGCCCAGGGGGCCTGCTTCGCCACCCACTGGTTCACCATGCTGATGCTGCCGATCCGGCCGCTGGGACGCTACTACGTCAAGGAGGGCGAGACGGTCGACGTCTCCGGGCGGCACGGCTCCTCGACGAGCACCACGCAGTACGTGTTCCTGGGCCGGGCCGAACTGCGCATGAGCGAGGTGATCCGCACCTACCTGTTCTGCTGGCTGGTGGCGCCCCTCGTCATCGCCGGTCCCGTGACGCTCTTCGGGATCAACAGCGACGCTTTCAGCCACGCGCACCCGATCGTCTTCATCGTGCTGCTGCTCGCGATCCCGATCGTCTGCATGATCGCGCTGGCGTGGATGCTGGTACTCAACGAGAAGTTCCTGGCACCGGAGCGGATACCGCAGTGGGTCGAGGCCGGACCGGCGAACCGGCGGGACTGAACGGACGGGGCCACCCCGCTCAAGGCAGCCCGGGTGGCCCTGGACAGGCCCGGAGGACCGGGGCAGGATCCGGGCATGCCGTCCGACGAGCCGTTGTCCGAGGAAGAGCTGTCCGCGATCGAGCTGCGCGCCGGCGCCGCGACACCGGGCCCGTGGGTCGCCCGGCTGGAGACCCGCCAGGGGATCGGCGGCGCGAGCTTCGTCCAACTGCGCCCCGACGCGCCGCAGGACGACGAGTTCCACCTGACCCGGACCACCGACGGCCGCACCCGGACGGGACCGGACCCCGCGACGGACGCGGACCTCGACTTCATCGCCGCCGCCCGCCAGGACGTGCCACGACTGGTCGCCGAGGTCAGGCGGCTGCGGGAAGCCCTGGAGCGGGCGCAGCCGGCCGGCTGACGGCCACACGGAACAGCCGCCCCGGGGAACCGGGCCTGCGCGTACGGGCTCCGGGGCGGTTGTCGGTGCCGGGTGGCAGGCTGCGCCCATGAGTTACGACCTTGCGGTCTGGGAGGGCGAGCGCCCCGCGGACGACGCCGCGGCGGGCCGGTGCTTCGACGACCTGTACGAGCGGTACCTCGGCACGGACGAGGAGAACCTTCCGCCGACCGAGCGGATCGCGGCCTTCGTGGCCGCGCTGCTGGAGCGGTGGCCCGACCTCGCCGAGGACGAGGACGACACCTCGCCGTGGTCGACCGGCCCGCTGATCGGGGAGGCGAGCGGCCCGCTGATCTATTTTCCGATCCGCTGGAGCATGGTGGAGGAGGCCTGCGTCCACATCGCGAAGGTGGCGTCCGCGATGGGCCTCACCTGCTTCGACCCGCAGTCGCAGTGCCTCTGGCCCTGACCGCCGCACGGCAGGCGGCCGACGGCTGACGGCTGACGGCTGCCACCGCGGAGCCCCGGGAAGTGGGAAGTCGGCCCCGCCGACTTCCCACTCCCCCACCAGCGGCCGGGCGCGTGGAAACCGCAGGACACCGCGGGAAATCACGACAGAAGGTGTCGGGTTTCGCGGGGACAGTAGGGGGCGCCGGTCGGTGTCGTGGTGGCACGGGCCGGGACGACGGACAGACAAGGACCCCCCATGCGCGAAACACCCGACGAGCTCCACCGGCTCCAGGCCCTCCTCGACGCCTCGCTCGCCCGCTCCACCGCGCACCTGCGGTCGATCATCAACAGCGAGCGCTCGCTCACCGCCGACCAGCTCACCGGTGTGCTCACCGGCATGTGCACGCTCGCGCTGTCCACGGTGACGGCGAAGGGCGAGCCGCGGATCAGCGGCGTGGACGGGCACTTCCTGCACGGCATGTGGCACTTCGGCACCGCGCGCGGCGCCGCCAAGGCCCGGCACCTCGCCGCCCGGCCCGCCGTCAGCGCCGCGCACCTGCGCGGGGAGGACCTGGGCGTGTTCACCCACGGCACCGCGGAGGTCCTCAACCCGCACGGCGGCGAGCCGGCCGCCGACTGGCCGGAACTGCTCGCGTACTTCCGGGACTTCTACGGCCCCGACGCCTTCGACTGGGACAACGACGTCGTCTACTACCGGCTGCACCCGCAGTGGATGACCGCGTTCGCCCCCGACCCCGCCAAGCTCGACGCGGCGGCCGACGAGGCCTGACCCCGCCCGCACCGGGCCCGGGCCCGGCGACAATGGAGCCGGGCCACCGCACACACGGGCGGGCCCACCAGGCGACACCAGGCAGGCGACGGAAGGGGCGACGTGCGGGCGAGCCGGGCCATCGCGCTGCTGCTGCTCCTGCAGAACCGGCGGACGATGACCGCCACGGAGCTCTCGGCCGAGCTGGAGGTCTCCGAGCGCACCGTGCAGCGCGACGTCGCCGCGCTGGTGGAGGCCGGGGTGCCGGTGTACGCGGAGCGCGGCCGCAGCGGCGGCTACCGGCTCGTCGACGGCTACCGCACCCGCCTCACCGGCCTCGAACGCGCCGAGGCCGAGGTCCTGCACCTGGCCGGGCTGCCGGGCCCGCTGCGCGACATGGGCCTGGCGGGGCAGGCCCTCGCCGCCCGGCTGAAGGTCGCCGCCGCCCTGGGCGACGCCCCCGCGGCCGCCGCCCGGCGCTTCCACCTCGACGCGCCGGCCTGGTTCCGCGACGCCCCGACCCCCGCGCTGCTCGCCGAGGTGTCGCGCGCCGTGTGGGAGGACCGCGTCCTGCACGCCCGCTACGCGGCGCGCTCCGGCACCCGGGAGCGGCGGCTGGAACCGTACGGCCTGGTCCTGAAGGCCGGGCAGTGGTACCTCGCGGCGCGCGGCCCCTCCGGCCGGGTCGGCTCGTACCGCGTCGACCGCTTCGAGAGCGCCGAGGCCGGCGACGAACGGTTCGAGCGCGACCCGGAGTTCGACCTCGCCGCCTACTGGGCCGCGGCGGCCCGGGAGTTCACCCGCGCCATGCTGCGCGAGCGGGCGGTGGTGCGGCTGAGCCCGTTCGCCGTCGAGAACCTCGCCGCCCTGCTGGAGCCGACCGCCGCCGCCGACGCCCTCGCCACCGCGGGCCCACCGGACGCCGACGGCTGGGTCACCGCGACCCTGCCGGTCGAGAGCTGGGACATCGGCTACCTCGAACTGCTGCGCCTGGGCCCGGAGGCCGAGGTCCTCCACCCGCCCGAGCTGCGCGCCCGCCTGGCCGAGGCGACCCGCCGCGCCGCCGCCCTCTACACCTGACCGCCCCGCCCCCGACCGGCCCCGGAGCGGGCCCGCCGCCGTCCGCGCCGCCCGGGATAGGTTTCCCCTGCCGCACACGGCACTTCGCGAGAAGGGGGCGTACGGGATGACGGACGGACCCGCGGACCGGCCCGCCGAGTCGTTCGTCCGGCTCGGCGGACGCCGGTTCGCCTACCTGGACTTCGGCGGCCCCGGGCCGGCCGTGCTCGCCCTGCACGGGCACTTCGGGCGGGGCCGGATCTTCGCGCCGCTGGCCGCCGCGCTCGCCGGCCGCTACCGGGTCCTCGCCCTCGACCAGCGCGGGCACGGACTGTCCGACAACGGGGGCGAGTTCACCCCGGACGCCTACGCGGCCGACGCGGCGGCGTTCCTGGAGGCGCTCGGCCCGGTACCGGCCGCCGTGCTGGGGCACTCGATGGGCGGCGCGGTCGCCTTCCATCTCGCCCGCCGGCGCCCCGACCTCGTGGCGGCGCTCGTGGTCGCCGACATGACGACCCTCAACCGGGAGCCCGAGACCCGCCCCGTCCTGGACGTGTCCGGCTGGCCCCGCCGGGCCCCGACCCGCCGCGCCCTGGCCCGGGCGCTGGCGGAACGCGGCGTCCCGGCCGGCTACTTCATGGACAGCGCCGCCGAGTTCCCCGACGGCTGGGGATTCCTCTTCGACACCGCCGACATGACGGCCTCCCAGGCCGCCCTCACCGGCGACTTCACGGCCGTCTGGAACGCCTCCGCCCAGCCCGCCCTGCTCCTGCGGGCCGCCGACAGCTTCCTCCTCACCCCCGCCACCGCACGCCGGATGGCCCGCGAACGCCCGAACACCCGCCTGGTGGAGGTCCCGGACAGCGGGCACTGGCTCTACGCGGACGCCCCCGACGCCTTCGCCCACCAGGTCCGCGCCTTCCTCGACCACGCCCACCCGGCGGCCCCCGCGACCGCGGCCGGATGACCCGCACCACCCGGCCGCTCCCCGGCCGGGGCCGGGAGACCGCTCACGGCGGGGAGGCCGCCCCGGCGTTCTCCCGGCCGCGTCGGCTCTCCTCGTGCCACTGCCGGATGCCGCGGACGATGTCCTGGCCGATGCGGTCCAGCAGCGCGGCCGCGCCGTCCATCCGGGCCCCGGCCGCGGTGGCCGGGCCGAGCAGTTCGGCGCCGTGGCGGGTGATCCCGGCGAGCACCGCGTTGCGCTCGGCACTGGCCAGCAGCGCGCGGTGCCAGACGTCGTCGTCGATGACGTACCGCTCGCGGCGGTTGCGCCCGTCGCGCTCCCGGCGGACCAGGGCCTGCACCTCCAGGTAGCCGACCGCCTTCGAGACGGACGCCGGACTGACCCGCAGGCGCCGCACCAGCTCACCCGCCGTCAGGGCGCCGTCCTCGGTGAGCTGGAGGCAGACCAGCACCCGCGCCGTCATCCGGGGCATGCCGCCGAGCGCCAGGAACTCGGCCAGCCGGTCACCGAACTGGCGGACCTCCTCCGTGTCGCGCCCGGGCACCGCCGGCTCCGGCACCGCCTCCCGGCCGGCCGCCGCCCGCCCGCGCCGGGAGCGCTGGACGGTGGCCCGCTGCGCCCGGTCGGCGCGGTAGCCGGACGGACCGCCGTTGCGGGCGATCTCCCGGGTGACGGTCGACGTCGGCCGCCCGAGCTGCCGGGCGATCTCGCCGTACCCCCACCCCTCGGCCAGCCCGGTGGCGATCCGGTGGCGATCCTGCTGGGTCAGTCTGGCTCCGGGCATCCGTCCCCGCCCCTCCTCGGTCGGACTCGGTCGGCCCAGTATCGGCCGACCCCGGCGACTGTTGCAATGGAACGCGGGCAGCTGTTGCATTCGTCGGCACGACCATTGCAAGGATGTCCCCGCTCCCACCTGCACAGACCGTGCACGGCAATGGAGTTGACGTTGACCCGACCGTGAAGCGGCTCCTAGTTTCTTCCCAGGCCACGAACACCACGCCGAGGGGGAACACCAGCATGGGAATCACCAGGCGCGCCACCGCGCTGACCGCCACCGCCCTGACCACCGCCCTGACCACCGCCCTGGTCGCGGGCGGCACCGCCACCGCCGCGCCGGCGCCCGCGACCCCGGACGCCCGGAACGGGCACCCCGGCGTCCAGCGGGTCCTGGAGCGCGCCGTGACCGAGGGCGGCGTGCCCGGCATCGTCGCCGAGGTCCGCGACGGGCACCGCGCCTGGTTCGGCACCGCGGGCGTCGCCGACCTGGCCACCGGGCGCCCCCGCCACGCCCAGGAGCGGTTCCGCATCGGCAGCACCACCAAGACCTTCGTCGCCACCGTCGTCCTCCAACTCGCCGCCGAGGGCCGGCTGGACCTGGACGACAGCGTGGAGCGGTGGCTGCCCGGCCTCGTCGACGGGCCCGGCTACGAGCCCGACCGGATCACCGTCCGGCAGCTGCTCGGCATGACGAGCGGGGTCTACAACTACGCGATGGACGCGAAGGTCCGCGCCGAGAACGAGGGCACCGGCTTCCTGCTCCACCGCTTCGACACCTACACGCCCGAACAGCTCGTCCGCACCGGCACCGCCAACCGCCCGGACTTCGCCCCCGGCGCCGGCTGGACGTACTCCGACACCGGCTACGTCCTCGCCGGGCTGATCGTCGAACGGGCCACCGGGACCAGCCTGGCCGAACAGGTCGACCAGCGCGTCATCACCCCGCTCGGCCTGAGCGGCACCTACACCCCCGACCCCGACGACACCGCCCTGCGCGGCCCGCACGCACGCGCCTACTCCCGCCTGGGCGACCCCTCCCCCACCGCCCCCGTCCACGACGTGACCGAGCTCAGCCCCTCCTGGGGCTACGCCGCCGGCGACATGGTCTCCACCGCCCGCGACCTCGACACCTTCTTCGCCGCGCTGCTGGGCGGACGGCTGCTGCCGCCCGCCCAGCAGCGGGAGTTGCTCACGACGGTCCCCACACCGCCCGGCGCGTGGATCCCGAACGCCGCGTACGGCCTCGGCGTCGGCTCCGTCACCCTGGACTGCGGACCGACCCTCTGGGGCATGGGCGGCGCCATCAACGGCTCCTGGACCTACACCTTCGGCACCCGCGACGGCGGCCACCTGCTCACCACCAACATCAACGGCGACTGGACCAACGGCAGTTGGCCGATCGCGGTGTTCACCTCCGAGCTGGAGGCCGAGTTCTGCCCCCGGCCCTGACCCGGCCCGGGCCCCCGGCCGGTACGACCCAGGGGGACGGCCGGGGGCCGGGCGTAGCATCGGGCGGGTGTGGGAGCGACTGGAGATCGAGGGTTTCGTGGTCCTGGCCGAGGAGTTGCACTTCGGGCGGACGGCCGAGCGGCTGGGGGTCTCCAGGGCGCGGGTGAGCCAGACGATCCAGCGGCTGGAGCGCCGGGTGGGCGCGCCGCTGTTCGAGCGGACCAGCCGGCGGGTGCGGCTGACGGAGCTGGGGCGGCGGCTGCTGGAGGACGTCGGGCCGGCGTACCGGTGCATCGGGGACGGGCTGGAGCGGGCGCGGGCCGCGGCCCGGGGCGTCGAGGGGGTGCTCACGGTCGGCTACCTCGGCGGTGCGGCCGGGGAGTTCGTGATGGAGGTGATCGGCGCCTTCGCCCGCCGGCACCCGGGCATCGACGTGCGCATCCACGAGACGCAGGTGGCGTCCATGTTCGAGCCGCTGCGCGGCGGCGGGGCGCAGGTGCTGGTCACCCAGTTCCCGGTGGAGGAGGAGGACCTCGTGCGGGGCCCGGTGGTGCTGCGGGTGCCGCGGATGCTGGCGGTGCCGGCCAACCACGTGCTGGCCAGGCGGGAGTCGGTCGGGGTGGAGGACCTGGCGCGGGACCGGGTGTTCGCCTGTACGGGGCACGTCCCCGGGTACTGGCAGGAGTGGTTGGCGCCGTCCGTGACGCCCGGGGGGCGGGTGGTGGAGCGCGGGCGGTCGGCGGCGACGCTGGCGGAGACCCTGGCGATGGTCGGGGCGGGGCAGGGCATCTCGCCGGTGGGGGCGGACGTGGCGGCGCACTCGGCGCCGCCGGGGGTGGTGTTCGTGCCGTTCGTGGACGCCGAGCCGCTCGAGTACGGGCTGGTGTGGCGGGCGGGCGGGGACAGTGCGCGGGTGCGGGCGTTCGCGGCGGTCGCGGTGGAGCGGGCCCGGGGGTGGAACCGGGAGTGGGCGGAGCCCCCGGCGGCGGCGGTGGGGGCGGTGGGGGCGGCGGGCCGGGACCGGTAAGCCTGGCTTACCGGTCGTTGCGCGTTCGGGGGCTGATCCGCGGGGCGGCGGCGGCCAGGCTGGTGCCATGACCAGCGATCTCTCGGCGCGCCGCGCCCCCTGCCCCGCGTCCGCCCCCTCCCCCACCAACGCCCGTGCGCCTGAACTTCCGGCCGGTGCCGCCCTGTTCGCGCTCGCCCTCGGCGCGTTCGCGGTGGGCTCCGCCGAGGTGGTGGTCGCCGGGCTGCTGCCGCGGATCGCCGAGGACACGGGGGTGTCCCTGCCGACGGCGGGGGTGCTGGTGTCCGGGTACGCGGTGGGCATGGTCGTGGGGGCTCCCCTGCTGACCGCGCTCGGGGTCCGCGTCGCCCGCCGGCGGATGCTGCTGTACCTGGTCGGCCTGTTCATCGCGGCCGGCCTGGTCACCGCGCTCGCGCCGGGCTTCGGCGCGCTGCTGGCGGGGCGGGTGCTGTCCGCGCTGGCCGGCGGGGCGTACGTGGGGATCGCCTCCGCGGTGGCGACCTCGCTGGTGCCCGCGCGGCGCAGGGCCGGCGCGATCGCCGCCGTGTTCACGGGGCTCGGCCTCGCCAACGTGCTCGGGGTGCCCGGCGGTACCGCGCTCGGGCAGGCGCTGGGCTGGCGGGCCACGTTCTGGGCGGTGACCGCGCTGGGCGTGGTGCTGCTGGTCGCGCTGGCCGTCCTGCTGCCGCACGGGCCGGCGGCCCCGCGGGCCGGGCTGCGGGCCGAGCTGCGGGTGTTCCGGCGTGCGGGGGTGTGGCTGGCCCTGGCGGCGACGGCCTTCGGCTGGGCGCCCTTCCTGACCGTCCTCACCTACGTCTCGCCGCTGCTGACCGAGGTCACGGGCTTCGGGTCCGGCGCGGTGCCGGTGGTGCTGATGCTGGTCGGCGTGGGCATGGTGGTCGGCACCCCGCTGGCGGGCCGGCTGGCGGACCGGGCGCCGGCGGCCGCGCTGTACGCGGCGCTGGCCGGGGTGACGGCCGTTCCGCTGCTGCTGCTCGCCGCCGTGCACAGCCGGGCCGCCGTGGCCGCCGTCTTCCTGCTGTTCGGCCTGGCCGGCGGGGCGGTCATCCCGCCCTTGCAGGCCCGGGTGCTGGCGCGGGCGAGCGGCGCGGACAACCTCGCCTCGGCCGCGAACATCTCCGCCTTCAACATCGGCAACGCGGGCGGCCCCCTGCTGGCGGGCGCGGCCCTGTCCGCCGGGGCCGGGTACACCGCGCCGCTGGGGATCGCCGCCGCGCTCGGCGCGGTGGGGCTGGCGCTGGCCTGGGCGGCGCAGCGCAGCGACCGGCGCGGGTAGCGCCCGGAGCGGCGGGCGGACCGGCCCCGGTCCCGGGGTGTGATGCGACCGGTGGGCCCGAGCGGTCGCGTCACGCCGCCGCGCGTGCCCGACACCGGCGCCGTCGATCGCGGACCGGCGGGCTCAGTGGTCGGGGGTTCAGTGGTCGGCGACGAGGCGCAGGGCGGTGCGTGCGACGGCCTCGTGGACGGGGACGGTGCCGGAGACGAGTTCCAGGACGCGCGGGGCCGTGGCGGGTGTGGTGAGCAGGTCCGCGAGGACGGCCGCGACGTCGGCCCGGTCGATCTCGCCGGGGCCGGTGTGTTCGGCGAGGTGGACCCGGCCGGTGCCGGGCCCGTCGCGGAACCAGGCGGGGCGCAGCACGGTGCAGTCGAGGGCGGGGCGGGAGAGCAGGTCCTGGTCGGCTCTGCCCTTGGCCTGGAGGAAGGTCTCGACGAGGGGGTCGGGCGGGTAGTGGATGGCGGGGTCGGCGC
Organism: Streptomyces sp. CB02056; assembly: GCF_001905545.1. Lineage (GTDB taxonomy): Bacteria > Actinomycetota > Actinomycetes > Streptomycetales > Streptomycetaceae > Kitasatospora. The sequence continues at coordinate 41,738 of NZ_LIPD01000024.1, read as the reverse complement.
CCATGGTGGAGAGCATGACGAAGCGTCGTACTCCGGCGAGTTGGGTGGCGTCGGCGAGGGTGAGGGCGGCGTCGTGGTCGACGGGGTCGGCCTGTCCGGGGGCGTTGCCGCGGCCGGCGCCGGCGGCGAAGAGCACCGCCTGGGCGCCGGTGAGCAGGTGTGCGAGGTGGTGGGGGGTGGCGTGGGCCAGGTCGGTGACGGCGGGTTGGGCGCCGGCGGCGCGTACGGTGGCGGCTTGTTCGGGGCGCCGGATGATTCCGGTGACCGGTAGGCCCCGGGTGGTGAGGAGACGGGTCGTCAGGAGTGCGACCCTGCCGTGGCCGCCCGCGATCACAACCGACATGCGGGTACCTTACGGGGCCGGTGCCCGCCCGGCCGCGACCGGCGCGCGTCTCGGGGCGGGCGAGGCGCGGCGGCGGCGCGCGGGGCGGGCGGAGCGCAACGGCGGCGGGCGGGGCGGGTGGTGTGTCAGACGGCGACGAAGCAGCGGTGGCCGTCGGCGGTGAGGATGCGGCCGAAGCGCATGCCGGGGAAGTGGGCGGCGACGAGGAGGTCGTCGGTGTCGGCGGCTTCGTCGGCGATGCGGTTGCGCGCCGCGGAGGCGGCCTGCGGGTCGATGTCCCAGATCACCTGCCAGTCGCGTTCGCTGAACTGGACGACGGAGTGGGCGATGTCGCCGAGCAGCAGTGCGCGGCGGCCACCGGAGGACAGGACGTAGGCGGTGGTGCCGGGGGTGTGGCCGGGCAGGTGGAGGGCGTCGATGCCGGGGGCGAGGGTGAAGTCGGTGTCGAAGAGCTCGAGTCGGTCTTCGACGGGGGTGAGTTTGGCGACGGCTTCGGGGGTGGCGGCGGGGCCGGTGACGAAGTGCTGCCAGTCGGCGCGGTGGGCGCGGTAGACGGCGTTCGGGAAGACGGGGCGGTCCTGGACGGCGGCCCAGCCGACGTGGTCGAAGTGCAGGTGGGTGAAGAGCACGTCGGTGACGTCGGCGGGTGTGACGCCGTGGGCGGCGAGGGAGTCGAGCAGGGCGCCGCCGTGGTAGCGGCCGACGTCGTGGGGTCCGACTCCGGCGTCGACCAGGACGGTCCGCTCCCCGCTGCGGACCAGGAAGCCGCCGAGGGGCAGGTGGAGGGTGCCGTCGGGGTCGCGGTGGTGCTGGTGGCAGGCCCAGGGGTCGTCGGTGCCGGGGCGGGTGAGGATCTCGGCGGCGGTCTCGGTGCCTTCTCCGTCCATGACCGCCAGGACCTCGATGTCGCCGATCCTCATGTGCTGCCCCTCTCGTGACGGTGCGTCGTGGGCCCGGGTGGAACGGGGGTCCGTTCGTGGGCCATCGGTGGCAACCGTGCCGGGGGGCCGGGGATTCCCGCCGGAAGGGGGCGAGGGCCGGGTGCGGCAGGTGTGGCCGGGCCCGGGCGGGCGGGGCCGGGCGGGCGGGGCCGGGCGGGCGGGCGGCCGGATCCGGGCCGCTTCGCGCGGTCCCGGCGGGCGGCCGGTGAAATCGGTTGTCTTCCCGGGCCCGGGCTGGAAAAGTCCCGTCGGTGAGTGACGAATCCCAAGACCTGGTACTCGAAGGCGGTCTGACCTGGGCGGAGGCGGTGGAGCTCCGGGGTCTGCTCGACGACATGTTCGCGATGATGCTGTCGGTGACGGTGGAGGCCGACGTGCCCGTCCCCGGCCTGGCGGAGCAGCTGGCCCTGCTGGTCCGGACGGGGATCGGCGAGCCGCACTGCCGGATCCAGCTGAGCGAGGACGGCCTGTCCGCCGCCATCGGCCCCACCGGGCTGGACGCCGAACTCCCCCTGGCCGCTCTCGCGGCTGCCGCCGGCGCGCTCGGCGGCACGTGGGAGGACCCGGTGGTCACCGGCACCGCCATGGGTCCGGTGGCCGGTACCGCGCGGGACGCGCAGGAGCTCCCCGGTGGGGGCGGCGCCGTCAAGGTTCATATGTGGGCGGGGGTCGCCTACGCCTTCGTCGCGTACGCGCGGGAGGCGGCCCCGGTCCCCGGAGCGTGCTCGGGCGAGCCTGCCCGGTGACCGTCCGGGGGCGGCCGTGCCTGGTCCTGGCCGCGGCCTACCCGGCTGCTTGCGTTCCGGCGGGCTCCGGGTAGGCGTCCGTCCCCGGCGCGGTTCGGCCGGGCCCCGCCGCCCCTTGCCCGAGGGGGCGGCGGGGCCCTTCCACCCGCGCCAGATGGTCTGTGGGGCCGTCAGACGGCCGCGAGGAGGGGCCCGGGGGCCGCGGCGGCGGGTGCGGCGGCGGGTGCGGCCGCGCCGGGGGCGGGGGCGGGGCGGGTGAGGCAGTCGTCGGTGAAGGCGAGGGCCCGCAGGTGGTAGGGGCGGGCGGCGTGGCCCAGGGAGAGGTTGTGGCCGGCGCGGCGGGCGGTGGCCAGGTGGGCGAGGCCGTCGGGGAAGGCGGCGGTCAGGGCGGCGCGGTGGGCCGCGTCCAGGCGCCACCAGTGCTCGTGGTCGGCGAGGGTGAGGCGTACGGGGACGCGTACGCGGGCGGCGAGGGCGTTGTAGCGGGCGGGCCAGGTGGCCAGTTCGCGGGATTCGAGGGCGGGGACGGGGGTGAGCAGGGTGCGGGCGGCGTGGAAGGTGCCGGGCGGGTAGAGGTGGAGGGGGCCCCAGTTGAGGCGGCCGCCGCCGGCGAGGTCGTCGGGGCGGTCCCAGGCGCCGGGGGCGTAGTGCTGGGCGAGGCCGGAGATGTCGCAGCCGAGCAGGGGCAGGCGGGGGTCGTCGGGCCAGTGGGCGGCGAGTTGGAGGGCTATTTTGCCGCCGAAGGAGTGGGCGAGGAGTTGGACGCCGGCGCCGGTGGGGTGGGCGCGGGCGTAGTCGGTGAGGGCGGCGTGGAGGGTGGCGGCCTGGTCGGCGATGAGCTGGCCGTGCGGCAGGCGGTGGGCGGAGGCGCCGTGGCCGGGGCGGTCGACGGCGAGGACGGTGTAGCCGAGGTCGGCGGCGAGGGTGAGCAGGCTGGTGTCGGGGTGGGCGGGGCCGGCGAAGTAGGCGGCGCGCATGCCGCGGCCGTGGATGGCGAGGACGACGGCCTTGGGGGCGTGGTGTTCGGGTTCGGCGACCAGGGCGGAGACGGGGATGCCGGCGGCGTCCAGGACCAGGGAGCGGGTGCGCAGGTCGTTCTTCACGCGGCGACCCCCGCTCTGGCGGCGTCGAGGTCGGCGAGCCAGCCGGTGAGGTCGCCGGTGCGCATCAGGGAGGTGCCGATGAGCAGGGCGGCGTAGCCGGCGTCGAGGAGGCGGGCGGCGTCGTGGGGGTCGGTGATGGCGGAGGCGGAGACGGGGGCGCGGCAGCCGGCGGCGCGTAGGGCGGGTAGCAGGCGCAGGCTGCGGCCGAGGTCGCCGCGGTCGCGTTCGCGGGTGCGGATGTCCTTGTTGTTGACGGCGACGACGCATTCGGCGATGCGGGGCAGGGTGTCGAGTTCGCGTTCCTCGGTGATCTCGACGAAGGGGGTCAGGCCGAGGTCGAGGGCGGTGGTGACGAGGCGGGTGAGGGAGGTGGCGGGCAGCAGGGCGGCGGTGAGCAGGACGGCGGAGGCGCCGAGGGCTCGGGCGGCTTCGAGTTGGGCGGGGCGGGTGAGGAAGTCCTTCTGGAGGACGGGGAGTTGGGTGGCGGCGGTGACCTCGCGCAGGAGGCGGGGGGTGCCGCCGAACCAGCGGCCGGTGACGACGGACAGGCAGGGGGCGCCGGCCTGTTCGTAGCGGGTGACGAGGTCGGTGACGGTGCGGGGGCCCAGGAGGTCGGCGCCGTGGGGGTCGCGGAGTTTGACCTCCATGACCAGGGGGCGGGGGGCGGCCAGCAGGGCGTCGATGAAGCTCGGGCTCATGCGGGGGTCTCCTGGAGGCGCGGGTGCCAGGCGCGGGTGAGGGCGGTGACGGCTTCGTGGGTGAAGCGGCCGGTGCGGTCGCGGGCGGCGGTGTCGATGTCGGCGCCGGCGTACAGGGGGTGGTCGGTGACGGTGCGGTAGGTGTCGCGGTTGGTGGTGTTGAGGCCGCCGGCGAGGAGGAAGGGGATGGTGAGGCGGGGCAGCAGGGCGTGGACGTGGGCGGGGTCCAGGGCCTGGCCGGTGGAGCCGACGCGGCCGTCGTCGGTGACGGTGTCCAGGAGGAACAGGTCGCAGCCGGCGCGTTCGAAGGCGCCGGTGAAGGCGCGTTCCAGGCAGCGGCCGCGGGAGAGGTGGAGGACTTTGACGAGGACGGCGTACGGGAGCTGTTCGCGCAGGTCGGCGACGAGGGCGGGGCTCTGGTAGGCGTGGAGCTGGATCCAGCGGATGCCGGTGGCGCGGGCGAGGGCGGCGATCTTTCGGGCGTCGTCGAGGAAGGTGACGAGGACGGGTTCCAGGCCCAGGCGGATGGCGGTGGCGGCGAGGTCGGCGAGGCGGTCGGCTTCGAGGTCGGCGGGGCCGCCGGGGACGCCGTGCCACAGGCCCACCAGGGTGGGGCCGGTGTCGGCGAGGAGGGCGAGGTCGGCGCGGGTGCGGGCGCCGCAGACCTTGAGGTGGCCGGCGCGCCGGGGGGCCAGCAGGGCGGGGGCGGTCATTTGCCGAGTCCGAGCATGGCGGCGATGCGGTTGTACTGGATCTCGTTGCTGCCGGAGTAGATGGTGCCGGCGACCGCGTTGCGCACGTCCTTCTCCAGTCCGTACTCGGACATGTAGCCGTTGCCGCCGAAGACCTGGACGGCGGCCAGCGAGGTGGCGAGGTTGGATTCGCTGGTGAGGAGTTTGGCGATGGCCATGTCGACGGTAACGTTGTCGCCGGCCTCCAGGCGCTGGGCGGTGTCGTACAGCCACTTGCGGGCGGTCTCGAGGCGGATCTTGGTGTCGACGATCTTGTTGGCGACCGACTGGTAGGAGCCGATGGGCTTGCCGAAGGACATGCGGGTCTTGGCGTAGTCCAGGCAGCGGGTGAGGCGGTGCTGCATCTCGCCGGTGTTGACGATGAAGGTGTAGAGGATCTCGCGTTTCATGACGTGGTCGAGGACGAGGAAGCCGCCGCCGACGCGGCCCAGGACGCGGTCGGCGGGGACGCGGACGTCGTCGAAGTAGAGCTCGGAGAGCGGGGAGGTGCGCAGGCCCATCTTCTTGATGGGGTTTCCGGTGGTCAGGCCGGGGGTGTCGGCGTCGACGAGGAAGGCGGTGACGCCGAGGGCGCCGCCCTGGGGGTGGGTGCGGGCGTAGACGACGACGACGTCGGCGACGGGGCCGTTGGAGACGAAGGTCTTGGCGCCGTTGAGGACGAAGTGGTCGCCGTCGCGTACGGCGCGGGTGCGCATCTGCATGGCGTCGGAGCCGGATTCGGACTCGGTGATGGCGTGGGCGCCGATGGCCTCGCCGGAGGCGATGCGGGGCAGGTAGGCGTCCTTGAGGGCGGGTGAGCCGAAGGCCTGCAGGGGGACGCCGGTGGAGGCCATGGAGGTGGTGACGGAGAAGTTGAGGCCGCCGTCGCGGCAGGTGTGGCCGAGGCCTTCGAGGACGTACATGGTGGTGAGCAGGGACTGGCCCAGGCCGCCGTAGCGTTCCTCGAAGGGCAGGGAGAGGATGCCGGTCTTCTGGATCATGCGCCACTTGTCGTGGGAGAAGGCGGCCTGTTCGTCGCCTTCGATGTGGCCGGCGCTGAGGTCGTCGCCGAAGCGGGCCAGGCCCTCGCGCAGGGCCGTCTGGTCGGCGTTCCAGCGGATCATGGGATGTGCCGCCTTCCTCCCGGGCCGCCGGTGCGGGGCGCGGGGTGGCAGGCCGGCGCCCGGTGGCGCCGGCTCACGTCGGTTCCTGGGGCCCGTCCCGGGGGCCCGGGCCCCCGGGGGTGCGGGGGCGGCGGGCCCCGGTGGGGGCGCGGGGTGCCTCTGGGCTCGGGGCCTAGTAGGCGGAGGAGGAGTGGGCGTCGAGCTGGTGGACCTCGTCGCCGCGCAGGGCCGGGGAGAAGACGCACACCAGGCGCAGGTCCTCCTCGGGGCTGGCGACGAGGTAGTGGGCGTCGTGCTCGTCGAGGGCGTAGAGGCGTCCGGGGGTGATGGGGTGGGAGGTGCCGTCCATGTCGATGACCTCGCCGGAGCCGGCGATGCAGTAGCAGGCCTCGAGGTGGTTGCGGTACTCCAGGCGGGACTTGGTGCCGGCGTTGACGACGGTGTCGGTGAGGCTGTAGCCGAGGCCGTCGCTCTCCACCAGGAAGCGGCGGGACAGGCCGTTGCCCCACTCGACGGTCTTCACGTCGGCCAGGTCGCGGATCAGCATGCGGGTTGTTCCTCTCGGGTCGTGGTGCCGGCGGGGGTGGTGCGGGTGCCGGTGGTGCCGGGGGTGGTGCCGGTGGTGCCGGGGGTGGTGCCGGTGGTGCGGGGGGTGGTGCGGGGTCCGCCGGGCCGCTCCGGGAGGGCGGGGCGGGGGCGGAGGTCGGTGAGGTAGGCGCGCAACTCGTCGACGGGGTCGAGGCGTTCGGTCAGCGCGTGCTCGACGCGGGCGACGGCGGCGGAGCCGACGATCGCGGCGTCGGCTCCGGCGGCGGCGACGGCGGCCAGGTCGGCGGCGGCCTTGACGCCGAAGCCGACGGCGACGGGGGTCGCGGGGGCGGCGGTGCGCAGCGCGGTGACGGTGTCGGCGAGGGCGCGGTGGCCGTGTGCGGGGGTGGTGCCGGAGCGGCCGTAGTGGGCGACGAGGTAGACGTAGGCGTCGGTGGCGCCGTGGGCGGCGGCGGTGAGGACCTCGGGGGTGGAGGCGGGGTAGCAGGTGGTGACCTGGGGCAGGCCGGTGTGGTGCAGGGCGTGCTGCCAGGCGGGGCGCAGGCGCGGGGGCAGGGCGTGGACGAGCAGGGCGCGGGCTCCGGCGTCGCGGATGGCGGTGGCGGTGGCGGTGGGGTCGCGGTGGCGCAGGCTGTGGCTCCAGTCGGCGAGCAGGGCGACCTTGAGGTGGGTCAGGCGGGGGGTGAGGTCGGCGAGTTCGGCGAGGACGGTGTCCAGGGTGGTGCCGGCCGTCAGGGCGCGGGTGGCGGAGCGGCGGATGACGGGGCCGTCGGTGGGCGAGTCGGGGAAGGGGACGGCGAGTTCGAGGACGTCGACGCGCTGGTCGTCGAGCATGAGCGCGAGGTCGGTGAGGCGGCCGGCGGGGTCGCCGGCGTTGAGGAAGAGCGCCAGGCCCAGGTCGTCGCGGGGGAAGAGGGGTTCAGACACCGGCGGTCTCCCTGGGGCGGGTGGCCAGGCGCGTGGCCAGGGCGTGGGGGGCGCCGTCGGCGAGGGCGTCCAGGGCGGTGGTGTAGGCGGTGTGCCAGCGGGTGTGGCGGCCGGAGGCGAGGGCGAGGGCGGCGGCGTTGAGGGCGATGGTGTGGGTGGCGGTGGTTCCGGCGCGGCCGGCGAGGGCGCGTAGGAAGTGGCCGGTGAGGTCGTGGGGGTGGGGGGCGAGGTCGGCGAGGGTGCCTTCGGCGGGGGCGACGGCGCCGGCGGGCAGGTGGATGTCGCCGTCGGGGGTGTGGAGGGTGTTGTCGGCGAAGGGCAGGAGTTCGTCGGCGCCGGCGCTGTTGTGGGCGAGCCACACGGTGCGGGTGGTGGTGTTGGCGGCCAGGGGGCGCAGGGCGGCGACGGCGGTGGGGGTGGCGGTGCCGGTGAGCTGGGCGGTGACGGGGACGGTGGCGAGCAGGGGGCCGAGGGTGTTGAGGAACGCGCCGAAGGGTTTGAGGGTGAGCGGGTAGAGGGTGCGGGCGAGGCGGGTGAGGGCGGGCGGGTAGACGTGGGGGCCGGCGAAGGCGATGTTGTGGCGGGCGAGGTGGTCGGCGGTGGCGGTGTGGCTGGAGGTGAGGGTGATGCCGAGGCGTTCGAGGAGGTCGACGGAGCCGGCGGCGCTGGTGTAGGCGCGGGAGCCGGTCTTGACGACGGGGATGCCGATGGCGGCGGCGGTGAGGGCGGCGGCGGTGGAGAGGTTGAAGGTGGCGGGTCCGCCGCCGGTGCCGACGATGTTGACGCTGCCGGGGTGGGCGGGGCCGGGGTCGGGGGTGCGTTCGGTGAGCGAGGTGTGCAGGGCGGTGAGGGTGTCGGGGTCGGGCAGGCGGGTGGTGAGGGCGGCCAGCAGGGCCGCTGCCTGGGCCCGGTCGCTGTCGGCCGGGCCCAGGGTGCGGTGTTCGAGCTGGTCCCACCACGAGCGCCAGGCCGCCAGGTCGACGGGGCGGGCGGCGAGGAGCGCGGTGAGGGCCTGGTGCATGGCTGTCAGCCGCCCACGGTGACGCCGGCGGCGGTGGCGGCGGTGGCGGTGGCGGCGGTGGTGCGGCGTTCGGTGATGAAGGCGTCGATGGCGGCCACCGAGCGGAAGTTGTTGGGGTCGAGGTCGGTGTCGTCGACGGGGAGGGTGAAGTGGTCCTCGACCCAGGCGATGAGTTTGAGGACGCCGAGGCTGTCGATGACGCCGTCGGAGAGCAGGTCGTGGTCGTCGGCGAGCTGGTCGGGGGTGATGTCGGGCAGGAACTCGTCGATGAGGAACCGCTTGATCTGGGCGATGTTGCTCATGTCGGCAACTCCCTTGCGTCGGTGGCCTGGTGGCCGCTGGTTTGGGTTGGGTGGCGGTGCGGGTGGTGCGGGGTGTTACGGGGCGGGCAGGACGGCCTTGCGGTCGACCTTGCCGGTGGCGGTCTTGGGCAGGGGGGCGTCGTGGATGGCGAGCTTCTCGGGGACGGCGGCGCGTGGCAGGTTGCGGGCCAGGTGCTCGCGCAGGACGAGGCTGTTGAGGGTGGAGCCGGGGGTGCGCTGGACGGCGGCGTGCAGGCGTTTGCCGGTGAGCGGGTCGCTGGCGGCGGCGACGGCGGCTTCGCGCACGTCGGGGTGGGCGAGCAGGACGCGTTCGATCTCGGCGGTGTTGACGGCGACGCCGCGGACCTTGACCTGGAAGTCGGCGCGGCCGGTGAGGTGGACGCGTCCGGTCTCGTCGCGGGTGACGAGGTCGCCGGTGCGGAACCAGCGGCGGCCTTCGCCGGCGCCTTCGGGCTGGGTGGTGAAGCGTCCGGTGTCGCGGGAGCGGTCGAGGTAGCCGGCGGCCTGGAAGGGGGTGGAGACGTAGAGTTCGCCGCTGCCGGGGCCGTCCAGGGGGGTGCCGTCGGCGGTGGCGACCAGGGTGCGTACGCCGGGCAGCGGGGTGCCGATGGGCACGGGCAGGGCGGCGGCGGCGTCCAGGCGGTCCAGGCGGTGCAGGAAGCTGTCGTTGGTCTCGGTGCAGCCGTAGATGTTGTACAGCTCGGCGCCGGGCAGCAGGGCGGGCAGGGCGGCGAGGGTGCGGGCGTCGATGGCGTCGCCGGTGAACGCGGCGTGCTCGACGCTGTCCAGGACGTGGGCGCCGGCGGCGGCCTGGACGAGCAGGGCGTAGGCGAGGGGGACGGCCTGCAGGACGTGGGGGCGGTGGCGGATGAGCTGGGCGAGCAGGTGGCGGGCGTTGAGGGCGTGGGCGGGGTCGATGAGCAGGCAGGTGCCGCCGGCGGCGAGGGTGGCCCACACGTCGAGCAGGGCGAGGTCGAAGTTGAGGGGCGCGTAGTTGGCGACGGTGCGGCCGGGGCCGAGGTCGAAGGTGTCGTGGGCCCAGGCGGTGAAGCGGTCGACGGCGCCCTGCGCGAGGGGGACGATCTTGGGCAGGTCGGTGGAGCCGGAGGTGGTGAGCATGAAGGAGGTGCCGGCCGCGAGGGTGGGCACCGGGGCGGGGTGGGGCAGGGCGGGCAGCCGGGGGGCGTCCTGGCCCAGGGGGGCGAGCAGGCGCCGCGCGCCGGCCTGGGCGAAGAGGGCGGCCAGCAGGGCGGGGGCGAGCTGCGGGGAGGGCAGCAGGAAGGGGCGGCGCTCCATCAGGCAGGCCAGCACCAGGGCGACCGCGGCGGGTGACTTGACGGCGTACAGGCCCACCGGTTCGCCCGGTGCCAGGTCGAGGGCGTTCAGGCGGGCGCGTTCGGCGTCGGCGGCCTGCGCGAGCTCCCGGTAGCTGACGCTCTGGTCGTGCCAGAGCAGGGCGGGGGCGTCGGGGCGGGTGCGGGCGTGGGCGGTGAACGCGTCGGGCAGGGCGAGCGGCGGCAGCGCGGTGTCCTGGACGGGGCGGCCGAACGGGGCCGTGGTGGGGGTGGTGGTCATGGCGTTCACTCCCCCGCCGGTGCGATGCGCGCCCAGCCGGCCTTGACGGCGGTGCCGGCCTCGGTGGCGATGGTGAAGCGCACCACGGTGCCCCGGTCGTGGGGCTGGAGGGTCAGGCGCAGTTCGGTGCCGGGGCGGGTGGGGGCGGCGAAGCGGGCGCCGAGCGCGGTGACGCGGGCGGGGTCGCCGCCGGCGTGGCGGTCGGTGATCTCCTCGGCGGCCAGCGCCACCAGGTGCATGCCGTGGGCGATGACGCCGGGGAAGCCGGCCGCGCGGGCGGCGTCGTCGTCGAGGTGGATGGGGTTGAGGTCGCCGGAGGCGTGGGCGTAGGCGCGGGTGTCGCCGGCGTCCAGCACATGGGTGAGGACCAGGGGCGGGCCGTCGGGCACGGAGCCGGGGTGGGCGGCCGGCGGCAGGGCGCCGTACGGCTCGGCACCGGTGGCGCCCAGCAGGAGCGCGGCGGTGGCGAGGTCGGCGAGCGGGGCGCCGGTGGCCGCGTCGGTGAGGCGGGTGGTCAGGGCCAGGCGGGTGCCGCGGGCCTCGCGGCGCACGGCGGCGACCTCGACGGCGACGTCGACGTCCCCCGCCGTGAGCGGGGCGTGGGTGCGGATCTCCTGGGCGAGGTGGACCACGCCGGTGAACCCGTGGTCGCCGGCGGTCAGCGCGCCGACGGTGTGCTGGGCGAGGGCGTGGGCGGCGACGAAGGGGTGCGCGGGGCCGGCCCCGGCGCGGGCGGGGGCGCCCAGGCGGGCCCGGGCCGCGGCCCGGTAGGCGGCCAGGTCCCGGTCGGTGACGTGCAGGCGGGTGCGCGACACCGGACCGGCGGGCGCGGTCACGGGCACGGCGGGTACGGCGGGGGCGGCCTGTGCGGCTTGTGCGGCGGGTGTGGTCGTGGGTGCGGTCATAGCGGGGTCACCACCAGGGTCGTGTTGTGGCCGCCGAAGCCGAACGAGTTGGACAGGGCCGCGCCGGCGCGCACCGGGCGCGGCGCGGTGTGCACGACGTCGAGGTCCAGGCCCTCTTCGGTCTTCTCGTGGTTGGCGGTGGGAGGGACGGTGCGGGCGTTCATGGCCTCGATGGCGGCGATCAGCTCGACGGCGCCGGCGGCGCCGATCAGGTGGCCGATGGCGCCCTTGGTGGAGGTGACCGGCACGCCGTGGGGGCCGAACACGGCGCGCAGGGCGGCGGCCTCGGCCCGGTCGTTGTGCACGGTGGAGGTGCCGTGGGCGTTGACGTGGGCGATGTCGCCGGGCGCGAGGGCCGCGTCGGCGAGGGCGGCGCGCATCGCGGCCACCGCGCCGGCGCCGTCGGGGCGCGGGTTGGACAGGTGGTAGGCGTCCGCGCTCGCGCCGTACCCGGCGAGCAGCGCGTACGGGGTGCGGCCGCGGGCCCGGGCGTCGTCCAGGCGTTCCAGGACGAGGAAGCCGGCGCCCTCGCCCATCACGAAGCCGTCGCGGTCGGTGTCGAAGGGCCGTGAGGCGCGCCCGGGTTCGTCGTTGCGCAGGGAGTGCGCGCCGAGGTTGCCGAACGCGGCCAGGGTGACGGGGGTGAGGGTGGCCTCGCAGCCGCCGGCGATCACCACGTCGGCGCGCCCGGTCTCCAGCAGCAGGGCGCCGTGGCCGATCGCGTCCGCACCGGAGGCGCAGGTGGTGGCGATCGTCAGGGCCGGCCCGTTCCAGTGCAGGCGCATCGCGATCTGGGCGGCGGCCGCGTTGGGCATGGTGACCAGCGGCATCAGCGGGGAGACCCGCAGCGGCCCGTGCTCGGTGTACAGCGCGGACTCGCGGTCGCTGGTGGTGCGTCCGCCCACGGCGGTGCCCACCACGATGGCGCTGCGCCCGGGTTCGGGTTCGGGGCGTCCGGCGTCGGCGTGGGCGGCGAGCGCGGCGAGGGTGCCGTAGTGGGCGAACGGGTCCAGGCGGCGGGCGTCCTTGGCGGGGACGAGGTCGTTGTCGGGCAGGTCGGTGACCCTGCAGCCCAGGCGCACCCGGTGGCGGGCCAGGGCGGGGTCGGTGAGGGCGGTGGCGGTGGAGCGCCCGGAGGCGACGGTGCGCCAGAGGTCCTCGACGGTGTGGCCGGCGGGGCTGACCACGCCGAGGCCGGTGACGGCGATCGGCGGCCGGTGGTGGGGGGCCATGGCTTCGTCTCCTTAGCGCGGTCGCGCGGGCGGCCCGGCGGTGGCAGCGGGGGCGGGGCGGGCTGGTCCGGGCCGGCCGGATCAGGCGGGCGGGGCGGGCCGGATCGGTCGGGCCGGGCGGGTCAGATCAGGCCGGTCTGGGCGGCGGCGGTCAGGAACGCCTCGGCGGCGAAGTCGATGTCGGCGGCGGTGTGGCGGGCGGTGACGGCGATGCGCAGCCGGGCGAGGTCGTTGGGCACGGCGGGGGTGACGACGGGCAGGCCGATGACGCCGGCCTTGCGGCAGGCGGTGGCGTAGTCGTAGGCGGCGTCGTCGCTGCCGGCGATGACGGGCAGGACGGCGGTGGTGGAGTCCATGGTGGAGATGCCGGCGTCGTTGAGGCGGGTGCGCAGGCGCTGGGCCTGGGTCTGGGTGTGGGTGACGCGCTCGGGTTCGCGGCGCAGGATGCGCAGGGACTCCAGGGCGGCGCCGGTCTGGGCGGGGCCGAGGGCGGCGGAGAACAGGAACGGGCGGGCGGCGTAGCGCAGGTGGCCGATGAGGTCGTGGCTGCCGGCGATCCAGCCGCCCATGGAGGGGATGGCCTTGGAGAGGGTGCCGAGTTTGACGTCGACGCGGACCTTGTGGTCGAAGTGCTCCTCGATGCCGCCGCCGGTCTTGCCGATGACGCCCAGGGCGTGGGCCTCGTCGACCATGAGGAGGGCGTCGTAGCGGTCGCAGACCTCGCGCAGTTCGGGCAGCGGGGCGATGTCGCCGTCCATGGAGTAGACGCTGTCGACGATGACCAGGCGCACGCCGGTGGGGGCGGCGGCCTTGAGGCGGCGCTCGAGGTGGTCGACGTCGTTGTGGCGGAAGCGGGTGACGGTGGCACCCGACAGGCGGCAGCCGTCGACGATGGAGGCGTGGTCGTACTTGTCGATCAGGACGGTGTCGCCCTGGCCGACGAGGGCGCCGACGGTGCCGACGTTGGCGGCGTAGCCGGAGCCGAAGACCAGGGCGCGTTCGCGGCCGGCGAAGCGGGCGACCTCGGCTTCGAGTTCCTCGTGCAGGGGGATGGTGCCGGCCAGGGCGCGCACGCCGTGGTTGCCGGTGCCGTAGACGTCGACGGCGGCCTTGGCGGCGGCCACGACGCGTTCGTCGCCGGCCAGGCCGAGGTAGCTGTAGCCGGACATCATGAGCAGGCGCTCGCCGTCGAGGTCGCAGTAGGCGCTGTCGCGTTCCATGGTGTAGGCGACGAAGCTGTTGCGCCGGGAGGGGTCGGACTCCAGTGCGGCCACGCGGGCGTTCGTTGCGGCGAGCTTCGGCTCCAGGCGGTCCCATGCTCCGGTGGCGTTCACGGGTTTCTCCTTCACGGCGTCACGGTGTTCACGGCTTTTCACGGTTGTTCGCGGCTGTTTCGCGGTTGCGTGCGGCTGTTTCGCGGTTGTTCGGGGCTTTTCGCGGCTCGGGGTGTTTCTCGAAGCCTTCACGCGGGGTGCTCAAGGATGGCTACATTTCTACGGCAGGATGCGCAAGGCGTCCGCAATAGGCGCTTTCCTGGCCTGCGGGAACGCTCTGACGTGCGGAAACCTTGCGTCCACGACGCATTGACCGGCCGGTGGGTATGTTTCCGCAACCGGTGTTGACACCGCGCGATGCGGCGAATGTATGGTCGAAATCCGCCGAAACCGAACGGCTGGTCGGCGGTTTATTGTTCCGATCCGCAATTTCCCACGCCGACGGCCGGAACGGGCCGTCACTTCCGCTTTGGCTCGAGGGGGTTGGAGCTCGTGTTGAAAGGCTTCAGGGAAGACGGTCCGTCCGGTAGATCGGGGGCCCGCGCATGCTGATCCGCCTGACCGGTCTGGTGGCCGTCGAGCACGAGGACGGCGCCCCGCAGCACCTGTCCAGCGCCCAGGCCCAGGTGGCGTTCGCCCGCCTGGTGCTGGAGCGCTCCAGCGGCACCAGCCGCGACCAGCTGGCCGACACCATCTGGCCCGACGGCCTGCCCGACACCTGGGCCTCCGCGCTGCGCAGCGTGGTGAGCCGGGTGCGGGCGTTCGTCACCGATCCGGGGCAGGGGCCCGGTGCGACCCCGCTGATCTCCCAGGGCGGGCGGTACGTGCTGCGGCTGCCCGCGGACGCGGCGGTGGACCTGGAGGCGGCGGCCTCGGCGGTCGGCGAGGCCGGCGAGGCGCTGGCCGCGGGCGGCCACGCGGTGGCGCAGCAGCTGGCCGCGGGGGCGCTGGCGAACCTGCGCGGGGCGTTCCTGCCCGACCACGAGGGCGAGTGGGCGCAGGGGGTGCGCGAGCACGTGGAGGAGCTGCGCATCAGCGCGTTGGAGACCGCGAGCCTGGCGGCGTCGGCGCTGGGCGAGGAGCACCACGCGCTGCGCTGGGCGGACGAGGCGGTGCGCCGGGCGCCGTTCCGGGAGAGCGCCTACCGCTGCCGGATGGAGGCGCTGGCCGCCTCCGGCAACCGGGCGGAGGCGCTGCGCTGCTACCAGCAGCTGCGCCAGGTGCTGGCCGAGGAGCTGGGCATCGACCCGGCCGCCGAGACCCAGGAGCTCTACCTGGCGATGCTGCGCTCCCCCGTGCCGGCGGCGCCGGCGCCGGCGGCGGTGCGGGCGGTGGACCCGGTGCTGATGGGGATCTTCGAGCCGCTGGCGCTGACCCGCCTGGCCCGGGCGGCGCCGGCCCCGGTGCGCGCGGCCTGAGCCCGGGGCCCCGCGCCTGCGCCCGCGCCTGCCGCTGCCGTTGTGCCGCTGCGGCGTGCCCCGCCGGTCCCCGGTCCGGCGGGGCACGCCGCCTGTCTTCGCGGGCCCTCTCCTTCCGGCCGCCGTCCCGGGCCGCGCGCCGTCGTGCCCGGCGGTCTTCGGCGGTCCCCGGTCGTCCTCGGCGGCCCTTTGCGGGGCCTCTCCCCCGTGCCGCCCGCCACGACGCGCCTCCTCTCTTCCGGCCGTCCTCGGCCGCGCACCGTCGTGCCCGGTGGTGCCCGGGCGGTCCTCGGCGGTCCGTCACGGGGCCCTCCCCGGCGCCGCGTCCCTCCCCCGCCGTGCCGCGCCGCGCATCCCCTCCTTCCCGGCCGTCCTCGGCCGCGCGCCGTCGTGCCCGGCGCTCCCGCGCGGTCCGCGGCCGGCCCCCGTGCCGGGCGGCGGGGCGTGTTGCGCGGGTGTTGCGGTGGGTGTGGGCGGCGGGTGGGGCGCGGGGGCGGTCCGGGGGTCCGGCGCGCCTCCCGGGGGCGGAGGCCGGGGGCCGGGCGATCGTCCCTGGTAGCGTCGTGCTCGTGAAGTCGCGCACACGGCGCGGTTTTTGACTGTCGGACAGACGGGGGTCGAGTGTTGGGAAGGGGTGGTGGGTGTGGGGCGGGCACGCGTGGCGGCGCGGGTGATCGTGCACCCTGGTGTGGAGGACGTGAGCGTCCAGCAGGTGCTGGAGGCGCTCGCTGATCCGGCCCGCAGGACGGTGGTGCGCACGCTCGCGCACTCGGGAGCCGATCTCAGCTGCGGTTCCTTCGACCTGCCGGTGGGGCGTTCGACCTCCAGCCACCACTTCAGCGTGCTGCGCGAGGCGGGGCTGCTGCGCCAGTACTACGTGGGCACCACCAAGATGAACGCGCTGCGCAGCGAGGAGTTGGAGCGGCGGTTCCCGGGGCTGCTGGCGGCGGTGGTGGCCGCCGCCGACGCGGAGGCCCGCCGGGCCCCGGGGGCCTGAGGGCCCGCCGGCCCCCGGCAGGGGGCCGGCCTCCGGTGGCGGTTCAGTCGCCGACGGCCAGGACGATCTTGCCGATCTGGGTGCCGGCCTCCAGGTAGCGGTGGGCCTCGGCGACGGTGTCGAGGCCTTCGAAGACGCGGTCGACGGCGGGGGTGAAGGAGCCGTCGGCCAGGCCGGCGGTGACGAACGCGTGGGCGCGGCGCAGGCGTTCGTCGTCCCGGGTGACCTCGTGCATGGAGAAGAAGCGGCTGGTGACGGGGGCGAAGGTGTCCTGGCCGGGCATCGGGGTGTCGCGGGGGTCGAGGCGGCCGTAGACGGTCAGGCGTCCGCCGGGGGCCAGGGTGCGGGCGAGGGTCAGGACGCCGGGTCCGGCGACGGGGTCGAAGACGGTGCGCACGCCGGATCCGCCGGTGGCCGCGTCGACGCGGGCGAGGAGGTCGTCCTCGCCGGTGACGACGACCTCGGCGGCGCCGGCGTCCAGCAGGTGCCGGGCCTTGGCGCGGGTGCGGGTGGTGGCGATCGGGTGGGCGCCCAGGCGGCGGGCGGTGCGGATGGCGGCCAGGCCCACGCCGGAGGCGGCGGCGGTGATCAGCACGTGGTCGCCGGGGCGCAGGTGGCCGTCCTCGGCGAGGGCGCCGTAGGCGGTGAGGTAGGGCATCCACACGGCGGCGCCCTGGGCGGGGGTGAGGCCGGCGGGGTGGGGGACGGCGGCGCGGGCGGGGACCAGGACGTGGGTGCCGTAGACGCCGTAGTCGTTCTGGGAGAACGCGGGCACGGTATCGACGCGGTCGCCGGGCGCGAAGGCGGTGACGCCCTCGCCGACGGCCTCCACGGTGCCGCTGGCCTCGTAGCCGAGGGTGGCGGGCAGGCGCGGCCGCTCCAGGTAGGTGCCGGCGCGGAAGAGGGCCTCGGCGCGGTTGAGGCCGATCGCGGCCACGCGCAGGCGCAGTTCGCCGGGCCCGGGTTCGGGCAGGGCGCGCTCGCGTACGGCCAGTACCTCCGGTCCTCCGGTGGTCTCGAAGACGACGGTCCTGGGCATGGCGGGCCCCTCCCCCTGGGTGCGGTGCGGATCGGCGTCCAGCCAACCCCGGGCGCGCCCCGCCTGTCAAACTTCGACACCTGTCGGAATAGAGGTCTTCTGTCCCTGGTTGCCCGGGAGTTGACTCTTCGTCAGTCCTGCCCGGGGCGGGTCGGGCGGGGGTGGGGGCGTAGGCTTGCCGTCCATGATCGACGGTGGGGACTGGGGCCAGGGGTGGGACGGCACGCGCCGGTGGGTGGAGGGGCTCCTCGCGCCCGGTGAGCGCGTCACGGCGGTGAGCGCGCTCACCGGCGGGTGGACCTCGCGGATGCGCCGCGTGGACGTGGAGCGCCCGGGTGGCGCGGGCCCGTACGCGCTGGTGCTGCGCTCCTTCGTCAAGCCGTTCTACCGCCGCCACGCCCCGGGGCTGCTGGCCCGCGAGGCGGCGGTGCTGCGCCTGCTGGAGGGCGGCGGCGTCCCGGCGGCGCGCCTGCGCGCGGTGGACGGGTCGGGGGCGGTGTGCGAGCACCCGTCGCTGCTGATGACGCACCTGCCCGGCACCGTGCGGGTGGCCGAGGACGGCGGGGCGGGGCGGCGCGCGGGCCTGCTGGCCGCGCAGCTGGCCGCCGTGCACGCCCTCGACGTCGCCGAGGAGGACCGGCCGCGCGCCTGGCAGGCGTGGACGGCCCCCGAGCGCGTGGAGGTGCCCGGGGGCACCGCCCGCGCCGGGCTGTGGCGGCGGGCGGTGGAGGTGATCGGCGGCGCGGTGCCCGCGCACCGCTCCTGCTTCCTGCACCGCGACTTCCACCCCGGCAACGTGCTGTTCACCGGCGCGGGCGCCGACCTGGCCGTCAGCGGGGTCGTCGACTGGGTGGAGACGTCCTGGGGGCCGGCCGACCTGGACGTCGCCCACTGCTCCACCGCCCTGGCCCTGCTGCACGGCCCCGAGGCGGGCCTGGCCTTCGCCGACCGCTACACCGCCGCCGGCGGCCGCACCCTCGCCGCCGGCCGCGACCACCTGTACTGGCGGCTGCTGGACGCCCTCGCCTTCGCCCCGGACGCCCGGAAGGTCGCCGAGCCCTGGCGCGAGCTGGGACGCGCCGACCTGACGCCCGCCGTGCTGACGGAACGCCTGGAGGACTACCTGCAGGCCCTGTTCGACCGCTACGCCTGAACCCCCGCCCGCGCCCCGGATCCCCGGGTGCCCGGGGCGCGGGATGCCCGGGGCGCGGGGTGCCCGGGGCGCGGGGTGCCCGGGCGAGGTGCCGCGGCGCCGCCGCGACGCGGGCGGCGGGACGTGCCGCCGGCGCGTCAGCGGGCCGGGTACCACGCGCGGTACATGTCCAGGACGCGGTCGGCGGGCAGGGCGGGCATCTGCGTGACGAGGCCGTTGCGGCGGTCCACGACCAGGCAGCCCGCGCCCACGTTCGCGAGCGGGTCCGGGTCGGCGAAGACCGGGAAGGCCGGCCAGCCGAGCTCGAACTCCCGGAGCACGACGTCCACCGCGCCGAGGGGGCCGCCCCGGACGGCGCGGTGGCGGGCCAGGTCGCGGGCCCTGGCCTCGTCCGCCGGTTCGCCGGGGGGAAGCGGGGCCGGCGCGGCCGGGTCGAGGCGCCTCGGGCGCCGGCCCTCGACCAGGGCGACCAGGGCGCCGTCGAAGGAGTCGGCGACCTTCCACAGGTCGCCCCAGAACAGGTGGACGGCGCCCTCGGCGTCCATCGCGAGCCGCCCGCGTCCCAGGTCGTACTCCCCGACGGGCACCAGGTCCGGGCCGTACCTCGCGCCGTGGGCGCGCAGGCTCCGGTCCGCGTGGAGCCCGACCCCGGGATCGATCCGAAACGGCATCCGGGACATGTCCGCACCCGGCCCGTACTGGTGGACGGCCATGCCGCCGAACTCCCGCGGCACGGCCGTCACGGGGGCCGGGAAGTACGCGGCCGGGTCCCCCCACGAGCGCAGCCAGGCCCGCAGTTCGTGCTCGGGCAGGCGGACGCCCTCGTACCAGCCTGCCGCGGTCAGGGCGTGGAGGACGGGGCGGGGAAACGGGACGTCACAGCGCGGGCGCCTCCACGACCCGCACGCCGAGCGCGTCGAGCGCGGGTGCGCACGACGAGCAGGGCGGGATCGGGCGCTCGTGCGCCGGATCGCCGGGCTCGCGCAGCAGGATGCCCGCGATCACCGCCCCGGACAGCAGCAGGCCCATGCGCTCGATGACCCGGTCCGTGCCCTGGGTCGTGGACGCCTTCGGCGACGAGCGCCGCCCGCGCCTCGGCGGCGACCCGCGACAGCAGGACGACCTCCGGGCAGCGCCCGTGGAACAGCGAGCGCATCGCGGGCGCGGTCCGGTCCAGCAGGCTCCGCACGGCCGGGTGCGCGTCCGTCGTGGCGGTGTGCGTGCTGGTCGCCGTCACCGCCTCGGCCCCGGGGCGCAGCAGTGCGGCGCCGACGCCCGGCGGTATGTCGTCGTCGGACATGGTGCGGCATCAACTCGTCTCGTGTCGTGGCCGGGTGCGGCGCGCGGGAGCGCCGCGACGGCCGGTGGCGGGGGCCGGTGACACGGTAGCGGTGGTCCGCGGCGGGCCGCCGGGGTTCCCGCGTGCGGGCCGCGCGGGCGGTGCGGGTACGGCCGGGGGTCGGGGGCCGGCGGGCGGGTGCGCCCCCTGCCCGGGGCGGGGCAGGGGGTGCGGGCCGGCGGGGCCGGTCAGGGGGCCGGGGCGGGCCGGGGCTCCTCGTGCCGCGGCTCGTCCTGCCGCGGCTCGTCGGGCCGCGACTGCTGGTCGGGCTGCGGCTGGTCGGGCTGCCGGGGCGGGTCCAGGCGGCGGCGCAGGAGGACGGCGGCCAGGGCGGCGGCGGCGAGGGCGGCACCGGCCAGGGGCAGGTGGCGGGGGCCGGCGGTGGTGACGACGGCTCCGCCGAGGGTGGTGCCCAGGGTGATGCCGAGGTTGGAGAAGGAGATGAAGAGGCTGTTGCCGAACTCGGGGGCGTCGGTGGCGTCGCGGGCGAGCCAGGCCTGGGCGACGGCGAGGCCGCCGGAGTGGACGGCGCCCCAGAGCAGGACGGCGGCGAGCATGGGCAGGGGGTGGGGGCCGGCGGCGTCGACCAGGAGGTAGAGGGCGAGGTAGAGGAGCGGGTAGGCGGTGACGGTGCGTACGAGGCCGCGTTCCAGCAGGCGGCCGAAGAGGATGTTGCCGGCGGTCATGACGACGCCGAAGGCCATCAGGACGGGGCCGGTGAGGGAGGGGGCGAGGCCGGTGACGCGTCCCAGGTACTCGGCGATGTAGCCGTAGCCGCTGAACATCGCGGCGAACACCAGGGTGACGGCGGCGACGGCCAGCCACAGGCGGGGCCGGCGCAGGATGCCCAGCTGTCCGGCGTAGGTGGGCGGCGCGGTGTCGGGCAGGTCGGGGAAGAAGGCGAGGACGCCGGCGCAGGCGAGGAGGTTGACGGCGCCGGCGGCCCAGAACGCGGCGGGCAGGGAGATGTGCTCGGCGAGGTAGGAGGTGACGGGCACGCCGAACGCGAAGCCGGCGCTGACGCCGGCGAAGACGGTGGTGGCGGCGCGGGCGGCCTTGCCGGGCGCGGCCAGGCGGGTGGCGGCGGTCAGGGCGAGGGCGAAGAAGACGGGGTGGAGCAGCGCGGGCAGGATCCGGAACGCCAGGACGAGCGGGAAGGAGTGGCCGAGCGCGTAGACGGCGTTGGAGACGGCGAAGAGGGCGAGCGCCGCGGCCAGGACGGTCTTGCGGCGCAGCCGGGAGGCGAGCAGGACGCCGACGGGGCCGGTGGCGGCGACGGTGAGGGCGAAGGCGCCGACCAGCCATCCGGCGGCGGCGGGGGTGACGTGCAGGCGTTCGGCCAGGGAGGGCAGGACGCCGACGACGCCCATCTCGGTGGTGATGATGCCGAACACGCCCAGTGCCAGGACCGGGACGGCCAGGGCGTTTCGGGCGGGAGCGGTGCGTGGCACGACAGCCTCCATTGGATACACAAATCTAGATAGTTGGATGCGTTTGGGTCGAAGAAAAGGGGGCGCCGGGCGGGCGCCCCCCGAAGCGGGGTGGGGCGGGGTCAGAGTTCGTCGCGCACGTACGCGGCGAAGGCGGCGATGGTCTCCTCGTCGCGCCGGTAGAACGTCCACTTGCCGACGCGCTCGGACACCAGCAGCCCGGCCTCGCGCAGGATCTGCAGGTAGCCGGAGACCACCGACTGGGACAGCCCCGAGCGCTCCTGGATGTCGGTGACGCACACGCCGATGTGGAAGCCGACGCCGCGCTCGCGGTAGTACGGCTCGTCGAAGTAGCGCTCGGGCGTCTTGAGCCAGCGCAGGAAGTCCGCGCGCGCCGGGTTGGCGAGCGCCTTGTGCACGGCCAGCGGGTCCAGGTCCACCGCACACGCTCCTTCCGCCGTCCGGCCCCTCGGGGACGTATCTAATATTCTGGATACGATCCGGGGTGTCAAGGCGGGGCGCCCTCGGGGGCCGTGCGGGGCGGGGTCAGTGGTACTGGGCGATCTGGAGGAGGTTGCCGCAGGTGTCGTCCAGGACGGCGGTGGTCACCGGCCCCATGGCCAGCGGCGCCTGGGTGAAGCGCACGCCCAGGGCGCGCAGGCGCTCGTACTCGGCGTGCACGTCGTCCACGGCGAAGGAGGTGGCGGGGATGCCGTCGGCGGCCAGGGCCGCGACGTAGGCCCTGGCGGCGGGGTGCCGGTCGGGCTCCAGGAGCAGCTCGGTGCCGTCGGGCTGTTCGGGCGACACGACGGTGAGCCAGCTGTGGTCGCCGAGCGGGACGTCGGCCTTCTTCACGAACCCCAGCACGTCGGTATAGAAGCGCAGGGCCTTGTCCTGGTCGTCGACGAAGACGCTGGCCAGGTTGATCCTCACGGGGGACTCCCTCGGGTGGCTCGGGCCCGGGTGGTCCGGGCCCGGGCGGGCGGCTGGGCGGCGGTGCGCGCGGGCGGGCGGGGCCGCGCGGCGCGTTTCGCACTCCACCGTCGGCCACCGCCCGGCCGCGGGCAAGCCGCGCGGGACGCGGGGCGGGGTGGGACGGGCCGCGGACTGACGGGTCGCCAGCCGGCGGGCGGTGCGCGCCGGGCGACAGGCGGGTGGCGGGCGGTGCGCGCCGGGCGGCGCGCGGCCCGGGGCCGCGGTGGCGCGGGTGGCACGGCGACGCGCCGGTGGTTCACTCGCACGAGTGATTGTGACGCTGCGCACAACGGCGGACACTCTGGGTATCCGGAGGGCTCGTGGGGGGCTCTCCCGGCGCAGGGAGTGCCGCCATGGCCGCAGTCGAACCTTCCGCCTCCGAGGTCCCGCAGATCACGCACAGCTCGCTGCCCGCCGGCCGGGACGAGGGCCTCGCGGCCATCGGCGGCAACGTCGGCTCCGTGAACCGGGCCTGGTGGACGTGGAGCCCGGGCAACGGGACCTTCAACCTCCAGCTGTCCTGGAACGTCATCGGGATCGACTCGACGGTCGTCATCACGGCCTCCGAGATCGACTCCAACGGCAACCGGTTCGTCGGCGCCGCGGCCTTCCAGGTCTCGAGCATCGCCCCGGGCAACGGCGTGGTGACCTTCAAGATCAGCATCGGGTGGAACAGCCCGCTGCCGATGCGCACCGACGTCGTGGTCTTCAACTGAACCGGCCGCCCGGACCGGCGCCCGCACCCGTACGGTGACGGCCCGTCCGGCAGGCGCCCGCCCCGTGGCACCCGCGGACCCCTCCGCGGGCACCGCGGGGCGGGCGCCTTGCCGGGTGCCCCGGAGCGTCCGGGCGGACGGCGGCCGCGCGAGTCCCCCGTCGGGGCCGGAGCGGCCGGGGGCCGCCCGGCGCCGCAGGAGTCAGGCCGTGGCGGGGGCGCCGCCGGGGGCGGGGGTGCGCACGACGGCGTCCAGGGCCGGGGCGATGACGGCGAAGCAGCTCCCGGTCAGCGCGGCGGGGTCCACCGCCGCGCCGCCGCCGCCACCGGAGGCGCCACCGGCAGCGCCGTCGTCGGCGCTCCAGCGCTGGAGCACCGTGTGGAAGGCCGCCAGCGCCATGTCCGCGGCCAGCCGCGGGTACAGCTCGCGCCCGGCGTCCAGGCCGAGGCGGGCGGCGAGCTCCTCGGCGAGGTCGTCGCGCCACTGCGCCTGGCGCTCCAGGAAGCGCGCGAGCAGGGCGGGGGTGGACAGGACCAGCCGCACCACCTGGCGGGCGCGCTCCTCGTGGCCGGCGCAGTCCTCGACACTGCGCCACACCGCGTGCCGCAGCGCCACCGAGGGCGCCTCCCCCGCCGGGCGGCGGGCCAGCTCCTCGCGCATCGCCGCGCCGAGCGCGCCCAGGAACCGGACGACCACGTCCTCCTTGGACGCGAAGTAGCGGAAGAACGTCCGCTTGGACACCCCCGCGGCGGTGGCGATCTCGTCCACCGTGACGGCGTCGAACCCGCCGCCCGCCAGCAGCTCCAGCGCCGCCCGCGTCAGCTCGTCGGCCACGAGCTGGCGTTTGCGCTGGGCCAGGGTGGCGGCGGGTCGGGAGGTCACCGCCCCATCCTAGCCCCCACGCCACACACGACGCCCAATGCCCACCTTGACACTTGGTGACAGGAAGGGCACCTTGAGCCGTATGAGTCGTACGCCCCGAAGCAACCACACCCCCGACCACAGCCCCGCCCCCGCGCCGGGCCCCGGCCCGGAGCCGCAACCGGACCTGGACGGGCGGGTGTTCGTCGTCACCGGCGCCACGAGCGGCCTGGGCCTGGCCACCACCGACGCCCTCGCCCGCCGCGGCGCCCGCGTCGTACTCGCCGTACGCGACGAGGACAAGGGCCGGCGCGCCGCGGCCCGCGTGAGCGCCGCCCACCCCGCCGCCCGCCTGGAGGTACGCCGCCTGGACCTCGGCGACCCCCACTCCGTGCACGCCTTCGCCACCCGCCTGCGCGCCGACGGCCCCCACCCCGACGTCCTGGTCAACAACGCCGGCGTCATGGCACCCCCGCGCACCCTCACCCCGCACGGCCACGAGCTCCAGTTCGCCGTCAACCACCTCGGCCACTTCGCCCTCACCGCCCACCTGATCGACCTGCTCGCCCAGGGCCGCGACCCCCGCGTCGTCACCGTCACCTCCGCCAACCACCGCCGCGCCCGCATCGACTTCGACGACCTCACCGGCGAACGCGCCTACTCCCCCATGGGCCACTACAACCAGTCCAAACTCGCCAACGCCCTCTTCGCCCTCGAACTCCACCGCCGCCTGAGCGCCGCCCGCAGCCCCGTGCGCAGCGTGCTCGCCCACCCCGGCTACGCCGCCACCGCCCTGCCCCGCGCCGGCGCCGTCGCACCGGTACGGCTGCTGTTCGGGCACCTGCTGCGCCCGCTCGCGCAGACACCCGCCCGCGGGGCGCTGGCGCAGCTGCACGCGGCGACCGCCCCCGGGGTGCGCGGCGGGGAGCTGTACGGGCCGGGCGGACCGGGCGAACTGCGCGGGGCCCCGGCGCTGACCTCGCCCGCCCCTCGCGCCCAGGACCCGCGGGCGGGCCGGCGGCTGTGGGAGGTGTCGCAGGAACTGACCGGGCTGCGG
The DNA here is from genome assembly GCF_001905545.1 of Streptomyces sp. CB02056. Taxonomy (GTDB): domain Bacteria; phylum Actinomycetota; class Actinomycetes; order Streptomycetales; family Streptomycetaceae; genus Kitasatospora. The sequence continues at coordinate 17,261 of NZ_LIPD01000024.1, read as the reverse complement.
TTCACCGTGCCCGCGGCGGACGGCGCCTGACCCCGGGGCGGGAGGGGGTGAGGGGAGGTCACCGCCCGCGCGGCACGGCGGGCGGTGGGGCGCAGCGGGGCACGGGGGGACTGCGCTACGGCAGCGGACACGGCCCGACGGCGGCGGCGGCCGGGGCCGCGGCGGCAGGCGCGCCCGCGGGTGCCGCCTCCCCCGCGACCGCGCGGCAGGTCCCGGCCCACCCGTCGCCCCGCCCTCGTCCACCGGGAACGCCGGACCGGTCCCGGCAAGGGGGGCGGCCGGACACCACCGGCGCAGAGCGCGGCCGTACGGCGGGCGGGGACGGGCGCGGCCGTGCGGCGGGCGGGGGCGTGTGGTGGGCGGGTTGACGGTCTGTGCGGCGGGGCCCGCGGGGTGGGCCCCGTGCGGTCCGGTTCGCCGCTTCCCTGTCCGGGGCCCTGTTCCCGCTTCCCGCTGCCGTTTCCCGTTCCGGCTGGTCGGGGTGTCCGGTATTGGTGGTCGCCCCGGGCGGGGGTGGGGGCGGGCAGTAGGATCGGCGGCGTTGCATCCCGTACACACTGCTGGTAGGAGGCTTTTCATGGCTCAGGTCACGCTGAAGGGGAACCCGGTGCAGGTCGGTGGCGCGCTGCCGGCCGCCGGCAGCCAGGCGCCGTCGTTCACGCTGGTCGGCGAGGGGCTCGCGGACGTGTCGCTGAAGGACTTCGCGGGTCGGCGCAAGGTCCTGAACATCTTCCCCAGCATCGACACCCCGACCTGCGCGACCTCGGTGCGCACGTTCAACGCCAAGGCGGGTTCGCTGGAGAACACCGTGGTGCTGTGCGTGTCGGCGGACCTGCCGTTCGCGCAGGCCCGGTTCTGCGGCGCGGAGGGCCTGGAGAACGTCAAGACGCTGTCCACCCTGCGCGGGCGGGACTTCCACGACGTCTACGGTGTGGCGATCGCCGACGGTCCGCTGGCCGGGCTGACGGCGCGCGCGGTCGTCGTCCTGGACGAGAACGACACCGTCCTGCACACCGAGCTGGTCGCGGAGATCGCCGACGAGCCGAACTACGAGGCCGCGCTCGCCGCCCTCGTCTGACCGGCCGGCACCGCGCCCGCGGTGCCGACCCCTTGTGTGGTGCGGCGGCCCGCCCCCCGCGTCCCGCCCGTCCCCGCTCCAGCGGGACGGGCAGGACGGGGGGCGGGCCGCCGTCGCTTTTGCCCGTCCCGGACGCGCCGGGCGGAGGACGACCGCCGTGGCGGGCGTCCCGCGGCGGGCGTCCCGCGGCGGGCGTCTCGTGGCGGGCGTCCCGTGGCGGGGCGCCAGGGGCAGCCGGTTCAGGCGGCCAGGGTGTCCTTCAGCCAGGGGGCGATCAGGGCCATCGCCTCGCCGAAGCGGGAGACGGCGCAGTGGCCGGTGTCCGGGATCAGTTCGACGCGGGTGTCGCGGCGGCCCTCGAACACCAGGGTGTCGGCCTGGGGGACGTGAACGTCCTCGGTGCCGTTGACGACCAGCATCGGCCCGTTGGCGTCCCGGTCCAGCAGCGGGCGCAGGTCGAATCCGGCGAAGGCCACGTCGAGTTCGGCCCTGGTCGGCGCGGTGTCGAAGCCCAGGGCGTTGCCGACGATGCCGTCCATGCCGAAGGCGAAGCCGCGGCCGGGGGCGAAGGCGCGCTCGACCGGGCCGCCGAGCACCACGGAGGCGTCCACCGCCCCGGTCAGTCCGGTGCGGGCGGAGTAGTAGCCGCCCATCGAGATGCCGAAGTGGCCGACCCTCCCGTTGCCGGCCGCGCGGGCGAAGGCGACCAGTGCGGCGACCACCTCGTCCCCGCCGTGCGGGGTCATCGGCAGGTGGGCGCTCTCGCCGGTGCCGGGGAGGTCGAACAGCAGCAGCCGCGCCGGCAGGGCGAACGCGAGCTGCTCCCACATGCCGTGCAGGTCGGTCTTCCAGGAGTCCACGCCGCCGCTGGCCAGGACGAGGGGCGCGTCGGCGGGCAGGCCGGGGGCGGCCATCAGGTGGACCGGCACGGCGGCCTCGCCACCGCGGTGGGGGACGGCGAGGACGCGGCGCTCGAACTCCACCGGGAAGCCGGGGGCCGCGAGGACGTACTGCTCGACCTGGCGGGCGAGCGCGGTGCGCTTGGGCCCGTCGGCGAGGGAGGGGAACTTGGCCCAGCCGTACGCCTGCGCGGCCTCGCGGTGGCGCCCGGCGGCGGCGTGGCGGGCGGCGAGGGCGGACCACTCGTACACCCAGCCGCCGGGCCGGTCGGGCCACATCACGGTGACGGCGGCGCGGACCGCGTCCACCTCGCCGGCGGGCAGGCCGAGGGTCATCTGCGGGTAGCGCTCGACGAACAGGTCCCGCGGGTCCAGGGGCCAGGTGAAGGACATGGTGGTGCCTCCTGTCGCACTCAAGCTTCTTAAAGCCAGAACACTTGTGTTAACGACTATGCGCCCGCACCGGCGCCTAACGCAAGCGGCCCTGCGTTAGTGTGGTGGCCGAGGTGATCGACATGACCGAACACGAGCCGCACCCGGAGTCGGAGCCGCAGCCGCAGCCGGTGCGCCGCCGCCCGGGCGGGCGCGCCGCGCGTGTGCGCCAGGCCGTCCTGGACGCCGCCGCGCAGGTACTGGCCGAGGAGGGCGTCGACCGGCTCACCGTCGCCGGGGTCGCGGCCCGCGCCGGCGTCAACGAGACCACTGTGTACCGGCGTTGGGGCACCCGGGAGAAACTCGTCCTGGACGCCATGCTCACCGGCAGCAACGAGGGCGTCCCCGTCCCCGACACCGGGGCCGTCCGCACCGACCTGGCCGCCTTCGCCCGCGCCCTGGCCCGCTACCTCGCCACCCCCACCGGCCGCTCCGTCGCCCGGGCCGCCGCCCTCAGCGCCGACGACCCCGACCTCGCCGAGGCCTGGCAGACCTTCTGGCACTCCCGCCTCGACCAGGCCGGCGCCATCATCGCCCGGGCCGTGGACCGCGGGGAACTCCCCCCGGACACCGACACCGCCCTGGCACTGGAACTGCTCTGCGCCCCCCTCCAGACCCGCTGCCTGCTCGGCCACCGCCCCGACGAACCGGACCTGCCCGAACGCCTGACGGACCTGGTCCTCGACGGCCTGACGGGCGGGAACCGGGCCACCGCCCCCCGGCAGCGCCCCTGACACCGGCCGCCCCTCCCCCGGCCCCGGCCCGGCGAAGGGGGCGCCGTCGGCCCGACGGCATGCCCGCGCACGCCGGGCCTTACGACCACTCCCCCGGAACCGGACGAGCGGCCCCGGAACAAGGTCCTGGCCCACGTTCTGCGACCGGTGACGGTACGCAACGGGTCACGTGTCCCCACCGGGCCCGTAGCGGGTTCCGGGCGGCCAACAGCCGGCGGCCGCGACGCAACCACGCTCCCTGTTCAGGGAGTTGCCGTTCCCGTCGGCGCCGGAGGCGACGGTCGCCGGGGGTGGGACCGGACGTCGGGAGGCGGCGGGCGCGGTGAGCGGGATGCGGCGGCCGGCCCCGATCGTGGCCGCCCGCCGCCGAGCGGACCCGGGAAAGCCAACGGGGCCGGGAGGAAGGACCGTTGACCACCGGCAGCCCCGCTCAGGCCGCCGGCAGCCGGTGGCCGCGTGCGGACGCCGTGCGGGTCACAGCGGCCGGCGCCAGTGGCGGTAGGCGTGCGGGGTCCTGGTGAAGCCGCTGTCGCCGAAGGGGTTCGGCAGCGTGCCGTCGAGGGTTCCGGCCAGGAAGTCGCCGAAGCCCGCCGCGAAGCGGACCCAGCGTTCCTCCCGGTATGCGGGCTGGCGCTTGAAGACGACGACGTCCCAGCCGTCCGGGTCGCGGGTGTCGCAGAGCCAGAAGACCACGTCGCCATTGGCGCTGCCCGCGAAGGGCAGGAGCCTGCCCTGCTCCAGGTCCTCCGGGGCGGTGCCGGTGGGGGCGGCCGGCTCCTGCCGGGGGTCGAAGTCCAGTGCGTCGAGGAGGTCGCCGTACGGGGAGCCGTCCACCGGCGGCGTGCTGACGCCGAGGTACTCGTCCAGCTCGCCGCCGCCGTAGAGCGCGACGAAGTCGCGGTAGTCGGCGGGCAGGCGCAGGCCCGTGGTGCGGGCCAGTTCGTCCCAGTCGACGCTGTCGCCCGGGGTTCCCGGCTCCCCGATCAGGGCCGAGAGGCGGGTGACGGCCGGGTGGACCATGGCGGTGTCCCCTTTCGTGGGTGGCGGGTTCCGGTCGGTCACCGTACTGCCCGGCGTCCCGCCCGGTGAAGGTCGAGCGGGCTGTCGGACCAGCGCCCCTCCCGCCGGGCCCCGACCGCCCAGGGCAGCGGAGCGGCGGACTTCCGGGCACCCGCAGGGCGTCATACCGCGCGTCGTGAACCGCGAAGACCTGATCGCCGCCCTCGAACGACACGGGACCGACGGCGCCGGCCGTGCCGCCCGGCCGGGTGGACCGGATCGGCCGGGACGGCACCCGGGATCCCGGCTTCCGGGAACCGCGGCCGCCGGGAGGGGAATGTCCGTTGTCAGACCACGCAGAACTCGTTGCCCTCCGGATCGGCCATCACCACGTGGTCGGGCCTGCCCCGCAGCTCCTCCTCACGGACCGCCGTCGCGCCCGCGGCGGTCAGCCGCTCCACCGCCTCGACCACGCGCGGCCACCGCACCTCCCACGGCGTCTCACGGCCGCCGCCGGCCTGCACGTCCACGTGCACCCGGTTCTTCACCGCCTTCGGCTCCGGCACCTTCAGGAAGGACAGGGCGGGACCCGTCCCCTCGGGATCGCAGAGGTACGCGCCGTCGTCCCACTCCTCCCGCGGGACCTCGTGGTAGGAGAGCCACTCCTCCCAGCTCCCGAACCCCGCCGGCGCGGGCCTGTGCACGTAGCCCAGCGCCAGCGCCCAGAACCCGGCCGGCCTCGCCGGGTGCGCGCAGTCGATCGTCAGGCTCCACCCGGTCGCCATGCGGCCCTCCTCGCTCGGATGCGGCGACCGTACCGCCCGCCGCCGACACCACCGCCGACACCACGGCCACCACCGCCGGCGGGCGCCCCGCACGACGCGGACCGCGACCCGCAACGACCCGCCCGGGCCCCGGAACCGACCCGCCCTCGGCAGGGGGCGGGCCCGCGCCGCGCAAAGGAGGGGAACGGGCACCGCCCCGACCGCGACGGCGGCGGTGGCGGCTGCACGGGCCGCCGCCACCGCCGCCGTCCCCGGAGCGCTACGCGAACGGCCGGCGGTCCGGCGCGCAGACCGTCCCGGGCGCCGGCAGCCGCCCCTCCACCAGGTAGCGCTCCTGCGCCCCGGCCGCGCAGGCGCTCGGGTTGCCCAGGACGGTGTGCCCGTAGCCGTCGACGGTCAGCAGGCGGGCCCCGGCGAGGGTGTCGGCCATCGCGCGGGAGCCCTCGTAGGGCCAGGCCGGGTCACCGGTGTTCGCGACGACCAGCACGGGCGCGGCGGTGCGGCGGTCCCACGGCCCGTCGTAGCGGTCCCGGGCGGCCTGGGAGGGCCAGGACGCGCAGCGCTGGGTCTGCCACACCCAGTACGGGCCGACGGCGCCGGAGCGCGTCTCGGCGAGGGCGGCCAGGGCCGGGTAGTCGGCGCCGGCGGGCGGGTTGGCGGTGTCCGCGCACAGGGTGCCCAGGGTCTGCGCCTGCCCCGACAGCGCGCCCGGCGCCGGTGCCGGGGCGGGGGTGGGGGCCTTCGGTGCGTCGGGGGCGGTCCACAGCTGCTGCAGCCACGCGCCCAGGGCCGCCCAGCCGCTGTCGGGGACGCCCGGCAGCGGCGCGGCCGTGTACAGCATCGACGCGACGGTGGACACCGCGGAGGCGTAGGTCACCTCCCGCGCCGGCGTGCCGGGCGCGAGCGGCCCGCGCCGCAGCCGCTCCAGGAGGGCGTCGAACCTGGCGCGGGTCGCGTCCGCGTCGCCCGCCGCGAACGCGCACGCCGCGGGGCCGGCCGCGGCGCAGCGGTCGAGGAAGGCGTCCAGGGTGCGGGCGGAGGCGAGGTCGCTGCCGGTGCGCAGGAACGGGGGCAGGGCGCGCTGCCGGGGGGTGCGGCCGGTGGACCAGGCGCGCGGGTCCAGGGCGCTGTCCAGGACCATCGCGCGTACCCGGTCGGGGAAGAGGTTGGCGTAGACGGCGCCGAGCAGGGTCCCGTACGAGGTGCCCCAGTAGGTGAGGCGCCGGTCGCCGACGGCCTGGCGCAGCACGTCGAGGTCGCGGGCGGTGTCGGCGGTGGACAGGTGGGCCAGCAGGCCGGTGGTGTCGTTGTCGGCGCAGTGGCGGGCGAGGCCGGTGTAGGCGCGGGTCCAGGCCGCCTGCTGGTCGGCGGCGGTCGGGAAGCCGGCGGGCAGGCCGTCGAGGAGGGCCTGTTCGGCGGCGGGGTCGGGGAAGCAGTGGAGGGTGGTGGAGGCGCCGGTGCCGCGCGGGTCGAAGCTGACGATGTCGAAGCGTCGGCGGACCTGTTCGGGGAAGAGGCCGTAGACGGCGGGCAGGGCCGCGGTGCCGGGGATGCCCGGGCCGCCGGGGTTGAAGAACAGCGAGCCGATGCGGTGGGCCGGGTCGGTGGCGCGGTGGCGGATCAGGGCCAGGTCCAGGGGTGTTCCCCGCGGGTCGCGGTAGTCCGTCGGCACGGCGGCGGTGGCGCACTCGAAGCCCTGGGCGCAGGGCCCGTCCCAGTGCAGGCGCGGCACGGGCGCAGCGGACGCGGCGGTGTCAGCGGGCCCGGCGGTGTCGGCGGTCGCGGCGGTGTCGGCGGTCGCGGTGTGGGCCGGGGCCAGGGCCGCCAGCACGAGCACGGCGGTGGCGGCACGGAACGCGGTACGCGAAGCGGTACGGAAGGCGGTGCGGAAGGCGGTGGCGGGCCGGGGTCGGGGCACGGGCGGCTCCCTCGTCGTCGTGTGTTCCTGATCGGGCGTCACCGAGTCTTGCGTCGACCGCTGTCGGCACACCGGCAGGACGCTGTCCCGCCACCGACACACCACCGTCACCACCGGCACCACCCACGGCACGGGCGGCGGGCGGGGACGGCGGGCGGCCGCGGGTGCGGACCTGCGCTCCTCACGCGGCTGACGGCTGGACACCGCGGGCCCCCGGGTGGACGGGAATCGAGTGGGGCGCCGGTCGACCGCTCAGTAGGCTTCGGCCCATGTTCGAGTACCACGGCTGGATCAAGGTTCTGGAGAGCGCCGGCGCCGACGACGAGGAGTACGACGACGACCGTCTCCACCTGATCGTCGGGGGTATCGAGGAGCGCATCCGGGAGATCGGCAGCCCGTACCTGCTCGATCTGCGGTGGATGAACGGGGAGGTGTTCGTCCACTTCGGCGGCTTCTCGAACCACCGTGACGCGCGGATCCCGGCGTTCTTCCGCGAGGTCGGTGAACGGGCGCCGGGCTCCTACGGCCTGCTGCACGTACGCGACGACGAGGACCCCGGCCGTGAGAACGAGGTCCTCGTCCACAGGATGGCCCGCGGACGGGTGAGCGAGCACGCGGATCCGCTGCTGTCACCCTGCGTCCCCGTCCTGGAGGACCCGTTCCGGGGGTAGGACGCGACGCCGGCCGGACCCGCCGCGAGGGAAACGACGCCGCCGGCCGCGGGACGGCCAGGCGGGCGGGCGGCTTCCGGGACGGCCGACGGTACCTGATCGGGGCGGGGCGGGGCTGCCGCTGCCGCGTGCCCAGCCGGGGCCTGCCGCGACACCCCCGAGCGGGAACGCGGGTGCGCCCCCTCGGCCCCCTGTCCGGCACGGGGCCGGACAGGGGGCCGAGAGGGCGCGGCGCGAGGCGACCCGCGGACCGGGAACCGGCCTACCGGCCACCGGCCCGGAGCGGACCCGGGCGGACGGACCCGGCCGCCCCGGACGGACGGGTCCGGCGGCCCGGCCCCGGCGGACACGCCCGGGGCGGCCGGTCAGGTGATGGAGGCTCCCGAGTCGATGCTGATGACCTGGCCGGTCATGCAGTCCTGGTCGAGGAACAGCGTGATCGAGCGGGCGACCTCGCGCGGGGTGACGAACCGGGGCACCGGGACCTTCTCCCGCATGCCCGCCACCACGTGCTCGGGCAGGGTGTCCGTCATGCCGGTGATCATGAAGCCGGGTGACAGGGCGTTGACGGTCACCCCCCGGCGGCCGCACTCCGCCGCGAGCGTGCGGGTCAGCCCGATCAGGCCGGCCTTGGACGCCGAGTAGGCGGTCTGCCCGGCGGTGGCGATCAGCGCCGACGGGGAGACGATGTTCACCACCCGCCCCCAGCGGGCGCGCAGCATCGCCGGCACGCACGCCCTGGCGGTGTGGAAGGAGCCGACGAGGTTCGTGTCGATCACCTGCCGCCACTCCGCGGGGTTCTGCATCGCCATCAGCGCGTCCTTGCGGACCGCCCCGTTGTTGACGAGCACGTCCACCGGCCCCAGCGCGGCCTTGACCTGCTCGTACATCGCGGTGACCGCGTCCCAGTCGGCGACCGAGCCGCTCACCAGCACGTGGTCGTTGACCAGCTGGGCGGCGACCTTCTCCGCCCCGGCCCGGGAGCTGTTGTAGTGCACCGCGACCCGGCAGCCCGCCGCGTCCAGCGCCAGCGCCAGCTCGCTGCCCAGCCCCCCGGAGGCGCCGGTGACCAGCGCCACCGGGGAGTCGGGCCTGGCGCCGAAGGCGTCCTTGCCGCTCACCGCGCCACCCCTCCCCACGTCAGCAGGACCGAGCCCCACGTCATGCCCGCGCCGAACCCGGCCAAAAGCACCGTGTCGCCGTCCTTGACCCGACCCGAGTCCAGGGCCTCCGCCAGCGCGATCGGGATCGACGCCGACGCGGTGTTCCCGTAGCGCTCCAGGTTCGTCACCAGCCGGTCCGCGGGGATCCCCGTGTGGGAGAGCACCGAGTTGATGATCCGGATGTTCGCCTGGTGCGGGATGACGTGGTCGACGTCCTGCGGTGTGATCTTCGCCTGCTCCAGCGTCTCGCGGATCGTGCGCACCGTGTAGCGCACCGCGTTCAGGTAGATCTCGTTGCCGTTGATCTGCGCGTAGTGCAGGCCCTCGGCGACGGTCCGCTCGGTGGTGGGCATCCGCGAGCCCCCGGCCAGGACCTTCAGGCTGTTCTTGCACGAGCCGTCCGCGCCCAGGTTCCACGCCCGGATGCGGTCCACCGCGCCCGGCCGCAGGACCACCGCGCCCGCGCCGTCGCCGACCAGGATCGACAGGTCCCGGTCCCGCGGGTTCGCGGTCAGCGTGTGGGTGTCCGAGCCGATCAGCAGGATCGGGCGCGGGTCCATGCGCAGCAGACCCGCCGCGGTCACCAGCCCGTACACGAAGCCGGCGCACTCGGAGTTCACGTCGTGGGCGCTGCCCGCGATGCCCAGCTCGTCGTGGACGAACGCCGACGTCGCCGGCGAGGGCTGCTCCGGGGTCGCCGTCGCCACGATCAGGTGCGCGATGTCCGCGCCCGTCAGGCCCGCGCGTTCCAGGGCCCGGCGCCCGGCCTCCACGGCCATCGACGCCGTGGTCTGCCCCGGGCCCACCGCCCTGCGCTCACGGATCCCGCACCGCGAGACGATCCAGTGCTCGTCCACGCCGAAACGCTCCGCGAGCTCGGCACTGGTCACCACCCGTTCGGGCACCGACATGCCCCAGCCGGTGACGTCGAAACCGCTCACCACCCGACCCCTCTCCTCGTCCGCCCGCCCGCGCCGGGTTCTCAGTTGGCCTCGGCCGGCACGAGCGCCAGGATCCGCTCGTGGACCACCCGCAGCGTCGTCGTGTCGTCGATGTCCGCGAACAGCGACTCGTCCGCCGGGATGTGCGGGTACTGGTTCTGGAAGCCGTACAGCCACTCCATCAGGTCCAGCGAGTCGACGTCCGCGATGTGCTGCAGCGCGGCGTCCGCGTCGATCTCCTGCGCACCGGAGACCGCCTGGAGCTGCTGGGCCAGGTCCTCGATCGTGGGAATCTGAGACATCAGTGATCGTTCCTCTCCTCGCCCACCCCCGTTTCCCGGGTGATGGGCACGTCAACGCGTCGAATGAACATGCCGGGAACAACCGCCGCCACCCCGCCCCGCACCCGTACCCCGACCACCCCACCCACCGGCCGGCCGACAAACGCGGACGGGCGGGCAGGCGGACTGGCGGACGAACGGACACGAGCGGGCCGGCAGACGGGCAGACGGAACCGGGTGCCTCGGCGACACCCCGCACAGGGCCCGGGCGAACCCGTACAGGGCTCGGGCGAACCCGTACAGGGCCCGGGCGAACCCGTACCCGCGGACCCGCACCGCACCGCTCCGGAGCACCCTCCCGGCCACCCGCACCACCCCACCGCCACCCGCACCACCACCCGCCCCCGGCCGGCCGGCCCCCGGACACGCGCCCCCGCACCCCGCCCCCGGGAACACACCACACACGGCACCGAGGGGACGGACGAACGAGCGGACACACGGCCACAAGGAACGGACGGACGGACAACAAGCAGGCGGAACAGGCGGAACGACGGGCGGAACTGGTGGGACAGCCGGCGGGAGAACCCTCCGGAACAACACGGCACGACCCCCCGGGAACAGCGGTCGACACCACCCGGGAACCGAAGCACCCCCCGCGACAGGCCGTGGGGGCCGCGTGTCTTGCCGAAACCGCATGAAACCCGCCCCCACGCAACCGGCCCGCAACCCACCCACCCCCCGCCCCCTTGCGCACCGCTTGCGAGACACACGCTTACCTGACCCACAACACACCGCACCCGCACGCACACCACCCCGCCGTACCGGCCCGCACGGCGACCACCGCGCAACACCGGCCCGGCACCGCACCAGGCACCACCGACCACCCGGCCGGACACCGCACCCGCCCGCCCCGGACGACACCAACCACCCGGGAACGCAGCCGAGTTCAGCAAGACCACCCGGGCGTCACCCAGCCGCCCGACACGGCAGACACCGAAGAACCGCGAACGGCCGCACCGCCCGCCCCGGACGGCACCAACCACCCGGGGACGCGGCCGAGTTCAGCCGGAACCACCGCCGCACACCGGACGGCACCCAGCCGCCCTGAACGACGGCCGGCCCAGCACCACACCACGCGGCACCGAACGGCCCGACCGTTCTCCCGGACGGCACCAACCACCCGGGACAGCGGCCGAGTTCAGCAAGACCACCGTCGGACACCGGACGGCACCCAGCCGCCCACCGCAGGCACCAGGACAGCGGCCGGACCTGCCACCCCGGCCCGCACCGGGCCGACCACCACGGAAACGGCCCGACCGGGCCGCCCACCCGCCCACCCCGCACCGGCCGACCCACCGCCGTCCGACAACCCCACACACCCACAACCGTCAACCGAGGGGCCCCATCCCATGACCACCGTCGAAGCCCGCACCATCAACCCCGACGTCGAGGCCATCCGCCACCACTACGAGGTCCCCAACGAGCTCTACCGGCTCATCCTCGGCCCCACCATGATGTACTCCGGCGGCTACTGGGAGGACGGCGAGGACCTCGTCGCCGTCCTCGACGAGGCCCAGGAACGCAAACTCGACGCCTTCACCGACCTCGCCCGCGCCGCCCACACCGACACCGTCCTGGACATCGGCTGCGGCTGGGGCACCATGCTCAACCGCCTCACCACCGTCCACGGCGTCAAGAAGGCCGTCGGCGTCACCCTCTCCCGCACCCAGGCCGACTTCGTCGACGCCCTGAACAACCCCGCCATCGAAGCCCGCGTCGAAAGCTGGGAAGACCACCGCCTCGCCGACGGCCAGGCCCCCTACGACGCCGCGTTCTGCATCAACGCCCTCGAACACTTCGTCCTGTCCTCCCTCACCCCCAAAGAGCGCACCCAGCGCTACCGCGTCTTCTTCAAGCAGGTCCACTCCCTCCTCAAGCCCGGCGCCCGCTTCGTCCTGCACACCATGACCGTCGAGAACCCCCCACTGCGCCGCCAGCTCCTCGACGACCTCAAATTCCTCCAGCGCGAAGAGTTCGAAGGCTGCCACATCCCCCGCCTGCCCGAACTCGCCGCCGGCCTCGACGGCCTCTTCGAGGTCACCGAGATCCGCAACGAACCCGAGTCCTTCGCCCGCGCCTGCCGCGCCTGGCTCCAACTCCTCGCCGCCCGCCGCGACGAAGCCGTCACCATGACCGACGAGACCACCGTCGCCCGCTTCGAGCGCTACCTCGACATCTTCGCCTACACCCTCGAAGACCACATCTTCAACAACTTCCGCGTCACCCTCACCCGCCGCGCCTGACCCCCGGGCCCACCCAGGACACCCGAGACAAGGACACCGACGCCATGACCACCACCCCCGCCCCCAACCGCACCACCAACACCACCACCACCGGCACCGGCACACCCACCGACGCCAGCACCGGCACAGCCCCGGCGGCGGGGGTGGCCCCCACCCCCACCACCAACACCACGGGCACCAACACCGCCAACACCGGCACGGCCGGCACCGGTACGGGCACGGCCACCGGTACGGCCACCGGCACGGGAACCAGCACGGGCACGACCGGCGGCACGTCCGCCTCCGGCACGGCCGCCACCACGACCGCACCCCGCACCCCGCCCCGCACCACCGGCACGGGCACCCGTACGGCCACCGCCGCGGCCATCACCGTCGCCGCCACCGCCACCACCGCCGGCACCGAGCACGCCACCGCCCCCCACCCCACCGGCGACCTCGCCGTCCGCCACCTCAAAGTCGCCGTCATCGGCGCCGGCATCTCCGGCCTCGGCACCGCCATCGGCCTCCTCAAAGCCGGCATCGACGACTTCCTCGTCTTCGAACGCGCCACCGACCTCGGCGGCACCTGGCGCGACAACACCTACCCCGGCTGCGCCTGCGACGTCCAGGCCCACCTCTACTCCTACTCCTTCGCCCGCAACCCCGACTGGAAATCCACCTTCGCCACCCAGGCCGAAGTCCACGCCTACCTCAAGGACTGCGCCACCCGACACGGCGTCGACCCCCACCTGCGCTACGACCACGAACTCCTCGACGCCACCTGGAACGACACCCACCACCACTGGGACATCCGCACCAAACACGGCCGCTACACCGCCCAAGCCCTCATCACCGGCACCGGCTACCTCTCCGACCCCGCCATCCCCAACATCCCCGGCCTCGACACCTTCACCGGAACCGTCTTCCACTCCTCACGCTGGAACCACGACCACGACCTGACCGGCCGCAACGTCGCCGTCATCGGCACCGGCGCCTCCGCCATCCAGTTCGTCCCCGCCATCCAACCCGACGTCAACCGCCTCGACCTCTACCAGCGCACACCCCCCTGGGTCGCCGCCAAACCCGACAAACCCAACACCCCCCGCCACACCTGGATGCTCCGCCACCTCCCCGGCTACCAGCGCTTCCGCCGCACCTTCAACAAACACGGCCGCGAAATCGTCGCGTTCTTCATGTCCCGCCCCTCCCGCACCACCGGCATGAAGAACATGGCCGCCGGCCACCTCAAAAAATCCGTCACCGACCCCGCCCTGCGCAAGCGCCTCACCCCCGACTACACCGTCGGCTGCAAACGCCTCCTCTTCTCCAACACCTGGTACCCCGCCATCCAACAACCCAACGTCGACATCGTCTCCGACACCATCACCCGCATCGGCCCCACCCACATCACCACCACCGACGGCACCACCCGCCACATCGACACCATCATCCTCGCCACCGGCTTCACCGCCACCGACCGCCCCGTCGCCCACCTCATCCACGGCCGAAACGGCCACACCCTCGCCGACACCTGGAACCGCGACGGCATGACCGCCCACCGCGGCACCACCATCCACGGCTTCCCCAACCTCTTCATGCTCCTCGGCCCCAACACCACCCTCGGCCACTCCTCCCAAACCGTCATGATCGAAGCCCAGATCACCTACATCCTCGCCGCCCTCAAAACCCTCCACACCCACCACCTCACCACCCTCGACGTCCACCCCCACGCCCAGACCACCTACAACAACACCCTCCAAAACCGCCTCAAAAACACCGTCTGGAACACCGGCGGCTGCACCAGCTGGTACACCGACACCAAAGGCAACAACCCCTCCATCTGGCCCACCTACACCTGGCGCTTCCGCCACCAAACCCGCACCTTCGACCTCACCAACTACCAAACCACCACCCACACCAACCACACCCCCAACCCCTAACCCACCCCCACACCCACGCACGGCACCCACCGCCGCCACGGCCGCACGCACGCCAACGGCCACCCGCGCCCACACCCGCACGCACGCGCCCACGGCCTCAACAAGGACGAGGACACACCAACAAGGCCAACAGGCACCGGGACACGGACAAGGCCAACGGACAACGGGGCAAGGACACGCGGACAGGGACAACCGGCACCGGGAACAAGAACAACGGGCAAGGGACAACGAGCAAGGGGACAACGGACAGGCCGGCCCACACCACGGACCGGCCACCCACCCCACAGCAACAACACACAGCCCACGGCGCGGGCACCGGGCACCGGGCACCAGGCAGCGGCAAAAGCCAGCACGGCCAGGACCAACGAAGCCAAATGCGGTGAGACCCGAAGACCGGCAGGAACACCCAACACCGCCGGCACGGCAAGACCGAGAAGGCCGATGCGCTCGGAACGACGGGACCGGCAGGAACCACCGGCGACACCCGCAAAACCAGGACACCAGAACCAGTACCGACAGCAGGAACAGCCGGCAAGGACCAGAACGCTGGAAGCGGTCGGCACGGGCCAGCAGGAACGGCCCAGCAGGAGAGCCGGTACAGCCACTACGGCCGGACCAACAAGACCGGCCGGCGCGACCAGCTGAAGCAGAACAGCAAGAGAACCAGCCCCGCACCACCACAACCAGTACCACCAGCGAACAGGCAGCGCCGGAACGACCGGGCCAGCAGAGCCACCCGGGCAGCCGCCAGGACCGGGCCGGTGAGGCCGACAGGGCCGGCAGGGCCGGCAGCACCAGCAGGAGCCAGCACGGACGGACGTACTCGCACCACGGCACGACCGAGAAGGGCCGGTCCACCTGGGCGACGGGACCGGCAGGAACCACCGGCGATACCCGCAAAACCAGAGCACCAGGACCAGTACCGACAGCAGGAACAGTCGGCAAGGACCAGAGCGCTGGAAGCGGTCGGCACGGGCCAGCAGGAACGGCCCGCAAGGCCACGACGATCAGATCAACAGGGCACCGGCCGGCAGAACCCGAAGACCAGCACGGCCCGAACCGACGAAGCCCGTGCACTGGCAACAACGACGCCAGTAGAAGCAGTCGACAGGAACAACCGGTACGACCACTGCGGTGAAACCGGCAGAAGCGGCCAGTACGACCGGCTGGAGCAGGACAGCAAGAGCGAAACGGCAGAGCCAGCGGGGCCGGCAGCCCCAGCAGGAACCAGTACGGACGGACGCCGTCGCAGTACAGCAACACCGGAGAAACCGACAGGGGGCCGGACAGGACCGGCAGGCAGGCAAGACCGAGGTCCCATACCAGCATCAACAAGCCCGAAACGAACGGGACTTCACTTCGCCGACCGGCCCCATGGCCCGGTCGGTCACCCCTCTCCCGCACCACCCCGGACCAACAGGGCCGCCGCGACCCGCCCGCCCAAGGACACCACCCAGCGCACCCGGACACCGCCACCCGGCCGCCCGGCCAGGACGCCACCACCACCGGCCCGGACACCGCCCACAACCACCCCGGCGCTAAAGAGACTTAACACCCTCCAGGGCGCCGGCCCCGCGAACACCGCACCAACCAGGCCCGCCCACCACCCCCCACCACCAACCACCCACACCACCAAGGAGACCACCCCGCATGACCCACCCCGACCTCACCCGACGCACCCTCCTCACCGCGGCAGCCGCCACCATCATCGGCTTCAACACCACCACCCGCACCTGGGCCACCACCAACACCCCCACACCCACCGGCCACATCGCCCCCCTACCACCCCTCCAAGGCACCCTCACCACCAACCCCACCACCACCACCGCCCACTCCCACGACTTCGGCCGCCTCACCACCACCACCCCCTACGCCGTCCTCAACCCCGCCGGCCCCCACGACATCGCCAACATCATCAACTACGCCCGCCACAACGGCCTCAAAGTCGCCATGAACGGCCAAAGCGGCACCGGCAACGACCTCGAATCACACTCCAACTACGGCCAAGCCGGCGCCGCCGGCGGCATCAGCATCAACGCCCGCGCCCTCAACCGCATCCACACCATCACCCCCACCAACGCCACCGTCGACGCCGGCGTCACCTGGGCCCAACTCACCGACGCCGCCCTCGCCCAAAACCTCACACCCCCCTGCCTCACCGACTACCTCCACCTCTCCATCGGCGGCACCATCAGCATCGGCGGCATCGGCTCCACCGTCCACAAACACGGCCTCCAAGCCGACACCGTCGAATCCATCGAAATCGTCACCGGCACCGGCCGCATCCTCACCGCCACCCCCACCCGCAACCCCGACCTCTTCCACACCGCCCTCGCCGGCGCCGGCCAAGTCGGCATCATCACCCGCGCCACCGTCAAACTCATCCCCGCCCCCACACGCGCCCTCGTCCTCACCCTCACCTACAACGACCAACACACCTTCCTCACCGACCAACAAACCATCCTCAACGACGGCCGCTTCCCCTCCCAAGTCGGCGAAATCCTCATCCAACCCAACGGACAACCCCCCCGCTACAAAATCGAAGCCGTCGCCCACTACAACACCACACCCCCCAACCCCCAAACCCTCCTCACCGGACTCAACCCCACCACCACCGAAACCAACGACACCACCTACCGCGACTACACCTACCGCGCCGACACCTTCGCCGACACCATCAAAAACCTCGGCTACTGGAACGCCCCCAAACCCTGGCTCTCCCTCTTCCTCCCCGCCACCACCACCCCCACCTTCCTCAACCAAGCCCTCCCCCACATCACCCCCGACGACATCGGCGCCGGCCTCCTCCTCTGCTACCCCTTCCACACCAACAAACTCACCCACCCCCTCGCCATCACCCCAAACGAACCCACCACCTACCTCTTCGACTTCCTCGCCTTCCCCCACCCCAACACCAACCCCCAACCCGCCCTCACCCGCAACCGCACCCTCTACAACACCGCCACCCAACTCGGCGCCAAACGCTACCTCGTCGGCGCCATCCCCAACATGACCCAAACCGACTGGCAAAACCACTACGGCCCCCACTGGACCACCCTCACCAACGCCAAAAACACCTACGACCCCACCCACACCCTCACCCCCGGCCAAAACATCTTCCCCTAACACACAAAAAAC
>NZ_LIPD01000023.1:188714-189138 GCF_001905545.1 Streptomyces sp. CB02056 | reverse complement strand
GGGCCTCCCCGGCCCCGGTGGCGGACCCTCACCGGCCGCCCGTACGGCGGTCCCTGACGAGCCCTCCACCACAGACTCCCGGCCGAATCCGAAGCGAATCCAGCGGCGTTCTGAACGCGTTCCCGGGAACACCGTACGGCTCTTATCCTGGCGGCCTTGGGCGGGAGCGATACGCGAACATTCCAACATCACGGCAACCATCCATCCAGGCACTATCCGACGGAATTCCTGGCGGAAATCCGAATTCCCTCCCGATCCCTTTCCGGCCGCAATCCGAAACTCTCCCGGGGCGCAGCGGCCTGGAATCGAATCCAGGCACACCGGAAAGGGGCCTACGGCCCTCCACGCCGACACGGCGACCGCCATTCCAGACCACCCAGGAAATCCCGCCCGACGTCACCCGGGCAATTCCCGGAGTGACGAC
>NZ_LIPD01000023.1:71203-188672 GCF_001905545.1 Streptomyces sp. CB02056 | reverse complement strand
CCGAACACCGGACCAGGACGGCGGCCAGGACGGGCCCCGAGACGGCCGAGCAACCCGGGGCCGGGACGGCCAGAACGGCGGCCTGGACGGGCGGCCAGGGCCCAGCAGCGGGCAGCCCCGGCAGCGGCCGAGCCGGGCCCAGCAGGACGGCCTGGCGGCCGACCAGGACGACGGCCAGGGCCAGGGCCCGGCAACGGGGCGCGGCACCGGGCGGCTCGGACGGGACGGCCAGGCGGCCGCCGAGCACCACCACCAGGACCAAGCCGCCGACAAGGCCGGCCCTCCCGACGACCGTCGCCGCCCCGACCACCCAGCCGCCCCGAACGGCGAGCCCAGGGGCGGCGCCGGCGACCCCAGACGGCGGCCAGGGGCTGCAGCGCGGACAGGTTAGTCGCCGGCTTCCCCATCCGGTGATCTTTAAGACTTTTCCTGCGCATGTCAGCAGTGGTCCGCGATCATCTCCGAGCCCCAACGACTTCACCGACAGGAGCACGACATGGCCACCATCGAGTACGTCAACACGGACTACCCGATCCCGGCCTACCGTTTCGTCCTCGACATCGACGGCGACGGCAAGACCGACGGCACCTTCACCTCGGTATCCGGGCTGGACCTTGGCATCGAGACCATCGAGTACAAGGACGGCAACGGCAACGCCTTCAAGCTGCCCGGCCAACGGCAGACCCTCGCCATCACCCTGCGCCGCGGCACCATCCCCAAGGACAGCCCCCTGTTCGCCTGGCTCTACACCGTCAGCGAGAACAAGGTCGACAAGAAGGACTGCACGATCACCCTCACCGACGAGACCGGTGCCACCAAGTTCACCACCTGGAACATCACCGACGCCTTCCCGATCAAGCTGTCCGGCCAGAACCTCGACAACGCCACCGGCGAAGGAGGCATCGACGAAGTCGTCCTCACCGCCGACAAGCTCACCGTCACCTTCCACTGACCATCGCACTCCCCAACACGCCAACACTCAGGTGCTGACCGCCCCCGGGTGGTCAGCACCTGAGTCGGCCGTCGCCCGAACGGCACCCGCGGCGCCCACCAGGCCCCTGTCGCGCCCCACCACACACAGGGGAACAGGGGGCACCCAGCCACGTCACAACACGCGACAACACCCCGGCGCGACAGCACGCGCGACAACCCCCACCCACCACCAGAACAGCGCCGGGACGGCCTCCCGGACCACCACCAGGGCGGCCTGACGGCCGCCAGCACGACAGGACGGCGACGGCGGCGCAGCGAGGCCCGGACGGCCCCGGGACGGCGGCAGCGGCGCACCCGGACGGCGCGCGGCCTGGACAGCGGACCCGGGACGGCGGGACGGCGGCGGCCGAGCAGGCGCAGCAGGCCCGGACGACACCGGGCCCGACCCCCACCAAACCGAACACCAACCCTCGCCGCCATCCCCTGACCCGCAATTCCGACCCGAATTCAGACCACCACCGGCAACCAATCCGCCAAAACAACCAGGTGGAATACCCGGCGGAATTCACCCCCCAAGTCCACATCCAACAATGCCCCACCGGCCCTCAAGCGGGCCGACCCGGCCCCGACCCCACCAGCCATCACACACAGTCACCGTGCTCGCGGTCGGCACCAACACCGCCGAGCGCCCAACAGGAACAACCAAAGGTCCAGACAACCCGGCCTTCAGGGCCATTACACGCCCAACAGCACCAACAGGTCACACCCTGAGAGCTTCGGGTGGTTCCGTCACTTGGGAGACGGTGACGCAACCACCCCGGCACGGCCCAGACCAGCGGCGGACGAGGCCGGGACGGCGCGCGGCCGGGGGCCGGCGGGGCCGGGACGGCGCGCGGCCGGGCCTCACGCGCCGGGGCCCGCTTCCGATCCGGCCGGTGTTTCGTCAGAATCCTCTGTGTGACGGAACCCTTGAGCATCGAGCCGGGCTGCGCACGGCCGGGCTGTGGCCGCGCCCTGCCGAAGGCGGCCACCGGCCGCCCCGCCCTGCACTGCAGCCCCGCCTGCCGCCAGGCCGAACACCGCCGGCGCCGCCTCGAGGAACAACTCCCCTCCCTGCGCGCCGAGGCCCGCACCCTCCTGGCCCGCCTCGGCGGCGACGAACACGCCCAGCGGGCACTGGAGGGCCTGGACGGCGGCCAGGTGGCGGTGTTCGTCCGGCACGCCCGCACCGCCCGGGCCGCACTCGACGGCGCCTTCGCCCTCCTCGGACTCCCCGCACGCACCCCCGACCAGGCGGCCCGCGAGCGCCAGGACGACACGGCCGCCACCGCCCTGGCGGCGGCCCCCGCCGGGCGCGGCAAGCGCGCGCAGGTCCACGGTCAGCAGGCCGTCCCCGAGAACCTGCTGACCGCCTTCCAGAACGCCTGCCGGCCCGGGACAGACAAGACGACGGCGGAGGCGGACGCCCGGTCCCGGACGGCGACCACGGCCACGGTGAAGGCCCCGACCGTGGCCGTGCGCCGGCCGCCGAGCCGGTACGGATCCGGGCCATCCTGCCCCCGGACACCCGCCCCCTGCCCACCACCACCGCCTACGACGAACTCCTCCCCACCCGCCGCCGACGCGCACCAGGGGCTCCCGACCGCCCGGCCGACAACACCCCCGGCAAAGACCGCAAGCAGACCACCACCGCCACGACCGGCGCGAAGCCCGACCCCAGCGGCAACGACAGGACCGCCTGGGCGCAGCACACGGCGGCGGCCGGTGCCCGGCTCACCGTCGTCTTCGACGACGGCACCCCGCACACCCACCCCGAACCGGCCGTAGCACCACCACACCGGCCCGAGCGGCCCGTACCCGGCCAGACCGGGGCCGCCACCCCACCAGGCCCCGGCCCGGAACAGGACGACACCGCGCCCGCCACCACCGAGACCGAACCCGCCGACGGCGGGCGGGCCGACACCACGGTGGTGCCCACGCCGACACCCGACAGCCACGACACGTTCACGGCCGCCGAGACCGAACCCGCCGCCCTGCCGGGCCCCGGCCTGGTCGGTGAGGTCGGCGACGACACCGCCACCGGGCCGCGCGAGCGGCCGGACGTGCCGGCCGCCGAACCGGAGAGCGGGCCGAACTACGACGGCGGGACGCAGCGGCAGAAGGACCCCGCCCCCGGCCGGGGCCGGGACGACGACGCGCTCGCGGCCGCCGGGGACGAACCCGCCAGCGGGCGGGCCGGCAGCACGGTGGCACCCGCACCGGCACCCGACAGCCACGACACGTTCACGGCCGCCGAGACCGAACTCGCCGCCGCCGCCCGGGCCCTCATCGGCGACCCGACGTCCGGCCTGTCGAAAGCCGTCAACCGACAGCTCTACTGGCACACCGCGGCACTGGCCGTCGGCAACACCACGGTCCTCCCCGCCGCCCGCCAGGCAACCGCCGACCTCGCCAGCCGCCGCGGCCGGCTCCGCCTGCCCGACACCCCCCAAGGCCAACGCCTACGGGCTGCCCTCGCCACCTACCACACCGCCTGGAACACCACCAGAACCAGCACCGCGACAACACCAGGAACAACACCGGGAACGGCACCGTGACGGAACGACACGACGATCCGCCACAACCCCGCCCGTAACGAAACCAACCACCGGGCAGCGCAGCCCCACCAGAACAGGCCAGGACAGCGGGCGACGGGCCGGGCGGCCGCCGAAGGGCGAGGGTCACGCCCCGCGGTTCTTCGCCTGGTAGAGCTTCGCGTGCAGCACCCGCACCTCCCACCACGGATCATCCGGGGCGGAGACCAGGACGGCCACCAGCTCGCGCTTGGTCGGGACCTGCAGCATCAGCGGGCCCAAGTCCTTTGCGGCGCGGGCCTGTACGCACTCGGGGCACTCCAGCCGGTCCGGCCGGGCCTTCTCCCGCAGCTCCAGCGAGGAGCCGGCCTTCCCCCGATCGAGCCCCGGGACAGCACCCCGCGCCCGGCCCTGACAAGCGGGCGGCGCAGCAGGGGTCCGGCTCGGCGACAGGGCGGGCGGGCCCTTCGCCGGGCTTCACGGCGGCGTGGTCCCCCGGGGGTCCGGCGCCGCTGTGGTTGGGTCGAGCGGGACCTCGCCGCGGCGGCTTCGGCTGGCTACGGCCGCGGGTCGACACTGCGAACCGGCGACGTTTGAGGAGCGCCCCCCATGCCACCGAACTTCCGTCGGGTCACCGACTGCGCCGAGACCGCCACCCATTCCACGACCCGCTACAGCAGCCACAGGGCCCGGCGCGCCGAGTACGTGGTCTACGCCTGCGAGTGGCACAGCATGAGCCTCACCAGCAGCCGGTACTTCGGCTGCCGCCACAATCTGCGTCCGCTCGCCGACGACGACCAGCAGCAGCGTGGGTGCGGGACCATGCTCGACCACCGTCCGGCCGACCGCGTCGTCGCCGACCACTTCCGTCTCTGGCTCATCGCCGGGGAGCCGGTGGTGGACGGCCAGGTGCAGCGGTGGCGCGACTGGGCCCACCGGCTGCGGGGGAACTACGAGGCCCACTACCTCGGACACGGCGACCCCGAGGTCGCCGCGCACCTGGACCTCGCCCTCTCGGTGGCCGAGCGCGCGCAGGTCGGCGAGCACACCCCGGAGCAGCTCGCCGCCGTCCTCGACGCCCTGGCCGCCGCCGAACACGCCTTCCTGCAGGCACTGAAGGAAGTCTGACGAGGGCGGCACCACGACGAGCAGGACCAGGACGACGGGCTGGTCCACCGCACCGCAAGACCGGGCCGACGACGGGCCGGGCCGGCACCGCCGGACAACTCCACCAGCCGCACGGCGACGACATGGAGGCGACCGATTGAAGGCCTCGTCGTCGGCCCGGACATCGCCATGGGAATCAAGGTGAGTACGGGGGTGAGTATGTGAGTACAGTTTGAGAATTTGTGAAACAGCAAGGCCACACGGTGTGAGGAGCTGTCAGCGCCGCTGGTACAAGGCCGAGGCCGCCTGGACCGCCGACCCGAGCGAGGCAAGGCGGGTCGAGTTCGCCGGGGTCGGCGGCGAGCCGTACGACCCGGGATGGCGCCCAAGGCCGCCGTCCGCCCGGGCCCCGTACAGGATCCGGCGGCCTGACCTGCCCGCGGCCGGGTTCCGGCACCCGCCCCGGGAGCCCGTCGGCCCGGCCTCGGAGACCGAGGCACGGCGGCTGACCGGGGAGCTGCGGGCGGCCGGGACCGCGGCCAGTTCGGCGGGCGAAGCCCCGGTGCCGGGCGACGGTCTGGGCGAGGCGATCGACGGCGGCCGGGGCAGAACCGGGCGGCGGCCGGGCCGAGCGCTGCGCAACAAGCTCGCCCACGGCGAGCTGACCAGCAGCACTCTTACCCCGGCCATGGCCGTCGCCATGGTGCGCGCCGCCTTCGACACCGCCGAGCTGCTGTTCCCGGCCGACACTGCTCCGGCGGGTCCGGCAACCACCTGAGGGCGCTGCAGGTCTACAGGTGCGGACCGATCACCAGCACCGTGATGACGGAGACCGGCTCGCCCTGGTCGTCCTTCTCGTCCGCCCCGTAGACGCGGGTCGGCGGGCGGACGGCGGCCACCGAAGGCTGGCGGCGCAGCGGGCCCGACCGGCGGCGGGCCCGACCGGGCGGCGACTCGCCGACCACCGGGTGACGGTACGCCGGCGGCCTCGCCTGGGCCGGTAGCCCTTGCCGCATGATCACTTCAGCCTGGTGGCGCAGAGGCGCCACCGCCATCGCCGCGCTCGCCCTCACCTTGATCCCCGCGGCCGTCCCGGCCACCGCCGCAGCCCCGCCGACCGCTCCCACAGCTGCCGCCGTCGCCCAACACCGTCAGCTGCCCGAGCCCCCTCCGGCCGACGTCGTCCGCGCCGAGCTGGACGAACTCGTCGTCGAGGCCCCGCACTCCATGGAGGGGTACTCGCGGGACCGCTTCCCTCACTGGATCAAGCAGTACGGCACCTGCGACACCCGCGAGGTCGTCCTCGCCCGCGACGGCCAGGACGTCGCCCGCGACGACCAGTGCCGCGCCGTCTCCGGCACCTGGGTAAGCCCCTACGACGACAAGACCTTCACCGACGCCAAGGCCCTCGATATCGACCACCTGGTTCCGCTCGCCGCTTCGTGGCGGGCAGGCGCCGACACCTGGACCACCGACAAGCGCCGCGCCTTCGCCAACGACCTGACCCACAGCCAGCTGCTCGCGGTCTCCGCCGCCTCGAACCGCGCGAAGGCCGACAAGGGACCGGACGCCTGGCGGCCGCCGCTGCGGTCGTACTGGTGCACCTACTCCCGCGCCTGGACCGACATCAAGCACGTCTACGCCCTCAGCACCACCCAGGCCGAGAAGACCGCCCTGGTCGAGATGCTCGACACCTGCGCATAACCGGCGGCCAGGCCGGTCGGCCCACGCCCGCCCCCGGTCGTTCGGGCGGGCCTACCGGCCGGGAGGTCGTCCCGGGCGGCTCCACGACGTGCTCGCGTTCGCGGCCAGCCGCCGTCGGCTCTTTCCGCCGATCGCTGATGCGACGGCGCCCGCCGGTGATGGCCCGGAGTGTGCGTCTCGGGTCCGGCGGGCACCGGCAGCAGCGTAGCGGGCACGGCCCGGCCGGGCCGGCTTCCACGGCGCCGGGCGGGGCGCACCCGCGGTCGGGCACCGCGCGCGGCGGTGGCGGAGAACACCGTCACCTCGGCCCGGTCCGCGCCGACGACACCGATCTCCCAGGGCGCAGCACGGCCGGGCCCCGGGGGGCAGGGGGCGTCCCGCGCGGGACCCGGCCAGTGGGAGGCCAGCAGCGCCGGGGCGTGGCGCGGCTGCTCTGCTCGGCGGCCCGGTCGGGTCCGGGTGCCCGGGCACGACGGGACCTGGGTGAGGCGGCCTCGGCCAGCGGGTTGCCGCTCAGGCGGTCGCCGCTTCGGCCTCGCTGATGCGTTTGTGCAGTGTGGTCAGGAACTTCGGGTACCGGCCTTCGGCCCTGGCAGCGTCGAAGGCCGGATGCTCACCCGCCTTCGTCCAGGCGGTGGCGGCGTCCTCCCGCAGCTGCCGGAGCCGCTCGGTGAGGTCCGGTGGCCAGAACGAGGCGGCGGGCCCGTCCTGCAAGCCGCCCTCCGGCGGATCGGCCGGCCAGCACAGCCGCTCCAGCCACTGCTCCGGGGCGGGGAATCTCGTACGGGCCTCCGCAGCGATCTCGGCGGTGAACTCCTCGACCGCGCGCTGCGCGGCCCGGGCCGCCAGCTGCAGAGCGATCAGGTCGTCGGGAACAAGGATGTCATCAGGCACAGGAGAGGAGCCTACGGGGCAGGAAACCCCACCGGACAAGACCACGGGGCCAGCTCCGGGCCGTACTCCCGCTCGCACTGGGCGACGACGGGCAACCGGCACAAGGCGAGCATGCGGCTCAAGGCCCGCCGTCCGCCCGGGCGCCGAGGACGACCCGGCCCTCGACCAGGGCCACCCAGCCATCCAGGCCATCGACATCGCGCTCGGCCCAGCCACGGGCCAGGCCCGCGCCCTGGTGCAGGGTGCGGACGCCGTCGTGGCCACTCCAGCACAGCCACATCGCGCCGCGCACCAGCGGGGAATCCAGGACCGGGCAGCCGACGCGCGCCCGCTTCCCATTGCCTGCGGCGCGTGCCGTACGTAAAGCCAGGGTCAGGAGGGATGGGTGATTGCTCTGGGGCGAAGTTGAAGATTTTATCATCTTGGCCTGATTGCACCTTTGGATTCACGCCAGTTTCCAACAAAAATGTTGACCGACACAGCGATCCTTCCTGGCCGGTCGACTGTGAAGGATGTTCTCAGAGGGAAGGGAAAAGTCTCAGCAGGGGCGAGGGGCGACCAGAGCGAAGGCTGAAGTTGCCCGAACGTGCCATCCGGCTCGTTCGGTAATTCCTCTCCAAAATTGATTCCCTACCGCAAGGCCGCTGCGGCCGCACCCTGACGGCCGGGCTACTCCTGAAAGGGGAGACGCTGTGAAGAAGCTCAAGGCACTATTGGCGATACTCGCCTCCGGGGTGCTGATGACCCTCAGCTTTCCCGGCACGTCCGCCACTGCTGTACCACAGACCCCGACTCTGGCGGAAGCCTCAGGGAACTTTCAGAACTACGACAGCGAGAGGTGCATTCTCGCCGGGAATGGACGCGAGACAGCCCTTGTTCAAGCGACCTGCGCGGGGTACAACGACCAAAGGTGGGTGGTCCACCAAGATCAATACGGTCTCACCTATAGCAACATGAACAGTGGGCAATGCCTGCTCTCGCGAGACTGGCAGGAGGCACGCCAGATTCCCTGCGGGGAAGCCATGAATGATGCCCACTGGACGTTCTTCGCGTTTGATACGTACGACCCGCAGTGGGGAATTCTTATAAACCAGGCAACGGGGAACTGCCTGGTTCCCCAGGGCAGGCACCTGGGCGCCCTGTTCGTACAGAACACCTGTAATTACAACAACCCCCCTGCCAATCAACGGTGGCGGTTCACCAACCTCTAGGACCGGCTCCCGGGCTGCGAAACACAGCAGGTCCCCGCGCTCGCTTTCCTGGAACGCGGGGACCTGCCGTGTGCCGGGCGGCGGTCGGACGGCGCAACTGCACCGGAGCGGGTCAGGCCAGGCCGGCTGGCCGCCGCCGAAGGCGGGGCGCGGCGGGCAGGACGCAGCAGGCGGGACGGGCCTCGACCGGCGGCGGGCCGGGACGGGCGTGGCAGGCGGCGTCGACGCCGGCGGACGGCGAACGGACGCCGGACGACGGCCCGGGCAGGTGCCGCTCGGCAGCGGCCAATGCAGAACCGGACGGTGCGCCAGGGGCGGCGCGCGGGCAGGCGGGCGGCAGTGCAGCGGGCGCCGCTGGGCCGGGCGCCCGGCGGACGAAGAGGTCGACGGCCGACAAGACACCGGGCCAGCCAGAGCAGCCGGGACGGCGAGCGGGGTCCTGGTGTCGGGCGGCCGCCGAACCGGAGCGGGCCGGGACGGCCGGGCGAGCCCAGCGCAGCCGGGCGGGCGGGGCCCCGGTGCTGCACGGCGGCTGACCGGGGAGCTGCGCGCCGCGATCGAGGAGGTCCGCTCCGCTGTCCTGGTCCTGGCCGGGCGGGTGCGTGCCGCGCACCGGGCGCGGGTGTGGACGGTGCGCGGGTACGGGGGCTGGGCCGCGTACGCGGGCGCCGAGTTCGGGGTGAGCCGCTCGACCGCCTACCGGCTGCTGGACCTGGCGGCCGCGGCCGAGGCGATCGAGGCCACGGTCCGGCGGGAAGCCGGCCTGGAGCTGTCCCACGCGTGGGACACCGGCCTGGTACTGCCGGTGCGGGCGGTCGTCGACCTCAAGGACAGGATCGCGGAGCTCACCGACCTGATCGCCGAGCGCCTGGCCGACGCCGGCGCCTCGGGCGGGCGGCCGCCCGACGCCGCGGTCGTCGCCGAGATCGTCGCGCGTTCGGTCGCCGACGTCCGGTCCCGGCCCGACGTTCCGACCGCCGAGCCCGCCGTCGTCCACGGCCCCGACAGCCGGGACACCGAGCGGTGGCACTCCTGCGTCGCCCGCGGCCGCGACCTGGCCCGCCAGCGGCTGGACATCCGCCGCGAGCTCGGCCTGCTCGCCCTTCAGGTCGCCCCCGGCTACCTCTGCGACCGCGAAGCCGAGGAGACCCTGGGCATCCTCGGCGAGGAGATCGGCAGCACCGCCGAACAGCTCCTCGCCGCCCGCCGCTACGCACTGACCGGCGACCCGAGGGCCGTCGAAGCACCCTAGACACCGGGCGGGACGGCGCGCAGCCGCAGGGCACCGACCGCCGGCCCACCAGGCCCGGACCGCCTGGTCCAGGCGTCGTTGCGGCCGGGGTCAAAGGTAGGGCCCCGGGGGTCGGATCCTGGACCGGATCGGTCCGGGTGCCGGTCTCGTCCCTCACGGCGAGGGTCGCCGCCAGCGTTTGACGGTGCTCGCCCCGACACCGATCCGTTCCGCGGCGGCGCGGCTCGACAGGTCGCGGGTGGCGGCGATCGCGTCTGCCATCGACGCGAAGCCCGCCGTTCGGGCGGTGGCCTCCAGGGTGTTCCTGCGGGCCTGCCGGGCGGCCGGGAGGGTGCGCAGGGCCGCGGCCCTGCGGGCGGCCCGTACGGCGGGAAGGCCGTCGGTGCCGGCGCGGGCTGCGGCCGAGCGGCGGGCGAGGACGTCGGGCGCGGGCGCGGCCGCCCGCATCGGTGCGAGCAGGTCCGGGTCGGCGGCCATCGCCTCGATCCGGGTCGCCGACAGGGTGCGCCGGACGTCGGTGGCCATCAGCGCGGCGCCGGCGGGCAGCGCGTGCCCGGCGCGGTACCCGGCGGCCGACGTCCCATGGGCGCGGACGAGGTGCGGTGCGAGGGAGCGGAAGCGGCGGCCGCACTCCAGGCAGGTGACCAGCCCGTCCGTGTCGGCGCCGTCCGGGCGCCGCGAGCGCACCCCGGTGGTCGGCCGGGCGGCGGCGAGCAGGGCGTCCAGCTCCCACAGCAGCGCGCGGCCGCGCCGGCGGCAGGCCACCGGGGCAGGCCAGCGGCCCCGCTGCTGCTGCATCACGGCCTTCAGGCTGCCGGGGGCGTAGCCGAGGAGGGGCTCGGCCTCCCGCCGGGTGACCAGGCGGGAGGTGGCATCGGCGGTTTCCATGCGGTCAGCGGCGCCCGTCGCGGATCTGGTAGAGCCGGGCCCTGCTCAGGTCCGCGGCCTTCTCCAGGTCCTTGACCCTCACCTTCGTGTCCTTCCGGTTGAGCATCGCGGAGCGGATCAGCCGGTTGAACTCGTCGTCGGCGGCGGCCTTCACCCTGTCCCGGTTGCGGCGCGCGTCCTCGACGGCCTGGAGGACGTCGGCGGCCGGCCCGGTGGGCAGCTCCGACTCGGCGCCGGCGCTGAGCTGGTCGGCCAGGACCTCCCACTGGTCGGGCAGCGGACGGCCCTCGTCGTCGGTGTCGACCTGGTCGGCGAGCACGGCGAGGTCCTCCTTCGTCACCGGGGCGAGGTCCTCGCCCCGGTCGATGACCGCCGCCGGGTCGGCGGCCTCCCACAGCTCGCGGACCTGCTCCGCCGTGATCGTGTGCGACATGCCGGTCTCCTGCCTGCCGACGCCACTTGATGTGTAGCGCGCTTGACATTCAGTCTGGACCACCGCGACCGAGAATGTCAAGCGCGCTACACATCGGCCCGGGCGGGCCTGGCGCGGCGCGGCCCCGGCCCCGTGCAGGGCCTGCTGGATGCCCTCCAGGGTCATCCCGGCCGCCCTGCGGCGGACCCGCCCGCCGGAGGCGCTCCAGGCCGCCTGTGGCCGCTCTGCCCGCCGGGCCCGAGGGACGCGGCGGGCAGAGCGGTGTCCGACCGCCCCCGCGCGCTGCCCGGGGTTCGGTGGGGTGGTCGCTCAGTCAAGGTCGGCGGATGCCAGGGCCACCGCGAGCACCAAGTACGGAACGGCTTCCAGGCACTGCTCGGCCATCATGCTCGGATCAGACGCCGTGCCCGCGTCGTTCAGCGCCAGCAGCCCGGCACCGATGGCCGCGTCGACCGCCGCGTCCAGGACCTCGGCCGCCGTGAACTCCCCGCACGCCGCCAGCTCGCGCACCAGGCCAGCCGCCTTCGCCGGATCGTCGCGCCACAGCACGGCGACCTCGTCACCGGCGCCCGCCAGGTCGATGACCGCGCCCTGCTCCGCGGTCGGCAGCGGAACGGGCCAGGACGCCCCTGGCTCCTCCACCAACTCCTGCGCCCGCGCGACGGCCACCCGGGCGCTGTAGGTCTGCCGGGCCTGCTCCCGCTCCCGGACGACGGCGGCCGGCCAGCGGGCCTCGTCCTCGGCCCGGGCCGCCTCCAGCAGCGGAGCGGCCGTGTGGCCGAGGTAGACCACCGGGAGGGGGTCCACCACGACCGCTTCCTGTCCGGGCGGGGCGTCGGCGACCGGCTGGTACAGCGCCTGCGCCGCCGTAGCGCAGGCGCCGACCGTGGTGGTGAGGGCGGCGATCAGCCGGGCGTGGCGGCGTCGGCGGGCGGGCAGGTCCAGGCGGGCGGGAGTCGCGGTCACCCCCGCACTATGGCGCGCCGCACCCGCCGGCGCGGCCGGTTCCCCGAACATCACCCCGCCGGTCAGCACCACTGGCAAGACGCGCCGGTCATCGCCGGGAGCAGCACCGGGCCGCCCGCAGCGGTGTCGGACCGGCGTCGGACCTGTAGAGGACGACGCCGAACTCGTCCTCGTCCTGGTCCTGGTTCTCTCCGGCGAACGGGTCGTACGGGGCGCGCGGGCCGGTCCCAGCAGGATCCCCGGCACACCGCCCATAGCCCGCCCGGGACCACACAGAGGAAACCGACCCGGCACCCGCCCTCCAGACGCGAGCACCCGCTCGACGTCGGCCAGATCCACGCCGCCTTCGTCACCGACGGCGGACCCGCGGCCGACTGT
Source organism: Streptomyces sp. CB02056 (assembly GCF_001905545.1). GTDB lineage: Bacteria > Actinomycetota > Actinomycetes > Streptomycetales > Streptomycetaceae > Kitasatospora. The sequence continues at coordinate 176,333 of NZ_LIPD01000023.1, read as the reverse complement.
CGAGGCCGCCGCGGCAGCACCACGCGGGCGACACCCCGGGGAGGCACCCCAGGCGCTCCGCCAGGAAACCCGCGCGGGCCGCGAGGTCCACCACCGCGACGGCCATGCCCTCAGCGTCCGTCCGAACCCCGGTCGGCCGCCAGCGCCGGCCAGCCCTTCACCCGGACCACCTCTTCAGCCCCGACCGCCGCCACCAACGCGGAGGCAGCGCCGACGGTCCTTCCCGAGGCTGCCGGTAGGCCTGGCCGCCGGGGCGGTCGGCGACGTCGGCCAGAACGACGGGCTCGTCTTCCTGGCGGCCGGGCGGGGTCGCCGGCTTTCACCGGGCGCTCACCACCGCCACGGCCTGCCCCGGCGGACAGCCTCGCCCCGCCCCCGCCCCCACCCCCGGCCCCGGCGCGGCCGGCACCGCCGGACGCCACCGACCAGACCAGCCCGCCGCAGGCACCGGGCCCGCGACGACCGCCCACCACCACGTCCACCACCAGGCAGAAGAGGGGCTCAGGAGAGGGTCGTCGGAATTCCCATCCCTTGGTGGACGGCCCCTGACCTGCGGAAACGCGAACGGCGCGCCGCCGGTGGGGGGCTCACGTCAGGACCGGCGGCAGGAGCCACGTCGGGACCCACGCAAGGACCCACGGGGAGCACCCCGGCCGTGGCCGTCCCGGGGCCGCCCGTCGAGTTCGGTCTCGATCCGCCGGAGGTGGTGCGGGGCGGCGCCGAGGTGCAGCCGGGCCCGGCCGGCGTAGACGACGAGGTGGGCGTCGGTGACGGGGGTGTCTGCGAGGCGGGGCTCCAAGAGGCCAGCGGAGGCGTGCGCGGCGGCCTGGGCCCCGTCGAGCCAGGGATCGTCGGACACGGTGCCGTTGCGGTCGTCGGTGGTGGGGAACAGCAGGTGTGTCGGGGCGGGCCTCCGTTGCAGCGGGGCCCGCCCCGGGGTGCCGTGGCTCGTCCGGACACGTGGAGTGAGCGGTTTCGGCGTTTTCCAGTGTTGCCGAGCCCGTGGCGACCGACCAGTGCGCGGGGCTTTCCAACCCCGACCGGAAACTTGGAAACCGGCCGTGAGCTGGCCCGATGGCCCGGCTTCCGGGCGGCCGGCGGCAGCGCGGGAGTGGCGTCCCGAGACGGCTTTCACCGTGTTGCCGTGCGGGCCGACCGCGCTTGCCGAAGGCGGCCGGGCATCGCGCGGCCACGGGCGCGCCGGGTTTCGGCACAGCACTAAGGTTGCTGAAACTCCGTCAGTCCTGGCGCTGGCGGGCCGGGGTGAGCATGGTTGAAGTCAGCCGCCAGGCGGCCGGGTTGCAGCCCGGGCGCCATGAACACGAGCGGCTGCCGGCCCCGCGGAGGCGGGGCAGCCCGGACACGTGGAGAAGAGGGACAGACATGATCGGGAACGGCTCCCGGGAGCAGCGCAGGTCGCAGCGCGGGTCCTCGTACGTCTTTCAGTTCGGTGTGCTGATGGTGATCCAGGTGATCATTGTCGTGCTGGTGCTGACGGGCACCGCGGCGGAGACCGCGCTGGCGGTCGCGGGTGGTGGCGGTCTGGCCGCGGCGAAGGTGGCCGGGCTGTTCGCCGGCCCGGCCGCCGGCCGTCCCGTTCGCCGCCGGGGCGGGCGGTGAGCGCCGGCCCGGGCGACGGGCCGGGCGACGGGCCGGGTGGGCCCGGGGAGGCCCCCCGGCAGGGGCAGGGGCAGCGGGGGCGGGGACGTGACCTGCGCGGGAACGCGCCGCTCACCGTCTTCGCCAGAGACCTGCGCGACCTGCGGGAAAAGGCCGATAAGACCCTCGCCGAGGTCGCCGAGGCCGCGAACTACGCGAGCCCGAGCATGTCCAAGGTCACCAGCGACAGCGAGCTGTGCAGCAGGCGGCCGCTACTCGCCTACCTGAAAGCGCTGGGCGAGGACCCCGGGCCGTGGCTCGCCCGCTGGGAGAGGCTCGACCGGATGACGCCCGCCCAGCGGACCACCGAACCGGGCCCCCCGCCGGACGCCGAGGAGGTGTCCGGCCCGGACCACGGCGGCGGCCCGGCGGAGCCCCCGGCAACGTCCCTCCCGCTGCCCGCACCCCCCAGGGGCCCGATGCAGGCCGCCGGCTCCCCTGCGCCCGCGACATCCGGCCCCGAACCTGAGGAGGAGGGACCCGTCGCGCGGGCCGCGGGCCCCGGCGACCCGGCGGGACCGCCGGAAAGGTACTTCCGGCCGCCGGCCGCGCCCGGTGGACCGGTACGGGCCGCCGGTTCACCGGTGCCACCGGTGTCCGGACCCGCGCCGGAAAGGTACTTCCGGCCGCCGGCCGCGCCCGGTGGACCGGTACGGGCCGCCGGTTCACCGGTGCCACCGGTGTCCGGACCCGCGCCGGAGAAGGACGCCGTCGTGGTGCTGGACGCGCCCTCCGTCCCTGCACGGTCCCGGTACCGACGGCGCCTGATCGCCGCCGGGATGGCGACCTTCCTGCTGGCGCCCGCCGCCGGCGTCGGACTGCTCGTGTGGCTTTACCCCGAAGAATCCACCAGCCAGTCATCAACCCCACCGGCCACCTCGCAGACGGCCTCGCCGACCTACTCCGCCACCCCATCCCCCGCACCGCGGCCCTCCACGACGCCGAGTCCGACCCCCTCTAACACGCCTCCCGCAATCCAGCCGATGCCCCCCACGACGCCGAGCAGGTCGCCTGACGTCACTCTCGGGCAGTGCTCCGACGGGAAGGACTTCTTCATCAAGGTCAGCACAGACAACGGTGACAGCTACTGCACCACCAAGCTCGGAGAGGTGAACGTCGCGATCTATGGCGTCAGGCAGATCGATGTCGGAGACCGCAGGGTGATGATCGAGTACCAGTACTACAAGGACATTCCGAACTCCAAGACCCTCGACCCGGGCAAATCGTGGAACGCCGCCACGGAACAGCCCTTCGTCTCCAAGTTCCTGCCGCCGCCGCCTCCCCTCTACAAGGTCACCCAGATCACGGTCTACTGATCCGCAGCAGCCTCCGACACCGATTTCCCCGATGACCCGCTGGACCTCCAGCACCGCGAGGCCGAGGCCGCCCGCGGCGGTGTCGGACCGGACCACCTGGTGGAGGACGGCGCCGACGTCCGGGTAGAAGTGGAGGTCGGCCGCGTCGGCCACGGGCAGCCACACCACCGGCGCCTGACCGAGGTCGTCCTGCTCGACCAGGGCAACGGCCGCCGCCAGGTGGTCGGGCAGGTGGGCGGTGAAGACCGGATGCCGGCGCCGGAACCGCGTCGTCTCGCCCGGACGGTCGGTCTCCTGGTTCTGGGCGAAGCGGAGAACCAGCGGGTCGGGCAGCGCCGCCAGGTCGAGGCCGAGTTCTTCGAGCAGCCCCCGGCGCAGCGCGTCGGTCGGTTCCTCGCCGTCCTGGTCCTCGACCAGGACGGCGGGCGGCGAGTGCTGGAGGCCGGCTTCCCGCCGACGGCGGATCAGAGCCAGGCGGCCGTTGTGGACCAGCACCGCACACACCCACCCCCGGACCGGTCCGGCCACCGTGCCGGCGGTCACCGCCGGGCCCAGGCCGGGCAGGCGGGCTCGTGCCAGGTGGTGCGGACTACCACCCCGCCCTGGGTCAGGTGCTCGAACGCAGCGTCCCCCTGCCCGATCAGCAGGCAGGGGGACCCAGTCGGTACAGGTGGTACGGGTCAGAAGCTGCACACAACCATCCCTGCGGTGGCTCCGCCGGCCCATCCGATGAGACCGCCCGGGAGTGCTCCAACGCCACCGGTGAAGGCACCTGCGAAGGCTCCGGTGATCGCGGTACCGACGGCCCACTGGGCTACGCACTTGTCCCAGTCCGCGTCCTTCTTGAGCTTGTTCTCGTACGCCTTCTTCTCCGCGTCCGAGCAGGTGTGGCCCTGGTACCTGGCACAGGCATCATCGATGTTGTCCGTGGGCGACATCCGCAGGGGCTGCACCTTCAGGCTCTTCGTCCTGTCGGCGGAAGCTTCCAGCGGCGTGCTTCCGGGGAAGGTTCCCGGGCCGAACGTGACCGAGGACGGATTCTCGGTTCCCTCGATCGTCGTGCCTGTGGCGCCTTCGAGGGTCTGGGTGAGGGTGTTGCCGTTGACCGCCAGCTTGAAGGCGTGCTTGACGCCCTTCGTGTCGGTCACGCTGCCCGGCTGCATCCGCATGATGGGCTTGTCCTGGGCGTCGGCGATTTCCGCGCCGGTCGCGGTGGGAGCGAGGTGGGTTCCGGCCGGGAGGTCAAGCTTCGCGCTGGTGGAGGTGGCGGCAAAGGTCTGCACGACGGGCTTCTGCGCCGGGCTGGTGCTGCTGGTGGGCATGTCCGAGCTGGTGTGCGCGACGTACATCGTGGAGCCCGCCGTGGAGTTGACCACCGGCACGGTCACCGTGGCGTCAGTGGTCCACGGATGGTGGTTGGTGTCGAACGTCCACGTGCCGGTGACGTGCTTGCCGACAGCCGCGAAGTCGACCCATGCGTAGTTCTTGGCGGGGACGGTGACGACGACACCGTTGATGGTGGTCGAGTCCGACTGGTAGGTGGTCGTCGCCGTCAGCTGGGCGGAGATCATCGCCTGCACGGGAACCGAGACGCCGACCGACGTGGACAGGCCCGACGACAACGACTGCGACCACCCGGAATGGTAGACGGTGGTGAAGACCTGGGTGATCTTGTCGGAAGTGTCGTTGTACCAGACCGAGGACGCTTGCACGCGCGGCAGGGCCTCCGGTGCCCCCTCGGACTTCGCTGTCCAGGAACACGTCGAAGTGTCCTTAGTGCACAGCTCAGAGTAGTAGTCGAGTGCGAGTTTCAGCGCCTCGGAAGCCTTCCCCTGGGGCACCGTCCATTCCTGGGTGGAGGAGCCGTCGCACGGATTGGGCTGGGCGAGGATGCCCCACCACTGCAAACCGCCCTGGTTATCGAGGCAGTAGCCCTCATCGGTGCGCACCAGCATGAAGGTGCCCGGTTTGCCGGCGACTGGGTGGAAGTGCCAGAGCTGACCGTCATCGCCATCGCCCGAGCCGCATGAGCGCTGCGTGAGGGGCTGGGTGGAGTAGAGGCACTTACCAGTATCGGTGTTGGCCATGCGGAAGATGCCAGTACCGGCAGTGATCAACCGCCAGTTCTGGTGGTTGCCGGGCGCCGTGTTCACCGAGATCTGAGCGCCGTCGTTGCTGTTGGGCGAGTCGATCCGTCCGTCCGGGTTAGCGAATGTCCAGGCGTTGGAGTCTGCCGCCTGCGCCGTGCCGGCGGTGACGACGACAGCGCCAACGAGCATGAGCAGAGCAAGGAACGGAACGGATAAGAGGCGACCGACACCCTTGAGGTGTGTACGCATGCAGGCTTCCCTTAGTTGTGTGATCATTCTGTCGCTCTATGCGACTATAGAAGAAACTTGACAGGCCCATGACTTCTTTACGCAGATTCGACGGCCGGCCCGAGGCCGAACAGCGAAGCACGATCACCGACATCACCAAACGGCTCCGGCTCACCCCTGTGAAGCACGGACAGTGGGCGGCATCGCGGCACACCCCGGTCTGAAAGGACTGTGGACGCAGTTTGCGGGCCAGCTGAAGCAGACCACTCTCGCCATCAACGACGCATTGGCCACCCCTCTGAACGAGGCCAGCGCACGGCGCTTGGGAGGCCTGCTCAGCGCCCACCCAGGTCGTACGCAGCAGCGACCGGGCTTCCACGTGCCCAGGCCAGGCCGTTCTCACTGGCCACTGACCTGCGACAACGCCGCAAACTCATCAGGCCAAGCGGACAACTCACCAGCGACCTCGGGGCGAGACTCCCCACCGCAGGTCAGCGGCCTGCACCAGGGACGGGGCCGGGTCAGGACCGCCGCCACCAGAAGCTGGTGCGCTTCGCCTCGGCGGCCGCGGCTTCGGCGGCAGCCCGCTCCCGCCCGGCGGCCTCCCGCGCCTTCCGATCGGCGTCGGCCTGGCGGCAGCCGGCGCACAGCCCGTCGTCGTTCCAACCCCGTTCCTTCTCCTCCCGCCGCCCGTCCGAGAACTTCGCCGAGCAGCTGCGGCAGGCCGGGCGGCGCCGCTCCCGCTCCGCTGCCTCCCGCGCCCGACGGGCCCGATCCGCCTCCGCCCGCTCGACGGCCAGCAGCTCGTCGCCGTCCGGGTTGTCGAGCGCTTCGGTGAGGGTGTGCCAGCCGCAGCGGCCGAACCGGTGCCAGACCGGGGCGTCGGCCCCGTGGCGGCGCAGCAGCCGCTCGTGGTCCCGCTTGGCCTTCTCCGCCTTCTGCTGCGGGGTGAGCTGCTCTGCTCCGGGGCGGTCGCGCTTGCGGCCGGCCTCCAGGACCAGGGCGACCGACGGCAGGCCCTCGCGGCCGGTCGGCGGGTAGACGGTTGGCCACAGCCGCAGGCCGTGCGTACGGGCGCCCCGGCAACGCAGCGAGGCCTCGAACTCAGGCTTCGCCGTGCCCTTCGCCGCGAGCTCGCACCAGGCCCGGTACAAGGTGAGCTTCTCCACGAGCGCGCCGACGCCCTCGTTCTCTCTGTCGACCTCGACCAGGAGCACCGGCACCTCGGCGCCGGGGTCGCGCAGCACGAGGTCGGTGAACAGGGAGCGGCGGTGCGGGATCGGGTGCTCGACCTCGGTGGAGAACGCCTCCAGGTACCCGAGTCCGGCGCGGGCGAGGTGGCCGGCGGTGGCGACGACGTCCAGGGCGTGCTCGGAGTACGCCGCGGCCCGGCCGTCGCGCTCGGTACGCAGCTTGGACAGCTTCGTCCCGGCCGGGAGCAGCCGGGCGGCCTCGCGGCGGCCGGCTGCGGTCAGGGTCCACAGCTTGCGGTTGTCCGGCAGGCGCAGCTCCTCCCGCACCCTCCCAGCGGCCTCCAAGTCGACCAGGGCGTCGCGGGTGGCCTTGTCGTTCCGCTGTCCCGGCAGGACCAGATGCCAGAGCTCACGAGCGGTAGCGCGCTGGAACAGGCCGAGCGACACCAAGACCCCATGCCGCACCGGTTCCGTCGAGTCCGCCTTCCACCGCACCTCAGCAGTGGCAGGAGGAGGGTTGTCGCCACGGCTTCGGCCCCTTGTCCGGGGCTGCTGGCCTGCGGAAACGAACTGATCCGGCGTCGGGGGCACGGAGGTGCCGGCGGAGGTGTCCGCGGAGGCGGTGCCGGCGGAGGTGTCCGCGGAGGCGGTGCCGGCGGAGGTGTCCGCGGAGGCGGTGCCGGGCCCCTTGCCACGGCCGGGCGAGGCCTTCGCCTGGTCGGCCTGGTGGTGGTCGGCGCCCTGGTCGCCGTCGTCCGGACCGGGCGCGGCAAGCGAGGTGGTGGACATCGAGTCGGCCTTCCGTCAGCAGGAAGCCGGGGCCTGCGCGGTGGCCGGACCGGCACCCGGACCAGCGCCCGGGTGCGGCCGACACTGCACACCACCCCCTTGTCCGCGGCCTGACCACACCCCTTGAGCAGCGTGTTGTCCCGCCCGATTCGCCCAGGTCAGGGGCCTTGTCCTCCCGGCATGTCCGTGACCGACATCACAGACCGTCAGACCGCGCGCCCAGGCGCCGACGCGCGCGGTGCGGGTGCGGACCGCATGGTGCGGTGCGGTAGCGGCGCGACTACCGCACCAGCCTTTGCGGGTGCGGTGCGGAAGCCGACGCGGTGCGGGGCGAGGTCCGCGAGGCGCGGTGCGGTGCGCGCGGAAGCCGCGCGGTCTGTCCATGGGCGCGCTGCGCGCTGCTGGAGCTGTCCATCGCGCGCGGGCCGGCGCGCGGCCGCGTCGGCCGGCCTGGCCTACCAGCGGGTGAGGTCCTCCCCCAGTGCCCGGCGCAGCAGGGCGAGGGCGCCTTCGGCGCCGGGGCAACGCAGGGGTTCGCCGCTGGCGGCGTCGGCGACGAGGCTGCTGGCGATCAGGGCGGTCCAGGTTCCGCGCCGGACGTCGTACTCCTCGATCCAGCCGACCGGTCGGCCGCCCTGCTGGAGCTCCTGGACGCCTGGGTGGTCGGGCCAGGTGAGGTGGACCAGGCCGTCACCGAGCGCCTCGCGGTCGGGGTCGCCGAGGCCGCGGGCGGAGGGCACGCTCCAGCCGGTCGGGCGCTTGAGAGCCAGGCGCTGCACGCCGGGCATCGCCCGCTCGGGGCACAGCAGCTCGATGTGCGTGCGGTGCAGGACGTCCAGGGCCTGGCCGACGGAGCGGTGGGTACTGGCCGCGCTGGCCGGGTCTGTCAGGACCACGGCGGCCTTGGAGCCCCGGTGCTTGGCGGCGATGTGCCCGGCCTGCCCCCACGGTCCGTCCGGCAGCGGCGCGGTCCAGCCGATCGGCCGGCCCCGGTAGAGCAGCTGGTGGACGTCCTCGGCCTGCGGGTCGTCCCAGGAGGCGAGCAGCCAGCCCTCACCGACCGTCAGGTCCAGGTCGTCGAGGCGGTCCGGCTCGCCGAACCGGAGCGTCGGGATCGTGCACGCCGCGCGGCGCAGCGCCTCGAAGGCCTCCGCCCGCTGCTCGGCCGAGTCGGCCGGAGCGGGCACGGCGGCGCCGGTGAGGATTTCGGCCCGGGCCGTTGTACCGGGTGCGCCGGGGCCGGGCGCAGTAGCGGGATTTGCGGCCCGGGCCGTTTCTCCGGGCCTCGGCGCGGCCTCGGTGGCGGACGCATTTACGGCCCGGGCCGCAGAAGCCAGGACGTACGGGGAGACGCGGGCCAGGACGTCTGGGCGCGTCAGGTCCTCCTCGGCCCGGCGCAGCTCCAGCTCGTCCCCGGTCAGCCCGGGCCAGCGGACCTCGTCGCGCGCGTCGGCCGCCGCCTCCCGCACCCGGGCGCCCAGGCGCTGGTACTCCTGGTAGAACGCGTCGTACGCCGCCACCGGGTCGGTGTCCACCGCGGCGAAGAACACCCGGGCGGTGCTCTCCATCGCGGCCAGGTGGCCCAGCATCACGGCCCGGGCGCCTTCCGGCCCGGGTGCCGGCTGCCCCGGGACCGCCTGGCCCGCCGCCTCGGCGGCGGCCTTGGCCTTGGCCTTGGCGCGGGCCATCTTCGACTTGCACGACCGGGAGCAGTGGAGAGTGGGCCGGCCCCGGCCGGACTCGGCGACCGGCACCGGCTTCCCGCAGCCCGGCCGCACGCACACCGGCGCGGCCGACTCCTCCGGCACGTCGAACAGCACATCAGCGCAGGTAGCCGAATTACGGCCCGGGTCGTTACTCACGGTCGGGATCGTAACCCCGACGCCCTCCCACACCGATCCCTTTACGGCCCGCGAGCCGTAAAGGGCGGTCACCCGGCGGGTATCAAGGTGCCCGGATTACGGACCGGGCCGGAACTCCTCCGCTGCTGCACCCGGCGGTGAGCACGCGCGGTGCAGTGGCAGCAGGGCGTGCTGCTGCTGCTGCACCGCGTGCTGCCTGTTGTCCTGGCAGAACCTCACGTTGTCCCGTCACCAGTCGTAGCCGCTCTCCCCCTTGTCCTGCTACCCGCCGACCCCTTGTCCGGGGTTGTCCCACGCAACGGCACGGTTGTCCCTGCGCATGCGCATGCGCAAGCAGCAAGGCCGCCCTTGCTGCACCCGTGACCGGGCGGGCGCTGCGGGGGTTGCACCGGCATGACGTCCTCTCCGCTGTCCTGGCTGCCGATCCCCTCCTCGCTCGACGCCGAGCCCGAGCCCGCACCGCCCGGGGAGGAGCTGACCGAGAAGGAGCGCGCCGGGCTGCAGGTGGCTGCGGCGGCCGGTGAGGGGGCGGCGGCCTGGGTGCGGGAGCTGGCCCGCCGGCAGCCGGTCGAGGTCCACGGGCGGGTGCTGGAGCTGACCGCCGAGGCGATCGAGCAGACCTGCACCCGCGAGATCATCCCCGGCAACGACAACGAGCTCGCTGCGGAGCTGCGCTACCGCCTGGACGGCGGCGTGCTGCTCGGCGCGACCAACCTGGAGACGCTCCCGGAGCTCACCGGCGGGGAGCGGATCGCCTTGGCCGCCGTCGCCGCCCTGGCCCTGGCGATGCCGGGCACCGCGCTGACCTGGTACGAGCGGGAGCTACCGGTCCTCGCCCAGGTGATGGACGACGCGGTCGCCGCCGGCCGCGCCGCCGCCCAGCCCGGCCGGTGAACCCCGGCAGCACCGGAGCGCGGCCCGGCCGGGCCCGCCGCGCGCTCGGGCCCGGCGCCGACCGGGCCCTGTCCGACACCATCCGATCTCCCCGCACCCCACCACCGTGGTCCCCCGCCGCCGTCGACACCGCCCTGCGCACCGCCTGGGAGGAGTTCGAGCAGCGGGCCGAACCCTGGCGGGACGCCTTCGACGGCCTGGACGAGGACGTCCTCGCCGAGGCCGCCGCCGAAGCGCGCTCCTTCGGCACCGACCCGGCCGGCGCCGTCGACGAGCTGGTGCGCGGCCTACTGCTGGAGCTCGACCACTGGCAACACGCGATCGGCGAGCTCGGCCTCCGACTCACCGCGGCCGCGCAGGACCGGCCGCTGCCCGCCTGGGCCGCCGACGCCGGCCGCACCGAGGACGTCCGCTGGCGCCAGGCCCGCCAGGCACTGATCGAGGCCGTCGCCCGCCACCACCACGGCCCCCTTCCCACCGCAGTACCGGACGACCGGCCGTGGTGATCACCACCGGCCCGCACACGGGAGAATGAGCCGGGTGACCAACACCCAACCCCTGCCCCGCGGCATCAGCGCCCTGATCCCCGACGCCCGCGCCAAGGCGACCCCCGGCGAGAAGGCCGCCGCCCAGCTCGCGCACCTGCGCTCCGCGACCGTCCCGGTGCCGGTCCTCGCCGCGGCCGCCGCGCTGATCGCCCCCCAGTTGAAGGACCCGGACCCTGCCACCCAGGAGGCCGCCGCCGCCGTCCACGCCCTCCTGGTCGCCGCCATCGAGGGCGCTACCCCGGGGCGGTAGCCGCCTGCCCGCCGTACGGGGATGCGTTCCGCGCGGGCCCGGCTGGTGGGAGGCCGCTCACGCACGGCCCGCCCGCCGGGCGTGTTCCAGGATGGCGGTGCGCTGGACCGGGGCGTGGCTCCACTCGACGGTGGCCGACCCGATCTCGTCGAACCGCCCGGCCAGCAGCAGCACCAGCAGCGCGGCCACGGCGTCCGGGTCGGCGAGGACCGGCACCGGCAGCGGCTCGGCGTCCTCCTCGTCCCACAGCGGGTCGCTGCCCTCGTCGAGCGGCAGGTAGCACCAGCCCCGCTCGGTCCAGGAGAGCTGGAGTCCGTGCTGCCAGTGCTCCGGGTCGGGGGTGAGCGGCACCGTGCCGTCCGGCCGGGGCTCGGGCCGGTAGGGCCGGTAGTAGTAGTCGGCCCGCAGGCCGAAGTCGGCCTCGTCCATGTACCACTCGACCGGCTCGGCGCCCGCGGCGACGAGCGCCTGGTGGACGGCCTGGCCGTACTGGACGTGCGGCAACGGCTCGGCGCCGGCCGTCGGCGGGGCGAAGTAGGTCACCGGGCGCCTCCGGTGACGGCGTCCCGAACGGCCCGGCCGAACCGGTCGCACAGGTCCTCGGCGAGGCCGCGGGCCGCGTCGCCCACGGCGGTGCGCGACCGGGCGAGAAGGTCGGCGGCCGTATCGGCCCCGATGGCGCGGACTTCGTCGGAGAGGCCGCGGAGGGCCGTGCCGGCAGCGGCACGGGTGCCGTCCGCGAGGCCGCGGACGGCGGGGCCTGCGACGGCCAGGACCCGGTGACCGTAGACGGCCCACGCGGCGCGGGCGATCTGCTCGCCGAGGGCGGCCACCGCGAGGGCGGCGAGGTCAGGGAGGGCGGCGTCGGGCCGCTTCGTCGTCATGCCCGGAACCTATCGGCGAATGAGAAGGAGAACGACGGTTCTCCCTCTCTCCTCTCCTCACCGACAAGGTCCGAACCACAACGCTGAACCGGGCGATCAAGCCCACCCGACAAACGGTCAGGACCGGCCGCTGGAGGACACCGCCCGCCCGGGCCGGGCGCCCCGGCACCCTGTCTCAGCCCGGTACGGAGCAACGCCCACCCCGGGAAAACGGCTGGGACTGTCCCAGCGAAACGGGGAAGTCGGCGGTCACCGACCGGCCTGACCTTCCGCGACCCGGCGCAGCGGGGCCACCCGACCGCCGTCGTCGAGCTCCCGCCACCAGCCACCCTCGGCGTCCAGCAGCCCGTACCCGTGCGCTGCAAGTTCCCGGGCAATTCGCGCGGGCTGCTGTCGCTCCCAGGCGCCGGCCCCGTGGGCGCCGTCGCCGAACAGCAGCGGCGCATCCTTGCCCGACCGTTCCCGTAGTCCGGGCATGGACGAGGACCAGGCCGGCCCGGTCGACGCGGCGCGGGCCCGGGAGCTGACCGAGCAGCTGCGCACGGCGATCGAGGACGTCCGGGCCGCCATCCTGGTGCTCGCCCGCCGGGTCCGCGCCGCCCACCAGGCCCGGGTCTGGACCGTGCTCGGGCACCCGTCGTGGCCGGCGTACGTGCTCGCCGAGTTCGGGATCGGCCGCTCGACGGCGTACCGGCTGCTCGACCTGGCGGCCGTCGCCGAGGCGATCGAGACCACCGTGCAGTCCGAGCTCGGGGTGTCCCACGCGCGGGACAGCACCGACCTGGTCCTGCCGGTGCGCACGGTCGTCGACCTCAAGGGCCGGGTCAGCGAGCTCACCGACCTGATCGCCGAACGCCTCGCCGACGCCCACCGGGACGCCGGCGACGCCTTGCTCCCGGCCGGGACGGTCGGCGGGATCGTCGCTGCCGCGGTCGCCGAGGTCCGCGCCCGCCCCGACGTCCCGGCCGCCGAGGTGGAGACCGGCCCCGTCCCGGACGGCATCACCGCCGAAGCCTGGCGCCGCCACGTGAGCGCCGGCCGCCGGCGTCGAGGTGCCCGGCGATCCCGGGGAGTTCGCGCCGGGACCGGTTCCTCTCGTGGACGTTGGTGCGCAGCCGGTCGACCCAGGTCCAGTGCTCGCTCTGCGGCCGGGGGGTGACGAGCCAGCGGTGGAAGAAGTCCTCCATGATCTGGGTGGCGGGGCGGTGGTCGAGCATGGTGCCGCAGGCGTAGTGCGGGCGGTCGGCGGCGTTCCGCGGCCGCAGGAGGTGGAGCCCCCGGAGTCGCGGGCGAGGATCTCTCCGTGGTGGCGGCAGGAGTAGATCACCCATCGGGGGCGCGGGGGCTTGTGCCGGGTCTGCCGGGCCGTGGCGTGGGTGGCGGGCGCCGGACAGTGGGTGAGACGGCGGACGGTCGGCGGCACAGGGGGCTCCTGGGTCGGCGGGGCGTTGCTGCGGGGGTACCCGGCGGGTAGTACGGCGCGACCACACAACCCGCCAGGCCGTCCTGACAGCGCGACCCGGGGCTGTTCCGGAGCGGCGGCGATCACCTTCGCCGCCGGGCGGGTGGCTGCAGGCGCCTGCGCGGCCGCCCGGGCCGCCTTCGACGCCGCGCGGGCCCGGCGCAGCCGGCCTTGTCCAACTTTCGGGTGGGCTTCGGCGGAGGCGGAGGCGCGCCGCTCGCGCGACCTTCACGGGCTGTTCGGGACACCCGGGGTGCTTCCGCCGGGGCTCGGTGCTGGTCGTGGTGCACCCGGCAGGAGGGCCGCTGGCGGGCAGCGATGCCCTTCTCACGCTTCGAGGTAGGTGAAGTGACGACGGACGGAGAGGGTTCCGGGGTGGTCGGGGCCCAGCACCTGTGAGCAGTCGCGGACCAGATCGGCGAACAGGCCGACCGCCTTCGCGCGCCCGCCGGCCCTCCCGACCTGCACGGCGTGATGGTGACGGTTCGTGAGGGTCCTGGCGTGGTCGGGACCCAGCACCCGTGCATAGTCCCGGACCAGATCGGCGAACAGGTCGGCCGCCCCCTGGTGGTCACCCGCGATACCGATCTGCACGGCGTGGTGGTGGCGGTTTGTGAGGGTGTTGAGGTGGCGAGGGCCCAGCACCTGTGAGCAGTCGCGGACCAGATCGGCGAACAGGCCGACCGCCTTCGCGCGCCCGCCGGCCCTCCCGACCTGCACGGCGTGATGGTGACGGTTCGTGAGGGTCCTGGCGTGGTCGGGACCCAGCACCCGTGAGCAGTCCCGGACCAGATCGGCAAGCAGGTCGGCCGCCTCCCGGTGCCCGCCGGCCATCCCGACCTGCACGGCGTGGTGGTGACGGCTGGCAAGGGTGCTGGGGTGGCGAGGGCCCCGCAGCCGTTCATAGTCCCGGGCCACGTCGGCGAAGAGGTCGGCCGCCTCCCGGTGGTCGCCTGCCATGCCGATCTGCCCGGCGAGGTTGTATCGGGCAGCGACAGCGTCGGCGCTCAAGACTTCCGGGCCGACGTCGAAGAGCAGCGGGGAGGTTACCGACCATCGGTCAGACCAGGGCTGACCGGAGGGTTTGTCCGAGGTGGTGGTGCTGGTCGGGGGGTTGTCCCGGTTGTCCGGGACAACCGCCGATCCGATGAGGTCGTCGGCCGGGCCTTCGTGGGGGGCAAGCCCCTGGGCGTCGTCCTGGAGCGCGTCGGTGATGCGCCGGATGGTCTCGTCGTCGGCGTCGTTGACGGCGGCCGCGCGGGCGAGGGCCCGGTCGATGTCGTCGGCGGCCGGGTCCGCCGCGCCGGACCCGCCGCCTGCGCCGTCGGCTGCCGACGGCCCGGAATCCGACTCCTGGGCGCGCAGGCGGTTGAGTTCGTTGGTCAGCGCGAGTACCTGCGCTTCGACGTGGCTGGCGAGCTCATCGGCCTGCCTTTGTTTGTCCCGCGCGCGATCGAGCTCCTCCCTCGCCCGGCGTTCCTGGTTCAGCGCGCGGGTGAGCCTCGCTTGCGTGTCCTCGACCTCGGCCCGATCGTCGGCGCGGGCGCGGAGTTCGTCACGCTCCGCGGACAGGGTCCGCACTTTCCCCTCCAGATTGTTGATCATGGTCAACAGGACCATGACCAGCTGCATGGAGTTCTGCGCCGCCTGCTGCAGATCGGCGCGCTGTTCCACGGCACGGGTCAGGCGCTCGCAGATGTCCACCTGCCGCGCGCGTACCCGCTCCAGCTCCCCGGCAAGGTCTCCGTCACCGTTCTGCCGGCCCCGGTTCTCCGGGTGCTCGGCCGCTTCCCTCAGACGGCAGGCCTCGGCCTCGTGGCGCTGCCGCAGCACCGGCTCGGGCACCGTCACCCGCACCAAGGCGACCACGAAGTCCCGTCCGGGTACCGGGTCACCCGACAGGAACGCCCCGACCCGCGACTTCGAGAAAGGGACCCGGCCCGCGACGTCGGTCATCGTCAGCGGCGACTCGTCGACCCGTTTGCGGAGGAAGAGCGCCAGTGCCTCGGCCTCCGGTGTCCTCGCTCGGACCGGCCCCCACGGCCTTCCCATGCCCGGCTCCCCATTTTCCCGTCCCGGACAGCCCGGGACATCCCTATGTTGTCCGGACCTTACCTGCGGTGATGCCTTCGCGGCTTGGGGACTACCAAGACCGATCCGACGCTGCTCCCAGGGCCGGTATCCGCCGGACCGATCCGAGGGGAACGAGCAGGGCTCCGGTCCCCGACCACCCACTGGAGGAACACATGGTGCTGTCCGACCCGACCCCGGGCAACCCGACCACCCCCGCCCCGTTGCTGACCGTCCGCGCGACCGTCGTCCTCCTCAGCGCCGTCGTCATCGGCCTGGTCAGCGGAGGGCTGACGTTCCTCGGCGGCGAGACCGTCGCCGGCGCGGTCCTGGCCGGGCTGACCGCCTCCGGGGCGAGCGTGCCCGCCCTGCACAAGCTGATCCGGTAGCCCCTGCCGGCGCGCGGGGTTGACGCCCCCTTCGGGGCCGGGCCCGGAGGGGTGCGCGGCTCTCCGCCTTGCCGTCGGCCGCCGGGTTCACAGGCCGGGCGCGACCACACCGCCGGGCCCGGCCGGGCGCGGCGGTGTGGCCCTTCCTAATGGGCGTCGGCGGAGGTGGAGGCGAGCTCGCGCAGGGCAGGGACAAGGGACTGCGACGGCAAGGGGATGACGCCGAGGGTGGGGTGCTGCCGACGCGTGATGTGAGGCGAGACCCGGCCGGGGACGTCGTCGGCGAGGTCGAGGTCCTCGGCACGGGCGTCCCACTGCTCGGGCACGAAGCCGTCGTCGGCCAGCTGGCGGCTCCACCAGGTGGCGTCGTGCAGCTCGCCGCGGCGGAGGTGGTCGAGCAGCAGGCAGTAGACGGACGTGTGGTCCCCGGCGCCGGCGGCGTACTGCCACCACCACCGGGCGCCGTCGCGGTCGTCGGCGAGGTGAAGCAGGCAGGCCAGTACGCGGGCGCCGATGCCGTCGGCGTAGTGGACGTCGATGAAGCCAGCCAAGTCATCCGGCGCGGAGTCGGCGGCGATCACCCGGGCACAGAGCGACCTGAGGTCCTTCCAGGCCTGCTCCACGGTGTTCAGGCTGTGGACGGGAGTCCACTGGTACCGGACGAGGGCCGGTGAAGGTACCAGCGCGCAGCCGGAGCCGGAGCAGCGGTAGCGGGCGGCCTGGCGCAGGGCCAGGCGCTCCTCGGCGTCGTCCAGGTCGTAGCGGTCGTAGCGGCGGCGGGTCCTCAGCCTTCGGATCATGGACTCCAACCGTGGCTGCGCGGCATCGCGGTCATCTGCGGTCATTGTTTCTCCCCATCGGCGGTTCCCTCCACGTCTTCGCGGAGACGTGCGGCCAGGCGCTGACGCGCCTGGGACATGTGTGAGCGGATGGTGGCGTCCTTCACCCCCATCAGGTCGGCGACCTCCTCGGTGGTGAACCCGAGGCAGCTGCGCAGTTCCATGACGTCGCGCTGTCGTTCGGGCAGGCGGCGGATCTCGTGGTAGGCCGCCAGTGCCTCGGCCAGGTCCTCGAAGGGGTCGTGGGACATGGTGGTCAGCGCCGCCTCGAAGGCGGCGATGTCCATGGGCGCCGCGCGCCGTCCCCGCATGCGGGCCTGGTCGACGACCCGGTGCTTGAGGACCTTCCAGGCATACCCGGGCAGATTGTCCATCCGGAGCATTTGACACCATTTGTCCGCGAGCTTGTCGAAAGTGGCATCGACGGCGTCCTCCGCGTCCGCGTCCGACCCGAGTTGGAGGTAGGCCCACTCCAGGTACCGGGCGCGCATTCGACGGTGGAACGCCCAGTAGGCAGCCCGCCAGGGCTCCGGCCACTCCTCGTACGGGAGTCCCCGCGCGCGGCCGGCCGCGGTGAAGTCCTCCGGGTCGGCGGCGTCGGCGGCGTCGGTCCAGGTCACCGCTCCCCCTCCGGCGCCGACCCGGTCTCGGCCGAACGCCCGAGCCCGGTGCGGGTCACCAGGTCGTCGATACCGATCCGCACCCCGACGGCCAGCAGCCGCCGGGCCAGCCGGACGCCGTCGCGGCCGAACACCCTTGCCGCCACGGCCGCTGTGACCAGGCGCGCCGTACTGTCGTGGTCCACGTTTCCTCCCCAAAGAGAGCAGGTGATGAGGAGGCGCCGACCTCCCCAGCGGCGCCGGAGGCCAGCGCCTCCACCTATAGAGCGTTCAGGGGAGGTAAAACGTGCAGAAAATCTTTCACGGAAAGTGTTTAGTCGTATTCGTTCAGTTGCGATCTGATGCGGTCGCGTGGTTTCGCCCGCCCTGCAGCCGCATCCGGCTTCCCCCAGGACTGACGGCCGCTTCGGGACCAGGGGCCACCCGAAGGTGTGATCCCCGGGACGGGCGAGTGCCGGCGCCGCCGTGATGGCCAACCTGCCGGTGATCATCGGGCGGACGACGAGAAGGGACGCGGCGTGGAACTGCTGGTGGTTGTTCAGAACCTCGGCCAGGGCGGGCTGAGGGACGGCTCGGGGGCGCCGAAGGACCGGTAGCCACTGCTCGCCGAGCGGATCCTTACCGCCGGCAGCCCTGCGCCCCCGCCGGGCCCTGGTCCTGCTCCAGGAAGCGGTGGACTGGACGCGGTACGGGCACTGGCAACTCGCCCGACGGCGACCGGCTACCCGACGCACCCGCCGGGACGTCGGACCACCACCGCCTGGCCGCACGCCTGGACCTGTCGCGGTCAGACCCGATCCCCCACACCCCGCGGCATGCCGCCCCCGGCCCGGCAACACCCCGGGGCCCGCCGTCATCCCCGTCAGCGGGCCGGGGACGACGGCCCGTGGCCGGGCCGGGTTCCCCTCCCGTCCCCTCCGTCAGCTACCGCGCCGCCGCAGGGCCCTGACGCCGAGGTCGTAGGCCATGGAGC
The DNA here is from genome assembly GCF_001905545.1 of Streptomyces sp. CB02056. Lineage (GTDB taxonomy): Bacteria > Actinomycetota > Actinomycetes > Streptomycetales > Streptomycetaceae > Kitasatospora. Next base: position 158,267 of record NZ_LIPD01000023.1, on the reverse strand, counting down.
CGAGAGCGAGGACGATCAGCGGCCACACCAGCGGGGAGTCCGGCGGCACCGTGCCCGACAGCAGCGCGCCGGTGACGGAGCCGGTGCCGGCCATCGCGGTGCAGGTCGGCGCGGCCGGCACGCGCAGCAGCAGGCCGCGCTCCGCCTCCGGGGCGGGCGGGCGGCGGCTCATCGGGTCACCTCCGCGGCGGCGAGGGCGCGCTCGGTGTGCCGGTCGCCAAGGTGGCCGAGCTTGCGGCGGACCCGGTCTCCGTAAGCGGCGGGCAGGCCGAGGTCGAGGGCGGCGTCGGCCCAGGTGGCCTTGCGGGAGGCCCAGAGGTTGGCGATGGCGGCCTCCGTCGCGTCGAGACCGCGGAGCACGGCGTCGACCCGGGGGTCCGTGAAGTCGTGGTCCAGGACGAGAGCGTCGGGGGCGGGCTTGTCCGGGCACACGTCCCAGACCGTCACGCCGTCGCGGTTCGGCGTCTCCAGCAGCCACACCCGCTTGCCCTTGCCCGCACGGACGGTGCCGTCGGGTGCTCGCCAGTGGAAGCCACCGAACCGGTGCTCCCACAGCTCCGTCCATCGTCGGCGCTCGGCGGCGGTGTAGGCGCGCAGGATCCTCAGCAGCTCCGGGTCGGTCAGGTAGCCGCCCAGGCGGTCGACCCAGTCGCCGAGCAGCCCGCTGATCACCGCGTCCCGCCACTCCTCGGCCTTCCGGTGACCGAGGACATTGCGGGTGAAGTCGTCGACGGCCGCGTAGTCGCCCACGATCGCGGCCCACCGGGCCGCGAGGGCCGCCAGGAGCATCTCCTTCGTCGGCGGCTCCACCTCGAACGCGATGAACCCGAAGCTGGCGTGCCTCAGCAGGTTCGGCCCGTTGAGGATGAACTCGACCTTCCGGTAGGTCCAGGCGATCTCGAAGGGGCCGGCCGGGATGAAGAACATGCCGGGGCCGCCCAGCAGCAGCGGGGTCGCGATCTCGCTGGCAACCTGGCCGCTGGCCTCGGTTCCCATCTCGGGCTCCATGCACTTCACGGCTCGGCCGGGCCAGCCGGTGGGCTCGGCGAGCGCGGCGAGTCCGGCCGGAAGGGCGCAGGACTGGCTCGTCGTGGTCATCTCTTCTCGTTCCTCCGTATTCCGGGGAGGTTCCCCCACCCTCTGGGGACGGCGATGGGCGGATCCGGCAAAGATCTTGAAGATTTTTTTGTGACTTGGATCACATATCAGAATCGGTGCTGCCACCCCCGCTCGCGGTGTCCGCTGAACGTCCGATGGAGTGCTGATGGTTCGTCTGATACCACCGTCCCCGCAGCGGCCGCCAGGACCTTCTCCGCGACCCACGCGGCCGCCATGCTGTTATCCCGCCCAGCAGCCGTACGCACGGGCCACCCGTTCCACCTGCGGATCCGGCTGTCGGACCGGCCGCCCAACGGCTGGCCCGTCCCGCCTCAGGAACCGGTGGCGCTGACCGTCGCGGGCAGCCATCCGACCGTCCTGGAGGGTGCCGTGCTCGCCCCTCCGTCCCCGTCCGGCAGCAGCAGGTGCACCTCGCGCGGCCGACCTGCTCGGCCTCTCCCCGTGCAACGGGCGGCGACTGTCCGGGACTCCAGGGCCCCGTGGCCGTCCCCGAGTCCGCTCCAGACCGATTCGCTCACCGTCAGGCGCAGCTGGGCGGTGCCGGGCCAGGGGAGGGGGGTGAGGAGGGTGGTGCCGGTGGTGCGCAGGCGTTGTTCGAGGCGGGCGAGCTGGCGCGGTGCGGGGGTGCTGGTGGGTTTGAGGATGATCGTGTCGCAGGCGTCGGCGAGGACGGAGGCGGTCTCGGCCCAGTGGTCGCCGGGTTCGTCGGCCAGCAGGGTGCGCTCCCAGGGGAGGCCGTAGGCGCGGGCGGCGGCGAGTCCGAGGTCGGGCCAGCCGATGATCGCGGTCCAGAGGGTGTCGGACGCGGCGGCCGGGCCGGCCGCGGTCGCGAGGAGCAGGGCGGTGTCGAGGACCTCGACAACGGCGCCCTTGGGCAGGCGGCCGTCCGGCAGGAGCGGTTCCAGAGCGGGCAGGACCGGCCGGGTGGCGGCTTCGACGCGGGCGCGGCGGGCCTGCGGGCTGGTCTCCTCCAGCATGGCCGCCAGCCGCTCTCCGCGCTCCGGTCCGGCCGGTGCGGGTACGGCGGCGATCCGGCCGCTCACCGGTCCGCCCCGGCGGAGGAGGGCTGTGCGGCCGGCTCGGGTACGACGGCCTCGCCCGGCGAGGCGTCCCGCGCTTCGTCGGGGATCGGGCGCACCGTGGCCGGGTCGGCGACCACCCAGGCGGCCTGGCGGTCCTCGCCCCAGCGCGCGTGGACGATCCACGGCAGGTCGGGCGCGGGACGGCGCCGCTCGGTGACCACTCCGGAGCGCCAGCGGCCATCCACGCGGATCCAGGCCAGGCGCCAGCAGCGGCCGGAGTCGTCCGCGGCGGGCGCGCCGATCATCTCCGACGGCACCGTGACGGCGTCCTTCGGCAGGACGGGGGCCGCGGGTTCGGACAGCGGGCGGATCGTGGCCTCGTCGAACAGCAGCCAGGCCCATTCCTCCTTGCCGGGGCCCGGCCCGTCCGGGCCCCAGCGGACGTGGGCGACCCAGCCGGTGCCGGCGGGCGGGCGCCGCCAGACGCTCAGCAGCGCGGGCCTCCATCCGCCGCCGAGCCGGACCTCGACCAGGTGCCAGCGCCGCACGTCGTGGTGCAGCCCGGGCAGCGTCATCAGTTCCCGGGGCGCCCGCACGGCGTCGCCCGGCTCCGTACCGGGCTGGTGCGGGCGGCTGGAGAACGGGACAGCGGCGGTCATACCCCCATTATTCGAGCATGTGTTCGAGTGATCAAGCGTCAGCCACCCCGATGCCGCCAGGCACCGGCGGGTCCCCGACGCCCGCAGGTCCGGGACCGCCGGGCACGCGGGCGGGGAGCGGACCGCTGGCGGTGCGGCAGGTGGCGTCGCAGCCGGCGCCGACCGGCTGAGGCCTGCGGGCCACCGCTCGACATCGGGCCGCGGGGCCTGTTCGAGGGCGGGGCCGATGGCCGGGCAGAGGTGAGGGGCGGCCCGTCGGCCACACCACCGGCCCGGGGTCGAGTCGTCCTGCTCGCCCGCCCGCGAAGGCCTCCATTGCCACCCGAAAGAGTGACTGCGGAACCCTCGACGACCGACGCCGTGGGACGCTGCCCCGAGTTCGCGACGGCCAGCGGCCCCGTGCGCCCCGGCACGGAAGCCAGCCGCGCGCTGTCGGCGACCAGGAGAAGGTGAGCGGCCTTGCAGCAGAAGGACGACTGGGTGGTCGCGACGACCGGTACGGCCGCCAGCGCGGGATTGAAGGCCTCCCACCATCCGTTCCAACGCGCGGGCGCGTGGGCCGTGGCGGTGCTTGCCGGCCGCGCCGCGCCGCACCTGGTGACCACCGCCGACCTGGACACGGTGGCCGACGTGATCGTCACGGACGCGGTGGCCGCGGCCACCGCCCGTGAGGACACCGACCTCGGACGCTACGACTGGTGGAAGGCCCTGTTCAGCCTCTACCCCAACTCGCCCGCCACCCACGGACGACGCCCACAGGACGCGGCCGTGCTGCGACCACGCATCGAGCAGCTCTTCGCCCCGGACCCGCCCCGGTCGAAGTCACGTCCCTGTACCTTCTGCGGCGCCGACACGGCGGTGGCCTGGGGGAAGAGCGGCCTGCCGCTGTTCGGCACCGAGCGGACGCTGAACGTCACGCCGCCCGGCGTGAGGGGCTGGCCGGTCTGCCGGGCCTGCCGGATCGCGATGTGGGCCCTGCCGTACGGCGCGTGGGCCAGTGCCGGCGACGCCACCGTCCTGGACTGCGAGCGCGAAACGGCCATGGCCGCGTTCGCCCGCCACAACGTCGACCGCGCCCGCCGCATCATGGACGGCGGCTTCCGAAGCCTGCGGCCGGGCGCCAGGCCCGAGCTGGTCGCGCTCTTCGCGATCCGTGACGCCACCCACGACTCCGGGGAGGGCTCCCCCCTGTGCGGCGCGACGCTGTGGCGCTTCCGCAACGACAACCAGGAGCCCTGGCTGAAGGTCACCCGCGCTCGCCGCGGCATGCCCGTCTTCCTCGCCACCGTCGAGGCCAACGCCCGCCTGCGCGAAGGCTGGCGGGCGTTGTGCCGCCACCTCGCCGGGGAACGGGGCGAGAAGCCGGCCGCGAACGAGGAGGAGGCGGACCGGCCGCTGTTCGACGCGGAGGGCGGGGACGACGCGGCCCGGCTGCTGTTCGAAGTCGAGTACGGTCTCAACCGTCCCCTGCTCCTGGCGCTGCACGACGCGCTGTCGGCCGACGGCTGGACCCTGGGGGAGCGCGAGGCCCTGGTCGACCTCGCCCACGCCTACACCCGCGAGGTGTTCGGCCTGGAGACGGACCTGGAGCCGGTGGCCGCGCTGCTGACGCAGTGGATCACCCAGGCACAACGCCCCCGGGAGCGCCTGAAACAGCTCCGGGAGGCGATCCCGAGCGGCTACCGACTCGGCCAGGTACTGGTGGCCTGCACCACCCACAGTCTGCTGGGCCGCACCGGGCTGCGGCTGGCCGGGCCGGACCAGTGGGCACCGCTGATCGGGAACCTCCCCCGCGCCGCGGAACACAGGCTGCTGCTCCACGCCCGCGTGTCGCTGCTGCTCCAGCGGCACGATTCCGCCCCGGGACGGTCCTGACACCCGGGACGAAGCCGGCGTGAAGGCCGACGGGCCGACACTTTCAACGTCCCCCCGTTGACAATTCCAACGGGGGGGCGTTGAATAAGTGGTGTCGCTACCGACAGCCACCAAAGGGGCACACCATGAAGCAACGACCGCTGGCCGAGACCACCACCGACACGTGGGACGCCGCCCTGGAGCACATCGCGCGGCACACCAGCGCCGACGCCTACGAGCTCACGGCCCTGACAGCCCTCCTTCAGGCCGAGTTCCACCACCTGGTCCTCGACCCGACGACCCGGACCGTCTGGTGGGCCTACGACGCCGACCCCGCCGACGTGATGAAAGCGACGGAGCTGAGGGTCCAGCAGCTCGCCCCCGACGCCGCCGCCGACGACCTCGGCGACATCGTCTCCGTCATCCAGGACCGACAGGACGACCTCGACAGCTACGCCAAAGGCTGGGAGGACCTCGACCGGGACCAGGCGGCCCTGGACGAGTACGCGGCGGTCCTGCTCCTGGCGCTGCCCGTCGAACCGGGCCTGGCCGCCGCCCAGATCAAGCGCCAGCGCCGCTCGCTCGCGCGCCAGGACGCGCTGCAGCAGCGCGCCTACGCGCGCCTGGTCACCGAACTCGCGGGCCCCGAGCGAGGCGGCAAGACGCGCGCCGGCAAGGCCCTGGGTGTCACCGATGTCCAGATCGGCCGGATCATCCGCGAGGACCAGGAGCGCCGCACCTTGCTGGCCAGCAAGGTCAGCGACGCGCGCGAAGGCTACGACCGCTGAACAGCACCCCGGCCCCAGAAACGCCACGGCGCTGAAGGGGGCGGACAGGTTTCCGGCCCGTCCGCCCCGCCAACGTCTCGCCGTCGCCTACGGGACCACGAGGCCGGGATGCACCCGGGGACACCCCGGACCGGTCTTACGCGCCGGGCTTGGGACGGTGCTCGGCGTTCCAGCCCGAGTCGACGCCACCCCACGACGAATCGACGTCGAACCCCCATGTGGAGTCGAAGCCCCAGATAGTGTCCGGCACCGCGCCCCACACCGAGTCCCTACGCGGACGAGCAGCAGCCATGACGACCTCCAGATGGTTCATGATCGGGGCGCACCACTCTAGGCACCCCGGCCTCCCACGTCACCACCCTCGGGGGAATCGGCCGACCGACCCGGAGCAGCCGGGCCGCGGCGGCCTCGACCCCGCGGCGACGCCTGGGAGGCTACTGCGGCGGGACCGGGTGGCACGGCCGACTACTGGCTATCTGTCACCGCCGGGACGCCCCCGTGTACGACCCTGACACCGAGCCGCGCAGTACGCCGCCGCACACGCCGGTCGGCCCCTGTACACCGACGCCTGGCCGTGGGCCGAGGCGATCGTCGCGTGGTACCGCGGACGGCCGCAGCGCCCGGGCTGGCGCGACGAGGTGGTGCTCAGCGAGGACGACTGGACCCTGGCGACCACCGGGGTGGCCGAGTCGCTGCGGCTGCAGATGCGCGCCGGCGCGCTGGTGCGCTCGACCACCGCCGTCCTCAAGGAGCTGGACACCCTGGCCGGGCACCGGCCTTACCTCAACGGCCCGGCCTACACCACCCTGGCCACGTACCGCCGCACCGACGGCAGGGCCGACACCGTCACCCTCGCGGAGGCCGCCCCCGCGCTCGGCGACCCCGGCCCCGTCCCGGTCCGCGACGCCGTCCTCTGCGCCGGGTTCACCAACCTCCAGGTCGCCCAGGCACCGTCAGCCCGCTGACGACGGCGGCCAGGCACGGCGCGGCCACGGCCGCCGGGCCCAGACCCTGCCCCGACCACCACCCGCGCCCCGGAGCCGGTCACCGGGCGAATCACCACGCACGGCCCCGGTGTTGCCACCGAACAGCCCTCGCCCCCGAGGGGGAACTGCCAGACTGTCGATCATGACTTCCGACCGGCGCCCGCTGTGGCGCCCATCCCCCGAAACCCCGGCCAGACCCGCCCAGGTGTCGCCGGAGGCCCGGCTGACCGCAGTGGAACGGGCCCAGGTCCCGCTGCCCCCCGCGGACGGCCCCGTACAGCCGCCCGTGCGCGGCGCCCGCCGGCCGCTCGGCCCCGGCGGCCTGGTCGCCAGCGCCGACGTCTGACGGCCCCGGAACCAGCACAGGGCCGGGACAACCTCTGCTGTCCCGGCCCTGACGGTGCGTGCCGGCCACCCGCCTGTCCGGGCCCGGCGGTCCTCGCCGCACACGGCGGCGCCCGACATCGGGCAAGCCGGCCCGTGAAACGGCCGGGTCCGGCCACGGCCCCGGGGGGCTAGACACGCTCTGTCCTGTGGCGCCGCCGACCGGCTCTCCCGCAGCGCCGCTGCCCGCTCCCCTCCAACCGCCCACTCCTGCCGGGTTCCTGTGGTAGGCAGAGGGGACACCAGCAAGGAGGCCCACGTGACGACCGCTCCGGCCGCGACGCCGCCCACCCGGGACCCCGACCAGCTCTGGCGGGTTGCCGTCGACTCGGTGTATGTCCCCTACACCAGCTGGACGTACGACGACACCAACGAGCCCTGGGCCCTGCGCGGCGAGAAGGTGCTGCGGTGCCGCTGCGGAACCCAGCGACTGCTCGCCCACGGCCGGTGGACCGACGAGCTGGAACTGCTCTGCGGCGCCTGCGGGATCCGGCACCCGTTCACCGGCGACGGCGGCGTCGCCGCCATGCAGCAGGTGATCACCACAGCCGCTGGCACGGAAACGACGCCCCGCTCCGGCCGGGCCGCGGACGTCGTCGCCCGGACGCAGGCCCACCTCGCCGACGGGACCTGGGCTCCCACCCTGGACGCGGACCACGCCGCCGCCCGACTCATCGTCCGCGACGCAGACGCCGCCGACGGGTCACTCACCGCCGACGTCCTGGCCAGGGCCATCGGGTACTCCCACCCGTGGCACCGCCACCACACCCGCACCTGGGTCGACACCGTGGCGTACACCTACGCGGCACTGCTGAGGCCCGGCGAGGACGAGCCCGCGGAGGCAGGACCGGCCCTGCTCGGCCTCGCCCGCACCGTAGCCGACCTCGACCGCCGCCGGCTGCGGGAGGGACCCCCCACCCACGAGCGGCTCCCCTTCGGGTGACCGGGCGATCTGCGCCCCGACAGCACGAGGCCGGGACGCACGGGACGGACCGCCTGTAGCGTGCACGCATGCTGACGGTGATGAGCCAGAACATCCAGTACGGGCCGGACGCCCGCCGGTGGGCCAGGATCATCGACGTGATCCGCCAGACCGGCCCCCAGCTGCTGCTCCTCCAGGAAGCCGACCACCTCCAGGACCCCGGCCAGGCCGCCGCCGCCCGCGCGGCGCTCGACATGGAGCTGTACGTCGCGCCCTCGCGCAGCGGCCGTCCGGTCGCCGTCGCCTGGGACCCCGCGCACCTGCGGGTCGAGGACGTCGAGACCCGGTACGCCGGCGACCTGCACCACGGGTACGCCGCCGCCCGGATCGCCCCCTGGGGCCTCGCCGCCCACCTGCCCGCCCCGCTCGTCGCCGTCAGCGCCCACCTCATCCCCTACTCCACCCAGCAGGCCGCCGTCGAGGCCCAGATCCTCGCCGCCCGCGTCTACCGCCACGGCGGCATCGGCCTCATCGCCGGAGACATCAACCACCCCACGTTCGATGACCCGGAGATCGACTGGACCAAGGTCAAGCCCTACAACCGGGCCTCCCGCTGCCTCCCGCGCGAGCACCCCGGCGACCCGTGGATCAGCAACCGCGCCGTCGGCCGGGTGCTGCGCGACGCCGACCTCACCGACATCGCCGCCCACCTCGCCGACGCCCGACGGGACCCCGCTCTGCGCCGGGCCACCGGCAAGCACGGCGGCCTGCGCGTCGACCAGATCCACGTGACCCCGGCGCTCACCCCGGCCGCCGTGGACTACAAGGTGATCGAGCACGACTACTCCGACCACCTCGCCGTCACGACCACGTTCGACCTCGACCGGGTGGACCGCGGCCGGCTCGTCGACTTCACCTGACGCCGGCCGGACCGTCCACCGCCCCGTCGCCGCGCCGGCGCGGCTACTCGACGTCGAAGAGCGAGCGCAGGATCTCGCGGACCTGCGCGGCGTCGGCGCCCGGAGCGATGGTGCGCACGCTGTCCGGGTTCGACTCGATCATGGCGATCGCCCGGGCGTCGGCCGGCAGGAGGCCGAGGAACCAAGTCACGGTGTCGGCCCACAGGTCGGCGTCGCCGTCGTCCAGGATCAGGTGGCCGCGCTCGAAGTAGCTGCCGCGCCGGCTCGCCCCTTCCAGGTCGACCTGGAAGGTGACGTAGTCCTTCCCGCTGGCGGGTGCCTGTTCCTGCCAGGCCCGCAGGTCGGGGAAGCGGGCACGGAGGTGGTCCTCGGCGTCCTGCGGCGCCAGCGCCCAGGTAGTCCCTGGAGCCGCCGCAAGGTGGATGGTGTCCATCAGCCCTCCTGGGGCTCCGGCGCGGGCATGGTGACGACGCGGACGTTGCTCTTCACATGGTGCTTGGCCAGCAGGTACTGCCAGTAGCCCACCGTCGCCGGATCGGGTGTGTCGACCTCAAGGTACTGGGCGTGGTTCGCCGGGTTGTCGATGGCGCCCTGGTAGCGGGCGAGCTCGTCCTCGTCCTTGTCCAGCACGAGCCCGGTCTTGAAGTCGTCCTCCTGCAGGCCCTTCAGCGACCGCGGGCTGCAGCCCGTCTTGCGGACGTTCTTCGCGTCGATGAGCGCGCCGTCGGCCGGCCGGTATCCGTCCGCCCAGACCTCCTTGCCGTCCGCGCCCTGCGCCCGCCGCTCGGGCCGGCCCGCCGTGTACACCTGGTAGGCCCGGTCCTCCGCCGTCCCGTAGTTCGGCGCCCGCTCCGGCAGCCCCTCGATCCACGTCCTGGCCGCCATCTGCTGCGCCCCGTCGTAGAGCGGGTAGGGCGGCGGCTTGGGCGGAGGGATCGGCCCGACGAGCGGATTGGCGAGCGGCCCCTGCCCGCCGGCCGCCCCGGTCCCGTCGCCCGCGGGCTGCTGTCCCGCCGGGTCGGACGGCGTGGCCGCTCCCGCCGAGTCGACGCCCGTCACGGCCGGCACCGCGCCCGCCGCGGCGGTCGTCCCGGCGAGCACCACCAGGCGCGACGCCAGGGAGGAGACGACCGCCTCGGCCTCCGCGACCGCCGCGGCCGCGGCCAGCTCCGCCTCCGCTGCGGCGAGCGCCTCGACGGCCAACGCTGCGTCCGCCGCCAGGGCCGCGTCGGCGGCCGCCGCGGCCGCGTCCGAGGCCCCGAACGTGAAGAACGTCAGGACCACCCCGGCCGTGGTGACGACCCCGGCGGCGACCCCGAGCCCGATCAGCGTGTCCTGGCACGACTCGATCGCCTGCGCGTACTGCTCGCAGATCGCCTGCAGCTCCCGGCAGGCCGCCGAGATGTTCACCATCAACGGCTGCGACGCCGTCACCGCGGTGCCGCCCGGCGGGCACGGGTCGAACACCGTCGCCGCGTACGACGCGAAGCCCTCGAACGCCGCACCGGTGCACTTCTCCATCACCCCGGCGGCGTGCCGGCCCGCGTTGCGCTGCGCCGTGTCGACGACCGAGGCGCACTGCGCCCACACCTGGGCCGCGCCGCGCAGGCGCTTCGGGTCGCCCTGGGGCCAGAACTTGCCGATCACCGGGATCTCGTGGACCTCCTTCGAGCCGGTGACCATCGGCAGGCTGCTGTGCGCCTCGCTCTCCTCGCACTGCTGGGCGCCCTTGGCCAGCGGCGCCGACGTGTTGATCTTCCCGGTGAACGCGGCGGCCACCGAGTCCTGGACGGCCAGGTAGCCGGCGGCCATCGTCAACAGGCGGCTGGAGATCGTCGCCATGCCCTGCCCGGCCGTCCCGATCGCCTTCACCACGATCCTGGCCGTCGGCTCGTACTTCTTCGCGAAGTTGTGGGCGATCGTGTCGTCACCGGCCATCCCCGCCGAGGACACCAGGTCGCCCGCCACCCCCGAAGCGATGCCGAAGACGAAGTCCTTCGACCCGAGGAACTGCACCGACGCCCGGAACACCACGTCCGGATCAACCTCGAACCCGCCCCCCGGCGCCGCGTCACCCAACCGCTCGCTCCTCCCCCACGACGGCTCCCAACCCATTCCCGCCTACCCCGCCAGGCCGAGGCAGCAACCCCTGGCCCCGGGACGACCGCCCCACGTACCACGGACCGCCCCGCCGAAGGCGAACTACACACCCCGATGCCGGACGCGCTGTGCACGGCCGCCGCCCACCGGCTCGGCATCCCCCTGCTCGCCGCCGACCCGCCGCCCACCGAAGAAGGCACCGCGGCAGTCGGAGAAGCGGAGCGGGGCCGGAAGCGGGCACCAGGGGCCGAGCAGCCGTAAGCGCTGGCGGCCCGGCCCGGGCCCCACGCTGAAGGCCGGTCCCCTCGTGATGGAGCCCGAGGGGACCGGCCTTCGTCACCAGTCGTTCAGTGGTCCCGCGTAGTCCTCGCTCTCCGGGGCCGACCACCACACCGACGGACCCACGACGACGACGACGGCTCCTTGCTCCCGGCCGGGACGGTCGGCGGGATCGTCGCCGCCGCGGTCGCCGAGGTCCGCGCCCGCCCCGACGTCCCGGCCGCCGAGCTGGAGACCGGCCCCGCCCCGGACGGCATCACCGCCGAAGCCTGGCGCCACCACGTGAGTACCCGCCGCGACCTGGTCGCCCAGCGCCGCGCCGCCCAGCACCGCATCGGTGTCCTCGCGCTGGAGACCGTCCCGGCCTACGTCGGTGACCGCCAGGGCGAGGACATCCTCGCCCTGGTCCCCAACGACATCGGCATCACCACGGAGGAGATCCTCGCCTGCCGCCGCTACGCCCTCTCCGGGGACGTCCGGGCGATGGACGGCTGGTAGACCCGCAGGCCAGCGGCGGGGACTCTTTACTCCTGGTCAGGGACGGCCTTGATGGTGCGGCGGCGTCGAGCGTCGACGTTGCCAACCTTCCGGGGGCCTTCGGCGCGGCCGCCGAGCTCACCGTCGTCAGCGGCCCCGACGGCTGGGACACCGAGCGGTGGCGCTCCCACGTCGCCCGGGGCCGCGACATGGCCCGGCAACGCCTGGACGTCCGCCGCTACTTCGGCTGGTAGCCGACCCCTGTTTCGTCGGTGTTGGGTGTGGGTCGGTCCTGGACGGATGCGGGGACGGCTGTGGCGGATCAGGAGGGGCCGGAAAGCGATCACCTGTGTGTGCGGCTGCGGGCGGCGTGCGGGTCGAGGGTGGCCTTGCCGCTTGAGGTGCGGCACAAGGTCCCGGTTTCCGCCTCGCACGAGGGGCAGGGGGTGGCCGCTGCCACCGTCATGTGCTCGGCGAAGCGACGGCGCCGTGCGTGGACGGCGTCCTTTGCGGCGCCGTCGCGGCTCCGGCACGACACCTCAGGTTCGGCTTCGCAGTGGGGGCAGGCCACGGCTCGGGCGGTGGTCTGGGCTTGCCGTTGGTGTTCTGCGGCAGCGTGTGCTGCCTCCTCCTGGGCCTGTCGCGCGGCTTGCTCCTGGTCTCGGCGGGTCTGTTCGAGCCGTTCCCAGGTCTCCGGGTGGTTGCGGCACGGGCCCTTGACCGCGAGGTTCCAGCGGCAGGTGCCGCCCTTACGTGTCGGGGATCCGCAGCGGTTGGTCTCGTTGTCGGCGCCGTGGTGGGGGCAGGGTTCTCGGAGGGTGTCGAACTTGCAGGGGCGTCGAGTGGTCGCGCCAACCACCCGGCACAGGTGCGGATCGATGTTCTCCTCGCCGGCCTGGGCGATCTGCTTGGCCAGGTCGGGCCAGTTGGGGGACGTGGCTGCCTGGCGCCACCACTCGGGTGAGGCGTAGATCCCGCTCCAGCCTGTCCCGTCGGTGAGCAACACGAGGTGCGGCTCGGCATCCTGTTGCGGGGCTGGATTCGCCTGCGAGACGTCGGTCACGAGCGGGAGCGTAGCGGTGCGGTGTGCTTCGGGACCTCGTCGACGTCAACCGGGTGCCGGGGGCGTCAGGCTTTCGGGAGCGTTATTCCGAGTTCGAGCATGGCGGGTGAGGCGGGGCCGCCTTCGGAGCGCTCGGTCTTGTAGCCCTTGATGCCGGGGGCGACGGTGCGCGGGTCGACGGCTTCGGAGGGGGCGCCGGTGGAGTAGAGGCCGTGGGGTTCCTGGTCGCGGTCGTGGGGCAGGAGCCAGAAGACGCGGCGGCGGAAGGTGCCGGAGGCCCGGGAGGACTTGGCGTCGGGGCCGAGGAGCGCGTAGCCGACCATGCGGCCGTCGCGGTGGTAGGCGGGGCGGCTGCGGCGGCTGGTGAGGCGGTCGAGGGACTGGCGGACGTAGTCGAGGTCGGTGGTGTCCTCGAGCCAGACGAGGTCGGTTTCGTGGGCGAGCTCGGACGGGTCGATCAGCGCGCTCACGTCGGCTGCTCCTCTGTGTCGTCGGTGATCAGGCCGATGCCCGGGTAGAACTTACGCGAGTTGGACAGGACCATCTCCTTCGGGGAGGTCATACCCAGTGTCTCGCGCACTCGTGCGGCGAACGCGCGGGCGGAGACCGGGTTGGACCCCTCCGAGCCGCACCAGCGGGTGTAGGCGCCGTAGAGCTGGGCCTGCTCGGCGCGCATCCCGTCGCCGACCCGGCAGGCCTCCTTGAGGAAGCGGCCGACGTGGTCCTCGGTCTCCGCGTACGCCGTGGTGGCGGTCTGGACGGCTTCCGGGCCGGCCAGGTTCTTGTCGCCGGCGAAGTAGCGGCGGGCGCCCTCGATGAGCCAGGCGAGGATGCCGGGGCCTTCCTCGGCGACGAGGACGTACGCCAGGTTGTCGATCTTGCGTTCTTCGGGGACGACCCGTTCGAAGGGGATCAGGCGCATCCTGCGCCAGAACGCGAAGCCGCCGGTGCCCACCTCCGGGCGGTGGTTGCCGAGCAGCCACAGCTTGTGGGTGGGTGCGAAGGAGAAGAAGTCCTGTCGCATCCTTCTGGCCTTGATCTTGTCGCCGCCGGTGAGCAGTTTGACGCGGGCTTCGTCGAAGCGGTCGCCGGGCTTGAGTTCGGAGCAGACGATGATGCGTCGGCCGTGGAGTTCGGCGAGGTCGGTGGGGTGGCCGTCGAAGGTCTTGGCCATGAGGAAGCCGGGCGGCGCGGCGTCCGCGTAGTCGCCGAGGAGCTGGATCATGACGTCCAGGAGGACGGACTTGCCGTTCTTGCCCTGGCCGTAGAGGAAGGGCATGACCTGGGCGCCGACGTCGCCGCTGATCGAGTAGCCGAGGAGCAGGTGGAGGAAGTCGCGGGTCTGGCGGCCGTTCTTGTCGTCGCCGAAGGTGTCGGTGAGGAAGCGGTCCCAGCGCGGGGTGGGCATGCGGGCGGGCGCGAGGGTGGTGGAGCGGGAGTGGTGGTGGCGGGTGGGGTCCGGGGCGGCGATCGTCCCGGTTCGCAGGTCGACGACGCCTCCGGGGGTGCACAGGGCGTAGGGGTCGGCGTCCAGCAGGGCGGCGTTGAGGACCATGCCGGGGGCGGACTTCGCCTGGGCGAGCATCGCGTTCATGCCGGAGGTCGACAGCGCGCGGCGGCGGTGGCGGCGCAGGTCCGAGTTCGTGTGGATGCCGCGCGGGTCGTGGGTGGAGATGGCCTCGGCCATCTCTCCGGCGGCCCACAGGACGGTGTCGTCCTCGTCGATCTGCCAGCGGTGCGTGGCCCACCGGTACCAGCCCAGGCCGGGGACGTGGCGGTAGTCGCCCCCGTAGAGGTGGACGAACAGTTTGGCGTTGCCGCGGTCGGACAGGGAGTCCGGCAGGAGGCCGTGTGCGGTCGCCTCGGCGCCGGCGGGCTCGGGCTGCCGGGCGGTCATCACGGGTGCCGTCGTCATGGGGGCGGGCACCGCCGGCGCGGGCGGTGGCTGGAAGTCAAGCAGGCTGTCCTGCACCGCGGCGGCGGACTGCGGGGGAAGGACCCCGGGGATGCCTTGGTGGGCCAGGATGTGCTGGGCGGCCCTGACGGGGTCGAAGCCCTGGCCGGGAGGGATCATGTCGTTCATCCCCGCGCCTCCAGGTGCAGCGGCCGGCGGGCGCCGGCGGCGAGCCCGGCACGGATCACGGTGCGGTTGTGTCGGTCCCGCGCGGGGCGGGCGGCGAGCGCGGCGGCGAGAAGCGTCTGCTCGGCTTCGGTGTGGGTGAGGTGGCCGGCGGCGGCGAGGCCTCCGGCGGTGAAGGCGGCACGGTTGAGTTTGCCCGTGAAGCCGGTGCCCTCCGGCGCGGCGGCGCAGTTCGCCACGTCCTGCAGGAGGGGTTCGAGCAGTCGGTTCGCCCCGGTTCGCCCGCCGCCCGCCGCGAGGACGGCTTGGCGCGCCCGCGGGGGCGCTGCGGGCTGGACGGTGGGCAGCGGGACGGGCTTGTCCTTGAGGTGGCCGGTGCGCACCAGGTTGTCGCTGAGCCATTGCGGGAGCGGGGCGGGGGTCTTCGCGCCTGGGAGGGGGTCGTAGGTTCCGGTGTGGGTGGTGGTGCCGGGGGCGACGATGAAGCCGCCGTGGGCGCGGACGTCGACCTGCCAGGCCAGGGCGCGGGTGCTGGAGGATCCGGTGGAGCAGGTGAACTCGAGGCCGGCGTGGTCGAGGTACCAGATGTGCAGGCCTCCGGACGGGGTGCGTACGCGCAGGGTGCCGGTGTCGGTGGTCGGGTCGTCGGCCTGGTGGAGGGCGGCCAGGAGCGCGAGGCTGTGGTAGCCGGAGGCGAGCCCTTCGAGGGGGACGTCCTGGTGGATCGGGATGCCGGGCAGGATCCGGTCCCGGGCGGGGACCGCGTCGGTGTGGGTGTCCACGTCGAGGACGACGAGGCGGGCGGGACCGCAGGCGACGCCCGCGCCGAAGCCCGGGTTGGTCTTCCACCAGGCGTCGAGGAGATCGGGGTCGAGGGTGGCCGCGTGGAAGCCGTGGCACCAGCGGCCGGCTGCGTGGCACTGGCAGGCGTCGGCGGCGTGGGCGTTTGCCTGGCAGGCGGGGCAGTTGGCGGGTGGGGTCTTGCGGCCGGGGGCGAGCGGGTGCACGGGCCAGCCCTGAGCCGCGCACCACTGGGCGACGGCCAGCGACCGGGGCTTTCTGCCCGGTCGGTCGCTTCGGTCGCTCCCCACGGCCTTCGGCGCCGTCACGCTGGTCCCTCTCCTGTTCTCGATCGCTGCTCGGTGTTCGGTCGCTGGTTGGTTCGCTGGAACAAAAGACCAGGTCAGAGGCTCACCATCGATGAGACAGCGACTGAAGCGACTCAAGCCCAGAACATAGCCCAGACAGACTAGCCGAGTGCGGAGCCGGAGTCGGGCAACCCGTGGGGGGCTCTACGGCCAGCGACCGAGCCGAGATCCAGCGACTCAGCACCGTTGGTCGCTCCTTCCGCAGGAACCTGTATTTCCGCAGGTCAGGCGACTGATCAGGAAAGATCAGCGACTGAAGCGACTCAAGCCCGGGTCTATGACGCACACGCGCACACGCGAATGTCCTCATATACCGGACCTTCGGTCGCTTCGGTCGCTGATCCGTATCCGAAAGGCCCTCTGACCTGCATGTTTTCACAGCGACTGAACGGCAGCGACCGAAGCGCCCCTGGCCCCTCGCAGGGTCGCTTCCGGCGTGTCGCGCACACAGGTCACGGGTGAACACGGTTCTTCGGTCGCTTCGGTCGCTGCCGTTCAGTCGCTCGGGGGTCCGGGTGCCCCGACCCTTCCCTCCGGGCACCCGGGTCACCGCCACGTACAGGTCCCCCGCAAACTCGAACGAGGTTCAGGCTTTACCGCCTCCGGAGGTCACCGCGCCGAAAAGAGAGGAGCGCGTCGGCGTCCCTGACGGCGCACTGCTGGCCGCTGACCACAGGTCCGGGCCTACGGAGTGTCGTCCCCCAGGAAGGCCTCGGCCTGCGTGGCGAGGTCCTCGGCCCACGCTACGGCCCGGCGCTCCTGGACCCAGGGGGCGAGTTCGCGAGCAGTAGGGCGGCGAGATCCCCGTGCTGCCGGAGCCGGGCACGGTCCTGGTCACCGCGGCCACCGGCAAGACCTTCAGGGCCTGATGCCGCTCACCCCGGCCGCCGAAGCCGTGCCCGGCAGGGAAGTTGCTAGCGTGGCCCGGTGACCCTTCACGGTGCGCCCGGCACGGGCATCGACGCCTCCCGGCTGGCCGAGGGCTCCCTCACCGCCGACGCCCTCACCGCCATGGGCCCCAACGGGCTGCGGGCGCTCGGACACCTCCGGGACGCCCGGCAGAAGCTCGCTGAGCCCGGCCGCTGGTCGCAGCCGATGGAGAGCGTGCTTGCCTCCTGCCGGTCCGCACTCGACAGCCTCCTCAAGGAAGCCGGCGAAGACTTTGAGGGGCCGCGCGACGCGCAGGAGCAGGTCAACCGGGAGGTCGAGGCGCTCCTGAAGAAGCCGGCCGGCATGACGGGCCCACTGGAGAAGCTGCACGCCGTGCTCGACGGCGCGGCCGACGTGCCCGACGCCCTGGAACCGCGGGCTGGCATCGGGGCCGGAGTCCAGCGACTGATCCGGATGCCCGCCGAACGGCTTCCCGTGCCAATCGATCCGAGGCCCGAGTACGACGCCGAGCGTGACTTCCTCGCCGCCGTCGCCCGGCTGGAGACCCTCCCTTCCAGCTCGGAGGAGCAGCGGGAGCTCGTGGCGGTACTGCGCCGGCTGCAGCAGGCCCGGCGGGACTCCGGCGCGGCCGCGCGCGCCGCCCTGCCGGATGCTCTGGCCGGGCTGCGCGAGGCCTTCGCGTACCGGGTCCGGGAGCAGCAGGACGGCGGGGCGTTTCGGCGGCGTCAGCTGACGCAGATCGTCCGGCAGCGGACGGGGACGGCCCCCGGCGACGGCGAGCAGGAGGCCTTCGCCGCGTGGGCGCGCTTCTATCGGGCGACGTCCGGCGTGCTGCACGGCAGCTCCGGCGACGGGGAAGAGAGCACCCGCCGGCTGTTCGCCGACTTGGTGGCGCACGTCGAGCAGCTCGTGCTCGACCTGCCCGACCTGGCACCGCTGCTGGTTGCACTCGTGCACGCCGAGGCTCCGACCGTGGAGGACGCCGAGGCGGTGGCCGCGCTCCAGCAGCCGCGCGGTCCGGTACTTCTTCACCCACGCCGTCAGCCCCGGGTGGATGGACCTGATCAGCGCCCGGCGCCTCCTGCCGGAGGCCGCTCGCTGGCCCGCCCAGCCCTACCTGGATCGGGTCGCCACGGTGGACCCGCAGCGTGCCCTGGCGTGGCTCACCGCGAACAAGGACGCCTTCGAGCAGGCCGAGGAGCAGGTGCTGCTCGGCCTGCTGCAGGTGGCCCGCCGGATCGGCGGCCCCTCGACGGGCCTGGTGCGCGCCCTCCTGGCGACGGACGACGCTCTGCGTGATGTCCGGTGGAGGTCGACTCTGGCCGTCTGGCTCGCCGACATCCCCACTGGTCAGCGCGACCTGCCCTGGGTCAAGGTGGCCGAGTGCGTTCTGCTGCACGTCGTGGAGCACTCGGCGGAGCAGCGCTGGGAGCTCCAGCAGCAGCTCGCCGACCTGCAGGAGGCGGCTTACGACCAGGACGGGCCCCGGGATGCGGCGATCGTCCGGGCGGTGCGGCGCGCCTCGGTCGCGGTGGCGGACGCCGCGCTGGCCTCGGAGCCGGAGCTCGGCGACCTCGATGAAGCGGATGACCTGCGGCAGACCGTCACCGCCCACGACTTCGGCCCGTCCGTCTCCCGGATCGCGGTGCGCGCCCTGCTCGACCTCCGTGACCGGCGGCAAGGTCCACCACACCCTGCGCACCGCCGCCGGGAACTGGGGCACCTGGGGATCGGTCGCCGACGCCGGCGCCACCGCGCCCGTGACCTCCGTCGCCATCACCCGCCGCCTCCCTCCGCGGCGTCATCGGCGACATCACCGGCACCAGCATCAGCGCCGCCACCGTCGACGCCAACGCCCAGTTCGCCATCGCCACCACCGACAACAAGGTCCTGCTCACCGCCTGCCACGCCGACGGCACCTGGGCCACCCCCGAAACCCTCAACCTCACCACCATCCCCGGCAACCACACCGGGACCATGATCACTAGCAGCCTCTGACAACAGCCGGGGGCTGCACCCCGAGCACCCGGGCAGCACCTGACGGTCGTCGCGGGCATCGACCCGACCGGCCAGGCCGTACTCGGGGTGCGCTCCATGCAACCTCCTCACCCAGCGCCTCCACCCCGTCCGGGGGCACCTCGCGCCTCGTGCATGGCGATCCCTCCCGGGGAACCGGCTCGGGCAGGAACGCTGTGGGCTTGAATAGGGCATAGGCGTCCGGACACCATCGACGGGGCCGGGCTCAACCGCCAGCAGCGGTCGGGCCCGGCCCCGTTCATGCTCCCTGGCACTACAGCTCGGGCATGCCTGGCAACCGCGGGACCGGCTCGGTCCACGAGTTCATGGCGGACGTCGCCGGCCTCGACGGAGCCGGCGTACACGACGGCCGTGCCGGTCTACGGCAGGCAGGCGGTGGGGCGGTCGGCAACTCGCCCGGGGGGCGGACAGGGACGCCGAGATCCTCGGCCATGGCGCGCTTGGAGCCGGCCGTCTCCCCGACGACCAGGAGGGTGGCGCACTTGGAGACCGAGGAGGAGGTCTTGCCGCCCGCGCGTTCGATCAGCTCGTTCAACTCGTTGCGGGACAGCTCGGCCAGCACACCGGTCACGCTGCCCGTGACGACCACCGCCTCCCCCGCGAGCCCACCGCCGCCGGCCACCGCGTTCTCGACGTCGCTTCAGGCCGCGGCCGCGGGGCCGCTGACGGAGGTGCCAGCACCAAGGACGACAAGGAGGTCCAGCAGCATGGCGAGGCAGGCGAGTTCGACGGCGACGACGCGGCTCTTCTCGGCACCGACGCCGTCGACACCAGGTAGGGCCTCGGCGCCGGCGGCACGGATCTCCGCCATCGACCCGAAGAACGCGGCGATCCGACGGGACATCGTCCACCCGGCGCGCGCACCGAGGGCGCAGGAAACCGGACTGAGCGGCTGGGACCGGGCGGCTCCGATCGCGGCGAGCAGGCCGTCGGGTACCCGTCCCGCCCATCCGCTCCAGGCCGAGAAACCGCTCACGGGTCAGGGCGACCAGGGCGGCGAGGTCCGCGACCAGGCCGGCTTCAACGAGCCGGACGGCCCGGGTGCCGCCGAGGCCCTCGATGTCGAGCCTTCCGGCGGCGGCATCGGCGGCATCGGCGGCTTCAAGCACTCCCCCATGGGGTCCCTTTTGTCCAGGGCGGGTACGACCGGGTCCCCCTGCCCGCGGCTCCCCGCAGGGTGGTACGGCGCGCGGGAACGGCAAGGGAGCACGGTGTCAGACGCACCGATTCGGCACTGCTGCTGGGGCGTCGAGGGAGTGCTCCGGCGGCTGAGTCGCCGCCGCAGCCGGGAATACCCGCAGGCCAGAGGCCTGATAGGGACACTATGATCACGATCGAATTGTTCGTACAGAGGGGTTCAGACGTGGAAACCGACAACGTCGCCGTCGAGAAGGTCGAGAAGGAGGTCAAGCGGGATACCGACCGGGCAGGCCTCAAGGTAGCCGCCGCAGCCGGCGTGCTCGGCGCGGTGCTGGCCGGACTATGGGGCACCGGACAGCTCTCCGGACCGACGAACCCGACCGAGCAGGCCAAGCCGACCGAACCGGCTCGACCGGTCGCCTGCACGCCCCCTGAACCGAACGACCCGCAGCGGACCGCGACCCTGTGCGCCGCGCTGAACCGCCCCGACCTGCCCACCCTGCTGGGCACACCGACCGACCCCGTCGTGACCGCGCGCCCGATACCGAACAGCTTCCAGTGGAAGCCGACTGCGGAGGTGCGCCTGCGGCACTCGGCCGTAGCCCTCGCGGAGGGCTACGCCTCGATCGACGAGAAGTTCGGGATGCACCCGGAATCCACCACGAAGACGACCGTCCTCGGCCACCCCGCTGCGATCTACACGACCGGCACGTTCAACTTCGCCCCCGAGCACGACGAGAACGGGAAGCCGGTCACCGTGCCCGGGCCCGACGCCCAGACCCTCATGGTCGCCCAGGACCCCACCGACTACCTCGGCCCGATCTTCGAACTCGCCGTCATCCGGCAGGACGGAACCGGCATCGACCACGAGACGCTGACCCGGCTCGCCGAGACCGTACTGCCGACCATCCCCGGCTGGGTCGCCACCTGACGCAGCGCCCGGTGCAACAGCACCGCCCGACCGCGGCCAGCCGCCGCGGGGCCGCTTCGCCCAGTGTCCTGTGGTGGGCGGGAACACCGCGTCCCAGACCGGGTTGTCATCGGCGTGCTCGGTCTGCCCGATGCTCTCGCACCCCCAGCGCCGGTGGGCGCCGGCCTCGGCGCGGCCGCGCCCTGGTGGTCAGGCTGGATGGTCGCTCGGTCCTCCCCGATGTGGCGCGCTGCGTGGTCGACGCCAGCGGTCGGCGGCTGCCGATCGGGACGGCCTCACCACGGCCGCCTCGTGCTCCGGGCCGTCTACGGCGTCGCGGGGCGGCAGCAGGTGCCGGTGCGGTGCCGGCGGAGTGCTTCGGCGAGCGGCCCCGGGTCGACCGCGGGGGTTCGTCCGAAGTCCGGGTCGCGGCTGGTCGGCAGGCTTGCCAGGGCCTCGCGGATGGCCGGGCACAGGCCGTGGGTGGGCTGGAAGCCGTCGTAGGCGGCCAGGACCGCCGTTCGGACGTCCCGGTGGCCGGCGAGCTGGCAGGCCTGGTCGTGCCAGTGCCGCGCCTCCCGCTGGTCTCCGCGGCCCGCGGACAGCAGGGTGAGCGCGTAGGCGGCCTGGAAGCATCCGGCTCCGGCGGCCAGCTGCCACCACGTGCGCGGCCCGTCCGCCAGCGAGTGGCGAATCATCGCGCCGTCCTTGGCGTCTCCCTCGTGGACGGCGAGGTGGCACAGCGCGCCGAGCACGAGCGCACCATGCGGCTCGATCGCCGGCGTGTCAGCCAGCGCGCTGATCCAACCTGGGGCCTGGACGTCCTCCACCACGAGGTGGCACAGCGCCAGCAGCTCGAACCTGGCGCGGTCCAGACGCGCCACCACCGAGAGTGAGGGCTGCGCCGGGGTCCGCAGCGCGAGGCGCGCGGCGATCCGGGCCGGTGCGTCGTCCAGGCAGGCGGCGGCCCGGCTCCTGCCTTCAGGTTCCGGCAGGCGGACTTCCGCGAGCGGCGCCCAGGTCCGGCTGGGGTCCGTGGCCTCGCGGACGGCGTCGGCCCGCGTGTTGACGGCGCTGCGGATGTCGATCACTGTTCTTCCGCCTCCTCGGCAGTCTGTTCATCCAGACCCAGCGCCGCGGCGAGCCGGCGGCGGGCGTCGCGGCGCAGGCTGTACACCCCGCCTTGGGTGATACCCATGATTCGCGCGGCGGTGACGATGGGGTAGCCGAGGACATAGGTCAGCACGACCACGTCGTGCTGCCTGCCCGGCAGGTCGCCGATTGCCGCGAACAGCCCGATCCCGCTCTCCAACGCCTGGAACGCCTCCCGGGCGTCGTCCATGGCGACGGCGAACGCGGCCTCGGTGAAGGCCGACGGCCTGGCGCGGCGTTCCAGGGCGTCGTCGACCGTCGCCCGCAGCACGCCCCAGCAGAACTCCTCGACGCTCTCCTGGCGCAGCACCGTGTCCCAGGTGGCGGCGAGGTCGGCGAAGACGTCGTCGACCAGGCCGTCGGCGGCGTCGGAGTCGCCGAGGTGCAGGCGGGCGTACTCCCAGTACGCCTCGCCGTGCATCACCATCAGGGCGACCAGCTCGTCGGGCAGCGTGGTGTCCGCCGCGAGGTCCCCGGTCCCGGAGTCGGGCGTCGGCTCGGGAGGGTCCTGGTGTACCTGCGGGCTCGGGGCGTCATCGTGCGCATCAGCGCGGCCGCCGCCGTCGATGCCGACCATGGTCTTCCGTCCTCCCGCCCCGGACCCCGGACCGACCCTCGGCCCGGGCCGCGGGGCCTGTTCGAGACCAGGAAACCGACCGGACACCCCGTTCCTGCAGGCTGGGCAGAAGTTGAACAAATCTGACGGAAGATCAAGCATCTTGACCGACCGACCCCCGCCCGCCACGCACCTCCGGTCGCCCGAGCACACCGTTTGGTCACGGCCGGACCAAACCGAACCACAACGATCCAGGGCGCACCCGGTGCCGCGGACCCGCAAGGTGGTCATCGGCGCAGCCCGGCCCGCCGGCGCGAAGGCGGTCGCCCGCCCACCTCACTCAGGGTGGCAGCCGCCGAACGCCCTCGGCGAGCAACTGCCGACCCCGCGTGATCACAGCCGCGGCCCTCACCTCGGCGGCCGCCGAGGACTTCATCTCCGCCGCCGGCCACGGCGTGACCGTTGTTGGGCGTGCGAGGCACCGCCGAGCGGCCCGACCCGGCACCGCGGCGCGATCCACTTCCCAGCCCCGCACAGGGCGCGCCTCGCCCGACCGCCCCCTGGTGTGATGCAGGACACGTCCGCAGGGTCAAGATTCTTTGTCGTTTCGGCCCGCTGCCGGGGCGAAGAGTAGGGGAAGCTCCCCAGGAGACGGAGGACCGAGAACAAGATGACCACCGAAGCCCGGGGTTGCACCCTCCCGGCGGGGCTGGCCGCTCTTCAGGACCCGCTGCACTGGACCGGCCGTGCGGTCCAGTGCTGGAAGACGGGCCCGCTCCCCGACTCCGACTCCGACTACCGCTACAGGAGCGGAGAGGCCCTCCGTCTCCTGATGCTGGGAAGGACCGGCGGGAAGGTCGGCATCCCCACTGGACCGGTGACCATCAGGCGGGTGCCGCAAGGGGTGTTCTTCTACCTGGTGAAGAAGGTCCCGGCAGGCTGGATCGGCGTCGGAATGTGGTGGAGATTCATCTCCGACTGGCCGCCGACCCGCGAGACCCTGCTGGCCGCACTGTCCGCCCGGTGGGCCGCGATCGAGGGCGACCACGCCACCGTCGACAACTTCACGCGTAACGTCCTCGGCCACGTACGGCCCGAACAGTGGAGGGACGCGGTCACCTCCATGCTGTTCGGAGACTGGGTCGACCACCTCGGCAGCTACCTCGCCGACCCGGAACTGCTGGCGATCCTGCGGGCGAACACCGCCGCCGAACGCCGACGATGGACCCCTCTGTGGGAGCGTAAGACCGGCGGCTTCCGCCGACGAGGCCCCGATGGCGAGGTCCGCGAACGGAGCGCCGAACGGGTGTGGCTGCTGGAGACCCCGAACCGTGACGGCGTGACACTCCGGGACGTCCTTCCGGACCGGGCCGCAGCCGACGCCCTCGCACTGGACCGCTGCCTCGCCAACCCCCGCATCGATGCCGTCTTCCGCAGCCTGAACGCGACAGAGGCCGCCGTCGCCAGCCTCTGGGCCACCCGCAGGGGCAGCTGGGCCGACGCCGCCCTCGACCTCGACCTGGCGGCCGAGGCCGGCGACCGAGTCCGCCGCAAACTCTCCCGAATCGGCGACAGGCACACCGAGCTCGCCCTCGCCGCCGCGGTGACCCGATGAACCGGCGGCCAGCTGCTCCCAGGACGGGGCTCGGCCCGCTGGTGCGCGTGCCCGCCGTACCGACCTGCACCGCCATGGCCAGCACCGGCTCCGTCACCGGCGCCCTGCTGTCCGGCACCGTGCCGCCCGACTCCCCGCTGGTGTGGCCGCTCGTCGTCCTCGCACTCGGCTCCATGGCCTACGACCTCGGCGTACGAGCCCTCCGACGTCGGAACGGCTGACGTCGCGATCCGAAGTCGCACTGACCGGAGCGGGCCGCCGACGATGGCCTGCAACGCAGCTCGCAGGGACGGCACATCACTCGCGGGTGATGCCGTCCAGGAGGTCGAGGCGGATCGTCCGCCCGTCCGGGGCACGCCATCCGCCGGTCCCCGGGTCGTGGGGGATCAGGCCGACGAGGCGAAGGCGGGCGGCGACCTCGTCGGGTGTGGGCATCAGGGCGGAGAGGGCATACCCGGCTGCGCGCACCGAGCCCGACGAGCACACCACAAGCAGGCGCTGCGGCCGCCGGTGTCCGACCGGCGGCCGCAGCAAGCTGGCACTCGGCAACGTCGCACCGCGGGCGTACGGCGCGCTGTACGCGCGGAGGCTGCCTACTGCGGCTCGGACCTGGCATCCGGGAGGACGAGTTCCGGGATGTACGGGGCGGTCCTGCTGACCACGGTCCGACGGGCACCCGGGACCTCCCCGACCAGCTCCTGAGAGGCCGTCACGACCTGGGACAACGGTCCCTCGCCGCGCGCGGCCTCCGCGAAGGCTTCCAGGAGGTAGGTCCGCACGGCGAGGTCCGAAGGCGTGTCGCTGAGTCCGACCAGCGCGGAATCCACGACGAGCAGGCCGGGTACGCTGCTGCCCGGGACCTCCTGGCCAAGGTCCCTCAGGCTCAGCAGGGCGTTGAGTTCGACCAGCGCCAAGGTCGCCCCGGCGACCGATACCGAGTCGAAGGCCTCGCCGTTGACGACCGGGGTGAAACCCCTCTCGGCGATGTACGCGTGGCGCCACTGGCCGCCCGCGCGTGCCATGCGTCGGGCGAACAGGACCGACCACCGCTTCAGGAGGTCGGCCACCCGCTGGCGGGCTTCGGACTCCGCCTCGTTCACCGCCTCCGACGCCGTGCGCGCCTCCTCCTCCAGCCGTGCGAGCGCCGCCCGCTGGACGTCGACGGTGCCGAGTTCCTCGACCCGTTCGGCCAGCTGCTCGGCCAGCGTGGCCAGCTCCTGGACACGCTTCTCCGCATCTAGGGCGGCACGCCGCAGCGGTTCCACGACCCCGTCGGCGAAGGCGTCCGCCGCCCGGTGAGCCTCCCGCACCGCCCGGTGCGCGGCCGCCGAAAGCCCTCGGGCCTCGGCCGCGGCCTGCCTTCGGGCATCGCACGTGCGGCGTGCGGCCGCCAGAGCCTGCTCGGCCTCGCGCAGCAGCTCGGCGAGGTCCGGGCCCTGCGGGCGCCGTCCGGGGTGGGGCTCCTTGCACATCCGGCAGACGTCGTCCGGCACGGGACGCAGTCGGCGGCGGCACACCGGGCAAGCGGAGGGAGCGGGCTCGCGCAGGGCCGCGAGACGACCCTCGGCCTGGCCCACGCGCCGCAGCGCCTCGCGAAGGTGCTCCTCGGCGCGGTCGGCGGCCTCGTCCGCGGCGCCTGTGTCGCCATGGGTCTTCCTCGCGGTGTCGCGCAGTTCCTGCAAGCGGCCGTGGGCGGCGCTGAGCTCACCAGCGGTGCCACGGGCAGCCTCGCGGGCCTGGGCGAGGTCGTGCTCTGCCTGGTGCCGGCGCTGGATGAGCTCCTCGGGCGTGGTGAAGCCGAGCTTGTCGCGCAGCGCCTCGTAGCCGACTAGCTCCCGGCGGGTGGCGGCGAGCTCCCGGCGGACCGCCCGTAGACGGGTGCGGGCGGCCTCGATGGCGTCCTCGCGCAGGCCGAGCAGCGCCTTGACGGCCAGCTCCCGCAGCTCCGGCTTCAGCCCGCCGAGGTAGGTGACCCCGGCGGTGGCCTGACGCACGTACACAAACGGCAGGATGTGCTCGAAGGAGAGTTCCCTGCCGTTCCCCCGCAGGACGGGGATCTTGAGCTGGTCGAGCAGGAACCGGCCCGCGGTGGGCTTGTCCGGATCCCTGGACACCAAGGGCAACCGGACCGGCGGAGTACCAGCATCGCCCGAGTTCTCGAACTCGACGCTGGAGGCGCCCGGCTTGTAGGTGATGCTCCACCGGGAGTCGCCGATCGACATCGTGACGGCCAGGCGGCTGCAGGCCCTCGCGGCCGGCATCGCCTTCAGGCAGGGCGTCGGACCGAAGGTCAGGAAGAGCGCCTCGAGCCCGGTGGACTTGCCGGCACCGCTCTCACCCACCACCGCGGCCCAGCCCGCGGCGAGCCGTCGCTCAACCCACCGGCCCTCGAACTCGAACCGCTGCGCCTCCATGATGACCCGCATGCCGGGTTCCCCCTTTCAGGTGAGGCTGTACCTATGTCGCGGAGGGCAACGAGGACCGGTTCGGGAGGGCACGAGTCGTGGCGGTGGTACGCCGGATCGGCTGATTCCTTCGTCGCAGCCGTTGACGACGCGCCCCTGGTGTTCCCGCTTCGAAGCCGTCGGGAGCAGGCCCGGCAGAGCGGCTCTGGCGGCACCGCCCGGCCGACGGCGGGACCGAGGGAGACGGCCACGCCCCAGAAGATCGCCTTGACGGTGCGTCTCCATCTGGTGATCCTCTGTGATCGCGGTACATGAAGCCGCACACCGAGGAGGACCGCATGGCCATGAAACCGACCGAGGAGCAGCAGGCCGCGAGGGAGGTGTTCGTCGCCGGCCGGGATCTGGCTCTGGTGGCGGGTGCCGGTACGGGCAAGACCTCGACCCTGATGCTGATGGGTTCCGCCACGAAGAAGCGTGGCTTGTACATTTCGTTCAACCGGGCCATCGCGGACGATGCCCGAGGGCGCTTCGACTGGAACGTGGAGTGCCGGACGGCGCACTCGCTGGCCTTCAAGGCGGTGGGGAAGAACTACGGGCCGCGGCTGGAGTCGTCCGCGCGGATCCCGGCGAAGCAGACCGCGCGGCTGCTCGGTATCACGAGCGACCTGATGGTGGAAGGCACCAAGATCACGATCGCCCACCAGGCCCGGCTGGTGATGGGCATGGTGCGGCGCTTCTGCTACACGACCGACCGCCAGGTGATGGCCCGGCACATGGACCGGTTGAACGGTCTCAGCGCGCAGGGCCAGGACTTCGCCGCCCGGACGCTGCTGCCCTATGCGGTGAAGGCGTGGGACGACATCCAGTCCCTGGACGGCAGGCTCCGCTTCGAACACGACTTCTACATGAAGATGTGGGCGATGGGCGAGCCGGTGCTGTCGGCGGACTTCATCCTGCTGGACGAGGCCCAGGACACCAACCCGGTACTGGAGGAGATCTTCCTCAACCAGACGGCGCAGCGCATCTGCGTCGGCGACCCTGCCCAGCAGATCTACGGCTGGCGTTCGGCGAAGGACGTGATGACGGGCTTCCCCGCCGAGCACCTCCACTTGACGCAGTCGTTCCGCTTCGGCCCCCGGGTCGCGGAGGAGGCCAACCGGTGGCTCAAGCACGCGGAGTCCGACCTGCGCCTGACCGGTTCCGGAGCGGTCGACTCGCGGCTCGGACCGCTGAACGAACCCGACGCGGTGCTGTGCCGGGGCAACGCGGACGCGATGCAGGAGGTCCTGGGCTTCCTGGAGGACGGGGTGCCGGTCGCGCTGGCCGGCGGCGGCAGCGCCCTGGAGCGGATCGCGAACGCCGCCCTCGAACTCCAGGCGGGACGCCGCACCAGCCACCCCGAGCTGTTCCTGTTCAACTCCTGGGGCGAGGTGCAGGAGTACGTCGAGCAGGACAAGGCCGGCCAGGACCTGAAGGCGATCGTCAAGCTGGTCGACGACTACGGGGCGCCCCTGATCCTCAAGGCCGTGGCGCACCTGAGCCCGGAGGAGGCCGCCAGGGTCACGGTCTCCACCGTGCACAAAGCCAAGGGCCGCGAGTGGGACACCGTGCGGGTCGGCGAGGGCTTCGCACCGCCGCCGGCGACCGATGAGGGCCGGCAGCTGCCCATGCGGCTGGACGAGGCGCGGCTCGTCTACGTGGCGGTCACCCGGGCCCGCCACCAGCTCGACACGCGAGGGCTTTCCTGGGTGGGCGGCTACGAGAAGGCGATGGCCGTTGAGGAGAAGGACGGCACCATCGGCGGTATCCCGATGGTGCACCTGAGTCTGACCGGTCAGCTGCAGTACACGACGTCGCCGTTGTCCCGGTTCATGGCCGAACACCTGCCGGGAAGCGGCGCCGTGGTGTCCGACTACCAGCGGCGCATCGCCGGCCTGCCGCACCCGGTTCAGCCCGTCGACGTCCAGTACCCGGACTGGCCGGCGCTCGGGCACGCCGTCGACTACCGGCTTCGGCTGTCCCTGGGCCGCCCGCCGGGCGAAGCCGTCGTACAGGGTGTCCACGGCGCCGGCCTCGGACAACGGCACGTGGGAGCGCCCGCGGACGACGCCCGCATGGCCCTGCACGTCGCCGGGCTGGAGCTGCTGGCCACGGTGGACGAGTACCTCGCCCGGCCCGCCGCGCTCGACGACGAACAGCTGAGCCGGCTGTGCTTCGTCGCCGCGCACTTCGAGGACGTCTTCCGCAGCGGGCAGTTCCGCCGGCACAACCCGCTGGCAGGCGCCACCGGGGCGACGACCCTCGACCAGCTGTGCGCCGACGTCCCGCCGTACGTCGTCGAAGACCTCCGACGGCAGATGGAACTCGCCGAAGAACCGTTCAAGGCGTTCCGCTCGCTGCCCTCCGAGGACCGGGTCTGCGGCCCGGGCTTCGCGGGCAGCGCGGACATCGGCGGCGCCGACGCCGACTTCATCCTCGACGGCCTGCTCCTGGACTGCAAGGCCAGCACCCGTCCCCAGCGGCTCGGCCGGGACGAGATCTACCAGCTCGCCGGCTACCTCCTGCTCGACTACGACGACGACTACGGCATCGACCAGGTCGGCCTCTACCTCGCCCGCCAGGGCCACCTGGTGGTCTGGGGCGCGGACGAGTTCCTCTCCCGCCTCGGCACCAAGACCAGCCTGGGCCGTCTGCGCGGCCAGCTGCGCACGCACCTGCGGGCAGCGGCCAGGGCCGCGGGCTGACACCCCGTCGGCAGGGCATCAGCCCACAGACCGTCGGGTGGGGGCGGTTCCCAGGGGATGCCCCACCCGACGGGTTTGCCCCGGCCAGGCGCCAGGCCGTCTCGGCAGGCGGAGGATCAGAACGGCGGACCGTCCGGGTTCTCGTCGTGGACGCCGTCCCAGACCAGCCGCTCCGTTTCGCTGCGCTCGTGCGGGAGGAAAGCCGCGGGCAGGTCCGGAGTCCACTCGGCCAGGTCCTCGACCGCCGCGACCGGGTGCGGAAGGACCCTCTCCTTCCGCACCCGGCCCCAGGTGGCCAGGCGCCGTCGCACCTTCGGCGCGCACCGCCAGCACAGCCAGCCCTCGTCGACCGGCGTGATGGTGCCGTTGCGGCACCCGTCCCCCGCGCACAGGGTGCGCTCGGACGACGTGCCCGCAGCAGCGGGCTTCTCCCGCCGTTCGACGGCGTGCTCGTAGCCGGCGGGCCGGCGCCTCAGGATGAAGTCGTGGTGGCGGATCGTGGAGAAGTCCACGAGCTCGCGCTCGTGCAGCTCGGCGGCGGACGCATGGGAGGGGCACTTCTGCCAGAGCCATCGTGTGGCCTCCCGGAAGTCCAGCGGGTCGATCTCCCAGGCCCACATCCTGCCGCGGTAGGTCAGCATGATCGACTTCCCCGCACGCCCCTTCGCCTCGGGAATGTCGACTTCCGTCCAGCGCCCCTCGGCAGAACTGAACACCGCGCGTTCGCACCGCTGCCCGGGTGCTCCCTCCGCGACGCACTGCAGGTCCTCGATCCTCCCCGGGCAGATCCGCAGCAGCGGCCCGTGACACATCACGTGCCGCTCACCCGCCCCGGCCGCGGCCGCGGGTTCCGGCTCGGCGACCTCGGTCTCGTCCAGCGGCGGGTCGGCGGGAACGAACTCCCCGGAGTCGAGCAACTTCCGCATCCGTACGCCCAGCACGCGCACGACATCCTCGATGTCCCGCGGAAGGCCCTCGTGCTCGATCGCCGGACAGATCGCGGGGTGTGCGAGGAAGCAGTCACCGAACAGTGCCCCGGGGGCGGCCATGCCCATGTCCACGCTCCACCGGAATCGGGGAGGGACCCGGTGCGCGGGGAACCTGGCCGGGGCCAGCGGAATCCGCCCGCCGTCGTGCCGGTCGTACCAGACCACCCCGTTCCCGCACCACTTGCAGCGCCCCACGGCACGGGCGCGCAGGACCTTCGACGGGCTGCCGCGGTGGATCCACCCGTTGCGCAGGCCACCGGGCTCAGGCCCGGGGCCTTCGCCAAGAACCGACATCAGCTCACCTCGAAGCTCCGCCACCTACCGGCACTGGTCGCCCATGGACAGGCCCGTAGATGCCCTGGCGCGCCCGGGCCCCACGTCGGGCCGATGCTTCAACGAGGCCGCGTACGCCTCCGACACGGTCTCGCGCGGCCGTTGCCAAGGCGCGGCAGCGGAACATGCCGCAGCGAGGACCCTGGCCTGGCGGCAGGAGCACGTGGTCCACGTACGCGGCGGGGAGGGTGAGGAAGTCCCGACCGCCTGGGCCGGGCACTGGCATGCCTTCTGGCGGAAGCTGGCCGCAGGCCGTTTCGCAGACCTGCGGCCAGCGGCCGCGCTACTCCTTGGTGATCTCGTTCAGCAGCAGCACCACGGCCACCGCCGTCGCCAGCGCCGCTCCCAGCGCGGGGTTGTGCACGCAGAGGTAGACGATGCCTGCGCCGACGATGAGAAGGAGGAGCGTTCGGGTATCCACGTGTTGGGCACCTTTCCGGGTGGTCAGGGCCCGCCGCACTCTCCCTGGCAGTTGCGTGCGGCGGGCCGTACATGCCCTGCCGCAGACGCAACAGGGCCCAGCTCTCCATTTGGAGAACCGGGCCCTCGTCAAAGACTCCTAACAGATGCTTGCCTGCGTTCGGGTACCTGAAACAGTGGACCCGGTACAACTTCGATAGTGCGAGGTCAGAGCCGTGTACGGGTTGACGCCGCCTCGAATCAGGGCCCGGCGATGATCCACGTCACGAAGATCGCCTTCATGCCCTCGTGCAGGCGGTAGACGACGCTGATGCGGTCGCCGGAGTCGGAGGCCGGGTCGGTGCGGGCGGTGTAGTCGTCGACCTCGGGGTCGGTGCCGCCGGGCACCGGGATCCCGAGCCTCGGGAACACCGCCAGGCGCTCGACGAGCTTCTCGACCACGTCCAGCTCGCCGGGACGCAGCGCGGCGAGCGTGTGCTCGGCGGCGTCGGAGAGGAAGACGTGCAGCGGAGCCGGCTGCTGTTCGGGTTGGTCGGTCACCGGTCGCCGCCGGCGGCGCGCGCGCGGGCGAAGGCGTCGGCGACCGGGGTCCACTGCTGGCCGCCGATCGGTGCGGCAAGGGAGGCCATCGCGTGCTCGTCGGTGCGCAGGACGAGGCGGTGGCGGTAGGTGGCGATGACCTCGGCGACGGCGGCGAGGTCGCCGATCGGGGAGGCGTCAAGGGCGGCGGCCAGGTCCCGCTCAAACCGGTCCCGGTCTCCGGGCAGGCCGTAGCGGGACATCGCGGTGCGCAGCTCGTGCAGGGTGGCCGGCCTCGGCGTGGCCGTGTCCTGGGGGTCGGGCTGGGTGGTCACCTGGTCCTCCTCGATGGTGGCGGTCGCCGCGGTGGCGGGCGGCATGGTTGACGGTAGCGGTCGGCGGGCGGGTAGTGGAGCGGTCCTGGTCACGCGGCACCGCTGAGGGTCATCGGCAGGTGGGCCGGGCCGAGCGGGGACCGTTCCTGTACGGGGCCAGGTGGTTGCGGGCGTGATGCTTGGTGGACTGGTTCTCGGGCCCGCACTTGCGGCGGATCGTTTCTAGGCCTTGACCGGCTTCGATCATCTCGTCTTTAACGTGGATCGTTCCGACGACCTGCACATGTATTGGGGATGCGTTGATCAAGGATGGTCGACGCATCAAATCCCTCGACGCGGGTCTACGTTACGGCTATGGTTGAACTTTCAAATCCGCAGGTGGAGGGTGAAATGGATTTCGACGACCAGTTGAGAAGAGTGCAGCGCGCCAGACATTTGGGCGAGGCCTTGGCGGCCAATATTCAGGCCTGGTCAAGCGCTTACCCTTTTGATGCATCAGCGATTATTGCGGAGGATCGCCTTAGCTGGGAGCTAAGGCTTCGGGTCCATGCGCAGCCACCGTTGGACGACTGGGGGCTTCATTGGGGTGATGCCGTTCACCAGCTTCGTGCGGCATTGGACAATCTCTCTATCGCTATCGCGCGACAGGCTGGAGTCTCCGAGAGTCGGGCATTGAAGAGGATTCAATTCCCCATCTGCGCCACTAGTAGTGAATGGGTGGACGGTAAGAAGCGGATCGAAGTGCTGCCCGAGTCGTATCGGATCGCCATTGAAGAGGTGCAGCCATTCCAGAGGGGCGGAAAAGAAGAATCTGACCTATTGCTGCTGCTTCGAGACCTCGACAACAGCGACAAGCATCACTTGCAGATGAAGCCGACTCTGGATCCGTCGTCTGCCAGTCATCAGCAAACAGTCGAATTCGAAACGGAAGAAGATGCCACAGCCTCCGTTCCGCCTAAAGTAGAAGCATTTGCCCCGGAATGGATAGATGGTGCACTACTTCTTCGTAATATTACCAATGGGAGGATCGCCCGAGTGTCTGGCAATTTCTCGATGGAAGCCGTGGTGCAAGCTGATCTAGGAAAAGGCCGCCAGGCACCTGCTCTTCAGATCCTCGAAATGCTCTGCATCAATACGCGAATGGTCGTGGATCATGTTGCGCGAGCCGGATAGAAATGCGGCACCTCGCGCAGATAGACCCGGTCGGGTCCTGAACTTGTTTTCTCGCTCCGTACATCGACGGCCGGGCTCTTCCTCTGAAGAGCCCGGCCGTCTCGACCACGTAGGTGCCCGACAGGATTACCCGGACCAGGCCGCGGGTGCCGCGCTCGCCATCGAGCCCGATGGCTTCATGTTGCGACCGCGGAGGTGACCCACTCTTGCCCGTTCCACCCGGGCCGACCAGGGCGTTACGGCCGGTCTTTCTCTCGATCGGGCGGCCGGGCGATAGGACGGGGACGGGGACATGCCTGCTACACCGTGATCACTGTCTGGGCGTCCAGTCGGCCGGCGACGACGTGGTCCAGGACCCCTCCGGGACGGCCGGCACCTCGATCAGGACGCCCCACCCCGGCAGGTGCCCGCGCTCGGGACGCCAGTTCTCGCGGGGGTCCCCGCAGCGCAGCCGGATGTTGCTGATCGGCCGGCCGCCGATGTCCAGGTCTGCGTGCACTGCGGCTCCTTGCCGGAGGGCGTCGTGGGGCGGGACGGCTACGCTGCCGGGGCGGCCGGGTCAGCGGCCGGTGGTGACCGCTGCGGCGGCTGCGGCCTGCTTGGTGAGGGTGTAGGCGCGGCGGTCGCCGTTGCGGGCGGCCGGGACGGCGGCGAGGTGGATCAGCAGCACTCCGGCCGGGACGGTCCGGGGTGCGGGTCCGGCCCAGCGCAGCCAGATCGCGATGTGGCCGCTGGCGGCGGCGCGGGCGAGTTTGTCGGCGGTGGCGCGGCGGTTGCCGCGCTCGATCTCGATGACCAGATCGGGCAGGGTCGAGTGGCGGCACAGGAGGTCGTGCTCGCCGTCTTCGGGGCGCTCGGCCGGTGCTTCCCGCTCGGGTTCCCAGCCGTTGCGGGTGGCCCACTGGCCGACGACGCGGGATAGGTACTCCCGGACCTGGTCGGCTGGCAGGCTGCGGAAGTGGACGTGCTTACGCAGGTCGGCCGCCAGCGCCTCGGCAATCCCTGCCCCGGTTGCCGGGCCCCTGACCGGCCGACGGTGGGCTTCCGCACCGGCCCCGGGACAGGGTGCGGGCAGCCAGCTCTCGGCGCGGAGCCTGGCGACCTCCTGGCGGTGGACGTCCAGGAGACGTCGGTGCTGTTCGTCGATGCTCGTGGCTTCCGTGGCCCGCAGGACGAACGCCGCCGGGCCGCGGACCCTGATCTTCCTCAGGTCCGGATCGACGGCGGTTTCGCCGTCCGTATCCGCAGAGGCGGACAGCGCCCAGAACATTCCGCCCGCGACGGTGTTGACGCTGCGCCGGTCCTGGCCGTAGGGCGTGAAGTAGTAGATCGCGATCGGGTAGCCCACACCGGGAAGGTGCTCGAAGCCCGCTTCCCCAATCCCGGAGTCTGCTTCGATGCGTCGGCGGATGTCCCGCAGAGGAGCGAGGCCGGAGGTCAGCTCCCCGGCCGGGGTGACGAGGACGTAGTGCTCGGCGGGGTGGGCGGGCTCGTCCACGGTGCGTCCGATCGGTGGGAGGAGGCGTGGCAGGGCCGAACGACTCGGTGCCCTTAGTTGAGATCAGCGGGGACGTGGTCGTCGTCGGGACGGCGGGCTGCGGGAAGGTGGAGGCAGCGGCTTGCGACCTCGCGGCCGTCGACCTCGTCCGAGACGAAACCGTTGATGTCGCATTGGTTGCACGCACTGATCCGATCCCGTCGACGGGGACCTTCCACGGCCTCAAGAACCTGGCGGGCCGCGCCCAGGGCGGCCGGCACGGACATCCAGCGCGGTGGCTCGTACTCGGGGACGGGCTGGCGGCGTTCACGGGCGTCGTCCAGCTTCTTGCGGACCATGGTCACCGTCGCCGACGAGGCCTCCGGCGGTCCCATCCGTGCGTTGCGTTCCTTCCACGCAGCCGCCGAGTCTGCGGCACGCCACACGATCGCGATCATCTGGCCTGCGGTGTAGCCGCCGGTGATCCCATCGATGATCGTGTCGAAGAGCTCTACCTCGCGGGCCTCCGGCACCGGCGGATAGCCGTACTTCTTGGTCAGCAGCGAGTTCAGGTAGTCGATGACGTGGTTGGCCTCGAGCGTGGTGACGAGCCGGCTGAGAGAGGCGATCTCAGCCGCCGGCTGCTGGCCGATCGAGGTGGCCCGCCGAAGACAGGTTTCTGCGACCAGGTCGACCGTGGCGTCCGGGTCAAGCTTGAGACTCCACAGCACTTCGGCGGGCACGTACATCAGGCCGCCTTCGTTCCCCAACTGAAACGCGGACAGCGGGGACTGCGCGTCGACTACCAGCAGCCCCTGCTCGCGAAGACTCGACAGGGCCTTCGCATCACGTTCCACGTCACCGGTCCACCCGCTTTCCATAGAGGACAGCGCGGGCAGTGGCTTCGACCGACCGGCCCGGGCCCGCTCGGCCAAGGCCAGCAACAGGACCAGCTCCGCGTTGCCGTCCACGGTCCGGGCAACGCAGGGTGCCTCCCGCTCCCGCGTCGTCCATCCGGCTACCCTCTCTCGGAGCTCCTGCTCGGCCTCCTTCGCTTTTCTCTTTTCCTGTTCCGTCTGCTGCGCCGCCAGGCGCTGCTGCTGCTCCTTCACCGCGGTGTGGTGCTCCTGGCAGGCGGAGCACAGGCCGGTGGCACGGGGTTCGGTCAGGGTGGGGCCGGCGAGAACGGTGCCAGCCGACCGGTTGGCGATCTCGATCGGCTCACCGCACAGCGAGCACCCGACGCTGAGCAGGAAGGCACGGGAATGGGCAGCGACCGTGCTCAGCACGGTCAGGGTCGACCCCAGCTCACGGACCTTGTAGCGCCAGCCGTATGCGGTGAGGTCCCAGTAGCGGTGGACCAAGGCCAGATCGTCGGCTGTGGCATCGGGAGCAACCTCGACCTGCAGAACCGGCTCCTCGCCGTGGGGGAACTGCAGGACCGTCGGTTCCGCAACCACGGCGGCCTTGGCCGCGGCTTCCCGACGACGTCGACGTGCTCGCTTGCCCATGCTTCGCCCAGCCCCCTGATCAGGTGGCTACCGCTCTGCTTGGCCGGTAGCCGAACGCATCTGTATGGCGCCGTAGTGTAGCCACGCCTCAAGGAGGTCCGCACGCGACCTGTTCGGATCCTCCGTCACCTCCAGAACGGCCGGCTGGTCCTCCGGGATGGTCGGAGGACGGGACGGGCAGGGTGGCCCTCGCACACCCAATCTGCCCGACCCGAGAGAGCGGGGCCGGGTCGCCGAGCAGAGCGGCGTGTACCGCGGCCGCCAGCTGCCGGGCGCGCTCCTCATCGGCGACGCCCCGCAGGGTGATGTGGATCGGGCCGGGCGACGATCCGGAGGCCAGCTCGCCGCTGGCGACAAGCCGCGCAGCCACCTCGGTGAGCGAGGCCTGCACCGCGTCGTCGACTTGGTGACCGATGGCGGTCAGGGTGTCCGCTCGCACCGTCCACGCCTGACCGGCTCGCTGGATCGCGATGAACACCGTGTTGTCGGCCTTCGCGGTCGCGTACGCCGCGTTGAAAGACGCGATGTCGGTGATCACCGGCACCAGGTGGCTGGGGCAAGGAGAGGGGCGTTCCGGCATGGAGGGGGAGTTACCCAGCCGCCAGCCCACCAACCGGACAATCCTCGCGTCGCCGTAGGCCCCGGAGCTGCCCCCGGAAGGCAGTCGGCCGGGGTCCGCACCCGCCCGCTCCTTCGCGCGCACCTGGTCGGGGTGGCCAGGAAGGACCATCCACTGTTCGGGAAGCGGATCACCTTCCGGCGGTTCGCCGACGCCGAGCACATCGGCGTCTCCCGGCGCGGGAAGCGGCTCGGGCCGATCGACGCCGCGCTGGCCGACTGCGGGTTGAGCCGCCGGGTCACCGTCGTGATCCCGAGCCACACCGGCGCGATGCTGCTGGCCCGGGACAGCGACCTCATCACCCTCGCCCCGGCCAGCTGGCAGCCTACCGAGGTAGAGGCGCAGGGCGGGCCCTGTCGCACCATCGCGCGGTTGTCCCGGCCTTCCCCCGAACGGGCGAGGACGGCCGCACGTCACGCCGCTCCGGGCCGCAGCGGTGCAAGCGGGCAGGATGCGGCGGAATTGCCCCTTCCCAGCCCGCGGACCGGAGGCCGCTTGGCTACGGCCGGATACCGGCTGCTGCCGCGAGCTGGTGGACGTTCATCACCGGCTGGAGAGGGCCGGGCTTCCACCCGATCGCCTCCTGGATGAAGCCGTACCCGGAGTCCTGGCCACCGGTGTTCCAGCGCCGGTCGACGACGGGAAGGCGCAGCCAGTTGACCCGCTCTCCCGTCTCCGCGTGGACCGGGTGGGTGTAGTGGGTCAGGAAGTCCTCGGGGTCGGGCAGCGTCTTCTGGAAGGGGCTGAGCTCGTAGTACGGGGCGTACTCGGCGATGCCGATGCCGGACGGGGTGCTGATGGTCCAGGTGATGTGGACGTCGCCCGGCCGGTAGCGCAGGGGGTCCTCCGCGTGCAGGTAGTCGGCGACGTTGTCCGCCCACTGGCGCCACAGCGCCGGCGCGTCGACGTCCGACGGTGCGTGGTCGCGGAACAGCCGTTCGTCGTGGGCCTCCCACCGTAGGACCAGTTCGAAGGTGTTCGGGTAGTTGTTCCTCACCGCGTTGAACAGCCAGGTGGTACCGGCCGGGTAGGGGTGGGGTTGTGCCTGGTGCACGGGCGCTCCGTTCGGGTTTTCCGGGTCGTTCGTGGGGCTGCACTTCCAGCAGGGTCGGGCAGGAGAGGCCGATCCGTCCGGCGAACCGCTAGATCGCCCTCACCGAGGCGAGCGAGGAGCCAGCGGGCGCGGACGGTGTCCAGCCGGCCGGCGACGACGTGGTCCAGGACCTCCATGACGGGAGGCGGCCCTTGGCCTGGGCGACGTGGTGCTCGATGGAGACTAGGGCTGCGGCGACGGCTCCCGCCTGCTCGGGGGTGTGGAGGGCCCAGGGGGAGGACAGGGCCTTGGTCAGTTCCTCGACGCTGGTCACGGCTTCGGCCGCGAACCAGGCCGTGGCCTCCGGGACTGTCGAGGCTGCCACGTGTTCGATCGTGCAGCCGTTAAACCTCTCTCCCAGGTCTTCCAGCAGCGGCAACCAGGCCGCTCCCATGGTGTCGCTCACTTGAAGCTCCCCTTGCTCGTTCGTGCCGGTGCTCCGGCCGACGCCTGCGCGGCCCGCAGGCCGTAGGGCACCTCCTGCAGAACGGTCAACGAGCCAGCTCTCCTCCGGACGCGGTCGCACTGTTTCCCCGAAAGAGCGAGAACGGTGACGGCTCACGCTGCTCCGGCCCGCGGCGAGGCTGGGCGGAAGATGGGCAAGGGGATCGCCCCGGCCCTGGTGGCACGGGCGACGGCAAGCGCGGCACGGTGACGCTCGCGCTGCTGGCGGTCGTGCTCGTCGATGGTCGGGGCGGGAGCCTCCTCGATGACGTGCCGGTGGGCGGCCTCGGGTTCGCGCAGCCGGTTGTAGTGCCGGGCCAGGCTGGCTTCGCGCCCGGCGGCGGCTTCGTCAGAGGCGGTCTGGCGGGCAGCGGCGTTCTCCCGCATCTGGCGGCGCAGGTCCTGGTAGGCGTGGTGGTCAGCGAGCGGCGACCGGGCCGGCCACATCGTGGGTCGGTCGTCGCGACGGGCAGGTCGGTCATCGGGGTCCTGGCCGTGCTGCACCACGGGGGCGGGGCCGACGCGGACGTCGATGGCCGTCACGGTGCCTGGGCGCAGCTGGTCGAGGGCGATGACGATGCGGCGGGTCTGGTAGCGGAGCTGGGCGGCCCAGGCCGGGGAGTCGGCGACCACGCGCAGGCGGCGGGTGGTGGGGTCGTAGCCGGCGAGGTGCCAGTGGGCGGCGGCGTCGGGGCCGACGATCGTGGGCCAGTGGTCGCGCAGGCCTCCGCCGGCGGTGCCCAGGGTCCAGCCGTGCGCGGCGACCAGGGCGAGGAACACGTCCGCGATCGGCTTCGGTTCCCGGGCCTCGCGGGCATGCCGGTCGGCGCGGTGCAGGCCGGCGGCGGGGCGCTTCGCCGGGGTGTTACCGCGGCTGCCAGCGGCTTTGCGGGCGGCTCGCAGGGCGGTGCGGGCCAGGTCGGCTCCGCTGGTGACGGGCTGGATCATCAGGCGCTCACGACCCGGTCGGCGCCTTCGAAGTCGGCGCTCCAGGAGTTCAGGAACGCCCAGTCCTGGTCGGTGAGCTCGGTGGCCGGCCAGGCCGGACGGGCGTGCTCGCGTACCCTGCGGTACACGTCGTCTGCCGCGATCCGGTCGAAGGCGTACAGGCACCACTGCCGGTAGCCCGCTCCGAAAACGTCCAGGTCAGAGGCCACCTCGTCCCAGCGGTCCACGGACCGCCAGGACGGCAGACGGCTGCCCCGTGGGCGCTTGGCCGGGGCCTCCAGGAGGCCGTCGGCCAGGTAGTACAGCTCGCCGAGCTTCACGACCAGGCGGTGCTCCATCAACCGGGCCAGGCGGGCGTGGACGGTGGCACGGTGGCGCCCGGTGCTGGCCGCGAGCTCCACGGCGGTCTGCCCGTCCCGGTGCGCGAGGGCCGCGACCACCTCTGCTGCGGTCTTGCCCAGCCCACGGGCCCTGAAAGCGTCTCGGGCCATCAGATCGGAGAGCAGACGGAAGTCCAGCTCAGCCGGGGTATCGGCCGGGCCAGCAGACGTCGTGGAGGGGGCGTGTCGCCGGTTGACCCCATCCAGGTACCCGGGGGCCTCGTGCCCTACCTGGCAGTTGGGGTCAACCGGCGACACAACGTCAGCCGACCCCCTACGAGGCCTTCCCAGCACCCACTTCGAGGAAGCCCCGGCACTGCCCTTCTCCACACGCCACAGCCACCCGGAGGCCTCCAGCCGCTTGTCCGAGCGCTTCGCCGTCGACTCGCTCACCCCGATGCCCAGGGCCAGCTGACGCTGCGACACCTCGTGGTCCGCTCCGCCGGCCAGCTCGCACAGCCCCAGCCGGTACAGCAGGTTCGCCCGGTCCGTCTGCCCGGCCTGCCGCTCCCACGGGAACACCTCGACGGCGATACGCAGCTCCGCCAGAGCAGCCATCGCATCCCGGCGCTCCCGGATCGGCGCGGACTCACCCGTCACACGAACAGCACGCCGCCACACCCGGTCCAGGTACTTCGAGGCGTGGTCGTGGCCTTTGGCGTGAGCCAGGTCCCGGAGCAGAGCACCACCGGGGGCCGGAGACGCCAGCAGGACGTCCCGCAACGCGAGCCGGTCCGCCCCGGCCCGCGCGAAGGCGAACGCGATCGCCGAGGTGACCCGGTGCGTGTCCCGGCCGGCACCCGAGCCGCCGTCCGACCCACCCTCCCGGTACCGCTCCACCCCCACACCCTCGACCACCAAAGCCCGCATCCGAGCCGACAAACCGCTCGGGACCTTGAACTGCCAACCCGCGGACCGCTGGCCGGGAACCAGCGGCACGGCCGGAACTACACCCGCAGGGGCGTCAACGAGGAGCTTGCCACGCTCACCCAGGTGAGTGATATGCGTCACGCCGCCTGGTCGGTTCGGCTGCAGCGCGGCGGCCGGTGCCGGTGTCGAGTCGGCCTCACAGGCCAGGCAGGAAGCGGGAAACGCGGTCTCTGGACGGCCGGAGCCGGTGCCGGCGTCGCCGTAACCCGTGGCGTCGTCGAAGACGCCACGAGTACGACGGCACTGGCAGCCCGCACGGAGCTGCTGCAAAATGGCAATGCCTCCTAGCGATAGGTGGGCACGCAAAAGGCGCCCTTGGTGCCGGTTGTGGTTCCTGGTGAAGAACCTGAAATGCCTGATCACCCGGTTGGTAGCCGGAGATCGGGCCTCTGCTCTCGAGTTGGTAGCTCGGAGCGGCGAAGTGAGGGCCGCAGGCTGGTGGTGGTACACCGGCTGCGGCTGGGCGGCGGAGACCCGGTGGTATGGGTCGGCAGCCGCCCTCGACGACTACGTCATCTCGAAACCCCCTTCGGGGGCGAGGTGTATCCGCATATAGACACAACGGCACCCCGCCGGAGCGACCGAGTGATCGCGTCCACGGCGGGGTGCCGCGTGTGTGCCAGAGAGCGCGTACGGGTACGCTGCATCACGTCGACCTTCCTACAGTTCAGGTCTGACCACGGAGAGGGCCCCTGCCAGGGGGCGCTAATCCATTCGCGCCGTCCGGACTTGTCCAAGGTCCGGGCGGCGAATTCTTTTGTACCGATCAAGTGCGCAGCCAGACTACCCCGTCCGGACGCTCCGCGCGCAGCCGCCGACCGTACGTGTCGATCTGACGGTCCAGCGGTCAGATGCTCCGACAGGTTCCCGTTCACTTGGGCTCCCGAAGGATCGTGAGGGCGCCCTCGACCGAGATCTCGTCGTTGTCCTTCGCAGCGGTCCACCGGCCAAGCGTCTCGGCCACGGCGCGCAGCACCTCGTCCGGCAGGCCCGCCGCGTTGAGGGTGTCGGCGGCTTCCTCCATCTCCGGAGCCCACCTCCACGCCCGTGCAGCCGTCTTGGCGATGTAGCCAGTCTCGGTCAGGTAGCTGCCGGCCCGCTTGCCGGCCACGTCCAGCAGTGCCTGGTCGACACCGTGGTACTGAGCCAGTCCGTAGGAGAGCGCGGCGAGCACGCGGCTGGCCTTCTGGTAGGCCGTGTAGGAGACCTTCAGCGCGGAGGCCTGCCCGATTGTCCCGCCCAAGACCGGCGTCGACACCGCGGTATCCGAGAACAGCGCCGCCACCAGCGCGGCGGCGTCGGACGGGCCGGAGAGGAACAGCTTCGTGTGCTTGCCACCAACCGGCGGGGAGCCGATCACCGAGCCGTCGACCACCGCCCGAGCGCTCCGGCCCACCAGGTCGGCGATCCGCTGCGCCCTGTCCGGGCTGATCGCGTTGCCCTCGACGTAGACTCCGGCAAACCGGCGCTCGGCGACGTCGCGGGCGACATCCTCGGCAACGGCCGGCGGGCACAGACTCAGCACGACCTCGGCCCGCTCGAGTAGCTCGTCCAGCTCGGCCACCGGCTCCAGCCCTGCCTGTGCGGCGCGCCGTACGGTCGCGGCGCTGCGCCCGGCCGGGCACCACAAGACCTGGACTCCGGTCGACGCCGCGCAGGCTGCGACGGTCGCGCCCATGTTGCCCGGATGCAGCACCGCGAGGACGGGCCGAGCCGCCGTCATTGCGTACCTCGCACGACGTGGGCGAAGGCCTCAATGGCGGTCCAGGCGACGAAGTCCGGCTCGGCGCCGTCCGGCCAGTTCCTGCCGTGCGAGATCCAGATGGTGCGCAGCCCCGCGGTTCGGCCGCCGGTGACGTCGAGGTCGGCGTTGTCGCCGATCATCCACCCGCCCTGCGCAAGGTCCCGGCCGACGCTGGCGGCCGCGGCCTCGAAGATCCCGCGCTCCGGCTTCCGGACGCCGATCGCTCCGGAGATGCACACGGCGTCGACCACCTCGGCGATGCCGGAGGCCTTCAGCTTGGCGCGTTGGATCTGGGTGCCGCCGTTGGTGACGACGACGACCTGGTGGCCAGCCTCTCGTACGGCGGCCAGGGCCTCGATTACACCGGGAAACGGCGTCACCGCTGCTGCGAGCTCCGGTTCGTACCGCGACCAGAGTTCGCCGGCCGACTCCGGGAGACCGAGTTCGGCACACAGACCCTCGATCACGTCCAGGTCCGCCCGGATCCGCATGGCGTCGAGCATCCGCTGCTCGATTTCCGGGCCCAGGCCGTGCCCCGCGCAGTACCTGGTCACCCAGGCCGTCACCGCGGCGAGCCGGTCGATCAGCGTGTCGTCGAAGTCCACGAGCACCAGCTCGCTGGACAGTGTTTGACGGATCTGTGCGGCCGCTGCCTCGGGCGCGACCTCGTCCGTTTGGATAGTCAGGTCGAACCGGAAGTCCGGGTTGGCGTCGAGGTCGGCCCGGGTCGCGTCCCACGCGGTCAGCCGCGCCGGGGTGTCGACGTCGCCCCGCCCGGCAGACCGGGCCTCGGCTACTTCCCGCGGGCACCACAGCAGGACAGTCAGCCAGCGTCCCGGGTAGCCGTCGAGCACGGCTCGCACCCCGTCGACCTGGCCCAGGTGCATCACCGGCACCCCGGCGGCGACCGCGGCGTCAAGACCGGGCCGGTCCGTCACGTAGGTGCTGCCGTACCGGCTGTTCTCGTACACGACTGCGCCGTCCGACGAGCGCAGCTCCTCGAGGCGCTCCGGCGTGCCCATGCGGTAGCCGGCGGACCGTCCGGGCCCGACCTTCACCCGCGAGAACAAGGAGAAGGCGGTGTCGAGATCGGCAAGGGCCCTGGTGACGGTGTCCTTGCCGGAGGCGGGCGGCCCGTAGAGGATTACGCCGCGTACGGCGGGTGCCGCGGGTGCCGCGTTCATGCGTAGACCTCCCGGATCGCCTGGCGGGCCTGATCGGCGAGGCTGATCGCGGCGCCGAGCCGGTTGTCGACGACCAAGTGAGGGACGGCCGGCCTCAGGTCGATGTCGATCGTCTCGAGGTACTCGTCCCACCGCTGCAGCTTCCAAGCGTCGCGAGCAGCTGAGCGGAAGGAGACGTATTCGCGCATCGACTCCGGGTCGCACTGGACCCAGATGGGCGCGATGTCGACGTCGAGCGAGGAGCACTTGTTCGTGAACCGCTGCATCCAGTCCGCGTTGGTCATCTCCGCGATGAAGGGGGCGGTGAGCACGGTGGAGATCCGGCAGTTGATGTTGGCCCAGGCGGCCTGCATCAGGCAGTCGTACTCGAGGTTGCGTACCTGCTCGCGGTAGAGATCGGTGTGCCTGTCGTTCGGATCGCCGCCCAGCGAGACCAGCAGCCTCTCCACCAGCGGCCGGGTCAGCGGGTCCTTGTCCAGTAGCGGCCAGCCGGTCAGCTGGGTGAGGAACCGAGCGAACTCCGTCTTCCCGGATCCGGCGTAGCCGCCGACCAGGACCACGACCGGCCGGTGCGGGTCGCCCCCGGTGTGACGGCGCCTCCAGGCGTCCAGGATCCGCTGCTGCACACCCATGTGGTCAGCCCCGTCGCCGCCAGCCGCGATCCGATGGATCGCCCGCTCAACGGCGAGAACGTGCGTCCCATTGTGATCGTCGCTCGCCGGCGTGAGTCGGAAGACGGTCTCCTCGCCCGGCAGAGCGGCGCGGAAGCCCAGCTGCGGATCGGTCGCCCGGTAGAGCAGACAGTAGGCCCGCCGGTAGTGCGGACCGGGGTAGACCTCGCCCTGCTCGTGCTGCCAGAGCGTCTGACGGTTCGCCGCCGGCACTCCCTTGAGCTTTGCCTCCTCGGCGACCTGACGAAGCCGTTCCCCTGCCCTCTCCAGCGTCAGTCCATGAGCCTCCCGCTGCGCACGCAGCAGGTCAGGCCGCCACCCCGGACGGCTCTTGGTCATGTCCCCACCCTCCAATGTCACCATGCTCGGCA
Organism: Streptomyces sp. CB02056; assembly: GCF_001905545.1. Taxonomy (GTDB): domain Bacteria; phylum Actinomycetota; class Actinomycetes; order Streptomycetales; family Streptomycetaceae; genus Kitasatospora. The sequence goes on along the minus strand of NZ_LIPD01000023.1, from coordinate 113,875 downwards.
GCCTAGGGCTGACCAGCGAAAACCCGTGTGTACGTAGATGTGAATACGTGTGCATGAACGTGTGGATCGAGCTGATGACGCACTTGTGATTCTCCGTCGGGGTCTCCAGCCGCTGTGATGGATCTCCAAGCAGTCAGGTGAGCTGAAGGAATCGGAGGAGAGCATCAGTGGTCGTCGACAATGGGAGGCAACTGGGCACTCGGGTGTCGGCTAATCGTGTAGCCGATCTCGAAGAGCTCGCTGCTCATGCGCGTGTCGTTGACCTCAACAACCTGTCCAGTCGGCGAGGTGGTGATTCGCAGCACGCGCAGCAGCGGGACGCCAACATCGGTCGGCAGGCGCAGAGCTTCAGCTTCTTCCGGGGCCGGCATCCGGGCGGAGACGCTCTCGGTCCAGTTCAGGGGACGGTGGCCCATCTCCTCGAGCCTGTCGTAGATGCCACCTGGGCCGGTGTCGGAATCAGCGAGGCGAGTGCCACGCGCCAGATCCGCTGGCAGGTAGCTGGTCGCGAGCTGTGTGGGTGTACCAGTCTCTGCGTTCCCCATCACCCGGTCGCGCACCAGAACCTCGGCTCCGGGCTCCAGCCCCATGAGCGAGGCCAGGTCGATCGGGACCACGCCCCAGCGGATTGTAGGGGTCTGCAGGGCCTTCCATGGTTGGGCGGTGGGGTCGAAGTAGTAGCCGATCTCGTCGCGGAAGACCTCGCGGGACCGAGTGACGCGCAACCGTTCGGGACGCTCGCGAACGATTGTGCCTCGCCGACGCACCGCGATGACCAGGCCCTCCTGCTCCAACAGCGCGATGGCGCTGCGGACCGTCTGGTAGCTCGCACCGTACTGCTCTTGTAGCTCCGTCAGCGTCGGGAGCTTGTCACCGGGCCGGTACTGCCCCTCGACGATCTTCCGGCGCAGGTCGGCGGCGATCTCGCGATACGAGGCAGCCACGGCGGTCACCCCTTTCTGAGGCTGGATGGATCAAGTGTAGGATAGCTCTATCAGGCGGCGTCCTTCCAGTACAAGGCTGTCGGCGCGTTATAGCTATCGGTATTGACATCATGCCGCCCGTCCGCTCTACTTGGCAATAGCGATAGCTATAACGCTCCGAGCAAGGGTGTGCAGCTACTCGTGGCTGAAGAAGCAGTCCCATCCGCTCCGGCGGGGTCTGAGTCGAGCCCACCTGCTCCTCGGGACCCGCAGTCGCGGGGGCTGCCACATATCGGGCACTACCCCACAGCGCTGCTGCGCTGTCTGTGCGCCAGGACGCCGGCCGATCAGGCCGCGGGCCTGGCGGGCGGAGAGAGCAGCAAGTCCCGCTTCCCGCTCCCCGCGCTTCTCGTCTTCCCGCCAGGAGGCCCCGATGCCCGCTCGCACCCGCACCAAGCGCCGCTCCGCGCTCCCCGCCCTGCTGATCTCCTCGCTGCGCCCCAGCACCTACAACCTGCGTCCGGCCGAGCTCCACACCGTGGTCTGCCCGGACTGCCAGCGATGGCAGCAGATCGTGGGCGCCACCACCCTGACGATCCGTGACCACCACGGAACCGACCTCGGTGGCGCCGAGCTCGCCGTCGGCCAGCGCGACCGCCGCTGCCCCTCCGCCCGCCGTGTCGTGATCATCGACATCGACGTGGCGGCCTGGCAGCGGGCCCAGGACCGGCGGGTGTCCCCGGACGCGATGCCCGCCGAGATCCGCCGCCCGACCACCGTGCTCAAGAAAGTGAAGGCGCCCGTCGCCCCGACGGTCCTCCAGATCGCGCAGCCCCGTCCGGCCGCCCCCGCGCCGACGGCCGCCGAGCGCGCCGAGCAGTGGGCCGGCGTCCGGCTGCGGGTCCTCGCCGCCGACATCCGGCGCGAACTCCCGCTCGAGGACGCGGTTGGCCCGATCCGCGGTGCCGAGGTGCCGACCGACCACGAGGACACCCGCGAGGTTTCCCGGGCCAGCGCCGAAGCGCGTACCGAGCAGGCGATCCGCGCGGCCAGCCCGGTGCGCCGGGCCGCCTGACCCACCACCAGCACGAGCCACCACGGCCGCCGCCCACCCGAGCACGACGGGGTGGGCGGCGGCCGTCGCTCTGCCCGGACAACCGCTCGCTCAGCGAGACCACCCCCCGAGGAGACCGATGCCCGACACCTCGACCGCCACGCTGCTCGCCGAGGCTTTCACCTGGTACTCGACCGGCCTGCGCGACCTCGTGCAGGAGCTGCTGGACGACGCCGGCCTGGACACCACCGTGGACACGGCCGACGACCTGTGCGGCGACCTGTGGCTGCACGCCGCCGAGCTCACGGCGGTCCGCACCCTGTCGTTCACCGAGATCCTGGACCTCCTGGACCGCAACGCCGACCTCCTCGTCGGCCGCCTCCAGCACCGACCGCAGCTGATCCTCGCGGGCCGGCTCGACACCGCCGCCGACGCGGTCGACGTCGCCGAGCTCGCCGCCGCCGCCACGGACCACGGTCCCCTCCCCCGTCCCCGGAGCCGGTGGGCCCTCACGTACATGAGCGCGCTGCACACCGCGGCCTGATGCGCACCCACCTGGTCGCCTACCTGGCCCGCACCCGCGACGGCGCGGAGCACGGCGTGGCCCGCGTCCCGTCGGCACGCGACCAGCCGTCGTGGCACGAGTGCGCGGCCGTCGTCCCCGGATACCTCATCGGGCAGTACCTCGGCGCCGCCCCCGAGCCGGAGGAGAACCGGCCCGGGCGCCGCTCGGCCTGACCCGCCGCCAGCAGCACGGACCGCGACGGCCGCCGCCGACCCCGACCTGCCGGGGCGGGCGGCGGCCGCTTGTACACCAGCCAGCACACCAACCGGAGGTCCTGATGGCCAAGAAGATCAGCAAGAAGCTCGCCGCGGCGCTCGCCCGGGACAACGACAAGGAGGACGCCGGGATGCACGCCGACGACCGCGAGACCTGCTTCACCCACCAGGCCTGGGCCGGCGACTGCGAGTCCCGGCACGTGCGGCCCACCGCCGAAAGCATCCTCTTCGAGGCCCTCTACCTGGACAGCATCCGCAACGACCGCGCCTGACCCGCCAGCAGCACGAACCGTCACGGCCGCCGCCGACCCGATCACCGGGCCGGCGGCGGCCGTGGCTGCTCGTACCCACGGCACAGAGCAGCAAGAAGGCCCCGGGGTGGCACCCCCGGGGCCGAGTCGGTCGCACCACCCACCCCGCTCAGGACGAGAGGAACACGACCGTGGACACCATCATGCACGACGACGAGGACACCCTCGACGACCTCTACCACCGCTACTCCGCCCGCCTCCTCGCCGCCGCGACCGAGCGCCTCGCCGCCATCGGCCCCGACGCCACCCAGCTCGACGAGGACGTCGCCCAGGAGGTGTGGGCCGCCGTCGCCGCCGGCCACTACCCCACCGGCCACTACGGCCTGGACGGCCTCCTCGTCCTCCTCGACCGCGCCGTCAGCCGGGTCCGCGCCGTCCGCGCCCGCGAGTGGCCGGCCGGACTCCCCCAGGCCCGCCCGCGCATCCAGGCGCCCGACGTCCTCGAGGACCTCGCCACGAACCTCGCCGCCGCCCCGACCCCGCTGCGGCCGCGCCGCCCGGCCACCACGAACACCCTGCTCGCGCTGGAGGTGGCGTGATGGCCGTCCTCCACCTCTCCGCCCGCCCGAACAGCGCGACCCACACCTCCACCGCCACCAGCAGCAGCACCAGCGGCGGCACGCAGGCCCCGTGGCCGTGCCAGACCGTCGACCCCGAGCTGTTCTACCCGCTCGCCCAGTCCGCCTCCGCCACCTCGGTCACCACCGGCGAGCAGACCGCCCTCGACCACTGCGCGACCTGCCCCCTCGCCCGCCGCAGCGCCTGCCTCACCGAGCAGCTCGCCCACGGCCCGAGCGGCCAGTGGGGCGTCTCCGGCGGCCTCACCGCCGCCCAACGCCGCCACCTCCTCCACAACAACGGAAAGGCCGGCCCCGCCGTCGCGGCGCAGATCCGCGCCCAGCTCCAGCAGACCCCCACCACCAACCTCCCCCTGGCCGGCTGACCCCGATGACCGACCAGGCCCTCGCCGAGCTCCAGCGCCAGATCCAGGAACAGGCCGACCTCCTCGCCGCGCAGCACGCCGCCGAACGCGCGCTCGCCGACCAGCTCCGCCAGCAGCAGGAAGCCGCCCAGGGAGGCGCCCAGTGACCACCACCCACACCAGCCGCTCCTACGCCGGCGGCGGTACCCCCAAGCCGTCCACCCCGCCGGCCCCGCCCTCCCCCACCCCCAGCGGTGGCCGGTGAGCAGCCCCGAGGACCAGGCCTGGCCCCAGCGGCAGATGGACGAGTTGCTGCGCCGGGCCCGTGAGATGCACCAGCGCGCCCAGGCCGAGAAGGCGGGTCAGCAGCAGTAGCCAGCACCAGCCACGACACGAAGGGATCACGCCTGTGATGACGACCGAGGAGTACGACGCCTGGCAGGCCGGGCTGGAGCAGATGCACCGCGACTACGAGGAGGACGACCAGGCCGAGCTGGCCGCGTACATGGACGAGCTCGACGCGCGAGACCTCGCGGCCTGGGCGGACCCGGTCCTGGAGCAGCCGGCCGTCGGCGGGGCGCTCCTGGAGCAGCGGCACGTCCTGTGTGAGGCCGCTCACCCGGAGACCGTCGCCGCGCTCCAGCGCCTCGCCACCCTGGCCTGACCGCCGGTTGCTGTCGTTCGCCGCCGCGTCCCGCCCCCGCCAGTACGGGGCGCGACGCGGCGGTGTTCGTCGGTGCCTGACGCACCGCCCCCTCTCCCCTTCTACAGGAGGACACCCAATGAGCGAGCTCGACGAGATGGCCGCGTACTTCGGCCTGACCCTCTCCCCCGACACCCCCGACCCGCTGGAGCCGCTGGCGGAGCTCGGCCGCCAGCTGGACGACCCGGCCCAGCGCGCGGCCCGGCGCACCGCCCGCAAGGCCCGCGAGGCGGCCGCGATCACGGCCGAGCGCGAGTACGCCCGGGCCTGGCACGGGATCCGGCGGGCCCCGGCCGCCCGGGTCGTCGACCTGCGCGAGCAGATCGACCTGGCCCACGGCCGCGCCGGCCTGCTCGCCCAGGTCGAGGAGCTGGCCGAGCAGACCCGGCTGCGCGTCACCACCACCCTCCTGAGGCGCGCCTCCGACCCGCAGCTCGGGTCCCTGGCGCGGCGGATCAGCACCGGCATCCGGGAGCTGCTCGCCGTCCTGGAGGGCGACTTCGTCCACCCCGACGAGGCGCACCGCATCGCCGAGGCCGCCCTCGCCGACCTGACCAGCCGCCACCTGGCGGCGCGGGCCACCGGCGGGCCCGCCGACCTGGGCGACTGGGCCGAGGCGGTCGAGCTCGCCCTCGCCGTCGTCCGCACCGCCACCACCCGCGCCTGACCGCCGGCCGCACCTCCGCCCGACGGGCCTGACACCCCACCCCTGGAAGAGAGGACAGCCCCGGTGCTGACCATCACCAAGAGCAGCGAACTCCAACGGCTGCGCACCCGCTCCGCCGAGGCCGACGACCTGGCCGCACAGCTCGCCGAGACCGCCGTCCTGCTGACGGCCGCCGCCAGGATCCAGCAGAAGCTCGCCGAGGAGAACAGCCTCCTGCGCCAGGACCTGGGCCTGAAGCCCGCACAGGACCTGCACGACAGCGTGGAGGACCGGGTGGCCGAGCTGACCGCACGGAACACGGCCCTCCACCAGCGCAACCTCCAGACCTCGGGCACCGCGCTGCGCCAGTTCGACCAGGACGCGGAGACCATCAGGCAGCTGCGCCTGGAGCTGGCCCAGGTCCGCGGCCGGGCGGCCGCCGCCGCTCCCGCCGCCGAGCCGCAGTGCACGGTGCTCCGGTTCCGGACCGCCGGCGGCGGCCTGGCCGTGGTGACCGCAGAGCCCGGGATGTACGACGCCGACCCCTACGACTACACACCGGCCGAGGGACGCCGCCACGCCTGGCAGTGCCTGGCCTGCGGCGCCGACAGCGACGGCCACACCACCCGGGACCGCGACGACATGCGCCGACGCGCCAACGAGCACGCCGCCGACTGCCGGGCGATCCCGGCCGCCACCGGCGATACCACGACGACGAAGGAGGCGAGCAGGTGACGGACAGCGTGTACGTGGCCCGCGAACAGCACGAAGCGCCGGCACCGGTGGAGCAGCAGATCGTGCGGCGCCTGGCCACCCGGGCCTGACCGCCGGCCGCCGCCGCGTCCTGTCGGGCGGCGGCCAGCAGTGTCGCCCCGGATGCTGCCTTCCCTCCCCCGTCCGTCGCCGCGCCCCGCGCCCCACCGGGGTTGGGCGCGGCGGCGTTCGAAGACCGCTGGCGCGCCAACGGCGGCCACCCCGAAGAGAAGAGGTCCCGATGCTGAAGCGCCTGCGCAGCTTCTTCACCGACACCATCACCGAGTTCCAGGGCCACCGGGAGTTCACCCGCGGCATCAAGGCCCGGATCACCGGAGGCGACCAGGAGGCCGCCGAAGCCTTCCGCACCGGCACGCTCGCCGCGGTCTTCACCCGGCGCGGCTGCCTCGCGCGCGGCGAGGAGGTCGCCCGCTACGTCCGGCTGGTGCTGGCCGCCGACGGCACCGCCGACCGCGTCGCCTGGCTCCGCTACCGCTGACCGCCGCGTTCCCCGCACGCACCTATATAGAGGAGGAGCCCTCGTGGCGACCCGACGCACCCCGGCGCGCCGCCCGACCGCGGCGAAGACCCCCGCGAAGAAGACCACCGCCCCGGTCGCGGCCGAGCAGCCCACCGCCGGCCCGGTGCCCGTCGCCGTCGACCAGACCGCGGCCGAAGCGGTGCTCGACCAGGCCCGCGCGGCGCTGGCCGACGCCCGCGACCGCGCCGCCGACCTCAGGGACCTGGCCGAGCAAGCCGCGGCCGACGCCGCCGCCCTCACCCAGGCCGCCGACCACGAGGCCGCGCGGATCCTGGACGGCGCCCGCCGGCAGGCCACCGACCTGCTGGCCGGTGCCGAGCAGGACGCCCAGGCGCTGCGCCAGGAGGGCGCGGCCACCGCCAGCACTGAGGCCGAGCGGCTGCTCACGGCCGCGAAGGCGCGCGCCGCCGAGCTGCTCGCCGACGCCGAGACCGCCGCCGACCAGGTCCGGGCCACCGCCAGCACCGGGGCCGACCAGCTGCTCGCCGACACGAAGGCGAAGGCGGAGAAGGCGGCCGCAGCGCTCACCGCCGAGACCGAGGCCAAGGCCAGGCAGGGCGCGGAGCAGATCCTCGCGGACGCGACCGAGACGGCCGGCCAGCTGGTGGAGACCGCCGAGACCCAGGCCCGGCAGATCCGCCGCACGTCGGACTCCGACCTCACCACCGCCCGCGAGCAGCTCGCCGACGCCACCGAGGCCCTGGAGCGCACCCGCCAGCGGGTCGACGCCTACCAGACCGAGGCCGAGCGCGACCTGGCCGGCCGCCGGGCGCTGGCCGACCAGGCCTGCCGCGACGCGCTGGCCGCCGCCGACCAGGCCCGCGCGGACGCCGCCGCCGATGCCCAGCGCATCCGCGACACCGCCGCCGCCAAAGCCCGAGAGCTCGCCGACGCCACCGAGGCACAGGCCGACGACCTGCGCCGCCAGGCCGAGGACCTGCGAGTGCGGCTGGAGGAGACGGCCCGGACGGACGCGGACGAGATCCGCGAGACGGCCCAGGCCGAGGCCGAGCGGCTGCGCGAGCAGGCCGAGAGCGACGCCGAGGCGATCCGGGAGGAGGCCGCCCGCCAGGCCGCCGGCCTTCGCGAGCGCGGCCAGCAGCACGCCGACGCGCTGCGCACCACGGCGGAGAGTCGGGCCGCCGAGGTGGAGCGCCAGGCCAAGGCCGCGCGCGGCAAGGCCGAGGCTGAGGCGCAGCGGATTCTCAACCAGGCCCGGATCGAGGCCGAGCAGGCCATCAAGGGGGCGGCCGGGCAGGTGGTCGGGGCCGAGGCCAGGGTCGAGGTGCTGGTCGCGGAGGAGCGGCGGATCGCGGCCAGGCAGGCGGCGCGCAAGCGGGGCCTGCCCGCGCGGGCTCGGCGTCGCGCCGTCCAGCTGACCGCGTGGGCGTGGACGAAGGCTCCGTGGGCGGCGCTGGCGGCCGGTGTCGGTCTGACCGCCAGCGGCGAGTACGCGCTGGCGGTACTGGTCGGCATCCCGGCCTCGATCGGCTGGCTGCTGCCGGTGTGCGTCGACGTGTGGGCGATGTCCGCGATCCGCGCCCGCAAGCCGAAGGAGGTCGTGGCGGCGCTGGTGACGATGATCCTCGCGAACGCGATCTACCACGTCGCCGACGCCCACCTCCTTGGAGTGGTGCGGGGTGCCGACGGAACGTGGCACGCGCAATGGCAGCTGATCGTCGCCGTTGCATGCATCGCACCGATCGTCGTCTGGCGCGTCCACGAGCTCGTCCCGCACGCCCCTGCAACGCACGACGACGACACCGCTCCGGCGGACGAGCCATCTGCAACGCAGCCCGACGGGACTGAAACGGGAGCTGCAACGGCCCCGGTCCACCCCGCCCCGGCACCGGCCCCGGCGATTGCACCCGTGCCCGTTGCACGACCCGCCGCCCCGGGTGAAACCGCAGGTGGAGCGAGTCGTGCAACGGTCGGCGCTGCAACGCGCCTCGCGCTGGCGGCCGGTGAAACGGGCCGCAACGCGAGCGCTGCAACGGCTGCAACGCCCCGGTCGGACACAACGCCTGCCGCTGCAACGGCAACGGCTGGCGCAACGACGGTGAGCGTTGCACGGGTCCTGACCAAGACCGACATCGAGGTCATCACCCGGCACGTGCAACGCCACCAGGGCCCGCCCGAGAAGCTGCCGTTGCAGCCCATCGCCGAAGAACTCGGCGTCTCCAAGTCCACCGCGTCGCGGCGCGTCGCCGCCTACCGCGACCTCGCCAAGGCGAACTGACCGACGAGTACTCGGCCTTTCCGGTGGCCACCAGGGCGCACCAATCGCCCTGGTGACCGCCGAAGGCGCCGAAGCGCCGAGCACCACCGTACCGAGCACAAGGAGTCCTGATGAGCACCCTCGCCTACCTGACCGGCCTCGCCCTGGTCCTGGTGGCCGTCATCGCGGCCGTGGCCACCCCGTTCCTGATCGTCCACGCCCGCACCGACGACGACCACGGCCCCGACTGCTGGTGGTGCCACCCCCGGCTGCGCCGCCGCCGCTGACCGGCCGTCCCGTCCACCGAGATCCGGGCCTCTCGGCTGGCCCCCTGCATCCCCTGACCAGGGGGTCTGCCGGGGGTTGGCGAAGGCGTCCGGCCCCGGCGCCGAGCACCACGCAAAAGAGAAGGAGTACCCCATGGCCGAGCGTGATTCGGTCTACAACGACCCCGCTTACGACGTCAGCAGCATCCCGTCCTGGAAGCAGACGCCGCCGCTGCACGGCGCCTACGCCCCGAACGCCCGCCTTTCCCCCCGCGCGAAGGCGGGCGTGGCCGTCGCGGGCGTCGCCCTGGCCGCGACCGGGATGTTCGCCTGGTCGCAGTACGCCTCCGCCTCCGCGGACGCCGAGGTCAAGAGGGCGCAGATCGCCCTCGACCAGTCGCGGATCGACCTGGAGCGGCAGAAGCAGGAGGCCTCGCTGGTGGCCGAGTCGGCCAGGACCACCGGGGTGGAGAGCGACGCGCAGAAGGCCCGCCGGGAGGCGGTCCAGGCGTGCGTCGCGAAGGCCGCCGGCGCCTACGGCGCGATCGCCGACTGCGGCAAGGCCTACCCGGTGGTCGACGCCCCGGGCATGGTCAACACCGCCCAGAAGGTCGCCTCGAGCGAGGGCGACGGCGGCTCCAACTCCGGTGTCGGCCTGGCCGTCCTCGGGGGCGCCGGCGTCCTCGTGGCGTTCGGCTGGGCCAAGAAGCGTTTCGCCAAGTCGTAACGGATCGTGACCTCCTCCCTCCCTCCTCCTTCCTCCGAGAATCCGTCCTCCCGGCATGTAAGAAGCCATGGGAGGACATTTTCCGGTCGGGAGGGAGGAGGGAGGGAGGTCACTGATAGTGAGGAAAAGTGTGGTGACCGCGACCCCCGCGACCGACATTCCGCCCCCGCCGTCGACCCCGCCGGCGGTGCCCCCGCTGCCCCCCGCACCCGCTTCCCAGCCGGTCGTGGAACCCTCCGCGCAGCCCACTGCGGACGCCGTCCCGAACGTTGCCGCGCACACCGACGGGTCGTCCGAGCGCACCGAGAACGGCCGCCACGGCGGCCTCGCGCAGCTTCTGACGCCCGTCCAGCCCGCCCGCCCCGTCCTCGGTACCACCGCCGACCGGGCCCAGGGCGACGGCGGCGCCAAGGGCTCCGAAGACGCCAGCGGCAAGGCTGACGGCAAGGCCGACGGCGACGGGAAGAAGGACCCCTCCGGTGAAGGCCCCGTGGCGGCCCTGATCCGGGCGGTGGCCGCCAGGCTGGGACGCACCGGCACGGCGACCAACATCCGCAAGCAGCACACCATCAGCGAGAACCGCGTCTCCGGGAACTCCAGCAACACGACCAACAGCAACAAGGCCGACCGGATCGCCAAGGACGACAAGTCCAGCCACAGCAAGGCCCAGCGCGACGCCAAGACCGCCGACCTGAGCAACAAGACCCACCAGCACCAGGGGCAGGACCACAACGACTCCAAGCGGAACCACACCAACGACACGAAGAACCACGCCAACCGCGACCGCCGGCACAACGACTCCGCCGACCGCAAGTCCGCGGACACGAAGTCGGCGAAGAACGACGGCGGATCGAAGACGACCCGCGACGACCGCACCAGCAGCTCCGACACCACCACCGCCGACCGCAAGTCCGCAGGCACGAAGTCGGCGAAGAACGACGGCGGATCGAAGACGACCCGCGACGACCGCACCAGCAGCTCCGACACCACCACCGCCGACCGCAAGTCCGCAGGCACGAAGTCGGCGAAGAACGACGGCGGATCGACCACCGCCGGGCCCGGGCCCGAAAGTCCCGCCGCCGGACGCGGAAAGGCCCGCGCCGCCTCCGAAACGCCCGAGAAGAAGCGCGGGCCCGCCTCCGAAGCGTCGGAGCGCGACCCCGAAACGGCGCCGTCCGCCCCCGAAACGCCGGGCACCGCCAGCCCGGATCCCGCGGCGCCGGAACGAGCCTCTGCCGACCGCCGTACCCAGGCCAAGGAGTTCATGGCCCAGGTCCTCGGCCAGGCGGACGGGCCCGGCGAGCAGGCCGGCTCCGCGCCCGGGCCTGCGCAGGCGAAAGCCGACCCGGCCACCGACGACAAAGGCCACAACACCAAGTGGCCGGCCCCCGCGCCGAACCGGCGCGACCCCGACAAGCCCCCGAGCGGCCGGCCGGGGACGGCCGGCCGCGAGACGCCGGGCAAGGACCCCCGGACGCCGCCGTCCACCACGGCGGCGCCCGGCACCGATACGCCCCGCGCCGGGCACGTGCGACCCACACCCGGAGGTGAGGACCCCCCGGTCGACCGCGCCAAGGTCGAGGCGGTCGCGCAGCTGCTGTTCATGGCTCTCGGCCTGGCGGACGAACCCGGCGGGCAGGCCAACACCCTGCCCGAACCAGCACAGGCGCAGGCACAGGCGGGCCCGGGCATCGGCGACAAAGGACACGGCACCAAGTGGCCCGGCGCCAAGCCGGGCAGCCAGGACACCGGCAAGGACCCGAACGGCGAACAGCGGCCCGCCACGAACGGGCCGGCCCGCACGCCCGCCGAGACGAAGGGAGGCCCCCGGCAGCAGGCTGTGCCGCCCAAGCCCGCCTACCCGCCCTCGCCCCCGCAGGGCGCGGGCGCGAAGGCGAGCTCCCTGCTGAAACCCGCCGCCCCGACGACCCCCGGGCCGGCCGCGCCGCCCAAACCCGCGACCCCGCCCTCACCCCCGGCCGCCCTGCGCGTCACACCGGCCAGAGCGACCAACGACGGCAACACCGCCCAGACCCGCGAAGGAGCAGCAATGCCGGGCGCCCCGACGGCAGCAACGAGCGAGGGGCCGTCCCTCGGAACGACCCTGGGCCGTATGCACCTGGAGCCGGAGCAGCAGCGCCGCCCGGTCGAGCCCGCCGCGGTTCGCGATGTCAGCGCGACGGGCGTCGAGTACCAGGTCGACGGCGACGGGGTGAGGGTCAAGTCCCGGCTGGAGATCCGGAACCTCAAGAGCTTCATGCGGGCCATGGCCGGCAAGCGAGCGCTGCTCGCCGGCTACGACGACAACAGCAAGAAGATCAAGGCCGAGGCGGAGAGGCTCGCCAACGACGTGCTGTGCCTGCGCGAGGCGGCGAAGGAGATCCGCGCCGGCGCCCGACTGGTGGCGGTGCTCGACAAGCTGCACGAGAGCGCGAAGACCACCAGCGCCAAAGCCGTCGACATGCACCAGTCGCTCACGAGGGGGACCGAGGCGATCCAGGCACTGATCACCAACTCCGACGTCCGCCACGGGATCATCTTCCGCGCGGTCGTGGACAGCGACCTCACCGAGCCCGCCGAGAGGGAGTTCTACCGCGACGAGAACGGGAGCTGACCGATGGCCAAGGTATCGCTGACCTACATCAGCCTGAGGCTGTCCGTCAGGAGCGCCGCGAAGAAGGCGCGGGCGCTGGCCGACCGCCAGGCGAAGCTGACCGCCCGGCTTCAGGAGGAGAGCGACGACGTCAAGCGGATCGCCGAGCAGATCGCCAGCCTCAAGGTCGACCCCTTCACCGTGGCCGAGACCGAGGACGTCGGCGGGCTCATGCGCCAGCTGTGGAAGTACGCGGCCTGGTACGCCGCGGCCGCGCTGGAGACCAGCAAGAACGCCTTCGCCGCGGACCGGCAGGCGCAGGAATCGCACGGCGGCATCAAGGAAGCGGCCGACAGGTCCCCGGTCGAGATGGCCGACCGCGGCTGGTACAAGCAGGAATAGGAGCAGCCATGACCACCGACAACACCGCACAAGCCCAGCCGGCGGCCCGCAACCCGGCCGTCGAGAAGCGCTTCGCCGCCGCCCAGGTCGCGGCTCCGCTCCTCGTCGCGGCGGGGATGCCGTTCCTCGACCCGCAGGCGGCCACCACGGTGAGCACGTTCCTGGCCGCGCCCGTCCTGGTGGCGGGCGCCACCGCGGCGGGCCTGCTGTCCGACGGCGTCCTGGACGCCCTGCCGGGCGGGGACATCCTGCGCGCCCACCGGATCCCGTTCGCCGCCTCCGCGGTGGCCACCGCCACCGCGGCGGCCACCGCCACCCTCAACGGCACCGTCGGCATCGACGCACTCGTGGCCGGCTGGATGACCATGCCCTCCCTGCCCGGCTTCGTCTCCGTCGCCTGGTGGAGCACCGTCGGATTCGTCGGCTGGGCCCTGCGCCCGGTCCTCGGCAGCAGCCGGCGCCGCAAGGCGCGGCCCGCCCCGCCCGCTGCGGACCCCGGGCCCGCCCGTGACGCCCGGGTGGAGAAGATCCTCGGCCTGTGGGACGCCCACATCTCGGGTGAGTACGGAGCCCACACCGGCCAACACCTGACCCTCCACGGGGTGAGCGACGCGGACTGGGACGGCCTGATCCAGGCCGCGCCCGGCCGTCCGGTCACGGTCACTCCCGAGACCGTCTCCGGCACGTTCCGCATCCCCGCCGAGTGGATCACCGTCGCCGACGGCCCGCACGCCAGTTCCAAGCGCATCGTCGTGCGCCTCACCGCCCCCACCCCGGAGGAGTTCCAGCACGGAGACCTGGAGCGGACGTGGCTCAAGAGGGTCGCCCGCAGCGGAGGCTGCATGCCCGGCACCCACCTCGAAGGCCTCATCACGGACCCCGCCACCGGCGGTGTCGCCGCGTGGATCTGTGCGGATGAGGACACCGACGCCCTCAGCATGCCCGACCCCACCCGCCTCGCCGGGGCGCTGCACAAGACCACCCTGCTGGTCAGCGTGGAGGCGACCGACGACCCGCGCCGCGCGATCCTGCGCGTCATGGAGCGCTCGCCGCTGGAGGACGGCAGGCCCCTGCCCGGTGCCAAGGCCCTGGTGGCCAACGACAACGGGTTCGTCACGCTGGGAACGGGCGTGTCCGGCAAGCCGGCCCGTATCCAGCTCTTCGACGAGAAGGGCGGCGCGCGTCACGTCCTGGTCGCCGGCGTCACGGGCTCCGGCAAGGGCGGCGTCCTGCAGCTGATCGCCCTGAGCTACCACGTCAACGGCGTGGCGATCATCTACGCCGACCCCAAGGGCAGCTCCAACCCGGACATCGAGGACATGGCCGCCTACGCCGGCTGCGGCCGGGAGGGAGCGATGGGCTCCCTGCGCCTGGCCTACGCGCTCCTGCAGCACCGGATCGCCGAGAGCCAGAGCCTGCGCGCGAAGAACTTCACGGCCAGTGCCGAGCGGCCGTTCGTCGCCCTGATCCTCGACGAGTTCGCGCAGCTCCTCGGGGAGAAGTCCCCCTACCGGGCCGAGGCCGCGATGATCATCGCGGCGATCGCCGAGCAGGGCCGCTCGCTCGGCATCTGCCTGGTGCTGTGCGGCCAGATCCTCAACCTCGACAAGATGGGCGGCGACACCGCCGTACGTGACAACGTCTTCTACGGCGGCGCGCTGATCCTCCTGCGCTCCGACAGTTCCCAGACCCACCGCGTCGACCTCCCGGACTCCTTCGACGGGATCGACCCGTCCAAGATCCCCGCGTTCTGGAAGAAGGCCAACGAGAGCCTCATCTACGACCCGGACCTCCCCGAGGACGACCCCCGTAGGACCTTCGGTCTCGGGTACGTCGTCGGCCCGGACGAGCGCGCGGAGATGATGCGCGCCTGGATCCAGGAGTCCGCCGCCGGCCTGTGGGACCCGGAGGCCGTCGCCGTCCCGCTCGACTTCCCCGACTGGGCCGACCGGGACCTGATCGCCGCCACCCCCGTCGGCGCGGGCACGGACGGTGCCCTCGGCCCCGACCTCGACGACTGGACGCCCGCCGAGACCACCCGCACCGCACCCGCCCGCGAGCCCACCGCCGAGGAGAAGATCCTCCGCGTCCTCGGCGACCGCGCCGACCCGATCGGGCTGGACATCGGGTACGTCCACATCGACGACATCACCTCGATGACCGGGGTGTCCGCCAAGACCGTCGCCAACAAGCTCACCGACCTCGTCAAGGCCAGAAAGGTCGTCCGCAACCCGGACCGGGCCGGCGAGTACGGCCTGCCGCTGCTCAAGAACACCGACCAGGACAGCCTGCCGGAGCCCTCCGACAGCCTCTGACCGCTGGCGACACCGCCGAGGTGCAGCCCGACGTCCAGCCCTCCGCTCGCCCGCCCGCCCGCCCGGCCCCGACCCGGGCGGGCGGATCCACACCCGCACCACGCATCCAAGCCCAGGCCGTCCGGCCGAGGGCCCCTCACCCATGCCCACACGAACGGAACCCCGCCATGGCGCACACCCACCTGCTCGTCGGCACCGCCGGCTCCGGCAAGACCCACACCCTCCAGCGGCTCGCCGACCGGGCCGCCGCCGACCCCACCGCGACCGCCTGGGCCATCGAGCCCCGGCGCGACAGCCTGACCGCCGTCGACCGGCACGCCGACTTCGACGGCGCCGAGCAGATGCTCGACCAGGTCCTCGACCTCGCCCGCCGGCGCACCGCCGCCTGCGTCGCCGCAGGCAGCACGGCCCACACCCCGACCGAGGACCAGCCGCGCGTCCTGCTCCTCATCGACGCGGCCGACCAGCTCCTGCGCCGGCGCCGGGTGGCCGAGCAGCTCCAGGAGCTGGTCGTCACCGGCCGCGACCTCGCCATCGAGACCGCCGTCGCCACCAGGAACCTGCGCCTGGACGTGTGGCCGCTCGGCCTGCGTGACCGGCTCCTCGCCGGTGACCTCACCGTCCATGGCACCCCCGACCGGTACACCGCCGACCTGCTGCGCGAGCGCATCGCCGACGGCACCGCCACCGTCCTGCCCCACGCCGTCCGCTCCCGCACCGCCGCCGGCGCCAACGCGACCGGCACCGTCCTGGCCCGGGGCCGCGGCGGCATCACCAACAACAACGGCTGAACCAACCACCAACCCGAAGGAGCAACCAGTGACCACCAGCACGCCCGACACGGCAACGGACCCCTGCCCGGACTGCCAGGCCGCCCCCGGCGACGTCCACCAGGACGACTGCGACATCGCACTGTGCGCCCAGACCGGCCGCCAGCGCCTGATGTGCGGCCACGACGAGGACGACGAACGCTGCCGGAGCACCTGGACCGGCCAGTGGCCCGGCACGGCCGAGTGCCGCGAGTGGGACTGGTACGTGCGCGACGTCCCCGGCCTGGGCCTGGTGCCCTGCCCCGCCGACGCCCCCGACGCTGTCGAGGACCTCAACCGTCTCAACACCAACGCCCGCTGGAACCCCGACACCCAGCGCTTCCAGCGCACCTGACCGGCCCACCAGCCTCGCCACCGGCCGTACACCGTCCGCCCGCCCCGCCGAACCCCGGTCGGGCGGGCGGCGGCGCGTCCGGGGCCGGGACCAGGCAGCCGGCCCACCCCCGCGAGCTCCGGAAGCGGCGCGCCCAATCCGCGAGCTCCGTGCGCTCGGCCGCGCCACCCGAGTTCAACGACCGCCCACCACCTGAAACCCAACCGGAAGGACCCTTGATGACCACCACCGTCGCCGCCCACCGACTCGCCGAGGCCCTCACCCAGGTCATGCCGCACATGGCCGACCCGACCAGCAGCACCCCGATCCTGGCCAGCGTCCGCCTCGCGAACGACGGCACCCACCTCCACGCCGTCGCCACCGACCGCTACACCCTCGCCGTCGCCCGCCAGCGCCCGCACGCGTGCGAGGACGAATGGACCGCCACCGTCGGCGCCGTGCACGCCGCCTACCTGCAGGCCTGGGCCGCTTCCCACCCCGGCCACCACGACACCGTCGACCTGGCCGTCGAGCCCGGTCTGCTGACCGCGAGCAGCACCGCCGGCCGCATCACCGTGCCGACCCTGGACGGCGCCCACGTCCCCTGGCGGGGTCTGCTCGCCACCCACCTCGGCCGCCCGGCCGAGCCGGTCGACCTCACCACCCTGGACACGCAGTACCTGGCCCGGTGGGCGCAGGCCGGCCGCCACCTGCAGATCACCCAGGCGGCGCCCGAAGCGCCGCTCGTCCTGACGGGGGCCGGCTTCATCGGCCTGCAGATGCCAGTGCGCCGGGTCCTCCAGAACACGCCGAGCCGGGCCGAGCTCGCCGCCGACTGGGCCGCGCCGACCGGACACAGCACCGCCGACGACGTGGACTTGCCGATGCCGGCCGACGGCGACGCGGCACCGGCCATGACCGAGGACCTCCTCAAGCACGTCCTCATGTCGACCCAAGAGCTGTACGACGTCGTCGGCGGAGAGGACCACGCGGCGACCGCCGCCCACGCCCGCGCCGGATCGCACGCCTGGACCGCGTACCGGCTGCTCCAGGTCCTGCGGGTGATCGACCCCCGCACCACCGAGCTCGCCCTCGCCGACATCGCGAGCGAGCTCGAGGACGGGGACTTCGCCGAGCGCGCCTTCGACGACGCGGAGACCCTCGGCCACCAGCCGCAGGCATGGATCGACTCCTACATCACCGCCCGCGCCGCACGCGCGGAGCAGGCCCACGACGCCCGGCGCGACACCCCCGCCCCCGACCACACCGCCACCCACCCCACCGCCCAGGAGGCCTGACCACCAGAAGACCCGACAGCAGCCGGACACACCCGCCCCGCCTCTCCGGCTCACCCGACCCCGCCCCGGGCAGCGCGATCAGCCCGCCTTCATCTGACCCCGCACCACGCCGCCCGTCCCCGCGCCGAGCCCAGCACACCACCCCGAACAGGAGCAGCACCCCCGTGAACCAGCCCACCGAGCCCACCGCCGCCCAGGAGCAGCCGAGCGTCAGCGTCCGCGAGTCGGCCCGGCGCCGGACCCGCGCCCTGACCGCCCCCGGCGGCTGGTACGACCAGCGCCGCCGCGAACTGGCCGGCGCCCTGGACGACTTCCCCGGCGCCGAACCGTGGGTGCGCACCCTCGCGTACCTGGTCGCGATCACCCTCGCGGTCCTGGTCCTGGGCACCGTCGGCGGCATCCTGTTCAACGCGGCCGGCGCCGTGATCGACGCCGTGCACCTGCCGCAGAACCTGCCCGCCGGCGGCGACGGCCTGCGCGCCGCGATCACCGGCCCCATCCACGCCTACCTCGGCACCCACACCGCCGACCCGATCACCCCGGCCACCGCCTACGACGTCTGGAAGACCGTCGGCCTGATCGCCGCGCTGCTCGCCTTCATCACCCGCGGTGCCATCGCGCGCGCCAGCTGGACGGCCTGGTCCACCGCCACCCTCGCCATGGTCTGGTCCGCCGCCCCCGAGACCGGGCGCCCGGTCGCCGTCGGCCTGACCGCCGCCGCCATCACCGGCATCTCGCTGTTCGCCCTGCGCGGCCTGACCTTCTCGCTGCGCCCGATGGTGATCAACCGCACCGACGTCCAGCCGCAGATCACCATCCAGGCCCCCGAGCCCAAGACGGCCCGGCCCGCCCGGCCGACCGTCCCGGCACCGGGCTCGCCCTTCGACCAGCACTGAACCTCCCGGGTGGGCCGGTGCACCGAGCACCGGCCCACCCCTCCCTTCCCCATCCCGCACCGCCGACCGAGAGGCACCCGCCGTGGCCCTGGCCATCTCCCGCGACGCACAGATCGCGGCCCTGTACGAGAAGCTCCACCACCGCTCCGCGATCCTGTCCGGCCTCACCCCCGGCAGCAAAGCCCACAGCGGGATCCAGGCCGAGTGCGACGCCATCCACGCCGAGATACGACGTCTGCAGTCCACCACCAGCATCTCGCCCAAGGCCGTCCTCGTCGGGCTCGCCGTGATCCTGCTGCTCATCTGGAGCGCCGCCCACTGACGCCCGGGCACTGACGCTGCCCACCACCGCGCCCGCCGCCCCCGAGCCATCCAGGCCGGGACGGCGGGCGCCGTGGTGCGCGGCGCGGCCGCCCGGCCGGCACCGACCAGATCGGAGAACCCGTTGAGCCCGCACGACAGCACCCCGGCCGTCCCGCAGCACCGGGCAGACCTGCGCGACCTCGAACCCCTCGCCGCCAGGGTCGCCGCCGCCCGAGACGGCCGTCCCGCTCCCGCCCTCGACCCCGCCGCCCGCCAGGCCCTCATCCGCCTCCTCACCGAGGCCGCCGCCCGGGGCGCCGCCATCAACCCCCAGGCCGCTCTGGCCGCCCAGACCCGCGCCGACGAGCTGCGCGCCGGGCTGGACTGACCCGTCCGCCCGGACACCCGGCACCGCCCACCCGACACCACCGGAGAGGACCCACCGCCATGCCCCGCCGCAACCTGCTCCAGCTCCTGCCCGCCCGCCTGCTCCGCCGCTTCGGCTACCACCTCGCGCTCCATGACCCGGCCGCCTTGGCGGCCGTGCTGGAGAGCAACCTCGACGCCGCCCGGGCGGCCCGGCCCGCGGACCTGCGCAGGGCCTTGGCGAGGTCGACCTCGCCGATGGAGTTCCAGCCCGGCCTGGTCGGCCTGCACCGCGAGGCGGCCGGCATCGTCGTCTACCTCTGCAACGCCGCGGCCGCCTCCGAGACCAACCTCGACCTCCACGACCCCGACCAGCGCCAGCTCTACCGGGACCTGCTGGCCGCCGTCGGTGCCGCCGAGGAGCTCCGGCTCCGTGTGGCCACCGCCGCCGCCCACGCGCTGCCCGCCCTCGCCGAGAGCGCCTCCGAGCTCCAGCACAGCTGACCGCCCGTCCGGACAGCGACGCTGCCCACCACCGCGCCCGCCGCTCCCGAGCCATCCAGGCCGGGGCGGCGGGCGTCGCGGTGCGCGGCGCGGCCGCCCGGCCGACACCGACGAGATCGGAGAACCCGTTGAGCACGACGACCGCAGCCGGCCACCTCGCCGCCGCGTCCTTCGAGATCACCACCTTCGGCACGCTCCACCAGGACCCGCCGCTCGGCGACGCCCTCACCGTAGATCTGACGACCGCTCTGAGGAATCCGCCGGAGGACCCCGCCGTGCGCGAGCAGATGATCCGCTCCACCGGCCTCGACCAGCACGTCCTCGACTACGTCCTCGCCACCCCCGGCGCCCGCGAGATCGTGGAGCGCACCGTGCGCCGGGCCCTGGCCCAGCACACCGCGCTGCCCGGAGAGACGGTCCGCATCCATGTCTATTGCCGCGGTGGCAGGCACCGCAGCGTCTCCGTGGGCCGCGAGGCCGGCCGACTGCTCCAGGAGCTCGGCGCGGCCGTGACCGTGACGCACCGCCACGTCCACCTGCCGGTCAAGGAGACCGCCCGGTGACCGCCACGGCCGCACACGACAACGGGGCCGGTGGCGGGTGCGTGTTCTGCGCGATCGCCGCCGGCCTCGCACCCGCCCAGATCGTGGCCCGCTGGCCCGACGCGCTGGCCATCGTCCCGCTGAACCCGGTCACCGACGGGCACCTGCTGGTCCTGCCGACCAGCCACACCCCCGACGCCGCGTACGACCCGGACGTCACCGCCGCGACGATGCGCCGCGCCGCCGAGCTCGCCCAGGGCGCCGGCCCGGCGAACCTCATCACCAGCATCGGCCCCGAGGCGACGCAGACCGTGGCGCACCTGCACATCCACCTCGTCCCCCGCCGGACCCACGACGGCCTCCACCTCCCCTGGACCGTCCCCACACCCGTCGCCGCCGAAGCGCAGACCACCAGCGACGACCCCACCGGGGCCTGGCTCTGACCCGCTCCGGGCACTGACGCTGCCCACTACCGCGCCCGCCGCCCCGGCCAGCCAGGCCCGGACGGCGGGCGCCGTGGTGCGCGGCGCGGCCGCCCGGCCGAGCAACCGACGCCGGAGGACTCCATGACCACCGACACCACCACGCCCGCCCAGACCGCCGCTGTCTACGAGCCGTTCAACCAGCCCGGCAGGCCCTTCCGCCAGGACAGCATCTTGGGCGAGGCCACCGACTGGGATCTGACCCGCCTCGCGCTCTCCGAGCGCAGCTTCGCCACCTACAAGGACGACCCGCGCGCCGACGAGGCCCGGCGGATCGGCGAGCAGTTCACCGCCGAGGAAGCGCAGCGCGTCGACGACTACCTCGTGGCGAGCATCCAGGACACCGGCCACCTCGACGCCATCGCCACCGCCCCGGAGCTCACCCACGACGACCGGGCCTGGCTCATCGCCGAGCTGCGCCTGGCCTGGGAGCGCCTGGACCGCCTGCGCGACAGCGTCGACCATTCCGGAAGCCTCATGAACACCAGCTACGCCTCCAGCTCCATCGACTACGTCCGCTGGTCGGCGCAAGCCGCAGGCGTACTCCCCCTGCCCGGAGCGCGGCCCGGTCGCCTGACCACCCAACAGCCAGCGCCGCCCACCGGCCCAGCGCCCCGTCCCCGGCACTTCGGCCCGGGGCGGGGCGCCACCTTTCCTGCCCACGAAGAGAGGGAACACCGTGCTCGCCGCCACGTTCGCAGTCGTCTTCATCGCCCTGTTCGTCGGCCACCAGGTCGGTGACCACTGGATCCAGAGCTCGTGCCAGTCAGCCCGCAAGGGGATGCCCGGTCGGGCCGGCCGCTGGGCCTGCACCAAGCACGTCAGCACCCTCACCCTGACCAAAGCCCTGCTGCTGCTCCCGGCCGCCCTGGTCCTCGACCTCCACCTCACCGCGGCGGGCCTGCTGCTCGGTCTGGCCGTCGACGCCGGAACCCACTGGTGGGCCGACAGGCGGACCACCCTGGCCTGGCTGGCGAAGGTGACGGGGAAGAGCGAGTTCTACGGCCTGGGCGCGGACGTCGTCGACACCTCCACCGCCGAGGACGGGATCACCGGCCGGCACCTGGGCCGAGGCAGCTACGTGCTGGACCAGAGTTTCCACGCTCTGTGGCTCTTCGCCGCGGCCCTCATCATCGCGGCCGTCTGACCGGGCACCGACGCTGCCCACCACCACGCCCCGCCACCCGGCCACCCAGGCCGGGAGTGCTGGGCGTTGTGGTGCGCGGCGCGGCCGCCCGGCTGAACACCACCCCCTCGGAGGCAACCGCCGTGACCACCACCCTCGCCACCGCCCAAGCCCGCACCCTCGACCCCGTCGAACCCGGCGACGTCGTCGTCATGATCGGCGCCAGCGGCTCGGGCAAGTCCACGGCACTGCTCGCCGTGCCGCCGCACCAGATCGTCAGCCTCGACCAGCTGCGCGCCGTCGTCTCCGAGCCCGGTGACCAGGCCGCGACCGCGGACGCCCTGCTCCTCCAGCACCAGATCCTGAGCATGCGGCTGCGCCGAGGGCTGACCACTTTCGTGGACAACGTGAGCTGCGAGAGCCACCACCGGCTCCAGCTGGTCGACCTCGCCCACGCCCACGGCCGCCGCACAGTCGCGGTCCTGACGGACGCCCCGCTCGACCTCTGCCTCGCCCGGAACTCGAGCAGGCCCGACCACCAGCGAGTGCCGGAGGACATCCTGCGCTACCAGCACCGCATGGCCCGCTCGGCCCGCGCCCTCCTCCACCACGAGGGCTTCGACGAGATCCGCCACCACCGCACCGGGCACTGACGCTGCCCACCACCGCGCCCCGCCCACCGGCCAGCCAGGCCCGGGTGGCAGGGCGCCGTGGTGCGCGGCGCGGCCGCCCGGCCCAACCCCGCTCCCCTGGAGGCACCTGATGACCGAGCAGACGACCCGCGCCCTGCTGAGCACCGCCCTCGACACCGCCGACAACATCGCCATCGCCGCCGCGGCGGCCGCCGCCGGCCTCACCACCTACCGCACCCTCGCCACCCGCCCGGCCGAGACCCGCTTCACCCTCGCCGTAGCCGCCGCCGGCCTCGCCGCCTGCCTTACCGACCAGGCCACCACCCAGCTCCGCCGACCGCTGCGCCACCGCCTCGGCGTCCCCGCCTACCGCTACGCCCCCGCCCCCGCCGCCGCGCCCGCCCCGGCGCCCTCGCGGGAGCAGCTCGCCGAGGAGGTCGCCGCCGACGCCGCACACCGCGCGGCCACCGGAGCCCACGGCCTCGACCGCAGCGGCGGCAGCCTGACCGAGGCCGCCAACTGGGTCGGCGCGGAGGACGGCACCGCGACGTGCGAGCTGCCCGGCGGCGCGCACCTGCTGTGTGTCCCCTCCCCTGCCGACCAGCACGGCTACAGCACCCGCACCTACCTGCTCGTGCGCGACGGCGAGCAGCAGATCCAGGTGAGCAGCATCAGCGAGCTGGTCGCGCTCCTGGACGAGCCCGCCGCCGACACGGCGCAGCCCGCCGACAACGAGGACCAGGCCGAGGACCCGTGGTCCGCCCTCGGCGAGGAACTCGCCATCGCCGAGCTCTGCCCCGCCGCGGCCGTCGACGAGGACCAGGCCGACGAGGCCGACGAGGGCGAGGGCGCTGGCCTCCCGTAGTTCGACAGCACCTCGGCAGCGGGCCGGCCTCCACCGAAGATCGGCCCGCCGCCCCCTCCCCCGCCCCGCCGCTCAGATCAGGGAGACCACAGCCATGGCCCGCACCGCCACCTGCCGCCCCACCCCAGCCGCCAACCACAAGCCGGTCCTGATCGCCCTCCCCACCGTCTCCGCCGACCCGTACGCCGGACCCGCCGGCCGCCGCCACTACACCTGCGCGCCCTGCGAGACCTCCTGGGCCGGAGGAGAAGCCAACTGCTGGAACTGCGGCAGGCCGGCGACCGGCGAGCACCCCAACATCACCGCCGCCCTCCAGCTCCTCCTGCACCACCCCACCGCCCGCCACGCCTGACCACCCGCCAGCACCCCGGCCCGGCCCACACCCAGCAGGCCGGGCGACGCGTCGAAGGAGAACCGAGATGACGACCACCCCCGCCGATCGCCGCGGCCTGTTCAACACGAACCCCGACCAGCGGCTGCGCCCCGGCACCCCGGACCGGCCCTGGGAGCTGTGGCTCACCGGCCCCAACACCCTCCTGCCGATGCCCGACCTCGCCACGGCCCTGATGGCCGCCGCCGAGCACAACGCCCTGTCCACCGACCTGGACGACGGCTCCCCGCTCCAGCCCGTCAGCTACGCCGTCGTCCTCGAGCACGGCTACGCCTGGCGCCGCGAGGGCGCGGCCCGCTCGGACGTCGGCATCGCCACCCCGTCGCTGTGCTGGACCGCCCGCTGCTCGGTGTGCGGCGACATCCTCGAGCACGAGTTCATCCCCCACCACCCCAGCCCCGAGGACGCCGCAGACGACGCGGTCGGCAGCTGCGAGTGGAGCCGGCTCCCAGACGGGAGCCTGGTGTGCGAGCACCGCGACGCCGCCCACGACGACGCCCGCGCTCAGATCCACACCGAGGACACCCCGGAGCAGCCGGACGGGAACCAACTCCCCCTCCTCTAGGCCCCAGCCGTAGCCCATCCGATGGAGGATCACATGCACCGACCCGTCATCGAACCCCGTACGGACAGCCCCGCCAGCCAGGCCGTGGGCCTGGACCTGGACGGCACGCTCGCCGTCGACCAGGGGTGGCAGGGCGGCCGTATCGGCCTTCCCCAGCCCGGCGCGATGGACGCGCTACGGCTCCTTGCGGCACGGAGGGCGGTGTTCATCTGCACCGCCCGCCCGGAGCGGTGGCTGCCGGAGGTCGCCGACTGGGTCAGCTGGTACAGCGGCCTGGACGCCTTCTTCGACCCGAACCCCGAGCGGGCGTACTGGCAGGTCGTCGGCGGCCCGATCCTGATCACCAGGACCAAGCTCGGCGCGGCCTGCTACATCGACGACCGCGCCGTCCACCACGCCGGCGACTGGACCGCCACCCTCGCCACCGTCAGCCACGTGATCGGCCTCGACCGCGAAGGCATTCCAGCTCTGGCCTGATCCCCGGAAACACAGAAGGGCCCGTCCCTCCGGCGTCGAAGTCGGGGAGACGGGCCCTTCTGCGTTTCCGGGCCCCGGATCCATAACCCGGTTATGACGCAGTTCCCGCCGCCTGGACGCGGCCCGCCGTGGCACGCTCACCGGCCCGCCCGCCGGCCCGGGGCCTCCAAAGCCGCCGCTGAGTGGTTGCTCACCACCGCAGTCTTCAGATGGTGGCCGTCGGAGCAGGCGAGCCCGCAGCGGTTGGCGGAGCCTGGCAGGGCAGAGTGACGACAACGGCCACGCCTTGGCCGGGCTTCGCTTTGCCCGCCCGAACGGTGTAGCGGTCGGGCTCATGGACGGCCTCGAAATCCCAAGCGGGCTGATCCGCCGAACCCGGCTCGTTCGAGGTGATCTTGAATCCTTCACCCGCAAGCTTCTCCCGCAGGGCTCGAACCACCTCGGGACGCTGGTCATCCGTGGCCTTCAAGCGGATCGCCGAGCTGAGCTCGTACGCCTCACCGTCGTCGGCGATACCCATGCCCCGCCCCGAGCACCTGTAGTAGGCGATGAGCTTGGTCCACGGATCCCGTTCAAGGCCTGCCAGCTCGCCCACGTGGCCCTGCACCTGGTTAGCCCGGGTCAGAGCGTCCGCCCGTGACTCGACACGTACAGGCTGGCTCGGTGTTCCCGATCCTCCAACCATTGGTTCCACGAGCGAGCACGAGCCGAGCACCAGGGCGCCCGAAACCATCAGTACGGCCGCGCGGGCAGTCCGTGCCGCCTTTCCGGACAGCATGGGTATCGAGCTCGTGAACAACGTGCGGTACTCCCCCGTGACCAGGTGTGCGTTCTGCCGTCCGGATGCTACGGCACCACAGGGGACACACCGCACCCGAAATTACCCGTCGCCCCATCGGACGGAGACCGACAATCCTCCTGCCCGACCTCCTACCGCACGCCTCGGAGACCACACAACCGCGAGCGGGCCAGGCACTGGGATGAACCGCGGCTTCGGGGCCAGGCCGACCCACAACCCGGTTATAACGGAGCAGTCAGGAGCCACGGCAGGACCAGCCCGGTCTGGGCCAGCGTGCTCGACCCGCTCCCGGACGAACATGGTGCTCACGATCCAGGTGATCCGGCTGCAACCTTCACCGTCGTCCGAGCCAGTGGTCGGCGGTGCCTCAGGCGTTCTGCATAGTGAAGGGCCCGCTCCCCCGGCTTTGACGCCGGAGGGAGCGGGCCCTTTCGCGTTTCGGGGTCGGTGGCGCCTGCTCTTTCAGCGTGATCGGACATGTCGGACGGTGGTGCGGCGGGTTCTACTGACTGGTCCAGCCGTTGAGGTTCTGGAAACCGGTGTCGCTGGTGCCGACGAACGCCAGCGCCTCACGGCCGATGCCGAGAACGCGGAGCAAGACATCGAGGGCCGCCTCGATGTCGATCGTCGAGCGATCCAGCCAGACCGCCGTGTAGAGGGGACTCCCGCCCTCGAACTGGCTCAGCGCGAAATGGAGCCGGTCGATGCGAAACATGGCCACATGGACGTAGCCGAGGTCCTCCCAGGTCCGTTCCACGGTCAGCCGCAAACGTGCCGCGAGTGGCTCCAGGCGAGGCTGCAGGCCGGCGACGACGCGGTACGCGCCAGTTGCGACCTCCCACGTGCTCTCCTGAAACGCGGGATTGCGCTTTCCGCCGTGGTACTCCGGAGCGGTCTCCCAATCCGCCTCAGGTCCTGGCACCTCAATGTTCGCCACGTCGCTCCCCGTCAGGCCTCAGCTCGGTTAACCCTGATCGAAGCATCTCCATTGCGAACTGAGGCGGTCAACAGAACGGGGAACGAGAAGCTACGACTGGACTGCCCGCCACGCACAGCAGAGGGATCCCCAGCGTGAAGACCGTTGAGTTCCCGCGGCCCAGGCGATCGAAGGAAGGTGGAGGAGCAGTCCTCCTCCATGACGAGGCCAAGCGCACTGGGCGGCCCCTCTCGCGTTCGGGGCTCCCTCAGAGATGCGGCTGGGCGGCGCTGATGACCTCGGGTCGGCTTACCCGGCGTGGCTGGAGCCGTCGGTGTAAACGGCGTTTACTCCGCAGCGGGCCACGAGCCTGACGGCACCGGCGTGCCGGATGTGCCCGAATCAGGCACACGCCACTAAGGTGACGTCATGACCTCTCAAAAACCCGGAGGCGAGCGGGAAAAGGTTGCGTCCAAGCTCCCTGCCGCCCTCCGCCAGGAACTCAAGACCCGCGCGGCGCAGCTCGGCATCGACATGCAGGTCGCCGTCACCCAGGCCGTCGAGCAGTGGCGCGCCCGACCCGCCGACAGCAACCCGACCATCGACACCTCCGGGGCCGAGAGCTGGAACACGCACCTCCCCGCCGGCCTGTACGAGGCATTCAAGAACGACTGCGACAACCGAGACGGCACGTCCTATGTCCAGGGCTTCGCCCAGGCGGTCCGGGCATGGATCGACTCCCACAACGTCTCCCTGGCCGAGCTGACGATCCCCCGCTACACGCGACGCCTCGTCGTCTGCAACCAGAAGGGCGGCGTCGGCAAGACCACCATCGCCGCCGGGACCGGCCAGGCCATAGCGCTGGGCCTCCCCGCCACCACCGGGGCCTCGAAGCTGCCCGCCCTGCCCGGGCTGCGCACCCTGCTCGTCGACTACGACCCGCAGGGCCACCTCACCTCCCAGCTCGGCGTCAAGCAGATCCCGCCGGGCGAGGAGAGCCTGGTGACCCACATGGTTGACCGGGACCGCGTCGCCGGTGCGCTCCTCGACCAGGTCGTGGAGATCGAGTCGGACCACTTCGAAGGACGACTCAGCCTCCTCCCCTCGAGCTTCGATGCGTTCCTGCTCGACTCCCGGCTCGGGTCCGTCCGCGGACCCCGCGAGACCAGCCTCCAGCGAGCCCTCGCCCCGCTCGAGGAGCACTTCGACGTCATCGTGATCGATGCTCCGCCGAACCTCGGCCTGGCGATGGACGCCGGCCTCTACTACGGGCACCGCCGTAAGAACGAAGCGGCCGGAGCCTCCGGCGTGCTCGTCCCGGTGGAAGCGGAGGACTCCTCCGCGGACGCCTACGCCATGCTCGACAGCCAGATCCGCACCGTCAGCCTCGACTACGAGGTCGACATCGACCGCCTCGGACTCGTCGTCAACAAGTTCGACAAGCGCAAGGGCTACGTCGCCACCCACTCCCTCTCCGAGTGGGAATCGCTGGGCACCCCGCCCGTCGTCGCCATCGTCCCCGACCTCAAGGAGCAGCGCGAGGCCGTCCACGTCAAGCAGCCGCTGCTCATGTACGCACCCACATCCATCCAGGCGCAGCGCATGCGAGAGATCCGACGGAGGCTCGCATGAGCATCGCCAAGAAGCTGCAGGCCGGCGGAGGGTCGTTCGGGTCGCTGGCGCAGGGCGGCGCGGTCCGCGGGGACGAGGTGCGGGCACGCAGCGAGGCACTGGACGCGACGGGTCGGGTGCGACGTGCTTCGTCGGCGCCGGTGTCCTCGATCGTGTTTAACCCGCTCAACCCGCGTAAGACCATCGACAGCGAGTCGATCGACGAGCTCGCCGAGAGCCTGACCCGGCGGCAGATCGTTCCGGTCACCGTGGTGAGCCGCGGTGCCTTCCTTGACGCACATCCGGATCAGGCGGAGGCGATCGGTGAGGCGGACTTCGTCGCGCTCGACGGGAACCGACGCCTGAAGGCCGCGCAGCAAGCGGGACTCAAGACCCTGCGTGTCGACCTCAATGACGACCTGGTCTCCCGCGCTTCGGACATGGTCGAGGCGGCTCTGATCGCCAACGCCCAC
The DNA here is from genome assembly GCF_001905545.1 of Streptomyces sp. CB02056. Classification (GTDB taxonomy): domain Bacteria; phylum Actinomycetota; class Actinomycetes; order Streptomycetales; family Streptomycetaceae; genus Kitasatospora. The sequence goes on along the minus strand of NZ_LIPD01000023.1, from coordinate 85,332 downwards.
CGCGAGGACGTGTCGCCGTTCGAAGAGGCCCAGGCGATCGAGCAACTGCTGGACTCGGTCTACGACGGTAACCAGGCCGCAGTGGCGCGGGCGCTGGGCAAGTCCCGTGCGTGGGTGGGACAGCGGCTGGCGCTGCTGCACCTGTCCCCCGAGCTTCAGGAACAGGCGGGGGCCGGGGAACTGGCCATCGAGGATGCGCGCAGGATCGGAGCTGAGGCACGGTCAGGGAAGATCACCCCGGCGGAGCAGCTCGAGCGGGCCGAGTCCGCGAAGAAGACGGCAGCCGACAAGTTGGCAGCGAAGACAGCCCGAGCCGGCAAGCGAGCGGACCGTCCGGCAGAAGAGAAGGCGGACCGCGCCTCGACACCTACCAGCGGGGACAACGGCGCCGAGGTCGGTGTAAACGGCGTTTACACGCCAGCGACGGCCCAGCCCTCTACGGATCGTTCGCCGGAAGGGACCTCGGGTGTAAACGGCGTTTACGTCTCGGGCCTGCCGGACCAGCGTGACGCTCACACCCACGATGCCTCGGCGGTCACGGTCCGCCTGGTCCCGTCCGACCCCCGGGCGTCCGCGCAGTTGCTTTTTGACGCGCTGGACCATCGCCAGGCCGTTCTGGTGGCGGCTGAGCTGCTTGAGCTCCTGAAAAGCGAGGCCGAGCCCCAGGCTCGATGATCACTTGATCAGTGCGTGCGGCGTCCGGCTCCAGCCGGGCGCCGCACGCACTTCCGACATCCCGCCCCACCGCGGACAGATCGCCAGCGGTCCGGCAGCGCCCCCCGTCGGGGCGCAGCCCGATCCGGACCCACAGGGAAAGGGAGACCAGCATGCCGTCGTCGTGACGCTGGCGGTGGACGGGGCGCTCGTCACGGGGACCGTGATCCCGGCCGCGGCCTGGGAGGACCTCTACTTCCGCCAGGTCGCGGACGCCGACTACTACGGGATGCGGAAGGTCGTGCGGGAGGTGATCGGGCGCCTGGACCAAGCTGCCGAGGACGGGCGTCGCCGTCGGGCGCCCGACCTGCGGTTCCTGCACCTGAAGGACGTCACCGTCCGCTCCGGCCGCGCTGCCCGGAGGCTGCCGGCCTGGCGCGGGCCGCTCGCGGTGGTCAGCGGCTGGAGCCTGGTCGAGCCGGACGAGCGCTGACGGTACGTCGCCTGCACAGCAGACAGGGAAGGACACCAGGCCGGGACCACCGGACGTGAGCCGTCCGAAACTGGCCCGTGGCTTTGTAGGCGCGCACCGAGAGTGCCCCGCTACGTGCGAAGACGGTGTCGCCGAGTTTCAGCAGCACCTGGATGCTTGACTCTGGACGGTTGTCGGATACTGCCCGCGCGGGGGTGGACGCCGCGTCCGGGTGCGTGCCGCGTACGGTCAGCTCATGCACGAACAGCGAGACCAGGGGCAGGTCGACGGCGAGGAGAACCGCGGGCACACCGCGCCTGCCGATGTCACCGACGCGAGCGCCAAGGCCGAAGCGGTGGTATTCGTCTGCGCGACGTGTGGTGTCCCACTGACGGGGCCGCTCACACGGCTGCCGGCGGTTCCCGAGGCACCGATTTACGCGTGGTGGGACGCCGACGAACCCGGTCCATCGCCGGCGACCGTGCCGTCAGGCCACTATGCGGTCGAGACCGAGCCGTACGGCGCGCCCCTGGTCGTCGCCGACGTGCCCGGCCCGGTAATGCCGCGCCACGGCGTCCACTACAACGCGGACGGCAAGCCGCTGGTGTCGAAGGGCCCCCGAGGCAACTTCGTCATCAACCCGGACGACGCCCGCGGCCTCGAATTGCGGCACGCGTCCGCCGCCTGCTGCGGAGCGACCCCGAACGGCGGCATGAACCAGCGGTGCGCCTGTGGAAGCCTTGTGGCGACCCTTTGCTCCGACTGCTGCCTGCCGTACGAACTTCACCTGTCAGCCGACCACGTCCGCGCCGTTCACACCTGAGGCCGACGCGCGCTGCTGCTACTTCGCGCTGACATTTCACCGGCTCCGGGCTCCGACTGGCGCTGAAACCCGCCGACATACGCTGCCAGGTCTCGCCTATACAGCCAGGCCCGCCTGATCGAGCAGCAGATCGTACGGCTGGCGCTCCACTCCATGCTCCGGCTAACGCCGGAAGGCCGCCTCGTCCCTCTGCTGCCCGGCCGGCCCGCCCACCGCCTCCACGCCAAACGACACCGAGCGCCTGAGGTTCTGGGATCCTGCCGGGAACAGCTAGTCGATGATGGGGTCGACGTGGGTGAGCAGGAAGCTCGGGCCCTCAGCCAGTACCACCACGCGATCCTGGCCGACGCGACTCGTGAGGGGATGAAGCTGTACTTCGGCGACGGCACGGTCGAGCAGGTCACCCCCGAGGTCCGGGAGAAGGCCCGCGCGTTCATGCAGCAGACCCTGGAGCGGGACTGGCCCGGCTACATCGGCGGCCTGATCGCCGACGGGAAGATCCGCACAGCCTGACCGGGCACCGGGCCCGAGGAGGCAGCTCCTCTCGGGCCCGCCCCGGCCGGCGCGTGCCGCCCGTCCGCGCCCGCGCGCTCTTGACGGCCTGTCGGCCCTGCGGAACGGTGGCTCGCAAGTGACCGCAACCGGCTTGGTACCGGAGGGTGTCGTGGGGCTAGATTTCATCGGGATCGACCCCGAGACGGGGGACAAGGGCTCGCCCACGGTGTGGCTGGACCGCGCCAAACGCAGGCTCGTGTTCCAGGCAGTGAAGGCTGAGGAGGACCTGGAGACCGAGGTCGGCGAGCGGAGCTGGGCACCGGGCCACGAGGCCGGCATCCCTGAACACGAAACCGTGGTGTGGATTCCCACCCGGATGATCCCGATCCTGCGAAAGGCATGCGATGACGCAGAGCGCGACGGGCTTCTCTGACCTGCTGGCCGGCGCCCGGCACTCGGCGGTCCACCTGGAGATGCGCGACACCTACGCGGTCGCCGACGAGACCGAGCGAATCGAACAGTGGAGGGCCGGGCACCGCCTCGACCCCACGGACCGGGCCTCGTGGTGGCGGCCGTGGCTGGACACGATCGCCACCACCGTTGCCCGCGGCGTGGTGGTGCGCCGGGCCCGGATCGTCTCCGAGCCGGTCAGCGAGTACACCCGCTACCTGCACTCGATGACCTTCACCAACGTCGCGGCCGGCGAACAGGTCCGCTGGCTGCCCAGGATGCACGCTTCCACCATCGCGCTGCCCGGTGCCGACTTCTGGCTGTTCGACGGCAAGGTCGTGATGTTCAACCACTTCACCGGCTCGGGCGACTGGGCGGACCCGGAGGACACCGTCAGCGACGACCCGGCCGTGGCCAAGCTGTGCGCCGAAGCCTTCGAGACGGTCTGGGAGCGGGCCGTCCCGCACGAGCAGTACACCGTCTGAGCCCGTACGCCGAGCAGACAGCCCATGCCCGCCTCGCCCTCGTCCAGCGCCCAGGCCGCCCGAGCAGCGCTCGCCGCCCGGCTGCGCGAGCTGATGCTGGACGCCGGGATCGACGGCAAGGAACTGTCCGCCCGGTGCGGCTGGCACCCCTCCAAGACCTCCCGGATCCTCGGCGGGAAGTCGGCACCGTCCGAGACCGACCTGCGTACCTGGTGCACCGCGTGCGACGCCGGCGACCAGGCCGGCGACCTGATCGCCTCACTGCGCGCGGTGGAGCTGATGTACCTGGAGTGGCGCCGCGTGCACCGCATCGGCATGCGCCAGGTGCAGCAGGAGTCGCTGACCCTCCACCACCGGACCGCGGTCTGCCGGGCCTACGTCTCCAACGTCGTCCCCGGCTTCCTCCAGACCGCCGCCTACGCCACCGCCCTGATGCGCTCGATCACCGAGTTCCAGGGCACCCCCGACGACGTCGCCGACGCGGTCGCCGCCCGCACCGAACGCGGCCGGCTACTCCACGACGGCCGCCACCGCTTCGTCATCCTCATCGAGGAGACGGTGCTGCGCTACCGGATCGGCGACGCCGAGACGATGGCCGGCCAGCTCGGCCACCTCCTGGCCGTGATACCGCTGCCGTCGGTCTCCCTAGGCATCATCCCCTTCACCGCGCAGCGCCGGATCTGGCCGCTGGAGGCGTTCTACCTCTTCGACAACGACCAGGCCTGCGTGGAGACGCTGACCGCCGAGGTCACCGTGACCCAGCCCCGCGAACTCGCCGACTACCACCGCGCCTTCGCCGACCTCGCGAAGCTGGCCGTCCACGGCGCACCAGCCCGGACCCTCATCACCACGGCGATCGACACCCTCGGGTGAATCCCCGCAATCACCCGCAATCGCATTGAACCCGCCCGCAGCTGCTTCCTACCGTCGTGTCGTCGCCCGCCGTGACAAACCGGGCACCCGGACCCGACGAGCGAGCCGGGGCCGCCGCGCCCGCCTGTCCCCCCGTCAGATAGGCGCAGCCGTCACCGCCGACGAGAGAGCGGAGTACCGCCGTGGCCGCGCGCCCCATCACCCGCCCACCCGACACGGCCGCAGCCGCACCTGGGCGGTGCCGGCAGGCGCGAGGTGCCCGGTGACCGCACCCGTCGAGACCTCGGCGCAGCCCCCGGCCGTCGGCGCCACGAAGGTGCTGCTGCCCTACGAGCCGCAGTCCGCCGCCGTGGCCCGCCGCCTGGTGCGCACCACGCTGCGCTTCTGGGAGCTGGAGTACCTGGTAGAGGCCGCCGAACTCATCGTCAGCGAGCTGGTCGGCAACGCCGCGAAGACCGGCTGCCGGCGCCGGATGGCGGTCGCCGTCGAGCGTGTCACCGACAGGTGCGTGCGGATCAGTGTCCGAGACGGCTCCCGCACCCTGCCCTGCCTGATCGAGGCGGGCCCTGAGGCCGAGTCAGGCCGCGGCCTGGCCCTGGTCCACCACCTGACCGGCGGGCGCTGGGGCGCGGCGTTGGAGACGTTCGGCAAGACCGTCCACGCGGACCTATGCACCCACCCGACGTAGCCCACCGCTGCCCTGGTGTGCCGGGTGGCCCTCAAGGGGGGTCGGTATGGACGGCGGCGGAGGTTCGGGCGGTAGTAGCGGAGAGGGGGACGGGTCCGGGTGCCAGGTGACCGCCGTCGTCCGAGCCACGGCTCTTTCGTGCCCGCGGGGTGGTGTCGTAGAACTTGTACGGGCGGGCGGTGACTTCGGCGCGCCGTGGACGGAACGGAACCGACAAGGGGACGGATGTGCACGCACACGAGCAACAGCCGCAGGGCAGGCCTGGGGACCCGGCGCGGGTGAACAGGCGCAAGGCCGTGGACGAGGCCTCCGCGAGGGGGGCACGCGTTTCCCCGGCCGGAGGCCTGCTGGCCGCAAACACGGTGCCGGCCCTGCAGCGCACCATCGGCAACGCCGCCGTGACGAGGCTGCTGGCGCGGCAGCGGTACGCTGCTGATCCCGAGACGGGTGCGAAGGTACTCGCTCCGACGGTCGCGGGTCCGGGGGCCGCTATCCAGCGCATGATGCCGGCGGGAGGCCGCGGCACGAAGCGAGAGGCCGAGGACGAGATCGGCGGGCGGTCCAACAGGCAGCGAGTCGAAGGGGAACCGTCGGCCGACGTGGACTCCTCGTCCGAGAGCAGCCAGTCGTCGCGATCGAGCACTCCCGCACTCGGGCTGGGTCCGGAGGCGAAGAACCAACTGGACGACGAATTGACCGACATCATGCAGAAGCTCGAGGACTACGACAACGGAAGCCGCGATGAAGAGGATCTAGGAGAGACCGTGGAGGAGCTGGGTGACCGTCAGTCCGCCTACTCCATGCTACGGAACCTGGTGCCCATCACCTCGGTCAACACGGTCGATGCCGTAACCGCCTTCATGACCGCGAGGGTCCCGGCGGACGACCAGTGGCTCGCCGCCCTGACGAACCTCCGGGCCGAGCTTCAGGGAAGCCAGAACCAGGAGGCGCCCACAGCCGACTTCGTAAAAGACCTGTGGCCGATCATCCAGGAGCTCCCCAGCGTGACCAAGCTGAGCCCTGAGGCGGACGAATGCGAGAAGCGCGCCCACGACATCTGCCAGGCCCTTGCCGGTTCTCATCCGGAGGTGGCCAACCGCCACCTGTTCAAGCACTGGGCAATGCGTACCACCCAAACACCGATCCACCCGAGCTATGGGTGGCGGCACCACGTAGCCGCCACGGTAGTCGTCGAAGGCGGCCAGCAACTGGTGCTCGACCCCTTCCTCTTCCGGGACGGGCCGGTGCCGTTGTCCTCCTGGGAAGCGGAGATGACGGGGCCGAAGTCCGTGTACAGGGTCGCCTGGGAGTTCCGGGGCGCTCCGGGAGCGGACGGCCAGCCTGACCAGAACAGTGCCATGGAGTTCTCCTAACGCGGCGAGCAGGTCCGCTGGCTACCCAGGTAGAGAGCGAGATGCTGGCTCACAGGCGGCCGGGGCGGGGTTGTTGTGGGGCTTCGTTGTAGCCGGGCAGGTGGACTGTCGGCGGGTGCTGTGGGCGTGGCGGGACGGGGGCCGGCCGGGGGGCGACGGCTGCCGGTGGGGCGAGAAGGTAGTCGCCGGGCTCCGGGACGGGGTGCCGGGCCGGTGCGGGGCCGGGGTTCTTCACGGTCTGCGATTCGGCGGGCGCACCCGGCGGGGTCACGGCCAGCGGCTCGTGGTCCTGCCCGGGGAACGGCCGGGTACCGGCAGGCGGGTGCGTGGCCAGGATGCGAGTGCCGGGGGCCGTGGCGGTGGGCAGGGCGAGGGGTGCCGCGGGTGCTGCAGTGGACGCGGCCGGTGGCAGGAGGGGTGTGCCGGACCGGCGCCCGGTGCTGTCGTTCGGTGCCGGGGCGGGCCGGGTCCGCGCGGCGGGGTGCGGGCGTACCGGCGTCGTGCGGGCCGCTGCGGGGTGGTGGCCGGGCGCCACGGCGCGGGGCGGGCGGGTGGAGACGGTCCGGGCGCCGGCCGGGAGCGGGCGGGGGCAGGAGATGCCGCGGGGCGCGCCGGTGGCGGGGTCGGTGTCCCAGCAGGCGAGTTGCCAGTGGGCTTCCAGCCAGAGGCGGGCCTCGTGCGCCTGCGGCCAGAGCTTCCAGGTGCCGATCGCGAGGATGTGCCGGCCGGGGCGCCGCCCGCGCCGCGAAGGCCTCCAACAGCCAGGCCCTCGCCGAGCGCCGTGCCCGCGCCGACAAGGCCTCCCGCACAGCGATCCCGCTGCGCCCGGCCCGCCCACCGGTGACGCTCAGCGGTGCCGCGTGACCGGAACCACCCAGATCCGTCGTTGCTTCACCTGATCTCCCCTGCCGAGAGGAAGACCTGCTGTGACCAGCACCAACGACCACCACGACGAGCGGTTCCCGCTGGTTCTCTACCAGCACGGCAACGGCGAGCTGATGATGCCCGCCACTCACGTCACCGCCCTGCTGCGCCACGTCGCCGAGACCGTGCGGATGTGGCGGGTACGGGGCGAGGTGCCACTGGACCTGATGACCACCGCCCGCATCTACGACTCCGTGGTGAACTACGCCGCAGACCTCGACACCGCGATCGCCGCCGCCGACACGAGCGGCCTACTCGGCCAGGGCGCGGACCGGGCCGCGGCGGACGAGCTCGCGCGGGACCTGGCCGAGCTCACCGCCGGCTACCTCGCCGACGGGGAGCCCGTCGCGCCGGGCCTGCCCGGTCCTCCCGCAGCGCACCGGGACCCGGGGTCGGTCGTGTGACGGCGCCCTACCTGGAGGTCGCGTCCCGCGCCCCGGGCGTGGACCCGGACGCCGCTGCTGCCGGCCGTCCCGGCCAACCGGATCCGTGACACCCTCACCGCGCTGGTGCGGACCTGGCCGGTGGCCGCACGCCGTTCCGGGCGCCCCGCCCGCCGCCGACGGATCACCCCGCCCACCCGTGCCCCCAGCGCGATCAGACCGGCGGCCGCCAGGCCGCCGAGGCAGTCGGCACCGGCCGACAGCAGGAACTCGCTCACCGGGCATCACCACCACGGGCCGGAGTCCACAGCCGGGGGCCGTCGGTGCGTTGCCCGTCGCGCCGGCGCAGCTCACGGACCGCACGGCGAACCTTGCGCCGCACCGCCTCCCCGTCCTTGTCCGGCCGGGTGCTGCCCGTCAGGGCGGCGGCCTCCGCCCAGGTGGCCACGCCAGGGCGGCCAAGGGCGAGGACGACGGCCCTCTCGCCCGGGGAGAGGAGGACCAGGACCGCGGCCAGGCGCCGGTCGCCGGGGACCTGGTCGAGCACGGGGTCGTCGGCGGCGGTGCCGGCCAGCAGGTCCCGAAGGGTCGCACCCTCGTAGACCGGGCTCTCCAGCAGGGCAACCCGCCTGTTGCCGTACGTCCGCCGCTCCCACAACGGCACCAGCTGCCGGTGGATCACCCGCGTCTCCTCGCGGAGCCGGTCGACGGCGGCCATCCCGAGGCCGGTGCCGTCGTGCAGCGGGGCGACCCAGTCGCCGAGCAGAGCGGTGGAGACCGCCTCCGCCCACCGCTTGCTGCGGCCGGCGCCCAGGACCACGCGGCCGAACCGTTCCAGACAGGTGGTGTCGGCCACGCTCGCCGCGATCTCGCGGGCGACACGCGCCGCGTGGATCCAAGCCAGCGAGGGCCCGGAATCGATGATCATCTGCAGTCCAGCCAGCTCGGAGGGCTTGGGGGGAACCAGAGGCTCAAAAACCCGCAGGCCCTCGGATGTGCTCAAGGTGAGCAGCTCCCGGCCGTCCACCAAGTGGTAGGACCAGGTGTGCCAGATGCGGCCGTCCGGGCCGCGTGTGGTGGTCATGGGGTGTCCTCCGTGAAACAGGTTCACCCTCTGGGCGGGGCAAGACGGAGGAGCGACAAAGAAACTCGGCCACCGACATGTGAGATGGGCCACCCTCCCGGCCCCGTACCGGGAGCGGGCGGCCCCATCGCCGTCGGCGCTAGCGCTTCCGTGAGGCGGGGACGACCGAACCGTCCTCGCCGCGCACCGTGAGGGGCGCGATCAGCTCGGGCTTCACCTTGCTCTTACCGCGGTGCAGCTGGCCGGTCTCGTCGCGTTCCCAGTACCGGCCCCGGGCATCCTCGAAGGCCACGGTGACGGGCCGCTGCCTGATCTCCGGCTTCGAGACCTCCGGCAGCTTGAAGACCCGGTCCTCCCCGGGCGGAACCAGGCCGACGAAGATGTTCTGCAGATCGGTCTCCCCCGTAAGCTCGCCCGGCTCGGGGGCCCGCCACACCAGCACCGTGTTGTAGATCGGCTGGTCCGACCCGTTGTGCACCACCAGCGAGTCGAAGCGGTACAGGTTTCCCGGGCCGAGCCCGATGTCCTCACCGGTCCAGGCTGCCACCTTCACCGCGTACACCTCCTCGTCCGCCCGCTGGTTCCGGTAGCGGTTGTAGAAGAAGGTGCACAGTCCCACCAGCGCCACGACCAGGCTGATGACGAAACCGGCGTAGGGGATCCACGGGGGAGGGGAACTGCTGGTGCTGCCCGCACCGGTGGCGAGCGCGGTCGACGCGTTTGAGATCATCACGACGCCACCGTAGAGGCCCCGCCCGGCCCCGGAGAAGAGCTCGGGGCCGGTCTCCCAAGACAGGACCACGGCCTCCGAGCAGCCCTTCGCCGACCACCCGAGCACCAGCCCGTGCCCGGCCAGGCCGGGCGACCCGAGTCCCGCTCGACGAGGCCCGCCGCCCCGCAGTCGAAGACGATCAGCCCGAGCCCGCCCACCGCGCCGCCGTCGGCCGCTACCGTGACGACGACACCTTCGTGGAGGCCCTGATGAGCGCTCAGCCCGAGTTCGCCCCCGTCCCACCGGCGGCCCCGGCCCCGGCAGCCGCCGCGCGGCTGCTCACCCGCATCCGCGCCGACCACCGCGCCGAGCGGTGGCAGCCCGCCTTCGAACGCGACTGGGCCAAGGCCCTGGAAGACTCCCGCCAGACCTACGACCTCACCCCGCTGCACCACGTGGTCCGCACTTGGCAGAACCGCCTGGACACCGCCCCCGCCGTGGACGCCTTCACCTCCGGCGCCCTGGACGACGAGGACGGCATCGACCTGGACCAGGTCCTCGGGGCCCGCCGGTGACCGGCAGCCCGATCACCTGGCCCGCGCGCCTGTCCCCGAAGGCCGCCAAAGTGCTGGCCGACTTGCCCGACCACGCCCAGCAGACCGCGCGCGACGTCCTGGACATCGCCTCCCGCACCCCCTGGGGCTGGCCGCAGTGGGACACCACCGACCCCGACGGCGAAGACCTGCGTACCGCCGCCATCGGCCCACTGACCTGCGTCTACTGGATCAACCGCGCCGCCGGCCGCCTGCACGTCATCGACATCGCCTGGCTCGGCTGACCACAGCACCACCAGACCGTCCAGCAGAGCAGCCACGCCGAGCCCCCGGCACGGCCGGACCCAACGGCGGGGCCTACGGGACGCGCCCTCCTCGCCCCTCGAGACCTCGGCCCGCCGGTCAGGCCGCAGAGGCAGCCGCGTCCGGCCGCCCGGCCTTCTTCAACGCCATGAACGCCTCGTACTGGTTCCCGACACCGCCCCAGTGCGGATGCGCGTACAACTCGGCACCGACCGCCGCGAACACGCCGCGCGTCTCCTCCGTCGGATCGGCCACCCAAGCGGCCTCGGCGGCGTACCAACGGCGCTGAAGATCCAGCAGGTCAGCAGGGAAAACATGGGTATCGGACACGACGCCCATCGTAAGTCGCACACCTGCACGACCAGCCGAGCGCCGCTCCCGGCCCACCGGCCGCCGCTGGTTACCCCGAACCGGCGGGGGCCCACCCGCCCGAGCTGCCGTCACCACCCCGGGGAGCCCCGATGCCGCAGCACGGGCCGCTGTACCGCCTGACCCTCACCGCGACCGCCTCTGACCCGCACCAGCGCGTCGCCTGCGTCGGCCCCGCCCGCAAGGTGGTCCACTCCGTCGCCACCGGCTGGGGCCTGGACGGGACCGTGCTGGACGACCTGGTCGCCGTCGCCTCCGAACTGCTCGTCAACGCCGCCCCTCACGCAGGCCCGGCCAAGATCACCGCGCTGCTGCGCCTGGGCGCGGCCGGCGATCGGGTGCGGTTCGAGGCCGAGGACCAGGGCGCCGCCCTGCCCCGGATCGTGGCCGGCCTCGGGGACGACCAGGCCGTCGCCGGCCGCGGCCTGTTGATGGTCGAGGCCCTCGCCGAACGGTGGGGGAGCGACCCGACCGGCACCGGCAAGGTGGTCTGGGCCGAGCTCGCCCTGCCCGTTCCGCTGGACCCGCCCGCCATCGCCGCGCGGGCCCGCGAGGCCACCGCCCGCAGCGACTACATGCGGGCCGCGTCCATGGGCACCGCCCCCCGACGGATCCCCATCGTGCCTGGGGCCCGCCGCGCTCGTTGAACCCGCGAGCGCCTCCACCAGGGCGCGCGGCTGCGCCTGCTCCACACCGCCCGGCACGTACACCCCCCGCGGCCGGGCACCCGCATGGCGAGGCCGTCCGGGCGGCCGGTCGTACACGCCGGCCGCCCGGCCGAGGCCCCGGCGGGTCGGCGCGCTACTTCCCGGCTGCGGCCGCGTCCCGGGCCTGCCGGAGGTGCTTGAGAAGACCTTCGAGCAGGGCGTTCAGGGCTGCAGGGGCGGGGACGTCGTGCATGTCGATGCGGCTTCGCTGGGGGCCGATCGTGCGGTGCAGCACGTCGTCGCCCTGGGTGCGGAATTCCTGGAGCTTCTTGAGGTAGTCCTTGTCGGTCTTGGTCCACCCCGGCGTGCTGCTGGCGACCTGGGCGAACCCCTTCTCGCCGAAGGCCGGCGGGACGTGGTCGATGATGGCGCGCAGCAGCGCGTGGCAGGAGAAAGGCTGCTCGTGCCGGTAGTTGAAGTTCAGCTCCTTGCACTGCTGGACCAGCTTGTCGGTGGAGAAGCGGCCGGCGCGGTCGAGCTCAACCAGCTCCTCGATCAGCGCCTGCTTGACGTAGACGGTCCCGGACGGCTGCGGCGCGGCGGGCGGCTCTGCCGTTTCCTCCCCGGCCTGGTCGAGCCAGGGCGCCGTGGCGTACTCGCGGGGCAGCGGCACACCCTGCTCGGCGCGGACGTGGTGGTAGTTCTGCTCCCAGGCCTGTGCGGTGACGATCCGGCAGACGGTGGCGACGTAGGCCTCCACGTCGGTCGCCTCCGCGTACTCCTGGATCTCCCGCGTGATCTCCTTGGCCCAGGCCGGGCCATCAGGCAGGAGTTGGCCCCGCCCGCTTCCCCGCCAGGTGCTGGGCTCGCCGTCGAGGATCTGCGGGAGCGCCGCCATGAACTCGAACGTGAGGCTGGGGATGGCCTCGGCAAGCTCCTGCGAGTTCAGCCAGGTCTGCGTGACCGCAGTCGGCGACGGCACTGCGGCGCGTTGGAGGGCGATCATGTGGTGAAGCACCCGCAGGAACGGGTCTGCGAGGAGAGGGCGCAGCTCGTCGAGCACCAGGGCGGCCGCGACCGTGAGCCGGACCGGCTCGCCGTCACCGAGCATGCGCCGGTCGTGCCCGGCGGTGAAGCCGTAGGAGGGGCCGAGCGTCCCGGTGCTTCCGACGCGGGGCAGCGACGCGATGACAATGCGGGCGTCCAGCCGGCGCTGGTCCATCCGCTTGACCACGTAGTCCCAGATCGGCCAGACGCCGGTCTGTGTGTAGGGCGTGGCGATCTCCAGCAGCAGCGCGGTCTGCTCGTCGGTGAGCTCGCTCGGCAGGGTGCTGGGCGGTTGGTTGGGCGGGTTGACGCGGACGAGCTCGCTGGACAACGGTGCCTCACTCGCTGGGATCAGGAGAGCGGAGAAGAGCAGGACGCGGAACGGCCGATCCCTGAATGCGCCAAGGGCCCTTCGACGTTGGCCGGCACTTCGACGGGACGACCACGTCGGCGGCGATCGACTCCACCGCCGAGGTGGCGACCAGACTACGCCGCCCTGTGGCCCGTTTCGTACCGGGTCCCCGACCCTTGGCCGGGGACTCGCTGCTCGTGCCCGGCGTGGGGCGCCCTGTCGAACATGCGGTCAAAGTGAGGCGTATGTGCGGTGAAAAATGTTGCGCATAAAGCTAGGTTCTATGCTACCTTTCTGGATAGGAGGTATGTGATGTCTGAGATTTTCGCGGCGGTGGACGCGCTGCTGGCCAAGGCCCGGGATGGCGGCGACCTGCCGGAACCGGCGGAGCGGGAGCGGCTGCGCAAGGCCGCCGGTCTGACCCAGGTGGAGGTGGCCGATGCCTTGAAGACCCGGCGGGAGACGTTCGCCAAGTGGGAGAACGGCAGCGCACAGCCGCGGGCCCCCAAGCGCGGCGCGTACGCTTTCCTGCTCGCTGGCCTGGCCGACATCCACGGCACCCAGGGCCCGGACGGCTGGCTCACCCTCGCCCGCCAGGCCCGCCCCCTCGACACCAGCACCGATGCCACGGAAGGGGAGTGACACCCTGATGGACCGCAAGACGTACACCGCCGAGCTCGCCGGTCTGCGCGAGCTGCGCGCCGAGATCACGACCGCCGAGAAGACCGTCGCCACCGCGCAGAAGGAGCTGGACAAGCTCACCGCCCAGCGCTCGCGCCGGGTGGCCGGGCTCGCGGGGTACGAGGGCGCCCAGGCGCCGGCCATCGCGAAGGCCTCCGGGCTGACGCTGGCCGACGTCGTGCGGATCGCCCCGCTGCTGGACCCGACCCCGGCCGCCGTCCGCGCCGCCAAGGCCGACGACCAGGCCGCCGCCGTCGCTGCGCCTGCCCTGGCCCCGGTGGCCGAGCCGGTCGCCGAGCCTGCCGTCGCGGTCGTCCCGGCGCTGACTCGCCCGGCTCCCGTACTCGAGCAGCCGGCCCCGGTCGCCCCGGCGGCCGAGGCGACCGGGGCCGGGGTCGAGGACCAGGCCGTCGCCGAGCAGCCCGCCCCCGCCGTTGCTGCACTGGTCGTCCCGGCGGTCTCGGTCGCTCCGGTCGCTGCCGCGCCGCGTCCGGCGGTCGAGGCCGGTCCGCGTGGGCTGTCCACCCTCCCCGAGGGCCCGGCGGGCGCCCGGTTCGAGGCCGTCACCACGGGTCTGGTCTCCAAGCGCCCGAACTTCACGCAGCAGGCCCGCTCCACGGTGTTCCTGGACGCGGCGGCCGGGATGCTCGCGGTCCGCGACCAGACCGTGCGCCTCGACCTCGGTGCCCGCACCCCCGGGGAGATCCTGGACGCCGTCCTGGCGACCGCGCCCGGCACGGAGCGCGTCTACATCACCGCC
>NZ_LIPD01000023.1:651-70962 GCF_001905545.1 Streptomyces sp. CB02056 | reverse complement strand
GAGCGCGTCTACATCACCGCCGGCGCCCCCTGGCACGACGGCGCCGAGCGCTACTCCACCCTCAAGGACGCCGTCGCCGCCTGGCTGAACACCCCGTCCGAGCGGTGGACCACCGCCGTCGGCTCCGGCCGCGACAAGCTCGCCGGCCACTTCGTCCACCAGCGCCAGCCCGTCGGCCGCTACGCCCCCACCGCGGCCCCGGACAGCGGCACCACCGAGATCCGCTCCATGGGGGAGTGGTTCGACCCGGACGGCGCCGACGTCGTCACCTGCCGTCAGGCGTTCACCCTGCTGTGGCAGGCGCTGCGCCGCCACTGGGACGACGCGGTCCTCATGGGCTCGCCGTCGCAGACCGGCCGGGACCTGTGGTCGCGCACCGTCCCGACCACCGGCAAGTGGGCCGGCGGCTACCCGGTCCTGTCCGAGGAGCTGCGCGGCCTGCTGCACGCCACCGGCGGCCAGGGCCGCACCGAGCTGGTCCTGCCCCCGCGCGTGCCGCAGCAGCTGCCCGCCCTGGTGGAGTACGACCGCACCTTCGCCTACGCCAAGCACCTGTGGAAGTCCCCGGTCGGCACCCCGCGCCGCATCACCGCCGCCGGGTTCGCCGCGATGACGGAGGCCGAGCAGACCAAGGCCCTGATGTCCTGCTCGCACTGGAACGTCAAGGTGACCGTCCCGCAGGGCTGGAACCACGTCGGCCTGCTGCCCGCCCCGGTCACCGGCGACCGCGCCTGGACCTACCCCTCGGCGCCCGGCGAGACCTTCACCACCTGGGCGGGCGGCGCCGAGGTCCACCTCGCCCTGGCCAACCACCTCGCACCGTGGCGGATCGAGGTCCTCGGCGGCCTGCTCTGGGAGGACGGCAAGCCGCTCGACGAGTGGGGCAAGCGCCTCAAGTCGGCGTGGGCGGACCTGACCAACCTCTCCCGCATGCACGGCGACGACCGCCAGCGCACCGCCGCCTACCTCGCCTCCCGCGCCGTCCGCGCGGTGCTGCTGTTCGGCCTCGGCGGCTTCGCCCAGCGCCCGCGCCTGGTCTCCGGCACCACCCCGGTCGGCGAGACCCTGCCCGCCGGGGTCGAGATCCTCGGCCGGGACGACCAGGTGGTGACCTGGCAGCGGCAGGCCGGCTTCTCCCGCGACCCGTACGCCCACCCCGAGTGGGCCGCCTACGTGTGGTCCGGGGCGCGGGCGGCGCTGCTGGACATGAGGTACCGCCAGGGCAAGGAGGTCATCGGCCACGCCGGCGCCCTGCACGCGAAGCCCGGCACCGTCGTCTACTTCGGCACCGACGGCATCGCCCTGACCGAGCGCCAGCCCTGGCCCTACCGCGGCGAGCCCGGCGACTACCTCCTCAAGGGCCACCTCACCGGTCCCGTCGAGCACCCCACCAGCCAGGAGCGGTACCTGAAGCTGCGCGGCCTGGGCCGCGCCGAACTCGCCGCGAAGGGGACCGACCAGTGAGCCCGGCCGCTCCGAACCAGCCCAACGAGGCCGCGCGGCTGACCCAGCAGCTGATCGACCAGGGCTACACCAAGCGCCAGGTCGCCGGGATGCTCGGCCGCGACGCCTCCCTCGTCTCCCAGTTCTTCACCAAGGGCAAGGGCGCCGCGTTCGTGAACGCGCTGCGCCAGGTCGTCCGGGCGGTGCGCGGCGGCGAGCGCGACACCGAGGCGCTCGGCGCCGTCGCCCAGGAGAACGTGGAGCGCCGCCGCACGAAGACCGGCCAGAAGGCGCGGGTGCGGGGCAAGGACACCGTCGGTGAGGCGGGCGGGTCGATGGCCGGCCGCGCGGGCAAGCAGGCCATCAGGTCCGGCGCGAGCCACCTCGCCCCGGTGGTCCACGAGACCGGCCGGGCCGGTGGCCGCCTCGCCTTCACCGTCCGGATGAAGGCCGACCAGTACGTGTACTCGGCGGGCTCGGAGCAGGACTCCGGCGGCATCCGGCGCGGGTTCGTCCCCCGCGCGGACGGCACCGAGGAGCGCACCTACGGCTCCGCCGGCACCGGGGGCTTCGACGCCGCCGAGTGGTCCCGGCGGGTCGCCGGCCACCACGGCGACGTCACCGAGGCCATGAAGACGTGGCTGGTGGAGACCGGCCGCGCCATCGCCGACGCCGACATCCAGTACCTCGAAGTCCGCGGCTGGATCCCCGGGGAGAACCGGTGAGCGCAGGACATCCGGACCGGCACACCGCACCGGACCCCCACCGCCCCGCATGGTTCGCCGGCTCCGACGAGAAGCTCACCGTGCTGCGCCGCGCCGCCGAGGCCCGCGGGGTGGCCCTCGACCCGGCCACCCCGCCGAGCGAGGAGGACGCCCAGGAGCTGACCGACCGACTCGCCGACATCCTCCTGGCAGAGGGCGGCTTCGACGGAGACTGGCGGACCACGCCGTTCGGCGACCTGGTCGAAGGCCTGATCGACGCCCTCCACCGCTACGCCTACCCCGACGAGCACTGACCCCCCAGCACCCGGCACCCAGTATGCGAAGGAGACACCCGCGTCGTGGAGAGCACCACCGCCACCGCCGAGCAGGACGCGCCGGCCCGGACGCCGCTCCCGGCGCAGCCGGTCGACACGGCCGCGAACCCGTTGCCGTTGCACGGGTTCCAGAAGGACGCGGTGGTGGCCGCGGTGCGCGAGGTGAAGGACGGCGGCCGGGCGACGGTCGTCGCGGCGACCGGCTCCGGGAAGACGCTGATCGCGGCCGGCTGCGCCCGGCGTCTGGCCGCTCGGGGGCGGGTGCTGGTGCTGGTGCCGACGATCGAGCTGTTGGAGCAGACGGCGGAGGCCTGGTCGTTGCGGGGCGGACGCCGGGGGCTGGCGGTGGCGGCGTGTTCGCGGGAGGAGGCGTTGGAGAGCGCGGAGGCCGGCGGCCGCGTCCACGCCCGGGTGACCACGCAGGCCCCGCGGATCACCGACCTGGTCGCCGCCGAGAAGCCGGGCGAGCCGGTCACCGTGTACGCGACCTACGCGAGCTTGGAGCGGATCGTCCAGGCCCACCAGCTGCACCGGCTCCCGGCCTGGGACCTGGTCGTCATCGACGAGGCGCACCGGACCGCCGGCGCCGGGAGCAAGGCGTGGGCGGCCGTCCATGACGACGCCCAAGTCCCCGCCGCCCGGCGGCTCTACTTCACCGCGACCCCGCGCATCGCCGACGACCGGCGCGCGAAGGACGGCCTGGCCGACCTCGCCGACGCCGACGGCCAGGCCCTGCCCGCGCTGTGCTCCATGGACGACGAGAGCATCTACGGCCGGGCCGTCTTCACCTGGACCCTCGGCCAGGGCATCGAGCACGGCTACCTCGCCGACTACCGCGTCCTGGTCCCCGTCGTCACCGACGAGGACCTGCGCGAACTGCTCCGCCTCCCCGCCGTCGCCGACCTGCGCACCCAGCGCTCCAACGAGGAACTGCTGCGCCTCGCGTTGCAGATCGCCGTGCTGCGCGCCGTCGCCGACCTGGACCTGCGCCGGGTCATCACGTTCCACTCCCGGGTCAGCGCGGCACGGGAGTTTGCGGACACCCTGCCGGACGCCTCCCGGCTGCTGGAGGACGCGGAGCGCCCGGAGCGGATCTGGGCGAAGGCGGTGGCCGGCACGGACCGCCTGCGCGACCGCCGGGCCGCGTTCGCCGAGTTCAAGGCCCACACCGGCGAGGACGGCGAGGAGTGCGGCATCCTCTGCAACAGCCGGCTGCTGACCGAGGGCATCGACGTCGCCGCGGTGGACGCCGTCTGCTTCGCCGACCCGAAGTCGTCGGTGATCGACATCGTCCAGGCCGTCGGCCGCGCCCTGCGCCAGTCCTACCGGCAGGGCAAGGTCTCGTGGATCGTCATCCCGGTCTACCTGCCGACGCCTCAGGTCGGCGACGACACCGCCACCGCGCACCCGGCCGAGGTCCACGACGCCGGCGAGGCCGTGAAGGCGGAGGCCGACACCGAGATCGAGGCGTCCAGCTTCCGCACGATCTGGCGGGTCCTGCGCGCTCTCGCGGCGCACGACGCCCGGGTGGTCGGCCGGATCACCGAGCTGCGCGCCCACCGCTCGCAGCCCGCCGCGCACACCACCGCGGCCAAGCCGGCCGAGGGCGATCAGCAGCCGGCGGCCCCGGTGGAGTCGCCGGTCGAGTGGTTGAAGGTCGACGCCCGTCGGCACGCCGCGCGCATCCTCCAGACCGTGAAGCTGCGCGCGTTCAACCCGCGCGCGGTCGAGTGGCAGCGGATGCACGCCGTCGCCGCCGGGTTCCACACCGGGCACGGCCACCTCGACCCCACCGACAAGACCAGGAACGCCGAGCTGATCTCCTGGCTTACCCGCCAGCGCCACCTCCACGGCCAGGGCCTGCTCGATGCCGCCCGGGTCAGCGAGCTGGACGCGCTCGGCATGATCTGGTCGAAGAACGCCAACGCCTGGGAACGCGGCGCCGCGTACGCCGCCGCGTTCCACCGCCGGCACGGCCACCTCGCCATCCCGGCGACCGCGAAGCTGGACGACTACGCGGTGGGCGCGTGGATGCGCCGCCAGCGCAAGGCCGACAACCTCACCGGCGACCAGGCGGCGAAGCTCGACGCGCTGGACGAGCTGTGGCGCCTGGAGCCGGACTGGAACCGCTCCTACCGCCGCCTGCTCGCCTACCTCGCCGCCGGCGGAACCCTCGACGGCCCGGCCAACCGCACCGGCGGCGAGGCCGACCCGGCCTTCCGCCCCGGCACCTGGCTGCGCAAGCAGGACAAGGCCCGCGCCGACGGCAAGCTGACCGACCACCAGAGCGCGCTCCTGGACGCCCTCCACCGGCACGCCGGGACCACCACCGGCGGCCGGACCGGGTGATGCTCCACCGAAGGGCGGCCCGCGGAGCCGCCCTTCGGCGAGCGCACGTCCGACGTGCGCCGTGCGTCCCCCGACGGTCCGGGGAGCCGACCGCCCCCGGGCGCCGGCGGTACTGCTACTTCTGCCAGCCGACGGTCTCGGGCAGCGGGCTGTAGAAGATGGCGGCGCCGACGTTGGCGAGGCCCTTGCGGATGCCGTAGGTGGAGGGGCCGCTGTAGAGCGGCAGCAGGGAGTACTGCTGGAGGGCCTTCTGCTCGACCTCGTTGACGGCCGCGATCTGCTGGCCGAGGTCGGCGATCTCTCCGGTGGCGCGGATCTCCTTGTCCAGTTCGGGGGTGCCGGCTCCGGTGATGTTGGAGTCGCGGTCGGAGCAGTAGAAGTCGCACAGGTACCGGGCGCCGAAGGGGTCCGTCGAGCGGTTGCCGGAGATGAACAGGTCGAAGCGGCGGTCGCTGAGGACCTTGGAGAAGTCGTTCTCGGAGACCTTGTTGACGTCCACCTTCACGCCGACGGCCTTGAGCATCGCGGTGAACGCGCCGGCGGTGGCCTTCTCGATGGGGCCGTCGCCGAGCAGGGTGTAGCCGATCGCGAGCTGCTTGCCGTCCTTGGCGCGGATGCCGTCGGCCCCGGGCTGCCAGCCGGCCGCGTCCAGGGTCCTGCGCGCCTGCTCCGGGTCGTACTTCAGCACGGAGGAGACGTTGTCGCGGTAGCCCTGCTGGAAGCTGTAGAGCACCGACGAGCCGGGCAGCGGCTCGGTGTAGTCGAGGCCCTGGAACCGGATCTTCGCTATCTGGGCGCGGTCGATGCTCTCCTGCACGGCCTTGCGGACCTGGACGTCGCCGAGCAGCGGGGACTTGGTGTTGAGGTACAGCGAGTACTCGAAGGGGCTGCCGCCGCTGCGGATCTCGGCGTCCTTGACCGTCTTCACCTGCTTGAGGTTCTCCGCCGTCCCGACGGGGGCGTAGTCGAGTTCGCCGTTCTTGAAGGCGTTGATCGAGGCGGCGCTCTCCAGGTTGACGTAGACGCGCTTGTCGAGCTTGCCCGGCCGGCCCCACCAGGTGGGGTTGCGTACGAAGGTGATGTTGCCGGAGTGGTCGTCCCAGGTGCCCACGGTGTACGGCCCGGTGCCCCACTCGGGGTGGGCGGTCTTGACGTACGCCTTGTTGAAGTTGTCGACGGTGGCGGCCTGGGGGTGCAGGAAGGTGGTGAACAGCGCGGACCAGGAGGCGTTGACGCCCTTGAAGGCGATGACCGCCTGCTTGTCGTCCGCGCCCCGGGTGACGGAGGTGATGCGGTCGTAGCCGTCGGTGGAGGAGGCCGCGTACTCCTTGTCGGAGCCGTTGTTGGCCTTCCAGGTGGCCTCGATGGCCCGCCAGTCGATCGGGGTGCCGTCGTTGAACACGGCCTTGGGGTTGAGGGTGATGACGACCTTCTGGTCGCCGCCCTCGACGGAGACCTTCACGTCGCTGTAGTAGTCCGGGTTGTACTGGACCTCGCCGGTGGGCGAGTAGGTGATGGCGTCGGCGTTGTACCAGGACCAGACCCGCAGCGCGTTCAGGGTGCCGTTGACGTTGAACGGGTTGCCCTGCTCGTCGAAGGTCCCCGCGGTGGTGTAGGTGCCGCCGTCCTTGATGTTCTCGTACGGCTGGGGGTTGTAGTCGGTGACGGAGGACGCGACCTTGGCGGCGTTCTTGGCGTCCTGCCCGGGGGATGCGCCGGTGGAGCCGCCGGAGGGGGACGAGGAGGAGCAGGCGGTGGCGGCGACCGAGACGGCCGCGGCGAGCGCGAGGGGCAGGGCGAGCTTCCGACGCATGGGGTGTCCTTGGTGGGATTCGGTGAGACGGGGAAGAGCGGGGGGCGGGGGTCAGACCGCGTGGCAGGCGTACCGGTGGTCGGAGCCGTCCGGGGCGCCGACGGTCGCCGGCCGCTCGGTGCGGCAGCGCGTGCGTACGGCCTCGTCGGCCTCCCGGTGGAGCGGGCAGCGGTCGACGAACACGCAGCCCTGCGGCAGCCGGGCGGCGCTGGGCTGCTCGCCCGCGAGGACGATGCGCTCGCGGTGGCGCTCGCGCTCCGGGTCGGGTACCGGGACGGCCGACAGCAGGGCCCGGGTGTACGGGTGCCGGGGCCGGGCGAAGATCTCCTCGGTGGCGCCGGACTCGACGACGTGTCCGAGGTACATCACCGCGACGCGGTCGGAGAAGTAGCGCACCACGGCCAGGTCGTGCGCCACCACGAGGTAGGCCAGGCCCAGTTCGCGCTTCAGCCGGGCGAGCAGGTTGATGATCTCGGCCTGCACGGAGACGTCCAGGGCGGACAGCGGCTCGTCCAGGACCAGCAGCCTCGGCTCGCGGGCCAGGGCGCGGGCGATGCCGACGCGCTGGCGCTGGCCGCCGGACAGGGCGGCGGGGAAGCGGTCGCCCATGGCGCGGTCCAGGCCCACCAGGTCCAGGAGTTCGGTGACCCGGGAGCGGACGGCGGTGCGGTCGGCGCCGGCGGCCTGGAGCGGTTCGGCCAGCAGGTCGAAGACGGTCAGCCGGGGGTCCAGGGCGTCCGTCGGGTCCTGGAGGACGATCTGCACGTGGCGCCGCAGCTCGCGCACCTCGGCGGCCGAGCGCAGCGTGGCGACGTCGGTGCCGGCCACCTCGACGCGGCCGCCCTCGGGGGCGCGCAGCCGCAGCACCTCGCGCAGCGTGGTGGTCTTGCCGCTGCCGGACTCCCCGACCAGGGCCAGGGTTTCGCCCGCGCGCAGTTCGAAGCCGACGTGGCTGACCGCGTGCAGGGTGCCCACCCGGCGCTTGAGCAGGGCGCCCTTGGTGACGGGGAACGTCTTGACCAGGTCCTCGACGCGCAGGACCACCTCTCCGGCGGTCCGCTCGGCGGGGCCGGCCGTCGGCACGGGAGGGGCCGCCCCGACCGGGTCGAGGCTGCCGTCGGCGATCTCCCGGGCGCGGTGGCAGGCGGCGCGGCCGGGCCGCCCGGCCGGCGCCGGTGCGTTCAGGTCCGCTGAGGTCAAGTCCGGTGCAGCCAGGCCTGGTTCGGTGGTCCGGCACACGTCCACGGCCACCGCGCAGCGGGGCGCGAAGGGGCAGCCGCCGGGCAGGGCGACCAGGGACGGCGGCTCCCCGCCGACCGGGACGAGGGGCCGCGGGACGCCGCTGTCCACGGTCGGGACGCTGGCCAGCAGGCGGGCGGTGTAGGGCATCGTGGGACGGCGGAAGAGCTCGTCGACGCCCGCGTGCTCGACGATCCGCCCGGCGTACATGACGGCGACGTCGTCGGCGTGGCCGGCCACCACGCCCAGGTCGTGGGTGATCAGGACGAGGCTGGCTCCGGTCTCGCGCTGGGCCAGGCGCAGCACGTCGAGGATCTGCGCCTGGACGGTGACGTCCAGCGCCGTGGTGGGCTCGTCGGCGACGAGCACCGAGGGCTTGTTGGCGATGGCCAGGGCGATGACGACGCGTTGGCGCATGCCGCCGGAGAACTCGTGCGGGAAGGACTTGGCGCGTTCGCGCGGGTCGGGGATGCCGACCAGGTCGAGCAGTTCCACCGCCTGCTCCCAGGCGTCCTTCCGGGACAGCTCCCGGTGCACGCGCAGGGCCTCGGAGAGCAGCCGGCCGACGGTGAAGATGGGCGTGAGCGCGGACATCGGGTCCTGGAAGACCATGCCGATGTCCTTGCCGCGGACCCGGGAGAGCTCCTTGTCGTCCATCGCCGCCAGGTCGCGGCCGCCCAGCAGGATCCGGCCGCCGATCCGCGCGGTGGGCGGCAGCAGGCCCATGACGGCGAGGGCGGTGGCGGACTTGCCGGAGCCGGACTCGCCGACGATGCCCAGGGTGCGCCCGGGCAGCAGGTCGAAGTCGACGCCGCGCACGGCCTCCACCGGCCCGGCCTCGGAGGGGAAGGAGACGCTCAGGCCGCGGACGGACAGGACGGGTGCGGGCCCGGCGGGGTCGGTGGACCCGGTGGGAGCGGTCGCGGGCCCGGTGCGGGGGGCGGGTGCGAGGGTCATCGTCGGGCTCCTGCCGCGCCGGTGGTGGACGTGGGGTCGAAAGCGTCGCGCAGGCCGTCGCCGACGAAGGTCATCGAGACGGTGAGCAGGACGGTCAGCCCGGCGGGGAAGGCGAAGAGCCAGGGGGCGCTGGTGATGGTGCCCGCGCCGTCGGCGAGCATCGTGCCCAGCGACACGTCGGGGGTCTGGACGCCGAAGCCGAGGAAGGACAGGGCGGTCTCGCTGAGCACGGTGGAGACCACGCCCAGGGTGAGGTTGACGATGAGCAGGGAGCCCAGGTTGGGGATGATGTGGCGCAGCACGATGCGCAGGGGGCGCACGCCCATGTACTCCGCGGCGCGCACGTAGTCGCGCTCGCGCAGGGACGTCGACACCGACCAGACCACGCGGGCGGTGGACATCCAGCCGAACACCGTCAGGACGAGGATGAGGACCCGCCAGTCGCCCGCCAGCCGGTGCGAGACCAGGGCGAGGACGAGGAAGGACGGCACGACCAGCAGGAAGTGGATGAGGGCGAGGGTCGCCTTCTCCACCCGGCCCCCGACGTAGGCGGCGCCCGCGCCCACGACCGCGGCGAGGGCGACGGTCAGCAGGGACACGGTCACCGCGATCACCAGCGAGCGCTGGAGGCCGTGCACGGCGGCGGCGTAGACGTCGTTGCCGCCCTGGTTGGTGCCGAACCAGTGCTCGGCGCTCGGGGCCTGGGTGAGGGCGGAGAAGTCGGTGTCCGCGAAGCCGTACGGGGTGAACAGGCCGCCGAGCGCGCTGAACAGCACGAGCAGCAGGAAGATCACCACGCCGGCGACGGCGGTCCGGTTGCGCAGGAAGCGGCGCAGGTAGAGGCGGCGCCGGCCCAGGTAGCGGCCGTCGTGCCCGGCGGCCGGCGGGTCGGTGTGCAGCGGATCGGCGGCCGCGCCGGGACCCACAGGGGCTACAGGAGTGCTCATCTCAGCTCACCCGCACCCTCGGGTCGAGGAGGACGGTGGCGATGTCCGCGAGGATCGCGCCGACCGCCGTCAGGGCGGCGGCGAACGCGGCGGTCGCCACGGTGCCGTGCACGTCGTTCTTGCTGATGGTCTGGATGAAGTACTGGCCCATGCCGTTCCAACCGAAGATCGTCTCCGTGAGCACCGCACCGGTGAACACCGCCGGGATGCCGAAGGCCACGGACTGGGCGGTGGGGATCAGCGCGGTGCGCAGGGCGTGCCGGCGGATCGCCTGGGCGCGGGTCAGCCCGGTGGCCCGGGCGGTGCGCACGAAGTCGGAGCCGATGACGTCCAGCAGCAGCGAGCGCTGGGTGAGGTGGTAGCCCACGTACCCCGTCAGGGTCAGGGTGATCGTCGGCAGCACCAGGTGCAGCAGCCGGTCGCCGACCGTCGCCCAGAACCCCTCCACGCCGGGCGAGTTCTCGCCCGCGACGTACAGGAAGTGCCAACCCGCCTGCTCGTTCAGCCGGATGGCCAGCAGCACCAGCGCGAGGGCGGCGATGGACACCGGGACGTTGAACAGCGCCATGGACAGGGCCTGGGCGGCCCGGTCCCGCCAGCCGTACTGGCGCGAGGCGGTGTGCACCGCGAGCGCGACACCGACGACGACCGACAGGACCGTCGCACCGGTCACCAGCTCGGCGCTGACCAGGGAGCGGTAGCCGATCTCCCCGTTCACCCGCACCCCGACCGGGGAACGGCCCCAGTCGAAGCGCAGGACCACCCCGGTCAGCCAGTCCCACCAGCGGTGCAGCAGCGGCTCGTGCGGGTCCAGGTTGTAGGGGGCCAGGGCCCGGGAGATCTGCTCCTCGGTGCGGACCGGGCGCAGCTCCTTGAAGTTCGAACGCGGGTCGAGGAACCAACTGGCCAGGAAGTAGGTGGCGTTGGTGGCCACCGCGATCACCAGGAACCAGCCCGCAGCCCTGCGGGTCACGTACCGGAGCACGGACGCCACCTCCCCACCGGATGCGACGGGTACGGCCGGGGAGCGCCGGGTCTGGGGGAGTTGGGCATGCGGGTGGAACTTCCTCGATCCAAGGGGTGGTTGCACGACCGTGCAGAGGCCAGTCTGTGTGCGAGCGACACCCGGCACCAGGGACCAGGGCAAGTGGACACGAACACGAAACGCGCCCGCAGCACATGGACGCGTTCGCGTCACAATTCGTCGAATCCGCAGGTCGCAGGGGCCGCGGCGGCCACCGGTCCGCGCCGACGCCGAGCGTCGGCGGGCGCGCCGCCGGCGGCGGACCACCCGCCGCCGGGAAACAATCACGCCATGGACAAGGACATCACCCGCACGGTGGACGCCGTGTGCGAGGCCGACGACGCGGACGTCTCCGTGCTGCGCGCCGAGGTCGAATCGCGGGTCGCCACCGGCGAGTTCGACTGGGCCGGCGGCCTCGCGGCGGAACTCGCCGCCCGCACCGCCGCCGGCCGGGACCGCCAGGGGCACTGCGCCGCGGCCCTGTACTGGACACTGAACGCCCTGGCCGCCCGCCCGGGGCCGCAGAGCCTGCGCGCCCTGGTGCGCGTGCTGGACTCGCCGCACCCCGGCGTCTCCCCGCGCTACCTGGCCGCGGTCGTCGCCCACGGGCACCGCATCGAGGACATCGCCGACGAGGTCTTCGACCGGGCACCCGAGACCGCGGACGCGCGCGAGTTCGCGGCCTGCCTGCTCCACGAGACGGTGCTCGTCTCGGACGCGGTCAACGGCTACCCCGCGCTGCGCGCCTTCGCCGACACCCTCCTGGCCGGGGGCCACCCGCTCGCCGTACTGCCGCTGGCCCTGCTGCCCGAGGAGCACGGGCTGCGGCGCCCCGTGGAGGCCGCCGACGACTGGACCTGGACGGTCCCGGCCGTGTGGCCGGAGCCGGGCGACGCGCTGGAGACCACGCCGGCGACGCGGCAGCGGGCGGCCGCGGCCGAACCGACCGAGACCAGCCTGCCCGCCACGACGGAGGCCATGGGCGCGGCCGTCGCCCACTGGCTCGCCCAGTCCAACGGCAAGCTCGCCGCCCAGGAGTTCTGGCTACCCGACCCGGTCGCCCCCGAAGACCTCCCGGCACTCCTCGCGCTCCTGCCGCTCACCCCCTGGCCGCCCGGCCAGACCCCGGCCCGGCTCCACCCCTCCGACCCCGACCTCGCCCTGCGGACCCTGCTCACCGCCGCCCTGCGCGCACCGGCCTACGGCCACGGCAACTACGGCGCCTACGGCAGACTCGCCGCCTGGCGCTCCCTGGCCGCCCTGACCGGCACCCCCGCCGACGCGCCGATCACCCGGACCGCCGACCGCGTGCGGCAGACGACCTGGCTCCGCCTCGGCACCGCGTCCGCCCCCTGGTTCCACAACGTCGCCTGGGACCTCGCCCTCGCCGCCCTACACCCCGACGGCCGACACCTCGCGGTCCTGGCCGCCACCGACACCGACTGACCACACGCCACCCCGGCCGCCAGCCCCGCGACCGCAACCCGGCCTCCCCCCCCGGCCGAGTTCGGGGATCCACCGGACGAACGTCGGCGCCGGCAGCGGCGGCACCGCCCTCGACCAGGCCCTGCGACCCGGCGTCCACCGGCGTGCCGCCGGCTGACGTTATGCTGTTCGACGCTCTGCGGAGCGTGTCGAACAACATGGGGGGAACATGGGCAGCGACGGCGCGGTGGCCGCCGCGATCACCGTCGACCGGCTCGGCACGCTGCCACGGGCCCTGACCTTCCTCGGCGAGACCGTCCTCGCCGGCGGCACCCGCTTCGCGGCCGCCCTGCCCGAACCACTGCCCGGACCGGCCGCCGCCGCGGCCCGCGGCCGGCTGGAGGCAGCCGCCATGGTCGTACAGGACCCGGCGGGGGACCAACTGGTCGCCCGCCGGCTCGACGCCGTCGCCGCCGTCCTGGCGCTGCGCGTCACCCACCGGGAAGCGACCCCGTGAAGTGCAGGTGGCGCCTCGTCCTGCTGGTGGTCGTCGCGGCGCTGGCCGTCCCGGCCACCATGCGCGCGGTGACCGTCCACCGGAAGACCACCGGCAGACTCGACCACGGCACGGTGTTCACCCAGACCTCGGGACAGATCACCGTCAAGCCCGGCGAGTTGTTCTCCGTGGAGGTGCCCGCCTACCGGTTGGCAGGCGACGTCTGGAGCATGGCCGCTCCAGCCCCCGACCCGGCCGTCGCGAAGGCCGCCGGTGACGAGTACGTCCACAACTTCGACGTCAGGGACCTGTTCGACTTCGGCGACATCGGAAACACCGGCTCGGGCGGCCGCTACTACTTCACCTTCCGCGCCCAGAACCCCGGCCGTACCACCATGACCGTGCACATCGCCTACCGCGACGAGCTCGGTGGGGACTGGCCCGGAGGGCCGGACCAGATCAAGCGCCAGTTCACCGTCGACGTCAGCTCCGACGCCCCCCGCTGAACCCCCGTTCCGAGGAGGCCGGTGACCCGGGCCTCGGCCTGGTCGGCGGCGGTGGGGTTGACCAGCAGGTAGCCGGTGACGCGCTGGTCCGGCAGGCCCTCGATGCCGGTGTACTGCCGCAGGGCCTCGGAGGTGGCCGGGGCGGTGGCCCGCTTGATCAGGGTGACGTCCCGGTCGGCGGAGCGGCATCGGAGCGCCTCGCGGGCTCGGGCACCGACGGTCACTCAGCCTTCGGCCGCCTCAGGTCCATCGACCACCGCGACAACCGCTCGACCGCACTCCAGGTCAGGCCCACGCACGGATCGGTGTCGACCAGCAAGGTCGCGGCCGCGCGGCCGTCGGCCCAGGCCCGCGCCTGCGGCGTCAGCGCATCGTCCACCCAGGCCGCTGCCCGTTCTCCGACGAAGGCCGCCACCGCCGGCACCTTCTCACACGGTTCGAACGGCTTGGGCGGGAAGAAGACGACCGGCAACCGTTCCAGCCCCAGGAACGGCGCGAGGAACTCGTTCGCCTCCTCTTCCCAACCCGTCGCCCAAACGATCTCGAAGTGCTCGGCAAGTCCGTTCAGCCACCGCCCGTGGACCCGGTTCAGACGCACCGGCTCCTCACCGGGGAAGAACCCGTACTCCTGGTAATCCGCCGGGCACACCGCCGCGGCGAACGGGTTCAGCACCCCGTCGACGTCCAGAAGCAACAACGGCAGGTCGGCAGTCACGACGACTCATCCTGCCGCCGTAGGACCCCCGCCACAACGGGAAGCGACCGCCGCGAACGCGGGAAACGATCCACCACCCGTACATGTGCGGGGTGGTGCGGCCTTGTCCACCTGACCTGGAGGAGCGGCGTCTGCCTCGGACACCACGCAGACGACAAGCTCCGGCTTCATGCCCGAATCCCGCGTCAGGCGTGCGGAGCCGCCACGGTCCGGGCTCCACGTGCCCCGGTTCCCGCCTCCGCCCCCGCCTCCTCCGCGGCCTCCGCGTCGGCGATGCGGCCGCGCACCATCGCGTCCATGACCGCCATGTACCGCTGCGTGCGGGGGCCGCCGAGGAGGAAGGGGTTCGCGGCGCCGGGCGGTTGGTGCCGCAGCTGTTCGGCTCGTTCGAGGCCGTGGTCGTTCGGGTGGTTGGAGAGCTCGACCTCCACGTTCGTCCGGCGCATGACGGCCCGGAAGGAGTGGACGGAGGCGAGGAGGGTGCGCAGTTCCGCCACCGTCGAGGGCGGGTTGAGGCCGCCCCACAGCATCGCGCTGTGGTACCGGCCGCCCGCCCGGACCGGGATGACCGGGGACACGGTGCCGGGGGTGTGGCCCGGGGTGTGGTGCAGCTCGATCGTCGTGCTGCCGAGGGTGAGCTGCGCGCCGTCCGCGATGTCGAGGTCGCGGACGGGGGCGTCGGCGGGGCGGGTGCGGGCGAGGAGGTCCCAGTCGGCCGGGGACATGTGCACGCGGGCGCCGTAGCGGTCGGCGAGGGTCTGGGCGCCGCCGAAGTGGTCCGCGTGGCCGTGGGTCACGACGACGTGCCGGATCGCCGCCGGGTCGGCGCCGACCGCCCGCAGCCCGGGGACGACGACGCCCTCGGCATCGGCGGGTGAGGTGAGCGCGTCGATCAGCACGATGCCGTCGTCCGTCAGCACCGCCATCGCCGAGACCCAGCCCGCGCTCAGCAGCACCAGGTTGTCGAACAGCTTGACGGGCGCGGGCGCGGGCAGCGGGGGAAGGACGGAGCCGGGCGTCAGCGCCGTCACCAGGGCCCGCAGCACGGGGTCGTCGGCGGCGAGGCGGCGGGCGCGGTCGTAGTGCGGACGGCCGGCGGACGACGCCTTCACCGAAGAGGGGACGGCGGCCGAGGCCGTGCCTGGAAGGGCGGCCGGCGTGGCCCCGGCGGCGAGGCCGAGGACGGCGAGCTGGGCGAGACGGCGCCGGGTGAAGTCGGCGTCCGTGTCGGCCCGGCGGGTGGGTCGGATCATCGCGGTCGGGGCTCCTGGTCGGTCGGGAAGGGGCGCTCCTTCGGGAGGGGACGCTCCTTCGGGACGGATGCGGATACGGACGTCAGCCGAGGGCGCTGACGACGGTCTTCGTCGCCTGGGCGATCAGGGCGTCGTCGGAGGTGGCGTCCGCCTTGCCGCGGTCGGTCAGGACGACGATCACGATCGGGGCGCGCCCGCCCGACGGCCACGCCACGGCGACGTCGTTGCGGGTGCCGTAGCCCGCGTTGCCGGTCTTGTCGCCGATCCGCCAGTCGGCGGGCACCCCCGCGCGGATGTACGGGCCGCCGGTCGTGTTGCCGACCAGCCAGTCCGTCAGCAGCCCGCGTCGGCCTTCCGGGAGGATATCGCCGAGCACGTAGCGGCGCAGGTCGGCGGCGAGGACGCGCGGCGTGCTGGTGTCGCGGGTGTCGCCCGGGGTCGCCTCGTTGAGGGTGGGTTCGGTGCGGTCGACGCTGGTGGTCGAGTCGCCCAGGTCGCGCAGGGACTGCTGGACGGCCGCCGGGCCGCCGAGTTCGGCGAAGACGAGGTTGGCCGCGGTGTTGTCGCTGTACTGGATGGCGGCGGAGGCCAGGTCGCGCAGCTTCATGCCGGTCGCCACGTGCTGCGAGGTGATCGGTGCCCACGCCAGCACGTCCTCCTGGCGGTAGGGGACGACCTTGTCCAGGTCCGCGTCGGAGGCCTTGCGCAGCAGGGCCCCGGCGGCGAGCGACTTGATCGTGGACGCGAACGCGAAGCGCTCGTCGGTCCGGTGGACGACCTCCCGGCCGCTGCCGGTGTCCACCGCGTACACGCCGAGCCGGGCGCCGAACCGCTGCTCGAGTTCCGCGAAGGCCGCGTCCGCCGCGGCGGCGGAGGCCGCCCCCGCGCCCGCCGTCGCCGCCGTCGCAGTCGCGCCGGAGGCCGCCGCCGTCGAGGCGCCACCCGACGGGCCGCACCCGCCGACCAGCGCGGCCACGAGCAGGGCCACCGCGGGCAGCGCGGCGCGGGTGCGGACGCGGGTACGGGTGCCGGTGCCGGTACGGCGGAGGTCGGGCGTCATCAGTGGTCTCCCCAGGTGGTTCGTGTCATCACGGTCGCGCCCCGCGGCGGTGGTCCACACCGCCGCGATCCGCGCGATCACGCTCAGCTAAACAGGCCACGGGCTACCCAGTCCAAGACCGCAATCGTGAAGTGAGCGATAAGAAAACCCCTATGATTGCTGGCCATGGACCTGCTGGGGCATCTCCGCCACTTCCGCGCCGTCGCCGAGGAACGGCACTTCGGCCGCGCCGCCGAGCGCCTGCGGATCGCCCAGCCCTCGCTCTCCCAGCGGATCCAGCGCCTCGAACGCGAACTCGGCGTGACCCTGTTCGACCGCGGCCCGCGCGGCGTCGACCTCACCCCGGCGGGCCGGCTGCTGCTCGCCGAGGCCGAGGAGACCCTGGACAGCGCCGCCCGCCTCCTCGCCACCGCCGCCGACCTGCGCAGCGGACGGGCCGGCACCCTGCGCGCGGCCGTCCCGCCCGAACTCGGGCCGGCCACCCTCGCCGCGCTGCTCACCGGCTTCGAGGCCGCCTCCCCGGGCACCCGGCTCGAACTGCGGGAACTGCCGGTCGCGGCCGTGGTGCGCGAACTCGCCCAGCACACCGTCGACGTCGCCGTCGTCCGCCACCCCTGCCCGGCCGACGGACTGGCCTTCGGCCCCGTCCTGCACCAGCCGCTCGGGGCCCTGCTCGCCGCCGGCGGCCCGCACGCCGACCGCCCCGAGCTCGCGGTGGCCGACCTGACCGGCCTGCGCCTGGTCCTCTTCCCGCGCGCCACCGCCCCGGCCCTGTACGACGAGGTCCTCACCACGCTGACCAGGCACGGCTGCACCCCCGAAGCCGTCGTCGACCCGCCGGGACCGGACGTCGCGGGCGCGCTCGTGCTCACCGGCAGCGCCATCGCCCTGGTGCCGCGCACCACACCCCCACCGGGTACAGTCTGGCGTCCGCTCACCGGCACCCCGCTGGCCTGGCGGACCTCCACGGCCTGGCCGACCGGGCGGGGCGGGCCCGCCGTCCGGCTGTTCGCCCAGGCCGCCCACGAGGCGCTGACCGGACCCGGCGGCCTGCTGCCCCAGCCGCCCCACCGCCCCCCGCTCTACCCCCGGCCCGCAATGGAGTTCCCGCTGTGACCAGCGACCGCACCACAGCCCACCGCCCGGCCGCCGACCGGACCCCGCACGGCCGCGCCGCGCGCACCCGCATCGCCGCTGCCTTCGCCGACGCCGGCGTCACCGGCCGACTCCACGCACGCGACCTCGACACCGGCGCCGAGATCGGCCTCGGCGCCGACACCGCCGTCTCCACCGCCAGCGTCCACAAGCTCTGCCTGCTCGTGACGCTCTACCGCGAGGCCGCCGCCGGACGCATCGACCTCACCCGGCAGGTCGACGTCCCCGCCGCCGGCCGCACCCCCGGGTCCACCGGCCTCGGCGCCATGCTCGACGACGCCCGCCTCTCCCTGCGCGACCTCGCCTACCTCACCGCCGCCGTCAGCGACAACACCGCCGCCGACACCCTGTGGGACCGGATCGGCCTCGACACCGTCAACCGCACCATGGCCGACCTCGGCCTCACCCGCACCGTCGCCGTCCACAAACTCCGCGACCTCATCGCCGCCCTCGCCGAGGACACCGGCCCCGACTCCCCGGTCGACCCCGCCGTCGTCGCCCGCCTCAGAGTCCTCGACCCCGCCTTCACCAACCACAGCACCCCCCGCGACATGACCACCCTGCTCGCCGCCCTCTGGCACGGCGACGCCTGCCCCGGCGACCACGGCGCCGCCCTGCGACGCCTCCTCGGCCTCCAGGTCTGGCCCCACCGCCTGGCCTCCGGCTTCCCCTACGACGACGTCCGCGTCCACGGCAAGACCGGCACCCTCCCCACGCTGCGCCACGAGGTCGGCGTCGTCGAATACCCCGACGGCGGCCGCTACGCCCTCGCCGTCTTCACCCGCGCCGCCGCCACCACCATCACCCTGCCCGCCGCCGACGCCGCCATCGGCACCGCCGCCCGCCTCGCCGTCGACGCCCTCCGGGCCCAGGCGGCAGCCGGCCGGGCGCGCTGACCGGGCCCACCGCGTCCCGACCTCCGCCATCGCGTACCCGTCGGCGGTCGTCTGACGGCCCGTACGCCGAAGGGCGTCCCGACCCGGGCCCGAGGGCCGCGACGCCAACGGCACGACGGGCAGGACGAAGGCGACGGCCCACAGCCACGGGTGCCGCCACCGCGCGCGCCGGGCGCCGGTCACCGCCCCCCGGGGGACTCGTGACCACCAGGGTCGGGAACCACGCCGCCACAAAACCGCGGCCCACGGGGAATCGCGTGACCGCCGACAGCCGACAGCCGACAGCCGTCAATCCGGTCGACCCCCTCCTCACGCGTACCGGGGAAAATCCGCCCCTTCACCGGCCACGCACCGCGCCGGAGCGCTACGTTGACGGCCGCCGACCATGGGGAGAACCGCTGACATGACCATCGACAGGGCCGCCCTCGACAGCGCGATGAAGGCGGTCGTCGTCGCCGCGCACGCCGACGACCCGGCCGCGCTGTACCAGGCCGTGATGCCGCCGGCGGGCACGGACACGCCCCCGGCTGAGGTCACCGCCTGGTTCGGGACGCTCCTCATCCACCTGGCGCTCTCCGCCGCGACCACCTCGAAGCTGGAGCGCGGCTGCCCCCGGGAGGCCGTCTCGGGGTGGATCGGGGAGACGCTGGGCCCGCCGCCCACCCCGGCGCTGCTGCGCGCCGCGGATCCCGGTCGCATCGACCATGCCGAAGCGGTGAGCGCCGCCGCGGACTACTCCCGGTGCCACGAGTACACCGTCGACCTGATCCGGCTGGGCCTGGCCGAGCCGAACGAGGCACCGGACGAGCGGGGCGTCGACGCCCACTGCGCGGCGACGAACGACAGCAGGACGCGGATCACCGTGATCGCGATGCTCGGCCGCCTCGCCCCCGTCCCCGGCGGGCGGGCTTGACGCCGCTGCTCCGGCAGCGCCGGGCCGCCGGGCCGGTCGAGTCCGCCGCGCCCGGGCGCCCGCCCGGTGCCGGGGGAGGGCCGGAGCGGGACGACGAGGGGTCAGGGAGCGCGCTGATGCCCTGCCCTCGGCGGCGCGGCCACACGTTCGTATGCTTGCGCACGGGCGGTGGCGGCACCCCCGAACCCCGGACGGCGCCGCGCGCCGCGGACAGCGGAAAGGGGCGCGGGCATGCGGAAGCGGACGAGGCGTACGGCCTGGTCGCTCACCTACTTCCTGCTGGGCGGCGCGTGCCTGCTGATCGCCGTGGTGATGGCGACGGGCCTGGTGACGACGGGGGCCGCGCGCGGGCTGGGACCCCTGGTCCCGGTCCTGCTCCTCGGCATCCCGGGTGCGGTGCTGACGTTCCGCGCGCCGGTGTTCGGCGTCTCCTACGGGCCGGCCGGGGTGAAGTACTCCGGGCTGCTCGGAGCGCGCTCCTATGCGTGGGCGGACATCCGGGAGGTACGGGTGGCCGTCCTGGAGGGCAGGGTCTACACGTCCGACGTCCCGGAGCTGGTGCTGGCCTCCGGCGGGACGGACCCGCTGTACATGCTGGCGGGCCACAGCTCGGGCCGGACCAACAAGCGGGTCAAACGGCTGGTGGCCGAACTCGAGGCGGCGCGCGCGGCCGCGTCCTGACGCCGGTCGCCTCCACCGGCGGCACGCGGCACCGACATCTCCCGGCAAGGCCTCCCGACAGTCCCGACGCCGGTCACGGCCGCGCGGGGTCGGTGGTGCCGTCGCCGTTCGCGCTGCCCGGGCCGGCTGCCAAGTCCGGGCCCGGGCGGCGAGCGGCGTGCTCCGGGGACGGCGGTGTCGGCGGTGTCGGCGGGGTGAAGCCGAGGGAGGTCAGCAGGCCGACCGCCGCGTCGCGGTAGTGGGCGGGCAGCTCGCGGTAGATGGCGAGGGCCTCCTCCCAGGAGCGCAGGGCGTCGGCGTCGCGGCCGAGCGCCTGCTGGGCGGCGGCCAGGGCGGTCAGGGAGTTGGCGCGCTGGTCGGCGTATCCGGTGATGGTCCGGCCGACGGCCAGCGAGCGCTCCAGGTGGACCAGCGCCTCCTCGGGGCGGCCGGCGGCATAGCGGGCCATGCCGACGACGTTCAGGAGGCTGCACTCCGGGACGCCGCCCAGCCGGCGGATCTCCGGTGCGAGCAGCCGCTCGGCCAGGGCCTGTGCCTCCTCGGACCGGCCGAGCATCAGGAGGCTGCTGGCGAGGTTGGTCTCGCACAGCAGGACCGTCCACCGGGCGGCGCCCGGACCGTCCGCGGCCAGCAGGCGCAGGGCGCGTTCGAAGTGGTCGGCCGCCCCGGCGTAGTCCGCGCAGTTGAAGTGCGAGACCCCCAGGCTGGCCAGCACCAGTGCCTCGACGGCCCGGTCGCCGGCCGCGCGGACGAGTTCCAGGGCCTGCTCGTAGTGCCGGCGGGCCTGCGGCAGGTCGCCCGCGGAGCCCCAGGCGTGCCCCTGGTCGTTCAGGCTGAGGCCCAGGGCGAGCGGGTCGTCGAGCCGGCGGGCGGCGGCCACCGCGGTCCGGCTCACGGCCAGGCGTTCCGCGTGCGGCCCGGTCCGGTGCAGGTAGGGCCACAGCAGCGAGGGGAGCTTCCAGGCGACGTCGTCGTCCTCGTGCTCGAAGGCGTGGGCGGCGGTGGCCAGGAGGTTGGCCCGCTGCTCGTCGCACCACCGCAGCGCCTGGGCGGGGTCGGCGAAGGCGGTGGTCTCCAGGTCCCGGGGCGGCGGTGGCAGCGCCACGTGGGGCCGCCCCGGCACCAGCGTCCGGGTGGCGGCACAGGCGTGGTGGAGGCACCACGCGTACCAGCGCTCCAGGCAGAGGCGGCGGGAGCGTCGGCTCTCCTGCCGCGTGCCCTGCTCGGCGGCGAACAGGCGCAGCAGGTCGTGGAAGCGGTAGGTGTCGGCGCGGTGCTCGGTGAGGAGGTGGACGTCGGCCAGCCGGCGCAGGACCCGCGCGCCGCTCCCGCGCTCCAGGCCGCCGAGCACCTCGGCGACCGGCGCCGACAGGTCGACGGCGGGGCTCGTCGCGAGCAGCCCCAGCAGGCGTCGGGCGGGCCCGTCGAGCGCGTGGTAGGAGAAGGAGAAGGCCGTGCGCAGGCAGGCGGACCGGTCGTCGCCGTCCGCGCTGAGGACGTCGAGCCGGTTGCCGGCGAGTTCGGCGGCGAAGTCCGTGAGGTCGTGGTGCGGGCGGTCGCGCAGCCGGGCGGCGGCGAGCGCGACGGCCAGCGGGAGGTGGCCGCAGGCGTCGAGCAGCCGGGCGACGGCCTGCTCCCGGGCCTCGACGCGTTCGGCCCCGAGCACCCGGCGCACCAGGGCGCGGCCCTCGTCCGGGCTGAACTCCGCCAGCTCGATCCGCTGGGCGCCCTCCCGTACGACGAGGCCGGTGAGCCGCTCACGGCTGGTCACGAGGACCGCGCAGCCCCCGGCGCCGGGCAGCAGCGGACGGACCTGCGCGGCGTCCAGGGCGTTGTCCAGGACGATCAGGACCCGCCGGCCGGCCAGCGTGGACCGGTAGAGCGCCGCCGTCTCGTCGAGCCGGGCGGGGACGTCCTCGGCCGGCACGCCCAGGGCGCGCAGGAAGGAGCCCAGGACGGCGTGGGGGTGCTGCGGGCCGGTGGACGACCAGCCGTGCAGGTCGGTGAAGAGCTGGCCGTCGGGGAAGCGGTCCCGGGTGCGGTGGGCCCAGCGCAGTGCCAGGGCCGACTTGCCGGCCCCGGGGGCACCGGTGACGAGCGCGATGGCCCCGGGGGCCGGGGCACGGCCGCCCGGCCCCCCGGGGCCGACCAGGTGGCGTCCGAGGGCGCGAAGCTGCGCCTCGCGGCCGACGAAGGCGGGTGACTCCCAGGGGAGTTGGGCGGGACGCGGCAGGGGCCGCTGCACCGAGGCGGCCGGCCGCCTCGATGCGGCGGGCTCGCGGGGCGGGGCCGGGTTCGGCGCGCCGGAGCCCAGCAACTCCTGCTGGAGGCAGCGGAGTTCGGGCGACGGGTCGAGGCCCAGCTCCCGCGCGAGGTCGGCCGCGTACCGCCGGTACGCGGCCAGGCCCTCCGCCCGGCGCCCGCTGCGGAGCAGGGCCGTCAGCAGGTGCCGCACCAGGCCGTCGCGCAGGGGAGTGGCCCCGACCAGGCCGATGAGCTCCGGGACGATCCGC
Organism: Streptomyces sp. CB02056; assembly: GCF_001905545.1. Classification (GTDB taxonomy): domain Bacteria; phylum Actinomycetota; class Actinomycetes; order Streptomycetales; family Streptomycetaceae; genus Kitasatospora. Next base: position 48,538 of record NZ_LIPD01000023.1, on the reverse strand, counting down.
TCGTGCCAGCCGGCCGCCAGTTCCAGCTCGAAGAGCCGCTCCAGGGCGGCCATCCGCTGCTCCTCCAGGCCCGCGGCGATGGTGGCGAGGGCGCGGCCCGGCAGGCCGTCCAGGGCGGGGCCGCGCCACAGGTCCAGGGCCTCGCGCAGCAGGGGCGCGCCGTCGGCGCCCGCACGGGCGGCGGCGTCGACCCGGGCGGTGAACTCCCGCGCGTCGACGCGGACCCCGTCCGCGGCGAGGAGGTAGCCCGGCCCGTCGGTGCGGATCGGTGAGGGCCGCCGCGGGCCGGGCGAGAGCGCGCGGCGCAGCAGCCCGACCATGTTCCGGACCTGGCGGTCGGCGGTGGCGGGCGGGCACTCGTCCCACACCGCGTCGACGATCCGGGGCACGGACACCGTCCGGCCGACGTGGGCCACCAGCACGGCCAGGAGCGCCTGTTGGAGCCGGCCGCCGACGGCGAGCGGGCCGGAGTCCCGGGCCCGCACCTCCAGTGCTCCCAGGATCCTGAACTCCACCCCATGGCCTCCGACGATCGAACGGTGCCGTGCGTCGTCCTGCGCCCCGAGCCCCCGTGACGGGTGCGGCAGGGCCATCCTCGCCCGGGCGCGGCGGCGTGTCCATGGCGCCCTGGACGCGGCGCCGCGCTCCGGGGCGCCCTCCCGCGGCGTGATGGGGTCGTGAGGAATTCATGACGGCCTTGCGCAGGATCGTCACCGGGCCGGACGGCATCCCCCACGACGGACCGCCCCACCGTTCCCCGCCCGCACCAGCACCGGCACGGTTCCGGCCGCAGGGGTGCGGCCCATCCACCAGAGCACGGAGGAGAACAGATGACCCTCGTCCACCGGCCTCGCCGACGGACGGCGACGGCCGCGGCCGCCGCCACGATCATCATGACCCTGCTGGAGATCGGGGGCATCGGGGCCGGCACCGCCCACGCCGGCGCCCGCCCGCCGACGACGAGCTGCAACCCCGCCGTGGACCAGACCTGGCTGGACGTGACGTCCCTCCAGGTCGACCCCGTCGTCACCGACTTCCTCGCCGTCTACGTCGCCCCGGGAACCACCGGCCAGCGCACCGAGACCCTGGGCCGGGTGGACTCCGTCACCACCGTCGTCAACCGCAGCACCGAGATCAGCGTCTCGGCGAGCGTGCTCTTCGTCAAGATCGAGGCCAAGGTCGGCTTCTCCGTCCAGAAGACCACCTCGACCACCACCAGCACCACCGTCTCGACCACCTGGAACCTCAACCAGCCCGGCTACTACGGCCTCTACCGCGGCACCCGCCGGGTCCAGGGCGAGTACGCCAAGTTCGTCTGCGCCCAGACCGGCCCGACCACCGGCGTGTGGATCAACGCCTTCCCGGACGGCGGCGGAGGGAGCTTCACCACCTACGAGCTGCCGGAGATCGGCAGCGTCAACTGCGCCCAGACCGAACCGGCCGGCACCCTGCGCCGCACCGCCCAGATCCGGCTCTCCTGCTGACCCGCCCACCCCACACCACGACGGAGGAGCCCATGACGAACCCGCTGCGGCGCCGGACGACGGGCGCCCTGCGCACGCTCGGCGCCGGCATCCTGGCCGCGCTGGCCGGCGGCACGCTGCTCGCCGCTCCCGCGTCCGCCGACACCCCGCCGAAGTTCGGCTGGTCCGACTGGAACGGCTGGAGCTGCTCGGGGTACTACCGGATCAACACCCCGGCCGGGCAGGTCCTCGACATGAGCCAGGGCGGCACCTTCTTCGACGGAGCGCTCATCCAGTACCCCTGGAACGGCCAGCGCAACCAGCAGTGGGGCCTGTGCCGGTGGCCGGGCGTCCCCGAGGACACCAGCAGCTACGTGCTGCGCAACCGGCAGAACGGCGACTGCATCGGCAGCTACGACGGCGGGAGCGTGGACGCCTCCTGGATCAGCGTGTTCGACTGCTCGGGCGACATCGGCCCCAATCAGAAGTTCTGGAAGACCGTGGACCCGGCCTCCGGCGCCTTCGTCCTCAAGCTGCAGCACTCCGGCAACTGGCTCGCGGTCGCGGAGGCCGCCAACGCCAACTCCATCGTGGCCCAGTACTCCTACCGGGCGACGGCCTTCACCCTGCAGCAGCTGAACCCGTGACCCCCCGCCCGCCGGCCCGGCCCCCGGCCGGCGGGCGGCCACGGGGGAGTCAGGGGACGTAGAGGCTCCGGGCGCCGGTGGCGCTCTCGTCGTCACCGGCGCTGATGCGGCCGAGCTCCTCTCCGTCGCAGTCCGGCCCCGAGTAGAGGGTCACGGCCGTGTCGGTGTTGTTGTCGACGATGCTGGAGTCCTCCAGGGGGTAGCAGCCGGAGGGGTCCGTGTAGACCTCCGCGTTGTTGAGGTAGAGGTTTCCGGTGGCCGCGGCGGCCGGGCCGACGGGCAGGACCAGGGCGGCAGCGGCCATCAACGGGACGCCGAGGGCGGCGCGGCAGGTGATTCTCATACCCTGCGCATATCCATTCCGGGCCGGTGCCGTGGCCGGGACGGGCAGGCGTCGCCCTTGGAGGGCGGGCCCGATGGGCCGAATGCCGGGTGCCCCACAGTCGCCGCCGGCCCCGCACCCGGCCCGGGTGACGGCAGACTCGAACCGCCCGGCTCGGGAGCTGTGCTCCCGCCTCCCCGGCATCCCGTCGCCGACGTGCTGGAGCCGACTGCGGGCGGTGACCCGGCCCTGACGTCCCCGAGGGACTGTGCCGTCGCTGTAGCAGCCCTTGTTGTCGGACACCTCGCAGCACTCGCCCACCGGCACCACACCGTCCGACGGGCCCAGCCCCATGGCCGCGCCCGTCCGCTCCGCGCACAGCCACCAGGCCGGCGCCACCGCCCCGGTCGGGAGCGCCACCGCCAGCCCCCTCGTCACCGCACGCCACAGACCCCTCTCCTCATGCGGCTGCCGTCGGTGTCGCTGTCCGCACTGTCGCTTTCGCGGGTGCCGGTGCGCCCGGAGGGGTCAGGAGTAGTCGGTCTCGACGGTGAGCTGGGGCACCCAGGCCTGGTGGATACGGGAGTGGAGCGGGCCGCCGGGCGTGTAGTCGTACTCGTAGTACATGTACGGGGACCAGGAGAGCCGCATCGGACCCGAGCCGGGAACCGGCGGCGGGAGGGCCCGCGCGGTGAACGTCACGGACCGGCTGTCACCGGGCGCGATCGGGACCCGGGGGTGGAACACGGCGGTCTTGCCCGAGACGGAGCAGTCGGTGACATCGCCGCCGCAGCCGACGGCCTCGACGATGCCCGGTGTCACGTTCATCGGCCAGTTGGGCTCGATGTACTCGTAGGAGAACACGATGTCCGTGGTCTCGGTGTTGGTCAGGGTCATCGTGATGGTGAAGGTCTCACCGGGACGGACGGTCTGCCGGTCGATGGAGTAGCTGTCCCAGGTCGCCTCGGCGGACGCCGGAGACGTCAGCATCGCAAGCCCAACACCTAAGAGCAGGGCGATAGTTGTGGTGATCCTCTTCGTTCGGAAGGGTCTCATGGGGGAGAGGATACGAACGCTTCGGGCCGCTGTCCGCCGGTTCACGGCATCCGGTCGGAGCCGCACCGCCGGGCGGCGGCCCCGCAGCCGCCGGTACGGCGGGCTCCGCCTGGTGGCCTGACCTCCGCTGAAGTACGGCGCCGGTGCGCACGCCCGCCGCCGTACCCGCCGCGGGTTCAGCCGAAATCCGCGCGTTCGGCAGCGCGAACCGCTTGCCGGGCGAGCCCACGGTGAGTAGGAACTGGCCCATGCTGGCGGCGAACCCCATCGCCAGCGTGGAGACGTCGTTCGGGATGAGCCGCATGGTGTCGTAGACGGCGAGCCCCGCGCTGACCGACCCGCCGGGGCTGTTGATGTACAGGCCGATGTCGGAGCGCGGGTCCTCCGCCGACAGCAGCAACAGCTGTGCGCACACCCGGTTCGCCGACACGTCGTCGACCTGGGTGCCGAGGAGGACGATCCGCTGGGCGAGCAGCTGCGCCGCGAGGCGGTCGTCGAAAGGGCTGGACGGCGTCGGCCAGTTCGCGGACGGCGTGGTCGCCGACGGGGCGGTCCAGCTCGGAGGTGTCGTTCATGGCGCCCTTCGGTCCCGACCTGCGGTCAGCAGCCCGAAGGCTACCGGCGCTCTACCCCGAAGGCACCGGGGTTTCCGGCCGGTGCACCGGCACCGGCAACCCGGGGCGCGCCGCCCCTCGGCCCGGCAGGCCTGGGATCCGCTCCGGGGCGATCCCGAAGCCGCCGCGGTACGCGGCGAGGGTCCGTCCGAACACCGCATCACCCCCCCGCTGCACGGGCGTCACGCGATGGTCTCGCCGAGGTCGGTGAGTGTCGCGAGATTCGTCGCGGGGCGGCAAGGCGCATACCCCTTGTCGTTTGCCTTCGGTAGTTCGTTGTTCACCGCTTCGACCCCCCAATTGCCGATCGGCTCAGGTGCCGCCCGTCTGCTGGTATGTGCGACTCATAAACGACCTACAGAACCTTCATGGCGTCATGTAGAGTCTGCGCCGCCATGCATGACTGACACTCAGAAATGGATGGCTTGGGCAAACCGAGTCGAGGTCGAACCGACTTCGATATCAAGTCAATTCATATCGATCAACCACGGACTGTCCTGGTTTGCACCGCCTTTGATGCAAACTTACCCAGGAAAAGGAAATGCGCACAGAAGAACATCGCTGGCCCATCGCAGGGGGCGGGGCCATCGCCGTCACCGGCTTGGGAGCCGCCCTCACCGCCTCGGCCGACACCGTCTCGACCGCCGGCTCCGCGCCACCGGAAGGGGCCACGAAGGCTCCACCGCAGGCCCGTTTCCTCGCGGGGGCGCGTCGACGTGCCTCCGACCCCTCCCGCAGCTCCGGTGGATCCACGATAGGAAGTCCCATGTCCCGCAAGTCCCGGTCTCGTTCCCGACGGGCAGGTGTGCTGACTGCCGTTCTCGCCGCCGGTGCGCTGTCCACCCTCGGCACGGCCCCGGCGGGTGCCGTGGTCGGCGACGCGGCCGCGGCCGGCGCCTCCGCCACCACCGCGCGCCTGGTGATCGGTGACAGCCTGCGCGGCTGCACCGGCGCGCTGGTCGATCAGCTCTGGGTGATCAGCGCCGCGTCCTGCTTCTCCGACGACCCGGCGCAGCCGCAGGCGCTGGCCGCCGGCGCGCCGAAGTGGAAGACCACCGCCACGGTCGGCGCGACGTCGACCCAGGTCGTCGAGCTGGTGCCGGGTCAGGGCCGCGACCTGGTGATGGCCCGCCTGGCCACGCCCGTCCAGGGCGTCACGCCGCTGACGGTCGGCACCTCGGCGCCGGTCGCCGGTCAGTCGCTGACGGTGACCGGGTTCGGGCGCACCAAGACCGAGTGGGTGCCGCCCCAGGCGCACACCGGCTCGTTCAGCCTCGACACCGTGAGCGCGACCGGTGTGGGCATCACGGGTACGGGCGGCGCGGCGGTCTGCAAGGGCGACACCGGTGCCCCGGTGGTCCGCGAGGTCAACGGCAAGTCCGCCCTGGTCGGCGTCATCTCCCGTTCCTGGCAGGGTGGTTGCCTCGACACCCCCGCCGGTGAGACCCGCACCGGTGCCTACGCCACCCGCGTCGACGACCTCGCCGCGTGGGTGTCGGCCCAGACGAGCCGGTCGTACGAGATCCTCAACCCCGCCAGCGGACGCTGCCTCAACCTCAAGGGCGCCGGTCCGACCTGGCCGAACAACACCGAGATCATCGCCTGGGACTGCACCCTCGGCGCCAACAACGAGAAGTTCCAGCTCACCCCGGACGGGCTGCTGCGCAACCCCGCCAGCAACCGCTGCCTGAACGTCGCCGGTGCCGGGCCGTGGAACAACGGCAACCCGGTCATCCTCTTCGACTGCGTCGCCTCCGCGGGCAACGAGAAGTTCGAGTGGACCGCCGACGGCCAGCTGCGCAACCCCGCCAGCAACCGCTGCCTCAACGTCTTTGGCGCCGGCCCGTGGGCCAACGGCACACCGATCGTCCTGTGGGACTGCGTCGCCTCCGCGGGCAACGAGAAGTTCCAGCTCGTCGCCGACAACGAGATCCCCCACCCGGTCGGTCGGATCAAGAACCCTGCCAGCGACCGTTGCCTCAACATCTCGGGCGCCGGCCCGACCTGGCCGAACAGCACGCCGATCATCCTGTTCGACTGCAACGGCCAGAACAACGAGCTGTTCCAGCTCACCGCCGACGGGCAGCTCTACAACTACACCAGCAACCGCTGCCTGAACGTCGCCGGTGCCGGGCCGTGGAACAACGGCAACCCGGTCATCCTCTTCGACTGCGTCGCCTCCGCGGGCAACGAGAAGTTCGAGTGGACCGCCGAGGGCCAGCTGCGCAACCCCGCCAGCAACCGCTGCCTGAACGTCGCCGGCGCCGGCCCGGTCTGGAACAACGAAACCCCGATCGTCCTGTGGGACTGCACCGGCGACCCGAACGAGAAGTTCCAGCTCATCGCCGTACAGGCCTGACCGCAACCCCGGATCAAGAGTGGTGGGGTGGCCGTGGCCGGATGCCGCGGTCACCCTTCCGGTTTCGGCTGTTTCAGCGGTGGGCGGCCCGTGGAACGCGCCGTCGCCCCACCGTCGGCGGCGAGGTACCGCGCGGACGTGAGGTCCCGGATGGATTCGCTCCGGGGCGCGGTCCTGCCGCCGTCGTCCTGCCGTCGCCGCCTCGTCGCGCCGGCGGAACCTGGGGCGGAGCCTGTTCCCAAAGATCCGGGCACCATCTGGCCAGGTCAGGAATCGAACGTCGAATCGCAGGGCGGACTCCCGGTGTGCCAGGATCTGCTGCTGTGACCCGCGATCCTCTTGCCGGCCTGGACGATGTGCCCTGGGCCCAACTGCAGCACTCCTATGGCAAGGCCGACGATGTACCCGGACATCTCCGGGCGATGCAGACGGGGGATCGGGAGGGCCCGTACCCGTCGAGCGCGCTGCTCGCGAACAAGATCGTGCACCAGGGCACGCGGTCGCAGGCCGCGGTGCACACCGTCCCTTTTCTCGTGCGGATGGCGCTCGACCCGAGATCGGTCGACAGGCATCGGTTCGTCGGTCTGCTGGTCGCCATCGCGATCGGGCTGGACAACAACCATCTGCCGAACGGCTACAACCCTCGGGAAGACCGCGACTACCTGGCAAGGATGCGAGGCGAGGCCGACGACTGGGCCCGGTGGATCGCCGAGGCCGCGGACGACGAGCAGCGCAAGCAGCGCGAGGAGGGCTGCGAGCAGGTGCTCATCGACGCCGAAGCGGTGGTGGTGTGCTACGACGCCGTTCGGGAGGCGCTTCCCGCACTCGCCGTCCTGCTGACCTCGAACAGCCCTGAACTGCGCGCCGAGACGGCGAACCTGCTCGCGTGGTTCCCCGAGTCCGCGTCGACGTCGATCCCGCTGCTGAAGGCGTTCGTCGCCGACGAAGCCTCGCCGGGCGCCGCGGCGACGGGCCTGGTCGCCCTCGGGCTGCTCGGCGATCCGGCGGTCGTCCCCTTCGTCGAAAGCTACCTGGACAGCCCCGTCGTCGAACTGCGCTGGGCCTCCGCCTTCGCGTTGACCCGGCTCGGCATCGCCGGCCAAGCCGTCGTCGACGTGCTGGTCCGGGTCGTCGCCCGGCCGCCGGAAAGGACCGCGACGATGTCGTTCCTGAGTGGCTCCTACGGCGGCCTCGCAGTGACGGCCCTGGCCGAGATGCCCGAGGCCACGACGCTCCGGGCGGTCGATGCCATGCTGGCCGGCCTGGCTGACTGCGCGGGCGGCGACAGGCAGGGCGACAGGTACTACATCACGCACACGCTGTTCACGGCGGTCTTCCCGGGCGAACCAGCCGAACCGCCGCAGTCCTTCGGGGACCTGAGTGACGTGCAGCAACGTGTCGTGCGGTTCGTCGCCGACCAGGACGACGCCGGCTGGCCGTACCACATGACGGACGCCCTGAACCGGTGGAAGGTGCCGACCGGACACTCCGACCTGCGCGTCTACGTCGGGAGTGTCTAGGGCGTGTCTTCAAACTCGCGTCTGCGGGGCGACGCTCCCCCAGCCTTCGGCCGGGAGGTACCCCCAGGGCACAAGCGCACCTCGCCGCGTTGTCGTCGGTCGCCAATGGCCCCCAGCCTTCGGCCGGGAGGTGCCCCCACCGCAGTGGCCCCCTCCTCCGCCTTGCGATGCACGCACCCCAACGCCGCCCCGCCCGCCCTCCGGGCGGACGACGCGAGTTCGAAGACAGGCCCCAGGCCCGCCGACGGGTTGACCTCCGACGCCCGGCGCCGGTGGGACCGATCCGGCAGTGGAAACCGAAGCGCGGAGCTTCGCCTGAGCCTCTGCCCCCATCAGGACAACCCAGGACCGAATGCCTGGAGGCCGCCGTCCCGCGGGGTGATCGACGGCGTCCTGTGGGCAGGGCCGGGTGCCCGCCCTCGTCGACGGACTTGCCGGGCGGCACGGGACGTTCCCACACTTGAGTGATGCGAAGGGGGCGTCATGTGGGTGGTACCGGGCCTGCTGGTGGGGGCAGGGACGGCAGTGGCCGCGACCTGGCTGAATGCCGGCGTCTGGATGGGCAAGCTGTACGGCATCGAACGGCGCGCGAAGGGACGGGAGTTCGACCCCAGTGTGGAGGAAGTGGCCTGCCTGGCGGGCCACCTGGTGGAGCTGAGGCTTCTGAAGATGCACGACGCGGGCCGGATCGTCGTCTCCCGCTCGGGGGACGTCACCGCGACCGTGACCGCGACCGACCCGGAGGACTACTTCGAGGCGGCGGCCGTCCGCAGTCTCGGTCCCACCCGCACTGGTGACATGAGGACGCTGACCATGTGGTTGGACGACGACGCGCCGCCACACGCCGTGCGCCGCCGCCTGGTGGCAGCGGGTCTGCTCAATGACGCAAAGCTCCTCGACCGGGCGTCGCTGGCCGAGGAGTTGATGGTCCTGGTGTCCTTCGTGGTGGCCGCGGTGGGCGTGGCCGCCTTCGTGTACGCACTCGTGCGGGACGAGAGCTGGCTCCTCCCGCTGCTGGCCTTCCCCACGCTGTTCGCGGTGGCCCGGCTGGCCGTCGCACTGGTGGACATGTACGGGGACTTCAGTCGGCACACCGGGCTCGGCTCCCGGGTGCTCTCCGAAGCCCGGTCGGCCGACCGTCGCGAGCACGGGCCCACGGCCGACCGTCGCGAGCACGCGCCGATGGCCGTGGCCCTGGTCGGGATGTCGGCCCTGCCGGCCGAGCACGCCCTGCGGGTCTGCCTCGAAGCCTCCCGCGCCCGTGCCTCGGCCCGAGCCCGGGCCAGCAGGAGCACCCGCCGCTCCCACAGCGGGGGCAGCTACAGCGGCAGGAGCTGCGGCAGCAACGGCCCGATCGGCTGCGGGACCAGTTGCGGATCGAACTGCGGCTCCTGACCACGGGAGAGTACGAGTCCCCGGCGGTGCTTCCGGGAAGAGCGGCCGGGAGATGTGGACACCCGTCAGCTCGACGCCAGGACGGGCCCGAAGCCCGTTCCGGGGCTCCGCACCTGATGGACCGAACGGGTGCGGTGGCGTGGGCGTCCCACATCGACCCGGGGGCCGGGCGTCTGGCGGATCCACTGGGCCGGGGGTGTGGCGGCCGGGACGGCGGCACGGTCACGGTGCTGCGGGTCGGGCCGTACCTGTGACGCGGTGTCGGCGGGCGGGCCGGTTCAGCGCAGCACCTCCAGCTCCGGCCAGTCGTCGCCGGGCCGGTCGAGGAAGCCGGTGGGCCGCCCCGTCAGGTACCGCGCGAAGAAGGCGGCGACGGCGGTGCGCTGGGCGGCCAGGGAGCGCCGGGGGTCGACGGTGCCGATGAGTCCGGCCGCGTCGGGGACCGGGAGGCGGCGGACGAGCTGGGGCAGGAGGACCTGGAGGTCGGTGTACGAGCCGTGGGCGGCGTTGCGCAGCCGCAGGGCATGCCGGGGGCCGGTGGACGCCGCCCAGCACGAGGCCCAGCTCGGTTCGGTGCGCAGGGTCTTCGTGCCGGAGGCCATCAGCAGGAAGGGCTTGGCGAGGCCGCTGTCGGCGACGGGTCCGAGGAGGGCGCCGTCGAGGTCGGCGGCCGCGCGGACGCGGGGCTCGTCGTGGGCGAGCTGGGCGGCGACGGAGCCGCCGAGGGACTGCCCGAGCACGCCGGTCCTGGCCGGGTCGGCGGCTTCGGCGAGCCCGTCCGGGAGCGGGCCGGTGCCGGTGTCGGTGCCGGTGTCGGGGCGGTCCCCGCGGGCGAGGCGGTCGAGTGCGCCGAGGACGAAGCGGGCGTCGGCGAGGCGGGCCCGGGAGTGCCCGGCGAGGAGGGCGGCGACGACCTCCGGGGTGAGGTCGTCGGGGAGCGGGAGGGCGCGTTCGACACGGCCGCCGGGGAACTCGACCTGTTCGGCCTCGTACGTGGAGTCGAGGGTGACGACGAGGTGGCCGCGGCTCGCCAACTCCTCGACCAGGGTGGTGCCGAGGGCGCGCGTGCCGCCGTCGCCGGGGGAGAACAGCACCACGGGCAGCCGGCCGGCGCGGCGGGCGACGGGCGCGCCGGTGCGGGCGTGGGTCCTGATCCCCCGCCAGTCGGCGGCGCCGGCGGGGACACCGAGGGCCGGCGCGGAGTGCGCGTCCCAGTCGGCCGCCGCGGCCGGGGGCAGCCAGGGGGCCGTCGGGTGCCCGGCGCCGGGTTCCGCCGGGTACCAGAGGCCGGCCATGAGCTCCCGGTAGGGCTTGGCGGGGAGGAGGGGGTCGGGGCGGCTGTCGTCGACCAGGTGCAGCGCGACGGTGCCGACGGGCCAGGGCCCGGTGGGCGCGGGCAGGCGCAGCGGGACGGGGGCGGCGGGGCCATGTCCCCCGGCCGGGGCGGCGGCCACGGTGGCGAGCGCGGCGACGCCGAGCGTGCCGAGCAGGGCGCGGCGGGTCGGGGGCATGGGCGGGGGCATGGCGCGTACTCCTCAGGTGGTGCGGCTGCGGGGTCGCCACCAGGGTTCCGCCGCCGGGGGGTGCGGGGCGCCCTGCCGGGGGACGATCCCGCCGGTGGGCGCGGGTCGCCCCGGCGCGCGTTCGCTCCTCCGCGCGGAGGAGCCCCCGGTGTCCCGGGGTCTCCCTCGGTGTCCGCCGGCGGGCGGACGCCTTCGCGGGCGCGAGGGCCCTACCGTGGGGCTCCGGCGAGGACGCCGGACGACGCGGACGCGAGGACGGACACGATGACCGAGACCGGCGCGGTACGGACGGGCCCGCCGGGAGCCCTCGCCCGGCTGCCGGGGCGGGTGCCGCCCCTGGTGGCGGACGCCGCGCTCGCGGCGGCCCTGTTCCTGGTGACACTCGGGCCGGGGCGGGTGGCGAACGGTACGGGCTTCGCGCTGCAGACCGCCCTGGTGCTGCCGTTGGTGTGGCGGCGGCGGGCGCCCCGGGCCGCGTTCGGGGCGATCGCCGCCGCGGCGCTCGCGCAGTGGCTGCTGGGCGTTCAGCTGCCCGCCGACGCGGCGTTGCTGGTCGCCCTCGGGACGGTGACCGCGCGGGCGCCGTACCGGTCCGCGTGGGCGGCGGCTCTGGTGGCGGTGGCCGGGGCGGTGCTGGCGGCGGCGCGCTGGGCGCCCGAGGGCCGGTTCCCCGCCTCGGCCGCCGCGATGACGGCGGCGGTCGCCGCGAGCGCGCTGCTCGGGGCGAACGCCCGGATCCGGCGGGCCGCGCGGGCGGAGCGGCTGGCACGGCTGGAACTGGACCGCGACGAGCGGGAGCGCCTGGCGGTGGAGGAGGAACGCGCCCGGATCGCAAGGGAGTTGCACGACAGCGTGACGCACGGCCTGTCAGTGGTGGTGGCGCTGGCGGACGCGCTCGGGCACGCGAGGCCGGCCGACGCCTGCGCCGTGACGGCCCGGATCGCGGAGACCGGGCGGCAGGCGCTGACCGACATGCGGCGGGCCCTGGGCCTGCTCCAGGACGCCGGTCCCGACGCCGGTCCCGACACGGGGCCCGGGGACGACCGGCGGTCGCCGCCGGGGATCGGGCAGCTCAGGGCGTTGTGCGAGCAGATGGAGGCGGCGGGCCTCGTGACCCGGCTGCGGGTGGACGGCGAGGCCGCCCGGGTGCCGGCCGCGGCGCAGCTGACGGTGCACCGGCTCGTCCAGGAGTCGCTGACCAACGCGCTGCGCCACGCGCCGCAGGGGTCGCGCGCCGAGGTGCGGGTGTCCTGCGCGCCGGGGGCGGTCACGGTCGAGGTGACCGACGACGGGCGGGCCGCAGGGACCGGGCGGCCGGGATCCGCCGGGTCCGGGCGGGGTCTCGCGGGGATGCGGGAGCGCGCCGCGGCCTTCGGCGGGGTGCTGGAGGCGGGTCCGCGGCCGGGCGGCGGCTGGCGGGTCTTCGTACGGCTGGATCCCGGGGGCGCGCCGTGAACGTCCGGGTGCTGCTGGTGGACGACGAGGAGCTGCTGCGGCTGGCGTTCGGCATGATCCTGCGCGCCGAGCCGGACATGGAGCCGGTCGGGGAGGCGGCCGACGGGGCGGCGGCGGTGGAGCTGGCGCGGCGGCTGCGGCCGGACGTGGTGCTGATGGACGTGCGGATGCCGGGCACCGACGGCATCGGGGCGACCCGGCGCCTGCTGCGCGAGGTGCCCGGGACGCGGGTGCTGGTGCTCACGACCTTCGACCTGGAGGCGTACGCCGTCGAGGCGCTGCGCGCCGGGGCCTGCGGCTTCCTGCTGAAGAACAGCCGGCCGGAGGAGCTGCTGGGGGCGATCCGCGACGTGGCCCGGGGGGACGCCGTGGTCTCCCCTCGGGTGACCCGGCTGCTGCTGGACCGCTTCGCCCACCGGCTCCCCGCCGCCGGAGCCGGGGGCGGGGGCGGGGGCGACGCGGAGCGGCTGCGCGTGCTGACCGCGCGCGAGCGGGAGGTCCTGTTGGGGGCCGCCCGCGGCCTGACCAACACGGAACTCGCCGCCGCCCTCGGTCTCGCGGAGCCCACGGTGAAGAAGCATCTCGGCCGGGTCATGGCCAAGCTGGGCCTGCGGGACCGGGTGCAGGCGGTGATCTTCGCGTACGAGTGCGGGCTGGTCGGGCCGAGGTAGGCGCGAGCGGCCGCCGTCCGGCCGCCGTCCCCGCGCGCCGCCGCCGGTCCGCCCGCCGGGTCCCCGCGCGCCGCCGCTCGGCCCGTCGGGAGCCGCTGGCGCGCCCGTGGCGAAGCAGCCCGTCCGGGCGCACGGTGTCTTCCCTGCCTTCGGCGAAGTGGTGGGTGGTCAGCGGGAGCACGGCTTGCCGACCTCTTGGATCCTGCCAACCTTCGGGGCGTGTCGGGCCCGTCTATGGCCGGTACCGGTCGGCGAGGTCGCCGTAGCCGCCCGCTGTCCAGACCGTCTTGCGGAACTCCGCGAGGCCGAGCGACCCGGTGCCCTGTCCGGCGGCGGGCGGGAAGTGCGTGGTGCCGCAACGGGCGCAGTACCAGGCCTGGTTCCAGAGCCGTTCGGCCCGGGGCCGGCCTGCCAGGTGCCGCCGCCTGGCGAGGAACAGTGCGGTCGCGCCCGCCAGCAGGGCGATCGCGACGGCCAGGATCAGACACGACCCCCAGAGCGGGACCAGCGCGTCGTTCGCGTCGGCGAGCGCGGCCGCCGTGTGCGTGGCCGGGGAAGCCGGAGCGGCCTTCGGAAGGTCGCCCGGGAGGAGGTCGGTGGGGAAGTCGTTCGGGAACCCCGGGTGCGCGGTCACCCAGTCCGGCGGCGAGAGGTCGGGCTTCCGGGCGACGGGCGCGTCGCGCGCCATGGTCCCCTGGACGAAGGTGAAGACCGCCCCGACCAGCGTCACGAAGCCCAGGGATGCCAGCGTCTGGACCGCCGTGCCGACCGCGGGCGGCGCGGGCGCCAGGGCCCGGCCGAGGGCGGAGACCTCCTCGCGGGTCTCAACGCGGCCGTCGCGGCCGGAGGAGCGCACGGTGACGTTCCGCCGCTCGCCCAGGTGGACCGCCGGCACACTGCGGACCTGGTCGGTCAGCGCGCAGCTCGGGCAGGGCGTCAGGGCACCGGGCGGCGGTGGCGCAAAGACGGCGTCGTTGATCGGCATGTACGGAAATCCCCCCAGGAGCACGACGGTCGGGCGACCGTTCGTATCCGGGTGGACGCAGCCGCACGGCCTCCGGTTGCCGCCGCCCCGACCGCCCCGTGCCCGCCGCTGCGCGTCCTCGGCTTCGGCCTGGGCCGGCTGCCCGCCGGGCGCCCCCCACGGTGCGGCACGGCCGGCCCGGTGGGTCTCACCAGGCGGGGCGCGGATCCAGGGGCGAGGTGAGGGCACCCTCCCCGAAGGCTCCCGCCACCGTCTCCGGCCGCCACAGGTAGCCCGGTGAGGGCGGGTCGGTTCGGGAGGTTCCGAGAGGCACGGGGTTGTAGTACCGCTGGTGGCCGGGGATCGGCACCTCGGTCAGGGCGCCGTCGCGCATCATCCACAGCCCGTAGCAGTCGTCCTCCTCGTCGTGGATCAGCACCTGCACGCTCTCCGGGTGCGGCCACGCCAGGGACTCCAGTTGCCGGAGCAGTCCGCTACGGTGGCGCAGCCCGTAGAACTCGATCACCCACCCGCCGGCGAACAGACCGAGCGGCTTGAAGCGCCAGTGCGGCGAGTCCTGCCGCGTCAGCGGCTCCATGGCCTCGTCCGCGTACGTCGCCAGCACGATCACCTGCGCGATTCTGCTCATGCCGCAGTATCCGCGCGGCCTGTGCGCCCCTGGCAAGAGGATTTCCGTCCCGACCGCGCCCGCGAAGCCGCCCACTTCCTGTGCGCGTGGTCTGGGCGGGGGAGCGGGCCGGTGCGCACGACCGCCGTTCCCGTGTCCACGTCCGCGCCGCGTCGGGCGGCAACGCGGCGGCGTTGCACCGGGAGCCGACCGGACCACCCCGCCGCCCGGTCGGCCCGGCCCGTCGGCCCCTGCGGCCCGCCCCTCTATCTCCAATGACCATTGTTCCTAGAATGGCCGCATGGAGCACATCGAAGCGATCGCCGCCCTGCACGACCCCGTGCGCCGCCGCCTCTACGCGTACGTGGCGGCCCAGGGCCGCGAGGTGGGCCGGAACGAGGCGGCGGAGGCCGTCGGGGTGGCGCGGACACTGGCGGCGCACCACCTGGAGAAGCTGGTCGAGGCCGGGCTGCTGGAGAGCGGCAGCCGCAGGCTCACCGGGCGGTCGGGGCCGGGGGCGGGGCGGCCGGCGAAGGTGTACACGCGGACGCGCGCCGAGCGGGTGGTCTCGCTGCCCGCGCGCGACTACCGGACGGCCGCCGAACTGCTCGCCGAGGCCGCCGAGCGGGCCGGGCTGGACGACGGGCTGCGCGCGGCCGCGCGGCGGCGGGGGGAGGCCGAGCGCGGAGCGGCCGCGCCCTGCGGGGGGCTCGACGAGGCCGTCGCGCTGCTGACCGCCCGCGGGTACGAACCCCGCCTGGAGGAGGGGGCCATTCGCATGCGCAACTGCCCCTTCCACTCCGTCGCCGAGCGATTCCCGCCCCTCGTCTGCGGCATGAACCTCGCCCTCCTGGAGGGACTTCTCGGCGCGGACGGCGCCCTCCATGCCCGGATGGACGCCCGGCCCGGGGAGTGCTGCGTGGTGGTCGAGCCTTCTAAAAACAATATTGATTGACATAGAAAGAAGGCCCGTGCTGGGATGGCGCCATGACCTCCCACCACCTCGCCCAGTTCAACGTCGCCACGCTCCGCCACCCCGTCGACGACCCGCGCATCGCGCCGTTCGTCGATCTGGTCTCCCCGGTCAATGCCGCCGCCGACACCGCCCCCGGCTTCGTCTGGCGGCTCGCCGCGGACGGGAAGGACGACGCGACCGCCCTGCGCCCGGCGGGCGAGGACGTCATCGTCAACATGTCGGTGTGGGAGAGCCGGGAGGCGCTGTGGGAGTTCACCTACCGCAGCGGGCACCTGGAGGCGATGCGGCGGCGGCGTGAGTGGTTCGAGCGGAACGTCGAGGCGCACCTGGTCCTGTGGTGGGTCCCGGCCGGGCACCTGCCGGACGCCGACGAGGCCCTGGAGCGACTGGCCGACCTGCGCGCGAACGGCCCCTCCCCGCGCGCCTTCACCTTCAACTCCCCCCGTACTCCGGACGGAGCCGCACCACACCCGGGCGCGTGAGCGGGCCGCTCCCGCCGACCTGGGGGCCGGTCCCGCGGGCCACTCCTCCGCCACCGCGCCGCGTGCTTCGGAGGCCGCGGCGCCGGCCAGGGCGACCAGCGGCCGGGGGAGGGAGCGCCGGCGTCGCTCCCACGCCCGCCCCGCCCCGTCCTCGCCTGCCGGCGCCCGGAGCGGGCCGGCGGCCGCGGGCGGTGACAGGACCGGCCAGGGGGAGCCCTGGTGACGGAGCATCCCCGGGAAGTCCGCCTCGGCGCCCCGGCCGTCCCCGGCACGCCGCCAGGCCGTACGGGCCCGAGCGCGGGGGGCGAGCGGCTTCCCCGTGCCCGGTGCGCCCCGGTGTGCGCTCCCAGGAATCTGGGATGGGACGGTCCCCGCGCGAATGTGAGAATTTCCTCCACGGTGTCACGTCATGCACATGACGTATCGCTGCGCATCCCTTCCACCGGAGGAGCTCCCCCATGAGTTCGCGCACCAGGCACACCAAACGCACCAGGCACGTCAACCGCACCGCCGTCACCTCGGGAATCTCCGCGCTCGTCGCGGTTGCCGGGCTTGGCCTCGGCGCGGCGCCCGCGCACGCCACCCCCTATCCGCCGACCACCCAGTGCGACCCGGCCAAGGACACCTACTGGGAGGACGTCGACAACGTCAGGGTCGAGCCGACCGTCACCGATTTCCTCGCGGTCGCGGTCGCCCCCGGCACGACGGGCACCTACACGAAGACCCTCAGCGAGGTCGCCACGGTGAGCACCACGATCAACTCCAGCGTCGAGGTGAGCGCCGAGTTCAAGGCGATCTTCGCGAGGGTGAGCGTCAAGGTCGGATTCTCGGTGTCGGACACCAAGGCCACCACCCGGACCACCACCGTCACCGACACGGTGAACTTCAACAGCCCCGGCTACTACGGCCTCTACCGCGGTACCCAGAAGGTCACCGGCGAGTGGGTGCGCTTCATCTGCGCCCGTGACGGCAACATCGGCTACTGGGTCGAACTCAACCCGGGTGGTCCGGGCACCTTCACCACCTTCAACGTCATGGAGCAGGGAACCGTCGCCTGCTCCTTCCCGGAGCCCGCAGGCACCCTTCGAGCCGCCGCCCGCGCGCGGCTCGCCTGCTGATGCCCCCGACCACCGGAGCAGCCAGGCCCGCCCCTTGCGAAAGCGAGTCCACGATGCCTCCTCGCCCGCACCGTCGGCACGCCCGTGCCCGCCGTCCGCTGAACGTCCTCGGCGCGGCGGCCGCCGCGTGCGTCCTGCTGTCCACCGCCGCCCCCGTCGCCTCGGCCGCCCCCTCCTCGGCCGGCCCCCTCGCCGCCGACCCTTCGAGCAACTACCGCTGCGACCCGGGCCTGTACCGGATCAACACGGCCGACGAAGGCCGGCCGCTGACCGTCGCCCTCTCCTCCGGGAACTACGGCACCGTCCTCCAGTACTTCTGGAACAACGAGTCGAACCAGAAGTGGCGCGTCTGCCGGAAGCAGACCTCCGACGGCCGCACGCTGGCCTACCTCCAGGACGCCATGCGGCGATGGTGCATGGCGGTCGACCACTGGGGCCAGGAGAACGGCGCCCTGATCACCACATACGGCTGCATCGACGAGGACGTCCCCGCGAACCAGTCGTTCTGGATGGCGTATGTGCACGGCAGTACCCTGTTCGCGCTCCAGGCCCAGCACTCCGGCAAGTGGGTCGCCGCCGCGAACCACTCCGACAAGGACATCGACCAGATGGTCCAGGACGTCAAGCCGGACCTTTTCCACCTCGTGGCCGTCTGACCATCGGGCGGTGAACTCCTCGACACGGCGGGCGCCCAGCCCGCCGTGTCGGGCCCGCAGGCGGTGACCGCGGCCGGGTCGCCGGCCGCGCGCAGGACCAGGAGCTCCCGGTCCGCCGGCCGCTCGACCACCACGACGACGCCCACCACCCCACCCTCCTCCCCAGCGGGCGCCCGTACCCGGGAACGCCCACCGGGGGAGGAGGACCGCGTCCCGCGGCTTGCCGGAC
Source organism: Streptomyces sp. CB02056 (assembly GCF_001905545.1). Taxonomy (GTDB): domain Bacteria; phylum Actinomycetota; class Actinomycetes; order Streptomycetales; family Streptomycetaceae; genus Kitasatospora. The sequence goes on along the minus strand of NZ_LIPD01000023.1, from coordinate 30,460 downwards.
CGCGACGCGGCCGCCGGACCGGTCCCCGCCGCCCGCCCGGGCAGCGCGCTGTGCCGGGTGACAGACTGTCACCCATGAGTGATCATTCCGGCCGTCCGGCCCGGCGCCCGCTGTGGCAGCCGTTCTCCGAGTCCGCCACCGACCAGGCCGTCCCGCAGGCCGGCCGGCCCCGGCTGCTCGCGATCGAGCGGGCCCCGTTCCTGGAGCCCGCCGACGGCAGCGGCATCCCCGCGCGGCAACCGGCGCCCGCCCGCCGCCGGCTCGGCCACGGCGCCCTCCCCGACACGGCGGCCGACGACCGCACCTGACCCACCGCTGAAGGGCGGTGCGATGCCCGAATCCGGTGCCGGCGGTGGCCACGGCTCCGTGCCAGTGGCGATGACGGGACCGCAGGCGAGGTCCCGCGCGGCCGCCATCCGTTCGCGGTCCTGGGTGGCTGCGGCGAGGTTTCGGGCGTCTTTCTCCGCCTCTGTCACCTTCGCGGCCGGTCAGTTCCGGTCGGCGACGCCGGCCTCCAGGACGGAGACCACGGCGAACAGCGAGAAGCAGACGGCGCCGAGGCCGACCAGGACCCGGGCCGCGACCGTCACGTCCGGGTCGGCCGACTCGAACAGGAACGCCGACATGAACAGGCACAGCAGTGTGGTGCCGACCGGGACCAGCGGGACGCGGCCGGCCGGCGGCGCGGCACGGCGCCAGCCGAGGGCGAGCAGCAGCACCGCGCTCAGCACTGTCCAGCACAGCAGACCCAGCCCGATCTGCACGTACCCGGTGGCCAGTTGACCGGGCCGGGGGTCCAGGGCGACGACGACCAGGCCCCCGGTGATGTCCATGGCGCCGAGCACGGCTGCCGGGACGAGCCACCAGACCCGCTCCCGCCGGGTGTAGGTGTTCCGGATCTGCCGCAGCAGGGTGATCACCAGCCCGATCAGGGCGGTGCAGACGATCGCCTGGTCGACCACCACGTGCCCGGCCGTGAAGCGCCCGTCCGAGTCCCCGCCGCCCCCGTTGGCCAGCATGACGGTCGCCCACGCCCAGGCGGCGGCGGCCGCAAGGACCGGGACCGCCACCAGCGCCCGGGCCGCGGACCGGCCGAACGGCGCGGGCGAGCGCGGCGGGGAACCCTCCGGCAGGACGGCGTTCTGCCCGATCAGCGTGAAGCGGGTGGCGACCGCGGCCACCGACGAGACGCACACGCAGACCAGGCCGATGCCGAGGACCACGCTGCCGGCCACGAAGTCGGCCACCGGCCGGTGGCTCTCCGCCAGCAGGCCCAGCCCGTAGCCGACGGCGGCCCCGGACACCGCGAAGCCGAACGCCGGGTAGCCGATCCGGTCCAACGCGCCGAAACGGCCGGTCAGTTGCCGCACGACGGTCGCCGCGACGGCGAACAGGCAGAGACAGACGGCGGCCAGGAAGACCAGCGTCAGGCCCGCGACCCGGGCGCTCGGCCCGGTGGAGTGCGCGAGGACGTAGCCGCCGAGCGCGGCCGACACCGCGCCCATGAGCAGCGGAATCGCCCGGAGCAGCACGCTCATTCCGTGGTCCACCAGGTCTCCTCGTTCCCTCGCGCTCGCCGGTTCCGGGCGGCAGTCAGTGTTCAGCCCACCGGCTCTCCGGTCGGCACCCCGGCGGCGGGTGTCCACGGATTTCGTCCGATCGGCTCACGGCTGCTCCGTCCCGACTGGATCCCAGCTCACGTGTCCCGCACCCTTCTCGCTGCCGGCCCCGGGAAAATCCCGGGGCCGGCTGGCTCTTCCAGCTCGGGGGAGCGTACGGCGGGACAGTGACAGCCCGTACCGGTGAGCACTTCACCGCGCTGGTCAGGATCACTTGGCAATCGGTCAGGACCGCGTGTCAGAGGACATCGGGCTCAGCCCCGCGCTCGACCCGAGGCCCTGACCGGGTACCCGCCGGTGGCCCTGATCGTCACCGGCGCCGGAGCGATGTCCCGGTCAGTCTTCCAGGTCCGACGAGATGTTGAGACTGCCGTCCTCGACGACCCACTCGTGGTGGCCGAGCCTGCGGCCGATCTCCTCGAACCGGCTCAGCCGCGCCGGGCCAATGGGGATGAAGTACACCTTCATCGCCCCCTCAGGCCCCGGAGGACTCGCGCACCGTCAGGTCCGGCAGGAGGTCCAGGTGGTGCACCGGCAGGGCGGGGCCGGTGGCGGCCAGCCGGCGGACCAGGAGGTCCACCGCGGCGGCGCCTACGGCGCGCTTGGGCGGGGCCACGGCGGTCAGCGGCGGGGCGCCGAGGGCGGCGAACACGTCGTCGTAGGCGACCAGGGCGAGGTCCTCGGGGACCCGTACGCCGCGGGTGCGCAGCAGGGGCAGCAGTTGCAGGGCGTCCTGGTCGTTGTGCACGAGGGCGGCGCGGACCCCGTCGGCGACCGCCTCGGCGAGCCGGGCGGCGACGGAGTCGACGCCGGCGGCCGGGGTGCGGACGTCGATGACGGGTTCGGCGGGCAGGTCGAGGGTGCGGCAGGCGTCGGTGTAGCCCAGGCGGACCTGGTAGGCCGTCCAGGTGTCGGTGCGGGCCGCCAGGGCCACCCGGCGGTGGCCGAGGGAGGTGAGGTGGCGCAAGGCGAGCAGGACGCCGTGGCGGTGGTCGGAGCCGACCGCGTCGAGGGCCGCGGCGGGGCTGCCGGGGGCCGGGCGTCGTTCCAACAGGACGGCGGGGACGGGGAGTTCGGCCGCCCAGGCGTGGTCCTCGGGGCGGTCGGCGGCGGTCCAGTTCGGGGCGAGCAGAAGGCCCTGGGCGCCGGAGGCGAGGAGCTGGTCGACCTGGACGCGGTCGGCGCTGGCCTCGTAGGAGGAGATGCCGAGGACCAGGTGCGCGCCGGCCTCGGCAGCGGCGGTGCGCGCGCCGGCGATGACCTCGTCGAAGTACTGCACCACGGCGGGGACGAGCAGGCCCAGGGTGGGGGCCTCGGCGGGCCGGGGCGGCACGGGGGCGGGGGCGTCCGCGGGGCCGCCGAAGGAGACGGAGCCGTGGGTGCGGCGGAGCAGGCCCGCGTCGGCGAGGCCCGCGACGTCCCGGCGGACGGTGACGGCGGGCAGGCCGAGCCGCTCGGCGAGGTCCACCACCCGGACGGTGCCCAGGCCGCGCACCGTGTCGAGGATGCGGGCGCGGCGATCGTCCGCCGGGATCGGCATGGCACTCCCTGTCGGTGGGCCGGTCTGTCGAGGTGGACAGGAACCTACCATTCGGTCACCGGGCGGACGGCCGGTGCGGGGCCCCCGCGGGCCCGGGCCGGGGGCCGGCGCGCGCCCGCGGGGCGGGAGGGGTCAGGAGCCGTAGCGCTCCTCGGGGACGGCGGGGCCGAGGTCGGGGCCCTCGACCAGTTCGACGCGGTCGCCCGGGCGGTGGAGTTCGAGGACCAGCAGCTCGTTGGCGCCGGCCCGCCAGAGCGGCGCGGGGGCGTAGAGGGTGCGCTGCGGGCCGCGGTCCCAGTAGCGGCCGAGCGCGAAGCCGTTCAGCCAGACCATGCCCTTGGTGAAGCCGGGCAGGGCGAGGAAGCCGTCGGCGGGGGTGTCGACGGTCAGTTCGGCGCGGTGGAAGCCGGGGCCGTCGGCGGTGGAGGGCGCGCCGAGGGCGAGGGCCGTCAGGTCGTCGAGGGGCAGCGGGCGTATCTCCCAGCCGAACTGGTACTGCCGGTCGACCCGGACACCGCCGGTGATGCCCTTGGGGTCGTGCAGCAGCGGGCCGTAGTTGATCCGGCCGAGGTTCTCGACGAGCAGTTCCAGGACGGCGCCGCCCTCGGGCACCCGCAGCGGCAGGGCCTGTTCGGGGTGGTTGCGGTCGAGGACGCCGAGGGGTTCGCCGTCGAGGAAGACCTGGGCGCGGTCGGCGAGGCCGTCCACCCGCAGTTCACCGCGGGCGAGCGGGCCGCGCAGACGGGTGCGGTAGTGGATGAGGCCGAGGTTCTGGCCGAGCCGCTCCATCGGGAGGGGCTCGGGGAGGCGGTGCGCGGTGGAGAGTTCGCCGAGGGCGCCGCCGGCGCCGAGCAGCGGGCGGCCGGCGGTGACGGGGGCGCTGCGGGGGGCGAGGCGGGCGGGCAGCGGCGGCAGCGGGTGGGGGTTGGGGCCGAGGTGGCGTTCGATCACCGCGCGGAAGAGGTGGAACTTCTCGGTGAGTTCGCCGGCTTCGCCGACCGGGGCGTCGTAGTCGTAGCTGGTGACGTCCGGCTGGTAGCTCGTGCCGTCGTGGTTGGCGCCGTTCCACCAGCCGAAGTTGGTGCCGCCGTGGCCCATGTACATGTTGACGGAGGCGCCGGCGGCGAGCTGGGCGTCGAGGACCTCGGCGGCGTCCTCGGCGTCGCGCACGTGGTGCGGTGCCCCCCAGTGGTCGAACCAGCCGCACCAGTACTCCATGGTGACCAGCGGGCCGACCGGCTGGTGGCGGCGCAGGCAGGCGAGGGACTCCTCGGGGCGGGAGCCGAAGGTACCGGTGGTGAGGAGTCCGGGCACCCGGCCGCCGAGCTGGAAGCCGTCCTCGGCACCGTCGGCGGTGAACAGCAGGACGTCGACGCCGCGGGCGACCAGGGCGTCCCTCAGATGTTCGAGGTAGGCGGTGTCGTTGCCGTAGCTGCCGTACTCGTTCTCCACGGCGACGGCGACCACCGGGCCGCCGTGGGAGGAGAGCAGCGGGAGCAGTACGGGCACCAGGTGGTCGAACCAGGCGTCCACGGCGGCGAGGAAGGGCGGGTCGAGGCGGCGCAGCCGCATCGCGGGGTCGGCGAGCAGCCAGCCGGGCAGGCCGCCGAACTCCCATTCGGCGCAGATGTAGGGGCCCGGGCGGACGATGACGTCGAGGCCGAGGTCGCCGGCGGCGCGGACGAAGGCGGCGAGGTCGCGGTCGCCGGTGAAGTCGGCGCGGCCGGGGGCGGGCTGGTGGAAGTTCCAGGCGACGTAGGTCTCGACGGTGTTGACGCCCATGGCGCGCAGCCGGGTGAGGCGGTCGGTCCACTGTTGGGGGCGGATGCGGAAGTAGTGGACGGCGGCGGAGACGATCCGGTGCGGACGTCCGCCGCGCAGGAAGGTGTCGCCGTCGGTGGTGAGGGCGGGGTGGGGGGCCTGGTCGGCCATCGGGTCCTCCGCGGGAGGGGAGCGGGAGTGAGGGGGGTGTGGGGACCTCGGTGGGTCCGGGCGCACGGCTGCGCGGGTGGCCGCGGGCGGATCGGCGGCGGCCACCGTGGTCACCCTAGGAGTTCGGTGATCGCACGGTCAATCGATCGGCGATCATCGGCTTTATTGATCAATTTCCGATCGAACGATACTCTTCGATCGGAATATCATCGGCTGACCGCTTCCGGACGACGCGTCGGCCGGCACGACGGATGGAGGCCGGAATGGCCATCTCGGGGGAAGAGCGCCGCAGGCTGATCGTGTCGGCCGTCGGCGAACTCGGCGGGCGGGTCCGCCTCACGGAGCTGGCCGACCGGCTGGGCATCCCGGCCGTGACGGTCCGCCGGGACGTCGCCGCGCTCGCCGACGCCGGCCGGCTCTCCCGCTCGCACGGCTTCGTCTCCCTGGAACGCCCGGACGACGGCGCCGGGCCGCCGCTCGCCCCCGGCCCCGGGCAGGGCCGCGCCCTCGGCCTGCTGGTGCCCTCGGTCGGCTCCTACTTCGACGAGGTGATCGCCGGGGCCCGGGCCGCCGCCGCGGCCGCCGGGGCCCGGCTGGTCCTGGGCATCGCCCCGTACGGGGCGGGCGGCGACCGGCTACAGGCCGAACGCCTGCTGGAGTCCGGAGCCGAGGGCCTGCTGCTGGCCCCGGGGCTGGTCCCGGGCCGGACGGCCGAGGACTACGCCTGGCTGGACGCCCTGCCGGTGCCCGCCGTGCTGGTGGAGCGCCGTTCCCCCACCCCGGACGGCCCCGGGGCCGGACTGGACACCGTGGCCTCCGACCACCGGCACGGGGTCCTGAGCGCCCTGCGCCACCTGGCCGGGCTCGGCCACGGGAGCGTGCTGCTGGCCGCCCGCGGCGACTCCTGGACGGCCGCCGAGGTGCGGGCCGGATACCGGGAGGGCACCCGGCTGCTCGGACTGCCCGACCTGCCGGCGCTGGACATGCTCGGGCCGGGCAACCTGCCGGCCGATCCCGAGCCGCTGGTGGCACGGATCGCCGAGGCCGCGCGGTCCGGGACCCGGGCGCTGCTCGTCCACAACGACCAGGACGCGCTGCGGCTGGCGCCGCTGCTGCGCGCGTACGGCCTGGCGGTGCCCGCGGACGTGGCACTGGTCGCCTACGACGACGTCTTCGCCGCGCTCGCCGCGCCCCCGCTGACCGCCGTCGCCCCGCCCAAGCACGCGGTGGGCGCGGCGGCCGTCGACCTGCTGCTGCGCCGCCTGGCGGCGGGCGCCGAGCTGCCGGTGCACCGCACGGCGCTGCTCCCGGTCCTGCGCGTGCGCGCTTCCTGCGGGGCCGAGCAGACGGCCCCGCGGACGGGCGCCGCGACCCTGGGGTGAGGGGCGCGGCGCCGCCTCGGCCGGACAGGGCCTGAGGAACCCGTGTGCGCCTCAGCCCGGCAGCAGCGCGGACAGGTGGCGCGCCCCGCTGCCCAGCCGCGGTGCCAGGGGCGCGGCGCGCGGGTGCCAGGGGGCCTCGTACTCCCAGGCCGCCCAGGTGCCGGGCGGCAGCAGGTGCAGGCAGTCGGCGATCGGCAGCACTCCGGTGCCGAGCGGCAGCGGGGTGAGGTCGTCCGCCGAGGCGACGTCCTTGACCTGCGCGTAGCCGAGGTGGGGGCCGAGCGCGCGGTGGGTCCGTGCCGGGGTCTCGCCGGCCAGCCAGGTGTGCAGCAGGTCCCAGAGCGCTCCGACCGCGGGGTGGTCCACCCGGTTCAGCAGGGGTGCCAGGGCTGCCCCGGCGCGGTGGGAGTCGTGGGTCTCGACGAGGATCCGCACGCCGAGGGCCGCCGCCCGCGGGGCCGCCGCGCGCAGGCGGCGGACCGCGCGCTCGTCGGCCTCGGCCGCCGGGCCGGGGCCGCCGTGCGGGAAGACCCGCAGGTGGCGGCAGCCGAGGTCGGCGGCCAGCCGCAGGTGGGCGGTCAGCGCGGCGAGCACCGGCGCGTCCGGCCCGGGCGCGGCGACGCCGACGTAGGAGGCGAGGGTCAGCGGGAGGACCCCGGCGGTGGACAGCAGGCGGGCGGCGCGGCGGCGTTCGTCCGCGTCCAGCCCGAGGCGGACCGGCTGGTCGTCGGCGCAGCGCAGTTCGAGGCCGTGCCAGCCGTGTTCGGCGGCGAGGGCGGCGGCCCGGTCGAGCGGTGTCCCGGGCAGGCCGAGGGTGGCGAGGGCGAGGGGCACGGCGGTTCAGTCCCCTTCGGCGGGGTGGACGGTGACGGCGGCGGGTGCCAGGCGGATCCGCAGGCCCGGTGCGCCGGCGAGGCGGACGGTCAGCAGGACGGCCTCCGGGTCCTGCCCGTCCGGCCGGGCCGTCAGCTGGACGGTGTCCGCGAGCGCCGGCGGCCGCGCGACGGCGGTGAGCCGGGCGGCGCAGGCGAACAGGGCCGGGCCGTCGGCGGGAAGCTCGCCGGTGAGCACCGGCAGGGCGGCCTCGGGGCCGAACGCGGTACCGCCGGGGACGTGCTCGGCGCCGGCGGTGGTGAAGCCGCGCAGGGCGTGCAGCTCCGAGGCGAGCCCGCCGTCGGCCCGCACACCGGCACCGGCGCGCTGCCCGCCGTCGGCTCGCACTCCGGCACCGGCACGCTGCCCGGCGCCCCGGCCCGCGACGGCCCAGCCGGTCTGGGTGACCGGGGTGCCGGCCGGCCCGCCGGTGACCAGGTGGGCCCGGAACTCCTCGGCGCCGTGGGCCAGGGTGAGCGAGGTGACGGTGACGCCGGGCAGTTCACGGCCGCCGACGCGCGGGTGCCAGCGGGAGGCGGCCCAGCCGGGCCCGGTGCCGAGCGGGTGGACGCGGCCGCGTTCGGTGGGTCCGGCGTCGGTCAGCAGGGCGAGGTGGTTGTCGGCGGGGCCCTCGAAGGCCGGCCCGGTGGCGGTGGAGTGGGCGAGCCGCGCGTAGTACGGGTCGTCCGGGCCCACGGCGTCGGCGGGCTGGTCGTCGCTGCCGTGGTTGTGCAGCCGGACCAGGCCGTCGGCGGCGGTGGACTGCACCAGCCAGCCGGGCCCGTGCAGGGCGAGGACGGTGTCGCGCTCCTCGACGGGTGCGAGTCCCTCCGGCGCGGTCCACACCGGGTGGCCGGGCGGGAGCAGCAGGCCGAGGAAGGCGCTGCCGGCCCAGTACGGGGAGGCGGGGCCGGAGTAGACCTGGACGAGCCGGAGGTCGGGTCCGTGCCAGCCGAGGGTGAGCAGGCCCCGGTCGTCGACGGCGCCGCGGTCGAGGAAGTGGCGCAGGGCGCCGGAGGCGAGGCGGCGGGTGGTGCCGGGGGCGAGCGGGGTGTGGCCGGTCAGAGCCCCGGCCCAGAGCGGGGCGGTGGCGGCGAAGCGGTAGGTGAGCGAGCGGCCCTGGTGGACGGGCGCGCCGTCGGCCCCGAAGGTGTGGGCGTAGCCGGCCAGGTGGGCGGCGAGGCGCTCGCCGTACACGGCGCCCAGGGCCCGGTCGCCGGCGAGGTGGGCGTGCAGGACGGGGTACAGGTGCAGGGCCCAGCCGTTGTAGTGGTCGAAGGCGCGGGGGCGGCCGTCGGTGTACCAGCCGTCGCCGAGGTACCAGCGGTCGATGTGCTCCAGCCCGCGGCGGACGGCGGCGCGGGCCTCGGGTTCGGCGATGCCGGCCTCGGCGAGGAAGCCGCCGACGGACAGCGGGAAGAGCTGCCAGTTGTTGTCGTTGGGCACGCGGTGCAGGGCGTCGGCGAGCCAGCGGCCGACCCGGTCGCGGACGGGCCCGGACAGCCGGTCCCAGAGCCAGGGGCGGGTCAGGCGCAGGGCGAAGGCGATGGAGGCGGCCTCGACCATGGCCTGGCCCCGGTCGGTGATCAGCGGCCAGGACTCGCGGTCGCCGTCGGCGAGGTCGCGCTCGCCGGTGGGGGTGCGGGTGCCGGCGTCGAGTCCGGCGGCGTAGTGCGCCAGCAGGCCGTGCGGATCGGTGCCGCCCGCGCCGGCCACCCGCAGGGCGGCGGGCAGGAAGGTGCGGGCGAAGCCCTCCAGGGCGTCGGAGCGGCGCCCGGAGCGGCTCGGGCGGGGACCGGGCAGGTCGATCAGCGCCCCGGCGGGACTGGCGTGGGGGAGGACCGCGGTCAGCAGGCCGTCGGCCACCACCTCCCAGTGCTCCCTGGTCCAGCCGGTGTGCGGGCTGAGGTCGCGGTCCTCCGGGGGCAGGCGCATGAGGTCCTCCGTGATCGGGTGGTGGGCCGGAATCTAGGTAGTGCCTGATCGTTCGTCAAGCTGGAGCGATCAAATGAGCGGCTTGATCGGATTGTGATGTTGTCGCCGCGGCAGCGTATTGCCCCGATTTTCCGGCATTCCAGTGATCGCGAGGGCGGCTTCGGAAGCCCGGCAGGTCGATCATGTCAGATCATTTGATCCAAATCTCTTGACTCCGATCGCCTATCTGCTCAGGATGACAGCCAATCGCCCCCACCCTCTGACGGGTCCCGGCCGGAGCCGACCGTTTCCGGGCCCTGTGCACCCTCGTCCTAAGGAGCCCACCGATGCGCTCGACCCCCCTCTCCCGGCGCAGAGCCCTCCGCACCGCCGCCGCGGCCACCTCGGCCGCGCTCTGCGTCACCCTGCTCGCCGCCTGCGGCAGCAGCGGCGACGGGGCGGCGGCCACCGCCGCGGACGACGGCAAGCCGGTCAGCCTGACCTTCTGGGGCTGGGCGAAGGGCACCAAGGACGTGGTCGCCGCGTTCAACGCGAGCCACCCGAACATCCAGGTCGTCTTCGAGGAGATCCCGGCCGGCGCGGCCGGCGGCTACGCCAAGCTCTCCAACGCGGTGAAGGCCGGCAACGCCCCCGACGTCTTCAACGTCGAGTACCCGCAGCTGCCGGACTTCGTCAGCCAGGGCGCCGTCCAGGACATCAGCAAGCTGGTCGACGGCGACCTCAAGGCCAAGTACCTGCCGCAGGCCGTCGAACTCACCTCGCTCGGCGGCCGCACCTGGGCCCTGCCGCTGGACGCCTCCCCCCAGGTCTTCTACTACCGCAAGGACCTCTTCGCCAAGGCCGGCATCACCGTCCCCAAGACCTGGGACGAGTTCCGCACCGCGGCGCAGCAGCTGAAGGCAGCCCAGCCCGACACCCGCATCGCCACCTTCTTCCCCGACGACCCGACCACCTTCGAGGCGATGGCCTGGCAGAACGGCGCCCACTGGTTCGCCGCCGCCGACGAGGCCTGGAAGGCCGACCTGACCGGGCCGGAGACCCGCAAGGTCGCCGACTACTGGCAGAAGCTGGCCGACGAGGACCTCGTGCGCGTCATGCCGTCCTTCAGCCAGCAGTGGACCGCCTCCCTGCAAAAGGGCGAGACGGCCGGCTACCTCGGCGCCACCTGGGGCGGCGGCGTCCTGAAGGCCAACCTCGGCACCGCCCCCGAGGTCAACGGCACCTGGGCGGCCGCGCCGATGCCCAGCTGGGACGGCAGCCCCGCCAGCGGCATGCTCGGCGGCACCACCTTCGCCGTGTCCAAGGACAGCAAGAAGGCCAAGGCCGCCGTCGAGTTCGCCACCTGGGCGACCACCACCGCGGACGGCTTCAAGGCCCGGATCTCCTCCGGCACCTCCTCCGCCTACCCGGCCGCCACCGAGCTCGTGCCGGCCGCCAAGCAGGCCTTCAACACCGACTTCTACGGCGGCCAGGACCTCTACGCCCTCTACGCGGACGCCGCCAAGTCCGTCAAGCCGGGCTGGACCTGGGGCCCGGCGATGGGCGTCACCAACGGCTCGCTGAAGGACTCCTTCGGCAAGGTCGCCGGCCGGACCGGCACCATCGACGAGTCGCTCACCGCCGCGCAGCAGGCCACCCTCGCCGAGTTCAAGAACCGCGGACTGAAGGTCGCCCAGTGACCACCGGCACCCATCCAGGCCGTACCGCCCGCGCCACCGCCGGCCGGTGGCGCGGGCGGTACGGGGCACCGGCCGTGCTGCTCGCCCCGTTCCTCCTGCTCTTCACCGCGTGCACGCTGATCCCGATCGGCTACGCGATCCGGCTCAGCCTCTTCACCGAACACCGCTCCGGCCTCGGCTTCGGCGACGCCGAGACGGTCTTCACCGGGCTCGGCAACTACACCCGGGCACTGTCGGACGCGGCCTTCCGCGGCGGCTTCCTGACCGCCGCCCAGTACTGCCTGATCTACATCCCGCTGATGACCGGCCTGGCGCTCGTCCTGGCCCTGCTGCTGGACTCCACGCTGGCCCGCGCCCGGCGCTTCTTCCAACTGGCGCTGTTCATCCCGCACGCCGTGCCCGGCATCATCGCCGCGCTGCTGTGGATGTACCTCTACACCCCCGGCATCAGCCCCGTACTGGACGCACTGGAGTCCCTGGGCACCCAGCCCGACCCGCTCGGCCACCCGCTGCCCGCCGTCGTCAACATGGCGCTGTGGCAGTGGACCGGCTACAACCTGGTCATCTTCTACGCCGCGCTGCAGGCCGTCGACCGCTCCGTGCTGGAGGCCGCCGTCGTCGACGGCGCCGGGGAGCTGCGCACCGCCCTGAACATCAAGGTGCCGCTGATCCGGCCCTCGATCGCCATGGTCGGCCTGTTCACCGTCATCGGCTCGCTCCAGCTGTTCACCGAGCCGATGATCCTCTACGGCACCTCACCGGGCGTCACCTCCTCCTGGACCCCGAACATGTACGCCTACACGGCCGCCTTCGAACGCCACGACTACGGGCTCGCCGCTTCCGCCTCGGTGCTGCTGGCCCTCGCCGCGGCGGGGCTCTCCTTCGCCGTCACCCGGCTCACCCGGGGCCGCTCCGACCGCCGGCGGGAGGCCGACGCATGACCACCACCGCCACCCGCCCCAGCGGCGCCCCGCCCCGCCGCCCGGCCCGCGCCGCCCGGCCGCGCCGCCCCTGGACACTCTCCAAGACCGCCGTCAACGGCACCCTGGTCCTGGCCACCGTCTACACCCTGTGGCCGCTCGGCTGGCTGCTCACCGCCTCCGCCAAGAACACCGCCGACCTGCTCGGCGGCAACGCCCTGGGCGCCGACAACTTCCGGCTCGGCCAGAACCTGCACGACCTGGCCACCACCGGCGGCGGCATCTACTTCCGCTGGTACCTGAACTCGCTGCTGTACGCCGGGATCGGCTCGCTGCTGTGCGCGCTGGTGTGCGTCGCGGCCGGCTACGCCTTCCACGTCTACCGCTTCCCCGGCAAGGAGAAGGTGTTCGGCCTCGTGCTGCTGGGCGTGCTGGTGCCCACCACCGCGCTCGCCCTGCCGATGTACCTGCTGGCCTCCGAGCTCGGCATCGTCAACACCTTCTGGGCGGTCTTCCTGCCCTCGCTGGTCAACCCCTTCGGCGTCTACCTGGCCCGGGTGTTCTGCGCCGGCTACGTGCCGAACGAGGTCCTGGAGGCCGCCCGGATGGACGGCGCCGGGGAGCTGCGGACCTTCTGGTCGATCGGGCTGCGGATGGTGATGCCCGGCTTCGTCACCGTCCTGCTGTTCCAGTTCACCGCCATCTGGAACAACTTCTTCCTGCCGCTGGTGATGCTCTCCGACAGCCGGCTCTTCCCGGTCAGCCTCGGCCTGTTCAGCTGGAACGCCCAGACCAAGGCCTTCCCCGAGTACTACCCGCTGGTCATCACCGGCTCGCTGCTCGCCGTCGTGCCGCTCGTCCTCGCGTTGGTGCTGCTCCAGCGGCACTGGAAGGCCGGCCTGACCGCGGGGAGCGTCAAGTGAGCCCGAACCCCGCCACCGCCGCGACCGGCACCGCCACCACGCCCGCCCCTACGCCCGACCGGGAGACCACCGTGCCCGACGGCCGGCCCGCCAGCCGCCCCCGCGCCGTCCTCGCCATGCACCGCGAGCTCGCCGGGCGCCTGATCGACCCGCACACCATGGCCCGGCTCACCGCCCTGGCCGACCTCGACCCGGCACTCGTCCTTGACGACTTCACCACCCCCGAGGCCCGCGCGGCGCTCGCCGACGCCGAGGTGATCGTCTCCAGCTGGGGCTGCCCGCCGATCGACGAGGAGGTGCTGGCCGCCGCCCCGCGGCTGAGCGCCGTCATCCACGCCGCCGGCTCGGTCAAACACCACATCACCGACGCCTGCTGGCGCCACGGCCTCAAGGTCACCTCCGCGGCCTGGGCCAACGCCCTGCCGGTCGCCGAGTACACCGTCGCCGTCGTCCTGCTCGCCAACAAGCGGCTGCTGCCGATCCGTGAGGAGTACCGGCGCCGCCGCGCCCCCCACGACTGGCAGCTGGCGTACGGGGCTGCCGGAAACTACCGGCGCACCGTCGGCATCGTCGGCGCCTCCCGGATCGGCCGGCGGGTGATGGAACTGCTGCGCCCGCACGACCTGGACCTGCTGCTCCACGACCCGTACGTCGACCCCGCCGAGGCCGCCCGGCTCGGCGCCCGCGCCGTGGAGATGGACGAACTCTGCGCGGCCTCCGACGTGGTGAGCGTGCACGCCCCCGAACTGCCGGCCACCCGGCACCTGATCGACGGCCGCCGGCTCGCCCTGATGCGCGACGGCGCCACCCTCGTCAACACCTCGCGCGGCTCCCTGGTCGACCAGGAAGCACTGGTGCGCGAGGCCGCCTCCGGACGCCTCGACGCCGTCATCGACGTCACCGAGCCGGAGGTGCTGCCCGCCGACTCCCCGCTCTACGAGCTGCCGAACGTCTTCCTCACCCCCCACGTGGCCGGCTCGCTCGGCGGCGAGCTGCACCGGATGGCGGCCGCCGCCGCCGACGAGCTCGCCCGCTACACCGCCGGGCATCCGTTCGCCCACCCCGTCCTCGCCGAGGACGGACACCGCACCGCGTGACCCCGCGCCGCGCCCCCGTGCCGCGCGGCCCCGCAGCACGCTCCTCTCAGCACGTCCCTCGCACCACGTGCTCCCCGCACCAGCAACGAATCGGAGAACCCCATGCCCCGCAGGGTGATCGGCATCGTCATGAACGGCGTCACCGGCCGGATGGGCTACCGCCAGCACCTGGTCCGCTCCATCCTCGCCATCCGCGACCAGGGCGGCCTGCCGCTCGGCGACGGCGACACGCTGTGGCCCGAGCCGATCCTGGTCGGCCGCAGCGCCGACAAGCTCAAGGACCTCGCCGACCGGCACGGCCTCACCCACTGGACCACCTCGCTCGACGAGGCCCTCGCCCACCCGCTCGCCGAGATCTACTTCGACGCCCAGGTCACCCCCGCCAGGGAGACCGCGCTGCGCACGGCGATCGCCGCCGGCAAGCACGTCTACACCGAGAAGCCCACCGCCGAGTCGCTGGAGGCCGCGCTCGACCTCGCCCGCCTCGCCCGCGACGCCGGGGTGTGCAACGGCGCCGTCCAGGACAAGCTCTTCCTCCCCGGCCTGCGCAAGCTCAAGCGGCTGGTGGACGGCGGGTTCTTCGGCCGGATCCTCTCCGTGCGCGGCGAGTTCGGCTACTGGGTCTTCGAGGGCGACTGGCAGCAGGCCCAGCGGCCGTCCTGGAACTACCGCGCCGAGGACGGCGGCGGCATGGTCCTCGACATGTTCCCGCACTGGCGCTACGTGCTGGACGGCATCATCGCCCCCGTCCGCTCCGTGTACGCGCACACCGCCATCCACATCCCCGAGCGGACCGACGAGCGCGGGCAGGTCTACCGGGCCACCGCCGACGACGCCGCGTACGGCGTCTTCGAGCTGGAGGGCGGCATCACCGCCCAGATCAACTCCTCCTGGGCGGTCCGGGTGGACCGCGACGAACTGGTGGAGTTCCAGGTCGACGGCACGGAGGGCAGCGCGGTCGCCGGGCTGCGCGAGTGCCGCTTCCAGCACCGCGCGGCGACCCCCAAGCCGGTCTGGAACCCGGACCTGCCGGCGACCGAGCCGTTCCGCGCGCAGTGGCAGCGGGTGCCGGACAACGAGGAGTTCGACAACGGATTCAAGGCGCAGTGGGAGCTCTTCCTGCGCCACGTGACCACCGGCTCCCCGTACCACTGGGACCTGCTCGAGGGTGCCAAGGGCGTGCAGCTCGCCGAACTCGGCCTGCGCTCCGCCCGCGAGGGACGCCGGATGGACGTCCCCGAGCTGTCCCTGTGACGGCCGCCGGCCGCATCCGGGCCGGCCACCGAGCACCCGGCCGCCGGGGAGACCCGAGCGCCCCGCAGCCGCCCGCCGACGAGACGAATGCGCTGACACCATGACCGAGATCCACCTGCCCGGCCACGGCCGGCTCCGGCTGCGCGAGCCCGCCGTCCTGCCCGCCCCGCCCGCCCCCGCCCGCTCGCGGACGGCCTTCGCCGCCGCCCACGTGGTCGCCGACCCGCTGGGCGACAACGCCCCCGGCGCACCCGCCGCCGTCGACTGGGACGCCACCCTCGCCTTCCGCCGACACCTGTGGTCGCTGGGCCTCGGCGTGGCCGACGCGATGGACACCGCCCAGCGCGGCATGGGCCTCGACTGGCCGGCCACCCGCGAGCTGATCACCCGCTCCGGGGCCGAGGCCCGCGCCTGCGGCGGCCTGCTGGCCTGCGGCGTCGGCACCGACCAGCTCGCTCCCGGCCCCCACCCGCTGGACGCCGTCCGCGCCGCCTACGAGGAGCAGCTGACCGTCGTCCAGGAGGCCGGCGCGCAGCCGATCCTGATGGCCAGCCGCGCCCTGGCCGCCGCCGCGCGCGGCCCGGAGGACTACCTGGAGGTCTACGGCAAGCTGATCGCCGCCTGCGAGCGGCCGGTGCTGCTGCACTGGCTCGGCGAGATGTTCGACCCGGCGCTGGCCGGCTACTGGGGCTCCGCCGACCCCGACCCGGCCGCCGCGACCGTGCTGGAGCTGATCGGCGCGCACGCCGACCGGATCGAGGGCATCAAGGTCTCCCTGCTGGACTCCGACCGGGAGATCGCCCTGCGCCGCGCGCTGCCGGCCGGCGTGCGGATGTACACGGGCGACGACTTCCACTACCCCGAGCTGATCCGCGGCGACGAACACGGCCACAGCCACGCCCTGCTGGGCGTCTTCGACCCGATCGCGGCCACCGCCGCGGCGGCGCTGCGGGCGCTCGACGAGGGCGACCTCGACCGCTACGAGGAGCTGTTCGCGCCGACCGTGCCGCTGGCCCGGCACCTGTTCGCCGCGCCGACCTTCCACTACAAGACCGGCGTGGTCTTCCTCGCCTGGCTGGCGGGCCACCAGGACCACTTCACCATGGTGGGCGGCGCGCAGAGCGGACGTTCGGTGCCCCACCTGGTGGAACTGTTCCGGCTCGCGGACGCCGCCGCCGTGCTCCCCGACCCGGATCTCGCGGCCGACCGGATGCGCCGGCTGCTCGCCGTCGCGGGGGTGGCGGCATGAGCGGCGCCGGCGCGGCGAACGGCCTCGCGAGGCTGTCGCTCAACCAGATCACCACCCGGGGCTGGAGCCTTCCGGAGGCCGTGCGGGGCTGCGTGGACGCGGGCATCCCGGCCATCGGGCTCTGGCGCGACAAGGTCGCCGAAACCGGCCTGGCCCGCTCCGCGAAGCTGTGCCGGGACGCCGGACTCGCCGTCAGCAGCCTCTGCCGGGGCGGCTTCCTCACCGCCGACGGCCCCGAGCGGCGCCGGGCCGCGCTCGCCGACAACCTCCAGGCCATCGAGGAGGCCGCCGAACTCGGCACCGACACCCTGGTCCTGGTCGTCGGCGGCCTGCCGGCCGGCAGCCGCGACCTGGTCGGCGCCCGCGCCGCCGTCGCCGACCTGCTCGCCGAACTCGCCACGCACGCGGGCGACTTCGGTGTGCGACTGGCGATCGAGCCACTGCACCCGATGTTCTGCGCCGACCGGGCGGTGGTCTCCACCCTGGCCCAGGCGCTCGACCTCGCCGCCCCGTACCCCGCCCGGCAGGTCGGCGTCGTCGTCGACAGCTACCACGTCTGGTGGGACCCGGCACTGCCCGAGCAGATCGCCCGCGCCGGTCGAGAGGGCCGGATCGCCTCCTACCAGGTGTGCGACTGGACCCTGCCGCTGCCCGCCGACGCCCTGCTCGGCCGGGGCCACGTCGGTGACGGCCACATCGACTTCCGCACCCTCACCGACCTGGTCACCGCCGCCGGGTACGAGGGCTGGATCGAGGTCGAGATCTTCAACCAGGAGATCTGGGACACCCCGGGCGAGCTGACGCTGCGCACCCTGATCGAGCGGCACCTGACGCACCTGGCCTCGCCGTGAGAGTCGTCGTCGCGCCCGACTCCTTCAAGGGCACCGTCACCGCCCGGGACGCCGCCCTGGCGCTGGCCGCCGGCTGGCGCTCGGTGCGGCCGGACGACGAGCTGCTGCTCCGTCCGATGGCCGACGGCGGGGAGGGCACCCTCGACGCGCTCGCGGCCGCCCTCCCCGGCGCCGTCCCGTACCCGGTCCCCGACTGCACCGGCCCCGACGGGGGGCCGGTCACCGGCCGCTACGCGCTGCTGCCGGACGGCACCGCGCTGGTCGAACTCGCCGACACCGGCGGCCTGCCGCTGCTCGGCGGCGCCCTCGCCCCGCTCACCGCCGGCACCCGCGGCACGGGCGAGACCATCGCCGCCGCACTGGACGCCGGCGCGCGGCAGGTGACCGTCGCACTCGGCGGCTCCGCGTCCACCGACGGCGGCGCCGGGCTGCTGGCCGCCCTCGGCCTGCGGCTGCTGGACGACACCGGCGCCGACCTCCCGGACGGCGGCGGCGCCCTCACCCGGGCCGCCCGGCTCGACCGCACCGCCCTGCGCGCCGCCCCGCCCGGCGGCGTCCGGCTGCTGACCGACGTGACCAACCCGCTGCTCGGCCCCACCGGGGCGGCCGCCGTCTACGGGCCGCAGAAGGGTGCCGACCCGGCCCGGATCGCCGTCCTGGAGGCGGGGCTGCGCCGCTTCGCCGACCTGCTCGGGGGCGACCCCGCCCTCCCCGGCTCCGGCGCGGCCGGCGGCACCGCCTACGGCCTGGTGACCGCCTGGGGTGCGCAGGTGGTCCCCGGCGCGGCGGCGGTGGCCGAGCTGACCGGCCTCGACGAAGCCCTCACCGGGGCCGGCCTGGTGATCACCGGCGAGGGCCGCTTCGACCGCACCAGCCTGCTCGGCAAGGCGGTCGGCGAGGTCCTCGCCCGCGCGGAGCGGGCCGCCGTCCCCGCCCGGGTCGTCGCCGGGGAGGCCTCCGACCCCGGCGCGCTCACCCTCACCGGGCTGTCCGGGGACCCGGCCGACGCCCGCCACCGGGCGGCCCACTGGCTCACCGCCGCCGGCGCCCGACTGGCCCGCGCGGCGCCTCCTTTCACCGTCTGACGACGTGGAAGGCCTCCCGCGATCCGGACCACGCGGCCGAGAAGGCCCGCGCCGAGCACCTCCACCCGAGCACCTCCACTCGATCGCCGACGGCGAGGTCATACCGAAGACGCCCACCGTCGTCCCGCCCGGCCCCCACCTCCCAGGAGGAGCTCCCCCCATGACCGCCGCGCCGAACCCCGCCCTGCTCTCCCGCCGCCGCCTGCTGCGACTCGCCGCCATCGGCACCACCGCCCTCACCCTCGGTGCCCTCCCCACCCCCGCCACAGCCGCGGCCGACGCCTACGACACCCTGCGCCTGCGCTGGCTCGACCTGCTCACCGGCACCGGCTTCGACCCGGCCACGGCCCCCTACGCCACCACCCTCGCCGCCCTCGGCGACCGGGCCCGCACCCAGCTCCAGGCCATGGCCCCGACCTCCACGTCCCTCTGGCCGGACCTCCCCCTGGGCACCGCCTCGGCGAACGTCACCGCCTCCCACACCCGCCTGCGCACCCTGGCCATGGCCTGGGCGCAGCCCGGCACCGGTCTGACCGGTGACCAGGCCCTGGCCACCGCGATCACCACCGGCCTGAACCACCTCAACACCACCACCGGCGCCTACACCCCCACGGCCACCGCCTACGGCAACTGGTGGGACTGGCAGATCGGCACCCCGCAGGCCCTCCTCGACACCTGCGTCCTGGCCCACGACCTCCTGCCGCCCACCCGGCTCTCCGCCCTGCTCGCCGCCGTGGACCGCCAGGTCCCCGACTCCCTGGTGTCGAGCTACACGGGCACCAGCACCGGCGGCAACCGGGTGGACCTGTGCCGCGTCCTGGCCCTGCGCGGAGTTCTGGGCCGCACCTCCGCCAAGCTCACCACCGCCACCACCGCGCTCTCCCCGGTCTTCCCGTACGTCCTGGCCGGCGACGGCCTGTACGCCGACGGCTCCTTCGTCCAGCACACCTGGGTGCCGTACACCGGCTCCTACGGGGAGGTGCTGCTCGGTGGCCTGAGCAGGCTCTTCGCCCTGCTGGCCGGTTCCGCCTGGCAGATCTCCGACCCGTCCCGGCAGAACGTCTTCGACGCCGTCACCGACGCCTACGCGCCCTTCCTCTACAACGGCCTGGTGATGGACGCCGTGAGCGGGCGGGCCGTCAGCCGGGGCCGCCAGAGCGGCGACCAGCTCCAGCTCCAGCAGGACGACCACGTCCGGGGCCACACCCTGATCGGCCACATCCTGCGCCTCGCCGACTCCGGCGCCGCCCCGGCCGCCCAGTCCGCCGCCTGGCGCTCCGCCGTGAAGGGCTGGCTCACCCGTGACCACTACCTGCCCTACCTCTCCAACGCCTACCTCGACGTCCCCGAGCTCGCCCGTGCCCAGGCCCTCCTGAACTCCGCCACCGCCGCCGCCCCCGAGCCGCTCGGCGCCCGGGTGTTCGCGATGGACCGCGCCGTGGTCCGCCGCTCCGGCTGGGCCGCCTCGCTCAGCCTCTGCTCCGCCCGCACCACCTTCTACGAGACCGGCAACGGCGAGCACCTGCGCGGCTGGCACACCAACAACGGCATGCTCTCCTGGTGGGGTGCCACCTTTGGCAACGGCCAGTACTCGGACGCCTTCTGGCCCACCGTGGACCCGTACCGCCTGCCCGGCACCACCGTCTCCGCCAAGCCGCTCGCCGACGCCGCCGGCGGCACCTGGGGCGCACCCCGCCCGGACTCCACCTGGGCCGGCGGCGCCACCGACGGCACCTACGCCGCCGTCGGCCAGGACCTGCGCGGCCTCTCCTCCACCCTGACCGGACGCAAGTCCTGGTTCCTGCTGGACGATGCGGTGGTCTGCCTCGGCGCGGGCATCAGCTGCACCGACGGCACCCCGGTGGAGACCGTCGTCGACAACCGCAACCTCGGCCCCGCCGGCACCCACGCCCTCACCGTGGACGGTGCCGCCCAGCCCACCACCCTCGGCTGGTCCCAGCGCCTCGACGGCGCCCGCGCCGTCGCCGTCGCGGGCTTCGGCGGCTACGTCCTGCCCGCCGGCACCACCCTGCGGGCGAAGCGCGAGGCCCGCACCGGCAGTTGGCACGACATCAACACCGGCGGCTCCACCGAGCAGCTCACCCGCCGCTACCTCACCCTCTGGTTCGACCACGGCACCAACCCCACCGACGCCGGGTACGAGTACCAGGTGCTGCCCGGCGCGACCGCCGCGGCCACCGCGGCCCGGGCGGCCGCCCCCACCGTCACCACCCTCGCCAACTCCCGTACGGTCCAGGCGATATCCGACTCCGCCTCGGGTGTCACCGCCGCCAACTTCTTCGCCGCCGGCACGGCCGGGCCGCTCACCGCCTCCGCCCCCTGCTCGGTGCTGGTCCGCGACACCGACAGCACCCGCACCGTCACCGTCGCCGACCCCTCCCGCCGGGCCGCCACCGTCACGCTCACCCTCGCCGGCACGGGCCGCCCCACCGAGGCCGCCGAAGGCGTCAGTGCGCTCTCCACCGAGGGCGCGGTGACCCTCCTGGTGGAGCTCGGCGGCACCCAGGGCGCCGGCCGCACCATCACCCTCACCACCGCCTCCGGCGCCCCGGCGACCGCCACCGCGACCCTGCTCGACCCCACCCAGGACAGCTACGTCCGCGACGGCTCCTACGCCACCACCAACTACGGCACCGCCACCACCCTGACGGTCAAGAACACCAACACCACCGACAGCGGCTTCAGCCGGCGCGCCCTCCTCACCTTCGACACCACCGCCGTCCCCGGCACCGTCCGCCGCGCCGTCCTCTGGGTCCACGGCGCGGTCGCCGACTCCGGGGGCACCCTCGCCACCCTCCAGGCCTTCACCACCGCCCCCACCCCCTGGACCGAACCCGCCGTCACCTGGGCCAACGCCCCCGGCCTGGCCCAACCCCTCGGCACCGGCCGGATCTCCACCACACCCGACTGGATCCCCCTCGACGTCACCCCCGCCGTCACCCCGGGCAACCCCTCCCTCACCCTGGCCCTCTTCCAGCCCCTCGCCACCGTCGGCCTCGCCGTCAACCTCGACGCCCGCAGCCACACCACCTTCCACCCCGTCCTGGAGGTGATCACCTCCTGACCGGCCACCGCCGCACCATCGGGTCGCGGGACCGGGCGCATCCATGGACGACGAGACGCCGCTGCGGGGCCGGGTCTACGGAACCGACCACGACGACCCCGTCCCCGGGCACGTGTACCGCGAGCGTGTCGGTGGTCCGCTCGACGGCCTCTCCTGGACGTCACCGCCTGGGACGCCGACCGGCTTGCCGGCGGCGCCGCGCTCGCCACCGAGATCGGTCGGTACGGCGCCGGCGGCCCCGGGGCCACACGACCGCGAGGTCAGCCGAGAACCCCGCCACCGGGTCCCACATCGCGTCAGTTGGCATCGTGGCGGTGGCGGTGGTGAGGTTGCCGGAGAAGTCAGTCGTCCGCGTCCGCGAAGGCCGGATCCCACGCGGTCGGGGCCCCGGAGGCCACGGTCCGCCTGGTGCCATTCGACCCTCGGGCATCCGCCCGACTGCTTCTTGACGCGCTGGACCACCGCCAGGCCGTCCAGATGGCGGCTGAACTGCTCGAACTCCCGAAGCGCGAGGCCGAGTCCCAGGCCCGATGAACAATCGATCAGCGCGTGCGGCGTCCGGCACCAGCCGGGTGCCGCACGCGTTTCCAAGGTTCCACCCCACCGCCGACAGATCACCAGCGGATAGCGCCACCCCCGCCGGGGCATAGCCAGAACCAGACCCACCAGGGGAAGGAGACCAGCAGGATGTCGTGGCGGGATGCGGTACAGCCGGCGTTGAGGGTGGTGCTGCAAAGGGAGGCCTACCCGGACCCCTACCTGGAGCTGCTGCGCGTTGGCGTGGAGCACCAGGACGTCGCCGAGGACATCGTTCTGACGCTGGCGGTGGACGGGGCGCTCGTCACCGGGACCGTGATCCCGACCGCGGAATGGGAGGACCTGTACGTCCGACAGGTAGCGGAAGCCGACTATTACGGGATGCGGAAGGTCGTGCGGGAGGTGATCGGGCACCTGGACCAGGCCGTCGAGGGCGGGCGTCGCCGCAGGGCGGCCGACCCACGCTTCCTGCACCTGAAAGACGTCACCGTCCGCTCGGGGCGGAGCGCCCGGAGGCTGTCGGCCTGGCGGGGGCCGCTCGCGGCCGTCGGTGGCTGGAGCCTGGGCGAGCCGGACGAATGCTGAGGGTCCCGTCGGGCGCGCGCGACCGACAGGTACGGATCGTCGCCGGGTGCCGTTCGTCAGCTGCGGCGACTCAGGAAGCCCCTGCCGGGTCTACGTGGCGACGACCGGCGAGGCCGAGGCCGGCGGCGTACCAGTCGACGTGGGTGGCGACGGCGGCGAAGACGCCGGGCCACGTCTCCTCCTGGAGGATTGCCCGGAGCAGCAATTCGCGGACATCGGCGAGGTAGGCGTCGAGGCGGTGGCCGGTGCGGGTGAGTACCGCGCCCGCCGACCGGGACCTGGGCCGCCCGATCCTGGATTCCCCGCTGGTGCGCGGCGCGATGTGGCTGCGCTGGACCGGCCACGACGGCATCCGCACCCTCCACCAGGGCGCCGACCCGGCCCGCGGCTGGACCGAGCGCGACGTCGACGGCCTGGACGGCTGGGTGGCCCTGGTCGACGGCCGGATCGTCCTCGCCGCCCGCCCCGGAGGCGGCCTGCCGGAGCCCGTCGTCCACGCCGAGGCCTGGCAGGCCGGCGCGACGCTGCACGCCGCCCTCGCCCAGCACCCCGCCGACCAGGACGAAGAGGATGAGGGGGACGGGTACGAGGGCGACGACCAGGAGCACGGGCTGCTCGGCGGCATCCGCCACCGGGTCCGTCGCTGGGCGGCCGGGATGACCCGGGAGGACCTCCAGCAGGCCCTGCACCGGGCCCGGGTCGACGAGCGCGCCGCCGACCGGTACGCCGACGCCGGCCACGAGGCCGCCTACGCCACCGCGGACACCATCCGCGCCGAGTGGCAGCGCGTGCGCGACCACACCGTCGAGACCGGGGCCGAACGCTACGACCCCGACCACGACACCGCCCTCCAACACGCGCTGCGCCGCGAGCGCCACCGGCGCGACGTCGCCGACTGCGCCCGCGAGGCCGCCCACCGAGCCGGCCGCCCCGCCGCCTGCTCGCCGCCGAGTGCATCTGCCTGGGCCGCCGCCCGGCACTGGGGCCCTGCCTGTTGAGGCGCCAGCCGCCCGGTACCAAGGCCTCGTCCGCTGGCGCTGCCTGCTGTGCCTTTCCCGGTCCGCCGCCTGCTGTGCCGGGCTCGCCCAGCCTTCAGCGGCCGCCGGACCACCCCGCCGCTCGGCCCGTCGGCCGCCGTCGCCTGGTGGCTGGTGGATTCGTCACGGGCCGGGTGGTGGATCGTCGTGTGGTCCCGCTGCTGCGGTGTCGTCTTGGACAGCGCTGTTCCAGGCGTGCTGGTAGGTGGTGAGGGCAGCTCGTAGGCGCCGGCCTTGGGGGGTGTCGGGCAGGCGGAGCCGGCCGCGGCGACTGGCGAGGTCGGCGGTTGCCTGGCGGGCGGCGGGGAGGACCGTGGTGCTGCCGGCGGCCAGGGCTGCGCTGTGCCAGTAGAGCTGTCGGTCGACGGCTTTCGACAGGCCGGACGTCGGGTCGCCGATGAGCGCCTGGGCGGCGGTGGCGAGTTCGGCTTCGGCGGCCGCGAACGTGTCGTGGTTGTCGGGTGTCGGTGCGGGCACCACCGCGGTGTCGGCCCGCCCGCCGTCGGCGACAGGCTCGTCCCCGGCGTCCGTCTGCCGCCGCGTCCCGCCGCTGTGGGGCGGGGCTGTCCCGCTCTGGCCGGGGCGGGGGCTGTGGTCGGAGCCTTCGTCGTGGCCCTGGCCGCCGTCCGGACCGGCTGGAGGGACCGGAATGAACGTCCCGGGCCAGCGTACTTAGACACCACCGCGGGGACGGTTCCTGCTATTGTCACGCCCCTAGACTTTGAACGTGTTCAATATTGGGGGGCGAGTGGATACGTCGGGCGTGTGTCGGCCGGTGCCGCGGGCGGCACGGGTTCTGGTGGTACTGGCGATGCTGTGCACGGCACCAGCACTGGTCTGGGCGGCCGCCAGCGGCGGGACCTTCCTCGACGGTCCGCTCATGCTCGGTTCACTGGTAACACCCGTACCCCTTCTCGCGCGGAGTGCGGACAACTTTCGGGCAGCTTGCCGGGTCACCGGCTGGGGGGTGCTCGCGCTCTCGGCTGTCGGCTTCCTCTTCGGCCTCTTCGTGCTGGCGCCGGTGGGCATCGTTCTGCTCGCCGCGGCAAGCCGGTCGCGTCCCGGGTCCCGCCGCCTCCCGCTGCTGGTCGGCACCCTGGTGCCGGTGGTGACCCTCGGCCTTGCCGGCTGGGTGTTCGGCCCGTTGCTGATCGGCCCGTACTTCAGGGAGCCGGACGCTTTCCTCGCCACCGTTCGTGAGGGCAGTTCACTCCTTGGCCCGTCGCTTCCGGCGGAGCTCCTGGTCGACGGCTCAGGCCTCGGCCACGGTGCCACAAGCGTCAGTGTGGGGCAGACCGGCGGAGTGCCGGGCGGCACGCTCACGGTCGTCTTCGCCCCTCGCACTCCCGCCGCCGATCTGGCCGTCCTGCGGCAGAGGATCGCGGGCCTGCCGGGCGTCAGCGATGTCAGGCTCTGCAACCCACCCGCCCACAACTGCCGCTGACCGGGAACCGGACCCGCCGCCCGGTTGGCCGCTGCCGCTTGCCCGCGCGCCGGCCGCCCGCCCCGGGCACCGAGCGGGTGCGGACGGTCCGTTCTGCACCAGGTCCTCGATCCGGGCGGCACCGGGCCGGGGCTGCGGCCAACGGCTCGTCGACGGCGGGGTTCTCCTCGGCTGCCGGCAGCTGGTCGACTCCCGCGTCGCCCCGATCGGCGTCCAGCTCGTCTGAGCTTGACTCTGTCGGGGATCTTGGTGTTCGGCTGTCGGTGAGCATGGTGGTGCGCCAGTCTCGCGGGTGTACAACGCCCGCGAGATTCCCAAGGAGTGCAGATGTCGATCCGTCCCCGTCCGGGTGACGAGGTCCCGGAGTTGACGGCGAGGATGGCGCGGGCCAGCAACCCGGGTGGCACGACGGCAATGTGGGTGCGGGACCGGCTCGACGGCTTGTGGCGGGACGAGGACTTCGCCGACTGGTACCCGCGCGACGGGCGCCGGGGGCTCTCGCCCGCGCAGTTGGCCACGGTGAGCGTGCTGCAGTTCCTGCTGGGCCTGTCCGACCGTGATGCCGCCGAGGCTGTACGCTGCCGGATCGACTTCAAGTACGCGCTCGGCCTGGAACTCGACGACCCCGGTTTCCATCACAGCGTGCTCGGTGACTTCCGCGACCGCGTGCTGGAGGGTGGCCGCACCGACCGCCTCCTCGATCTCGTTCTGGCCCGATTGAAGGAGGCCGGGCTGGTCCGGGAGCGCACCACTCAGCGCACCGACTCCACCCACGTCCTGGCCAGCATCCGGGACTTGACCCGCCTCGAACTGGTCACCGAAGCCGTGCGCGCGGCCCTGGAGGACCTCGCCCGCACCGCCGACCACACGCTGGACGGCCTGGTCGAGGAGGACTGGGGCCGCCGCTACGGCCGACCGGTGCGCCTGGGCAAAAACCCCACCCGGCCCAAGACCCGGATCGCCACCACCGGCGAAGACGCCCGCCGCCTGCTCGAACACCTCAGCCGGCACCATCCCGGCCTGCTCGGCCGCCCCCAGGTCCAGGTCCTGCGACAGGTCCTGGTGCAAAACTACTACTGGGATCCCGCCGGCCGCCTGCGCTGGCGCGACGACGCCGATGCCGACGGCCCGGGCCTACCGCCCTCGGCTGACCGGATCGTCTCGCCCTACGACCCGACCGCCCGCTATGCACGCCGCGGGCAGGTCACCCGCTGGACGGGGTTCCTCGCCCATGTGACCGAGACCTGCTCCGACGACGGCCCCAACGTGATCACCGACGTGGCCACCATGTCGGCCACCAGCGCCGACACCGAGGTCCTGCCCGGCATCCACACCCGGTTGGAAAGCCGGAGCCTGCGGCCCGACCAGCACCTGGTCGACGGCGGCTACACCTCCCTGCCCCACCTGGAACAGGCGGAACGCGAACACCGGATCACCCTCGTCGGACCGCTGCCGGGCAACCCCACCCGACAGCACCGCCGGGGCGACCAACTACTACGGCAGCACCGTGGTCAACGGCGACATGAGCGGCGGGGTCGCCTCCACTGGCGACTTCAACACCATCAACGCGGGCAACGGCATCGACACCCAGGAGCTCACCCGCCTGATCCACGGCCTACGCGAGGTCGCCCCGCAACTCGAACTCGACCCGATCGACGCCGAGGACTTCGAGGCCGAGGTCGTGGCCCTCGAGCGCGACGGCGCTGACCCCGAGCAAGGCGGCCGTATCTGGCGCAGGATCATGCGCCTGGCTGGCCCCGCGCTCACCACTGCCGTCGCCACCGGCGCCGGCCAGCGGCTCGTAGAACTCGGCGCGAGCCTCTACAGCTGACCTGCCTGGACACGAAGGGGCACCGACCGCCGACGGCGGTTTCTAGCAGTCGGTGCCCCTTCGTGGTTGTGGGTGCCGAGCCTCTGCCCGCCTCTACGAAGCGGGAGCGTCTCCGTCCCAGCCGATCCGGGTGGCAGGACCGGCTCCTGCACGCCAAGCGCTACCCGCCCAAGGACTGCACCAGGTGCAGACACGCGGTAGCCGGGGGTGCCTGCCGCAGTGTTGGGAACGCGGGGTCGCGGTGCCAGCGTGATCGCTACTCTGAGGGCAGTTCTCTGGACCGGAAAGGGGCCGCTGTGCCCAGTCGAATGAAGGCTGTCATCGGCGCCGTGGTCGTCGGCATGGCCAGTGTGCTGGTCCAAGCCGCCAGGAAGCGGTACGACGCCGTGGAGATTGAGGCAGACGAACCGCCTGCCAGGCTTCTGACACCGGCGGAACGCGAGTTCGACGCCATGGTGGACGAGGTCGCCGACGGCATGAGGAGCGTCAAGAAGGTCTTGACGCACGGCTTCAACGTGACAGCGGAGTTCTGGAGCGGTTCCCGGAAGCAAACTTGGCACGCGGACTACGAGTTCGACAGCGAGACGGGCAACTACAAGTGGTCGTGCCCCTACCCGAGCGCGGGCGAGCCGCGGAGGTTCGGCGACGAGGTCCGACGGCGAATCAGGGGAGAAGGGTCGGAGTACTGGTAGTCGGATCTATCCCGGGAGGGCAGAGCGGCCGACCGTGCTGCCACCACGCACCGGTGTGCAGCTGAGGGCCGGCCCCTGCAGGGGCCGGCCCTCAGCTGCACACCGGTTTGTCAGTCCTGGTTGCGCAGCGAACCGATGATGACGCCGTCTCGGCTGCGGCGCCAAGCGGTCCAGCCGTCAGCAGCGGTGTGAGCGGCGGCTACGGCCGCTCCGGAGGGAGTCCGGTACGCCTTGCCATCGAACTGCAGCCAGCCGTTGGGCAGGACGGTAGCGAGATGCTTCACGCCCAGGCGGGGACGTGACCAGTAGAGCTCCTCGCCAGCTACGAGGTCGCCCCTTTCCAACATTGGCGCCAGGCCGCCCGGTGTGGTGCTGGTAGCACTGTCAGAGCCGTCCTCGGCAACGCGGATGTCGATGTGGATGTCGTCGCCTACAGTCTTGGTTTCGACCGTGGCGTTAGGCAGTGAGACGCGGATGACTACGGTCACTTTGGAGCCCCCCTAATCTTGATCTTTCACTTCTCAGAATAGTACCACCTTGATCTGAGGGGGCGTCGTATGTGACCTGTTGGGGGATGTGGGCGTGAAATGGCCTTTCTCGCTGGGTTGTCTGGACCTTTGGTTGTGCCTGTCGGGGCGGTGGCGGGGTGGGTGTTCGGGGCGGGAAGCGGTGACTGTGTGTGGGTGTTGGATGAGATTGGAGGTGGGGTCGGGTCGGTTGGGGGTGGTTCGGCGGTGCGGGTATTTTTTCGGGCGATGAATTTCGCCGGATATTCCGCCTGGTTGTTTTGGTGGCTTGGCTTCCGGGTGGTGGTCTGAATTCGGGTCGAATTTGCGGGGCGGGGGGCGTCCGGGCCCTTCCCGCCCTTCCCGCCGTCCGGGTCGTGTCCGCCGCTGCGCCCCTCTCTGGGCGGCTGGGTGGCCGTCAGGCCGCCCAGGAGGCTGCCCTGGTGGTCCTGGGAGGACATTCAGGCTCCGTCTGGGGCGGGTGGGTTCTGTCGCATGAGGTGGTGACGCGGCAGATGTCAGGTTTCCCCTGTTGCGGTTGGGACGCGACGGTTCCTGGGACCGTGCGGCTGACGGGTTCGTAGGGTGTGGGCTGGGTTCAGGGCAGGGAGGGCAGTGGCTGGTGGATGTGTGGGGGATGGCGTCGTGGTCGTCGTGGGTGGGGCTGGAGGAGGCGAGGTTGGCGGTGCCGCGTTTGCCGGGGGTGTACATGGCTCGGTCGGGGCTGGAGGACCGGGTGGTGTACGTCGGCTGCGCCGCGGAGCGGCGAGGGACGAGCTCGCGGCCGCCCCAGGGCATGAGAGGGCGGATCGCGAAGTACACCGGCGGATTGGCGTCGGGGCTGGGCGAGGCGGCGCTGGACCGCGCTCTGGCCGATCCGCACTGGCTGCGCGAGCGCCTGGTCGAAGTCGAGGCCGGCCAGCCGATGAGGGCCGCACACTGGGCCAAGGCCGCGATCGTGCGGGCTGAACTGGAGCTGTGCTGGGCGGTCACGGGCACCGGCGAGGAGGCCGTGGAGCTAGAGGAACGGGTGATCGCAGCACTGCACCCGTTTCTCTGGAATCGGCGAGGCCCGCGCTCCTAGTGGGGTGCAACGCGGGGCCGTGTTGCGGGTCTGACCAGGTGCTATGCGGCTGTGGGCGAGGCGGGTGGGCGTGTTGCACCTCGTGTTGCACCGGGTGGCGCCCGGTTGGCCGGCCTCGACGTCTCGCCCGCGTCGCCCCTGCCGCGCTCCGCTGCCGGGCCGGCCCTGGTCGTCGTCCTGGTCGGCTGTCAGGCCGTCCCGCTGTGCCCGTGCCCGTCCTGGTCCGGTGTTCGGTTTGGTGTCGTCACTCCGGGAATTGCCAGGGTGGCGCTGGGCGGGATTTCCTGGGCGACCTGGAAGGGCGGTCGCCGTGTCGGAGGCTGGGGCCATGGGCCCCTTTCTGGCGTGCCTTAATTCGATTACTTGCCGCTGCGCTCCGAAAGGGTTTAGGAGTGTCGACCGAAAGGGAGTGGAAGGTAATTCGGATTTCCGCCGTGAGTTCGGCCGGATAGAGCCGGGATGGACGGTCACCGCGAGGTTGTCTGTTCGCTTCCGGCGCCCGCCCGGGAACCGGTACGATAGAGCTGCAAGGAAGTCAGGGAAACGTTGCCGGATTTGGTTCGGATCCCGGTCGGGAGTCTGCGGTTGAGGGCCCGTCAGTCACCGCAGTGCGGGGCGCCCGTGAGGGCCCGCCACAGGGGCGGGGGAGCCCGAGCCCGAGCCCGAGCC
>NZ_LIPD01000023.1:325-473 GCF_001905545.1 Streptomyces sp. CB02056 | reverse complement strand
CCCGAGCCCGAGCCCGAGCCGGACCGGAGGCCCACCGGTGCCCTCCCGAGGGCCACAGCCCCCGCTCCGGGGGTGGAGGATGGGCCGTCAGCCCAGCAACCAGACGGCGGACCGGCCATCGGCCGGGACCGGGGAGGGCCCCTGGGGG
>NZ_LIPD01000023.1:0-267 GCF_001905545.1 Streptomyces sp. CB02056 | reverse complement strand
GGAAAGCCGACCGGTTGACGGGCCGTAGGCCCGGGACAATGCCACGACAGGGCGGAGCGCAGCGACGCCCGACGCCCACCACCAACCACCCGCACAAATCCCACGTATTCGCCGCAGGCGAATTCCCCCAACCTCGTACCCGCCCGCCCCGGCGTAGCCGGGGCCACGCCACGCACGGTGACGGCGTAGCCGTCACCGTGCGTGGCGGTGCGTCAGCACCGCCTGAGGAGCCGTCAGGCGACGATTAAGCCGTAGGCTTCCGCCCCC
>NZ_LIPD01000022.1 GCF_001905545.1 Streptomyces sp. CB02056 | reverse complement strand
AGCCAACCCGCCCCGACCGGCAGACACTTACCGTCCCACGCCCAACCCAACCGACTTCGCCAGCAGAGTCGCGGGGTCGACTTCCTGCACGGGGCGGGTGGTTGGGGGCCTGGCCGTGGCGGCAGGGGGTCGGCCGGGGCCGGCCGTGTCCGCGGATTCAGTGCGGTAGGTGCTTCGACCAGTCTCCTCCGGGGCGGTAGGCGCGGCCGTCGCCGAGCTGCCTCGTCCCGCCGGGGACGACGTCGTCGTGGTACGGGTACTTTTCCGTCACCGCCGCGAGCAGGAACTCCAGGAAGCCGCCCTCGAACAGGTCCCACTCCCGCATCGAGTGGAACTTGGCGGCGACCGGCCAGCGGTCCGGGTCCGGGCCCCGCGTCAGCCAGAAGAAGTGGTCCGAGTTGGAGTTGTTGGCCCACTTCAGCAGCCCTCCCTCGGCCGGGAACAGCGGGTACGGGCACTCGTCGTGGTCCCCGTCCCGGTAGGCCTCGGCCAGCCAGGCGCAGTATCCGTAGGGATCGGTCGTGTCGTACAGGAATCCCTCGAAACCGAGCGGCTGACTGACCTGGGAACTGGGCGCCGCCGATGGTGTGTAGATGTGCAGTTCGTCGCTGATGCTGACCATCCCGTAGCGGTCGACGAACGCCCGGTAGTCCGCGGGCAGCTGGAAGCCGAGCACCTCGGGCCCGAGCTCCCAAGGGACCGGGACGACTCCGCCCGCGGGCGGTGGCCCGATGACCGCGCCGAGCCGGTCCAGTGTCTCCTCGATGTCCACGCCCACTCCCGTCAGCCGTTCGTTCCGGCCGGAGGCTATCCGCTGCCGGTGACACCGGAGGCGGGCGGCCCCACTTCCCTGCCCAGCCGACCAGCGGGCCGTCAAGGCGGGCCGCCGGTCCGTGGGGTTCGTCTCGGGGGCGAGGTCCTGGAGTGGCCGACCGGGCGGTCCGGCGCGAACCGGCGTGAACCGGCGCGGTCCGGCGCGAACCAGCGCGGGCGTCGGGGCCGGGCGCCGGACGGTTACGGTTCGGGGCCCGAACCGGCGCACGTCCTCGCTATGCTCTGTACTCGACCTGACGTTCCGTCACCATCCAACTGCGTAAGGGTTTCGCATGGACTCGAGTTCCGCACCGAACAGGCTCGTCGGCGGACGGTTCAGGCTGGTGAGAGCTCTGGCGGCCGGGGGCATGGGCCAGGTCTGGGAGGCCAGGGACGAACTGCTGGACATCGAGGTCGCGGTGAAGGAGGTCCGTTGGGAGGAGGAGGACCTCTCCGAGGACGAGCACGAGCAGGCCATCGCCCGGGCCATGGCGGAAGCCCGCCACGCGGCCGCGCTCCGCGACCACCCCAACATCGTCACGGTGCACGACGTGGTGGTGGAGGACGGCGGCCCGTGGATGGTGATGCGGCTGGTCCGCGGCCGTTCGCTGGCGCAGGTGCTCCGGGCCGACGGGCCGTTGGGGCCGGAGCGGGCCGCCGAGGTGGCCGTCGGGGTGCTACGGGCGCTGGCCGCTGCGCACCGGGTGGGCATCCTCCACCGCGACGTGAAGCCGTCGAACATCATGCTGGCCGACGACGGTGGGGTGCTGCTGGCCGACTTCGGCATCGCCAAGAACCACGCGGGCACCGTGCTGACCACCACCGGGTCCCTGGTCGGGACGCTGGACTACATCGCCCCGGAGCGGCTGGCCCACGAGCCGGACACCCCGGCCGTCGACCTGTTCAGCCTCGGCGCGACGCTGTACGAGGCCGTCGAGGGGGTGTCGCCGTTCCGGCGGGAGACGACCGCGATGACGATCGCCGCCGTCGCGCTCGCCCTCGTCCCGCCGCCCCAACGGGCGGGCAGGCTGGCGCCGTTGATCACCGCGCTGCTCTCCCGGGACCCGGCCGGTCGGCCCGACGCGGCGGCGGGGCTGGCCATGCTCGACGGCCCCGGACCGGCGGTCGGGGGCGCCGGTCCGCAGCACGACCCCGTAGCGGCGGAACCGACCGGCGGACCGGCGGTCGCTGCCACGCCCACCGAGCCCGACCTCCCGGTCTCCCCTCCGGTCACCCCTCCCGCGTCGGCGACGCCGACGCCGACATCGACGGCAGCACCGACGCCGACACCGACACCGACGGCGACAGCCACACCGACCGTGCCCCGCCCCGGACGGCTGCGGGAGCGCCGGACCCGGATCGCGCTGGCCACCGCGGTCGCCGTCGTCTGCGCGTCGGTCCTGTCCTGGGCCCTGCTCCAGAGCGATGACGACGCCGGCCGCGGCGCCGGCGCCGCGGCTTCCTCGCCCGCCCGGGACACCGGGGCCCCCTCGGCCTCTTCCGCCCCCTTGCCCTCCGCGACATCCTCGGCCTCCTCACCCGCCCAGGACGCCGCCATGACGGCCACGGCGACGCCCGGGAACGCGGCCGGTCCGGCGGTGGCCGACGACCAGCACCTCCGTGTCTTCACGGCGTACAAGGACCAGCAGCTCCTGGAGAGCTACGTGGACCTCGGCAACGAGGCGGCGAAGCTCCGGCAGAGCCCGAACCCGGGCCAGGTCAGGGTGGTGGACTACGCACTCAGGTCCGAAGACTCCACCATCCCCCAGGTGCTGGCCGGCACCCGCCCGGTGGCGGTGCTCGACAAGGGCATCGTCCGGGTGTTTGTCGTGAACTCCGTGAACAAGCACCTGGTGGAGGCCCGGTTGGAACCCAACAAGGACTGGCAGGCCACCGACCTCGGTGATCAGGAGGTCCGGAGCACTCCGACCGCGGCGGTACTGGACGGGAAGGTCAACGTGTTCACCGTCGGCGTGGACAACCACCTGCGGCGGTCCTACCTGGACGACTCGGGCTGGGGCAGGCAGGACCTGCACGACGACCTCGGGCTCCTGGGCGCGGGGCAGTTGCCCGCCGCGCCGGTCGCCGCCGGCACCGCGCCGGTGGCGGTGGTGGAGGGGGATTTGGTCAGGGTGTACACGATCACGAAGGACCAGCAGCTCCAGGAGTCGTCGCTGAGGATCGGCGAGAAGTGGAACATCTTCACCATGACCGGCGTGCCGTCGTCCGTCATGACGCCGAGCGCGGTGGTGCACGACGGGGTGACGAGCGTCTTCACCGTCAACAGCGGCGACGGCCATCTCTCGGAGGCCCGGCTGACGCCTCCGGGGACGTCGGCGGGCGGCACGCAGGATGCAGGGTGGCGACTCCACGACCTGACCAAGGACTTCCGGGTGCCGGTGCCACGCTCCGCCCCGGCGGCCCTGGTGCACGGCGGGACCACCAGCCTGTTCCTGGTCGACAGGAACGGCCTGCTGACCGAGACGAAGGCGGCGGGCGGCGGGTGGGCGCCACAGGACTCCCTGGCGAACGCCGGTGTCCAGCAGGTGGCCGACGGCTTCGAGCCGGCGGTGGTGGACCACGGCGGCGTCACCCGCGTCTACACGGCGCGCCGGAGCGACGGGAAGCTCCAGGAGACCGCGTTGCGGAACGGCACGTGGAGCACCGAGGTCGTGGGGTGAGCGGGGCGGCCCGGACGGAGCCGGCCGTCCGGGCCGCCGGTCTTCCGCCACGTCCATGGACGCGGCGATCGCCCCCGCGACCCAGCACGTGCTGTACGGGAGGGGTCGGCAGAGCGGTCCCCGCACCAGGCGGCCGCGTGAGAAGTCGGCGGGTCCGACTTCCCGCGCGGGGCGGGTGGTTGGGAGCCATCGCGGATCAGGAGGGATCGACGCCCGCGTACTCCAGCGGCGGCGCGATCGCCTGGGCGTCCGCGCCTTCGCCCACCCACAGGCCGATCAGGAACGCCGCCGTCGCCTCCAGGAGGCCGGCCCGGTTGAGCCCGCCTCCGTTGAGCGGTACGCAGCCGAGGTCGCGAACGAGGTGTCCGACGGTGTCGAGGGCCGGCGCGTCGTCGCCGCAGAGCGGCACCGCGAGGGGGCGTCCGCCGAAGACGGTCGGGGCCCTGCGCCACACGCTCTCGTGGCAGAGGTTGAACGCCTTGACCACGGACGCGCCGGGCGCCGCGGCCGCGATGCGCTCGGCGGCCGACGGCCCGCCATGGGTCTCCAGGACGAAACCCGGGGCGATCGGGTTGGTGCAGTCGACCAGCGTCCTTCCCCGCGCGGCGTCGGCCAGGCCGGAGACCACGCCGATCGCCGCCGCGTACGGCACGGCCAGCAGCACCGCGTCCAGGCCGTGTTCGACTGCGTCCCGCGGGGTCCCCGCCCGTCCGCCGAACTGGTCGGCGAGGGCGGCGGCGTGGCCCGTGTCCCGTCCACCCACCAGCACGTCGTGCCCGGCCCCCGCCCACCGGGTACCCAGCACCCGCGCCATTGCGCCGGTACCGATGATTCCGATCCTCATCATGACCAACCTCCTTGTGACGACCTGCCAGTCGGAACAGGGAGACAGTAGGAAAGTCCTGGGGCACCATCTGGTAAGTGACCGCTGACCACGGCTTCCTCGCCGACTGCCGAGCCCGGCTCGCCTTCGACCTGCTCGCCAACACCTGGAACGCCGTCCTGGTGTGGGCGCTGCGCGACGGGCCCGCGCGGCCCGGCGAACTGCGCGAGCGGATCGGCGGGATCAGCCCCAAAGTCCTCACGGAGACGCTGCGCCGACTCCAGTCCGACGGGTTGGTGGAACGCCGCGCGTACGCCGGGTCGCCGCCGCGCGTGGAGTACACCCTCACCGGGTTGGGGCGGACACTCCTGGAGCCGATCGAGGCGTTCGGCGCCTGGGCCTTCGAACACGGCGAGGACGTGATGGCGGCCCGGGACCGGGCGGAGGCAACCGGGCACGGTCGCGACTGACGCCGATCACGACGGCACAGCCGGAGCGCCAAGCGGCTCCGCCGAAGCCCGCTGCCGATCCGAACCTGCGGCACGAACCCGGCCGCCCCTGGTGAACGGGGCCTGGGGGCGCCCGTCTCGAAGTCGGGTGCGAGCCTGTGGCAAGATCGCGGGATGCTGCGACTCACCGATTTCATCATCGACTGCCCGGACACGATGAAGCTGGCGGCTTTCTACTCCGAGGTGACGGGCCGTCCGATCAAGGAAGGCAGCTCGGAGGAATGGGCCGGCATCCAGTTCGGCGAGATCGAGCTGGCATTCATCCGGGTGGACGACTACCGCGCTCCGCAGTGGCCCGACAGCGAGCACCCCAAGCAGTTCCACCTCGACTTCGAAGTGGACGAGATCGGGCCCGAGCAGCGCCGCGTCCTCGACCTCGGCGCGACGCTGAGGCAGGACTTCATCGGCCCCAACGGCTACGGCTGGCAGGTCTACACCGACCCGATCGGCCACCCCTTCTGCCTGTGCCGCAACAAGGGCGTCATCTGGACCGACCAGGGCCCGATCTGGCCCGAGCGCGGCTGACGCGGCCTTGGTGAAGTCGGCTGCTGATTCTTTGACATGACGACGATCCTGCGGCATCCCCGACCTGGGTTCATGTGGGATTGGTGGGCAGTGGACGCCCACGGTTTCCTCGTGCAGTTCAGTTGCGGGCCCGCACCTGAGCATCTACTGGTGCATGTAGACCGTGTCGACGCTGCGGCTGCATGGGCCGAGGAGAACCGTCCCGCATGGTTCAGCCACGCCCCCTCATCGCTTCACGCCTTCAGCTGCGACGGCGAGCTACCGGTCTACACCCGCAACAGCGTCCCGGACTCCCCGCTGCGACTGTCCGACGCCCCGGCAGCCGTCGCGGAGGTTGCGGCCCTGGTTGAACTGCACAGAGCAGTGGGAGACGCCTGGACGGTCTACCTCGACGAGGGATGGGTCTAGGCAGCCCGGCTGGAGTCACCTGGCCGACCGGATGACGATGGAGCAGGGCGGTGAAGACCCTCTCCCATGTGCCGTCGGCGGCCCACTTCCGCAGCGGTTGTGGGCGCCCTTCCACGAGCCGAAGCGCTCAGGCAGATCCATCCACGGCACCCTGGTGCGGTACTTGAAGGCGATCGCGCCGATCACCTGCCGGTGATCACGCCACTGCCCTCCCCGCCGAGGTGTCGGATCCGGCGGCAACGGCTCGATCCTTGCCCACTGGGTGTCAGTCAATGACGCACACATCAACCAGCGATCGGATGATCCGAAGGAACGGCCTGGGTTCGGGCGGCTCGGGCGGCTCGGGCGCGGCAGTGGGCGAGGGCGTACTTGATGCGGATCTCGGAGTGGTGGGTGGTGGTGAGGAGTTCGCCGGCCGTGACGAGGGTGGCCCAGTACAGGGCGGGGTCGCCGGTGCGGGGCATGGGGCGGGCGGCGGTGAGGGAGAGGTACGCGGTGGTGAGGTTGCCGGTGGTGAACCAGCGCTGGAGACCGTGCTGGTGGCCGGGGCGGATGCCGCCCATGGCGTCGACGGCGGTGATGAAGAGGTCGACGACGGCGAGTTCGGTGTCGGTGAGGGACTTGGGGATGTCGAAGACGCCGAGGGCTTCGAGGAGTTCGCCGGTGTCGGTCTCGGAGTCGGGGCGGGGGTCGGCGAGGAGGGCGTCGTAGCAGTCGTTGAGGCGGCGGGTGGTCTCGGCGAGGGGGATGGACAGGGCGAGGCAGACGGCGCGGGCGGAGGGCAACGGCTTGCGGGTGCGGCGGGCGAGGAGGGCGTAGGTATCGGCGGGGGTCCGGCCGCGGGAGAGGGCGTGGCGGGCCAGGGTCGTGAGGTGCATGGGGGTTGGGTCTTTCAGGCGGTGGCGAGGGCGGAGACGGGGGCCGGGGCGATGAGCACCCAGACGAACTTGCCGATGTCGTCGGGTCGGGAGGTGCAGCCCCAGCGTTCGGCGAGTTCGTCGACGAGGAACAGGCCGCGCCCGTGCTCGTCGGAGGGGGTGGGGGTGTGGAGGGACGGTCGGCCGCTGCCGGCGTCGTGGACTTCCAGTCGGAGGCGGGAGTTGATCAGGGCGAAGCGGATCTCGATGTGGCGGTCGTCCGGCGCGTCGGAGTGCTGGACGGCGTTGGCGAACAGCTCGCCGAGGAGCAGCTCGGCGGTGTCCGCGTACCGGTCGCCGGAGGGCAGGCCCGCGAGATAGGCCCGGAGCAAGTACCTCGCCAGGGGCGTGGATTCGATGCAGGAGTCGAGACGCGCGACGAAGGCACGGGGCCGGCGGGACATGAGCATGGGGACACCTCATGGGGGCAGAGGGGGCGTGCGACAGGAGCGCGCACAGTCACGCTGTGCATGCAGATGATTGCGTTCCGGTCTCAATGATCCGGGCTTCGGATGTACGGTGATGGCCGAAATCAGGTACCACGCACCTGCGGTACGTCAGGGGGTCTGACATGGCACACCGGCGACTCGTCAACGAGGTGACGGCCAGTTCGGCGCGGTTGTTCGGCGAAGAGCTGCGCTTCTACCGGGAGGCGACGGGCTACACGCAGGAGCAGTTGGCGAAGCTGCTGCACTCCACCAGGCCGAATATCACACGGTTTGAGTCCGGCAAGAGGCGCATGCCGCCGGACATGGTCATGCAGGCCGACGTACTGCTTGGCGCCGACGGGGCGCTGAAGCGGCTCTGGGATCGGGTGGACTGGAACGCCGAAGTTGAACACCCGGATTGGTTTCAGACTCATGTCGACATGGAGGCCGAGGCTGTAGGCGCACGGATCTTCCAGCTGGCCGTCATTCACGGGCTGCTGCAATGTCGTGAGTACGCGGAGGCTGTCTTCTCGGTGAGTGACGCGGCCGGAAAGCCAAAGGTGATCGAGGAGCGAACGGCGGCTCGACTGGCGAGGCAGAAACGGTTCCTGGACCCTGACGGGCCGCTTCTGCTGGTGATTCTGGATGAGAGCGCCATTCGGACTGTCTTCGGCGGACCTGGAGTTATGAAGCGCCAAATGCAACACCTGCTGGCCGTCGCTGAGCTCCCGAATGTGATCATCCAGGTGGCGCCGTTCGGTAGCCGGCACGCGATCATCGACAAGTCCATGGTGATGCTGGAGATGCCTGACGGTCGGACCTGGGTGTACTCCGAGAGTCTCGATCGGGGGCATGCCAGCGATGATCCGACGATCGTGGCGGCGCATCGTCGGAGCTATGATCTGGCTCACGGGGCGGCACTGCCAGTAGCCGATTCCCTTGCGCTGATCTCCGATGCGCTGGAAGGGTTCATGGATGACGAGGATCGAGCTCGACGCGATCGTGTGGCGCAAGAGCAGCTACAGCGGGGGCAACGGCGGCGACTGCATCGAGGTGGCCCCCGGATTCCCCGGCCTCGTCCCCGTGCGTGACTCCAAGGACCCCCATGGCCCGGCGCTCGTTTTCCGGGCTGCCGCTTGGGAAGCCTTCGTGGTGGCTGTCCGTTCGTGCGAGTTTCCGGCGTAGACCTCTTCAGGGAGTTGGCTGTGTTGATCTGGCGTAAGAGCAGCTACAGCGGGGGCGACGGGCGCGAGTGCATCGAGGTGGCCCCTGGCTTCCTCCCCGGCACCGTCCCGGTGCGTGACTCCAAGGACCCGCATGGCCCGACCCTCCTCTTCCCGTCCGCTGCCTGGGGCTCCTTCATCGCCGCGATCCGTTCCGGTGACTTCCCTGAGTGAACCCGCTGCGGCGCCTCCGGGGGCCGTCGGGGTCGGGGCCCTGCCCAGGTC
The DNA here is from genome assembly GCF_001905545.1 of Streptomyces sp. CB02056. GTDB lineage: Bacteria > Actinomycetota > Actinomycetes > Streptomycetales > Streptomycetaceae > Kitasatospora. The sequence goes on along the minus strand of NZ_LIPD01000022.1, from coordinate 116,034 downwards.
GTAGCCGCCTTGTCCAAGGGGTCCGACCTGGTGACGAGAAGGGGTCGATCCCAGGGTCGACGCTCCGCCGCCACTTGGCTGGAACAGTGTCAACCACCTGACCAAAAGCGGGAGTTGGCGACAACTTCCGATGGGATCGCGGAGGTTGCCATGGTGGGTGCATCGATGCACGGACTTGTCCGCATAGCGGCGGTCGTGCTGGCGGGAGCGGGCCTGGTGACGGGCGTGGCCCCTTCGGCGGGTGCGGATCCGGCGCGGCGGGTCGACCGGGCGGCGCTGGACGCCGGCCTGCGGGCCGTGGTGGCGCCGGGCGGTGCCACCGCCGCGCTCGGCCTGGTGCGCGAGGACGGCCGCACCCTCTGGAAGGGTGCGGCCGGAACCGCCGACCTCGCCACCGGGGAGCCCGCCGCACCCCGTGACCGCTACCGGATCGGCAGCTCGACCAAGACCTTCGTCGCCACCGTCGTCCTCCAACTCGTCGCGGAGCAGCGGATCAGCCTGGACGACCCGGTCGAGAAGCACCTGCCAGGCGTTCTGCGCAACGGCGCCGCCATCAGCATCCGCCAACTGCTCAACCACACCGGCGGCCTCTACAACTACACCTCGGACCCTGCCTTCTCCTACGACGACGACGCCTCGTTCCAGACCTGGCTCAGCACCGACCGCTGGAAGTCGCGGACGATGGCGGAACTCGTCGCCGTCGCCGAGAGCCACCCGCCGTACTTCCCGCCCGGGCAGGACTGGTACTACTCCAACACCGACTACATCCTGCTCGGCATGCTCATCGAGCGGACCACCGGCCGCAGTTGGCAGCAGGAGGTCGAACGCCGCATCATCCGGCCGCTCGGCCTGCACGAGACCACCATGCCGGAGAACGACCCCACCGTCCCCGGCCGCCACACCCGCGCCTACGCCAGCATGCCCGGCGGCCCGGTGGACATCACGCAGTTCAACCCGACCATCGCCGGCCCGTCCGGCGCCGGCATCTCCACCACCGCCGACCTCGCCACCTTCCTCTCCGCCCTGCTCGGCGGACGACTCCTCGGGCCTGCCGAACTCGCCGAGATGAAGCACACCACAGGCCTCGGACGCGGCGCCGACTACGGCCTCGGCCTGGAGCGCACCCCCACCCCGTGCGGAGTCTTCTGGGGCCACCGCGGCGACAGCATCGGCTACAGCAGCACCATGCTCGCCGACGACACCGGACAGCGCCAGGTCGTGCTCTCCCGCAATCCGTACGACCCTGCCGGGATGCCCGCCTCCGCGGCTGCCTTCAATGCCCTCGTCACCGCTGCGGCCTGCGCCGGCCGGACGGCCCAGGATTCCTGACAGGGCGTTGGCCCCGACGGTCCTCACATCCGGGCTTTCAGCGCGTCGACCTCGCAGCCCGGCGCGAAGGGGTCGAAGCCGTGCTCGATCAGCCAGCGGACCGCCAGCAGGCTCCGCAGCGACCACCACGCGTGGATCACGGCGAGGTCGACGTCGACATCGGTGCCATAGCCGGCGATGACGTCGTCGAGGTGCTCCTCGTGGCCGAGCGTGAAGGTGGCGAGGTCGTACAGGGCGTCGCCCTGCCCGGCCTCGGACCAGTCGATGATGCCCGTGACCTCGTCGCCGTCGACGAAGACGTGTGCGATCTGCAGGTCGCCGTGCGTGAACGCCGGGGTCCACGGCCGGAACGCGGCCTCGGCGACCCGGCGGTTGCGGGCGACCAGGTCGACGGGCAGGACACCGCTCGTCACCAACACCCCGCACTCCTCGTCGAGTTCAGCCTCCAGCGCGGCGACGCTCCGGCCCGCCCGGCCGGGCCGGGGCGGCAGTGGCGCGTCGTGCAGCTTCCGGATGGCGGCGCCCGCCGCCGCCCACGCGGCCGGTGACCCGGTCGACGGCCCGCCGAGGCGCCCGAGCGTCGTCCCGGGGACCGCGGCGAGCGCGAGTACGGGCGGCTTGTGCCACAGCACCTCGGGCGTCGGGACCGGCGCGAGGGACATCGCCTCGACCTCGCGGTCGATGCGCGTCTGATCGGCGTCCACCTTCAGGAACACGTCGCCGACGCGCAGGGTCGCGCGCTCGGAATGGGCGACGACGACTTCGACCTCATCCATGGGCGACCAGTATTCCGGGGATCACCGCCGCCGTCGCCGGATTTACCGTGTGTGATCCGCCAACACCAGCCCTGTTGGCCGAGTGTGACGTGCTGTCCGGAAGCGGCTCCGGACAGCGCATGCGGGCCGGGCCTCGATCCCTGTCAGCCTGTCGCGAGCGCGAACACGATCAACGCCAGGAACAGCGTCAGGACCAGCGCCGGCAGCGCCGCGATGCCCAGGAATACGTAAGCGGCCCGCTTGGCGGCAGGCGTGCCGTGCTCCCTCAGAGCGGCGAAGCAGACCAGCGCCACCGCGACCACCGGCACCGACCAGAACACGACGAACATCCCATCCGGCATCTCCACCCCTTGCCACGCCGATGCGGGCCGATCGTAGTGCGATCCTGCCGGGGCGGCATTGCGGTCTGGTGCTTGCCCGGAAGCGGGATTCGGTAGGACGTTGCCTGTGGCACGCTGGCAACTCACCGACGAGCAGTGGACGTTCATCGAGCCCGGGCGTGCATGACACAGAACGGCTGCCGGTGCACAAGTGCCCGGGGGGAGGGCCGGCCCCGACAAACCGGGACGGCCGGTCGATCTTCGGATCGACCGGCCGTTTCGTCTTCCGTGGATGCCGGTCAGGTGGCGACGACGGTGGCCGCGGCCCCGCCGCGGTCGAGCTCGGCGTCGTAGATGTGCACGACCACGTTCACCGAGGACCTGATCCACGTGTCACCGGGCGAGGTGACGCCCACCGGAATGGTCACGGTCTCCCCGCCGGTGCAGGGGAGCTGGACCGAGCCGACGCCCGACACGGCGGATTGCGTGGCCTGGACGGTGATCTTGACCCAGTCGAATATCGGGAGGCACCGGTAGGTGACGGAGACGTTCAGTATCCGCCCGGCATCCGCGACGGTGGCGCCGTTGACGCCTATGGAGAGTCCTCCGGCGCTCGCGGGCGCGGCTGCGAGGACCGTGCTCGCCATGGCAAGGGCGGGGACGGCCAGGAAGCGGGCGAACGTGGTACGGGTAGGTGCGCTCATGACAACCTTCTCTCCGGCAGTGGCAACGGACGGGATGGGGTGATCCAGGGGAGCTTCCGAGCCCCCCATGCTGCGGTTCGCCACTGACCCGGGAGTCAGAAGAGTTGTGGATGTCCGGAATGACACCGCGATGTGGCGTGGAGCCGCCCACAAGCTCAGGATGACTCGATGAACGTCCTTTGCTCGTCGGCGAGTTGATCACGGCATCAGACGGCCTGAGCCTCGATCGGTGCGGCCGACCTGGCGGCCTGCTCGATCTTCGCGAAGTAGGCCGCACGGGCTTGCCCGTCGATCTGCTTCGCGTGTTCGGGGCGCATGCCGGTCCGGCCGTCGAGGCTCTCGCGGAGGATGTCGGCGTGCCCGGCATGGCGGTTGGACTCGCCGAGGACATGGACCATGACGGCGAACAGGTTTGTGCCGGCATGAGGCTCCGGCCACCACGGCACGTGGCCCGGGGCGTCGAGGGGGAGTTCGTTGATCGTCGCGTCCGAGTGTTCCCATGTGCGCTGGTAGAACCTGATGATCTGATCGCGGGTCTCGTCCTCGGTCGCCCACAGATCGCCGCCGTCGGAGTCCTGCCACCGGGGCAGCGGTTCCGGGGAAGGGCGGTCGAAGACCTCGCCGAAGTACCTGGCCTCGACGGTGGCCACGTGTTTGACCAGGCCGAGGAGGTTGGTCCCGGACGCTGTCAGAGGTCGGCGGGCGTCGTATTCGGACAGGCCGTCGAGTTTCCAGAGCAGCGCCTCGCGGTCCCGCCGCAGTCGCCCGTGCAGGTTGTCCTTCGCGAATTCATCGATCATGCGCCATGAGGCTGCCATGGACTGCTCGTGGTCTCAAGATCCCGTACGCCCGGCAGCGCCGTGGCCTGGCCCTGGCCGCGGCCCTGACCTGCTGCAAGAAGCCCGCGAGACGTGCCACCTGAGACAATGTCCGTACATGCGGGACGGTCGTCGAACAGGCGGCGCGGAACGGCCGAGCTCGTCACCGTCATCGGCAGGCTCTCGGTCGACGACTCGGTCATCAACTACAGCGACACCTTCGTACTGGCGTACGTCGGAAAGGGTCTCGCCAACACCCAGCACATCTTCCGTACCGTCACGGCCTGAGACGACGGACGACGAGCCGGCGGGGTCCGGCCCGCCCCGGCTACCCCCCCCGCTGACGTACACCGTCGGCGGGAGCGACCTGCTGCCGCCCGTCTGACCCCGAGGGGAGCATCGGTGGGCGGGGGCGGAAACCGGGCACCGGCGTGGCGATGAGTTTTCCGGCTCCGGAAGGTCTACATCTCGACCGGGACGACCACCTCACCCCCGCCGGGAGCACAGACATGGGCCTCATCCAGATCGAACTGTTCGCGACCCTCGACCTCGTCGGGCAGGCGCCCGGCGGACCTGACGAGGACCCGGAGGGGTTCCCGTACGGCGGCTGGCAGGCACCCCTGCTGAACGAGGTCACCGGCGCGCAGATCCTCGCCGCGTACGAGGGCACGGACGCCCTCCTGCTCGGCCGGCGGACGTACGACCTCTTCGCCTCCTACTGGCCGCAGCAGAAGGAGGGCGAGATCGCCGAACTCTTCAACCGCGTCCCCAAGTACGTGGCCTCCCGGGGCACCCCCGAGCTCCCGTGGGCCGGATCCACGCTGCTCGGCCCGGACCTGGCCGGCGCGGTGCGCGAGGTCCGCGACCGGCACCGGAACGTGAAGGTCGTCGGGAGCCTGAACCTGGTGCAGACCCTCCTGCGCGAGAAGCTCTTCGACCGGCTCGACCTGTGGGTGCACCCCATCGTGCTCGGCGTCGGGAAGAAGGTCTTCGACGACGGCGCGGTGCCCACCAACCTCACGCTCCTCGAACCGCCGGTGGCGGGCGCGCAGGGCACCGTGTACCTGCGCTACGGGCTCGCCGAGGGCACGCCGAGGACCGGCGACATGAGCCTGCCCGACCGGGGCCTCGGGCACGACGACGACGCCCGGTGACCCGGGATGGCCACCGTCTCCGTCAACGGGACCGCCCTGGGCGTCGAGTCGTTCGGTGACGAGGGCGCGCCGCTCGTCCTGCTCGCGGGCGGGCCGACGATGCTCTCCTGGCCTGACGCGCTCTGCCGACGCCTCGCCGCCGGCGGGCGCCGCGCCGTGCGCTACGACCTGCGCGACAGCGGGGAGTCGACGACGACGGACCCGCGGGCACCCGGCTACACCCTGCGCGACCTCGCCGCCGACGCGGCGGCCCTCGCCCACGCGCTCGGCGGGGCGCCCGCGCACCTCGCCGGGACCGGCGTCGGCGGGATGGTCGCCCAGGTGGCCGCGCTCGACCACCCGGGCGCGTTCTCCGCGCTCACCCTGGTCAACACCCGCGCCGTCGCCCCCGGCCCGCCCGACGACGACCTCCCCGACCACGACCGGGCGACGATGAGCCGCCTGTTCGCCCGCCCGGCGCCCGACTGGAGCGACCGCGCGGCGGTCGCGGAGTTCGCCGCCACCGGCGCGGAGATCCTCGGCGACGACCCGATCACGGCCCGCGCCGTCGCCGCGCGTATCTGGGACCGCACGCCCGGCACCGCGCCCCCGGTCCAGACGGCCAACCACCTGGGCACCGTGTTCGCCGGGCTGGACTGCACACCCCGCTGGCGCGAGCGCCTGCCGGGGATCGGGGTACCCACCCTCGTCGTCCACGGCCGCCGCAACCGGTTCTTCCCCGTCGGCAACGGCGAGGCGACCGCGCGCGCCATCCCCGGGGCGCGGCTGCTCGTCCTCGACGGGGGTGCCACCGCGATCCCCGACGCGGCGGTCGGCACGGTCGCCGAGGCGATGCTCGCGCTCGGATAGCGGCAAGCGCCGGCGGTTGGTGGGCGGTGCACCCGCGGAGCGGCTGCGCCAGGCGCGGGAGGGGACCGGCGGGCCGATCGGCCGAGGCGGGCCGGAGGATCCGTACGGGCGCGCGTGGACGGCGGGCGCCGGAGCGATCAATCCCGGACGGAAGGGTGGGATGACGGCCCGTCGGGGGTGCTAGAACCGTCGACGGCTGTGAACGCCCACCGGCGAACGCCGCCCCCCGTACCGTGCAACTCCTCGACGAGGGAGAAGACATGTCCGTCGCACGAACCGTACGTACCGCACGCACCGCGCTGCTCGCCGCCTTCGCCGCGCTCACCCTGCTTCTCAGCGGGGCCGTCACCGCGGCACCGGCCACCGCCGCCACCACGGGGCTCGACGACACCTGGGCCTGCTCCGTCCCCTCCGGCTACGTCTACGAGGGGGTCGTCTTCAGCCGGACGTGTAGCGGCGGCGGCAGCTGGAACTCGCCGCAGTACCACCTGCGCACGCCCGTCGACGGCCTCACCGCCTGCTCGACCGCCCCGGGCTTCACCTACGACGCCGCCGGCTCGTCCACCACGTGCAGCCTGACCCAGGGCGTCCCGTCCACCACCTTCCACCTGCGCGTCCCGGTCAGCGGCATGTGGGCGTGCAGCGTCCCGAGCGGCTTCACCTACAGCGCCACCACATCGAACCTGGACTGCGCCACCGTCCGCAACGTGCCGACCACCAAGTTCCTCCTGGCCCGCTGACCCCAGGCCCGCCGACCGGCTGACCCGCCGACCCGGACCGCCCGTGGGTGGCGGTCCGTGCCGCACGTGCAAGAGGTGATCCGGTCGGCGAGGACGTGCTCTCGCCGACCGGATCACCTCAGTGGTGCGTGCTCAGTGGTCCGTGCTCAGGGGGCCGTGCTCAGTGCGGGGGCGGTCAGAAGATGAGCTTCCAGCCGTCGAGGTGGCCGGAGTCGCCGCGGTACGTGTCCTGCATGCGGAGGCGCCAGGTGCCCTTGGCGGGCTGGGCGGAGGCGTCCACCGTGTAGGTCTCGATGACGTTCTCGCCCGAGTCGCTGAAGCTGCCCTTCTTCAGCGAGTACACCGTGCCGTCCGGGCCGACCAGGTCGATGACCAGGTCGCCGCGCCAGGTGTGCTTGATGTCCACGCTCACCTTGAGGTCGCTCGGCGCCTGGCCCTGGAGCCGGTCGACGACGATGTCGGAGAAGACCGCCGGGCCGCCGTCCGGGATCGGCAGGGAGGTGCTGTTCGTGAAGATGCCCGGGGAGACCCGCCAGGTGAACGTCGTCGACGTCCTGCCGCGGTGGGAGCTCTGGGCGGTCACGGTGACCGTGTAGGTGCCCGGGAGGGCCGGGACGCCGGTGACGCGGCCGGTGACCGGGTGGAGCGTCAGGCCCAGGGGGAGGCCGGTCGCGTGGTAGGTGACGATGCCGGGGTTGAGGTTCGAGGCCTCGATCCCGAGGTCGGCGGAGGTGCCGATCGCGGTGATCTGGTTGGTGACGGGTTCCAGCAGGAGGCCGTCGACGACGCGCGGGCCGACGTTGATGGCCGCCCAGGCGTTGGCGGTGTTCTGGTACGTCGTGGTGTTCTTCCCGTACAGGTCGGCGGCGGCCTGGAGGGTGGCGGTGCGGGCGGCCGCGTAGTTGGTCGACGAGGTCATGTAGGTGGTGAGCGCCCGGTACCAGATCTTGGCCGCCGCGTCCCGGCCGATGCCGGTCACCGGCAGGCCGTCGGAGGTCGGGGAGTCGTAGGCCACGCCGTTGACGGTCTTGGCGCCGCTGCCCTCGGAGGCCAGGTAGAACCAGTGGTTGGCCGGGCCGGAGGAGTAGTGGACGTCGACGGAGCCGACGTCGGCCGACCAGTAGTCCCTGGAGCGGCCGTCCTTGGAGGGCTTGTCCATGTAGCGCAGCGGGCTGCCGTCGCCCCGGATGTCGATCTTCTCGCCGACCAGGTAGTCGCCCTTGTCCTCGGGGTTGTCGGCCCAGAACTCGATCGCGGCGGCCATGATGTCGGAGGTGGCCTCGTTCAGGCCGCCGGACTCGCCGCTGTAGACCAGCTTCGCGGTGGCGGAGGTGACGCCGTGGGTCATCTCGTGGGCGCCGACGTCGATCGAGGTCAGCGGCTTGACGTTGCCCGCGCCGTCGCCGTAGGTCATGCAGAAGCAGGCGTCGGACCAGAACGCGTTGACGTAGTTCTTGCCGTAGTGGACCCGGGTGTAGGCGCCTACGCCGTCGTCCTTGATGCCGTTGCGGCCGTGGACGTTCTTGTAGTAGTCCCAGGTGAGTTGGGCGCCGTAGGCGGCGTCGACGGCCGCGGTCTGCCGGTTGGCGACGGTGCCGTCGCCCCAGGTGTCGGTCGGGTTGGTGAACAGCGTCCTGGTGCCGCTGGTGCCGTTCAGGTCGTAGGTGCTGTGGCCGCCGCGGGTGTTGTCGGTCATCGCGAAGCCGCCGGCGACCGCCGAGGTGCCGATGGTGACCTGGCCCGAGTACTTGCTGGTGCCGACGCCGGTCTCGATGCCCTGGTACTCGAAGATCTTCTTGCCCGTGTCGGCGTCGGTGATGACGTGCAGTTCGGACGGCGTGCCGTCCTCCTGCGTGCCGGTGACCACCGTCTCCCAGGCGAGCCGCGGGGTGCCGGACGCGGCCCAGACCACCTTGCGGGCGTCGTCGGCCGCCGCCTCCGTGACCTTCGCGCTCCCGGCGCTGTCGAGCGCGAGGCCCTTCGCCGCGTCGGCGCTCTCCTTGGGAGTGGTGTCGACGGCGATGTCCGCCTCGGTGGCCTTGGTGACGCCCCTGGTGGTGCCGTCGGGGGCGGTGTGGACGACCAGGTCGCCGCCGAGCACCGGGAGTCCGTCGAAGGTCCGCTCGTAGCGGGTGTGCAGGCTGCCGTCCGCGTCCTTGGTGACGCCCTTGACGACCAGCGCCTCCTTCGCGTCCAGGTTCAGCGACCTCGCGGTCTTCGCCAGGGACGCGTCCGCGGAGGCCAGCAGCTCGCCGCGCTGCTCGGGCGACAGCTGCACCGGCATCGCGCCGGCGAAGGCTTGGACCCCGGCGGGGGCCTCGGCGGGAGTCCCGGCAGGAGTGTCGGCGGCGGCGACGCCGGGCGTCAGAGCGGCCACGACCATCGCGGCGCCGACTAGCAACGCGCCCGCGGCGGTGGACTTTCGGGGGGATCGAGTCACACGGAACTCCTTCTGCGACGGCCCGGGTACGGGGGGCCGGAGTCAGCCGGGCGGCCTGGGGTGACGCCGCCCGGTAGAGCTGGTGGTTCGAATGAGATGGGAAGGAACAGTGTCATTTTTGGTCTGAACGCGTCACCCTTTGTGCAACAAGTTGGCCGAATACCTTCGCCAATGACGTAATGGGGAGGTAATTCTTCGCCAGAAGGCGAGCAATGCGGGGGGAAAACCGGTGCACCGCGCTGTCGTGGGTACCGGCGCGACGCCGTGGCAGACTCGGCCCATGACGATCTCCCTGCCCGAGCCCGACCAGCAACTCTCCGACCCCAGCGAGCTGTTGCTCGACTACCTCGACTACTACCGCTCCGTGATCGGCGCCAAGACCGAGGGGATGTCCGACGCGGAGCTGCGCGCCAGCCGGCTCCCCTCCGGATGGACCATGCTCGAACTGCTGAAGCACCTCGTCCACATGGAGCAGCGCTGGCTGCGCTGGGGCTTCCGCGCCGAGCAGGTCCCGGCGCCCTGGGGCGACCGGGGCCCGGAGGACCGCTGGTACGTCGGACCGGAGGAAACGGCCGCCGAACTCCTCGCCGCGCTGCACGCGGGCGGCGAGCACACCCGGGCCGTCGTGTCGGGCACGCCCCTGTCCACCGTCGCCGCACCCGGCGGCCGCTTCCCCGACGACGGCACCCCGCGGCCCACCCTGGGCTGGATCCTGTTCCACGTCCTCCAGGAGTACGCCCGCCACGCGGGGCACCTGGACATCGTCCGCGAGCTCACCGACGGGGCCACCGGCTGACGCCCGCCACCGGCTGACAGTCGCAGCCGGCGGGCGGGGTGCGCCCGCCGGCTCAGCCGGCCAGGTGGGCGAGCAGCGCGTCGCCCGCCGGGTAGGGGCGTTCGGCGGGGAGGAGCTGCCGGGCGGCCTCCAACTCCCCGTCTCGCACCTGGTCGTGGACCGCGTGCGCGAGCGCGGTGACGTCCTCGACCGCGACGATCCACTCCTCCGCGTACCGCTCCGCCGCCTCCCCGGTCAGGCCGAGCTGGAGCGACCGGTGGGGCAGCGGCCGAAGGTGCAGATCGCGCTCCGGATCCCACTGCACCCGCGCCGGGGACCTCTTCAACCGGCGCTGCCAGGAGGCCCGGTCGGGGTGCAGCCCGCGCTCGTAGTGGGACAGGCAGCTGTTCCGCAGCGCCCATTCGAAGCCCTCGCGGGTGATCTCGACCGCCAGCACGGTCTCCTGGCCCTCCTTCCTCGCCCACCCGCAGCGGTACATCATCCAGAGGAACGACGGCTTGATCCACGTCATCCGGTCCCGCTTCCACGCCGCGGGGAAGTGGCCGTCCCGAGCGGCGGGCAGCCCGATCTCCGGCGCGTACGCCTGGTAGACGGTCACCGTCGAGTCGGTGTGGAGGGCACGGATCTGGTGCTTCGGTTCTGACACGGTGACCAGGGTCGGCCTTCAACGCACCTCGCGCCAGCGATTTTCCCAGCTCGGCGGGGGTGTGTGCCCGTCAACCGCCCGCCGCGTACGGCCAGTTCGCAAACTGATCTCTAGACGCAATCGGTTTGTCATGCAAACCTGGTCCTCATGGCGACTCAACCCGTTCAGCCCTCAAGCGACCCCCGGCACCTCCTGGCAGCGACCGGGGCCGTGATCCAGCGCGTCCGCCGTGAGCAACGCGGCGCGTGGTTCCCGCTCCTGGCCTTCGCCGCCGTGAGGTTCGGCGCGATACCGGTCGTGCGGTACGGCCAGGGCCCCTGCGACGCGCCCCGCTACGGCCTGGGCGGAGTCTGCGTCAACTCCCTTCCTCCCGCCATGTGGTACTGGCCGGTGGCGCTGCTGCTCTCCTACGCCGCGATCAGCTGGTTCTACCTCCGCCGGTCCGCCCGGCTCGGCCTGGGCACCCGGATCCGGCCGTACCTCGTGCTGGGCGTCGTCCTCGCCCTGCTCATGACCGCCGACCAGGTGTGGACGGTGTCCCACCCGGGCTTCCTCGCCGACCTGTACGGGCAGCCGGGACCGCTCTCCGCGGTCGCCGACACGCTGATGAGCCCGGCCGGCACGATCGGTCTGGCGCTGCTGCTGCTCGCCTGGATCGAGCGCAGCTGGCCGCTCCTCGCCGTGACCTGCGGATACCTGATCGCCATGCTCTCCTCCGACGACCTTCCCAGCTTGTCCCCGTGGTCCTTCCTCCCCGGCGTGCTGCTGGAAGGCGGCGTGCTGCTGCTCGGCGGCGTCGCCCTCGCCCTGCTGCACCACCGGGCCCAGGGACGGTCGGCCGCATGACCGAGCACCCCACCAGCGGCCTCGACGACGTCGTCCACCAGCGCGTCCGCCTGGGCATCCTCGCGGTCGCCAAGGAGGCCCGGCGGGTGGAGTTCACCTTCCTGCGCACCACCCTCGGCCTCACCGCCGGCAACCTCTCCCAGCACCTCGGCGTCCTGGAGAAGGCCGGCCTGGTCACGATCGACAAGGGCTACGAGGGCAAACGCGCCCGCACCTGGATCCAGCTCACCAAGGCCGGCAAGAAGGCCCTGCACGACGAGATCGCGGCACTCCGGAGCCTGATCCACCGCCTCGAAGGAGCCGAGGAACCCGACGGGGGAGCCGCCTCCGGCCCCGTGGCCGCCCCGGCGCCCCACTGAGATCACTCCGGGAGGCCCCCGGACGTGCCGCAGGGCGGCAGCACCGGTTCGGCCGGTGCTGCCGCCCTGCGTGTTTCCCGTCCGGTCAGCCGAGCGGGGTCAGCTCCACCTCGTAGCGGTAGAGCCGGTCGTTCACCCAGCACGCCAGGTCGGCGCCGGCGGTGTGCCGGGCGAGTTCGGCGAGCAGGCGCTCGGTGAACCCGTCCAGCTGCCGGGCGTCGACCGCGGCGGCGCCGGAGCGGGCCCCGGCGGCGAAGGGGAGTTCCTCCGCACGGGACGACACGGTGTAGGCCACCGAGTCACCCGCGTCCTCCGACGGGGCGAGGTGCCGGTTGGGCTCGTCCTCGGCGAAGACCAGCCCGGTGCCGGAGGCGGCGCGGTTGGCCGCCTCGACCAGGGAGAAGCCCGGTGCGGTCAGTGGAGCCTCGCTCCCGAGCCGCAGGTCGACGACACCTTCCGACAGCTCCGGGAGGATCCGGTAGCTGTAGGCGTCATCGACCTCGAACGCCGATTCCGCCTCCGGCCACGCGCCGTGCAGTTCGGCGACGAGGGACCGGCAGAACGCCCGCAGGGAACCGAGGCTGTCGTCGGTGTCCTCGGTCGTCCAGTAGATGGAGACGTGGATGAAGCAGTCGTAGTCACGCTGCCCGTCGCCGGGAGGCCCGGCGACGGCGGGCCCGGCGAGGTCACCGGGATCGGCGCTCAGCCGGATCCGGAACTTCGATCCGTCCGTGCCCACGCGGTGGTGCCACGGTGCCGTGAGCGGGTCGCTGACCGGCACCAGGACGTCGGCGATCTCCTGGGCGGTGAGAGCGGGACCGGACGGTCGTCTCACCAGGATGGCGGCATCAGTCGACACGGCTCAGCACCCGTGGCCCTTGCACTTGTAGTCGCCGCCGATCCTGCCGTCGATGTGCCAGCCCCCCGGGTCTCCGGCCGCCCAGATGTGGTACTCCTGGAAGTCCGAACTCCGTCTCCGCAGGTAGTCGTCCAGGCTTGCCATGGCCGTCTTGGCGGAGTAGTCGTCCGGCATCTTGATGTAGGTGCGTACGGCGCCCTTCCCGTTGGACTTCCTCATGTTGTCGTGGACCGCGGTCGGTCCGGGCTTGGTCTCCTTGAACTCGGACGGCACCCCGTCGACCCAGGCGTCGAAGCCCTTGCCGGACTTTCCGCCGTCGTCCAGCGTCGCCTTGACATGGGAGCCGCCTCGGGCCAGTTCGAAGGCTATCGCGTACTCGCTGTTGCTGAGCGACCAGGTGGTGAGGTTGCTCCCCTTCTTGGTCAGCGTCTTGAACCGCTGTTCGTCGAAGGGGGTTTCGGACTCGTCGATCCGGTCGGCGATGTCCTCGACGTAGTTCTTGTCGACGATGTCCTGGGCCAGGTTGGCCCACTGGCAGCCGTCCCGGGCCGAGCGGTGGCAGTACTTCTTGTTGATCTCCCGGATCTTCTCCAGGTACTCGCCGATGATCGGGTTGTCCGGCTGCATCAGCCAGGCCACCCGGGCCTCGTGCCACTTCTTGCGGTTCTCCGGGCTGCCCGAAGTGGTCTTGCTCGGGGACGTCGATCCGCCGCCGCCACCGCCGCCACCGCCGCCACGGGTACTGGGGGCCTCGTCGTCGTCACCGCCGTCGGTGCAGTTGGTGACGCACTGGTCGCCCATGGTCGGCTCGTGGAACGTGCCGTTCATGCCGACCCAGCCGTGCAGCGCCATGTCGTTGCCGGAGCAGTCGTCGGCGCACATCTTGCGGCCGTCGGGGTCGCTGGTGCTGGTCGGGTTGCCGCCCGAGTAGGCGTACCCGTTCAGCTCCTTGGGGCTGGCCGGGTCGAACACCGGGTCGATGCTGAGGAACCGGCCCAGGGACGGGTCGTAGTCACGCGCTCCGAGGTGGACCAGCCCGGTGGGCTCGGTGACACCGCCCAGGAAGCCGTGGCTGCCCGACCAGGTGGCCGGTGCCGCGCCGCGCTGTTCGCCGTACGGCGTGGTCCGCTTCTGGGCGACCGCGCCGGTGGAGGCGTCGACGTTCAGCTCGGCGGTGGAGTGATGGTCGGCGACCTGGAAGGCGACCTTGTTGTCGTCGGTCCGGACGGCCGAGGCCTGCCCCAGCGAGTAGTACCTGGTGGCGACGGGCTTGGCCGCGCCCTTGGTCAGGGTCAGCTCGGTGGTGCCGAGGTAGAGCGTCCAGTTCTCGGCGCCCGGGTTGGCGCTGTCCAGGACGTGCGAGGTCAGCCGGCTGCCGCTGGGGTCGTAGAGGTACTCCGTCGTCTTCGTGCTGGTGACGGGCCCGTTCTTGACGGTGTCGACGACCTTGCCGAGCTTGCCCTCGGCGTCCCAGGTCAGCGCCTGGTCGCTGGTGGCTCCGGCGGCGAGGTCCCGGTGGCGGGCGATGGTGTTGCCCGCCGGGTCGTAGCCGGCGGTCTCGGCGAGGACGCCGGTGCCGCTGGTGCCCTTCAGGGTGTGCGGCTGGGCGGCCGTCGCGCCGGGGTAGTTGTACTTGGTGGTGACGTCCTTGGCGGGGTCTCCGGTGGTGTCGTGCCGGGTCTGGGTGTCCCGGGTGCTGTCGGGGTTGAACTGCCAGCTGGTCCAGTACGGGGCCGGGCCGCCGAGCGCCTTGGCGTCGGGTGTGGCCGGGCAGCCGGTGCCGCTCGGGGTGAACGCCTCGGTGAGCCGGGCCAGGTAGTCGTACTGGAAGCACTGCCGGTCGGTGCCGGCGCGCGAGGTGTCGGTGATCGACGTGACGTTGCCGACCTGGTCGTAGGTGTAGGCGGCCGCGCGCAGCGGGCTCGCCACGCCGTACTGGTCGGTGCGGCTGGACGCCAGCCGCTGGGTGCCCCACTCGTAGGCGTTGGTGAGGTAGAGCTGCTTGTTCGCCGTCCCGTCGGACAGCGTGCTCTGCAGCGGCTTGCTGGTCAGGCTGTAGGTCTGGCCGGTGAGGTAGCTGCTCAGACCCTGGGCCGTGGTCATCCGGGTGAGGGCGTCGTAGCCGTAGGCCACCGACTCGGCGGCGAGGTTGCCGGCCGCCGGGTAGCTGACGCTCTGCTGCTTGCCGTCGAGCCGGTAGATCGTGCCGCTGACGTAGCTCCCGGCGAGGGCCTCCTGGCCGGGGACGGACGGAACGCTGAGCGTGGTCCGGGTCGGGCGGCCCAGCGCGTCGTACAGCGACCAGGTGGTCGTGTACGGGTAGGTGGTGCCGCCGACGGTGGAGTACCGGGTCGCCGAGGAGATCAGGCCCTTGTTGCCGGATGGGTCCCAGGTCTGCGAGGTGAGCAGCGGACCCGACACGGAGCCGGAGTGCAGCTCGGTCTGCCGGTCGAGGTTGTCGTAGGCGTACGCCAGGGTCTGGTTGTTGCCGTCCCGGCTGGTGGCCAGCCGGCCGCGGTCGTCGTAGGTCTTGACCGAGGTGCCGGAGTCGGGGTCAACGGTCTTGACCTGACGGCCCTGCTGGTCGTACGTCCAGTTCCACTGCGTCCCGTACTGGTCCGTCAGCTGGGTGGTGTGTCCGGCCGGGTCGTAGCCGTACCGGATGGTGTCGTAGGCGCCGCTGGGGGAGCCCCCGCGGTACTGGCGGATCTCGCTGGTCCGGCCGCGGGCGTCGGTGACGGTCGTCGCCGGCGTGCCGCCGGTGGGCGGGGTGACGGTGACCCGGTCGCCGCCGTACTCGGTGAGCGTGGTGGCGATCGGGGTGCCGACGCCGTTGCCCGCCAGGGTGGTGGACTTGACGACGCGGCCGAGGCCGTCGAAGGCGACGGCGGTCTGGGTCTCGACGCCGGTGGCGTCCTCGACCTTGAACAGGGTGCCGGAGGCCGCGCCGGTCGCGTAGTAGCCGGCGTAGGCGAGCGCGGCCTGCCCCTGCTCGTCGTAGAAGGTGTCGGTCAGGACCCGGCCGCCGTTGTCCCCGGGGGACTGGGTCTGACGGGCCCGGCCGAGACCGTCGTACAGGGTGTACGCGGTGGCCTGGGAGCCGTCGGCGTTGAGAGCCTTGGTGGAGACGACGCGGATCTGGCCGTCGTTGTCGGTGTAGCCGAACTCGTGGTTCGGGGTCTGGCCGGTCGACTTGGAGCGGTTCGGCAGCCAGACCTTGAGGGTGCGGCCGAGCGCGTCGTACAGGCTGTCGGTGCGGCGGTTGTTGGCGTCGACGGTGTCGACGGCCTGGCCGCGCAGCAGGTCGAGGTCGGTGACGGAGACCATGGCGGTGGCGGGGTTGCCCGCGACCACCGGAGGCCCGGTCGTGGTGACCTTGGTCGGCCGGCCGTTCGCCGGGGCGAAGCCGGTGGTGGTGGTCTGCGCCAGCGGGCTGGCGGTGGTCACCGGTCCCGTGGCGCCCGTGGTGTCGAACACCGTGGTGGACGCCAGCTTGGTGGTGCTGTCGGCACGGCCGTAGGCGTCGTAGTGGGTCGTCCCGTCCAGGTAGGTGGCGCGGTTGCCGGAGCGGGACTTCAGGGTGTGCACGGTGGTGGCGTCGCCCTTGACGGGAGCCGCGCCGTAGGCCTGGCCGTCGTAGCGGGTGCGGATGTCCGACAGCACCGCGGAGGTGCCGTCCGCCTGGGTGTCGCGGTTCACGGCCGCCGAGCAGTTGGCGGCGACCATCTCGATCTGGATGCTGCCGGTGAGGATCCAGGCCGCGGTGTTGTCCGCGTACGTCGTGCGGGTGCAGGTGTCGTCGGTGCCGACCGCGACGTCGCCCAGGTCCTCGGTCTGCGTCGTACGGCCGTAGCCGTCGAACGAGGTCGCGGTGCGGGTCTCGCGCCAGGAGGCTCCGGCGCCCTTGTCGAGCGAGGTGAAGGACCGGGTCGCCTGGGTGCCGGTGAGGTTGGCGGTGGTGGTACCCCAGTCGTTGGAGCGCTTGGCGGTCTCCTTCTTCCACGGGGTGCTGACGGACTTGGAGAGGATCACGCCGCCGGGCTTGTCGTACTGCTCGCTGCGGTACTCGTAGCCGGCCCAGGCCTGGTCGTCGGTCAGGACGGTGCCCTGGCCGTCGTCCACGGTGACGCCGCGCTTGCTGTTCTTGTCACCGGGGTTGTCGCGGTCCTGGTCCATGCCGCGCAGGAAGTAGTGGTCGGCCTGGGTGGTCATGCCGGTGACGCCGCCGGTCTCGACCCGGGCGTGGGCGTAGCCGCGCCACTGGGACCAGGTCTTGAGCTTGGCCGGGGTCAGGCCGTCCTCGTCGTCGAAGTGCCAGGCGGCGTCGCCGAGGTAGCTGTAGTGGGTGACCATGTCGGGCGCGCCGCCGGTGCGGTCGGTGGCGATGACCGCTTCGACGACGTACTTGTTGAACCACTCCGTGGTCACCGGCACGTCGTTGGACGGCTGGTACATCTGCGGGAAGCAGCGGGTGGTGTTGGACTGCGGCGTGGGCAGGGCGTTCCAGTCACACGCGGCAGCGGAGTAGTTGACGTCGAGCTGGCCGCCCTGCTCGTCGGTGACGGTGCCCAGGCGCTGCTTGATGAACGGCATGCGGCCGTCACCGACCTTGTCGAGCCGGTTCGCCAACTGCTTGTAGGCGAAGCCGGTCTTCGGCAGGGTGATCGCCGGGGCGGCGGACGACCCGGTGTGCTGGATGGAGTCCAGCAGCAGCTGGTAGTCGAAGTCGGCGGTGCCCCACTTGTGGTTCAGGGTCCACGTGTCGACCGCGGCGTAGTTCCCGTCGGCCTGGAGCGTCCTGGCGGTGACGGAGGTCAGCCGGGTCCGGGTGAAGTAGGTCGGCGAGGACTGGCCGGTGCAGTCGGTGCCGTCCTTGCAGTTCTGGTCCCACGGGGTGTCGTACCAGTACTGCCGGTTGGCGTCGATCTTCGCCGGGTCGCAGAGCGCGGCGTTGGTCTCCAGGCAGCGTTCGGCGGTGCCGAAGTCGACCCGGCCCATCGGCTTGACGGTGGCCGAGTGGATGTCCTGCTGCTGCTGGCCGTACTCGATGTGGTCCAGACGGCCGCCCCGGATGTAGGGGGTGCGGTCGGAGGCCTTCAGGTTGCGGCCGTAGTTGTTGGTCTCGGGGGTGTACCAGTAGGTGATGTCGTTGCCGTGGGCGTCGACCACCAGGTCCAGGTTCCACCGCCAGCCCTGCTGGCACCAGGAGGACGCGAAGTCGGCGCCGTTGCACGGCTCGCCCGCGTTGTTGCCGTACACCGGCACGGTGTAGACGGACTTGGTCTCCGGCTTGCCCGCCGACCAGTTCGGCAGGCGGTTGTAGCCGAAGTAGTAGTTCGTGCCGTCGGCGGTGGTGGCGCGGAAGTACTCGCCGTCGTTGTCGCCGTTGCCCCGGCCGGTGTCGCGCAGGCGGGTGACCTTGGTGTTGTCGTCGCCCTTGATCCGCCACTCGTCGCCGGAGACCGGGATCAGCTCGCCGGAGTGGCCGCCGAAGCTGATGGTGCCGTTGTCGGTGCCCCAGCACAGGTCGCCCGGGCTGTTGGTGCCGGTCTTGGGCGCGCCGTCGTCCGCGCAGGCCTTGTAGCTGCGCTCGACGAAGCCGGGGGAGAGCTCGAAGCCGTCACCGGCCCAGGAGGCCTGGTTGTTGCTGTTGGCCGTCCGGCCGTCGATCGCGCCGGAGTTGTAGGACAGGCCGATCTTCGGGGTCAGCCCGCCGGGCATCGTGGTCAGCGGCATGTCGTACGACCAGCTGAACGACCCGCTGTTCAGCGAGGTCGACCAGGAGGACGCCGGGGTCAGCGGCGTGGCCTTGTAGTCGCCGCTCGGACCGGCGCTGCCGGCCGTGGCGGCCAGCACCATCGCGCCCGGCGCGGACGCCAGCCGCATTGACCCGGCCGGGGCCGTGGTCAGGGCGTCCGCGGCGACGGTCTGCTTCGCCACGTCGTTGCCGCCCGGCAGCGGGGTCTGCACCCGGCACTCGGGCAGGTCGGGCGTGGTCAGCGCGCACTCGGGCAGCCGGACCAGCTTCAGCCGGGAGCCGAAGCCGGCGCCGGCGGCCTGGGCGAAGGACGAGTAGTCGACGGCCAGGCCGCTGTTCTCGTCGGCGCCGGAGACGGTCAGCAGCAGGCCGTTGATCCCGGCCTTGGCGGCGGCGTCCTGGCCGAGCAGCTCGACCTTCGCCTTGCCCGCCGCGCCGGCGGAGGAGAGGGCGACGGGCAGCTTGCCGGCCTTGACGGCCTTGCCCTTCTCACCGGGGACATCGAGGGTGGCGCTGCCCGCGCCGGGCAGGGCGCCGTGCTTGCCGTCGACCGTGCTGACGGTGGTGTCGGCCTTGCGGCCCTTGGTCTTCGCGTCCGAGCCCTTGACGGGCTTCTCGGGCGAGACCGCCGAGGGCTTGGTGTACGGTTCCGCGGCCGCCGCGACGGCGGCCAGCGGCAGTGCCGGCAGCAGCGACCCGACCAGCGTGCCCGCGATGACCGCGGACACCCTGGTGCGGGTCGGCCTCGGCACCGACCTCTTCCTGCTCATGTGGGGAACAACTCCTCAGGGGAAAACGGGTGTGACGGACCGTGGGCCGGGCGGCAGGAAGCCGCCCGGCCCACGGAAGGTTGGGGAATCAGACGCCGGTGGAGGTGCCCAGCTCGACGTTGTAGTCGGCCAGTTTGGCGATCTGCGCGGGGCTCAGCACGCCCTGGTACAGCCAGACATCGTCCAGCTCACCGGAGAAGTACTCGCCCCAGGCGCCGGACGCCTTGGTACGGCCGAACTGCACGCCGCCGCCCGCCTCGTAGGGCTGCGGGGCGCCCGTCCAGGAGATGTGCGGGGTGCAGGACTTGTCGCCATCCGCGCAGCCCTGGTTCTCCACCTGGCCGTTGACGTACAGGGCGAGCCGGTCCGCGAAGGCGTCGTAGCTGACCGCCAGGTGCGTCCAGTTCTCCATGACGGAGGTGGCCGGAGTGTGGGTCGTCAGGGTGCGCGCCGCGCCGTTGGCGTCGGAGTCGCGGACCTCGGCCTGCCACTGACCGGTCGGCTGGCCGTTGGCGTCGTTGCCCAGGGGGTGCCAGCGCAGGGTGACCGCGCTGTTGTTGGCGCCGGCCACGGACAGCACCGTCATGTCCCGGGTCGGGACGCCCGCCGTGTTCGCCCAGCCGGCCAGGGTGAAGCTCTGGCCGGTGTGCAGCGGGACGGAGCCGGTGGCCGCGTAGCCGGTGGAGCCGTTCAGCAGCAGGGTGCCGGGGGTCTGGAACAGGCCGCCGTCGGCCTTGATCGAGGCGCCGCCGCCGAGCTGGGCGCCGGCCTTGGCCGGGCCCTCGTCGGGGGTGACGGCCGGGGCATCGGCCGGGGTGCTGGTGGCGGTGTTGAGCTTCCAGCGGCCGGCCAGCTGCGGGCGCTGCTGGACCATGGCGCCGGCCTCGGGGCCGGTGACGACGCGGTCGTAGATCCGCACGTCGTCGATCTCGCCGCCGAAGAACTCGCCGTTGACGCCCTCGCGGTTGACGGCGCCGATCTGGATCGGGCCGGGGTTGGCCCACGGCGCGTTCTGGGTGTAGTCGGACTGGCCGACGAGGAAGCCGTTGATGTAGAAGCGCAGCTTCTTCGCGGCGGTGTCGGAGACGCCCAGCAGGTGGGTCCACTCACCGGTGGTGCCGGTGAAGCACGGCACGCCGTTGATCTGGCTGCCCGCGGTGCAGGCGTCCTGCCAGGTGCGCACCAGGGTGTCGGCGGAGCTGTCCTCCTTGTAGCGCCCGAAGATCCAGCGGCCCCAGTAGGGCGAGTAGTACAGCGAGAACTCGTTGTTGTGCTGGCCGATCTGGGTGACCGCCATCTTCGGGGTGGTGTCGCCCGGCGTCGGTGCGGGCAGCTTCACCCACGCGGAGACCGAGAAGTCCCGGCTGCCGTCGACCTGCGGGCGGGTGCCGCGCAGGTAGTCGTCCGTGCCGTCCAGGTGGATCGCCTTGTCGGCGATGCCGGGGCGGCCGAGCGCGACGCCGTTGTAGGCGGTCAGGTTGTCGGTCTCGGTGGTGCCGACGGGCTTGGCGGAGCTGCCGTCCAGGTGCCAGACCGCCTTCGCGGGGCGGCCGGTGGCGAGCTGCTTGTCGGCGGCCACGTCGGCGGCCTCGGCCTTGCTCAGGGAGCGGTCCCAGAGCCGGACCTCGTCGACCGAGCCCGTCCACGGGTCGGTCCAGTTGCCGTGCCACTTGGAGCGGCCGAACTCCAGCGGGCCACGCGCGTCCCAGGCGGCGGTGACGGCCACCGGGGTGCCGGGCACGCCGTTGACGTACAGGGTGCTGGTCCTGGCGGTCGGGTCGTAGACGCCGACCAGATGGGTCCACTGGCCGAGCACGACCGGGGTGTCCGAGCTCGCGGGCTCCACGGTGTAGACGGCGTTGGTGTCCTGGGTGGAGGTCCACATCGTCCACTTGCCGTTCATCAGCCCGAGGGCGAAGCGGGCGGCCCAGTTGCCGTTCTCACTGACCGCGACCCGGTTGCGGGTGGTGTCGCCGGTGAGGTTGACCCAGGCGGAGACGGCGAAGCCGCGGGTGGTGTCCAGCACGTTGCCCTGGGTCTCGGCGTAGCCGTTGGCGGTGCCGTCGAGGGCGAGGCCCTCGGCGAGGTGGCCGGGGGCCCCCGCGGTGGCGCCGGAGCCGAGGGTCGCCTCGAAGCCGCCGCCGGTGCCGGTGACGCTGGTGCCGCTCGGGTCGTCCATCGACCAGCCGGTGCGCTGGGCCTGCCCGGTGAGCACGTTGAAGTAGTACGTCTCGGGCTGGGAGGCGTTGCCCGCGCCGTCGACAGCCCGGGCGGAGATGAAGTGGACGCCGGCGGTCTGCGGCTGGATGCGGACGGTCTGGCCGGCGCCGCCGCTGGTGGCGACCTCGTTCGCCGCGGACGGCGAGGTGTCCAGGCCCCACTGGTACTTGACCACGTCGGTGGCGGCGGACTTCAGGGTGAACTGGCCGCTCTTGCCGACGCCGTCGGTCCACGGGAGCGCCGCGGTGGCGTCCTTGGAACCCGGGTAGGCGTCCGAGGTGATCGCCGGGCCGTCCGGTGCGGAGGTGTCGACGATGAAGTAGCAGCCGGTCGGGTCACCGTCGGAGGACCACGGCCCCCACTGCGCGCCGTCCCAGGCGCGGGCCTCCCAGTCGAGCTGGAGGTTCTTCGGCAGGTCGGTCGGCAGCGGCCAGGAGAAGATCGAGCCGGAGGCCTTGAAGGTGTTGCCCCCCGGTGCGGCGTCCTCCGAGCCGGTGGACCACCAGCGCCGGCGCAGGCCGGTGCCGTCGTCCCAGCCGACCGCGAACTGCACGCCGATGGCCTCGCCGTCCGGGTCGGTGGCCCGGGTGGTGACCTGCGGCATCTTGTTGATCTTGATGCCCGGGTACTGGCAGACCGAGCCCGGCGACATCGTCATGTCGGACATCGGGATCTGGTTCGGCCGCAGGTTGTAGTACACCTGCAGGTAGGCGTCGTCGGTGAAGCGCTTCCAGGCGAGGGTGTCGCCCTCGTTCTGGGCCTTCAGACCGAAGGTGATGGTCGGCCAGCCCCAGTTGGCGGCGTCCTGGACGAGGTTCTTCACCGCGCCGGTCTCGCCGTACTCCAGCCAGCCGCCGGGGCAGTTGCCGCTCCAGCCCTTGGCGGTGTTGATGGTCTGCAGGTAGCGGCTCCAGAACCCGGAGGCGTTCTGGGCGTTCCAGTTCAGGCCGGGGGAGATGTAGCCGGTGCTCCACAGCTCGACGGGCCGGGCGTCGCAGGAGTACGACCAGCTCTCGTAGGTGCCGAAGGTGGCGCCGAGGATCTGCTTGCCGACGAACGGGTTGGACACCTGGAAGAAGGCGCGCTTCACGTCGGTCGGCGCGCAGCGGGAGGTGTCGCCGCAGTAGCCGACGCCCCAGTCGTGGACGTAGCTGCTGTTGTACGTGAAGTGCCAGTACGCCTGGTTCGGGTAGGTGCGCGAGACGCCCGCCCAGTCGCCGGCGTGCGGGGTGTTCCACGCCGGGTCGATCATCACCGGGTAGACCGTGTCCGGGGCGTCCAGCATCGCCTGGTCGGGCGAGAGCAGCAGGGCGTCCTTGGGCAGCTCGACCTTGAGGCGGGTCATCTTGGCGCCCTCGCCGGGCAGGTCGCCGTAGCCGGCGACGGCCGGGTCGGTCGGCGCGGGAGCAGCGGGAGCAGCGGGAGCGGCGGGAGCGGCGGGGGCGGCGGGGGCCGCGGCCTCGGCTTGCGGTGCCGCCTGCGGGGCGGCCTTGAACGCCTTCGGCGCGGCGGGTGCGGCGGGCGCGGCGGCCGGGGCACTCGGAGCGGGCGCGGCGCCGGCCGGCTTGGAGGAGTCCCACATCACCGGGACGGGCGCCTCGAAGACGGTGCCGCCGCCGGAGGGGTCCTTGGCCTTGAGGGTGCCGTCCGCCTCCTGGCCGACCGTCAGGCCGTTGCCCTGGAGGCCGAGCCGGAGCTGGTCCAGCTCGGGGTTCTTGGCGGCCTCGGCGGTGTGCACCACGATGACCTGGGTGAACCCGGTCTTGGTGGCGGACAGCTTCAGGTCGACGTCCGGCAGGATCGACGCGTACTCGGCGGTGGCGCCGTTGACGGTCGGCTTGGGCAGCGGCTTGGGCCAGCTGAGCTTCAGCTCCTTGCCGGCCCGGGCCATGGTGACCAGCGGTGCGGTGCCGCCGCCGGAGAACGTCAGGTCGGCGGTGGAGCCCTTGGGGGCGATCGCGCCGCCGGGCAGCGTCCGGAGGGTGGGGTCGAGGTCGACCCAGGCGCCGTTCTTGCGCACCCGCTTGGGCTGGACGTAGGTGGTGGTCTTCAGCTTGCCGTCGGGCTGGGCGACGGTGTCGCTGGTCTCGCCGCGCTTGGCGAGCACCTCGACCGGCTGGCCGGTGCGGGCGGCCTCCTGGACGGCCAGGGTCTCGGCGGTGTCCTGGGGCTCCGTCACGCCGGGGGGAGGTGTCCCTCCGGCGGCGGCGGCGGGCACCACCGCGGTCGCGGCGAGCGCGACCGCGGCGAGTGCCGCGGCGAGCATGCTGCCCGACCGTCTTGCTGCTGTTCTCACTGTGCGTAAGCTCCGACTTCCGGAATGTGGGCGAAGTTTGAGCGGATCTTTATGGACACCTAAAAGAGCTGTCAACGCTTCATCAGAAATGCATGAGAAAAGAGCCCTTGCTGCGGCCCTGTCAGACGGGGGGCAGCTCGGGTGAAAACGGATGAACCGACCACTAGGGTGTGAGGTAAATCACGCCCCGAAGGGCGGTCGCCAGCCTGCCTCCGAGGCACGTCCGGCGGTCGCGAACGGTGACGCACGGCACCGGGGCGCCGCTCCGGCCGCCGGATCGACGACGCTCCGCCGGGCAATCTCCGCTGGTCACCACGGGTATCGCGGCGGGATCCGGGCGGCGGGCGCGAGGCGGGACGCTCGGCGGGGCCGTACGGTTCCCGGGATCCGAAAGGTCGTTCTTGCGAGGTTCGGCGCGGGAAATCCGATTCCTGCTGGCTGGCCGTCAGGTCGGATAACCAGGCTTCACCGCAGTCGAGTTGTCGGAGAAATGGGCAGAAGAATTGCCAACTCCGGCTTTCCGAAAGCGCAGAGGTGCCCCCGGAGTCTCGAACACCCGGGGGCACCTGAGGAGTTGATCGCGGCAATTCGGCCGTCGCGGCGCTACACGGCTCTCACTCGTGCAGCGCCCGCGCGCTGCCGTCGACCCGGACGCTGCCCGGCAGGGCGATGAGTTCGGGCTTGAACAGCGGCTGGGTGTCCATCGCGGGCTCCCAGGTCGCCAGCTTCTCGTCCTGGGGCACCTCGATCCGCCGGTCGGCGGCGAGGTCGTCGACCACCTTCAGCAGCAGTCGCACGCCGAGCGGCGCCAGGTGGTCGCGCCACAGGCTCTGGGCGGTCGAGCCCGGGGGCACGAGCAGGTGCTCCTGGGCGGCGAGCGGGCCGCCGTCGGTGCGCTCGGTGAGGTGGTAGACGCTCCCGCCCGTCACCTTGTCGCCGTCGCGGATGGTCCATCGGATCGCGTCCCGGCCGCGGTGCAGCGGCAGCAGGCTGGGGTGGTAGCCGATGGTGGCGAGGCCGGCCCGGGCGCGGGTCCGCCGGCCGAGGAAGGCGTGCGAGTGCGCGGCGAGGATGACGTCCACCCCGTCCGGGATGTGCATCGCCCGCAGTTCGAGCGAGTCCGTCCAGGGGATGTCCCGGGGGAACGCCCAGGCGCGCAGGCGGTCCCAGGACATCGCGTCGCTCTCGTCGGTCCTGCCCTTGCGCAGCCGGGGCGCGGCCGCGCCGACGATCTTGTGCCCCTTGTCCAGGAGGGCTTCCGCGACCTGGACCGCGAACGCCCCCTGTCCTGACATGTAGATGTTCATCCGCACTCTCTCAGTCCGGAGTGGTCGGGCGTGAAGCGCACCGGCATGGTGGAGAACCCGGTCAGGAAGTTGGACCGGATCGGCAGCGCCTCCTCGGTCTGCTCGAACCCGAGGGTGAAGTCCCGCAGGGCCTTGAGCAGTTCGGCGATCTCCACCTTGGCCAGGTACGAG
This sequence comes from Streptomyces sp. CB02056, assembly GCF_001905545.1. Classification (GTDB taxonomy): domain Bacteria; phylum Actinomycetota; class Actinomycetes; order Streptomycetales; family Streptomycetaceae; genus Kitasatospora. The sequence goes on along the minus strand of NZ_LIPD01000022.1, from coordinate 90,876 downwards.
CCGACGCAGAAGTGCGGGCCGTAGCCGAAGGCCAGGTGCTTGTTGGGGGTGCGGCCGAGGTCGAACTCCCCGGGCCGGGCGAAGACCCGTTCGTCCCGGTTGCCGGAGGCGTGCCAGAGCGTGACGATGTCGCCCGGCCGCAGCCGTACGCCGTGCAGTTCGGTCTCCCGCTCGACGCTGCGCCCGAAGTGCATGGTGGGCGACGCCCAGCGCAGCACCTCGTCCACGGCCGTCTCGATCGCGACCTCGCCCCGCTTGAGCCGGCGCCACTGCTCGGGGTGGGCCGCGAGGGTGCGGACGCAGTCGATCATCGTCAGCCGGCTGGTCTCGTCGCCCCCGATGATCAGGCTGTAGCAGTTGAGCACGACGTCCTCGTCGGACAGCGGCACACCGTCGACGGCGCTGCCGATCAGCATGCTGATCACGTCGTCGCCGGGTGCCTCGCGCCGCTCCTCGACGATGTCCATGAAGTACATCAGGATCTCGTTGCGGGCCATCTCGGAGTCGACCTCGTCGACGTCCTCGTCGTCCGCGGACAGCGCGGTCTTGGTGAGGCTGAGCAGGTAGTCCCGGTCCCGTTCGGGGACGCCGAGCAGGTTGGAGATGGTGGTCATCGGGATCCGCGAGGCGATCTGCTCCGCGAAGTCGCAGCCGCCGGAGCCGACGGCCTCGCGGATCCACTGCCGGGTGTTGACCCGGACGGTCCGCGCGACCTCGTCGAGCACCCGCGGCGAGAGCACGCGCTGGAGGATCTTGCGCAGCTCCAGGTGCCGGGGCCCGTCGGTGACGGCCAGCATCCGGCCGGCCCCGGCGTCGCCGCCCTCCAGGAGGGTGACGAGCACGTTGCCGCGCTGGGACGTGAAGTTCACGTTGTCCCGGTAGGTGGCCATGATGTCGTCGTAGCGGGAGAGCACCCAGAACCCCCGGCGGCCGTCGACCGGCGGGTTCCAGTGCATCGGCGCGGTGTCCCGCAGGGTGCGCCAGAACCCGTCGAGGTCGTGGTCGGCGAAGGTGGCCGGGTCGCCCAGGTCCACGGTGTCCAGTGCCGGTGTGCTCATGCCTACCAGTCCGTCCGCCAGAACCGGCGGGGCTGGAAGGGGTAGGCGGGCAGCGGCACGCGGCGGCCGGCCCCGTCCCGGTGCAGGGCGTCGAAGTCCACCTGGAGGCCGCTCACCCAGGCGGCGGCCAGGTCGGTCAGGGCCGGCGCGTCCTGGCCGGACGGCACGATCCCGTCGTCGGTGCGGGAGAAGGAGCCCGGGTCCGTGCGCGGGGCGGCGGCGGTCGAGGCGACCGGGCCGCGGGCGTCGTCGGACAGCGCCGCGATCAGCTCCTCGCGGCTGCGGACCACGGCCGCCCAGCGGCGGCCCATCACCTTGCGGCCGAGGTTGAGGGTGAAGCAGACGTCGTCCAGGCGCAGCTCCGGGCGGGCCTCCAGCCACTCCCGGAGCCGGGTGCGCTGACGGGCCAGCGCGTCGTCGTCCATCGCGGACAGGGTGGCCAGCCGGGGGCGGCCCGCCTCCTCGGGGGCGCGTCCGGCCGGTGCCGGCGGCTCCTCCAGCACCAGGTGGGCGTTGTAGCCGCCGCCGCCGAGGGAGGTGATGCCCGCGCGGCGGATGCCGGCCTCCGGCTCCCAGGCCGCGCCCTCGATCTGCGGCACGAAGGGGGTGCTGGGGAAGTCGAGGTCCTGGTTGACCTCGGTCAGGTTGATGGTGGCCGGGAGTGTCCGGTGGTACAGCGCCAGCGCGGCCTTGACCGCGCCGAAGCCGCCGGACACCACGCCGCCGTGGCCCACGTTGCCCTTGACCCCGCCGATCGAGGCGGTCGCGGTCCGCTTCCCGAACGCCATGGTCGCCGCGTGGACTTCGAGCTCGTCGGTCACCGGCAGGCCGAGGCCGTTGGCCTCGTACATGGACACGGTGTCCGGGCTGACGCCGCCCACCTCCATCGCCGCGGCGATGCACGCGCTCAGCCGCTCGGGCTGGGCCAGGCCGTACGCCATCGCGCTGACGCCGTTGTTGTTGACGGCCGAGCCCCGGACGACGGCGTAGACGTGGTCGCGGTCGGCGACGGCCCGGCCGAGCGGCTTCAGCAGCAGGGTGACGACACCGCTGGACAGCGCGCTGCCGGTGCCGTTGGCGTCGAACGGACGGCAGTGGCCGTCCTTCGACAGGATGCGGTTCTCCTCCCACAGGTGCCCGCGCGGGTGCGGCAGGCGGACCATCGCGCCGCCGGCGATCGCCATGTCGCTCTGGCCGAGCAGCAGCGACTGGCAGGCCAGGTGCACCGCGTAGTGGAAGCCCGCGCAGACGGCGGCGACCGTGACGGCCTCGCCGGTGAGCCCCATGTAGTACAGGGCGTTGGAGGTCATGCTGTCCGGCGACCATGCCAGGCTGGCCTCGATCGCTTCGGGGCCGACCGACGCCCGGTCCGGCGGGGAGCTGTAGAGCGCGGCGGTCTGCGGGTTGTTGGCGCCGTACATGCCGATCTCGGCGGTGAGCCGGTCCGGGTCGTAGCCGCCGTCCTCCAGGGACTCCCAGGCGCTCTCCAGGTAGAGCCGGTTCTCCGGGGTCATCGCGGCGGCCATCCGGTCGCTGATGCCGAACACCGACGGGTCGAACCTGTCGTACGTGTCGAGGACGCCGCAGGCCCGGACGTAGGACGGGTTGTGGATCAGGGTCTCGTCGACGTGGATGTCCTCCTTGGCCAGGAACGACACGGTCTCCCGGCCGTGGACGAGGACGTCCCAGAACTGCTCCTTGGTGCGGGCGCCGGGCGCCCGCAGGGACATGCCGATGACGGCCACGTCACCCGGGTCGTACTCCTGCTCGGGGCTGTCGGTCATGGAAGGCTCCTGCTTCGTGTGCTTCGTGTGCTTCGTGTCGGGTGGAGGTGACTCGGGTGGCTATCGGCCGGTGCCGCCGGCGCCGCGGCCGCGCAGGGCGGCGCGGCGGGCGCCGGCGCGCTGGCGGGCCGACTCGACCACCTCGGGGGTGGCGCCGCTGTCGTCGTCGAGCCAGCGGGCGAGGGAGGCGATGTCGCGGAAGCTGAACAGGTCGGGCACCCGGACGCGGCGGTCGAAGCGACGGGTCATCAGCCGGGCGAGACGGATCAGCAGCAGCGAGTCGCCGCCGAGGTCGTAGAAGGCGGACTGCACGTCGATGCCCGACGGATCGAGGTCGAGCAGCTCGCCCCAGATCTCCGCCAGCGCCACCTCGGTCGGCGTGCCGGCGGCCGACCGCGGCCCGTCGGTGCCGGCGGCCGGCGGCTCGGGCAGCGCGTCGCGGTCGAGCTTGCCGCCCGGGCCCAGCGGGAGGGCGGGCAGGAAGACGAGCGTCGCGGGCACCAGGTAGTCGGGCACCTCGGTGGCGAGCCGGCCGGTGATCGCGCCCTGGAGGGCCGGGTCCAGCCGGGGGCCGTCCTGCGGTGCGCCCTCGCCGGCGGGGACGACGTAGCCGACCAGCCGGTTGCCCCGGACGGCGGCGGCGGCCTCCCGGACCTCGGGGCAGCCGGTCAGCCGGGCCTCGACCTCCTCCAGCTCGATCCGGTAGCCGCGCAGCTTGACCTGGTGGTCGGAGCGGCCGAGGAACCGGAGTTCGCCGTCCTCGGTGAACCTGACGACGTCCCCGGTGCGGTACATCCGCTCGCCGTCGCGGAACGGGTCCGGCACGAACCGCTCGGCGGTGGTGCCGGGCCGGTTGACGTAGCCGTGCGCGAGGCCGACGCCGCCGAGGTAGAGCTCGCCGGACTCGCCGGCCGGGAGCGGCCGCAGCTCGTCGTCGAGCACGTAGACCAGGTCGGTGGTGGTCGGCGGGCCGATGGTCGGCTCGTCCGTCCCGTTCTCGGGCACCAGCCCGAACGAGCAGAAGACGGTGCCCTCGGTGGGGCCGTAGGCGTTGAACACCCGGGTGGCGCCCGTCTCCCGGTAGGCCCGGTCGGCCAGCTTGCGGCGCAGCGCCTCGCCGCCGAAGACGATCGACCGCACGTTCGGGGGCAGGGCGCCGGCGTCGAGCAGGCCGTTCATGACCGACGGGACGACGGACAGGTGGGTGATCCGGTCCGCGTACCGGCTCTCCGTCAGGTGGACGGCGCTCTCGACGAGCACGACGGCGCCGCCGCGGCACAGCGCGTTGAAGACCTCCATCACGGACAGGTCGAAGCAGACCGAGCTGGCCGCCGAGACGCCGCTCAGGTCGCAGCCCTCCAGGACCCGGTCCATCTCGGCGAGCATCGCCACGGCGCCGGCGTGCCGGACGGCCACGCCCTTGGGCCTGCCGGTGGAGCCCGAGGTGTAGATGACGTACGCGGTGTCCTCGGGCACGACCGCCACGGGCTCGGCGCCGGGCTCGGTGGCCGTGGTCCCGCCGAGCACGACCACGGTCGGGCCGGGCGGGCAACTGGCCCGGGAGGCGGGCGTGGTGAGCAGCAGCCGGGTCCCGCTGTCCTGGACCATGAAGGCCAGCCGGTCGGCGGGGTAGTTCGGGTCCAGCGGCAGGTAGCAGGATCCGGTGCGCAGGGCCGCCAGGACGGCGACGAGCAGGTCGGGGGTGCGCTCGACGCAGATGCCGACCGGGACGCCCGGGCCCGCGCCGTCGGCGAGGAGCCGCTCGGCCAGCTCGCGGGACCGCTCGTTCAGCTCGCCGTAGGTCAGCACGCCGGCGTCGGAGTAGACCGCGGTCGCGTCGGGGTTCTTGACCGCCTGGGCGATGAACTCGGAGTGCAGGGTTTCGGTCACTGCTCTGTCTCCTTGGGGAGGCCGGCCGGCGCGATGTCGCCGAGGGCCTGGTCGGGTCGGGCGATCGAGTCGAAGAGCACGGTGCGGTACAGCGCGAGCAGGGCCGTCACGGTCTGCCTCTCCAGGTAGCCCGGTTTGAACTGGACGTGGCCGGCCACCCGGCCGTCGATGTCGGCCATCGAGATCTCCAGGTCGAACTTGGCGAGGTGCCTGCGCACCTGGAGCGGTTCGAGCGGCAGCGCGGCGTCCGGGGAGAGCGTCTCGCCGACGCCGTGGAAGAGCTTGACGGAGCGGGGGAAGGCGTCCGAGGAGAGCCAGTTCACCACCACGTCGAACCACGGGGAGCGGCCCTCGGCGCGCGGCGGCTTCAGCTGGGCGGCCAGCAGGTCGAGGGGGTAGTTCATGTGCTCCAGGAGGCCGAGCGAGAAGGCGTGGACCTCGCGCAGCAGCTCGCGGAAGCTGCGGTCCCCGGCGGGGTTCGCCCGGACCAGCACGGTGTTGAGGTAGTAGCCGATCGCGGACTCCCAGCCGGGCTCGGCCCGTTGGGCGATCGCGGTGGCCAGCACCGAGTCCTCCGTCCCGGCCGCGCGGTTGAGCGTGGCGAAGAACCCGGCCAGCACGACGGTGCTGATCGACACGCCCTCGCGCACCGCGAACTCCCGCAGCAGGCGGGTCTCCTCGGTGCTCCAGCGGAACGCGAGGTCGCGGCCCTCGTAGGTGACGCCCGGCGGCCGCTCCTTGCTGGACAGGTCCAGGTGGGCGGGCGGGTCGGCGAGCTTCTCCGACCACCAGTCCAGCGCCGCCTCCGCGGCCGGCCCGGCCAGCCACTGCCGCTCCCACTCGACGAACTCGGTGTACGGGGCGACCGGCGTGCGGCCGGCCGGGTCGGCGCCCTCGTAGAACTCCTGGAGCTCGCGGATCATGATGTCGGCCGAGGCCGCGTCCGAGGCGATGTGGTGGACCAGCACCATCAGGAAGTGGTCGGACGGGCCGCGCCGCATCAGGACGACCCGCACCAGCGGACCGTTGTCCATGTCCAGCGGCTCGTGCCCGTACCGGGCCAGTTCCTCGCGGGCCTCCTCGTCGTCCAGGTCGGCGGTGTCCACCACGAGGAACTCGTACACCGGCTCGTCCAGGACGACCTGGTACGGGCGGCCGCCCGCCTCCACGTAGAGGGTGCGCAGCGCGGGGTGCCGGTCGAGCACGGCCAGGACGGCGCGCTCCAGGGCGTCCTCGTCGACCGCCGTCCGGATCCGGGCGGTCACCATGTAGTTGTAGGGCACGGCGTCCGGCGCGATCATCTGCATGAACCAGAGCGAGGCCTGGCCGTGCGAGGCCGGCGCCAGTTCGAGGCCGAGGCCTTCGGCGCGCAGCTGCTCCGGCGCCGGCGCGTCGGTGGCCTCCAGCAGGCCGCGCGCGTCCAGCTCCTCCAGCAGCTCCTCGGCGTCCAGTTCGGACAGGTCCTCCAGGAAGGACCGCGCAGGCTCGGGCTTGGGCGTGGGCGCCTGGACGGCCTGGACGGCCTGGACCGCCTGGGGCGCCTGGACCGCCTGGGGCGGCTGCGGGGCGGGAGCGGCCGGTCCGTCGGCGAGCCCGACGAAGTGGCCGACCACCTCGGCGATGGAGCGCCCGTCCAGGAACACCACCGGCGAGACCCGGTGCCCGAGGACCGCCTGCATCCGGTTGACGAGGCGGATCGCGAGCATCGAGTCGAGGCCGAAGTCGCGCAGGCCGGCGCCGGCGTCGAACCGGCCCGCCGGTACGCCCAGCGCGTCGGCGAGTTCGGCGAGGACGACCTCCGCCACCGGCCGCTCCGCCACCGTGGCCTGCGCTGGCCGCGCCGCGACCGGTTCGGCGACGGCGGCGACGGCGGCGACGGCGGCGGCCGCGACCGGGGCGGGCTCGCGGCGGGGCTCGGAGTCGATCCAGTAGCGCTCCTTCTGCCACTGGACGAGCGGGGTCTCCACCACCTCGACGTCGTCGCCGAACAGCGGGTCGAAGGTCAGCGGCAGGCCCCTGACGAACAGTTCGGCGGCGGCGCCCAGCAGGCAGCGGAGGTCGCTCTCCCCGCGCCGCATCGAGTTGACCGCGTGCACCCGGACGCCCCGGGACAGTCCGGTCTCCTCGACCGCGCCGCGCAGCGTCTCGTGCGGGCCGATCTCGATGAAGGTGGAGACGCCCCGGTCGACGAGCGCGGCGGTCGCCTCGGCGAACCGGACCCGGTCGCGCAGGTTGCGCACCCAGTAGTCGGCGTCGACGACCGGGTTCACCGCGCCGGCCAGGGCGGTGGAGTGGAAGTCGAGGCCGGGCGCCAGCGGGGCGATGTCCTTGAGACGCTCACGCAGCGGGCCGGTCAGCGCGTCCATGCCGGGGCTGTGCATCGGCCGTTCGACCCGGAGCCGCCGAGCCGGGATCCCGTCCCGGCCGAGGTCGGCCGCCAGGGCGTCGAGGGCCTCGCGCGGGCCGGAGACCACCGTGCTGGTGGGGCTGTTGACCGCCGCGACGGCCGCCTGCCCCGCGTAGGCGGCGAGCCGGGGCAGCAGCTCCGGCTCCGGCAGGTCGACCGAGAGCATCGCGCCCGCGGCGGCCTCGTGTTCGAGCAGCTGCGAGCGGGCGACCACGACCCTGGCGGCGTCCTCCAGGGACAGCGCGCCGGCCACGCAGGCGGCCGCGACCTCGCCCAGGCTGTGCCCGACCACGGCGGCCGGCTCGACGCCGAGTCCGAGCCAGACCTTCGCCAGCGAGACCTGGAGGGCGAACAGCACCGGCTGCTGGACGTCCAGTTCCTCGTACCGGGCCTGCCCGTCCGGGGCGGTGAGCCGGTCGAGCACCGAGCCGCCGCCGGCCGCGCGCACGGCGTCGTCGCAGGCGTGCATCCACTGCCGGAAGCCGGCGTGCGAGCGCAGCAGTTCGCGGCCCATGCCGGCCCAGTGGGTGCCGGTGCCGGAGAACACCAGCGCCACCCGCCGGTCGGCGGTGCCGGAGACCGTGCCGGTGACGACGTCGGGGTGCGGCCGGCCGTCGGCGATCCGGGCGAGCCCGTCCAGGACGTCCTGCCGGTCGCGGGCGAACAGGGCGATCCGGTGGGCGTGGTGGGTGCGTCGGGCGGCGAGGGTGTAGGCGAGGTCGGAGACCCGCAGGGCCGGGTCGCGTTCGACGTGGTTGGACAGCGCGCGGCAGGTGTCGGCCAGCGCGTCCGCGGTCCGGGCCGTGACGGGGACCAGGTGCACCCGGTCGGCCGCCGCGGCCTCGCCGCCGCCCGGTACGGCGTGCCGTCCGCGGTCGCCCGCGAGGAAGGGGTGGGCGGCGACGGGGAGTCCGGCCGCGTAGAGGGCGCCGAGCGAGCCGAGCAGGGTGGCGGCCTCGTCGGCGCCGCGCCGCAGCGAGGGCAGGGTGGTGACGGCCGGCAGGATCTCCGACACCGACTTGAGCAGCAGGGGGTGGGGGCTGAGCTCGACCACCGCGTCGACGTCGTGGTCGCGCAGCCTGGTCAGGGCGTCGACCACCCGGATCTCCCGGCGCAGGTTGTCCGCCCAGTAGTCCGGCCCGAGCTCCGCGCCGTCGACCGGCTCGCCGGTGACCGTCGAGATCATCGGGACGCGGGCGGTGCGCGGCCTGATGCCGTCCAGCTCGGCCTTCAGCGGGGCGAGGACGTGGTCGACCAGCGGCGAGTGCGGGGCGTGGCCCATCCGCACCCGGTGGTTGACGACGCCGGCGTCGGTCAGCCGCCGGACGAGGTCGTCGATCTCCTGCGGGGTGCCGGTGACCAGGGTGGAGCTCAGGCCGTTGTGGCCGGAGAGGGTGAGCCCGCCGGTCAGGTGCGGCCGGACCTCGTCCGCGGGGGTCATCACCACGATGCCCTCGCCGCGGCCGACGGCCAGCTGCTGGAGGAGCCGGCCGTGGTGGGCGGCCAGCCGGGAGGCGTCCTCGAAGTCGAGCGCGCCGGCGATGTGCGCGGCGGCGAACTCGCCGACGCTCTGCCCCACCACGACGTCCGGCTCCACGCCCAGCGAGCGCCAGGTCTCGGCCAGCGCGACCTGGAGGGAGAACAGCAGCGGCTGGAAGACGTCCATGTCGTCGAGGCGGCCGTCGGGGTCCATCAGCTGTTCCACGAGCGAGAAGCCCAGCAGCTCCCGCATCCGCCGGTCGGACCTCGTCATGGAGCGGCGGAACACGGGTCGGCCGGCGAGCAGTTGGCGGCCCATGCCGACCCACTGCGAGCCGTTGCCGGAGAACAGGAACGCCACCCGCGGCCGGCCGGGCCGCTCCCCGACCTCCCCGACGCTCAGGCCGGGGGCCGTGGTTCCGGCGGCGAAGGCGTCCAGGCTGCTGCGGAGTTCGGCCATGTCGCGGGCGGTGGCCGCGAGCCGGAACGGGCCGTCGCCGGGCGTGCGGCGGCAGAGCGCGCGCAGGTCGGTCGCGTCCCGCGACTCCAGGGCCCGCTCGGCCAGCTCCGCGGGGGAGTCCGCGGCCAGCAGCAGCAGCGAGGCCTCGGGGCGCGGCAGTTCCTCGACGGCGATGTGGCAGATCGCGCCGCCGAAGCCGAAGGAGCTGACGCCGCCCCGGCGGGCGTCGGAGCGGCGCGGCCACGGCGTCAGCCGGTCCTGGACGGTGAGGTTGTACGCGTCGAACAGGATCTGCGGGTTGGGCGCGCTGTAGTGCAGGCTCGGCGGCAGGACGCCGTTGCGCATCGACAGCGCGAGCTTGGCCAGGCCGACGATGCCGGCCGCCGCCTCCAGGTGCCCGACGTTGGACTTGACGGAGCCGATCCTCAGCGGAGCCGCGCGGTCGGCGCCGCCCAGGACCGCGCCGACGGCGTTGGCCTCGATCGGGTCGCCGAGGGGCGTCGCGGTGCCGTGGCACTCGATGTAGTCCACGAGGTCCGGGGCGATGCCCGCCCGCTGGTACGCGGTGCGGAGCATCTTCTCCTGCGCCTGCGGGTTGGGCGCCGTCATCCCGTTGCTGGGACCGTCGTTGTTGGAGGAGCTGCCCTTGATGAGGCAGTACACCGGCAGGTCGCGCTCCAGTGCCACGCTCAGCGGGGCGAGCACGACGACGCCGGCGCCCTCGCCGCGGGTGGTGCCGTTGGCCCGGGCGTCGAAGGTCTTGCAGCGGCCGTCGGGGGAGATCGCGCCCAGCTGGTCCATGGCGGTGTAGTAGTCGGGGACGAAGCTGAGGTTGACGCCGCCGGCCAGCACCAGGTCGCTCTCGCCCAGCTGGATCGACTGGCACCCGACGTGCACCGAGACCAGGGATCCGGCGCAGGCGGCGTCGATCGCCATGCTGGGGCCCTGGAGGCCGAGGACGTAGGAGACGCGGTTGGCGATGATGCCGTCGTGGATGCCGGTCGCGGTGTGCGGGGTGATCTGGGCGTCGGGGCCGCGGTAGTGCGCCAGCGCGGCGTAGTCGTTCCAGCAGGAGGCCATGAACACGCCGGTGTCGCTGCCGACGAGGCTGTGCGGCGCGATGCCCGCGTCCTCCAGCGCCTCCCAGCACAGCTCCAGGACGAGGCGCTGCTGAGGGTCCATCTGGACGGCCTCGCGGGGCGAGATGCCGAAGAACAGCGGGTCGAACCGGTCGATGCCGTCGATGAACCCGCCCCAGCGCACCCGGTCGCCCAGCAGCTCGCGGCGGGCGGCCGGCACCGGTCCGACGGCGTCGCCGCCCTCGACCAGCAGCCGCCAGAACGAGGACGGGTCCGGTCCGCCGGGGAAGCGGCAGCCGATGCCCACGACCGCGACCGGCTCGTGCGCGGGCTTGCGGCGCTCGGCGCCGGGGGCGGGCCCGGCGGAGCGGGGGCCGTCGACGAGGGCGCGGGCCAGTCCGTCCAGGGTCGGGTACTGCCACATCCAGGTGGCCGGGACCTGCCAGCCGAGGTACTCGGACAGGGAGGCCGCGAGGTTCACCGACTTCAACGAGTCCAGCCCGTACCGGTGCATGGGCGCCCGGAGGTCCACCGAGGCCGCGGACACGTCCGACAGCTCGGCGAAGCGGGACAGCAGGAAATCCGTGACGTCGGTGATGTCTCGCGCTGCGCGCTCGTGGGGCATGGCGACTCCCTCAGCAGGGCGGATGGAATGGAGGACGGGGCTTCGCGGCCGGCCGGTCGGGGGGGACGCCGATTTCAGGGCAGCCGGGAACAGGGGGGCGGGGCACGGCGGGATCCGTCCTCCGCGCCGGGGGCCGTCGCGGAATCGGCGGGGCGGCGTGCGGACGGTGCCGGTGTTTCCGGAGTTCGCGCTCGACGTGAACGGGAAGTCCGGTGAAGTGAACGGGAAATCCGGTGGAGCGAACGAAAAGCGGGGCGGGGCGGAGTGGAGGGTGGGCGGCGTCGGGGCAGCGCCGGTCAGCCTGCCGGCATGGTAGTAGGTCTGTACATGACATGCATGGACGTGCGGTCGGGCAGCGCTGCTCCTCTCGTGACAGGAGGAAGGACTCGGGGTGCCGACCGCGCGGCGCGGCAGGACGGGGTGAGGGTCGGGTCTTCGGGGGTGCTTGAGTGGTCGCCGTTCAGCGGCTCACTGATCAGCGGCACACTGTGGAATTCTGGCCGACGCGTTCGGCTCCTGCCGGTCGGGCTGCCGGCCACTTCCGCTGCTGAGAATTCCGCAGCGCGGGTATGTTCATCCGCCCTCGGGGTGCGGAGAGATGTGTCGACTACGCGTTCATCGATTCAAGGATCGCGTATTTCGACGGCCGGATGAAGCGCTGGCGGGATTTGATCGACAAAGTGTCCGATTCGATCTCCTCGATGCAACAGATGTACGAATGTGTGATGGGTGCCGCCGTCGGGTAGAGGTCGACGGAAATCGAATGACCTGGGGAAGGGCCGACTGCCGGTACCATGCGCGCCGGGCGGGGTGGACAGCGGATGAGCGATCAATGCAAGCTGACCGCATGGCAGTTGAGAATCTTGATGCATCGTCAGCCAGTGCCGACAGCTCCTTAGTAAGGTCCCTCCCGCGGCGCCGTGCGCTCGGCCGCGAGCTCCCGGGCGGGCCCGCATGACCGCCACCGTGGTCGAGTCGGCCCGCCGGCCGGGGCTGGCGCTCGGCGTGCTGGCCGGGGCGTTCGCCCTGGACGTGAGCGGTCTCGGCGTGCTCAACGCCGCCCTGCCGTCCGTCGGAGAGCGCTTCGACCTGGGGGAGACCACGCTCCAGTGGGTGATGACCGCCTACGCCGTCACCTTCGCCGGCTTCCTGCTGGTGGGCGGCCGGCTGGCCGACGTCCTCGGGCGGCGGCGGGTGTTCGAGGTCGGCGTCGCCCTGTTCACCGTGTCCGCGCTGGTCGGGGCGGTGGCCCCGAACACCGTGACGCTGCTGGGCGCGCGCGCCGTCCAGGGCATCGGCGCCGCCCTGTCGGGGCCGGCCGCGCTGGGCCTGCTCACCGCGCTCTTCCCGGTCGGCCCGGCCCGCAACCGGGCGATCAGCGTGTACACGGCCGTCGGCGCCGTGAGCTTCAGCGGCGGAGTGCTGCTGGGCGGCGTCCTGACCCAGTTCTTCGGCTGGCGTTCGGTGCTCTGGTTCTCGGTGCTGATCGGGGTCGGCGTGCTGGCCGCGACCCGCGTCGGACTGCCCGACGGCGCCGGTCACCGCGGCCGGCTGGACCTGCCCGGCGCGATCACCGGCACCCTCGGCCTCACCCTGCTCGTGGTCGGCGTGAGCAGCAGCGGCGCGACGGCGTGGACCGTCCTGGCCGCCGCGGCGGTCTCCCTGGTGCTGTTCGTCGTCCGGGAGCACCGCACCGCCGACCCGGTGCTCCCGCTCGGCCTCTTCCGGATCGCCTCGGTGCGGGACGCGAGCCTGTCGGCGTTCCTCCAGTACACGGGCTCGATCGGGATGCTGTTCTTCGCCCCGCTGTACCTCCAGGGGATGCTGCACTACTCGCCCTCCGAGTCCGGCCTGGCGCTGGTGCCGATGTCCCTGGCGGTGTTCCTCACCGCCAACTTCGTCACCGGCCGGCTGCTGGCCACGTACTCCCCGCGGACGCTGATGGCCGTCGGCCTGGTCCTGATCGGCGTCGGCACCGGGCTGTGGCTGGGCACGCCGCAGGACGGGAACTACGTGCTGCACGTGCTGCCCGGCCTGGTGGTCAGCGGCATCGGCCAGGGGCTGAACTTCCCCTCGATGACCACGGCCGGGCTCTCCGGCGTCCCGGAGCAGCAGCACGCCGTCGCGGGCGCGGTGAACGTCGTGACGCAGCAGATCGGCGCCAGCGCGGGCGTGGCGGTGATGGTCCTGGTCGCGGGGACCAGCTCGGACCAGCTCGGCGGCTACCACCTCGCCTACGTCACCGCGGCCGTCGCCTGCGTGCTGGGCGCGGCCGTCATCGCGGTGCGGCGGAAGGCCTGAAGGGTCCCGCCCGGTCGAAGGCCGGAGCGGTTCGCCGAGGGGCGGCCCCGGGGTGCGCGCCGCACACCGGGGCCGCCCCTCGCCCGCTCAGGCGTTCGCGTCCGTGGAGGAGCGCACCACCAGCTGCGGCGCGAAGCGCTCCACCCGCTCCGACCGTTCACGGGCCGGGGACTGAAGGAGGGTCAGGGCGCGCTCGGCCATGGCGGTGAGCGGGTGGCGGATCGAGGTGATGGGCGGGTCGAGGAGTTCGAGCATCTCGGTGTCGTCGAAGCCGGTGACGGCGATCCGGCCGGGGACGGGGATCGCCGAGCGCTGCAGGGTGCTGACCAGCCCGACCGCGAGGACGTCCGCCCCGCAGACCACGGCGTCGATCCCGGCGTGCCGCTCGGCGATCCGGCGGCCCGCGGTGCGCCCGGCGTCGGTGGTGAAGCTGGGCAGCAGGACGGTGGTGGCGTCGGCGCCGCGGGCCCCGGTGAAGGCGGCGAGGCGCTCCGCGCCGGAGGAGGACGCCTGGTCGGCGGCGACCAGGGCGATCCGGTGGCGGCCGAGGCCTTCGAGGTGGTCGAGGAGCAGCCGCATCGCGGCGGTGTTGTCGAGGGTGACGGCCACGGTGCCGGAGCCGGTGGCCCAGCGGTCGAACAGGACGACCGGGGTCCGCTGGGCGGCGGCCCGGACGGCGGGGCCGGACGCGCCGGCGGAGACCGGGACGACGAGCAGCCCGTCGACCCGGCCGCCGAGCAGGGTCTCGATCTGCTCGGCCTCGACGGCGGTGTCGTTGGCGGCGTCGGAGACCACCAACTGCCCGCCGGCGGCGCGGACTTGCTGGGCGAGGGCGTCGGCGAGCTGGACGAAGTACGGGTTGGCGAGCGAGGGGACGACCACGCCGATGGTGCCCGTGGTGCCGGTGCGCAGCGCCCGGGCGGAGTGGTTGGTGCGGTAGCCGAGGTGCCGGGCGGCCTCCTCGACGCGGCGGGCGAGTTCGGGGTCGACGTTGCGCTGGGTGCCGGCCAGGACGCGTGAGGCGGTCGCGCGGGAGACACCGGCGGCCGCGGCCACGTCGAGGAGTCGGGGCGCTGTCACGTGGGGCGGTCCTTCGCGGTCGGGAACGGGCTCGGCTGAGCTCGCGGAATACGCAGCACGAGGGTACTTGACGGTTCCGGGGGCCTGGTCCACAGTGTGGGAGATCGATCTCCCAAGGAGTGCAGATGCCGCCCATCACCGTCGTCGGTTCGATCAACCGCGACCTCGTCCTGACCGTCGAGGACCTGCCGCGACCCGGCGAGACCGTGCTCGCGCGGGGCTTCGTGGAGGGCGTCGGCGGCAAGGGCGCCAACCAGGCCGTCGCGGCGGCCCGGCTCGGCTCGCGGGTGCGGATGGTCGCCCGGGTCGGCCCCGACGCCGACGCCATCCTGCGGGCGCTCGCCGCCGAAGGGGTGGACGTCGGGGCGGTGCGCCCGGCACCGCAGAGCACCACCGGGATCGCCTCGGTGGTGGTCGACCGGGCCGGCGAGAACACCATCGTGGTCAACCCGGGCGCCAACGCCGAACTGTCCGTCGCGGACCTGCCGCAGCGGCTGGCCCGGTCCGCGGGCGAGGTGGTCCTGGTGCAGCACGAGATCTCCGCCGAGGTGGTCGCCGCCGCCGTGCTGCGGGCCCGGGAGCAGGGCGGCACCGTCGTCCTCAATCCGGCCCCGGCCCGCCCGGTCGCCCCGGAGGTGCTCGCCGCCGTCGACGTCCTCGTCCCCAACCTCGGCGAACTCGCCGCCCTGCTCGGCGCGCGGCCGCCCGCCGGCCCCGACGGGGCGCGCGAACTGCTGGAGCGGGCCGCCCTGCCCTGCCGGGCGGTCGTGGTGACGCTCGGCGCGGACGGGGCGCTGGTCAAACAGCCCGGCCGTCCCGCCGTGCACCTGCCGGCCCCCGTCGTGGACGCCGTCGACACCGTCGGCGCCGGCGACACCTTCTGCGGAGCCCTCGCCGACTCCCTCGCCCGGGGCGCCGACCTGCTCGCCGCCGCCGAACGGGCCGTCCGCGCGGCCTCGTTGGCCGTCACCGGGCTCGGCGCCCAGTCCGCCATGCCGTCCGCGGCGCAGCTCGACGCGGCCGCCGGCCCCCTCGGCGCACCCGCCCCGCTCCCCGACGCGACCGGCGCGGTCCTCGACGCCCCCGCCGTTCCCGTAGCACCCTGACGGTCCCCGGCCCCCACGCCCGGTCCGCTCAGCACCCAGGTTCCCCCGCACCACCAGTTCAACGGAGAACACCCCATGCGCAACCTCAAGCTCGGACTGTTCGAGAACGCCCAGACCAACGCGAGCGGCACCGCCACCTGGCGCCACCCCGACAGCCGCCGGCACCTGTTCGACACCCTCGGGTACTGGCGCGACATCGCGCGGATCTGCGAGGACGCCAAGCTTGACTTCCTGTTCCTCGCCGACGCCTGGGGCTGGTCGGAGATCGGCGGGGTGCGCCCGCCGATCGCCACCGAGGAGACCCTCGACCTGCCGCGCCTGGACCCGTTCGTGATCGCCTCGGCCCTGCTGGCCAGCACCACCGACCTCGGCCTGGTGGTGACCGGCTCGGTGCTGGTCGAGCCGCCGTACGCCTTCGCCCGCCGACTGGCCACCCTGGACCAGCTCTCCGGCGGCCGGCTCGGCTGGAACATCGTCACCACCGGCACCGCCGACACCGCCGTCAAGGCCTTCGGGATGGACATGGTGGCGCACGACGACCGGTACCGGATGGCCGAGGACTTCCTCGACCTGGTCTACAAGTACTGGGAGGGCTCCTGGGAGCCCGACGCCCTGGAGAAGGACAAGGCCGGCCGCTTCGCCGACCCGGCCAAGGTCCACCTGGTCGAGCACGACGGCCCGTACTTCCGCTCGCAGGGCTACGGCAACACCGCCCGCTCCCCGCAGGGCACCCCGGTGCTGTTCCAGGCCGGCGCCTCCCCGGCCGGGCGCCGCGTCGGCGGGCGGCACGGCGAGTGCATGTTCGTCGGCAGCGGCACCGTCCAACAGCTCGCCGGGCACACCGCGGCGATCCGCGAGGAGGCCGTCCGGGCCGGCCGCGGCGCCGACGAGGTCAAGGTGATGTCGGCGTTCTCCTGCGTGATCGGTGCCACCACCGCGGACGCCGAACGCCGCTGGCAGCGCGTCCTGGACGCCCAGCGCCCGGAGGTCACCGTCGCCAGCTACGCCATGTTCACCGGCCTCGACCTGTCCTCGTACGCGCCGGACACCCCGATGGCGGAGCTGTCCACCGAGATGTCGCAGACCCAGGTCGCCCGGTTCGCCGACAAGACCGTCGGCGACGTGCTCGCCGACTGGCACACCCACGGCGTCGGCGCCCGCCCGGTGGTCGGCACCGCCGAGGAGATCGCCGACGAGATCTGCGCCCTGGCGGAGGGCGCCGACCTGGACGGCTTCCTGCTCTCGCCGACCGTCCAGCCCGCCTCCACCGTCGAGTTCGTCGAGTCGGTGCTGCCGATCCTGCGCGCCCGCGGCGTCTTCCGCGGCGAGTACGCGGAGGGCGAGTCGCTGCGCGAGCGGCTGACCGGCGCGTCCGACCGGGCCCTGCCGGCCAGCCACCCGGCCGCGCGGTACCGGCACTGACCCCCCGCACCGGCGACGAGAGGACGGCGACGACCATGGTCACTCCCGCCCACCACCCGACCGCGGCCGCGGCGAGCGCCGCGGAGCGGCCCGACCGGGCCGAGCTGGACGGCGCGGCGCTGCGCCAGGCGTTCGGGGCCTACCCCACCGGGGTGGTCGCGCTCGGCGCGCTGCGCGACGGCGAACCGGTCGGGCTCGCGGTCAGCTCCTTCGTGTCGATCTCGCTGGAGCCGCCGATGGTCGCGGTCAGCGTGGCCCGCACCTCCACCACCTGGCCCCGGCTGACGGAGGCTCCGGAGCTGGGGCTGAGCGTGCTCAGCCGCGGCCAGGGCGCGCTCTGCCGGCGGCTCGCCTCCCGCGCGGGCGACCGCTTCGACGGCACCGGCTGGCAGGCCACGCCGGACGGCGCGGTGCTGATCCACGACGCGGCGCTCTGGCTGACCGCCCGGATGCACGCGGTGTACGACGGCGGCGACCACGAGATCGTCCTGCTGGAACTGCTCACCGTCGAGCTGTTCCCCGGAGTGGAGCCGCTGGTCTTCCACACCAGCCAGTTCCGTGAGCTCACCCCCCATGGCTGACACCCCGACGGCCCCCCTGTCCGGCACCGTGGTGCACGGTGCCGGCCGGGGGAGGGGGCTGGGCTTCCCCACCGCCAACATCGCCCCCGACCCCGGCACCCCCGCCCCGCCGCCCGCGATCTACAGCGGCTGGCTGGCCCGCCGCGCGAGCGGCACCGTGCACCGCGCGACGATCAGCGTCGGCACCAACCCCACCTTCTGCGACACCTCCGAGATCCACACCGAGGTGTACTGCCACGACACCCCGGGCGACCTGTACGGCGAGCGCGTCGAGCTCTGGTTCGTCGCCCGGATCCGGGGCACCGAGCGGTTCGCCTCCGTCGACGAGCTGCTGCTCGCCGCCCGGGAGGACGTCCGCCGCTCCGAGGCCCTGCTGGACTCCGAGCACGGACGGCACGTGCTCGCCGTCCTCTCCTGAAGCGCCTCTCCGGAACCGTTCTCTCCGGAACCCTTCTCTCCGGAACCGTTCTCTTCTGAACCGTTCTCTTCTGATCCGCCCGCACCACCTCTTCGCACCGTCCTTCACCTGCCCGGCGCGCGCCCCCGCTTCCCCCGCGACCCCGCGTCCCGCGCCACGAGCCCGGTCGGCCCCGCACCCCCCGCTTCGGCGGGGCCGACCGCCCCTTCCCCCACCTCGCTCCGTACGAACAAAGGTGTGAGTCATGAGCGCGTTCCACTGGTTGAACGAGCAGTTCGACTTCTTCGGCCTCCCCGTCTACTGGTCCGACTTCCTGGGCAACATCCTGGCGCTCGCCACCGTCTGGCTCGCCCTGCGGCGCTCGCTGGTGGCCTGGCCGGTGCAGATCCTCGGCTCGGTGCTGCTGCTGATCGCCAGCCTGAACGTGCACCTCGGCGGCAACGCCGCCCGGCAGATCGTCATCATCGTCTCGGCCTCCTGGGGCTGGGCGACCTGGAAGCGCAGCCGCGAGCAGGAAGGCACCATCAACGTCCGCTGGGCGTCGTGGCAGGAACGCGCCGTGCTGGCGGCCGCGATGGTGGCGGGGACGGCCGCGTTCGGCGCGGTGCTGAAGGGGACGGACGCCTCGTTCTACCCCGGGGCACCGTGGTGGATGGTCCTCGCGGACGCCTGGATCTTCGTCGGCTCGATCCTCGCCATGTACAGCCAGGCCCGCCGCTACGTGGAGTTCTGGTTCGTCTGGCTGGCCGTCGACCTGGTGGGCGTGCCGCTCGCGGTCCACTCCGAGCTGTACTTCTCCGGCATCGTCTACGGGATCTTCTTCGTGATGGTGGTGCTCGGCATCCGCGACTGGGCGTCCCGCAGCAGGCCGCAGGAGATCGCCTCGCCGCTGGAGCCCGCCGTCCTGGTCGAGGGCCGGGAGGAAGCCCGCGCGGGTGAAGGAGCCAACTCCAAGGTCAACAAGACCAACTGATGGTTCGTTATGAACCTGTACGCGACTGCCCGGCCCGGGCTGCACCCCGTGAGGTGCGACCCGGGCCGGGCAGTCGACGGTCAGGCGCCGGCGGAGGCCAGGCGGGCGTGGCGGCGGGCGGTCGCCTCGGCCGGGTCCAGGACCGGGACGGCGGCCAACAGGCCCTTGGTGTAGGCGTGCTGGGGGGAGTCGTACACCGTGTCGGCGTCGCCCTGTTCCACGATCCGCCCGGCCCGCATCACCGCGACCCGGTCGCTCACCTGCCGGACCACGGCGAGGTCGTGGGCGATGAAGACCAGCGCGAGGCCGAGGTCGCGCTGCAACTCGCCCAGCAGCTCGACCACCTGGGCCTGGGTGGTGACGTCCAGCGCGGAGACCGGTTCGTCGCAGACGATCAGCCGCGGTCGGGGCGCCAGCGCGCGGGCGATGCCGACCCGCTGCCGCTGCCCGCCGGAGAACTCGTGCGGGTAGCGGTGGTACCAGTCGGCGTCGAGCCCCACGCGTTCGAGGAGTTCGCCGACCCGGCTGCGGATGCGGCGCTCGTCGCTCTCCCCGGCGATGCGCAGCGGGTCGGCGATGGACTCGCCGATGCTGCGGCGCGGGTTGAGCGAGGACACCGGGTCCTGGAAGACCATCTGCAACTCCCGCCGGATCGGGCGCAGTTCCTTCTCCCCGAGCGCTCCGATGTCCCGGCCGCGGTAGTGCAGCCGGCCGCCGGTCGGCTCCAGCAGCCGGACGAGCATCCGCCCGAGCGTGGTCTTCCCGGAACCGGACTCGCCGACCACGCCCAGCGTCTCGCCGGCCCGTACGGTGAGCGAGACGCCGTCCACGGCGGTCACCGGGCCGGTGCGCCGGGTGAGGCCGCCGCGGGTGGCGAACTCCCGGCGCAGGTCGACGGCTTCGAGCAGGACCTCGTCCCCGGCGGGCCCAGCCGGCTTTGCCGCCTCGGCCGGACCGGCGGGCGCGTCGACCCGGGGCACCGCCGACAGCAGCGCGCGGGTGTACGGCTCGCGCGGAGCGCCCAGCACCTCGGCGACCGGCCCGTGCTCCACGGCCCGGCCGTCCTTCATCACCAGCACCCGGTCGACGCTCCCGGCGACCACGCCCAGGTCGTGGGTGACCAGGACCAGCCCGGCGCCGGTCTCGGCCCGCAACTCGTGCAGCAGGTCGAGGATCTGGGCCTGGACGGTGACGTCCAGCGCGGTCGTCGGCTCGTCGGCGACCAGCAGCCGCGGCTCGCAGGCCAGGGCCATCGCGATCAGCACCCGCTGGCGCATGCCGCCGCTGAACTCGTGCGGACGCGACCGCGAGCGCCGCGCGGCGTCGGCGATGCCCACCCGGTCGAGCACCTCGACGGCCCGGGCCCGGGCGGCCCGGCGGGAGACGTCCCGGTGCACCCGTACGACCTCGGCGATCTGGTCGCCCACCGCGTAGTACGGGTCGAGGGCGGAGAGCGGGTCCTGGAACACCATGGCGGCCAACCCGCCGCGCAGGCGCCGGAGTTCGTCGCCCTCGGCGGTGACGGCGTCGACCCCGGCGACCCGCACCGAGCCGCCGATCCGGGCGCCGGTGCCGCGGTGCAGGCCGAGCAGCCCGTAGGCGACGGTGCTCTTGCCGGAGCCGGACTCGCCGACGATGCCGAGCGCCTGCCCGGCCTCCAGGGTGAAGCCCACGCCGTCGACGGCGCGGACGTGGCCGTCGCCGACCGGGAAGTCGACGACCAGGTCCCGGACGTCGACCAGGGCCTCGCCCCGGGCTTCGACGGCCAGGGGTTCGGGTCCCCGGGGGCCGGGGCTCAGGGGCTCCGGGCTCAGGGTTCCGGCGCTCACGTCAGGACCACCCTTCGGTCGGTCACCGCGTAGAGCACGTCCGCGATGACGTTGGCGAGGACCACGAAGAACCCGGTGACGAGGGTGAGGCCGACGACGGTCGGCAGGTCGATCAGGCCGACCGAGGTGACCAGCAGCTTGCCGAGCCCCGGGAGGCCGAAGAGCGACTCGGTCAGCACGGCGGACCCGAACATCGTCCCGAGGTCGATGGCGGTCAGCGCGATCACCGGGGTGAGCGCGCCGCGCAGCGCGTGCCTGGTCACCAGGTGCCGCTCGCTGACGCCGTACGCCCGGAAGGTCCGGATGTGGTCGTCGGCGAGGGTCTCCAGCATGGAGGAGCGGGTCAGCCGGGCGTACTTCGCGGACTCGATGAGCGCGAGCGAGACCCAGGGCAGCAGCAGTCCCCAGAACCACTGCTGCGGGTCCTCGGTGAGGGGCACGTAGCTCGGGAACGGCAGCCACTGGAGCTGGGCGCACAGGACGATGAGCAGCACCAGGCCGATGACGAACACCGGGATGGAGCTGCCGGCCAGCGTCAGCGCGGTCAGCAGCCGCTCGCTGAGCCGGCCCCGGCGCAGCGCGGAGACCAGCCCGGTGCCGACCCCGAGGACCAGCCAGAGCACCATCGCGCCGAGCGCCAGCGAGGCCGTCACCGGGAGCCGGGCGGTGATCATGTCGGTGACCTGCTCGCCGCTGCGGTAGGAGATGCCCAGGCAGGGCGCCTGGCAGTGCAGCAGGCCCGTCCCGGCGCTGAAGTCGCGGCCGGCGACGACGCCCTGGAGGAAGTGGGCGTACTGGAGGTAGACGGGCGCGTCGAGGCCGAGCCGTTCGCGCACCTGGGCGACCTGGGCGGGGCTGCACTTCTCGCCGCAGGCCAGCTGGGCCGGGTCGCCGGGGGCGATGTAGAAGACCGCGTAGACGACCAGGGAGAGGACGAGCAGGACGCCGAGCATGCCGACGGCCTTGCGGAGCAGGAAGCGGGTCATGCGGTGGCCTCCTCGGAGGGGCCCCGGCCCGCGCTCGACGGACCGGCGTTCGACGGACCGGCACCCGAGGGGCCGGCCTTCGACGGAACGGCACCCGAGGGGCCGGCCTTCGACGGACCGGAGCCGCCGCGCGCCGTACCGACCCGCAGCCGGGAGGCCGCACGGGGGTCGAGCTCGGTGCGGACGGCGTCGCCGAGCACGGTGAAGGCGAGCACGGTGGTGAACAGCAGCGCGGAGGGGAGCAGCACGTACATCGGGTCCGCGCGGAACCAGGTGGTCGCCCCGGAGAGCATCTGGCCCCACGAGGAGGTCGGCGGCTTGACGCCCACGCCGAGGAAGGAGAGCCCGGCCTCGGCGACCACGTTGGACGGCAGCAGCACCGCCGCGTAGGTGATGACCGGCGCGGCCAGGGACGGCAGCAGCTCCCGGCGGGCGATCCGCCACCGGGTGGCGCCGGCGAGCCGGGCCGCGGCCACGTAGTCGAGCTGCCGGAGGCTGAGCGTCTGCGCCCGGACCACCCGTGCGGTGCCGGCCCAGCCCAGCAGCCCGATGACCAGGGTCAGCAGCAGCGGGCGGGGGAAGCCGGGGGGCACGACCGCCATCAGCGAGATGGCGAAGACCAGCGTGGGCAGCGCGAGCATCACCTCGGTGGTGTTGCCGATCAGCTGGTCGAGCCACCGGTTGCCGAGGCCCGCGGCGAGGCCGAGCAGGACGCCGATCGCGACCTGGACGAGGGTGGCGCCGACGGCGACGAGCAGCGAGATCCGGGCGCCGTGCACCAGTCGGGCGAACACGTCCCGTCCGGTGCCGGGTTCGACGCCGAGCCAGTGCTCGGCGCTGACGCCGCCGAAGGAGCCGGTGGGCACCCCGCCGGCCGCCGAGTCGAGCAGGTCGTTGTGGTAGCCGGTGGGGTCCTGGCCCTCGATCGCGCTGAGCAGCGGTGCCGCCGCGGCGATCAGGACGAGCAGGACGATGACGAGGCCGGCGGTGAGGGCGGCGCGCCGCGCGAGCAGCCGCCGCCACACCTGTGGTCCCCCGGCGGCCGGGGAGGCCGCGGGGGCCTCCCCGGCTCGGGGTTGCTGTGGAGCCATGGTTGTCCGATCGATCCGTCCGGTCCCGTCCGCTACTTGACCGCGACCTGGGAGATGTCGAGGACGCCGGTCCAGTCGCTGATGACGATGTTGCGGACGTCCTTGCCGGACAGCCGCTTGTAGACGGGGTGGAACAGCGGGACGGTGAGGGCCTGGTCGCCGATCCGCTTGTCCAGGGCGCCCCAGCGCTTGGCGGCCTCGGCGTGGTCGGTGATCTTGTTGATCTGGTCGATCTCGTCGTTCACCGAAGGGTCGTCCAGCTGCGCGGAGTTGAAGTTGTAGCCGTCGGTGACGATCTGCCGGCCGTCGAAGATCGGGGCCAGGAACGGGCCGCCGGACGGCCAGTCGGCGCCCCAGCCGGAGAGGAAGAGGCCGGGCTCGGTGCCGACGGTGTGGATCGTCTTGGAGTACCGGGTGGAGTCCAGGGCCTCCAGCTGGACGGTGATCCCGGCGGCCTTCAGACCGTCCTGGACGGCGGCGGCCAGGTCCGGGCCGTAGCCCTTGCCGGTGGCGCTGGAGTGGGTGAGCGTGATGGTCAGGCCGTCCGGGTAACCGGCCTCCTTCAGCAGCTCCCTGGCCTTCGCCGGGTTGCCCGTGGCACCGGCCGGGAACGGGTCGTACGGCGTGTACCCGAAGGTCTCCTGGGCGGGCAGGTAGGTGGTGGCGGCCTCGGCGAGCGAGGAGCCGCCGGCCGCGTTGACGACCGAGGTGCGGTTGATCGCGTAGGCGACGGCCTGCCGGACCTTGGGGTCGTCGAAGGGCTTGACCTTCGGGTTGAACGCCAGGTAGTTGACGTAGCCGAAGTGGCCGGTGCCGACGCGCGCGGCGAGCGACTTGTCGTCCTTCACCTGGGCGAGCTCGGAGGGGCCGAGGTTGGTGTCGGTGGTGACGGCGGCCGCGTCGGCGCCGGTGCCGGCGGAGAGCCGCTGGTTGATCACCGCCGGGTCGAGCCCGGACTGCACGTCGATGGTGTCCGGGTACGCCTTGCGCTGGTCGTCCGTCGCCGCCGACCAGTTGGGGTTGCGCTTGAGGACGAGGTGGGCGCCGTCGTTCTCGTTCTTGACGACCTGGTAGGGGCCGGAGGAGACGGGGTGCTCCTGGTACTTCGTCCCGGTGTCCTTGGCCTTCGGGACGGGGGCGAACTGCGTCTGGGTGGCGAGGTACGGGAAGTCGCCCTCGGGCTTGTTGAGGCGGAAGACGATGGTCTTCTCGTCCGGCGTCTCGATGGCGTCCAGACCGCGCGTGTCCTTGTACGGGCCCTGGTAGTCCGCGGCGCCGACCAGCCAGTCCCTCAGGAACGGTGCACCGCCCGAGAGTTCGGGGGCGAATGACCTTTCGATGCCGTACTTGATATCGGCCGTGGTGATCGGCGAACCGTCCTCGAACGTCAGGCCGTCCTTGAGGTGGTACGTCCACACCGTCGCGCCCTCCGACGGGGTGCCGGTGTCTGTGGCGAGGTCCGGGACGACCTTGGTGCCGGCCGCGCCGTCGGCCCGGTTGCGGGTGGTGAGGGTGCGGAAGACCAGGGAGGGGACGTTGCCGCCGCCGGAGGTGTAGAGCCGCGCGGGGTCGAACTGGTCCTGCGGGTTCTGGTTGAGGACGGTGAGGGTGCCGCCCTGCTGCGGCGCGGCGTCCTTGCCGGAGCCTCCACCGCCGTCGGCCTTCGGTCCGCACGCCGCCAGCCCGACGACCAGTGCGACGGTGACGGTCGCCGTGGCGAGGCGGCGAGGGGTGAAGGTGGTGGTTCGAGACATCGGAAAGGGGGCCTTTCGCTACCGATGGTGTACGGAGGAAGGCGGGCGACAGTGAGGCCTGGGGAAGTGAGCGGCACCGCGCCCGCAGCAGGGGGCGACGCCCCGACGCGGCGATCACCGCTAAACGCGTCGGGACAGGGCGGATTCAGCGACAGAGATTGTCGGAAACGCAGTGCGCGGCCACGCCGATCAGCGCCAGCTCGATGGCGGCGCACGTGATCGGGTGACGGTCAGACATGACGAGAAGAATGTATGACGATAAGGAGGATGTCAAAAAGCCCGACCATCATTCGGACAACACGTGAACACCGCGAACACCGGGGGCACCGGGAACACCACGAACACCGCGAACACCGGGAATGTCCGCGACGTATCGGTGGGATGGCCGATGTGCGCGGGTGGGGGGCGTGGCCGGTTCCCATTTCGCCGTCGACGCCCCCACCCGGGCCCGCGGCCCTCGGCTCGAGGACGCCGACGGCCCTGCCGCGCCCGCCGTCGCGCCCCGGCCGATCAGATCTCGGAGCGGGCGGTGGCCGTCAGCGGGGCGAAGGTCTGGCGGAGGTCGACGACGGTGGTCGGGCCCTTCACCCAGGCGAGCGGGGCGTGGTGCACCCGCACCCCGGCCGGCTCCTGGAGCAGCGCCTCCCCGGCCGCGTTCCGCGGCCACTCCACCGACCCGGTGGCGGTCCGGGCGGGGACCAGCCAGTAGTCCCCCCGGGTGTAGGCGCCGCCCGGCCGGAAGTACACCTGGACGCCGTCCTCCAGGTCGAGCCAGGCGCCCTCCGCGAGCTGGAGGGCGCCGCCGGCCAGGGGCAGGGCGTCCCGGCCGCGGGCCTCCCGGTGGTCCCAGCGGCGCAGGAAGGGGTGGAGCTCGGACAGCCGCCCGACCCCCGGGACCGGCTCGGCGGACAGCCGCACCCGGCGGCCCGGCAGGTCGATCTCCTCCACCTGGAGCAGGTTCGCCGCCTCGTCCCGGCTGACGTACGCGCTGTCCGCGACCTCGACCCGGTCGCCCATCGAGAGGCCGAGCTTGTCGTCGTCGCCCAGCGTGTCCAGGGCGACCCAGACGCCCTCGACCGAGGCGATCGGGAGGACGACCGAGCCGTTCTCCCGGGACCACTTGAAGGTGGCGCCGCCCTCCGCCGAACCGCCGTGGTGGACCTCCACCCGGTACAGCTGGTTCTCCGGGCCCCGGTAGCCGGCCTCGGGGTGCGCCAGGCACGGGTCCTCGCCGGCCCGCTCCGGCCGCCGGGCCCGCGCGGCCAGCCAGGAGGAGGGCCGCTCGCGGGGCGCGGCCCAGGCGTCGAAGGCCTCCAGCACCCGGGACGGACCGCCGTCCGGCACGTTCAACTCCGAGGCGGGAAGGGCCAGTACCTGCCAGACGACCTTGGCCCGGGCCGCCGTGTCGGGCATCGCCGCGCCGAGCGCGACCTCGCGGATCTCCGGGTCCTCCACGGCGGTGACACTGCGCTCCCAGACCTTCAGGTAGACCAGGAACGGGAACGCGTCGGGCAGCCGGTCGCCGGGGCGCTCCTGGTCCCGGTAGGCGTCCGGCTGGTCCCAGTACGTCCAGCCGGCGGGCTCCTCCCGGGCCTCGGCGCCCCAGACGCCGTCGTCGGGCACGGCGGTGCCGGGCCCGGGCCGGTCGGCCTCGCACAGGACGCCGTCCACGTAGTACCGGCCGCCGCCGATGGCGAGGTCGTCCAGGTCGTGGTTGCCCGGCAGGTAGCCGATCGCGAACCCGGCCGCGCCGGCGGGCCCGCCGCGCCGGCCGATCAGGTCGGTGGCGAGCGTGCGCAGCTGGTAGCGCTCGATCGCGGCCTGCTCGTTGGCGTCGGCGTCGAGCTGGACCCGGCCCTGCTGGGTCAGCACCGCGGAGTAGTGCCTGCCGGGCCGGAAGGTCAGGCGCGAGAAGTCTGCGTGCACGGGGTCCCTCTCACAGTCAACGGTCTTCAGTCGGTTGGGAGTTGGTCAGGGGTCGGTCAGGTGGCGAAGAAGAGGCCGGCGTCGGTGCCGGCCGGGGTGTACTCGGCCAGCCGCGCCCGCAGGTTGTCCTCGCGCTGGGGCTGGAACAGGTCGTGGAAGGCGCCCAGTTCGGAGCGGTCCTCGGCGCCGCGGGTGATCTCCGGCGCGCAACCGGCGGCCGGCCGGCCGTAGCCGGGCGTGCCGTACCGGAGGCTGGTGAAGAGCGGGCGCACCCGCTGCGCCTCGGTCTCGCGCAGCCGCTCGGCCCGCGCCGGGTCCAGCTCGCCGCGCTCGACCAGCTCGGTCACCGCCGAGCGCACCCGGTCGGGCTGGCACTCGTACCGGCGGGGGGTGCGCGAGCCCGGGGGCACGTAGCAGAACCGCAGGCAGCCGAGCGAGCGGCGGGCCACCCGCATCCGGCCGGTGAAGACGCTGTCCTCGGCGATCCGCACCGCGTGGGTGTGCACCTCGCCGACCACCGTGGAGCGGTGCGCGTGCAGCACCGCGTAGGCGTGCTCGCAGTCGGGCCCGGAGAGCGCCGGGCGGTCCGGCCCGGTGGCGTCCAGGATGCTGTCGGCCAGGTGGATCTCCAGCGGGTCGTCGTCCACCTCGTCGCCGACGACCTGGATCGTGCCCAGGATGCTGCGCTCGATCCGGACACAGGCCGTGGTGTGGTCCAGCACCAGGCTGGGCTCCTGCGGCGCGTGCGGTTCGCAGTGCGGCTCCAGGGACCAGCCCGGCACCAGGGTGCAGTGCCGCAGGGTGACGGAGGCGAGCGGCCCGGTGACGTTGACCCCGCGACCGGTGACCAGCAGGCCGTCCAGGACGAGCCGCCCGCCCGCGCAGGTGCCCCGGACGTTGAGCGCGTCCGGCCGGTTGCTGTACCAGTCGAGCAGCCGGATCACCGGCCGGGTGCCCTCGGCGGCGCGCAGTTCGAGCCGGTCGTCGGCCTCCAGGTCGAAGTCCAACTGCTCCTGGTAGGCACCGCTGTGGGTGATCTCGATGACGGCGGAGCCGCCCGCGGTGCCGTCCCGCTGGTCGGCGCGCCACTGCTCGTACGCGTCGTTGATCCGCTCGAACGGCCGGCCGGGGCCGACCTGGTAGAGCGTCCGGTGCCGGGCCTCCGGGCGGTCGCGCGGGTACTCGCCGCCGCCGGTGTCGTCGCCGAACGCGTAGTGGTAGTCGACCCAGACGCCGCGGCGCGGGGCGGAGCGGGCGCCGAAGGCGATCCGGCCGAGCAGCGGGTCGACGGCGACCTGGCCGCGCTTGGGCCGGTACGTCCAGTCGGTCAGGTCGGCCACCACGATCTCGGCGGGCGGGACGGGCTCCTGGGAGCCGTCGCGCCAGATGGCGAAGCTCTTGCCGGGCCCGTAGTAGTCGGCCGTGCGCTCGGCCAGCTGTCGGCGCCGGATCGGGGCCGGCACGGTGTCGGCCGTCGCGGGGTGCGCGCCGGCCGGCCCCGGCTCGGGCCGGGTGACCAGCGGGGCGTCGTTGCCGAGGACGGAGAAGGTGAAGAGGTTCCTGGCCCGGTCGACGCAGTAGGCCGGCGCCCGGGTCACCGGGTACGGCTTCAGCCGCCACACGGACAGGGCGACACCGGCCGGGGTGTAGCCGCCCTGGCGGCGCGGGGAGGCGGCCCGGCGGACGTCGACGGTGTGCGCCTGGCCGTCGAAGGGCCCGCCGAGCAGGTCCAGCGCCGCGCCGCGCCGGACGTCGACCAGCCGGCCCCGGCCCAGCCGCTGCCGGTCGGCCGGCTCCTCGTCCGGGCGCAGCAGCCGCACCGGCTGGGTGCCGGCGAGCAGCCGGGAGAGCTCCACGGCGCGGGCCGGCCAGTCGGCGACCGAGGCGGACAGCTCCTCCAGCAGGGCGAGGGTGCCCTTGCGGCGGCGGTTGGCGACCGTGTTCGCGACGTCCTGGCGGGGCGCCAGCCGGGCGGCGAGCCGGTCGCGGGCCGCGATCCGCTCGGCGGAGGCCTCGCCGTGCAGGCCGGTGGCGAGCACCTCCTCGTAGCCGGGCAGGATCCGGTAGCCGACCAGGTCGCCGAGGTAGGCGACGGCCCAGTCGGCGGCGGTCTCCACGAACCAGTCCTGGTAGCCCTGGTCGACGCCGCCGCGGACGACGTCGACCTGTTCGGCGATGACGGCCAGCAGGGCGCGCAGCGGCTCGCCCGCGTCGGCGTCCCGCAGCCGGTGCCACTGGGGCAGCAGTTCCAGCAGCTCGTCCGGGTCCCTGGTCATGCCCACCTCCGATGGATGCGCTGGTTCATCCGCGGATCTCCTTGAGGATCAACGTGTCGGGCAGGTCCGGTGCCAGTACGGCGAGTTGGGCCGGTCGGATGCCGCGGAACACCGTCACCACGCGGCCGGCCGGCAGCGGGCGGGTGTCGGTGACGGCCGGGTTGAGGCGCAGCAGTTCCGCGAGCGGGACGCCGTTGCGGGCGGCGATGTCGGTGAGCGTCTCACCGGCGGCGTCCCGCACCCGGTAGCGCTGCTCCTCGTAGCGGGCGAGCCGGGCCGGGACCGTCGGCTGCGGCCGCGCGAGCCGGGCGGCGAGGTTCTCCAGGCCGTCCGGGGTGAGGCTGCCGGGCACGCCGGTGAAGGCGTCGACGTCCACCCGGTCCACGCCGGGGACGGCCTGGGCGGCGGCGAGCACCTCGGACAGGTGGGCGGGCTGGCCGAGTTGGCGTCCGGCGTAGCCGAGCCGGTCGAGCAGGGCGCGGCGCACGGCCGGTTCGACGAGGTCCCAGGAGTGGTCCGGGGCGACCTTGACGCCCGCGGCGACGACCAGCAGGACGAGCTCGCGCACGGCGACCCGGACGGGCAGCCGCGGGTCGCCGTAGGCGGTGAGCGAGGACCGCAGGGTGCGGAGCAGGTCGGAGTCGGCGGCGAGCGGGATGTCGTCCACCCCGGCGACCGTGACGTGGACGAGCTCGCGCCGGCCGTCCGAGAGCCGGGTGGCGCTGGCGCGCCCGATGCCGGCCCGGGCGCGGGTGAAGTCCTCGTAGTCGGGCACCGAGACCAGCCGGTCCAGGGCGGTGACGGCGAGCGGGATGGTGCGCCTGGCCAGGCCCGGTCCGTCCGGTCCGGCGCCGCCGGTGGCGGGCAGCGGGTTGACGACGGCGGAGACGCCGAGCGGGCGGGTGGTGAGCTGGGTGATCCGGCCGGCGCCGACGTTGCCGCTCTCGCCGATGCCGATCCGGTAGCGGGCGCGGACGTTCTCCCGGCCGGTGGCCAGGCGCGAGCCGTGCACGCCGTCGCCGAAGGTGACGGTGGTGCGGCCGTCGGCGGCGGTCGCGGTGACGTAGACCCGTTCGTCCGGGCCGCGTCCGGTGAGGCTGTCGACCTCGTGCCAGAGCACCCCGTCGACCCGGACCTCCAGGGTGCTGCGCGCGCCCCCGGGGGTGTCGGCGGCCAGCCAGGTGAGCGGCGACTGCCAGAGGGTGAAGCGCTGGCCGGGGACGCCCGCGTCGCCGCTGCCGATCGCCTCGTCGCGGGTGGCGCCCTGGGTGGCGCGGACGACATTGCCGAGGACCTGGACGGTGTCGCGCCGGTAGCGGAAGGCGAGCGGGGCGCTGAGCGTGACGGTGGTGCGGACGGTGTCCCCGGGCAGGAGCGGGTCGACGCCCTGCTCGACGCCGGCGATCATGGCCAGCTCGGTGCCGCGGACGCCGGTGGTGTGCGGGAGGTCGGTCCGCTCGCCGCCGACCGCGATCCACCGGCCGGGGGTCAACCCGTCGTAGAGCCGGGCGAGTTCGATCCGGTCGCCGCGGACGTCCTCGGTGACGGGC
Organism: Streptomyces sp. CB02056; assembly: GCF_001905545.1. Lineage (GTDB taxonomy): Bacteria > Actinomycetota > Actinomycetes > Streptomycetales > Streptomycetaceae > Kitasatospora. The sequence continues at coordinate 60,801 of NZ_LIPD01000022.1, read as the reverse complement.
TCGTCGGCGAGCCGCAGCGCCTCGCCGCGGGCGTAGACGGTGGCGTCCCGCAGGTGCGAGAGCTGGGTGTCCTGGTCGTCCAACCAGGGCTGCTGGAGGGAGAGTTCGGTCACCTTCCCGGTGATGCCGAAGTCGGCGCGGGAGACCACGCGCACGTCGGTGACCCGGGTGATGACCTCGGCGAGGTCGCGGCTGCCCGGGATGCCGCCGTCGAGGCCCTTGCGGGGCCGCTGGATCACCACCCAACTGCCGGGCGCGATCTGGTCGTACACGGCGTCGAGGGTGAGCACCGTGCCGGATACCGGCTGCAGCTTGGTGGTGAGGGCCACCTCGACGGCCGGCGCCGACTGGTCGGTGCCGGCGTAGCGGTGCACCCGGACGTTCAGCTCGCCGGACTCGCCGGTCCGTTCCTGGCCCGGGTCGAGCTGGTAGTCGAGCGCGGGGCCGGGCCCGCCCTCGACCTTCACGTGGACGCGGCCGTCGGCCTGGGGGCGGGACACGAAGACCGTGCGCTCCGGCAGTTCGGCCAGCAGCTGGGCGCTGACGCCGGGCTCCGGGGCGGGCGCGGGTACGGCGGTCCGCAGGGCGGACGGCGGCGGTACGGGCGGTGCCGTCGGCTCGGTGGTGACGATCTTGACCTGGCCGGGCCCGAACGGGAAGGTGTGGTCCCACGGCAGCGAGAAGCCGCTGTGCACCAGGCTGCCCGCCTCGACGTACGTGAAGTCGGCGGTCTTCGGGACGGCGCCGGCGTCGTCGAAGGCGATCCGGACGCTGACCAGCGTGCTGCCGGAGAGCGGCCAGTCCACGTAGCGGTCGATCCGGCCGTCGGTGCCGTAGACGGGCTTGAGCGGCGCGGTGGCGCCGAACGGGGTGGCGACCACCCGCATCGCCTGGATCTCGTGCACGGCCAGCGGCGCCGTCAGGTCGACCTGCCGCCAGGCGGGGTAGAGGCCGTCGCGCAGCCGGGGGTCGAGCGCGGACAGCAGCTGCGCGCCGAGGTCCGAGCCGGGCGCGAACAGGCGCTGCGGGTCGCGGGCGAGGTCCCGCGCGCTGAGCGGGGGCCGGGTGGGGGCGGTGCGCAGCGCGGCCAGCAGCGAGCCGAGTCCGCGGACGGCCGGGTCGGCGGTGCCGGGGCCGGGGGGCCCGGGCTTGTCGGGGGCCTGCGGCGGCTCCAGCTGGTGGGCGCGGTCCCGCAGGCCGGTGAGCTCATCGCCGAGGTGCCCGAACCAGTCGGCCACCGGCTGCTGGGCGTGGGCCAGTTCGGCGGCCTCGGCGGCCCGGTCGACCACCGGGGCGAGCCGGTCGGCGAACTCGGCCGGGGTGCCCAGCGGGCCGGACGGCCGGTCGAGGTCGGCGCGCAGCGGGGCGAGCACCTGCTCGTCGAAGTCCCGGATGATCCGGCTGTGCCCGGGCCTCGGGTTCGGGGCGGACTCGGAGACGGTGATCCAGTCGGCGAGTTCGGCGCGCAGGTCCTTGAGGGTGCGCAGGTCCCGGGGCAGCCCGATCACCGTGACGTCGTTGTCGCGGTCGAGCCGCACCTCGGGCACCAGCCGCAGCATCCGGTGGACCGGGTCGGCGGCCTTGTCGGCGCTGAAGACGAACAGCAGCCGGTCGCCGGGCCGCAGGTTGTTCGCGGTGCCGGCGGCGAACAGCTCGGCGCGTCCGCCGGGGTTCAGCTGGCCGGGCGTCAGCTGGTACGGGCGGCGGCGCAGCACGGCCAGTTCGTTCCAGGCCGAGCGGGCGGCGAGGTCCTCGGCGGTCTCGAAGGACTGCGGGTCCTCGCCGGGGCCGGGGACGCTCTGGCTGCGGGCGCCGCGCGGGATCACCACGGTCGGGTCCTCGGCCGCCCGCGGGTCGTGGTCGAGGGAGTAGGCGAGGTAGGTGTCGGCGGCCACGCCGGGCCGGGGCCGGTGCCCGACCAGCCGGCCGAGCAGGGCGAGCGAGTCCTCCTCGGTGGCGGTGCGCAGGTAGCCCTCGTTGGCGATCCGCTCCGAGTAGAAGGTGAGCAGGTCGGCGAGCACGGCCCAGGCGTCCAGCAGCGCGATCGCCGGGTCGTCCGGGGTGCGGACGGTCAGGTCGCGCAGCGCCGGGTAGGCGGGGCCGGACAGCCGGGCGAGCAGGCTGTCGAGGAACTCCCCGTAGCGGCCGACCCGGTAGCCGATGGCGTCCAGTCCGGGCGGGTTGAACACCGGGACCGGGGTCGCGGTGGCGGTGCCCGCGCAGCCGCAGGTGCACTGGCCGCTCATCGGCCACCTCCGAGGACGATCGAGAGCCGGCCGTTCTCCGGCCGGTCGGGGTCGTTGTCGCACGCGGCGATCTCCAGCGCGCCGAGCCGCAGCAGCCCGTCGTCCAGCTCGCCGTCGTCCCGTCCGAACTGCCGCCGCAGCCTGGTCACTTCAGCACTGACGACGCCCGGCACGGCGGCCGCCGCGGCCACCAGCCTGGAGACCCGCACCGGTTCGCCGAAGCCCAGCGCGTCCGGGTGGAAGAAGCCGAGCCGGCCGTCCGGCAGGGCGCGGTTGCCCAGCACCCGGCGCAACTCGGCCAGGACGTGGCCGCGTTGGTAGCCGGCGGCGGCGCAGACCCGCAGTTCGAGGTCGATCGGCACCAGCAGGGCGGGCCGGACGACCAGGTCGTGGCCGATCCGGCGGTACGCCTCCAGACCGTGCCCGACCGCCTCCAGCAGGGCCGGGCCGGCCACCGCCTGCCCGAACGGCTCGACGGCGACGTGCACCTCCTGCACACTGCCCGTCCAGCGGAGCGCGGCCGCGGCCCGCCGGACGCCCGGCAGGGCGGCGGCCAGCTCCGCGTAGTCGGCGGCCGTGACGGCGCGCAGCCTGGTGCGGCCCAGGGCCAGCGGGGCGAGCCGGCGGACCTGGTCGAGCGGTTCGGGCTCGACCCCGCCGGTCGCGGGCAGCGGGTTGCGGACCAGCCGCACCGCGTCCTGCGGCCGGGCGGCGGCGCCGCGCCGGTTCGCCTGGGGCGGCCGGTCCCGGCAGACCACCAGGTGGTTGACGGCCTCCGCGCCCACGTTCCCGGCCGTGCCGTTGCCGATCCGGTAGGCGACCTCCAGCGTGCCGCCGGGTGCGGGCGGCAGGCCGTGGCGGCCGTCGCCGAAGCGCAGCGCGAGGCGCCCGTCGTCCTCCAGCTCGCCCACGAAGTGCCGGTCCCGGCGGCCGTCGGCGAGCAGGTCCCGGCGGGGCGTCCACTCCTGGCCCGCCGAGGCGGCCCGGACCTCGGGCAGGGCGGCGCGCGGGTCCTGGACGGCGATCCCGGCCGCGGGGCCGGCCAGCGCGGGGGAGTCGGGGTCGAGCCCGGCGGCGTACCGGGCGCCCCAACTCTGGGCCACCTCCCAGACGATGGGCCGCCCGAGCACCCCGCCGGAGCGGGCGCGCGCGGTGAGCACCTCCAGGCGGCGCAGCTTGGCGGCGAGCAGGCGGGTGCGGCGGGCCAGCAGCTCGCGCAGCCCGGCGGCGGGCCGCTCCGCGAGCCGCAGCTCCTGCACCACCCGGGCGCCGAACAGCACGGTCAGTTCGGCGAGTTCGGCCCGGGAGAGGTGGTGGCCGTCGCACGCCCGGTGCCACAGCCCCTCCAGTCGCAGCCGGACCCGCTCCGGAACGCCGGCGAGCAGGGCGGCCTGCCCGGCGCAGACGTGCGCCCGGTCCGGGTAGGCGGCCGCCTGGGTGACCGGCGCGTAGCGCAGCAGCGGGCGGAAGGGCTGCGGCAGCACCGGGTAGCGGCTCTGGTCGAGCAGGGTCTCCAGCGCCGCCGCCTGGGCGTCGGCCGTGGGCGGCTCCACCACCGCGCCCTCGCCGTCCTCGCCCTCCGCGGTCGCGCCGGGCGCGAGCAGCACACTCAGCCCGGCCCGCCGCACCGCCGCCTCGCCGAGCAGCGCGTCCAGGGCGCGGACCTGCTCCGGGCCGAGCTGGCGGCCGTCGCGGGCCTGGTCGAGCAGTTCCCGGATCGCCTCCGCCGCCGGGCTGCCCTCGGCGCGGTCCTCGCAGCCGCACCCGCCCGGCCCGCAGGGCGCCGTACGGACCGGCTCCGGCGGCACCGGGAAGGCCTCCGGGGTGCCGCCGCAGAAGGTGAGCGAGCGGCCGTGGTCGACCAGGGCGACGTTGCCGCGGGCGACGCTCACGTCGGCGATCGGGCCGCACTCGCTGCCGCCGTGGGAGGACAGGCAGACCGGGAAGGCGAGCGCGTCCTCCGGCGCCCAGGTGACCTCCAGCACGGGCTGGTCGTACAGCTCGTCGACCAGCGGGGTGACGGAGGTGAGCCGGACGCCCTGGCGGTGCGCGGGGTCGGCGTCGGCGGGCGCGCCGGTGCGCGGGCCGAGGACCTCCTCGATGACCAGCAGGTCGCCGGGGCGCAGCGCCAGGTGGCGGGTGCGGGGCTCGGGCTTGTCGGTGCCGGGCCGGTCGCCGGGCGGGGCGGTGTCCTCGCGCGGGGCCGCCCCGGGCCGGTCCTCGCGCGGGCACGGGTCGGTGTCGGGCCGGTCGTCGCGGAGGGTGGCGGAGGTCGCGCCCCGGGGCAGGACGCAGTCCTGGTCGCCCCAGGTCCAGAACCGGATGGTGTTGTGCGCGGGGTGCAGCACCAGGTCCGCCCCGCCGAGCGGCTCGAACACCTCCACGGCGGCGGTGCGGGCGAGCACGTCCAGGTCCTCGTCCGGGATCACCGTGGACAGCTCCGGACGCTCCTGCGGGCCCAGCCGGCCGACGTCGACGGCGGCGAAGCGGAAGGTGCCGGACCGCAGGGTGACGGAGCGGTCCACCGCCAGCGCGACGAACGCCCGGGCGTTGCAGCCGTCGTGCACCGCGTAGTCGACCAGCCGGACGTGCCGGCGCACCGACACCCGGCGGCGGGCCGTGTCGAGGTACGCCTCGGTGGCCACCGCGTCCTGCTGGTAGGAGAGCTGGTCGGCGGTGTAGGCGAGCAGCTCGACCAGGGTGACACCGAGGTCGGGCAGGTGCCGCTCGGTCCAGCCGGGGACGGTCAGGCTCATCCGGTCCAGCACGAGCCGACGCAGGCTCTCGTAGTCGCGCGCGGTGTAGTCGATCACCGGGGCCGGCCGGACGGCGGGCGGGCAGCCCTCGTCGGTGCGGCAGTCGTACGGGGACGGGCAGTCGGCGCCGAAGGAGAAACCGGTGTGCGCGTACCGCGGGTCGAAGCCCGGGAACGGGCGGGTGCCCGGCCGGCCGTACGCGTCCGCCAGGACCACGCTCAGCCGGTAGCGGGAGGTGTCGCCCGCCCGGTCGAGGGTGACGAGCATCCGGTCGTCCAGCTCCGGGTCGTCCGCGCGCTCGATGTCGACCGCGACGGCGCGCAGACCGGTGATCCGGCGGCCGCCGTCGACCCGGATGTTCTCCGGGCCCAGCTCGTCCGGCGCCCGGCCGAGGAAGGTCACCGTCAGCGTGCGCCCGTCGTCGCTCGGCTCGGCGCCGTCCAGCCCCAGCAGCCGCGCCGCGCGCACGTCGGCCCGGCGAAGTTCCGTGCCGCACTGTGAGGTCGGGAATTCCGCCTGGCCGGTCATGCCGCCACCCCGCCCTCGAACACGTCCTGCCGCCGGGTGCCCGTCCGGCGGACGACGTACGCCAGCTCGACCCGCACCACGTTGTCCTCGCTCTCCACGTTGAGCGCGACGACCTCGATCACATCGCCGAGCCACCGCTGCAGAGCCGCCTGGACGGACAGTTGCAAAGTGGCCGCCAGCTCCGGGCTGTTCGGCGCGAAGACCAGGTCGAGCAGCCCGCAGCCGAAGTCCGGGTGCATGACCCGCTCACCCGGGCTGGTGAACAGCAACTGCTCGATCAGGTCGCGCACATGGTCGTCGTACGCCGCCCCGGCGGTGCGCCCGCGGCTGTCGATCCGGAACGGGAAGGCGAGGTCCGTCCGGGCGGGCCCTGGCGGTGGTGCCATCAACTCGGCGCCGCTGACGGGCTGTTGGGTGGATCGCGTGGTGCTCATACCCCCTCCGCCCGCTGTTGGACGACGGTGACGACCGGCGGCCCCTGCGGGATCTGCTCGGCGCTCTGGCACAGCCCGGTGGCGGACTGCGGCAGCGCGGGCGAGCCGTTCACCCGGATCCGGGCGGACGGCAGCACCCAGCGGATCGTGACGCAGGGCTGCGGCTTCCCCGCCACGGTGAACGGGCAGCCGGTCACGGTGTACAGGTCGGCCGTGCTGGTGACGGCCTGCCCGGCGACCAGCACCCGGCCCTGGGCGGGCACCGCCGTCGCCTGGGCGCCGTGCGGGCAGATCACCGTCGCATTGACGTGCAGCAGTTTTCCGGACAAGACAATCTCCCCCCGTCAGGTCACGCTCAGGGCGTCCTGGTTGATGGTCACGGTGGCGCCGACCAGCGCGATCGAGGCGCCCTGGCCGTTGCTGATCCGGATGCCCGAGTCGTTGATCACGATCGAGGCCCCGCTCGGGATGCGCAGCGTGATCCCCGTGGTCGGGTCGTCGGACAGCACGATCACCCGCCGCCCCGAGGTCTCCAGCACCATGTTCGGCACGCCCGGCGGCCCGGTCGTCGCCTCCACCGGGACCTCGGAGGCGGAGCCGTACCAGCAGCCCGTCCAGATCGGGTAGCTCTGGTCGCCCTGCTCGAACTCAAGCCACACGCCCGCCCCGACCGGCGGCACGGCGTAGTGCCCCATGCCCGGGCCGGCCACCGGGAAGCACGGCATCGCCCAGGTCGACACGGCGTCGCCCAGGACGTCGGGCACCTGGGCCTGGATGCGGCCGATCCCGAGCGGGTCGGTGTTGGTCACCACCGTTCCCCGGTACTTGCCGAGGTAGCGGGTCGGTTCGGCCATGCTGGCAACTCCTGCTGGTCGGGGCGGCCTTGCGGGACTTCGACGCTCTGCGGTGCTGCGGTGCTGCGGTGCTGCGGTGCTTTGGCGGTTCGGTGGTTCGGTGGTGCGGGACTTCGGTGTTACGGGACGACGGTCGGCTGGAGGGCGATCAGGCCCTCGCGGGCCAGCGTGAAGTTCTGGGTGTACGAGCCGCGCTTGAGGTTGTGGGTGACGCTCTTGACGAAGTACAGGCCGTCGTAGGTGATCCCGGCCCCTCGGACGCCGACCAGTTCGCGCGGCCGCAGCACGTGCCCGTACCGGACGACGTCGAGCTGGCCCGAGCCGGAGACGGCGTCCGCCGACTGCATCGCCTTCGCGATCGTCTCGGCGACGGCCTGCGAGGTGTCCTTCTTGGCGGTGTCGGCGATGACCTTCTTCTTCAGCGCCGGCGCGGGCCTGAGCGCGAGCGGCGGCCGCAGGATGCTGACCTCCGGCACCGGCAGGATCGTCGACACCTTGGTCGCCGGCAGCTGGATGCGCGCCTCCGGCTCCTCGCGGGCGGTGCCGTCGAAGGCGAAGGTGAGCTGGTCGACGTTGGACAGCGCGTCCATGTTCACGTTCAGCGCGTGCTGCGGGACGCCCAGCCGGACCTCCGGCCCCCAGTAGGCGCGGCTCATCCCCGGGACCGGCCCGGGGTCCAGGTAGAACACGTAACCGTTCGCCTTCGCCAGCTCGTTGACGTAGCCGAGGTCGGTGCCCTTCTGGAAGTCGATCCGCCGGGTCGGCATCGGCGTCTGCGGCACCAGCTCCGGGACGACCAGCGGCACCATGCCGTACTGCCCGTACTTGCCGATGATCGCGGCGACCCGGGCCGCCGGGGACATCGCGGGGAAGGGCACGCCGGCCTGCTCCTCCAGGTCCATCAGCACCGTCAGGTCCTCACCGGTGACGGTGAGCGTGGACTGGCCGGGCTGGTTGCTGATCCCGACCTCCTGGCGGATGATCACCCCGTCCATCAGCACGGCCGGCGTCCCCGTGACCACCGCCATCAGCACGACCCTGATCTTCGGGTCGAAGAAACCGCCCGGCAGCAGCGCGGTGTTGATCAGCCCGTTCTTCGACAGGTCGAAGGCCAACTGGAACCCGCTGCGCTGCCCCGACGCCACCGTCACCTGCGCCGACAGCAGCGCGTCGGTCACCGGCTGCGGCACCGGCACCGGAATCTGCGGCCCCATCAACAGGCTCAGGTGGATCGACCCGATCGCCCCGCCCCCCGTGACCGCCGAGGCGTCAACCATTCCCCACCCCCGGCCCCGCCCCCGCCCCCGGCACCGCGCCGGGCAGCGCGATCGTGATCCGCCGCCCCGGCGTCACGGTCAACTCCCGTGGATCGACCACCGGGTTGGCGTCGGCGATCCGCCACCACTGGTCGGCGCTGCCGAGGTAGCGGTAGGCGAGCAGATCGGGACGGTCGCCTGCGCTGACGGTGTGCTCGGCGAGCGGGGTCAGCCCCTCCGCGCTCGGCAGCAACCGCCGCCGCAGGTACGGGACCTGGCGCCCGTCCGGCTCCGTGTGCAACGCGACCGGGACACCGTGGTACCGGCTGGTCAACGGGTACGGCGAGGGCGCCGGCAGCGCGCTCAGCGGGTCGACGGTCACTGGAACCCCCCTCCCACCCCGAGCGCGCCCAACCGGCCGTCGGTCGCGGCACCGCCCAGCCGCTCCTTCTGCGCCAGGTGCGCGAGATACAGCTCCGCCCCGCGGTGCCCGGTCGGCAGATCACTGACGGTCAGGACACGCAGCCCGATCGCGACGGCCGCCCTGATCGGGTTCAGATCGATGTCGAACGCCTCCTCCGTGATGGTCAGTTCGGTCAGCCGCACCGGCAGGATCCGCTTCCCACCCCAGGTGAAGAGGGTCAGCGGCGCCTCGATCGGCGTGACCTCCAAGGTCCCGAGCGAGGCCAGCACCTGGTTCGCCCGCACCTGGTCACTGGCCGGCTGCACCAGCAGTTCGAGCGTCGCCAACTGCGGATGAATCCCGTTCGGCGCCGGAAGGTCCAGCTGGTCGGTCGCGTCCAACTCCGCCGTGAACTTCCAGGTCTCGACAGCCGGCCCCTTCAACCGCAACGCCTCCGTCCGGTCCCCACTCCCGTCCGCTCCTGCCACCTGCGGCGCCAACGAGCGCTCCAGACTGTCCGGATTGAACTGCAGCACCACGACCCGCTGCGGAGTGCCGCGCAGCGGATCGACGACTACCAGCCCGGCCCTGATCGGCTTCGGCGCGTCCGTGTACCCGGTCATTGACCACCTCCCTCCCGCCGCATGAGATCGGCTACGGAAGCCGCCTGGTCGCGCAGTGACTCCTCGGGATCAGATGTGCCCATCTCGGCGATGAGTGGCAGGAGTTCGGGCCAGAACGCGTAAACGGCCGCCCACAGGCCGCCCTCGCGGATCTCGCCGGTGCGATCGCACATCGCGTCCGTGATACGCCGGAAGAACGGCTCGTCCAAGGTGAGCGGGGCTCCGACCCCGGCCCGTACCAGGGAGGCACGGCGATCCTCGATCGAGTCGGCCTCGTCCACGGCGCGCAGGAGGTCGTCGGCGGAGACCGGCTGGAGGAACCGCGCCAGCAGGTCCGTCGCACCGTCGACATCACTCCGGTCCTCACCGGTGACCATGACGAATCGCACCCCGTACGGATGCTCCTCCGCGTAGTGGATGTGGAACGGACCCAGCTCCCAGGCCACTTCCCGGGTCAAGCCGAAGTGGAGAGTCGCGTTGACCTCCTTGACCTTCGTCGCCTGTGAACCCTCGACGAAGTCCGTCACCTCAGCCTCTCCGATGCCCTCGGGCAGCACCAGACGTCGTCCCCTGTGCGGTCCCCAGCTCATTCTTCGACACCGTCCTTTCGATCTGCTGTCACGGCGTCCACAACCTTGGCACGCGTTGTGTCAGGCCCTTGTCCAGCTCGAGGATCTCGTCCACGAGGTCCTTCAACCGTTGAAGGTAGGCTTCGAGACCGGACGGGGAGATATACACGTTGTCCGTCAGCAGGCGGTCCGTCCACAGAGTCACCCGGTCGAGGCGCCCGGCAGGCGTCTCCACACCCAGATCCGACTCGGCTTTCCCGGGCTTCCTGACCCCGACCTTCTCCGCCCACTTGGTCTCCTGCCGGTGGACCGCCGTGTAGACGCTCGGCGTATGGGCCTTGAGCAGCTTCTGAACGTCCGGGTCGTCCACACCCCTGGCCGGATCCCCGTTGACGGGAGCGACGAGGTCCGCGGCCTGCTGGACCCGCTTCGCCACGCCGACCGAACGGTTCAGCGTCATGTTTCCCCGGGACAGGATCTCGTCCAGCCGCCTCCGTGCCTCCGCTTCCGTGGTGGCCTGGTTGGCCCAGCGGGTCTCGGCCGGGCCCATCATCCGCATGATGGGGTCGCGCTGGCTCTCGACCAGGGTGCGCAGATAGGAGAGCCCGATGACCGCTTCCAGGGGCGCTTTCCGCCCTGACGCGGCCTGCGTGTGACCCGACTGGAGCTCTTCGAGAGCGGCGAGGAATTCGAGGGGATCCGCGAGCTCCTGCGCCCGGCGACGCTCGTCCTGGTACCGGCCCCGGCCCGAGCCCAGTACCAGTCGGCCGCCGGGATCGTGGCGGTATCCCTTGTTCCACCGTGTGACCACACCGGTGTCGCCGTGCTTGAGGTCGACCGCACCGCCCTTGACCTTGCGGGCGCTCGCGAGTGCGCTGTCGACGGCGAGTGTCTGGGAGGTGAGCGATGCGGCCGGGTCCACCCGGAAGGTGCTGACCGAGGCGCTGGGGGACCCGCCGACCGGCGGTGGCTGGGTCGGCTGCACGGCAAGCTGCTTGGAAGCTGCCAGGGCGTGTTGGTGGAGCTCCTGCTGAAGCCGCAGCTTCAGCTCCAAGGCGGCTTTTTCGCTTGCCTCCTTCTCGGGGTTCAGCCGTGCCATGACGACTGCCGCTGACTCCCCGCCGGCCACGTCCAGCGACGTCAGCCGGTACCAGCGGCGCAGCCCGGACAGGAGTACGCGGAGCACTCCCGCACGGATTCCCTTGCCGAGCAGTCGCCCGATCTTGGGTCGGATGCGGGCCACGATCAGGTCCAGGCGCTGCTGCTTCGCCTCGGGCGAGTTCTCGTGGGCGCGGCGTTGGGCGCGTTGCTGTTGGCGCTTCTGGTGCCAGGTGCGGAGGCGGTCGCGTTGCTTGCGGTAGGCGTCGCGGATCCTGTGGGCGCCGTTGGTGAGGGCGCGGCCCAGCTTGCTGTTGAGGACCTTGCGGCCGAGGGTGCGGGCGGCCGTCCGTACCCGGTTGAGGGCGGCCTTGACGGTCTGGCGGGAGGAGTTGAGGGCGCGGCCGACGGGGGAGGTGGGGCGGCGCGGGGTGGTGGGCTTGGGGCGGGTGGCGGTCGGGCGGTGCTGGGCGGGGCGCTCCGCGTGCTGCACGGTGTGCCGGGCGGGGCCGGTGCGGGCAGGGCGGGCGGGACGGCCGGGGCCGGGTCGGCGCCGCAGGGACTGGGTGGCCCGGCGCAGGCTCGCGCGGGCCTTGTTGACGGCCCGGCCCGCCGCCTTGCGGGCACCGCGACCCGCCCTGGCCAGGCCCTTGAGGATCCGCTGGGCGATCCCCTTGAGCTTGGTGCCGACCGCCTTGCCGGCTCCCTTGAGCTTGCTGAGCAGGAAGTTGGAGATGAAGTCGAGCAGCGCGACCACGCCCGCCGCGACGGCGTCGGCGAAGAGGCAGGCGGCCGATCCGGATTTGACGGCCTTGAGGAAGGCGACGAACTTCCCGATCGCCGCGATGATCTTGCTGATGGTGTTCCAGGCCGCCATCAGCCCCTGGATGATCGTCATGATCGCACCGGCCGCCGGCACGATCATCGAGACCAGCTTCTCGACGACGATCGACACGATCATCCCGGGCAGCGCCGCGACGATCGCCTGCCAGGCCATCCGGCCGATCTGGGCCATCGAGATGCAGCCCTTGACCAGGACGTTGACGATCGTGGACGTCAGCCCGACGACCGACTCGACCTTCTCGTTGAACCAGGTCCGCACCGCGCTCTTGATCGCGCCCCACAGGTAGTGCTGGATGCCGTCGACCGCGGCGGTGCCGAGCTTCTTCAGCCAGCCGCCCGGGTCGGGGGCGATGTCGCCGATCAGGGCCGCGAACTCGCCGAAGACGGCGATCGCCTTCTGGACGAAGTCGATCGCGTCCATGACGGCCTTGCGGACCGCCTCGATGGCGGCCTTGAGTCCTGCCTCCAGCGCGTCCAGCAGTGCGTTCAGCCCGGCGGCGAGCGCGTCGAGGAGCTTGTTGACGGCGTTCTTGAGCCGGTCCGCCCACTCGTTGACCTTGGCGATGGCCTTGTCGCGCCACTCCTCGATCTTCTTGCGGAACTTGTCCCGCAGTTCGGGGAAGGCCGCCAGCAGGACGTCGCAGATCTTGATGAGCGCGTCCGCGAGCTTGTCGATCAGCTCGACGGCGAACTTCCGCGCCTGGTCGATCGCCCAGTTCGCGAACTTCCGGAAGCCGTCGATGATGTCGTTGATCAGGCCGCGGAAGAAGTCGAAGACCTTGGTGACGGCCTCGACCAGTGCGTCGAAGGCCGCCTTGACCTTGGACTTGACCCAGCCCCACCAGCCTTCGGACTCCTCCTTCTTGCGGTCCTTCTCCTTCTGGGCCTTCTCCTCGGCCTCCTTCCGCTTGTCCTGGATCTTCTGGTTGTCCTGCTGCTGACGGTCCTGGACGTCCTTGTCGGCCCCGGCGCGCTTCTTGTCGATCTGGCCGGTCTTGTCGGTGTGTTCGGCACCGGCGTCCTGGTCGGCGGTGGTGATCTTCCCGTCCTGCTCGGTGCGCCACTGCTCGCGTTCGGCCTTGACCTTCTCGGCGGCGTCGCCCCGTTCCCCGGCCTGGGCCTGGGCGTTGTCGGCGACCGCCTGGTCGACCTCGGCCTGGTTCTGCCGCCGGGCGTCGGCCTCGCCCTGCTTCTGCTTGGCCTGTTCGGAGCCCAGTCGGCCCTGGCCCTCGCCGACCGCGGCCTGGATCTGCGGGCCGCGTTCCTGCTGGGTGACGATGCCGATGCCCGGCTTGGTGTCGACGGCGCCGCCTGCCCTGGCACCCCCGCGCTTGCCGCCGCCGGGGACGGAGGCGGTGAGGGTCTCCTTCGGGACGTCCGGGTAGATCCGGTCCTCGCCCATCGGCTTGGCGGTGTCCTCCCGGCCGACGCCGAGGATCCTGCCGGAACTCTCCTTGAGCTTGGCCGCCTGCCGGTCGGTGCGTGCCGGGTCGCTCTCCCCGGTCAGTTCGACCTTGGGGGCGGCGCCGACGGTGGTGTTCAGGGCCGGGTCGGTCGAGGGGACGCCGTCGACGGCGACCTGGGCCTGCTGCACCTCCTGCGCCGAGACCTGGTTGCCCGCGTCGTCGGCGACATTGGGCGGGGCGACCCGGTCGCCGGGGTTCCGGCCCTCGACCTTCTTCTGGTCGGCCGTCTGCTGTCCGCCGTCCGCGCCCTCCGGGCCGACCCGCTCCAGCCGCTCCGTCACGGCTTCGGCGGGCGGCGCGGCCTCGGGTGCGCCGGACTGGGTCTGCGGCGCCCCGGACGGGCGCTGGGTGGCCGGCGGGGCGGCCTGCAGCCGGGCGTGCTGCTCGCCGACCGTACGGTCCACCGAGCCGTCCACGCCGTCCAGGGTGGTGGCCAGCTGATCGGGCGGCAGGCTCGCGGCGGTGGCCAGCGCGCTCTGCGGGTCCTGGCCGGAGACGTCGGGCGCGGCCGGCTTCTGCTGCTCCTGCCCGCCCCCGGCGGCGGCCCCGCCTCCGCCCCCGGCCGCACAGCCGCCGCCGGCGCCGCCGGTGCCGTCCTGCTCCGCCTCGGTGGTGGGCTGCTGGGGGCCCGCGCAGGAGCCGCCGCCCGCCTCCAGCGAGGCGTCGGGGGCGGCCTGGGCGGTGAGTCCGCCGGGCGCGTCGGCCTGCTCGGCGGCCGGGCCGGGGGCGGCGTCCAGGGCGGCGTCGGGGGTGGCACCGGGCGCTGCCCCAGGAGCGCTGTCGAGGACGGCGCCGTCCCCGCCGACCGGCCCGCTGCCGCCGACCGGTCCCGGCGTCGCGGGGGCGGTACGGTCCGGGCCGCTCGGCTCGGGCGAGGCGGCCGCTTCGGGGGCCGCCTCGGGTGCGGGTTCGGCCTCGCGTGCCGCCTCGGCGGGGGCTTCGGGCTGCGGCGCCTCCGGCTGCGTGGGCTCGGCAGCGGCCGGCGCCGGGGCCGCGGCCGGGTTCGCGGTGGGTTCGGGGCCGATCTCCTGCTCGACCGGCTGCTCCGGCTGGAGGTCGCGGGCGCTCCGGTCCTCGGCCTCGCTGGCGGGGGTCGGCTCGGGGGCGGGCTGCGGTGCCGCCCCGGGCTGCGTCTGCTCGGGCGGAGCCGGGGCCGCCTCCGCGTCGTCCTCCGGCCGGCTGTCCCGCTCGGCCTGCACCTGCTCGGCCTTGGTCGCGGGCGGCTCGGGGAACGCGGGCGCCTCGGCCTGGGCGGGGGGCGTGCCGTCCGCCGACAGGGTGAGCTGATCGGCTGTAGGGACGGCCGACACGTCGAGGTCGGCGGAGGGCAGGAAGTCCCCGGGCTTGAGCTCGGGCCCGGGGACGGCCGACGACTGCCGGTCCTCGCTCGCGGCGGGCGCGTCGTGGACCTCGGATTCGGCGCCGGGCTCCATGCCCAACGGCCGTTCCTCGTCCGGGGCTTCGCCCTGCCGGTGGTCGCCCTCCAGCAGCCCGTGCCGGGCCAGCGGGCTGTCCTCGGCCCGCGCGATCGCGTCCAGGCGCTCGGGCTTGACCGGCGCGGTCTGCGGCAGAAGCCCGGCGGCGGGCTCCTGCGGCTTCGTACCGGCCGAGGGCCGGGTGCCGACGCCCTGCTGCTCGGTCTCGGGTGAGCCGGGTACGGAGGCGGCGGCCGGCTGGGCGGCGCCCTCCTCGGCCGGTACGGGCGCCTGTTCCGGGCCTGCCGCGGGTGCCTCCTCGACGGCCGACGGCTGTGCCTCCGTGGGGAGTTGGGCCTGAGCGGCCTCCGGCTGTGCGGCCGGTGGGCTCTGCGCGGCCTCGCCTTCCGCGGGTGGCGCCTGCTGCCCGTCCTGCTGCTCCGGGCGTTCCTCGTCGCCGTCCTTCTCGTCCCTGCCCTCCTTGCCGCCGTGGCCCTTGCGGTGCTTCCGGTGCTTGCTGCGAGCCTTCGGGTCGTCCGACTGCCGTTCCTCGTCGTCGAGTTGTTGCTTCCGGTCCCGTTCCTCGCGGTCCTCCTGGTCGGTCCGGTCGCGGTCGTCGGTGGTCCGGTCGGCGGCATCGGTCACCGGCTCGGGGGTCTGGGCGGCGTCCACGTCGGCCGGGCGGTGCTCGGCGGCCTCGACCAGTTCCAGCACCCGGGTGTAGTCGGAGGAGGGCAGCAGGACCGCCAGCCGGTCCAGGACGGAGGACTGCAACTCAGGTGCGAATCTGGCGAGTTGGAGGCGGACCCGGCCGGAGGAGTCGGTCGGGTCGCCGCGCAGCGAGCGCAGGATGCCGGACGCCAGCCGGTCGACCAGGGTGGCCGGGTCGAGCCGTTCGGTGCGGAAGCGGTCGGCGTCGACGGTCGCGTAGCGGAGCCAGCCCGGTGTGGCGCTGGGCGTCGCCGTCGTCGGCCGGTCCCCGCTCGCGCCCTGCTCCGCCTCGCGTTCGACGGCGTCCTGCGGCAGGCTCACCGCGCCCAGGTCGCGGCCGGCCCGCAGTGCGCCGAGCGGGTTCGGGGCCTGGACGGTGTGCAGCAGCTCGTGGGTGAGCAGCCGGCGGCCGTCCTCGGCGGCCGGCCGGTACTTGCCCTCGCCGAAGAAGAGGTCCGGGCCGACGGCGACGGCGTCCGCGCCGATCAGCTCGGTCAGCGCGGCGGAGTCCCGGTCGGTGTGCACCCGGACCCGGCTGAGGTCGTGCCCGAGCCGCGCCTCCAACTCCCGGCGCACGCCCGGGTCGAGCGGTTGGCCGGCGCCGGAGACGATCTCCTTCGGCTCGGGGGTGCGGGCCTTCGGTGCCCGGGTCTTGCGCCGGGCCTGGCCGCCCTGCTTGGCGTCCTGCGCGGAGTCCCGTGCGGGGGCCTTGAGTTGGGTCACGTCCGCCCCCGCTCCACGTGCCGCCCGGTACCCGGGAGCTGACCAGAACCCGACAACCCGGCGTGTACGGCGCGGGCGAGCGCCTCGCCGAGCCGCTGCGGTGAGGCGCCCGCCGGCAGCGGTGGCAGCCCGGAGAGCAGGTCCAGCGCGTGGTCGCCGCCCGCCGCGAGCGGTACGCCGCGCGTCTCGACCAGGCGGGCCAGCTCGCCGCGGAACGCCGTCGTCAGCCGCTCGTGGTCGATCCGCTCGAAGCCGTCGAGGACCAGCTCGCCGATCTCGACCTCGATCCGCCCGGCACCCGGGTGTTCGGGGGTGCCCGGCCCGCCTCCGTCCCGCGCGTTCACACCCATCCGCCGACCTCCGAGGGTGACAGCGAGCGCTCCAGCTTCAGGTACTCGGTGCGCGCGGCGGCCAGCATGTGCCGCATCTGCACCGGGCAGCCCTCGTCGGCGGCCAGGAAGGCCGCGGACAGCGCGATGTTGCGGATCGAGCCGCCGGCCACGGTCAGTTGGGCGAGCCGCTCGGGGTCGAGGCCCTCGCTGGGGGTCCGCGGGGGGATGACCCGCCGCCAGATCTCGGCGCGTTCCGGCACCCCGGGGAACGGGAAGTCGACCACGAACCTGATCCGCCGCATGAACGCCGGGTCCAGCGCCTTCTTCATGTTGGTGGTGAGCACGGCCAGGCCCCGGTAGGCCTCCATGCGCATCAGCAGGTAGCTGACCTCCAGGTTGGCGTAGCGGTCGTGGCTGTCCTTGATCTCGCTGCGCTTGCCGAACAGCGCGTCGGCCTCGTCGAACAGCAGCAGCGCGCCGCCGCGTTCGGCGGCGTCGAAGACCCGCCGGAGGTTCTTCTCGGTCTCGCCGATGTACTTGCTGACGACCTGGGAGAGGTCGATGACGAACAGGTCCACCCCGAGCCGCCCGGCGACGACCTCGGCCGCCAGCGTCTTTCCGGTGCCCGAGCCGCCGGCGAACAGCGCGGTCACCCCCAGGCCGCGCCGCAGCACCGACTCGAAGCCCCACTCCTGGTAGACCGTGCCGCGCCGGCGGACGTGGGCGACGATCTCGCGCAGCGTCGCGCGCTGGCGCTCCTCCAGGACCAGGTCCTCCCAGTCGGCGCGTGGCTCGACCCGCCGGCCCAGCTCGTCCAGGGACATCCGGGCCTCCACCAGCCCGGCGTGCCAGGCCAGTTCGCCGACGTCCTGGTCCTTCTCGGCCGCCCGCCGGGCCGTTGCGGCGGCCGAGCGGATCACATGGCCGGGCAGGGAGAACTGCGCGGCCAGTGCCCGGAGTTCGTCCTCGGCGATGCCCGGCGCGCCGTCCAGCGCCTCGGTCCAGATCCCCAGCTGCTCCTCGGGGCCGAGCGTGGGCACCGTCAGCCGGGCGCGGTCGGAGGCCCCGGCCGGCCGCGGCTCGTCGCCGGACACCACCAGCGGCACCGCCAGGCTGGCGAGGAAGGCCTCCGCGCCGTTCGGGGACCGCGGCTGCTCCCGGGCCGGCTCCCCGTCCTCGACCAGCAGCGCGGCCGGGATCAGGATCGCCTCCCGCTGCCACAGCCGGGCGAGCTGCTCGCGCTCGGCGGGCTCGGTGGGCAGGTCCTCGCGGTGCGCGACGTAGAGGCCGAGCCCGGAGCGGTGGGCGGCCGCCGAGGCGATCTCCCAGCGGGTGCGGCGGTCGGCGCCGCTCAGCTCGGCGTGCGGCGGGCCGGTCAGCCCGGCCGCGGACCACCCCTGGGCCAGCTCGGCCGCGCACCGCTCGTGGGGTTCGGGCAGTTCGCCGGGCGGCCCGACCCGGGTGAGCAGGCCGTGCAGCCGTACGTCCAGGTAGGGCACGCCGACCAGGAAGTGCAGCACCCGCTCGTCGATCCGCAGCCGGGAGGCGGTGAGCGCCGTCTCGTCGTCCAGCTCGACCAGCCGGAAGCGGCGCAGCGGGCCCACCGGGGTGAGCGCGCTCCAGTGCGGCCGGTCCAGGGCGGCGAGGGCGAGCGAGAAGGTCGGGTACCCGCGCCCGGGGTCGCCGCCGGCCGCGGCGCACCGGGCGGCGGTGGTGGGGTCGATCTCGGGGGCGGCGGCCAGCACGAGGACGTCCCGCTCGAAGGGGGTGAGCCTGAAGGAGGCGGCGAGCGCGTCCAGGGCGGTGGCGGGCTGCCGACGCCCGGTGCGGCGGGTGCCGGGGGAGGACGGCTCGGCGGTACGGGTCGTCTCCGGGGTCGACGGCGGGGCCGGCTCGGCGGTACGGCCGGCCGCGTGCGCGTCGACCCGCGCGAGCACGGCGGCGACCGCGGCCGACAGCGACTGCCGGTGCGACTCGTCCGCCAGGCCGTCGCGGTCCTGCCTGCGGCGCGTTGCCATCTCTCCCCCCGTCTCGTCCGTTGTGTCGGTGCGTCCTGTGGTCAGTGCGTCAGGTCCACCACGGGGCCGGTGAAGGCCCCGTCGCCGGACACCGTCAACTCGCTCGGCACGCCGTCCACTTGGACCCGGGCCAGGTACACCGTCGGTCGGACGCCGGTGACCGGCACCCGGACCGCGTACGGGTCGCTGCGCGGCTGCGACGGCACGGGCGCGCGGAACTGGTAGCTCGCCCCGGCGCGCCCGGTCGGCGGGCTCACCTCGTCCAGCAGCAGCAGGACCTGCTGGTCGTCCCGGAGCGGGAGGTCCAGCCGGACGTCCACCTGGGCCGAGACCCCGGCCGGTCCGTCGGTACGGTCCGCCGTACCGATCGGCGCGGCGATCCGCGGCTGCCGGGCGAAGGTCTGCGCGTTGGACTCCACGGCGAGGTGCTCCGCGGCGGGCCGGCCGTCCAGCGCCAGGCCGTGCAGCACCTGCAGCTGGTACACGCCGGGCGGCAGGTCCGCCGGGACGGCGACCACCAGCCGGTCGTCCCGCACACCGCCCGGGGCGACCGGCACCCGGCGCCCGCCCAGCCGGGCCACGACCAGCTCCGCGCGCAGACCGGAGCCGACCACCACCAGCTCCCGGTCCCTGGTCACCGGCCCCTCCTCGGGCGCGCCGGTGGACCCGGCCGGGCGGGACAGCACCCGCTCGACGACCGGCCCGCGGGACGGCACGGCCCGTACGGTGCGGCGCAGCACCGGCTTGCCCGCCACCGGATCGACCTTGCCCTCCACGAACACGGCGGTGGCCTGATAGGTCACCGACAGCGCGTAGGGGGTCTGGAGCAGCGTGCTCCACAGCTTGGACATCTCGTCGACGTCCATCGTGGTGGGGGTGAAGCGCACCCGCTGCGGCGAGGCGGCCAGGTCCGTCCCCACGAGGTACGGCTGGGCGGCCGCCTCCTCGATCAACTGCCGCGACAGCGCGGGCTGTTCGGTCAGCGTCCGGACGACGCAGCCGAGCAGCCGCTGGCCCACCAGCTGGGACTCCTCGCCGTAGCAGCTGATCAGGTAGTGCAGGTCGAGGGCGGCGGCCGGCCGGGTCAGCACGGTGCCGTCGGTCGCGCGGGTGGGCGCGTCGTGGTTGCGCAGCGAGGCGTTGGGCGTGACCTGGTAGAGGAACACGGTGATGGTCGGGTCGGCCGGCGGCTCGGTCGGCGGCTTGCGGGTGCCGACCTCGACCGCGAACGGGATGTCGGGCGAGAGCGCGCGGGAGACGAGCAGCCGCAGTGCCTCGGTCACGGTGGCGATCGCGAGGTGGTTGCTCATGCGCCCTCCCCGTTTCGCTCGGCGGCATCTGCCCGTGCGCGACGTGTGACGGCCCGCAGGCCCACTCGCCTGGTCATGGCCGCTCCCGGTCGAGGTACGCGCCCAGGTCGAGCGCGGGGGAGGGGCGGGCGGCCGCCGCCCGGCGCGGGCCGGCCGGGGCGCGCTCCGCGGCCCTGACCTCCACCCGCCCGATCTGGACCCGGACCACCCGCTCGGCCGGCCGCTGCCGGCCACGCGCCGCCTGAGCGGCGGCCCGAGCGCCCGCGGCGGCCGGGCGCCGGGCGGCCGGCGCGACGCCGAGCCGTCCCGTGGCCGGTGGCGGGGTCGCCGCCTGTTCCGGGCCCGGCGGCCGGACGGGTGCGGTGACCGTCGGTACGGCCGCCGGGCGGGCGGCCGCACCCTCCGCCCCGGGCCCGGCGGCTGCGGCCGGCGCGACGCGAGCGGGCGCGAGCGGGGGCGTGACCAGCAGCGGCGTGCGCGGCAGCGGGAGCGCGGCCGGAGGAGTCGGCGTCGCCTCGCGGAGCGCCGGCCGGAGCGGCCCCTCCGACGGCAGCGGACGCGGTGCCGCCGACGGCCGGGGGAGTGGCGCGGGCCCGGGCTGTCCGACCTCCCGGCCCGACGCGACCGCCTCCTTGACGGGCGGCGCCGCCCCGAGCGTCTCGATCCGTTCGAACGGCCCCGGCAGGCGCGGCCGGACGCGGACGGTGTCCCCGCCGGGGCCGCCCTTCGCGACCAGGCGGTCGAAGTAGTCAGGCATCTGCGCACAGCTCCAGGTAGTAGCGGCGCCGCAGCGGACTGAGCGCCAGGACCTCCGGCTCGCTCCAGCCGTAGGCGGTGGCCAGCAGGTGGACGTCGAGCAGGGTCGCGCGGGCCCAGGCGTCCAGCTCCTCCCAGAGGTAGGAGGCGATGTCCAGTTCGGCGATGGCCTGCCGGCCGCAGTCGGGGCAGCCGAGGTTCAGCCGGACGTCCGCGCAGGGGTCGGCCGCGGCGGCGGCCTCGGCCACCTGCCGCTGGACCGGCTCGGGGAGCCGCCGGGCGGGCACCGGCTCCCCGTCGTGCTCGGCGCTCAGGACGCACCGCTCCAGCAGGACGGTCCTGGCCTCGCCCGCGGGGGCCCGTTCGGCGGCGGCCAGGTCGCCGGTGGTGGGCAGCCGGAAGCCGACCCGCCAGCCGTCCGACTCCACCCGCAGCGGCCCGGCGGCCGGTCGACCGGCACCGACCACCTGTCCGGCGTCGAAGTCGAACTCCATCTCCTCGGCGCAGTCCGGGCAGCCCACCCGCACGGTGAGCTGTTCACCGAACAACTCGCCGCGCAGGCCGAACAGTTCGGCGTCCCGCTCGCCGACCGGTACGGCCAGCAGCTCCTCCGGCCCGGCGGCGGGCCGGGCGACGGCGTGCAGCAGCAGGGCCCGCCCGCTGCGGCCGGCCGCCACCCCGGCCTCCCAGGTGGCCAACAGGGCCGCCTCCCCCGCGAGTTCCATCGCGCTCAGGCCCCTCAGGCCGGCTGCTGGAACGATGGCTCTTCCGGCTCGGGCGTCTCCTCGTCCCGTTCCCAGCCCTCGACCTCCAGCTTGAGGCTCTGGATCGCCACCGCGTTGGCGTTGGCGTCCAGTTCGCCCAGCACCTGGTACTCGCTCGGCCAGGCCCGGTACAGCTTGTGGGCGACCGCCACCTGGCCGGCCTCGTTGAGCACCTGGATCACCAGGTCCTTGCGGAAGTCCCGGAGCGAGACCTCCGCCCCGCGGCCCGCGCCGACCATCCAGACCTTGTTGGCCCAGCGGTCGAACTCCGGGTCGTGGGTGACCCCGCGCTCCAGGGTGACCGCCTCGAAGTCGGTGCGGCCCGGTGACTTGCGCGGCGCGCTCGGATCGCCCCCGCTGCGGTGCTTCACCACCTCGGTGGTGCGCTTGAGCGGGCTGATCTTGCTGATTCCGGCGACGACCCGTCCGTCCCAGACGACCAGGAACTTGAAGTTCTTGTACGGATCGAACCGGTGCGGATTGACGGTGAACTCGACCATGGAGATCCTAAACCTCGAACTGTCCGGCGAGTTGCTCGATTTTGACGATCACGAATTCCGCGGGCTTGAGCGGCGCGAACCCGACCACGACGTTCACCACGCCGCGGTTGACGTCGTCCTGGGTGGTGGTGTCCCGGTCGCACTTGACGAAGTAGGCCGAGCGCGCGGACGTGCCCTGGAACGCGCCCTGCTGGAACAGCGAGTGCAGGAACGTGCCCACGTTCAGCCGGATCTGCGCCCACAGCCGCTCGTCGTTGGGCTCGAACACGACCCACTTCGTGCCGCGGTAGAGGCTCTCCTCCAGCATCAGCGCGAGGCGCCGCACCGGCACGTACTTCCACTGCGAGCCGAGCACGTCGGCGCCGGCCAGGGTCCTGGCCCCCCACACCACGGGGCCCACCACGGGGAACGTCCGCAGGCAGTTCACCGCGAGCGGGTTCAGCAGGCCGTTCTCCCGGTCCGTCATCGGGACGGTCAGGGCGCGCACCCCGGGCAGGCCGGCCTCGGTGCCCGCCGGGGCCTTCCACACGCCCCGCTGGCCGTCGGTGCGCGCGATCACCCCGGCGACGGTGCCGGACGGTGGGAAGGCGCGCAGCCGTCCGGTGAGCGGGTCGACCAGCTCCAGGTGCGGGAAGTACAGCGCCGCGTGGTCGCCGCGCACCGAGTCGAAGGCGGACAGGCCGGCCCGGGCGGCGTCCAGCGTCGTCCACGCCTGTGGCGAGTCGACGATCAGGAACATCCGCTTCTCCACGCAGAGCGCCTGGGCGGCCGAGACCACCGTGACGGCGTCGTCCACGTCGGCGTAGCCGGCCAGTTCGGGCAGCACCAGCAGGTTGACGTCCTGCACGTCGCGCAGTGCCTGGATGCCGGTCTTGCCCGCCTCGCTGCCGATCAGGTCGGTCAGCCCGGGGGCCCCGCCGTCCTGGCCGCCGGCGAGGGCGAAGACCGGCGGGCTGACCGAGCCCTCCAGGCCGAGGTTGTTGGCCGCCTCGCCGAGGAAGCGGACCACGTCGGCCGGGTCGGTGGAGCCGGCGACGGCCTGGAGCTGCCGGCCGAACGCCGTCACCCGGGTGCCCGCGAAGACCCGCCTGCCCGGGGCGTCGGGCAGCGCGCGGAGCTTGCGTTCGAGCAGCAGGGCGAGCTCGGTGACGGTGGTCGGCGCGGCGCCGTCCACGGCCGGGTCGTAGATTCTGACCGTCCGCGTCACGTCGCCGATCTTGACCTGCACCTCGTGGGTGAGGTCGGGCAGGGCGGCCGCGAACGGCTTGGACACGGTGCCCACCGGGTCCGGCCGGCTCGCCGCCCGGACCTTCACCCGGACCACCGCCGAGCCGCTGTTCACCACCGTCTCGGCGAACCGGGGGCTGCCGTCCTGGACCGACAGGTCCGCGAAGGACTCCCGGACCGCGCCCGAGGTGTCGAACACCTGGAGGTTGAACGTGTCGCCGGGCGTGGGCGTCCGGTAGTCCACGGCGACCCGCAGCGTCCCGCCCCAGAGCCCCGGCTCGACGGCCGTGACGTCCAGGACCGGGGTCGCGGTGGAGGTCTGCGTCGAGGTGAGCGTGGCACCCGCGGCGGCGCCGGTGCCGGCCGCGGCGACCCGGACGACGACCGCGACCGAGCCCCCGTTCAGGAAGAACTGCTGGACGGCGTAGCTGACCGGGCTCTGCGCCGCGAGCCCGCCGAAACGGCGCTCGAAGTCCGCGAAGCTGGTGAGGGTGACCGGCTGGTCGAGCGGGCCGCGCCGGGTGGCCCCGACGAAGGCGGTCACCGAGGTGCTCACCGCGGTGATGGTACGGACGCTGCTGGGAAGTTCTTCGATGTAGACGCCGGGGTAGGTCGGTATCGTCGGCAAATTCCCCCTCCGTTCACTTCGTGCATCAAGGGACCGATGGTGCCCGATGCAGTGGTGGCAGGCTCAGTTTCATAATCGGGTGACAATTCGTCAAGACCTGAACTGAGAAACTTAATTGTATTACTGCGCCTATTTCGTGGGGTTGCGGAGCAGGGAATTCCGCAACCCCGGGTCGGTCTCCCGTCCGGCCGGTCAGCCGCCTTCGGGCAGGTTCCGGTAGTCGGGGCGGGTGGTCGTCGGCGGCGTGGGCGGCTCCGCCGCCGTCGGTGCGGCCGGTGTGGTGGCCGCCGTGGTCGGCGTGGCCGCTACCGGCTTGGCGGCCGCCGGCGGGGTGGCCGCCGGCGGCTGGTAGGACGGCGGCCTGGCGGCCCCCAGGAACCATCCCCAGGTCGCGCCGAACCGGTGCTCCAGGAAGCGGAACACCGCGTAGTAGGCCGTACCGAAGCCGGTGACCAGGGCGGAGGTGACGGAGGCGTTGTCCAGGTGGAGGCCGAGCCGCGCCGCCTGCACCGCCAGGAACGCCACGATGTAGGGCACACAGGTGCGCCACAGGGACAGGGCGATTTGGTACATCGATCCTCCTCGGACGACGTCGGCCGGTGACTGCGGAACAGCCGGCGACCGCGGATCGGCCGGTGGCCGTGGATCAGCCAGTGACTGTGAATCAGCCGGTGGCCGTCGATCAGCCGGTGACCGTGAAGCCGTGCGCCTGGCCGAGCCGCGTCAGCGAGTCGATGCCGGGGATGCCGTCCGCCTGCTGCCCGCTGTACCCGTACCGGCGCTGCAGGGCGGCGTAGGCGTCGATGGTGCTGGTGCCGAACGAGCCGTCGACCCACTGCCCGTCGAGCAGCCCCTCGGCGCGGAGCGCCTGCTCCACCGTGTACACGTCGTCCGGGTACGTGGTGGCGCCCTGGGCCGCGTCCGGGTCCTGGCGGGCGGCCGCGACCACCCGGGACTTCGACACCTCGGCCAGCGGGACCGCCCCGCCCAGCAGCCGGCGCAGCGAGGCCTCGCCGGGCACGCCGTCCGCGTCCCCGCCCGAGTACCCCAGACTGCGCTGGTAGTCGGCGTAGTTGAGGGTGTCCGCGTCGGTCCAGTCCGGGCCGGGGCCCTGGGTGTAGTGCGAGCCGAAGTTCGCCGCCACCAGCGCCTCGCCGACGATGGTGACCTGCGGACCGTGCGCGCCGTAGCCGTACGACAGGCCGCCGACGCTGCTCTGGTAGCGGGCCGGCGTCGGGTCGGGCTGCGGCGCGGGCTGGGACGGCGGGGTGACCACCGTCCCGGACGGGCGCGGCGCACCGGACCGCACCCAGGCGTACAGCGCCGGGCCGGGGCAGTCGGTCGAGTAGCCGTCCTGGTGCCCCTTGATCTCCGGGCCCGCCGGGCCCTGCTGCTCGCAGTACTCGATCGCGTCCCGCAGCCCGTTGAGCTGCTCCGGGGTCGGCTCCGTCGACCCGGAGGAGCCGACCAGCCCGCACACCGCGTAGTGGGCCTCGTTGAGCGGGACGTCGCCGTTGGCGCTGTTGCGCCGGTTCAGGCCGCGGCCCTCGTACACGAAGCCGTGCTCGCAGACCACGAAGCTGTAGCCGATGTCCGACCAGCCGTCGTCGTTCATGTGCGAGGCCTGGAGGCGCCGCACGTAGGCCGGGCAGGTGTCGTGGGTGTCGAAGGCGTACCGGGTGCCCAGGTAGTGCACCTTCACCCCCGCGCGCGCACCGGCGTACGGGATCGAACCGTTGGGCTCGCGCCATGCCCGCGCGCCCCACTGGTCCCGGCTCACCAGCTGCAGCCCCGGCCAGTCGGGCACCGAGGGCGTGGGATTCGGTGTCGGCGTCGGCGCGGGTGTGTCGGGGGCCGGGGCCTGGCCGCTGCAGGCCCACGCCCTCAACTCGTCCAGCGAGCCGTTGAAGACGTCCGCGTCGAGCGGGTCGTCGCTGTACTGGTGGAAGCGCCAGGACGCCTGGACGCGCGGCGAACCCGGGGACACGTAGTCCGCGATCCACAGGAAGTCGCCCGCGTTGTCGTCCGTCCGGAACCAGTAGTCCCGGTTGGTGTAGAGGCCGACCAGGTGGTCCGGGTAGCGCTGCTTGACCGCCGCCAGCCACTGGTTCTTCGCCGCGGTCGCGTCGCCGTCGGCGACGGACTGCCCGTACGGCTCGAAGTCCAGCACCAGCAGTTCGCCCGCGGGCACCTGCCCGACGACCCGGCAGAAGTGCTCGATCTCGCCGTCGACCGGGTTCTCCGCGTGCAGGAAGTGGTAGTGCCCGACCACCAGTCCCCGCCCCCGGGCGTCCGCCAGCTTGTCGGTGTACCCCGACTGACCGGTGCGGCCGCCCTCGGTGGCCTTGATGAAGACGAACTCCGCGTCCCCCGGAATGCCCGACTGGAAGTCGGAGACGTCATAACCCTTCGCGTATGCCATCAGGAAGCTCCCCCTTCGCGCCGATGGCAGCTACGGCCGACCCGCCCGGGCCCGAGCCCGGGACGCGACGCCGACCGGAGCGTCATGCCCACCTCACCGTACCCCCCGGTATGCGTCAACTCCCTTGAAATACAAGGGATCTACGCACTTTCGCCGCATCCGGGAGTGGGCCGTTCCGGGCAATATGCCACTGGCACTGGAGGGTCGTACGCCCTGTCCTGCCCCGGTGTGCAGCCGAGGCCGCCGGGACCGCCGGATCCGTCGGCCGGCTCCGATCGGGGTGCGCGGGGAGGGTGCGCGAGGAGTGCGCGCGCCCTCCTGAGGTCGTACAGGAATCAATGATTCCGGAAATGCTCGATCGCTCACCAAGCACCGGTCACCCCTTGTTGTGACCTTTACCACAGCTTGATGCGGCAGGGCGGATTCCCCTATCGGATTCCCGTGGCCGGATCGTTCCATGATGGCCTGATGTGACATGACCATTCGTCAAACATTGAAATCGAATGGCAATGTGGGCGCCGTCGTACCGACCCTTCTGCACCAGGTGTACTGATCGTGTACACGACGAAGAATGGCTGAACTGTGCGCATGACCCGTTCGGATCGCAACGACGCGACCACGCGGCCCCGCCTCGCCGGCGAAAAGCTCACTCTGGAGGAGTTCTCCGAGCTCGCCGGCCAGGTCGGGGGCTATCCCTATGTGAAAGTCGTACTCGACCGCGACGAGTCGGTGCTCCACTTCATCGACAGCGCCGACGGCACCCTCCACGTCCGCTACATCGCGTGCGAGATCCTCGGCATGTCGATCGACGAACTGGCGCGCGGACTCGATTCGTTCAATGACGACGTGTACCGGAATCCCGACCGTCGCTTCTATCTCGGCACCCTCGCCCGCCACACCCGCCGCGCCGCGGAAAACGGCCACGAGGCCGACACCTTCCTGTCCCTGGAAACCGTCGACGTCGACACCATGTCCCAGGACATGCTCCGGTTCTTCTACCACCGGGTGCGCGAGCACATCGACCCGTCGCTGCCGCTGGTCCTCAAGCCGGCCGGCCACGAGCAGGAGGGCTACCTCGCCCGCATACCGGAGACCGAGATACCGCGCGTCCTGTCCCACGAGCTCTACTCCGCGGCCTCCTACGTACCGCTGAACGCCGGGACCGCCCACGGACGGCTGCGCGTGTTCGGCTCGGAGGACGAGTACCGGGCCGACCCCGAGCCGCTGGAGTGGCACGACATCGTGGTGATGCCCCGGGTGCCCGAGGACATCCCCCGGGTCTCCGGAATCATCCACACCGAGCACACCACACCGCTCTCCCACATCAACGTGATGGCCGCCGGATGGCGCATCCCCAACGCCGTCGGCGTCGAAGCCGCCGAGCGCATCGACCGCGCCGGGCTGCGCGACCGATGTTGGGTGCACTACCGCGTCGAAGCCGACGGCGGAGAGCTCCTCCTCGAAGCCGCCCGGCCCGGCGACCGCGAGGAAGCCCCGCCGACCCCGCCGGCCGACCGCGTCGCCGTGGACCTGCCCGACCTCACGCCCACGCCGGTCACCCCGCTGTCCGCACTGCGCGAAGGGGACCACGTCCGGTTCGGCACCAAGGCCGCCAACCTCGGCGAACTCACCCACCTGCTCCAGCACGGCTCACCGCGCTGGCTCGGCTTCTACAGCGTGCCCCGGCCGCCCCGGGACAACCTGCTCCGCTACCTCGCCCGGCAGCTCGGCTTCCCGGAGGACGCGGACACGGCCGAACTGGACGCCGCCGCGCAGCTCCTGGTGAAGGAGTACGCCCACGTGCCGCGCGGCATCGTGCTGCCGTTCTCCCTCCAGCAGCGCTTCCTCGACTCCTCGGCGGAACTCCGCACCGCCGTCGACCGGCTGGACTCCGCCCTCCGGGACGGGACCTCACTCCACGAGGGGACGCGGGTCGAGGAGCGCATCGAGGCCCTCTGCCTCGACGCCCAGCGGCTGATCCGCGACACCCCGCTGCCCGACCCGATCCGCACCGAGATCGACCGGGCGATCGACCGGCACCTGTACGGCGCCCGCGTCCAGGTCGTCCGCAGCTCCTCCAACGCCGAGGACCTGGCCGGCTTCTCCGCCGCCGGACTCTACGAATCGGTGGCCGACGCCAGCGGCACGGACGCCGTCCTCGACGCGGTCCGCGAGGTCTGGGCCTCGCTGTTCTCACCCCGCGCGGTCCTGCTGCGCCGCCAGGCGGGCATCCCCCTGGACCACTGCCGGATGGCCGTGATCGTCCAGGAACAGGTCGGAGCCACCGTCGGCGGCGTCCTGGTCACCTGCAACCCGCTGAGCCCGCAGGACTTCCGCAACGTCTACCTCAACATCTCGCCGCGCTCCGTGACCGACGTGGTCTCCGGCCGGGGCGCCCCGCTCCAGTACCTGTGCAACACCATGGAAGGCGGCAGCCGCACCGTCTCGCTCGGCACCGCCGGCACCGACCTGGACGCCGGGACCAAGGAGCTCGTACGCCGACTGGCCCTGATCAGCAGGCTGTTGCAGTCGCACTTCTCGCCCGACGAGACGTACGCAACCCCGGTCGACATCGAGTGGGCGATCGAGGGCGACCAGATCAGCCTGCTGCAGCTGCGCCCCTTCCGCACCGCCGGCTGACACCGTCGGCTGATATCGCCGGAACACCGCACGGGCCCGCGCACGAGCGCGCCCGTGTGCCCCTCCGCGCCCTTTCCCGCGGCCGCCCACGAGTGAACTTCCCTCAGGAGCAAGTACGTTGAACCGGATTCTGTACGTCTACGTCAAGGGCGGCGCCCCGCTGGAGTACGCCTTCCCGCGCATCGCCGCCTGCGGGGAGCTGCACGTCCTCGCACTGGCGCCGCTGCCCGCGTCCGGGGAGGACGTGTGGCGGCCCAGCTGCACCAGCATCGAGCTGGTGCCCGAGGCGCCGCGCGGGGACGACCTGGTCGAGCTGATCGTCGAGTACGCGAAGGCCATCGGGGCCGACGCGGTGCTGACCCTCTCCGAGTTCGCGGTCCTCGCCGTCGCCCAGGCCGCGATCCGCCTCAACCTGGCCGGCCCCGGCGAGGGGATCGTCCGCGCCAGGGACAAGCGGCTGATGCGCGAGGCCTGGGCCGCCGCCGGGGTGCCGATACCCGCGTTCCGCCGGGTCGACAGCCTCGCCGACCTGGACACCGCGCTGGCCGAGTTCACGCCCCCGCTGCTGCTCAAGCCGGCCTGGGGCGCCGGCTCGGTCGCCCAGATCGTGCTGGACAAGCCCGAGGACGCCGCCCCGGCGTGGGCCGAGATCGAGCGCGGACTCCAGGCCGGCAGCCGGGTCGGCATGAACGAGCTCTACGCCGCCGACACCGACCACGACCGCCTCGTCGAGGAGATCGCCCAGGGCTCCACCGAAGGCTGGTACGAGGAGCCCGGCTACGGCGACTACGTCAGCGTGGAGGGGATCGTCGCGGACGGCGTCTACCGCCCCCTGGCCATCACCGCCAAGCTGCCGACCGTACCGTCCTTCGTCGAGGTCGCCAGCACCTCGCCCTCCGTCATGACGGTGCCGGTCCAGCGCCGGATCGAGGAGGTCTCCCGACAGGCCGTCGACGCGCTCGGGCTGGAGAACTGCGGCACCCACACCGAGCTGAAGCTGATGAAGGACGGCGAACTGGTCGTCATCGAGACCGCGGCCAGGTTCGGCGGCCTGCTCACCACCAGGCAGGTCCACGAGGTCTTCGGACTCGACCCGATCGGCATGCTGGTCCGCCAACTGCTCGGCGAGCGCGTCGACTACCCCGAGGCCATGCCCACCACCGGCACCCGGGCCGCCGCGTCACTGGCCGTCGTCCCGGCCGACGCCTCGGGCGTGCCCTGGCAGAGCACCCCGCTCTGGAACCCGCAGGCCGTCGACTGGCAGAGCCTGCTCTCCCCGGGCAGCACCATCGAAGCCGTCCCCGCCTTCGCGATGCCCGCCGGCCGGCCCGTCCCCGCCTTCGACCCGTCCGCCGGCTCGCGCAACTGGCTGGGGGTCTACCTGCTCAGCGCCGTCGACGCCGCCACCCTGCAGCGCGACTGCAACGCCGTGCTGAACGGCATGGAAGCCGCCCTGCACCGGGCCGCCTCCTGACCTCCCTTCCTCCTCCCATCCCTCTCCCTCCTTCTCCCCGAGGTTCCATCATGCGTGTACTGTTCGCCGGCGCACCCGGCCTGGGCCACCTGTTCCCACTGGTCCCGCTGGCCAGGGCGATGCGCGAGCTCGGCCACGAGGTCGCGGTGGCCTCGATGGACGGCGGCGAAGGGGTCGCCGCGTCCGGGCTGCCGTACCTGCCCATCGCACCCGGGGTCGACTGGCGCAAGGAGATCAGGGAGGCCGGCCGCACCCGGCGGCCCGACCTGATGCGGCGGGTGGTCGAGAGCAACTCGGCCGACCGCGAGGCCTTCGTCCCGCTGGCCGCCCACGTCAACAGCCGGGTCGCCGACGAGACGGTCGAACTCGCCGCGCAGTGGCGGCCGGACCTGGTGGTGTACGAGTACCAGTTCCCGGTGGCCCTGCTCGCGGCGACCCGCCTCGGCGTGCCCGCCGTCCAGCACGACCTGGGATTCGCCCGCACCCCGAAGCTGCGCGCGCTGATGCTCGCCGAAATGGCGGACACCTTCGCCCGGCACGGAATCGACCGGCTGCCCGACCCGGCGGACACCATCGACCTCGCGCCGCCCAGCATGGCCGGCGACGAGCGGTACGGCACCTCGATGCGGCCCGTCGCCTACAACGGCGAAGGCGAACTCCCCGCCCAGCTGGCCGCACCCGCACACCGCCCGCGCATCGCGGTGACGCTGGGCACCGTCCCGCCCAAGACCGACGGCCTCACCAGGATCGAGCGGGTCATCGCGGCAGCCGCCGACATCGACGCCGAGTTCGTCCTCGCCACCGGCGACCTCGACCTCGGCACGCTCGGCAGCCTGCCGGACAACGTCCGCCCGTACGGCTGGGTCCCCTGGCAGGCCCTGCTGTCGACCTGCGCCGCCGCCATCCACCACGGCGGCAGCAGCACCGCCCTCGGCGCACTCGACGCGGGCATCCCCCAGCTGGTCCTGCCCGACGGCTCCGACCGCTTCATCACCGCGGCCGCCGTCCACCAGCGCGGAGCCGGCCTCAGCGCGACCGCCGAGGAGATCACCCCGGCCCTGCTCCACCGCCTCCTCACCGACGACACCCTGACCCGCGCCGCCCGCGAAGTCAGCACCGAAATCGCGGCGATGCCCAGCCCGACCGCCGTGGCGGAGCACCTCATCACCCTCGCCCACCCCACCCCCTGAGCCACCCCACCCGGCAACTCCCGAGAGCCTGCCCCGAGATCCCCACACCAGTTGGCCGCCGTGCCACAGGGGCCCACTCGGTCAGCACCGAGACGCCACAATGAGAGCCCCCCGGCACGCGCCGGGGGGCTCCTTTCTGCGCGGGCCTACCAGGTAGGGGAACAACCCCCGCGAGCGCGGGGCCGACCCTCGTCGGCCGGATCGGCGGTGACTGCTGATGGAGCAACCCCCGCGAGCGCGGGGTCGACGCCGCGGGCAGGGTCGCCCCGGACCTGACCCGGGAGCAACCCCCGCGAGCGCGGGGCCGACGCCTCAATGCGCGTCAGCCTGTCCTTGATTTCAGAGCAACCCCCGCGAGTGCGGGGCCGACGAACTGACCGACATCGCCTACCTCGACGTCGCGGAGCAACCCCCGCGAGCGCGGGGCCGACCGGGCGTAGAGCAGCACGCGGGCGCCGGCCAGGGAGCAACCCCCGCGAGTGCGGGGCCGACACACAGACCTCGGCGACGCCGACCTACTCCACGGAGCAACCCCCGCGAGCGCGGGGCCGACGGCAGGCTGATGCTCCACAGGCCGGTGCCGCCGGAGTAACCCCCGCGAGCGCGGGGCCGACCTGGACATCTCCCTGCACTACGGCATCGACCAGGAGCAACCCCCGCGCGCGCGGGGCCGACAGGCGGGCCTGCGCAAGCGCATCCGGGACATCAGAGCAACTCCCGCGAGCGCGGGGCCGACAACCCCGGATCCGGGGCCTACAGCCCGGCGACGGAGCAACCCCCGCGAGCGCGGGGCCGACGCCGCCGCCTCCCGGGTGGCCGGGTCGTCGCTCGAGCAACCCCCGCGAGTGCGGGGCCGACCCCGAGCCGCCGACCGTCGGCATGCCGGACGCGGAGCAATCCCCGCGAGTGCGGGGCCGACTGACAACAGACAACACCTGGTCAACCACTGGCGGAGCAATCCCCGCGAGTACGGGGCCGACTATCCGCCGAGCGGACCGAACAGCGGCGCCCCGGAGCAATCCCCGCGAGTGCGGGGCCGACCTGGAGCCGATCCCGGGGATCAAGCCGGGCTGGGAGCAATCCCCGCGAGTGCGGGGCCGACTGGGCGAGCGCGGTCATCGCGGACAGGGCCGGCGAGCAATCCCCGCGAGTGCGGGGCCGACGCGACCGCGCTCGGCGGCTGGACCAGCTTCACCGAGCAATCCCCGCGAGTGCGGGGCCGACAGGGTCCAGATTCCGCCGGCGGCGGCGAACAAGGAGCAATCCCCGCGAGTGCGGGGCCGACCCCGCCAAAGCCCCGCCCAACCCTCACCGCGAGGAGCAATCCCCGCGAGTGCGGGGCCGACTCTGACCGACTCCCTCGGATTCCACCGCTACCGGAGCAATCCCCGCGAGTGCGGGGCCGACACTTCCTGACCTGCGGTGATCTGCGTCAACTGGCGCCGGTTGATTCAGTTCGATTCGGTTGGTTTCCCAGAGCAGACCTCATGCGCCGCTCGTTGTCTTTGTGAATCCAGGGTGGATTGTCAGTGCCTCGATCTACGCTCCGAAGCGTACTCGGACATGGAGGTCGAGGCATGGTCGATGACCGCTAGCAGTGGTACCAGGCGGCAGCAGCACCACCCTTGGCACACTCGATGCGGGCATCCCCCAGCTGGTCCTGCCCGACGGCTCCGACCGCTTCATCACCGCGGCCGCCGTCCACCAGCGCGGAGCCGGCCTCAGTGCGACCGCCGAGGAGATCACCCCGGCCCTGCTCCACCGCCTCCTCACCGACGACACCCTGACCCGCGCCGCCCGCGAGGTCAGCACCGAAATCGCGGCGATGCCCAGCCCGACCACCGTGGCGTCTCACCTCATCACCCTCGCCCACCCCACCACCTGAGCCACCCCACTCGGCAACTCTCGAGGGCCTGCCCCGAGATCCCCACACCAGTTGGCCGCCGTGCGACAGGGGCCCACTCGGTCAGCATTGAGACGCCACGTTGAGAGCCCCCCGGTACGCACCGGGGGGCTCCCTTCTGCGCGGGCCTACCAGGTAGGGGAACAACCCCCGCAGCGCGGGGCCGACGTGAGCCACTACCAGCACCGCCAGCGGGTGACGGGGCAACCCCCGCGAGCGCGGGGCCGACTCGTCGCAGAGGGGGCGGAGCCACTCCCGGTCGGAGCAACCCCCGCGAGCGCGGGACCGACAATTGGTCCCACACCGGGGACGACAGTTCAAGTGAGCAACCCCCGCGAGCGCGGGGCCGACATCATTGACAGCACCGAAAAGATCTTGTCGGCGGAGCAACCCCCGCGAGCGCGGGGCCGACTACCTGGCCGTCCAGGACTCGGTGGCCGCCGCGGAGCAACCCCCGCGAGCGCGGGGCCGACAGGACATGGACGAGCTTCGGCGCCTGGCCCAGGGAGCAATCCCCGCGAGCGCGGGGCCGACCCCGAACTCCTCGTCATCGACGGCGACTTCGTCGAGCAATCCCCGCGAGCGCGGGGCCGACACCTTGAGGATCTCGTTGGCCGCGGGCGCCACGGAGCAATCCCCGCGAGCGCGGGGCCGACGGCTGCGAGGGCATGCCGTTCCTGGTCGGCTGGGAGCAATCCCCGCGAGCGCGGGGCCGACGACGGCACCTGCCGGGAATGCGGCGAACCGCAGGAGCAATCCCCGCGAGCGCGGGGCCGACGCGGGGCAGCAGGGGGAAGACGTGCCAGCCGCGGAGCAATCCCCGCGAGCGCGGGGCCGACCAGGTGTTGGCTTCGGCGTCTACAAGCTTGTAGGAGCAATCCCCGCGAGCGCGGGGCCGACGGCGAAGCCGGGACGAATACGGCCGAACAGCCGGAGCAATCCCCGCGAGCGCGGGGCCGACCCATGGGGCTAGCCCCAGTTCAGGGGGCTGGGGGAGCAATCCCCGCGAGCGCGGGGCCGACTGCGCTTGGCCGCTTCAGCGGCGGCCTTCTCCGGAGCAATCCCCGCGAGCGCGGGGCCGACTCTGGGTAGGGGTGAACCCAGGGCCGCCGCGCGGAGCAATCCCCGCGAGCGCGGGGCCGACGGCGGCGGACTCGGCCTCGAACGCGGCCGTGCGGAGCAATCCCCGCGAGCGCGGGGCCGACAGGGGAAGCCGCCCGATCACGAGCCCGGAGTAGGAGCAATCCCCGCGAGCGCGGGGCCGACAAGCCGGGCGCCGTCGGCCAGCGCGTCATCGCGGAGCAATCCCCGCGAGCGCGGGGCCGACACTTCCTGACCTGCAGTGATCTGCGTCAACCGGCGCTGATTGATTCAGTTCGATTCGGTTGGATTCCCACAACAGACCTCATCCGCCGATCGTTGTCTATTTGTGAATCCAAGGTGGATTGTCAGTGCCTCGATCTACGCTCCGAAGCGTACTCGGACATGGAGGTCGAGGCATGGTCGATGACCGCTGGCAGTGGTACCAGGCGGCAGCAGCACCACCCTTGGCACACTCGATGCGGGCATCCCCCAGCTGGTCCTGCCCGACGACTCCGACCGCTTCATCACCGCGGCCGCCGTCCACCAGCGCGGAGCCGGCCTCAGCGCGACCGCCGAGGAGATCACCCCGGCCCTGCTCCACCGCCTCCTCACCGACGACGCCCTGACCCGCGCCGCCCGCGAGGTCAGCACCGAAATCGCGGCGATGCCCAGCCCGACCACCGCGGCGGAGTACCTCACCACCCTCGCCCGCCCCACTCCCTGAGCCACCCCGCCCGGCACCGGGCGCCGACCGATCCGGGGGCCCCGCCCGTCACCGGACGGTCCGTCAGACCAGCCCCAGGTGCAGCGGCAGGTGGTTCAGCTCCCAGCCGACCGGGCGGTCGCCGGGGATCAGGGTGCCGGGGTCCGCCGCGAGCGACAGTCCGGGGTAGCGGTCGAGGAGCCGCCCGAAGGCGATGGCCGCTTCCAGCCTGGCCAGCGCCGCGCCCAGGCAGAAGTGGATGCCGTACCCGAACGAGAGGTGGTGGTCGGCCTGGGCGGCCCGCTTCCGGGTCAGGTCGAGCCGCTCGGCGCGGTCGTGGTGCCGCAGGTCGAGGTTGGCGGCGTCGAGGTGGGGGTGGACGGCCTCGCCCCTGCGGATGTGCACGCCCCGCAGGACGAGGTCGCGGTCGGCGTACCGCAGGCGCGCGGAGGGCACCGGGCCGCACCAGCGCAGCAGTTCCTCGACGGCGTGCGGCAGCAGCGTGCGGTCCCGGCGCAGCAGGGCGAGCTGGTCGGGGTGGGTGAGCAGGGCCAGGGTGCCGTTGGCGATCAGGTGGGCGGTGGTCTCGTGGCCGGCCAGGACGAGGATGAGGGTCATGCTGACCATCTCGTCCTCGCTCATCGCCGCGTTGGAGAGGCCGCCGTCCGGGCCGCTGTCCGGGCCGACGTTCGCGCTGTCGTCTCGCGCCTGGAGCATCCCGCTGATGAGGTCGTTGCCGGGTTCCGCGCGGCGGCGGTCGATCAGCTCCCGGACGTGCCGGACCAGGGCGGGTGTTGCCGTCCGCAGCCGTTCGGTGTGGCCGGCCGTCAGGTTCCGGCTCCAGTCGGACCAGAGGTGCCGGTCGGGCTCCGGGACGCCGACCAGTTCGCAGATGACGGCGACCGGCAGCGGGTAGGCGAAGTGCTCGACGAGGTCGACGACGCCGAACTCGTCACGGTGGTCGGGCAGTTCGTCGAGCAGCCGGTCGGTGATCAGCTCGATCGACGGGGCGAGGAGTTGGATGCGGCGGGCGGTGAACTCGTGGGACACCAGCTGACGCAGGCGGGTGTGGCGCGGGGGGTCCAAGTCGACGATGGCGTTGAGGAAGTAGTGGTGTGTCTCCGGCGGCAGCCCGAGCGCGGTCAGGCCGGCGATGCGCGGGTCGGGGGAGCCGTCGGCGGCGAGGGTGGAGGGTGCGCTGGTCAGGCGGGGGTCGGTGAGGACGTCGCGGACCTCGGCGAAGCCGGACACCACCCAGCCCATGGTTCCGTCGGGCATCCGGCTCTCGCGGACCGGACATCCGCCGGCGTGCTCGGCGGGTCCGGGTGCTGCTACGAGTGCCGGTGGTGCTGCCGCCTGGTCGTTCGGCATCGTGGGTCGTCCCTTTCGGGTGCGGACCGGCACCTCGGGCACCGGTCGGGGCTCTCTGAGGCGGTCGGGCATCTCTGCGGCGGAGGGTTCCCGGGAGACGAGGGACCCCCGGGGCCCGGTCCCGCCGGCCTCTCACAGGTGGAGCGGGAGGCGGGTGAGTCGGCGGCCCACGCCCGGCACGTGGACGCGTTCCAGCCGGTCCGGGGCGACGGCCAGCCGGAGGCCGGGGAACCGGGCGGTCAGCGCGCCGAGCAGGACCTGCGTCCCCAGGCGGACGAGGGCGGCGCCGAGGCAGAAGTGGGCGCCGTGGCCGAGGGCGACGTGGTCGTCCTGTGCGTCCTGGTAGCGGGTGATGTCGAGCCGGTCGGCGTCGGGGTGGTACCGGCGGTCGCGGTTGGCGCCGAGGAGGGAGAGGACGACGGCCTCGCCGGCCCGGATGCGGGTGCCGTACAGGTCGATGTCCTGAGCGGCGAAGCGCGGCCGGGTCGCCGGGACGGAGCCGCCCCAGCGCAGCAGCTCCGTCACGGCGGAGGGGAGCAGGACGGGCTCGTCGCGCAGCAGTTCCAGCTGGTCGGGGTGGGCGAGCAGGGCGGCGAGGCCGTTGGCGAGGAAGTAGGCGGTGTTCTCGTAGCCGACGTTGGTCACCAGCATCGTCATCGTGACGATGTCCCGTTCCGGGAGAGGAGGTTCACCGTCCGGGGAGGGCGTCACCATCGCGCTGATGAGGTCGTCGCCGGGGGTGCGCCGACGCTCCTCGATCAGCGCGAGCACGTGGTCCACGAGGGCGGGCGCGGAGTCGCGGACGAGGTCGGTGTCCAGGCCGTTGAGGTCGTCCGCCCAACGGCGCCACAGCGGGCGGTCCTGTTCGGGAATGCCCACCATCTCGCAGATCACCGTGATCGAGAGGGGGAAGGCGACCTCCTCGATGAAGTCGACACTGCCGTCGGCGGCCGCCCGTCCGGGCAGCTCGCTCAGGAGCCGGTCGGTGATCTGCTCCACCCGGGGCCGCAACGCGTGGATGCGGCGCGCGGTGAAGTGCGGCGTGACCGCCTTGCGCAGCCGGGTGTGGTCGGGCGCGTCGAGGTCCAGCAGGGCGCGCAGCAGGTACTGGTTCATCCGCTCCGGCAGGCCGAGCCACCGGATCTGCGCCATGCGGGGGTCCTCGCCGGCGAACCCCGGCACGGAGAGCGGGGACTGCACCAGCCGCGGGTCCCCGAGCCCGGCCCGGACGTCGTCGAACCGGGTGATCATCCACGCCGGCAGCCCGCCGGGCAGGGTGATCCGCACGACGGGCGCCTGCTCCCGCAGCCCGCCGAGCACGTCCTCGGGCAGCTCCGGGCACTGCGGATCGAAGATCAACGGGCAGGCGGAGAACTCCGGTTGGCCGGGCGCGGGGGAGTTACCGTCGGAAACCTCGCGCGGATTCGCCGGGCTGGTGGTCATGACGCACCCCACTCTGTGAACGCACTGCTCATGCCCCCTGCAACTCCTACCCGCCGGGATCGGTCACGGCCTCGTCCCCCGCAGGCGTGACGCCTGGACACCGCCTTGCCCGCGCACGCCGAAGCCCGCCGCGGAGTCCGGACGAAGTCCCCCATCGCCACGACGGACCGGGGCCGCCGGCCGCAACGCACACCAGCGCGGAGCCGGCCTCAGCACGAAACAGCGGCTACCCGGATCCAGGGCAGCCCCCGCGAGCGCGGGGCCGACTGCCGCCAGTCCGCCCTCTTGAGTGCGTACTTGGAGCAACCCCCGCGAGCGCGGGGCCGACAACCACTACGTCGATCGCTCCGGCATCCTCACCGAGCAACCCCCGCGAGCGCGTGGCCGACCGGACTACCCCGGCATCAGCGATCCCGACCGGGGAGCAACCCCCGCGAGCGCGGGGCCGACTTCGCGCAACCGCTCCGGCCGCCACCCGATACGGAGCAACCCCCGCGAGCGCGGGGCCGACAAGCACCCGCCCAGGCCGCCGCAGAGGGTGCTGGAGCAACCCCCGCGAGCGCGGGGCCGATCCTCGAGGTGTCCAGGTCCTCGCCTTCGGTGTGGAGCAACCCCCGCGAGCGCGTGGCCGATGTGCGGAACAGCCGGGCGGGGGCGGCCGGGTGGGAGCAACCCCCGCGAGCGCGGGGCCGACAGGCTGGTCGGCATGCCAGCGGTGGGCGGCTCGGAGCAACCCCCCGCGAGCGCGGGGCCGACGGTGACCACCTGCTGGTAGGCGGGGGCCGGGCGGAGCAACCCCCGCGAGCGCGGGGCCGACTCGGCCATCAACTGCTGGAACGACACAACGCCGGAGCAACCCCCGCGAGCGCGGGGCCGACCGCTCGCCGTCGTCCTGGACGGCCTGAGCACAGGAGCAACCCCCGCGAGCGCGGGGCCGACGTCCGGTAGGTGTCCGCTGGCAGCAGGTAGCGGGAGCAACCCCCGCGAGCGCGGGGCCGACGACGACAGCGACATCCTGATCTCCGGCGCCGAGGAGCAACCCCCGCGAGCGCGGGGCCGACCGCGTCCACGGCCTGGTCGAGGTGGTGGGCGAGGAGCAACCCCCGCGAGCGCGGGGCCGACATGCCCGCCACCGTCCGGGCCGTCCGCCGGGGGGAGCAACCCCCGCGAGCGCGGGGCCGACCTCACCCACGCCTTCATCTCGCAGGAGGCCGCGGAGCAACCCCCGCGAGCGCGGGGCCGACTCCCCGTACGCGACCCGCACAACGACGCTGCTGGAGCAACCCCCGCGAGCGCGGGGCCGACAGACCGTGCGGATGTGGCGTGTGCGTGGCGAGGGAGCAACCCCCGCGAGCGCGGGGCCGACTGGTTGGGGGGCCGTTACCACCCCGGTCTGACAGAGCAACCCCCGCGAGCGCGGGGCCGACACTTCCTGACCTGCGGTGATCTGCGTCAACTGGCGCCGGTTGATTCAGTTTGATTCGGTTGGCTTCCCATAGCAGACCTCATGCGCCGATCGTTGTCTCTTCGTGAATCCAGGGTGGATTGTCAGTGCCCCGACCTAGGCTCCGAAGCGTACTCGGACATGGAGGTCGAGGCGATGGTCGATGACCGCTGGCAGTGGTACCCGCCTGAGGTAGAGGGCTGGTTGGGTGCCCTGTGGGGCAAGTCTGCCGGGCGGGCCGGAGGGACGGCCAACCTGTTGTTGTCGCACATGCTGGACACCGCTGCCGTGGCGGAGATCGTCTGGGACCGATACCTGCCCCCGGTGACGCGGCGGCGTCTGGACGCCGTCGCGGGCGGGCCGGGCAAGGGGCGACGGCTGTTCGCCTGGCTGTGCGGGATCCATGACTGCGGCAAGGCCACCCCGGTGTTCCAGTGCCTCGACCCCGCTGGCGAGGCCGCGGTCCGCCAGGCGGGCCTGAGCTGGGACAAGTACGCGGTGAAGGGGGTGTCCTGGCGGCACGACAAAGCCGGTGCCCGCGTGTTGAGGGCGCTGCTCACCGAAGCGACGTGGTCGAAGGAGCAGGTCGGTTGGGTCTGGCCGCTGGTCGCCGGCCACCACGGTCTGGTCCCGACCCTGGGGCAGCTGAGCCCGCCGAAGAGGAACGAGAGGCTGCAGGGAAACAGCCGGCCCTGGAAGCTCGCGCAGTCGGCGCTGGTGGAGGTCTTCTCCCGGGAGCTCGGCTACGAGGGCGAGGCGCCGCTTGCCGCCGTCGAACCTCTGGAGGTGCCGAGCCGAGCGGTGCAGCTCCAGCTGGCCGGCTTCGTGGTGATGGCGGACTGGATCGCCAGCGACGAGCGGCACTTCACGGGCGTGTCGGATCTGGCGAGGGTGACGATGCCGCAGGCGCGGCAGCGGGCTGCGGCAGCGTGGGCGCGGCTCGGACTGCGTGGTGGGTGGGGAGCGCTGCCACTGCCCGGTCCGGAGGCGTTCCGGGACCGTTTCGGCCACGGGCCCAGGCCTTCGCAGGAGTTGGTCCTTGACGTGGTGCGCCGGATGGGCGGGCCGGGCCTGGTGATCGTCGAGGCTCCGATGGGGGAGGGGAAGACGAAGGCGGCGCTGGCGGCGGCCGAGCTGATGGCCGCCCGTCACGGCGCGGACGGAGTGTTCCTGGGCATGCCGACCCAGGCGACCGCGGACCCGATGTTCACCCAGGTCCGGTCGTGGCTGCGCGAGGTCGGCGACGGCCTGGAGGACCAGGTCGCGCTGCTGCACGGCAAGCGTATGGTCAACAAGCAGTGGCGCGCCCTCCTGGAGGGCACCGGTGAGTGGGGGCAGGACGCCGACTCCTACTACTCGTCCGTGGGGGAAGACGAGTTCGGGATGTCGACCGACTGCTTCGACGGCTGCGAGGGCGGGGAGCGCAGGGTCCCCGCCGAGTGGTTCCTGGGCCGTCGCCGAGGTCTGCTGAGCCCGTTCGCGGTCGGCACCATCGACCAGCTCCTGTACGCCGCGACCCGCACCAAGCACGTGATGCTGCGTACGGCCGGCCTGATGGGCAAGGTCGTGATCCTCGACGAGGTCCATGCCGCCGACGTCTACATGTCGCAGTTCCTGCTGGAGGGCCTGTGGTGGCTCGGACAGGCCGGCGTGCCGGTGGTGTTGCTCTCGGCGACTCTGCCGCCCGAGCAGCGGCGTGATCTGGCCGCTGCCTACCTGGCCGGCACGCAGTCCGCGGAGGCCCCGGCGGCGCCGGAGCTTCCCGAGCCGCAGGGCTATCCGAGCGTGACGGCGGTCTGGCCGGGGCGGGACGGGCAGCCAGAGGTTCTCGTGGAGAGCACCGAGTCATGGCGCCACGATCTCCAGGTACGGATCGAAGTGCTCCACGAGCAGCCGGCGACCGATGCCCAGGCCGCGGACGACGACACCGGGCCGGCGGACGCCGCCGTGACCGACTACCTGCGGGAGCGGCTGACCGACGGCGGATGCGTGCTGATCATCCGCAACACCGTGGCCCGCGCCCAGGCCACGTTCGACGCCCTCCACAAGGAGTACGGCGCCGACGTGCGGCTCCTGCATGCCCGCCTGCACGCAGGCCACCGGGCCGACCGCACCCAGGAGGTGCTGGAACTCCTCGGCCCGCCGAGAGAAGGATCCGACCGCCCCGGCAGGCTGATCGTCGTCGCCACCCAACTCGCGGAGCAGTCCTTCGACGTCGACGCCGACCTGCTGATCACCGACCTCGCGCCCATGGACCTGCTCCTCCAGCGCATCGGCCGCCTCCACCGCCACGACGGCGTCAAGCGCCCCCACGCGCTGTCCCAGCCCACCGTCGTCGTCACCGGCATCGGCCTCGACGGCGACAGGGCGCCGTACATCCTGCGGGCCTCCGAGGGGATCTACGGCCGCTACCTCCTGCTGCGCACGGCCGCCGAGGTCGGGCGGGCGGCGACGTCCGACGAAGGCGCATGGAGCATCCCTGGCCAGGTGCCGGACCTGGTCGCCCGGGTCTACGGCACGGACCCGGTCGTCCCGGCGGCCTGGGCCGAGGCCGAGGCGCAGGGCTGGCAGGAGTGGGAGGAACGGCAGACCGAGCGTCGAGCGAAGGCTGCCGGGTACCTGCTGACCCGTGCCGGTGAGCACGGGGCCCAGACGCTAGCGGGTCTGCACTACGGCGCCCTC
The DNA here is from genome assembly GCF_001905545.1 of Streptomyces sp. CB02056. Classification (GTDB taxonomy): domain Bacteria; phylum Actinomycetota; class Actinomycetes; order Streptomycetales; family Streptomycetaceae; genus Kitasatospora. The sequence goes on along the minus strand of NZ_LIPD01000022.1, from coordinate 18,986 downwards.
GGCAAGCTGGCCGAGGGGCAGTTCGAGGCGCTCGTCCGGGACGGCGACCCGAGCGCGGAGGTCGTCCTGGTGCGCCGTCTCGGGGAGGACGACGTCCGAGCAGTGACGGGCCGAAGCCTCGGCCCGAACGGCGAGGTCGCGGCGGAGGTGGTGGACGACGTGCTCTCCGGCACGGTACGCCTTCCCGCCAGGCTGACCGAAGCGGCCGAGCAGGCGCTCGGTCCGCTGTCGGGCTGGCGGGACCATCCATGGCTGCGCCACAGCCTGGCCCTGGAGCTCGACGGACAGGGCGAAGCGGTCATTGGCGACTTCCGGCTGCGCTACGACGACCTGCTCGGCCTCGTGGTGAGCGGAGGAAGACCGTACCGATAGCGGGGTGTGTGGGCAGGAGAGACAGAGTGCCGCTCCGCCCACACGACTCCAAACCCGCGAACGCGGGGCCTACTTGCAGCCGGGACCGGCTCGCAGACAGAGCCAGGGGCCATCCCCGCGCACAAGATCCTGCGGGGCCGAGGAGCAATTCAAGCATTCGCCCTACAGCAGACCTTCACCGATGCCACGATGAATCAGCGGCGAGCTAGACAGAGCCAGTTGGGAGACCAGTGCGTGCCTGGGTACAACCTTGTCGATGAACCGTGGCTGGCGGTGCGCCCCGTCGGCGGCGGGCCTCCCGTGGAGCTGGGGATCGCCGAGGCCCTGGCCCGGGCCCACGAACTGGAGGGCCTCGTCGTCGAGTTCTCGACCCAGCTGCCGGCCGTCCTGCGCCAGGTCCTGCTGCCCGTCGTCGCCCACGCCACTGGCGCACCCGCGACCCTCCGGAACAAGGGCGACCGGCTCGCGCAGAAGGACGGGTTCACACAGGACGAACTGGACAGGCTCCAGGCCCACTTCGACAAGCACCGCGCGCAGTTCGACCTCTTCGACCCGGTCTCCCCCTTCGCGCAGGTCGCCGGACTGCGGACCGCCAAGGACGAGACGAAGGGCTCCGCCGCCCTGGTGGCGACCGCGGCGAGCGGCAACAACGTCCCGCTGTTCGCCAACCGCAGCGACGCGGACCCGCTCGACCTGACGCCGGCCCAGGCCGCCCACTGGCTCCTGAACGCCCACTGCTGGGACACCGCCGCCATCAAGACCGGCGTCGTCGGTGACGACCAGGTCAAGGCGGGCAAGACCACGGGCAACCCGACCGGCCCGCTCGGCCAGCTCGGCGTCATCGTCCCCACCGGGCGCACCCTGTACGAGACCCTCCTGCTGAACCTCCCCATCACCCCGCCCGAGGTCCTCGGCGTCCCGCAGTGGATGCGCGGCCCGCACGAACCCGCCTGGAAGCCCCGTAAAGCCGAGGGCCTCCTCGATCTGTGGACGTGGCAGGCGCGGCGGATCCGCCTCATCCCGCACCAGGACGAGACCGGTCGGCCGAGGGTTGCGCGGGTGGTCGTCAGCGCCGGTGACCGGCTCACGCCGATGTCCGAGCAAGAGCCGCACACCGCCTGGGCGTTCACCGCGCCCGCCAAGAAGCCCGCCGCCGCCCTGCCCGAGCGCAGGCCGCGCCGCCACACCCAGGGCAAGGCCGCCTGGCGCGGCCTGGACGCCCTCCTCGCGCCCACCCGCCAGAGCTCCGACGGCGCCTTCGAGACCAGCGTTCTGCTCGACGAGGTCAGCGCCCTGCGGGAGGACGGCCGGCTCCCCGCCGACTACCCGCTGCAGGTCGAGACCTTCGGCATGGTCTACGGCACCCAGTCCGCCATCGTCGAGGACGTCATCCACGACGCCATCCCCCTGCCCCTGCTCGCCCTCCACCAGGACAGCGAGGCCCACCAGCTCCTCCTGGACGTGGCCGAGCAGGCGGAGCAGCTCGCGAAGGCCGTCAACAACCTCTCCGCTGACCTGCGCCGGGCCGCCGGCGCCGACCCCATCCCCTGGGACAAGGGCCAGCGCCCCGGCGACCTCCTCCTGCACACCCTCGACCCCCTGGTGCGCCGTCTGCTCGCGGGCGTCCGCGACGCCGGAGCCGACGACGAGGTCCTGGAGCGGGGCAGGCTCGCCTGGGAGGAAGTCGCCCACCACCGCGCACGGGACGCGGCGAACGAACTCCTGCTGGCCGCCCCGGCCACCACCTTCACGGGCCGCACCGTCACCCCGGCAGGCAAGTCGGGCAAGTCGCAGACCTACAAGCTCGGCACCGCCGGCGCCAACTTCCGGCACCGGCTCGACGAGATCCTTCCCCGGTACGCCGACGCCGTCCGGGAAGCGGCCGCCGCCCGCGCCGCCGGGACCGGACGCGCCCTCGAACCCGATCCCGCCCCTGGAGCGGACCTTGACGACTGAGCACACCACCACCGCCAAGCAGCGCCGGTACTGGGACGAGCACACCGCCCCCGACCACACCTGGCGACTCGACCCCCGCACCAAGCAGCCGCGCCGACCCCCCGGCGAGGACCTCGCGGCCATGCGCTCCGGCCTCGGCCGCCCCGTCATGGACAGCCCCAAGATGTGGCCGCTCTACAGCTGCGAGGTCAACGACGTCCTCGCCCTGCGCGACGAGGTCTCCGACGAGCAGAAGGCCGAGCACGCCGCCCTCGCCCTCTACGGCCTGCACCAGCAGAGCCAGTCCAGGCCGATGCACCGCCGCGGCGTCAAGCTCGGCGAGGCCCTGCGGGCGCTGCGCCGCAGCGGCAAGTTCAGCGAGGAGGCGCTCGACACCCGCGTCGCCCAACTCGCCGGTGCCACCAGCGTCTCCGCGCTGCTGGTCCACCTGCGCGGTCTGGTCACCCAGCTGCGCACCGTCGGACAGCCGCTGGACTACGACCACCTGATGGCCGACATCCAGGCCTGGCACCACACCGACCGGCGCCCGCAGGTCCGCCTCAAGTGGGCCGTCGGCTACCAGGCTTGGAAGGACAAGGCACCCGCCGACTGATCGCCCGCCGACCGATCGCCCGCCGACCTACGCCCGGACCGCCACCTTTCGAGGAGCAGCGCATGACCGACCGCCTCTACATCGACGTGCACATCCTGCAGACCGTCCCGCCGGCGAACCTCAACCGGGACGACAACGGCAACCCGAAGGAGGCCTACTTCGGCGGCAAGCGCCGCTCCCGCGTCTCCTCCCAGGCCTGGAAGCGCGCGACCCGCATCCACTTCGCCGAGAGCCGCGACCGGCAGGACCTCGCCACCCGCACCAAGCGGATCGCCGCCCAGCTTGCCAAGGCCATCGCCGAGCGCACCGGCCTCGCCGCCGAGGATGCGCAGCGGATCGCCGACGCGCTGATCAAGTCGACCGGGATCTCCGCGGGCAAGAAGGAGGGCGACACCGCCTACCTGCTCTTTTACGGGCGCCGCCAGCTGGACGCCATCGCCGCCCTCGTCGCCGACACGGCCGCCGACCTCGCCGCCCTCGACGCCAAGGCCCTCGACGAGGCGGTCAAGGCCCTGCCGGTCAAGGAGCAGCTGCAGACGGGCCACCCGGCCGACGTCGCGCTCTTCGGCCGCATGGTCGCCGACATCCCGGGGCTGAACGTGGACGCCGCGACGCAGGTCGCGCACGCGATCTCGACCCACGCCGCCGAGCTCGAGTTCGACTACTACACGGCGGTCGACGACGAGAACGCGGCCGACGAGACGGGCGCCGGAATGATCGGCACCATCGGCTTCAACTCGGCCACGCTCTACCGCTACGCGACCGTCGGCCTGCACCAGCTGCGGGAGAACCTCGGCGACGACAAGGCCACCGTCGACGCCGTCGACCTGTTCGTCGACTCCTTCGCCCGTTCCATGCCGACCGGTTACGGCAACTCCTTCGCCCACCGCACCCGCCCGAGCCTGGTCGCCGTCGTCGTGCGCGCCGACCAGCCGGTGAACCTCGTCTCCGCGTACGAGAACCCGGTCCCGGCGAGCCGGGGCATCGTCGCGGAGTCCGCGCGCCGCCTCGCGGGGGAGTTCGCCACCGCCACCGAGCAGTGGGGCGACACCCCGCTGTACGTCGGCATCTGCCACACCCTCGGCACCGCCGACGCCGACGAGACCGGGCAGCAGCTGGCGGAGGCCTTCGGCGCGAACCGCACCTTCCCCGAGCTGCGCGAGGGCCTGCGCACCGCGCTCATCGAGCGGGTGAACGACAACTGATGCCCGCCGACCCCACCCCCACGACGGTCCCGAAGGACGAGGCGCAGGCGGTCCTCGTGCTGCGCCTCGCCGGGCCGCTCCAGTCCTGGGGCGACCGCAGCGCGTTCAACCGCCGCGACAGCCGGCCCCAGCCGACCAAGTCCGGTGTCGTCGGCCTGCTCGCGGCCGCCGCGGGCCGCCCGCGCGAAGCGGACATCACCGACCTGGTCGGCCTGCGCCTGGGCGTGCGCATCGACCAGCCCGGCACCCTGCTGCGCGACTACCACACCGTCAGCGACTACCGGGGCCGGGCGCTGCCGCAGGCCGGGGTGAACGCCAAGGGCGTGCAGAAGCCGACCTCCCCGGCCAAGGACACCCACGTCACCCACCGCTACTACCTCCAGGACGCGGTGTTCGTCGCCGCCGTCCAGGGCCCGGCCGCCCTCGTCGAGACGCTCGCCGAGGCGATCCGCCGCCCCGCCTTCCCACTCGCCCTCGGCCGGCGCTCCTGCGTGCCCACCCAGCCGATCACCCTCGGCGCCGTGCGCGACGGCACCCTGGAGGACGTCCTCGCCGACGAGCCCTGGCAGGCGGGCGACGCGGCCAAGAGCGCCTACCGGCGGCGGGCCGAGCGAGCCGCGGAGCCGTTCTCGCCGCACCGGATCGACCTGGCCGCGACCTTCGACGACCCCTCGGGCGATGACACCCTCCAGGACGTCCCGCGTTCCTTCGACCCCCGCGAACGCGGCTTCTCCACCCGGCGGATCCGCCACGCCTGGCTCACCGTCCCCACCGGCCTCGCCCCGTCCACCACGACCGCGCAACCGTCCGCCGCCGCCTCCGCCGGCCACGACCCGTTCGCCCTGCTGGGCTGGTGACCCGATGACCTACCTCTCCCGCGTCCGCATCAACCCGCTGCGCGCCGCCAGCCGCACCCTGCTCGCCAACCCCCGCGCCCTGCACGGCGCCGTGACGGCCGGCATCCCCGACACCGAACCCGGTGACCGGATCCTGTGGCGCCTGGACGCTGACCACCCGCGCCGCCCGATGCTGCTGGTCCTCACCCCCTCCAAGCCGGACTGGACCCACATCGTCGAACAAGCGGGATGGCCTGACGCCGACGGCGAGCACTACGCGATCCGCGACTACAGCCCGCTGCTCGGCCAGCTCGCCGTCGGCCGCGAGTTCGCCTTCCGCCTCAAGGCCAGCCCCGTCCAGAACACCTCCAAGCCCGAGAAGCCCAGCGCTCACCACACCAAGACCGCCGCCGAACTCCACCACCGCTCCTACCGCTTGGCCCACCGCACCGCCGCCCAGCAGCTCGCCTGGTTCCTGGACCGCACCGAGCGCTGGGGCTTCACCGTCCCCGAGGCCCGCACCGACCACCCGGCACCGGGCCTCGAACCGTCGGACTCCGACGCCCCCGCCCACGCGCGGCCCGCCCGTGAGGTACGGATCACCGACCGCAGCCGCAGCACCTTCACCAAACCCGGTACCCGCACCGCCGTCACGCTCACCACCGCCACCTTCGAAGGCCGCCTGCGCATCAGCGACCCCGCCCTCCTGCAGACGGCGCTCCTCGGCGGCATCGGCCCGTCCAAGGCCTACGGCTGCGGCCTGCTCACCCTCGCGCCGCTGCCCGCCGGAGCCCGCTGACCGATGGCCGACATCTGGTGGAAAGCCCACCCCCACGACCTGCACCGCCTCGCCGACCGGGTCTCCAGCGTCTACGTCGAGCGCAGCCACATCGACCGCGACGAGAACGCCGTCGTCGTCATCAACAAGCGCGAGACCGTCCGCGTCCCGGCGGCGATGGTCGCCGTCATGCTCCTCGGCCCGGGCACCCGCATCACCCACGGCGCCGTCAACCTCCTCGCCGACTCCGGCACCACCGTGTGCTGGGTCGGCGAGCAGGGCGTGCGCATGTACGCCGCCGGCCTCGGCCCCAGCCGCGGCGCGGCCCTCCTCAACCGGCAGGCCTGGCTGGTGAGTCGGACGAAGGAACGCCTGGCCGTCGCACGGACCATGTACCGCATGCGGTTCCCCGGCGAGGACGTCAGCACCGCCACCATGCAGCAACTTCGCGGCCGCGAGGGCGCCCGCATCCGCAAGCTCTACCAGGCCGAAGCCCGCCGAACCGGCGTCCCCTGGAACGGACGGGTCTACAAGGCCGGCGACGCGTACGCCGCGGGCGACGACCTCAACCGCCTCCTGTCGGCGGCCAACGCCGCGCTCTACGGGATCTGCCACGCGGTCATCACCGGCCTGGGCGCCAGCCCCGGACTCGGCTTCGTCCACACCGGCCTGGCCACCTCGTTCGTCCTCGACATCGCCGACCTCTACAAGGCCGAGTACACGATCCCCCTCGCCTTCGACCTCGCCCAGCAGGGCCACACCGAGGAACGCGACGCCCGCCTCGGCCTGCGCGACCGCATCGCCCAGGACAAGCTGCTGGGCCGCATCGTGAACGACGTCAAGACCCTCCTCAGCCCGGAGGGCACCGAGATGCCCGACGTCGAGGTCAACGAACTCTGGGACGAACGCGTCGGCACCGTCCAAGGCGGCGTCAACTGGTCCGGCACCGAAGGCCCGCCGGTCCCCGCCGCCTCCGACCCGGGCATGGGCGACGACCACCTGGCCATCATCGGCCCGGAGTTCACCCAGGACACGAGCAGCCCATGACCGTCATCATCCTCATCGCCGCCCCCGAAGGCCTCCGCGGCCACCTCACCCGCTGGATGGTCGAAGTCAGCGCCGGTGTCTTCGTCGGCACCCCCAGCCGCCGCATCCGCGACCGCCTCTGGGACCTCCTCGCCACCCGCATCGGCGACGGCCAAGCCGTCCTCGTAGAGCCCGCCACCAACGAGCAAGGCTGGACCGTCCGCACGGCGGGCAAGGACCGCTGGAAGCCCGTCGACTTCGACGGACTGATCCTCTCGGCCCGCTCCCGCCGATAGACCCGCAGGTCACGAAGCATCGGCCCCGCACGCGCGGGGATGGCTCTTGTCCGACCTGCCGGAGGATGCCCGGGTGATCATCGGCCCCGCACGCGCGGGGATGGCTCCTCGGTCGCCTGGAGCCGCCTGAAGCCGGAGGTATCGGCCCCGCACGCGCGGGGATGGCTCCGGTCTTCGCCGCCGAGCGGGCCGCCTTCGCGGATCGGCCCCGCACGCGCGGGGATGGCTCCGTCGTCTGCGTGGGGCGGAGCCCCTGCAGGTAATCGGCCCCGCACGCGCGGGGATGGCTCCGTCGAGCACGCCATCGGCATGGGCGTCAACGGATCGGCCCCGCACACGCGGGGATGGCTCCTGGCCGCCGCCACCACCGTTGTTGACCACGAGATCGGCCCCGCACACGCGGGGATGGCTCCGTGATTGGGTGCCCGAACGGGCGGCCTTCGCCGTCGGCCCTGCACGCGCGGGGATGGCTCTCTACGAGACGCCGGTACGCGCGGCCAGTTCCCTCACGCCTGCCACTGTCATGGGTGCGTACAGGAGGTCTGCCGTCAGTGCTCGCAGTGCTGGTCGGCGGACCTCCTCCGGGGCGACCTGCTCGGTGAAAATCAGGGCTGCGACCGTGCGGCGGTGGTCGCCGAGGTGGTGCCACATGCGCGCGCAGTCCGTGCCGTACCGGGCCCGGCGCTCTGCTGTCGGCAGCCGTCCCGGGGTGATCCGTGCCGCGTACGGGACGCCCTCATCCGGGGTGCCCAGCGCTGTGTGCACGCCGATCCAGTACAGGTCGGCCTGCGCGGTGGTGGCGTCGACCGTGAACAGCTGGGATCGCGGCCGAGTGGTGGCGTCCGCCAAGCGGCCGACCGCGTCCTCGGCGCCCGCCATCAGATCGAGGGCGTCCGTGCGGCGGTGCCCGCACGCCGCCGTGTAGGCCGCTGTCATGAGCAGCGTCGCCGCCACCGCCCGGGAGGTGTCGCCCGGGCCCTGGCCAAGCGATCCGGCAGTGCGGCGCAGGAGGTCGACCGCGGCGGCCGGGCGGCCGGCGCGCCGCATCGTGATCGCCAGGACGCGGGCCGCCTCTCCCTGAACCACGGGGTCACCGCTGGCCTGGGCCGCAGCGAGAGCCCGGTCCGCCACTGGCCAGGCGACGTCCGAATGGCCCTTCAACGCGAGTTCCGTCGCCAGCACCCAGGCACGGGCCACGTACGCATGCGCGTCCTCCCGGGCCCGGCCGGCCGACGCGTCCCGGGTCGCCTGGGCCGTGCTCAGCAGGCCAGGCAGAGCGGCACCGAGATCCTCGTACCGGGCCGCGGTGAACTGCGAGCGCGCTGCGGCCAGCGCTCGGCCGAGCTCCTGCAGCGACACAGGCACCGAAGCTGTCGGCTCGTAGAGCGCCCCGACGATCCGGGTCGACGCATCCGGCCGGGCCGCGGCCGTCGCCGTTGCCGGGAGTGCCGAGGCTCCGGCGGCTGCCATGCCGGCCACGAGCAGCTGCCTGCGGAGCATGACATCCTCCTGATCCGGGGTCACATCTCGCGCCAGAGTAGCCGCTCCACCCAGGCCAAGGGCGTCAAGCTGCAGACCCAACACCTGGACGATCACGGCGAGCGAGTGGTCGGCCGGCCGCAGCAGGCCCGCCTCCACCCGGCTGATCGCGGACGCCGAGTAGCCGCAGGCCTGGCCCAGTTGAGCCTGAGTCATCCGCTGTGCGCACCGGGCGGACCTGATGGCCGTCCCGAGCTGACGTTGGCGCTGACGCGACACGACGCCCCCTCCGACTACGCGGGGCCGCCACCGTATCGGCAGGACCGCGCCCACAGGCAGGGCGTGCACAGGGTGTGCGGAGCACGCACACGGCGTGCGGGAGCCGCCTCCATGCCTCCCTGAGCGGCTGACGGACGGGAAGCCTGGTGAGTGCCCCGGCCGGGCGCCTCCCCATCCACCTCTCACCCAGAGGAGAGTGCGTCATGAGTGCAGCCCTGCTCGACCGCCCCGAGGTGCAGAATCCGGCCCACGACACCTCGCAGCCCGGTAGCCTGCCGCACAGCGACCAGCCCGCGGCCGCCATGGCCTGCCCGATGTGCGGGTCGGGCGCCACCTACCAGACCATGGACGGCCGGTGGGGCTGCACCCAGTGCGGCTCGACCTGGGCCTGAGCAAGCAGGAGGACGGCAGCATGCCGATCTGCGCCGAGTGCTGCACGGCGGATGCAGTCATCGAGGACCTGGACGTGGACCCCCCTCGGCCGTGGTGCCTGGGGTGCGCCACCGCCCTGGTCGCCGCAGGTGACCCGGTGATCAACTACCGGGCCCTGACGGCCTCGGCAGCCGACTACTCGCGTACCCTGACGGCCCGCAGCACCGCGACGTTGCCGTTCGGGTAGCTGCCGACCGACCACAAGACGAACGCGCCCCCGCTCGGCCGAAGCCGAGCGGGGGCGCGGTAGTTCAGAGGCGGAGCCCAGCGAGGACAGCCACCAGCGCGGCCAGTAGCCCGAGATGATCCCGACGCCGAGGACACCGGCTGCAGCTGTCGCCGGTCCGCCTACCGCACTTCGTCGGCCGCAGTCCGGGCCCGCTCACCCTCGACCGGGTGCCGCTCGTGGTCGGCGAGCGTGGTGCTGTGGAGCAACCCCCACGAGCGCGGGGCTGACCGGCGGGTTCCTCTCCCAGCTCCGCCAGACCGGGAGCAATCCTCGAGCGCGGGGCCGACAGCCACCGGTCGGCAGCCCGGGACACCTGGAAGGAGCAACCCCCGCGAGCGCGGGGCCGACAGAGCGGTCGGACAGGGAGACACCAACGCCCTGGGGAAACCCCCGCGAGCGCGGGGCCGACTCCCGAATCAGGTTGCCGATGTGCCACCGGACGGAGCAACACCCGCGAGCGCGGGGCCGACTGGAGCTCGGCCGTGCTCATGGTCTCGAGCGACGAGCAACCCCCGCGAGCGCTGGGCCGACCCCTTGGCGGTGCTCGCCTTCCCGGTCTTGATGGAGCAACCCCCGCGAGCGCGGGGCCGACGTGCGGCGGGCTGCGGGCGCGCCCTACCGCTGGGAGCAATCCCCGCGAGCGCGGGGCCGACAACAAGATCAAGATCGATGACGACCAGGTCCCGGAGCAATCCCCGCGAGCGCGGGGCCGACGATGTGTCAATGTGGATCTCTGCCCGCTGCGCGGAGCAATCCCCGCGAGCGCGGGGCCGACCCGGACGTGGCGATCCACAGGAAGTCGCCGCAGGAGCAATCCCCGCGAGCGCGGGGCCGACAGCACGCTCACCGGCTTCCTGGCCTGGGCCTCGGAGCAATCCCCGCGAGCGCGGGGCCGACCCGTGGTCGGCCTGCTCATCCTGTGGCGGGCGCGAGCAATCCCCGCGAGCGCGGGGCCGACTGGCCGCCGTGCACGGTGCCGCCGATGTTGATGGAGCAATCCCCGCGAGCGCGGGGCCGACTACCGGGCCATCACCGCCCACCGCCGACGGCGGGAGCAATCCCCGCGAGCGCGGGGCCGACAGGTTCAAGGCGAACAAGCCGCGCCGGGAGCGGGAGCAATCCCCGCGAGCGCGGGGCCGACACTTGCTGACCTGCGGTGATTCGCTTCAGCGAGCGCTATTTGATTCAGTTCGAACCGGTTGGCTATCCATAGTAGAGCTCATGGGTTGTTGGTGGTGGAGTCGGCTGGCTTTGTGGTGATGGTGGACTGGATAGCAAGTGGCGAGCGGTACTTCGCTGGTGTGCCCCGTGCTGACTAGGGAGCCGGCGGAGGCGCCTCGGGACCGGCGGCCACAGCGGGAACGAGCCTGCGAAGCGCGAGGGACGTGACCCGTCGGATGGGCGGGGCCGGGGGAAGTGGGAGTGGTGCCCCGGTGCGTGGGCGTGCCGTGCGCCGGGGCACTTCTGGGCTATCCAAGTGGTGCGACAGGCCGGTTAGTTGTCCACGTCGTAGGCCACGGTGACCGGGGCGTGGTCGCTCCAGCGTTCGGCGTGGGTGTCGGTGGCCTTGGTAGCGAGGGTGGGGGTGGTGACCTGGAGGTCGATGCGCCAGCCGAACGACACCTTTTCGAAAAAGGTCTACCCGTTCGAGCGGAGCCTGTTCGAGGGTGCTCGCTGGCCTGGACGGTAGGGGACCTCCTGTGATCATCATGACGGCTTCGGTGCCGGTGCGGGCGGTGGTGGGTTCGCGTGTGTCGGACACGCATGGGGATGAGGGCAAGGGTGTCGTACCTGGTGCAGGCGGAGTCGGCGACCCAGCACGCGCTGTCGAAGGAGTGGGAGATTGTCGGGTCGTTCGAGGACCTGGACGTCTCTGCTGAGATCACACCGTGGAAGCGTCCGGACCAGGGGCCGTGGCTGACCGAGCGGCAGGGCGAGTGGGGCGCGTTGGAGTGGGCGAAGGTCGACCGGGCGTTCCGGTCGGCGAAGAACTGTGCAGACATGGCGCATTGGGCGGAGGAGAATCACAAGGTCCTGGTCTTCACCGACGGCGGCATCACGCTGGACTACCGGGAGGGCCGCGAGTCGTCGTTCGGGAACGAGCTGGCGAAGGTGTTCCTGATGCCGGCGTCGATCTTCGCGGGAGATGGAGCTCAGGCGGATCAAGGCCCGGGTCACGTCGGCGCACAAGCATCTGCGGAAGACGGACCGCTGGGCTGGCGGTCAGCCGCTGTACGGGTAGCGGATTGTCGACCGTGCCGGCGGCGGCCGATCGGTGGAGCCGGACCCGGTCACTTCCGAGACTGTCCGGTTGCATGGGCAGGCTTCTACTGGAGGGGCGGAGTCAGTGGATGATCGCCATGGTCCTGGAGGTCGCCGGCTTCGACACCCCCGCCGCCCACGCGTTCATGAATCAGGGCGAGTCGCACTCGAGCAAGCGCAAGGAGCTGCCGTCGAACCACTGGAACCCGACGAGTGTGGGGAAGATCCTGCGATCGCTGGCGATGATGGGCTTGAAGCTGACCGGCCGCTCCGTCAAGGCGCGCAAGATCGCCCGGGACGGAAGGGCCTGCCGATCCGGGCGGCGATGGACGAGCGGTCGGTCACGAAGGAGCGCTCGAACGGCGCCTCGCCCTGGCCGGGGTGCCGCACTGCGACCGCGTTGGTGACCGGTTGTACCGGCAGGTGAACCTCGCGAAGAACGGCAAGGTGTACGAGTACTACCGCTGCGCGAAGACCGCAGGGAAGCCGTCCTGCAAGGGCCAGTCCGTCGAAGGTGAGCGCGTCACGGCCGCGATCAGTGCTCTGGTGGAGCGGTTGGCCGGGCTGGCGATGACGGTGCGCAGGTTCATCCCCGGCGAGGACCACGCTGAGCAGCTCAACCATGTCACCGTGGCCATGCGCGACCTGTGCGAGGAGAAGCGCCGCAACCTGTTCGACTACCCGGGCGGCGACGACGAGTACTCCGAGGCCCTCGAAGTCCTGGTCGACGAACGCCGACGCCTTGCAGCCCTCCCACAGCGCCCTTCGGCCTGGGCCGAGGCGGAGACCGGCCAGACCTTCGCGGGCCTCGGACCCGCGCCGACCAGGAACACCGCCGCCGGTCCTCCTCGGCCTCAAAGCCCGCCTCTACATGCAACCCACCACCTAAGGCTGGTACCCACCCGCCGAACTCCAAGCACGCGTACGGCAGCTGGAGCGCTCTGGAAGTTCGACGTAGGCCGGTGATCCGAAGTCCGCGTGGACCTGAGGTCGGCTGACCAGCGCAGGATGATGACGATCAGGCCTGGAGTCGGCGCCCGTCGACCGGCCGTTGGCGGTGCTGCAGCGCTGGGTGCGCTCCGACCGGGACGAAGCTGAGCTTCTGTACGCCACGGCGACCGGTCTGCCGGTCGATCGGACCGAAAGCTCCCACGGCCGGCGCACGCTCTTCGCCCCTGCCTCCCGGCGGCCGCGCACCACGTCGCGCCTCAGCGAAGTGGTCCTCTCCTACGGTGCGGTGTGGGTGCGCACCGACGACGGCGACCTGTGGCTGGCGCCGCAGGTCCCCGGTGAAGGCCCGGGCTACAGCCAGGGCGGCGACACCGGCGGTAAATCGACGCCGGCCCAGCTGCTCAATCGTCCACTGGACCACATCACCTCCCCTGCCGTCCGGTACGACCGAGGCGCTCCTCTCGAAGGGCTGTTCAAGCTCGTCCGCAACGCGCCGGAGAACACAATGAGCACCATCTCGCGGGTCGACCTCGAGATGGCCCGCACCGCAGGCTGACCTCTCACGGCCCCACAACCGAGACCATGCAACTGCACCGTGATCTGTTGCTGTCGGTCGCGGCTCAGAAGCCTGGCAAGTCGTCGTGAACGACGAGATTCGTGCATGTCGGCTACGGCTACGACCCGCAGACCGACGAGGTCGACCAGCGCACCTTGCGTGAGGATGAGCACCAGGACGAACGGGTGCGCAGCCTCGGAGATCTCTTCGAGGGGTGGCGCAGACTCCCTGATGCGCGCGAGGAGGTCGCCGCCGGCGGACCTCGACCCCTCCTCGACGCGTTCTCGACCTCCGTTCCCGGCCCCCGTCCGTCGGGTGACGTCACTGGGCGGGCAGCCACGCCTCGTCGTCGGTGGCGTGCGCCAGCACCCGCTGGAGGAGCTCGCGCAGGGTCTCGACCTCGTCCGGGTCGAGGTCACCGAGCAGGTCCGCCTCCACCCGTGTGAGCGGACCGTCGATCCGGGTCAGCATGTAGCGGGCTGTGTCGGTGAGTTCAAGTCGGCGCGAGCGGTCGTCGGCTCCGGGCCGACGGCGCACGTGGTCGGCCTCGACCAGTTCGTCGACGAGCCGGTGCACCGACTGCCGGGCGATGCCGAGCTGACGGGCCAGGTCCGCCATGGTCAGCCCGGGTTCGTGGGACAGCTGGGTGAGCAGCCCGTGCTGACGGATTGTCAGGTCATAGTGGTGCAGGTGTTCGTCCACCCGTCGCGTCGCCACCGTGCTGGCCACGGCCAGGAGATAGGGGATGTGGGCCCTCAAGGGCGGTTCACCTCAACCGGGGGAGCCGTGATCGTTTCTCCGCCGACGGTACGTCATGTCCGGCTGTGACGCCGACCGGAGCGGTGCTCGGTGACCGGGCGTTCCGGGACCGGCACCAGCTCCCGGGATTCGGTGTGCCGAGCAGCCCGTCCCCCGCCCCGTCCCCGGTGCCGACGTCCGGGTCCGGGGACGCGGGCGTTCCCTTGAGTTCGTGGAAGCCGGGGGTGCCGGCCAGCAGCAGGGTGGCGTCCCACAGTCGGCCCGCCTCCTCTCCGCGGGGCACGCGGGAGAGGACCGGCCCGGAGAAGGCCACCGGAGGACGGCCGGGTCGTGCCGGGTCGGTGACGGCCACCACCGGGGTGCCGGTGCGCGGGCCCAAAAGGCCGAGGGCTTCGGCGTGTGAGGCGCGCAGCGCCGCGTCGTGCGCGGTGGAGGTGCCGGCCGCCGCCAGGGCGGCCGGCAGGCCGGCGGCGGCCAGCGCCGTGGCCGGGTCGGTGATCCAGCGCCGGCCGCTGCCGGCCCACAGGGCGCGGTGGAAGCGGACCAGGGCGTCCTGGCCGTGGGCCTGCCGGACGGCGGTGGCGATCCGCACCGGCACCAGGAGGTAGCCGTCGGGATCCCCTTCCGGGTCGTCGTCGCGGCCCTCGTTGAGGAGCGCCAGGCTCATCAGGTGCCAGCGCGGTGCCAGCGGGCGGACCCGGGTCACCTCCCGCAGCCAGCGGGAGGTCAGCCAGGTGTAGGGGCAGGCGGGGTCGAACCAGACGTCCACGGTGCGGGCACCGGGGCCCGGCGTGCTGCGGTCGGTCACGGTGACTCCTTTGGTAGACGCGATGCTTCGTCAGAACTGGCACTACGATGATGCGTTGCGCATGCCGCGGATCCCGGCGACGACGCCCAGCATCGCGATGGCGCCGGCTGCGAGGAATCCGTACAGCACTACTGATTCGGTCAACTGCCCGTCGAACAGGGCGCGTTCGGCCTCGACCACGTGGGTCACCGGGTTGATCCGGCTCAGCACGTAGAGCCAGGTCGGCGCGGCCGCCTCGGTGATCGGCAGCAGCACCCCGGAGAGCAGCAGCAGCGGAAAGAAGACCACCTGCTGTACCCCGTAGAACAGGGTCTGCTGGCGCCGGGAGTGGAGCGCCAGCGTGAAGGACAGCGCGCCGATGCCTACGCCGAAGACGCTCAGCAGCACGAGCCCGGCCAGGGCGCCCGGCAGGTGCAGCCGGAAGTCGGTCGGCAGCAGCAGGAGGAGGATCAGCAGGGCCTGGGCGAGCAGGACCACGACCTCCTTCAGTGTCCGGCCGACCAGCATGGCGGCCCGGTTGAGCGGGGTGACGAGCAGCCGCTCGAAAGCGCCCGAGGAGATCTCGTTGAGCAGTGAGGCGCCCGCCCCCGCGGTGGCGGACAGGCCGAGCAGGACGAGCATGCCGGGGACGAACCACTGCCAGGGCGAGCCCGCACCGGCCGGACCGCCGCCCGCGCCCGGGACCGAGCTGGAGAGCAGCGGCGCGAAGAGACCGAGCAGCAGGAACGGCAGCATCATCGTGAAGAGCAGGCCGACGGGCTGGCGCAGTTCGGGCTTGAGCTCGCGGGCGAACGCGGTGCGGGTGTCGGTGAGCATCTTCATGGTCAGGCTCCCTGGTGAGGGGTGGCCGGGATGCCGGCGTCGGCGCTCTCCCGGAGGGTGCGGCCGGTCAGGGTGAGGAAGACGTCGTCGAGGGTGGGGCGGGCCAGCCGGGTGCTGTGCACCCGGATCCCGGCCGCGTCGAGGTCGCGAAGCAGCTCCGGCAGTCGGACGTCGCCCTCGGAGGTCCGGACCCGCACCTCCCGGTCCTCGACAGTCACTTCCCGAACGGCCCGCAGGGTACGGGCCCGCGTGGCGGCCGGGCCGGTGTCGGCGGGGTCGGCGGTCGTGAAAGTGATGAGGTCACCGGCGAGTTCGGCCTTGAGGCGCTCCGGGGAGTCGTCGGCGATCACTCGGCCGTGGTCGACGACCAGCACCCGCCCGGCCCACAGGTCGGCCTCCTCCAGGTAATGGGTGGTGAAGACGATGGTGGTGCCGAGGTCCTTGTGCAGGCGCAGCACGTGCTCCCAGATGTTGGCGCGGCTGTGTGGGTCCAGCCCGGTGGAGGGCTCGTCGAGGAAGAGCAGGTCCGGTTCGTGGACCAGGGCCATGGCGATGTCGAGCCGGCGGCGCTGACCCCCGGAGAGGGTGCCGACCGTCCGCCGGGCCAGCCCTTCCAGTTCGAGGGCGTCCAGCAGGCGTCCGGCCCGGGCGTGCGACTCGGCGCGGCTCAGGCCGTAGGCGCGACCCTGGGTGACGAGTTCGTCCATGACCCGGAAACCGGTGCCGGCGCTGTTGCCCTGGCCGAGGTAGCCGATCCGGCGTCGCACCCCGGCCGGGTCGGCCACCACGTCGTGCCCGGCGACGGTGGCGGTGCCCGCGGTCGGCGGGAGCAGGGTGGTCAGCATCCGCAGACTGGTGGTCTTCCCGGCGCCGTTCGGGCCGAGGAAGGCCACCACGGAGCCGGCCTCGATGTCGAGGTCGAGACCGCGGACGGCTTCGACGGTCTCTCCCTTGGCGCGGAAACTTCGGGTGAGTCCGCGGGTGTGGATCATGAGGTCTCCCGTACGGGGGGCGTGGAGGGCGGAGCGGAGGTCACGGCTGCCGGGGGCCGATCAGAGCGGCCCCGGCCGGGCGGAGGAGAAGCCAGCTGCTCCGGGCTCTTGACTTCTGAGAGCTTAGAAGCGTCAATAACGTCACTGTCAGGGCTGCTGACAGTCTTCTTCCCGTCCTCGGAACCCCGTTCGAGCACGCCGAGCACCAGTGACCCTCCACCGGCCCGCCAGCGACGGACCCCAGGCTGATCGCCGACGGACGATCGGCCGCAGGCCGCACGGGAAGGTCGGTGAACCCCATGGCAGGTCTCACACGCAGACGGTTGATGGAGCTCTCGACGGTGGCCGGGGGAGTCGCGCTGCTCGGTGCCCCGGCCGCCGCCACTCCGGCGGCCGGAGCGCCTGCCCCCCTGGGGCCGGTGGTCCTCGGCCCGGACGACCCCCGCTACGCCGAACTCACCACCCGCGGACACAACGGCCGCTTCACCGGCTACCCGGACGTGGTGCACCTGGTCGGCTCGCCCGGCCAGGTGGTCGCCGCGGTCGAGCAGGCCGCCCGGGACCGCAAGCGGATCGCGGTCCGCAGCGGCGGCCATTGCTTCGAGGGCTTCGTCGACGACCCCGCCGTCCGGGTCCTGATCGACGTCTCCGAGATGACGGACGTCTTCCACGACCCGGAGCGGCAGCTCTTCGCCGTTGCGGCCGGCGCCACCCTCGGGCGGGTCTACCGCACGCTTTTCCTGGGCTGGGGCGTGACCCTGCCGGGTGGCAGCTGCCCCGGGGTCGGGGTGGGTGGCCACGTCGCGGGCGGCGGCTACGGGGCACTGTCCCGCCGGTACGGGCTGGTCGTCGACCACCTGTACGGTGTCGAGGTCGTCGTCGTGGACCGGTCCGGCCGAGCCCGCCTGGTCACTGCCACCCGGGACTCCACCGGGCCCGAGCGCGAGCTGTGGTGGGCCCACACCGGCGGCGGAGGAGGTAACTTCGGGGCCGTCACCCGCTACCTGTTCCGGTCGCCGGGCGCCGGCGGCGCGCCGGGCGACCTGCTGCCGAAGCCGCCGACCGCCGTACGCTCGGTGTCCCTCGGCTGGCAGTGGCAGGACCTGAGCCAGGAGGCGTTCGCCCGGCTGCTGCGCGCCCACGGGGACTGGCACCAACAGCACGCCGGTACGGACACGCCCTACGCCGACCTGTCGAGCGGCCTCACCCTCGGCCACCGCGCCGCCGGGCGGGTCTCGGTGGACGCCGCCCTCGACGCCTCCCGCCCCCGCGCCCGGGAACTCCTGGACGCCTTCGCCGCCGAACTGACCGCCGCGGCCGGCGTCCCGCACACGGCGAACACCGCCGAGACGCCGTGGCTGAAGTCGGTATTGGGCGTGGTGCAGTGGCCGGGCGGCGCCCGGTTCAAGTCCAAGTCCACCCTGCTGCGCAAACCCTGGTCCGATCGGCAGATCGCGGTCCTGCACGACCACCTGAACCGTGGCGGCGAGGAGTTCGCCACCGCCGGCGTCTACCTCACCTTCCTCGGCGGACGGATCAACACCGTGCCCCAGGACGCCACCGCCCTGCCCCACCGGGACAGCCTGTTCAGCGTCGTCCACGAGACCCTGTGGGGCGAGCCGGAGCAGACCGAACGCCACCTGGCCTGGGTGCGCGGCCTCTACCAGGAGCTGCACGCCGACACCGGCGGCGTGCCGGTGCCGAACGAGGCCAACGGCGGCGCCTACGTCAACTACCCGGACACGGACCTCGCCGACCCCGGCTGGAACACCTCGGGCGTGCCGTGGAGCGCCCCTCTACTACCGGGACAACCACCGGCGGCTGCAACGGGTCAAGGAACGCTGGGACCCACTGGACCTGTTCGCCGCCATTTCTTCGTCACCCGAACCATGCGGGAACGTGGTTTTCCGTACCCGGCGAAAGGACTCCTGTGCACGTCGCCCACCGCGGGGCCGCCTGTCCGCCATGACGGCAGCGGCCGTCGTCCTCGGCGCGTTCGCCGCCCTGCCGCCCGCGGCCCCGGCGAACGCGGCCGCCGGCTGCGGGCCGGTCCCCGCCGCGCTCCCGCCAGGCCCGGGCGCGCCGCGCCCCGAGTCCTCGGCCTGGACGGGGAGTTGGGGCACCGCCATGAGCCTGGCCGGACCGCCGGCAGCCTCGGGCGTGACGGGGCGGCAGACCCTGCGCATGGTCGTCCACACCAGCATCGGCGGCAGCTCCGCCCGGATCCACCTGGTGAACACCTTCAGCCCGGACCCGGTGACCATCGGGCACGTCACCGTCGCGGCCCAGGACCGGACTTCGGCCCGGAACGGGAACCCGGCCACGGCGGCGGCCACGCCGGTCACCCTGACCTTCG
>NZ_LIPD01000021.1 GCF_001905545.1 Streptomyces sp. CB02056 | reverse complement strand
TCCAACTGCCCGAGGTCTTCGGTATCCAGACCGCAGGTGGCCGCGCGGTCCGGGCCGGCCTCACCACCGGCACCACCCAGAAGACCCTCGACGTCCCCAAGGACGGCTTCCAACCGGTCGGCGAAGGCAACAACGGCGCCTCGACCAGCCTCGTCGAACTGACCGTCACCGGCTGACAGCCACCCGCGCATCCGTTCCTCACCGTCTGGGAATACACATATGCCTCGCAACTCCTCGCCCCGCTCCCTGCGGGCGGGTGTGCTGGTCGCGGCTGCGGCCGCCGGCACGCTGAGCACCTTCTCTCCGGCCGGCGCCGTGGTCGGCGACGCGGCTGCCGACAACACCTACACCGCCGCCACCCGCCTGGTGATCGGCGACAACCTGCGCGGCTGCACCGGCGCGCTGGTGGACCGCTACTGGGTGGTCACGGCCGCCTCGTGCTTCTCCGACGACCCGGCGCAGCCGCAGGCCCTGGTGGCCGGTGCGCCGAAGTGGAAGACGACCGTGACGGTGGGCGCCAAGTCGGCCGAGGTGGCCGAGCTGGTGCCGCGCGCCGACCGTGACCTCGTCATGGCCCGTCTCGCCACGCCCGTCGACGGCATAGCCCCGCTGCCGCTGGCGACCGCCGCCCCGACGGCCGGGCAGAGCCTGCGCGTTCCCGGTTTCGGCCGGACGAAGGACGAGTGGGTGCCGAACAAGCTCCACACCGGCGTGTTCAGCCTCGACAGCGTGAGCGCGACGGGCATCGGCACCACCGGCACCGGCGGCGCGGCGGTCTGCAAGGGGGACACCGGCGCTCCCGCCATCCGTGAGACGAACGGCAAGGCCGAGCTGGTGGCCGTGGCCTCCCGTTCCTGGCAGGGCGGCTGCCTGGGCACCCCGGCTACCGAGACCCGTACCGGCGCGTTCAGCTCCCGCGTCGACGACCTCGGCGACTGGGTGAAGGGCCTGCGTTCCCGCACGGCGGAGGTCAAGGCCGGCCTGCAGCTCCAGATCATCGACATCAACAACAGGATGTGGAACACCGTCGACGACTCCAGGGCCGGCGGCTGGCTCGGCTCCTGGTCGCCCGTCAGCACAGTCTCGTTGACCGCCGTGGACAGCGTCGCCATCGGCGACACCGTGCACGTCTACGCCGTCGGTTCCGACGGCAAGGTCTACACCCACGACGGCAAGGTCGGTGGCGTGTGGACCCCGTGGGGCGAGGTCCCCGGCGGCGCCGGCGGTGCCCAGGGCGTCACCGCCGCGGTCCGCGGCAACACCGTCAGCCTCCAGATCATCGGATCCGACGGTTCCCTCTACAGCACCAGCGTCGACTACGCCGCCGGCAGCTGGCGCGGAAACTGGGAGCAGGTCGGCACCAACAACCTGAAGTCCATCACCAGCGCCACCACCCCTGACGGCGTCGTCCACGTCTTCGCCGTCAACGAGGACCTTCGCGTCTACACCCGCGACAACCGGCCCGACGGCAGCTGGACCCCGTGGGGCGAGATCCCCGGCGGTGCCGTCGGCGTCCAGGGCATCACCGCCGCCGCCCGCGGCAACACCGTCGACCTCCAGATCATCGGCGGCGCCGGCGACCTGTTCACCACCTACGGCCACTACGACCTCGGCCACTGGGACCCGCAGTGGCAGAAGGTCAGCGAGAACCGCCTGAAGGCCATCTCCAGCAGCGCCGAGGGCAACGTCGTCCACGTCGTTGCCGTCAACGAGGACACCAAGGTCTACACCCGCGACGCCGACTACAACGCCGGCAAGTGGACGCCGTGGACCGAGGTCCCCGGGGGTGCCTTCGGCGTGAAGGCGATCACCGCCGCCACCACCGGCTGACCCCGCACAGCACCGCACCGCGTCCCGCCGGACCGGCCGCCGTCCGGTCGCCCGTCCGGCGGGGCGCCACCTTCTCGTCACTCCTCAGGGGGGAATTCCTGATGTCCCGTAAGTCCCAGTTCCGTTCCCGTCGGGCGGGTGTGCTGGTCGCGGCCGCCGCCGCCGGCACGCTGAGCGCCGTCTCTCCGGCCGGTGCCGTGGTCGGCCCCGAGGCTGCCGACAACACCTACACCTCCACCGCCCGTCTGACGATCGGCGACAACCTGCGCGCCTGCACCGGCGCGCTGGTCGACCGCAGCTGGGTGCTCACCGCCGCCTCCTGCTTCTCCGACGACCCGGCGCAGCCGCAGGCCCTGGCGGCCGGCAAGCCGAAGTGGAAGACCACCGTCACGCTCGGCGCCAAGTCGGCCGAGGTGGTCGAGCTGGCGCCGCGCGCCGACCGCGACCTCGTCATGGCCCGCCTCGCCACGCCCGTCGACGGCATCGCCCCGCTCGCGGTCGCCGCCGCCGCACCGACGGCCGGGCAGAGCCTGCGCGTCGCCGGCTTCGGCCGGACCAAGGACGAGTGGGTGCCGAACAAGCTCCACACCGGCGCGTTCACCCTCGACACCGTGAGCGCGACCGCGATCGGCATCACCGGCACCGGCGGCGCCTCGATCTGCAAGGGCGACACCGGTGCCCCGGCGATCCGCGAGGTCAACGGCAAGGCCGAGCTGGTCGCCGTGGCCTCCCGCTCGTGGCAGGGCGGCTGCCTGGGCACCCCGGCCACCGAGACCCGCACCGGCGCGTTCAGCTCCCGGGTCGACGACCTCGCCGGCTGGGTGAACCAGGTGCGGGTCTCCCGTCCGGCCAGCCGACTGTTCGCGGTCGGCGGCGACAGCCAGATCTGGGCCAACGAGGGCGCGTACACCACGAACGTGTGGGGCACCTTCGAGGCCGTGCCGAACAGCGGCGGCGTCCGGCAGGTCAGCGCCGTCACGATGGGCGACAAGGTGCGCCTGTTCGGGATCGGCAGCGACCAGCGGATCCGGACCAGCACCAGGAACAGCGCCGGCGTCTGGTCGCCGTTCGAGGTCGTGCCGGGCAACAGCGGCATCCGGCAGGTGACCGCCGTCGCCATGGGCGACAAGGTGCGCCTGTTCGCCGTCGGCGGCGACGAGCGCATCTACGGTGCGGACGGCGACTACGCCGCGGGCACCTGGAGCGCGTTCTCGCCGCTGCCCAGCAGCGCGATCAAGCAGGTGACCGCCACCGTCGTCGGCAACACCGTGCGGCTGTTCGCGATCGGCGGCGACGGCCGGATCTGGACCAGCACCGGCGACTACACCGCCGGTACGTGGAGCACCTTCGAGGCGATCCCCAGCAGCGGCATCCAGCACATCGCCGCCACCACGATCGGCAACACCGTGCGGGTGTTCGCGGTCGGTGCCGACAGCCAGATCTGGACCACCGACAGCACCGGCAACGGCCCCTGGACCACCTTCGAGAAGGTGCCCGACGCCCTCGGTGTCAAGCAGGTCGCCGCCACCACCATCGGCGACACCATCCGCCTGTTCGCGATCGGCAGCGACGACAAGATCTGGACCGCCGACAAGAAGGCCGACGGCAGCTGGACCACCTTCTACAAGGTCGACAGCAGCGGCATCCAGGGCCTCGCCGCCACCACCGGCTGACCCGGGTCCCGTACCCGTGCCCCGCGGGGGCCGTCGGCGTGAGACCGACCGCCCCCGCGGGCTCCCACCCACCGACCCGAAGGGGAGTCCCCATGTCCCGCAAGTCCCAGCTCCGCCCGCGGCGGGCGGGTGTGCTGGCAGCCGTCGCGGCCGCTGCCGCCGGCGCGCTGACGACCTTCGCCCCGGCCGGCGCCGTCTCCGGCGGCGCCGCGGCCGACACCACCTCCGCCACCACCGCGCGCATCGTCATCGGCGACAGCCTGCGCGGCTGCACCGGCGCGCTGATCGACCAGTACTGGGTGCTCACCGCCGCCTCCTGCTTCGCCGACGACCCGGCTCAGCCGCAGGCCCTGGCGGCCGGCAAGCCGAAGTGGAACACCACCGCCACCGTCGGCGCCAAGTCGGCCCAGGTGGTCGAGCTGGTGCCGCGCGCCGACCGCGACCTGGTGATGGCCCGTCTGGCCGTGCCGGTCGACGGTGTGACGCCGCTGGAGGTGGGCACCTCGGCGCCGACGGCCGGGCAGTCGCTGCGTGTTCCCGGTTTCGGCCGGACCAAGGACGAGTGGGTGCCGTCCAAGCCGCACACCGGCGCTTTCAGCCTCGACACGGTGAGCGCGACCGGCGTCGGCATCACGGGGACGGGCGGTGCGGCGGTCTGCAAGGGCGACACCGGTGCCCCCGCCATCCGTGAGGTCAACGGCAAGGCCGAGCTGGTGGCCGTGGCCTCCCGCTCCTGGCAGGGCGGCTGCCTGGGCACCCCGGCCGCCGAGACCCGCACCGGCGCGTACGCGACCCGGGTCGACGACCTCGGCGTGTGGATCACCAACGTCCGCCACTCGACCCCGTCGGGGACGAAGGTCACCGGCTCGCCGTTCACCGTCGTCGACCCGGCCACCGGGCACCCGCTGACCTTCGTCCAGGACAGCAAGAACCACCTGTGGTCGGTCGACCCGCAGAACGAGGGCTGGACCGACCTGGGCGGCTACGCGGCCGCCCGCCCGACCGCGATCGCCAACCCGGCCGACAACCACGTGATCGTGTACGTCAACGGGCCGGACAACAAGCTCTGGTCCTACGACCGCACCACCGGCAAGTGGACCGAGTTCGTCCCCACCCCCGCCGGGACGGTGCTGGCCCCCGACGCCGTGCCGCGCACGGTCGTCGACCCGGCCACCGGCCACCTGGTCACCTTCGTCCGCGACACCGCCCACCACCTGTGGTCCGTCGACCCGCAGGGCGAGGGCTGGTACGACTTCGGCGGGCTGGCCGCCACCGACCCGGTGCCGGTGATCAACCCGAACGACGGCCACATCGTGGTGTACGTCAACGGGCCGAACAACCGGCTGAACTCCATCGACCGCCGGGGCGCCGGCCGGGTCGAGTTCGTTCCGCCGGCCCTGGCCCCCGACGCGGTCCCCTCGACCGTGGTCGACCCGGCCACCGGGCACTTCACCACCTTCGTCCGCGACGCCGCCAACCACCTGTGGTCCGTCGACCCGTTCGGCCCGGGCTGGCGCGACTGGGGCGTGATGGCCGCCACCGACCCGGTCGCGATCGCCGACACGGCCGGCAACCGGACCGTGGTGTACGTCAACGGGCCGAACAACCGGCTGAACGCGCTGGACTTCGCCACCGGGAAGTGGACCGAGTTCGCGCTCACCCCGTCGGGCACCGCGCTGGCCGCCGACGCCGTCCCGCAGACCGTCGTCGACCCGGTCACCAAGCACCTGGTCACGTACGTCAGGGACGTCAACAGCACGCTCTGGTCCATCGACCCGCAGGGCCAGGGCGGCCCGCTCTGGGTCCGCTTCCACGGCGGCCCCTCCGCGCCCTGACCCGCCCCTGACCCGCGGCAGGCCCGCTGCGGCCCGCCACGGCCGCCGGTCGAAGGCCACCGGCACCCCGCGCACCCGCGGGGTGCCGTCCTCCCCGAACGCTCCCTGGAGATCCCTCATGTCCCGCAAGTCCCAGGTCCGCTCCCGGCGGGCCGGCGTACTCGCCGCGGCCGCTGCCGCCGGCACGCTGTGCAGCATCGTCCCGGCCGGCGCCGTGGTCGGCGACACGCCCGCCGACGGCTCCTACGCCTACACCGTCCGCCTGGCGATCGGCGACAACGTGCGCGTCTGCACCGGCGCGCTGGTGGACCGCTACTGGGTGGCCACGGCCGCCTCGTGCTTCTCCGACGACCCGGCGCAGCCGCAGGCGCTGGCCGCCGGTGCGCCGAAGTGGAAGACCACCGCCACCGTCGGGCGCACCGACCTGGCCACGGGCGCCGGTGTCGTGACGGACGTGGTGGAGCTGGCGCCGCGTCAGGACCGCGACCTGGTCCTGGCCCGCCTGGCCGTGCCCGTCACCGGCATCGCCCCGCTCGCGGTCGCCACCACCGCCCCGACCGCCGGCCAGACCCTGCGGGTGCCCGGGTACGGGCGCACCAAGACGGAGTGGATCCCGAACCGGCTCCACTCCGGCGCGTTCAGCCTCGACACCGTGAGCGCGACGGGCATCGGCACCACGGGAACGGGCGGCGCGGCGCTCTGCAAGGGCGACACCGGCGCCCCCGTGGTCCGCGAGGTCAACGGCAAGGCCGAGCTGGTCGCCGTGGCCTCCCGCTCCTGGCAGGGCGGCTGCCTGGGCGTGCCCGCCACCGAGACCCGCACCGGCGCGTACAACACCCGGGTCGACGACCTCGGCGCGTGGATCAACCAGGTCCGCGACGGCTGGTGGGACACCGTCACGGCCAACCCGGCCGCCCGCAGCTCGGTCTACGACCCGGTCCGGAAGACCACCACGGTCTTCGCCGTCGACAGCGACCGCCACGTGGTGTCCTCCTCCAGCGCGGACGGCACGACCTGGAGCGACTGGACGCGGGTCGGCGGCGACTGGCGGTTCGCGAGCGTCCCCACCGCCGTGTTCAACCCCGCCACCGGTGCCATCGAGCTGTTCGCCATCGGCACCGACGGTGTGCTCTGCCAGACCTACTGGCTGCCGGACGGCAAGGGCTGGACCGAGTGGTACTACCAGCCCACCGACAAGAGGTTCACCGGCAGCCCCACCGCCGTCTACAACCCGGCGACGAAGACCGCGGAGGTCTTCGCCACCCGGACCGACGGGGGCGTCGCGCACTCCTACTACACCGTGGGCACGACGGGGTGGAGCGGCTGGTACGACATCAAGGCCAACAAGGAGTTCACGGGCAGCCCGAGCGCCCTGTACAACCCCTCCACCGGCGCCATCGAGCTGTTCGCGGTCAACACCGACGGCGTGCTGAAGCAGAGCTACTGGTTGCCGGGCCAGGACTGGAACCCCTGGTACGCCCAGGACGACAACGTGAGGTTCACCGGCAGCCCCACGTCCGCCTACAACCCGGTCACCAAGGTCGTGGAGGTCTTCGCCACCCGGACCAGCGGGGCCGTCGCGCACTCCTACTACACCCCGGGCATGACGAAGTGGAGCGGCTGGTACGAGGTCCCCGGCCGCGGGTTCGCGGGCTCGCCGACCGCCGTCTTCGACCCCGCCACCGGCGGCTTCGCGCTGTTCGCGGTCGACGGCAACGGCGTCCTCGCCCGCTCCGAGTGGCAGCCCGACGGCAAGCCGTGGAGCGACTGGACCAGCATCGGGGACTGGAGGTTCACCACCGGCCGCTTCCCGACCGCGACGTTCAACGCGGCGGCCGGCACCCTGGACCTCTTCGCCACCGGCCAGAACGGCGCCTTCAACCACGCCTCGTACCGGCCGGGGAAGAGCGGGTGGAGCGGCTGGAGCACGCTCCCCGGCAAGACCATGGTCACCGGCTGACGAAGCGTCCGCGGGCCGTTCACGGACCGGGCCCGGCCGCTCCCCCTGCCTGAGCGGGGAGCGGCCGGGCCCGGTCCGTCGTGCGCGCGCTCAGAGGCGCTCGGGGACCGGGTTGCCGACGGCCTCGATGGCGCGGCGGACCGGGACCTTGAGCAGGACGGCGAAGCCGATGACGAAGAAGACCAGCAGCGAGATGATCGCCGAGCGGTAGCTGCCGGTGAGCTGGTAGGCGAGGCCGAAGACGAGCGGGCCCATCCAGCTGGTGCCGCGGTCGCTGACCTTGTAGAAGCTGAAGTACTCGGCCTCCCGGCCCGGCGGTATGAGGTGGGAGAAGAGGGAGCGGGAGAGTGCCTGGCTGCCGCCGAGCACCAGGCCGATCATGCAGGCCAGGGCGTAGAACCAGGCGGGCTGGTGGGCGGGCATGAAGTAGCCGAGGGCCAGGGTGACGACCCAGCCGACCAGGGAGCCGAGGATGGTCCGCTTGGCGCCGTACCGGTGGGCGATCCGGCCGAGCAGCAGGGCGCCGCCGATCGCCACGACCTGGACCAGCAGCACGGCGGTGACCAGCGAGGTCTGCTCCATGCCGAGTTCCTCGCTGCCGTAGAGCGAGGCCTGGGAGACGACGGTCTGGATGCCGTCGTTGTAGCAGAGGAAGGCCGCGAGGTAGAGCAGGGTGAGCGGGTGCTCGCGCATCCGGCGCAGGGTGCGGCCGAGTTCGCGCAGGCTGCCGGCGGCGGGCTTGCCGGGCTTGCCTGGCGCGGTGGCCGTGGTTTCCGCGGGGGCGGCGGGGGCGGCGGGGGCGGTGGGGGCGGTGGGGGCCACGCCGGCCCGGGAGGGCAGCCGCAGCATCGGGACGATGGTGAACAGCGCCCACCACAGGCCGGCCGAGGCGAGGCAGATCCGTACGGCGGTGCCGGAGTCCAGGCCGAACGCGTCGTGGCCCTGGAACAGCGCCAGGTTGGCGATCAGCAGCAGTCCGCCGCCCGCGTAGCCGTAGGCCCAGCCCTTGGAGGAGACCTTGTCGCGCTCGTCGGGGGAGGCGAGGCCGGGCAGGTAGGCGTAGGACAGCGCGACCGAGACCGCGTACGCGATGTTGGCGACCACCAGCAGCCCGCCGCCGAGCAGGTAGCGGTCGCCGCCGAGGAAGAACATCCCCATCGTGGCGAGCGAGCCGACGTACGCGAAGCCGCACATCAGCTCCTTGTGCCGCCCGGTGCGGTCGGCGACGGTGCCGGTCAGCAGCATCACCGCGACCGAGAGCAGCACGGAGAAGGAGACCGTGTACGGGAAGAACGATCCT
Organism: Streptomyces sp. CB02056; assembly: GCF_001905545.1. Taxonomy (GTDB): domain Bacteria; phylum Actinomycetota; class Actinomycetes; order Streptomycetales; family Streptomycetaceae; genus Kitasatospora. The sequence goes on along the minus strand of NZ_LIPD01000021.1, from coordinate 116,942 downwards.
GCGCGGATCGTCAGGCCGAGCGGGTGGACGTTGCCGGCCGCGTCGGCGGCGTCCTTGGCGACGGTGGTCAGGTACGGGCCGAGGAACACCGTCAGGACGGTGGCCGAGAAGGCGGCGTTGGCCCAGTCGTTGATGTACCAGCCGAACTGCATCCGGCGCAGGGAGCGTGCGTCGGTGTCGGCGGCGGCCGGGTCGGCGTCGGGGGAGGTCGGTGGGTCGTCCGGCAGGTGCGTCGCCGAGTTCGTGGTGCTCATGGGGTTCCCATCACCGTGCTGGAGCCGGTACTGCCGTCCGTCCAGCAGCCGCGCTCGCCGAGGACGTCCCGCAGGACGTCGATGCGATCGGCCATGATGCCATCCACACCCAGGTCCAGGAGAGCCCTGATCCGTGTGGGATCGTCCACAGTCCAGACGTGCACCTGGAGGCCGAGCCGGTGGGCGGTGCGGACGAAGGCCCGGTCGACCACCCGGACGCCCCGGTGACGCTCCGGCACCTGCGCGCACAGCCCGGCGAACGGCGCCCCGGACGGGGCTTCGGACGGCGCTCCGGACCGTGTGGAGGCCCGCCCGGGCAGGAACGATTCGGCCAGCGAGCGCAGCCGCAGCCGGGCCACCTCACGCGGGCCGAGCGAGGTCGCCAGCCGGGGTCCGGCGGCGGCGCGGACGGCGGCCAGCCGGCTGTCGGAGAAGCCGCCGACGCAGACCCGGTCCCAGGCGTCGGTCCGGCGGATCGCCTCGACCAGCGGCCCGACGGCCGGCGCCGCCTTGACGTCGATGTTGAAGCGGGCCCCGGGGAACGCGCCGAGCAGGTCCTCCAGCAGCGGCACCGGCTCGGTCCCGCCGATCCGGGCCCGCCTGACGCTCTCCCAGGGCAGCTCCGCCACCGCCCCGGCGCGGTCGGTGACCCGGTCCAGGTGCGTGTCGTGGAAGGCGACCAGCACACCGTCGGCGGTCGCGTGCACGTCCGTCTCCAGGTAGCGGTACCCGAGCGCGACGGCGGCCTCGAAGGCGGCGAGCGAGTTCTCGGGGCGCCCGAGGTCACCGCCCCGGTGGGCGAAGGCGAGCGGCCCGGGGTGGTCGAGGAAGGGGTGCATGCGGTGCTCCGAGCTGCGGGGGGAGGGCCCGACGGGTCCGACGGGGTCGGGATCCGCGGGCGTACCAGCGCGTTACAGTATGACGCACCCTGTCAAGCAGTAACGCGCTACCGGTCCCCGGCCGGATCCCTGGCCAGGCCCCCCGTCAGGCCCCCCGGACGTCCCGGCGCATGCCGAGGATCTCCGCGACGGCGTCCAGCCACCGGGCGAGCAGCTGGTCGCCGTCGACGCTGGTGACGGTGGTGGCCGCCGAGCCCAGCCAGTCGCGGGCGAGCCGGGCCGGCTCCGCCCCGGGCAGCGGCTCGGCGAGGTCCGCCGCGTAGCGGGCGCCGCCGCTGCGCACCACCTCGGCGAGGAAGGCGAGCGACCGGGGGAGCACCCCCAGCGCGTCGGCGGCCAGCGCCGCCGCGACGGCGCCCTCGCCGAACAGCGCGGCCCGGTGCGGACCGGCGAAGGCCAGGCCGTAGCGGAGCATGGCGGACACGTCGAGCTGCCGCAGCTCCTCGTCGGTCCTGGGACGGAAGCGGTCGTCGGGGCTCATCGGACCGTCACCGGGTAGGTGTTGCGCACGACCATGTTCCTGTTCTCTTCGCTGGGTGCGGGGAGGTTGCAGTAGCTGCGGAAGCAGTTGAGGAGGGTGACGGCGGTGGTCCCGCGGCCCTTGGCCTCGAAGGTGTAGAAGCGGGTGCCGCCGACGCCGTCCGAGGTCTTCGACTCCGCGGGGAGGTCGAGCTTCTCCGCGACCAGGGCCGCGACCGCGGCGTCCGGCTGCGGGGCCGCGACGCTCCAGCGGTCGCCGACCGAGGAGTTGTCCCGGACGGCGATCGTGAAGCGCTCGCCGACGGCGAGGCTGACCGAGCGCTCCTCCGCGCCGAGCACCCGGCCGCGGTCCGGACCGGACGGCGCGTCCTGCCCGCAGGCCGTCAGCCCGGCCGCCAGGACGGCCACCAGTGCCACCGCCCGCAGTGGCCCGCGGGCCGGCCTCCGCGCCGACGCCGCCGTGAACACCCTTGCCACGCCGGTCACTTCGGCAGGTGGACGGCGTAGGCGGTGGGCAACCGGTCGTCCGAGGCCCCGGCCATCCGGCCGTTGACGAAGTCGTCCTCGCTGACCCAGGTGGTGGTGCCCCACGGGTTGTAGATCTGCAGCATGTTGCCCTCCTGGCCGACGATCATCATCGCGTGGCCCGACCGCTTGCCGTCCTTGTCGTAGCCCTCGACCCCGACCGGCACCGGCTTGCCGTCGGCGACCGCCTTCTCGATGTCCGGCAGCAGCTCGCGCCGGGCGTTGCTGTCCGGCATCGGCTTGTAGTCGAAGTCGGCGCCGGTGTGCGGGCTGACCTCCTTCTCCAGCACCTTCTCCTTGCCGTCCGCCCCCATGCCGTCCCAGTTCGCGCCGCCGTCGCCCTCCTGGTGCACCCGGTGCTGCTCGGCCAGCAGCCGCTGCTGGAAGGCCGCCGGGTCGTCCTCCTGGCCGGACGGGCCGCCGGTCAGGTCCAGCGCGTAGAGCGGGTCGACCATCGCCCGGGCGGTGACGGTGGAGGAGGCGACGCAGGTGCCCTCGCTGTCCGCCTGCTTCCAGTTGGCGCCGTCGAAGGTCACCTGGTCGGTGTTCCGGTTGGAGCCGTTGTCCTGCTGCCCGCCGCTGCTGGTGTCCCCGTCCTCGGTGTAGACGGGCGTCAGGTGCGTCCGGAGCCACTCCGGGTCCTTGCCGTGGATCTTGCCCTGGAAGGCGCGGATCTCGTCCATGGAGTGGCCGGCCGCCAGCGCCTTCATCAGATAGGCGCGCTCCTGCGGGGACTTGGAGTCGGCGAGCAGCTTCTCGAAGTCCGCCCGGTCCTTGTCGTTCATCTTGTCCAGGTACTCGCCGGACCGCTTCATGTCGTTGGCGGTCAGCAGCTCGTTCAGCTCGGTCGGGCCGTCCGGACCGGAGGTCTCGGCCAGCACCAGCTTGTCGGCGGCGGTGACGGCGTTGGTCTTCATCTTCCCCGCCCGGGCCTCGGAGGCCAGCTTGTTCAGGTCGCGGGCCGCCGCCCGGGCCGCCTCGTCGGCGTGTTTGGCGGCGCTCAGCATCGCGTCGACCTGGGGCACGGCGGCCTGCTGCGCCTTCTTGCGCGCCGCCTCGTCCTCGTCGTCCTCGAACCACTCGTCGAACCAGCCCTGCTCGCCGCCCAGTTCGCTCAGCACCTGCTGGAGCGCGGACCGCGCGGCGCCGTCCTGGCCCTGGGCGGAGCGCAGCGCGTCCGCGAGGCCGAGCAGGGCCGTCCCGCCGTTGTAGAGCGCGGTGGTCTGCTGGTCGACGGCGCGGGCGGCGGCGGCCACCACCTCGGCGGCCTTCGCACCCGTCGAACCGGTCCAGACGTCCGGCAGCCCGGAGGTGGCGACCGCCAGGACCTCCTGGTGGAGCTGGGTCGAGTCGGCGGCCGCGGTCTTGTAGCGGTTGCCGGTGGCCTCGATGGTGCCCGGGTCCCCGACCGGCGCGTGGACCGCCAGCGCGCCCTTGATCGCGGAGATCAGATCGTTCTTGTTGTCCGCCCCGCGGACGTCCTTCAGCCGGTCGGTCAGCGCCTTGCAGCGCTGCGTGGTGGATTCGCCTGCCATGACGGCCCGTTCGCCCCCTGTACCCGTTGCCCGTGGTGTCGTTCCCCGCCGCTGCCCGGCGGTCCTCCGCCGGCTGCCCATCGGCCGCTCGACGGCTGCTCATCGGCTTGCGGACGTCAGCTCGTCAGCCGCCGTCCGCTCCGGTGTCCGGCGCGCGCCGGCCCCGCCTCAGCCGAAGGGCCGGTAGTCGCCGCTGCGCGAGGCGGAGGCGAGATCCTTCACCACGCTGCCGTCGGCCGACTGGTAGCCGTTCGAGGAGCCCCGCACCTTGCCGGCCAGCTCGCTCAGCGCGCTCTTGATCGTCGCGGTCTCCGCCTGCCAGGCGCTGCTGAAGTTGCGGTACGCCGGGTCGACGTCCTCGCCCCCGAACACGTCCGCGCTGTAGCAGACCGGGTCGCTGATCGCCGTTCCGATCGTCCCCTCGTCCCCGGACGCCTTGTCCAGCGCCTTCGCCTGCCCCTCGGCCCCGCCGGCCTGGATCGCGTACCCCGACCCCTGCGCCATGGTTCACCCCTCGTGCGTCCCCCGAGCCGTCCACGCGACGGCGTTCGAGCACCCTACGGGCCCTCCGGTGCCCGGGCAATTCGTATCGCGCCTGGTGGGAGGGCTGTTGCGAATTCATGACACACCGTCCGGAACCCGGTGACGGCGGGCGACGGACGCTCCGTCCGCAGTCACCGGGCGACGGGCCGCGGACGTCACCCTGCCGCGGGCGGGGCGGCGGCCCCGGCTACTGGATGCTCCAGCGGTGCGGGTGGCCGGGGTCGGCGGGGCAGGCGAAGACGTTGAGCAGGCCCCAGCGGCCGACGGTGACCTCGGTCGGCATGACGACGCCGTGGCCGTCCGCCGAGGCCTCGTCCTCCAGCGGCCGCCAACTGCCGCTGCCGCCGTCCCACTCCGAGCTGTCGACGGTCAGCAGCAGCCGCATCGGGGTCGCGCAGTCGTGGCAGTCCATCGGTGCCGGGTCGGTGCTGTGCCAGGAGGCGAAGCCGCCGACGCGCCAGCCGGGCGGGATGGACAGGTCGTACTGGTAGAGCGGCGGGTCGTCCTCCCCGTGCTCCTCGGCCGCCGCCTCCCGGGCCTCCTCCCAGGCGCGGACGCGGGCGCACAGGTCCTCCGGGAGGAGGCCGGCGAACGGGTAGGTGGGCACCTGCTCGGGATGCAGCACGCACGGCTCGGGCAGGTACCCGTCGAAGCCGACGACCTCCGGGCGCGGGGGCTGGGCCAGTACCTCGGCGACCTCCCACGAACGGCGCCAGCGCAGGTCGAGCAGCATCTCCCAGCGGCCCGGGCCGTGGGCGTCGAAGGGGCACCAGAACACCTGGAGCAGGTCGCAGCCGTCCGGCCCGGGCGGCAGGTCGGGGACGTCCCGCCGGTAGAACTGCGCGAGGCCGACCAGCGGCAACGGGCCGTCCGCGGCCGGTCCTTCGACGCGGTGGCGGCGGTCGAGCTCCTTGAGCAGCTGCCGTTCCCCGTCCGTCGGTCCGGGGTCCTGCTCGCGGTTCCAGGCCGCGGCCAGGACTTCCCGGGAACGGTGGACGTCCGCCGGGCGCCGACCGCGGGCGTGCGGGTGAGGGTCGGTGCAGACCGGCCAGGGCTCGTCCGCGGGCCACAGCAGCGGGCCGCCGACGGAGCTCGCCGAGACGTCCGGCCGTCCGGGGCGCGGATGGAGCCGGGTGGTGGTCCCCCGGTGGTGCGCCAGTTCGGGGAAGAGCGCCTCGACGTCGAGCGGGCGCGGGGGTGTGGTTCTCGGCATGGGGTCGACCCTAGAGAGTGGCCGGTGGCGCCCGGGAACAGGGTCCCCGGCACCGTGCTGTCAGCGCCGTGCCGGTGTCCCGCCGACGGTGACAGCGCGGTGTCCGCGTCCTGCAAGTGGCGGACCGCACAGTGGTGTTGAGGCAGAGCAATCCATGGGAGGAACACCATGTCGAACAGCACTTGGCCGGGCGCCGGCCCGCGCACCACCTCCGTCCTGGTCTCCGGCGCCGGGATCGCCGGCACCGCCCTCGCGTACTGGCTGAACCGGTACGGCTTCCGGGTCACCGTCGTGGAGCGGGCCCCCTCGCTGCGCGGCGGCGGGCAGGCCGTGGACGTCCGCGGCACCGCCCTGACGGTGGTCGAGCGGATGGGGCTGCTGGAGGAGATCCGGGCCCGTCGAACCGGCCTGCGCGGGATGTCCGTGGTCGACGCGGACGGCCGCGAGCTGCGCCGCACCACCGAGTGGACGGCCACCGGCGGGCCGGTCGACGGCCCGGACGTGGAGATCCTGCGCGACGAACTCGCCGGGCTGATCGCCTCGGCGGACGCGGGCGTCGGGGGCACCGGAACCGCCGGGCCCGGCGTCGAGTACCGCTTCGGCGACTCGATCGACACCCTGGTGCAGCACCGGGAGGGCGTCGAGGTCCGGTTCCGCGGCGGCACCGAGCAGGCCTTCGACCTGGTCGTCGGCGCCGACGGCCTGCACTCGAACACCCGCCGCCTCGTCTTCGGCCCCGAAGCGGACTACCTGCGCCCCATCGGCACCTACCTCGCCGGCTGGAGCGTGCCCAACCACCTGGGCCTGGACCGCTGGGAGGTCGTCCACCGGCTCGGCGACGACCAGAACTGGTTCTGCATGGCGATGACCGTCCGCGACAACAGCGAACTGCGGGTCTTCGTCGGCCTCGACACCGAGGAGCCGCTCGACCGGATGCTCCCGCGCGACCCCGCCCGGCAGCGGCGGCTGGTGGCCGAGCGCTCCGCCCACGCGCGCTGGGAGGTGCCGCGCTTCCTCCGGGCGCTGGAGGAGACCGACGCCTTCCACTACGACGTCGTCGCCCAGATCCGGATGGAGCGCTGGTCCAAGGACCGGGTCGTGCTGCTCGGCGACGCGGGCTACTGCTGCTCCCCGTTCACCGGTCAGGGCACCAGCGTGGCCCTGACCGCCGCCTACGTCCTGGCGGGTGAGCTGCACGCGGCCGACGGCGACCACCGCACGGCCTACCCCGCCTACGAGCGGCGGCTGCGCGACCACGTGGCCGCCAACCAGGCGATCCTCGAACTGACCGGCGACCGGCGGGCCCGGGTCGACAGCATCGCGAACCTCGAAGGGCCCGGTCCGGAGCTGGAGGCGGCCTTCCGGGCAGCCCTCGACTTCGACCTGCCCGCGTACTGACTGCCCCGACCGCCGGTTTCGCCGCCCCGACGATCCGCCCCGACGACCCGTCCCGCCACGGGCCGTCCGGGCGGGACGTCCTACAAGGCGGGGGAGAGCTCCGCGGCGAGCCGGCGCAGCTCGGGCCCGTACTCCGGGTTGGCGAGCGCGGCCGCGAACTGGGCGCGCAGGTAGGCGGCGGGGTTGCCGGTGTCGTACCAGGTGCCGGCGATGACCTGCCCGTAGACCGCGCGCCGGGCCGCGTAGGCGTTGATGGCGTCGGTCAGGTAGACCTCGTCCTCGGGCTTCTCGTGCCAGCGGAGGGTCAGTTCGCGCAGCTCGTCGACGATGCCCGGGGTGATGACGTAGCCGCCGATCGCCGCGTACGAGGAGGGCGCGTCGGCCGGCTTCGGCTTCTCGACCAGGCCGCTGATCCGCAGCGAGCCGCCGCCGAGGTCCTCCTTCACCACCGGCACGCCGTACCGGTAGGAGTCCTCGGGTGCCATCGGCATCAGCGCGAGCACCGGCGCGTTGGTCTGCTCGTACGCCCTGATCAGCTGCTGCGCGCGGGGGACCTCCGCCACGAAGACGTCGTCGGGCCAGAGCACCAGGCAGGGCTCGTCCCCGAAGTGGCGGGCGGCGTTGAGCACCGGGGTGCCGTTGCCGTACGGGCCGTGCTGGTAGAGGTAGCTGATGTGGCCCTTGCGGGACAGCTCGCCGACCTCCTCGACCGCCGCCGCGAAGGCCTCCTTGCCGTCCCGGCGCAGCTGCTCGACCAGGACGGGGTTGGGGCGGAAGTGCTCCTGGATCAGCCCCTTGTCGCCGTTCACGACGATGGTGATGTCGGTGATGCCGCTCTCGACCAGCTCGCGCACGGTGTGCTCGATCACCGGCTTGTCGCCGACCGGCAGCATCTCCTTCGGCGTGGCCTTGGTCAGCGGCAGGAGGCGGGAGCCGAGCCCGGCGGCGGGGATGACGGCTCGGCGGATCGTCCTGGGGGCCATGTGAGACGCTCTCTCGTTTCGTCGGTGGTGCGACGCCTTGGTGACGCGGCGTCACGGCCGACGCTATCAAGGACCGGCGGCACGTTGAGTGGACGGCTGCCGTACGGAAGTTGGCCCCCCGGCGGCCGTCCGGCTGCGCCCGCCGCCCGCGGGCGGCCCGTGACCGGTGGGGCGCGGGAGGTGCGAGGGGATTCGTGGGAGATTTGTCCGCCGGGGGACGTCAAGACGGCGTCGCCCGCTCCGACCACCGGTCGAGGGCGGCCCCGCCGGGGCCCGCGAACCCGAGGAGGACGAGATGAAGTTCCTGATCAGCCTGCACCTGAACCCGGCCGTGCTGGACGCGCTGACCGACGAGGAGAAGGGGGCGATCGGCGCCGGGCACGGCCGGTTCATCGAAGAGCTCAGGGAGTCCGGCGAGCTGGTCCTCACCCAGGCGCTGGTCGATCCGTCGCAGGCCGCCGTGGTGACCGTCCGCAACGGGCAGCCGGTGGTGACCGACGGACCGTTCCTGGAGGCCAAGGAGTTCCTGGGCGGCTTCTACCTGGTCGACTGCGAGGACAAGGAACGCGCGGTCGAACTGGCCGGCCGCATCCCGGACGCCGCGATCGAGGGGCTGGGCGTCGAGGTGCGGCAGGTGATGTTCTCCGACGGACACTTGGAGGCATGACGGAACCGGACTTCGAGGACCTGCTGCGTGGGCTCACGCCGCAGGTCCTCGGCGCGTTGGTACGACGGTACGGCCGCTTCGAGGGGTGCGAGGACGCGGTGCAGGAGGCCGTCCTCGCTGCCACCGTGCAGTGGCCGTCCGAGGGGGTGCCGGACAACCCGCGCGGCTGGCTGGTGACGGTCGCCTCGCGGCGGCTGATCGACCAGCTGCGCGGCGACCGCGCGCGGCGCGAGCGGGAGTGGGCGACGGCGGCCGCCGAGGTGGTCCCGGAGGAGGTGCCGGACACCGACGACACGTTGCTCCTGCTGTTCCTGTGCTGCCACCCGGCGCTGACCGCGGCGTCCCGGACCGCCCTGACGCTGCGGGCGGTCGGCGGACTGACCACGGCCGAGATCGCCCGCGCGTTCCTGGTGCCGGAGGCGACGATGGCGGCCCGGATCAGCCGGGCCAAGCAGCGGATCAGGGCCGCCGGCGGCTCGTTCGAGCAGCCCGGGCGGGCGCTGTCGGCGGAGGAGCGCGAGGAGCGGCTGCGGGTGGTCCTGCACGTGCTCTACCTGATCTTCAACGAGGGCTACACCGCCACCTCCGGCGGCGAGTTGCACCGCCTCGACCTCGCCCGCGAGGCGATCCGGCTGACCCGGGCGGTGCGCGCGCAGCTGCCCGAGGACGGCGAGGTCGCCGGGCTGCTCGCGCTGATGCTGCTGACCCACGCCCGCCGCGCGACCCGGACGACGGCCACCGGCGACCTGGTCCCGCTGGCCGAACAGGACCGCACCCGGTGGGACCGCGACCTGATCGGGGAGGGAACGGCGCTGGTCAAGGCGGCGCTGGCCGGGCCGGAGCTCGGCCCGTACCGGCTCCAGGCCGCGATCGCCGCCACCCACGCCGACGCGGCCCGCGCCGAGGACACCGACTGGCGGCAGGTGCACGCCCTGTACCTGATCCTGGAGCGGATCGCACCCAACCCGATGGTCACCCTCAACCGGGCGATCGCCCTCGCCGAGACGGAGGGCCCGGAAGCCGGCCTGGCACTCCTCGCCGCGCTGGACGCGGACGCCCGGATGGCCGGCCACCACCGGCTGCTCTCCGTCCGGGCGCACCTGCTGGAGCGGACCGGCGACACGGCGGGGGCGTACGAGCACTACCGGCGCGCCGCCCGGGCCACCGCGAGCCTCGCGGAGCGCCGCTACCTGGAGACCCGGGCGGGCCGGGTGCGGCCGGCCGGTTGAGCCGGCCCGCTGATCGGGTCTGCTGATCGGGCCTGCTGATCGGGCCTGCTGAGCCGCGTCCGGTCGGGCCGCCCGGACGCGCCGCTTCGTGGGGCCCGGGGCCCGGGTCAGAGCCCTATCGCGTCGGCGGTCTGCTCGGTGGTCCAGGCGAAGAAGTCGTCCGCCGGGTCCAACGAGCCGACCAGCTGGCCGTGGAGCTCGAAGCCGATCAGGCCGACCAGCTGCACCCAGGCGCCGATGGTCCGGGCGAGGACGTGCGGCGGCAGGTCGAGGCCGAACTCCGTGACGATCCGGGTCAGTTGCCCGGCCAGCGCGCCGCGCGGCGGCGGGACGGGCTGGGTGGGCCGCAGCCTGGCGTCGCGGACCACGCCGATCAGGGCGAACGGCAGCCGGGTGGCGGGTTGGACGGTGGTGCGGGGCGCCGCGTAGCCCGGCACCGGGGTGCCGTAGAGCAGCGAGAACTCGTGCGGGTTGGCCCGGGCCCAGTCGCGGGTGGCCGTCCACAGCGCCCGCCAGCGCTCGCGCGGCGCGGCCGCCCCGGCGGTGGCGAGGGCGCCCTCCGCGGCCGCGCCGAGTTCGTTGTAGGCGTCGATGATCAGCGCGGTCAGCAGCTCGTCGCGGCTGGCGAAGTAGCGGTACAGCGCGGAGGAGGCCATGCCCAGCTCGCGGGCGACGGCGCGCAGCGACAGCTGCTGGGCGCCCACCGAGGCGAGTTGGCGGCGGGCCTCCTGCTTGATCTCGCGGGTGAGTTCCTCGCGGGCCCGTTCGCGGGCGGTCCGGATCGCTGGCATGGGGACAGACTGCCACAATTCGGAGCGCCGCACACAAGCGAGAGCACTGCTCTTGTTTCTTTCATTCGCCGGTGCCATGCTGAAGACATCGAAGCGAGAGCAGTGCTCTCGAAGAGAAGCGGTATTCACGGAACCGAGGAGTCGCGATGTCCCGCGCCGAGCACCTGCCCAGCTCCACCACCCGCCTCCAGGCGCCCACCACCCGCCTGGGCATCGCCGCCGGCAAGCTGCTCAACGGCATGGTCGCCGCCTTCGCCAAGGCCGGGGTCAGCCTCTGGGGCTCCCGGGTGCTGGCCGTCCGCGGCCGCACGAGCGGCGAGTGGCGCACCACCCCCGTCAACATCCTCACCCACGAGGGCGAGCGCTACCTGGTCGCACCGCGCGGCCACACCCAGTGGGTCCGCAACCTCCGGGCGGCCGGCGCCGGCGAACTCCGGGTCGGCCGCCGCACCGAGGCCTTCCGTGCCACCGAACTCCCGGACGCCGACAAGCCCGAGGTGCTCCGCGCCTACCTGCGCCGCTGGAACTGGCAGGTCGCCCCGTTCTTCGAGGGGATCGGCCCGGACGCCCCGGCCGAGGACCTGCTCCGGGTCGCTCCCGGCTACCCGGTCTTCCGCATCACGGGCAGCTGAACACCCCTGCCGGACGGGGGCGTTCGTACCGGAAGGGAGGAACTACGGTGAGTCACCGGGCCCTTCTTGCTCCCGAATCGTTGTCCACGGCGGCAGACCAGCCGAGGACAACCACCGGAGGTTCCCCATGAGGGACGAGCCCGAAGCGACGGACGAACCCGAGAAGGCCGACGAACCCGAGAAGACCGACGAGGTCATGACGATCGACGGATACGAGATCGTCGACGGGATCGAGACGATCGACGGGATCGAGATCCCGCCGTACCGCAGCTACACCTGGGACGGCGAGGAGGGGGCCGTCCACATCGTCCTCTACCCGGGCGAAGAGGAGGCCGACGAGGAGCGCAAGGCCGAGTTCCGGGCGAGGGGCGTCCGGATGCTGGCCGACCTGAACGCCGAGCGGGAGGCGGAGCACACCCCGCCGTTCCCCGGTATGCCGAACCTCCGCCTGATCCACGGCGAGGGCCCCGCCTGAGGTCCCGCTCCCGCCTGAGCACCCCGCTGCCCGCTCTGTGACACCCCGCCCGCGCACGCGCCGAGGCGCGTCCGCGGGCGGGACGGTACGGGGCGGTGCGGTAGCAGTGCGCGGGCGGGGCGGTAGCGGTCCGCGGGCGGTGTGCCCCGGACCGGGCCTCAGCCCTTGCCGCCGCCCGCCTTCAGCACCTGGGCCGCGGCCACGCCCGCCGCGCTGAAGCCGTGCCCGCCGCCCTCGACCTCGGCGGCGACGGCGAGGTCGCCGCGGTAGGCGATGAACCAGCTGTTGGTGGCCTGGCTGCCGGCCTCGACGGTGCCGGTCTTGGCGCCGATCTGGCCGGACAGGCCGGCCATCGGGGTACGGGCGGTGCCCTGGGTGGCGGTCTTGGCCATCATGGCGCGCAGGTCCCGGGCGACGTCGGCGGGGAGCCTGCTCGGCGCCGTCACGCGCTTGGCGTCCTCGCGCAGCACGGGCTGGCGGAACGTCCCGTTCTGCACGGTGGCGGCGACCGAGGCCATCACCAGCGAGTTGACCTGGATCCGGCCCTGGCCGATGTACGCGGCCGCGGCCTCGTCCTTGTTCCCGGGCGTCGGGATGGAGGCGTCCCGGCTCGGGACGCCGATGTGCCACTCCAGGCCGAGGCCGAACTGGTCGCGGGCCACCGTGCCGAGGGTGCCGGGCTGGAGCTTCTCCAGGCCCTTGTCGATGAAGCCGGTGTTGCAGGAGCGGGAGAAGTCGTCCGCGAGCGTGTAGGACGGGAAGTCGCCGCTCTCGTCGTTGTGCCAGGCGCGCGGGGAGTAGGTGGTCTCCTTGCACGGCACCACGGTGTCCGGGCGCACGCCCGCCTCCAGCAGCGCGGCCGAGGTGATCACCTTCATCGTCGAGCCGGGTGCCTGGCCGCCCGCGAGCGCGCGGTTGAAGCCGCCCTGCGGGGCGTTGGCGATCGCCAGGATGTGGCCGGTGCTCGGCTGGACGGCCACCAGCGAGGCCGGATTGCCGTTCGCCGCCTGCTGCTTGACGGCGTCCTCGGCCACCTGCTGGAGGTCGGCGTCCAGGGTCAGCTTGACCACCGGGGCGCTCGGCGGCGTCAGCACGAACAGCCGCTCCGACTCGCCGCCGCCCGAGAGCACCACGGCCCGTCCGGTGGTGGCGGCCGCGCCGTCCGGCGGGGCGATCTGGGGGAGGACGGCACGCAGCGACGGGAAGGTGTCGAGCGGCCGGCCCTTGCGGTCGGTGGGCTTGGACACCGGGTTGGGCGTCTCCTGCACCCCGATGGTCCGGCCCGGGGTGAGCTGGGGGTGGATCACGGACGGCTTCCAGCGCACCACGGGCCGCCCGTCCTGGGACCGGACGACGCTCAGCACGCTGTCGTACTCCCAGGCGTCCGGGGTGCCCTCGAACTCCGCCTTCACCCGGAAGCCGAGGGCCGGCTCGCTCGGGCCGTCGGCCTTCGCGGGGCCCGTCCCGGTCAGGGCGAGCGAGCGGGCTCCCACCTGCTCGTGGAACGTGGCCAGTGCGGCGCGGGCGGTCTCCGGCCGGTCCGTCAGACCGGCGGCGGCCGGGATGTCGCCGCGGCTCCAGGCCGCCAGGAACTCCTTGGCCGTCGACTCGGCCTGCTCGGCGGTCGGCGGCTCCTGCGGGGCCTTCGCCACGGTGCCGGCGCCCTGGTGGCCGCCAGCCGGTCCGTTGTCCGTCACGGCGTTCAGCACGTTGTAGGCGCCGTAGCCGCCGACCGCCAGCAGGGCGGCGAACACCCCGCCGGCGGCGACCATCACGACCCGGCGCGTGGTCGAGCTGCGCGGTGCCCCGTCGTCGTTCCCGTCATGCCCGTCGAGGTCGTCCAGATCGTCGTACTGGTCGTACTCGATCTCGACATCGGCGAGTCGGCCGTCCTGCTCGTGCCCGGCGTGCCCGTCATGCCCGTCGTGCCGGTTGTCCCTGTGCTCCTCGAACATGCTTCCGTCCCCCCTGCGATCCTCCGTGGTGGCGGGCACGCCCCCTCCGGCATGTCGGCCCGCCGGCCCGATGACCGGACGAAGGTCCGTTCGGGCGCGGACCAGCCTATGCCGGGACGGGTGATCGGTCGACAGCGGGACGGCCCGCCCGGCGATCGGCCGGGCGGGACGTAGCGGCCGCTCAGGCCCAGGGGTCGGTGAAGGAGCGGCCGGGGACGGGCTTGGCGACCAGGGCGATGGCGGTGAAGAAGTTGACCTGGCCGATGGCGAGCATGAGCGTGGTCAGCGCCGTGTCGTCGTAGTGCCCGGCGACCTCGGCGTACAGCGCGTCCGGCACCCGCTCGCCGTGCGGGTTGGGCTGGAGGACGGCCTCGACCAGGGCGAGCGCGGCGCGCTCCGGGGCGGTGAACCAGGGGGAGTCCGGCCAGCCGGCCACCGAGGCGATCCGCTCCTCCGACTCGCCGGCCCTGCGCAGGAAGCCGGTGTGCAGGACGGTCAGGTAGGTGCTGCCGGCGATCTGGCCGGCCCGCAGCTGGACCAGGCTGATGGTGCTGCGGGGGACGGACCGGTTGCCGGTGGCCTTGAACAGTGCGGCCGAGACCTCGGCGAGCTCGGGGACGAGCTGCACCGGGTCCTGGGCCATGCGCGGGCGCAGCGGGACCTCGGCGGTGATCGGACGGGCGTTCATCGTGGTGTTCCTCTTCTCGCGGATGAGCGGATGAGCGGGTGACCGCTCGACCGGTTGGACCGTGCGGCCACCCGCTCACCGGTCCGACGGATCGCGGCGCGGCTTTGTGACAACGCGGCCCGCCCGCAGCCCGAGGACACAGCCGACGGCCACCAGGCCGGCCATCGCGAGCAGCGGCGCCGCCCAGGACCCGCTCGCGGCGTGGAGCGCGGAGGCGAGCGCGGGGCCGGTGGCGGCGAGCAGGTAGCCCCAGGTCTGGGCCATGGTGGAGAGCGCGGCGACGTGGTCCGGGTCGGTGCCCCGACGGGCGAACAGGACGGCGGCGAGCGCCTGTCCGCCGCCCATGCCGATGCCCAGGACGGCGGCCCAGAGCGGCGCCCCGCCGGCCGGGGCGAGCACCAGGCCGAGCAGGCCGAGGACGCAGACGGCCGCCACGCCCAGGATGTGCGGCCGCTGGTCGCTCCGGGCGGCGGCCAGGGTCGGGGCCAGGAAGCCGCCGACGGCGAGGCCGAGGATCAGCACGGCCTGGTCGGTGCCGGCGGTGGTCCGGCTCAGGCCCGCGTCGACCAGGACGGTGGGCAGCCAGGCCAGCGTCGCGTAGAAGACCAGGGTCTGGACGCCGAAGAAGGCCGTCAGGCTCCAGGCGAGCGCCGTCCGCCCGACCCGGCGGCGCCCGGCGGGTGCGACGGGCCCGGCCTGCGTCCGCGCGACCCGCAGCTGCGGCGCCAGGCCGGCCGCCGCCAGGGCCGCCGGGACGACGGCGATCGCGATCGCGGCCTGCCAGGACCAGGCGCCCGCGACCGGCGCGACCAGCGCGGCGACGACCGCCGAACCGGCGCCCATGGACAGCGCGTAGACGCCCGTCATGGTGCCGATCCGCCGGGGCGCGAAGCGGGCCCGGACGAACACCGGGATCAGTACGTTCACCACCGCCACCGCGACGCCCACCAGCACCGTGCCCGCGTACAGCCCGGGCAGGCCCGCCGTCCGCAGCACCGCCCCGGCCAGCAGCAGCACGCTCGCCCAGAACAGCCCGCGTTCCTCGCCGAGCCGCCGCCGGGCCAGGGCGCCGAGCGGGGCGAACAGGCCCATGCACAGCGGCGGCAGGAGGGCGAGCAGGGTCACGGTGCCCGGGCCCCAGCCGGCGACCGGCGCGAGCGGCCCGATCTGTCCGAACGCGACCCGGGTGTTGAGGCTGAGCAGGACGAAACCGAGGACGAGCAGGGCCCCGGCGGCCCGTGGGGTGCGGGCGGGTGCGGGTGCGGTGGTGGTCGCAGTGGCCGACGCGGTGGTGGCCGTCGGGTCGGTGAGCGGCATGGGGAGCAAGCCCTTCGCTTCGATGAGAGGTTAGGCTTGCCTAAGCATTCTCGCTCAAGCGTGCTTGAGCGCAACCCGGTCCCGGCGCACCCGGCCGAGCCCAACTCGGCCTGGGCGCAACCCCGAAGGAGGCGGCGGATGGCGGAGCTCCACTCGATCACCGAGGTCTCGGCGGCCTTCGGCCTCTCGGTGCCCACCCTGCGCTACTACGAGGAGTGCGGCCTGATCGCCCCCGCCGCCCGCCGCGGCCGGGTCCGCTACTACGACCGGGAGTCGCTGGAGCGCCTCGCCCTGGTCCAGCTCTGGCACGTGGACGGGATGATCCCGGTCAGCGGGACCGCCGCCGTCCTGGCCAGCGAGCGGGCGGCCGACCGCACGGCGCTGCTGCACGCCCAGCGGGACGGGATGCTCGAGCGCGCCCGCCGGCTGGAGCACGCCGCGGCCGTCCTCACCCACATGCTGCTGTGCAGTCGGGACCGCCCGCTCGACTGCCCGACCACCCGGGCCCACATCAGTGCCCGGGTCGACGCCGCCCTGGCCGGCGAGGAGCTCGCCGACGGCTTCCTGCCCGCCCGGCCGGACGGCCCGCGGTCGGAGCACCCGCGGTCGGGCAGCGCCACACCGCAGGAAGGCCTCAGCCCAGCACCGCCGGCGTCGGCCCGTCCGGCCGTACGGTGATGCTGTACGCCGCCCCCGTCGGCCGCGAGCGGAACGTCAACGGCCCCATTGGCAGCAGGAGTTCCAGCAGCGCCGAGGTCTCACGCAGCGCGAACCGGGTGCCCAGGCAGGCGCGGGCGCCGAGGCCGAACGGGAAGTAGGCGCCGAGCTGCCCGGGGCGGTCCGCGCCGTGGGCGAAGCGGGCGGGGTCGAAGCGTTCCGGGTCCGGCCAGAGCGCCGGGTCGCGGTGGGTGAGGTACGGGCAGACCAGCACGTCCGTCCCGGCGGCGATGCGGTGCCCGGCGATGACGTCGTCCTCGACGGCGTGCCGGGGGAGCAGCCAGGCGGAGGGGTAGAGCCGCAGCGTCTCGCTCACCAGCGCCTGCGGATCGGCCGTCCGGGCCTCGGGGTGGCGGTCGAGCAGCAGGAAGAGCCAGGTGAGCGTGGTGGCCGTGGTCTCGTGGCCGGCGACGAGCAGGGTGACCAGCTCGTCGCGGATCAACCGGTCGGTGTACCCGGGGTCCTGCTCGCCCGCGTCGAGCAGCACCCGGAGCACGCCGGGCTCCTCGGTCGGGCCGGCCGAGCGCGCCGCGTCGATCGCCGCGTGCGCCACCGCGTCGATCCGGGCGAGGTCCTCGGCGACCGCGTCCCGGGCGTCCGCCGCGTTGGTCGGCAGGGTCGGCATCGCGGCCACCACCCGTTCCACCGAGCGGAGTTCGCGGTCCGTCCGGTCGTCCAGCGGCAGCCCGGTGAGCGCCCGCCAGACGGTGTCCAGGGCGAAGCCGCGCATCTCCTCGCCGACGTCGAAGGCCTCCCCGCTGCGCCGGTACCCCTCCCAGCGCTCGGCGGTGCGGTGCGCCGCCGCGGCGATCCGCCGCTCGTAGCGGCGCATCCCGGTGCCGGTGAACTGCGCCTGCAGCACGCGCCGTTGGCGCTTCCAGGGGTCGCCGGTGGCGGACAGCACGCCGTCCCCGACCAGCATCCGGGCGCGGTGCGAGCGCTTGACGTACCGGTCCGGGTGGTGGCCCAGGACGTGCTGCACGGCGGCCGGGTCGGTGACCAGGACGGTCGGTGTCGGGCCGAGCCGGAAGGCGGCGACGCCGCCGACACCGCGCTGGGTCCGGGCCAGCAGGTCGACGAGCTCGGCCTCCTCGGCCCGCCACCGCTCGACGACCTCCGCGGCCAGCTCCGGTACCGGACGGGTCTCGGTGCTCACAGGTCGTGTCCTTCCGCTCTGCTGACGGTTCGTCGGTTGCGGTCCGACTCTATGCCAGCGCGCCGCCCGTCCGGGCTGCGCCGAACGGCTGGCCGACCCGGGCGGGGGCGGCGCGGCGGCCCGACCGGCCGTACCCGCACGGGTACGGTGCGGCGGGGCCGACCGGTCCCTGCTCGCCGCGCGGATGGGAGAACGCATGCCTGGGACCCGGCACTTCGGAGGCGGCGGGATCCGAACGGGAAGGCCTGTCGGCGCGGGCCGGTGGCTGGCGGCCGCCCTGCTCGTCCCGGTCCTCGCGGCCTGCGGCGGCGGTGGCGGATCCGGGTCGGCCGGCGCCACCCAGAACGGGCAGAACGGCCAGAGCAGCGGCTCGGGCCTGCCGGACGACCAGCGGACCAAGGACGAGGGGGACCAGGGCGGGTTCCGGACCGCGGGCGAGCCCTCGGCGAGCGTCCAGGGCATCGACAACAGGGCCCGGATCACCCTGTCCTTCCCGTCGAAGACCAGTTTCACGGCCGTGATCAGCAAGGTCGCCGAGTGCGGCAGCACGTCGTACGCCACCCCCGCCTCGCAGCAGGTGCGGGTGACCGACGGCAAGACCGAGCTGGTCGACTTCCGGCTCCCGCAGTGGAAGCCCGGGACCAAGGACCGGACCATCTGCCTCACGGTGACGGCCGACGACTCCTCCAAGCGGATCGAGGCCGCTGGCTCGGTGGTCGTCGTCAGCCCCGACGACGGGGCGACCACCGGCAACGGCGCGACCCCGAGTTACGGGTCGAGCCCGTCCAGCGGCGCCGGGAGCACCCCCTGAGACCTGCCGAGGAGGAACCCCCGGACGGGCAGCGGCAGCCGCAGCCGCGCTCCTGGGCCGACTGGCTCACCAGGCTCGCCACCTGGATCGCCCCGACCACCCTCCTCACCGCACTGCTCTTCTTCTTCGGCTACGCCTACACCAGTTCGCTCTACGCCTTCTTCGGCATCGACGCCGGCACGATCGGCTTCGCCACCCAGGACCTGCTGATCCGCAGTTCCCCCGCGCTCTACCTCCCGGCCGGGGTCGCCCTGTGCGGGGCGCTGGTCGGCGCGCTGGGCTACCACCTCGCGACCAGGGCGGCCGGGAAGGGCGGGGCCGGCGCCCGGACGGTGCGCCGGGCCTGTTGGGCGGTCGCCGCACTGGTCGTCCCGCTGCTGGTGCTCGGCCTCCTGGCCGGCTTCGAGGTGTTCGACGCCGGCCCGCTGGGCACCCCGCTGCTGATCGGCGGCGCGCTGCTGCTCGCGGTCCTGGCCCGGATGATGTACGTGCGCGGCACCGGCGCACCGTACCCGCTGACCGGGGAGCGGGCGGCGCTGGGCGTCAGCGTGGCGATCATCGTGCTCTGCTCGTACTGGGCGGTCGGCGACTACGCCCAGCAGAAGGGGACGGCCGACGCCCAGGACCTCGCCCACCACCTCTACCGGCGCCCGGCGGTCGTCCTGGACACCCCCGAACGCCTCCACCTGGGGTGGCCCGGGGTGTGGGAGACGGCGCTGCCGGACGTGGACCAGGGCGCGCGGTTCCGCTACCGCTACGAGGGGCTGCGGCTGCTGGCCCTCTCCGGCGGCCGGATGTTCCTGGTCCCGCGGACCTGGACCTGGGAGACCGGCAACGGGCTGATCCTCCCCTTCGACGCCACCGTCCGGGTCGCCTTCCATCCCGGCTGAGGCCGCCGCGCGGGCTCCGCGCACCCCGCCCCGCGCACGGCTGCGCCGCGGTCCGTCCCCCTCGACGGACCGCGGCGCAGCGGCTTCACCGGGCGTCAGCGCGCCCCGGTCACACGGCCTGCCAGAGCGCCGGGACGATCGGCGGCTCCCAGCCGACCTGGGCGGTGTGGCCCTGGAGGCAGCGGTAGCTGACCCCGTTGTAGGTCACCACGTCGCCCGCCTGGTAGGTGGTGCCGGGCGTCCAGGTGCCACCCGGGTTCGGCGAGTCGTTGCCCACCACCAGGGAGAAGCTGGTGCTGTGGGTGGCCGAGCCGGTCCCGGTCAGGGTGATGGTGTAGGTGCCGGTGGCGGTCGAGGCGGCGGTGGCGACGGTGAGCGTCGCCGAGCCGCCGGACTGCACCGAGGACGGGTTGAAGGAGACGGTCACGCCGGCCGGGGCGCCCGAGGCGGTCAGGTTGACCGTCTGGGCCGAGCCGGAGGTGGTCGAGGTGGCGACCGTCGCCGTGGTGGTGTCACCGGGCTTGACGGTGGCGGTGGTCGGGTTCACCGAGAGGGAGAAGTCGTTGGCGGGCGCGGTGCCGCCGACCGAGGTCTTCCAGATGGTGTACGCCACGCCGTCGGCGTTGCGGTTCAGCACCGTCGCGTCGACGTTGCTGGTGGTGTCGCAGGACGAGTGGTAGCAGGAGTCGTAGGAACGGCCCGCCGTGCCGCCCCACTTGGCCGCCTGCGCCGAGGTCTTGGTGGCGTCGGCGCCGGCCGCGTAGCCCGAGGTCGGGATGCCGGCCTGCTGGAAGGAGTAGTCGTCCGAGCGGCCCTGGCCCTCGACGTTCTCCTCCGGCTTGAGGTTCAGCGAGTCCCAGTAGGCCTTCATCGGGGCCGACGCCGCGGAGTTGATGTTGTTGATGAAGTAGCCGGCGTTGGGCGAGCCGACCATGTCGAAGTTGTAGTACGCCTTGATCGCGGAGCGCTGGGCGGAGCTCAGCTGGCCGACGTAGGACTGCGAGCCCTGGAGGCCCTGCTCCTCACCGGTCCACCAGCCGAACCGGACGTGCCGGGTCAGGCTGGGGTTCTGCTGGGCGAGCACGAGCGCGTTCTCCAGCAGGACGGCCGAGCCGGAGCCGTTGTCGTTGATGCCGGGGCCGGCCGAGACGCTGTCCAGGTGGGCGCCGAACATGGTGACCTGGTCGGACGGGCCGCCGGGCCAGTCGGCGATCAGGTTGTTGGACTGGTAGCTGCAGGAGGTGCAGGTCTGCTCGGTGACGTTGTAGCCGGCCGCCTGCAGCTTGGCCTTGATGTACGCGATCGACTGGCTGTGCCCGGCGCTGCCCGCCCGGCGGTGGCCGCCGTTCTGGTTGGCGATGGTGTTCAGCTGGGACAGGTGGGCCTGGACCTTGGCGACGTCGATGTCGGGCGCGGGCCCGCCGGGGTTGCCCCCGCCGCCGACCGTCAGGCCGTACTGGGCGGTGTGGGTGGTGGCGCCGGCGGTGCCGGTGACGGTGATCTGGTAGGTCCCGGCCACGGCCGCCGCGGAGGCGGACAGGGTCAGGGTGGAGGAGGAACCGGCCTGCACCGACGAGGGGTTGAAGCTCGCGGTGACGCCCGCCGGGAGGCCGGAGGCGGTGAGGCCGACGGTCTGCGCGGTGCCGGAGGTGACGGCGGTGCTCACCGTCGACGAGGTCGAGGCGCCGGGCTGGACGGAGCCGGACGCCGGGCCGAGCGACAGCGAGAAGTCGTTGTTGCCGGACGGCGTGCAGGTCGGGTCGCCGCTCTGGGCGGGGACGCTGACGGCGTCCCAGGCGGCCTTGGTCCGGTTGAAGAAGGCGCAGGTGGCGTCGAGGCTCTTGGCGGCGGTCAGGGTGGCGGTGCGGTAGCGCTTGTAGGTCATGCCGCTGGTCTTGAGGAGCATGCCGCCGTAGAAGACCCGGCCGGCGTCCTTGATGCCGATGCCGGTGACGGAGGAGTTGTTGCAGGTGGGGCTGGTGGGCTTGCCGCCGCCCGGGTTGGAGCCCTCGGCCAGCAGGTAGAACCAGTGGTTGAGCGGGCCGGCCGCCGCGTGCTCCTCGGTCTGCGGGATCGACGCCGAGTAGCAGTTCGGGTCGTTGTTGACGAGCGAGGGGTTGTACATGTTGCGGATCGGGCCCTGGCCGACCAGGTTGATCATCTCGCCGACGGTGTAGTCCGGGGAGTCGTACGGGGCGGGCTCGTTGGCGTACGACTCGGTCAGCGCGCCCATGATGTCGCCGGTGGCCTCGCCCAGGCCGGACTCGTTGTTGGCGCCGCCGGGGGTGTACTGGTCGATGCCGTGGCCGAACTCGTGGCCGACCACGTCGATCGCCGCGATCCACTCGTTGGCCTGGCTGTGGCCGATGGATATCGTGCTGCCGTCCCAGTAGGCGTTGACGTCGTTGAGGCCGACCTTGACCGGCCAGCTGCCGCCGTTGCCGTTGTGCCCGTTGCGACCGAGCCAGTCGCGGAGCATGTCCCATTCCTTCTGGGCCGCGAACATCGCGTCGCCGCAGCCGGTCTCCTTGGTCGACGGGCTGCCGTTGCCCCAGGAGTCGCTGGACTTGGAGAAGACCTGCCCGGTGCTGTAGTCGGAACACGACAGGCCGGGCCGGTTCGGGTCGCGCAGCGAGTACGAGCCGCCGGAGTTGGTGGTGCTGATGGTGACCGGGGCGGGGCCGTTCCACTTGCTGTTGATGGTTCCGGCACGGACGTCGTCGTAGCTGTCGAGCACCTCGCCGGTGGCCGCGTCCACGAAGACGTGCAGCGTGCTGGGCGCCGACGCGGTGCGGCCCTTGAGGACGGTCTCCCAGGCGAGCCGGCCGGTGCCGTCCTTGACCCGGACGACCAGGCGGGGGGAGTCCACCGAGTCCACGGTGGCCAGTTTCGTCCGGGCGGTCTTCTCCGCGTCCGCCGCGCTGACCTGCGGGGTGGTCGAGCCGCCGACCGGTCCGGTGGCGGCGGACTGCAGGGCGCGGACCTTGCCCTGGGAGTCGGCGAGGACGACCGCGTCGCCGCCGACCACCGGCAGGCCGTGGTAGCTGCGCTCGTACGAGACGGAGTAGAGGCCGCCGAGCCAGGGCGTGACGGTCTTGCGCTCGTAGGTCTCGCCCGGGCCCTTGGCCAGCGCGTCCAGCCCGGCGTTCGCGGCCGCGTCGGCGGCGTTGACGGCGGCGGCCAGGGCGCTCGGCGGCGCCGAGGAGGGAGAGGGGGTGGGCGCGGCGGTGGCCGGGCCCGCGGCGGCGGCGATCATGCCGGCCAGCACGGTCAGGGTGGTCGCCGTGGTCAGCAACCTGCCTGCGGTGACTCTGCGTTGCATCGAGGCTCCTCGCATGTGGGGGTCCTCGACCGCGGACGGCAGGGGCTGGTGGCGCGCCGCGGGGCCGTATCAGGGGGACGGCCGTGCGGGCCGTCCGCGCTCGGGTGCCCGAACCCTCACACGACGTCATGCCCAGGTCAATGCCCGGTGCGCGCGGGGCAAGGGGTTGGCAAATTCCGTCAAGCCCGTCGGTCCGGCTTTGCGTCAAGCTGGGCTTTTCTTCAAGTGGTTGAGACCACCTCATGTACGAGGCGGGTGGCCATCGAGTACCGTCCTCCTGATCCGAGTCGTCGGAATCACTGGAATCGTCGACAGGCCCGGCGGCCGGCCGGGGACGACGCGCCCGGGGAGGCAGCCGTGCAGCGGAACCGTGTGGCCCCTGCGGCGGCGGTGCCGGCACCGCCGACCGGCCGGGGGCAGGACGCCTGGCGGGAGTTCGGCGCCCGGCTGCGGCACTGGCGGCGCCGGGCGGGCCTCACCCAGGCGCAGCTCGGCGCCGGGATCGGCTACGACCACACCGCGGTCAGCAAGATCGAGCACGGCGCCCGCCGGGTCACCCCCAGGGTCGCCGACCGGATCGACGACCTCCTCGGCGCCGCAGGGGAGTTGAGCGCCGCCTGTCAGCGCGCCGAGAACGCCGAACTGTGCGACCCGGACGCCATCTCGCCCGCCCTGCTCCGGCCCCCGCTGCCGGGCGGCGCACCGTCCGGCCCGCCCGCCCCGCCCCCGGCGCCCGCTCCGCCGCGACTGCCGGACTACGGGCTGCTCTGTCCGCTGCACGGCGCCGAGGGCTGCGCCGTCCCCGAGCCCGGGGAACTCGCGGCCCTGCACGCCGAGTTCTGCTCCGCCGAGGCGCTCGCCGACCCGGCCGCCGCCCGCCCGCTGGACGCCGTCACCGCACACGCCCTGACCGGGCTGCTCGCCGCCCGCCTGCGCTCTGGCGAGACCGGCGACCGCCCGGTCCTGGTCGCGGCCGTCGAGCGCACCCTGCGCGCGGTGCTCGCCAGGCTCGCCACCGCCCCCGCCGGGCAGCGCGGCCCGCTGGTCCGGCTGGCCGCCGAGCACGCCCACGCGGCCGGCGCGCTGCGGATGCAGGACGGCCGCAACGCCACCGCGATGGCCTGCTACGACCGCGCCCTCACCTGGGCCGGGCTGGCCGCGGACCGGGCCACCCAGGTCGGCACGCTCAGCGACATGAGCATCCTGGCCCGGCTGGACGGCGACCCGGTCGCCGCCCTCGGTTACGCCCGCGAGATCGAACGGGCCGCCCCGGACCGGCACTGGGCCGGTGCGATGGGCCGGATCAGCCGGGCCCGGGCGCACGCGCTCACCGGCGACGTGCGGGCGACCGTCCGGCAGATCGACCTGGCCCGGCCGCACCTGGACCACATCGGCGCGGAGGACGAGGTCGACGTGCCCTGGCTCTCCATCGCCTCGATGCGGATGCGGGTCGAGTCCGCCGCGGCGGCCGCGCTGCGCGACCTCGCCGCCGCCACCGACGACCCCCGGCTGGCCCGCCGGGCGCTGGACGCCACCGAGACCGCCCTCGGCCTGCTCGGCCCGGACCAACTGCCCTCCAGCCGCCTGCTCTTCATCGTCCGCGCGGCCGACTGCCACGTCTGCGCGCACGACCCGGCCACGGCCGTCGACCTGCTCGGCCCCGCCCTGGAGGCGACCGGCGCGACCGCGCTGCCCGCGCTGGTCGAGTACGAGCTGCGCGGTCTGCGCGACCGTCTCGCGGCGCACGCGCCCCGTGCCGCACACCGATGGGCGGAGCCGGCCCGCTCCTGACCCGTGGGTGCTCCTGGAGCCGGGGCGCCGGCCGTGGGATATGGCCGGATCGATAGCCGCGCGCGGCGGCGCAGAAGGGGCGCACATCAGCGCTCGAAGATCTGCACGACTGTTGTCACACACCGTCAAGTCCCGCTTCTTCTCGACAATGCGCCCCCTTCGCGCCGCGCAGACGTCAACTTCGTGCGCGTATAGTCCGCCGATCGGGTCATTCATGGAGTTAACACGTCGAATGACTGTCACGGCGCGCGTCGCCCGCTAGAGTCTCTGACGTTTCCAGTCGTTAGTCCGCGAAGAACGGGGGGCGCGTGCTGTCAGCCATTGCCCGCCGGCTCGCCCACCCGCTGCTGCTCCTGGGTGTGCTGTGCACGGCCGTCGCGACCCTGCACTTCCGCTGGGGACCGGACCGGGTCTCCCCGCTCTTCCTGATCGCCGTCCTCGTCTACCTGGCGGTCCTGGAGCGGGTGATCCCGTACCGGACCGACTGGCATCCGAGCCGACGTGAACTCGGCTGGTACAGCGTCTACTTCGCGCTGAGCATGGTCGGCGGCGCACTGGCCCAGGGGCTGGTGGCGACGCTGGTGCAGGTGCTCGGCCCGGCCCACCCGGCGCTGCCGTTCGCGGTGGAGATCCCACTCGCGCTGCTGGTCGGCTCGCTCGGCGACTACCTCGTGCACCGCTGGTCCCACCGCAACAGGTGGCTCTGGCGGCTGCACGGGGTGCACCACGTCCCGGACAAGGTGAACGTCGCGAACAACGGCGTGAATCATTTCCTGGACGTGTTCGTCGCGCAGTCCGTGGTGCAACTGTCGCTGGCGCTGATCGGATTCTCGGCGGATTCAGTGTTCGTGGTCGGAATATTCGTCCTGGCTCAGGGGTATTTCGTCCACGCCAACATCGAAGTCCGCATCGGTCCGCTCGGCCACGTCCTGGCCGGGCCGGAACTCCACCGCCTGCACCACAGCACCGACCTCGCCGAAGCCGGCCACTACGCCTCCGACCTCTCGCTCTGGGACCACGTGTTCGGGAGCTTCACCTGGCGGCCCGGCCGAGTGCCGAAGGCCGTCGGCCTCACCGACCCGGCCGCGTTCCCCGCCACCGGCGAACTCGGCGCCACCCTGCTGCACCCCTGGCGCCGGGCGAAGACCACCGAGCAGTCCGTCTGACACCCGGCCCGAGCGGCCGCTCCCACCTGCCCGTGTCCCCGGCGCCACGCCATCACCACCCCGGATTGGATCATGACCTCCTCGCCCTTCGCCGTGCCCCGCGAACGCATCGCGATCACCGGTATCGGCTGCCGCCTGCCGGGACACGCCAACGACCACCGGTCCTACTGGCGCAACCTGATCGAGGGCCGGGACTGTCTCACCGAGACGCCCGCCGACCGCTACGACACCGGCACCCTGGGCAGCAGGGACCGGGCCAAGCCGGGGCGGCTGATCGGCGGCCGGGGCGGCTACATCGACGGCTTCGACACCTTCGACCCGGACTTCTTCGGGATCAGCCCGCGCGAGGCCGAACACATGGACCCGCAGCAGCGCAAGCTCCTGGAGGTCAGCTGGGAGGCCCTGGAGGACGGCGGCCTGCGCCCCGGCGAGCTGGCCGGCCGGGAGGTCGGCGTCTACATGGGCGCCTTCACCCTCGACTGGAAGATCCTCCAGTTCGCCGACCTCGACTTCGCCACCATCGCGGCGCACACCGCCACCGGCACCATGATGACGATGGTGTCCAACCGGATCTCGCACTGCTTCGACTTCCGCGGGCCGAGCGTCTCGATCGACACCGCGTGCAGTTCCTCGCTGGTCGCGGTCCACCTTGCCTGCCAGAGCCTGCTCCGCGGCGAGACCGAACTCGCCCTGGCCGGCGGCGCGTTGCTGCACATGGCGCCGCAGTACACGATCGCCGAGACCAAGGGCGGCTTCCTCTCCGCGGACGGCCGCTCGCGCGCCTTCGACGCCTCCGCGGACGGCTACGTCCGGGCCGAGGGCGTCGGCGTGGTCGTGCTCAAGCGGCTCTCCGACGCGCTGCGCGACGGGGACCCGGTGCACGCCGTCATCCTCGGCACCGGCGTCAACCAGGACGGCCGCACCAACGGCATCACCGTCCCCAGCGCGGACGCCCAGGTCACCCTGATCGAGCGGGTCTGCGCGGAGGCCGGGGTGCTGCCCGGCAGCCTCCAGTACGTCGAGGCGCACGGCACCTCCACCCCGGTCGGCGACCCGATCGAGGCCGCCGCCCTCGGCCGGGTGCTCGGCGTCGGCCGCCGCGCCGGGGACCGCTGCTACGTCGGCTCGGTCAAGACCAACATCGGGCACACCGAGGCGGCGGCCGGCGTCGCCGGGCTGATCAAGACCGCGCTCGCGATCAAGCACCGCCGCATCCCGCCGCACCTCAACCTGGAGCGGCCCAACCCCGGCATCGACCTCGACGCGCTGCCGTTCGAGATCCCGACCGCCCCGGTGGACTGGCCCGAGCACCGGGGCCCGGCCCGGGCCGGCGTCAACTCCTTCGGCTTCGGCGGCACCAACGCCCATGTCCTGCTGGAGGAGCCGCCGCGGCCCGGGCCCGCCGCACCGGTGGCCGAGCCGGCCCGCACGGTGCTGCCGCTGAGCACCAAGGACGCCGCCGGACTGCCCGAACTGGCCGCCGCCGTACGGCAGGAGCTCGCCGGCGGGACGCCCCTCGCCGACCTCGGCCACACCCTGGCGCACCGCCGCCAGCACCTGCCCGAGCGGCTCGGGGTGGTCTACTCCACCCGGGAGGACCTGGACGAGGCGCTGGCCGCGTACGAGCGCGGCGAGGAGCACCCGCGGGTGGTCCAGGGCCACGCCCGGGAACGCCGGCAGCGCCGGCTGGCCTGGGTGTTCACCGGCATGGGCCCGCAGTGGTGGGGCATGGGCCGGGGGCTGTACGAGCACGAGCCGGTCTACCGGGAGGCCGTGCGGGCCGTCGACCGGGAGATCCGCGCGCAGGCCGGCTGGTCGCTGCTGACCGAGCTGGACCGCGACGAGGCGGACTCCCGGATGGCCGAGACCTGGCTGGCCCAGCCCGCCAACTTCGCCGTCCAGGTGGGGCTTTCGGCGCTCTGGCGGAGCCACGGCCTGCGCCCCGACGCGGTGGTCGGCCACAGCACCGGCGAGGTCGCCGCCTTTCACGAGGCCGGGGTCTACGACCTGGCCGACGCCGTCCGGGTGGTGCTCGCCCGCAGCCGGCTCCAGCAGCGCCTGGCCGGCACCGGCACCATGCTCGCGGTCGGCCTGCCGGAGGCCGAGGCGGAGCGCCGGATCCGCCCGTACCGCTCCCAGATCTCGCTCGGCGCGGTCAACAGCCCCTCCGCGGTGACCCTGGCCGGGGACGCCGAGGCCCTCGGCGAACTGGCCGAGGAGCTGCGCCGGCAGGGCGTCTTCGCCCGCCTGCTGGACGTCGAAGTCCCGTACCACAGCGTGCGGATGGACCCGATCCGCGGCGAGCTGGTGGCCGCGCTCGCCGCCATCAAGCCCCAGGCGGCCCGGCTGCCGCTCTACCTCACCGCCCGCGAGGGGCTCGCCCGAGGGCCGGAGCTGGACGGCGAGTACTGGTGGCAGAACGTCCGTAACCCGGTGCGCTTCCGGGCCGCCGTCGAGCGGATGGCCGAGGACGGGCACGGACTGTTCCTGGAGCTCGGCCCGCACCCGGTGCTCGGCCACGCGATCCGCGAGTGCGCGGAGCAGGCGCACACCCTGCCGTCGATCCGCCGGCAGCAGGACGAGCCCGAGCGCCTCGCCCGCAGCCTCGCCGAACTGCACACCCTCGGCGTCGAGTTGATCTGGGACGCGCTGCACCCGGCCGGCCGCCCGGTGCCGCTGCCGGCCTACCCGTGGCGGCGCGACCGGTACTGGGTGGAGCCCAAGCCGGTCGAGCAGGTCCGGCTCGGGCGGCTGGACCACCCGCTGCTCGGCCGCCGCACCGCGAGTGCCCAGCCCGGCTGGACCGGCACCCTCGACCCCGAGCGGCTGCCCTACCTGACCGACCACCGGATCGAGGGCCAGGTGGTCTTCCCGGCCGCCGGGTACCTGGAGATGGCCGCCCAGGCCGTCCGCACCCTGACCGGCGGCACCGAGGTGACGCTGGCCGAGATCGAGCTGAACCGGGCGCTGTTCCTCTCCGAGACCGAGCCCGTCCCCGTCCAGCTCGGCTACGCGCCGGAGGACGCCCGCTTCACCATCGCCTCCACCCCGGCCGGCGGCGAGCCGACCGTGCACGCGGGCGGCCGGGTCCGCACCGGCCAGCGCCGCTCCTACGGCCCCGCACCGGACCTGGACGCCCTGCGCGCCCGGGGGCGGCACCTGGACGGCCCGGACTGCTACCGGCAGCTGGCCGAGCGCGGCTACGACTACGGCCCCGCCTTCCAGGCCATCGCCGAGGTGTGGGCGGGCCCCGGTGAGGCGCTGGCCCGGATCCGGCCGACCACCCAGCTCGGCCCGGACGCGGCCGACCACCACCTCCACCCGGTGCTGCTGGACGGCTGCTTCCAGACCCTGCTCACCACCCGGCTGGCGGTGCCCGAGGGCGGCAGCGTCCGGCTCCCCGTCTCGATCGCTGAGGTCCGGCTCGACGCGATCGGCGACCGCCCGCTCTGGGTGCACGCCACCGTGACCCGGGACAGCGGCGAGGAGCTCGTCGGCGACCTCGCGCTCTACACCGAGGACGGCACCCCGGTCGGCCGGGTCACCGGCTTCCGGGTCGCCGACGTCGCCCAGGCCCCGGCCTCCGTCGGGCTGTCCACCATCGACGGCTGGCTCACCGAGGTCGACTGGGTGGCCGCCGCCGAGGCGCCCCTCGACGAGACCCCCGGCGACCTGCTGCTCTTCGCCGACGAGGGCGGCCTCGGCGACCGCCTGGCGGCCCTGGCCGCCGGGCGCGGCACCCGCTGCCACCTGGTCCGGCCCGGAGATGAGTACCGGCACGGTGAGGGGCACTCGACCGTCCGGCCCGACTCCGCCGAGGACGTCCGGCGGCTGCTCGCCGACCTCGACCCAGCCTTCGGCACCGTCGTCCACCTCTGGAACCTCGACCAGCCCGCCCTGGCCGCCACCACCGCCGACCGGCTCGGCCCGCTCGCGACCCTCGGCGCCTACTCCCTGATCACCCTCGCCCAGGCCCTGCCCGCCGCCCGCCCGGACGGCCGGCTGCACATCGTCACCCGGGGCACCCAGCCCGCCGCCCCCGGCGACCGGGTCGAACCGCTCGGCGCCCCCGCCTGGGGCATCGGCCGGGTGCTGTGGCAGCAGGAGCTGGTCGCCCAGCGCGGCACCCTGATCGACCTCGACCCGGCCGTCGACGCCGCCGAGCAGGCCGAGGCGCTGCTCGCCGAACTCGCGGCCCGGGACGAGCAGGAGATCGCCCTGCGGGCCGGCGTCCGGCTCACCAGCCGGCTGCGGCAGGCCGAGGGCCTCACCCGCCCGCTGCCGCCGGTCCTCCGCCCCGACGGCAGCTACCTGGTCACCGGCGCCTTCGGCGCGCTCGGCCGACTGCTCTGCCGCACCCTCGTACGGCGCGGCGCCCGGCGGCTGATCCTGGTCGGCCGGACCGCCCTGCCGGAGCGCTCGGAGTGGGCGTACACCGACCCGGACACGCCCGTCGGCGAGCGGATCGCCTTCCTGCGCGAACTCCAGGCGCTCGGCGCCGAACCGCTGCTCGCCCCGGTCGACGTCACCGACGAGGCCGCCCTCGCGGGCTGGCTCGCCGACTACCGGCAGCGCCAACTCCCGCCGATCCGTGGCGTGTTCCACCTCGCCGGGCAGGTCAAGGACACCCTGCTGGCCCAGATGGACCGTCCGGCCTTCGACGCCGGCTACGGCCCCAAGGTGGTCGGCGGCCACCTGCTGCACCGGCTGCTGAGCGACGAACCGCTCGACCACTTCGTGCTGTTCGCCTCCGTCGCCTCGCTGCTCACCACCGCCGGACAGACCAACTACGCGGCCGGCAACGCCTTCCTGGACGCCCTGGCCCACCACCGCAGGGCCGAGGGGCTGCCCGGGCTCAGCCTGGACTGGGGCCCGTGGGCCACCGGCATGATCGAGGAGCTGGGCCTGGTCGCCCACTACCGCGACGCCCGCGGCATGAGCTCGCTGCCGCCGGACGCCGGAACGGCCGTCCTGGAGCGCGTCCTCGGCCAGGACCGCGCCCAGCTGCTGGTCGCCACCGTGGTCGACTGGCCGACCTTCCTCGCCTGGTACCCGGCGCCGCCGCCGCTGGTCGCCGACCTCGCGGCGAGCGCCGTCGAGCAGGCCCCGACCGAGACCGGCGGCTTCCTGGACGCCTACCGCGCGGCCGACCCGCAGGCCCGCCGGGAGCTGGTCGCCGAGCGCCTGACCGCCGCCGCCGCGGCCGTGCTGCGGATCGCCGCCGAACGGATCGACGCCGACACGAGACTCGGCGCGCACGGCCTGGACTCGCTGCTCGCCATGGAGCTGCGCGCCCGGGTGCACGGCGAACTGGGCGTCGCCCTGCCGGTGGTGGCCCTGCTCAGCAACGGCAGCCTCGGCGACCTGGTCGACCTGCTCACCGAGGGCCTGGCCGAGCGGCTCGCCGCCGCCGGCGGCCCGGCCGAGGCCGAGGTGGAGCTGTACGCCGACGAGTCCCGCTTCCCGCTCACCCACAACCAGCAGGCGCTCTGGTTCCTGCGCCTGCTGCACCCGGACGGCTTCGCGTACAACATCGGTGGCGCCGTGGAGGTCCGCGCGGAGCTCGACCCGGAGCTGATGTTCGGGGCCTTCCGGTTCCTGGTCGCCCGGCACCCCGAGCTGCGCGCCGCCTTCACCGCCGAGGAGGGCCGCCCGGTCCAGCGCATCCGGGAGGAGGTCGAGGCCGACACCGGGCTGTTCGACGTCGAGGGCCGGCCGTGGGAGGAGATCCACGACCTGATCGTCCGCGAGTACCGGCGGCCGTACGACCTCGCCGAGGACCCGCTGGTCCGGCTGCGGCTGTTCCGGCGCGGGCCGGACCGCTGGGTGCTGATGAAGGCCGTCCACCACATCGTCTCGGACGCGATCTCCACCTTCACCTTCATCGAGGAGCTGTTCGAGGTCTACGAGGCGCTTCGCCAGGGCCGCACCCCGGAGCTGCCCCCGGTGCCCGCCCGCTACCTGGACTTCCTCAACCGCCAGAACCGCTTCCTGGCCGGGCCCGAGGCCCGGCGGATGCTCGACTACTGGCGCGGCCACCTGCCGGCCGAGATGCCGGTGCTGGCGCTGCCCACCGACAAGCCGCGCCCGGCCGTGCAGACCCACAACGGCGCCTCCGAGTTCTTCCAGCTGGACGCCGAACTCACCGCCCGGGTACACGAGTTGGCCCGTGCCAACGGCGCCACCCCGTTCATGGTGCTGATCGGTGCCTACTACCTGCTGCTGCACCGCTGGTCCGGGCAGCCGGACATCGTGGTCGGCAGCCCGGTCACCGGCCGCACCCAGGAGGAGTTCGCCTCGGTCTACGGCTACTTCGTCAACCCGCTGCCGCTGCACGTGAGCCTGGCCGGGGAGCCGACCGTGGCCGACCTGCTGGCCCGGGTGCGGGAGAGCGTGCTCGGCGGGCTGGACAACCAGGAGTACCCCTTCCCGCTGCTGGTCGAGCAGTTGGGGCTCCAGCACGACCCGAGCCGCTCCGCGGTGTTCCAGGCGATGTTCATCCTGCTCACCCACAAGGTCGCCGTGGAGCGCTTCGGCTACCGCCTGGAGTACATCGAACTCCCGGAGGAGGAAGGCCAGTTCGACCTCACGCTGTCCGCCTACGAGGACCGCGCGGACGGCTGCTTCCACTGCGTCTTCAAGTACAACTCCGACCTCTTCGAGCCCGCCACCGTCCAGCGGCTGGCCGCGCACTACCGCAACCTGCTGGACGCCATGACCCGCGCCGCCGAGGGCGAGCCGGTCGGGCGGCTGCGGATGCTGGGCGAGGCCGAACGGCGGGAGATCCTCACCGGCTTCAGCGGCGCCGAGCGCCGGATCGAGCACGACACCCCGGTGCCGGAGCTGATCGCCAAGGCCGCCGCCGAGCGGCCGGAGGCGGTCGCGGTGGTCGCGCCCGGCCGGGACGGCGTCCGCCGGCTGACCTACGGCGAACTGGACCGGCAGTCCCAGCGCACCGCCGTACGGCTGCGCGAACTCGGCGTCGGCGAGGGCTCGGTGGTCGCGGTCTGCCTGGACAAGTCGCCCGAGCTGATCAGCACCCTGCTGGCGATCTGGCGGGCCGGCGCCGCCTACCTGCCGCTCGACCCCGGGCACCCGGCCGACCGGCTCGCCCACCAGGTCACGGACGCCGGAGCGGCGCTGGTGGTGGTCGACCAGCGGCGCCCGCTCCCGGCCGACCTGCCCGCCACACCGGTCACCCTGGAGGAGCTGGACCGGCCCGTGCTGGGGGGCGCCGTACCGCTGCCCGCCGCCGACCCGGACCGGGCCGCCTACCTGATCCACACCTCGGGCTCCACCGGCCGTCCGAAGGGGGTCCGGGTCGACCACCGCAACCTGGCTGCCGTCACCGCCGGCTGGCGCGCCGAGTACCGGCTGGACACCGAGGTCCGGGTGCACCTCCAGATGGCCGGCACCGCCTTCGACGTCTTCTCCGGCGACCTCGCCCGGGCGCTCAGCACCGGCGGCACCCTCGTCCTGGTCGACCGCGAGCTGCTCTTCGACACCGCCCGGCTGTACCGGGTGATGCGCGAGGAGGCCGTGGACGGCGGCGAGTTCGTGCCCGCCGTGGCCCGCGCGCTGCTGGCCCACTGCGAGCGCGAGGGCCTGCCGCTGGACTTCCTGCGGCTGCTGATCGTCGGCTCCGACTCCTGGAAGGCCGCCGAGCACCAGCGGGTGCGCGCCCTGTGCGGCCCGCGGACCCGGCTGGTCAACTCCTACGGGCTGACCGAGGCCAGCGTCGACAGCACCTACTACGAGGGCGCCACCGACCGGCTGGAACCCGGCCGGATGGTGCCGATCGGCCGCCCGTTCCCGAACAGCGCCGTGTACGTCCTGGACCCGTACGGCGAGCCCGTCCCGGTCGGCGTGCCCGGCGAACTGTGGATCGGCGGCGCGGGCGTCGCGGCCGGCTACCCCAACGACCCGGAGCAGACCGCCCGGCGCTTCGTCACCCTGGACCTCGACGGCACGCCCGCGCGGCTCTACCGCACCGGCGACCTCGGCCACTGGGACACCGAGGGCACCGTGCACCTGCTCGGCCGGATCGACAACCAGGTCAAGGTCCGCGGCCACCGGATCGAGCTGGGCGAGATCGAGGCCCACCTCACCGCCCGCCCGGAACTCGCCCAGGCCTGCGTGGCCGTCCGCCAGGACGCCCGGGGCGAGGCCGTCCTCGCCGCCTACGTGGTGCCCGCCGAGGGCACCGTGCTGGACCGCCGCGAACTGCGTCGCCACCTGGCCGAGCACCTGCCCACCGTGATGATCCCCTCCTTCCTCACCGAGCTGCCCGCCCTGCCGCTCACCCCGAACGGCAAGGTCGACCTCGCGGCCCTGCCCGAGCCCAAGGCCGACACCGCCGGGGCCCAGCACGAACCGCCCGTCACGCTCTACGAGACCAGCGTCGCCGAGCACTGGCGGAACCTGCTCGGGCTGGACGAAGTCGGCCTCCAGCACGACTTCTTCGAACTCGGGGGCAGCTCGATCCGGCTCATCGAGCTGATCCACCACCTCCAGAGCGAGTTCAACATCAGCATCCCGGTCGGCCTGCTGTTCAAGGTCACCACCCTGCACGGCATGGCCCGCACCGTCGAGCAGATCATCACCGGCGAGGTGGCCGGCGGCGAGCCCTACCTCTGGTTCAACGCCGGGGCGCCCGAGGAGCACACGGTCTTCTGCTTCCCGCCGGCCGGCGGCCACGGGCTGGTCTACCGGCAGCTCGCCGCGCACCTGCCGGAACACCGGATCGCCTCCTTCAACTACCTGACCGGCGACGACAAGACCGCCCGCTACGCGGACCTGGCCGAGGAGCTGCACGCCGCCGGGCCGTACGTCCTGCTCGGCTACTCGCTCGGCGGCAACCTCGCCTTCGAGGTGGCCAAGGAGCTGGAGCGGCGCGGACGCACGGTGGCCTCGGTGCTGATGGTGGACGCCTACCGGGTCACCGAGGCCTTCGACCTCGGCGAGGAGCACCTGGCCGTCTTCGAACGCGAACTCCACGAGCACCTCCACCGCCACACCGGCTCGCGGATCGTCGCCCAGGAGACCCTCGAACAGGCCAGGGACTACCTGGAGTTCAGCAGCCGGACGCCCAACACCGGAACGGTCAGGGCCCAGCTGGACGTGGTCTGCGAGCGCGACCGGCTCTCCGTGCACGTGGGCGGCGAACCGGGCTCCTGGCACGGCGCCTCCACCACGGGTACCGCGGTGTACGTCGGGCACGGCGCCCACGCCGAGATGCTCGACGGGGACTTCGCCGCCCGCAACGCCGAACTGGCGGGCGCCATCCTGGCCGGGGGCACCGCCGATGGCCGCGGCTGACCGCGGGCCGGACTGGTCCGGCAGGGAGCGGGCCGTCGGCGGCCCGCCCCGGGTGATCGTGATCGGGGCCGGCCTGGCCGGCCTCGCCACCGGCTGCTACGCGCAGATGAGCGGCCTGGAGACCCGGATCTTCGAGAAGCACGTGCTGCCCGGCGGCTGCTGCACCGCGTGGTCCCGGCACGGCTACCTGTTCGACTACTGCATCGACTGGCTGATCGGCACCGCCGAGGGCACCGGCGCGCACCAGGTCTGGAGCGAACTCGGCGCCCTGGACGGCAAGTCGGTGACCCGCTTCGACACCTTCAACCGGGTGGTCGACGAACACGGCCGGGCCGTCACCTTCTACGGCGACCCGGACCGGCTCGAGGCCCACCTGCTGGCCCTCGCACCCGGCGACGCCAAGCCGATCCGGGCCTTCTGCCGCGACCTGCGCCGCTACGCCGCGATGGAGCTGCCCTGGGAGCTCACCCCGCCGCCGCTGCGCACCACGGCGGAGCGGCTGCGCACCCTGCGTGCCGTCCTGCCCGCGTTCCGGCTGTTCTGGCGCACCGCGACCACCCCGATGAGCGGCTTCGCCGAGCGCTTCCAGGACCCGCTGCTGCGGCGGGCCTTCCCCAACATGTTCCTCCAGGAGCCCGAGGGCTTCCCGCTGCTGCCGTACCTCTACACCCTGGCGGCCGCCCACAACGGCAACGCGGGCTTCCCGCAGGGCGGTTCGCTCGGGCTGGCGCGCTCGGTCGAGGAGCGCTACACCTCGCTCGGCGGGGTGATCGGCTACCGCTGCCGGGTCGAGCGCGTCCTGATCGAGGACGGGCGCGCGATCGGGGTGGAACTCAAGGACGGCACCCGGCACTTCGCCGACCACGTGGTGGCCGCCTGCGACGGCCCGACGGTGCTCGAGCGGCTGCTGGAGGGCCGCTACTCCAGCCCCGCCACCGAGAAGCTGTACGGCGAACTGCTCGACAAGCCGGGCAACCTGTACCCGGCCGTGGTCTCCGCCTTCGTCGGCATCGACGGACCGCTGCCCGAGGGCGAGCCGCACAGCACCACCTACCTGCTGACGCCCGAGGACGGCGAGCGGCTGCCCGGCTCGCTCCAGCGCAGCCTGGTGGTGCAGCTGCGGTCCTCCTACGCGGACGGCTTCGCGCCGCCCGGCAAGTCGGTGCTGCACTGCACCTACTTCAGCGACTACCGCTCCTGGAAGGACCTGCGGACCGGCGACCGCCGGGCCTACCGGGCGCGCAAGCAGGAAGTCGCCTCGTTCGTCCGGGAGTTCCTGGAGCGGACGTACCCCGGGCTCGGCGGCCGGATCGAACTCGTGGACGTCGCCTCGCCGGTGACCACCGAGCGGTTCACCGGCAACACCTACGGCAGCATCCTCGCCTGGCAGGCCTTCTCGGAGGCCGAGGACGCCGCCAACCGGCTGGTCAACAAGGACCGGATGCGGCTGCCCGGGCTGAGCGGCTTCTCCATGGCGGGCCAGTGGACCGCGCTCGGCGGGCTGATCCGGGCCGCCACCAGCGGACGGTTCGCCGCGCAGTACCTCTGCCGGGAGCTCGGCCGGCCGTTCCGGGCCTGGCCCAGCGACAACCGGGAACCCTGGCACGCGGGCAAGTGGGGCCGCCTGCCGCAACTCGACCGCGCCACCGTGGGAGCGCCGGACGTGGGAGTGCCGGAGGCAGGAGTGGCGGAAGTGGGGGTGGCGGAGTGAGCGGGACGACCACCAGCGGCCGGCAGAGCATGGTCATCATCGGCGGCGGGCTCGGCGGGCTCTCCACCGGCTGCTTCGCGCAGATGAACGGCTACCGCACCCGGATCCTGGAGATGCACGAGATCCCCGGCGGCTGCTGCACCGGCTGGGACCGGGGCGAGTTCACCTTCGACTGCTGCATCAGCTGGCTGCTGGGCAGCGGTCCGGGCAACGAGATGCACCAGATCTGGCTCGAACTCGGCGCGCTGCAGGGCAAGCGGATGCGCAACTTCGACGTCTTCAACGTGGTGCGCACCCGGGACGGCCGGGCGGTCTACTTCTACTCCGACCCGGACCGGCTGGAGGCCCACCTGCTGGAGCTGGCCCCGGAGGACGCCCGGCAGATCCGGCAGTTCTGCGCCGGGCTGCGCAAGTTCCGCCTGGCGCTGGCCCGTTACCCCTTCCTCAAGCCGGTCGGGCTGATGGGGCGGTGGGAGCGGACGCGGATGCTGGCCTCCTTCCTGCCGTACTTCAACGTGATCCGGCGCTCGATCACGGTGCTGATGAGCGACTACTCGGCGAAGTTCCGCAGCCCGCTGCTGCGCGAGGCGTTCAACTTCATCCTGTACGAGAAGCACCCCAACTTCCCGGTGCTGCCCAACTACTTCCAACTCGCCTGCCACGCCGGACAGTCGGCCGGGGTGCCGGAGGGCGGCTCGCTGGGGCTGGCCACCTCGATCGAGCAGCGCTACCGGCGGCTGGGCGGCGAGATCACGTACAACACCAAGGTGACCGGGATCCTGATCGAGGACGACCGGGCGGTGGGGGTGCGGCTGAGCGACGGCCAGGAGGTGCGGGCGGACATCGTGGTGGCCGCCTGCGACGGCCGGACGACCATGATGGACCTGCTCAAGGGCCGCTACCTGAGCGACACCTACCGCCGGCTGTACACCCAGACCATCACCGAGCCGGGCATGGTCTTCCCCGGCTACGTGACCGTCTTCCTCGGCCTGCGCCGGCCCTTCCCGGCCGGGGACCCGTGCACCACCTACCTGCTGGAGGACGAGGTCGCCGAGCGGCTCACCGGCATCCGGCACCCGAGCATCAACGTCCAGTTCCGCAGCCGCCACTACCCGGAGCTGTCGCCCGCCGACACCACCGTGGTGTACGCCAGCTACTTCTGCGACATCGCGCCCTGGCGGGAGCTCAGCACCGGGCCGGAGCAGGAGCCCCGGGTGCGGCGCGGCGAGGAGCTGCACACCCTGCCGGTCGGCCGGGGGCGGGAGTACCAGCGGGCGAAGCGCCGGGTGCGCGACACCATCGTCGAGTACCTGGACGGCCACCACCCCGGGCTGCGGGACGCGGTGGCGGTCAAGGACGTCTCCACCCCGCTCACCCAGGTCCGCTACACCGGCAACTACAACGGGACGGTGCTGGGCTGGCAGCCCTTCGTGGAGAGCGGCGAGACCCTGGAGGAGGAGGTCAAGCGCAACGGCCCGGGGCTGCCCGGCCTCGCGAACTTCTACCTCTCCGGGGTCTGGGCGACGACCGGCGGGCTGATCCGGGCGGCGGCGGCCGGCCGGCACGTCGTCCAGTTCATCTGCCGGGACGACGGCAGGCCCTTCAGGGCCGAGGTGGACGACAGCGCACCGCCGCCCACCCTGCTCATCGAACCGGTCGGCCCCGCCGACCGCCAGTTTGGAGTCACCTCGTGAGGATCGAGAAGTGGGTCGTGCGGGAGCACGTGGACGGCGTGCCGGACGTCGAGCGGATGTACCGGAAGGTCGTGGAGGAGGTGGACGTCCGGCTCGCGGCGGACGAGATGCTGCTGCGCACCCGGTACGTCTCGGTCGACCCGTACCTCCAGGGCATCGCGCTGGACACGCCGATCGGCGACCACATGGGCGCGGACTCGATCATGGAGGTGGTGGAGGCCGGGCCCGCCGCGCGCTTCGGCGTCGGCGACCTGGTGCAGGGCTTCGGCGGCTGGCGCAGCCACCTGGTCAGCACCGGCGCGCCGAGCTTCTGGCAGACCGGGACCTTCCCGATGGTCTTCCCGGCCTTCCGCCGGCTGGACCCCGCCGACTACGGCGATGACCTGCCGCTGACCACCGCGCTCGGCATCCTGGGCGGGCCCGGGATGACGGCCTGGGGGACGGTGGAGAAGTTCCTCGACGTGCGCCCCGGGTCGACGGTTCTGGTCAGCGGGGCCTCCGGGGCGGTCGGCTCGCTGGTCGGGCAGCTGGCCAGGCACCGGGGTGCCCGGGTGATCGGCACCACGGCCTCGCCGGAGAAGGCGGAGCGGCTGTGGGAGCTGGGCTTCGAGGGGGTGCTGCTGTACCGCGACGGCGACGCGCCGGAGCGGCTGCGGAAGGAGCTGGCCGAGCTGGCGCCGGAGGGCATCGACCGGTACTTCGACAGCCTCGGCGGGGCGCTCACCGACGTGGTCTTCGGGATGCTCGCGGTGGAGAGCCGGGTGGCCGTCTGCTGGCAGTGGGGGAGCCAGGTCGGCGGGGACTGGGCGGGGCCGCGGCTGCTGCCGATGATCATGTTCCCGCGCACCACGATTCGCGGCATCTTCTCGCTGGAGTGGTTCACCGAGGAGAACTGGGCCGCGCTGCGGCGGGACCTCGGCGCACTGGTCCGTAGCGGGGAGCTGGCGTACCAGGAGACGCTGCACCGGGGGTTCGACAGCATCCCGGCGGCCTACCGCGGCCTCTACCTGGACCGTTCGGCGAACCGGGGGAAGGTGCTGGTCGAGCTCTGAGCGGACGGACGTGCGGCAGGGCCCTTCGGCGGATGTGCCGAAGGGCCCTGGCGCGCGGTCAGCCCAGGGTGAACCAGGTGCTGCGGGACTTCTTCCACTCGGGGTGGGTGAGGTCCTTGGCGGCGGTGCCGTCGTTGTAGAGGTCGGCGGAGCCGTCGTCGGTGATCAGCTGGGCGCGGGCGCCGGGGGCGTCCAGGTCCGGGACGTCCGTGACGGCCTCCCAGGCGCCGTAGTCGCTGGTCGGCAGGTCGATCAGCTTGGTCGGCTTGGAACCGGGCTGCCCGTTCCAGCGGTAGAGCGCGTACGGGGCGGAGTTGTCCTCGGCGGACCAGGAGCCGGCCACGATCAGGTACTGGCCGAGGTCGTTGCGGCGGATGTCGCGGACGGACAGCCCGCCGAGGTCCAGCTCGACCGGGTCGCCGAAGGTCGCGTGCGCGGCCGAACCGTTCATCAGGGACGGGAGGTTGGTGACCGGGACGAGCAGCGCCCGGCCGCCGGTGACGGCCGGGGTGAGCGGTGCGCGGAAGCCGATGTAGGCGGTGCTGGTGCTGCCGGGGGCGAACTCCAGGCCCTCGACGTTGAAGCCGTCGATCTGCTTGGGCGCCTGGCCGTCGGCGGCACCGGCCGCGAAGCCGTAGCGCTTGCCGTGGGCGTCGTCCCAGGAGATCAGGTCGTCGCGCAGGCCGTGGTACGAGCCGGCCAGGGACAGCTGGGTGTCGGCGCCGGAACCGGTGACGGTGGTGGCGAAGACGGTGTGCCGGTCGGGCTTGACCACGCCGTCCTTGTTGTTGCCGAGCGAGCCGGTCCAGTAGATGGTGTTGCCGACCCGGGTGGCGGCCTCGATGTCGATCTCCTTGGAGACGCCGAGGGCCGAGCTGAAGTCCCAGGTGCGGACCGGCGCACCGGAGTTGTTGCGGTCGTACAGGCGCAGGGTGTTGGACTCGTCGTCGCCGACCACGATGAAGCCGCCGCCCGCGTCCACGGCCGCCGAGGCGTCGCTGGAGCCGGTCAGGTAGCGGCTGGTCGCCGAGGACTGGACGGCGGGGGAGGCGGCGTAGTGCAGGGTGCGGGTGGCGCTCTTGCCGCCGAGGCCGGTGACCTTGATGGTGAGGTCGGCGTAGCCGACGCCCTGGGCGGCGACCGCCAGGGTGCGGGCGCCGCCGGTGCCGCTCACCGTCACGTCGCCGGTGCGGGCGACGGCGCTGCGGGTGGTCGCCGAGGCGGCGACGGTCAGCGCCGAGGCCGCGGCGCCGGACTGGGCGACCGTCACCGTCACGGTCGGGTCGCCGGTGGCGCCGACGGCGCCGGACAGGTACCCGGCCGAGAAGGTGATCGTCGGGGTGCCGTACGAGGCGGCGCCCGCCGGGAGGGCGGGCAGGGCGAGCACGGGCACCGCCGCGACGGCGACGGCGAGCGGCAGCAGGCGGCGGAGGGGACGCGACACGGTGGCTACCCTTCGGCAGGAGGCGGGAGTTGACGGAGGGTGCAAGCCTGCTGGCGCTCGGCGAACACCGACCCTACGGCGACCTTACGAGCAGGGACGGGCAGGCGAACAGCACGCCTCGCGGCGGTGAAGCACCGTGCGTTCAGCCGGTGATGCCGGCCGCCCGCAGGCGGCGCTCGACCGCGTCCCAGTCGGGGGCGACCGGCTCGGTCCTGCGGGTGCCGACGCCCTTGTCCTTGAAGCCGCTGGAGGTCGACACGCAGACCACCGGGCCGTCGGAGAGGTCCGGCTCGCCGAGGCTGCGCAGCCCGGCCAGACCGGCCGCCGCGGACAGCTCGGTCCACAGCCCCGCCCGGGCCAGCTCCCGCTGAGCGTCGGCGAGTTGGCCGTCGTCCAGGGTCAGCGCCCGGCCGCCGCTCGAGCGGACCGCGAGCACGCCCCGGTAGCCGCTGACCGGGGAGGTGATCGAGTAGGCGTCGCTCGGGCCGACCGTCACATGGGTGGCGGGCAGGCCGTCGGCGATCGCCCGGGCGAGCGGACCGGAGGCGGCCGTCTCGCAGGAGTGAATGCGCGGCACCCCGGCGGTCAGGCCCAGCCGGTGCAGCTCGACGAACCCCTTCCAGACGCCGAACAGCAGCTCGCCGTAGCCGGTCGGGACGAACACCGCGCTCGGCAGGCCGACGTCCTGGAAGATCTCGTACGCGACGGTCTTGTAGCCCTCGGGGCCGTACGCGTGCCCGGTGTGGGTGGTGGTCAGGTTGCTGACCGGGTGCAGGCCCAGCCGGTCCACCACCTGGCGCAGCAGCGGCCAGCGGGCCTCCCACGGCACCGGGAGGACCACCGCGCCGTAGGCGTTGAGGAAGGCGTCGACGTTCGGCGGCGTGTCCGGGCCGGTGAACACCACGCAGGGCAGCCCGGCGCGGGCGGCGTAGGCGGCGGCCGAGGCGCCGTGGTTGCCGGAGGAGGCGACCGCGAGGCCCGGCGCGCCGGCGCCCACGGCGGCGCTGGTGGTGCAGCGGTTCAGCCGGTCCTTGTGGCTCCAGGTGGGGTTGCGGGACTCGTCCTTGACGTACACCCCGGGCGAGACCTCCACCAGCGGGGTGGCGCCCTCGCCCAGGCCCGGCGCGAGCAGCGGCGGCAGCAGCGGGGCCCAGCGCTCCAGGCCGCCGCGCACCGGGGCGGGGGCGAACAGGCCCGCCGGGTCGGCCTTGTCGTAGGCGTAGTCGACCTCGACGGGGTAGGAGACGTCCTCGGTGCTGGTGCGCGGGCAGCCGGCGGTGAGCGGGGGCCAGAGCGGGTAGTCGAGGGCGGGGTCGCCGAGGGAGCGCTGGCCGGTCGCGAGGGAGTCTTCTGTTGGCATGCCAGGAGACTAGCCGGGCGGCCGCCCCGCGGTCCGGCGGTTCGGCGGGCCGCGGCGCGAACCCGTTCGTGGGGGACCGGTTCCGGCTGTTCCGGGCGTTCCGGGCCCGTTCCGGGCGGGGCGGGTCCGGATCAGGCGCTCTGGCGGACCGCGGAGATGTCGAACTCCAGGACGACCTTGTCGCCGACCAGGACGCCGCCGCCCTCCAGGGCCGCGTTCCAGGTGACGCCGTACTCCTTGCGGCTGATGGTGACCGAGCCCTCCAGGCCCACCCGGAGGTTGCCGTACGGATCGACGGCGTTGCCGGTGTACTCGAAGTCGATGGTGACCGGGCGGGTGGTGTCCTTGATGGTGAGGTCGCCGGTGACCCGGAAGTCGCTGTCGGAGCGCGCCTCGACCGCGGTGGAGCGGAAGGTGATGTCGGGGAACGTGGGGGCGTCCAGGAAGTCGTTGGTGCGCAGGTGCTGGTCGCGCTGCTCCACGCCGGTGTCGATGCTCTCGGCCTTGATCACCACCTGGCCGGAGGAGCGGGACGGGTCGGCGCCGTCCAGGTGGGCGGTGCCCTCGAACTGGTGGAACGCGCCCCGGACCTTGGTCACCATGGCGTGGCGGGCGACGAAGCCGATCCGGGTGTGGGTGGGGTCGAGGACGTAGTCGCCGGTGAGTTCGGAGAGGTTGGCGGTCATGG
This sequence comes from Streptomyces sp. CB02056, assembly GCF_001905545.1. Classification (GTDB taxonomy): domain Bacteria; phylum Actinomycetota; class Actinomycetes; order Streptomycetales; family Streptomycetaceae; genus Kitasatospora. Next base: position 74,238 of record NZ_LIPD01000021.1, on the reverse strand, counting down.
TCGGCATGCCTCCTGGTGCGGGTCCCGGGTCTCGGCCCGGGGCTGGTCGGGCGGTCCCCGGACCACGCTAGGGGCAGTTCCCGCGGGTCGCGCGTCGGGCTGGGCCTAAGTGGGGCACGGGGTGGGAAGGCTCGCGGGGTACGTCGGAGGAACGGGGAGACGAGGGGGCCGGGTTGGACAGCGGGATACGGGCGATGGTCGAAGCGGTCGGCGAGGCGGAGCGGCAGGTGCGGGAGAACGCGCTGCCGAAGGCGCGGGACAGCGCCCGCGAGAGGGTCCCGGAGAAGGAGGAGGCGGCGCTGCTGGGTGCGCTCGCCGGGCTGGTGGAGAGCATCGGGGAGCTGGCGGGCGCGGTCGGCGACCGGGTGACGAACCGGGGCACGGCCAGGACGTACACGGTCGCGGGCAGGCGGCTGCGGAGCGAGGCCGGCAACCTGCGGGGCGACGAGGACGAGACCGCGGCGCGGTCCAGGTGACCGGCCGCCGGTGCCCCCGGCCGGGGGCACCGGCGGTGTCGTTCAGCGGTGGCTCGGGAACTGCACCACCTGCTGGTAGGTCGGGCGGTTCTGCCAGGTGGTCTTGGCGTCCGTCACGCCGCCCAGCGGGCGCTGGATGATCGTGTCGGCGCACCACTGGTCGCCGGCCGCACAGTCCGCGTCGCCCGGGTAGACCTGGGCGGGCGTCCGGGCGGCGGCCTGCTTCAGGGTGGTCAGCAGGACGGTCCGGCAGGCCGCGAGGTCGCCGCCGCCGCAGAACGGCCGGGCCAGCGGGCCGGCCACCCGGTCGCCGAGGACGGCGCGCAGGTCCTTGTCCAGGTAGCTCCACCAGCCGTACTGGAAGGCCGAACCCTTGTGCGGGATGGCCTCGTTGGCGCTCACCGGGCCGCCGCCGGGGCCGGTCTGCCCGCCCGAGGGGGACTCGTTGATCTGGAGGGCGCCGGTCAGCGCGCCGAACAGCGGGTCGCCGAGGCCCGGCCGCATGACGCCCTCGGCGACCAGCGGCCACCAGGCGTCCATCACCCGGATCGCGGTGGCGTCCGCGTAGCCGTGGCTGCCCGGTGAAGTCTCCTTCCGCTGCCCTCCGTTGGCGAGCCAGGCCTCCAGTTGTTGCAGGGCGGTGAGGGTGGCCTGATCGGTGACGGGCGCGCTGCGCAGTACGCGGATCAGGTCGGGCAGCACGTCCTCGGCCCGCAGGTCGGCCAGGGCGGCGCCCTCCATGGCCTGGGTGAGCGAGACCCGGCTCACCTTGCCGCCGTTCCCGAGCAGGGACTTGACCCGGTCGTCCAGCAGGTTGCCGCGGTGCACCGAGCCGTTGCCGAAGCCGGCCGAGGTGTAGCCGTTCGCCTGCTTGTTGTTCCAGGAGATGTAGTAGTCCTGGTTGACGGACTGCGGGTGCTCGGCCGCCGGGGTGTACCGGGCGGTGTTGGCGACGGGGTCGAAGTCGGCCCACTCGTAGGCGGGTTGGGCCTTCACGGGGAGCCCGGGGTCGACGCCGGGCGCGCGGACCGGGTTGCTGCCGGAGTTGTAGTACGCGATGTCGCGCGAGTCGGCGTAGAACCAGTTGAAGGTGTAGTTGATGTCCTGCGCCGCCTGCTGGAACCCCGCCGCGTCGTGCACCGCGCCGGGGTCGTTCAACTCCTGGAAGCCGATGATGGATTCGGCCTCGTGCCGGTAGGTGGAGCGCAGCGAGGTGAAGGCGACGGGTGCGCCGCCGACCGTGCCGCGGGCGGTGACCAGGCCGTACCGGGAGCGGTTCATCACCAGGGTGTAGGACCCGGCCGGGGTGGAGTCGGCGGTGGTCGGGTTCCAGGTGTTCTTGCGTTCCAGCCGGTCGAAGGGCAGGCACTGGCCGTGCCAGCTATAGGAGTTGGCGGCGGTGGTGACCGGGGAGCCGTCGGTGGTGCAGAGCGGGACGGCATAGGTGTCGGTGATGTCCTGCCCGGCCGAGGTGGCGCTCCAGGCGTAGTCCTGGCCGCGGCCGAGCTGCACGTAGAAGCTCAGGCCGGCGAAGGCGGCGCCGCGTGCGCTGATCCCGGGGCCCTGGATCTCCTCCAGCATCAGCAGTTGCGGGGCGAAGTAGCCGGTCTGCGGGCCGAACACGGCCACCGGGTGGCCGTCGTCGGTGCGGGCGCCGGAGACCAGCAGGGCGTTGGACATGCCGTGCCGGGCGGTGAGCAGGTTCCCGGGCAGGACGCCGTTCGCCGCGGTGGTGGCGGAGTCGGCGGAGCCGGTGGCGTCGTACACGACCCGCTCGGGCACCACCGAGCCGGGGTCGGGCAGTGCCTCGCCCTGCGGGTGGTCGGGGACGGTGGCGTACGGGAAGCTCTGCCCGTCGTGCAGGGTCTGGACGGCCTCCGGGTCGTCCGCCTCGCGCAGCGACGCCCAGACCGCGTCCCCGGCGTCCTTGCCGTACCGGGCCTCGGCGGCCGACTTGACCTGGGCGGAGGCCAGTTCACCGCCGCCGCCGGAGCCGAACAGGGCGCCGACCACGGAGGCGAGGGCGACCAGGTCGGTCAGCTTGAACGGTTCGATCGAGCCGGCGTTGGTGATCGGGTCGATGTGCCCGGTGAGGTCGTACTCGCCCGGGAAGGTGCGGGCGTTGTAGGACTCCTTGGCGTACTGGTTGACGCCGTCGAGGTAGGCGTTGGCGTCGGCGAGGGCCTGGGTGGCCCGGCCGCCGCGGGCGGCGATGGTGTCGATCTGCTGCTGGAGCTCGGCCTCGGTGTACGGGGCGGCCTGCCAGAAGGTCTGCTCCAGCTGGCGGTTGGCGGCGGCGCCGCCCGCGAAGCCGGACAGCTGGCCGCGGCCGACGTGCCGGAAGAGGTCCATCACCCAGAGCCGGTCCTGGGCGGCGGCGTAGCCCGCGCCGAACTCGGTGCCGTAGCGGGTGGTGCCGGTGATGTGCGGGACGCCGGTGGCCTTGTCGCGCACGATGGCGACGTCCGGGCGCGGGCTGGTGGTGCTGGCCACCTGGTCGGCGGGGACGCCGAAGGAGGCGTCGTTGAAGAAGTCGCGCAGCTTGGCCTCGGTCAGGCCGGGGTAGCCGGAGGCGAGGGCGGCGTAGGGGCCGAGCTGGTCGTCGGTGTGCGCGGGGCGGGTGCCGAAGGCCCGGTTGAGCAGGATGTCGGCGAGGGTGGCGTTGCCGTTCTCGCCGGGCGGCAGGATGTCGGCGCAGTGGCCGCCGCAGTAGTCGTTGGCGGCGGCGGTCGCGGGGGCCGGCGCGGCGGCGGTGGGGGTGGTGGTGAGGGCGGCGGTGACGAGCAGGGCCGAGGCGAGGGCGGCGGCCGGGAGTCGGAGGGAGCGGGGGCGGGGGCGTTGGTGTTGGCGTGACCGCAAGGCGGACTCCTCCGTCGAAGTCTCACGGAAGAGTCGACGGTAGGGGCGCTACTGGCCGGTTGGCTAGTGGCGTGCATGCCATTTCCCGTACGGGGGAGTGGAGTTGGCCGTCCGGGGGTCGCTCGGGAAGGAGCGGCGCCGCACCTGCCGGGCTCAGTCCGGAGGTGCGGCGCCGGGTCGGTGGCGCGTCGGGTCAGGGCTTGAGCACCAGGCGGATCGGGTCGCCCTCCTTGTGCTCCAGCGCCTCGACCGCACGGGCCGCCTCGGCCAGCGGGAAGGTGCCGCTCACCGAGCGGGAGAACTCCAGCCGGCCGCCGCGGACCAGGTTGACCAGGTCGACGACGTCCTGGCCCTCGGAGCCGTAGTGGCCGCGGATCTGCTGGCGCAGGTAGCTGACCAGGGTGCCGTTGGTGACGGTCAGCGGCTTGTTGGTGAGGCCGACCAGCACCAGGCGGCCGTGCTCGCCGAGGGTGGCCATGGCCTGCTCGCGCACCGGGGCGACCCCGGCGAAGTCGAAGGCGACGGACAGCGGGCGGCCGCCGGTGGCCTCGCGCAGCAGCCCGGCGAAGCCCGGGTCGGCCGGGTCGAGGGCGGCGTCGGCGCCGAAGGCCAGGGCGCGCTCGCGGGCGGCCGGCAGCGGGTCGACGGCGACGATCGGGAAGGCGCCGATCGCCCGCAGCAGCTGCACGCCGTGGGCGCCGAGGCCGCCGACGCCCCAGACGCCGACGGCCTCGGCCGGGCGTACGGCGCCGGTGGCGGTGATCGCGGCCCAGGGGGTGGAGACCGCGTCGGGGATGAAGCAGGCCTGCTCGAAGGGGAGTTCGTCCGGTATCGGCACCAGGGTGGTGGCGGTGGCGAGCGCGTACTCGGCCCAGCCGCCGTCGTAGTCCACGCCGCGGGTGTGCACGACGCCGTCGCGGGTCTCGCCGGCCTGCAGCAGCACCCGGTCGCCGACGGCCGTACCGGTCACGCCCTCGCCGAGGGTGTGCACGGTGCCCGCGACCTCGTGGCCGAGGGTGACCTTGTCGCCCTTGAGGTAGAGCGGCTTGAGCATGCCCTCGATCAGGTGGACGTCGGAGAGGCAGACGCCGGCGGCCTCCACCTTGATCAGCACCTCGCCCGGGCCGGGGGCCGGGACGGGGACCTCCTCCACGGCGAAGGCGCCCTTCGCGACGTCGAGCCGGCCGGCGAGCATCGTGGCGGTCATCGGGACTTCCCTTCTCACGGGGGCGGCGGGTCGGGGGAATGCCCGCCGCTCCGGAAGTTACTTGTTATTCAACAAGCAAGTTCACACTAGCATGGTGGCATGTCTACGCACGATGAGGACCGAACCGGTGGGGCCGGGGCGCTCCGGGAGGCGCCGGCGCGCCGCACCCAGGCCGAGCGGCGCGCCCGGGCCGAGTCCGCGCTGATCGCCGCCGCCGCCCGGCTGATCGCCGAGCACGGCAGCACCGGGGTCACGCTGGCCAGGGTGGGCGAGGAGGCCGGCTTCAGCCGGGGCCTGGCCACCCACTACTTCGGCTCCAAGGCCGCGCTGCTGGCGCGACTGCAGGAGGCGGCGCTCGCCGAGGCGATGGCGTCGGCCGCACCGGCGCGCAGCGGGGCGGGGGCCGCCGACGAGCTGTGCGGGTTCGCGCGCGGCTGCCTGGAGGGCGTCCGCAACCCGACCGACCTGGGCCGGGCCTTCGTGGTGCTGGGGGCCGAGGCGCTCGCCGGGGCCTCGGAGCTGACCGGCGCGGTGGCGGAGCTGGACGCCCGGACCCGGGCGTGGACGGCCGAGGTGGTCGGGCAGGGGCAGCGGGACGGGGAGGTGCGTCCCGGTGTGGACCCGGTGGCCTTCGCGCCGGCCTTCGTCGGGCTGCTCAAGGGGCTGGTGGTGCAGGCCGCGGCCGCGCCGGAGGCCTTCGACGTGGGGGCGGCGGTCGCGGAGTCCGAGCGCTGGATCCGGCTCGCGCTCACCGCGGGCTGAGGCTGCGGAACGCAGGCGGCCGGGCGGTCCGCGCCGCTGTCGGCCGCTCCGCGCGCAACCCCCGCTGACCTCGCCGATCGCCGCGCGGACCGGATCCGTACGGCCTGGATATCCTGATCCCATGAGCGACAACCTTCCCCCGTGTCCGCAGTGCTCCAGCGAGTACACCTATGAGATGAACGCCCTCATGGTCTGCCCCGAGTGCGGCCACGAGTGGGTGCCCGGCGGGGCCGACGAGGCCGCGGCGCCGGCCGGCGAGCGCGTGATCAAGGACGCCGTCGGCAACGTGCTGAGCGACGGCGACACCGTGACGGTGGTCAAGGCGCTCAAGGTCAAGGGCAGCGTCTCCGGCATCAAGGCCGGCACCAAGGTGCGCAACATCCGCCTGGTGGACGGCGTCGACGGGCACGACATCGACTGCCGCGTCGAGGGTTTCGGTGCGATGCAGCTCAAGTCCAGCGTGGTGAAGAAGGCCTGACCCACGGGCCCGAACGGCCGCGCCCCGCCGGGAGGGACTGACGCTGTTGGTTAATTCGGGGTGGCGTTACTCGGCCCCGCTGAGCATCAGCTCGGCGGGGCCGAGTACTGCGAAGTGGCTGGTGCGGGTGCGGGCTCGTGGTGTTTCGGTGAGGTGGGCGTCGATGCGAGCGAGATTGATCGCAGCGCCGGTACGCTCACTTCCGGCCGCTGGGCCCGGGCGACGGCCGAACGCGCGGCGCAGCGGCTCGCCGCCGAGGAGGCGGCCGAGGAAGCCGAGCGGACGAAGGGGATGGTGGACGCCTGATGGAGCGCCTGGACAGCGGCGGGCACCCGGAGGGGAGCGGGAGCGAGGCCGGAGCGGCGGCCCGGGTCTGGCAGGGGATGAACGCCCTCGTGCTGGAACGCTACGACCGCCGCAAGAGCGTCGCCGAAGCCCTCGGCATGAGCTTCAGCCGGGTCAGGGCGCTGCGCCGGCTCATCGCCGGCCCGATCACCCTGCGGGAGCTGGCCGAGCGGCTGGGCGCGGACCCGCCGTACACCAGCGTCATCGTGGACGACCTGGTGCGGCGCGGCCTCGCCGAGCGCATCACCAACCCGGTCGACCGGCGCTCCAAGCTGGTCCACCTCACCGAGGAGGGCGAGGCGAAGGCCGCGATCGCCACCGGGATCCTCAGCACCCCGCCCGACGCGCTGCTCGCGCTGCCGCCGGAGGACATCCGCGTGCTCGACCGGGTGGTGGCGAAGCTGCTGGGCTGAGCCGCCCCTGCCGACCCGTTCGGGGGTCCGAGCCCGCGGCGGAAGGGCCGTCACCGGATCCGCTCCGGTGACGGCCATTCAGAACTCCGGGGGGGGGGGGGAATTCCCCGGCGGGCGCGGTTACTTCGCGCCGAAGGCCTTCTCGATGTCCTCGACGACCTTCTCGGCCGCGATCGGGCCGGAGCTGCTGCTCCACACCTGGCCGTCGACGCCCATGAGCTGGTTGGTGCCGACGGCCTTGAGGCGGGTGAAGGCCTCCTGCTTGCGGGCGGTCTCCAGGGCCTTCTCGCCCTCGGCGTTCAGGGTGGCGACGAACACCCGGTCGGCGTCGGCCTTGTTGAGGTTCTCCAGGGACAGCGGGTCCGAGTGGGGCTGGGCGCCCAGGCCGTCGGCGATCGGCATGGTGCCGGCGCCGGCCTTCTTCAGCAGGTCGCCGGGCATGTTGGTGGTGTTCATCACGATCGGCCCGTTGGGCATCCAGCGCATCACCACGGCGCTGCCGCTCTTGCCCTCGCCGGCCTTGGCGGCGCGCTTGTCCAGGGCGTCCAGCTTGGCGGCCAGGTCGGCCTTGTGGCCGAGCGCGTCGCCGTACACGGCGAGCACCTCGCGCCAGTCGCCGGCCTTGGGGACGATGGTCGGGGCGACCGCCGAGAGCTTGTCGTACTGGGACTTCTCGATGCCGGAGGAGGCCAGGATGAGGTCCGGGGTGGCCTTCAGGATCGCCTCGAGGTTGGGCTCCTTGACCGTGGCGACCAGCGGGATGCTGTCGGCCTTCAGGTAGGCGGGGGCGGTGGTGCCGCCGCGGCTGGAGCTGGTGCCGACCGGGGTGACGCCGAGCGCGAGGGCGGTGTCCAGCGAGGTGTCGCCGAGGGCGATGACCCGCTTGGCCTCGGCCGGGACCTCCACGGCGCCGAAGGCGGTGTCGATGCTGCGCTTGCCGCCCTTCGCGGCGGCGGTGGACGAGGAGCCGGAGTCACCCGCGGACCCGCCGGACCCCGAGGAGCCGCACGCGGTCAGGCCCAGGGAGAGGGCGCCGACCACGGCCGCGCCGAGCAGGGTCTTGGTAAAGCGGGTGCCAAGCATGGGTGTTCTCCGAGAAATGGTAGTTTACGGGCGAACCGTTTTTCTGAGGTTAGCCTAACCATACGTAAGGCCCTGACGGGGAGGCCCGGTGTGACATTCCGATCACTCCTGCTGCGCGGACTGCTGCCCGCCGGCGCGATACTGCTGCTCGCCGTACTGGCGAGCCTGCTGCTCGGCGCGGGCGACGTGGGACCGTCACGGGCGCTCTCCACCCTGCTCGGTGACGGCGACTCCGACTCCCGGTTCACCGTGTTCCACCTGCGCGCCCCGCGCACCGCGGTGGCCCTCGCGGTGGGACTCGCGCTCGGCGTGGCCGGCACCGTCCTCCAGGCCGCCGCCCGCAACCCGCTGGCCGAGCCCGGCCTGCTCGGGGTCAGCACCGGCGCCTCCTTCGCCGTCGTGATCGCGATCGTGCTCGGCGCCAGCGCCGCCAGCGTCGGCCCGTACGTCGCCGTACTGGGCGCCGGCGCCGGCTGCCTGCTGGCACTCGGCGCGGCCCGGCTGCGCGGCACCGGCGACGACCCCGTCCGGCTGGTGCTCGCCGGCGCGGCGCTGAGCGGGCTGATGAACGCCGGCTCCTCCGTGCTGCTGCTCTCCGACGCCCGGGCCGCCGACGAGATCCGGTTCTGGACCATCGGCTCGGTCGCCGGCCGCGGCACCGACCAACTGCTCGCGGTACTGCCGGTCCTGCTGCTCGGCCTGGTGCTGGCGCTGCTCTCCGGCCCGGCGCTGACCGCGCTCAGCCTCGGCGACGACGTCGCCACCGGCCTCGGCCACAAGCCCCGCCGGGCCCGCGCCCTCGCGGTGACCGCCGTCGCCCTGCTGGTCGGCGCCGCCACCGCGATCGCCGGACCGGTCTCCTTCGTCGGCCTGGTGGTGCCCTTCGCCGCCCGGGCCCTGGTCGGCCCGGACCTGCGCCGGCTGCTCGTCGTCTCCGCCCTGCTCGGGCCGGCCGTCGTGCTGCTCGCCGACGTGGCCTCCCGGCTGGTCGCCCGCCCGTACGAGATGCCGCTCGGCGTGATGACCGCCCTGTGCGGCGCCCCCGTGCTGGTCGCCGTCGTCCGCTCGCACCGAATGCCCGCGCTGTGAAGGCCCCCGTGAAGGCCCCTGTGAAGACCACCGCAGAGAACGACGCAGAGAACGCCGTGGAACCCGACGGCCCCTCGGCCGCGACCCGGCGGCCGGCGCCGCCCGTGCCGCCCGGCACCCGGCTGCTCGCCCTGGGCGGCCGCTCGGTGCTCGTCCCGGTCCGGCCGCTGCTCGGCTGCACCGTCCTGCTGCTCGCCGTGGTCGCGGTGACCGCCGTCTGCCTGGCCGTCGGCGAGACGAACCTCGACCCGGTGACCGCCCTGCGCGCGGCCTTCGGCGACGGCACCGCGCGTGACGTGCTGCTGGTGGAGAAGCTGCGGCTGCCCCGCGTCGAGGCCGCACTGGCCGTCGGCGCGGCCCTCGGCGTCGCCGGCTGCCTGATGCAGACCCTCGCCCAGAACCGGCTGGCCACCCCGGACACCGTCGGCTTCAACGAGGGCGCCACCGCTTTCGCGGTCGCCTCCGTCACCGGCGTCGCCACCCAGCTGCTGCCCTCCGCCGCCGCCCTGGCGGGCGCCGCCACCGCCGCCTCGATAGCCTTCGCCCTCGGCGGCGGGGCCGGCCGCAACGGCTACCGCTTCCTGGTCGTCGGCCTCGGCATCGGCGCGGTCTTCGGCGCGGTGACCAACCTGATGCTCTCCCGCGCCGCCATCGACTCCGCCAACGCCGCCTACGCCTGGACGGTCGGCACCCTCAACAGCCGTGACGCCGACGCCGTCGGCTACCTCGAACTCGGCCTGCTGGCCTGCCTGCCCGCCGCCGTGCTGCTCGGCCGCCGGCTGTCGCTGCTGCGCTTCTCCGACGCCGTCGCCACCGGGCTGGGCGTCCGGGTGCGCGGCCTGCGGGTCGGCGTCCTGCTGGTCTCCGTGGTCTGCGCGGGCCTGGCGGTGGCCGTCGCCGGACCGCTCGGCATGATCGCGCTCGCCGCGCCCGAGGCCGCCCGCCGGATCGCCGGACCGCGCTGCGTGCCGGTGCTCACCTCGGCCGTCGCCGGAGCCGCCTTCACCCTGCTCGCCGACCTGATCGGCCGCACCCTCCTGTCGCCGCTGGAGGTGCCGGCCGGCCTGGTCACCGCCGTCGTGGGCGGCCCGTACCTGCTCTGGCTGCTGCTCACCACCCGTCCCCGGAGGACCGCATGACCGCCCGCCCCGCGACCGCTGAATCCTCCGGGACCGTGACGGCCACGGTCGGAGCGCCCCGGCTGGCGACCAGCGCGCTCAGCCTCGGCCACGACCGCACCATCGTGGTGCGCGAGCTCGACCTCGAACTGCCGCAGCGCCAGGTCACCGTCATCGTCGGCCCGAACGGCTGCGGCAAGTCCACCCTGCTCGGCGGCCTCGCCCGGACCATCGCCCCGCGCTCCGGCGCCGTGCTGCTCGACGGCAAGCCGCTGACCTCGCTGTCCACCCGCGCCATCGCCCGGATCATCGGCCTGCTGCCGCAGTCCGCCACCGCCCCGGACGGGCTGACCGTCCGCGACCTGGTCCGCTACGGCCGCCAGCCGCACCAGGGCCTGCTGCGGCAGTGGTCCGCCGCCGACGCCGAGGCGGTCGAGCACGCGCTCGCCGCCGCCGACCTGCACGAGCTGGCCGACCGCCCGCTGGACACCCTCTCCGGCGGCCAGCGCCAGCGCGCCTGGATCGCCATGGCCGTCGCCCAGGACACCGACATCCTGATGCTGGACGAGCCGACCTCGGCGCTGGACATGGGCCACGCGCTGGAGGTGCTGGAGATGGTGCGCGGCCTGACGGCCGAGCGCGGCCGCACCGTCGTCCTCGTCCTGCACGACCTGACCACCGCCTGCCGCTACGCCGACCACATGGTGGCCATGCGCGACGGCCGGGTGGCCGCCCAGGGCGCGCCGCGCGACATCGTCACCCCGGAGCTGGTGCGCGAGCTGTACGGGGTGGAGAGCGTGATCCTCACCGACCCGGTGCACGGCACCCCGGTGGTCTGCCCGGTCGGCCTCGCCCCCCGGGGGCGCTGACGCCGGCGGGCCGGTCAGCCGGCCAGGCCCGGCAGCACCAGGGCGCCCGGCAGCTCCGCCAGGGCCCAGCCGGGCAGGATGAGCTTGCCCCGGCGCCGACCGCTGCCGACCAGGACGTACGGGGCCGCGGCCACCGCCTCGTCGATCAGCAGCGGCCAGCCGCCGGGCAGGCCGACGGGGGTGATGCCGCCGTACTCCATGCCGGTCAGCTCGACCGCGGTGTCCATCGGCGCGAAGGACGCCTTGCGCGCCCCCAGGTGGGTGCGCACCGCCTTGTTGACGTCCACCCGGGTGGTGGCCAGGGCCAGGCACCCGGCCAGGGTCACCTCCCCGGCGCGCTTGGCGGCGACCACCACGCAGTTCGCGGAGAGCTCCGGCGGCACGTCGTAGGCCGCGCAGAACACGGCGGTGTCCGCCTGCTCCGGGTCGCTGTCCACGTAGAGCACCGAGGCGGCCGCTCCGGGCGCGTCCCAGTTCTTCAGCGCGTCGGCGACGGGCGCGGCGAGCTCCGCGCCGAGCTCCAGGGCCGGTACGGCGGTGGCGAAGTTCCCGAATGGCGGGGCGGTGGACTCACTCATGGACCGGACTGTAGCGCGCCCGGCCACCCGGTCGGCCCTACCCGGCTGCCGTCGGCCGTACGGGAGGAGCGCGGTCAGCCGTGCGGGACGACGGCGACCGGGCAGTGCACGTGGTGGATCGCGGCGTGCGCCACCGGGCCGAGGTGGTGGTGGCGCAGCGGCATCCGCCGGATGCGGCGGCCGACGACCAGCAGCCGGGCCGTCGCGGCGGCGTCCACCAGCTCGACGGCGGCCTTGCCGCGGATCAGGTCGGTGCTCACCGTCACCTCGGGGTGCCGGGCCTGCCAGGGCTCCAGGGCCCGGGCGAGGCCGTCGTGCTCGACGGCCGAGACCTCGCCCTCCAGCCCGCCGATCGCCCCGTAGGACATGTACTCGCTGCCGGCCGGCGGGGACCAGACGTGCACCACGCGCAGCGGCGCCGAACGGAGCGCGGCGGCCTCGAAGGCGAAGGCCAGCACCTCGTCCGCCGGGTGCGCCAGGTCGAGGCCGACCGTCACCGCGCCGTCCGGTTCGTCCCCGCCGACCCGGATCAGCACCACCGGGCAGTCCGCCCGGCGCAGCACCTCCTGGCTCACCGAGCCGACCAGGAAGCCGCGCAGGGTGCCCAGCCCGCGCGAGCCGAGCACCAGCAGGGCGGCCCCGTGCGCGGCGGCCTCCAGCGCCTCGACGGGATCGCCGGCCACGGAGCCGGCGGTGACCTCGACCTCCGGCGCGAGGGTGCGCAACTCGCGCTCGCGCTCGGCGAGTTGTGCCAGTGCGGAGTGGTCGCCGGGCCTGCTCCCGGGGGCGATCTGCTTCGGCCGGGGCCAGGCCTGGAGGACGTCCAGGCGCAGGCCGCGGCGCTGCGCCTCGTGGGCGGCCCAGGCGGCGGCGGCCAGGCTCTCGGGTGAGCCGTCGAATCCGACGACGACGGGTCCGGTCACGGCGTGCTCCTCGGTTCCGGTGCGGCCCCAGCCCCCGGAGGTCTCGGTGCGGCCAGTATCCGCGCCGACCCGGACCGGCGCCTCCCGGAGCCGTCCCCGGTCGCGGTGGGTGACGGGAGGGGCCCGGTTCCGCCGTCCGGCTGGTCGGCCGGGCGGCGGCGCGGCACGCCCGGGCCGGGCGGGGGCGCCGGGCTAGGGTCGGCCGAACCGCCGCGTGCCGGTCGCGCCGTTCCGAGCGCTCCGCCCCAGCCGGTCCTTTCAGCCCGGGAGAACGATGCCGAGGGTCCCCACGTTCCGCTCGCGGTGGGCGGGCGCCGCCGCCGGACTGGCCGTGCTCGCCGCCGCCCTGGTGGGCTGCGGGGACGGTGGGAGCGGCGGCCCGGTCACCCTGAACTGGTACAACTTCCCGGACGACTCGGGCGCCCTCCAGCAGGCCGCCGACCGCTGCGGGCAGCAGTCCGGCGGCCGCTACACGATCCGCTACAACAAGCTGCCGCGCGGCGCCGACGGCCAGCGCCAGCAGCTGGTGCGCCGGATGGCGGCGCACGACACCGGCGTGGACGTCCTCGGCCTGGACGTCACCTGGCCCGCCGAGTTCGCCGAGGCCGGCTGGATCCGCGAGTGGACCGGGGCGATGCGCGAGCGGGCCACCGCCGACACCCTCGACGCGGCGGTGCGGACCGCGACCTGGCGGGACCGGCTGTACGCCGTGCCGTACAACTCCAACACCCAGCTGCTCTGGTACCGCGACGACCTGGTGCCGACCCCGCCCGCCACCTGGGCGGAGATGCTCTCCCAGGCCCGGGAGCTGGACCGCGAGGGCAAGCCGCACCTCGTGGAGATCCAGGGCGCCCAGTACGAGGGGCTGACGGTCTGGTTCAACACCCTGGTCACCAGCGCGGGCGGCTCGATCCTCACCCCCGACGCCCAGGGGCCCGCGCTCGGGGCGCCCGCCGTCACGGCCGCCGGGGTGATGCGCGACCTGGCCGCCTCGGTGGCCGCCGACCCCTCGCTGTCGAACCAGATGGAGGACCAGAACCGGCTCGCGATGGAGTCCGGCACGGCCGCCTTCGAACTCAACTACCCCTTCGTCTATCCCTCGATGAAGGCCAACCGGCCGGAGCTGTTCCCGCACTTCCGCTGGGCGCCGTACCCCGCGGTGAGCGCCGACCGCCCCGCCAGCGTCACCATCGGCGGGATCGACCTCGCGGTGGGCGCCTACAGCCGGCACCCCGACCTCGCCGCCGAGGCCACCCTCTGCCTGCGCGACCGCGACAACCAGCTCACCAACGCGCTGAAGGGCGGCCTCCCGCCCTCGCTGCGGAGCCTGTACGAGACGGCCGAGCTGACCGCCAGCTACCCGTTCGCCGCCGACGTGCTGGCCGCCCTCGACTCCGCCAGCGTGCGGCCGCAGACCCCGGCCTACCAGAACGTCTCCATCGCGATCTCGCACACCCTCTCCCCGCCCGCCGGCATCCACCCGGAGAAGGACGTGGCCGACCTCCGCGGGCAGATCCGGGACGCCCTCGGTTCGAAGGGGCTGATTCCGTGACACCGCCCGTTCCCGGGCCACCGCCCGCTCCTGGGACGCCGCCCGCTCCCGGGACACCGCCCGCCGAGGCCGCGGCCGGGGCCGCCGCCGGCCCGGGACCGGCCGGGCCCTCGCGCGGCGCCCGCCAGGAGAGCCGGCTGGGCCTGCTGCTGTGCGCCCCCGCCGTGGTCGTGATGCTCGCCGTCACCGCCTACCCGATCGGCTACGCCGTCTACCTGTCCCTGCAGCGCTACGACCTGCGCTTCCCGGCCCAGGCGCACTGGGTCGGGCTCGCCAACTACGGCGCGGTGCTGACCTCGCCGTTCTGGTGGCAGGCGCTCGGTGTCACGGTGCTGATCACCGCGGTGTCGGTGGCCGTCGAGCTGGTGCTCGGCCTGGCGCTCGCCCTGGTGATGCACCGTACGGTCTTCGGGCGGGGGACGGTGCGCACGGCGGTGCTGGTGCCGTACGGGATCGTCACCGTCGTCGCGGCCTACTCCTGGCAGTACGCGTGGACCCCGGGCACCGGCTACCTGGCCGCCCTGCTGCCGGAGGGCAGCGCCCCGCTGACGGAGCAGTGGCCGGCCGTCGGTCTGATCATCCTCGCGGAGGTGTGGAAGACCACCCCGTTCATGGCGCTGCTGCTGCTCGCCGGCCTGGCCCTCGTCCCGGACGAGACGGTCCGGGCGGCGATGGTGGACGGCGCGAGCTCCGGGCAGCGGCTGCGGCTGGTGATCCTGCCGCTGATGAAGCCCGCGATCCTGGTCGCGCTGCTCTTCCGGACCCTGGACGCCTTCCGGATCTTCGACAACATCTACGTGCTGACCAGCGGCTCCAACGGCACCGGCTCGGTGTCGATCCTCGGCTACGACAACCTCTTCACCGCGCTCAACCTGGGCATCGGCTCGGCGATCTCGGTGCTGATCTTCGTCTGCGTGGCGCTCATCGCGCTGGTCTTCGTCAAGCTGTTCGGCGCGGCCACGCCCGGCGCGGAACCGGAGCGGCGATGAGCGGCCGGCCCGCCCGGGCCCTGACCGGCTGGGGCATCGCCAACCTGGCGGTCGTGCTCTACGCGCTCTTCCCGGTGTGGTGGATCGTGGCGCTGTCCTTCAAGGACCCGAGCACCCTCGCCGACGGCGCCTTCGTGCCCCGCCGGTGGACCCTGGCCAACTACCGCGGCATCTTCCAGACCTCGGAGTTCACCCGCGCCCTGGTCAACTCGATCGGCATCGCGCTGATCGCCACCACCGTCGCCGTCGCGCTCGGCACCATGGCCGCGTACGCGGTGGCCCGGCTGCGCTTTCCCGGCAAGCGGCTGCTGATCGGGGTGTCCCTGCTGATCGCGATGTTCCCGCCGATCTCGCTGGTCTCGCCGCTGTTCGGCATCGAGCGGGCGCTCGGCCTGTTCGACACCTGGCCAGGGCTGATCATCCCGTACATGACCTTCTCGCTGCCGCTGGCGATCTACACGCTCTCGGCGTTCTTCCGGGAGATCCCCTGGGACCTGGAGAAGGCGGCCAAGGTGGACGGCGCCACGCCGTGGCAGGCGTTCCGGCTGGTCATCGCGCCGCTGGCGGCGCCGGGGGTGTTCACCACCGGCATCCTGGTCTTCATCTTCTGCTGGAACGACTTCCTGTTCGCGATCTCGCTGACCTCCACCACCTCGGCCCGGACGGTCCCGGCCGCGATCGCCTTCTTCACCGGGAGCTCCCAGTTCGAGCAGCCGACCGGCTCGATCGCGGCGGCCGCGGTGATCATCACGATCCCGATCGTGGTCTTCGTGCTGCTGTTCCAGCGCCGCATCGTCGCCGGGCTCACCGCCGGCGCCGTCAAGGGCTGAGCCCGACATCGAGTTTTCCCAGGATGGGTTTCCCAGGAAGAGCCCGCCCCACCCGGCGGGCCAGGAAGGCGGACCGTGGCCGAGATCGTCCTCGACGGCATCACCAAGCGCTACCCCGACGGCGCCCTCGCCGTCCGCCACGTCGACCTCACCATCGCCGACGGCGAGTTCGTGATCCTGGTCGGCCCCTCCGGCTGCGGCAAGTCCACCACGCTCAACATGATCGCCGGGCTGGAGGACATCACCGAGGGCACCCTGCGGATCGCCGGGGAGGTGGTCAACGACCGCGCGCCCAAGGACCGCGACATCGCCATGGTGTTCCAGAGCTACGCCCTCTACCCGCACATGAGCGTGCGCGACAACATGGGCTTCGCGCTGCGCCTGGCCAAGGTCGACAAGGCGACCATCGCCGCCAAGGTCGAGGAGGCCGCCCGCGTCCTGGACCTCACCCGGCACCTCGACCGCAAGCCCGCCCACCTCTCCGGGGGGCAGCGCCAGCGGGTCGCGATGGGCCGGGCGATCGTCCGCGACCCCAAGGTCTTCCTGATGGACGAGCCGCTGTCCAACCTGGACGCCAAGCTCCGGGTGCAGATGCGCACCCAGATCGCCGCCCTCCAGCGCCGCCTGGGCACCACCACCGTCTACGTCACCCACGACCAGGTCGAGGCGATGACGCTCGGCGACCGGGTGGTGGTGATGCGCTCCGGCGTCGTCCAGCAGGTCGGCTCGCCGCAGCAGCTGTACGACGAGCCGGTGAACCTCTTCGTCGCCGGGTTCATCGGCTCGCCCGGCATGAACTTCCTCGGCGCCGCGCTGGAGCACGGCGCCCTGCGCACCTCGCTGGGCGACCTGCCGCTGGACGACCGCACCCGGCGCGCCCTGGAGCGCGCGGACGCGCCGCGCGAACTGGTGGTCGGCATCCGCCCCGAGGACTTCGAGGACGCGGCCCTGGTCGAGGGGCACGCCGGCGGGGTCACCGTCACCGTGACCGTCGAGGTCCGGGAGTCGGTCGGCTCGGACGTCTACGTCCACTTCGCGGAGGAGGGCGGCCCGGCGGCGGCCCGGGGCCCCGGCGGCCTCGCCGGACTGGCGGAACTCGCCGAACTGGCCGAGCTGGCCGAACTCGCCGCCGACTCGGGCCGGGCCGACACCGGCATGCGGGAGCACCGGGTGGTCGCCCGGCTGAACCCCGCCACCCGGGCCGCCGAGGGCGGCCCGCTGGACCTGCGGGTGGACACGGCGCGCATCCACGTCTTCGACCCCCGCACCGGGGCCAATCTGACCCACCCGGAACGTTCGTAGCGTGGTACGGAAGGCCCAACCCCCGGCCGGCGCGCGGTGTGCCTGACCGTTGCCGTACCGGACCCGACTTACATTGCCCGGTTATGGGAGAAAATGTCGGAATCAGTCGCCGATCGGTGCTCAAGGCCGTCCCCGTAGCCGTCCTCGCGGCCGGCTCCGGCGGGATCCTCGCCCGGCCCGCGGTGGCGGCCGCCGCCTTCCCGCAGCCCGTCGTCCGGCGCGCCCGGTCGGCCTCCGGCGGGCCGGCGGCGGTGCTCGACCAGACGCTCGACGTACGGTTCACGACGCTCTCCGTCCCGGGCTACGGGACGGTCACCACGCGCACCTACAACGGGACCATCCCCGGGCCGACCCTGCGGGCGCGCGCCGGGGACGTGCTGTGGCTGACCCAGGTCAACGGGCTGCCGCCGAACCCGACCGAGCCGGCCGGCCCGGCCGGGATGTCTGGGATGCCCGGGATGTCAGGCCCGGCGCACCACGGCGGCCACAACCGGCCGCACCGCGTGAACACCTTCAACCTGCACACCCACGGCCTGCACGTCTCGCCGTCCGGGCGCGCCGACAACATCCTGCGCGCGTTCCCGCCGCGCACCGCCGACGAGGCCGTGGCCGGCGCCCCGGAGCCGCGGTACCTGACCACCGTCCAGATCCCAACCGACCATCCGGCCGGGACCTACTGGTACCACCCGCACGCGCACGGGGCCACCGCCGAACAGATCGCCGGAGGAATGGCCGGGGTCATCGTCATCGAGGGCGACGTCGACGAGGTGCCGCAGATCAAGGCCGCCGCCGACCTGGTCGTCTGCATCAACGAACTCCGGCTCAAGGGCGGCAGGGTCCCCGACTTCACCTCCGGCGACGCCCTGGCCGCCGTCCCGCCCACCTTCACCGTCAACGGCGAGATCAACCCCGTCCTCGTGCTGCGCCCCGGCGAGGTCCAGCGCTGGCGCCTGGTCGCGGCGACCGCGTTCACCGCCCTCTCGCTCCAGGTCGCCGACGGGGAGCGGAAGTTGACGCTGCATCAGATCGCCATGGACGGCGTGACCTTCCCCGCGCCGGTCGCCGCTGAGGTGGTCCCGCTGGGCGTGGGCAACCGCGCCGACGTGCTGGTCCGGGGCGGCGAGGCCGGGACGTACGAACTGCGGGCCAAGGGCGTGCCCGTCCCGCTGATGACGATCGAGGTGGCGGGAGAAGCCGTCCAGCCGCCCATGGAGCTGCCGACCTCGCTGCCGCAGGGCATGCCGTTCCTCGACGAGAAGGACATCGCCAACCCCGGCGGCGACCGCAGGGTGGTCTTCCACGTCGACCCGAAGGTCTTCGCCCAGCCGTTCCCCAACGCCTACCGCGTCCTCGGCAGCCACCCGACCCCCGCGGCCGACCCCGGCGGCGACCTCACCCGCGACCCCGCCTACGGCCTGTTCGACCCCGAGTACGTCAACCACACCCTGGAACTCGGCACCGTCGAACGGTGGACCATCCACACCGACGAGACCATGCCGATCTTCCACCACCCCTTCCACCTGCACACCAACCACGTCCTCGTCACCCACCGCAACGGGGAACGGCTCGACCCGCCGGTGTGGCAGGACACCGTCGACCTGACCGGCGGCAAGCCGGGCGACACCGTCACCCTCCTGGTCAAGTACGAGGACTTCACCGGCCGCACCGTCCTGCACTGCCACCAGCTGCAGCACGAGGACCTCGGGATGATGCAGCTGGTCGAGTACGTCCGGCCGCGACGGCCGGAGCCGGCCGGATGGCCGGGGTGGCCCCAGCAGCCCGGGTGGCCGGGGTGGCCTGGCCGGCCTCGTCCGCTCGATCACTGAGCGCTGCCGGCCGCCGGCGGCGGCGGCGGTGCAGGAAAGCTCCTGGAACGTGCGTTCGGAGCCGGATCCCGGGGTAGAACCAGTCGTACAGCGGCCGTGCGATTCCGGCTGCTCCAGCACCTCGGGCGGTGCCGCCGGGGCCGGTGCCACCGGGGCCGCGCCCGCAGTGGCCGGGCACGGGTCCCGGGGGAGGAGTCCGTGACACGCCGCACGAGGTGCGGGCCGTACGTGGCGCCGGGCGCTCACCCCGGCGCCCAGGAGCGATCACGTGTCCGTCCACCTGGAAACAGCCGGCTGGGAAGCGGCCCCCTCGGGCCTGCCGCCCGACCTCCCGCGACGGCCCACGGCGGCCGAACTCCGCCGCATGGGGAAGTCCGAGGCGCGGGAGCTGAGCGACGCGCTGTTCGAGCGGCTGGCCGGGCTGGTCCGGGAGACCCGCGCCTACAGCTACGTCCGCGGCACGATCATCGAGCTCAACATGCCGCTGGTGCGCTTCATCGCCGCCCGCTTCCGCCACCGGGCCGAGGACATGGAGGACATCCTCCAGGTCGGCACGATCGGCCTGATCAAGGCCGTCGACGGCTACGACCCGCGGCGCGGCGTCGAGTTCGTCACCTACGCGATCCCCACCATCACCGGCGAGATCAAGCGGTTCTTCCGCGACACCTCCTGGCCGGTGCGCGTCCCGCGCAGCATGCAGGAGCTGTACCTGTCCGTCGCCCGCGACTCCGACCGCCTGGAGCAGGAGCTCGGCCGGCTGCCACGGCCCGAGGAGATCGCCGAGGACCTGCACCTCACCGTCGAACAGGCCACGGAGGGGCTACTGGCGGGCCGGGTCTACCGCCCCAACTCCCTGGACGCGCTGCGCGACCAGGACACCGACGAGACCGGCAGCGCCCTGCTCGACCGGCTCGGCGGCTGCGACCCCGGCATCGAACTCGCCGACTTCCGCACCGCCGTCCGCCCGCTGCTGGCCCGGTTGCCGGAGCGCGAGCAGACCGTCCTCAAGCTGCGGTTCTGGGACGGGTGCACCCAGTCCCGGATAGCGGACCGGATCGGCGTCTCCCAGATGCACGTCTCCCGGCTGCTCAGTGCCACCCTGGCCTGGCTGCGCGAGGAACTGGAGGACCGGGACGCGCCCGGGTGGGGTGATGGGGAGCCGGAGGCCGTCGCTTCCGGGGTCGGGGGCGAGGGCGGTGCCGAGGGTGGGCGCGAGGGCACCGGCTGAGGCGGTGGGGCGGGCCGACGTGCGGGGCGGGGACCCGGGGTGCGGTTTCGCTGCGTGATCGGCGCATACTTTCCGTAAACACACGGAGGTGCTCATGCCCATGGTGGATGTCGCTGCCCTCGGCCGACTGGTCGCGGAGTACGAGGCCCTGTCCCCGTCGAGCTCGCCGGAGGCCCGGCAGCGGTTGCGCGACGTCTGCTACACGATCGGCATCTACACGGGCGAGGCCGACGCCGTTCGCGCGGTCGCCCGGGCCCGCATGCTGCTGGCCCGTCAGGGCCCGGCCGACGGCGGCGGCGCGGCGGCCGGAGCCCCGGCGACCGACCGGGCCCGGGCGGCGCTCCTTGCCGAACTCGGCGACCTCGCGGCCCGCGAGCGGGTACGGGCCGCGCCCCTCCCCAGCCTGCACGACGTGGTGCAGCTGACCAGGGTCACCGTCCCGGACTGCGTGGGCGCCGCGGTGAGCACCTGGCACGACGACGGCTCGGTCGAGACCTTCGCGGCGACCCCGTCCTACCTGCTCGCCCTCGAACGCGCCCAGAGCGGGGCGGACGCCGGCCCGCTGCCCCGGCTCCGCCGCCAGGGCGAGGGCCAGATCGTCGTCCGGCTCGACCCCGGCCGGCCCGACCGGTTCGCCGACCGCGCCCGGCGCTGCGGCGTACGGGCCGTGGCCGGCGCGCACCTGCGCACCCACCCGCACGGCTGCACCGTGTTCAGCGCCTACCTGCGCACCCCGGTCGACCCCGGCACGCCGGCCCTCGGGCTGGTGGAGGTGCTCGCCCTCCAGGCGTCGGCCGCCCTCGACCGCTTCGCGCTGTCCCGGGCCGTGGCCGACCTCCTCGACCGCCGGCACGCCACCGGCCTGGCCATCGGCCTCACCGCCGAGCGGTTCGACGTCACCCCGCACGCCGCGCTGAGCCTGCTGGTCGGAGCCGCCCAGCGACTGGGCACCGACCTCGCCACGGTGGCCCGGCACCTCGCCGACGGTGACCGGCCGCGCACCGCACCCGGCGAGCGGGGCGGCTCGTAGCGCGGGCGGGGGACGGTTGCGCCGGTGCCGGATGGTTGCGCCGGTGCCGGACGGGCAGGCGTACAGGAAGGGGGGCGGAAGGCGTGCGGACGGGCGCGCGCAGACGGGCGGGAAGGCCCCGGCCGCGCCGTACGAGGAGGTCGTCATGAGCATGGTGAAGGAATCCGTGGACGTGGCCGTCCCCCTGCACGCCGCCTACAACCAGTGGACGCTCGCCGAGGAGTTCCCGCGCTTCATGGAGGGCGTCGACTCGGTGAGCCGGCTCGACAGCCGACACAACCACTGGCAGACCAGCATCGACGGCGTCACCCGCGAGTTCGACACCGAGATCGTCGACCAGGAACCGGAGGAGCTGATCGCCTGGCGGGGCATGGACGGCGAGGCCGAGCGGAAGGAGGTGGTGACCTTCCGGCGGCTCGACCCGGGCCACACCCGGGTCACCCTCGCCGTCGACCTCCGGCCCGCGGGCCCGGGGGAGAAGGCCGCCGACGTCCGGGGCGAGGTCGACCGGCGGGTGAAAGGGGACCTGAGGCGGTTCAAGGAGTACGTCGAGGAACGCGCGCGAGGGAGGGGCGGGGCGGGGTGAGCCGGCTCCGTCGGCCCGTGCGGCGTCCGGCGGCCCGCGGCGGCCCCGTCAGCCCGCGTCGGCCATCGCGTCGGTTCCCGCGTCGGCCCTCGCGTCGGCTCGGCGGAGGCCGCTCCAGTGCGCGAACGCGGCCACCGAGCCCAGTGCAGGCAGCGCCGCCGCCGCGAAGATCCCGAACAGGTACTCGCCCGACAGCGCGGTGAACGCCAGCAGCAGCACCTGCACCCCGGCCGCCGCCGCCAGGAGCCTCCAGCCGGGCCGCGGGCGCCAGACCCCGCGCACCGCCAACGCGTTGACCCCGGCCATCGCGAACCCGGCGGCCCCCATCACGTACGGCACCCACTGCGGCTTCGGCGCCACCTCGTCCTCGAACCCGATCCCGTTGTAGAACAGCGGGACCGCGATGCAGAAGAACATCACCACCGCCACCGTCTCCAGGATCAGCAGCACGGTCGTCGCAGCCCGCGACAGCCAGGAGAGAGCGGTCATGGTGGGGAGCCTTCCGGGAGTTCGGTGTTCTGTACTGCGACGCCCGGGGAGCCCGGACCGCAGCGGTCCATCGCCACTGGAGGCATGGCACGACCGCGCGACGGGCACGTCCCATGACGCCGCCCGACCCGGCGGCCTCGGCACCGCAGCATAGTCAAGAAATGGCAAAGGCTGTAGTGCGGTGCAGGTCGGAGGGCGTCCTCCCCGCAGGCACGGGGGCAGCCACTGAAGGGGACGGTTCGGCCGCCGATGCCGAAATCCGGTCAACTCGGCCGCCCAGGCGCAGGAGTTCGTCCGGATCGCGGGCGTGCGGCGACGGCTGCTCCTAGGCTCGTCCGGACACCGTGGCGTGAGGGGGAGTGCCGTGGCCCGTAGGCCTGTTCGGCGACGTCGGTCGACCGTCGCCCGCCGGTTGAAGCAGAACACGCCGCTGCTGGGGGCGGCCGCGCTGGTCGCGGTCGTGCTGGGCACGATGGTGGTCCAGTGGCTGGCCCAACACCTGCTGCTGGTCGCCGCGTTCCTCATCGTCGGTGCGGGAGCGGGCGCCGCCGTGCTGCGCTCGCGGGTGCGGGCCCGGCAGCGGGAACTGGACGCGCGGACCGCCCGACTGCGGCACATCGGGCCGTTCCTGGCGATGACCCCGAAGGCCTTCGAGCACGCGCTGGCCGACCTGTGCCGCCGGGACGGCTGCACGAAGGTGAAGGTGGTCGGCGGGGCCGGCGACCTCGCGGCGGACGTCCTCGCCACCACCCCCGCCGGGCAGCGGATCCTCATCCAGGCCAAGCGGTACGGGCCGAGGACGTTCGTCGGCTCCCAGGACGTCCAGAAGGTCAACGGCACCTACCGCGATGTGCACCACTGCGACCTGGCCGCCGTGGTGACGACCAGCTCCTTCACCAAGGCCGCCGCCGCGTTCTGCGCCCAGGTCGGCATCCGCGCCGTCGACCAGCGGGCGCTCGCCCTGTGGGCGGACGGTCGGGGCGGGGCACCCTGGGTCTGAGTCACCGGCTCCCGTGTTCGAGGCCCGCCGGGGAGAGCAGGAGGCGGCGGCGCTGCCGGTCGACCTCGCTGACGAGGACCGTGAGTTCGTCACCGACCCGGACCGCTGGCGAGGCGAGGTCCCGCTGAGGGACCAGCCCCTCGATCCCGTCGGCGATCTCGACGAACGCGCCGAACGCGCCGAACCGTTCGATCGCCGCGACGGTGCCGGACAGGACCGCACCGTGGCGCAGCGACTCCAGGAACGCCCGCAGTTCCGGGCTCTCGGGTAGTCCGTCCATGGTGCCCGGTTTTCCACGGCGGTGGCTGTCGGAGGGTCCGCCTAACCTGACGGCGAGACGGATATCGGAGGCCGTCCAGGTGGCGAAGAGCAGGACGGGTGCGGGGCATGAGTGTGGACTTCTTCTGGCGGCGGGTGGACGGAACGGTGCTGGACGAACTGTCGCCGACGGAGCTCCGCGCCCTGGTGCCCGGCTGGTCCGATGACGACTTCGGCCCTCTGTACGCGGCCGGTGCGGTGCTGGCCGTGGAGCGCAACGGATACCTGATGCACGTCGCCTTGATGAAGGCGGTCGGCGGTGCGGGCCCGGACTTGAGAGCGGCCCAACTGCCGGTGTTCGGTGGTGAGGAACGGACGGCCGTCGAGGGAGATCCCGACTGCGACGCAGAGTTCGGTGAGATGGCGGTCTGGGTGCTTCGACCCGATGAGGTGCGGACGGCGTCGGCTTTCCTGGACGCGGTGGGCGTCGACGAGTTGGTGGGGACCGTGGACGCCGTGCTGGCGGGCGAGGTCGCGTCGCTCGGGTTCGCGACCCCGTGGTCCGAGGCGTGGGCCGGTGACTTGAGCGCCGACCTGCGCGCGCTGAAGGACTACTTCGCCCAGGCGGCCGCTGCCGGCGACGCGATGGTCAAGGTCGAGGCCGCGTGACGAGGAGGATCACGCGGTGTTCCGGGCTCAGAGCTGCCGGCGGGTCCGGCTGATCCGGCGGAGTGCCAGAAGGACGCTGTTGAGTGTTCACCGTGTCCGGCGTCGTCGGCGGGCTGGGGGCGGGGTGGGTCCAGCCCCACCCCTGGCCGGGGTGCAGGTGGATTCTGCCGTCGCGCCGCCGTCCCTAGCGTTGAGCGTGTGCCGTCCGAGGTTGCGGGCGGGCGTGTGATGCGGGGAGGGCGAGGTGTACGGAACGGTGCGCGCGGGGCGGGGGTTCCGGTGTTGCGGCTGTCGGGGTTGCGCAAGCGGTTCGGGGCGCGGTGGCGCTGGGAGGTCGGTCTTCGCGCCGGCCAATCGGAGCTGGTTCCTGGCCCGGTACCTGCCGGTGGCGGTCGGGTTCGTGCTGGGGGTGTGCCGGCTGACTCGCGGTCAGCGGGGGGTGGTGCCCGGGGGGACGTCCGAGCGGACGGCTGCGATCATGAACGGCCCGTGCGACCGAATCCGACCGGAGGCCCCGTGAGCAGCCCGCAGACCCCAGCCGCCCGTGAGCCGGACACCGCCGAACCGGGCCGCGGCGTCGCCCGCGAGCTGCGCGCCGCCGTACGGGCGCTCGGGCGGCTCGCCGCCTTCACGCTGCTGATACCGGTCGGGGTGGGGCTGACGGCGGCCTTCCTGCTGTCGTTCGTGATCTGGGGCTGCCTCGGGATCTTCCCGTTCTTCCCGACCGCCACCCGGATGGTCCGCTCCGCCGCCGGAGCCGCCCGGTGGGCGGCCGGCCACTGGTCGCAGGTGCCCGTACCGCCGCCGTACCGGCCGCGCCCGGCCCTGGAACGCACCCTCCACGGCTGGTACTGGACCGGCCACGACTACCACCGGAACCGCTGGTTCGCCGGCATGTCCCTCGACGTCCGCTGGCTCTGGACCGACCCGGCGACCTGGCGCGACGTCCTCTGGGTGCTCGCCGACCCGCTGGTCGGCGGCGGCATCGCGGCCGCGCCCGTGCTGCTGGTCGGCGCCGGCCTGTACGGGATGGTCCAGGCGCCGTTGCCGTACGACCTGCCGTTCGGCGGCCCGGTCGCGCTGTTCCTCGGCCTCCTCGGCCCGGTGTCGATCGCCGCCGGACTCGCCCTCGCCCGGCCCGCGCTGCGCCTGCACGGCCGGTGGACCCGCGCCCTCCTCGGCCCCACCGAACGCTCCCGGCTCGCCCGGCGGGTCGAACAGCTCACCGAGATCCGGCTGGACGCCACCGAGGCCCAGGCCGCCGAACTGCGCCGGATCGAACGGGACCTGCACGACGGCGCGCAGGCCCGACTGGTCGCGGTGAGCCTGCGCCTCGGCGCGGTCGCGGCACTGGTCGACCGCGACCCGGGCCAGGCGAAGCAGGTGGCGACGGACGCCCAGGAGAACGTCACCCAGGCGCTCCAGGAACTGCGCGACCTGGTCCGCGGCATCCACCCGCCGGTGCTCGCCGAACGCGGCCTCGTCGAAGGCGTACGGGCGCTGGCACTGGACGTCCCGCTGAAGGTCGAGGTCCGGGCCGAACTGCCCGGACGGGCGGAGGCGCCGGTGGAGTCGGCGGTCTACTTCGCCGTCAGCGAGGCGCTCACCAACGCCGTCAAGCACGGCGAAGCCCGGCACGCCACCGTGCACCTCACCCACGCCGCCGGACTGCTCCGCGCCGAAGTCACCGACGACGGCCGCGGCGGCGCCGACCCCGACGGGGGCAGCGGCCTGCGGGGCATCCGGCGCAGACTGGCCGCGTTCGACGGTACGCTCACGCTGACCAGCCCCCCGGGGGGTCCGACCAGGCTGATCATGGAGCTACCGTGCGTGTTGTCCTCGCCGAGGACCTCGTCCTGCTGAGGGACGGCCTCTCCCTGCTGCTCAGTGCCCACGGACACGAGATCGTCGCAGCGGTGGAGAGCGGCCCCGAACTGGCCGCCGCCATCGCCGAACACCGCCCCGACATCGCGGTGGTCGACGTCCGCCTGCCCCCCACGTACACCGACGAGGGACTCCAGGTCGCGCTCGCCGCCCGCCGCGAACGGCCCGGCCTGCCGGTCCTCGTCCTCTCCCAGCACGTCGAACAGCTCTACGCGCGGGAGCTGATCGCCGACGGCACCGGCGGCGTCGGCTACCTCCTCAAGGACCGCGTCTCCAAGGCCGACCAGTTCGTCGACGCCGTCCACACCGTCGCCGCCGGCGGCACCGTCATGGACCCCCAGGTCATCTCCCGCCTCCTCGCCCGCAACGCCGACGACCAGCCCCTCGCCCTCCTCACCCCGCGCGAACGCGACGTCCTCGCCATGATGGCCGAAGGCCGCTCCAACGCCGCCATCGCCCAACGGCTGCACTTCAGCGAGGGTGCCGTCAGCAAGCACACCTCCAACATCTTCGCCAAGCTCAACCTCGGCGCCTCCGACGACGACAACCGCCGCGTCCTCGCCGTCCTCGCCTACCTCGACGGGACGCGCACGCCCTGAGGCGACGCGCGACGCCCACGTGCCCGGAGTTTCTGTCGCACAGGGGACCGATGTGCCCGCGATGGTGATCATTTAGGAGTACATGGCGAATGTACTGAACATTCTCCCGACTCCCCACCAGGTGTAAGATGCGGCAACCATGGTTCCGCGCCGAGAGCAATACCAATGGGGGCAGGCATGGCTCGCCGATGGGAAGCCGATCCTTCCGCTTCGTTGCAGAAACGCCTCGGGAAATCCGCCAAGGAACTGGGATCGTCCGACGGAAAGGACGAATGCCCGGACATCTGGCAGCTCTCGAACGGCGATGTCGCCGTCATCGGTCGCGATCTCACGGAGGACTACCGCGGGCGGCTTCCCGAAGGCGTCGTCCTGGGTCCGGGTGAGCGGCTCGTCGTCATCCCCGGCCTCATGGTGAGCACGGCGAAGGCGGACATCCCGGATGCCTGATCGGAACGCCCCCGAGCTGCGGCCCGAGTGGGGCGAGCTCCTCGCCCGGGACGACTACAAGCGTGACTTCCGCGAGCGGGACGCGCTGATCCGCGGCCGGGACTCGTGGAAGTTGGAGCGTCGCCAGTACTTCGAGGAGCAGGACAGTCCGAGCTGGGAGGCCGCCCGGCGCGGCGACTGGGGCGAGGCGCTGCGACTCCTGGAGGACCGGCGCCCGGCGCTGCTCGCGATCGGGCGGGAGGACGCGGCGCGGCGGTCCTTCTTCCACCGGGTGCGGGTGGTCGAGCGGCCGTGGACGGACTACCTGCGCTGGCAGCTGCACTCGCTGCGGATCCGAGCCGAATGCGGGGAGCGCGTCCGTATGGTCGACGCCGCGGAACTGGCCGATTCCGAGGAATTCGGGCAGCTGCCGGAAATCGTCGTTCTCGGCGGCCGTACGCTCTATCAGGTGCGGTATTCGGAGGCGGGAATTCCGGCCGGTGCGATCAGGTACACCGATCCCGATCTCGTCCTCCGGTGGGAGGGATATCTCGCGGATCTCCACAGGGTGGGCGAAGACGTTCTGGCGTACTTCGAACGTGAAGCCGCACACCTCCTCCCACCCGCATAGGAAACGGAGCGCAGTGGCAGACGAGCACGTCGGGTCCACCGGCGACCCCGGAAGCACGCGCTCCACCGTGTCCGGGTCCTCCGCCCAGGACGTGGTCCAGGCCAGGGACGTCAGCGGAGGCATCCACTTCCACGGCGGACCCGACCGGCCGAACAGCACCCCGACTCCGCGCCAACTGCCCGCCGACGTACGCGGCTTCGTCAACCGTACGGTCGAACTCCAGCAGCTGAACGATGCCCTGGCCGGCGATGACCCGAACCCCGACTCCGCCGCTGCCGTCGTCGTCATCGCCGGAACCGCCGGCGCGGGGAAGACCTCGCTCGCCCTGCACTGGGCCCACCAGGCCCGGCACCGCTTCCCCGACGGCCAGTTGTACGTCAACCTCCGCGGCTACGATCCGGGCCGGCCCGTCACCGCCCAGGAGGCCCTCCACCGCTTCCTGACCTCCCTCGGCGTCGCCGTTCAGGCCGTCCCGCCCGATCCCGACGCGGCGGCCGCCCTCTACCGCTCCCTCCTCGCCGAGCGCCGCGTCCTGGTGGTCCTCGACAACGCCGCCAGCGCGCAGCAGGTCAGGCCGCTCCTGCCCGGCAGTGCCGGAAGCCTCGTCCTGGTCACCAGCCGCAGCCGACTGTCCGGTCTCGCCGTACGCGACGGCGCCCGCCGGCTCACCCTGCGGACCCTGCCCGAGGCCGAGGCCGTCGCCCTGCTGCGGGCCGTCACGGCCGGGCACCGGTCCGAGGACGACCCGGCGAAGCTCACCGAACTGGCCCGTCTCTGCGCCCAACTGCCGCTGGCCCTGCGCATCGCGGCCGAACGCGCCGCCAGCCTGCCGCACATGGGTCTGGACGACCTGATCAACGACCTCCGTGACGAGTCCGCGCTCTGGGACGCCCTCAGCGTGGGCGACGACGAGGACGCCGACGCCGTCCGTACGGTCTTCGCCTGGTCCTACCGGGCCCTGCCCGACCCGGTCGCCCGCCTGTTCCGGCTCCTCGGCCTCCACCCCGGCCCCGACTTCGGGCTCCACGCCGCGGCCGCCCTCGCCCACCTCACCCCCAGCCGGACCCGGCAACTCCTCGACTCCCTCGTCGGCGCCCACCTCGTCGAGCAGAGCGCACCCGACCGCTACCAGTTCCACGACCTCCTGCGCGCCTACGCCACCGACCAGGCCCAGCATGAAGAGACCCCCGCACAGCGCCAGTCGGCCCTGCGCCGGGTGCTCGACTGGTACCTGTACACCGCCGACGCCGCCCAGCGGTGGCTGCGGCCGGCCGAGGCCCGGCTACCGCTCGACCCGGTGTCCGACGGAGTCCGGCCGGCGGCCTTCGCCGACTACAACGCCGCCGTGGACTGGGCCGAGCGCGAACGTGTCAACCTCCTCCAGACCGTCCACGCCGCCTCCGCCGCGGGCGAGGACCGGCGGACCTGGCAGCTGGCCGCCGTCCTCTGGAACGCCCAGGCACCCTCCGCCCCCGGGGCGGACTGGCTCCCGGCGGGCCGGCTCGGACTGGCGGCCGCCGAACGCCTGGACGACACCGCGGCCCGCGCCCTGCTGCTCACCGACCTCGGTATGGGGCACACCCGGGTCAACTCCCTCGGCGACAGCCTGGAGTGCCACCGCAGAGCCCTGGCGCTCTGGCGCGAACGCGGCGACGTGCTCGACGAGGCGCACTCGCTCAACCTGCTGGGACTCGTCCACCTGCACGGCCGGCAACTGGAAGACGCCGCACAGTACTTCGAGCAGGCCCTCGCCGCCTTCCGGCCGTTGGGCGAGGCCCAGTGGGAGGCCACCACGCTCGCCAACCTCGCCAGCACCCACTACCGCGCCGGACGCCTCCCCGAGGCCGCGACCGCCGTCGGGCAGGCGCTGGCCGCCCACCGCGCGCTGAAGAACCAGCGCGGGGAGGGAAACGCCCTGCGCCTGCTGAGCGACATCCGACGCGAGGGCGGCGACCAGGCCGGCGCACTCGCCTCGGCGCACGCGGCACTCGACATCGCCCTGAACCTCCGCGACCACCGCCTGGAGGGCTTCTGGCTCCTCACCCTCGGCGACGCCCAGCGGGCCGACGGCCAATCCGCCGACGCCCTCGACTCCTACCAGCGCGCCGCCGTCCTCCACCGCCGCCTCGGCGACCGCAGCCGCGAGGCCCTCGCCTGGTACGGCGCGGGCGAGACCTACCGCGGCCTCGGCCGTCACGCCGAGGCCGCCGCCTTCCTCCGCCGGGCCGCCACCGCCCACCACGAACTCGGCGACCGCTGGCACGAGGCGCTCGCCCTCGACGCCCTGGCGGCGACGGTGTCCGCGGAGGAGCCGGAGGCCGCCCGGCGGCACCGGACGGAGGCGCTCGCACTGCTGGACGGGTATGAGGACGTGCGGGCGGTCGCGGCACGGGAACGGATCGCGCGGCGGGCCGAGGCGGGCTGACGGCGGCTGTGGCGGGTCGTGGGTGCAGGGGGGCCGCCATGGCCGCTGGTGGTTCGGGGGTCGGTGGAGGCCGGTGCGGGTCTGGTGTGCGAGCGCCTCGACGGTGTATCGGCGGTCAGGCGGCGAAGGCGGCGAGGAGCTTGTCGGTGAGGCGGTCGAGGTAGTCGGGGGCGGTCGCCGTGTGGACGACGGCGAGGCGCCAGTACAGCGGGCCGGCGAGGAGGTCGAGGGCGAGTTCGCGGTCGAGGTCGGCGGGGAGTTCGCCGCGGTCGACCGCTCGTTCCAGTAGGTCCGTGGCCTTGCTGCGGCGGGGGTCGCGGACGGCGGTCAGCAGTACCTGTGCGAGTTCGGGGGTGCGGACGGCTTCGGCGAGCAGGTCGGGGATGATCTTCGCTGGGAGCGGGTGGCGCAGCGCGTCCGCGGTCGCGGTGAGGAAGGCGAGGACGTCGCCGCGCAGGGTGCCGGTGTCCTTGATCTCGGAGGCGTCCACGGCCACGGCGCGGATCAGGGCGACGGTCATGTCGAGCTTGGACGGCCAGCGGCGGTAGATGGCGGCCTTGCCCGCACCGGCCCGCTTGGCGACCGTCTCCAGGGAGAGCCGGGCGTAGCCGACGGCCGCCAGTTCCTCGAAGAAGGCGGCCGCGATCGCCTCGGTCACGGAGTCCTGGAGCACCGGCCCGCCGGGCGTCCGGCGTGCGGGGGGCGTGGCGGCGTCGGGGGCGGCGGAGGTGTCGGAGGCCGGCCGGGGCGCGGGGGTGCTGGGCATGCTCCGAACCTACATCAGGCGGAACGCTTGCGTCTCGACTGGGTGAGGGCTAGCGTCATAGACGAGACGGAACAGTTCCGTCTCGCCAAGACCCCGGGAGTGCACCATGCGATTCCTCTTCGAGGACGAGTCCTTCTCCTTCGAGACGCTTCGGGCGGCCGGATTCGCCGCCTACGGCGGCGCCGACCTGGGCGAGGTCGTGGCCACCGCCCGGAACATCGGCGAGGGCGACGAGGAGGCCTGGCTGCGCGAGTGGAAGGCCACCGCGGAGCGCGTCCACGGCATCGGCAGCCGCGCCCTGGCGGCCGGGCACCGGGTCAGCGCCCGCGAGGCCCTGCTGCGCGCGTCGAACTACTACCGCACCGCCGAGTTCTACCGCCGCGACGACCCCGCGAACGACCCCGAGGCCAAGGGCCTGTCCGCCCTCTCCCGGGAGACCTTCGCCGCCGCGGCGGCCCTGATGGACACCCCCGTCGAGGCCGTGGCCATTCCCTACGAGGGCGCGCACCTGCCCGGCTACCTGTTCCTCGTCGACGACTCCGGCGCCCAGCGCCCCACCGTCCTGTTCACCAGCGGCTTCGACTCGACGCTGGAGGAGGCGTACTTCGCCGTCGCCGCGGCCGCGCTGCGCCGCGGCTACAACGTCCTCGCCTACGACGGGCCGGGCCAGGGCGCGGTGCTGCGCGAGCAGCAGCTGGTCTTCCGGCCGGACTGGGAGGCCGTGGTGACCCCGGTGGTCGACTACGCGCTGACCTGCCCCGAGATCGCCGCCGACGGGCTGGTCCTGTTCGGGTACAGCCTCGGCGGCTACCTGGCCGCCCGCGCCGCCGCCCACGAACACCGCCTGGCCGCCCTGGTGTTGGACGACGGCCTCTGCAACTACCGGGAGGCCCACGACCGGTTCCTGCCGCCGTTCCTCCGCGAGTGGATCGAGGCCGGCCGGGACGACCTCGTGGAGCCAGTCATGGGCCTGTTCATGCAGGTGAGCACCCAGGTGCGCTGGGCGCTGCGCAACGGGGTGTGGACGTTCGGCGCCGCGTCGGTGGCGGACTACATCCGCCGTACCGCCGACTACACCCTCGACGGCGTCGCCCGGCTCATCGACTGCCCCACCCTCGTCCTGGACGCCGAGAACGACCAGTTCTTCCGCGGCCAGCCCCAGCAGGTCCAGGCCGCGCTGACCTGCCCGCACACGCTCGTCACCCTGCCCGAGGCCGAGGGCGCGGGCGAGCACTGCCACATGGGCGCCATGTTCCGCCTCCACCAGGTGGCCTTCGACTGGCTGGACACCACCCTGGCCGGGGCCGCCCGGCCCGCGAGCTGACGGGGGTCGGACGGGAGGGTGTCACCGCTGGTGGGTGCCCGGGGAGGGAAGGCGGGCGGCGGTGTGCCCGGTCGCCCACGAACCGCGCGGGCGGTAGCGTCACCCTTGGTCGCCAGGGCGTTACGGTGCGCGCCCGGTGGAGGGCGTCGGCCGGGCCCTGGGGCAGGCCCGCCGTCCCTTCCGTCGACCCGACAGGAGTCGCCCCCATGGCCGTCCCCACCGACTTCGACCAGCACGCCACCGGCTACAGCCTCCCGCACGCGTACTGGCTGGCCAAGGCCGCCGAACTCGCCTACCAGGACGAGGCCGCGATCGAGGAGCAGGCCCGCACCTGGGGCTTCGACGCCGTGCGCCACCACCAGACGCGCTTCACCCCGCCGTTCCCGCTGCAGGACACCCAGGCCTACACCATGGCCGGCGACAACATGATCGTCACCGCGTTCCGCGGCACCGAGCCCGCGCAGATCCGCGACTGGCTCACCGACTCCACCACCCCGCCCTGGCCGGGCCCCGCCCGGACGGGCTACGTCCACTACGGCTTCGCCGAGGCCCTCGAATCCGTCTACCCGGACGTCGCCAAGGCCCTCTCCGACCTGCGGACCGGCGACCAGACCGTGTGGTTCACCGGCCACAGCCTCGGCGGCGCCCTCGCCATGCTCGCCGCCGCCCGGCTCGACCTGGAGGAGCCGAGCCTGGCGGCCGACGGCGTCTACACCTACGGCCAGCCCCGGACCTGCGACCGGCTGCTCGCCGCCGCGTACGACAAGGGCCTGCGCGGGCGCACCTACCGCTTCGTGCACGGCAACGACATCGTCCCCGAGCTGCCCCCGGAGCCCGCCTTCACCCACGTCGAGGCGCTGCGCCACATCGACTCCGCGGGCCGCGTCCAGGAGAAGGTCCCGCTGGTCTCCGCGCTGACCGACCGGGCCAAGGGCCTGGGAGCCGCGGCGTTCTCCCCGGACGGCGAGGGCATCCGCGACCACCTGATGCGCAGTTACCTCGCCGCGCTGGAGAAGGCCCTGGCCTGACCGGCGCGGGCTGGAGGGCTCGCGCCGGGGTGGGGGCGCACGGGACGGGCGCGGGCCCGGTGATCTTGGACGGATAGGCTGCCGTGAACTCAGGTCCTCGCGGTGAGGACGGAACTGATGAGGATCGGTGGTGTACGGACATGATGGGACCGGCGCATTCGCTGTCGGGTGCGGCCGCTTGGCTGGGGGTGGGCGCGGCGGCGGCCGGGATGGGGGAGCCGATGCCCTGGCCGGTCCTGCTCGCGGGGGCGCTGATCTGTGCGGGCGCGGCCCTGGCGCCCGACCTGGACCACAAGGCGGCGACGATATCCAGGGCGTTCGGGCCGGTGTCCCGGGCGCTCTGCGAGGTGATCGACAACCTCTCGTACGCGGTGTACAAGGCCACCCGCGGCAAGGGCGACCCGCGGCGCTCGGGCGGCCACCGGACGCTGACGCACACCTGGCTCTGGGCGGTGCTGTGCGGGGCGGGCGCGGCGGCGGTGGCCGTGTACGGCGGCCGCTGGGGCGTGCTGGTGGTGCTGTTCGTGCACATGGTGCTGGCGATCGAGGGACTGCTGTGGCGGCACGCCCGGGTCTCCAGCGACGTCCTGGTGTGGCTGCTGGGGGCGACCAGCGCGTGGATGCTCGCGGAGGTCCTCGACAAGCCCGGCAACGGCTCGCAGTGGCTGTTCGAGGAGCCCGGGCAGCAGTACCTCTGGATCGGGCTGCCGATCGCGCTCGGCGCGCTGGTGCACTGCCTGGGCGACGCGCTGACCGTCTCGGGCTGCCCGGTGCTGTGGCCGATCCCGATCGGACGCCGGCGCTGGTACCCGATCGGGCCGCCGAAGGGCATGCGGTTCCGGGCCGGCAGCTGGGTGGAGATCAAGGTGCTGACCCCGGTGTTCATGGGGGTCGGCGGGGTGTGCGGGGCGGGGGCGCTCGGCTTCTTCGGCAACGGTTGAGGTCGATGTTCCTTCGGGGGAGGGGAGTTGGCGGGGCATCGACCGGGTAGGCACCGGTCGGCGCGGGAGATGGGGGAGGCCGGCCTCCGGCGCCGGGAGCGTGTCCGGTACTCCTCGCGGCCTTGGGAGCGTGACAGATGGCGTCCGTACCGGGAGAGGTGGCGATCGTCACCGGTGCCGCCAGCGGGATCGGCCGGGCGGCGGCGCTGCGGCTGGCCCGGGCGGGCTGGGCGGTCGCGGCGGTCGACGTCGACGCGGCCGGTCTGGAGGGGCTGGTGCGGGAGGCTCCCGGGGCGCGCCCGTTCGTCTGCGACGTCACGGACCGTACGGCGGTCGCCGCCGTGGTCCGGGACGTCGGCCGCGAACTGGGCCCGCCCCGGCGGCTGGTGCACTGCGTGGGCGTCGGCGCGATGGGCCGGTTGTTGGACCGGGACGCGGCCGACACCCTCCGGGTGATGGACACCGTGTACGGCGGCACGCTCCGCCTGGTGCACGCCGTCGTCCCCGCCATGGCCGCCCGGGGCGGGGGCCAGGTGGTCATCCTCGGTTCGATCGCGGGCTGGGTGCCGGTGCCGATGGGCGGGGCGTACGGGGCGGCGAAGGCGGCGGTCCACTTCCTGGCCGAGACCGTCGCGGCCGAGCACCGGAAGGACCGGATCCAGGTCGTGTGCGTCTGCCCGCCCGCGGTGGAGACCCCGATGCTGGACCGGATGCGCGACGACTCCCCCGAACTGATGGGTCGGGTCCGCGGGTTGAGCACCGAAGCGGTCCTGGACTCGATGGACCGCGCCCTGGCGCGCGGTCGGCTGTGGGCCTTCCCCGGGCGCGGCACCCGCGCGATGTGGACCGCCCGGCGCCTGGCGCCCCGCCTCCTCGGCCGGACGATCGGCCGCCTGGTGGTCGGGAAGTAGCCGGGGCGCTGGTCGGGGGGTAACCGGGGTGCGGACGCCGGCGCGGCCGCTCAGCGGGCCGCGAGCAGGCCGTCCACCAGGGCGTCGAGGCCGTCCCGGTAGGTGTCCTGGGCGGTGAGCGGCGCCCAGCGGTCCGCGAGCCCGGCCAGACGGGGGAGTTGCTCCGGGTCGAGGTCGGCGAAGACCTGCTGACGGTGGGTCGGGCGGTCGTCGGCGGGCCGGCGGCGGGCCGTCGACGTGCGGACCATGATCTCGCCGGCCGTGTAGTACCAGATGGCGCGGTAGCCCTGGACGGCCCGTTCCGGGGACAGGCCGCAGGCCACCAGGCCGTCGACGATCTGCTCGACGAACCAGAGCGAGTGGGCGGACATCAGGCTGTCCCCGGTCAGCACCTCCACGATCCACGGGCAGGCGGCGAGCGCCTCGTGGATGGCGGCCGCCGCGGCGACGACCCGTGCGCGCGGCTCGGCCGGGAGCGCGGTCGGTCGCAGTGTCCGCGCGGCGTAGTCGTCCAGCAGCAGGACGAGCAGCTCCTCCTTGTCGCGGACGTGGTGGTAGAGCGCCATCGGCGTGCTGCCGACCTCGGCGGCCAGGCGGCGCATGGTCAGCCGCTCGACGCCCTCCTCGTCCACGATCCGGCGGGCCGCCGTGACGACCTCCTCCCGGGAGATGCGGGGAGGCCGACCGGTGGCCTTGCGCCGCGCGGCGGGCTGCGCTCCGGCCGACTGGGGGGTGGCGGACGGCGGGGTGGAGGGCTGCTGCATGCCCCCATCATCACCCGGGACTCGACAGTGGGGATCGCCCGGGGTTACTTTCTATACATGTACAAAAACTCACGGGGGCGCCCCGGCCGGGTGCTGGCGGCGGTGGCCGTCGCCCAGTTCGTCTTCGCCCTGGACATGTCGGTGGTCAACGTCGCCCTGCCCGCGATCCGGACCGACCTGGGATTCGCCCCGCTCGACCTCTCCTGGGTCGTGCACGTCTACGCGCTCACCTTCGGCGGGCTCCTGCTGCTCGGCGGACGCGCGAGCGACCTGTACGGACGGCGCCGGCTGCTCCTGCTCGGCCTGGCCGTCTTCGGCCTCTGCTCGCTCGGCGGCGGGCTGGCCCAGGAGCCCTGGCAGCTGGTCGCCGCCCGCGCCGGGCAGGGTGTGGGCGCCGCGGCGGCCGCCCCGGCCGCGCTCGCGATGCTCACCACCACGTTCACCGAAGGGCCCGGGCGGGTGCGCGCGCTCGGCGTGTGGAGCGCGACGAACGCCGCCGGCGGCGCCCTGGGGGTGCTGGCGGGCGGGCTGCTGACCGAGTACGCGAGCTGGCGCTGGGTCATGCTGGTCAACCTGCCCGTCGTGGCGACGGCGCTCGCCCTGCTGCCCGCCGAGGCGCGGCCCGAGCGGTCCGTACGGCCGGTGAGGCGGGGGCGGCCGGACGTGCTCGGCGCCGTCCTCGCGACCGCCGGGATCGGGCTGCTGGTGTTCGGCGTGGTCCGTACCGACGTCCGGGGGTGGGGCGCCCCGGCCACCCTGGGGACGCTCGCCGCCGCCGGCGCCCTGTTGGCCGCCTTCGCCGTCACCGAGGCCAGGACCGCCGCGCCGCTGCTCCGCCTCGGCCTGCTGCGCAGCCGCTGGGTGGCCGGTGCCAACGTGCTGGTGTTCCTGGCCGCAGCCGGGCAGTTCACCGCCTTCTACTTCGTCTCGCTCTACCTCCAGCAGGTCCTGGGCCTGGGTGCCGCCGCCACCGGCCTCGCCTTCCTGCCCTTCTCGGCCGGACTGGTCGCGGGCACCGTGCTCGCCACCCGCGTCGTCGCGCGCCGCACTCCGCGGGCCGCCCTGGTGCCCGGGGCCGTGCTGGCCGCCGCGGGCCTGGCCTGGTTCGCGCTGATCAGCCCGGACGGCGGCTTCCTCACCGACGTCCTCGGCCCGTCGCTGGTCACCAGCGTCGGCACCGGACTGGTCCTGGCCCCGGTCGCCGCCGCCGGGACCACCGGTGTGGCCGCCCGCGAGGCCGGGATGGCCTCCGGCCTGCTCAACAGCTCGCGCCAACTCGGCGGCTGCGTCGGCCTGGCGGCCCTGGCCACCGTCGCCGCGCACCGCACCGGCGGCGCCACCGACCCCGTCGCCCTCAACGACGGCTACGCCACCGGACTGGCCGTCACCGCCGGGCTCTTCGTCCTCGCCGCGCTGGTGGCGGCCGCCGTGCTGCCCCGGCGGCGGCCGGAGGCGCCGGGCCTCCCCGACCCGCTCACCCCCGTAGCGGAGGGCCCGGCAGAAAGCTCCGCGCGGAACCGCGCGGAGAACCGACTGGAAGGAACCCGCTCATGACGACCACTCCGATCGAGGCCGTGGACCTGTTCTCCTCGGCCCTGCACATCCACCCCGACGGCGACGTCCGGGCCACCGGGCGGCGGATGACCGGCGGCGACGCCGGGGCCTGGCAGATCGCGACCTTCCACGTGGAGAGCGACGCCGAGGTCCACGCCGACCACTGGGAGATGCACCCCGAGGCCGAGGAGGCGGTCTGCTGTCTGGCCGGCGGCGTCCGGCTCTTCCTCCGCCCGGTCGAGCCCAGCGAGGCCGGTGAGCCCGGCGAGGCCGAGTCGATGGTGCGGCTGACGGCGGGCACCGCCGCGATCGTGCCCCGGGGCCGCTGGCACCGGTTGGAACTCGACGCCCCCAGCGACCTGATGTCGATCACCCTCCGGACGGGTACCCGGCTGGAGCCGCGCACCGAGGCGGGCTGACCGGCGAGGGCCGTGGCGGGGTGGTCCGGCACGAGCCGGACCACCCTGGCGTGTCCGCCAACACCCCTTGTCAACAAGGGGATTGACGTCAGGCCGAGGGTGTGGCGGAGCCGGCGATCCGGGCCAGCAGGGCGGCGAGCTCCCCGGGCATGGACAGGAACGGGGAGTGGCTGCTGGGCAGCCGGTGGACGGTGTCGGCGCGGGCGGCGAGCCGGTGCTGCTGGGACAGGTCGAGGGCCTGGTCCTGGTCGCAGACGACGTAGCTGGAGGGCACCGTGCGCCAGCCCGCCGTGGTCACCGGCTCGGTGAAGGACCGGACGCTCTGCGGGCTCAGCCGGGCCACCGCGCGGTCGGCGACGTCGGCGGGCACGTCGGCGTAGTACTCCTGGCGGGCATGGGCGACGTCCGGCGGGGTGTGGCCCGTGTCGTCCTCCGGTGAGGGAATCCCCAGGAAGGAGAACGTGCTCTCGCCCACGTCCAGTTGGAAGGCGGAGACGTACACCGCCCGCACCACGTTGGCGGCGCCCGCGACGGCCTCGGTGGCGGGGGCGCCGCCGTAGGAGTGGGCGACCGTCACCACCGGGCCGTCAATCCGCCGCAGGTGGTCGCGGATCACGGCGGCGTCCTCCAGCAGGCCCGCCGACCGGGTGCCCTCGGGGTGGGCGGCGGAGCTCGGCAGGTCCACGGCGTGGGAGCGCCAGCCGTCGGCGGCGAGGGCGGCGCGCAGGGGGTCCCAGCACCAGGCGCCGTGCCAGGCGCCGTGGACCAGCAGGAAGGTGGGGCGGTCGGGGCCGGCGGTCACAGGCGGGTCCTCCGTCGTACGGGGCGCGGGCGGTGGGCCCGTCCGAGTATCCGGGGTGAACGTGACGGCGGTGTGACGCCGGGCGTGTCGCCGGCGCACCCGGGCCGGCCGTCAGCGGCCTCCGGTGGCGACGGCGGCGGCCGCCGCCGTCCCGGTGAGGCCGTGACGCTCCGCCAGCACACCCGCCTGGAAGCGGCTGTCCGCGCCCAGGGAGCTGTAGAGGCCGGCGATGTGCCGTCGGCAGTTGCGCAGCGAGAGCCCGAGCCGGCGGGCGATGACCTCGTCCTTCAGGCCGTCGGCGAGCAGCCGCAGGATCGTCGTCCGGAGCTCGTCCGAGACGGCGCGGGCGGCGGCCGGGCCGCTGCGGAAGGCCTCGCCCTGGTGCCAGAGCGTCTCGAAGGAGTCGGCCAGGTGGGCCACCACCGACGGCTGGTCCACCAGGACGAGCCCGTCGGTCCGTCCCCGCTCCGGCAGGAAGGCGCTCTCCCGGTCGACGACCAGCAGCGGGCCGCAGCTCTCCCCGGTGGTCCGCACCTCGGCGCCGGCCCGTTCCGCGGCCCGGGCCTGGCGCTGGGTGGGCAGGTGGAAGCGCGCGGGGTGCTGGTGGACGATCCGGACCCGCAGCGCGGGGTCGGTGCGCGGCAGTTCGGCCACGACCAGGTCGGCCAGCGCCGCCGCCGTCGGGTCGCCGCCGGGGCAGCAGAGGACGACCTCCCGGCGGGCCCGCAGCAGCCGGTCGCCGACGATCGCGTGCACGGCGCCGTGGCCCGGCGGCACCTCCTCCGGCCGTACGGCGGGTGCGCCGGTCTCCGGCCGCCCGTGGACCGCCTGCGCGGCCGTCCACGACTGCTCGGCCCGCCACGACTGCCCGGGCACGGGCCGGACCGGTGCGGGCCGGTCCTGGCGGACGGTCCAGGCGTAGAAGGCGACGGTGCCGTCGCCCGGCCCGGCGGTGGGGGTGGTGGGGGCCGGGACGGAGCCCAGTGGGGCTCCTGGTGCGTGTGGGGTGAACGCGATGTGGACGGTTCCACGTTCTCTCATGACAGCCCTCTTGACAGCTGGTGGCGGCCGACGGTCGACGGTCGCGTCCGGCGGTCGGTCGGCCCCGGAAGCGGTTGTTCGATCGTCGTCAACGTTCGCGGCGGCCGCCAGGGGGCGAGGGGGCCAGGAAGTTGTTGGCCGACTGAGGAGGGGTGGATGAATCCGGTGAAAACGGACGCGGTCCGGTCGTCGGGGCGGGAGGCCCTGCTCGATCGCGAGACGCGGCTGGTCTACGAGTGGGCGGTGCGGCACCGGCGGGTCGAGCCCGCCGACCTGGCGCGGATCTCCGCCGACCTCGGGCTCGGCGAGGCGCGCTGCCGGGCGGCCGTCGACCGGCTGGCGGCGCTGTGCCTGCTGGTGCGGCGGCCGGGAGCCGGGCCGGGC
This sequence comes from Streptomyces sp. CB02056, assembly GCF_001905545.1. GTDB lineage: Bacteria > Actinomycetota > Actinomycetes > Streptomycetales > Streptomycetaceae > Kitasatospora. The sequence continues at coordinate 34,380 of NZ_LIPD01000021.1, read as the reverse complement.
TGCTTCGCGGCGGTCGGCCCGGAGGCGGCCGCCGCGCGGCTGACCGGACGGGAGGAGGCGCGGCTGCGCATCGCGGAGGCCGAGCTGGGCCGCCGTCAGGCCGCGCTGGCCGGGCTGCGCGCCGAGGTGGCCTCGCTGGAGCCGGTGTACCGGGCGCAGGGCGGCGGCGTGGACGGCTCGGTCCGCCTGCTGGAGGACGCCCACGCGGCCGGTTCGGCGCTCGGCTCCGTGGTGGGCGCCGCCAAGGAGGAGGTGCTGACCGTCCAGCCGGGCGGCGGGCACCCGCAGGCGGACCTGGCGGAGGCGCTGCCCCGGGACCTGGCCGCGCTGGGGCGGGGCGTCCGGCTGCGGAGCCTGTACCAGCACCCGGCCCGGTTCGACCCGCCCACCCGTTCCTACGCGGAGCTGGTCATCGCCGCGGGGGCGGAGGTCCGGACCCGCGCCGAGGTGCCGGCCCGGCTGGTCGTGGTGGACCGGACGACGGCCTTCGTGCCGGCCCGGCTCGCCACCGGAGCGGCGCTGCTGGTCCGGGAGCCGTCCCTGGTGGCGTACTTCGTCGGGCTCTTCGAGCACGAGTGGAGCCAGGCGGTCCCGTACGACACCGCGCCGCGGGCCGCCCGTACGGTGTCCCGCGAGGTCGAGGACGTGATCGCGGTGCTGCTCGCCGCCGGGGAGAAGGACGACACGATCGCCCGGCGGCTGGGCATGTCGACCCGCACCTGCCGGCGCCACATCGCCGAGCTGCTGGCGCGTCTGGGCGCGCAGAGCCGGTTCCAGGCCGGGGCGTTGGCCGAGCGGGCCGGGCTCACCGTCCCGGCGGACGCCACCGGGCCCTGCTGAGGCCGGCCCCAACCCGGCGGGCTCGGCGGACGGCGGCCCGGGCTCGGCGGACAAGGGCCCCGGTACGACGGACGGAGGCCCGCCGGGTGGTCCCGGCGGGCCTCCGCGTCGTCGGTCGGAGGATTACTCCGCAGCCTCGACCGGGGCGCCGAACGGCAGGTGCAGGTCGGTGCTCCAGTGGCTGAACGGGACGGCCGCGTCGTCCTGGGCGGCCTCGAGCGCCTGGAGGGAGAGGATCGTCGACATCAGAGACCGGCCTCCTCGGCGACGGGCGCCTCGGCGCGGTAGTGGGCGAAGCTGCTCCAGTGGCTGTTGGGCTCGACGGCACCGGTGCCGGTCTCGCTCTGGAGGCCCTGGAGGGCCAGGATCTGGGTCATGGTCGTTCCTTTCCGTGGTGGTGCCGGCCACCGGATGGTGGCCGTGGTGGTCCCCCCGGCCGCGGGGCCTCGAAGCCTCAGGGCCGCGAAGCCTCAGGGCCGGGGAAGTCGGTGATGCCGGGCAGCGGCACCGGGCCGAGGACGGCCTCGTGCAGCGCGACCAGGACTCCGGCGGCGCCGGTGGCCAGGTCCGCCGACAGGCGCATCGAGCGCCGGCCCGGGAAGGCGAGGTGGCCGCGATGGTTCATCACGTGCCACTCCAGCAGCCGCAGGTGGCGGTCGGCCTCGGCCCGGCGTCCGCCGCGCAGCAGGTGCAGTACCAGCCCGGCCCGGCCCTCGAACAGGCCGGCCGCCGCGATCAGGTCGGGGAGGCAGGCGCGGTCGGCGGCGGCGGTCGCCTGGGCGAACCGGCCGGGCAGCCGGCCCGCGCCGTCGGGTCGGTCCGCCCCGCTGTGCCGCGCCAGTTCGGAGATCAGCCGGGCGGTGCCGACGCCGCCCGCGGCCAGGTACGGGAGCTTGCGGCGGTGGCGGTCCTCGACCAGGAAGAGCATCCCGTCGGTGACGTCCGCCTCGTCCAGTTCGCGGCCGAGCGCCGCCTCGGCCGCCGTCAGCCAGCGCCGCTCGCCGGTGTGCCCGTACAGCCGCAGGAACAGTGCGGCCTGCCCGCTCCAGCCGTCCAGCAGGCCGCGCAGCCGGGGTGCGGGTTCGTCCCGGGCCAGCTCGTGGCCGAGGGCCAGGGCCCGGTCGGCGAGCCGTTCGCGGCCGAGCACGTCGGCCAGGTCGAGCAGGCCGAGCGCGATGCCGGCCCGTCCGGAGCCGAGCCCCGGATCGGCCGGGGCCTCGGTGGCGAGCAGCCGCTCGACCAGCGCGTCGGCCTCCCGGGTCGCCCCGAGCCGGGCCAGCGTCCAGGCGATGCCGGTCAGCCCGTCGTAGAGGCCGGGCGGCAGGTCGGCCGCGGCGTCCGCGCGGGCCACCAGCCAGTCGGTGTGCTCGGGCGGGGCGGGGCGGCCGCAGGCCCGGAGCGCGTACAGGACGCCGGCCGCGCCGTAGGACAGTCCCAGGCCGCCGTGGCCCGGGCCGAACTGTTCGACGTCGCCGGGGAAGAGGCGGTCCGTCCGGTCCGGGGTGGCCATCGCCAGGATGCCCGCGGCCAGCGAGTCCAGCACCGGGCGCCAGGCCGCGGTGTCCGCCGAGGGCTCCTGGGGCCAGGCCGGACGAGCCGGCCCCGCGGCGCCGTCGGCGGACACCGGAGCGCGTTCGGTGGCGCCCGCCGGCAGCTTCCCGCCGGCCGCCCGGTGCAGCGCCTCGGCGACCCCGGGCCCGAACCCGGCGGGCACGGGGTAGCGGCGGGAGATCTCCCGGCCGGCCAGCTCGGCCTTGCCCGAGTCCAGCCCGAGCTGGATGTTCAGCGGGAGGAAGAGGTAGAGCCGCAGCGCGGCCAGCGCGTACGCGTCCACGGCGGTTCCGCGCCGGGCCTTCGGCGAGACGAAGCCGGGCGCGCCCAGCGGGGGAGCGGCGGGGTCGTCGGCGGGGAAGGCGATCTCGAAGTCGACCAGCGCGCAGCGCCCGTCCGGCCGGACCATCACGTTGTTGGGGTGCAGGTCGCCGAAGACCAGCCCGCGCTCGTGCAGCGCCGCCAGCATGCCGCCGACCTGGTCGAGCACGTCGAGCGCCCAGTCGGTGTACGCGGCCAGCTCGGCCTCGTCCGGGTCGGGGTGGGTGAGCGGGCAGGTGCGGGTGAAGACGTCCTCCAGCCGCTCCCCCTCGATGTACTCCTCGACCAGGTAGTGGTGCTCCCAGACCTGCCGGTACTCGTACAGGGCGGGCACGAAGTCCACCCCGGCCAGCGCCTCCAGCACCCGGCGCTCGCTCAGCAGCCGCTGCACCGCGTCCCGGCCGGCGTAGTCGAGCCCGGCGTGCGGGCGGGCCTCGCGCAGCACCACCTGTCGGCCGTCGCGCCGGTCGGTGGCCAGGTAGATCCCGCCGCCGTTGGAGAAGTGCAGCGCCTTGACGACCTCGAACGGGAAGTCGGCCGGGGCGTCGGCCTCACGCGCGGCGTCGGCGGCGAGCTGGGCGGAGACGAACTTCGGCACCGGCGCCCAGTCCGGCACGGTGAAGACGGTGCCCCGGGTGTCGGGCACCAGTGCGCCGTCCGGGCCGCGCATCGCCGGGACGCGCCGGCCCCGCTCGTCGGTGCAGTGGCGTTCGACGAAGGAGCCGTAGCGCAGGTAGAGCGGGCCCTCCTGGTAGCGCAGGTCGCTCAGGACGTAGGGGCCGGGGACGCCCTTCAGCAGGGTGGACAGGTCGTCCAGCACCCGGGCCAGCCGGGTGTCGTCCTCCGGGTAGAGCGTGATCAGCTTGCCGCTGGCGCGGCGGTCGGCGTACTTGCTGTTCAGGGCGAGCACGGTGGCCCGGCCGCGCAGGAACTTCCAGGTCAGCCCGTGCTCCAGGCAGTACGCCAGGACCTGCTCGACGACCTGCTCCGCCTCGTCCGGGGTGGCCGAGACGTGCACCTTCCAGCCCTGCTCGGGGAGTCGGGCGTGCGGCGGCCGCAGGCTGATCCAGGGGCCGTGCTCGTGGCGCTCCCAGCCCGGCGGCAGCGGGGCGGTGGCGGCGGCGAAGCGGTCGTCGGCGTGCTCGGCGCGGGCGGGGTCGTCGTAGAACAGCGGGTCGGCGAAGCAGTGGCGCTCGTAGCGGTCGTCCATGGTGCCCGCCTCAGCCCGCGGTCCGCGGCCGGCACCCGGACGCGCCCGCTCCGGTGGCCGGCCGGCCGTCGGATGTCGTCGTCATGGGAGCCCCCCGGGTGCAGTCGATCCCGCCGGTTGCGGGCTGCTTCCGACCCTGCCAGCCGGGGTGGGCGGGGTCGACGGGTCCGACCCGCCACCTTCGTGCCTGGCAGTTTCCGGGCGGGTCCTGGAGGCGGCGGCTGTCCGCCCTCGCTCAGCGGTGTCCGCCGACGCCGGTGGCGGCGGCCGCGACCGGTGTGCGGTCGGGCTCCGGGCGCTGGTCGGTGTGCTGTTCGGTGCGCGGCTCGGGGGCGAGGTAGCGGCTGCGGACGGCGGCGACGATCTCGGCGCTCGCCCGCCCGTCGCCGTAGGGCGAGGGGAGCTGCGCCAGCCGTTCACCGACGGCCTCGTCGGCGAGCAACTCCCTTAGGGCACGGGCGAGTTCGTGGCCCGGGCGGGCGAGCCGGGCGAAGCCGGCCCGGACGGCCTCGGGGCGCTCGGTGGAGTTGCGCACCACCACGAGCGGGCGCTTGAGCACCGTGCACTCCTCCTGGACCCCGCCGGAGTCCGACACCAGCAGCCGGCAGTGCCGGGCCAGGGCGAGGAACCCGGCGTGGTCCAGCGGTTCGATCCGGCGCAGCCGTGCGACCGGGCCGCGCAGGCCGAAGGCCTCGACGGCGGCCCTGGTCCGGGGGTGCAGCGGCAGCAGGACCGGCAGGTCCAGGGCGGCGAGCTGGTCGAGGATCTGGGCGAGCCGCGCGGCGTCGTCGGTGTTCTCGGGGCGGTGGATGGTGGCGAGCACGTAGCCGCCGGGGGTGACGGCGGCGGCGGTGTTGGTGTCGCCCTGGACGAGGACGGCGGCCGGCGGGCGGGCCGCGAGGTGGTCGCTCAACGCGCTGACCATCCGGCCTATTTGGCGTCCGCGCGGTTCGCCGCGGACGCCCTTCAGCAGGTGGTGCGGGCGGGGGAGGCCGTGCTGGGCGAAGAACGTGGTGGTGAGGGCCGGGTCCCAGTGCTGGCCGCTCCAGACGATGCGGGCCCGCGGGCCGAGGAGGCGGGCCACGCCGTCGCGCCGTCGCCGGAGTCGACGTACCCGTCCGGCGGCACCCGGACCCTGGTCGGCCTCACCGTCGGGCCGGTCGCCACCACCTCCGTGCTCACCGCGAACACCGCCGGGAACCCGGTCGACGGCACCGCCTCGGCCTCCGCGACGGTCGACAAGCTCGGGCTCGACCTCGGTGTCGCCTCGGTCTCCCTGACCGGCGTCGACTCGACCTGCGCCGCCACCCCCACCGGGGCCACCGGCAGCGGCCTGATCGCGGGCGGGTCGATCAGCGTGGCCGGCATCCCGACCAACCTCCAGGCCAACGCCCCCGCCAACACCAGGGTCAGCATCCCGCTGGTCGGTTCGATCGTCCTCAACGAGCAGACCACCGACGCCAACGGCGTCCTCACCGTCAACGCCGTCCACCTCACCCTGCTGCCGTCGCTGAACGGCGCCAACCTGGTCATCGGGCACGCCCGGTGCGGCGGCGCCGAGCCCGCCGCCGCCGTGCCGATGATCAACCCGTCCGTCGCGGGGATGAGCGGCGGGGCGGTGCTCGCCGGTGTCCTGGCCACCGTCTACGTCCGCCGCCGCAACGCCCGGTCCGCCGCGTCGGCCGTCTGACGGGAGGCAGGGCGGCCGGCCCGGAGCAGGGGTCGGCCGCCCGCCGCCCGCCGCGGTCAACCCGGCTTCCGGCACCTCGCCCTGACGTGTGAGGCGCCGCCGCCGGGTGACGGGAAGGCCCGTCCCACCACCACCGGACCGCCCCGGCCGGTCCGGTCCGGCCCTCCGTACCCGGCACCGCGGGGTGCCTGCGGCCGGAGTCGTCGGACCCGGTCCGATCGCTCGCCTACCCTACGAACCGACCGGCCGTACCGGCCGTGGCCGCTCTAGGAGGAGTCCCGTGTCGTCCTGCGACCCCATGTACGCTCCCGTCGGCGATGTGAGCGCGGCGCTCATGGTGATCGACTCCCGGCTCAAGTCCATCTACGACGGCAAGTCCGGGACGGACCCCGAGCACCAGCGGCTGGTCGACCAGCTCACCGCGTCCTTCGGCCCCGGCGAGGCCGAGGCGCTGGTGGAAGGCGCCTGCACGCTCGTCTACATGTACATGAACTGGCTGCGCACGGCCTTCGAGAAGCAGGAGGAGGACGTGATCGAGCACGCGGTCCCCAGCCTGGTGGCCACCATGCGGATGATGCCGAGGACCTTCAGCCCCGAGGTCATCCCCATCATGGCCGGCCTGCTCATCGCCGCCGGTACGGGCCTGAGCCCCAACCTCTGGCGCGCCCAGTACGGACCGTGGACGAAGGAGGAGATGAACCCGTTGGAGGCCATGGTGGTCCTGCTCGCGGAGTACATCAACCGGATCTCGGGCAACGGCGAGGACTTCGCCACCAGGCTGATCACCGACGTGCTGTCCCAGTTGGACTAGGAGCCCCGGCCCCGAACGCGCCAGTGGCGCCGCCCCGGGTGGGGCGGCGCCACTGGTGTCCTGCTGGTGTCAGGCGGGGGTCCGAGCGGGCGTCAGCTGTGGCGGCCCGGGCGGCGGTAGGCGACGAAGCAGAGGACGCCGCCGCCGAGGAGGGCGATGGCTCCGAGCGCCGCGACCAGGGTGTCGGAGGAGGAGCCGCCGGTGTGCGGCAGCTCGCCGCTCTCCGACGCGCTCGGGGTGTGGGGGTGGGTGGGGGTCGCGGTGGCCGTCGTGCTCGGCGAGGACGTCGGTGACGGCGACGGGGACGGGGAGTTGGACGGGGACGGCGACGGGCTCGGGCTCGGCGACGGGGAGGGGGACGGCGAGGGCGACGGCGACGGGGAGCTGGTCTGGAGGATCACGCCCAGGTCGAGGTCGAGGTCGCGCTGCCCGCCGCTGAGGGTGACGGTCTGGGTGATGCCGGTGGTCGGGTCGCCGTCCGAGTCCTTGCTCGGGTCGGTGCCGGCGTGCTGCTTGGTGACGGTGGCGCCCTTGGGCAGGGTGGTCAGGTCGAACTGCACCGCGTAGCTGCCGTCCGGCAGGTTGTCGAACAGGTAGTGCCCGGTGGCGTCGGTCACCGTGGTGACCGGCTTGCCGTCCTTGTCCCGTACGGGCTGCCCGTTGCCGTCCAGCAGGTGCACGGTGACCCCGGGGATGCCCTCGTCACCGGGCTTCTGGATCCCGGAGCCGTCCCGGTCGTGCCAGACGAAGTCGCCCAGCGCGTTGTTGGAGGGGGCGACGCGCTTGACCGCGACGCCGACCTTGGCGGGCTCGGCCGGCAGCAGCTGGCGGCCGGAGGCGTCGGTGGCGGTGTACGCGAAGCTGTTCCAGGCGTACTCGCCCTCCGGCGCGTCGTAGGAGGCGACCATCGGCCAGGTCAGCGTGAAGGACTCGCCGGAGGCCAGGGCGCCGGGGCGGCTGAGGCGGAACCAGGTGGCCGTTCCCGGCCCGGGGAAGGTGGTGCTCCAGACCGCGGCGCTGTTGCAGCCGGTGCGGTCGACCAGCAGCGGGTTCACGCAGGGGTTGGGGTCGGTGGCGTACTCGATCACCACGGTCGGGTCGTTGCTGGTGATCGGCTGGCTGAGCGACGGGGTCCAGGCGCTGCCGCGCGGGGCGTCCTGGGTGAGCACGTAGTTGTCGCCGGGGGTGGGGAGCTTGTCGTAGGCGATGAAGTCGGTGACCGGGTCCGGGGAGTCGTTGCGGACGGTCATCCGCCAGGACGTCTGGCCGCCGGGGGTGGCGGTGCCGATGGTCATGTAGTCGGCGTCGAGGTCCCCCTTGACCTCCTTGTACGAGCGCAGCACCGCCGGCACGTCGACCTGGATCTGCGAGGAGGCGTGGCACATCAGCTCGGTGGTGTCGCCGTTGCCGTTGAGGTCGAGCACGTCGGGGGTGCTGCCGCTGTCGGAGCCGGAGTACATGCAGGCGACCGGGTGGGTGGGCTGGTCGACGGTGACGTAGACGTCGTTGGTCAGCGTGCCGGAGCGGATGCTGTCGGCGACCTGGACGTCGAAGAGCATCCGGTAGGCCATGGCGTCGTGCAGGTACGTCGAGTCGGGGGCGCCGGCCGGCCATTCCATCTTGACGAGCTGGCGCCCGTCCGGGCCCGGGGTCACGGTGATCGACGAGGGGGCCTTGGCGTCGGGGTAGTCGGGGTCGGGCCGGGCCGAGCCGTCGATGTAGACGACGCCGGCGGGCAGCAGGTCGTACAGGACGAGCGGGCGGTCCAGGTCGTGGGCGCTGCGGTTGTACGGGATGACCTGGAAGGTGGCCTTGCCGCCGGGGGCGGACAGCTCGCCGGCCACGGTGGTCTTGGCGGCGCCGAGGTTGGTGGCCTGGGTGATGGTGGTCCGGGCGCAGGCGTTGGCGTTGGCGGTGGTGGTGCCGTCGGTGGCGCTGGTGTCCACGCAGTTGGTCAGCGGCTCGGGGGCGGGGCGCCCGTCGTGGCCGGGGGTGGCGACCTGGGTGACCAGCTGCACCGCGTTGCCGGGGCTCCAGCCGGTGGGGATCGGGCCGTTCCAGGTGAGCTTGAGCCCGTCCAGCCACTGCCCGGCGGGGATGCCGAGCACGTCGTTGGCCGGGTCGCCCGCGCCCTGGGCGAAGGTGAGCCGCCGTGCGGTGGAGCCGTTGAACGGCGTGCCCGGGGTGAAGGTGTGCCAGGTGGGGTCGCCGTTGAGGCGGTACTGCAGGGTCAGTTGGATGCTGGTGGGGTTCCACGGCTCCAGCTGGAGGGACTGCGGGAAGATCCAGTTGTAGACGCCGTCGGTGCTGCCGGCCCCGGGGTCGGTGATGGTGAGGCTGGTGGCCGGGCCCGCGGTGTTGGTGGCGGACAGGCTGAAGGAGTTGAGGTCGCCGTTGGTGGTGGTGTCGCGCCAGACCTTGCTGGCGGTCACCACCACGCCGGTCACCGGGGGCTGGAACGTGTTGGTGGTGACGGACGAGGTGTCCAGCTGCCGTTCGGCCTCGGTGAGCGGTGCGCCGAGCAGGTCGACGGTGTTCTCGGAGGTGGTCCCGTCCGGGAAGGAGGCCGCCGGGTAGTTGACCACCAGGACGCCCGGGTTGCGGCAGCCGCCGCGCCCGTTGCCGGACACGAACGGGCCGATGTCGTAGCCCCAGGTGTTCGGGCCGGGCGGCACCTGCGTCCAGCCCGGCGAGCGGCCGGTGTCCACCACCGCGCCGGGCGGCAGGGTGTCCAGCAGTCGGCTGCTGTCCAGGTCGACGTTGGGCACGTTGTCGGTGGCGCAGGGGGTGAACTGGTAGGTGACGGTGCGGTTGTCGCTGCTGGAGGTCTGGATGCCCTTGGTCACTGTGTACTGCGGCTGCACCTGGGCCGTGGTGTTCGCGGTGGCGGTCTGCGAGGTCTCGCCGGTGGCCGACATGGTGGCCGAGTTGGTCGAGGTGGCGCCGTTCGGGGTGGTGAAGTTCGGGTACTTCATCGTCACCGTGATGGTGGCGGTGGTGCCCGGACTGAGGTCCTTCAGCCTGATGTCCATCGTGCCGCCCGTCGCGCCCGCGGCGGGCACCGTGGAGGCGGCCACGTCGACCGAGGACGGGTCCGGCGTCCAGCCGAGGAACTGCATGTTCGACGGCAGGGTGTCGAGGATGTTCCCGCCGGTGCACTCGGTGATGGAGCAGGTGTAGCGCAGCGTGTAGGTGACGTTCTCCCCCGGGGAGACGGTCGCCTTGTCGACGCTCTTGGTGAAGGAGATCGCGGCCTGGGCCGGTGGGGCCAGCACGCTGCTGCTCAGCAGCGAGCCGGCCACCAGCGCCAGGACCGAGGCGATCCGCCCGGTCCGGAATGGAAGTCGCATAGCGGGCAGTCCAGCCGATCGCCCCGGCGCACCGGTCGGCGACACGAGGGCCGGTCGCGGCGGTTCACCTGCTCGGCGGTCACCCGCCCGGCGGCAGCGCGGCCCGGGGCGGTACGGCGTTCCGGGGCGGTACGGCGTTCCGTGGGGGCTTTGCGGCCGACGGGCCGGGCCGCCCCCGCCGAGCTCCCCCCGGCGGGCGGCGCAACCGGAGCGCCGGGCGGCGCGACCCGGGTGGCTCAGCCGAACATCACACCGGTCTCCCGGGCCAGGGTGTCCAGCCGGTACTGGGTGACGTGCTCGACGTTCGCCGGGTCGATCGTGCGCACGCCCTCGGCGGCGAGCCGCTCGTTGATCTCCTCCAGGTGCTCCCGGACGACCTGCTTCTCCGCCTCGGTGGTGCGGCCCTGGTGCGGCCGTCCGGCGTGCTCCAGGCCGGCGTGGTCGACCCGCTCCCGGCCGGCGGCGGGCGCCGCCCCGCGCACGGTGGTGGGCGCGGCCTCCCGCACGGGGGTGGGCGCCGTCTCGCGCGCGGCCGTCCGGGCGGCCGGGCGGGCGCCGCGCAGCACCTCGGCCATCGGCGCGGCCGAGGCCAGCCGGTCGAAGGTCGCCGCCTCCATCACCACCGTCTGCGGCTCCGCCCGGTCCGGGTGGTGCAGCTCGACGGTGACCAGGTCGAGCGCCAGCTCCCGCACGCCGCCCAACTCCCCGGCCAGCGCGTCGATCTCGACCGGACCGTCCGTCAGGTCGGGGTGCCGGAGCACCACCACCCGCACCAGGTCCGCGTCGCTCTCCGCGTGCTTGCCGGTCAGGTCCGAGAACTGGATGATCTTCTGGCCCATGTCTCCCTCTCCTGTGCCCCTGTGATCAGCCGAGAGCCTACGCCGGGATGATCATCGGCGCGCGCAAGCGGCCGGGCCCGGGGGAGCACCCCCGGGCCCGGCCTCACCTGTCGTGCATCCTGCCTTGCGTCAGTGGAGCGTCAGCGTGGTGCCGTCCCCCCTCTCGGGTGCCGTCCCCCTCTCAGTAGCGCGGGTCCACCCGGTAGGTCGGGTAGTCCGGCACGTACCAGTGGCTGGAGTGCCAGATGCCGAAGGTGAACCGGACCCCGTGGCTGCCCCGCTTGTTGGCGGCCTTGAGGAACTTCTTGCCGATGCTCTTCATCAGGTAGGACAGCGCCCACAGGACCCAGCCGGCGGCCCGGGCGGCGATGTGCGGGAGCTTCTTCAGGATCCCGGAGATGCCCTTGGAGATCTTGCTGGAGACGACCAGCAGACCGCCGATGGTGTTGCCCTCGGCCCGGCTGAAGTTGGCGACCCACTTCTTCTTCCAGGACATGCCCGTCAGGTCGTCCATGGTGATCGGGTCGACCGGGTAGCCGTAGGCGTTCGGCGAGCCCTCCAGGACCGGGTCGGTCTGCAGGAAGCGGCCGGTGGTCGGGTCGTACAGGCGCACGCCCATCAGGGTGAGGCCGGAGACGCTGTCGGCCTCGCGCTGCGCCCCGCCGAGCCAGCCGTACGCGGCCGAGCCGGTGGCGTCGACGACGTTGCCGTACTCGTCGTAGTGGTAGACCGCGAGGTCCTCGGTGCCGTCGGGGGACATCTGGACGGACACGTCGCCGTGCAGGTTGGTCAGCAGCAGGACCGCGCCGCCGTCGGTGCCGGTGGCGGCCGTGAGCCGGCCGGTCAGGTCCAGGACGTTGCGGGTCAGCTTGCCGGCCGCGTCCTTGGACCAGGTCGGGCTGTCGGTGCCGCCGTCGAAGTGCCTGGTGTCCTGCGCGGTGACGGTCCAGGTGCCGTCGGTGCCCTTGGTCTCCGTGGTGGAGAGCGCCAGGCGGCCGGCGGCGTCCAGGTCCCAGGTCTTGCGGGTGTCGCCGAGGGTCTCGGTGCGGACCAGGTCGTTGGTGCGGTAGCCGACCTGGGTGCCCTTGGGCAGGGCGGTGGTGCGGCCGAAGGCGTCGTACACGTAGCCGGCGTCGGTGAGGCGGTCGGCGGTGTCGTAGCCGTGGGTCTCGGCCTGGGTGACGGTGTCGGCGGTGGCCGGGTCGCAGTCGTCGGTGACGCTGGTGCGGTTGGTCCGGTTGCTGCTCCTGTCGAACGCGTAGGTCCGGGTGGAGCAGGCCAGGCCGGTGCTGTCGGCGGCCTTGGTGAGGCGGCCGGTGGCGTCGTAGGTGTAGCCGCTGGTGGTGCTGTTGCCGTCGCTCTGGGTACGGCCGGCCTGCTGTCCGTGGACGGTGAAGTCGGCGGTGTCGGCCAGCAGGACGGTGCCCGCCTGGTTGGTGTAGGTCTTGCCGGTCTGGACGCCCTGGCTGTCGTAGCTGCTGGTCAGGGTGTTGCCGCCGGGCATGGTCTGGGAGACCAGCCGGCCCTCGACGTCGTAGGAGGCGGTGAAGGTGCCGGCCACCGAGTCGGTCAGGGAGGTGGGCAGGCCGCGCGGGTCCTTGGCGGTGTCGTAGCCGTAGGTCACGGTGGACGGCACCGAGTCGGACTTCTTCACCGGGCGGTCGAGCTTGTCGTACTCGGTGGTGGTGACGTTGCCGGCGCCGTCGTCGTAGGAGACCTGGCGGCCGAGCCGGTCATAGCCCTGGGTGACGGTGGCCTTGCCGTTGCTGGTGGTGGCCAGCTCGCCGTTGGCGGGGTCGTAGCCGAACACCGTGTCGGCGACCGCGGTGCCGGTGCCGCCGCTGATCGAGGTCTTCACCGCGCGCCCGGCCGCGTCGTAGCCGCGGGTGGTGGTGCGGGTGACGCCGTTGGCGGTCTCGGTCTGGACCGTGACGTTGCCCCAGCGGTCGTACTGGAAGGTCTTCGTCGGCAGCTGCGGCGGGTTGGCGCCGCCGCCGGCGATCTGCGCGGCCGGGGCGATCGAGCAGACCAGGTCGGCCCACTCGGGGTGGCCGGCGCAGGCGCCGGTCCCGGTGCCGGTGTAGTACGTGGTGACGGTGGTGGCCGCGTCGGAGCCGGTGGAGTTCGGGCGGCTCTGCGAGGTCACCCGGCCGCTGGCGTCGTAGCCGGTGCTGGTGGTGATCTTCAGGCCGGCCGGGTCCTGGACGGCCGAGGTGGGCAGGCCCTGGGCCCAGTCGTAGCCGGTGGCGGTGGTGCGGGTGTCGGCGTCGGCGGCGTAGCCGTCGATCCGGGCGCCGACCGTCACCGAGGTGGTCATGTCGCTGACCGCGGCGTTCGCCGGGCGGCCCTCGTCGTAGCCGTTGACGGTGTGGGCGCGGGCCGGGACCTCGTCGCCGGCGGCGAGCGCCGGGGAGCTGCCGGAGGCGGCCACGCCGTGCTCCAGGGTGACCAGCTGCAGCGGGTCGTACTGCTCCAGCAGGCGCTTGCCGTCGGCCGAGTGGACCGAGGTCGAGGAGAGCACCTGGGCGCGGTCGGCCGTCGAGCGGCCGGCGATGCCGAGGGCGCGCAGCTTGTTCAGGTCGTTGCCGGTGGTGGCCAGGGCGAGGACGCGGTTCTCCGCGGAGAGGGTCCGCACCGGGCTGCCGTAGGCGTTGTACTCGGTGGTGGTGATGCCGCCGCCGGGGGTGGCGGTGTTGACCTCGCGGCCGGAGGCGTTGGTGTACGTCACCGAGGCGCGGTTGTAGCCGGCGGTGCCGAGCGCCTTGCCGTCGTGGGTGGCCGGGACGGCGTCGGGCGGCAGGACGGCGGTGGCGTCGGTCGGGGCGTCGCTCTGGCCCCAGGCCGCGACGTCGGACGGCGCCAGCGGGTACGGCGCGTTGGCGCCGCTCAGCGGGACGTCGTAGACGACCGAGGTGGTCGCGGTGCCGTCGGTGACGTCCTTGCTGCCCTGCTTGAGGGTGGGCCGGGAGGCGGCGAGCAGCATGCCGTCGCCGGCGGTGGCGGCGTTGCCGGCCTTGCCGTACTCCAGGGTCCACGGCAGCTCGCCGGGCTCGGTCACGGTGGTGACCCGGCCGGCCGCGTCGTAGCCGTACGCGGTCTTCAGCGCGGGGCTGATCCGCGGGTCCCAGACCTCGCGCAGCCGGCCCTGGGCGTCGTACGCGTACTGCGCGACGGCGACGGGGGTGGCGGTGGCGGCGCCGGGGTCGGTGGACCACAGGCGGATCTGCTTCACCTGGCCGGCCGTGTCGCCCAGGGCGGACGCGGTGGCGGTGGTGGTGTCGGCGTAGACGTACTCCAGCACCCGGCAGCCGGCCGTGGACGGCACGGCGGCGCAGTCGGCGGAGGCGGTCGCCGAGGACGGCGCGACCACGTACTTCGGGCGGGCCAGGGTCTTGCCGCCGGAGACGACCTTCTCCGAGACCACCGAGGTGGTGGAGTTGTCGCTGGGCAGCGAGGAGCCGGAGGCCTGCCAGGTGGTGGCGGCCGGGTCGACCTTGGCGAAGGTGACGGTGGTGCCGTCGGTGTCCTTCAGGGTGAAGGAGCCGGTGAGCGCACCGGTCAGGGTGAGGTTCTCGGCGCCGGGCTCGGGCTTCCAGCCGCCGGCGCCGGTGGCGGTGAAGCCGGTCTCGGAGCCGTCCGCGGAGACCACCGAGAGGGAGGTCGCCGAGGTCTGGCGGACGTAGGAGTAGGCGGCGTCGGTGAGTTCGGCGGTGGTGCCGGAGCTCCACTGCGGGCCGAAGATCGCCGCCTGGCCCTCCTGGGCCGAGCCGTTGGCGGGCCGGCGGGAGGAGAAGGAGCGCTCGGCGTGCAGGCCGAAGGCCTCGGCGTCGCTCTCGGAGAGGGTGAGGTCACCGGTGAGGGTGTTCACCTCGCCCGGGCCGACCTTGGTCTCCGGCGCGGTGCCCGCGTTGCGGTCCACCGTGACGGTGTTCGGCTCGGTGGCGTCGGTGGCGGTGCCGTCGGTGAACACCGCGCGGACGTCGACCGGGCCGTTCTCGGCCAGGGTGTCGGTGATGTTCCAGGTCAGCGCGGCCGGCTTGCCGCCGGGGGCGGTGAACGGCCAGGCCGTCACCGGCTTGCCGTCGGTGGTGGCGACGTTGGCGACCGGGACGTCCTTCCAGGCGTCCGTCTCACCGCGCCGGTACTGGTAGCGGACCCCGGTGTAGGTGCTGTTGCCCTCGGCCTGCAGCGAGGTGCGGCGGGCCGGGCGCTCGCCCGCGCCCGGCGCGACCAGGGCGGAGCCCTTGCCGGCGTAGAAGGCGTACGTCCTGTCGGCGGAGACGTTGCCCGCGGCGTCCCGGGTGTGCGCGGTGACGGTGTGGGAGCCCGCCTTGAAGGTGAGCTTGGCGCTGACCGGGGTGCCGATGGTGGCCGCGGTGACCCAGGCCCCGCCGTCCAGCCGGTACTGGATGTCCTTCACGTCGCTGGTCGGCGGGGTGAAGGTGAAGGTGCCGTTGTAGCTGCCGTTGGCGTCCGGGGTGCCCGCCCACTGGCCGGCCGGGAAGTCCCCGGAGGAGACGGTGGTCGCGCCCGGCGCGGTGGTGTCCACGGTGAAGGTGCGGAAGCCCGACCAGGCGCTGTTGGCGGTGCCGTCCCAGGAGCGCGAGCGCCACTTGTAGGCGCCCGGCGCCAGCTTGGTGCCCGGGGCCCAGGTGAACGTCGAGCCGGAGGCCGCCATGGCGGTGCGCCCGGACTGCAGCGCGGCCGTGCCGTTGGACGCCCAGACCTCGAAGTCCAGGGCGATGTTGCCGCCGTCGGGGTCGGTCGCCTTGGCGGACAGCGTCGGCGTGGCGTCGTTGGTCAGCGCGGCGTCGGCCGGGGAGACCAGCGTGGAGACACCCGGCGGGGTGTTGTACGTGACCGACAGGTACGGCGTGTTGGACGTCGCGTTGCCGGAGTTGAACTTCTTCCAGCCGTACGGGTCGGACTCGTCGGTGGCCCGGATGCCCAGGGTGTTGTTGGTGTTGCCGTTGGCGGCCCAGGCCTTGACCAGCGCGGTGATGTCCTGGTTCACCCAGCCGTCGTTGCAGGAGCTGGAGTAGCCCTTGGTCGCGGTGGACGTCGCCCACTTCTTGTTCCAGCCGGGCTGGGCCGTCCAGCGGGTGGCCGTGGTGGCCGTGCCGGTGTCCCAGACCTCCCAGCTCTTCGCGGTGCAGGACCAGCTGTGGAAGTTCCACAGGTTGAGCTTGCCGCCGGTGATCTGCTTCCCGCTGATCTTCGCCATCGGGAACTGCAGGAACGAACGCGCCACCTGGCCGGAGCCGTTGTTGCCCAGCTTCAGCTCGGTCTGCGAGGAGACGTCGGTGGCGTAGCCCTGCTGGACGAAGGTGTCGAAGCCGACGCCGATGTTGACCGCCGGGTCGACGGTCACCGGGTACTTCGTCTTCGGGTCGTTCAGGAACGCGGCGTCCGGGGTCAGCGTCAGGTCGATCGCGTTCCCGTTCTGGACGACCTTCAGCGCGACCGGAGCGGTGCGGGTGTGGTCGCCGCTGCGCTCGTCGACCTGCGCGTCCCACATCACCGGGGCGGGCAGCTGGCCCTTCTCCTCGCCGGTCTTCGGGTCGAGGAAGGAGACCGAGTCGTCCGGGTTCTGCCGGGCCTGGAGGCCGGCCGCGTCCAGGGTGAGCGTCACACTGCCGTTGGCGGCCACCGCCGAGCGGTCCTTGAGCTCCAGGAACTGCTCGAAGCCGGTCCGGGTGGACTCGATGACCAGGTCGGTGGCGGTGAGCGCGTCCGCGTACCGGGCCCTGGCGCCGTCCACGGTGGGAGCGGGCAGGGCGCCGCGCCAGGACAGCGACATCGCGGTGCCGTTGCCGTTGTCCAGCGAGACCAGCGGCGTGGCCGGGGCCTGGTGGGCGCCGGCCGGGGCACCGGCGGCCTTGAACGCCGACGCGGCGGCGGGCGGGGTGGCGCCGGCCAGCGAGAGGTTGAGCGGGTGCCCCTTGGCCTTGACGCTGCCGTCCGACTGCCGCGCCAGGTCGACGTCGATCGGCTGGAGCCTGCCGGCCTTGTCCTTGTAGCGGACCGGGCCGGAGGCGAGGTCCAGCGTGGTGGTGCCGTCCGGGTTGATCCAGCTGGTGGTCGACTCGGTGCGCTCGTCCACCACCTCGATCCGGCGGTTCTCCAACCGGGCCTTGAGGTGGGCGGTCGCGATGTCCTTGGCCTCCGCCGGGCCCAGGGCCTTGGCGGGCTTCGGGGACTGCTCCGTGGTGACGGCGACGGCCTGACCGGTCGTCATGATGACGGCGGCGGCCTCGACCGAGAGCACCACCGCCAGGGCGACGGCGGTGTGGCGCAGTACGCCGTTGCCGCGGCGCGCTGCGGAGGGGGGCGGCGAGCCGGCTTCGGCCCGCTGCCGCGGTGATCCGCCCGTGGGGCGTGACATGGAACTCCTCGACTGGTCCGTACGGGAAGGAAAGGTGGTCGGAAAACGGGGGGACGGCCGACGTGCTGATGGTGTGTCAGCCATGACGGGGTAAAGCGACAGCAAAGAACCGGCCAATCTCCCGGGCGGGAGGAACCGGTCGAAAGCTGCCTGGAAGGCCGGAAAGCGCCCGGGCGCGACGGCGGGTGGCCGACGCCCTCGGGTGCGGCGCGGGCCGCAGCGGGGCCCGGTGCGTTCCAGCACGTCCCGGCGCGTTCTTCAGCGGCGGCCGGACGGGAGCCGGACGGCCGCCGGCAGGGCCCTGGCCAGCAGGTTCCGCGCCCTCGACCGGGCTGCCGCCTCGTCGGCGGCGCGGACGTAGAGCACCAGGCCGACGCCCTCGGGCACGGCGCGGGCGCGTACGTGCTCCAGGCCGTCGTCCGGGGCGGCGCACGCCCACAGCGCGGCCTGGGCCTCCGCGGCCGCCGCCTCTCCCGAGGGGGCGGCGGCGCCGGCCGGCACGGTCAGCTGGACTGCGAACACCGCAGGTCAGGCCTGCACGACGGCGTCGTCGGCGGGCGGGGCGTCCCAGCCGATCGACCGGGCGGAGGGGTTGTCCCAGCCGATCCCGCCACCCGGGCCCTGGGTGGCGGACGGGGCGTCGGTGGCGGTCGTACCGGCGGCGAAGGCCGGCGCGGCGGAGCCGGCGAGGGCGAGGGTCAGGAGGACGGCGGCGAGTGGACGGACGGCCACGGCGGATTCCTGTTCTGTGCGGGAACTGCACTGGGGGATAACGCAGTTCTGGGTTTCCGGGAATTCGGGGAATGCGCGCACGGCGAATCCTCCCGTTCCGCGGGCCGCCACGGGAAGGGAATTCGGCGGGCAGGAACAGGACAGGCAGCATGCTGCACAACCGCGAAGGGCGGCCGGGGCCGGGGCCGTTGACCGGATCATGCCCTTGCGAGGGGTTCCGGCCGGGGGAAGGATCGGCCCGGGCCGACCGGGCATACGGAATCGTCCACGGGGATCAGGGGTCGAGAAGTGCTGGAACTGCTGGGGTTGGACGCCACCACGGAAGCCGTCTACCGAGGAATGCTCGCCGACCCGGAAGGCGGGGTCGCGGAACTCTGCGACCGGCTCGGCCTCCCCGAGGCCGCCGTGCGCGCGGCCCTCGACCGGCTCGCCGACCTCACCCTGCTGCGGACCTCCCGCGAGCGGCCCGGCACCCTGCGGCCGGTCAGCCCGGAGCGCGGACTGGAGATCCTGCTGCGCCGCCAGGAGGAGGAACTCGCCCGTCGGCAGCAGGAGTTGGCCGCCTCCAAGGCCGCCGTCGCGCGGGCCCTGGGGGAGTACGCCAAGGTGCGGACCGACACCCCGGTGGGCGACCACGAACGGCTGCTCGGCCTCGACGCCATCCAGGACAAGCTGGAGGTGCTGACCGCCCGGCTGACCACCGAGGTCCTGGCGGTGATGCCCGGCGGCGCCCAGTCCGCGGCCAGCCTGGCCGCCTCCCGTCCGCTCGACGAGGACGCCCTGCGACGCGGCGTCAGCCTGCGCACCGTCTACCAGGAGAGCATCCACGACGCCCCGGAGACCCTCGACTACGCCCGCTGGATGTCCGGCCTCGGCGGCGAGGTGCGCACCGCACCGGTGCTGCCGCCCCGGATGCTGGTCTTCGACCGCAGCACCGCCGTGCTGCCGATCGACCCGGAGAACACCCGGGCCGGCGCCCTGTGCACCCGGGAGCCGGGCATCGTCGCCTCCCTGGTCGCCCTGTTCGAACAGACCTGGGAGACCGCCGTCCCGATCACCGACGACCCCGACGGCGCGCCGCCGCTGACCCTGACCACCGGCGAGCGCGAACTCCTGCGCCTGCTGTCCACCGGCCTCACGGACGACGCGGCGGCCAAACGCCTCGGCGTCTCGGTACGCACCGTCCGCCGCCAGATGGCCGTCCTGATGGAACGCCTCGACGCGGCCAGCCGCTTCGAAGCCGGCCTCAAGACCGCCCGCCGCGGCTGGCTCTAGCCGCCCGGCGGGGGGTCGGCTGCTGCGGCGGCCGCGGCGGCCAGGCGGTCCACCTCGACCCACTCGTCGAGGTGGAGGCCGTACAGGCGGGCCGGGTGGTCGGCGGCGGGGTGGGTGGGGAGGAAGGCGGGGGAGTGGCCGCGGTGGAGGTACCAGGAGCCGAGGCGGACCAGGGCGGCGCGGCGTTCGGCGGCGCTGGTCTCCACGGAGCAGCGTTCGGCGGCGTAGAGGCGCAGGAGGTCGTTGAGCCGGTAGTGGTCGCGGTCCTCGGGGGTGAGCAGGTGGGCGGCGGCCAGCCGGTCGAGGACGGGCCGGACGGCGGCGGGCGGGGCGCCGGCCAGGGCGGCGGCCGCGTCGGCGCCGATGCCGACGGCCGGGACGAGGGCGAGCAGCCGGAGCAGGTCGCGGGCCTCGCCGGGCAGTGAGCGGTAGGAGAGGTCGAAGGCGGCGCGGACCGCCGAGGTGTCGTCGCCCTCGATCTGGAGGGCGCTCAACCGGTGCTCCGTGTCGAGGAGTTCGGCGGCGTGGTCGGTGAGGCTGCGGTCCGGGCTGGCGGCCAGGCGGCTGGCGGTGACGGCCAGGGCGAGGGGCAGTCGGCCGCAGGCGTCGGCGAGTTCGGCGGCGGCGCGCGGCTCGGCGCGGGTGCGGTGCTCGCCGACCATGCGGGCCAGCAGTTCGAGGGCCTGGTGGGCGGGCAGGACGTCGAGCACCAGCGGCCGGGCGCCGTTGCGGACGGTCAGTCCGTCGAGCCGGGTGCGGCTGGTGACCACCGTGCGGCAGCCCGGGGCGCCGGGCAGCAGCGGGCGGACCTGCTCGGCGTCGCGGGCGTTGTCGAGGATCACGAGCAGCCGCCGATCGGCCAACCGGGAGCGGTAGAGCGCGGCCGCCTCGTCCGCCGCCGCGGGGATCCGGTCGCCGGGCACGCCGAGGGCGCGCAGGAAGCGGGCCAGGACGGTGCGCGGGGCGAGCGGCGCGTCGACGGAGTAGCCGTGCAGGTCGGCGTAGAGCTGGCCGTCCGGGAAGCGGTCGCGGACCCGGTGGGCCCAGTCGACGGCGAGGGTGGTCTTGCCGACCCCGGCCGGTCCGGAGACGGCGCAGACCGCGCACGCGGCGGCGGCCGGCCCGGCCTCCTGGTCCGCCGGGTCGGTGAGCAGCGCGTCCAGGGCCCGCAGTTCGGTGTCGCGTCCGACGAAGGTGGCCAGGGCGGGCGGGAGTTGGGCGGGCGACGCCTGCACCTGCGCCTGCGCGGGTGGCGCCGGCGCGGGTGGTTCCTCGGCCCGGGCCGTGGCGGCGGGCACCGGTTCGGTGGCCAGCAGCTCCAGGTGCAGCGCCCGCAGCTCGGGCCCGGGGTCGAGCCCGAGCTCGTCGGCCAGCCGTTCCGCGAACCGGCGGTAGGCGGCGAGCCCCTCGGGGGTGCGTCCGGAGCCGTGCAGGGCGCGCATCAGCTGTCCGGTGAACCGTTCCCGCAGCGGGTGGTCGGCGACCAGCGCGGTGAGTTCGGGGACGGCCGTTCGGTGCCGGCCGAGTGCGAGTTCCAGGTCGAGGCACTCCTCCCAGGCGGTCAGCCGCAGTTCGTCCAGCGCGACGGCGCCCGGGGCGTCCGCGTCCACGGCGAGTCCGTCGAGGGCCGGTCCGCGCCACAGGGCGAGCGCGGAGCGGAGCCCGTCGACGGCCTCCGGGGCCCGCCCGGCGGCGGCCTCGGCACGGGCGACGGCGAGCCGGTCGGTGAAGTCGCGGGCGTCCAGGCGGTGGCCGGTGAGCGTGATGCGGTAGCCGCGGCCGTCGGTGAGCAGGGCGGGCGGCGCGTCCGGGTCGGCCTCGGCGAAGCGGCGCCGCAGTACCCCGGCGAGGTTGCGGACCTGGCGGGTGGCGGTGGCCGGCGGCCGCTCGTCCCAGACGGTGTCCACCAGGCGGGCGACCGGTACGGAGGAGTCCGCGTTGAGCAGCAGGGCGGCGAGCAGCCGCTCCTGCCGGGAGCCTTCGGAGGGGATGCGTCGGCCGTCGCCGGTCCACACCTCCAGCGAGCCGAGGATCCTGAACTCCAACGTCCCTCCCTGGGGCCCGCGGGGCCGGACCGGACCGGCCGCCGTGGAGGACGGGCGCGAGTCGTGACGAACTGATGATCAGATCATGCCAGTTGTGTGCGTTCGGTTGAGAAGTTTCTTGTGCACCGGCCGAAACGAGCCGGTCGCCCAGTGAGGACCCCGAACCCAGGAGCAGTCGATGAACCGTCTGAAGAAGGCCGTCGCCACCGCGACCGCCGTCGCCGCCGCCGCCCTGATCCCGCTCACCGCCGCCCCGGCCTCCGCCACCACCGGGCCGGCCACCCACCTCGGGATGACCTGGTCCGTCGTCTCCAACGGCCCCGACGGCACCGTCCAGGTCGGCGGCCCCGGCGGCAGCCCGAGCAACGCCTACAACGGTGACACCGCGCCGTCCGTCTCGCTGCCCGTGCTCTGCCTCAACGTCGACGGCAGCCCGGCCCCGTCCGGGATCAGCCTCGGCTTCTACAACGGCTGGGCGCAGGGCACCGTCGCCCTCAGCCAGCCGGTCAAGGGCTCCCGCCTGAACAGCCGGGCCGCGGCCGACAGCGTCTGCCAGGCCGGTTTCGGCGCCGGCTGGCGCGAGGCCGAGTTCCACGACGGCCACTACGGCACCGACCTGTCGCAGACCGGCGGCTGGACCTTCTGGGCCTACGGCAACATCCCCACCAACACCCGTTTCTGGACGGCCATCAACGACCAGCCGGCCAACCCCTGGAACTGACCGGACGCACACCGCCGGTGCGCCCGCCCTCCTGGCGGGCGCGCCGCGGTGGCCGGGTTCCGGGATTCGCCGACGGTTCGTCCGGGTACGCCGTACGCTCGGGGCGCAGGCGGTCGGCCGCCGCCCGGGACCCGGAGGAGGACGGCGTGAACACGGCTGCCGCACGGCAGGACACGGCTGCGGAACGCACCCCCCGGGGCGGGCCCCGGATCGACCCGCTGCTCGCCGACCGCGTCACCGAGGCGCTCCTCCTGGCCGGCCTGCCCGTCGGGTACGGCGGACACGGCCCCGGCGTCCAGCTGCGCCCGGCCCGGCCGTTCGACGACTCCGACGACTGCGCCGGCCTGATCGCCCTGCACTGGGAGCCCGGCCCCCGGCTGGCCGCCGCGGCGGCCATGGAGGAGTTCCAGCAGCCGGCCTCCGCCGCCGGTCGCGTCGTCACCAGCAGCATGCAGAACGCCCTGGCGGAGTTCCTGCCGGCCTTCGGCATCGAGGTCGAGGCCGGTCGGCTCGACGGGGAGACCAGGGTCGGCCGTACCAGCGGCCCCGCCCCGGCCACCGGACAGGACGCCGGCCGGGACACCGCCGCTCCGGCCGGGTCCCGCCCGCAGGACCTCGGCATCGGCGCGCACGTCGTCGACGCGGTGCGCCGCACCGCCGCACTGGCCGGACTGCCGGTCGCCGACCACCTGCACGCGCCCGGCATCACCCTCGCCCCGTGCCGGCCCGTCGACGACGGCGACGACACCACCGGCGTCGCCGACCTCCGCTGGAACCCCTCCCGCCGCCTGTCCGCGGCCGCCGACGGCGACACCCCCGCCGCCGAGCGGGCCGCACGGGCCCGCACCGCCGTCCAGGACGCGATGCGGCACGCTTTCGGCGCCGTCCTCGGCGCCTGCGGCCTCGACCTCCAGTGGTGCCGCCCGTCCGCGCTCCCGTACCAGCTGCGCGCCTACGGCGCCGCCGAGCAGCCGCCCGTGCGCCACTGACGCCCGGCCCGCGCGTCCGGGGCGTCGGCTACGGGGCCTCGGCTTCCTTCCGCAGCCCACGGACTGAGGGCCCATGCGGTTGCGGCCGCGGTCGCCAGGGCGTGCGGAGGCGGTGGGCCAGGGCGCTGGCCGCCACGCAGAGGGCCAGCGCGGTCCAGAGCAGCGGGGGGTTCTGCAGGCCCAGGCCGATGACCGCCGGTCCGACCGCGTAGGACACCGTCCAGGTCAGCTGGAACAGGGACATGTACGGTCCCTCGTCGCCCTTGGGTGCCATGGCGACCGCCGTCGCGGCCGCGGTGGGCTTCGAGGCCAGTTCGGCCAGCGCCAGCACCACCGCCACGAGGACGGCGAGCGGGCCCTGGAGGGCGTGCGGGGCGGTGGAGACCGTCGCGGTGAGGGCGATGGCGCCGGCCGCCGCGCCGATCGACAGGCCCAGGACCCGCGAGCGGCTCCAGCCGGACAGCAGCCGGCTGATCCGCATCTGCAGGGTGGTGGCGGTGGCGTAGCGCACGGCGACCACGACGGTCGGCCAGTAGGCGGCCTGGTGGAGGCCCTCCACCAGGTAGAGGGGGAAGGCGACGGTCGGGATCAGCCAGGCCGCCGAGAGCAGCGTCTGGGACGCGACCAGGGACAGGAACGGCCGGTCGCCGAGCGCCGCCCGGGTGTTCGACCTCGCCGCCCGGAGCCCGGGCCGCTCGGCGGCCGGCACGGTCACCCCCAGCAGGAGGGCGGCCGCGAGGAGGGAGCTCGCGCTGTTCAGGGCGAGCGCGACCTCCAGGCCGTGCCCGCCGGCGAGCGCCATCAGGGCGGTCGCCCCCAGGGTGCCGACGCCCAGCGAGGTGGTCTTGAGCACGGTGACCGCGGAGAACCACTCGGTGAGCTCCTCCGGCTTCGCGAACCGCGCGACCAGGGTGGGCCAGGCGGCGCCGTAGAGGCGGTCGGAGGCCGTCACGAGGAAGGTGGCGGCCGCCACGGTGACCAGGTTCCCGGCCGCGAAGAACAGCCCGTACCCGAGCGCGGTCAGGACGTTGCTGACGACCAGGCAGGACTTGGGCCCCACCGCCTGGACGGCCCGTCCGCAGAGCGGCACGACGGCGAAGGACGCGAGCGACCCGACCGTCACGGCGGTGCCCGCGGCGGCCGCCGGGAAGTGCCGGACGGTGACGAAGAACAGCAGCGACAGCGGCAGGAAGACACCGGAGCCGAACGTGTCGATCGCCACCGAGAGGAACAGCTGCCGCTGCCGACGGAACCGCCCGGCCCCTGTCATGCCACCCCCACCTCGAACCCGCCCCCGGCTACCGCGTGACCATCGCGGACTACCGCGTGTCGCGCAGCTTGAGAATGTATGTCGCGGTCAGCGCGACCGCACGGTCCTCGTCCCGCGCGAGCGCTTCGAGGGCGCGGGACGCCGTACCGCCCGGGACGTCCGCGAGCGCCTGGGTCAGCCGCCGGCGCGCGTCCGGGCCGACGGCCTCCTGGGCGAGGCGGTCGACCAGCCCGGCGGCGATCCGGTCCGCCAGCGCGGGGCCGCTCGCCGGCGTGGCGCCGTCCGCCGGAGCGGGATCGTCCACCGAAGCGGAGCCGTTCGCCAGCGCGCCCAGCGCGTCCGCCGCGTCGGCGTCGTTCGTCGCCCCGACGATCATGTCGATGAGCGTCGGGACCGCGTCGGCCACGCCGCGGGCCCCGAGCGCCAGGGCCGCGTACCTGCGGACCACGGCGTCCGGGTGCCCGAGGGCGTCCCGCAGCAGCGCGGTCGCCGTCCCGTCCGGCAGCTCGGCGAGGGACCGGACGGCCCGTTCGCGCACCTCGGCCGCGGACGAGTCCAGCCCCTCCGCGAGCAGGGCCGTCCCGTCCCCGCCCGACTGCGCCAGCGCCCACCGGAGCGCCCCGGCGACGATCGGGTCCGACTCGCCCAGCACGGCCTCGACCAGCGCCTCCACCGGCACCGCCGCGTCCTCGCCCGCGGACAGCGCGGCGCGCTGCCGCGCCCCCGGGCTCTTCGACTCCAGGGCCTGGAGCAGCGCGACGACCCGGAGGACCTCCTCCCACCCGGCGGGCTCCGCGGCGTCGATCCGCCGCAGCCGGGTGAGCAGCTCCGTCTCCGCCGCGATGCGCTCGCGGGTCCGGCAGATGAGGTCCTCGACGAGCTCCGCGGGCGCGAAGCCGGGATCGTCCAGGGCCCGACCGACGTCGCGCAGCGAGAGGCCCAGCGACCGCAGGCTCTCGATGTGGAAGATCCGCCGGATGTCCTCGTCCGCGTACCGGCGGTAACCGGAGCCGGTGCGCCCCGTCGGACGCACCAGCCCGAGCGACTCGTAGTGCCTGAGCATGCGGGCGCTGACCCCCGACCGCCGGGCCACGTCGCCGATCAACACTGCCTACCGTCCCTCCTGGCGGCCCTCGCCGAAGACCGCCGTGCGCTTCGCCTCCTCGACGGCGAGCTCGAACCCGGCGTCCGGGTCGTGCCACAGCCGTTCGGTGGCGAGCGCGTGCGCGCGCACCCCGGGGTCGGGGTCCGTCGTCGCGGCGCCCAGCGTCGGCAGCACCGCCTCCCCGAGCGCGACCAGCGCCCGGCTGAGGCTCAGCCGCGTCTCACGTCCGCCGCGCCCGAGCTGAGCCGCCAACACTACGGCCAGCGCGGGCACCCCGTCCTCGGGTACGAGCACGACCGCGGCCCGCCAGGCGCTGCGGGCCACCTCCTCGTCGGCGTCGGCCAGCAGCGCCGGAGTGATCGCCGGCCACGCCCGCCGGTCCCCGATCTTGGACAGCGTGTGCAGGGCCTGGCTCCGGGCCTGCGCCCGCTCCGCGCGGACCTCGCCGAGCAGCAGCGGCACGGTCACCGCCGCCTCGTGGCGGGTGAGCGCCCAGGTGAGCATCTCGCGCACGGAGAACTCGGGCTCGACCGCGCACCGCCCGACGAGCGGGCGGACGAACCCCGCGTCCGGGTTCGTGCCGACGGCCAGCGCCGCCCGCAGGCGCACCGACGGGTCGTCGTGCTCCAGCCCGCGGAGCGCCGCCCGCATCGTGTCCCTGTCCTCTTCCGGCCTGGTCATCAGGACCACCTCCTGGGCCTCAGTGAAGGGCTTGTCACGGTGTCAAGGTCAAGCGGATTCCGTGCGCGGTGCCCGCGACGGTCCGGGCGAGGGCGGGGCGGCGGCCGGGGCGGCGGTCGGGGCGGGCCGGTCGTCCGACGGCGGGATGGAGGGTCCGGTCTTACGGTGAATGTGGGGCTCTGCCGGTGCGGGTGCCCCGCTCCGGGTCGTCCGGAGCCCCTCCACCCGGCTGCTCGTCCCTCCGTCCCCGTCCCCGTCCCCCGTCCGCGAGGCGACCGCGATCGAAGGAGACCGTGTCATGGCCAGCAGTACGTCCGGAGTCGGCCCCACCGCCCGGGGCCGCGAGCAGTACCCCTACGCGTCAGGGTGGACCATCTTCGCCGGGGTCATGCTGATCACCGCCGGCCTCATGGCGATCTTCCAGGGCAGCGCCGCCATCACCCACGACAGCCTGCTCGTCGTCACCCGCAGCTACGTGTACGCGATGAACACCGAGGGCTGGGGATGGATCCACCTCATCCTCGGCGTCTTCGTCGTCGTGGCGGGTGTCGCGGTCTTCAGCGGCGCCGCCTGGGCCCGCATCGTCGGTCTGGTCGTGGCAGGGCTGGGGATGATCGCCAACTTCCTCTGGCTGCCCTACTACCCCCTGTGGGCCATCGTCCTGATCGCGATCGACGCCCTCGTCATCTGGGCCCTGTGCGTCGGAACGATCAAGACGGACCCGATCTGACGGACGGCACGGCCACCGCTCCACGGGCCGTCGTGGCCCCGGCGGGTCCCCCTCAGCGGCCCGGTGCGGCGCGGCGCCGCCGTCGAACCGTGTGCCGGACCGCCGTCGGTGCCAGCCCCACCCCCACGCTCACGGCGACCGCCGCCGCGGCCAGCAGAGTGGACCGCCAGGGCCAGGACGCGCCGGTCAGCTCCAGATGGGCCGAGGGGTACTCGGAGAACTTCGCGGTGGTCAGTGCCGTACGGCGGTCGCCGTGCTCGGCGAGGTCCCGCAGGACCGGATCGAAGCCGAACTCCCCGGACCGCCGTCCTCCGCCGGGCAGTTCGGCGGCGAGCCCGTTGCGCAGGGCCCAGTCGCCCAGCGCACCGTCGAGGCCGGAGGCGTCCCTGACACCGGGCACCACGAAGCGGTCCGCCCCGTGGGCGCCTCCCGTCGCGGGCCGGGTGACGAGGACCAGGCCGTGGCGGGTGGTGACGGTGTCCCTGGCGCCGATCACCAGCGTCCGGGTGGCGAAGGAGACCCCGCCGTACCCCTCGAAGGCGGCGGCCGCGTCGATCTCCTCGACGCCGTCGACCAGGCCGATGGCCGTGGTGGGGCGCAGCCACGGGAACGCGGCGTTGAGGGCGTACGGGAGGTCGCCGAGGGCGAGGTGGTTGGCCGGTATCGCGGTCGGCCCGTCCGGAGTCCAGCCGGGGTAGGCCAGGCCGGTGCCGATACGGGTCGACTCCGCCTCACCGGCCAGTTCCTCGACCAGCCGCAGCGCGCCCACGGTGCCGGAGGTGACGCCCGCGGTGGTGGTCACCCGCCCGTCCTCGACGTAGCGCCGCCCGCGCTGCCAGTCGACCTTCGGGTAACCGCGCTCCAGGGAGCCGATGTTGGACCAGAACGACGTGGCCTCGCGGCCGTCGAGCAGACCGGAGGCGGCCAGCAGCTCGGAGCCCGCGCACACCCCGAGGATCCGGGCGCCCTTGCGGTGGCGTTCGACGATCCACTGGCGCAGGCGCTCCTCGCCGGCGCCGGCGGGGTCGGTCACGGCGGGCACGACTACCACGTCGGGTTCCGGCAGAGTGCCGTCCGCCACCTCGGCCAGCGTGTGGTCGGGCAGCAGATGGGCGCCGCCGGACAGCGGGGAGACACGGCGTTCGGCGGCCACCGTGTAGACGAACATCGTCGGTGACTCGGCGAACACCTGGTAGGGCGCGAGGACGTCGGTGGCCACGGACCCCTCGTTGCTGACCGCGACCGCCACGGTGATCCTGCCCTCCGGCACCGGCCGGGCGGTCGGCCACTCCCGGGCATCGGATCCGCGGGGCGCGGCGGCGAAGCTGTCCGCCATCGACGCGCTCACCCCCGCGAAGGCGATCCCCGCGAAGGACGCGGCCGCCAGACCCGTGCCCAGCAGCACCCGGCCGGTACGGCGCAGCGCTCGGTGCCCCCTACGGGGCCCGGAAATCATCGCGAACAAGACATACCTTGACAATCCGGGCACGTTCCGGCAGCACGGTGCCGTCGGCCCTCGTGGAAACGGGAAAGGGGGAAATCGGAGGAGGTCGGGGTGAACCGGTCGCAGAAGAGGCTCTACGCCGAGGAGGCCGGGCCCGTCAGGCGGTCGGCCGCAGTGGCGCCCGCAGCAGCGAGGGCGGGGCCCCGAAGGCGTCGGCGACCACCCGGCGCAGCTGCCGGGCGTCACGGAACCCGCACCGGAGCGCGACCGCCTCCACCGTCAGGTCGGTACCGGACAGCAGGGCGCGGGCCCGCTCCAGCCGCAGTTGCCGCTGGTAGGCGAACGGGGTGAGGCCAGCGGCCGCGGTGAAGGCCCGCGTCAGACCGCGAGGGGACAGCCCGGCGATGCCGGCGAGTTCACGCAGGGTGAAGGCGGCGTCCAGGTGCTGCGCCAGATGGTCCTGCACCCGGTGCACCGCGGGCTGGACGTGGTCGCGGTGCCGCAGGAACGGACTGATCTGTGCCGCGTCCCCGTCCCGTCGCAGGTACAGCACCAGCTCACGCGCGACCCGCCCGGCCAGCTCCGGGCCGCGCTCCCGCTCGACCAGGGACAACGCGAGATCGATCCCCGACGAGATGCCCGCACTGGTGCTGATCCGCCCGTCGTGCACGTAGAGCGCGGCCTCACGCACCCGGGCCCGCGGGTACCGGTCGCGCATCGCCGAGGTGAGCGACCAGTGGGTCGTGCACGCCCTGCCGTCCAGCAGCCCCGCCTCCCCCAGGACGACCGCACCGCTGCACACGGACGCCACCCGGGCACCCGCGTCGTACGCCTCACGCACCCAGCGCACGACGGCGGGTGCCACCAGCCGGTCGGATCCGGTCAGCCGGGGGCCCGGCACGAGCACCAGGTCACCGGCTGCCGCCCGGCTCGTGGCCAGCGGCGCCAGCCCCGCCAGCCGCAGGCCCTGGGCGGACCGCAGAGCGTCCGCCTCGGCGACGTACTCCAGCCGGTAACCGCCGCCGAGCTGCGCCGCGGCGTCGAACACCTGCACAGGACCGCCGAGGTCCAGCAGATTCACCTCGGGCAGCACCAGGACCAGCACCCGCCCGGTACACCCGTCCGTCTCCTCGCTCACCCCGCCACGGTAGGCCGCGAGGAACCGCCCGCACGAGGTCTCCCAGGGGCGGACGGCGGACGGATCTGGCACTGGACGCGGTGGACGCAGGCCCGGCGCACCGGCCTCAGCACCGGCCGGTCAGGATGGCCGCCCGCCGAACTGCCAGTCGTGCACCTCGACGTCGGCGTACCGCTCCCGGGTCAGGACGGCGCCCGCCACATCCCGGTCCGGCGCCCGGAGCAACGCGGCCGTGCCCAGCCAGGCGGTGCCGTCGTCGGACAGCAGCGGACCGTAGGCGATCAGCCCGTCCCGGTCGGCCGGCACGGCGAGGTCGACGGCCGGCCCCGAGCCGAGGCCGAGCACCAGGTACCGGTTGCCGCCGGTCCGGCCGCCGGGGAAGTCCCACATGGTGCGCCCCAGCGTGTTGCTCCACCGCCGCAGCAGCACGTCCCGGTAGACGCCCGCCTGGTAACCCGGCTCGGCGAAGGCGAACGCCCGGGCCGCGGCGGCATCGGGCAGGTCGATGATGTGCACGCTGCCGGTGGGGGCGTCGCGGTCCTCGGTGAGGGTCGGGCCCCGGGCGATCAACTCCTCCGCGTACCCGTCCATGTAGGACCAGTGCTGTTCCAGCAGTTCGCGGCGTAACGTCCCGGAGCCGGGCCGGTCGCGGTGGTAGCAGAAGAACTCCATGCCCGTAGGGTCCCCTGAAGGAGGCGGCCAGGTCCAGGGCCCGCGTCGACGGCGGATTCCGACCGCATGCCTCCGTGACGGCCGCACAAGGGCGGTGGCCCGGGAGGACTTCCTCCCGGGCCACCGCCCTCGGCCCGTCAGGACCGGTCCGGCCTTGTCGGGCTCACTCGCTCACCCCGCCCGCCCGGCGCCTGCGCGCCCGGACCAGGAGGGCCAGCACCGAACCGAGACCGGCCAGCGCCGCACCGGTCGCGGCGTAGGGCCGGACCGACGAGCCGGTGTCCGGCAGCGGCCCACCCTCGTGGTGCTGCTGGTGCCCGCCCTGCGGGTGTCCACCCTGCGGGTGCTCGCCGGGACCGGTGCTGCCGTGCTCCGGCCCCTGGCCGTTGCCGTTCCCGTTGCCGTGGCCACTGCCGTTCCCATGGCCGGGCTTGTGCTCGTGGCACCCCTCCTTCTCGCACGGCGGCGTGCACCGGGCGAGCGCGGAGGACGGCGGAGTGGTCACCGGCTCGGTCCCGGGCGGCGAGTTCGGCGGCACGTAGGAGGCCGTGACCGTGTTGACGGTGTCCTCACTGATCAGGCTGGAGCAGTAGAACTTCTTCGTCTGCCCCGCGGCCAGATCGAACGTCCCGGCCGCCACCGTGCAGGACACCTCCTGGCGGTCGTTCAGCGTGATCCCGGTCAGGTCCACCGTGCCGGTGTTGGTCACCGTGATCTGCCAGAACGCCTGGCACTTGTCCGGCGCACACGGCTCCTCGGACGCCCCACCCTTGTGCAGCGTCACCTCCTTGCCCCACGGCCCGGCGCCGCCCTCACCGCAGTCGCCGGACTTGTCCGACTGGCAGACCTCCTTGTCGACGCTCAGTGACGGAACGTTAGTGCCGCTCACATCCACGCGCGCCTCGGACGGCGGTGTGGTGATCGGGGTGCCGCCGGGGCCGGGGAAGGACGCCGTCACCGTGTTCGTCGTCGACTGGGTGACGCCTGGCAGGTTGCAGAAGACCTGCTTGGACGCGCCTGCCGCGAGGTCGAATGTCCCCGCAGTTGTCACGCAGGCCGGTGTGACGGAGTCGTTCAGCGTGATGCCGGTCAGGTTCACCGTGCCGTTGTTGGTGACGGTGATCCGCCAGTAGGCGGTGCCGTTCGGCGGGATGGTGGTGGTCTTGGCCCAGGGGCCGGGTCCGCCGTCACCGCAGTCGGCGGCGTTGGCGGAGGTGCAGACCTCCTTGTTGATGGCCAGGGACGGGACGTCGGCACTGGCTTCGGACGGGGGCGTGGTGATCGGGGTGCCACCAGGGCCGGGGAAGGAGGCGGTGACAGTGTTGGTCGTCAACTTGGTGACGCCCGGCAGGTTGCAGAAGACCTGCTTGGACGCACCTGCCGCCAGATCGAATGTCCCCGCAGCCGTCACGCAGGCCGGCGTCACAGAGTCGTTCAGCGTGATGCCGGTCAGGTTGACCGTGCCGTTGTTGGTGACGGTGATGCGCCAGTAGGCGGTGCCGTTTGGCGCGACGGTGGTGGTCTTGGCCCAGGGGCCGGGGCCGCCGTCACCGCAGTCGGCGGCGTTGGCGGAGGTGCAGACCTCCTTGTTGATGGCCAGGGACGGGACGTCGGCACTGGCTTCGGACGGGGGCGTGGTGATCGGGGTGCCACCAGGGCCGGGGAAGGACGCTGTCACCGTGTTCGTCGTCAACTTGGTGACGCCCGGCAGGTTGCAGAACACCTGCTTGGACGCACCTGCCGCCAGGTCGAACGATCCGGCAGCCGTGACACAAGCCGGCGTCACGGAGTCGGCGAGGGTGATGTCAGCGATGTTGACGGGGCCGTTGTTGGTCACCGTGATGCGCCAGTAAGCGGTGCCGTTCGGGGCGACGGTGGTGGTCTTCGCCCAGGGGCCGGAGCCGCCTTGGCCGCAGTCAGCCGGGTTGGTGCTGGTGCAGACCTCCTTGTTGATCGTCAGCGACGGAACGTCAACGCTCGCCTCGGAGGGCGGTGTAGTGATGGGTGTTCCACCAGGACCGGGGAAGGACGCCGTCACCGTGTTCGTCGTCGATTGGGAGACGCTCGTCAGGTTGCAGAACACCTGATGGGACGCGCCCGCCGCCAGGTCGAAGGTGCCAGCAGCTGTGACACACGACGGCGTGACCGTGTCGGTGAGGGTGATGCCGGTCAGGTTCACCGTGCCGTTGTTGGTGACGGTGATCCGCCAGTAGGCGGTGCCGTTCGGCGCGACAGTGGTCGTCTTGGCCCACGGTCCCGCGCCGCCGTCACCGCAGTCGGCGGCGTTGGTCGAGGTGCAGACCTCCTTGTTGATGACCAGGGACGGAACGTCGACGCTCGCCTCGGAGGGCGGAGTGGTGATGGGTGTTCCACCAGGACCGGGGAAGGACGCCGTCACCGTGTTCGTCGTTGACTGGGAGACGCTCGTCAGGTTGCAGAACACCTGATGGGACGCGCCCGCCGCCAGGTCGAAGGTGCCAGCAGCTGTGACGCACGACGGTGTGACCGTGTCGGTGAGGGTGATGCCGGTCAGGTTCACCGTGCCGTTGTTGGTGACGGTGATCCGCCAGTAGGCGGTGCCGTTCGGGGCGACGGTGGTGGTCTTGGCCCACGGTCCCGCGCCGCCCTCACCGCAGTCGGCGGCGTTGGTCGAGGTGCAGACCTCCTTGTTGATCGTCAGCGACGGAACGTCGACGCTCGCTTCGGAGGGCGGTGTGGTGATCGGGGTGCCACCGGGCCCTGGGAAGGAGGCCGTCACCGTGTTCGTCGCCAGCTTGGTGATGTCTGGCAGGTTGCAGAACACCTGATGGGACGCGCCTGCGGCGAGGTCAAAGGAGCCGGCGGCCGTCACGCACGACGGTGTGACGGCGTCGGTGAGGGTGATGCCGGTCAGGTTGACCGTGCCGTTGTTGGTCACCGTGATCCGCCAGTACGCCGTCCCATTCGGCGCCAGGGTGGTGGTCTTCGCCCAGGGGCCGGGTCCGCCGTCACCGCAGTCGGCGGCGTTTGCGGAGGTGCAGACCTCCTTGTTGATGACCAGGGACGGAACGTCGGCACTGGCCTCGGACGGGGGTGTGGTGATGGGTGTTCCGCCGGGGCCGGGGAAGGAGGCGGTGACGGTGTTGGTCGTCAGCTTGGTGATGTCTGGCAGGTTGCAGAAGATCTGCTGTGACGCGCCTGCGGCGAGGTCGAAGGTGCCGGCGGCCGTGACGCACGAGGGTGTGACGGAGTCGGTGAGGGTGATGCCGGTCAGGTTGACCGTGCCGTTGTTGGTGACGGTGATCCGCCAGTACGCCGTCCCATTCGGCGCCAGGGTGGTGGTCTTGGCCCACGGTCCCGCGCCGCCCTCGCCGCAGTCAGCGGCGTTCGCGGAGGTGCAGACCTCCTTGTTGATGACCAGGGACGGAACGTCGGCACTGGCCTCGGATGGGGGTGTGGTGATGGGTGTTCCGCCGGGGCCGGGGAAGGAGGCCGTGACGGTGTTGGTGGTGGATTGCGTGACGCCGGTCAGGTTGCAGAACACCTGATGGGAGGCGCCCGCCGCCAGGTCGAAGGTGCCGGCGGCTGTGACGCACGACGGCGTGATGGCATCGGCGAGGGTGATGCCGGTGATGTTGACGGGCCCGTTGTTGGTGACGGTGATCCGCCAGTACGCGGTGCCGTTCGGGGCGATGGTGGTGGTCTTGGCCCACGGTCCCGCGCCGCCCTCGCCGCAGTCGGCGGCGTTCGCGGAGGTGCAGACCTCCTTGTTGATGGCCAGGGAGGGGACGTCGACGCTCGCCTCGGACGGGGGCGTGGTGATGGGTGTTCCGCCAGGGCCGGGGAAGGACGCCGTGACCGTGTTCGTCGTTGACTGCGTGATGCCCGGCAGGTTGCAGAACACCTGATGGGAGGCCCCTGCCGCCAGGTCGAACGTGCCAGCAGCTGTGACGCACGACGGCGTGACCGTGTCGGTGAGGGTGATGCCGGTGATGTTGACGGGGCCGTTGTTGGTCACCGTGATGCGCCAGTAGGCGGTGCCGTTCGGGGCGACGGTGGTGGTCTTGGCCCACGGGCCCGCGCCGCCCTCACCGCAGTCGGCGGCGTTTGCGGAGGTGCAGACCTCCTTGTTGATGGTTAGCGACGGGACGTCGACGCTCGCTTCGGAGGGCGGTGTGGTGATGGGTGTTCCGCCGGGCCCCGGGAAGGAGGCCGTGACGGTGTTGGTGGTGGATTGCGTGATGCCCGGCAGGTTGCAGAACACCTGATGGGAGGCCCCTGCCGCCAGGTCGAACGTGCCAGCAGCTGTGACGCACGACGGCGTGACCGTGTCGGTGAGGGTGATGCCGGTGATGTTGACGGGGCCGTTGTTGGTCACCGTGATGCGCCAGTAGGCGGTGCCGTTCGGGGCGACGGTGGTGGTCTTGGCCCACGGGCCCGCGCCGCCCTCACCGCAGTCGGCGGCGTTTGCGGAGGTGCAGACCTCCTTGTTGATGGTTAGCGACGGGACGTCGACGCTCGCTTCGGAGGGCGGTGTGGTGATGGGTGTTCCGCCAGGACCGGGGAAGGAAGCGGTGACGGTGTTGGTGGTGGATTGGGTGA
>NZ_LIPD01000020.1 GCF_001905545.1 Streptomyces sp. CB02056 | reverse complement strand
CGAAGGTCAGGGTGACCGGCGCGGCCGCCGCCGTGGCCGGGTTCCCGTTCCGGGCCGAAGTCCGGTCCTGGGCCGCGACGGTGACGTGCCCGATGGTCACCGGGTCCGGGCTGAAGGTGTTCACCAGGTGGATCCGGGCGGAGCTGCCGCCGATGCTGGTGTGGACGACCATGCGCAGGGTCTGCCGCCCCGTCACGCCCGAGGCTGCCGACGGTCCGGCCAGGCTCATGGCGGTCCCCCAACTCCCCGTCCAGGCCGCGGACTCGGGGCGCGGCGCGCCCGGGCCTGACGCGAGCGCGGCGGGGCCTGGCGGGAGCGCGGCGGGGACCGGCCCGCAGCCGGCGGCCGCGTTCGCCGGGGCCGCGGGCGGCAGGGCGGCGAACGCGCCGAGGACGACGGCGGCTGCCGTCATGGCGGACAGGCGGCCCCGCGGTGGGCGGTGGGCGACGTGCACAGGAGTCCTTTCGCCGGGTACGGAAAACCGTTTTCCCGCATGGCTCGGGTGACCAGGAAATGGCGGCGATCCGCTTCCCGGAGGAGGAGGTCCGAGAATGCGCCGAGAAATCTCGGAGACCGCTCGCCATCCACCATGCAATCACCGCCGGCCCGGCTTCCGCCAGGAGGAACATCAGGCGGAAGCCATGGGGAAGTTCCAGCAGAAACCGCGCTGTACAGGCGAGATCGGCGGGAAGCAGACGGAGTGGCCTGATCGTGCGTCAGCTGACTGTCGCGCCTGACGGAATTTGCGATATACCGTCTCGGGCACTTTCCGCCCGACAATCCGCCAATCTCCTCCTGGCGTGATCACCTGTCGAACCTCGAAATCTCGAATGAGGGGACATCACATGGCAATCGGACGACGGCAACTCCTCACCTCCCTCGCGCTGACCGCCCTCGCCGCACCCGTCCTGGCCAAGGGGACCGCGACCCGAGCCTCCGCGGCCACGGGTACGGGTACGGGTACGGCCGCACGTATGGCCGCCGGCTCCGGGCCGCTGTTCATGCAGGTCGTCGCCCACGAGGACGACGACATCCTGTTCATGAACCCGGACCTGTCCAACGCCCTCGCCGACGGCACGCCGTCCGTCACGGTGTTCGTCACCGCCGGGAACATCACCGGTGACCCGTGCGCGGGCGGCTGCTGGGACCCCGCCGGCGACCCGCTGCGCACCTGGAACCGCCAGATGGGCGCCGTCAACGCCTACTCCCGGATGACCGGGGTCGGCGACAACGACCCGGCGACCGACGAGATCGGGCACTGGACGGTCGAGGCGTGGACGGTCGCGGGCAAACAGGTCGAGCGGTACATGCTCAAGGACCGGTCGGTGCACCTGATCTTCCTCAACCTGCACGACGCCGGGCTCGCCAACGTGCTGAACGGCGGCACCGACACCACGGTCGTCCCGAAGGACAGCCCGCTGTCCGGGCCGTCGACCTACACGGCGGCGGACGTCGTCGAGGTGCTGCGGCAGATCATGGTGACGTACCAGCCGACCGTGCTCCGGGCCCAGGACGAACTCCCGGACACCCGCTACAAGGACGACCACTCGGACCACATCTCCGCCGCGAAGTTCGCGGGCGTGGCGGCGAGCCAGTACGGCGGCTCGCTGATCCAGGTGAACTACCGGGACTACAACATCAGCGACTGCCCGGTGAACCTCGACCCGGCGACGGTCGGCACCAAGGGCGTGTTCGTCTCCGAGTACGCCAGCCACGACCACTCGGGCAACTACGAAACCGCCTGGTTCTCCCGGATGTACTACCGCTGGTCGCGCGGCACCTCCTGGGCCGGGCTGAACCAGGACGGCCGACCGCAGGTCTTCGTCGTCCGGGCGGGCTCCCTCTACACGTACTGGCGCCAGGGGGACGGCAGTTGGGGCGGCCCGGCACGGTTCGCCGACCCGGGCGGGCGGCTGGCCCCGGGCATCGCCGTCGGCACCAACGCGGACGGCCGGATGGAGGTCTTCGCCCGCCGCCTCACCGACCACCACATCGTCTCCGTCCCGCAGACCACGCCCAACGGCGTGTGGCGGGACGGCTGGGCCGACCTCGGCAACCCCAACGCCGGGCTCGTCAACGCGGGCCAGGTCGGCGTGCCCGCGGTGGTCGCCTCCCAGGACGGCCGGCTGGAGCTCTTCGTCAAGAACGGCGGCGGCGGCCTCAGCGCGATCCGGCAGACCAGCCCGAACGGCGCCTGGACGACCACCTGGGACGACCTGCACGGCACCGACATCCAGGATCCCGTCACCGCGATCCGCAACGGCGCCGGGAGGATCGAGGTCTTCGCCAGCACCCGCGACGGGGTCGTCAACTGGTGGCAGACCGCTCCGAACGACGCCATCAACGGCCCGGGCCCGATCCCGAACTCCCGGCCGGCCAGCCCGCCCAAGGCCGCGCTCGACCAGGACGGCCGCATCGAACTCGCCTACCGCGAGGCCGAAACCGGCGCGATGCTCGTCAGTTACCAGACCCGGCCCGGGGGACCGTGGAGCCAGTCCCCGACCAACCTCGGCGGCCACAAGGGCGTGGGCGAGCCGGCGATGGCCAACCTCGGCGGGCGGGTCGTCCTGTTCGAGCGCAACGGCGGCGGCGGTGTGAGCACCACCGCCCAGACCGCGCCGAACGCCGGCTACGGCGCCTGGCAGGACCTCGGCGGCACCGTCCTCGACTACCCGACCGCGATCGTCGACGGCGGCGGTGTCCTGTACGTGTTCGCCATCGGCACGGACGGCCGCGTCTACTTCCGCATGGGCACGACGCCCACCAACCTCGGCGGCTGGCAGGGCATGCCCCTGTGACCGCCGGTCCCGTCGGCCGGTCGGCCCCCTCCCGACCGGGCGACGGGCCGGCCGACGGGCCGGGCGCGTGGAAGCGCCGGTGGGAGGGCCCGCGGGAGCACCCGTGGAAGCGCCGATGGGAGCGCTCTCACGCCGTGTAGGATGGCCACTCCCGAGAGTGAGCCACACCGGAGTGTGATCATGCCCCGAACTGACAGGCCGGGCCCCGGAGGTGCCCGGTCTGCCGCGCGACCGACGGTGGAGGACGTGGCCGCCCGCGCGGGAGTCAGCCGGGGAACGGTGTCCCGGGTCATCAACGGTTCGCCCAAGGTGAGCGCCCGGGCGAGGGAGGCCGTGGAGCACGCCGTCGCCGAGCTCGGCTACGTACCCAACCAGGCGGCACGGTCCCTGGTGACCTCGCGCACCGACGTCGTCGCCCTGGTCGTCCCGGAGAGCCTGTCGCGGTTGAGGTCGGAGCCGTACTTCGCGGACGTCATCGCCGGGATCTCCGACGAACTCGCCTCGACCGACCTTCAGTTGCTGCTGACCCTGGTCCGCAACGAGGACGAGCGCGAACGCCTGACGCGCTACCTCACCGCGCGTCGGGTCGACGGGGTGCTCCTGGTCTCGGTGCGCCAGGACGACCTGTTGCCCGACCTGCTCGAACAGCTCGGGATGCCGGCCGTACTGGGCGGCCGCCGGTCCGAGCGCGAATCGCTGAGCTACGTCCACGCCGACAACGCCGGCGGGGCCCGGGCGGCCGTCCGGCACCTGGTCGGACTCGGCCGCACCAGAGTGGCCACCATCACGGGGCCGCTCGCCATGGAAGCGGCCGGGGCACGCCTGGCGGGGTACCGGGAGGCGCTCACGGAGGCCGGCCTCGCTCCGCAGGACGCGCTCGTCGCCCACGGCGACTTCACCGAGGCGGGCGGCTACGCGGCGATGCGCGAGCTCCTGGCCGAAACGCCCACCCTCGATGCCGTGTTCTGCGCCTCCGACCTGATGGCCGTGGGCGCGTTCCGGGCGCTGCGCGAGGCCGGGCGGCGCGTGCCGGGAGACGTGGCCGTCGTCGGCTTCGACGACTCCGTCATCGCCCGTAGCACCGAGCCGTCCCTCACCAGTGTTCGCCAACCGACCGAGGCGATGGGGCGGTTGATGGTCCAGCTGCTGCTCGAGGAGATCGCCGAACCCGGGCGGCCGCGTCGCCAGGTGATCCTGCCGACCGAACTGACGGTCCGCGCCTCGGCCTGAAGGCCTCGGACTGCCTCGAACGGCCTCGAACTGAAAGGCCGTCACATTCCGTTGTTCCGGTATGAGCCACGGCCGCGTGTCACGGCTGACCTGGGCATAAGGTGCTGCTACGCTCCCGATGGGTGTGGGAGCGCTCCCACGCGCCAAGATTCTGAGGGGTGACATGTCGAAGGCACAACAAGGGGATTCGACATTCGGGGGCATGCTGAGGGCGCTTCGTCGTGAAGTGGGATTCACGCATGAGGAACTCGCCCGGCGTTCCCAGGTCAGTGTGAGAACGATCAGCGACATCGAGCGGGGCCGGGTGCTCCGACCACAGCGCCGCTCCGTCCAACAGCTCGCGGCGGCGCTCGGCCTGAGGGCCTCGCGACTGGAATGGTTTCTCCGTGCCGCGCGCGCCGTTCCCGGCAGCGGGCCCGATCAGCCGGACGGGAGCCGTCGCGAGACGCCGGCCGCCGGGGAGGTGGACGAACAGCCGTCCGCGGTGGTCGTGATGGTCCTGCCGATGACCGCGACCGGCGAGAGCGGCCCGTGCTGCAGGCGCCGCCGACGCTGTCCGCAACCCCGCCCGACCGGGCCCCGACCCGTGCGCCGGGCCGGTTGACGGCCGTCGCGTGCGGCGGGCAGACGCCGGCGGCCACACGTCCGCCACAAGGACGCCGAACGCGTACGCCCGCCCCACCGGCGCCGTCCGGTTGGGGACGCGCCACCGGCGACTCGGCCGGGCGAGGCGGTAGTTGACGCCGTCCGCGGTCCAGCCGACCTCCCTGCCGATCCGGGCGGTGGCGTCAACCCCAGGCGGCCGCGGGCCAGGATCCCGCGCCTCGGTCGGACTCGCCTCGGCACGCGACGCGGGCAGCGGCGAGGAGATCGAATCACGCGGCTCCATCGAGACCGAAGCAGCCCGCCGCCTCGCCGACGACCTCAAGAACGAGTGATCACCCGACCACCCGATACTTTCTCAGGCCGTCGAGGGTACGCGCGTCACCGAGAAGGGGCAGGCCAAAGGCACGCACGCTGATCGTGGTGTCCGGTACGCAGTCGGCCGCCACCGGTACGACAGGCTGCTCGGCTGGACGGTCCCGCAGGATCCGGTAGCGCAGCGGCTCCTGCCCCAGGTCGGCGACCCGCACCGCCCACGCCGGACGGGCTCCGCCGGCAGTGAGACCGTCGAGCAGTTCGGCGCTCGCGAACTCGCACACCTTCGCTCCGACGAGCCGGCGCACGGTCCCGTGCTCCGCGGTCCGGCGCGCCTGGGGCGGCTCTCCGGTCAGCCGGCCCGAACTCTCGGCAGCGACGGCTTCCAGCAGCACCCACTCATCGGGGCTCAGCACCACAGAACCCCCCTCAACGCGACTGGACTGATCCCGTCACGCCGGCCTCGGCGGCGCCCCGGCCTTCGCAGAGGTGCTCTCGCGCCCAGGTGTCGAAGGTGGTGAGGGGCAGTCCCAGTTCCCGCGCGTACTCGGGGCGGGCGGGCTGGGGGAGGTCGTTGATGGATGCCTGGGCGAGGCCCATGGCGGGCATTCCGGCGGCGCCGGCCTGTGCCTCGGTCATGTCGGGGGCGGTGAGCACGGTGCCGAGGACGCGGGACAGCACGGTGGCGATGTCCGCCATGGTCAGGACGTCGCCCGCGAGTTCGAGTTCGACCCTGTCGAAGCGCTCCGGTGCGGCGATGGCCGCCGCGGCGGCGGTACCGATGTCGTCGACGGCGATCAGGGATAGGCGGGTCTCGGGCTTCAGCAGGCTCACCAGTCCGCCGTCGAGTCCGCGGGGGAACATGATCGCGGCGGAGGGGTGGAAGTTCTCCATGAAGAAGCCGGGCTTGAGGAGGGTCCACCGCGCGAAGCCCGCCTCACGGACCCGGTCCTGGATCCCGGCCTTCGCGGCGTAGTAGGGCTGCAGCCAGGCCCACCGGCCGGTGGGCCAGTCGGCGTGCAGCCTCGCGCCGGAGACGGAGGTGCGGACGAACTGCGCCACCCCGGCGGCCCGCGCGCCCTCGATGAGGTTGACGGCCTGCGCGACCTCGCCCTCGAAACCCCGGCCGTCCATGTCGGGCATCTGGACGGAGAAGACGGCGCGCGCTCCTGCGGCGGCCCGGGCCAGCGAGGCGGGGTCGTCGAGGTCGCCGGTGACCAGTTCGGCGCCGAGCGCCGCGACGGCCCGGGCCCGGGCCGTCGCCGGGTCGCGGACCAGCGCGCGGACGGCGACGCCCGCTTTCAGCAGGGCTCGGGCGGTGGCGCCGCCCTGCTGACCGGTGGCACCGACGACCAGGACGGGGGCTGACTGTGCGCTCATACGAGCTCCTCACACGGCACCGGAGAGAAAACGGCGGGGCCCGCCGTTTCTACTCGCGTACGATACGGAGGGCCCCGCCGCTTAGCAAGTACGGAGACGACGCCATGACAGCCCAACGCGCGGACGCCCGACGCAACCGCGCGCGGATCCTCGCCGTGGCCGAGGCGGAGGTCGCCGCCCACGGCGCCGACGCCTCCCTCGAACAGATCGCGCGCATCGCCGGCGTCGGCTCGGCCACGGTGCGCCGCCACTTCCCCGACCGCCGGTCCCTGCTGGAAGCGGTCTTCAGCCAGAGGGTCGACGCGCTGTGCTCCCGCGCCGCGGACCTCGCCGACGCCGACGATCCCAGGACCGCGCTCCTGGACTGGCTGGGCGCGCTCACGACCTACGCGGCCTCCGCCCGGGGCATGGCCGACGCACTGCTCCCGGCCGGCACCGGCGGCGGGAACCACGTCGACGCCTGCTCGGCACGCCTGGGAAGCGCCGTCGACCCCCTGCTGCACCGGGCCGCCCGCGCCGGCGCGGTGGCACCGGAGGTGACCACCGCCGACCTGGTCGCGCTGGTGACGGGCCTGGCCCTCGCCACCGAACACCACCCGACCCCCGCCGCCGAGGCGCACCGGCTCCTCGCCCTGGCTGTACGGGGGATCAGTCCCCGAGGATGAGACGGGCGGGCCCGTAGTGCCGCACCGGCCGGACGACGGCCGGGGTGACGCCGGGGAGGCCGGTTCAGGGCACCGGCACCACCCTCCCGAAGACCTCTCCCGCCACGATCGGGTACTGAGACGGGCGGAACTTGCGACGCCGGTCGCCGCCCTCACGGGCAACGACGAGCACGGTGACCCGCTCCACGAGCGCGTGGGCGGGTCGGGCGCGGCCGGGCAGACGGCCAACGAGGCTTCCGAGCAGCGTGATTGAGGCGTCGGACATCCCGGTCGACAGCCCGGGGCCTCGTCCGTCACGGCCTCTCGGGCCGTCACCGGATCGTGGCACCCCGAAGAAACCCGGTGATACCTCAAAAGCACCGGCGGCTCTTGGGGGCAGGGATTACCCTCCGGGTATGGGGTCATGGGAAGTTGGGATCGCTGTCGCCGGCGCGGTCGGTGCCTTGCTCACGGCCGGGGCCACGGCGCTCTCGACCGGAGTCGATGTGCGTGAGCGGCTGTCACGGCTACGGCGTCCCCGGGACACCCCACCCGCGCTGGAGCCCGCCTCCGATGCCGCCACCGAACTCGGCGACACGTACGACGCGTTCGTCTCCTACGCCTCGGTGGACACCGAGGCGGCGCAGACCCTTGCCACCGGACTGCGTGCCGAGGGGCTGCGGGTCTTCCTGGCCGAGTGGATCGGCCCGGGGCTGGTGGAGAGCCTGGAGAAGGAAGCGGCCCTGCGCGTCACGGCCAACGGGCTCCTGCTCTTCAGCAGCGCGACGATGAACGACGCCGCGATCCGCGACGAGTACGCGGTGCTGCTTCAGCGCGTGCACACCGGTGGACGGCGGTTCATCCCCGTGCTCGTGGATGACGTGGAACTGCCGCCCTTCGCCAGGATCCGCCGGCCCGCGGACCTGCGGAATCCCGGCAGCGAGCCCTACGACGTGAGCCTCGCCGCGCTGGTGCGGGCGGTACGGCCGCGGGGCGAAGCCTTATGACCCAGGTGTTCCTCTGCTACGCCAGGGAGGACGCCGACTGGGCGAGGGTACTGGCAGCCCGTCTCGGGCGGAGCGACCTGACCGTCCTCTTCGACGAGTGGGACGTGCTGCCCGGTGACGTGAGCGTGCACCACGCCGAGGCGGCGATCGAGGACGCCGGATGTGCCCTGGTCGTCATCAGCCCGGCCTCACGCGCCTCGTCCTGGGCCCGCGAGGAGTACGCGGCCCTGGTCACGGCCGGAGCGCGGCGGCGGCTGCGGCTCATTCCGCTGCTGATCGGGGACGCCCCTCTCCCGCCCCTGGCCGCGAGCCGGGTCTGGCGCGACTTCAGGACCCCGGACGCCGCCGACTACGAGCGGAAGGTCGACGAACTCGTCGCCGCCATCCGCGGTGAGAGCGTCCGGCCCGGTCCCGGCGGATCCGTCGCACCGGGACACGCGGAGAACATCGCGTCGGCCCAGCCTTCACCTCCCCGGCCCCTCGTGCCTCCCGACGAGCCCGCCGTCGTCCTCTGCTACGACAAGGCCGACACGGCGTACGCCCACGCGCTCGCCGACCAGGTGAGAGGAGCCGGACTGCGGGTCTGGTCGGTCGCGGACCTGAGGGCCGGGGACTCGCACGTCTGGGTGAGGCGCCAGCAGTTGGACTTCGCGACGGCCGTGATCGTGTTGATGTCACCGCAGTCCCAGAACTCCGACGACATCACGGACATGATCCTGGAGGCGATGCACCA
Source organism: Streptomyces sp. CB02056 (assembly GCF_001905545.1). Taxonomy (GTDB): domain Bacteria; phylum Actinomycetota; class Actinomycetes; order Streptomycetales; family Streptomycetaceae; genus Kitasatospora. The sequence goes on along the minus strand of NZ_LIPD01000020.1, from coordinate 128,843 downwards.
CCAGCGCCCCTTCTTCCCGGTCCTGCTCGACGGGCAGCGCAACTACCTTCTGGCCCACACCTGGTACGCCGACGCCCGGGACGGCCGGCTGCTGAGCCCGGAGGAGCTCCTCCGGCTGCGGGACATCGACACCGCCTCCCGGAACGGCAGCACGCCGGACGAGATGTCCTCCCTGTTCCCGGCTCCGCTCCAGCGACCCGCGGCGCAGACGGTGCGGGTGCCGGAGGCCGTCTCCCTCGGACGCCTCGACGGCTGTCTCGCCGAGCACAACTTCGCGCACGCGGATCTCCAGACCACCGCCATCGTGCTGGAGGCGGCCGACCGTCTCGACGAGGGCTGGCTGGGCACCCGCCACGCGCGCCGGATCCCCGTCGAGGTCCTGGCCCGTGTCGACGGCATATGGGCCGACCACACGCACGGACGGCAGGGCTGGAGCGCCCAGGCGGCCCGGGCCGCGGTGCGCGGCAACCGGCACGCGGACTTCCTCGCGCTGTCGGTGGCCTGCGGCTGGCGGAGCTCCGCCGACGCGCTGGTGCCGCGCTTCTACCACGAGCTGACGGAGCGGGCGGGGCCCGGCCCCCGCGGCGCGTACTACCCGACGCTGCGCAATCCGCAGAACGAGCCGTTCAACCACTGGTACGACGAGTGGACTTCCACGGTTCTGGCCGTGCATCTGCGCAGGGGGGACAGGAGGTGAGCCGGTGAAGTGGACGGACCGGGTGGATCTGGCGATCTACCTGGTCGGATCCCTGGCCGCGCTGTGCTCGCTGGCCGTCTGCGCTCGACTGGCGCTCTACGTCCACGCGTCGGTGAACGTCTTCGGCGTCCTGGCCCTCTCCCCCCGCGTCACCCGGAAAACGGACCCGCCCGATCAGAAGAGCGGGAAGAAGCACAGGAAAGAGACGCCCGCTCCCGCCCGGGGCTGTGTCCCGCTCTTTCTCCTGGTCTACATCACCGCTACAGAGGTGTGGCTCATGCAATTCACGGTCATCGTCGTTCTCCTACTCCTCCTGGCGATCTCCGGTGCCGTCGGCCGGCTCAGTCTCCGCTACGTGCCCCCCGGCCACATCGGCATCGTACGGCGCCTGAACGGCCGGACTCATCCGGATTTCCCGCAGGTCACCCCACACGCCACCCACGGGGTGCTCGCCCGCACGCTCCTGCCCGGGCGCCACTGGATGACACCGTTCGTCTACGAGGTCCAGGTCGTCCCCCGGACGCGGGTGCCGGAGGGCAAGATCGGCCTGGTCAGGGCGAAGGCGGGCCGGACGCGGCCGGGGAACCGGGCGCTGGCGCTGCCGGTGCCCTGCGACGACTTCCAGGACGGCGTGAGGTTCCTGCTGAACGGCGGGGAACAGGGCACACAGATCGGCGTGCTGGCCGGCGGACAGACCTACTCCATCAACACGGAGCTGTTCCGGGTGACGCTGGTGGACCGGGTCCACGTTCCGGCGGGCACCATCGGCCTGGTCGACGCGAGGGCCGGCGGGAACCGACCGCCCGGGGCGCTCTTCGGTCCGCACGTGGAGTGCGACGACTTCCAGGACGGCGCACGGTTCCTCACCGGCGGCGGTCAGCAGGGCAAGCAGCTCGCCATCCTCCAGGGCGGTGCCTACTACGACATCAACCCGGCCCTGTTCGACGTCATCACCACGCACAACGTGGAGGCGCGCGGCGGACCGCTGGAAGCACGGCACTTGAAGCAGATCGCCATTCCCGCCGACCAGACCGGCGTGGTGATCACGCTCGACGGCGCGGATCCGGGAGAGGACGACCAGGCGGGACCACCGGTACCGGGCCATCAGGGGTTCCGCCTGCCATGGGTGTTCCTGCAGAACGGCGGCCGCCGGGGGGTGCAGGAGGAAACCCTGAGCGGGGGAACGGTCTCCGCGCTCAACCCGTACTTCATCCGCGTCATGCTGATCCCGACGCACCTCCTCGCCCTGGAATGGGACGAGAAGACGCCCGCGGAGCAACAGAACTACGACGTGCATCTGGGGAGGATCACGGCCACCGTGCAGGGCTACCGGCTGTTCGTGGACGTGAAGCAGCTCATCCGGATTCCCGCCCAGTCCGCTCCCGGACTGGTCAGGCGGAACGGCGGAGCCCAGATCTCGGACATCGGCGGCCTCGACTACAACCGGATGCCCGTCCAGCGCTTCGTACAACGCGTCCTGGGCGCCATCGTCACCACGTACTTCAACCAGATCGCCACCGCGTCGACCGTGCTGGAGTTCGTGAAGAACTACCGGGACACCCGGCTCGAACTCGCCACCCTCGTGGAGAACGAACTCCGGGACTGGGGAGTGGAGTCCAAGGGCACCCACCTGGGCGTTTTCCGGGCCGAGGACGAGAGGCTCAACGAGATGCTCAAGCGGACGGCCGACGAGGAGATGGAGAGCGAGAAGCTCGCGCTGCAACTGGAGAACGCGGAACGCGAGGACGCGATCGACAAGGTGCGGGTGGAAGCGGAGAGGCGGCGCGTGAAGCTGGAGCTGGAGGCCGAGATCCAGGTCCTCGGCCTGGAGAACGTCATGGTGCTCAAGATGCTCAGGGAGATCTCCCAGGCGCCCGTTCCGCAGATCGTCAGCGGGGGCGACCTCTCGGCGTTCCTCGAAACGCTGCCGATCACTCGTCTCGACGGGCTGATGGACCGGATGCGCACCCTGCGCAGGGGGCCCGGGATCGAGGGCGCGGAGCGGCCCTCGCTACCCGAGGCGGAGAGCGGGGAAGCCGGGCGGTAAGGAGCCCGACACGGCGCCGGTGCCCGTCCTCCCCCACGCCCCCGCCGCCGCGGTGACCCGATGAGCCCGACGGCCGGCTGCTCCCCGGCCATGGTCGTGCCTGCCGGTGCGCGCGCCGGCAGGCACCGCCATGGCCGGCACCGGCCCGGTCAGCGGCGCCCTGCTGTCCGGCACCGTTCCGCCCGACTCCCCGCTCGTGCGGCCGCTCGTCGTCCTCGCCCTCGGCTCCGTGGCCTACGACCTCGGCGTCCGAGCCCGCCGACGTCGGAACGGCTGGCGTCGCGATCCGATGTCGCAGCGGTTGGCGCGGGCCGCCGCGGACGGCCTGCAACGCGGCCCGCAGGGACGGCACATCACTCGCGGATGATGCCGTCCAGGAGGTCGAGGGGCCTGACGATCAGCGCAGCGTCAGGATCCAGGCGCTGACGGCCAGCCAGCCGGTCAGCGTCAGCGCCGCGCACGCCCAGGCGAAGCGGGCCGGCCCACGGCCGCGGTCCCGCCCCTTGGCGCGCTGGAACCCGGCGACCAGGCCGGCCACCGCGGTGACGGGGAGCGCGAGGAAGGCCAGGTACAGGGTGCCGTAGTAGAGGAACCTCGCGAACAGGGCGCCCACGAACACGAACGGCGCGGACACCACGGTGACCACCGCGCCGCCGGCCGTGCACGCGACGCGCAGCCGCTTCTCGTCGGAGAAGAACGGCGGCACGGCGCACACCACCGCGCAGCCCAGGCCGAAGACGTACAGAACCAGCCCGCCCGGGCCATACCCCCGGTGGATGCTCCACGCCGGCAACAGGAACGCGACCGCCCCGACCCCGGACAGCCACCGGGCACTCACCGGCACCGCGGCCATGTTTCCCCCTTGCACAGCACCCTCTTTGAACGCGTTCGAATCTAGCACCCAGGAGACGACGACGCCCAGACGGACAAGTCGCCGAAAATCGCGGCAGGCACAGCGGGACGCGGCGGCTCTCCGCGGAGAGCAGACGCATGCCGATCTCGTTGCGGCCCATCCCGAGGCTGTGGACCACAGCGGTCAGGCCGTGGCGGAAGGAGCAGGCCGCGGGTTCCGCGTCCTGATGTCCTATGGCGAGTCCGCGAGCTGTGCGTTTCGTTGGATCCGCGCTCCGTGCCACCTTGATCGTTCCGGGTTTCGTGCCACTTCCCCGGGACGGTGTACTGAAAGCTAGGTGACACGTCTTCTGCCTGACCGGCTCGCTGAGGCTTCAAGGAGCGCTGTGCCGCGGCGGGTGCGTCGCATGGGCGTGGTGGAGCGGACCGTGCGAACAGAAGACGATGGCGATGGCTGGAGCCCGGAGCTGTCTGGAACGCCTCCGGCTCCGCCGCCAAGCGTCCGACCAGAACGACGTGGAGGACGTCGCCGTAGGCGTACTTCTTGGTCAGACGAAGCGAGGCCTCTTGCGACGCTCGGGTCGTTTGTCCTGATCACGCCGGTTTGGGTAGCCGAACACCGCCGCCGGCAATGTCGCCGACCCACCTCCCCCGGTAAGCGCCAGGGGCGGCGTCTCCGGGACGGTCGGGGAGGTCGGCCGAGACGGCGAGGTGACAGGGTTCGGCGTCAGGTCCTCGACGGTCGGGGAGGTCGGCCGAGACGGCGAGGTGACAGGGTTCGGCGTCAGGTCCTCGACGGTCGGGGAGGTCGGCCGAGACGGCGAGGTGACAGGGTTCGGCGTCAGGTCCTCGACGGTCGGGGAGGTCGGCCGAGACGGCGAGGTGACAGGGTTAGGCGTCAGGTCCTCGACGGTCGGCGTGGTGAAGTGACGATATCGCCTGAGGTTCTCGGTGTCCGGGTACGGGTGACGCCATGGCTTGCGGGAGCCGATGAAGTGGAGCACGAAGGCGCGTCGCTCCTGATCCCGGTACGCGTGGTACTCCGTGCCCAGTCGCGGCGGCCAAGCCTCGGGCGGGATGTCGCGGAAGTCAGTCATCGGGAACACGTTCCAGCGCGGATCCAACTCGATCCATCGCCCGTGCGTGAGCGCGTTGAGCGCATCTTGCTCCAGACAGACCGGGACCTGATCCTGGCTCGCGAGCCAGTCGAGGGCCCGCTCGGTCAAGCTCTCCCGACGCCACTGGCGGAGGTTGCACAGCATCACCCCCGCATTGAAGTAGGGCGCGTCGGGCGCGAATCGTCCGTTGCTTCCGCCTGCCAGCGCCTCGTGGAGGTTGGGACGCCACATGTCCCGCACGGCCGCGAGGGGTCTGTCACCGAGGTCCGTCGCGAACAGCTCTGTCACGTCTCGCATCAGCACGACGTCCACGTCCATGTACAGCGCCACGTCGTCCGGCACCAGCTCTGGCAGGAACAGGCGCGCGTACGTCGCGCCGGTCAGGTAGCGCAGCAGTGGCAGGTCGGACAGGTCGCGGCGCAGACGGACGACCTCCAGATCGAGCCCGCGGGACATCGCGTGCTCGACGACGTCGGCACTCGGCGAGTCATCTGTCATCAGTGCCGAGATGCGCACACCGCTCTTCGGCGGGAGGCAACGGGCCAGCGACGACAGCATGTTGCGTGCCGCCGATGCGTACTGACCGTCGAACGCGATCGCTATGCGCATCCCCCGACCCCCCACGTGTGCGACCCAGGAACCACTACGCTAAGGGGGGGTCGAGCGACGGTCAAGGCGCTCAAAGAGGGGGTGCGACCTGTGGCGCGAACGAGCGACGTGGCGCCGGCGGCGGGCAGATGCCTGCTCATCTGCAGCACACCGAGGTCAGGGACTCATCTGCTGGCCGGTCTGCTGGAGAGCACGGGCTTGTCGGGCAACCCGCAGGAGTACCTGTACAACCACGTTACCGAACTGGACGGTGAGGACATCCCGATCGGTCCGGCGCACCGGACGCAGCCGGACCAGCTACGAAAGCTGATGCGGATCGGGACTTCAGCCAACGGCGTGTTGGGCCTGATCGTCATGGGGTCGTACCTGGACGAGGTCGTCGCCGGGCTGCGGCGATACCAGTCCGCGAGTGGAGCGAGCTGGCGCGAGGTGATCGAGCGCGCCTTCGACCGCCCGGTATATGTGTGGAACCGGCGGCTGGACACGGCGGCACAAGCGGTGTCTCTGTACCGGGCACTGGAGACCGACGTCTGGTATGCCGACGACGTTCGTGGCGTGGGTGCTGACGTTCCCTACCGTCGCGACCGGATCGCGCACTGGGAGCACATGATCCGGGAGCAGAACGAGGAGTGGGCGCGCCGGTTCTCCGACAGCGGGATCACGCCGATCACGGTGACGTACGAGGACGCGCTGGCGGACCCGGAGGGTGTGGTGGACCGGCTCCTGGACAGCCTGGGAGTCGCACGAGGCGGCCGGCCGGTGGAGCCGCTCACGCGCCGGCAGGGAAACGACGTGAGCTTGGAATGGCTGGCCCGGTACCGCCGGGACGGTTCAACGTGACCGCTGCCTCCGCGACCTCGATGAGCTCCGCCAGCACCTGAGGCTCACTGCCGTAGGGCCGACGCAACGGCCCACGCCGCACCGGCCCGTCCGGTACGAAACGACGCTGCCCGGCCCGACGCCGCATCGCCCGCAACAGATCCATCGCGAGATCGCCCCCGCCACCCCCACCAGTCTGCATGACCACATCCTGGTACATCCGTCGGCGCTACGCTCAAGTGCTGAGCTCGGTACGAACGATCGTGCTCAGGGCCCTGTTCGATGTGATCGTGTTTCGTGCAACGATCCCGGCATGGCGAACTTTGATGCTTCCTCTCCGCAGCGCCGTGTGAGCACGGGAGGGCCGTGCGGAGCGGCGCGCGGCCAACGAGGTTCTGCCCTCGCCGTGTTGGGGGCGCTGCTGGATCGGTCGCTGGTGCAGATCGCCGACGCTGCCGCGGACGCCCGGTGCTTCGACCGGGAGACGATCCACGTGGCGGCGGACGTGTGGGACAACAACACCCTCCCGCTGTTTCGGGCGGCGACGGCCGGCACGCGAGGCGGGCGCGAGCGTCGGTCTCTGGCAGCGTTGGAATGGATGGCCGGCCTCGGTGAGGAACGGCGCACCTGGATGATCGAGCAGGCTGCGGCCGCCGGGCACTCGTTGGACGGGCTCCTCGCTCCCGGGAAGCCGTCCACGCCCGGCCGTGACCATCTGGGACAGGTGATGGCCCCGGTGATGTCGCTGACGGCGCACGCCGCGGAGAGCCTGGCCGCCGACTACGACCTTTCATCGGCCGAGGTCCGCCATCTGCGGATCGAGCGGGCCGGCAGCCGTCTCGTCGGCCGGCTCGAACTGGCTGTCACCCGTTCCTATTCCGTCGACGACGGCACCCCGCCCGAGGACGCGACGCTGAGTATATGGCTACGCGACATCACCGAGGTCCGCTTCGATTCCGATGACGCCCGGGGCGCCGTCCTTGGAGCGCGAGCGGACGGCGTGTCAATCGCTCTGGGGGCCCGAGGGATGCTCCGCGCGGCGACGGCCGACCATTGCCCGGACGACCGCTGCTGGCACCTGTCCTCGGCCGGGCGCCAGGCCGACGCGACCACACCACCCCGCGACACCCGACCTGCTCGCGGCACCTCCCCGCAGGAGGGGCACCTGGGCGCCAACGCCATGGCGGCAGCGACCGTTCTGCACCGCGCCATGCTGCACGTCCGCATGGTGCGTAGTCCCCGGCATGCGGGCCGGATCCCCGTACGCGACTTCCACCGAGCCTTCACCGGAGCCGGCGAGGCAATCCTCGCCGCGGGTGCTCACCGCCTGCCCCACCGGCGGGAAGCCGCCTTCCGCCACCTGGTCGAGACCTGGGTCGGACGCGGCGGCCCAGCCCTCGCGAAGTGGTTCGCCAGCGAGCTGGCGGAGACCGTCCACCGACCGGATCTCCTCGTCGTCCTCCGCGACCAGGACCAACCACACCCGACCGCCGGCACATCGCAGCAGCCCGCTCCGAACCTCGCGACGGTACCCGGCCCGGTAGAGGTCGAACTCCGGATGGCCTCCTACACCTCGGCACACACACGCTACGGCGCAGACCACGACGCCTCTGCCCTCGTGCACCTGGCCGTGCCGCCGCACCCGCGGAACGCCGAGAACGACCCGTGGCGGCTGCGCGCGATGTGCGGCGCCGGCCCCGCCCGCTTCCAGTTGCGGACGGCGGCGTTCCAAGGCGCCGGCCGGCCCTCCGTCACGGCTGACGACAAGGCGGCCCGCCGCTTCGCCCTACACGACGGAGCCCTCGACATCACACGAAGGGAAGGCTGAACCCACCATCCGCCGCGCGCACGTTGCTCTGCACCGGCCTGCGCAGTTTTCCTGTACGCCGACACGGGGTCAGCCGACGCCGAGCAGAACGGCGACGGCCACCAGGTCGCCCGCGGGTTCGTACCTCCACGTCGGCCGGCGCACCGATTTTCCGCGTCTGCCGCCTCGGGGCGTTTTACGGCGGGGCGGCGGGAATTCCGACAATGTTGGTGCCCGTTCGCCAGGAGGGGAATTTCTGCCGGACCGGCCGGCGATCGTATTCAATGGGCTCCGGCCGATCAGGCAACGCAGCGGCGGAACGGTCCGCCGTGGAAAAGGAGTGCGCATGGACAGCCGGTTGGATTCCGCCGAAGCTACCGTCGACGTCCTGTCGTTCAACATCCACCACGGGGAGGGAACGGACGGCGTCCTCGACCTGGAACGGATCGCCCGGGTGATCCGGCGCAGCGGTGCGGAGATCGTCGGGCTCCAGGAGGTGGACCGGCACTTCGACGGGCGCAGCCAGTGGAACGACCAGGTGGCGGAGCTGGCGCGGTCGCTCGGCTACCACCTGGCGTACGGGGCGAACATCGACCTGGACCCGGCGGCGCCGGCGGCTCCGCGGTGCCAGTACGGTACGGCGGTGCTGTCCCGGCACCCGATCACCCGTGCGCGGAACACCCACCTCTTCCGGTCCCCCGGGGAGGAGCAGCGCGGCCTGCTGCACGTCGAGATCGACCTCGGCGGAATTCCGCTGCAGGTCTTCGTCACGCATCTGGAGCTGTTCTCTGAAATCGACCGAATCCGCCAGGCGGAAGAAGTCGTCGAGCTGATCGGGGAAACCGGTCCGGCCATTTTGCTCGGCGATTTCAACGCCGTTCCAGGAACGTCGGAGATAACCGGGCTTCGGGCTGCTTTCACCGATTCCTGGACGGTTTACGACGGTGGTCCGGTGGCGACGTTCCCGGCCGATGCTCCGCGGGACTGCATCGACTACGTCTTCGCGGGCCGGGGGGTGACGCCGGTGCGGGTCGGCCTGGTCACCGAGGAGCCGGTGGCCTCGGACCACCTGCCGGTGCTGGCCCGACTGGTGGTCTCCGGCTGACCGCCGGCCCCCGAGGGTCCGGGCCGGGGCGGCGGGCCGGCCCGGACCCTCGGGAGGCGGTGGCGGTCACTCGTGCCGTTCCGCTTCCACCGCTTCGTACAGTGCCTTGATGTTGCCGCTGCCGAAGGTCGTGGCCCCGACCCGCTCGATGACCTCGAAGAACAGGGTCCGCCGGGGGTGCAGCGTCCGGGTGAAGACCTGGAAGAGCTGGCCTTCGTGGTCCTCGTCGACGAGGATGCCCAGGGCGGCGAGCGCGGGCACGGAGTGCCGGGTCAGCCGCAGCCGCTCGGCGAGCATCCGGTAGTAGGGGCCCGGCGTCGACAGGAACGCCACCCCCTGCTCGGCCATCGTCCGGACGGTCCGCACGGCATCGTCGGTGCGGAAGGCGATGTGCTGGACGCCGGAGCCGCCGTGGTTCTTGATGAAGTGGTCGATCTGGCCGGGCTCGCGGCTGGTGTCGGGCTCGATGATGGTGAGCGTGAGGCCGCCGGACGCCGACTGCACCACCTCGGAGTCCATGGCCTGGGCGCCGACGACGATCCTCTCGGTGAAGGTGTTGCGCAGGCCGAGGACCTGCTCGTAGAACGCGACGGTGGACCGGAGCAGGCCCGCCTCGACGCACACCGCGAAGTGGTCGACCGCCAGCAGGCCGGTGTCCGCTTCCGGCTCGCTCCGCGGTGCCGGGGTGATACCGGGCAGCGGCCGGTGGTCGGTTCCCGCGCGGCGCTGGACCAGGGTGTGCCGGAGGTCGCCGAAGCCGGCGACGGCCGCGGTGACCACGCCGTCCGTCTCCTCGGGTTCGGCCAGTGGCCGGGCGCCGCGCCGGACGGCCGCGGCGAAGGCGGCGACCACGTCGGGTACGGCCAGGGCGATGTCGGCGACGCCGTCCCCGTGCCGCCGGACGTAGTCGGCGGCGGGGTGGTCCTCCGCCAGGGCCTGGGTGAGGACCAGCCGGATGTGCTCCCGGCCGATGGCGACGGACCTCGCCTCGCCCGGCCGGTCGGCCGTGGCGTACACGGTGAACCCGTAGGCCCGGGCGTAGTGGCGTGCGCTGGCGTCGAGGTCCTCCACGTACAGCTCTACGTGGTCGACGGACAGGTCGAGCGGTATGCCGTCCGGGTGTGTCGTCATGGTGGTGGCCTCCTTGAGGGATGGTCTGCCGGGCGTGCCGGTACCGGTGCCGGTGACCGGTCCACTGGTGCTGGACCGGCCACCGCCAGGGCCCGCTACCAGGGGTCGACGCCGAGCAGCCGGCGGCCCAGCGGGGTCATCGCCGCGGTCTGCAGGTCGTTGTAGGAGTGACCGGCCGGGCGGTCACCGGGGCGTTCGCCGGCGTCCCAGGGCTGGTCGTCCCGCGCGTAGCGGACGAACTGGGCGACCCGGACCTCGGGGCGCCGGTTGTGCGAGGCGGCGTGCGGCATCAGATGGTGGGTCAGCACGAAGTCGCCTGCCTGCCCGGTCACTTCGACGCTCTCGAGGTCCGGGATGTTGCGCCACTTGTCGTGCAGCTGCCGCCCCCGGCGGACGGCGCGGGCCTCGGCCTCGACGATCCGGTGGCCGCCGGGCACGACGTGGATGCCGCCGCCGCCCGGGGCGACGTCCGTGAAGTAGTAGCAGCCCCCGATCTCGACCTCCTCGGGGGTGAGCAGGAACTCGTCCGCGTCCTCGGGTACCGCCGGGTCGATGTGCAGGTCCTGGCTCAGCTCGCTGGGGTGCGCCGTGTCGTTGCGCATGGTGATGGCCACCGAGCCGTCCCGGACGAGCAGTCGGGGGTGTCCCAGGAGCTGGGCCGCCACCCGGTAGAGCCGCTCGTTCTGGAAGAGCGGGATGAACTCCGGTCCGTCGAAGGTCTGGTTCCCCGGGGTGTTGAAGGGTTTGAACCGGCCGTCGTACGCCTCCCAGTGGTCGGGGACGCGCAGGTCTCGCGGGAGCAGGTCGAGGATCAGGCCGGCGTGGTGCCTGGCCTGCTGCCTGGTCAGGACGCCGCGGATCAGCAGGTATCCGTCCCGCCAGAAGCGATCGACCTCCTCCTGGGACAGGACCGGCTCCGGCATTGCGTTGGTCATGGGTGCTCCGAGGGTCGGTGGGTCACGGGTCGGTTGGCGAGGTCGCGCCGTCGGAGGCCCGGTCAGCCGGCCGGCGCCGCGGGCCGGCCTCCGGCCCGGCCGGACGGACGGAGTTCCCGGGCCAGGCTGCGCAGGGTGGCCATGCCGCTGACCTGGGCGAAACCGGGCGGGTGGTAGCCGAGCCGGCGGAGCAGCTCCGCGAAGCGCGGGTAGTGCTCCGGCCGTCCGCCCGCCCGCAGGTAGCAGAGGTCGGGGTCGGGGGCCCGGCCGGGCTCGGTCCCGGCCCCGCTCAGGGCGGTGAGCAGCGCGGTCTCCTCGGCCGTGGCCGCCGGGCGGCCGGGGAGCGACCGCCCGTCCGAGGCGTCGGCGCCGTCGAGCTCGAACCAGTCGGGGACCGCCGGGATCGCGCCCGTGTGCACGGCTCGGAGCAGTTCCTCCCGCAGGTCGAACGGGGTGAGCGCGCTGCCGTCGGCCGCGGTGACCCGGGCGGTCAGCCGGGGGGTGCCGGACGCGCCGCCGGGTTCGAGCGACGCCCCGGCCGCCGTGACCCCGGGCAGGGCGAGCAGGAGGTCCTCGATCGCGCGGAGGTCGATCCACCGCCCGCCGGAGTACCGTTCGCGGGGGCCGCGGGGAAGCCGGAGCAGTCCCACGGCGGACGCGACCTCGTCCGGCGAGCAGTCCCGGCCCGTCGCGGCCCGGGTCAGGACCAGCTCGACGCCGCGCAGCAGTGCCGCGCACTGCTCGGGTTCCAGGACCCTGGAGTCGCCGTGGACGGACAGCCGGACGGTGTGCGGGTCGGCCCAGCGGACCGACAGGCTGGCTCCGTACTCGTAGGAGGTCTCCGCGGTGCTCGCCCAGCTGATCCGGGAGCCGGGCCGGTCCGTGGAGCCAGGCCCGCCCGTCGAGCCGGGCCCGTCCGTGGAACCAGGCCGATCCGCGGCGCCGGGCTCGTCCGTGGGGCCGGGCTCGGCCTCGATCAGCTCCCGCCAACCCTGCGGCGGCGGAATGAAGTTGAAGGCGAGGTCGGTGGAGAGGCAGACGCCTCGGCGGTGTTGGGCCTCGACCCGTTCGCGGATCAGGTCGAAGGGGTCGTACCGGCCGTAGGCGGGGTGCCCCTCGGCCAGGGTCCGCTGCACCTCGGCGGCCGCTTCCAGCAGGCTCCGGCCCTGCCGGCGGAGGGCCACCGGGGTGCGCTGCGCGGTGGCGCACAGCACCCGGCGGAGGTCGGCGTTGTGCCGGTTGTCGAGCGACACGTTGACGGTGCACGCGTCGGTGTCGGCACGCAGGCAGAGCAGTTGGGCGAAGGCGGCGAGGACGACGGCCGAGGGCAGCAGCCCGGTGTGGGCCATGCCGCGGGCGAAGAGGCCGTCCGCGCCGGGCAGGGTGAGCGTGCTCCGGTAGTAGCGGCCCGCCGTCCCTTCGCCCGGAGGGTGGTGCGGGTGCATCCGTGCCGGTGCGTGGGAGAAGTGCCGCCGCAGGTAGTCGAGCGCCCTGGTGCGTTCGGTGTCCTCGCCGGGGTCGGCCTCGCGCCGGGCCTGCTCGGCCGGCTGGATCCCGGGTCCCCGGTGCGGGACTCCGGTGTCCGGGCTGTCCGTCCGTCCGTGCAGCAGGTCGGTGAGCTGCTGGTCCACCACGCCGTGGAACCCGGCGTCCACGGCCACGTTGTCGGCGACCACCGCCAGCCAGCGCCGGTCCTCGGACCGGAGCAGGTGGAACTGCACGAGGAACCGGCCGACCCTGCCGTGGGTGTGCGCGGTGAACACCCGTACCAGGTCGGCCAGGCTCCGCTCGGCGGTGCCGTCCGGAGCGACGTCGACGACCCGCACCGGGGAGCCCGACGGGTGGACCAGCTGCCGCAGTTCTCCGTCGACGACGGCGAGGGAGGTGCGGAGGATCTCGAACCGGTCCTCCAGCGCGTGCACCAGGCGCTGGGCGGCGGCCTCGTCGGTCCCCGCCGGGAGCGGCCGGAGTCCTTCGGCCAGCCCCTTCTCCAGGAACCACTGGAACTTCTGCGCCCTGGTCAGGGGCGCGTCGGCGGGGGCCCGGCCGCTCATGCGGGGCCTCCGGCGGGAGTCGGCCGCGGCGAACCGGCCGGAGCGCCGGCCGCACCGTCGGTCCGTACCGCGGCGGATCCGTCGGCCAGGGCGGACAGTCCGCGGATGGTCGGGGAGCCGATGACGTCACGCACCGTGACCGGGACGCCGGAAAGCCGGGTCGCGGCGGTGGCCAGCTGCACCGCCGAGACGGAGTCGCCGCCGAGCGTGAAGAAGTCGTCGTCGATCCCGACCTCGGTGAGTCCGAGCATCTCGCGCCAGAGCGCGGCGAGCGCCGACTCCAGCTCGTCGCGGGGGGCGGTCGGGGAGCCCTGGGCGGCATCGCGCTCCTCGGCGGGGGCGGGCAGCTTCGCCGCGTCCACCTTGAGGTTCGTCGTGAGCGGGATCGCCGGTATCACGGTGATCGAGGCCGGGCGCTGGTACCGCGGCAGCTCCGTCGAGAGCCGCCGGCGCAGGTCGGCCACCAGTTCCCGGTCGCGTCCCGCGCCGTCGGCGGTGCCGACAGGTCCGGAGGCAGGTCCCGAGGCCGGACCGGAGGCCGGTCCGGAGGAGGGGACGACGTAGGCGTCGAGGCGCTTGTCCCCCGCGCCGTCGTCCCGGGCCACCACGACCGCGTCGTGCACCCCGGGGTGCCGGGTGAGCGCGGCCTCGATCTCGCCCGGTTCGATCCGGTAGCCGCGCACCTTGATCTGGCGGTCGATCCGGCCCAGGAAGCGCAGCGCCCCGTCCGGGCCGCGCCGGACGAGGTCACCGGTGCGGTAGAGCGGGGAGCCGGCGCGGTCGTCGGGGTCCGGGACGAAGCGTTCGGCGGTGAGTTCGGCGCGGCCGAGGTAGCCGCGGGTCATGCCGGCTCCGCCGATGTGGAGCTCTCCGCTCTCCCCGTCCGGAACGTCCGCTCCGTCCGGCCCGAGCACCCGGACCCGGACCCGGTCGAGCGGGGTGCCGATCGGGATCATCGTGGCGTCCGGTGCCATGGTCCGGACGTCCTGGTAGGTCGCGAAGCCCGTCGTCTCGGTCGGCCCGTACAGGTGGATCAGCCGCCCCGCGAAGGCCTGCCGTGCGAGGTCCGCCACCTCGGCCCGGATGGAGTCCCCGCCGAACAGGAGGGTGTGCACCCCGGAGAGGTCGGCGAGGTGCGCCGGCTCCAGCAGCCGGAAGACGGGGCTGGTCAGGTGCAGGACGGAGACGGCGTCCCGGTGGACCCGGCGGCAGAGGGCGGTCAGGTCGGTGCCGCCGAAGCTGTAGACGACGCAGGTCGCGCCGTTGAGCAGGGGCCCCCAGATCTCGAAGGTGGAGGCGTCGAAGGACAGCGTGGCGAGGGCGGCGACCCGGTCGTCCGGCGCGATGGACACGTAGTCCTGATCGGTCACCAGGTGGACGACGCTCCGGTGCGGAACCAGGACGCCCTTGGGTGTTCCGGTGGATCCGGAGGTGTAGATGACGTTGGCGAGCTCCGGCCGGCCGACGACGGGCGGGTTCCCGGAGGGGTGGTGGGCCGGGTCCTCGTCGAGCAGGACGACGGTCGCCCGGCCCGCGGGGAGCCGGTCGGCGAGCCGGCGCTGGGTCACCAGCACCGGGGCGGCGGTGTCCCGGAGCATGAACGCCAGCCGCTCGGCGGGGTATCCGGCGTCGAGCGGGACGTACGCACCGCCCGCCTTCAGGATGCCCAGCAGCCCGACGATCATCGCCGCGGAGCGTTCGACGCAGATGCCCACGAGCGTGTCGGGCCCGACGCCCGCCTCGCGCAGCCGCCACGCCAGCCGGTTCGCGCGGGCGTTCAGCTCGCGGTAGCTCAGCTGCCCGTCGTCCGCGACCACGGCCGTCCGGTCCGGGGCGAGCTCCGCATGGTGTTCGAACAGGGCGTGCACGGTGGCCCCCGGCTCGTCCCCGGTCGGTCCGTTGTTCCGCTGGATCACTGGCTGACTCCGTCCTCTCGTGCGCTGACCGGGTCGATGGACACGGCGCCGCGTAATGCGTGTTGATGGGACCGACGCCGACGCCGCGCGGGTGGGCGGGAATCCCGGCGGCCGACGGGTCGCGCGGGTTCCCGTGAAGGTCCGGGTCGGCCGGGACGGAATTGTCAGGTGTCCTCACTCCGGCCGGGCCGGGAGGCGGAAAGGGCCGACCGCGGCGCGTCCGGGAATTCCGTCGGATCCCGTTTTCCGCCGCACCGGGCAAGTGCCGGAACCTCCAGGAGCCTAAGCAATCGGAAGAGGTCCCGCCACCCTCTTCCGGGGAATACCGGCAATCATGCGCTATGTCCGATCCGGCCCCGCTTGCCCAGATCGCCGGAGACACGCCCGGTTGTCCGATGGTCCGTCACATGCCCTCCGGGGAAGCCCTGTCGAGCGCGCTGGAGGATCCGACTCCACTTGTGATCCGATGTGAAAATAGACGGCCAAAACGGGTCAAATAGGGACGCCGGCACCGCGAGATGCAATGTGCCATTGCACATCAACTGCTTGTCATGGACTATGGATCAAGAACCACGACGCCATGGTTCCGGAGCCGACCGGGGGGTTCGCGTATCCGTCGGAGCGTGACGGATACGCGGAACGGGACGCATTCCGCGCATCCCCGCAGGCATTCCCCCGGTCATTCGCGCCCGAGGCCCCGGCGAATTCGCCGAAGCGGCGGCATCAGGTGGGGCATTGCCACTGAATCGATGCACGAACATCGTGGGCTGGACCCGCCCCGTTCCAAAGGAGACCCGTGTCTGAGAACCGATCCTCGGCCCTGATCGTCGGAGCGGACCCGTACCTGATCCGGGCCGCGCTCCGCAACGGAATCGAGCCCGTCGTGGTGCACGGCCCCGGCCTGCGCGACTGGGGGTTCATCGGAATTCCGGACGGGGTCGAGACCGTCTTCGCCGAGGACACCTCCAGCGTGGAGAGCGTGCTGCTCGCGCTGCACCGGGCCGGCCTCGCCGACCGGGACTTCCACTGCGTCCACACCGGGGACGAGTTCGCCCTGGTCACCGTGGCGGCCCTGGGCGAGGTCCTGGGCGCCCCGGTCGCCGTGGACCCGGACACCGCCGTGCGGTTCCGGGACAAGTGGCTGCAGAAGGAGGCGCTCGCCGCGGCCGGCATCGAGGTCACCCGGTCCCGCCTGATCGAGGACGTCCACCACCTGGATCCGGCGAGCGTCGAGGACTTCGACAAGGCGGTCCTCAAGCCGGTCGCCGGTGCCGGCACCCGGAACACCTCGGTCGTCGAGGGCCGCGCCGGGCTGATCGCCCGGTGTGCCGAGCTCCGGCGCGCCGGCATGCCCCAACGGACCTTCGTCCTGGAGGAGTTCGTTGCGGGCGACGAGTGGATCGCCGACGGCGTGGTCTTCGACGGAGAGCTGCGGTTCCTCAGCGTCAGCACGTACGGCGAGCCCTGCCTGAGCACGGTGGACTTCAACCGGGCGCTCCAGGTCGAGGTGTTCGACCCCGTCACCGACGCCTCCGCCTACGACCTCGCACGCTCGGTCGTGGAACCAGCCCTGCGCGCGCTCGGCCTGCGGCGCGGCACCTTCCACATGGAGCTCTTCCACCAGCCGGACACCGGGAAGCTGGTATTCGGCGAGTGCGCGGCCCGGACCGGCGGACTGCTCCAACCCGAGCTGGTCGAAGCCAAGTTCGGCGTCGACCTGGCGCTCGCCGGGCTGCGCTGCGCGGCCGGGACCGACCCCCGGATCGAGCCCTCGGTGCGGCCCGACACGATCGGCTCCACCTACCTCAACAACCGTCCCGGCGTCCTGGTCGGCTATCCGACCCCGGCCGAGGTGCGCGCCCTGCCCGGGGTCGAGTACCTGCGGCTCGAACTCCCCTACGGCTTCCGCATGGCGGACGTGCTCGCGAGCACCACCGAGGCCGTCGGCCAGGTCGTGCTGAGCGGCCGCACCCGGGAGGAGTTCCGCGAACGCCGCGACTCCCTGACCGCGTGGTTCGACGAGCGGCTGCTGGTCGTGCCCGCGCACGCGAGCTACCCCGAACTGCGCCGGTGGCAGAAGGAGAACTGGCCGGAATCCGCTTCCTCCTTCGGCACCTACTCGGACGACTGAGGCCGCCCGCCGCCCGGGCCGCGGACCTCACCCGCGGGACGGCCGCCGCACGCGCAGAACCACTTCCCCCACCGCGTCTCGAAGGACCATGATGCAAAGCCGCCACCGCTTGATCCGCTCCTTCCGTCAACTCACCACCGATGCCCTGCCGGCGGAAGCCCCCGTCGTCACGCTCTTCAGCGGAGGGCTCGACAGCAGCTTCCTCCTGCTGCGGCTGAAGAACGCCGGGTTCCGGAACGTCCACGCGTTGAGCGTGGACCTCGGCGAGGACGAGACCAGCGAACAGAAACAGCAGATCGCCGACGAGCTGGGTGTCCGGCTGCACGTCGTGGACGGCCGTGGAGCCTTCGCCGACGAGTTCGTGCGGGCGGCCATCGTCAGCCAGGCGGTCTACCTGGGGACCCACCCGGTGAGTTCGACCCTGAGCCGCCCGCTGATCGCCCGGTTCGCCGCCGAACTGGCGGCGGAGCTCGGGGCGGCGGCCGTCCTGCACACCGCCAACCGCTCCCAGAACACCATGCGCAGACTCAACGGCGCCCTGGAACTGCTCGGCTTCGACGGCGCCTACGGCAGCCCGTACGACCTCGACCCGGTGGGCCGGGAGGTCAAGATCCAGGAGCTGAAGGAGGCCGGCCTCGCCCGGATGAGCGAGCGCGTCGTGAGCGGCGACTCGAACCTCTGGTGCCGCGAGTTCGAGTCCGGGCTCCTGGACGACCCCGAGCAGCACGCGGTGCCGGAGCAGCTGTTCCGGTGGAGCGCGCGCCGACCTGCGGTCACCGAGGACGGCGTCGAGGTCCGGTTCGAGGGGGGCACGCCGGTGGCGGTCGACGGCACCCGCCTGCCGCTGGTGCCGCTGATCGACCAGCTGAACCGGCGGGTCGGCGCCTTCGGCCTCGGGCGGTACAGCGGCCTGGAGCACCTCGCCGGCGGCGAGAAGGTGCTGGAGATCCGGGAGATGCCGGCCGCGTGGCTCCTGCTGCGCAGCTACCGGCACCTCGAGTCGGCGGTGCTCTCGGCCGAGACGATCCGCGAGAAGATGCACCTCGAACAGCTGTGGGTGCGGGAGGCGCTGGAGGGCCGCTGGTTCGGCGAACTGCGGGCGGCCACCCAGTCGTTCATGGACTTCTGCGCCCGGCCGGTGACGGGCTCGGTGCGCTGGCGGCTCACGCCCGGCGGGGCCGAGACCCGGGCCATCGAGGCCGACCGGCCGGTCTACCTGCGCGATCGGGAGAGCTGGGAGCAGCAGTCCGTGAGGGCGGAGCTCGCCGTGCTGGCGGGGGCCTGATGCGCGGCCCGTACCGTCCCGTACCCGCGCCGTCGGCCCGCTGCGGGAGCGGCGGGCCGACGGCGGGGGGCGAAGGACGTCAGCCGCCGAGGAGGTCCCAGGCCAGCAGGCCGGCGCCGAGGCAGCCCGCCGTCTCCCCGAGTGCCGCCGGCACGATCTCCGGCATCCGCTCGAAGGCGAGCCGCTTCCCGACCGCCGCGCGCAGCGGTTCGAACAGGGTGTCCCCGGCCTCGGCCAGCCCGCCTCCGATGATCACGGTGCCCGGGTCGAGCAGGGTGAGGCAGGTGACGAGACCGTCGGCGAGCGCGGCCAGGGCGTCGTCCCAGACCGTCCGGGCGCGGCTGTCGCCGGCCTCCAGCGCCCGGACGCAGTCCGCCGCGTCGGCGGCCGGTCGGCCCGAGGCCGCGGCCCAGGCCCGTCCGACGGCCGAGGCCGAGGCGTACTGCTCCAGACAGCCGCGCCGGCCGCAGGGGCAGGCGGCGCCTCCGGGCCGGACCACGATGTGGCCGATCTCGCCGCCGGCGCCGTGGGCGCCCGCCTCGATCCGTCCGCCGAGGGCGATCGCGCCCGCGATGCCGGTGCCGATGGCCAGGAAGAGGAACTGTTCGGTGCCCCGGCCGGCGCCGATCCGCTGCTCGGCGAGTCCTCCGGTGCGGACGTCGTGGCCGAAGGCGACCGGCACGCCGCCCAGGCGGTCGGCCAGCAGCGCGCCGAGCGGGAGGTCGTGCCAACCGAGGTTGGCCGCGAACACGACGGTGCCCGTGCCGACGTCGACGATGCCGGGCACGGCGACGCCCACCGCGGCCGCGGGCCGGCCGAAGCGGCGCTCGCCGTGGGCGCGCATTTCGGCGGCCGCCTCGAGCACCGATTCCACGACGGTGTCGGTGCCGCGTTCGCGAGGGGTTTCCCGGCGGGCCTGGTGAAGTAATTCTCCGCTGCTTCCGATCAGGGCGGACTTGATTCCGGTACCGCCCACATCAAGGGCTATGACGTGTTTCATGGGGGATGAGTATGGAGCATGCTCGGACGAGCTGGCAAACGTCCTGGAAAACGACCCGTAAAAGCCTCGTCGGTGCGCGCCCGCCGTTTTGTCCGGCAGGCCGGAAGAGTGGGAGCCTCCTGTGATCCTGACGGGACCAGAAATCGTTGAATCCGCCCGCGACGGCAGGATTTCCATATCCCCGTTCAACCGGGACCAGGTGAACCCGAACAGCTACAACGTCTGCCTCGGGGAGACGCTGATCACCTACACGGACAGCGTCATCGACGCGTACCGGCCCAACCGGACCGACGCCACCAAGATCGACTCCAGCGGCTTCGTGCTGGAGCCCGACCAGCTCTACCTGGGGCACACCGTGGAGGAGGTCGGATCCGACGTCTTCGTGCCCCTGCTCTTCGGGCGCTCCTCGGTCGGCCGGCTCGGGCTCTTCGTGGAGATCACCGCCCCGATCGGGGACATCGGCTTCCACGGCCAGTGGACCCTCATGCTGTCCGCGGTCCGACCGCTGCGGGTGTATCCCGGGATGAAGATCGGGCAGATCATGTTCTTCGACACGCTCGGCGATATCGAGCCCTATTCCGGGAAGTACCAGGGCGCGGTCGGTCCTCAGGAATCGCGCTACTGGCGGGACAAGTTGGGGCAGCTGTGATCCTCACCCGGGCGGAAATAGCCAGGTCGATCGACTCCGGTGACATCGTCATAGAGCCGTTCGACCCCCGAAGGATTTCCCCGAACGCCTACGACTGGCGACTCGGCGACACCATCCGGGTGTGCGAGTCCGAACTCGACGCGGCGCATTCCACCGAGTTCGAGGAGCGCACCATCCCGCCGGACGGCATGGTGCTGCTGCCGGGCAGGCTCTACCTCGGGGTCACCCACGAGCGCACCCATTCCGAGCGCTTCGCGCAGATGATCAACGGTGACCGCACGGTGGGCGCGCTGGGCGTCTGGGTGCACGTCTCGGCACCGCTCGGCCACGTCGGCCACGCCATCCGATGGACGCTCGAGATCCGCGTCGTGCGCCCGGTGCGGATCTATCCGGGGATGACCTTCGGGAAGATCATCTTCCTCAAGACCCTCGGCGCGGAGGCCAGTTACCAGAACATGGGCCGGAAGTACACCCGGACCAGCGGCATCGACACATCGCGACTGTACGAGGAGCTCGCGTGAACGTCCTCACCGGGATCGACCTCCCCCCGGACAGCCCCGGCGGCAGCGTCGAGCTGCTGCGCGACCTGTACGGCGGGCCGGAACCGCTCATCCCCGCCGACGTCTTCATGCTCGCCCCGGAGGACCGGCAGGCGCCCGACACCTCCGGTTCACCGGCCCTGCTCGCGGTGCCGGGCAAGACGGTGTCGGGGCCGGCGTTCTGGGCCTACGTGGACCGGCTCGGCGCCGCCGTCCGGGACAGGTACCCCGCCGCCGACCACGACGTGCTGCACCTCCAGCACCTGGCCTTCGGCGCGACGGCCGCCCTGCAGCAGGTCTTTCCCGACCGGCCGAGCATCGCGCTGGTGCACGGCACCGACCTGCTGTTCGCCGAGGACCACCCGACCCAGGCCGCCGTCCTGCGGGAGACCGCGGCATCGGCCGACGCGATCGTCGTCCCCACCCGGGCGATGGCGGACCGGCTGCGCCGGATCGCCCCGGTCCCGTCGGACCGGATCGTCCACATCCCCTGGGGCGTCCCCGACCGGCTGCTGGCCGGCCGGCCCACCGGGCCGGGCCACCGCGCGGAGCGCGAAGCGGGCGTCCTGCGGGTGCTCTACGCGGGTCGGCTCACCGCCGAGAAGGCCACCTCCGGCCTGATCGCGGCGGTGGCCTCGCTCCCCGGGGTGGAGCTCTCCGTGGCCGCTCCCCCGGCGGAGTTCGCGGCCCTGGCCGCACGCTCCGACCTGTCGCGGGTGCGCCGCCTCGGCTGGCTGTCCCGGGAGGACCTGTGGCGCGCGTTCGGCGGACACGACCTCCTGATCGTCCCCTCGCTCCGGCTGGAGGCGTTCGGGCTGGTGACCATCGAGGCGCAGGCGTGCGGCCTGCCGGTCGCCTACCAGCCCGTGCCGGGCCTGACCGAGGTGCTCGGCCGCTCCGCGCTCCCGGTCGACTTCGGGGACTTCACGGCGCTGCGGGGCCGCATCGAGGAGTTCCTCCGCTCGCCGGAGCGGCTGGACGACCTGGCCGCGGCCGGCCTGGTCAACAGCGGGCGCTTCCCGCTGTCGCGGACCGCCGGCGACCTGGCCGAACTCTCCCGCCGGGTCGCGCGATGACGCCCCGGCCGACCACCGCGGCCCCTGCGCCCACCGCGCCCACCGCCGGGCCGGAGCGGGACCGGGGCGACGGCCCGCGGTCCGCGGACTGCGTGTTCTGCGCCATCGTCGGGGGCCGGCTGCCCGCCGCCGTCGTCCACGAGGACGAGCGGACCATCGCCTTCCTCGACATCACCGCGGTCATGGACGGGCACACCCTGGTGATCCCCAAGCGCCACGCCGCCGACCTCTGGGAGATCACCCCGGAGGACGCCGCCGCCGTGATGGCCACCGTCCACCTGATGGCCGGGCGGATCCGGGACGTGCTGGCGCCGGACGGCCTGACGCTGTTCCAGGCGAACCGGGACGCGGGCTGGCAGGACGTGTTCCACCTGCACGTCCACCTGGTGCCCCGGGCGGCCGGGGACCATCTCCACCGCCCCTGGAAGGCCGACCCGGTGCCGCTGGAGCGGCTCGCCGCCACCCGCGCCCGCCTCTCGGCACCGTCCCCCGACCGCCCGGACCGGACCGCGGTGTGACGGCTCCCCGACCAGCTCGATCCCGTCGGGCCAGAACGTGAAAGGCCTTGTGTGCGCGCCGACCTCTCCATCCTCCGAGACCGTTCCTTCCTGCTGCTGTTCTCCGCCCGGTCCGTCTCCCTGCTGGGTGACGCCATCGCACCGGTGGCGCTCGCCTTCGCCGTCCTCGGAATGCCGGACGGCTCGGGTTCGACCCTCGGGATCGTGGCCGCCGCCCGGATCGCCGCCCAGGTCGCGTTCCTGCTGTACGGCGGTGTCCTGGCCGACCGGCTGCCGCGGCACCGGGTCATGGTCGGGGCGGACCTGACCGCGGGTCTCGCCCAGGGAGCGGTCGCGGTCCTGGTGCTGACCGGGACGGACTCCCTGGCGGGCCTGGTCGTCCTGTCGATGGTCAGCGGCGCCGCCAGCGCGCTGTTCACCCCGGCGTCCCGGAGCGTCACGGTGCAGCTCGTGCCCGCCGAGAAGATCCAGTCCGCCAACGCGCTGGTCCAGCTGTCGATGAACGCGGGCAGCATCGGCGGCGCGGCGCTCGCGGGCGTGCTGGTCGTCCTGCTCGGCGCCGGCTGGGCACTGGTGGTGGACGCGGCGACGTTCCTGGTGTCCGCGGTGCTCCTCGCCGGAGTCCGGCTGACCGGCACGGCGGACCAGCCGTCGCCCACGGAGGAAGGCATCTTCTCGCAACTCCGGCACGGGTGGCGGGAGTTCACCGAACGGACCTGGCTGTGGGCGGCGGTGGCACAACTCGCGCTGGTGAACGTGTGCATCGGCGCCGGCTTCATCGTGCTGGGACCGGTCGAGGCCGAGGCGCACCTCGGCGGCGCCTCCGGATGGGCCGCCGTCCTCACCGCGCAGGCGGTCGGCTTCGTGGCGGGCAGCCTGCTGGCCATCCGGCTGCGGCCCCGCCGGCCCCTGCGGGCCGCGGTGCTGTTCACCCTGGGGATCGTGCCGTCCCTGGTCGCGCTGGCCTGCGCCGCGCCGGTCGCCGTCACCGCCGGCGCGATGTTCGTCACCGGCCTGTGCATGAGCCTCAACGACGTCACCTTCCTCACGGCACTGCAGAAGCACGTGCCGGAGGAGTCGATGTCCCGGGTGATGTCCTACGACGCCTTCGGCTCGTTCGTCTTCCTCCCGCTCGGCCTGGCGGTCGCCGCCCCGATCGCGGACCGGGTCGGCAGCGGCGCCGTCTTCCTGGGCGCGGCCTGCCTGGTCGCCGCGACCGCGGGCGTCGTGCTGGCCGTCCCGGGGGTCCGCACCCTGCCGTCCGAGCCGCAGGCCGCGGCGGGGGCGGGGGCGGAGGCGGGGGCAGACCGTCCGCAACAGGCTTCGGCATCAGTGCCGGCATCCGTCCGTACGACCAAGGAGGACCAATGACCGACGACACCCGGCAGCAGGGCACGCACGGTTCCGTGGCGGCACCGGAAGCCGCCGGGCCACCGCGCGACACGCTCCAGGAGACCTTCGCCCGGATCTACGCCAGCGGAGCCTGGACCCTGACCGAGGACAGCGGGGCCGACGACGACGAATCCCGCTCCGGCCTCGGGTCGAACCTGGCCCAGACGGCCGCGCTGCGTGCCGAACTGCCGTCCCTGCTCGCCGAGCTCGGCGTCCGGAGCCTGCTCGACGCGCCGTGCGGGGACTTCTTCTGGATGTCCAGGGTCGACCTGGGCGTCGACCGCTACCTCGGTGCCGACATCGTCCCCGCGGTGGTCGAGCGCAACCGGGCGCGCTTCGCCCGCGCCGACCGCGAGTTCCGGGTCCTCGACCTCACCCGCGACCCGCTGCCGGAGGTCGACCTGGTCTTCTCCCGCGACTGCCTGGTGCACCTCGGAGACGACGACGTCCACCGCGCGCTGGACAACATCCGGCGCAGCGGCTCGACCTACCTGGCGACGACCACCTTCACCGGGCGGGCCGGGAACGAGGCCGCCACCGAAGCGGGCGGCTGGCGTCCGCTCAACCTCCGGCGGGCCCCGTTCCTGCTGCCCGAGCCCTTCCGGGTGCTCGACGAGCAGTGCACCGAGGTCTACGTCACCGAGGAGGACGGCAGGCGGGTCGAGCACCGCTTCGCCGACAAGTCGATCGGGGTGTGGCGGATCGCCGACCTCTAGACCCGCCGTCCCGGTCCACCCTTCCGACCCGTCTTCCCGGTCCGCCCCCGGACCGCCGCCCCCTCAGCCCCACAACGAAGGAGAAGCCTTGCCCCAGGACCAGCCCTCGGCCCTGATCGTCGGCACGGACCC
Source organism: Streptomyces sp. CB02056 (assembly GCF_001905545.1). Taxonomy (GTDB): domain Bacteria; phylum Actinomycetota; class Actinomycetes; order Streptomycetales; family Streptomycetaceae; genus Kitasatospora. Next base: position 104,315 of record NZ_LIPD01000020.1, on the reverse strand, counting down.
GTACGCGATGCGCGCCTGCCTCCGGAACGGCATCACGCCGTACGTGGTGCACGGCCCGCACCTGGCGGACTGGGGCTACCTGAAGCTCCCGGACGGGGCCGTGGGGATCTTCGCCGAGGACCCGACGAGCATCGAGAGCGTCCTCCTCGCCCTGCGCCGGACCGGCGCCGCCGAGCGGGAGTTCCGCTTCCTCCAGACCTCCGACGAGGAGGCCCTGGTCACCGTCGCGGCACTCGCCCGGGTCCTGGACCTCCCGACGGCCGTGGCCGCGGACATCGCCCCGAACTTCCGGGACAAGTGGCTGCAGAAGCGGGCCGTCGCGGCGGCCGGCCTGGACGTCGGCGCCTCGCAGGTCATCGAGGACATCCACCACCTGGATCCGTCCGCCCTCGCGGACTTCGACAAGGCGGTGCTCAAGCCCATCGCCGGGGCGGGCACCCGGAACACCTCGGTCGTCCGGGGGCTGTCCGAGCTGATCGACACCTGCGCCGAGTACCGGCGCCGGGGCGTTCCGCAACGCACCTTCGTCCTGGAGGAGTTCACGCCGGGCGAGGAGTGGATGGCGGACGGCGTGGTCTTCGACGGCGAACTCCGGTTCCTCAGCGTGGGCACCTACGCGGAGCCGTGCCTGACCGCCGTCGACGCCAACCGGGTGCTCCAGCTGGAACGCTTCGACCCGACCGAGGACGCGGACGCCTTCGCCCTGGCGCGGCCGGTCGTGACGGAGGCGCTGCGGGCCCTCGGCCTGCGGCGCGGGGTGTTCCACATGGAGCTGTTCCGCCGGCCCGACACCGGCGGGCTCGTGTTCGGCGAGTGCGCCGCCCGCACCGGCGGCGGGCTGATCTCCGAAGCGGTGGCGTTCAAGTTCGGCGTGGACCTGGGCGAAGCCGCCATCCGGTGCGCGGAGGGGATCGAGCCGGCGATCGAGCCGGCCGTCCGCCCGGAGAGCGTCAGCACCCTCTTCCTCGCCAACCGGCCCGGCGTCCTGGTCGGCTATCCCTCACTGGAGCAGATCCGGGCCCTGCCCGGTGTCGAGCACGTGCGGCTGGACCTCCCGTACGGCTTCCGGACGGGGGACACGGTGCAGGACACCACCCAGGGGGTCGGGCAGGTCATGCTGAGCGGGCGCACCCGGGAGGAGGTGCGCAGCCGGCGCGAGTTCCTGACCCGGTGGTTCGACGAGCGCCTGGTGGTCGTGCCCGCCCACGCGACGTACCCGGAACTGCGGAGCTGGCAGCGGGCCAACTGGCCGGAGACCGCCTCGGACTTCCGCACCTACGCGGAGCCCGAGCGGCAGCGCTGACCCGCTCGGCCCGGTTCGAAAGGCAGTGAGCCGGCTCCTCCGCGGAGGAGCCGGCTCACTGCCCCTGCGGCGGTCGCAACGGCCGACCGCCCGGAGTGTCGCCTACGGGTGGGTGTTCTTGACCGTGGGCTGCGTCTTCTGGTTGTAGATCTCCTTGCCGTCCGCGTTGTAGGCGTGGACGTAGGGAGCCGGGGGGAAGGCGTTCGCGTCGGAGCCGGTGGAGATGGCAGCCGTGTAGGCGAACGCGCCGCCCGCCATGACGGCCGGGTACTCCGTCGCGTCGTCGCCGTAGCTGATGGTGACCTTGGCGACGTCGGCGGTGTAGTGCCCGGCGCCCAGCGAGAGGACCTGCCCGGCACCGGCCGGCGTGCTGAAGCTGTCGAAGAACTCGACCAGGTGACCGGTGCCCCACAGGCGGTCGTTGATGAACGTCGCGGGCGAGGACATGCTGGTGCCCTTGTCGCCCTTCGACTCGCACTGCACGTACTGGCCGGCGGAGTCGACGGCGATGACCACGCCGTCGGTGTCCGACGAGGCGACGGGAGCGCGGACCCCGATCACCGCCTGGTACTGCGAAGCCTCGGAGCCCAGGCAGGAGGCCAGGATCCCGGCGACGGTCCCGGCGTCGATCGGGGTCGTCGTCGTGCTGGTGACGGTGGAGGCCGCCGGGGTGGCAGTCGCTCCGGTCGCGGCCGAGCCGCTGCCGGAGGCCGGGGCGGCCGGCGCGGCAGGGGCGGCCGGCGCGGCGGCGGGCTTGCTCTGGGCCGTGGGGGTGGCCGTGGGGGTGCCGGTCGCGGCGGTGGCCATTCCCCCCGCGGTCGCGATGGCCGCGGCGGTGGCGGTGATGATCATGATCGGGCGGATACGCATGAATCCGTGTCCCTTCCTGCGGGCGTCCGGTTGATGCCCGCGCCCCTGTACGCCTCCCGACGCCCGAGCGGTCGCATCCCGCGCGTGTGATCCAGGTCATAGGCCGTCGATGTAACCCTGGGACGGCGCTCGTGCGTACAGGGCGGGAGGCTCCACCCAGGACGCACGGCTGACCCGCCGTGGCCGAGGAGTGCTCCCTCGCGCACCGCCCGTGCCGCGAGCTGACGGACAGCCCCGGAGGAGAGGCCCTTGATGACGCCACAGGAGTTCGACGCGTTCTACGCGGCGTCCTTCTCCCGCCTCACCGGGCAGCTCTACGCGATAACCGGCAACTGGTCCGAAGCCCAGGACGTGGTCCAGGAGGCCTTCATCCGCGCCTGGGACCGCAGGCGCACCTTCGACCCCGGCAACGCCCCGGAGGCATGGATCCGGACCACGGCCCGGCGGCTGGCCCACTCCCGCTGGCGGCGCCTCGCCCGGGGCCTGCACCTGGCCGGACACCACCACCGCCACGAACCGTCCACCGTCGAGCCGCCCACCGAGGAGCACCTGATGCTGGTCACCGCGCTCCGCGACCTACCCGAAGCACAGCGGATCGCCCTGGTCCTGCACCACATGTGCGACCTCTCCATCGAGCAGGTCTCCGCCGAGACCGGCGCCGGCATCAGCACCGTCAAGAGCCGCCTCGCCCGCGGCCGGACCGCGCTCGCGGCCAGACTCTCCGACCGGACCCCGACCAGCGAGGAAGGAAAGCTCCGTGTCTGACCCCGTCCACGACAGCCTCGACGACCGGCTGCGGCTGCTCGGCACGCAGATGCCGGCACCGACTCTGCCCGCTGCGGAGATCCGCAGACGCGCCGACCGGCGCCGCCACCGTCGACACGCCCTCGGCGCGACCGCGGCCTGCGCCGCGGCGGCCCTGTGCCTGACCCTCCCGTCCGTGCTGAACCCGCCGGGGCCACAACACCCACCGGCACCACAGCAGGGGCCGGCCGCCACAGGCACCCCCTCCGTGCCGGCCTCCCCCCACCCCCCGGCGGCGTTCACCGTCACCAGCACGACGACGACTCCGATCGAGGCCGGGGCCGTCGCCGAGATCCTGGGCTCCTGCCTGGGCTCCGAGGCGTCGCAGTACCAGGCGGTGATCGCGGTCCGCGCTCCCGCCGCCTCCTCGGACACCGACGGCGTGGTCGTCGCCGTCGACTCCGCCGGCCAGTACGTGCAGTGCGAGTCGAAGGGCCGGACCGGGCACAGCATCTCCCTCCCCCCGACGTTCATCAACGACCGTCTGTGGGGCGCCGGCCACCTGGTCGAGTTCTTCGACAGCTTCAACGCCCCGACCGGTGCCGGGCAGGTCCTCTCACTGGGCGCCGGGCACTACACCGCCGACGTCGCCAAGGTCACCATCAGCTACGGCGACGACCCGACGCAGTACCCGGCCGTCATGGCGGGCGGCGCGTTCGCCTACACGGCTGCCATCTCCACCGGCCCCGACGCGAACGCCTTCCCCCCGACCCCCTACGTCCACGCCTACAACGCGGACGGCAAGGAGATCTACAACCAGAAGACGCAGCCCACGGCCAAGGACACCCACCCGTAGGCGATGCCCCAGGACCTCAGCCGAGCCGCTTGAGCATCTTGACCGAGGTCGTCTCGTAGCCGAGCGACTCGTAGAGGCCGCGCGCGCCCGTGTTGAACCCGAAGACGCTGAGCCCGAGGGTATGGGCGCCCTGCGCCCGGGCGTACTCCTCGCCGAGGAGCATGGCCCTTCGCCCGAGGCCCAGCCCGCGCTTGTCGGCGTCGATCGCGATGTCCCAGACCCACCAGGAGCCGGCGTCCTCGCTCGTGTCCGGTCCGATCCAGAGGTGGCCGACGGTGGCCCCGGCGGCATCGACCACGTCGAAGACCGCGTGCCCGGGGCTCGGTGCACCGGAGGGGAAGTAGCGGGCCATGCTGTCGGCCGCGTGACGGCCGGCCTCCTCGGGCGTCTGCCCCGCAGCGACGAGGTCCTTGGCGTACTCGGCCCGGCTGCGATCGAGCCAGGCGGGCAGGAGTCGGGCGTCCATGGGGCGGAGGGTCGTAGACATCGGGCCAGCCTGCCACACTGCCGGCGCTGGAGCACTCCCGTTCCCGTCCAGGCGTTGCGACGAACCGTCAGCAGCGCGAACCCTGCCCGATGTGGCAGCAGTTCGGGGGCGGCGACCGGACGGGGGGTCAGTGGCGGTTGCCGAGGGCGAAGAGCAGGATGACGAAGCCGGCGAACAGGTGGGTGCCCAGGATGTAGATCCCGGCGCGGATGAGCATGGCCTTGCGCCGCTTCTTCTCGTCACCGGTGGCGCTGCTCATGGTCGGTGCTCCTGGGGTCGGGTCGTGGGGCGGTCGTGGCGGGGCCTCGGGCGGATGCGCGGGCGCCGGGCGGTCATCGGTCCGTTCCCTTTCGTGCCGTGGCCTCCGCCAGGACTCCGGTGGTCCGCAGCTCGGTGCGGGCACGGGCGATGGCGTCGGAAGTCTGGGCGAAGACCCTCCCCTGCCGCTGGAGGGTGTCCAGGACGCCGAGGGCGTCCAGGGTCCGCCGGTGGCCGTCCGGCACCCCCGCGGCCAGGACGAGGATGCCGCGCCGTTCCAGCGTGCCGATCGCGTCGCCCAGCGCCAGGGCGCCCGTGGAGTCGATCGCGGTGACGTGGGACAGGCGCAGGATGACGGCCTTGACGTCGGTGGTCTCGGCGAGTTGGAGCAGGAAGCGGTGTGCGGCCGCGAAGAACACCGGCCCGTCTATCCGGTAGGCGACGATGTGCTCGGCGAGCAGCGCCCGCTCCTCCTCGTGGTGGTCGGCCGGGGCCAGGCCGTCGTGCAGCGGCACCTGCTGGAGCCGCGCGGAGCGCGCGACCTGGCGCAGGGCCAGGATCCCGGCGACGGCCAGGCCGACGACGACGGCCGTGACCAGGTCGAAGGCCAGGGTCGCGGCGGCGGTGAGCGCCAGAACGGCGGCCTCGCCGCGTCCGCTGCGGGCCAGCGCCCGCAGTGAGGCCACCTCGACCATCCGGACCGCGGTGGCGATCAGGACGCCCGCGAGCGCGGCCAGCGGGATGCCCTCGACGAGCGGAGCGGCGGCGAACACGACCACCGCGAGCACGGCGGCGTGCACCAGGGCGGCGAGCCGGGAGACGGCGCCGGAGCGGACGTTGACGGCGGTACGGGCGATCGCGCCGGTGGCGGCGACGCCACCGAACAGCGGGGCGACCAGGTTGGCCACTCCCTGGCCGAACAACTCCCGGTCGCTGTCGTGCCGTTCGGAAGCACTCATCGCGTCCGCGGCGGTCGCCGACATCAGCGACTCCAGCGCCGCCAGCGCGGCGACCGCGAGGGCGGCGGTGAGCAGGTGCGGCACCGCGCCGGGGTCGAGGAAGCCCAGCGACGGCAGCGGCAGACCGGCCGGGAGGTGGCCGATGGTCGCCACGTCCAGGTGGGCGAGGTCGGCCACCGCGGTCGCGGCGGCGACGGCGAGCAGCGAGAACGGGATGCCGGGGCGCAGCCGTGCGCCGACGAGCATCACCGCGGCGACGGCGAGCGCCACGGCGGGCGCGGCCGGGTGCGGGTGGCGGGCGAAGTCGGCGAGGGCCTGTCCGGCGACGGCCACGACGTTCTCGGCGTCGCCCTTGGTGACGCCGAGGGCGGCGGGCACCTGCTGGAGTCCGATCACGCCGGCGATGCCGAGGGTGAAGCCCTCGACGACCGGCGCGGGGACGTAGGCCATGAAACGGCCGGCCCCGCCGAGGGCGAGGGCGACCAGCAGCAGGCCGGCGATCAGGCCGACGGTGAGGACGCCGGAGGTGCCGTACCGGTGCACGATCGGCACCAGGACCACGGTCATGGCGCCGGTCGGTCCGCTGACCTGGAGGTTGGAGCCGCCGAACACCGCGGCCAGCGCCCCGGCGACCACGGCGGTGGCCAGCCCGGCCTCGGCCCCCGCGCCGGAGGCGACGCCGAAGCCCAGCGCGAGCGGCAGCGCGACGATCGCCACCGTCAGACCGGCCACCAGGTCCTTGCGCGGCGAGCGCCCCATGGCGGCGAGGGCCGCGCGGTTCGGCAGGACGGCCCGGACCCGCCCGGCGGCCCGGCCCACGAGGGTGGTCCGCGTGGCGCTCACGCCGTCTGCTCCGCCGCGTCCGGAAGCCCGGCCGAGCGCAGCTCGGCGAGCAGCGTCCCCTGGTCGGCGATCATCTCGGTGAGGATGCGGCGCGCGGCCCGCAGCAGCTCCGCGACGTCCGGCGTGCTCAGTGCGTAGACCACGGTGTTGCCCTCGCGGGTGGCCGTGACCAGGTTGCTGCGGCGCAGGACGGAGAGCTGCTGGGAGAGGCTGGACGGCTCGATCTCGATCGAGGCGAGCAGCTCGCGCACCGGACGCGGACCGTCCTGGAGCAGTTCCAGCACGCGGATGCGCGCCGGGTGGCCGAGCGTGCGGAAGAACTCCGCCTTCGCCTGGTAGAGCGGGACGGCCATGCTCAGTCCTCTTCCTGTTCCTCGGCGGTGTGCTCGATCTCGATGCCGTGCTGGGCGGCGATCCGCAGCAGCTGTGTGACGCGTCCGGCGTACGCCTGCGCGCTGTCCTCGTCACCAGCCGCCCGGGCGCCGGCCCGCTGCCGGCGGGCCTCGTCGAGCTGCTCGCGAAGCTCCTGGTCGAATACGTCGCTCATGCGCCCCTCCTCGCCGCCGGCGCTGCCGCGCGCGACCGCATCTCTGCCGAGTACAGGGCAGCATCATCTATGCACTTGAAGAATTCTTCAAGTTGCGACTACTGCACATCGATCTCCACCCGGCCCGGGGACGCGGTGTTCGACAGCGGCCCCGGCCGCTCCACGCGCCGTCGGCGGCGGAGCGTGGAGCGGCCGGGGCCGGCGGACCGTGCTACGGGCGAGGGGTCAGGCGACGGCTCCGGCCGGGGCGGGCGCGCTCGCGCGGTGCGGGGTCGAAGTCGGGGCCGGGGGCAGCGGCTTGGTGCGTCCGGCCCGCACGCCGTTGCCGATGATGACGATCTCGGCGAGCTCGTGGACCGCGACGACGGCGGCGAGGCCGAGGACGCCGAGGAGGGCGAGCGGCATCAGACCGACGATGACCGCCAGGGACAGGCCGACGTTCTGGAGCATGATCCGCCGTGCGCGGCGGGCGTGGTCCAGGGCCTGGGGCAGGTGGCGCAGGTCCTCGCCCATGAGCGCGACGTCGGCGGTCTCGATGGCGACGTCGGTGCCCATCGCCCCCATGGCGATGCCGAGGTCGGCGGTGGCCAGGGCGGGGGCGTCGTTGACGCCGTCGCCGACCATCGCGGTCGGGCGGAGGGTGCGGAGCCCGGCGATGATGCGGGCCTTGTCCTCGGGGCGCAGGTCCGCGTGCACGGTGTCGATGCCGGCCTCGGCGGCGAGGGCCCGGGCGGTGCGCTCGTTGTCGCCGGTCAGCATCACCACGGTCAGGCCGCGGGCACGGAGGCGGTCGACGACCTCGCGGGCCTCGGGGCGCAGTTCGTCGCGTACGGCGATCGCGCCGATCACCGTCGCGTCGTCCTCGACGAGGACGGCGGTGGCGCCGGAGTCCTGCATCGCGGTGACGGCTTCGGCCAGCGGGCCGGGCTCGATCCAGCCGGGGCGCCCGAGCCGGACGGGGCGGCCGTCCAGGCGGCCGGTGAGGCCGGCGCCGGTGACCGCCTCGACGTCGGTGGCGGCGGGCACGCCGGGGGCGGCGGCCAGGACGGCCTCGGCCAGGGGGTGTTCGCTGCGGGCCTCCAGCGCGGCGGCCACCGCGAGGACGGTGTCGCGGCTGTGGCCGTCCAGGGTGGCGACGCGGACGACGGTGGGCCGGTTGCGGGTGAGGGTGCCGGTCTTGTCGAGGGCGACGGCGCGTACGGCGCCGAGGGCTTCGAGGGCGGCTCCGCCCTTGACCAGGACGCCGAGCCTGCCGGCCGCACCGACGGCGGCGACCACGGTGACGGGTACGGAGATGGCGAGTGCGCACGGGGAGGCGGCGACCAGGACGACCAGGGCCCGCTCGATCCAGGTGGCCGGATCGCCCAGCAGGGAGCCGACGAGGGCGATGAGGGCGGCGGCGACCATGATGCCGGGCACCAGGGGCTTGGCGATCCGGTCGGCGAGGCGCTGGCCGGCGCCCTTGCGGGCCTGTTCGGCCTCCACGATCCGGACGATCCGGGCCAGCGAGTTGTCCTCGGCCGTGCTGGTGACCTCGACCTCCAGCACGCCAGTGCCGTTGATCGCGCCCGCGTACACCTCGCTGCCCGGACCGGCCTCGACGGGGACGGACTCACCGGTGATGGCGGAGACGTCCAGGGCGGTGCGGCCGGCGCGGACGGTGCCGTCGGTGGCGATCCGCTCGCCGGGCCTGACCACCATCGTGTCGCCGATGCGCAGTTCGGCCGGAGCGACGGTCCGCTCGGTGCCGTCGCGCAGCACGGTCGCCCGTTCGGGCACCAGGTTCAGCAGGGCGCGCAGGCCCCGGCGGGTGCGGGCCAGGGACCAGGCCTCCAGGCCCTCGCTGACGGAGTAGAGGAAGGCCAGCATGGCGGCCTCGCCGACCTCGCCGAGGAGGACCCCGCCCACGGCGGCGATCGTCATCAGCGTGCCGACCCCGACCTTGCCCTTGGCCAGGCGGCGCAGCGTGGCGGGTACGAAGGTCCAGGCGCCGACGACGAGGGCGAGTGCGTTCAGCGCGGTCACCGCGGTCACCGCGGTGTCGGACGCGCCGGACCAGCCGACGATCAGTCCGGCCAGCAGCAGGACGCCGGCCACGGCGGCGGCCCGCAGCTCGCCGACCTCCCAGAGCTTCTCCGGTTCGCGCTCCTCCCCTCCCTCCACGGTCTCCCTGTCGTCGCCGCAGCCGCAGGCGTCGCTCATCGGCCGGCCCCGGTGCTGTCCGGGGCGGGCGCCGCCGGGGTGCCGTAGATCGGGCAGAGGTCGACGGCCTCGCCGGTCGCGGCGAGCAACTGCTCGGCCGAGGCCAGCAGGTCCAGCAGTTCCGGGCGGGCCAGGAAGTACAGGGAGGCCCGGCCCTGGGGGCGGGAGTCGACCAGGCCGCAGTCCCGCAGGCAGGCCAGGTGCGCCGAGACCGTGGACTGGGCCAGGCCCACGCAGCCGACCAGGTCCACGACCTTGGCCTCGCCCCGGGCCAGGCGCAGCAGGATCGCGAGGCGGGCCGGGTCGCCGAGCGAGCGGAACAGGGCCACCGCTGCCGAGGGCGCGCCGCACGAGGTGGTGGCCGGGGACCCGGCCGCCGGGCTATTCATCGTCATGGAGCGATGATAGCTGTCGATGCCGATGTCATCGCTCCAGACGGGCTGTCGCGGCCCGGTTCGACCGCGACCGCATCCGGGAGCGGACGCCGGAGAGACAGGTCGTCGCCGTCGCCACGGGCGGCCACGGCGGCCGCTTGGGGCGCGGGGACGCCGTCCACGCCCTCCCCCGGCACCGCACGACACGTCCTGCGCGAACCCGCCAGCCCCACCCCCCTCTCCCAGCCAGGCGTCCCCCGACACCCGTCGCGCGCGGTCGGCTGTCCGACCATCACCCCACGTCAGCACAGCACTTAGGCGACCCTCGGTCGACGGCCCGTCCGCCCGGCCCCGGAACCACTCGCGACCCACCAGAACACCACACCCCACGTCTCGCCGAAAACACGGAGGGAAATGTCCGAGAACACGTGAGGTCAGGCTTCGTTCGATTGACCGTCACAAAAGCGGTCTGGATACTGATCGAGCACGACGCAACCGAAACTCGTTGCGAAGCGGTCTCCGATTCGACATTTCATCCGACTGAGGAGAATCCATGATCTCGAAAGCCAAGAAGGTCGTGAGCTCGATGGCGATGGCCTTCGCCGCGGCCGCCACGCTCACCGTGGCCGTGCCGTCCGGCAACGCCTTCGCCATCGACCACGTCCAGTGCGACGGGAGCCGCAACGACTTCCTGAAGATCTGGTCGCACCTCGACGGCCGTGACAGCGTCGACTGCTACGCGAACGGGGGGTCGATCGGCTTCGGCGGGTGGTGGGTCGACCGGATCTCCACCGGGAACAACGACCTGGTCTACTCCGACGCCAACGGCGACTCGGTGCGGATCAACCGCTGGACCGACATCTCCTTCCCGAACCGCCCGCCGCGAGTCAACTCCATCCAGATCCTCTGACGAACCGGCGGAGCGCGCCCCGAACAGAAATTCGCCCGACCGAATCACCGGGAATTCCCACAGTGCTTCGATCGCCACCGAATCTTCTGTGACGTGAATTTGCTCCACCCCGGCTCACCGGCGCCGGCCACCCCCTCCAGGGGCTGGCCGGCGCCGGCATGCTGCGCCACGGCTGCCCGCCGAGCCCCGAACTCCGCAGGGGAAACCAGGTGCGGCAGCGCGGCCCTGCCTGGCATCATGGCGCCCATGATCACGTGTCGAAAGGCCGATGCCGCGTAGACGGCCCCGCGCACTGCGCGCCGAACGACCGGCCTCCCGCGTCTCGGGGCCGACCCCTCCGCTCCGGATCCACGGACTCTCCGACAGGGCGAGCCTGGCCGTCCACCGGGTCGAGCGCCTGAGCGACAGCTTCTACCTCCACGCGGGCGCCACCGACCGGGCGCTGCGGCGGTACCGCGAGTTCCTGCGCCCGCCGGGACGGCGTCCGCTGTACCCGCAGGAGTCGCATTGCCCGTGCCCGGGATGTTCCTTCGACGACGTCAGACACGCACGCGACGTGCTGGAGGAAGCCCTGGAGCGACTGCCGGAACGGGCCCGTGCCGAGCTCGGCCGACTCGTGAAGGCCCTGGACACGGTGTTCTTGCACCGTACCCTCCCCGACCCGTTCGCGGACCGGCGCCAGTGGCGCACGGAGTTCTGGTGGTACCGCCGCCTGGCCGATCGGTCGGAGTGGGGGTGACGGGTAGCGGTTCTCCGGTGCCCGCCGGGACGACGAAAGGCGGTGGTCCCCGGAGCACGGGCTCCGGGGACCACCGCCGGTCAGGCTGTCGTGCTAGCCGCGACGACGGGTGCGGCGTGTCGCGAGCGTCAGGCCGCCGCCCAGGAGCAGGAGGCTCCCGGCCAGCTCGGCGAGCCGGGTGTCGGTGCCGGTGCCGGTGTTCGGCAGGTGCCCGTGTGCCTCCTTCGTGGTCACCGTGGTGGTGGACGGCGGGGAGGTCACCGGCGGGCCGGACGGCGGAGTACCCGTCGCCGTCGCCGTGTTGGTGACCTTCCCTCGGTCGATGTCCGCCTGGGTGACCGTGTAGGCGGCCGTGCAGGTGACCGACGCCCCGGGGGCGAGCGAGGCCGCACCCGCCGGGCAGGTCACCACCGGCGGCGTCCCGGCGCCCGAGAACGCCGTCTCGTTCACCGTCACGTTCGTCAGCGTCACGTTCCCGGTGTTCGTCACCAGGTACGCGTAGTCGACCGTCTGTCCGACCGCCGAAACCGTCGTCGGGGACGCCGACTTCGCGATGGTGAGCGCCGGCTCAGGGGTGTTCGGGACGGTGGTCGAGGACGGCGGGGAGGTGACCGGCGGGCCGGACGGCGGAGTACCGGTCGCCGTCGCGGTGTTGGTGATGCTGCCCGCGTTGATGTCCGCCTGCGTCACCGTGTACTCGGCCGTGCAGGTCAGCGACGCCCCGGGGGCGAGCGAGGCCGCAGCGGGCGGGCAGGAGACCACCGGCGGCGTACCGGCGCCCGAGAACGCCGTCTCGTTCACCGTCACGTCCGTCAGCGTCACGTTCCCGGTGTTCGTCACCAGGTACGCGTAGCGCAGCACCTGGCCCACCCCGGTCAGCGCCGTCGCGTCCACCGACTTGACGACGGTGAGCGCCGGTGCGGGCGTGACCGTGACGGTCACGGTGGACGGCGGGGAGGTGACCGGCGGGCCGGACGGCGGCGTGCCCGTCGCCGTCGCCGTGTCGGTGATCTTCCCGCTCCGTAGGTCGCTCTGGGTGACCGTGTAGCTGGCCGTGCAGGTGACCGACGTGCCAGGAGCGAGCGAGGCCGCAGCGGGTGGGCAGGTCACCACCGGCGGCGTCCCGGAACCGGAGAACGCCGTCTCGTTCACCGTGACATTCGTCAGCGTCACGTTCCCGGTGTTCGTCACCAGGAAGCTGTAGTCCACGACCTGCCCGACCGCCGAAACCGTCGTCGGCGACGCCGACTTCACGATCGTGAGGGCCGGCTCGGGGGTGTTCGGGACGCTGGTCGAGGACGGCGGGGAGGTGACCGGCGGGCCGGACGGCGGAGTGCCCGTCGCGGTCGCCGTGTTGGTGATCTTCCCTCGGTCGATGTCCGCCTGGGTGACCGTGTAGCTGGCCGTGCAGGTGACCGACGCACCAGGAGCGAGCGAGGCCGCAGCGGGCGGGCAGCTCACCACCGGCGGCGTCCCGGAACCGGAGAACGCCGTCTCGTTCACCGTGACGTTCGCCAGCGTCACGTTCCCGGTGTTCGTCACCAGGTACATGTAGTGCAGCACCTGGCCCGCCGCCGTCAGATCCGTCGCGTCGACCGACTTGACGATGGTGAGGGCCGGGTTGGCGGTGGCCGTGACGGTCGCGTTGGACGGCGGGGAGGTGACCGGCGGGCCGGACGGCGGCGTACCCGTCGCCGTCGCCGTGTTGGTGACCTTCCCTCGGTCGATGTCCGCCTGGGTGACCGTGTAGCTCGCCGTGCAGGTGACCGACGCGCCGGGGGCGAGCGAGGCCGCACCCGGCGGACAGGCCGCCACAAGCGGCCCCCCGGAACCGGAGAACGCCGTCTCGTTCACCGTCACGTCCGTCAGCGTCACGTTCCCGGTGTTCGTCACCAGGAAGCTGTAGTCCACGACCTGACCGACCGCCGAAACCGTCGTCGGGGAGGCCGACTTCGCGATGGTGAGCGCGGGCGTCGCCGGGACCGGGGTGTTCGTGAAGGTGCAGAGCACCATCGGGCTGTTCTTGTCCTCCACCGTCGCCGGGAACGGCAGGTTGAAGGTGGTCACCCCGCTGCCCGAGGCGACCGGGGCGTTGCCGTTGGCCGTGTCGACGCAGTCGTAGGTGGTGGTGTAGTCGGAGAGGCTTCCGGAGGCCGCGGTCTCGGTGAGGGTGTAGGTGGTGCCGGACAGCGCGATGACCGGGCCTGCGGGGGGCGACTGGACGCCCGTGCTGGTGCCGGTCGTGGTGGCGGTGTTGCCCTGGGTGATGCCACCGCCGGTGATCTCCAGGGTGAACTGGTCGTTGGACGTGGTCGACTCGGCGAAGCGGCCGACGATGTCCTTCTGCAGGGTCAGGGTCGGGTTGGTGGAGCAGGCGCCGAGGTCCACGGAGAGGAAGGCGTTGTTGGTGTACGGCGTGGGACCGGCCGTGACCGCGCCGGTGTTCGGGTTGAGCCGCTCCAGGTAGGTGGTGGTCCCCGAGGTGAATTCGATGTAGAGGTTGCCGACGTTGTCGAAGGCCGCCCCGTTGAAGGACCTGTCCGTCGGGTTGTCCAGGGTGCTCAGCGTCGTGCTGGTCAGCGGCACACCGGTGGCCGACCCCGTGGTGGGGATCGGTGCGGAGACCCGGCCGATGGCGGCGTCGGTCCCGACGGAGGAGAGGATGTAGAGGTTGCCGCCCGCGTCGAAGGTGATGTCGCCGTTGGGGCCGGAGGTGCCGGTGACCGGCAGGTCGAACGTGCCGATCACGCCGGGGATCGCGGTGTTGGTGGTGGTGTTGAACCCGTAGAGGGTGGCCACGCCGGGCGTGGTCGCGGTACCGGGCTCGAAGCTGGCGTAGTAGTAGATGCCGTTGACCGGGTTCACCGCGCCGGCGACGAAGGAGTCGCTGGTGGGACCGGCGGATCCGGTGTAGACGGTCCAGGCGCCGGTGGCCGCGTTGTAGCCGTACACGTTCACGGACCCGCTGACGGCCGGCGTCTGGTCGACCACGTAGGCGGCGGTGCCGCCGTCCGTGATGCCGAGGGCGTTCGTGAAGCCGGACCCGGCGGGGAGCGTGCTCACCGTCGTGGCGGTCACGCTGGCGCCGCCGACGGTGCCGGAGGCCAGGGCCAGCAGGGTGCCCGTACCGGCGCCCGAGGAGCCGCGCTGGACGGCGTAGATCGTGTTGCCGCTGCAGTCCAAGGGGGTGCCGGGTGCCCTGGGGGCGTGGCCGGCCGGGGCCGTGCCCGACGGGGGGACGCTCTCAGCGGACGCTGCGGCCGACGGGGGCTCGGGGGCGCTCGCGGCGGACGGCACCGCGGACGGCGAGGCGGACGGGGCCTGCGAGGCGTTGCCCTGGACGGGGGCGGCCTTCGCCGAGGCGGCGTCCGGGGCCTGCCACTCCAGCACCACGAGGCCGTTGCCGCCGTCACGTCCGTCGCGTCCGTCATGTCCGTCGCGGTCGCCGGGCTTCACCGGGGCGGCGGGGTGAGCGAAGCCGCCGAAGCCCGCCCCGGCGACGTACTGGCGCTCGGTCAGGTGGGAGACCAGGCCCGCCGGAACGTCGCCGCCCCCGGAGCCGACGGCCGCGCCGCCCGCGCTCGGGGAGGTGCCGCCGTCGGCCGCCAGCAGGGTGCGGGCCGAGGCGTGCGGCTCGTCGGCCAGGACGCTGGAGGCGCCGCCGCCGAGGGCCGTCCGAGCCGCCGGGGAGCTCGGGTCCTCGGAGTGCGCCCGCCCGCCCTGGCCGGGCACCACCGTCAGCCGCTGCCCCGGCGTCACGTCCAGCAGAGCCGTCGCGAAGGCGCCGGCGGCCCCCGGTCGGCTCCGGTGGTCGGCGCCGGCCGTTCCCGCGGGGCTGTCCGCTTCGGCGGCCGCGCCCGCACCCCAGGCCTTCGCCCGGACGGAGGTGACGCCGGGGGGAACGGTGAAGTCCTGGCCGCCACCGGTGTGGGTGAAGGCGAGGCAGTCGGTGTAGCCCGGGTCGGGCGGGCAGGCCTGGGCGGCGTGCGCGGCGGGGGCGGCCATCAGCGGGACGAGCGACAGCGGTGCCAGCGTCAGCACCGCTGCCAGCGCTCCGGACCAGCCGCGCCGCTTCGACGCGGCACGGTTCGACGGACGAGCCGGGACGGTACTGCCCCGCACCCCGAAGGCCGGGGCCAGGCCCCGGCGACGTCTGACTTTGGGCATCGAGGACTCTCCAGGGTGTGCACAGGACTCTGGATGACGGAGTGAACACGCCATTGGGCGACGGGACGACTATGCCGTCTCCACCATCCGGGTCGGTCCGGCACGCTGGGGAGGTCATCCCGGCGGCCCACACGAACGGTCCGACCACCGCGCTCGACACCCGTCGCGCGCCCCCTGCACCGGGTTCGACCGACCGTGACGACCTCGACCCGAGCCAGTGCCAAGCCTGTTGACGCATCGTCATATGAACTAACCGCGTCGAGCGGAGTCGGCCCGCACCCGCGCCGGCGAGGGCGGTCCGGCCGGTGAGCGCCGCCGGACGCGGCGAGGCCGGTGCCATCCGGGAGCGGCGGCTCCCGGACAGCACCGGCCTCACGGTGCGGGAAGAGCTACCAACGGCGGCGCGGCGCCGGAGGGTTGAGCTTGGCGGCGAGCGCCGAGAGGAAGGTCGGGAGCTTGTCGACCATGGCCTTGGGGACCGGGGTGGTCTCGACGCTGCCGGTTCGCACGTCCTCGACGAGCAGCGTGTACGTGCCGTTCTCCTCGACGAGTTCGGCGGCGAAGAGCAGTGTCCTGGTGGAGGTTTCCATCGGGGTTCCTAGGCTTGGGTGTCGTTGAGCCAGGCGGTCCACGCCGCGGTGGCCCGCTGCTCGTCGGCGTCCTCGGCGAACAGGTGGTGGCCGAGCCAGATCGGCACGTTCCAGGTGCTGCCGTTGAAGAACCGGTAGAGCGCGTCCGGGCCGCGCAGGCCGACGAAGTCGGGGCTGAGCCAGTCCACGACCACCTCCTCCGGGCCGCCGTCCGTACCGGGGACGTCGATCCGCAGGCGGTCGCCGACGGCCGCGTCGGCGGCGAGGCCCAGGCGCAGCCGCAGGGCGGCGAAGTCGGCCGGGTCGGCGGTGGGTTCGGGGCGCGGGGCCCTGACGTAGACGGCGGGGCGGCCGGCGAAGTGCCGCAGGTACTCGGCGAGGCCGTGCTGGTAGAAGTCGACGTGCTTCTCGGCCGCGTCCGACTTGGCGTCCCACATCCAGGCCTCGTCGACGACGCCCGTGTGCACCCAGTGGATGCCCATCCGCAGGTGGCTCGTTCCGCCGTCGGCGGGCTCGATGTGGTAGCTGAGCGTGTTGGAGAACCCGCCGTCCTGGGTCGCCCGGACGGCGAACCGCCGCGGCGGCTCCCACGCCACGACGGTGGAGTCGCCCCGGCTGGCCTTTCCGCCGACGCGCGGCTCGACCTCCATCGGGTACAGCCAGCCGAGGTTGCCGGCGCCGGTGGCGACCGCGTCCCAGACCTGTTCGGGCGTGGCGGGCAGGTCCTGTTCCCGGCGGACCTCGAACTCTCGGGCCATGGTCGGTACTCCTTCGTCGTCGTTCATGGTCAGTGGTCGTCGTTCATGGTCAGTAGGTGACCGGGAGGGCGCTCAGCCGCCGTTGCAGCGGGTTGGGCCGCCAGTCCAGCGCCGCCTCGTCGGCCAGCCGCAGCCCGGGCAGCCGGCGCACCAGCGTGCCGATCGCCACCTCGGCCTGGAGCTTGGCCAGCGGGCCGCCGAGGCAGAAGTGCGGGCCGTGGCCGAAGGTCAGGTGCCGGTTGCCGGGGCGGGTGAGGTCGAGCCGGTCGGGGTCCTCGAAGCGGTCCGGGTCGCGGTTGGCCGCGGCGAGGAACAGGTACGCCAGTTCGCCCTCGCGCAGCTTCCGTCCGCCGATCTCCAGGTCCTCCGCGACGACCCGGACGATCGCCTGGGTCACCGTGTCGTAGCGGGCGAGCTCCTCGACGGCGCCGCGGATCAGCCCCGGATCCGCCCGCAGCCGGGCCAGTTGGTCCGGGTGGCGCAGCAGGGCGAGGACGCCGTTGTTGATCAGGTTGGCGGTGGTCTCGTCGCCGGCGGTGATCAGGACGAAGCAGGTGGACAGCAGTTCGGAGTCGGTGAGCCGCTCGTCCTGCGCCTGGGTGGCGACCAGGGCGCTGATCAGGTCGTCGCCCGGCGCGCGCCGGCGCTCCCGGATGAGCCCGGACAGGTACTCCTCGTACTGGTCGATCGCCGCCTCGGACTTGTCGATGTCCTCGGTGAGCCGGCCGAAGCGGCGGAACCAGCCCTTGACCCGCGGCCGGTCCTCCTCCGGGATGCCGAAGAGCTCGCAGACGACGGACATCGGCAGCGGGGCGGCGACCGCCTCGATCAGGTCCATGCTCCGCCCGGCCGCGACCGCCTCGTCGACGAGGCGGTCGACGATGCCCTGGACGCCGTCGCGCAGCGCTTCGACCCGGCGGGCGGTGAAGGCCCGGTTGGCCAGCTTGCGCAGCCGGCTGTGGTCCGGCGGATCGGTGTTGGTCATCACCCGGCCGAGCCGGTCGGTGAGCCGGCTCAGGGCCTTCAGGTCGCCGCCGAGCGCGCTGTAGGCCCGCGTCATCCGGTCGCGGTCGTTGGACAGCCGCAGGTCGCCCAGGGCCGCCTCGATGTCGGCGTACCGGGTGAGGTACCAGATGCCCTGGTCGCTGCGGTGGACGGGGCTCTCGCGCCGCATGCGGGCGTAGAGGGGGTACGGGTCCCGCCGGGCCTCGGGGGTGAGCAGGTCCGCGGCGTAGTCGTGGGGCGGGACGAGGTCTTGGGACAGGACGAGGTCGTGGGCCGGGGCGAGGCCCGCCGCGGGGCGGGCCTCGTCCGTGGTGTCGGTCGGGTTCACTACGGGCCGCGCTACTTCCGGGTGTCCATGGCGTCGGCGAGGCTCCTGGGCCGCATGTCGGTCCAGGACTTCTCGACGTACTCCAGGCAGGCGGCGTTGGTGTCGGGGCCGTGGACGACGGTCCAGCCGTCGGGGACGTCCGCGAACTGGGGCCAGAGCGAGTGCTGGTTCTCCTCGTTGACGAGCACGAGGAAGGTGCCGTCCTGGTCGTCGAAGGGGTTGGTCATGGGTCAGTCCTCCTGGTGGGAAAGGGTGGTGGTGCCGTCGGTGTCACCGACGGCCTCGGTGATCCTGGCGGCCAGGACCGGTCCGATCTGGGCCAGCGAGCCGGCCTGGGTCATCCGGTCGTGCCGGGTGGTGATCTCGTGGGACTCGATCCGGCCGGTGACGTAGGGGCGCCAGGTCTCGGGCCCGGCGTTGTCCTCGGCGCGGTCGATCGTGGAGTTGAACAGCAGCAGGTCCCCGTCGAAGCCGCCGGGGACGAAGTCGACCGCCAGCTTCGAGTTGTTGATCATGATCTCGACGATCACCTCGACCTGCCGCTCGGTCAGGCCGGCCAGCGCGCTGCCCCGGCGATTCAGCACCTCGGCGACCTCGGCGTAGGTGATCTCCCGGTCGCCCAGCTCGTCCGGGTCGACGTCGAGCACGCCGACGAGCACGTCCCGCACGGTGGGCACCGGAGCCACCTCGAACCGCACCTCCTTCACCGGGTAGGCGTCGAGGATCGCCAGCAGTGCGGTCCGTTCGCCGCGCGACTGCAGCTCGCAGGCGAGCGCGTGGGCGATCAGCCCGCCGGCGGACCAGCCGAGCAGCAGGTACGGGCCCTCCGGCTGGATCTTCTGGATCTGGTCGGCGTAGTCCGCCGCCATCTCCTCGTAGGAGGCCGGCAGGGGTTCGGGCCGGCCGAGGCCGCGCGCCTGGATGGCGTAGACCGGGTGCTGCGGGCCGAGGTGGTTCAGCAGTCCGCTGTACGACCAGCTGATGCCGCCGCCGGGGTGGACGCAGAACAGCGGCGTCCCGGTCCCGGTCGAGCGCAGCGGCAGCACCACGTCCAACGCGTCCTCGGGGTCGTCCATGAGCAGGCGCTCGGTGAGACCGGCCACGGTCGGCGCCTCGAACAGCATCCGCAGGCCCAGCTCCAGGCCGAGGGTCTCGCGGACCCGGGAGGCCAGCCTGGCGGCCAGCAGCGAGTGCCCGCCCAGGTCGAAGAAGTTGTCGTCGATGCCCACCTGCTCCCGGCCGAGCACCTCGGCGACGAGGCCGCACAGCAGCTGCTCCTGCGGCGTCCGGGGGCCGCGCCCGGCGGTCGAGGACCCGTACTCGGGGGCCGGCAGGGCGGCCCGGTCGAGCTTGCCGTTGGCGGTCAGCGGCAGCGCGTCCACGGTGACGAACGCCGCCGGCACCATGTAGTCGGGCAGGTCGCGGCGCAGCCGGCCGGACAGCTCGCCCGCCTCGGGCGCCCCCTCCGGGGCGGGCACCAGGTAGGCGACCAGCCGCTTGTCCCCCGGCCGGTCCTCGCGGGCGACGACGGCCGCCTGGGCGACGCCCGGGCAGCCCGCCAGGACGGCCTCGATCTCGCCGGGCTCGATCCGCAGGCCGCGCAGCTTGACCTGGTGGTCGGCGCGTCCGGCGAAGTCCAGCGTGCCGTCGGTCCGCCAGGAGGCGAGGTCGCCGGTGCGGTACATCCGGCTGCCGGACGGCCCGTACGGGTCGGCGGTGAAGCGCTCCGCCGTCAGGCCGGCCCGTCCGAGGTAGCCGCGGGCCACGCCCGTCCCCGCGAGGTACAGCTCGCCGACCATGCCGGTCGGCGCCGGGCGCAGCCGCTCGTCGAGCACGTAGGCGCGCATGTTCGCCATCGGCCGGCCGATCGGCACGGTCGCGGCGTGTTCGGGGAGGTCGTCCACCGGGTGCCGGGTGGCCAGGGTGGTGGCCTCGGTGGGCCCGTAGCCGTTGACCACCTCGATGCCGGGGCAGGCCTCCCGCACCCGGGCGACGGCGGCCGGGGAGACCACGTCGCCGCCGGTCCACACCTCGCGGACTCCGGCGAGCAGGCCCGGGCGCTCCTCGGCGACCAGGCGGAACAGTCCGGCCGTGAGCCACAGTCCGGTCACCCCGTGCGCGGTGATGGTGTGCTGGAGCAGGTCGAGGTCGAGCTGCTCCGGCGGCGCCACGACGACCCGGCCGCCGTTGAGCAGCGGCACCCACAGTTCGTAGGTGGAGAGGTCGAAGGCCGTCGGGGAGTGCATCAGCACCCGCGCGTGTCCGCCGCCCCGCCACTCGGGGGTGAGCGCGAGGCCCACCACGTCGCGGTGGGTGACGGCCACCCCCTTCGGCCGGCCGGTCGAGCCGGAGGTGTACATGATGTACGCCAACTGCTCCGGCGCACAGGGGACTTCGACGTCGGAAGGATCGGCGGCCGCGGACCGCTCCAGTGCGGTGAGCACCTCCCGGGTGAGCACCAGGGCGGCCCCGCTCTCCCGCAGGATCAGGTCGACCCGGGAGGAGGGGAAGCGCGGGTCGAGCGGCACGTAGGCGCCGCCGGCCTTGATGATCGCCAGGATCGCCACGACCAGCTCCGCCGAGCGGTCCAGCATGACCGCGACCGGCGTCTCCGGCCGTACGCCCTGGCGGATCAGCGCCCGCGCCAGGCGGGCGGCCCGCTGGTCGAGCTGCGCGTAGCTCAGCTCGGTGCCGCCCGCGACGACCGCGACCGCCTCCGGGGTGGCCCGCACCTGGCGGGCGAACAGCTCCGGCACCGCGGCCTCCGGCAGCTCGGCCGCGACGCCGGTGGACCCGGCGAGCAGTCGGCGGCGCTCCTCGGCGGGCATGATGTCGATCCGGCTGATCGGCCGGTCCGGGTCGGCGACCGCCGCGCGCAGCAGCCGGGCCAGGCGCTCGAACAGCAGCTCCACGGTGGGCGCGTCGAACAGGTCGGTGGCGTACTCCACCGCGCCGACCAGGCCGTCGGGGACGCCGTCCGGGCCGAACCGCTCGGCCAGGCTGAAGGTCAGGTCGACCCGGGAGGTGCCGGTCGGCGCCGCCAGGTGGCCGGTCTCCAGCCCCGGCAGCGCGAACTCGCCGACCGGCGCGTTCTGCAGGGCCAGCATGATCTGGAACAGCGGGTGGTGGGCCAGCGACCGCGCGGGGTTGACCACCTCGACCAGGTACTCGAACGGCACGTCCTGGTGGTCGTACGCGCCGAGCGCCTTCTGCCGGACCCGGCCGAGCAGTTCGGCGAAGGACGGGTCGCCGCCGGTGTCGGTGCGCAGCACCAGGGTGTTGACGAAGAACCCCACCAGCTCGTCCAGCGCCTGGTCGGTCCGGCCTGCGATCGGGCTGCCGACCGGGATGTCCGTGCCGGCGCCGAGCCGGGTGAGCAGGGCCGCGAGTCCGGCCTGGAGCACCATGAACATGCTGGCGCCGCGCGCGGCGGCCAGGTCCCGCAGGGCCTGGTGCAGTTCGGCGTCGAGCCGGACCGCGACCCCGTCGCCGCGCTGGGAGGCCACCGGCGGCCGCGGCCGGTCGGCGGGCAGTTGCAGTTGCTGCGGGACGCCGGCCAGCTCCTCCTTCCAGTAGGCCAGTTGCCGGGCGAACAGGCTGTCCGGGTCGGCGGCGTCACCGAGCAGGTCGCGCTGCCAGGCGCTGTAGTCGGCGTACTGCACCGGCAGCGGGGACCACCGCGGGGCCTCGCCGCGGCAGCGGGCCGCGTAGGCCGCGGCGAGGTCACCGGAGAGCGGGCCCATCGACCAGCCGTCGGCGGCGATGTGGTGCACCACGACCAGCAGGGCGTGCCGGTCGGGGGCGAGGGCGTACAGCTCCGCCCGGACCGGCGGCTCCGCGGCCAGGTCGAAGCCGCACCCGGCCGTCTCCGCCAGGCGCCCGGCCAGGGCGCTCTCGTCGATCTCCACCACCGGCAGTGCGGGGCGCGTCTGCTCGGCGCTCAGCACGACCTGGTACGGCACGCCGTCCGTCTCGCGGAACACCGTCCGCAGGCTCTCGTGCCGGGCCACCACGTCCGCGAGCGCGGCGTGCAGGGCCGGGCGGTCCAGCTCGCCGGTCAGGCTGAGCGCGAGCGGCATGTTGTAGGTGGCGCTCGGCCCGTCCATCCGGTGCAGGAACCAGAGACGGCGCTGGGCGAAGGAGAGCGGCACCCGGTCGGGGCGGGCCTGGGCGGTCAGTGCGGGCCGAGCCGCTCCGGAGCCGTCCAGGCGGGCGGCCAGCCCGGCCACGGTGGGGGTCTCGAACAGCGTCCGGACCTCCAGCTCCGCGCCGAGGGTCGCCCGGACCCGGGAGGCCAGTCGGGTCGCCAGCAGGGAGTGCCCGCCGAGGTCGAAGAAGCCGTCGTCGACGCCGACCGCGGGCAGGCCCAGCACCTCGGCGAACAGCTCGGCGAGGAGCTGCTCCTGCGGGGTGCGCGGCGCCCGTCCGACCGCGACCGGGCCGAGGTCGGGGGCGGGCAGAGCACGGCGGTCGAGCTTGCCGTTGGCCGTCAGGGGCAGCGCCTCCAGCGCCACGAACGCCGAGGGGACCAGGTAGTCGGGCAGCCGGTCCCGCAGCCAGTCGCGGAGTTCACCCAGGAGGGCGCTGGTGCCCCGGTTGCCGGTCGGGCGGTTGGTCAGCGAGGACAGCTGCGCACCCGTGGCCCGGGCCGGCCGGTACGCCTCGACCGGGGAGCCGTGGAGCGCCCGGGGGTCGGTGAAGACGACGTCCACGGCGTCCGCCGCGGCGGCCGACCAGGTGACGGCCGTCGAGCGGCCGAACTCCGAGCCGAGGGCGTGGAAGTCCTCCGGATCGGGGAGGCCGCCGTCCTCCGGGGCGTGCAGGCGTTCCAGCAGCTCGGCGAGCGAGCCGTCGCCGTCCTGCACCGCCCGGGCCAGTGCGGCCTCCCGCGCCACCCGGCGGTTCGGCACCCCGGTGATCCGCAGCGCTCCGAGGGGCGACTGGCCGAGCAGCTCGCGCAGTTCGGCCGGACCGGCGACCTGCCGGCCCCAGGCCAACTCGACGGACCGCTCCGGGGCCGCCGGGGTGACCGGCGGCTTGTGCAGCGTCACGTCGTAGCGGTAGCGGGTCAGCTCGTTGTGGTGGCGGCCGCGCTTGACCTCGACGACCGCCGTGCCGATGTCCGTACCGTGCTCCCGCAGGGCGGTGAAGAAGTCCGGGTCGACCAGGAGCTCCTTCTCCACCCGCAGGGCCTGCTCCACCGTGCGGCGCACCGAAGCGAGGTCCGCACCTTCGCCGACCCGGTGGAGCTGGACGGCGGTGGCCAGTGGACGCAGCAGCCGCAGGTTGCGGACGTCGCCGACGAAGAGCGCGCCGCCGGGGGCCAGCAGCCCCATCAACTTCCCGATCACGTCGGCGAGGTAGTCGGCGGACGGGAAGTACTGCACCACCGAGTTGATCACGATGGTGTCGAACTCCCCGGCCGGGAGCCCGTCGGTGTCGTGCGCCGGGCGGGTCTGCAGGACGACCCGGTCGGCCAGCTCCTTCTGGCCGGCCACCTGGGCGGCCAGCGCGTCGATCGCGGTGGCGGAGAAGTCGGTCGCGAAGTACGTCTCGCAGTGCGGTGCGACCTGCGAGAGCAGCAGACCGGTCCCGACGCCGACCTCCAGCACCCGGCGGGGGCGCAGGGCCAGGATGCGGGAGACGGTCGCGTCCCGCCACTCCCGCATCTGCTCGACCGGGATCGGGCTGGCGTCGTAACTGCTGTTCCAGCCCACGAAGTTCTGGCCGAAACCGGCGTCCTCGGGAACGATCGGCAGGGCGTCGTAGATGTCCTGCCACTCGCCCACGTGGTCCGCTTCCAGGGCGCTGTCGCGGGCCTCCTCCTGGCGGGGGACGACGTAGCCGATGAGCCGGTCGTCCTGGGCGAGGACAGCGGCCCGGGCGACGGCGGGGTGCTCGGCCAGCGCCGTCTCGACCTCGCCGGGCTCGACCCGGAAGCCGCGCACCTTCACCTGCTCGTCGGCCCGGCCGACGTACTCCAACTGCTCGTCACCGAGCCAGCGGACCAGGTCGCCGGTGCGGTACATCCGCTCCCCCGGCTCGAACGGGCAGGCCACGAACCGCCCTGCCGTCAGCCCCGGCCGGTCGAGGTAGCCGCGCGCCAGACCCGCGCCCGCGACGTACAGCTCGCCGGGCACGCCGGGCGGCACCGGCCGCAGCCGGTCGTCCAGCACGTACACCCGGGCGTTGGCGATCGGCCGGCCGATCGGCGGCACACCCGAACCCGCAGACAGCGGGTCGCTCATGGTCGCGCAGACCGTGGTCTCGGTCGGACCGTACGCGTTGATCATCCGCCGGCCCGGCGCCCAGCGCGCCACCAGCTCCGGCGGGCACGCCTCCCCCGCCACCACCAGCGTCGACACCGCCACCGAGCCCTCCGGCACGGCGGCCAGGACGGACGGCGGCACGGTCACATGGGTGACCGCGAGGCCCGGGTCGGCCAGCGCGGCGACCGGGTCCCCCGCCGGGGGCAGCACCAGGGCCGCACCGCGCAGCAGGGCGGTGTAGATCTCCGACACCGACGCGTCGAAGCTCGGCGAGGCGAACTGCAGCACCCGGCTGCCGGGTTCGATCGCGAACCGCTCGATCTGGGCCGCGACCAGGCTCGCCACCCCGGCGTGGCTCACCACGACACCCTTGGGACGGCCGGTCGAACCTGAGGTGTAGATCACGTACGCCGGATTCCGGACGTCGAGGGCGACCTCCGGGTCGGTCTCCGGCCCGGCGCCCCCGGCCACCATGGCGGGGTCGTCGACCAGCAGCGCCGGGCGGGCGTCCGCCAGCATGAAGTCGATCCGCGCCCGCGGGTACGCCGGGTCCACCGGCAGGTACGCGGCGCCCGCCTTCAGCACGCCGAGGACGGCGACCACGGCTTCCACCGAGCGCGGCAGCGCCACCGCCACCAGTTGCTCCGGGCCCACCCCCTGGGAGATCAGCGCGTGCGCGAACCTGTTGGCCCGGGCGTTCAATTGACGGTACGTCAACTCGACGTCGCCCCGGACGAGGGCGACCGCGTCCGGCGTCGCCGACACCTGCGCCGCGAAGGCCTGCGGCACCGGAACCGCGGCCACCTCACGGGCGGTCGCGTTGCCGCGCTCCAGCAGCCGGTGCCGCTCCTCGCCGTCGAGGAGGTCGACCGCGCCGATCGACCGGTCCGGGTCGGCGGTGACGGCCTCCAGCAGGAGCGTCCAGCGCCGTACCAGGGCCTCGACCGTCGAGCGGTCGAACAGGTCGGTGGCGTACTCCGCCGCGCCGACGATCCCGGCCGGGCTCCCGTCCGGACCGAACTGCTCGACGAGGCTCACCCCGAGGTCGAACTTGGCCGTTCCGGTGGCCACCGCGTAGGTGGCCACCTCCAGGCCCGGCAGCGAGAACCGGCCCATCGGGGCGTTCTGCACGGCCAGGATGGTCTGGAACAGCGGGTGGTGCGACAGCGACCGGGACGGGTTCAGCACCTCCACCAGGTGCTCGAACGGCACGTCCTGGTGGGCGTACGCCGACAGCGCCGCCTCCCGCACCCGCCCGAGCAGTTCGGTGAAGCTCGGATCACCACTGGTGTCCGTCCGCAGCACCAGCGTGTTCACGAAGAACCCGACCAGCTCGTCCAGCGCCTCGTCGGTACGACCCGCGATCGGCGAACCGATCGGGATGTCCGTGCCCGCGCCCAGCCGGGTGTACAGCGCCGCCAGCGCCGCCTGCAGCACCATGAACAGGCTGGTGCCGGTGGTCCGCGCCAACTCGGTCAGCGCGGCGTGCAGTTCGGGGCTCAGCTCCAGGCCGACGTGGTCCCCGTGCCAGCCGGCGACGGCCGGCCGCGGCCGGTCGGCGGGCAGTTGGAGCAGCTCCGGCAGGTCGGACAGCTGGCGCTTCCAGTAGTCGAGCTGCTCGGCGAACCGGCTCTGCGGGTCGGCGGCGTCGCCGAGCAGGTCGCGCTGCCAGAGCGTGTAGTCGGCGTACTGCACCGGCAGCTCCGACCAGCCGGGCGCGCGGCCCGTGCTCCGGGCGGCGTACGCCTCGGCGAGGTCGCGGGCCAGTGGGCCGGTGGACCAGCCGTCACCGGCGATGTGGTGCATCACCAGCAGCAGCACGTGCTCGTCCGGCGCGACCGCGAACAGCTCCGCCCGCAGCGGCGGCTCCGCCGCCAGGTCGAAGGGCCGCCGGGCGAACTCGGCGAGCCGGCCGTGCAGTTCGTCCTGCGGGACCTCGGTCAGCCCGGCCCGGGGCCGGGCCTCGGCCGGGTCCAGGACCCGCTGGCACGGGACGCCGGCCACCTCCGGGAAGACCGTCCGCAGGCTCTCGTGCCGGGCCGCCACGTCGGCCAGCGCCTCGTCCAGCGCCGCCCGGTCGAGCGTCCCGGTCAGCCGGAGGGCCAGCGGGATGTGGTAGGTCGCGGCCGCGCCGTCCATCCGGTGCAGGAACCAGAGCCGGCGCTGGGCGAAGGACAGCGGCACGGCCTCCGGCCGCTCCCGTACAACCAGCGTCGGGCGGGCGCTGCCCGCCTCGGCCAGCGCCCCGGCCAGACCCGCCACCGTGGACGTCTGGAACAGCGTGCGCAGCCCCAGCTCCACGCCGAGCACCGAGCGCACCCTGGCGGCCAGCCGGGTGGCGAGCAGGGAGTGCCCGCCGAGGTCGAAGAAGTCCTCGTCGACCCCGACCTGCGGCCGGCCCAGCACCTCGGCGAACAGCTCGCAGAGGATCTGCTCCTGCGGGGTGCGCGGCGCCCGGCCCGCCGCCGTGGGCACGGACTCGGGCGCGGGCAGCGCCGCCCGGTCCAGCTTCCCGTTCGGCGTCAGCGGCAGCGCCTCCAGCAGCACGAAGGCGGACGGGACCAGGTAGTCCGGCAGGCGCTCGCGCAGGTGCGCCGCGAGCTCCGCCGGACGGGCGGAAGCGCCGGGCCTCGGAACCACGTAGCCGACGAGGCGCTCGTCCCGGGCCAGGACCGCGGACTGCGCGACGGCGGGGTGCCCGGCCAGGGCCGCCTCGATCTCGCCGAGTTCGATCCGGAAGCCGCGCACCTTCACCTGGTCGTCGGCCCGGCCGACGTACTCCAGCTCACCGTCGGCGCGCCGAAGCACCAGGTCTCCGGTGCGGTACATCCGCTCCCCCGACTCGAACGGGCAGGCCACGAACCGCCCGGCCGTCAGCCCCGGCCGGTCCAGGTAACCCCGGGCCAGACCCGGACCGGCGACGTACAACTCCCCCTGCACACCCGGCGGCACCAGGCGCAGCCGGTCGTCCAGCACGTAGACCCGGAAGCCCGCGACCGCACGGCCGATCGGCGGCACGCCGGAGCCCGGCGCCAGCGGGTCGCTCATGGTCGCGCAGACCGTGGTCTCGGTCGGGCCGTACGCGTTGATCATCCGTCGGCCGGGCGCCCAGCGCGCCACCAGCTCCGGCGGGCACGCCTCCCCCGCCACCACCAGGGTGCCGGCCGTGACCTCGGCGCCGTCCACCGCTGCCAGGGCCGAGGGCGGCAGGGTCACATGGGTGACGCCGAGCCGGCGGTCCGTCAGCGACTCCAGCGGCGCGTCAGCCGAGGCCAGGACGAGGGCGGCGCCGCTGAGCAGGGCGCTGCAGACGTCCCAGAACGAGGCGTCGAAGCTGGGCGAGGCGAACTGCAGCACCCTGCTGCCCGGCCCGACGCCGAGGCGCTCGACCTGCGCCGCCGCCAGGCCCGCCACACCGCCGTGGCTGACCACGACGCCCTTGGGGCGCCCGGTCGAGCCCGAGGTGTAGATCACGTAGGCCGGGTGCCGGACGTCGAGAACGACCTCCGAGTCGGTCTCCGGCCCGTCGCCCTCGGCCACCATCGCGGGGTCGTCGACCACCAGCACCGGCCGGGCGTCCGCCAGCATGAGGTCGATCCGCGCCCGCGGGTACGCCGGGTCCACCGGCAGGTACGCGGCCCCGGCCTTCAGCACACCGAGGACCGCCACCACCGACTCCACCGAGCGCGGCAACGCCACCGCCACCAGCTGCTCCGGGCCCACCCCCCGCGCGATCAGCGCGTGCGCGAACCGGTTCGCCCGGGCGTTCAGCTCCCGGTACGTCAACTCGGCCTCGCCGCAGACCAGCGCGACCGCGTCCGGCGCCGCCGCCACCCGCGCCGCGAACAGCTCCGGCAGACTCGCCCCGGCCGCCCCGCCGTCGACGGCGGGCAGCAGCTCGCGCCGCTCCTCGGCCGACAGCAGGTCGACCGCGCCGATCGGCCGCTCGGGTGCGGCGGCCACCGCGGCCAGCAGCCTGGTCCAGCGGGCGACCAGGGCCTCGACCGTCGAGCGGTCGAACAGGTCGGTGCTGTACTCCACCGCGCCGCTGAGCCCGGCCGGCGCGCCGTCGGGCCCGTGCTCCTCCGCGAACCCGAAGGTCAGGTCGAGCCGCGCGGTCCCGGTGAGGACGTTCACCCCGGAGACCCGGACGCCCGGCAGTTCGAAGTCGCCGCCCGGCGCGTTCTGCACGACCAGCCCGGTCTGGTACAGCGGGTGGTGGGAGAGCGAGCGGGACGGGTTCAGCGCCTCCACCAGGTGCTCGAACGGCACGTCCTGGTGCGCGTACGCCGACAGCGCCGTCTCCCGGACCCGGCCGAGCAGTTCGGTGAAGCTCGGATCGCCGCTGGTGTCCGTCCGCAGCACCAGGGTGTTGATGAAGAACCCGACCAGCTCGTCCAGCGCCTCGTCGGTCCGGCCCGCGATCGGCGAACCGATCGGGATGTCCGTGCCCGCGCCGAGCCGCGTGTACAGCGCCGCCAGCGCGGCCTGCAGCACCATGAACAGGGTCGCACCCGAGCGTCGCGCCAACTCCACGAGTGCCGCGTGCAGTTCGGCGTCGAGCCGGACGTCCAGCAGGTCGCCGCCGTACGACATGGCGGCCGGGCGCGACCGGTCCGCGGGCAACGGGAGCTGCTCGGGCAGCCCGGCCAGCGCCTCCTTCCAGTAGGCGACCTGGCGGGCGAACAGGCTGTCGGCGTCGTGCTCGTCGCCGAGGATCTCGTGCTGCCACAGGGTGTAGTCGCCGTACGTCACCGGCAGCGGCGGCCAGTCCGGCGCGCCGCCGCCCTGGCGGGTGGTGTAGGCGGTGGCCAGGTCGCGGGCCAGCGGGCCCATGGACCAGCCGTCCCCGACGATGTGGTGCATCACCAGCAGCAGCACGTGCTCCTCCGGCGCGACCGCGAACAGCTCGGCCCGCAGCGGCACTTCCGAGGTCAGGTCGAAGCCGCGCACCGCGGCCTCGCGCAGCAGCGCGGGCACCTCCGCCTCGCCGGCCGCGCGGACGGTCAGCGGGACGGCGGCCTCGGTGCTGTCCAGCACGCGCTGGAACGGGATTCCGGCGGTCTGCGGGAACACCGTGCGCAGCGTCTCGTGCCGGGCCACCACGTCGGCGAGCGCGGCGCTCAGCGCGGCCCGGTCGAGGCGGCCGGACAGCCGCAGGGCCAGCGGCATGTGGTACGTGGCGCTGGGCGCCCCGAACTGCTGGAGGAACCAGAGCCGGCGCTGGGCGAAGGACAGCGGCATCGATTCCTGCCGCGGCCGGGGCACCAGGGCCTGCCGCGCGGTGCCGGCGTCGTGTAGCCCGGCCGCCAGCCCGGCGGGTGTCGGGGTCCGGAACAGGCTGCGCAGCTCCAGCTCGACCCCGAGGGTCGCCCGGACCCGGGACACCAGCCGGGTGGCGAGCAGCGAGTGCCCGCCCAGCGCGAAGAAGTCCTCGTCGACCCCGACCCGGGCCAGGCCCAGCACCTCGGCGAACAGCTCGCACAGGATCTGCTCCTGCGGCGTGCGCGGCGCCCGGCCCGTCTCCCTGGCCGTGGCCTCGGGCGCGGGCAGCGCCGCCCGGTCCAGCTTCCCGTTCGGCGTCAGCGGCAGCGCGTCGAGCAGCATGAACGCGGACGGCACCAGGTAGTCCGGCACCCGGCCGCGCAGGTACGCCGTCAGCGCCGCCGCGGTCGCCCCGCTCCCGGCCGCCGGGACGACGTACGCGACGATCCGGTCCTCGCGGGCGAGCACCGCGACCTGGGCGACGCCCGGGTGGGCGGTCAGCTCGGCCTCGATCTCGCCGGGTTCGACCCGGAAGCCGCGGACCTTCACCTGGTGGTCGACCCGGCCGGCGAACTCCAGCTCCCCGTCGGCCCGCCAGCGCACCAGGTCGCCGGTGCGGTACATCCGGCTGCCCGCCGGACCGTACGGGTCGGCGACGAAGCGTCCGGCGGTGAGCCCGGGCCGGTTCAGGTAGCCGCGGGCCAGGCCCGCCCCGGCCAGGTACAGCTCGCCCAGCACCCCGGGGGCGACCGGACGCAGGGCCGAATCCAGCACGTAGACCCGGCAGTTGGCGATCGGACGGCCGATCGGCACCGGCAGCGGGCAGTCCGCCGGGTCGGCCGGCAGCGGGTAGGCGGTGATCACATGGGTCTCGGCGGGGCCGTAGTGGTTGTGCAGCACCCGGCCGAGCCGACGGCCCTGGAAGCGGCGCACCGCACCGCTCAGGCGCATCGCCTCACCGGCCTGGGCGACCAGCCGCAGGTGCGGCAGCTCCAGCCCGGCCTCCTCGGCGGCCTCGGCGAGCGCCTCGACCACCAGGTTGGGCGCGAACAGCTCCTCGACCCCGTGCCGGTCCAGCCAGTGGGCGAACAGCTCGGCGCTGCGGCGCTGCTCCTCCGTCGGCACCACCAGGGTCTTGCCGTACAGCAGCGCGGAGAGCACCTCCTGCACCGAGACGTCGAAGCTGATCGCGGTGAACTGCGCGGTGCGCGTGCCGGGTTCGCCGCCGACGGCCTCGTGGTGCCACTCCAGCAGGTTCAGCAGCCCGGCGGCGGGCATCACCACGGCCTTGGGCCGGCCGGTGGAACCCGAGGTGTAGATGACGTAGGCCGGGTGCCGTGCGTCCACGGTGACGACGGGGTCGGTCTCCGGGTGGTCCCCGTCCGGTGTGACGGCCGCGGGGTCGTCGAGCACGACGGTCGGCCGGGCGTCCTCCAGCATGTACGCGATGCGGGCGGCCGGGTAGTCCGGGTCGACCGGCAGGTACGCCGCGCCCGTCTTGAGGACCGCGAGGACGGCGACCACCAGCTCGGCCGAGCGCGGCAGCCGCAGGGCGACGGTCTGCTCCGGCCCGACGCCCCTCGCGATCAGCGCGTGCGCCAGCCGGTTGGCCCGGGCGTTCAGCTCGCCGTACGTCAGCACGGTGGACTCGAACACCACGGCCGGGGCCTCCGGGGTCGCCCGGACCCGCGCCTCGAACAGGGCGGGCAGGCTCTCGACGGGCACCGGGCGGGCGGTGTCGTTACGCACGACCAGCAGCTCGTGCCGCTCCTCGGCGGCGAGGACGTCGATCCGGCTCAGCGGCCGGTCCGGATCGGCGACCACCGCCGCCAGCAGCCGCAGCCACCGGGCGAGCAGCGTCTCCACCGTGGCGTGGTCGAACAGGTCGGTGCTGTACTCGACCCGCCCGACGATGCCCTCGGCCGGCCCGCCGGTGCCGCCGTGCTCCAGCAGGTGGAACCCGAGGTCGAACATCGCGGTGGGCGTGCGCACCAGGAGGATCTCGGAGTCCAGACCGTCCAGCGCGAACTCGGTGCGGGGCACGTTCTGCAGCGCGAGCAGCACCTGGAACAGCGGCTGCCGGGCGAGCGACCGGGCCGGGTTGAGGGCCTCGACGACGTGCTCGAACGGCAGGTCCTGGTGGGCGTACGCGCCGAGCGCGCCCTCCCGGACCCGGCCGAGCAGCTCGGCGAAGGTCGGGTCACCGCTGGTGTCGGTGCGCAGCACCAGGGTGTTGACGAAGAAGCCGACGAGGTCGTCCAGCGCCTGGTCGGTCCGGCCGGCGATCAGGCTGCCGACCGGGATGTCGTCGCCCGCGCCGAGCTTGTCCAGCAGCGAGGCCAGGGCGGCCTGCAGCACCATGTAGACGCTGGCGCCGTGCTCCCGGCCCAGCCGGACCAGTCCGGCGTGCAGTTCGGCGTCCAGTTCGACGTCGAGGTGTCCGCCGGCGTAGGAGGGGGTCGCGGGGCGGTGGCGGTCGGCGGGGAGCCGGAGCTGCTCCGGCAGGCCGGCCAGTGTCCGCGTCCAGTGGTCCGCCTGGCGGGCGAACAGGCTGTCCGGGTCCGCCGCGTCGCCGAGCAGGTCGCGCTGCCAGAGCGTGTAGTCGGCGTACTGCACGGGCAGCGGCGCCCACCGCGGCTCCTCGCCCCGGCGGCGGGCGGCGTACGCGGTGGCCAGGTCGGCCGCCAGCGGGCCCAGCGACCAGCCGTCACCGGCGATGTGGTGCATCACCAGGAGCAGCACGTGCTCCTCCGCCGAGAGCCCGAACACCTCGGCGCGCAGCGGCGGTTCGGCCGCGAGGTCGAATCCGCGCGCCGCTGCCGCCGCCAGCCGTTCCGGCAGGGCCGGTTCGTCGACCGGGGTGACCGACAGCGTCGGGCGTGCCGCTCCGGCGGGCAGCACCTGCTGGTGGGGAACCCCGTCCACGGCCGGGAAGACGGTGCGCAGGGTCTCGTGCCGGGCACTGACGTCGCCCAGCGCCGCCTCCAGCGCCGCCAGGTCCAGCGGTCCCGAGAGCCGCCACGCGAGCGGCATGTTGTAGACGGAGTCGGCGCCCTCCAGCTGGCGCAGGAACCACAGCCTCCGCTGGGCGGACGACAGCGGCACCAGCGCGGGCCGCTCCGCCCGCTCCAGGGCGAGCCGGGCCCGGCCGGCCCCGCCGAGCCCGGCGGCCAGCCCGGCCACCGTCGGCGTCTCGAAGAGGGCGCGCAGCTCCAGTTCCACCCCGAGGGCGGCCCGCGCCCGGGCGACCAGCCGGGTGGCGAGCAGGGAGTGCCCGCCGAGGTCGAAGAAGTCGTCGTCGGCCCCGACCTCGGCCACGCCCAGCATCTCGGCGAACAGCTCCGCGAGGACCTGCTCCTGCGGGGTGCGCGGCGCGCGGCCGGTCGTCGGCGCGGTGTGGACGGGTGCGGGCAGCGCGCGCCGGTCCAGCTTGCCGGTGGCGGTCAGCGGCAGGCTCTCCAGGGCGACGAAGGCGGTCGGGACCATGTACTCCGGCAGTCGCTCGCGCAGGTGTGCCCGCAGCTCCTCCGACCGGAGTTCCGCCCCGGTGACGGCCACCGGGTAGGCGACCAGCCGCGCGTCCCCGGCCCGGTCCTCCCGGACGGTCACGGCGACCTGGGCGACCTGCGGGTGCTCCGCCAACGCCGCCTCGACCTCGCCGAGTTCGATCCGGAAGCCGCGCACCTTCACCTGGTCGTCGGTCCGGCCGAGGAACTCCATGTTCCGGTCGGCGCCCCAGCGGACCAGGTCGCCGGTGCGGTACATGCGCGTGCCGGTCGGACCGAACGGGTCCGCCACGAAGCGGCCGGCGGTGAGGCCCGGCCGGTTCAGGTAGCCGCGGGCCAGGCCCGCCCCGGCGAGGTACAGCTCGCCCGCCACGCCCGCGGGCACCGGGCGCAGCGTGCTGTCGAGGACGTACAGCCGGAGGCCCCCGAGCGGCCGGCCGATCACCGGGCGCGGACTCGATCCCAGCGGTGCGACGACGGCGTCCACCGTGCATTCGGACGGCCCGTAGTAGTTCAGGCAGGACACGCCCTCGACGGCCCGCAGCCGCTCCCACAGTCGGTCCGGAACGGCCTCCCCGCCCATCGAGACCACCGAGGGACGGCGCTCCGGGTCGTCCAGGAGTCCCCGGGCGACGAGCTCGTGCAGGTAGGACGGGGTGGCGTTGACGTAGTCCAGCCCGGCGCGCCTGACGTAGTCGACGAAGGCGTCCGGGTCGGACCAGGTCGCCTCGTCCAGGACGTGCAGTTCGTGGCCCGCGTACAGGCTGGACAGCTGGTCGCAGGAGGCGTCGAAGGACACCGAGGTGGTCAGCCCGATGCGCAGCCGCTCCTTCGTCCCCCGGGGGAACAGCAGCGGACGCTGGCTGACGAAGAGGTTGAGCAGGCCGCCGTGGGTCGACAACACGCCCTTGGGCCTGCCGGTGGAACCGGAGGTGTAGATCACGTAGGCCGGGTGCCCCGGGTCGATGGCGACCAGCGGGTCCGTCGCCGGGCAGTCGGCCACCAGGGCGGCCGTCGCCGGGTCGTCGAGCACCAGCCACCCGGCCGGACCGGCCTCCGGCAGCCCGTCCCGGGTCCGGGCGTCGGTCACCACCAGGACCGGGCCGGCGTCGTCCAGCATGTGCCCTATCCGCGCGGCCGGGTACTCGGGATCGACCGGGACGTAGGCCGCCCCGGTCCGCAGCACGGCGAGGATCGCCACGACCAGTTCGGCCGACCTCGGCAGGGCGACCGCCACCAAGCGCTCCGGCCCCGCGCCCCGGGCGATCAGGGCGTGCGCCAGCCGGTTCGCCCGCGCGTCCAGCTCCTCGTACGTCAGCGATCCGTCCCCGCTCACCAGCGCCACCTGGTCCGGCGTCGCCCGCACCTGCGCCCGGAACAGCTCCGGCACGCTCGCGGCCGGGAGCTCCACCTCCGGTCCGGTGCCCAGGGCCGCCAGGTCGCCGTGCTCCTCGGCGGAGAGCAGGCCGTACCGGCTGAGCCGCCGCCGCGGGTCGGCGACCACGGCGCGGAGCAGCCGCTCCAGGCGCCCGAACATGGTCTCGACGGTGGCCGGGTCGTAGAGGTCGCCGGCGTACTCGACGAGCCCGTCGATCCCCTCCGGGGAACCGTCCGGCGCCTGCCGCTCGGACAGGGTGAAGATCAGGTCGAGCTTGGCGGTGGTCGTCGTCAACGGCATGTCGTCGACGTGCAGTCCGGGCGGCGCGAAGTCGGCCCGGGGCGCGTTCTGCAGCACCAGCATGACCTGGAACAGCGGGTGGTGCGCCAGCGAGCGCACCGGGTTGAGGGCTTCGACCAGGTGCTCGAACGGCAGGTCCTGGTGGGCGTACCCGGCCAGCGAGGTGTCCCGGACCCGGTCCAGCAGTTCGGCGAAGGTCGGATCGCCCGAGGTGTCGGTGCGGAAGACCAGGGTGTTGACGAAGTAGCCGACCAGCTCGTCCAGCGCCTGGTCGGTCCGGCCGGCGACCGGGCTGCCGACCGGGATGTCGTCGCCCGCGCCGAGCTTGCTCAGCAGCGCCGCCAGGCCGGCCTGGAGGACCATGAAGAGACTGGTGCCGTGCTCGCGGGCGAGCGCGCGCAGCGCACGGTGCAGTTCGGCGTCCAGTCCGGCGTGCACGAAGCCGCCCCGGTGCGAGGCGACGGCCGGGCGGGGCCGGTCGGCGGGCAGCTGGATCCGCTCCGGGAGGCCGGCCAACTGCCCTGTCCAGTAGGCCGCCTGGCGGGCGAACGGACTGTCCGGGTCGGTGGAGTCGCCGAGCAGCTCGTGCTGCCACAGGGTGTAGTCGGCGTACTGGACCGGCAGGCCCTCCCACCGCGGTGCCTCGCCGCGGCAGCGCGCCGCGTAGGCGGCGGTCAGGTCCTGCGTGAGCGGGCCCAGCGACCAGCCGTCACCCGCGATGTGGTGGAGCACCAACTGGAACACGTGCTCGTCCGGCGCCAGTTCGAACAGCTCGACCCGCAGCGGCGCGTCGGCCGCCAGGTCGAACGGCCGGTCCTTCGCCGCCGCCATCAGGGTGGGCAGCCCGGCCTCCGTGGCTCGGCTCACGAGCAGCCGCGGGCGGGCCGCCACGACGTCCAGCACCCGCTGGTGCGGGACGCCGTCGACGGCCGGGAAGACGGTCCGCAGGCTCTCGTGCCGTCCGACCACGTCTGCCAGGGCTGCCTCCAGGGCCCGCCGGTCCAGCTCCCCGGACAGCCGCCAGGCCAGCGCGATGTGGTAGTTCGCGCCGGCGCCCTCCAGCTGGTGCAGGAACCAGAGCCGCCGCTGCGCGAAGGACAGCGGGACCGCCTCGGGGCGCTCGCGCCGCACCAGGGCGGTCTGCGCCGGTCCGGCCGCCACCAGGGCGGCGGCCAGAGCGGCCGGGGTCGGCGCCTCGAACAGGGTGCGCAGCGGCATCTCCACGCCGAGCGTCGCGCGGATCCGGGCGGCCAGACGG
Source organism: Streptomyces sp. CB02056 (assembly GCF_001905545.1). GTDB lineage: Bacteria > Actinomycetota > Actinomycetes > Streptomycetales > Streptomycetaceae > Kitasatospora. Next base: position 68,399 of record NZ_LIPD01000020.1, on the reverse strand, counting down.
GTGGCGAGCAGGGAGTGCCCGCCGAGGTCGAAGAAACCGTCCTCGACGCCGGCCGACGCCACGCCCAGGACCTCGGCGAACAGCTCGCAGAGCACCTGCTCCTGCGGGGTGCGCGGGGCGCGGCCGGCCGACGCCGGGGCGAGGTCGGGGGCGGGCAGGGCCCGGTGGTCCAGCTTGCCGTTGGCGGTCAGCGGCAGCGCGTCCAGCACGACGAAGGCCGAGGGCACCATGTGCTCCGGCAGCCGCTCGGCGAGGTGCTCGCGCAGCTCGGCCGGGCGCGGTTCGGCGCCCGGGGCCGGCACCAGGTAGGCGACCAGCCGGGTGTCGTCGGCGCGGTCCTGCCGGGCGAGGACGGCGACCTGGGCGACGCCGGGGTGTGCGGCCAGCGCCGCCTCGATCTCGCCGAGTTCGATCCGGAAGCCGCGCACCTTCACCTGCTGGTCGGCCCGGCCGACATAGCTCAGAGCGCCGTCGGCGGCCCGGCGCACCACGTCACCGCTGCGGTACATCCGCGACCCGGCCGGTCCGAACGGGTCCGCCACGAACCGCCCGGCGGTCAGGCCGGGCCGGTTCAGGTAGCCGCGCGCCAGGCCGGGGCCCGCGACGTACAGCTCGCCGGGCACGCCCGGGGCCACCGGCCGCAGGCCGTCGTCGAGCACGTACGTCCGCAGGTCCGGGAGGGCCGCGCCGATCCCGCCGGCGCCGGTGCCGGCGGGGTCGAGCGCGGCGTACGTGACGTGCACGGTGGTCTCGGTGATGCCGTACATGTTGACCAGCCGCGGCGCGTCCTCCGGGTGCCGCTCGTACCAGCTCGCCAGCCGGACGTGCTCCAGTGCCTCGCCACCGAAAACGACGGTGCGCAGGGCGAGTTCACGCGGCTGCTCGGCGTCCGCCTGCATCAGCTGGTAGAAGGCGGACGGCGTCTGGTTGAGGACGGTCACCCGCTCGCGGGCGAGGAGTTCCAGGAACCGGCCGGGCGAGCGGCTGGTCTCGTGGTCCACGACCACGAGGCGGCCGCCGTGCAGCAGCGGGCCCCACAGCTCCCAGACGGAGAAGTCGAAGGCGTAGGAGTGGAAGAGCGTCCAGACGTCCTCGGCGGTGAAGCCGAACAGCTCCTCCGTCGTCCGGAACAGGCGCACCACGTTGCGGTGCGGGACCACGACGCCCTTGGGGTTGCCGGTGGAGCCGGAGGTGTGGATGACGTAGGCGGCGTGGCCGGGGTCGACGGCGACCCCCGGGTCGGTGTCCGGCCGCCCGTCCAGGTCGGCGGAGTCCAGCAGCAGCCGGTCCAGGTGGTCCGCCCCCGGCAGCTCGCCGACGGCGCTCGTGGTGACGAGCAGCGCGGGCCGGGTGTCCTGGAGCAGGTAGGAGATCCGGGCCGCCGGGTACGTCGGGTCCACCGGCACGTAGGCGCCGCCGGCCTTGAGCACCGCGAGGACGGCCACGACCAGGTCCGCCGAGCGCGGCAGGGCCAGGGCCACCAGCTGCTCCGGGCCCACGCCCCGCTCGATCAGCGCGTGCGCGAGCCGGTTGGCTCGGGCGTTCAACTCGCCGTAGGAGAAGGTTGCTTCACCGTCCGTGAGGGCGACGGCGGCCGGGTCGGCCCGGACCTGCCGCTCGAAGAGCGCGGTCAGGCTGCTGCCCGGCGCGTCCTCCTCCTCGGTACGGGCCGGGAGCAGCGCGCGGAGCTCGTCGGCGGACAGCACGTCCACCCGGCCGATCCGTCGGCCCGGGTCGGCGACGACGGCGCGCAGCAGCCGCAGCCACCGGTCGACGATGCCCGCCGCGGTGGCCTCGTCGAACAGGTCGGTGCTGTACTCCAGGACGCCCGAGAGGCCCTCGGGCTGTTCGGCCAGGATGAAGGTCAGGTCGCACTTGGCCGTCCCGGTGTGCACCAGGTCGGTCGTCACCCGCAGCCCGGGCAGGTCGACGGTGTCGAGCGGCGCGTTCTGCAGGGCGAGCATGGTCTGGAACAGCGGGTGGTGCGCCAGGGTCCGGGTGGGGTTCAGCGCCTCCACCAGGTGCTCGAACGGCACGTCCTGGTGCGCGTACGCGGCCAGCGCGTCGGAGCGCACCCGGCCCAGCAGTTCGGTGAAGGACGGGTCTCCGGAGAGGTCGGTGCGCAGCACCAGGGTGTTGACGAAGAAGCCGACCAGGTCGTCCAGGGCCTCGTCGGTGCGGCCGGCGATCGGGGTGCCGATCGGGACGTCGCTGCCCGCGCCGAGCTTGCCGAGGAGGGCGGCCAGCCCGGCCTGGAGCACCATGAAGAGGCTGGCACCGCCGTCGCGGGCGAGCTCGCGCAGGCCCTGGTGCAGCTCGGCGTCGATCCGCACCGGCAGGTGGGCGCCCCGGTAGGACATCACCGCCGGGCGGGACCGGTCGAAGGGCAGCTCCACCTGCTCGGGCAGGTCCGCCAACCGCTCACGCCAGTAGGCGAGCTGGCCGCTCAGCAGGCTGTCCGGGTCGGCGCCGTCGCCGAGCAGCTCCCGCTGCCAGAGGGCGTAGTCGGCGTACTGGACGGGCAGTGGCGACCACTGCGGCTTCGCACCCCCGGTGCGGGCCGCGTAGGCGGTCCGCAGGTCCCGCAGGAGCGGCCCCGCAGACCAGCCGTCACCGGCGATGTGGTGCACCACCAGCAGCAGCACGTGTTCCTCGTCGCCGAGCCGGAAGAGCTCGGCGCGCAGCGGCGGCTCCTCGGCGAGCTCGAAGCCGTACCGCGCCGCCTCTCCCAGCAGGTCCGGCAGCTCGCGCTCGCCGGCCTCGGTGACCCGCAGCCGCGGCCGGGCCTCGTCGGCCTCCAGCACCCGCTGGCACGGCACGCCGTCGACCACCGGGAAGACGGTGCGCAGGCTCTCGTGCCGCTCGACCAGGTCCGCCAGGGCGGCGTCCAGGGCCCGCTGGTCGAGGGTTCCGCCGAGCCGCAGCGCCAGCGGGATGTTGTACGTGGCGCTCGGGCCCTCCATGCGGTGCAGGAACCACAGCCGGCGCTGCGCGAAGGACAGCGGGACGGCCGCGGGCCGCTCGCGCCGCCCGAGCGCCGGGCGGGCCCGGCCCGCGACGTCCACCGCCGCGGCCAGTCCCGCCACCGTCGGCGCGTCGAACAGGTCGCGCAGCCCCAGCTCCACGCCCAGCACCGACCGGGCCCGGGCGACCAGCCGGGTGGCCAGCAGGGAGTGCCCGCCGAGGTCGAAGAAGTCGTCGTCGGCGCCGGCCTCCGGTACGCCGAGCACCTCGGCGAACAGCCCGGCGAGCAGCTGCTCGGTCGCGGTGCGCGGGGCCCGGCCCCGGTCCGCGGGCTGCCGGTCGGGCGCGGGGAGGGCCCGCCGGTCGAGCTTGCCGTTCGGCGTCAGGGGCAGGGCGTCCAGCAGCACGAAGGCCGAGGGCACCATGTGCTTGGGCAGCCGCTCCCGGAGGTGTTCGCGCAGGGCGGTGTCGGTGACCGTGGCGCCGGGCTCGGCGACGGCGTAGGCGACCAGCCGGGGCTCGTCCTCGGTGCGCACCACGGCGGCGGCCCCGGCGACCAGCGGGTGCTCGGCGAGGACGGCCTCGACCTCGCCGAGCTCCACCCGGAAGCCGCGGACCTTGACCTGGTCGTCGGTGCGCCCGAGGAACTCCAGCTGCCCCTCGGCGTTCCAGCGCACCAGGTCGCCGGTGCGGTACATGCGCGAGCCGGCCGGACCGTACGGATCGGCGACGAACCGCCCGGCGGTGAGGCCCGGCCGGTTCAGGTAGCCGCGGGCCAGGCCGGGCCCGGCGATGTACAGCTCGCCGGGCGTGCCGGCCGGCAGCGGCCGCAGGGCGCCGTCGAGCACGTGGAGCCGGACGTTGGTGGCGGGCCGGCCGATGACCGGGAGCGGGCTCGACCCCACGGAGGCGACCACCGGGTTGACGGTGCACTCGGACGGTCCGTAGAGGTTGAGGCAGGACACCCCGTCCGCCGCCCGCAGGTCCGCCCACAGCCGCTCCGGGACGGCCTCGCCGCCGGCCGCGACCAGCGCCGGGCGCCGGTTCCCGTCGGCCAGGAGCCCGTGGGCGACCAGGACCTGGAGGTAGGACGGGGTGGCCTCGACGTAGTCCAGCCCGTGGCGTGCCGCGTAGCCGACGAAGGCGTCGGGATCGGTCCAGGTCTCGTGGTCCAGGACGTGCAGCTCGTGGCCCGTGAACAGGGCGAGCAGCTGGTTCCACGAGGCGTCGAAGGACACCGACGTGGTCAGGGCCACCCGCCGCCGCGGCCGGTCACCCGTCACCGGCGGGAGGTGGACCTGCCGGAGGTCGGTGAGCAGGTTGAGCAGGCCGCCGTGGGTCGGCGCCACGCCCTTGGGCCGGCCGGTGGAGCCGGAGGTGTGGATGACGTACGCCGGGTGGCCCGGGTCGACGGCCGCCATCGGGTCGGCCGGCGACTGGTCGTTCACCAGGTCGGCCGTCGCCGGGTCGTCGAGCACCAGCCGGTCGACGGAGCCCTCCCCCGGCAGCCGCCCCGCGCTGCGGGTGTCGGTCACCACCAGGGCCGGGCGGGCGTCGTCGAGCAGGTGGGCGATCCGGGCGGCGGGGTACTCGGGATCGACCGGGACGTAGGCCGCCCCGGTCTTCAGCACCGCGAGGATCGCCACGACCAGTTCGGCCGACCTCGGCAGCGCCACCGCCACTAACCGCTCCGGCCCGGCGCCCCGGGCGATCAGGGCGTGCGCCAGACGGTTCGCCCGCGCGTCCAGCTCCGCGTAGGTCAGCGACGCTTCCGGCCCCACCACCGCGACGGCGTCCGGCGTGGCCCGCGCGTGCTTGCGGAACAGCTCCGGCAGGGTCTCGGCCGGGAGTTCCGCCGTCGGCCCGGTACCGAGGGCGGCCACCTCGCGGTGCTCCTCGGCGGTGAGCAGATCGATCCGGCTCAGCGGCTCGCCCGGGTCGCAGTCCGCGACGGCGTCGAGCAGGGCGATCAGCCGCCGCTGGTGGGCGGCGAGGTCGTCCGCGCCGTACGCCTCGGGCGAGCCGTGCAGCCTGAGCAGCGGCGGGTTGCCGTCCCGGTAGTCGAACACCCAGACGGCCAGGTCGCTGGTCGACCCCGACACGAAGTGGTGCACGGAGGCGGGGTGCCCGGCGAAGGTCGGCCGGGAGTTGAACGCCATGATGTTGACGATCAGCGGGAACGCCGTCCCGATGCTGCCGGGGGCCCCGAGGTCCCGCAGCAGGTCCTCGCTCCGGTACCGCTCGTGCGCGACGGCCGCCTCGACCTCCCGCGCCGCCTGGGCGACGAGGTCGCCCCACGGCATGTCCGGTCGTACGGTCAGCCGCAGGGGCACCACGTTGGACATCGTGCCGGGCACCGCCGTCAGGTCGCGGTCGGCGGACCGGCGGGCCGTGACGGGGAGGGCGAGCACCACGTCCCGCGTTCCGGTCAGCCGGTGCGCGTAGAGCGCCGCCGCCGCGACCACCAGGCGGGACCAGCGGACGCCGGTCCTCGCCGCCGCGGCGCGCAGCGCGTCCGGGCGCCGCAGTTCCCGCTCCTCGGCCAGCCGGAGCGCGCGGTCCGGGTCGGTCGGGGCCGTGCGGGTCAGCCGGGTCGGTTCCGGCCGGTCGGCGAATCGTTCCGTCCAGTAGTCGCGGTCGGCGGTGAAGTCCGCCGACGCGCGGTAGGCGGCGTCGCTGTCGACCAGGTCCCGCAGCGGGCCGAACGGGGACGGCGGCACCGGGCAGCCGTCGGCCAGCGCCGAGTACACCTCGCCGACCCGCCCGCGGACCATGGAGCTGCTGATCGCGTCCAGCACCACGTGGTGGTAGTTCAGGTACCAGAGGTACTCGGTCGGCGACAGCCTGACCAGCGCGTGCCCGAACAGCGGGTCGCGCGCGAGGTCCAGCGGGCGCAGCAGGTCCCGCTCCATCCACTCCAGGGCCGCCGCACGGGGCTCGGGCTCCTCGCTGAGGTCCAGGTGGGCCGGTGCCCAGTCCCAGGTCTCGCGGAGGACCTGGCGCGGGCCCTCGCCGTCGTCGACGAAGGTCACGTGCAGGGCGTCGACCTCGTCGACCACCCGGCGCAGCGCCGTCTCGAACAGCCCGGCGTCGACCGGCCCGTGGATCTCCAGGCACTCGCCGACGCGGTAGCCGGGGATCGGTGTCCGGGAGCGCTGTTCGGCGAGCCAGATCTCGCGCTGGGCCCCGGTCAGGGGAAGGACGTCGCCGTCGCGACGGGACATGGGAAGACCTCCGGAAGAGTGTGGGCGGGCAGGCGCGCAGGACGCGCCGACTGCGGTGGCGTCACGCTGTCGGCGGGCGGAGCGGCCTGGTCGGTGGCATCACGCTGTCGGCGAGCGGAGCGGCCTGGTCGGTGGCATCACGCTGTCGGCGAGCGGAGCGGCCTGGTCGGTGGCGTCACGCTGTCGGCGAGCGGAGCGGCCTGGTGCGGTCAGGCGGCGAGTTCGCCGGCCTGGAGTTGCCAGAGGGATGCGTAGAGTCCGTGCCGGGCGATGAGTTCGTCGTGGGTGCCCTGTTCGGCCACGACGCCGCCCTTGTCCATGACGTAGATCCGGTCCGCGTGGCGGACGGTGGAGAGCCGGTGAGCGATCACGACCATCGTGCGGTCGGCCGCGAAGACCCGGAGCGTGCGCTGGATGGCGGCCTCGGTCTCGTTGTCGACGGCCGAGGTGGCCTCGTCGAGGACGACGACCGGCGCGTCCTTGAGGATCGCCCGGGCCAGGGCGATCCGCTGCCGCTGGCCGCCCGAGAGGGCGGCGCCGCGTTCGCCGATCACCGTGTCGTAGCCGTCCGGCAGCGTCGCGATGAAGGTGTGGGCCTCGGCCATCGTGGCCGCCTCCACCAGGGCCTCGTCCGAGGCGCCGAAACTGCCGTAGCGGATGTTGTCGGCGATGGTGCCGTCGAAGAGGAAGGCGTCCTGGGCGACGAACCCGATCGCGTGGCGCAGGTCGCGCCGGCGCAGGTCGCGCACGTCCCGACCGTCGAGCAGCACGCTGCCGGACTCCGCGTCCTGGAACCGCATCAGCAGCTTGGCGACGGTCGTCTTGCCGGAGCCGGTCGCGCCGACGAGGGCGGTGACCCGCCCGGCGGGGATGGTCAGCGAGAGGTCCTCCAGGACCGGCGGCCGTCCGGGGTAGGCGAAGGTCACGCCGTCGAGGACGATCTCGCCCTTCACCGTCGCGACGTCGAGCGCTTCCCCGGTGCCCTCGGTCTCGGCGGGCAGGGCCTCCAGCCGGTGGACCCGGTCGTAGGCGGCGAGCGTGCGCTGGTACTGGTCGACGATGCCGCCGAGCCGGTTCATCCGCAGCATCACCATCTGCGGCAGCCCGATCAGCGGGCTGAACACCTCGAACCGCAGGGTGCCGTCGAGCACCGAGCGGCCGCCGAGCAGCAGGGTGCCGGCCATCGAACTCGTCGTGCAGACCCGGACGACCTCGGCGTGCCGGATCGTGCCCCGGTCGGTCTGCCGGTTGCTCTCCTGGGCTTCCCCGCTGAGCCGGTCGATGCGCTCGGCCTCGTAGTCCTCGGTGCAGAAGCTCTTGACGGTGGCGCCGGCCTCCAGGGTGTTCACCAGCTGGCTGTGCAGCCTGGCCCGGCGCTCGCCGGAGACGGCGTAGTCGGTCGCGGCCCTGTCCTGGTAGCGGAGCGACAGCCAGGCGATGACCGGGATCGGCAGGAACGCGATCCAGGCGATTTGCGGGGCCAGCAGCAGGAACGCCGGCACCAACAGGGCCAGGCTGGTGCCCAGTTGCAGCACGTCGTTGGCCGAGGTGGCGAAGAAGCTGCCCAGCTGCCGGACGTCGTCGGTGAGCACGCCGGCGATCCGGCTGGTCCGCTCGCCTTCCAGCTGCCCCAGTTCGAGGTGCTGCACATGGGCGTAGGTGCGGCTCCGCCAGTCGTGCTCGATGTCCTGGCCGAGCCCGCGCCACTGGAGGTTCGAGGCGTACGAGAGGCCTGCCACGGCGGCGCAGGCGACGGTCACCAGCCCTGCCAGGCCCCAGAGTTGGGAGGTGGCGGTGGTCAGCCCGAAGCGGACCAGCGGCGCGGCCTCGCCCTTGATGAGGACCAGGGCGGTCCAGCCGAGGAAGGTGCCGAGCGCCATCTCCGAGACCTGGCAGGCGACCGAGAGCGCGGAGGCCCGGTAGAGGCGCCGGCGGTGCGGCCCGACGACCTCCCGCAGCGGGTGCCGGCCGGTGCCGGACCCGGACAGCTCCCTGGTCCGCTCGACCGCTCGGCGCCATGCCGTCCGGACGACGGCGACCGTCGCGACGGCGACCCCGCCGAGCGCCACCAGCTGCCTGCTCAGCGCCGACCCGCGGATCAGCGCGAGGCCGGCCGCCGCCCCGCCGCCCACGGCGAGGACGGGTCGCAGGACGGGAACGCGGTCCGGCCGCGTCCCCGGTCCGGCGGCGGGCCGGGCCGCCGCCGGCGGGGCGGTCCTGACCGGACCCTCCGCGACCCGGGCGACCACCCGGCGCAGGATCCGGCCGACATCCGCGGCAGGCAGCAGCGGTTCGTGCCGGACGAGGACACCACCGGTGATCGGGTTCGCCTGCGCCTCGGTGATCCCGGGGACGCGACGCAGAGCCGCCGCGAGGACTTCGGCCGTCCTCGGCCGTCCGAGGACCAGCTTGACGTCCCAGCGCTGGCGGCCCGGAATGACCGAGCGCGGGCTCACGTCCGGATCCACGGAGCGGAATCCGGCCGCGGCACCCAGCAGAGATGGCATGTGTACGATCACCTGTTTGCAGAGGTCGCGAACGATCCGCCATCGGGCATGACGGAACACCGCGACGGAGCGGAATTCTGAACGGGCGGCCGATGCGGCCGGAAGGCCCTCGGCCGACCGCCGCGTGGACACGGCGCGCGAGTTCGGTCGCGGTGCGCGTCCAGGCGGCGGGTCAGGACATGATGGTGCGTCAGTGTGCCTTTCCGGCACCGGCGTTCGCGCGAATCTTCGGCGCCCTCGCCTCGGCGTCGCCCGGGGCGGTCGCCCCGGCCTTCTCTTCGAACGGGGCAGTGGCCTCCGCGGCGCGGTGGCCCTCACCGGAGGCGACCTGGGCCGCCACCACGTCGGCGGCCACCTCGGCCGCGAGGTCGTGGATGTTCTCGCCGGCCTCGTGGGCGGCCTTCTTCACCTCCATGACGATGCCGACGGACGTCTTGACGACACCGCGCACCAGTGGCTTGAGGAGGCGCTTGGCCAGCGGCGCGACGACGAGACCGATCAGGAACGGCGGAACTACGGGCGGCATGGTGTTCCCATCTCTCTACGCAGACGGATGACAGGGGATCCGGGCGCTTCGGACTCCGGAGCGCACACAGCAGAACGGACGGACGTACCCGCCTCGCGGGATGACCGGTTCCCCTCGCGGATTTCCCGCGGAACCGAAACTCCTCGCCGATGGGGTCCACCGCCCGATCCTCCGTCACCGTAGTCGAGTCGAGCTCACCAAAACCAAATGCTCCCAAGGGGATTCACTCGTGCGAGTGCAATCTGAACATAACCCAGAACGATCGCTTGTATGTACGCCAAGCAATTTGTCAGATAGTAATATTTATTGATCGGCTACGACCTTCAGCTCCCGCGTGACCCGCCGGCGCAGGGCGGGGAACGGCAGCGCGCCACCTCCCAGCACCGCCTCGTGGAAGGCCCGCACGTCGAACCCGGCACCCCGGCCGGCCTCCGCCTCCGCCCGCAGCCGGACGAACTCCAGGTAGCCCGCGCGGTAGGAGAGCGCCTGCCCCGGCAGATCCGTCGAGTACCGCAACAGGTCCGAGGCGATCTGGCCGTCCTCCTCCGTGGAGTTGGCGCGCATGAAGTCCCGCGCCCCCGCCAGGTCCATCGTCCCGAGGTTGAGCCCGGTGTCGACGACCAGCCGCTGCGCGGTGAACCGCTCCTGCGCGAGACGCCCGTACGCGTCCCACGGGTCCTCGTAGAGGCCCATCTCCCAGCCGAGCCCCGCCGCGTACTCGGCCCAGCCCTCGTTGAACGCGCCGAACTCCGCCGCCTCGCGGCGCAGTCGCGGCAGCGCGGCGTCCTCCGCCTGCCGGGCGAGGTGGAAGTGGTGCCCGGGCGCCAGCTCGTGGTAGATCAGGGAGGCCGAGCCGATCAGGGACCGCCGGTCCAGGTCCGAGCCGTTGTAGCGGTAGCGCCCGACCGCACTGGCCGCGGTCGGGGCCTCGTAGTACCCGAAGGTCATCCCCGGCTCCAGCGCCGGATCCAACCGGGCCAGCCCGTACGGGGCGGTCGGCAAGGTGGCGAACCACTGCGGCAGCCGCGGCTCCAGCCGGTCGAGGTGGCCGCGGAACCGGGCCTCGACCTCCTCGGGCGTCCGGGCGTACAACCGGGACTCGGTCCGCAGCCGCTCGTGGAACCCGGCCTCGGTGCCGTGGAAGCCGAGGGCCTCGCGCACCTCCCGCATCCGCTCGGCCAGTTCGCGGCACTGGTCGCGGCCGAGCTCGTGCAGCCGCTCGGGCCCGGTGTCGCTCCCGGTGTGGGTCCGGACGAAGTCCCGGTAGGCCTCCTCGCCGCCCTCGTAGTGCGCCCACCCGACGTCCCGCGGCGCCCCTCCCGGGTACGCCGGGTCGTCGACGCACCCGAGCAGCCGGTCGAAGGCCGGCGCCAACTCCGCCTCCACCAGCCGCCGGACACCGTCCCGGAGGCGTCCGCGCCCGGCCGGCCCGAGCCCACCGAGCCGGTCGTCCGCCACCGTGACCCGACGCCCGGCGGAGGACCGCAGGCCCTCGACCGTGGCCCGCACCCCGGCCAGGGCCGGCGCCGGCACCCGGAAGCCGCGCGCGGCCTGGCCGGCCACCTTGTCACCGATCGAGCCGACCACCCGCGCGAGGTCGTGCACCAGCGCCACGTACCGTTCACCGTCGGCTGGTTCGGCGAAGCGGAAGGCGCCCAGGACGGCATCGACGTACAGCGACAGCGGGAAGAGCCGGTACGGCGTGGCGGCGGGCGTCAGCCAGTACCACCGGTGGACGCGCAACTCCTGTTCCGCCAGCGCCACGAGGACGGCCGCGGTGTCGGCATCGGCACCGGACAGCTCCGCGCCGTCGAGCGGCCGCATCCGCTCCAGCACGCCGGCCGCGAACCGCTCCCGCTCCGCGGACTCGGCGAGCGACGCCCCCGGCAGCGCCTCGACCGGGAGCCCCTGGCGGACCCGCAGCAACGGCTCCCGCTCCAGCAGGAACTCCCAGTAGCGGTCCGCCAGGTGGCCGACCTCACGGCCCGGCTCGTTCGTCGTCATGTCGACACAGTGTGGCGACGACGGACCGCCAGGTCACCCGGCCGACGGCCTACAGGCCCCGACACCCCTCGAAAGAGTGAACCAGGGGCACTCCGCCGCCGAGCCCCGCGCCCCGGCGCCCACCGCTCCCCACAAGGCGGGAGCACTGCGCCCCTTGAATCGAACACGCCTTTCCCCCAGGTGAGTTGACTCGCCATCGCCAAGGCCCGGTGGCACCATGACGCCATGCTCCGTCGCCCCCCGCCGGCCGCCCTCGCGGCCACCCTGACCGCTGCCGCCCTCGCGCTCAGCGGCTGCGGCAGCGCTGCCACGTCCTCGACGAGCACCCCCCTGGTGGACCGCGGGACCGTCCGGATCGCGGCGGCCGGCGAGACCCCGAGCTTCGACCCGTACTCCACCTTCGGTGCCTCCCAGGCCCGCTACGCCTACGACTCCCTGGTGAACGTCGCCCCCGACGGCACCCTGGTCACCGGCCTGGCCACGTCCTGGCAGGCCACCGCCACCACCGCCGACTTCACCCTCCGCCCGGGCGTCACCTGCTCCGACGGCACACCCCTCACCGCCTCCGCCGTCGCCCGGTCCCTCAGCTACGCGGGCGACCCGGCCAACCAGCTCGCCGGCGCCCAGACCGTCCTGCCGAACGTGCCGTTCACCGCCACCGCCGACGACGCGACCGGCACGGTGTCGGCGACCACCACCGCCCCCTTCCCGTTCCTCACCCGCAGCATCGGCCTGCTGCCGATCGTCTGCCCGGCCGGCCTCGACCACCCCCGGTCGCTGGACCGCACCACCCAGGGCACCGGCCCCTACGTGCTCACCCGCTACACCCCCGGCGGCCCGTACGAGTTCACCGTCCGCGACGGCTACACCTGGGGCCCCGCCGGGGCGAGCACCGCGGAGCCCGGCCTCCCCGCGCGCATCGTCATCTCCGTCGTCCCCCAGGCCTCCACGGCGGCGAACCTGCTGCTCACCGGGGGCGTCGACATCGCGAACGTGAACGGTCCCGACCGCGGCCGGCTCACCGGCCACGGCCTGGCCGTCACCGACGTGGCCACCGTGGTCGGGCTGACCTTCTTCAACCAGCGCCCCGGCCGGGCCCTCGCCAACCCGGCGCTGCGCCGCGCCCTGGTCTCCGCCCTCGACCGCCAAGGGCTCGCCAACGTCGCGGTCGGCGGCACCGGCCGCCCCGCCACCGACTTCGGGGCCGAGGGCGGCGTCTGCCACGCCGACCTCGCCGACGCCAACCTGCCCGCCCAGGACGGCGCCGAGGCCCTGCGCGTGGCCGGCTGGACCCGCTCCCCCGGCGGCCCGCTCACCAAGGACGGCCAGGCGCTGCGGCTCCGCCTGATCACCAGCCCCGACCTCGGCCCGACCCTCACCTCCGTCGCCGAGCTGATGGCCCGGCAGTGGACGGCGCTCGGCGCGCGGGTCGACCTGGTCAGCGAGAGCCTGCCCGCCCTCGTCAACGCCATGTACCAGAGCGCCGACTTCGACGTGGTGGTCGGCACCTCGCCGGGCTTCGCCCTGCCGGTCGGCTTCATCCCCTTCTTCTCCGGCCCCACCCCCGCCCAGGGCCTCAACTTCGCGGGCGTGCGCAACCCCGAGTACGACGCCCTGGTCGCTCAGGCCCTCCGGGAGACCGACACGACGGGCTGCGGCACCTGGAACCGGGCCGCCGCCGCGCTCTTCCGCGCGGCCGACGCCCTGCCGATCGCCGACGGCCGGAGCGGCGTGTACGGCCACCGCACCACCTTCGCCACCACCTTCGGCGGCCAGCTCGTCCCCACCAGCATCCGCCTCCACCAGTGACCGGGGCCACCATGTCCGTACCCCGACTGCTGCGGCACCCCTGGACCGTGTTCCTCGGCCGCCGCACCGTCCGGCTGCTCCTCTCCCTCGCGGTCGTCCTCACCGCCTCGTTCGCGATGATCCGCTTCGTCCCCGGCGACCCGGTCCGCGCCGCGCTCGGCGTCGACGCCGCCCCCGCCCTGGTCGCCGCCCGCAGACACAGCCTCGGGCTCGACGCGCCGTTCCTGTCCCAGTACCGGCACTACCTCGGCGGCCTCCTGCACGGCGACCTCGGCACCTCGCTGACCACCGGGACACCGGTCGCGGAGCTGGTCCGCACCCGGCTGCCCGCCACCCTGGAGATCGCCGGGCTGGCCTTCCTGGCCACCCTCGCCGTCGCCCTGCCCGGCGGCCTGCTCGCCGCCGTCCGCACCCGCGACGGCCGCCGCCCGCGCACCGAGCTGGCGTTCACCGCCGTCACCGCCGGCCTGACCGGGGTCCCGGACTTCGTCCTGGCCGCCGGACTCACCGCGCTGCTGGCCGTCGGCCTCCAACTCCTCCCGGTGGCCGGTGCGGCGGGCGTCGAGTCCTTCGTCCTGCCGGTCCTCGCCCTCTCCCTCGCGCCCACCGCCGTCCTGCTGCGCATCGTCCGGGTGGAGGCGTTGAAGGTGCTGGACGAGGACTACCTGCGCACCGCCCGGAGCAAACGGCTGTCCCCCGCGCGGTACTACCTGCGGCACGCGGCACCGAACACGGCCACCGCCGCGCTCACCGTCGCCGGGAGCCTGCTGCCCGGCCTGATCGCCGGCACCGTGCTGGTCGAGAAGGTCTTCGCCTGGCCCGGCATCGGCTCCGCCCTGGCGCAGTCCGTGGTCGCCCAGGACTACCCGGTGGTCCAGGCGATGGTGCTGGTGCTGGGCACCACCGTGCTGCTCGCCGGCCTCCTGGTCGACGTGCTGCTCGCCGTGCTCGACCCCCGCTCGGCGATCAGGGAGATGTGACCATGAGCCTTCCGTCCGGCCTCCGGCGCTCGCCCATGGCCTGGGTCACCGCCGTCATGCTGGCCTCGCTCGTCCTGCTCGCGCTGGCCGGACCGCTGGTCTGGGGCGCGGCGGCCGAGCGCCCGGACCCCTCGGCGGTGCTCCAGGGGCCGTCCGCGGGGCACCCGTTCGGCACCGACAACCTCGGCCGGGACCTGCTCGCCCGGGTCCTGGCGGCCACCCGGCCCTCCCTGCTGCTCGCGCTGGCGGCCGTCCTGCTCGGCGCGAGCGCGGGGGTCCTGCTCGGGGCCGCCACCGCCGTGCTCGGCCGGCGCGCCCGCCGGCTGACCGCCGGACTGGTCAACCTCCTGCTCGCCTTCCCGGCGCTCCTGGTCGCGATGTTCCTCGCGGTCGTGTTCGGCGCGGGCGCCGCCGGGGCGATGCTGGCCCTCGCGGCCGCGGGCGTCCCCGGCTTCGCCCGGCTCGCCCAGACCCTCGCCGCCGGGGTGGCGGGCACCGACCACCTGGCCGCGGCCCGGGTCCTCGGCCTGCGCCGCCTGCGGCTGCTCTGGCGGCACGTCCTGCCCAACATCGCCGAGCCGCTGCTCCTGGCCACCACCACGGCGGCGGGGACCTCCCTGGTCGCCCTCTCCGGGCTGAGCTTCCTCGGCCTGGGCGTCCAACCACCCGGCTACGACTGGGGGCAGCTGCTCAACCAGGGGCTCGACCGCGTCTACGCCGAGCCGCTGCCCGCCCTCGCACCCGGTCTGGCCATCCTCTACGCGGCCCTGACCTTCCAACTGCTCGGCGAGGTCCTGGCCGGGAGCGTCGCCCGGCGCGGCCCGGCGCCGCGCACGCCCGTACCGACGCCCGCCGCGAGCGGCCCCGCCGAGGACGGCCTGGTGCTCCAGGTCGAGGACCTCCACGTCGAACTCCCCACCCCTGACGGCGTGATCCGGCCGGTGCGCGGAGTCAGCCTCGCCCTGCGGCCGGGCGAGACCGTCGGGCTCGTCGGCGAGTCGGGGTCGGGCAAGTCGCTCACCGCGCTCGCCATCGCCGACCTGCTGCCGTACGGTGCCCGGGCACCCCGGCGCACCCTGCGGCTGCTCGGGGCCGACCTCGCCGCCCTGCCCCCGAAGGAACGGGACCGGCACCTCGCGACGGGCCTGGCGGTGATCTTCCAGAACCCGGCCTCGGCGCTCAACCCGTCCCTGCGGATCGCCACCCAGCTCACCGAGACCGTCCGGGCCCACCGGGGCGCGAGCCGCGCCAGGGCCGCCGCGGAGGCCGCCGACGCGCTGCGCCGGGTCGCCCTCCCCCCGGCGCTGCTGCGCTCCCGCCCCCACCAGCTCTCCGGCGGCCAGCGCCAGCGCGTGATGATCGCCTCCGGGCTGATGGTGCGTCCGGGCCTGATCATCGCCGACGAGCCGACCACCGCGCTCGACGTCACCGTGCAGCGGCAGATCACCGGGCTGCTGTCCGAGATCCGGCGGGACACCGGCGCTGCGATCCTGTTCATCAGCCACGACGTCGCGCTCGTCGGGGAGTTCTGCGAACGCGTCCTGGTGATGTACGCGGGCACCATCGTCGAGGCCCTGCCCGCCGACCGCCTCGCCGACGGCGCCCGGCACCCCTACACCCGGGCCCTGGTCGCCTCGGTCCCGGAGCTCACCGCCGACCGCGACCGGCCGCTGCGGACCGTCGACGGCGCACCGCCCGACCCGCTGGTGCCCGCCCCGGGGTGCGCGTTCGAGCCCCGCTGCCCGCGCCGCCGGGACCACTGCGCCGAGCAGGCCCCGCCGCTGGAGGACCTCGACGCCGGCCACCGGGTCGCGTGCTGGTCCCCGGTACCGGTGGCGGCGGACCCGGAGACGGTGGCCGCGTCATGACCGAACTCCAGGTGACCGGCCTCACCGTCCGCCACCCCGGCCCGCGCGGCCCGGTCACCGCCGTGGACGGCGTCTCGCTGGAGGTCCCGTCCGGTACGACGCTCGGGCTCGTGGGCGAGTCCGGCTCCGGCAAGTCGAGCCTGGCCCGCGCGATCGTCGGCCTCACCCCCGTGCACGCCGGCCGGGTCCTGCTCGACGGCCGGGAGGCCCGCACCCGCACCGTCCGCGACCGCCGCCGGCTCGGCCGCCTGGTCCAGGTCGTCCTCCAGGACCCGGACACCGCGCTCGACCCGCGGATGACGGTCCGCCAGACGCTCGTCGAAGCGGCCACCGTCTTCCGCCGGCTCGACCGGCCCGCACGCGCCGAACGCGTCGCCGAACTGCTCGGCCTCGTCGGCCTGGACCCGCGGCTCGCCGACCGGCTGCCGCGCCGGCTCTCCGGCGGGCAGCGCCAACGGGTCGCCATCGCCCGCGCCCTGGCCGTCGAACCCGGCCTGCTGATCGCCGACGAGATCACCTCGTCGCTCGACGTCTCGGTGCAGGCCTCCGTCCTCAACACGATCCGGGAACTCCAGCAACGCCTCGGCCTGTCCATGCTGTTCATCGGCCACAACCTGCCGGCGGTCTGCCACGTCTCCGACGCGGTGGCGGTCATGCGGCACGGCCGGATCGTCGAGACCGCCCCCACCGGAACCCTCCTGCGCGCCCCGCGGCACCCGTACACTCGGACGCTACTCGCCGCCGTGCCGAGCCTGCGCACGCCGCCGCCCGGGGAGGGGCCGCCATGACCGACGCTCGACCGGACGCCGTGGTCGTCGGAGCCGGGGTGATCGGCGCCGCCGTCGCCCTCGAACTCGCGCGCGCCGGGCGGCAGGTGGTCGTCGTGGACAAGGCGGGCGCCGTCGGCCACGGGTCCACCAGCGCCTCCAGCGCGATCATCCGCTTCAACTACTCCACCTTCGCGAGCGTCGCCACCGCCTGGGAGGCGCAGCACCTCTGGACGTCCTGGCCCGACCACCTGCGGCTCACCGGCCCCCGCCCGCTCGCCGCCTTCCACCGCACCGGCGCCGTGCTGCTCGACTCCCCCGAGGTCGAACCCTCCGAGACCGCCGCCCTGTTCGAGCGCGCCGGCGTCCCGTACGAGCGGTGGGACGCCCCGACGCTGCGCGAGCGCCTTCCCGGGATCGACCCCGGACGGTACTGGCCGCCGAAGCCGGTGGACGACGACGCCTTCTTCGCCGACCCGTCCGGCGAACTCGGCGCCCTGTTCACGCCGGACGCCGGGTACGTCGACGACCCCCGGCTCGCCGCCCTGAACCTCGCCGACGCCGCGATCGGGCTGGGCGCCCGACTCCTCCTCCACCACACCGTGGTGGCCGTCGACCGGCACGCGGACCGGGTCACGGGCGTCCGCCTGGCCGACGGCTCGCGGATCGCCGCACCGGTCGTGGTCAACGCCGCCGGCCCGTGGTCGGGCGGCCTCAACCGGCTGGCGGGCGTCGGCGACGACTTCACGATCGGTGTGCGTCCGCTGCGCGAGGAGGTCCACCAGGTCCCCGCACCGGACGTCCGGACCGCCGACCCCTTCCCCCTGGTCGCCGACCTCGACGTCGGCACCTACGTCCGCACGGCCCCCGGCGGGCAGCTCCTGGTCGGCGGGACCGAGCCGGACTGCGACCCGCACGAGTGGATCGACGACCCGGACGGGGCCGATCCCCGCCCCACCGCCCGGCGCTTCCGCACCCAGGTGACCCGGGCGGCACGCCGGTTCCCGGCGCTCCGGGTCCCCAACCGGCCCCTCGGCGCGGCGGGCGTGTACGACGTCGCCGACGACTGGACCCCGATCTACGACCGCACCGCCCTCGACGGCTACTACGTCGCGATGGGCACCAGCGGCAACCAGTTCAAGAACGCCCCGCTGGTGGGCCGCTACCTCGCCACCCTGATCGACCGGGTCGAGGCCGGGCACGACCACGACGGCGACCCGGTGCACTTCCGCTGCGACCACACCGGCACCGTGGTCGACCTGGGCGCCTTCTCCCGTCGCCGCCCGGTCCGGACGGACTCCGCGCGGACGGTCATGGGCTGATCGGGGGCAGCTCGCGCACCAGGTCCCCGACCACGCCGACCACGAACTCGGGCGCCTCGTGCGGGAAGTCGTGGCCCGTCCCCGCCGGTGTGTACACCAGCCTCGACGCCGTCGACGCCGCCAGGTAGCGGACCCGGCTGCGGAGGTAGAAGCGGCTGATCCGCTCGGCCTCGACCACGTCCCTGGCACCGGCCAGCACCGCCTCGCCGCCGATCAGGTCCCGCGGTACCACCAGCACCAGCGGCAGGTCCCCGAGGTCCCCGTCGTACACCACGGTGTCCCAGCCCACCTGTGCCAGCCCGGACGGCGACAGCTCGGCGAAGATCGACGCGGCGGCGCAGCACGGCCCGGTCCGGCCGCCGGGGCCCCGGTGCGCGCCGAACAGCTGTCGCACCGCCGCCAGCAGGACGCCCCGGCGCAGCGCCGCGAGCTGCCCGTTGGGCGGCGCGAAGGCGATGACCTCCAGGGGGGTCGGGTCCAGCAGGACGAGCCCCGCCACCAGGTCCGGCCGGCGCCTGGCCACGTTCGCGACCAGCAGCCCGCCGAAGGAGTGGCCGACGAACACGAAGGGTGCCCGCTCCCCCGCCGCCTCCAGCGCCGCCGGCAGCTCCGCCGCCTCGGCCGCCGTCGTCCGGGGGAACGGCCCGACGTCGCTCCAGCCCGTCCCCGGGCGGTCGACCAGCACCGACCGGGCCTGGGCCGACAGCATCATGTGCAGTTCCCGGAGGTCCTCGCCGGGGGCGTGCCCGCCGGGCATCCAGACCACCGTCGGCCCCGCCCCGGCCCGCCCCTCGGCGAGGACGTGCATCCGATGACCGCCCACGTCCACCAACCGCCCCGGCGGCGGGTGCGCCCGCGCCTCCCGGGCCACCAGCACCAGATGCCGAACGGCCCCGGCCGCCAGCACAACCCCGACGGCCAGCGCCAGGCCAGCGAGCACCACCGCCCAGGCCGCCCCCACCGCGAGGAGGCCGCCGCCCGCCGCCGCCACCGCCAGCGCGACCGGCGCCCCGATCCAGTCCCGGCTCACCACCGCGAGCAGGGAGTTCGCCATTCGTCCGTCCCGTCGCATCGGCCCTCCGCGACAGCAGCGCGTCCGACAACTGCCCCCTGGCCTTCTCTTTCCCGCCCGCTCGTGCCCTCACCCTGATCAACTCCCCCACAGTCCGGCATTCCGGGCCCCGGACGCACCCGGGGCCGGGCCGGTCGGCTGCCGGCCGGGCACCACCGGACCGACCCGATCCGTCCGGCCCCCTGGTCCCGGCTCCGTGACCGGCCGAAGATGGCGGCATGGGTGTCGACGGAGCGGGTGCCGGGCTGCTGGTGACGAACGTGCGCGTCTTCGACGGGACCGGAGCCGAGGCGGCGCCGGGGTACGTCCGGGTGGAGCGGGACAGGATCGCGGAGGTGGTGCTGGGCCGCCCCTTCCCGTCCGGTCCCACGGGTGGCGCGACGGTGCTCGACGGCGGCGGCCGCACCCTCATCCCCGGGCTCACCGACGCCCACGTCCACCTGTTCGCGGCCGGCGGCACCATGGCCGAGCTCCAGCTCGCCCCGACCGGCACCGTCTACTACCAGGCCCTGGCCGCGGCCCGCTCCATGCTGATGCGCGGCTTCACCACGGTGCGGGACATGGCCGGCGACACCGAGCCACTGCGGCGGGTGCTGGACCGCGGGCTGTTCCCCGGCCCGCGGATCTACCCGAGCCAGGCGGCCGTCTCCCAGACCTCCGGCCACGGGGACTTCGGGACGGTCCACGACGCCCCCACCGCCCTGGGCGGGCCGCCGGCCCGGAGCGAGCAGCTCGGGTTCACCCGAGTGGCCGACGGGCCGGAACGGGTGCTCGCCGCGGTGCGCGAACAGCTCAGGAAGGGCGCCACCCAGATCAAGCTGATGGCCGGCGGCGGCGTCAGCTCCGAGTTCGACCCGCTGGACGTCCTGCAGTTCACCCCGGCCGAACTGGAGGCCGCCGTCGCCGCGGCCTCCGACTGGGGCACCTATGTGACCGTGCACGTCTACACCTCCGAAGGCGTCCGCCGCGCGGTACGGGCCGGGGTGCGCTGCGTCGAACACGGGCACCTCCTCGACGAGGACACCGTCCGCCACCTCGCGGAGCAGGGCGTCTGGCTCAGCACCCAGCCGTTCGAGGTCGACGACCACCACTACGCCTCCCCGGACAGCGCCCGCAAGAACCGCGAGGTCTGCGAAGGCGTCGCCCGCACCATCGGCTGGGCGGTGCGGCACGGCGTTCGGCTGGCCTTCGGCACCGACCTGGTCTTCGACCCCGGGAAGGCCCACCGGCAGAACGAGATGCTCGTCCGGCTCGGCGAGCACCTCGGCCCGGTCGAGGCCCTGCGGACGGCCACCTCCGGCAACGCCGAGCTGTTCCGCCTGTCCGGCCGCCGGGACCCCTACCGCGCCGCGCCGCTCGGCGTCATCGCGCCGGGCGCCTGGGCCGACCTCCTGGTCGTCGACGGCGACCCGACCTCCGACCTGTCCGTCCTCGCCGACCCCGAACGCAACCTGCGACTGATCGTCAAGGACGGCGTCGTCCACAGGAACGAACTCGGCTGACCCCCTGGCTGGCCGGTCAGACGTGTCGGCCGGTCAGGCGTGCCGGAGGCAGAGGGTTCCCCACTGGAATCCCGCACCGATCCCGGACAGCACATAGGTGTCCCCCGGGAGCAGGGCGCCTTCGGCCACGGTGGCGTGGAGCGCGGTGAACAGCCCGGCCGACCCGGTGTTGCCCAGCCGCTCGACCGTGACGGGGACGCGCTCGCGGGGAACGCCCAGGGCGGTCATGGTCTCGGTGAGGATGTTCAGGTTGGCCTGGTGCAGGAAGAAGTGCCGGATCCGGTCAACCGGCACACCGGCCCGGTGTGCGGCGCTCGCGATGCTCTCGGGCAGGCGGGCGGTGGCGGTGTTCCAGACGGCACGGCCGTCCATCCGCAGGTAGTGCTCCCCGGCGGCGACGGTGGCCGCGGTGGTGGGCAGCCGGGAGCCCCCGGCGGGGATCTGGACGCCGTAGGAGAGCTGGGATCCCAGGTCGTAGGAGAGCAGGCCCGCTCCGGCCTCGTCGGTGCGGGCGAGCACCACGGCCGCCGCCGCGTCTCCGAAGAACACCCCGGCGGTGCGGTCGGTCGGATCGGTGACCCTGGAGGCGCAGTCGGCCGCGAGCAGCAGGACGGTGCTGATGGAGGGGTTCTGCAGGAGGTGGGCGGCGATCAGCATGGCCTGGACGCCGGAGGCACAGGCCGCCTGGGTGACGTCCAGGGACAGGGCGCGGTGGGCACCGAGGGCGTCCTTGACGATCAATGCGGTCGACAGGAGCGGCTGGTCCCCGGTGTAGGAGGCGACGACGACCGCGTCTAGCTGGGCAGGCCCGACCCCGGCGGCCTCCAGGGCCGGGTGGGCCGCGGCGACGCACATGTCGGAGGTCGCCAGGTCCGGGGCCAGCCGCCGGCGCTCACGGATCCCGGTGCGGCTGGTGATCCACTCGTCACTGGTGTCCAGGGTGCGGGTGAGCTCCTGGTTGGTGACGACGGCCGGCGGCAGGTGCACCCCCGTCCCGGCGACGGCGAACGGCACGGGCAGGCCGGCGCCGGTCTGGTGGTGCAGCGTCTGCTCCACGGTGACGGTCACAGCAGGGTGCTCCGCCCGGATTCGATCGGTCCGCCGCGAGAGGCTCCCATGGTTCTTTTCCTTCCCCTGCCGGTCCGTCATTTTTCAGTACCGTCGCATCGTTCCACGAAACATCGGGGCCAGATGTCTCGTGGTAATCCGTAAGCGTGACGAAGCCGCCGACGAATTGACATCCAGCCGCCGTGATGTGCTATCGACCGGATTCCTGAAATGGATCCGCGCAGGAAAGATGAATACGCCGCTCTCGCAATTGACCGTCCACTCCGAAAAGTCGTACGAAAAGAGCGCGGATGACCGATCCAACGGCGTATCGGGGGTCGCCGGCGGTGAGGACGTCGAACTGCGGGGCTCGACGGCGGCCCGGGCATCATCGCCGCCGGTGGCTGCGGCGAGTCGCGAATCTCGATGGCGTTGCGGCGCTGGTGCTGCCAGGGTGTCCCCGTGCTGAAGAAGTTACTCTTCATGACTCTAGCCGGACATGGACACATCAATCCAATGGTGCCGTTGGTCGAGGAACTCGTACGGCGCGGGCACCAGGTGGACTACGCCACCGGAGCAGGCCACGCCGCCGCGGTCACCAGTGCCGGCGCACGCTGGTTGGAACTGCCGCCGCTGGAGCCGTTCACACCACCATCGAAGATCGGCCCAGAGGCCGTGGCCGGCTGGTTACGCCACTACTTCGCGGCGATGCGCGCGACCTACCCGGTGTTGCAGAAGTACTGTGCCTCGGAGCCGGTGGACGCAATCTGTTACGACACGACGAACTGGCCTGCCCGGACCATCGCCAGGAGGCTGGGGATCCCCGCCGTGCAGTGCTTCCCTCACCTCGCCTCGAACGAGGCGTACTCACTGGACCGGCAGTTGACCGCGGGGCTCGACACCGGCGATCCGGCGATGGCCTTGCTCGCCGCTGACTGTGAGGCCTTCTCCACCGAGTACGGCGTCCCGCTCGGTGTCGCCGACACCATGACGATGGCGGACGGGCTCAACCTCGTGTTCGTCCCGCGAGAGTTCCAGCCGGCCGCTGACAGCTTCGACGAACGTTTTCACTTCGTCGGCCCCTCGATGGGCAGTCGCGAGCAGACCGAGCACTGGTCGCCGCCCGACCCCGACGCGCCACTGCTGTATGTCTCACTGGGCACCGTCTTCAACGGTCGCCCGGAGTTCTACCGCGCCTGCATCGACGCCATCGCCGACGGGCCCTGGCAGCTGGCGATGACCGTGGGCGATACGGATGCCGCCGTACTCGGCGCCATCCCGAGCCGGGTGGACGTCCGGTCGCGGTTCCCGCAACTGGCGGTACTCCGCCATGCCACCGCCTTCGTATCGCACGCCGGGATTAACTCCGTTATGGAGGCGCTGCATTACGAGGTCGGCCTCGTCGCCGTCCCGCGGACACCCGAGCAGGCTGCCAACGCCGGGCGCCTGGGGGAACTCGGGCTCGGCGAATGCCTGGACGCCGACATGGTGAGCGCCGAAGCACTGCGGGCGGCGATCGACAGGGTCGCCTCAGACCCGGCAGTACGCGTCAGCCTTGCGGGAATGCGCCAAGCCATCCTGCGAAGCGGTGGAGTCACACGCGGCGCCGACGTGATCGAGCAGTACCTCCGTCAGCACTCCGTGTGACTCTGCGCTCCTGCGTCGCCCTCACCGGAAGCGGGTGCGGCCACCGCGTGATCGTCAAGAGCTGTGTGGACCGGTCGTCGCCGTCTCCGTCGACGGCGACCGCCTGGACTCCGGGACACCGGTGTTCACGAGGACGGCTGTCCCGGAGCATCGGTGGCGGCCGGTCCGGCACCAGGCCGGTCCGTCACCAGGTGGCGGGCAGGTGCAGGGGGCTGCGGGTGGAGGTGCCCAGCCGCCATTCGATCCCGGTGGTCGGCAGGGTGAGGCGCAGGCCGGGCAGGCGGGCGGCGAGACGGTGGAGGGCGATTCGCATCTGGAGGCGGGCCAGCCACGCGCCGGGGCAGAAGTGGGGACCGGCGCCGAAGGCCAGGGTGCCGGCTTCCAGCGGGTCGAACAGCCGGCTGAGGGAATCGGGTGGGAAAACGCCCGGGTCCCGGCTGGCGGTGGTGCGGTCGGCCGCGACGATGTCGCCGGCGCCGATGGTCACGCCGCCCAGCTCGACCTCCTCGGCGGTACGAAGGAGGCTTCCGGGGCGTTCCCTGTTGGCGCCCAGGGGGATGGTGTGCAGCAGCCGCTCCGCCGCCAGGGCGGCCGCCGCCTCGTCCGAGCCGATGCGCCTCCAGGCGTCGGGGCGTTCGGCGAGCAGGTAGAGCACCGCGTTGGCCAGCGTGGTCATGCTGGTCTCGTGTCCGGCGACGAGCAGTCCGCACACCAGGTTGACCAGTTGGCGATCGGACACCTCACCCTCGCGGTCCGCGGCCCGGACGATGGCGCTGACCAGGTCGTCGCCGGGTGCGCGCCGACGGCCGGCGAGCAGCCTGGCCACGTACGCGGTGAACTCCCGCATCGCGCGGCTGACTTCGGCGGGGTCGCGGTCGGCGGTGGCGAAGGCGAGTTCGGTCCAGTCCCGGACGCGTCCGAGGTCCTCGCCGGGGAGGTCCATCATCCTGGCGATCACCGCGCTCGGCAGCGGCCTGGTGTACCCGGTGACCAGATCGGCCGGGGCCCCGTGCCGCACGAGGTCGTCCAGCAGCCGGTCGACCACGGAGGTCACCCACGGACGCGACCGCTCGATCGCGCCGGGGGTGAACGCCCGTTGGAAGACGCGGCGCATCCGGTGGTGCTCGATCCCGTCCTTGTGGAACATCGAGTCCCGGTCGCTGCCCAGATTGGGCGTGTCACTCAGCGGCGGCGCGTCCGGGGCGAACAGCAGCGACCGCTTGAACCGGGCGTCCACGAGAGCCCGGCGGACGTCGTCGTAGCGCGTGACCAGCCAGATCGGAGTGCCGTTCGGCAGCTGCTCACGGCGCGGCGGCCCCACGGACGGCAGCTCCATGCGGTGCATCGGGACCAGCCGTGCTCCGGGGACAGTGATTGTGAGGTTCTCGGTCTGGGGCAACGGTTCCCCCTGGGATCGTCGGATGGCTGCGGTGCGGTCGGCAGGCACCGGCGGCTCTCGGGCGGGTCACCGCCCGCCGTCGGCGTCGGACGGACGGGCACGGTGGTTCGCGGACGTCATGGTGGCGAAGCGGCAGCCGGGGCGCCAACCGGCCCGCGCAGGGTTCACCCGTCCGGCGGCAGGCGGCCGGGCGTCCCGCCCCCGATCCGACGGTTCCCCTACCCCTGTCCACCTACCGCCGGCCGCTCGCCGCGAGCGGGCGGGAGCGCAGCAGGGCGCGGGTCGGCAGGGCCGTCGCGGCGAGGCAGAGGACCACGGCCGCGGCGGCCAGCGGCAGGGCGGTGCCGGGCGGGACGTACGGCGGGGCGTCGGCGAGGCCCCGGGCGATCGGGACCAGGGTGATCCAGGCGATCAGGCCGCCGAGCAGCAGCCCGGTCACGGCCACCAGCAGGGCCTCCCAGCGCATCATGCCGCGTATCTGGCGGCGGGTGGCGCCGGTGAGGCGGAGCAGGGCCACCTCGCGGCCGCGGTCCAGGACGGTCATCACCAGGGTGTTGGCGGCGGTGATCGCGGCGAAGCCGCCGAGGACGGCCGCCATCACGGAGTTCGCCCAGTCGCCGGCCTCGCGCCTGCGGTCGGTCTGCGCGACGTACCCGGCGCGGTCGGCCACCGTGAGCCCGACGACCGTGGCGGCCCCGGTGGTGGAGGCCTCGGCGGGGAGCTTCGCCAGCCGGGCGGCGACGTCCGCGCGGTCGGCTCCGGGTGCGTCCGCGACGAGCACCTGGCTGTCGTAGGCGACGGCGGCGTGTGCGGCGACGGCGGCCCGGGGCAGGATCAACTGCCCGAAGCCGAGGCCGCGTTCGTAGGTGGCGACGACCGTCAGCTGTGTCTGGGTGCCGTCGCCGAGCCAGAAGGAGGCGCGGTCGCCGACGCTGTGGCCGAGCCTGTCGGCGAGGGCCGCGTCGAGGGCGACGGTGTCCGTGCCCCGGGCGAGGTCGGCGAGCGAGCCGCTGCGCACGCCCAGGTCGAGGACCCGGGGCAGCCTCGCCGGATCGCCGGACACGCCGAGGGCGTTGGCGGAGCGGAGCTTC
This sequence comes from Streptomyces sp. CB02056, assembly GCF_001905545.1. Taxonomy (GTDB): domain Bacteria; phylum Actinomycetota; class Actinomycetes; order Streptomycetales; family Streptomycetaceae; genus Kitasatospora. The sequence continues at coordinate 42,670 of NZ_LIPD01000020.1, read as the reverse complement.
CCGTCGGAGCGGTAGACGGCTCCGGTGCGCAGCACGCCCACGGCGGCTTCGACGCCGGGCACTTCGGCGGCCCGTTCGGCGGTGGCGGCGGGCAGGCCGCGACCGGTGGAGCCGAGCACGTGGTCGGCGACGACCCCGGCACGCAGCTGTTCGCCGGTGGCGTGCCCGACGCTGCTCTGGATGAACAGCATGGTGCCGCAGAAGGCGCTGACCATCACGATGGGTGTGATCGCGGAGGTCAGCCGGCGGGCGTCGGCCCGGGCGTTGTCGGCGGCCAGCGATCCGGCGGTGCCGCCCACGCCCGCCCGCAGCGGCAGGCCGAGCACCCCGGCGGCGACCCGGGCCACCCAGGGGCCGAGCAGGGCGGTGGCCACCAGGAAGCACATGACCACGCCGAGCGCGGTGTTGGCGGCGTTCTCACCGCTCAGGCCGGCGGCGACGGCGGCCAGCACGACGCCGCCCACGACCGCCGCCAGACCGAGGAGGGCCCGCACCACGCCCGCCCGTCCGGCCGGCACCGAGGCCTCTCCGAGTGCCTGGCCGGGGCGCAGGCGGGAGGGACGGTGCGCGGCGAGGTAGCCGGCGGCCAGCGCGGCCAGCGAGCAGGTGGCGACGGCGACGAGCGCGGGGACCGCTCCGACGTCCAGTTCGACGCCCTCGGGGACGGCGCCGCGGGAGACCAGTCCGTCGAACCACCAGCGGGCCAGCGCCACGCCCGGGACGAGGCCGAGCAGGCCGGCGAGGGGTGCCACCAGCATCGCCTCGGTGGCGACCGTACGGCGGATCTGGCGGGGGGTCGCGCCGACGGCGCGCAGCAGGGCGAACTCGCGGGCCCGCTGACCGACGGCCAGGGCGACGGTGGACACCACCACGAAGACGGCCGTCATGGTGGCGGTGCCGCCGAAGGATCCGCCGATCGCGATCAGCAGCGTCCGGCTCTGCCCGAGCCCAGGCTGCTCGACGGAGCCGCGGTCCTCGCCGGTGACCACCCTGATCCCGGTGGGCGACGCCCCGGAGGCCCGCGGGCCGGCGGTGTCGCGCAGGGCCTCGCGGAGCTGGCGGGCGAGGTCCTCGGCGCCGACGCCCTCGCTCGGCTGGACGGCGATGGCGTCCACCCGGCCGGGGTGACCGGAGAGCTGCCCGGCCACCGCGTCGGCGAACCAGGCCGTCGGGCCGGCGTTCTGCGGCGCGGCCAGGCCGGAGATCCGGTAGGTGCCGCTGCCGCCGGGTGCGACCAGGGTGAGGCTCGCGCCGGGTGCCAGCCGGGCGTCCCGTGCGGTGGCGGCGTCCAGGACCACCTCGTCCGGGCCGGGGGCGCGGCCCTCGACCAGGGTGTCCGCGCCGCCGGCGATGCCGAGCGCCGCGTACCCACGCCCGGTCAGGCCGGGTGCGGCCGGACCCGGTTGGATCGGGAAGGCGGTGTCGGGACGGGCCGCCGCGACACCGGGCAGGGCGGCGATGCGCTGGGCCAGGGCCGCGTCCACCCGGGGCCGGTCGGGCACCGGCCGGTCGACGGCCTTCTCCTTCTTGTTGACCTTGCGGACGATCCCGATGTCCGGACCGGCCGCGACGACGACCGGCGCCTGCGCGTAGCGCACCGGGGGCACGTTCGCGGTGACGCCGGTCTGCAACAGGGTGCCGCAGCCCATGATGACCGCCGCGCCGAACAGCAGGGCGACGAAGGTCCCCGCGAAGGAAGGCGGCCGGAAGCGCACCGAGGCGCGCGCGAGTCCGTTGCTCATGCCGCCGCCCCCGACACGGCGGTGGAGCTGTCGCGGCCCGGCGCGAGGTCGACCCCGCGCACCGCGTGCACCGTCTCGCCGCCGCGCCCGTGGCCGCGCCGCACCGCGCGCGGTCCGATCGCGGGGCGGGCGGGGGCGTGAGGCTCGGGCGGTTCGTACTCCGGGCGGTGGTGGCGGGCTGCCATGGTGCTGCCATCCCTCGTGGATCGTGTCCGTCAGCGACGGGGTCCAGGCTAGGAACGGCGGGTGGGCACGAACCATGGTGGCGACCGGCGTGCGCGGGGTGGGGATAACCCCACCCGACGCGCGCGGGCCTCGGGCGGGCCGGACCGGCTCCAGCGGGCCTTGCCGCCCGGCCACGGCTCAGCCGCAGTGCTCGAAGCTGTAGCCGGTGTCACCGGTGCCGGAGAACTCGTTGTACTTCAGCCCCCCGATGAAGTCGATGCAAGCCCCCTTGGCGTACGCGTAGACCGGGCCCGCGTACTGGGTGTAGTTGCTGCCGACACCGTCCTTGATCCAGGTGCTGTCGCGGGAGCGCCGTATCTCGACGAAGATCTCGTGCTGGCCGCTGACGACCGCGTCGTTGCCGCGGGCGATCGCGCAGTTGTACCCGTTTCCGCTGTTGTAGTAGATGTCGATGAAGCCGACCACCGCGGCCACGTTGTGGATGTCGTTGATCTCCCAGCTCCGCTTGAAGTCGTACGCGCTCCCGCACTTGTTGACCCGGGCGGAGGCGTGGGCCGCGCCGGCGGAGAGGCCGACCAGGCCTCCGGCGAGGACGGTGGCCGCGAGGACCGTCGCGAGACGCTTCCTGATCATCGAGAACTCCTTCGAGGGCCGGGGTTCGCGGACCGCTTCCGCGATCCGCACGGAACTGCCGGCGGCGGGTGGTGCGTTGCTGGATCGCGTCGCCGCCGGGTGGTACGTCGGGCGGCCGACCGCCCCCGTTGTCGTCGGTCGGCCGCCCGGTCGCGGCGCTCGGGGTTCGTGGTGCGGACTCCCCGGCGCCCGTCAGAGGGCGGCGCCCGGCCCGCTCGAACGGGCCCTGCCGCCCGGCGATGGTTCAGCCGCAGTGCTTGGAACCGTAGCCCGAACCCCCTTGCCCCGTGAACTCGTTGTACTTCAGCCCACCGACGAAGTCGATGCAGGCCCCCTTGGCATACGCGTAGACCGGGCCCGCGTACTGGGTGTAGTTGCTGCCGGCACCGTTCTCGATCCAGCCGTCCGTTCCGGAGCGCCGTATCGCGACGTAGATCTCGTGGTGACCGGTGACGGCCGCGTCGCGCCCGCGGGCGATCGCACAGTTGTACCCGTTCCCGCTGTTGTAGTAGATGTCGATGAAGCCGACCACCGGAGCCGCGCTGGAGTTGTCGGTGATGTCCCAGCTCCACTTGAAGTCGTACGCACTCCCGCACTTGTTGACCCGGGCGGAGGCGTGGGCCGCGCCGGCGGAGAGGCCGACGAAGCCTCCGGCGAGGACGGTGGCCGCGAGGACCGTCGCGAGGTGCTTCCTGATCATCGGGAACTCCTTCGAGTGCGGTGGTTGCCAAGGTCCGGGGCCGTCGGGTGACCGCCGCCGCGGGACGGCGCAGCCCCGGCTCCGGCACCGGAGGTCCCGGACTGCGTGTCCCGTCGCAGGCGGGCTGCGACAAGTTGTCCGAAGACCCGGTGGAGTTCCCACAGTGCGGGCGTATTTGATTGTCCATCTACAAGACTCGGCCGCGGCCCAGGTGAACAGCGGACAACCCGGATTGACCACGGACACGGCAGGGGGCAGGGAATGGGGAGCGCCGGACGCCCACAGGGGCGGTTCAAGGGCGAGACCGAGCAGGCGAACGACCTGGCCGGGCTGGTGCGGGAGGTGACCTCCGGGCTCACCGTCCGCGAACTCGCGCGCCGGTACCCGGCCGGCAGGACCAGCTGGAGCGAGTACCGCTCCGCGGAGAAGGACATCCCGTGGCACCTGCTCCGGCAGCTGATCCACGACCGCGTGACGGACCCCCGGGCCCAGGCGGTGCTCCTGGCCCGGGCCGGTCAGCTGCACGAACGGGCCGGCCTGGCGGCCAGGGGACTCCCGTCGCCCGCGGCGGGGCGGTCGGACGCGCGGCAGGCACTGGATCTGGCCAGGCAGGCGCAACGGCAGGCCGAGGCCGGCGTGGCGGAGGCGGAGGAACTGATCCGCGTGCTGATCGCCATCGTGGCCGAGCTACGGGGTGAACTGGGCGCCGCCGGAGCGGACGGGCCGGCCCCCGTCGCGCCGCTGCCGCCCGGCGGCGGCGATGCGGGGCAGCGGCGGGCCCGGCTGTTGGAGGCGACGCGCTGCCTGGACGAGGTGCGCCGCATCCGGGAGAGCGCGTACGACGCACGGCGGACCGCGGAGCAGGAGCAACGCGCCATGGGGCTCCTGGTCGACCAGGAGCAGTCGCCGGCCGGGGCCGACGGTGGCCGACAGCCGGGTACGGAGCCGGCGGTGGCCGACGGGGTGCCGGCGCACCTGCCCGTGCTCCGGCGCCTGCACACGGACCTCCTCGCGGTACGCACGGCCCTGGCCGGCCGGTACCTGGAGGTGGCCCGGATGGCCCCGGCCACGACCGGCCCCGCGGTTGTCCGCGGTGAGCTGGTCCCGGTCACGGACAATCGCCCGACCAGCCTCTTCCCGCCGGGCCCGGCGTTCGACGGCCCTCCGCCCGTCGATCCGCTCTACCCCACCGAGCCCGCCGGGACACCGGGGCGTCGGGCCGTCAGGACGGGCGCGGCCGTCGGCGCGGCGGCGGTCCTGGCCGGGGCCCTGGTCCTGGCGGGCGTGCTGGTGGGCGTACAGCTGCGCCCGGTGCCCGCCTCCTCCGGCGCGCTCCCCCTGGCGGTCGGTACCGACCCCGCGCCGACGCCCGGCACGAGCGCCGAACCGTCCGCGCCATCGGCGGGCAGCCCGTCGGCGCGGCCCCCCGGCGACGGTCCGGCCACCGCGTCGACCGCACCCCCACCGGACGGCGGGCCGGCTCCGGCGGCGGGGGTTCGGAGCGCAGCGGCGCAGCCCGGTCCGACGGTTCCCGGCGAGCCGCCCCGTGCGCTGTCGGAAGCCACCGGCCCTCCGGCCTCGACCGGGGGCGACCGACCCGCGCCGCCCCCGGCGCCCACCGCCTCCGCGTCCGCATCCGCGTTCCCGGCACCGGGGCGCCTCGGCGGCACCCCGCTCGTCCCGCCGACGGGATCGGTGGCGATCAGGAACAACAACAGCCTGCAGTGCATCGCCACGCCCGGCGGGAGCCGGGAGGAGGGCGCGCAGGTCCAGCAGTATCCCTGCGGGGACTTCCCCGACCACTTCTGGCAGACCCAGCAGGCCTACACGGACGCCGACGGCGACACCTACTACCGGATCGTCAGCTACAACAGCGCCCTCTGTCTCTCCGTCCAGGACTCCAGCACCGAGGCCACCGCCCAGGTCGTCCAGTCGGCGTGCCGGAACAACCCCGGGCAGGCCTGGAAGATCGAGAAGTGGCCGCACGGCATCCGCTTCGTCAACGGCAACAGCCGCCAGTGCCTCGCCGTCTCCCACGGCAGCAACGCCCCGCAGGCCCCGCTGATGCAGTACCCGTGCGGCGACTACCCGGACCACCACTGGGGCTACGGCTCACGCCGCTGAGGCTCGTTCCAGAGGCCGGGAACGGGGACTTCCCGGCACGAGCAGGGTGTCGCGGGCTGGCCCGGATGCCGTGGCGCGACGGGCGCACGCCATGCGCCGGCGTGGACGCAGACCGCCCACAGGGAGGGGGTCGCCGGATAGCGGTCGCGTACCGCCCGGACGCCGGGGTCCGCGGTACTGCGGGCGGAGAGGTACGCCAATCCCGGCCAGGGGCGGGCCCGTTGGGCAGTGCTGATCGCGGCTGTCGGCCGGCCGCCGGCGAGGCGGGCGGGCGCCGGCGAGGCGGGCGGGCGCCGGTGCCTCGCCGCGGCGGGGCGGCGGCCGGCCGGCTAGACCGCGGCGGTCAGGGCCACTTCACCTCGGAGAGGTGCTCCTCCACGCGGAGGATGTCGGCGTCGGTCAGGGCGAAGCACGCGCGGACGTAGGGATAAGGGGCCGGCCCGAGATGGAACGCGTCGGCCGGGATGGTGGCGATGCCGGCGGCACTCAGGATCGTCTCCGCGACCTCGCCGCTGTCGCCGCCCAGCGGAGTCCCGTCCACCAGGAGGTAGTAGGCGCCTTCCGGGTCGTTGGTCGCGAGGCCCGCGTCGCGGAACGCCGCGGCGATCCGGTCGCGCTTGCGGCGGTAGTCCTGGCGCGTCCGCGCGTAGAAGGAGTCCGGCAGGGTGAACGCCCGTGCCGCGATCTGCTGCAGCGGGGTGGGGGCGCACACCGAGAGCGCGTCGGCGGCGATGCGCAACGGCGCGATCAGCTCCGGGGGTCCGGCGGCGTAGCCGAGCCGCCATCCGGGGATGCTGTAGGTCTTGGAGAGGCCGGAGACCGTGATCGTGCGGTCGCGCAGCAGGTCGAACGACGCCGGCGAGCGGTGCGGTTCGTCCCCGTAGTAGAGGTGCTCGTAGATCTCGTCGGTGATCACCAGCAGGTCCCGGTCCGCTGCGAAGCGCGCCACCTCCTCGATCTCGTCCGGTGGCATCCGGTGGCCCGACGGATTGCCGGGTGTGCACAGCACGATCGCCCTGGTGCGGTCCGTCGTGGCCGCCTCCAGGGCCGCCCTGTCGATCCGGAACCCGGGGGCGTCCGTCCTGACCGCCTGGGGAACGACCCCGTGGATCTCCGCCACGGTGCGGTGGTAGCCGTAGAAGGGTTCGGGCAGGAGCAGGCCGTCTCCCGGGTCGAGGTGGGCCAGTACCGCCGCGTTGTACGCGCCGGTGGCACCGATGGTGGCCACCACCCCGTGCTCCGGGTCGACGTGGACTCCGTTGTACTCCGCCAGCTTCCGCGCGACGGCCTGCCGGAGGACGGCGTCTCCGTGGGCGGGGCTGTAGGAGTGGTCGGCGGACGCGAAGTGTGCGGTCGCGTGGTCGAGCAGGTCGTCCGGGGGCGGCGTGCGGGACAGGCCCTGGCCGAGGTTGATGCCGCCGACGGCGACGCACCGCTCGGTCATGGCCCTGATGGTCGACTGCCGGAACCCGTCGAGCCTCCGCGCGTGCGGCTTCATCGGTGCCTCCTCCCGTGTTCGGGCCGGTCGTGGGGTCGGTGGGTGTTCACCCGGTGGGTGTTCATGCGCTGACTGTTCATGCGGTGGGTGTTCATGCGGTGACTGTTCATGCGGCGGTCCATCCACCGTCCGCCTCGATGACGGCTCCGTGGACGTAGCTGGACGCCTCCGAGGCCAGGTACAGCACGGTCCCGACGAGCTCCTCGGGCCTGCCCCAACGCCCGGCGGGTACCCGGGTGAGCAGGCCCGCACTGCGCTGCGCGTCCGTGCGCAGACCGGCGGTCAGGTCCGTCTCGAAGTAGCCGGCGGCGATCGCGTTCACGTGGACGCCCCGCCCGGCCCACTCCGCCGCACAGGATCGGGTGAGCTGTACCAGCGCGCCCTTGCTCGCCGCGTAGGCGACGACGTTGCGGCCACCGCTGTGGGCCAGGACCGATGCGATGTTGACGATCTTTCCGCTGCCCTGCCGGAGCATGGCCCTCCCGGCGGCGCGTGACACGAGGAACGCGCCGGTCAGGTTGGTGTCGATGACGCGCTGCCAGGTCTCGGCCGGGTAGTCCTCGGCCGGGAACCTGTCGATGATGCCGGCGTTGTTGACGACGATGTCGAGTCCGCCGTGTTCGCGCACCGCACGGGAGAGGACGTCCTCGACCTCTGCCTCCCGCGTCACGTCCAGCCCGACACCGACGGCGGATCCTCCGTCGACGGCCAGTTTGCCGGCGACCGCGTCTGCTGCTTCGCTGCTGCGCCCGGCGACGATCACTCTGGCACCGGCGCGGGCCAGGCCGGCCGCGATGGCCTGGCCCAGCCCGCGGGTGGCCCCAGTGATCAGGGCCACCTTGCCTGTGACGTCGAACAGGTGCAGCGGACTGGTGTCATCCATGTCCGCCACCACAGTCCTCTCCGTTCTCTCCGTCCGGGTGTTACGCCGTCAGCTCGGACTCGATGGTGGTGCTGTGGTACCAGGGGTTTCCGGCGGATTCGGAGATGAGGTCGCGCGACCGCGTCTCGTGGTGCCGGCCGAGGCGGAGTGCCGCGTGCTGCACCACGTTGAGGGCGGTGAAGTACTTCCGGAGGAAGTCCCCCTCCGAAAGGTGCACCCGGGAGAACCGGATGTTCCGGTTCTCCGGTCGGTCGTCGGTCAGCAGACGCTGCAGGTTCTCACCCTTGGCGAGGGTGTACTCGTCGTCGTCCGCGTCGGAGAACCAGACCGTGCTGTGCTTCCGCACCGGGTCGGAAAGCGTGGCCACCTCGCTGTGGCAGAATTCGTGGAAGTAGTTCCGGGCGGTCGGAACCATGGCCATCTCGTTGAAGTGCATCTTGGCCAGCTTGAGCAGGCTCTCGTGCCATTTCGGGGACGCGATCATGATGATGTTCGCGTCCTCGCTCGCGTCGGCGATCCGACGGGCGGCCTCGCGGCCGTTCTCCTCGAAATCCGCCTCGAGCAGGCCCGCCAATTCGCCCAGCCGGGCGTGGTGGTCGTCGCTCAGCACCCCGAATTCGTGGAACATGTCCATCAGGATGGCGAAGTACTGCGAGACGTGGAAGAGCGGGTACTCGCGGTCCGGTTCGCGCAGCCGCCAGTAGGCGATGGAGGCGCCGTCCGCCCGCCCGAGCTCGGCCAGTTTGCCGCCGGAGGTGAGCAGGAGCACCTGGTCCCGGACGGCGCGAAGCCGCTGGTAGGCGAGGACCGGCTCCTGCGAGTGCCCGCTGTAGGAGCTGATGATGTACAGGGTCGCCTCGTCCTCGAGGACCGAGGGAGCGGCCAGGAAGCGGAAGTCGTAGTCGTTCACGACGTGCACTTCGAGGGGCAGGCCGATCTCCGTGAAGTAGCCGCGGACGATATCCGAGACGATGGCCGAGCAGCCCATTCCGGTGAAGACGATGCGCTTGAACCTCCCTTCGGAGAGACGCTGTCGAAGGTCCGGGGTGACGTCGTCGAGCGAGTACTCGTCGGGCTTCGTCAGGCCGGCCCGGTACTCCTTCTCGATGAATTCCTCGTAGCGGTCGAGTCGGGACTTCATGCGATCTCACTCCATCACGGTCGCGTGCGGGTCGAAGAAGTCGTGCGACTCCGGATACCGAACTCCGGAGACCCGGGTTGCTTCGGGTGATTCGACTCTAACAAGCGCGGAAGGCCTCGTGGCATTCACATCGGTAAGTCTGCGAATCGACCAGGGACCGCATGGTCCGATTTCGCCGGTCTCACATGCTGAGAGGGTTTCTGACGGAATATGAGAACGGCGGCGGCAGTCGAACGGACAAGTCCCCTGAATGCAGACGACCGCCACGCTTCGGGACACGGAGGAACCGGCCGTTCTCACCAACTTGCCCAAAACCCTTCTCAACCGCGCCATGATTGGTGTATGACTGCGCAGCTACTGACGTTCGTACTCGCTTCTCTTCTGATCATCGTTGTTCCGGGCCCCGACCTGGTGCTCCTGCTGCGGAACGCGGCACGGGGCGGCCGCCGGGGCGCGGCCGCGACCGCGATGGGCATCATGCTCGGCAACGCGGTCCTCGCCGGCGCGGCCGTCGCGGGCCTGACCGCGCTGCTCACGGGCTCCGAAGTGCTCTACACCGCCGTGCGGATCGCCGGCGCCCTGTACCTCGCCTACCTGGGCATCCGGTCCCTGATCGACTTCATCCGCCTCGGCCGACGCGAGGACGGAGCTGACGACGCGACGGCCGCGCAGCCCGCCGGTCACGGCCGCGGAGGCGGTGGCGGGGCGCCGGACAGCGGGGCGGACTTCCGCCAGGGCCTGCTGAGCAATCTGCTCAACCCGAAGGTCGCCGCCTTCTACCTCTCCCTCTTCCCGCAGTTCCAGCTGCCCGGCATGTCCGAGCTCTCCCAGCACGTGCTCCTGGCCGGGCTGTTCTGGCTGCTGGCCCTGGCCTGGTACGTCGTGGTGGTCGCGGTCCTGGGCGCGATCCAGCGCGTCCTGCTGCGGCGCAAGGTGCAACGGGGGCTGTCGGGGGTGGCCGGGGTGGCGCTGCTCGGGCTCGGGGCGGCGGTGGGGGCCCGTCAGTAGCGCGTTCCCGACTCCGGCGAGGCGACGGGGGCAGCCCCGGCGGGGGGCGCTCCGGTCGCCTCGGGGGCGCGGTCGGTGAGTCCGGTGACGCGCAGGGTGATGTTGAGGCGGCCCCGGGCGGGGCCGACGGCGGGGTCGCCGGTGCCGGGGAGGATCTTCGGCACGGCGTGGTACGCGAGGCGGGAGGGGCCGCCGAAGACGAGCAGGTCGCCGGAGGCGAGGGTCAGGTCGGTCCAGGGCCGGTTGCGGGTGCGGGTGTTGCCGAAGCGGAAGAGGCAGGTGTCGCCGATGCTGAAGGAGACCACCGGGGCGAGCGAGCGCTCGTCCTTGTCCTGGTGCATGCCGAGCCGGGCGTCGGCGTCGTAGAAGTTGACCAGCGCGGCGTCGGGTTCGTAGGCGGCGCCCTGGCCGGGGTCCTGGTAGGCGTCGGCCACCGCCCGGCGGCCCAGGTCGGCGAGCCAGTCGGGGAAGCGGGCGACCCGTCGGCCGTTCACGTCGTCGGCGGTGCGGGTGTAGGCGTACGGCTGCCAGTGCCAGCCCAGGCACACGGTCTGTACGGACATGACGCCGCCGCGCGGCAGCCGGGTGTGCCGGATCGGGACGGGCCCGGTGGCCCAGGCGCGGCAGGCGGCGACGAGGTCGCGCTGCCGGTCGGGGGTGAGCCAGCCGGGCAGGTGGACGGCGCCCGGCGCGATCTCGCGGCGCTCGTAGCCGGCGGGCGGCGGGCCGAACAGGGCGGGGGTGGTGGTCACGCGGCGGCGCCCGGGGTGGCAGGCGGGAAGGAGTCGGTCCAGCCGGAGGCGATGCGCCAGGTGCCGCCGTCCGCGCTCGCGCCGCGTACGCCGTCCAGGACGCCGGGCCCGGCGAGCGCGGCGGCGACCGGCTCGGCGAGGGACGCGAAGCCGAAGGTGCGGTCCGGGCGCCAGGGGGTGCTGTGGCGCAGGCGTCGGGCGAGTTGGGCCCAGCCGAGCGGGGCGGCGGCGATGACGAGGGCGTCGGGTTCGGGGGCGGTGAGGCGGTGGGCGGGCCGCAGCCAGGAGGCGGCCTGTTCGGGCCAGTCGACGACGGCCAGGACGGCATGGCCGGCGGCCTGCCAGGCGTCGGCGAAGGCGGCGGCCGCCGCGCGGGAGGCGTCGTCGCGGCTGTGGCCGATCGCGACGCCGTGCAGGGGCGGGCGGCGGTGGTCGGCGAGCAGGCGCAGCAGGGCCGCGAGTTCGGGGGCGGTGTGGGGGGCGGGTGCGGGGAGGTCGCCGTAGGCGGTCGGCCCGGGTTCGGGGAGGAGCGGGGAGCGGTCGGGTGCGGGGCGGGGGTTCACGGGGTGCGGTCCTTCCGGCGGGTCTTCCACTGCCGGTACCTCTCGGGCAGGCACACCGAACAGGGCCGGTAGGCGGCGGCGATCGCGGTGGCCTCGTCGGCGAAGAAGACGCGGTGGCGCACGTAGCCGCCGGCGGCGATGGTGCGCAGGGCGGAGGGGCAGTCGAGGCGGCCGTAGAGGCGGCCCCGGCGGTGGCCGCCGAGGGTGCCGGGCGTGGTGCTGGAGTAGGGGCGGTTGTCGGGTCCGGTCAGGGTGTAGCGGCGGGACGGGACCGGGGCGGTGCCGACGGTGGGCGCAGCGGTGTCGGCAGTGGGCCCGGGTGTGCCGGTGGCGGCCATGGCGGCGGGGCCTCAGGCGTCGTGGAAGACGAGGCCGAGGGTGTGGCGGCGGCCGCTGCGCACGGTGCTGACGCCGTGCCGGACGGGGCCGGCGCGGTGGCCGCGGGCCGAGGGGACGGGGCGGTCGCGGGTGGTGAAGATCAGGCCGTGGCCCTGGGGGACGACGGTGGCGGTGCCGCGGGACTGGGCGCGGGGGCGCTGTTCGACGAGGAGGAACTCGCCGCCGGTGTAGTCGGTGCCGTGGGCGTCGAGGCCGATGACCACCTGGAGGGGGAAGACGAGGTCGCCGAAGACGTCGCGGTGCAGGGCGTTCCAGTCGCCGGGGCCGTAGCGCAGCAGGATCTGGGAGCTCTTGTCCTGGCCGGCGGCGTGGCACATGGCGGTCCACTCGGCGAGGGTGTCGGGCCAGGGGGCGGGGCGGCGGAGCTTGTCGGCCCAGGTGCGGGCGACGGTGAGCAGGTGGGGGTAGAGGGCCTCGCGCAGGGCGGCGACGGGTTCGGGCAGGTCGTGGGTGAAGTAGCGGTACTGGCCGGAGCCGAAGCGGTGGCGGGCCATGTCGACGGTGGTGCGGAACAGTTCGGGCCGGTCGTAGAGCGCGGCGAGCTCCCGGCACTGGGCGGGGTCGAGCAGGCGGGGCGTCGGGGCGCAGCCGTGGGCGTCGAGTTCGGCGGTCAGGGCGGTCCAGTCGGCGGTGTCGAGGGCGCTGACGGCGGCCTGGACGGTGCCGGCGGCGGTGTCGGGGACGGCCTCGGGGGCGAGGGTGTTCACGGGGTGTCCTGGGGGTGAGCGGGCGGGCGCGTGGTCAGCGGGCGTTGTGGAAGATCACGCCGAGCGTGGTGCGGCGCCCGGACTCGACGGCGTTGGTGCCGTGGCGCATCGGGTGGCGCCGGTAGCCGCGGCTGCCCTGGACGGGGCGGTGCTGGACGGGGAAGACCAGGGCCTGGCCGAGCCGCGGCCGCACCACGATCGCGCGGGACTGCGAGCGGGGCCGCTGTTCGACGAAGACGTTCTCCCCGCCGGTGAAGTCCTCGCCGGGCCGTTCCAGCATGATCGTGGCCTGCAGCGGGAAGACGAGGTCGCCGTAGATGTCCTGGTGCAGGCAGGCGTGGTCGCCCGGACCGTAGCGCAGGACCAGCGGGGTGGGACGGTGCTGGCCCGCGGCGGCGCACTCGGCGTGCAGCTCGGCGAGGGTGAGGGGGAAGGTCCGCTCGCCCAGCCGCGCCGCCCACTGGTTGGCGATCCGCGCCAGCGGCGGGTACAGCCGCTCCCGCAGCGCGTCCAGGACCGGTACGGCGGCCGGGTCGGCGTAGTACCGGTAGGTGCCGCGGCCGAAGCCGTAGCGCTGCATCACCACGGTGGAGCGGAACAGGCCGTCGTCGTCGAAGGTGTCGGCGAGCTCCCGGCACTGGGCGGGCGACAGCAGGGGCCCGGTGAGCGCCACCCCGTCCCGGTCCAGCTGCTCCCGCACGTCCTGCCAGTCGACCGGGGCGAGCGCGGGCAGGACGGCCGGGCCCGGGGAGGCCGGGCCCGGCGCGGGCGCGGCGGTGTCAGGTTCGGCGGTGGCAGCTTCGGCAACGGCGAAGAGGGTGTCGTTCACGGGGAGGTCCTTCGACGGGCGGGGGCGAGCAGGCGCACGGCCCGCGGGAAGGCGGGCCGTGGCCGGCGTGCGGTCGGGCTGTCCCGATCGTCACCCGTGGAAGGGTCCGTGTGCTGGCGGCATTCGGACGTCGCGTCGGGCGCCGCGTCCGAGGTCGGACGGGTCCGCCGTCAGGACGTGCGGGAGCGGGTGGGCGCCAGGTCCGCGACCAGCAGCGCCAGCAGGTCCGCCGGCGCCTCGATGAAGCGGTAGTGGCCTCCTTCCAGGAGTTCGAAGGTGGTGTCGCCGCAGGCCGGCCAGCCGGTCATCAGGGACGGCTCGATGCCCGTGTCCTCGGTCCAGCCGATGGCGGTGACCGGGCACGGCAGCCGGACCGGCTCGGCCACGTGGTAGCGCTTGTTCATGTCGACGTCGTTGCGCAGCACGCCGAGGTAGAGCGCGAGCAGGCTCGGTTCCAGCGTGCCGCCCAACTCCGCGACGAGCCCGCGCAGTTCGTCTGCCAGCTCGTCGTCGTTCATGCCGAGGAAGCGGCCGTAGGGGCCGTCCTGCGGCGCGACCTCGGAGGAGACGAACAGCCGGGTCGGGGCGGGGTAGCCCCGCTGGACCAGCCGTACGGCGGTCTCGTAGGCCGCCAGCGCGGAGCCGCAGTGGCCGAACAGGGCGTAGGGCCGGTCCAGGTAGGGGCGCAGCGCCTCGCAGAGGTCGTCGGCCAGCGCCTGGTAGGTGGTGTGGGCGGGCTCGCGCATCCGGTTCTCCCGGCCGGGCAGCTGCACGGGGCAGACCTCGACGCCGTCGACCGAGGACGGCCACTGGCGGTACATGCTGGCACCGCAGCCGGAGTAGGGCAGGCAGAACAGCCGCGCCGGTGCCACCGGCGACGGCTCGCGCAGGAACCACTTGTTGCGGGTACGGGCCGTCGGAGCGTCCACTGATGACCTTCCGTGTGGGGTTTCTTCTCTGGTTCGGCTGCGGTGAGAGTGCCGGGCCCTACCGGGTCCGCGCGGTGACCGGCAGGTGGGTGAAGCCCGCGATGACGTTCGAGCGCATCCGTCGCGGCGCCCCGGCGAGTTCGAAGTCCGTGAACCGGCCGAGCAGTTCGGCGAACAGGATCCGCAGCGCGACCCGTGCGACGGTGTGGCCGATGCAGTAGTGCGCGCCGACGCCGAAGGCGATGTGCTTGTTGGGGCGCCGTCGGATGTCGAAGGTGTACGGGTCGGCGAACACGGTCTCGTCGCGGTTGGCCGAGGCCAGCCAGACGACGACCGCGTCCCCCGCGGGGATCGGCACGCCCCGGACCTCGACGTCGCGGGTGGTGTGGCGCATGAAGTGCTGGGTCGGCGAGGCCCAGCGCAGGGCCTCCTCCACGCCGCTGCCGAGCAGCTCCGGGTGGGCCGCCCAGTCGTCCAGGACCGGGGTGCCGGCCAGTTCGGCCATCGCCGCGATCGGCGGCTGGGCGGTGGTGACGGTCGCACCGAGCAGCAGGCTGTAGCAGTTGGAGACGATCTCGCCCGGCGACAGCCGGCGTCCGTCCAGTTCCATCGTGAGCAGCACGCTGACCAGGTCGTCGCCCGGTGCGCGCCGGCGCTCGGTGACGAGGTCCTGGAAGTAGGCGAACAGTTCGCGGTGGGCGGTCACCAGGGTGGCCTGGGGCCCGTCGGCGAGCTGGAACTCGGGGTCGTCCGCGGCGATGCAGGCGTGGGCGAGCCGGACCAGCCGCGGCCAGTCCTGTTGCGGCAGCGCCATCATGGTGCCGATCACCGCCATCGGCAGGGTGGCCATGGCGGCGGCGAAGTCGTACGGGCCGCCGTCGGCCAGCGGCCGGAGCAGGTCGACGACGACCCGGCGGATGGCCTCCCGGTCGTTCTCCACCGTCTTGATCGACAGGGCCTGCTGGAGCGGGCCGCGCAGGTGGGCGTGCCGGGGCGGGTCGGTCGCGGCCATCTGGCGGCCGCCGGCGGGGTCGCCCTTGCCGAGGAGGTTGAGCAGGGTGCCCTGTTCGGAGGTGAACGTGGCGTGGTCGCGCAGGACCCGGTTGGCCTCGGCGTGGCCGACGACCGACCAGTAGCCGATGTCGCCGACCGGTTGCCAGCTCACCGGGGCCTCGCGGCGCAGCCGTCGCCAGGCCTCGTGCGCCCCGCCCGCGTGGTAGAGGTCGGGGTCGATCAGGTCGACCGGCTGCGGGGCGAGGACCGGGCAGCGCGCGGTCGGGGGGACCGTCGTCATCGGGGCCGCTCCTCCCCCGCCGCGTCGGCCGGGCCGCCTGGCGCATCGGCCCGGCCCTCCGGACCCGCCGTCCCCAGCCGCTCGCTGAGGGCCGTCGCCAGCTCGGCGACGGTCGGCGACATGTAGAGGGTCTGCGCGGGGAGGTCCACGTCGAACTCGCGCTGGGTGGCGACCAGGAGGTCGGTGGCCAGCAGGGAGTGTCCGCCGAGGTCGAAGAAGTCGTCGTCGACGCCGACCGGTTCGATGCCGAGGACGTCGCCCCACAGGTCGGCCAGTCGGGTCTGCACCTCGGTGACGGGCGGGACGAACTCGTTGGGCACGTTGCGCGGGACCCGGGTGGCGGTGGGCAGGGCCCGGCGGTCGATCTTGCCGTTGCGGTTCACCGGCAGCTCGGGACGGACCAGGATCGCCCAGGGGATCAGGTAGTCCGGCAGGCTCTCCCGCAGGTCGTGGCGCAACCGCCGCCCGAGGTCGGCGTTGCCCTCCGGGCCGGGTTCCGCGGGCACGACGTAGGCCAGCAGCCGGGTGCCGCCCGCCGGGTCGGGCTGCGGCAGCACGACCGCGTGCCGCACGCCGGGGAGCCGCTCCAACTCGACCTCGACGGCGCGCGGTTCGGCGCGGTAGCCCTGGACCTTGACCTGGTCGTCCGCGCGTCCGACGAACTCCAGCGTGCCGTCCGGCAGCCAGCGCACGAGGTCGCCGGTCCGGTACATCCGGGCGCCGGGCTCGGTGCCGAACGGGTCGGGCAGGAACCGTTCGGCGGTCGCGGCCGGGCGGCCCAGGTAGCCGCGGGCCAGGCCCGCCCCGGCCACGTACAGCTCCCCGCACTCGCCGACGGGCACCGGCCTGAGGTCCTCGTCGAGCACGGCGACCCTGGTGCCGCTGATCGGGCGGCCGATCGGCACGCTCCGCAGCTCGGGGAGGGTGCTGCTGGTCCAGCAGGTCGTGTACGTGGTGTTCTCGGTCGGCCCGTAGCCGTTGGTGAAGAGCAGCTCCGGGTAGCGGGCCAGGAGGTGCTGGACGTGGCCAGGCGAGGCCACGTCGCCCCCGGTGAGGACGTGCCGGACGTCGGCGAACGCCTCCGGGTGGGAGCTCACCATCTGGTGGAGGAGCCCGGTGGTCAGCAGCAGGACCGTCACGCGCTCGGCGCGGACGACGCGCGCCACGTGCTCCAGGGTGATGGCAACCGGGGGGAAGAGGACCAGCCGGCAGCCGTTGACGAGCGGGGTCCAGATCTCGAAGGTGGAGGCGTCGAACGCGACCGGCGCGAGGTGGAAGAAGACGTCCTCGGCGCGGACGTCCACCCAGTCCGCACCCCGGACGAGCCGGTCGACCGCCCGGTGGGGCACGCCGACGCCCTTGGGCTCGCCGGTGGAGCCGGAGGTGTAGCTGACGTAGGCGAGCCGGTCCGGGTCGCCGGGGCGGGCCGGGGCCGCCGGCGCGGTGGCCGGCTCCTGCGCCGGGTCGCCCTCCGTCACCGTGACGACGGCGTGGGGCAGCCGCTCCCGCAGCTCGGGCCCCGCGGCCTCCTCGGTGATCACCATGGCCGCGCCGGCGTCTTCGAGCAGCAGCGCGTGGCGGGCGGCCGGGTCGTCCGGTTCGAGCCCGAGGTACGCCCCGCCCGCGATGAGGACGGCGAGCAGGGCCACGATCAGCTCCGGCGACCGCGGCACCAGCACGCCGACGACGCCCTCCGGCGCCAGTCCGGCCTCCCGCAGCCGCCCGGCGAGCCGGTTGGCGCGGTCGTCGAGCTGCCGGTAGGTCAGGGTCCGTCCGTCGCAGGTGACGGCGGGCGCGTGCGGGGCCCGCACGGCCTGTTCGGCGACCAGCTCGTGGATCGCCCGGGCGTCGAACGGTGGCCGTCCGCTGCCGACGAACGCCGGGATGTCGGAGGTGAGGACCGTCTGGGTCAACTGCTTCCCGCTTTCCTGTGCTGAAGTGTCCCCGTCGGGGGTGAACGCGCGACCGCGTAGGCGGTCGCCGCCGGTGCCGCTGTGGCTGTGGTGGTGGCTGCGCCTCAGACCGCCGGCACGTGGAAGAAGGTGTCGCGCGCGGCGATGCGGCCCTGCGGCGTCATCCGGAAGAAGTCCGCGAACCGCAGCTCGACCTCGCCGCCGTCGTGCAGCACGCCGCGGAACAGGCCGTGCACCGCCACCTCGCCGCCGGTGGTGACCACGGTGGCCAGGGTGTGGGTGCCGGAGCGGATCACCCGCTGGTCGCGGTAGAAGCGCTCCAGTGCGGCGTGCCCGACCATGGGCGGGTACCCGGGGCGGTGGTAGCGGGCGTCGGGGGTGAACAGGGCGACCAGCGCGGGCACGTCGCCGGCGTCGACCAGCCGGTAGTACCGGCGGACCTGGGACTCCGCCGGCGCTACGGCGGTCGGTGCTTCCGGTGTCGCGGGCGGTGCCGGGGTGTCGTCGGGCTGGGAGGGGGTGTGGACCATGCCGAAGGTGCTTCCTGTGATCGCCCTCAGGGGCTCAGGGTCGGGTACGGGGTGAGAGGACCGGTACGGACGCGGCGTCCGGGGCCTCCTCCAGGGCTTCGACCAGGCGCGCCGGGGTGGGTGCCTGGAACAGGGCGCCGAGGGTGAGGTCCCGGCCGAACCGCACCCGCACCCGGTTGACCAGCCGGGTCGCGAGCAGGGAGTTGCCGCCGAGCGCGAAGAAGCCGTCGTCGACGCCCACCTCGGGGCGGCCGAGCACCTCGGCGAACAGCGCGCACATCGTCCGCTCCGCCGGGGTGCGCGGCCCGGGCCCGGACGGTGCCGGCTCGGGGTCGGGGACGGGCAGCGCGGCCCGGTCGATCTTCCCCCTGGGCGTCAGGGGGAAGGCGTCGAGCACGACGATCGCCGAGGGCACCATGTAGTCCGGCAGGGCCGCGGCGGCGTGCTCCCGTACCGAGGCCGGGTCGAGCGCCGGGTCTGGCCCCGGGGCCCCGGCCGGGACGACGTAGCCGATCAGACGCCGGCCGGAGGAGGCGCCCGGGCCGGCGACCACGGTCGCCTGGGCGACGGCGGGGTGCCCGGCCAGGACCGCCTCGATCTCGCCGAGTTCGATGCGGAAGCCGTGGAGCTTGACCTGTTCGTCCGCGCGGCCGAGGAACTCCAGCTCCCCCTCGGCGTTCCAGCGGACCACGTCGCCCGTGCGGTACATCCGCTCGCCCGGTTCGCCGAACGGGCACGGCACGAACTGGGCGGCCGTCCGGCGGGGGTCGTTCAGGTACCCGCGCGCCACGCCCGCGCCGGCGACGTACAGCACGCCGGCCACCCCCGGCGGCACCGGGGACAGCGCCTCGTCCAGGACGTACACCCGCCGGTTGTCCACCGGCCGGCCGAGGGGGACGACGTCGGGCACGGCCTGGCCGGGGCGGAGCACCCGGCGGGTGGTGAACGTGGTGGCCTCGGTCGGGCCGTACCCGGCGACCACCACGGAGTCCGGGCAGCGGTCCAGGACGCGCCGGACCGCGTCGGCCGGCACGATGTCGCCGCCGGTCCACACCTGGCCGACCCCGGCCAGCGTGCCCGGGGACTCCTCGGCGAACACCCGGAACAGCCCGGCCGTCAGCCAGAGCGCGCCGACCCGGTGGTCGACGATCTGCCGGTGGAGGTCCGCGAGCGCCAGCTCGCCGGGCGGGGCCACGACCACCCGGCCGCCGTTGAGCAGCGGCACCCACCACTCGTAGGTCGAGGCGTCGAAGGCGTGCGGGGAGTGCGCGAGCACGCGCGGGCCGTCCTCCTCGTGCCAACAGCCTTGCGCGGTCAGGCTGATGACGTTGCGGTGACTCAGGGCCACGCCCTTCGGCGTGCCCGTGGAGCCCGAGGTGTACAGGACGCAGGCCAGGTGGTCCGGGCGCAGCGGCACGACGGGGTCGGTGACCGGCTGGTCGGCGAGGCCGGGGTCGGCGTCGACGACGACCCCGGGGGTGCCGAGGGACGGCGCATGCTCCCGGGTGGCCCCGTGGGTGAGCAGCATCGCCGCCCCGGTGTCGTCCAGGACGCGGCGCAGGCGGGCCGCCGGGGCCCGGGTGTCCAGCGGTACGTAGGCGCCGCCGGCCTTGGTGACCGCCAGGACCGCCACCACCACGTCGACGGAGCGTTCCATGAGCACGGCCACGGTGCTGTCGCAGCGGACGCCGAGGGCGATGAGCCGGTGGGCCAGCCGGTTGGCCCGGGCGTTCAACTCGGCGTAGGACAGGGTGGTTTCGCCGCACACCACGGCGGGCGCCTCGGGCCTGCGCGCGACCTCGGCCGCGAAGGCCGCGGGCACCGTCGGGTGCGGCAGCGGCAGCGTGGTGCGGTTGGCGGCCACGACGGTCCGGTGCCGTTCCCCGGGGGTGAGGAGGTCGGGCCGGCCGATCGGCCGGTCCGGGTCGGCGGCCACCGCGTCCAGGAAGCGGAGGAACCGCTGCTGGTGGGCGGTGAGTTCGGCCTCGGTGTAGAGCGCGGGGTTGGCGTCGAGGTCGAGCCGGGGCTCGGTGCCGTCGGAGCGGTCGTAGACGGAGAAGGAGAGGTCCTCGACCGGCCCGTTGGACAGGTTGTGCACGGTGGCCCGGACGCCCGCGAAGTCCAGGTGGTAGTAGAAGGACATGATGTTGACGACGGGCCCGAACAGGACCCGCTCCGAGCGGGCCGGGTCCAGTTCCCTGCGCAGGTCCTCGCTGCGGTGGCGCTGGTGCCCGCGCTGGGCGGCGACCTCCTCGGCCACCTGTCGCGCGAGCGCGGACAGGCTCTGCTCGGGGTGGACGCGCAGCCGCAGCGGCACCACGTTCGCCACCATGCCGGGGACGGCCGGCGCGGCGGAGCCGGTGCGCCCGGTCACCGGCATGCTGAGCACGATGTCCCGTTCGCCGCTGAGGCGGTGGAGGTACGCGGCGACCGCGGCGGTGAAGGCGGTGGGCCAGCTCGCCCCGGCGGGTCGCGCGGCCCGCCGCAGCGCGGCCAGGGTGGGCGCGTCGAGGCTGCCGGTACGGCGCAGGAAGCCGTCCGAGGCGGGCGCCGAGCGGCTGGCGAGGCTGACCGGGTCCGGTCGTCCGGCCAGCCGGGACGCCCAGAACTCCCGGTCCCGCTCGGGCTGTTCGGAGGCGTGGTAGGCGGCGTCGTGCGCCAGCAGGGCGCTCAGCGGCCCGAAGGCCGGCCCTGCCCCGGCCCGGCCCCCGACCAGTCCGGTGTAGGTCTTGGCGACGCGGCGCGCGATGAGCGACATGCTGAAGCCGTCGACCACGATGTGGTGGACGCGCTGGTACCAGAGGAAGCGGTCCGGTGCGACGGCGAACAGGGCCTGGCGGAACAGCGGGTCCCGGGTGAGCCCGAGCGGGGTGGACAGGTCGGCGCGCATCCAACGCTCGGCCTCCCCCAGCGGGTCCGGCGTCGAGGTGAGATCGACGTGGTGCATCGTCCAGTCGGGCAATGGGGTGACGACCTGCCGGGGGCCGTCGGCGCCGTCGGTGAGGCGGACGCGCAGGGACTCGGTCTCGTCCACCACGCGCCGTACGGCCGTCTCGAACAGCTCCGGGTCGATCGGCCCGGGGATGTCCACGTACTCGCCGGTGTTGTAGGCGGGGCTGCCGGGGCGCAGGTGGTGGGCGAACCAGATGCCGGACTGCGCCGACGACAGCGGCAACTCGTGTCGGTCGCTCATCCGAGCTCCTCCAGGACGGCCGACAGCGCGTCGGCGAAGCGGGCGACGTGCGGCGGCGACAGCATGTCGTGGTGGTTGCCGGGGACCTCGACCACGCTCAACGCCCCCCGGGTACGGTCCCGCCACCGGGCGGGGACCACGACCGGGCCGCCGAGTTCGGGGTGGGTCTCGGCGCTGGTGAACAGGTGGATCGGTGTCCGCAGCCGTGCCGTCGACCGGTAGCGCCGGGCGGCGGCGCCGTTGGCGGTGAACACCCGTGCCATGCGCCGCAGTTGTTCGGTGCGCACGTGCGAGGGAAGGTGCTCGCGGCCGTCCGCGTCGTGGAGCAGCAGGGCGAGGGCGGCCTCCTCGTCGAGCTCGTGGAGGTCCCCGCCTTCCCTGGCGGCGGCTTCACCGGTGGACGCGGGCGCTCCGACGTCGATGATCCCGAGGAACCCCGGGGGGTTCCCCTGTTCCTCCAGCAGGCGGGCCAGCTCGAAGGCGACCAGCCCGCCGAAGGACCAGCCGGCCAGCAGGTACGGGCCGTCGGGCAGGACGGACCGCAGCTCCCGCAGGTAGCGTTGCGCCTGCTCCTCGACGGTGGCCAGGGGCGGCTCGTCGGTGTTGTAGCCGACGGCCTCCAGGCCGTAGACGGGCCGGGCGGCGTCAACCGGGGATTCGGCGAGCCGCTCGGTGAGCTGTCCGGCCAGGTGGAGGAAGGAGCACACGTCGCCGCTCTGCGGGTGCACCAGGATCAGCGGCGCCCAGCGGCGGTCCCCCTCGGCCAGCGGAACGACCAGTCGGCGCAGGGCCCGCGCCGCGTTGGGCAGTTCCGCGCACAGCCCCTCGACGGTGGGGTGGCGGAACACCGTGTTCAGCGGCACGGTCACCCCCCACTCCCGCCGGACGGCCTCCACCAGCTCGACCGCCCTCAGGGAGTGCCCGCCCAGCGCGAAGAAGTCGTCCCGGACGCCGACCCGCGGGGTGCCCAGCACGCGCTCCCAGATCCTGGTCATCAGGAGTTCCGGCAGGTCCCGTGGCGGGAGCGCACCGGCCGCGTGGTCGTGGCGGGCGGGCTCGGGCAGGGCCCCGCGGTCCACCTTGCCGTTGGTGGTCAGGGGGATCCGGTCGAGCGCGGTCAGCGTCGTGGGCACCATGAACTCGGGCAGGGTCTCGCGCAGGGCGCGCCGCACGGCCGCCAGGTCAGCAGGCCCGTCCTGCCACACCAGGTAGCCGGCCAGTTCGGCGTCCGTCCCGCCGCCGCGCACCGTCACCGCGGCCCTGGCGACACCGGGCTGCGCGCACAGCGCGGCCTCGATCTCGCCCAGCTCGATGCGGTACCCGCGGATCTTCACCTGCTCGTCGGTGCGGCCGAGGAAGACCAGGCTGCCGTCCGGCAGGTACCGCGCCAGGTCGCCGGTCCGGTACAGCCGGCCGCCGTCCGCGCCGAACGGGTCGGGCACGAAGCGCTCGGCGGTCAGCCCCGGCCGGTTGGCGTACCCGCGGGTGACGCCGACCCCGCCGATGTGGATCTCCCCCGGGACGCCGACGGGCACCGGGGCGCCGGCCGGGTCCAGCAGGTAGATCCGGAGGTTGCCGAGCGGCCGGCCGATCGGCACGGACCCGCCCGGCCGGGCCAGGTCCCGGTCGGCGTCCACCCGCCGGGTGACGCAGCCGACGGACGCCTCGGTGGGACCGTAGCCGTTCCAGAGCGTGGAGACCCGGTCGAGGAGCCGCCGGGCCAGGGCGGGCTGGAGCGGTTCGCCCACGCAGATCGCCTGGAACCGGCCGCCCTGCCAGCCGCCGTCCAGCAGCAGGAGCCAGGTGGCTGGGGTGGCCATGAGCGTGGTGACGCCGAACTCGCGCATCATCTCCGTCAGGCGCGGGCCGTCGACCGCGACCTCCGACGGGGCGATCACCACGCTCGCGCCCCAGGCCAGCGGCATGAGCACCTGGGGGACGATGACGTCGAAGGAGATCGAGGCCACCGAGGCGACGACGTCGGACCCGTCGAGGTCCAGCTGGCGGCCGCGGACCACCAGGTAGTTGACGACGCCCTCGTGCGGGACCAGCACGGCCTTGGGGCGGCCGGTCGAACCGGAGGTGTAGATCGAGTACGCCAGGTTGGCGGGCGTCGCGAGCGGCGGCAGCCGGTCCTCGGGCAGGGCCGCGACGAGCGGGGCCTCGGCGTCCAGCCACACCGTCTCGGCGCCGTGCTCCGGCAGCCGGTCGGCCAGGGAGCGCCGGGTGAGCAGCAGCGGCACGTCGGCGTCGGCGAGCATGAACGACATCCGCTGGGCCGGGAGGTCCGGGTCCAGCGGCAGGTAGGCGGCGCCCGACTTGAGGACGGCCAGCAGGGCCACGACCAGCTCCGCCGAGCGCGGCAGGCAGACACCGACCAGGCGTTCCGGCCGGGCTCCCCGGGCTCGCAGGTGCCGGGCCAACTGATTGGCCCGGCCGTCGAGTTCCCGGTAGGTCAGTCGCTCGCCTCCGCAGCGGACCGCCACCGCGTCGGGGGTCAGCCGGGCCCGCTCCTCGACCAGCTCGTGCACGCAGAGGTCGGCGGGGAAGGGTTCGTCGGTGGCGTTGGCGGCCACCAGCAGCGCCTCGCGCTCGGCCTCGGTGAGCAGGTCCAGGCGGGAGACGGGACGGTCGGGGTCGTCGGCCGCGGCGTCCAGCAGCCGGAGGTAGTGGCCGACCAGGCGCTCCACGCTCGCGCGGTCGAACAGCGCGGTGTCGAAGGCCACGGTGCCGGTCGTCCCGCCCGTCCCGGTCGTGCCGTCCGGGCCGCTCGGCCGGTCGGCGATCACCAGGCTGAGGTCGACCTTGGCCGTGCCGTTGTCGACCTCCAGCTGTTCGACCTCCGCCCCGGCCAGCCGGAGGGAGGCGGTCGGGTCGGACAGGCCGGCGACCATCACCTGGAACAGCGGGTTGCGGTCGAGGCCGCGGGCCGGCCGCAGCTCCTGCACCAGCCGCTCGAACGGCACGTCCTGGTGCGCGTAGGCGTCCAGGGCGGTCCGGCGGACCCGGTCGAGCAGCTCGGCGAAGCCCGGGTCGTCCGCGAGGTCGGTGCGCAGGACCACGGTGTTGATGAACGAGCCCACCAGCGGGTCGAGTTCCGGCCGGGTGCGGCCCGCGACCGGCGTGCCGACCGCCACGTCGGACTGCCCGCTGTAGCGGGCGAGCAGGGCCTGGAACCCCGCCAGCAGGGTCATGAACATCGTCGCGCCGTGCCGCCGGCCCAGCACCCGCAGCCGCTCGGCCAGTTCCTCGGGCACCGTGAAGGTGATCCGCTCGCCCCGGCCCGCGCGGACCGGTCCGCGCGGACGGTCGGTGGGCAGGTCCAGCGGCGACAGCCCGGACAACTGTGCGCTCCAGTAGTCCAGTTGGCTCTGCAGGCGGTCACCGGAGAGCCGGGCCCGCTGCCAGTGGGCGAAGTCCGCGTACTGGATCCGCAAGGGCGGCAGCTCGTGCTCGCGGCCTTCCAGCCGGCTCCGGTACATCGCCGACAGGTCGTCCCACAGCAGCGGCATCGACCAGCCGTCGACCGCGATGTGGTGGACGACCACCACCAGGAGGTGCTCGTCCTCGTCGACCCGCAGCAGCGACGCGCGCAGCAGCGGGGCGGCGGCCAGGTCGAAGGGGCGCAGGATCTCGGAGTGGACGAGGTCGAGGGCGAGTTCCGTCCGGCGTTCCGCGGGCTCGGTCCGCAGGTCCGTGACGGGCAGGTCGACCGGCCGGGCCGGCTCCACCGAGGGGACGGGGCGGCCGTCCTCCTCGGGGAAGGCGGTGCGCAGGACTTCGTGGCGCCGCACCAGCTCGGTGAGGCCATGACCGAGGGCGGCCACGTCCAGCGGGCCGCGCAGCCGGAAGACCTCGTGGACGTTGTACAGCGCGGGGCCGTCGGACAGCCGCTCGATCAGCCACATGCGTTCCTGGGTGAACGACGGCACCCGCGCACCCTCCGGGCGGGGCGGGACCGCGGCCTCCGGCTCGCCCTCGGCGGCCCTGGTCCGGGCCGCGCGGACGCGCTGGTCGAGCAGGGCGCGTAGGCCGGCCCGCGTGGAAGCGGTCGGCTGGCCGGACTCGGGGCGACTGTGCTGTGCCTTCACGGGTGACGGGCCTTTCCGGCGGGGAGCGGTTCCGCCTCGGCTTCGCCGAGGTCCGCCAGCAGCGCCGCGTCGATGCCGTCGGCGAGTTCGGCGACGGTCGGGTGGTAGAAGAGCAGGACGACCGGCAGTTCGAGGTCGAGCGCCCGGCCGAGTCGGGACATGACCTTCGAGGCGAGCAGCGAGTGGCCGCCCAGCTCGAAGAAGTCGCTGTGCACGCCGTCCGGGGTGACTCCGAGCACCTCGGCCCAGGTCTCCAGCACGAGGAGTTCGGTCTCGGTCTCGGCGGCGCCGGCCTGGGAGGCATCGGGCCGCGGGGCCGCGGGGTGCACGGTGGGAGCAGAGGCGCCGGCGCGGAGGCCGGGCGGGGTCTGCCAGGCCGAGATCGGCCGCTCGGGAGCGCCGACGAGGTGGTCGAGCAGCGCCGTGAAGCCCTCGGCGAGCCGGCGCACCGTGTCGCGCTCGAAGAGGTCGGCCGCGTAGCGGATGACGCCGGTGAGGCGGTCGCCGAGGTCCGTCAGGGAGACCTCGATGTCGAACTTGGCGACGTCGTTCGGTATCTGATGACTGCTCACCTCCAGCCCAGGAAGGCCGGACGGGAGCGCGGGCGGATCCTCCAGCTGGAACATGACGGTGACCAGCGGGTGCTGGCCGAGGTCGCGTTCGGGCCGCAGCTCCTGCACCAGCCGCTCGAAGGGGACGTCCTGGTGGGCGTAGGCCTCCACCGCGCACCGCCGCACCCGGGCGAGCACGTCGGTGAATCCGGGGTCGCCGGACAGGTCGGTGCGCAGGACGAGGGTGTTGACGAAGAAGCCGACCAGCGGCTCCACCTCGATCCGGGTCCGCCCGGAGATCGGGGTGCCCACCGTCACGTCGTCCTGTCCCGTGCAGCGCGCGAGCAGGACCTGGAAGGCGGCCAGCAGCGCCATGAACGGCGTCACCTCGTGGGTGCGCCCCAGTGCGCGGATCCGGTCGGCGAGGTCCGCCGGGATCTCGATCGCGACCTGGTCGCCCCGACCGGACCACGCCGCGGGGCGCTCCCGGTCCGTCGGGAGCACCGACGGGACAAGATCGGCCAAGTGCTCTCGCCAGTAGTCGAGTTGGCCTTGCAGCGCGGTTCCGGCCAGGTGGTTCCGCTGCCAGTGCGCGAAGTCGGCGTACTGGACGGGCAGGTCCGGCAGGGCGATCGGCCGGCCGTCGACGGCGGCGCCGTACCCGGCGGAGAACTCCTGCCACAGCACCGGCAGCGACCAGCCGTCGCAGGCGATGTGATGGATCACCAGGACCAGCAGGTGGTCGTCGGGGGCGACGCGGATCAGTCGGGCCCGCAGCATCGGGGCGGCGCCGAGGTCGAAGGGGGCCGCCAGGTCGGCGGCCACCAGCTCCCGGGCCCGCTGCCAGGCCTGTTCCGCCGGGGTGTGCGCCAGGTCGGTGATCGTCGGCACGAAGGTCTCGACCGCCTCCGTGACGTGGCACGGGCCGTCCTCGGAGTCGGCGATCCTGCCGCGCAACACCTCGTGGCGCCGCACGACGTCGGTCAGCGCCCGGACGAGCGCCTCCTGGTCCAGCCGGCCACGCAGGCGGACCGCGGTCGGGACGTTGTGGTCCGGCAGGCCCGGCCGCAACCGGTCGAGGAACCACAGCCGTTGCTGGGCGAAGGACAACTGGGTCGGAGCGTGCGCGCTCCGATCGGAGCCAGGCATGACGGATCCACCTTTCACGGCGATCGGGAGCGCTAAAGCACCCCGGAAATCCCCTCGCCGATTCGCTTCTTCGCGAACAGTACGGCGGATACTAGGCAGCTCCCGTCTCACTCCGCAAGACAGAGAAGGGGGTCGAAGGCATCAGGACAATCTTTACGCCAGACCCCGCTAATCCTTATGTAGATTGAACACGCTCGACGGCTAGCATCCGCGCGCCCGACCGCTACACCCTCCCTGACGTGCCGTCATGGTGCAGATCGAGCACACCACTTCCGTGGACGAGCGCCACGTGATAATTCTTCTTTCGCCGGGAAGGCGGCCGGACGGGCCCCTTTCGTGTCGGCCCTTCATTGTTCCGAAAAAGATCGGTGAACCCGTTGCATGAACTCATCCGTTGTCCATAGAGCCCACCCCGTTGCATGAACTCGGAGAAGTCATGATGCAGCAGCCAAGCCTGGTGGGTTCATTCGTCTCGCACGCCACCGACCACCCCGGTGATCCGGCCCTGGTGTGGCACGGGGAGGAGACGACCTACCGCGAACTCCACCGGGCGGCGGAGCGGGAGCGCCTGCGGATCGCCCGGCTCGCCCCGGACGGCGACGAGCCGATCGGCATCCCGGCCGCCAAGTCGCCCTCGACGATCGCCCTGGTGCTCGCCTGCCTGCTGGAAGGGCGGCGCTTCCTGCTGCTGCCGGCGCCCGTACCGGAGGGCGGGACCGCCCACGCGCCGGCCGAGCGGGCCGGCATCCGGCACGTCCTCTCGCCGGAGGACCCCGGTCCGGACGCCGGGGAGCGGTCGGCCGAACCGAAGCCGCCACGCGCCACGGAACCCGCCGACGTCTCCTTCATGTTCACCACCTCCGGTTCCACCGGGCAGCCGAAGATCGTGCCGCTGAGCACGGGCGCGGTGGACCGCTTCACCACCTGGGCCGGCGAGCGGTTCGGCATCCGTCGGGGAACGACGGTCCTCAACTACGCGCCGCTCACCTTCGACCTGTGCCTGCTGGACATCTGGGCCACGCTCAAGCACGGCGGCCGCGTCGTCCTGGTCGATCCGGCCCGGGCCACCCAGCCGGGCCACCTGCTGGACCTGCTCTCCCGCCACGAGGTCCAACTCGTGCAGGCGGTACCGATGTTCTACCAACTGCTGGTGGACGCGACCGCGCAGAGCGGCCGCCGGCTCGGCACCGTCGAGCACGTCGTCTTCACCGGCGACAGCCTGCCCGCCCGCTGCCTGGCCGAGCTGCCGCGCCTGTTCCCCGGCGCGCGGCTCCACAACGTCTACGGCTGCACCGAGACCAACGACAGCTTCCTGCACGAGGTCGACGGCACCGAGCCGCCGGACGGCCCGGTGCCGATCGGGCGCCCGCTGCCCGGGGTCCACGCGGTGATCGTCGGTGATGACGGCAGGATCGTGACCGGGCCGGGCACCGGCGAACTCCACGTCGCGACGCCCTTCCAGACCGACGGCTACCTGGACCGGAGCCAGGACGCCGGCAGGTTCGCGACCCACCACCACGACGGGGAGACCCGGCGCTACTTCCGCAGCGGCGACCTCGTCCGGCGCGACGAGGAGGGCCGCGTCACCCTGGAAGGCCGCAACGACCACCAGGTCAAGGTCCGCGGCACCCGGGTCAACACCCACGAGGTCGAACAGGTGCTGCTCGACCACCACGAGGTCGTCGAGGCGGCCGTGGTGGCCGTACCCGACCCGGTGGCCGGCCGCCTGCTGCGCGGCCTGGTCCGCCGCGCCCCGGACAGCCGGCTGAACTCGCTGGCGCTGCGCCGGCACTGCGCGCAGCGCCTCCCGCTCACCGCCGTCCCCTCGACCCTGCGGATCGTGGACGACCCGCTGCCCAGGACGTCCACCGGAAAGATCGACCGCGCGCCCGTCGAGCGCGCCTGCTCCCCCTCCCAGCCCACCGAAGGAACGGCCACGTGAACCACGCCGCGGTAGTCACCCAGTTCATCATCGAGGAGTTCCTGCCCGACGTCGGCCCGAACGAGCTGGACGCCGACTACGACCTCGTGGACGGCGGGGTCATCGACAGCCTCGGCCTGCTCAAGACGATCGCCTGGCTGGAGGACCGCTTCGACGTGCGCGTCGAGGAGTTCGACCTCGACCCGGACAGCTTCCGCTCCGTCGGCTCGATCAGCAGGTTCATCGACCAGGCCCAGCCGCAGCGGACGGACGCCCTCTAGTCATGCACGAGGTGCTGCGAGCGCTGATCCGCCGGGACCGCGCCGTCGACCAGGAGCTGTGGGGGTCCTTCTGGGACCAGCTGCGGGACGGCGCCCTGCGGCCCGGCGAGACGGTGGCGCTGCTGTCCTCGCTGTCCACCCGGATGCCCGACCGGGACACGCTGGTCGCCATGCTCCGCTCGCTGGACGAGCGGCGGCCGGCCGTCACCGCGCGGCTGGACGGCACGGCCAACATCGTCGGCACCGGAGGCGGGCCGGCCACGTTCAACATCTCCACCGCGGCGGCGTTCCTCGCCGCGGCCCTGGGCGTCCGCGTCGTCAAGACGGGCTCCCGCGCCTACACGGGCACCTGCGGCTCCCACGACCTGCTCGACCGCCTCGGCATCGGACGGACCACCTCGTACGAGCGGACCGAGGAGCGGCTGGAACACTTCGGCATCGCCTTCCCGGGGACCTTCGTCTACCCGCGGGAGGTGGCGCTGCTGGCCCGGAGCATCGTGCCGATGGACCTGCGGATGATCGGCGGGTTCATCAACTCCGTCGGGCCCTTCCTGGCCGCGGTGCCGGTCTCCGCCCAGCTCGTCGGCGTCTCGGACCGTTCACTGCTGCCGGCGCTGGGCCAGGTCGCCGCCACCGTCACCGACCGGAGGATCTGGCTCTGCTCCAACGAGCTGGGCGTCGACGAGCTCGTCGGCTCCGTCGACAACCTCCTCCTCCCCAATGACGGCACCGACCCGATCCACCTGCCGGCCGAGGCTCCCGCGAGCGCGACCGACACGATCGCCGAACTGCGGCCCGCCACCGGAGGAGAAGACGTGATCGAGCACTTCCTCGGCGTGCTCTCCGGAACGGGGACGGCGCTCGCCACCCGGACCGTCTGCCTGAACGCCGCCGCACTGGCCGTCGCGAGCGGGCTGATCGACGGGTGGCCGGAGGCGATCCGGGCGGCCGAGGACGCCCTGCACGGCGGCGCCGCCCGCGACCTCGTCGACCGCCTCCGCACCCGACCGGCGCGTGCGCGGTGAGCGGGTTCTTCGCCCGCCGGCCACCGGACCGGCCCGGCCTGGCCGTGTTCCTCAACGCCGGGGACCCCCCGCTGCCCGTCCTGGCCGACGTGATGCGGATGCTCGACGACTGCCGGGTGGACTGCCTGGAGCTGGCGGTGCCCTTTCCGAACTCGGTCACCGACGGGCCCGTCATCCGCCGCTCGGCGCAGCGGGCCCTGGCCGACGGCGTCGGACTCGACGAGGTGCTCGACTTCCTCGCCGGGGTCCTGCCCGGGCTGCGCCACCTGCGGGTGGCCCTGCTGGCCGACTGGAGCCACACGGTCAGGGCCCCGACCGTGCCCGGCTTCGTCCGGCGGGTCGCCGACGCGGGCGTCCACGGGCTGCTGGTCCACGGACTGCCGCCGCGGCTGCGGGCCGGGTGCCTCGACGCGGTGCGGGCGGCCGGGCTGCCCCTGGTCGCCACCTGCTACGCCGCGTCGGCGCCCGAGGTGCGGGCCGCGGCAGCCGACTGCGCCACCGCGTACCTGTACCTGGTGGCCCACTACGGCCGCAGCGGCGGCGGGCTCACCGCCGACCACCGGGAGCTGGCCGCCGCGCTGGCCGCGCTGCGGACGAGGACCACCGCACCGATCGCCGTCGGGTTCGGCGTCCGCTCCCGGGCGGACATCGACCTGCTGCACGGCCTCGGCGCCGACGCCGCGGTCGTGGGCAGCGCCGGGGTCGCCCGGATCGAGCACGCCCTCGCCGAAGGGGCCGACGTGGTCGAGGAGTTCCACACCTTCATCCAGACCGTTTCGCCGTACTCACCAAGCCGCCAGGAGGCACACCGATGATCGTCCGACACCTTGCCGACGTGAAGACCGTGGACTGGGGCAACGGGCTCAGCCGCAGGTTCCTGCTCGAGTCCGACGGCCTCGGCTACACGATGACGGACACCACCGTCCGGGCCGGCACCAAGTCGCGGCTGGAGTACCGCCGCCACCTGGAGGCCTGCTACTGCATCGAGGGGAAGGGCGAGGTCGTGGACACCGACGGCACCTCCCACCCGCTGGAGCCGGGCACGCTGTACGCACTCGACCGCAACGACGCCCACTTCCTGATCGCGAGCCCGGAGGAGGACCTCCGCCTGGTGTGCGTGTTCTCGCCCGCGTTGCGCGGCGACGAGCGCCACAACCTGGACTCGGCCGACTTCTCCGAGTACTGACAGGGACGGACAGATGATCAGGTGGAACGCCGACCAGCTCGCCCTGGGCGAGGGGATCGCCCAGTGGTGCGAGGAGCTCAGCTCCGGCCATCTCGAAGGGGACTCCGAAGGCGCCTTCCCGTGGGACAAGTGGAAGCTGATCCAGAGGTCCGGGATCCTCGGCCTGCCGTTCGACGAGCAGTGGGGCGGGCTGGGCCAGGACCTGCTCACCACCATGCACGTGCTCGAACGGCTCGGCACCGGGTGCCGTGACGGCGGACTGAACTTCTCGGTCGCCACCCACCTGGTCGGCGTCGGGGTCCCGCTGCAACGGTTCGGCTCGCCGGAGCTCAAGGCGCGCCATCTGCCGGGGATCTGCTCGGGAGAGACGATCGGCGCGCACGCGATCAGCGAGACCGAGAGCGGCTCCGACGCGCTGGCGATGAGGACCACGGCCACCCGCGAGGGCGACGACTTCGTCCTGCGGGGCGGCAAGTCCTTCATCACCAACGGCCCGGTGGCCGACGTGTTCGTGGTGTACGCGCGCACCCATCCGAGCAGCGGCCCGCTCAGCATCACCGCCTTCGTCGTGGAGCGGGACACCCCGGGCCTCGTCATCGGGCCGCCCGTCGCCACCATGGGGCTGCGGACCGCGCCGCTGAGCGAACTGCACTTCGACGACTGCCGGATCCCCGCGTCCGCCGTGATCGGCCGGGTCGGCTCCGGGTTCCTGGTCCTGGACCACGTGATGAAGTGGGAGATCCTCTGCTCCTTCGTCATCAGCACCGGGCAGATGCGCCACCGGCTCGACCGCTGCGTCGAGTACGCCAAGGAACGCGTCCAGTTCGGCAGTCCGATCGGCTCGTACCAGTCGATCTCCCACAAGCTCGTGGAGATGAGCATCGGCCTGGACACCGCGCGGAAGTGGCTCTACGACACGGCCGTCCGGCTGACGCAGGGCGAGAACGTCACGAGGGACATCGCCGTCAGCAAGCTCCTCGCCAGCGAGAGCAACCTCTCCTCCGCCCTGGCCGCCGTGCAGATCTTCGGCGGCAGCGGCTACCTGGCCGAGTACGGGCTGGAGAAGGACCTGCGCGACGCGGTCGCCGGCCCGATCTACTCGGGCACGTCGGAGATCCAGCGCAACCGCGTCGCCGCCATGCTGGGGCTGTGACGCCCGATGCTGCTCAAGATCTGCGGAGCCGCCTCGGCCGAGGACGTGGCCTCGCTCGACCGGGCCGGAGCCGACCTCGTCGGCCTGTGGCACGGCGTCCCGAGGGGTCACGCCGACCTGACGCTAGATCAACTCACTGTGGCGGCCGACGCTGTCCATCGAACCGCGCGACTGCGCCCGGTCCTCGTGACCTTCCTCAACGACGCCGAGGCGCTGCGCGCGGCGACGGCCGCGGCCCGGGTGCCGTGGGTCCAACTCCACGGCTACCAGCCGCCGGGACTGGTCCGCGCCCTGAAGGGCAGCACGGACCTCATCGTGGTCAAGGTGC
The DNA here is from genome assembly GCF_001905545.1 of Streptomyces sp. CB02056. Classification (GTDB taxonomy): domain Bacteria; phylum Actinomycetota; class Actinomycetes; order Streptomycetales; family Streptomycetaceae; genus Kitasatospora. The sequence goes on along the minus strand of NZ_LIPD01000020.1, from coordinate 9,961 downwards.
TGCACCTCGGTGCGGACACCCGCGCGGAGCGGTCCCTGATCCCGGCGTACGAGCGGGCGGGAACGGACCTCTTCCTGCTGGACGCGGTGGCCGGGGACGGCCGGATCGGCAGCACCGGGCAACCGGCCGACTGCGCGGCCGTCCTCGGGATCGCGGACCGCCTCTCGCGCCCCTTCCTGCTGGCCGGCGGCCTCTCGGCCGACAACCGGGAGGCCTACCGGGCGGTGCTGGACCACCCCCTCTTCCTGGGCATCGACGTGGACACCGCGGCCAGGGACCCCGACGGACGGCTGAGCACCGAGCGGGTCACGGCCGTACGGCGCGGCTGGCGGGTGCCGGACGGCGCCGGGGCGGCCGGGAGGCCCGGATGACGGCCGCGTTCATCGAGGCGCTGCTGGACGCCCGCCGACCGGTGATCATGGAGCTCAAGCGCCAGGACGCCGCCGGGCAGGACCTGTTCGGCGACAGGTCGGCCGCCCGGCTGGTCGCCGACTACCAGGAGGTCGGCGCCCCCTGCCTGTCCGTGGTGACCGGGCGGTGGTTCGGCGGCACCCCGGAACTGCTGCGCGAGGTCGTGGCGGCGACGGACCTGCCCGTACTGCAGAAGGACTTCATCACCCGCCGGAGCCAACTGCACCAGGCCCGCGAGAGCGGCGCGGCCGCGGTCCTGCTCACCGCCGCGCTGCTGCCGCGCGCCACCCTGGGCCACCTGGTCGAACTCGGCCTGAGCCTGGGCCTGACGCCGTTCGTCGAGGTCGTCACCGAGGAGGAGATCAGCCGTGTGCCACGCGCCGAGGAGTGCGTGATCGCGGTGAACAACAAGGACATCGGCGACCGCGAACGCGGCGCCGGCGACCTCGGGCGGAGCTCGGCCCTCCTGCCCGCGGTGCTGGGCAGCGGCACCCGGTGCCCGGTGAGCGCCGGGGCCGTCCGCTCCCCCGAGGACGCGGCCCGCCTGCTCCAGGAGGGCTTCGCCGGTGTGCTCATCGGGACGGGCCTCCTGCGCGCCCCCAGCCTGCCGGCCTGGCTGGACGGCCTCGACGCCCGCCGTGGCACCCGCGCCGACCCTCGCCACGAACCGGCTCCACCCCCAACCATCGACATCCGGAGGTAACGGCATGACCAGCGAAGCACCCGAGCAGTGGAAGGTCGTCGTCAACGACGAGGAGCAGTACTCGATCTGGTCCGCCGACCGCGAGACCCCGGCGGGCTGGCACGAGGACGGCGTACGGGGCGCGAAGGACGACTGCCTCGCGCACATCGAACGCGTCTGGACCGACATGCGCCCCCGCAGCCTGCGCCTGCGGTCCGTCCCGGAGGAGGGTGGTGCGCAGTGAGCCGGACGCTCGCGCCGCACGGTGCGCGCCCCGCGACCGGGCCCGTGCTCTCCACCACCCTGAACCTCCCGGAGTGCCGGGCCCGGGGCTGGGTCGTCGTCGACTCCATGGTCGACGGCCTGGCCATGGGCGGCACCAGGATGACCCCGACGGTGACCGAGCGGGAGCTGGCCGGGCTCGCCCGGGCAATGACCCACAAGCTGGCGCTGGTCGGCCTGCCCATCGGCGGCGCCAAGGCCGGCATCGCCCCCGATCCCGGCGCCGCTGTCGAACGGCGGGCGGTGATGCGGGAGTTCGGCCGCGCCGCGGCCCCGCTGCTGCACGGCGGGGTGTACCTGGGCTGCGACCAGGGCACCACCTACGCCGACCGGCGGCAGGCCTTCGAGGCCGCCGGGTACGACGTCACCCGCCGCCCCGGCACCACCCGCCTCACCGTCGGCTGGGCCGAACTGTGGGACCACATGGCCGACATCACCGGGTTCGGCGTGGCCGTCGCGGTGCTCGGCGCCCTGCGCGCCTCCGGTGCGCGGACCCCGCAGCGCGTCGCGATCCAGGGCTTCGGCACCGTCGGGCGCGCGGTGGCCGACCACCTGGCCGCCCACGGCCACCTGGTGGTGGCGGTGGCCGACGTCCTGGGCACCGTCGAGGACCAGCGCGGACTGCCCGTCGCCGAACTCACCGCGCTCACCAGCAGCGACGGCACGATCGACCGGAGCCGGCTGCCCGCCCGGGTCACGGTTCACGGGCCCGGGCAGGCCTGGCTGCACGTCGACGCCGACGTGCTGGTGCTGGCGGCCTCCCCCGCCGCGGTCGACGAGGAGGCGGTGCCGGCGGTCCGGGCCCGCCTGGTGGTCGAGGGCGGAAACCTGAGCTGCACCGAACCGGCCCGCCGACTGCTGCGCGAGGCCGGCCACACCGTCCTGCCGGACGTAGTGGTCAACGTCGGCGGGGCGGCGGCGACCGGGTGCGTGCTCACCGGGCTGGCCCCGTCCGACCTGCCGCTCCCCAAGCTGTCCGGGTGGCTGCGCGACTGGGTCGCCGGCCGGGTCGCCAGGAACTGCGAGCTGGTGCAGGAGCTGAGCGCCTCGGGCAGCGCCGACCCGGTCGCCCAGCTCCTCGGCTCGCGCGCGACCCCGCCCGGCGCCACCGGATCGGAGGTCCCGGCCGACCGGTGACCGGGCCGGCGGACGCGCCGCCCCGCGGAACGCGGCCTCGCGGCGGGGCGGCGCGGCGCGCCGGCTACTTGACCGAGCCTGCGGTGAGCCCGGAGACGACGTGGCGCTCGATCACCGCGAACAGGACGACGACCGGCACGATGGCCACCAGCGAGGCGGCGAACACGTAGTTCCACTGCACGCTGTAGGCGCCGATCATGTTGTTGATGCCGACCGTGAGCGGCTGCCGGTCGGGCGAGTTGGTGAGGGTCAGGCCCATGATGAACTCGTTCCAGGCCGAGATGAACGTGAAGATCACGGCGGTGACCACGCCGGGCAGCGCCAGCGGCAGGGTGACACGGAACAGCGCGCCCATGCGCCCATTGCCGTCGATCATCGCGGCCTCCTCCAGCTCCCTGGGGATGGAGCCGATGTAGGCGCTCAGGATCCAGATCGCGAAGGCCAGGTTGAAGGCGGCGTTGGCGAGCACCAGGACGATCGGGGTGTCCAGCAGGTCCAGTGCGAAGAACTCCCGGTAGAGGCCGACCTGAAGGGCGGTGGGCTGGAACATCTGGGTGACCAGCACCAGCAGCAGGAAGGCCCTGCGGCCGCGGAAGCGCACCCGGGCGGTGTAGTACGCGGCGGGCAGGGCGACCAGCAGCACCAGCAGCGTCGAGCCTCCGGCCACCAGCAGGGTGGTCCGCAGGTTCTGGCCGAGCGTGGTGTCCGTCCAGACCCTGGTGAAGGCGGAGAAGTCGAAGTGCGTCGGCAGGTAGGAGTTGTCCCGCAGCTGGCCGGCCGGGCGTCCGCCGGTGATCAGCATCTCGACGTACGGGAGCACGAAGAGAGCGGCGAGCGCCCAGGCCAGCGCGGTGAGCAGGACGGTCCGTGCGCGCGGGCGGTGCTTCGCCGGCGGCGACTGCGGGGTGGTCACCGGCCCTCCTCCCCGTTCCAGCGGCTGACCTTGAGGAAGACGGCCACCATGAGGACCACGACGACGAAGTTGACCACGGACATCGCGGCGGACTCGGCGACGTCGTAGCCGCGCAACATGTACATGAACACGGTGGTGGTGGCGGTGTCGGCGTTCGGGCCGCCCTGGGTCATGCCCCAGATGACCGGGAAGGAGTTGAAGACGTTGATCAGGTTGATCACCAGACCGACCAGGAAGGCCGGGCGCAGCAGCGGCAGGGTCACCTTGCGGTAGGTCTGCCAGGGCGTGGCGCCGTCGACCCTGGCGGCCTCGTGGACCTCCTCGGGGATGGTCTGCAGGCCGGCCAGCAGGGTGTAGGTGGTGAACGGCAGTGAGACGAAGACGGCGACGAGCACCAGCCAGGGCTTCGCGTGGGCGGCGTCGCCGAGCCAGGCCTGGGAGCGGTCGATCAGGCCGAGGTCGAGCAGCAGCCGGTTGAACACGCCGGCGACCTGGTCGAGCATCCAGCGGAAGCCGATCGCCGTCATCAGTACGGAGGCGGCCCAGGGCGCGACGAGCGCCCAGCGGGTGACGCGACGGCCGGGGAAGTTCCGGTTGAACAACTGCGCCAGCGCGAGCGAGATCAGCATGGTCAGGCCGACGACGACGACCGTCCAGACGACGGTCCAGGTCAGCACTCCGGCCAGGCGGGGGTCTCCGAAGAGCTTGCGGTACTTGACCAGGCCGGCCGGGCCGTGGTCGGTGCCGGTGGTGTCGATCTTCCGCAGTGAGGTGGCGACCATCTCGACGACCGGCCACACGACCACGCCGAGGATGAGCACGATGGCCGGGGCCAGCCACGGCAGTGGCCCGAGCCGTTCGAACAGGGCACGGCGCCCGGGTGCGGGGCCCGGGGCCGACGGACGCCTCGGCGGCGCGGCCGGCCGGGCGGGTTCGCCGGGCCGGGCGTCTGTGCTGCTGGGGAATGACACGGTGTCGGGATTCCTTGTTCGCTCGTCCGGGTCACTCACCGGCCTGCTGCGCGGCCTTCTGGAGCGCGTCGAGGGTCTTCTTCGGGTCGCTGACCGCGCTGCCGATCTGCGTCTTGATCTGCGCGGAGACCGCCGGCCAGGTCGGGTCGCTGAGGGGGTAGAACGTGGCGGTGGGCAGGATCTGCAGGAACGGTGCCAGGGCCTGCTCGTCCGGGTCTGCCTGGAGCGCGGTGAGCGCGGACCGGGTGACCGGCAGCAGGCTGTACTCCTTGTCGAACCTCACCGCGTTGTCCCGGCCGTAGGCGAAGTCGAGGAAGGCCTTGATCTGTTCCTTGTGGCCGCCCTTCCTGAAGGCCATCATCCAGTCGGCGACGCCGAGGGTGGCCTTTCCGGTGCCGTCCTTGCTGGGCATCGCGGTCCAGGTGACGTCCATGCCCTTGAGGTCGTTCAGCTGGGTGGGGATGCCGTTGAGCATGCCGACCTTGCCGGAGGCGAAGTCCTTGGCCAGGTCGGTGCGGTTGACGGAGGCCGGGCTCTGCTCGGTCAGGCCGGCGTCCACCCAGCTCTTGAGCTGCCCGAAGGTGTCGACGTTGGCCTGCGAGTTGATGCTGTACCGGCCCTTGGCGTCCTGGTAGCCGCCGTGGTTCTCCAGCATCCAGATGAACGACTCGCCCTGCGCCTCCTCCTTGCCCAGCGGCACGCCGAGCGGGATCTCCACGCCGGCGTTCTTCAGCGCGGTGGCGGCGGTGGTGAGGTCGGCCCAGGTCCTGGGCGGGGCGGCCGGGTCGAGGCCGGCCTTCCTGAAGAGCTCGTTGTTGAACAGGAACATCCGGGCGCTGGAGATGAACGGGATGCCGTACCGGGTGCCGTCCTGCTCGCCGGCCTGCGCCATCGCGGGGAGTAGGTCCGCCGCGGTGCTGCCGGAGAGGACCTCCTGGGCCGGGTAGAGCTGGCCGTTCTTGGCGAAGTCCGCGTAGCCGCCGGTCTGCAGGACGTCCGGCTGGTTGCCGTTCTGCACCATCGTCTTGACCTGGGTGTCGATGTCGTTCCAGTTGATGACCTGGAGGTCGACCTTGATCTCGGGGTTCTGCTGCTCGAAGGCCGAGATCACGCCCTGCCAGTACGCCTGACTCGGGTTCTGGCCGTTGGAACCGTAGTCGGCGGCGACGAACCTGATCGTCGTCACCCCGTCGGCGGAGGTCGAACCGGAGGCCGAGCCCTTGCCGCATCCGGACAGTGCGAGCGTTCCGGCCAGGGTGGCCGCGGACAGGGCGAAAAGGCGCCGCTTCATCTCTGGTACCGCCTTTGCGAGTGGGGGCCGACCCCGCGGTGGCCCGGGTGGGGGATGGTGCGACCTGCACGAAGCTGCGCTGCATGACCACTGTTTGCTCAACATCGAGCAGATACGCCGAACTGAGTTTGCCTCGCCGGCCGGGTGCCGCAAGGCACTCGGTGGATCAGTATTGCTCACAGATGACGCGTTGGGCTATGAATAGAGCAGTTTCAAGCAGATGCTTGCAGCGGAAAGCGGCGCCCGGTGCGGACCTGTCCCCGAGCGCGCCGCCCATGCCCCCAGCGAGGAGAGCCAGATGAGTCACGTCGAACGGGAGATCGCCAGCCAGCCGGAGTGCTGGCGCAGGGCACTGGAACTGGAGCCCGCAGGACTGCCCGAGCACGGCGAACGGGTGGCCGTGATCGGCTGCGGCACCTCGCTCTACATCGCGCAGGCGTACGCGGGCCTCCGCGAGGGTGCCGGCCTCGGTGAGACCGACGCCTTCGCGGCCTCCGAGTTCCCGGCGGCCCGGGCCTACGACCGTGTCGTCGCCATCACCCGCTCGGGAACCACGACCGAGGTGCTCGCCGCGCTGCAGCGCTGCGGCGGGACGCCGACCGTCGCGCTCACCGGCGACCTCGCCACCCCGATCGGCACGGCCGCCGGCACCGTGGTCGACCTGGAGTTCGCCGACGAGAAGTCGGTGGTGCAGACCCGCTTCGCCACCACCGCGCTGGCGCTGCTGCGCGGCCGCCTCGGGCTCGCCCCCGCCGACCTGGCCGCCCACGCCGAGCGGGCGCTGGCCGCCCCGCTGCCCGAACGGGCCACCGAGGCGGGCCAGTTCACCTTCCTCGGGACCGGCTGGACGGTCGGCCTGGCCCACGAGGCGGCCCTCAAGCTGCGCGAGGCCTCCGGGTCGTGGACCGAGTCCTACCCGGCCATGGAGTACCGGCACGGCCCGATCAGCGTCACCGGCCGCGGCAGCGTGGTGTGGTTCTTCGGCGAGCCACCGACCGGGCTGGTCGACCAGGTCGAGCCGACCGGCGCCGTGCTGTCGGTGAGCGCGCTGGACCCGATGGCCGACCTGATCCGCGCCCAGCGGCTCGCCGTCGAACTGGCCAAGGGCCGCGGCCTGGACCCCGACCAGCCGCGCAACCTCACCCGCTCCGTCGTGCTCACCCGGCCGTGACCGCGACGGCGATCGCCCTCGACGTCGGCGGAACCCACATCAAGGGCGCGGCGGTGGCCGCGGACGGCCGCCTCCGCCACACCGGGCGCTGGTTCACCCGCGCCGAACGCGGGCCGGAGGCCGTCCTCCAGACCGTCCTCGACCGCGCCGCCGAACTCGCCGGGCGCTTCCGCCCGGCCGCCGCGGGGATCGCCGTGCCCGGCATCGTCGACGAGGCGGCCGGCACCGCGGTGCTGGCCGCCAACCTCGGCTGGCGGGACCTGCCCGTCCGGCAGCTGCTGTCCGAACACCTGGGCATCCCGGTCGCGTTCGGGCACGACGTGCGGGCCGGGGGCATCGCCGAGGCCAGGGCCGGCGCCGGCCGCGGCAGCCGCGACTTCCTCTTCGTACCCGTCGGCACCGGGATCGCCGCCGCGCTGATGGTCGACGGGCGGCCGCTCACCGGCAGCCACACCCGGGCCGGCGAGCTGGGCCACCTGGTGGTGCGTCCCGGCGGCGAGCCGTGCGCCTGCGGCCGTCGCGGTTGCGTGGAGACCCTCGCCTCGGCGGCCGCCGTCGCCCGCCGCTACACCGCCGCCACCGGGGAGGCGGGCGTCACCGCCGAGCAGGTCGGCAGGCGCGCCGCGACCGGGGACCGCACGGCCGCCACCGTCTGGCGGGAGGCCGTCGACGCGCTCGCCGACGGCCTGGCGAGCGCGATCACGCTGCTCGACCCCGAGCGGATCGTGATCGGCGGCGGCCTCGCCCGGGCGGGCGAGCCGTACTTCGCGCCACTGCGGACGGCACTGACGGCGCGGCTCTCCTTCCAGACGATGCCGGAGCTCCTGCCCGCCGAACTCGGCCACGAGGCGGGCTGTTTCGGTGCCGGACTGCTCGCGCGGGACCTTCTGGGCGAGGGAGCGGCGGCGTGATCCTCACCGTCACCCTGAACGCCGCCCTGGACATCACCCACCACCTGGACCGGATGCGCCCGCACGGCAGCAACCGGGTCCGGGCGGTGGCCCAGCGCGCGGGCGGCAAGGGCGTCAACGTCGCCAGGATCCTGCACGCCCTCGGCCACCCGACCGTGGTCACCGGCCTGACCGGCGGCCTCACCGGCCGGGCGATCCGCGCCGAACTGGCGTCCGCCGGCCTGGCCGACCGCATGCTGGCGATCGCGGGCGAGTCACGGCGGACGGTGGCCGTGGTCGAGGAGGACGCCGGGGACACCACGATCCTGCTCGAACCCGGCCCGGTGGTGGGCGTCGGGGAATGGGCGCGGTTCCTCGACCACCTCGACACCCTGCTGCCGCACGCCGCGGCGGCGGTCCTCTCCGGCAGCCTGCCGCGCGGCGTGCCCGAGGACGCCTACGCCCACCTGCTCCGGCTCGCGCACGCGCACGGCGTCCCGGCGGTGCTCGACGCCGACGGGACGGCGCTGAGCACGGCGTTGGCGGCCGGACCGGCCCTGGTCAAGCCGAACGCGGAGGAACTCGCCGCCGCCACCGGCCTCACCGATCCGGTGGCCGCCGCCCGCAGGCTGCGGGCCGCGGGCGCCGGTGCGGTGGTCGCCTCGCTCGGCGCCGACGGCCTGGTCGCCGTCACCCCGCACGGCGGTTGGCGGGCCCGCTCGCCCGAGCGGCTGGCCGGCAACCCCACCGGCGCGGGCGACGCCGCGGTCGCCGCGCTCACCCTCGGCCTGGTCGGCGGTGAGCCCTGGCCCGACCGGCTGGCCGAGGCCGTGGCACTGTCCGCGGCCGCCGTCGCCGCACCGCTGGCCGGCGACTTCGACCCCGCCCTCCACCACGCCCTGCGGTCCCGCGTGGACGTCCGCCCCTTCGCCACCGAGGAGTCCGACCCATGCCCCTGAGCGGAACCGGCCCGATCGCCGCCGCCGCGGCCGAAGCCGCGTGCGGTGTCGGCGCCTTCAACGTCATCCAGCTGGAGCACGCCCAGGCGATCGTCGCCGGGGCCGAGGCCGCCGGTGCACCGGTGATCCTGCAGATCAGCGAGAACGCCGTGCGCTACCACGGCGCCCTCGGGCCGATCGGCGCCGCCACGCTGGCCGTCGCCCGGGCCGCGCGGGTGCCGGTCGCGGTCCACCTGGACCACGCCACCTCCGTGGAACTCGTCGGCCAAGCCGTCGAGTTGGGCTTCACCTCGGTGATGTTCGACGCTTCGGCGCTGTCGTACGGGGAGAACGTGCGGGCCACCGCCGAGGTGGTGCGCCGGTGCCACGCCACGGGCGTCTGGGTGGAGGCCGAACTGGGCGAGGTCGGCGGCAAGGACGGCGTCCACGCCCCGGGTGTGCGCACCGATCCGGCCGAGGCCGCGGCGTTCGTCGCCGCCGCCGGCGTGGACGCGCTCGCGGTGGCCGTCGGCACCTCGCACGCGATGCCCACCCGCGACGCGGCGCTGGACTTCGAGCTCATCGGACGGTTGCGCCGGGCGGTGCCGGTCCCGCTCGTCCTGCACGGCTCCTCGGGTGTGGCGGACGGGGACCTCACCGCGGCCGTGGAAGCCGGCATGACCAAGGTGAACATCGCCACCCACCTCAACCGGGTGTTCAGCACCGCCGTCCGCCGGGCCCTGGCCGACGACGCGCGGCTGGTCGACACCCGCCGCTACCTCGGGCCGGCCCGCGCCGCCGTCGCCGCCGAGGTCACCCGGCTGCTCGGCGTCCTCAAGGCGACGGCACCGGCGGCCTGAGCCACCACCACCGCCCACGGCCCGACCGGGACCACCACGACACACCACGGCCGCCCGTCCCCGCGTGGGGGAGGGCGGCCGTCGGCGTCGCTCAGGCGGGCTCGACGGTGGAGAACCTCTCGCCGCCGACGATCCACCGGCCGCGGCGCATCACCGCGACCAGGTCGTAGCCCTCCGAGTCGACCACGACCAGGTCGGCGAGCTTGCCGGTCTCCAGCGAGCCGATCGAGTCGCCCAGGCCGAGCAGCCGGGCCGGGGTGGCGGACAGCGACTCGACGGCCTGGCCGAGCGTCAGCCTCCCGACGGTGAGGGCTCTTCGGAACACCCGGTCGAGGGTCGCCGTGGACCCGGCGATGGAGCTGCCGTCCGGGAGCATGGCCACGCCGTCCTTGACCTCGACCTGGAGCGGGCCGAG
>NZ_LIPD01000002.1 GCF_001905545.1 Streptomyces sp. CB02056 | reverse complement strand
GCAACCCGATAAAACGAGCACACCGAATAAGCACCAGGTCACAGCGCCGAAAAGCGCAAACGACCGGCACGAACCGGAAGTGGTGTTTCAGAGGATTGGCCACCGCGGGACCGTCCGCGCAGATGCGTGTCCGGTGCTCCCTGCCAGGCAGCTCGAAGAACTGTACGCGCTTCCACGCACCGATGCAAACGTCGTGCAAAGACGGCCGGCCGGACCCCGGGGAGAGAGGTCCGGCCGGTGGTGCCGTGCGGATCAGCTGTTGGTGGGGAAGCCCAGGTTGATGCCGCCGTGCGACGGGTCCAGCCAGCGCTGGGTCACGGCCTTGCCCCGGGTGAAGAACTGCACGCCGTCCGGGCCGTACGCGTGGGCGTCGCCGAACAGCGAGGCCTTCCAGCCGCCGAAGGAGTAGTAGGCGACCGGGACCGGGATCGGCACGTTGATGCCGACCATGCCGACCTCCACCTCGAACTGGAAGCGCCGGGCCGCGCCGCCGTCGTTGGTGAAGAGGGCGGTGCCGTTGCCGTACGGGTTGGCGTTGATCAGCGCCAGGCCCTCCTCGTACGAGTCGACGCGCACCACCGAGAGGACCGGGCCGAAGATCTCGTCGTTGTAGACGGACATGCCGGGCTTCACGTGGTCGAACAGCGTGGGGCCGAGCCAGAAGCCGTCGGCCGTCGGGGAGCCGTTCCGGTCCTCGGCGGTGACCGGGTGCTTGCGGCCGTCCACCGCGAGCTCGGCGCCGTCGGCGACCCCGGACTCCACGTAGGAGGTGACCTTGTCCCGGTGCTGGCCGGTGACCAGCGGACCCATCTCGGACTCGCCGTTGCAGCCGGGGCCGACCTTCAGGGTGGCGATCCGCTGCTTGATCTTCTCGACCAGCTCGTCGCCGATCGGGTCGACCGCGACCAGCACGGACACCGCCATGCAGCGCTCGCCGGCCGCGCCGAAGCCCGCGTTGACGGCGGCGTCGGCGGCGAGGTCGAGGTCGGCGTCCGGCAGGACCAGCATGTGGTTCTTGGCGCCGCCCAGGGCCTGCACGCGCTTGCCGTAGCGGGTGCCGGTCTCGTAGACGTAGCGGGCGATCGGGGTGGAGCCGACGAAGCTGACGGACTTGACGTCCGGGTGCTCCAGCAGGCGGTCGACGGCCACCTTGTCGCCGTGCACGACGTTGAAGACGCCGTCCGGCAGGCCGGCCTCCTTCCACAGCTCGGCGAGGAAGTTGGCGGCGGACGGGTCCTTCTCCGAGGGCTTCACCACGACGGTGTTGCCGGCCGCGATGGCGATCGGGAAGAACCACATCGGCACCATGGCCGGGAAGTTGAACGGCGAGATGATCGCGACCGGGCCGAGCGGCTGGCGGATCGAGTAGACGTCGACGCCGGTCGAGGCCTGCTCGGTGAAGCCGCCCTTGACCAGCTGCGGGATGCCGCAGGCGTACTCCACGACCTCCAGGCCGCGGGCGATCTCGCCGAGCGCGTCGGAGTGCACCTTGCCGTGCTCGGCCACGATGATCGAGGCCAGCTCGTCGCGGCGGGCGTTCAGCAGCTCGCGGAAGGCGAAGAGCACCGTCGTCCGCTTCGCGATCGAGGCGGTGCGCCACTCGGTGAAGGCCGAGGCGGCGGCGGCCACGGCCTGGTCGACCTCGGCGATCTCGGCGAAGTCGACCTGGCCGGCGACCTGGCCGGTGGCCGGGTCGAAGACCTCGCCGCGACGGGGGGCCGCACCGGCGGTGGCGACGGGCTTGCCGCCGATCCAGTGAATGATGTGCTTGCTCAAGGTCCGTCTGCCTCCGAAGTCCCGGGCGGCGTCCTGCCACCGGTCCGGTCTGGCGCCGCCCGCACGTGGGCCGGGCGACGGGAATCACGGGGCTACCGCGCTCGTCTCCCAGTCTGGTGGCCGCTCCGGCGCAGCTCAACGAACAGGCTGACGGGGATCGTGGATTCAGCCTTACAGGTCGTCCGGTCACTCGCCCGAACGTGTGAACCCACCACGAATGCCCCCAATGGCACGGGCACCCAAACACCGCGGGCACCCGCGGGACCAGGGCGTCAGGACTCCCCGTCCTCCGGCTCCTCCAGGTACGGGTCGTGCAGCCCGTCCGCCGCCTCCCAGGTCTCCAGCAGGTCCAGCCGAAGGTCCTGTGCCCAGGCCAGCGCCCACCGCTTCAGCTCGGCCACCTCCCCGGCCGGCACGCCCCGGGCGCGGAACCGCCCGTCCGCCGCCTCGGCGAGCGCCTCCAGCCGTTCGGCCAGCGCCGCGGGCTGGAAGTCCGGGTCCAACTCGGCTGCCAGCGCGAGCAGTTCGCCCTCCCGGTAGCAGCGGGTGAGGGCGTGCACGTCGATCAGGTCGCGGGGCATGCCCCGGTCCACGAGCAGCGCGGTGGTCAGCGCGGCCGCGTCCTCCAGGGCGACGGCCGGGAGCACCGCCGGGGGCTCGTCCGGTCCGGGCGCACCGAGGTCGAACCGGACCGGCCGGTGTCCCAGCGGTTCCTTGCGCAGTTCCACCGAGTGCGACCGCCCGCCCAGCGCCAGCCGGACGGTGAGCTGTTCCAGCCGCGGTGTGCCCGGCCGCTCGACGGCCCCGCCGCCCGCCGCCCGGTACGCCTCGCCCAGCGCGGCGGCCACCTCCGGCAGGTCGGCGCCGCCGGTCGCCAGGGTCAGCCCGTCCTGCGGGCAGGCCGCGACGCCGTGGGCGCGCAGCGCGTGCCCTCCCGCCAGGGCGAGGCCGTACCGGTCGCAGACGGGTGCGGCCAGCGCGGCCAGGCGCAGCTGGGCGGGGCCCGGGCGGAGGGACGCGTCGACGGCGTGCGGGACGGTGGTCACGCCTCCAGTCTGACGCGACCGCCCGTTCCGCGCGCCAGTTGCCGGGCGCCCGGAGCGCTACCGGGCGCCCCCGGGCACCTCCTCACGCCCCCGGGCCCCCGGTTCCGCACGAGACGGCGCGGCTCACCAGCCGCCGAGCCGGGCCGCCGCCTCGTGCAGGGCGAGCTCCAGCAGCACCGGGTCGGTGAGCCGCCCGGAGCCGTCCGGCGGGACCAGCCAGCGCACGCCCCGGCTGCGGCGCCCGGGGTGCGGGACGACGATCCAGGTGCCCTCCCCTGCACCGCGCACGCCGGTGCCGATCCAGCGGGCGGCGGTGCCGACGGGCACCAGGAAGCTGACCTGCCCGCCCCCGAAGTCGGTGAGGACCGGACCGCGGGTGCGCGGGTCCAGGACCTCCGCGGCCAGGCGCCCGAGCCGTCCGGGGACGGAGAGGACGTCCCAACGCCGGCCGGCCGGCAGCAGCACCAGGCCCAGCCCGGTGCGCTCCCACTGGTCCCGGAAGGCCTCCGGGTCCGGTGCCGCCTGGGCGAGCCAGTGCAGTCCGGTGGTCTCCATGTCGTGTCCCCGCTTCTTGCCGTTCGTACTGTTCGGAGACGGCGGGAAGAGCGAGACCCGCCGTCACCAAGGAGAGGCGGACGGCGGGTCCCGATTACACGACTAGGGGCACCCGGCTACGGGCGTTCGTGGTTTCAACGGTTTCAACGGTTTCAACGGCTTCAGCCGTTTCGGCAGATCAGCGGTTCAGCATTTCAGCGTTCCAGTGGCTCAGTGGTTCAGCATTTCAGCGGTTCAGCTGTCGAAGCCGAGCCCCAGCCGGTCGAGGGTGCGCAGCCAGAGGTTGCGGTGGCCGCCGTTGCGGTCCGCCCGCTCCAGCGACCGGGTGGTGAGCTCGATCCCGGCCCAGCGCACCGGCTCGGGCGGGAACGGCAGCGGCTTGCTGCGCACCATCTCCAGCGAGGTGCGCTCGGTGCGCTCGCCGGCCAGCAGGTCGAGCATCACCTCGGCGCCGAAGCGGGTCGCGCCGACGCCGAGCCCGGTGTAGCCGACCGCGTACGCGACCTTGCCCCGGTACCCGGTGTCGAAGAACGCCGAGAACCGGCTGCAGGTGTCGATCGCGCCGCCCCAGGCGTGGGTGAAGCGCAGGCCCTCCAGCTGCGGGAAGCAGCGGAAGAAGTGGTTGGCCAGGGTGCGGAAGGTCTCCGGCCGCTGGTCGTACTCGTGCCGGACCTGGCCGCCGAAGTGGTAGACCGCGTCGTAGCCGCCCCAGAGGATCCGGTTGTCGGCGGAGAGCCGGAAGTAGTGGAACTTGTTGGCGCTGTCGCCGAGGCCCTGGCGCCCGCGCCAGCCGATCGCGGCGAGCTGCTCCTCGCTGAGCGGCTCGGTCATCAGCGCGTAGTCGTACACCGGGACGACGTACGGGCGGACCCGCTTGAGCAGCGACGGGAACACGTTGGTGCCGAGCGCGACCTTGCGGGCGAAGACCCGGCCGTACGGGGTGCGGACGGCCATGCCGCTGCCGTGCTCCCGCAGGTCGGTGGCCCGGGTGTGCTCGAAGATCCGCACGCCCTGGCCCAGGCAGGCGTCCTTGAGGCCCCAGGCGAGCTTGGCGGGGTGGACCATCGCCACGCCCTCCTTGTCCCAGAGGCCGCCGAGGAAGGTCGGCGAGTCGACCTCGGCGCGCAGCTGGTCGGCGTCCAGGACGGTGATGTCGAAGCCGTACCGGGCGACCGCCTCGGCGATCTCGTGGAGCTCCTCGACCTGGTGGGGCTGGGTGGCGACGTCGATCTCGCCGGTGCGCTCCCACTCGGCGTCGATGCCGTAGCGCTTGAGGGTGGCCTCGATGCCGTCGAGGTTGGCGGCACCGAGGCGTTCCAGCTGGGCCAGTTCGGACGGCCAGCGGTCCAGGCCGTTGCCGAAGCCGTGGGTCAGGCTGGCCGCGCAGAACCCGCCGTTGCGCCCGGACGCGGCCCACCCGACCTCGTTGCCCTCGACCAGCACGACGTCCAGCGAGGGGTCGCGTTCCTTGGCGATGAGGGCGGTCCACAGGCCGGAGTAGCCGCCGCCGACGACCAGCAGGTCGCAGGTGGTGTCGCCGACCAGGGCGGGCAGTGCCGCCGGCCGGCCGGGATCCTCCAGCCAGAAGGGGGTGGGCCTGGCGTCACTGAGTGCGCGGGCGGAGTCCATGCATTATCAGCCACTTTCTACGAATAGGTGATGGTTGTACTGGCCACCGTCGTCGACCGTATGTCAGGCGGCGGCCTTCCGGCGGTTGCCCAGCCACTGGCCGACGACGGTCAGCAGGACGGCGGCGAGGAACATCGCGGTGCCGATGACGTTCACCTGTACCGGGATGCCGCGCTGCGAGGCGCCCCAGACGAACATCGGGAAGGTGACCGTGGTCGGCCCCGAGTTGAACTGGGTGATGATGAAGTCGTCGAAGGAGAGCGCGAAGCTGAGCAGCGCGCCCGCCGCGATGCCGGGCGCCGCCAGCGGCAGGGTGACTCTCAGGAAGGTCTGGACGGGGGTCGCGTAGAGGTCCTGGGCGGCCTGTTCGAGCCTCGGGTCCATGCTCATCACGCGCGCCTTGACCGCCGTCACCACGAAGCTGAGGCAGAACATGATGTGGGCGATGAGGATGGTGGTGAACCCGAACGGGATGCGCATGTTGAGGAAGAGCGTCCCGAGCGAGGCGGCCATGACCACCTCGGGCATGGCCATCGGCAGGAAGATCATCGCGGTGGTGGCCGAGCGGCCGCGGAAGCGGTAGCGGGCCAGCGCGAAGGCGACCATGGTCCCGAGCACGGTGGCGCCGATGGTGGCGAGCACCGCGATCTGCAGGCTGAGCGAGAGCGACTGGCACATGTCGGCCACGCCGCAGGGGTTGGTCCAGGCGTCGGTGGAGAACTCGTTCCACTCGTAGTTGAACTTGCCCACCGGCTTGTTGAACGAGAAGGCGAGCACGACCAGGTTGGGCAGCACCAGGTAGGCGAGGGCCAGCAGGCCGGCCAGCACCACCAGGTGGGCGCGGATCCACTTGGAAATCCGGGACATCAGACCAGATCCTCCGTCCCGGCCTTGCGCATGTAGACCGTCACCATGCCCAGGATCAGGGCCATCAGGATGAAGCTCAGCGCGGCGGCCGTGGGGTAGTCGAGCACGTTCAGGAACTGCTTCTGGATGCCGTTGCCGACCATCTGCTCGCTCGGCGAGCCCAGCAGCTGGGCGTTGATGTAGTCGCCGGAGGCGGGGATGAAGGTCAGCAGGGTGCCCGCGACCACGCCCGGCAGCGAGATCGGGAAGGTGACCTTGCGGAAGGTGGTGAACGGCCGGGCGTAGAGGTCACCGGCCGCCTCGTGCAGGCGCGGGTCGATCCGCTCCAACGAGGTGTACAGCGGCAGGATCATGAACGGCAGGAAGTTGTAGGTCAGGCCGCAGACCACGGCGAGCGGCGTGGCCAGCACCCGGTCGCCGCTGGTCAGGCCGAGCAGGTTGGTGACGTCCAGGACGTGCAGCGCGTTCAGCGCGCCGACCACCGGGCCGCCGTCGGACAGGATGGTCTTCCAGGCCAGCGTGCGGATCAGGAAGCTGGTGAAGAACGGCGCGATGACCAGGATCAGGATGACGTTGCGCCAGCGCTTGCTCGCCTTGAAGGCGATCGTGTACGCGAGCGGGTAGCCGACGGCCAGGCAGAGCACGGTGGCGACGGCCGCGTAGGAGAACGAGCGCAGGAAGTGCCACCGGTACTCGACCAGGGCGTCCCAGTAGGTCGATATGTGCCAGGTGACCTTGAAGCCCTCTTCGAGCGAGCCGCTCTGCAGCGAGGTCGACGCCTGGTAGACCAGCGGGACGGCGAAGAAGACGACCAGCCAGGCGATGCCGGGAAGCAGCAGCCAGTACGGGGTGAGCTTGCGCCTGGGCTTCGGCGCCGGTCCCTCCAGCGGTATGACCTGGGGTGGCGCGGCCGGGGTGGTGGTGGTCATGCGGCCTCCTCCGCGGTGCCCGCGTCGATCGCCTGGGCGGCGTCCAGGGCGAAGGAGTGCGCCGGGTTCCAGTGCAGCTGGACGGCGGCGCCGGGGACGATCCGCGCGTCGCGCTCCATGTTCTGCTCGAAGACGGTGACCTCCTGGCCGCCGTCGGTGCGCACCACGTACTGGGTGGAGACGCCGATGAAGCTGGAGTCGAGCACCGTGCCGGCCAGCCGGTTGCGGCCGTCGGCGACCTGCTCGGAGGCGTGGGTGATGGTGATCTTCTCCGGGCGCACGCCCAGGTGGACGCGCTTGGCGTCGGTGGCGCAGCGCGCCTTCGGCACCGCGAGGCGGGCGCCGGCCGCGCTGAGCAGCAGGTCGCCGCCCTCGGTGCCGGTGACCTCGGCGGGCAGCAGGTTGGACTGGCCGAGGAAGTTGGCCACGAAGGTGGTGGCGGGGTTCTCGTACAGGTCGGCGGGGGCGCCCAGCTGCTCGACCCGGCCGCCGTTCATCACCGCGATGGTGTCGGCCATGGTCATGGCCTCCTCCTGGTCGTGGGTGACGTGCACGAAGGTGATGCCGACCTCGGTCTGGATCCGCTTGAGCTCCAGCTGCATCTGGCGGCGGAGCTTGAGGTCGAGCGCGCCGAGCGGCTCGTCCAGGAGCAGCACCTGCGGGTGGTTGATCAGTGCGCGGGCGACCGCGACGCGCTGCTGCTGGCCGCCGGAGAGCTGGTGCGGCTTGCGCCGGGCGTACTGGCCGAGCTCGACCAGCTCCAGCATCTCCTCGACCTGCTTCCTGACGTCCTTCCTGCCGCGCCGGCGCAGGCCGAAGGCGACGTTCTCGAAGATGTCCAGGTGCGGGAAGAGCGCGTAGCTCTGGAAGACGGTGTTCACCGGCCGCTTGTACGGGGGCAGGGCGGTGACGTCCTGGCCGCCGATCAGGACGGTGCCGCTGGTGGGCTCCTCCAGGCCGGCGATCATGCGCAGGGTGGTGGTCTTGCCGCAGCCGGAGGCGCCGAGCAGGGCGAAGAACGAGCCCTGCGGGACGGTCAGGTCGAGCGGGTGGACGGCGGTGAAGGAGCCGTAGGTCTTGCCGATGCCGGTGAGCCGGACGTCGCCGCCGACGGCCGCGTCGCGCTGCTGGTCTGTCATGGGGTGGTGTCTTCCTGGGATTCTCTGCCGGGAGCGGGGGTCAGGCGCCGATGAGCTTGGAGAACTTCTGCTCGAAGTCGCTCTCCTCGCTCTCGGAGAGCGTGCGGAACACGTGCGCCCTGCCCGCCATCTCGGGGGTGGGTACGACCAGCGGGTTGGCCGCGGTGTCCGGGGCGATGCCGGCGAGCTCGTCCTTCATCCCGGTGACGGCGGAGACGAAGCCGATGCCCGCGACCAGCTGCGCCGCGATCTTCGGCTGATAGTAGAAGTCGATCAGCTTCTCCGCGTTCGCCTTGTGCTGGGCCCTGGCCGGGACCAGCATGTTGTCGGTCGAGGCGATGTAGCCCTTCTCCGGGATGACGAACTCGATGTCCGGGTTGTCGGCGCGCAGTTGGATCAGGTCGCCGCCCCAGGCGATGCAGGCCGCGATGTCGCCGGCGGAGAGCTCCTGGCCGTAGTCGTTGCCGGTGAAGCGGCGGATCTGCTTGCTGTCGACGGCCTTCTGGAGGCGGGCGACCGCGCCGTCGAAGTCGTCGGCGGTGAACCTCTCGGTGCTCTTGCCCTGGTCCAGCAGGACCATCCCGATGCTGTCGCGCATCTCGGAGAGGAAGGTGACCCGGCCCTTGAGGTCGGGGTCGTCCAGCAGCTGGGAGACGCTGGTGACCTCCTTCCCCCTGGTCGCCTTCCGGTTGTACGCGACGACGGTCTGGATGCCGGCCCACGGGTAGGAGTAGAGCCGCCCCGGGTCCCAGTCGGGGGCGCGGAAGCGCGACTCGATATTGGTGATCGCGGTGGTGACGTTCGCCGGGTTGAGCTTCTGCACCCAGCCGAGCCGGATCAGCCGGGCGGCCATCCAGTCGGTGAGCACCATCAGGTCGCGGCCGGTGTCCTGGCCGGAGGCGAGCTGCGGCTTGATCTTCCCGAAGAACTCGACGTTGTCGTTGACGTCCTCGTTGTACTTCACCTTGATCCCGGTGGCCTCGGTGAAGGCCTCCAGGGTGCCGTGCTTCTCCTTGTCCTTCTCGTCCGTGTCCACGTACAGCGGCCAGTTGGAGAAGTCGACCTCCTTCTGCGTCTCCGAGAGGTCCTTGGCGGCGTTCGCGGTCGAGTCGCCGGTCGCCCGCGGGGCCGCCGGGATCCCGCAGGCGGCCAGGGTGCCCGCTCCGGCGCTCAGCGCGGCGGCACGCAGCAGGGTGCGGCGGCCGAGCGCGGCCCGGCCGCTGGTCAGACTGCGTTCCCAGGCCCTTCGGACCGGTTCGGGCAGACCGTCGGTGAGCTCGTTGAACGCCATGGAACGGGCCTCCTGGGGGAGATGGGGTGTGGGGGCACCCGCGTGGTCCGGGGGTTATCTGTCTCCGAAGACGGTGCGGTGCCAGTCCTTGCGGGCCACCGCGGTGGTGTCGAACATGACGTGCTTGACCTGGGTGTACTCGTCCAGCGAGTACTGGGACATGTCCTTGCCGTAGCCGGACGCCTTGTAGCCGCCGTGCGGCATCTCGCTGATGATCGGGATGTGGTCGTTGACCCAGACGCAGCCGGCCGCGATCTCCCGGGTGGCGCGCAGCGAGCGGTGCACGTTGCTCGTCCAGGCGGAGGCGGCCAGCCCGTACGGGGTGTCGTTGGCCAGCCGCAGGCCCTCGTCGTCGCCGTCGAAGGGCAGCACCACCAGCACCGGGCCGAAGATCTCGCCCTGCACGACCTCGCTGTCCTGGGCCGCGCCGGTGATCAGGGTCGGCTGGTAGTACGCGCCCCGGGTGAGGTCGGTGCCGTCGTGGCCCTTCTCCGGGGCCCGGCCGCCGGTGACCACGGTGGCGTACGAGCGGGCGCGCTCCACGAAGCCGGCCACCCGGTCCCGGTGGGCGTACGAGACCAGCGGGCCGAGGTCGGTGCGCGGGTTCAGCGGGTCGCCGATCCGGATCGCCGCGTACAGCTCGGCCACCCCGGCCACGAAGGCGTCGTACAGCGGGCGCTGGACGTAGGCGCGGGTGGCGGCGGTGCAGTCCTGGCCGCCGTTGATCAGCGAGGCCGCGACCGCTCCGTGCACCGCGGCGTCCAGGTCGGCGTCGTCGAAGACCACGAACGGGGCCTTGCCGCCGAGCTCCAGGTGGGTGCGCTTGACGCCCGCGGTGGCGATCTCGGCGACCCGCTTGCCGACGCCGGTGGAGCCGGTGAAGGAGACCATCGCGACGTCCGGGTGCCCGACCAGGTGCTCGCCCGCGGTGCGCCCGGCGCCGGTGACCACGTTGACCACGCCGTCCGGGATGCCGGCGGCGGTGCAGGCCCGGGCGAACATCAGCGAGGTCAGCGGGGTCAGCTCGGCCGGCTTGAGCACGATGGTGTTGCCCGCGGCGATCGCCGGGAGGATCTTCCAGGCGGCCATCTGCAGCGGGTAGTTCCACGGCGAGATCGAGCCGACCACGCCGACCGCCTCGCGCCGCACGTACGAGGTGTGGTCGCCGGAGTACTCGCCGGCCGCCTTGCCCTCCAGGTTGCGGGCGGCGCCGGCGAAGAAGGCGGCGTTGTCGACGGTGCCGGGCACGTCGAACTCGGTGGCCAGCTTGACCGGCTTGCCGGTCTGCGCGGTCTCCACCCGGGCCAGGTCGTCGGCCGCCCCGGCCAGCACGGCGGCCAGCCGGGTGAGCGCCTCGGAGCGCGCACCGGGGGTGGCCGAGGACCAGCCGGGCAGGGCGGCCCTGGCGGCGGCGACGGCGGTGTCCACGTCCCCGGCGGTGGCCAGCGCGACCTGCTCGACCACGCTGCCGTCGGCGGGGTTGACGACCTGGAAGGGCTCGCCGCTCCCCCTGGTCTGGCGTCCCGCGATGTACTGCGCGCCCGGGCCGAAGTCGGTCAGGTCCATCTGGTTCCTCCAAGTGCCGTGGTTCGACCGCTGCGGGGTCACGCGTCCGCGGTGGGGGTCTGCGGTCCCGCTGACCTTGCCTGCTGCGGGGTTGGGGTGACAAGGGTCACTTCGACAACCTCGGCACGAAGGGCCTTACAGGGTGCAAGGGTGCGGGCAGGGCAACAGGTCGTCGGGGGGATGGATGATTTACCTGACACCCTGACTGCACGACCCTGACCGCACACCCCGACTGCACACCCCGACCGCGTCACCCTGACCGCGTCACCCGAAACCAGAACGCCCGGAGCCCCGGCTCCGCTCTCCACAGCCCCGGAGGCCCGCGATGCTCCCCACCGTCGCCCGAGTCCTCGACCTCGACGTGATGCGGCGCGGCCTGCCCCAGGTGGTGGCCGGCGCCGACCACCTGGAGCGGCCGGTCCGCTGGGTCCACGTCAGCGAACTGCCCGACGTCGCCGGGATGCTCCGCGGCGGCGAACTGGTGCTGACCACCGGCATCGCCCTGCCCGAGGACCGCGAGGGCCTGGCCCGCTACGTGCGCGAGCTGGACGAGGTCGGGGTGGCCGGCCTGGTCGTCGAGTTCGGGCGGCGCTACTTCGACTCGCTCCCCCGCGCCCTGGTCAACGCCGCCGAGCAGCGCGGACTGCCGCTGATCACGCTCCGCCGCGAGCTGCGCTTCGTCGCCGTCACCGAGGCCGTGCACGCCCTGGTGGTCAACTCCCAGCTGGAGCAGCTGCGGATCTCCGAGTCGGTCCACCAGGTCTTCAACGAGCTGGTGGTGGAGGGCGCCGAGCCGCCCGAGGTGATCCGCCAGGTGTCCCGGATGGCCGGCGCCCCGGTCGTCCTGGAGAACCTGGCCCACCAGGTCCTCGCCCACGACGCCGCCGGACGCCCGGAGGCCGAGGTGCTGGAGGACTGGGAGCGCCGCTCGCGCGGCGTCCGTCCGGCCGGACGCACCGGCCACGACCCGCGCAGCGGCTGGCTGGTCACCACCGTCGGAGCCCGCGGCCAGGACTGGGGCCGGCTGGTGCTGGTGCAGGAGCCCGGCCCGCTGCCCGAGGGCGAGGCCCACCCGCACACCATGCTGCTGGAGCGCGGCGCCTCCGCGCTGGCGCTCAACCGGCTGGTGGTGCGCGACCGGGAGAGCCTGGAGCGGCAGACCCACCGCACCCTGCTGTCCGGCATCCTCACCCACGCGCTGACCGTCTCCGAGGCGGCGCTGCGCGCCCAGGCCCTCGGCATCCCGCTGGAGGGCCGCCGGCTGGTCGGCGTGGTGCTGCGGCAGCGGCGCGGCCCGATCCCGGCCGCGCTGGAGGCGCAGGCCCGGCTGCGCGACTTCACCGAGCTGGCCGCCGGCGCCGTCCGGGCCTGCCGGCTGACCGCCCTGGTCGGCGCGCTGGACGACGAGGCCGTCGGGCTGCTGATCACGCTCGGCACCCAGCAGGACGAGCACGCCTCGCTGGACGCCCTCTCCGCCGCGCTGCGCCGGATGTCCGCCGAGGCCGGACGGGAGGGCGGCGACCCGGCGGGCCCGGTGGTCGCGGTCGGCTCCTCGGTCGGCTCGGTGCGCGACGCCCGGCGCACCCTGCTGGAGGCCACCCAGGTCGCCGACGCCGCCCTGCACGACGCGCCCGGCGGCCGCAGCTCCTCCTACTACCGCCTGCCGGACGTCCGGCTGCGCGGCCTGCTCCACCTGCTGCGCGACGACGCCCGGCTGCAGACGTACGTGGAACGGGAGTTGGGCCCGCTGCTGGCCCATGACGCCGAGCACAACGGCCAGTTGGTGCAGATGCTGCGGATCTACCTGGAGCAGGGCCGGAACAAGTCGGCCGCGGCGGACGCCGCGCACCTGTCCCGGCCGTCCTTCTACGACCGGTTGCACAAGGTCGAGCGGATCCTCGGCGTCGACCTCGACCAGGTGGAGTCCTGCCTCTCCCTGCACGTGGCACTGCTCGCCCTGGACGCCGTCCGGCGGTAGCGGTCACACCCCGGTGATGCGCCCCCAGACCTTGTGCAGCTCGGGCCGCTCGGCCGAGGTGACGTCGCGCATGGTGTGCAGCCGGGCGCGCATCCCGTCGGTCGGGAACACCAGCGGGTTCTCGGCGAGTTCGGCCTTCTCCTTGTCGCCGCTGGCCGCCAGCACCTCGCGGGCGGCCGGCACCGGGCAGATGTACTGGACGAACGCGGCGAGTTCGGCGGCCACCTCGGGCTGGTAGTAGTAGTCGATCAGCAGCTCGGCGTTGCGCTTGTGGGCGGCCCGGTTGGGGATCATCAGGCTCTCCGCCCACAGCTCGCCGCCCTCCTCCGGCACCACGAACTCGATGTCCGGGTTCTCGGCGGTGAGCTGGACGGCGTCGCCGGAGTAGGCCTGGCAGGCGAGCGCCGCACCGGAGGCGAGGTCGCTGGTGTAGTCGTTGCCGGTGAAGCGCCGGACGTGGCCGCTGTCCACCGTCTTCTGCACCAGGTCCATCGCCCGGCGCGCGTCGTCGTCGGTGAACTTCGCGATGTCCGCGCCCTGGGAGAGCATCAGCAGCCCGAGCGCCTCGTCCAGCCCGGCGAACAGCGTGACCCGGCCCTTGAGGTCGGGCGCCCACAGGTCGGCGGTGGACCTGATCTCCCGGCCGAGCGCCTTGCGGTTGTAGGCGATGCCGGTGATCCCGGACTGCCACGGCACGCTGCGCCGGCGCCCGGGGTCGAAGGCCGGGTCGGCCAGCTGCGGGTCCAGGTTGGCCGTGACGTTGGGCAGGTTGGCCCGGTCCATCGCCTGCACCCAGCCCAGCGAGACGTACCGCCCGGCCATCCAGTCGCTGATCACCATCAGGTCCCGGCCGGGGGCGGCGCCCTGGGTGAGCACCGGGCTGATCTTGCCGAAGAACTCGTCGTTGTCGTTGATGTCCTCGGTGTAGCCGACCGCGATCCCGGTCTTCTCGCTGAAGGCGTCCAGGGTGGGGCGCCCGCCCGCGTCGTCGGTGTCGATGTACTGCGTCCAGTTGGAGAAGACGAGCCGCTTGTCGTCCTCCGAACGGTCCGGCGCCGAGCGGCGGTCCTCGGCCACGTACGCGGCCGGGATGCCGCAACCGGTCAGCACGCCGGCGCCGAGCAGCGCGGCCCCGCCGAGCACGGAACGCCGGCGGACGGGGCTGGAGGCGGGAGGACGGCGGGTCAGGGTGGAGCTGCTGGGCATGAGCGGCCTTCCGGAGCGTGGGACGGCCCCGGGCACGCGGGTGCTCGGGGCCGTCCTGGTTGGTACGTCAGACAGTGTGCGCGTCGGTGAGCGACAGCACCTCGTCCAGGACCGCGAGGCCGGTCTTGGCCTCCTCCTCGGTGACGGTGCACGGCGGGACGACGTGGAAGCGGTTCATGTTGACGAACGGCCAGAGCCCGCGCTGCTTGCAGGCCGCGGCCAGCTCGCCCATCGGCGCGTTGGCGGCGCCGGCCGCGTTGTAGGGCACCAGCGGCTCGCGGGTCTCCCGGCTCTTCACCAGGTCCAGCGCCCAGAACACGCCGAGGCCGCGGACCTCGCCGATCGACGGGTGCCGCTCGGCCAGCTCGCGCAGGCCGGGGCCGAGCACCGTCTCGCCGATGTGCTTGGCGTTCTCGACGATGCCCTCCTCCGCCATGGTGGTGATGGTCGCCACCGCGGAGGCGCAGGCCAGCGGGTGGCCGGAGTAGGTGAGCCCGCCGGGGAAGGGTCGCTCGGCGAAGGTGGCCGCGATCTCGGCGCTGATCGCCACGCCGCCCAGCGGCACGTAGCCCGAGTTGACGCCCTTGGCGAAGGTGAGCAGGTCCGGGGTGACGCCCCAGTGGTCGGCGGCGAACCACTCGCCGGTGCGGCCGAAGCCGGCCATCACCTCGTCCAGGATGAACACGATCCCGTAGCGGTCGCAGATCTCCCGCACCCCGGCCAGGTAGCCGGCCGGCGGGACCAGGATGCCCGCGGTGCCGACCACGGTCTCCAGGATGATCGCCGCGACGGTGCCGGGCCCCTCGAACGCGATCACCTGCTCCAGGTGCTCCAGCGCGCGCTCGCACTCCTGCGCCTCGTTCTCGGCGTGGAAGTTGGAGCGGTAGGCGTACGGCCCCCAGAAGTGCACCACGCCGGAGACGCCGCTCTCGTTGGGCCAGCGCCGCGGGTCGCCGGTGAGGGCGATCGCGTTGGCGGTGGCGCCGTGGTACGAGCGGTAGGTGGACAGCACCTTCTGCCGGCCGGTGTGCAGCCGGGCCAGCCGGATGGCGTTCTCGTTGGCCTCGGCGCCGCCGTTGGTGAAGAAGATCTTGTCCAGGTCGCCGGGGGTGCGCTCGGCGATCAGCCGGGCGGCCTCGCTGCGCGCCTCGACCGCGAAGCCGGGGGCGATGGTGCAGAGCTTCGCCGCCTGCTCCTGGATCGCGGCGACCACCTTCGGGTGCTGGTGGCCGATGTTGGTGTTGACCAGCTGCGAGGAGAAGTCTAGGTAGCGGTTGCCGTCGTAGTCCCAGAAGTACGAGCCCTCGGCGCCGGCCACCGCGAGGGGGTCGATCAGCGCCTGGGCGGACCACGAGTGGAAGACGTGCGCGCGGTCGACGGCCTTGACGGCCTGGCCGGCGGCTGAGTCAGCGGTGGGAATGCTCATGTCGGTAAGGCTAGGGCGGGCCCGTCCCCGAAGGGCAGTTCCATCCTGTCAGCCGGTCGCGCCAACCGTCGACAGGGTGCAAAGACACAGGACCCGGGTCGAGAAGACCCGGGCCCATGGTCGGTTCATACGACCTGAATCAGATCGCGGTCATACGGCGTCCGACGGTCACGACCCGCTCAGATCGCGGTCATACCTCGTCCAACGGTCACGACCCGCTCAGATCGCGGTCATGACGTGCTTCACCCGGGTGTAGTCCTCGAAGCCGTACGCCGACAGGTCCTTGCCGTAGCCGGACTTCTTGAAGCCGCCGTGCGGCATCTCGGCGACCAGCGGGATGTGGGTGTTGATCCAGACGCAGCCGAAGTCCAGGCGGCGCGACATCCGCATGGCGCGGGCGTGGTCCTTGGTCCACACCGAGGAGGCCAGCGCGAACTCGACGCCGTTGGCGTACTCGACGGCCTGGTCCTCGTCGGTGAACTTCTGCACGGTGATGACCGGGCCGAAGACCTCGTTCTGGATGATCTCGTCGTCCTGGTTCAGGCCGGAGACGACGGTCGGGGCGTAGAAGTACCCCTTGTCGCCGACCCGGTGGCCACCGGCCTCGACCTTGGCGTGGGCGGGCAGCCGCTCGATGAAGCCGGAGACCTGCTTCAGCTGGTTGGCGTTGTTCAGCGGGCCGTACAGCACGTCCTCGTCGTCCACCCCGCCGGTCTTGGTCTCGGCCGCGGCCTTGGCCAGCGCCTCGACGAAGGCGTCGTGGATCGACTCGTGGACCAGCACGCGGGTGGCGGCCGTACAGTCCTGGCCGGCGTTGAAGTAGCCCGCCACCGAGATGCCCTCGACGGCCTCGGCGATGTCGGCGTCCTCGAAGACCACGACCGGGGCCTTGCCGCCCAGCTCCAGGTGGACGCGCTTGACGTCCTTGGAGGCGGACTCGGCGACCGAGATGCCGGCGCGCACCGAGCCGGTGATGGAGGCCATCGCCGGGGTCTTGTGCTCGACCATCAGCTTGCCGGTCTCGCGGTCGCCGCAGATGACGTTGAAGACGCCGGCCGGCAGCTCCAGCTCCTTGAGCACGCCGCCGATGATCTCGGCCAGCAGCACGGTGGAGGCCGGGGTGGTGTCGGAGGGCTTCAGCACGACGGCGTTGCCCGCGGCGATGGCCGGGGCGAACTTCCAGACGGCCATCATCATCGGGTAGTTCCACGGCGCGACCTGGGCGCAGACGCCGACCGGCTCGCGGCGGATGATCGAGGTCATCCCGTCCATGTACTCACCGGCGGCCTTGCCCTCCAGCATGCGGGCCGCACCGGCGAAGAACCGGATCTGGTCCACCATCGGGCCGATCTCCTCGGAGAGGGTCAGCGCGCGGGGCTTGCCGGTGTTGCGCACCTCGGTGTCGACGATCTCGTCGGCGCGGGCCTCGACCGCGTCGGCGATCTTGAGCAGCAGCTTCTGCCGGGTGCTCGGGGTGGAGTCGCGCCAGATCGGGAACGCGGCGGCGGCCGAGGCCATGGCGGCGTCCACGTCAGCGGCACCGGACAGCGGCGACGTCGCGTAGACCTCGCCGGTGGTCGGGTCGACGATGTCGAGCGTGCGGCCGTCGACCGCGTCGACGAACTCACCGTTGATGTAGTTGCGCAGCGTGCGAAGGTCGCTCACGGATCTCTCCTCGGTCTGGGCCTGCGGCGTTGCAGATTCCGGCGCCATGGTACGTCGGCGGGTCCGGCGTACGAAGGGTCCCGAGTGGCCGCACCCGGAGCGGCGCGGTCCACTGGTGGCGGTACGCGCACCGGCCCTCGGGGGCGCGCGCGTACGGTGCCAGGGTAGCCGCACGACTGCTGGTATCGACAGGCGGAGTGCGATCCAGCAATGAAATCCGCATACGTTTTCCAAGATCACGACGAAATCAGCAGTTTCCACGCTTGCGAACGCGCGAACGATCAGGCACAGTGGCCGCGTGGCCAACCGCGACCGGAACGCCAGCGTTCCCCTCGACGCCGCCTCCAAGGCGATCATCGAGCAGCTCCAGGAGGACGGGCGCCGCCCGTACGCCGCCATCGGCAAGGCCGTCGGCCTGTCCGAGGCGGCCGTGCGGCAGCGCGTCCAGAAGCTGCTCGACCAGGGCGTGATGCAGATCGTCGCCGTCACGGACCCGCTCACCGTCGGCTTCACCCGCCAGGCGATGGTCGGCATCCGGGTCGAGGGCGACATCGAACCCGTCGCCGACGCGTTGGCCGCCCTCGACGAGGTCGACTACGTCGTCTGCACCGCAGGCTCGTTCGACCTCCTGGCCGAACTGGTCTGCGAGGACGACGAGCACCTGCTCGAAATGATCAACAAGCGCATCCGCGCGCTTCCCGGCGTGCGGAGCACCGAGAGCTTCGTTTACCTGAAGCTCCGGAAACAGACCTACACCTGGGGCACCCGATGACAGCCGACCCGGCGCAGAAGGACCTTTCCAAGACCGCCTACGACCACCTGTGGATGCACTTCACCCGCATGTCGTCGTACGAGAACTCCCCCGTGCCGACGATCGTCAAGGGCGAGGGCACCTACGTCTGGGACGACAAGGGACGCAAGTACCTCGACGGCCTCGCCGGCCTGTTCGTCGTCCAGGCCGGCCACGGCCGTGAGGAGCTCGCCGAGGCCGCCGCCAAGCAGGCCAAGGAGCTCGCCTTCTTCCCGGTGTGGAGCTACGCCCACCCGAAGGCCGTCGAGCTGGCCGAGCGCCTGGCCAACTACGCCCCGGGCGACCTGAACAAGGTCTTCTTCTCCACCGGTGGCGGCGAGGCCGTCGAGACCGCCTGGAAGCTCGCCAAGCAGTACTTCAAGCTGACCGGCAAGCCGACCAAGTACAAGGTCATCTCGCGCGCCGTCGCCTACCACGGCACCCCGCAGGGCGCCCTGTCGATCACCGGTCTGCCGGGCCTGAAGGCCCCGTTCGAGCCGCTGGTCCCGGGCACCCACAAGGCGCCCAACACCAACATCTACCGCGCCCCGGCCTTCCTCGAGGGCCCCGACGGCACGGTCGACCCCGAGGCCTACGGCCGCTGGTGCGCCGACGAGATCGAGGTGGCCATCCTCAACGAGGGCGCCGAGACCGTCGCCGCCGTCTTCGTCGAGCCGGTGCAGAACGCCGGTGGCTGCTTCCCGCCGCCGCCCGGGTACTTCCAGCGCCTGCGCGAGATCTGCGACCGCCACGACGTGCTGCTGGTCTCGGACGAGGTCATCTGCGCCTTCGGCCGCCTGGGCACCATGTTCGGCGCCGACAAGTTCGGCTACCAGCCCGACATGATCACCTGTGCCAAGGGCATGACCTCGGGCTACTCCCCGATCGGCGCCACGATCATCTCGGACCGCCTCGCCGAGCCGTTCTACAAGGGTGACAACACCTTCCTGCACGGCTACACCTTCGGTGGCCACCCGGTCTCCTCCGCGGTGGCGCTGGCCAACCTCGACATCTTCGAGCGCGAGGGCCTGAACCAGCACGTGCTCGACAACGAGTCGGCGTTCCTGGGCACCCTGGACAAGCTGCGCGACCTGCCGATCGTCGGCGACGTCCGCGGCAACGGGTACTTCTACGGCATCGAGCTCGTGAAGGACAAGGTCACCAAGGAGTCGTTCAACGACGAGGAGGTCGAGCGCGTCCTCTACGGCTTCCTGTCGAAGGCCCTCTTCGACAACGGCCTGTACTGCCGCGCCGACGACCGTGGCGACCCGGTCATCCAGCTGGCCCCGCCGCTGATCTCCGACCAGTCGACCTTCGACGAGATCGAGCAGATCCTGCGGACCAGCCTCACCGACGCGTGGGCGAAGATCTGATCCCCTGAGCCTTCTTCCCCACCCTCCGCCGAAGGGCGGCCCCGCTCCCCGCGGGGCCGCCCTTCGGCGTCCCCGGTCCGCTCAACATCACAGTCGTACGACCAAACATGCCTGAATGCGGGTGATTTGCCCGTGATGGACCAGTGCGCCGCAACCGCGACCCGGCCCCCTCGTTCTAATCTGACGACTGTCATATCCCTGCGGCCACCCAGGATGGATCCTCATGTCAGCGGCACCGCCTGACAACGACGTGCTGTGGGCCCGAGGGATCGTCAAGTCCCATGACGGCACCCCCGCCCTGCGCGGCATCTCGATCGGCGTCCGCGAGGGCGAGGTGCTCGCCGTCACCGGCCCGCGCGGCTCCGGCAAGAGCACCCTGCTCGGCTGCCTCTCCGCGCAGCTCCCGGTCGACGAGGGCGAGGTCTGGTTCAACAGCGCCCCCGTGCACACCCTCGCCCGAGCCGGCCGCGAACGGCTACGCCGCGACCGCTTCGGCTTCGTCGGCTCGGAGCCCCACCTGGTGCCCGAACTGACCGCCCGGGAGAACGTCGCCCTGCCGCTGCTGCTCGCCGGGGCCGGCAACAAGGCCGCCTACACCGCCGCCGACGAGTGGCTGGAACGCCTCGACGTCGGCGACTGCGCCCGGCTGCGCCCCGAGCGGCTCGTCCAGAGCCGGCGCCAGCGGGTCGCCGTCGCCCGCGCCCTGGCCCCGCTGCCGCCCGTGGTCTTCGCCGACGACCCCACCGCCCCGCTGCACCGCGAGGCCGCCGACCAGGTCATGCGGATACTGACCAGCGCGGCCCGGTCCCACCAGCTCACCCTCGTCCTGGCCACCCACGACGCCGAACTCGTCCGGTTCGCGGACCGCGCCGTCGCCCTCGTCGACGGACGGCTCACCGCCCCCGTCGCCCCCGTCCCCCGCGGCACCACCGCCCCCGGGGCCAACGGGGCGCCCGCCGTCACGGCCACCCGCCGCTGACGGCACCGGGCCACCGAACGCCGAGCCACCGAACGCCGCCGAGCCGCTGAAAGAGTCGACGTGTTCTATCTCCGTCTGGCCCGGGGCTACCGGGTGCCCGACCTCGGCCGCTGGCTGCTCACCGCGCTGGCCGCCGCCGTGGTCGCCGCCTTCCTGCTGCGCTCCCTCGGCCGGGCGATGAGCGACCCGGCCGGCGGCGCCGGCCCGCTGGCCCGGCTGCTCTGGTGCCTGCCCCCGCTCGCCGCCGTCGCCTGGTTCGCGGCCGTCGCCGCCCGCGCGGTGCCCGCCCGGCGGCCCGAGCGGATCGCCGGCCTCACCGCCGCCGGGGCCGGCTCCCACCGGATCCGGACGCTGATCGCCGGCGAGGTCGCGCTCGCCTCCACCCTCGGCAGCGTGCTGACCCTGCTGGCCTTCCTGGTGCTGCGCAACGACGTCGCCGGGCCCGGGCTCGCCCCCGACCTCGGCATGGGCGTGCCGCTGCCGGCCGCCGCACCGGTCGCCCTGCTCGCCCTGGTCCCGCTCACCGCCGGCACCGCCGCCGCCTGCGCGGTGCCCGTCACCGAGACCCTGCCCGGCGGCCGCACCCAGGCCCCGACCGGCTTCGGTGTCTGGCGGATCGCCCTGGCGACCGGACTGGGCGTCATCGGCGCCGCGCTCGAACTCATCGCCCTGCGCCCCGGCGCCGCCGCCGACGGCCGCCCGATCCACCTGCCCGCCGGGCTCGGCAGCACCAGCACCGCCGCCCTCGGCGGCTGGGCCGCCAGCGCGCTCGGCCTCGCCCTGCTCACCGGCCCGCTGCTGGGCTGGGCCGGGCGGCTGCTCGCCGTCGGACGGCCCACCCCGCTGCGGCTGCTGGCCGGGCGCGGGCTCACCGCCCAGGCCCGCCGGCTCGGCGCACCGCTGGCCGTGCTCACCCTCGCCGTCGCGCTGGTGCTCACCACCGTCCGCTACTGGATCGGCACGCCCGACAGCGCCGACGCGCTGCCCGCGGTCGAGGCCTGCCTGGTGCTCGGCTGCGCGGCCGCCGCGGTGGTCACCCGGCTCGCCGAGGTCCGCACCGACCGCCGGGAGGTCACCGACGCGCTGCTGCGCCTCGGCACCTCGCCCCGGCTGCTGTTCGGCGCGGTCGCGCTGCGCACCCTCGCGGTGGGCAGCACGCTGCTGCTGACCGGCGGGGCGACCGCCGCACTGGCGGCCGCCGGCCTGCGCTGACCCGCGCCACGCGCCTGGCGCCCGTCCTAGCCCGCCGCGGCGAGCTGGCCGCAGGCGCCGTCGATCTCCTGGCCGCGGGTGTCGCGGACGGTCGTCGGCACGCCGTGCGACTGGAGGCGGCGGACGAACTCGCGCTCGTCCTCAGGCCGGGAGGCCGTCCACTTGGAACCCGGGGTCGGGTTCAGCGGGATCAGGTTGACGTGCACCCGGTGGTTCTTGATCAGCCGGCCGAGCAGGTCGGCCCGCCAGGCCTGGTCGTTGATGTCCTTGATCAGCGCGTACTCGATGGAGATCCGGCGGCCGGACTTCTCCGCGTAGTTCCAGGCCGCGTCCAGCACCTCGGCGACCTTCCACCGGGTGTTCACCGGGACCAGCTCGTCGCGCAGCTCGTCGTCCGGGGCGTGCAGCGACAGCGCCAGACGGCAGCTGAGGCCCTCGTCGGCGAACCGGTTCATCGCCGGAACGAGGCCGACGGTGGAGACCGTGATGCCGCGCTGGGACAGGCCGAAGCCGTCCGGGGCCGGGTCGGTCAGCCGGCGGATCGCGGCCAGCACCCGGTTGTAGTTGGCCAGCGGCTCGCCCATGCCCATGAAGACCACGTTGGACAGCCGCGCCTCGCCGCCGGGGATCTCCCCCGCCTTGAGCGCGCGCATCCCGGAGGCGATCTGCTCGACGATCTCGCCGGTGGACAGGTTGCGGGTCAGACCGGCCTGGCCGGTGGCGCAGAACGGGCAGTTCATGCCGCAGCCGGCCTGCGAGCTGATGCACATGGTGACCCGGTCCGGGTAGCGCATCAGCACGGATTCCACGAGCGTGCCGTCGAACAGCTTCCAGAGCGTCTTGCGGGTGGCGTCGTCGTCGCAGGAGACGTGCCGGACCACCGACATCAGCTCGGGCAGCAGGCTCCCGGTGAGCTTCTCCCGGCTGGCGGCGGGGATGTCCGTCCAGCTCGCCGGGTCGTTCGACATCCGGCCGAAGTAGTGGTTGGAGAGCTGCTTGGCGCGGAACGGCTGCTCGCCCAGCTCGGCGACGGCCTCCTTGCGCTCGGCGGGGCTCAGGTCGGCGAGGTGTCGCGGGGGCTTGGCGCCGCGCGGCGCGACAAAGGTGAGTTCTCCGGGCTTAGGCATGGTTGTTCCAGTGTCGCAGACGCGCGAGGGCCCCGGACGCCAGGCGTCCGGGGCCCTCACCTCGTACGTCCCGCCCGGGCGGGTCAGCTGCCGACGAAGGCCGCCAGCAGCAGCCAGACCACCGGGGCGGTCGGCAGGAGCGAGTCCAGCCGGTCCATGATGCCGCCGTGGCCGGGCAGCAGCGTGCCCATGTCCTTGATCCCGAGGTCGCGCTTGATCATCGACTCGCCCAGGTCGCCCAGGGTCGCGGTGACCGCCGCGCAGCCGCCCAGGATCAGGCCCTGCCACCAGCTGCCGCCGTCGATGATCAGCTCCATCAGCAGCGCGCCCGCCAGCATCGACAGGCCGATGCCGCCGGCCAGGCCCTCGCGGGTCTTGCCCGGGCTGATCGTCGGCGCCAGCTTGGTCTTCCCGAACTTGTAGCCCACCGCGTAGGCGCCGGTGTCACTGCAGATCGTCACGATCAGGAAGAGCACGATCCGCTGGGGGCCGTCGTCGGCCGCCAGCATCATCGCCACGAAGGTGGCCAGGAACGGCACGTAGAAGGCCGTGAACACGCCTGCCGTTATGTCCCGCAGGTAGTCCTCCGGCGGCTCGGCCATCCGCCAGACCATCACCGCCAGCCCGGTCAGCGCGAGCGAGGCGGCGGCCCACTGGATGCCGGACCAGTAGCCGGTGGCGACCATCGCGATGCCGCCCACGACCAGCGGGACCAGCGGCGCCTTGATCTGCTTGCGCTCGGCGAGCCGGCTGGTCAGCTCCCAGACGCCGACCGCGACCGCGGCCATCACGACGACCAGGAACAGCGCCTTCACCACGAACAGCGAGGCGATGATCACCGCACCGAGGCCGACGCCCACGCCTATGGCGGCCTGGAGGTTACGGCCACCGCGCTGCTTGCGCGGCTGCGGCTGCGGAGCGGGCTGGGCGGCCACGGGTGTCTCCTGCCCTGGGAGGGACGACGGCACGAAGCGGGGCTGCCCGGCCGCCAGGTGGTTCGCCGGCGGCGCGGGATGCACCGGTGCCCCCGGGTGCGGCGGGGTGCCGTGACCGGGGGCGGGGGCGGCGTCGTCGGATATCGCGCGCAGCACGACCGTCTCCGTGACGCCCGGCGGCGCCGGCTCGGGCTGTTCGTCCCGGAACAGCGGGCCGCTCAGCCGACCGGCCCCCCGGGCCTGCCCCTCGGCGGGGTCGGCCGGGCCGCCGCCGGCGGGCCGCCCGTGGGCCGCGGGCCGACCGCGGCCGGCCGACCGACCGTGGTCGGGCGTGCCGGGCGGCGGGCCGGGCTCGGCCGGTACGGGAGGCATGACCTGAGTCTCCTCCGCGTCGCCGCCCCAGTACACCGGAGGCTGCTGCGGCTGATCCGAACGGAGGCCCGGCGCTCCCGGGGGGACGCCCGGCGTGCCCGGGGGCACGGCGTGGCCGCCCGGGTGACCGGGATGCCCCGGGGCCGGCGCCGCGGGCCGCGCGCCGTACCCCGGCGCCGGGTGAGCCGGGACAGGGGCGGCCTGCGGGTGCGGCGCCGGGCGGTAGGGCTGGAACTGCTGGTCGGACGGGCCCCAGTAGCCGGGGGCGTCAGGGGCGTCGTTCATCAGACCTCGAGCAGCTCGGCTTCCTTGTGCTTCAGCAGCTCGTCGACCTGGGCCACGTACTTGGCCGTGGTGTCGTCGAGCTCCTTCTCGCCGCGGCGGCCGTCGTCCTCGCCGACCTCGCCGTCCTTCACCAGCTTGTCGATCGCGTCCTTGGCCTTGCGGCGCACGGCGCGGATCGAGACCTTGGCGTCCTCGCCCTTGGTGCGGGCGATCTTGATGAACTCCCGGCGGCGCTCCTCGGTCAGCTCGGGCAGCACCACGCGGATGATCGAGCCGTCGTTGGACGGGTTGACGCCCAGGTCGGAGTCGCGGATCGCCTGCTCGATGGCCTTCAGCGCGGTCTTGTCGAACGGCGAGACGACCGCCATCCGCGGCTCCGGCACCGAGAAGGAGGCCAGCTGGTTGATCGGCGTCACGGCGCCGTAGTACTCCGCGACGATCTTGGCGAACATCGCCGGGTGCGCGCGGCCGGTGCGGATGGCCGCGAGGTCGTCCTTGGCGACGCTGACGGCCTTCTCCATCTTCTCCTCGGCCTCGAGGAGGGTCTCTTCGATCACTGTGGTCTCCCTGTCCGGTTCATCTGCTGTTGTCCCGACCGGTGTCGGCGCGGCGGCCGGTCACGGCGCCGCCGCCGTCCCGTACGGCTGGTTGCTGCTCAGGCCCGGACAGAATCCTGGCTGATGAGTGTGCCGATCTTCTCACTCTTCAC
This sequence comes from Streptomyces sp. CB02056, assembly GCF_001905545.1. Taxonomy (GTDB): domain Bacteria; phylum Actinomycetota; class Actinomycetes; order Streptomycetales; family Streptomycetaceae; genus Kitasatospora. Next base: position 735,905 of record NZ_LIPD01000002.1, on the reverse strand, counting down.
CGCACGCGCGATATTGCCCTCCGCCAGCAGCTCGAAGACCAGCATCGGCAGGTTGTTGTCCTTGCACAGCGTGATCGCGGTGAGGTCGGCGACCTTGAGGTCGCGCGCGATGACCTCGGAGTACTCCAGCGCGTCGAACTTGACCGCGTCCGGGTTGGTCCGCGGGTCGGAGTCGTAGACGCCGTCCACGCCGTTCTTGCCCATCAGCAGGACGTCGGCGTGGATCTCCAGGGCGCGCTGGACGGCCGTGGTGTCGGTGGAGAAGTACGGCATGCCCATACCGGCGCCGAAGATCACCACACGGCCCTTCTCCAGGTGCCGGACGGCCCGCAGCGGCAGGTACGGCTCGGCGACCTGGCCCATGGTGATGGCGGTCTGGACCCGGGTCTCGATGCCCTCCTTGACCAGGAAGTCCTGCAGCGCCAGGCAGTTCATGACGGTGCCGAGCATGCCCATGTAGTCGGAGCGGGCCCGGTCCATGCCGCGGACCTGGAGCTCGGCGCCCCGGAAGAAGTTGCCGCCGCCGATGACCACCGCGACCTCGGTACCGGCACGGACGACGGTGGCGATCTCCCGGGCGATCGCGTGCACGACGTCCGGGTCGACGCCGAGCCCGCCACCACCGGCGAAGGCTTCACCGGACAGCTTGAGCAGCACCCGGCGGCGCGAGCCGGCCTTGGGGTCCTGCGCGGTCTCCTGCGTCTCCTGCATGGACTTCTCCTTTTTGCACCTACTGGTCACAGACGCGGGTGTGCGGATGCCCGGCCTGCGCGTACACGCGAGGAGGCCACTGCCGCGGGAACCGGTTCGGTGTCCTGCACGGCAATGGCCTCCTCGTCGTTCATGGTGCCGACGCGAGCCCGCCCGTTGGCGGTAGGCGCGGGGTGAGCCCGTTCGGCGTTCCTCCCGCCCCGGTCAGCGGGCGGGGGCGGTTCCCAGCGTAAGGGGGCCGGGGACCAGGTGGAACGTGGCTCAGGCGCCGACGCGGAAGCGGGCGAAGCGCTTGAGGGCGACGCCGTTCTCCTCGAGGACCTTGGCGACGGTCTTCTTGTTGTCCTTCGCGAAGGCCTGCTCCAGGACGGAGTTCTCCTTCACGAAGCCCGTGACGCGACCCTCGACGATCTTCGACAGGGCGGCCTCCGGCTTGCCCTCCTCGCGGGCGGTGGCCTCGGCGACGCGGCGCTCGTTCTCGAGCTCCTCGGCCGGGATCTCCTCGCGGGACAGGTACTTCGGCGCGAAGGCGGCGATGTGCTGCGCGACGTCCTTGGCGACCTCGGCGTTCTCCTTGTCCAGCTCGACCAGGACGCCGACGGCCGGCGGCAGGTCGGGGCTGGTCTTGTGGAGGTAGACCGCGACGAAGCCGTCACCGTCGAACTGGGCGAAGCGACGGAAGACGATCTTCTCGCCCAGGGTCGCGTTGGCCTCGTCGACGAACTGCTGGACGGTCTTGCCGGCCTCGATCTCGGAAGCCAGGGCGGCGTCCAGGTCGGCCGGGGCGGTCTTCGCGACGTGGGCGGCGATGGCGTCGGCGACCTGGACGAAGTTGTCACCCTTGGCGACGAAGTCCGTCTCGCAGTTCAGCTCGACCAGAACGCCGGACTTCTTGTCCTCGGCGATGAGCGCGGCGACGGCGCCGTTGGAGGCGTCACGGCCCTCGCGCTTGGCAACGCCCTTCTGGCCCTTGATGCGCAGGAGCTCGACGGCCTTCTCGACGTTGCCCTCGGCCTCGTCCAGGGCCTTCTTGCAGTCCATCATGCCGGCGCCGGTGAGCTCACGGAGCTTCTTGACGTCCGCGGCGGTGAAGTTCGCCATGGTGTGAATCTCTTCTCGCGTCTCGCGTGTCTGCGTGGGGATGCGCCGGGACCGCTGGTTCGGTCCCGGCGCGGGAGAGAGGGGCACCTGCCGGCTTCGTACCGGCCGGTGCCCCTCACCCTTGGTACGTCAGGCCTGCTCGGCCGGCGCCTCGGTGGCGGGGGCCTCGACAGCGGCCTCCTCGGCGGCGGGGGCCTCGGCGGCGGCCTCGGCGGGGGCCTCCTCGGCCTTCTTCTCGCCCTCGATGAGGTCCTTCTCCCAGGCGGCCAGCGGCTGGTCGGCGCCCGGCTCGGCCTTGGCGTCGCCCTTGGCGACACCGGCGCGGGACTTCAGGCCCTCGGCCACGGCGTCGGCGATCACGCGGGTCAGCAGGGTGACGGAGCGGATCGCGTCGTCGTTGCCCGGGATCTTGTAGTCGACCTCGTCCGGGTCACAGTTGGTGTCGAGGATGGCGACGACCGGGATGTTGAGCTTCCGGGCCTCGCCGACCGCGATGTGCTCCTTCTTGGTGTCCACGATCCAGACGGCGCTGGGAACGCGCTGCATGTCGCGGATACCGCCGAGGGTCTTCTCCAGCTTGTCGTGCTCGCGCTGGAGGACCAGGAGCTCCTTCTTGGTGAGACCGGAGCCGGCCACGTCCGAGAAGTCCAGCTCGCCGAGCTCCTTCAGACGCTGAAGGCGCTTGTAGACGGTCGAGAAGTTGGTCAGCATGCCGCCGAGCCAGCGCTGGTTCACGTAGGGCATGCCCACGCGGGTGGCCTGCTCGGCGATGGCCTCCTGGGCCTGCTTCTTCGTGCCGACGAAGAGGACGCTGCCGCCGTGGGCAACGGTCTCCTTGATGAACTCGAAGGCGCGGTCGATGTAGTTCAGCGACTGCAGGAGGTCGATGATGTAGATGCCGTTGCGCTCGGTGATGATGAAGCGCTTCATCTTCGGGTTCCAGCGGCGGGTCTGGTGACCGAAGTGGACGCCGCTCTCCAGCAGCTCCCGCATCGTGACGACGGCCATTGCCGTACTCCTTGGTGTTACGGCCCGGCAGCGGCACTGCGTCGCAGCGATAGCCCACAGCCGGGTCAGTCTCGGTTTGTCCGTGGCGGCCAGGTGACAGCCACGCCTGACGCCCCGAACGTGCCGAGCCGCTACCACCCTTCCGGCCCGGGGGCCGGTCGGGCTCGGCGGACCGAGCGGCACTCGCACCTGGCGGGGCTGCGGACGAACCGCGTCCGGCCGCCGGTGGCGGGGCGTGCGAAGTCGACCCGGCGGACCGGGTCGCGTGTGAAGTGTACGGGAAGCGCCGAGGGGCGGGCGACTCCACGCGTGGCCGGGGGCCCGCCGAGGACCTGGGAGGAGCCCGGGGAACGGCCGGGGTGGGCGGGTTCCGGTGGGGCTGCGGCAGCGTTCCCGTGGGGCGGCGGCGGGGTCGGGGCGGGTCGCGCGGGGCGGCCGGGGGTGGAGTCGGAGGTGGAGCTCGGCGTGGGCGCGGAGGCGGGTGCGGGGGCGGACGCGGGTCGGTCGACCGCCTGCCCCGGGTCCGTCGCCGGTATGCCGTTTGTACACCGGATGGCGGCGCCCGTACACCCGCCCGGGGGATGGCGCTCGGGCGTGGGGGCGGTTTGTCCACAGGAATCCGGATGTGGGTGGTGCGGGGGCGGCGCGGGGGCGAGCCTGCGGGCATGACTGGTCGCGGGTGGTTCGGTGGGGTGATCGGGGTGATCGGGGTGGGCCAGGTGGGCCAGGTGGGCCAGGTGGGTCGGGCCGGTCGGCGGGCTCACGGGGTGCTGTCGCTGTGGGTGGCGGTGGTGCTCGTGGTCGTGCTCGCGGCGCCGGGGGCTTCCTATGCCTCGGGCGTCTCAGGAGCCTCACGGGCTTGGGGAGGCTTCGGCGCCGTCGGTGCGGTCGGTGCGGTCGGCGTCCCGGGCCCGGGCGGCGAGGCCGGGCGGGGTGGTGCGCGGGCCTGGCCGGTGGGTGGCCTGGACGGGGTGCTGGGCCGGTTCGAGCCGCCGCCGAAGGTCTGGGCCGCCGGGCACCGGGGGGTGGACCTCGCCGCCGCACCCGGGGCGGAGGTCCGGGCGGCAGCTCCCGGAGTGGTCACGTTCTCCGGGCCGGTGGCGGGACGGCCGGTGGTGACCGTCTCCCACCCGGGCTCGGGCTCTCCCCCGCTCCGGACCACCTATCTGCCCGTCACCGGCACCGTCCCGGTCGGCACCCCGGTGGCCGCCGGACAGGCGATCGGACTGCTCGCTCCGGACGGGCGGCACTGCGCCGGGCGCGACTGCCTGCACTGGGGGCTGCTGCGCGGAAACCGCTACCTCGACCCGCTGGCCCTCTTCGGCGCGGGCACGGCCCGGCTGCTGCCGCTGGACGGCGGGGACGGGTAGGGCGCCGGGCCGGGGGTGGGGTGCGGGTTAGAGCCAGGGCCGGGGCCGAGGGCAGGCCCGGAGCCGGGCTCAGGGACGGACGAGCCCGCGCAGCACCATCGCGACGGCGGCGTCGGCGATCTCCTCGGGGCTCTCGGTCGCACAGCCGGCGCGGCCCCCGGTCGCGGCCTGCTCGGCCCTGCGGGTCGCCGCCTCTACGACGCCCTGGACCAGGGCCGCGGCGAGCCGGGGCTGCTCGTGGCCGAGTTCCTCCAGCGTCCGGCCGACCAGACCGGCCAGCCTGCCGTGCGCCGCCCTGATCCGCTCACGCGCGGCCTCGTCGAGCTCCAGCGCCGAGATCGCCACCACCGCGCGGTGCCGGGGGTCGGCGGCCAGTGCCAGCTGGCCCCGGACGTAGGCCTCGATCCGCTCGACCGCGGTGTCGCAGCTCGCCATCCCGGCCTCGATCTCGGCCGCCCAGAGCGGGAGGTCCACCTCACAGAGCGCCTCGACCACGGCGGCGCGGGAGCGGAAGTACTCGTAGACCGAGGAGCGCGCCAGCCCGGCGCGCGCCGCGAGCGCGGGGAAGGTCAGGGCCTCCATGCCACCCTCGGTCAGCAGGATGCGGGCAGCATCGAGGAGGGCTGCCCGCTGGAGCTGGCGATGCTCGGCCACCGTGGCCGCTCGGATCTTCGGCACGGTCCCACTGTACGGAGCCCTACCTCCGGCCGGTACGGCGCCGCGCATCGGAACGGGGCCCGGGCCCGGCGACCGGCTTCTGACGACCGACGGCAGACACCCCTCCGGCCGGCACCTTCGCTGCCGGCGCCCTTGCTGTCGGTCCCCGGCTGCCGGCGCCCTTGTCGTCGGCGCCCTACCGGATGTCCGACAGCTTGGCGCGCAGCTGGAGGACGGACTTGGTGTGGATCTGACTCACCCGACTCTCCGTCACCCCCAGCACCTGCCCGATCTCGGCGAGGGTGAGGCCCTCGTAGTAGTAGAGCGTCACCACCGTCTTCTCCCGCTCGGGGAGGGTGTTGACCGCCTGGGCCAGCAGTCTGCGCAGCTCGCGGTCCTCGGCCACCTCGACCGGGTTGTCCGCACCGTGGTCGACCAGGGTGTCCATCAGGCTCAGCCGGTCGCCGCCCTCCCCCACCGGGTGGAGCAGTTCGTCCAGCGCGACCACGTTGGCGAGCGACAGCTGGCTGAAGATGGCGTGCAGGTCCTCGATCGCGATGCCCATCTCGGCCGCGACCTCGGGCTCGTGCGGCGTCCGGCGCAGCCGGGCCTCCAGCGTCGCGTACGTCCGCTCGACCGCCTTCGCCTTCTGCCGCACCGAGCGCGGGATCCAGTCCAGGGCGCGCAGCTCGTCGATGATCGCGCCCCGGATACGGCTGATCGCGTAGGTCTCGAACTTGATGGCGCGGTCGATGTCGAACTTCTCGATCGCGTCGATCAGTCCGAAGACCCCCGAGGAGACGAAGTCCGCCTGTTCGACGTTGGAGGGCAGGCCGACCCCGACCCGCCCCGCCACGTACTTGACGAGCGGTGAGTAGTGGAGGATCAGCTGCTCCCGCAGCCGCTGGTCCCCGGTCTCCTTGTAGGAGCGCCAGAGCTCTTCGAGGGCGGTGCGCCCCTGGGCCGCGACCTCCCGGACATCCTGCCCCTGGCCGCCGTCCGCCGCCTTCTCCCGGCGGAGCGGGGACACCGGCGAGGCGAGCGCCGGAGAGGTGGCGCCCCGGGCCGGCGCACTGCCGGGCGGCCGGGGCGCGCCGGCCGCGACCGCGCCGGGGGGCACACCGGCGGGCGCCCCGACAGGCGCGCCGTCGAGGTCGGCCGCGCCGGCGCCCGGGGCCGGCTCGGCACCCCGGGCCGCATCCGTAGGCTGGGGCACCACCGTCGGCCGCCCGCCCTGGCGGGACAGGCCTCCCATCGTCCCCGCCGACTTGGACGGGTAGTCGGACGCGGGGCGCCGCTCGGTCCGCGGCCCTCCCGAGGACCGAGCGCCACCGGTCACTCTGTGTCCGGGAATGTGTGTGGGCATGCGTTGGTCTGCGCCGTTCTGCCGAGTCATGTGCTGATAGGGAAGGCATGTGGAGCGTAGCGTGACCAACTCACTGCAAAGCGCTACCGCCACTCGGTCGTCCCCCGATCCGGTGGCGTTCGCACACCGGATCCGGGCGACGGACAGCAGAACCGGATCGGCAGGTCAGCCGGGCGGATCCAACGTGCGTTCCCTCTACCCAAACGTGTTCCCGGTTCCAGTGCTCACCTCCTCCGCACCACGCGCCAGTGCGCGCCGTGCCGCTCCACGTAGCCGAGCGACCCCAGCTCGTAGAGCCGTTGCAGGACTTCGTCCGGCGGGAGGCCGGACTGCCGGGCCAGCCGCTCGACCGGCGCGCCCTCCGCCGTCGCCGGTACGGCCTCCAGCACCCGGGCCACCGCCGGCTCCAGCAGGTCGCGCGGGAGCACCGGGCCGCTGCGCTGCGGCGCGAGGTCCTCCCCGATCGCCCCGATCAGCTCGGTGATCTCGGCCGCGTCGGTGACCAGGGTGGCACCGCCGCTGCGGATCAGGGCGTGCACCCCGGCGGAGAGCTCCGAGGTCACCGGGCCCGCGACGCCCATGGTGTGGCGGTTGAGGTCCCGCGCCCGTCGGGCCGTGCTCAGGGCTCCGCTGCGCACCGCCGCCTCGACCACCACCGTCCCCCGGGTGAGCGCCGCGATGACCCGGTTGCGGAGGACGAAGCGGAAGCGGTTCGGGTGATCCCCGGGCGGGAGTTCGCTGACCAGCAGGCCCTGGACGCCGATCCGCCGGATCAGTTCGGCGTTGCCCTTGGGATAGGCCACGTCGACGCCGCAGGCGAGTACGGCGGCGGTCGTCCCACCGACCGCGAGCGCCCCGCGGTGCGCGGCCGCGTCGATCCCGTAGGCGGCTCCGGAGACGACCACCCAGCCGCGTTCGGCCAGTTGGGCGGACAGCTCCCCCGCGACGTGGGCGCCGTAGGCCGTACAGGCGCGGGAGCCCACCATCGCGACCGAGCGGAGCGCGAGCAGCCGCAGCGAGCCGGTGCCCGTCACCCAGAGCCCGATCGGGCGTCCGTCACCCAGGTCGTCGAGTTGGCTGGGCCATTCCGTATCCCCCGGAATGATGAACCGCCCACCGACGTCCCGTACCCGTTTCAGGTCCATCCGCGGGTCCAGCCCCGGAAGCCGCGCCTGGTACCCGGACAGTCGGGTGGCGTCCAGTCCCGGGTGGTCTGGCACCGTCCCGTCCCGGATCGCCTTCACCACGTCGACGGCGGGAAGTTGAGCGAGCCATCGACCGACCACCGCGTCCCCCGGCTCGCTGAGTCGGCCGAGCAGCACCCGGGCGAGGCGTTCCGGCTCGGTCTCGGTGGTGGCCCCGGGGCCGGGCCCGGCATCGGAACCACCGGGAATTCGAGGTTGCCTCAGCAACTGGTTCATGCCTCACCCTTCTGGTTTCGCGAACGCTCGTCAGGCGCCTCGGGCTCCCCGGACAAGTCGCCGTCCGGGCTGGCGCGCTGGGCCGGGATCCCACCGAGCCGCCCGAAGACCCGCTCGGTCAGCGGCAGTCCGTGCTCCACCCCGGTGCGCAGGACCAGGGCGGTGCGCACGTCCCGTTGGTCCGGCCGGTCGCGGCCGGCGAGGTCGGCCACCGTCCAGGCGACCCGGAGCACCCGGTCCAGGCCCCGGGCGGTCAGCAGCCCCCGCTCCAACTGCCGTGCGGCGTCGTTGAGTGCGCCGGCCGTGAGCTGCCAGCGGGTGCGCAGCTCGTGGCCCGGGACCTCCGCGTTGGTCCGCCACGGGGTGTTCGCCAGCCGGGCCGCCGCCCGCTCCCGCGCGGCCAGCACCCGGGCCGCGACGGTCTCGGTGGTCTCCGCCGTGGTGTCCCGTTCCATGAGCTCGACCCTGGTCACCGGGGCCACCTGGACCTGGAGGTCGACCCGGTCCAGCAGCGGCCCGGAGAGCCGCCCCTGGTAGCGGCTGACCATGGCGGGGGTGCACTCACAGCCCTCGCCCCGCCGCGAATACCGGCCGCACGGACAGGGGTTGGCCGCCAGGCAGAGCAGGAAGCGGGCCGGGAGCCGCAGTGATCCGGCCGAGCGGGCGATCACCACCTCGCCCGACTCCAGCGGCTGGCGCAGCGCGTCGAGCACCCGGACCGGGAACTCCGGTGCCTCGTCCAGGAAGAGCACGCCCCGGTGGGCCAGCGAGACCGCTCCCGGTCTCGGCATACCACTGCCGCCGCCGACGATGGCCGGCATCGTCGTGGAGTGGTGTGGGGCACAGTAGGGCGCGGTGTCGATCAGTGGGCGCCCGGCCGGGAGCAGCCCCGCCACCGAGTGGACGGCGGTGACCTCCAGCGCCTCCTTCTGGGTCAGCGGCGGGAGCAGCGCGGGCAACCGCTCCGCCAGCATCGTCTTGCCCGCGCCCGGCGGGCCCTTCAGGTAGAGGTGGTGCCCTCCGGCCGCGGCGATCTCCAGCGCCCGTCGGGCCTCGTACTGGCCGGCCACGTCGGCCATGTCCAGCCGGGCCGCCCTGTCGTCGGGCAGGCCCCGCACGCCGGCGCTGGGCAGCATCAGGCCGGCCATCAGCGGATCGGGCCTGCCCCCGATCGGATCGGGCGGCTCCTCCGGTGCCGCCGCGCCGGTCAGGATGGCGACGAGCTGGCGCAGGCTGCGGACGCCGATCACCGTCACCCCGGGGACGAGCGAGGCCTCGGGTGCGGTCTGCTCGGCGACCACGACCCGCTGGTACCCGGCGTCGGCGGCGGCCAGCACCGACGGCAGCACCCCTCTGACCGGCCGCACCCGGCCGTCCAGCCCCAGCTCGCCGATGATCAGCAGGTCGGCGATGGCGGAGGGGTCGAGCCGTTCGGCGGCGGCCAGCACGGCGCAGGCCACCGCGAGGTCGAAGCCGCTGCCGCTCTTGGGCACCGAGGCGGGGCTGAGACCGACCGTCAGCTTCCGCTGCGGCCAGGCCTCACCGCTGTTCACGACCGCGGCACGGACCCGGTCGCGGGCCTCGGTGAGCGCCTTGTCGGGCAGGCCGACCAGGGTGAACGCGGCCACCCCGGGCTCCAGATCGGCCTGGACCTCGACGATCACTCCGTCGACGCCGACGAGCGCGACGGAACAGGTACGGGCGAAGGCCATCTCAGACCACCCCCCGCAGGTGGTCGACCAGGGCCGCACCCCGCGCCCGGTTGACCACCGCGACCAGGTCGATCCGCACCCCGCCCGGTGGGGCGGGAGGCCACTGTGGATCGGTGGGCCCCGGGTCGTAGCCGGGGCCGGCCAGCCGGGCGAAGTGATCGGGCCAGCGCTCGGCCATCCAGCGCTCGGCCAGGCGTTGCAGCCGGGCGGCCTTGGCCCGGTCGATGGCCTCGGTCGGCTGCTGGAAACCCCGCTCGGAGCGGGTCTTCACCTCGCAGACCGCCACGGTGTCGCCGTCGAGGGCGACGATGTCCAGCTCGCCCTCGGCGCAGCGCCAGTTGAGGTCCAGGATGCGGAGCCCGGCCTCCGCGAGGCGGCGGGCGGCGACCCGCTCCCCGTACCGGCCGAGCCCGTTCCTGGTGCTGCGGTCCGGGATCGCCCGCGGGGCCTTCCCGGCTGCGGCCGTGTCCGGTACGGCCTGGTCCTGCACGACGGTGTGCTGCATGGTGACCACCTCCGCCGAGGAGGCTGCCCCAACGCGCACGGCGAGGCCCGGGAATTCCCGTTCCCTGTGGATAACTCGGACCTGTGGACAACTCCTGTCACCCGCAGGGGTGAGAAGCCCTGTTCCCGCGAAATTCGGCTGGACAACGCGGGACGGAGTCGTCCAACGTCAGTTCCCGAAGCCGGACTCGTCCGAGGGCAGCTCCAGATCGCTCTTCGCGAGTTCCTCGATGTTCACGTCCTTGAAGGTCAGCACCCGGACCTTGCGGACGAACCGGGCCGGCCGGTACATGTCCCAGACCCACGCATCCGCCATCGACACCTCGAAGAACACCTCGCCCTGGACCGAGTGCACCTGCAGCTCGTAGTCGTTGGTGAGGTAGAACCGTCGTTCGGTCTCGATCACGTACTTGAACAGGCCGACGACGTCCCGGTACTCCCGGTAGAGCTTGAGCTCCATCTCGGTCTCGTACTTCTCGAGATCTTCGGCACTCATCCAGGCGTCCCCTCAACTTGTCACGTCCACCCATTGTGGACCACCGCACCCACGGTCAGAGCCGTACCGGGTCCACCGGCGGGCCCTCGACCAGCAGCCGCTCCAGGAAGTCCGCCAGACCGACCGGATAGACCGTCTCGGCGGTCCCCCTCAGTTCCTCGACCGTCCACCAACGCGCCGCGAGCAACTGGGCGTGCTCGTCGGCGCCCATGCCCGAGTGGTCCAGCACCGTCTCCGTGGTCCGGGCCAGGTGGAACCACTGCTCCTGCTCGTAGCGCTGTCCCTGAAAGGAGAACGACACCGTGCCGTACGCCACCAAGGGCCCCAGGTCCACACCCCGCAGGCCGGTCTCCTCGGCGAGCTCCCGCTCGGCGGCCTCCCGCACGTCCTCCCCCGCCTCCAAGCCTCCCCCGGGCGTGAACCACCACGTCTCCCCCGGAGTGGCCGGGTCGGCCCCCAGGAAGAGGAGGATGCGGTCCAGCCCGTCCAGCAGCAGGATCCGCGCCGCTCTGCGGCGCCGTGCTGTCATGGCGGCGCTCCACGCTCCTTCCGTTCGCATCGGTGGCGCTACCGATCCTGCCACCCGGCGCGGTCGTCCGGGGCGATGTTCGGCAGAGCGGCCCGCGGGGCGACGGCCCCGCTCAGGAGCTGCGCCCCCGGAGCCGGCGGCCCAGACCCGCCACCCCGCCCACCGCGGAGGTCACGAGGATCAGCGCCGCGCCCGCGACGGCGGCGTAGGCGGAGGGCTCCAGCGGCCCCGGCTGCGAGGCCTTCGGGCCCGCGAAGCCGTCGAAGTCCGTGACCCGGTCGAGCAGGCCCGTCCGGCCGAAGGGCAGCACGGTGGCCTCGACCCTCGCCTCGACGGCCTCGGCCGGGACGGTCCCGCCGTCCACCTCCAGGTGGGTGCGGGAGTCCAGCGAGCCCACCCGGTTGTCGCCGAGCAGGAACAGCCGGCCCTGCGGCACCGTCACGCTGAACGGCTGGCCCTGGCCGCCCTGCGTCGCGAGGTAGGGCTCGTCCACCGGCTGCCCGTCGACCGTCAGCCGGTGATCGGCCCCGCTGGTGGCGACGGTGTCCCCGCCGACCGCGACCACCCGCTTGACCATGAGCTCGCCGCCCCAGGCCTGGTCCCGGAAGACCACCACGTCGCCCCGCCCGATGTCGCCGCCGCCGACCTTGCGGGCGAGCACAGTGTCCCCGACGCGCAGCGTCGGGTGCATCGAGGCGGTGGGGATCTTGTACGGCCGGTAGTCGATCGCGATCAGCGCGAAGCCGCCGACCATCAGCACCAGCCCGAGTGCCAGGGCGACGCCCTGCAGCACCGCGGCGGGCCGACGGCCCGCACGGGCGGGCGCGGTCGGGTGGTCGGCCGTCTGCTCCACGACACTGCTCATCGACACCGTCCACCTCTGGCCGACCGGAGAACACCACTGGCACGCCGGAGGCACGGGCGGAAACGCCGGCGGGCCGTGGCACGTCCGAGCAGATTACTCGTCGGTACCACGGCCCGCGCAAGAGCCGGGGGCAACCCGGCGGAACACGATCCGGTGGAGCTCAGGACTCCTTGCGGCTCTCCGCCCGGCCACGCACCCGCCGCACCAGCGGGAGCAGGGCGACGGCCCCCACCGCACCGGCCACGGGGGGCGCCATCGGCGCGGCCGCCGCCAGGCCCTTCTGGTCGAAGGTGTCCGGCACCGGCAGCGTCGACCAGTGGCCGACCGGCCAGGCCACCACGAAGGCACGCCCGATCACGTTGTCCACCGGGACGGTGCCGCCGCCCGGCTGGTCCATGTGGAAGCGGGAGTCCAGCGAGTTGGCGCGGTGGTCGCCCATGACCCAGATCCGGTCCTTGGGCACCTTGACCGGGCCGAACGGGTGGTCGCCGCACGGGGTGTTGCCCTGGTAGACGTACGGCTCGTTGAGCGCGACGCCGTTGACCTTGACCGGCCCCTCGCCCTCGCACTCGACGGTGTCCCCGCCGACCGCGATGACCCGCTTGATCAGGTCCTTCTCGTTGGCGGAGGGCATCAGGCCGACGAAGCTGAGCACGTCCTGCACACCGCGGAGGAAGGAGTTGCTGCTCTGCTGGGTCGGCTCGTCGCTCAGCCAGCCGCCCGGGTCGTGGAACACCACGACCTCACCGCGCTCGGGTTCGGCCCCGAACCACGGGGTCAGCTTGTCGACCAGGACGCGGTCGCCGACCTGCAGCGTGTTCTGCATCGATTCCGACGGAATGGAGAACGCCTGGACGAAGAACGTCTTGATCACCAGCGCGAGGATGAGCGCGATGCCGACCAGGATCGGCAGTTCCTTCCAGAACGAGCGCTGCTTGCGCGGCTTGGACGGAGCCTCCGACTCCGAGCCGTCCGCGGGCTCGGCCTCCGCGTGCTGGGAGCCCGGGGCGTCCTCCGATCCGGCACCGCCCTGCCCGTCGGCGGTCTGCGCCGCCGCGTCCTCGACCGAGGCCGAGGAGGCCGCGGACTCGGTGGACCGGTCCGCCCGACGGCCTGGGCCCTCGGGCTCTCCGGCGCCTGATCGGGCGCCGATCACCAAATCCCCCACAACGTCTCCTCCCTGCTGTGCGGACGCCCGCGCGCCCGCGCTCAGAGTGCCGCACAGCGGGCACCACGCTCACCACGACCATGAACGCCTCAGGGCTGCCCACCGCGGACTCCCCTGACACCAGCACAGCCTCGGCCCGCGACCGGGACCACTCCCGGCCGCACCTGCACTTCTCTATCACTCCAAGGCATCCGGCTCGCGGTCCCACACGCGAGGCCCGTCCGGCCGGCGGCCGGTGCGGCTCACTCCGGAGGCCGCCCCGACCGGCGAACGACGAGCGGAAGGATGCCCAACACCCCCATAACGAGCGGCGGTTCCGCAGGAACCGGCCCAACGCCCACCGATCCCGCGGCAGTTCCGCCGGCCTGCGGCATCCGGGCGAGAGAGGAGAGTGAACCGGGCGCATCGAGTTGATGGAAGCGGTCCAGCGGCCAGGCGGTCACGAACGCGCGACCGACCACGCCGCTCAGCGGGATCGTCCCCTGTCCCGGATTGCCCATATGGAAACGGGAGTCGGCGGAGACGTCCCGGTGGTCACCCATGACCCACAGCCGCCCCTGCGGCACCTGGATCCTGAAGGCCTGCCGGGACGGCGGGTTGCCGGGCGCGAGGTAGGACTCCTCCACCGGGTGGCCGTTGACGCTGAGGCGCCCCTGCGCGTCGCAGCACTCGACGGTGTCCCCGCCGACGCCGATCACCCGCTTGATCAGGTCCTGCTCGTTGTCGGAAGGCAGCAGTCCGACGAAGGTCAGCACCTGCTTGGCCGCGCCCAGCACCGGGCCGTCCTCGGACGGCTTGCGGTCGCGCTCCAGCCAGCCGCCCGGGTCCTTGAACACCACGATGTCGCCGCGCTGCGGCTCACTGCCGAACCAGGGGGTCAGCTTGTCCACCAGTACCCGGTCCCCGATCAGGATGGTCTGCTCCATCGAACCCGAGGGGATCACGAACACCTGGACCAGGAAGGTCTTCATCACCAGCGCCACCAGCAGGGCCACCAGGACGATCATGGGCACTTCGCGGACCAGCGAGCGCTTGCGCCGACGGGCGGCCTTGCGGGCACTGCGACGGCGCTCGGCCCGGCCGCGCGCCGACGGGGCCCCTGCCGGTCCACGGCCTGCCGCGCCTTCCTCCCCCGGTCCACCGCGCACCGGACCGGCCGTAGCCGGACCCCCTGCGGCCGGTCCCCCCGCAGTCGGGCCAGTCGGGCCTCCGGCAGCCGGGCGGTCGTCGAGCCGCCCCCTACCCCTGGTCCCCATGACCGCCTGTCCCCGCAGTCGCGGCGAAGGCCGCGGGCCGGTCCAGGCTGGTCCAGCGCGAGAACGGGTAGACCACCCAGTCCGCCCGGCCGATCACCTTCTTCTCGGGCACGAAGCCGCCACCGGGATCGCCGAGGTGGTCGCGGGAGTCCCGGGAGGCGCTGCGGTGGTCGCCCATCACCCACAGCTTGCCGGCCGGCACGACGATGTCGAAGGCCACGCTCGACGGGTCGTCGCCTGGGGACAGGTAGGAGGTCTCGTCGATCGGCACGCCGTTGACGGTGATCGGCGCGCCCGGCCCGGTGCTGGTCACCCGGTCCCCGCCGACGCCGATCACGCGCTTGACGTAGACGGTGTCCCCGGCCGGGGCCAGCCCGAGGTCCTGGGCGAACGAGCGCAGGCCGTCCCAGAAACCGGGCGGCTTCGCCGACTCGCGGAGGAAGGAGCCCCTCCCGTCGAAGACCACGACGTCGCCCCGCTGGGGATGGCCGCCGAAGGCGTAGGCGAGCTGGTACGCGACCAGCCGGTCGCCGGGGCGCAGGGTCTCCTCCATCGACCCGGAGGGCACCGAGAAGGGACGCGCGACGAAGGCGTTCGCCAGCAGCAGGGCCGTCAGGCAGATCCCGACCAACAGCAGCAGGTCCCGCGAACGCGAGCGCCCGGGCTCCTCGTCCTGCTCCGACTCGTCCGACCCGTCCGACTGGCTCGAGCCGTCGCCGCCGGAGCCGCCGGTCCGCTCCGGGCCCTCGGCCTGCTCCAGTACCTCAGCGTGCTCCGGCCCCTCGGCCGCCTCCGGCCCGTCGGCGCGCTCCGCGCCGACGACGCCGCCCGTCGCGGCGCCTTCGGCGGCGCGCCCGGAAACAACCGCGGAAACGACCGCGGACCGCGACAGCGAGTCCGCACCGGTGGGTGCGGGACTGCCGTCGCGGTCCGCGGGTGGTTCGTGCGTGCTCATCGGGGGGTGAGCTTACCTTGCGGCCACTCGGCCCCCTCAGAGCGTTCCGATCCCCCGGCGAGGCCGGGGGCCGGTGGATCAGCGGTCGCGCTTCTCCTTGATCTTCGCGGCCTTGCCGCGGAGGTCACGCAGGTAGTACAGCTTGGCGCGGCGAACCGCACCGCGGGTCACGACCTCGATCTTCTCGACGACCGGGGTGTGCACCGGGAAGGTGCGCTCCACGCCGACGTTGAAGCTGACCTTGCGAACGGTGAAGGTCTCACCGATGCCGGCGCCGTGGCGGCGGATGACGACGCCCTGGAAGACCTGGACACGGGAGCGGTTGCCCTCGATGACCCGGACGTGAACCTTCAGGGTGTCACCGGCGCGGAAGGCCGGGATGTCGCTACGCAGCGAGGCCGCGTCGACAGCAGCGAGCTTGTTGCTCATGTTGCTCTCCATCGCAGGCGCCACGGGCCGCCCACGGAAAATCGTCACAATGGGGTTCGCTGCGGGCCGCATCGGCTGACGGCGATCCCCCCGTGGCGAGGGCGCCGGTCCACGTGTCCCCTACAGGAGGGAACCAGCGACAGACAGCAGCCGCCTATTCTTCCACATCAACGGCCGTGGACCGAAATCGGCCGAGCCGCTCGTCCCAGGCCAGGCCGAGGATGCTCAGCGCCTCGCGCTCCTTCTTGTCGAAGGCGCCGTACTGCCAGCGCTCGACCAGGTCGGGCCGGTTCGCCAGGGTCCGGGCGAAGGCCTGCTCGCGGCGCCAGCGGGCGATCTTGCCGTGGTTGCCGCTGAGCAGCACGTCCGGCACCGTACGGCCGCGCCACTCGGCGGGCTTGGTGTAGACCGGGCCCTCCAGCAGGTCGGCCATCGCGCCCGGCGCGAAGGAGTCGTCGCGGTGGGACTCGGCATTGCCGAGCACTCCAGGCAGCAGTCGGGCGATCGCCTCGACCATCACCAGCACGGCGACCTCGCCGCCGGCCAGCACGTAGTCGCCGATCGAGGCCTCGACCACCGGCATCCGGGTGGCGGCTTCCTCGATCACCCGGCGGTCGATGCCCTCGTACCGGGCGGGGGTGAAGGCCAGCCAGGGGCGCCCGGCCAGTTCCTGGGCGAGCTCCTGGGTGAACGGGCGCCCGCTCGGGGTCGGCACGACCAGGGTGGGCACCTGGCCCTCGGGGCCGCCGGCGACCACCGCGTCCAGCGCCTCGCCCCACGGCTCGGGCTTCATCACCATGCCGGGGCCGCCGCCGTACGGGCTGTCGTCGACCGTGCGGTGCACGTCGTGGGTCCATCCGCGCAGGTCGTGGACGTGCACGTCCAGCTGCCCGCGGGCGCGGGCCTTGCCGACCAGCGAGACGTCCAGCGGCTCCAGGTACTCCGGGAAGATCGTGACGACGTCGATCCGCATGCCGCTCTGCACCCCGCCGGACACCGCACCGCCGGGCGCCGCATCGGCGCCGACCTCGACACCCGCCCCGGCGCGCTCCTCGACGGTCACTCCGACTCCTCCGAGTCCTCGCCGCGCTCGGCCGAGGAGGTCCCCGCGACCTCGGCCTGCTCCATGTCGATCAGCCCGGGCGGCGGGGTGATCACGGCGCGCTGGTTCTCCAGGTCGATGGTCGGCACGATCTGGCTGACGAAGGGCACCAGCACCTCCGTCCCGTCGGCCTTCTTGACCGTGAGCAGGTCCTGGTAGGGCAGGTGGACGATCTCGGTCAGCTCGCCGACCGGGGTGCCGTCCAGCAGCACCACGTCCAGGCCGATCAGCTGGTGGTCGTAGTACTCCTCCGGGTCCTCGGGGCTCTCCTCCGGGTCGACCTCGGAGATGAGCACGGTCCCACGGAGGGCCTCGGCCGCGTTGCGGTCCTTGACGCCGGCGAAGCGCAGCAGCAGCCGGCCGCTGTGCACCCGGCCGGACTCGACGGTCAGCGGTCCGGTCGACGCGGGGTCGGTGAGCAGGACGGCACCGGGGCCGAGCCGGAGTTCCGGCTCGTCGGTGCGGACCTCGACACTGACGTCCCCCCTGATGCCGTGGGCACGGCCGATCTTGCCGACGACGAGCTGCACGGTGATCGTTCTCCTGGAGTTCCTGAGCCGCAACGAAAAGCGACGGGCTGCGAAGCGACGGACTGCTAAGCCATGAAGCGACGGAAATGCTGATGGAAATGCGAAAGGCCGACCGGGACGACATGCGTCCCGGTCGGCCTCACAAGCCCTGACGGCTGAACGAGCAGCGGCGTCAGCGAATGTTGTCCACGTCGACCAGGTCGACCCGGACGTTGCGACCGCCGAGGGCGCCGACCACGGTGCGCAGAGCGCGCGCCGTACGGCCGCCCCGGCCGATCACCTTGCCGAGGTCATCGGGGTGCACTCGCACCTCGATGGTGTTCCCCCGACGCAGGTTGCGCGAGCGCACCTGCACCTCGTCGGGGTGCTCGACGATGCCCTTCACCAGGTGGTCGAGGGCGTCCTCGATCACGATCAGGCCTCGGCGGCGGCGTCGGACTCGGCCTCGGCCTTGTCCGACTTCTTGGCCTTCGGGGTGATGGCGACACCGGTGGTGGCGTCCTCGAAGCCGGCGACGGCCTTCGCGAACAGGTGCGAGAAGTCCTCGACCTTCGGCTCGGCAACGAGCAGCGGAGCCGGAGCCGGCAGGCCCTTGAACTTCTGCCAGTCGCCGGTCAGCTTCAGGATGGCGAGCACCGGCTCGGTCGGCTGGGCGCCGACGGACAGCCAGTACTGGGCGCGGTCGCTGTCGACCTCGATCTTCGAGGGGTTGTAGGTCGGCTGGTAGATGCCGATCTCCTCGATCGCGCGACCGTCACGCTTGGTGCGGGCGTCGGCGACGACGATGCGGTAGTGCGGGGAGCGAATCTTGCCGAGACGCTTCAGCTTGATCTTGACTGCCACGGGAGTGGATTCTCCTGGTGTTGACGTGGGTGAGCGGGCTCGCCGTCGCGTGGGGTTGCGGGGCGGACCGTTCAAGGGACACGCCAGCCGTAGGAGAGAGGGGTCCTGCTCGGCTGCCGAGTACTCAGCTGTCCATTCTGCCACATCGGCGAGAACCGCCTGTACGCGGGACCGGGCTCCCGGTCAGGGCTCGACCGGGAGCCCCCGCTCCCGGTCCAACCCGAAGACATCACCGCTGTCCTGCTGTACCGCTCGTTCCGTACTGCTCGTACTGCTCGTACGGCCTGTACCGCCTGTACTGCCTGGTACTGCTACCGCCTGTCACCGCTCACTCGGCGCTGCCGCCGCTGCCGGTACCGCCGGCCCCGCGTGCACCGCCCGTACCGCTCCACTCCGCTCCGCGCCGCCCATCCGGCCGGACCGCTGCCCGCACAGCAGCCCGTCGGGACGTCGACCGCTCAAGCGACGTGAGCGGCGTGAGCGACTTAAGCGATCTTGAACGGCTGCTGGCACGCGCCGCAGACGATGGACGCCTGCGCGAGCACCGAGGGAACGACCCGGACGTTGCGCCCGCACCCGCAGACCGCCTTGACCCGCACGCCGCCCCCGGAGGAGCCGTGCCGGGCCGCCGGACCGCGGAAGGCGCGCGTCGCGCCGTCGCCGGCCACCGCCTCCTGGTGCGCCCCGAGGGCACGGTCCAGGCGTTCGATGGTCTCGGCGTACCGCTCCTGGGTCTCCTTGAGCATGGTCACCTGGGAGAAGCCGCTGCTCGCGTGCGGCTCGACCGGGTGCGCCAGGCCCAGCTCGGAAGCGAGCATCAGGAAGCGCCGGTTGTGGTAGCGGCCGGCGCGCGAGGTGTCCCGGATGTCCCGGGCCGCGGCCAGACCGTGGGCGGCCTCGTGGAGGAGGCGCTCGAAACCGAGCCGCGTCCCGCAGGCCGAGGAGGACTCGCCGATCAGGGCCTCGGGCGAGGCCAGATCGGGAAGGTCCTGGTGGTAGGCCTGGATGTCACTCCAGGCGGCGGCCAGTTCGGCCGCGAGAACGAGGGGCTGTGTCGTGCTCACGCTAGACCAACGATGGAGTGCGAGCCGATGTTCCGCATGTTCTCGTTCCCGGGGAATTCACAGGGAACTCCCAGGAATGCGAGGCCGCGCGCGAATTGCGCGTTCCGGATCTGACGCAAGACCAACCCCCTGCCGGTTTGGGCCCGTCGCAACGTCGGCGGGCCTGATGAATTCCGTCCGGGGGGCGGGCTGTCGCCACCCAGGACGTACGGCCCGTGGGCCTGCCGGATTGACAGGGCCACGGGCCGTACACCGTACCGCTATTCGGTTAATACCGGGAGTTGACCGGCCAGTAGGGATGTCCCCCGCGGGGACGCACCGGAACAGTTACCGGATTCTTACCCATCCGCATTCCGGGCAAATGTCGCCGGTGCCGGTCATTACCCGTGGGCGACCGGCGCCCGGCGGACATCCACCGGACATCCACCGAACACCGAACGGATGTCAGTACGCCCGGGCGACGAGCGCGACATTGCCTTCCTGGTCGTCCGCCAGCGGCACCGAGCCGTCGGCCGCGACGATGCAGCGGACCGTGACGCCCTGCTCGGCCAGCTTGGCCTCGCCCTCCGCGCCGAGGTCGGCCCAGGAGATCCGGCCCCAGCCAGTCGCGGCGGCCTCGATGGCCTCGTCGATGGTCTTGACGTCGACCGTGCGGGACTCGCGGCGCTCGCGGGACTGGCGCAGCAGCAGCGCCTGGTCCTCCTCCAGCACGCCCGGGAGCAGCGCGGCCAGGGCGTCGATGGAGACCGGCTCCTTGCCGCCCGGGATGCGGCGGGCCAGCATCGCGGTGCCGTTCTCCAGGTCGCGCGGGCCGACCTCGATGCGCAGCGGAACGCCCTTGAGCTCCCAGTCGACGGCCCGGCGGCCGAACGGGGTGTCGGTGCGGTCGTCGACCACGACCCGGATGCCGACGGCCTCCAGCTGGGCGCCGATCTCGCGGACCTTGGCGATGACCGCGTCGTCGCCCTTGATCGCGAGCACGACGGCCTGGACGGCGGCCAGGCGCGGGGGCACCCGCAGGCCGTTGTCGTCGCCGTGGGACATGATCAGGCCGCCGACCATGCGGGTCGAGACGCCCCAGGAGGTCTGCCAGACGTACTCGCGCTCGGCGCCCTGCAACTGGTACGTGGTGTTGAACGCCTTGGCGAAGTTCTGGCCCAGCTCGTGGCTGGTGCCCATCTGCAGCGCCTTGCCGTCGCCCATCATGCCCTCGAGGGTGAGGGTGTTGATGGCGCCGGCGAAGCGCTCCTTGGCGGTCTTGCGGCCGAGCACGACGTCGATGCCGAGCACGTTCGTCATGAAGTCGCCGTAGACCTGGGTGTGGATCATCGAGGCGTACTCGCGGGCGTCCTCGTAGGTGGCGTGGGCGGTGTGGCCCTCCTGCCAGAGGAACTCGGTGGTGCGCAGGAAGACGCGCGGGCGGAGCTCCCAACGGACCACGTTGGCCCACTGGTTGATCAGCAGGGGCAGGTCGCGGTGGCTCTGCACCCACTTCGAGAAGTACTCGTTGATGATCGTCTCGGAGGTCGGCCGGACGACGACCGGCTCCTCCAGCTGCTTGCCGCCGCCGTGGGTGACCACCGCGAGCTCGGGGGCGAAGCCCTCGACGTGCTCGGCCTCCTTGGTCAGGTAGGACTGCGGGATGAACATCGGGAAGTAGGCGTTCTGCGCGCCGGCCTTCTTGATCCGCGCGTCCATCTCCTGCTGCATCCGCTCCCACAGGCCGTAGCCGTACGGTCGGATGACCATGGTGCCGCGCACCGGACCGTTGTCGGCCAGCTCGGCCTTGTTGATGAGGTCCTGGTACCAGCGCGGGAAGTCTTCCGCCTGAGGGGTGAGAACGGGTGCCTTAGCCATGGGGCGAATGGTACGGGGCCCGGGGCCCCGGTTTCGAATCGGTATCACCGGGCGGGGGCGCACCACCGCGACACGCGCGCACCACCCTGCACCCCTCTGGACGCCGGGCCCGACCCGCTGTTCGCTGGTGTGGGGCGGGACTTTGGGGGAGCCGTAGCAGCGCACCGAAGGACCGGATGGGAGGCCGCCATGGCTTCAGCTCGCACGACCGGCACGACCGGCACGACCGCACGACCGACGGGCGCACGCCCGCACCACCCGCGGACCGGGGCGGCCCGCCCCGCGCGGGCGCGCGACTGGGCGGAGATCCAGGAACGCATGCTGGTGCCGCTCTACGAGGCGGTCTACGACCGGCTGGAGGTCGGCCCGGCGAGCAGCGTGCTGGGCCTGGGCTGCCGCTCCGGGCTGGCCCTGCTGCTCGCGGCCGGCCGGGGCGCCCAGGTCTCCGGGCAGGAGCCGCGGGACGAGCTGCGCGAGCTGGCCCACGACCGCCGGCTGCGGGTGTGCGCGGGGCCCCGGACGTCGGCGGCCGTCGCCCGCTCGGCCCATTCGCTGGTGACGGTTTTCGAGCAGCTGCCCGGGGCCGCCGACGCCGGGCCGGTGGTCGCCGAGGCCGCCCGGCTCACCCTCCCGGGCGGGCACGTGGTGCTGGCCGCCTGGGGCCCGCCGGAGCGCTGCGAGAGCGCCCCGGTGCTGGACGTGGCCCGGCGGATGGCGGGCCGGACCACCGCGCGCGACCCGTTCGAGCTGAGCGCGCCCGGCGCGCTGGAGGACCTGCTGGCCCCGGCCGGCCTGCGTCCGGCCGGCAGCGGCCGGGTGAGCTGCCCGTTCGCCTACGCCGACCTCGACAGCGCGGTGCGCGGGCTGCTCTCCACTGGCCTGTTCGAGCCGGCCGAGGAGTTCTCCGGGGCCTCGCTGGTGGCCAAGGAGCTGGAGGAGGTGCTCCAGCCGTACCTGCGCGCGGACGGCTCGGTACGGATGGAGAACCTGTTCCGCTACCTGGTCGCCGAACGGTCGCGCTAGGCGGGACGAGGAGGGGCGAGGAGTCCGCAAGGGGGACGAAAAACCGGGGGCGCCCACCACCATGGCGAGCGCCCCCGGCCCCCGGCTTCACGCCCGGTCGATCGACTTCCCGTCGGCCCCGTCAGCGCCGTCGGACCCACCAGGCCCGCCGGACCCGCCGGCAGGCCCGTCGGAACCCTCGGCCCCCTCGGAGCCCTCCCGCGGCACCCCCGCCGCCCGGTACGCCGCCGCCTCGTCCAGCGTCTCCGCCTCCAGCAGCGCCGCGGCCAGCGCGTCCAGCCGGTGCCGCTGCTCGGTCAGGATCCGCACCGCGTCGTCATAGCACTCGGAGACGATCCGCCGCGCCTCCTCGTCCACCGCGTCCAGGGTGGTCGGCGCGGCGGAGAGCCCGTACGCGCCCTGCGGGTCGGAGGGCACCGCGGTGAGCCGGCCGACCCGCTCGCTCATCCCCCAGCGTCCGGCCATCCCGCGGGCGATGCTGGTGACCTGCTCCAGGTCGCTCTCCGCACCGGTGGTGATCACCCCGTAGACCACCTGCTCGGCCGCCATGCCGCCGAGCGCGCCGATGATCCGGCCGCGCAGGTACGGCTCGGTGTACGAGTAGCGGTCGTTCTCCGGGGTGGAGAGGGTGACGCCGAGCGCCCGGCCGCGCGGCACGATGGTGATCTTGCGGACCGGGTCCGCGCCGGGCTGGAGCATGCCCAGCAGCGCGTGCCCGCTCTCGTGGTACGCCGTGCGCTCGCGCTCCTCCTGCGGCATCACCAGCGGCCGCACCGCGCCGAGCTGGACCTTCTCCAGCGCGTCCGAGAGGTCCCGCTCGTTGACTGCGTCCTGCTTGCGCTTGACGGCCAGCAGCGCGGCCTCGTTGACCAGGTTGGCGAGTTCGGCGCCGGTCATCCCCGGCGTGACCTTGGCCAGCTGGTTGAGGTCGGTGTCGCCCGCCAGCGGGACGCTGCGGCTGTGGATGCGCAGGATCGCCGCACGGCCCTCCCGGTCGGGCGGGCTGACGGTGATCCGCCGGTCGAAGCGGCCGGGGCGCAGCAGGGCCGGGTCGAGCACGTCCGCCCGGTTGGTCGCGGCGATCACGATGACGCCCTCGGAGCCGCTGAAGCCGTCCATCTCGGTGAGGATCTGGTTGAGGGTCTGCTCGCGCTCGTCGTGCCCGCCCATGCCGCCGCCGGCTCCGCGCTGGCGGCCGATGGTGTCGATCTCGTCGATGAAGATGATCGCCGGGGCGACCTTGCGGGCCTCGGCGAACAGCTCGCGGACCCGGCTGGCGCCGACGCCGACGATCATCTCGATGAACTCGGAGGCGGAGGCGGAGAAGAACGGCACGTTCGCCTCGCCGGCCACGGCCCGGGCCAGCAGGGTCTTGCCGGTTCCGGGCGGGCCGCTCAGCAGCACGCCGCGCGGCATCTTGGCGCCGAGCCTGCGGTACCGCTCGGGGTTCTTCAAGTAGTCGACGACCTCGGTGAGTTCGGCCTCGACCTCGTCGATGCCGGCCACGTCGGCGAAGGTGGTGCGCTTGCCCTCCTCGGCGGTGACCGGCTTCGGCGGGGCCTTGCGGCCGAGCGGTCCGCCGCCGAGCCCGCCGGCCATCCGGCGGGCGAGCAGCACCCAGATGAAGATCAGCAGCAGCATCGGGGCGAGCGAGATCAGCAGGTTGGTGAGGAAGCTGCGCTGCTGGAC
Source organism: Streptomyces sp. CB02056 (assembly GCF_001905545.1). Taxonomy (GTDB): domain Bacteria; phylum Actinomycetota; class Actinomycetes; order Streptomycetales; family Streptomycetaceae; genus Kitasatospora. Next base: position 712,249 of record NZ_LIPD01000002.1, on the reverse strand, counting down.
CGGCGAGGTGGCGGTGACCTCGACGCCCTGCTGCTGCAGGGTGGTCCAGAGGTTGTCGCCCGCGAAGGAGGGCCGCTGGGTGTCGAACTCGGTGTAGTCGCCCTTGCCGCCGTCCGGCTTGGGCTGGGCGCTCTTGAGGGTGCCCTCGATCGCGTCGCCCTTGGCGTAGATCTTGGTGATGTTGCCCTTGTTCAGCTGGTTGTTGAACTCGGTGTACGAGATCGTGGTGGCACCGGCGGGGCCGAAGAAGGACAGCAGCAGGTCCGAGATCAGGAACACCACGAGGGCGGTGAGGGCGAGGCCCACCCAGCCGCCGGGCATCCGGCGCTTGGGCGGCGGCGGGGGCGGGGCGCCCTCCGAACGCCAGGGCTGGTCGGGGGTCTGACGTGGCGGCACGGGTTCGGTCACCCATCGGACAATACGGACAGGTGCTCGGGCGGGCCAATCGCAACGCCGCGCCCGGACCGCCGGACGGCCGCGCCGACCCCTCCCACCAGCGACTATGCCGTCGCGCCCGGCCACTCCTCGGCGGTCAGCGCGAACCGCTCGTGGTCGCGCCAGTCCCCCTGGAGGAACAGCATCCGCGGGGTGAAGCCCTCGTGCCGGAAGCCCAGCCGCTTGGCCATCGCGATCGAGCGCTCGTTCTCCGGCTGCACGTTGATCTCCAGCCGGTGCAGCCCGAGCCCGTCGGCGGTCTGCGGGGCGAAGCAGCGGTCCACGACCAGCCGCATGCCCTCGGTCATCCGCCCGGTGCCGTTGAACGGGACGTACGAGTCGTAGCCCAGCGAGGCGTTGCAGAACCGGCCCATCACGATGTTGGCGACGTTCACCTTGCCGACCAGTCCGCCGGTCTCCCGGTCGACGATCAGGAAGGTGCGCAGCCCGGACCCCTGGCGCTTCAGCAGGTCGGGCAGCCCGTCCGGCTCGACCGGGTTCCACCGTCCGATGTGTTCGGCGGACCGCCGGACCGCTTCGGCGTACCCGGCCGTGTCCTCGGCCCTCGGGGCCCTGATCATCACTCGCATGCCCCCATCATCGGACACGCGATCGGCCCGCCGCCCGGAAACACCGGACGACGGGCCGACGGGAGCCGGTCGGAGGACTACAGCAGGTCCTTGAACTCCTTGGGCAGCTCGAAGTCGGCCGGGCCCTTGCCCGCGCCGAGGCCGAACGCGCCGCCGTCCGCCGGGCCCTGGCCGGCGCCCGGGCCGAGCGCGCGGCGCTCGGCGGCCGCGGCCTCCTCCTGGGCGCGCTTCAGCGGGTTGCCGCTCTTGCGCTTGCCCTTGGCCTGCGGGGCCTTCTTGCCGGACTTCTTGGCGCCGCCGCCCATGCCCGGGATCCCCGGCATGCCGGGCATGCCCTTGCCGGAGGCCATCGCGGACATCATCTTGCGGGCCTCGAAGAACCGCTCGACCAGGTTCTTCACCTCGCCGACCTGGACACCGGAGCCCTTGGCGATGCGGGCCCGGCGGGAGCCGTTGATCAGCTCCGGCTCGGCCCGCTCGGTCGGGGTCATCGACTTGATGATCGCGCCGACCCGGTTGACGTCCTTGTCGTCGATGTTGTTGATCTGGTCCCGGATCTGGCCCATGCCGGGCAGCATGCCGAGCAGCTTGGAGATCGAGCCCATCTTCTGGACCTGCTCCAGCTGGGACAGGAAGTCGTCCAGGGTGAACTGCTTCGGACCGCCGCGCAGCTTGGCGGCGATCTTCTCCGCCTCCTCCTGCGAGAAGGTCTGCTCGGCCTTCTCGATCAGCGAGAGGACGTCACCCATGCCGAGGATGCGCGAGGCCATCCGGTCCGGGTGGAAGGCGTCGAAGTCGTCGACCTTCTCGCCGTTGGAGGCGAACATGATCTGCCGGCCGGTGACGTGCGCGACCGACAGGGCGGCACCGCCGCGGGCGTCGCCGTCGAGCTTGGAGAGCACCACGCCGGTGAAGTCGACGCCGTCGAGGAAGGCCTGCGCGGTGGTGACCGCGTCCTGGCCGATCATCGCGTCGACGACGAACAGGACCTCGTCCGGGTTCACCGCGGCGCGGATGTCGGCGGCCTGCTGCATCAGCTCGGCGTCGATGCCCAGGCGGCCTGCGGTGTCGACGACGACGACGTCGTACTGCTTCTGCTTGGCGTACTCGATCGAGTCCTTGGCCACCTGCACCGGGTCGCCGACGCCGTTGCCGGGCTGCGGGCCGTAGAAGGCCACGCCGGCGCGCTCGGCGACCACCTGGAGCTGGTTGACCGCGTTGGGGCGCTGGAGGTCGCAGGCGACCAGCAGCGGGGTGTGCTTCTGCTTCTTCAGCCAGTGGCCGAGCTTGCCCGCCAGGGTGGTCTTACCGGCACCCTGGAGACCGGCCAGCATGATCACCGTCGGGCCGCTCTTGGCGAACCGCACCCGTCGGGTCTCGCCACCGAGGATGGAGATGAGCTCCTCGTTGACGATCTTGATGATCTGCTGCGCCGGGTTCAGCGCACCGGAGACCTCGACGCCGAGCGCCCGCTCCTTGACCTGCTTGATGAAGGCCCGGACGACCGGCAGCGCGACGTCCGCCTCCAGCAGCGCGATGCGGATCTCGCGGGCGGTGGCGTCGATGTCCGCCTCGCTCAGGCGGCCCTTGCCCCGGAGGTTCTTGAACGTCGCTGCGAGGCGATCGGAAAGGGTGTCGAACACGTCGTCGCGGGTCCTCTGCGGCATCGGAATCGGTACGGTCGTCGCCCCCCAGGGTATCCGGCCGCCCCGGGTACGGTCTCCACCCCTGCTCCCGAAGCTCCTCCACCCCCGTTCCGGGAGCTCCTCCACCCTCGCCGCCGAGGCCCGACGGCCCCCGCCGCCGGAGCCCTCCGGGGCGCGTCAGCCCAGTGCGGCCCGGACCGCCGCCGCCACCTCGCCGGCCCGCCGGGCGGTCAGCGGACGGCCCGCCCCGTCGGTCAGGTAGAACGAGTCGACGGCCTCCGCGCCCAGCGTGGAGACGTGCGCGGTGCGCACCCGTACACCCGTCCCGTCCAGCGCCCGGCCGATCCGGTGCAGCAGCCCGGGGGCGTCGTGCGCGCGGACCTCCAGCACGGTCGCGGTCGCCGAGGCCACCGCGGGCGCCACCGCGACCAGCGGCGGCGGGGTGGGGATGCCCCGACGGCGCGGGGCCGCGGCGTCCCGCTCGGCGAGGCGGCGGGTGACGTCCAGCGAGCCGTCCAGCGCCCGGCGCAGGTCGGCCCGCAGCCGGGCCGCCTCCGGCAGCTCGCCGTACTCGGCCGCCACCCGCCAGGACAGCAGCAGCACCGGCCCGGCGCCCACCGGGTCCAGCTCGCGCAGCCCGGCCGAGCGGACGGCCAGCCGGTGCAGCGCGAGCACCCCGGCGGCGGTGCCGAGCAGCCCGGGCCGGTCCGGGACGGCCAGGTTCAGCTCGACGCCCATCGGCTCGGCGCCCGGCTCCGCCCCCTCGGAGCGGGCCCGCAGCGACAGCGCCGGCTGCCCGGTCCGGGCGGCCTCGACCGCGAGCCGCTCCTGCTCTGCGGTCGGCGCGCTCTCCGCCCGCGGGGTGCCCGCCCCGGCCAGCCGGTCGGCCGCCCGGGCCACCAGGCCCTCCACCAGCGAGGCCCGCCAGCCGCTCCACGCGGCCGGGCCGGTGGCCAACGCGTCCGCCTCGGTGAGCGCGTGCAGCAGCTCCAGCTCGGGCAGGGTGGCGACCACCTTGGTGACCGCCTCGACGGTGGCCGGGTCGTCCGGATCGCGCCGGGTCGCGGTGTCCACCAGCATCAGGTGGTGGCGGACCAGCACCGCCAGGGTCTCGGTGTCCTCGGGGCCGAAGCCCATCCGGGCGCCGAGGTCGCGGACGATCACCTCGCCGGCCTCGCTGTGGTCCCCCGGCCAGCCCTTGCCGATGTCGTGCAGCAGCGCGGCGACCAGCAGCAGGTCCGGGCGGGCCACCCGGCGGGTCATCGCGGCGGCCCGCACCGCCGTCTCCACCAGGTGCCGGTCCACCGTCCAGCGGTGCACCGCGTTGCGCTGCGGACGGCAGCGCACCCGCTCCCAGTCCGGGATCAGCCGGCGGACCAGCCCCTCCGCCTCCAGCGCCTCCCACACCGGGACGGCCGACTCCCCCGCGCCCAGCAGGGTGACCAGCTGCTCGCGCGCCTCGTCCGGCCAGGGCACCGGCAGCGGGCGGCACTCGGCGGCCAGCCGACGCACCGTGGCGTACGAGACGGTCAGCCCGTTCTGCGCGGCGGCGGCCGCGGCGCGCAGCGGCAGCACCGGGTCGGCGGCCGGGCGGGCGCCCTGGGCGAGCACGGCCTCGCCGTCCTGCTCGACCACGCCCTCGGCGAGCGGCCGCCGCTCGACCGCGCCCCGGGCCACCGCGCCGGAGCCGCGTCCGGTGCCGGCGAACGGGATGCCCAGCCGGCGCACCCGCCGGCCGCGGCCGCCGCGGGCCGCGAGCACCCGGTCCACCGCCCGCCAGGTGACGTCGCCCGCGTACGCGACGGTGCGGGCGGCCTCGTAGACCCGGCGCAGCAGGGTGTCGGCGTCCAGCACCCCGAGCCGCTCGGCGACCTGGTCCTGGTCCTGGAGGCCGAGCCGGTCGGTGGCCCGGCCGGTGACCAGGTGCAGGGCGTCCCGCACGTCGGCCAGCCACCGCGCGGCGTCGTCCAGGCCGTCCCGGGGCGCGTCGGCCAGCCAGCTGGCGGCGATCGCGTCCAGCGCCACGACGTCGCGCAGGCCGCCGCGGGCCTCCTTGAGGTCGGGCTCCAGCAGGAAGGACAGCTCACCCTGCCGTTCGGCCCGCTCGCGGCCCAGCTCGCGCAGCTCGGGCAGGCGCGCGGGGGCGCTCGCGCGCCAGTCGGTGAGCACCGCGGCGCGCAGCGCGTCGGTGAGCGCCCGGTCCCCGGCGAGGTGCCGGGCGTCCAGCAGGCCGAGCTGGGCCTTGAGGTCGGCGGCGGCGACCGCGCGGGCCTCCGCGACGGTGCGCACCGCGTGGTCGAGCCTGGCGCCCGAGTCCCAGACCGGGTACCAGATCCGCTCGGGCAGCTCCCCGGCGACCGGACCGTCGTGCAGCAGCAGGACGTCCAGGTCGCTGCGCGGGGACAGCTCGCCCCGCCCGTAGCCGCCGACCGCGACCAGCGCGACGCCGGGCGGGGCGCCGGCGGCCGCGAGCAGCCCGGCCAGCCAGTCGTCGGTGAGCCGGGCGAGCGCCCGGCGGCGGGGGCGGCCGCCCGGGCCGGGGGCGGCGAGCAGCGCGGCCCGGGCGGCGGCGGCACAGCCGACGGGGTCGGAGGGGTCGACGGGGTCGGAGGGGCTGGTCTCGGTGGTCATGCGCGTGGGTCCCGTCCGTCGTGCTGGGTGAACCGTCCTGCTGGTGAACCGTCCTGCCCGCGGGTCGACCGTTCGGCCGGTCCGGGAAGGCCAGTACGGAAACGCCGGAACGGAAACGCCGGAACGGAAACGCCGATACGGCGCCGGGCGGACCCGCACCCTCCCGGGTGAACGGGCCCGCCGTCCGGCGCGGGGCGACCGGCCGCCGGGCTACAGGGCGTCCGGGCCGCGCTCGCCGGTGCGGACCCGTACGGCGGTGTCGACTGGCACGCTCCACACCTTGCCGTCGCCGATCTTCCCGGTCCGGGCGGCCTTCACCAGGACGTCGATCAGGTCCTCGGCGTCCTCGTCCTCGACCAGGACCTCGATCCTGACCTTCGGTACCAGGTCCACGGTGTACTCGGCCCCCCGGTACACCTCGGTGTGGCCGCGCTGGCGGCCGTAGCCGCTGGCCTCGGTGACGGTGAGGCCGTGCACCCCGAAGGCCTGGAGGGCGGACTTCACCTCGTCCAGTCGGTACGGCTTGATCACGGCGGTGATGAGCTTCATCGGGCGTCGACCTCGGTCCTCTTCTCGGCGGGCTGCGCGGCGGGCTTGGCGGCACCGGGTTCCGCGACGCCGGTCCGTTCGCCGGTCCGTTCGGTGGACCGTCCGGCGGACCGCTCGGCGGCGGACGTCGCGGCAGCGGCGGCCAGGCCCGGCAGGGCCCGGGCCAGCCCCGCCCCCACGGCGGTGAAATCGTAGGCGGACTCGGCGTGTTCGGCCTGGTCGATGCCGGCCGTCTCGACCTCGCCGGAGACCCGGAAGCCGACCAGCCGGTCGACCGCCTTGGCCAGCAGCCAGGACAGCACGAAGGAGTACGCCGCGACCACCGCCACGCCCATCGCCTGCTTGCCCAGCTGGCCGATCCCACCCCCGTAGAACAGGCCCTTGACGCCCTGGCCGACCCCGCCGGTGGCGAACAGGCCGACCAGCAGCGAGCCCACCGCCCCGCCGACCGCGTGCACGCCCACCACGTCGAGCGAGTCGTCGAAGCCCCAGCGGTACTTGAGCGAGACGGCGGCACAGCAGACCGCGCCCGCGACCAGTCCGATCGCCACCGCGCCGAGCGGGCTGACCGAGCCGCAGGCCGGGGTGATCGCGACCAGTCCGGCCACCGCGCCGGAGGCGGCGCCCAGCGTGGTGAAGGCGCCGTGCCTGAACCGCTCGTAGACCAGCCAGCCGACCAGCGCCGCGCCGGTGGCGACCTGGGTGTTCACCATGGCCATCGCGGCCACGCCGTTGGCGGCCAGCGCCGAGCCCGCGTTGAAGCCGAACCAGCCGAACCAGAGCAGCCCGGAGCCGAGCATCACCAGCGGCAGGCTGTGCGGGCGCATCGGGTCCTTCTCGAAGCCGATCCGCTTGCCCAGCACCAGGCAGAGCGCGAGGCCGGCGACGCCCGCGTTGATGTGCACGGCCGTCCCGCCGGCGAAGTCGATCACGCCGTTGCGGTCGCCCAGCCAGCCGCCGTGGCCGCCGTCGAAGAAGAACACCCAGTGCGCGACCGGGAAGTAGACGACCGTCACCCAGAGCGCGATGAACAGGCCCCAGGCGGCGAATCTCGCCCGGTCCGCGACGGCGCCGCTGATCAGCGCCGGGGTGATGACCGCGAACATCAGCTGGAACAGCGCGAAGGCGGTGACCGGGATGGAGCCGGTCAGCTCGTCGAGGCCTAGGCCGCGCATCCCGAGGTGGTCCAGGTTGCCGATCAGGCCGGCGAAGGAGTCGGACCCGAAGCTGAGCGAGTAGCCGTAGAGGACCCACAGCACGCTGACGATGCCGAGCGAGAGGAAGCTCATCGCCAGCATGTTCAGCGTGCTCTTGGCCCTGACCATGCCCCCGTAGAAGAAGGCCAGCCCTGGGGTCATCAGCATGACCAGGGCCGCACTGATGAGTACGAAGGCGGTGTCGCCCGCGCTGAAGCCGTCCGGCATCGGCGTCTCCTCTGCGTCCAGGCCGATCCGCACCCGGGGACCCGTCCCGTGGTGCCACCCGGGGTGTCGGCGTTGAGGAGGAGCGTGCCGAAGGCTGGTTTCGGCCGGTGCGGCCGGTTGTTTCACCGCGGTGACGCGTGCGACGCGCGGGTTACGGCTGCGTGAACCGCGGCCGCCGCGGCCCGGCCGGGCCGGGCCGTCGGCTGCCGGACATGCCACCGACCGTGACGGCGGCGGCCGCCACGGTCGGTGGAGCTTTTCCTTCGGACGGCCCTGGCGGGCCCCCGGTCAGACCACCGAGACGAACTCCGGGATGTCCTGGACCACCCGCTCCTTGAGCCGGCTCACCGCGTCCACGCCCTTGAACCGGGCCGACGCGGCCTCCGTGGTCTTGCGGACCCGGGAGTTCAGCCGCTCCGAGCGCACCTTGGTGGCGATGTCCACCGCCTGCTCGGCCATCACCACCGCCTGCTCGGCCTCCTTCTGCAGCAGGTGGACGCTGGCCATGCCGATCAGGTTGAAGGCGTACGAGCGCACGTGGTCGGCGTCCTGGCGGAACAGGTCGACCGCGGTCTCCATCACCGGCGCGGAGAGCGAGGCGTACAGCTCGGCGTTGTCCGAGTGGTACGCGAGGTCGCGGAAGGAGTGGGCGTTCTCGGCGTTCAGCTCGGCGGGCGAGAAGAACTTCAGCCAGTCCGGGTCCTGGTCCCCGTCCCGGATGTCGGTGAAGGTGTCCTCGGCCAGCCGGATCGCCCGGGCGCAGCGGTTGACCTCGCCGATGGTGGCGTAGGCGCGCGCCTCCATCGCGTACAGCAGGGACTGCTGGCGCGGGGTGGCGGCGTCGCGGCTGCCGTACTGGGCCAGGTGGATGAGTTCCAGGGCGTCCTCGCCCCGGTTGAGGTGGATCATCTGGCGGCTCATGTCGGTGAGGATCAGCGCGCCGAACGGGCGGTCGCCGGCCTCCTTGGCCGCGTGCAGGGCGAGCACGTAGTACTTCTGCGCGCTCGGGTGCATCCCGACGTCGTACGACATCCACCCGGCCAGGTGGGCGAGTTCGGCGGTGAGCCGGAACAGCCGCTTGGTGGTGTCCTCGCTGTACGTCTCCTGGAGCAGGTCGGTGACCTCGTGCAGCTGGCCGACGACGGCCTTGCGGCGCAGCCCGCCGCCGTTCTGGGCGTCCCACTGCCGGAACACGACCGTGGTCTGCTCCAGCAGTTCGAGCTCGGGCTCGGAGAGCCGGCCGGTGAAGGCCTCGCCGCCGTTGGCCGCGGTGAGGATCGGGGTGGGGACGCCGCTCGGGCCGGGGGCGAGCCAGCGCTGCATCGGCTCGATCAGCGCGGCGCCCGCGGTCAGCGCGAGTGAGGTGCCGAGGAAGCCCCGGCGGTTGAGCATGAGGTCGCTGCGGGAGTAGTCGCTGATCAGCTGGACGGTCTGCTGACCGCTCCACGGCAGGTCGACGCCGCCGCCCACGGTGGAGACCGGGATCGCGGCGCGCAGGCCGAGGTCCTCGATGGAGACCACCGAGCCGAACCGCTCGGAGAAGAGTTCCGACATGATCTTGGGGATCGGCTCGCGGGGCTGCTCGCCGTCGAGCCAGCGGCGCACCCGGGAGGTGTCGGTGGACACGTGGTGGGCGCCGATCTGCCGGGCCTTGCGGTTGACCTGGCGGGCCAACTCGCCCTTGGACCAGCCACTGCGGGCGAACCACGTGGTCAGCTTCTCATTCGGTTGCTTCTCTGCCATGGGTAACGTCCCCATCCCGCCCGGCCCCTACCGGGGCCCCCGATCGTGACCGCCCGACGGTTGCGGGCTCTTGCCAGACGTGCCGTGCCTGAGGTGCCGCGGCGCCGCCGTACCGCAGCGCCCTCGCACTGGTGTGCCATCGTTGCGGACGATCCGTCAGATTCCCAACTCCCGTTGCCCGACGGCCCGGGACAGACTCCTCGACGACATCCGCACGCTGAACGTAATGCCCCGTGAGGGGCCCGTGGGAGCGCCCCTGGCGAAACGCCACCTTTCGCCACCCCCAGGAGTGAACCGAAGCCCGGGGGCACACGCTTCACTTAGGGAGTCCCGACGGCCCGGCATATGCGGGCCGCCAAGTCCCCCGGCCCATCCCGGAGGACCCGGCGGAACCCGCAACCCACCGCAGCCACAGGCGAGTTCACCGTCCACTCGGGACGGCGACAGCCCCACGAACACGACGATCCGGCATCGGCGCCGCCCCCACAAGGCGGCGCCCGAGGCGCACCGCCGGAACAGGCGCACACCACGCGCTGCGCGCCGCCACCGCACTACGCACCACACGGCTGACAATCGACACACAGTCACCGTCCCGTAACCATCGGCAACAAGAACCTGTTGGGGGAGGCATGGACAACCTGTTCGGCGAACTTCGACTGGGGCACCTGCGGCTGGCACCGCTGGGCGCGCGCCGCCGCACCAAGGTCACCGCGTCCCAGGCCGCCGCGGAGTACACCGGCCGCTGGGGCTGGGCGGTCGTCACCGGCGATCCGGAGACCGGCACCCCGGTCGCCGGCGCCACCGCCCCGCCCCGCTGTCCCTGCGGCTCCCCCCGCTGCGCCGCGCCCGGCCTGCACCCCGTGCGGGGCGGCGGCCGGGCCCGCGCCGCCCGCACCGAGGGCGCGGTGCTGTTCCCCACCGGCCGCGCCTTCGACGTCCTGGACGTCCCCGAGCAGGCCGGCCTCCAGGCCCTGGTCCGGCTGGAGCGGATGGGCACCCAGGTGGGCCCGGTGCTCGCGCCCCCCACCGGCCGGCTCCAGTTCCTGGTCGCCGCCGGCACCGCCCGGCGCCTGCCCGACCTGCTGTACCGGATGGGCTGGGACGACGCCGCGCTCGACCTGGTCTGCCACGGCGAGGGCGGCCACGTCGCCGCCCCGCCCACCGTCCTCGGCGGCCTCGGCCCGGTCCGCTGGCTGCGCCGCCCCACCCGCGACAACGCGGGCTGCCCGCCGGAGGCCCGGCTGCTGCTCGGCACCCTCGCCTACGCCTGCCACCGCGGCCGCGAGCGCACCGCCGAGCCGGCCTGGATGGCCTCCTGACCGCCCCGCCCCGGCACGCGGAAGGGCCCGCCCCCTGGAGGGGGCGGGCCCTTCGTGCGCTTCCCTGATCGAACGCTTCGCGGAGGCTGTCAGTCGCCGATCAGCGCGTCCACGAACGCCCCCGGCTCGAACGGGGCCAGGTCGTCCGCGCCCTCGCCCAGGCCGATCAGCTTGACCGGCACGCCCAGCTCGCGCTGGACCGCGACCACGATGCCGCCCTTGGCGGTGCCGTCCAGCTTGGTCAGCACGATGCCGGTGATGTCGACCACCTCGGCGAACACCCGGGCCTGGATCAGGCCGTTCTGGCCGGTGGTGGCGTCCAGCACCAGCAGCACCTCGTCCACCGGGCCGTGCTTCTCGACGACCCGCTTGACCTTGCCCAGCTCGTCCATCAGGCCGGTCTTGGTGTGCAGGCGGCCGGCGGTGTCGATCAGCACGGTGTCCGCGCCCTCGGCGATGCCCTCCTTGACCGCGTCGAAGGCGATCGAGGCCGGGTCCCCGCCCTCCGGGCCGCGCACGGTGCGCGCGCCCACCCGCTCGCCCCAGGTCTGGAGCTGGTCGGCGGCGGCGGCGCGGAAGGTGTCGGCGGCGCCGAGCACCACCGTACGGCCGTCGGCGACCAGGACGCGGGCCAGCTTGCCGGTCGTGGTGGTCTTGCCGACGCCGTTGACGCCGACCACCAGGACCACCGCCGGGCCCTCCTCGTGCTTGGTGGAGCGCACGGCACGGTCGGAGTCCTTGCCGACCAGCTCGACCAGCTCCTCGCGCAGCAGCGCGCGCAGCTCGTCGGGGGTGCGGGTGCCGAGCACCTTCACCCGGGTGCGCAGCCGCTCGACCAGCTCCTGGGTGGGGGCGACGCCGACGTCCGCGGTGAGCAGCGTCTCCTCGATCTCCTCCCAGGTGTCCTCGTCCAGGTGCTCGCGGGAGAGCAGCGAGAGCAGGCCCTTGCCGAGCGAGTTCTGCGAGCGGGAGAGCCGCGAGCGCAGCCGGACCAGCCGGCCGGCGGTGGGCTCGGGCACCTCGATGGCCGGGGCCGCCTCAGCGGCCTCGACGACCTCGACCTCGGTGGCCTCGGCCTCGGCGGGCGCCTCGGCCTCCGGGAGTTGCACCTCCTCGACGGTGCGGCGGGGCGCCTCGGTCGGCGGCGCGGCCTCCTCGCCGACCTGGGGCTCCTGCGGGGTGGGCTTCGGCGCCGTGATGACCGGCGCCTGCGACTTCGGGGGCAGCTGCTGGCGTCGTCTGCCGGAAACGACGAGGCCGGCGATCGCGCCGATGGCGACCACGGCGATGACTACGGCAAGGATCACGTATTCCATATCCGCTCCAGTATCCGCGACCGGAGCCCGGATGGACCGCAGCCGCCCTACACCGATGCGGTGCGTACGGCCCGCGGCCGGCGCTCCCGGTGCTCTTCGCGCAGCCGCTGGCTGATCACCTGCGAGATGCCGTCGCCCTTCATGGTCACGCCGTAGAGGGCGTCGGCCGACTCCATGGTGAGCTTCTGGTGGGTGATCACGATCAGCTGGGAGCTCTCCCGCAGCTCCTCCATGATCCCGATCAGCCGGCGCAGGTTGGTCTCGTCCAGCGCCGCCTCCACCTCGTCCATCACGTAGAACGGGCTGGGCCGGGCCTTGAAGATCGCGACCAGCAGCGCCACCGCGGTCAGCGAGCGCTCGCCACCGGACAGCAGCGACAGCCGCTTGACCTTCTTGCCCGGCGGCCGGGCCTCGACCTCGACCCCGGTGGCGAGCATGTTCTCCGGGTCGGTCAGCACCAGCCGGCCCTCCCCGCCCGGGAAGAGCCGGGCGAAGACGCCCTCGAACTGGGCGGCGGTGTCGTGGTACGCCGAGGTGAACAGCTGCTCGACCCGCTGGTCCACCTCCCGGACGATGTCCAGCAGGTCGCGCCGGCTGCGCTTGAGGTCGTCCAGCTGCTCGCCGAGGAACCGGTGGCGCTCCTCCAGCGCGGCGAACTCCTCCAGCGCCAGCGGGTTGACCTTGCCGAGCTGCTGGTACGCCTTCTCGGCCGCCCGCAGCCGCTTCTCCTGCTCGGCCCGGACGTACGGGTACGGCTCGCCCGGTTCCGCCCCCTCCTCGGGCGCGGACGGCGGGACGGGCTGGTCCGGCCCGTACGAGGCGAGCAGCTCGCCGCCGTCGATGCCGAACTCCTCCAGCGCGCGGGCCTCCAGCTGCTCGATCCGCAGCCGCTTCTCGGCCCGCAGCACCTCGTCCCGGTGCCCGGCGTCGACCAGCTTGTCCAGCTCCTCCTTGAGCCCGCGGCCGTGCTCCCGGTGCTCGCGCAGCTCGTGCTCGCGCTCGGCCCGCGCCTGTTCGACGGCCGCCCGCCCGGCGTCCGCGCGGGCCAGCGACACCTCCAGGCAGGCCAGCAGCTGCCGGGCGCCCGCCGCGACGGCGTTCGCCACCGAGGCGTCGTGCTCGGCGCGCTGGCGGCGCTCGGCGGCCCGGGCGCGCGCCTCGCGCTCGGCGCGGGCGGCCCGGTCCAGCTGGTCGGCCCGGCCGGCCAGGGCGCGGACCCGCTCCTCGTGGGTGCGCACCGCGAGCCGGGCCTCCAGCTCGGCCTGCCGGGCGTCGCTCGCGGCCCCGGCCAGCCGCTGCTGTTCGGCGGCGTCCGGCTCGTCCTCCCCGGCCTGGGCCGACTCCTCGGCGGCGGCCAGGCGCCGCGCCAGCTCCTCGGCGCCGTCGAGCAGTTCGGCCAGCCCCTGCTCGGCGCGCGCGGCGGCGTCCGACAGCCGACCGGCCTCGCCCGCGGCGGCGCGGGCCTGCCCGCCGAGCCGGCCGAGCGCCCCGGCGACCTGGGCCCGCTCCTTCTCCTCCTGCCGCCTCCGCTCGGCGAGTTGCTCCACCTCGGCGGCCGACTCCCTTCGCTGCTCGGCGAGTCGGGCCAGCCGCTCGGCCGACTCGGCGCAGCGGACGGTGAGTTCGCCGATCGCCCGGGCCGCCTCGTCCACCGCGGCCTGGGTCTCCAGCAGGCTCGGCGCGCCGCCGGAGCCGCCCTGGGCGAAGCCGGCGCCGAGCCGGTCCCCGTCGGCGGTGACGGCGCACAGCGCGGGGTGCCCGGCGACCAGCCGCAGCGCCCGGTCGAGGTCCGCAACCACCGCCACCCCGGCCAGCAGCCGCCGGACCGCGCCGAGCAACTCGGCCGGGCCGTCGACCAGTTCGGCCGCCCAGCGGGCCCCGTCCGGCAGCTCCCCCGCCGACCCGGCCGCCTCGGCGGAGCCGGCGGTACCGGCGATCAGCAGCGCGGCCCGGCCGGCGTCCTCGGCCCGCAGCAGCCGCAGGGCCCCGGCGGCGGTGGACGGCGAGTCGACGGCCACCGCGTCGGCCGCCGCACCGAGCGCCGCCGCGAGCGGCACCTCGTACCCCGGCTCGATCCGCAGCAGCGCGGCCGCCGGGCCGAGCAGCCCGCCCAGCCGCTCCCCCGCGTCCAGCAGCGCGCCGGTGCCGTCCTTGCGGCGCAGGCCGAGGGAGAGCGCCTCGTGCCGTGCGGTCAGCCCGGCCCGCTCGCGCTCGGCGGCGGCGGACGCCTCCCGGGCCGCGGCCAGCTCCCCTTCCACCGCGGCGAGGTGCTCGCGCGCCCGCCGGTACCGGGCCTCGGCCTGCTCGTCCTCCCCGGCCAGGCCGTCCACCTGCCGCTGGAGTTCGTCCAGCTCGCCCCGGGCGGCCTCGGCGCGCAGCAGCGCCTCGTCCCTGGCCTCGGCGAGCCGACCGATCTCGGCCTGCGCGGCAGCGGCCCTGGACCGGGCGGCGGCGGCCTGGCCCTGCAGCCTGGCCAGGCCCTCCCGGCGGTCGGCGATGGCCCGGGCGGCGTCCCGCAGCCGGCGCTCCTCGGCGGCCAGCTCCCGCTCCAGTCCGTCCCTGCGCTCGACCGCCTCGGCCAGCGCGTACCGCGCCTCCTCCAGCGCCTCGGTCAGCGCGGCCTCCTCCTCGCGGACCCGCGCGGCCTCCCGTTCCGTGTCCTCCGGGTCGCGCCCGCGCCGCTCCTCGCCCCGGCCCCCGGCGGCGTGCCGGGCGCGGGCCTCGGCCAGCCCGACGGTGCCGCGGGTGCGCTCGGCGAGCGCGGAGAGCCGGTACCAGGTCTGCCGGGCGGTCTCCAGTCCGGGGCCGAGCTGCTCGACCTGCGCCTCCAGGACGCGTTCGCGCTGCACCGCCCGGGCCAGCTCCTGCTCGACGGTGGTGCGGCGCAGCCGCAGCGCCAGTTCGTCCGCGACCTCGGCCTCGACGGCCCGGCGGAGCGCGCACAGGTCGTCGGCGAGCAGCCGCAGCCGGGCGTCGCGCAGGTCGGCCTGGATGCCGGCGGCCCGGCGGGCGATCCGGGCCTGCCGGCCGAGCGGTCCGAGCTGGCGGCGCAGTTCGGCCACCAGGTCCTGGACCCGGTTGAGGTTGGCCTGCATCGCGTCCAGCTTCCGCAGCGCCTTCTCCTTGCGCTTGCGGTGCTTGAGGACGCCGGCCGCCTCCTCGATGAAGGCGCGCCGGCCCATCGGGTCGGCGTGCAGCACGGAGTCCAGCTGGCCCTGCCCGACGATGACGTGCATCTCGCGGCCGATGCCGGAGTCGGAGAGCAGCTCCTGGATGTCCAGCAGGCGGCAGGTCTCACCGTTGAGGGCGTACTCGCTGCCGCCGTTGCGGAACATGGTCCGGGTGATGGTCACCTCGGAGTAGTCGATCGGCAGGGCGCCGTCGGTGTTGTCGATGGTGAGGCTGACCTCGGCCCGGCCGAGCGGGGCGCGCCCGCTGGTCCCGGCGAAGATGACGTCCTCCATCTTGCCGCCGCGCAGCGACTTGGCGCCCTGCTCGCCCATCACCCAGGACAGCGCGTCGACCACGTTCGACTTGCCGGAGCCGTTCGGGCCGACGACGCAGGTGATGCCGGGCTCGAAGCGCAGGGTGGTGCTGGAGGCGAAGGACTTGAACCCGCGCAGCGTCAGACTCTTCAGGTGCACGCGGCCGGTCCCCTCTATCGCTCAGACGGGAACCGACTGTATCCGGAGCCGGACACGACGAAGGGACGCCACATCAGGGCGTCCCTTGCAAGCTGCGTCCCTTTCGGGGCGGCTCGGTGCGCAACGGCGTCGATCTGCGAGGACTGGGCGGGACTCAGGTGAGAGCCGGCTCCCGCTGATCCAGATCGATGCTGTTGAGCAGCGAGTGCTCGTCAGCGACAGCGGTGAGAGCGTCGTTCTCAGCCTGCATCCGAAGGAGCTCCGCTTCAAGGTCCTGGACGCGCTGCTGAAGCCGTCGCATCTCGGAGAGCATTCGCGGGTCGGGGCCGCCGACGTACCCGAGAAGCGCCTTTGCCATGATGAATGGTCCTCCACGCTGAGTGACCGAACCGGAACGGTACAGGTCTAGGGGGAAGGGGGACGCACGCGCGGCGCGTCACCGGAAGTGCTGGCTGGGCACTGCGGCACAACCACCGTGAGCTGGGCTCACGGGGGCATGCGCCTACCGGGAGAACGCGGTCGTGTGCGCGGGCTTCCAGCGTCTCACCAAAGACGGAAAGGGTCAACACGATCACCGCACGCTACCGCGCCCCTGTCACCTGCCCGGCGGTGTCATCACGCCTGGGGGGCTTCGGGACGGGTCCACCGCGTGCTCGTGGATCATCGTTCGATGCGGAGTCAACCACGAGTCTGCCCGGATGGCAACCTCGTGACACCGCCGGTTCCGGATCTTTTCCCGGGAGCCCGCGCGGAGCACCGCCGGCGGCCCGGCCCGGCGCGGCTCAGCGGATCTCGAAACCCTCGTAGCCAGGGCCGACGGCCGTCCAGATCTCGGTGACCCCGCTGACGTTCCCCGGGGTCCCCGGGCCGCGCAGCCGGGCCAGCAGCTGCTCGCAGTCGGCCGCGAGCCCCTCGGCCACCACCTGCACCCGGCCGTCGCCGAGGTTGCTGGCGTAGCCGCTCAGTCCGATCTCCAGCGCCCGTGCCCTGGTCCACCAGCGGAACCCGACCTGCTGGACCTTCCCCCGGACCCAGGCGGTCACCCGGACCGGTTCCTCACTGTGGGCGTCGCGACCGTGCATGCCCCGACCCTAGCCGTCCGCGCTCCCGGTCACAGCTCGGCCCCGGCCCGCCTCCGCGGACGACGCCCCCGCGCGAACGGGAGCGGCCCCGCCGGAGAACCGGCGGGGCCGCGGGAGCGTGCGGTCGGTCGAGCGGGTTACCAGTCCCCGCCGCCGAAGTCGCCGCCGCCGCCACCGAAGTCGCCACCGCCGCCGAACCCGCCGAAGTCGCCGCCGTTGAAGTCGCCGCCGGTGAAGTCACCGCCCTCGTGCTGGTCCTGGTAGCCGTGGCCGCCGTCCATCATCGGCGCGGCCGCGTAGGCCGGGGAGCTCATCATCGAGCCGAGCATGGTGCCGACCAGCAGGCCCGGCAGCAGGCCGCCGCCACCGAAGCCGCCGAAGTAGCCGCCCGCCCAGGGCGCGTACGCCGGGCCGGCGTTCCAGTACGGCTGCGGGCCGTGCTCGGTGTCGACCGTGCGGATCGCCGGGTCGAGGCCGGCCGCGAGCCGGTCCGCGTCGGCCTGGCAGACCGGGACGGTGCGCGCGGCGCCGCCGGCCGGAGTCCAGTCCACGTCCTTGACGGACGGGCCGTGCCGCGGGTCCATGAAGCACGGGGGACGGCGCTCGGGCAGCGGCTTCTTCTCCCGCCGGGCGGCCAGGGTGGCCAGCGAGAAGCGGCCGTCCTCGATCGCCTCGGTGACCTGCTTGACGTCCTCGGGCTTCTTCGCCTCGTCCATCAGCCGCTTGGACTTCTCGTACGAGTCCAGGGCGTGGCTGTAGTCGGTGCGCTGGGCGTCGTCCGCGTCGGCCGCGGCCGGGCTGAAGTCGAGCCGCTCCAGCTCCACGCCGAAGGCGGTGATGTCCTCGTCCACCACCCGGCGCAGCTGCTCCAGCTCGGCCCGGGCCTGCGCCTCCTTGCGCTGCTTGGCGCGGCGGAACAGGAGGAAGACGCCGGCGCCGGCCAGCGCGACCAGCACCACCGGGATGACCACCCAGGCGATCGAGGTGCTGTGGTTGACCCCGGTGCCCTTGGTCTGCGGGGCGGCCTGGTCGACGAAGTCGTTCAGGGTGGCGTCGATGTCGCCGTTGTGGGAGCGGAAGGCCGCGCCGGAGATCCGCTCCGGGACGCCGGCGGCGAGCGCGCCGCGGTCGGCGCGGGCGGTGAACTGGTCACCGCGCCAGACCGCGTAGACGCCGTCGACGCCGACCGTGGTGCGGAGGTCCTTGAAGACCGTCGCCTTGGCGAAGGCCGGCGAGTCGGGGACGACCGCGACGAAGATCGGCTTGTCGGCCTTGTCGATCTTCTTGGTCAGGGCGTCGGCCTGGGCCTGGCTGAAGCGGCTGGTCATGGCCGGGTCGACGTAGACCTGGCCCTTCTTCAGGGCGGCGGTGGCGTCGCTCAGGCCGCCGGCCGCCGAGGCCGCGGGTGCCAGCAGGAGCAGCAGCCCGAGCAGCGCCGCCACCAGGGCTAGCGGCCCGGCGCCCCGGGAACGTCGTGCAAGGGTTCTCATGCCCCCGACGCTACCGTGACCGGCCCCTGAGCACGCCATACCCTTCGCATACTGGTACTGACAAGACTCCCCGCCGACCGCCGGGGCCGCCCCCTCCTCGGGGATGATGTTTCCCCCGGTCACCCCTGAGTCGGGGCCCGCGCGGGAACCGCGGGAGGCCGCCGAACGTACGTCCCGGCAGGCCCGGCCCCGCTCCGGGGCACTCCGGGGGGCGTGCCGACCGTACCGTGCGGGCGGGCATAGTGGTCCCGGACCACCGGTCCCATTGCCCTTTCTTTACCCAGACCGTTCTCGACCCACCTCCCGATCGGAGTTCTCGGTGATCATCGGCCTCGTCACCGCCGTGGCGGCATCCGCCTGCTACGGCACCGGCTCGGTCCTCCAGGCTGTCGGATCCCGCCGCTCCGCCCGGGAGGAGGCGGCCAAGGGCGCCACCAGCTCGACCACCGAGCACGGCGGCCCGAGCCTGTCCTCGACCGCGAAGGCCGCCGTCACCTGGGAGTTCATCCTCGGCACGGTGCTCGACCTGATCGGCTTCGGGCTCGGCGCGCTGGCCGCCCGGCTGCTGCCGCTGTTCCTCTCCCAGACCATCATCAGCGCCAACCTGGTGATCACCGCGGTGCTCAGCATCAAGCTGCTGGGCATCCGGCTCAAGCAGCTGGAGTGGGCCTCGATCGCCGTGCTCTGCTCGGCGCTGGTGCTGCTGGCCGTCTCGGCCGGGCCGGAGGGCGGCCACCACACCGCGATGGCCTTCCACTGGTGGCTGCTGATCGTCACCACCGTGCTGCTGGTCGGCGGCAGCCTGCTGGTGCGGCGGATGGGCGCCAACGGCGCGATCGTCGCCGGTCTGCTCTCCGGCCTCGGCTTCGGCGCCCTGGGCGTCGGGGTGCGCATCCTCAACGGCATCGAGCCGTTCGCGCTCGGCGAGCTGCTCTCCGACCCGGCGCTGTACGCGGTCCTGGTCGGCGGCATCGGCGGCATGTACATCCACACCGTGGCGCTCCAGATCGGCTCGGTGAACGGCGCGACCGCCGCGCTGGTGGTCGGCGAGACCGTGCTGCCCGGCGCGGTCGGCGTGCTCTGGCTCGGCGACTCCTCCAAGGCCGGTCTGGGCTGGCTCGGCGTGATCGGCTTCCTGCTGGCGGTGGTCGCCGCGGTCGGGGTCGCCTACTTCGGCCAGGACACCCACGGCACGCCCGGGGAACCGGCCGCCGACGAACCCGAACTCGCCCGGAAGTAGCCCGCCTCAGCCCTCGCTGCGGGCGCGCGGCACGCGCTGGCAGCGGGGGCAGAAGTAGCTGGAGCGGTTCATCCAGGCCGCCCGCCGGATCGGGGTGCCGCAGCGGCGGCAGGGCTCCTGCTCGCGGCCGTAGGCGTCGAGGTCCCGGGAGAAGTAGCCGCTCTCGCCGTTCACGTTGACGTAGAGGCTGTCGAAGCTGGTGCCGCCGACGGCGAGCGCCGCGCTCATCACGTCCCGGGCGTTGGCCAGCAGCAGCAGGGCCTGCGGGCGGGTGAGCGTCGCGGTCGGGCGGTCGTAGTGCAGCCTGGAGCGCCACAGCGCCTCGTCGGCGTAGATGTTGCCGACGCCGCTGATCAGGGTCTGGTCGAGCAGGGCGCGCTTGACGGTGGTCCGCTTGGCGCGCAGCGCGGCCACGAAGGCGGCGTCGTCGAAGCGCGCGTCGAGCGGGTCGCGGGCGATGTGCGCGATCGAGACCGGGGTGCCCTCCGGGTCCCCGTCCTCGGCCTCCTCGACCGCCAGGCCGCCGAAGGTCCGCTGGTCGACGAAGCGCAGTTCGCGCCCGCCGTCGGCGAAGCGCAGCCGGACCCGCAGGTGGGTCTCGTCGGGTACGGACGGGTCCTGGACGAGGAGTTGGCCGCTCATCCCGAGGTGGCCGATCAGCGAGAACCCCGCCCCGGTGCCGGCCAGCGGCACCCACAGGTACTTGCCGCGCCGCTGCGCGGTGCCGAGGGTGGTGCCGGTCAGCCGGGCGGTGAAGTCCGCCGCGCCGGCCGGCTGGCGGCGCACCGCGCGCGGGTGCAGCACCTGGACGTCGGCGACCGTCCGTCCGGCCACCCAGGTGGCCAGACCACGGCGGACGACCTCGACCTCGGGAAGTTCGGGCACGGCAACACGCCTCCTGCTCGGTACGGATCAGCAGGAGTGAAGGCTACTGCGGGATCACGCGCCGGCGGGCAGCCGGTCGGCGTACTTCTCCTTGATCGCGCGCCAGGCACTCTCGGCGGCCTTCTGCTCGGCTTCCTTCTTCGAGCGGCCGACGCCGCTGCCGAAGTCCTCGCCGGCCACCCGGGCCGCCGCGGTGAAGGTCTTCTCGTGGTCCGGACCGGACTCCATGACCACGTACTCCGGCACTCCGATGCCCACCGAGGCGGTGAGCTCCTGGAGGCTGGTCTTCCAGTCCAGGCCGGCGCCGAGCTGAGAGGACTCCTCGATCAGCGGGTCGAACAGCCGGTGGACGAACTCGGTGGCCGCGTCCAGTCCCTGGTCCAGGTAGATGGCGCCGATCACGGCCTCGACGGTGTCGGCGAGGATCGACGACTTGTCGCGGCCGCCGGTACCCTCCTCGCCCTTGCCGAGGCGGATGAACGTGCCGAGCTCCAGGCCGCGGCCGACATCCGCGAGCGCGCGGGAGTTGACCACCGCGGCGCGCAGCTTGGCGAGCGTGCCCTCCGGGACGTCCGGGTGGACGCGGTAGAGGGTATCGGTCACCACGAGGCCCAGCACCGAGTCGCCGAGGAACTCCAGGCGCTCGTTGGTGGGCAGCCCACCGTTCTCGTACGCGTACGAGCGGTGGGTCAGGGCACGTACCAGAAGGGCGCGCTCGAGCGTGTACCCGAGGCGCCCTTCCAGAACGTCGTATTCGGTCGAAGCCGGCCCGCCGGCCTTGCCGCCGCCCGAAGAGGAACCCTTCGGGGCGATGGTCGCCTTGCGGGTGGAGTTACCGTCCGACATCGATCCGTACACCCCGCCGATCAGACCGAGAGGACCTGGCGACGGTTGTACGTGCCGCAGCTCGGGCACGCGATGTGGCCCAGCTTCGGCTCGTGGCAGCGGTCGCACGCCACGAGGGCCGGAACAACGGCCTTCCAGTTGGACCGACGGTGGCGCGTGTTGCTGCGCGACATCTTCCGCTTCGGAACAGCCACGGCTACTTCTCCTGGTTCTCGGCGAGACCCTCACGGGTGTCGCTGTTCTTAGATCCGTCACCCTCGTCGCCGGGGGCGGCGGAGAGTCCCTGCAGAGCCGCCCACCGGGGGTCGGCGGCATCGTGGTGGTGCGCCGGGTCGTCGCTCAGGCGCGCTCCGCATTCGGAGCACAGGCCCAGGCAGTCTTCCTGGCACACCGGCTGCAGCGGCAGTGCGAGCACCACCGCGTCACGCAGCACCGGCCGGAGGTCGAAGAAGTCGCCCTCCAGACGGTAAGTCTCTTCTTCCGAGTCCTCGTCGAGGTCCTCGGTCCCGGTGGTCCGGGCGCGGTGGCGCTCGTCGGACTCCGGGTAGTAGTACAGCTCCTGGAAGTCCACGTCGATGTCGAACTCGACGGGCTCCAGGCAGCGGACGCACTCGCCCTCGACGCCCGCCTCGGCCGTGCCGGTGACCAGCACGCCCTCGACCACGGACTCCAGGCGGAGGTCCAGCTCGATCGGGCTCTTCTCCGGCACGCCGATCACGTCGATGATCCCGAAGCCCTCGGGGGCCTCCAGGGTCCGGCTCACCTTGCGCATCGAGCCCGGGCGACGACCGAGCTCGTGCGTGTCGAACACGAGGGGGTCGCGGTGGTCGAGGCGGTTCACGGTGTCCTGACTTCCATGGGGGGTTCTTCGATTGCGTCTCCGTCCGGTCGGCGTTGCGCGGGCAAGCCAACAGCCGGACATGGAGAGGCCGGAGTGGTCAGACTACCGGAGTCTCCCGTCAGGCCCAACTTCGGTCCCGTCAGGAGACTCCCGCACCGTCGCGGCGGGGCCGGTTCAGCGGCCGCCGAGCTCCCGCAGCCTGGTCATGTCGATCATGCTGGTGTCGAAGAAGCTGGTCTCGTCCAGCCCCTGGCCCTGGGCCTGTCCGTGGCCCTGCGCCTGTCCGTGGCCCTGGGCCTGCCCGTGCCCCTGCTGCTGGTGCGGCACGGCCGGCGGGAGGGCGGGCTGCTGGGGGTAGGCGTAGTCGTCGTACGGCTGCGCGGCGTAGCCCGGCTGCTGCTGGGGATAGCCGTAGCCCTCCTGCCGCTGGTCCGGGTAGCCCTGCTGCTGGTAGCCGCCCTGCTGCTGGCCCCACTGGGTGTTGTACGGGTCCCCCTGGCCGGCCGGGTCGTAGCCGCCGCCGTACACCTCGGCGTACTGCCCGCCGGGCTGCTGGGCCGCCGCGTACTGGTCGGTGCCGGGGGCCTGCCAGCCGGCCGCGGCCGGGGTTTGCTCCGGCCAGGTCTGCTGCTGCGGGACGTCCTCGCGGTACCAGGCGATGTCCCCGCCGTCGGGGTCGTGGGCGAAGCCTGCGGCCACGGCCTCGGCGCGCTCCTTGGCCTCCTGGGCCTGGTCGGCGGCGGCCAGGTAGGCGCCCAGCTCGTCGATGGGCCGCTTGCCGAGCAGCTTGTCCCGGCCCTTGCCGACCGCCTCCAGGGTGGCGCCGAGCACGTTCTCCAGGGTGGCGAGCTTCACATCGACGTACTCGTCGACCTCGGGGCTCGGGCTGATCCGCTGCGGGCGGAACTCCTCGCCGTCGCTCTCGCCCTCGGGCTCGGCCTCGAAGACGCTGGAGTCGCCGCGCAGCTTGGTGCGGCCGCGGCCGACGGCGCCGAGCGTCTTGGTGAGCACGACCTCGAAGTTGGCGAGCTTGCTGTCCACGTAGTCGTCGGCCTCGGCCAGCTTGGCGTCGACCTCGGCACGCGCCTCGGCGAGGATCCGGTCGGCCTGCGCCTGGGCCTGGCGGACCACCTCGGTGTCCGAGATCAGCGAGCCGCGCTCGGCGTGCGCGCCCTGGATGATCAGGTCCGCCTCGGCCTGGGCGCCGGCCACCACCTGCTCGTGGTCGGCCATCACCGACTGGGCCTGGGCGAGTTCGGCGGGCAGGGCCGACCTGAGGTCGTTGAGCAGGCCGATCAGCTCGGCCCGGTTCACCACGCAGGAGGCCGACATCGGCATCGAGCGGGCGTTCTCGACCGCCGCCACGATCTCGTCGACCTTGTTCTGCACGTCCACGGGGCTTCGTCTTTCCGTGTGCCGCCGACGGTCCGGCGGAGGCAGGCCCGATGCGGTGAACCTCACCGCGGGGCAGGGATACAGACTGTACGGCCACTGCCCAGCGGGGTCACAACGCCTGAGCCGAACCGGTCTCCGGGCAAACGGACATGACGTGACGAACCGGCAGGAACCGACAGGCAGTGGACTACTGCGCCGCCTTGCGCTCCGCGATCCGCTCGACCAGCCGGCCGTGCACCGTCTCCGGCAGCAGGTGCGAGACGTCGCCCCCGTACGAGGCGACCTCCTTGACCAGCGTCGAGGAGAGGAAGCTGTACGTCGGCGAGGTCGGCACGAACAGCGTCTCCACCCCGGTCAGCCCGTGGTTCATCTGGGCCATCTGGAGCTCGTAGTCGAAGTCGCTGACCGCGCGCAGGCCCTTGATGATCGCGGGGATGCCGCGCTCCCGGCAGTAGTCCACCAGCAGGCCGTGGTGCGACTCGACCACCACGTTCCCGAAGCCGGCGGTGACCTCCTCGATCAGGCCGATCCGCTCCTCGACGGTGAACATGCCCTGCTTGTTCCGGTTGATCAGGACCGCGACATGCACCACGTCGTACAGCTTCGAGGCCCGCTCGATGATGTCGAGGTGGCCGTTGGTGATCGGGTCGAACGAACCGGGACAGACGGCTCGGCGCATGGCGTGTGTGCTCCCTCGTGGGGTGACGGCTGCTGCGGGCCGCGGCCCGCTACTCCTGCTCGCCGGCCGCGGCGGCGGCGCGACCGTACCAGAGCGTGCCCTCGCCGTAACGGCGGGAGCGCAGCTCCTCGAAACCCTCGGGCCAGACGAACCCGCCGCCGCGGGTGCTGCGCTCCACGGTGACGAGCGTGTCCTCCGCGAGCCAGCCCCCGGCCAGGAGTGTGATCAGCATCTCGCGGACCTCCTCGTCGGTGACCGCGTACGGCGGGTCGAGGAAGACCAGGTCGTACGGGCTCTGCGGGGGCGGGCCGACGATCACCTTCTCCGCCTTGGCGGCCCGCACCTCGGCCCCCGGCAGGCCGATCGTCCGGACGTTCTCCCGGATCACCCGGGCCGCCTGGGCGTCCGCCTCGACCAGCAGGACGTGCTCGGCGCCGCGGGACAGCGCCTCCAGCCCGACCGCGCCGGATCCGCCGAACAGGTCCAGCATCCGGACCCCGTGCAGGGTGCCGCGCAGCGCCTCCAGGGTGGAGAACATCGCCTCACGGGCCTTGTCGGAGGTCGGGCGGGTGCCCCGGCCGGGCGGTACGGCCAGCCGGCGGCCGCCGGCCGCCCCGGCGATCACGCGGGTCATGGTGGTGGGAGGTCCTTTCGTCGCTGCCCGACCACGCTATCCCGATCACCGCACCGCGCTCACGCCGGACGGGCGCGCGCCCACGCCGGACGGCCGCGGCCCGGCGGGGAATCCCCCACCGGGCCGCGGCCGCGCACTCGGGTGGTCAGCTCGCCTCGGAGCCCGCCGACTGGGCCGGGACGCTCGCGCCGAGCAGGGCCGGCGAGGCGTAGCGGGACCAGGACAGGCAGCCGTCGGGCGGGCAGAACTCGGGGCGGCGCGGGTCGTGCCCGAGCTCGCGCAGCTTGGTCCGGACGGAGTCGGGGGTGCGGCCGAAGCGGGCGGCGATCCGGGCGACGGTCTCGCCGTCGTGGAAGCGCCGGACCAGCTCCTCCTCGTGCTGCGGCACCCAGGGGGCGCCGTGGCCGGGGTACAGCTCGCGCAGCACGTCGCGGTCGGGGATGGGCTCGGAGACGTCGGCGACGATCGCCAGCGCCCGCAGCGCGCGGTTGAGCGCGATCCGCAGCGAGGCGACGTCCTCGACCGGCAGGCGGAGCTTGCCCGAGGCGAGCGGTGCGGCGGCCGCCCCCTCGCGCCAGCCGGTCAGGGTGAGGGTGACCTCGCGGTCGTCGTCGCTGGCGAGTTCGATCCGGAAGACCTTGTCGCCCAGCGGGAGCTCGTTGAGATGACGGAATGCCATGGCTTGACCCCCAAGTGTCGTGCCAGGAACGCACCTTGGGGGTGCGCCCTGAACACCTTCATTCTCTCCCGGGGGTCTGACAATTCCGGGGCCGCGCGGCCCGTCCGGAGGCGGCTCAGCCCTTCTCCATGTAGGCCGCGCGGTCCTCGTCGAGCAGGCTCTCCAGCGCGGTGCGCAGCTCCGGGTGGGCGGCCAGGTCCGGGTCCTCGGCGACCAGCCGGGTGGCCTCGGTGCGGGCGGTGAGGATGACCTCCTCGTCCTCCAGCACCGAGAGCACCTTGAGCGAGGACTTCACCCCGGACTGGGCCTGGCCCAGCACGTCGCCCTCGCGGCGCTGTTCGAGGTCGATCCGGGACAGCTCGAAGCCGTCCAGGGTGCCCGCCACCGCGTCCAGCCGGGCCCGCGCGGCGCTGCCCGCGGGCATCTCGCTGACCAGCAGGCACAGGCCCGGCGCGCTGCCGCGGCCGACCCGGCCGCGCAGCTGGTGCAGCTGGGAGACGCCGAAGCGGTCGGCGTCCATGATGACCATCGCGGTGGAGTTGGGGACGTTGACGCCGACCTCGATCACCGTGGTGGCGACCAGCACGTCCACCTCGCCGGCCGTGAAGCGGCGCATCACCTCGTCCTTGGCCTCCGGCGCGAGCCGGCCGTGCAGGATCTCCACCCGCAGGCCGCTCAGCGGGCCCTTCGCCAGCTTCTCGGCCGTCTCCACCACCGAGAGCGGCGGCCGCCGTTCGTCGCTCTCCGCGCCCGCGTCGGCGACCTCCTCGAAGCCGTCCTCGGCGGCCTTGCGCTTCTTCCTCTTCGGGTCGGCCGCCGGCTCCTCGTCCCCGATCCGGGGGCAGACCACGTACGCCTGGTGGCCCTTGGCGACCTCCTCGCGGACCCGCTCCCAGGCCCGGGTGAGGAAGTTGGGCTTCTCCAGCGCCGGGACGACGTGGGTGGAGATCGGCGAGCGGCCGGCCGGCAGCTGGTCCAGGACGGAGGTCTCCAGGTCCCCGAAGACCGTCATCGCGACGGTGCGCGGGATCGGGGTGGCGGTCATCACCAGCAGGTGCGGCGGCTGCTCGCCCTTGGCCCGCAGCGCGTCCCGCTGCTCGACACCGAAGCGGTGCTGCTCGTCCACCACGACCAGGCCGAGGTCCTGGAACTGCACCTTGTCCTCGATCAGCGCATGGGTGCCGATGGCGATCCCGGCGTCCCCGCAGGCCATGTCGAGCAGCGCCTGGCGGCGGGCCGGGACGCCCATCGAGCCGGTCAGCAGCACCACCCGGGTGCCGAGGTCGGAGCCGCCGAGCATGCCGCCCTCGGCGAGGTCCCCCATCATCTCGACGACCGAGCGGTGGTGCTGCTGGGCGAGCACCTCGGTGGGCGCCAGCAGCACCGCCTGGCCGCCCGCGTCCACCACGGCGAGCATGGCGCGCAGCGCGACCAGGGTCTTGCCGGAGCCGACCTCGCCCTGGAGGAGGCGGTGCATCGGGTGGTCGGTGGCGAGGTCGGCGGCGATCTCGGCGGAGACCTTCCGCTGCCCCTCGGTGAGGGTGAACGGCAGCCGGGCGTCGAAGGCGTCCAGCAGGCCGCCCTCGCGGGCCGCGCGCGGCTTGGCGGGCAGGGCGGAGTCGGCGGCCCGGCGCTGCGCGAGGGCGACCTGGAGCACGAAGGCCTCGTCCCAGCGCAGCCGGCTCTGGGCGCGCTCGCGGTCGGCGTGGCCGCGCGGACGGTGGATCAGCTCCAGCGCCTCGGGCAGCGGGATCAGGTCGTGCCGCTCGCGCAGTTCGGCGGGCAGCGGTTCGCCGACGTCGCCGAGGTGCTTGGTGAGTGCCGTCTCGACGCAGATCGACAGCTTCCAGCTGGGCATCTGCGCGCTGGCGCCGTACACCGGGATGAGCCGGCCGGCGAACTGCCGCGCGGCGTCGGAGCCGGCGTCCTCGTCGAGCAGCTGGTAGTCCGGCGAGACCAGCTGGCGGGTCCGGTTGAAGACCCCGACCTTGCCCGCGAACAGGCCCTGGGCGCCGGCCCTGAGCTCCTTCTGCCGCCAGCCCTGGTTGAAGAAGACCAGCGAGAGCCGGCTGCGGCCGTCGGTGACGACCACCTCCAGCCGGTCGCCCTTGCGGCCGCGGAACGGGATCAGGGTGACCTTCTCGATCCGGGCCAGCACGGTGACGTGCTCGTCGACCTCCAGCTCGTCCAGGCTGGTGAGCTGGCCGCGCTCGACGTAGCGGCGCGGGTAGTGGTGCAGCAGGTCCCCGACCGTGCGCAGCTTGAGGCTGTCGGCGAGCACCTTCGCGGTGCGGTCGCCGACGAGCTTGGTCAGTGGTTCATCGAGAGCGCCCATCAGCGCCTTGTTTACACCACCGGGCCGACAAACCGGGCCAAGGGCGGCCCCCGCCCCTACTCCACCCCGATGAGCAGCGGTGCCGGTTCCTGCCCGCCGTGGAAGACCACCGCGTCCACCTCGGGCCGGCGGTGCCGGACGTGGGCGACCAGCCGGTCGGCGAGCGCCTCGTCGGTGCCGCCGCCGAGGACCAGGGTGACGAGTTCGCCGCCGGCCCCGAGCATCCGGTCCAGCACGCTCTCGCCGACCTCGGCCAGCCCGGCGCCGATCACCGCGACGTCGCCGTCGATCAGCCCGAGCACGTCCCCGGCCTGGCAGACCCCCGCCATCGTCCAGGACTCCCCCTCGGCGACGGCCAGCTCCGCGTAGCGGGTGGCGCCGGCGGCGGAGGTCATGGCGACCACGTCCTCGTCGAAGCGGCGGCCGCCCTCGTGCACCGCGAGCGCGGCCAGCCCCTGCACCGGCGAGCGGGTGGGCAGGACGGCGATCCGCACCCCCTCCTCGCGCAGCTGGTCGGCGGCGGCCCCGGCGGCGGCGCGCAGCTCGGGGTCGTTGAGCAGCAGGACGACCTCGCGGGCGGCCGAGCGGCGCACCGCGTCGGCGAGCTCGGCGCTGGCCGGCGGGCGGTCCGGGTCGGCGTGCAGGACGACGGCGCCGGCCTGCTCGCAGAGCTCGGCCAGGCCCCCGCCGGAGACCACCGAGAGCACCGCGCGGGCCCGTTCCTCGCGTTCGCCGCGCTCGGCGGCGGTGCCGGAGCGGGCGGCGGCCTCGGCGAAGTGGGTGATCCGGATCTGGTGCGGGCGCCCGGCGCCGACCCCGGCCTCCACGGCGGCGCCCGCGTCGTCCACGTGGACGTGCACGTTCCACAGGCCGTCGCCGCCGCCGATCACCAGCGAGTCGCCGAGCCCGCCGAGCCGCTCGCGCAGCGCGGGCAGCGCCTCGTCGGGGGCGTCCAGCAGGTAGATGACCTCGAAGGCGGGGTGGCCGGGGCCGGGCGGCCGCAGGTGCGTCTCGCAGCTCTCCACGGCCCGGACGTCCCCGCGCAGCGCGACCGGCCCCATCGGCTGCTGCCCGGCGACGGCGTCGGCGAGCGCGCCGAGGACGGCCACCAGGCCGCGCCCGCCGGCGTCCACCACCCCGTTCTCGGCCAGGACGGCGAGCTGCTCGGGGGTGTGCCGCAGCGCGTCCCGGGCGGCCCGGTAGGCGGTGTCGGCGACCTGGGCGAGCCCGCCCCCGGCCCGGTGGGCCTCCCGGGCGGCGACCCGGGCGACGGTCAGCAGGGTGCCCTCGACGGGCTCCGCGACGGCCTGGTAGGCGGAGTCGGCGGCCCGCTGCAGGGCGGCCCGCAGCTGTTCGGCGCCGCCGCCCTCGGCGAGCGTCTCGGCGGTGCCGCGCAGCCACTGGGCGAGGATCACCCCGGAGTTGCCCCGGGCGCCGACCAGCGCGCCGCGGGCCATCGCCCGGACCGTCTCGGCCAGCCCGGGCGCCGGGTCGGCGGCGGGGTCGGCGAAGCGGCTCTCCACCTCGGCGGCGGCGGACTCGACGGTCAGGTAGAGGTTGGTGCCGGTGTCGCCGTCCGGGACGGGGTAGACGTTGAGCGCGTCGATCTCCTCGCGGGCCTGGCCGAGCGCGCGCAGGGCGAGCTGGCACCAGGTGCGCACGGCCGGGGCGTCGAGCGTGTGCAGCACCAGGTCTCCTCCGGACGGGACGCCGCGGCGGCCCGGGGCGGTGACGCGGGCCGGGCGGCGGCAAGGGGTGATACCGGCAGGTTATCGGGGGGCGGGGAGGGCCGTCCGGTCCGGCGGGCAGGAGCGATCACTCGGCCGGTCATGGTAGTTTCGTGGGACGGAAGCAAGCGTTGTATGCTCTTCCGGTTGCCTGGAACCGTCCAGGCTCACCCCCTTGTCCGGTCTGGTTCACGCGAGTGTTCTGGTGGCTGAGTGGGGTTTTCGAAAGTATCTGATCTGAAGTCTTGGAGTGACTCCTGTGGCTGCCAACTGCGACGTCTGCGGCAAGGGGCCGGGCTTCGGCAACAGCATCTCCCACTCTCACCGCCGTACCCCCCGTCGTTGGAACCCCAACATTCAGACGGTGCGCGCTGTGATTGGGCGGACGCCGAAGCGGCTCAACGTCTGCACCTCGTGCATCAAGGCCGGTAAGGTCTCGCGCTGACGCGCAGACCGGCATGCCGGTCCTCCAGTGAGCCGGTTCATCCTCGGATGGGCCGGCTCCACTGTTTCCGTGGCCGGTTGCGCCGATTTCCGGACGTGACCGTGGTGGGCGGGCTCCTCTGAGGAGTCCGCCCACCGCTGTTTTCCGGACGTTCCGGACGTTCCGGGCCTCCGCTAGCGCCAGCGCCAGGCGTGGTCGACCGGGCCGATGCCGGCGCCCAGGGCGAAGCCCCCGGCGATCGCGCCGGTGATGTACTCCTTGGCCGAGGCCACCGCCAGCGGCAGCGGCTCGCCCTTGGCCAGGCCGGCCGCGATCGCGCTGGCCAGCGTGCAGCCGGTGCCGTGGGTGTGGCGGTTGTCGTAGCGCGGCGCCCGGAACCAGTGCACCTCGTCCGGTCCGCCGTACAGCAGGTCGGCGGCCTCGCCCGGCAGGTGGCCGCCCTTGACCAGCGCCCAGCGCGGCCCGAGGTCGACCAGCGCCTTGGCGGCGTCCAGCATCTGCGACTCGTCCTCGACGGCCAGCCCGGTGAGCTGGGTCACCTCGTGCAGGTTGGGGGTGGCCAGGGTGGCGACCGGCAGCAGCTTCTCGCGGACGGTGGCGACGGCCTCGGCGACCAGCAGTGCGTCCCCGTGCTTGGAGACCCCGACCGGGTCGACCACCACCGGGGCGTCCACCCCGGCCAGCAGCTCGGCGACGGTCTCGACGAGTTCGACCGAGGCGAGCATCCCGGTCTTCACGGCCTGCACCCCGATGTCGTCCACCACGCTGCGGAACTGCGCCCGGACGGCTTCGGCGGGCAGTTCCCAGTAGCCCTGGACGCCGAGCGAGTTCTGCGCGGTGACGGCGGTGATCACGCTCATGCCGTGGACGCCGAGGGCGAGCATCGCCTTGAGGTCGGCCTGGATGCCGGCGCCGCCGCCGGAGTCGGAGCCGGCGACGGTGAGCACGCGGGGGGGAGCAGTCGAAGCCATGGCCCCAACCTACCCGCGCCGTTTCACAGCACCGCTTCGGACTCCGCCCAGCGGTCCTCCGGCACCGTCTTCAGCCGGGTCACCGCGTCGCCGATCGGCAGCAGTTCGATGCCGGTCCGGCGCAGCGCGGTGAAGTGCCCGAACGCCCCCTGGTGGACGGCCTCCACCGCGTGCCAGCCGAACCGGGTGGCGAGCACCCGGTCCCGGGCGGTCGGGGTGCCGCCGCGCTGGACGTGGCCGAGGATGACCGGGCGGGCCTCCTTGCCGAGCAGGTCCTCCAGCTCGTGGGCGAGCCGGTTACCGATCCCGCCGAAGGTCCGGTGGCCGTACTGGTCGACCTCGCCGTGGTCGAAGCGCATGGTGCCGGGCACCGGGGAGGCGCCCTCGGCGACGGCGATGATGGCGAACTTCTTGCCGCGCGCGAAGCGGTCCTCGATTATCCGGGCCACCGCCTCGATGTCGAAGGGCTTCTCCGGGATCAGGATGCCGTGCGCGCCGCCCGCCATGCCCGCGGTGAGGGTGATCCAGCCGGTGTGCCGTCCCATCAACTCGACCACCATGACGCGCTGGTGGGACTCGGCGGTGGTCTTCAGCCGGTCGATCGCCTCGGTCGCGACGTGCACGGCGGTGTCGAAGCCGAAGGTCACATCGGTGGCGTCGATGTCGTTGTCGATGGTCTTCGGCACCCCGACGACGGGCAGTCCGGCGTCGCTGAACAGCTTGGCGGCGGTCAGCGTCCCCTCGCCGCCGATCGCGATCAGCGCGTCGATGCCGATCTCCCGGGCGAGCGTCCTGGCGTTCTCCACCGCCCAGGCGATCCGGTCCCGCCGCACCCGGGCCGAGCCCAGGATGGTGCCGCCGAGGGTGAGCAGGCCGGTGACGTCGTCGTGCGTGACCGTCCGGGTGCGGCCCTCGATCAGTCCGAGGAAGCCGTCCAGGATGCCGACGATCTCGTCCCCGTGAACGTCGGTGCCCCGGTGCACCACCGAGCGGATCACCGCGTTGAGGCCGGGGCAGTCGCCGCCGCTGGTCAGTACACCGATGCGCATCTGTGGTGTGCTCCCGCTCGCAGTGGTTCGGGCCGCCCGCGCCGGACGGGCGGGCCGGGGTGTCGCAAGCCTACGCACAACGCACCCGCGAAGCCCGTCCCCCGCGCACCGGAGCGTCACGCGCCGCCCGCCGTACGGGGATCGGCGCGCGGCCGCGCGCTACTCGGCGAAGTGGTCCCAGCCGCCGACCCGGTCCCAGGGCGCGCCGTCGACCGTCACCCGGCCGCTGCGGCTGCCCGTCGGGCGGCCGGTCACCTCGCCCACCACCCGCCAGCGGGCCGGGAGTTGGATCCCACGCGGGAAGGTGGCGACGATCGCGTGGTCCTCGCCGCCGGAGAGCACCCAGACCAGCGGGTCCACCCCGACCGCCTGGCCGATGTCGGCCATCTGCGCCGGGACGTCGAAGTCGGCGGCCTTGAGGTCGATGTCCACCTCGCTGGCCCGGGCGACGTGGCCGAGGTCGGCGACCAGCCCGTCGCTCACGTCGACCATCGAGGTCGCGCCCAGGTCGGCCGCCGCCGGGCCCGCGTGGTACGGCGGTTCGGGCCGGCGGTGCGCCTCGACGAAGGCGCGCGGGGAGCGGAAGCCGCGCTGGAGCACGGTCAGGCCGGCGGCCGACCAGCCGAGCCAGCCGGTCACCGCGACCACGTCGCCGACCTGCGCGCCGGAGCGCGTCACCGGCGCCCGCCCCTGGAGGTCCCCGAGCGCCGTGATGGCCAGCGTGACGGTGTCGCCGCGCACCACGTCGCCGCCGACCACCGTCGCCCCGGCCACCTGGCACTCGTCGCGCAGCCCGTCCATCAACTCGGTGGCCCAGGTGGTCGGCAGGTCCGCGGGGGCGACCAGGCCGAGCAGGATGGCGGTCGGCACCGCCCCCATCGCGGCCACGTCGGCGAGGTTCTGGGCGGCGGCCTTGCGGCCCACGTCGTAGGCGGTGGACCAGTCCCGGCGGAAGTGCCGGTTCTCGATCAGGACGTCCGTGGTCGCCACCACCCGGCCGTCCGGAGCCCGTACCACCGCGGCGTCGTCACCCGGGCCGAGGTCGACGGCATCGGTGAGCGGTACCCGGGCGGTCAGCTCCCTGATGAGGCCGAACTCGCCGAGCTCGCCCACGGTCCCCTGCATCTGCCGTCCTCTCGCGTTTCCATCCGATTCGGTCCCCGTCGCGCTCCCCCGCGCGCAGCGTACGCCCTTCGGGAGCATCGAGGTCTCCCCTCCCCGGCCCGCAGCGCGGTAGCGTGGTGATCAGACTGCCGGTGAGCCCACCCACCCACACACCTGACCGGGCGATCACGGCGGCTATCCCCCTAACCGGCCGCCGGGAGGTCCCCGTGGTACAGGCATACATCCTGATCCAGACCGAGGTTGGCAAGGCCACCGCCGTGGCCCGGACCATCGCCGGGGTTCCCGGCGTCCTGAGCGCCGAGGACGTCACCGGCCCCTACGACGTGATCGTCAAGGCCGAGGCCGAGACGGTGGACGAGCTGGGCCGCATGGTGGTGGCCCAGGTCCAGAAGGTCGACGGCATCACCCGCACGCTCACCTGTCCCGTGGTGCACCTGTAGGCCGGTGCACCCGTGAGCCGGTGTGACCGTGAGCCGGCGCACCGGCCCGTACCTGCCGTCCGGGCCCCGGCTACCATCGGCGGGTGGCCAGAGAACTGCGCGTCCCCGAGGCGCTGACCGCCCTGCCGGCCCCGGTCCGCTGGCTGGCCCTGCCCGTCGCCCTGACCTGCGCTGTCGTCGCGCTGGTCGGCAGCTGGAGCCCGGCCGATCCGGCGGTCGAGGTCCCGCAGCCGACCGGCCGGGCGGCCGGGTACTGCCGGGCGCTCGCCGCCGCGCTGCCCGCCGACCTGCTCGGCCACGCCCGCCGGGACCCGTCGCCCGCCTCGCCGTACGTGGCCGGCTGGGGCGACTCGCCCCGGACGGTGCTGCGCTGCGGCATCGACCGGCCGGAGGAGCTGGACGGCGACCACGCCTCGGACTGGTCCCCGAGCGTCGACGACGTCACCTGGTGGTCGCAGAAGCTCGCCGACGGCGGCTACCGCTTCGTGACGACCATGCGTGCCGCCTACGTCGAGGTGACCGTCCCGGCCGGGGCCGCGAAGAACCCCTTCGACCCGGCGGCCGCCCTGAGCGGCGCGGTCAAGGCCAACGTCCCGGGCTGAGCCGAACGGGTCCCCGACGCACCGAGGGCGGGCCGGGAAGCTCCCGGCCCGCCCTCCGCACATCCGCTAGCGAAGCCCGGTCGAGCGCCGCAGCGCCGTCGCGAGCAGCCGGTCGATCAGCTCCGGGTACGAGACCCCGCTGGCCTCCCACATCTTCGGGAAGGCCGAGATCGGGGTGAAGCCGGGCATGGTGTTGATCTCGTTGATCATCCAGGTGCCGTCCTCCAGCAGGAAGAAGTCCACCCGGGCCAGTCCCTCGCAGCCGAGCGCCTCGAAGGCCTCGACCGCCTGGCGCTGGATCTCGGCGAGCTCACCGGCGGTGAGGTCCGCCGGGATCTTCACGTCCGAGGAGTCGATGTACTTGGCCTCGAAGTCGTAGAAGTCGAAGCCCTCGCCGACCAGGATCTCGCCGGCCACGCTGGCCCGCGGACCGTCCTCGAACTCCAGCACGCCGCACTCGATCTCGCGGCCGGTCACGCCCGCCTCGATGATCAGCTTGGGGTCGTGCCGGCGGGCCTCCTCGATCGCCGCGTCGAGGTCGGCCAGGTCCTTCACCTTGGTGATGCCGATGCTGGAGCCGGCCCGGCAGGGCTTCACGAACAGCGGCAGGCCCAGCTCGGCGGCCCGCTCGCGCACCGCCGCGCGGCCCGCCTCGGTCTCCCAGTCGCGCGGCCGCACGATGGTGTAGCGGCCGACGTCCAGACCGTGCGAGGCGAGGATCCGCTTGGCGAACTCCTTGTCCATGCCGGCCGCGCTGGCCAGCACGCCGTTGCCGACGTACGGGACGCCGGAGAGCTCCAGCAGGCCCTGGAGCGTGCCGTCCTCGCCCCACGGGCCGTGCAGCAGCGGGAAGACCACGTCGACCTCGCCGAGGGCCTTGGGGGCGCTGCCCGGCTCGGTCAGGACCACCTCGCGGTCGCCCGGGGCGACCGGCAGCGCGACCTGGCCGTCGACGCCCTCGGCGACGTGCGCCACGTCCGGCAGCTTCCCGTCGGTGATGGCCATCCGGGCCGGCTCGTCGCTGGTCAGCGCCCAGCGGCCCTCGTGCGTGATGCCGATCGGCAGCACGTCGTACTTGTCGCGGTCGATCGCCCTGAGCACACTGCCCGCGGTGGAGACCGAGATCGCGTGCTCGGAGCTGCGCCCGCCGAAGACCAGCGCGACGCGCGGCTTCCGGTCGGACCGGTTCGGGGAGGACTGTTCGATGCTCATATCGGGTTTGAGACTACCGTGCGAGGCCCTTCCGGGAAGTCAGCGGCGCCGCACCCTCGGCGCCGCCGCTCCGGTCAGCGCCGCTCGGGTCAGCGCCGCTCCGGCTTGGCCGAACGCGACATCAGCGCCTGCAGCGCCTCCTGGGTCGGCCGCCCGTTGTGCACCACGTCCACCACGGCCTCGACGATCGGCATGTCGACCCCGTTGCGCCGGGCCAGGTCCAGCACCGACTCGCAGGACTTGACGCCCTCGGCGGTCTGCCGGGTGGCCGCGCGGGCCTCCTCCAGCGTCATGCCCCGGCCCAGGTTCATGCCGAAGGTGTTGTTGCGGGACAGCGGCGAGGAGCAGGTGGCCACCAGGTCGCCCATCCCGGCGAGCCCCGCGAAGGTGTGCGGG
Source organism: Streptomyces sp. CB02056 (assembly GCF_001905545.1). Lineage (GTDB taxonomy): Bacteria > Actinomycetota > Actinomycetes > Streptomycetales > Streptomycetaceae > Kitasatospora. Next base: position 676,879 of record NZ_LIPD01000002.1, on the reverse strand, counting down.
TCCGCGCCCAGCACCTCGCCGAGCCGGGTGGTCTCGGCCAGCCCGCGGGTGATCAGCGTCGCCTTGGTGTTGTCGCCCAGCCCCATGCCGGCCGCCATGCCGACCGCCAGGCCGATCACGTTCTTGACCGCGCCGCCGAGTTCGCAGCCCACCACGTCGGTGTTGGTGTACGGCCGGAAGTACGGCGTGTGGCAGGCCGCCTGGAGCCGCTTGGCGACCGCCTCGTCGGAGCAGGCGACCACGCTGGCCGCGGGCTGCCGGTTGGCGATCTCCTTGGCCAGGTTGGGCCCGCTGACCACCGCGACGCGCTCCTGACCGACCCCGGTGACCTCGTCGATCACCTCGCTCATCCGCTTGGCGGTGCCGAGTTCGATGCCCTTCATCAGGCTCACCAGCACGGTCTGCGGCTCGATCAGCGGCGTCCAGGCGGCCAGGTTGTCGCGCAGCGTCTGCGAGGGCACCACGAGCACCGCGAAGTCGGCGCCGGCCAGCGCCTCGGCGGCGTCGGTGGTGGCCCGGACGGTGTCGGGCAGCCGGACGCCCGGCAGGTAGTCCGGGTTCTCGTGGGTGGAGTTGACGGCGTCCACCAGCTCCTGGCGGCGGGCCCAGAGCACGACCTCGCAGCCCGCGTCGGCGAGCACCATCGCGAACGCGGTGCCCCAGGAGCCGGTTCCCATCACGGCGCAACGGGTCACTTGCCGGCCTCCTCGGTGCCCTTGCCCGGCTCGCCCTTGGCGCGCCGGCGCTCGGCCAGCGCTGCCGCGGCGCGCTCCCGGGCGGCCTTGCGCATGTCGTAGCGCTCGGCCGGCGGCTCCTCGCCCCGGACTTCGGCCAGCACGGCGGTGATCGCCGTCATGATGTCCTCGGTCGCGTCGGCGAGCACCTGGGCGGTGAGCTCCTGCCCCTGGTACCGGCTCAGGTCCACCGGCGGCCCGGCCGCGACGGTGACCCGGTGCCGCGGGAACAGGTTGAACCGGCCCTTCCCGAAACCGGGCCGGCCGTACGGCGGGATGATCTCGTGGGCGCCCCAGTGCGCGACCGGGATGACCGGCGCACCGGTCATCAGCGCGACCCGGGCGACCCCGCTCTTGCCGGTCATCGGCCACAGGTCGGGGTCCCGGGTGAGCGTTCCCTCCGGGTAGAACTGCACGCACTGGCCGCCGTTGACCGCGTCGATCGCGGCCCGGAACGCCTGCGCGGCGTCGGTGGACTCGCGGAACACCGGGATCTGGCCGGTCTTGCGCAGCATGAACCCGATGAAGGGGACGGAGAACAGCGAGGACTTGCCGAGAATGCGCGGCGGACGCCCGCTGTTGTACTGCCAGTGCGCGTAGATCACCGGGTCGATGATCGAGTTGTGGTTCACCGCGGCGATGAAGCCGCCGTTCCTCGGAACGTGCTCCCAGCCCCGCCAGTCGGGCTTCACCAGGGCGGTCGTCACCGGCTTCACCAGCACGGCCGCGAAGCGGTACCAGATGCCGTAGTCGGCGTTGCCGAACTTGGCGTACGAGCGGCGGGCCACCCCAGCTCCTTCTCATCCGATGCGGCACGGATTACCGCGGTCATGGTGTCCCGGTGCCGCGCACCGCTTCCGCCGGTGCCCGGGCCACGGGCGCGGAACAGTGTCGCCCGCCCGCTCACCGGCTGTCGAGCAACCGCGCCAACCCGCCCGGCGGGCGTGATCAAACGCACGTCCGCACAGCTCGAACGGCCTGGCGAGGGCTCCGGGACCGGCGCCAGAATGACGCCGGTGACCCAGGACACCGTACGCCCCAGTGAGCCCGTCGCGCCCCCCGCACCCACGGCCGGCTGGTCGCTGGTGCTCCCGCTCAAGCCGCTCGCCCTGGCGAAGAGCAGACTGGCCCCGTACGCCGGGCCGCACCGGGCCGACCTGGCGCTGTCCTTCGCCCTGGACACCGTCGCCGCCGCCCTGGCCACCCCGGACGTCGACCGGGTCCTGGTGGTCACCCGCGACGCCGAGGCCGGCGCCCGGCTGGCCGCGCTCGGCGCCCTGGTGGTCGCCGACGAGCCCGGCGGCGGCCTCAACCGGGCCCTGGCGCACGGCGCCGCGGCCGCCCTGGCCCTGGCCCCGCGGGCCCCGCTGGCGGCGCTCTCGGCGGACCTCCCCGCGCTGCGCCCGGCCGAACTGACCCGGGTGCTGGGCGCGGTGCCGCCGGACGGCCGGGCCTTCCTGCCGGACTCCCCCGGCCTCGGCACCACCCTGCTCGCCTGCGCGCCCGGGCGACCGCTCTCCCCCGCCTTCGGGGACGGCTCACGGGCCCGGCACGCGGCCGGCGGAGCGCTCGAACTGCGCCTGCCGGACGTGGAGTCGGTGCGCCGGGACGTGGACACCGGGACGGACCTCGGCGAGGCCGCGGCGCTCGGCCTCGGCCCGCACACCAGCGCGCTGTTCGCCCGCCTGAGCCTGCGCTGAGCCCGCCCCGGCCCCTCCGGAGCCCGCCCGGCCCGGCGCCGACCTGCTCCCCGGCCCGGGCGGGGCCGCTCGCTATGCTGCACGCATGCAGGCCACCGCGTTCACCTTCGACCCCGCCACCCGGGCCGGCTCCGTGCTGCTCGACGACGGGACCCCGGTGCCGTTCGACGCGGCCGCCTTCGACGCCGGCGGCCTGCGGCTGCTGCGCCCCGGACAGCGGGTGCGGATCCGCACCGAGGGCACCGGCGAGGCCCGCCGGGTGGTCTTCGTGACGCTCCAGACCTTCCCCGACCCCGCCGAGGGCTGACGGCCCCGTCGGGCTCCGCCGAGGCCCGCGGAACCTTCGGGCCCGACCGGCCCCGCCGGGGACCGGCCCGCACCCCGCCACCCCGCTCGGAACCGCCCCCTGCCGACGCACGCCGCGGATTCCTGACTAAGCGCCCGGAAATCGAAAGAGCCGCGGCGACCGGTCTCCGCGAATTCACGGGAGGGGGGGTGCCGCGGCTCTGGGCCGAAGGCCGTCCGAAGACGGTCGCGCGGGACTTACTTGGCAGAGGTCTTGCGCGCGGTGGTCTTGCGGGTGGCGGTCTTCTTCGCCGGCGCCGTCTTCTTGGCGGTGGCGGCCGCCTTCTTGGCGGTGGCCGTGGTCTTCTTGGCGGCGGCCGTGGTGGTCGCCTTCTTCGCGGCGGCCGTCTTCTTGGTGGCGGCGGCCTTGGTCGCGGTCGCCGTCGCCTTCTTGGCGGCGGTGGTCTTCGCGGCCGTCGTCTTCGCGGCGGTGGTCTTCGCGGCGGTGGTCTTCGCGGCGGACTTCTTGGCGGTCGCCGTGGTCTTCTTGGCGGCGGCCGTGGTGGTCGCCTTCTTGGCGGCGGCCGTGGTCGCCGTCTTCTTGGCGGCGGCCTTCTTGGCGGCCGGGGCGGCGGCAGCGGCGGCGGCGCGCTTGGTGGCGGCACGCTTGGCGGCCGGGGTGGCGGCCACGCCGCTCTTGCCCGGGGTGAGGGAGCCCTTGGGGGCCTTCTTCACCGAGGGGCCTTCCTTCGGCAGCTTCTTGCTGCCGCTGACCAGGTCCTTGAAGCCCTGGCCCGGACGGAAGCGCGGGACCGAGGTCTTCTTGACCTTGACGCGCTCGCCGGTCTGCGGGTTGCGGGCGAAGCGCGCGGAGCGCTCCACCTTCTCGAAGGTGCCGAACCCGGTCACCGAGACCCGGTCACCGGCCACAACGGCACGGACCATGGTGTCGAGCACTGCGTCGACGGCCTCTGCGGCAGCCTTGCGACCGCCCAGCTGCTCGGCCACCGCTTCGACAAGCTGAGCCTTGTTCACGTCTTCCCCTTCGGAAACGGGCGCCGGATGATTCCATCCGTTCTTTTCGCACGTTAGGTATGTATCTGCGGACTTTCAATTACCAAACGCGCGAATCACCCTAGTGTCGCAATGGATTTGCGCGTCGGCGACCTCAGTCGAGCGGCGGGGGCCCCTCGTCGAGGTCATGTACAAAGCGACTCAACCGCCTTGCCGCCTCCGGAAGATCGCGCTTGGCGGTCTCGGTGACGATGAGGAGTTGACGGGTGAGAGCGGTCTTTGCATCGGCAGACACGTTCAGCGCATGCACGCGGGCGTGAGCTTGCTTCAACCGCTCGGCCACAAGCGCGTAGAGCGCTACGACTTCCTGGTCGTCCGGCCCCTCAGCTGGTGCGGAGGTGACGTCCGGCCGGTCGTCAATTCGGCGTTCGGATGGCCGGCCCATGGAGTCCTCAGTCGCGGGTTCGCCGCCCGCGTACGGAGGTTCATGGTGCCGGTGCATGTACTGATTGTGCCATCTACCCGCAGTTGTACTTGCGCGGGCCCCTCTTCCGCAAAGCCAAATGGGCAATCCGGGGCGGACCCCGGCGCTAACTCGTGCTCCGGAACGACGGATGGCCCGGCCCCCCCGAGGGGGGCACGGGCCACGCGGTGGATCGTCAGAATGCTTGTTCTGAGGGGAACTCAGGCGACCGGCAGAGTACGGGGCTTGAAGGCCGGACGGGTCTCCTCGAAGGCCGCGATGTCGGCCTCGTTCCGCAGCGTGATGCTGATGTCGTCCAGCCCGTTGAGCAGCCGCCACCGGACGTTGTCGTCCAGTTCGAAGGCCGCCGTGATGCCTTCGGCCCGTACTTCGCGCGCCTCCAGGTCGACGGTGATCTCGGCCGAAGGGTCACTCTCCGTGAGCGCCCAGAGCCGTTCCACGGTCTCCTGCGGCAGGACGACCGTCAGCAGGCCGTTCTTCAGGGAGTTGCCCCGGAAGATGTCGGCGAAGCGCGAGGAGATGACCGCGTGGAAGCCGTAGTTCTGGAGCGCCCAGACGGCGTGCTCCCGGGAGGAGCCGGTGCCGAACTCGGGACCGGCCACCAGGACCGTGGCGCCCTGCCGCTCGGGCCGGTTGAGGATGAACGACTCGTCCTTGCGCCAGGCTTCGAACAGGCCGCCCTCGAAACCGGATCGGGTGACCTTCTTGAGCCAGTGGGCGGGGATGATCTGGTCGGTGTCCACGTTGCTGCGGCGCAGCGGGACGGCCCGGCCGGTGTGGGTGGTGAACTTCTCCATGGCTCAGGCCTCCACGGGAGCGACGTCGGCGGTCAGGTCGGAGGGGGACGCGAGGCGGCCCAGCACGGCGGTCGCGGCGGCGACCTGCGGGGAGACCAGGTGGGTGCGGCCGCCCTTGCCCTGCCGGCCCTCGAAGTTGCGGTTCGAGGTGGAGGCGCAGCGCTCCCCCGGGGCGAGCTGGTCGGGGTTCATGCCCAGGCACATCGAGCAGCCCGCGTGGCGCCACTCGGCGCCGGCCGCGGTGAACACCTTGTCCAGCCCCTCCTCGACGGCCTGGAGCGCGACCCGGACGGACCCGGGGACGACCAGCATCCGTACGCCGTCGGCGATCCGGCGGCCCTCGACGACGGCCGCGGCGGCCCGCAGGTCCTCGATCCGGCCGTTGGTGCAGGAGCCGACGAAGACCGCGTCGACCTTCACCTCGCGCAGCGGGGTGCCGGCCTCCAGGCCCATGTACGTCAGGGCGTTCTCGGCGGCCAGGCGCTCCTGCGGGTCGGCGAAGGAGGCCGGGTCCGGCACGTTCGAGCCCAGCGGGGCGCCCTGGCCCGGGTTGGTGCCCCAGGTGACGAAGGGGGTCAGCTCGCTCGCGTCGATGAAGATCTCGTGGTCGAAGACCGCGTCCTCGTCGGTGCCCAGGGTCCGCCAGTACGCGACGGCGGCGTCCCAGTCCTCGCCCTGCGGGGCGTGCGGGCGGCCCTGGAGGTACGCGAAGGTCGTGTCGTCCGGGGCGATCATGCCGGCCCGGGCGCCGGCCTCGATCGACATGTTGCAGACGGTCATCCGGGCCTCCATGGAGAGGCTCCGGATCGCCGAACCGCGGTACTCCAGGACGTAGCCCTGGCCGCCGCCGGTGCCGATCTTCGCGATGACGGCCAGGATCAGGTCCTTGGCGGTGACGCCCTCGGGCAGGTCGCCCTCGACGGTGACCGCCATGGTCCGGAACGGCGCCAGCGGCAGGGTCTGGGTGGCCAGCACGTGCTCGACCTGGCTGGTGCCGATCCCGAACGCCAGCGCGCCGAAGGCGCCGTGGGTCGAGGTGTGGGAGTCGCCGCAGACCACGGTCATGCCGGGCTGGGTCAGGCCGAGCTGCGGGCCGACGACGTGCACGACGCCCTGTTCGACGTCGCCGAGCGAGTGGATCCGGACGCCGAACTCGGCGGCGTTCCTGCGCAGGGTCTCCAGCTGCACCTTGGAGACCGGGTCGGCGATCGGCTTGTCGATGTCCAGGGTGGGGGTGTTGTGGTCCTCGGTGGCGATCGTCAGATCGGTGCGGCGGACCGTACGGCCGGCCAGCCGCAGCCCGTCGAAGGCCTGCGGGCTGGTGACCTCGTGGAGCAGGTGGAGGTCGATGAAGAGGAGGTCGGGTTCGCCCTCCGCGCGCCGCACGACGTGGTCGTCCCAGACCTTCTCTGCGAGTGTCCGTCCCATCGGATTCCCTCCAGCCGGCCGCGTTGCCGGCCTTCTCGTGTCGTCGAGGTCAAAGCGTGTGCGCCGCCCTGAGACTCCCGGGCCGCTCCCGTCCAGAGTGGCGCTTTTCGCCGGAGATTGAACTTGTGTCTCGCGGAGTGAGATCGCGGTCTTAGCGCATGGACAGCGCGCGGCGACCCGTCCACCCCCGTCCGCCCCCGGCCGGCCGGGCCCCGCGAAGGCTCGGCGGAGGCTCGGCGGAGACTCCGCGAGGGCTGCCCGGAGGAGCCTGCGGAGACCCCCGGGAAGAGTCGCGCGGAGGCCGCACGGAACGCCGAAAGGGCCCCACCCGTGACCGGGTGGGGCCCTTTCGGAAAGCCTTCGACGCACAACGAAAAAGACCCCGGGCAACCGGGGCCTTTCCAATTTCTGGCTGGGGTACCAGGACTCGAACCTAGACTAAATGAACCAGAATCACTCGTGCTGCCAATTACACCATACCCCAACACAAAGCAAGGGCCGATGGGCGAGCCCACCGGCTTCCTGCTCTGAAGTACCCCCGACCGGATTCGAACCGGCGCTACTGCCGTGAGAGGGCAGCGTGCTAGGCCGCTACACAACGGGGGCTTCCTGGCGATCCCTTGCGGGATCCGTACCCCCGACCGGATTCGAACCGGCGCTACTGCCGTGAGAGGGCAGCGTGCTAGGCCGCTACACAACGGGGGCTTTCCAGGTGATCCCTTGCGGGATCCGTACCCCCGACCGGATTCGAACCGGCGCTACTGCCGTGAGAGGGCAGCGTGCTAGGCCGCTACACAACGGGGGCTTGATCTTCTTTTGTGTGCTGTACTCACGTACTGCGCTGGGGTACCAGGACTCGAACCTAGACTAAATGAACCAGAATCACTCGTGCTGCCAATTACACCATACCCCACCAGAGTTGAACCCCTGCGGGCCCTTCTCAGGCGTTGCGCCTCTCGGTCGGTCCCTTCCGAGGGGCTTTCGTTCCCTCGTCCGTTCCCTCCCGGGCGGCGCAGAAAGAACATTACCCGACGTCGGCCCCGGCTCCAAAATCGATAACCCCGGGCGGCCTGCGGGAGGCCTGCGGATGACCTCCGGGTACGCCGCGGGCCCGGCACGAGGCCGGGCCCGCGGCCTGCTCGGCGGCCCGTGGAGGGCCGGTCCGGCAGGGATCCGTCAGCGAGCGCCCAGGAGGGTGCCTCAGGCGGCCGGGAGGGCGTCCAGGGCGGCACGCAGCCGTCGCAGCGTCTCCGGGCGGCCCAGCAGCTCCATGGACTCGAACAGCGGCGGGGAGACCCGTCGGCCGGTGACGGCCACCCGCAGCGGCGTGAAGGCGAACTTGGGCTTGATGCCCAGCCCCTCCACCAGCGCCTCGCGCAGCGCGGCCTGGATCGGCTCCGGGGTGAAGTCCGCGAGCTCCTCCAGCGCCTTGATGCTGGCCTCCAGCACCGGGCGGGAGTCCGCGGTCAGCACCTTGGCGGCGTCGTCCGGGTCGAGGGCGAACTTCTCCGGCGCCACGAACAGGAAGCCGGCCATGTTCACGATCTCGCTCAGCACGACCATCCGCTCCTGGGTGAGCGGCGCCACCTTGGCGAGCAGGTCCAGCTGCTCGGCGGTGGGCTCGGCCGGCAGCAGCTCGGCACCCTGGAGGAACGGCACCAGGCGGCGGACGAAGTCCTCCGGGGCCAGCCGGCGGACGTGCTCGGCGTTGATCGCCTCGCACTTCTTCAGGTCGAAGCGGGCCGGGTTGGCGTTCACCTTGGCGACGTCGAAGGCGGCGACCATCTCGTCCATGTCGAACAGGTCGCGGTCCTCGGCCAGCGACCAGCCCAGCAGGGACAGGTAGTTGAGCAGGCCCTCGCGGATGAAGCCGCGCTCGCGGTACAGGTTGAGCGAGGACTGCGGGTCGCGCTTGGAGAGCTTCTTGTTGCCCTCGCCCATCACGTACGGCAGGTGGCCGAAGCGCGGGGTGGTGCCGTCGCCGACGCCGATCTCGGCGAGCGCGGCGTACAGCGCGATCTGCCGCGGGGTGGAGGACAGCAGGTCCTCGCCGCGCAGCACGTGGGTGATGCCCATCAGGGCGTCGTCCACCGGGTTGACCAGGGTGTACAGCGGGGCGCCGTTGGCCCGGACGATGCCGTAGTCCGGCACGTTCTCCGGCTCGAAGGTGAGCGTGCCGCGCACCAGGTCGTCGAAGGAGAGGGTCTTGTCGGGCATCCGGAAGCGCAGGATCGGCTCGCGCTTCTCCAGCTTGTAGACGGCGACCTGCTCCTCCGTCAGCTCGCGGCAGTGGCCGTCGTAGCCGGAGGGCTTGCCGGCCGCGCGGGCGGCCTCGCGGCGGGCGTCCAGCTCCTCGGTGGAGCAGTAGCAGTGGTAGGCGTGGCCGGCCTCGTGCAGGCGGCGGGCGACATCGGCGTAGATGTCCATCCGCTGCGACTGCCGGTACGGCGCGTCCGGACCGCCGACCTCGGGGCCCTCGTCCCAGTCCAGGCCGAGCCAGCGCATCGCGTCGAGCAGCTGGTTGTACGACTCCTCGGAGTCGCGGGCGGAGTCGGTGTCCTCGATCCGGAAGACCAGCGTGCCGCCGTTGTGGCGGGCGTAGGCCCAGTTGAACAGGGCCGTGCGGACCATGCCCACGTGGGGGTTGCCGGTCGGGGAGGGACAGAAGCGAACCCGGACGGCCGGGTCAGTGTTAGCCACGCTTGATCACCTTGTTGGTGAGAGTGCCGATGCCTTCGATGGAGACGGCGACCTCGTCGCCGACGTTGAGGGGGCCCACCCCTGCGGGCGTGCCGGTGAGGATGACGTCGCCGGGCAGCAGCGTCATGGCCTCGGAGATGTGGACGACCAGCTCGGCGACCGAGCGGACCATCAGGGAGGTGCGGCCGGTCTGGCGGAGCTCGCCGTTGACCGTGCAGGTGATCGCGAGGTCGCTCGGGTCGAGGTCGGTCTCGATCCACGGGCCCAGCGGGCAGGCCGTGTCGAAGCCCTTGGCCCGGGCCCACTGGCCCTCGCGCTGCTGGACGTCCCGGGCGGTGACGTCGTTGGCGCAGGTGTAGCCGAGGATCACCTCGGGCACCCGGTCCAGCGGCACCTCGCGGCACATCCGGCCGATCACCACGGCGAGTTCGGCCTCGTGGTGGACGTCCGAGGAGAACGGCGGGTAGGCGATGCTCTCGGTCGGGCCGATCACCGAGGTGGACGGCTTGAAGAAGGTGAGCGGGACGTCCGGGACGTCGTTGCCCAGCTCCGCCGCGTGCGCCGCGTAGTTGCGGCCGACCGCCACGATCTTGTTCGGGAGCATCGGGCTGAGCAGCCGGACGTCCTGGAAGCGGTAGCTCTCGCCGGTGGGCTGGGGCTGGCCGAACGGGTGGCCGGCCAGCGCGTGGACGACCAGCGACTCGGGCCGGGAAGGGTCGCCCTCCACTACGCCGAAGGAGACGCTGCCGGCGGCAGGGCTCCCTTCCCGGACGGAAAACCTGGCAATGCGCACGGCTGGGCTACCCCTCGCTTCGTCGGCCGCCCGGGGCGCGCCCGGGCGCTGGAGGGCTCCCGCCCGCAGTGGGCGCGGCCCCGTCAATCGGCCTCCAGGCTATCGCGTGGGGCCCCGGCTGACCGCTTTGCCCCTGTTCAGGACGGTCGGGACGGAAGCGCGCACCGCGCGACGCCGAGGGCGCCGCCGCCACCGGTGTGACGACGGCGCCCTCGGCGCGGTGCGGTGCGGTGCCGTGCGGGGTCAGTCCTGCGGGACGACGACCGGGGCGACCATCAGCTGGGTGCGGCGCGGGTTGGCCGTGGCGGCCGGCAGCTCGGTGCCGTACGTCAGGACGTCCTCGGGCTTGCGGGCACCCGGGATCGTGCTGAAGTCCTCGACCGAGGCCAGCGTCGTCCGGCGCGGGTTCGCCGTGGGGCGGCAGGACAGCGTGGACTTGGTGGCGTTCTTCGCCTGGGACATCGAGAGCACCTCGTGGTCATGGCCTGGCCGACCGCGACGGATCGGCACCGGCCTGATGGATTCCGATTGATTCGGAGGGGTTCTGGGCAGGCTGATCGGGGCCGTGCTCCGGAGACAGCCAGGTTACGAGATCTCATTCCATAGAGACCGTGACCAAAGCTACACATTAGACTGTGATTTTGCTCACAAATTGACGAGCAAAATACAGATATCCGACATATCGTCGCTCCGGGACTTTCCGACATTCCACCCGATAAGGGGCATTCCGGAAGGTCTGTGACTCTTCCCGATCCCGGGTCTGCTTGGCATGTATCCGGCGAGTGTCCGAAAAAGGCGGTATTCCGGTCCTGTTACCGCACAGTCAGTGAGATCGCACAAGCGGTCGGTAGCGCCGGACCCCCGGTACCTGCGGCCCTTGTTGGGATTCCCCGGCTGTGCTGGAATGCGACGGACCGTGGGTAGGGAGTGGTCCACCCCGGTGCCCGCTCTCCCGGACCGGCCGGGGGGCGGATGGAAACTCGACACCGTCCAGGCCGTGGCGACGCGGCGGGACGCCCGGTCCAGAGGTTGCGACGCCAGTGCAGGGACGTTTCAAAAGGGGTAGCGGCGCCGCGGGGAACCCGGAGTCGCGCGAGCCTGTGGCAGCCCCCCAACAGGCGGCGGCCCCCGGCGGCCCGGCCGAGCCGGTGACACCCGAGGCCCTCGGGCGGCCGGAGGAGGACGGGCAGGAGCGGAAGTCCGCCCGGGACAAACTCCGGACCTCGCTGACCAGGCGCCGCGCCACCGGTCTGAACCGGCTCGCGATGCGCAACTGGCGCATCCGCACCCGACTGATCGCGCTGCTCGCCCTCCCCGTGATGGTCTCGCTGGTCCTCGGTGGCCTGCGCATCCAGACCTCGATGGAGAACTCGCAGCAACTCGCCCAGATGGCCAACCTGTCCGACCTGGCCAAGAAGGCGACCAACCTCGCGGACGCGCTGCAGACCGAGCGCGACATCAGCGCCGGCCCGATCACCCACGACCCGACCGCCCCGCTGGACGACGACATCGTCGCGGCCCGCAAGTCCACCGACGACCTGAGCCGCACCTTCACCGCGTCCTCCGACAAGTTCGAGAACCTCGAACTGTCCGGCGGCAAGGCGCTGTTGCTCCAGATCCGCAAGGACCTGAACTCGATCGCGGACACCCGCAGCCTGCCGTACCAGAACAACCAGAACATCCAGTCGACGATCACCGCCTACGACGTGATCATCCGAGACCTGCTGTCCATCACCCAGGACATCGCGCTCGCGTCGAACAACAAGGACCTGGTCGTCTCCACCCGCGCGCTCCAGCAGTTCTCGCTGGCGAAGAACGCGACCTCGCAGCAGCGGGCCCTGATCAGCGCCGCGCTCGCCAACCCGAAGACCCCGGACCTCAGCCCCAGCGACGAGTCCTTCGGTATCCGTCTGCGCAGCTCGTACGACAACGCGATCGCGAGCTTCAACAACATCTACACCGCGCACGACCTGGACAACCTGCGCAGCCAGCTGAGCTACAACTCGGTGGTCGCCGACGCCGACCGCTACGCCTCCACGATCCTCACCCAGAGCGGCATCCGCCAGACCGAGGCGGTCAGCTACAAGGACTGGTACGAGAAGGCCAGCTCCAAGATCACCGCCGAGCGCCGGATCGAGTCCAAGCTCATCGAGAACCTGGACGGAAAGGCCCAGGACCTCCAGTCCCAGGCCGACGCCGACGCCCTAATCATCGGTGTCGCGGTCGCCCTGGTGCTGCTCGTCGCCCTCGGTGGCGCCGGCCTGATCGCCCGCTCGATGGTGCGCTCGCTGACCCGCCTCCAGGCCGCGGCCGAGGACGTCGCCGAGCGCCGTCTGCCCGAGCTGGTCAAGACCCTCTCCGAGGCCGACCCGCACGACGTCGACACCACGGTCGAGCCGGTCGCCGTCGACTCCACCGACGAGATCGGCCACGTGGCCCACGCGTTCGACATGGTGCACAGCGAGGCCGTCCGCCTCGCCGCCGAGCAGGCCCTCCTGCGCGGCAACATCAACGCGATGTTCACCAACCTCTCGCGCCGCAGCCAGGGCCTCATCCAGCGCCAGCTGTCGCTCATCTCCGAGCTGGAGAGCCGCGAGGCGGACCCGGACCAGCTGGCCAACCTCTTCAAGCTGGACCACCTCGCGACCCGCATGCGCCGCAACGGCGAAAACCTCCTCGTCCTCGCCGGTGAGGACCCGGGCCGCCGCTGGACCAGGCCCGTCCCGCTGGTCGACGTGCTCCGCGCCGCCGCCTCCGAGGTGGAGCAGTACGAGCGCATCGAGCTCGCCGCCGTGCCGTCGGCCGAGGTCGCCGGCCGCGTCGTCAACGACCTCGTCCACCTGCTCGCCGAGCTGCTGGAGAACGCCACCTCGTTCTCCAGCCCGCAGACCCGCGTCCGGGTCACCGGCCACGCGCTGCCGGACGGCCGCGTCCTGGTCGAGATCCACGACACCGGCATCGGCCTGAGCCCCGACGACCTCGCCGAGATCAACGAGCGCCTCGCCAACCCGCCGACGGTGGACGTCTCGGTCTCCCGCCGCATGGGCCTCTTCGTGGTCGGCCGCCTGTCCCTGCGACACGGCATCCGCATCCAGCTCCGCCCCAGCGACTCCGGCGGCACCACCGCGCTGGTCATGCTCCCGGTGGACGTCACCAATTCGGGCGACCGCCGCGGCGCCGGCCGGCCCGGCTCCGGCCAGGGCAAGCAGCAGCGCGGGGTCACCCCGACGCCGCGCCAGCAGCGCCAGGTGCCGCCCGGCCGCCAGAACGGTCCGGCCGCGCTCGGCCAGGGCGGTCCGGCCGCCGGTGGCCCGCAGGGCGGCCGTCCGCAGCTCGGCCAGGGCGGTCCGGGCGCTCCGACCGGTCCCGGTCCGCAGGGCGGCCCGGGCGCGCAGGGCGGTCCGGGTGCGCCGGGCGGTCCGGGTGCGTCCGGCGGCGGTCTGCCGACCCGCAAGGTCGGCCAGTCGCTGCGGGAGAACCCCGCCCCGCAGGGCGGCGGTCAGCAGGGCCAGGGCCAGCGGCCCGCCCAGCCGCAGCAGAAGCAGCAGGCCCCGCAGAAGCAGCAGAAGCAGCAGAACCAGCAGGCTCCGCAGCAGGCCCAGCAGGGCGGTCTGCCGCAGCGCGCCCCGGGTCGCCAGGGCCCGCCGCAGAGCGGCCCGAACGGCCTGCCCCGCCGCGGCCGTCAGCAGCAGCCCGGCCAGCCGGGCCAGCCCGGTCAGCCCGGTCAGCCGCAGCAGGGCCAGCCGCAGGCCGGTCAGTCCCAGCCCGGCCTGCCCGGCCGGCCCGGCCAGGAGCGTCCGCGTCCCGCCGGCGGGTTCGACGGCGGTCCGGGTGCCCGGAGCGGCGAGCAGCCGCAGCACGGCCGCCCCGGCGGTCCCGGCGGCCCCGGCGCGCCGCAGCAGGGCGCCCGTCCGGGCAACCGTCCGCAGGACGGCCTGCCGCAGCGCCGTCCGGCCCCGCAGGGCCCCGGCGCCCCCGGCCGGCCCGCCGCCCAGGGCCCGCGCGGTCCGCAGCGCCCCGGCCCGGACGCGCCGCAGCGCGACCGCCAGCCGCAGCTGCCGCCGCAGGCCCCGCAGCAGCCCCAGCCGCTGCCGTCGGCCGAGCCGGCGCCGGTGGAGAGCACCCAGCAGTTCGCCCGTCCGCGCTTCGAGGCCAGCCAGATCGACCCGCGCGACCCGCTGGGCCTCGGCCTGGTCGAGCCGGTGCTGCCGAACGTGCCGAACCCGCCGCGTCCGGAGCCGGTGCGCCAGGAGCAGGCCCCGCAGCAGCCGCAGCCGCTGCCGCTGCCGCACCAGGAGCCGATGGCGCTGCCGACCGGCCCGTCCGAGGCCGCGGGCCGACCGGGCGGCGAGGAGCAGCCCTGGTTCCCGCAGTCCGACGGCTCGCAGCAGGCGCGGCCGCGGCCGTACCAGCCGCGCCGCCCCGGCACCGCCGCACCGGAGTTCCAGCCGTCGGCCGACGAGCAGCGGGCTCCCCAGCCGGCTCCGCAGCAGCAGGCCCCGCAGCAGTCGCAGGGCCAGCCGCAGCAGAACCAGCAGCAGCCGCAGGGCCAGCCGCAGCCGGGCACCGGCGACGCGCCGTGGCGTCCGTCCGCGAACGACGAGCGCTGGCGCCGCGCCGAGCAGATCCGCGAGCCCTCGACCAGCGGTGTCACCATGTCGGGCCTGCCCCGGCGGACCCCGCAGGCCAACCTGGTCTCCGGCACCGCCGAGGCCTCGCCGCTGACCGGTCCGCAGGTCTCCCGGGCCCCCGAGGAGGTCCGCGGCCGACTGACCAACCTGCGCCGCGGCATCCAGCAGGGCCGCCGCGCCGGGGCCGAGCAGGCCGCCAACCAGGCGGGCCACCAGCATGGTGCCCAGCAGCCCGGATTCGATAGTTTCGGTGGCCGGAGCGACGGCAACGGCGCAGATCACCAGGAGCGTTGAGTTGAACCAGATGAGCCAGGCCGCACAGAACCTGAACTGGCTGATCACCAATTTCGTGGACAACACCCCCGGGGTGTCCCACACCGTGGTGGTCTCCGCGGACGGCCTCCTGCTGTGCATGTCCGAGGGCTTCCCCCGGGACCGCGCCGACCAGCTCGCCGCCGTCGCCTCCGGCCTCACCTCCCTCACCTCCGGCGCCAGCCGGATCTTCGAGGGCGGCGAGGTCAACCAGACCGTCGTCGAGATGGAACGGGGCTTCCTGTTCCTGATGGCCGTCAGCGACGGCTCCGCACTCGCCGTCCTGGCCGCGCCGGACTCCGACATCGGCCTCGTCGGCTACGAGATGGCCCTGCTCGTCGACCGCGCCGGCGCCGTCCTCACCCCCGCACTCCGCGCGGAACTCCAGGGCAGTCTCCTGCACTGACCGGGACCCGCGCGGCTCACCCACCGTCCCGACCGCGCCGGGTCCGACCCGACCGGACCCGGCGCCACACCCTCAGCTACCCTCAGGCAGCTGATCCCGCCTCAGCTGGCACCGCCCCAGCTGGAACCGGCTGCCCAAGGCTGCAGCACTAGGAGGACCCATGACCCCGCCTTCGACACCCGCCGGCCCGTACGGCAACGGGTACGGCAGCGGCTACGGCGGGCAGCAGTCCGACGGCTACGAGCAGCAGCCGCTGGTCCGCCCGTACGCGATGACCGGCGGACGGACCCGCCCCCGGTACCAGCTCGCCATCGAGGCCCTGATCTCCACGACCGGCTCGGCCGACCGGGCCGGCGGGCTGCTGCCCGAGCACGCCCGGATCGTCAGCCTCTGCCGCGAGGTCAAGTCCATCGCGGAGATCTCCGCACTGGCCGGCGTCCCGCTCGGTGTCGCCCGCATCCTCGTCGCCGACCTTGCCGAGGCCGGTCTCGTCGCCATCCACCAGCCCGCCGCCGCGGGCGAGTCGGGCGGAACGCCCGATGTCACGCTGCTCGAAAGGGTCCTCAGTGGACTTCGCAAGCTCTAACGCGGCCGCCCCCACCCGCGCCACCACCTCCGCGAAGATCGTCGTCGCGGGCGGCTTCGGCGTCGGCAAGACCACGCTCGTCGGCGCCGTCTCCGAGATCAACCCCCTGCGCACCGAAGCCGTCATGACCTCGGCCTCCGCCGGCATCGACGACCTCAGCCACGTCTCCGGCAAGACGACCACCACCGTCGCCATGGACTTCGGCCGCATCACCCTCGACGAAGACCTCATCCTCTACCTCTTCGGCACCCCCGGACAGGACCGCTTCTGGTTCATGTGGGACGACCTCGTCCGAGGCGCCATCGGAGCCGTCGTCCTCGTCGACACCCGCCGCCTCGCCGACTGCTTCCCCGCCCTCGACTACTTCGAGAACAGCGGACTGCCCTTCGTCGTCGCCCTCAACGGCTTCGACGGACACCAGCCCCACACCCCCGACGAAGTCCGCGAAGCACTCCAACTCGGCGCCGACACCCCCGTCATCACCCTCGACGCCCGCCGCCGCGACAGCGCCAAGAGCGCCCTCATCACCCTCGTCGAACACGCCCTGCTCGCCCGGCTCCGCTGAGCGAGGGGGGAACCGCACGGCCCCGACGGTCCGTCCCCCGCGACGGGCCGTCGGGACCGCGGTGCCTACCCGCGGGTGACCTCCGGGGGCCGCGCGCAAGACCCGTGTATAAGCAGCGGATAACAGTTCGGTAGGCATTTTGTGATCAACAATGACTCAGCGTGGCGAAACAGCGTCACTCAGCGCCAGGTGACCACGGTTTTGCTCCGTCATGTCGGTGAATGTCCAGAATGTACCGAGGCGGGTGCCGGACGGCGGCTGTTTGTCCCCCATCCCCGCACGTGCTGAAATTCCAGCTACCCCTGGTTTCTCCTGCGCCGGCCCCTACGGCGGCGGTTCAGGGCCCAGGGGTAGCGCTGGATTGATCCATGGCCGGCAGTCGGCCGAGAGGTAGTTGTCGAGTGAGGCGTAAGCAGCAACCCGCCCCGCAGCGGCGCTCCGAGCCCCGCCAGAGCGAGCCGAACGGTACCCCGGGGGACCCGGCCGGATTCTCCGCGTTCGCTCCCACCGAGGAACGCTCCCAGAGCACCGTCCCGGCTCCCGAGCCCCCGGCCGCGACACCCCGCGGCGGCGGCTCGTCGGGCGACGGCGGATCGAGCCGGTACGACTTCCTCCGCCCGCGCAACTGGCGCGTGCCGACCCGTCTGATCGCGATCCTGCTGATCCCCGTGACCATCAGTCTCGTCTTCGGTGGTCTGCGCGTGAACACCTCGGTCGACGGCTTCATCAAGGCCTCCCGCGCCGAGAAGACCGCGGAGCTGGCCAAGGCGGCGACCGAACTCGCCGAGGCGCTGGAGAACGAGCGCGACAAGACGCTCATACCCCTGCTCACCAAGCAGGACCCGAACAACGAGGTGGCCAAGCGCCGCGGCGCCACCGACGCCGCGCTGAAGGCGTACAACGCCGCCTACGCGGCCTCCGACAAGTCCGGTGAGCTCCCCCGGCGTCACGAGGCCTTCCAGACCCTGGTGGTCGACCTGCCGCACCTGCGGGCCAACGCGTACAACCCGGAGCTGTTCATCAGCGCCACGGCCAACGCGTACTCGGTGATGCTCGACCCGCTGCTGGCCTTCGACAACTCGGTCGGCCTGGGCTCCGCCAACGCCACCAGCAAGGGCCGCGCGATCTACGCGATGTCGCTGGCCAAGGCCGCGGCGTCGACCCAGCGCGCGCTGATGCTCAACCTGCTGGTCGGCATCTCGGCGAACGTCACCACGCGCTACGAGAACCAGGACGTGATCCAGCAGATCCTGATCTCGGAGAAGCTGGAACAGGTCTCCATCAACGAGTTCAACACCGGCAGCGCCCCCGAGGACGCCGCCAAGTACGCGGCCGCGCAGATCGCGCAGACCGCGGCCCAGGACCGCTCGGCGTACAAGATGCCCAACGGCGCGCCGCCCACCATGCAGGGCCTGCTCCAGCTCGGCGCCTCGTACAGCCAGGCCGCCGCGGAGGGCCAGCAGAAGGGCAAGGCGGTCGCCGACGCCGCGTACACCGAGGCGAAGAACGCCGGCCTGACCCAGGAGAACTGGAACCAGGCCACCGACACCCACATCCAGGCCCTGCGGAACACCGAGCTCGCGCTGCTGGACGAGGTCCTCACCGACTCCCGCAACCTGAAGGACAACGCGCTCTACGACGCCATCCTCAACACGGTCATCGTCGTCGCGGCGCTCATCCTGGCCGGCCTGCTGACCGGTTACGTGGCCCGCTCGATGATCCTCGGCATGCGCACCCTGCGCAGCGCCGCCCTGGAGATCGCCGACCACCGCCTGCCGGACCTGGTCGAGAAGCTCTCCAAGACCGACCCCGACCGGGTCGACACCTCGGTGACCCCGATCCCGCTGCACGGCAAGGACGAGATCGGCGAGGTCGCCCGGGCGTTCGACCAGGTCCACCAGCAGGCCGTGGCGCTCGCCGCCGAGCAGGCCCTGCTGCGGGGCAACGTCAACGCGATCTTCACCAACCTGTCGCGCCGCAGCCAGAGCCTGATCCAGCGCCAGCTGGCGCTGATCACCGACCTGGAGAACAACGAGGCCGACCCGGACCAGCTGGAGAACCTCTTCAAGCTGGACCACCTGGCCACCCGTATGCGCCGCAACGGTGAGAACCTGCTCGTCCTCGCGGGCGAGGAGGCCGGCCGCCGCTGGAACACCCCGGTCCCGCTGGTCGACGTGCTCCGCGCCGCCGCGTCCGAGGTGGAGCAGTACGAGCGCGTCGAGCTCTCCGGCATCCCGGAGGTCGACGTCGTCGGCGCCGCCGTGACCGACCTCGTCCACCTGCTCGCCGAGCTGCTGGAGAACGCCACCTCGTTCTCCAGCCCGCAGACCCGGGTGCTGGTCAACGCGACCCGCCTGCCGGACGGCCGCGTGCTGGTCGAGATCCACGACAAGGGCATCGGCCTCACCGCCGAGGACTTCGCGGAGATCAACGAGAAGCTGGCCGAGCCGCCCACGGTGGACGCCACCATCTCCCGCCGCATGGGCCTGTTCGTGGTCGGCCGGCTGTCCCAGCGGCACGACATCCGCGTCCAGCTCCGCCCGTCCGGCGAGTCCGCCGGCACCACCTCGCTGGTCATGCTCCCGCCGTTCGTCACCCAGTCCGGTGCGGCGCCGGAGCCGGACGAGCAGTTCACCGTCTCCCGGATCTTCGCCGAGCAGGAGCCGGCCGCCGAGTGGGCGCCGGACACCCGCGCCCGCAGCGCGGCCGAGCTCGGCTTCGACGACCACCTCACCGGCACCGGCAACGCCGGCTCCAGCGGGTTCAGCCCCGCCCTGGAGGCCGTCCAGCGCTCGCAGCGCCTCGACCAGGTCCGCCGCGCGGCCCTGGAGAGCGCCCCGCAGGCGCCGGTGGTCGACGCCGAGGTCGAGGAGGACTACCAGCAGGGCTACGACCAGTACGCCCCGCAGGGCTACGAGCAGCAGGGCCAGGCCGGCGAGCAGTACGCCGACGACCGGTACGGCTACGACCAGGGCGGCTACCAGCAGGACGAGTACCAGCAGGACGGGTACGCCCAGGACGGCTACGACCAGTACGCCCCCCAGGGCTACGACCAGCAGCAGGGCCAGGCCGGCGGGCAGTACGCCGACGACCGGTACGGCTACGACCAGGGCGGCTACCAGCAGGACGGGTACGCCGACGACCAGTACGGCCGCCCGGCCCAGGACTCCCCGGCCGGCCACCCGTACGCCCCCGAGCCGCCCGCGCTGCCCGCCGCCGAGCCGCACGCCACCCTGCCGTCCGGGCTGCCGCAGCGCCGTCCCGGCGAGCAGCTGGCGGGCGGCGGCCTCCCCGCCGCGCCGGCCGGCGGCGGCCAGTCCGGCGACAGCCCGAACTGGTTCGCCGGCGCCAAGGACACCTCGGCGCCCGAGACCCAGCGCGGCCACGACGTGTCCTCGCTCGGCGGTTACGGCCCGACCGGCCCGACCGCCCGCGCCGCCTGGCAGTCGCCGAACGACGGCGACTGGCAGCGGGCCGAGCAGCTGCGCGAGCCCTCCTCCAGCGGCACCACCGGTGCCGGTCTGCCGCGGCGCGTGCCCAAGCAGAACCTGGTGCCCGGCAACGCCAAGTCCACCCCGCAGGACGGGCCGCAGGTCTCCCGCAGCCCGGAGGAGGTCCGTGGCCGCCTCACCAACCTGCGCCGCGGTGTGGAGCAGGGCCGCAGTGCCGGTAACACCGGAAGCTTCCGGATCGACCCCGATCAGGTAGACCAGTCCGGCAACGGACAGAACCGGAGCACCGATCTCTTCGGCGGCTCGAACCACCAGGAGCGTTGAGTTGACTCAGATGAGCCAGGCCGCACAGAACCTGAACTGGCTGATCACCAATTTCGTGGACAACACCCCCGGGGTGTCCCACACCGTGGTGGTCTCCGCGGACGGCCTCCTGCTGTGCATGTCCGAGGGCTTCCCCCGGGACCGCGCCGACCAGCTCGCCGCCGTCGCCTCCGGCCTCACCTCCCTCACCTCCGGCGCCAGCCGGATCTTCGAGGGCGGCGAGGTCAACCAGACCGTCGTCGAGATGGAACGGGGCTTCCTGTTCCTGATGGCCGTCAGCGACGGCTCCGCACTCGCCGTCCTGGCCGCGCCGGACTCCGACATCGGCCTCGTCGGCTACGAGATGGCCCTGCTCGTCGACCGCGCCGGCGCCGTCCTCACCCCCGCACTCCGCGCGGAACTCCAGGGCAGTCTCCTGCACTGACGGTTCGTCGGATACCGTCCAGGTATTCGAAGTACCTCCGCGTCCTTCCCGGGCCCGCTTCGGCGGGCTCGGGTTCGGACGTTGTACGGCCTTCGCACCACCGGCTCCGGACCTGCGCCGAAGCTCGCACCGCACCGCCGCACCCTGTGAGGAGAGGAACCGTGACACCGCCCGACGACCGCAGCGGCCAATACGGTGTTCCGTACCCTGGCACAGGCCATGACGCCTTCGGAGCACCCGGCGTCGGCCACGGTCAGCAGTACGGCCGGCACCAGTACGGACAGCCCCGGCAGCCGTACCCCCGGCCCGAAGAGCAGTACGGCCAGTACGACCAGTACGCCCGGCAGCCCTCGTACGGCGCCCCGGCGCCCGGCTACCCGGCCCCGGCGCCCGAGCCGGACCCCGGCTACCTGCCCGCCCAGGAGCCCGGCCACGTCGAGGAGTTCGAGGACGAACCCGACTCCGGCCCGCTGATCCGCCCGTTCGCGATGACCGGTGGCAGGACCAGGCCGCGCTACGAACTCGCGCTGGAGGCCCTGGTCTCCGCCGACGTCGACCCGCAGCGCATGGCCACCCTGCTCCCCGAGCACCAGCGGATCTGCACGCTGTGCACGGAGGTCAAATCCGTCGCGGAGGTGTCGGCGCTGCTCTCCCTTCCCCTGGGAGTGGCCCGCATCCTCGTGGCCGACCTGGCCGAGGCCGGCCTGGTCGCCATCCACCAGCCCGCTTCCGGCGGCGAAACCGGAAACCAGCCCGACGTCACGCTGCTCGAAAGGGTCCTCAGTGGACTTCGCAAGCTCTAACGCGGCCGCCCCCACCCGCGCCACCACCTCCGCGAAGATCGTCGTCGCGGGCGGCTTCGGCGTCGGCAAGACCACGCTCGTCGGCGCCGTCTCCGAGATCAACCCCCTGCGCACCGAAGCCGTCATGACCTCGGCCTCCGCCGGCATCGACGACCTCAGCCACGTCTCCGGCAAGACGACCACCACCGTCGCCATGGACTTCGGCCGCATCACCCTCGACGAAGACCTCATCCTCTACCTCTTCGGCACCCCCGGACAGGACCGCTTCTGGTTCATGTGGGACGACCTCGTCCGAGGCGCCATCGGAGCCGTCGTCCTCGTCGACACCCGCCGCCTCGCCGACTGCTTCCCCGCCCTCGACTACTTCGAGAACAGCGGACTGCCCTTCGTCGTCGCCCTCAACGGCTTCGACGGACACCAGCCCCACACCCCCGACGAAGTCCGCGAAGCACTCCAACTCGGCGCCGACACCCCCGTCATCACCCTCGACGCCCGCCGCCGCGACAGCGCCAAGAGCGCCCTCATCACCCTCGTCGAACACGCCCTGCTCGCCCGGCTTCGGTGATCGCGCACGACCGTGGCCCGCGGGACTTCGTACGAAGTCCCGCGGGCCACAGGCATGTCGGGCGCCGACCGGCCCGGGCCGGCTACTCGGTCGGCTCCAGGCCGGCCCGGATCAGGCCGTAGGTGTACGCGTCCTCCAGCGCCAGCCAGGAGGCGGCGACCACGTTGTCGGCCACGCCCACCGTCGACCAGGTGACGGAGCCGTCGGTGGACTCGATCAGCACCCGGGTCTTGGAACCGGTACCGTGCTGGCCCTCCAGGATGCGGACCTTGTAGTCCACCAGCTCGAAGGTGGCCAGCGGCGGGTAGATGCCCTCCAGGGCCGCGCGCAGCGCCTGGTCCAGCGCGTTGACCGGGCCGTTGCCCTCGCCGGTGGCGATCCGGCGCTCGCCCTTGGCCCACAGCTTGACGGTGGCCTCGTTGCCCGTGAAGCCCTTCGGGCCCTGCTCGCTGATGGTCCGCCAGGACTCCAGGGTGTAGAAGCGGTCCCGGCTGCCGCGCACCTCGTCGCGCAGCAGCAGCTCGAAGGAGGCGTCGGCGGACTCGTAGGTGTAGCCGAGGTTCTCCTGCTCCTTCACCTTGGCCACCACCCGGCCGGCCAGGTCCCGGTCGCTGGAGAGGTCGTAGCCGAGCTCCTTGCCCTTGAGCTCGACGGAGGCCCGCCCGGCCATGTCGGAGACCAGCATCCGCATGGTGTTGCCGACCCGCTCGGGGTCGATGTGCTGGTACAGGTCCGGGTCGACCTTGATCGCGGAGGCGTGCAGGCCCGCCTTGTGGGCGAACGCCGAGAAGCCCACGTACGGCTGGTGGGTGGAGGGGGTCAGGTTGACCAGCTCGGCGATCGCGTGCGAGATCCTGGTCATCTCGGCCAGCCGGCCCGCGGGCAGCACCCGGCGGTCGTACTTGATCTCCAGCGCGCCGACCACCGGGAACAGGTTGGCGTTGCCGACCCGCTCGCCGTAGCCGTTGGCGGTGCACTGCACGTGGGTCGCGCCGGCGTCCACCGCGGCCAGGGTGTTGGCCACCGCGCAGCCGGTGTCGTCCTGGGCGTGGATGCCGAGCCGGGCCCCCGTCCTGGCCAGCACGTCGGCGACGATCTCCCGGACGCCGCCCGGCAGCATCCCGCCGTTGGTGTCGCAGAGCACCACCACGTCCGCACCGGCCTCGTGCGCGGTGCGGACCACCGACACGGCGTACTCGGGGTTCGCCCGGTAGCCGTCGAAGAAGTGCTCGCAGTCGATGAACACCCGCCGGCCCCGCGAGCGCAGGAACTCGACGCTGTCCCGGACCATCTCCAGGTTCTCGTCCAGGGTGGTGCGCAGCGCGAGCTCCACGTGCCGGTCGTGCGCCTTGGCCACCAGGGTGATCACCGGGGCGCCGGAGGTGACCAGCGCGGCCAGCTGCGGGTCCTCGGACGCCTTGCCGCCGGCCCGGCGGGTGGCGCCGAAGGCGACCAGCCGGGCGTGCTCCAGCTCCAGCTCGACGGCGGCCCGGGCGAAGAACTCGGTGTCGCGCGGGTTCGCCCCGGGCCAGCCGCCCTCGATGAAACCGACCCCGAACTCGTCCAGGTGCCTGGCGATGGCCAGCTTGTCCGCCACCGTCAGGTTGATGCCCTCGCGCTGCGCTCCGTCGCGCAGCGTGGTGTCGAACACGTGGAAACTGTCGTCGGTACGGGTGACCTCGGTCATGACCCCTGGTTCTCCGTTTCGGGGAGGTTGGGTACTGCTCTGCCGGACGTTCTCGTCCCGGCTCCACTGTCCATGGTCCCGCGCGCGGTCCCGGTGTCCCCGGGCCCCTTGTGGGGGCCGTCGGCCGGTCCGGGAGAAACAAAAAGACCCCTCGCGGGTGCGAGAGGTCTGCGCGCGGGTCTGGACGCTAGTGGTCGCTCCGCATCGGGTCCAGCGGAAGCGGTCACTGCGGACCGGCGCGCCTGCTGCTAATAATCAGCGAAAGCGAGGACACGCTGGCAGTCTGGCACAGCTTCCGCGATCCGGCCCGCCCGTCTCGGGATGCGAAACGGGGCAGGCCGGCCGGGGTGCGGGATCAGACGATCCGGTGCAGCCAGTGGTGGGTGTCCGGGGTCTGGCCGCCCTGGATGGACAGCAGCGCCTTGCGGAGCTCCATGGTGACCGGGCCGGGCTCGCCGGCGCTGACGGTCCAGTCGGCGGCGGCGGACTTCACCGAGCCGACCGGGGTGATGACGGCGGCGGTGCCGCAGGCGAAGACCTCGGTGAGGGTGCCGTCGGCGTTGGCCTGCTGCCACTCGTCGGTGGAGATCCGGCGCTCCTCGACGGCGTAGCCGAGGTCCGAGGCCAGCTGGAGCAGCGAGTCGCGGGTGATGCCGGGCAGCAGGGCGCCGGACAGCTCCGGAGTGACGATCCTGGCGTCCTTGCCCTCGCCGAAGACGAAGTACAGGTTCATGCCGCCCATCTCCTCGACCCACCGGTGCTCGGCGGCGTCGAGCCAGACCACCTGGTCGCAGCCCTTCTCGGCGGCCTGGGCCTGGGCGACCAGCGAGGCCGCGTAGTTGCCCGCGCACTTGGCGGCGCCGGTGCCGCCGGGGGCGGCCCGGACGTACTCCTTGGACAGCCAGACCGAGACCGGCTTGATGCCGCCCTGGAAGTAGGCGCCGGCCGGCGAGGCGATGATCATGAAGAGGTAGGAGTTGGCCGGGCGGACGCCCAGGCCGACCTCGGTGGCGAACATGAACGGGCGCAGGTAGAGGCTCTGCTCCGGCTCGTTCGGCACCCAGTCCCGCTCCTGGCGGACCAGCAGCTCGACGGCCTCGACGAAGGCCTCCACCGGCAGCTCCGGCATCGCCAGGCGGCGGGCCGAGGCCTGGAAGCGGGCGGCGTTGGCCTCCGGGCGGAAGGTGGCGATGGAGCCGTCGGCCTGGCGGTAGGCCTTCAGGCCCTCGAAGATCGCCTGGCCGTAGTGGAGGGTCATGTTCGCCGGGTCGATCTCCAGCGGCGCGTACGGCACCAGCTGGGCGTCGTGCCAGCCCACGCCCTCGGTCCAGCGGATGGTGACCATGTGGTCGGTGAAGACCCGGCCGAACCCGGGGTTGGCCAGCCGGGCCTCACGCTCCGCTGCGGGCAGCGGGTGGGCGGAGGGCTTGAGGTCGAACGTGATGGGCGCCTGGGTGGCCGTGCTCATGGCTGTTTCCTTCACCGTGGGGTTGGTCCGGGCCGCCACCGCCGCAGATACGTTTCGGCAAACTTCACCGGAATGGACGCACAACGGCACGGCCCACTGTCGATACTCGCATCCAGAGGGCCGTGCCGAACAGCTGCAAGCTGCGGTGATGTGCGGTCCGGCCCCGTCAGCCGGAACCGTGTGTTCGGATCCGGCCGGTCAGCCGGCTACTCGGGCGACGAGCGCGTCGCCGACCTGGGAGGTGCCGCGGGTGCCCGAGCGCTCGGCCAGGTCCGCCGCGACGGCGGCCTCGACCGCGGCGGCCTCGGCGGCGAAGCCGAGGTGCTCCAGCAGCATCGCGACCGACAGCACGGTGGCGGTCGGGTCGGCCTTGCCCTGGCCGGCGATGTCCGGCGCCGAGCCGTGCACCGGCTCGAACATGGACGGGAACTCGCCGCTCGGGTTGATGTTGCCGCTCGCGGCCAGGCCGATCCCGCCCGTGACGGCGGCGGCCAGGTCGGTCAGGATGTCGCCGAACAGGTTGTCGGTGACGATGACGTCGAACCGCTCCGGCTGGGTGACGAAGAAGATGGTCGCCGCGTCGACGTGCAGGTAGTCGGTGGTGACCTCGGGGAACTCCCGGCCGACCTCGGCGAAGATCCGCGTCCACAGGTGCCCGGCGTGCACCAGCACGTTGTTCTTGTGCACCAGGGTGAGCTTCTTGCGCGGCCGCGCCTGCGCCCGGCGGTAGGCGTCGCGCACCACGCGCTCGATGCCGTACGCGGTGTTCAGGCTGACCTCGGTGGCCACCTCCTGCGGCGTCCCGGTGCGCAGCGTGCCGCCGTTGCCGACGTACGGGCCCTCGGTGCCCTCGCGGACGACCACGAAGTCGATCTCCGACTGGCCGGCCAGCGGGGACGACACCCCGGGGAAGAGCCGGCCCGGACGCAGGTTGATGTGGTGGTCGAAGGCGAACCGCAGCTTGAGCAGCAGCCCCCGCTCCAGCACGCCCGACGGCACGCTCGGGTCGCCGATGGCGCCCAGCAGGATCGCGTCGTGCGACTTCAGCTCGGCCAGGACGTCGTCCGGCAGCGTCTCCCCGGTCCGGTGGTAGCGCCGGGCCCCGAGGTCGTACTCGGTGGTCTCCAGCTTCACGTCGGCGGGAAGCGCGGCACCCAGGACCTTGAGGCCTTCGGCCACCACTTCCTGGCCGATGCCGTCACCGGGGACTACTGCGAGACGAATGGTGCGAGACATGCTCGGACCCTACTCCGCCGTCCCAGGTACTGACACCTGGCGTCCACCATGCGGACGGTCAGGTCAGGTCGATCTCGATCTCGAACGGCTGATCGACCTTCAACTGCTTGTGGTAGATCCCGGTCGGAAAGTACCGCTTGGACGCCGGCTCAAGCTCGAACGTGTAGACCACAGGGCGGCCCTCATCACACTCAACGCGCCAGAAATGACGGATACCGGCGGCAGCGTACTTACGCGGCTTGATCTCACGGTCACGCTCGCGGGACTCCTCGGAAACCACCTCGACCGCCAGTAGGACGTGCTCGGCGGAAAAACCGGTCTGGCGATAGCCGGTGTCCGAGTCCTCGTGGACCACCAGCAGATCGGGCTCCGGCCGGTTCCGACGGTCGAGCGTGACCGTCATCTCCGGCCACACCTCCCATCCATCCGGGACCGCCGCTTCCAGTCCCCGCTCCAACAAGCGCTTCGCCCGGACATGGAACTTCGTCTGCGGACTCACGAAGATCAGGCTCCCGTCGATCAGCTCGGTGTGAGGCGGGAGATCAGGCAGCCGGTCGAGGTCCTCTGCGGTGTAGCCACCAGCAGGAGGCCGAATCCAGTCGGGGTACGGCGCGATGCTCATGGTTCCTCCCATACAGGCATCCTGGCGGCCCTCTCAGGCTACTCGGCGGAGCCGCTTAGGACTCCACTCCTTCGAGGGAGCGCGTGCGACGCGGGGGGCGCCTGGGGCGTGCTTAGGGCGTGTCTGACCATTGGCGCGCACCCGGCGGGAATTGTCAGACACGCCCTAGGGTGGCGGGGTCCGGCGAGGTGTGTGGAACGGGGTGCGGATGGGCGGGCGGCGGCGGGAGGGGCTGGTCTGCGCGGGTGCGGCGGGGCTGGCGATGGGCGGGTACGGGCTGGCGGCGGCGGTGCGCGGGCGGTGGCCGGCCGGGGCGGAGGCGGTCGCCGTGCCGTACCACGCCCACCTGTGGGACCTGCTGCACGGGCAGGCCGCCGGGGACCTGCTGTTCAACTGGAACAGCGGCTACGGGGCCCCGTTCCTGGCGGACTTCTTCGCCTACCTGATGAACCCCTTCTCCTGGCCCACCGCGCTCCTCCCCCGCGACCAGGGCCGGCTCGCCGTCCTCCTGGTCACCCTGGCCACCATCGGCCTGGGCACCGCCCTGATGGCCCGGCTGCTCGGCCGGCTGCACCCCGGCCCCCGGTGGCTGCGGGTGTTCGCCGCCGTCGGGTACGGGCTGTGCGCCTGGGTGCTGGACGTCGGCGGGGCCGCCCCGATGTGGCTCTGGGGCCTGGTCTCGCTGCCCCTGCTCGGCCTGGCCGCCGACTGGTGCCTGCGCGAGCGGCACTGGGTGGCCGGCGCGCTGTGCGTCGCGCTCGCCTGGACGGGCAACCTGTACACCGCCGCGCTGGCCACCCTCGCGGCCGGACTGCTGTTCGCCGTCCGGCTGTTCGCCGCCCCGCTCCCGTTGCGCCACCGGGTCCGGGCCACCGGCCGGGCCGTCACCACGGCCACCGCCGGGGTGCTGCTCGCCTCCCCCGTGCTGTTCGTCGCGGTGCTGGCCACCGGCCGGGCCCAGCCGGAGTCCCCGGTCGAGCCGCTGGGCCCGTCCGGTGTCGCCGCCCACCTCTCCCGGCTGCTGCCCGCGGCCCACGGCGGGCAGCAGCTGCCGGACGTGGCGATCGGCGTCTTCGGGCTGCTGGTGGTGTGCGGGCTGCCGTTCAACCGGCGGGTGCGGGCTCGGGAGCGCGCCCTGTGGTGCGCGGCGCTGGTGCTGGTGGCGGTCGGCTTCCTCTGGACCCCGACGGTGCTGGTCTGGCACGGCCTGGCGATCCCGTCCGGCGGGCCGTACCGGGTGGCCTTCGTGCTCAGCGGGCTGCTGGTGCTGGCGGGCTGGGTCTCGCTGGCGCACCGCCCGGACCGGCTCACCGTGCTGGGCGGCGCCGCCGTGGTGGCGGTGATCGCCGGCCTGGCGGCGGGCCGGCCCCCGGTGCGCCCGGCCACCTGGGTGCTGCTGGCCGTCGGCGGCGCCGTCCTGTCGGCCGCGCTGTGGCTGCTGGACCGCCGGCCCGCCGACCGGCGGGCGACCGCCCTCGCCACCTGGGTGATCGGCGGGGCGGTGCTGGGCAACGCCGTCTGGTCCGGGTACGCGGCGCTCGGCGCGGTCCCTTCCTCCGGGGTCTCCCCGGCGGCCGTCCGGGCCGGGCACGCGGCCGTCCGGGCGGGCGCCGACTGGCCGCGCGGCCGCAGCGACCCCGGCCCGCACGCCTTCACCCCCAACGACCCGCTGCTGCTGAACGGCCAGGGCGGCGGCTACTTCAGCAGCTACCTGCCGACCGTCACCGCCCTGCTGCTGCACGACCTCGGCGCGGGCTGGACGGCCGGCGGACGGCAGACCGCGAGCGTCACCGACCCGGTCGGGCAGGCGCTGTTCGGCGTCCGCACCCACCTCGACGACGCCCCGCCGCCCGGCTTCACCCCGGTGCGGGCCGCCGCGCCGCCGCTGGTCACGGTGCTGCCGCCGGGCTCCCGGACGGAGACCTCCTCGGTCTGGTCCCGGCAGGAGTCGCTGCTCGGCAGCCAGGTGTACGACGCCCCGCTGCCCGTCCCGGCGGGCGGGCCGGCGCCGGCCCTGCACGGCACCAGCGGCTGGTCGGTGCCGGCCGGCGGGGAGGGCACGGTGTTCACGGCCGCCTGCACGCCGGGCGGGACGGCCTACTTCCACGGGGTCTGGTACCGGGGCACGGTCAGCGGCCTGGGCACCGACTACCGCAGCGACGGCGAGCAGCCCACCACCGCCGTGCCGATCCACCGGCTGGGGACCGTCCCGGCGGACGGGGTGGTCCGGGTGACGCTGCGGTCGGACGTGGTGAGCCAGGTGCCCGCCCGCCCGATCGGCTGTCTGCGGGCCGGTGCGCTGGAGGCCGCCGTCGCCCGGCTCACCGCGACCGGCGCCACCCGGGTCGAGGCGGGCGGGCACACCCTCACCGCGACCCTCCCGGCGGGTTCCACCGGCACCGCGCTGCTCTCCGTGCCGGCCGCCGAGGGCTGGACCTGCGCGGTGGACGGCGGCCGACGTCTCACCCCCGTCCCGGTGCTCGGCATGATCGGCGTCCCGCTGGGCGACGGCGCCTCCCGCGTCGCCTGCGCCTTCCGCCCGCCCGGCCTCACCGAGGGGCTCGTCGTCACCTCCGCCACCGCCGCCGTCCTCGCCCTGGTGGCGGTCTTCGCCCGGCTCTCCCGGCGCCCCACCCGCGTCCCGCGCCGCGACCGCCGCCGGGCGGCCCTGGGCGCCGACGCACAAGCCGGCACGGAAGCCGGCCCACAAGCCGGCACATGACGGGGCGGCCCGCCGGAGTCCCGGTGGGCCGCCCCTTCCACCCGACGGTCAGGGCAGGTCGAGCACCTGGGCCCGCCGCTCGGCCGGGTTGCGGTGGTACAGCAGCAGGAGCCGCGAGGTGTCGCCCGCCGCCCGCCGTACGGCGAGGACGGCGCCCGGGCCCGCCGGGGCCAGTACGGCGGCCGGCCCGGTGAGGCCGGCCCGCGCGGTGAGCGCCGGCCGCAGGACGTCCAGCGGGACGGACGGGCCGGTGCCGCTCAGCCCGATGGTGGAGAGCGCCTCGGCCACGTCCGGCGTCCCGCCCCCGGCGTAGCCGGTCCAGACGCCGTAGCGGACGGTGCTGTGCCCGGGCACGACGCCGGGCAGGGCGCTCAGCCGGACGGGCAGCACCAGGACGTCGCTGTCCAGCAGCCCGGTGTCGGTGTCGCCCCAGTGGGCGTTGAGCGGCTGGACGTCCAGTTCGGCCCCGGTGCGGGCGTCCAGGGCGCGGGAGACCAGGACGTCGCTACCGCGCAGCCGGTCGGCCTTGAGGATGACGTCGGTGCTGCCGTCCCCGTCGGTGTCCAGCGCCACCCGCACCCCGTACAGCCCCACCGGGGTGGCCGCGGGCGCCCACAACTGCGCGCCCACGTACAGCAGTTCGGAGTCGACGGCGGCGCCGGCCGCGCGCAGGCCGGCGGCCCGCTCGCCGGGGTGCTCGACGCAGACCTCCTCCGCCGGGTCCGGCTCCTTCCCGGTGTCCTTCGGCCGCAGGCCCGCGCCGGGCGCGACCGCCGTGCCGCTGCCGCCGGGCGGGCAGTCGGGCCAGCGCTCGCCCTCGCCGCCGAGGGCGAGGGCGCTGACCAGCCCGGGCTGTTCGCCGGGGGCGGCGCGGCCGCCGAGGGTGACCAGGGTGCCGTCCCGGGCGGTGCGGACGGTGGCCGCCGCCGTGAGGTCGCCGGTCGGGCGCGGGGCGGCCAGCACCGGGATCCGCAGCTGCGGGAGCGCGTCGCCACCGACCGGGGTGAGCAGCACCCGGCCGGAGAGCTCGCCCCGGTAGCTGCGGGCCCGGCCGCCCTGCACGGTGTCGATGGTCGGGTCGGGGGCGCGCCCCAGCTCCCCCGGCACGGCCAGGGTGACCCGTACCCGTGCGGTGCCGCCCGCCGGGACGTCCACCCGGGCCGGTGCCACCTGGTAGGAGGCGCCCGGCAGCAGGGTGGCGGCCGCGTACGAGGTGCGGTACGCCAATGGCGCGTTCGAGGTGTTGCGCACCTCGATCTCCCGGGTCACCGCCGTCGGCCCGCCGACCTCGACCGGCCCGAAGGAGACCCCGACCCCGCCCTCCACGGCACCCTCCCCCGCCGCGTAGGCGACGGCGGGCGTGCGGACCGCCCGGTCCACCCGGACCCTCCCGGCCCCGGTGCGCTCGGGCCCGTAGACCGGCCCGCTGTGCTCGTCGCCGAGGAAGGTGTCCTCGGTGGTGTTCATCAGCGCGGCCTTGACCTGCTCGACCGGCCAGTCCGGGTGCGCGGCGCGGACCAGCGCGGCGAGCCCGGCCACGTGCGGGGCGGCCATCGAGGTGCCGCTCTCGCGCTGGCCGCCGGTACCGCTGCCGACCAGGCTGGACCAGATGCCCTCGCCGGGTGCCGCCAGGTCGGGCTTGACCACGCCCGGCACGCCGATGCCGCGCGAGCTGAAGTCGGTCATGGTGTCGATCCGGGCCGGCTGGTCCTGGGCGACGGAGCCGTGCAGCGGGTTGCCGGGCGCGGCGAGCCGGACCGTCACCGGCCCGGCGGCCGCGGCCTGCCGCAGCCGCTCGCCGTCGGCGCGCCCCAGCAGCACGGCCGGGATCCGGTCGTCGCCGGAGATCTCGGCGAGGTGGTCGGAGTCGGCGGCGTACAGGGCGCCGATCGCGCCCGCGTCGGCGGCGTGGTCGGCGCGCGGGCCGGAGTTGCAGGCCCGGTCGGCTTCCCGGGTGTGCCAGGTGAGCAGCGCGATCCGCCCCTTCAGCCGCTGCCGGTCGGCCTCGCCGAACTCGGTGCAGCCGTCCGACTGGTCGGCGGGCAGGGCGAGTTCGCCGCTGACGTCGGCGGTGGACCAGCCCTGGTAGCGCTCGCTCCAGTGCGCCGGGACGACCCCGGCCTGGGCGGCGGGGGCGAGCACGGTGATGCCGTCCACGTCGGCGTGGCCGTGCACCGAGGCGGCGACGGTGATCGCCCGGGCGGCGGTGCCGGGGCTGCCGCCGATGCCGTACACGTCGCCGTCGTTGCCCGCCGCCGCGATCACGACGGTGCCGAGCTCGGCGAGCCGGTCGGCGGCCAGGGCGTCGGTGTCGTCGGTGCTGCCGAAGTGGCTGCCGAGCGAGAGGTTGACGACGTCCAGCCGGTCGCTCAGGTCGCCGTCGCCGTTCGGGTCGGCGGCCAGGTCGAGCGCCTCGGTGACCCGGTCGGTGGAGCCGTCGCAGCCGAACACCCGGATCGCGTACAGCTGCGCGCCCGGGGCGGTGCCGGGGCCGATCCGGAAGCCGGCCGGGTCCAGCCCGGGCCCGTACGGACCGGTGTACGGGTGGCCGTCCGCGGTGACGCCGTACCCGGCCGCGGTGCCGGCCACGTGGGTGCCGTGCCCGTTGCGCACGCAGTCGATCGGGTTGTCGCCGGGGTGCGGCACCGGCTGGTAGTGCGGGGAGGCCGGGTCGGGGTCGTAGTCGTCGCCGACCAGGTCCTTGCCGCCGACCACCTTGGCGTTGGGGAACAGCGCGGGCGGCGCGGGCCTGCCGCGCTCGACCGAGCGGAACGCCTCCTCGGTGCCGGGGCCGCCGAAGTCGGCGTGGGTGTAGTCGATGCCGCTGTCGATGATCCCGATCCGGGTGCCCCGGCCGGTGCCGGCCGCCTGGTCGCCGGCCCAGACCTGCGGGGCGCCGGTCAGCGGGACGGAGTGGGCGTTGTCGCGCCGTTTGGCGACGATCGGGTGGACGGCCCGGACGCCCGGCAGCGCCCGCAGCGCGGGCAGCCGGTCGGCGGGCGCGCTGACCGCGAGGCCGGCGAGCACGGTGCGGGTGCGGTAGAGCTCGCGGGCGGCGGGTGCCGCCCGGTGGACGGCGCCGGCGAGCCGGTCGAGCGCGTCCCCGGCCCGGGCCCGCTGGGCGGCGCCGGCCCGCGCGGCCTCCCGGCGGACGGCCTCCGGGGGGCGCTGGGCGCGCCGGGCCCCGTCGGCGGCGCGCCGCCAGGCGGAGCCGGCCGCCTCGGTGGTGAGTTCGAGCAGGACGGAGGCCGTTCGGCCCGGCCCCGGCGGTCCGGCGGACGGCGGCCCCGCGGACGGTGGGCCGCCGGCCGCCGGGGTGGCGGCGAGGACGGCGCTTCCGGCCAGCAGGGCCAGGGTGAGGCCGATCCGGGCGGCGGGTCGGCGGACGGGTGGCAGACGCACTGGGCCCTCTCCCCCGGCAGGGGGACTGATCCGCACACCGTGTCGCTGACGCTCGCCCACGCGAACGTCGATCACCCCTCCGAGGGCCCCAAATTAGGATGATCGCGCCGACGGGGACGAGCAACTTCCCTCGGACGGACCGGGGTTGCACTCTACTGGGTGACATCCGGCGCACCCGTACGGCCCATTCGACGGATGAACGCCACCGCCGGGCAACCCGGCCCGGAGGCGCCGGCCGCTCAGTGGTGGCCGGTCACGCCGCCGTTGTCCCGGCGGTCCAGCGCACGCTGGAGGGCGGCGGCCGCGAAGGGGTTCCGCTCGACGGCCCGGCGGCGGCGCGGGGCGCGGACGGGGGCGGCGGCGGGGGCGGACGTGGCGTGACGGTCGGCGGTCGGCGACATACCGGGCTCCTTGGAAGCGGCGCTGCGGAAGGCGAGCGCGAAGAGGGGAAAGGGAGCGCGGGAGCAGGGATCGCCTGCTCGTGAAGGCGCACGCGTACACGGGCCGCGCGCCCTGGCTACAGGGGCGGCACACCGTACGGCCCTTCCACGGTACGACCACGCCCCGGCCGTGTCTGCACGAATACTTGGATTTCCTAGTATCTGAGACGGGTCTCACCCGGGAGAACGCAGCAGGGCCCGGACCACCGTCGAACGGTGGTCCGGGCCCTGCCGGGACGGCCCTGGGGCCGGAGGATCAGCCCAGGTCGACCGAGCGCGCGAAGCGGGCGCCGATCTCGGCGGCGATCGCCGAGAGCACCTCCTGCGGGATCTCGGTGTCCACGGTGATGGAGGCCAGCGCGCTGCCGCCGTCGCGAGCGACCTGCATGCCGGCGATGTTGATGCCCGCGTCGCCGAGGTGGCGGCCGAGCACGCCGACCACGCCGGGGCGGTCCTCGTACTTGAAGAAGGCCATGTGGTCGGTGAGCGCCACGTCCACGTCGAAGGCGTCCACGCCGACGATCTTCTGGGTCTGCTTGGGGCCGGCCAGCGTGCCGGAGATGGCGATCTCCTCGCCGTTCCCGAGCGTGCCGCGGACGGTGATCACGTTGCGGTGCTCGAGGCTCTCGCTGGAGGTGGTCAGACGGACCTCGACGCCGCGCTCCTGGGCGAACAGCGGGGCGTTGACGTAGGACACCGTCTCCGCCACGACGTCCTCGAACACGCCCTTCAGCGCGGACAGTTCGAGCACCTTCACGTCGTGCTGGGTGATCTCGCCGCGGACCTCGACGTCGAGGCGGACGGCCACCTCGCCGGCCAGCGCGGTGAAGATCCGGCCGAGCTTCTCGGCCAGCGGCAGGCCCGGGCGGACGTCCTCGGCGATCACGCCGCCCTGGACGTTCACCGCGTCCGGCACCAGCTCGCCGGCCAGCGCGAGGCGCACCGAGCGGGCGACCGCGATGCCGGCCTTCTCCTGCGCCTCGTCGGTGGAGGCGCCCAGGTGCGGGGTGGCGACCACGTTGTCGAAGGCGAACAGCGGGGAGTCGGTGCACGGCTCCTTGGCGTACACGTCCAGGCCGGCGCCGGCCACCCGGCCCTCGCGCAGCGCGCTCGCCAGCGCCTCCTCGTCGACGATGCCGCCGCGGGCGGCGTTCACGATGCGGACGGTCGGCTTGACCTTGTGCAGCGCCTCGTCGCCGATCAGGCCGATGGTCTCCGGGGTCTTGGGGAGGTGGACGGTGATGAAGTCCGACACCTCCAGCAGCTCCTCCAGCGTGACCAGCTTGACGCCCATCTGCGCGGCGCGGGCGGCCTGGATGTAGGGGTCGTACGCGACGATCTTCATGCCGAACGCGGACATCCGCTGGGCGACCAGGACGCCGATCCGGCCGAGGCCGACGACGCCGAGGGTCTTCTCGCTCAGCTCGACGCCGGTGTACTTGTTGCGCTTCCACTCGCCCTGCTTGAGCGCGGCGTTGGCCGGCGCGATGTTGCGGGCGACGGAGATCAGCAGGCCGCAGGCGAGCTCGGCGGCGGTGACGATGTTGGAGGTCGGCGCGTTGACGACCATCACGCCGGCCTTGGTGGCGGCGGCGACGTCCACGTTGTCCAGGCCGACGCCGGCCCGGGCGACCACCTTGAGCTTGCGGGCGGCGGCCAGCGCCTCGGCGTCGACCTTGGTGGCGGAGCGGATCAGGATCGCGTCGACGTCGGCGATCGCGGTGAGCAGCTCGGTGCGGTCGGCGCCGTTGCAGTGGCGGATCTCGAAGTCGGGGCCGAGGGCGTCGACGGTGGCGGGCGAGAGCTCTTCGGCGATCAGTACGACAGCGCTTTTGGAGGTCACAGTGCTCACGACAGTGGGTCCTTAACTGTCCGGTTCCCCCGGGCACGTAGGTGGCGTGGAGGGCGGGGGAAGGTGGCATGCCGCGTAGGTAGACGCACGACGCTGTGGGCCTGACGCGCACTCGGAGTGTATCGACGGGCTGGGTAGCGGGCTGCTCCCGTCCGGCGAAATCACCCGGACGAGAGCAGCCTACTTGTACAAGGACGTTACAAATTCGGGGCCGGGGAAACGGCCCGGAAGGGGTCAGGCGTTCTCGTTGACCCAGCTCATCAGCGAGCGCAGCTTCTTGCCGGTGGTCTCCAGCAGGTGGTCCTCGTCGGCCTTCTTGTACTCGTTGTACTTGGGCAGGCCCGCCTTGTACTCGGCGATCCAGGTGTTGGCGAAGGTGCCGTCCTGGATCTCGGCGAGGACCTGCTTCATCGCGGCCTTGGTGTCCGCGGTGATGATCCGCGGGCCGGTGACGTAGTCGCCCCACTCGGCGGTCTCGGAGACCGACCAGCGCATCTTCTCCAGGCCGCCCTCGTACATCAGGTCGACGATGAGCTTCAGCTCGTGCAGGCACTCGAAGTAGGCGATCTCCGGCTGGTAGCCGGCCTCGACCAGGGTCTCGAACCCGGCCTTCACCAGGGCGGCGGTGCCACCGCAGAGGACGGCCTGCTCACCGAACAGGTCGGTCTCGGTCTCCTCGGTGAAGGTGGTCTTGATGACGCCGGCCTTGGTGGCGCCCAGGCCCTTGGCGTAGGACAGCGCCAGCTCGAAGGCCTTGCCCGAGGCGTCCTGCTCGACCGCGACGATCGCGGGGACGCCGCGGCCCTCCTCGTACTGGCGGCGGACCAGGTGGCCCGGGCCCTTCGGGGCGACCATGCAGACGTCGACGTCCGCCGGGGGCTTGATGAAGCCGAAGCGGATGTTCAGGCCGTGGCCGAAGAACAGGGCGTCGCCGGCCTTCAGGTGCGGGGCGATGTCGGCCTCGTAGACGTCTGCCTGGATCGGGTCCGGGACCAGGATCATGATGACGTCGGCCTCGGCCGCCGCCTCGGCCGGGGTGACGACGCGCAGGCCGGCCTCCTCCGCCTTGGCACGGGACTTGGACTCCGGCTTCAGGCCGACCCGGACGTCGGCGCCGGAGTCGCGCAGCGACAGCGCGTGGGCGTGGCCCTGGCTGCCGTAGCCGATGACCGCGACCTTGCGGCCCTGGATGATGGACAGGTCGGCGTCGTCTTCGTAGAACAGCTCGGCCACGGGGGCACATCTCCTTGCGTGATGGGGTCCGGGTACGCGGTGTTCACCGTATGCGCACGCGGTGTGGTGTGGGTCTTTGCTTCAGGGATTGAGACGCGGAGGCGCGCTGTTCACGCGCTGCGGTCCAGGGCGCGCAGCGAGCGGTCCGTGATGGAGCGCGCGCCGCGGCCGATGGCGACCAGGCCGGACTGGACCAACTCCTTGATGCCGTAAGGCTCCAGCATCCGGAGCATGGCCTCCAGCTTGTCCGAGCTGCCGGTGGCCTCGATGGTCACCGCTTCCGGCGACACGTCGACGGTCTTGGCACGGAACAGCTGGACGATCTCGACGATCTGCGACCGGGTCTCGTTGTCGGCGCGGACCTTCACCAGGACCAGTTCCCGCTGGATCGCAGCGGACTGGTCGAGTTCGACGATCTTTATCACGTTCACGAGCTTGTTGAGCTGCTTGGTGACCTGTTCCAGCGGGAGGTCCTCGACGTTGACCACGATCGTCATCCGGGACACATCCGGATGCTCGGTCGAGCCGACGGCGAGGGAGTCGATGTTGAAACCCCGACGGGAGAACAGGGCGGCGATGCGGGCGAGCACGCCGGGCTTGTTCTCGACCAGGACGGAGAGGGTGTGCTTGGACATGGGATTCCTCAGTCGTTCTGGAGAGGGGGACATCAGTCGAGGTCGTCGCCGAAGTCGGGGCGCACGCCCTTGGCGAACTGGATCTCGTCGTTGCTGGTGCCGGCCGCGACCATCGGCCAGACCATGGCGTCCTGGTGGACGATGAAGTCGATGACGACCGGGCGGTCGTTGATCTCCATCGCCTGCCGGATGACCGCGTCGAGGTCCTCGGGGCGCTCGCAGCGCAGGCCCACGCAGCCCATCGCCTCGGACAGCTTGACGAAGTCGGGGATCCGGGTGCCCTGGGCCGGCGGCTCGATGCCGTCGTGGCCGGGGCCGGAGTGCAGCACGGTGTTGGAGTAGCGCTGGTTGTAGAACAGCGTCTGCCACTGCCGGACCATGCCCAGCGAGCCGTTGTTGATGACCGCGACCTTGATCGGGATGTCGTTCAGGGCGCAGGTGACCAGTTCCTGGTTGGTCATCTGGAAGCAGCCGTCGCCGTCGATGGCCCAGACCGCGCTCTCCGGGCGGCCGGCCTTGGCGCCCATCGCCGCGGGGACGGCGTAGCCCATCGTCCCGGCGCCGCCCGAGTTGAGCCAGGTGCCCGGCTTCTCGAACCGGATGAACTGCGAGCTCCACATCTGGTGCTGGCCCACGCCCGCGGCGTAGATCGCCTCGGGGCCGACCAGCGTCCCGATCCGCTCGATGACCTGCTGCGGCGAGAGCCGCCCCTCCGGGGCCGGCTCGTAGCCGAGCGGGTAGGTCTTCTTCCACTCGTCGAGCCGCTCCCACCACTCGGTGTAGTCGCCCTTGTGGCCGGCGTCGAACTCGGCCTGGACGGCGACGATCAGGTCGGCGAGCACCTCGCGGGCGTCGCCGACGATCGGCACGTCCGCCGGGCGGTTCTTGCCGATCTCGGCCGGGTCGATGTCGGCGTGGACGACCTTGGCGTTGGGGGCGAAGCCGTCCAGCTTGCCGGTGACGCGGTCGTCGAAGCGGGCGCCGAGGGTGAACAGCAGGTCGGACTTCTGGAGCGCGGTGACGGCGGGGACGGAGCCGTGCATGCCGGGCATGCCCAGGTGCTGCGGGTGGCTGTCCGGGAACGCGCCGAGCGCCATCAGGGTGGTGACCACCGGGGCGCCGGTCAGCTCGGCGAGGATCCGCAGCTCGGCGGTGGCCCGCGCCTTGAGCACGCCGCCGCCGACGTACAGCACCGGCCGCTTGGCGCCGACCAGCATCTTCGCGGCCTCGCGGATCTGCTTGGCGTGCGGCTTGGTCACCGGGCGGTAGCCGGGCAGCGCGGTCTCGACCGGCCAGCGGAAGGTGGTGGTCGCCTGGAGCGCGTCCTTGGCGATGTCGACCAGGACCGGGCCGGGGCGGCCGGTGGCGGCGATGTGGAAGGCCTCGGCGATCACCCGGGGGATCTCGGCCGGGTCGGTGACCAGGTAGTTGTGCTTGGTGATCGGCATCGTGATACCGCAGATGTCCGCCTCCTGGAAGGCGTCGGTGCCGATCGCCTTGGAGGAGACCTGGCCGGTGATCGCGACGACGGGCACCGAGTCCATGTAGGCGTCGGCGATCGGGGTGACCAGGTTGGTCGCACCCGGACCCGAGGTCGCCATGCAGACCCCGACCCGGCCGGTGGCCTGGGCGTAGCCGGTGGCGGCGTGGCCGGCGCCCTGCTCGTGCCGGACCAGGATGTGGCGCACCTTGACGGAGTCCATCAGGGGGTCGTACGCGGGAAGGATGGCGCCGCCCGGGATGCCGAAGACGGTGTCCGCGCCCACGGCCTCGAGGGAGCGGATGAGCGACTGGGCGCCGGTCATGGTCTCGACGACGTGCTGGGGAGCGGGAGCGTTGGCGGCCGGGTTGTCCCCGCGGCGGGGGGATGCGGCGTGCTCGGTCATCTGCCTGTCTCTTCTCGGGTTTTGCCGACCCGGTGCTGCGGGCCCCGTGCTGCGAGGGTGGGGTCCCGGTCCGGGTCGAGCGCCGGCTCTGCCTCAATCGTCCCGCTCGGTCCGACGGATCGGACGGGCCAGGGCGGTCGAGGCCAGGGGTCTTGCGGAGGTGGAACAGCGTCAGTGCAACAAAAAACCCCTCGTGCCCAAGGGCATGCGAGGGGTGGCGCGTCGGTCTGTCACGAGCAGGGCGTACGAGCCCACTCAGCCGACGCGCCCGCCAAGTACGAGAATTCGGGTGCGCATGGCAACGACCTTCCTCCCGTGCGGGGCGGCGTGTCAAGCAGGTGGGACGACCGTCTCGCCATGCGGACCACCCGGCGGGCCAGTAACGGCACGGTGTCCGGGCAGGTCAGAGCCGCCATGGTGATGTGCGCCACGCCCCGGCGCGGCGTCCGTCCGGCCGCTGCCGCGGCCACTCGTCCGGGTGTCCTCGGGGGCGGGCGGGCGGGTGTCGGCGGGCGGGTACGGGCGGCGGGCCGACAGCGGTCCGGCCGGGCCCGCCGGGGTGGAGACCGGGCCCGGCGGCGTGGGCAGCGGGCCGGTCGGGGTGGGCAGCGGGTAGCCGCGGCGGGCCAGCGCCCGGCGCAGCCGGGGCTCGTCCAGCGGCGGGGCGAAGGCCGAGCCCTGGGCCTGCCCGCAGCCCAGCTCCCGCAGCGCGGCGACCTGGCGGGGCAGGTCCACCCCCTCGGCGGCGGTGGTCATCCCGAGGTCGCGGCCGAGCCGCAGCGCGTGCCCGGCGAGGGTGCGGCTGAGCGGGGACTCGCCGAGGTCCTGGACGAGCGTGCGGTCCAGCTTGAGCCCGTCCAGCGGCAGCCGGGCGAGCGCGCCGAGCGAGCCGCCGCCGGCGCCGTACCCGGCCAGCCAGGTGGAGACGCCGAGCCCGCGCAGGGCGGAGAGCCGGCGGCCGAGTTCGTCGGCGAGCGAGTCCGGGCCCATCCGGGCCACCTCGATGACCAGTTCGTCGGCGGGCAGCCCGCTGTCGCGCAGCGCCGAGGCCACCGTCTCGTACAGGCCGGGCGAGCAGAGCCGCTCCACCGAGAGCCTGACGGCCACCGGGACGGGCTCCGGCGTGCCGCGGCCCCTGCCGCCGGGCAGGCCGCGCCGCTCGACGGCCGCGCTGACCGCCTCCAGGACCAGCCAGCGGGAGAACCGGGTGGCCGCGTCGCCGTGCTCGGCCGAGCGCAGGAACTCGGCCGGGGTGAGCAGCAGGCCGCCCACCGAGCGCCAGCGGGCCTGCGCCTCGACGCCGGTCACCGCGCCGCTGCCGAGGTCCACCACGGGCTGGTGGAGCAGGGTGAAGCCGCCCTCCCGGACGGCCAGCCGCAGCCGCTCCTCCAGCTCGGTGCGGCGCTCCAGGTCGGCCCGCATCGCGGGGGTGTAGAGCACCACCCGGCCCTTGCCCTCGGACTTGGCCCGGTACATCGCCAGGTCGGCGTTGCGCATCAGCTCGTCGGCCGCGGTTCTGGGGTCGGCCGCCGGGCCGCGTTCGGGGGTGCCGAAGGCGATGCCGATGCTGGCGGCGACGCCGAGTTCGGCGCCGCCGATCCAGTACGGCTCGGAGAGGGCGAGGCGCAGCCGCTCGGCCAGCTCCTGGACCTGGAGGCGGCCGAGCGGGCCGCAGACCAGCGCGGCGAACTCGTCGCCGCCGAACCGGGCGACGGTGTCCCCGCAGCGGACGGCGCTCTGCAGCCGGCGGGCCGCCTGCACCAGCAGTTCGTCGCCGACCTGGTGCCCGGCGGTGTCGTTGACCGCCTTGAAGCCGTCCAGGTCGATGAAGAGCACCGCGATCCCGGCGCCCGTCCCGCCCTGCTGGCCGCGGGCGCCGAGGGCGGCCCGCAGCCGCTGGGTGAACAGCGCCCGGTTGGGCAGGTCGGTGAGCGGGTCGTGGAAGGCGTTGTGCTGCAACTGGGCCTGGAGCATGACGCGTTCGGTGACGTCCCGGCTGTTGAGCAGCAGGCCGTCGCGGTGTCTGCTGACGGTCGACTCGACGTACAGCCACTCGCCGGCGCCGGAGCTGATCCGGCACTCGACCCGGGCGGAGGGCTCGGCGGTGCCGGGGCTGCGGTGGGTGGTGAGCCGGACCCTGGCGAGGTAGCGGCGGACCTCGGAGAGCACCCGGCCGACGTCCTCGGGGTGGACCAGGTCCAGCAGGTTGCCGCCGACCAGTTCCTCCGGGTCCCGCCCGTAGACGCCGAGCGCGGCCGGGGAGACGTAGGAGAGCACGCCGTTGGCGCCGGCGATCATGATGACGTCGCTGGAGCCCTGCACCAGCGAGCGGAAGTGCGCCTCCTTGTGGGCGAGTTCCTGCGCCAGCGACAGGTTGTCGAGCAGCATGACGCCCTGCCGGAGGATCAGCGCCAGCCCGACGGTGCAGGCGGCCGCGGCCACCACCCGGTCCAACTCCCGTCCGCCGAGGGCGTTGTAGAGAATGCCCGCGGTGCAGACCGCGGCGGCCGCGTACGGGGTCAGCGCGCTGAAGGTGGTCGCCACCCGGCGGTGCGGCAGGCCGCCGGCCGAGGGGTGGTCGCGCAGCGGACGGCGCCAGCGCGGCGACCACGGCGCCCAGCCCAGCAGCAGGCTGCCGGCGAACCAGCCGGCGTCCAGCAGTTCGCCCGAGTGGTAGCTGCTGCGCAGCTCCGGGGAGGTGAACAGGGCGTCGCAGGTGACGGTGACGGCGAGGGCCAGCATCGCGGTGTGCACCGCCGCCCGGTTGCCGTCCCGGCCGCCGAAGCGCAGCCCGACCACCAGGCTGACCAGCAGGATGTCCAGCACCGGGTAGGCCAGGTTGAGGGCCAGGCGCAGCGGTGAGCCGTCCTCGCCGGCCGCGATCCGGCCGAGCGCCAGGCTCCAGCTGAGGGTGAACAGCGAGCCGGCGATCAGCCAGCCGTCGAGCAGCAGGCAGAGCCAGCCGGCCGCCGTGCGCGGGTGCTGGGCGAGCACCAGGACGCCGGTGATGGCGAGCGGGGCGAACAGCAGGAAGGCGTACTCGGCGAGCGAGTCCCGGGGCAGCGGGGTGCGCACGACCAGCTCGTACCAGCCCCAGGTGCCGTTGCCGAAGGCGACCATGAGCGAGGAGAGGCCGAACAGCAGCCAGGCCGGGCGGGCGTGGCCGCCGACCGTGCAGCCGTACACCAGGCAGGACAGCGCGGCCGCCAGGGCCGCCGCGGCCAGCCCGAAGTCGCCCATGAAGACGGACAGTTGGTGCGATCCCCAGCCGGCGGCGGCGCCGGTGGCGTAGGCCACGCAGAGCGCGCCCAGGGCGAACCCGGGCAGCGTACGGCTCACCCCGGGCCGGTACAGCGGGCCGCGGCGGGCGGGTGCGGGCACGTCGGCGGCGGACGTGTCGGTGTGCGGTGCGTCCGGCCGTCCGGTTCCGGGCAGCACCGTTTCGGTGGAGCTCACTCGGCCTCTCCCCCTCCGGCCCGGGGCCTCGCGCCCCGGCCACGGGCCACCGGCCGCGCACCTGTCGGACGTACGCGGTGGCCTGGCGCCCCGTCAGGACGGTGGCCCAGGGGGTGGGCGGCCTGCCGGCCGCCGCACCGTACCGATGCTCCCAAAATGGACCCTACACCAATCCCGTCACTCAATGACACGCACACTCAACTTAGAGTAATGGCGAAAGGGTGGGGAAATGCCCCTGATTCCTACGGATCGGCCCGGTTGGCGGCGGCGCGCGGGCAGGGGCTCACGCGGCGCGCACGGGAGCACGCGGCGGCGCCCGAACACCGGTGCCAGGGTGGACGATCCGTGCTGCCGGGGCGGACGGACAGCGGACCCGGACCGGCCGGGGCCGGTCCGGGTCCGTCGTGGCGCCCAGTTCAGTGGGACCCTGCTCAGCGGGGCCCTGCTCAGCGGGGCCCTGCTCAGTGGAGTCCTGTTCAGCGGGGCCCTGTTCAGCGGCCCGAGGGGGCCAGGTCCTCCGGGAACAGCCTCAGCCGGTGCGCCAGTGCGGCCGCCTCGCCCCGGCCGCCGACCCCGAGCTTGCCGAGGATGTTGGAGACGTGCACGCTCGCGGTCTTCGGAGAGATGTACAGCTCCTCGGCGATCTGCCGGTTGGTCCAGCCGCGCGCGAGCAGCCGGAGCACGTCCCGCTCCCGGGGGGTGAGGTTGAAGGAGTCCCCCGCGGCCTGGGCCGGCACCGCGGCCGTCCCCCCGCCCGCCCGGCCGGCCGTCCGCCCGGCCGGGGCGAGGCTCAGCCCGGCCCGCTCGGCCAGCGCGGCGATCTGCCCGCCGAGCAGCCGGTCGCCCCGGGCGGCCGCCAGTTCGGCCGCCTCGCGCAGCAGTTCGGCGGCGGCCTCGCGCCGGCCGGCCTGCACCTCGGCCTCGCCGGCCCGCAGCAGGGCGAGCGCCAGCGGGAACGGCAGGCCGGTCGGCCGCAGCGCCTCGACGGCGGCGGCCCACCCCTGCGGGGTGTCCGCGCCCTCGGCGCGGGCCAGTTCGGCCTCCAGCAGCCGGGCCCAGCCGTGGTGCAGCGGCGCCCGGGGCCGCAGTGCGGCGGCGGCCCCGGCGATCGCGGCCAGCGCCCCGGCCCGGCCCGCCTCGGCCTGCGGCAGGCCCCGGCTGTCCGCCTCCACCGCGGCGGCCTCGGCCAGCAGCGGGTAGACGTCGGACTCGTGGCCGAGCCGGCCGTCCTCCTCCAGCGCGGCGAGCAGTTCGACCCGGGCCTCCAGCGGCCGGCCGCCGAGCGCCGCGAGCCGCACCGCCAGTCGGCTGATCGGCACGCTGTGCTGGACCTGGCCGACCCGGTTGGCCGACCGGGCCTGCGCCAGCATCGTCCCCGCGGTGGCCAGGTCCCCCTTGAGCAGGGCGAGTTCGCCGCGCATCCGGTCCAGGAACTCGGCGTGGGTGCCGGTCGGGCTGGCCGCCTCGTAGCCGACCAGCACCTCGGTGGCCTCCCGGGCCCGCCCGAGGTCGGCGAGCGCCTCGACCAGGTTGCCGGTCAGGATGGCGCCGATGTTGCGCAGCAGGCCGTTGCCGTTCGCGTACTCCAGGCCCTCCCGGGCCAGTCGGACCGCGTCCTCGGGGTGCCCGAGTCCGCGCTGCATGCTGGCCAGGTTGTTGATGCCGCGCAGCAGCAGGTCGGGCACGCCCAGCCGGCGGGCCCGTTCGACCGCCCCGGCGAGCTCGGCCAGCCCGCCCTCGGCGTCGCCCTGGACGTCGTAGCGCAGGCCGCCGAGAGTCATCCGGGCGTGCACCTCGACCGAGTGCGCGCCCACCTCCTCGGCGATCCGGATCGCCCGCTCGGCCAGCTCGATCGCCGCCGGGGTGGGCTTCTTGAGCATCGCCGTCCCGGCGCCGAGCGCGAGCACCTCGGCCTGGACCGCGGTCGGCGGCAGGTGCTCCACCAGCCGCAGCGCGTTCGCGATCTCCTCCTCGTCGCCGGAGCGGCGCAGGCTGCCCAGCATCCGGGCCCGGTTGATCCGGAACCAGGCCGCGCGCACCGGGTGCTCGGCCTCGTCGACCAGCCGCAGCC
This sequence comes from Streptomyces sp. CB02056, assembly GCF_001905545.1. Lineage (GTDB taxonomy): Bacteria > Actinomycetota > Actinomycetes > Streptomycetales > Streptomycetaceae > Kitasatospora. The sequence continues at coordinate 632,166 of NZ_LIPD01000002.1, read as the reverse complement.
CGCGCTTGGCCAGGCTCAGGCCGCGCTCGCGGTCGCCGCAGCGCCGGGCCGCGACCACCGCCTCGGCCAGCACGTCGACCAGCTGGATCCGGTCGCAGTCCCCGTCCGCGGTGCTGTGGTCGCAGGAGCCGGGCGGGTAGGTCTCGGCCCAGTCGTACGGGCGCAGGGTGTGCGCCAGCACCTCCTCGGAGACCAGGTCCCACAGCTCCAGGGCGCGTTCCAGCATGCCGAGCTGCTCGGCGAAGGCGTTGCGGCGGCGGGCCGCGCGGGCGGCGTCCAGGGCCGTCGGCAGGGCGCGGGCCGGATCGTGCGCGTGGTACCAGTAGTTGGCCAGCCGGGCGGCCAGCGCGTCACCGGGGACCAGCTGCGGCTGGGCCTCCACCGCGAGCGCGAACCTGCGGTTGATCCGGTGCCGTTCACCGGGCAGCAGGTCGTCCGAGACCGCCTCGCGGACCAGCGCGTGGCGGAACCGGTAGCCCTCGCCCTCGCTGTCCGGGCGCAGGATGTTGGCGCCGACGGCCGCCCGCAGCGCCTCGATCAGCGCCTCCTCGTCGTCGTCCAGGACGGCGGCCAGCAGGGCGTGTTCGACGTGCGAGCCGCCCTCGGCGGCGATCCGCACCACCCGCTGGGCCTCCTCGTCCAGGCCCTCGACCCGTACCAGCAGGATGTCCCGCAGCGAGTCGGTCAGCCCGGCGCCGAAGCCGTCCTCGAAGGCGGTGGCCAGCTCCTCGACGAAGAACGGGTTCCCCTCCGAACGGCGGTGGATGCGGTCCACCAGCTGGCGGTCGGGGACGGTGGTGCCGAGGATGCCGGCCAGCTGGGCGGCCACCTCGCGGCGGTCGAACCGCGCCAGCTCCAGCCGCTGGACGGTGCGCAGCCGTTCGAGCTCGGCCAGGAAGGGGCGCAGCGGGTGCCGGCGGTGCAGGTCGTCGGTGCGGTAGGTGGCGACCAGCAGCACCCGGGAGCGGTGCAGGGTGCGCACCAGGAAGGCGAGCAGCTCGCGGGTGGAGCGGTCGGACCAGTGCAGGTCCTCGACGGCGAGGACGAGAGTACGCTCCGCGCCGAGCCGTTCGAACAACCTCGCGGTGTGCTCGAACAGCCGGGCCCGGCTGTACTCGTCGTTGGGTTCGCCGTCCACCTCGCCGAACTCGGAGAGCAGCAGGGCGAGATGGCTCTCGCTGCCGGCCGCGGCGGCCTCCAGTTCGGCGCCCAGCGAGCGGTGCAGCCGGCGCAGCGCGGCGGCCAGCGGCGCGTACGGCAGGCCCTCGGCGCCGACCTCCAGACAGCTGCCGAGCGAGGTGACCGCCCCCTGGGCGGCGGCCCGCTCCAGGAACTCCTCCAGCAGCCGGGTCTTGCCGACCCCCGCCTCGCCGCCGATCAGGACGGACTGCGGGCTGCCGGTGCCCGCGCGGCGCAGCGCGTCGGTCAGCTCGGTGATCTCGCTTCCGCGGCCGACGAAGACGGGGCTGACCGATGTGTGCTGCATGGAGGCGAGCATGCCATAGCCGGTGGGGCCCGGCCGAGGGGTTATCTCCCCTGGCGAACGGGTCGAAGGGCCCGAACGCCCGGAGGGGGAGACGCTCACTCGCAGCGTCTCCCCCTCCGGAGTTCCTTCGGCACCGTCGTGGTGCCGCACCGTCAGCATTCGGGCCGACGCACGGGGCGCCGCTGGAAGCGGGCGGCCACCGGGCGCTGCCGCAGGCGGCGGGCCTCCTTGGCCTCGCGCACCAGGCGCTCGTGCTCGGCGCGGGCCACGAGCTCGTGGGCCTGTTGCTGGAAGGTCTGGTACTCGATCATTTCCGGTTCCCCCTCGGGTTTTCCACTGCGTCCTGCTGACAGGTAAGAGCTTCCTCCGCCAGTGGGGGGTGCCGCATCGGGAGCCTGCCGCATCTTCCGGGGCCCGGATGCCTTAGATCGGGCGCAGATCGGGCGCCAGAAAAGGTTTAAGGCCCCGCCTCACCCAGATACATAGGTGAGGCGGGGCCTTAGGCCTTACTTAGAGGGCCTTAGATGCCTTAGACGCCTTAGGAAGGAAGGGCTGACGACCTAGGCTGCGCCCAGACGCTCCAGGATCAGGTCCTTCACGCGGGCGGCGTCGGCCTGGCCGCGGGTGGCCTTCATGACCGCGCCGACCAGCGCGCCCACGGCCTGGACCTTGCCGTCGCGGATCTTGGCGGCGATCCCCTCGTTCTCGGCGATGGCCTGGTCGACGGCGGCACCCAGCGCGGAGTCGTCCGAGACCACGGCCAGGCCGCGCTTCTCGACGATCGCGTCCGGCTCGCCCTCGCCGGCCAGCACGGCCTCGATGACCTGGCGGGCCAGCTTGTCGTTCAGCTTGCCCTCGGCGACCAGCGCGGCGACCCGGGCGACCTGCGCCGGGGTGATCGGCTGCTCGCTCAGCTCGGTGCCGGTCTCGTTGGCGCGGCGCGCCAGCTCGCCCATCCACCACTTGCGGGCCTGGTCGGCCGGGGCACCGGCCGCGATGGTCTCCTGGATCGGGCCCACCGCACCGGCGTTGAGCACCGACTGCATGTCCTTGTCGGACAGGTCCCACTCGGCCTGGAGCCGGGCGCGGCGCACCCGCGGCAGCTCGGGCAGGGCGGCGCGCAGCTCCTCGACCCACGCGCGGGCGGGGGCCACCGGCACCAGGTCCGGCTCGGGGAAGTAGCGGTAGTCCTCGGCGTTGTCCTTGATCCGGCCCGAGGTGGTGGAGCCGTCCTCCTCGTGGAAGTGGCGGGTCTCCTGGACGATGGTGCCGCCGTCGGTCAGCACGGTGGCGTGGCGCCGGATCTCGAACCGGGCGGCCCGCTCCACGCTGCGCAGCGAGTTGACGTTCTTGGTCTCCGAGCGGGTGCCGAAGGTCTCGGTGCCGTTCGGGCGCAGCGACAGGTTGACGTCGCAGCGCATCTGGCCCTTGTCCATCCGGGCCTCGGAGACGTCGAGCGAGCGGATCACCTCGCGCAGCTCGGCGACGTACGCCTTGGCGACCTCGGGGGCGCGCTCGCCGGCGCCCTCGATCGGCTTGGTGACGATCTCGATCAGCGGGATGCCGGCCCGGTTGTAGTCGAGCAGCGAGTGGGTGGCGCCGTGGATGCGGCCGGTGGCCCCGCCGACGTGGCTGGACTTGCCGGTGTCCTCCTCCATGTGGGCGCGCTCGATCTCCACCCGGAAGGTCGAGCCGTCCTCCAGCTGCACGTCGAGGTAGCCGTTGAAGGCGATCGGCTCGTCGTACTGCGAGGTCTGGAAGTTCTTGGGCATGTCCGGGTAGAAGTAGTTCTTCCGCGCGAACCGGCACCACTCGGCGATCTCGCAGTTCAGCGCCAGGCCGATCTTGACCGCCGACTCCACGCCGACCGCGTTGACCACCGGCAGCGAGCCCGGCAGGCCCAGGCAGGTCGGGCAGGTCTGGCTGTTCGGCTCGGCACCCAGCTCGGTCGAGCAACCGCAGAACATCTTGGTCTTGGTACCCAGCTCGACGTGGACCTCAAGGCCCATCACCGGGTCGTACGACGCGAGAGCGTCCTCGTAGGAGACCAGGTTCATGACGCTCACAGCGTCCCTTCTCACTTGAAGCTTGGGAGGTACGGGCCCGGCCGCCGCGTCGCGCGGGGCCGGGCCTGGGCGCTTGACTCAGCTCAGCCCAGCAGCACGTCGTCGGAGCCCAGCTGACGCAGCTCGCGCACCAGCAGGGCGGTGCCGGTGACCAGCGCGGCCGCGCCGACCAGGGCGTTGACCAGCTTGAGGGTGTCGCTCTCCTCGCGGGCCTTGCGGACGTCCTTGACGACGGAGATCGCGCCGAACGCGCTGGTGCCGATGGACAGCCACAGGCCGGGCTTGGAGTGCTTGAAGCCCTTCAGCGAGCCGGAGCCCTTGGCCTTCTCGATCTTGCTCACAGTGCCGGTGCCTCCTCCAGCAGGGTGTGCCCCCACTTGTCGTTGAGTGCGGCCTCGACGGCGCCGCCCACGCGGTACAGGCGGTCGTCCGCCATCGCGGGTGCGATGATCTGGAGGCCGACCGGGAGATTGTCCTCCGGGGCCAGGCCGACCGGCAGCGACATGGCCGCGTTGCCCGCCAGGTTCGACGGAATCGTGCACAGGTCGGCCAGGTACATCGCCATCGGGTCGTCGGCGCGCTCGCCGATCGGGAAGGCGGTGGTCGGCGTGGTCGGCGAGACCAGGACGTCCACGCCCGCGAAGGCCGCGTCGAAGTCGCGCGAGATGAGCGTGCGGACCTTCTGGGCCGAGCCGTAGTAGGCGTCGTAGTAGCCCGAGGACAGCGCGTAGGTGCCCAGGATGATGCGGCGCTTGACCTCGGGGCCGAAGCCGGCCTCGCGGGTCAGGGCGGTGACCTCCTCGGCCGAGCGGCTGCCGTCGTCGCCGACCCGCAGGCCGTAGCGCATCGCGTCGAAGCGGGCCAGGTTGGAGGAGCACTCGCTGGGCGCGATCAGGTAGTACGCCGGCAGCGCCAGGGTGAACGACGGGCAGGAGACCTCGACGACCTCGGCGCCCAGCTCGCGCAGCAGCTCCACCGACTCGTTGAAGCGCTGCATCACGCCGGCCTGGTAGCCCTCGCCGGCGAACTCCTTGACGACGCCGATCCGCATGCCGCGGATGTCGCGCATCTTGGCGGCCTCGACGACGGCCGGGACGGGCGCGTCGATCGAGGTGGAGTCCAGCGGGTCGTGGCCGGCGATGGCCTCGTGCAGCAGGGCCGCGTCCAGCACGGTGCGGGCGCACGGGCCGCCCTGGTCCAGGCTGCTGGAGAAGGCGACCAGGCCGTAGCGGGACACCGAGCCGTAGGTCGGCTTGACGCCGACGGTGCCGGTGACGGCGCCGGGCTGGCGGATCGAGCCGCCGGTGTCGGTGCCGATCGCCAGCGGGGCCTCGAAGGCGGCCAGCGCGGCGGCCGAACCGCCGCCGGAGCCGCCGGGGATGCGGGAGAGGTCCCACGGGTTGCCGGTCACGCCGTACGCGGAGTTCTCGGTGGAGGAGCCCATCGCGAACTCGTCCATGTTGGTCTTGCCGAGGATGACCACGTCAGCGTCCTTGAGACGGCTGGTCAGCGTGGCGTCGTACGGCGGGATCCAGCCCTCGAGCATCTTCGAACCACAGGTGGTCGGGATGCCCTTGGTGGTGAAGACGTCCTTGAGCGCGAGCGGGACGCCGGCCAGCGGGCCCAGCTCCTCGCCCTTGGCGCGCTTGTCGTCCACGGCCTTGGCCGCGGCCAGCGCGCCCTCGGTGTCGACGTGCAGGAAGGCGTTGACCTTCTTGTCGACGGCTCCGATGCGGTCCAGGTGGGCCTGCGCGACCTCGACGGCAGACACCTCGCCCTTGGCGATGGCGCTCGCGGTCTCGGCGGCGGTGTAGCGGATCAGCTCGGTCATATCGGTCAGTCCTCCCCGAGGATCTGCGGCACACGGAAACGCTGCTCCTCGGAGGCGGGGGCGCCGGACAGCGCCTGCTCCGGGGTGAGCGACGGCCGCACCTCGTCCGCGCGCATGACGTTGGTCAGCGGCAGCGGGTGGGAGGTCGGCGGGACGTCCTGTCCGGCGACCTCGGAAACGCGGGCGACCGCGCCGATGATCACGTCGAGCTGCTCGGCGAAGTGGTCCAGCTCTTCGGGCTTCAGCTCAAGACGCGACAGCCGGGCGAGGTGGGCGACCTCCTCGCGCGTGATGCCAGGCATGCAGCGATCCTCAGGGTGAGTTCTGGTGAGACCCGGCGGTGCCTTGCGGGCGGAGCCGGGCCCGGGCAGGAGCAGCCGGGTTCGGCGCTCCGTCCTCGTGGTCTTTGGACCCCATCCTATGGGGCCCGTCCCCTACCCCGGCCAACGAGTGATCCGCGGCGGCCGTCGCCGACACCTGTCACGCCCGTCGCCGGCTCCCGTCGCGGCCCGGCGGCGGCGTCCGGCGGGCTACTGCGGCCGGGTGCGGGCCCAGCCCTGCGGCTTGATCTCCCGGTGCGCGGCCTGCACCACCTGGGCCACCGGCGGCAGCGTGGGCGGGATGACCGGCGGCCGGACCGGCGGGAGCGTCGTCGGCGGCAGCGCCGGCGGCCTGGCCGCCGGGCCGATCGGCTTGGCGCCCTGGGCCGGCTGGAAGCCGGCGTGCAGCTGGGGCGGCAGGCCGAGCCGCTCCACCGGCGGGGCGCCGGTGCGGTGCACCCGCAGCCAGGCGGTGGCCTGCTCGGCCGGCAGCGCGGCCGACACCAGCCAGCCCTGGACGGCGTCCACGCCCATGCAGTGCAGCCGCTCCCAGGTCTCGTCGTCCTCGACGCCCTCGGCGACCACGGTCAGGCCCAGCGAGTGGGCGAGCTCCACCGAGCAGCGGACCACCGCCGCGTCGTGGTCGTCGGCGACCATCCGGGAGACGAAGGAGCGGTCGATCTTCAGCTCGCCGACCGGCAGGCTGCGCAGCCGCACCAGCGAGGAGTGCCCGGTGCCGAAGTCGTCCAGGGACATCCCGACGCCGTAGCCGCGCAGTTCGGCCAGGGTGTCGGCGGCCCGCCGGGAGTCGTCCAGCAGCAGCCGCTCGGTGATCTCCAGCTGGAGCGCGTGGGCCGGCACCTGGTGGCGGACGAGGTGGCCGGCCACCCGCTGGGCGAAGCCGGGGTTGAGCACGTCGCGCGGCGAGACGTTGACCGCGACCTGCACCTGGAGGCCCTGCTCGCGCCAGTAGGCGAGCTGGCCGACGGCCGCCTCCAGCACGTAGTCGGTGAGCCGCGGCATCAGGCCGCTGGACTCGGCGAGCCCGACGAACTCGTCCGGCGAGACCTTCCCCTGGCCGGGCCGCTCCCAGCGCAGCAGCGCCTCCAGGCCGACCACCCGGCCGTCGAAGGCCACCTTCGGCTGGTAGTGCAGCTGCACCTCGCCGGTCTCCAGCGCCCGGCGCAGGTCCCCCAACAGCCCGATCCGGTACGGCGTGTCGGCGTCCTGGGTCTCGTCGTACTGGGCGACGCCGCAGCAGCCGCGCTGGGCGTGGCCCATCGCGACGTCGGCCCGGCGCAGCAGCGACTCGGCGTCCTGGGCGTGCTGCGGGTAGACGCAGACGCCGCCGCTGGCCTCCAGGACGAGCAGCAGCCCGTCCAGCCGGATCGGGGCGGCCAGTTCGGCGATCAGCGCCTTGGCGACCCGCTCCAGGCTGTCCGGGCAGTTGATGCCGGGCAGCAGGACGGCGAACTCGTCGCCGCCCATCCGGGCCACCATCGGGCGGCCGCGGCGGTAGTGCCGGGGCAGGCCGGCGAAGACGTCGTCGATGGACTCCCGGGTGGCGCTGCCGGCCGGGCCGCCGGAGCGCAGGGCCCGGTGCAGCCGGCGGGCGATGTGAACCAGCAGCCGGTCGCCGGCCGTATGACCGAGTGTGTCGTTGAGCGATCGGAAGCGATCGAGGTCGAGCAGGATGAGACCGACGCTGTACCCCTGCTCACACTCCGCAATCGCCTCCTGGGCGGCCAGCAGCAGGGCCTGACGGTTCGGTAGATCCGTCAGCGGGTCGGTCAGTTGGTCGCGGGCGCGGTCCCGGGCGATCCGCCAGGCCGCCACCAGCACCGCCAGGGGCACGGCGAACAGCGGCAGCAACTCGGGTTCGTACCGGTAGACCAGGACGGCCAGCGGGATGAGCGGCGCGGCTCCGGCCAGCAGCACGCCGAGCAGCAGGACCGCACCCGCCACCCCCTGCGGCGGGCGTGTGGGCGCACCGCCGGTCGTACGATCCATAAGCCCTGTCCTCCGTCGGGCCCGCCCCGTCAGGCCGCCTTACGGTGAGGCACCGTGCCGGTACCGACAGCTGCCGGGCATGGAGCGACCCCGTGGAACTCCGGTCCAGCCGGCGCCCCCACCCCTGCTGACACTCTGTTGCGCTCCAGGGTATGCCGGGGTCCACCCGGTGGGCAGACTTTCGGACAACCGGAAACGCGCCACCGCGCCCGGGTGCCGCACAGTGACACAATGCCCGCTTTCACGGTGCGGCACCCGGTGACGTTGCATCAGGACGATAACAACACCGATCCGGTCATCAGCCGATCGGGGCGGCTCCGGATCAGTCCTCGACGGTCTCCCCCACCGCCTCTCCGGCCTCCTCGGGCTCCGGAAGCCCCAGGTGGGCGCGGGCGGCGGACGGCCCGTCGGCAAGCAGGACGGTGAACCCCGCGTCGTCCAGGACCGGCAGGCCGAGCTGAACAGCCTTGTCGTACTTGGACCCTGGGTTGTCACCAGCGACCACAAAATCGGTCTTTTTCGAAACCGAACCGGTCACCTTCGCTCCGCGCGAGGTCAGCGCCTCCTTGGCGCCGTCCCGGGTGTGGCCGGCCAGCGTGCCCGTCACCACCACGGTCAGCCCCTCCAGCGGGCGCTCCGCCTCCTCCTCGTCCGCGAACTCCTCGGTGAAGCGGACGCCGTCCGCCTCCCAGTTCCGGAGGACCTCCTTGTGCCACTCCTCCGCGTACCACTCCTGGATCGAGCGGGCGATCGTCGGACCGACCCCCTCGACGGCCGCCAGCTGCTCCTCGCTCGCCTCGAAGATCTTCGTCAGGTCGCGGAACTCCCGGGCCAGCGCCTGCGCGGCGACCGGACCGACGTGCCGGATCGACAGACCGTTGACGAACCGCCACAGCGGCCGCTGCTTCGCCGCCTCCAGGTTGTCGATCAGGGCCTGCAGCGACTTCTTCGGCTCGCCCTTGGTGGTGGCGAAGAAGAAGACCTCCTTCTCCTTGCCCGTCTTGTCGTCCAGCTTCGGCATGCCCGTCTTCGGGTCCCGGACCAGCACCTTGATCGGCAGCAGCTTCTCCCGCGTCAGCCGGAAGATGTCGGCCTCGTTGCGCACCGGCGCCTCGGCCGGCTCCAGCGGCTGGGTCAGCGCGGTGGCCGCGACGTAGCCCAGCCCCTCCACGTCCAGGCACTGCCGCCCGCCGAGGAAGGCGATCCGCTCCCGGATCTGGGCCGGGCAGCGCTCCGCGTTCGGGCAGCGCAGATCGATGTCCCCCTCGGCCATCGGCCGCAGCTCACTGCCGCACTCCGGGCAGTGCGAGGGCATCACGAAGGCCTGCTCGGTGCCGTCCCGCAGGTCGTACACCGGGCCGAGGATCTCCGGGATGACGTCGCCCGCCTTGCGCAGCACCACGGTGTCCCCGAGCAGCACGTCCTTGGCCTTGACGATCTCCTGGTTGTGCAGCGTCGCGTACTGCACCATCGAGCCGGCCACCTTCACCGGCTCGGCCAGCACCGCGTACGGGGTGGCCCGGCCGGTGCGGCCGATGCCGACCTTGATCTCCGCCAGCCGGCCGGTGACCTCCTCCGGCGGGTACTTCCAGGCGATCGCCCAGCGCGGCGACTTGGAGGTGGCGCCGAGCCGGCCCTGCAGGGCGATCTCGTCCACCTTCACCACGACGCCGTCGATCTCGTGCTCGACCGAGTGCCGCTGCTCGCCGAAGTGCTTGATGAACGCCCGCACCTCGGCGAGCGTCCCCACCACCCTGTTGTGCCGGGCCGTGGGCAGGCCCCAGTCGTGCAGCAGCCGGTAGGCGTGCGACTGGTTGTCGATGTCGAAGCCGACCCGGGCGCCGATGCCGTGCACCACCATGTGCAGCGGGCGGGAGGCGGTGACGTGCGGGTCCTTCTGGCGCAGCGAACCGGCGGCGGCGTTGCGGGGGTTCATGAACAGCCGGATCATCGCCCGGGGCCGCTTGCCCTCCCTGGCGCGCTCCTCGTTCTCCTGCCGGCGCCGCTCGTTCTCCTCCGCGAAGGAGGCGTTGAGCGCGTCGAACTCCTCCGTCGGGAAGTAGACCTCGCCGCGGATCTCCACCAGCTCCGGGACGTTCTCGCCCTTGAGCCGGTGCGGGATCTCCTTGATGGTGCGGACGTTCGCGGTGATGTCCTCGCCGACCCGGCCGTCGCCGCGCGTCGCCGCCTGCGTCAACTGCCCGTTCTCGTAGGTGAGGTTGACGGCCAGGCCGTCCACCTTCAGCTCGCACAGGTAGTGGTAGTCGATGCCGTGCAGCTCGGTGGCGACCCGCTCCGCCCAGGCCGCCAGCTCCTCGTCGTCCATCGCGTTGTCCAGGCTGAGCAGCCGCTCACGGTGCTCGACCTCGGCGAACAGCACAGTGGGGGCGCCGCCGACCCGCTGCGTCGGCGAGTCCGGGGTGACCAGGGCCGGGTGCTCGGCCTCGATCCCCTCCAGCTCCCGCATCAGCACGTCGAACTCGGCGTCGCTGACGACCGGCGCGTCCTGCTCGTAGTACCGGGCCCGGTGGTCGGTGATCTCCGCCGCCAGCTCGGCGTGCCGCCTGCGCACCTCCGCCGGGACGTCCTCCCAGCCCTCGACAGCCGTCACCGCAAGCCCTCCTACGTTCTCATTCCGGGTTGTCCACCAGGCTCTGTGCCGCCCGCGCCGCGGACGACAGCGCCCTGCGCGCGTACGCCGGGGAGGCCCCGGCCAACCCGCAGGTCGGCGTCACCAGCACGCGACGGCCCAGCAGCTCCGGGGCGAACCCGAGCCTGCGCCACAAGGTCCTGACACCCTGGACACTACCGGCAGGGTCGGACACTGCCTGGTCAGTGGCGGGGACGACACCAGCGAGGATCATCGTGCCGCCCTCCACCGCCTCGCCGAGATCGTCGTCCTGGCGCTCGGTGAGGAGCGAGAAGTCCAGCGAGATCCCGGCGACCCCGGCCCGGCGCAGCAGCGGGACCGGGACGTCCGGCGCGCAGGAGTGCACGACGACCGGCGCGTCCAGGCTCCCGACCACCTCGCGCAGCACCTCCTCGGCGACCTGCCGGTCGACCGAGCGCAGCCGCTGGAAACCGCTCGCGGTCTTCACCGACCCCGACAGCACGGCCGGCAGCGAGGGCTCGTCGAGCTGGAGGACCACCTCGGCCCCGGGCACCCGCCTGCGGACGTCCGCGAGGTGGCGGCGCAGGCCCTCGGTCAGCGAGCCGGCGATGTCCCGGCAGGCACCGGGGTCGGAGAGCGCCTTCTCCCCGTGCTTGAGCTCGATGCTCGCCGCCAGCGTCCAGGGGCCGACGGCCTGGACCTTGACCGCCCCCTGGTAGCCCTGGGTGAACTCCTCCAGCGCGTCCAGGTCCTCGCCGAGCCAGGAATGGGCGCGCCGGGTGTCCCGGCCCGGACGGTCGGTGAACCGCCAGCCGCTCGGCTCGGTCTGCGCGAACAGCTCGACCAGCAGGCCGGCGCCGCGGCCGATCATGTCCGCGCCCGGCCCGCGCGCGGGCAGCTCGGGCAGGAACGGCAGGTGCTCCAGTGCCCCGGTGGAGGTCTTGGCGGCCTCCCGGGCGTCGGTACCGGGCAGCGAACCGACACCGGTGGCGGTGCCACGCAGGTCGGGGAAGGGATGTGGGGTGCTCACCCGCCCGAGCCTACTCAGCCGGACGGCCCCGGCGCCGAGCACGGGGCTCGGCACCGGGGCCGTCGGGGTGGGGCGGGGTCAGTACGACTGGTAGCCGAACAGGTCGACGATCAGGTGCAGCGGAGCACCGCTCGCGTTGTAGAACGACACCTTGCCGTCCTTGACCGGGACGACCACCTGGTTGGGGATCGTCTCGCCCGGCAGGAAGTTCAGGTTCGAGGCGTTCGGCGCCGCGTCCCCGTGCGGGAAGACGGTCAGGTGCCCGTCGGTGCCCGGCTCGGTGACCGTCACGTTCAGGGTCACCGCCGCGGCGTTCGGGATCTCGCCGACCGGGACGTCCACCGTGCCCCAGGCCGGGACGGTGGCCGCCGGGCGGACGCCCGACTCCCAGTAGGTGTCCTGGCGGGTGTCGAGGACCCGGATCGGGCCGGCCGGGCGGTAGCTGACCTTGCCCTCGGTGGCGTAGTAGCCTGCGAGGTCGGCGACCAGGTGCACCGTGCCGCCGGAGGCGTTGTGGAAGGACACCTTGCCGTCCGCCACCGGCACCGTCACCAGGTTCGAAACCGTACGCCCAGCTGGCCAGTTGAGGTTGGAGGTGTTCGGCACCGCGGCACCGTGCGGGTAGACGGTCAACCAGCCGTCGACCTGCGGATCGGTGACCGTCACGTTCATCGTCACGGCCGTCACGCCCTCCACCGGAACGCCCGCGACACCGGCCACCTGGAGGTCGACGGTGCCGTCCGCCGCCACGGCCTGCGCCGCCGGCACGCCGATCGGCTGACGGGTGTCCAGCAGCCGGGCCGGACCCTGGGCATGGAACAGCGAACCCTTCGGGCCGTAGTAGCCCGCCAGGTCGGCGACCAGGTGCACCGTGCCGCCGGAGGCGTTGTGGAAGGACACCTTGCCGTCCACCACCGGCACCGTCACCAGGTTCGAAACCGTACGCCCGGCTGGCCAGTTGAGGTTGGAGGTGTTCGGCACCGCGGCACCGTGCGGGTAGACGGTCAACCAGCCGTCGACCTGCGGATCGGTGACCGTCACGTTCATCGTCACGGCCGTCACGCCCTCCACCGGAACGCCCGCGACACCGGCCACCTGGAGGTCGACGGTGCCGTCCGCCGCCACGGCCTGCGCCGCCGGCACGCCGATCGGCTGACGGGTGTCCAGCAGCCGGGTCGGACCGGCCGGGGTGAAGGCGCTGCCGATGTCGAGCATCTCGTAGGCACCGCGGTCGCGGAAGCCGCTGCCCGTACCGGTGTTGGCGACCGTCGGGTCGTCCACCGGGGCCTGGCCGCCGCGGTCGGTCGGCAGCATGCCCGGGGCGGTCTCGTCCGCCGAGTCGATCCGGTGGTCGACCGGGGCGTCCGGGCCCTTCGGCACGTAGGTCAGGGCGACGAAGTCGTGCACGCCCTGGCCGCTGTTCGCGGTGAGCTGGTCCTGGGTGCCGAAGGCGGCGCCGGCCCAGCTGTAGGGCGCGCCGCCGCTGCGCGGGTCGATCAGGTTGTAGTCGACCTTGGTGCCCGCGGTGGCGTTCGCCCCGACGGTGATCCCGGTGGCGGCGGCCGGGGTGGCGCAGGCCGCGCTCTGGTTCTTCGCGGTGTTCACCACGTTGTTCTCGACCACCGCGCCGGTCGAGCCGCCGTCCAGCACGATCCCGGCGAAGCAGGACGAGGTGACGGTGTTGGCCACCACGACGGTGTTCGGCGCGTCCTTGACCAGGATCCCGGTCATGTCGGACACGTAGTTGGCCTGGACCACGTTGGTGGTCAGGACGGTCCCGGTGGAGCCGCCGTCGACCTGGAGCAGCGGGCCGGGCGCGTAGCTGAAGTCGCCGCGGGCCCAGGTGACCTTGTCGGAGGCGTCGGTGATCCGGACGCCGCCGCCCGAGGCCGCGATGTTGGTGAAGGAGACGTCGTGCCCGCCGTCGACCACGACGGCCGGACGCTGGTTGCTCAGCACCGTCAGGTTCTCGAAGCGCAGGTGGTCGGCGCCCTTGACCACGATGGCGCTGTCCGGGTGGTTCGGCGCCCCGCCGCTGAGCGAGGCGACGCCGCCCGGCGAGTACTGCTGGGCCTGGCTGCGGAAGGTGATCGGGGCGTCGGCGGTGCCGGAGCGGGTCACGGTCACCGCGGTGTCGACGTAGGACCCGGCCGCGATCTCGACGGTCTGCCCCGGCTGGACGACCGCCGCGGCGGCCGCGACGTGGCAGAACGGCGCCGACTGGGCGCCGCTGCCGCTGTCGGTGCAGTGCGCACCCGCGGCGTTGTTGACGTAGAGCGTGCCGCCTGCCGCAGCCGCGCTGCTCGCACCGACGGCCGGCAGACCGACCGTCCCTACGAGCAGCGCGCCGACGGTCAGCGCGGATCGGACTCTGGACACGAATCCCCCCTGGTCACAGCGATCTCAGATCGCTAGGCAACCCTCGCCGCCGGACATCCCGGGGAAGGGCGCGGACATCCTTCCACGGGCTGTTCGGTCGGTACCAGGAGATTTTTCCCGAACTCCGGTGGGCGCGCGGGGCGTCGGCCGTCGCCGGTGTCCCGCGCGGCGCGTCAGCGCCCCGGGCGGACGGTGATGTCGGTGATCTCCGCGTCGCGGGAGGCGTCGAGGGCGGCGAGGACCGCCTTGGCGACGGACTCCGGCTCGATCCAGCGGTCGGCGTCGTACTCCTTGCCCTCCTGCTGGTGCACCTTGACCTGCATCGCGGTGGCGGTGCGGCCGGGGTAGACGGAGGTGACCCGGACGCCGTTGGCGTGCTCCTCGTGGCGCAGCGCGTCGGCGAGCGCCTTGAGGCCGTGCTTGCTGGCCGCGTACGCCGACCACTCGGCGTGGGCGTTCAGGCCGGCGCCGGAGTTCACGAAGAGCACGTGGCCCTTGACCAGCCGGATCGACGGCAGCAGGAGGCGGGTCAGCTCGGCGGGGGCGACGAGGTTGACGTTGAGCGTCTCCTGCCAGGCCTTGGGGGTCAGGTCGCCGACCGGGCCGAGCTCGACGACGCCCGCGACGTGCAGGAGGGAGTCGAGCTCGACGGGCAGCTGCTGGTGGCCGAAGGCCCAGGAGAGCTTGCCCGGGTCGCCGAGGTCCCCGACGAGGGTGCGGGCCCCGGGGAAGCGCTCGCGCAGCTCGGCGGCCCGGCGGGCGTCGCGGGCGAGCAGCCAGAGCTCGTCCCCGCGCTCGGCGAGTCGCTCGGCGAGGACGGCGCCGATGCCGGAGCCGGCGCCGGTGATCAGATGTGCAGCCATGGACCCGATCCTCTCAGGCCTTGAGCTGGGCGAAGACCTCGGCGGGGGTGTCCGCAAAGGTGATCAGCTCGGCGAGCGGGCGCGGCAGGAAGCCCTCGGCGTCCATCCGCTCCATCTGGGTGCGCAGGCCGGAGTAGAAGCCCTCGGTGTCCAGCACGACCACCGGCTTGTCGAACATCCCGTGCTTCTTGAGCTCCAGCACCTCGGTCACCTCGTCCAGGGTGCCCAGCCCGCCCACCAGGACGACGATCGCGTCGGCCCGGGCCGCCAGCTCCGCCTTCCGCTCGGGGAGGTCGGCGGTCCACACCAGCTCGTCGGCGCCGACGTACGCCTTGTGCCGCAGCATCTCGACCATCACGCCGACCAGTCGACCGCCGGCCGCCTTCACCTCGTCGGCGAGCAGCCCCATCAGCCCGGCGTTCGAGCCGCCCCACACCAGGGTGTGCCCGCCCTCCCCCAGGAGCCGGGCGAACTCGGCGGCGGGGGCGGAGTAGCGGTCGTCGAGCGAGTACGCGGAGCAGAAGACAGAGATATTCATAGTGTCGTCTGGTCTATCACGCCCCCTGCCCACCGCTCACCGCCATTACTCGGTGTACGGCACGAGCTTCGACAGGCTCAGGCTGAAGCCGAAGGGCTCCGGGATGGTGATCGCGTCGCCGAACTTCCGGTCGCTGCGGGTGTGGTAGCGGTCGTGGTTCGGCTCGGAGAACAGCGTCACCGTCTGCTGGCGCGGGTCCACGATCAGGTACAGCGGGATGCGCATCACGGCGTAGTCGTGCAGCTTGTCCATCCAGTCGTTGCCCGGGTTGGACGGCGAGACGATCTCCACGGCAATCAGGGCTTCGGCGGCAGGGGCTTTGTTACCCGGCTGGGAGAGGACGTCGAGGGGGAGGTAGGTCAGGTCCGGCTCACGCCCCTTGGAGACGTCCGGGCTGACGATCTCGCTCCGCTCGCTGGGAAGGTAGCCGTCAGGAGCGTGCTGCTCGAACTGCCTGCGCACCTGGGCCACGTTGAGCTGATGGATGTTGGACGGCGACGCCTGCATGATCAGCGTGTCTCCGGACCATTCGATCCGGACGCCTTCCGGGGTGATCCGCTCCAGCTCCTCGATGAACTCGCGGTGCTGCTCGTAGAAGGTCATGCCGTCCACTATGGCCGACCGGGCCGACATCTCACCCGCTGCCGGTCGGCCTGCCGACACCGGGATCCAGCCGGGCCTCTGCGTGGACAGGAGGCCCGACCGCCGGCCGCTGCCGCTCAGGCGGTGACGGCCGGGCGCTCGGTGGTGGCGATGGTGGCGGAGCCGACGACGCGGGTGCCGTCGTAGAGGACCACGGCCTGGCCGGGGGCGATGCCGCGCACCGGGGTGTCCAGCCGCACCCGCAGTTCGCCGTCGACGACCGAGGCGCTCACCGGCACCTCCTCGCCGTGGGCGCGGAGCTGGGCGGTGTAGCGCCCGTCGGCGAGGGGCTCGGTGCCGCACCAGCGGGGGCGGATGGCGGTCAGCCCGGTGACGTCGAGGCCCTCGACCGGGCCGACCGTCACGGTGTTGTTCACCGGGGAGATGTCCAGGACGTAGCGCGGCTTGCCGTCGGCGGCCGGGCGGCCGATCCGCAGGCCCTTGCGCTGGCCGATGGTGAAGCCGTACGCGCCGTCGTGCTCGCCGAGCTTGGTGCCGTCGGCGTCGAGGATGTCGCCGGGCGCGGTGCCGAGGTGCTTGGCGAGGAAGCCCTGGGTGTCGCCGTCGGCGATGAAGCAGATGTCGTGGCTGTCGGGCTTCTTGGCGACGGCCAGGCCGCGGCGCTCGGCCTCGGCCCGGATCTCCTCCTTGGTGGTGTCACCGAGCGGGAAGAGCGAGTGGGCGAGCTGGTCGGCGTCGAGGACGCCGAGGACGTAGGACTGGTCCTTGGCGGAGTCGACGGCCCGGTGCAGTTCGCGCGCGCCGGAGGGCAGGTCGACGATCCGGGCGTAGTGGCCGGTGCAGACGGCGTCGAAGCCGAGGGCGACGGCCTTGTCCAGCAGCGCCGCGAACTTGATCTTCTCGTTGCAGCGCAGGCACGGGTTGGGCGTGCGCCCGGCCGCGTACTCGGCGACGAAGTCGTCGATGACGTCCTCGCGGAAGCGCTCGGCGAGGTCCCAGACGTAGAAGGGGATGCCGATCACGTCGGCCGCCCGCCAGGCGTCCCGGGAGTCCTCGATGGTGCAGCAGCCGCGCGCGCCGGTCCGGAAGGACTGCGGGTTGCTGGACAGCGCCAGGTGGACGCCGGTCACCTCGTGTCCGGCTTCGACGGCGCGGGCGGCGGCGACGGCGGAGTCGACTCCGCCGGACATCGCCGCGAGCACGCGCAGACGGCCGGTGGACGGAGTGGTCGGGGCACCCGGGAAGTCAGTCATGATGGCAACAAGGGTACGGGGTGGCCCGGCTGTTCCCGGAAGACGGGATCAGCGCCGGACGGCCGGGAACGGCGCCGCACGGCCGGGATCAGCGCCGGACGGAGGCCAGCCCGGCGTTGCGCGCCCGCTGCACCGCCGGCCCGATGGCCGCCGCCAGCGCCGTCACGTCCTCCCGCACCGAGGTGTGCCCGAGCGAGAACCGCAGCGACGCGCGCGCCAGCAGCGGGTCGACGCCCATCGCGAGCAGCACGTGGCTGGGTTGCGGCACCCCGGCGGAGCAGGCGGAGCCGGTCGAGCACTCGATGCCCTGGGCGTCCAGCAGCATCAGCAGGGCGTCGCCCTCGCAGCCGGGGAAGGAGAAGTGCGCGTTGGCGGGCAGCCGCCCGGCCGCGGACGGGTCGCCGTTGAGGATCGCGTCGGGGACGGCGTCCAGCACCGAGGCCACCAGTTCGTCCCGCAGCGCGCCCAGCGTGACGGTGTGCTCGGCCCGCCGTTCGACGGCGATCGCGGCGGCGGCCGCGAAGCCGGCCGCGCCGGGGGCGTCCAGGGTGCCGGAGCGCACGTCGCGCTCCTGCCCGCCGCCGTGCAGCAGCGGTACGGGCGCGGCGCCCCGGGAGAGCAGCAGCGCGCCGATGCCGAACGGGCCGCCGATCTTGTGTCCGGTGACGGTGAGCGCGGTGAGGCCGGATTCGGCGAAGGAGACCGGGACCTGACCGAGCGCCTGCACCGCGTCGGCGTGCACGGGGATGCCGTACTCGGCCGCCACGGCGGTCAGTTCGCGGACCGGCTGGACGGTGCCGACCTCGTTGTTGGCCCACATCACGGTGACCAGCGCCACCGACGCCGGGTCGCGTTCGATCGCGGACCGCAGCGCCTCGGGGTGCACCCGGCCGTGCTCGTCGACCGGCAGGTACTCGACGGCGGCGCCCTCGTGCTCGGAGAGCCAGTGCACCGCGTCCAGCACCGCGTGGTGCTCGACCGGGCTGCACAGCACCCGGGTGCGGGCCGGGTCTGCGTCCCGGCGGGCCCAGTACAGGCCCTTGACCGCGAGGTTGTCGGACTCGGTGCCGCCGCCGGTGAGCACGATCTCGCTGGGGCGGGCGCCCAGCGACTCGGCCAGCGACTCCCGGGACTCCTCGACCACCCGGCGGGCCCGGCGGCCGGCCGCGTGCAGGGCCGAGGCGTTGCCGACCACCCCCAGGTGCGCCGTCATCGCGGCGATCGCCTCGGGCAGCATCGGCGTGGTCGCCGCATGGTCCAGGTATGGCATAACCATCCGATTGTAGAGCGCCGCACGGAGCGGGGTTCCGGCCCGGGGCACCGATCCAGCCACCGCCCGCACGGGCCGGACGCACCACGGCCGGACGGCCGCGTCCGGTACTGGTTTGTACCACTGAGCCACCCAGCGGTTAGCCTGACGCCACCAGTCAGCCGGATCCACGGGGAACGCCATGTCGCAGTCGGTCGACCGCGCGCTGACCCTGCTCGACGCGCTCGGCGACGCACCGCTCTCGCTGGAGCAGGCCGCCAGCAGCCTCGGGGTGCACAAGTCCACCGCCCTGCGGCTGCTGCGCACCCTGGAGGAGCACGGCTTCGCCCGCCGCCAGCCGGACCTGCGCTACCGGATCGGCGGCCGGGTGCTCTCGCTGGCCCACCGCGCGCTGGAGGACTTCGACGTCCGGCAGGTCGCCGCGCCGTACCTGGCCGCGCTCAACGCCCGCTGCGGCTACACCGTCCGGCTCGCCGTGCTGCACGACGGCGAGGTGCTCTACCTGGACGAGGTGGCCGGGCCGCCGGGCGCGGAGCCGTCCCGGATCGGGCGCCGGGCCCCGGTCGACGGGACGGCGGTCGGCCGGGTGCTGCTCGCCGGGCTGTCCGCGGACGACGCCCGCGCGGAGCCCGAGCTGGCGGCGGTGCGCCGCCGGGGCTGGGCGGCCGAGTCGCGCGAGCACCGGGAGCCGGTGACCTGCGTGGCCGCGCCGGTCGCGGGCAGCGGCGGGCGGACGGTCGCGGCCTGCGCGCTGAGCGCCCCGGCGAGCGAGGTTCCGCCGGCCGAACTGGCCAGGATGGTGCCGGAACTGCTCTGCACGGCCGAGGCGATCTCGCTCGCGTACGGCGGCTCGCCTACTCCTCGCTGGTGCGAGAACCGTTGCGGTGCCAGGCCCGCGGGGCACGCCAGCCGTACTTCAGGGCGAGCATCCGCAGCCCGAAGGCGGTGAGCGCGGCGGCGGTGCCGGTCACGCCGGTGAGCCGGTCGGTGGCGATCAGCAGGGCGACGACGGTGGCGCCGACCAGGGCGGGGACGGCGTAGATCTCCCGGTCCCAGCGCAGCAGCGAGGGGATCTCCCCGGCGAGTATGTCGCGGATCACGCCGCCGCCGGCCGCGGTCACCATGCCGAGCGCGATCGCGGCGACGGCGCCGAGCCCGAAGTCGTGGGCCTTGGCGGTGCCGGTCACGCAGAACAGCCCGAGCCCGAGGGCGTCCAGGGTCTGCACCGCCCGGTTGATCCGCTCGACCTCCGGGTGCAGGAAGAACACCACCAGGGCGGCGCCCAGCGGGGTCACGAAGTAGCCGAGGTTGGTGAACGCGGCGACCGGGGTCGCGCCGATCACCAGGTCGCGCATCACGCCGCCGCCGAGGGCGGTGACCTCCGCCAGTACACAGATGCCGAAGATGTCCATGTTCTTGCGGACGGCGAGCAGGCCCCCGGAGAGGGCGAAGACGAAGATGCCGACGAGGTCCAGCGACTGCTGGACGTCGGTCGGGAAGAGCTGGGATGTCACCGTCCATGTGTACCCGATGTGCACGGATGTGCCGGTGAACGTCCGTTCTCTGGATGCGAACGCACCGCCGGAAGGGTGCCGGACGGCTTGCGCGCCGTCCGGCCGGAGCGGCTCGGCTAGCCTCCGCCTGTGAAGCTCGTGAAGCCCAGGTCGGCCCCGGCGTCACCGCCGGAACCGTCGAAGTCGCCGCCGGAACCGCCCGCCTCCGCCAGGCTCGGCTGGCTCGACGCGCTGCGCGGCGTCGCCGCCCTCGCCGTCGCCATGCACCACTTCGGACTGCTCGGCAAGATCCCCCACGCGGACCGGGTGCCGCGCCAGCTGGACCTCGGCTTCTTCGGCGTGATGCTGTTCTTCCTGGTCAGCGGGTACATCATCCCGGCGTCGCTGGAACGGCGCGGCGACGTCCGGGCGTTCTGGACCGGACGGCTCTTCCGCATCTACCCCGCGGTGGCCGTCACGATCGTGGTGAGCCTGCTGGTGCTGCCCCGCGGCGGCCAGATCGTCCAGAGCTTCCCCTTCGACCACCCGGTGCTGTCGCTCGCCGCCAACGGCCTGCTGCTCCAGGACCTGGTGGGGGTGCCCAGCGCCATCGGCGTGATGTGGTCGCTCACCTACGAGATGGTCTTCTACTACTTCGTGTGCGCGCTGTTCGTCCGGGGGTGGCACCGGAACAGCGCGCCGATCGCGGTCGGCTTCGCGTCCGTCGCCCTGGTGCTCGGCACCTGGCTGCCGATCGGCGGGATCTCGGTGGACCTGCCGGCCACCAGGCACCTGGTGGCGGTGGCCGGGATCGTGGTGCTGATGGCGATGGCCTGCATCGCCACCGCCCGTCCGGACCTGACCCGTTGGGGCGCGCTGCTGCTCGGCGGCCTGGGCCTGGTCCTGATCACGGTGAACAACCGGAGCACCGGCTTCGAGACCATGCTGATCTTCGCGACGATGTTCGCCGGCACCGTGCTGTACCGGCTGGAGCACGGCCTGCTCGACCGGCTCCCGGCCCTGCTCTGCTGCGCCTTCGTGGTCGTCGCCGGCGTCACGGTCGGCTACCTGTACAACCGGGACACCGCGCTCTGGCACACCTGGACCCCTTCGTGGCAGTCCTTCTCCCTCGCCTACCTGGCCGCCTGGGCCCTGTTCGCGGCGGCCATGCTGCTGCGCCGGCGCCGCTTCCCGCGCTGGCTGAGCGGGCTCGGCACGATCAGCTTCTCGGTCTACCTGCTGCACGGGCCGCTGATGTACTTCGTCGGCTGGAGGCTCCAGGGCTACCCGCCGATCGTCGGGCCGACGGGGCAGGCCGCGCTCACCCTCGGCTACCTGGGGGCGCTCGTGGTGCTCTCGTACCTGTCGTACCGGCTGGTCGAGATCCCGTTCCAGCGCCTCGGCCGCCGGGTGGTCCGGGCGCTGGACCGCCGCTTCCCGGCCCCCGCCCCGGGCCCGCGCGAACCGGCGCCGAGGCCCGAACCGGTGTCGGCCGCGGGCGTCTGAGGCGCCCGGACGCCTGGGACGCGGACACCGAAGAGGCCGCCCGCCCCGGGGGTCCGGGGCGGGCGGCCTCTCGCGTCCGTGCGGGGACCTCAGGCCTTGGCGTCGGCCGGAGCGTTCCCCGGAGCGTTCTCTGGGAAGTGGCACGCCACCTGGTGCCCGGTCTCGAGCACCGCCAGCGGCGGCTCCTGGCTCGCGCACACGTCCTGCGCCTTCCAGCACCGGGTGCGGAAGCGGCAGCCGCTGGGCGGGTTGATCGGCGAGGGGACGTCGCCCTTGAGCAGGATCCGGTCGCGGCCCGCGCGCTGGCGGCGGCGCGGGTCCGGGACGGGCACGGCGGACATCAGCGCGTTGGTGTACGGGTGCATCGGGCTGCGGTAGAGCGAGTCCCGGTCGGCGATCTCCACGATCTTGCCGAGGTACATCACCGCGACCCGGTCCGAGACGTGCCGGACCACCGAGAGGTCGTGCGCGATGATCAGGTAGGTCAGCCCGAGCTCCTGCTGGAGGTCGTCCAGCAGGTTGACCACCTGCGCCTGGATCGACACGTCCAGGGCGGAGACCGGCTCGTCCGCGATGATCATCTTCGGCTTCAGCGCGAGCGCCCGGGCGATGCCGATGCGCTGGCGCTGGCCGCCGGAGAACTCGTGCGGGTAGCGGTTGTAGTGCTCGGGGCTGAGCCCGCACAGCTCCAGCAGCTCCTGGACGGCCTTCTTGAGGCCGCCCTCGGGCACCGCGTTCTGGAGCCGGAACGGCGCGCCGACGATGGTGCCGACGGTGTGCCGGGGGTTCAGCGAGGAGTACGGGTCCTGGAAGATCATCTGGATGTCGCGGCGCAGCGGCCGCATCGCCCCGACGCTCAGGTGGCTGATGTCGGTGCCCTCGAACTCGATGGTCCCGCCGGTCGGTTCGTCGAGCCGGGTGACCAGTCGGCCCATGGTCGACTTGCCGCAGCCGGACTCGCCCACGACGCCCAGCGTCTCGCCGGCGTTGACGGTGAAGTCGATGCCGTCGACGGCCCGCACCGCGCCGGTCTGGCGCCGCAGCAGCCCGCCGCGGATCGGGAAGTGCCGGGTCAGGCCGGCCACCTTCAGCAGCGGCTCACGGCCGGGGGCGGGTGCCGACCGCGGGGTCGGAGCCGCCTGAGTGTCCGTCATCGGTTCTCTCCAGAAAGGTGGTACGAGGCCGGGCTCACAGCCGGGGCGCGATCTCTTCGGCGAAGATGCGGTGCCGCTCGCCGGCCGCCAGGTGGCAGGCCGCGAAGTGCCCGGGCACGGCCTCGGCCAGTGCCGGGACCTCGCTCGTGGAGCGCCCGTCGGTCAGGGCGGCGTACGGGCAGCGCGGGTGGAAGGCGCAGCCGGACGGCACGTTGATCAGGCTGGGCGGGGTGCCCTTGACCGGCACCAGCCGGTCCTGGAGTTCCCGGTCCAGTCGCGGCATCGAGCCCAGCAGGCCCCAGGTGTACGGGTGCTCGGGCGCGTCGAAGAGGGTCTCGGCCGGGCCGCGCTCGACGCACTTGCCGCCGTACATGACCAGGATGTCGTCGGCCAGTTCGGCGACCACCCCGAGGTCGTGGGTGATGATGATGACCGCGGAGCCGAACTCCTCCTGGAGGTCGCGGATGAGGTCCAGGATCTGCGCCTGGACGGTGACGTCCAGGGCGGTGGTGGGCTCGTCGGCGATCAGCAGCGAGGGGTCGTTGACCAGCGCCATGGCGATCATGGCGCGCTGGCGCATGCCGCCGGAGAACTGGTGCGGGTAGTCGTCCACCCGGCGGTCCGGCTGCGGGATGCCGACCCGGTCGAGCATCTCGACCGCGCGGGTCCGGGCCTGCTTCTTGGTGGCCTGGGGGTGGTGCACCCGGTAGGCCTCGACGATCTGCTGCCCCACCGTGTAGTAGGGGTGCATCGCGGTCAGCGGGTCCTGGAAGATCATCGCCAGTTCGCGGCCGCGCAGTTGGCGCACCCGGTCCGGGCCGGCCGCGATCAGGTCCTCGCCGTTCAGCCGGATCTCGCCGCTGATCCGGGCCCGCTTGGAGCGGTGCAGGCCCATGATGCCGAGCGAGGTGACGGACTTGCCGGAGCCGGACTCGCCGACGATGCCGAGGGTGCGCCCCTTGTGCAGGTCGAAGCTGACCCCGTCCACCGAGCGGACCAGGCCGTCGTCGGTGTCGAAGTGGATCCGCAGGTCGCGCACGGAGAGGAAGGGGTCGCCGGCCGGGGCGGGCGCGGCCGCCGGGTCCTTCTGGAGGTCGGTCACGAGAGCCTCACCCGGGGGTCGACGAGGGCGTACAGGAGGTCGACCACGAGGTTGCAGGCGACGATGAAGAAGGCGGCGAGCAGGGTGACGCCGAGGATCTTGGGCAGGTCGTTGTCGGAGATCGCCTGGACGGCGAACTGGCCGACGCCCTGGAGCGAGAAGACCTGCTCGGTGATCAGCGCGCCGCCGAGCAGCAGCCCGAGGTCCATGCCGAAGATCGTGACGATCGGGGTGAGCGCGGCGCGCAGCCCGTGCCGGGCGACGACCTTGCGCTCGACCAGGCCCTTGGCCCGGGCGGTGCGGATGTAGTCCTCGCTCATGGTCTCCAGCATCCCGGCGCGGGTGAGCCGGGCGTAGAGCGCAGAGTAGAGGAAGGCCAGCGAGATCCAGGGCAGGATCAGGTTGCGGGCCCACATCAGCGGGTCGTCGGTGAAGTCGACGTAGTGCAGGTTGTCCAGGATCGGCCACTCGTAGCTGAACAGCGTGAGCAGCAGCGCGCCGGTGAAGAAGACCGGCAGCGAGACGCCGGCGAGCGCGACGCCCATGGAGAGCCGGTCGAAGATCGACCGCGGCTTCAGGGCGGAGACGACGCCGGTGGCGACGCCGGAGACCAGCCAGAGCACCGCCGCACCGGCGGCGAGCGAGATGGTGATCGGGATCCGCTTGGTCAGCTCGGGCCAGACCTCCAGGTGGTTCTTGAAGGAGTAGCCGAAGCAGGGCACGTGACAGGTGGCCGGTTCCGGTCCGAAGTGGTACTCGGCGCCGCTGACCAGCCCCTTCAGGAAGTTCCAGTACTGGGTGTACAGCGGCTGGTCGAGGCCGAGGTTCTGCTTGACCGCCGCGATCGCGTCCGGCGACGGGTTCTTCCCGATGTACTGGGCGGCCAGTTGGTCGGCCGTCTCGCCCGCGAGGCGCGGGAGCAGGAAGAAGATCGCGAAGGTGACCGCGCTGACGACCAGCAGCAAAATCGCCGCCGCGAAGATCCTGCGGATGATGTAGGCAAACACAGTTGGGCGGCTCCGGCGGCCGCCGCCGTCCGGGATCTTCCGGACGGCGGCGGGCGCCGCTGCCTTCACCTGCCTTCAGGGATGCGGAGCCAGGCTCTTACTTGACGCCGATGTTCAGGTAGTCGTACTCGCCCGAGAACGCCGAGGTGGAGACCACGTTGGTGGCGTTGTCCGGGCGGTACAGGAAGACCTTGAAGTAGGTCAGCGGGACGTAGACCGCCTGGTCCATGACCTTCTTGTCGACGTCGCCGTAGATCTTCTCGCGGGCCGTCTTGTCGGGGTTGATCGCGGCGTCGTCGAGCAGCTTGTTGACCGCGGGGTTGTCCAGCTGGGCCAGGTTGTTGTTGCCGGACGGCTTGATGGTGCGGCCGTCGACGATCTGCTGGAGGAAGCCGTAGCCGGTCGGCCAGTCGGCACCCCACTGCATCATCATCAGGCCGATGTTGTGCTCGGCCGCGAACTGCGGGGAGCCGGCGCTGTCCTGGAGGTACTTGCCCTGCGGGTACTGCTGGATCTCGGCGTTGATGCCGACCTTCTTCAGCGCGGCCTGGATCGAGGTGGCCGCGGCGACCTCGGTGGCGCGCTCGGTGCGGGCGGAGAGGACGGTGTTGATGCCGCCCTCCTTGCCGCAGGCCTTCAGGGCCTCCTTGGCCTTGGCCTCGTCGCCCTTGTTGTCCTTGGTCTCGTACGTGTTGAAGTCCTGGTGGCCCGGGATGTCCGGCGGGAGCACCGTGTTGGCGATCTGGCCGCGGATCGGGCCGCCGAGGGCGGTCTGCACCGAGACCTTGTCGACCGCGTACTGCACGGCCTTGCGGCACTCGATGTTGTCGAACGGCGCGAGCTTGGAGTTGATCGCCATGTAGACCAGGCGGCCGCCGTAGGCGTTGTCGGTGCTGGCCTTCAGCTTCTGGTTCTGGAGGATCTGCGCCTGGGTCTGCGGGTCGACGCCGCCGCCCACCAGGTCGACCTGGGCGTTGCCGGCCAGCAGGTCCTTGTCGATGGTGGACTGGTCGATGTTCATCCGGAGCACGATCTTGTCCGCGAGCTGCTTGCGGATCGGGTCGGTGCTCGCGTCCCAGTTGGTGTTCGGGACCAGGACGGCCTGCTTGCCGTCCTCGTAGGACTCGAACTTGTAGGAGCCCGAGGAGACGATCTTCTTCACGTACTCCGAGCCGGTGTCCTTGGCCTGCGGGACCGGCGCGGTCTGCGGGGCGCTGACCAGGTAGTCGAAGTCGGCGAAGGGCTGCTTCAGGTGGAAGACGATCGTGGTGTCGTCGGGCGTCTCGATCGAGTCGAGGCCGCCCTCCTTGTCCTTGTACGGGCCGGCGTACGGCGTGGCGTTGTCCACCAGGTGCTCGCGGAAGTAGACCGGGCCGTTGGAGTTCACGTCCAGCGCGTAGTTCGAGCGCTCGACGGCGTACTTGACGTCCTTCGAGGAGATCGGGGTGCCGTCGTCGTACTTCAGGCCCTTGCGCAGCTTGTACGTCCAGGTCAGGCCGTCCGCGCTGACCTGGCCCATCGACTCGGCGAGGTCGGGGACGAGCTTGTTGCCCTCGTCGCCCGGCGCCGGGTTGAAGGTGGTCAGCGAGCGGGCGTACAGGCGCGAGAAGTTGTAGATGTACGCGTAGTACGTGTTGCCCGGGTCGAGCGAGTCCGGGGTGCCCTTCATCTCGTAGGTGACCGTCCCGCCCTTCTTGTCCGAGGCGTTGACGATGCCCTTGGTGGCGGCGTTGGCGCCGGAGCCGCCTCCGGTGCCGGAGGACGAGGCGGAACCGGTGTCCTTCGACGAGCTGGTGCAACCGGTCACGACCAGGACGGCGGCGGCTGCGGCCGCGGTCAGGGCGACGGTACGGGACCTACGCATGGGTGAGATCAACCCCTTGGGGATGGGAGGCGGTGAAGGAGAGCCTTGACGGCGCATCACATGATGCGTGGTCATGTGCGGCGGGATCAGTTGCTCTTGGGATCGAGGGCGTCGCGAAGACCGTCGCCGAGCAGGTTGAAGGCGAGCACGGTGACGAAGATCGCCAGACCGGGGACCACCATGTACTGGGGGTCCACCTGGTAGTACCGGATCGCGTCCTGGAGCATCCCGCCCCAGGAGGCCTGCGGCGGCTGGATGCCGACGCCGAGGAAGCTCAGCCCCGCCTCGAAGAGGATGTTGGTCGGGATCAGCAGGGTCGAGTAGACCAGGATCGGACCGACCAGGTTGGGCAGCAGCTCCTTGAACAGGATGAACGGGCCGCGGGCGCCGAGGCTGCGGGCCGCGTGGACGAACTCCCGCTCGCGCAGCGAGAGCGTCTGGCCGCGCACGATCCGACCCATGTAGGGCCAGTTGAAGAAGCCGATCACGAAGATCAGCACCAGCATGTGCAGCGGCAGGCCGTGCAGGCCGAAGGCTCCGCCCTGGAGCGAGGTCGAGATCGCGATGGCGAAGAGCAGCAGCGGGAAGGCCAGGAAGACGTCCATCACCCGGCTGATCACGGTGTCCACCCAGCCGCCGTAGTAGCCGGCCATGATGCCGAGCACGGTGCCGATGGTGTTGGACAGCAGGGTCGCGCCGAAGGCGACCAGCAGGGAGACCCAGGAGCCCTCGATGACGCGGGTGAGCAGGTCACGGCCCTGCAGCGGGTCGATGCCGAGCGGGTGTTCGAGGCTCATGCCGCCCCAGTCGCCGAACGGCAGACC
This sequence comes from Streptomyces sp. CB02056, assembly GCF_001905545.1. Taxonomy (GTDB): domain Bacteria; phylum Actinomycetota; class Actinomycetes; order Streptomycetales; family Streptomycetaceae; genus Kitasatospora. The sequence goes on along the minus strand of NZ_LIPD01000002.1, from coordinate 604,956 downwards.
GCCGAGGTCGGCGTCCAGCAGGTCCTGGTGGAGGGCGTCCGGGTCGAGCCCGAACATCGACTCGATCGGCTTGGCCAGCACGGCGAGCATGATCAGCAGGATCACCACGACGCCGCCGGCGACGGCGGCCTTGTCCCGCTTGAAGCGGGTCCAGGCGATCTGGCCGAGGGAGCGGCCCTCGATCTTCTTGGCCGGTCCGGCGGCGGCTGCTGCCTCCGGCTCGTTCCCGGCGGTGGTCACGGATGTCATGGTCAGTTGGTCCCCTCGCCGACGGTGGCCGGCCCACGGGTGCCGGTCGCCGTCTTCGGCGGTGCGGCTGCGGACGTGCGGAGGTGCTTAGGAGGAGCGGGTGTTGACGGCAGTGCGTCGTGCACAGGCACTGCCACCACGCGGGATGGGCGTCGCGTGGACGGGCTTGTCGGCGTGCGCGCTCACCTTTGTGGGGTTCCAGCACGCGCGGTGCGTTGCGCAGAACTCTCTGCCATCCGAACTGGCTTGCGCCAGCCCTGACAACCGACAGATGCCCAACTGTGATCTGCGTGCATGCACCTCCCCGATCTTCGGCATATACCTCTTCACATGGCTGTAACTGCCATGTCAAGATGACCGGGCCGCACATCCGGAAATTCGTCCGGAAAGCATCGAAGCCGACTTGACGGACAATCAAGTCGGCTTCGGAGAATGGGTTTTGGGATTCAGCGCCCGGGGTAGCCGGGCCACGGCCGCTGCGGCTGCTGCTGCCAGCCCTGCGCCGGCGGCTGGGTGCCGTACGCGTAGCCCGGCATCGACTGCCCGGGGTACGGCGGCGGGGGCACCGGCGGGTACGGGCCGGTCGGCGGGCGGCCCGCCTCCCGGTCGAAGAACGGCCGCGCGTTGGCGCGCATCCACAGCGCCACCGGGTCGTACTCGTCCGACATCGCCACCGTGGACACCGCGAGCCCCTCCGGGGCCACCGCGATCGCGCGCTGCATCAGCGCCCGCACCGCCTCCACCGCCGGCGGCGAACTCTCGTAGAGGTCAAGGCCGATGGCCAGGTACGGCTCCCCCACCGCGGGCTGCACCCAGGCCCGGCGCAGCGCCCGGACCGCGCGCACCTCGGCGGCCTGCCGCTCCAGCAGCGCGAAGAACGGCTGGGCGTTCAACTGCGGCTCGCTGAGCTTCAACGGCCCGGCCGGCAGCCGGTCCAGGCCCGCGGCGACCCGCCGGAGGTCCGCCCAGGGCACCCCGACGCCGCCGCCGGGGGCGTGCGGGTTGAGCCACAGGCCCCAGCGGGTGCGGTACAGCGAGGCCGCGATCTCCCGGCCGGAGACGACCTCGTGGGCCCGCGCCCAGCCGGAGGCGGTCAGCTGCTCGGGCGAGGTGACGGCCGGCGCGTAGCCGTGGCCGCTGATCTCCATGTTCCCGTACTGCGCGTCCGGGCTGCCCGGCGTGCCGTGCCACAGCAGCATCCAGACCCGGCCGTCCGCCAGCGCGTGCAGCAGCCGCTCGTACGCGTCGTAGCGCTCCGGCGCGACGTCGCGCAGGGCGCGCTCCAACGCGCCGGGATCAGCTCCCGGGCGCCCGGCCGGTGCCTGGCCCCAGGGCCCCGGCACACCGCCCGCTCCCGTTCCCGCACTCATGCGCCCACCTCGCCGCGCCTCTTTCCCTCAACCCGCCGACCCGTCGGCCGTCTGCACGCACCCTATGGCGCGGCACCGGCCACCGCCACGGCGACGTGCCTCTGATCCGGACCCGCTCACGCCCGCGTGTGGAAAGGCAGTACCCGGGTGAGCAGCCACTCGACCACCGGGTCGTCGGCGAGGTCGAGCAGTACGAGGTGGACGCCCCCGGGCAGCGGCGCGGTTCCCAGCGCTCGCCCGAGTGCCTCGTTCACCGCGGCCGGGTCGGCCGGGGCCGCCGGGTCCAACTGGACGCCCACGAACATCACGGTCGGTTCGCCCTCGATGCTGGCCAGCGCCCTGCGGGCGGTCAACACACCGGGCAGCGCCGACAGTTCGCTCCGGCAGGCGGCCAGGAAGTGCTCCGGGTCCTCGCCCGGCACCGGCTCGCGCAGCGCCACCCGGCCGCCGGTCGGCTCCGCGGCGCCCTCGGCCTGTTCCCAGCGGTCCTCGCGCGGGCCGCGGCGCAGCTCGGCGACCCCCTGCGGCGGCACCGGGAGGCCCACCGGCGCGTCCGGGTTCACCGCGATGCCGAGGCCCAGCGGCAGCCCGCGGGCGAACTCCCACACCGGCGCGATCGCGAAGGCCATCCCCGGCGCCTGCCGGAGGAACACCTCCTGCGAGGAGAACACCGGCACGTACGGGTCGCCGCCCAGCTCGATGGTCGGCAGGTCGAGCGCCTGGCCCTGCGGGTCGGCCCCGGCCGGCAGCGGCACCCACACCTGGCTGCGCGCCAGCACCTCGAACACCCGTGGGGTCGCGCCCGGGTCGCCCAGGGCCGCGGTCAGCACCTGCTCCAGTTCGTTGGCCGGCCAGGAGCCGCCCGCCGGCGCCTCCTCCGGTCCGCCCCACCCCTGCTGCTGCTCCACCGGGTACCCCATGCGCCGCCGATTCCGCCCTCTGCCGTCGGCCGCCCACTGCCGCACCGACGCGCAGCAGTCTAGAGGCGTGCGGGGGGTGTGGTCAGGACTCGTGTTCGGGTCCCGCGCGGTGTGACCGGGTCCCCCCTCCCCTCGTCGTCCGGGACGTGCCATGATGTGCCCGTCCGACGGCATGCGCCGCGGGCCCCCACAACTCCATACCGGCCGCTCGAACCCGCGCGGGAGAGCCCGGAGTGCCGCTCAGGCACAGCCGGCGCCGAAGGAGCAAGTCCTCCCCGGAATCTCTCAGGCACCCCTACCGCACGGGTTAGGCACATCTGGAAAGCGGCGCCCGGCCCTGTCGTGCGCCCACCCACGGTGCAAGCCGTCATGCTGTCCCCCAAGCTGGAAACGGCTGCGGGCGGCGGGGCGGTGAAGCTCTCAGGTTCGACGACAGATGGGGAGACCCACGCCGCCGCATGCCCGCGCGCAGGGTCGGCCCCCAGCGGGTCCGGTCCGGTGCGTGCACCCCTGAGTGCCCCGACCGAGGAGTTCCTGGCCATGTCGTCCCTCCGCCTGACCGCGCTCGACGCGCTGCACCGCGCCCTCGGCGCGACCATGACCGACTTCGCCGGCTGGGACATGCCGCTGCGCTACGGCAGCGAGCGCGAGGAGCACCTCGCCGTCCGCACCAAGGCCGGCCTGTTCGACCTCTCGCACATGGGCGAGATCACCGTCACCGGCCCGCAGGCCGGCGAGATGCTGGACCACGCCCTGGTCGGCTTCGTCTCCGCGCTGGGCGAGCTGCGCGCCCGCTACACCATGATCTGCGCCGAGGACGGCGGCATCCTGGACGACCTGATCGTCTACCGCCTGCGCGAGGACGCCTTCCTGGTCGTCGCCAACGCCTCCAACGCCCAGCTGGTCCTCGACGAGCTGATCGCCCGTGCCAAGGGCTTCGACGCCGTCGTCACCGACGACCGCGACACCTACGCGCTGATCGCCGTCCAGGGCCCGGAGGCCACCGGCATCCTGGCCGACACCACCGACGCCGACCTGCCCGGCCTGAAGTACTACGCGATCCTCCCGGCCTTCGTGGCCGACCGCGAGGTGCTGCTCGCCCGCACCGGCTACACCGGCGAGGACGGCTTCGAGATCTTCTGTCACCCGGCCGACGCCGAGCCGGTCTGGCAGGCGCTGACCGCCGCCGGCGCGGACCGCGGCCTGGTCCCCTGCGGCCTGTCCTGCCGCGACACGCTGCGCCTGGAGGCCGGCATGCCGCTGTACGGGCACGAGCTGTCCACCGACCTGACCCCGTTCGACGCCGGCCTGGGCCGGGTCGTCCGCTTCGACAAGACCACCAACGAGGGCGCCTTCGTCGGCCGCAAGGCCCTGGAGGCGGCCGCCGCCGCGGCCGAGACCAACCCGCCGAAGGTGCTGGTCGGCCTGGTCTCCGACGGCAAGCGGGTGCCGCGCGCCGAGTACACCGTGGTCTCCACCGAGGGCGAGCCGATCGGCCGGATCACCTCCGGCGCGCCGTCCCCGACCCTGGGGCAGCCGATCGCGATGGCCTACGTCGACGCCGCCCACGCCGCCCCCGGCACCACCGTCGCGGTGGACGTGCGCGGCAAGCACGAGCCCGTCAGGGTCGTGGCGCTGCCGTTCTACAAGCGCGCCCGCTGACCCCTCGCACGCCCCCCGTTTTCCCATACGCGCACGTCGCAGCCGTCCGCGCGGCGGCCCGCTTCGTCGTACCCGCTTCCCATCCTGGAGAATGACGCCATGAGCAACCCCCAGCACCTTCAGTACACCAAGGAGCACGAGTGGCTGACGGCCGCCGTGGACGGTGTCTCCACGATCGGTATCACCAAGCACGCCGCGGACGCGCTCGGTGACATCGTCTACGTGCAGCTGCCCGAGGTCGGCGAGACCGTGACCGCCGGCGAGACCTGTGGCGAGCTGGAGTCCACCAAGTCGGTCAGCGACCTGTTCTCCCCGGTGACCGGCGAGGTCACCGAGGTCAACCCGGACGTCCTGGACAACAACGCCCTCGTCAACAGCGACCCCTTCGAGGGCGGCTGGCTGTTCAAGGTGCGCGTCGAGGCCACCGACGAGCTGCTCAGCGCCGACGAGTACGACGCGCTCACCAACCCCCAGGGCTGAGCCCCCGACGGGACGGGCCGCCGCACCGCGGTCCGTCCCGCCCTGGCCCCTTTCCCTCCTCCTCCCGGGAAGACCACACCATGACTGTTCTCAACCAGTCCCTGCACGCCCTCGACCCGGAGATCGCCGCCGCGGTCGACGCCGAGCTGCACCGCCAGCAGACCACCCTGGAGATGATCGCCTCCGAGAACTTCGCCCCGGTGGCGGTCATGGAGGCCCAGGGCTCGGTGCTCACCAACAAGTACGCGGAGGGCTACCCCGGCCGCCGCTACTACGGTGGCTGCGAGCACGTCGACGTGGTCGAGCAGATCGCGATCGACCGCATCAAGGCCCTGTTCGGGGCCGAGCACGCCAACGTCCAGCCGCACTCCGGCGCGCAGGCCAACGCCGCCGCGATGTTCGCGCTGATCCAGCCGGGCGACACCATCCTGGGCCTGAGCCTGGCCCACGGCGGTCACCTGACCCACGGCATGAAGATCAACTTCTCCGGCAAGCTCTACAACGTGGCCGCGTACCACGTGGACGAGAAGACCGGCCAGGTCGACATGGCCGAGGTCGAGCGCCTCGCCAAGGAGCACCAGCCGAAGCTGATCATCGCCGGCTGGTCCGCCTACCCGCGCCAGCTCGACTTCGCCGCGTTCCGCCGGATCGCCGACGAGGTCGGCGCGCTGCTCATGGTGGACATGGCGCACTTCGCCGGCCTGGTGGCCGCCGGGCTGCACCCGAACCCGGTGCCCTACGCGGACGTGGTCACCACCACGACCCACAAGACCCTGGGCGGCCCGCGCGGCGGCGTCATCCTGTCCAAGGCCGAGTTCGCCAAGAAGATCAACTCCGCGGTCTTCCCCGGCCAGCAGGGCGGCCCGCTGGAGCACGTGATCGCCGGCAAGGCGGTCGCCTTCAAGGTCGCGGCCTCCGAGGAGTTCAAGGAGCGCCAGCAGCGCACCCTGGACGGCGCCCGCATCCTCGCCGAGCGCCTGCTCCAGGCCGACGTGGCCGAGGCCGGCGCCAGCGTGCTCTCCGGCGGCACCGACGTCCACCTGGTCCTGGTCGACCTGCGCAACAGCCAGCTCGACGGCCAGCAGGCCGAGGACCGGCTGCACGAGGTCGGCATCACCGTCAACCGCAACGCCATCCCGAACGACCCGCGCCCGCCGATGGTCACCTCGGGCCTGCGCATCGGCACCCCGGCCCTGGCCACCCGCGGCTTCCAGGCCGAGGACTTCCGCGAGGTCGCCGACATCATCGCCGAGGCGCTCAAGCCCGCCTTCGACGAGACCGTCGCCGACGCGCTGAAGGCCCGGGTCTCCGCCCTGGCCGCGAAGTACCCGCTCTACCCGAACCTCTGATCACTCCGGTGATCGTTCGGGCGGGGTGACCGGCCTCACCCCTCCGGCGTACCAGGCACCCCGGGGCACCGCGCACACTGGAAGTGCGCGCGGTGCCCCGTCCCGTGTCGGCCCCTCCCTGCCCGCAAGTCCTTCCACGAGACCAGACAAGGACGTCCCCCGTGGCCATCAGCGTCTTCGACCTCTTCTCCATCGGCATCGGCCCGTCGAGCTCCCACACCGTGGGCCCGATGCGCGCCGCCCGGATGTTCGCCCGCCGACTGCGCACCGAGGACCTGCTGGACCGGGTGACGGGCGTACGGGCCGAGCTGTACGGCTCGCTCGGCGCCACCGGCCACGGCCACGGCACCCCGAAGGCCGTCCTGCTCGGCCTGGAGAACGCCTCGCCCCGCACCGTCGACGTCGACCAGGCCGACAAGGACGTCGAGCGGATCCTCGCCGAGAAGCGGATCAACCTGCTCGGCGAGCACCCGATCGACTTCGACCCGGACACCCAGCTGATCCTGCACCGCCGCCGCTCGCTGCCGTACCACGCCAACGGGATGACCCTGTGGGCGTACGCGGCGGACGGCTCGACCCTGCTGGAGAAGACCTACTACTCGGTCGGCGGCGGCTTCGTGGTGGACGAGGACGCGATCGGCGCGGACCGGGTCAAGCCCGACGACACCGTGCTGAAGTACCCCTTCCGCACCGGTGACGAGCTGCTGCGGCTCAGCCGGGAGACCGGCCTGTCGATCTCCGGCCTGATGCTGGAGAACGAGAAGGCCTGGCGCAGCGAGGAGGAGATCCGGACCGGTCTGCTGGAGATCTGGTCCGTGATGCAGGAGTGCGTGCGGGCCGGCATGTCCCGCGAGGGCATCCTGCCGGGCGGGCTGAAGGTCCGCCGCCGGGCCGCCTCGGGTGCCCGCGCGCTGCGCGCCGAGGGCATCGGGCCGGCCAACGCGATGGAGTGGGTGACCCTCTACGCGATGGCCGTGAACGAGGAGAACGCCTCCGGCCGCCGGGTCGTCACCGCGCCGACCAACGGCGCCGCCGGGATCATCCCGGCCGTCCTGCACTACTACCTGAACTTCATCCCGGGCGCCGACGACGACGGCATCGTCCGCTTCCTGCTCGCCGCCGGCGCCATCGGCATGCTCTTCAAGGAGAACGCCTCCATCTCCGGCGCCGAGGTCGGCTGCCAGGGCGAGGTCGGCTCCGCCTGCTCGATGGCCGCGGGCGGCCTCGCCGAGGTCCTCGGCGGCACCCCCGAGCAGGTCGAGAACGCCGCCGAGATCGGCATCGAGCACAACCTCGGCCTCACCTGCGACCCGGTCGGCGGCCTGGTCCAGATCCCCTGCATCGAGCGCAACGGCATGGCCTCCGTCAAGGCCGTCACCGCGGCCCGGATGGCGCTGCGCGGCGACGGACGGCACCACGTCTCGCTGGACAAGGCGATCAAGACGATGAAGGAGACCGGGGCCGACATGAAGATCAAGTACAAGGAGACCTCGCGCGGCGGGCTCGCCGTCAACGTCATCGAGTGCTGAGCTGACCGGCTTTTCCGCAGGCCCCCGGGCGGTCCCCCGTTCCGCCCGGGGGCCTGCGCGTTCTCCGGATCACCCGGCCGTGGCCGCCTTCGCGGGGGTGTCGGCCGGCTCCGGCTCCGGGTCTGGCTTCGTCGGCTCGGGCTCGGGCTTCGGCGGCTTGATCTCCCTGGCCGCTCCCTGCCGCGGGCGGACCAGGCAGGCGAGGGCCGTCGCCGCGGCCGCCAGCAGCACCCCGCCCACGACCGTGCCGTGCAGGCCGCCGGTGACCGCCGCCCCGACGGCGTCGCGAACCTCGGCCGGGAGGCCGTCGAGGGAGGCCGGGGTCAGCCCTCCGCCGGTGAGCCGGCCGGCCTCGGCAGCCCCTAGGTGCTCCGTGAGGGAGTCGGTGAGCCGCGCCGTGTAGACCGCGCCGAGCGCCGCCATGCCGAGCGAGCCGCCGATGCTCCGCAGCAGCGTCACCACGCCCATCGCCGCGCCCATGTCCTGCGGGCGGACGGCCCCCATCGAGGTCAGCAGGGTGCTCTGCATCACCAGGCCGAGGCCGATCCCGGCGACGGCCGTGAGGGCCGAGGCCACGGCGATCGGGGTGTCGGTGCGCAGGAGCAGCAGCAGCGCGCCGCCGGCCAGGGTGACCGCGCCGCCCAGCAGCGGGTAGCGCCGCTCGCCGCCGGGCCGGCCCATCAGCCGCGCCGTCACCAGCTGGGTGCCCATCATGCCGAGCATCAGCGGCAGCAGGAGCAGCCCGCCGGCGGTGGGCGAGGCGCCCCGGGCCAGCTGCAGGTAGAGCGGCAGGTAGCCGACCAGGGCGATCATCACCGCGCCGGTGAGGAAGCCGAGCACCTGCGCCACCGTGAAGTTGCGGTCGCGGAACAGCGCGGGCGGGATCAGCGGCCCGGGGGCGCGCAGTTCGGTCCGGGCGAACCAGCCCAGCGCGACCACCGCGACGAGCGCCGTGCCGAGGAGCACCGGGGAGGTCCAGGAGTAGGCGGTGCCGCCCCAGCTGCTCACCAGGGTGAGCGCGAGGATGCCGGTGGTCAGCAGGGCGACCCCGGCCCAGTCGAACGGGGCGCGCACCCGCTCCGTCCGCAGCCGCACCCCGACGCCGACCGCGAGCAGCGCGACCAGCCCGACCGGCAGGTTGACGTAGAAGGCCCAGCGCCAGCTCAGCCGTTCGGTGAGGAAGCCGCCGAGCAGCGGTCCGCCGACGAAGGCGATCGGCATCAGCACGCCGACCACCGACTGCACCCGCGCCCGGTCGGAGGCGGGGACGAGCACCCCGATCACCGAGAGCGCACCGACCATCAGCCCGCCCGCGCCGATCCCCTGGAGGCCCCGGAAGGCGATCAACTGCCCCATGTCCTGGGCGAGTCCGGCCAGCACCGAGCCGGCCAGGAACACCACCACCGCCCACTGGTAGGCGCCCTTGCGCCCGTACAGGTCGCCGAGCCGGCCCCAGAGCGGGGTGGCGGCGGCGGAGGTCAGCAGGTAGGCGGTGACCGCCCAGGAGAGGTGCTCCAGCCCGCCGAGGTCGCCGACGATGGTCGGCAGCGCGGTGCCGATGATCTGGCCGTCGAGGGCCGAGAGGAAGATGCCGAGCATCAGTCCGACGACGCCGAGCAGCGGCGGCTTGGGCCGCTCGTCGGCCTGCTCCTTGTTCTGGCCCCCGCTCTGTTCCGTGGCCATGCCGTCCGCCCCCTTCCCCGGCTCAGGCCGCGAACGGGCGGGCCCGGCGGGCGTCCCGCAGCGCCTGCGCCCACCAGGTGAGCTGGTCGAGCATGGTCTTGGCGGCGGTGTCGGCGGCCGGGTCGATCGCCTTGCCCTCGGCGTCGAAGCACTGCGAGGCGCCGTGGAAGCTGACCGTGTTGCGGATCGTGGCGGCGTTCAGCTCGGCCATCACCACCCGCAGCTGCTCGACCGCCCGCAGGCCGCCGGACAGGCCGCCGTACGAGACGAAGCCGACCGGCTTGCCGTGCCACTGCCGGTTGTGCCAGTCGATGGCGTTCTTCAGCGGGGCCGGGAAGCTGTGGTTGTACTCGGGCGTGACGATCACGAAGGCGTCGGCCGCCTCCAGCCGGGGCGACACGGCGGCCAGCAGCGCGGCGTCGTCCGGGGAGAGCTCGCCGCCGAAGGACGGGAAGGTGACGGGCAGCGGGGTCTCCACCAGGTCGATCCGGTCGGCGGTCAGGTCGCCGCGCGCTTCGAGGTGGCCGAGCAGCCAGTCGGCGACCACCGGGCCGAAGCGGCCGTCGCGGGTGCTGCCGACGAGGACGGCGACCTTCAGGTTCTGCTCGCTGGACGCCTGCTCGCTGGACGTCCGCTCGCTGGACTTCTGCTCGCTGGACTTCTGCTCCGTGGACATGGGAGTCCCCCTCCGGGATGGCTGGTGTGTACGGCGTATCCGTCTCGAATACAACGTACACATCGACGTGTACGGCGTCCACTGCCGATACGCCGTACACAGGAGGGTGCTACGGTGGGACCGACCCCCAGTCGGAAGGAGCCCGCCCCCATGCCCGCTCAGCAGGCCCCCACCGGGGACACCCCCGCCGGCGACGACAGGCCCCCGGCGTCACTCTGGGAGCGCCTGGACCGCCCGGCCCCCGCCCCGCGCACCACCCTGACCCCGCAGCGGATCGCCGAGGCCGCCGTCGCCGTCGCCGACGCCGAGGGCCTGGACGCCGTCACCATGCGCCGACTGGCCGCCGAACTCGGCGTCGCCCCGATGGCCGCCTACCGGTACGTCTCCGGCAAGGACGAACTCATCGAGCTGATGGTCGACTTCGTCTACGGCCGACTCCCCCTGGACGCCGCCCCCGCCAAGGACTGGCGGGAGACCATGCGCGCCCTCGCCCTCCACCTGCGGGCCATGCACCTGGCCCACCCGTGGACCGTCCGGGCGGCCACCCCGTTCTCGCTCAGCCCGAACCAACTCGCCGTCCCCGAGCACGCGTTCGCCGCCCTGGCCGAACACGGCCTGGACGCCGACACCACCATGGCGGTGTTCCGCACCGTCACCGGCTACGTCCACGGCTCGGTCACCACCGAGGTCACCCTGAACACCCTGCGCCGCGAGCGCGGCTGGTCCGACGGCGACCAGACCCGGGCCGGCCTCGCCCCCCGGATGACCTGGCTGATGGGCACCGGCCGCTACCCCAACTACCAGCGCTACCTCCACGCGGCCACCCGCAAGGACGACCCCGACTGGCAGTTCGAAACCGGCCTCGACTGCGTCCTCGACGGCATCGCCGCCCACTTCGCCCTCTGACCGGGCCGCTCACGGAGTGGGAAGTCGGCCGGTCCGACTTCCCACTCCGCCCCCTCTTACTTGCCGGCCGCCCCGGCCCCCAGCCGCGCGGCGACGGCACCCAGCCGGCCCATCGCGTGGGCCACGCCCAGGCCGTCCATGTAGTCCCGCACGTGCACCAGCAGGCCGTCCCGGGCGCGCATCACCAGCAGGCCCGGCACGGTGAACGGCTCCCCGGTGGTGGCGAGCGTCCCGACCACCTGCTGCTCGACGGTCAGCACCTCGGGGTCGGCCCCCGGATGGACGGCCACCTCCCGGATCTCCCGCGGCCGCGCCGCACTCGCACCCCAGGCGGCGCGGTAGCCGGCCCGGATCTCCTCCCGCCCCCGGTACCGCTCCGGCATCCCGGGGAACAGGAACGGGAACTCGTGCACCCCGTCCTCGGCGTACAGCTCTGCCAGCGCGTCCGCGTCCAGGTCGAGCATCGCCCGCCGGTAGCGGACGAGCAGGTCGAGCGGGCTGGGTGTGCTGGGCGGGCTGGGCGTGGCGGAATCCGGCATGACGGCGGCCCCTTCGGCAGCGGACGGGGACGCCAGGATCCCTCTACGGCAATCGACTTGGCCCCCGCGCATCGATCGATGGCCCCAACCCTAGCCGCCGGAAGTCGGCTCCCCCTCGACGACCTGACAGCCACCGCGCTCCAGCAGGCCTTCACCCGGCACCGAGGGGCCGTCCTCGTACCCCCGGGATCGGCACCTGCGAGTCCTGCGCTCCGTTCACGGCCCTCGGTCAACCAGCCGCACTGCACAGGAAGTCGGCCGGTCCGACTTCCTGTGTGGCGGCAGCCGCCGAGAACGCCTACCCGGCCGGCCGCTCGCCGGCGAGGACCAGGCGGTAGCCGTAGTCCATGCTGTCCCGGTCGAGCAGGTCGGCGTACCGCCGGTGCCACGCCCCCGAGGCGAGGTCGGCCCGCAGCCGCTCGACGGCCGGCTCGACCACCTCCGGCGGCAGCTGCGCGAAGGTCGAACTGGCCTGCCGGACCACCGGGTCCAGGTAGTGCTCGGGCCGCCGCCAGTGGGCGATCTGGAAGCCGTCGGTGAAGTCCCAGGGGACGGGGAAGGGCAGCACGGTGTGCGCGTCCAGGGCCTCCACCACCTGCTCCAGCGGCGTGAAGCGGGAGTCCTCCAACTCCCTGATCTCCGGCAGGTAGTCCTCCAGCAGCCACAGCTGCGGCCGGTGCGCCGGATCCCAGGTGAACACCGCCTGCCGCCGCGCGACCCGCCGCAGCTCGGCCAGCCCGCGCCGCGGGTCCGACCAGTGGTGGACGGTCAGGACGGCCATCGCCGCGTCGAACGCACCGTCCTCGAAGGGCAGTTGCTCGGCCGAGGCCTTGACCTTCCGCTCCCCCGGATGCTGGTCGAGCATGACCTGCGACGGGTCGACGGCCGTGACCTCGGCGTCCTCCGGCTCGTATGACCCCGCCCCCGCACCGACGTTGACCACCGTGCGCGCTCCCCGCAGCGCCGACCCGATCAACGCGTGCAGCCGCGGATCGGGCCGACGGACCTGCCGGTACCCGACGCCGATCCGGTCGTACCTCGCCGTCCGGCTCTCCTGCCCCGTGTGTCCCATCCGACCAGCCCATCAAACGGGACCACCGGAGGCAACCGCTTCACGTGAACCCGCACCGACGGAGGAGGCCGTGGCGGTACCGTCGGCCGCATGACCGAACTCAGCGACTGGACCTACGTGGTGACCGACATCGAGGTGGACGGCCCGTGGCCGGGACCGAACTCGATGCGGTCCTTCGCGTCCGTGGCCACGACCATGGACGGCCGGACCTTCGGCGAGTTCGAAGCCGTCCTCGAACCGCTTCCCGGATCGGCCCCGAACCCGCGCACGAAGGAGTGGTTCGACTCCGAGCCGGGCGCCTGGGAGGCCGCGACGACGAACCCGGAGCCCGTCACCGACGTCATGACCGGGTACGTCGAGTGGGTCCGGTCCCTGCCCGGCCGGCGGGCGTTCGCCGCGGCACCCCTGTCGTTCGACGGAACCTGGATCGACTACTACCTGCGCCGGTTCACCTCCTTCGGACTGCACCAGGGCCCCTACGAGCAGGATCTCCTCTTCCACGGCCCGGCCCTGTGCCTGCGCTCGTACACGGCGGCACTGACCGGCCGACCGCCCGCGGACCTCCCGGCACCGGCGCTGCCCCCGCACTGGCTCGGCGGCGTGCGGCACACCCACAAGGCCCTCGACGACGCGCGCGGCTTCGCCGAGCTGCTGCACTTCCTCACCCGGAACTCCGGGACGCCCGCCATCACCCTCGACACCTGAGGACCACCCCGCGACCACCGGTCCCCGGTCACGCCTCCGGAAACGGCGGAGCATCCCTCCCTCCCCCCACCACGAGTGCCCCGAGGCCCTCGCGCGAGAAGTCGGCCGGTCCGACTTCTCGCGCAGACCAACACTCCCTATCGCTACCCCGGAAGCACCAAGAAGGCCAACCCCCGGCCAGGTCAGCGAGCCCACGACGGCAACTCGCCCTCGCAGACCACGTGCGACGCCCGACCAGTTCGAGCAGGAACGGCACCGTGGGAGCCGTCGCCTCGCCGACAACGAACCCCAGCGCGCAGACGACATCGGCCAGTTCACCAACAGCCCTGCGGGCCGCCCCCTCCTCCCCACAGCCGATCCGGGACGGCAACAGGAGAACGCGCCCGGCCAAAGCCCCCGCCACATCGCGCAACTCACCCCAACGAACCCCGAGAACCACCCTCCGCAACCTCCCCCACCACGAGCGGCCCAGGGCCCTCGCGTGAGAAGTCGGCCGGTCCGACTTCTCACGCAGCCCAGCACTCCCTACCGCCGACCCGGGAGCACCAGGAAGGCCGCACCCGGCCAGGGCAGCGAGCCCGCAACCGACCGGCCCACCAGGACAGCCCTCCGCGCGGCCGCCTCCAAGCCAGGCTGCGGCCGACAGCTCGCCGCCCCGATCCCCCGTCGCGTCCCGCAGCTCACCCCTGCGGACCGCGAAAATCGCCCTCCGCAGACTTCCTGCGCCACGAGTACCCCGAGGTCATCACGCGAGAAGTCGGCCGGTCCGACTTCTCGCGCAGACCAACACTCCTACCGCCACCCCGGAAGCACCAGGAAGGCCAACCCTCCAGCCAGGACAGCAAGCCCACGACCGACCAGCCCGCCTGAACGGCCCTCCTCACGGCCGCCTCCAAACCGGGCTGCGGCCGACAGCTCGCCGCCCGGATCCCCCTTCGCATCCCGCAGCTCACCCCGGCGGCCCCCGAACACCGCCCCAGCAGCCTTCCCCCACCGCGAGCGAACCGGGGCCCTCGCGCGAGAAGTCGGCCGGTCCGACTTCTCGCGCGGGCCGACGCACCAACCGGAAAGCCGGGAGCATCAGGAAAGCCGACCCTCCGGCGAGGACGGCGAGCCCGCAACCGACCAGCCCACCTCGCGACCGCCTCCGACAACTCGCCGTTGCCGACCACATGCGGCACCCCGACCAGTCCGAGCAGGAACGGCACCGTGGGAGCCGTCGCCTCGCCGACAACGAACCCCAGCGCGCAGACGGCATCGGCCAGTTCACCGACAGACCTGCGGGCCGCGCCCTCGTCCCCGTAGGCGATCCGGGACAGCAACAGGGGAACGCGGTCGGCCGGAGCCCCCTTCGCATCACGCGGTTCTCCCCAGCTGACCCCGGAAACCGCCCTCCGCAGAGTTCCCGCACCGCGAGCGAACCGGGGTCCTCGCGTGAGAAGTCGGCCGGTCCGACTTCTCGCGCAGACCAACGCTCCTTCCGCCGAGCCGGGAGCGCCAGGAAGGCCAGGACGGCGAGGCCTCGACCGACCAGCCCGCATGGACGGCCCTCCGCGCGGCCGCCTGTAAGCCGGGCTGCGGCCGACAGCTCACGCCGTGCCGACCGGAGCCCCCGTCGCATCGGGCGGCTCTCCCCTCAGCAGAGTTCCTGCACGGCGAGTGACCCGGACCCTCGCGCGAGAAGTCGGCCGGTCCGACTTCTCGCGCGGGCCGAGGCCCCTACCGCCGAGCCGGGAGCATCAGGAAGGCCAGCCCTCCGGCCACGACGGCGAGCCCGCGACGGCGACTCGGCCTTGCGGACCATGTGCGGCGCCCCGGGCAGGTCGAGTAGGAACGGCACGGACGACGAACCTCAGCGCGCGGACGGCATCGGTCAGTTCACCGACAGACCTGCGCCCCCACAGGCGATCCGGGACAGCAGCCGGGGAAAGTGCCCGGCCACATCGCGCAGTTGCCCCCTTGGCAGGGTTCCTGCAGTGCGAGCACCCCCGGGGCCGCTACCGGCGGGCTGGGAGGGCCAGGAAGGCCAGGCCTCCGGCGAGGATGGCGAGGCCGTACCAGGAGGCGGTGGGCAGGCGTTCGCCGAGGGCGGCTACGCCGAGTACTGCGGCGACGGCGGGTTCGGCGAGGGTCAGGGTGGTGGCGGTCTGGGCGGTGGTGTGGCGCAGGCCGTGGCCGAAGAGCCAGTAGGCGAGGAAGGTGGTGATCACCGCGAGGTGCAGCACCACGCCTGCCCCGCGCGGCGTGAGCAGCCAGCCCGTGGGGCCGCACAGCAGCACCGGGAGGACGATCAGCGCTCCGCCGCCGAACATCGCGCCCATCACCCCGCCGGAGGGGTGTCCGCCGGCGATCAGCCGCCCGCCGATCAGCGAGTAGACGGCGTACGAGAGTCCCGAGAGCGCGGCCAGGAGCACGCCCGGCAGGTCCACCGTCGCGCTGCCTCCCGCGAGTTCGGGGCCGAGCACCAGGAGGGCGCAGCCGAGTACGGCCAGCGCGGTGGCCCCGGCCCAGCGTCCACCGGGCCGTCCCTGTCGGGTGAGCCAGCCGAGCAGTCCGGTGAACACGGGCGCGCTGCCGAGCGCGATGACGGTGGCGACGGCCACGCCGGTACGGCTCACCGCCGGGTAGAAGGTCACCGGGTATCCGGCGACCGCGATGGCGCCGGCCGCGAGCAGCCACCGCTCGTGCGGCCCGCACTTCCGGGGCAGTACGCGGGCGGTGCGGTCGGTGAGGAAGAGGAGCAGCCCGCCGAGGACCAGCCCGGCGGCTCCGATTCCCGCGGCCGGGGCGCCCGCGGGTGCCAGCGAACTGGCCGTCCCGGTGGTGCCCCAGAGCACGGCGGCGGTCAGGATCGGCGCCACGCCGCCACGCGGGCGGGTACGGCGGGCGCGGCGGGGGGCCGTGGGGAGGGTGCGGGCAGGTGAGGACAAACGATTCGGCACAGTCGTGAACTTCCGTCGTCGAAGACCGTCAGGGGAACGGGTTTCCGAGAACGGGCGCACGCCGCCGACCCACGGCGGCCACTGTCGGGCCGAGCCGGGGTCGTGGGGGGGTCAAGCCACCGAAGCGCGCGCCCGATCAGGCGCTGAGCGGTGGCAGCACGACGTGCCAGTACAGGTTCACGCGTCGATGGTACCGACCGGCGGGCATGAGAAGTCGGCCGGTCCGACTTCTCACGCGGCGAAGGCCGTTGACGCGTCCTCACCCCGCAGGAACGGTCTCCTCGCGGCAGTCGCGGGGTCCGGGGCGCAGAACGCCTGACCGCCCGCCCCACGCGCCCCCGGGAGGCCGTCACGCCCCTCCCGGGGGCGCGTCTCCTCGGCCGTGCAACCATCGGCGGCCCGCCCTCGACTTCCGGACCGTAGCGGACCGTTCATTCCTCCCTACGCTGAGTGTCGACCCCATCGGCCCACCGGAAGGACCCGCTCGTGCGCCGCTCAAGCCTCGTGCTGTCCCTGGCCCTGACCACCGTGGTCGCCTCCGCCCTGATGGCCGCCGACGTCGTGAAGGACGAGCCCTACCTGTCGGTGACCCTGCCGGTGCTCCGCGATCCGAAGGCCCAGCAGTTGCTCCACCACATGACGGACCCGGTGCAGGAGTGGGTGGAGTCCCGGGATCCGGCGGCGGCCGGCTACGCCGGGACGGTGATCGACGCGGCGAACCAGCACGCCGACATCTACTGGAAGGGCGAGACCCCGGCCCAGGTCCGTTCCCTGCTGGACGCGAACGCCGCGGACGTCGGCCCCGGCTACACCGTCGACGTCCATCCGAGCCCGTACTCCCGCGCGGAGATGCGCGCCGCGATCGACCGGTTCACGGCCGCGGTGGCGCGGGACGCGTGGACGTCGATCGGCCCGCAGGAGGACGGCACCGCCATCGCGATCACGTACGCGCCGGCGCCGGCGAAGCAGCTGACCGGCGGCGACGCGACCGTGCAGGCGTACTCCTCGCGGGCCGCCGAGATCGCCGGGATGCCGGTGTCGGCCGGCGTCGAGGAGACACCGGTGGCGCTGTCCGGCAACCGGCACTCCGACAGCGCGCCGTACTACGCGGGCGCCGAGGTGAACACCGGAAAGGCGTCGTTCTGCTCGACGGCGTTCAGCGGCTGGAAGGGCGGGACGAAGGTGGTGCTGACCGCCGCGCACTGCGGCGGCGGCCGGTACTACAACGGCACCGGCAGCTACATCGGCGACCTGGCCGCGGTCGGCAACGGCCTGGACGTCGGCATGATCGCGGTCAACGGGAACGGCGGCGGCCGGTTCTACGACGGCTCCTGGTCGGACAACGGCGGCTCGTCCCGGCACACGTACGGCGCCGGGCGGAACAACGTCGGGGACCTGATCTGCCTGAGCGGCGCCCAGTCGGGGTGGAGGTGCGACGTGCAGGTCAAGCGGGTCGACGTGGAGACGACGAACGACGAGGGCACCAAGATCAAGCCGGTGGACATCGCGGAGTCGAAGGGCGGCGACCGCCGGGCGGTCGCCGCGAAGGGCGACAGCGGCGGCCCCGCACTGGCGAACCCGTCCGGCCCGAACGGCGACATGGAGGCCCGCGGCGTGATCGTCGCCGCCCGCTCGGAGGTCGCCTGCCCGCCCGGATCGACGGCGCACCAGACGACCTGCTATGCGCAGGTGCTGTACGTGCCGATGACGCCGGTGGTCAACCAGATGGGCTTCTCGATCTCCTGAAGGCGTCATCGACGCGCCCCGAAGCGCGAGAAGTCGGCCGGTCCGACTTCTCGCGCAGGCCCTCAGGTGGAGAGAGGGTCAGCGGCGGTGACGGCGGCCCTGGCCGCGTCGTCGGCGAACACGGCGAGCACGGCGAACTCGGCGCGAGCGGACGCCACATCCGCCGCGAAGCCCTCGTCCTGCCCGAACCGCCGGAGAACGTCGTTCAGCGCGGCTCCGTTGCCCGAGGGGGCGGCCCGACCAGCGCGACGCGGCGGCCGCCCCGGGCGTGAGCGCCGTGGGCTTCCTTGGCAGGTCGCACGGTCACCGCGCGGCCGGGTGCAGGCCGACGATGGGCCATCTCGGGCCGGTGTCCGGGGCGCCCTGCCAGGCCCACTGGGAGTCAGGGGTGACGGTGATGCCGTAGTCGTACAGGTCGGGGCGGCCCAACGCCTCCCACTGGGACCAGGCGGCCAGCACCTCGTCGCCGAGGCGGCGCGGCCCGCCCTGGAGGAGCTGCGGCAGCTCACCGTCGCTCCGTGCGACGAGGGTGGCCCATGACCGTGGCCGTCGTGGATCCAGACGTTGGTGCCGTCGGCATCCCGGGCGGTGAGCAGCACGGCGTCCGGGACGGCGACGCGCAGCGCGAACCGGAGGTGCCAGTCCTCCAGGCCGACCGGGTCGCGGTTCAACGCCCTGCTGGTCTCGGGTTCGGTGTCACCGCGCACCTGCGCATAGGCGGCGGGCCCACCGTCCGGCTGGGCCGGAGCGTGCCGGTCGCCCATGAACTGGGCCAGGCCCTGGACCCAGCCGGTGGCGGACTGTCCGTCGTCGGCGACGGTGAGGGCGATGTGTCCGAGCCGGCCCCAGGGGTAGACGATCCGTCCGCCCGGTCGTACCGCCTTCACCCAGGACCAGGGGACGGTCTCGACGGCGTAGGTGGCGTGCAGCCGGTCGACCTGGCCACCCCCCGGCACCCCGCCGTCGGTGCCGTCGCCCGCCGTCACCTCGGCGTCGAGGCCGGCGGCCGCGAGCCGGGTGCGGGCGAACGCGACCAAGCGCTCGTCGACTTCGGTGCCGACCACCAGGCCGGGCCCGGCCCGCCAGGCGGCCAGTGCCGCCGTCCAGCCCTGGCCGGTGCCGAGGTCCCACACCCGGTGCCCCGGTTCCACGCGGAGGCTGTCCAGCATGTCCGCCACCACGGAGGGCGCGGACAGCGACGAGGACGGCCGGCCGCCGTCGAGCTGGGTGACGGCCGCCGAGTAGACCCCGGAGTACAGCTCGTCCGCCCAACCGGCCGGATCCACCGCGCGGTCGACCGGCACGTAGGCCCGACCGTCCCACCGCCACAACCGGTCCGGCGCGAACCGGTCACGCGGCAGCACGGCGAAGGCGTCGCGTAGCCATGGCGAGTCGACCGGCCACGCCCCGCCCCGCTCCATCGCCGAGTCCAGGCGCGTCCGGCACCCGGCCAAGTCGTCGTCAGCGGCCACTACTTGCGGTGCTTTCCGTCGGACGGCGGCTGGGGCGGGACCTCGCCATCGGCGTTGCCGGGCGGGGGCGTTCCCTGCCCGGGGTCCGGCGGCGGCTTCTCGTGCTCACCCATCGTGGCTTCCCCTTCGGTCGGGTGCAACGGTCGGCAATCACTCTGGCGCGGCACCGCACCAGGAGGTAGAGGCGTGCGGGAGCTGCCAGGGGCGCGCGCGCAGGAAGTCGACCCGGCCGACTTCCTGCGCATCAGGCCCGTGACGTGTCAAAACAGGGATGCTTGCGTCCGCTCGGCTTCGCCGCCCTTGCCATCATCGTCCCCCCGCGCCGCCACGGCGCTGGCAAAATCGTCGCCGATGTACGGCACGCCGCCGTAACTCCCGCCGAGGTACCGCCGCTCGCGATTCTCCTCCTGGCGCGGCTTGAAGTCGGCGAGGGCGAACAGCTCCGTCTCGCCGTGCTCGTTCTTCTCCACGAACCAGACTTGGTCCCGCCGCAGGACGTCCTCGCCGTCGGTTCGGCCGAGCAGGCTGGCATCGTGCGAGGTGAAGATCAGCTGGGCACCGTTCGGGTTGGTCGCGGAATCCTGGAACAGCCCGATCAGGCGCGCTGTCAGGATCGGGTGGAGGCTCGAATCGATCTCGTCCACCACGAAGGTGCCACCCCGACGGAGCGCCCCCATGAAGAGAGGTGCCTGCCGCAGCAGGGCCTGGGTGCCCTCGGACTCCTCGGAAACGTCCATCCTGACGATCCCGTCGCGCCCGCGATGGCCTATCCAGGGGCGCATGACCTCACGCAGTCCGTGCTTTTCGAGTTCCTCCAGCCGCCACGACGGAATGCGCGTACCGCAGCTCTTCCTCGTCGAGCAGCACGCGCTCCGTGCCGCATTCCGCGATCCCGAGGTCTGCGGCACGCAGGAGCGCGACGAACTCAGGGTGCTGGTCCGGGTTTTCGAGGATCCGCGCTGTACCGATGCGGCCAGGGCCCTGCATTCGCCGGCTGAACTGGAGGCTTCGGGCGAACCAGTCGTACACCGGGCGGAAGCCGTCCTGCCGGGAGCGTGCCGCGAGGGACATGAAGAGGACGTCGGGCTCGGTGATGTTCTCGACCAGCTCCAGCTCTCGCCGGTGCTGCGGGTCACCGATCTCCAGCCCGTCGACCGAACGCTCGAAGATCTTGCGCTTCCTGCCGTGGGGGAAGCTGTGCAGCCATTCGTCGACCACCCGGTCGTCGTCCACGCTGAACCCGTAGGTGTAGCGGATCCCGTCGATCAGCAGGTCCACCACGTACCAGGACGGTTCCCCGCGCGCCGCCTCTTCGAGCCGGAAGTTGTCCGCGTCGTAGACCGGGTTCAGCTGTAGGGATTGCTCGTCTCTGATCGAGCGGTGGTTCGCGACCCTGAAGTTCAACAGCATCTGTGATCCCCCCTTCGCGGGCTGTGGGGCCTTTCTGTGCAAGTGAACAGACCTCACTCGCCGAGGCCCCCGACCGGCGCGAGAAGTCGGTCGGGCCGACTTCTCGCGCGGCCGGCGGCTGGCCGCGCCACCCGCGACGGCCCCGGGTGTTCCGTCCCGTGAGGTCGGGGATGCGGGTGCCACCGGTGGCGTCGGCGCCGCGAAAACCCCGGCGGGGCTTGCGGGCGCTGCCGTAGGATCCGGGCCCGTGCAGAGTGACGATACGACCGGGTCCGAGAGTGACCAGGGAGCCGAGGAGCCCAGCGGCCTCCGGGCGATCTGGGCGAACACCCTGGAGCCGGTGGCTCCGCTGCCCTGGTACCGGCGGGTGCCCCGCAACGCCCTGATCGCGGGGGCCGTGGTCGTCGTCCTGTTCACCGCGGTGACGGTCGCGGCGGTGACCGGGTTCGGCGCCCCGACGCGGCACCGGATCGTGCTCACGGACCGGATCGGCGACCAGGTGCGGCTCCCGGACGACGACAGCGTCCTGACCCTGCGCGCCGACTACGAGCGGCAGATGACGGCCCTGCGGCCGTACCGGGAGCTGACGGTGGCCGGCTACGGCGCCGCCGGGTCGACCGAAACCACGCTGACCGTGATCGGGCTGACCGGCAGCTTCCCGGACGTCCGGCGGGAGCTGGACAAGTACTTCGGCACGGAGACGCAGACGGCGGGCGCCCCGTCGGACGACCCGGTGGTGGTCGGGCGCCAGGACTACCCGGCCGGCCCCCTCGGCGGCGCGCTGGACTGCGCGGTGATCGAATCCCCGGCCGCGTCCCTGGCCACCTGTGCCTGGGCGGACGGCAACACCGTCGGCATCGTCGTCGACGAAACGGGCGCCGGCAAGCCCGGGGAACTGGCCCGGCGCACGCTGGACATCCGGGCGGCCGTCGAGGTCGAGGAGAAGGACTGATCGACGGTCCGGCCGGAATCGTCGGACACGACCTGGAGCCGCTGAGATGAAACCCAACCTTGTGGACCCGTCGACGGTCACCACGGAGATGGCCGTGCAGGTTCGCACCTGGCGGGTCGACGAGGAGTTCAGTTGGCGCGCCGTGGCCCGGGCCGCCACCGACCTGTGGGGCTCCGGGTACGGCAGCAACCAGCTGTACGGCCGGGACCTCTGTGCGGCCGCCGCTCACGTGCTGGGCGAGGACCCGGACCGGGAGCCGTGGAACTGACCTCCACCAAAGCGGTTGAGCGCGAGAAGTCGGCCCACCCGACTTCTCGCGCGGCCGGCGACAGGACCGGCGGCGGGGCCGGTCAGTCCCGGTGCGGCTCCGGGGACCTCCGGCCGAGCCACTGGTCGGCGCCGAAGGCCTCGAAGCGCTCCACCTCGGCGAAGCCCAGCTTCGCGGCGAGGCGCATCGAGGGGAGGTTGGCGGTCTGGGTGGCGAGCACCACCGGCTCGCCGGGCAGCACGCCGGTGAACCAGTCGAGGACCGCCGCGCACGCCTCGGTGGCGTAGCCACGCCCCCAGGCCTGCGGCAGGAACAGGTAGCCGAGTTCGGCCTGCTCACCGACCCGGCCGAGGCGCCCCGCCTCCTTGCGGAGCAGGACCTGGCCGATCGTCTCCCTGTCGCGATCGACGGCGAAGACCCCGGGGCTCCGGCTGGGCGCCCCGGGCATCTCGCGCTCGATCTCGTCCCGCGGCTTGGGGCCACCGAGGTAGGTGTTCACCTCCGCCGAGGCCAGCAGCTCGACGAACGCCGCACGGTCCCGGGCCTCGGGCTCGCGGAGTACGAGCCGCTCGGTCCTGATCGGGGCGGGCGGCCAGGGCAGCGGGCGCATACAGGTCTCCTGATCCTCTCGGGCGCCGGTTGCCGACGCCGTCGAAGATCAGGACGCGCTCCGGCGGAGCGCCAGTTGCGCGTCTCCGCAGGTCGCGGGCTCAGCCGTGCGGGTTGGCCGGGGTGGGAAGGGCGAGTTCGCACCAGACCGTCTTGCCGATGTAGCCGTCACCGCGCAGGTGGGCGCCCCACGAGGTGGCCAGGGCGGCGACGAGTTCGAGGCCCCGGCCGGACTCGTCCTCCGGGGTGGCCTCGCACGGGGTCGGGAGGGTGGAGTTCGCGTCCGAGACCTCGATCCGGAGCAGGGAGTCGGTGGGGAGGAGAACGCGGACACCGATCATCCGGTCACGCGGGGAACGGGCGTGGCGGCAGGCGTTGGTGACGAGTTCGCTGAGGAGGATCAGCCCGGTCTCGGCGGAGTCGATGGGCACCTCCCACTCGAAGGCCTGCCGGATGAACCGGATACGGGCACGGCCGGCGCTGCGGGGGAGTCGGGGGAACATCCACTCGACGACATCGACGGGCTGAGTGAGCATCAGGGTCCTTGGGTGTGTACGGACGGCGTCACTCGGGAGAGCTGAGTTCGGCCATTTCACCCTTCGATCGTCGGCATCCAGGCATAGCCTCAGCAGTTACACCGCATGTACAACGACAGCTTGACCGCCCTGTGACCAGGGCAGGGAGGGGTACCGGCCGTGAGCGCGCCGAAGGAGAACCCGATGTCGTGGAAGTACTGCGGCGACCAGCTCAAGCGGTGGCGCCAACGGTCGGGCGTGACGCGGGAGCAGTTGAGTCAGGCAGCCAGCTACGACATCGAGAGCATTCGGTCGATGGAGGCGGGGAGGCGGCGGCCGACGCTCAAGGTTCTTCAGGCTGCGGATGAACTGTGCGACGCGCAGGGGATGCTGACAGCGGCCAACCCTTACCTGATGCCAGAGCCACGGCCCGCACGCAGCGATGTCTTCTTTGATATCGAGAAGGAGGCAGTTGCCCTCTACTTCTTCGAAGCCCTCCACATCCCGGGCTTGTTGCAGACCGAGAACTATGCCCGGACGCTTCTCAGCCTGCCCATTCCGCCCGTGGACAGCGCCACCGCCGAGACCCGCCTGGCGATCCGTCTCAAGCGACAAGAGAGGCTCACGGACCCCGAGGTACTGTTCAGCTTCACCATCTACGAAGCAGCCCTCCACACTTCCATCGGCGGCAGGGAGGTCATGAAGGAGCAGCTCCACCGGCTGCTTGAGTTCGAGGACTCTCACAACATTCGGATCCAGATCGTGCCTACCGGGCGAATCACCCCGTCCGGACTCTCGGGATCGCTCACGATCTTGGAGACGATCAACAACGAGCAGTATGCGTATGTTGAGACGCACGAGACGAACGCACTCCACTCCGAACCACGACTCGTAGGTAGGCTCAGCCGACGCCACGCGATGATCCGCGCGCAGGCCCTGAACACGCGGGAGTCAGCACAGCTCATCCGAAAGACAGTGGAGCAACTATGAACGCCACCAAACCGTGGTATCGCTCTAGCTACAGCAACCACGACGGTGGCGAGTGCGTCGAGGTCGCCACCTCCCCCTCCGCCATCCACGTCCGCGACTCCAAGGACAAGGCCGGCCCCACCCTCACCTTCTCCCCCGAGGCCTGGTCCGCCTTCATCACCTTCGCCACCGAAGCTCAAGTGACACGAGCCGAGTGACCCCTTAATGGAACGGTGAGGTAACTACCTCCCAACCACCCCCGCACGCAGCACATATGACTTATCGTCACGACTACACCACAGCCGGTTCCCCCGTGTAGCGTGCGCACCAACGAAACAACCCCCGCCAGTGCTACCAACACCGAACGGGGGTCTGACCGGCACGATCGAAAGTGAAGTTCGATCCTGTGGCTACCCACGACGATACCGCCATGGCCACCCCTGGGTACGGCAAGCAGTCCGCCCCGGAGCAACTCCCCCGCTCCGCGCGCGACTTCGCCCACCTCCCGGCCCGCGAGGCCTACCTCGCCTCGCTCATCGACCATCTCCCCGACGGCGCCGCCATGGACGCGAAGACCCTCGCCGTCCTCCAGCCCCACTACGGGCAGATGGCCTGCCGCTCGGCCCTCACCAAGCTCTCCACCGCAGGTCACCTGCGCCGCGTCCGCGAGCGCCTCGACTCCCGCCAGTGCCGCTGGGTCTTCCGCACCTACTTCTCCCGGACGCCCCGCTCCGACGGCTGGTGGGCGCACTTCCTCTCCACCGGGGAGGCGTCAACGCCCGCCGCACCCGATCCCCCCAGGGAGCGAACGCTCAACCGCACCTCCCCCACTTCGGCCGCCTACGCCGCCCTCGCCGGCCTCGGCCTCGTGGACCCCCGCCTCGCCCTCTCCGCCGCCGACTGCGCCGCACTCGAACCGCTGGCCGCCGAGTGGCTGGACCGGGGCACCACGCTCCCCCTCTTCACCGCCGCGCTCACCGCGAACCTGCCGCCGGACATCCACAGCCCGGCGGGCTTCACCCGGCGCCGCCTGATCGACAAGCTGCCACCCGAGCGCCCGCAGCCCCCGCGCCCCCCGCAGCCGGTCCCCATTCCCGAGTGCACCGACTGCCGCACCCCCTGCCGCCCGCACGCCCTCCTCGGCGGCCTCTGCCGCGCCTGCCGCAGCACCCCCGGCGCCCCACCGGCCGCACCACCCCGCCCGGGCACCCTCTCCCCGGCCGCCGTCCACCGCCACGCCGCCCGCGCCAGGGGCGCACTCCGGCGGGACAGCACCCCACCCCTGCCCCTGCGAGCCCCTTGATACCGAGCCCCCGGCAGACCTCGCCGTCACAGGCAAGCAGGCCCGTGATCATGAATATTCACAGGCGGCAGCGTTAACCTATGCAAAATCCAAAGGTGAACTACGTAACATGCCTTGCATTCGAAGTCATCCGGTTTGCCCGCATGCTGAGATTCGTGCGATAGTCGAAGCAGCCCAACGGCGGGCGACACCGCACGCCGCCCTGGGTTGATGACTTCGGCGGGCCCGACCTGGCACTGCCGACGCCCATCGCGCGGCACGCACCCCCTTGGCCGGCGCGATGACTTGCAAGGGCCCCCGGCCGCCGGACCACGGCGAATCCGGGGGCCCTGCGCGTTTCCCCACAAAAAAAGCGCCGACCGGCCGGACGCCTCAGCCCCGCTCGCGCACCTTCAGCTCGAACCAGACGCCCTTGCCCCGCGGCAGCAGGTCCGCGCCCCAGCGGTCGGCGAGGTCGTCGACGACCCTCAGCCCCCGCCCGCGCTCGTTCACCGGCTGGGCCTCGGCGAGGATCATGCAGGGCAGCGCCCGGGAGGAGTCCCGGACCTCGATCCGGAGCCAGCCGGGCTTGCGGCTGACGTGCAGTCCGATGGTGCGTCCGGCCGCGTGCCGCACCGCGTTGGACACCAGCTCACTGGTGAGCAGTTCCCCGGCCTCCAGGTGCTGGTGGAGCTCCCAGGACTCCAGGACCGAGAGCACCAGCCGACGGGCCACCGGGCCCGACTCCGGCCGGGAGGGCAGCCGTACCTCGTTGGGCGCGGACTGGTCGCACAGTCTGCTGGAATACATCTCCTCCAGCTCCGCGGAGGTGAGCCGCTCCAACGCCGAGAGCCCGCCGCCCTGCACGTCGATCCAGGACACTTCGGCGACCACGCCGGCCCCGGAAACCAATGACTGATCTGCTTCGCCCCAACCCGCCATGCGGACCATCATTGCGGAACGCAAGCAGCCGCGTACGGACAATGAGCAAACGATCTCTCCGCGTCGGCATATGCCGGATGCAAGAAGGGGTCCCCCCGGGCCGACTTCCGTCAATCCCGGGTTGACCCCTCCCCCACCTCAGCGGCGGTTTACCAGGCGCTCCACGGGACGTTCCAGCCGCTCAGCCCGTTCGACGGGTCGAGCGTCTCCTTCCTGATCGAGTTCTTCACGATCATCACGTCACCGATCAGCGAGCCGTCGTAGAACTTGCCCGCCGACGTGCCGGAGCCGCCGCCCTCGACGTCCTTGAGGCCCACGCAGCCGTGGCTGACGTTGTCCTCGCCGAAGGTCCTGCTGCTGCTCCAGTAGTTGCCGTGCACGTACGTGCCGGAGTCGGTGAGCCGCATCGAGTGCGGGACCTGGAGGTCGTACGGCGCGCCGGTCATGCCGGGCATGCTGCTGGACTGCATCCGCACCACGCCCTCCTTGGACATGACCACCATCGTGCCGTTCCAGGTGGGGTGTTCGGGCGCGCCGGCGCTGATGTCGATCTCGCTCGACTGACCACCCTGTACGACCGTCATCTTGTGCGCAGCGGCGTCAACCGTCGAAATCTGGGACCGCCCGATCGTGAAGGGCTCGTCCCGGTCCGCGCCGTACACCCCGGGGGCGATCTCGACGCTCTTCAGCCGGTACTTGACGGTCACCTTGGTGTCCGGCGCCCAGTACTGCTCGGGGCGGAAGTCCAGCCGGCGGTCGCCGAACCAGTGGCCCTTGACCACGGTGCCGTTGCTGGTCTCGAAGCTGATGCCGCGGGCGACCTCGTCCCGGTTCTTCACGTCCTTGCTGAAGTTCACCGAGACGATCATGCCGACGCCGTACGTGGCGTTGTCGTCCACGTTGTCCGAGGCCTTGGCGAGCGCCGTCGGGGTCAGCGTGGTGAAGTCGCTGTCCGCCGTGGCGACCGCGCCGTCGGCGTCCGCGGCCATCGCGCTGACCCGGTAGGCGGTGCCCACCTCCAGGCCCGCCGCGGGCGTCCAGGAGGCGCCGTCGGCGGAGATCGTCCCGGGGACCTCCTTGCCGCTCTTGTCGCTCACCTTGACGGTGGTCAGCTTGCCCCCGGTCGCGCCGACCTTGAGCGCGTTCGGCGCCACGTCCACCGAGCCGGCCTTGGGCTCGATGCTCACGGCGGCCGTCGAGACCTTCGGCGTCTTGCTGCTGGGCGCCGCCTCCGTGGGCTTGGCGCTCGCCGCGCCGGCCGCCAGATCGGCCTTGGCCGCGCTCCCCCCGCCCCCGTTCCCCCCGTTTGCCCCGCTGCCCCCACCGCAGGCGGCCGTCAGCGCCATCGCCCCGCCGACCAGACCGACGGCCACCACTCTGCGTATCGACCTCATCGTCGATTCCCTCCCTCAGAAGATCCGAGAAACTCCCCGTGGACCCGACGGACCCGACCGGTATACGCAACCGGCCACCGGAAAGGTTGCGCCATGCGCAGGGCTGCTCGCCCCGGAAACCGCGGCGGCCCGACCCCAACGAGTGAGGACCGGGCCGCACGACGGACGACGGACGCCGAAGGGGCCTACCAGGCGGCCCAGTCGACGTTCCAGCCGCCGAGCCCGTTGGAGGGCGCGACGGTCTTCTCCTTGGTGTTCACGACCTTGATCGGGTCACCGATCATCGAGTCGTTGAAGAACTTGCCGGCGACGGAGGAGTCGCTGCCGCCCTTCACGTCCTGCATCGACACGCAGCCGTGGCTGGCGTTGGTCTTGCCGAACGGGCTGGCCCAGTAGTTGCCGTGCACGAAGGTGCCGGAGGTGGTCAGCCGCATCGCGTGCGGCACGTCCTGGATGTCGTA
Source organism: Streptomyces sp. CB02056 (assembly GCF_001905545.1). Lineage (GTDB taxonomy): Bacteria > Actinomycetota > Actinomycetes > Streptomycetales > Streptomycetaceae > Kitasatospora. The sequence continues at coordinate 576,854 of NZ_LIPD01000002.1, read as the reverse complement.
CTCGCCGCCGAGACCGACGGTCTGCGAGTTCATCCGGGTGACCTTCTCCTTGGACATGACCACCATCGTCCCGCCCCAGGACGGCGTGGCGTCCGCGCCGAGGGTGACCGGCAGGGTGGTGCTCTTGCCGTCCCGCTCGACGGTCATCTGGTGCGCCTTGGCGTCCGCGGTGGAGACCATCGACCGGCCGATGGTGAACGGCTCGTCCTTGTCCACGTCGCCGTAGATGCCGGGGGCGACCTCGACGTTCTTCAGCCGGTACTTGACGGTCACCTTGGTGCCCGGCGCCCAGTACGCCTCCGGGCGGAAGTCCACCCGGCGGTCGCCGAACCAGTGGCCCTTCACCACGGTGCCGTTGCTGCTCTCGATGGAGATGCCCTTGACGACGGCGTCCTTGTTCTTGACGTCCTTGTTGAAGTTCACCGAGACGATCATGCCGACGCCGTAGGTGGCGCCGTCGCTGATGTTGTCGTTGGTGGAGATCTTCTTCTCCGGCGTCAGCGTGGTGAACGAGGTGGTGGACGCGGCCACCAGGCCCTCGCCGTCCTTCGCCTGGGCGTTCACCTTGTACGCCATGCCGACCGCGAGCGCGCCCGCGGGCTTCCAGCCGGAACCGTCCGGGGTGATCGCGCCCTCGACCGGCTTGCCGTCCTTGTCGGTCACCTCGACCGTCGTCAGCTTGCCGTTCGAGACGGACACCTGCAGCCCGTTCGGCGGGACGTCCAGGGCACCGTCCTTCGGCTCCACGGCCAGCACCGCGGCCGAGGGCTTCGGCGTGGCCGACCCGCCCCCGTCCGCCGCGGCCGAGGCCGCGCTGCCGCCGCCCGAACCCCCCGTACCGCCCGAACCACTGCCCTTGTCGTCGCCACAGGCCGCGGTGAGCAGCAGTACCCCGCCCATGACCAGCGCCATCGCACTCTTCCGCCCGTAGCGGTTGGTGGTGCGTATCGCGGTGCCGGCCGTCTTCCCCGTCTTCACGGTTTCTCCCCTCCCGGTATTCACTCTCTTGACGCGTTGAGTGCCCCCGTGAGTTGCACCGGACGTGGATCTTTCCGGGCCGGGCTGCGGGCGCGCCGGAGCAGGATAGCTAAGCCGTCCGAGTGAAACCTGAGAGGAGTCGGTTGACGCGGGCGTGAAACCGTGGTGAAGACAGGACGTAACGGGCGAACGGGACTTACGGCAGCGCCGAAGCCGACGGAGGAGCCGCCGAAGCGGACGCGGTGGCCGCCGCCCCCCGACCCAGCGCGCTCCCCGCCACCCACTGCTCCCACGGCACGTTCCAGCCGTTCAGCCCGTTCTGCGGCGGCACGAAGTCCCCGGACGAGGCCTTCACCTCCAGCACGTCCCCCTCCAGGGTGTGCTCGAACAGCCAGCCCGCCGGGGAGTCCTTGCTCGCCCCGCCCTTGGCGTCGGACAGCCCGATGCAGCCGTGGCTCGTGTTGGCGGCGCCGAACACCCCCGGGTCCGCCCAGTAGTTGCCGTGCACGAAGGTGCCGGAGGCGGTCAGCCGCATCGCGTGCGGGACGTCCTTGATGTCGTACTCGTCGCCCATGCCGACGGTCTGCGAGTTCATCCTGGTCACCTTGTACTTCTCCGACACCACCATCACCCCCCGGTAGGTGGAGTGGTCCCGGCTGCCGCCGGAGACCTTGAGCACCCGGACCACCTTGCCGCCCTGCCCCGCCCGGACGGTCAGGGTGTGGGCGTCCAGGTCGACGGTGGAGACCTGCGCCCGCCCGACGGTGAAGTGCAGCTCCCGGCTCTGGGTGCCGTACTCCCCCGGCGCGCCCTGCACGTCCTTCAGCCGCAGCGCCACCGTGACCCTCGTCCCGGCCGCCCAGTACGCCTGCGGGCGGAAGTCCAGCCGCTGCCCGTCGAACCAGTGCGCGGCCACCGGCACCGGCGGATCGGCGGTGACCTGCACCGCCTTCTCCACCGCCGCCCGGTCGGTGATCGGACGGCTGAACCGCAGCGAGACCGGCATCCCGACCCCAACCGTGGAACCGTCCTCCGGGGTGAAGAACGCCACGAAGGTGTGCGTCGGGGTGACGGTCGTGAACGCCGAGTGCTGCGCCGCCCGCTGCCCCTGGTCGTCCTCCGCCACGGAGTCCACCGTGAAGGCCGTCCCGAGCGGCAGCGGCCCGTCCGGCGCCCACTCGCCGCCGTCGGCCGCGATCGTGCCCGGCACCTCCGTGCCCTTCCCGTCCGCCAGCCGCACCGAGACCAGCCGCCCCTGCGCCACCGTCACCCGGACGGCCCCCTCCGGCCGCACGTCCTGCGCCCCGTCCACCGGCTGCACCGAGAGCACCGCCCGCGAGGGCGCCGCCGGGGCCGTACGCCCACCCGGCCCCACCGCGTCCCCGTCCGGCACGACCGGAGGCCCGCCGCACCCCGCCAGGACCGCCACGCAGCAGGCCACCGCCGCCACGCCCCGCGCCCACACCCGTCCACGGCGCCGCATCCCGGGGCCCTCCCACTGTTCAAGTCCGATGCCCGGAACAACGAGAACCCTCCCAACGAAGACACGCCGCCCCCGAAACCCCCGCTCCCGAAACCCCGGACCGCTTCCGGCCAACACATTCCGGGAAAGAGAAGGTGAATGGACCCAGAACACCCCGCCCAGGGAGGCCCCCGCCATGGCGTCAGAACAGCAGCTGAACCCCGGCAGCTGCCAACCCCTCGGCGCCCGCCACCACCTGGACCGCACGGGCCGGCGAGGCACCAACTTCGCCCTCTGGGCCCCCGCCGCCGAAGCCGTCGAACTGTGCCTGTTCGACGAGGACGGCCAGGAGACCCGCCACCACCTCACCGAGCAGGACGTCCAGGTCTGGCACGGCTTCCTCCCCGGCGTGCGCCCCGGCACCCGCTACGGCTACCGCGTGCACGGCCGCTGGGACCCGTGGACCGGCGCCCGCTGGAACCCCGCCAAGCTGCTGCTCGACCCGTACGCCCGCGCCGTCGACGGCTGTTACACCTCCCACGACGCCGCCTGCGCGGCCGTCCGCAACTGGCCCGAGGCGGACGTCGCCGACACCGTCCGGGACAACCGCGACTCCGCGCCGTACGTGCCCAGGTCCGTGGTCGTCCACGACGAGGACGACTGGTCCGACGACCGCCGCCCGAAGACCCCGTGGGCCGAGACCGTCCTCTACGAGCTGCACGTGCGCGGCTTCACCATGCGCCACCCCGACGTCCCCCCGCCGCTGCGCGGCACCTACGCCGGCCTCGCCCACCCCGCCGCCCTCGCCCACCTCACCCGCCTCGGGGTGACGGCCGTCGAACTGCTGCCAGTGCACCAGTACGCCAGCGAGGACCACCTCCAGGCCCGCGGCCTGGTCAACTACTGGGGCTACAACACGATCGGCTACTTCGCCCCGCACGCCGGCTACTCCGCCTCCGGCTCCCGCGGCGGCCAGGTCGGCGAGTTCAAGCGGATGGTCCGCGCCCTGCACGCCGCCGGGATCGAGGTGATCCTGGACGTGGTGTTCAACCACACCGCCGAGGGCGCCGAACTCGGCCCCTCGCTCAGCCTCCGCGGCATCGACAACGCCGCCTACTACCGCCTCCCGCCGAACCGCCCGCGCGGCTACGCCGACTACACCGGCTGCGGCAACACCCTGGACACCCGCCGCCCCCAGGTGATCCGGCTGGTCACCGACTCGCTGCGGTACTGGGTCACCGAGATGGGCGTGGACGGCTTCCGCTTCGACCTGGCCGCCGCCCTGGCCCGCGGCGGCACGAACGGCGGCGACGCCGTCGACACCGACCACCCCTTCCTCGCCGCCGTCGCCCAGGACCCGGTGCTGAACCGGGTGAAGCTGATCGCCGAGCCCTGGGACGTCGGCCCCGGCGGCTACCAGGTCGGCGGCTTCCCCCCGCTGTGGGCCGAGTGGAACGACAAGTACCGCGACACCGTCCGGGACTTCTGGCGCGGCGCCCGCCCGGACGTCCGCGAACTCGGCTACCGCCTCTCCGGCTCCTCCGACCTCTACCAGCGGGCCGGCCGCCGCCCGTACGCCTCGGTCAACTACGTGACGGCGCACGACGGTTTCACCCTGCGCGACCTGGTCTCCTACGACCGCAAGCACAACGAGGCCAACGGCGAGGACAACCGGGACGGCACCGACGACAACCGCTCCTGGAACCACGGCGCCGAGGGCGAGACCACCGACGAGCAGGTCAACCGGCTGCGCCTGCGCCAACTGCGCAACCTGACGGCCACCCTGCTGCTCTCCGCCGGCGTCCCGATGCTCACCGCCGGGGACGAGCTCGGCCGCACCCAGGGCGGCAACAACAACGCCTACTGCCAGGACAACGAGGTCGGCTGGCTGGACTGGTCACTGCTGGAACAGCCCGGCTGGCAGGAGCTGTGCGCGCTCACCGCCCGGCTGGTCCGGCTGCGCCGGGACCACCCGGTGCTCCACCGGCGGGCGTTCTTCTCCGGCCGGGCCACCACCCCCGGCGGCCGGCCCGACCTCACCTGGTTCACCCCGCGGGGCACGGAGATGACCGAGGCCGACTGGTTCGCGCCGACCGCCTGCCTCGGCATGCTGCTCTCCGGCTCCGCGCTGCCCGAACGCGACGAGGCCGGGCGGCCGATCGGCGACGACGGCTTCCTGCTGCTGCTCAACGCGGGCCACGAAGCGGTGGTGTTCACCCTGCCCGCGGCGGCGCCGGCCCCCGGCTGGGAGCCCCTGGTCGACACCGCCGCCGCACACCCCGACGAACCGGCCCCGGCCGGCGCCGTCGTGCTGGGCGGGCGCTCGCTGCGGCTGCTGCGCGCGCCCGCCCCCGCCACGTAGCCGGGGCTCAGCTCCCGGCGTGCCCGAGCTCGACGTTCTCCAGCACGCCGATCGCGTCCGGCACCAGCACCGCCGCCGAGTAGTAGGTGCTCACCAGGTAGGAGGCGATCGCCTTCTCGTCGATGCCCATGAAGCGGACGTTCAGACCCGGCTCCACCTCGTCCGGGATGCCGATCTGGGTCAGGCCGACCACGCCCTGGTTGTCCTCGCCGACGCGCATCGCGATGAACGCGCTGGTCTGCTGGTCGGACACCGGGATCTTGTTGCACGGGAAGATCGGCACCCCGCGCCAGGTCGGCCGCTGCTTGCCGAGGACGTCGACGGTGGACGGGTAGACGCCGGCCCGGTTGCACTCCCGCTCGAAGGCCGCGATCGCGCGCGGGTGGGCGAACAGGTAGTCGGTGTCGCGGCGCATGCTCAGCAGCTCGTCCAGGTCGTCCGGGGTGGGCGCCCCGGCGCGGGTCTGGATCCGCTGGTCGAAGTCGGTGTTGCCGAGCAGCCCGAACTCCGGGTTGTTGATGATCTCGTGCTCCTGCCGCTCCCGCAGGGCCTCGATGGTCAGCCGCAGCTGCTCCTCGGTCTGGTTCATCGGCTGGTTGTAGAGGTCCGCGACCCGGCTGTGCACCTTGAGCACGGTCTGCGCGACGCTCAGCTCGTACTCGCGCGGCCTCAGCTCGTAGTCCACGAAGGCGCCGGGCAGCTCGTACTCGCCCTGCCGGCCGGCCGCGAGGTCGATCTCCGCCTCGCCGTGCTCGTTCTGCGCCTGCGCCGCGTCCGCGGCGAAGCCCAGCAGCTGCTCGCGCAGCGACTCGGAACGGCCGATCAGCTCCTGGAGCACCGGCCAGGACAGCGCCATCGCGACCCCGGAGGTGCTCGCCTTCACGGTGTACGGCCAGCTGCCGCCGCCCTCGGTGATCGCCTCGTCGCCGACGTGGTCGCCGTCGGCGAGCGTGCCGAGCACCGTCACCTCGCCGTACTTGCCGGTGCCGATCCGGTCCACCTTGCCGTGCGCGATCAGGAACACCTCCTCGATCGGCGCCCCCTCCTGCACCAGCACCTCGCCCTGCGCGAAGTCCCGCTGCACGAACCGGCGGGCCAGCTCGGCCAGCACCTCCTCGTCCTCGAAGCCGCGCAGCGCCGGGACCTCCGCCAGCGAGGGGGCGATCACCGTCACCGCGGCGCCGGTCTTGGCGAAGCTCACCCGGCCGCGCCCGGGCGCGTAGCTCAGCCGCCGGTTGACCCGGTAGGTACCCGCGCTGACCTGCACCCACGGCAGCATCTTCAGCAGCCAGCGGGAGGTGATCTCCTGCATCTGCGGCTTCGACTTGGTCGTCGTCGCCAGGTTCCTCGCCGCGGTCGTGCTGAGGCTGAGCTGGGCCCGTACCTGCACGATTGCCGAGCCGGGGCCGGGGGTGGGCTCGGTTTCGACCGTCATCTGTGCACTCCTGTCACTCACGCACCACTGGACATCCGTACAGGACGTGTCATCGGCTCATCGGCAGGCGCCCGCAAGAGGCGCACGGCGCACTCCTACCTGCACGAATGGCGGCGCGCGCCCCCTGATTCGCGCCCGCACCGCCCGTCCGAGTGGCCGGTTCTCGCCGGGCGCCACCGACAGGGGCGAAAAACCGGATGAGAAATGACGGCCCGTCTGCCTACCCTCACCGCGATGGCCGAGAACAGACAAGACCCCGAGAACCCGACCCCGGGAAGCCCCCAGAGCGACGGAACCGGCCCCGCCGGGCCCGGGCCGCGGCACTCCACGGTCCGCTCCCTGCTGCGCCTGTGGCCGTACGCGCGCGCCGTCCGCGGCCGGCTGGCCGTCTCGGTGACGGCCGCCACCCTCGGCATGCTCAGCACCCTCGCCGTCCCGGTGGTCCTCGGCCTGATCGTGGACGGCCCGCTCGCCGAGCACGACCTGGCCGGCCTCTGGCCGCTGGTCGGCCTGCTGCTGGTCCTCGGCACGGTCGAGTCCGCGCTGTTCTACACCCGCCGGGTGGTGCTGGCCCGCCCGCTGGCCGGGCTGGAGACGGCGATGCGCGGGGACCTCTTCGCCAAGCTCCAGCGGCTGCCGGTCTCCTTCCACGACCGCTGGGGCTCCGGCCAGCTGCTCTCCCGGGCCACCGCCGACATGTACACCATGCGGCTGTTCCTGGCCTTCCCGCTGGTCTTCCTGATCGTCAACTCGGTGATGTTCCTGGCCGGCACCGTGGTGATGTTCACCCAGGACTGGCGGCTCGCGCTGATCGCCCTGGTGCCCGTCGTCCCGCTGTTCGTGCTCACCCGGCGGTTCGAGTCCGGCTTCTCCGGCGCCGCCCGGCTCGCCCAGGACCAGAACGGGGACATCGCCACCCTGGTCGAGGAGTCCGTCCTCGGCATCCGCATCCTCAAGGCCTTCGGCCGGCACCGGTCGATGACCGAGCGCTTCCGCGCCCAGGCCCAGGAGCTGCGCCGCACCGAACTGCGCAAGGCGCACCTGCTCGCCAACCTCTGGGCCGTCATCGTCGGCCTGCCGGAGATCGCGCTCGCCGGCGCCCTCGCCGTCGGCGCCTACCTGGTGGCCCACGACGACCTGAGCGCCGGCACCCTGGTCGCCTTCCTCTCCACCGCGCTCGCGCTGCGCTGGCCGGTCGAGTCGCTCGGCTGGCTGCTCGCCTACGCCAACGAGGCCGCCACCGCCACCGACCGCTTCTTCGAGGTGCTGGACGAGCCGGACACCCCCGAGGCGGACACCCCCGCCCCGGGCACCGCCGCCGCGCCCACCGCCCCGGACGGCATCCGCTTCACCGGCGTCCGCTTCCGCTACCCCGACGCCCCCGACGACAGCCCCGACCTGCTGGCCGGCGTCGACCTGCACATCCGCAGCGGCGAGACGATGGCCCTGGTCGGCGCCACCGGCAGCGGCAAGACCACCCTCACCGCCCTGCTCCCCCGGCTGTACGAGGCCACCGCCGGCACCATCACGCTGGACGGCCGGGACATCCGCGAACTGCCCCGGCCGCGGCTGCGCGAACTCGTCTCGGTCGCCTTCGAGGAGCCCACCCTGTTCTCCGCCACCGTCCGGGAGAACGTCCTGATGGGCGCCCCGGGCGCCGGCGAGGAACAGCTGCGCACCGCCCTCGACACCGCCCAGGCCGGCTTCGTCGAGAAGCTCCCGAACGGCCCGGACACCGAGGTCGGCGAGCAGGGCCTGAGCCTGTCCGGCGGCCAGCGCCAGCGCCTCGCGCTGGCCCGCGCGGTGGTCGGCGACCCGGCCTTCCTGGTCCTGGACGACCCGCTCTCCGCCCTGGACGTGCACACCGAGGCCCTCGTCGAGCGGGCCCTGCGCGAGGTCCTCGGCACCACCACCGCCCTGGTGGTCGCCCACCGCCCCAGCACCGTGCTGCTCGCCGACCGGGTCGCGGTGCTGGCGGACGGCCGGATCACGGCCGTCGGCACCCACCAGGAACTGCTGCGCGACTGCGCGCACTACCGGGAACTGATGTCGGGCGAGGCCGCCCTGATACCCGACGGCCCCCTCGCACCGGAAGGAGCGCGCGCATGACCACCACCGCCGAACCCGTACGGGCCGAACCCGTCGCGCCGGCCGAGGAGGAGCTCCCCCCGCCGCCCGCCGACGAGGAGGACATCCCCGTCCCACCGGGCGCGCCCCGGGCGCTGCTGCGCTCGCTGCTGCGCACCCACCGGGCCCGGATCACCGTCGCGATGGTGGTGATCCTGGTCCAGCAGGCCGCGCTCCAGTCCGGCCCGCTGCTGGTCGCGGTGGCGATGGACCGCGGCATCCCGGCGCTGCGCGAGCACGACTCCGGCCCGCTGGTCGCCGTGGTCGCGGCCTACCTGTTCTGCGCGCTGCTCAGCCCGGTGCTGCAGTGGGTCTTCATCAAGATCAGCGCCCGGGTCAACCAGGACATCGTGCTGGAGCTGCGCGGCCGGATCTTCCGGCACGCCCAGCGGCTCAGCCTGGACTTCCACGAGCGCTACACCTCGGGCCGGATCATCTCCCGCGCCACCAGCGACATCGACGCGCTGCGCGAGCTGCTCTCCGAGGGCCTCCAGGAGCTGCTGACGGTCCTGCTGTCGGTCTGCTACATCTCGGTGCTGCTGGTGGTGCTGGACTGGCGGCTCGGCCTGGTCTCGCTGGCGTCCTTCCTGCCGCTGGCCCTGATCGCCCACTCCTTCCGCCGCCGCTCGCGCCGGGTCTACCGGCGCTCGCGCACCTCGGCCGCCTCGCTGATCGTCCGCTTCACCGAGACCATGAACGGCATCCGCCCGGTGCAGGCCTTCCGCCGGGAGAAGGCCAACGACGCCGCTTTCGCCGTGGTCAACCGGCAGTCCGCCACCGCCACCGCGGACGGCCTGCTGGAGATCGCCCGCTACGTCGGCCTCTCCCGCCTCACCGCCAACCTGTGGTTCGCCGGCGTGGTGCTGCTCGGCGCCTACCTGGTCGTCGACGACGCGCTGGAACTGGGCGTGCTCACCGCCTTCGCGCTCTACCTGCGCCGGCTCTTCGACCCGGTCGACCAGCTGGCGATGTTCCTGAACAGCTACCAGTCGGCCGCCGCCGCCCTGGAGAAGATCGCCGGCCTGCTCGCCCACGAGCCGACCGTCGCCGAGCCGGCCGAACCCGCCGAGCTGCCGGAGGCCTCCGGCCAGGGCCGCGCGGTCGCCTTCGAGGGCACCCGCTTCGCCTACCGGACGGGCAAGGAGGTGCTGCCGGCCTTCGACCTGCTGATCCCCGCCGGGCAGACGGTCGCGGTGGTCGGCGCGACGGGCGCGGGCAAGTCCACGGTCGCCAAGCTGCTGGCCCGCTTCTACGACCCGACCGACGGCCGGATCCGGCTGGACGGCGTGGACCTGCGCGACCTGGCCACCCCCGAACTGCGGCGCGGCGTCGTGATGGTGACCCAGGAGTCCTTCCTGTTCTCCGGCACCGTCGCCGAGAACATCGCGGTCGGCCGCCCCGGCGCCACCCGGGAGGAGGTCGAGCAGGCCGCCCGGGACATCGGCGCGTACGAGTTCATCGCCGCCCTGCCGGACGGCTTCGACACCGACGTGCGCAAGCGCGGCGGCCGGATCTCGGCCGGCCAGCGCCAGCTGGTGGCCTTCGCCCGCGCACTGCTGGCCGACCCGGCGGTGCTGATCCTGGACGAGGCGACCAGCTCGCTGGACGTCCCCGGGGAGCAGGCCGTGCAGCGGGCCATGCGCACCGTGCTGGCCGGCCGGACGGCCGTGATCATCGCCCACCGGCTCTCCACCGTGGAGATCGCCGACCGTGTCCTGGTGATGGACCAGGGCCGGATCGTGGAGGATGGCTCCCCACAGGAGCTGATCGACGGCTCCGGCCGTTTCGCCGCCCTCCACCGGGCCTGGCGGGACAGCCTGGTCTAGGGCCCCGGCCCCGGACCCCACGAATGTGCCCGTCCGGGTGCGCCGTCACGCACCCGGCCGGGCATTCCCCATTTCCCGCACGGAGGTACGCGGGCGGCCGCCCACCCGGTTCACCACCGGTGGACGGCCGCCCGCGGCCTCAGCGCAGCAGCCCCGCGTCCATCCCGGCCGACTCGGCCGGCAGCGCGACCAGCCCCAGCTCGGCCGGCGAGGCCAGCCGCGGGTGCGCGGGCAGCACCCGGACGGTGTAGCCGAACGGGCCGGTCCGGCAGAGCTCCAGCGAGCCCTCGTAGCGGATCCGGCCGTCCAGATCGGGCCCGCCGACCGGCTTGAGGGCGAGCAGGCAGGCGTCCGAGATCCGGTCCCGCTCGTCCACCCGGCCGGAGACCGCCTGCACCTCGACGTCGCCCGGCCGCAGCGTCCCGAGCGCGACCTGCACCCGCAGCTCCAGCGAACTGCCCAGCTCCTGCGCCTCGGTCGGGCAGTCCGCCTCGACGTGCTCGACCCGGACGGCCGGCCAGGCCTCCCGGACCGTCGCCTTCCAGAGCGCCAGCTCCCGCGCGCCGTGGCCGTGCTGCCCGGCCAGCTCCCGCTGGGCCTGCGCCGCCGGGGCGTACAGCCGCTCGACGTACTCCCGGACCATCCGCCCGGCCAGCACCTTGGGCCCGAGGGTGACCAGGGTGTGCCGGACCATGGCGATCCACTGCTGCGGCAGCCCGTCCGCGTCCCGGTCGTAGAACCGGGCGGCGACCTGGTTCTCGATCAGGTCGTAGAGCGCGGCCGCCTCGATGTCGTCGCGCCGCTCGGCCTCGCCGCTGTCCGGGTCGAGCGCCCCGCCGCTCTCGTCGGCCGTGGGGATCGCCCAGCCGTTGCGGCCGTCGAACCACTCGTCCCACCAGCCGTCCAGGACGGACAGGTTGAGGCAGCCGTTGAGCGCCGCCTTCATCCCGGAGGTGCCGCAGGCCTCCAGCGGGCGCAGCGGGTTGTTCAGCCAGACGTCGCAGCCCGGGTAGAGGCGCTGGGCCATCGCCATGTCGTAGTCCGGCAGGAAGACGATCCGGTGCCGCACCGCCGGATCGTCGGCGAACGCGACCATCTGCTGGATCAGCCGCTTGCCGCCGTCGTCCGCCGGGTGGGCCTTGCCGGCGACCACGATCTGCACCGGCCGGGTGGGGTGCAGCAGCAGCGCGCGCAGCCGCTCCTGGTCCCGCAGCATCAGGGTGAGCCGCTTGTACGAGGGCACCCGGCGGGCGAAGCCGATGGTGAGCACGTCGGGGTCGAGCACCGAGGAGACCCAGCCGAGCTCGGCCTCGCCGGCCCCGCGCCGGCGCCAGGAGGCGTGCAGCCGGCGGCGGGCCTCCTCCACCAGCTGGGCCCGCAGGGCGCGCCGCAGTTGCCAGACCTCGGTGTTGCCGATCCGCTCCAGGCCCGTCCAGCGCTTGCTCTCGCCGGTGGTCATCGCCTCCTCGGCGCGCTCGGCGCCGATCTCGGCGGCGCCGAGCCGGACCACCGCCGGGTCGATCCAGGTGGCGGCGTGCACGCCGTTGGTGACCGAGGTGATCGGCACCTCGGCCGGGTCGAAGCCGGGCCACAGGCCGTTGAACATCGAGCGGCTGACCTCGCCGTGCAGGGTGGACACCCCGTTGGCGCGCTGGGCCAGCCGCAGGCCCATGGCGGCCATGTTGAAGAGCTTCGGGTCCCCGTCCTGCCAGCTCTCGGCGCCGAGCGCGAGCACCTGCTCGACCGGCACGCCGGGCAGCGCGGCGTCGCCGCCGAAGTGGCGGGCGACCAGCTCGCGGTCGAAGCGGTCGATGCCGGCCGGGACGGGCGTGTGGGTGGTGAAGAGGGTGCCGGCCCGGACGGCCTCCAGGGCGGCGGCGAAATCGAGGCCGGTCCGGTCGTCGGCGACCAGTTCGCGGATGCGCTCCACGCCGAGGAAGCCGGCGTGGCCCTCGTTGGTGTGGAAGACGTCGGGGGCGGGGTGCCCGGTGAGCCGGCAGTAGGCGCGCACCGCCCGGACGCCGCCGATGCCGAGCAGCATCTCCTGGAGCAGTCGGTGCTCGCTGCCGCCGCCGTACAGCCGGTCGGTGACGTCCCGCTCGGCGGGCGAGTTGGCCTCGATGTCGGAGTCGAGCAGCAGCAGCGGGACCCGCCCGACCTGGGCCTTCCAGATGTGGGCGGCCAGGGTGCGGCCGCCGGGCAGGGCCAGGTCGACCCGGCCGGGGGTGCCGTCGGCCTCCCGCAGCAGGCTGACCGCGAGTTCGTCCGGGTCGAGCAGCGGATAGCGCTCCTGCTGCCAGCCGTCCCGGCTCAGGGACTGGCGGAAGTAGCCGTGCCGGTAGAACAGGCCGACGCCGACGACCGGCACGCCGAGGTCGCTGGCGGCCTTGAGGTGGTCGCCGGCCAGGATGCCGAGCCCGCCGGAGTACTGGGGCAGCGCGGCGGCGATGCCGTACTCGGGCGAGAAGTAGGCGATCGCGGCGGGCAGCGGGGCGGCGTCGGACTGCTGCCGGGTCTGGTACCAGCGGGGGCCGGTCAGGTACTCGCGCAGGTCGTCGGCGAGGTCGCCGAGTCTGCGCAGGAAGCGCCGGTCGGCGGCGAGCGCGGCCAGCCGGGCGGCCGGGACCTCCCCGAGCAGCCGCACCGGGTCCTCGCCGGTCGCGGCCCAGACCTCCGGGTCCACGGACCGGAAGAGGTCCCTGGTCTCGGGGTGCCAGGACCAGCGCAGGTTGAGGGCCAGCTCGTGCAGCGGCTGGAGTTGTTCGGGCAGGACGGTGCGGACGGTGAATCTGCGGATTGCCTTCACGGCGTGAAGCGTAGCCGTGGCGGTCGGCCGGACAGTGCGTCAAGTGGACTATTGGGCATCCGTTCGGGCTATTGATGAGATCGCATTCGGCGCATTGGACTGCACGGGGGGCGCGCGAGGCGCACATTTCGGGGGCCCGCGCTACCAATACGTGAACTCTTCGGTACGGCTTCATTTCCGATGGCGCATCCACCCGGGAGAAGGCCCGAAACTACTGTCGTACCGCTGCAAAAACCTTGTCGCCGGTGCGAGGATGACCGAAGGTCGTTGATGCAGTGGGGAGTACGACGACGGGTGGCGTCCCCCGCGAAGCAGCACGTCCGAATCCTTTTCGTGTTGTCCGTTCCCGTCCTTCTTAGCCCATTCGGCGCTCACCGCGCACGGACGCGTGTCCTCCCTACCGGCCCGCTCGTTCACGGGTGGACCGGGTCGGCCGGGGCGCGCCCGGCGGAGGCGTGCGCCGGGACGCACACGGGCTCCGGGGCGTCCCACCGCCGGCTCGGCGGGCGCCGGGCAGGTTGCCGGGAACAGCGGCGCGGGCAGGCTTCCGGTCGCACGTCCTCCCCACCCAGCAGTCCTCCGGTACTCCCCCGGCCCGTACCCAGGCCCGCGGGGAGCTGCCGCCGATCTCGGGCAGGAGCTTGGCATGCACGGCGACACGCGGGACCAGTCCACACCGGTGGCCGAAGGCCTCGACGCAGCGGTCGCGGAATCCGCCGGACGGATGGATTCTGACACTCGGACAGATCCGGCGATGCCGGCGCCGAGGGCCTCCGGGGCGGTCCGTGCCGGATCCTCCGAATCCGAAGCCCCCTCGACGGCCCGGCACCCCGCGGCCGAGGAGGACCGGGCGGCGGCACCCCGCAGGCGCACCACCACCACGCGCCGCACCACCGCCACCACCCCGAAGACCGCAGCTCCGAAGGCCGCCACCGCGGAGGCCGCCGGGTCCGCCTCCGCGAAGGCCCCGGCCACCGGGGCAGCCGCCCGGAAGGCCCCCGCTCGCAAGCCCTCCGCCCGCAAGACGACAGAGAGCGACACCGTGATCGGCCGCATCCCCGTCCTGGACGTCAGTCCCCTCGTCGACGCCGGCCGCCGCCCGGCCAAGGCCGTCGTCGGCGAGACCTTCCTGGTCACCGCGACCGTCTTCCGCGAGGGCCACGACGCCGTCAACGCCAACGTGGTGCTGCGCGACCCGCGCGGCCGCAGCGGCCCGTGGACGCCGATGCGCGAGCTGGCCGAGGGCACCGACCGCTGGGGCGCGCACGTCACCCCGACCGCGCCCGGCCGCTGGTCGTACCTGGTGGAGGCGTGGAGCGACCCGGTCGCCACCTGGCGCCGGACCGCCTCGGTGAAGCTGCCCGCCGGGATCGACACCGCGCTGGTCCTGGAGGAGGGCGCCCGGCTGCTGGAGCAGGCCGCGGCCGGGGTGCCCAAGAAGGAGGGTCGCGCCGACGTGCTGGCCGCCGCCGACGCGCTGCGCGACCAGACCCTGCCGCCGCTGTCCCGGCTGGCCGCCGCGCTCGCCCCCGAGGTGCTCGACGCGCTGGTCCGCCACCCGCTGCGCGAGCTGCTCAGCGCCTCCCGCCCGATGCCGCTCCAGGTCGACCGCGAGCGCGCGCTGTTCGGCTCCTGGTACGAGTTCTTCCCCCGGTCGGAGGGCGCCGTGGTGGACCCGGCCGGCGTCGAGCCGCCGCGCCCTGGCAACCTGCGCAGCGCCGCCGAACGCCTGCCGGCCGTCGCCGCGATGGGCTTCGACGTGGTCTACCTGCCGCCGGTCCACCCGATCGGCCGAGCCTTCCGCAAGGGCCCGGACAACACCCTGACGGCCGGCCCGCACGACGTCGGCTCGCCCTGGGCGATCGGCTCCCCCGAGGGCGGCCACGACGCCGTCCACCCGGACCTCGGCACCATCGAGGACTTCGACCACTTCGTCGCCGAGGCCAAGGCGCTGCACCTGGAGGTGGCGCTGGACTTCGCCCTCCAGTGCTCCCCCGACCACCCCTGGGTGAACAAGCATCCGGAATGGTTCAGCCACCGCACGGACGGCACCATCGCGTACGCCGAGAATCCGCCGAAGAAGTACCAGGACATCTATCCGGTCAACTTCGACCAGGACATGGACGGAATCGTCAAGGAAACCATCCGGATCCTCCGGTTCTGGATGTCGCACGGCGTCCGGATCTTCCGGGTCGACAACCCGCACACCAAACCGGTGGTGTTCTGGGAGAAGGTGCTCGCCGACGTCGCCCGGACCGACCCCGACGTGGTGTTCCTGGCGGAGGCCTTCACCCGCCCCGCGATGATGCACACCCTGGCGAAGATCGGTTTCCACCAGTCGTACACGTACTTCACCTGGCGCACCACCAAACCGGAACTCACCGACTACCTCACCGAACTCAGCGGTGACGCCGCCGCCTACATGCGGCCCAACTTCTTCGCCAACACGCCGGACATCCTGCACGAGTACCTCCAGCACGGCGGCCGGGCCGCCTTCGCGATCCGCGCGGTGCTCGCCGCCACCCTCTCCCCCAGCTACGGCGTCTACGCCGGCTTCGAGCTGTACGAGAACGAGCCGGCCCACCCGGGCTCCGAGGAGTACCTCCACTCGGAGAAGTACGAACTGCGCCCGCGCGACTGGAGCCGCACCGACACCCTGGCCCCGCTGCTGACCGTGCTGAACCGGCTGCGCCGCCGCCATCCCGCCCTCCAGCAGCTGCGCGACCTGCGCTTCCACCCCACCGACAACGACCAGGTGCTCGCCTACTCCAAGACCGCGACCACCCCCGAGGGGCTCACCGACCAGGTCGTCACCGTGGTGAACCTCGACCCGCACCACGTCCAGGAGGCCACCGTCACGCTCGACGGCGACGGCCCGTACGCGGTGCACGACGAGCTCACCGGCGCCGTCTACACCTGGGGCCGGCACAACTACGTCCGGCTCGATCCCTCAGCCGAGCCGGCTCACCTCCTCACGGTTCGGAGGAACCCAGCGTGACAGTGAACGAGCCCGTCCCCGACACCTTCCCCGAGACCTCGAAGAAGAAGCTCGACCCGCAGTGGTTCAAGCGTGCGGTCTTCTACGAGGTGCTGGTGCGGTCCTTCCAGGACAGCAACGGCGACGGGGTCGGGGACCTCAAGGGGCTCACGGCCAAGCTCGACTACCTCCAGTGGCTCGGGATCGACTGCCTCTGGCTCCCCCCGTTCTTCGCCTCGCCGCTGCGCGACGGCGGGTACGACGTCTCCGACTACACCTCGGTGCTGCCGGAGTTCGGCGACCTCGCCGACTTCATGGAGTTCGTCGACGCCGCGCACGCCCGCGGCATGCGCATCGTGATCGACTTCGTCATGAACCACACCAGCGACCAGCACCCGTGGTTCCAGGCCTCCCGCTCCGACCCGGACGGGCCCTACGGCGACTTCTACATGTGGGCCGACGACGACAAGCAGTACCCGGACGCCCGGATCATCTTCGTCGACACCGAGACCTCCAACTGGACCTACGACCCGGTCCGCAAGCAGTACTTCTGGCACCGCTTCTTCTCGCACCAGCCGGACCTCAACTACGACAACCCCCGGGTCCAGGACGAGATGATCGCCGGGCTGCGGTTCTGGCTCGACCTCGGCATCGACGGCTTCCGGCTGGACGCGGTGCCGTACCTGTTCGCCCGCGAGGGCACCAACTGCGAGAACCTCCCGGAGACCCACGAGTTCCTCCAGCGGGTCCGCAAGGAGATCGACGCCAACTACCCGGACACCGTGCTGCTCGCCGAGGCCAACCAGTGGCCGGAGGACGTCGTCGACTACTTCGGCGACTTCGCCTCCGGCGGCGACGAGTGCCACATGGCGTTCCACTTCCCGGTGATGCCCCGGATCTTCATGGCGGTGCGCCGGGAGTCCCGCTACCCGGTGTCCGAGATCCTCGCCAAGACCCCGCAGATCCCCGGCGGCTGCCAGTGGGGCATCTTCCTGCGCAACCACGACGAGCTGACCCTGGAGATGGTCACCGACGAGGAGCGCGACTACATGTACGCGGAGTACGCCAAGGACCCGCGGATGCGCGCCAACGTGGGCATCCGCCGCCGGCTCGCCCCGCTGCTGGAGAACGACCGCAACCAGATCGAGCTGTTCACCGCGCTGCTGCTCTCCCTGCCCGGCTCGCCGGTCCTCTACTACGGGGACGAGATCGGCATGGGCGACAACATCTGGCTCGGCGACCGGGACGGCGTGCGCACCCCGATGCAGTGGACCCCGGACCGCAACGCGGGTTTCTCCTCCGCCGACCCGGGCAGGCTCAGTCTGCCGCCCATCATGGACCCGGTGTACGGCTATCAGGTGACCAACGTCGAGGCGCAGCAGAGCAGTTCGAGCTCCCTGCTGCACTGGACGCGTCGCATGATCGAGATCCGCAAGCTCAATCCGGCGTTCGGCCTCGGCAGCTACGCCGAACTGCCCTCCAGCAACCCCGCCGTGCTGGCCTTCGTGCGCGAGTACGAGGGGGACCTGGTCATGTGCGTGAACAACTTCTCGCGGTTCGCGCAGCCGACCGAGCTGGACCTGCGGCAGTACGGCGGGCGGTACCCGGTCGAGCTGATCGGCGGGGTGCGCTTCCCGTCGATCGGCGAGTGGCCCTACCTGCTCACCCTGGCCGGGCACGGCTTCTACTGGTTCCAGCTCCGGCAGCCCCCGCGCCTGAGCGGGACCAGGCGATCGAAGTAACGATCCGCCGCACGTGGCACAGCAGCCGTGAACAGCACCACCAGACCCTCCGGGGGCGCGAGTTGAACCCCCGCGCCCCCGGAGTTCTCTGCACCACCGCGTACGGAGAACAGCCCAACGGCCACCCACACGAAGGCGTGACACCCGAGCCGTGCTCGCGTGCCGCGACCGCCGCGCCGCCGCAATCCGGAAGACTGACGGACCCGGCCACGACCCGTCGGGCAGTCCGCGTGCTTCCGGGGAAAGGGAGCCATGTCCGAAACCTCCCGTTCTCAAGCCCACCTCCAGGACGACGCCCCCACCGGTCCCGCCACCCCCGCGGGCACCCGGGGCGCCGGGGCCCGGAGAACCGCCCTGGGCGTCAGCGAACTCGTCCAGGCGGCCCTGCCACTGATCGCCTCCTGGCTGCCCACCCAGCGCTGGTACGCCGGCAAGGGAAGGCCCATCACCGGCCTCACCCCGGTCGTCGGCACCCCGCTGCAGGTCGGCGACCCGGCCCTGCTGCACCTCCTGCTGCGGGTCGAGCACGCCACCACGGCCGGCGCCCCGCACGGCGACATCTACCAGCTGCTGCTCGGCATCCGCTCCGGCGGGCTCGGGGACATCGGGCCCGCCGCCGTGCTCGGCCGGCTCAGCCAGGGCCCGTACGACGGCGCGACCCTCTACGACGCGGTGCACGACCCCGAACTCACCGGACGGCTGCTCGAACACCTGGCCACCGGGGACCGCTTCGGCGCGCTCTCCTTCCGCCGCACCCCCGGCTCCGGACTGCCCGCCAACCTCCCCGGCCGCGCCTCCACCGCCGAGCAGTCCAACAGCTCGGTCATCTACGGCACCTCGTACATCCTGAAGCTGTTCCGCCGCATCCACCCCGGCACCAACCCCGACCTCGAACTCTCGCTCGCGCTCTCCCGGGCCGGCTCCACCCGCATCCCCCGGGTCGCCGCCTGGTTCGAGAGCCGGATGGAACGCGCCGAACCCGCCACCCTCGGACTGCTGCAGCGCTACCTGCCGGACGCCGAGGACGGCTGGGAACTCGCCCTCGACCAGGTCGGCCGGCTCAAGGGGGACCGCTCCCCCGGCAACTTCGCCATCGAGGCGCACCGGCTCGGCCGGGCCACCGCCGAGGTGCACCGGGTCCTCGCCCGCTCGATGCCCGTCGCCCGGCTCGACCGCGCCCAGACCGGACGGCTGGCCGGCGCCATGGCCGACCGGCTGGACAGCGCCGTCGCCGCCGTCCCCGGCCTGCTGCGCTTCCGGGCCGCCCTGCGCACCGCCTTCCAGCAGCTCGCCGACGCCCACCCGGACGGCCTGCCGGTCCAGCGCATCCACGGCGACCTCCACCTCGGACAGGCCATGCGCACCCCGCACGGCTGGGTGCTGCTGGACTTCGAGGGCGAGCCCGCCAAGTCCGTCAACGAGCGCCGCGAACCGCAGCCCGCCCTGCGCGACGTCGCCGCGATGCTGCGCTCCTTCGACTACGCGGCCGCCCACCTGCTGGCCGGCGGCCCCGTCGACCCGGAACTGGCCCACCTGGCCGCCGCCTGGGCCCAGCGCAACCGCACCGCCTACGGCGCCGGCTACACCGCCGGCGGCGGCGCCGACCCGGCCGCCTCACCGGAGCTGATGCGGGCGCTGGAGATCGACAAGGCGGTCTACGAGGTGGTGTACGAGGCCCGGCACCGGCCGAGCTGGCTGCCGATCCCGCTGGCCGCGATCAACCGGCTCGCCCTGTCCGTCTGACCGGCCCTTCCCGTACCCACGCCTTTTCCGCACCGCCCGATTCCCGCACCGCCCGTCTCCGCACCACGCGTCTCCCGTCCCACCCGTTTCCTGTCCCGACCGTTTCCTGTCCCGCCCGCAGGAGTTCGCCCACCCCGCCGCAGGAGGACCCCGCCGTGACGCCGATCGACCCGACCGGCCGCCCCACCCGCCCCGTACCGGCCACCTTCCTGGCCGGACCGCTCCCCGCCGAAGGCCACACCGGCCACGAGCACGGGGCGCACCGGGCGGCCGAGGAGGAGGGGGGCGCCGGCACCGGCTCGGAGCCCCCGGACGCCCTCCCGTCCCCGGCCGACCCACTCGCGGCCCCGCAGCCCCGGGGGGCCGAGCGCCCGGCCCCCACCGGGGCGCTGCGGCTGCCCGAGGCGCCGCTGCCGCCGGCCGAGGTCGACCGGCTGGTGGGCGGGCAGCACCACGACCCGCACGCGCTGCTCGGCGCGCACCCGGTGCACGGCGGCAC
This sequence comes from Streptomyces sp. CB02056, assembly GCF_001905545.1. Taxonomy (GTDB): domain Bacteria; phylum Actinomycetota; class Actinomycetes; order Streptomycetales; family Streptomycetaceae; genus Kitasatospora. The sequence goes on along the minus strand of NZ_LIPD01000002.1, from coordinate 556,897 downwards.
GGCGATCCGGGTGCTGCGCCCGTTCGCCGAGCGGGTGGTCGTCGAGACCGCCCACGGCCCGGCCGAACTCACCCACCAGCAGAGCGGGTTGTTCACCGGCCTGGTGGCCGGCGGCGAACCGCCGGAGTACACCCTGCTGGTGACGTACCCCGACGGCGAGCCGCTGCGCCAGCACGACGGCTACCGCACCCCGCCCACCCTCGGCGAACTCGACCTGCACCTGATCTCCGAGGGCCGGCACGAGCAGCTGTGGCGGGCGCTCGGCTCGCACGTGCGCACCGTCGACGGGGTGGCCGGCACCGCCTTCGCGGTCTGGGCGCCGAACGCCGTCGGGGTGCGGCTGATCGGCGGCTTCAACCACTGGAACGGCACCGGGCACCCGATGCGCTCGCTCGGCTCGTCCGGGATCTGGGAGCTGTTCGTCCCCGGCCTGGCCGAGGGCGCCACCTACAAGTACGAGGTGCACACCCGGCAGGGCTGGGTGCTGGACAAGGCCGACCCGCTGGCCCGGGCCGCCCAGTGCCCGCCCGGCACCGCCTCGGTGGTCACCTCCTCCGACTACGCCTGGCAGGACGGCGAGTGGATGGCCCGCCGGGCCCGCGCCGCGCACCACCGGGCCCCGATGTCGGTGTACGAGCTGCACCTGCCGTCCTGGCGCCCGGACCTCACCACCTACCGCGCCATCGCCGAGGAACTGCCGCGCTACCTCCAGGAGTTGAACTTCACCCACGTGGAGCTCATGCCGGTGATGGAGCACCCCTTCGGCGGCTCCTGGGGCTACCAGGTGTCCGGCTACTACGCCCCCACCGCCCGGCTCGGCGGCCCCGACGACTTCCGGTTCCTGGTGGACACCCTGCACCGGCACGGCATCGGCGTGATCGTCGACTGGGTGCCCGCGCACTTCCCCAAGGACGACTTCGCGCTCGCCCGCTTCGACGGCGAGCCGCTGTACGAGCCCGCCGACCCGCTGCGCGCCGAGCACCCCGACTGGGGGACGCTGGAGTTCGACTACGGCCGCAAGGAGGTGCGCAACTTCCTCGTCGCCAACGCGGTGTACTGGTGCGAGGAGTTCCACGTCGACGGCCTGCGGGTGGACGCCGTCGCCTCGATGCTCTACCTCGACTACTCCCGCGAGGGCGGCGACTGGACCCCCAACCGGTTCGGCGGCCGGGAGAACCTGGACGCCGCCTCCTTCCTCCAGGAGATGAACGCCACCGTCTACCGGCGCTGCCCGGGCGCGGTGACCATCGCCGAGGAGTCCACCGCCTGGGACGGGGTCACCCGCCCCACCGACGCCGGCGGGCTCGGCTTCGGGCTGAAGTGGAACATGGGCTGGATGCACGACTCGCTGGTCTACATGTCCAAGGAGCCGGTGCACCGCAAGTACCACCACAACGAGATCACCTTCTCGATGGTGTACGCCTACTCCGAGAACTACGTCCTGCCGATCTCGCACGACGAGGTGGTGCACGGCAAGCGGGCGCTGGTCTCCAAGATGCCCGGGGACTGGTGGCAGCAGCGCGCCAACCACCGCGCCTACCTCGGCTTCATGTGGTCCCACCCGGGCAAGCAGCTGCTGTTCATGGGGCAGGAGTTCGCCCAGGGCGCGGAGTGGGACCACGAGCAGGGCCCGCAGTGGTGGGTGCTCGACGAGCGGTGGCCGGCCCACGAGGAGCACCTCGGGGTGCGCCGGCTGGTCCGCGACCTCAACCGGCGCTACCTCGACACCCCGGCGCTGTGGGAGCTGGACACCGTCCCGGAGGGCTTCCGCTGGCTCGACGGCGGCGCCGCCGAGGACAACCTGCTCTCCTTCGTCCGGTACGCGGCCGACGGCTCGCCGCTGGTCGCGGTCTGCAACTTCTCGCCGGTCGTCCGGCACGGCCACCGGGTCGGGCTGCCCCGGCTGGCGGGCCGCGACCAGCTGTGGGAGGAGGCGCTGAACACCGACGCCGAGGAGTACGGCGGCAGCGGCGTCGGCAACTCCCACCCGGTCAAGGCCGAGCCGGTGGAGTGGGACGGCCAGCCCCGGTCCGCCGAACTGGTCCTCCCCCCGCTCTCCACCGTCTGGCTCCGCCCCGCGCGCTGAGCGCCGGGCGCCTCCGGTGCCCCGGACGCCCCGGGTGCCCGCCCCGTCGGCGGGCACCCGGGGCGGGACCTCCGCCCCTTGCCCGAACCCCGTCGCTCTGCTCGCGGACACCCGTTCGGGGTGCGAAGGTATGGTCGATATGACCACTTTCCGAGACGACGGGACGGAGACAACCACGTGGCGCGCAGCGTGTACGTGACCGGCATCGACCGGGGGGACGGCCGCCAGGCGGTCGAACTCGGGGTCATGGAACTGCTCACCCGCCAGGTGGACCGGGTCGGGGTGTTCCGCCCGCTGGTGCACGCCGCCCCCGGGCAGCCGGGCTCCGACCACGTGGTCGAGCTGCTGCGCGGCCGCTACCGGCTCGACCTGCCCAGCAGCGAGCTGTACGGCCTCGGCTACGAGGAGGCCGCCGCCCTCCAGGCCGCCCACGGGCAGGACGAACTGGTCTCCGCGCTGGTCGACCGCTTCCACGCGCTGGAGCGGCGCTGCCAGGCCGTCCTGGTGCTCGGCACCGACTTCGCCGACACCAGCATCCCGGACGAACTCGCCTTCAACGCCCGCCTGGCCAACGAGTTCGGCGCCGCCGTGCTGCCGGTGGTCGGCGGGCACGGCGAGGACCCCGAGACGGTGGTCGCCGAGCTGCTGGGCGCCCACCGCGCCTACACCGACCTCGGCTGCCAGACCCTGGCGATGATCGCCAACCGGGTCGCCCCCGGCGCCAAGCAGCGCATCCAGCGCGCCCTCACCGAGAAGCTGCCCGTCCCCGCCTACGTCATCCCGGAGGAGCCGGCCCTGGCCGCGCCCACCGTCGCCCAGCTGGTCGAGGCGACCGGCGCCGAGGTGCTGCTCGGGGACGCCGCCGGCCTCGCCCGGGACGTGCGCGGCTACGTCTTCGGCGGCGCCATGCTGCCCACCTTCCTGGACGCGCTGACCGAGGGCGCCCTGGTGGTCACCCCCGGGGACCGCGCCGACCTGGTGATCGGCTCGCTGGCCGCGCACGCCGCCGGCGCCCCGCCGATCGCCGGCGTGCTGCTGACGCTCGGCCAGCACCCCGGCCCCAACGTGATGGCGCTGGCCGCCCGGCTCGCCCCCGGCACCCCGGTCGCGGTCGTCCCCGAGGGCAGCTGGCCCACCGCCGCCCACCTGACCCACCTGGAGGGCAAGCTCACCTCGGCCAGCCCCCGGAAGGCCGAGATCGCCCTCGGCCTGTTCGAACTGCACGTCGACACCGCCGAGTTGACCAACCTGATCGAGGTCGGCCGGTCCGAGCGGGTCACCCCGATGATGTTCGAGCACGAGCTGCTGGAGCGCGCCCGGGGCACCCGCAGGCACGTCGTCCTGCCGGAGGGCACCGAGGAGCGGGTGCTGCGCGCCGCCGAGATCCTGCTGCGCCGCAACATCTGCGACCTCACCCTGCTCGGCGAGGCGGACGCCGTCCGCCGCAAGGCGTCGAGCCTGAGCATCGACCTCCCGGCCGAGGACCCGGCCGCCGACCGCGCCCAGGTGCGGATCGTCGACCCGGCCACCAGCCCGCTGCGCCGCCAGTTCGCCGAGCTGTACGCGAAGCTGCGCGCCCACAAGGGGATGACCGTCGAACTGGCCCTGGACGTGGTCACCGACGTCTCGTACTTCGGCACCCTGATGGTCCAGGAGGGCATCGCGGACGGCATGGTCTCCGGCGCGGCGCACTCCACCGCCGCCACCATCCGGCCCGCCTTCGAGGTGATCAAGACCTCGCCGGGCGCCTCGATCGTCTCCTCGGTCTTCTTCATGTGCCTGGCCGACCGGGTGCTGGTGTACGGCGACTGCGCGGTCAACCCCGACCCGGACGCCCAGCAGCTGGCCGACATCGCCATCCAGTCGGCCGCCACCGCCGCCCAGTTCGGGGTGGAGCCGCGGGTCGCGATGCTCTCGTACTCGACCGGCACCTCCGGCTCCGGCGCGGACGTCGACAAGGTCCGCAAGGCCACCGAGCTGGTCCGCGAGCTGCGGCCGGACATCCTGGTCGAGGGCCCGATCCAGTACGACGCGGCGGTGGACGCCCGGGTCGCGGCCACCAAGCTGCCGGGCTCCCCGGTGGCCGGGCGGGCCACCGTGCTGATCTTCCCGGACCTCAACACCGGCAACAACACCTACAAGGCGGTCCAGCGCTCGGCCGGGGCCGTCGCGGTCGGCCCGGTGCTCCAGGGGCTGCGCAAGCCCGTCAACGACCTCTCCCGCGGGGCGCTGGTGCAGGACATCGTCAACACCGTCGCGATCACCGCCATCCAGTCCCAGGACCACGCCTCCCAGGACCGCACCTCCCAGGACCTCGCGTCGGACAGCAAGGAGCTCCCCGCATGAGCAAGGGCACCCGCGTCCTCGTCCTGAACGCCGGCTCCTCGTCGGTGAAGTACCAGCTGATCGACATGCTGGACGGGGCCAGGCTGGCCGCCGGGCTGGTCGAGCGGATCGGCGAGGCCGGCGGGCGGCTGGTGCACACCCCGCGCACCGGCGGGCCGCGCGAGACCGTCCAGGCCTTCCCGGACCACGCCGCCGCGCTCAAGGCCGTCGCCGAGGAGCTGTCCGCCGACGGCGTCGGGCTGGACTCCCCCGAGCTGGCCGCGATCGGCCACCGGGTGGTGCACGGCGGCCTGCGGTTCACCGAGCCGACCGTGATCACCGACGACGTGCTCAAGGAGATCCGCCGGCTGATCCCGGTCGCCCCGCTGCACAACCCGGCCAACATCACCGGCATCGAGGTCGCCCGGGCCCTGCGCCCCGACCTCCCCCAGGTGGCCGTCTTCGACACCGCCTTCCACGCCTCGATGCCCGAGTACTCGGCCCGGTACGCGATCGACAAGGACGTCGCCGACCGGCACCGGGTGCGCCGCTACGGCTTCCACGGCACCTCGCACCAGTACGTCTCGCGGGCCACCGCCCGGCTGCTCGGCAAGGACCCGGCCGAGGTCAACGTGATCGTGCTGCACCTGGGCAACGGCGCCTCCGCCTCGGCGGTCGCGGGCGGCCGCTGCGTGGACACCTCGATGGGCCTGACCCCGCTGGAGGGCCTGGTCATGGGCACCCGGTCGGGCGACATCGACGCCGGCGTGGTGTTCCACCTGCACCGGGTCGGCGGGCTGTCCGTGGACGAGATCGACGACCTGCTCAACCGCCGCAGCGGCCTGCGCGGGCTGTGCGGCGAGAACGACATGCGCGAGATCATGCGCCGGGCCGACGAGGGGGACGCGGACGCGAAGCTCGCGTTCGACTCGTACGTCCACCGGCTGCGCAAGTACATCGGCGGCTACTACGCGGTGCTCGGCCGGGTGGACGCGATCGCGTTCACCGCCGGGGTCGGGGAGAACGCGGCGCCGGTGCGCGCGGCGGCCACCGCGGGACTGGAGGAACTGGGCATCGCCGTCGACCCGGAACTGAACTCGGTGCGGTCCGGCGAGGCCCGGATCGTCTCGCCCGAGTACGCCCGGGTGGCGGTCGCCGTGGTGCCCACCGACGAGGAGCTGGAGATCGCCCGACAGACCTTCGCGCTGGTGCACCGGGAACGCCGGGAGTCCGAGGACTGACACGGATCCGTCTCACTCCTCGGAAGCTTTCGTCGGCGATTCCTCCCGGTGCGTGCCGAATGCACCTATAACACGAACGGATAGACTGATCCATATGCGCCGAGCGAAAATTGTCTGCACCCTGGGTCCGGCGACGGACTCCTACGAACAGCTGAAGGCCATCGTCGAGGCGGGCATGAACGTCGCCCGACTGAACATGAGCCACGGCAACCACGCGGACCACGAGGAGCGGTACCGCAAGGTCCGCCAGGTCTCGGAGGACACCGGCAAGGCCATCGGCGTCCTGGCCGACCTCCAGGGTCCGAAGATCCGTCTGGCGACCTTCGCCAACGGCCCGGTGACCGTCGACAACGGCGACGAGTTCACCATCACCACCGAGGACGTCCCCGGTGACCAGCACATCTGCGGCACCACCTACAAGGGCCTGCCCGGCGACGTGAAGGCCGGCGACCCGATCCTGATCAACGACGGCGTCATCGCCCTGGAGGTCGTCAGCGTCGACGGCCCGCGGGTGAAGACCGTGGTGATCGAGGGCGGCGTGCTCTCGAACAACAAGGGCATCAACCTGCCCGGCGCGGCCGTGAACGTGCCCGCCCTGTCCGAGAAGGACAAGGACGACCTGCGCTTCGCGCTGCGCCTGGGCGTCGACATGATCGCCCTGTCCTTCGTCCGCAACGCGGACGACATCAAGGACGTCCACGAGGTCATGGACGAGGTCGGCATCCGCGTGCCGGTCATCGCCAAGATCGAGAAGCCGCAGGCCGTCGAGGCCATGGAGGAGATCGTCCTCGCCTTCGACGCCATCATGGTCGCCCGCGGCGACCTGGCCGTGGAGTACCCGCTGGAGCGGGTGCCGCTGGTCCAGAAGCAGCTGATCACCCTGGCCCGCCGCAACGCCAAGCCGGTCATCGTCGCCACCCAGATGATGGAGTCGATGATCCACGCCTCGCGCCCGACCCGCGCCGAGGTCTCCGACGTCGCCAACGCCATCCTGGACGGCGCCGACGCGGTCATGCTGTCCGCCGAGTCGAGCGTCGGCAAGTACCCCGTCGAGACCGTCCGCACCATGGCCCGGATCTGCGAGACGGCCGAGGGCGAGCTGCTCGCCCAGGGCCTCCAGCCGCTCAACCCGGGCCGCAAGCCGCGCACCCAGGGCGGCTCCGTCGCCCGCGCCGCGTGCGAGCTGGGCGACTTCCTGGACGGCAAGGCGCTGGTCGCCTTCACCAAGTCCGGCGACACCGCCCGCCGGCTGTCCCGCTACCGCTCGCCGATCCCGGTGATCGCCTTCACCCCGGACAGCGCCACCCGCAACCAGCTCTCGCTGAGCTGGGGCGTCGAGGCGTACGTCACGGAGCAGGTGGCCACCACCGACGCGATGGTCGCGCAGGTCGACCGGGAGCTGCTGAAGCTCGGCCGGCTCGGCGAGGGCGACACCGTCATCGTCACCGCCGGTGTCCCGGTCGGCGTCCCCGGCACCACCAACATGGTGCAGGTGCACCACCTGGGCACCCGGGGCGAGTGAGCACCCGTCAGGCCTGAACGCCCGTGGGGCGGTCCTCCTTCCGGAGGGCCGCCCCACGGTCCTTGTGGCGTCCGCTACTTGTCGCTGTAGGGGGCGTCGTCGTTGAACAGGCGCATCCCGGGGATGCGCAGGGTGCCGCCGAACTGGCCGGCCTGCTTGGCGGTGACGCCGGTCAGCTCCAGGTCCAGCGGGATCGGGATGGAGCCGATCAGGTCGTACAGCCAGCGCGGCAGGGTGTCCGGGGTGAGGGTGATCTCGCCCAGGTCGATCGGGATCGGCAGGCCGAGCACCTTGGAGAGGTGGCCGGACAGCCGCTCCACGTACATGGTGACCGGGCCCTTGCGCATCGTCGAGGTGGAACCCGGGGCGCCCTGGACGTGGAAGGTGACGCCGTTGCCCTCCAGGGTCGACATGTCGAGGTTGTCGATGTCCACGCTGTCGACCACGAACTTCAGGACGCGCTTGCTGCCGGTCACGGTCTTCACGTCGTAGACGCCGTGGAAGGCCGCGCCGTGCAGGGCGAGCCGGCTGGTCTTCAGGGTCCAGTTCTGCTCCGGGACGACGTGCCCGGGGGCGGGCGCGCCGGCGGTCAGGCCCCGGGCGTCCACATCGCAGTCGGGGTTCTCGGTCGGCGTGCCGGACGGGCTGCCGGAGGCGCCCGCGGAGGGCGTCGCCGAGGCGTCCGCGGACGGGGTCGCGGAGGACTTCGGCTTGCCGCTCGCCCTGCCACTCGGCGTGGCGGTGGGCGAGGGCTCGTCGGCGGCGGGCTGGGTCGCGGGCGGCGCGGCCTGCGGGGCGGCGGCCGGGGCCTGCACCGGGGCGTCCGGGTGCGGGGCCTCGGTGTGCGGGGCGGGGGCGGCCGGAGCGGCCGGGCCGGCGGGCGCCGCGGGGGTGGTGGTCGGGGCGCCGCCCGGGGTCGGGCTCGGCGAGCCGTTCGGGGTGAGCAGCCGGTTGACGCCGTCGACGAGGCCGTCGATCAGCCCCGCCCGGGCCGCCGGGCCGGTGGTGGTGGGCGTCGCGGCGGCCGACGGCTTGACCGGCGAGGTCGGCTGCTGGGCCGGGCCGGTGGTCGGTGCGGGGGTCGGCACCGAGCCCGGGTCCGTCGAGGGGCCGGCGGTGGGCGCGGTGCCCGGCGCGGTGCTCGGCGCGGTGCTCGGCGCCGTGGACGGGCCCGGCGGCGGCTCGGGCAGCTCGCTCTTGGGCACCGGCGTCTCGACCGGCGCGACGTCCGGCACGGCGGCCGGCGCGGTGCCGCAGGGCTTGCCCGCCGCCGACTCGGCGACCGCCGGGTTGGGCGTGTAGGCGGCGGCCATCAGCAGCGCGGTCGGCACCGCGGCCAGCGCCAGTGCCCGGCCCCTCAGCCGGACCCGTACGGGCGTGCGCGGGGCCGCGTGCCGGCCGGAGCGCTGCGCGGGAACGGTCGTACCGTCGGCTTGCTCGGCCGGCCCGGTCACCGCGCCTCCTCCTGGTCCACGGCGGCGGCCCGCTTCCGGTCCGCGGTGTCGGCCTGCTTCGGGACGGCGGCCGCGGGTTCGGCGGCCTGCGGCCCGCCCTGGGCGGGCAGTTCGGCGGTGGGCGCCTCGACGGCGCCGTCGGTGGCCGGCTCGGTGGCGACGCTCCGCGCCACGGCGTTCCCGGCCGCCGCGTCCCCGGCGCCGCCCTTGGCCCGGCCCCAGCGTCCGCGCCCGGCCGCCTTCGCGGCCTTGGGCTCCGGCAGCGGCGCCCAGGAGACCATCAGCCCGCCGCCGATCAGGCCCGGCAGCAGGGCCAGTCCGAAGCCCCCCAGGTTGGAGACCGGGAGGGAGACCAGCGTCAGCAGCGTGGTGGCGATGCCGGCGAAGACCCGTACGGCCGGCTGGAACCAGGCGGTCAGCCCGAGCACGATCAGCAGCACGCCGATGATCAGTGACCCGGCACCCGCCGTGGTGGCCATGGCCACCGTCATGCCGCCCAACGAGAGCTTGGCGTACGGGAAGTACATGATCGGGACGCCGGCGATCATGGCCAGCAGACCGCCGTAGTACGGCCGCGTCCGACGGAACGTACGGAACACCCGGCGCAGCCACTGGGCGGGGTTCTCGTGCTCGGCGGGCCGGTAGGAGGCAAGGGCGCTGGACACGGTGCAGCTCCTCGATGGTGTGAACGAGGGATGGAGGAGACACGGGATCCGGGGACGGCGCACGCACCGCCCCCGGTCCCGCGGGTGCCGTCGGGGCGGGCGGGCCGGGCCCGGCCCGCCGCCGTCAACGGCCTAGTAGCACTCGCCGGAACCGTCGGTGTGCAGCGCGAGCTTCAGGCCCGGGAGCTTGAAGGTGCCGGCCGAGGTGGCCCAGGCGGTCTGCTGCACGTTGTACAGGTCGGCCTTCTCGGCGGCCTGGGCGAAGCCGGTCTGCCCGGACGGCAGGCCGCCGAGCTTGGACTTCCAGCCCTGGGTGGCCTCGCCCTTGAGGGTCGACGCCTCCTGGCCGATGTTGATGTTGGAGAACTCGGCGTCGGCGTTCAGCTGGTCGAGGTCGATCAGCAGGTTCTTGGCGTAGACCTGCTTCTTGACGTCCTCGCTGTTGCCGGCCTCCAGACGCAGGATGATCTTGGGCAGCTTCCACGGCAGGCCGGGGATGACGTTGGGGTCGGTCACCACCGACTGGCAGAGGCCCTTGATGGTGGCCTCGTCGAAGGCCGAGACGGCGACCGGGTGCGGCGTGCCGTTCGACTCCGCGTCGATCGAGCCGAACTGGGCGAAGTTCCTGCCGTGCAGCTCCGGCGTGGTGACCTTGAAGCTCTGGCCGGAGACGCTGAACGAAGCCGCCAGCGCGTTGTTGGCGATCGAGACGCCCACCGCGGCGGTGGCCGCGATGCTCGGCACCATCACCAGGGCGAAGCGCTTCCAGCGGGTCTTGCCGTAGGTCTGGGACATGCGAGTCCTCCTTCTAGGACGTACATCTCCGGCTCCCCGGCGGCGCGTCCCGCACCGGTGGGGACCTGGGATGGGAGAGAGCTACGTCCTCGGTAGCGGAGAGCGCCTTGGGCGTCGTCGGACGCGGGAGCGGCCCGCGTGCAGCGGACCTCCCGTCCAAGCACCGGCCGTCCTTGCGGGGCGGCGGGCAGGACCGACGACATCGGCGATCACCCCCGAGCGACAACCAGCGACCGCGCAGGGCCGCGCGGCCGGTCGAAGGACAGGAACCGCCGTGGGACCGCGGATACCCCCCTGCCCTCCCTCCCGCCGGCCGGGGCCGACGGACCGCCCGGTGGGGATCCCGCGCTCCGCGTGGCCGACCGGGGTCGGGGTGTGGAGCCCGGGACCGGGCGTGGCCGATCGTGCTTGAATCCCGGGCGAAGCACAAGAGGTTCCTTACTGACGGGTAATGCAACATCAGGTGGCGTTGATCATGGAATCGACCCGGACCGCACCCTGCGTGACGTCTTGAAGGAAACGTGACGGCGAAATCTGCCGGAAACGCAAGCGAAACACCCGTGGGCGGTCACACAAGGTGACCACCCACGGGTGAAATCAAGATTTGGTAAACCTCTGTTCAGTTGACCGGATTGTCGCCAAATCACCAGCGACACCGCAGGTCATCCGCCGTGCCAGGCAGCGGACCTGATCCGGGCTCAGAACGGGCTCGGGACGGACCGGGAACCGGCCCGGAGCGGGCTCAGAACAGCACGCGCGCCAGCGCCGTACGGGCCGCGACGACCCGCGGGTCCTCCGGGCCGATCACCTCGAACAGCTCCAGCAGGCGCAGCCGGGCGGTGTCCCGGTCCTCGCCGGCCGTCCGCCCGACGGTGGCCACCAGGCGCCCGAAGGCGTCCTCGACGTGACCGCCGACCAGGTCCAGGTCGGCCGCCTTGAGCTGGATCCCGACGTCCTTCGGGTCGGCGGCGGCCGCCGCCCGGACGGCCTGGAGGTCCAGACCCTCGATCCGCTTCAGCAGCTCGGCCTGGGCCAGGCCCAGCTTGGCCTCGGTGTTGCCCGGCTGCTCGGCCAGCACGTTCCGGTAGGCCTGGATGGCACCGCCCAGGTCGCCGGCGTCCAGCGCGTCGTGCGCGGCGGACAGCGCCGGGTCCTCGGGGCGCTGCGGGGCGGCGGCCGGGGCCTCGCCCGGGGCGGCCGCGCCACCGGCCAGGCCGGCCACGCCGAAGCGCTGCTCGGCGACCAGGATCAGCTGGTCCAGGATCTGACGGATGTTGGCCGCGCTCTCCGCGCCCTGGAACAGCGGCACCAGCTGGCCGGCCACCACGGCCATCACGGCCGGGATGCCCTGGATGCCGAACTGCTGGGAGAGCAGCGGGTTGGCGTCGACGTCGATCTTGGCGAGCACGAAGCGGCCGGCGTACTCCTCGGCCAGGCCCTCCAGGACCGGGCTCAGCTGCTTGCAGGGCCCGCACCACTCGGCCCAGAAGTCGATGACGACCGGCACCTCGGTGGAGCGCTGGACGACCTCGGTCTCGAAGGTGTCCTCGGTGACGTCGATGACGAGCTGGTGGGCGGTCCGGGCGGGGGCGGCTCCGTCCGCATCGGCGGCGGACGCCTGACGAGCCCGCTCGGCCCGGGCCTGCTCGGCCTTCTGGGCGGCTTCGCCGGCCGCCTTCACTGCGGCGAGGTCGACCGCACCGCGCAGGGCGGAGCTGTTGAGACGCGAATTCCGTGGCTGCATGGCACCATCCTCCCCCGTCCGCGCTGCTCGCGGGCACCAACCTCCGGAAAGTCGCCCCGCGCGGGCCGCGCGGTGCGGGTTCCCGGGCGCCGTGCCCCTCCCCCGGTAGCCTGGACCGTTCGGCGCGGATCCCCACCCGCGCCCGCGCCGCTCCCGTCCCACGGGACGCGGCGCCTGGTTGTCACTGCTTTCGCTACGAGTCGTAGCGTAACTGGAGCCGGTGGCCCGGCCGCAAGCCCCTCCGGTGGTTCGGGGACGTGACCTGCCCCACTTTCCCGGGGTGCCCCGCTGCCCGAACGGACGAACAGTCGCTACCGTTACCAGCCCCACCCAAGTTACTTACCAGTAGAGCGCAAGGAGGCCCGGTGCCGGCCGCCCAGCCCCCAGCGAGCCCGCAGGGCACGCACCAGGACTGCCCGGCGCCCGCGGGCACCGCCCGGGCCAAGGGCCGCCCGCGCAGCGCCGCCGCCGACCGCGCCATCCTCGACGCCACCCGCGAGACCCTGGCCGAACTCGGCTGGGGCGGACTGACCATGGGCCACGTGGCGAGCCGGGCCGGGGTCGCCAAGACCACCCTCTACCGCCGCTGGCCGTCCAAGAACGAGCTCGTGGTGGACGCCGTCGCCACCCTCTTCGACGAGCTGGTGATGCCCGACCTCGGCAGCCTGCGGGCCGACATCGAGGCCGTGGTGGCCCAGTTCGCCGACCTGCTGGCCCGCCCGGAGACCCAGGCCGCGCTGCTCGCGCTGTTCGCCGAGGGCACCCGCGACCGGCAGCTGCGGCGGCGGATCCGCGAGGCCATCGTGGACCCGCAGAAGCGGCTGGTCCGCCAGGGCCGGGCGGCCGCCCAGGCCCGCGGCGAGCTGGAGGCGGACACCGACGACACCTCGGCCCGCGAGGAGGTCGACATCATCTTCGACACCATCGCGGGCACCGTCGAACACCGCGTCCTGGTCAGCGGCGAGCCGATCACCCCGGAGTGGACCCGCCGCTTCACCGACCTGCTGCTCGGACCGATGCTCGCGGGCTGAGAGCACCCCGGCCGGAGACACGGCAAAGCCGCCGTACGGGATCCCGTACGGCGGCTCCGCGTCGGCCGCGGCCTCAGAACATCGCGTTCTCCTGGTACGTGCCCCACTCCTCGCGCAGCGCGTTGCAGATCTCGCCCAGCGTCGCCTCGGCGCGCACCGCGTCCAGCATCGGCGGGATCATCGACTCGCCCGAGCGCGCCGCCGCCAGCATGGCGTCCAGCCCGGCCCGGACGGCCGCGTCGTCCCGGGCCGCCTTGCGCTCCCGCAGCACCCGGACCTGCTCGCGTTCGACCTCGTGGCTGACCCGCAGGATCTCCAGCTCAGGGGTGACGCTGCGCGGGTGGCAGTTGACGCCGACCACGCGCTTGTCGCCCTTCTCCACCGACTGCTGGTACTGGAAGGCCGCCTCGGCGATCTCCCCGGTGAACCAGCCCTCCTCGATGCCGCGCAGGATGCCGGAGGTGATCGGGCCGATCTCGTGGTCCTCCCGGCCCTTGTCCAGGATCCGCTGGAAGATCGCCTCGGCCTGCTGCTCGATCCGGTCGGTCAGCGCCTCGACGTACCAGGAACCGCCCAGCGGGTCGGCGACGTTGGCGACGCCGGTCTCCTCCATCAGCACCTGCTGGGTGCGCAGGGCGATCTCGGCGGCCTGCTCGGAGGGCAGCGCCAGGGTCTCGTCCAGGGCGTTGGTGTGCAGCGAGTTGGTGCCGCCGAGCACCGCGGCCAGCGCCTCGACGGCGGTGCGGACCACGTTGTTGTACGGCTGCTGCGCGGTCAGCGAGACGCCGGCGGTCTGGGTGTGGAAGCGCAGCCACTGCGCCTTGTCGGTCTTGGCGCCGAAGCGCTCGCGCATCCAGCGGGCCCAGATCCGGCGCGCGGCGCGGAACTTGGCGATCTCCTCGAAGAAGTCCAGGTGCGCGTCGAAGAAGAAGGACAGGCCGGGCGCGAAGACGTCCACGTCCAGGCCGCGGGAGAGGCCCAGCTCGACGTAGCCGAAGCCGTCCGCGAGGGTGTACGCCAGCTCCTGCGCGGCCGTGGCCCCGGCCTCGCGGATGTGGTACCCGGAGACCGACAGCGGCTTGTACGCGGGGATGCCCTCGGCGCAGTAGGCCATCAGGTCGCCGATCAGGCGCAGGTGCGGCTCGGGGGCGAAGAGCCACTCCTTCTGCGCGATGTACTCCTTGAAGATGTCCGTCTGGAGGGTGCCGTTGAGCACCGCCGGGTCCACGCCCTGGCGCTCGGCGGCCACCAGGTACATGCAGAAGACCGGCACGGCCGGGCCGCTGATCGTCATCGAGGTGGTGACCCCGCCGAGCGGGATGCCGTCGAACAGCACCTCCATGTCGGCGGCCGAGTCGATGGCCACGCCGCAGTGGCCGACCTCGCCGAGCGACTTCGGGTCGTCCGAGTCGTAGCCCATCAGGGTCGGCATGTCGAAGGCGACCGAGAGGCCGCCGCCGCCCGCGTCCAGGATCATCCGGTAGCGCTCGTTGGTCTGCTGGGCGTTGCCGAAGCCGGCGAACTGGCGGATGGTCCAGGTGCGGCCCCGGTAGCCGGTCGGGTGCAGACCGCGGGTGTACGGGTACTCGCCCGGCCAGCCGATCCGCTCGAAGCCCTCGTAGGCCTGCCCGGCGGGCGGGCCGTAGACCGGCTCGACCTCGTCGCCGGAGAGGGTGGTGAAGTCCGCGTCGCGCTTGCGGGCCTTGTCGTACCGCTGCTGCCAGCGCTGCCGGCCCCGCTCGATCTCCTCGGCGTCCATGATCCCGAACTCCGCTCCGTACGGCCGCCGCGGCGACGGGGCGGCACAGCTAGTAGGACGTCCTAACAATTTACTCGGACGTCCTAGTACTTGTCGATGGACAACCCGCCCGCACGGCCCGCGATCCCCCGAAAGGGACCCGGAATCCGGCCCGGGGCTCCGGGAGCCGCCCGAACGGGGTCCGAGAACGCCGGAGCGCCCCTCCCCCGGTCGGGGAAGGGGCGCTCTCGCGAAACCTGGGAGTCGGAGCCCGGGAGTCGGAGCCCGGGGCTCAGACGCCGGCCGGCTGGCGGGCGCCGCCGCCCGCCGGGAGCTGCTCGGCGGCCTCGCGGGCCACCTTGCGCTCGAAGACGAAGGAGAGGAACGGGATGCAGCCCGCCGCCAGGGTGAGCACCAGCCGGCCCATCGGCCACTTCAGCTTCTGCCCGAGCATGAAGGTCACCACGAAGTACCCGATATAGAGGTAGCCGTGCAGCATCGCGACGTACGTGGTCACGTCCTTGGCCGCGTCGAAGCCGTACTTCGCGACCATGAAGCCGCAGAACACCAGCAGCGCCGTACCGGTCGCAATGGCCAGGGCCCGGTACCAGCCCAGCAGGGGGGTCGCCTTCATGATCTTCCTCGCCTCGCTCGGCACGGTCCGCCGGTACGCCCGGATCCGCGCACCGCTCACACGAGGGTAGCCGCCTTCACGCCCGGCCCTTCGCAGCCCCCTCGGACGGCTCGGCGAAGTCGCCGGCCGCGATCCGCAGCGGCCTGAGCAGTTCGAACACCTGGTGGCACTGCTCGGCGTCGTACTCCTCCAGCCCGAACTCCATCGCCATCAGCTCCCGGGTCGCCTCCTCGACCACCTCGCGGCCGCGCCCGGTGATCGCGGCCAGCACGCCGCGGCCGTCCAGCGGGTTGGGGCGGCGGGCGACCAGGCCGGCCCGCTCCAGGCGGTCGACGGTGTTGGTGACGCTGGTCGGGTGGACCATGAGCCGCTCGCCGATCTTGGAGAGCGAGAGCTCGCCGGTCCGGCTGAAGGTCAGCAGCACCAGGGCCTCGTAGCGGGCGAAGGTCAGCCCGTACGGCTTGAGCACCGCGTCCACCCGGGAGAGCAGGATCTGGTGGGCGCGCATGACCGAGGTGATCGCCGCCATCGAGGGGACCCCGCCCCAACGGCGGGTCCACAGCTCGTCGGCGCGGGCGATCGGGTCGAAGTCGAGAGCGAGGGGCTTGGCCACCTCCTTACCGTACCGGCGGACGGGACGTGTGCTACCAGGCGTCCTGATGGTGGACAAGCGCAACACGTGGCGGGAACCCGCCAATCGGACGGCCAGGTCCATACCAGGACATTGCGCCGGCGTGAACGCGCGGCAACGGGCCACCGGCGCACCGGGGTTGGCCCCGGAGCGGGCCGGCGCCGCGCTACCAGGCGTCGGTTCGGACGGTAACCCGCTGCAAACCAGGACGATTTGCCCCTTTTGTCCATCCGTTCACATTCCTCCGCCGTGGCGGGACTTGGCCAATTCATGAGCAAGACCTGTCATTTGATTTGCTCGATTGTCATGCTTTCGATCAACCCCGTTCGGCAGCCACCACCCCCACCCACCGGTGGCGAAGCCGCTCAGTCCGCACGGGGCCCGCACGTCAGCGCCCGTTCCGCCCCTCAGGTGCCGTCCCCGGCCCCCGGAACGCCGCGCGACCGCGCCCGCTCGCGGTTTTCCGGAAGGACTCGTTCGTGAAGC
Organism: Streptomyces sp. CB02056; assembly: GCF_001905545.1. Taxonomy (GTDB): domain Bacteria; phylum Actinomycetota; class Actinomycetes; order Streptomycetales; family Streptomycetaceae; genus Kitasatospora. Next base: position 540,545 of record NZ_LIPD01000002.1, on the reverse strand, counting down.
GAAAGCTCGCCGCAGTCGCCGTACTCTCCGCCACCGCCCTGCTCACCGGTGTCGTCCAGGTGAGCACCGCAGCCGTCGCGGACCCCGCCCCGCAGTCCCAGGGCGCGAAGCAGCGCGCCGACCTGATCGCCCTGGCCAACGGCCAGGCCGGCAAGGTCGCGCACGCCCTGGCCCTGGGCGGCCAGGAGCAACTGGTGGCCAAGGACGCCGTGGTGGACGCCGACGGCACCCGCCACCTGCGCTACGAGCGCACCTTCGCCGGCCTCCCCGTCCTGGGCGGCGACCTGGTGGTGCACCAGAAGGCCGACGGCTCGACCACCTCGGTGGACAAGGCCACCGGCGCCACCATCGCCCTGCCGAGCCTCACCCCGCAGATCCCCGCCGACAAGGCCGCCGACCAGGCGACCGGCGCCGTGCAGTCCACCGTGGGCATCGCCGCCGACAAGGACGAGTCCCCGCTGACCGCCGTACACCAGACCGGCAAGGCCGAGCTGGTCGTGTGGGCCACCGACGGCAGCCCGCGCCTGGCGTACCGCACCACGGTCGAGGGCGAGCGCGCCGACGGCACCCCGAGCCGCCAGCTGCTGGTCACCGACGCGGCGAGCGGCGAGGTGCTCTCCAGCCACGAGCAGGTGCGGACCGCCGCCGGCACCGGCAAGGGCGTCTTCGTCGGCTCCGTCCCGCTGACCACCACCCAGAGCGGTTCGAGCTACCAGCTCAAGGACGCGACCCGCGGCGGCCAGGCCACGTACACCCTGAAGGGCAAGACCTCCGGCTCGGGCACCCTGGTCGCCAACACGACCAACAGCTTCGGCAACGGCCTGTCCTCCAACAGCGAGTCCGCCGCCGTGGACGCCCAGTACGGCGCGGCGGTCACCTGGGACTTCTACAAGAACACCTTCGGCCGCAACGGCATCAAGAACAACGGCGTCGGCGCCACCAGCCGGGTCCACTACGGTTCCAACTACGTGAACGCGTTCTGGGACGACTCCTGCTTCTGCATGACGTACGGCGACGGCAGCGGCAACACCCACCCGCTCACCGAACTCGACGTGGCCGGCCACGAGATGAGCCACGGCGTCACCTCCGCCACCGCCAACCTCAACTACTCGGGCGAGTCCGGCGGCCTGAACGAGGCCACCTCGGACATCTTCGGCACGATGGTCGAGTTCTACGCCAACCTGCCCTCCGACAAGCCGGACTACCTGATCGGCGAGTTGATCAACATCAACGGGGACGGCACCCCGCTGCGCTACATGGACAAGCCGTCCAAGGACGGCGCCTCGGCCGACTACTGGTCCTCCACCGTCGGCAACAAGGACGTCCACTACTCCTCCGGCGTCGCCAACCACTTCTTCTACCTGCTCGCCGAGGGCAGCGGCGCCAAGACCATCAACGGCGTCAGCTACAACAGCCCGACCTCCAACGGCTCCACGCTCGCGGGCATCGGCCGGGACAAGGCCGCACAGATCTGGTACCGCGCGCTGACCACCTACTTCACCTCCACCACCAACTACGCGGGCGCCCGCACCGGCACCCTGAAGGCCGCCGCCGACCTGTACGGCGCCTCCAGCGCCGAGTACAGCGCCGTCGCCGCGACCTGGGCCGCCGTCAACGTCAACTGACGTACCGCACAGGCGCGTCGGACGCCCGGGGCCTCCGGCAGGAGGGCCCGGGCGTCCGCCGTTCCGGGCGGCAGCCCGGGCCGTCCCGGACCGTCGAGACCGTCCGGGGCCGCCCGAGCCGCCCGGGGCTGTCAAGGCCGTCCGGCTGGCGGAGTCCCGCCAGGGGGACGAACCGCCGAAACCGGGCAACGGGCGGCAACCGAACCATCCGTACCGGCACTGGCGGTTCTTGGCCAATCCCGGTAGGCGCCCTGTCCATCCCTGCCAACGATTGTCATGCTTCTGACCAAGTCCCGTCCGACCATCCGCCGCCCCACCCGTTTCCGGCGGATCGTCAGGTACCGCACGGGACCGGCACGTCCGCGCCCTACCGCCCCCAAGGTGCCAACCCCGGCGCCCCGGTACGCGGCGCACCCGCACGCACCCGCGGGTCTCGTGGAAGGAACCCCCGTACGTGAAGCGAAAGCTGACTGTCGGAGCCGTACTCTCCGCCACCGCACTGCTGGCCGGCGTCATCCAGATCGCCGCCGTCCCCGCCCAGGCCGCCGCCCCCTCCCCGGCCCAGCAGCAGTCCGCGCTGCTCGCGCTGGCCTCCGGGCAGAGCGCCCCGGTCGCCCAGGCCCTCGCCCTCGGCGGCCAGGAGAAGCTGGTGCCCAAGGACGTGGTGGTGGACAAGGACGGCACCCGCCACCTGCGGTACGACCGGACCTACGCGGGCCTGCCGGTGCTCGGCGGCGACCTGGTCGTCCACCAGAAGGCCGACGGCTCGGTGAAGTCCGTCGACCGGGCCTTCGCCGGACAGCTGTCCGTGCCCAGCCTGACCCCGGGCCTCGCCGCGCCCCAGGCGGCCGAGAAGGCCACCGCCGCCGTGCGGGCCACGGTCGGCGCCGCCGACCAGGAGGAGGCCGCGCTCAGCCGGGTCGACGGCGCCGGCGCGCCCGAGCTGGTCGTCTGGGCCGCCGACGGCACCCCGCGACTGGCCCACCGCACCACGGTCGAGGGCCAGCGCGCGGACGGCACCCCGAGCCGCCAGGTGGTCGTCACCGACGCCGCCACCGGCCAGGTGCTCTCCACCGACGAGCAGGTGAAGACCGCCACCGGCACCGGCAAGGGCGTCAACGTCGGCAGCGTCTCGCTCACCACCACCCAGAGCGGCAGCTCCTACCAGCTGAAGGACGCCTCCCGGGGCAACCAGTCCACCACCGACCTCAAGGGCGGCACCTCGGGCAGCGGCACGCTCGTCGCCAACACCACCAACAGCTTCGGCAACGGCCTGGCCTCCAACCGCGAATCCGCCGCCGTGGACGCCCAGTTCGGCGCGGCGGCCACCTGGGACTACTACAAGAACACCTTCGGCCGCAACGGCATCAAGAACAACGGCGTCGGCGCGGCGAGCCGGGTCCACTACAGCACCAACTACGTCAACGCGTTCTGGGACGACTCCTGCTTCTGCATGACGTACGGCGACGGCTCCGGCAACACCCACCCGCTGACCGCGATCGACGTGTCCGGCCACGAGATGAGCCACGGCGTCACCTCCGCCACCGCGAACCTCAACTACTCCGGTGAGTCCGGCGGCCTCAACGAGGCCACCTCGGACATCTTCGGCACCATGGTCGAGTGGTCCGCCAACCTCTCGGTCGACCCGGGCGACTACCTGATCGGCGAGAAGCTCAACATCAACGGCAACGGCACGCCGCTGCGCTACATGGACAAGCCCTCCAAGGACGGCGCCTCGGCCGACTACTGGTCCTCCACGGTCGGCAACAAGGACGTCCACTACTCCTCGGGCGTCGCCAACCACTTCTTCTACCTGCTCGCCGAGGGCAGCGGGGCGAAGGTCATCAACGGGGTCAGCTACAACAGCCCGACCTCCAACGGCTCGACGGTGACCGGCATCGGCCGGACCAAGGCGGCGGCGATCTGGTACCGCGCGCTGACCGTCTACATGACCTCCACCACCAACTACAAGGCCGCCCGCACCGCGACCCTGAAGGCCGCCACCGACCTGTACGGCGCCTCCAGCACCGAGTACAACGCGGTCGCGGCGGCCTGGAGCGGCGTCAACGTCAGCTGACCCGCGCCACCCCCGGTAGGAACCGGTAGCAACCGGTAGGAAATCGAGCCACCCCCGGTAAGAAACGGCGACAGGCTGCCGCGGCCCTTTGGGAGAGGAGGCCGTGGCAGCCTGTCGACCGTCCACGAGGAGGCCGGAGCCCGAGCGGGGGCCCGGGCGGCCGGCTCAGGCGGTGGCGGGCTTCAGCTCGCCCCGCTCCTCCTTGGCCAGCATCCGCTCGGCGAAGAAGCCGCCGGTGGGCAGCACCGCGAGCACGAACATCAGGACGCCGCGCTTGGCGTCCCACTTCTGCGCCTGCCAGGCCTGGATCCAGAAGACCACGTACAGGATGAACAGGACGCCGTGCACCATGCCCATCACCGGGACGGCGTCGAACGAGGTCGTCCGCTTCAGCACCGAGCAGATCAGCAGCAGGATGAAGGAGACCCCTTCGGGGCCGGAGACCAGGCGCAGGCGGTGGACGGCGCTGCTGTTCACGATGGATACCTCGATATGGGGGGTCGGCGGCGCGGGCTCGCTTGTGAAGCGACTCACAAGCATTCCGGCCCATTATCGCCGAGCCCACGGACGGGACCCCGGCCGGGGGTGGCCACCGTGCCCCATCTCACAGCGGCCGGCCCGGCGCCTACCCGGAGCCCGTCCGGCGCCCGCCCGCCCTGTCACAGCTCTGTGCCGGAACGCCACCGAGCGCGACCGCCCGTCACCGGGAACCCCTATCCTGCTGCCCGCGCGCCCACCGATCCGGGCGCCGAGGCATCGCACACGGGGGGTACTCACCACATGTTCAAGCGCGACTGGGACCGCAGGACCTGCGCCAAGCGCGGCCACACCACCTACGCGCCGACGGAGCCGGAGCTGGCCTCCCGGCTGCACGCGTCGACCGCCCTCGGCGACGCCTGGCGCTGCCTGCGCTGCGGCGACTTCGCGCTGGGCGCCCCGCACGGCTCCGGCCCGGCCGACGAAGCGCCACTGGTGCCGCGCGGCAAGGCGCTGCGGGACCTGTTCATCCTGCGCTTCCTGGCCGTCGAGCGGGTGCTGCGCGGACTGCTGATCATCGTGGTCGCCTGGGCCGTGTGGAAGTTCTCCAACAGCCAGGACGCGGTGCACCGGGTCTTCGACGAGAACCTCACGGTGTTCAGGCCGGTCACCGACCACTTCCACTGGGACCTCGAACACGCCCCGATCGTCGAGACCATCCGCAAGACCTTCGACTTCAAGAAGAGCACCCTGCTGATCGTCGCGGGCGCACTGATCGCCTACGCGGTGATCGAGATCGTCGAGGCGGTCGGCCTCTGGCTGAACAAGCGCTGGGCCGAGTACCTGACGGTGGTCGCCACCGCGGCCTTCCTGCCGTTGGAGGGCTACGAGCTGAGCCACCACGTCAGCGCCCTGAAGATCTGCACCCTGGTGCTGAACATCGCGGCGGTGCTCTGGATCATGCTCTCCAAGCGCCTGTTCGGGCTGCGCGGCGGCGTGGTGGCCTTCGAGGCGGAGCGCCACTCGGCCTCGCTGCTGGAGGTCGAGCAGGCGGCCGGCACCGTTCCGAGCCCCGGACAGGGGGCGCACGCCCGGGCCTGACCGGGGCGCGTGCGCCGGGCGTGACCGGCGCGTTTGTCCCAGACCGGTACCAGTCGGCCCACGCACCCTCCCCGCGCCACGGCCGCAGCGGCTAGATTGCGGCCGTGGCACAGTTCAGACTCCAGGGATCGCGCGTGCTCGCCGTCGACTTGGGCGGCGACGCCGTCAAGGCGCGACACGGTTCGATGGTCGCCTACACCGGGCAGATGGCCTTCAAGAAGTTGACCGGCGGCGGGGACGGCCTGCGCGGCATGGTCACCCGCCGGCTGACCGGCGAGAAGATGACGGTCATGGAAGTGAAGGGGCAGGGCACCTGCTACTTCGCCGACAAGGCCACCGAGATCAGCCTGGTGCGGCTGAACGGCGAGACGCTGTACGTCGAGTCGGACAACCTGCTCTGCACCGAGTCCGCCCTGCACACCGGCACCAGCTTCACCGGGCTGAACGGCATGTCCTCGGGCAACGGCCTGTTCACCACCAAGGTGGAGGGCCACGGCTGGGCGGCCGTCACCTCCAACGGCCCGGCCGTCATCCTGCGGGTCGACAAGAGCATGCCGCTGCGGGTGGACCCGGGCGCGTACGTGGCGCACACCGGCACCCTGCAGCGCAGCCTGAAGTCGGGCGCGGGCTGGACCACGATCATCGGCGAGGGCGGCGGCGAGGCCGTCCAGATCGAGTTCACCGGCGAGGGCCTGGTGTACGTCCAGCCCTCCGAGAAGGCCACCATCGGGGGCGACGTCTGATGGGCTTCACGAAGATCAACGGGAAGATGGTCGAGGCCCAGGTGGTGCCCGGGCAGCGGCTGTTCAGCCAGCGCGGCGCGATGCTCGCGTACAGCGGCGACGTCCGCTTCACGCCGAACATCACCGGCGGGCAGGGCGGCGTGATGTCGATGATCGGCCGCCGGGTGGCCAACGAGGACACCCCGCTGATGACCGTCGAGGGCCAGGGCCGGGTGATGTTCGGCCACGGCGGCCACCACGTCCACGTGATCGACCTGTTCGGCGACACCCTGTACGTCGAGGCGGACCGGCTGCTCGCCTTCGAGGGCACGCTGCGGCAGTCCACCATGTTCATGGGCTCGCAGGGCGGGGTGATGGGCATGGTCCGCGGCCAGGTCACCGGACAGGGCCTGTTCACCACCAAGCTGGAGGGCCAGGGCTCGGTCGCGGTGATGGCCCACGGCGGCGTCTTCGAGCTGCCGATCACCCCCGGCCAGTCGGTCCACGTCGACCCCCAGGCGTACGTGGCGCACCGCGGCGACGTGCGCAACAAGCTCTCCACGGCGCTGGGTTGGCGCGACATGATCGGCCGCGGCTCGGGCGAGGCGTTCCAGCTGGAACTGTCCGGGCAGGGCGCGGTGTACGTCCAGGCGAGCGAGGAGAAGCTCTGATGTCCTACCCGCCGCAGCCCCCGTACGGTTCGCCGCACAACCAGCCGACCCAGCCCGGCTTCGCGGCCCCGCCGCCCCCGCCGGGGTACGGCCCGCAGCCGGGCTACCCGCAGCCCGGCGGGTACCCGCCGCCCCCGCCGCAGGGCTACCCGCCGCCCCCGCCCGGCCACCAGCCCCAGCAGCCGTACCAGCAGCCGCCCCAGCAGCCGTACGGCCAGCAACAGCCGTACGCCCAGGAGCAGTTCGGCGGCCCGCTGGCCCCGCTGCCGACCGGCCACGGCGGCACCGGGCCGGTGGTGTGGGACGCCCACAGCCTGCCGGCCGGCGACAACGTCAACCCGTACGCCTTCTCGGTCGACCTGAACGGCTCCTACTTCCTCCAGAAGGGCAAGATGGTCGCCTACTACGGCGACATCACCTTCAAGGGCGTCGGCGCCGGGGCGGTCGACCGGGTGCTCGGCCAGCACTTCAACTCGCCGATGCACGCGGCGGACTGGGTGGTCGCCGAGGGCCGCGGCAAACTGCTGCTGGCCGACCGGGCGTTCGACCTCAACTCGTACGACCTGGACGAGGGCAACCTGACCGTCCGCTCCGGCAACCTGCTGGCCTTCGACCCGACGCTGCGGCTCAAGCAGTCGATCATCCCGGGCTTCCTGACCCTGATCGGCACCGGCCGCTTCGTCGCCGCCTCCAACGGCCCGGTGCACTTCGTCGAGCCGCCGCTGCGGGTGGACCCGCAGGCGCTGGTCGGCTGGGCGGACTGCCCGGCGCCGTGCCACCACTACGACCACGACTACATGCACGGGCTGATCGGCGGCCTGCGCCGGCTGACCGGCATCGGCGGGGCCTCCGGCGAGGAGCACCAGTTCGAGTTCATCGGCGCCGGCCAGGTGCTGCTGCAGTCGAGCGAGAAGCTGATGGCGGAGCGGTCGGTCGGAGCGGTCGACGCCGAGGCGGGCGTCCCGGTGGGCGGCGTGCCGTCCCAGCCGGGCACGGCCGGGCACGGCGGCGGCAACCCCAACATCCCCGGGCTCGGTAACCTGGGCGACCTCGGACGACGTTTCGGTCTGTAAACTTGTACAAGATTGAACTAAATCGGCTATGCTAGAGGGCATGGATACGCACACGATCGAGACCGCGGACACCCCTCCGTCGCAGCCCGAGGAGGAGACTCCCTGGCTGACCGCCAGGGAGCAGCGGATGTGGCGCGCCCATCTGGAGGTCGCCAAGCTGCTGGACTACCAGCTCAGCCGCGAACTCCAGCCGCACAACCTCGCGATCAACGACTACGAGATCCTGGTCGTGCTCTCCGAGGCCCCGGACCGCCGGATGCGGATGACCGACCTCGCGACCGCCACCCTCCAGTCGAAGAGCCGCCTCTCCCACCAGATCACCCGGATGGAGAACGCCGGCCTGGTGCTGCGCCAGGAGTGCCCCGGCGACCGCCGCGGCCTCTACGCCCACCTCACCGAACACGGCTGGGAGACCATGCAGCGGGTCGCCCCCGACCACGTGCGCAGCGTCCGGGCCCACTTCATCGACCGCTTCACCCCGGAGCAGCTCGACGACATGTACCAGGCCCTCGCCCCCGTCGCCGAACACCTCCGCGGCCTGCGCGGCAAGCCGTAGCACCGCACGCACCACTCCGCCCCGCCGCGATCCGATCGCGGCGGGGCGGAAACGGTTCGCGGGCCCCGCGCGCCCGGCCCGGGTCAGCCGCGGGTCAGGCCGGCGACGAGTTCGTCGGCGGCGCCGTACGGGTCCAGGGCGCCCTCGGCGACGCGTTCGGCGAGGACGGCCAGGTGCCGGTCCCCGCGCAGGTCGCCGATCCGGGCGCGCAGCTCGGCCAGCGCGATCGCCTCGATCTCCTCGGCGGCCCGGCGGCGGCGCCGCGCGGCGAGCTCGCCGTGCTCCTCCAGCCAGGCGCGGTGCTTCTCCAGCGCCTCGACCACCTCGTCCACGCCCTCGCCGCGGGCCGCGACGGTCTTGACGATCGGCGGACGCCAGTCCCCCGCCTCCCGCGCCTCGCCGAGGCCCAGCATGTGGTTGAGCTCCCGCGCGGTGGCGTCGGCGCCGTCCCGGTCGGCCTTGTTGACCACGAAGACGTCGCCGATCTCCAGGATCCCGGCCTTGGCGGCCTGGATGCCGTCGCCCATCCCGGGGGCCAGCAGCACCACGGTGGTGTCGGCCTGGGCGGCGACCTCGACCTCGGACTGGCCCACCCCGACGGTCTCCACCAGGATCACCTCGCAGCCGGCCGCGTCCAGCACCCGCAGCGCCTGCGGCGCCGTCCAGGAGAGCCCGCCGAGGTGGCCGCGGGTGGCCATCGAGCGGATGAACACCTCGGGGTCGGTCGCGTGGTCCTGCATCCGGACCCGGTCGCCCAGCAGCGCGCCGCCGGAGAACGGCGAGGACGGGTCGACGGCCAGCACCCCGACCCGCTTGCCGAGCCGCCGGTAGGCGGAGACCAGCGCCGAGGTGGAGGTCGACTTGCCGACCCCGGGCGAGCCGGTCAGGCCCACCGTGTACGCCCGCCCGGTGTACGGCGCGAGCGCGGCCATCGCCTCCCGCAGCTGCGGCGCGGCGTTCTCGACCAGCGTGATCAGCCGGGCGACCGCCCGCGGCCGGCCCGCCCGGGCCTGCTCGACCAGCGTGGCGACATCGATCATCAGGAGCTCCTTGCGCGGATGCCGAAGGGGCTGCGGACCGCCACCGGCGGTCCGCAGCCCCGAAGTCGGGTCGGAGCCGGTCAGGCCTTCGGGACGCGCACGATCAGCGCGTCGCCCTGGCCGCCGCCGCCGCACAGCGCGGCCGCGCCCACCCCGCCGCCGCGGCGCTGCAGCTCCAGCGCCAGGGTCAGCACCACGCGGGCGCCGGACATCCCGATCGGGTGGCCGAGCGCGATGGCGCCGCCGTTGACGTTGACGATGTCGGAGGTGACGCCCAGGTCCTTCATCGACTGGTGGGCGACGGCCGCGAAGGCCTCGTTGATCTCGATCAGGTCGAGGTCGGCGACCTCCAGGCCCTCCTTGGCCAGCGCGTGCCTGATCGCGTTGGACGGCTGCGACTGGAGCGAGTTGTCCGGGCCGGCCACGTTGCCGTGCGCGCCGATCTCGGCGATCCAGGTCAGGCCCAGCTCCTCGGCCTTGGCCTTGCTCATCACGACCACGGCGGCGGCGCCGTCGGAGATCTGCGAGGAGGTGCCTGCGGTGATCGTGCCGTCCTTGGTGAAGGCCGGGCGCAGCTTGGCCAGGCCCTCGACGGTGGTGTCCGCGCGGATGCCCTCGTCCTGGCTGAACAGCACCGGCTCGCCCTTGCGCTGCGGGATGGCGACCGGGACGATCTCGGCGTCGAAGACCCCGTCGGCCTGCGCCTTGGCGGCCCGCTGGTGGGAGGCGGCGGCGATCTCGTCCTGCGCCTCGCGCGGGATGCCCAGGCGGGTGTTGTGCTTCTCGGTGGACTCGCCCATCGGGATGTTCTCGTAGGCGTCGGTGAGGCCGTCGTGGGCCATCGCGTCGAGCATCGCGATCGCGCCGTACTTGAAGCCCTCGCGGGACTTCGGCAGCAGGTGCGGGGCGTTGGTCATCGACTCCTGGCCGCCGGCCACCACGATGTCGAACTCGCCGGCCCGGATCAGCTGGTCGGCGAGCGCGATGGCGTCGAGGCCGGAGAGGCAGACCTTGTTGACGGTCAGCGCCGGGACGTTCATCGGGATGCCGGCCTTGACGGCGGCCTGGCGGGCCGGGATCTGGCCGGCGCCGGCCTGGAGCACCTGGCCCATGATCACGTACTGGACCTGCTCGCCGGTGATCCCGGCCCGCTCCAGGGCCGCCTTGATCGCGACGGCGCCGAGGTCGGCGCCGGAGAAGCCCTTGAGGGAACCCAGCAGGCGACCCATCGGGGTCCGCGCACCGGCAACGATCACAGAGGTGGTGTTGGTCATGGGACGGGCCCCTTCGCACGTCGTGGCCAGGTGAGGATGCGCTCAATGTACTGACCTGTTACCCGCCCGTCACCGGAGCGACGGTGTGATCGAGCGCACTGGCACCATCCAGTCAACACCGTGCCGACCCGCTCCGGGTGAACCGCCCACGGGCCGTCCGGCGGGCGGCCCGCCGTGTGAGCAGGCTCGCACGCCCGGCACTGGCGCCCGTCGCGGGCCATGCGCTGCACTGGGTGCACCTTTAGCCCCACCACCTTCTCCCCACCTCCCGGAGGCCGTCGTGCTGACCCGCATCGACCACATCGGCATCGCCTGCCGAGACCTCGACAAGACGGTCGAGTTCTACCGCGCCACCTACGGTTTCGAGGTCTTCCACTCCGAGGTCAACGAGGAGCAGGGCGTCCGCGAGGCCATGCTCCGGATCAACGGCACCGACGACGGCGGCGCCTCGTACCTCCAGCTGCTGGAGCCCACCCGGCCCGACTCCACCGTGGCCAAGTGGCTGGAGAAGAACGGCGAGGGCGTGCACCACATCGCCTTCGGCACCGCCGACGTGGACGGCGACTCCGAGGCCATCCGGGACAAGGGCGTCCGGGTCCTCTACGACCAGCCGCGGATCGGCTCGATGGGTTCGCGGATCACCTTCCTGCACCCCAAGGACTGCGGCGGCGTGCTGACCGAGCTGGTCACCTCCGCGCAGCAGGGCCACGACGGGCACTGACCCCCTCCCGGCCCGCCCCCGGGCGCGCGGCGTCCCGGGGGCAGCCGACGGTCCGTCGGTCATGACCCGTCAGTAACCTGGCGGGAAGAGCCGGAAAACACCCCTGCGGCCATTCCCCCGCAGTGCGCTCCCACTACAATGCCCAGGTGCGCGAAGGCTCCGGGGGACGGAGGCGACGGGCACGGCCGAAGACAGGCCTGTCCGCCCTCCGGCGGTCGGCCCGTCGCAAGGGGAGTCCATTACGCGGGCACGGCTGAACAGTCGCAAGACGGATCTGTCACCATTCTCCACAAGGCAAGAGTTCGCCCAGGAGTCCACTCGGACGGGGGAACGCGGCACCCCCGCGCTCCCGCGCCCCGGATTCCGACGACCGCGGCGGGCGGCCCCGGCATGGCGGGGGACCGTCCACCGGCTGCGGATGCAAGGACCAGTCGGACCGGCGCCCGGGATACCGGAGCCCGGAACCGGCCGGGTCGAGGACGCGACCAGGAGATGGATGGGACCGCGGAGTGCGGGGCAACGACCGCTACGAGGCTGACGATCACCTCTCCCAGTTCGAGGCCGAGATGGGTCGGACTCGGAAGGAGCGCGACAAGGCAGTCGAGCATGCCGAAGACCTCGCCTACCAGGTGGAGGTCCTGCGGGCGAAACTGCACGAGTCCCGCCGGATGCTGGCCCAGCCGCGCGCCTTCGACGCCGTCTCCGGCCAGGCCGAGCAGATGCTCCGCACCGCCGAGATGCAGGCCCAGCAGCTGCGCGCCGACGCCGAGCGCCAGCTGCGCGACTCCCAGGCCGCCACCCAGCGGATCATGGCCGAGGCCGCCGAGCGCACCGCCCGGCTGGAAGCCGACCTCGCCGCCCGCCGCCGCCAGCTGGAGGACGAGCTCGCCGAGCTGCGCCGCTCCGCCGAGCAGCACGTCAACGGCTGGGCCGAGCAGACCCGGGCCGGCTCCGAGCAGGAGGCCCAGCGGCTGCTCCAGGACGCCCGCGCCGAGGCCGAACGGATGGTCGCCGCCGCCCGTGCGGAGGCCGTCGCCCTCTCCGACCACGCCCGCGCCCAGACCGCCGCCGACGTGGACGCCGCCCGCGGCGAGGCCCAGGCCGCCGCCGAGGCCGCCCTGCAGCGGGCCCAGAACGACGCCGAGCGCCTGCTGCGCGCCGCCTCCGAGCAGGCCCAGCAGGCCGGCGCCCAGGCCGCCGCCGACGTGGACGCCGCCCGCGGCGAGGCCCAGCAGCAGCTGGCCGCCGCGCACGCCGCCGCCGAGGGCCAGCTGGTCGCCGCCCAGGCCGAGATCGGCCGGCTCAAGGCGCAGGCCGCCAACGAGCAGGCCCGGGCCGAGCAGCAGCTCGCCGCCGCCAAGGCCGAGATAGAGCGGCTGCGCGCCGAGGCGATCGCCGAGGCGGAGCGCACCCGCCACGAGGCCACCGAACTGCGCGCCCAGGCCGAGCAGGCCGCCGAGCAGCTCCAGGCCGACGCCGAGGCCGCCGCCGAGCGCAGGGTCGCCGACGGCGAGGCCGCCAACGAGCAGCGCTCGCAGACCGCCCGGGCCGAGGTGGCCCGGATGGTCGCCCAGGCCACCAAGGAGGCCTCGGCGATCCGTGCCGAGGCCGAGGGCGTCCGCACCGAGGCCGCCACCAAGCAGGCCGAGGCCGACGCCGCCCGGGCCGCCGCCGCCGAGGAGAGCGAGCGGCTGCGGGCCACCGCCGAGTCGGTGGCCTCCGAACTGAAGGCCGAGGCCGAGGCGGCGATCGCCGAACTCCGCGCCCTGGCCGAGCGGGACGTCGCCGAGCTGCGCGCGCACGCCGAGGCCGACGCCCAGCGACTGCGCGGCGAGGCCGAGGAGGCGGGCCGGGCGGCCGGCGCCAAGGACGCCACCGTCCACCTCGCCAAGGCCGCCAAGACCGCCGAGGAGGTCCTCGGCCGGGCCGACCAGGACGCCGAGACGGTGCGCGGCGAGGCCGCCGCCGAGGCCGAGCGGATCCGCGCCGAGGCCGCCGCCGAGGCGCAGCGCCTGCGCGAGCAGGCCCAGGCCGCCGTCGAGCAGGCCCAGAACGCCGCCCTGGACGACGCCGCCGCGATCCGCGAGCGGATCGAGCAGATGCAGGACGAGGCGGCCCGGCTGCGGGCCGAGGCCGAGGAGCTGCGCGCCCAGGCCGCCGCCGAGGCCGACCGGGTGCGCGGCGAGGCCCGCCGCCAGGCCGTGGTCCAGATCGAGGAGTCGGCGAAGAACGCCGAGGAGCTGCTCACCAAGGCCAAGGCCGACGCGGACGAGCTGCGCGCGGGTGCCGCCGGGGAGATCGAGCGGCTGCGCGAGCAGGCCCAGGAGCAGGCCGCCGAGACCCAGGGCCGGGCCGAGCAGACCCTGACCCGGGCCCGGGCCGAGGCCGGGAAGATCACCGAGGCCGCCGAGCAGCAGGGCCAGGACGCGCTCGCCGCCGCCAAGGCCGCGGCCGCCGAGAACCGGTCCGCCGCCGAGCGCGAGACCGCCGAACTCCGGCGCGACGCAACCGAGTTCGACCAGCGGGTGCGCGCCGAGGCGACCGCCGCGGCAGAGGCTACGACCACCGAGGCACAGGCCGAGGCGAAGGCCGTCCGGGACGCCGCGGTGGCCGACGCCGAGCGGGTGCGCACCGAGGCCGACACCGAGGCCGCCCGGGCCCGGGCCGAGGCCGAGGCGGCCGCGAACGCGCTGCGCGAGGAGAGCCGGCGCGAACGCGAGGAGGCCGCCGACGGCCTGCGGCGCGAGCGCGAGGAGACCTCCGAGCACCTGGACGCGGCCGAGGCCGCCCGTGAGCAGGCCGAACAGGCCGCCGCGGAGACCAGGGCCGAGGCCGAACAGGCCGCCGGGGAGCTGCGGGCGCTCGCCCAGCGCGAGACCAGCCAGCAGCGCGAGGCCGCCGAGGCCTACGCCGACCGGGTCCGCACCGAGGCCGAACAGCACGCCGGCGACCTCACCGAACGCACCGCGGCGGAGACGGCCGAGGTCCGCGAGACCGCCGACCAGTACAGCGCCGAGGTCCGCGAAGCCGCCGACCGGCACAGCGTCGAGGTCCGCGAAGCCGCCGACGCCTACGCCGACGAGCAGCGCACCGCGGCCGACACGTACGTCACCGAGCAGCACACCACCGCCGACACGTACGCCACGGAGCAGCACACCGCCGCCGACGCCTACGCCGCGGAGACCAGGGCCGAGGCCGAACAGGCCGCCGGGGAGCTGCGGGCCCTGGCCCAGCAGGAGACCACCCAGCAGCGCGAGGCCGCCGAGGCCCACGCCGACCGGGTCCGCACCGAGGCCGAACAGCACGCCACCGACCTCACCAAGCGCACCGCGGCGGAGACCGCCGAGGTCCGCGAGGCGGCCGACCGGTACGGCGTCGAGGTCCGCGAAGCCGCCGAGAAGCACAGCGTCGAGGTCCGCGAGGCCGCCGACACGTACGCCGGCGAGCAGCAGACCGCCGCCGACGCCTACGCCGCCGAGGTCCGCGAGCAGGCCGACGCCCACACCGCCGAGCAGCGCGCCGCCGCCGACGAGGCCCTGGAGCGCGCCGAGGCCACCGCCGAGCAGCGCCGCGCCGAGGCCGCCAAGGACGCCAAGGCCACCCGCGAGAAGGCCGCCGCCGAACTGGCCCTGGCCAACGAGCAGGCCTCGACCGTCCGGGCCGAGGCCGGCCGCGAGCTGTCCGAGGCCCGCGCCACCGCCGACGGCATCCGCGCCGAGGCCGGCGCCGAGCTGGAGCAGGCCAGGGCCGACCGCGCCGAGCTGATCGCCGCCGCCAAGGCCGAGGGCGCCGAGCTGGTGGCCGCCGCCGAGGACGAGGCCGCCGAGGTCCGCCAGTCGGTGGCCGGCATGCACGAGGCCGCCGCCGAGCAGATCGCCGCGCTCAGGGCCGCCGCCGAGCAGGAGGTCACCGAACTCCGCGAGGCCGCCGAGCAGGACGCCACCGAGCTGCGCACCCTCGCCGAGTACGAGACCACCGAGCAGCGGGAGCTGGCCGAGCGGGAGAGCACCGAGCAGCGCGAGTCCGCCGACGCGTACGCCGCCGAGCTGCGCGGCCTGGTCGAGCGGGAGAGCGCCGAGCAGCGCGAGCTCGTCGACCGCGAGACCGCCGACCTGCGGGCCCGCACCGAGGCCGAGACCACCGCCCTGCGCGAGCAGACCGAGCTGGAGCTGGCCGCCGAGCGGGAGGCCGTCGAGGACGAGCTCGGCCGGCAGCGCGCCGAGGCCCGGGCCTACGACGGGCAGCTGCGCGCGGAGGCCGAGGCCGAGCTGCGGGCCGCCCAGGAGGCCGCCGAGCAGCTGCGCGCCGACGCGGAGGCGCAGGCCGCCCGTACGGTGGCCGAGGCCGAGGCCCAGGGCGCCCGGAGCATCGCCGACGCCGAGGAGCTGTCCGCGGCCCTGCGCGCCGAGGCCGACGAGTACGCCCTCGCCACCCGCACCCTGGCCGACGACTACGACTCCGCCACCCACTCCCGCGCCGACGCCTACGACGCGGAGACCCGGGAGGCCGCCGAGCAGTTCGACAAGGCCACCCGCGAGCACGCCAAGTCCGTCCTGGAGAAGGCCTTCGCGGACGCCGAGGCGCTCGGCGAGGACGCCCAGACCACCGCGCTGGCGACCACCGCCGCCGCCGAGGAGCAGGCGGACGCCATGGTCGCGGCCGCCCGCAAGGAGGCCGACCGGCTGGTCGCCGCCGGTGAGGCGGCCGGTCAGGCCGAGGTCGAGAAGGGCCGCTCCGACGCGGACACCCTGCTCGCCGAGGCCCGCCGGGACGCGACCGCGATCCGCGAGCGCGCCGAGGAGCTGCGCGAGCGCACCGACGCCGAGGTCGAGGCCCTGCACGAGCGCGCCCGCAAGGAGAACGCGGCGGCCATGAAGTCGGCCGGCGAGCGGGTGGACGCGCTGGTCACGGCCGCCCAGGAGCAGCTGACCGAGGCCGAGGAGCAGGCGGTGGCCACCGTCGCCGAGGCCGAGGACCGCGCGGCGGCCCTGGTCGCGGCGGCCGAGGACCGCGCGGCCGAGCTGACCTCGGAGGCCTCCGCGGAGGCCAGCAAGGTCCGGCTGTCCGCCGTCCGCAAGGCCGAGGGCCTGCTCAAGGAGGCGGAGACCAAGCTCGCCAACTCCACCGACCGCGCCGAGGCGCTCATCGGGAAGGCCGAGGCCAAGCTCCGGTCGTCCGAGGCGGAGGCCGAGGAGCGGCTGGACCGGGCCTCCACCGAGGCGGAGAAGCGGCTGCGGGACGCCGACGAGTCCGCGGACGAGCAGGTCGAGCTGGCGAAGGCGGAGGCCGAGCGGCTGCTCGCCGAGGCGAAGGCCGAGGCGAAGCGGGTCACCGACGAGGGCCGGCGCGAGCTGGACGAACTGGTGCGCCGCCGCAAGGACATCAACACCGAGATCTCCAGGGTCCAGGACGTGCTGTCCGCCCTGGAGGCGTTCGAGGCGCCGTCACCGGTCGCCCAGGCCAACGGGGGAAGCAGCACCAAGAAGGACGGGGGCGCCAAGGCCGGTGCCGGAGTTGGCTCCCCCCGGTCGGGTGGCAATCGCTCCAAGAGCTCACCACCCGATTGAGCGGACATTGGCGGTCATTGTCCGTGAGAGAACGGCATAACGCCGTCGACACTCCGGTACCGTGTCAGGATTCCCTCAACCACCTCAGCGGTTTGACGACAGGAAGCCCAGAACCCCATGAGCGACAGTCACTCCCCTCACGGCTTCGACCTGGTGCGCCGTGGGTACGAGCGCGCCCAGGTCGACGAGCGGATCACCAAGCTGGTGGCCGACCGTGACAGTGCCCTGACCCGGATCAGCGCGCTGGAGAAGCGCATCGAGGAGCTTCACCTCGAGACCCAGTCCGCCCAGGCGGCGGTCACCGAGGCGGAGCCCTCCTACGCCGGTCTCGGCGCCCGGGTCGAGAAGATCCTGCGACTCGCCGAGGAGGAGGCCAAGGACCTGCGCGACGAGGCGCACCGCGCCGCCGAGCAGCACCGCGAGCTCGCCGAGGCCGCCGCCCAGCAGGTCCGCACCGAGGCCGAGAACTACGCCAAGGACCGCAAGGCCAAGGCGGAGGACGAGGGGCTGCGGATCGTCGACAAGTCCAAGAGCGACGCCGCCCAGCTGCGCGCCGAGGCCAACAAGGACGCCCAGAACAAGCGCGAGGAGGCGGACGCCCTCTTCGAGGACACCCGCACCAAGGCCGCCCAGGCCGCGCTGGAGTTCGAGACCAACCTGGCCAAGCGCCGCGAGCAGTCCGAGCGCGACCTGGCCGCCCGTCAGGCCAAGGCCGAGAAGCGCCTGGCCGAGATCGAGCACCGGGCCGAGCAGCTGCGCCTGGAGGCCGAGAAGCTGCGCACCGACGCCGAGCGCCGCGCCCGCCAGACCGTCGAGACGGCCCAGCGCCAGTCCGAGGACATCGTGGCCGACGCCAACGCCAAGGCCGACCGCATCCGCAGCGAATCCGAGCGCGAGCTGGCGGCGCTCACCAACCGCCGCGACAGCATCAACGCCCAGCTGACCAACGTCCGCGAGATGCTGGCGACGCTGACCGGCGCGGCCGTGGCCGCCGCCTCGCTGCCGACCGACGACACCCTGGGCGTGCCCGCCCAGCAGTCGCGCTGACGCACACCGGCCGAGCCGCACCGCAGGCCCTCACCCGCCCGGGTGAGGGCCTGTCGGCTTGTCGCGCCGTCATCGCCTCGGGCGCGGCTTGACGAAGGGTCCCTAGCGGGGGTAGGCGCCGTCCGGCCGCTGGTACCCGCTGCTGAGCTGGTTGCCCTCGTCGTCCGAGACGGTGCCGAACCAGGAGGTGCACCAGACCGACACCGAGTCCGGCCAGTACTGCACCTCGAAGGGGTGCCCGGGCCCGTAGTCGCCGTACGAGGTGACGATGAAGGTCTCCCCCGGGCGCATCCAGTAGTCCTCGCCGAGCGGTTCCAGGGTCAGCTCGACCAGCCCCTCGCCCCGGTTGGTCACCGGCATCCGGCCGCTCACCTCCAGCGCCGAGAAGTCCCAGGCCGCCGCGTCCTGGCTCTCCTGGCTCATCCGGCGGCCACCCGGGCGAGCAGGGCGCGCACGACGGCGTCGAAGGCCTCCGGCGCCTCCAGGGCGCTCAGGTGGCCCACCCGGGGCAGGACGGTCAGCTCGGCGTCCGGCCGGGCCCGCAGCATCGCCTCGGCCTCCTCCGGCGCCACCAGGGCGTCCTCGGCGCCCGCCACGACCGCGACCGGCACCGGCAGGCCGGCCAGCACGTCCAGGGAGTCCGGGCGGGCCGCCATGGCCCGCTGGGCCCAGGCGACGGAGGCCGGCGACGCGGCGGCGACCATCGCCTCCACCCGCTCCACCAGGTGCTGCGAGTCCGGCCCGAGCTGCCCGGCCGCGACCCGCTCGTCCAGCAGCAGCCGCACGCTGTCCCGCGCGGTGACGGCGGCGGCCATCCGCTCCCGGTTGGCCCGGACCGCGTCGGTGTCGGCGGTGGCCCGGGTGTTGGCGAGCAGCAGGCCGGCCAGCCGGTCGGGGTGGCGGCGGGCCAGGGCCAGCGCCACGTAGCCGCCCATGGAGAGCCCGGCGACCACCGCGCGTTCGATTCCGGCGGCGTCCAGCAGCAGCGCGAGGTCGTCCGCGACCAGGTCCAGCGAGGGCTCGTCGTCGCCCAGCCCGGTGCCGCCGAACCCCCGCTGGTCGGGGGCGAGCACCCGCGCTTCGTCCCCGGTCAGGCCGGGCAGCGCGTCCAGCTGGGACGACCACATCGAGGCGTTCAGAGGAAAGGCGTGCAGCAGCAGGAGTGGTGTTCCGGTACCGCTCTCGCGGACCGACACTGCGGAGGGGAGCTGGGTCATGCCACCAACCTATTCCGGCACGCCCGGCGGGCCCACTCAGCGGGCCGCGATACCCCCTTTGTCCTAGCCTGGCAAAGACCTGAGGGAGCGCGAATGATCGAGTTGCACGACCTGACAAAACGTTACGGCAAGACCCTCGCGGTGGACCGCCTCAGCTTCCAGGTCCCCCAGGGCGTGGTGACCGGCTTCCTCGGCCCCAACGGCGCCGGCAAGTCCACCACCATGCGCATGATCCTCGACCTCGACCGCCCGACCTCCGGCCGGGTCACCATCGACGGCAAGCGCTACGGCCAGCTCAGCGAGCCGCTCAAGTACATCGGCGCACTGCTGGAGGCCAAGGCCGTCCACCCCGGCCGCACCGCCCGCGACCACCTGCTCTGGCTCGCCCAGAGCAACCGCATCCCCGAGCGCCGGGTGGACGAGGTGCTCGCCCTGGTCGGCCTCACCCCGGTGGCCCGCAAGCGGGCCCGCGGCTTCTCGCTCGGCATGGGCCAGCGCCTGGGCATCGCCTCCGCGCTGCTCGGCGACCCGGAGATCGTCATGTTCGACGAGCCGGTCAACGGCCTGGACCCGGAGGGCATCCTCTGGATCCGCAACCTGATGAAGCGCCTCGCCGGCGAGGGCCGGACGGTCTTCGTCTCCTCCCACCTGATGAGCGAGATGGCCGTCACCGCCGACCACCTGGTGGTCATCGGCCGGGGCCGGCTGCTCGCCGACCTGCCGATGCCGGAGTTCATCCGGCGCAACTCCCGCTCCGCCGTACGGCTGCGCGGCCCCGAGCCCGAGCGGCTGCTCGACGTGCTGGCCCGGGCCGGCCTGCGGCACGAACCCGGCCCGGACGGCTCCTACGAGGTGGTCGACGGGGACATCGCCCGGCTCGGCGAGCTGTTCGCCGGCCAGGGCGTGGTGCTGCACGAGCTCAGCCCGCAGCAGGCCTCGCTGGAGGAGGCCTTCATGCAGATGACGGCCGACTCGGTGGAGTACCACGCGGGCGACGGCCCGGGCCTGGACGCGGCCGGCGCGCCCACCGAGTGGGGCGCCGGCTGGAAGGCGGACGGCGCCCCGCAGAACACCACGGCACGGCAGGAGGAGAACTGAGATGGCGTCCTTCCCGGCGGTCCTGCGCTCCGAGTGGACGAAGATCCGCAGCGTCCGCTCGACGGTCTGGACGCTCGCGCTGACCTTCGTCGTCACGGTCGGCATCGGCGCGCTGCTGTCCCTGCTCACCAACAACAACTTCACCGAGTTCCGCCGCGGCGACCAGTCCCCGTTCGACGCCACCGGGACGTCCTTCTCCGGCATCATGCTCGGCGAGCTGGCGATCATCGTCTTCGGGGTGCTGGCGATCGGCAACGAGTACAGCAGCGGCATGGTCCGGGTCACCCTGGCCGCCGTCCCGCAGCGCGGCACCCTGCTCACCGGCAAGGCCGTGGTGCTCGGCGCGCTGGCCCTCGCGGTCTCGCTGGTGACGGCCTTCGCCACCTTCTTCGCCGGCCAGGCGCTGCTCGGCGAGCACTCCACCACGATCGGCGAACCGAACGTGCTGCGGGCGGTGTTCGGGGCGGCGCTGTACCTGACGCTGCTCTGCCTGTTCTCGGCGGGCGTCACCACGATGCTGCACAACCAGACGCTCGCGCTCGGCGTGCTGGTGCCGTTCTTCTTCCTGCTCTCGCCGATCCTCTCGGCGGTGCCGAAGGTCAAGACCCTGGCCCACTACTTCCCCGACTACGCGGGCTCCCGGATGCTGCTGGTGTACGAGCAGCACGGCCAGCCGTACGGGCCGTGGACCGGCTTCCTGATCTGCCTCGCCTGGACGGCGGCCGCGCTGGTCGGCGGCGCGCTGGTGCTCAAGAAGCGCGACGCGTAGCCGTCCCGGCGGCCCGGCCGTCAGTACCGCGGAGCGCCGCGGCCCCGCAGCAGGTTGGAGGCCCGGCGCTCCCGCGCTCCCCAGCAGGCGCGGTGCCAGTGCCGCCGGTCGTCCACGCCCGCGCCGTGCATCGGCCAGGCCACCACGTGGCCCGTCCCCGGCGGGATCTCCTGGTCGCAGCCCGGGCAGCGGTAGAACCGTCCGGCCGTCCCGGCGACCGTCTGGACCACCCAGTCGTCACCCTGGTAGCTCTCGGTGCGGCGCAGCGAACCGCCGAGCGGGGCGGCCGGTTCTGCGCTCTCGTGGGGGGCGGCGCTCTTGATCCGGTTGCGGCGCGGCGACACGGCGGACTCCCTCTCCTGCTGGCCTCTGGGTCGTTCCAGCCTACGGCCGCCCGGGGCCCCGTACGGCCACTACCACGGCTCCGTCCGGCACTTCGGCGTTTTTGCCGAGATCCACCCGATCATCGGGGAAATTCGGGGTTCGGCGTGCCATTGGCACATGACATCCGATACCCACAGGGGGAGAAGGCGGGGCCCGCAGACCCTGCGCGCACCCGAGGAGGCCCCACGATGAGCAAGACCAGCGCCCGAGCCGAGAGCGGCCGGCCCGTCGGGGTCCGGTCACCCGCCCCCGGCCCGACGCTGACCTCCGTCCCCCCGGTGACGGCCGTCGCGGGCGAGCCGCTGCCGGCCACCCAGTGGGCCGGCGCGCTGCCGCCGGCCACCGGTCCGGTGCGGGTCGGCCTGTTCCTGCTGTCCGCGCAGTTCCCCGGGCAGAGCCACGGCGAGGCGCTGGAGCGCACCGTCCACTCCGCCGTCGAGGCCGAACGCGCGGGCCTGGACAGCGTCTGGCTGGCCGAGCACCACTTCGTGCCGTACGGGGTGTGCCCGGACGCCGCCACGCTGGCCGGGCTGCTGCTCGGCCGCACCCGCCGGATCGGCGTCGGCACGGCGGTCAGCGTGCTCTCCACCCGCCACCCGGTGGGGCTCGGCGAGCAGGCCGCGCTGCTGCACCTCACCTCCGGCGGACGGTTCACGCTCGGGGTGGGCCGCGGCGGCCCGTGGATCGACCTGGACGTGTTCGGCGGCGGCGTGGACGCCTTCGAGAACGGCTTCCCGGAGCGGCTGGACCTGCTGCTGCGCTGGCTGCGCGGCTCCCGGGTGGGCGCGGACGGTCCGCAGTTCGCCTTCCCCGAGGTCGCGGTGGTGCCGCGGGCCACCGAGCCGGTGCGGCGGCCCGGCCTGAGCAGCTGGCTCGGCCTGGGCCAGCGGTCCGGCCCGGTGCGCTTCCCGCGCCAGCGCCGGGACGACGGGGGCCTCGGCGAGGAGCTCACCGCCTCCGGGCGGCCGGTGTCAGGCCCGCCCGTGGTGGTCGCCTGCACCTCGCCGGGCGGGGTGCGGATGGCCGCCGAGCGCGGCCTGCCCATGCTGCTCGGCATGCACTCCGGGGACGACGACAAGCTGCGGATGCTGGAGCTGTACCGGTCCGCCTGGCTGGCCGCCGGGCGGTCCGAGGAGCAGCTGCGCCGGATCGGTCGCCGGCACGTCGCGGCCGGGGTGGCCCAGGTCGACGACCGCGCCGCGGCGGCCCGGTCCACACTGCTGAACGCGATGCCCGGCTGGTTCGAGTACGGGCTCGGCGCCCACCGCACCGTGGACGGCCGCGAGCGCAGGATGCGCGACCCGCGCCAGTACACCGAGCTGCTCTGCGACCTGCACGCGGTGGGCACCCCGCGGCAGTGCGCCGACCGGCTGCTGGCCACCGCCGAACGCACCGGCATCCGGCGCTTCGCCCTGCTCGCCGAGGGCAGCGGCGACGAGGAGACGACCCTGCACAACATCGCCCGGCTCGGCTCCGAGGTGCTGCCGCAACTGGGCTGAGCCCCGTACGGGTCACGGGCCCGGGCCGCCGCCCCTCCCCCCGCACCGGGGAACGGGGCGGCCGGCGCCGCGGCACCGCGGGAAGGCGATCAGCAGTCCCGCAGCTCCTCGGACTGGTTGAGCAGCTGCTCCCGGACCGAGGTGAAGCGGTCGTACCGCGCCGCGTTGGCCTCCGACGGCAGGAACACCGCGACCCGGTGACAGTTCTGGAACGCCAGCCGGACCCCGAAGTGGCGCTGCAGGGCGCCCCGGATGGCGTCGCTGGCGAGGGCGCGCAGCAGCTGGCCACGGGCCTGCTCGCTGGGCGGTGGCACCTGGTTGTCGGCGAAGTCGGTGCCGTCGACCTTCGCCTGGGCGACCAGCGAGCTGATCAGGTCCCAGGCGTACGGCAGCGAGACGCGGACGCAGTCGACGAATTCCCGCTCGTCGACCTCGCCCCGCTCGGCCTTCTCCAGCAGGGCCGGTGAGACGTCGAGCGACATGGATTCTCCTCTCGCGGTCCACCCGCGCGGCGCCCGGGTGGTCGTGCGTAGGTCAAGCTCACAGTGAGGGTGGTGGTTTCGCATGGGGCGTCCGGAACACCGAGGGACAGGGGTTTCCGGCGCCTTCGCGACGGCGGCGGCGCCACGGGACGTGACGTCCCGGACACCGAACGCGCTCACAACAGCGTGGCAGTCAACGGAGCGGCGGGCCCGTCATTCCTGTGGATTGCTTCGGAAACACAGTGCGGTGCACCAGATTGGCCGGATCCCGTCGGATCGTTCATCTGAAGTCTCCATCCCCGTTGACAGCGATCCCGCGAGCGTGTCGTCACACACCGTAGCGACCCGAGGGTGGGGGCGCCAGGCCTCGACGGGCGGTAGCCGGACCGCAGGACCTCAATGTTGGCCGGGTTCGCGCTTTCTTCACCCAGCCGTCGCGGAATCGCATCAACTGGCCCCGGTGGGCTAGCGTGGTCGACCGTGCGTCTCGTAATTGCCCGCTGCTCAGTCGACTATGCCGGTCGGCTCTCCGCCCATCTGCCCTCCGCCACCAGGCTGATCCTGGTCAAGGCCGACGGCAGCGTCAGCATCCACGCCGACGACCGCGCCTACAAGCCGCTCAACTGGATGTCCCCGCCGTGCGTCCTCAAGGAGGCCGACGGGGTCTGGACGGTGGAGAACAAGGCCGGCGAGAAGCTCATCATCACGCTGGAGGAGGTGCTGCACGACTCGTCCCACGAGCTCGGGGTCGACCCGGGCCTGATCAAGGACGGCGTGGAGGCACACCTCCAGGAGCTGCTCGCGGACCGGATGGAGGTGCTCGGTGCCGGCTGGTCGCTGATCCGCCGCGAGTACCCCACGGCGATCGGCCCGGTCGACATCCTCTGCCGCGACGCCGACGGCTCCACGGTGGCCGTCGAGATCAAGCGCCGCGGCGAGATCGACGGCGTCGAACAGCTCACCCGCTACCTCGAACTCCTCAACCGGGACCCGCTGCTGGCCCCGGTCAAGGGCGTCTTCGCCGCGCAGGAGATCAAGCCGCAGGCCCGCGTGCTGGCCACCGACCGCGGCATCGGCTGCGTGGTGCTGGACTACGACGAGCTGCGCGGCATCGACGACGACAAGCTCAAGCTGTTCTGACCGCTCACGGCGTCGCGCTCGCCGTCCCGCTCGGGGTCGTCGGCGACCCGGACGTGGCCGACGGCGAGCTCGTGGTGGACGCCGAGGCCGACGCGCTGTGGCCCGTCGTCGGCGGCTGCGAGGGCTGCCCCGTCTGCTGGGGCGGCGGCGACTGACCCGGCGGCTGGACCGGCGGCTGCGACTGGCCCGGTGCGGGCGGCTGCGACTGCTGCGGGGCCTGCGACTCGCCCGCCCCCGGCGAGGAGCTCGGCCGCCTGGTCGGCGAGGAGCTCGACGCGTGCGAGGCGCTGCCGCTCGTGGACGGCTGCGGGCCGCTCCCCTGCCCCGCCGGGCTGCCCGGCCCGGCGCCGGCCGTCCCCGTCCCGGTGCTGCCGGAGGGCTGCGGGAACGGCGCCTCCTGGGTGTCGCCGCCGCCGTCCATCCGGCCGCTGTACGGGTCCTTCCCCTTGACCTCGTCCGGCCCGCTGAAGCTCATCGCCACCGCCGTGCCGAGCACCCCCAGGGTCAGCACGGCCGTGGAGACCACGGCCGCCCGCCGCCGCCTGCTGGACTTCAGGCGGGCCGGCACCCGGGCCGCGATCTTGCGGATCACCGGGGCGCGGCCGGGCGCCGCCACGGCGGGCGCGGCGGCCGGCAGCTGCCGGCCCTCGGCGCGGAGCAGGTCGAGCATCCGGCCGACGGCGGCCACCCCGCGCTGGTCGCCCGCGGCGGCCCGCAGGGTGAGCGCGGTCTCCAGTTCGGCGATGGCCCGGGAGGGCTGCTGGAGGCAGATCGCGTGCACGCCCGCCTCGTGGTGGAACCAGGCCTGGTCGACCGCCGAACCGGTCTGGCGGGCCGCCTCCAGGCCGAGCTGGAGCACCCGCTCCCAGGCGCCCCAGCGCAGCGACAGCGCCAGCGCGGGCGCCGCCGCACGGGCGAGCCGGACCACCGCGTCGTGCCGCCCGGCGGTGCGGTCGGCGAGCAGCACCCCGATCATCACCTCGGCCTCGGCGGCGATCTGTTCCAGCGTCACCGAGCTGTGCCCGACCCACCAGGCGAAGTGCTGGGCGGCGCCGTCGACGCAGCCGCGGGCCGGCCAGTGCGGGGCGAGCAGGTCCTGCGCGCCGGCGGTCAGCCGGTGGTGCCCGCCGATGGACACCGCCAGTCCGGCGTCGGCGAGTTCGGCGAGCGCGGCCTCGCCCTGCCCGACGTCGATCAGCGCCGGCAGGTGCGGCGCGGTGGGGCACTCGCCGCCGAGCGCGACGGCGAGCCGCAGCACGGCCTGCGCGGGCTCGCTCAGCCCCTCGGCGAGCCGGACCGCGGGCGAGGCGGTCTCCGCCACCGAGGGCAGCGGGACGGTGCGGCGCAGCGCGTCCTCCCGGATCGCCGGGTCCGGGTCGTGGACGGGCCCGTCGACGGCCCCGAAGACGTCCATCCGGTCGTCCTCGGCGGCGACCAGCGCGTCCACCGCGACGTCCCGCTGGCGCAGCAGGGCGGCGGCCTGGACGAAGCGCAGCGGCAGGCCCTCGGACTCGAACCAGAGGTCCACCGCCCAGGCCTTCTCGTCGACGTCCAGCGGCCGCCCGGCCAGCCGGGCGGTGAGGGCGAGGCAGGCGGAGCGGGAGAGCCCGGCCACCAGGTGGTCCTGGAGCCGGGAGCCGGCCGGCAGCGGCGGGCCGTCCGGGGCGGCGGAGATCAGGAAGGCGCAGCCGGGGGCGGCGGCGAGCAGCTGCTCCAGCTCGGCGCCCGCGGGCTCGGCGGAGTCGATCACCACGATCGCGCCGACCTCGGCGAGGTGGGCGGCCAGCTGCCCGGGGTCGGGGCGGTAGCCGGGGGCGTGGTGGGTGGCCGCGAAGAGGTCCTGGAGCAGGTCGGGAAGGGTCCGGCGGTGGCCACAGAGCTGCACCACTCCACCGGGGGCGAGGTCGGCGGCGGCCTCGGCGACGGCCGACAGCAGCGCGCTGCGGCCCGAGCCGGCCTGGCCGACCAGGCGTATCGAGCGGCCCTCGGAGAGCAGGCCGAGCAGTTCGACGACGTCGACCTCGCGGTCCAGCATCGGCAGGTCGGCGGGCCCCGCGCCGAGCGCGAGCGGGCCGACCGCGCGGCCGACGCCGCCGACCGGGCCGCGGGCGGGCTCGCTGCGTCCGGTCCGGCGCGGACGCGGACGCCACTCCTCGGGACAGGTCCTGGCCTCGGAGCCGTCCGGTGCGCCGACGCCCACCAGCAGGCCGCCGGAGACCAGTTCACCGCCACGGGTGCGGACGGCCTCCTGCCGGAACTCACCGGATGGCTGTGACACGTTCTGCTCCGCATCGTGCTCGGCCGTCGGCGCCCCGCGCCGCCCGGCTGACGTCCCGCTCGCGGCCGCGGCCGGGCTGGAGGCAGCCCCGGCGGCCGTCTTCTGACGGGCAGACTCTTGCACATCCGGCCCCGACCGTGCAGAGCGGTCCGTGGCTGACGACCGGTCGGCGGCGCTGACCAGGGGCGTTGCGCGGGCGGGGTCGGACGTACGCGGGCGTGCGGTCCGGCGCGCGGAGCAACCGTGTCTAGGGCGTGTCTTCAAACTCCCGTCGTCCGCCCGGAGGGTGGGCGGGGCGGCGTTGGGGTGCGTGCATCGCAAGGCGGAGGAGGGAGCCACTGCGGAGCATTGGCGACCGACGACAACGCGGCGAGGTGCGTGCACCGGCGTCGGCCCGCAGACGCGAGTTTGAAGACACGCCCTAGAGCGCGACCCCGTGCGCCTCGGCGACGCCCGCGGCGCCGTCGACGGCCAGGATGCGGTGCAGCTTGGTGGCCACCAGCAGCCGCTGGAGCTGGGCCGGGACGGAGCGCAGCACCAGGCGGCGGCCGATCCGGCCGGCCCGCCGGTGGGTGCCCATGATCACGCCGAGTCCGGTGGCGTCCCAGAACTCCAGCCGGGCGAGGTCGAGCACGAGGTCGCCGAGGCCGCCGTCCACGGCCTGGTGCAACCGGACCCGCGCGTCGGCGGCGGTGCGCACGTCGAGGCGGCCTTCGATGGCCAGCGCCGTGTGGTCGCCGGTGATGCGCATGCTCTCCTCCTTCGCCTGGACGGCCTGGTGCGGGGCGGGTCCGCCCCGGCCGTGCCGGGTACGGGAGCGGGGGGTTCGTCCGGGCGGGCCGCAGCCCCTCACCCGGCCCCGGGCGGAATGCCGGGTTCCCTCATCTGACGGTGAACCGGCTCCGCAGGTTGCTGGTTCCGGCCAGATCTGAAGCAACTTCACCCGTCCGAGGGAATATACGCAGGTCGGCCCCACACCTACGCTCGATTACCGCCCAAATCACCCGTCTGCGGCACGCTGCGTGAGGAAACTCACCCGGCCCGGCGGAGCGGGCCGTACGATGCTCCGATCGCACGGCCCGCCGGTCGTTCAGCCCCGCCGGCTCACTTGCCCTCGTACGGGTAGAAGCCGCGGCCGCTCTTGCGTCCCAGGTCACCGGCGGTGACCATGCGGGCCATGATCTCCGGCGCGGCGAACTTCTCGTCCTGGGTCTCGTCGTAGATGTTGCGGGCGGCGTGCAGCAGGATGTCCACGCCGGTCAGGTCGGCGGTCTGGAGCGGGCCCATCGCGTGGCCGAAACCGAGCCGGCAGGCGGTGTCGATGTCCTCGGCGGTGGCCACGCCCGACTCGTACAGGCTGGCGGCCTCGACGACCAGCGCGGTGATCAGGCGGGTGGTCACGAAGCCGGCCACGTCGCGGTTGACCACCACGACCTCCTTGCCGACGCCCTCGGCGTAGGCGCGGGCGGTGGCCAGCGTCTCGTCGCTGGTCTTGTAGCCGCGGACCAGCTCGACCAGCTTCATCATCGGGACCGGCGAGAAGAAGTGGACGCCGACGACCGACTCCGGGCGCTCCGTGGCGGCGGCGATCCGGGTGATCGGGATGGCGGAGGTGTTGGAGGCCAGCACGGCGCCGTCCTTGGCGAGCTTGTCGAGCTCGCGGAAGACGCCCTCCTTGACCTCCAGCTTCTCGAACACGGCCTCGACCACGATGTCGGCCTCGGCGACGGCGCCCAGGTCGGTGGTGGTGGTGATCCGGCCCAGCGCGGCCTCGGCGTCCTCGGCGCTCAGCCTGCCCTTGGCGACGAACTTCCCGTACGAGGCGCGGATGCCCGCCAGGCCCCGCTGGAGCGCCTCCTCGGTGACGTCCCGCAGCACCACCGGGTGGCCGGCCTGCGCGGACACCTGGGCGATGCCGGCGCCCATCAGGCCGGCACCGATCACGGCGATCTGCTTGCTGGACGCATTGCTCATGGCTGGGTCTCCCGATGCCGTCGCCGCCCTGCGGGCGGGCCCTGAAGGCGGCTCAGGACAGGGGTCACCCGCCGTAGGAGCCGCATCGCTCTGGCCGGACTCTAATGCCCAAATCCCCCGTGCAATAGCAATCGGGAGTGTGATCTGCAACCGACCTGGTCGGTCGCCCAAGAAGGCGACCGGAGGGCGACAAGAGGGTGATCAGATGGTCAGCCCGAGGTCCTGGGCCAGGATCGCCGCCTGCACCCGGCTGCGCAGCCGCAGCTTCGCCAGGATGCGGCTGACGTGCGTCTTGGTGGTCGCCTCCGCCATCTCCAGCCGGGCCGCGATCTCCCCGTTGGACATCCCGGAGCCGATGCAGGCCAGCACCTCCCGCTCGCGGCCGGTCAGCGCGCCCACCGCCGCCCGGGCCTCCGGTCCGACCGTCCGCTCGGGGCGGGCGAAGGCCCCGATCAGACGCTTGGTCACCGAGGGCGCCAGCATGCCGTCCCCGCGCGCCACCGTACGGATGCCCTCGACCAGGGTGTCCGCCTCCAGGTCCTTGAGCAGGAAGCCGGACGCGCCGGCCCGCAGCGCGCCGTAGACGTACTCGTCCAGGTCGAAGGTGGTCAGCACGAGCACCTGCCCGGCCCCGGCGGCGACCACCTCGCGGGTCGCCGAGACGCCGTCCAGCCGGGGCATCTGCACGTCCATCAGCACCACGTCCGGCCGCAGCTCCAGCGCCAGCCGGACGGCCTCCTCGCCGTCGGCGGCCTGCCCGACCACCTCGAAGCCCGGCTCGGCGCGCAGGATCATCACCAGCGCCGCCCGCACCGCCGCCTGGTCCTCGGCCACCAGTACCCGGATCGTCATGCCCGCCCCTCGTTCCCCTGGGCGCGCGGCAGCACCGCGCGCACCCTCCAGTACCCGTCCCGCGGCCCGGCCTCGAAGCTGCCGCCGAGCAGCCCGGCCCGTTCCGCCATGCCCACCAGTCCCGCCCGGGCGCCGGGCAGCCCGCGGCCCGGCCCGCCCCGGTACGGGCTGTCCACGGCGATCCGCAGCTCCTCGGGCGCGAACTCCAGCCGCAGGCTGACCAGTCCGGGCCCGGCGTGCTTGAGCGCGTTGGTCAGCGACTCCTGGACGATCCGGTACGCGGCCAGACCGACCGGCACCGGCAGGTCGCCGCGCTCGCCGGACTCGGACAGCTCGAAGTCCAGCCCGACGTCCTGGCCGGCCGCCCGGGCCTTGGCCAGCAGGGCGTCCACCGCGGCCAGGTCGGGCGCCGCGTAGGACTCGTCCACCTCTCCCCCGCCGCTGTCCCGGAGCAGCCCGATCATGCGTCGCATTTCGGCCAATCCCTGGACGCTGTTCTCCCGGATCACCGCCAGCACCTCCACCAGCGGATCGTCCTCGGGCAGGCTCCGGCGCCGGGCCACCGACTGGGCGCCGGTGGCGTGGATCGCGATCGCCGACAGGTGGTTGGCCACCACGTCGTGCAACTCCCGTGCCATCCGGGCCCGTTCGGCGCCGATCGCCTCGCGCCGGTCCATCTCCGAGAGCAGCGCGGTCTGTTCCGCCCGCAGCCGCTCGGTCTCCGCCTCCTCCCGGTGCTTGCGCACCACGTCCCCGGTCCACACCGGGGCCAGGAAGACCAGCGAGCTGACCACCACCACCAGCAGCGCCCCGGACGTCCCGCCGTAGATCGCCGCGAGGGTGGAGAGCGCCAGCACGGTGGCCCCGCCGCTCAGGTGCAGCACCCGGGACATCCGCGGGGTCCCGTAGATCACCGCCGCGTACAGCAGGTCGGTGTACATGATCAGCGTCGCCAGCAGGCTGCCGGCGAACAGGCTGCCCGCGAAGGCCAGCCCGCCGAGCGACACCGCGAGCACCGGCCTGGTCCGGCGCACCAGCTCCAGCCCCGCCAGCACCACCAGCGGCAGCACCACCGCCCACAGCGGCACCCGGTCGGCCCGGTCGTACACCTTGAAGACGATCAGCACCGTACCGCCGAGCAGCCCGCAGAGGGCGATCAGCTGGTCCTGCCGGCGCGGGGAGAGGGCGGGGAACGGGAGGGGCACGTTCCCATCTCACCACCCCCGGCGGCTGGCCCGGCTCCGGTCCACGGAGGAGCCCGCTACATCGAAAGGTGCAGGCCGCTACGGCACCGCGCGACGACGACAGCGGCACGCCCACGCACCAGGCTGGAAGCACCGCCGAAACACCCGGGAGCAGAACGTGATCGTCACCCTCATCGTCGCGGCCGAGATCTCATTCTGGATCCTGCTCGGCCTCGGCCTCGCCACCCGCTACCTGCTCCGGTGGCGCCGCACCAGCACCGCGCTGCTGGTCGGTCTGCCACTGGTCGACCTCACCCTCTACGCCCTCACCGTCCTCGACCTGCGCGGCGGCTCCACCGCGAGCTGGACGCACGCCCTCGCCGCGAGCTACGCGGGCTTCTCGATCGGCTACGGCCCCTCGCTGGTCCGCTGGGCCGACCGGCACTTCCTGCACCGCTTCGCCGGCGGCCCCAAGCCGCTGCCCTCGCCCAAGTACGGGCCCGAGCGGACCAGGTACGAGTGGCAGATCGCCGGCCGGACCGTCGTGTCCGCCGCCGTCACGCTGAGCCTGATCACCCTGCTCGTCCCGCTCTCCGCGGGCTCCGCCCACTTCGGCACCTTCCTCCAGTGGTACCTCAAGCTGGGCATCGCCGCCGTGGTCAACGTGATCGTGGCCGGCTGCTACTCGCTCTGGCCCAAGCAGCCGCCGGCCGGCGTGCTGGTCGAGGACGGCCGGGTGGTCACCGGGAAGACCCTCGCCGGGACCACCCCCGGCGGCACGCCCGCCGACCGGCCCTGAACCGTCGAGGGCCCGTCCCCGGACCCCCACGGGGGAGGAGTCCGGGGACGGGCCCTCGTCGCGTTCTAGCGGTTCTCGCCCGGGACCCAGAGCACGTCGCCGCGCTCCTTGTTGGCCACCCGGGCCAGGATGAACAGCAGGTCGGACAGCCGGTTGAGGTACTTCGCGGTCAGCGGGTTGACGCTGTCGCCGTGCTCCGCGATCGCCGACCAGGTGGAGCGCTCGGCCCGCCGGACCACCGTGCAGGCCAGGTGCAGGTGGGCCGCCCCGGCCGTGCCGCCGGGCAGGATGAAGCTGCGCAGCTTCTCCACCCGCGCCAGGTAGTCGTCGCAGTCCGCCTCCAGCCGGTCGATGTAGGACTGCAGCACCCGCAGCGGCGGGTACTTCGGGTCCTCCACCACCGGGGTGGACAGGTCGGCGCCGACGTCGAACAGGTCGTTCTGGACCCGGACGAGCACCGCCGTCATGTCCTCCGGCAGCTCCCCCACGGCGAGGGCCACCCCGATCGCCGCGTTCGCCTCGTTGGCGTCCGCGTACGCGATCAGTCTCGGATCGGTCTTGCTGGTCCGGCTCATGTCGCCGAGCGCGGTGGTGCCGTCATCGCCGGTACGGGTGTAGATGCGCGTCAGATTGACCATGCGGCCAGCGTAGCCGCCGGGTTAGGCGGCGTTAACCCCGCCTGGAGAGGCCGCTACGCGACATTCACCCTCTGCCCGGGCGGGGCCGCCTCCAGCCAGGCCAGGAAGCCGGTCAGCGCGTCCTCGCTCATCGCCAGTTCCAGCGGCGCGCCGTTGTGCAGGCAGCGCAGCACCACCGAGCCGGACAGCAGCGCCAGTTCCTCCTGGCCCTCCGGGTAGCGCCGGCCGAGCACCTCGATCTCCCGGCGCGGAAGCATCTTGCGCGGGCGCGGGGCGTACGAGAAGACCCGGAACCACTCGATCGAGTCACCGCTGTAGCGGCCGATACCAAAAACCCACCCCTTGCCGTCGGTCGGGGGGACCGGGGCTGAGGTGGGTTTGCCGTTCTCGTCGAGGTCGGGCTGCGTCGAGGCGTCGGCGGGCATTTTGAGCCGGTAACTGCAGTCGAAGGTGCCGCCGACCCGCTGGATCAGGCGGCGTCGGACGGCGAAGGCCATCAGCCCGATCACTCCCAGGGCCACGACCGCCGCACACACCACAAGCGCGAGGACCATGCTCACCTACCTCCTCGCTACCCGCGTTCCCCGTAACGGTCGTATCAAGCGACCGCGCTGACCTACCAACTACGACGACAGTCCCGGGGTCACGCTCGCGCGTCCCCGGGACCGTCGGTCGACCCCGCTAAACCGGGGTCCGGCGCACTCAGGCGTGGGCCTTGAGGCCGCGCGCCGCGAACAGACGGACCTCGGCGCGCCGCTCGGCGTGCTCGTCCAGGCCCGACTTGGCCTTCTCCAGTGCGCGCTCGGCACGCGCGACGTCGATCTCGTCCGCCAGCTCGGCGATCTCCGCGAGCAGAGACAGCTTGTTGTCGGCGAAGGAGATGAAGCCGCCGTGCACCGCGGCGATCACGGTGCCGCCGTCCACCGTGCGGATGGTGACGGGACCGGTCTCCAGCACGCTCAGCACCGGGGTGTGGCCCGGCATGATGCCGGTGTCACCGGAGGCCGTACGGGCGACGACGATGGTGGCCGCACCGGACCACACCTTGCGGTCGGCTGCGACCAGCTCGACGTGCAGCTCAGCCAACGTGGGCTCCTAGGCTCATGCAACGCCCGATTACTCGGGAGTTTCGGTAAGAATAACGGCCCCGCGCCTCCGGCATGAAACCGGCGGCACGGATTTGACCGGAATCACAGCCGATGCGACGCGAGGGGTGGGTCCCAGGGCTGGGGCCCACCCCTCACGGTCACGCTCAGCTGCTACCGGCCGCGATTACTTCTTCGCCAGCTCGGCGGCGTTCTTCTCGAGGTCCTCGATGCCACCGCACATGAAGAAGGCCTGCTCCGGGACGGAGTCGTACTTGCCGTCCGCGATCGCGTTGAAGGCCTCGATGGTCTCCGACAGCGGCACGGTCGAACCCTCGACACCGGTGAACTGCTTCGCCACGTAGGTGTTCTGCGAGAGGAAGCGCTCGATGCGACGGGCACGGTGCACCGTGATCTTGTCCTCTTCGGACAGCTCGTCGATACCGAGGATCGCGATGATGTCCTGGAGGTCCTTGTACTTCTGCAGGATCCCCTTGATACGGATGGCCGTGTCGTAGTGGGTCTGCGCGATGTACCGCGGGTCGAGGATGCGGGACGTGGAGTCCAGCGGGTCGACGGCCGGGTAGATGCCCTTCTCCGAGATCGGGCGCGACAGAACGGTCGTCGCGTCCAGGTGGGCGAAGGTGGTGGCCGGCGCCGGGTCGGTCAGGTCGTCCGCGGGGACGTAGATCGCCTGCATCGAGGTGATCGAGTGACCGCGGGTCGAGGTGATGCGCTCCTGGAGGAGGCCCATCTCGTCGGCCAGGTTCGGCTGGTAGCCCACCGCGGAGGGCATGCGGCCGAGCAGGGTCGACACCTCGGAACCGGCCTGGGTGAACCGGAAGATGTTGTCGATGAAGAGGAGCACGTCCTGCTTCTCGACGTCACGGAAGTACTCCGCCATGGTCAGCGCGGACAGCGCGACCCGCAGACGGGTGCCCGGCGGCTCGTCCATCTGGCCGAAGACCAGCGCGGTCTTGTCCAGAACGCCCGAGTCGACCATCTCGTCGATGAGGTCGTTGCCCTCACGGGTGCGCTCGCCGACACCGGCGAACACCGACACACCACCGAAGTTCTCGGCGACGCGGTAGATCATCTCCTGGATCAGAACGGTCTTGCCGACACCGGCACCACCGAACAGACCGATCTTGCCACCCGTGACGTACGGGGTGAGCAGGTCGATGACCTTGATACCGGTCTCGAACATCTCGGTCTT
Organism: Streptomyces sp. CB02056; assembly: GCF_001905545.1. Taxonomy (GTDB): domain Bacteria; phylum Actinomycetota; class Actinomycetes; order Streptomycetales; family Streptomycetaceae; genus Kitasatospora. The sequence goes on along the minus strand of NZ_LIPD01000002.1, from coordinate 505,979 downwards.
GGACTCGAGGTCCTTGAACTCGGGAGCCTTGCGGTGGATCGGCCAGCGGACCTCGACCTGCTTGTCGAACTCCGCCTTGTCGACGTTCAGCACGTCACCGAGGGCGTTGAACACCTTGCCCTTGGTGATCTGGCCGACCGGGACGGAGATCGCCGCACCGGTGTCGGAGACCTGCGAACCGCGGACCAGGCCGTCGGTCGGCTGCATCGAGATGCCGCGGACCATGCCGTCGCCGAGGTGCTGGGCGACCTCGAGGGTCAGGATCTTCTTGCCCGTGCCGTCGGGGTTGTCCACCTCGACGTGCAGGGCGTTGTACATGTCCGGAATCGCGTCGACGGGGAACTCCACGTCGACGACCGGGCCGATGACCCGCGCGACGCGGCCCGTCGCCGTGGTCGGCTCAACAGTGGTGGTCATACTCATTCGCTCCCGCGGCTAGCGTCGGCGAGGGCGTTGGCGCCGCCGACGATCTCGCTGATTTCCTGGGTGATCTCGGCCTGACGGGCCGAGTTGGCAAGCCGCGTGAGCGACTTGATGAGCTCGCCGGCGTTGTCCGTCGCGCTCTTCATCGCGCGGCGGCGGGCGGCGTGCTCGGAAGCGGCCGACTGCAGCAGCGCGTTGTAGATCCGGCTCTCGACGTACCGCGGCAGGAGCGCGTCCAGGACGCCCTCCGCCGACGGCTCGAAGTCGTACAGCGGGAAGATCTCCGACTTGGCCGGCGACTGGTCGCTGAGCTGGACCTCGTCCAGCTTCAGCGGCAGCAGCCGCGCCTCGACCGCGTTCTGCGTCAGCATCGACACGAACTCGGTGGAGACCAGGTGCAGCTCGTCCACGCCGCCGGTCTCGGCCGTGAAGGCCTCGATCAGGTCGGCCGCCACGGTCTTCGCGTCACCGTAGGTCGGCTTGTCCGAGAACCCCGTCCACGAGTCCGCCACCGTCAGGCCGCGGAACGTGTAGTACGAGACGCCCTTGCGGCCGATGATGTACGTCACCACGTCCTTGCCCTCGGACCGCAGGCGCTCGCTGAGCACCTGGGCGGCCTTGATGGCGTTGGTCGAGTAGCCGCCCGCCAGGCCGCGGTCCGCCGTGATCAGCAGGACCGCGGCGCGCTTGGCGGCCGGGTTCTCGGTGGTGAGCGGGTGCTTGGCGTTGGACCGGGTGGCCACCGCCGTCACCGCCCGGGTGAGCTCATCGGCGTACGGAGTGGAGGCGGCCACCGCGCGCTGCGCCTTGACGATGCGCGACGCGGAGATCATCTCCATCGCCTTGGTGATCTTCTTCGTCGCGGTGACAGAGCGGATCCGGCGCTTGTAGACCCGAAGCTGTGCTCCCATGGGTCGTTACGTCCTTTCCCTCGCTACCGGACTCAGGCCTGCTCGGAGAGCAGCTTGCCGTCAGCGGTCTGGTACCCCTGCTTGAAGGCCTCGACGGCGCTGGTCAGCGCGTCGACGGTGCCGTCGGCCAGCAGGCCGGTCTCCACGATGCCGGCCAGCAGGTCCTTGTGCTGGAGGCGGACGTGGTCCAGGAACTCGCGCTCGAAGCGGCGGATCTCGGCGACCGGGACGTCGTCCAGCTTGCCGGTGGTGCCGGCCCAGATGGAGACGACCTGCTCCTCGACCGGGAACGGCTGGTACTGGCCCTGCTTCAGCAGCTCGACCATGCGCGCACCGCGCTCCAGCTGGGCCTTGGAGGCCGCGTCCAGGTCGGAACCGAAGGCGGCGAAGGCCTCCAGCTCACGGTACTGGGCGAGGTCCAGACGCAGGCGGCCGGCGACCGAGCGCATGGCCTTGATCTGGGCGGAGCCACCGACGCGGGAGACCGAGATACCGACGTTCACGGCCGGGCGGATGCCGGCGTTGAACAGGTCGGACTCCAGGAAGCACTGGCCGTCGGTGATGGAGATGACGTTGGTCGGGATGTACGCCGAGACGTCGTTGGCCTTGGTCTCGATGATCGGCAGACCGGTCATCGAGCCGCCGCCCAGGGCGTCGTTCAGCTTCGCGCAGCGCTCCAGCAGGCGGGAGTGCAGGTAGAAGACGTCACCCGGGTAGGCCTCGCGGCCCGGCGGGCGGCGCAGCAGCAGGGAGACGGAACGGTAGGCCTCGGCCTGCTTCGACAGGTCGTCGAAGATGATCAGGACGTGCTTGCCGTCGTACATCCACTCCTGGCCGATGGCCGAACCGGTGTACGGGGCGAGGTACTTGAAGCCGGCCGGGTCGGAGGCGGGAGCGGCCACGATGGTGGTGTACTCCAGCGCGCCGGCCTCCTCCAGGGCGCCGCGGACGGACGCGATGGTGGAGCCCTTCTGGCCCACGGCGACGTAGATGCAGCGGACCTGCTTCTCCGGGTCGCCCGAGCGCCAGTTGTCACGCTGGTTGATGATCGTGTCGACGGCCACCGCGGTCTTGCCGGTCTGGCGGTCGCCGATGATCAGCTGGCGCTGGCCGCGGCCGATCGGGGTCATCGCGTCGATGGCCTTGATACCGGTCTGCAGCGGCTGCTTGACCGACTTGCGGGCCATGACGCCGGGGGCCTGCAGCTCCAGGGCACGGCGACCGGTGGCGGCGATGTCGCCCAGGCCGTCGATCGGGTTGCCCAGCGGGTCCACGACGCGGCCGAGGTAGCCGTCGCCGACCGGAACCGAGAGGACCTCGCCGGTGCGGCGCACGGTCTGGCCCTCTTCGATGCCGCCGAACTCACCGAGGACGACGACACCGATCTCGCGGGTGTCGAGGTTCAGCGCGAGGCCGAGCGTGCCGTCCTCGAACTTCAGCAGCTCGTTCGCCATGACCGAGGGCAGGCCCTCGACATGCGCGATGCCGTCCGCCGCGTCAGTGACCTTGCCGACCTCTTCCACAGAAGCGGCGTCCGGCTGGTACGACTGGACAAAGTCGGCCAGCGCGTCCCGGATCTCCTCCGGACGGATCGTAAGCTCCGCCATCAGGCTTCCCTGCTCTCCTAGTTTGCGATCCTCGGCCCGCCATTGAGGGCCGCAAGTATTCGACTCTCGGCCGGGTCTTCCGAACCGGCCGTACGATGTGCCGGCTCCTTGGGGAGCCGGTTTCCCGACCGAGGGTCGGATGTGCTGCTTGGGTGCTCAGCCTTCGAGCGACTGGCGAGCGCCCTCGAGGCGGCTCGACACGGTGCCGTTGATGATCTCGTCGCCGATCTGCACCCGGACGCCGCCGACGACCTCGGGGTCGACGTCGATGTTCAGGTGGACCTGGCGGCCGTACATCCGGGCCAGAGCACCGGACAGGCGCTCCTTCTGGGTGTCCGACAGCGGCACCGCGGTGGTGACCAGGGCCACCACGCGGCCACGGCGCGCGGCGGCGAGCTTCGAGTAGGACTCCAGGCCCTGCTCCAGGCTACGGCCACGCGGCACGTTGACGAGGGCGGTGACCAGCCGGACAGTACCGGCGTTGGCGCGGCCGCCGAGCAGCTTGCCGATCAGCCCGGCCTTCGCGACGGCACCGGCCTTCGGCTCGGTCAGCGCGGCGCGCAGCTCGTGCGAGCCGCTCACCACCCGGCCGAAGCGGAAGAGCTCGTCCTCGACGTCGTCCAGGGCGCCGGCCTTGTCCGCGGCGATGATCTCCGCGTAGGCGGCGAGCTCCTCGGTCGCGTCCACCAGGTCGCGCGAGCCCGACCAGCGGGAGCGGACCAGGCCGGAGACCAGGTCGACGGCCTCGCCGGAGACCTGGCCGGTCAGCAGCGAGGTGACCAGCTGGGCCTTGTCCTGGCCCGACCGCGAGGGGTCGGTCAGGACGCGGCGCAGCGACACCTCGCGGTCCAGCACGGCCGTGACGGCGGTGAGCTCCTCGGCGAGCTTGGCCGCGTCCACCGAGGTGGAGTCGGTCAGGCTCTCCAGGTTCTGCCGGCCGGCGACGAGGGCCTCACGGCTGGCGCCGATCACTTGGCCGCACCCTGAGCAACGGCGGCCTTGGCCTCCAGCTCGTCCAGGAAGCGGTCGATGACGCCGCTCTGCCGGGTGTGGTCCTCGAGGGACTCACCCACGATGCGGGACGCCAGCTGGGTGGCCAGCGAGCCCACGTCCTGACGCAGGGCGGCAGTGGCCTGCTTCTTGTCCGCCTCGATCTGGGCGTGACCGGCGGCGACGATGGCCTCGCGCTGGCGCTGGCCCTCCTCGCGCATCTCGGCGAGCTGGGCGGCACCCTGCTCGCGAGCCTGCTCGACGATGCGGGCAGCCTCGTGGCGCGCCTCGGCGAGCTCGGCGCGGTACTGCTCAAGCAGGGCCTGGGCCTCCACCTGGGCGGCCTCGGCGCGCTCCATCCCGCCCTCGATCGCGTCCCGGCGCTCCGACAGCACCTTCTCGATGCTGGGGAGGAGCTTCTTGCCGAGCAGACCGAAGACGATGAAGAAGCAGAGCAGGCCGATGATGATCTCGGGCCACGCGGGGAGGAGAGGGTTCATCTTCTCCTCGGCCGCGAGCTGGACGATCGCCATGCTCATATCTGGACCTTCCTCAGAAAGGGTCTACGGCGGGATTACTTGTTGCCGAAGACGAACGGCATGACGATGCCGATGAGGGCGAGCGCCTCGGTCAGCGCGAAGCCGATGAACATGTTGGAACGGATGAGACCGGCAGCCTCGGGCTGGCGGGCCATGGCCTGGACACCGTTACCGAAGATCAGACCGACGCCGATGCCGGGGCCGATGGCGGCGAGGCCGTAGCCCAGGGAGGCGACGGAACCGTAGACAGTGCCCTCAGCGAGGATGCTCATTGACGTTGTCCTTTGCAGGGTGGTGAACCGGTGGTGATTGGCCACCGGGCGATCCGGGACGGGAAGTGGTTCTCGGCGGGGCCGGGGCCCCGGGGCTCAGTGCGCCTCTTCCAGGGCACCGGCGATGTAGCTGCTGGCCAGCATCACGAAGATGTAGGCCTGCAGGAACTGGACCAGCAGCTCGAAGGCGGTCAGGCCGACGGCCACGATGAACGAGGCCGAGCCGTACAGCGCGCCCAGGGACGGGCTGAGCAGGTACCAGGAGGCGATGGAGAACATCACGATCAGCAGGTGGCCGGCGAACATGTTCGCGAAGGCTCGGACCGCGAGCGTGAAGGGGCGCACGAAGATGTTCGAGAAGAACTCGATCGGCACCAGGATGAACATGACCCAGCCGGGGATGCCCGACGGCCAGCAGAGGTTCTTGAGACCGCCGACGAAGCCGTGCTTCTTGAAGGTCAGCGTCATGTAGGTGATCCACACGACCGCAGCGAGGCCGGCCGGGAACGCGATCGCCGCCGACACCGGGAACTGTGCGAACGGGATGATCGACATGATGTTCATCAACCAGATGAAGAAGAACATCGAGACCAGCATCGGGACGTACTTCTCGCCCTTCTTGCCGATCGTCTCCAGCACGATGGAGCGCTTGACGAAGTCGTAGCCGATCTCACCGACCAGCTGCAGCTTGCCGGGGACGAGGCGCGGCTTGGCGAAGGCGGCCCAGAAGAACACGACGACCAGGAGCGCGACGATGATCGACAGCAGCATCGGCTTGTTGAACTCGATGCTGCCGATCGAGAAGATCGGCTTGAACTGGAACTCGTTCAGACCCGGGGCCGGGAAGCCACAGCCAGCGTCCCCGAAGTGGCAACTGCCTGAGGCGAGGGACGTGAGTTCAGCACTCACCGCGGACTCCTTCGTCGTGACGCATGGTTACGGCAACCTCGGTGTGTCGGCGTGGCCTGCGACCACGGAGCGGCACTGGAACTTGATGGGTTTCTCGCCGACCCCGCGCGCCGGTGCACGGCACCACAGCGGGATCATCGAAGACTGCGCGGATCAGGGGGGCGATCCGTCCGCTCTCCGGACAGACCAGGCCTCTTCCCGTACTCCGTTGTTGCGACGGACGATAGCAGCCCGTCAGTGCGGCATAAACACCGCCCCCCTCGTTGGGGGGACAGTTGGGCCTCGTCACTGTTGACGCCCCTTGTCGGAGGGCTTGTCGCCCTTCTTTTCGGAGGCGTCGGGGTCGACGTAGAAGGTTTTGGCCTTGAGCGCACCGCGCACCTGGAAGCCCGTCCAGATCAGGGCGCAGCCGAGCAGGGTGAACGCGAAGGCCTGCCGGTTGAACAGCTCGGTGTCCTTGAAGACCGCGAGCACGATGCCGACCAGCAGGATCTGCGTGGTGTACACCAGCAGCGCCGCGGCCATCATGATCTGCGGGTTCGACCTGGTCAGCCGGTCGAGCGCGACCTGGCCGAAGCTGAAGAAGGCCATCACGAGGAGTGCGCCGAAGAGGGCGCCGAGCAGCCCCTTCCCACCGGCAACGGCAAAGGAGATCACCATGGCGATGATTCCGGCGACCGCAGTGGGAATCGCGGCGCCTCGGAGGATCCGGGCGTCGGTGGACGGCATGTCGGCAGCTCCGGCGGCATGTCGATGTGGCGGGGGACGGGCACTGCGGTGGCGGGTGACACCGGACCGAGGCATCGCCGCGGGCCGCCATGTGAGCGACGGGCCCGGTGAGGGAGACCGACAGGGACGGAAGTCATCCACCTGTCAGGTCTTTCGGCGTGTTCTCGATACTCGTGAACGGTATCACAAACTATTTGATGAGAGCTTTACCATGAATGTGTGGCACCTGTCACACCAACGGCGCAACGATTCCGCCGTTCGGGTGACGGCCACCTGTCGTGGCATCAACTCCCTTGTCAGTGGCGGCCGGTGGCCTTGGGGTGGGAGCCGACCGCGGTGGAGCCCACGCCGGACTCCCGCCCGGCTTCACCCAGGAGTTCCTTGTCCTTGGCCGACAGTTCAGCCATCGGACCGCTCTGCTGCCGGCGGTAGCGCGGGGGGACGAAGGACTGCACCGCCCGCGGGGCGCGCGGCCGGAACCGCGGGGTGAGCAGCACCACCAGGCCGACCAGGCAGAGCCCGGCGAGCGTCAGGACGACGGTGCGGCCGGTGTTGGTCACCGAGAAGGCGACCGAGCCGAAGGCGATCAGCGCGGCCCAGAAGTACATGATCATCACGGCGCGGCTGTGCGAGTGCCCCACCTGGAGCAGCCGGTGGTGCAGGTGGCGCTTGTCCGCGGCGAACGGGGACTGGCCCGCCCAGGTGCGGCGCACCACCGCGAGCAGCAGGTCGGCCAGCGGCAGCGCGATGACCGTCAGCGGCAGCAGCAGCGGGATGTAGATCGGCACCAGGGCGTGCACGGCGGCGGTCTGCGAGCCGGCCTCGTTGCTGATCAGGTCCGGGTCGACCCGGCCGGTGATGGAGATCGCGGCGACGGCCAGCATCAGGCCCAGCATCATCGAGCCGGAGTCGCCCATGAAGATCCGCGCGGGGTGCATGTTGTGCGCCAGGAAGCCCAGGCACATGCCGATCAGCAGCACGCTGAACAGCACGGCGGGGGCCGCGTCGGAGATCGTGTAGCCGTACCAGAGCCGGTAGCTGTACAGGAAGAAGGCCATCGCGGCGATGCACACCATGCCGCCGGCCAGGCCGTCCAGGCCGTCGATGAAGTTCACCGCGTTGACCATGACGACGACCAGGGTGACCGAGATGACCATGCCCTGGGTCGGGCTCACCGCGACCGGGCCGACACCGGGCACCGGGAGGGTGATCACCGTGACGCCCTGCCAGACCATCACGCCGGCGGCGATCATCTGGCCGCCGAGCTTCACCAGCGCGTCCACGCCCCACTTGTCGTCGAGCACCCCGAGCAGGAACATGATCCCGGCCCCGGACAGCAGCGCGCGGATGTCGGTGCCCTGGGAGAACACCTTGCTCAGGTTGTCCAGCTGCGAGGCGACCAGGATGCCCGCGCACAGTCCGCCGAACATCGCGATGCCGCCGAGCCGCGGCGTGGGTTCGCGGTGCACGTCGCGGGCGCGCACCGGCGGCATGGCGCCGGCCGCGATGGCGAACTTCCGGACCGGGCCCGTCAACAGGTAGGTGACGGCGGCGGTGCAGAACAGCACCAGCAGATACTCACGCACCACTGGCCTCCTGCATCACTGTCGAACGGGGAAGTACCGAAGGTACTCCCCTGCCTTCCCGGGGTTCGAGGTGCGTCGCCACGGCACACACCTTATTGAGTCGGACGCCCGGACCGTGCATCGCGGTTCGCCCTCCCGGGTAGGAGATCCGGATACCCGCGGAAGGCCGCCGTCAGGCCCGGTCGGCGAAGGCCGCCGCCAGCTCCCGGACCCGCGCCGCGGCCGGGACGACCGCGTCCCCGGCGAGCACCCGCGCGATCAGCCCGGCGATCTCCGCCAGCTCCGGCTCCCCCATCCCCTGGCTGGTGACCGTGCCCGTGCCCAGCCGGATGCCGGAGGTCTCGGCGGCCGGCGCCGGGTCGTACGGCAGCGCGCACTTGCCGAGCAGCAGCCCGGCCGCCGCGCAGCGCCGCTCGGCCTCCGCGCCGGTCACGCCGAGCGGGCTCACGTCGGCGGTCACCAGATGGGTGTCGGTACCGCCCGTCAGGGGGCGCGTTCCGGCCTCTGCGAGCCCCGCGGCGAGCGCCCGCGCCCCGGACACCGTCCGCTCCGCGTACGCCCGGTACGCGGGCTTCGAGGCCTCCGCGAGGGCCACCGCCTTGCCGGCCACCTCGTTCATCGCCGCGCCGCCCTGGCTGAACGGGAACACCGCCCGGTCGATCCGCTCGGCCAGCTCCGCGGTGCACAGCAGCAGCCCGCCGCGCGGGCCGCGCAGCAGCTTGTGGGTGGCCGCCACCGTGACGTCCGCGTACGGCACCGGGGAGGGCGCCACCCCGGCCGCGATCAGCCCGGTGGTCTGCGCGGCGGAGGCGATCAGGTAGGCGTCCACCTCGTCGGCGATCTCGCGGAACGCCGCCCAGTCCGGGTGCCGGGGGTGCGAGATCGAGCCCGCCACGATGGCCTTGGGGCGGTGCTGCCGGGCCAGGTCGCGGACCTGGTCGAGGTCGATCAGCCCGTCGGACTCGCGCACGCCGTAGCCGGTGAAGTCGAACCAGCGCCCGGAGAAGTTGGCGCGCGAGCCGCAGCTGAGGTGGCCGCCGTGCTCCAGCGACATCGCCAGCACCCCGTCGCCGGGCCGCAGCAGCGCCGCGTACGCCGCCAGCATCGCCGAAGTCGCCGACCGCGGCTGGACGTTGGCGTGCGGGGCGGCGAACAGCTCGCGGGCCCGGTCGATCGCCAACAGCTCGGCGGCGTCCGCCAGCGCGCAGCCGGTGTGGTGCCGTCGGCCCGGGTAGCCCTCGGCGTACTTGTCGATCAGCGGGCCGGTGAGCGCCGCCAGGACGGCGGGGGTGGTCAGGTTCTCCCCCGCCAGCAGCTGGATCGTCTCGGCGCGCCGCTCGGCCTCCGCGGCCAGCAGGTCGGCCAGCTGCGGATCGGCCCGGTGCAGCGCCTCGGACGCCCAGGGGCGCCCGGTCGTGGCGGTCGGGCCGGACGCGGCATCGGTGACGGTCATGGCGGGGCTCCCGGGCGCTGCGGGGACTGTGTCACCCAGCGTAGGACCGCTCCCGCCACCCGGCCCGCCGGGCCGCGGCCGAACGGCCCCGTGCGGCGCCCTGCCCGGGCCCGGCCCGTCAGCGCGGCGCGGGGACGCCGGTCAGCGCGGTGACCACCGGGTCGACCGCGTGGAATATCTCCTCGCCGCAGTTGCGGAACATGCCGATCGGCGCCCCGTACGGGTCGTCCACCTCGTCCGACTCCGGCGTGGCGGCCAGCAGCCAGCCGCGCAGCGCGGCGGCGGCCCGGACCAGCGCGCGGGCCCGCTCGGTGACATCGGCGCCGCGCCTCGGGTCCGGCAGGGTGCCCGGGTCTATCGTCCGCACCAGGCGGGTGAACTCCTTCAGCGTGAAGGTGCGCAGCCCCGCCTCGTGGCCCATCGAGATCACCTGGGCGCGGTGGTCCAGCGTCGCGGTGAGCACCAGGTCGGCCTCGACCACGTGCTCGTCCAGCAGCTCGCGGCCGGTGAAGCCGCCGCTGTCGGCGCCGTACTCGTCGAGCACGGTCGCGGCGTGGTCCTCCATCGGCGCGCCCTCGTGGCCCCAGGTGCCGGCGCTCTCCACCAGGATCCGGCCGGCCACCCGGGGGCTCAGCCGGGTGTCCAGCTCACGCCGGGTCAGCCGCTCGGCGATCGGCGAGCGGCAGATGTTCCCCGTGCAGACGAACAGGATCCGGAAGTGGTCCAGCGGCCTGGGGCCCACGCTCAGGTACGGCGCTATGCCCGGCCCGGCGTGCAGCGAGGCGGTGGGCGTCAACTGCCGGCCTCCAGGTCGGGGACGACCTCCCTCAGCTGCTCGACGCTGATCGCACCGGCCCGCAGCAGGACCGGGACCTTGCCGGTGACGTCCACGATCGACGAGGTGGCGGAGTCCTCGGCCGCCCCGCCGTCCAGGTAGACCGAGACCGCGTCGCCGAGCTGGGCCTGTGCCTCGTCACAGGTCAGCGGGGAGACCCCGCCGATCCGGTTGGCACTGGAGACGGCCAGCGGGCCGGTGCTGTTCAGCAGCTCGATGGCGACCGGGTGCAGTGGCATCCGGACCGCGACGGTGCCGCGGGTGTCGCCGAGGTCCCAGCGCAGTGAGGGCTGGTGCCGGGCGACCAGGGTGAGCCCGCCCGGCCAGAAGGCGTCGACCAGCTCCCAGGCCTGCTCGGAGAAGTCGGTGACCAGGCCGTGCAGGGTGGTCGGCGAACCGACCAGCACCGGCGAGGGCGTGTTGCGGCCGCGGCCGCGGGCGGCCATCAGCTCGCCGACCGCCTCCGGGGAGAAGGCGTCCGCACCGACCCCGTACAGGGTGTCGGTGGGCAGCACGACGAGTTCGCCGCGGCGGATGGCCGAGGCGGCCTCGCGCAGACCGGTGGCGCGGTCCCCGGCATCGGCACAGTCGTAACGGCGGCTCATCGGTGCGGTCCCCTTCCGGAGTGGCTCATGGCGTTACAGCGCAGCCTTGCGCGCCGTCGTACGGTGCTCGGTGGTCACGACCCGACCCTCCGGGCGGTCGTCCTGTGCCCGACTGTTCACGACCCGACCCTCCGGGCGGTCGTCCTGTGCCCGACTGTTCACGACCCGACCCTCCGGGCGGTCGTGAAGCGGGGCCGGTTGTTCAGGTCGCGGTGGTCGGCGGTGTCCGTCCAGCCGTGTTCCTCGTTGAAGATCCACGGCACCTGGCCGCCCTGCTGGTCGGCGTGCTCGATCACCACCGCGCCGCCCGGGCGCAGCAGTCGGGCCGCGACCCGCTCGATGCCGCGGATGGTGTCCAGGCCGTCCTCGCCGGAGAACAGGGACATCTGCGGGTCGTGGTCGCGGGCCTCCGGCGCGACGTACTCCCACTCGGTGAGCGGGATGTACGGCGGGTTGGAGATGACCAGGTCGAAGCGGCCGTCCCAGGAGCGGTCGTCCTCGAAGGCCTTGGTGGCGTCACCGGCGTGCAGGGTGACCCGGGCGCGGTCCGGGCTGGCCTCGATGTTGCGCCGGGTGTACTCCAGCGCCCCCTCGTCCAGTTCGAAGGCGTGCACGGTGGAGCGCGGCAGTTCCTGAGCCAGGGCGAGGGCGATCGCGCCGGAGCCGGAGCACAGGTCCACCACCAGCGGCTCGGCCACGTCCATGTCGCGCACCGCGTCTATCGCCCACTCGACGACCGTCTCGGTCTCCGGCCGGGGCACGAACACCCCGGGGCCGACCTCCAGTTCGAGGTAGCGGAAGAACGCCCGCCCGGTGATGTGCTGGAGCGGCTCGCGCGCCTCGCGGCGGGAGACCGCCTCCCAGTAGCGGGCGTCGAAGTCGGCGTCCTTCACCGTGTGCAGCTGGCTGCGCTTGACGCGGTGGACGTAGGCGGCGAGCTCCTCCGCGTCGAAGCGCGGCGACGGCACGCCGGCCGCGGCCAACCGCTGGGTGGCCTGGGCCACCTCGGCGAGCAGCAGGTTCATCCGTACGACCTCTTGTTTCTGCGCTCCGGCTTCGGGCGAAGCGCGGGCTGGGGCGCGCCGGTCTCAGTTCTCTTGGGCCGCGGCGGCGAGCTTGGCCTCCGCGTCCTTGTCGACGCAGGACTGGATCACCGCGTTCAGTTCGCCGTCCAGGACCTGGTCCAGGTTGTACGCCTTGAATCCGGTGCGGTGGTCCGAGATGCGGTTCTCGGGGTAGTTGTACGTGCGGATCCGCTCGGAGCGGTCGACCGTACGGACCTGGCTGCGGCGCGCGTCCGAGGCCTCCCGCTCGGCCTCCTCCTGCGCGGCGGCCAGCAGCCGCGAACGCAGGATGCGCATCGCCTGCTCCTTGTTCTGGAGCTGGCTCTTCTCGTTCTGGCAGGACGCCACGATACCGGTCGGCAGGTGGGTGATCCGGACCGCGGAGTCGGTGGTGTTGACCGACTGGCCGCCGGGGCCGGAGGAGCGGTAGACGTCGATCCGCAGGTCGTTGGCGACGATCTCGACCTCGACCTCCTCCGCCTCGGGGGTGACCAGCACGCCCGCCGCGGAGGTGTGGATGCGGCCCTGGGACTCGGTGGCGGGGACGCGCTGCACGCGGTGCACGCCGCCCTCGTACTTCAGCCGGGCCCAGACGCCCTGGCCGGGCTCGGCGTTGCCCTTGGTCTTCACGGCCACCGAGACGTCCTTGTAGCCGCCGAGGTCGGACTCGTTGGAGTCGATGATCTCGGTCTTCCAGCCGATCCGCTCCGCGTAGCGCAGGTACATCCGGAGCAGGTCGCCGGCGAACAGTGCGGACTCCTCGCCGCCCTCGCCCGCCTTGATCTCCAGGATGACGTCCTTGTCGTCACTCGGGTCGCGCGGCACCAGCAGCAGCCGCAGCTCCTCGGTGAGCTCGTCCCTGCGGGCCTCGGAGGCCTTCGCCTCGGCGATGAACTCCGGGTCCTCCGCGGCGAGTTCGCGCGCGGCCTCGATGTCCTCGCCGGCCTGCCGCCACTGCCGGTAGACCCGGGTGATCGGGGTCAGCTCGGCGTACCGCTTGGCCAGCTTGCGGGCGTTGGCCTGGTCGGCGTGGACGGACGGGTCGGCCAGCCTCGTCTCGAGGTCGGCGTGCTCGACGAGGAGCTCTTCGACTGCCTCGAACATGGGGTGGCCTTCTTCCCGGTGACTCGGAAACGTGTGGGGGGTGGGGAATTCGCGGGGGGACGCGAACGGCGCCGGCCCCCAGCGCCCCCGACAACGAGTACGGGGGCACCGGGAACCGGCGCCGAGGGAGCGCTAGGCCTTCGCGCTGTGCTGCTTGCCGAAGCGGGCCTCGAAGCGGGCCACGCGGCCACCGGTGTCGAGGATCTTCTGCTTGCCGGTGTAGAACGGGTGGCACTGCGAGCAGACCTCGGCGCGGATCTCGCCACTGGTCTCGGTCGAGCGGGTGGTGAACTCGGCGCCGCAGGTGCAGGTCACGCGCGTGACCACGTACTCGGGGTGAACGTTGGGCTTCAAGGGGTTCTCCTAGGTTTCGGGAGGGTACCGGGTCGGCGGCTGGGGCGCCGCACGTGAACCGGGACCGACGGACCAGTCTGCCAGGACCGGCCGCATCTTCCCAAACCGGGTCGCGTTCCGGGATATTCCGGACCCCCCTCAGCGGGTGGCGGTGGCCTTCGCGGACGGCTTCCCCGCGGCCGGCGCGGGGGCCGTGGGGGCCGCCTGGGCGGGGTTCTCCGGCTGTTCGGAGACGATCGCGGAGGGGAACGGCTGGTCGGCCTTGAGCGCCGCCCAGACCTGCCCCGCCTGCGGCTGCAGCGGGACCACCCGGTTCGGGTCGCTGGGGGCCGTCTCCACCGGCAGGGTGACCATGCTCAACTGGTCCGGGCCTATCCCCTTGAGCTCCTGGGCGAGCCCCACCAGCGAGTTCACCGAGCCGAGCGCGGAGTCGGTGGTGATGCTCCTGGTCACCGTGTCGCCGACCGACCACAGCTTGACCGGGTTGGTGAGCATCCCGCTCCCCCCGACCTGCTGCAGCAGCGACTTCACCATCTGCTTCTGGAGCTCGATCCGGCCGAGGTCGCTGCCGTCGCCGACGCCGTGCCGGGTGCGCACGAAGGCCAGCGCCTGCTGTCCGTCCAGGTGGTGCTCGCCGGGCGGCAGGTCGAGCCCGCTGTCCTTGTCGTGGATGGCCACCGTGGTGGTCACGGTGGCCCCGCCTATCGCGTCCACGACCCGGGCGAAGCCGGCGAAGTCGACCTGCAGGTAGTGGTCCATCCGCAGCCCGGTGAGCTGCTCGGTGGTCTTGACCGCGCAGGCCGCGCCGCCGCTCTCGAAGGCGCTGTTGTACATCGCGCGCTTGGCGCCGGGCACCGGCTTGCCGTTCGCGTCGACGCAGTCGGGGCGGGCGACCAGGGTGTCGCGCGGGATCGAGACGATCTGGGCGCCGGAGTGGGCCTGGTTGACGTGCACCACCATCGCGGTGTCCGAGCGGGCGGTGCCGCCGGTGTCCCCGCCGGCGACCGAGCCGTTGTCGCCGGACCGCGAATCGGAGCCGAGCACCAGGATGTTGAAGGAGCCGTCGGTGGCGGCCGGCGGCCGGGCGTCGCCGAGCCGGGCGTCGATGTCGACGCTGGTGATGTTCCCGTTGAGCCTGAAGTAGGCGAAGAGGCCCGCGCCGGCGCCGAGGACGACGAGCGCGGCGAACGCGCAGGCGGCCGTCCGCAGGATTCTGCGGCGGCGACTCAGGACCCTCTTGTGCTCGGCCATACGGTCCAGAGTAAATCGGACAACATGATCCAAACGCCCCCAAGGTGTCCCGACTCTGGAACAAAGCGGCCAGGACGCACGGAACCCCGGACCGCTCGCGCGATCCGGGGTTCCGTGCTTCGACAGCCGACCGGCTACGGTCAGTCGCCGGAGCCGGGGGTGGTCTTGGCGATCTGCATCAGGAACTCGGCGTTGCTCTTGGTCTGCTTCATCTTGTCCAGGAGCAGCTCGATCGCCTGCTGCGAGTCGAGCGCGTGCAGCACCCGGCGGAGCTTCCAGACGATGGCCAACTCCTCGCTGCCGAGCAGGATCTCCTCCTTGCGGGTGCTGGAGGCGTCCACGTCGACGGCCGGGAAGATGCGCTTGTCCGAGAGCTTCCGGTCGAGCTTGAGCTCCATGTTGCCGGTGCCCTTGAACTCCTCGAAGATCACCTCGTCCATGCGCGAGCCGGTCTCGACCAGCGCGGTGGCCAGGATGGTCAGCGAGCCGCCGTTCTCGATGTTGCGCGCGGCACCGAAGAACTTCTTCGGCGGGTACAGCGCGGTCGAGTCGACACCACCGGACAGGATGCGGCCGGAGGCCGGCGCCGCCAGGTTGTAGGCGCGGCCGAGGCGGGTGATCGAGTCCAGCAGGATGACCACGTCGTGGCCCAGCTCGACCAGGCGCTTGGCGCGCTCGATGGCCAGCTCGGCGACGGTGGTGTGGTCCTCGGCCGGGCGGTCGAAGGTCGAGGAGATGACCTCGCCCTTCACCGACCGCTGCATGTCGGTGACCTCTTCCGGACGCTCGTCGACCAGGACGACCATCAGGTGGCACTCGGGGTTGTTGTGGGTGATCGCGTTGGCGACCGCCTGGAGCACCATGGTCTTGCCGGTCTTCGGCGGCGCGACGATCAGACCGCGCTGGCCCTTGCCGATCGGCGACACCAGGTCGATGATCCGGGTGGTCAGCACGCCCGGGTCGGTCTCCAGGCGCAGCCGCTCCTGCGGGTAGAGCGGGGTGAGCTTGTTGAACTCGGGGCGGCCGCGGCCGCTCTCCGGGTCCATGCCGTTGACGGAATCCAGGCGCACCATGGCGTTGAACTTCTCGCGGCGCTCGCCCTCGCGCGGCTGGCGCACCGCACCGGTGATGGCGTCACCCTTGCGCAGGCCGTTCTTGCGGACCTGGGCGAGCGAGACGTAGACGTCGTTCTGGCCCGGCAGGTAGCCGGAGGTGCGCACGAACGCGTAGTTGTCGAGGATGTCGAGGATGCCCGCGACCGGGATCAGGACGTCGTCCTCGCCGACCTGCGGCTCGGCCACGCCGGCGGCCTCGAAGCCGTCACGGCCACGACGGCCGCGGCGGTCGCGGTAGCGCCCGCGCCGGCCGCGGCGGCCCTCGCCGAACTCGTCGTCCTCGTAGCCGCCCTGCTGCTGGGCCTGCGGCTGCTGGGTCTGCTGGCCCTGGCGGCCCTGCTGCTCGGCCTGGCCGCCCTGCTGCTGGCCGCCGCCCTGCTGGGGCTGGCGGTCGGCGCGCTCGCGGCGGTTGCGGCGGTCGCGGCGCGACTCGCGGCTGTCGCCGTCCTGGGCCTCGCCGCCCTCCTGGCGGTCGGTGCGCTCGGTGCGCTCGGTGCCCTCGCGGCGGTCACGGCGCTCGCGGCGGTCGCGACGCGACTCGCGGCCGTCCTCGCGGCCCTCGAAGCCGCGGGTCTCGGCCGGGCGGGCCTCGGCCTGCTTCGGCTCGGCGACCGCGACGGCGGCGGGCTCGGCGGCGGCCTCGGCGACCGGGGCGACGGGCGCGCCGGCGGCCGAGGTGGCCCGGCGGCGGGTGCGCTCGGTACGGGCGGGCGCGGCGGTCTCCGCGGCGGCCTGGACCGGGATCTCGATCTGGGCCTGCGGCTCGGCGGCGGCCGGGGCCTCGGCCTTGGCGGCGGCGGCCTTGGTGCGGCGGGCCGGCTTCTCGGCCGGGGCCTCGGCGTCCGCCTTGGCGGCGGTGCGCTTGGCGGCCGGGGCGGTGCCACCGGCGGCGAGCAGCGGGTCCCCGCCGCTCTTCTCCTTGATGGTCTCGATCAGCTGGCTCTTGCGCATGCGTCCGGTACCGGTGATGCCAAGGTCCGCGGCGAGCTTCTGGAGCTCGGCCAGGACCATGCCGTCCAGGCCCGCGGCGGCACTGCGGCGGCGCCGCGCCGGAGCAGCGGGGGCGGCGGCTGCGTCCGACGCCTCTGCGTCCGGGCGCGCGCCCATCAGATCGGTGGAGTCGCTCACTAAGGGTCCTTCCCTGGAGCGGACGTCGGCCTGTCTGGCTCGGCGACCGGTTGTGCTGTCCTGACCAACGCTCGACTGCGTCGGTCCGAGGCGGTGATCCCTCGAATGGCGGGAGCCTGTCGAGAGAGGGTTACGTGCGAGGTGCGGTGCGTGAAGCACGGTGGTGCTGAGTGGCGCGTGGGCCGGTCGTGTGTCGACCTCCCCTGAGGGCGTAACCCCCACGCTTCCTGCGAATCCCGGGCCCCCGTCGCGTGACGGTGGCCCGTGCTCCGCCCGTCCTGGCCTCAGGTGGGAGGCTGCGGGTGGGAGTCAGGTGCCGTCACGGCTTCGGGATGCGGCCGCATGTCGCGCAGGCAGGCTGCGTACGCGCTGCGGTGGGCTCCCGGAGAATCGTCGCCCCGTGCATCGCCGGGACTCCACTGCCGTGGAGCGCTGGGATCGGGACGCGGCGCACCTAGCCCCGGAGGGCACCTGGTGCAGCAATGAGGTTAACACTACCGACCCCCTCAGACATTCCCCAGCCTTGCGCTTGCCAATCGTGTCCGTCGGACCCGGCTCGGCAGGGTGCCGGCGCCGGGTCCCGAGCGGCCCGTTCGGGCTGCTCAGACGTCCAGCGGGAGCACGACGGCCCCGGTGCGGTCGACGTCCAGCCGGTGCGCGGCGAACGCCGGGTCGCCGCCGTGGCCG
This sequence comes from Streptomyces sp. CB02056, assembly GCF_001905545.1. Taxonomy (GTDB): domain Bacteria; phylum Actinomycetota; class Actinomycetes; order Streptomycetales; family Streptomycetaceae; genus Kitasatospora. The sequence goes on along the minus strand of NZ_LIPD01000002.1, from coordinate 488,417 downwards.
TGGTGTCCGGCGAAGGAGAGCACCTTGTCGGCGCCCGCCTCGTCGGTGAGGGCCAGGACGGTCGGACCGGCGCCGGAGACGACCGCCGGGAAGCCCTCGGCGCGCAGGGCGCCGACCAGCGCGGCGCTGTCCGGCATGGCGGAGGCGCGGTAGTCCTGGTGCAGCCGGTCCTCGGTGGCGGCGAGGAGCAGTTCGGGGCGCCTGGTCAGCGCCTCCACCAGCAGTGCGGAACGGCCCGCGTTGACGGCCGCGTCGGCCAGCGGGACGGTCTTCGGCAGCAGTCCGCGCGCGGTCTCGGTGAGCACCTCGCCGGCCGGCACGAACACCACCGGGACGACCTGCTCGGACGGCTCCAGCACGACCGCCTTGGCCGACTCCTCGTCGGTCCAGGCGATGGTGAAGTTGCCGCGCAGGCAGGCCGCGACGTTGTCGGGGTGGCCCTCCAGCTCGGAGGCGAGGGCCAGCAGCGCGTCGTCGTCCAGCGCGGACCGGCCGCCGATGGTCACCGCGCGGGCGGCCACGATGCCGGCGCAGATGGCGGCCGAGGAGGAGCCGAGGCCGCGGCCGTGCGGTATCCGGTTGGCGCAGACCACTTCGAGGCCGCGGGGCTGGCCGCCGAGCCGGTCGAAGGCGGCGCGCATCGAGCGGACCAGCAGGTGGCGCTCGTCGCGCGGCAGCGTCTCGGCGCCCTCACCGGCGATGTCGACGGAGAGGCCGGAGTCGGCGACCCGGACGACCACGTCGTCGTACAGACCCAGCGCGAGCCCGAAGGCGTCGAAGCCCGGGCCGAGGTTGGCGCTGGTCGCGGGAACCCTGACCCGGACGGCGGCGGCACGGAACGCGGGACCGGCCATACGGTGGACTCTCCTGGGGTAAATCGGGCGGCGCGGAGCGCGTCGTCGGTGCGAGGGTGGGAACGGACCGCGGCCCCTCCGGGGGGCGGGCGGTCGCGGTGTCGGCGCGGCCCGGACCCGCCGGGCCCGGGGCATGTGCCACACGGCCGAAGCCAGAGTATCGAAGAGAGGTTCCCGAGCGGTACACCCCGTGGGCCTTCGATCTGGTGTGTTGCCGTTCTGGCCGGAAATGCTCACCCCTCCCCGTCGACGGGAGGGGTGGAAAAGGATCGCAATGCGGAACCCAATTGACACAAAAGTGTCAGGGGGGAACTCCGACGGGCCGACCCTCGAAAGGGTCGGCCCGTCGGGGCGTCAGGACCCTTTACCGGTCGAGCAGTCCGAGGCTGCGGGCGGCCGCCTCCGGGTCGATCGGGACGATCTGCGGCTGCGGCGCGCCGGCCACCGCCCAGTCCGGGTCCTTCAGGCCGTTGCCGGTCACGGTGCAGACGATCCGCTGGCCCGGGTCGACCAGGCCGGCCTCCGCCTTGGCCAGTAGACCGGCCACCGAGGCGGCCGAGGCGGGCTCCACGAAGACGCCCTCCTGCGAGGCCAACAGCCGGTAGGCGGACAGGATCTGACGGTCCGTCACCTTGTCGATGAGGCCGCCGGACTCGTCCCGCGCGGCGAGCGCGAAGTCCCAGGAGGCCGGGTTGCCGATCCGGATCGCGGTGGCGATGGTCTGCGGCTTGAGCACCGGCGCGCCGTCCACGATCGGGGCCGAGCCGGAGGCCTGGAAGCCCCACATCCGCGGGGTGCGGGTGGCGAGGCCGTCGGCCGCGTACTCGCGGTAGCCCTTCCAGTACGCGGTGATGTTGCCCGCGTTGCCGACCGGCAGGACGTGGATGTCCGGGGCGTCGCCGAGCATGTCGACGATCTCGAAGGCCGCGGTCTTCTGGCCCTCGATCCGCACCGGGTTGACCGAGTTGACCAGCGCCACCGGGTACTTCTCGGACAGTTCACGCGCAAGGGTGAGGCAGTCGTCGAAGTTCCCGTCGACCTGGAGGATCCTGGCGCCGTGGACCAGCGCCTGGCCCATCTTGCCGAGGGCGATCTTGCCCTGCGGGACGAGCACCGCGGAGACCATCCCGGCCCGCACCGCGTACGCGGCGGCGGAGGCCGAGGTGTTGCCGGTGGAGGCGCAGATGACCGCCTGCGCGCCCTCCTCCTTGGCCTTGGAGATGGCCATCGTCATCCCGCGGTCCTTGAAGGAGCCGGTCGGGTTGGCGCCCTCGACCTTGAGGTAGACCTCGCAGCCCGTGCGCTCGGAGAGCACCTGGGCGGGGACCAGGGGCGTGCCGCCCTCCAACAGGGTGACCACCGGGGTGGCCGCGGTGACCGGCAGGCGGTCCCGGTACTCCTCGATCAGGCCGCGCCACTGGTGGGTGTGCGCGCCTCGGACGACGTTCTCGGCAACGGCGTTCATGGCTGGTTCCTTATTCCCCTTCGACCCGCATGATGCTGGCCACGTCCCGCACGCTGTCCAGCGCGCGGAGCTTGTCGACCGTCGCCGACAGCGCGGCGTCGGTGGCACGGTGGGTGACCACGACGAGCGAGGCGTCGCCGTCGCGGCCCTGCTGGCGCACGGTGTCGATGGAGACGCCGTGCTCGGCGAAGACGGATGCCACCTGGGCGAGCACGCCCGCGCGGTCGTCCACGTCCAGGCTGACGTGGTAGCGGGTGACCACCTCGTCCATCGGCTTGGCCGGCAGCCGCGTGTACACCGAGTCACCGGGGCCGGTGGCGCCGGCGAGCTTGTTGCGGCAGACCGCGACCAGGTCGCCGAGCACCGCGGAGGCGGTCGGCGAGCCGCCCGCGCCCGGGCCGTAGAACATCAGCCGGCCGGCCGCCTCGGCCTCGACGAACACCGCGTTGTACGCCTCGCGGACGGAGGCCAGCGGGTGCGACAGCGGGATCATCGCCGGGTGGACGCGCGCGGTGACGGACTCGCCGTCCGCGGCCCGCTCGCAGATCGCGAGCAGCTTGACCACGCAGCCCATCTCCTTGGCGGAGGCGATGTCGGCCGCCGTCACCTCGGTGATGCCCTCGCGGTAGACGTCCGCCGCGGTGACCTTGGTGTGGAAGGCGATGCCGGCCAGGATCGCGGCCTTGGCGGCGGCGTCGAAGCCCTCCACGTCGGCCGTCGGGTCGGCCTCGGCGTAGCCCAGCGCGGTGGCCTCCTCCAGCGCCTCCGAGTAGCCGGCGCCGGTGGTGTCCATCTTGTCGAGGATGAAGTTGGTGGTGCCGTTGACGATCCCCAGCACCCGGTTGACCTTGTCCCCCGCGAGGGACTCGCGCAGCGGGCGCAGCAGCGGGATCGCGCCCGCCACCGCGGCCTCGTAGTACAGGTCCACCCCGGCCTCGGCGGCCGCGGCGTGCAGCTCGGTGCCGTCCTTGGCGAGCAGCGCCTTGTTGGCGCTGACCACCGAGGCGCCCTGCCGGAAGGCGGACAGGATCAGCGATTTGGAGGGCTCGATGCCGCCCACCACCTCGACCACCACGTCGATGTCGCCCCGGTTGACCAGGGCCTCGGCGTCGGTGGTGATCAGGTGCTCGGGGACGCCCGGGCGGGTCCGCCCGGCCCGGCGGACCGCGATCCCGGCCAACTCGACCGGAGCGCCGATGCGAGCGGCGAGGTCGTCGGCCGTCGTCGTCATGATGCGCGCCACCTCGGAGCCCACCACACCACAACCCAGCAACGCCACCTTCAGCGGGCGCGTACGCATCATCCGACTCCGCTCTGCATTCTTCTGCTTCGGTAATTTCCGGCGGGTTTTCCTGGACCGCCGGGAACTTCGGTCTCTACCAGTCTCCGGGACTTTCCGTACGGATCTACGGTCGTTCCATGATCTGAGACGAGGATTTCGTCATCCGATATCCAGACGCAGGAGATCCTCCTCCGTCTCGCGCCGGACGATCACCCGCGCCGCACCGTCCCTGACGGCGAGCACGGGGGGCTTGAGGGCGTGGTTGTAATTGCTCGCCATCGACCGGCAGTAGGCGCCGGTGGCGGGCACCGCGATCAGGTCGCCCGGGGCCAGGTCGGCCGGCAGGAAGGCGTCCCGGACGACGATGTCGCCGGACTCGCAGTGCTTGCCGACCACCCGCACCAGCATCGGCTCCGCGTCGCTGGTGCGCGACACCAGGGCCACCGAGTACTCGGCGTCGTACAGCGCGGTGCGGATGTTGTCGGACATCCCGCCGTCCACGCTGACGTAGGTGCGCAGGCCCTCCAGCGGCTTGACGGTGCCGACCTCGTACAGCGTGAACGCCGTCGGGCCGACGATCGCCCGGCCCGGCTCCACGCTCAGCCGGGGGGCGTCCAGGTTCGCGGCGGCGCACTCGCGGCGGACGATGTCAGCCAGCGCGGCCGCGATCTCGGCCGGCTCGCGCGGGTCGTCCTCGCTGGTGTACGCGATGCCGAGGCCGCCGCCGAGGTCGATCTCGGGCAGCTGGACGCCGTGCTCGTCACGGATCCCGGCCAGCAGGCCGACCACCCGGCGGGCGGCCACCTCGAAGCCCGCCATGTCGAAGATCTGCGAGCCGATGTGCGAGTGGATGCCGCGCAGCTCCAGGCTGTCGTGGCCGAGCACCCGGCGCACCGCCTCGGCGGCCGCTCCCCCGGTGAGGGACAGCCCGAACTTCTGGTCCTCGTGCGCGGTGGCGATGAACTCGTGGGTGTGCGCCTCAACGCCGACGGTGATCCGGATCAGCACCTGCTGGCGCACGCCCTGGCGGGCGGCGATCGCGGCCAGGCGCCCGATCTCCTCGTAGGAGTCGACCACGATGTGCCCGACGCCGGTCTTCACCGCGTGCTCGAGCTCGTCCGCCGACTTGTTGTTGCCGTGCAGCGCGATCCGCTCCGGCGGCATCCCGGCGGCCAGGGCGACCGCCAGCTCGCCCGGGCTGCACACGTCGAGGTTGAGGCCCTCCTCGTGCAGCCAGCGCACGACGGCCTTGGAGAGGAACGCCTTCCCGGCGTAGTAGACGTCCGCGCCGGTGCCGAAGGCGTCGCGCCAGGCGCGCGCCCGGGACCGGAAGTCCTCCTCGTCCAGCACGTAGGCGGGGGTGCCGAACTCGGCGGCCAGCCGCTTGACGTCGATGCCGCCGACGGTCGCCACGCCCTCGGCGTTCCGGGCGACGGTGCGCGACCAGACCTTGGGGTCGAGCGCGTTCAGGTCGGCTGGCGGGGCCTGGTAGTGGCCCTCGGGCAGGACGTCGCCGTGACGGGGGCCTGCCGGGTGTGCGGAGCGACTCATCTTCGGAGATCCTTCGAGACCTATGGCGAGGGGCGGCGACGGTCCACGTTGACCGTCAGCCGCCCCCGCCGTGCGCTTGGGGGTGGTGCCTACATCCGCTCGGGCGCCGTCACGCCCAGGAGCGTGAGTCCGTTGGCGAGCACGGTGCGCGTCGCCTCGACCAGCCAGAGGCGGGCGCGGTGCGTGTCGGAGAGCTCCTCGTCGCCCTTGGGCAGGAACATGCAGTTCTCGTACAGGCGGTGGTACTTGCCCGCGAGGTCCTCCAGGTAGCGCGCGACCCGGTGCGGCTCGCGCAGCTCGCCGGCCGTGGCCAGCACCCGCGGGAACTCCGCGAGGTGGCCGAGCACGTCGGACTCCCACTCGGTGGCGAGCAGCTCGGGCTTGAACTGCTCGACCGTGCCCTTGTCCACGCCCAGCTCGGCGGCCTTGCGGGCCACGCCGCACATCCGGGTGTGCGCGTACTGGACGTAGAAGACCGGGTTCTCGTTGGTCTGGCTGGTCAGCAGGTTGATGTCCAGCGTGATCGTCGAGTCCGTGGAGGAGCGCGCCAGGGTGTAGCGGGCGGCGTCCACGCCGATCCACTCGATCACGTCGTCGATCGTGATGATGTTGCCGGCCCGCTTCGACATGCGGACCTCTTCGCCGTCGCGAAGCATCTTCACGAACTGGCCGATCTTCACCTCGATGTTGTGGTCCATGTCGTCGCCCGCGCAGGCCGCGATGGCCTTGAGGCGGTTGACATAGCCGTGGTGGTCGGCGCCCAGCATGTAGAGCGCGACCTCGGCGCCGCGGTCCCGCTTGGACAGGTAGTACGCGGCGTCGGCGGCGAAGTAGGTCTTGTCGCCGTCGGCCTTGACCAGGACGCGGTCCTTGTCGTCGCCGAAGTCGGTGGTGCGCAGGAAGACCGCGTCGTCCTGCTCGAAGACGTGGCCCTGCTCGCGCAGCCGGTCGATGGCCTTCTCGACCGCGCCGGAGTCGTGCAGCGTCTTCTCCGAGAACCACACGTCGAAGTGGGTGCCGAACTCGTCCATCGAGCGCTTGATCTCGGCGACCATGAGCTTGAGGCCCTCGGTGCGGAAGACCTGGAGCTGCTCCTCCTCGGAGAGGTCGAGCACGCCGGGGATCGCGTCGGTGAGCGCCTTGGCGATGTCGACGATGTACTCGCCGACGTAGCCGTCCTCGGGCGCCGGGCGGCCGTTCGCGGCGGCCTGCAGCGAGGCGGCGAACTTGCCGATCTGCACGCCCGCGTCGTTGAGGTAGTACTCGGTGGTGACGTCGGCGCCGGAGGCCCGCAGCACGCGCGCCATCGAGTCGCCGACGGCGGCCCAGCGGACGCCGCCGATGTGGATCGGGCCGGTCGGGTTGGCGGAGACGAACTCCAGGTTGATCCTCAGGCCCTTGAGGGCCTCGTTGCGGCCGTAGGCCTCGCCCGCCTCGACGACGGTGCGCGCCAGCGCGCCGGCGGTGGCGGTGTCCAGGGTGATGTTCAGGAAGCCCGGACCGGCGATGTCGACCTTGGCGACGCCGGTGATCCCTCGCAGGCGGTCGGCCAGCAGCTCGGCAACGGCTCGCGGCGGCTTGCCGGCCGCCTTGGCGAGCTGGAGGGCCACGTTGGTCGCGTAGTCGCCGTGGTCCCTGTTCTTGGGCCGTTCGACCGTCACGTGCTCGGGCACGGCGACGGCCAGCTCGCCCGCCTCGACGGCGGAGCTCACTGCGGCCTGGATTGCCTGGGAAAGGTCTGCGGGGGTCACGACGCCAAGCGTAGGCGAGACGGGGTACCCGCCCGCCACCCGGTTTACCGGTTGAGACGCCGGTGCGCCGTGGTTACCGGGTCTCAGCCGCGATCCGTCCGCTCTGTTCGCTCAGGGCGAACTGCGTCGGACGGGCCGGCGCGGCGCCCGCCGGACGGACCGGCGGACTGTTCCGCGAGCCCCATCAGGCGCCGGACCAGGGCCACCAGGTCGGCCGGGTCGAAGGGCTTGCCGAGGTAGCCGTCCACCCCGACCGTCTCCCCCAGGTCGAGGTCCGCCGGGGTGCAGGCGCTCACGATCGCGATCGGCAGCCGGCTGGTGTCCGGGGTCGCGCGCAGCCGGGCCGCCGTCCGCAGGCCGTCCAGCCTCGGCATCACCACGTCCAGCGTCACCACGTCGGGCCGCACCCGGCGGACGACCTCCAGGCACTCGGCGCCGTCGGCGGCGGTCACCACCTCGAAGCCCTCGAGCTCCAGGTTGACCCTGATCAGCTGGCGGATCACCTCGCTGTCGTCCACCACGAGGACCCGCCCGGACACTCCCGACACCTCACCGAGGGTATCGGCGGCCCCGCCGCCCCGTCCGGCCTTTGGGCACTTCCGCCCCCACCCGGCACACGGCCCGATCCCCGGGTCGATCCGCCGCCCGATCCGCGGCCCGGACGATCTTCGGGGAAACCCGTGCACGGACCACCGCCGGAGCCTGGTACTGTTCTCACGTCGGAAGCGCGAGCGACCGACAGGCCAACAGGCCCCCGTAGCTCAGGGGATAGAGCACCGCCCTCCGGAGGCGGGTGCGTAGGTTCGAATCCTACCGGGGGCACTTCGCAGGAAGTGCAAGTCAGGCCCAGATCAGTGGAGTTGATCCACGGATCTGGGCCTTTGTCGTATGCGGACGCGCGACCGGGTCCGGGCCCGGGTGGGGGCCGGGTCCGGACCCGGTGTCTCAGGAGGCGGCCGCCTCGGCCTGGGTGTACAGGTCCGCGATGGTGTGGTCGAAGAGGGCGCTGTACGAGATGTCGTCGGTGTCGCCGCCCTGCTGGTAGCCGCCGATCGCGCCGATCACGTCGCCGGTGGCGGTGTTGATCCACGGGCCGCCGCTGGTGCCGCCCGGGTAGGCCGGGCAGTGGACGACCCGCTGGTAGGCGCTCTGCTGCCCGGTGGTGTTGGTGCACAGGACGGGCGCCTCGGCGTCGGCGGGGTAGCCGTAGAGGCGGACGGTGGCGCCGAACGGCTCGTCGGTGCCCAGCCGGTTGCCGCCGACCACGTCCTCGACGTTGCGGCCGTTGCTGGGGGCGGTCTCCAGGATCGCGAAGTCCTCGTCCTCGTCGCCCTTCTGGGACCAGCCGGCGGTGGTGTGGATCGCGGTCACCCGCCAGGTGCCGTACGGGGCGGAGCCGTCGCGGTAGCCGGGGGCGAAGGTGACGCCGTCGGTGCTGCTGAGACAGTGCGCGGCGGTCAGCAGCAGGTTGCCGGTGGCGCTGTGCAGCACGCTGGCGGTGCAGAAGTGGTCGCCGGCCGTCGGCGTGCCGCTGAACAGCGCGCCGACCGTCCCGGTCTCACGGTCGCCGGCCGGCGCCGGGGCGGTGGTGCCGAGCGCGACGTCGGCGGCGGTGGTGGTCGGGGCGGCCGGCGCGGCGGCGGGGGTGGCCGTCGCGGTGGCCGTCGGGTCGGCGGTCGGCGCCGCGGAGGGCGTGGGGGCCGCGACCGGGGCGGGCGGGGCGACCGCCGCCGGGTCGGCGGCCGGGACGGGCACGGCGGCACGGGTGCTGCGGGCCGCCTTCCCGGCAGCCGTCGTGTCGGACAGGTCCAGCCCGTGCGTCCCGGTCAGCACCGCGGCGACCGCCACCGCGGACAGCGCGGTGAACAGGGACGGGGCCAGGAGTCTGCGGCGGCGCGAACCCTCGCGGCGGTGCTTGCCCATGCCTGTCTCTCCTGCCGGGGCGGTCGGTGGCGTCGTTCGGTGAACGACTATGGCGCCTCAGCCTGGAAAGGGCGTGACCGGCTCCTTGGAGCTCGATGAGAAATACCGTCAGCGCGTCAGCACCGCGTCCAGTTCTGCGGCTCCGACGAAAGCGGTGTGCGTCCCGGCGGCGGTGCAGGCGAAGGCCCCGGCCACCGTACCGGCCCGGGCGCAGTCCAGCGGCGGGCGGCCCTGGAACCAGGCGTACAGGAAGCCGGACACGAAGGCGTCCCCGGCGCCGTTGGTGTCCACCACCGGACGGCCCGGGTCGACGGCCGGCAGCCGGCGCGGCGCCGGGTCGTCCCGGGTGAGCAGGTGGCAGCCCTCGGCGCCGGCGGTGGCGACGACCACCCGCGCGCGCCCCTCGGCGAGGATCGCGCGCATCACCTCCTCGTGCCGGCCGCGGCAGCCGGCCACCGAGAGGAAGACCAGGTCGGAGCCGAGCGCGTAGTCGCGGTGGTGCGGGTCGGCGCCGTCCCAGTCATGCAGGTCGGTGGAGGTGGTGCGGCCGAGGCGGTGCAGGTCGCCGTACATGTCCCGGTTGACGCCGGTGATGGACAGGTGGACGTGCCGGCTGCGCTCGGCGTACGGCAGACAGAAGTCGCGCGGCAGCCGCAGGTCGGCGGGGTGGCGGCCGTCGAAGAAGGAGAACCGGCGGCCCTCCGGGTCCACCAGGTTGACCCCGCGCGGGGTGCCGTACGGGCTCACCAGGTGCGCGAAGTGCAGTCCGTGGCGCGCGTAGTGGGCGCGGACCAGGTCGCCCTGGGGGTCGTCGCCGAGGAAGTCGATGAACGCGGTGCGCAGGCCGAGGTGGTGGGCGCCGAGGGCGACGCCGTTGCCGGTGTGGCCGACGTAGTCCCGCACCGGCTCGACGAACCGCGAGTCGCCGGGCGGGAGTTCCAGCCGCTCGACCCGGACGATGGTGTCCACGCCGCTGCCGCCGACGACGAGCAGGTCGAACTCGGGCGGCGCGGCCTCGGGCGAAACGGTCTCGGACGGCACGGCGGCGCCTCCTTGCTTCCTGGACGGTGGTGGCCAGGAGTCAAGCAGGCGCCGGAGGTTGACTGCAAGGACTTGCTGCAAATTTCAATCGGCGGGTGGCCGCTCCGGACCCGCCTCGGCCCGGACCTCGGCCCCGGTCTCGACGTTCGCCCGGACGTCGGCCCGGGCCACGGCCCGCGGGCTCGGCCGCCCGTCCACCGCCCGTACGGCGGACGCCGATGCCGCCCCGCCCTCGACGGCGGTGGCCGCGACCGGGGTCGGCCGGTGGTCGATCATCAGCACCGCGACCAGCGCGGCCGCCAGCAGCACGCCCATCGCCACCCAGGTCGCGACCACGTAGCCGTGCACCGCGCCCTGGGCGCGCACCGCCGGGTCGGCGGCGATCCGGGTGGCCAGGAAGCTCGCGGTGGCACTCGCGGCGACCGTGTTCAGCAGCGCGGTGCCGACCGAACCGCCCACCTGCTGCGCCGAGTTGATGGTGGCCGAGGCCGCGCCGGCCTCGTTCGGGGCGACCCCGAGGGTGGCCAGGCTCATGGCCGGCATGAACACCAGGCCCATGCCGAAGCCGATCAGCAGCTCGGCGGGCAGCACCATGCCGGCCCACGGGCTGTCCACCCGCATCTGGGTCAGCCAGGCCATGCCGCCCGCGGCGAGCAGCAGGCCGGGGCCGATCAGGTTCCGGGACGGCACCCTGGTCATCATCCGGGCCGCGAAGCCCGTCGAACTCAGCACGATGGCGACCGTCATGGGCAGGAAGGACAGGCCGGACACGATCGGCGAGAAGTGCTTGATGGCCTGGAGGTAGTAGGTCAGGAACAGGAAGAGGCCGAACATGCCGACCATCGCCAGGCCCACCGAGAGCGCGCCGCCGCCCCGGTTGCGGTCGGCGACGATGTGCAGCGGCAGCAGCGGGTGCGCGGTGCGCCGCTCCACCAGGACGAACGCCGCGAGCAGCGCCACGCCCAGGACCAGCGGGCCGATCACCAGGCCGTCGCCCCAGCCCCTGGTCACGGCCTCGGAGGTGCCGTAGACGATCGCCAGCAGGCCGCCGCAGCCGAGCAGCGCCCCGGGCAGGTCCAGCCGCAGCCGGCGGCCCTTCCCGACGTGGTCGCGCTTCAGCACGTTGAAGGCCGCGAAGGCGGTGACGGCGGCGATCGGCACGTTGACGAACAGGCACCAGCGCCAGTCCAGGTACTCGGTCAGCAGGCCGCCGGCGATGAAGCCGATCGCGGAGCCGCCGCCGGCGATCGCGCCGAAGATGCCGAAGGCCGTACTGCGCTCCCGCGGATCGGAGAAGGTGGTGGAGAGCAGCCCCAGCGCGGAGGGGGCGAGCAGGGCGCCGAACGCGCCCTGGAGGGCGCGGGCGCCGAAGAGCATGGCGGGGCCGACCGCCGCGCCGCCGAGGGCGGAGGCGAGGGCGAAGCCCAGCAGGCCGACGGTGAAGACGCGCTTGCGGCCGAAGAGGTCGCCCAGCCGGCCGCCGAGCAGCAGCAGGCCGCCGAAGGCCAGCGTGTAGGCGGTGATCACCCACTGCCGGTCGGCGTCCGAGATGCCCAGGTCCCGTTGGGCGGACGGCAGTGCGATGTTCACGATGGTGATGTCGAGCACGATCATGAGCTGGGCGGTGGCGATGACGGCCAGCGCCCACCAGCGGCGGCGGTCCGCGTCCTCATGACCGGCGACGGTTCTCGCAGTCACTGGTCGAGCCTTCCGGAGTGGGGCGGAGAGGTCACGCAGTCGCCTTCCAGCCAAACCCCGCTCCGGACGGATGGCAAGGAAAAACCTCACCAAATCAGACCTTCGGGACAAAAGAACCAGGCCCCCGGGACTGCGGACCGAGTCCCGGGGGCCTGGTTCCACGGCTCGCGCCGCGTGGTGGCTCAGAGCGCCGAGAGCTCCTCGACCAGGTCGTCCAGCCCCAGCGAGCCCTGCGAGAGCGCCGCCATGTGCCAGGCCTTGAGGTCGAACTCCTCGCCGCGCGCCTCGTGCGCCGCCTTCGCCGCCGCCCGGCCGCGCAGCCAGGCGCGCTCGCCCAGCTTGTAGCCGATCGCCTGGCCGGGCAGGCCCAGGTAGCGGACCAGTTCGCTGTCCAGGAAGTCGGCCGACAGGCCGCAGTACAGGCCGAAGAACTCCCGGGCGTGCTCCGGGGCGACCGGCTCGCCCGGCCGGTACGGGGAGTCCGCCGGGAAGTCCAGGCCCACGTGCATGCCGATGTCGACGATGACCCGCAGCGCGCGCATCATCTGCGCGTTGAGGTAGCCCAGGCGGTGGCCCGGGTCGGTGAGGTAGCCGAGCTCGTCCATCAGGCGCTCGGCGTACAGCGCCCAGCCCTCCAGGTTGGCGCTGACCCCGCCGAGGCTCACCTGGTAGGTGGAGAGCCGGTCGGCGACGTAGTTCCACTGCGCGAGCTGGAGGTGGTGGCCCGGGACGCCCTCGTGGTACCAGGTGGAGACCAGGTCCCAGACCGGGAAGCGGTCCCGGCCGACCAGCGGCAGCCAGGTCCGCCCGGGACGGCTGAAGTCCAGCGAGGGCGCGGTGTAGTACGGCGCGGCGGCGCTGCCCGCCGGGGCGATCCTCGACTCGACCCGGGTGACCGGCTCGGCCAGGTCGAAGTGGGTGCCCTGGAGGTCCCGGACGGCCTGGTCCATCAGGCCCTGGAGGTACTCCCGGGCGGCCTCGGCACCCTCGATCGCCGGGCCGTCCGACTCCAGCCAGCGCATCGCCGCGAGCGGACCCGCGCCCGGCAGGACCTTCTCGGCCTCGGTCTCCATCTGCGCCAGCAGGTCGTGGAACTCGCTCCAGGCCCAGGCGTAGGCCTCGTCCAGGTCCAGGTCGGCACCGGTCCAGTAGCGCACCCAGCGGACGTAGCGCTCCCGGCCCGCGGTGTCCGGGGCGCCGGCCGCGGCCGGGCCGTACACGTCGCGCAGCCAGTCCCGCAGCTCCGCCAGCGCCTCGGCGGCGGCCACCGCGTTCTTCGACAGCTCGGGGTGCAGGCCCTCCGGCGCGCCCTGGACGAAGGTGCCGAACCAGGCGCCGGGCACCCGCTCGGCGGCGGGCGCGTCCTCGCCCAGCCACTCGGCGAACTGCCCGAGCACCGTGGCCACCTGGCGCGGGCCGGACAGCAGGCCGCGCTCGACGCCCTCCGTCAACGTGCGCCGGTACTGCGCGAACGCCTCCGGGAGCCGCGCCATCCGGCGGCCGATCACCTGCCACTCGGCCTCGGTGTCGGTGCCCATCAGGGTGAAGGACTCCCGCACGTCGTGCACCGGGGAGCCCAGGTTGCGCAGCGAGCGGAAGTTCTCCCCCGCCTCGTGGACGGCGAGTTCGGCGGTCAGCCGCTCGCGCAGCAGCCGGGCGCAGCGGCGCTCCGCCTCGTCGTCGGCGGCACCGGCCCGCTCGGCCTCGTCGAGCTTCGCCAGGGTGCGGCGGGCGAGGTCGGCGACGGCCTCGGGACCGGCCGGGGAGAGGTCGGGAAGCCGGTCGTCGTCAAGGTTGAGACCGAGGTACACCGCGGTCAGCGGGTCGAGCTCGGCCAGTTCGCGGACGTGGTCGTCGGCGATGCGGCGAGGGGTGGCGCCGTCGGCGGTGATCAGTTCTTCACGCATTCGGACATCATTTCGTGGCGCGGCAGCTTTGCAACCCCTTTGCGAGCCGGGTTCGCCTGCGAAAATCCGTTCGGCGCGACCGGATCCGATCCGTCCGGCGCCCATTACGCTTGGCCGCCATGGAAGCCAGCCCCGCCCCGGCCGCACCCGAGCCGCGCCCGCGCCGCACCGGCTACCGGCGGCTGCCGGTCCAGCAGCGGCGCGAGCAGCTGATCGCGGTCGCCCTGGAGCTGTTCGCCTCCCGGCCGCCCGAGGAGGTGGGCCTGGACGACGTCGCCGAGGCCGCCGGGGCCTCCCGCCCGCTGGTGTACCGCTACTTCGCGGGCGGCAAGCAGCAGTTGTACGAGGCCGCGCTGCGCACCGCGGCGGACGAGCTGAGCAGCCGCTTCGCGCTGCGGCTGAGCGGGACGCCGTCCGAGCAGCTGTCGGCGGTGCTGGACGGCTACTTCGCCTTCGTGGCCGAGCACGACGCGGGCTACTCGGCGCTGCTGCGCGGCGGTTCGGTGGTGGAGACGGCCCGCACCTCGGCGATCGTGGACGACGTCCGGCGGGAGGCGCTGCGCCGGACGCTGCGCCACCTGGGCGTGCGGGAGGCCGGGCCGCGGCTGACGCTGCTGGTGCGCTCCTGGATCGCGGTGGTCGAGGGCGCGTCGCTGAGCTGGCTGGACGAGGGGCGCGCGCTGCCGGTGGCGGAGCTGCGCGACTGGCTGGTGGACCAGTTCACGGCGATGGCGGCGGCGACGGCGCTGCACGACCCGCAGACGGCCGAGGTGCTGGCGGGGGTGCTGGCGCTGGAGGGGCCGCGGCCGGAGCGGGCGGAGCGGCTGCGGGCGGTGCTGGGCGGCGGCTCCTAGGCGGCGCGGCCGCACCCGAGCGGTCCCGGTGCCCCTCCCGACCCCCGTGCCAAGGGTCGGGCGGCCCGCGCCGTTACGCCTTGCCGAGCACCTGGCGCTGGCGGCCGAGCCCGTCGACCTCGATCTCGACCACGTCGCCCGGGGCGAGGTACGGCGTGCCGGGGCGGCCCAGGGTGACCCCCGCCGGGGTGCCGGTGATGACCACGTCGCCGGGCTCCAGCACCATGAACCGGCTCGCGTAGCGGACCAGTTCGAGCACCGGGAAGACCATCTCCGCGGTACTGCCGTGCTGCCGCTGCTCGCCGTTGACCCACAGCCGCAGGGTCAGCGCCTGCGGGTCGGCCACCTCGTCGGGGGTGACCAGCCAGGGCCCGAGCGGGGTGAAGGTCTCCGCCGACTTGCCCTTGTCCCACTGGCCGCCGCGCTCGAACTGGAAGGCCCGCTCGGTGACGTCGTTGGCGATCGTGTACCCGGCGATCACCCCGGCCGCCTCGGCGTGCGAGTCCAGGTAGCGGGCGGTGCGGCCGATCACGACGGCCAGCTCGGCCTCGTAGTCGGTCTTCTCGCCGCCGCGCGGCACCAGCACCTCGTCGTACGGGCCGACCACGGTGGAGCCCGGCTTGAGGAAGATGACCGGCTCGGCCGGGATCGCGGCCCCGGCCTCGGCCGCGTGGTCGCGGTAGTTGAGCCCGATGCCGACCACCTTGCCCGGCCGGGGCACCGGTGCGCCCACCCGCAGGCCGTCGAGGTCCAGCACCGGCAGGACGCCGGCGGCCGCGTCCCGGGCCAGTGCGGCCGGGTCCAGCCCGGCCAGGAAGGCCCCGTCGAGGTCGCGGGTCCGCCCCGAGAGGTCGTACGCGGTGCCGTCCTCACCCAGGACGACCGGGCGCTCGGCGCCCGCGGGTCCGACGCGCAGGAGCTTCATCGATCCGTCACCAGCCTTTCGTCGCAGCTCACCGGGGCGGCCCGGAGGCCGCTCCCGAGTCCGGCAACGAGGTATACCAACGCGCCGGGGCGGCGGGCCAGACCGTCCCGATGGGCGAAATCCTCCCGGTTGGCGCTCCGGCCGCCGCCCCGGCTCGGCGGCCCGCACGGTTGACACCCGCCGGGCCGGCCGCGCGGCGGCGGCTCAGCCGTCCTGCGCGCCGCCGCCGAGCAGCGCCGCCAGGGCGACGGCCCGCGGCCGGCCCGGGCCGAGCCGGGCGGCCTCCCGCTGCCAGTGCGCGAGGTCGCGCCGGGCGTCCGCCCGGGCCTCCGGGGTGGCACCGGGCACCTGGGCCAGCTCGTCCAGCAGGGCGGCGGCCGCGCCCGGGCTGCCGTCCCGGGCCAGCCAGAGGGCCAGGTCGTGGCAGGTGCGCAGGGTGCGCGGGTCCTCCGGACCGCAGATCCGGGCGAAGTCGGGGACGAGCGCGGTGAGGATCTCCACCGCCTCCGCGGCCTCGCCGGCCTCCCCGTGCCGCCAGGCCCGGTCGGCCCGCCGGCGCAGCTGCTCCGGGCTGGGGTCGTCCGGGCGCAGCATCCCGGGCCGGATGGCGCGCAGCCGCTCCAGCACCTCGGCGGCGCCGGCCGGCCGCTGTCCGGGCCGCTTGGCGAGCAGCTCGGCGACCAGCCCGGCCAGGGCCGGGTCCTTGCCGCGCACCCGGGGCGGGACCTCCTCCAGGTGCTTGTACATGTACTCGGCGGCCGAGGCGGCGCGGAACGGGCGGGTGCCGGTGCAGACCTCGTACAGCATGATGCCGAGCGCGTAGAGGTCGGCCCGGCCGTCCACCGGGCCGCCGGACCAGCACTCGGGCGCCAGGTACGGGACGGTGCCGACCACGTTGCCGGTGGAGGTGAGCCGGACGGTCTGGGTGACCAGTCGGGCGATGCCGAAGTCCAGGACCTTGGCCCGCTCCCCGTCCTCCACGATCATCACGTTCTCGGGCTTGATGTCCCGGTGGACGATCCCCGAGCGGTGCGCGGCGTCCAGCGCCTTGCACACGTGCCGCATCCAGCGCAGCCCCTGCTTGTGGTCCGGCCGGCCGTCCTTGAGCACCTCGGACAGCGCCCGGCCGCGGACCAGCTCCATCACCAGGTACGGGATCTTCCCGGAGCCGGACTCCG
This sequence comes from Streptomyces sp. CB02056, assembly GCF_001905545.1. Taxonomy (GTDB): domain Bacteria; phylum Actinomycetota; class Actinomycetes; order Streptomycetales; family Streptomycetaceae; genus Kitasatospora. The sequence goes on along the minus strand of NZ_LIPD01000002.1, from coordinate 471,988 downwards.
TCCACCCGTAGTCGTACACGGTGACGATGTGCGGGTTGTTGAGGCCGCCGGCCGTCCGGGCCTCGCGGACGAACCGGCTGACCGCCTCCCGGTCGGTGGCGTGCTCGGCGAGCAGCACCTTGACCGCGACCGGCCGGTCGATGGTCGTGTCGGTCGCCCGCCAGACCACGCCGAAGCCGCCCCGGCCCAGCTCCTGCTCCAGCCGGAAGCGGCCGCCGAGCACCTCGCCCTTCTCCATTCCCTCCCCCAACCCGACCGCGCCCGCTCGGCGTTCGCCGCCGGAGGGGTCGGAGGGGTCACCATAGCGGCGGGCGGGGACGAACGGGTGAACGAGCCGGGCCCACTTCCCACGGCCAGGGCCTGTCGCCGCCCCGCAGACGCGAGTTCGAGGACAGGCCCTACGGCTTGGGCAGCCCGGGCGGGTTGATCTCGGAGCTCTTCACGGCCTCGTCGTCCAGGCCCCAGCGCTTGAGCACCTGCCCGTACGTGCCGTTCCTGATCACCTCGTCGATCGCCCCGTTCAACGCCTTGACCAGGCCGTTGTCCTTCCGGGTGGTCGCCGCGATCTTGCCGAGGACGTCCGCGCCGCCGCCCGAGTAGGTGCCGACGACCTCGGTCTCGCCGGTCTGCACGGCGTGGAAGGCCAGGCTGGGGTTGGGGCCGGTGTAGACCTCGATCCGGCCGGAGGAGAGCGCCAGGTAGTACTCGGTGCCCTGGAAGTACTTGATGTCGATCGGCTTGAGGCCGTTCCTGACGTTCTCCTCGCTCCAGGAGACCAGCAGCTTCTCCTGGTTGGTGCCGGTGGCGACGCCGACCGTCTTGCCCGCGAGGTCCTTGGGGCCGGTGACCTTGAGGCCGCCGCCCTTCTTCGCCTCGAAGCCCAGGACGTCCAGCCGGTAGGTGGCGAAGTCGTACTTCTCCTTGCGCGCCTCGGTGACGGTGATGTTGGACAGGCCGACGTCGTACTTGCCGCTGTCCAGGCCGACGAAGATGTTCTCCCAGGAGACCGGGTTGAACTCGACCTTGAGGCCGAGCACGTTGCCGATCAGGAGGGCGAGGTCCGGTTCGACGCCGATGATCGTCTTGTCGTCGTTGGCGTAGAAGTCCAGCGGCGGGGTGGAGCCGATGGAGTCGACGACGCTCAGCGTCCCCTTCCGTCTGATCTCCTCCGGGACCAGCGCGGCGATCGCGTCGACCTTGGGCGTGGTGACCCGTTCCTGGTTCGGCGACAGGTTCACCACCGTGCCGTCCGGCGCGGTGCTGCCCTTGGCCGGGGCGAGCTCCCCCGCCGCGCCCGTGGCGCCGCTGCCGCAGCCGGCCAGGACGAGGGCTGCGGTGAGCGCGGCGGCGGTCACGAGGGCGCGACGGGGTAGGGACATGGCGGAACTCCTGCTCGGTGAAGGGGGGTTGGGGAAAGGGGAAGGTCAGAGGACCTTGGCCAGGAAGGCCCGGGTGCGCTCGTGCCGCGGCCGGTCCAGGACCTCGGCGGGCGGGCCCTGCTCGACCACCACGCCGCCGTCCATGAAGACCACGGTGTCGGCGACCTCGCGGGCGAAGCCGATCTCGTGGGTGACCACGATCATCGTGGTGCCGCTGCGGGCCAGGTCCTTGATGACGTCCAGCACCTCGCCGACCAGCTCCGGGTCGAGCGCCGAGGTCGGCTCGTCGAACAGCAGCACCTTCGGCTCCAGCGCCAGCGCCCGGGCGATCGCCACCCGCTGCTGCTGCCCGCCGGACAGCTGCCGGGGGTAGGCGGCGGCCTTGTCGGCCAGCCCGACCCGCTCCAGCAGCGCCAGCGCCGTCGCCCTGGCCTCGGCCCTGGGGCGGCGCAGCGCGGAGACCGGCGCCTCGACCAGGTTCTCCAGCACGGTGAGGTGCGGGAACAGGTTGAAGTTCTGGAACACGAAGCCGATGCCGGTGCGCTGGCGCAGCACCTCGCGCTCCTTGAGCTCGTACAGCCGGTCGCCGGAGCGGCGGTAGCCGATCAGCTCGCCGTCGATGGCGACGTGGCCGCGGTCCAGCTTCTCCAGGTGGTTGATCGCGCGCAGCAGGGTGGACTTGCCGGAGCCGGACGGGCCGAGCACCACGGTCACCGAGCCGGCCGGGACGTCCAGGTCGACCCCGCGCAGCACCTCCAGCCGGCCGAAGCTCTTGTGCAGGCCGCGGACCTGCACCATCGGGGCGGCCGGGCTCGGCTCGGGCTTCGTCAGGGTGGTCACGACTGTCCTCCGGGGGTACGGGCGGCGGCGGGCCGGGTGCGGTCCGGCAGGCTCCGGGCGAGGGCCCGGACGCGCTGCCACGGGGTGGGCGGCGGGGTGCGCTGGGCGCCGCGGGCGAAGTGGCGCTCGACGTAGTACTGGCCGACCGAGAGCACGGTGGTCAGCAGCACGTACCAGACGGTGGCGACCATCAGCAGCGGCACCACCCGGCCGGTGCGGCCGTAGACCACCTGGGCCTGGTAGAAGAGCTCGCCGATGGCCATCACGTAGACCACCGAGGTGCCCTTGAGCAGCGAGATCACCTCGTTGGCGGCGGCCGGCAGGATGCCGCGCATGGCCTGCGGCAGCACGATCCGCCGGCCCTGCCGCCAGCGCGGGATGCCGAGCGCGGCGGCGGCCTCGCGCTGGCCGGCGTCCACCGCGATGATGCCGCCGCGGATGATCTCGGCGGCGAACGCGGCCTGGTGCAGCCCGAGGCCGAGCACCGCCGCGCCGAGCGCGCTGAGCACCCCGACCGTCTCGACCTCGCCGAAGGTCGGGCCGAACGGGATGCCGATCCCGAACCGCTTGTACAGGTAGGAGAGGTTGAACCAGAACACCAGCTGGACGATCAGCGGGATCGAGCGGAACACCCACACGTAGGCCCAGGCGATGGAGCGCAGGATCGCGCTGCGGGACAGCCGCATCGCGGCCACCACGGTGCCCAGCAGGAAGCCCAGCACCGTGCCGTAGGCGGTGAGTTCGAGGGTCCGTCCGATCGCCCGGAGGATGGTGTCGGCGGTGAAGTAGAGCCGGAAGGTGGCCCAGTCCCAGCCGGGGTTGGTGGCCAGGCCGTGGGCGAACTGGGCGAGCACGACCAGCGCGGCGATCCCGGCGGCCCAGCGCCAGGGGTGCCGGGCGGGGACGGTGCGCAGGCCGGCCAGCCGGTCGAGGTCGAGGGCGGCGGCCGGGGCCGGCCGGCTGGGCGGGGCCGCGCTGGTCCCGGTGGTGGCGGTGGTGGCGGTGGTCATCGGGGGTCTCCTTCGCTCGGGCCGGCGCTCAGGCGTGCTCGGGCGGGCTGATCTGCGACTCCTTGATCGCCGACTCGGCGACCCCCCACTTGCGCAGGATCCGCTCGTACGTCCCGTCCTTGATCAGCTGGTTGACCGCCGCCTGGAGGGCCGGGGCGAGCTTCGAGCCCTTCTTCAGGGCGAAGCCGACGTCGAGGCGGTGGAACTCGTTGAGGAAGCGGGTCCCCGAGGCCTCCTGCGCGACCTGGTGGCGCAGGCCGTTGATGGTGGACATCTCGATGTCCACCCGGCCCTGCTGGAGGCTGGTCAGCAGGGCGCCGCTCTCGCTGAACGCCTTGACCTCGTACGGCTTCTTCCCGGCGTCGGTGCAGACGCTCTTCCGGCTGTTGAGGGTGGTCTCGAAGGTGGTGCCGGCGCCGGTGCCGATGGTCAGTCCGCACAGCTGGACCAGGTCGGTGACCGGCTGGATCGCGGTGTTGTCCTTCTTCACCGCGAAGCCCTGGCCGTCGTCGATGTAGGTGACGAAGTCGATGGTCTTCAGCCGGGCCGCGGTGACCCCGAAGTTGCCGGTGCCGACGTCGTACTTCCCGCTGTCCAGGGCGGGCAGGATGGTCTCGAAGGCGGCCTGCTCGCGCTGCACGGTCAGGCCGAGCAGCCTGGCCACCGCGTCGGTGAAGTCCACGTCGATCCCGGCGGGCCTCCGGTCGGCCTGGTCGGTGTAGAAGGCGCTGGGCGGCGTGCCGAAGGACGAGCCGAACCTGATCGTGCCGGCGGCGCGGACGTCCTCGGGCAGCAGCGCGGCGGCGGCCTGCGAGGTCCTGAGGCCGGAGACGAGGTCCTCGGTGGCGGCGGCGGACGGACCGCCCGCCGCCGCGCCCGCGATCTTCGGGTCCGAGCCGCAGGCGGCCAGGGCCAGGACCGGCAGCAGGGCGGCGGTCGCGAGCAGGCGGCGGACGGTGCTGGTTCTCACGGGGGGCCTTTCAGGGAGTGTGGGCCAGAACGGACGACTGCGGTCCGAGGACCGGCAGCCGCTTCTCGAAGGGGAGCGGGCCGATGGTCAGCGGATCGGCCGAGACGTCGAACAGCGGGGTGTAGCCGGCCGCCAGGTAGAGGTTCCTGGCCTCGGGCTGGCGCGGCCCGGTGGTGAGGTAGAACCGGCTGTAGCCGGCCGCGACGGCCGTCCGCTCCAGCTCGGCCAGCACCCGGCGGGCCAGGCCCCGGCGGCGGTGCGCGGAGTGCGTCCACATCCGCTTCACCTCGGCGGTGCGCTCGTCGTAGCGCTTGTACGCGCCGCCGGCCACCGGTTCGCCGTCCTCCAGCAGGAGCAGCAGCACGCCGTGCGGCTCGGCGAAGGCCTCGCCCGGGTAGCGGGTCATCTCCTGGTGCGCCTCGGGGCCGTACCGGGTGACGTACTCGTGGGTGAGCTCGCGCAGCAGCGGTTCGACCAGGGGGTCGTCGACGGACGCCTTGCGGAACTCCCACCCGCCGGCCGCGCTCACGCCTGCGCCGCGATCAGCTGGTGGCGGTCGCGCTCGGCCCGCTCGGCCCGGGCGGCCCCGGCCTTGGCGGCGTCCCGCTTGGCGACCTCCTCGCGGACGATCGGGATGACGTACCGGCCGAAGTCGATCGCGTCGTCCAGCAGGTGGTAGCCGCGCGCGGAGAGGATGTCCACACCGAGGTCGTAGTAGTCGAGCAGCGCCTGGGCGACCGTCTCCGGGGTGCCGACCAGCGCGTTGGAGTTGCCCGCCCCGCCGGTCGCCGCGGCGGTCGGGGTCCACAGCGCCCGGTCGTAGCGCTCGCCGGCCTCGGCGATCTCGATCAGCCGCCGGGAGCCGGTGTTCTCGGGCGTCACGGCCTCGGGGACGCCCTCCGGCCGGTCGGCGCCCCGGCGGGCCCGGATCGCGGCCACCGTCCGGTGCGCCTTCTCCCAGGCCAGCGCCTCGGTCGGCGCGATGATCGGCCGGAACGCCACCTGGATCCGCGGCACGTCGGTGCGCCCGGCGGCCCGGGCCGCCTCCCGCACCCGCTCGATCTGCTCGGCGGTGCGGGCCAGCGGCTCGCCCCACAGGCAGTAGACGTCCGCCTCGGCGCCGCCGGCCGCGTAGGCCGCGTCCGAGGAGCCGCCGAAGGAGACCCCGGGGCGCGGCTGCTGCACGGGGAAGACGTCGGAGACGAAGTCGTTGAAGCGGTAGTGCGGTCCCTCGTGGTCGAAGGGCTCCCGGCTGGTCCAGGCCTTCTTGACGATGCCGATGTACTCGCGGGTGCGCTCGTAGCGCTGGTCCTTGGTCAGGAAGTCGCCCTCGCGCTGCTGCTCGTGGTCGTTGCCGCCGGTGATGAAGTGGACGGTCAGCCGGCCGTCGCTGATCCGGTCGAGCGTCGCGAAGGTCTTGGCCGCGAAGGTCGGGTAGGAGACGTTGGGCCGGTGCGCCAGCAGGATCTGGAGGCGGTCCAGGTGCGAGGCGAGGAAGGCCGCCGCGGCCGCCGGCTCGGGGGCGCCGGCCCCGTACGCGAAGAGCACCCGGTCCCAGCCGTGGTCCTCGTGCGCCCGGGCCAGCCGCAGGGTGTAGTCGCGGTCGAAGGCTGCGGTGGTGCGGGCGGTGGTCTCCGAACCGTCGCCGGTGGCGGCGATGCCGAGGAATTCGACGGGCATGGCGGAACCTTTCGGGGTGGGTGGAGGTCCGGTGGACCGCGGGTGGGCGGCACCGGAGGCGGCCGCGGCGGGGCGGCCGTCGAGCGGGTGACGGTGGGAGGGGTGCGGGAGCGGAGGTACCGGACGACGGGAGGGCCGGAGCGCGGGAGGGCCGGAGCGCAGTGCGGGGTCATCGGCGGCAGCGGGGGCCTGACGCGTCGCCGGTCGTCGACGACGGATCCGGCCGCGACGGGGCGGTCCGAGGGAGGGCTCTCCCCGCCGGGGGATCAGGCCGGACGGGCGGCCCGCTGCCGGGTCAGCCGCGACACGCCGCGGACCACACCCGACCGAAGTCGATGTGGTCGCGGGTGACCAGGGGCTGCTCGGCGTACATGGCCCCAAGTTGAACAGTCGGCCGATCGGTACGTCAACCATCCATCATTGCCGCACTGTTGCGATCTCCTGTCGGTTTTTCGACGCGCTTCGACGAAGCCGTCCGGCACCCCCGACCACCCTTGACAGCCGTCGATCGCGCGTGCGTACGATCGACGCGGAGTGCAGTGCCACGCGCCGGCCGTGTTGAGGGACACGGGCCGCCGCCCCCGTACGTGACCACCGCCGTACCTCTCCCCGCCCGCACTCCGCCCAGGAGCCGCCGCCATGGCCACCCCGCAGGACGTCCTGCCCGCCCCCGCCCTCCTCGACCGCCCCGGAACGCCGCCCGCCCCCGAGGCCCGGATCGTCGCCCGCCGCAAGCCCGGCCAGTGGGCCGCGGCCGCCGTCGCCCTGCTGCTGGCCGCGATGGCGGTCAACTCGGTGGTCCGCAACAAGGCCTTCCAGTGGAGCGTGGTCGCCGACTGGTTCACCGCCCGCTCCGTGCTCGACGGCCTCGCCCTGACCCTCTGGCTGACCGCCGCCACCCTCGCCCTCGGCTTCGTGCTCGGCACCGTCCTCGCCACCATGCGACTGTCCGACAACCCCGTCCTGCGCACGCTCAGTTGGGGCTACATCTGGGTGTTCCGCTCCACCCCGCCACTGGTGCAGCTGCTGTTCTTCTTCAACATCGGCGCGCTCTACCCGACCCTCGGCCTGGGCATCCCGTTCGGCCCCGAGTTCGTCACGGTCAAGACCGTCAACCTGATGGGCCCCACCCTCACCGCCGTCATCGGCCTCACCCTGCTGGAGACCGCGTACGCCGCCGAGGTGATCCGCGGCGGCATCCTCTCCGTCGACCGCGGCCAGCTGGAGGCGGCGGCCGCGCTCGGGCTCGGCCGGTGGCGGGTGCTGCGCCGGATCGTGGTGCCGCAGGCGATGCGGGCGATCGTGCCGACCGCCGGGAACATGCTGATCGGCGCGCTCAAGGGCACCAGCATCGTCAGCGTGCTGGCCGTCTCCGACCTGCTCTACTCGGTGCAGCTGGTCTACCTCCAGTCGTACCAGGTCATCCCGATGCTGATGGTCGCCACCATCTGGTACCTGGTGGTCACCACCCTGCTGTCCATCGGGCAGTACTACGTGGAGCGCCGCTTCGCCCGGGGCGCCACCCGCGACGGCCTGCCGCCCACCCCGCTGCAGCAGGCCCGCGCGGCCCTCGTCAAGGTGGTGCGGGCATGACGGAGCTCGTCATCGTCGGCGCCGGCCCGCGCGGCACCGGGCTGCTGGAGCGGATCGCCGCCAACGCCGCCGAACTCCTGCCCGCCGAGCGGCCGTTGGCGATCCACCTGGTCGACCCGTACCCGCCGGGCGCGGGCCGGATCTGGCGCCACGACCAGTCCCCGCTGCTGCGGATGAACTCGATGGCCGAGGACGTCACCATGTTCACCGACGAGCGCTCCACCCTCGACGGACCGGTCCGCCCCGGCCCCTCGCTCGCCGAATGGGCGCCCCGGCAGGAGGAGTTCGCGCCCTACCGGGAGGTCGCCGACCCGGCCGTCCGGGCCGAGCTGCGCACCCTCGCCCCCACCGACTTCCCCACCCGCCGGGCCCAGAGCGCCTACCTGGACTGGGTGTTCCGCCGCACCGTCGCCGAACTGCCGGCGCACGTCACGGTCACCGTCCACCGCGACACCGTCCACCGGATCGAGGGCCCGGCCGACGGCCCGCAGACCGTCCGCCTCGGCGACCGGACCCTCGCCGCCGACCACGTCGTGCTCACCCTCGGCCACCTCGACTCCGTCCCGCACCCGCGCTACGCCGCCGACGCCCGGTTCGCCGCCCGGCACGGCCGCTTCCACCTCCCGCCCGCCTACTCCGCCGACGCGGCCGACGACCTGGCCGCCCTCGCCCCCGGCGAACACGTGGTGCTGCGCGGCCTCGGCCTCGCCTCGGTGGACCTGGTCGCCCTGCTCACCGAGGGCCGCGGCGGCCGCTTCGAGCCCACCGGGGACGGGCCCGCGCTGCGCTACCTCCCCTCCGGCCGCGAGCCGGTGCTCCACCTCGGCTCCCGGCGCGGCGTCCCGTACCACTCCAAGACCGGCTACCGGCTCCAGGGGCCGCCCGCCCCGCTCCCCCGGTACTTCGACGAGGCCGCCGTGGACGCCGTGCTCGCCACCGGCGGACAGCTCGAACTGCGGCGCGACTTCTGGCCGTTGATGGCCAAGGAGATCGCCTTCGGGCACTACCACGAGCTGTTCCACGCCCACCCCGGGCGCACCGCCCTGCCCTGGCCGGAGTTCCTCGCCCGCTACGACCGGCACGCCTGGTACTCCCCCGAACTCGCCGCCCTGGTCGCCGAGGCCGTCCCCGACCCGGCCGACCGGATCGACTTCGAACGGCTCGACCACCCGCTGGCCGGGCTCGAACTCGGCACCGACGAGGAGCTCCAGGCACACCTGCGCGGGTACGTCACCGCCGACGCCGACCGCCGCGCCGACCCCGCGCACAGCGCCGACCTCGGCGCCTTCCTCGCCCTGCTCTCGCTGTTCGGCCGGCTCCCCCGGGTCGTCGCCAGCGGCCGGCTCACCGCCCGCTCCCTCGCCGAGGAGGTGGACGAGTGGTTCTTCGGCTACTTCAGCTTCCTCGCCTCCGGCCCGCCCGGGTTCCGGCTGCGCCAGCTGCTCGCCCTCTCCGAGGCCGGGGTGGTGCGCTTCCTCGGCGCGGACGTACGGATCGAACGGGACGAGGCGAGCGGCACCTGGCGGGCCTCCGGCGCCACCGTGCCCGGCCACCACGTCACCGCGACGGCCCTGGTCGAGGCGTACCTGCCCAAGCACGCGCTGGCCCGCACCCTGGACCCGGTGCTCGGCGAACTGCACCGCACCGGACGGATCGTCGAGGAGGTGGTCACCGACCCGGACTACACCCACCGCTCCGGCCTGGTCACCATCGCCGCCGCCGACAGCCGGCTGCTGGACCCGGCCCTCGGCGGCGCCCCGCACCCGCGCCGCACCGCCCTCGGCCCGCACACCAGCCTGCGCGCGGCCGCCGCCTTCGCCCGCCCCCGCACCGACGCCCCCGGCTTCCGGCAGAACGACGCCGCCGCCCGCGCCCTGCTCCGGGCCCTGGCCGCGCTCCCGGCGGCCGCCCCGGCGCTGGCGGCGTGCGCACGGTGACGGCGGTATCGGCCTGAGCACCGCGGCACCGGCGTGGCCTGGGCGCCGTGGCGGCGGCGCTCAGGCTCCGAAGATCTCCTCCACCAGGTCCTCGTCCGAGACGTGGTCCGGCGCGTCGAACACCACGTCCGCGACGCCCTTCAGGCCGATCCCCCGGTCCAGCGCGTCCATGCAGACCCGGGCCTGCTCGTCGGTGGCGAAGTCCCACACCCGCAGCCGCCGCACCAGCACCAGCGCCTCCATCGGGCTCATCCGCGGCGTCCGGCGGCGCGGCCCCGGCCCCTTGCGGCCGGCCTCGGCCAGCTGCCGCTGGTACCCGGCCAGGTCCTGCCAGGCCTGCACGGTGCTCGGGTGCTGCTCGCCCAGCACCCGGACGAGGTCCGGCAGCAGCCCGTGCAGCTGGATCACCGCGCCCTGCGGGTCGCCCCGGTTGGCCTGGTGCAGCGCGAGGTCGTGCCGGGCCTTCAGGACCCGGGGGTCGTACGGGCCCCAGGCGGCGTGCAGGTCGGGCAGCAGCTCGTGCATCAGCCGGATCGTGGTGATCGGCGCACCGCTCTCGCCGACGCACCAGACCAGGTGGTAGCGGGCGCCGAGGGTGTCCGGGTCGAGCGGGCCGAGCGCCGAGCGCATGTCGCCCACCAGGGCGGTCAGCAGCCGGATCGCGCCGTTCAGGTCCCCGGTCCGGCTGAGGTACCAGGCGAAGTCCCGCCAGGTGCACAGGGTGTCCCGGTCGCTCGCGCCGAGCACGGTCACGCACTCCTGGGCGACGGTCTGCAGGAGCATCGCCGACTCGCCGGCCGTCGCCGCCCGGTAGGCGGCCGACCGGCGCTCGCGCAGCCCGGCCCGTACGGCCTCGGAGGGCGGCGCGGCCGTCACCGGCGGCGTGGTCAGCGGCGGCAGCACCGACGGGACGGCGGGCGGCGCGGCGGGAGCGGGAACAGCGGGCGCGGGAACGGCGGGCGGCACGGCGGGCGGGGAAACGGCGGGCGCGGGGACGACCGGCGGGGCGCTCGGCGGAGGCGGCACCACCGGCGCCGGGCGCTCCACCACCGTCGGCACCGGCGCCGGCGCACCCGCCCGGCCGCCCGCCCACCCGGCCAGCTCGGCGAGCCGCCGCTCGACCGTACGGGCGTCGGCCGGCCGGTCCGCCGGGTCCTTCGCCAGCAGCTCCGCGACCAGCCCGGCCACCTGCGGCGGCAGCCCGAACTGCGCCGGGTCCAGCGGCGCGGGCACCTCGTTGAGGTGCTGGTACATCAGCACCGGCGTCGAGTCCCCGCCGAACGGCCGTGCCCCGGTGAAGAGTTCGACCAGGACGCAGCCCAGCGCGTACAGGTCGGCCCGCCCGTCCACCCGGCCGCCGGTCCACCGCTCGGGCGCCATGTACGCCGGGCTGCCGACGATCGTCCCGGTGGTGGTCAGCCCGCCCGCGCCGGTGTCCAGCTGGGCGATGCCGAAGTCCAGCACCTTCAGGTGCCCGGCGTCGGTGATCATCACGTTGTCCGGCTTGATGTCCCGGTGCACCATGCCCGCGTCGTGCGCGGCCGCCAGCGCGCCGCTGATCTGCCGCCCCCAGCGCAGGCTGAGCCCGGGCTCGGGCACCCCCGCCTCCAGCACCTCGGTGAGGGTGCGGCCGGTGAGCAGCTCCATCACCAGGTAGGTGACCTCCTCGCCGCCGAGCTCGCACTGCCCGAGGTCGTGCACCGTGACGATGTGCGGGTGCGAGAGGTTGCCGGCCGCGCCGGCCTCCCGGACGAACCGCAGCGCGGCCTTCGCCCGGTCACCGCCGTGGTGCCCGATGACCTTGACCGCCACCGGCCGCCCCATCCGGGTGTCCTCGGCCCGCCACACCACCCCGAACCCGCCCTGCCCGAGCTTCTCCACCAGCTCGTACCGGCCGTCCAGGACGTCCCCGACTCGCACGCGCGCTCCCCTCCCGCCATGACGCCCAGACTCTACCGACGCCGGCCGCCGCCCTTCGCCCCGCCGTCGCCCCTCCCCGCCCGCCCCCTCCCCCGGCCCCCGGCCAGGTGGAAGGATGGAATCGAACCCCCGCACGAAGGCGGCGGTACGCACCAGCAGAGCCCGAGGAGAGCGGCCATGGCCAAGCAGGCCCCGCAGAGCGACCCGGCGCAGGACGCCCCCGAGGTGTCCGCGCCCCAGCACGCCGCCGCCGGGCTGCCCGCCGTCGGCCACAGCCTGCGGATGGCCGCCGAGCAGATGGGCGCCCGCCGCACCCTGGCCACCCTGCTCAAGGTCAACCAGCAGGACGGCTTCGACTGCCCCGGCTGCGCCTGGCCGGAGCCGGACAAGCCGCACACCGCCGAGTTCTGCGAGAACGGCGCCAAGGCCGTCGCCGAGGAGGCCACCGAGCGCCGCGTCCGCGCCGAGTTCTTCGCCGCCCACCCGGTCGCCGACCTGGCCGAGCGCTCCGGCTACTGGCTGGGCCAGCAGGGCCGGCTCACCCAGCCGATGCTGCTGGACGAGGGCGCCACCCACTACACGCCGGTCTCCTGGGACGACGCCTTCGCGCTCGTCGCCGAGGAGCTGAAGGCCCTGGACACCCCGGACGGCGCCGCCTTCTACACCTCCGGCCGGACCAGCAACGAGGCCGCCTTCGCGTACCAGCTGTTCGCCCGCCGGCTCGGCACCAACAACCTGCCGGACTGCTCCAACATGTGCCACGAGTCCTCCGGCTCGGCGCTCACCGAGACGCTCGGCGTCGGCAAGGGCAGCGTCAGCCTGAAGGACCTCTACCAGGCCGACCTGATCATCGTGGCCGGCCAGAACCCGGGCACCAACCACCCCCGGATGCTCTCCGCGCTGGAGCGCGCCAAGCGGGCGGGCGCCACGATCGTCAGCGTCAACCCGCTGCCGGAGGCCGGCCTGGAGCGGTTCAAGAACCCGCAGCACGCGCGCGGCCTGGTCGGCCACGGCACCAAGCTGACCGACCTCTTCCTGCAGATCCGCCTCGGCGGGGACCTCGCGCTGTTCCGCGCGCTGAACCGGATCGTCCTGGAGCAGGACGGCGTCGACCGCGACTTCGTCGCCGAACACTGCTACGGCTTCGAGGAGTTCGAGGCCCAGGCGCGGCGGACCGACCGCGCCGAGGTGCTCGCCGCGACCGGCCTGCCCTGGGAGCAGATCGAGGAGCTCGGCCGGCTGGTGCTGAAGTCCGAGAAGATCATCGTCTGCTGGGCGATGGGCCTCACCCAGCACAAGCACGCCGTGCCGACCATCCGCGAGGTGGTCAACTTCCTGCTGCTGCGCGGCAACGTCGGCCGCCCCGGCGCCGGGGTCTGCCCGGTGCGCGGGCACAGCAACGTCCAGGGCGACCGGACGATGGGCATCTTCGAGCGCCCCGGCGACGCCTTCCTGGACGCCCTGGGCCGGGAGTTCGGCTTCGAGCCGCCGCGCGAGCACGGCCTCGACTCGGTGGACACCATCCGCGCCATGCGCGACGGCCGGATCGGGGTCTTCTTCGCGATGGGCGGCAACTTCGTCGCGGCCACCCCGGACACCGAGGTCACCGAGGCCGCGATGCGCAACTGCCGGCTGACCGTCCACGTCTCCACCAAGCTCAACCGCTCGCACGTGGTCACCGGCGCCCGCGCCCTGATCCTGCCCACCCTCGGCCGCACCGACCGGGACGTCAGCGCACGCGGCGCCCAGTTCGTCAGCGTCGAGGACTCGATGGGCCAGGTGCACGCCTCGCGCGGCGGCCTGCGCCCGCCGGCCCCCGGCCTGCTCTCCGAGACCGCGATCGTCTGCCGGCTGGCCCGCACCGTGCTCGGGCCGCGGGACACCGTGCCGTGGGAGGACTTCGCCACCGACTACGACACCCTGCGGGACCGGATCGCCCGCGTCGTCCCGGGCTTCGAGGACTTCAACGAGAAGGTCCGCCGCCCCGGCGGCTTCACCCTGCCGCACGGCCCCCGGGACACCCGCACCTTCCCGACCGCGACCGGGAAGGCCAACTTCTCCGTCAACCCGCTGACCGCCCCCGAGGTCCCGCCGGGCCGGCTGCTGCTCCAGACCCTGCGCTCGCACGACCAGTACAACACCACGATCTACGGCCTCGACGACCGCTACCGCGGCATCAAGGGCGGCCGCCGGGTGGTCCTGGTCAACCCCGCGGACGCCGAGGAGCTGGGGCTGACCGACGGCGGGTACGTCGACCTGGTCGGCGAGTGGAGCGACGGGGTGGAGCGCCGCGCCCCGCACTTCCGGGTCGTCCACTACCCCGTCGCCCGCGGCGGCGCGGCGGCCTACTACCCCGAGACCAACGTGCTGGTGCCGCTGGACTCCACCGCCGACATCAGCAACACCCCGACCTCCAAGGCGGTCGTGATCCGCTTCGCCCCCGACAGCGGCGCGTAACCCCGAGCACCGCGAAGGCCGCCCCACGTCCGGTGACGTGGGGCGGCCTCCTCATGGCCTGATCGACGCGTCAGTGCGTCGGGGTGCCCAGCGGCAGCGTCGCCGTCGCACTGCCCGCGGCCGTGGCGGTCGCCGAGCCGGTGCCGCTCGGGCTCCCCGTCGGGGTGCCCGTCCCGGTCGGGGTGGGCGTGCCGGTCCCGCTCGGGGTGCCCGGCCCGGTCGGCGTCCCGGTCGGGGTCGTGGTCGGGGTCGTGGTCGGCGTGCCACCGGTCGGCGTCCCCGGGTCGGTCGGCGTACCGGTCCCGCCCGGCGTGCTCGGCGTGCCCGGGTCGGTCGGCGTGCCCGGCACGGCCGGCGGCGTCACCGTGCCGCCCGTGGCCGGCGGGGCCGGCACCTGGTTGGCCGGGCTCGGCGCGATCGGCGTCACGGAGTCCCAGTTCGCCGGGAGGTCGGGCACCTTCCAGGCGCCGCCGGCCTCGTCCGCCGCACCGGTCGGGTCCGGCCGGACGGCGCCGAGGATCGGCATCGAGCCGATCGGCGAGATCTTGATGAACGCCCCGGGCCGCGGCGCCTGCACGATCAGCCCGCCACCGATGTACATCCCGATGTGCGAGGCGTCCTGGAAGTACACCACCAGGTCGCCGGGCCGCAGCTGGTTGAGCGCCACGTGCGGCAGCTGCGCCCACTGCTCCTGGCTGGTGCGCGGGATCGGCCGGCCGGCGTGCAGCCAGGCCTGCGAGGTGAGGCCCGAGCAGTCGTAGGCGTCCGGGCCGGTGCCGCCCCACAGGTACGGCTTGCCCACCTGCGCCAGCGCGAAGGCGATCGCCCCGCGACCCTGCTGGGAGGGCGTGCGCTCGCCCTTGCCGAGCGCCCCGGAGGCGAGGAACGCGAGCTGCGCCTCGTCCGCCTTGGCCTTCTCCAGCTGCTCCAGCTCGGCCCGCTGGGCGCCGGTCAGGGTGGCGACCGTCTGCTCGACGGCGGCCAGGTCGGAGGCGGCCTTGGCCTTGGCCGCGTCCTGCTGGGCGACCAGCGCCTGGGAGGTCTTCAGCGCCTCCTCGGTCTGCTTCTTCAGCCCGTCCAGCGCGTCCCGGTCGCTCTTCAGCTTGTCCAGGAACTCCGACTGCGAGCGGCTGGCCGAGGCGAGCAGCTCGGCGATGACGACCGCCTCGTACGGGTCCTTGGAGAGCAGCAGCTCGGCGTAGGCCGAGGCGGACCCGTTGCGGTACTGCGCGGCGGCGAGCTGGGAGGCGATGTCGGTGCCGGCGTCGACCTGCTTCTGCTGGCGGTCCTGCCGGCCCTGGAGGTCGGTGAGCGAGGTCTGCTGCTCCGCCGCCTTGGCGACGGCGCCGTTGTACTGCTCGGTGGCGGCCTCGGCGCTCTGGTACAGCGCGTGCAGCCGGTCGAGCAGCGGGCCGAGGGTGGCCTTGGCGTCGGCGAGCGGGTCCGCGCCGGCGACGACCTGCCCGGCCCCCGGGTCGGGTGCGGCCCAGGCGGCCGCCGCGCCGACCGGCAGCGCGAGCGCCGCGGCCGCGAGGACGGCTCCGCAGCGCAGTGCCGCCCGTACCCAGGGCCGTACGCGTGCCGTCTCCGCTCTCTGTCCCGCCCCGCCCATGGCTGGTCCTCCCCGCCGCGCACTGCCCCTGTCCCGGCTTCCCGGATCCCGCAGATCCTCCCACGGGTTACTCACCGGAAACAGGGCGCATGCGGACTGGGAGGTTAATTCTCGATTGACCTGTGAGACAGCTCTCAGCAAACCGGGTCGAACCGGCGCGTTCTTCGCTAATGTCCTGCTCAGCGCGCCGTATGTCACTCCGACGAAACCCAGTGGTCACTGCGAGTCAACCATTGGAACCACGATTCCCGACCCAGTTCACCTTCCGTTTACCAAGCAGACCTACGGTCGCGACGTCACCAACGTCCGTGCGACAACTACGACGATTGTTTGGGTATGGAACACATCTCGTTCCTGGTAGCCGTTGTGATCATCACGGCGCTCGCCTTCGACTTCACCAACGGGTTCCACGACACCGCCAACGCGGCCGCCACCGCGATCGCGACCGGGGCCCTTCGTCCGAAGGTCGCGGTCACCATCGCGGCCCTGCTCAACTTCGCGGGCGCGTTCCTGTCCGTGAAGGTCGCCACCACCATCTCCGGCGGCATCGTCAACGAGAAGGCCGGCGTCCATCCCGAGATCATCTTCGCCGCCCTGGCCGGCGCGATCCTCTGGAACCTGCTGACCTGGCTGCGCGGCCTGCCGTCCAGCTCCTCGCACGCCCTGTACGGCGGCCTGATCGGCGCCACGATCGTCGGCGTCGGCACGAGCGGCGTCAACTTCGACACCGTGGTCACCAAGATCCTCATCCCGGCCGTCGCGTCCCCCTTCGTCGCCGGACTGGCCTCCTGGGGCGCCACCAAGCTGGCCTACGCGATCACCCGCAAGGGCAACACCGCGACCACCGAGAAGGGCTTCAAGACCGGCCAGGTCTTCTCCTCCTCGCTGATCTCGCTCGCGCACGGCACCAACGACGCCCAGAAGACGATGGGCATCATCACCCTGACCCTGGTCTCGGTCGGCGCCCTGCCGCACGGCGCGCTGCCCCCCACCTGGGTGATCGTCTCCGCCGGCGCGGCGATCGCGCTCGGCACCTACATGGGCGGCTGGCGGATCATCCGCTCGATGGGCAAGGGCCTGGCGGACATCCGCCCGCCGCAGGGCTTCGCCTCCGAGTCGGCCGCCGCGACCGTCATCCTGACCTCCTCGCACATGGGCTTCGGCCTCTCCACCACCCAGGTCTGCTCCGGCGGCATCATGGGCGCCGGCCTCGGCGGCCCGAAGGGCGAGCTGCGCTGGAGCCTGGTCCGCCGCATGGTCTACACCTGGGGCCTGACCCTGCCGGCCGCCGCGGTGGTCTCCGGCGGCGCCGCCCTGCTGGCCGAGCAGGGCAGCTGGGGCGTCGCCCTGGTCGGTGCCGTGCTGGTGGCCGGCGCGGCCGCGATGTGGGTGATCTCCCGCCGCCAGCCGGTCGGCGCGGACAACGTCAACGACGTCGACGTCACCCCGGTCGAGGTCGCACCGGCCGGTACCGCGAACACCCCCACCCCCGCCTCGACCACCGTCGCGGCCTGAGCGCCACCGGCTGAGGAGCACTCACCATGCACATCAAGTGGAACGCCCTGGCCCAGACCGCCGGTCTCAGCTTCGGCATCACCGTCGCCGTGGTCGCCGTCTTCGCGCTCGGCATCCTGGCGCTGTCCCGCCGCGAGGCCGCGGTGAGCGCCGCCGGTACGGGCGAGGGCACCGCCGGAGCCGCGGGCGGCGGGCGGCTGGCCCTGGCCGGCGCGTACGTCTGCTTCGCCCTGTGCGGCGGGGTCGTCCTCTACGGGCTGTCCCTGATCGCCGGCCACTAGCCACACGCGCCACGCACAACGGAACGGGCCGGGGAGTGTCTCCACACTCCCCGGCCCGTTCGCGCATCCCTGCCCGCGGTCGGTCCCGCCGGCCGGTCAGCCCTCCTGGGTGGTCCTCAGCACGGTCTCCCGGATGAAGAGGACGGTGACGAAGGCCAGCGCCGCGAACGGGGCGGCCCACAGGAAGACGGTGCCGACGCCGTGGCCGAAGGCGTCCGTCACCAGCGGCACGATCGGGGCCGGCAGCTTGGCCAGGTCCGGGATGCCGCCGCCGGTCGCCGCGGGCGAGGCCGGGACGTGCGCCGCGGCCAGGTTCTCGGCCAGGTAGTGGCCGACCTTGTTGGTCATCAGCGCGCCGAGCGCGGAGACGCCCATCGCGCCGCCCATGGTGCGGAAGAAGGTGACCACCGAGCTGGCCGCGCCGAGCTCGTGCCGGGGCACCGTGTTCTGCACCGCGAGCACCAGGTTCTGGCTGGTCAGGCCGAGGCCGACGCCGGTGATCGCCATGTAGAGGGAGAGCAGCGCGTAGTTCGTGTCGGCCCGGGCGGTGCCCAGCAGGCCGAAGCCGATGGCGAGCAGCGCGGTGCCGGAGACCAGGTAGGCCTTCCACTTGCCGTACTTGGTGATCAGCCGGCCGGCCACCGCGGAGGAGACCGCCAGGCCGAGGATCATCGGCAGGGTCATCAGGCCGGCCATGGTCGGGGACTTGGCGCGGGCCAGCTGGAAGTACTGGCTGAGGAAGGTGGTCGCGCCGTACATCCCGACGCCGACCAGCACGCTGGCGATGGCGGCCAGGGTGACGGTGCGGTACTTGAAGAGGCTCGGCGGGATGATCGGCTCGGCGGCGCGGCGCTCGATCACGACGGCCAGGGCGCCCAGCACCAGGCCGCCGCCGACCATGGCCGCGGTCTGCCAGGACAGCCAGGCGTAGTTCTTGCCGGCCAGGGTGATCCAGATCATCAGCAGGCTGACCGAGGCGGTGATGACCAGCGCGCCCAGGTAGTCGATCTTCGCCTTGCGCTTGACCAGCGGCAGCTTGAGGGTGCGCTGCACCACCAGGATCGCGACCAGCGCGAACGGGATGCCGACGTAGAAGCACCAGCGCCAGCCCAGCCAGGAGGTGTCCACGATGACGCCGCCGATCAGCGGCCCGCCGATGGTGGCGAGCGCGAAGACCGCGCCGAAGTAGCCGCTGTACCGGCCGCGCTCGCGCGGCGGGACCATCGCGGCCAGGCAGATCTGGCCGAGCGCCACGACACCGCCGGCGCCGACGCCCTGGAGCGCGCGGCAGGCGATCAGCTCGCCGGTGTTCTGCGAGAGGCCGGCCAGCGCCGAGGTGCCGATGTAGATCAGCAGGGCGATCTGGAGCAGCAGCTTCTTGCTGACGAGGTCGGAGAGCTTGCCCCAGATCGGGGTGGAGGCGGTAAGGGTGAGCAGGGCCGCGGTGATCACCCAGGTGTACGCGGACTGGCCGCCGTGCAGGTCGGCCAGGATGTGCGGCAGGGCGTTGGAGACGACGGTCGAGGAGAGCACGGCCACGAACAGGCCGAGCAGCAGGCCGGAGAGCGCCTCCATCACCTGCCGGTGCGTCATCTGGGGACTGTCGGCCGCGGCGGCGGTTCCGCTCGCGGCCTCGGTGGTCACGGTCATCTGGGTCCTTCGGCGGGCGGGCGGGATGCGCGGATCATGAAATTTCGTTGCCGTAAGCAACCATAAAACGAGATGGTTGAATAAGGCAACTTTCTTCAAGGGCAAGTAAAACCCGCAGCTACGGGCCCTGTCGCACCGCCGGGGACCGCCCGGTCAGTCGGCCGCCGACTCCCCCAGCACGTCGTTGAAGCGGTGCAGCAGCTCCGCGAAACGGGTCACGTCCTCCGGCGACCAGCCGCCCATCACCTCGCGCACCCGCCGCATCCGGACGCCCTGCGCGGCCAGGTAGCGCCGCCGCCCGTCCTCGGTGAGCGAGACCAGCGCGGCCCGGCGGTCCAGCGGGTCCGTCTCCCGGGCCACCAGGCCCAGCTCCTCCAGCGTCCGGACCTGCCGGCTCACCGTCGCCTTGCCGACCGAGAAGTGCGCGCCGACGTCGGTCACCCGCACCGGCCCGGCCTGCTCGATGTAGCCGAGCAGGCTGTACGCCATCCCCTCCAGCCCGGGGTGCACCCGCCGTGAGAGTTCCGCCACTCTGGCCCGGCCCCGTCGGAACATCAGCGCGACCTCGCGCTCCACCGCCACCAGGGATTCCTCGTCACTCACCGCGCCAGTATCGCGCAGCGACGCCGGCGGCGGCCCGGCGCGGCCGGTGCGACAAGCCAACTACTTCATGGTATGAAGTATCGGTTCTGGAAGTACCGTTTTTCCCCATTACACGAGGAGATGTGGATGGCAGCCCCGGGGCAGGGTTTCATCGCCGAACTGAAGAGCGCGGTCACCCCGCGCGCGGCACTGCTCGTGATCGGCGTGCTGCTGCTCCAGCTCGGCTTCATCACCTCCTACATCGGGGCACTGCACAAGCCCGCCCCGCAGAACCTCTCCATCGCGGTGGTCGCCCCGCCGCAGGTCGCCCCCAAGCTGGTCGGCGCGCTGGAGTCGGTGCCGAACGACGCCGTCCGCGCCAGCACCGCGCCGGACGCCGAGACGGCGACCCAGCTGATCAAGGACCAGAAGCTCTACGCCGCGCTGGTCGTGGACCCGACCTCCACCCAGGACACCCTGCTGGTCGGCAGCGCCCGCGGCACCTCCGCCGCCAAGGCCGCCGAGTCCATCACCACCGCGATCGACCAGTCCCAGGGCCGTACGGTCAAGGTCCACGACGTGGTGCCGCTCGCCAAGGGCGACACCAACGGCCTCTCCGCCTTCTACCTGGTGATCGGCTGGTGCGTCGGCGGCTACCTGGTCGCCTCGATCCTGGGCATCAGCGCGGGCTCCAAGCCGGCCAACACCCACCGCCTGCTGATCCGCCTCGGCGTCCTCGCGGTGTACTCGGTCGGCGCCGGCGTCCTCGGCACGGTGATCGCCGGGCCGGTGCTGGACGCCCTGCCGGGCTCGGTCCTCGGACTGAGCGCCATCGGCGCCCTGGTGGTGTTCACGGTCGGCGCGTTCACCATGGCGCTGCAGTGCCTGTTCGACATCCTCGGGATCGGCGTCGCGGTGCTGATCTTCGTGGTGCTCGGCAACCCGAGCGCGGGTGGGGTCTACCCGGCGCCGATGACGCCGCCGTTCTGGCGGGCGATCGGCTCCTGGATCCCCAACGGCGCCGGTACCACCGCCACCAAGTCGGTCGCCTACTTCGGCTCCACCAACCTGGGGCTGCCGATCCTGGTCATGGTGGTCTGGGCACTGATCGGCATCGGCGTCGCCCTGCTGGCCGTGCTGCGCGGCCCGCGCTCCGGCGGCCGCGAACTGGCCGCCACCGAGAGCTGAGCCCCGCACTCCTCCCGCTCGTCACCGAGCCCCCGGCCGCCACGGCCGGGGGCTCGGCCGCGTTGCCGCCGGGCCCCGCCGCTACCCGACCGGGCCCGGGTCGGCCACGACGGCCCGGACGACCCGCACCGCCGCGCCCAGCAGCGGGCCCCGGCGGCCCAGCCGGGAGACCGTCAGCCGCTCCTCCGACCAGGGCCGCACCGTCACCCGGGCGGCCAGCTCGGCCCGCATCGCGGGCAGCAGCCAGGGCGCCAGCCGGGCGTAGCCGCCGCCCAGCACCACCTCGGCCGGGTCCAGCAGGTTGACCGCGCCGGCGGCCGCGGTGCCGAGCGCCGTACCGGCCCCGGCCAGCGCCGCGCGGGCGGCCGCGTCCCCGGCCCCGGCGCGGTCGGCGAGCAGGGCCACCCAGTCGCCGCGGGCCCCGGTCAGGCCGGCCGCCCGCAGCACCGCCGCCTCGCCCGCGTACTGCTCCAGGCAGCCGTGCGCCCCGCAGGCGCAGCGGGGCCCGTCGGGGTGCACCGGCACGTGGCCGAACTCCCCGGCGAAGCCGCCCGCCCCGCGCAGCAGCCGGCCGCCGACCACGATCGCCGCGCCGACCCCGGCCTCGGCGGAGACGTACAGGAAGTCCTCCGGGCCCTCGCCCAGCCAGCGCTCGGCCAGTCCGCCGAGGTTGGCCTCGTTGTCCGCCTCGATCGGCAGGTCGGCCAGGCCGCCCCCGGCCGTCCGCAGCGCGGGGCGCAGGGCGGCGGCCAGCGGGACGTCCTGCCAGCCCAGGTTGGCGGCCCGCTGGAGCATCCCGCCGGAGCCGCCGACCAGCCCGGGCACGGCCAGGGTGAGGGCGGCCGGGCGCAGCCCCGACTCGGCGACGGCCTCGTGCAGCAGGTGGGCGAGGTCGGCCATCACGGCGGCGGGCTCGCGGCCGTGGTTGGAGACCTCCCGGCGCCGCCAGGCGCGGACCTCCCCGCGCAGGTCGACCACGCAGGCGCCCAGGTGCCGCACGCCGATCTCGGCGCCGAGGCCGCCGGGCCCGGCCGGGTTGAGGCCGAGGGCGGTGCCGGGGCGGCCGACCTTGCCGCTGGGCGCGGCGGGGCCCTCCTCGACCACCAGGCCGGCGGCGATCAGCTGTTCGGCCAGCGAGGAGACGGCGGCCCTGGTCAGCCCCGTCCCGGCGGCCACCTCGGCGCGCGAGCGCGGCCCGCTCGCGATCGTCCCGAGCACCAGGGCCAGGTTGGCCCGGCGCATCCCCTGCTGGCTGGCGGGCCCGGTCCGGGCGGGGTCGGACTCGTGCACAAGGCTCACCTCGCCCCTTTTACGTCCTTACGGCACATCCCGTGGCATCTCGGGTGCAGCGTAGCCGGGTTCCGGGGGCACCGTCGTCGGCACCGGGACGGGCTCGGCCGGGGCCGTCCCGGCGGGCGGGAAGACCCACCGCCGGATCGCCCAGTAGCGGAACAGCATCGCCACGAAGGTGCCGACGACCATCCCGCTGAGGAAGTCCGCGACCTCCTGCCGGAGCGGGTCGACGTACGGCTCGCGCAGGTCCAGGAGGTACCGGGAGACCGCCAGCGGGACGTCGTTGACGGCGATCGCCACCGCGCTGACCAGGACGAACACCAGCACCTCGCGCCGACGGCCGTCGGCCCGCAGGGCCCGGAAGGCCCAGCGGCGGTTCAGCACGTACGAGACGACGGTGCCGATCACCGTCGCGACGGTCAGCGCGACCACCGGCTTGTGCTCCAGCACGGTGAACTTGAGCTCGAAGTCGATCACCGTGGTGAGCGCGAAGCAGCCGCTCCCGACCAGCAGGAACTTCACCAGCCGGCGGTGCCGCACCAGGAACGGGCGCAGCCGCGCGGGCACCCGGGCCAGCGCCCGCTGCGTGGGGGACGGCATCTCCGCAGTCTCGCACGCGGGGGTGCCGTCGGCCCCGCAGACCGCCGCGGCCCGCAGACCGCCGCGGCCCCCGCGGAGCGCCGACGGGCCGCCCGGACCGCCGCTCGGGCGGCCCGGGCGGCGGTCGGGCGGCCCGGGCGGCGGTCGGAGCGGCGGCCGGGGCGAGCCGGTCAGGCGGCGACCAGCACCGCGGCCCCGGCCGGCTCCAGCGCCAGCTCCAGCACCTCCCGGACGTCCGCCACCGGGTGGACGGTGAGCCGCTCCAGCACCTCGGCCGGGACGTCGTCCAGGTCGGCCTCGTTGCGCCTGGGGATGATCACCGTGGTGACCCCGGCCCGGTCGGCGGCGAGCAGCTTCTGCTTCACCCCGCCGATCGGCAGCACCCGCCCGGTCAGCGACACCTCGCCGGTCATCGCCACGTCGGTGCGCACCTTGCGCCCGGAGAGCAGCGAGGCCAGCGCCGTGGTCATGGTGATGCCGGCGCTCGGCCCGTCCTTGGGGATGGCCCCGGCCGGGATGTGCAGGTGCACGCCGCGGTCGCGCAGCGAGGTGACCGGCAGCTCCAGCTCGGCACCGCGCGAGCGCAGGTAGGAGAGCGCGATGTGCGCGGACTCCTTCATCACGTCGCCCAGCTGCCCGGTGAGGGTCAGCCCGGTGCCGCCGGTCTCGGCGTCGGCCAGCGAGGCCTCGATGTAGAGG
Organism: Streptomyces sp. CB02056; assembly: GCF_001905545.1. Lineage (GTDB taxonomy): Bacteria > Actinomycetota > Actinomycetes > Streptomycetales > Streptomycetaceae > Kitasatospora. The sequence goes on along the minus strand of NZ_LIPD01000002.1, from coordinate 448,782 downwards.
ACGTCGCCGCCGGCGCCGGTCACCGCGAGGCCGGTGGCCACGCCGGGGACGGCGGTACGGCGCTCGGCCGGCTCCTGGGCGGACTCCGGCACGTGGTGCGGCCGGCCGATCAGGGCCCGCAGGTCCTCGGCGCCGACCGTGGCGGGCAGCTCGCGCTCGCCCAGCTCGGCCTGCGCGGCGATCTTGCGCAGCACCCGGGCGATCGAGCGCTCCAGGGTGCGGACGCCCGCCTCCCGGGTGTACTCCCCGGCGAGCCTGCGCAGCGCCGGCTCGTCCACGGTGACCTGCCCGCCGCCCAGACCGGCCTTCTCCAGCTGGCGCGGGAGCAGGTGGTCGCGGGCGATGACGACCTTCTCGTCCTCGGTGTAGCCGTCCAGCCGGACCAGCTCCATCCGGTCGAGCAGCGGCCCGGGGATGGACTCCAACACGTTGGCGGTGGCGAGGAAGACAACGTCGGAGAGGTCGAGCTCGACCTCCAGGTAGTGGTCCCGGAAGGTGTGGTTCTGCGCCGGGTCCAGCACCTCCAGCAGGGCGGCGGCCGGGTCGCCCCGGTAGTCGGAGCCGACCTTGTCGATCTCGTCGAGCAGGACGACCGGGTTCATCGAGCCGGCCTCCTTGATCGCCCGCACCAGCCGGCCGGGCAGCGCGCCGACGTAGGTGCGCCGGTGGCCGCGGATCTCCGCCTCGTCCCGGACGCCGCCGAGCGCGACCCGGACGAACTTCCGGCCCATGGCGCGGGCCACCGATTCTCCGAGCGAGGTCTTTCCCGTTCCGGGCGGCCCGACCAGGGCCAGCACCGCTCCCCCGCGGCGGCCGCCGATCAGCCCGAGGCCCTGGTCGGCCCGGCGCTTGCGGACGGCCAGGTACTCGACGATCCGCTCCTTCACGTCGGCCAGGCCGGCGTGGTCGGCGTCCAGCACCGCGCGGGCGCCGGCGATGTCGTACGCGTCCTCGGTGCGCTCGTTCCAGGGCAGCTCCAGGACGGTGTCCAGCCAGGTGCGGATCCAGGAGCCCTCGGGCGACTGGTCGGAGGAGCGCTCCAGCTTGTCGACCTCCTTGAGCGCGGCCTCGCGGACCTTCTCCGGCAGGTCGGCGGCCTCGACCCGGGCGCGGTAGTCGCCCTCCTCGTCGGCCGGGTCGCCGTTCAGCTCGGCCAGCTCCTTGCGGACGGCCTCCAGCTGGCGGCGGAGCAGGAACTCCTTCTGCTGCTTGGCCACGCCCTCCTCGACGTCCTTGCGGATGGTGTCGTTGACCTCCTCCTCGGCGAGGTGGTCGCGCAGCAGGGCGAGCGCGTACTCCAGGCGGGCGACCTGGTCGGCCTCCAGCAGCACCTTGAGCTTCTGCTCGGCGGTGGCGAAGGGCGCGTAGCCGATGTTGTCGGCGAGCTCGCCGACGCCCTCGATCTGCGCCACCCGGTCGACGATCTGCCAGGCGCCGCGCCTGCGCAGCCACTGGGTGGACAGCGCCTTGTACTCCTTGACCAGCTCGGCGGCCCGGCCGGCCACCGGGGTGCCCACCGAGGACTCCGTGAACGGCGTGGTCTCCACCCAGAGGGCGGCGCCGGGGCCGGTGGTGCCGACCCCGATCCGGACCCGGCGCACGGCGCGCACCAGCGCGGCCGGCTCCCCGTCGGCCAGCCGGCCGACCTGCTCCACGGTGGCCAGCGTGCCGGCCGCCGCGTACGAGCCGTCCACCCGCGGGACCAGCAGGACCTGCGGCTTGCCGGCGCCGGTGGCGGCGGCCCGGGCGGCCTCGACGGCGGCGCGCACCTCGGTGTCCTTCAGGTCCAGCGGGACGACCATGCCCGGCAGGACGACCTCGTCGTCGAGCGGCAGCACGGGCAGGGTGAGCGGTGTGGACGTCGATGCCATGATCTCTCCCCAGTCAGTGAACTTGAGTCGACCTGACTAAGGCTTCACGGGCGCCGGATGTTCCCGGCCCCCTGTTCGCCGTGAGCGAACAGGAATCGGCAGGGAAAGCGCGGCACCCGACTTCGTCAAAAGAGCACCGGACACGCCTCGAAAAGTCCCGACGGGGAGCCCCGCGAGTCCGGGGAGGTCCGACCGGCGACGGCGTCAGCGCGCCGCACGCACCCGCGCGGGCGCACCGCCCGCGGCCGTCGCGGCGGCCGGGCGCGGCCGGGGCGGGCGCCGCTCGGCCCGGCGCAGCCAGCGCCACAGCGCGACCCCGGTCAGCACCGCGGCCGGGTGCCCCACCCCGGTGATCACGTCCTTGTCGGTGGCGATCTGCTCGGCGATCATCAGCCCGGCGCCGCCCAGCGCGAGCAGCCGCCCGCGCCAGGAGAGCAGCCCGGCCACCGCGCCCAGGCAGGCGAGCACGCCGTAGCTGACCCCGATGTCCAGGTAGTCCATCGCCTCGGGCGCCATCCGCCCGGTCTCCACCGCGGTGATCACCACGCCCTGGGAGAGCAGTGTCGCCGCGACATGCCCGGCCGCGAACACCGCCGCGGCCCGGGCCGGGCCGACCCTGCGCTCCAGCGGGGCGAGGGTGAGGGCGAATCCCCACAGGTACGGCATCCACACCTCGCCGGCCACCCAGAACCCGCTCAGCACAAGGGCGCGCAAAGGATGCTGGAGCAGGTTGTGGCCGTCCGAACTGGAGGCCTCCTGCAGACGCTGGACGAGTTCCGGATCGGCGAGCCGGGCGAAGGTCGTGGTGGCTCCCACGACGGCGAGGTACCCGAGTGTGAAGGGCGTTCTCCGGGGCGTCGGCACCCGTTCCAGCAGCCATTCCAGGACGCCGGTGCGCAGCCCGAGGCGGAGCATTCCGTACGGCGCCCCCGCACTCCCGTACCCGTCGGCACCCCGCCCGAGTCCCGCCATGCCGCCTCCGCTCCACGCCGCAGCCACCGGCTCCCCGCCGGATGCCCAACGTACCGGCGCGCGCCGCGGATTCCGCCCGGCCGGGCGCTCACGTGGCCACGGTACGTCGAGGTTCTGAGAGGCACCTGAAAGAAGCCCGTGAAGACCGTCGCCGTAGCGGACCGCCGGATTCCCGACATTGGTCCAGACCTTCTCCCCATAAACGGGGCACCAGGGCCTCTGACCGGCGACTTGGCGTCAACTGCACTGCATACGTACCGTTACGCAGAGAAAATTCGACGGGTAAGGTATCGGCCCGTGCCCACTCGTGCAGTGGGTCCGAGGGCGGCCCGACAGCCGGCCCACGGGCCGGAAACGTCCGGTCCACCTGCCGGGAAGCATCCGCTGTCCGTACGCTGCGAAGTGCGCGGGAGAAGTGGGCGGCCGACCATCCGTCCTCGGCTCCCGATCGCGCGACGGGACGGCGGACCCGGCACAGTCCACGACGGAACAAGACTACGAGCGGAGCCCCGCCATCCCCACAGGTGGCCGGCCCGCAGCCCTGGGGGCGGTGGCGTGACCGTGACAGAGATTCAGCAGGACAACCACAACGCCGGCGGCACTGTGAGCAGCCAGCGCAGAGTCCTGGTGGTGGAGGACGAGCCCACGATCGCCGAGTCGATCGCCGCCCGGCTGGGCGCCGAGGGCTTCAAGGTCGCCGTGGCCCACGACGGCCCCGGCGCGGTCGACGGCTTCCACACCTGGCAGCCGGACCTGGTGGTCCTCGACATCATGCTGCCCGGCTTCGACGGCCTGGAGGTGTGCCGCCGGATCCAGGCCCAGCGCCCGGTGCCGGTGCTGATGCTGACCGCCCGCGACGACGAGACGGACCTGCTGGTCGGCCTCGGCGTCGGCGCGGACGACTACATGACCAAGCCGTTCTCGATGCGCGAACTGGCCGCCCGCGTCAACGTCCTGCTGCGCCGCGTCGAGCGCGCCCAGCAGGCCGCCCGCACACCCGCGCTGGGCAGCCTGCGGTTCGGCGAGCTGGAGATCGACCACGTGCAGCGCCGGGTCCGGCTGGCCTCGGGCGACGTCCACCTGACGCCGACCGAGTTCGACCTGCTCGCCTGCCTGGCCGCCCAGCCGCGCGCCGTGCTCACCCGCGAGCAGCTGCTGGCCGAGGTCTGGGACTGGACCGACGCCTCCGGCACCCGCACGGTGGACAGCCACGTCAAGGCGCTGCGCCGGAAGATCGGCGCCAGCTGGATCCGCACCGTCCACGGTGTCGGATACGCGCTGGAGGCCCCGCTCTCCTAGGGCCTCCCAGGGCGACGGGCCACCGGGGGGCCCGCAGCCCGGACGACGCCGTGCCACCACGCGGGCCGACACCGCGGGGACCACAAGGAACCGATGACCTTTCCACAGCAACGCAACGGGGAATCCGCCGACATGCGGCCGCAGAACCTGGCCGCCCGTGCCGCCCGCCGGGTCTGGGCCGACATCCGGCCGCTCGACCCGGTCCGCTCGATCAAGGGCAAGCTCACCCTGCTCGTGATCGTCTCCGTGTGCCTGGCCACCGGGATGGTGGTCGTGGCGATCCGGTCCGAGACCCAGATCCGGATCATCATGGTCTTCTCCATGATCGCCTCACTGCTCTTCATGCAGTTCCTCGCGCACGGGCTGACCGCCCCCCTGCGCGAGATGACGGCCGCCGCCCGCGCGATGGCCTCCGGCGACTACAGCCGCCGGGTCGAGGTGAACTCGCGCGACGAGATCGGCGAGCTGGCGGCCGCCTTCAACGCCATGGCCGCCGACCTCCAGGCCGCCGACCGGCACCGCCGCGAGCTGGTCGCCAACGTCTCGCACGAACTGCGCACACCGATCGCCGCGCTGCGCGCCGTCCTGGAGAACGTGGTGGACGGCGTCGTCCAGCCCAATCCGGCCACCCTGGGGGCGGCCCTGGAGCAGACCGAACGGCTCGGCCGCCTGGTCACCCACCTGCTCGACCTCTCCAAGATCGACGACGGCGTGGTCGCCCTGGACGCCCGCCCCTTCGAGGTGCGCGAGTTCCTGGACGGCGTGCTGCGCGGGGTCACCGTGGACGGCGCGACGGCCGGCGGCGCCTTCTCCCGGCGCGGGGACGTCCGGCTGGCCCTGGAGGTCAGCCCGACCGGCCTGACCGGCGTGGCGGACCCGGAACGGCTCCACCAGGTGGTCGCCAACCTGGTCGACAACGCCTGCAAGCACTCCCCGCCCGGCGGCACCGTGACGGTGCGGGCGAGGCCGGAGGGCGAGGAGGGCGGCCTGCTGCTGGAGGTCGAGGACGAGGGCCCCGGCATCCCGCCGGCCGACCGCTCCCGGGTCTTCGAGCGGTTCAGCCGCAGCGGCACCGCGACCGCCGCCGGACCGGGCTCGGACGGCGGCACCGGACTGGGCCTGGCCATCGCCCGCTGGGCGGTGGACCTGCACGGCGGACGGATCGCGGTGGCCGAGTCCCCGCGCGGCTGCCGGATCGAGGTCCGGCTGCCCGCACGGCGTCAGAGCGACGGTCGGGACATTTGTCACAGATCCGACACAGCGGTCTACGAAGATCGTTAGAGGATTTGGCCGGGTTTTTGTCCGCTTTGGCCCCGGTATGCCCCCTGTTCGGCGCTGATCGGTTCCCCTCAGATACGGCTTTCTAACGCACTTTTTCAGCCAAAGTGCAGGTCAGCACTGTGATCTGGGCGACGCCTGGGCCCCGGGGACTGCGCGATCACTGGTCAGGGGCGTAGCCTTAATCCCCGCTGTCCAAACATCCCAAAAGGAAGCGGAAGAGGGCGGTTGCCGCCGTGTCGCCACAGTCCCCTGAAACCCCCAACAGCTCGGCAAGCTCCACTGGCTTCGGCCCCAATGAGTGGCTCGTCGACGAGATCTACCAGCAGTACCTCCAGGACCCGAACTCGGTCGACCGAGCCTGGTGGGACTTTTTCGCCGACTACAAGCCCGGTACCGAGGTGACCCCAGTGACCCAGGCCGCGACCCAGGCCGGCCCCGCGCCGACCCCTGCCGCTGCCCCCGCGCCCGCCGTCGCAGCCGCTGCTCCGGCCGCGCCCGCCGCCGCTCCGGCTCCGGCCGCTCCGGCGCCGGCCGCCCCGGCTCCGGCTCCGGCCGCCGCCCCGGCTCCGCTCGCCGCCGCGCCCGCCGCGCCCCCGGCCCCCAAGGCCGCCGCCCCGGCGCCGGCCGAGCCCGCTGCCGCCGCCGGCCCCGAGCTGATCCAGCTCCGCGGCCCGGCCAAGGCCGTCGCCACCAACATGGACGCCTCGCTGGAGGTGCCGACCGCGACCTCGGTCCGCGCCGTGCCGGCGAAGCTGTTGATCGACAACCGCATCGTCATCAACAACCACCTGCAGCGCGCCCGCGGCGGCAAGGTCTCCTTCACCCACCTGATCGGCTACGCCCTGGTCCAGGCCATCAAGGCCGCCCCGGGCATGAACTACAGCTACAAGGTGGAGAACGGCAAGGCCTTCCTGGTCAAGCCGGAGCACGTCAACCTCGGCCTGGCCATCGACCTGGTCAAGCCGAACGGCGACCGCCAGCTGGTCGTCGCGGCCATCAAGAAGGCCGAGACGCTCGACTTCTTCGGCTTCTGGCAGGCCTACGAGGACATCGTCCGCCGGGCCCGCGCCAACAAGCTGACCATGGACGACTTCACCGGCGTCACGGTCTCGCTGACCAACCCCGGCGGCATCGGCACCGTGCACTCCGTGCCGCGCCTGATGCAGAACCAGGGCACCATCGTCGGCGTCGGCGCCATGGAGTACCCGGCCGAGTTCCAGGGCTCCGCCCCGGAGACCCTGTCCCGGCTGGGCGTCTCCAAGATCATGACGCTGACCTCGACCTACGACCACCGCGTCATCCAGGGCGCGGCGTCCGGCGAGTTCCTGCGCGAGATCCACCGCCTGCTGCTCGGCGAAAAGGGCTTCTACGACGAGATCTTCGAGTCGCTGCGGATCCCGTACGAGCCGGTCCGCTGGGCCACCGACGTCGCCACCACCCACGACGACGAGGTCAACAAGACCGCGCGCGTCATGGAGCTGATCCACTCCTACCGGGTCCGCGGCCACCTCATGGCCGACACCGACCCGCTGGAGTACAAGCAGCGCAAGCACCCCGACCTGGACGTCACCACCCACGGCCTCACCCTGTGGGACCTGGAGCGCGAGTTCGCGGTCGGCGGCTTCGGCGGCCAGAAGATGATGAAGCTCCGCGACATCCTCGGCCTGCTGCGCAACACGTACTGCCGCACCGTCGGCATCGAGTACATGCACATCCAGGACCCGAAGCAGCGCAAGTGGCTGCAGGAGCGCCTGGAGAAGCCGTACGCGAAGCCCGAGCGCGAGGAGCAGCTGCGGATCCTCCGCCGCCTGAACTCGGCCGAGGCCTTCGAGACCTTCCTGCAGACCAAGTACGTCGGCCAGAAGCGCTTCTCGCTGGAGGGCGGTGAGTCGCTGATCGCGCTGCTGGACGCGACCATCGACTCCGCCGCCGAGCACCGCCTCGACGAGGCCGTCATCGGCATGGCCCACCGCGGCCGCCTGAACGTGCTGGCCAACATCGTCGGCAAGCCGTACGGCAAGATCTTCGGCGAGTTCGAGGGCAACCTCGACCCGAAGTCGATGCACGGCTCCGGCGACGTCAAGTACCACCTGGGCTCCGAGGGCACCTTCACCGGCCTGGACGGCGAGACCATCAAGGTCTCGCTCGCCGCGAACCCCTCCCACCTGGAGACGGTCGACCCGGTCGTCGAGGGCATCGCCCGCGCCAAGCAGGACATCCTGGACCAGGGCGGCACCACCTTCCCGGTGCTGCCGATCCAGGTCCACGGCGACGCGGCCTTCGCCGGCCAGGGCGTCGTCGCGGAGACCCTGAACATGTCGCAGCTGCGCGGCTACCGCACCGGCGGCACCGTGCACGTCGTGGTGAACAACCAGGTCGGCTTCACCGCCGCCCCGGCGTCCTCGCGCTCCTCGATGTACTGCACCGACGTGGCCCGCATGATCGAGGCCCCGATCTTCCACGTGAACGGCGACGACCCGGAGGCCGTGGTCCGCGTCGCGCGGCTCGCCTTCGAGTTCCGCCAGGCGTTCCACAAGGACGTGGTGATCGACCTCATCTGCTACCGCCGCCGCGGTCACAACGAGGCCGACAACCCGTCGTTCACCCAGCCGCTGATGTACGACCTGATCGACAAGAAGCGCTCGGTGCGCAAGCTGTACACCGAGGGCCTGATCGGTCGCGGCGACATCACCATGGAAGAGGCGGAGCAGGCGCTCCAGGACTTCCAGGGCCAGCTTGAGAAGGTCTTCGCCGAGGTCCGCGACGCGGCCCAGGCGCCGGCCGACGCCACCGCCGGCAAGCCGCAGGCCGACTTCCCGGTCAGCATCCAGACCGGCATCTCCCAGGAGATGGTCAAGCGGATCGCCGCCTCGCAGGTCAACCACCCGGACTGGCTGACCGTCCACCCGCGCCTGCTGCCGCAGCTGCAGCGCCGCGCCGCCTCGGTCGAGGACAACACCATCGACTGGGCGATGGGCGAGACCCTCGCCATCGGCTCGCTGCTGATGGAGGGCCACCCGGTCCGCCTGGCCGGCCAGGACAGCCGCCGCGGCACCTTCGGCCAGCGGCACGCCGTCCTGATCGACCGCAAGACCGGCGAGGACTACACCCCGCTGCAGTACCTCACCGAGGACCAGGCCCGCTACACCGTCTACGACAGCCTGCTGTCGGAGTACGCGGCCATGGGCTTCGAGTACGGCTACTCGCTGACCCGCCCGAACGCGCTGGTCATGTGGGAGGCGCAGTTCGGCGACTTCGTCAACGGCGCGCAGACCATGGTGGACGAGTACATCGCCTCCGCCGAGCAGAAGTGGGGCCAGCACTCCGGCGTCACCCTGCTGCTGCCGCACGGCTACGAGGGCCAGGGACCGGACCACTCGTCCGCCCGTCCGGAGCGTTTCCTGCAGATGTGCGCGCAGGACAACATGACGGTCGCGATGCCGACCCTGCCGTCGAACTACTTCCACCTGCTGCGCTGGCAGGCGCACAACCCGCACCACAAGCCGCTGGTCGTCTTCACCCCGAAGTCGATGCTGCGTCTGAAGGCCGCGGCGAGTGCGGCGGAGGAGTTCCTGTCCGGCTCGTTCCGCCCGGTCATCGGCGACTCCACCGTCGACCCGGCGCAGGTCCGCAAGGTGGTCATCACCGCCGGCAAGTTCTACTACGACCTGGCGGCGGCCCGCGCCGAGCGCGGCGTCACCGACACCGCGATCGTCCGGGTCGAACGGCTCTACCCGCTGCCGGTGGCCGAGCTCCAGGAGGAGCTGGCCCGCTACGGCGACAACGTCCAGTTCGTCTGGGCGCAGGAGGAGCCGGCCAACCAGGGTGCCTGGCCGTTCATCGCGATGAACCTGGTCGACCACCTCCAGGTCGTCATCGGCCGCACCGGCGGCGACGCCCGTCTGCGCCGCGTCGCCCGTACCGCCGCCTCGTCCCCGGCGGTCGGCTCGGCCAAGCGGCACGCCGCCGAGCAGCAGGCACTGGTCGAGGAGGTCTTCGCGCTCTGACGAGCCGAAGCCCGACGCTCTCCACGCCCGCGGCCCCGTCCTCCCCACCGGGAGGGCGGGGCCGCGGGCGTTCGCCGGGCCACCACCGGTACGACGGCCGACCGGCCCGGACTATCCTGACCAGGTCAATCCCCACCGGACCGGAGCGAACCGTGTACTTCACCGACCGAGGCATCGAGGAGCTGGAGAACCGGCGCGGCGAGGAGGAGGTCACCCTGGGGTGGCTGGCCGAGCAGCTGCGCACCTTCGTCGACCTCAACCCGGACTTCGAGGTCCCGGTCGAGCGGCTGGCCACCTGGCTGGCGCGGCTCGACGACGAGGACGACGAGTGACCCGGTGACGGCCGCCGCGAGGCCCGGGAGGCAACCGCCTCCCGGGCCTCCCGCGTGTCCGGGCGCGGAAGGGTGCGGAAGGGCGCTGAAGGGTGCGGAGGGATGCGGAACCCCGGGGGCCTCGTAGGGGAGGACTCGGGGACGGGTCGGGGACGGATCGGGGTCGGGTTCGGGGGTCGGGGCGCTTGACTCTGCCAGCACGCGATATATCGTCTTTAGAAGAGAACGCGATACATCGCGATCGACAACGGGAGGCGACGGACATGAGCCAGTGGACGGTCGAGGGCACCGAGAGGATCACCTTCGACGAGCCGGTGCGCGCGCTGCACGTGCGGACCATCGAGGGCACGGTGAACGTGGTGGCGGCCGACGGCCCGACCCGCCTGGAGGTCACCGAGCTGGCCGGCGAGCCCCTGCACGTGACCCTGGTGGACGGCGTCCTGACGGTCACCTACAAGGACATCCACAGCTGGGGCGAGTTCGGCGACCGGCTCAAGTCGGTCGGCTCGGTGAAGGACCTCTTCGGCTCCTTCAAGCGCAAGCGGATCGCCGCCGTGACGGTGACCGTCCCGACCGAGGTCGAGGTCAAGGTCGGCACCGTGTCGGCCGACACCACCGTCAGCGGCGTCAGCGGGCACGTCTCGGTGCAGAGCGCCAACGGCGACACCACCCTCGCCGGGGTGACCGGCCAGATCGAGGCCGGCACCGTCACCGGTGACGTGGACGCCCACGCGGTCGGCGGCCGGCTCAAGGTCAACACCGTCTCCGGGCAGCTCACCGTGATCGCCGGCACCGCCGACCGGGTCCAGGCCAACACCGTCACCGGCGCCGTCACCCTGGACCTCGACGTGGCCGGCGAGACCGACGTCAAGGTCAACACCGTCAGCGGCGCCGTCGTGATCCGGATCCCCTCGCTGGCCGACGCCACCGTCGAGGCCGGCTCCACCAGCGGCGACGTCTCCAGCACCTTCGAGGAGCTCCAGATGAGCAGCACCTGGGGCGCCAAGAAGATCTCCGGCCGCCTCGGCGAGGGCCGCGGCAGCCTCCACGTCACCACCGTCTCCGGCGCGGTCACCGTGCTGCGCCGCCCCGAGGCGGAGGAGGACGGCCCGGTCGTGGTCAAGGAGCTCCCGGCCGGCCCGGGCACCCCGAACCTCACCAAGGAGGCCTGAGATGACCCCTGTGTTCGGCCACGGCCGGCTCCGCCTCTACCTGCTGAAGCTGCTGGACGAGGCCCCGCGCCACGGCTACGAGGTGATCCGGCTCCTGGAGGAGCGGTTCCAGGGCCTGTACGCCCCCTCGGCCGGGACGGTCTACCCGCGGCTGGCCAAGCTGGAGCAGGAGGGCCTGGTCGCCCACAGCACCGAGGGCGGCCGCAAGGTGTACCGGCTGACCGACGCCGGGCGCGCCGAACTCGAAGCCCGGCAGGTCGAGTTGGACGAGCTGGAGGTGGAGATCCGGGACTCCGTGGCGCAGCTCGCCGGGGCGATCCGCGAGGACGTCCGGGACAGCGCCAAGGACCTGCGCGAGGAGCTGTGGAACGCCGCCCGGCAGGCGCCCGGGCCGGAGCGCACCGAGCCCGGCGACCCGTGGGCCGGGCCCTGGGGCGACAACGAGTCCTGGCAGCGCGCCAAGGAGGAGTTCGCCCAGTTCAAGCAGCAGGCCAAGGAGCAGGCCAAGCGCGCCCGGGAGCAGGAGAAGGCCGCCAAGGCCAAGGCGAAGGCCGCCGAGGCGGAGGCCCGACGGCTGCGCGAGCAGGCCAAGGCCTCGCGCACCGCGGCCCAGCAGGAGGCGCTGCGGATCAAGCGCCGGGTCGAGCAGCAGGTGCGCGAGCACGCCGCGAAGGGCGACTGGCCGACCGGGCTGGCCGAGGGCCTGTCCGAGCTGACCAAGGGCCTGGCCGGCCTGGCCGACGCGGCCCGCTGGGGCCACGGCGCGGAGGAGCCTCCGGCCGAGCCCGCCGAGCGGGTCACCGTGACCAGGATCGACCTGGACAAGGACGGCTCCGACACCCCGGCCGACCTGCCGCCGTGGGCCGCCACCGACCCGGCCGGGGACCCGGCCCGCGAGCTGGAGCGGCTGCTCGACCGCTTCCGCGACCAGGTCCGCGACGCGGCCCGGGACGGCGGGGTGAACGCGGACACGCTGGCCGAGGCCCGTACGGTGCTGGGCGCCGCGGGCGAGCGGCTGAAGCGGCTGCTCGGCTGAGCCCGGAACGGCTCCTGCGGCCCGGTGCCCCCGTCACGGGAGGCACCGGGCCGCCGCACGCCCGCGGGCAGGCGCCAGGGAGTGGGGCTCCGTCAGGAGCGGGGTGCCGTCAGGGAGTGAGGACGATCTTCCCGAAGACGTCGCCCTCGGCGAGCCGGGCGAAGCCGTCCCGGGCCTCGGCCAGCGGCAGCACCGAGTCGATCACCGGCCGGACGCCGGTGTTGGCGCAGAACGCGAGCAGCCCGGCCAGCTCCTCCTTGGTGCCCATGGTCGAGCCGACCACCCTGAGCTCCAGGAAGAAGATCCGGTTCAGCTCGACGGAGCTCGGGTTGGTGCCGGAGGTGGCCCCCGAGATGACGATGGTGCCGCCCGGGCGCAGCGACTTCACCGAGTGCGACCAGGTCGCGGCGCCGACCGTCTCCAGCACCGCGTCCACCCGCTCGGGCAGCCGGGCGCCGCTCTCGAAGGCCGCGTCGGCGCCGAGCTCCACCGCCCGGGCCCGCTTGGCCTCGTCCCGACCGGTGACCCAGACCCGCAGGCCGGCCGCCTTGCCGAGGACGATCAGCGCGGTCGCCACGCCGCCGCCCGCCCCCTGCACCAGGACGGTGTCCCCGGGCCTGACCCCGGCGTTGGTGAACAGCATCCGGTAGGCCGTCAGCCAGGCGGTGGGCAGGCAGGCGGCCTGCTCGAAGCTCAGCCCGGCGGGCTTGGGCAGCAGGTTCCAGGTGGGCACCGCGACCCGCTGGGCGAAGGTGCCCTGGTAACGCTCGGTCAGGATGGACCGCGGCTCGTCCGGGCCGACCCCGTGGCCGCTCTGGCCGATCACCGAGTGCAGGACCACCTCGTTGCCGTGCTCGTCGACGCCGGCGGCGTCGCAGCCGAGGATCATCGGCAGCCGCTCGGCGGGCAGGCCGACCCCGCGCAGCGACCACAGGTCGTGGTGGTTGAGGCTGGCGGCCCGGACGGTGACCACGCTCCACCCGGGGCGGGCCTGCGGCTCGGGGAGGTCGCCCAGCTCCAGCCCGCTCAGCGGGTCGGCGGCGTCGGTACGTGCGGCGTAGGCAGCGAACATGCCCCGGACGATAGCCGCGACGGCCGGGGCCGGGAACCACGCGGAGGTGTGACGCGTGTCCCGGCTGCTGCTCCCCCGCTCGCCTCCGGGCGCTCGGGGGGACGCGGGGGAGCGGCCGCCGTGGCGGGCGCGCTCCCCCGATCACCTCGTCAGATCCGGGCGACGCCCTCCGCCCGGGCGGCCTCGGCGACGGCCTTGGTGACCGCCGGCGCGACCCGCTCGTCGAACGGCGAGGGGATGACCTTCTGCGGCGTCAGCTCGTCGGCCACGACGCCCGCCAGCGCCTTGGCGGCGGCCAGCTTCATGCCCTCGGTGATCCGGGAGGCGCGGACCTGGAGGGCGCCCGCGAAGATGCCCGGGAAGGCCAGCACGTTGTTGATCTGGTTCGGGAAGTCGCTGCGGCCGGTGGCGACCACGGCGGCGTACTTGTGGGCGACCTCCGGGTGGATCTCCGGGTTGGGGTTGGCCATCGCGAAGACGAACGCGCCCTCGGCCATGGTCGCCACGACCTCCTCCGGCACGGTGCCGCCGGAGACGCCGATGAACACGTCGGCGCCGGCCATCGCGTCGGCCAGCGAGCCCTTGAGGCCGGTGCGGTTGGTCCGCCCGGCGATCTCGGCCTTGACGTCGGTGAGGTCGCCGCGGCCCTCGTACACCACGCCCTTGCGGTCGCAGACGGCCACGTCGCCGATGCCGGCCGCGACCAGCATCTTGGCGATGGCGATGCCGGCCGCGCCGGCGCCGGAGATGACGGCCCGCAGCGAGCCGATCTCACGGCCCGTCACCTTGGCGGCGTTCCACAGGGCCGCGGTGGTGACGATCGCGGTGCCGTGCTGGTCGTCGTGGAAGACCGGGATGTCCAGGGCCTCCTGGAGCCGGCGCTCGATCTCGAAGCAGCGGGGTGCGGAGATGTCCTCCAGGTTGACGCCGCCGAAGGAGGGGGCCAGCCGGACCACGGTCTCGACGATCTCGTCGACCCCGGTGCAGTCGAGCGCGATCGGCACCGCGTCCACGCCGCCGAACTGCTTGAACAGGATGGCCTTGCCCTCCATCACGGGCAGCGAGGCCTGCGGGCCGATGTCGCCGAGGCCCAGCACCGCGGTGCCGTCGGTGACCACCGCGACGGTGTTGGACTTCCAGGTGTAGTCGTTGACCAGCTCCGGCTGCTCGGCGATGGCCGTGCAGACCCGGGCGACACCGGGGGTGTAGGCGAGGGACAGGTCGTCCGCGTCGCGCACCGGGACGGTCGCCCGGATCTCCATCTTCCCGCCGCGGTGGAGCGCGAAGACCGCGTCGACCGGATCCTCGGTGTCCTGGGTGCTGCTGTGAATGATCTCCGCTGCCACGATGACCTCTTCGTCATTGATCTGGCGAGGACGCGCGGCCGACGGGCAGGGCGACCCGTCCGGAAACCGGAAACCGGGTACGCCGAAGCGGACCCGGGGTCGGGGTCGGGGCGCTGCCGTCGGGCGGCGCCCTCGGATGAGGGTTGTATGGGGTCTGTGTTGTCCGCGTTGTGCTTCCGGGCCGAGCGTAGGTCGGAGGAAGGCATCGCACCTATGCCTTTTCGTCCTCGTCACGTACGGTTCATCGCCGCGCTGTCGCGTCACAGGGGCCCGGCGTCGGAAGCGCCGGGCTCCGGCGGCGGCAACGGCATGAGCGCACGCGCACCCGCAGGAGTGAACACAGGCCGAAGGGGATCCGGTGCCCCGGATACGGAGCCGCGTGAGGACTTCCGTTCCCGGGCACCCCGAGCCTGTCGGGGCTCGTCGGCCTGGTTCGAGCGTTCGGGGGTCACCCGGTACCGAATTCTGACACACCCGCCGCCGGGCCCGGCAGGGCGGGATGGCAGGATCGCTTGTCCGCCATTTCGCGTACACCCGTGCGACACCGTGGCGGCCCCACCTCCCTCCCTCAGGAGCCGCCCTCATGCCGCACGTCCGCCACGCCCTCCGTCCGGTCCCGGCCGGCGCCGCCCTGGCCGCCGCCGGGGCCCTCCTGCTGACCGGCTGCGGCGGCGGGCAGGCCGCCCCGGGCGACCCGGTCAAGGACCTCCGCGGCAAGCTGCCGAAGGCCCAGCGGTCGGCCGGCGCGCTGCGGGTCGGCATGGACGTCAACTACGCCCCGGTGGAGTTCCGCGGCCCGGACGGCAAGCCGACCGGCCTCGACCCGGACCTCGCCGCCGCCCTGGGCCGGATCCTCGACGTGCGGGTCGAGTTCGTCGACACCCCCTTCGACAAGCTGGTGCCGAACCTCCAGGCCAAGCAGTACGACGTGGCGATGTCCGCGCTCAGCGACACCCGCCGGCGCCGGGACGCGGTGGACGAGACCGGCAAGCCGACCGGCCCGGGCGTGGACTTCGTGGACTACTTCATCGCGGGCACCTCGATCGTCGTCCCGAAGGGCAACCCCAAGGGGATCAGGGGCCTGGACGACCTGTGCGGCAAGACCGTCGCGTTCCAGCAGGGCACCACCCAGGACGAGATCGTCACCCGCCAGGTCGGCGTCTGCACCCGGGCCGGCCGCCCGCTGACCCCGCACAAGCTGGACACCGACACCAAGGCGCTGGCCGAGGTCGCCTCCGGCGCCGCCGCGGCCGGCCTGAACGACTACCCGGTGGCCGCCTACGCGGCGAAGACCACCGACGGCGGCGCCCGCTTCGAGGTGACCGGCGGGCAGTCCACCTCCAACCCGTACGGGATCGCGGTGCGCAAGGACGACGGGCCGCTGCGGGACGTGCTGGCCGGGGCGATCGACCAGCTGATCCGCAGCGGCGAGTACGACAAGATCCTGGCCAAGTGGAACGTCGGCGCCGGCGCGGCGCAGAACGCGGTGGTCAACGGGGGCATCTGAGGCGGGGGCGGCGGGCCTCCGGGGACGGCACGGACCGATCTGCATACTTATGCGCAGAGTGACAGGGGCGCGGAATAAGTCCGAATAGCGGACAGCGCGACCCCTCGTTATCCGATTTTGATCTGGATGAGGGCCACCTGACTGTCATCAGATGGCAGGATTCCCCCCATCTCGGATCGAGCCGGCCACTGGTCGAGGCCGTCCGGTCAACGTCCACCTCGGCGGAGGGTGGCGGAAGCAGTACCTCGTAAAACCCCGGACGGCTCCCCCGCGCCCGGGCAACTGCACGACCCGGCCTGCACGTACGACGACGTACGGCGACACGCACCCGTACCGAGCCGCGCGGCTCGCCGTTCCGGTGCGCCGCTCCCGCGGCGCGCTCCGCCCGACCTCTCTCCCCCAGGATGGAGATCCCCCTCATGACCACCCGTACCCAGCGCAGCCGGCTCTTCGCAGCCGGTGTGGTCGCCGCCTCGGTCTCCCTGGTGCTGACCGGTTGCAGCAGCAGCAAGAGCGAGAGCAGCGGCGCCCCCAACGCCTCCGCGACCGTCAACGAGGTCAAGGCCGACCCCAAGCTGGCCGGGCTCGTCCCGGACGACGTCAAGGCCGCCGGCAAGCTCCTGGTCGGCGCCGACGCCTCGTACGCGCCGGACGAGTTCAAGGACGACAGCGGCAAGGTCATCGGCATGGACGTCGACCTGGCCAACGCCATCGCGGCCAAGCTCGGGCTGAAGGCCGAGGTCCAGGACTCCGGTTTCACCGCGATCATCCCCGGCATCCAGTCGAACAAGTTCCAGCTCGGCATGTCGTCCTTCACGGACAACAAGGAGCGCGAGCAGATCGTCGACATGGTCACCTACTTCAACTCCGGCAGCGCCGTCGCGGTGAAGAAGGGCAACCCGGAGAAGATCGACCCGAAGGACCTCTGCGGCAAGAAGGTCGCCGTCCAGACCGGCACCACCCAGGCCGACGAGATCAAGGACACCCGCGACCCGGACTGCGCCAAGGCCGGCAAGCCGGGCGTCCAGAACGGCGGCGACAAGTTCGACCTCCAGACGGACGTCACCAACGCCGTGGTCTCCGGGCGCGACCAGGCGATGATGGCCGACTCCCAGGTCGTCGACTACGCGATCAAGCAGTCCGGCGGCCAGCTGGAGAAGGTCGGCGAGACCTACGGCGTGGCCCCCTACGGCGTCGCGCTGGCCAAGGGCTCCAAGCTCACCCCGGCCGTCCAGGGGGCCGTCCAGTCGCTGATCGACGACGGCACCTACAAGCAGATCCTCGCCAAGTGGGGGGTCGAGTCCGGCGCCATCACCACCTCGACCGTCAACGGCGCGGTCAGCTGACCCTCGTCCGCTCCATCTTCTCCCCCGAGGCCACACCGTGAACTCTTTGGACAAGGGGACGGCGGAGCAGGGCCGGCCCGAGACCATCAAGGCCGTCCCCGTCCGCCACCCCGGACGCTGGGCCGGCGCCGTCGTCATCGCCGTACTCGCGGCGATGCTGGTGAGCGCCCTCTTCACCAACCCCGCTTTCAAGTGGGACATCGTCGGTCAGTACCTGTTCCACGACAGCATCATGCACGGCCTGCTGGTGACGCTGGAACTGACCGTGCTCGCCATGCTCATGGGTGTGGTCGGCGGCATCGTCCTCGCGGTGATGCGCCTGTCCCCGAACCCGCTGCTGGCCGGCGTCGCGTGGGTCTACATCTGGATCTTCCGCGGCACCCCGGTGCTGGTGCAGCTGGTGTTCTGGAACTTCCTCGGCCTGATCTGGGCCAAGCTGTCGATCGGCGTCCCGTGGGGGCCGGAGTTCTGGTCCGAGCAGACCAACGTGCTGATCCCGACCTTCGTCGCCGCGCTGCTGGGCCTCGGCCTCAACGAGGCCGCCTACATGGCGGAGATCGTCCGCGGCGGCATCCAGTCGGTGGACGAGGGCCAGACCGAGGCCGCGCACGCGCTCGGCATGAGCCGGTTCCAGACCATGCGCCGGATCGTCCTGCCGCAGGCCATGCGGGTGATCATCCCGCCGACCGGCAACGAGACCATCTCGATGCTCAAGACCACCTCGCTGGTCTCCGTGATCTCCCTGGAGGAGATCTTCCGGGCCGGCCAGGTCATCTACTCCCGGAACTACCAGAACATCCCGCTGCTGATCGTGGTCAGCCTCTGGTACCTGTTCTTCACCTCGGTGCTGACCATCGGCCAGTACTACATCGAGCGCCACTACGCCCGAGGTTCCAACCGCACCCTCCCGCCCACCCCGCTGCAGCGGCTGCGGAGGCTGTTCGCCGGGAAGCCCGCCCCCAGGACGACCGCCGACGTCGTCCCGGGGCTCGAGGGAGGTGGTCACGTATGACCGATCCGACCAAGTCCCCCGGCGGCGCGTCCGGCGAGCCGATGGTCCGCGCCGAGAACGTGCACAAGTCGTACGGCCTGGTCGAGGTGCTCAAGGGCATCGACCTGGAGGTCAGGCAGGGCGAGGTGTTCTGCCTGATCGGCCCGTCCGGCTCCGGCAAGTCGACCTTCCTGCGGTGCATCAACCACCTGGAGAAGATCAACGGCGGCCGCCTCTGGGTGGACGGCGAGCTGGTCGGCTACCGGCAGAAGGGCGACCGGCTGCACGAGCTCAGGGACCGCGAGGTCGCCCTCAAGCGGCGCGACATCGGCATGGTCTTCCAGCGCTTCAACCTGTTCCCGCACATGACCGCCGTCGAGAACGTCATGGAGGCGCCGGTCCAGGTCAAGGGCGAGAGCCGGGCCGACGCCCGCGAGCGCGGGATGGCCCTGCTGGAGCGGGTCGGCCTCGCCGACAAGGCGAAGAACTACCCCTCGCAGCTCTCCGGCGGCCAGCAGCAGCGCGTGGCGATCGCCCGCGCGCTGGCCATGAAGCCCAAGCTGATGCTCTTCGACGAGCCGACCTCCGCGCTCGACCCGGAGCTGGTCGGCGACGTCCTCGACGTCATGCGCGGCCTCGCCGAGGAGGGCATGACCATGGTGGTCGTCACCCACGAGATGGGCTTCGCCCGCGAGGTCGGCGACGCGCTGGTGTTCATGGACGGCGGGGTGGTGGTCGAGTCCGGCAACCCCCGCGAGGTGCTCACCGACCCGCAGCACGAGCGCACCAGGGCCTTCCTCTCCAAGGTGCTCTGAGCCCGTACGCCCGGCGCCCGGCAGGTCACTCCTGCCGGGCGCCGTCGTTTTGCCCGCCCGGGTAATAGGCTGGAGGCAGTCAGCCCGTTACCGACCCCCCTGGAAGGACCCCTGTGGAGCTCGCCGCCTACGCCGATCTCGCCGTCCGGCTGGTGAACACCGAGGAGCCCGAGCGCGGCACCGACTCGCTGACCTCCGTGGAGGCGGTGCGCGGTCTCTTCTCCGACTCCTCGCGGGCCCGCTCGCTCGCCGACGAGTCCGACGTGCCCCGGCTGCGGGCGGTGCGGACCCGGCTGCGCGGGGTCTTCGAGGCCGCCGCCGGCGGGGACGAGATCCGCGGCGTCGACCTGCTGAACAGCCTGCTGATGGAGTACCCGGTCAGCCCGCTGATCTCCGGGCACGACTACCTGGACGACGCCGGGCGGCCGCGCTGGCACCTGCACCTGGCCGACAACTCCCCCACCGCCACCGCCCACTTCAGCGCGGTCGCCTGCATGGGCCTGGCCGTCCACCTGACCGAGCTGGGCGCCGACCGGCTCGGCATCTGCCAGGCCGCGCCCTGCCGCAACGCCTACCTGGACACCTCGACCAACCGCTCCCGCCGCTACTGCTCGGACCGCTGCGCGACCCGCGCCAACGTGGCCGCCTACCGGGCCCGCAAACGCCTGGAGGCGGAGGCGGCGGCCCGGGCGTAGCAGCCCGCTAGACGTCCTCGACCCAGGCGCCGAGCCGGCGGGCCAGGCCCGGCACCCGGGCCAGCCGCGGGGTGAGCAGCAGCCGCTCCAGCCGGCGCCCCGGCGCCAGCCAGACCGGGCTCGGGCGCAGCCGCAGCAGCACCCGGCCGAGCACCAGCTCGTCCGGGACGGCGCCGTAGCTGCGGCTGTCGCTGTCCACCGGGCGGTTGTCGGAGAGCAGCCACCAGCCCGTGGCCCGGCGCTCGGCGGCCCGCTTCACCACCAGCAGGTCCTGCTGGAAGGGGTGCCGGAAGACCACCACCGCGCCGGGCCGGATCGGCGCGCCGTAGCGGACCAGCAGCCGGTCGCCCTCGCGCAGGGTCGGGACCATCGACGGCCCCGCCACGTCGACCAGCCCGAACGGCAGCGCGCCGCCCGGGCCGCGCTCCCCCGCCCCGGCGCCCTCCGCTCGCGTGCTCCGCGCCACGACTCCTCCTCCCGCCCCCGCTCGCGCTCCCAGTCTGCCGTACGGACCGCCGTCCGTCCGATGTCCGGATTGCGCCGGTTCCCGGTCCGTCTTTCGCCCTAGGCCCACCGCCCGATCGCGAAACCGGGAGGGCGGAAGGGTAATCTCGGGCGCGGGAAGACGATCTAAGGAAGGACTCCCATGTTCTCTCGTCTGTTTGCACCGCGCGCCACCGTCCACGCCCACTGCGACCTGCCCTGCGGCGTCTACGACCCCGCGCAGGCCAAGCTGGAGGCCGAGTCGGTCAAGGCCACCCAGGAGAAGTACCAGGCCAACGAGGACCCGCACTTCCGCGCCCGCGCCGTCATCATCAAGGAGCAGCGCGCCGAGGCCGTCAAGCACCACATCTCGGTGCTGTGGAGCGACTACTTCAAGGCCCCGCACTTCGAGAAGTACCCGCAGCTGCACCAGCTGATCAACGACACCCTGAAGGCCGCCTCGGCCGCCAAGGCGTCCACGGACCCGGCCACCGGCCAGGCCCTGCTCGACCTGATCGCCCAGGTCGACAAGATCTTCTGGGAGACCAAGCAGGCCTGAGCCTGACGCGTCGCCACCCGACCGCCCCCGTCCGCACCGCCGGACGGGGGCGGTCGTGCGTTCACGTCCGACCCGGCTCGGTAAGGGTTGCCTGCCCTGAGTGGCTGTTATGCTGCCAGGGCGTCCGAGGGGGAAGTCCGGTGCGAATCCGGCGCTGACCCGCAACGGTGAGCACGGCCCGTACCCGCCCGTACGGCCGCGCCAGCCCGATCGCCCTCGGCCGCCGACCTCCCGACAACTCGCCGCGGACTGCGAGGGGAACGGCGCCCCGGCACGCCCCCGGCCCGCGCCCGCCCCGGCGCGCTCCCGGCCCGAGGCAAGGCGCACCCGTGAACCGCGCACCCGTCAACCGTGCAGTCGGCCCGCCCGCTCGCCGAATACCCGTCGTCCCGCTCGCCGCCGGACTCGCCGCCGCCCTGCTGCTCTCCCTGGTCTGCGGGGTCGCCCTCGGCTCCTCCGGGCTCGGCCTGCCCCGGGTGCTGCGGCTCCTGGGCGCCGGGCTGACGGGCGGCCGGCTGGACGCGGACGAGGCGGCCGCGTACGCGATCGTCTGGGAGATCCGGCTGCCGCGCACCGTGCTGGCCGCCGTGGTCGGCGCCGGGCTGGCCGCCTGCGGGGTCGCCGTCCAGGCCCTGGTGCGCAACGCGCTGGCGGACCCCTTCGTGCTCGGCATCTCCTCCGGCGCGGCCGTCGGCGCCAACGCCGTGATGCTCTTCGGCGCCTTCGCCTCGCTCGGGGTGTGGGCGATCTCCGCCTCCGCCTTCGGCTCCGCGCTGGCCGCCATGACCCTGGTCTACGTCGCGGCCCGCACCGCGTACGGGCTCACCCCGCTGCGGCTGGTGCTCACCGGCACCGCGCTGTCCTACGGCTTCTCCGCCGCCACCACCCTGATGGTCTTCGCCGCCGACCGCGGCGAGGCCGCCCGGGACGTCATGATGTGGCTGCTCGGCAGCCTCGGCGGCGCCACCTGGGGCAAGGTGCCGATCGCCGCCGTCACCGTGCTGGCCGGGCTCGCCTACCTGGCCTGCACCGCCGGGCGGCTGGACGCGCTCGCGATGGGCGACGAGACCTCCGCCTCGCTCGGCGTGGACCCGGACCGGCTGCGCCGCGAGCTGTTCGTGGTGACCGCCGCCGTCACCGGCACCGTGGTCGCGGTCAGCGGGGCGATCGGCTTCGTCGGGCTGCTGATGCCGCACCTGGCGCGGATGCTGGTCGGCGCCGGGCACCGCCGGGTGCTGGTGGTCGCGCCGCTCGCCGGGGCGCTGCTGCTGGTCTGGGTGGACATCGCCTCGCGCACCCTGCTGGCGCCCGCCGAACTGCCCGTCGGGGTGTTCACCGCGGTGCTCGGCGTGCCCGCCTTCCTGGTGATGATGCGCCGCCGCGGCCAGGCCTTCGGAGGTGCCCGGTGACCGCGACGACCGACCCGACCCCGGTGCACGCCCAGGACCTCGCCGTCGACGGCGTCTCGGTGGAGCTGGCCGGCACCCGGCTGGTCCACGAGGTGAGCCTGGCGGCCGCCGCCGGGCAGGTGGTCGGCCTGATAGGCCCCAACGGCAGCGGCAAGTCGACCCTGCTGCGCTGCGTCTACCGGGTGCTGAAGCCGGCCGGCGGCGTGGTCCGGCTGGCCGGCGACGACCTGCACGCCCTCACCGCCCGCGAGAGCGCCCGCCGGGTGGCCGCGCTGACCCAGGAGCACTCCGCCGAGTTCGACTTCACCGTCGCCGAGGTGATCGCCATGGGCCGGCTGCCGCACCGCCGCGGCTTCGGCGCCCAAGTCGACGGGGACGAGCGGCGCTGCGCCGAGGCGCTGCGCAAGGTCCGGGCCGGGCACCTCGCCGAGCGGGGCTTCCTGAGCCTGTCCGGGGGCGAGAAGCAGCGGGTGCTGTTCGCCCGCGCGCTGGTCCAGGAGCCGCGCCTGCTGGTGCTGGACGAACCCACCAACCACCTCGACATCGCGCACCAGTTGGAGGTGCTGGCGCTCGCCCGCGAGGCCGGTCCGACGGTGCTCACCGCGCTGCACGACCTCAACCTGGCGGCGGGCCACTGCGACCTGCTGTACGTCCTGCGGGACGGCCGGATCGTCGCCTCCGGGCCGCCCGACGAGGTGCTCCGACCCGCCCTGCTGGCCGAGGTGTTCGGCGTCCGGGGCACCCCGGTGCGCCACCCGGAGACCGGCGCCCTCCAGCTGCTCTTCGACCGCCTCCCCTGACCCCCAAGGAACTCCCGTGCGCACCAAGGCCGTTGCCGCCACCGCCCTGCTCGCCCTCGGACTCGTCGGCTGCGGCGCCGAGATCGCCCCGAAGGAGGCCGCCACCGCCTCCGCCCACTACCCCGTGACGGTGGACAACTGCGGGGAGAAGCTCACCTTCGCGCAGAAGCCCGCCCGGGTGGTGACCAACGACGTCAACATCACCGAACTGATGCTCTCGCTCGGCCTCGCCGACCGGATGGCCGGCTACGTGATGCCCGACGACAAGGGGAAGATCGACCAGGTCGCCTGGAAGGACGGCTACCAGCAGACCACCTGGCTCTCCAAGAAGATCCTCACCAAGGAGATCGCGCTGGACGCCAAGGCCGACCTGGTCTTCGCCGGCTGGCACTACGGCTTCGACGAGGGCAGCGGCGTCACCCCGCAGGCCTTCAAGGCGCTCGGCGTCGACTCGTACGTGCTCAGCGAGTCCTGCCGCAGCGGCAAGGGCACCGAGCGCGGCGTGATGGACCCGCTGGAGGCGCTCTACACCGACCTGGCCAACCTCGGCGAGATCTTCGACGTCAAGGACCGCTCCGACCAGCTGATCGCGGACTTCAAGGCGCGGATCGCCGCCGTCCCGCCGGCCGAGCGCCGCCCGTCCGTCTTCCTGTACGACAGCGGGCAGGACAAGCCGTACACCGCCGGGAAGTTCGCCGCCGCCAACGAGATCATCGCCAAGGCGGGCGGGACCAACATCATGGGCGACCTCGCCGACAGCTGGGTCACGGCCGGCTGGGAGAGCGTGGTGCAGCGCGACCCCGAGGTGATCGTGATCAACGACTACGCGACGCCGAAGGCCGAGGAGAAGCGGAAGTTCCTGACGTCCTTCCCGCCGCTGGCCAACGTCGCCGCGGTCAGGAACGGCCGGATCTTCGTCATGGACTACGTCGACCTGGTGGAGAGCCCGCGCAACCCGGCCGCGATCAGCGCGCTGGCCGCCTACCTGCGCACCGTGCCGGCCCCCTGACCGGCCCGGATCCCGCTCCTCCGGGTCCGGGCGGCCGCGGGCGTACGCTCAAGGTACGAGCCGACGGAACCCGACCGGAGGAGCGAGATCATGACCACCACGACGGCCCCCGCCGCCTTCGACACCCGCGCACTGCGCGAGGGCATCGAGCGCCGCGACGCCGAGGCCCTCCTGGCGCTCTACGCGGAGGACGCCGAACTGCGCATGGTCGACCGCAAGACCCAGCCCAGCCACCCCCTGGTGATGCACGGGCGGGAGGAGATCGGCGCCATGCTGGACGACGTCTACGGCCGCGAGATGACCCACACACTGGAACAGGTGGTCGTCCAGGGCGACCACGTCGCCTTCCTGGAGTCCTGCCGGTACCCGGACGGCGTCCGGGTGCTGATGTCCTCGATGGCCGGTCTGCGGGACGGCCGGATCATCGACCAGACCTCCCTCCAGGCCTGGGACGAGACCGGTCCCGAGCAGTAGGCTCACGGACATGATCCGCACCGCCGTCGCCACCGACGTCCCCGTCGTCCACGCCATGATCCGCGAACTCGCGGAGTACGAGAAGGCCCTGCACGAGGCGAAGGCCACCGAGGAGCAGCTGCACGAGGCCCTGTTCGGCGAGAACCCGGCCCTGTTCGGGCTGATCGCCGAGGACGACGCCACCGGTGAACCGGTCGGCTTCGCGGTCTGGTTCCGCAACTTCTCGACCTGGCGCGGCACCCACGGGATCTACCTGGAGGACCTGTACGTCCGCCCGGAGGCGCGCGGCGGCGGCCACGGCAAGGCGCTGCTGCTGGAACTCGCCCGGATCGCCGTCGAGCGCGGCTACTCCCGGGTCGAGTGGTCGGTCCTGGACTGGAACCAGCCCTCGATCGACTTCTACAAGTCGATCGGCGCGGTGCCGATGGACGAGTGGACGGTGTACCGGCTCTCCGACGGGGCGCTGGCCGCCGCCGGGCAGCGCTGAACGGCTCCCGGGAGTCCGGGGAAAGGGTCTGCCACCCTGCGTCGCAATGCCTTACCATGAGTAACTCCCGAACCGGGGTGCGGAAGGCAGAGCGATGGCGGATCCGCGGCGCCGGGCCCCCTTCGGGGGTAGCAAGCGGTAACAAGCGGGGTACCAAGAAAGCACAGCGCGCCACCCAGGAGGCAAGGGTGTCCCAGATCGACGGCGATCTCGGCGTTCAGGACTTCGTGGAGGTCCGGCTGCCCGCAGCCGGGGCCTACCTCTCCGTCCTGCGAACAGCGACGGCCGGGTTGGCGGCCCGGTTGGACTTCACGCTCGACGAGATCGAGGACCTGCGGATCGCGGTCGACGAGGCCTGCGCCATCCTGCTCCAGCAGGCGGTGCCCGGCTCCGTACTGTCCTGCGAGTTCCGGCTGGTCGGCGACTCGTTGAAGGTCACCGTCTCCGCCCCGACCACCGACGGCAAGGCTCCCGAACGGGACACCTTCGCCTGGACGGTGCTCTCCGCCCTGGCCGGCGAGGTCGACTCCTCGGTCGCCGAGGACAGGACCGTGACGATCAGCCTGCACAAGAAGCGCGGCGGGTCCCCCTCCCACTAGTCGGGCGCCGGACCGCACCGCACGACCGAGCAGCACCGAGCAGCACCCGCGCAAGGGCCGTCCGCCGCTCCCCCGCTCAGGGGACCGACGGACGGCTCCCGGTACCGCCACCCACGCGGTACGACCAACGAGACGATTCCGGGGCCACCGGCCCCGGTGCTCCCGGAACGGAACGGGGGAATGGCCGTGAGTGATCTGGACCGTACCGGCCTCGCGACGGCGGGACCTGCCGTACCGACCCAGGCGAGCGTTCCCGGCCTCGCCGCCAACGACGAAGCGCACCCGAAGGACGCCCAGCGGATGAGCCACCCCACCGAGCCGACGTCCGAGCCGACGCCTGCCTCCGCGCCCCCGCCGGACCCGGTGGACGAGACGGCCCCGGCCGTCGGGACGGAACCGGCGGTCGAGGCCGACCCCGCGGTCGAGGCCGAGCCGACGGCCGAGGTCGAGCCGCACGTCGCCCTGCCCGCCCAGGGCTCGCACCGCACCGGCGCCCCGGACCGGGAGGCCGCCCGCGCGCTGTTCGTCCGGCTGTCCGCACTGCCCGAGGGCTCCCCGGAGCGGGTCGAGCTGCGCAACCAGCTGGTGCGGATGCACATCCCGCTGGTCGAGCACCTGGCCCGGCGCTTCCGCAACCGGGG
This sequence comes from Streptomyces sp. CB02056, assembly GCF_001905545.1. Classification (GTDB taxonomy): domain Bacteria; phylum Actinomycetota; class Actinomycetes; order Streptomycetales; family Streptomycetaceae; genus Kitasatospora. The sequence continues at coordinate 422,579 of NZ_LIPD01000002.1, read as the reverse complement.
CGAGCCGCTGGACGACCTGACCCAGGTCGCCACCATCGGCCTGATCAAGTCGGTGGACCGCTTCGACCACGAGCGCGGGGTCGAGTTCTCCACCTACGCGACGCCGACCATCGTCGGGGAGATCAAGCGGCACTTCCGCGACAAGGGCTGGGCGGTGCGCGTCCCGCGCCGCCTCCAGGAGCTGCGGCTGTCGCTCACCACGGCGACCAGCGAGCTCTCCCAGCGGCACGGCCGCTCCCCCACGGTGCACGAGCTGGCCGAGCACCTGGGGATCTCCGAGGAGGACGTCCTGGAGGGCCTGGAGTCCGCCAACGCGTACTCCACGCTGTCCCTGGACGTGCCGGACAGCGACGACGAGTCGCCGGCCGTCGCGGACACCCTGGGCGCGACCGACGAGGCGCTGGAGGGCGTCGAGTACCGCGAGTCGCTCAAGCCGCTGCTGGCCCAACTGCCGCCCCGGGAGCAGAAGATCCTGGTGCTGCGGTTCTTCCGGAACATGACCCAGTCGCAGATCGCCGCCGAGGTGGGGATCTCCCAGATGCACGTGTCCCGGCTGCTCGCCCGGACGTTGGCCCAGCTGCGGGAGAAGCTCCTGGTGGAGGAGTAGGACTGACGCCCCTTCAGCCTCCCGGCTTGAGGCTCCCCGGCTTCAAGCCGCCGGCTTCAGGCTCCCGGCTTCAGGCTCCCGGCGGCCCTGTACCCCTAGTCCTCGGACGGGGCGTACAGGGCCGCCGTCGACTTCGGGTTCAGCAGGCAGCCGATGCCCACCAGGCCGAGCGCGCCGACCAGCACGCCGACCGCGATCATCGCGCCGCCGCTCTCGGCCATGTAGTAGCCGACCGGCAGGCAGATCGAGTTGGTCAGCACCGCCGGACTGCGGCCCCAGCGGCGCTCCTTGAGCAGGGCGCGGGCGGCCAGCACCGGCAGCACCCCGAGCAGCACGATGACCGCTCCGCCGAACTCGTTCAGGGCCAGCTGCTTGGACTGGCCGGACAGCGCGGCCACCATGTCCCAGACGCCGACGACGGCCAGCGCGGCGCCCGCCAGGGCCGTGATGGCGGCGCCCAGGGTCAGGGAGGCCGGGCGGCCGGATCCGGCCGAGGGTACGGGTGCGGAGGTTTCTGCGGTCACTCCAGCAGGGTAGCCGCCGGTTGCTCCGTACCGACCCGTAGGCTTTCCCCATGCGCGCTCTCCTGGTCGTGAACCACAAGGCCACCACCACCAGTGGCCGGACCAGGGACGTCCTGATCCACGCCCTGCGCAGCGATCTCAAGCTGGAGGTCGCCGAGACCCGCTACCGGGGCCACGCGCGCGACCTGGCCCGCGAGGCGGCGGAGGACGGCACGGTCGACCTGGTGGTGGCGCTGGGCGGGGACGGCACCGTCAACGAGGTGGTGAACGGGCTGCTGGCGCACGGCCCGGGCGAGAAGGTCCCGCGACTGGCCGTGGTGCCGGGCGGTTCGACCAATGTGTTCGCCCGCGCGCTGGGCCTGCCCAACGACCCGGTGGAGGCCACCGGCGCCCTGCTGGACGCGCTGGAGCACGGCCGGGAGCGGCCGATCGGGCTGGGCAAGGCGATGACCGACGGGCTGCCGGACCGCTGGTTCACCTTCACCGCCGGCCTCGGCTTCGACGCCGGGGTGGTCGGACGGGTCGAGGAGCAGCGCCGGGCCGGGCGCAAGTCCACCCACGCCCTGTACGTCGGCCAGGCCCTGCGGCACTACTTCACCCAGCGTGAGCAGCGCCGCTCCGGCCCCGTCTCCCTGGAGCTGCCGGGCCACGAGCGGGTTCCGGGCCTGGTGCTGTCGATAGTCAGCAACACCTCTCCCTGGACGTTCCTCGGCAACCGTCCGGTCTACCCCTCACCGCTCGCCTCCTTCGACACGGACCTGGACGTCTTCGGCATCACCCGGATGACGGCGTTCGGCACCGCTCGAACGGTCCGTCAGATCCTGCGGTCGTACACGACTTCGAGTGACGGCGCCCCTCCCAGCGGCCCCTCCGGGAAGCACGTCGTCTCCTATCACGACGTCAGACACTTCACCTTGGTTTCGGAGGAACCGGCCCCGTTCCAGGTCGACGGGGACCATCTTGGAGACAGGAGTCGCGTCAGTTTCACAGGCGTACGGCGGGCACTGCGTGTGATTGTGTGACTGGAAGGGGGGTTCCTCCTTCTTCTCGAACGCACAAGCCCCCTTCACTCCATAGAAGTACTGGCTGTGAGCTAGGCGACACCGAAGAATCCAAAATTCCTCCCCGAAGGGGGTTGTATCCGAGCCCGAGGTTTGCGAACCTCTACATGGCGATCGGGACACATCGCAGCGACGGCAACTCCGGAACCACAGGAGCGCCGACCGCGGGGTGTCCCTCGAATCGCCGAATCCCCCCCAGCACAGACCACCCGGGCCCGACGGGCCTTTGGTCTCTTTTGCTGTTGCGGGATTCGTGAAAGCGTTCACATTCACAAGCCATTCGATTATGCCGATCGGGCCACCCCCCGCGGCAGGAGGAGTTGGACGACCATGGACTGGCGCCACCGCGCTGTCTGCCGCGAAGAGGACCCCGAGCTGTTCTTCCCGATCGGGAACACCGGTCCTGCTCTGCTGCAGATCGAGGAAGCCAAGGCCGTGTGCCGCCGCTGTCCGGTGATGGAGCAGTGCCTCCAGTGGGCGCTCGAGACCGGTCAGGACGCCGGCGTCTGGGGCGGCATGAGCGAGGACGAGCGCCGCGCGATGAAGCGCCGTGCAGCCCGCAACCGCGCCCGCACCGCCTGATCACCCGGCGATCACACGCCGTAGTACCAGCAGTGACCGCAGTACCGATCGACACATGATCAAAGGCTTCCCTGCACCTCCTGGTGAAGCCTTCCGCACCAAGGACCTCGCCCAGCCAGGTCCCGCGACACCGGACCCGCCCAAGCACTTGATACTGTTCACTTAGAGCAATATCGTGGAGCTGTGGCGCTCACCGTGTGCAACGCACCGGCGAGGTGTCGCACCACCCAGAGCCCCCGCTCCGGCCGACTCCCCCCGACGGCCGGAACGGGTTGAGAGGCCCTGTCGACCCACCCCCCCGGTCGACAGGGCCTCGTTTCTGTTTCCGCACCCCGTTCCGCACCCCGGCGTGCGGGTGCGCGCACCCGGCGCTTCCGCCGGACGCACGCCCCCTCCACGCACCTGTGCGCATCCCCGCGCAACGGTTCCTCGCTCCCTGCGGACGAGGAACTCAGCGGACGGGGATCTCCAGGATCACCTTCGTACCGCCGTTCGGGCCGGCCACCATGTCGAAGGTGCCGCCCAGTTCGCCGGTGGCCAGCGTCCGGACGATCTGCAGCCCGAGGTTGCCCGCCGTCTTCGGGTCGAAGCCCTCCGGCATGCCCCGGCCGTCGTCCTGCACCGTGATCAGCAGGTACTCCTCCGGCCGGGCGCCGCCGTTCCAGGTGTCCGACCAGCCCTTGCCGGTCGCCGGGGCCCGCCCGCGCAGCGCGCTGACCTCCAGGTTCCCGGAGGCGGTCGGACCGAACGCGTGCTCCAGGGCGTTCTGGAGCAGTTCGGTCAGCACCATCGACAGCGGGGTGGCCACCTCGGCGGAGAGGATCCCGAAGCTGCCGGTGCGGCGGGTCGCCACCCGGCCGTCCTGGGTCAGCTCCATCGCCATCGCCAGCACCCGGTCGGCGATCTCGTCGAAGGCCACCTGCTCGTCCAGCGCCTGGGAGAGCGTCTCGTGCACGATCGCGATCGAGCCGACCCGGCGCACCGCCTCGTCCAGCGCGGCCCGGGCGGACTCCGACTCCATCCGGCGGGACTGCAGCCGCAGCAGGGCCGCGACGGTCTGCAGGTTGTTCTTCACCCGGTGGTGGATCTCCCGGATGGTGGCGTCCTTGGTCATCAACTCGCGGTCGCGGCGGCGCAGCTCGGTCACGTCCCGGCAGAGCACCAGCGAACCGGTCAGGGTGCCCTTGGGCTTGAGCGGGATCGCCCGCAGGGTCACCACTCCCCCCTGCGCCTCCACCTCGGTCTGCCGGGGCGCCCAGCCGCTCGCCAGCTTCACCAGCGCCTCGTGGACGGCCGAGCGGGACGGCGGGGCGAGGTCGGCGGTGGCCCGGCCGAGGTGGCTGCCGACCAGGTCGGTGGTGAGGCCGAGGCGGTGGTACGCGGAGAGGGCGTTGGGGCTGGCGTAGGTGACCACGCCGTCCGCGTCCAGCCGGATCAGGCCGTCGCCGACCCGGGGGGCCGCGTCCATGTCGGCCTGCTCGACGCCGGGGAAGGGGAAGGAGCCGGCCGCGATCATCTGGGCCAGGTCGGAGGCGCTCTGCAGGTAGGTGAGTTCCAGCCGGCTCGGGGTGCGGACGGTCAGCAGGTTGGTGTTGCGGGCGATCACGCCCAGCACCTTGCCCTCGCGCCGGACCGGGATCGACTCGACCCGGACCGGGACCTCCTCGCGCCACTCCGGGTCGCCCTCGCGCACGATCCGGCCCTCGTCGAAGGCGGCGTCCAGCAGCGGGCGGCGGCCGCGCGGGACGAGGTGGCCGACCATGTCGTCCTGGTAGGAGGTGGGCCCGGTGTTGGGCCGCATCTGCGCCACCGAGACGTAGCGGATGCCGTCCCAGGTGGGGATCCACAGCACCAGGTCGGCGAAGGAGAGGTCGGAGAGCAGCTGCCACTCCGAGACCAGGTGGTGGAGCCATTCCACATCGGCCCCGGTGAGGGTGGTGTGGCGGCGGACGAGTTCGTTCAGCGAGGGCACATGGCGAGGGTAGCGCCGCCGGTCCGGGCGGGGCGCGCCAGGCCTCCCGCCGGGTCCGGACACCCCCTGAGTTGTTTAGACCAATTTTCCGGGAGGCCTGGACAACCGAGATTGGTCTAGTCCACAATGGAAGGGCACCAAGGAGAGGTCCCCGCGCAACTGCCCTGACCGCGCGCGGCCCCTCCTCGGTCGGACGCCGCAGATCGAGGACCCCGCACAGTTCTCGATCCCATCTGGCGCCCGACGACAGCTCCGGGCTGCGGTGCCGCATGGGTTGAGGGTCCCGTGTCGGCGCCGTGGCCCGTAGTGTTTTCCACCCCCGGAACCATGTCTCCGCCGCTCAACGAGCCGGCCCCGGTCCACAACCCGTGGACCGGGGCCGGCTCGCGTGCGGGACGGGCTACCGCGTCTCGGTGACCTTGGCCAGGGCGCGCGGGGCGTCCGGGTCCTGGCCGCGGGCGATGGTGACCTCGTAGGCCAGCAGCTGCAGCGGCAGGATCTCCAGGATCGGCTGCACCTCCTCGGGCACGCCGGCCGGCAGCGCGAAGCCGGCCGAGGCGGCGTCCACCTGCGCCTGCTGGCCGACCACCACCAGGTCCGCGCCGCGCCCGCGCAGCCGGTCCAGCACCGGCTGGAGGGCCTCGCCGCCCTTGCCGTCCGGGACGATCGCGATGACCGGCGAGACGTTGTCCACCATCGCCAGCGGGCCGTGCAGCAGGTCGGCGCCGGAGAACGGGGTGGCCGGGATGTAGGTGGTCTCCATCAGCTTGAGCGCCGCCTCGCGGGCGGTCGGGTAGCCGTAGCCGCGCGAGGTGATCACCAGGCGCTGGGCGAAGCGGTAGCGCTCCGCCAGCGCCTTCACCTCGGCCCGGCGGGACAGCACCCCGGCGGCCAGGCCCGGCAGCTCCTTGGCGGCCGCGCCGTCGCCCCCGCGCAGGCCCTCGACCAGCAGGTAGAGCGCCAGCAGCTCGGCGGTGTACGTCTTGGTGGCCGGCAGCGCCTTCTCCGGGCCGGCCAGCACGTCGATGTGGAACTCGGAGACCTCGGCGAGCGGCGAGGCGGCGTTGTTGGTCACCGCGAGCGTGACGGCCCCGGCCTCGCGGGCGGCCTTGGTGGAGGCCACCAGGTCGGGCGAGCCGCCGGACTGGCTGACGGTGACGACCAGCACGTCGGTGAGGTCCGGCTTGGCGCCGTACGCGGTGGTGGTGGACATCGAGGTCAGGCCGGCCGGCTTGCCGAGCAGGATCTCGATCAGGTACTTGGCGTACAGCGCGGCGTTGTCGGACGTGCCGCGCGCGGTGAGCAGGACGAAGCGCGGGCGGCGGGCGGCGATCTGTGCGGCGACCTCGCGGATCTTCGGGGCACCCTCGTCGAGGATGCGCTGGAGGACGGCCGGCTGCTCGGCCATCTCCGCCGCCATGATCCGGCCGGGGACGGGAACGGTCTGCGGGTCGGACATCTGGGTCTGCCTCCGGTGAGACGGTTCGACCCCGCTCGGGCGGCTGCCCGGCGGGGACCTCCAGGCGGCGAGTCCGCACACTCGCTGCGGTCCTTCGTCCCACGATCCTACGGGCGCGCCCGCCGCCGGGCACCTCCGTCCGCACACCCGCGCGCCCCGCGTGCACGCCCACCCGCGCGCCCCTCCGGACGCCCTTCCGGACGCCCTTCCGACGACGGGACGGGCGTCCGGAGACGGGCGCGACGGGAGGTCAGGACGCCTTGTTGATCAGCTGGTCGATCGCGGCGTCGGCCTCCTTGGTGGCCTGGTCCACCGACTTGCCCTTGAGGATCGAGGTCAGCATGTCCGGGATGATCTTCTGCTTCTCGACCGCGCCCCAGCCGGGGGCCAGCGGGGTGAACCAGGCGTCCGGCACGGCGTTGGCCGCGGCGGCGGTGCTCGGCTTGCTCTTCAGCGGGTTCAGCTGGGTCAGGTTGTTCGGCAGGATGTCCTTGTCGGCCAGCGCCTGCTCGGACTTGGTGCTGGTGAACATCCGGATCCAGTCGGTGGCCAGCGCCACCTGCTGGGACTTGGCGGTGACGGCGAGGTCGGAGCCGCCGATGAAGGTCGGCAGCGGCTTGCCGTCCGGGCCGGGCATGGTGGCCACCTTGACGGCGTCCTTGAGGCTCGGGTCGCCGGTGACCGGCGCGGTGACGCTGGCCGCCTCGTAGCCGTTGCCGTAGAAGGACGCGGCGTGCCCGCGGGCCATCGACTCGAACTGGTTCTGCTCGTTCACCGCCAGGTCGCCCTTGTTGTACTTGCGCACCAGGTCGACGAAGTGGCTGATGCCCTGCTGGGACTTGGGGTCGTGCAGGGTGCCGTGCCAGTTGCCGGAGCCGTCGAACTTGGCGATGCCGCCGCCGTACGCGGCCACGTAGCTCATCGCGGCGTACCAGTACGGGCCGGGCAGGTAGAGCGGGGAGAAGGTCTTGTCGGCCTTGTTCCGGTCCGCGACCTTGTCCAGCGCGGCCAGCAGCTCCGCCTCGGTCTTCGGGAAGTCGGCGCTGCCGGTGGCCTGCTGGAAGGCGGTGGAGTTGTAGATGGCGACCCGGGAGCCGGCGTAGTAGGGCACGCACCAGAGCTTGTCCTGGTACGTACAGGTGTTGGCGAGCGCCTTGATCCAGCTGTCGGAGTTGTCGAAGGTGCCGCGGTCCACCGGGGCCAGCGCGCCGGAGAGCACGTACTTCATGGTCTCGGTGTTGCCCAGCTCGACCACGTCGGGGGCGCTGCCGTCGGCGATGGCCTTGTCGAGCTTGGCCAGCTTGTCGGCCCAACCCTGGTAGGCGAGCTTGAGGGTGACGTTCGGGTACTTCGCCGCGAACTCGTCGTTGACCCGCTGGACCAGGTCCGGCCAGTTCTTCTGGGCGTCGTCCATCAGCCAGACGGTGACGGTGCCACCGGCGGCCTTCGGGTCCGCGGAACCGGCCGCGCCGGCGTCGCCCGAGGGCTTCGCCGTCGAGGAACAGGCCGTCAGACCGACCGCCAGTGCCAGGGTCCCGAGCGTCGACATGAGCTGACGCTTCTTCACGCCATCCTCCGAGGGGTGTAGAGCCGTTGTGCCCGCCGGCAGCGTGATTGGCGCCCGTGGCGGAGAGTCCGGACAGGGGGCGGCGAAGAGCTTGGGGGAGGGCCGATACCACATCCGGCGAGGTTGAATCTCGAACCGGATGACTGGACTCTGGCCTAGACCATAGGTGGTGTCAACGACCAAAAGCCTTCGTCGGGGCGGCCGTTGCAGAGCCGTTGTACCGCGTGGCCGCCAGTCGTCGTTCCGTCACCCTAAGTAGGTCTTAAGGTGGATTTAAGGCCTGCTTGAGGGAACACGGTCACTCGGTGGTCTCCCGGGTCGACGGCGGGGAAACAGAACGGGCCCGCCATGCGACATGCGCATGACGGGCCCGTTCACCGACGCCACCGGACAGCGCCGGTGACGTCGCGTCGATCGTGTCAGCCGACCGCTCCCGGCTGCCCGGTGAGGACCTCCACGGCCGCCAGTCCGCAGACCCGGGCGGCGCCGTGGGTGGCGATGTACAGCGCGCCGACCGGCTCGGACTGGGGCAGGCCCATCTCGACCACGGCGGCGTCCGGCCGGGCCGCCACCAGGCGGCGCAGCGCGGCGGACATCCACGCGTGCCGGTGCGCGTCCCGGACCACCAGCACCAGGCGGCGGCCCTCGGCGCCGGCCAGCAGCTCGCCGACCAGGGCGTCCAGCAGCTCCGGCGCGGCCTCGGCCGCCGACACCGCGCGGGTGCGGGTGCCGGGGAAGCGGTCCGCCAGCATGCCGGCCACGCCCCACGGGGTGACGTCGCCGACCGCGATGTTCGGCTCGTCCGAGAACGAGGCCACGTACGGGCGCTCGCTCACCGGCGGCACCACCTGGCCCGGCGCCCGGACCACCTTGAGCGCCCGGCGCGCGGCCCGCAGGCCGACCGCCAGGTCCGGCTCGACCCGCTCGCCCTGGGCCGCGATCCGGCCCCAGCTGCCCAGCGCCCGGACCCGCTCGGCGGCGTCCGCCAGCCGCTCCTCGGCGAGCAGGCCGGAGCGCACGCCCGCCACGATGGCGTCGCGCAGCATCAGCACGGTCTCCTCGTCGGCCAGCCCGCCGCCGACGCAGATCGCGTCCGCGCCGGCCGCCAGGGCCAGCACGGTGCCCTCGCCCATCCCGAAGGTGTCGGCGATGGCGCCCATCTCGATCGCGTCGCTGACGATCAGGCCCTGGTAGCCGAGGCCGCCGTCGGCCGGGGCCGCGCGCAGCAGGTCGCGCAGCACGGTCGGGCTCAGGGTGGCCGGCAGCTTCGGGTCCAGCGCCGGGATCATGATGTGGGCGGTCATCACGGCCTTGGTGCCGGCCGCGATCGCCGCTTGGAACGGGATCAGGTCGCGGGCCCGCAGCACGTCCAGGTCGACGTCGATGACCGGCAGGCCGTGGTGCGAGTCCACCGCGGTGTCGCCGTGGCCGGGGAAGTGCTTGGAGCAGGCGGCCACGCCGGCCGACTGCAGGCCCTCCACCCAGGCGGCGGTGTGCCGGGCGCACAGCTCGGGGTCGGCGCCGAAGGAGCGGACGCCGATGACCGGGTTGCGCGGGTTGGAGTTGACGTCCGCGGTGGGCGCCCAGTTGTAGTTGACGCCGGCCGCGGCCAGCGCCCGGCCCAGCTCGCGGGCGACGTCCCGGGTCAGCGCCGGGTCGTCGATCGCGCCGAGCGCGAGGTTGCCCGGCCAGGACGAGCCGGAGCCCGCCTCCAGCCGGGTGACGTCGCCGCTCTCCTCGTCGATGGCGATCAGGAGGTCGGGGTTCTCGGCGCGCAGCGCCCGGGTGAGCGCGGACAGCTGGTCGAGGTCGACCACGTTGCGGTCGAACAGCGCGACCGAGCCGAGGCCCGCGGCGAGGTGGCGGCGCAGCCACTCCGGCGGCTTGGTGCCGACGAAGCCGGGCTGGAGGACGGTCAGGGCGTCGCGGTGCAGCTGGTCGCTGTCCGGCACGGTGGGAACGAGGATGCTCACGTGGACTCAGCCCTTCACGGCGCCGTCGGTCAGACCGCCGACCGCCTTGCGCTGGAGGAAGACGAACAGGATCAGCACGGGGATGGCGAACATCGTGGACGCGGCCATGGTGGCGCCCCAGTCGTTGCCGAAGGCGGTCTTGAAGGACGACAGCCACAGCGGCAGCGTCTTGCCCTGGTCCTTGTTGAGGATCAGGACGAGCGGGAACTCGTTCCACGCCGTGATGAAACCGAACAGCGAGGTCGACATCAGGCCCGGGGCCAGCAGCGGGAAGATCACCTTCACGAAGGCCTGGGAGCGGGTGCAGCCGTCCACCATGGCCGACTCCTCCAGCTCCTTCGGCACCGCGGCGATGAAGCTGCGCAGCGTCCAGATGGTGAAGGGCAGGACCATCATCATGTAGAAGAGGGTCAGCGGCACCAGGCTGTTCAGCATGTCGTTGTCGCGGGAGATGATGTAGACCGCGATGGTCATGACCTCCCAGGGCGCCATCTGGGCCATCATGATGACCAGCACGAAGGCCTTGCGGCCGCGGAACCTCATCCGGGCGATGGCGAAGGACGCCAGGGTGGCGATCACCAGTGACCCGAGCACCGCGCCGACGGTGACGACGACGCTGTTGAGGACGTACGTCCAGAAGTTCGGCGCGTTGACCGCGGTGGTGAAGTGCTCGAAGGTCGCGTCGAGCGGGATGAACACCGGCGTCGGGCTGATGATGTCGCTGTTCTGCTTGAACGCGGTCGCGAACATCCAGTAGACGGGGAACACGAAGAAGACGGCGAGGACGGCCGCGATCACGTTCAGCCAGGTACGTCCGAAGAGAGAGCGCCTCACAGCTCGTCCTCCTGCTTGATCATGATGCGGAAGTAGTACGCCATCAGCACGCCCAGCATCAGGATGGTGAGCACCGCGATCGCGGAGCCGACGCCGTAGTGCTGGCCGGCCGAACCCTCCAGGAAGGCGTGCACCGGCAGGGTCCGGGTCAGCTTCTCCGGTCCACCGGCGTTGACCGCGTAGACCTGGGTGAACGCCTTGAACACCCAGATGACCTCGAGGAAGGTCGTGGCCAGGAAGAACGGCTTCAGGTTGGGGAAGATCACCGCGGTGAAGATCTTGCGCGCGCCGGCGCCGTCCATCCGGGCCGCCTCGTAGAGCTCCTTCGGGATGGTGGTCAGGCCGGCGTACATGTTGAACGCCACGAACGGGATCGACATCCAGACGATCAGCAGGATGATCACGAAGAACGTCGAGTACTGGTTGCTGAGCCAGTTGTAGCCGTGCATCGACTGCCAGCCGAGCTGCTCCAGGATCCAGTTGACGACGCCCCACTGGGAGTCGAACAGCCAGGTGTAGACGGTGGTCGCGGCGACCACCGGCATGGCCCAGGCCAGCAGCAGCGCGACCTGGAGCACCAGCCGCATCTTCTTGCCGAGCTGGTTCAGCAGCAGGCCGATCAGGGTGCCGCCGACCATGATCAGCACCACGTTGACCAGGGTGAAGACGATGGTCCGGCCGGTGACCGACCAGAACTCCGGGTCGGTCAGCTGCTCCTTGTAGTTGTCGAAGCCCGTCCACTCGGTCAGGTGCAGGACCAGCTGGCGCCTGTTGAGGTTCTGGAACGACAGCAGGACCGTCTTGAGCAGCGGCCAGCCCAGCAGGGCCAGGGTCGCCACGGTGGCCGGCAGCAGCAGCAGGTACGGCGCGAGGCGTGAGCCCAGGCTGGGGCCGCCCGCGGATCTGGCGCCCTTCGGCGCGGTGCCCTTCGAGCCGCCGCCCGAGGCGCTCGTCTCTTGACCGGCCACAGCGGCCTTCCCTGGGTCCGGGGACTGTGTCTGCACCCGCTCCGAATGCACAGCCATCGTTCTCACTTCCTCACAACCTGGCCACGACGGACAGGCGCCGCCCACCGGCCCCCCGCCGGGGGCCGGTGAACGACGCTGCTGGGACCCGCCTCCGGACTCCCGCCTGCGGGAGGGCCGAGGACGGGTCCCGGGTGCTTACTGCTTCTGGTTGAGCTTCTTGGCGATCTCGTCGTCGTACTTCTTGGCCGTGGAGGCGAAGTCGCCGCCCTGGAGGACAGCGGTCAGGAACTCCTTGACCGGGTTCGGGTTGTCCTCGACGCTGGACCAGTTCGGGGTGTTCGGGGTGATCGCGCCGACGGTGGCGCCCTGCTGGGCGGCCTTGGCGAAGTCGCCCTGGATGTTGGCGTTCAGCGCGGGCTTGTTCGTGGTGATGCCGGCGGCGGCGAACAGACCCTCGTTCTTGTCGTTGAGGGCGATCTTCAGGTAGTCCTTGGCCATGTCGGTGTTCTTGCTCTGCGAGGCGATCGCGAGGTTCGAACCACCGAGGAACACGCCGGTGGGCTTGTCGGCGGTCTTGCCGGGGAGCGCGAAGTAGCCGATCTTGTCCTTCGGCATGGCCTTCTCGTCCGGCAGCTCCCAGCCGAGGCCGATCATGGCGCCGACGTTGCCCTGGGCGAAGACGTCCTTCTGCTGCGGGGTGGCCTCGTCCTTGTCCTTCGGACCGGTGGCCGAGTAGCCCTGGAGCTTCTTGTAGGTCTCGAAGGCCTTCTGGCTCTCGGGCGAGCCCAGGCCGCCGACCCACTTGTCGCCGTCCTTCTTGGCGATCTTGCCACCCTCGCTGGTGAGCAGACCGAAGTAGACGTACCACTCCTGGCCGGGCATGTAGATCGGGTCGACGACGCCCTCGGTGGTCTTCAGCTTCTCCAGGTCGCTGTAGAACTCCTCCAGGGTCTTCGGCGTGTCGGTCAGGCCGGCCTTGGCCCACAGGTCCTTGTTGTAGGCGACCACGCGGTTGGTGACGTACCACGGGGCGGCGTACTGCTTGCCGTCCAGGACGGCGGACTCGTTCTGGTTGGCGGGCCAGGCGTCGCCGCCCAGGGCGGCCTTCTCCTTGGTGAGGTCGAGCAGACCGCCCGAGGAGGCGTAGCCGGCGGTCTGGGTGTTGCCGACCTCCAGGACGTCGACCGAGCCCTCCGACAGCGCGGCGGTGATCTTGGCGCCGATGCCGCCCCACTCCTGGGTCGCGTACTCGACCTTCGAGCCCGGGTAGGTGGTCTCGAACTCGGTCTTGACCGCGTCGGTCCAGCCCTTCGGGGCGGAGCCGGTCATGGTCCAGACCTTGAGCGTCTTGCCCTTGTACTTGTCCGCCGCGGAGGCGGAGGACGACCCCGAGTCGCCCTCGCTCTTCTTGCCGTCCGAGCCGCAAGCCGCCAGGCCGACGACCATTGCTGCGACGCCGACCGCCGCGATGAGCTGACGCTTCATTACGCCATCCTCCTGAGGGATGCCTGGGTTACCCCCGTCGGGCGGCAGCGGCAGACCCACACAAAGCGGGGGGAAAGGTGCCGCGGACCCCTTCGAACGGGTGGGGGGATTCATAGCTACCGGCCTAGTGGTGTAGACCAGCTGCCTGGAGCTTGGCCTAGACCAATGGGCCTGTCAACGGCTGTTCGACCGATCTCGACCACCCGTTATCAAGCCGACACCGCACATCGTTCATCGCGTGATGAGGTATTCGTTCCGTAGCCATACATGCAACGATGTGAGCCGTTAACGATGTGGCGGGGTCGCCGTAGGCCTCGCGAGAAGCGGGAGAACAGGTCCGATGAGCAGCGACGGGGGATCCACCGCCCAGGTCAACGACCCCGAGGTGAACAGCCTCCCGACGCAGGCCGGCACCGACCCGACCGCGCGCGTCCCCAAGTACTACGGCCTGAAGCGGCACCTGCTGCAGCTCACCGAGACCCAGCCCGCCGGCACCCCGGTGCCGCCCGAGCGGGCACTCGCCGCCCAGTTCGACACCTCCCGCACCACCGTGCGCCAGGCCCTCCAGGAGCTGGTCGTCGAGGGCCGGCTGGAGCGCATCCAGGGCAAGGGCACCTTCGTCGCCAAGCCCAAGGTCGCCCAGGCCCTCCAGCTGACCTCCTACACCGAGGACATGCGGGCCCAGGGCCTGGAGCCCGCCTCCCGGCTGATCGAGATCGGCTACATCACCGCCGACGACCGGCTCGCCCCGCTGCTCGACATCAAGCCCGGCGGCCGGGTGCTGCGGATCGAGCGCCTGCGGCTCGCCAACGGCGACCCGATGGCCATCGAGGTCGCCCACCTCTCCGCCAAGCGCTTCCCGGCCCTGCGCCGCAACCTGGCCAAGCACACCTCCCTCTACGCGGCGCTGCGCGAGGTGTACGGGGTCACCGTGGCCGAGGCCGAGGAGACCATCGAGACCACCCTGGCCAACCCGCGCGAGGCCGGCCTGCTCGGCTCCGACCTCGGCCTGCCGATGCTCCAGCTCTCCCGGCACTCCTTCGACAACGACGGGGCCCCGGTCGAGTGGGTGCGCTCCATCTACCGCGGCGACCGCTACAAGTTCATCACCCGACTGAAGCGTCCGGAGTAGCCGCACTCCCCCACCGCATCCCGGGCACCGGCGCGCGCGACCCGCGCGCCGGTGCCCTTCGCGTTCCGCGGCGGCTTCTCCCGCGGCCCCCGGCGGTGGTGGCTTTTGCGCCCCCCGGCGGCGGACTCCGGCCGGTTGCGTCCGGCTGGTGGGAAGTTCGGTCAATCCCGGTGACATGGATCACCCCATGCTCTAGATTGCGCAGCCGTACTGACCTGACTGCCGATCACCGATGGTGCTGCTCGGCGGGCCCGTGCGGCGCTCGGCGCCGAGGGGCTGCGGCGCCGACGGGGAACCCCTCCGGAGCGGAGCCGAAGATGCCCTCTGATCCCCCCAGCGTCGAAGATGTCATGCCCGAGCCAGCCGGGAGGCCCGTCCCGGCCGTGACGCCCGAGCGGGTGCTGGCCGGCCTCGCCCTGCTCGTGCCGATCGTCGCGACGCTCTGGGTGTCCTCGTACGACAAGAGCGACCCGGCGGTGGCCGGGGTGCCGTTCTTCTACTGGTACCAGCTGCTCTGGGTGCCGGTGTCGGCCGTGTTCACGGTCGCCGCCTACCTGCTGATCACCCGGGACGAGAAGGCCCGCAAGGCGGCCCGGAAGGGCGGTGCGCGATGAAGGACGTCAACGTGCCGGCCCTCGTGGTCTTCGTGCTGTTCTTCGCCCTCGTCACCGTGATGGGCTTCCTCGCCTCGCGCTGGCGCCGCGCGGACAACGCCGCGCACCTGGACGAGTGGGGCCTGGGCGGCCGCAGCTTCGGGACCTGGGTGACCTGGTTCCTGCTCGGCGGCGACCTCTACACCGCGTACACCTTCGTCGCCGTCCCGGCCGCGGTGTACGCGACCGGCGCGGCGGGCTTCTTCGCGGTGCCGTACACGATCATCGCCTACCCGCTGGTCTTCCTCTTCCTGCCCCGGCTCTGGTCGGTCTCCCGGGTGCACGGCTACGTGACCCCGGCCGACTTCGTGCGCGGCCGGTACGGCTCGCGGCCGCTGTCGCTGGTGGTCGCGCTCACCGGCATCCTGGCCACCATGCCGTACATCGCCCTGCAACTCGTCGGCATCCAGGCCGTGCTGGACGTGCTGGGGGTCGGCGGCGGGGAGAACGCCAACTGGTTCGTCAAGGACCTGCCGCTGTTCATCGCCTTCGGCGTGCTGGCCGCCTACACCTACTCCTCCGGCCTGCGGGCCCCGGCGCTGATCGCCTTCGTCAAGGACGCCCTGGTCTACATCGTGATCATCGTCGCGGTGATCTACATCCCGATCCGGCTCGGCGGCTACGGGCACATCTTCGACTCGGCCGCGCAGCACTTCAAGGAGGTCAAGGGCGGCTCGCTGACCATCCCCGAGAACAAGCAGTGGACGTACGCCACGCTCGCCCTCGGCTCGGCGATGGCGCTGTTCATGTACCCCCACTCGGTGACCGGCGTGCTGGCCTCCAAGTCCCGCAAGACCGTGCGCCGCAACATGGCGATCATGCCCGCCTACTCGCTGATGCTGGGCCTGCTGGCACTGCTCGGCTTCATGGCGCTCGCGGCGGGCGTCGGCAAGGGCGTCAAGGGCTACAACGCCCAGCTGTCGGTGCCCCAGCTGTTCGCGGACATGTTCCCGGACTGGTTCACCGGCGTGGCCTTCGCCGCGATCGGCATCGGCGCGCTGGTGCCGGCCGCCATCATGTCCATCGCGGCGGCCAACCTGTTCACCCGCAACGTCTACAAGGAGTGGCTCAAGCCCGCCGCCACCCCCGCCGACGAGACCCGGATCGCCAAGCTGGTCTCGCTGCTGGTGAAGGTCGGCGCGCTGGTCTTCGTGCTCGGCATGGACAAGCAGGCCGCGATCAACCTCCAGCTGCTGGGCGGCCTGTGGATCCTGCAGACCTTCGTGGCGATCGTCGGCGGCCTGTTCACCCGCTGGTTCCACCATTGGGCGCTGTTCGCGGGCTGGGCGGCCGGCATGGTGTACGGCACCTGGAAGGCGTACGGGATCGCCAGCCCGGCCACCAAGCACTTCGGCGGCAACGCGGCCGAGATCCCCGGCATCGGCGAGATCGGCTACATCGGCGTCACCGCCTTCGCCCTCAACCTGGTCGTCGCGGTGGCGCTCACCCTGGTGCTGCGGGCGGTCAAGGCGCCGGACGGCCCGGACGAGACCAGGCCGTCCGACTACAGCGCCGAAGCCGGCGACGACGAGCTGAAGAACGCGCCGGAGCCTGTAGCGGCGCACTGATTCGCGCGGTACGCGCCCTGTGATCGCGCCGCCTTCTCCGTGAACACTGGAGAAGGCGGCGCGATCATATGTATGAACAGGCGTGCACGCCGGGCACCACCAGACCGGACCGGCATCCGGCCGGGACCTGATCGACCACGGGGAGCTCGCGGCCATGGCAGAACTCGGCACCACCCTCAACGGCCAGCACCAGTCCACGCAGGGCCAGCACCACCACGTCACCGCGCAGGGCCAGCACGGCACCGCCCAGGGTCAGCACACCGCCGGCCACGGGCCGCACACCACCGGCCAGGGCCAGCACGGCACCGCCCACCGCCCGTCGGCGGCCGGCCGGCTGCCGTCCGTGCTGATCGCCACCCGGCACGGGGAGTCCACCGCCAACGTCGAGTTCCAGCTGGCCGAGGCCGCCGGAGCGCTCAGCGTCCCGATCAGCTGCCGCGACGCCGACATCCCGCTGTCGCTGCAGGGCCGCCGGCAGGCCCAGGCGCTCGGCCACTGGTGGGCCGGCCTGCCCAGCGCCGACCGCCCGCGCAGCGTCTGGTGCTCGCCGTACGTGCGCACCGCCGAGACCGCCCGGATCGCGCTGGCCCAGGCCGCCGGGCTCGGCTCCGTCCCGGTCACCCTCGCCGTCCGGTACGACGAGCGGCTGCGCGACCGCGAACTCGGCGTCCTGGAGATGCTGCCGAAGGCCGCGATCGAGGCCAAGCACCCGGAGGAGGCGGCCCGGCGGCGCAAGATGGGCGAGCTGTACTACCGCCCGCCGGGCGGCGAGTCCTGGGCCGACGTCGCCCTGCGGGTGCGCAGCCTGCTGCGGGACCTCTGCGAGGAGGAGGCCGGACGGCCCGTCCTGCTGGTCGCGCACGACTGCACGGTGCTGATGCTCCGCTACGCGCTGGACCGGCTCACCGAGGACCAGCTCACCGCGCTCGGGCCGGTGCACAACTGCTCCACCAGCCTCTGGCGGGCCCAGGACGGGCGGCTGCGGCCGGACGGCTGGAACGGCGTCGGGCACCTGACGGCCGGGACGGACTGACGGCCGGCGGGACCTGCTGGTGCGAGCCTGCGGCCCCTCAGCCCGCCTTCGGGTCCGGGTCCGGGTCGGCGAAGCAACGCCGGTAGGCCAGCGGCGTGGTGCCCAGCCGGCGGCCGAAGTGGTGCCGCAGCGCGGCCGCGTTGCCGAAGCCGCAGCGGGCGGCGATCGCGTCCACCGGCTCGGCGGTGGACTCCAGCAGCCGCTGGGCGAGCAGCACCCGCTGCCCGACCAGCCAGCGGTGCGGGGTGGTGCCGGTCTCCTGCTGGAAGCGGCGGGCGAAGGTGCGCGGCGACATGTGCGCCCGGGCGGCCAGCTGCTCGACGGTGGCCTCCTCGGCCAGGTGGTGGCGCATCCAGTCCAGCAGCGGGGCCAGCGAGTCGCCGGCGGCCTCCGGCAGCGGCCGGTTCACGAACTGGGCCTGCCCGCCCTCCCGGTGCGGTGCCACCACCATCCGGCGGGCGATCTCCCGGGCCACCTCGGCGCCCTGCACCTTGCGCACCAGGTGCAGACAGGCGTCGATGCCGGCCGCCGTCCCGGCCGAGGTGATCACCGGGTCGTCGTCCACGTACAGCACGTCCGGCTCGACCGTGGTCAGCGGGAAGCGCTCGGCCAGCTCCTCGCCGTGCCGCCAGTGCGTGGCGGCACGACGGCCGTCCAGCAGCCCGGCGGCGCCCAGCACGAAGGCGCCGCTGCAGATGGACAGCACCCGGCCGCCGCCCTCGACCACCCCGCGCAGCGCCGCCAGCAGCGGCTCCGGGTAGCCGGGGCGGATGCTCGCCGCGGTGACCACGGCGAGGTCCGCACCGGCGAGGCGCTCGGGACCGTACGGGACGTCCACCGCGAAGCCGGAGTGGGTGGCGTGCGGCCCGGGACGGGCCCCGGCGATCGCGAAGTCGTAGCCCGGCAGCCCGTCGGCGGTGCGGTCCAGGCCGAACACCTCGCAGGCCACACCCAGTTCGAAGGGGTGGACCTCCTCCAGCACCACCGCGACCACGTTCTTCAGCATGCCCACCAGGATGCCCCCGGCGCCCGCCCCGGCGGAAGGAAGGGGACGGCGGGAGGATGGCAGGATTTCGAGGTGATCGGTCGTTCCTGCCACTCGTGGCCGCGGCGCCGCCCGGCCACAGTGGTGCCCATGGACAGCGACACCCTCATCGGCTCACTCGCGATGACCGCGGCCGTCGGCGGTTTCGGCCTGCTCGGCCTGCTGATCGGCCGCGAGACCTCCCACGGCCCGGCGGCCGGCCGCGACAACTACCACCGCCCGGGCGGCTACCCGGCCGACCCGGCCCGCCCCGACCGGCTGCACGGCACCGCCGACCCGGCCCCGACCCCGGCCCCGTCGACCCCTCCGACCCGTTCGACCCCGGAGGACCGTCCCGACCAGGGCTCCGGCACACTGGCCGCATGGACTTCCTCATCCGCCAGGCCCTCCCGGAGGACCTCGCCGACGCCGGCCGGATCACCGTCGAGGCCTTCGTCGGCGACGGCTTCACCAACCCCACGAGCAGCTACGTCGACCTGCTGCGCGACGCCGGGCGACGGGCCCGCGAGGCCGAACTCCTGGTCGCCGTCGACACGGCCGGAGCCGGGGTCCTCGGCTGCGTGACCTACGCGGTCGGCGGCACCGAGTGGGCGGACATCGCCACCCCGCGGGAAGGCGAGATACGGATGCTCGCCACCGCCGCCGCCTCCCGCGGCCGCGGCGTCGGCGAGGCCCTGGTCCGCGCCACCGTCACCCGCAGCCGCGAACTCGGCCTGGCCGGCATGGCCTTCTCCACCCGCCCGGAGATGACCACCGCCCACCGCGTCTACGAGCGCATCGGCTTCCGGCGCACCCCCGAACGCGACTGGGCCCCGTACCCGGGGATGGACCTGATGGTCTACACCATGGCCTTCTGACGACCGGCCCGGGCGCCCGTCACGGCTTCTTGTCGTACCCGGGCGCCACGTAGACGGTGTACCGGCCGTGCTTCCCGCTCGTCACCACGGTGACCACCCGGTACCCGGAGGCCTTCAGGGTGGGCTGGATCGCCTTGTCGATGGCCCCGGTCTGGGTGAAGTCCAGGACCACGACCTTCCACTCGTGGGCCTGGATGCCGGCCTGGATCGCGGGCACCCCGTTCTGCATCTCGCCGGTGGCCGGGTCCCGGCGGAAGACGGCCACCAGGTCGTGCCACTGCTGCCAGGTGGTCTGCTTGCGCAGGTAGTACGCGGGGACGTTGTAGTTCTCGACCAGGTACCGGTCGTCGCCCTTGACAATGTACGGCTCCAGGGCGGCGACGAACTCCTTCGAGTTCGACCACTCGCCGTACATCTCCCGGCCCTGGGCCGCGCCCACCCAGGCGAGCGGGCCGACCACCAGGGCGGCCGCCGCCACCCCGGCCACCAGGTGCAGACGGCCCTTCAGCCACAGCGCCGTACGGGCCAGCACCAGGCCCACCACGATGCAGGAGAACCAGGCGCCGAAGTCGACGTGCTTCTGCAGCGACAGCCAGGTGTGGATGCGGATCTGGTTCACCGGCGCCATCAGCCCGGCCAGCAGCAGCAACAGCGCCAGCCAGAACTCGGGCCAGGCCGCGCCGCCGCGCCGCCGCGCCCGCACCAGCTGCACCAGCACCCCGGCCAGCGCGACCACCAGCAGCGGACCCACCCAGCGGGCGGCCTCCGAGGCCACGTAGGAGTACGAGTCGTGGCCCGGGGCGCGCTTGAGCGTGGTGTGGTTGAAGCCGTTGACGTACTTCTCGCCGGCCGCCAGCGCCGCCGCGCCGACCGCCACCACGAAGGTGAGCAGCACCAGCAGCCCGCGCCGCCAGGCCTCCCAGCTGCGCAGCGACCCGCGCGGCCCGGCCAGCACCGCGATGCCGCACACCACCGGCACCCACAGCAGCGCGGCGTACTTGGTGGCGCCGGCCAGGGCCAGCAGCAGCCCGGAGGCGACCAGGCTCGGGTACCCGCCGCCCGTGGTCAGCCGCACCGCGAAGTACCCGGCCCAGGCGAGGACCGCCAGTGCCATCGCGTCGTAGGTGGCCAGACCGCCGAGGAACTGGGTGGGGCCGAGCGCGACGAAGGCCGCCGCCGCGCAGAACGCCGCGAGCGAGCCGTGCAGCCGACGGGTGGCCAGGTGGACGGCCGTGGTGGCGGAGAGCATGAACGCCAGGCTCAGCAGCCGGGCGCCGTTCAGCCCGCCGACGAAGTCCGCGACGGCCACCACCACCGGGTAGATCAGCGGGGAGCCGGAGAAGAAGGTCTCGTACGTCGACACCGGGGTGCCGTGCCGCAGGTGCGCGATCTCCTGATAGCCCGCGTAGATGTAGGTGCCCTCGTCGATGAAGGCGGTGTTGCTGAGGATCAGGTGGTACGAGAGCGCCGCCTGGACCAGCAGCACGGCCAGCAGCGGCAGCCAGTCCGCCCGCAGCACCGGCCGGGCCGGGTGCGGCACCCGGGGCGGCCCGGGCCTGCGGCGGCGCCGGTCGGCCGGGGAGGCCGGCGTCGGCCCGGGGCCCGTCCGGCCGCGCTCGCCGAGGGCCACCCCGCCCGGCCGGGCTCCGCCGAGGACGGGCTTGCGGGTGGACTCGGGCCGGATCCAGCGGCCGTCCGCGCTCATCAGTACTGCTCCTCATCTGGGACTTCGCATCCGGACGCGCCGTGGAGCGCGCGCCCCGGGGCGCGCTTCGGCCGCCGCCCCACACTGCCGGGGGCGGCGGCCGGACGTTCACGGGGGCCGGTCGGCCCCGCGGCGGATCCCGCGGGACCCGCCCCTGGCGGTGCTAGGGCCTGTCTTCGAACTCGCGTCTGCGGGGCGACGCCGGGGCACGCACCTCGCCGCGTTGTCGTCGGTCGCCAATGGCCCCCAGCCTTCGGCCGGGAGGTGCCCCCACCGCAGTGGCTCCCTCCTCCGCCTTGCGATGCACGCACCCCAACGCCGCCCCGCCCGCCCACCGGGCGGACGACGGGAGTTCGAAGACAGGCCCTAGCCGCCGAGCCAGGCGCCGGTCGGCGCGATGGACGGCGGCGAGCTCGGGCCGGCCACGATCTTGACGATGTCGGCCTCGGGCAGCACCTGGTCCCACACCTGGATGTCGGCGACGGCGCCGTGCCAGGGGTCGGCCCACTGCGAGTTGGAGCTCAGCCGGCCGACCTGGAGGGAGTTGCTGCCGCTCGGCTGCACCCCGGCCGACTTGGCCGAGGACTGCGGAGCGCCGTTGACGTACAGGGTGAGCTGGCCCGACGGGTCGTCGTACACGCCGGTCAGCAGCACCCACTGATTGACCGTCGCGTCGCCCTTGGACCAGGCGATCGCCGAACCGCCGCCCGGCACCTGGACCTTGAAGTACCACTGGTCGTGCCCGTTGTTGCCGGCCCGGCCCAGCGCGAACGAGTAGTACTGGCCGTCGCCCTGGCTGACCGCGCTGCGGTTGCCGTTGGGCACGTCGACCAGCACCCGCGCGGAGACGGTGAAGCTCTTGTTGACCTCGACGACCGACGTGGAGGTCGAGGCGAACGAGTCCTGGCCACTGGGCAGTTTGAGGACCTGCCCGGAGAATCCGGCCATCGTCCCCTGCTTGGCGTCCGCCCCCAGGTTGAGCGCGGCCGCGCCCTTCTTGGCGGGCAGCGAGCCGACGGTCGGCGGGCTGTCGATGCCCTTGAGCGGCGGCGCGCTCGTCGTGTTCGACGGGCCGGTGACCGTCGGGGTCGGCGAGCCGGCGCCGTGGGGCACCGGCGTCTTCTCCTTGCCGTGCTGGTAGTACCAGTACCCGCCGCCACCGGCGGCGGCCACCACGACCACCGCGGTCACCACGCCGATCAGCTTGAGCCTGCGGCCGCGCTTGGCGGACTGCTCGTTCTGCTCGGCCAGCGCCTCCCAGTTCGGCGTGCCGGCCGGGGAGACCGCCGGGCCGGGCGGGGGGACGGGCGGCTGGAAGCCGCCCTGCTGCTGCCAGTGCGCCACGGGCTGGCCCGGCTGCGGGCCCGGCGGGAAGGGCTGCCCGACGGCCGGACCGGGCTGCGGCATCGGTGCCTGCGGCTGCGGCTGAACCGCCTGCGGCTGGACGGGGTGTGGTGCCACCGGGCCGGGCTGCGGCGCCACCGGACCGGGCTGCACCGGCCCCGGCGCCACCGGGGCGGGTCCGCCGCCCTGGTGCGGCACCGGCGGCACCGGCTGCGCGACCGGATGCGGCGTCATCTGCTGGGGCTGCGCGGGTGCGGGCGGCGGCCCGTAGCCGGACGCGGGGCCGAAGGCTCCGCTCGGGAACTGCGGTGGCACACCGGTGGCCGGAGCGGGCCCCCCGGCCGGTGCCTGCTGCGGTGGCGTGGCGGGCTGGCCCGGCTCGCCACTCGGTACCGGTCGATCGCTCATGGCCCGAATGCTAGGGCATCCACCCCGACACGCCCATGGGGGGTGCGCGGACGAAACGTCAGCACGGCCGGGGTTTCCCGGGTGCGACGCCGGCTCACGCGAGCCCGTTGTAGGGCAGCTTCCAGCGCTGCGAGACGGTGTCCGCGCACGGGCGCAGGAGCACCGCCGTGCCGTCCGCGAGCGCCCCGCCCGCGGTGCCCAGGCACAGCCCGGTGTCCGGGTGCTTCAGCCGCTGCCCGGGGGCGGTGACCCAGCGCTGGGCCGAGCCGCCGGTGCACTCGGCCAGGGTCACCGAGGAGCGGTCGGCGCCCGGTGCCAGGCAGGCCGCTCCGCCGCGCAGCGAACCGTCGTTGCCCACCGTCCACCCGGTCGAGACGGCCTGGTCGCCACAGGATCCGACGGTCACCGGGCTGCCGGCGGTCCCGCCGCCGCCGTGCCGCAGGCAGATCCCCGGGGCACCCGCCGGGACCTCGCCGGCCGGCAGGCCGACCCGGTTGTGGAAGGCGAAGGAGTTGCTGCGCAGGCCGGTCCCGCCGCTCCAGACCTCGAACCCCGCCTGCACTCGGCAGAGGTAGGAGCTCTTCGGGACGTAGCCGCGTGCCATCGCGTCGGCGGTGAACAGCCGCAGGTCGAGGCCGCGGGTGGTGTGGGTGGGTGCCGTGCGGACGTAGCTGATCACGCTGTGCGGACCGGTGATCGGCGCCTGGTAGACGTGGTAGCTCGCGTCCCCGAACGGCAGGGCGTCCGCCACCTTGTCGCCGGCGGGCCGCACGTTGTCGGTGGCGTCCAGCCAGATCATCACCTCGGCGCTCTCCCCCGGCAGGCAGTTGTCCGGGCTGGAGCCGTACCAGAGGTCGAAGGAGAGGTTGAAGGAGCCGCTCACCCGGCCGTTGGCGTCCCAGTCGGCGGTGGCGTCGCCGAGCGCGCTGACCGGCACCGGCAGTCCGCTCGCGCCCGGGGCGGTCGAGACGTTGGGGTAGGCGCCCGGGGCGAGCGGGTTCTTCGGGACGAAGTCGTTGATCCGGGACACCGTGAACCCGCTGTCCCCGACCGGGTCCACGCAGACCGTGCCCGCGGTGTTCCACGGGTTCGGTTCGAGGATCTTGGCGCCGCCGTCCATCGCCAGCTTGGGGAACGGCTCCTGCGCGGTCGAGCAGATGCCCGGCCCGGACAGCGCCGTCGCCGGGCCGGCCGGCGGCTCCACCGCCCCGACGTCGCCGCTGCACCCGGCCAGCAGCGCGGCGACCGCACCGAAGGCGGCGACCGCCCGCAGGCCCCGCGCCACGCGCCCGGCCGCGCCGTCCTCGATGCCCATCGCTCTCCCCCGAACCGTCCTCGCCCGTCGAACGGACAACCGTACACAGGCGCTCCGGCCGCACCCCCGTTCACATCACGATCGGAGCTCGATATCGGTTCCGGGCGGCCGGTCGAACAGGGGGAAGCGGACGCAGAGCGATCGGTCCCGTACGATCCTGGCGTCCCCTGGTGCCCGAGCGACAACGGCCACCACCCGGGGACGGTTCAGACTCAGTACGGCTTCGGGGGAGTAGAGCACGTGACTGTCACCGAGAGCGCGCGACTCGCGGGAAGCGGTCAGCCGCCGGTCTCACGACGCCGCAGCCGGCGCGGCCCGGCCGCCCGCAACCGGTGGGGCCTGCTCCCCCAACCCCCGGACAACACCGAGAAGTACCTCTACGCCCGCACCAACCTGTGGGTGCTGACCTGCTTCTCCCTCATCAGCTTCGCCTGCATGGTGGCCAGCGAGATCGGGCTGCTGAGCGCGACGCCGTGGTTCCTCTTCTTCATACCGCCGCTCGCCTTCACCATCGTCTACTACCTCATATCCCGCTGGGTGCACGGCTTCAACGAGACCTTCGACCTCTCCGCCCACCGGGCCCTGGTCAAGTCCTGGCAGCCCGAGCACCATCCGACCGTCGACATCTTCCTCCCGGTCGCCGGCGAGCCGATCGAGGTCCTGCACAACACCTGGACACACGTCGCCCGGCTCCGCGACCAGTACCCGGGCGACGTCACCCCGTACGTCCTCGACGACAGCAACAGCCCGCAACTCGCGCAGATGGCCGTCGACTTCGGGTTCGTGTACGGCACCCGCGACAAGCTCGGCTGGTTCAAGAAGGCCGGCAACCTCCAGTTCGGCTTCCGCAACTCCGACAGCGACTACATCCTCATCCTGGACGCCGACTTCGCGCCCCGGCCGGACCTGCTGAACGAGATGCTCCCCTACATGGAGGCCGACCCCCGCCTCGGCATCGTCCAGTCCCCGCAGTTCTTCCGCATCCTGGACTCGCAGAACTGGATCGAGCGCGGCGCCGGCGCCGTCCAGGAGCTGTTCTACCGGACCGTCCAGGTCTCCCGGCAGCGCAGCGACGGCGCCATCTGCGTGGGCAGCTGCGCGGTGTACCGGCGCGCGGCGCTGGAGGAGAACGGCGGCACCACGCTGATCGGCCACTCCGAGGACGTGCACACCGGGTTCGACCTGCGCCGCCTCGGCTGGGACCTCCAGTACATACCCGTCGCGCTGGCCACCGGCGTCTGCCCGGACAACGTCGGCGGCTTCTTCAACCAGCAGTACCGCTGGTGCACCGGCTCGATGAGCCTGCTCGGCAGCAAGAAGTTCTGGCAGACCAAGCTGCGGCCGATCACCCGGGCCTGCTACCTGTCCGGCTTCTTCTACTACATCCACACGGCGCTGTTCACCGTCGTCTCACCGCTCATCCCGATCGTCCTGCTGCTCGCCCGCCCCGACCTGATCCGCTGGGAGAACACCGCGCTGGTGCTGCCCGGCCTGCTCTACGCGACGGTCATCTTCCCGCTCTGGCACCGCAACCCCTACCGGCTGGAGGCCTGGGCCGCCCGCATGATGTACGGCTGGGCGCACGTCTTCGCCATCTGGGACATCGTGCGCCGCAACCGGATGGCCTGGCAGCCGACCGGCTCCAGCGGCGCCAAGCGGAACAGGACCCGGCGGTTCTGGATCGGCGTCATCGCCTGGGGCGGCGGAACCGCCCTGCTCTGGGTACTGCTGAGCATCTGGCGGATGCTCACCATGGGCCCGCTGAACTTCGCCCTCGTCCTCGCCTCCGGCCTCTTCTACGCCACCATCGTGGGCCGGGTCCTCGTCCAGCCCCGCCCGACGGAAGCAGTGTGATCGCCATGACCGCCCACCCGAGACGGGCCGGCCGGGTCCGTCACCGGCTGGCGCTCCCGCTGCTGGCCGCCGCCGGCCTGCTGCTCACCACCGCGTGCGGCCCCGAGGACCCCGGCTTCGCGATGCAGAAGGACCTCGCCCAGGCCGCCCCGGCCGCCACCCCGGCTCCCGGCGCCCCCGGGACTCCCGGCACTCCGGGCGCGGCCCCCGCCGCGGGGGGCACCGCACCGGCCGCGCCCGCCACGCCCAAGGCCCTGCCGGCCGGCGTCCCGTACGACGTCACGCCGCTGCTCAGGCCGAGCCACAAGTACCTCGGCGCCGCCCTGCCCGACGTCCCCGCCACGATGGACGCGCTGCCCGGCTACCGCGACGCGATCGGCAAGCAGCCCAACGTCCTGGAGTTCTACGCCCACTGGAAGGGCGGCTTCGACACCGCGGGCGCCCGCCGGATCCACGACGCCGGGGCGCTGCCCTTCATGGCCTGGGAGCCGCACGACCGCTCGCTCGCCTCGATCGCGGCCGGCGACACCGACGACTACGTGCGCGGCGTCGCCAAGGCCGTGGCCAAGTTCAACCTGCCGATCGCCGTCAGCATCGCCCACGAGATGAACGGCGACTGGTACCCGTGGGGCCGTCAGGCCGCCACCCCCGAGGACTTCGTGGCCGCCTGGCGCCACGTCCACGACCTCTTCGACCAGGCCGGCGCCACCAACGTGATCTGGGTCTGGAGCCCCAACATCACCGACCCCGCGCCCAACACCCGCCTGGAGCCGTACTACCCCGGCGACACCTACGTCGACTGGGCCGGCATGACCGGCTACTTCACCAAGACCGGGCCCAAGACCTTCGACGCGCTCTACGGCCCGACCATGGCCGAGATCCGCGGCTTCTCCCAGAAGCCCTTCTTCATCAGCGAGACCGCCTCCGAGCAGGGCAAGCGCCAGCACGCGGACATCGACCAGCTGTTCTCCGGGCTGGAGGCGCACGACGACATCGTCGGCTTCGTCTGGTTCAACATCGTCAAGCGGGCGGACTGGCGGGTCGAGGCCGTGCCGGACACCCTCGCCGCGTTCAAGCAGCGCGTGTCCGACCCCCGTTACGGCTTCGACATCCGGAACCCCTGATGAGCACTGAGTCCGAGTTCTCCCCCGTCCCGCACGGCCGCTCCGCCCACGACCCGGCCGCCGAGCCGGACCCGGACGGGCCCGGCGCCGTGGCGGTGGACAGCCCCGACGGGCCCCGCCCCGCCGTGGCGGTCGACAACCCCGACGGCGTCGAGCTGGCCCCGTACACCATCCCGCGGGTCCCCGCGATCGGCTGGGACCCGGGCACCAGCCCCCGGCGCCGGTGGATCGCCCGCGGCCTGCTGGGCGCCGTCCTCACCGTCCAGGCCGCCCTCTCGCTGCGCCTGCTGGCCGCCGCGCACCCCGACGAGGCCGCCGCCATGGTCGCCGGCCGCCAGCAGCTGGCCCACCTGCTGCACGGCACCCCGGTCACCACCGACCTGGTCGACCGGGTGCACGGCTCGCCCTGGCTCTACCCGCCGCTGGCCGGCGCCGCCGCCGACGCCAACGGCATCTGGGGCACCCGGCTGCTCAGCCTCGGCTTCGCGCTGCTCACCACGGTCCTGCTGTACTCGCTGACCCGGCGGCTGTTCAACGAGCGGGTCGCCATCTGCGCCATCGCCGGGTACGCCGTCCTCCAGTCCACCGTGGTGGTCGGCTTCTACGCCGCGCCCGAGTCCCTCGCCGTCCTGCTGGTCGCCCTCGCGGCCTGGACCACGGTGTTCACCGCCGGCCGCCATCCGGCCCTGGCCCTGCTCGCCGCCCCGCCCACGGCGCTGGCCTGCGCCACGGCCTACTCCGCGGCCTTCGCCGTCCCCGCCCTGGTGGCCCTCGCCTTCGCCTGCGCCCGGCCGTACCACCGGGTGGGCCCGGCCGCCCTGCGCTCACTGCTGACGGCCCTCGGCACCCTCGTCCTACTGCTCCCGTACGGCACCCTCGGCAGGGTCGCCGGGTGGTCGCCCTCGCGCGGCAACGCCCCCGGCTCGGCCGGCTCGGTCCTGCTCGGCACGCTCCAGTGGGCCGGCCTGTTCACCGTCCTCGCGGTGGCCGGCACCATCGCCTACGCGCGCCGCGAACAGATGCCCGAGCACGACGCGCCGGAGAAGGAGCCCCTCCCCACCACCCGGGGCCGGCGCGCCCTGCTCGGGGCCGTCCTGACCGCCACCGCCCTGCTGGTCCCCGCCGCCCACCTGTGGACCGGCACCTCCGGCGCGCTGTTCCGCCACCTCGGCTACGGCATGCTGCTGGCCGCCCCGCTCGCCGGGGTCGGCCTGACCCGGCTGGTCGGCGCCCACTTCCGCCACCCCCAGCTCGGCATCCTGGTCTGGGTCGCCCTGCTCGCCCTCGGCCTGGAGCAGTCCGCGCTGCGCTACCAGAACGGGCCCGACTCCGGCCGCCTGCTGGCCGTCCTGCGGGTCCACACGGAGCCCCAGGGCCGCTACCTCACCGAGGTCGACGGACTCGCCGAGTACTACCTCGGCGGCGTCTCCAAGCCCGAGCAGTGGGTCTCCGCGCGCGCCGGCACGGACTACCGCGACGGGGCCGGGGTCGAGCACCACGGCGACGACGGCAGCGTCGCCGCGATCCGGGACGGCTGGTTCACCATGGTCGTCCTCGACAGCACCGCGCCGAGGGCCACCGACCGGGCCCTGAGCGAGGCCCTGGGCGCCGCCGGACACTACCGGCTGGTCGCCCAATTCACCTCGCCGACCGGCGATTCGAGCACGTACAAGGTCTATCTGAAGCACTGACCGGCTGCCCGGCCCACGCACATCCGCGACACGACAGGCACAACATATGGTGCCGCCGCAGTCCGGCGGCACAACATGTATGCTCGCTTCTGCTGTCGATGCAGGGGAACCCGGTGCGAATCCGGGACTGCCCCGCAGCGGTGAGCGGGCGGCTCCAGCAGCCGCACCCCGCGAGTCCGAGTACCTGCCGACGGCGTGCGCCACGGCCCTCCCGCAGAGGCCGCGCCGGCACCAGCAGTACCCCTCCGGGCCTCGCGGGCGGGCCGGGGAGTCACCTCGCGCGACGCTTTTTGCGTTCGCGCCGTGCTCCCCTGCCCAGATCGGCCCGGTGGCCCCCCGAGCACCGCCGCCGATCGCCGCCAGGAGAGAGCGCCTTGACCACCGCTGCCTCAGCCACCCTGCCCGCCCAGGGCTCCGGTACCGCCTTCACCGACCCGACGGTCTCCGACCCCGGGGGCGCGCTGCTGCGGCTGCTCACCGACCGCAGCACCGACCTCACCGAGGTCGACCCCGGCCATGTCGCCGCCGCCGCGCTGCGCGGCCGCCACGCCGGCTCGGACTTCGCCGAGCTGCGCGGGCTGGCCGTGGACGCCGCCGCGTCGATGATCGCCGAGGACCCCCAGTACTCGAAGCTGGCCGCCCGCCTGCTCGCGCTGGAGATCGTCGACGAGGCGAACAGCCAGGGCTCGGTGTCCTTCTCCGCCTCGATCGCCGTCGGCCACACCGAGGGCCTGATCGGCGACACCACCGCGGACTTCGTCGCCAAGCACGCCGCCGCCCTGGACGCGCTGATCGACACCGCCGGCGACGACCGCTTCGAGTACTTCGGCCTGCGCACCGTGCAGTCCCGCTACCTGCTGCGCCACCCGATCACCCGCAAGGTGATCGAGACCCCGCAGCACTTCCTGCTCCGCGTCGCCTGCGGCCTGGCGGTCGGCGACAGCGAGCAGTCCGTGCGCGAGGTGGCCGAGCTGTACGGCCTGATGAGCCGCCTGGAGTACCTGACCTCCTCGCCGACGCTCTTCAACTCCGGCACCCGGCACCCGCAGATGTCGAGCTGCTACCTGCTCGACTCGCCGCTGGACAACCTGGACTCGATCTACAACCGCTACGCGCAGATCGCCCGCCTGTCCAAGCACGCCGGCGGCATCGGCCTGTCCTACTCGCGCATCCGCTCGCGCGGCAGCCTGATCCGCGGCACCAACGGCAAGTCCAACGGCATCGTGCCGTTCCTGCGCACCCTCGACTCCTCGGTCGCCGCCGTCAACCAGGGCGGCCGCCGCAAGGGCGCGGCCTGCGTCTACCTGGAGACCTGGCACGCCGACATCGAGGAGTTCCTGGAGCTCCGCGACAACACCGGCGAAGAGGCCCGCCGCACCCACAACCTCAACCTGGCGCACTGGATCCCGGACGAGTTCATGCGCCGGGTCAACGCCAACCAGGACTGGTCGCTGTTCTCCCCGGCCGACGTGCCGGAGCTGGTCGACCTGTGGGGCGCCGACTTCGACGAGGCCTACCGCAAGGCCGAGCTGGCCGGCAAGGCCGTCCGCACCATCCCGGCGCAGACCCTGTACGCCCGCATGATGCGCACCCTGGCGCAGACCGGCAACGGCTGGATGACCTTCAAGGACGCCTCCAACCGCGCCGCCAACCAGACCGCCCTGCCGGGCCGCACCGTGCACTCCTCCAACCTGTGCACGGAGATCCTGGAGGTCACGGACGACTCCGAGACCGCCGTCTGCAACCTCGGCTCGGTCAACCTCGGCGCCCACGTGGCCCCCGGTGCCACCGTCGACGACCTGCTCGGCGCCATGGACTGGGAGCGCCTCGACGCCACCGTCCGCACGGCCGTGACGTTCCTCGACCGCGTGGTGGACATCAACTTCTACCCGACCACCGAGGCCGGCACCTCCAACTCCCGCTGGCGGCCGGTCGGCCTCGGCGTGATGGGCCTCCAGGACGTCTTCTTCAAGCTGCGGATCGACTTCGACTCCGCCGAGGCCGCCCGCCTGTCCACGCTGATCGCCGAGCGCATCATGCTCACCGCGTACGAGCGCTCCGCCGACCTGGCCGAGCAGCTCGGCCGCCACGAGGCGTACGGCGAGACCCGCGCCGCCCGCGGCGAGCTGCACATCGACCACTTCCCGACGGCCGCCCCGCAGTGGGCCGACCGCTGGACGGCGCTGCGCGCCCGGATCGCCGAGACCGGCCTGCGCAACTCGCTGCTGCTGGCCATCGCGCCGACCGCGACCATCGCGTCCATCGCCGGCGTGTACGAGTGCATCGAGCCGCAGGTGTCCAACCTGTTCAAGCGCGAGACGCTGTCCGGCGAGTTCCTCCAGGTCAACCCGTACCTGGTGCGCGAGCTCAAGGAGCTCGGCGTCTGGGACCAGCAGACCCGCGACGCCCTGCGCGACGCCAACGGCTCCGTCCAGGACCTGAACTGGCTGCCCGCCGGGGTCCGTTCGCTGTACCGGACGGCCTGGGAGCTGCCGCAGCGCGCGCTGATCGACCTGGCCGCGGCCCGCATGCCGTACCTGGACCAGAGCCAGTCCCTGAACCTGTTCATGGCGGCGCCGACCATCGGCAAGCTCAGCTCGATGTACGCCTACGCGTGGAAGGTGGGTCTGAAGACCACCTACTACCTGCGTTCGCGCCCGGCCACCCGCATCGCCCAGGCCGCGTCCGGCACCGCCCGTGCCGCCGCGCCGGCGCCGGTGCCCGTGAACACCCCCTCCCTCACCCCGGAGCAGGAAGCCGCCATCGCCTGCTCCCTGGAGAACCCCGAGTCCTGCGAGGCCTGCCAGTGACCACCCCCGAAGACCGCAAGATGCTGCTCGACCCCGGCTTCGAGCTGACCCTGCGCCCGATGCGCTACCCGTCGTTCTACGACCGGTACCGGGACGCGATCAAGAACACCTGGACCGTCGAGGAGGTGGACCTGCACTCCGACGTCGCCGACCTGGCGAAGCTCAGCGAGGGCGAGCGCCACCTCATCGGCCGGCTGGTCGCGTTCTTCGCGACGGGCGACTCGATCGTCTCCAACAACGTGGTGCTGAGCCTCTACAAGCACATCAACTCGCCCGAGGCGCGCCTGTACCTCTCGCGGCAGCTGTTCGAAGAGGCCGTGCACGTCCAGTTCTACCTGACGCTGCTGGACACCTACCTGCCCGACCCGGAGGACCGCAACGCGGCCTTCGCCGCGGTGGAGAACATCCCCTCCATCCGCCAGAAGGCGCAGTTCTGCTTCAAGTACATGAACGCGGTCGACCACATCGACTCGCTGCAGACCAAGGAGGACCGCCGCGCGTTCCTCCTGAACCTGATCTGCTTCGCGGCTTGTGTGGAGGGCCTGTTCTTCTACGGCGCCTTCGCCTACGTGTACTGGTTCCGTTCGCGCGGCCTGCTGCACGGTCTCGCGACCGGCACCAACTGGGTGTTCCGCGACGAGTCCATGCACATGGACTTCGCGATGTCGGTGGTCGACACCGTCCGCGAGGAGGAGCCCGACCTCTTCGACGACGAGATGGCCAAGCAGGTCACGGAGATGCTGGAGGAGGCCGTCGAGGCCGAGCTCCAGTTCGCCCAGGACCTGTGCGGTGACGGCCTGCCCGGCATGAACACCGCCTCGATGCGCGAGTACCTGCAGGCCGTGGCGGACCAGCGCCTGGCCCGCCTGGGCCTGCCGATCCGCTACGGGTCGACGAACCCGTTCGGCTTCATGGAGCTCCAGAACGTCCAGGAGCTGACCAACTTCTTCGAGCGCCGCGTCTCGGCGTACCAGGTCGCCGTCGAGGGCTCCGTCGCCTTCGACGACGACTTCTAGGAAGAACAGAACGAATGACAGAGGTGCCCCGCACGGCCGTGGCCGTGCGGGGCACCTCTGTCATGTCAGTTGGTCGAAAACTCCCCGGCCTTGACCCCAGCGAGGAAGGACGACCAGGCATCTGCCGGGAAGAGCAGCGCCGGCCCGCCCGAGTCCTTCGAGTCACGAACCGGTACCGCGCCGGGCAGGCCCACAGCCACTTCGACGCAGTCGCTCTGCGCACCCGAGTACGACGACTTACGCCATTCAAGGCCGGCAACAGCAGCAACCGGCGGGAACGTACTCACCATTTCTAGATCTTGTCCTTTGCACGCTCGATGAGTGCGACCGATTCGGTACGTGGCAGCGACTCCGCCAGGGCACGGCGGAACAGGTTGGTGTACTTGAACACTTCCTCCGGCTCCTCGATGTAGAGCGTGCTGAGCAGGCTGTCGACGTACACCACGTCCGTTTCGGTCGCTTCAGGGAAGCTCAAGATGGCGACGGGGCCGAAGAGCGCCGCATGGACATCCGATTCCTCCGGCAGGACCTGGATGTTGATGTTCGGCTGTTCGGCGCTGGCAACCAGGAAGTCGAGCTGCTCCTGCATGACCGCGCGGCCGCCGATCCGGTGCTTCAGCACGGATTCCGACAGAACGACCCACATACGAAGCGGCGCTTCCCTCATCAGCACTGCGCGCCGCTCCTGGCGGACCTTCGTGAGGCGCTCGACCTGCTCCGCACCAGCGTCCTCTATCTGCGCGCGGACCACCGCACGTGTGTAGTCCTCTGTTTGCAGCAGCCCCGGCACCAGGAACGTCTGGATGCTGTACATGTCCGACGCATCGGATTCCAGTGCGATGAAGTCGGCATAGAGCGGCGACAGCGTGTCCGAGTACCGATCCCACCATCCTCGCAGACGGCCTTCGCGTGACAGCGCCTCCAACCGACTTCGGGCCGCTGGGTCCGCCACCCCGTACAGATCAAGCAGCAGCCGGAGATCCACCAACCGAACGCCTGACTGAGCGGCCTCAATTCGGCTGATCTTGCTCTCGGCACACGCAAGTTGCCGAGCCGACTGGGCAATCGTCAGATCAGCCCCGGTTCGCAGCTCTTTGAGTGTTCGAGCCAGCCGCCGCTGCCGAACCGTCGGGTTCTTGTTCACGGGCACCGCCGCGACCTCCCCACTTCTGTGAGCTGTCAGTCTGCCCCCGTCAGGCACCGACAACAATCTTTGATCACTTCCAAAGTGGGGACTTGCCTTTGGAAGTCCCCAGGAGCATGCTACTCACCGTAGCTCGCATGTCGACACATTGTGATCATGGCGGGCTAGTCACCCGGGCATCCCCATGCCTTCTTCAGTCGCTCTCACCTGCACACTCCAGAGGTGGCCCCGCCATGCCTGAAGACCTCTCCCCCTCCCCCATCCCCGCCGAGCGAACCTGCTGGTTGCCCCGGCACCGCAAGGCCCCCCGCGCCGCCCGCTGGGAGCTCCACGACTTCCTCCTCCCCCACCCCTCCGGCGAACTCCTCGTCTTTACCGGGGAGTTGCTGGTCAGCGAGCTGGTCACCAACGCCGTCCGGCACTGCCGCGCCCCGCGCGACCGGATGATCTTCGTCCGCTTCCGACTCCTCCCGGACGACACCCTCCGCATCGAGGTGCACGACGCCGACAGCGAGAAGCCCTCCCTCCGCCCCGCCTCCACCTCCGCCGAGACCGGCCGGGGCCTGTCCCTCGTCCAGCAGCTGGCCACCCAGTGGGGCTGCTGCCCGCGCAAGGGTGGCGTCGGGAAGTTCGTCTGGTGCCACGTCTCCCCCGAGGCGGACGCCGCGTGAGCGCCGTCCGGGCCGGGATCGCCGGCGTCATGCTCCCCACCGACTTCCCCAGCCTCGACCACGCCCTTCCCGTCCTCTGGGAGCGCGTCCGCAAGCTCCCCGTCCGGGAGGCCCACCGGGACTTCATCCGGATCTGCATCGGGCCGGGCGGCGGCCAGGGCATCGCCACCTGCCTCTCCCGCAACGACAGCTGGAGCGTCACCCTCTACGTCGGCGAGATGACCGACTGGACCTCCCACCTGATCACCATCACCACCACCGCCCCGCAGCCCTGAACTCCCCCGTCCCCGCCCGGCGTTCACGCCGGGCGGGGAGGCACTCCCACCACGACCACGCCCGCCGCCGTCACCCGGCGTCGCCGTTCCCGGCCCGTCGGCGGCCGGCGGTGAGGTCGGCGTCGGCGGCGGCGAGGATGCGGCCGAAGGTGTGGGCGATGAGGGGCTTGGCCAGGGCCCGGGTGAGGGCCGCGCCGAAGGGCAGGCGGACCTGGAAGGTGGTCGTCCACGCGACCTCCGTCCCGCCGGGGACCTCGGTGAAGGTCATCCGGCCGAGTTCGTGCCGGGACGGCGGCAGGCTGCGCTCGACCGTGTAGTCGAAGCCGTACGGCCGGTTGTACGCGGTGACCCGCTCGCGGAACCAGCCGATCGCCCAGGTGTGCACCCGCACCGCCCCCACGCCGTACGGCGCACCGGCGCCCGGCCGGGCCAGGCGGGCCCGGAGGATGAGCGGGGAGCGGGTGTAGTTGGTGGTGGTGGCGCACCAGTCGAACACGTCCTCGATCGGTGCGGCGATGACGCGTCGGACGGTCAGGGTCTCCATGGTCATGTCCCCTCTCTCGGTCGGCGGCGGCGCGGACTGCGGCCACCGCGCCCGACAGATGGACCGGGGAGCCGTCGGAAACGTGACACCGGGGCCGCCGCCCCGTCCCGGAGCGCCTCCGACCACGCCCTGAAACTATCGAATCTGCTACGGTCGTCCATGTGACGAAAGATACCGGCGCCCAGTCCGCCGTGACCGAGCTCCGGATGCCCCTCGACACCAAGGTGGTCATCTGGGCCTTCTGCGGCGCGGTCGGCGCCGGCCTCGGCTTCGCCGTCCCGTGGCTCCTCCAGTTCGCCGCCCGGCACCCGATCCCCTACGCGGACACCGTGCGCTTCCTGGGCTCGTTCACCTCCCCGGCCATGGTGATCGGCCGACCGGTGGCGCTCGCCGCCGTCGGGCTCGTGGTCGGGATGTTCGTCACCTACCACGCCGCCACGCTGCGCATCTCGGACGAGAGCATCACCGTCGTCGAGGGCGACGACAGCCGGGTGATCACCCGGGACCAGGTCGGCGGCGTCTTCCGCCACGGCGGCAAGGTGCGGATCGAGTCACCGGTCGGCCGGGTCCTCTTCGACGACGACGTCGAGGGCGGGAAGGCGGCCATCGCCTCGGCCTTCCGCCGCCACGGCTACCCCTGGGAAGGCGCCTGAGGCCCCGCGTGCCGGATGTGGCACATTGACCGGACGGCCCCAGCCCCGGGCCCCATGATCGAGAACCGAGGTCTCCCGTGTCCGCAGACAACGCCGCGCCGTACCGACCCGCGCCGCGCACGGTCGTCGAGGCCTGCTTCGACCCGCAGGGCACCGCCCCGCTCGACTACGTCTACGACGTCGCCGCGGCGGCCGGCCTGGCGGACCAGCCGGTACGGCTGGCCGTACGGCGGCTGGAGGCGGCGGGCGTCCTGCGGCAGGAGGGGCGGGGCCGCAAGGGCCGGCTCGTCCTGACCGACGCGGGCCGGCTCCGCTCGGACCTGGACGTCCGGTTCGTCGCGCTCGCCTACGCCCAGGACGCCGGGCGCGCCCCCTGGGACGGGCTCTGGCGCCTCTACACCTTCTCCGTCCCCGAGCGGCACCGGGCGGAACGCGACGCCCTGCGCACCGCGCTGACCCGGCTCGGCGCCGCCCCGCTCGCGCCCGGCGCCTACGTCAGCCCGCACGACCTGCTCGACGAACTCGCCGCCGAGGCCTCGGCGGCGACCGTCGACGCCTACCTGGTCACGGCGGAGGCCACCCGCCTGACCGGCCGGGGCTTCACCGACCCCGCCGCCACCGCCGAGCAGCTCTGGCCCGCGGCCGGGACGGTCGAGGCCTACCGGCCCCTCGCCGAGGCGCTGGCCGAGGAACCCCTCGGCCCCGACCGCGACTCCGTCGAACTCGTCGCCACCGCGCTGCGCCTGGCCGAGGCCTTCACCCACGCCCTGGAGCTCGACCCGCTCCTCCCCCCGGAGCTGCGGCCCGCCCCGTGGCCGCCGGCCGGGGTCCGGCGCGACTTCGACGAGGCCTGGACCGCGATCCGCGGCCGCACCCCCGATCTCTCGCTCTTCCGCGCCTTCGACGCGGAGCCGGAGCACCACGAACCGGAGCGCCACGCGCCGTAACAGCGCGAACCGGGGCAACACCTGTCCGCCTGATTTTCACCCGGACGGACGCGATTCCGAATTCCCGGATCGCGAATATGTTCGAGGCTTGATATATCGATAATATGCTCGAAGAATACGACAAGGTATTGGTGTCGGGCGGATTGGGTTTCGTCGGAAGGCACCTGACCAGCGCCCTTCTCTTTCTCGGGAAA
This sequence comes from Streptomyces sp. CB02056, assembly GCF_001905545.1. Classification (GTDB taxonomy): domain Bacteria; phylum Actinomycetota; class Actinomycetes; order Streptomycetales; family Streptomycetaceae; genus Kitasatospora. The sequence continues at coordinate 385,564 of NZ_LIPD01000002.1, read as the reverse complement.
GAGGTGGCGATCATCGACAACGCCCGCACCGCGACGAGCATCTCGGCGCCGTCCGGGACCACCCTGCACCTGCTGGACATCCGCGAGGTCGACGCCGTCGCCGAGGCCGTGGACGACGCCGACCTGGTCTTCCACGTCGCCGCGAACGCGAACGGCACGCTGTCGGTGACGCAGCCGCGCCTCGACTTCGAGATCAACGCACTCGGCACCCTGATCTTCGCCGAGGCCCTCCTCAAGGCGTCCGTCCGCCGGGTCGTCTACGTCTCGTCCGCGTCCGTCTACGGAACTCCGCGGAAATTCCCCATGGACGAGGACCATCCGACCCGCCCCTTCGTCCCGTACGGCGCGTCGAAGCTCAGCGGCGAGATCACCTGCCTGGCGCTCCACCGCGCCTGCGGTCTGCCGGTGGTGGTCGGCCGCCCGTTCTGCGTCTACGGGCCGGGCGAGAACCCGCACGAGGCGATGGTCGAGGTCGGCCGGTTCCTGCGCTGGCACCTCAACCACCAGCCCATCCAGATCGTGGGCGACATCGACCGGAAGACCCGCGACTTCGTCCACGTCACCGACCTGGTCCAGGGGCTGCTGACGATCGCCGACCGGGCCGAGCTGGGCGAGGTGTTCAACATCGGCTCCGGTACGGAGGTCTCGATGCGCGACCTCGTCAACACGATCGGCGAGGCCACCGGCGTCACCCCCGAGGTCAGCGTGATCCCGGAGATCGAGGACGACACCTACCGGCTGGTCGGCGACATCTCCAAGCTCCAGGGCCTCGGCTACCGGCCGGCGGTCTCGCTCGCCGAGGGGGTGCGCGACCTGGCCGACCACCTCGGCGCGAACCCGGAGCTCCCCGGCAGCCCGACCATCTTCTCCCGCGGCCAGCACGGCGAGTCCTGAGCCGCTCCCCCGCACCGGACCGCCCCACGGAACGCCGAGGGCCGGGACACCAGCGGTGTCCCGGCCCTCGCGTGCGACGGACCGTCAGTCGTTCGCCACGGTCGCGTACTTCGGGGTGCCCTCGGCCATCTGCTTCAGGGCGTCCTTGCGGTCCCGCTTCGACAGCTTGTCGATGTAGAGGGTGCCGTAGAGGTGGTCGGTCTCGTGCTGGAGGCAGCGCGAGAAGAAGCCGGTGCCCTCGACGCGGATCGGCTGACCGTCCTTGTCGACGCCGGTGACCGCGGCGTAGTCCGGGCGGGCCAGCTCGGCGTAGGCGGTCGGGACGGAGAGGCAGCCCTCGTTGCCGTCGTCCAGGACGCGGCGGCGGTCGGCCGGGTACTCCTCCAGCACGGGGTTGATCACGTGGCCGATGTGGCGCACGCCCTCGTCGTCCGGGCAGTCGTAGACGAAGACCTTGAGGTCGACGCCGATCTGGTTGGCGGCGAGGCCGACACCCTCGGCGGCGTACATCGACTGGAACATGTCGTCGATCAGCGCGGACAGCTCACCGTCGAAGACGGTGACGTCCTTGACCTCGCGGTGCAGCACCGGGTTGCCGACGACGGTGATCGGGCGGGCGGTGCCCTTGCTGAGGTCGGGCTCCTCACCGATCACCTTCACGGGCGCCTCGGCCGCCGTCCCCTCCACGTCGTGCTCGTGCTCGTGCTGCTCGGCCTGCTCCGCCATGTCTTCCGCTTCCGTCGGTGTACGCGTTACCTCACCAGGGTACTCAGCACACTTCTTCGAGGTCCCGGTACGCCCGGCTTCCCGGGGCGGACGCGACCCAGCGGTCCAGCAGGGTGCGCACCAGGTGGGCCGGGGCGGCGATCCCGCACTCGCGCTCGACCAGCCAGGACATCCCGGCCGCGCCGCCCTGGCTGAGGTGGCTGAGGTGGCCGGGGTGGGCGGCGTCACCGTCGTCGTGCGGGTCGTGGTGGGCGGCGACCCCGTCGTCGGAGGCCATCCGGCTCTCCGAGCAGGCGCGGCACAGCAGCCGCACCGAGGAGGTCCAGTCCTCGGCCGCGTAGCCGGCGTCGGCGACCAGCCGCTCCAGCGCGTCCCGGTCCCCGGCGGTGGCGGCCTGCAGCAGCACCACGTACGTCGGCACCGGGGAGGGCGCCCACAGCTCGATCTCGTCGAACACCGGGTAGGCGACGCCGTCGGTGACCCGCTCGCCGTGCGGGGCGCCGTCGTGCAGCACCACCTCGCCCCAGCGGCGGCCGGAGGAGGGCAGCGGGATGGACAGCACCTCGATCCGGGCCGGGTCCAGCCGGCGGCCCCAGACCACCTCGGACTCGCCGTCCGGGGACAGCCGCACCGGGGTGGTGCCGAGGTCCAGGCTGACCGGGCCGTCCGGCTGCGCTCCGGGGCCGCCGGACAGCTTCAGCCCGTACGCCTGCCAGGCGCGGCGGGCCAGCGGCCAGTCCTGGAGGGCGGTGGCGGTGATGCCGAGGTTCCACCAGTCCGGGGCGCCGTGCTCGCGGTCCAGCAGGGCGACGGCGCGCAGGCCGGCCGAGCGGGCCTGCTCCCAGTCCCGGCGGAACTTGTGCAGCAGGGCGAGGTTGAACCAGGAGTCGGAGAGCCACGGCTCCAGGTCGGCGGCCATCACCAGCAGGGCGCCGGCGTCCTCGTAGCGGCCGTCGCCGATCAGCGTGAAGGCCCGGTCGGTCGTCTGCCGCCAGGTGGCGGACGGCCGGTGCCGTGCCCGGTGGAAGATCCTCACGTTCGTCCCTGCCGTCGTCGTCCGCTCAAGTCCCGTGCCACCGTGCCCGTACCGCCTCGGAGGGCGCCCGGGCCCGGTGCCCCGGGTCGGTGTTCCACGCTACGACCGCATCCAACCACGCCCGCCCCCGCCCGCGCTCCCCACCGCCGAGGTTGGGGCCCGCCCCTCCCCAGCCTGCCTGTCCGATGCCGCCCGCTCAACCCCTGACGGCCGGAACCCGCATCCCGGGCCCCGCGGCGGCGGCCGACGGCCCGGGCCGTACGGGCCCGCGGACCCTGCTCCGCCCGGCCGTACGGGCCCCGCGGACCCGAGTTCGAGGACGGGCGCTAGGGCCTGTCTTCAAACTCCCGTCGTCCGCCCGGAGGGCGGGCGGGGCGGCGTTGGGGTGCGTGCATCGCAAGGCGGAGGAGGGAGCCACTGCGGAGCATTGGCGACCGACGACAACGCGGCGAGGTGCGTGCCCCGGCGTCGCCCCGCAGACGCGAGTTCGAGGACGGGCGCTAGCCGCCCACCCTGGCCAGGGCGTCCACCACGCGGGCGTCGTAGACCCGGCCCCGGCCCAGCCGCAGGGCCTCCAGCGCCTCCAGCCGCCCGACGGCCTCGCCGACGCCCCGGCCGCGGGCCGCCGTGAGCAGGTCGTCGTGGGCGTTGGCGACCCGGATGATCCGGGAGGCGAGCGGCACCGGGCCGTCGCCCGAGGCGGGCCCGGTGCACGGGTCGGCCAGCCGGGCGACCTGCTCGGCGACCTGCCGGGGCACCCCGGTGCGGCTGATCACCTCGCTGCCGAGGCGGGCGATCCGCTGCTGCTCGGCCTCGGGCAGCAGCGCGGTGGCGCCGTCCGGCACCGGTTCGACCAGGGACAGCTGGCCGACGTCGTGCATCAGCGCGGCGTACTCCAGCAGGGCGAGCTCGCGGGTGCCCAGACCCAGCTCGCGGCCCAGCGCGCACGCCGTGTCCGCGACCCGGCGCGCGTGCCCGTGCGGGGTGTACCCGGCCACCTCGGTGGCCCGGGCGAGGCTGGCGATGGTCTGCCCGGTGGTGGCCCGCACGGCGGCGGCGCGCCGGAAGGACACCTGGGCGAGCAGCAGCGGGGTGCAGAACAGCGGCAGCGCCCACAGCCCGACCTCGCCGGCCGCGAGGCTGACCAGCATCCCGGTGGCGACGATCGCCGAGCCGATGCCGAACAGCGAGCGCAGCTCGTCCTCCAGCGCCGCCGGGAACCGCAGCCCGCCGCCGGAGCGGCGCAGCAGCGCCGCCAGGGTCGCGTCGCAGAGCGCGGCCAGCGCGGCGACGGCGGTCAGGAACACCCCGTACGCCGGGCCCTCGGGCGAGAAGCGATCGACCATGCCGCCGTTGTAGAGCGGCTGGAAGACGGCGCCCGCGAAGCCGACGGCGAGCACCCGGCGGGCGGCGCCGTCGCGGCGGGCCGGGTCGGCCCAGGGCGGACGGCGGTGCGGGCGCCCGGGGCCGTCCGGCAGGGCCCGGTCCGGCAGGACGAGGCCGGCCAGCCGGCCCAGCAGCAGGCCGGCCCCGGTCACCGCGACCACCTGGAGCGTCCCGTGCGCGGTCGGCACCCCGCGCAGCGGCCCGAGCAGGGCGTACGCCAGCGCACCGGCCGCGCCGATCGGCGCCTGCTCCCGATCCCCCGGAAGGGTGATGCGGACGCATTCGCCGAGCGCGATCAGCACGGTGAACGCCAGCGCGACCCGGGGCTCCGCGACCCCGCGCACCGCGACGGCGCCCAGCGCGAGCGCCAGCAGCGCGGCGGCCGCCGCGTGCACCGCGCGCGCGGTGCGCCCGCAGGGCGCGCGGCCGAGGACCACGCGCCGCAGTGCCCGGGGCCCGGACACCCCGGGCCCGAACAGCTCCCGCCCGGCGGCGGCACCGGCACCACCGGAAGCCGCGCCACCGGAGGCCGCCCGCCCGGCAGCCGCCCGCCCGGGGGCCCTCACGGCTGCCCGGCCGCGGGGACGCTCCCGCCGCCCTGGGGCGGCACCCGGCCCGGGGCGACCTGGCCCGGGGCGGCCCGGACCGGCTCGGGCACCCCGAGCGGGATGTCCGGCACCGCCTCGATGGAGTCCTCGGAGTGCACCACCGGCTGCCAGTCGTACCCGGCCAGCGCGTCGATCAGCGCCCGCACCATCACCGGGTCGAACTGGCTGCCCGAGCAGCGCTCCAGCTCCGCGACCGCCTCGCCGACCGGGCGGCCGCGCCGGTAGGAGCGGGTGGAGGTCATCGAGTCGAAGGCGTCGGCGACCGAGATGATCCGGGCGAACTCGGGGATCCGCTCGCCGGCCAGCCCGCTCGGGTAGCCCCGGCCGTCCAGCCGCTCGTGGTGGTGCAGGATCCCGGCATGCGCCTCGCCGAGGAAGTCGATCCCGCGCACCAGCTCGTACCCGTACACCGGGTGGATCTCCACCGCCCGGCGCTCGGCCTCGGTCAGGGGACCGTTTCTGCGCAGCAGCTCGGTGGCCACGCCGAGCTTGCCGACGTCGTGCAGGATGCCCGCGAAGCGCAGGGTGCGCAGCCGCTCGGCCTCCATGCCGAGCTGAGTGGCGATCAGCACCGAGGCCCGGCCGACCCGTTCGCTGTGGCCCCGGGTGTAGGAGTCCTTGATCTCCACGGCCTGCACCAGCGACTGCACGGTGGCCTGGTGGGCGTCCCGCTCGCGCTGGCCCTGGGCGAACACCCAGGCCGAGATGGACAGCGGCAGCAGCGCGAGCAGCGCCGCGAACGCGCCGTACGGGCCCTGCCAGAGCACCGCGACCATCAGCCCGCCGGCCGCGTGCACCAGCACCGGCAGCCCGCAGGACGCGTGCGCCCCGCTCAGCAGCACCCCGGGCCGGCGGCCCTCGCTGAGCATCAGCATGACGCCCACCACCACCCCGTTGACCAGGCAGAACACCGCGACGGCGGCGAATCCGGGCAGCAGTGCGGCCGGGAAGCGGGAGCCGAGCAGCAGCTGCGGGCCGTGCAGCAGGTGGAAGGCGACGGAGGAGGCGAAGGCGCACAGCGCGAGCTGGGAGCCGTTGAACAGCTGGCGCGGGCGGCAGCCGCGCCCGCTCGGTCCGCCGAGCAGCGCGGCCGGGGCGGCCACCAGGGCGGCGGCGGCCGGCGGGAGCATCAGCACCCCGGCGAACAGCACCGGGAAGAAGGTGTTCACCCCGGGCCGGGCGGGCGTCCGCTCGGGCAGCGCCGGCCGGCGCAGCAGCCGGCGCACCAGCACCAGGCAGGGCGTGGGCAGGCCCTGGGCCAGGGACTCCCAGCAGCCGTGCAGGAAGGCCAGCAGCGCGACCTTGGGCCAGTCCACCGGCGCGCCGAGCCAGTGCGGCCCCCCGGGGGCGGCCGCGGCGGGCAGCAGCGGCACCAGGCAGCACAGCGCCGCCACCGGCACCACCACCAGGTAGTGCGCCGCCCCTCGCGGCAGGGTCGAGCCTCCACAGTCGGTAGCGATCTCGACCTCCCCGCCGTACGGACCCCGTGTTGCCTCAGCGCGTCGGGCGGACCGACGGTGAGTGTCCGTCAGGAGAATAGGCCGCCCTCCGGACATGGGGACGCATGATGGCGCAATGGCGCAGTTGGCGCACCGCCAGCTCACTCGAACGAGTGACGGCGCATGCGAGCAGAACGGGAGCGGCCCCGGGAGTGTGTACTCCCGGGGCCGCTGTTGCCCTTGCCCTGAACCCGCCCGACACCCGCCCGGACGTGCCCGAACCGTCCGGCCCGCCCTCGCCGGCGGGCCGCGGGGCTACCGCCCCCGGCGGTCGACCAAGGAGTCGGCCGCCGTACGGGCGTTCGCCCGACGGGCCGTCACTCCGCGGGGGCGCCGGCCTCGACCGGAGCGCCCGAGCGCCCGGCCGTCTCCGCCTCGCCCGCCCCGCCCGGCCTGGGCGCCGGCCGGGCCGACTCGACGTGCAGCTCGACGGTGGTCTCCACGGCGACCACCACCTGCTCGCCCGAGCGCTGCCCGGCCCGGATCGAGTCGATCCTGGCCAGCACCTTGCTGCGCAGGTCGGTCGGGGTGTCGTCGCACCCGCAGGAACGCTTGATCAACGCCTTGATCGCCTGCTCCAGCCCGTACTGCTTCAGGCAGGGTGAGCACTCCTCGAAGTGCACCCGCAACTTGGCGCAGTCACCCTCGGCCATCTCGTTGTCGAGGAATTCATAGAGGTGGTCGAGGACCTCGCCACACTCGGTTTCGTGCGGATCGCCGCAGCTCATGAGCCCGAGCCCTTCGCTTCCTGCCCTGCCCCGCTGCCGGCCGGGACGAGCCCGCGCTCACGGGCGTAATCCTCCAGCATGCCGCGCAGCTGACGGCGGCCGCGGTGCAGCCGGGACATCACCGTACCGATGGGAGTACCCATGATGTCCGCGATCTCCTTGTACGCAAAGCCTTCTACGTCCGCGAGATAGACGGCGATCCGGAATTCCTCCGGGATGGCCTGGAGCGCGTCCTTCACATCGCTGTCGGGGAGGTGGTCGAGCGCCTGGGTCTCGGCCGAGCGCAGACCGGTCGACATGTGCGACTCGGCCCGGGCCAGCTGCCAGTCCTCGATCTCCTCCGCCGCGGTGCGCTGGGGCTCCCGCTGCTTCTTGCGGTACGAGTTGATGAACGTGTTGGTGAGGATGCGGTACAGCCAGGCCTTGAGGTTCGTCCCCTCACGGAACTGGTGGAAGGACGCGTACGCCTTGGCGAACGCCTCCTGGAGCAGGTCCTCCGCGTCGGCCGGGTTGCGCGTCATGCGCAGCGCCGCCGAGTACATCGGATCCAGGTAGCCCAGGGCGTCGCGCTCGAAGCGCTCCCGCCGGGCCTCCTCGCTCTCCTCCGCCGACACCCGGTAGGTGTCCTCACCGATCGCCTCGGCCAGCTCCTCACCGGTGAGCGCCTCGCCCGCGGGCAGGGCGTCGCCCGGGCCACGGCCCGGATCGGCCTCGTGCTCGGTCCCGACGACCGGACCCACCTCCTCGGCATGACGGGCACGGCCCACGGCGGGCCGCCCAGAAATGGAGGATATCGGGCTGACGGGCTTCTCGCCCGCGTCGATCCAGTCCGACCAGGAGGGGGCGAACGCCGCGGTGGCCTCGCGCTCCTCAGGCCGTTCGGGGCACGCGATCGAACCCATCTGCCCTGCCTCTCACCGGTGACTCCTGCTGACGGAGACGACAACCACACGCGCCCCGCCCGCATTCCCGTCCCCGGGCGCCATTCACTCGCACGAGTGAGCGAATGGAAACTCCCTGCTCACGGCCCCGAAGCCGGAGCCGGAGCCGGACCGCCCCACGGCCTCACACCAGCCGCAGCACCCAGTCCCCCACCGCCGAGCAGATCAGGTCCAGCACCTCGTCCTGCCCCACCGGCGCCCGCTTGGGCACCTCGAAGCCGTGGCTGCCGTACGGCACCGCCACCAGCTCGTGCCCCTGCGGCAGCTCCGGGAACTCCACCGGCCCGCCGAACGGGTCCGCCGCGCTCTGCACCACCAGCGTCGGCAGCCCGGACCCCAGCAGCTCCTCCGCCCGGCTCTTCTCCGGCCGGCCCGGCGGGTGCAACGGGAACGCCAGCGCCACCACCCCGACCGCCCCGGTCGCCGCGCCCGTCCGGCAGGCCACCCGCGCCCCCGCGCTGCGCCCGCCGACCACCAGCGGCAGCCCCTGCCCGGCCAGCCGCTCGGCCACCGGCCGCCAGCCCACGTCCAGCGTCTTCGGCGCCGGGCCCAGCCTCCGGCCCGCCACCCGCCAGGGCTGCTCGACCAGCGCCACGGTGATCCCCCGGGCCGGCAGCTTCGCGGCCAGCGCCACCAGGTCCCTGGCCTCGATCCCGCCGCCCGCGCCGTGGCCGAGGGCCAGGACGGCCACCGGCTTCGCGGCCCGGTGGTAGGTGATCCGGGCCTCCCCGGCCCCGGTGGGGACCGCTTCGGTGCGGACCGGTTCGGTGGTGCTCATCTCGACGTCTCCCGGAACGTTCGCAAAAGGTCGGAACAGGCGGTTCAGAACAGGGTGGTCTCGTACTCGGGCTCGGCCCACGGCTCCTTGAGCTCCGGGCCGTTGTTGCGGATGCTGCCGACCGCCGGCGACACCGGGGTGGCCACCAGCGCGCCCGGCGGCGGGGGTATCAGCAGCCGGCGCAGCCCGTCCGGGTCGGTCAGCCGCGGGTCCAGCCACTCGTCCCAGTCCCCCCGGTCCAGGAACAGCGGCATCCGCTCGTGGATCGGCGCCAGCAGCTCCTCGGCGTCCGTGGTGACGATCGTGAACGTCACCAGCCAGGCCTCCGGGTGCCCCGGCGGCACCGCCCGGTTGCGCCAGAACTCGTACAGCCCGGCCAGCGCCAGCGGGGCACCGTCCGCCCGGGAGACGAAGTACGGCTTCTTGCGGGCCTTGCCGCGCTCCCCCGGGACCGTCTGCCACTCGTAGTAGCCGTCCACCGGCAGGATGCACCGGCGGGCGGCGAAGGCCTGCCGGTACGAGGGCTTCTCGTGCACCGTGTCCGACCGGGCGTTGATCATCTTCACCGCCGTCTCGGCGGAGTTCGACCACTGCGGCACCAGCCCCCAGCGCAGCACCCGCAGCTGGCGCACCGGCCGCGGCCGCTCCCGGCCCAGCCGCTCCAGCACCACGAACGCGCTGTTGGTCGGCGCGACGTTCCAGTTCGGGTCCAGGGTCTCCTCGGGGTCCCAGTGCTCGACGCCGAACAGCTCGACGACGTCCTCGGGCTTGCTGCTCGCTGCGAACCGACCGCACATGCGGGCCAGCTTGCCATGCCGCCGCTCCTCAGGACCTGTTCATCCACGGACCAGAACCACCCCCTGCCTCCCGCCCGTCCCCGCATGGGAGGCTGCCCCGAACGGCCCACACGGCGGCCCGGTACGACGGACGGAGGCGGAGAGACCCCGATGAACGCGAACGACCAGACCCTCGGCGACCTGTGGAACCAGGTGACCGGCACCCAGGCCGCCCCGCCCGGCTGGCTGGTCCTGGCCACCGGCGCCGCCGCCCTGCTCACCGTCCTGGCCCGCCCGCTCTGGCACGTCGCCCGCAACGCCGTGACCATCGCCCACGAGGGCGGCCACGGCCTGATCGCCCTGGTCACCGGCCGCAAACTGGCCGGCATCCGGCTGCACTCGGACACCTCCGGACTCACCCTCTCCTACGGCCGCCCCACCGGCCCCGGCATGGTCCTCACCGCCGCCGCCGGCTACACCGCCCCCGCCCTGCTCGGCCTCGGCTGCGCCGCCCTGCTCGCCGCCGACCGGATCACCCTGCTGCTCTGGCTGGCGATCGTGCTGCTGCTCGCCCTGCTCCTGCGCATCCGCAACGCCTTCGGCTTCCTCACCGTGCTGGTCGCCGGCGGCGCCTTCTTCCTGGTCTCCTGGTTCGGCAGCGCCGAGGTCCAGGCCGGCTTCGCCTACCTCGGCTGCTGGTTCCTGCTCCTCGGCGCCGTCCGCCCCGTCCTGGAGCTCCAGCACCAGCGGCGGATCGGCTGGGCCCGCGACTCCGACGCCGACCAGCTCGCCCGGCTCACCCACGTCCCCGCCCTCGCCTGGGTCACCGTCTTCCTGCTCGTCGCCCTCGCCTGCCTCGCCCTCGGCGCCGCCTGGCTGCTCCAGCCCCTGCAGTGAGCCCACCGGGCCTCCCGCCGCCCGGCCGCGCGCCGAGAACGTTCCCGTACGGCCCCTAGACTTGCCCCATGACCGAGACCCTGTGGCCCGCCCCCGTCGCGACCAGCCCCGTCGACGCCACCGTCACCATCCCCGGCTCCAAGTCGGTCACCAACCGGGCCCTGGTGCTGGCGGCCCTCGCCGACGGGCCGGGCTGGGTGCGGCGCCCGCTGCGCAGCCGCGACTCCCAGCTGATGGCCGACGGCCTGCGCGCCCTCGGGGTCACCATCGAGGAGAAGGTCAACAACGACTCCGGCGGCACCGGCGGCGGCGAGGCCTGGCGGGTCATCCCCGCCCCCGCGCTGCTCGGCCCCGCCTCGGTCGACGTCGGCAACGCCGGCACCGTGATGCGCTTCCTGCCCCCGCTGGCCGTCCTGGCCGACGGCCCGGTGCACTTCGACGGCGACCCGCGCTGCTACGAGCGCCCCCAGCACGGCGTGATCAACGCCCTGCGCGCGCTCGGCGCCCGGATCGAGGACGGCGGCCGCGGCGCCTTCCCGCTGACGGTGCACGGCACCGGCTCGCTGGACGGCGGCCCGGTCGAGCTGGACGCCTCCTCCTCGTCCCAGTTCGTCTCCGCCCTGCTGCTCTCCGGCGCCCGGTACAACCACGGCATCGAGGTCCGCCACGTCGGCGGCCCGGTCCCGTCGCTGCCGCACATCCGGATGACCGTGGAGATGCTGCGGCTGGCCGGCGCCCAGGTCGACGCCCCCGAGGACGGCGGCGAGAAGGACGTCTGGCGGGTCACCCCGGGCGCCGTGATCGGCCGCGACCTGGTGGTCGAGCCGGACCTCTCCAACGCCGCGCCGTTCTTCGGCGCCGCGCTGGTCACCGGTGGCCGGGTCACCGTGCGGGACTGGCCCAAGCACACCTCCCAGCCCGGTGACCAGCTGCGCGAGATCTACACCCGGATGGGTGGTGCCTGCGAGTTCACCGACGAGGGCCTGCAGTTCACCGGCACCGGCCGGATCCACGGCATCGAGGCCGACCTGCACGACGTCGGCGAGCTCACCCCGGTGATCGCCGCCGTCGCCGCGCTCGCCGACTCCGAGTCCCACCTGTACGGCATCGCGCACCTGCGCCTGCACGAGACGGACCGGCTCGCCGCGCTCGCCAAGGAGATCAACGACCTGGGCGGCGACGTCACGGAGACCGAGGACGGTCTGCGGATCCGCCCGCGCCCGCTGCACGGGGGCGTCTTCCACACCTACGAGGACCACCGCCTCGCCACCGCCGCCGCCGTCCTCGGCCTCGCCGTCCCCGGCGTGGAGGTCGAGAACGTGGCCACCACCGCCAAGACCCTGCCCGACTTCCCGGGGATGTGGGCCGAACTGCTCGGCGAAGCGGCGGAAGCGACGGCGGGCGTCTGAGCGGAGACTGAGCACATGCGCCGCTACGGCAAGGACGCCGACGAGGACGACATCCGCAACCGCCCCGCCCGCCGGGGGTCCCGGCCGCGGACCCGGATCCGGCCCAAGCACGAGGACGCCGCCGAGGCGATGGTGCTGACCGTCGACCGCGGCCGGGTCACCTGCCTGGTCGACCCGGGGACGAAGCAGGAGCGCGAGGTCGTCGCCATGAAGGCCCGCGAGCTGGGCCGCAAGGGCGTCGTCGTCGGCGACATGGTCAACCTGGTCGGGGACCTCTCCGGGGACGCCGACACCCTGGCCCGGATCGTCCGGGTCGAGGAGCGCGGCTCGGTGCTGCGGCGCACGGCGGACGACGACGACCCGTACGAGCGGATCGTGGTCGCCAACGCCCAGCAGCTGGCGATCGTCACCGCCCTGGCCGACCCGGAGCCGCGCCCCCGGCTGATCGACCGCTGCCTGGTGGCGGCCTACGACGCGGGCATGGAGCCGCTGCTGGTGCTCACCAAGTCCGACCTCGCGCCGGCCTCGACGCTGCTGGACTCGTACGCCCCGCTGGGCATCACGTACGTGGTCACCCGCCGCGACGAGCTGGAGACCACCGGCGCCGAGGCCGTCCGCGAGCACCTGCGCGGGCTGTCCACGGTGTTCATCGGCCATTCGGGCGTCGGCAAGACCACCCTGGTCAACGCGCTCGTCCCGGACCGCCAGCGGCAGACCGGGCGCGTCAACGCGGTGACCGGCCGCGGCCGGCACACCACCGTCTCCGCCCTGGCGCTGCGGCTGCCCCCGCCGCCCGGCGCCAAGCCGGGCTCGAAGAAGGCGCTGAACCCCGGCTGGGTGATCGACACGCCCGGCTTCCGCTCCTTCGGCCTCTCGCACATCGACCCGTCCCGGGTCATCCTCGCCTTCCCCGACCTGGAGCCCGGCACCGTCGACTGCCCGCGCGCGTGCAGCCACGACGAGCCGGACTGCGCGCTGGACGCCTGGGTCGCCGAGGGCCACGCCGAGGCCGCCCGGCTCTACTCGCTGCGCCGGCTGCTGGCCAGCAAGGAGGGCGAGCTCGACTGAGCCCGGCGGCGCCGGGCCCGTCCCCGGGTTCGGCGCCGGTGGCCCGTTCGAGGTGTCGGAGCGGGCTCACCTGGCGATCATAGGAAGGTCGGACCGTACCCGGTCCGACCCCCGATCGACAGGGAGGGCACGCGATGGCATGGGCCCTGGTGGTCCTGGCCGGCCTGCTGGAGACCGGCTTCGCGATCAACCTCAAGCTCAGCGAGGGTTTCACCAGGCTCTGGCCCACCATCAGCTTCTGCGTGTTCGCCCTCGGCAGCTTCGGCCTGCTCACCCTCTCGCTGAAGACCCTGCCGGTCGGCCCCGCCTACGCGGTGTGGACGGGCATCGGCGCGGCGGGCACCGCGATCTACGGCATGGTCTTCCTGGACGAGACCAGTTCGGTCCTCAAGCTGGTCTCGATCTCGCTGGTGATCGCCGGCGTCATCGGCCTCCAGCTCAGCGGCACGGCCCACTGAGCGGCTAGGGTTTCGGGCATGGCCGATTACCACGACGACCTCCGACTCGCCCATGTCCTCGCCGACTCGGCCGACTCGGTCACCCTGGAGCGCTTCCGCGCCCTCGACCTGAAGGTCGAGACCAAGCCCGACCTCACCCCGGTGAGCGACGCCGACAAGGCCGCCGAGGAGCTGGTGCGGAGCGTGCTCCAGCGCGCCCGCCCGCGCGACGCCGTCCTCGGCGAGGAGTTCGGCCTCCAGGGCTCGGGCCCGCGCCGCTGGGTGATCGACCCGATCGACGGCACCAAGAACTACATCCGCGGCGTCCCGGTCTGGGCCACCCTGATCGCCCTGCTGGAGGACGGCCCGGACGGCGTCGAGCGCCCGGTGGTCGGCATGGTCTCCGCCCCCGCGCTCCAGCGCCGCTGGTGGGCGGCCAAGGGCCTCGGGGCGTTCGGCGGCCGCAGCCTGGCCAAGGCCTCCCGGCTGCACGTCTCCGGCGTCTCCCGGATCGAGGACGCGTCCTTCTCCTACTCCTCGCTCACCGGCTGGGAGGAGCGCGGGCGCCTCGACCCGTTCCTGGACCTCACCCGCGCCTGCTGGCGCACCCGCGCCTACGGCGACTTCTGGTCCTACATGATGGTCGCCGAGGGCGCCGTCGACATCGCCGCCGAGCCCGAGCTGTCGCTGTGGGACATGGCGGCCAACTGCATCATCGTCGAGGAGGCCGGCGGCCGCTTCACCGGTCTGGACGGCGTCCCCGGCCCCGGCGGCGCCGACGCCGTCGCCTCCAACGGCCTGCTGCACGAGGAGGCCCTGCGCCGGCTGGGCGTCTGAGCCGGATCCTCGGGCCGAGGCGTGCGCGGGCCCCGGTGACCTGTGGGAGCAGGTCACCGGGGCCCGCCGTTCTCGCCCGGGTGCGCGGGGCTACTGCTTGCGCAGCTCCCGGACCGCCGCGTCCAGCCGCTGCCCGAAGTCGGCGTCGGCCTTGCGGAAGTTGTCGACCGCCCGCTCCACGATGTCCTCGCGGTCGGCCGAGACCTTGGCGATAAAGCCCGCCAGGTTGGCGACCAGGCGCTGCTTCTCCTCCTCGGAGAACAGCCGGTAGAGGTCGCCGGCCTGCACGAAGTCGTCGTCCTCGGCGTGCGAGGGCGCGACGTGGTTGCCGGTGAGGCCGTCGACGGCGGTCGCGGCCCACAGCGGACGGCCGGTCTGCACCGGGCCGCCGAAGCTGTTCGGCTCGTAGTTCTTCTGCCGGCCGTGGCGGCCGTCGTACAGGTAGCCGTCCCGGCTGTTGGTGCGGGCCTCGGTGGCGTGCGGACGGTTCACCGGCAGGTGGTCGGCGTTGATGCCGACCCGGTAGCGGTGGGCGTCGGCGTACGCGAACAGGCGGCCCTGGAGCATCTTGTCCGGGGACGGGCCGATGCCGGGCACGAAGTGCGCCGGGGAGAAGACCGACTGCTCGACCTCGGCGAAGACGTTGTCGGGGTTGCGGTTGAGCTCCAGCTTCCCGATCTCGATCGGCGGGTAGTCGGCGTGCGGCCAGACCTTGGTCAGGTCGAAGGGGTTGAAGCGGTAGTTCGCCGCGTCGGCCGCCGGCATGATCTGGACCTGCACCGTCCAGCTGGGGAACTCGCCGCGCTCGATCGACTCGCGCAGGTCGCGCTGGTGGCTGTCCGGGTCCTCGCCGGCGAGGGTGTTGGCCTCGGCCTGGGTGAGGTTGCGGATGCCCTGGTCGGTCTTGAAGTGGTACTTGACCCAGAAGTGCTCACCGGCCTCGTTCTGCCACTGGTAGGTGTGCGAGCCGTAGCCGTTCATGTGCCGGTACGAGGCCGGGATGCCGCGGTCGCCGAACAGCCAGGTCACCTGGTGGGTGGCCTCGGGCGACAGGCCCCAGAAGTCCCAGACGTTGTCCGCCTCCTGCGAGCCGGTGTACGGGTCGCGCTTCTGGGTGTGGATGAAGTCGGGGAACTTGATGGCGTCCTTGATGAAGAACACCGGGGTGTTGTTGCCGACGAGGTCGTAGTTGCCCTCCTCGGTGTAGAACTTCAGCGCGAAGCCGCGCGGGTCGCGCACCGCGTCGGCCGCGCCGAGGTTGCCCGCCACCGTGGAGAAGCGCAGGAACGTCTCGGTCTGCTTGCCGACCTCGGAGAGGAACGCCGCCCGGGTCCAGGGCGTCAGGTCCGCGGTCACGGTGAAGGTGCCGTACGCGCCGGCGCCGCGGGCGTGCACCACGCGCTCCGGGATCCGCTCGCGGTTGAAGTGCGCGAGCTTCTCGAACAGCAGCTGGTCCTGGATGAGCGCCGGGCCCCCGGGGCCCGCCGTCTCGGTGTTCTGGTTGTCGGCGACGGGGGCACCCGCCTCCGTGGTCAGGGTCGGGCGCAGCTCGTCCTGGGTCGTCATGGGAGTGCCTCCGCGGTATCCGGTCGTGATGACACGATCCTAACTTGGACTTTGTCCAAGTCAATACTGGAACCAATCTCGGAGGGTGACCTACTCTGGAGGGCATGAGCGACCTGCTGGAGAGACTGCGCGCGAGAGGCTGGCGGCTGACCTCGCAGCGCCGGGTCGTGGCCGAGGTCCTGGACGGCGAACACGTCCACCTCACCGCGGACGAGGTGCACGCCCGCGCGACGACCCGACTGCCGGAGATCAGCCGCGCCACCGTCTACAACACGCTCGGCGAACTCGTCGCCCTCGGCGAGGTCCTGGAGGTCGCCGCCGACGGCCGCGCCAAGCGCTACGACCCCAACGCCCACCGCGCCCACCAGCACCTGATCTGCTCGGGCTGCGGCGCGATCCGCGACGTCCAGCCGCAGGGCGACCCGCTCGCCGCCCTCCCCGCCGCCGAGCGCTTCGGCTTCACCGTCACCGCCGCCGAGGTCACCTACCGCGGCCTGTGCCCGAACTGCCGCCCCTAGCCCGCCGGTTGCCCCCTGCCTCCCGGCTACCCCCAGCCGCCCCGGCCGAACCGCCGCCCCCAGCCGCCCGGTTGCCCCGCTACGCGCTCAACTCCGCGTTCAGCGCGCCCAGCAGCCGCCCGGCCCGCTCCGCCACCTCGGCCGGCCCGGAGTCGATCGCCCGCCGGCACCAGTTCTCCGCCTGCATCGGCTCCCCCCGGCGCAGCGCCAGCAGCGCCAGGCGCAGCGCCGCCCGGCCGTGCCCGGCGTCGGCGGCCCGGGTGTACCAGAGCATCGCCTCGGCCTCGCTGTCCTGCCGGGCCAGCAGCAGCCCCAGGTTGAACGCGGCGCTGCGGCTGCCCGCCTCGGCGGCCCGCCGGTACCAGCTCTCGGCGATCTCCAGCGCCCCGCGCTCGGCCGCCCGCACACCCATCCGCACCTGCGCCCGGCGGTGCCCGGCGTCGGCCGCCAGCGCGTACCAGTGCTCGGCCTCGGCGTCCGCGTCCCCGCGCCGGTCCAGCAGCGAGGCCAGCCGGAACGCGCCCTCGGCCGAGCCGCCGGCCGCCGCCTGCCGGTAGCGCTCCAGCGCCCCGCCCAGGTTGCCGCGCTGCTCCTGGACGACCGCGAGCTGCAGGGCCGCCTCGCCGTGCCCCTCGGCCGCGGCCCGCGCGTACCACTCCTGGGCCTGCTGCTGCTCGCCGCGCCCGGCGTGCAGCACGCCGAGGTTGAACGCCCCGTCCACGCTGCCGGCCTCGGCCGCCTTGGAGAACCAGGGCTGGGCACCGGACTCGTCGCCGCGCTGCAGCAGCACCACGGCCAGCGCGTTGCAGGCCTCCCGGTGCCCGGCGTACGCGGCCCGGCGGTACCACTGCTCGGCCTGCTGCTCGCGGCCGGTGCCGGCGCAGAGCAGGCCGAGATTGAAGGCGCCGTTCTGGTCGCCCGCGTCCAGCGCGGCCCGGTACCAGCGCTCGGCCGCGGCGGCCTCGCCGCGGCTCGCGTGCAGCGCCCCCAGCGCGTTGGCGGCGTTGCCGTCCCCGGCCTCGGCGGCCTCCTGCCACCACTCGGCGGCGGCCGCCAGGTCCCCGGAGTCGCGCAGCAGGAAGCCCAGCGCGCAGGCCGCGCGCGGCTCCCCGTTCTGCGCGGCCTGCCGGTACCAGCGGGCCGCCTCGTCCAGCAGCGACCGGTCGGCGCGGGCCCGCTCCTCCAGCAACACGCCCAGGCGCAGCGCGGCGCGGGCGTGGCTGCGGGCGGCGGCGGTGCGGTACCAGGTCTCGGCGGTCTCCTTGTCCCCGGCGGCCTCGCGCATCCGGGCCAGCCGGTAGGAGGCCTCCCGGTGCCCGGCGTCGGCGGAGACCTTGAACCAGCGCTCGGCGCGCACGTCCCGCCGGTGCTCCATCAGGTCGCCCAGGGCGTAGGCGCCCAGCGGGTGGCCGTGGTCGGCGGCGTAGTGCAGCCAGTACTCGGCGGCCTCCTCCTCGCCCTGGTCGCGCAGTTGCAGCCCGAGCGCGTGCGCGGCCGGCGCGCTGCCGGCCACGGCGGCCTGGCGCCACCACTGCCCGGCCTCGGCGCGGTGGCCCTGCTGGTGCAGCAGCACGCCGAGGTTGTTGGCGGCGGCGCGCACCCCGGCGGCCGCGGCGGCGCGCAGGTAGGGCTCGGCGTCCTCCAGTTCGCCGCGGCGCAGCAGCAGGGTGCCGAGCCGGCAGGCGGCGTCCGGGTCGCCGCCGTCGGCGGCCTGCCGGTGGCGGGCCTCCAGCGCGGCGGACTCGCGGGCGGCGAGGGCGGTCTCGAAGCTGGTCGAGTCGAGGCCGGCCGGGTCGATCGCGGCGCCGGCGCCCGGCTCCCCGCCGGACTGCTCCCCGTACGCGCCGACGGCGGCGGCGAACTGACGGGTCGACACGTGGACGAGGCTGTCGGGCCCGTAGCCCTGGGTCGGGGGGCGCTCGGACAGTCCGCTGGTGCGCTGGGCGGGCAGGGCTCCGGGGTGGTTGGCCGTACGCTCGGCGCTCTCCGCCCAGGCGTCGGTGTCCGCCTCGGCGGCCGCCGAGGACCTGGCGCCTGACTTGCCGATCAGCCTCATGCCGACTCCCGCTCCCCCAGAGTGTCGCGGCATCGTGCCCCGGCGTGCGTCCGGGGGGACTCCCAGGGGAGGCGCCGGACCCGACGGCCGGTCAGCGGCCGCGCACCGTCCCCCATGTGTCCCATCGTCGCATCACCCAGTACCCGCGTACACCTGCCCCGGCCGAATTCCGGCGGGGCCGACCCGAAGCCGACGAAATTGCTTCGGCGCTTTGTCGATTTCCCGACACGTCAACCCCACAAACCCCGTTGCCGTCCTCCTTGGCGACGGTCGATAGTACCGGAGCGGTTCCCGCCGCTTCCGGACGAGAACGGCCCGGGAGCGGCGCGGGAAACACCAGAGGCCCGGAGGAAGAATCCTCCGGGCCTCTGGCCTTTGTAGCGGGGACAGGATTTGAACCTGCGACCTCTGGGTTATGAGCCCAGCGAGCTACCGAGCTGCTCCACCCCGCGTCGGTGGTTAAACCATAGCACGGGCGCGGGGTGGAACGGAAAACGGTTACCGCAGCTCAGCGGCCGCCTCCGCGGACTACGGCTGCGGGCTGGGCGATCCGCCGCCGGTGGCGCCCGGGGCGGGAGTGCCGGCCGGGGCCGGCGCCGGGCTGCCGCCGCGGGCCGCCTCCGCGGCCTTCAGGGCGTCGCCGAGCGCCTTCTGGGCGTTGCCGTAGGCCACCCAGTCGCCGTTCTTGAACGCGGTCTGGCTGTCGCCGTACGCCTTCTCCGCGTCCGAGAGCGCCTTCTGGAGCTCCGGCGAGATCGTCCCGCCCGGCGCCGGCGTCGCCGGTGCCGTCGGGGTGGTGGTCGGAGCGGTCCCGGTACCCGGCGTGGACGGCACGATCGGGGTGGTCGACGGGGGCGCCCCGCCGAACACCTTCTTCAGCGCGGCCTCCAGGGTGTCCTCGAACGCCACGTTGTCGTCCCCGTACACCGCCAGGACCTTCTGCATCGTCGGGTACTTGGCACCGCGACCGCGCACGTACACCGGCTCGATGTTGAGCAGCCCGCCGCCGACCGGCAGGGTCAGCAGGTTGCCGTACTCCAGCTCGGCGTCCCCGCCGCTCTTCAGGGCGAAGATCTGGTTGGCCACCTCCTGGCGGGAGTTGAACTTCGACTGCACCAGGCCGGGGCCGGGGGCGCCGCTCTCGCCCGTCATCTTCAGGATGCGGATCTTCCCGTAGTCGTCCCCCGGGTCCGCGTTGACGGCCATGAAGGCCGCCAGGTTGGGCCGCTGGTTGGGCACGAAGGTGCTGGTGAGCGAGAAGTTCGCGGTGTTCGTGTCCGGCATCCGCACCGTCACGTAGTACGGCGGCTGGACCTGCTTGGTGTCGCTGCTCGGGTCCACCGGGACCTGCCAGATGTCACTGCCGTTGAAGAAGGAGTTGGCGTCGGTGACGTGGTACTGGCCGAGCAGGTCGCGCTGCACCTTGAACATGTCCTGCGGGTAGCGCAGGTGCGGCAGCAGCGTCTGCGGGATGTCCGCCTTCGGCTCGACGGTGCCCGGGAAGGCCTTCATCCAGGTCTTCAGGACCGGGTCCTTGTCGTCCCACTGGTAGAGCTTCACCTCGCCGGTGTAGGCGTCCACCGTGGCCTTGACCGAGTTGCGGATGTAGTTGACCTGGTTGGCGGCGGTCAGCAGCTCACCGCGCTGGTTGGTCAGCGAGTCCTTGGTGGCGGCGCCCAGCGTCGTCTTCGAGGAGAACGGGAAGCCGTCCGAGGTGGTGTAGCCGTCCAGCACCCAGACCACGCGGCCGTCCTGCACCACCGGGTACGGGTCGGCGTCGATCGACAGCCACGGCGCGACCTTCTCCACCCGCTCCTTCGGCGTGCGGTTGTAGATGACCTTGGCGCCGTCGGTGATGGCCCCCGCGTAGAGGATCTGCGGCTCCGTGAAGCGCACCGCGTACGCGGCCCGGGTCAGCGGGTTGTCCAGCGAGACGCCGCTGCCGCCGGAGTAGGTGTACTCGGCGTTCTGGCCGGTCTTGGGATCGGTGTAGTCGATCTCCTTGTTGGCGCCGCCGACGATCGAGTACGTGGTGGTCTTCTCGCCGTAGTAGATCCGCTGCTGGTAGTCGCCCAGCGTGCCGGTGGCCGGCAGGCCCGACTCGGTGAACACCGGCTGGCCCTTGTCGTCGACCTGGTTGCCCTTGGCGACCACCGCGCCGTAGCCGTGGGTGTACTTGAAGTGGTCGTTGATCCAGTTGCGCTGCACGCCGTTGAGGTCGAGCTCACGCAGGCCGATCACGCTGTCCTGCTTGTCCTGCCCGGTGCCGTAGCGGTCCACGTCCAGCGTGTTCGGGAAGGCGTAGTAGTTGCGCTGCTGCTCCAGCGACTGGAACGCCGGCGAGACGACGTTCGGGTCCAGCAGCCGGATGTCCGCGATGGTCTGCGCGTCCGGCTTGAGCGCGTCGGCGTTGGTCGTGCCCTGCGGGGTGTACTGGGTGGTCTGCGCGTCCGCGATCCCGTACGCCTGGCGGGTGGCGTCGATGTTCTTCTGGATGTACGGCGTCTCCTTCGCCTGCTCGTTCGGCTTGACCTGGAACTGCTGCACGATCGCCGGGTACAGCCCGCCGATCAGCACCGCCGACAGCACCATCAGCCCCAGGCCGATCAGGGCCGGGGCCCAGGTGCGGCGGATCGGGGTCAGGAAGAACAGCACCGCGCAGATGATCGCGACGAAGAACAGGATGGTCTTGGCCGGCAGGAACGCGTTGGCGTCCACGTAGCGCAGACCCGTCCAGCCCGAGACGCCCTTGTACGAGCCGGTCTTCACCGCCAGCGCGTACCGGTCCAGCCAGTACGCGACGGCCTTCAGCAGCACGAACACGCCCAGCAGCACCGCCAGGTGCCCCTGCGCGCCCGCGCTCGCCCGGCGCCCCGGGCCCTGCAGCCGCAGCCCGCCGTACAGGTAGTGCACCAGCGCCGAGGTCAGCAGCGAGACGATCACCGCGCTGAACGCGAAGCCCAGCACGAACTCGTAGAACGGCAGGTCGAAGGCGTAGAACGAGACGTCCATGCCGAACTGCGAGTCCTTCTCACCGAAGGAGGTCGAGTTCGTCCACATCAGCCAGGTCCGCCACTGGCCCGAGGCCGCGGCGCCGGCCACCAGGCCGATCACCAGCGAGACCCCGATCAGCGCCCAGCGCTTGAACGGCGCCAGGCCCGACCGGTAGCGGTCCAGGCTCTGCTGCTCCACCGACATCGCCGACAGCGGCGGCCGCAGCCGGTGCGCCAGCCAGATGTTGAAGCCGACGATCACCGCCATCAGCAGGCCGAACACCCCGAACAGGCCGATCTTCGTCCACAGCTGGGTGGTGAACACCGAGGAGAAGTGGACCGACCTGAACCACAGCCAGTCCGTCCAGAAGCCCGCGAACATGACGAACAGCAGGAAGAGCACCGCGAGCACGCCCAGGGTCAGCAGGGCCACCCGCGCCCGCCGGGAGGGCGGGCCTACCCTGCGCCGGAAACCCGGCCCTGAGCGTTCGGGCATCTGGAAGACCACGGTGGCACCTCGGCTGTGTCGTCTGAATGGGGTCGGTCGTCAGAGCAACTTAACCAGGCTTTGGCCGAGTTCCCACCGTTAGCAGACGGTTACGACGGCCGCCCGCCGCCGACCGTCCCCGCCACGGCTCCCCCGGCCCTCCCGACGGCCCGCGACGACCCCCCGACCGCCCCCGGCGGCCTTCCGGCGAGCGCGCCCCGCCCGGCGTGTGAGGATTGAGGCATGTCCGACGCGTCTGATCTGAACAACTCCCCCGACGACGTCTCCAAGCTCCCGGCCGCCACCCCGCTGACCCGGGCCGCGCTGGAGATCGACGAGTACGCCTCCACCCTCGGCTGGGACCTCCCGGCCCGGCTGTTCGCCCTGGTGGACAGCGCCGCCCTGCGCAAGGCCAACCCGAAGATCGCCAAGCAGCTCGGCCTCGCCGACGGCGACGAGCCCGGCCTGACCCCGATCGAGCAGGACGAGCTGCCGGCCGGCATGGAGCTCGACAAGTTCCTCGGCACCATCGCCTGGCCCGACTCCGTGGCCGGCTGCGCCCTGGTCGTCGAGCGCCTCATGCTGCCCCCGGGCGCCGAGCAGTCCCGCCCGCGCGGCGCCTCCGACGCCCAGCTCGCCGAGTGGGTGGCCAACCACCCCAAGCGCGAGGAGGTGCGGATCACCGCCGCGGTGCTCCGCGGCGGCAAGAAGGAGATCGCGCTGCGGCTGCGCTCCAAGGACGTCGCCCGCGAGGTGCTGACCGGCCCCGACCTGGTGCCCGGCCTGACCGACGCGCTGCTGGCGACCTTCGCCTGACACCTTCCCGCCAACGTTCCCGGGCGGCCGCCCCGGCGGCTGCCCGGCAGGCCCCGTGCCGACGGCCCGACCGCTGCCCGGCCGCTGCCCGGCGGCTGCCCGGTGACTACCCGGCCGCTACTTGGCGGCGCAGGACGGCAGCGCGGAGGTCTGCCCGGAGCGGACCTGCTCCAGCGACTTCAGCGCGCTGTCCAGCGTGTCCGTCTTGATCAGGGTCAGCCCGGACGGGACGTTCTTGGTGGCCTCGGCGCAGTTCGAGGACGGGGTGAAGAAGTACTCGGCACCGGCGTCCCGGGCGGCGATCAGCTTCATCGAGATGCCGCCGATCGGCCCGACCTTGCCGTCGTCGTCGATGGTCCCGGTGCCGGCCACGAACTTGCCGCCGGTGAGGTCGCCGCCCGGGGTGAGCTTGTCGATGATGCCGAGCGAGAACATCAGCCCGGCGCTCGGGCCGCCGACGTCCTGCAGCCCGATGTCGATCTGGAACGGGTAGGTGTGCCGGATCCCGGTGCCGATGCCCACCACCGCGAGCTCCGCCCGCTCGGCGGGGGCCTTCGGGTCGAGGTCCTTGGCCCGGACGGTCGGGACGGTGACGTCGGTCTTCCCGCCCGCCGTGGCGACGCCGTTCGCGTCCTTGACCCGCGGCACGACGGTGAAGACCGCCGACTCGCCCGGCTTGTGCTTGGTGACCGCCGCGACCACCTGCTCGACCGAGCCGGCCGGGACGCCGTCCACGGCCACGATCTGGTCGCCC
Source organism: Streptomyces sp. CB02056 (assembly GCF_001905545.1). Classification (GTDB taxonomy): domain Bacteria; phylum Actinomycetota; class Actinomycetes; order Streptomycetales; family Streptomycetaceae; genus Kitasatospora. The sequence continues at coordinate 362,354 of NZ_LIPD01000002.1, read as the reverse complement.
GCGTGCAGCCGGCCCTCGGCCGGGGCGCCCGCGGTGACCGACTTCACGATCAGCTCGCTGCCGACCGGCACGCCCAGCTGCTTGAGCGCCGCGGTGCGGGCGCTGTCCTCGGAGGAGGCGAACTCCTCGGCGTTCTGCTTCTTGGCGTCCGCGTCCGACTGCCCCTTGGGGTAGACGTTGTCGTGCGGCACCACCAGCACGTCGTCCCGCAGCCAGCCGACCACCGCGTTGACCAGGCTGGGCTCGTACTTGGCCCCGGTGACCTGGACGGTGGTCATGTTGAGGTGCCCGGTCGTCGGGTACGACTCGTGCCCGCTGATGCTGATCACCGGCTTGCCGCCCTGGTTGCCGAGCGTGTTGTACGTCGGCCCCGGGCTCATCTCCGTGTACGGCACCTTCATCAGCACCGAGACGCAGAGCAGCGCTATGAGCAGCAGGGTGGCAGCGAGCATCGTCGCGGAGCGGCGTGGCATGCCTCGACAGTACGGGACGTGCCTGAAGCGGCGCCCGCCGGGCTACCGGCCGGAGCCCTCACCCGGGGCGGCGGCGCCCGCGGTGGTGCGTTCCATCGCGGCCATGAAGCGCCGGTGTTCGGCGAGTGAGGCCGGATCGCCGGTGGCCCGCGGGGCCCGCTGGGCCCACCCCGCCCAGAGGGCGGCGACCAGGACGGCGACAACCGGAATGATCAACCAGGCGAGCACACCCATACCAGCACTCCCAGCTCGTCGTGTCTATGAGCAGATTAACCACTCCGGCGGACAACGCGGCCGGCGCCGTCCGGGTTACGGGACGGCCGATCGGCTCACTTCCAGGGAGTATCCGGAGCGCCGGCACGGACCCGTTGGAGTGAGACCGCGGCGCGCCTGACCCGACGGACGCGCGAGGTGTGCCGTTCGGTTCCGACCGGCTCGGTGCCCTCGCGTCCGGTTCCGTGCCGTCCGGTCCGGTCCGGTTCCGTCGGGTCCGGGCCGGCCTCAGCAGTCGCCGGCGCCGACCCACTCCTCCGCGCCGTCGGAGAAGACCTGGTGCTTCCAGATCGGCACCTCGTGCTTGAGGTCGTCGATCAGCCGGCGGGCGGCCGCGAAGGCCTCGCCGCGGTGGGCGCAGGAGACGGCGACGATCACGGCCTTGTCGGTGATCTCCAGCCGGCCCACCCGGTGGACCGCGGCCAGCGCCCGGACCGGGAAGTCCGCGGCCACCTTCTCGGCGACCCGGCGCAGCTCCTGCTCGGCGGTGGGGTGGCAGCTGTACTCCAGCGCGGAGACCGACTTGCCGCCGTCGTGGTCCCGGACCGTCCCGACGAAGACGGTGGTGCCGCCGGCCGCGTCGTCGCCGACCGCCTCGTACACCTCGTCCAGCGAGAGCGGGGTGTCGCGGATGGCGAGCAGGCGGATGGGGTCGTGGTTGTCGGACATGACCCCATGATTCCCCATCCGGGACGCTCCGGGGCAAGTGCTTTCCGCACCGCGGTTCCAGAATTTCGCATCGTGAGAAATCGAGGGAGAGCGCCGCCCGCCGGCCGGGCCCCGCCGTCCGGCACCGGCCGATCGGAACCGGCACTCAGGACCGGCCGCTCAGAACCGCCGCCGCTTGCGGGCCCGGCGCACCAGCGCCGCCGTACCGACCAGCGCCACCGTCGCCCCGGCCGCCCCCAGGCTGGTCGCCGCCTCCTTGCCGCCCAGCCGGCGCCCGGCCACCGCGTGCTTGCCGGACACCTGCTCCAGCAGCTCGGCCAGCACCTGCTCGTTGGTGTGCGCCGGGCGCCAGCCCGCCTCGTGCAGCCGGCTGCCGGACACCACCCACGGGTACATCGTGTACGCCAGGTCCCCGGCCGGGGCCGGGGTCAGGCCCAGCCGGTGCAGCCGCGCGGCCGTACCGAGCGCCAGCGAGGCCGGCAGCTCCATCCGCCGGATCCCGGACAGCCGCTCCACGTCCTCCTGCTCCAGCCAGCCGTCGCAGCCGACCGTCACCTCGCCCTCGACCAGGCCCAGCGCCGCGTACTCCAGCGCCGCCGCCAGGTCGTCCACGTGGCAGAACTGCCAGCACGGCCGGGAGCCGGCCACCACCAGCAGCCGGGGCGCCTCGAAGTGCCGGGTCAGCACGGTGTCCACGCCGGGGCCCACCACCACGGCCGGGCGCAGCACCGTCACCTGCAGGCCCGGGTGGGCGCGCGGCGCCCGGCGGGCCAGCCGCTCGATCTCCAGCAGGTCCCCGACCAGCGAGGCCTCCTCGGTGGCCCGCAGCTCGGAGTCCTCGGCCAGCGGCACCTCGTTGTCGGCCAGCGCGCCGTAGACCATCGCCGAGGTGCACAGCACCACGCGGTGCACCCCGGCGGCCGCGGCCGCGGTCAGCACCGTCTGGGCGCCGCGCACGTTGTAGGCGCTGCGGGCCCGGGCGTCCGACTCCATGCCGAAGTCCATCGCCAGGTGCACCACCACGTCGACCCCGGCCAGCCGCTCGGCCACCGCCGGGTCGCGCACGTCGAGGACCCGCCACTGCACGCCGGGCACGTCGCCGCGCCGGTCGTCCACCGCGAGGACCTTCCGCACGTGCGGCGAGGCCACCAGCCGGGCGGCGACCCGCTCGCCCAGCACCCCCGCGGCGCCCGTGACCGCCACGGTCAGGGGCCGTCCGCCGTAGGCTGGAGGCGGCGACGCCGTGGTGTCCGACGCGTCCTCTCCTCCGGTCTCTCCTCCGGTCAGCCCAGAGCGAACGTCCGAGGGCGGGGAACTCACCGGCCATCCTCCACGGTTAGCTTTATGTGCGTACGGACGTGTGTCACGTACGTCCATCCTGCCCGAGGCGAAGGCCCGGTGGTGCACCCGGCGCGGGCCTGCCGCGCGGGAGCCGCCCCGAGTCCCCCACTCCGCCGCCGCCCCGGGCGCAGACTTTCCCGCCACACCCGCATGACGGCCGACCGGATCGAGGACCCCGTGAGCGACCTTCCCTTCGGATTCGGCGTTCCGCCAGAGGAGCCCGAGGACGGCAAGGCCAAGCCCGACGACGCGCAGAAGAAGAAGGACCAGGAGCAGTCCGACAGCGGCCCCCAGCCGTTCGGCTTCGGGAGCGGCAACCCCTTCGGCGCGCTCTTCGGCATGCCCGGCGCCCCGGGCGGCCCCGGCGGCGCCGGTGCCGACAACCCCTTCGCCGCGATGTTCGGCGGCATGAACCCGGGCGACCTCGGCGCCGCCTTCCAGCAGCTCGGCCAGATGCTCTCCTTCGAGGGCGGCCCGGTGAACTGGGACCTCGCCACGAACATCGCCCGCCAGACCGTGGTCGCCGAGCCCGCCGAGGGCAAGAGCAAGGACCGCTCGGTCAGCGCGGCCGAGCGCTCCGCCGTCGCCGAGGCCGTCCGCCTGGCCGACCTGTGGCTCGACGGCTCCACCGAGTTCCCCTCCGGTGCCGGCACCGCCGTCGCCTGGAGCCGCGCCGAGTGGATCGAGGCCACCCTCCCGGTCTGGAAGGACCTGGTGGACCCGGTCGCCGAGCGGGTCGGCAACGCCATGGGCGGCGTCCTGCCCGAGGAGATGCAGGCCATGGCCGGCCCGCTGATGGGCGTGATGCGCTCGATGGGCGGCGCCATGTTCGGCACCCAGATCGGCCAGGCGCTCGGCGCGCTCGCCGGCGAGGTGGTCGGCTCCGCCGACATCGGCCTGCCGCTCGCCCCGGCCGGCAAGGCCGCGCTGCTGCCGCAGAACGTCGCCGAGTTCGGCGAGGGCCTGAGCGTGCCCGCCGACGAGGTCCGGCTCTACCTCGCCCTGCGCGAGGCCGCCCACCAGCGGCTCTTCGCCCACGTGCCGTGGCTGCGGGCCCACCTGCTGGGCGCCGTCGAGGCCTACGCGCGCGGCATCAAGGTCGACACCTCCCGGATGGAGGAGCTGGTCGGCCAGCTCGACCCCACCAACCCGGAGGCGCTCCAGGAGGCACTGGCCGGCGGCCTGCTCCAGCCCGAGGACACCCCCGAGCAGAAGGCCGCGCTCGCCCGCCTGGAGACGGCGCTCGCGCTGGTCGAGGGCTGGGTCGACGCCGTCGTGCACGCCGCCGCCGAGCCGCACCTGCCGCAGTCCGGCGCGCTGCGCGAGACCGTCCGCCGCCGCCGCGCGGCCGGCGGGCCCGCCGAGCAGACCTTCGCCACCCTGGTCGGCCTGGAGCTGCGCCCGCGCCGACTGCGCGACGCCTCCCGGCTCTGGGCGCTGCTCGCCGACGCCCGCGGCATCGAGGGCCGCGACGCGCTCTGGGAGCACCCGGACATGCTGCCCACCGCCGCCGACCTGGACGACCCGGACGCCTTCGTCCACCGGGGCTCCGCCGACGACCTGGAGGGCGGCATCGACTTCGACGCGCTCGACAAGCTGCTCGGCGAGGCCGCGGCCGGCAAGCCCGACCTCACCAAGAAGGACGAGCAGCCGAAGACCGACGAGGACGGCACCGACGGGAAGGGCGAGCCCACCGCATGACGGCCACCGAGACGCCCGCCACCGAGACCTCCTCCGGCCTGCACGCGGACGCCGTCCGCGCGCTGAGCGGGTGGCGGCCCGCCGACCAGGACCAGGAGCGGCTGCGGCTCGACTATCTGGAGCACCTCGCCGCGCGGCCCGACGGCCTGTACCGCTCCTGCCTGCCCGCGCACATCACCGCGAGCGCGGCGGTCGTCGACCCGGCCGCCGGGCGGGTGCTGCTGACCCTGCACCCCAAGGTCGGCATGTGGCTCCAGATGGGCGGGCACTGCGAGCCCGGCGACCGCGACCTCGCCTCGGCCGCGCTGCGCGAGGCCGTCGAGGAGTCCGGCATCCCCGACCTGGTGCTGCTGGAGAGCGGCGGCACCCCGGTGCCGGCCAAGCTGGACCGGCACCTGGTGCGCTGCGCCGGCAAGGACCGGCCGGAGAACACCCACCTGGACGTCCAGTACATCGCGCTGGCCCCGGCCGGCGCCCAGGCGCTGATCAGCGAGGAGTCGCTGGACCTGCGCTGGTTCGACTACGACCGGCTGCCGGAGCTCACCGACCACTCGGTGCGCGACCTGGTGGCCCGGGCACGGCAGCTGACCGGCTGAGGTGCGACACCGGAAGGGGGCGCGGGCCACATCGGCCCGCGCCCCCTTCCGTCGTTCCTACGGTCGGACGGCCCGCCCGTGGCTCCCGCGCTGCCCCGGCCCTGACACCACCGCGACTCCCGCTCCGCCGCGGCGTCAGTCGCAGGAGGCCGCCTGATCGGGCCCGGTCGGGCCCGGGGCGGCGTGCCGGGCGCCGGGGATGTGCGGCAGCCGGGCCGCGGAGACCACGCCCTCCAGGTAGCCGCGGGCCCGCTCGGTCCGCGGGTAGGCCTCCAGCAGCGCCCAGAACGCCGGGCCGTGGTCCGGCACCAGCAGGTGCGCCAGCTCGTGCAGCAGCACGTAGTCCAGCACGTACTCCGGCATGCCCTGAAGACGGTGGGAGAGGCGGATCGTCCCCTCGCTGGGGGTGCAGGAGCCCCAGCGGGAATTCTGGTTGGTGACCCAGCGGACCTGACTGGGCCGGGCGCGGTCGTCCAGATAGGAGGCCGACAGCTCGCGGGCCCGGGCCATCAGGGCCTCGTCCCCGGGGATCCGCCGGGACTCCTGGGCGGCGAGCTTCTCCAGCATCTGCGCGACCCAGCGCTGCTCCTCGGCGTGCGACATCCGGGCCGGGATCAGCACGATGGTGCGGTCGCCCTCGCGGTAGGCGGAGACGGTACGGCTGCGGCGGGCGCTGCGGCGCACCTCGACCCGGCTGCGGTCGTGCGCCTCGGGGGCCGTGGCACCGGCGGGCGGCGGCTGCGACGGGGCCGGCCTCGGCTGCTGCCGCTGGTCCGGGCGCCCGCGCGTGTTCGGCGCCGCGACCTGCGACCCGGACGCTGCGGGGGCACGCCGACGCGACGCCGGTGGATGGGAGTCCCGCTCGGCTGCCATGGCACACGACGTTACCCGGTACCACGGACAGAAGTCCGCTGCCATGGCCGGAATCTTTCATGGAGCGATCGGGAACGAAAAGTCGACGGGGGGTGTCCGGAAAGCGACATCGGGGAGGATGGCCAGTTATCCACAGGGCGTGCGAACGGATGGGGTGATCATAAGCACAGACCTGTGGATAACTCTGCGCACGACATCGGCGCGATGGGGCAAGCTGCGGTCAGCCGTCCGGAAACGATCGGAAGGAAGATCGTCGTGCGCCTCGCCCTCAAGCCCGCGCTGTCCCGCAGCTGGCGGGACTCGGAGACCCTGCAGTTCGGCACCGTCACCCGGTTCGCCGGGGTGCTCGGCAACGCCGACAAGACCCTCTGCGACTTCCTCGCGCTGCTCGACGGGACGCGCGACCGACCGGAGCTCCTGAACGAGGGAGAACGCATCGGGCTCGGCCGCGAACCGGCCGACACCCTGCTCACCGGCCTGGAGGAGACCGGCCTGCTGGACGACGCGGAGGCCGGCCGCCGCGCGCTGGCCCGCTTCCCCGCGCAGCAGCGGGACCTGCTCGAACCGGACCTCGCCTCGCTCTCCCTGGTCCACTCCGGGCCGGGCGCCGCACCGGCGGTCCTGGGCCGCCGGGCCGACGCGCGGATCGAGGTGCGCGGCGCGGGCCGGGTCGGCGCCGCCGTGGCGGCGGTGCTCGCGGCGGGCGGCACCGGCACGGTCACGGTCGCGGACACCGGCCGGGTGAAACCCGGCGACTGCTCCCCCGCCGGGCTGCCGCCCGGGGACGTCGGCCGGCTGCGCTCGACGGCGGCCCGGGAGGCCGTGCAGCGCGCGGCGGGGCGGCCACCGGCGCCCGTGCCCCGCCGCCGGCCCGGGGACCCGCCACCGGACTTCGTGGTCCTCGCGCCCCGGGACGGCAGTGCCGCCTTCGCGGGCGGGACGTACGAGGCCCGGCTGCTGCTGCGGGCCGGGGTGCCGCACCTCTACGTGGGCGTGGTCGAGGAGTTCGGCGTCATCGGGCCACTGGTGATCCCCGGGATGTCGGCCTGCGGGCACTGCCTGGTGCTGCGGCGGGAGGACGAGGACGCCGCCTGGCCGAGAGTCCTGGCCCAGCTGGCCGACGGAGGGCCCGGCCGGGCCCGTACCCCGGCCTGCGACACGGCGCTCGCGACGGCGGTCGCCGGCCTGGCGGCCCTGCACATCCAGGTGTTCCTGGACGGCGGGCGCCCACCGAGCGTGGACGGCTGGTGCGAGGTCTCGGCCGGGGACGGCATGCCACGGCGCCTGCGGCTGCGCGGGCACCCGGACTGCGGCTGCCTCTGGCAGCCGCTGCCCCCGGGGTGAGGAACGGAGGAGGAGGAGAAGAACGAGTCTGACGGGAGCAGGCCCGGCGGCTGCACGGCTCGGCAGCCTCCGGCCTCCCCACGGGACCACGGGCACCCACCCGGCCGTACGAGCCGATGGCCGGGGTGGGCCCGCCGTCCCGACGAACCCCCGGCCGGGGCCGACAAGCCCCACGGGCGGGTGCGAGGCCTCCCATGGCCTGTGCCCTGCCCCGGGCAAGGCACAGGCCATGGCACGGCACCGGCACCGGCACGGGCACAGACCGGGCACGGACCGGCAGAGAGGACGGGGCGCCACCGCTCGGGGTACGAGGTGGGTGGGTGGGTTGTGGGTGCGGTGGGTGGTGGGCGGTGGGCGGTGGGTGGGGAGGGGGGAGGGGGAGGGGCCCCGGGGAAGAGGGAAGCGAGCAGCATCACAACACTGCGCAGGAAGTCGGCCGAGCCGACTTCCTGCGCAGCAACCACCTGCCCCCACCCCCGCCCTCCCCGGACCAAGCCGCCCAACTCCCCGCAAAGGGAGGCCACTCTCCGCCCCGCCCCACGGAATTCCGAGGGGCACGCAGCAGGGAGCGGGCACAATGGCGTAGAGATGGTCGGCCGTCCGGAACCGGGGGGCCAGGGAATGGAGGCCCGGGGTGAGCGATCTTCCGCGCAAGGCAGTGACCCGCACGGCACGGCTCGCCGCCCTGCCGCTGGGGATAGCCGGTCGCGCCACGCTCGGCCTGGGCAAGCGGATCGGCGGCCGCTCCGCCGAGGTGGTCACCGCCGAGCTCCAACAGGCCACCGCGGACCAGCTGTTCAAGGTCCTCGGCGAACTCAAGGGCGGGGCGATGAAGTTCGGGCAGGTGCTGTCCGTCTTCGAGGCCGCGCTGCCCGAGGAGGTCGCCGGGCCGTACCGGGCGGCGCTCACCAAGCTCCAGGACGCCGCTCCCCCGATGCCCGCCGCCAAGGTGCACACCGCGCTCGCCCAGCGGCTCGGTGACGACTGGCGCGGGCTGTTCCGGGAGTTCGACGACCGGCCCGCGGCCGCCGCCTCGATCGGCCAGGTGCACAAGGCGGTCTGGCACGACGGCCGCACGGTCGCCGTCAAGGTGCAGTACCCGGGGGCGGGGGACGCGCTGCTCGCGGACCTCTCGCAGCTGAGCCGGGTGGCCTGGCTGCTGGGCCCGCTGATCCCCGGGCTGGACATCAAGCCGCTGATCACCGAGCTGCGCGAGCGCGTCTCGGAGGAGCTGGACTACGAGCTGGAGGCGCAGGCCCAGCGCCGCCACGCCGAGGAGTTCACGGACGACCCGGACATCGTGGTGCCGGGCGTGGTGGCCCAGGCCGACCAGGTGCTGGTCACCGAGTGGATGGGCGGCACCCCGCTGGCCGAGGTGATCGCGGGCGGCACCCAGGAGGAGCGCGACCGCGCCGGGCAGCTGCTGGCCCGGTTCCTGTTCGCCGGCCCGTCCCGGACCGGCCTGCTGCACGCGGACCCGCACCCGGGCAACTTCCGGCTGCTGAAGGACGACGGCCCGGTGTCGGGCTGGCGGCTGGGCGTGCTGGACTTCGGCACGGTGGACCGGCTGCCCGGCGGGCTGCCGGCCCCGATCGGGGCCTCGCTGCGGATGGCGCTGGCCGGGGACGCGGCGGGCGTGCTCCGGATGCTGCGCGAGGAGGGCTTCGTGAAGCCCTCGGTCCGGCTGGACCCGGACGCGGTGCTGGACTACCTGCTGCCGATCATCGAGCCGGCCGCGGTGGAGAACTTCCACTTCACCCGGACCTGGATGCGGGCCCAGGCGGCCCGGATCGCCGACCCGCGCTCGCCCGCCTACAACCTGGGCAAGCAGCTGAACCTGCCGCCCGCGTACCTGCTGATCCACCGGGTGACGCTGAGCACCATCGGGGTGCTCTGCCAGCTGGGCGCCAAGGCGCCGTTCCGCGCGGAGATGCTGGAGTGGCTGCCCGAGTTCGCCGGGCGGCCGTCGGCAGAGCGCGCGGAACCCGCCAACCCCACGAAGCCCGTGAAGCCCGTGAAGCCCGCCAGGACCGCCGAACCCGCCCGGGTCCGCAAGGACTGACCCCCACACCGCGACAACGGCCGCAGGCCGCTCCCCCGACGACGGGGAGCGGCCTGCGGCACGACGGGGGTGGTTCAAGGTCCGACGGCGAACCGGTGTCCGGCCGTGGACCGGAGCCGGCGGGGGCCTGTCGAGGACGGGCCCTCCGGACCGACGGGGCCCTGCTTCAGCGCTGTATCAGCGCTACATCAGCGCGACGGCGAGCGCCTTGCGGGCGCGCATCGAGGCCCGCTCGGCCCGCTGCCTGAGCTTGCGGGCCCGGGCGACCCGGCTGACGAGCCGTTGGTTCTCGGCCTCGTGCAGCCTGTCTTGCATATGGGCACGGGCCAGGGATTCGTGGAGGAGTTGCATCTCGAGGATCCTGTTCTGGGTCTGACGTTCGGTGGCCTGCTCGGCGCGGGCGGTGGGATCGACGGCGGCGGGGTTCATGTCGTGGTCCTGCTCGTGGTGCTTGCTCGGGGACGTGATGCGGGCTGCGGCGTCGGCCTTGGCGGCGGCGATCCGCACGGATCGGCGGAGGGCGCTGTCCAGCGGGGGCTGCTCTCCCCGGCGGACGACCCTGGCCTCGTGGGCGGGGTTCATGCCATGACCTCGGTCTTGCGCGGACGGCCACGGGGACGCTTGCGCGCCACCACGACGCCCTGGACGAACAGCTCGCCACCCCAGACGCCCCACGGCTCGCGCCGCTCCAGGGCGCCGGCCAGGCAGGCCTCCTTCACCGGGCAGGTGCCGCAGAGCGACTTCGCGTACTCGACGTCGGCCGGCGTCTCCGCGAAGAAGACCTCGGGGTCGAAGGCGCGGCAGGGGATGGGGAGACCGAGGGACTCGGCCTGCTCGATCGAGCTGAGCTGCATGGAAGGAACCTCCGGGGGGTCGGCCTGGTCGGCCTTGGTGATCTGGCTTGTCGGCGGTACGGACGGGGTGGGCGGTGTGATGACCGTGGACACTGTGGGCGTCTTCCTCGTCTTTTCTCAGTGGTTCCGGCCCAGGTGACTGGTGGTGCTGGGCCGGAGGCCCCAGAGGGCCTGGGTGGTCTTGCGTACCGGACAAAACAGAAGGGCCGCGGATCCCGGTGTGACGGGTTCCGCGGCCCTGGAGGTGCCGACCTGAGGCTGGCTCAGGTTCGTTCTCTCCAGGGTTCAGGGCCGCGGAAGGCCTGCATCCGGATGGCCTCGGCGCCCGTGAAGGCGGCCATGGCCTGGTTAATCTGCTGCTCGTTCTGCTTCTGGGCGTTTCCGGCACCGACGACCTGCGCATAGCCGCCATGCATGGCGGCGGCTACTGCTGCCTTCGGTGCCTGGGTCGGTCGCTCGTCGCGCAGGGAGCACGACGTACCGAACGACGCCCAGTCACGGGACAGACCGGTCTCGACAAAGGTGCCTTCGAAGCTCCTGCCGCCCGTGAGGCACAGATCAGTGTGTCCAAGACCACTGACAACGGGAGCGGAGACACCGGTGGTGTCGAGACCCAGACCGGTTCCACCGAGCTCGGCGAGCGCCCGCAGACGGGCGGCACGCAGGGAGGCAGCGACAACGGTCTGGCCAGTCATTTTGGTGATCATGATGTTTCCCACTGTCTTCGCCTCCTCTCGGCGTCTCGCGGAGCCTGGTCTCCCTGGCTCCGAATGTTCGGATGTCTGTCTCGGTAAAGCTCTCGGGCGAGGGGCATCGGCACAGGTTTCACCCCGTGCGACCGCGTCCCCTTGACCGCTCCGGCAGGCTATTGCGCTCCCGGTACGCGGCGCAAACTATTTTTCACGCGAGTTCTTCGGCACGTCACACGACGGGTTCCGAAACCCTCGGAGCGGCCCCTGGGACCGCGCTCGGACCTGCTCAGGCCTGATCGGCCGGACCGCCGTCCTCGACGTCGTCCGGATCCTCCTCGGGCTCCTCCCCCGCACACAACGAGAGCACGGCGGCCCCGTACTTGTCCAGCTTCATCGCGCCGACCCCGGAGATGGCCGCCAGCTCACCGCGGCCGGCGGGCACGTCCTCGGCGATCGCCATCAGCGTGGCGTCGGTGAACACCACGTAGGCCGGCGCGCCCTGCTTCTTCGCCTGCCGGGCCCGCCACTCGCGCAGCCGCTCGTACAGCCCCTCGTCCATCGTGGACGGGCAGCTCTCGCAGCGGCGCAGCTTGCGCTCGACGGCCTCGGTGAGCACCTTGTCGCAGACCCGGCACTTGACCGGTCCGCGGGCCCGCCGCCCGGCGGAGCGCTCGCCGGGCTCGACGCCCCCCCGCCCGCCGCGCGCGCCGGTGCGCGCGCCCGGGGCGGCGGAGCCGGGGCGCAGCCCGTCCAGGAAGCGGGTCGGCTTGCGGCTGGCCCGGCCGCCCGGGGAGCGGGAGAGCGCCCAGGAGAGGCTGAGGTGCTTGCGGGCCCGGGTGACGCCGACGTAGAGGAGGCGGCGTTCCTCCTCGACCTGCTCGTCGGTCTTGGCGTAGATGATCGGCAGGGTGCCCTCGGTGAGGCCGACCAGGAAGACGGCGTCCCATTCGAGGCCCTTGGCGGCGTGCAGCGAGGCGAGCGTGACGCCCTCGACGGCCGGGGCGTGCTGGGCCGCGGCCCGGGCGTCCAGCTCGGCGACGTAGGCGGCGAGGTCGGTGGTCTGGCCGGCCGCGGTGCGGGTGCGCTCGAACTCCTCGGCCAGCCGGACCAGGGCGGCCAGCGACTCCCAGCGGTCCCGGACGGCGCCGGAGCCGGCCGGGGGGTCGGCGGTGAAGCCGCGGGTGGCCAGGACCGCGCGGACCTGGCCGGCCAGGTCGGGGGCGTCGTCGGTGAGCGGGTCGGAGGCGGCCCGGGCGGCGCCGCGCAGCAGCACGCCGGCGTCCCGGACCTCGGGGCGCTCGAAGAACCGTTCCGCGCCCTTGAGCTGGTAGGGCACGCCGAGGTCGGCGAGGGCCTGCTCGTAGACCTCGGACTGGCCGTTGGTGCGGAACAGCACGGCGATCTCGCTGGCGCGCACCCCGGCGGCGAGCAGGTCCTTGATCCGGCGGCCGGTGGTCTCGGCCTCGGTGGGCTCGTCCTCGTACTCGGTGTAGACCGGCTCGGGGCCGGCCTCGCGCTGGGAGACGAGCTCCAGGCGGTGCCGGGCGGCCTCGCCGCGCGCCTGGGCGAGCAGTCCGTTGGCGAGGTGGACGACCTGGGGGGTGGAGCGGTAGTCGCGGACCAGCTTGACCACCGTCGCCTCGGGGTGCCGGGTGCGGAAGTTGAGCAGGTAGTCGGGGGTGGCGCCGGTGAAGGAGTAGATGGTCTGGCTGGCGTCGCCGACGACGCAGAGGCTGGCGCCGCCGTCGGGGCCGGTCCACCGGTCGAGCAGGCGCTGCTGGAGCGGGGAGACGTCCTGGTACTCGTCGACGGTGAAGTGCCGGTACTGGGAGCGGACCTGGTCGGCGATGTCCGGGCGGTCCTCCAGGATGGCGGCGGTGAGCAGCAGGACGTCCTCGAAGTCCATGCTGCCGCGGCGGCTCTTGGCCTCCTCGTAGACGCGGTAGACCTGGGCGGTCTCGGCCGGGTCGCGGGGGGCCTCGCGGCCGGACTTGGCGACGGCCGCGGGGTAGTCCTCGGGGGCGATCTGGGTGACCTTGGCCCATTCGATCTCGGCGGTGAGGTCGCGCAGTTCGGTGCGCTGGACGCGCAGGCCGCAGCGGCCGGCGGCCTCGGCGACGAGCTGGACCTTGCGTTCCAGGAGCTGGGGGACGGGGCCGCCGACGGCGCGCGGCCAGAAGTACTGGAGCTGGCGCAGCGCGGCGGCGTGGAAGGTGCGGGCCTGGACGCCGTCGGCGCCGAGCTGGCGCAGCCGGCCGCGCATCTCGCCGGCGGCGCGGGCGGTGAAGGTGACGGCGAGGACCTGCTGGGGGTGGTAGACGCCGCTGCGCACGCCGTAGGCGATCCGGTGGGTGATGGCGCGGGTCTTGCCGGTGCCGGCGCCGGCCAGGACGCAGACGGGACCGTGCAGGGCGGTGGCGACGGCGCGCTGCTCGGGGTCGAGCCCGGCGAGCACCGCGTCCGGGCCCGTGTCGGCACCGGGGTCGGCCCAGGGGGAGCCGTGGGGGCCGTCGTAGGGGCTGCCGCTCAAGAGGTCTTCCTGCATGCGTTCCATCCTCTCAGCCCGGGGGGACATCGCGGACGGGGTTGTCCACAGGCCCGGTGCGATCGCAGGATGATCACTCCGCGCGACGGTCGACGGCGCTCCGGAATGTCCGCCGCCCGGTGGACGTTCCTGCCGGTGACCGTACGCCCCCCTCTTTCGAAGGAGCCCCCTCGATGTCCGGCACCGTGACGATGTACAGCACGACCTGGTGTGGGTACTGCAACCGACTCAAGAGCCAGCTGGACCGTGAAGGCATCGGCTACACCGAGATCAACATCGAGGAGGACCCGGCGTCGGCGTCCTTCGTCGAGTCGGTGAACAACGGGAACCAGACCGTCCCGACGGTGCTGGTGACGCCGGTGGGCGGCGGCGAGCGGGTCGTGATGACCAACCCGAGCCTGCTGCAGGTCAAGAAGGCCCTGGCGTCCTGACCCCACCGGGTCCACACCCGCCGGGCGCGAACCCGCCGGGCCCGGGCCCGACCGGCCCCGACCCGGGCCCCGCGGGCCCGGGCCGCCGGGGCCGGCGCGCGTCACGGCGCGTCGGCCCGGGCCGGGTCGACGGGCGCGGCGGGCGCGGGCAGGGTGGTGCGGGCGCCGAGGTCGCCGACGCCGTAGACGAGCCGGCTGCGGTCGGCCGAGTAGCGGGTCTCGATGACCCGCACCGGCCCGCGCCGGTCGTAGGTGACGCGGGTCTGCACCATGAGCGGCACGCCGGGGCCGCCCTGGAACCACTGGGCCTCCTCGGGGCCCGGCATCCGCGCGACCAGGTGGTCCACCGCGCCGATCTCGGTGCGTCCGAGGGTGGCGAGCACCGCCTCGTCGCCGCCCTCGACGGGGTCGGGCTCCATCAGCGGGGTGCCGGCGGCGAGGCCGGCCCGGTAGTGGCTCTCCTCGATGGAGTACGGCTCGCGGTCGAGCAGCCGCAGCTGGCGGCGGACCACGATGGCCTCGCCGGGGCGCAGCCCGAGCCGTTCGGCGATGTCCACCCGGGCCCGGACGATCATCATCTCGAAGTCGGTGCCGAGTTCCCGCCCGGCTTCGGCGGCCTCGCCGAGGTAGACGTCGGAGGGCGCGGCGAGGCAGTCGCGCGGCGCGGGGGTCAGGCCGGGGCCGTAGGCGCGGTGGTCCAGGACGGGGTGTTCGCGCAGGTACGTGCCCTTGCCCTGGAGGCGGACCAGGCGGCCCTCGTTGACCAGGACGTCGACGGCGAGCCGGACGGTGTTGCGGGCGACGCCGTACTGGCGCTCCAGTTCGCTCTCGACCGGCAGGGCGGCGTCGGCGGTGAACTCGCCCTCGGCGATCCGGCGGCGCAGGTCGGCGGCGAGGCGCTGGTATTTGGGGGATTGGGCGGTGCCCCGGGGGATTGTCACCCTCGTGAATGTAGCGAGCGCGGTGAGCCGGTATCAGCCGTTTCCGGCAATATCGTCCGAGCGGGTTGAATGCGCCCCCGCGCCGACCCCTCCCGGTAGCAGAACTGGCCCGTCCGGATACGAACAGCTGGTCGTGGTGAATTCGGGAAGGGGTTGGAGAGAAAAAGGGGGGCGCATGGAATTGACCACGCGCCCCCCTTTCGTCCTGGATTACCAGCGCGCCGCCGAGGGCAGCGGCTCCCCGTACCAGAGCTCGACCAGGTGCCGGGCGATCGAGATGCCGGACGGCGGCAGGATCTCGCCCGCCTCCATCCCGGCGCGCAGCTCCTCGCGGGAGAACCAGCGCGCCTCGGCCAGCTCCTCGCCGTCCACGGTGATCTCGGTGCCGCCGGGCAGCGCCCGGCCCAGGAAGCCGAGCATCAGGCTGGACGGGAACGGCCAGGGCTGGCTGGCCACGTAGCGCACCTCGCCGACCTTGACGCCCGCCTCCTCGTGCACCTCGCGGGCCACCGCCTGCTCGATCGACTCCCCCGGCTCGACGAAGCCGGCCAGCGTCGACCAGCGGCCCTCCGGCCACAGCGCCTGGCGGCCGAGCAGGCAGCGGTCCTGCTCGTCGGTGATCACCATGATCACCGCCGGGTCGGTGCGCGGGTAGTGCTCGGCCGCGCAGGAGGTGCAGCGCCGCACGTGCCCGGCGCCGGCCTTCTCGGTCGGGTGCCCGCAGCGCGAGCAGAAGCTGTGCAGCCGGTGCCAGTGCTCCAGCGCCACGGCGTGCACCAGCAGCCCGGCGTCCCGGTCGGACAGCAGCCCGCCGACCTCGCGCAGCCCGGCCGGCCGGGCGTCGCCGTCCAGCCGCCCGGGCAGGCTCTCGCCGGCCAGCGCGAAGTACGAGACGCCGTCCTGGTCGGTGCCGAGGAAGTACCGGTCGCCGGTCTGCGGGGCCTCGAAGGAGGGCATCAGCACGAGTTCGGTGCCCTGCGCGGTGTCGACCACGAACGCCTCGCCGCCGGCGATCGGCAGGACCCGGGTGTTCGGGTGGCTCCAGGCGGCCGCCAGCCAGGGCTCGTCGAGGCGGTGCTCGGCCGCCCGGTCCACCCCGGACCGGGCCAGGGCCAGGGGCAGCGGGCGCTCGGTCTCAGGCACGGTGCTCACGTCTGTTCCATCCCCACGTGGTGAATCATCCGGATGAGTGATCTGGCTGCCATGGTGCGTGCGGTGGGCGTCATGCCCCCGGCCGGAAGTTCTCGGCCAGGTCGCCCCAGAGGTACGCGGCCGTCTCCACGCCCTTGGCCAGCAGGTCCAGCTCGACCTTCTCGTTGACCGAGTGCCAGCCGTCCGAGGGCACCGAGATGCCGAGGAACAGCACCGGCGCGCCCAGCGCGTCCTGGAGGTCGGCGGCCGGGCCGGAGCCGCCCTCGCGGGTGAAGAGGATCTTCTGCTCGAAGGCCCGCCCCATCGCCCGGACGGTGGACTGGAGCGCCGGGTGGTCCAGCGGGGTCAGGCAGGGCCGGGTCGCGCCCGGGAAGACCAGCTCGTACCGGACGCCCTCGGGCACCCGCCCGGCCACCCAGTCCCGCACCGCCTCGCGGACCTTCTCCACCTCCTGCCCGGCGACCAGCCGGAACGACAGCTTGAGGTGCGCCGAGGCGGGGACGATGGTCTTGCCGCCGGGGCCGGTGTAGCCGCCCCAGATGCCGTTGACCTCGGCGGTCGGGCGGGCCCAGATCCGCTCCAGGGTGGAGTAGCCGGCCTCGCCGCGGGTGCCGTACGACTTGGCGACCCGCAGCCACTGCTCCTCGTCGAAGGGCAGCTCGGCGAACAGCTCGCGCTCGGTCCCGGTCAGCTCGACGACGCCGTCGTAGAAGCCCGGGATCGCGACCCTGCGGTCGGCGTCGTGCAGGGCGGCGGCCAGCTCGGCCGCGACCTGGGCCGGGTTGGGGACGGCCCCGCCGAAGGAGCCGGAGTGGATGTCGGTGTCCGGCCCGTACAGGTCGATCTGGGCGTCGGCCAGGCCGCGCATGCCGGTGCAGACGGTCGGCGTGGTCGCGGACCACATGCCGGTGTCCGAGATGACGACCACGTCGGCGGCCAGCCGCCCGGCCTCGCGCCGGACCAGGTCGGCGAAGTTCGGCGAGCCGGACTCCTCCTCGCCCTCGATCAGCAGCTTGAGGTTGACGGCCGGCGCGGTGCGGCCGGTGGCGGCCAGGTGGGCGCGCACCCCCAGGGTGTGGAAGAACACCTGGCCCTTGTCGTCGGCGGCGCCGCGCGCGTACAGCCGGCCGTCGACCACGGTCGGGGTGAACGGCTCGGTGTCCCAGCCGTCCTCCCGGGCCGCGGGCTGCACGTCGTGGTGCCCGTAGACCAGGACGGTCGGCGCGGACGGGTCCCCGGAGGGCCACTCGGCGAACACCGCCGGCAGTCCGTCGGTCTCCCACACCTCGGCGACCGGGAAGCCGGTCTCCCCCAGCTTGGCGGCCAGCCACTCGGCCGAGCGCCGCACCTCGCCGGCCCGGGCCGGGTCGGCGGAGACGGAGGGGATGGCCAGCCACTCGGAGAGGTCGGCGAGGAACGCGGCCTGGTGCTGGTCGATGTAGGAGCGGACGACGCTGTCCGGGGTTCTCGTCATACCGACGACTGTAGTTCGCCCGTGCGGGTGCCCGCCCCGGCCGTCCGGCTGCCGGGCGCTCCCGGCTCTGTAACATGCGTCACCCCCGCCGCGACAGGGGTGCGCGACGGGGGTGACGGACGGGTGCGCCGGGCTCAGCCCGAACGGCGCAGCAGGGTGATCCGCGACCGGGTCATCACCGCCGCCAGGCCGGCCGCGAGCAGCGGCAGCAGCACCACGGTGGCGGCGATGGTGGGCCACGGGAAGACCACGATCGCCTTGTTGGCCAGCTCGGCGGCGCTCATCCCGGGGTAGCCGCCCGTCGCGGCCTCGACCTTGCGCAGCGCCACCCCCGGCACCACGCCGCAGACCGCGCCGAGCAGGGCGCCCATGGCGGCGATCACCCCGCACTGGAAGCCGGACAGCGAGCGCCGGATGCGGGGTTCGGCGCCGACCGCCGCGAGGGTGGTCAGGTCGCGCTGGGAGTCGGCGGCGGCCAGTCCGGTGGCGATGCCGGCCGCGCCGAGGGCGACGATCGCGGCGAAGACGTTCAGGCCGAGCTGGATCAGTCCGGCCCGGGACTCGTAGCCGCGTTCGATCTTGAGCATGGTGTGGTCGGTGAGCTTGGCGATCGCGCCGTCGGCCTTCTGCTGGGCGCCGTCGGAGGGCATCGCGGCGGGCAGCCAGACCGAGCCGGCCGGAGCGGTGGCGAAGCCGAGCCGGGCCGCGGTGGCCGGGCTGACCACGGCCTGGCCCGGGGCGGGCTCCGAGGAGTCGACGAGGACGGCGTCCACGGCGATCTCGGTGGTGACCGGCTTCTCCCGGGAGTTGCCGCTCGAATCGGGGTGGACCGGCAGGGTGTACTGGAGGGCGAGCTTGCCGTCCTTGAGGTACCGGGGGTCGAACACCACGGCCTTGCCGGCCGCGAGGGCCTGGCCGGCCCCCTGGTCGGTGACGCCGTAGAGGTTGCGCAGCAGGGTGGCGTCGCCGGCGACCAGCGCGGTGTACGGGGTGCTGCGGCGGTTGTCCGACTTGCAGCGCGGGTCCGTCCCCATGATCCGGTAGTGCTCCGCGGGGTCGAGCTCGCTGGTCGGGTCGAGGGCGGGGCATCGGTCCGCCTTGGGCACCTCGACCCTGATGTAGCCGCAGAAGCTGCCGTCGGGGCAGTTGCCCTTGGGCTCGACGCGCTGGACGTCGGCGCGCTGGCCGAGGTCGGGGATGCTGCGTTCGACGGCCTCGCGCGCCTGCGGCAGCAGCTTGCTGTCGGCGTCGGTCATCCAGCCGCTGCCGAGCATGACGGCCTTGGAGGGCCCGGAGGCGACGTAGTCGCGCCGGTTCTGCTCCTCGTAGCTGGCCATGTAGACGCTGACCGCGACGGAGCCGGCGACGGCGGCCATCACGGCGGCCACGGCGGGCGCGGTGCGGCCGCGGTGGCGCACCGAGTCGCGCAGGGCGAGCCGGGGGCCGAGCGAGAGCCAGCGGCCGAGCCGGCCGAAGAGCCCGACCAGGTAGGGCGTCAGGACGACCATGCCGAGCTCCGCGACGACCGAGCCGCCGAGGACGGCGAGGCTGCGGTTGCCGATGCCGCTGGTCGCGCCGAACAGGGCGAGGGCGGCGCCGCCGCCGAGCATCAGCAGGCCGAGGACGGCGAGCTTGCGGCTCGGCGGCTTGAGCGTGTCGCGGCCGGTCAGCGCGGCGACGACGTCCTGGCGGGAGGCCTGGACGGCGGGCACGACGGCGGCCAGCAGACCGGTGACGAGGCCGACCAGGAGGATGCCGAGCAGGTCGAGCGGCTGCAGGTTGAAGTGGCCGAAGCGCTTGCCGGAGTAGTCCTCGGCGCTGGTGCGCAGCAGGGCGACCAGGCCGACGCCCAGGCCGAGGCCGACCAGGGCGCCGGTGACGCCGAGGACGATGCCGCCGCCGAGCACGACCGAGCGGACGTTGGCGCGTTCACCGCCGGCCGCGGCCAGCAGCCCGAGCTGCCGCCGCGAGCGCCGTGCGCCGACGGCGAAGGCGGGGCCCGCGAGGAGGACGATCTCCAGCAGGGCCATGCCGACGACGGTGGCGAGGATGACGACGTCGGTCCGGTTGAGGTAGGAGGTCTCCTCGCCGCCGCTCGACTTCTGCTCGACGTAGTAGGGGACCTCGGCGCGGGCCGGCGGGTCGAGCAGGACGGCGCGGGAGGCCAGGATGAAGCCGTACTCGTTGACCTCCTTGACCTTGTTCCAGTCGAGCGCGGCACCGGCCGGGAGCTTGACCAGCCAGCGGGAGGTCTCGGTGCCGGCCTCGCGGGGGTTGTCCGCCTTGGTGGCCTTGGCGAGCCGCTCCAGCAGGGTGCCGGGGCGGGCGGTCAGTTCGGTGGCCCGCAGCTCACCGGGGTACTCGTAGGCGCCGGTGATGGTGAAGGGGGCGGACTCCAGGCCGCGGACGGCGGTCTTGTCGCCGACCTTGAGGCCGGAGCGCTTGAGGAAGTCCGTGGTGACGGCGGCCTCGGTGTCGGCGGCCGGGGCGCGGCCCTGGACCAGGTTCACCCGGCCCTGCCAGACCGGGTCGGTCAGGTCGGCCTCGCCGACCCGGGTGCTGAGCAGGCCCTGGGCGCTGCTCGCGGCGGTGTACGGGCCCGAGAGCTCCGGCACCAGGACGGCGCCGGCCGGGAGCAGCTGGCGGGCCAGCTCGGCCGGGGCGGTGTCCAGGGAGCGCCGCTGGACGGGGGTGTACGCGGGGGCTTCGCCCTCCTTGGCGTCGTCCTTGGGGTCCTTGACGGTGAAGCCCTTGTCGGGGTCCGGCGCCTGCTTGACGGTGGAGCCGGCTTGGACCAGGCTCAGCTCGCCGGCGGACTGGCCGACGAGCCTCGCCACGTGTTCGGTGGGCGTGAGCTCGGCGCTGCGGAAGACGACGTCGGCGCCGGTGACGCCCAGGACGGGCAGGGCGACCATGGCGATGACGAGGGCGCTGCGGCCCTTGGCGCGCAGGGCGTCGCGGCGGGCTATGCGCAGGGCGACCCGCCAGGCGCTGAGCTTCACTCGTCCACCTTCAGGGCGTTGCCGGCGGCGGTGACGAGCAGGCTGGCGGCGTCCTGGCTGACGGACTCGTCGACCATCCGGCCGTCGCGCAGGAAGACGACCCGGTCCGCCCAGGCGGCGTGCCGGGCCTCGTGGGTGACCATCATGGCGGCGGCGCCGGCGTCGCAGCGGGCGCGCAGGACGGCGAGCACGGCTTCGCCGGTGGTGGAGTCGAGGGCGCCGGTGGGCTCGTCGGCGAGGACGAGGCGGCGGTCGCCGATCAGGGCGCGGGCGATGGCGACGCGCTGCTGCTGGCCGCCGGACATGTCGTCGGGGAACCGGTCGGCGAGCTCGGGGATGCCGAGCTCCTCCAGGGCGACGAGGGCCTCGCGGCGGGCGGCGCGGGTGGACAGCCCGTCGAGTTCGCGCGGCAGCGAGATGTTCTCGGCGGCGGTGAGCGCCGGGATCAGGTTGTAGTCCTGGAAGACGTAGCCGACGGAGCGGCGGCGGACCTGGGCGAGCTTCTTGCGGTTGAGGCCGCCGAGGGCGACGCCCTCGACCAGGACCTGGCCGCTGCTCGGGGTGTCCAGGCCGCCGGCCAGGGTGAGCAGGGTCGACTTGCCGGACCCGGAGGGGCCCATGACGGCGACGAACTCGCCGGGGTGGACCTTGAGGTCGACGCCGCGCAGGGCCTGGACCTCGGCGGCGCCGTGGCCGTGGACCCGGGTGACGTTCTCCAGGTGGAGCACCGGCATCTGCCGGGCCTCTTGGGTGTGGGACACGAATTCCCCCCTTGTGCTGGGTGTGGGCTCGGAGTCGGGCCGAGCCTGGTGGTTCGGGTGGCGCGCGGACTCACGCGCGCGGACTCAGGCGGTGGGCTCGGGCGGTGGGCTCAAGCGATGCGCTCGAGCGGTGGGCTCGGGCGGTGGGCTCGGGCGGTGGGCTCGGGCGGTGGCTCAGGCCCGCAGGCGGCGGCCGCGTTTCGCGGGCGCACCGTCGTCGCGGGCAGCCTCGGCGGTGCGGGCCTGCAGGAGCTCGGCCTGCTGGGCGAGCCGGGTCTCGCAGTGGTCGAGCCAGCGGATCTCCGCTTCGGTCTGGAAGATCAGCTGGTCGAGGACGAGCAGCCAGGCGAGGTCGTTGCTGGCGGAGGGCACCACGCCGGAGCGCTTCTCGCCGGCGAGGGCGCGGCCCTTGAGCCGGGTGTAGTCCTGGAGCGCCTTGATGCTGTGCCGGCGCTGGCCCTGGACGACGGCGGAGACGTCCACTCCGGGGACGGTGACCGCCATGGCGAGCTTGATCGCCAGTTCGTCGCGCGGGGGGTTGGTCCGGGGCACCGGGGTGTCGAACCAGGACCGCAGCTCCTCCCGGCCGGCGTCGGTGGCGGCGTAGAACTGGTGGCCCTCGCCGTCCTCCCCCGCCGGCTCGACCAGCCCGTCGCGCTCCAGTCGCGACAGCGTGGTGTAGACCTGCCCGACGTTGAGCGGCCAGGTGGCGCCGGTGCGCGCCTCGAACTCGGTGCGCAGCTGGTAGCCGTAGCGCGGGCCCTGGTCGAGCAGGGCGAGCAGACCGTGACGGATGGACATACCGAGTATGTATACCCGGTATGCCCTACCGCCTCAAGCCGGGCCCCCCTCCGCCGGGGACCGGGTACCGTCGTGCGGTGTGAGCCAGTTGCGCATCGCCACCTTCAACCTGTTGCACGGACAGCCCCTCGCCCCGGACGGCGCGCCGCGGCCCTACCCGTCCGACCCCGGCGGGCCGTTGGCCGAGGCGGTGGCCGCGCTGGACGCCGACGTGCTGGCGCTCCAGGAGGTGGACCGCCACCAGGCGCGCTCCGGCCTCACCGACCAGGCGGCGTTGGCCGCCGCGGCGATGGGCGCCAAGGACTGGCGCTTCGCCGCCGCGCTGCACGGCCGCCCGGCGCCGGTCGCGGGCTGGGTGCCGGAGCCGTCCGGTCCGGTCGGCCTGCGGGTGTACGGGCCGGACGAGGTCGGCGACGGCGCCGCGCCCTCGTACGGGACGGCGCTGCTGACGAGGCTTCCGGTGCGGCACTGGCGGGCCCGCCGGTTCGCCCCGGCCCCGTTCGGGCTGCCGCTGCGGGTGGCCGGGCGGCGCGGGCTGACCCCGGTGCCGGACGAGCCGCGGGCGGCGCTGGCGGCCGTCCTGGAGGGCGAGCACGGGCCGTTCACCGTGGTGGCGGCGCACCTGTCCTTCGTCCCCGGCTGGAACATGGCGCAGCTGGCCGGCATCCGGCGCTGGATCGCCGACCTGCCCCGGCCGTACCTGGTGCTGGGCGACTTCAACCTGGTCGGCGCCGTGCCGCGGACGGTGCTCGGTGGGGCGACGGCGCTGGAGCGCACCGCGCCGCGGGCGCGGGTGCGCGAGCTGCGGGCGGCCCGGCGGGCCCGGCCCGCGCTGACCGAGCCGCGCCGGCGCCGGGTGCGCGAGCCGCGGCCGCGCCTGCAGGGCTGGTACGACCTGGCGCGCACGCCGACCTACCCCTCGCACCGGCCCGCGGTGCAGTTCGACCACGTGCTGGCGATCGGTGTGCCGCGGACGGCGGTCGGCCCGGCGGCGGCGCCGCGCGCGGTGGTGTCGGACCACCGCCCGCTGCTGGTCGAGGTGTCCCTGTAGGGCCTCTGGGTCCTCAGTGGCGCGCCAGGACCCCGGCCTGCTGCGGGAGGTGGACGGTGGCCGCGCCCCGGGGTGCTCCGGGCCCGAGCGCGGGCGGCGGGTCGAACTGGAGCAGCAGCATGGCCGCGTCGTCGCCGAGCTGGCGCCCGACGTGGCGCACCACGTCCTCGTGCAGGCGCTGCAGGACGTCGGCCGGGCGGCCGGCGGCGCAGCGCGGGAGGCGTTCGGCGAGCGGGTAGAAGACGCCGGCGCGGTCGCGGGCCTCGATCACCCCGTCGGTGAACAGCAGGACCCGGTCCTCGCCCTGGAGCAGCAGCCGGTGCACCGGCGGGCGGACGTCGGCCGGGTCGAGGACGCCCAGCGGCGGTACGGTCTCGGCGAGTTCGAGCGGGCTGACCTCGCCGCCGCGCAGCAGCAGCGGGGCCGGGTGGCCGCAGTTGACGATCTCCGCGGCGCCGTCGGGGCGGACGCCGATCAGCACCAGGGTGACGAACTCCTCCTCCACACCCGGGTGGTCGTTCTCGTGCAGGGCGCGGTCGAGGCTGACGGCCAGCCAGCCGGCCACCCGGTCCAGGGCGGCCTCCTGGTGGGCGGCCTCGCGGAAGGCGCCGAGCACGGCGGCGGCCGTCTCCACCGCGCCGAGGCCCTTGCCGCGGACGTCCCCGACCACGGCCCGCACCCCGTGCCGGGTGTTGACCACCTCGTAGAGGTCGCCGCCGATCCGGGCGTGCGCGGCGGCGGCCTCGTAGTGGACGGCCGCCCGGACGGTGCCGACCCGTTCGGGGACGGGCCGCAGCAGCACCCGGCGGGCGATCGAGGCGACCAGCTGGGCGTCGGCCAACGCCTGTTCCTGGCGCAGTCTCAGGGTGGCGCTGACCCAGCCGATCGCGGCGACGAGCAGGATCGCGAAGACGCTGGCGGCGTGCACGGATTCGCCGAGCGTGTCGCTGCGGAAGGCCATCAGGAAGGCCGCCGCCTCGGTGCCCAGACCGATGGCGAGCGGGTACCAGGTTCGGCGGCTGACCACGGCGGCCAGCGCGGGTACGGCGGTGAGGGCCGGTTCGACCGTCACCTCGGTGCCGCTGAGGTAGTCGAGGGCGACGATCAGCACCATGCCGATGAACGGCAGCGCCAGCGCCGTCCTCGGCCAGGTGCCGGTCGCGCGCGGAGCGGGCCCCGGTGTCGGCCCGGTGAACCGCTCTCTGATCCATCCGGTCGCGCTCAACTTCGGTCTCTCCAGCAGAAGACGCCGATGCCCGAGGGCACCTGCGGTGATGACTGAGGGTCAGGGAATACGGGCCTCGCTGGCGGCCGGAGCACGGGGGTTGACCGGTTACCGACCCCACAATAGGCGCGAAACGTGCATGACGCACAGGTTTCGGGCACTGGCGTGATGACTTGGATGCTCTGTGTGACTCAATAGTCACTGTTCCCGATCAGGAGCCGTTCCAACTCTTTTCGGTCGGGAAGTCCTGCGGGACGGACGATCCGTCCGCTGCGGACGTACAGGAAGGAAGCCGTGACCTGCTCGGGATCGACGCCCGCGTGCTCGGCCCAGGCCAGCCGGTAGACCGCGAGCTGCAACGGGTCGGCGGTCTCCTCCCGGTGGGTCTTCCAGTCCACCACTTCGTAGCGTGACGCACCACCGGATTCCGACAACGCGTCATCTTCCCGGTAGACCGCGTCGATCCGTCCCCGCACCACCCGTCCCGCCAGCACCAGCTGGAACGGCGCCTCCACCCGGTGGGGCTTGCGCTGCGCGTACGGGGTGCGCAGGAACGCCTCCTTGAGCCGCTCCAGGTCCTGCTCGTCCTCGATGCCGTCGTCGTCGGCGCCGGGCAGCGCGCCGGGCTCGACCAGCAGCAGCGGCTCGATCCGGGACTGCACCCAGGCGTGGAAGCGGGTGCCGCGCCGGGCCGCCGGCTGCGGGGGGCGCGGCATCGGGCGGGCCAGCTCGTGCGCGAAGCCGTCCGGGTCGGCGGCGAGGCGCAGCAGCTGGGTGGCGGACAGCGAGGCGGGCAGCGGAACGTCCCGCGCGGTGCGCCGGGAGCGTTCCAACTCGCCCAGCAGCGCGGTCAGATCGCGGTCCCAGGAGGCGACCTGGCGCTGGTCCTCGGAGGTCAGCTCCTCGGCCTCGGGGGCCGCCGCGCCCGCCACCCGCGCGCGCACCACCTCGGCGACCCGGCGGCGGGCGTGCTGGGCGGCCGGGTCCAGCGGCAGCGGCCAGGGGCGCTCGACCGGGGAGGCCAGCGCCGGGTTCTCGGCGCCCTTCTCCGGCTGCTCGGCCCAGTGCTCGACCTCGCCGGCGCCGGGCCGCTCGCAGTGCTCGCGCAGCCGCTCCAGGAAGTCGGACGGGCCGCGGACGGTCTTCTGGCTCGGCCCCCACCAGTGCCCGGAGGCCAGCAGCAGCGACCGGGGGCGGGTGAACGCCACGTAGCCCAGGCGCAGTTCCTCGACGGCGGAGTGCTCGGCCAGCTCCTTCTTGAAGGCCGTCATCGACTTCCCGTTCCACCCGCCGCGCACGTCGGGCAGCGTTTCGGCGTCGCCGCGCAGGGCGTGCGGGAGCACGCGCTTGGTGCTCGTCCAGCGTTCGCGCGGGCTGGACGACGGGAACGCGCCCCGTACCAGGCCGGGGACGGCGACCACGTCCCACTCCAGGCCCTTGGACTTGTGCGCGGTGAGCACCTTCACGGTGTCCTCGCCGCCGGGCAGGCTGCTGTCCAGGCCGCGCTCGTACTCCTGGGCGGCGCGCAGGAAGCCGAGGAAGGCGGCGAGGCCCGGGTCGCCGTCGAGGTCGGCGAAGGAGGCGGCGACGTCCAGGAAGGCGTGCAGGGTCTCCCGCCGCCGGGCGGCCAGGGCCTGTGGGGAGGCGGCGAGTTCGACCTCCAGGCCGGTGACGGACAGCACCCGGTGCAGCACGTCCATCAGCGGGTCGGCGAGCGAGCGGCGCAGGTCGCGCAGCTCGGCGGCGAGCCGGGCGAAGCGCACCCGCGCCTCGGCGGAGAACGGCAGGTCGTCGGGCTTCCCCTCGTCGCCGGCCGAGGCGTCGAGGAAGGTCTCCACCGCGTCGGCCAGCGAGACCACCTCGGTCGGGTCGGCCTCGGCGACGGCCGCGGCCAGCGCCTCGACGCCCTCGGGGTGGTCGGTGCGCACCAGGTCGGCGGCCCGGCGGCCGAGCAGGGCGAGGTCGCGCGGGCCGATCCGCCAGCGCGGGCCGATCAGCAGGCGCACCAGCGCGGCGTTGGCGGTCGGGTCCTGCAGCACCTCGCAGACCGCCACCAGGTCGGCCACCTCGGGCAGCTGCAGCAGCCCGCCGAGGCCGACCACCTCGACCGGCACCTCCCGGGCGACCAGCGCGGCGTGGATGTCCGGGAAGGCCGCGCCGCCGCGGCACAGCACGGCGATCCGGCCGGGCGCGGTGCCGGTGCGCACCAGGTGGGCGATCGAGTCGGCCAGCCAGTCGACCTCCTCGGCGTGGGTGGGCAGCAGCGCCGCGCGCACGTAGCCGTCCCGCTCGGCGCCGGGGGCCGGGCGCAGCGCCTCCACGCCCTCGTGCATCTCCCGCAGCGGGGCGGCGAGTTCGTTGGCGAAGGCGAGCAGGCGGCCGCCGCTGCGGCGGTTCTCGCTGAGCGCGTAGCGGTCGGCGGGGCGGCCGTCGGCCTTCGGGAAGTGCCGGGGGAACTCGTCGAGGTTGGCCACCGAGGCGCCGCGCCAGCCGTAGATCGCCTGGCAGGGGTCGCCGACGGCGGTCACCGGGTGGCCGCTGCCGGTGCCGGTTCCGTCACCGGGGGCGCCGAACAGGCCGGCCAGCATCAGCCGCTGGGCGACCGAGGTGTCCTGGTACTCGTCCAGCAGCACCACCTTGAACTGGCCGCGCAGCAGCTCGCCGACCTCCGGGCGCTGCTGGGCGAGGCGGGCGGCGGCGGCGATCTGGTCGCCGAAGTCCATCAGCCCGGCGGAGCGCTTGCGGCGCCGGTAGTCCTCGACGAGGCGCAGCAGCTCCAGCCGGGCCCGGGCGGTGGCCGGGACGGCCCGCAGGTCGTCGTTGGTGAGCTTGACGGTGGCGAGGGTGTCCAGCAGCCGCTCGTCGAACTCGCGCAGGGTCTGCGGCTCGACCAGGTGCTCGGCGAGCTCGCCGTCCAGTGCGGTCAGGTCGGCGACCAGGTTGGCGAAGGTGCCGGTGAGGGCGGGGAACGGGCCACGGGCGGTGCGCAGCACCTTGGCGGCGAGCTGGAAGCGGGTGGCGTCGGCGAGCAGCCGGACGTCCGGCTCGATGCCGATCCGCAGGCCGTGCTCCTTGAGCAGGCGCCCGGCGAAGGCGTGGTAGGTGGAGATCTCCGGGTCTCCGAGCGGCTCGGCGCCGTCCCGGTCGACGACCCCGGCCCGCAGGAGGGAGGCACGCACCCGCTCGGAGAGCTCGCCGGCGGCCTTGTTGGTGAAGGTGAGGCCGAGCACCTCCTCGGGCCGCACGGCGCCGGAGCCGACCAGCCAGACCACCCGGGCGGCCATCACCGTGGTCTTGCCGGAGCCCGCGCCGGCGACGATCACGGCCGGCTCCAGGGGGGCTCCGATGGCCGCCATCTGCTCCCGGTTGAACGGGATGCCGAGCAGCTCCTTGAGCTGGTCGGGATGGCTGAGCACGGCGGTCACCCCGCAACCGTAACCGGAGCGTCGGACAGGATTCACTCCACGAGCTGCGCCCCGTCGCGCTGGGCGGAGCAGCTGCGGCGGAAGGTGCAGCGGTCGCAGCCGCCGCCGGTCTGCGGGACGAAGCGCTCGGCGAGGACCTTCCCGGCCGCCTCGGCGAGCAGGTTCTCGATCCAGGGCTCGCCCTGCGGCGGCTCCTGGTGCTGCACCTTGGGGGTGTCCTGGGCGGCCTTGGCGGCGGGCTCGCGCAGGTGGACGAGTTCGGCGCCGCCGGTGTCCGGCGGGTGCCCGGGGAAGCCGGGCAGCTCGTTGAGGGCGCCGGCCCGGACGGCGAGCTGGTAGACGGCGAGCTGCTTGTGCTCGGGCAGCGACCTGTCGGTGGGTATCTGCTTGCCGGTCTTGAAGTCGACCACGTAGGCGCGCCCGGCGGAGTCCTTCTCCACCCGGTCCATCGAGCCGCGGATGCGCACCGAGACGCCGCCGACGTCGAGGGTGACGTCGAAGCCGTGCTCGGTGGCGACGAGGTCCCGGCCGCGCTCCAGGACGTGCCAGTTGAGGAAGCGCTCCAGGGCGGCGCGGGCCTCGGTCTTCTCCTGCTGGGACTTCCAGGGCGCGTCGAAGGCCAGCGCGTCCCAGACGGTGTCCAGCCGCTCCATGAGCACGGCGAGGTCGGCGGGGGTGCGGCCGGAGCCGACCTCGTCGGCGAGGGCGTGCACCACGTTGCCGAAGCCCTGGGCGGCCGAGCCGGCGCCGCGCGCCTTGACCTCCTTGTCCAGGAACCACTGCAGGGAGCAGCTCTCCAGCTGTTCCAGTCCGCTGCCGGACAGCCGTACGGGCGCGTCGGCGCTGCGCAGCGGCTCGGCGGCGGCGGTCGGGTCGTCCAGGCCCCACCAGCGTTCGGGGCGGGCGGCGGGCACCAGCGGCTGCCCCTCCTCGTCGGTGGCGGCGGCGAGGGTGGCGAGGCGTTCGGCGGCGGCGCGGCGCAGTTCGGGCGAGCGGGCGGGGTCGACGGTGACGGCGCGCAGTTCGGCGACCAGCGCGGCGACGGACAGCGGGCGGCGCGGCCGGTGGGTGACGTCCTCGACGGTGACCGGCGGGGTGCGGCGGACGACCCTGCCGGTCCTGGGGTCGACGTCCTCGCGGTAGAGCTCGCGCAGGAAGCGGGACGGTTCGTCGCCGTCGTCGGCGGGGGCCTTGACGGCGGTGACGATCAGCCGTTCCTTGGCGCGGGTCGCGGCGACGTAGAAGAGCCGGCGCTCCTCGCCGAGCAGCGCGCCCGGGGAGAGCGGTTCGGCGAGGCCGTCGCGGCCGATCCGGTCGGCCTCCAGCAGGGAGCCGCGGCGGCGCAGGTCGGGCCAGAGGCCGTCCTGGACGCCGGCCACCACGACCAGGCGCCACTCCAGGCCCTTGGAGCGGTGGGCGGTCATCAGCCGCACCGCCTCGGGGCGCACGGTCCGGACGGTGAGGGTGTCGGCGGCGATGTCCTGGGCTTCGAGTTCGGCGAGCAGGTCGAGGGCGCTGCGGTGGCCGGTGACCTGTTCCTCGGCGCGGGCGGCGGTCTCGAACAGGGCGCAGAGCGCGTCCAGGTCGCGGTCGGCGTTGCGGCCGGCCGCGCCGCCGCGCAGGGCGGCCCGTTCCAGTCGCTCGCGCCAGCGGCGGCTGCCGTCCCACAGCTCCCAGAGCGCCTCCTCGGCGGTGCAGCCGCCGGCCAGCAGTTCGCGGACCTTGCGCAGCAGGGTGCCGAGGTCGCGGGCGCGGCGGGCGTGCGCGGGGTCGAGGGCGACGAGGCGCTCGGGTTCGGCGAGGGCCTCGCGGATCAGTTCGCCGGCCGGGCGGGGGGCGGCGGCGGGGCCGGGGCCGGGGCCGGGGTCCGTCGTCGCGCTCCCGTCGTCCGTCCCGCCCTCGGGGGTCCGGAGGCGGGCCCTGGCCTCGGCGCGCAGCGCGGCGCGTTCCTCCTCGCGCAGGGCGCGGCCGAGGCGGCGCAGGTCGGAGCCGTCGAGGCCGCCGAGCGGGCCGGTGAGCAGGGCGTGCGCCAGGTCGGTGGTGAGCGGGTCGGGGGCGTCCGGGTCGCCCTGCTTGTCGCGGGCGGCCTGTTCGGCGCAGACCCGCAGGGCGAGCAGCAGCTGGGCGACGGCCGGCTCCTCGCGCAGCGGCAGGTCGTCGCCGTCGATCTCCAGCGGGACGCCGGCCGCGCCGAGGGCCCGCCGTACGCCGGGGATGGAGCGGGCGCCGGCCCGGACGAGCACGGCCATCTCGCCCCAGGGCACGCCGTCCTCCAGGTGGGCGCGGCGCAGCAGGTCGGCGATCGAGTCGAGTTCGGCGCCGGGGGTCGGGTAGGTGTAGACCTCGACCCTGCCGCCTTCGCGGGAGGGCAGCAGGGCGCGGTGCTGGGCGAGCTTGTCGGCGGGAAGCCGGCCCATCGGCATCCGGCGGGCGACCTCCCGGGAGGCGGCGAGCAGCAGGGCGCCGGAGCGGCGGGAGACCCGCAGCACCTTGACCTCGGCGGGGCTGCCGTCGGCCTGTCGGAAGGTCTGCGGGAAGTCGAGGATGCCGTTGATGTCGGCGCCGCGGAAGGCGTAGATCGACTGGTCCGGGTCGCCGACCGCGACGAGGTCGCGTCCGCCGCCGGCGAGCCGGCGCAGCAGCCGGACCTGGGAGGGGTCGGTGTCCTGGTACTCGTCGACGAAGACGACGTCGTAGCGCCGCCGCAGCTGCTCGGCGACGTCGGGGCGCTCGGCGAGCAGCACGGCGCGGTGGACGAGTTCGGCGTAGTCGAGGACGCCGCGCAGGTCGAGCACGTCGAGGTAGTCGGCGAGGAAGTGCGCGGCGGCGGCCCAGTCGGGGCGCTGGACGCCCTGGGCGAAGCGCTCGAGTTCGGCCTCGCCGAGGCCGAGTTCGCGGCTGCGGGCGAGGACGGCGCGGACCTCGTCGGCGAAGCCGCGGGTGGTCAGGCAGGCCCGCAGGTCCAGCGGCCAGGCGATCCGGCCGAGGCCGAGCTTGGCGTCCTCGGCGCCGCCGGCCAGCAGTTCGCGGACCATGACGTCCTGTTCGGGGCCGGAGAGCAGCCGCAGCGGCTCGGCGTAGTCCTCCGGGTCCTGGTGGGCGCGCAGCAGGGCGTAGCAGTAGGAGTGGAAGGTGGTGGCCTGGGGGGCGGCGGTGCCGCCGAGCCGTCCGGACATCCGGTCGCGCAGTTCCGTCGCGGCCTTGCGGCTGAAGGTGAGGACGAGGATCCGCTCGGGGTCGGTGCCGTCCTCGATCCGCCGGGCGACCGCCTCGACCAGGGTGGTGGTCTTGCCGGTGCCCGGCCCGGCCAGCACCAGCAGCGGCCCGCCGGGGTGCTCGACCACGGCGCGCTGGTAGGCGTCCAGCACGGGTGGGTCGGGCTGGACGAGCGGGCTGCGCACGAGCCGGTACGGGGAGGTCACGAACGGGTCCTGGGGTCGAACAGGGGCATGGCGGGGCAGGCCCGCGTCGGGCCCGCCCGTATCGAGCCTACGGTCCCGCGCTGTCAGTCCGATCCGTGCGGCGGCCGTCGGTCAAGCCCCCCTAGGGAATCGGCCGACCGTCCCAGCGGGCCCGCTTGAGGTCGACCCGGGGCGGGTCGGCGAGTTCGCGCAGCGGGGTGCCCTCCTCGCCGTAGTGGTCGAGGGCGCGGTGCTCGTGCCCGGGCAGCAGCCGGCCGTCCGCGCGGACGACCCGCCACCAGGGCACCGGGCCGCCGTACAGGGCCATCACCCGGCCGACCTGTCGGGGGCCGCCCTGGCCGAGGTACTCGGCGACGTCGCCGTAGGTCATCACCCGGCCGGGTGGAATCCGCTCGGTCAGGTCGAGCACCAGTTCGGCGAACGGCGGCAGGGCGTCCGGAGGGCCGTCGTGTGTTGCGTCCGTCACCTGCGGCATTCTTCCCTACGGGGGCGCGCCCGCGGCCCCGTCCGTACGATCCGCCGCGCCCGATCCGCCCCCTGTCCCGCACGGGGCGCCGGGGCATGCCACCATCTTCCGGGGCGGTGAGTGGTGATACGAGGACAAGACCAGATGACCGGGACGGCTGACGTGGGCGTGGACAAGGACTCCGACGAGTCCGCTGCCGCCGTGCCGTCGGCGCCCGGGAGCGGGGGCGAGGGCCGGCCCGAACCCGGGCCGACGCCGGAAGTCTCCCTGATCAAGGACCGGACGATCAAGACCCCCGCACCCGCGAAGACCCCCGAGCAGCCCGGCCCGCCCCCGGCCGAGACCACCGGCGCCCCGGCGCCCGCGGCCCCCGCCGCCCCGCCCGGGGAGCCCGAGCCGCCGGACGAGGCCCCGCACCTGGACGTCGACGAGCCGCTGCTCGCCGCCCGCGCGCACCGCCCGTCCGACCTGATCCGCTTCCTGGCCGGCGTCCTCGGGATCGTCGCCGTCTTCGTGCTGGCCGGCATCGCCACCTCGACCACCACCGGCATCGAGCAGGACATCGCCTCCAACGCGCCGCACTTCTCCGCGGTGTTCTCCACCATCACCGGCCTGCTCTCCAGCGTCGCGGTGCTCGCCGTGCCGCTGGCCTTCGCGGTCGAGCGGCTGATCAAACGCGACGGCCTGCGGGTCGCCGACGGCGTGCTCGCCTCGGTGCTGGCGTACGGCGTCTCGCTCGGCATCGACTGGTGGGTGGCCGAAGGCGCCTCCGACCACATCCGGGACGCGCTGACCCAGCTGCCGCTGGACAGCACCGGCACCCTCACCGACCCGGTGCACGGCTACCTCGCCCCGGTGATCGCCTACATGACCGCCGTCGGCATGTCGAGCAGACCGCGCTGGCGGGTCGCCCTGTGGGTGGTGGTGGTCTTCAGCGGGGTCACCGAGCTGCTCGGCGGCTACACCACCCCGCTGTCGCTGCTGCTCACCGTGCTGACCGGCTGGTCCGTCGCGTACGGCACGCTGTACGCGATCGGCTCGCCCAACATCCGGCCCACCGGCCAGCACCTGATGATCGGCCTGCGCAAGGTCGGCTTCACCCCGGCCGGTGCCATGCGCGCCCCCGACGCCCCCGGCGGCACCCGCCGCTACCAGGTCACCCAGCAGGGCGGCCCCCCGCTGGACGTGCACATCATCGACCGCGAGCAGCAGGCCTCCGGCTTCTTCTACCGGGCCTGGCGCCGGCTGCGGCTGCGCTCGGTGGCGGTGCGCCGCAGCCCCCAGTCGCTGCGCCAGGCGCTGGA
Source organism: Streptomyces sp. CB02056 (assembly GCF_001905545.1). Taxonomy (GTDB): domain Bacteria; phylum Actinomycetota; class Actinomycetes; order Streptomycetales; family Streptomycetaceae; genus Kitasatospora. The sequence continues at coordinate 329,476 of NZ_LIPD01000002.1, read as the reverse complement.
GCAGGAGGCCCTGATCGCGTACGCGGCGGCCGCCTCGGGCGCCCGCGCGCCGCAGCTGGTCGCCACCTCCGAGCTCGGCCCGGACGCCGCGATCCTGGTGTACGAGAACGTCGAGGGCCGCACCCTGGACGAGCTGGCCGACGAGGAGGTCACCGACCCGGTGATGGCCTCGATCTGGCAGTCGGTGACCGCCCTGCACGAGCGCCGGATCGCCCACCGCCGGCTCACCGGCGAGTCCCTGCTGGTGGTGGACGGGCGGACCGGCTGCCTGGTCAACCTCTCCGGCGGCGACATCGCCGCCACCGACCTGACCCTGCGGATCGACGTCGCCCAGCTGCTCACCACCTTCGCCCTGCGGATCGGCCCGGAGCGCGCCGTCGCCACCGCCAACGCGGTGCTCGGCGCCGAGCGGGTGGCGCAGGCGCTGCCGCTGCTCCAGCCGGTCGGGATGAGCCGCTCCACCCGGGTCGACCTCGCCAAGCTCACCAAGGAGCGCAAGGCCGCCGCCCGGGCCAGGGCGCTGGAGCAGGTCGCGGCCGGCGAGCGCACCCAGGAGCAGGCCGAGGAGGACATCGCGGCGGCCGGCGAGGACCTGCTGAGCCGCATCCGCGGCCAGATCCTCCAGATCGCCCCCGAGGCCCCGATGGCCCCGGCCAAGCTGGAACGGCTGAAGCCGAAGAGCCTGATCATGGTGATCGCGCTCACCTTCGCCGCCTACCTGGCCCTGACCACCATCAAGCCGGCCCAGCTGAAGCTCTCCCAGATGAACTGGGCCTGGGCCGCGGCCGCCCTGCTCGCCGCCGCCTTCAGCTACGTCGCCGCCGCGATGAGCCTGACCGGCTTCGTGCCCGAGAAGCTGCCGTTCCGGCGCACCGTCGCCGCCCAGCTGGCCGGCTCCTTCGTCAAGCTGGTCGCCCCCGCCGCGATCGGCGGCATCGCGCTCAACACCCGCTACCTGCAGAAGGCCGGCATCCGCTCCGGCCAGGCGGTGGCCTCGGTCGGCGCCTCCCAGCTGGCCGGCCTGGCCGGGCACCTGCTGCTGCTGTTCAGCTTCGGCCTGATCACCGGCAGCCAGACCAACGGGGACCTCTCCGCCTCCCGCGCGGTGATCATCGGCGTGCTGACCGCCGCCGTGCTCGCCCTGGTGGTGGCCGCCGTCGCGCCGCTGCGCCGGTTCGTGCTGGGCCGGCTGCGCTCGCTGTTCTTCGGCGTGGTGCCGCGGATGCTCGACCTGATGCAGACGCCCAGCAAGCTGGTCACCGGCTTCGGCGGCATCCTGCTGCTGACCCTCTCCTTCACCGCCTGCCTGGACTTCTCGGTGCAGGCCTTCGGCGGCGACGTCAGCTTCTCGGCCGTCGCGGTGGTCTTCCTGACCGCCAACGCGGCCGGCTCGGCGATCCCCACCCCCGGCGGCATCGGCCCGGTCGAGGTCGCCCTGATCGGCGCCCTGACCGTCGCGGACGTCTCCCCCGCGGTCGCCACCCCGGCGGTCTTCCTCTACCGCGCGCTCACCTTCTGGCTGCCGGTGCTGCCGGGCTGGATCTCCTACAACGTGCTCCAGCGCAGGAACGCGCTCTGAACCGCCCCCCGGACACGTGGAAGGGCCCGCCGGTCACCTTGGGAATCCAAGGCGCGGCGGGCCCTTCCACGTGCGCGTCCTAGTAGACCGGCTTGTGCGGCTCGATCTGGTTCACCCAGCCGAGCACGCCGCCGCCCAGGTGGACGGCGTTGCCGAAGCCCGCGGCCTTGACCACGGCCAGCACCTCGGCCGAGCGCACGCCCGACTTGCAGTGCAGCACGATCTTCCGGTCCTGCGGCAGCTTCTCCAGCGCGTCGCCCATCAGGAACTCGTTCTTCGGGATCAGCACCGCGCCGGGGATGTTGACGATCTCGTACTCGCCGGGCTCGCGGACGTCGATGAGGTAGATGTCCTCCTTGTCGTCCTGCCACTGCTTGAGCTGCTGCGAGGTGATGGTCGAACCGGCGGCGGCGGCCTGCGCCTCCTCCGACACGACGCCGCAGAAGGCCTCGTAGTCGATCAGCTCGGTGACCGTCGGGTTCTCACCGCAGACGGCGCAGTTCGGGTCCTTGCGGACCTTCACCTGGCGGTAGTTCATCTCCAGGGCGTCGTAGATCATCAGCCGGCCGAGCAGCGGCTCGCCGATGCCGGCCAGCAGCTTGATCGCCTCGTTGACCTGGATCGAGCCGATGGACGCGCACAGCACGCCCAGCACGCCGCCCTCGGCGCAGGAGGGGACCATGCCCGGCGGCGGGGCCTCCGGGTACAGGCAGCGGTAGCAGGGGCCGTGCTCGGCCCAGAACACGCTGGCCTGGCCGTCGAAGCGGTAGATCGAGCCCCACACGTACGGCTTGCCCAGCAGCACCGCGGCGTCGTTCACCAGGTAGCGGGTGGCGAAGTTGTCGGTGCCGTCGACGATCAGGTCGTAGCCGGCGAAGATCTCCATGACGTTGGAGTTGTCGAGGCGCTCCTCGTGCAGCACCACGTTCACGTACGGGTTGATCTCCTTGACCGAGTCGCGGGCCGACTCCGCCTTGGAGCGGCCGACGTCCGACTGCCCGTGGATCACCTGGCGCTGCAGGTTCGACTCGTCGACCACGTCGAACTCGACGATGCCCAGCGTGCCGACACCGGCGGCGGCCAGGTACAGCAGGGCCGGCGAGCCGAGTCCGCCGGCGCCGACGCACAGCACCTTGGCGTTCTTCAGCCGCTTCTGCCCCGCCATGCCCACGTCCGGGATGATCAGGTGGCGGGAGTACCGGCGGACCTCGTCAACGGTGAGCTCGGCGGCCGGCTCGACCAGGGGTGGCAACGACACGGGGACTCCGATGGGTCTTGTTCGGGTGGCCAGGGCCAGCCTCGCTGCGGGTTGCTGCTCCGCCACTCGGGTGGCTGTCTAGGCCAACAGTGTCACGCGCCCCCGGTATTCCGAGACAGCCCGTCCGATGGGCGAGACGGGCGGCACCGGATCGTGGAACCCGCGGCCGGGCCCCCGGAAGGTGCCCCGAACCCGTGGTTGACGGGCCCGGGGCACCGCGCGGGAGGCGCTCACACCCGGCAGGCCGTCTCCAGCCAGACGTCGCCCAGCGACTCCTCCAGCGGCACCTGCGTCCGCCATCCGAGACGGTCCCGGGCGGTGCGCACGTCCGCCTGCCGCCACGGCACCGGCTCGCCCGGCACCGGCCGGCCCTCCGGCCGGTGCCCCTCCGGCCGGTGCCCGGGCAGGTGGTGGCCCGGCAGGTGGTCGCCGCCCGCCCCGACGGCCTGCGCGGGCAGCAGGACCGGCCGGTTCTCCTCGACGATCTGCCCCTCGAAGCCCGAGGCCCGCACCAGCAGCTGGGCCGCGTCCCGGGCCCGGACGGCGTGCCCGCTGCCGATGTTGACCACCCCGGTGGCGGCCGACACCGCGGCCGCCTGGATGGCCCTCGCGACGTCCCGGACGTCCACGAAGTCCCGGAACCCGGACAGGTCCGGCATCCGCACCTGGTGCTCGTCCCGCTCCAGCGCCCGCCGCAGGCCCTCGGCCAGCCGCCCGAACAGCGAGGCGGTCGGCGCCCCCGGGCCCACCACGTCGAAGACCCGCAGCACCGCCGCGTCCAGCCCGGAGGCCAGCACCAGCTCCGTCCCGGCCAGCTTGGACACCCCGTACGGGCCGACCGGCCGCGGCTCGGCCTGCTCGGAGACCGGCACCCCGCCGGGCACCGGCCCGTACTCGGCGGCCGAGCCGACGTGCACCAGCCTGGCCGGCTCCCGGCAGCGCCGGATGGCCTCGCAGACCGTCGCGACGGCCAGCGTGTTCGACCGGATCAGGGTGCGCGAGCTGCCGTAGGTGGCGCCCGCGCAGTTGATCACCACCTGCGGCGCGACCGCGTCCAGGAACCGGGCCAGCGCGCCCGGGCTCCCGGTGGTCAGGTCGAAGCGGATGTCGGCCGAGTCGCGTCGGCCGAGCACCGTCACCTGCAACTCCTGGTCCATCAGCAGACGATCGGTGACCCGGCGGCCGATGAAGCCGTCGGCGCCCAGCAGCAGCACCCTCATCGGGGGCGTCCTTCCACGAAGCCAGCTCGGGACGACCTGGCGGAACGGATTCAACGAAGTTCAACGAACGGGACGGGAGCGGGAACCGTGAACCGGGCCCCGACAAACGTCGAACGGGGGGTGGCGAACGGGCGGACGGCGCTCACCGGTGCGAGCCGGCCCGGCCGAGCACCGCCCCGGCGTACGCCAGCAGCGCCGCCGCGACGGTGCCGCCGCCGAGCAGCCAGGCCTCCGGGCCGGAGCGCCCCAGGGCGAGCGGGCCGAGCACCGCGGCGGCCCCGGCCGACGCCCCCGCCGCGGCCGCCGCCGGCCGGCCGCACCGCGCCAGCAGCACCGGCAGCACCACCAGCAGGCCCAGCACGCCCTGCGCCGCCCACTGGGCGGGGCCGGCCCGCTCGGCCGCCAGGTGCAGCAGCCCGCCGCCGTGGCCCGGCCCGGGGCGCGGGGCGACGACGGCCAGCACCGCCAGCGCGGCGAAGCTCAGCACCCCGAGCACCGCCAGGTGCAGGGCCAGCGCGACCGGGAGCACCGGCCGCATCCGGGCCCGGAACTCCGCCAGGGTGCCCGCCGCGCCCAGGTGGCCGCGGCCGAGCTGCCGGTACCAGCGGGCCGTCCGCTCGGCCGACCCGGCCGACACCGCCGCCGCCAGCACCAGCGCGACGGCCAGCGGGCGGTCCCCGCCCGGCAGGGCCGGCGGGAGCAGCAGCAGCGCGGCCAGGCCCAGCCCGTGGCCCAGCGCCGCCGGCCGCAGCCGGGAGCCGGGGTACGGCCGGGGCATCGGCCCGGGCCCCAGCACCCCGGGCCCGGCGCAGGGCGGGCCGGGCTCGGCCGGGGTCGGTGCGGTCAGCGCGGGCAGCAGCACCAGCGGGACGGCGGCGGGCAGCAGCACCGGCCAGCGCGGGCCGAGCGCGGCCGCCCCCGCGCAGGGCAGCGCGGCCAGCGCGGCGGCGGTCAGCGCGGCCCGGGCCGCGGCCCCGCCCGACCGCGGCTGCGCGGGCCCGGGCGGCGGCGGGCGGCGCGGCACCCGGGCGTACAGCTCCTCGGCCAGCGAGAACAGGTCGGCGTGCCGGCAGCGGGCGGCGGCGTCCTGGCCGAGCCCGGCCTCCTCCAGCCCGGCGGCGATCTCCAGCGGGTCGACGGCGCGCTCGCACAGCTCCCGGTGCTCCGCCATCACCTCGCGCACCGGGTCCGCGCTGCCGCCGGGCAGGGGGCCGCCGGACATCAGCGGGCCTCCGCGAGTTCGGCCGGCCGCACGCCGTCGGCAGCCGTGTCCGCGTCCCGGGCGCCGCCGTCCGGCGGGGTGCCGCCGCGCGGGCCGTCGGCCAGCCAGTACTCGGCGGGGCGGGCGAAGGGGCGCGGCGCCGGGACGCCCTCGCCGCCGCCCCCGCCGCCGGGGAAGGCCGGGTACTGCGAGACCAGCTCCAGGTAGATCTCCCGGAAGGCGCCGATCACCGGCTCCACGGCGAAGCGTTCCTGCGCCCGCAGCCGCCCGGCCAGACCGAGCCGGCCCCGCCGCTCCTCGTCGCGCAGCAGCGCCAGGCAGGCGCCGGCCAGGGCGCGCGGATCGCGGGCGGGCACCAGCAGCCCGGTCGGCCCGACCACCTCGCGGGCCACCCCGACGTCGGTGGAGACCACCGCCCGGCCGCTGAGCAGCGCGTCGGCGAGCAGCCGGGGGCTGCGCTGGGAGAGTCCCGAGAAGACCGCCACCGTGCCCGACTCCCAGGCCCCGGCCAGCGAGCGGGGCCGTCCGGCGAACTCCACCGCCGGGGCCACTCCCAGCCGCTCGGCCACCGCCGCGCAGTGCGCCCGGTAGCCGGGCGCCGCCTCCTCGCCGTACACCACCAGCCGGGCGCCGGGCAGGTCGGCGCGGACCCGGGCGAAGGCGTGCAGCGCCAGCTCCGGGTCCCGGCCCGGCTCCAGCGCGCCCGCCCACACCAGGGTCGGCGCCGCGGGTTCCGGCCCGGCGGCCGGGCGGTCCACCGCCGGGGTGCCCTCGTACACCACCCGGGTGCGCGCCGGATCGGCCCCGCAGCGGCGCTGCCACTGCTGGTCGTGGGCGCTGCCCGGGGTGAGTATCGCGGCCCGCCGGTACGTCTCCTCGGTGAGCGCCCGGAAGAAGGACAGCAGCAGGGCGCGGACCGGCCACCGGTACGGCGCCTCGCGGTAGCCGAGGTACTGCTCGCGCAGGTGCAGTCCGTGCTCGGTGACCACGAACGGCACCCCGTGCAGGTGCCGGGCCACCAGGGCGGGCAGCGCGGCCGGGCCGCCGCCGACCACGTGGCACAGGTCGACCGCGCCGAGGCCGCCGGGGCCGGTGCCGTACCAGGGCGCGGACAGCGGGCGCAGGCACTGTTCCAGCAGGTCCGCCGCGACCAGCACGTCGCAGACCAGCGGCTGCCCGGCCGAGGTGTCCGCGCCGGGCAGCCGCCAGGTCCGCTCCAGCAGCCGGCGGGCGTGCGCGGAGGCCAGGAAGGCGGGCAGCGTGCCGTCCTCCCGGGCGAGCGCGGCCAGCCGGTACAGCCCCAGCCCGAAGCCCGCTCTCTCCCCGGGCAGCACCAGGGCCCGCACCAGCTGTTCGTACGCCCCGGCGTACCGGCGTCTGCGCGGCGCGCGCGGTGCCCGGCCACCCGGCCGGCGCCCCCACAGCGCCAGCTCGTACGCGCCGCGCCAGGCGGGCGACAGCCGCTCCGCCGTGCCCGGCTGTTCCGGGCCGGTGAGCAGGTACCGCTCGAACCCGTGCTCCGGCAGGCCCTCGGCGAGCCGGTCGCACCAGCCTCCGGTACCACGGCGGGGATGCGGACGGGCACCCTCGGTGAGCAGGGCAACGCGCACGGGAGACCTCCGGGGCAGAGCGGATTCGCTGGGCGGGACCACGGACGGACCGACGGGTGCCCGGGCGGCCCGGGCAGTGGCCCGGGGTGCCCCCGTACGGCGGCGGGGACGGTCGGGGCCGGGGAGTCCGGTCAGCCGGGGCCGGCGCCGCGGTGCCTCCGGGCGGCCCGCCGGCGGCCGGGTCGCGGACGCGCCGCGTTCCGTTCCCCCGGGCGCCCGCTCCGGCGGTCGGGCCCGACCCGCCGGGACCTCGGCCGCGACCGCCCTCCGGTTCCTCCGGCGGCCGCGACTCCCCCACACCTGTTCGGTCCGACAGCAGAAAGGTAGGACCGGCCCGGGCCGATCCATCGGTCACATGCCTGCCTGCCACCTGATCGAGTGAACCGACGTGACCTCGACCGGGACCAGGGCGTTACCGGGCGGTATGCGCGGCCGCCCGCGCGGCCCCGCCCGGGCGCGCGGTCGGCCCGCCACGGCACGCGCTCAGCCCCTGGTCCGCGCCCGGCCCGCCGTGTGCGCCCGGGCCGTGGTCCGCGCTCAGCCCGCGGTGTGCGCGATCAGCTCCCGCACCGCGCGGGCGACCTCGTCGGGGTGCTCCATCATCGCCACGTGCCCGGACTCCGGCAGCACCAGCAGCCGGGCGTCCGGGAAGGCCGCGCAGGCGCGGCGGGCCGAGCGGTAGGAGACCAGCTTGTCGCGCAGCCCGTACACCAGCAGCACCGGCGCCTCGACCCGCTCGGCCTGCCGCCACAGCGCCTGGTCGCCGCGCTCGGTGTACGCCGAGACGATGCCGCGGGCCGAGCCGACCAGCGCCTGCATCGCGTGCGGCACCTCCAGCCGGCGCCGGTACTCGGCCACCGCCTGGGCCCGGGCCGCCGGGCTCAGACTGCCCGGGTCGCCGTAGACCAGCCGCAGCAGGTCCTCGGTGGCCGCCTCGGCGTCGCGCCCGCCCGCGGACAGCCGGCGCAGCACCGCGGGCACCCCGGGCACCGCGAGCAGGGCGGTCGGCCAGGCGGAGTGCTGCGGGGGCAGCTCGGGCAGGGCCGGGGAGACGAGGGTGAGGCTGCGCACCAGGTCCGGGCGCAGCGCCGCCAGCCGGACGGCGACCGCGCCGCCCAGCGAGTTGCCGAACAGGTGGACCGGGCCGCGGCCGGAGGCCTCCAGGTAGCCGATCACCGCGCGGACGTGGCCGGAGACGGTGAGGTTGCCGTCGGTGGGCGGGTGGGAGCGGCCGAAGCCGGGCAGGTCCACGGCCTCGCCGTCGACCTGTCCGCCGAGCCGGTCCATCAGGGCCTCCCAGTTGGCGGCCGAGCCGCCGAGGCCGTGCACGAAGAGCCCGGGCTCGCGCCCGTCGGCGGCGCCGTCGACGGCGGGTCGGTGCACCGCGAGCACCGCGCCGGGGACCTCGACCGTACGTACCTGCTGCTCAGCGCTGCTCATGGTGGACGATGGTAGTGAGCCCGCCCCGGGAACCCCGGGGTGGTCCGGCCGCCGGCCGCCTCCGTTCCACCACTGCCGAGGCCGAGGTCAGCGCCGTATTGTGGGCTCCTGACAACCAGGCCGATCGTCTTTTCTCGCCTTCGCCGAACGCGGACGCGGTTACCGAAAAGTAGAATCGGCCATCTTGCCAGCCGCGAACAGACCCCGAAGTGAGGAGCGCCGTGACGGCCATCCAGGAGGCGCAGGAGCGCCCGCGCGGTGCCCGCCTGCCGCGAAGCGCCCGCCGTGAACAACTGCTCGGTGCCGCCCAGGAGGTGTTCGTCGCGCAGGGCTACCACGCGGCCGCCATGGACGACATCGCCGACCGCGCCGGGGTGAGCAAGCCGGTGCTCTACCAGCACTTCCCCGGGAAGCTGGAGCTGTACCTGGCGCTGCTGGACAAGCACTGCGACGCCCTGGTCGAGTCGACCCGCGAGGCGCTGTCGGCGACCACCGACAACAAGCAGCGGGTGGCCAACACCATGGAGGCGTACTTCAACTACGTCTCCAGCGAGTCCGGCGCCTTCCGGCTGGTCTTCGAGTCGGACCTGACCAACGAGCCGGCCGTGCGCGAGCGGGTCGAGCGGGCCTCCGAGGCGAGCGCGACGCTCGTCAGCAAGGTGATCCAGGAGGACACCGACCTGCCGGAGGCGGAGTCCAAGCTGCTCGCCGCCGGGGTCTGCGGCCTGGCCCAGATCACCGCCCGGTACTGGCTGTCGCAGGGCCTGGCGATCCCCCGCGACGAGGCGGTCCGGCTGGTCGCCAGCCTGTCCTGGCGCGGTCTGAAGGGCTTCCCGATGCACCCGGGCGAGCAGTCCGGCGAGGGCACCGCCCACCAGGGCTGATCCGCCGACCTTCGCCGGGCCGGGGATCCGGTGCTCTATGGTGAAGCCGTACGGCACGGTCGCCGCGAACGCTTGTCCCAGGCGGTCCGGTGCCCGTGCGTGGAGGCTGCAACCCCGGAGGGACGGAAGCCGTGGAGGTCAAGATCGGCGTGCAGAACGCGCCCCGCGAGATCGTGATCGAGAGCTCGCAGACTGCCGATGAGGTCCAGAGCGCGGTCGCGAAGGCGCTGGAGGGCTCGGAGAAGATCTTCGCGCTGTCCGACGAGCACGGCCGTCGCATCATCGTCCCGGCCGAGCGCCTGGCGTACGTGGAGATCGGCGAGTCGGCCGCCCGCAAGGTCGGCTTCGGCACCGCCTGAGGCGCCGCAGCACAGCATCGTCCGGTGCCCCGTTCCCGCGAGGGAGCGGGGCACCGTCGTGTCCGGGGGCGCTGTGGCCCGTGGGGCTGCGTCGCGTGTACGAGCGGGTGGGGCGGGGTACGGCGAGGGTGCGGCGCCGGTGCCGCACGCCCGTCCCCCCGGGAGGCAGCCTTGCTGGTCGAGTCGATCGTCTTCGCCCTCGTCGGCCTGGTCACGGGCGGCACGGCCCTGCTGGCCCGGCCGGCGTACTTCCGGGCCGCCCGGGCCCTGGTCCTGGGCACCGCGCTGGCGGCGGCGCTGGTCGGCGGGGTGGTCGCGCACTTCAGCGTGGACGGCCGCCAGCCCGCGGTGTCCGTCGCGGCCGCGGCGGTGGCCTCGGGCGTGCTCACCTCGCTGCTGGCCCGGCCGGACCTCGCCGCGGGGCGCGCCCCGGCCCACCGGCACCACCCGCACCGGCCCGGCACCCACCGCGCGGCGCGGCGGCACCGGGCGGCCTGAGCACCCCCGGTAGGTCGCGGGCCGCTAGGAGGCCAGGCCGAGGGCGGCCATCCGCTTGGTGTGCGCCTCGGTGATCCGGTTGAACATCTTGCCGACCTCGACCAGGTCGAAGCCCTGCACCTGGACGCCGCCGACCAGCAGGTTGGACAGCGCGTCGCGCTCGGCGACCACCCGCTGGGCCTGGCTGAGCGCCTCGCCCATCAGCCGCCGGCCCCACAGGGCGAGCCGGCCGCCGGCCCGCGGGTCGGCCTCGATCGCCTGGCGGACCTTGTCGACGGCGAACTGGGCGTGGCCGGTGTCGGACATGACGCTCAGCACCAGGTCGCGGGTGTCGTCGTCCAGCCGGACGGCCACCTCGCGGTAGAAGTCGGTCGCGATGGCGTCGCCGACGTAGGCCTTGACCAGGCCCTCCAGCCAGTCCGAGGGCGCCGTCATCCGGTGGAACAGCTCCAGCGGCTCGACGAACGGCCGCATCGCCTCCTGCGGGTCGGCGCCGACCTCGGCGAGCCGGTCGTGCAGCCGCTGGTAGTGCTGGAACTCGGCGGAGGCCATCCGGGCCAGCGCCGCCTTGTCGGCGAGGTCGGGCGCCAGCTTGGCGTCCTCGGCGAGCCGCTCGAAGGCGCTCAGCTCGCCGTACGCGAGCGCGCCGAGCAGGTCGAGCACCGCCGCCCGGTAGCCGGGGTCGGCCGAGCACGCGGCCCAGTCCCCGATCGAGCCGGCCGCCGCGTCCTGCGTCTCACCATGGGTCTCCATGACCCGCAACTTTAGTCCCGCCCGCCTGTCCGCCCCACCACCAGGCACACCCGGGTGACCGCCCGGACCGGCCGCTCCGGTGGCAGTTGCCGGGGGCAATGTCAGACGCGTCACGTGTTCGAGTCGTCGCCTGACTGTATGGTGGTACGGAGCCCGTCGTGTTCGCATGGTGTCACCGCCGTCTCGGTACCCCGCGCGAACCCTCCGTAGCGGCACCGTCCAACCGGACGTGTCCGCACCGGTGGCACGGGTACTCACGTACGCGGATGCCCGGTCGGAGAGCCGATCGGCTCCGACCATGGCTTGGACCTCAAGCCTTGGCACCGCATCAGTGGCCGAGCGAGGGCCGCCGAGACCACGCCCCGAGGCGGAGGTCCCGCGCAGGTCCCTCACGGGAATCCTCCCCGACGCCGCCGGCGACGCGCCCCGCACCGGGCAGCGCGCACCGGCCGGCCGCAGGGACCGGCGCGGTTGTGCGTCCGCGCAGCTGTACCAGGGCCGTCCAGGCCCGTAGACAGCCGCGCGGCTGCCCGCCCGCCGCTCGCTCTCGGCCCTTTCGAAAACGGAAGAGGCAGCACCCTGTCCACCACCGCTGAACCCATCAAGACGACCTTCCGGGACCTGGGGATCCTCCCGGAGACCGCCGAGGCACTCGAGTCCGTCGGCATCGTCCACCCCTTCCCCATCCAGGAGATGACCCTCCCGGTCGCGCTGACCGGCCACGACGTCATCGGCCAGGCCAAGACCGGCACCGGCAAGACCCTCGGCTTCGGCCTCCCGCTGATCGAGCGGGCCATCGTGCGCGCCGACGTGGACGCGGGCCGGGCGACCGAGGAGCAGCTCTCCGACTTCCCGCAGGCGCTGATCGTCGTCCCGACGCGCGAGCTCTGCACCCAGGTCACCAACGACCTGCAGACCGCCGGCAAGGTCCGCAACGTCCGCGTGCTCGCGGTCTACGGCGGCCGGGCGTACGAGCCGCAGGTCGAGGCGCTCAACAAGGGCGTCGACATCGTCGTCGGCACCCCGGGCCGTCTGCTGGACCTCGCCGGGCAGAAGAAGCTGAACCTGTCGAAGGTCCGCGCGCTGGTCCTGGACGAGGCCGACGAGATGCTCGACCTGGGCTTCCTGCCCGACGTCGAGAAGATCATCACCATGCTGCCGGCCAAGCGGCAGACCCTGCTGTTCTCGGCCACCATGCCGGGCCAGGTCATCAGCCTCGCCCGCCGGTACATGAGCCAGCCGACCCACATCCGGGCCGCCGCCCCGGACGACACCGGCGCGACCGTCGCCAACATCGAGCAGCACATCTTCCGTGCGCACTCGCTGGACAAGGTCGAGATGGTCTCGCGCATCCTGCAGGCCGACGGCCGCGGGCTGGCGATGATCTTCTGCCGCACCAAGCGCACCGCCGCCGACGTCTCCGACCAGCTGACCCAGCGCGGCTTCGCGGCCGGCGCGGTCCACGGCGACCTCGGCCAGGGCGCCCGCGAGCAGGCCCTGCGGGCCTTCCGCAACGGCAAGGTCGACGTGCTGGTCTGCACCGACGTCGCGGCCCGCGGCATCGACGTCGAGGGCGTCACCCACGTCATCAACTACCAGTGCCCCGAGGACGAGAAGACCTACCTGCACCGGATCGGCCGCACCGGCCGGGCCGGCGCCTCCGGCACCGCCGTCACCCTGGTCGACTGGGACGACATCCCGCGCTGGCAGCTCATCAACAAGGCGCTGGACCTGTCGTTCAACGACCCGGAGGAGACCTACTCCACCTCGGCGCACCTGTACGAGCTGCTGAAGATCGCGCCGGGCACCAAGGGCATCCTGCCGCGCTCGGAGCGCACCCGCGCCGGGCTCAACGCGGAGGAGGTCGAGGACCTCGGCGAGACCGGTGGACGCGGTGCCCGCGCACCCCGCGGCGGTCGCGGTGGGCGCGGCGGCCAGGGCGGCTCGGACCGTCCGGGCGCCGGCTCCGGCTCCGACCGTCCGGGCTCCGACCGTCCGGGCTCCGGCGCGGCCGAGGCCGAGGAGCAGAAGCCGCGCCGCAACCGTGAGCGCCGCCGCACCCGTCGGGGCGCGGCGGTCGGCACCGAGGGCGAGGCCGTCGCCGGCGTGACCGAGGCCGCCGCGGCGGCTCCGGCCGTCGAGGGCGCCGAGGGCGAGGGCGCGCCGCGCCGTCGCCGCCGCCGCTCGCGCGGCAGTGCCGCCGCTGCCGAGGCCGTCGTGGCGGTCGAGGCGACTCCGGTCGCCGAGGCCGTCGTGGCCGAGGCCGTGGCGGTCGTCGAGGCCGCCGTCGAGGCGATCGCGGAGGCTCCGGCCCCGGCGAAGAAGGCCACCCGCACCCGGACCCGCAAGCCGAAGGCGGAGGCCGTCGAGGCCGTCGAGACCGCCGCCCCGGTCGTCGAGGCGGCTCCGGTCGCCGAGGCGGTCGTCGAGGCTCCGGCCCCGGCCAAGAAGGCCACCCGGGCCCGCAAGCCGAAGGCGGAGGCCGTCGAGGCCGCCGCCCCGGCCGCCGAGGCCACCGAGGCTCCGGCCCCGGTGAAGAAGGCCACCCGCGCCCGGAAGCCGAAGGCCGAGGCCGTCGAGGCGGCTCCGGTCTCCGAGACCGCCGCCGAGGCTCCCGCCCCGGCCAAGAAGGCGACCCGGGCCCGCAAGCCGAAGGCCGTCGCCGAGACCGCCCCGGAGGCCCCGGCCGCCGAGGCCGCCACCGAGGTCCCGGCCCCGCGCAAGCGCACCCGCACCCGCAAGGCGGCGGCGCCCGTGGAGGCCACCCCGGAGAGCTGACACCCCCGTGTCTCCCCCGAGGGGGCGGGCCAGGCCACCCGGCCCGGCCCGCCCCCTCGGGCGTTCCGCCCGCCTCTAAGCTCGGGGCGTCGGGGAGCGCCGACAGGACAGCAGGGAGAGCAGCCCATGAGCACGCCGCCGTTTCTGACGCTGCCCGGGTGCGCGCGGGCCGAGCGGCTGGTGACCGGCCGCGGGGAGTTCGCGGCGCTGCGGGCGGAGCCGGCCGGGCCGGTGCGCGGCTCGGCGCTGCTGGTGCCGGGGTTCACCGGCAGCAAGGAGGACTTCATCGCGCTGCTGGAGCCGCTGGCGGCCGCCGGGTACCGGGTGACGGCCGTGGACCAGCGCGGGCAGTACCAGACCGGCGGTCCGGACGATCCGGCGGCGTACGCCGTCGGGGCGCTCGGCGCGGACGTACGGGCGCTCACCGGGGTGCTGGCGGCCGAGGCCGGGGGCGCCCCGCCGCACCTGCTGGGGCACTCCTTCGGCGGCCAGGTGGTGCGCGAGGCGGTGCTCGCCGCGGCCGCGGAGGGCCCGCTGCCCTGGCGGTCGCTGACCCTGGTGTCCACCGGCCCGGGCGCGATCGACCCGGCCGAGGCGGTCCGCACCGGGCTGCTGCTGGACGCCCTGCGGGGGATGGACCTGGAGCAGATCTGGCAGGTCATGCGGCAGCTGGAGGCGGAGAGCGGGCAGCCGCGGCCGAGCCTGGAGCCGGCCGTCGCGGAGTTCCTGCACCGCCGCTGGCTGGCCAACGTGCCGCGGGCGCTGTCCGTCACCGGCGCTCACCTGGTGGCCGCGCCGGACCGGGTGGCGGAGCTGGCCGCCGCCACCGCCGGGCTGCCGGTGCTGGTGCTGTCCGGGGTGCGGGACCACGCCTGGCCTGTCCCGGAGCAGACCGCGATGGCCGAGCGCCTGGGCGCCCGCCGGGTGGTGGTCGCGGACGCCGGCCACTCCCCCAACGCCGAGCAGCCGGCCGCCACGGCCGGGGCGCTGGCCGCGTTCTGGGCCTGACCGACGCGGTCGGGGCCGCGCCGGTTCCCCCGGTCCGCCGAAAGTGGTCTGTACCACTTCTTCAAGTTCGATCGGCTTCAACACAGGACAAAATTCGTTAGTTACGGTAATCTTTGATTCTGTCCGGGAATCATCGCCGGCCTCCACCGCGGCACCGATCACCCGAAACCTGGGCTTTACGGACGGGCAACGGCCCGGTAGCACCGCCACGACACCGTGGTGCACGAGGCACTGGACGCACCAGGCAAGCAGGGGGAGCCCTTGCCGCAGCAGACCGCCACACGCGCGACGACCCGCCCGATCCGGCCTCACCTCCGGATCCGCAAGACCCCGAGAGAGCTGATACCGACTCAGCCGCCCCCGCCCCGCCCCGCGGGGCCAGGAAAGGAGACGCCCATGACGAAGACCATGCGCTTCGAGATCGTCCGACTCGACGAGACCAACGGCTCCGCCGCCGACCGCCAGATCGCCGACGCCGCCACCGTGCGCGAGGTCGTCCAGGCCGCCGCCCGCACCGGCGAGCGCCTGCTCATCCGTCCGTGCCCGACCGTCTGACCCGGCGCGGCGCCTCCGACCGGGAGGCCTCACCCGCCGCCGACGAGCCGGGAGCGTCCGATCCGGACGTTCCGATACCCGACTGACGCCCCGTCACCGCATTCGCCGATGACGGGGCGTCAGTGTTTCCGGGGTCGACGCCCCGGACGTTTGCCGCCGCCCGGGACGGGACATCCCCCAACGGGAACCGCCCGTGCCACGCCCACCCGGCGCCGGTCCGGGCGCCCGCCACCGACAGGTGCCGCCGAGCCCTCCGTACGGGTGATCGTCCTTGACGCGGCGGTCCGGAGGGAGGAGCGTTGACGGCTATGAGGGGCGAGCCCAGCTGCCCGAGGTGCGCCGGTCGGGTCCGCGCCCCCGGTCTGTTCTCAGACACCTGGCAGTGCGACCGGCACGGAGCCGTGCACCCGATGCAGCCCGTGCTGCCCCCGAGTGTGGAGGCCCTCGGCGTCGCCGTCGCCCGCTCCCAGGTCCCGGTCTGGCTGCCCTGGCCGCTCCCGGTCGGCTGGCTCTACACCGGCATCGCCCACGTCGGCGACGACGTCTCGGGCGCCCGGGCCACCGCCGTCGCCTGCTCCGGGCCCGCGCCGCTCGGCGGCTTCGGCGAGCTGGTGCTGGTCGCCGAGGAGCTGGGGGTCGGCCTCGGCGCCCGCTACGCGGGCCTGTCCGGGCCCGACCCGGGCGACTCCGTCGGCCTCTACAAGCCCGCCGACGCCAAACTGCTGGCCGCCGGGCGGCCCACCCCGATGTTCCACGTCCCGGACGCCCCGGCCGACCGCGCGGTGTTCGTCGGCGAGGCCCGCGGGCTCTGGCTCTGGGCGGTCGCCTGGCCCGAGCAGTCCGCGCTGGTGATGTACGACGAGCTGGTGCTGACCGACCTGCGCGAGGCCGGCGCCGAACTGGACCTGCTGCCCTGCGGGGCGCTCTCCCCCCGGCTCCTCGGCTGACGGCTAGGCCTATCCTGGGCGGCACCCACGAGCCTCCAGGAGACCGATCCGTGCGCATCGACCTGCACGCCCACAGCAACGCCTCCGACGGCACCGACAGCCCGGCCGAGCTCGTCGCGGCGGCCGTCGCCGCGGGCCTCGACGTGGTGGCGCTGACCGACCACGACACCGTGGCCGGCCACGCCGAAGCCGCCGGGGCGGTGCGCGCACTGCCCGCGGGCAGCCGGCTGACCGTCGTCCCGGGCGCCGAGCTGTCCTGCGCCGTGGACGGCATCAGCCTGCACCTGCTGGCGTACCTGTTCGACCCCGAGGAGCCGGAGTTCGCGCGCGAGCGGGACCTGGTGCGCACCGACCGGTTCCGGCGCGGGCGGGCGATCGTGGAGCGCTGCCGGGAGCTCGGCGCGGAGATCAGCTGGGAGCAGGTACGGCGGATCGCCGGGGCCGGCTCGGTCGGCCGGCCGCACATCGCCAGCGCGCTGGTCGAGGCCGGCGTGGTCGCCACCGTCTCGGACGCCTTCACCGCCGACTGGCTGGCCAACGGCGGGCGGGCGGACGTCCGCAAGCACGAGACCAACCCGGTCACGGCGGTCCGGCTGGTCCGGGCGGCCGGCGGGGTGCCGGTGTTCGCCCACCCGGGCGCGGTCAAGCGCGGCCGGACGGTCTCCGACCAGGTGATCGCCGACCTCGCGGCGGCCGGACTGGCCGGGCTGGAGGTCGACCACACCGACCACGACGAGGAGACCAGGGAGCGGCTGCGCGGCCTGGCCGGCGAACTCGGCCTGCTGGCCACCGGCTCCAGCGACTACCACGGCACCCGCAAGACCGTACGGCTCGGCGAGCACACCACCGACCCGGAGGTGTACGGGGCGCTGCTGGCGCAGGCGACCGGCGCGAAGCCGATCGAGCGCTGAGCGGACGCGAACGAACACGAACGCCGGGCCAGGGGATCATGAGTCCCTTGGCCCGGCGTTCGGAGTTTCGGAGTACGGCCGGGCGGCGGTCAGTCCAGCCGGACGCCGCGTCGGCCCGGGTCGCGCAGGTCGGCGCCCTGGTCGAGCCAGCGCTCCTGGAGCGCGGCCGCGCCGTGCACCCGCTTCCAGCCCGCCTCGTTGGGCGTCATCGGCAGCAGCGGCAGGAAGCGGACCGGGTCGGCCGGCTCGGCCAGCTCCAGGTCCTCGACCAGGCCGCCCGGTTCGGCCGCGAGCACCGAGGTGAAGGGCGCGCCGTCCCAGAGCGGCGAGCCGAGGTCCAACGAGCCGCCCGGGGCCACCACCAGGCCCTCGACCTGCGGGGTGGCGGCGAAGGTGGCCAGGGTGCGCAGCACGCTGTCGCGCCCGCCCCGGACCGTCAGCACCAGTTCGACGCGCGGGCCGCGCACCTGGTCGGCGACCGGCGCGGTCGGGTCGGCCATCGGCGCGGCGGACATGCCGAGCGTCGCGTACCGCACCAGGCCCTCGGCGTCCGGGCCGAAGCGCAGCACCTCGATCCGGTCGGCGCCGAGGAAGGTGACCGCGGCGCGACCGCCCGGTTCGCCGAAGGTGGAGATCAGCCGGGCCTCGACGGCGGCCAGCACCGCCTCCCGGGTGAGCTCCGGGGAGCTGCCGCCGTGGGGGTCGCCGAAGAGCGGGAAGTCGTGCGCCATGCCGGTGAGCGTAACCCCCGGGGGTTCGCGGGCCGCGTGCGGGCGGGCCGGAGGCGGTGTGACGGCGGTGCGGCGGTGCGCCGTGGCGGGGCAACGGCCGGGCGGGGCAAGGATCCCGTAAAGCCTTCGGAAACCTCCGGGAACCCCTCGGCCTCGACGCCCGGTCAGATGTTAGGGTGAGCGACTGGCCACCGGGATCGTTCGTCCCGGGGCGGCGGCGCGAAGGAGGTGGTTGCGGTGGATACCGGCCGACCATGCAGTACCGGCAGCTCTGCCCGGCCCCGACTTCCCCGTACCCCGCGCCCCGCAGGCCCAACCGGCTGAATCAGCCGCGGTAGCCCCGGGCACAGGCCCCACGGCGGACGGACCGGCCGGGAGAGCACTTTCATCCCCCGTTTCACCGGTGTTCTCCGCCGTCGTACCGCGGCCGAACGTTTTTCCTTCCGCGCGGCCGCGCGACGGTTCCTGCCTCTGGGAGCCTGCCATGTCGATGATCAACAGCCTGCGCGCCGCCGTCCGCACCAACCGCCGCCGGGGCGCGGCCGGTGTCTACGCCGTCCTGCCCGAGGACGCCGGTTCGGCGGTCGTGGACTGCGCGGTCTACCAGCACGGCAAGCGCAGGGGCGAGACGTGCAGCCCGCGCGAGGCCGCCCACCGGGTCAAGGCCGCCCACCAACTCCCCGAGGGCGAGGGCTCGTTCAGCTGGATCGGGCTGCACGAGCCGACCGAGGCCGAGTTCGAGGGGATCGCCCAGCGCTTCGGCCTGCACCCGCTCGCGGTCGAGGACGCGGTGCACGCGCACCAGCGGCCCAAGGTCGAGCGCTACGACGACGTGCTGTTCGCCGTCTTCAAGACCATCCGCTACGTCGAGCACGACCAGCTCACGCCCACCAGCGAGGTGGTGGAGACCGGCGAGCTGATGGTCTTCGCCGGCCGGGACTTCGTGATCACCGTCCGGCACGGCGGCCACGGCTCGTTGCAGGAGCTGCGCCACCGGCTGGAGGCCGACGCCGACGAGGCCGGGCTGCTCTCCAAGGGCCCGGCGGCGGTGCTGCACGCGATCGCCGACCACGTCGTGGACAACTACCTGCTGGTCGCCGAGCGGCTCCAGAACGACGTGGACGAGATCGAGTACGGCGTCTTCTCGGCCAAGGGCGGGCGCAGCGCCGACGTCGGCCGGGTCTACCAACTCAAGCGCGAGGTCCTGGAGTTCAAGCGTGCCGTGGCGCCGCTGCTGCGCCCGATGCAGCAGCTGTCCGAGCCGCTCCAGCGGCTGGTCGACCCGGACATCCAGAAGTACTTCCGGGACGTCGCCGACCACCTGGCCCGGGTCGCCGAGCAGGTGCACGGCTTCGACGAGCTGCTGAACTCGCTGCTCCAGGCGAACCTGGCGCAGGTCTCGGTGGCGCAGAACGAGGACATGCGCAAGATCACCGCCTGGGCGGCGATCTTCGCGGTGCCCACCATGATCACCGGCGTCTACGGCATGAACTTCGAGTACATGCCGGAGCTGCACCACAAGTACGGCTACCCGACGGTGCTCGGCGCGATCGTGCTGATCTGCTTCGGGATGTACCGGGGCTTCCGCCGCAACGGCTGGCTCTGACCGCGCCGACGCCGGCACCCGGGCCCCGCCGAGGGCGGTACCCCCGGCCGGGGCCGGCGGTCAGCGCCGCCCGCCGCGGGCCACCAGGACCAGCCCGAGCAGGATCAGCACCACCGCCGGGTAGGCGGCCGCCGGCGGCCACTGGCCCAGCCAGAGGGCGGCGATCAGCGCCGCGCCCGGCGTCTCCAGCAGGATCGCGGTCGAGGTGACGGACGGCCCGAGGCTGCGCACCACGCGGTTGCTCAGCGAGTGGCCGAGCAGCTGGGCGGCGACCATCAGCAGCACGATCTGCCACCACACCCCGGCCGGCCACCCGGCCAGCGGCGTGCCGGCGACCAGGCAGATCCCCAGCAGCACCACGGCCGTGGTGGCGTAGCAGACCAGGGTGTACGCGGTGGTGCTGACGGTCTTGCGGACCTCGGCGCCCAGCAGCATGTACCCGGCCGCGGCCAGGCCGGCGGCGAGCGCGAGCGCGTCGCCGAGCAGCGCGCGCGGGGAGAGCGAGAGGTCGACGCCGGTCAGCACCAGCACCCCGGCGAAGGCGACGACCGTGCCGAGCCAGACCAGCCGCGGCGCCCGGACGCCCATCAGCCGCATCAGCAGGATGGTCCACAGCGGGGTGGTGGTGACCAGGGCGGTGGCCGAGGCCACCGAGGTCATCCGCAGGCTGGGCATCCAGAGCGCGAAGTGCACGGCGAGCAGCGCCCCGGCGGCCACCGCGAGCAGCAGCGCCCGCCGGCCGATCCCGCGCAGTTCGGCGCGGTGGCGCAGCAGCGCGTACGGGCCGAGGACGCCGACCGACATGACGTTGCGCCAGAGGGCGATCGCCAGCGCGGGCGCGGCGGTGGCGCTGATCAGCGGGCCGGACAGCGAGATGCCGCCGATCGAGACGGCGAGCAGCAGCAGGTCGAGGGTGGGCAGCGGGTGCGCCGGCCCCGGGTCGGCGGTCGCGGGGGCGGCGGAGGGGGCGGTCGCGGGCCGGGCGGCGGGCACGGCGCTCCTTGCTGGTCGCGGGGGTGGGGCGGTCATACGGTAAGGCCCGTGGCGGCGCAATGGAACTGTCGCCCGGAGGCTGAGACGCCCGGTGGACGCCGAAAGCCGTACGCTGTCCGCCATGGACCGTACGCCCGCCGCCGCGACCGCCGACGACTTCCTCGACCGGGCCCTGCTGGAGGAGGCCGCGAAGAAGTCCGGCCTGCTCTGGGTGCGCGCGGACGGGCAGGAGCAGGCCCGGCCGCTGTGGCACGCCTGGCACGACGGCGCGGTCGTGGTGGTCGGCGGGGGCGCCGAGCAGCCGCTGCACGGCCTGGAGCCCGGCGCCGGGGCCGTGGTCACCGTCCGCAGCAAGGACAAGGGCGGCCGGCTGACCGGCTGGAGCGCCCGGGTGGTCGAACCCGCCCCGGGCAGCGAGGCCTGGCTGGGCGCCGTCGAGGAGCTCAAGGGCAAGCGGCTGAACGCGCCCGACACCGACGCCATCACCGAGCGCTGGGCCCGCGAGTGCCGGGTGCTGCGGCTGGAGCCGACCGGCCCGCTCACCGAGCACCCCGGGGCGATGCCGGACGGCTCGCACGCCGCCCGGCCGATGCCCACCCCGGCCACCACCCGGCTGCCGATCCCGGCCGGCCTGCCCAAACTGCTGTTCAAGCGCCGTTAAAGGTTCACGCCCAGGACGTGTCCGGCGGCTACCGTGCCTCCCGGCCGGGCCCGGAGCACGCGGGTAGCCTTGGCCGCGAGTGCGCCCCCGGCGCACCCGGTACGGCGTCGAGCGAGTCGAGGGAGTCCATGGCAGGGCCAGGCACCCGGGTCTTCATCTCCCATCTGTCCGCCATCGCGGTGTTCGACCCGAACGGCGACCAGGTCGGGCGGGTCCGGGACGTGGTCGTGTCGCTGCGGCTCGGCGGCCGCCCGCCGCGCGTGCTCGGCCTGGTGGTCGAGGTGGTCGGCCGGCGCCGGATCTTCCTGCCGATGACCCGGGTGACCAGCCTGGAGTCCGGCCAGGTGCTCACCACCGGCGTGATCAACCTGCGCCGCTTCGAGCAGCGCCCGTCCGAGACCCTGGTGCTCGCCGAGCTGCTGGACCGCACCGTCACCTGGTCCAAGACCGCCGAGGACGTCACCGTGCTGGACGTCGGCATGGTGCAGACCCGGCTGCGCGAGTGGGAGATCAGCAAGGTCTTCGTCCAGGTCGGCCGGGCCGGCCGGCTGCGCAAGGGCAAGGGCGAGCGGCTCACCCTGGACTGGCAGGACGTCACCGGCTTCTCGCTGCCCGAGCAGGACCAGGGCGCGGCCAACCTGCTCGCCACCTTCGAGCAGCTGCGCCCTGCCGACCTCGCCAGCGTGCTGCACCACCTGTCCGCCAAGCGCCGGGCCGAGGTCGCCGCCGCCCTCGACGACGAGCGGCTGGCCGACGTCCTGGAGGAGCTGCCCGAGGACGACCAGGTCGAGATCATCGGCAAGCTCCAGGAGGAGCGCGCCGCCGACGTCCTGGAGGCGATGGACCCGGACGACGCCGCCGACCTGCTCTCCGAGCTGCCCGGCGACGAGGCCGAGCGGCTGCTCCAGCTGATGGAGCCGGACGAGGCCGCGCCGGTGCGCCGCCTGCTGACGTACGAGGAGGACACCGCCGGCGGTCTGATGACCACCGAGCCGATCGTGCTGGAGCCGGACGCGACGGTCGCCGAGGCGCTGGCCCGGGTCCGGGTCAGCGACCACAAGCCCGCGCTGGCCGCGCAGGTCTTCGTCTGCCGCCCGCCGAACGAGACCCCGACCGGCCGCTACCTGGGCACCGTGCACTTCCAGCGGCTGCTGCGCGAGCCCCCGTACGTCCTGGTCGGCTCGCTGGTCGACGACGACCTGGACCCGCTGCCGCCGGACACCCCGCTGTCGCTGATCACCAGCTACCTGGCGACCTACAACCTGGTCGCCGCGCCGGTCGTCGACGACGCGGACCACCTGCTCGGCGCGGTGACCGTCGACGACGTGCTCGACCACCTGCTGCCGGACGACTGGCGCGACGCCGCGCTGCACGCCCACGACGAGGTCCGCGACGACGAGACGGAAGGGGTGACCGATGGACGGTGACCGCAGCGGACGGTCGGACGACTCCGCACGCCGGCGCCTCCAGGGCGAACTGCGCCAGCTGCGACAGCTGCGCGAGCTGCGCACCCGCGAGGGCGCCCGGGACCGGCGCGCGGAGACCGCGCCGATCACCGGCACCGGCCGCGCCCGGCTCGACCAGCCGCGCACCGCCCGGCCCGGCCTGCTCACGCTGCCCTCCTACGACCCGGAGGCCTTCGGCGTCCTGTCCGAGCGGATCGCCCGCTTCCTCGGCACCGGGCGGTTCATCGTCTGGATGACGGTGGTGGTGGTCGTCTGGATAGCGTGGAACACGCTGCTGCCGATGTCCGTGCGCTTCGACGAGTACCCGTTCATCTTCCTGACCCTGGCGCTGTCCCTGCAGGCCTCGTACGCGGCCCCGCTGATCCTGCTGGCGCAGAACCGGCAGGACAACCGGGACCGCGTCAACATGGAGCAGGACCGCGCCCGCAGCGACCGCAACATCGCCGACACCGAGTACCTGACCCGCGAGGTCGCGGCCCTCCGGCACGGGCTCGGCGAGGTCGCCACCCGGGCCTTCATCACTTCTGAACTGGGCAGCATCCGGTCCGAACTCCAGTCCCTGCTCAAGGAGATCGACGAACGCCGGGAGGCCCCCGAGCCGCTGTGACCCGCGGCACGCTACCGACCGGTTAACGACTTCGCCGGGCGCCGTACCATCAAGGCATGGCCAACGAGACAGAGGTCGCGGCCGGCGTCACGGAGGAGTCCGTACGCCAGGCGCTGGCGACCGTCAACGACCCGGAGATCAACCGCCCGATCACCGAGATCGGCATGGTGAAATCGGTCGGGATCGCCGAGGGCGGCGTGGTGAGCGTCGCGGTCTACCTGACGGTCTCCGGCTGCCCGATGCGCGACACCATCGTCACCCGGGTGCGCGAGGCGGTCGGGAAGGTCCCCGGCGTGACCGGCGTCGAGGTCGAGCTCGACGTGATGAGCGACGAGCAGCGCAAGGAGCTGTCCCAGCTGCTGCGCGGCGGCGCCCCCGAGCGGGAGATCCCGTTCGCCAAGCCGGGCACGCTGACCCGGGTCTACGCCGTCGCCTCCGGCAAGGGCGGCGTCGGCAAGTCCTCGGTGACCGTCAACCTGGCGGCCGCGATGGCCGCCGACGGCCTGAAGGTCGCCGTGGTGGACGCCGACATCTACGGCCACAGCGTGCCGCGCATGCTGGGCGTCGAGGGCCGGCCGACCCAGGTCCAGGACATGATCATGCCGCCGCAGGCGAACGGCGTGAAGGTCATCTCGATCGGCATGTTCACCCCGGGCAACGCCCCGGTGGTCTGGCGCGGCCCGATGCTGCACCGCGCGCTCCAGCAGTTCCTCGCCGACGTGTACTGGGGCGACCTGGACGTGCTGCTGCTGGACCTGCCGCCCGGCACCGGCGACATCGCCATCTCGGTGGCCCAGCTGGTCCCCAACGCGGAGATCCTGATCGTCACCACCCCGCAGATGGCCGCCGCCGAGGTGGCCGAGCGGGCCGGCACCATCGCGGTGCAGACCCACCAGAAGATCGTCGGCGTGATCGAGAACATGTCCGGCATGCCGTGCCCGCACTGCGACGAGATGATCGACGTCTTCGGCACCGGCGGCGGCCAGACCGTCGCGGACGCGCTCACCCGCACCGTCGGCGCGACCGTCCCGGTGCTCGGCTCGATCCCGATCGACGTGCGGCTGCGCGAGGGCGGCGACGACGGCCGCCCGGTCGTGCTCGCCGCGCCCGACTCCCCGGCCGGCGTCGCCCTGCGCGCGGTGGCCGGCAAGCTCGGCGGCCGCCAGCGCGGGCTGTCCGGGATGTCGCTGGGCCTGACGCCCAGGAACAAGTTCTGAGACGGTGACGACGAAGGGCCGGGTGGTCGGACCAGACCACCCGGCCCTTCGCCGTACCGCCGCGGGCCCTACGGCCGGGTGTAGGCGGTCAGGTCCGGGACGGTGGAGAAGCCGAGGCCGTACGCGCTGACGCCGCGGCCGTAGGCGCCGAGCAGGACGCCGGGGGCCTCGCCGGCCAGCACCCAGCCGTACTCGGACTCGCGGTAGCGGAAGGGCTGCGGCAGGCCGTTGACCGGCAGGCTGAGGGTGGACCAGCCCGGGCCGGCCAGGTCGTCGGCGAGGTCCCAGGCGAGACTGCTCTGCTGGTCCAGCCAGTCCTGGCGCAGCGCCCGGTCCAGCTGCCCGGGCCAGGTGCCGGCGAGCAGGCCGGAGCCGGCCAGCCACGCGGCGGAGGAGGCGGAGGTCGCCTCCAGGGTGCCGGTGTTGTCGGCGCTGCGGCGGCTGTCCCGGCGGGCCACGGTGACCACGACGGCGAACTTCCGCACGTCGCGCGGCTCGTACCGCTGGGCCGGCTCCTCGCCGTGGCCGAGCGAGCCGTAGTCGACGCTGCCCGCGGTGCGGGGGCCGGCGCCGGCCTGCACCAGGAAGCGACGGCCGGTCCAGCCCTCGTCCAGCCCGTACCAGGGGAAGTCTGCGGACAGGTAGGGCACCAGCGGGTCCGCCGGGCCTGCCTGTCCGCCGACCACCGGGCCGCCGGCCGTGGCCGTCGCCCCTCCCGCCTGACTCGTCGCGTCCATCCCCGGGCCTCCTCAAACACACGTTTGCCTGCCGTGGCGCGCTCCCATGGTGGCGTACCGCGGCGCTCCCCGGGGCCGTTACCGGTCCGCGACGGGGCGCGGTGTGACGGACGGCTCAGCGGGAGCAATCAGCACAATAGCGGCGCACACGCCACCGCCCCGCTCAGCCGGGTGGCCGGGCGGGGCGGTGGCGCGGCGCCGGGGCGCCGTACGCGGGGTCGGTCAGGTGGCGTCGGGGTCGAACGGGGGGCGCTCGCCGGGGGCCAGCGGGGCGCCGGCGGAGGCGGAGGCGGGGGCCGGCGCGGACTTCTCGAAGCTGACGCTGCCGCTGCGGCCGTTGACCGGGGCCGCGGGCTTGTCGTCCAGGACGGAGCGGATGTCCAGCGAGTCCTTCATCCCCTTGAGGCCCAGCGGGTCCTCCTCGCCGCCCATGAGCTGCTTGCGGACGAAGGTCTTGGGGTTCAGGTCCTCGAACTCGAAGTCCTGGAAATCGGGGCCCAGCTCGCTGCGGATGTCCTCCTTCGCGTTGTCGGCGAAGGAACGGATCTTCCGGACGACGTTCATGGTGTCCTGGATCAGCTTCGGCAGTTTGTCCGGACCGAAGATGATGATGGCCATCACGACGAGGGTCAGCACCTCCAGCCCGCTCACGTCGCTGAACACCTTTGGCTCCCTAGCTCGTCGGACGACGGTTCCTACAGGGTAATGGCCACCGGCGAGTCCCTGGTCCACGCTGGGATGAAGCCGTGGTAAAGACCTGCCGGTGGCCGAGGCCGTCCGGACGGGGGATCGAGCGCGCGTCCCGGGTCCGTCGAGGGTTGTTCTAGCGGGTCTGCTGGCGCTGTGCCACGGCGCCCCCGGGGTAGCGCTCCGGGGAGCCCGGCGGGGTCGCGTCGCGGGTCGCGGCGACCGGGCGGCCGGGGAAGTCCACCGGGACCTGGGCGTTCATCGGGACGAGGCCGCCGCCGCGTCCGGTGCCGGAGCCGGGCGGGCTGACGGTGGTGCCGTGGCGCTCCTCGCCCTGCGTGCTGAGCCCGCCGACACCGCCGAGCGTCACCGCGGCGACGGAGAAGGCGCCCGCGGCGGCGAACACCAGCCGGCGGCCCCGCGCGGGCGGGCGGACGACGGCCGCGGAGGACTGCGGACGGGCGGGGGCGACGGTGGGCTCGGGGCGGGCGGAGCGCCGGCCCATCAGCGGCCGCAGCACCGCGCCGCGCCCGAAGGCGCGCGGGTCGACCCCGGGCAGCGGCGTGTCCGCGCCGAGCGCGCCGGCGCCGAAGGAGGCCCCGGCACCGCGGCCGAAGGAGCCGCCGTCGAGCCGGCTGCCGCCGAGCGTCCCGGCGGCGGCGACCCCGCCGCCGGGCAGGTCGTCGTCGTCATCGCGGCGGCCGCGGCCGGCCGGCCAGTCGCCGTCCGCCGGGGCGTCCTCGGGAAGGCCGCCGACGGCCATCAGGCGGGCCATCAGCGCGGAGGACGGGCCGGGCGTGCCGGTGCGGGTCAGCATGTGCTTGACGGCGCGGGCCTCGTCGACCTCGGCGAGGCAGTGCGGGCAGGTCGCCAGGTGGGCCTGGACGCGGTCGCGCGAGTCGTGGCCGAGCTCGCCGTCCAGGAAGGCGGAGAGGCGCTCGCCGAGGTGGTGGTCCTCGGCGGGTGCGGCGGGGCGGACGGGAAGCGCGTGCAGCGCCGTGTCCGCGGGCAGTGCCACCGCGGGCAGCACGGGCTCACCGGGTTCGTCGCCTCCGCGACGGCCCGGCAGGGCCCAGCCCCGTCGGTTCGGGGACCGGTCGGAGGCGTCCGACCGACCCGAACCGGACCGGCTGGTTCCGCTCACGACCGCCTCCGTCCGCGCCCACCGGGCGCGACCGCGGCCTCGACCGCTCCGACGCCGACCGGCACCGGCTCCTCCGAGCCGCCGCGGCGCTCCCGGCCGGGGGCCGAGCCGGGGGCGCGGTGCTTGAGCGCGGCGCGCAGGTGCGAGCGGCCGCGGTGGATGCGGCTGCGGACGGTGCCGAGCTTGACGCCCAGCGTGGCGGCGATCTCCTCGTAGGACAGGCCCTCGATGTCGCAGAGCACCACCGCGGCGCGGAACTCCGGCGCCAGGGTGTCCAGCGCCTGCTGCACGTCGGCGTCGAAGTGGGTGTCGCTGAAGTGCTGGGCCGGGCTCGGCTCGCGGGAGGCGAGCCGCTCGGCCGCGTCCTCGCCGAGCGCGTCGAAGCGGATGCGCTGGCGGCGGCGGACCATGTCCAGGAAGAGGTTGGTGGTGATCCGGTGCAGCCAGCCCTCGAACGTGCCGGGGGTGTACGTGGACAGCGAACGGAACACCCGGACGAAGACCTCCTGGGTGAGGTCCTCGGCGTCGTGCTGGTTGCCCGTCAGGCGGTAGGCGAGCCGGTAGACGCGGGCGCTGTGCGCCTCGACGATCTCCTCCCAGCTGGGCGGAGTCCAGGTCTGCGCGTCGGGACCCTCGGTGAAGGTCGCGAGGGCGGGGGCCTCGGTGGCGCCGCCGGCCGGCGTCGCGGCCACGGGCTGGTCCAGGTCGGAGTGCGCAGGCTGGTTCATCACGGGCTTCGGCGTACGGGCTGACGCGGTGCCGCGGGAGTGCCGCCGCACAGGGACGTCGCCCTCGGCCACACCTCCTCGGTCGGCTCTTCTGCCCAGCAGGGCCACCACCATATCCACCTCACCCGTCAAGCCCGGATAAAAGTGCCCGGGAGGTCTTCCGCACCCGGTCCGTCCTGACAACGGCCCGCCGCCGTACGCGGTTCCCGGTCGGCCAGTAATCTGTGCCAGGAAATATCGACATCCTTCGGCACCGGGCCTCGCCCGGGGCTCCGAAAGAGGCAGCCATCAGCGAGTTCGGGCCCGCGCACGCGGCCCTCGCCGACACCTACGTGAGCGAGGACGCCGTGCTGACCTACGCCCGGGCGCAGTCCGCGCGGACCGGGATACGGGCGATCGGACCGAGCGGCGGGGCCTGCCTGCGGCTGCTGGCCGCCGCGCTGGACGCCAAGGCGGTGGCCGAGATCGGCACCGGCACCGGGGTGTCCGGGGTCTACCTGCTGCGCGGAATGCGGCCGGACGGCGTGCTCACCACGGTCGACTCCGAGCCGGTGCGCCAGCAGCTGGCCCGCGAGGCGTACCAGGCGGCCGGGTTCGCGGCCAACCGCTCCCGGTTCATACCGGGCCGGGCGCTGGAGGTGCTGCCCCGGCTCGCCGACGGCCAGTACGACCTGGTGTTCTGCGACGGCGACCCGGTCGAGTCCTGCGAGTACCTGCGGGAGGCGCTGCGGCTGCTGCGGCCGGGCGGGATGGTCTGCTTCGAGGGCGTCTTCCAGGAGGGCCGGCTGGCCGAGCCGGAGCTCCAGGACCCGCAGACCGGCGCGGTCCGGGACCTGGTCCGGGACGTGCGGGAGAGCGAGGCCCTGCTGCCGGCGCTGCTGCCGGTGTCGGACGGGCTGCTCTGCGCCGTCAAGCGCTGAACGTCAAGCGCTGAGCGTCGGGCGCCGAGCCCGGCGCCCCTTCGGGCCCGGGCCCGGGCCCGGGAAAACGTGCGGACCCGGGCCGACATGACGTCGAACCCGGGCCCGGCAGCACATCTCCAGGAGATGGCGAGCACCTGCTGCGGTCAGCCGCAGGCCTTCTTCAGGGCCTCGCCGAGGGCCTGGGCCTCGTCCGGCGTGAGCTCCACCACAAGGCGTCCGCCGCCTTCGAGCGGAACGCGCATGATGATGCCCCGTCCCTCTTTGGTGACTTCGAGCGGGCCGTCACCCGTCCGCGGCTTCATGGCCGCCATGCTCGTTCCCCTTCCTGCAACCGCTCAGCTACGCACCGGCAGTCCGTCCACCGCCGGTATCGAACGCATTGATCGGAAGCCATTATCCCGCATGCCACGGGCTGATGACCAACATCACTCTCGGTGCAACCACGACCGGACCGCCCCCAACCGCCGCAAACCACGTCATAAGCCCCGGCGTGGCGGTGGTGCGGACACCGCCCGAAGGTGCGATACCTCACACTCCCCAGGCCCCCGCGTGCTCCGGCATCCTGACACACACGACCGACAACGCCTCGATCCCGGGAGCCCTCACCCATGTCCGATTCCGTGCTGTACGAGCTGGACGGCGGCCTGGCCGTCATCACCATCAACCGCCCGGAGGCGATGAACGCGCTCGACGTCGCCACCAAGGTCGCGCTGCGCGACGCCGTGACCGCCGCGGCCGCGGACCCGGCGGTGCGGGCCGTCCTGCTCACCGGGGCGGGCGAACGGGCGTTCTGCGTCGGACAGGACCTGAACGAGCACCTGGCCATGCTGAAGCGGGCCGAGGAGACCGGCGAGGGCGCGCTGCGGACCGTCGGCGAGCACTACAACCCGCTGGTGCGGGCGCTGGCCGGGATGCGCAAGCCGACCGTCGCCGCGGTCGGCGGGGTGGCGGCCGGGGCCGGCGCCTCGCTCGCCTTCGCCTGCGACTTCCGCGTCCTGTCCGACCGGGCCGGCTTCAACACCGCCTTCGCCGGGATCGGGCTGACGGCCGACTCGGGCGCCTCCTGGACGCTGCCCCGGCTGGTCGGGCACGCCAGGGCCACCGAGCTGCTGATGCTGCCCCGCACGGTCAAGGCCGCCGAGGCCGCCGAGCTGGGCCTGGCCACCAGGGTGGTGCCGGCCGGGGAACTCGCCGCCACCGCACGGGCCTTCGCCCGCGAGCTGGCCGAGGGCCCGACCGTCGCCTACGGCGCCATCAAGGAGTCGCTGGCGTACGGCGCCTCCCACTCGCTGGACGAACTCCTCGACAAGGAGGACGAGTTGCAGACGCTGGCCGGCGACAGCGAGGACCACCGGATCGCGGTGCGCGCCTTCATCGCCAAGGAGAAGCCGACGTACCTGGGCCGCTAGGGCCGGTGTCCGGGTCCGGGCCGGCCGGCCCGGACCCGCCGGTCAGCCCTTGGCGCCGGTGCGGACGTGGCAGTCCGCCAGGTGGTCGTCGACCAGCCCGCAGGCCTGCATCAGGGCGTACGCGGTGGTCGGGCCGACGAAGCGGAAGCCCGCCTTCTTCAGCGCCTTCGCCAGCGCCGTCGACTCCGGCGTGACGGCCGGCACCTCGCCCATCGTGCGGGGGGCCGGCCGGCCCGGTTCGGCGGCGAACTGCCAGATCAGCGCGTCCAGGCCGCCCGCCAGGTCGCGGGCGACCCGCGCGTTGGCGATCGCCGCCTCGATCTTGGCCCGGTTGCGGATGATGCCGGCGTCGGCGAGCAGGCGCTCCTTGTCCGCCTCGCCGAACTCGGCGACCTCGGCGATCCGGAAGCCCGCGAACGCGGCCCGGAAGCCCTCGCGGCGGCGCAGGATGGTCAGCCAGGACAGGCCGGACTGGAAGGCCTCCAGGCAGACCCGCTCGAACAGCGCGTCGTCGCCGTGCACCGGGCGGCCCCACTCGGTGTCGTGGTAGACCCGGTAGTCGTCGGTGGAGTCGCCCCAGCCGCAGCGGCGCAGGCCGTCCGCGCCGAGCACCGCGCCCCCGGTCGGGTCGGTCACTTCTCCGTCCCCGGCTTCGCGTCCTCGGGGGCGTGCTCCCCGGCCGGCTGCTTGGCGAGCACCACGGCCGGCTCGACCACCTGGGCGAACTGCTCCAGGCCGGGCAGCGGTTCGGCCGCCGGGTCGGGGGCGCTGGTCGCCTCGACGGCGCCGCGCAGGTGGGCGGCGGCCTCCAGCTCGGCGATCCGCGCGTCGCGGTAGGCGAGTTCGGCGCCGAGGCGGTCCAGGACGTCGTCCACCTCGTCCATCCGGTAGCCGCGCAGCGCCATCGGCAGGCGCAGCTCGTCCACGTCCGCCCGGCCCAGCGGGCGGTCCTGCGGCAGCCGCGCGGAGATCCGGTCCGGTGCCGCCTCCGGCATCGAGCCGCCCCCGCCGAGCGCCACCAGGGCGGCACCGCCGACCACCACGGCCATGGCGACCACGATCACCCAGAACACGAGCTGTCCTCCCGAACTCCCGGCCGGTCCGCTATGTGGTGGCAGGCAACCACACTGATCATGACAGCATGGTCCCTTAGTGAGGCCGGGGGCCATCATCGCACCCGCAGGAGCTCTGGAGGAGACATCGGTGGCACTGCGCCTGGGACCGCGGGAATTCGGTGACGACGAGCTGGTGATCATGGCGATCGTCAACCGGACGCCGGACTCGTTCTTCGACAAGGGCGCGACCTTCGCCGACGAGGCCGCCTTCGCCGCCGCGGACCGCGCGATGGCCGAGGGCGCGGCGATCCTGGACATCGGCGGGGTGAAGGCCGGGCCGGGCGACGAGGTCACGGTCGAGGAGGAGCTGCGGCGCACCGTGCCCTTCGTGGCCGAGCTGCGCAAGCGCCACCCCGAGGCGGTGATCAGCGTGGACACCTGGCGGCACGAGGTCGGCGAGGCGGTCTGCGAGGTGGGCGCGGACCTGCTGAACGACGCCTGGGGCGGCGTGGACCCGAGGCTCGCCGAGGTGGCCGCCCGGTACGACGCCGGGCTGGTCTGCACCCACGCGGGCGGCGCCGAGCCCCGTACCCGGCCGCACCGGGTCGGGTACGAGGACGTGATGGCGGACATCCTGCGGGTGACCGTGGGGCTCGCCGAGCGCGCGGTGGAGCTGGGCGTGCGGCGGGACGCGGTGGTCATCGACCCTGGGCACGACTTCGGCAAGAACACCCGGCACTCGCTGGAGGCCACCCGGCGGCTGCCGGAGATGACCGCGACCGGCTTCCCGGTGCTGGTCTCGCTCTCCAACAAGGACTTCGTCGGCGAGACCCTGGACCGGCCGGTGAACGAGCGGCTGCTCGGCACCCTGGCCACCACCGCGGTCTCGGCCTGGCTGGGCGCGCGGGTCTACCGGGTGCACCAGGTCGCGGAGACCCGCCAGGTGCTGGACATGGTCGCCTCGATCCGGGGCACCCGCCCCCCGGCGGTCGCCCGCCGGGGGCTGGCGTGAACCCTCCTGTCGGCGCTCGGCTCGCCTCCGGGGCGCTCGGACCCGGTGCCGACGTTCGTCGCTCCGGCGCTCGTCCCTCGCTTGTCGCTCCTCGCTTTCGGCACCGGCGCGACCCTTCGGCTCGCTCGCGCTAGATCTCGTTCGCGGGCCGGCGGGCGTCGGCGAGGATCTTCATGACCTCGTCGATCTCGTCGGTGATGTGGAACAGCTCCAGGTCGTGCGGGGCCGCCTTGCCCTGCGCGACCAGGGTGTCCTTCAGCCACTCGTACAGGCCGCCCCAGTAGGCGCTGCCGTAGAGGATCACCGGGAAGCGGGTGACCTTCTTCGTCTGCACCAGGGTGAGCGCCTCGAACAGCTCGTCCAGCGTGCCGAGGCCGCCGGGCAGGACCACGAAGCCCTGCGCGTACTTCACGAACATCGTCTTGCGGACGAAGAAGTAGCGGAAGTTCAGCCCGAGGTCGACGAACTCGTTGAGGCCCTGCTCGAAGGGCAGCTCGATGCCGAGCCCGACGCTGAGGCCGCCCGCCTCGGAGGCGCCGCGGTTGGCGGCCTCCATCGCGCCCGGGCCGCCGCCGGTGATCACCGCGTAGCCGGCCTCGGCGAGGGCCCGGCCGATGGCCACGCCCGCCTGGTACTCGGGCGAGTCGACCGGGGTCCGGGCGGAGCCGAAGACACTGATCGCGGGCGGGAGTTCGGCGAGGGCGCCGAAGCCCTCGACGAACTCCGAGGTGATCCGCAGGACCCGCCACGGGTCGGTGTGCAGCCAGTCGGTCGGACCGGTGGTGTCCAGCAGGCGCTGGTCCGTGGTGCTCGTACCGACCTGGTCCCGGCGCACCAGCACCGGGCCCTTCTGCTTCTCGGGCCAGGCCTTCTTCTTCCGCGGCGCACCGACCTGCTCGGGGCCGTGGCCGTAGTGCTTCTCGTCTCCTGTGCCTGTCATGACGAAACCCTACGCCCGCCCTCCCCCGTTTTCAGGCAACGGGGGAAGGTCGGTTGAGCATCCGGAAGGTGGCGTTCGACTGCTGATCGGACGAGCGTCGCCGGCAGCGGCTCAGCTGGTCAGCCAGGCGCGCATCCGGTCCTCGACCTCGGCGATGGCGCTCAGCGAGCAGTACTCCTCGCGCTTGTGCGCCAGGTTCGGGTCGCCGGGGCCGTAGTTGACCGCCGGAACGCCGAGCGCGCTGAACCGGGCGACGTCGGTCCAGCCGAACTTGGCCCGGGCCTGGCCGCCGGTGGCCTCCAGGAAGGCCTGGGCGGCCGGCTGGGAGAGCCCGGGCAGGGCGCCCACGGCGAAGTCGGTGACGGTCAGCTCGAAGCCGTCGAAGACCTCGCGCACGTGCTTCTCCGCGTCCACCTCGTCGCGGTCCGGCGCGTAGCGGAAGTTGACCGTGACGACGCACTCGTCCGGGATCACGTTGCCGGCCACGCCGCCGTCGATCCGGACCGCGTTCAGGCCCTCGCGGTACTCCAGGCCGTCGATCTCCACCCGGCGCGGCTGGTAGTCCTCCAGCCGGGTGAGCACCTCGGCGGCGTGGTGGATGGCGTTGTCCCCGAGCCAGCTGCGGGCCGAGTGGGCGCGCACGCCGGTCAGCCGCACCTGCGCCCGCAGGGTGCCCTGGCAGCCGCCCTCGACCATGCCGCCGCTGGGCTCCATCAGCACCGCGAAGTCGCCGGCCAGCCACTCCGGGTGGTCCTTGGCCAGGTGGCCGAGGCCGTTGCGGGAGGCCTCCACCTCCTCGCAGTCGTAGAAGACGAAGGTGAGGTCGCGGTTGGGCTCGGGCACCGTGGCGGCGAGGCGCAGCTGCACGGCCACGCCGGACTTCATGTCCGTGGTGCCGCAGCCGTGGAGCAGGTCGCCCTCGACCCACGAGGGGAGGTTGTCGGCGATCGGCACGGTGTCCAGGTGGCCGGCCAGGACGACGCGCTCGGCCCGGCCCAGGTTCGTCCGGGCCACCACGTTGTTGCCGTGGCGGTCCACGGTGAGGTGCGGGTAGCCGCGCAGCGCGGTCTCGATGGCGTCGGCGAGCGCCTGCTCGTCGCCGCTCACCGAGGGGATGTCGACGAGCCGGGCGGTCAGCGTGCCGCCGTCGAGAGTGAGGTCCAGGGGCGTCGGGTTCGAGCTGCTCATGGGAGCCAGCCTAATCCGCGGCCGGCTCCCGTCAGTGCGGCGGTCCGCGACGCGGACCGGGGCCGCCTCGGTCGGCGCGCCCCTCGGCTCCCGGAGGCGAGTGGGCGGGTGACGGCAACCGGAAGGCGCCGCACATCCGTCCGAGTGGGTACGGTGTCGGATCAAGGTGCAGGCGCGAGAGGGGCGACGGTGGCCAGGAGAAGGAGCAGCGAAGAGCTGGGCGACGAAGAGGAGCCCACTCGCCGCCGCGGGCCGCTTCGCGCCCTGCTGATGGTGATCGTCGGGCTGCTCGGCCTGGCCATGGTCGCCGGCCTGGCCGTGGTCGGGATCTGGTGGTTCGGTTTCAAGCCCGGCGCGTCCGAGGAGTGCTCGGTGAAGACGGCGGCCGGGAACGGCACGCTGGAGCTGCCGCAGGCCGCCAACGCCGCGACGATCGCCGCGGTGGCGCGTTCGCGCGGGCTGCCGGACCGGGCCACCACGATCTCGCTGGCGACCGCCATGCAGGAGTCCAAGCTGCGCAACCTCGCGGGCGGCGACCGGGACTCGATCGGCCTCTTCCAGCAGCGGCCGTCGATGGGCTGGGGCACCCCGGCGCAGATCTCGGACCCGGTGTACGCGACCAACAAGTTCCTGGACGGCCTGGTCAAGGTCCCGGGCTACACCCGGATGCCGCTGACCGACGCCGCGCAGACGGTGCAGAAGAGCGGCTACCCGCAGGCCTACGCCAAGCACGAGACCAAGGCGACCCTGCTCACCTCGGCGCTGGCCGGCCGGGAGCCCGCCTCGTTCTCCTGCGTGGTGCACGACTACGCCAAGCCGGACCCGGCGGACTCCGCCTCGGCCGCGCCGGGCGCCACCCCGGGCGCCACCGCGGCCCCGGCCGCCGCGCCGGACCGGGCCCAGGTGCTGTCCGACCGGGTGCGCCGGGAGTTCGGCCGCACGGTGACCCCGGCGACCGGCTACACCTCGACCATCAAGGGCGCCGAGAACGCCGTCTCGCTGACCCCGGACCCGGCCACCGCCGCCCTGACCTCCTCGCCGGACGCGGGGGCGGCGGACGGCGGGGTGAGCGCCGAGCGGGCGAGCGGCTGGGAGGTCGCCCACTGGGCGGTCGCCCAGGCCCAGCAGCTGGGCATCGCGACGGTCGCCTACGACGGGAAGATCTGGCGCAAGTCCAAGTCCGAGGACGGCTGGCAGAACCAGACCTCGGGCACCTCGACCAAGCTCGTCCAGGTCACGCTGGCCCCGGCCGACAAGAGTTGACGCACTGGTGTTCGGGTTGCCGCCGGACGGGTGATTCCGGTCAACCCCGATGGACCGGCCGCCCGCTCCGGCGAACCCGGTTGGAGAACCGTCACTCCCCTTGACCGGGGCGGTTCGACGGCGTCCGACCGGGCCGGTCGGGCAGCGCTGTTGTGGTCGTACGATCCGATGGTCGGCCAGGAAGATTCCTTGCGTCGGCCGAAACCTTCTGGCTTCTCAAGCGGTAACAACGTCGTCCGCCCGGTCGTCCACGCCCGGTCCTTTGGCGGACGGGACGGACCCAGACCCCTTCGAGGAGCCCCATGTCTCACCCCCTCACGCGCCGGATCGCCCAGGCCGCGCTCGTCGTGGCCGCCGGAGCGACCCCGCTTCTCGCGGCCGGCTCCGCGTCCGCCCTGGGCGGGGACGCCCTGCTGCCCAAGAGCGACCTCGCGGCACCGCTGGGCCAGCTGGCCAACACCGACACCGGTTCCACCCTCCAGCACACCACCCACCAGCTCGGCCAGGCCGCCGGGACCACGGGTGCGGCCACCGTCGCCGCCGGCGTACCGGCCTCCGCCGACGCCGCCGGAAACATCGTCGCCCAGCAGCTGCCCGAGGCCAACGAGAAGGCCGGCTCGCTGACCGCCCCGGTCGACCAGACCGCGGCGACCGCGGGCCAGCTCTCCTCGGTCACCCCGAAGGTCGCCTCGTCCCTGGCCGGCAAGCTCGGCGAGGCCGTCACCGGCAAGAGCGCGGAGACCCGCAGCGCCACCGCCGGCACCGGCCCGCTCGGCGGACTCACCCAGGCGGGCTCGGTCACCCAGGCCGTGCCCGGCGCCGAGACGCTCACCGGCGCCGTCCCCGGCGGCACCGCCGTCGCCGACGCGCTGCCGGTCGGCGCGGTGCAGCGCGCGCTGCCGCTCGGCTCGGTCGAGCACGCCCTGCCCGCCGACCTGCCCGCCACCGACGTGCTCGGCCTGGCCGAGCACGGGTCGGCCAACCGCCTCGGCGGTGCCGACCTCGGCGCGAACAGCCCGCTGTCCGGCCTCACCGGCGCGCTCGGCCCGCTCGGCGGCCTGCTGGGCGGCCTGGGCGGCGGCAACCTGAGCGGCGGCAGCCTCAGCGGCCTGCCGCTGTAACCCCCGCCGCCGCACAACCCCCGGCTCGGGGAGAACCCCGAAGGGGGCCGGTGTCCGTGACACCGGCCCCCTTCGCCGTACGGTCGCCCGCTACGGTCGGCGCGCCGCGATCAGCGCACCGTCGTCAGCTCGCCGCGCCCAGCCGCTCCACGGCCGCGGCGACCCGCTCGTCGGTCGCCGTGAACGCGACCCGCACGAAGCGGTCGCCGGCCGGCCCGTAGAAGTCGCCGGGCGCCACCAGGATGCCCAGCCCGGCCAGTTCGGCCACGGTCTCCCAGCACGGGCGGTCCTGGGTCGCCCACAGGTAGAGGCTCGCCTCGGAGTGCTCGATCCGGAAGCCGTACGCCTCCAGCGCCGCCCGCAGCGCCGAGCGCCGGGCCGCGTACCGCTCGCGCTGCTCGGCCACGTGGGCGTCGTCCGCGAGCGCGGCGACCGTCGCCGCCTGGACCGGCGCCGGCACGATCATGCCGCCGTGCTTGCGCACCTCCAGCAGCTCCCTGACCACCACCGGGTCGCCCGCCACGAAGGAGGCGCGGTAGCCGGCCAGGTTGGAGCGCTTGGAGAGCGAGTGGACGGCCAGCAGGCCCTCGTGGCCGTCGCCGCAGACGTCCGGGTGCAGGACGGAGACCGGCTCGGCCTCCCAGCCCAGCTCCAGGTAGCACTCGTCGCTGACCAGCAGCGCCCCGTGCTCCCTGGCCCACTCGACGGCCCGGCGCAGCTCGTCCGCGCCCAGCACCCGGCCGGTCGGGTTGGACGGCGAGTTCACCCAGAGCAGGCGCACCCGGGAGCCGTCCAGCTCGTCCACCGAGTCGTACTCGACCGGCTCGGCGCCGCACAGCCGGGCGCCCACCTCGTAGGTCGGGTAGGCCAGGCGCGGGTAGGCGACCTGGTCGCCGGGGCCGAGGCCGAGCTGGGTCGGCAGCCAGGCCACCAGCTCCTTGGAGCCGACGGTCGGGAGCACGGCCTGCGGGCCGGTCTCCGCGCCGAGGCGGCGGTGCAGCCAGCCGGCGATCGCCTCGCGCAGCTCCAGCGGGCCCCAGACGGTCGGGTAGCCGGGGGTGTCGGTGTGCGCGGCCAGCGCCTTCTGGATCACCTCGGGGACCGGGTCCACCGGGGTGCCGACGGAGAAGTCGCAGAGCCCGCCGGGGTGGGCCAGGGCGGTCGCCTTGTACGGCTCCAGCTTGTCCCAGGGGAAGACGGGGAGCTTGTCCGAAACGCGGCGCGCCGCCCCCGGGTGACCCGGGAACGGCGCGCGCGTGCTGTTGGTACTCACAGCTGTTGTGCCACCGATCGTCAGTGGTCGGCGTTCTGCGGCGGCAGAGCGGCGATGAACGGGTGGTCACGCTCGATCAGACCGAGCTTGGAGGCGCCGCCGGGGGAACCCAGGTCGTCGAAGAACTCGACGTTCGCCTTGTAGTAGTCCTTCCACTCCTCCGGAGTGTCGTCCTCGTAGAAGATCGCCTCGACCGGGCAGACCGGCTCGCACGCGCCACAGTCGACACACTCATCCGGGTGGATGTAGAGCGATCGCTCGCCCTCGTAGATGCAGTCAACCGGGCACTCTTCGATGCACGCCTTGTCCTTCACGTCGACACAAGGCTGCGCGATGACGTAGGTCACGCTGTCGTTCCTCCTCGGAAGGGCCTGGTGGCCCGTTCTGTTCTGCTGCCGTGCGCGGTGAGCGCGGCGTCGTCGATGCCCGCCCCTAGTATCGCGGGTCGGAGACCGCAAATGCACAGGAGGTGGCCAGATGGCGACGCACGACCCGGTCGGCGACCGTCCGGAAGTCCGGATAGACCGCTCTGACGTGGGACGACGCGTGTCCGTCCGCCGCCTCGCGGAGTTCGTGGACGACCGGCCGGTGTTCCGGGATTCGATCGGCGTGCTCACATCGTGGGACGATCATGGGTTGACGATCGCCCCTCGAACCGGCGATCCGGTGTTCTTGCCGGAGAAGCTGCTGGTCGCAGGCAAGACCGTGCCGCCGTTCCCGGCCCGGCGCGTCCCGTTGCCGGTCACCGCGCCGGTCGAACTGCAGCGGATCGCGGGCCGCGGCTGGCCGGCCGTCGAGCAGGAGCCGCTCGGCGAGTGGACGCTGCGCGCCGCCGCCGGGTTCACCCGGCGGGCCAACTCCGTCCAGGCGCTCGGGGACCCGGGACTGCCGCTGCCCCGGGCGCTGGCGGCCGTCCGCGCCTGGTACGCGGCGCGCGGACTGCCCGCGTACGTCGAGGTGATCTCCCCCGGCTCGCCCCCGGCGCTGGTCGCCGAACTCGACCGGCTCGGCGCCGGGTACGCGCCCACCCTGGTCCGCACCGCCCCGCTGGCCGGGCTCGCCCGGGCCGGCGCCGGGCACGACAGGGTGCGCCTCGCGCGGACCGCGGACGACCGGTGGCTGTCGGTGTACCGGCGGGTGAGCGGCGACCCGGCGGTGGAGGAGGCGGCCCGGCGGGTGCTGCACGGCGGGCCCTCGGTCTGGTTCGCCACCGTGCCGGGCGCCCCCGGGCAGCCGCCGCTGGCGATCGGACGCTGCGTCATCGAGGGCGCCTGGGCCTGCTTCGGCGCGATCGAGGTCCAGCCGTACGCCCGGCGGGCCGGACTGGCGACGACGGTCATGGCGGTGCTCGCCTCGCGCGCGGCCGAGGAGGGGGCGAGCGGCGGCTACCTCCAGGTCGAGGCGGAGAACGCGGGGGCGATCGCGCTCTATGACGGACTCGGCTTCACGACCAGTCACACTTACCACTACGCGCTCCTCCCCCAGGGGTAGCCGCCAGGCCGTACCGTCCGTCCGTTCGTCCGATCGCCCCGCCCGATCGTCCGTCCGCCGCCTTGTCCGTCCGCCGTACGAAAGCCGTCGCCGTCACCGTGACCGAGCAGAGCAGAGACCGCTTCCGGACCGCCGCCCGCGCCGAGCAGCCCGACCCGGTGCTGCTGTGCCTGCTCGCCGCCGCCGAGCACGGCATGGTGCCCGACCCCGGCGACCCCGGCGAACCGCCGGGCGTGGACGCGCTGCTCGCCGCCTGCGAGGCCGCGTTCGAGCGGCACGCGGCGGCGGTCCGGACGGCCGTCGCCGAGCGGGCGCCGACCGGGCCGGAGGAGACCGCCGCCCTGCTCGCCGCGGTGCTCGGCGGGCGGGAGCGCTTCCACGGGCGGCAGTCGGACTACCGGCGGCTGGAGTCCTCGCTGCTGCCCGAGGTGCTGCGGCGCCGGCGCGGGCTGCCGATCACGCTCTCCCTGGTGTGGATGGCGGTCGGCCGGCGGGCCGGGCTGACCGTCCACGGCATCGCGCTGCCCGGCCACTTCATCGTCGCGGTGGGCGGCCCGGCCGGCGGCGAGGACTACGTCCTGGCCGACCCGTTCCACGGCGGGCGGCTGCTCGACCCGGCGGACGTCGAACGGCTGGTCGCCGCCGCCGGGGCGGAGTTCACCCCCGCCCTGCTCACCCCGGCCCAGCCGCTGGAGGTCGTGCTGCGGGTGCTCGGCAACATCCGGCTCTGGGCCGCCGACCGCCCCGAGCACGCCCGCACCCAGCTCTGGGCCACCGAACTCGCCCTGCTGCTGCC
Source organism: Streptomyces sp. CB02056 (assembly GCF_001905545.1). GTDB lineage: Bacteria > Actinomycetota > Actinomycetes > Streptomycetales > Streptomycetaceae > Kitasatospora. The sequence continues at coordinate 289,406 of NZ_LIPD01000002.1, read as the reverse complement.
CCGGCACCCCGCCCAGCTGCGCCTGGAACGGGCCGAACTCCTCGTCCGCACCGGGGACTTCCTCGGCGGCTCGGCGGAGATGGACGCCTACGCGCAGATCCTCGACGCCTTCGACCCGGACACCGCCGCCAAGGTCCGGCAGGAGGCCCGGGCGGCCCGGCACCGGCTCAACTGACCCCCGCCTGCGGGCCGACGCCGGGGGCTTGAAGACGGGCCCTACAGCCAGCCCTTCTCCCGGGCGATCCGGACCGCCTCGGTGCGGTTGCGGGCCTCGGTCTTCTGGATCGCCATCGACAGGTAGTTGCGCACCGTCCCCTCGGACAGGTGCAGCCGCCGGGCGATGTCCGCGTTCACCGCGCCGTCGGCGGCCGCGCCCAGCACGTCCCGCTCGCGCGGGGTCAGCGGGTTGGCGCCCTCGGCCAGCGCGGCGGCGGCCAGCACCGGGTCGATCACCCGCTCGCCGCGCAGCACCCGGCGGATCGCCTCCGCCAGCTCGGCGGCCGGCGCGTCCTTCACCAGGAACGCGTCCGCGCCCGACTCCATCGCCCGGCGCAGGTAGCCGGGCCGGCCGAAGGTCGTCGCGATGACCACCTTGGTCCGGGGCGCCCGGTCGCGCAGCTCGGCGGCCGCCTCGATGCCCGTCATCCCCGGCATCTCGATGTCCAGCACGGCGACCTGCACGTCGTTCGCGAGCACCGCCGCCACCACCTCGTCCCCGCGGCCGACCTGCGCGACGACGTCGATGTCCCCCTCCAGCCCGAGCAGCGCGGCCAGCGCCTCCCGGACCATCCCCTGGTCCTCGGCGAGCAGCACGCGGATCGAGGCCCCGCTGTCAGTGTCGTTCATGGCCACGACCTTAGAGGGCCGCGGGCTTGCGTCTCCGGTAAGGGGAGAGTCCAGAGTGGTCCCCATGGACGGCAGCGAAACGCTCTACCCGATCGGCGACCTCGCCCGGCGCACCGGACTCACCGTCAAGACCATCCGGTTCTACGCCGACACCGGCCTCGTCCCGCCCACCGGGCGCAGCGCCGCCGGCTACCGGCTGTACGACGTGCACGCCCTCGCCCGGCTGGACCTCGTCCGCACCCTGCGCGAACTCGGGCTCGACCTGCCCGCGATCCGCCGGGTGCTGGAACGGGAGGCCCCGCTGCACGAGGTGGCCGCCGCACACGCCGAGGCGCTGGAGGTGCAGATCCGCACCCTCCGGCTGCGCCGGGCGGTGCTGCTCGCCGTCGCCCAACGCGCTTCCACACCCGAGGAGATGGGACTCATGCACAAGCTCGCCAAACTCTCCGACGCCGAACGCCGGCGCCTGGTCCAGGACTTCGTCGACGAGGCCTTCGGCGGCCTGGACGCCAACCCCGAGTTCGTCGCCATGATGCGCTCCGCCATGCCCGAACTGCCGGACGAGCCAAGGGCGGAGCAGGTCGAGGCCTGGGTCGAACTCGGTGAACTCGTCCAGGACCCGGACTTCCGCGCGGCCGTCCGGCGGATGGCCGAACAGCAGGCCGCCGAACGGGCCGAGGGCGACCGCGGCGGGCTGCACCACGCGCTCACCGAGACCGTACGGTCCCTGGTCGGTGCGGCGCTGGCCGCCGGCACCGACCCCGCCTCCCCCGCGGCCGACCCCGTCCTCGACGCCCTCACCGCCGCCTACGCCGAGACCTTCGGCCGCCCCGACGACGCCGGGTTGCGGCGCTGGCTGCTCGACCGCCTGGAGACCGCCGACGACCCGCGCGCCGAGCGCTACTGGCAGCTGCTGGCGGTCATCAACGGCTGGCCCGTCCCGGAGAGCCTCACCGGGGTATTCCGGTGGTTCACCGGGGCGCTGCGGGCCAGACTGGCGCGATGATCACCCTGGAACCCCTGCGCCCCGACCACGCCGAGGCCCTGCTGGCCTTCGAACGCGCCAACCGCGCGTACTTCGCCCGCAGCATCCCGGACCGCGGCGACGCCTACTTCGCCGGCTTCGCGGACCGCCACGCCGCCCTCCTCGCCGAACAGGCCGAGGGCACCTGCCGGTTCCACGTGGTGCTCGACGCGGCCGGCGGGCTGGTCGGCCGCGCCAACCTCGTCGACCTCGCCGACGGCAGCGCCGAACTCGGCTACCGGATCGCCGAGTCGGCCGCCGGCCGCGGCGTCGCGAAGGCCGCCGTCGCCGAGGCCTGCCGCCTCGCGGCCACCGCCTACGGCCTGACCGTCCTGACCGCCGTCACCACCGTCGACAACCCCGCCTCCCAGGCCGTCCTCGCCCGCAACGGCTTCGCGCTCAGCCACCGGTTCCTCCTCGCCGACCGCCCCGCCCTCGCCTACCGCCGCCCCCTGGGCGACCTCGGCTGAGCGCGGGCCAGGCGCGGGCTGAAGGCCGGGCCGGCGCCCCGCTACGGCAGCCAGCGGCGGGCGGCCTCGACGCTGTCGGCGGGGCTGGTGTTGAAGGCGACGGCCGCCTGCGGGGCGTGACGGCGGACCAGGTTGACGACCGCCTCGAAGAACGGCAGCGCCGGTTCGGGCTTGCGGATGCCGCCGCCGATGACGACGACGTCCCAGCGGCGCCCGGCGAGGGCCGCCACGACGGCGGGTTCGGCGGCGTCGTCGGGGGCGACCAGGGTCACGGCGGCGTCGATGCCGTGCTCGGTGAAGCGGGCGAGTTCGGCGTCGAGGAGGGCCCGCACCGCGTCGCCGTCCACGCCGGGGACGGTGTGCGGGTCGAAGCCGAGGATGAGAACGGTGGGCATGCCCGGTACGACGCTCACTCCGGCCGCCCGGGTTCCCCGCCGAGGTAGCGGGCGGCGTCGACGAGGGTGAGCTTGGGGTCGGTCCAGGAGCAGACCTCCAGCCAGGAGAGCCGGCCGTCCTCGGCGAAGAGCAGGATCTCGCCGTCGGAGCCGATCGCCGCCTCGGCGACCACCTCCGAGCGGGCGCCGTCCTGGACGCCGGCGAACAGGGCGGTGCTGCAGCCGCACCGGCAGCGGGACTCGACGCGCAGGTGCGGGACCTGGGCGCGCAGGGGGTGGCCCTCGGGGAGGAGGAAGTCGAGGACCCGGGCGACGTCGCTGGGGAGGAGGGTCATGGGCGCCTGCGCAATCGTGTGGTGAGGACGGACAGTTCTTCGATCCGGAGGAGGTGGGCGAGCAGGAGGTAGCCGACGGCGAGGGCGGCGGCGGCCGGCAGGAGGCCGTACCGGGTGGCCCACCAGGCGCCCGCGGCGGCCGGCAGGGCGGCCAGCAGCGGCTTCCCGTGGGCTCCCAGGACCCGCAGCGGCCCGAGCCGCCGGCGCAGCAGCAGGGCGGCGGCCGCGCAGGTGAGCAGGAACGACGCCCCGTAGCAGCCGGCCATCCCGGTGACGGCCCAGCGCAGCGGCAGCAGCCGGTGGCAGAGCACCGCCCCCAGCGCCGTGGCGGCGACCGGCAGCAGGTTGAGCAGGAAGGGCGTACGGCTGTCGCCGAGCGCGTAGAAGACGCGGGTCAGCGCGTAGCCGGCGGAGTACAGGACCAGGCCGGGCGCGAAGGCGGTCAGCATCCCGGCGATGGCCCGTACGTCGTCGGCGCCGGTGCTCCCGTGTCCGAAGGCGAGCGCGCACAGCTGCGGTGCGAGGACCGCGAACGCGCAGGCCGCCGGGACGGTGACCACCGCGATGGTGCGGACGGTGCGGGCGAGCAGCGCGCGGACGGCCCGCGGGGAGTCGGCGGCGGCGGTGAGCGCGGGAACGACCGCCGTCACCACCGACACCGTGACCACCCCGTGCGGCACGATCCACAGCAGGTACGCGCTGCTGTACGCGGTGTACCCGACGCCCGGCAGCCCGGCCTCGGCGGCCCGCGAGCCGACCGAGGTCGACAGCCGGGTCACCGCCCAGTAGCCCACCTGGTCGCCGAGCACCAGCAGCAGCGTCCACCCGGCGGCCCGCAGCGGCTCGCCGAGCCCGGCCTGCCGCCAGTCCCAGCGCGGCCGGGGCCGCACCCCGGCGGCCCGCAGGCAGGGCAGCAGCACCAGGCTCTGCGCCACCACCCCGGCCGTGGTGCCGGCCCCCAGCACGGTCACGTCGGCCGTGGAGAAGGACCGTTGGCCGAGGTACCCGGCGAACACCCCGATCACCACCAGGTTGTTGAGCACCGGCGCCCAGGCCATCGGCGCGAACCGCTGCCGGGCGTTGAGGAGTTGGCCGAGCACCGTGAACAGCCCGTAGAAGAACACCTGCGGCAGGCACAGGTACGCCAGCAGCACCGTCCGGTCCAACTGCGCACCGCCGTACGCGGTGTAGGCCCGCACGAGGTACGGCGCGCCCGGCACCACCACCGCCGTCAGCACCAGCAGGGTGACCACCAGCACCGTCACCAGCCGGTCGACGTGCGCCGCCCCGCCGTCCGCCGACTCCTTGGCGGCGCGCACCAGGTGGGGCACCAGCGCGGTGTTCAGGGCGCCGCCGATCAGCAGCACGAACAGCAGGTTGGGCACCGTGTTGGCCACGTTGTACCCGTCCGCGAGCAGCCCCGAGCCGAGGACCGCCACCAGCAGCGCCGAGCGGACGAAGCCGGTGGCCCGGGAGACCACCGTCCCGGCCGCCATCACCAGGCTGGGCGGCGGCGTGCGGCGCGGCCGCCGGTGGCGGGCGGGCCCCGGCGGACCGGGCAGCGGAGGGCGGGGCAACGGAGGACCCTCCAGTACGGTCATCCGCCGGCACCTCCCGTGTCAGGCACCGACTCGAACTGATCGGCGGAAACGGCGAGAGCATGCACCCGCGCCCCTGAAGCGGGGCTGAGAAAGCTGAAGACGGCTTAAGGAACGGATCCGGCGCCGGTGGCATCCTGATCCGCATGGAGATTCTGGTGGTGGAGGACGACGCCCAGGTCGCGGCGGCCGTACGGCGCGGCCTGGAGGTCGAGGGCTACACCGTCGACCTCGCCCCGGACGGCCTCACCGGCCTGCGGCTGGCCCAGCGGCACGCCTACCGGGCGATCGTGCTCGACATCATGCTGCCCGGCCTGAACGGCTACAAGGTGTGCGAGGCACTGCGCGCCGACGGCGTCACCACCCCGATCCTGATGCTGACCGCCAAGGACGGCGAGTACGACGAGGCCGAGGGCCTGGACACCGGCGCCGACGACTACCTCACCAAGCCGTTCTCCTACCTGGTCTTCCTGGCCCGGCTACGCGCGCTGATCCGCCGCAGCCAGACGCCGGGCCCGCTGCTGCGGGTCGGGGACCTGTGGCTGGACCCGGCGGGCCGCCGCTGCGGCCGGGGCGGCGCCGAGATCACCCTCACCGAGCGGGAGTTCGCCGTCCTGCGCTGCCTGGCCGAGCACCCCGGCGAGGTGCTGTCCAAGCGCCGGATCGTCGACGAGGTGTGGGACATCGCCTTCGACGGCGAGGAGTCCATCGTCGAGGTGTACGTCAGCATGCTGCGCCGCAAGGTGGACGCGCCGTTCGGCGTCCGTTCGATCACCACCGTGCGCGGCGTCGGCTACCGGCTGGAGGCCTGACCGGTGCCCGGCAGGCTCTCCACCCGGCTGCGCACCTCGCTGGCGGCCGGCCTGGCCGCGCTGCTGCTGCTCGGCGTCGGCGCCTGGTGGCTGCGCGGCCACATGTACGACGCCCAGCTGGAGGCGGCCGAGGCGGACGCCCAGGCCCAGGCCCGCGAGATCAGCAGCGGCTACAAGCACGGCCAGCAGCTCGCGGACTACGGGCGGCTGCCGTACCTCGTGCTGGACAGCGACGGCCGGGTGCTGACCATGGGCGGCCCGCTGACCACCCAGCACCTGGCCGGGGACCCGCCCGCCGCCGTACCGAAGCTCGCGCCGGACGACTGGCAGTCGGTCCAGCGGGTCGCCATCGGCCCGGCCGGGGAGGCCGCCGCCAACCGCTACTCGGGGCGCACCTTCACCGCGCTGGGCAGCTGGAGCCCGCTGCTGCGGCAGAACGACGAGAACGGCCAGCCGGTCAAGCCGGTGGTCGGCCCGTTCACCGTGTACGTGCTGGCCACCCCGTTCGCCGCCGAGGCCTCGCTGCACACCATCGACCCGGTGCTGCAGGTGGGCGTGCCGGCCGCCGCGCTGCTGGTCGCGCTGACGGCCTGGGCGGCGACCAGCCGGGCGCTGCGCCCGGTGGAGGCGATCCGCGCCGAACTGGCCGAGATCGGCGAGCACCGGCTGGACCGCCGCGTCCCGGTGCCGCCCGCCGGCGACGAGCTCACCCGGATGGCCCGGACCACCAACGCCACCCTGGACCGGCTGGAGCGCTCGGCCGTGCAGCAGCAGCGCTTCGTCGCGGACGCCTCGCACGAGCTGCGCAGCCCGATCGCCGCGCTGCGCACCAATCTGGAGGTGTCGCTGGCGCACCCCGACCGCACCGACTGGCCGGCCACCACCCGGGAGGCGCTCACCTCGGTCGAGCGGCTCCAGCAGCTCACCGAGGACCTGCTGTTCCTGGCCCGGGGCGCGCACCCGGCGACGGCCGGCCGGCTCACCACCGTCGACCTGTCCGCCGTGCTGCGCGAGCTCGCCGACCAGTACCGCCCCGGCCTCGGCGCCCGGCTCGCCCTGCGGGTGGACGCGCCCGAGGCGGTGCCGGTGCGCGGCAGCCGCATCCGGCTGCACCGGCTGGTGCGCAACCTGCTGGACAACGCCCGGCGGCACGCGTCCGCCGAGGTGGTGCTGTCCGCGCGGCGGACCGCGCACGGCTGCGTCCTGGAGGTCCGGGACGACGGCCCGGGCGTGCCGCCCGAGGACCGCGAGCGGATCTTCGAGCCGTTCACCCGGCTCGACGAGGCCCGCAGCCGGGACTCCGGCGGCAGCGGCCTGGGCCTGGCCATCGCCGCGGACATCGCCACGCGGCACGGCGGCACCCTGCGGGTCGCCCACGCCCCGCGCGGCGCCCGCTTCGTCCTGGAGCTCCCCCTGACCTGAGGGCCTGCGCGGCAGCCCTAAAGAGGCTTCGACACGGGCGCCGGCGCCGCAGTGGGCGCCGTCCGCAGCGGCACCGAGGCCCGCAGCCGGAAGCCCCGCCCGCGCTCCCCCGGCCCGGTCTCCAGCCGCCCGCCGACCAGCGCCAGCCGCTCCTCCAGCCCGGACAGCCCGTTGCCCGGCTGGGACTTGCCCGGCCCGCGCCCGTTGTCGACGATCTCCAGGACGGCGTAGCGCTCGCCGCTCGCCTCCCAGCTCTCGTCCGCCGTGACCGTGCAGACGGTGGCGCCCTCGCCGTGCCGGACGACGTTGGTCACGGCCTCGCGCAGCGCCCAGGCCAGCGCGCCCGTCTCCTCCTCGGCCAGCGACGGCCAGGCGTCCACCAGCTCCGGCGCGGCCTCCAGCCGGACCTGCGCGGCGGCCAGCGCGGTACGGGCGGCGGCCAGTTCCACCGGCAGGGTCGGCCGGCGGAAGCCGGTCACCGCCTCCCGGACGTCGATCAGCGACTGCCGGGCGACCTGCTCGATGTCGGCGACCTGCGCCCGCGCCGCCTCGTCCTTGCCCGCGTCCATGAACCGCCCGGCCAGCTCGCTCTTCAGGGTGATCAGCGACAGCGAGTGCCCGAGCAGGTCGTGCAGGTCGCGGGCCATCCGCAGCCGCTCCTCGGAGGCGGCCAGGTGCGCGACGGCGGCCCGGGCCTCGCGCAGCTCCTTCATGGTGGCGACCAGCCGCTGCAGCCCGGTCATCGCGACGCCGGAGAGGAAGGCGCTGAGCGCGAAGGTGGTGATGTTGTCGTTGCCCGCCCCGATCGCCGCCCCGACCACGGCGGTGAGCACGGCCATGGCGATCAGCACGCGCAGCGCGTACCGGGCCGGCGTGATGATGGCGACGCACACCGAGGCGTAGATGAACAGCGTCAGGAAGGCGGAGCCGAGGACGACCGAGGTGGCGACGGCCAGCGCGACCATCGTCGTGACGATCGCCAGGCAGGCCCGCGGCCGCATCCCGGCCTGCGAGCGGAAGATCACCAGCAGCACGTAGGCGCCCACGAACCCGGCCAGGCAGCACCAGCCGAGCACCGTCCCGGCCGTGTTGTGGGCGCCGCTCAGCAGGTCGCCGGCCGGGTAGGCCAGGTAGAGCATCCACAGCAGCATCCAGGCGACCTTGACCAGCAGCTGCCGCCTGGTCTCCACCGGGGAGCCGGGCACGTTCATGAAGGACGCGCGCCCGGCCCCCACCTCCGGCGGTTCGTCGGTGCGGTGGGTCCGGCGCGCGTCACTCATGCCGGTCATCATGCCTGGCGGGTGTCGCGGCGGTACAGCGCCGCCGCGGCGGCGGCGAACACCACGAGGAAGCCGGCCAGCCCGGCGACCGCGACGGTGTCCAGGGAGTGCCCGGGCCGGGTGAAGCCGGCCAGTTGGTTGTACAGGTACACCGGATTGAACCGGGCGAACTTCTCCAGCGAGCCGCTCACCGGGAACCAGGTGCCGCCGAGCAGGGCCATCGCCATGTAGGTGATCATCACGATCGGCTGCACCGCGTCCGGCGCGGCCGCGTACCCGAGCGCCACCCCGAGCGCGGCGAAGACGAAGCTGCCCAGCCAGAGCGCGGCCGTCAGTCCGGCCCACTGCGGCACGGTCAGCGAGACCCCCTGGCTCGCGCCGACCGCGAAGACCACCAGGATCGCCGGCAGCGTGGTGACCGCGGTCGCCGCGATCTTGCCGACGGTGTACGCCCGGCCGGGCAGCGCGGTCAGCCGCAGCTGGCGCACCCAGCCGCTCTTGCGCTCCAGCGAGATCCGCTGCGCGCTGCCGGTCAGCACCGCGCCGACGGCGCCGAAGGTGGCCATCGAGACCATGAAGTAGGTCTTCACCGGCAGGCCGCCGGCCAGCTGGGTGGAGCCGTAGGCGTTGATGAAGAAGAAGTACATCAGCGCCGGGTAGGCGATGGTGAAGAGCAGGTAGCGCCGGTTGCGCAGGGTCCGCAGGATCTCCAGCTTGATCAGGGTGGTCATCGCACGCTCTCCTTGTCGGTGCTCCGCTCGTCGGCGCTCGGCTCGTCGGCGCGCCGGGCGCCGTCCTGGCGGTCCAGTTCGCCGGTGATGGTCAGGAAGGCCTGCTCCAGGCCCACGCCGGCCACCTCCAGCCCGCGCGGGTACAGCCCCGCCCGGTAGATCCCGGCCGCGGTGGCGTCGGCGTCCGCGGTCCGGATCCGCACCGTCCGCACCCCCGGGACCCGCGCGGTGACGTCCAGCGACTGCACGCCGGGCAGGGTGCGCAGCACGGACTCCTCGAACCCGCCGTCCGCGTCGTGGAGTTCGAAGGCGATCCGGCGGGCGCCGGCCCGTGCCTTGATCTCCGCCGAGCTGCCGTCGGCGATCAGCCGGCCGCGGTGCAGCACCAGGACGCGGTCGGCGATCGAGTCGGCCTCCTCCAGGTAGTGGGTGGCGAACAGCACCGTGCGCCCGGCGTCGGCCTGGGCGCGCATGCTCGCCCAGAACGACTGCCGCACGCTGACGTCCATGCCGGTGGTGGGCTCGTCCAGCACGATCAGGTCGTTGTCGCCCGCGATGGCCAGGGCGAAGCGGACCCGCTGCTCCTGGCCGCCGGACAGCTTGTCGACCCGGCGCTCCGCGAACTCGGTGATCCCGGCGTCGGTCAGCACCTCCGTGACCGACCGGCCGCGCGGGTGCACGTCGCAGGCGAGCTGCACCAGCTCGCGCACCTTGACGTCGGACATCAGCCCGCCGCTCTGCAGCATCGCGCCGACCCGGCCGTCCTCGATCGCCGCCCGCGGGGCGCCGCCGAACAGGGTCACGCTGCCCCGGTCGGGCTCGCGCAGGCCGAGCAGCAGGTCCAGGCTGGTGGACTTCCCGGCGCCGTTCGGCCCGAGCAGGGCGACGGTCTCGCCCGGTCGGAGCACGAGGTCCAGTCCGTCCACGGCGCGCACCCGCCCGTAGCTCTTGCCCACGCCGCGGAAGGCGGCCACCTCGGTAACCATTGCCCGGCTCCTCTTCCCTGAGGGTGTCACGCTCGTGGTGTCACGACCGGTGCTGTTCGCACCACCTCAGAGTCCCGCGCGGGCGGGTGGCGGCGGCAGTGTCCGCCGTCGTGCCTTCGGCATGACGGATGTCATGCCGGCGGCCGGTACCCCCGTCAGGGGCACCGGCCGCCGAAAGCGCTGGTCAGACGGGTGTCACACGCCCAGCGAGCGCTTCACGAAGTCGACCTGGAGCAGCAGCAGGTTCTCCGCGACCTCCTCCTGCGGGGTCATGTGGGTGACGCCGGACAGCGGCAGCACGGTGTGCGGACGCCCGGCGGCGAGCAGCGCCGAGGACAGCCGCAGGGTGTGCGCGGCCACCACGTTGTCGTCCGCCAGCCCGTGGATGATCATCAGCGGGCGCTCCAGCCCGGCCGCGTACCCGCTCAGCGAGTTGGCGGCGTACACCTCGGGCCGCTCGGCCGGGTCGCCCAGGTAGCGCTCGGTGTAGTGGGTGTCGTACAGCTCCCAGTCGGTCACCGGCGCCCCGGCCACCGCCGCGTGGAAGACGTCCGGGCGGCGCAGCACGGCGAGCGCGGAGAGGTAGCCGCCGTACGACCAGCCGCGGACGGCGACCCGGTCGAGGTCCAGCGGGAACTCCTCGGCGAGCGCCCGCAGCGCCTCCACCTGGTCGTCCAGGGTGGCCCCGGCGAAGTCGAAGGCGATCGACTTCTCCCAGGCCGGCCCGCGCCCGGGGGTGCCGCGCCCGTCGGCGACCACCACCGCGAAGCCCTGGTCGGCGAACCACTGCGAGTTGAGGTGCGGGTTGTGCGCCTGGAGGACGCGCTGGCCGTGCGGGCCGCCGTACGGGTCCATCAGGACGGGCAGCAGGCCGTCCCGCTCGCGGTCGTAGCCGGTGGGCAGGAAGACGGCGGACGGGATGCGGCGCTCGCCGGCGAAGCGGAAGACCGGGCGGGCGGTGATGGCCGGGGTCTCGGCGTACGAGGCGATGGTGGCGACGTCGTCGACCGCCAGGCCCTCCGGCAGGTCCCGGGCGACGGTGACCAGGGTGCCGGGCAGGTCGGGCTCGGCGGTGGCCCGGACGGTGATCCCGCCGCCGTGCACCGCGCTGGTGACGGAGGTGAACGGCCGGCCGTTGGCGGACTCCCAGCCCAGCCGCGTGCCGTCGTGGCTGATCCGGCCGACGCCGATCCAGCCCGGCTCGGGGTCGGTCTCCTCGGCGCCGCCGGCGGCGCTGAAGAACACCTCCCGCTCGGTGACCGCGACGACCGAGCGGACGTGCAGGTCGGCCCCGGTCACGGCACGGTCGCCGATCACCAGCGCCCGCACTCCCCCCTCGTCGGAGATCCGGACCAGCTTGCCGTCCGGGGTCCAGGCCGGTGCGCCCTGGAACAGCTCCAGCCAGGCGCCGTCCTTCTCCTCGTGCAGCACCTCGGTGGTGCCGGTGGCCGTGTCCAGGCCGAGGATCCGCTGGCCGCGCTGGTCGCGGGTCTGGACCAGGAGCAGCGGCACGCCGCCCTTCGACCAGTGCACCCGGCCCAGGTACGGGTAGGCCTCGCGGTCCCAGACCACCTCGGTGCGCCCGCCGTACAGGTCGAGCAGCCAGAGCCCGACCTCGGCGTTGGCGCCGCCGGCCGCCGGGTAGGCGACCTCGGCGGGCTCGCGGTCCGGGTTCGCCGGGTCGGCGATCCACCAGCGGCGCACCGGGCTGTCGTCGGCGCGCTCGACCAGCAGCCGGTCGCTGTCCGGGGACCACCAGAAGCCGCGGTCGCGGTCCATCTCCTCCTGGGCGATGAACTCGGCCTGGCCCCAGGTGACGTTCGGGCCGTCCGGCTCGGCGAGCACCCGGTCGCCGCCGCCGTCGGTGCGGGTCAGCCGCAGCTCGCCGGCGGCGTTGGCGTACGCGACGTGGGCGCCGTCCGGGGCCGGGCGCGGGTCCAACAGCGGGCCCTCGGCGGGCAGTTCGGCGGTGGCGCCGGTGCCGAGGTCGGCGGTGAACAGCCGGCCGGAGAGGGCGAAGGCGGCCAGCGCGCCGGACGCGTCCAGGGCGTAGCCGACGATGCCGGCCGAGCCCTCGCGGCTGCGCTCGCGGCGGGCCTTCTCGGCCGGCGACAGGTCCTCCCCGCCGCCGCCGAGCAGCGCGGCCGGGTCGGCGGCGACCCGCTCCTCGCCGGTGGCGGTGTCGAGGGTCCAGAGCAGGTTGGCCCGGTCGCGGCCCGAGCCGGAGCGGAGGAAGACGACCCGCGAGCCGTCGGGCGCGACGGAGAAGGAGCGGGGCGCGCCGACGGTGTAGCGCAGGGTCCGCGCGTACTGCCGTGGGAAGGTGTCGGCAGGGGTGTGGGAGGTCATGGCACCAGACCTTATGACGCCGGACCACCACCCCCGGGCGTGCACTGATCACTCGTTCGGAGCATCGTCGGCAAGTACGCCCCAAAGGGGTCCAAACCGCCTCCGACCGGCCCATGCGCCCCTCGGATGCCACGATGCCCCGGCGCGCGTGGCCTCACCGAGGGTAATGCCGCCCTTACCCATCGGGTATGACTTGTCGCGCGAGCGGCCGTCCGGCCCCGTCCCGGACCGCGGTCGCCCGCAGCCCCCAGTCCCGCACCGTCCCTCGCCGCCTCCCCGGAGGCGGCGTGCCCGAGAAGGGGTGTGAGCCGACATGGCCATGAACATCTCCGCCGCCGTGCTGATGCTGGTCATCGTGGTGATCCTGATCCGCCGGTCCGGCCTGAAGCTGGCGCACGCGATCGTCTGCGCGCTGCTCGGCTTCTACCTGGCCTCCAGCTCGATCGCCCCGTCGATCAGCCAGGTCACCAGCAACCTCGCCGGAATGATCAACGGCCTGAGGCTCTGACCGCGCCACGGCGGTCGTTAGGCTTCACCCCATGACCGCGACTACCGGCCGCCGCCTCCTCCTGGTCCACGCGCACCCCGACGACGAGTCGATCGGCAACGGGGCCACCATGGCCCGGTACGCCGCCGAGGGCGCCCGGGTCACGCTGGTGACCTGCACCCTCGGCGAGGGCGGCGAGGTGATCCCCCCGGAGCTGGCCCACCTGACGGCCGATCGGGACGACACCCTCGGCGCGTACCGGATCGGCGAGCTGACCGAGGCGATGAGCGCCCTCGGCGTTTCCGACTTCCGCTTCCTCGGCGGCCCGGGGCGCTACCGCGACTCCGGGATGATGGGCGTGCCCGAGAACGACGTGCCCGGCTGCTTCTGGCAGGCGGACGTCGACGAGGCGGCCGGCCACCTGGTCGCGGTGGTCCGCGAGGTGCGCCCGCAGGTGCTGGTCACGTACGACCCGGACGGCGGCTACGGGCACCCGGACCACATCCAGGCGCACCGGGTCGCGATGCGCGCGTACGAGCTGGCCGCCGACCCGGCGCACCGGCCGGAGCTGGGCCCGGCCTGGCGGATCGCCAAGGTGTACTGGAACCGGATGCCCTGCTCGGTGATCGAGGCCGGGCTCGCCGAGGCCGCCGCCAAGGCGTCCTTCCCGGGTGTCGCGCAGCCCGCCGACGTCCCCGGCGTGGTCGACGACGAGGTGGTCACCACCGTGCTGGACGGCGCCGCGCAGGCGGGGCGCAAGACCGCCGCGATGACCGCCCACGCCACCCAGATCACCGTGGACGGCGCCTTCTTCGCGCTCTCCAACGACCTGGCCCAGCCGCTGTTCACCACCGAGTACTACCAGTTGGTGCGCGGCCAGGCCGGGCCGGGCGAGCCGGAGGACGACCTGTTCGCCGGCCTCGCGCCCGACGCCGCGCCCGACGAGGAGGGCACCCGATGAGCAAGCCCGCCGCCCGGCCGACCCGCCGCCCGCTCGCCGCCGCCGTGCTCGGCACCCGCGAGGAGCGGCTGGCCGAGCCCCAGCCCCCGCGCGCCGCCCGGATCGCCGCCTACGCCCTGTTCTTCCTGCTGGGCGTCGCGGTGTCGGTCTGCGGATCCTTTGTGCAGGCCCTGTGGCCGCCGGTGGGGGTCCTGTTGGCGCTCGCCGCGACCGCGGCCACCTTCTACGCCGGCCTGCGGGTCACCGGCACCCGGCTCGGCGCGGGCGCGCCCGCGGCCGGCTGGTTCCTGGCGATGCTGCTGCTGATGGTGCCCCGGCCCGAGGGCGACAACGTGCTGTGGTCCAACGCCACCTCGCTGGCCTGGCTGTTCGCCGGCTCGGTACTGGGCGTGATCTGCGCCACCCTGCCCACCCGCACCAGCTGGTTCCCCGGGGTGCCCGGCCCCCCGCGCTGACCCCGGTCGTGCACGGCGTACCGTACCGCGTACGACGCGCAGTCAGGAGCGTACGGCCTTACTCTCATACCGGAGGAACCGGACGTATCAGGATCTGTCCGAAGCCGTTCGCCGCTCTGTTCTTCCCAGTATGGTGGTCCCGCAGAACGCCGTACCCGACCGCCGCCCGCCCCCGTCAAGGCCCGGCGACCACGAACCGCGGTCGCGCCGCACGGCCCGCCCGCGAACCCGGAGCAGAGCAGCATTGAGCAGCCGCGAATCTGACAACGCCCACCCGACGCCCCGGCGCACGGGTCCGGACGCCTACCCGTCGGGCACCCCGCCCTACGGCACACCGGGGCTCCCCGGCGGCGACCGGGCGGACGCCGGACCGGGCGCCGCGTCGGGCGGCGAGGACGACGGTCCGAAGACCGAGACCACCCTGACCACCCGGGTCCGGATCAACATCCCCGGCTCGCGTCCGATCCCGCCGGTCGTCGTCCGCAGCGCCGTCAAGAACGAGGACGGCCCCGGCGATGACGCCCCGGCGGCGGCCGCCGCCGAACCGGGCGGCCCGCGGCACCGGTCCGCGCCGACCTCGCCCGTCCTCGGTGTGATGGAGGACGGCGGCCGCCAGGCCGCCCCGCCGAACCTGCCGCCGGAGTGGCAGATCCCGCCGATCCCGCCGGCCACCTCCGAGTCGGAGTCCACCGGCGCCTGGTTCCGGCCGCGTCAGAAGAAGGCCCCGGTCGCCGAGCCCGCCCCGGCCGCCGTGCCCGCGGCCGTGCCGGCCGGTGCCGCCGGAGCGGCGGAGGCCCTGGCCGTGCCGGGCGCCGTCGCCGAGCCGCGCCCGCAGGGTGCCCACCCGGCCGCGGGCCAGGCCGCCCGCGCCAACGGCGCCCCGAACGGCCGCCCGGTGCCCGCCCAGGGCAAGCAGCCGCGCCCGGCCGCGCCCGCCGCGCCGTTCCAGGCCGAGGCCCCGGTGGAGGAGCCCGGCGTGTACGAGGCCGCGGCCCCCTTCACGCCGGTCGCCGATCCCTTCGCCCCGGTCGCCGACCCGTTCGCGCCGACCGCCGACCCGTTCGTCGCACCGGTCGCCGACCCGTTCGGCACCTCCGTCCCCGACGCCGGCCAGCAGGGCGGCCTCCCCCGGCGGGGCGGCGGCCAGCGGAACCGTCAGCAGCCGGGCGGGCAGCAGCTCGACGACCGGGCGGGCGGCCCGC
This sequence comes from Streptomyces sp. CB02056, assembly GCF_001905545.1. Classification (GTDB taxonomy): domain Bacteria; phylum Actinomycetota; class Actinomycetes; order Streptomycetales; family Streptomycetaceae; genus Kitasatospora. The sequence continues at coordinate 274,053 of NZ_LIPD01000002.1, read as the reverse complement.
GCCAGTCCGGTCCGCGCAACGACTTCCAGGCGAACGGCCACCCGGCCCCCGCACCGCACCCGCAGGCCGGACCGGCCGGCGAGCCGGGCCCGGAGGACACCTCGGTCGACGGCTTCGCGCCGATCCGCGACACCACCCCGCCGCCCGCCGCGATACCCGGCCTGCCCCGGAACGGCGCCCCGCACGGCGCCGACGGCCGTCCGCAGCCGGGCCTGTTCGCCTCGGCACCGACCGGCACCGACCCGTTCGCGGCCCAGCGCCCGACCGCTCCCGGCCAGGACGCCCCCGCCACCCCGGCGGGCCCCGGCGCCCTCTTCCCGGGCGCTCCCGGCGGCGCCCCGCAGCCCGGCGACCCGGAGGCCACCGCGGTCACCCCGCTGCCGGCCCCGGCCCCCGGCCCCCGGCCCGAGGCCGCCACGGACACCAAGGGCGGCAAGGGCAAGGGCGGCAAGGGTGGAAAGGGCACCAAGGACGCCAAGGGCGACAAGGCCGCCCCCGCTCCGGCCCCCGCCAAGGCGAAGGCCGAGCCCGCCGCCCCCGCCAAGGCCAAGCGCGGCGGAGCCGGCAAGAAGCTGGTCAAGCTGGGCGTCTACGGCGGCGTCGCGGTGCTGTTCCTCGGCGCGGCCGCGTACGGCACCGGTCTGATGCTCAACCAGTCCGACGTCCCCAAGGGCACCGTGGTGCTCGGCGCCGAGATCGGCGGCAGCAGCCGCGACCAGGCGATCCACCAGCTGGACGAGTCGGTCGGCAAGGCCGGCCAGCAGCCGCTCAAGCTGAAGATCGGCGACCAGGCCGTGGACCTCGACCCGGCGGTCGCCGGGCTGAGCTTCGACACCACCGCCACCGTGGACGGTCTGGCCCAGCACAGCTACAACCCGGTCGACGTCATCAAGTCGCTCCAGGGCGGCACCAAGGCCGTCGCCCCGGAGGTCAAGGTCGACAAGGCCAAGCTCCGGGCCGCCCTGGACACCCTCGCGGCCGGCTCCGGCCAGGGCCTCCAGGAGGGCTACATCAAGTTCGGCGACGTCAACGGCGAGCCGATCGTCGTGCCCGGCCGGGCCGGGCAGGCGGTGGAGTCGGCGAGCGCCCTGGAGGCGATCGAGCAGGCCTACCGCGACCGCGCCGACGGCAAGCCCGACCAGCCGATCGCCCTCGCCGTCACGGCCGCCCAGCCGAAGATCTCCACCCAGGCCCTCCAGGCCGCCGCCGACAGCCTCGGCAAGCAGATCGCCGCGGGCAAGGTGCACGTCGTGGCCGGCGCGAAGACCTGGGACTTCGGCCCCAAGACCGCGGCCAAGGCGCTCACGCTCGTCCCGGACGCCTCCGGCAAGATCGTGCCCAAGTGGGACCTCGACGCGCTCGCCGCCCAGCTGGGCACCGCGTTCGACAAGGTGAAGGTCAAGAAGAACGGCCAGGTCGCCGCGATCACCCCGCAGGACGTCGCGGACGGCATCACCTCGGTGTTCGACAAGACCGGCGACAAGGACCGCACCTTCAAGTTCGTGGTCTGACCCGTCCACGGTCGGACACCCGCACGGTCGGGCGCGTCCGCTCCCGACGAACCCGCGCCCACGGGGGGCGGGCCCGCATCCGGGCCCGCCCCTCGACAACGCCCCCTCCCGGTCAGCAAGATGTGACGCCACACCATCCGCCACATCCACCCCGGGAGCACGCCGATGCACCGCCGCCTCCAGTGCCACGGGACGGCCCTGCTCGCCGGTCTCACCGCCCTCACGCTCTCGCTGGCGCTCTGCTCCTGCACCGCCGGCCAGGGCGGCGGCGACGCGCTGCCCTCCGGCACCACAGCGCCCAAGCTGACCGCGATCGACATCAACCCGCACGACCGGGCCCGACTGCGCCAGGGCGGCACCCTGAACCTGGCGATCGCCCAGTTCTCCCGCCAGTGGTCGCCGATCCACGCCGACGGCAGCGAGTCCTCGACCGTCATGGTCAGCAAGCCGCTGCTGCCGACCTTCTTCCGCTCGGACGCCGCCGGCACCCAGACGCCCAACCCCGCCTACCTGCAGGAGGCGCACGCCGAGCTCAGGGACGGCCGGCAGGTGGTCACCTGGACGCTCAACCCGAAGGCCCACTGGTCCGACGGCACCCCGATCACCTGGCGCGACATCGAGGCCAACTGGCGCGCCCTGAACGGGAAGGACCCGGCCTACAAGGCCTCCAGCAGCACCGGCTTCGAGCTGGTCTCGGCGGTCGAGCGCGGCAAGGACGACTACCAGGCCGTGATGACCTTCGACCGCCCGTTCTCCGAGTGGCAGTCGATGTTCAACAGCGCCGGCAACGCCCCGCTGCTGCCGGCCAGTAGGGTCTCCACCCCGGAGCTGTTCAACAGCTCCTACCTGGACGGGTTCCCGGTCAGCGCCGGCCCGTTCAAGGTCGAACAGCTGGACCGCGCCACCCAGACCGTCACGCTGGTCGCCGACCCCTCCTGGTGGGGCGACAAGCCCGTGCTGGACCGGATCGTCTTCCACGCGATGCTGCCCGACGCGATGCCCGCCGCCTTCGCCCAGGGCCGGATCGACCTCGTCAACAACGGCCCGGACGTGGCCGGTTACCAGGTCATCAGGAACACCAAGGGCGCCGTGGTGCGCCGGGCCGGCGGCCCGGACTTCCGCCAGCTCACCCTGAACGCCCGCACCCCGGCGCTCAGCGACGCGACCGTGCGCCAGGCCGTCTTCCAGGCGATCAACCGGGACGTGGTGATCCGCGCCGACCTCAACGGCCTGGACTGGCCCGCCGTCCCGCTCAACAACCACCTGCTGGTCACCAACCAGAACGGCTACCGCGACAACTCCCTGGGCCTGGCCCGCTACGACCCCGCCGAGGCCGCCCGCAAGCTGGACGCGGCCGGCTGGAAGCTGGACGGCGACGTACGGAAGAAGGACGGCCGCGAGCTGAACCTGCGGATGGTCGTCCCGGCCGGCGTCACCCCGGCCCAGAGCGAGGCCGCCAACGCCACCGCCATGCTCAAGGACGTCGGCATCAAGGTGACCACGGTGACCGCCCCCGCCAACGAGTTCTTCGACCGGTACGTCAACCGCGACGACTTCGACATCGCCGCCTACTCGCTGATCGGCACCCCCTTCCCGGCCAGCGGCAACCGCGCCAACTTCGTCCAGAGCGGCGGCACCAACCACGTCGGCGCGGGCAGCCCGGCGGTGGACGCCGCACTCGACCGGGCCGCCGCCGCGGCCGACGCGGGCACCGCCTCCGAGGCGATCAACCAGGCCGACGGCGAGCTCTGGAAGGTGGCCGGCGTCCTGCCGCTCTACCAGCGCCCGCAGCTGTACGGGGCCCGCGCCGACCTCGCCAACATCGGCGCGCAGGGCCTGTCCGACATCGTCTGGGAGAACGTCGGCTTCGTGAAGTAGCGGGTGGACGGGGCTCAGCCGTGCAACGTCTCGCGCCAGTAGTGGCAGGCGCTGCGGCGGCCCGCCAGCTCCGTCCCGTACTCGCTGGTGACCGGTGTCAGCGCCGGGAGTTCGGTGCGGCAGCGGTCCTGCGCCCGGTCGCAGCGCGGGTTGAAGGCGCAGCCCTCCGGCAGGCTCAGCAGGCTCGGCGGCAGGCCCTTGATCGCGTGCAGGTTCTGGCCCTTCTGGTCGAGCCGGGGGATCGAGTCCAGCAGGCCCCGGGTGTACGGGTGCGCGGGCCGGGCGTACAACTCCCTTACGGGGGCGGTCTCCACGATCCGGCCCGCGTACATCACCGCGATCTTGTCCGCGACGTCCGCGACCACGCCCAGGTCGTGGGTGATCAGGATCAGTCCCATGTTGTACTCGGCCTGCAAGTCGGCCAGCAGGTCCATCACCTGTGCCTGCACCGTCACGTCCAGCGCCGTGGTCGGCTCGTCCGCGATGATCAGGTCCGGCTCCAGCGCCAGCGCCATCGCGATCATGATCCGCTGCCGCATCCCGCCGGAGAACTGGTGCGGGAAGTCCCCGACGCGCTGCCTGGCGGCCGGGATGCGCACCCGGTCCATCAGCTCGACGGCCTTCTCCTTCGCCTCCTTGCGGGACACCCCCCGGTGCGCCCGGAACATCTCGCCGAGCTGGTAGCCCACGCTGAGCACCGGGTTCAGCGCCGACAGCGCGTCCTGGAAGATCATCGCGATGTGCCCGCCCCGGATGGACCGCCGGGCGGCCGTGCCCATGGTCAGCAGGTCCTCGCCGCGGAACAGGATCCGCCCCGCGGTGATCCGCCCCGGCGGCATGTCCAGGATGCCCATGACCGCCTGCGCCGTCACCGACTTGCCCGAGCCGGACTCCCCCAGCACCGCCAGCGTCTCCCCCGCCGCGACGGAGTAGCTCACCCCGTTCACCGCCTTGGCGACCCCGTCCCGGGTGTGGAACTCCACGTGCAGGTCGTCGACCTCCAGCAGCGGCGTCCCGGGCTCCACGCTCCCCCGGCCACCGCCGATCACCTCCACCGCGTCCATCAGAGCCGCCCTCCTCAGCACCGCGGCACCCACCGCTGGGCGCAGAGCAACTATCAGGGAAGGGAGGGTACTTGGCGAGCCCGCGGCAGATCTCTTTTCCGTCACGGGAAAGGGCGCGCCCCCACCTGCGAGGACGCGCCCTGGTAAGGGGCCGGTGTCAGCCGGACTCCCGCTCGACACCCCGCTCCGCCGCGAAGTGGCACGCCGAGTCGTGCCGCGCCGCGTCGCCCAGCCAGGACGGCGCGACCAGCAGCGGCTCCTCGACCTCGCACCGCTGCTGCGCCTTCCAGCAGCGGGTGCGGAAGCGGCAGCCGGACGGCGGGTTGGCCGGCGAGGGCACGTCGCCGGTGAGCACGATCCGGTCCCGCGTCTCCCGCGCCGTCGGGTCCGGCACCGGCACCGCCGAGAGCAGCGCCTGGGTGTACGGGTGGGTCGCGTGGTCGTAGATCTCCGCGTCGCTGCCGATCTCGACCATCTTCCCCAGGTACATCACCCCGACCCGGTCGGAGATGTGCCGGACGATCGAGAGGTCGTGCGCGATGAACATGTACGACAGGTTGAAGTCGCCCTGCAGCTGCTCCAGCAGGTTGATCACCTGCGCCTGCACCGAGACGTCCAGCGCGGAGACCGGCTCGTCGCAGATGATGACCTCCGGCTTGAGCGCCAACCCCCGGGCGATGCCGATGCGTTGGCGCTGCCCGCCGGAGAACTGGTGCGGGTACCGGTTGATGTACTCGGGGTTGAGCCCGACCACGTCCAGCAGGTCCTGGACGGCCTTGCGGCGGTCCCCCTTGGGCGCCACCTCGGGGTGGATCTCGAACGGTTCGCCGATGATGTCGCCGACCGTCATGCGCGGGTTGAGCGAGGTGTACGGGTCCTGGAACACCATCTGGATGTTCCGCCGGACGGCCTTCAGTCCCGCCCCGGAGAGCCGGGAGATCTCCTCCCCCTTGTAGCGGACCGATCCCGAGGTGGCCGGCTCCAGGTTCATCAGCACCTTGGCCAGCGTGGACTTCCCGCAGCCGGACTCGCCGACGATCCCGAGCGTCTCACCGTGCATCAGGTCGAAGGTGACCCCGTCGACCGCCTTCACCGCCCCGACCTGCCGCCGGAGGATGATGCCCTTGGTGAGCGGGAAGTGCTTGACCAGGTCCCGGACTTCGAGGATCGGCTCGCCGCGCGGCACCTCCCGCGCGAGGGCGACCTCCTCCGGCACCACCGCGCCCAGTGCGCTGGACCCGTTAACGGTCATGGAGGGTCTCCTTCCAGAAGAAGCAGGCGCTGCCGCGCCCCTCCAACGGCGTCCCGTCCTCCTCGGCGACCGGGAACAGCTCCGGTACCTCGGCCCGGCAGACGTCCTGGGCGCGCGGGCAGCGCGGGTTGAAGGCGCAGCCCGGGGGGATGCGCAGCAGGTTGGGCGGCAGGCCCTTGATCGCGTAGAGCTCCTGGCCCTTCTGGTCGAGCCGGGGGATCGAGTCCAGCAGGCCCCGGGTGTACGGGTGCGCGGGCCGGGCGTACAGCTCGTGCACCGGGGCGGTCTCCACGATCCGGCCCGCGTACATCACCGCGATCTTGTCCGCGACGTCCGCCACCACGCCCAGGTCGTGGGTGATCAGGATGAGCCCCATGTTGTACTCGGCCTGCAGCTCGGCGAGCAGGTCCATCACCTGGGCCTGCACCGTCACGTCCAGCGCCGTGGTCGGCTCGTCCGCGATGATCAGGTCCGGCTCCAGCGCCAGCGCCATCGCGATCATGATCCGCTGCCGCATGCCCCCGGAGAACTGGTGCGGATAGTCGTTCACCCGCTCCTTGGCGGCCGGGATGCGCACCCGGTCCATCAGCTCGACGGCCTTGTCCCGCGCCTCCTTGCGGGACACCCCCCGGTGCGCCCGGAACATCTCGCCGAGCTGGTAGCCCACGCTGAGCACCGGGTTCAGCGCGGACAGCGCGTCCTGGAAGATCATCGCGATCTTCTGACCGCGGATTCTGCGCCGCTCCTCCTTGCCCATCCTGAGCATGTCCTGGCCCCGGTAGAGGATCTCGCCGCGCGGGATCCGGGCCGGCGGCATGTCCAGGATGCCCATGACCGCCTGCGCCGTCACCGACTTGCCCGAGCCGGACTCCCCCAGCACCGCCAGCGTCTCCCCCGCCGCGACGGAGTAGCTCACCCCGTTCACCGCCTTGGCGACCCCGTCCCGGGTGGCGAACTCGACGTGCAGGTCCCGGACGTCGAGCAGCGGCCCCTGGTACGGCGCCTTCCGCTCGTGCCCGGTGGTGTCCACCGCTGTACTCACGATGCGCTCCCCTCGCTCAGCGAAGCTTCGGATCGAGGGCGTCGCGCACCGCGTCGCCCAGCATGATGAAGGCCAGCACGGTGATCGAGAGCGCCGCGGCCGGGAAGAACAGCACGTACGGCGCCGTCCGGATCACCTTCTGGGCGGAGGAGATGTCGATGCCCCAGGAGATGGTCGGGTCCTGAAGACCGATGCCGAGGAAGCTCAGCGTCGCCTCGGTGGCGATGTAGCCGCCGAGCGCGATCGTCGCCACCACGATCACCGGGGCGATCGCGTTCGGCAGGATGTGCCGGAACATCAGCCGGCCCGTCCCGGCGCCGAGCGCCCGGCCGGCCACCACGTAGTCGGCCTGCTTGACGGTCAGCACCGCCCCGCGCATCACGCGGGCGATCTGGGTCCAGCCGAGCACGCCCAGCGCGATGACCACGCTCCACACCGTGCGGGTGGCGAAGGCGTTCAGCAGCACCAGCGCGCCGAGCAGCAGCGGGATGCCGAAGAAGATGTCGGTGATCCGGGAGAGCAGCGCGTCGACCCAGCCGCCGAAGAAGCCGGCCACCATCCCGGTCAGCCCGCCGAGCAGGGTGACGGCGGCGGTCACGAAGATGCCGACGGTGATCGAGGCGCGGGCGCCGTACACCACCCGGGCGTAGATGGACCGGCCCTGGGCGTCGTACCCGAACCAGCCGGCCCCGAAGACGTCGCCCCAGTTCGGCCGCCTGAGGTAGTCGTTCACCAGGTCGGCCTTGCGCGGGTCCGCGGAGGTGAACGCCCAGGGGAAGACCGCCATCACCACCAGCAGCACGATCAGCACCGCCGAGATCAGGAAGATCGGCCGCCGGCGCAGGTCCCGCCAGGCGTCGGCCCACAGGCTGCGGGCCTCCTCCCGCTTCACCACGTCCGGTTCGACTAACGTCTCCTGCTCGACCGCCATGCCCTGCTCGCCCGCGTAGTCGAGGCGCGAGACCCCGGGCTTGGGGTGCGGCTCGTACGAGTCCTCGTCGTGGATGTCAGGCATAGCGGATCCTCGGGTCCAGGACCGCGTAGAGCAGGTCGACGAGCAGGCTGGCGACCAGGTAGATGATCACCAGGACGGTCACGATGCCGACCACGGTGGGGCCCTCCTTCTGGTTGACCGCCCGGTACAGGACGTTGCCGATGCCCTGCACGTTGAAGACGCCCTCGGTGACGATCGCCCCGCCCATCAGCGCGCCGAGGTCGGTGCCGAGGAAGGTGATCACCGGGATCAACGAGTTGCGCAGCAGGTGGCGGGAGATGATGGTGCGCCGGGGCAGGCCCTTGGCGACCGCGGTGCGCATGTAGTCGGCCCGCAGGTTCTCGCCGATCGACGTCCGGGTGAGCCGGGCCACGTACGCGAGCGAGAGCGAGCCCAGGACGACGGCCGGCAGCACCAGTTGGGTCAGGTCGTAGCTGTCCTGCACCGTCGGGGTGACCCAGCCCAGGTTGGTGGCGAACACCGTCTGGGCGATGTAGGCCAGCACGAAGACCGGGATCGAGATCACCACCAGGGTGAAGACCAGCACCAGGGTGTCCGCGACGCTGCCGCGCCGCAGGCCGGAGACCAGGCCGAGGGCCAGGCCCGCGACCATCTCGAAGACGAAGGCCATCAGGGCGAGCCGGATGGTGACCGGGAAGGCGTCCGCCATGATGTCGGTGACCGGACGGCCGGTGAAGCTGGTGCCGAAGTCCCCCTGGAAGAGGTTCCCCATGTAGTGCAGGTACTGCTTCCAGAGCGGCTGGTCCAGGTAGTACGTGTGCTTGATGCTGGCGACCACGGCCGGGTCGGCGGCCTTCTCCCCGAACAGCGCCGCCACCGGGTCGCCGGGCAGCGTGTAGACCATCAGGAAGATCAGCAGCGTGGTGCCGAAGAACACCGGGATCATCTGCAGCACCCGACGCAGCACGTAACTGCCCATCCGAGCCTCCTTCCTAGGTGTCCGACTGGGTGCCCGGCCGACCGGACCGGTCGGCCGAGAGACCGCGCCCCGCCCTCCGTGCGGGGAGGGCGGGGCCGGCGCGAGGGCTCGGGGCTCAGCCCTTGACCTCGACCTGGGTCCAGGCCGGGTTGCCGAAGGAGTCGAACTTCACGTTCTGCACCTTGGTCGAGTAGCCCGAGTTGGTGCGGTAGTACCAGAGCGGGATGGCGGGCATCCCGCTCGGCAGCACGGCCTCGGCCTGCTGGTAGCCGGTCACCGTGTCGGCGACGCTGGCGGCCTCGTCGGCCCTGGTGGCCGCGTCGTCGAACTGCGGGTTGCTGTAGCCGAAGTCGTTGGACGCGGCACCGGTGCGGTAGACGTCGGCCAGGAAGTTGGCGTTCAGCGGGTAGTCCTGCACCCAGCCGGTGCGGAAGGCGCCGTTGAGGGTGTGCCCGGTGATCGCGGCCCGCGCGGTCTTGAAGTCGGGCTTCGGGTCGCCCAGGCAGTCGACCCCGGTGTTCTGCCGGATCGAGTTGCAGACCGCGTCGACCCACTCCTTGTGGCCGCCGTCCGCGTTGTAGGTGATCAGCAGCTTGTTGCCGGGGACGCCGCCGCCCTCCTGGATCAGCTGCTTGGCCTTGGCCGCGTCGAACGTGCAGAACTCGCCGCAGGCGCCGTCCTTGTAGCCCTCGACGCCCTCGGCCACCCAGGCGGTGGCGGGCTTGCGGGAGCCCTGGAGCACCGTCTTGGTGATGGTGGCGCGGTCGATCGCCATCGACAGGCCCTGGCGCACCTTCGCCTTGTCCGGCGACGCCCAGTCGGCCTGGTAAAGCGTGAAGCCGATGTTCTGGATGGCGCCCTGCGGCGCGTCCACCGCCCGGTCCCCGAGGTCGCTCTTGTACGTGGCCAGCGCGGACGGCGGCACCTGGTCCATCACGTCCAGGTTGTTGGACTGGAGGTCCGCGTAGGCGGCCTCGGACGTGGTGTACATCTTGAAGACGATGCCGCCGTTCTTCGGCTTGTCCACGCCCTGGTAGTCCGGGAAGGACTTGGTCACCACGTTGTTGTTGTGCGACCAGCTGACGAACTGGTACGGGCCGTTGCCCACCGGCTTCTGCCCGTACCCGGCCGGGTCCTTGAAGAAGCCCTCGGGCAGCGGGGAGAAGGCGATGTAGCCGAGCTTGTACTCGAAGTACGAGACCTTGTGGCTCAGCTTGACGGTGAAGTGCAGCTCGTCGGTGACGGTCAGCCCGGACATCTTGTCCGCGGTGGGCTGGCCGGAGGTCGGGTGGACGTCCTGGTAGCCCTCGATGTCGGAGAACCAGGAGCTGTTGATCTGGTTGTTGGCCGGGCTGGCGCCCCAGTTCCAGGCGTCGACGAAGTTCTGGGCGTGCACCGGGGTGCCGTCGTGGAACTTCCAGCCGTCCTTCAGCGTGATGTCGAAGGTCTGCGAGTCACTGGTGTCGATCTTGTCGGCGACCTGCATCCGGATCTTGGCGTTGCTCGGGTCGTAGTCGACCAGCCCCTTGAAGAGGTTCTGGATGATGCGACCGCCGCCGACCTCGTTCGCGTTGGCCGGCTGCAACGGGTTCTGCGGCTCGTTGCTCTGGTAGCTGAAGGACTTGCCGGCGTCCGATGAACCGCTGCCCCCTCCGCCGCTACTGCTGCTGCAGCCGGTGGCCACCAGGGCCACGGAGGTCGCAACGGCGAGGACCCAACGAGCACGGGCGGCTACGGGCATGGAGGTCCCTCCTCAGGGTGTGTTTCGCATCACACCCCATGAGAAGCGCGCCCCGGCGACGGCGCGCGTCAGGTGCACCCGGACGGGTGCGGTGACCCCCTGCCGAGTTGACGCGGCGCCGGATCGACGCGGCGCCGGATCGACGCGGCGCCGGATCGACGCGGCGCCGGATCGACAGAATGCGGAAAGGGCCCGCGGCGCGAACGCCACGGGCCCTTCCTGCGACTACCGGGGGGATCAGGCCGCGGCCTGCTCCCGGACCTCGGGGAAGTGGCAGGCCGACTCGTGGGCGGCCGCGCCCTCCAGCAGCGAGGGGACCGCGAGCAGCGGGACCTCCTCGGAGCACCGCTCCTCCGCCTTCCAGCAGCGGGTGCGGAAGCGGCAGCCGGACGGCGGGTTGGCCGGCGAGGGGATGTCCCCGGTGAGGATGATCCGCTCGCGGGACTCGCGCGCCGTCGGGTCCGGCACCGGCACCGCGGAGAGCAGCGCCTGGGTGTACGGGTGGGTGGCGTTCTCGTAGATCTCCTCGTCCGAGCCGATCTCGACCATCTTGCCCAGGTACATCACGCCGACGCGGTCGGAGATGTGCCGGACGATGGAGAGGTCGTGCGCGATGAACATGTAGGAGAGGCCGAACTCGCCCTGCAGCTGCTCCAGCAGGTTGATCACCTGCGCCTGGACGGACACGTCCAGCGCGGAGACCGGCTCGTCGCAGATGATGATCTCGGGCTTGAGCGCGAGGCCGCGGGCGATGCCGATGCGCTGGCGCTGGCCGCCGGAGAACTGGTGCGGGTACCGGTTGATGTACTCCGGGTTCAGACCCACGACGTCCAGCAGGTCCTGGACGGCCTTGCGGCGGTCGCCCTTGGGCGCCACCTCGGGGTGGATCTCGAACGGCTCGCCGATGATGTCGCCGACCGTCATGCGCGGGTTGAGCGAGGTGTAGGGGTCCTGGAACACCATCTGGATGTTCCGGCGGACGGCCTTCAGGGCGGCGCCCTGCAGGGTGGAGATGTCCTCGCCCTTGAACAGCACCTGGCCGGAGGTGGCCCGCTCCAGGTTCATCAGCACCTTGGCCAGCGTGGACTTGCCACAGCCGGACTCGCCGACGATCCCGAGCGTCTCGCCCTTCTTCAGCTCGAAGGAGATGCCGTCGACCGCCTTGACCGCGCCGACCTGCTTCTTGAAGAGGATGCCCTGGGTCAGCGGGTAGTGCTTGACCAGGTCCTTGACCTCCAGGATGTTCTCAGCCATGGAGGGTCTCCTTCCAGAGGTGGCACGCGCTGCGGCGGCCGGTGAGCTCCTTGCCGTCCTTGTCCGTGACGTGGTGCAGCGCCGGGATCTCGGTGCGGCACAGGTCGGTGGCGACGTCGCAGCGGGGGTTGAACGCGCAGCCGGTCGGAACCTTCAGCAGGTTCGGGGGCAGGCCCTTGATCGCGTACAGCTCCTGGCCCTTCTGGTCCAGGCGCGGGATGGAGCGGAGCAGGCCCTTGGTGTACGGGTGCGCGGGGTTCGCGTACAGCTCGTGCACCGGGGCGGTCTCCACGATCCGGCCCGCGTACATCACGGCGATCTTGTCCGCGACGTCGGCGACCACGCCGAGGTCGTGGGTGATCAGGATCAGACCCATGTTGTACTCGGCCTGCAGCTCGGCGAGCAGGTCCATCACCTGGGCCTGGACGGTCACGTCCAGGGCGGTGGTGGGCTCGTCCGCGATGATCAGGTCGGGCTGGAGCGACAGCGCCATCGCGATCATGATGCGCTGGCGCATACCGCCGGAGAACTGGTGCGGGTAGTCGTTCACCCGCTCCCGGGCGGCGGGGATGCGCACCCGGTCCATCAGCTCGATGGCCTTCTCCTTCGCCTCCTTGCGGGAGGCGCCCTGGTGCACGCGGAACATCTCGCCGAGCTGGTAGCCGACGGAGAGCACCGGGTTCAGCGCGGACAGCGCGTCCTGGAAGATCATCGCGATCTTCCGGCCGCGGATCCGGCGCCGCTCCTCGTTGCTCATCGTGAGCATGTCCTTGCCGCGGTACAGGATCTGGCCCTGGGTCACCTTGCCCGGGGGCATGTCCAGGATGCCCATGATGGTCTGCGCCGTCACGGACTTGCCGGAGCCGGACTCGCCGAGCACGGCGAGCGTCTCGCCGGCCGCGACGGAGTAGTTGACGCCGTTCACGGCCTTGGCGACACCGTCCCGGGTGTGGAACTCCACGTGGAGGTCCTTCACCTCGAGAAGAGGAGTGCCAACTTCGAGACGGTCGTTCTTCTGGTCGTTCTCGATCACGGTGGTCATCGGGGTCGTCACCTCTTCTCTCAGCGGAGCTTCGGGTCGAGGGCGTCGCGCACCGCGTCGCCGAGCATGATGAACGCGAGCACGGTAAGGCTCAGCATTCCGGCGGGGAAGAACAGGGCGAACGGAGCCGTACGGATCACCTTCTGGGCCGAGTTGATGTCGATGCCCCAGGAGATGGTCGGGTCCTGAAGACCGATGCCGAGGAAGCTCAGCGTCGCCTCGGTGGCGATGTAGCCGCCGAGCGCGATGGTCGCGACGACGATCACCGGGGCGACCGCGTTCGGCAGGATGTGCTTGAACATGATCCGCCAGGTGCCGGCGCCGAGCGCCTTGGCGGCCGTCACGAAGTCGGCCTGCTTGACCGTGATCACCGAGCCGCGCATGACACGGGTCATCTGGGTCCAGCCCAGGGCGACCAGCGCGAAGACCACGCTCCACACGGTGCGCGAGGTGAAGGCGTTCAGGACCACCAGCGAGCCGAGCAGCAGCGGGATGCCGAAGAAGATGTCGGTGACGCGGGAGATGATCGTGTCGACCCAGCCGCCGAAGTAGCCGGCCACCATGCCGGCCAGGCCGCCGAGGATGGTCACACCCAGGGTGACGCAGATGCCGACGATGATCGAGGCGCGGGCGCCGTAGACGACGCGGGCGTAGATGCTGCGGCCCTGGAGGTCGTAGCCGAACCAGTCCGCCTGGAACAGGTGGCCGTAGTTCGGCTTCGTCAGGTAGTGGTTGCGCAGGTCGCCGGCCCGCGGGTCCACCGAGGTGAACAGACCGGGGGCGATCGCGATGACGACCAGCAGCAGGATCAGCACGGCGGAGATCACGAAGATCGGCTTGCGCCGCAGGTCGTGCCACGCGTCGGAGCCGAGGCTGCGGGGCTTCTCGGGCTTGGCGGCCGCGGTGGCGGCGCGCTGCGCCGGGATGTCCCCGGCGGTCTTCTTCTCGGTCAGGTCAGGCATAACGGATCCTCGGGTCCAGGACCGCGTAAAGCAGGTCGACGAGCAGGCCGGCGGCCAGGTAGACGATCACCAGGAAGGCGACGAAGCCGGAGACCGTCGCGCCCTCCTTCATGTTGATCGCTTGGAAGAGCGCGTGGCCCACACCCTGGACGTTGAAGATGCCCTCGGTGACGATCGCCCCGCCCATCAGCGCACCGAGGTCGGTGCCGAGGAAGGTGACCACCGGGATCAGCGAGTTGCGCAGCAGGTGGGTACCGATCACCTTGCGCCGCGGCAGGCCCTTGGCCACCGCGGTGCGGACGTAGTCCGCCTTGATGTTCTCGGCGATGGAGGTACGGGTGAGGCGCGCGACGTAGGCCAGCGAGAGCGAGCCGAGCACCACGGCCGGCAGCACCAGCTGGGTGATGTCGTTGCTGTCCTGGACCGTCGGGGTGACCCACTTCAGGTTCTGCCCGAAGACCGTCTGGAAGATGAAGCCCAGCACCGGGACCGGGATCGAGATCAGCAGCAGGGTCATGACCAGGGCGCCCTTGTCGAAGAGCTTGCCACGGCGCAGACCGGCGTACAGGCCGATCCCGATGCCGAGCACGATCTCGATGAGGAACGCGAACAGCGCCAGCCGGACCGTGACCGGCAGCGCCTCGGTGATCTTGTCGATGACCGGACGCTGGTCCAGGCCGATGCCGAAGTCACCGGTGAACAGCTTCCCCATGTAGCTGAGGTACTGCTGCAGCAGCGGCTTGTCGAAGCCCTGCTGGTGCCTCAGGGCGGCAACCTGCACCGGGTCCGGCGCCTTGTCGCCCCACAACGCTGCGACCGGGTCACCGGGCAGCAAGTGCACCATGAAAAAGATGAGTGCGGTCGTTCCGAGGAACACCGGGATCATCTGGAGCAGTCGCCTTGCGACAAAGCGCCCCATCGTGCCTCCATGTATGACTCTGCCGGGCCCGTCAACCCGGCAAGAGATAAGTCGGCGTGCCAACGGCCGGTGCCAGTCCTCGCCCTTGTGGGGATGGACGGGCACCGGCCGTTGTCACCGGGTCAGGCGGTGCCGACCGATTACTTCTTCTTCTTGACCTCGACGTCGGTGTAGACCGGGTCGCCGAAGGAGTTGAACTTCACGTTCTGGACGTTCTTGGAGTAGCCGGAGCTGGTCTTGTAGTACCAGAGCGGGATGGCCGGCATGTCCTTGGCCAGAACGGCCTCGGCCTGCTGGTAGAGCTCCGCGGTCTTCTCGACCGTGGTGGCGGCGTCCGCCTCCTTCGACAGCTTGTCGAACTCCGGGCTGGAGTAGCTGCCGTCGTTGGCCGCGGCACCGGTGCCGTAGACGTCGCGCAGGAAGTTGGCGTTCAGCGGGTAGTCCTGCACCCAGCCGGTACGCATCATGCTCTGGACCTGCTTGTTGGTGACCAGGTCACGCGAGGTCTTGAAGTCCGGCTTCGGGTCACCGAGGCACTCGACGCCGACCGACTGGCGGATCGAGTTGCAGACCGCGTCCACCCACTCCTTGTGGCTGCCGTCGGAGTTGTACAGGATGGTGATCTTGCCGCCGGGAACGCCGCCGCCCTCGGTGATGAGCTGCTTGGCCTTCTCCGGGTTGAACTTGCAGGCGTCGCCGCAGGTGCCGGCCTTGTAGCCCATGACGCCGGGCGCCACGAACGAGTCGGCGGGGATGCGGTTGCCGTTCAGCACGGTCTTGGTGATGGTGTCGCGGTCGATCGCCATCGAGAGGCCCTGACGGACCTTCTCCTTGCCCTGCGCGTTCCAGTCGCCCTGGTACAGCGCGAAGGAGATGTTCTGGATGGCGCCCTGCGGCTGGTCGACCGCGCGCTTGCCCAGGTCGTCCTTGTACTTCGGCAGGTCGGTCGAGTCGACCTGGTCCAGGACGTCCAGGGTGTCGGACATCAGGTCCTTGTACGCGGCCTCACCGGCGGTGTAGTTCCGGAAGACGACGCCGCCGTTCTTCGGCTTGTCGATGCCCGTGTACTTGTCGTAGGCGGCCAGCGTGATGGCCTTGTTGTGCTCCCACGAGACGAACTTGTAGGGGCCGTTGCCGACCGGCTTCTGGCCGTAGCCGGCCGGGTCGGTGAAGAAGCCCTCGGGCAGCGGGAAGAAGGCCGAGTAGCCGAGCTTGTACGTGAAGTACGAGACCGGGGTGGACAGTTCGATCGTGAAGTGGGTGTCGTCGACGACCTTCAGACCGGACATCTCGGTGGCCGTCGGGTCACCCTTGTCCTTGTCCGGGTGGACCGCGTCGTAGCCGACGATGTCGGAGAACCAGTCCGAGTTGATCTGGTTGTTCTTCGGGTTGGCCGACCAGTTCCAGGAGCTCACGAAGGACTTGGCGGTGACCGGGGTGCCGTCGTGGAAGGTCCAACCGGACTTCAGCGTGACGGTGTAGTTCTTGGCGTCGGTGGTCTCGATCTTGTCGGCCACCTGGTTGCGCAGCGCACCGGTCGCGGGGTCGTAGTCGACGAGGCCCTTGAAGAGCTGCTTGACGATACGGCCGCCCTGGTTCTCCATGGCGTTGGCCGGCTGGAGCGGGCGCTGCGGCTCCGCGCTCTGGTAGCTGAAGCTGGCGCCCGGGTCGACCGCAGCGCTGTCGGAGCTGCCCCCGGAGGAGTCGCTGCTGCTGCACGCAGTCGCAGCGAGGGCGACAGCAACAGCTGCGACAACCCACTTGGCCTGGCTCGCACCGCGCATCGGTGTGCCTCCTGAATTCGACGTTGCAACGAGGAGGGCACTGCGGAACGGTTCCCACCGGACCCGCTGTGCCGTCCGCGCTCGTGGTTTCGGCGCGCACCCCTGCGCGTTCACCCTTGACCCGAGCCTGACTGCACCCACTATCCGTCACGCACGGACACGAAAGTGACCAGTGACGATCTCAATTAGGTCACATGAACAGTCGGTAAGTTTCGAAAACCGGACATTTGAGACATAGCCAGACAGGCACCAAACGGACAGTCGTCACGGATGACGAACTGTCACGTCCGCTCAGCGGACACCTGGGTGTGATGAGCGCTATTCCGTGAATAGCGGCCCCGACAACTTGGAGTAGTTGAAAAAGTTCGCCCCCCTCTCCATGGGAAAGGGGGGCGAATCATTCCGGCCAATGGCCGTTCAGTGCGTCCGGATCACGCCTTCTTGGCGCGCGAGGCGGTGCGACCGCGGTCCTTCTGGTCGAGGACGACCTTACGGATGCGAACCGTCTCCGGGGTCACCTCGATGCACTCGTCCTCGCGGCAGAACTCCAGCGACTGCTCCAGCGAGAGCTTGCGCGGCGGGACGATCGACTCGGCCACGTCGGCGTTCGCCGAGCGCATGTTGGTGAGCTTCTTCTCCTTGGTGATGTTCACGTCCATGTCGTCGGCACGCGAGTTCTCACCGACGATCATGCCCTCGTACACCTCGGTGCCCGGCTCGCAGAAGAGCACGCCGCGCTCCTGCAGGTTGGTCATCGCGAAGGCGGTGACCACACCGGCCCGGTCGGCGACCAGCGAACCGTTGTTGCGGGTGGTCAGGTTGCCGAACCACGGCTCGTGACCCTCGTGGATCGAGTGCGCGATGCCGGTGCCGCGGGTGTTGGTGAGGAACTCGGTACGGAAGCCGATCAGGCCGCGGGACGGCACGACGAACTCCATCCGGACCCAGCCCGAGCCGTGGTTGGACATGTTGTCCATCCGGCCCTTGCGGATGCCCATGAGCTGGGTGACGGCACCCATGTGCTCCTCGGGCACGTCCACCGTGAGGCGCTCGACGGGCTCGTGGGTCTTGCCGTTGACCTGCTTGGTGACCACCTGCGGCTTGCCGACGGTCAGCTCGAAGCCCTCGCGGCGCATGGTCTCGATCAGGATGGCCAGCGCCAGCTCACCGCGGCCCTGCACCTCCCAGGCGTCCGGACGCTCGGTGTCGAGCACGCGCAGCGAGACGTTACCGATCAGCTCGCGGTCCAGGCGGTCCTTCACCTGGCGGGCGGTGACCTTGCGGTCCACCTTGACGCCGGCCTTGGCGTCCGCGCCCTTGCCGCTGCCGCCACGGCCGACCAGCGGCGAGGTGTTGGTGCCGATGGTCATCGAGATGGCCGGCTCGTCCACCGTGATCAGCGGCAGCGCGATCGGGTTCTCCGGGTCGGCCAGGGTCTCGCCGATCATGATCTCGCCGATGCCGGCGACGGCGCAGATGTCACCGGGGCCGGCCACCTCGGCCGGCTTGCGGGTGAGCGCCTCGGTCATCAGCAGCTCGGAGATGCGGACGTTCTGGATCGAGCCGTCACGCTTGATCCAGGCCACGGTCTGGCCCTTGCGCAGCTCGCCCTGCTCGACGCGGAGCAGCGCGATGCGGCCGAGGAAGTTGTCGGCGTCCAGGTTGGTGACGTGGGCCTGGAGCGGGGCGTCCTCGTCGTAGCTGGGGGCCGGGACGTGCTCCAGCAGGGTGGAGAAGAAGGGCTCCAGGCTGGTGCTGTCGGCCGGGACGGTGCCGTTCTCCGGCTTGGTCAGCGAGGCGACGCCGTCACGGGCGCAGGCGTAGACGATCGGGAACTCGATCTGGTCCTCGTCCGCGTCCAGGTCCAGGAACAGGTCGTAGGTCTCGTTGATGACCTCGTCGATCCGGGAGTCCGGACGGTCGGTCTTGTTGATGCAGAGGATGACGGGCAGGCGGGCGGTGAGCGCCTTGCGGAGCACGAACCGGGTCTGCGGCAGCGGGCCTTCGGAGGCGTCGACCAGGAGGACGACCGCGTCCACCATCGACAGACCGCGCTCGACCTCGCCACCGAAGTCGGCGTGGCCCGGGGTGTCGATGATGTTGATGGTGATCGGCGCGCCACCATCCTTGGGGTGGTACTTGACCGCGGTGTTCTTCGCGAGAATGGTGATGCCCTTCTCGCGCTCCAGGTCGTTGGAGTCCATCATCCGGTCATCGAGCTGCTGGTGGGCTGCGAAGGCGCCGGCCTGCTTGAGCATGGCGTCGACCAGCGTGGTCTTGCCGTGGTCGACGTGGGCGACGATGGCGACGTTACGGATGTCGTTGCGCGTGGGCATGCCTAGCGGATTCTCCCGGAATCGTGGGTTACGGCGCCCGGCCGCGAGACGCGCACTTGCGGCCCTTTCGGCCGCTGCCACCCGTTCCGCCTGCTACTACCGGTCCACCCGCCGGGCATATCGACATGCCTCGGCTTCCTCCTATCGTACGGGGAAGCGCCCAGGTGAGCAGAAACGAGCAGGTCGCAGGGGATCAAGATCACAGGCGGATCACACGGCGCCCACCCGGCGACCGGGCTCCGGCCCCCTTCCGTTCGTGCCCCGACGGCCCGGCCGACGCAACGAGCGGACGCCCCCGGAGCGGTCTCCGGGAGGCGTCCGCCGACGCCGTGCGCCGCCCCGCCGGGGAAGCCCTACCCGCCCCAGCCCACGTCCTGGAAGCGCGGCCACCCGAAGCCGTACGCGCCCGCGCCGACCACCCCGGTCCGGACCCCGACCAGCTCCGGCCGCTGGTAGAGCGGCACCGAGTGCCCGAGCTGCCAGATCCGTACGTCCGCCTCCTGGAGCAGGACGAGCCGGGCCGCCGGGTCCGGTTCGGCGGCCGCCCGATCGAACAGCCGGTCGATCTCCTCGGTGCCGCCGCGGCCGAAGTTGCCGCCCGGGTCCGGCACGCCGTCGGGGTCCGGCCGGGGCTTGGCGTAGGCGGGGCGCTGTTCGCTCGCCGGGCTGGGGCCGACCGGCCGGGAGAAGAGCGCGAGGTCGTAGTCCCCGGCCGCCAGGTGCTCCCCGACGAAGGACTCGGCGGGCACGGGCACCTGCCGCACCGCGATCCCGGCGTCCCCGAGGCCGGCGGTGAGCGCGTCGGCGGTGCGCTTGGCGGTCGCCGAACCGGCCGGGAGCAGCAGCGAGAGGGAGAGCGGCTTGCCGCCCCTGCTCCGGACGCCCCCGCCGGTGGGCCGCATCCAGCCCGCCTCGTCCAGCAGCAGGCCCGGGTCCGCCTGGTCGACCGCGCCGCTGTTGTCCCGGTAGCCCTCCTGGTCGCCGGCGAGCAGGTGGCTGCCGAGCGGCGCGGCGGGCAGGCCGAGCGGGGTGAGCGCGGCGGCGGCGATCCGCTGCCGGTCGACGGCCCGGGTGAGGGCTCGGCGCACCAGCGGGTCGGTCAGCGGGGCGCGCTCGGCGTTGAGGGTGAGCTGGGTGAGCGAGGCCGCGGCGGCCCGGTGCACGGTGACGCCTGGCAGTGACTCGGCCCGCCGCAGTGCCAGCGCCGCCGACTCGGGCGCGGCCTCGGGCGGCGGCGCGACGGAGGGTGAGGCGGAGGCGGGAGCGGTGGAGGCATCGGCGGCCGGGGCGGGCACCGCCCGGTCCACCGCCGCGGTGAGCGGGGCGACGTCCAGCCGGTCCTGGTCCAGCGCGTCCAGCCGCTGCTCGGGCGGCGAGGCGAGGAAGTCGATCCGGTCGGCCTTCGCCGGCTCGCCCCACCAGAGCGGGTTGCGCACCACGGTGACCGTCCCGCCCTCGGCGTCGTACCGGGAGAGGGTGTACGGCCCGGCGCTCGGCCGGTCGAAGTCGGCCGGGGTGGCCGTCTCGGCGGCCGGGTAGAGCGGCCCGAACAGCGAGCGCCACTCCGCGTACGGCCGCCGGAAGGTCACCCGCACCTCGTGCGGGTCGGCGCCCGGGGCGACCGACTCGACGGCGTCGTACCCGGCCGCCCGCCCGCCCCGGTACGCGGGGTCCAGGCCGGACAGCGCGGTCCGCTGGGCGTCGAGGTCGGCGGCCGAGACCGGGGTGCCGTCGCTCCAGACGGCGCGCGGGTTCAGCCGGTACGTCACCACCTGCGGCGACTGCCCGGGCGGGGTGGACTCGGCGCCCTCCAGGTAGTCCGGGTCGGGGGCGAGCCGGCCGTGCTCGTCGGGCCGGAACAGCGAGGGGTACAGCGCGTGGGCGAGCAGCGCCGAGTCGGCGGTCGCCGCGCCCTGGTAGACGTTCAGCGTGGCCGGGACGCGGTCGAGGGCCCAGCGCAGCGTGCCGCCGTCCCGGACGGCGGCGCGGTCGACCGGCCCGACGTCCCCGGTGGTGGCGGTGGGCTCGGCCGGGGCGGGTACGGCGGCGGGGGTGCGGGCGGGGCCCGGGTCGTCGGAGCAGCCGCCGAGACCGGCGGCGAGCAGCAGCGCGGCGGCTGCGGCGGTGAGCTGGCGGACGCGCATGGCGGCCATCGAACGCCGCCCCGGGCACCCGGCCCGTGCCGACACGGCGGGCGGCCGGGCGACTGCACCCGTCCGGCCCACCGCTCCGGGCCGTTACAGCCCGAGCTCGAACCAGACGATCTTGCCCTTGGGCGTGCGCCGGCTGCCCCAGCGCTCGGCCAGCAGGCTGACCAGCTGCAGGCCGCGCCCGCCCTCGTCGGTCTCCTGCGCGCGCCGCTGCCGGGGCTGCGCGTAGCCGTCGTCCCAGACCTCGCAGACCAGGCCGCGCTCGCGCAGCAGCCGCAGCCGGATCTCGCCCCGCCCGTGCTTGAGCGCGTTGGTGACCAGCTCGCTGACCAGCAGCTCGGTGGTGTCGACCAGCTCGTCCAGCCCCCGGGCGAGCAGCCAGCTGCACGCCAGCTCGCGGGCCTTGGCCACCGAGGTGGGCTCGGGCGGCAGGAACCAGTTGCCGACGGCGTCCTCGGGGAAGGCGTGCACCTTGGCCATCAGCAGGGCGATGTCGTCCTCGCCGTGGTGCGGGTTGAGCTCGCCGAGCACGTGGTCGCAGAGGTCCTCCAGCCCCTTGCCCCCGTCGGAGAGCGCGGAGCGGAAGGCCCGCAGGCCCTCGTCCAGCTGGTGCTTGCGGCTCTCCACCAGGCCGTCGGTGTAGAGCGCGAGCACGGCTCCGTCCGGGAGGGTCAGCTCGACCTCCTCGAAGGGCTCGCCGCCGACGCCGAGCGGCAGACCGGGCGGCACGTCGAGCATCCGGGAGCTCTCGCCGGGGCTGAGCAGGACGGGCGGCAGGTGGCCGGCGTTGGCGAAGACGCAGCGGCGGGTGACGGCGTCGTAGACCGCGTAGACGCAGGTCGCCAGGTAGACCTCGCGGGCCTCCTCGTCGGCCGTCGAGGTGAGCCGCCCGTACGGGGTGGGCGGGCCGGCCGGCACCGAGTCGTCGCCGAGGCCGCGGGCGATCTCGTCCAGGGCGCCGAGCACCTCGGCGGGGTCGAGGTCGAGCATCGCCAGGGTTCGGACGGCGGTGCGCAGCTGGCCCATCGCGACGGCGGCGCGCAGTCCGCGGCCCATCACGTCGCCGATGACCAGCGCGGTGCGGTTGCCGGGCAGCGGGATGACGTCGAACCAGTCGCCGCCGACCTCGGTGTTGTTGTTGCTGGGCAGGTAGCGGCAGGCGATCTCCAGGCCGCTGGCGGCCGGGTTGCCCGGGGGCAGCAGGCTGCGCTGGAGGATCAGCGCCCGCTCGTGCTCGCGCCGGTAGAGCCGGGCGTTGTCGATGCAGACGGCGGCGCGGGCGACCAGTTCCTCGGCGATCGCGACGTCGCGGGCGTCGAAGGGCTCGCTGCCGATCGCCCGGGAGAGCTGGACGAGGCCGAGCACCTGGTCGCGGGCGACCAGCGGGACGATCAGGGTGGAGCGCAGCAGCGGGTCGCGCCCGGGCTCGGGGACGACGCTGCGGCCGGTGCGCAGCGCCCGGGCGTGCGGGGAGCGGCGCGGGTAGCAGAGGGTGCCGCCGGCCTCGGCGATCGGCAGGCCGGTGACCGAGCCGAGCACCGAGGAGGCGCCGCCGACCACGCTGGAGACGGCGACCCGGCGCAGTTCGCCGCTGCCGTCGGTGAGCACGGTGTCGCCGAGCCGGCCGGCGCTGGGCACGGTCTCGCCGGAGAGCAGCGCGGTGTAGAGGTCGACGGTCGCGAGGTCGCAGAACGGCGGGACGACGACGTCCAGCAGTTCCTTGGCGGTGGTCTCCAGGTCGAGCGTGGAGCCGATGTGCGCGCTGGCCTCGTTGAGCAGGGCCAGGTTGCGGCGCACCCCGTCGGCCTCGCGCTCGGCGACGTGCCGGCTGGTGACGTCGGAGACCTGCCCGGCCACGCCCATGGTCTGCCCGGCGGAGCCGTTCAGGCGGTACAGCGAGACGGCCCAGAGCCGGTTGCCCTCGCGGGTCGGGACGGCGCCGTGGAAGCGCAGGTCGAAGACGGGCTCGCCGGTGGCCACGACCTTGCGCAGGGCGGCGGTGAGCCGGTCCGCCTCGGACGGCGGGAAGAGGTCGTGCGGGGTGAGGCCCTCCAGGTCGGTGGGGACCAGTCCCATCCCGGAGGCGAAGGCGTCGTTGACCCGCTGCAGCCGCAGCCGGTCGTCGAACAGCACGAAGCCGGTGGGCGTCTGCCCGAAGACGGCCTCGGAGGCGGCCAGGTCGGTCTCGATCCGGCGCAGCCGCCCGAGGTCGACGGCCAGGCAGGTGGCGCCCGCGGTGGGCAGGGCGCTGTCGGGCATCAGGTAGAGCTCTGCGAGGCCCTCGCCGCCGTCGGCGTCCCGGTACGGGGTGGTGCCGACCCACTCCTCGCCCGCCAGGGTGCGCTCCAGCCGGGCCCGGCCGCGCTGCCAGAGCTCGCGGGGGACGAAGGTGGTGACCGGGTCGGCGCCGACGGCCTCGGCGGCCGGGATGCCGAAGAACTCGGCGGCGCGCTCGCTCCACTGGCTGATCCGCCCGTCGGGGCCGATCGCGAAGGTGGCGACCCGGATGTAGTCGTAGATCGAGCCGGGGTCGCCGGCGCCCCAGGCGCGGTCCTCGGCGACGGGGTGGTGGCCGCGCCCGGCGACCGCGCCGTCCGGTACGGACAGGTGCGCGGAACCGGCCTGCCCGGGTACAGCGGCATGACCGCTGCTGCTCGGCGACACGCTCCGCGCCGGAGTGCTGTTCAACGGACCGACCCCTCCAACCCGCGACCGTCCGGATGTCGAGAAGACCGAGTATTCATCATCGAGGGGTACGTTCACACGCCCTCAACATCACAACATCAGATCGGGCGAAGGTTTTTGTCCTACCGCCCGCGCAACCACAATGCCACGCTCGCGCCCCCTTCCGGAGCGCGCGCTCCCCCTGAGCGCCCGATGGCATATGCGACCCCGCTCCCCTGCTGTTCGTTCCGCTCACGATCCATCGGGCTCACTACCCGGCAGCGCCTGCTCGAACCAGACCACCTTGCCGATGCCCTCGGCCCGGGCGCCCCAGCGCAGTGCCAGCCGGTGGACCAGCTCCAGACCGCGCCCGCCCTCGTCGGCCTCGGCCGCGTGCCGCTCCCGGGGCGGGTCGGGCAGCGGGTCGGAGATCTCGACCAGCAGCGTCTCACCGAGCGTCAGCCGCACCCCGATGGGGGCGCTGGCGTACCGGACGGCGTTCGTGACCAGCTCGCTGACCAGCAGCTCGGCGGTGTCGGTGA
Source organism: Streptomyces sp. CB02056 (assembly GCF_001905545.1). Classification (GTDB taxonomy): domain Bacteria; phylum Actinomycetota; class Actinomycetes; order Streptomycetales; family Streptomycetaceae; genus Kitasatospora. The sequence goes on along the minus strand of NZ_LIPD01000002.1, from coordinate 249,978 downwards.
GCTCCTCGACGCCCCACTCGACGAGGGTGGCGCGGACCAGCCGGCGGGCCCGGGAGACGGCGGTGGGCTCGGCCGGCAGGGTCCAGCCCGCCGTCGGGGTGCCGGCCTGGCCGTGGCCGAGCCGGGCCAGCAGCAGCGCGACGTCGTCCGGCTCCCGGCCCTGCTCCATGGTGTCCAGCACCGCCTCGCAGGCGGCCTGGATGGAGGCGTGCGGCCCCTGGAGCACGGTGACCAGCCGGCCGAGGCCGACGTCCAGGTCCTTGTCCCGGGACTCGACCAGGCCGTCGGTGCACAGCGCCAGCAGGCTGCCCTCGGGGATCTTCAGTTCGACCGACTCGAACGGGACTCCGCCCACCCCGAGCGGGGCGCCGGAGGGCAGGTCGAGGATGCGGCCGGCGCCGCCGCGCAGCGGGCCGCCGGTGCGGGTCGGCTCCGCGGCGTCCTCGCCCGGCACCACCAGCACCGGCGGGATGTGCCCGGCCTTGGCGACGGTGAGCCGGGCCGTCGCCGGGTCGAAGACCGCGTAGACGCAGGTGGCCAGCAGCGCCTCGTCCGGGCCCTGGGCGAGGTCGTCGGCCAGCTCGTGGACGTGCCGCAGCAGGACGTCCGGCGGCAGGTCGAGGGCGGCCAGCACCCGGACGGCGGTGCGCAGCCGTCCCATCGTGGCGGCGGCCCGCAGGCCGTGGCCCATCACGTCGCCGACCACCAGCGCGGTGCGGTCGCCGGGCAGCGGGATGACGTCGAACCAGTCGCCGCCGACCTCGGTGCCGCTGCTGCCGGGCACGTACCGGTAGGCGACCTCGACGCCGGTGGGCTGCGGGACCTGCTGCGGGAGCAGGGTGCGCTGGAGGGTGAGCGCGGCGGTGCGCTCGCGGGCGTAGAGGCGGGCGTTGTCCAGCGAGCTGCCGGCCCGGTCGGCCAGTTCGACGGTGAAGGCCAGGTCGTCCCGGTCGAAGCCCTCGCGGTAGCCGGCCCGGCTGACCAGCAGCAGGCCGATCACGATGCCGCGGGCGCGCAGCGGCACGACCAGCATCGAGTGCACGCCCAGGTCCCGGGCGGCCTGCATCTTCGGGTCTCCGGGGTAGGTGACGTCGTCCAGTTGGTCGGCGCCGGACAGCAGCTCGGGCACGCCGGTGCGCAGCACCCGGCCGCAGACCGACTCCTCGGCGAAGGTGATCCGGGCGCCGCGGCGCAGCATCACGTCCACCTCGGGGCCGTCCTGGACGGAGGCGGTGCCGAGCTGGAGCAGCGAGGTGCGCCGGTCGTGGCCGTGCCGGGGCAGGTCGTCACCGTGCGCGACGGCCTGGAGCAGGACCACCGCCGAGTGGTCGGTCAGCCGGGGGACGACCGAGCCGGCCAGCTCCTGGGCGATCCGGGAGGCGTCCAGCAGGTCGCCGACCCGGGAGCCGAACTCGTTGAGCAGCGAGAGCCGGCGCCGGGCGTGCTCGACCTTGGCGACCGCCCGGTAGCGCTCGGTCACGTCCATCACGGTGCCGGAGATGCCGAGCACCCGGCCGGAGCGGTCCGTCATCCGGCTGTAGGAGATCGAGCGGTAGCCGGCCCGGGTGGTGACCGGGGAGGCCAGGGTGACGTCGATGACCGGCTCGCCGGTGGCCAGCACCTGGCGCTGGATGGCGGTGATCTCGTCGGCGGCCCGCTCCGGCAGGGTCTCGCCGGTGGTGCGGCCGACGTGGTCGTCCGGGGCGACGCCGTTCATCTCGGCGAGGGTCCGGTTGACGGCCGTGTAGCGCAGGCCGGTATCCATGATGGCGATGCCCAGCGGGGACTGCTCGAACAGCGCGTCGCGCACCGCGAGGTCCCGTTCGACGGCCTGGACGGCGGCCGCCTCGGCCATGTTGACCTGGAGGAACGGGGTGCCGTCGCCGTCCACCAGGAGGGAGATCCGGGCGTCCACGGCGACCGGGGCGCCGTCCCGGTCGCGCAGCTCGGCGTAGCCGGCCCAGCGGCCGTGCCGCAGGGTGTCCTGGATCGCGCCCCGGATCCGGGCGACCTGCTCCCGGTCGGGGATCAGCTCCTCGATCCGGCGGCCGACCAGCAGCTCGTTCGGCCAGCCGAGCAGCTCCTCGGCGGCGGGGCTCCAGAGCACCACCCGGCCCGCGGTGTCCAGGATCGCGATGGCGACCTTGAGCATGTCCAGCAGGCTGCCGCCGGCGGGCGTGCCGGGGGTGCCCGTGGCATCGGCCGGACCGCCTGGGAACGGCCGGGCGGGGCGTCCGCGCAGGCCGCCCCGGGTGCCCGGCTCGGCCACCGCCAGGGTCGGCGCCGGCTGGTCGGGCCGTACGGTGTCGGGCCGCGCGGTGTCGGGGGCCTCGACGGTGCCCCGGCGGCGGGCGGCCGGCGACTGGGGGGCGGCCGGACGGGCGGCGCGGCGCAGTCGGGCGCGGGCGGCGGCGCTCCCCGCGGAGCCTGCCCGCCGCTCTCCCCCGCCGCCGTTCCCGGTACTCGACACCGACGGGGCCTCCGGCTCTGGTCGGGATCGGCGTCGCCGGCTGGGGACGGCTCACCGATGGTGACGAATAGTGCCGAAAAGTGACATACCCAGCAGCATCCAGGCTATCCCGGCCCCCGGGTCGTCTTGTCCGATTGACCTACCCGGCGGACTGCGCGTCGCCCACCGCCGACGCGCTGTCGGCGGCGCCCGCCGGGGCGCCCGCGAGCAGCCGGGCGACGTGCGGCAGCACGTCACGGTCGTGGTCGATCCAGTCCACGGCGTCCAGCTCGTCCGGGCCCAGCCAGCGCAGCGCGTCGTGGTCCTGCAGTGCGCGCGGCTCGCCGGACAGCAATTCGGCGGCCCAGAAGCGCAGCTCCAGGCCGGGGCGCACGGCCCACGCGCCCGGCAGCCGGACCAGCGCACGCGCCCGGACGCCGAGCTCCTCCAGCAGCTCCCGCTCCAGCGCCTGCGCCTCGGTCTCCCCCGGCTCGGCCTTCCCGCCGGGGAACTCCCACCGGCCGGCCACCGCCTCGGGCGCGCTGCGCCGGGCGGCGAGCACCCGGCCGCGGTGGACCAGCGCACCGCCGACCACGATCCGGGGCGGAGCGGCGGGGGCGTCGGGGGCGGGGTCGTGGGTCGCGTCCATGGGCCCGACCCTACGGTCTGCGGTCGGGCCCGGGCGTTCGCGGAGGGCTCGGGCGCTACGGAGGGCTCAGGCGTCGCGGAGGGCTCGGGGCCGCGGAGGGCTCAGGCGTTGCGGACCGTCCCGTCCGCCGGTTCGGGCCGGGCCGCCTCCCCGTCCTCCTCGACCCAGTACAGCTGCTTGTGGCCGCGGGCCTCGAACTCGGCGGCCAGCCGCCGGGCCTCCGCCCGGTCGAGGTCCTTGGCGACCAGGAAGCGGTTGCCGTTGTCGTCCTGCCGCATCACCCGGTGGGTACCCATGGCCGGAGGGTACCGGGGGCTCCCGCGGGCCGGCCCGCCCCGGGGCGGACGGGCTGGTCCCCGGCTCGCGTGGGGGTCGGGCCGGGGACGTGCCCACGACCGTACGGCCGGCGGGTTACCGGCAGGTACGGGCCCGGTCAACGGCCGGTAACCGCGCCTCCGGACGGCTCAGACCCGCAGGTCGGGCGCCTGCTCCCCGGTCGACAGGTCCAGCCCGCGGCGGATCTCCAGGGCCGTCGGCGTCGTCCTGGCCTCCAGCGCCCTGGCCTTGCGGAGGTCGCCCGCCAGGTCGGTGCCGGAGGCCGCGGCGTCCCATGCGGCGGCCGCCTGCGACTTGGCCTCGGCCAGCTTGGCGATCCTCGGCTGGACGTCGGCCGGCCAGGCCACCCCCGTCCTGGCCAGCACCGCCGCCTGGGTCCGGGAGGCGGAGGCCACCCGGCGCGCCCAGGCCCGGTAGTCGGCCTCGGCCTCGGCGACCTCCCGCTCCGGCTGGTCCAGGTAGTCGTCGTTGAAGGTCCGGGCGGCCTCCAGGTAGGCCAGCTGGGGCGCGGTCAGGCGGCTGCGGTCGGTGCGGACGGTGCCCCGGTGCCGGTCCTCGCGGTCCTCGTAGGCGCAGGTCACGTACCGCGAGCCGGACGCCCAGTTCTTCTCGGTCGGGTAGAGGTAGACGTCCTCCATGCCGTCGGGGACGGCCCACTGGTCGAGCGCGTAGCCGCTCAGCACCTGGCGGCACAGCCGGCCGGCCGACTCGCGGGCCGCGCGCTCGCCCGGGTAGGCGCCGGCGCCGAGCAGGAGGTCGGCGGTGCCCGCCACCTCGCCGTGGTGCGGCTCGGTGCAGGCCACCCGGTGCACCCAGTACACCGTCTCGTCGCCGCCCCCGTCCGCCGTCGACCCGCCCTGGGGGGAGTCGTAGCAGTCGCCGGCCTTGAGGTCGGACCAGTGCACCGAACCGGCCGGCGCCTTTGGGGGCAGGCCGGAGCGGCCGGCCCGCGCCGAGCTGAAATCGGCCGCGCCGAGCAGCAGGGCCATCAGCACCGTGCCGATCGTGCCGAGCACCAGGCCGGTCACCGCCATGCCGGAGCCGCGCTCCTTGCGGCGGTTGATCTGGACCAGCGCGAGGACGCCGAACACCAGGGCCACCGGGGCCACCAGGAGCAGGCCGGTGACCAGGGAGCCGACGGCGAAGCCGTTGGTGGGGGCGGGGCCGGGCACGAACCCGGGGCCGACGAACCCGGGGCCGGGCGCGCCGGCCGGGCCCTGGCCGGGGGCCGGGGCGTACGGGTGGCCGGGCTGGAAGCCGGACTGGGCGGCGGGGGTGACGGAGGCCCAGCCGCCGGCGGGCAGCGGGTGCGGCGGCTGGGGCGGGGCGGCCGACGGCGGGACGGCCTGCGGGGCCGGGGCCGGGGCGGCGGACGGGCCGGCAGAGAGGTCGGGGGCGGCCCAGGGGTCTGCGGGGGCGGTGGGGGCCACCGGCTCGGCGGCGCTCGCGGGTTCGGCCGGGCTCGTGGGCTCGACCGGCCCCGCCGGCTCGGCGGCGGCCTTGCGGAAGTCCACCCGGGGGTCCTGACCGGCCGTCGGTGCCTCCGTCGCGTCCGTACCCCCCGCGCCAGCATCCGCGCCCGTACCCGCGTCGGTTCCCGTGGCCGCGGACGGCTCCGGCCCCGGGACGGGCGGCTCGGACTCAGGCTTGGACACGTGGACTCCCCCAACCCACCGGGGCGGGCATCGGCTCGGCGCTCGGCACCATGGCTCCGCGCCACGGCTCGGACCCGAACGGACCCTCACGGGCCCGATCTGAACGGTCGCGCGACTTTACCCGATCTTTCCGAACACCTGCCCGACCTTTCCGGGCCGCCCTCCACCGGCTCAGCCGCGGGCCAGGATCTCCCCGTGCAGCATCGAGAACCAGCCGTCCCCGGCGGCGCTCCACTCCCGCCAGCCGTCCGCGATCCGCTCCGGCTCGTCCGGCTCCGCGAAGCCCAGCCCGACCGCCGTCCGGCCCAGCGCGGTGCCCGTCACCCGGTCCGCCCACATCCCGCCCCACCAGGCGCGCTGCTCGGGCGTCGCGAACGTCCAGGTGGAGGAGCTCGCGGTGATCTCGGTGAAGCCGGCGGCGCGGGCCCAGGACAGCAGCCGCCGGCCGGCGTCCGGCTCGCCGCCGTTGGCGCGGGCGGTCCGCCGGTACAGCTCCAGCCACCGGTCCAGCGCGGGCGCCTCCGGGAACCAGGTCATGGAGGCGTAGTCGACATCGCGGACCGCGACCACGCCGCCCGGCGCCGTCACCCTCCGCAGCTCGCGCAGCGCGGCCACCGGGTCGGCCACGTGCTGGAGCACCTGGTGGGCGTGCACCACGTCGAACTCGCCGTCCCGGTACGGCAGCCGGTGCACGTCGGCGCACTCGAAGGCGACGTTGGACAGCCCCCGCCCGGCGACGTGTCCGGCGGCCTGCTCCAGCACCTCGGCGGAGGCGTCCACCGCGACCACCCGCCCCTGCGGGCCGACCAGCGCGGCCAGGTCCGCGGTGATCGTGCCGGGACCGCAGCCGACGTCCAACAGGGCCTGGCCGGGCCGCAGTTCGGGCAGCAGGTAGCCGGCCGAGTCGGCGGCGGTGCGGGAGCGGTGCGAGCGCAGCACGGCCTCCTGGTGGCCGTGGGTGTAGACGGCGGCGGGCTGCGGTCCGGTCATGAGGTCCCCCCTGGGCGCGGTCGGCCGCGGTGCTCCGCGACACCTCCGACGCTACTCCCTGTCCCGGATCGCGAGAAGATCCGTCTCGCATTCCGGTCACCGCGGGCCGGGGCCGCACCCCGCCGCCGTACCGTGGAGGCGCCCCCGACAGAACGGTCCCCACCCATGCCCGGCCCGCGCCCCTACGTCCTGCTGAGCGCCGCCGTCTCGCTCGACGGCCACCTCGACGACGCCTCCCCCGACCGGCTGCTGCTCTCCAACGCCGCCGACTTCGACCGGGTCGACGAGGAGCGCGCCGCCGCCGACGCCGTCCTGGTCGGCGGCAACACGCTGCGCGCCGACAACCCCCGGCTGCTGGTCAACGACCCCGGGCGCCGGGCCGCCCGGCTGGCGGCCGGCCGGCCCGAGTACCCGCTGAAGGTGACGCTCAGCGCGAGCGGCGAACTCGACGCCGGCCTGCGGTTCTGGCACACCGGCGGCGCCCGGCTCGCCTACACCACGGAGGCCGGGGCGGCGGTGCTGCGCCCCCGGCTGGACGGGCTGGCCGAGGTGGTCGCGCTGGGCGACGCGGTGGACCTCGGCGCGGTGCTGGACGACCTGGGCGCCCGCGGGGTGCGCCGGCTGATGGTCGAGGGCGGCGGGGGCGTGCACACCCAGTTCCTGGCCCAGGGCCTGGCGGACGAGCTCCAACTGGCCGTCGCCCCGCTGCTGGTCGGCCAGGCCGACGCGCCCCGGTTCGTCCGCCCGGCCGCGTTCCCGGGCGGTCCGGCCCGGCGGATGCGGCTGCTGGAGGCACGTACCGTGGGCGACGTCGTCCTGCTCAGGTACGCCCCGAAGGAGCCCGCGCCGTGACCCAGTCCGCCTCCACCGACCTCGACCACCTGCGCCGGGCCGTCGACCTCTCCCGCCGCTGCCCGCCGTCCGAGACGGCCTTCTCGGTCGGCGCGGTGATCGTCGGCGCCGACGGCACGGTGCTGGCGGAGGGCTACAGCCGGGAGGCGGACCCGCACGACCACGCCGAGGAGGCGGCGCTGGCCAAGCTCCCTGCGGGCGACCCGCGGCTGCGCGGGGCGACCGTCTACAGCTCGCTGGAGCCCTGCGGGCAGCGCGCCTCGCGGCCGATGCCGTGCGCCCGGCTGCTCCTCGCGGCGGGCGTGCCGCGGGTGGTGGTCGCCTGGCGCGAGCCGGACCTGTTCGTCACCGACTGCCAGGGCACCGCGCTGCTGACGGCGGCCGGGGTCGAGGTGGTGGAGCTGTCGGAGCTGGCCGAGGAGGCCCGGGCGGTCAATGCCCACCTGCTCGGATGATCTTTTGTATCATCGAGAAACAAAGAGCTCGCATTCTCCGGCTCTCCCGTCGCCACACTCCCCGAGGAGCCGCCCCATGACCGCTGCCCCCGTCCGGCTGACCGCCCGCGCCCTCCTCCTGGACATGGACGGCACCCTCGTCAACTCCGACGCCGTGGTCGAGCGCTGCTTCAGCCGCTGGGCCGAGCGGAACGGCCTGGACCCCGCCGAGGTGCTCGCCGTCGCCCACGGCCGCCAGGGCCACGCGACCATGGCCCTCCTGCTGCCCGACCGCCCGGCCGAGCTCAACCTGGCCGACAACGAGCGGATCCTCGCCGAGGAGCGCGCCGACACCGAGGGCGTCGTCCCGGTGCCCGGCGCCGCCGCCTTCCTCGCCTCGCTGACCGGCCTCCCGCACGCCCTGGTCACCTCCGCCGACCTGCCGCTCGCCCGGATCCGGATGACCGCCGCCGGGCTCCCGATGCCGTCCGTCCTGGTCACCGCCGAGTCCGTCGGCGCCAGCAAGCCCGACCCCGAGGGCTTCCTCAAGGGCGCCGCCGACCTCGGCTTCGCCCCCGCCGACTGCCTCGCCTTCGAGGACTCCGGCGCCGGCATCGCCGCCGCCAAGGCCGCCGGCGTCCGCGTCGTCGGCGTCGGCCCGCGCGCCCTCCCCCACCACCCGGACGCCCACGCCGACACCCTCACCACCGTCACCGTCACCGCCGCCCCCGACGGCCTCCTCACCGTCACCGTCGGCTGATACGAAAATCCCCCTCTCCCGGCCTCTCTTGAAGGTCAGGCAGCCTCGACGGATTGGAGAGTCACTTGATAGCCGAGTTGGTTGAGCTGGCTCACCAGCCGTCGGGTCTGCCTGGTCTTGCCGGTGCGTTCGAGGAAGTAGTCGCCACCGGGGTCGTGGTACTCGGCGTCGCTGGTGAACATGTGCCAGACGGCGACCAGGACGGAGTGCTCCAGCGCCACCAGCGCCCGCTTCTTTCCGCGCCGGGAGGCGATGCGCTTGAAGCGGGCAGCCAGGTAGGTGTCCTTCGAGCGGGAGGCCGCGGAGGCGACCTGTCCGAGGACGCCCTTGAGCCAGGGATCGCCGTGACGGGTCTTGCCGCTGCTGCTTCGGCCGGCCGACTCGTGGTTGCCCGGGCAGACGCCGGCCCAGGAGGCCAGGTCGGCGGCACTGGGGAAGCGCGCGATGTCCGCGCCGATCTCGGCGAGGACCACCTCCGCAGCCCGGGTGCTCATGCCCGGGATGGTGATCAGGAGCTCGATCCGGCGGCGAAAGGGCCGCACCTGAGCGTCGACGCGCTCACTGAGCCGGGCCTCCACCTCGATACAGCCGTCAATGCGGTCGAGCATCGCGCGGACCATGAACGCGTGGTGGTCGGTGAACCGGCCCCGCAGGGCCTCGGCGAGGATCTCGCGCTTGCCGCGCATGCTGCCCATGGCCATCTCGGCCAGGACCAGCGGGTCGCGCTCGCCGGCGATGAGTGCCTCCAGCATGGCCCGCCCGGACTTTCCGACGATGTCGGAGACGACCGAGGAGAGCTTGATCCCGGAGTCCTCCAACGGCTTCTCCAGGCGCTGGATCTCCCGGGTGCGCTCGCGCACGACCTCGGTGCGGTAGCGGGTGGTGTCCCGCAGCTCGCGGATCGGCTGCGGCGGCACGAACGAGGGCCGCACCAGGCCGTGCTCCAGGAGCTTGGCGATCCACTCGGAATCGGCGACGTCGGTCTTTCGGCCGGGGACGCCCTTCATGTGGCGGGCGTTCAGCAGCCAGCACTCGACCTCGTGCTCCAGCACGTAGAACACCGGCTTCCAGTACACGCCGGCGGCCTCCATGCCGACCAGGGTCACCCCCTCGGCCAGCAGCCAGTCCTTCATGGCGAGCAAGTCACGGGTCATGGTCGAGAACACCCGCACCTCGCTGCGACGCCGCTTGCCGGTGGTCGGCAGCCACAGACACACCTTCACGTCCGTCTTGCTGACATCGATCCCGGCGCATCGCTCGTGGATCACATCCATCGTCTCGCCGTCCCCTCCAGGTCCAGGCCGCGCAGGCGGGACCGCCCGGGGGAGCCTGGCAGGCTGGAGAGTCTGATACGCGTGCTCGGAGCAACACTTCCGGGTGCCTGTCGATGGGGCTCCCACCGTCCTACTGACCCCCGGGCTCGGAACGCGCCAAGGCGACACGACGTCCACCGGACGGTCCCAACCAGATTTTCACCCATCGGGGTGAGCCCGAAAGGGCTTCGGATTACTGACCCCGGAAACACCGGACCGCCCGGGCCCCGTACGAACACGGGGCCCGGGCGGTCCGGGTACGCGGCGGCGGTCGGCCGTCAGACGTTGAAGCGGAATGCTTGAAGGCTGATCCTGACCCGCGACAGGACGCCGATCACCCCTCTGACCAGGTGCTTCTTGGTTGGCCAGCGATGACCCGCGACGGTCGCAATCGGGTGTCCTGCGGACTGTCTGCGAACCGGGCACCTCGCCCGATGCGATCAACGTGGGCGTGGGCATCGCCCCACGTGGGGCCGTCCGTGATCAGAAAATGGCCCACGCTTCCGCCGGCAGTTGGTGATAGACGTCGTCCATGGCATCGGCGGGCAGGAAGACCGGTCGCGTCAGCAAGCGATCGCCGGCCCGCTGCACGCACAGCGCCATTCCGAGAGTCAGTGATCCGGCCTCCGCTCCGGGCAGGTAGAAGAGCTCCGTATAGGGCTCTCGGCTCTCAGCGCGTTCGAACAGCCGCTGCTCCAGTTCAGAGGGAACCTGGCCGACCCACGGCCCGGCTGCGGCACCACGAAGAACTCCGTCACGAAGCCGGTGACCTCGCCGCCAGCACTCCGACCGGCCCTGGTCGGGTAGGTCCCGTCGCTCCAACCCGACGGGGGCGCAACGCAGTTGTGGCCGGTCTCGGGATCAGCAAGCACGACCGGGCTGAGTGCCATGGAATCGGCGTCACCGAAGAGGGCGTCGACCAGCAGGTCGCCGTCCTCACCGAGCAGGTCACCGAGCGGGATGGTGACCGCGGCATCGACGAAACAACCCGTTCCGGCGTCGACACCGTATCCGAAGAACTCCGTGACACCCAGGTCGGCGACGGCCTGACCATCGGTTAGTGCAAGCGTCCGCTCCACCCGTCCGCTGGTCGCTGATCCGCAGCCATGCGGCAGCGACCCGCTCATCCCTGAACTCGGGAGCATCAGCGCGGGTCACCTCGACCACCGCGAGCGCGACCGGGTAGGTGCCCGGATCCACCTCGGCGGTGAACTGCCCACATCCCGGCCCAACTCGATGAACGGGTCGCAGGCCGCGACCTGGCCCGAGGGCAGAGACAATGCGGTCTCAGGCAGCGCGGTCACAGCGGCCGTCAGTCCACGGCCACAGTCGTACGAACTTCCAACCATGAACAGGCGCGCCACGCCAGGGGCAGGAAGCGGCATGGGAGGCCCCACTCTCGCAGTAGTCGATCAGGCAACAGCCACTCGCCCAGGCTGTTCCCCAGGACGCCGACCATGTAGCTGGACGCTAGCCTCCGGCACCGACACGTCACCGCCAGACGTTGAGCCCAAGACCCTGAACAGGCAATTCTTGGTTGGCATGCGGTGGCATCCTCGGACGCAGGCCCCCTCCTCATGCAACCGAGTGCAGATAGCGCTGCACGGTTCGACGCGAACAGCCGAGCAGTTCCGCGACGTCGCTGATGCGCCAGCCGTCATTGACCAGGCGCCTGGCCATAAGGACAGGTTCCGACGGTGCCTGGCCACCGCCAGGCACCGCCAGCAACAAAGCAATTGCGTCCCGGTCTTCTGGGCCGAATCCGCCGTACCACCCGGAACGCACTTCCGGGTCCTCCGTGCGCAGCGCAAGCGCAAGACACTCCAGGCGAACCATGCAGCGGGAGCATTCATCCAGAACGCCCGCATCGGGCATCTGCTGGTCCGATGGGTGGTAGATGTCGACGTCCGAGTCCCTGCACGCGGCCTGGGAAATGTCCAACTTGTTGCGCGACTGCATCAGGGCCAGAAGCTCTCGCTCACGGCCGTGAAGGAATTGCAAGGCGGTGCCTCACCCAAGCGTTCAGCCCGCGGCCGCATCCGACCACGAGAAATTGACCAGGGTGAGCAGGAAAGCGCCCAGCGCACCCACTTGATGCCTTCCGGACTGTGCCCGGCGTGACTGCAAGCGGCATCGGAGCAACGGCCAGCACCAAGACGTACCGACCGTGGAGCTGGTAGCCCGCAGAGTCGGCGTTGCCGCCCTATCCCACTGGGAAGGTGTGCTGCACAGATCACCCGTGTCGCATCAGGTGTACGGGGTGGTGCCGCCCTCGTGATCCGAGCGGCACCACGCGACCGCTAGTCGTCGACGTCAGCCAATGCTTCCTCGTCGAACACCCCATCGTCGGAGACGTCGACGAGTTCGTCGTCCTCAAAATCGTCATCCGGATCGTTGGAATCATCGGCATTCGTACCGTGCCTCTGAATGCTCCGCTGCTGCCAGACCGGAAGTTTGAACAGGACGTCCTGTAGAACATTCCGCCACGCCTCACAGTCGCCCTTGTCGGCGCCCAGCGAGTCGATCACCCGGGTTCCGTCATCGGACTGGACCGCCTCGACCTTCTTGACGGCGGTGGCCAGTGCCTGAACCGCCGTTGCCAGGCCGTGCAAAGCATTGCCGAGAAGCTCTGCCGGGTTCTCCGGGGCAGGAAGGAGCGACGGCCCCGCGCCGGCAGGCGGGAATGTGCGTCGCAGGTCCGCATCGGTGACGAGGATGTCCCGGCCATCGGCGTTACGGACGACCTGTCCGTCCTCATCAACCTTGCGGGTCCTACGTCCCGCAGAGAAGTCGTACAGCGTCTGCGTCAGCTGGTGAACGCCGTGAGTACTGCTGCGCATCCGGTCGATCACCTCTCCGGGGTGGCGGCGGTCGGGCTGATCGTTGCTGCGGGTGCCACGGTCCCCGGCGAGCTGCCCATTGACCACAAGCGGATAGGCGCTCCGCGCCGCAAGCTCTCGGGTGGCTGCACCGGGCTCCCCCTTCTGCACCTCCACGAGAGCTGCTGCGGATAGCGCGTCTGCCTCCCGGAAGGTGGCCTCCCATTCCCTTGCCAATTCACCGGAGAACGCCGACTTCAGGTACTTCCGCATGCGCTCCCGCTTACGGTCGTCCTCTTCGGCAACCGAGCGCATGACCAGCGACGAGGCGACATCAAGCAGCAGCTTCGTCGTGATGTTCTTACGCGTGCTCTGACCAGTGATGGCAACCCGGACAGCCGAGTGGACGCCCTGATCATGCTCGGCGAACAGCCGCACGATCGCGGCCGCCCGCACGGCCGCGTCGGCGCTGAAGCCTGCGGCCTTCGCCTGGTCGGGCGTCAGGGCTCCTCGGAGCCATTCGGCCTTGCCCGGAGTGATCAGTCCCCGTCGCTCAATCTCGTCCACCACGGCATCGGCGAGGGCCTCGTTCTCCGCGGCCTCCCCCCACGGCTTGGGGTAGTCCACATGCCGCAGGGCCACCAGCGACTTCACGGCGACGCCGAAGTCAGCCGTGGTCCCGTTGTTCGGCTCGAAGCCGACCAGGAGCAGGGCAGGCAGCTTCTGACAGCGCGCCCTGACCGCCGCCTCGGAGTCGACCTGCTCCGGATCATCCGCCGCGAAAATCTGCTCGTTGAGCTTACGGATGTGGGAGCGCAACTTCGTCGCGTCCCGGATATATGGGACGTCGGCAGACCTGAGGTCGAGCAGGTCATGGACAGACGTCACCCGGCTCGACCCTTCGGCGGTGACCGGCACGGTCACATCAGGCGTACCGTCCTCGTGCTGGAACGTCGTGGCAGCGAGCCACACTTCGGTCATCACACCCTGGTTGCGGATGGAATCTCGCCAGTCATTCCGATCAAGGACGTACTCCTTGGCCTGCTGCGCCGCCCACGCGAGGTGTTCCTGGTTCGCGAGCTTCTGGAAGAGCTCGGGCCGGCTGCCCGGCGCTGCGATCGACTCCGCCAGTGGGCGGAAGCGCGTGCCCTCACCCTTGCCGACCAGGTCCGACACTGGATGCCGTCGCGACGGCCCCGTCCGGGGATTCCGCGGATCGGGGAGAATATTGCGCGCCCATACCTCAGTGCGAATAGCCAGGATGACCCCACCCGGCACCGGCAAGCGCTCAGGAGATTCCGCTGCCTGGCGGGCTGCCGAAGGATCGACTGCGGCCTGCGCAAGAGCGAGGGCGGCAGGATCTTGCATCTTGAAGCGCTCGATGAGCTTGTCGGCGAGCTTCCGTGTCGCGGACGCCAGCGCAGGCGTCGGCAACACCTCAACCGGGCGGGGAAGTACGGTCTCGCCCGCTGCAATCGGCGATTCCATCAGTGGTCTCCGATCTCCGTCTCCATGTCCGGACAGTGGCCCGGACGCTCTGGCCATCTGAGGAGATCGGTCCCGCTGTTCCCCGCTCTCCCCCTCGGCTCGCCCGGGCATAGGCCCGGTGTGTCCGAGGCGGCATCAGCCCACTCGGGTCGCACCCCCAAGACGTACCGACGTGACCCGCCAGCGTTGCCGCCCATCGCTTAGGACGAGGTGGGGAGTTGGAGCCTGCTGCTGTCGCTGACCGAAGACGCTAGCAGCAGGGGTGACACATACTCAGAAAAGTTTGCCAGGCGAGTAGTTGAGCAGGATAATGTCGCCCCCTGCCACCTATCAGCGACACAGCTCCATGGGCGGCGGGCCTCACGACTCCCAGGCGCCGATAGGCCAGCCTCGCCGCACCAGGAAGGCTCCCATCGCCGGGGAGAGCGAGCGCTGCACCGGTGTCGCATTGGCTGGAGTTGGCAAAGTTGCGGACCCCCTGCGGACCGAAAGGCCGCCCACCCCGCTCCGTCGCAGGTCAGGCGGCCTTTCCGCACTTCGACTAGACGTTGAAGCGGAACTCCACGACGTCGCCGTCCTGCATGACGTACTCCTTGCCCTCGATGCGGGCCTTGCCCTTGGCGCGGGCCTCGGCGATGGAGCCGGTCTCGACCAGGTCGGCGAAGGAGATCACCTCGGCCTTGATGAAGCCCTTCTGGAAGTCGGTGTGGATGACTCCGGCGGCCTCGGGGGCGGTGGCGCCCTTCTTGATGGTCCAGGCGCGGGTTTCCTTGGGGCCGGCCGTCAGGTAGGTCTGGAGGCCGAGGGTGTTGAAGCCGACCCGGGCGAGGGTGGCGAGGCCGGGCTCCTCCTGGCCCATGGACTGGAGCAGCTCCAGGGCCTCGGCGTCGTCCAGCTCGATCAGCTCGGACTCGATCTTGGCGTTCAGGAAGATCGCCTCGGCCGGGGCGACCAGCTCGCGCTGGGCGTCCTTGAAGTCCTCGTCGGCCAGCTCGGCCTCATCCACGTTGAAGACGTAGAGGAAGGGCTTGGCGGTCAGCAGGTGGAGGTCGCGGATCGGGGCGGTGTCGAAGCCGGCCTCGAAGAGGGTCTTGCCGGTCTCCAGGATCGCCTGCGCGGCCTCGGCGGCGGCCAGCACGGGGGCGGTGTCCTTCTTGAGGCGCGCCTCCTTCTGGAGCCGCGGCAGGACCTTCTCGATGGTCTGGAGGTCGGCCAGGATCAGCTCGGTGTGGATGGTCTCGATGTCGTCCTTGGGCGACACCTTGCCGTCCACGTGCACCACGTCCGGGTCGGTGAAGGCGCGCACGACCTGGCAGATCGCGTCGGACTCGCGGATGTTGGCGAGGAACTTGTTGCCCAGGCCCTCGCCCTCGCTGGCGCCGCGCACGATGCCGGCGATGTCGACGAAGTCGACGGTGGCCGGGAGGATGCGCTGGGAGCCGAAGATCTCGGCGAGCTTGGCCAGCCGAGCGTCCGGGACGCCCACCACGCCGACGTTCGGCTCGATGGTGGCGAACGGGTAGTTGGCCGCCAGCACGTCGTTCTTGGTCAGGGCGTTGAACAGGGTCGACTTGCCGACGTTCGGCAGGCCGACGATTCCGATCGTGAGCGACATGAAGCGCAGTCCCGTGGGCTTGGAGGAGTTGGGTCGGCACCGTACGGGCCGACCCCCAAGTCTACGGGCAGCCCCCACTCCGCCTCACTCCTCGGTCGGCGCCGCCCGGGGCTCCAGGAACTCCAGCCGGTTGCCCAGCTTGTCGTCGGTGTGGAAGCGCCGGTGGCCGGGCAGGTTGTCGTCCCAGGTCACCGGGTGGCCGTGCGCGGCGAGGCGGTCGGCGAGGGCGTCCAGCGAACGGACCAGGATGCCCGGGTGCCCCTTGCGGGACGGGCGGAAGTCCGGGGCCACGCCCAGGTGCACCTCGACCCCGCCGCCGCGGAACCAGCAGCCGCCGCGGGCGGCCAGCACCGGCGGCTTCGCCAGCTCGGTCATGCCGAGCACTCCGGACCAGAAGGCGCGGCACTCGTCCTCGGCGCCGGCCGGGATGTCGAGCTGGACGTGGTCGAGCCGTTCGAAGGTGAAATCGGTCATGCTGTTCCCCCGTGGAGAGACCCGTGAACGGATCCGGTGGTCGTCGTGCGCCGACTCGATCGGGCAGGTCAGCCGACCTGCGCGACGACCTGAGTGACGATCACATCAGTACTCCGTCCGGAGACACGGGACAAGACCTGAACGGTCCATTACACAGTGTGGCGATGATCGGACCGTACGTTGGGCGGGTGGAGCAGAGCATCCGTACCCAGCCGCCAGGGCCCAGACGCCGTCCGCCGACCGGCGCGGCCGCAGCCGCCGTCCCCGGTCCAGGCCGGGCTCCCGAGACCGCCGGAGCCCCCTCCGGACCCGCCCCCGGCTCCCGCCCGCGCCCTTCGGCCGGCCCGTCCGCCGCGCGCCCGGCCGCGCGCCCGGCCGCCCCCCGGCCGCGCCTGCGCCTGCCGCTGCGCGGGCGCGGCGACGAGCCGCTGTACGGGCGGCGGCGCACCGGCCGGCCGACCCGGCTGACGGCCATCGGCACCGGGCTGGTCGCCGTCCTGGCGACGCTCGCGGTGGCGGGCGTGGACCGGCTGCTGTTCGACGGCCTGGGCTGGCTGTTCGGCCTCGGCTACCTGGTGGTCTGCTTCCAGCTCGCCGTCCGGGTGCGCTACGCCGACCTGCTGGCCGCACCGATCAGCGGGCCGATCGCCTTCGCCCTCGCGCTGCTGCTGCTCGAACCGGTGGGCTCCCCGGGCGTCACCGCCCAGGTGGTCTCGCTGGCGACCGGGCTGGCGCTGCGGGCCGGCTGGCTGTTCTCCGGCACCGGGCTGGCCGCGCTGATCGTGCTCGCCCGGTTCGTCGCCCAGCGCCGGATCCAGCGCTCCCGCTGAGGCCGCTCCCGCTGAGCGGCGGCGCCGCAGGAGCGCCCCTCGCCCCCTCGCCCCCTCAGCCCCGGCCCGATCCCGGCTCCTCAGCCCTCGGCCCGGGCCGCCGCCATGGCGGCCCCGACGATGCCCGCGTCGTTGCGCAGCTCCGCCGGCACCACCCGTGCCCGGCGGTCCTTCAGCAGCGGCAGGAACTTCTCGTGCTTGCGGCTCACCCCGCCGCCGATCACGATCAGCCCCGGCGAGAAGAGCATCTCCACCAGGTCCAGGTACTCGTCGACCCGCCCGGCCCACTGCTCCCAGTCCAGCCCGTGCCGCTCCTTGGCGGCCGAGGAGGCCCGGCGCTCGGCGTCCTTGCCGCGCAGCTCCAGGTGGCCCAGCTCGGTGTTGGGCACCAGCGTCCCGTCGACGAACAGGGCGCTGCCGATGCCGGTGCCGAAGGTGAGCACCAGGACCACGCCCGACTCGCCCCGCCCGGCACCGTGGGTCAGTTCGGCCAGCCCGGCCGCGTCCGCGTCGTTCAGCACGGTCGCGGGCATGCCGAGCGCCTGACGGAAGAGGCCCGCCGCGTCCAGGCCGATCCAGCCCTTGTCCACGTTGGCGGCCGTCCTGGTGTGACCGTCGACGACCACGCCGGGGAAGGTCAGCCCGACCGGGCCCTGGTGGTCGAAGTGGCGGACCACCTCGCAGACGGCGGCGACCACGGCCTCGGGGGCGGACGGCTGCGGGGTCAGCACCTTCCGGCGCTCCTCGGCGAGCACGCCCCGGGCGAGGTCGACGGGCGCGCCCTTGATCCCCGAGCCGCCGATGTCCACGCCGAATACCGCCGTCATCACGTCCGCCCTCCGCCGTCGGCCGCGGACGGGCGTCCGCGGCCGGTGCCTTGTCCACAGCCTGTGCACAAAGCTACGAGAGCGCGCCCGGGCGCGCACAGCGGAAGGCCCGGTACCCCGCGCGGGGTACCGGGCCTTCTGGGTGGGGTCAGAGCTTGCCCGCCGCCTCGGCGCGCAGGTCACGGCGCAGTTCCTTGGGCAGCGAGAAGGTCAGGTGCTCCTCGGCGGTCTTGACCGTCTCGACCGTGTCGTAACCGCGCGTGGCCAGGAACTCCAGCACGCCGTCGACCAGGATCTCCGGCACCGAGGCGCCGCTGGTCAGGCCGACCGTGGTGACGCCCTCCAGCCACTCCTCGCGGATCTCCTCGGCGAAGTCCACCAGGTGGGCGGCCTTGGCGCCGTACTCCAGGCCGACCTCGACCAGGCGGACGGAGTTGGAGGAGTTCTTGGAGCCGACCACGATCAGCAGGTCGGTCTCCGGGGCCAGCTGCTTGACCGCGACCTGCCGGTTCTGGGTGGCGTAGCAGATGTCGTCGCTGGGCGGGCTGACCAGCCCCGGGAAGCGCTTCTTCAGCTCGCCGACGGTGGCCATGGTCTCGTCCACGGACAGGGTGGTCTGGGACAGCCAGACGACCTTGGCCTCGTCCCGGACCTGCACGTTGGCGACGTCCTCGGCACCGTCCACCAGGTGGATCCGGTCCGGGGCCTCGCCCATGGTGCCGATGACCTCCTCGTGGCCCTCGTGGCCCACCAGCAGGATGTCGAAGCCCTCGTCGGCGAAGCGCACGGCCTCCTTGTGCACCTTGGTGACCAGCGGGCAGGTCGCGTCGACGGTGGCCAGCCGGCCGGCCCGCGCCTCGTCGTGGACGGCCGGGGCGACGCCGTGCGCGGAGAAGACGACGATCGAGCCCTCGGGCACCTCCTCCGTCTCGTCGACGAAGATCGCGCCCTTCTTCTCCAGGGTCTGCACCACGTACTTGTTGTGGACGATCTGCTTGCGGACGTAGATGGGCGCCCCGTACTGCTCCAGGGCCTTCTCCACGGCGATCACGGCGCGGTCGACTCCCGCGCAGTAGCCCCGGGGGGCGGCGAGCAGGACACGGCGCTGCGCGGTCTTGGACATGGCTCCATCGTACGGGCGGCCGCGAGCGGCGCCCGCCCGCCGGGCCCCCGGCGCGAAGCCGCGCCGACGGCGGACACATTCCGTGCAGACCCGGTCAACAGCGCTCAAAATATGGTGTCTATGAGCTCTGTGAGCGAGCAGGTGACGCCGAGCGGCCTGCGCCGCAGCCTGGGCGTCCGCGATCTGATGGTCTACGGACTGCTGTTCATCGCCCCGATGGCCCCGGTCGGCGTCTTCGGCGTGCTGGACGCCAAGAGCCACGGCGCCGTCGCCACGGTGTACCTGGCCGCGACGGTGGCGATGGGCTTCACCGCCTTCTCGTACGCCCAGATGGTGCGCGCGGTGCCGCAGACCGGCTCGGTGTTCGCCTACGCCCGGGCCGGGCTGGGCGAGGGGCCGGGCTTCATCGCCGGGTGGATGGCGATGCTCGACTACCTCCTGATCCCCGCGGTGGCCTACCTGTTCTCCGGGATCGCGCTGAACTCCCTGGTCCCGGACGTCTCGCGCTGGGTCTGGACGGCGCTCGCGGTGGTGGTGACCACCGCGCTCAACCTGGTCGGGGTGCGGACGGCGGCGGCGGTCGGCTTCGCGGTGCTCGCGATGGAGATCGCGGTGCTGGCAGTGTTCGTGGCCGCGGCCGTGGTGGCGCTGGCCCAGGGCGGGGCCCAGCGCGGCTGGGACACCCCGTTCACCGCCGTCGGGGCCTTCTCGATGACCGCGGTGGTCTCCGCGGTGTCCGTCGCGGTGCTCTCCTACCTGGGCTTCGACGCGATCGCCACCTTCGTGGAGGAGGCGGTCGGCGCCTCGGCGGCGGTGGCCCGGGCGGTGCTCTGGTGCCTGGCGCTGGCCGGGGTGCTGTTCGTCGCCCAGACCTACCTGGCGGCACTGCTGGAGCCGCTGGGCCCGCGGCAGCTGGCCGCCGACCCGGCGGCGCAGGGCTCGGCCTTCTACGACACCGTGGAGAGCGGCGTCGGGCACTGGCTGCACGTGCTGGTGGCGGCCAGCAAGGCGATCGGCGCGGCCTTCGCGGCCCTGGCCGGGCAGGCCGCGGCCGGGCGGCTGGTCTTCGCGATGGGCCGGGAGGGCCGGCTGCCGCGGCTGCTCGGCTCCGTCGACCCGGGCAGCGCGGTGCCGCGCCGGGCGCTGCTGGCGGCCGCGGTGATCACGATGGCGGCGGCGGTCTGGGCGGCCGACCGGGACGACGGGCTGGACCAGCTCACCTCGGTGGTCAACGTGGGCGCGCTGACCGCCTTCGCGCTGCTGCACGCCTCGGTGATCGGCTGGTACGCGGTGCGGCACGGCTCGCGGCGGTGGCTGCGGCACGTGGTCGTCCCGGCGCTGGGGATCGCGGTGATCGGGGCGGTGGTGTACGAGGCCTCGACCACCGCGCAGATCGTCGGGCTGGTCTGGCTGGCGGTCGGCCTGGTGGTGCTCGCCGTCCAGGGCGCCGCCCGCGGCGGGGCCGACGGGCGCCGGCCGCCCCGGCTTCCCCGGTGACCGCCGTCGGGCCGCGCGGGGCCGGGCGCGGCCCCGGCCGTACCGGCCCGCGGCGACGCGGTCTCGGCCGTGTCGGCCCGCGCCGCTAGCCTCGTACGCATGGCCAACACCAGCTCCCCCGAAGCGCCGCTCCCGGTCGGCAAGGTCTCCGCGCTGATCGGCGGCTGGGTCGACCGGCTCGGCGCGGTCTG
Source organism: Streptomyces sp. CB02056 (assembly GCF_001905545.1). Taxonomy (GTDB): domain Bacteria; phylum Actinomycetota; class Actinomycetes; order Streptomycetales; family Streptomycetaceae; genus Kitasatospora. The sequence continues at coordinate 229,676 of NZ_LIPD01000002.1, read as the reverse complement.
GGTGGAGGGGCAGATCACCCAGCTCAGCCGGCGCCCCGGCGCGGGCGTGGTGTTCCTGACCCTGCGCGACCCGCAGGCCGACGTGTCGCTCACGGTGACCTGCTTCCGCTCGGTGTTCGACCAGGTCGCGGAGGTGGTGCAGGAGGGCGCGCGGGTCGTCGTGCACGCCAAGCCGGAGTGGTACGCGGCGCGCGGGCAGCTGTCGCTGCGCGCCTCGGAGATCCGCCCGGTGGGCCTCGGCGAGCTGCTGGCCCGGCTGGAGCAGCTGAAGCGGCGGCTCGCCGGGGAGGGCCTGTTCGCGGCCGAGCGCAAGCGGCCGCTGCCGTTCCTGCCGCAGTGCGTCGGGCTGGTCACCGGGCGCGACTCGGCCGCCGAGCGGGACGTGCTGGAGAACGCCCGGCGGCGCTGGCCGGCCGTCCGCTTCGAGGTGCGCAACGTCCCGGTGCAGGGGGTCAGCGCGGTGGAGCGGGTGAGCGCGGCGGTGCGGGAGCTGGACGAGCACCCCGAGGTGGACGTGATCATCGTGGCCCGCGGCGGCGGCAGCGTGGAGGACCTGCTGCCGTTCTCGGACGAGGGGCTGGTGCGGCTGGTCGCGGCCGCCCGTACGCCGGTGGTGAGCGCGATCGGGCACGAGCCGGACCAGCCGCTGCTGGACTTCGTGGCCGACCTGCGCGCCTCCACCCCGACCGATGCGGCCAAACGGGTGGTTCCGGACGTCGGCGAGGAGCTGGCCAAGGTCCGTCAGCTGCGCGACCGCGCCCGCCGGCACGTGCTGTCCCGGGTCGACCGCGAGCAGCACGGACTGGACGGGGTGCGCAGCCGCCCGGCCCTGGCCGCCCCGCACCGGATGCTGGACGGGCGCGGGCAGGAGGTGGACGGCCTGCTGGAGCGGGCCCGGCGCACCCTGCGGCACCGGCTGGACCACGCGCAGAGCGACCTCGGCCACACCCTGGCCCGGGTGGTGGCGCTCTCCCCGGCGGCCACCCTGGAGCGCGGCTACGCGGTGCTCCAGCGGGCGGACGGCACGGTGGTGACCGACCCGGCGCAGGTCGCGCCCGGCGAGGGGCTGCATGCCCGGGTGGCGGGCGGCGGCTTCGACGTCACGGCGGCCGACGCGGGCTGACGCTGTCACCCGCACCCCCTACGCTGGCACGCATGGCAGAGCAGCAGGAGCAGCAGGACGCGGCGGCGCCGAACCCGGACGACGCGCTGGGCTACGAGCACGCCCGGGACGCGCTGCTGGACGTCGTCCGGCAGCTGGAGAACGGCGGGACGTCGCTGGAGGAGTCGCTGGCCCTGTGGGAGCGCGGCGAGCAGCTGGCGAAGGTGTGCCAGCGCTGGCTGGACGGCGCCCGGGCCCGGCTGGACGCCGCCCTGGCCGCCGAGGAGGGCGCGGGCCCGGGCGGGGAGTGAGGCAGGTCACATTCGCTTGGGGAATCGTTGAAACTTCACCTATGTTGGATGAAGTGACCGGCTGCGGCCGATCATACCGACGAACCCCCTTTCGCATGAGGTGCAGAAGCATGACCACCGACGCCCTGGTACTCGACGCCGCCGCCCAGGACCTGCTGTTCCGCGAGGCCCGCACCGCGAACACCTTCACCGACGAGCCGGTCACCGAGGAGCAGGTCCAGGCCATCTACGAGCTGGTCAAGTACGGCCCGACCGCCTTCAACCAGCAGCCGCTGCGCGTCGTCCTGGTCCGCTCGGCCGAGGGCCGCGAGCGCCTCGTCCAGCACCTCGCGGACGGCAACAAGGCCAAGACCGCCGCCGCCCCGCTGGTCGCCGTCCTCGCCGCGGACAACGAGTTCCACGAGGAGCTGCCGACCCAGTTCCCGCACTTCCCGCAGGCCAAGGACGTCTTCTTCTCGGAGCGCAGCGTCCGTGAGCAGTCCGCCACGCTGAACGGCGCCCTGCAGGCCGCGTACTTCATCATCGGCGTGCGCGCCGCCGGCCTGGCCGCCGGCCCGATGACCGGCTACGACGCCGAGGGCATCAACAAGGAGTTCTTCGGCGACGGCGAGCACTCGGTGCTGGCCGTGGTCAACATCGGCAAGCCGGGCGACGACGCCTGGTTCCCGCGTTCGCCGCGCCTGGCCTACGACGAGGTCGTCACCACCGTCTGATCCGCCCCGCGCGCAAGGGCCCCGCACCGGTTCGTCCGGTGCGGGGCCCTTCGGCGTCGTCCAGGGTGCTCCGGCGCGTGCCGGGCGGGGTGGAACGGGGGCGGGCTACTTGAGCGCCTGCGCCAGTTCGGCCAGCTCCTCGTAGGAGGCGGTGCCGGTGAGCAGGGTGGTCCCGGGGCCGGTCTGCACGGTCAGCGCGCGGGCCTTGTCGCCCTGCACGCGCTCCCAGGCGCGGCCGGCCACCTCGGCGGTGCCGTCCGGCTTGGCGCCCGTCACGTAGGCGGCCAGCAGGGAGTCGCGCGGCACGTCGCTCTGCTCGACCGCCGCATACTGGCCGGAGGGGGTCACGAAGCCCAGGTGCCAGGCGTTGCCCCTGCCGTTGTTCTGGTCGGCCGGCTTGTAGCTGACCGAGGTGGCCCGCCACTTGTCGGACAGCCCCTCCGGGGAGAGCACCGGGTACGGCGCCGCACGCCTGGCGGTGGAGGTCTCCACCTTGTACGCGACCTCGTGCACCGGGTCGCCGTTGGCGTCGTGCGGGAGGAACAGGTACCCGATCCAGACGACGAAACCGACCACCAGCATCGACAGGACCATGTCCCGTACGGTCTGCCGGCCCCTCATGCCCTTGTTGTCTGCTGCCACCCCCACATGGTGACTCATCCACATCCCGGGGCGGTCACCAGGGGTATTCACGTCCGGGTGAAACGGGATGAACAGGCGTTTTCCGCCACAGAGCAGCGACCCGCGCCACAGACAGTCATCTCGTGGGCAGATACGATCGCAATACCCTCACCACGGCGTTCGACCTGGCAGTAGTCGGGCGCTCACTGGTCGTCGCGTACAGAGAGGTAACGACGATGTCCACGCAGTACCCGCACCAGCTTCCCAGTGCCCTGGAGGTCGCGCCCGAGGCTCCGGACCGGAACCTCGCGCTCGAACTCGTCCGGGTCACCGAGGCGGCCGCGATGGCCGCCGGCCGGTGGGTCGGCCGGGGTGACAAGAACGGCGCGGACGGCGCCGCCGTGAAGGCGATGCGCACCCTCGTCTCGACCGTCTCGATGAACGGCGTCGTCGTCATCGGCGAAGGCGAGAAGGACGAAGCCCCGATGCTCTACAACGGCGAGCGGGTCGGCGACGGCACCGGCGCCGAGTGCGACGTCGCGGTCGACCCGGTGGACGGCACCACGCTGACCGCCAAGGGCATGAACAACGCGGTGGCCGTACTGGCCGTCGCCGACCGCGGCACCATGTTCGACCCCAGCGCCGTGTTCTACATGGACAAGCTGGTGGCCGGGCCGGAGGCGGCCGAGTTCGTCGACATCACCGCCCCGGCGGCGGTCAACATCCGCCGGGTCGCCAAGGCCAAGGGCAGCGCCGTCGAGGACGTCACCGTCGTGGTGCTCGACCGCCCGCGCCACGACGGCCTGGTCCGGGAGATCCGCGAGGCGGGCGCCCGGATCAAGTTCATCTCGGACGGCGACGTGGCCGGCGCCATCATGGCCGCCCGCGAGGGCACCGGCGTCGACCTGCTGATGGGCGTCGGCGGCACCCCGGAGGGCATCATCGCGGCCTGCGCGATGAAGTGCATGGGCGGCGTGATCCAGGGCCGGCTGTGGCCCAAGGACGACGCCGAGCGGCAGAAGGCCCTGGACGCCGGCCACGACCTGGACCGGGTGCTCACCACGGACGACCTGGTCAGCGGCGAGAACGTGTTCTTCGTCGCCACCGGCATCACCGACGGCGAGCTGCTGCGCGGCGTGCACTACCGCTCGGAGACCGCCACCACCAGCTCGCTGGTGATGCGCTCCAAGAGCGGCACCATCCGCGAGATCAACTCCACCCACAAGCTCTCGAAGCTGCGGGCGTACAGCGCGATCGACTTCGACCGCGCCAACTGAGCCCGGGTAGGCGGTAGCCCGGTCCGCCTGGCTACCGCCTGCCGGGCCCCACGGCGACGTGCTTCGCGGCCCCGGCGGAATCCCCCTCCGCCGGGGCCGCGGCGCACCGTCCTCCCGCTCTCGGGCCCGCCCTCACCCGGCTATCCGGCGCCGACCGGCCGCCGTCACCCGGGCCGCCTCGCGCAGCTCCGCGTCCCGGCGGCGGCGCCGGGCCAGCACCACCCGCCGCTCGGCGGCCGTCAGCCCGCCCCAGACCCCGTACGGCTCCGGCTGGGCCAGCGCGTGCTCGCGGCACTCCAGCAGCACCGGGCAGCGGGCGCAGACCTGCTTGGCCTGCTCCTCGCGCGACAGCCGGGCCGCCGTCGGCTCCTTGGAGGGCGCGAAGAACAGCCCCACCTCGTCCCGCCGACACGCGGCACCGGTGTGCCAGGGATTGTCCTCGCCCGCGGGGGAACCCGCCGGGCCGCCCGGGGGCTGCGGCTGCGGCCGGACGCCGGGGCGGCGCTCCAGGACCTGCGCGGCGGCGACTGGCGAGGTGGTGCGGGACTCGATCGGATGCAGCACGGCCGTACTCCTGACGAGGCTCTCGGACACGGGGACCCCTCGCTCCCCCGCCGGCTGCGAGCCCCCGCTGTCCAACCCCGGCACGGCCGCTCGGCCGCCTCCGGTGCGCAGCCGTCCAAGAAGCGATGTGCGGAAGGAACTACCCCGCTCGGCCGCGATTCATGCACACTGCACGCAATCGACTACGCAGAGCACTGGCCGCAACGCCGAGCGCCCGGCCGGGAGTTGGCTCCCGGCCGGGCACTGTGCAGGTCAACGACGGTCAGTCGGTGCCGAGTTGACGGCGCACCCACTCCTTCAGCTTCTTGCCGCGGCGCGGCTTGGCCTCGCAACCGCCGAACAGCGCAAGGCCCTTGACCCGGACAACCGGAGCGTACGGGTCCGCCGCGGTCTGCTCGCGGACGTCGAAACCGCCGAAGATGCCGATGCCGGACCCCTGGAGGCTCACGTTCTCCGGGACCCGGATCTGGACCCCGCCGAAGATCGCCGTCACCGTGATCTCCACCTCGGGGGACTCGAACACGGCGTCGCTCAGGTCGATGTCCACACCACCGAACGCGGTGAAGGCGCTCAGGTGCGAGCCCACCCGCCAGCGGCCCTTGCGGGACGCGCCGCCGAAGATCGCCACCACCGTCGGGGCCTCCTGGCGCGCCGGCTGCTGCGGCGGCGGCCCCTGCGGGGCGCTCAACGGCTGCTTCTCGAAGGACAGCGGGCGGGCCGGCAGGTCCCGGGTCAGCGGCGCGAGGTCGCCGAAGGTCTTCGAGGCGTACGCGGCCTCGATCCGCTCGGCGTGCTCGTCCGCGTCCAGGCGCCCCTCGGCGTAGGCGTCGCGCAGCAGCTCCGCGACCTTCTCGCGGTCGGCGTCGGAGACGCGCAGCTCCGCCTCCGCGGCCGGCGCGTGCGGCCGCGCCGCGGCCCCGGCCTCGGGCCTGAGTTCGGGTCTGCTCTCTGACTTGGGTTCGGGTTTGGTCATCGGTACGGGCGCCGGCACCGGCGGCTGCCCCGAATCGTCGTGCGACGGCGAGTTGTCCACGGGGTCAGCCTAGTCGCTCGCACTCCTGCGCGAGTGAGCCCGGTCACGCAAGGCTGCCCTGTCCGCGTGCCGACTTCCGGCGGGTCCTACCCTGGATGGTGCTTCGCCGACGCAGCCGCACCACTGGACCCCTAAGGACCGCCCCGATGGCTCCCACGCCAGACTTCGAGTACAGCGACCTGCTCCCCCTGGGCGCTGACCCGACCCCGTACCGCAAGCTCACCTCCGAGGGCGTCTCCACCTTCGAGGCCGGCGGTCGCACCTTCCTCCAGGTCGAGCCCGAGGCGCTGCGGCTGCTGACGGCCGAGGCGATGCACGACATCTCGCACTACCTGCGCCCCGCCCACCTCGCCCAGCTGCGCCGCATCCTGGACGACCCGGAGGCCAGCCCCAACGACCGCTTCGTCGCGCTCGACCTGCTGAAGAACGTCAACATCTCGGCCGGCGGCATCCTCCCGATGTGCCAGGACACCGGCACCGCGATCGTCATGGGCAAGCGCGGCCAGAACGTGCTGACCTCCGGCGGCGACGACTCCGCCATCGCGCGCGGCGTGTACGACGCGTACACCAAGCTCAACCTGCGGTACTCCCAGATGGCCCCGGTGACCATGTGGGACGAGAAGAACACCGGCAACAACCTGCCGGCCCAGATCGAGCTGTATGCCACCGACGGCGACGCGTACAAGTTCCTGTTCATGGCCAAGGGCGGCGGCTCCGCCAACAAGTCGTACCTGTACCAGGAGACCAAGGCCATCCTGAACGAGGCGAGCATGCTCTCGTTCCTGGAGCAGAAGATCCGCTCGCTGGGCACCGCGGCCTGCCCGCCGTACCACCTGGCCATCGTGATCGGCGGCACCAGCGCCGAGTTCGCGCTGAAGACCGCCAAGTACGCCTCGGCGCACTACCTGGACAACCTGCCGACCTCGGGCGACGCCAAGACCGGCCACGGCTTCCGCGACCTGGAGCTGGAGGCCAAGGTCACCGAGCTGACCCAGAAGATCGGCATCGGCGCCCAGTTCGGCGGCAAGTACTTCTGCCACGACGTGCGCGTGGTCCGCCTGCCCCGCCACGGCGCCTCGCTGCCGGTCGCGATGGCGGTCTCCTGCTCCGCCGACCGCCAGGCGCTCGGCAAGATCACCGCCGAGGGCGTCTTCCTGGAGCAGCTGGAGACCGACCCGGCGAAGTACCTGCCGGACACCACCGACGAGCACCTGGACGACGACGTGGTGCGCGTCGACCTCGACCAGCCGATGTCCGCGATCCGCGCCGAACTCTCCAAGTACCCGGTGAAGACCCGGCTCTCGCTCACCGGCACCCTGGTGGTCGCCCGCGACATCGCCCACGCCAAGATCAAGGAGCGCCTGGACGCCGGCCAGGGCATGCCCAAGTACCTCCAGGACCACCCGGTCTACTACGCGGGCCCGGCCAAGACCCCCGAGGGCTACGCCTCCGGCTCCTTCGGCCCCACCACGGCCGGCCGGATGGACTCCTACGTCGACCAGTTCCAGGCGGCCGGCGGCTCGATGGTCATGCTCGCCAAGGGCAACCGCAGCAAGCAGGTCACCGACGCCTGCGCCCAGCACGGCGGCTTCTACCTCGGCTCGATCGGCGGCCCGGCCGCCCGCCTCGCCCAGGACTGCATCAAGAAGGTCGAGGTGCTGGAGTACGCCGAGCTCGGCATGGAGGCGGTCTGGCGCATCGAGGTCGAGGACTTCCCGGCCTTCATCGTCGTCGACGACAAGGGCAACGACTTCTTCCGCGAGACCACCGAGGGCCCGCTGATCACCAGCCTGCGCGTCCGCTCCAAGGAGTAACCCCGCGCGGGACCAACCCCGCACGCCCCCGAACCGCCCCGGCCGCCCCGCGCCCGGGGCGGTCTTCGTTCACCAGTCGCATGGCATCCGGTACCGGGGACTCGCACCATTGCGGTACGGACATCCGGTACCCGAGTGGAAGGCCGTCCCATGGCGATCAGTGCGAGCGAGGCGCGCACGCAGCTCTTCCCGTTGATCAAGAAGGTCAACGACGACCACGCGCCGATAAGGATCACCTCCAAGGGCGGGGACGCCGTGCTGATGTCCGCGGAGGACTACGACTCCTGGCAGGAGACGATCCACCTCCTGCGCTCCCCCGCCAACGCGCAGCGGCTCATGGAGGCCGTCGCCCGCGACAGGGCCGGCCACCCCGGCGTCACCAGGACCATGGAGGAACTGGAAGCGCTGGCGGGTGAGGTGTGAGGAGCGTCCATTTCGACCCCGACGGCTGAGAGGACTTCCTGTTCCGGCTCGGGTCCAACCGGAAGATGGCTCAGCGGATCACCCGCCTGACCGGCGAGATCCAGCGGGACCCCTTCGACGGCATCGGGAAGCCCGAGCCGCTGAAGGGCGACCTGGCCGGCTACTGGTCGCGGCGGATCGACGACGAACACCGGCTGGTGTACCGGGCGGACGAGAAGGAGGTGAAGATCCTCAAGGCCCGCTACCACTACCAGTAGCAACCGCGGGCCGACCCACCCGGCTCAGGCGTCGAAGTCGTACTCCAGGACGTAGGAGGCGGCGTCCAGGATCATCTCGTTGAGCTCGACGACCTGGCCCTCGTCGGCGAAGGCGGTGCGGCAGATCAGGATGACCGGGGTGCCGGCGGACAGCTCCAGGCGGGCGGACTCGTCGGCGCCGGGCATCCGGGAGCGGACCTCCTCGCGGAAGTGCACGGGCTTGGCGCCGATCTCGGCGAGCCGGGCGTAGGTGCCGCCGGGGCCGGTGTCCTCGCGGGTGATGGCGGTGCCGGAGACCAGCACGGCGGGCAGGTAGGAGGTCGAGAGCAGCACCGGCTTGCCGTCCAGGACGAAGCGGCGGTGCCGCACGCACATCGGGGCGCCCGGGTCGACCCCGAGCACCCGGGCCACGTGCTCGGGCGCGCCCCGCTCGGTGACGGACACCTGGTCGACCACCAGGCTGCGGTTGTCGATGTCCGCCGACCATATCGACCGGCCGGACCCCCACTGCCCCTGCGCCAGCCGCTGGATGCCGCGCCGGCGCAGCGGCCGGAAGTCCCGGACGAACACCCCGGCGCCGCGGCGCGCCTCGGCGATGCCCTCGCTCTGCAGCACGCCCAGCGCCTGGCGGGCGGTCATCCGGGCCACGCCGTACTCGTCCATGAGGTCGTTCTCGCCGGGCAGGCGGTCGCCCGCGCGGTACCGGCCGGTGTCGATGGCCTCCTTCAGCGCTTCGGCGATCCGCTGGTACTTGGGCTGCTTGTCGCCATTGCTGCCGGTCATCGCCGCTCCCTCTGCCTGGGACAAATCGTAGGCGTGCCCGCGGTCGCCGGTAAGGAGATACGACCGTTGACATCTCTAGAGATATTAGCTTCTCTAGAGATGCTGGCCAGTCGCCGACCAGAGCGAGGAGCAGCACGGTGAGCACCCGACAGCGCAACGCCCCGGCCTACCGGCCCCACGTGGGTGAACTCGTCCTCGACCGGAGGACCGGACGCACCGGCATCTACATGGACACCATCGGCGGCGAGCACTACCTGCGCCCCGAGGGCGGCGGCCGGGAATGGGCCGCGGAACCGCACCACGTCGCCCCCGCCCCCGAGACCCGCGATTCAGCCGAATACGATCTTCCCCGCCAATTTCGGCAAAACGCAGACAAACGGCAGCATTCCGACCACCGCAATACCCCCGGGTGAATCGGTAATTCCGGAACGTGCCCCGGCCACCGTCGGGCACGTTACGGATATCGCCGGTCACCATGAGTGCACCACTGGTGCGTTTCGGCCACCGGCCGACACCGACGCGGAATTGGCGTGCCCATAACCGACCGCGCCCCCACGCCCGGACGGGGGCGCGGGGGCACCGGGGCCGCGACCCGCTTACGGGTGGCCCATGATGATGTTCTCCGGCTCGTACGTCTTGCTCGGCTTGCCGGTGGCCGGCTCGGTCGGCTGGTCCAGGTACTCGCCCTCGTCGCCGAACGTGCCGTTCTCGAACGCGTCCTTCTGCTCGTCGGTCGGCGCGGCGTACTCGGCCGGGTTCGAGGACACGGCCACCGCGTCCTCGACAGCCTTGCCCGCCTCCACAGCGGCGGCCGGGGCCTCGGTCTTCGTCCCGTTCTCGGGCGTCGACAGCACCGGGGTCTCGCTCTGGTCGTTGGCCATTGGGCGGCCGCCTTTCGGTCATCAAATGTGTTCAGCCCGACCTTCGTGGCGCGGGCGCGGGGACAGTATCGTAGGGTTGATTAAATGTCCGATAAACATCGTGCGGCTTGCGGTGCCGTCCGGCAGAGTCGGGCGTCCGCCTAAGCTGAAGCACCGCGGCGGACCGCCGAGCGCCCTTTCACGGAATCAACACCACAGGCCATCGGGGGACTTCATGGAGTTTCGGGAGACGCCGCAGACCCCTGCGCTGCGCTTCCAAGTCCTCGGTCCGGTCCAGGCCTGGCTCGACGGCAAGCCCCTCTCCCTCGGGTCCCCCCAGCAACAAGCCGTTCTGACCACTCTTCTGCTGCACTCCGGGCGCCCGGTCACCACACAGGACCTGGTCGATTCGCTCTGGGGCGAACGGCCCCCGGCTCAGGCCGTGGCCGCACTCCGCACGTACGTCTCCCGTCTGCGCTCGGTCATCGAGCCCCGCCGGGAGGTCCGCAGACCAGCCGAACTCCTGGTCTCGGTCGCCGACGGCTACGCCCTGCGCATCCCCGGCGAGGCTCTCGACCTGGCAATCTTCGAACGGCTCTCCGCCGACGCCGCGGCCGCCCGCACCTCGGGCGACAAGCACGAGGCGCACCGACTGCTGACCCAGGCGCTGGACCTGTTCAGCGGCCGCCCGCTCACCGGCATCCCCGGCCCCTATGCCGACACCCAGCGGCTGCGGCTCGGCGAGCGCCAGGTCGACGCCGCCGAAGAGCTGTGCGCCGCCGCCCTCGACATCGGCCTGCACGCCGAGATCGTCGTCGAGCTCAACAACCTGACGACCGAGCACCCCCTGCGCGAGCGTCTGCGCGAGCTGCTGATGCTGGCGCTGTACCGCTGCGGTCGCCAGGCCGAGGCACTCGGCGTCTACACCGACACCCGCAAGCTCCTGATCGAGGAGCTCGGGGTGGAACCGGGCGTCGGCCTGTCCTCGATGCACAATCGCATCCTCGCGGCCGATCCGGCGCTCACCCTCCCGGCCGTACCCGCTCCCGCAGCTCGCGAGGACGGCCCGGCCGCGCCCCCCGCTCCAGCCCAACTCCCGGCTGACGTCTCCGACTTCAGCGGCCGTTTGAATCTGGTGGGCGACCTCTCCGCGGTCCTGATGAACGCCACCGGCCAGGCCGTGGTGGTGACCTCACTGGCGGGCATCGGCGGCGTCGGCAAGACCACCCTCGCCGTGCACGTCGCCCACCGCGTCCGCGCCGAGTTCCCGGACGGACAGCTGTACGTCGACCTGCGCGGAGCCGGCTCCTCGCCCGCCGACCCGGTGGTCGTCCTGGGCGACTTCCTGCACGCCCTCGGCGTCGCGGAGAGCCCCGACTCGCTGGAACAGCGCGCCGCCCTCTACCGTTCGCTGCTCGCCAGCCGACGGATGCTGATCCTGCTCGACAACGCGCGCGACGCCGACCAGATCCGACCGCTCATCCCCGGGGTCTCCGGCTGCGCGGTGCTCGCCACCAGCCGGTCCCGGCTGGCCGGCATCCCCGGCGCCCAGCTGTTCGACGTCGAGGAACTGACCCCGGAGGAGGCGCTGGCGCTGTTCTCGGCCATCGTCGGGGAGCAAAGGGTCGCCGCCGAGCCGGAGGCGGCCATGAAGGTCGTCACCGCCTGCGGCTTCCTGCCGTTGGCCGTCCGCATCGCCGCCGCCCGGCTGGCCAGCCGCCCGCGCTGGAGCGTCTCCGACCTGGCCCGTCGGTTAGCCGACCAACGCCGTCGGCTGGACGAACTCCAGCTCGGCAACCTCGCTGTGGAGACCACCATCGGGCTCGGCTACGGACAGCTGTCCGTGGACGAGGCCCGCGCCTTTCGGCTGCTCGCCCTGATCGACTCCCCCGATATCCCGCTGGCCGCCGCCGCGGCGCTGCTCGGGGTGGACGAGTACGCCGCCGAGGACCTCGCCGAGGCGCTGGTCGAGGCGAACATGCTGGAGTGCTTCACCCCCGGCCGCTACCGCTACCACGACCTGCTTCGGCTCTACGCCCAGCGGAAGAACGAGCGGATCGGGGACACCGGGGAGCAGGAGCGGGCGGTGTCGCGGCTGCTCGACCTGTTGATCCCGACCGTCCGCAACGCGGCCCGGACCATCGAACCGGACGACACCGAGCCCGAGCTGCTGGCCACGCCCTCCTCACCGGGAATGGGCCTGCCGACCAGCGGCTCCGCCCAGGACTGGCTCCGGACCGAGGGCGCCCTGCTGCTCAACGCCATGGCCGCGGCGGCGAACGGGCCCAGCAGCGCCCAGCACGCGGCGATCGACCTGCTGATCCTGCTGTACGGTCTCGGCCCCGACCCCACCCACGGTCCTCAGGTACGGCCGATCCTGGAGACCCTCGGCCACGCAGCGGAGCAGCGCGGCGACTCCGCCGCACTCGCGCGGGTCCATTTCGCCCTCGGCGCCCTGAAGTCCGTCACCAGCGACTTCCAGAACGCCGAACACTCACTGCGCCGCAGCCTCGACCACCAGGCTCCGGACGACCCGTCGGTCCTGCTACTGGCCACGGCCAACACGCTGGGCGTGATCCTGAGCGTGGGGAACCGCCCGGCCGAGGCCCTGCCCTTCCTCGAACAGGCCCTGGCCATCAACCGGCAGGTCGGCACGGCGTTCGGGGAAGCGCGGATCGTCAGCAACATCGCCCGGGTGCAGCACCGCCTCGGCATGACCGAGACGGCGATCCGGTCCGCCGGTGAAGGCGTCGCCGCCGCCCGGGCCTCCAAGAACGGCCCGCTGCTCGCCCAGACCCTCTACCAGCTGGGCGTGGTGCTCTCCGGTGCCGAGGCCGTCCCGCACCTGCGGGAGGCGCACCGGCTGTACCGGGCCCAGCGGAACCCGCTGTGGGAGGGCTACACCCTGGCCCGCTTGGCCTCCGCCCTGCTCGTCGCCGACCAGCACGCCGAGGCGGCCTCGGCGGCCGGCGAGTCACTGGCGCTCGGGCAGGAGATGGACTCCGCCTACTGCCAGGGCCTGGCGAACGCCGCACTGGGCGAGGCCCTGTTGGCGCTCGCCCAGCCGGCTCGTGGACTCGCCTGCCTCCAAGAGGCCCATGCGATCTTCACACGGCTCGGTGTGCCTGAGGCCTCCCCCGTGGCGGACCTCATCTCCCAGCAGCACACCGAGCCCTTCTCTCCCCCCGCGCCGTAAGGCTTCCGCTCCCCCACGGACAACCTCCCCCGTTCCGCGCGTCGGCGCCCCCGCAGCCCCCCGGCTGCGGGAGCGCCCTCAACGCTTCCCCGGCGCTGGACTCCACTGTGCACCGCGCCGATTGACGTTCGATAAACGTCCGATAGTCAGCCCGCGGATGGACAAAACCGCAGGTCATCGACCTTCCCCGGGCGCATCGTCCGGCGTGCGGGGCCACGCGCACAACCCCGTCCGCACCCTCGTGCTTCCGCAACCCGGGCCACAACGGCCCAAGCACGGCGAGTTGGCCGGAAACGGACCCCATGGCGCAGTGATCACGCATATTCTCAGATGCCAGTACGCACACGAGTGTCGGCCGGAAACGCGTCGGGGTGCAGTCCGTCCGTGTGGTGCGGAGAGCGTGACGTACCGCCACCGGCAGCGGCCCCCGGGGCCGCGGAGGAGCCACCGGAGGCCACGGGTGGAAGGGTGCCTCGCAACGTGACGACCGGACAGATATCCGACCCGTTCCCCGTCGGCGAGGACGCCGGCGACGACGAGCCCGAGGTACGGCGGCGGCGGGCGGCCCGGGCGCTGCAGGCGGTCGCCTTCGACACCATCGGCGCCGGGTACGGCGAGGCCTTCCCGGCCAAGGACGGCCAGCTGGCCTGCGGCCGTCGGCTGCTCGCCGAGCTCGAACCGGGCGCCCGGGTGCTGGACGTCGGCTGCGGCACCGGTGACCCGACCGTCCGCCAGCTGGCCGCGGCCGGTCTGCGGGTGACCGGCGCGGACCTCTCCGACGGGATGCTCACGCTGGCCCGGCGGACCGTCTTCCCGGGCGGGTTTGCGCCAGTGTTCCATCGGATCGACCTGTACGATCTGGCCACCGAGCGGGCGGACCGGGTCTGGAACGCCCCCGACCTGGGGTCGGAGGGCCGGGGCCGCTTCGCCGCGATCACCGCGTTCTTCTCGCTGATCCTGCTGCCGCAGGACGAGATCCCGACCGTGCTGGGGCAGCTGCGCGAACTCCTGCGGCCGGCCGGACTGCTGGCGCTCGGTATGGTCGAGGCGGACCTGGATCACGTTCCGCTTCCGTTCCTTGGCAGAGAGCTGCGGATCAGTGGGTATCTGAGGGAGGATCTGGAGCGGGTTCTGGTCTCGGCCGGCTTCGCCGTCGAGGAGTGCTCGGGGCATCCGTACGCACCGGCCAGTACCTCGCTGCCGCCGGAGGAACAGCTGTTCCTGTGCTGTCGACGCGTCGGCTGATCGAACCGGGACAGGACCGGCCGCACCCGTGGCCGACGCAACAGAACAGCTCACCGACCACACCGAATCCAGGACAGGCAGCCGTGCGCGACCAGCTCAAGACCGAGGCGGAGCAGCCGCCCGCCGTCCCGGGCCAGCGCCGCCAGGTCCCGGCCGCGACAGCGGGCCCGACACCGCCGGCCCCGGGCCTGACGGCGGCCCCGGTCCCGGCCCTGGCAGCGGCCCCGGCCGCCGCGCGACGGACGGGCGCACGACCGGAGCGCACCGAGATGGCGGACCGCCTGGCGTACCTCGACTCGGCGACCCGGCGGATCAACAGCGCCCTCGACCTCGCCGCGACGCTGCGCAACATCGGCCGGGTGCTGGTCCCGACGCTCGCCGACGCCGCCGTCATCCACCTGCGCGACCCGCTGCCCAACGTCGAACGCGAACCCGGGTTCCCGGAGGAGCTGCGGATACACCACAGCACCGGCACCCGGATCGGCCGCCGCGGCCGCCCGAGCGGCATGGACGACCGGCGCCGCTCCCGCTACGGCGCCCGCTCGACCGCCGACGGCGGCCCGGCCACCCCGGTGACCCGCGGCGGGGCGCTCGCCCACGCCCTGCTGAGCCGCCGCCCCGCCGACCCCGCCGTCCTCGGCACCCCCTCCGCCGAGCGCGCCGAGACGCTGCTGCGCGAGCTGTACGGCACCCGCGGGGTGGCCCGGCTGGCCGCCGGCACCTCCGTCCTCGCCCTGCCGCTGCGCGGCCGCAAGGCCGTGCTCGGGCTGCTGATACTGATCCGCCGCCCTCCCGAACGCACCGGCCGCCCGGTCTTCGACGCCGCGGACACCGCGACCGCGGCGCACCTCGCCACCCAGGCCGGGCTGGCCGTGGACACCGCGCTGCGCTACGCCCGCGAGTGGGAGATCGCCAACGAGCTCCAGCGCAGCATGCTGCCGCTGCGCCTGCCGCAGTCGCACGGCGTCCGGATCGCCCAGCGCTACCTGCCCGGTGAGCGCGGCGCGCAGGTCGGCGGGGACTGGTACGACGCCGTCCCGCTGCCCGGCAACCGGGTCGCCCTGATCGTCGGCGACGTGATGGGCCACTCGCTCACCTCGGCCGCCATCATGGGCCAGCTGCGCACCAGCGCCCAGACCCTGGCCGCCCTCGACCTGCCGCCGCACGAGGTGCTCTACCACCTGGACGAGCAGGCCCAGCGGCTCGGCCGCGAACAGCACCTGGCCACCTGCGTCTACGC
The DNA here is from genome assembly GCF_001905545.1 of Streptomyces sp. CB02056. Taxonomy (GTDB): domain Bacteria; phylum Actinomycetota; class Actinomycetes; order Streptomycetales; family Streptomycetaceae; genus Kitasatospora. The sequence goes on along the minus strand of NZ_LIPD01000002.1, from coordinate 214,237 downwards.
GGTGTACGACCCGATCGCCAACCGGGTGGTGATGGCCAACGCCGGGCACGTCCCGCCGGTGCTGGTCCGCCCGGACGGCACCGCCGAGCTGGTCGAGCTGGACTCCGGGGCGCCGATCGGCGTCGGCGGGGTGGACTTCAACTCCGTCGAACTGCCCGCGCCGCCCGGCTCGGCGCTGCTGCTGTTCACCGACGGCCTGGTGGAGACCCGCACCCGCCCGATCAGCGACGGCCTGGAGGTGCTGCGCGCCCGGATCGCCGCCGCCCGCTGGCAGTCCCCCGAGCAGCTGTGCCAGGAGGCGCTGCGGATCCTGCCGCCCGGCGACCGGGGCGACGACATCGCGCTGCTCGGCGCCTGCTTCGACGGCATCCCGGCCGGGGACGTCGCGCACTGGTACCTCCAGCCGCGCAACGAGACGCCGGGCCGGGCCCGCCGGCTGGCCGCGCACACGCTGCGCCGCTGGGGGCTGGACGAGCTCAGCGAGGCGACCGAGCTGATGGTCAGCGAGCTGGTGACCAACGCCGTCCAGCACGCGACCCGGCCGGTCACCCTGAGCCTGGTGCGCACCACCCGGCTGCGCTGCGAGGTCGGCGACGACAGCCCGCTGCTGCCGCGCCCGCGCCGCACCGGGCCGGAGGACGAACGCGGGCGCGGGCTGCAGATAGTCGCCCGGTGCGCGGACCGCTGGGGCGCGACCAGGCTGGGCACCGGCAAGGTGGTCTGGTTCGAGCAGCGGCTGCCCGTCCAGACCTGACGGCGCCCGGCGGGAACGGGTCCCGCCGGACGCCCGGACTGCCCCCGGGCCTCAGACCCGGGCGGGCTCCCGCGCCGGCCCCTTCTCCAGCTCGGCGATCAGCTGCTCGCCCTCCATGTCGACCTTCGGCACGACCTTCTCCAGCCGCTTCGGGAACCACCAGGCGGCCCGGCCGAACAGCGCCATCGCGGCCGGCACCAGCGCCATCCGCACCACGAAGGCGTCCACCAGCACGCCCACCGCGAGGGCGAAGCCGATCGGCTGGACGATCGGGTCGTGGCCGAAGACGAACGAGCCGAACACCGCCACCATGATCAGCGCGGCCGCCGTGACCACCCGGGCCCCGTTCTTCACCCCGCCGACGACCGCCTCGCGCGGCGCCGCCCCGTGGACGTGCTGCTCCTTCATCCCGGAGACCAGGAACAGCTCGTAGTCCATCGCCAGTCCGAACAGCACGCCGATCAGCAGGATCGGCACGAAGCTCACCACCGGCCCGACCTTGGGCACGTCGATCAGCCCGTCCAGCCAGCCCCACTGGTAGACCGCGACCACCGCGCCGAGCGAGGCGGTGATGCTGAGCAGGAAGCCGGCCACCGCCTTGAGCGGGACGAGCACCGAGCGGAACGCCAGCGCCAGCAGCACCAGCGCGATCCCGACGATCACCGCGAGGAACGGCGGCAGCGCCTGGCCGAGCTTGGTGGAGACGTCGATGTTGGCGGCGGTGGTGCCGGTGACGGCGATGTCCGCGCCGGTCGCCGCCCTGAGCTCCGCCTTCTGGCCGCGGATCTCGTTGACCAGCGCCTTGGTGTCCTCGTGGTCCGGGCCGGTCCGCGGGATGACGGTCACCAGCGCGGTGCCGCTCGCCTGGTCGACGGTCGGCGGCAACAGCGTCGCCACGCCGTCGAGGGTCTGGAGCTTCGCGGCCACGCCCTGCACCGCCTGCTCGGGCCGCGGCGCGCCGTGGGCGTCCACCACGACCACCAGCGGCGCGTTGAAGCCCGGCCCGAAGGCCTCGCCCACCAGGTCGTACGCCTTGCGCGCGTCCGTCCCGGCGGCCTGCGAACCGCCGCTCGGCAGGCCGAGGTTCAGGCTCGCGGCGGGCACCGCCAGGGCGCCCAGCCCGGCCAGCCCGACCAGCAGGACGGGCAGCGGGCGGCGGACCACGAAGCGGCCCCAGCGCTCGCCCAGGGTGGTGCGGCCGTTGGTGGCCAGGGCCCGCTTCCAGACCGGCAGCCGGTCGATGGCCCGGCCGGTGAAGCCCAGCACGGCGGGCAGCAGCGTGATCGCGACCAGGACGGCCACCACGACGGCCGCGGAGGCGGCCAGGCCCATCACGGTGAGGAAGGGGACGCCCGCGACGGAGAGCCCGGCGAGCGCGACGACCACGGTCAGACCGGCGAAGACGACGGCGCTGCCGGCGGTCGCGGTGGCCCGGGCGGCGGCCTCCTCCGGCGCCAGGCCCTCGTCCAGGTGGCGGCGGTACCGGAAGAGGATGAACAGCGCGTAGTCGATGCCGACCGCGAGGCCGACCATCAGGGCCAGCACCGGCGCGGTGGTGATGATCTCGAAGGAGCCGGTGAGCGCCAGCAGGCCGGCCATCGTCACGCCGACGCCGACCAGCGCGGTCAGCAGCGGCAGCCCGGCGGCGACCAGCGTGCCGAGGGTGACCACCAGGACCACCCCGGCCACCACCAGGCCGATCGCCTCGCTGGCGCCCTCGATCTGGGCCATGGTGTTGTAGGCGTCGCCGCCGAAGGCCACCTCCAGGCCGGCCGCACGGGCCGGCTCGGCGGCGGCCTTCACGGCCTCGCGCTGCCCGTCGGTGACGTCGGCGAGCTTGTGGTCGAAGGAGACCAGGGCGATCGCGACCTTCCCGTCCGGCGAGAGCGCGCCGGTGGCGTACGGGTCGGGCACCGCGGCCACGCCCGGCACCTGGGCCATCCGGGCGACGGCCTCGCCGACCGCCCGGCCCGCCTCGGGCGTCCCGATGCCGCCGGGGGCGCCGGCGGCGAAGACGACCTGCGCGGAGCCGTGGCCCTGCGCCGGGAAGGTGTCCTTGATCCGGTCCAGGGTGGCCTGCGCCTCGGTGCCCGGGACCTTGAACTCGTCGGTGGTCTTGCCGGCGAAGGCGCCCGCGGCCCCGCCGACGGCGATGAGCAGGGCGATCCAGACGGCGACGACGGCCCGCCGTCGCCGGAAGCAGAAGCGGCCCAGTCGGTACAGGTACGTGGCCATCGGCGGTCCCTCGGGTCGGTCAGGGCAGGTCGCGTCCCACCGTAGACCGAACTTTGTCGGGTGACAAAGTTGGCCGACAAGATCGTGCGACGCAGTTGCCCGACCATGGCGCTACCCTGGCGGGATGGCACACGTCCCCGCCTCCGAACGCCGACCGCAACTGGTCCAGGCCGCCATCGACCTGATGACCAGGGAGGGGATCGCGGCCGGCAGCACCCGCGCGATCGCGGCCGAGCTGGGCGTGGCGCAGGCGACGGTGCACTACACCTTCGGCACCAAGAAGGACCTCTACCGGGCGATCGTCGAGCGGCTGACCTCCGACTTCGTCGGCGAGGTGCGCGCCGCCTCCCCGGGCGACGGCGCGTTCGGCGAGCAGGTCCGCACCCTGGTGCAGGCGCTCTGGGAGGCCGCCACCGGCGAGCACGGGCACTGCGTGCTGCTGAGCGAGTTCGGGGCGCTGGCGCTGCGCGACCCGGACATGCGGGAGATCATGCTGGAGATGCAGCACGACATCGAGGGCACCGCCGTCGAGATGCTCGACGCCCTCGCGGCCGCCCACGGCCTGACCCTGGCACTGCCCGCCCGCCGGATCGCCGTCCACTTCCTCGGCGGCTTCGACGGCCTGACGGCCCGCCACCTGACCCTGCGCAACCCCGGCGACCGGCCCGACCCGGACACCCTGGAGGCGCTGGAGCTGCTGGTCGCCACGACGGTCGGGCTCTGCCTGGGCACCCCGGCCGCCCGCCCCGAGCCGGGCTGGCACGGGGACCGGGACGGGCTCTGAGCCGGGACTGGCCCTAGGACACGATCCGGACCGGCAGCTCCACCAGCACCTCGCGCAGCGCGGCCGCGAAGCGCTCGTACTCGGCGCTGCGGGCCGAGCCCGGCCGGACGGCCAGCCCGATCCGGCGGCCGGGCGCCGGGGCGGCGAAGCGGACGGCGGCCAGCCGGTCGGTGCGCCCGGCCTCGACGTCCAGTGCGGTGGCGGGCAGCAGGGTCACCCCGAGGCCGCCGGCGACCAGCTGGACCAGGGTGGACAGGCCGGCCGCCCGGGTGGTCGAGCCCGCCGGGTCGGCGCCGACCTCGCGGCAGATGTCCAGCGCCTGGTCGCGCAGGCAGTGGCCCTCCTCCAGCAGCAGGACCTCCAGGTCGAGCAGCACGTCGCGCGGTACGTCGATCCGACCGGCGAGCGGGTGGGTGGGCGGCGTGAGCAGGACGAAGTCCTCGTCGAACAGCGGGATGTCCCTGGTCGGCGAGGTCCCGCCGGCCGGCAGCGCGAGCAGCAGGACGTCCAGCCGCCCGGCGGCCAGGCCCTCCAGCAGCGAGGGGGTGCGCTCCTCGTGGACGTGCGGCTCCAGGTCCGGGAAGCGGTCGCGGACCAGCCGCAGCACGGTGGGCAGCAGGTAGGGCGCGACGGTCGGGATGACGCCGAGGTGCAACGGCCCGGTGAACGGGCGGCGGGCGGCCTCGACCTCCTCGGTGAGGGCCTGCAGCGAGGCGAGCACCCGGCGGGCGTGCTGGTGCACGCGCTCCCCCAATGGGGTGACAATCACCTTGCGCGTCGTACGCTCGACCAGTTGTGCGCCCAGCGACTCCTCCAGCGCCGCGACCGCCCCGGACAGCGCGGGCTGGCTGGTCCCGGTGGCGGCGGCGGCCTCCCGGAAGTGCCGGTGCTCGGCCACCGCGACGAAGGCCCGCAGCTGGGCGACGGTCGGGGTGCGCGGGCTGCGGACTGTGGCGCTCGACACAGTCGGGTCGGCCTTCGTGCCGCCGCTCCTGCGGGAACCCGGCCGCGACGTGGGGGATTCGCTACTGATAACAATCTCCGATCAGACACATCCAGTGTAGCTATTTCCCTGATCAGTCCACGATGTGGAACTGTGAGCGGTGTCCGGATTCCGGACAAAGCTCCCCTCATCTCACTTCAGGAGAAGCGAACGTGCTCACGATCGGTGACAAGTTCCCCGAGTTCGACCTCAAGGCCTGTGTCGACCTGGATGCCGCGAGCGCCTTCGCCGACATCGACCACAAGTCCTACGAGGGCAAGTGGAAGGTCGTCTTCTTCTGGCCGATGGACTTCACCTTCGTCTGCCCGACCGAGATCGCCGCGTTCGGCAAGCTGAACGACGAGTTCGCCGACCGCGACGCCCAGATCCTCGGCGTCTCCGGCGACTCCGAGTTCGTGCACCACGCCTGGCGCAAGGACCACAAGGACCTGCGCGACCTGCCCTTCCCGATGCTGGCCGACATCAAGCACGAGCTGATGCGCGCCTGCGGCGTCGAGGGCGAGGACGGCACCGCCCAGCGCGCCGTCTTCATCGTCGACCCGAACAACGAGATCCAGTTCGTCATGGTCACCGCCGGCTCCGTCGGCCGTAACCCCAAGGAGGTCCTGCGGGTGCTGGACGCCCTGCAGACCGACGAGCTGTGCCCGTGCAACTGGAACAAGGGCGAGGACACCCTCGACGCCCAGGCCCTGCTGGCGGGCTGACCCATGGCTCTCGACGACCTGAAGGCCGCCCTCCCGGACTACGCCAAGGACCTCAAGCTCAACCTGGGCTCGGTCATCGGCAACTCCGACCTCCCCGCCCAGCAGCTCTGGGGCACCGTGCTGTCCTGCGCGATGGCCACCCGCAGCCCCGGCCTGCTGCGCGAGCTGGAGCCCGAGGCCAAGGCCAACCTCTCCCCGGAGGCGTACACCGCCGCCAAGGGCGCGGCCGCGATCATGGGGATGAACAACGTCTACTACCGGACGCTGCACCTGCTCTCCGACAAGGAGTACAGCACGATGCGGGCCGGTCTGCGGATGAACATCATCGGCACCCCGGGCGTCGAGAAGGTCGACTTCGAGCTCTGGTGCTTCGCGGTCTCGGCCATCAACGGCTGCGGCCAGTGCCTCGACTCGCACGAGGCCGTGCTGCGCAAGGCCGGCGTCGAGCGCGAGGTCGTCCAGGCCTCGATGAAGATCGCCGCCGTCCTCCAGGCCGTGGCCGGCGTCCTCGACTCCGAGGCCGCCCTGGCGGACGTCACCGCCTGACGCACCCCGGCACCCCGACGGGCCCCTCCCGGACACCATGTCCGCGAGGGGCCCGTCGTCGTTCTCCCGCGCCGGTCGCCCCGGCACGGCGGGGGGTCAGTCGGTGGCGGGCGCGGCCGACGGGGCGGGGTGGGCGGCCGCGGTGCGCTCGGCGGCGGGTTCGGCCGTGCGCCCCGCCGTGCGCTCGGCGGCCTCACGGGCGGCTTCGAGCGCGGTGAAGACGGCCTGGCCGGCCTCGTTGCGACGGCGCAGGTGGGCGACCACGGTGTTGGTGACGGCGATCAGCGGGACGGCGACCACCGCGCCGCCGATGCCGCCGATGATGCCGCCGGCCGCGACGCCGAGGACGACGCCGAGCGGGTGGACCCGGACGGCCCGGCCGAGGATCAGCGGCTGGAGGATGTGGCTCTCCACCTGCATCACCGCGACCAGCACCACCAGCACCATCAGCGCCGTCCACGGCCCCTGGGTGACCAGCGCGATCAGCACCGCCACGGTGCCGGTGATCAGCGCGCCGACCAGTGGGACGAAGGCGCCCAGGAAGATGATCACGGCCAGCGGCAGCGCCAGCGGCACGCCCAGCAGGTCGACGCCGATGCCGATGCAGAGTGCGTCGATGAAGGCCACGCAGACCGTGCCGCGCACATAGGCGGTGAGCGTCGCCCAGGCCTTCGGGCCGGCCCCGGCCATGGCGAACCGGGAGTGCCGGGGCAGGCCGCGCAGCGCCCAGTTCCAGATCTTCGCGCCGTCGTAGAGGAAGAAGAAGGTGGTGAAGAAGGTCATCAGCAGCGCGGTCAGCACCTCGACGGCGATCTGCGCGCCGGTGATCGAGGCCGAGGTGAGCTGATCGGTGTTGGTGGTGATGGCCTTGGTGATCTGGTTGGCGAAGTCGGTGATCTGCTGCTGGGTCAGGTGCAGCGGCCCGGTGACCAGCCAGTCCCGCAGCTGGTTGACGCCGGTCTTCACCTGGGTGGTGACGTCCGAGAGGTTGGTCGACACCTGCCAGACGACGAACCAGCCGACCAGCCCGATCCCGGCCAGACCGCTGAGGAAGACCCCGCCGGCCGCCAGCGAGCGCGGCACGCCGTGCCGGCGCAGCCAGGAGACCGAGGGCTCCAGCAGCGCGGTGATCAGCAGCGAGGCCAGCACCGAGAAGGCCACCAGCCGCAGCATGTCGACCACGTAGAAGACGACGTAGAGCGCGGCGCCGAGCAGCAGCAGCCGCCAGGTCGACTCGGCGGCCACCCGCAGGCCCCACGGCACCGCCTCGGCGGGCGTGGCCGGGCGGCCGGGGTGGTACTCCCGCCCGAGCCCGACGTGCGCGGCCGGGGCGGCCGGGGCCGGTTGGGCCACCGGAGCCGTCGGGGCCGGCGCGGCGGACGGCGGGACCGGCTCGGCCGCCGGGGCCGGGTCGGCCTGCGGCACCGGAACGGCCCGCGGGACCGGGACGGGGCCCGGCGCCTCGACGAGTGCCGGGACGTGCCCGTCCACGAGCGCCGGCACCGGCCCTTCGGCCAGTGCCGGGAGTGCCGGTTCGTGCGGGTCGGCCGCCATCGCGGCACGCCGGCGCCGTTCGATCACGGCGGCCGCGCTCGCCACCACGGCCATGCCCTTGGCCACGGCCTTGAAGGCCTTTCCGCCCCGCGCCATCCTCGCTACCACCGCTCCCCTGCCGAACCCGCCGTGTCCGGCGGTACGCCGCGGGTCCTGCCGCGGCCGTCAGGGATGACGCTACCCGCCGGAGGAGCGGCGAGTCCGGTCGCCGGTCCGTTCGACTCGAACCGTCCATCCCGATGAACCGGACAAAACGCAAGGTTCCATGCGGTTTCGGACACGGTTCACCGGGGAGGAGTCGGGACGAGACCCCGGAGCCCAGCCGCCGAGGTCGCCCCACGGCCAACTGCCGGCGGACCGGCCGGTGCGGGGAGCAACCAGGACCCCTCCCCGCGCCCCGCGTCCGCAACCGGGGCCGCACCGCCCGAGGGCGCACTGGTCAGCGCCGCCCGGGCGGCGCGGTCCGCCCCCTCGCCGCGAACCGAAGAACAGCCGAACCGGAGAACGTCCTGGCCGGAGAACGCCACGGCCCCCGGTCGCTCGCCCGAGGAGGGCGAACGGCCGGGGGCCGGGTGGAACCGCGCCGCCGGAGCGGCAGCCGTTTCCTAGTACCAGTTGTGCGCCTGCCAGAACGACCACGCACCGCAGGGGCTGCCGTAGCGGGAGTTCATGTAGCCGACGCCCCACTTGATCTGGGTGGCCGGGTTGGTGCGCCAGTCGGCACCGGCCGAGGCCATCTTGGTGCCGGGCAGCGCCTGGACCAGACCGTAGGCACCGGAACTCTTGTTGGTCGCGGTGTAGTCCCAGCCGCTCTCGCGCTTCACGATCTGACTGAAGCACTGGAACTGCGCGTCGTTGCCGACGATCTGCCGGGCCAGGTCCTGGACCGAGCCGGGGCTGACCGAGACGGGCGGCGCGCTGTCCTCCACCGCGCTCATCGCGGAGCGGGACTTGGAACGGTTCGCGGCGGCCTCGTCGGCCTTGCGCTTGTCGTCCGCGGCCTTGGCGGCCTTCTCCGCGTCGGCCTTGGCCTGGGCGTCAGCCTTCGCCTGGGCGTCCGCGGCGGCCTGCTGGCGCGCGGCCTCCTCGGCGGCCTTCTGCTCCGCGGCGGCCTTGGCGGCAGCGTCGGCGGAGGCCTGCTGGGCGGATGCCTGCTGGCCGATGTTGTCACTGATGGTCTGCGCCTGGGCGCCAGAGGGGACTTCGGCAAGCAGGGTCGCGCCCGCGACGTCGACCGTCTGCGTCGTCTTGCCCTCGCTGCCCGAGGCCATGCCCACGACGGCACCGACAGCGGTGACGGCGGTGGCGGAGGCCACAGCGACTCCCCGGACCGAGATCCGAGTCACATGGATTCCTTCCAGCATCGCCCACGCGTGACCGTACGGGCGCAACATGCCCCTTGACACTGACCTCCGCACGGTGCACTGGTCACGGGAGGTGCTGGCCCGGCGTCCGGCCGAGGTGAGTCGACCAGGCGTTGGAATCGGGCGGCGTACGGCTCAACGTTCTTCAATTGTGCGTCCACCGACCGGAGTTGGTGGACCTTCCGGGGCCTGACCTCCGGTGGCCGGAAGCCCTGCCGCGCCGTACGCGGGGCCTGACAGAACCCTCACCATGCCGCACCGGGTACGGTCGACGCAATTCCCGCCCGCGTGGCGCATGTCACATTCACCGCACGGCAGTTCCCCGGACGGAAAGCACTCGATGTGATGAAACGGACGGGGCCCGCTCCCTCAGGAGCGGGCCCCCGGCCATGAGTTGACCGTATTGTCCGACTATGCCCTCGGAGGGCGGATCACGGGTGGATGTCCTCCAGCATCTCCGTGACCAGCGCCGCGATCGGCGAACGCTCCGAGCGGGTGAGCGTGATGTGGGCGAAGAGCGGATGACCCTTCAGCTTCTCCACCACCGCCACCACGCCGTCGTAGCGGCCCACCCGGAGGTTGTCCCGCTGCGCCACGTCGTGGGTGAGCACCACCCGCGAGCCCTGGCCGATCCGGGACAGCACCGTCAGCAGGACGTTCCGCTCCAGCGACTGCGCCTCGTCCACGATCACGAAGGCGTCGTGCAGCGAGCGCCCCCGGATGTGGGTCAGCGGCAGCACCTCCAGCATCCCGCGGGAGATGACCTCCTCGATCACGTCCGGGGTGGTGACGGCGGAGAGGGTGTCGAAGACCGCCTGCGCCCAGGGGCCCATCTTCTCCGCCTCGGAACCGGGCAGGTAGCCCAGCTCCTGCCCGCCGACCGCGTACAGCGGCCGGAAGACCATCACCTTGCGGTGCTGCCTCCGCTCCAGCACCGCTTCCAGCCCCGCGCACAGCGCCAGCGCCGACTTCCCGGTGCCGGCCCGGCCGCCCATCGAGACGATCCCGATCTCCGGGTCGAGCAGCAGGTCCAGCGCCACCCGCTGCTCGGCGCTGCGCCCGCGCAGCCCGAACGCCTCGCGCTCCCCGCGCACCAGCCGCACCCGGCCGTCGCCGGTAACCCGGCCGAGCGCGCGGCCGCGCTCCGAGGTCAGCACCAGACCGGTGTGGACCGGCAGCTCGGCGGCCCCGTCGACGTCCACCCCCGCGTCGTGGCCGACCGAGAAGAGCGCGTCCACCTGATCGGCCGGGACGTGCAGCTCGGTCATGCCCGTCCAGCCCGAGGTGATCGCCAGCTCGGCCCGGTACTCCTCGGCGAGCAGGCCCACCGAACTGGCCTTGATCCGCAGCGGCAGGTCCTTGGACACGACGGTGACGTCGTAGCCCTCGGCCTGGAGGTTGCGGGCGACCGCGAGGATCCGGGTGTCCGCCTCACCGCCGCCGGCCCGGTAGCCGACCGGCAGTATCGACACGTCGGAGTGGTTGAGCTCGACCCGGATGGTGCCGCCGAGCTCGCCGACCGGGATCGGCTCGTCGAGCCGGCCGTGCCGGATGCGGTAGTCGTCGAGCAGCCGCAGCGCCTGGCGGGCGAAGTAGCCCAGCTCCGGGTGGTGCCGCTTGGCCTCCAGCTCGGTGACGACCACCACCGGGAGGACGACCTCGTGCTCCTCGAAGCGGGTCATGGCGAGCGGGTCCGCCAGGAGCACGCTGGTGTCGAGAACGTACGTGCGCCGGTCTGGTGTCCGGCGGCTCTTGGAACTGACCACTAGGCCTCCAGAGCGGATGACCCTGCGTCATCCGCGGCAAGCCGGCCCCCGCTGCCCCGGTGGCCTCGGGACCGGACTGACTGGAGTATTCCCAGGCGGGGAACGGTGCATTCGCGCCCCCGGCGAACTGACGGATCATTGCCGGTGAACGTTTGGCCTCGCCCGGGCGCCGGGTAGGCCAGGCCTACGGCGGTCATTTCCTCCGGACGGCCGGACCTGGGACGACGGCCCCCCGGACACGGGGTCACCGCCCCCGAGGGCGCGGGGCACCGGCCCCGGGAACGCGGGGCACCGGCCCGGGGACGCCGGGCCGGAACCGGCCGATCCGGGACTACAGCCCCAGCCGCCGGTGGCGCTGCTCGTAGGCGCGCAGCGCGCGCAGGAAGTCGACCTTGCGGAAGGCCGGCCAGTACGCCTCGCAGAAGTAGAACTCGCTGTGCGCGCTCTGCCAGAGCAGGAAGCCGGACAGCCGCTGCTCGCCCGAGGTGCGGATGATCAGGTCCGGGTCGGGCTGGTTGCGGGTGTACAGGTGCTCGGCGATGTGCTCGACGGTCAGGACCTCGGCCAGTTCCTCGATCGAGGTGCCGCGTCCGGCCTGCTCCTGGAGCAGCGAGCGGACGGCGTCGGCGATCTCGTGCCGACCGCCGTAGCCGACCGCGACGTTGACCGTTATCCCGTCGATGTCGGCGGTCTGGTCGGCGGCCCGCTTGAGCACGTCGGCGGTGTGCTGGGGCAGCAGGTCCAGCGCGCCGACCGGGTTGACCCGCCAGCGGCGGGCGGCGGCCAGGCCGGTGACGGCGTCCTCGATGATGCCGAGCAGCGGGACGAGCTCGTCGGCCGGGCGGTCCAGGTTGTCGGTGGAGAGCATCCAGAGGGTGACGACCTTGACGTGGGTCTCGTCGCACCAGCCGAGGAACTCGCTGATCTTGTCGGCGCCGCGCTGGTGGCCGTACGCGGTGGAGCCGCCCGCCGCCTTGGCCCAGCGGCGGTTGCCGTCCAGGATCACGCCGATGTGGCGCGGGGTGCTCGCGAGGTGGACCTCGACCCGTCGCCCGTAGAGCCCGTACATCCCGCCGAGCAGGGTGCGCAGCCCCGGCGTCCGTTCGGCGACATCGCGCAGACCCATGTTTCCCGGCCCCTCCGTGCTCGTTGCAACTGGTGCGTCTCCGCCCCCGGCGCAGCCTACTCCGGCGCGCAGGTGCACAGTAAAGCCGCAGGTAGCGGTCTGGTCACGGTCCTGTACGAAGTCTGTCCCGACGGGCGTGTCGGGGGTCCTCCGGACGGGTGGCGGGGTCTCCGCGGGGCCGCCGCAGGGCCTCCCGGGCGCGGACACGGAACGGTCTCCGAATCCTTAACGGAACCGTAAGCCGTTCTTCCGATGCTTGACGACCAGCAATGGTCTAGTCCAGCTTTTGATCCGGGACGGAACGATCCTCCTGCTCCGCCCCGCAGGCTCACTTCGGACCTCCCCTCCCCCACACGCGGCCGCCGCGCCCCCCACCGCGGCGGCCGCTCCTCCCCCAGGAGCGTCACCCCATGGCCCGTACGCTGAACCAGCCTTCGCACAAGCGCCGGCGCAGCCCCCTCCCGGCCGTCGCGGCCGGCGCCACCGCCCTCGCCCTGGCCGGCGGCGGCCTCGCCCTCTTCGCCGGCGGTGCCAGCGCGGCGGTCGGCAACCTGGTCGCCAACGGCGGCTTCGACGGCGGGCTCGGCGGCTGGACCTGCACCGGCGCCGCGACCACGGTGTCCTCCCCGGTCCACTCCGGCACCGGCGCGCTCCAGGCCACCCCGGGCGCCGGCGACACCGCCGAGTGCGCCCAGACCATCAGCGTGCTGCCCAACACCAGCTACACGCTGAGCGCGTGGGTCCAGGGCCCGTACGTCTACCTCGGCGCGCGCGGCACCGGCGGCACCGACCCGTCCGTGTGGTCGAACCAGAACAGCTGGAACCAGCTGTCCACCACCTTCACCACCGGGGCGAACGCCACCAGCGTCACCGTCTACCTGCACGGCTGGTACGGCCAGAGCGCCTACCTCGCCGACGACGTCGCACTGGTCGGCCCCGGCGGCACCGGCACCCCGTCGCCGACCGCGACCCCCACGCCGACCCCGACGCCGACGGCCACCGCCTCCCCCACGGCCACCGCGACGCCCACCCAGACGGCGACCCCGACCCCCACCGGGACGCCCACCCAGACCCCGACGGCGACCCCCACCGCCACGCCGACCAGCACCACCCCGCCGGTCACCGGCCTGCCCGCCCACGCGGTCACCGGCTACTGGCAGAACTTCGACAACGGCTCGACCGCGCAGCGGCTGAGCGACGTCCAGAGCGCGTACGACATCATCGCGGTGTCCTTCGCCGACGCCGTGCCGACCAGGACCGGCGCGATCAGCTTCACCCTGGACCCGGGCCTGTCCAAGGCCCTCGGCGGCTACACCGACGCCCAGTTCCGCGCCGACGTCAAGGCCAAGCAGGCGGCCGGCAAGAAGGTCATCCTCTCCATCGGCGGCCAGAACGGCGCGATCACCGTCGGGGACGCCACCGCCGGCGCCAACTTCACCAACAGCGCCTACGCGATCATCAAGGACTACGGCTTCGACGGCATCGACGTCGACCTGGAGAACGGCGTCCAGGCCGGCCCGCTCGGCGACGCGCTGCACGCCCTGCAGGCCAAGGTCGGCCCCGGCTTCGTCCTGACCATGGCCCCCGAGACCATCGGGATGTACAACACCTCCGGCGCCTACTTCCAGCTGGCGCTGAAGACCAAGGACATCCTCACCGTCGTCAACACCCAGTTCTACAACTCGGGCGGCATGAACGGCTGCGACGGCAAGGTCTACAACCAGGGCACCATCGACTTCATCACCGCGCAGGTCTGCACCCAGATCCAGGGCGGCCTGCGGCCGGACCAGGTGGGCATCGGCGTCCCGGCCTCCAGCCGGGCGGCGGGCGGCGGCTACGTCTCGCCGACCGTGGTGAACAACGCGCTGGACTGCCTGGCCACCGGTAACAACTGCGGCAGCTTCGTGCCGCCGGCCAAGTGGCCGACCATCCGCGGCGCGATGACCTGGTCGACCAACTGGGACGCCAACAACGGCAACGCGTTCTCCAACACGGTCGGCCCGTTCGTCCACAAGATGCCGTGACGGCCGGGAGGCCGTGACCCCCTAGAGCCCAACTCCCCCGGCGCGCCGCTCCTTGAGGGTGGGGCCTGCGCGTCGGCGGCGGGGCCCGTCGTACCGACCGGTACGGCGGGCCCTTCCGTTTCCCCTGTCCCCTCTATTAGGGGCGGGGTCCGGAAGGGGCGGTGGCGGGGTCCTCCGGGGGCCGGGAGCGGGGCCGGGAGCGGGGTGGACCGGAGGCCGGGGCGGCTCCCGGTCGTCGCCTGGTACGGCTCCGCTCACCGCGCCAGGACCGCGGTGAGCGCGCCGAGCAGCAGGAACGGGCCGACCGGGAGGTCGAGCCCGCGCACCGGGCGGCGGCGGGCCAGCGCGGCGGCGGCCCGCAGGGTGCCCCACAGCCCGGCGAGCACCATCGCGGCGAACAGCCCGCCGAGCGCCACCGACCAGCCGAACCAGCCGAGCAGCCCGCCCAGGGCGAGCCCGAGCGGGGAGTCCCCGGGGCCCAACGCGCCCAGCCAGACGGCCAGTTCGAGGACGCCCCCGACCGCCAGCGCGACCAGCAGGCAGCGCAGCAGCGCACCCGGGTCCCGCTCGGCCTGCGCCGCGACCAGCAGCAGCGCCGCCACCCCGCCGAGCAGCGGCACGGTCAGCCCGTACGGCAGCCGGCGCACCCGCGCGTCGACGAAGCCGAGCGCCACGCCGAGCGCCGCCGCCCAGCCCAGGGCCAGGGTCACCACCACCAGGCGGTCCGCCGCGTACGCCACCGCGACGGCGACCGCCGCCGCGACCGCCTCCACCGTCCAGGGGCCGGCGCCCAGCCGCTCCCGGCAGCCCGGGCAGCGCCCGGTCGGCGGCAGCAGCCGCACCGCGCGCCCGCAGGACGGGCAGGCCTCGCACCAGGGCTCGCCCTCCGGCACCGCGAAGCGGGCGATCCGCCCGCGCAGCGGCGGAGCCGCCAGGAGACCGACCAGCACCGCCGCGACCACGACCGGGACCACCGGCGCACCCCCTCCTCGACCGACACGACCGACACGACCGGCCACATCCTCCCGCGCCGGGCGTGTGCCGTCCGTCTCGTTCCACGGAACGGCGCGGCGGCGCTCCTCGCATACAGGAGCATTCCGGACATTCGACTGCCGGTTCACAAGGCCGCCCGCCGCCCTCGCCTGCCGATCCAAGGGGGCCGTTCCGACCCTCCGAAGCACCCCCGCGGAGACCCGCCGCACGGCCCCTCCGTACCCCTAAAGTAGGCGGACATGCAGGTCATCCAGTCCAGCAAGCTCGCCAATGTCTGCTACGACATCCGCGGACCGGTACTCGACGAGGCGATGCGGCTGGAGGAACAGGGCCACCGCATCCTCAAGCTCAACACCGGCAACCCGGCCACCTTCGGTTTCGAGGCGCCCCCGGAGATCCTCCAGGACATCCTGCGCAACCTCGCCACCGCGCACGGCTACGGCGACTCCAAGGGCCTGCTCTCCGCCCGCCGCGCGGTGGTCATGCACTACGAGGACCGCGGGCTGCACGGCCTCTCCGTCGACGACGTCTTCCTCGGCAACGGCGTCTCCGAACTGATCCAGCTGGCCATGACCGCGCTGCTGGACGACGGCGACGAGGTGCTCGTCCCGGCCCCGGACTACCCGCTGTGGACCGCCTCGGTCTCGCTGGCCGGCGGCACCGCCGTGCACTACCGCTGCGACGAGCAGTCCGAGTGGTACCCGGACCTCGCCGACATCGAGGCCAAGGTCACCGACCGCACCAGGGCCATCGTGGTGATCAACCCGAACAACCCGACCGGCGCGGTCTACCCGCGCGAGGTGCTGGAGGGCATCGCCGAGATCGCCCGCCGGCACGACCTGGTGGTCTACGCGGACGAGATCTACGACAAGATCCTCTACGACGACGCCGAGCACGTCCCGCTGGCCACCCTGGCCCCGGACCTCTTCTGCGTCACCTTCAACGGGCTGTCCAAGGCGTACCGGGTCGCGGGCTTCCGCTCCGGCTGGATGGTGCTGTCCGGCGACCGGCACCGGGCCCGCAGCTACATCGAGGGCCTGACCGTGCTCGCCTCGATGCGGCTCTGCGCCAACATGCCCGCCCAGCACGCGGTGGCGGCCGCGCTCGGCGGGCGGCAGTCGATCCGCGACCTGGTGCTGCCCGGCGGCCGGCTGCACGCCTCGCGCGACGCCGCGTACAAGCTGCTCAACGACATCCCCGGGGTCAGCTGCGTCAAGCCCAAGGGCGCGCTGTACGCCTTCCCCCGGCTGGACCCCAAGGTCCACAAGATCAAGGACGACGCCCGGATGGTGCTCGACCTGCTGCGCTCCCAGCGCATCCTGCTGGTCCAGGGCACCGGCTTCAACTGGCCCGAGCCGGACCACTTCCGGCTGGTCACGCTGCCCCGGCCGGAGGAGATCACCGACGCGGTGACCCGGATCGGCGACTTCCTGAGCGGCTACGTCCAGCCGTAGCCACCGGGCCCGACGACACCCGGGACGGCTCCTGGGACGGCTCCCGGGAAAACACTACGGCCGGAGTTCCGGCCCGGGCGATCTCCTTGGTCGGGGGAAAATCGCCCGGCGGAACTCCGGCCGTCCTGCCGCTCGGCGGGGCGCGCGGTTCGTGCCGCGCGCCCCGCCGCTACCGCGGCTGAGGCTCAGGCTCAGCCGAGGCGCGCGACGAGGTTCCGGTACTCGTCCCACAGCTCCTTCGGGGTGTGGTCGCCGAAGGTCTCCAGGTGGGCCGGCACGAGCGCGGCCTCCTGGCGCCAGATGTCGGCGTCCACGGTGAAGAGCAGGTCGAGGTCCTCCTTGGAGAGGTCCAGGTCGCCGAGGTCGAAGCCCTCGACGGTCGGCAGCACGCCGATCGGGGTCTCGACGCCCTCGCCGGTGCCCTCCAGGCGCTCGACGATCCACTTGAGCACGCGGCTGTTCTCGCCGTAGCCGGGCCAGACGAACTTGCCCTCGGCGTCCTTGCGGAACCAGTTGACGTAGTAGATCTTCGGCAGCTTGGCGGCGTCCGCCTGGGCGCCGACCTTCAGCCAGTGGGCGAAGTAGTCGCCCATGTTGTAGCCGCAGAACGGCAGCATCGCGAACGGGTCGCGGCGCAGCTCGCCGACGGTGCCCTCGGCGGCGGCGGTCTTCTCGGAGGCGATGTTGGCGCCCAGGAAGACGCCGTGCTGCCAGTCGAAGGACTCGGTCACCAGCGGGACGGCGGTGGCGCGGCGGCCGCCGAACAGGATCGCCGAGATCGGCACGCCCGCCTGGTCCTCCCACTCCGGGGCGATGGTCGGGCACTGCGCGGCCGGGACGGCGAAGCGGGCGTTCGGGTGGGCGGCCGGGGTGCCGGACTCGGGGGTCCAGTCGTTGCCGCGCCAGTCGGTCAGGTGCGCCGGGGGCTCGTCGGTGAGGCCCTCCCACCACACGTCGCCGTCGTCGGTGAGGGCGACGTTGGTGAAGACGGTGTTGCCCCAGAGCGTCTCGATGGCGTTGGCGTTGGTGTCCACGCCGGTGCCGGGGGCGACGCCGAAGAAGCCGGCCTCGGGGTTGATGGCGTACAGGCGGCCGTCGGCGCCGAAGCGCATCCAGGCGATGTCGTCGCCGATCGTCTCGACCTTCCAGCCCGGGACGGTCGGCTGGAGCATGGCCAGGTTGGTCTTGCCGCAGGCCGAGGGGAAGGCCGCCGCGACGTACTTGACCTCGCCGCTCGGCGGGGTGAGCTTCAGGATGAGCATGTGCTCGGCCAGCCAGCCCTCGTCGCGGGCCATGGTCGAGGCGATGCGCAGCGCGTAGCACTTCTTGCCGAGCAGGGCGTTGCCGCCGTAGCCCGAGCCGAAGGACCAGATCTCCTTGGTCTCCGGGAAGTGCGAGATGAACTTGGTGCTGTTGCACGGCCACGGCACGTCCGCCTGGCCCTCGGCGAGCGGGGCGCCGACGGTGTGCACGGCCTTGACGAAGTCGCCGTCCTCGCCGAGCTGGTCCAGCACGGCCTGACCCATGCGGGTCATCACGCGCATGGAGACGGCGACGTAGGCGGAGTCGGTGATCTCGACGCCGTACGCGGCCAGCGGGGAACCGACCGGGCCCATCGAGAAGGGCACGACGTACATCGTGCGGCCCTTCATCGCGCCGCGGAAGAGGCCCTGCTCGCCCTGGAAGATCTCCCGCATCTCGGCGGGGGCCTTCCAGTGGTTGGTCGGTCCGGCGTCCTTCTCCTGCTCGGAGCAGATGAAGGTGCGGTCCTCCACGCGCGCCACGTCGGACGGGTCCGAGGCGGCGTAGTAGGAGTTGGGGCGCTTCTCCTCGTTGAGCTTCTTGAAGGTGCCCTGCGCCACCAGCAGGTCCGCGAGGCGCTGGTACTCCTCGTCGGAACCGTCGCACCACTCGATGCGGTCCGGCTGGGTGAGCTCGGCGATCTCGCTCACCCAAGCGAGCAGCTGCTTGTGGCGGGTGGGCGCGGATGCGCTGAGAGCAGAGATCTCGTACGACACGATCGCTCCGTTTCACGCCATCTCGGCGTGGAGATGGCGTCGCGGGGGTCTGAGGGTGCTTGCAGCGTAGCTCCGGACTCAAGGCCGGAACGCGGCGAAGCGTCGAAATTGACGCACCCTTTACTACAGCCAGTATGATTACTCATCGGTAACATGCCGACCGACCCCGCGACGGAGTGCGCGGCGCCACACTCCAAATACTCCAAAACGTCTAAGAGTGATGATCGCCACTTCCTACGCGTGAGTAACCTACGGAGCCGTAGGTAACGGGTAGCATGCTGCGCATGACTGCTGCTGCGCTCGCGGAGAGTGCACTCACGGAGAGCAAGCCGAAGTGGCGCGGCTGGCTGCACGCCGGAATGTTCCCCGCCACGGTGGCCGCCGGGATCGTGCTGATCTGCCTGGCCGACTCCACCCCCGCCAAGATCGCCTGCGCGATCTACTCGGTCAGCGCCTGGCTGCTGTTCGGGGTCAGCGCGGTGTACCACCGCTTCAACTGGGGGCCGCGCGGGGACGCCGTACTGCGCCGGCTGGACCACGCGAACATCTTCCTGATCATCGCGGGCACCTACACGCCGTTCACCATGCTGCTGCTCAAGGGCGCCGACCAGCAGGTCCTGCTCTGGGTGGCCTGGGGCGGCGCGCTGGCCGGGATCGCGTTCCGGGTGTTCTGGGTCGGCGCGCCGCGCTGGCTGTACACACCGGTGTACCTCGCGCTGGGCTGGGCCGCCGCCTTCTTCCTGCCGGACTTCCTGCGCGCCGGCGGGGTCGCCGTCCTGGTGCTGATGATCGTCGGCGGGGTGCTCTACAGCATCGGCGGCGTGGTGTACGGGCTCAAGCGGCCCAACCCCTCACCGCGCTGGTTCGGGTTCCACGAGGTGTTCCACGCCTTCACCCTGGGGGCGTTCATCGTCCAGTACGTCGGCGTCTCGCTGGTGGCCTACAGCACCACCGGGTGAACACCGGTGCCGTACGCCACGGCCGGTCGGCCACCGGTGGCGTACGGCACGGCCGGGTGATCACTGGTGGCGTACGGCACGGCCGGTCGATCCCGGCGCACCCCGACGGGCGGTCGAACGGTCCACGGACCGGACGGCCGCCCGTTCCGCCGTCCAGGGCCGCTCGTACGGGGCCCGGAGCTGCGGGCGGCGCGGGTAGGCCGCGTGGTCGGCCGCGCCGGCCTCCGGCTGCGGGCCCGGATCCTGCAGCGGCCCGTGCGCGTGGTGCTGCTCGCCGTACCCGTGGTGCTGCTGCCCGCCGTGCGCGTGGTGCTGCTCCCCGTGCGACTCCCGGTGGGGCTCGCGCGGCGGCCAGGCCGGCGCCGGGAGCGCCTCGGGCTCGGGCCACCGCACCGCGCCGACCGCACGGCCCCGCGCCTGCCGGGCGTCCAGCGCCTCGCGGGCCCGGCGGCAGCGCTCGCAGTGCGCGGCGTCCGGGATGCCGCGGCGCGGACGGTGCCGCACCGGGGCCGGCCCGCCGCGCATCGCGCGCCAGCGGCGGGCGACATAGACCATCAGCAGCAGGGTCTCCACCCCGGCGACCGCCAGGACCAGTGGGGCACCCTTGATCAGATAGGCCGCCACCACGGCCAGCGCAGAGCCCACCACCACCGCCGAGCCCCACACCTGGGAGCTCATCTGCTTGTCGTCCGCGTCGGCCACCTCGGTCCCCTTTCCCGGTGCCGGGCTCGTGGTCGGCTCCCGCCGCCCCACCTCTTCTCCGCTCTCGGCACGCGTCGGCCAGCACTGACCGATTGCCACATCGTATCTACCGTCAGTCATGGCCAACCGCCCCCAGGCGGCGAACGACAGATCAACGTTGCGTCAATTCCTTGTGCGGAAGCAGCACTTCCAGGACACATCACGGAACGTGACCACGGCAAGGCGCCCGGCCGGGAGAACCCGGCCGAGCGCCTCGGTGAACCTCTCGCGACCCCGCCCGCCGTCAGCCGCGGCGGACGCCCCTCCGCCGCAGCACGGCACCCGCGCCCACCAGGGCGGTGGCCCCCAGGGCGGCCGCCGCCGTCACGGCCGGCAGTGCCGAACCGCCGCCCGCGGGTCGCGGTGCGACCGCGAGTTGCGGGCCCTCCCCGGGCTGCGGTGCCGTCCCGGACCGCGGCGCGGCCGCGAGTTCCGGCGCGGCGTCCGCCTCGTAGCCGCCGCCCTTGCCCGCCCGGTCGTACGCCGAGCCGGGCAGCTTGTCCCCGTACCGCTGGTGCACCAGCTGCTGGTACGCGGCCAGCGTGACCCCGCCCGCGCCCACCGAGCGCCGGGCCTCGTCGTCCAGCGGCAGCACCCGGCCGTCACGCAGCACGTACCAGGCGTTGACCTGCGGCTCGCGGAAGGCGGTGCCACCGCCGCTGCCCGCCGCCTTCGCCGCGTAGTCGCTCTCGTCACCGCCCGAGGCGATGTTCACCACCTTCCAGCCGTCGCCCTGCCGGACGGTCCAGACCGAGGCGCTCTGCCCGTCCGCCGCGACCACCTTGCTGGCGGTGAACTCCGACGTCGCCACCGGTGCGCCGGGGGTACCGGCCACGAAGCCGGGGTCCAGGACGTACACCGGCACGGTGTCGCCGACCAGCCGCGGCGCGGCCTCGCCCGCCGCCCGGGCCTCCTCGGCGGCGCCGATGGTCAGCTGCCGGGTCGGCGGGACGCCCTTGCGGGCGAAGAAGTGGCCGACCTTGTCGAGGACGGCCGGGTCCTGGACCGCGCCGCGGGCCTGCGCCAGCTCGGCGGCGGGCACCGGGGCCGGGGCGGACGGGGAGTCCGCGTGCGCGGCCGGGGCGAGCGCCAGCGCGAGGCCGGCGGCGAGCAGGGCGGTGGCGGTCGCGGTGGCGGCCCGACGGCGGCTCTTGGTCTCGGTCATGGCCGCCCTCACGCGCCGATCCGGTACAGGGAGTGGGTCCACGAGAACGTGTTGTTGTTCACGTAGTACCCGTAGTCCGCCCAGTTGTAGCGGTAGTTGGAGGGCCACGGATCGCCCCAGTAGACCCAGTTGCTCGACGTGTCGTAGCCGTACAGGACGTGCATGTGGCCGCCGCCCGAACTCCACTGGATGCGCGTCTCGATCGGGCGGTCCGCGTTCACCTCGGACTGCACGGTGCCGTAGTTCAGGTACCCGTTGACGTACGAGCCCGGGTTGATGCCGACCCAGTTCAGCCCGTTCTGCACGTCGCCCAGCGTGGCCTGGCTGTTGGGGCAGCTGGAGTTGGCGGAGCGGCCGAACGCGGCGTTGCAGAACTGGTTCTGGCTGTAGTTGTAGCCGAACCAGGTGGCGATGGTGTTCCCGCTCGCCGCCCAGCACCAGTTGGTCTGCTGTTGCTGCTGCATGGTGATGTTGAGCTTCTTGAAGGTGCCGGCCAGGTCGGCCGTGCTGCCGGGCGCGGCGGCCTGGCGGACCTGGTGCGCGGCCCGGTCCTGGGCCTGCGTCTGGGCCTGGGTCCGGTCCTGGTACTGGGCCTGGGCCTGGGTCCGGTCCTGGTACTGGGCCTGGGCCTGGGTCTGCTGCCCGGCCGGGGCGGCGATCGCGGGCGCCGCCACCGCGGCGGTGAGCGCCGGGCCCAGCACGCCGAGGGCGAGCAGCGAGACCGCGCGGCGCAGCCGTATTCGTGGAACTGGCATGGCGGGAAAGCCTCCTTGCACGAGTGGAGCGAGGTGCTGTGTGGGGGCGCGGTCCGGATCGCGCCCCGAGCATCGCGCCTCGTCAGGGACAGGTCAACGGCCCTCCGCGGGGCCCGGACCGAGGTGTGAACGGGCCGACGCGGATGTGAACGGCGCCCGGAGAACCACCGCGCAGCAGGCCCGGACCGGTGACAAACCACCGCACCGATGTGAATATTCACGGTCAAACGCCGCTCCGTCCGAGCCGCCCGCACGCCGGTCCGCCCGTCCCCCAGGAGGCCGCCATCCACAAGAGCGACCCAGCCGACCTCGCCGCCGCCCTGCGCACCGGCCCCTTCCACCTCGCCCTGCGCACCGCGATCTCCGCCCGGGGCCTCGCCCTCCACCGCATCCGCCGCCACCTCGCCCTGCGCGGCGTCACCGTCGGCCTCACCAGCCTCAGTTACTGGCAGCAGGGCCGCCGCCGCCCCGAACGCACCGAGTCACTGCGCGCCGTCGCCGCCCTGGAAGAGGTCCTCGACCTGCCCGAGCACTCCCTCACCCGGCTGCTCGGCCCCCGCCGTGCCGCCGGCCCCGCCCCCGCCGGCCCGCCCGTCCGCCCCTACCGCGACCTCATCTCCCCCGCCGTCGCCGTCGACGACCTGCTCGCCACCCTCGCCGGCCCGCGCGACACCGGACTGCACACCATCACCCACATCGAACGCATCCGCGTCGGCCCCGACCGCCAACTCGCCCGCCGCGACTCCCAGCACGCCCTGCGCGCCCACCGCGACGGCATCGACCGCTACCTCGCCCTCTACCAGGGCGACCCCGGCAGCGACATCACCCGCGTCGGCGTCCGCGCCGAGGAGAACTGCCGCCCCGGCCGCATCCGCCGCGACCAGGCCCACCACCTGCTCGCCGCCGAACTCCTCCTCGACCGCCGCCTACGCGCCGGCGACACCCACCTGCTCGGCTACGGCTTCGACGACGCCCCCTCCCCCGACCCCAGCTGCGAATACGTCCGCGGCTTCAACTCCGGCGCCGGCCAGTACGTCCTCCAGGTCACCTTCCACCCCGCCGCCCTCCCCGTCCGCTGCCACCGCTTCGCACTGCACTCACCGGGCGCCGCCCCGTACGAGACCGAGGAACTCACCCTCGACGGGCACCACTGCGTCCACCTGGTGGCGACGGCGGTACGGCCGTGCCTCCTGGGGATCCGGTGGGACTGGGAGTGAGGGGGGGTGGGGGTCAGTGCGACCAGTACGGGTCGTCGACGGGGTCGATCACATAGCCGTCGGCGTCGTACGGCGCACGGCCCAGCGGGGGGAGGGGCTTGTACTCGTGGGCCGGCTGGTACAGCACCCCGGCAGTCCCCACCAGGAACTTCACGCGGTACGTCGAGTCCTGCTGCGGCTTCGCGAGGAACGTCAGGTACGTCTCACCGTCCGCGTTCCCCATCCCGTCCATGCCCTGGATCTCGTCAGCGGGCTTCGACCGTTCGACCACCCTGTTTCCGAGGCCCTTCCAGGCCTGCGCCACCTGGTCCATCAGGGCCGGAAGCTTCGCCCGCGAGACCACGGTCCGAACGACCACGATCTCGGTCAGATCCGACCCCATGCTCGGCTCGCCGTCCCAGAGATCGGGTTTCCTCAGCACCTCGAAGTCGGCCCCCGCATAGCTGAGGGCGGGCGTGATCCCGTCCATGGTCACGCGCAGCGCGCGGTCGACCCGGTCCTTCGCCTGGCCCGTCCTCACCCAGTCCGACCGGCCGGCCAGTGCCAACGGCCCGTAACCGTTCGAGAACAGCGCCCAGCCACCGACCACCGCGACGACGAACGACAGCACCACCGCGCCGAGCACCTTCCACCGGGGCTTCATCGTCCCCCTGTCAGATGAACGTCGTCAGGGTTGCCCGCGATGATCGCGGCGACGTTGCCCAGCGAAGGACCACCGGTCTCCGGAGCCAGGTACTTGGTGTGCATGCCGAAGTCCCCCCAGCTCCACCACTGGCTCCAGCCGTCGACAGTGAAGCGCTTGGCCCCGAAGGAGCCGCTCGCCGGATCCCTCCCGTAGTAGAGGTCGTGCGGGTCCGCCCCGACCAAGCCGCCGAAGGGCCAGGGCACCGCCGCCGCGGTCGGCGAGGGGATCTGGGTGACCGGGTCGTCGCCGGCCGCACCCGCCCACACATGACCTGCGGGCATCCCGAGGTCCGAGGCGTGCTTCACCCCGACGCCGGGGCTCCCGATGATCACCACGTCGTCCGGCAGCGTGTAATTCCCTTGGTGGGCGGCCAGCTTCGTGGCCTGGCCGACGAGGAGCGAACCGTAGCTGTGGCCCATCGAGGTGATGTGCGGGTTCTGACCACTGCTGTTGGCAGCCCGGAGCCCACTGACGAACCTCGCGTAGTCGGGTGCGCCGGCCAACGCCCGCTCGGGAGTGGTTGCCTTGAGGTCCATGTCCGGTGGGTCGTAACCGAGCCAGACGATGGAGGCCACCGAACCGCCGGGCTTGACCTTCTTGTTCGCCTCCCGCCAGACGTTCAGCGCGTTCTCCGCCTCGTTGGTACCGGGCTTGCCCGGCCCCGCCGGGCCGAGCGAGTCCGGGGTTGTGGTGATCCCGGGCACGTAGGCGGAGATGTCGGTAGCGGTGTCGGGGTTCCCGAAGGAGAGGATCGCGCGGCCCTGGCCCTCGGTGCCGATGCCGAGCAGATAGGTGCGCGGTCGACCGTCATTCGCCGCGGCGTCCTGCTTGAGGCGCTCCCAGACGGGCACGAGCTTCGCAAGCTCCGCCTGCTCTTCCTTCGTCCGGTCCTTCTTCTCACGGAGCTCGCGCAGCCGGTTTGTCAGGTAGCTCCGGTTGACCTGGTCCCGCACGTCCGCCGGGATCCCGTCCAGGTTCCCGACCTTCTCCGGGTGGTGGTCGATGAACCACTGCCGGCCCGCCGGGTCGAGGCCGTTCCACCAGCTGTTGACCTCGGTGGGCGGCGCTCCCGCGGCCGGCATGTCCCTCAGGTACGGGGCGCCCGACTCGTTCGCCGTCCGCTGGTCGGCCTCGGCGACCGCGAGGGTCAGGCCCGACTTGCTGGTGGCGTGCTGGGTGAAGCCCCTGAGCAGCCCGGCGAGGGTCTGGTCGGCCGTCCCGGCCTCGGTGAGGGCGGCGGTGATCCGCTTGGCGATCTCCTCGGCCGCCGCCTTCTGCTTGGTCTCCCAGTTCGCGTCCACCGGGCCGGTGGGCGCGGGCCAGCTCACCGTGCCGTTGTCGCTGACGGTCAGGCCCTTGGCGCCGGCGTCGACGACGGCCTGCCGGAGTTTCGACTGGGCGAGTCCGAAGAGGTCGGCGTAGTCCCGCAGGGTCTGGCCGAGTGCGGCCAGTTCGGTTTCGGCGGCGTGCAGTTGGGTGGTCGTGCCGTCCAGTGAGGGGATCGCGGCGTCGGCTGCCGGTCCGCTCCAGCCCGACCCGTGGACCCGGTCGGTGGTGCCGCGCTTCCAGTCGGCGGTGTGCTGCGCGAATGCCTTGTGGAGCGCGTCGTACGCGTCGCCGGCCGCGTGGAGGTCCCCCGGTCTGGCGTTCTTCAGGCTCGCGAAGTCGAGTCGGCCCGCGCCGGCCCGCTGATCCGGATCAGCCATGAGTGCTCCCCCCGATACTCACCGCTACCATAACCCACGTCTGCCACAGCGGCATTGGGGGAAGAGCGATGGGTGACGGCAAGGGATTCACTGTCAAACCAGGCGAGTTGACCGCCGCCGGGAACAACGCGCTGGCGGTGGCCGGGAAGGTTCCGGAGGAGACGGCGAAGCTCGCGGAGCCGGGCGACAAGGCGGCCGGGGGGCTGGCGGGGTGGCAGAGCGGGGCGGCGCTGCAGGGGTGCGGCACCGCCTGGAAGTCGCTGCTGGACGGGCTCGCCGGCGACATGAAGTCGGCCGGCGGCAACCTTCTCACCTGCGCGCAGACGTACCTCGGTGCCGACCGGCTGCCCGCGCCCGCCACCACGGCGGCCGCCACCGATCCCTTCGGCACGAAGGTGGCCGGGGTGGCGGGTGTGCATCTGACCAGGGACGCGTAACTCCGTTACCGGGGCCGGAAGTCCACGATCAGGGAGTCCTCCACCGGCAGATAGCCGATCTGCTGGTAGATGGAGTTGCTGGTCGGGTTGGCGAGGTCGGTGTAGAGCAGGACCTCGGTGGCGCCGTGGGCGAGGAGGTGGGCCGAGACGGCGGCGGTGACGGCGGTGCCGTAGCCGTGGCCGCGGCTTTCGGCGGGGGTGTAGACCGGGCCGATGCGGGACATGCCGGCGAGCACCGGGCTGCTGCCGGCCAGGGCGACCGGGCGGCCGCCGTCCTCCCACAGGTGCAGGCAGCCGTTCGCGGTCCGCTCGTCCACCGCCCTTGGGACGTCGGGGAGTTCGACCTCGACCTCGGCCAGGAACTCCTGGTACCAGCGGATCGCCAGTTCGCGGTCGGCCGGTTCGGCCAGCCGGTGGCGGCCTGCGGGCGGGCGCGGTGGGTCGGTCAACTCGCCGAGCCGGTAGAGCCGTTCGTCGACGCGGACGGACTGTTCGGTGCCGGTGGCCGCCGTCCAAGCGGCGGCGAAGGCGCGGACCGCTTCGGCTCCCCCGCCGACCCCGGCCACCGTGGTGAAGCCGGCTCCGGCGGCGGCCAGGCCGGTCGCCAGTTCGGCGGCCGCGGCCGGCGGCATGAAGGAGAGCCGGGGGGCGAACGGCGGCGTCTGGAGGAAGGCGCCCGCGACCGGACCTCCCTGCTCGGCCCGCCACCAGCCGAAGACCGGCGGCTCGCCGAACACCGTCAGGCCGGACTCGGCCAGCCGGTGCGCGATGGTGAGCAGGACGGTGTTCTCGGCAGGGCGGGCGGCCAGGAAAACGCCCGCCTGGTCGCGGAACTCGTCGAGGGAGGTGCTGAAAGTCCAGGTCATGGCCCATGGTGGACCCGGCCGGACCCCGCTCGCCAACGATTATCCGGCCGCCGCCGAACCCCTGCCCGCCCCACCGTCGACGGCTTGCCCGCCCCCGCCGGGACGCCCGCTACTCGACCGCCACGCCCAGCTTCCCGGCCAGTTCCGCCGGATCGGTGGTCGGGGCGTCGCAGGCGAAGTGCCGGCAGACGTACGCCGCGGGGGCGCCGCCGACCAGCGGCCGGTCGGCCAGCAGCGGCACCTCGGGCTCCCCGGGCGCGCCGACCGCGACCACCGCTCCCGGCGCCGTCCCGAGCAGCGCGGCCCGTCGCAGCGCCGCCGTGGCCGGGTCGCCGTCCGGGCCGACCACGGCGACCTCGCGCGGCCCGTCGAGCAGCGCCTCGGCGACGGCGAGGCCCCAGCCGATGAACCGCGGTGCCCGGCCGGCGAGGGCGCCGACCACGCCGAGGGCCCGTTCGGCGGCCGTGCGGTGCCGGTCGGAGCCGGTGTACGCGGCGTACGTGAGCAGGGCGCCGGCGGCGGCCGTCCAGCCGGACGGGGTGGCGTTGTCGGTCGGGTCCTGCGGGCGGCGGATCAGCTCCTCGGCGTCGTCGGCGGTGTCGTAGAGCGCGCCGGAGGCCTCGTCGGTGAAGTGCTTGAGCACGGTGTCGAGCAGGCCGCCCGCCAGCTGGAGCCAGGAGGCGTCGCCGGTGACGGCGTACAGCGCGAGGAAGCCCTCGGCGGTGTCCGCGTAGTCCTCCAGCACGCCGGCGTTGGCACCGGCCCGGCCGTCCCGGGAGGTGCGCAGCAGCCGGCCGTCGGGGGTGAGGTGGACGGCCAGCAGCAGGTCGGCGGCGCGTTCGGCGGCCTCGACCAGGTCGGGGCGGTCCAGCAGCGCGCCGGTCTCGGCGAGCGCGGCGACGGCCAGGCCGTTCCAGGCGGCGACCACCTTGTCGTCCCGGGCCGGGGCGGGGCGGGCCGCCCGGGCCTCGGCCAGCCGCGCCCGGATCGTCTCGTACTCGGCGAAGTCCTCGGGGTCGGCGAGGAGTTGGAGCACCGAGGTGCCGTGTTCGAAGGTGCCCTCCGCGGTGACGGTGAACAGCCGGGCGGCGGTGGCCGCGTCGGCGGGGCCGAGCAGGTCGACCAGCTGGCCGGGCTCCCACACGTAGTACGCGCCCTCGGCGGACTGCCCGGTCTCCTCGTCCAGGCTGTCGGCGTCCAGGGCGGAGGCGAACGCACCCTCGGGCGTGCGGAGTTCGCGCAGCAGGAAGTCCGCCGTGGAGAGCGCGACCCGGCGGGCCAGGGCCGATCCGGTGGCCCGCCACAGGTGCAGGTAGGCGCGCAGCAGCAGGGCATTGTCGTACAGCATCTTCTCGAAGTGCGGCACCACCCAGCCGGCGTCCACCGCGTACCGGGCGAAGCCGCCGCCGAGCTGGTCGTGGATGCCGCCGCGGGCCATCGCCTCACCGGTGCGGACGGCCATCTCCAAGGCCGCCTCCGAGCCGGTCCGGGCGTGGTGGCGCAGCAGGAACTCCAGCACCATGGCCGGCGGGAACTTCGGCGCGCCGCCGAAGCCGCCGCGGCTCTGGTCGAAGTCCCGGCTGAGGGCCACCAGCGCCTGGTGCAGATCCGCCTCGCCGGGCGGGTTGTGGGCACCGGCCGAGTACACGGCGGCCCGCTGGGCGAGGTCGGCCCGGATCCGCCCGGCGACCTCGCCGACCTCCTCCCGCCGGTCCCGCCAGGCGGCCTCCACACCCTCCAGCACCTGCCGGAAGGACGGCATCCCGTGCCGGGGCTGCGGCGGGAAGTAGGTGCCGAAATAGAACGGCTCCTTGTCGGGCGTGAGGAACACCGTCATCGGCCACCCGCCCTGCCCGGTCGCGGCCTGCACCGCCTCCATGTACACGGCGTCGACGTCCGGCCGCTCCTCCCGGTCCACCTTGACCGGGACGAACCGCTCGTTGAGGTACTCGGCGAGCCCGGCGTCCTCGAAGCTCTCGTGAGCCATGACATGACACCAGTGACACGCGGCGTAACCGACCGACAGCAGAACGGGCACACCGCGGCGCCGCGCCTCCTCGAAGGCCTCCGGCGTCCAGGGCCACCAGTCCACGGGGTTGTCGGCGTGCTGGAGCAGGTACGGCGAGGTCGCGTCCGCGAGACGGTTCGGCATGCCCCCCATCCTCCCGCATCCGGGCCCCATGCGGCCTTACACCACGTCAAGGATCTCAGTGAATGGCGTCGATGTGGCTCTACCGAAGACCAAGACCGAAGATGCGCGGCTACTCCCATCATGGCGGCGCCAGCCCTGGGCCCGCCCGAGGGGAAGCACGGCATCACTTTGCTTCACCCCACAAAGGCATGTCTCAGCAGCCAGGAACGTAACCGAGCCGTCCTCCGCCTCACCTCCGAGCCCTCGCTGACGTTCGGCCATCAAGCCGAGCGTCGTCAAGAGAACGAGGTGCACCGGCTCGCCCACCAGTCCACTGCGCCACCCCGGTTTCACATCCCCTCAGCAGCATGCCTTGAAGCCACCCCGCCGTCACCACCACCAACAAGACAAGCGACTACGCTCCCCAACCACACAGATCCCCCGTGAACAGGCACTTGGGACCGCAGCCCTCCCAGTAGAACACTGCTAGGGAGCGGCTTCAGACAGGATCTGGTGACGTCGAATCGCGGCACCCCGCACCATCGGATGCGGGACGGGACGGGTCCTACCGGTCACTACCGCCGGCGCAGGCCCCAGGTCAACGTTGAGCCCATCCAAAGCTGGTCGAGTCAAGCGCAGAACGATCCTGGCACTGGCGACTACACCACGGGGAGCCACCAGAGGGCATCAATCACCCGGGAGAGATCCTCACAGTAACCCCGAACATCAATCTGCGTTACAAGGCTTCAGATGCAGCTCATCTCACGGGAAAAGCCGCACAGGCAGCAACTGCCGCATCTGATCTCAAATTCATCAGATTAGACGGCAGTAGTTCATATCCCGCCCCCACGTCCACCGAAGCGGGCATGAGGGCGGCAGGGACCCTTTAGCGGAGGGCCCCTGCCAGACAGCCAGTCCCACAAGAAGGAGGCCTGTCGTGATTCATCTTGGACGCCCAGTCCCCGAAAAGCCATCGGCAATTCGCGCCAGCGGCACGCGTGAAGCATTTTCATTCTCCGCGGCTGCCGTACGCTCCGGCCACCAAGAACCCGTCTGCGGCCCGCCGGTCCACAAGGTAGATCGGAACTCCGCCAATAGCTGCAACACGAGCAGGAGAGTCGCAGTCCTCCTGCTATCCAGGGTGGCAATTTCGGTAGCCACAGCCATCATCCGCAGGGTCGCGCTTCACATCGACGCCGAAGACCTGACGGCAATCTCATGGATGCACAACCCTCTCAGCCGGACGTTCGCGACTCTTCGTCGCTTCATCGACTGAGCACACCAGCTGCATCAGTGGCAAGCGGCCAGCCGGACTCTGCTTCCCCGCCAGCCGGCTGGCCGCTTGCGCCATGGACACCTGGACTCGCACTGATGCTCCGATCCGCCAAGCAAGCCATCCCATCATAGGGGTGATACGTCACTTGGACGGGTGACACTGGCTTGGACTTGGCCCAACCCTCCTGTTGATATGGGCGAGCGCAGCCCGCAAACCCCGAACCCCAGGTTGGAGCCCAACAGTCGTGATCATGAACCGCGTTCCCGAGCAGGCGGTATTGCCGATGCCCATGCGGGAGCTGATCACCCCTACCGAGGCCGCTGACATCCTTCGGCTCACACGCACACACGGGTGCAACCTACGACGCCTCGATCCCGCGCACGCAAAGCGACTTGCTCGCGACATGACCTCCGGCGGCTGGGATGACCGCATCCCTGAAGTCATCTCACTATGCGACCACGGAGCATGCCTCCAGGGTCAGCACCGACTTGAGGCAGTGGTCATTAGCGACACTGCGCGTTCCTTCCTGGTCTCGCGAGATGTTCCCCATGATTCAGCCGCAAACATGGACAACGGGAAAGCGCGACCGATGGCCTTGGCCCTAGGCCTGGTAGGAGTTGAGCGCGGCCGCAAGGAGATCTGCTCAGCCGTTCGACTGCTTCACCTGTACGATGAAGAGCGCACGAAATCTCCGTGGAGCTCCTGGCGAAACACTCGGTACACCACGTCCGAGATCCTTAGGTTCTATGACGCACGATACCGAGATCTGCCGGATTTCCTCCCACTGATGTACACGCTCAGGACTGGCCTGCATGCTGCACCTGCAGCGTCCCTCGCATGCGCCTACCTGATCTCGCGCGGAGGTGGGGATGCTGATGCATCCATCGAGTTCATCGAAGGCCTGGCCTCAGGTGCGAACATCGGAACGAAGGATCCTCGCTGGGTTCTACGTCGCTGGTTCAACAATCCCAACCGGCCTCGGCGCGGGAGTACCATCAGCGCCCTGCAAATGGGCATGATCATCAAGTGCTGGAACCTGTGGGCGACCCAATCCACCTGGGAAATCGCCAGCATGAAGCCGAGCGAACGCCTTCCTGACGTCAAGCGCTTCGCCCCTTCAAGCGTCCATCGAAGCTCAGGCGTACCGAGGCTCGAGAGCCTCCCCAGCATCGCCCCTCAACAGCGTGCTCAGCGAGCTCGAGGCGCGCACGACAGCGCACTTCCATTTTCTCTGGCTCAGTAGGCAGCCCTGTCTGGCACATCCTGCTCGCGCGTACCCGGGTCCATTTGGGCCGCAGCCGAAGGCGTCCAGGTTGGCACTGGCCAGCGCGCGGGGGTTGCCGCCGAGGAGTTGGGGGACGGCGGCGTGCCGGACGAGGGTGACGGTGGCGGTGCCGCGGGGAGGTGGCGGGGAGTCCGGCGGCACGCTGGGCAATGTTCGAAGCCTCGGATGCCTGGCTCACCCACCCCGTTCAGATCCGAGGCAGCCTGGCCGCCGAGATCGCGGACCTCTACCGGGAGATCCGAATCGGCGTGGAGCAGGTCGACTGGTTGATCCGGCACCTCGCTGAGGACGCAGGAAATCGCCACAACAACGGCACCTTATTCGACCAGCACTGCCAGAACCAGACCCGGGCAGGACCAAGGCTCTGACCGTTGGCAGCCATTGCCGTTCTCGGTGTCACAGTCCTGGCCGCGTTCGGCGCGGCGATCTCGGACGCTGCCCGACCACGGTCGTTGTGGGCGTTCCTGGCCGTGCCCGGTGCGGCCCAGTCCGGGCATGCGATCGCCTCCGGTGGCTGGAAGTCCAGTGAGAGGAGCGCCGGTCGGCCCAGAAAATTCAGGAGTGCCGCGAACAGCTGACCGTTCACGTACCTGGTCCTGCCCAAAGTCTGCGCACCCGCGTTCTGGTGCTGTCCCGCTGTTCAGCCCCTGCTCGTACTCACTTCCCTCGTGCAGACGCTCGCCCCGACCGCACTGGGCTCGCAGTTCCTGCGCCGTACGGAGCGGTATCCCAGCCCCACTTGACCCCGCTCCACGCACACATACGACGCTTCCACTGCGCGGAGGAGCGGGCCAGGATCCAACGTACCGCCAGCAAGGATCTGGCTCGGGTCGGAGCAGCTCGTCTAGGCCGAGGGTGTAGTTACGTCCGCCGGCCAGCTCGATGGGCAGCTTGCCCGAGCCGCACGTGTGCGCGTGGGGCGCAATGTAACCCGGGCCGGTCGGCTGGGTATGGACGGCGACCTGTGCGGCGTACCGGTCCACCACTACGTAGATCGGGGTGCTGATCGGTACGCGCAGACCAGCACCGCCTCTTTCTGGCGGATAGAGCAGAGTGCCAATGGTGTTCCGCTCCTCCACCCCTACGTCCTCGACCCCGCAAGCTGCTCCTACTGCGACGCGGACGTGTTCACGGGCACGATCAAGACGACCGCTCCGTTCGCGGTCGAGATCGGCCTCAGCATGATCTGACCATCCTCGGCCGTTTGCACTGGCCAACCTCGGGCCTACCCGGTACACCTGCGCACGTGTCCGCGCCAGCACTCCTTGAAAACATCCCAGGTCAGGACTACACGGGCACACCGCGGCGCCGCGCCTCCTCGAAGGCCTCCGGCGTCCAGGGCCACCAGTCCACGGGGTTGTCGGCGTGCTGGAGCAGGTACGGCGAGGTCGCGTCCGCGAGACGGTTCGGCATGCCCCCCATCCTCGCGCATCCGGCGGTCGGCGCGCGGCAGGTCAGGCCGGTCCGGACCAGTAGCTGATGCCGAGGTTGGCGTCGAAGGTGCGCATCCGCCCGAGCACCTGGTCGGGGGTCGGGCCGAGGAGTTCGTCGACGATGCGGCCGTCGGCGAGGAAGACGACGCGGTCGGCGTACGAGGCCGCCACCGGGTCGTGGGTGACCATCACGACGGTCTGGCCGAGTTCCCGGACGCACCGGCGCAGCAGCGCGAGGATCTCGGCGGCGGAGCGGGAGTCCAGGTTGCCGGTCGGTTCGTCGGCGAAGACGATCCGGGGCCGGCCGGCCAGCGCCCGGACGCAGGCGACGCGCTGCTGCTGGCCGCCGGAGAGCTGGGCCGGGCGGTGGCCGAGCCGGGCGCCGAGGCCGGCCGCCTCGACCAGGGTGTCCAGCCACTGCCGGTCGGGGGTGCGGCCGGCCAGCGTCAGCGGCAGGGCGATGTTCTCCGACACCGTCAGGGTGGGGATCAAGTGGAAGGCCTGGAAGACGAAGCCCACGTGGTCGCGGCGGAGCCTGGTCAGCTGGCCGTCGCTCAGCCGGGTGAGGTCCGTGTCGCCGATCCGGGCGGCGCCCGAGGTGCAGGACTCCAGTCCGGCGAGGCACTGGAGCAGGGTGGACTTGCCGGAGCCGGACGGGCCCATGATCGCCGCGAACTCCCCCTCCCGGAAGGACACCGAGACCCGCTCCAGCGCCACCACCCGGGCGTCGCCCGACCCGTGCACCTTGGTCAGGTCGACGGCCGACGCGGCGGCGGGGGCGTGGTTCGCGGCGGCCCGGGGGCCTCCGGGACGGGACGGGCCTCCCGCGAGGGACTGGGGCTCGGTCATCGGTGGTGCTCTCCTCGGTTGGACACGGGCTGAGGTCAGGACTGCGGTCTGGGCCGGGGGCCGGGCGGACCGGCGGGCAGGTCGGCGGGTGGCAGCAGGCCGGTGCCGGCGGCCAGCAGGGCGAGGGAGCGGACCGCGAGCTCCCGTCCAGCCGCGGCCGGACGGCCCTGGTGGCCGCCGCTGTCGTGGTGGTCGAGCAGGACCGGCGCCGCCCCGGTGGAGGCCTGTCCGAGCGCCGCGCAGAGCTTCCAGGCGTGCCAGGGCGGCACCCGTGCGTCGTTCGCCCCGGTGGCGAGCAGCACCGCCGGGTAGGCCGTCCCGGGCACCACCCGGTGGTACGGGGAGTAGTCGAGCAGCGCCCGCAGCGCCCGCGGGTCGGCCGGATCGCCGTACTCCTCCGCCCAGAGCCGGCCGAGGCCGCCGACCTGGTAGCGGGCCAGGTCGGTGAGCGGGGCCACGCACACCGCGGCGGACAGCAGACCGGGCTCCCGGGTGAGCGCGGCGGCGACCACCAGCGCCCCGTTGCTGGCGGCCAGTGCGCCCAGCCCGCCGGCCGGGGCCTCGCCGCGTTCGACCAGCATCGCGGCGGCGGCCCGGAAGTCGTC
Organism: Streptomyces sp. CB02056; assembly: GCF_001905545.1. Taxonomy (GTDB): domain Bacteria; phylum Actinomycetota; class Actinomycetes; order Streptomycetales; family Streptomycetaceae; genus Kitasatospora. Next base: position 179,802 of record NZ_LIPD01000002.1, on the reverse strand, counting down.
CACGGTGGCGCTCTTGCCGGGGCCCCGGCCGGCGGCCGCCCAGGCGGGGCCGAGCTCGCCGCCGCCGCGCGCGTGCACCCAGGCGATCCGGCCGCCGGCCCGCAGCCAGGCCTCCATGGCCGGGTCCCAGGAGGGTTCCAGCGGGAGGCCGAAGCCCCCGTAGACGGTGAGCAGGGTGGGCGCGGGGCGGCCGCGGTCCCGCGGCCCGGGGTCGCAGACCGTCACCGGGACGGGCGCGCCGTCCCGGCCGACGGCGGTGAGGGTGCGCAGCGCGGCGCGGCGCTCGGGGGGTTCGACCGGGCCGGAGCCGTCCAGGCTCCTGGTCCAGGTGCCGTACCGGGGGTCGTCGGCGAGCAGCCAGACCGACCCGCCGACCCGCCCGTGCCGGTCGTACGGGGTGGCGCCGAGGCGCAGCCGGGCGGGCCAGTGCAGTGCGGTGGCGCCGCCGCCAGGTGCCTCGCCCGGCGCCCCGCCGGGTTCCCCACCCGGTATACCGCCCGGCGCCCCGCCCGGCCGGTGCAGGTCGAGCCGGTGGGTGGTCCCCAGCCGGCGGAGCAGCGCCAGGCCGGGCATCCGGCCGGGGCCGAGCACCCGCAGGGCGGTGACCGGGCCCGCCTGCGCTTCACCGGCGGCGGGCGGTTCACCGACGGCGAGCGGCGCGACCACGGCGGGCCGCCCGGTGGCGCCCCGGGCCAGCTCGTCCAGGTCCAGCGCGAGCAGCTCGTCGGCGGCGAGGAAGCAGACCGTCTCGTTCAGGTCCAGGGCGGTGACCCGCCGCCCGTCGAGGTCGAGCGGCTGCCAGTCGGGCACCGCCCGGCCGGTCCACCGGGTGGCCCACCAGCGCGCCGGGCCGGACGGCTGCGGGCGGGTGCGCAGCAGCAGGTTCCCGCCGGGACCGCCGTGGAGGGTGAGCCGGACCGGGCCGGGCACCGGCAGGGCGAGCCGGCGGGCCGGGCCGCCGTCCGGGTGGCGGGCCGCCAGGGTGTGCTCGGTGCGGGTGCCGGCGGTGTACACCAGCGCCTCGCCGGTGAAGGCGAGGGTGGCGTACGGGGCCGCGTCGGGCAGGTGGTGGGGCCGGTCGCCCGGGCGGGTGGGGAGCAGGTGCAGGCCGCCGTTCTCGGCTCCGTCCCGGTGCAGTTGGACGGCGATGAACCGGCCGTGCGGCTCGGGCTGCCAGCCGGCGATCCGGTCGCCGGGGCCGATGACGCCCTCGGTGGGCGTCCGGCGGGTGCCGTCGGGGTTCCGGACGGTCAGGACGTCGCCGTCCGGGCCGCGTTCGTGGCGGAAGAGCAGGCCGCCGGCCTCGGCGGGCGGGGTGGGCGTCCGGTCGGGCGCCTCCCGTTCCACCCGGTCGAGCAGGGCGGCCCAGGCGGGCTCGTCGGAGCGCTGCGGGCGGGCGGCCAGCAGGCGCCGCTGCTCGGCGAGCCAGGCCCGGGTGCGCGGGGTGTCCGCCTCCTCCAGCCATCGGTACGGGTCCGCCGGCGTGAGGTTCGGCGCCGCCGGCGCGGGGTTCGGCGCCGCCGGCCCGGGCGGCGCGGCCCGGTGGTCGAGGTCAGCCATGGACGGCCTCCGCGGGGTTGTCGTTCCGTCGTTCCGGGGCACCCCCGGCCCCGGTCGGACCGGCGGCGGGCCCACCACCGGTCCGGCCCGCGGTGGCGGCCAGCCCGACCGCGGCGAGGACCACCACGACCACGGCCGCGCCGGCCACCGTGCCGGTCAGTCCGAAAGCGTGGGCGCACAGGCCCGCGAGGGTCGGCCCGGCGGGCGCGACCAGTTGGGCGAGGAAGCCGATGCCGCTGTGCACCCGGCCCTGCAGACCCGGCGGGGTCACCTCCATCTGGGTGACCGCGATCAGCACGGTGACCACCGGCCCGGCGGCCGCGGCGAGGGCCAGCGGAAGGACCGCCGTCCAGTGCCCCTGGGCCAGGGTGAAGCCGGGCAGGGCGAGCGCGACCACGGCCGTGCCGAGGGCGATGCCCCGGGCGGGCGGCAGCCGCCGGGCCAGCGCCGGTGCGAGCAGCGATCCGGCCAGCCCGCCGGTGCCCAGGGCCGCGGTCAGCACCCCGATGTGCACGGCACCCCCGCCCGAGGCCACCACCACGATCAGCAGCCCGTTGAACACCAGGTTGAGCACGGCCGCGTTGACCACCGCGTAGCGCAGGAAGGGCACCCGCCAGATGAACCGGACGCCTTCGGCCAGCGCGGCCCGGACGCCGGGCGCGGCCGGCTCGTCCCCGGGGCGCTCCCGCCTCCCCTTCGGCAGCAGTGCCACGCAGCAGACGGCCGCCAGGTAGCTGCCGGCGTCGACGGCGAACACCCAGGACGGGTGGACGGCCAGCAGCGCACCGCCGGCCACCGGGCCGGCCATCGCCGCGACGGCCGTCCTGCTCTGCAGCAGGCCGACCGCGCGGGGAAGGTGCTCGGGCCGCACGAAGCACCGCACCACCACGTTCTCGACGGGTGCCAGGGTGCTGCCCACCGCGCCGAGCAGCAGGGCGGCGACCAGCACCGCCCACAGCGGCGGCATGCCGCCGGAGGCAGACAGGGCCAGCGCGGCCAGGACGAGTGCGCCGGCCGCGTTGCCGGTCAGCAGCACCGTCCGCCGCTCGCGGCGGTCGGCGAGGACGCCGGCCGGCAGCCGGGCCAGCAGCACCCCGACGGAGAGCGCCGTACCGGCCAGTCCGGCCTGCCGGATGTCACCGCCGGCCCGCAGCGCGACCACCGGGAGGGCGATCACCGAGGCGGCGGTGCCCAGGGCCGAGGCGGACTCGCCGCCGTAGAGCAGCCAGAACGACCGCCCCAGCCCTCCGGCGGCCGCCGCGCTCACGCCGACCCCGTCGCGAACTGTCGCCGGATGCCGCGCAGCGGACGGGCCGCCAGCGCCGCCGGGACGGCGGTGGCGACCAGCACCCCGACCAGGACGCCGACCGTCCACGGCACGTCCAGGGCGGGCAGCGCCCCCTGCCCGACGGCCCGGGCCAGCGGCACCAGGCAGATCCCGGCCGTCGCCACCGCCAGGACCGTCCCGACCAGCGCCGAGGCCAGCACCTCGTACACCACGCAGCGCAGCAGCTGCCCGCGGCCGAGGCCGAGGGCCCGCAGGTGGGCGCGCTGGGAACGGCGGTCCCGCTGGGCGATGGCGCAGGTGTTGGCGAGGGCGAGCAGCGCGTACCCGCCCACCACGGCGACGATCAGCCGGGAGGCCATGTCGTCCTGCACGTTGCGCGGCCGCAGGTGGGCCAGGTAGTCGGCCCGCGTGGCGAGCCGCTGGCCGGGCCGCAGCTCCCAGGCGCCCGGGTCACCGCGGAGCAGCACCCGGTCGGCGTACGGGGCCGGGGTGTGTTCGAGGGCGAGGTCGGCGGGGAGGACGTACGAGGGGAAGGCCAGGTCCCGCTGGTAGACGGCGACGAGCCGCAGCTGCGCCTGCTGTCCGTCGGCGAGCGTGAAGGTGACGTCCTGGCCGAGCTTCCAGTGGCGCGCGGTGGCCTCGGTGCTGCCCGCGGCGAACGTTCCGGGAGCCAACTCGTCCAGCCGGCCCTGCTGTTCGCCGAGGTCCAGGGCGCTCCGCAGGGCCGCCCCGTCGACGCCCCAGGCGCGGGTGGGCTTGGGCTTGTCGTCGTAGAAGCTGGGCGGCGCGGTCACCTTGGTCGCGATCGGCGCGACGGCCGTCCCGCCGGGCAGGCCGGCGGGCCGGGCGGGCAGCTGGTGGCCCGGCTCGGCCGTCACCACCGCGTCGGCCCGCAGCGCCTGCTCGGTCTGCTGCTGCACGGCGGCCCCGATGGTGGCCCCCGAACCGAGCAGGCAGACCACGGTGCCGACGGCCAGCAGGACGGGCACCGCGATCGCGGCCGTCCGGGCGGGCGCGGCCCGCAGCCCCGCGGCGGCGATCCGGCCGGCCTTGCGGTCGAGCAGCAGCAGCACCGCGCAGCAGGGGCCGACGAGCAGCGGCACGAACCAGGGCGCGAGCACCGCGAGCGTGGGGATGACGGCCGTGGCCAGGCCCATCACCAGCGCGCCCTGGAGCACCGGCGGCAGGTCCATCACGACCATCAGGGCCACGAGCGGCCCGCAGAGCATCAGGACCATGGCGATGCCCGCCACCAGTCGGCCGACGTTGCGGCGGGGCGGGGCCAGGGCCAGCGACTGGTCCTTGAGGAGGTCGATCGGCTGGACCCGGCCGGCCGCCAGCACGCTGGCCAGCGCGGCCAGCACCGCGACCGCGCAGGTGCCGAGGCAGGCGCCGACCGCGATCGCCCAGGTCTGCCCGGCGGAGGGCAGGTCGACCGCGGCGGGGAACAGCTCGCGCTCGATCAGCAGGCGCCGGCCGAACCCGGCCACCGGGACCGTCCCGGCCACCGCGGCGACGGCGGAGGGGGCCAGCGCGACCAGCGCGACGTCCGCGACGACCAGGGCCCGCAGCCGGCCGGCCGTCACCCCGAGGGCGCGCAGCACGGCGAACTGCCCGAGCCGCTGGTTGGTCCAGAGCGCGACCGTCGACCCCGTCACCAGCACCGCCGACATCAGCAGCATCGTCAGCAGCAGGCCCAGCAGGTTCTGCGCGTCCTTGGCCGCCGCCGCGGCGGACGAACCCTCCGGGTAGGACGGGCCGCTGACCGCCGCGAGCAGCAGCAGGCAGGCGCCCACGCCGGTGGCGGTGAGCGCGCAGGCGACCGCGACACCTATGACCCGCCCCGGGTACGCCCGTACCTCGGCGACGCACAGTCGCAGCGCGCCGAGCGGTCCGCTCGGACGAGTAGTCGGTTCTGATGCCACGGCCACGGTTAACTCACCCCAAAACGGTAAACAGAATGCAGAGCCGGGGAAGGCCGCATGTGCCGCGGCCTTCCCCTCTCTGTCACCCGGTACTGCCGGACCCAGGGGGTCAGCAGCTGAACACGCTGTACGAACTGAACGGGGCGTCGACGACGATCTCCTCGTCGAGCTCCTGAAGCGCCAGAATGTCGGCCATCACAATCACCTCCTCCTCACCGTCTCGCCGGAACGCGGCACCGGGCCACAGGGGTCAGCAGTTGAACGCGCTGTACGAACTGAACGGGGCGTCGACGACGATCTCCTCGTCGAGCTCCTGAAGCGCCAGGATGTCGGCCATCACAATCACCTCCTCCTCACCGCCTCGCCGGTACACGGCACCGGGCTGCCGGGATCAGCAGCTCCAGTAGCTGAGCGAGCTGAACGGGGCGTCGACGACGATCTCCTCGTCGAGCTCCTGAAGCGCCAGAATGTCGGCCATCACAATCACCTCCCCTCGTCGTCTCGCCGGAACGCGGCACCAGGCCACGGACATCAGCAGCTGAACGCACTGACCGAGCTGAACGGGGCGTCGACGACGATCTCCTCGTCGAGCTCCTGAAGCGCCAGGATGTTGGCCATTACAGTCACCTCCCCTCGTCGTCTCGCCGGGACGGGGTACCGGGCTCGGCCCGCTCCGGCGTCCACCCGTGGACGGGGTGGGCGCCGGGGAGCAGGCACTGCCCGGGGCTCTTGGCGGCGGCCAGCGCCAGCAGGGCGCCGGCGGAGCCGGTGGCCAGGTCGGTGGAGAGCCGGATCAGCTGGTCCCCGTGCAGGACGCTGCCGTCCTGATGAGGGGCCAGGTGGAGATCCACCAGCCGGAGTTGCTCCTCCGCCTCGGCCCGCCAGCGCGGCAGGCGGGCGGCGACCTGGAACAGGGTGTAGGCGAGCCCGGCGCGGCCGTTGAACAGCCCGCCCTGGACGACCACGCGGACCGCGCCGGCCCGGGCCGCGGCCTCCAGCACCCGCTCGGCGTCGAGGGCTTCGGCCTGCGCGGCGGGCAGGGCCAGGACGGCGAGCGCCACTCCGGCCGAGCCCTCCGCCAGGTACGGCAGCAGCCGGCCCGAGCTGTACGTCTGCAGCATGTCGTCGACCAGCCGGCCGTGCCGCAGGTCGCAGCGGACGGCGCGTTCGGCGGCCTCGGCCCAGGCCGTGTCGCCGGTGAGGCGGGCGCAGCGGGCGAACAGCACCGCCGGTCCGGACCAGCCGCGCAGCAGACCCGGGCGGTCCAGCAGCCCGGCCTCGCCGATCCGCCCGGCGGCCTTGGCGGCCAGGGCGAGCGCCTCGTCCGTCGCTCCGGCCTCCAGCAGCAGCTGGGCGACGCCCGTCAGGCCGCCGTACAGGCCGAGCGAGGAGGGCGGCGGGCCGGCCAGCAGCCGGTCCACCACGTTCGCGGCGTCCGGATGCCCGAGCCGGTGGAACAGCCAGCCGGCTCCGGCCAGCCCGTCGTACAGCCCGACGGGCGTGTCCGCGGGGGCGCGCCGCACGGCGGCGGCGAGCCAGTCCAGCTGTTCCCCGCCCGGTGCGGCCCCGGCCAGGTGCCGGGCGAGGAGCACGCCGGAGGAACCGTACGCCAGCCCGAGCGCGCCGCCGGGGCGCAGCCCGGCCACGTCGCCGGGGTGGAGGCGGTCCTCCCGCTCCGGGGTCGCCGCCGCGTCGATGCCGCGCAGCAGGGCCACGGCGGTGAGCTCCGCCCGGGCGCCGGCCGCGGGCCGGGCCCCGAGGTGGGGGCGCAGTGCCGGGGAGAGGGCGAGCCGCCCCGTCATCCGTTCGGCGAAGCCGGCGGGCACCGTCGGGAAGCACTCCGCGACGAGGTCCAGCAGCCCGCCGACGACGGCCGGGTTGCGCCTGGTGAGCGTGGTCAGCGCGACGAAGGCGGCGAGCTGGCAGCAGCCGAGCGCGAACAGGTCGGCCTCGCGGGCGTCGGTGATCTCCGGGTCGGTGAAGCCCGGTGCCCCGAGGGTGCGCCGGCGCGGGGTGTCCAGCGGCGTCGAGAGTTCGAAGTCGATCAGGGCGACGGTGCCGTCCGGGCGGATCATGATGTTGCGGTGGTGGAGGTCCCCGAAGGCCACCCCCTCCCGGTGCAGCGCCGCGACGCACTCCTCGACCAGCGCGAGCCGGGTGACCGCGAGCCCCGCGAAGTCGGCCAGCGCCCGGGCGTCCGGCCGGTGCCGGGTGAGCGGGTACTCCCGGCCCAGCCAGGCGCTGAAGGACTCGCCGGGGATGTACTCCATCACCAGGTAGTGGTGCTCCCAGCTGGTGAAGTACTCGTACAGCTCCGGCACGAACGGCAGGTGGCCGAGCCGCTCCAGGGCGTCCCGCTCGACCAGCAGCCGGGCCACCGCGTCCGTCTCCGAGGCGTCCAGCCCGGCGTGCGGGCGGGCCTCCTTGATGACGACCTGTCGGCCGCCCTCGTCCTCGGCGAGGTAGACCCCGCCGGCGTTGGAGAAGTGCAGCGCCTTGACCACCCGGTAGCGGCCGAGGCCGGCTCCCGCGTCGTCGGCGGCCGCGGCGATCCGCGCGGCCAGGAAGTCCGGGGTGGAGGCCCACTCCGGGACGGTGAAGCGCGGGCGCCGGGCGTCCGGCACCAGCCGGCCGTCCGGGTCCTTCACCGCGGGCACCCTGGTGCCGTCCGGCAGCTCGCACCACATCAGGGCGAAGCCCCCGTAGCGCACCGATACCGGGCCCTGGTTCCACCGCAGGTCGGACAGGACGTACGGGCCGGGGCGGCCGCCCAGCGCCTCGTCCAGCTCGGCGAGGACGGTCTCCAGCTCCTCGGCCGTCCTCGGGTAGACGGTGACGACCTTGCCGCTGGCGGACCGGTCGGCGTACTTGGCGTTCGTCACCGCGACCACCAGCCGGCTGCGCAGGTACTTCCAGGGCAGCCCGAGCCGGCGGCAGACCCGCCAGGCCGTCTCGATCGTCTCCTCGGCGGATTCGGGCGTGGCGCTGACGTGGACCTTCCAGCCCTGTTCCGGCAGCTGCGGGGCGCCGGAAGGCGCCAGCACCTCCCACACACCCTGGGTGCGGCCGCGCCAGCCCTCGGGCAGCGCGCCCCCGCCCGGTGTGAACCGGGAGGCCCGGTCGTCACACCGCTCCAGGGCGTCGTACCACACCGGGTCGGCTATCGCATACGACTCGTATTTCGCGTCCACTTCGCCGTCCGCCCCCTTTCGAATATCCGCTGAACCGAATTCCGGTTTCCGCCGGAACCTTCGAAGCTCCGACTCCCCGTTCCGACAGGAACCATCCTTCCCGGACTCCCCGTCATGTGACAACGGTGTTAAGCGGAAACTGAATCCGGCGCATACCAGGCGGAATCCCGGCCTTCACTTCGGGGGCGCCGAAAGCCCGTGCGATCATGACGCCATGAAGACGCGTGTCGTGATCGCCGACGACCAGGCGAGCGTCCGCCAGGGGTTCCGGCACATCCTGGCGGCCCAGCCCGACATGGAGGTCGTGGCCGAGGCCGCGGACGGCCTGGAGGCCCTGGAGGCCGTCCGCACCCTGCGGCCGGACGTCCTGCTGGTCGACATCCGGATGCCGGAGCTGGACGGGCTGGAGGTCACCCGTCGGCTGGCCGGCATCACCCCGGAGGTGAAGGTCGTGGTGGTGACCACCTTCGACCTCGACGAGTACGTGCACACCGCGCTGCGCAACGGCGCCTGCGGCTTCCTGCTCAAGCACTCGGGGCCCGCGCTGCTCGCCGAGGCGATCCGCTCGGCGGTGGTCGGCGACTCGCTGATCAGCCCGCAGATCACCACCCGCCTGCTGCACCGCTTCACCGGCCCGCGCCGGGTCGACCGCTCCCCCGTCGAGCCGCTGACCAGCCGCGAGGAGGAGATCGCCGTCCTGGTCGCCGAGGGGCTGACCAACTCCGACATCGGCGCCGAGCTGTTCATCTCGCTGAGCACCGTCAAGACCCACCTGGCCAACCTCCAGCGCAAGTTGAAGGCCCGCAACCGGGTGGGCATCGCCACCTGGGCCTGGGAGTCGGGCCTGACCGAGCGCGGCTGAGCGGGCCCGCCCGCTCGGCCGCCGCCGGCCGCACCGGCCGCTCATCGCAGCGCCCGCCGACGGTCCCCGATCCACCGCGGGGCCGCGCCGCCGAGGGGCCGCCCCTCCCCGCCCGACGGGGCCTCGCCGCGCAGCAGTGCCCGACCCAGCGGGGTGACGGTGTGCAGCACGCCGTTGCCGCAGCGCCGGGTGTCGATCAGCCCGGACGCCCTCAGCACGGCGGTGTGCTGGCTGACCGCCGAGGCCGTCACTCCGAGCCGCCCCGCCAACTCGCCGGTGGTACAGCCGTCCAGCAGGGCCTGCAGGGCCGCGGCCCTGGTCCGGCCGACCAGGGCGGCCAGCGACTCCTCCCCGCCCCGGCCCGCGCTCTCCGCCGCCTCCCGCGCCCCCACGGGCACGGAGAGGCCGATCCGGTCGGGACGCATCGCGAAGAGCAGCGTCGGAGCCTCCTCGGGCTCCCCGTGCCGGGGCCGGAGCACCACCCCGGCACCCTGCAGGAAGAGCGACGGGGCCAGCCGCAACCCCCGCCCGTCGAGGGTGAGTTCGACGTCCCGCTCGGCGGGGATCTCCAGCACCGGGGCGGTCCAGCGGATCCGCGGGTGCAGCGTGCCGAGCAGCGCGTCCACCCCGCCGCGGCCGGCGATCTGGCGGCGGGCGTCCCGCTCCGCCTCCAGCCGGGACCGGACGTCCGCCCAGCAGGGCTGCAGCGCCACCCGGTGGAACTCGCGGACCGCCGCCGCGACGTCGGCCCACTGGACCACCGATTCGGCGCCGCGCCCGGACGACACGATCCGGCCATTCGCCCACACCCGCAGTACGTCCCGGAAACCACCGTTGGCTCCCGAAAGGCGCCGCAGCCGCTCGGCCAGCACCGGCTGCCGCGCCAATTGCCCGCGGACGGCCCGCTGCCAGGGGCGGAAGAATTCCCCGCCGCTCCGCCACGCCTCCAGTGCCAGCACCGCCTCCATCTCCTGGTCGACATTTCCAGCAATTCGTACACGAGCCAGATCCTCGGCGGACATCGCAATGCGAATCACAGACTGATCCCCCGATCGGGGTTCATGCATCGGGACGGCCCAGGGGAACCCCGCACCCTGATCGCCGCACCGACATCCTTGCCCGCCCGCGAGGCGCGTCGCCATCGGCCGATCGGCCCATTTGATCGTTGAGAACGCCGAAATCGGCGCCTCCGGATGTGCCGAATGGCCTGGATGGACCCGTCAGCGGGCTCGAATCAGCCCTCCGGACGGCCCCCGACGGAACCACCCCGCCCGGTCAGCCCCCGAGGCCCGCCACACCCTCCGTCGGCAGCACCGCGTCGACCCGCCAGCCGCCCTCCGGCCCCGGCCCGACCGTCAGTTCGCCGCCGGCCGCCTCCACCCGCTCCCGCAGGCCCGCGAGGCCGAAGCCGCCGCCCTCCCGCTCGGCCCCGCCGAGCCCGACGCCGACACCGCCCGCGCCGCCCGTGCCACCCGCACCACCCACGCCGCCGTCCGCACCGCCGGAGCCCCCGGCCCCGTCCGGCGCCCCGTCGTCGGTGACCGTGACGCGCAACGCCGGCCGCCCGCCGCACCGGTCCGGGCCGACCTCGATCGCCACCTCCCGGGCCCCGGGCGCGTGCCGTCGGACGTTCGTCAGCGCCTCCACCACCAGCCGGTAGCCGAGCCCGCTGATCGCCGCCGGCACCGCCGCCAGTTCGGCCTCCGCGGGGGCCTCCAGCCGCACCCGCGCGGAGCCGCTGCGGGTGAACCGCTCGGCCAGCGCGGGCAGTTCGCTCAGGTCACGGCGCAGACTGCGCGCACCGGCTCCCCCCGCCGCCGCCCGCCCCGCGCCCCGGTCGGCCGTCGCGACCGCCCCGGACCCGCGCGGCTCCGGATCGGCGTCGTCCGCCGTGAAGACCTGGACGGTCCGGTCCATGGTGACCAGTGCCTGCCGGCCGGCCGCCTCGATCCCCGCCAGCAGCTCGACCACCCGCCCCGGGTCCTTCTGGGCCAGCACCTGCGCGGCCTGGGCCAGCACCACCACCCCGGTGACGTCGTGCGCGGCGAAGTCGTGCAGGTCTCGGGCCAGGTCCAGGCGCTGCGCCCGCCGCTCGGCCACCACCGCCGCCCGCGCGCGGGTGTCCATCGAGCGCAGGTAGCGGCCGACCCCGACCACCACGCAGGCCAGCAGGGCCGAGCCCAGGCAGAGTTTGACGGTCACCACGGGCGGGGCCGGCGGCTCGGCCCAGAGGGCGATCCGCAGCGGCAGCAGCGCCACCGCCGCCACCAGCAGCGTGCCGTGGCCGAAGGCGGCGGCCGGGGACAGCCTGCGCACCGCGGGGACGACCGGCACGAGCAGCGCGACGGCCTCCAGCAGCCACCACAACTCGATGCCGCCGGACGCCGGCCCCCGGTAGCCGGCCGTCACCAGCAGCGACACCGCGCAGGCGGCCAGCACCGAGGGGCCCACCGCGCCGACCCGCCCCGGGGCCCAGAGCACCGGGAACAGCCCGGCCACCACCGCCACCGCGCCGGAGCCGACGATCAGCGGCCCCGGGTCCCCCGACCCGGCCAGCGCGGCCGCCAGCACCCCCGCCGCCGCCGTTCCGTACCCCGCCCTGCGCACCACGGTGTGCCACGACCACGTCATGGTTCGGGATCCTACGAAGCCTGACGGCCCGCCAGGACGGCTTCACCGAAGACGGGCCCCGCGGACGGCTCTCACCGCAGACGGGCCCCAGCCGGTTCCGGAGAAGGCCGGCCCCCACGGGGGACCGGCCGACGGCTCACTCCTTCGGGCCCTCCGGCTCCTCGACGAAGTCGACCTTCTTGAACTGCCGGTTCATCGACTTGGCCAGGAACCAGGTCGCGACGCCGAGGGCGGCGAAGACGACGAAGCCGAGGAGGCCGGGGGTGACCTTGGCGTCGTCGACGGCGAGGTCAGCGGCGAGATTGACGAGGTTCACGGAGGCGCTCATATCTCTATGGTGGCCCGGCTCACGGGGAGCCGGGCCATCGGGGGGTGGTTCAGTCGCGCGTGTCGGCGGCCTCGGCCGCCAGTGTGGGGGTGCGCAGGCCGGCGAACAGGTCGTCCTCCGGCAGGTCGACGTCGACCAGGGTACGGGCGAGCTCGTAGTCCTCGGTGGGCCAGACCTCGCGCTGGACCTCCAGCGGGACGCGGAACCACGGGCCGTCCGGGTCGATCTGGGTCGCGTGGGCGATCAGCGCGCGGTCGCGGGTCTCGAACCAGTCGCCGCAGCGGACCCGGGTGGTGATCTCGCGCTCCTTGCGGCCGCTCTTCTCCCAGCCCTCGATCCACTCGCCGTACGGCGACTCGTGGCCGTGCTCGGTGAGGTACTCGTGCAGGGCCCGGATGCGGCCCATCGGGAAGCCGTGGTTGTAGTACAGCTTCAGCGGCTGCCAGGGCTCGCCGGCCTCCGGGTAGGCGTCCGGGTCACCCGCGGCGTCGAAGGCCAGCATGGTGATCTTGTGGGTCATGATGTGGTCCGGGTGCGGGTAGCCGCCGTTCTCGTCGTAGGTCGTGATGACCTGCGGCTTGAACTCGCGGATCAGCCGAACCAGCGGCTCCGCCGCCGCCTCGACGTCCTGGAGGGCGAAGCAGCCCTCGGGCAGCGGGGGCAGCGGGTCCCCCTCGGGCAGCCCGGAGTCGACGAAGCCCAGCCAGGCCTGGTCGACGCCGAGGATCGCCCGCGCCTCGTCCATCTCCTTGCGGCGCACCTCGTGGATGTTCTCCTCGATGTACGGGTCCCCCTGGAGCTTGGGGTTGAGGACCGACCCGCGCTCGCCCCCCGTGCAGGTGGCCACCAGCACGTCCACGCCCTGCTCGACGTACATGGCCATGGTGGCCGCGCCCTTGCTGGACTCGTCGTCCGGGTGGGCGTGCACCGCCATCAGTCGCAACTGCTCAGTCAACGCCTTGCGTTCCTTCCACACTTGTCGGGCGTTCCGCGAAGTCCGGGTCTGCCCACCGTACGAACCGCTCACTCCGGGACCGCGTCGCCGCGGGGCCGGGCCGCGGATCGTCGCCGGCGCGGCCGAGCCCTGCCCCCGCCGGACCGGCCGCGGGCGTGCCCCTCCTATAGTGACGGACTGGAGGAGCGTCGCATTCCCCCGCACCACCCCGGGCGGCCCCTCCCCCAGGAGAGGACGGAGTCCGATGAGTGCAGACACCACCGCCACCGCACCGCCCGAGGGGCGCTACGGCCGTGGCGGCGACCGCGACTCGGACCGCCGCCTGAAGGTGATCGGCGCGGTCTGCGGCGTGCTGGGCCTGGGCCTGATCGCCTGGCTGGGCGGCTCCTACATGCTGCGCGAGTCGAAGATCAACGGCTCGGTGCCGACCTTCGAGGTGCTCTCCGACTCCGAGGTCCAGCTGCACCTCACCGTGCGCAAGAGCAGCGGGCAGGCCGGCAGCTGCACGGTCCGCTCGCAGGGCGACGACCACGGGGTGGTCGGGGTGGCCGACTTCCCCGTCCCGGCGGCCGGCTCCAGCTACGACGCGGTGGTCACCCTGCGCACCACCTCGCGCGGCACCACCGCCGAGCTGCTGGGCTGCACCCCCGCCAAGTAGCGCACTCCCGCCGAGTAGCGCACCCGCACCGCGCAACGCGCCCCGGGCGGGCGGCGCGCCCGGGCCGGACAGCGCACCCCGACCGGGGCGGCGCGCATATTCGATCCGGAGAACGGGCATCCGTAGAGGGTCCCGCACCCGGTTGCTGTACACCTCGGCGTAACGCCGCCGTCAATGGCGCGCAAACGCCCCTCCCGCTTGTCAGCAGGACTTGTTAGGCTCGTGGTTTCGCCCCTTCCGCACCGGATGGTACGGGAGCGGGCGTTGCTTTGTAGTTGAGACCGATATCACCACCGACCCCTGCTGACGACTCACACCCTCAGCACAGCCCCAGCACCTACGAGGAGCACCCGTGACCCAGACCAGTGAGAACGTGACCTGGCTCACTCAGGCCGGCTACGACCAGCTCAAGGCCGAGCTGGACCACCTGACCGGGCCCTGGCGCATCGAGATCGCCCAGAAGATCGAGGCGGCGCGCGAGGAGGGGGACCTCAAGGAGAACGCCGGCTACCACGCGGCGAAGGAGGAGCAGGGCAAGTACGAGCTGCGGATCCGTCAGCTCACCCAGCTGCTGGAGCGCGCCAAGGTCGGCGAGGCGCCGGCCGACTCGGGCATGGTGGCCCCGGGCATGGTCGTCACGGTCGCCTTCGACGGCGACGAGGACGACCTCATGGAGTTCCTGCTCGCCTCCCGCGAGGTCGCGGGCTCGGACGAGCTGGACGTCTACTCGCCGCAGTCCCCGCTGGGCCGCGCGATCGACGGCAAGCGGATCGGTGACGAGGCCACCTACGAGCTGCCGAACGGCAAGCCGGCCATGGTGAAGATCGTCAAGGTCGTGCCGCACGCCGGCTGATCCGGCCGCGCCACGACACGGGGACGACCGCGGGAGTCAGGGACTTCCGCGGCCGCCCTCCGGCGTTCCGGGCGGGGCCGGGCACGGGACCCGATAGCCCAAGGACCCGATCAGCTCCGGGACCCGATCAACCCAGGGGCCCGATCAGCCCCGGGGCCCGGTCAGGCGGTGGAGGAGCGGTACTTGCGCACCGCCAGCCAGGAGAACACCGCGGTGATCACGATCGACCACAGCACCGACACCAGCGCCGCGTGCTGCATCGGCCAGGCGCTGTCCACCGGCCCGACCTGGTTGCCGAACAGCACCCGGCAGGCCTGCACGGTGGCGCTGAACGGGTTCCAGTACGCGATCCCCTGGAGCCAGCCCGGCATCGAGGTGACCGGCACGAAGGCGTTGGACACGAAGGTCAGCGGGAACAGCCAGATCAGCCCGGCCGAGGTGGCCGCCTCGGGGCTGCGCACCGACAGGCCGATCAGCGCGCCGATCCAGGAGAAGGCGTAGCCGAGCAGGAGCAGCAGGCCGAAGGCGCCGAGCGCCTTGAGCACGCCCTCGTGGATCCGCCAGCCGACCAGCAGCGCGACCACCGCCAGCACGACCAGGGTGAACGCGGTCTGGCACAGGTCCGCGAGGGTGCGGCCGACGAGCACCGCGGAGCGGGCCATCGGCAGCGAGCGGAACCGGTCCACCAGCCCCTTGCTCATGTCCTCCGCGATGCCCGCCGAGGCGCCGGCGACGGCGAAGGTGACGGTCTGGGCGAAGATTCCGGCCATCAGGTACTGGATGTACGTGTCCGAGCTGGAGTCGGTGCCGGGGATCTTGATCGCCCCGCCCATCACGTACGAGAACAGCAGCACGAACATGACCGGCTGCATCAGCCCGAAGACCACGATCTCCGGGATGCGGGTCATCCGGCGCAGGTTGCGCTTGGCGACCACCCAGGAGTCGTGCAGGGAGGCGGCGATCCCCCGGCGCTGCCTGGGTATCGCCGGTCCGATGGCGTGCTCGGTGGCGGTGGTCATCTCAGCTCTCCTTCCCGGCCGCGACGGCCCGCTTGTCCGGCCCCGGGCCGCCCGGGCCGTCCGGGCCGCCCTTCCCCCTGCCCCGGCCGCGCGCCTTGGCGTCGGCGCCGTCCTCCTCCTCGGGCCGCTCCTCGGCGACGTGGCCGGTGAGGGTGAGGAAGACGTCGTCCAGGGTCGGGCGGCGCAGCCCGATGTCGTCCATCTCGATCCCGCGGGAGTCGAGTTCGCGGATCGCGTCGGCGAGCACCCGGGCGCCGCCGCTGACCGGCACGGTGATCCGGCGGGTGTTCTTCTCCACCGTCGGCTCGCTCAGCGCGTAGCGGGACAGCGCGGCGACCGCGTCGCCGACCAGGCCGGGCTCGTGCACCACGACCACGATCCGCTCGCCGCCGATCTGCGCCTTGAGCTGGTCGGCGGTGCCGCGGGCGATCACCCGGCCGTGGTTGACCACCGCGATGTCGTGGGCGAGCCGGTCGGCCTCCTCCAGGTACTGGGTGGTGAGCAGCAGCGTGGTGCCCTGCTCGACCAGCGTCTCGATGACCTCCCAGAGCGCGAGCCGGTTGCGCGGGTCGAGGCCGGTGGTCGGCTCGTCCAGGAACATCACCGGCGGGCGGACGACCAGCGCGGCGGCGAGGTCCAGGCGTCGGCGCATGCCGCCGGAGTAGGTCTTGGCGGTGCGGTCCTTGGCCTCGGTGAGGCTGAACCACTCCAGCAGCTCCAGCGCGCGGGCCTTCGCGGCGCGGTTGCTCATCTGGTACAGCTCGCCGACCATGGTGAGGTTCTCGAAGCCGGTCAGGTACTCGTCGACCGCCGCGTACTGGCCGGACAGGCCGATCAGGCTGCGGACCTGGTTGGGGTGCTTGAGCACGTCGACCCCGGCGACCACCGCGCGGCCGGAGTCGGGGCGGAGCAGGGTGGTGAGGACCCGCACGGTGGTGGTCTTCCCGGCGCCGTTCGGGCCGAGCAGCCCGAGCACCGTTCCCTCGGGGACGTCGAGGCTGACGCCGTCCAGGGCTCGTACGTCGCCGAAGGTCTTCACCAGGTTCTCGGCTTGGATGGCTGGCGCCATGGCCTTGCCTCATCTCCTCGGACGTATGGGGCGATCTGTCCCACTTTGCCCCGAATTTGGGCACACAGGCGACTCGATTCTCGGCCCGTGGGACTCGAACGCGATGTATCGCGAGTCTCCCAGCACGCGATATATCGCGTCAAGGGTGGGAGCTCAGCCGGCGACCACCACGTACCCCGCGTCCCGCAGCTCCCCGACCACCAGCGCGCAGTGCTCCGGCCCCTTGGTCTCCAGGTGCAGGTCCACCTCGACCTCGGTCAGCCCCAGCCGCGGGTCGGTCCGCACGTGCGCCACGTCCAGCACGTTGGCGTCCACCCTGGTCAGCACGCCCAACAGGTCGGCCAGCGCGCCCGGCTTGTCCGCCAGCCGCACCCGCAGCGACAGGTAGCGCCCGGCCGCCGCCAGCCCGTGCCGCAGCACCCGCTGCATCAGCTGCGGGTCGATGTTGCCGCCGGACAGCACCGCCACCACCGGCCCCTCGAAGGAGTCCGGCTGCTCCAGCAGCGCCGCGATCGGGGCCGCCCCGGCCGGCTCGACCACCAGCTTCAGCCGCTCCAGCCCGAGCAGCAGCGCCCGCGACAGCGCGTCCTCGGAGACCGTCCGGACGCCGTCCGCCAGCGTGTTGACCACCTCGAACGGGATGTCGCCGGGGCGCCCGACCATGATCCCGTCCGCCATGGTGGCGAAGTGCTCCAGCGACACCGGGCGCCCCGCCGCCAGCGAGGGCGGGTACGCGGCGGCGCCGGCCGCCTGCACCCCGACCACCCGGACGTCCGGCCGCAGCGGCTTGACCGCCGCCGCGATCCCGGCCAGCAGCCCGCCGCCGCCCACCCCGACCAGGATGGTCCGCACCTCCGGGCACTGCTCCAGGATCTCCAGCCCGACGGTCGCCTGGCCGGTGACCACGTCCCAGTGGTCGAAGGGGTGGATGAACACCGCGCCGGTCGCCTCCGCGTACCGCTGCGCGGCCTGCAGGGCCTCGTCCACGGTGGCCCCGTGCAGCCGCACCTCGGCGCCGTACTCCCGGGTGGCCGCGACCTTCGGCAGCGGCGCCGCGACCGGCATGAACACCGTGGAGCGCACGCCCAGCAGCGCGGCCGCCAGCGCCACCCCCTGGGCGTGGTTCCCCGCGCTCGCCGCCACCACCCCGCCGGCCCGCTGCACCGGCGAGAGTCCCGCGATCCGCACGTACGCCCCGCGCAGCTTGAAGGACCCGGTGCGCTGGAGGTTCTCGCACTTCAGGTGGACCGGCGCGCCGATCAGCCCGGAGAGGTGCCGGCTGCCCTCCATCGGGGTCACCCGGGCGACCCCGGCGAGCATCTTCTGGGCGCCGCGGACGTCGTCGAGGGTGATCGGCCAGGTGTGCATGGCGCCAGGGTACGGGGACGGGGAGAGGCAATCCGGCATGCCGGGCCTGTTCCCGGGCCCGCCCGGCCCGCGTACGCTGCTGCTTCTGAGTCTCTCTCACCGCACGACGATCGTGAGCCGCGATGACGACGACCTCGCCCCAGGCCACCGACCGCACCGACCCCGTGCACACCCAACTCCAGTACCAGCTCGCGGTGTTCGCGCGCCGAATGGAACAGGTCCGGACCTCCGGCGGCGGCGGGGTCGGGGTGCTGGACCGGGCCGCCTACCTGCTGCTCGACCGGCTGGAGCGGCACGGGCCGGCCAACGTCAAGGCGCTGGCCGAGGCGCTGGGCGTGGACTCCTCCACGGTGACCCGCCAGGTCGCCCCGCTGGTCGCGGCCGGGCTGGTCGGCCGGGTGCAGGACCCGGCCGACCGCCGTGCCGTACGGCTCGCGCTGACCTCGCACGGCGTCGGCCGGCTCACCGAAGTCCGGGACGGCCGGGCCGAGTTGACCCGCCGCCTGGTGGCCGGCTGGCCGCCGGAGGAACAGCGCGCGTTCTGCGCCCTGCTGGCCCGCTTCAACCTCGCGATGGAGTCGTACACGGCGGACCAGCAGGGGCAGTGAGGGGCCTCAGGCCCCCAACCGGCTCAGCCCAGCGCCTGCTTGAGGTCGGCCAGCAGGTCGTCGATCGACTCGATGCCGACCGAGACGCGCACCAGGTCGGACGGCACCTCCAGCGCCGAACCGGCCACCGAGGCGTGGGTCATCCGGCCCGGGTGCTCGATCAGCGACTCGACGCCGCCGAGCGACTCGCCGAGGGTGAACAGCTGCGCGCGGTTGCAGACCTCGACGGCCGCCTCCTCGCCGCCGGCGACCCGGAACGAGACCATGCCGCCGAAGGCCTTCATCTGCTTGGCCGCGATGTCGTGGCCGGGGTGCTCGGGCAGGCCCGGGTAGAGCACCTGGCTGACCTTCGGGTGGCTCGCCAGCAGCTCGGCGACCTTCTCCGCGTTGGCGCTGTGCCGGTCCATCCGGACACCCAGCGTCTTGATGCCGCGCAGCACCAGCCAGGCGTCGAACGGGCCGGAGACGGCGCCCATCGCGTTCTGGTGGTACGCGACCTCCTCGCCGAGGCCCGCCTCGGCCAGCACCAGCGCACCGCCGACCACGTCCGAGTGGCCGCCCATGTACTTGGTGGTGGAGTGCACGACCGCGTCCGCGCCGAGCGCGATCGGCTGCTGGAGGTACGGGCTGGCGAAGGTGTTGTCGACCACCAGCAGCGCGCCGGCGCCGTGCGCGATCTCGGCGAGCGCGGTGAGGTCGGTGATGCCCAGCAGCGGGTTGGACGGGGTCTCCACCCACACCGCGCGGGTGTTGGGGCGCAGCGCCTCGCGGACGGTGGCCAGGTCCTGGGTGTTGGCGACGGAGAACTCGACGCCCCAGCGGGTCAGCACCTTGGCGAACAGCCGGAAGGTGCCGCCGTAGGCGTCGTTGGGGATGACGATGTGGTCGCCCGGCTTGAGGATGGTCCGCAGCAGGGTGTCCTCGGCGGCCAGGCCGGAGGCGAAGGCGAGGCCGCGGGCGCCGCCCTCCAGTGCCGCGAGGCACTCCTCCAGCGCGGTGCGGGTCGGGTTGGCGCTGCGGCTGTACTCGTAGCCGCCCCGCAGGCCGCCCACCCCGTCCTGCTTGTAGGTGGACACCTGGTAGATCGGCGTGACGACAGCCCCGGTCTGGGGGTCTGCTTCCTGACCCGCGTGGATGGCGAGAGTCTCGAAGCCCTGAGGAAGCTGGTGCTCGGTCATGGGTCCGAGCCTAGTGTGCGAATGCCGCCAAGCCCGCACGAACCGGGAACCGGGACGAACCCGCAGGTCGGAGCGGGGGCACGGCGGGCCGGAACCCCGGTGCGCCGAACCCCCGGGGCCGCCGCGACCTCCACCGGTCGCACACGTGTTCACCATGCGAAAACCGCGCGGCGGGCCTTCCCGGCCCCCGCGCGGAACGGACGGCCGCTCCCGGAATCCGGGGGCGGCCGTCCGCGTTGGACACTGCGCCAGGTTTCCCGACCCGCTGGAGCAGGCCGTGCTGTTCAACCGCCACAAGACCTCGCTGGTCCCCGCCGACCAGGCGCTGCCCGGCCGGCCCACCCCGGCCTTCACCCTGACCGAGCCGCACACCGTGCTCGGGCACCCGCTGTCCGGCCCGTACCCGGAGGGCCTGGAGGTGGCCGACTTCGGGCTGGGCTGCTTCTGGGGCGCCGAGCGCGCCTTCTGGCGGCTGCCCGGCGTCTGGACGACGCTGGTCGGCTACCAGGGCGGCCACACCCCGAACCCGACGTACGAGGAGGTGTGCAGCGGGCTGACCGGGCACACCGAGGCGGTCCGGGTGGTGTACGACCCGGCGGTGATCCCGTACGAGCGGCTGCTGAAGACCTTCTGGGAGGCGCACGACCCGACCCAGGGCAACCGCCAGGGCAACGACGTGGGCACCCAGTACCGCTCCGCCGTCTACACCCACTCCCCCGCCCAGGCCGAGGCCGCGGTGGCCACCCGGGACGCCTTCCAGCCCTCGCTGACCGCGCTCGGTTACGGCCCGGTCACCACCGAGATCGCCCCGGCCGGCCCGTTCTTCCCGGCCGAGCCGTACCACCAGCAGTACCTGTCGGAGGCCAAGAACCCCAACGGCTACTGCGGTCTCGGCGGTACCGGCGCCTCCTGCCCGATCGGCGTGGCCCGCACCCGGGACTGACCTCCCGCCCCGGGCCGTCCCTCGGACCGCTCCGGCCCGCCCGGCCCCGCCCCGGGATCGACCACCCAACGTGACCGATCCCCGATCCGGGCGCAGACTGGAAGGGCCAGCAGGGCCGGCCCGGCCACCCACTGGCGGCCGGGCGGTCCTCGCGGGAGAGGAGTGCGCCATGTCCGGTCTCTACCAGCGGAACTTCGACGATCCCGAGGAAGTCCGCCCCTTCGAGGAGGGCACGGGGGAACTGCGGCTGGTCAACCTGGACGGCGGCCCGGTGGGCCGGGCCGTGTTCGAACCGGGTTGGCAGTGGTCCAAGCACGTGAAGCCGATCGCCGGGACCGAGAGCTGCCAGGCCGCCCACGCCGGGTACGTGCTCTCCGGCCGGATGAGGATCGTCATGGACGGCGGCCAGGAGGCCGAAGTGGGCCCCGGCGACTTCATGCTCTGCCCGCCCGGGCACGACGCCTGGACCGTCGGTGACGAGCCCTGCGTGATCGTCGACTGGCAGGGCTTCGCGGACTACGCGAAGCGATGAGCGGAGCTGTGAGCAGAGCTGCGGGCGGACCGGGTCACAGCTGCTGCGGGGCCCGCTCGTCGGCGCCGTCGGCGGTGGTGCCCGGCAGCTCCGCCAGGAGCCTGCCCTCGGAGTCGTACGCCGCGATCGCCGGGCTCACCGGACGCCGGTGGGCGGCCGGATCCGCCTCCGGCAGCGGCGGCAGCACCACGTAGTAGCCGATCCACCGCTGCATTCCGACGGTGCTGACCAGGGTGGCGACGGTCGCCCTGCCCCCCGTGAACGCGACGATCCTCGCCGGGGCGACCGGGCCCAGGTAGAAGCTCGCGACGATGAAGCGGTCGCGGTCGCCGTGCGACTGGGCGTAGAGGGCGGGTCTGTCGTGCTCCAGGTTGTCGCTGCGCACGTCCCGGCAGTCCGTGCCGGAGTCGGAGCCGTCCGGCTGGTAGTTGTCGCACTTCTCGAACGGGCTGACCCACATCCGGGCGCCGGCCGCCATCTCGATGCGCTGCCCCGGGCCGACCTGCCGTACCGGCGAGAGCGGCAGCGGCGTGGCGGTGGCCGTGGGGCTCGGCGTGGCGGTGGGCGTGGGGCTCGGGACGGCGACGGGGCTGAACGCCGCCCCCGCCTCGCCCGCGACCTGCCCGACGTGCCGGGCGCTGCCGGCCGTCACCGCCGTCGCCCCGCAGACCAGCGCCACCGCGACCGCGGCCGCGGCGGTCCCGGCTCTGCGCCTGGCCCGGCGCCGTCGGGCGGCGGCGATGATCGGCACCGGGTCCGGCCCGGTCGCGTACGGGTCCTGGTCCTTGAGCAGTTCGCCGAGCCGGTGTTCGAAGCTCATACCGTCACCTCGATGTGCGTCGTGGGACTCGCCGGCACGCCGGAACGGTCGGCGAGTTCGGGCAGTGCGCGCAGCTTCGACATGGCCCGGTGCAGCGTGCTCTTCACCGTGCCCTGGGCGATGCCCAGTTCGGCCGCGACGGCGGCCTCGCTGAGGTCCCCGTAGTACCGCAGCACGACGACCGTCCGCTCCCGGCGGGTGAGGGTGCCCAGCGCCTGGTGCAGCAGGGCGCGTTCGGCCTGCCGCTCGGCGAGGTCGTCGGAGAGCGGCCGGTCGGGGGTGTGCTCGACGGGCAGCTCGTGGTTGCGCAGTCGGCGCCACCAGTCGCGGTGCTGGTTGACCACGATCCGGCGGACGTACGCGGTGGGGTCGTCCCCGGTGATCCGGTGCCAGTGCAGGTAGGCGCGCTCCAGCGCCGACTGCACGATGTCCTTGGCCCGGTCCGGGTCGCCGGTCAACAGCTCGGCCAGCCGCAGCAGTTGCCGACCGCTCCCGGCGACGAACTCGCTGAACTCGTCGTCCTGCCGCTGTCTCTGCTCGCGTTTCACACCCGTCCTACTCCTCGGGCGGACCGCGAGGTTCGGTCCGCCCGGGGAGTTTTTCCGACCGGTGGGTTCTCCGACCGGGGTCCGGCCGGTCGGGGTGCGGGGCCGGGTCAGACGGCGCTGCCGGCCTTCCAGGCGGCCCAGCCCATGTTCCAGCCGTTCAGGCCGTTGTCCGGGGCGACCGTCTTGTCGCCGGAGTTCACGACCTCGACCACGTCGCCGACCATCGAGGACTTGTAGAACTTGAAGCCGTCCGTACCGCTGTCCTGGGCGCCCTTGGTGTCCCGGAGGCCGATGCAGCCGTGGCTGGTGTTCTGGCCGCCGAAGATCGACGGCGAGGACCAGTAGTTGCCGTGGATGAAGGTGCCCGAGGTGCTGAGGCGCTGGGCGTGCGGCACGTCCGCGATGTCGTACTCGCTGCCCAGGTTGACGGTCTGCGAGTTCATCCGGGTCTGGGTGTACTGCTCGGAGATCACCATCTTGCCGCCCCAGGTCATGTGCTCGGGCGAGCCGCCGGAGATCTTGTAGACCGCGCTGACCTGGCCGTCGGTGGTGACGGTGAGCTTCTTGGCGGCGAGGTCGGCGACGCTGGTCTGGGCCCGGCCGATGGTGAAGCTCACGTCCTTGGACTGGGTGCCGTACACGCCCTTGGCGCCCTCGACGTCCTTGAGCCGGAGCTTGAGGGTGACCTTGGTGCCCTTGGCCCAGTACTCCTGCGGCCGGAAGTCGAGGCGGGTGCTGGAGAACCAGTGGCCGACGATCTCGACGCCCGGCTCGGCTATCACGGTGATCGCCTGCTGGACGGCCTTGCGGTCGGTGACCGGCTTGCTGAAGTTGATCGAGACCGGCATGCCGACGCCGACCGTCGAGCCGTCCTCGGGGGTGAAGTAGCCGACGAAGGTGTTGGCCGGGGTCGCCGTGGTGAAGACGGCGTTGGAGTCCGCCTCCAGCTTGTCCTTGTCGAGGGCGACGGCGGCGACGGTGTACTTGGTGCCGCTGGCGGGGGCGGCGGCCGAGGTCCAGCCGGTGCCGTCGGCGGAGAGCTGGCCGGCCAGCTCCTTGCCGGCGGTGTCGGTGACCTTGACGCTGGTCAGGGTGCCGTTGGCGACGGCGACCTTGACCGGCTCGCTGAAGCTCGCGGAGGCGGCGCCGTCGGCCGGGGTGACGGTGATGACCGCGGCCGAGGTCTTGGGGGCGCTGCTGCCCGTACCGCCGGAGGCCGGGGTGCCGTTCGCGCCGCCGGAGCCGCCGCTACCGCCGCTGGCGCTGTTGGCGCTGTTGTCGTTGCAGGCGGTCAGCAGCAGGACGGGCGCTCCGATCAGGCCCGCGAGGACCCCGCGTCGGCTCCAGCTGCTTCCGGCCGCCCGTCCCTGACCGTCCCGTGCCGTCACGTCGCGTCTCCCTGCTGATCATCCCGGGCATTACGGATACAGAAACGCAATACGCCCGTTCACGGTTCCATCACCGAAGGGTAAGCGATCGTATGAGATGACCCAACTTCCCGACGAACAGGGACAAAACGCCCGGCCCGCGGAGCGGACCGGGCGTTCACGGGCGGTGACGGTGAGGACCGTCACCCGACGGTTCCCCGCCCTACTCGGCGGAGCCTTCCACCGCGTACTCGTCCCACTCCTCGTCGTCCGGGTCGAACTCGGTCTGCGCCGACTCCCAGGTCGCCGAGGCGAGCTCCACGCCGGGCACGTCGCCGAGCAGCGCGACGGGGTCGATGAAGTGGGCGAGCGAACCCGACGGGTCCACCTCGATGGCCTCGACGGACTGGGCGCGCTCCTCGTCGTCGAGGTACTCGTCCGCGGTGACGGCCTCCAGGGCGGCCGCCTTGAGCGCGCCCTCGTCGGTGATCTCCGCGATGAGCTCGATCTTCACCCGGACGTAGCGCGGGGCATCCTGGTCGGTCGTTTCAGTGCTGGTCATGCGTGCGAGCGTACGGGACGGGCGCGCCCGGCGCGGCGCACGGGCGGCCGCTCGGAGTGCACCCCGCGCGCCCGGCGTGAACGGCGCGAACGGAACGTGCGACGGCGCGAACGGAAGGGGCCGGTCCCTCGGAGAAGGACCGGCCCCACCGTTCCCCGCCTGGGCTCCCCCACCCGGGAGCCGCGGGACACGCGCCGTGCGGCGCGGTGCTGCCGCGGGAGCCGCCGCACCCTGTCGACCGGCCGGGGCCGGTCAGGGGCGGGACGACGGCGCCTCCCGCGGCGGGAGGACACAGCGGCCGGGTCAGGGCCACCCGATGTGTCCGGAGCCGACCGCGGTCGCCGGGGAGCCGCTCCCGGACGGTTGCCGTCGCCTCACTCGGCGTCCTGCCGTTGACCACCACGATGCCCGAGCCGTGTTAACCACGTGCTGCGGACAGGTGACGCCGGTGTACCACTTCCCCCGTGGACGAATCCTCCGCATCCATCCGCGGGGGGCGGTGGTGACGCCGGGTCAGTGCTGGGCGCGGCCGGTCAGGAAGCCCAGCAGGTCCTGGCGGGTGACGATGCCCTGCGGCTTGCCCTCCACCAGCACGACGGCCGCGTCGGCCTTCTCCAGCACGGTCATCAGGTTGGTGACCGTCTCGCCCGAGCCGACCACCGGCAGCGGCTTGGACATCACCTTGTCCAGCGTGTCGGTGAGCTCGATGTCCTTGGCGAAGATGCCCTCCAGCAGCAGCTTCTCCACCACC
This sequence comes from Streptomyces sp. CB02056, assembly GCF_001905545.1. Taxonomy (GTDB): domain Bacteria; phylum Actinomycetota; class Actinomycetes; order Streptomycetales; family Streptomycetaceae; genus Kitasatospora. The sequence goes on along the minus strand of NZ_LIPD01000002.1, from coordinate 154,786 downwards.
GAGCCGATCACCTCGCCGGCCATGATGTCCGGGTGGCCGGCGCCCGGGGAGACCACCGGCATCTGCGAGACGCCGTACTCGCGCAGCACCCGGACCGCCTCGGCGACCGTCTCGTTGGGGTGCATGTGGACGAACTGCGGGACGCCGCCCTGCGCGAGGGACTCCTTGCGGGCCAGCACCTCGCCGATGTGCGCCTCGTCGGTGGCCGAGGGCAGGAAGCCGTAGTCGGCCATCCAGTCGTCGTTGAAGATCTTCGACAGGTAGCCGCGGCCGCCGTCCGGCAGCAGCACCACGACGACGTCGTCCGGACCGAGCTTCTTGGCGACCTCCAGCGCGGCCACCACGGCCATGCCGCAGGAGCCGCCGACCAGCAGGCCCTCCTCCTTGGCCAGGCGGCGGGTCATCTGGAACGAGTCCTTGTCGGAGACCGCGACGATCTCGTCCGCGACACCGCGGTCGTAGGCGGTCGGCCAGAAGTCCTCACCGACGCCCTCGACCAGGTACGGCCGGCCGGTGCCGCCCGAGTAGACCGAGCCCTCCGGGTCGGCGCCGATCACCTTGACCCTGCCGCCGGAGGCCTCCTTCAGGTAGTTGCCGGTGCCGGAGATGGTGCCGCCGGTGCCGACGCCCGCCACGAAGTGGGTGATCTTCCCGTCGGTCTGCTCCCACAGCTCCGGGCCGGTGGAGTGGTAGTGCGAGGCCGGGTTGTCCGGGTTGGAGTACTGGTCCGGCTTCCAGGCGTTCGGGGTCTCCCGGACCAGGCGGTCGGAGACGTTGTAGTAGGAGTCCGGGTGCTCCGGGGCGACGGCGGTCGGACAGACGACCACCTCGGCGCCGTACGCGCGCAGGGTGTTGATCTTGTCGGTGGAGACCTTGTCAGGACAGACGAAGATGCACTTGTAGCCCTTCTGCTGGGCCACGATCGCCAGGCCGACACCGGTGTTGCCGGAGGTCGGCTCGACGATGGTGCCGCCCGGCTTGAGGGCGCCCGAGGCCTCGGCGGCCTCGATCATGCGCATCGCGATGCGGTCCTTGACCGAGCCGCCGGGGTTGAAGTACTCGACCTTGGCCAGCACTGTCGCGCTGATGCCCTCGGTGACCTTGTTCAGCTTGACCAGCGGCGTGTTGCCGACGAGGTCGATGATCGAGTTGTGGTACCGCACGGGGATCCTCCCGGTCTGTGGGCATGCGATTTCGGTACTGCGGAGTTCGGTACTGCAAAGCGTAGGGCGTGGCACCCGCCCCGCGGCTCCCCTCCTGCACCCCTCCCCCAATGGCCCACCCCCAGCGGCACCCCCGGTACTCCCGCCCTCCGCACGGGTAAGAGCGCTGTGCAGGCATGGCCGTGGCCCCGGAGGGGCCGGCAGGAGAGCACGTGAAGGGGGCACCGGATGCCAGGGGCACGGGACTCGCGGGCCCGGGTGGCCCGCCGGATCGCCACCGCGGCGGCGTACGGCGGCGGCGGCCTCGGCCTGCTCGGGGTGGGCGTCGTCGGCCTGCTGGTGACCGAGAGCAGACTCGCCATCCAGGCCATCGGCGTCCTGGAGACCGTCCCGCCCAAGGCGGACGGCGTCTACGGGGAGGCCTTCGCCGACCGCGCCGCCGACCCGCAGGCCCCGCTCGTGCTGGCCGTCCTCGGCGACTCCACCGGCGCCGGCCTCGGCGTGGCCCGGGCCGGCGAGACCCCGGGCGCGCTGCTGGCCGCGGGCCTCGCCTCGGTGGCCGAGCGCCCGGTCCGGCTGGTCAACGTGGCCCGCTCCGGCGGCCGCTCCGCCGACCTCTCCGGCCAGCTGGAGCAGGCCCTGCCGCACCACCCGGACGTCGCCGTCATCATGGTCGGCGCCAACGACGTGACCCGGCACAGCCCGGCCCAGCTGGCCGTCCGCCAGCTCGGCGAGGCCGTCGCCGCCCTGCGCGCCAACGGCTGCGAGGTGGTGGTGGGCACCTGCCCGGACCTCGGGACGATCAAGCCGGTGCGGCCGCCGCTGCGCTGGGTGGCCCGCCGGCTGAGCCGGCAGCTGGCCGCCGCGCAGACCATCGCGGTGGTGGAGGCGGGCGGCCGGACGGTCTCGCTGGGCTCGCTGCTGGGCCCGGAGTTCGCCGCCCGCCCGGAGATGTTCGCCGCCGACCGCTACCACCCCTCCGCCCAGGGCTACGCGACCGCCGCGATGGCCGTGCTGCCCTCGGTCTGCGCCGCGCTCGGGCTCTGGCCGGAGGAGGAGCGTCCTGCCACGGCCGTCCCGGGCGGCACGGTGCTGCCGGTCGCGGTCGCGGCCGCCACGGCGGCCGGTCGGGAGGGCACCGAGGTGGCGGCCGTACCGGCGGAGGGCGCAGGCCGCCGCTGGGCCCAGTTGAGGCAGCGGCTGCGGATCGGTCTGCCCGGCCCGGAGAGCGGGAAGGAGCCCGGTACGACCCCCGACGGGGGCCCCGGGAATACGTCGGCCAGCTCACACGCTGCGGCGGGTGACGCCTGATCTACCAGGCGGTAACTTTCCTCCCGGACGTCAGGTCCGCCGTCACCCAGCGAGGAGCCCGCCATGCCCGAAGCCGTCATCGTCAGCGCCACCCGTTCGCCGATCGGCCGGGCCTTCAAGGGCTCGCTCAAGGACGTCCGCCCGGACGACCTGACCGCCCACGTCATCCAGGCCGCCCTGGCCAAGGTGCCGCAGCTCGACCCGCGCGAGATCGACGACCTGATGCTGGGCTGCGGCCTGCCCGGCGGCGAGCAGGGCCACAACCTGGCCCGCATCGTGGCCGTCCAGATGGGCATGGACTACCTGCCGGGCGCCACCATCACCCGCTACTGCTCCTCCTCGCTCCAGACCACGCGGATGGCGCTGCACGCGATCAGGGCGGGTGAGGGCGACGTCTTCATCTCGGCCGGCGTGGAGACCGTCTCGCGCAGCGTCAACGGCACCTCGGACGGCCTGCCGGGCACCATGAACCCGGTCTTCGACGAGGCCCAGGCCCGTACGAAGAAGCGCGCCGAAGAGGGTGGCGGCGAGTGGCACGACCCGCGCGAGGACGGCCTGGTGCCGGACGCCTACATCGCGATGGGCCAGACCGCCGAGAACCTGGCCGCGCTCAAGGGCATCACCCGCGCCGAGCAGGACGAGTTCGGCGTCCGCTCGCAGAACCTCGCCGAGGCCGCCATCAAGGCCGGCTTCTGGGAGCGCGAGATCACCCCGGTGACGCTCCCGGACGGCACCGTGGTCAGCACGGACGACGGCCCGCGCGCCGGCGTCACCCTGGAGGGCGTGGCCGGCCTGAAGCCGGTGTTCCGCCCCGACGGCACCGTGACCGCGGGTAACTGCTGCCCGCTGAACGACGGCGCGGCCGCGCTGGTGATCATGTCCGACACCAAGGCCCGCGAGCTGGGCATCACCCCGCTCGCCCGGGTGGTCTCCACCGGTGTCAGCGCGCTCTCCCCCGAGATCATGGGCTACGGCCCGGTCGAGGCCTCCAAGCAGGCGCTCAAGCGGGCCGGCCTGACCATCGGTGACATCGACCTGGTCGAGATCAACGAGGCCTTCGCCGCCCAGGTGATCCCGTCCTACCGTGACCTCGGCGTCGACCTGGACCGGCTGAACGTCAACGGTGGCGCGATCGCGGTCGGCCACCCCTTCGGCATGACCGGCGCCCGGATCACCACCACGCTGATCAACTCCCTGCAGTGGCACGACAAGCAGTTCGGCCTGGAGACCATGTGCGTCGGCGGCGGCCAGGGCATGGCGATGGTGATCGAGCGCCTCAGCTGACCCTCCGGGCGCCCTCCGAAGGGTCTGGACCACCCATTTGGAGTGACGCAGCGTAATTGAGGGCCGGATCACACCGAGAGGTCGATCCGGCCCTCAATTCGTTCGTTTTCGACCCGGAAATCGACACTGCGGAGCGGATCAACTCCACTGCGTAGAACGGTGTTACCTAACAATTTGGGGACAAGAGCGAAAGTCCGGGATGAATTGGACATTCGCCCCTGCGGTAACAGCCCCGCATGCGGCAGTGTGGACACGTAACCCCGTTCCGCTCCTCGCTAGGAGTACGTTCCGTGAGCGCCGTCTACACCATCCTGCTGCTGATCCTGATCGCCGTGTCGACCGCCGTGCTGCTCCACCTCCGCGGGCTCTCCCGCCGGCTGGACGCACGGGCCGCGGCCCCGTCCGCGCCCGCACCCGTGGACGAGGCCGCGATACGCCGGGCCGTCACCGAGGCGCTCGCCGCCGACCGCGAGCGGGAGATCACGGAGGCCCGGGCGTTCTGGGCCGAGCAGGAGGCCCGCGCGGCCGAGGACGCGCCGCTGTTCGACTCCCCGTTCTCCGGCACCTTCTCCGGCACCGAGGAGTGGCCGCTCTTCTTCCCCCGCCCCACCGGCCCGCAGGACGCCGTCGACAACGCCGGGACGATGGACCCGGAGTTCGGCGAGGCGCTGCGCTCCGCGCTGGAGGACCTGATCAACGAGGGCGGCTCCGCCCCGGCCGAGCCCGGCGGCGAGGGCGGCGTGCCGCTGCGCCCCGGCCACCCGGCCGGCGAGACCAAGGACGCCCGGGCCCGCCGCGAGGCCGACCTGCTGGCCACCGGCCTGGAGGCCGGGCTGCTGGACGCCGACCAGGCCGTCGAGGAGGCCCCGGTCGCCGCGCCCGACCCGCGCCGCCACCCCTCGCACCCCGACTTCGTGCCCAGCCAGGCGCCGTCCCGGGAGTGGACGGACAGCCGGCTGGCCGCCCTCGCCGAGGAGGCCGTCGCCCTGGTCGACGTCCGCCCGGGCCCGCTGGGCACCCTGGACGTGTACGCCTTCGCCGACGGCACCACCCTCTGCGTGGCCCCGGGCGACCGGGAGGCCGCCTACCGGCTGATCGACGCGGTCCGCGCCGGTGAGCACGTCCGGCTGCTCGGCGGCTCGCGCTTCTCCGGCTCGTACTCGCTGACCTTCTCCACCGACGAGGAGGCCGTCTACGTGCTGGCCGACCGGGTGGTCGCCAGCATCTGACACCGGCTCACCAGCAGCAGCGCGCCGAAGGCCGGCCGGGTCACGGGGTTACCGACCCGGCCGGCCTTCGGCGTGTCCGGACTCCTCCGGGCCTCAGCCGCAGAGCGCCGCCGTCTCCCGCGCCGCCGCCACCGCCCGGGCCAGCACCGCGGCCGCCGCCACCGGCCCCTCCGGCAGCCCCACCGGGGCGTCCTCCCGCAGCCCCGCGAGCGCGGCCGCCAGGTCGTGCCCGGCGACGGCCAGCTGGTCCCCCACCGCGAAGGCCCCGGCGTCCGGGAACTCCCGCCGCGGGCCGCCCTCCACCGCCGCCGTCAGCGCGACCAGCCGCCGGGCCAGCTCCAGCGCGGCCGCCGCCCGCGACCCGTACCCGGGCACGGCGCCCAGCAGCCTGCTCTGCGGCAGCGAGCGGAAACGATCCGCCAGGGACTCGACGGCTTCGACCAGGGGATCCACGTCCAGGGGCGCTACGTCGTGGGGCTCTACGTCATGCATGGCAGCGAGCCTAGGCGAAAAGCCGCCGGGCCCCGGAGCGAGTCGCTCCGGGGCCCGGCGGCAGTGGTTCACGAAGGAAGGGACCGTCAGTCGTCGCCGCGCAGGATCGCGATCAGCCGCAGCATCTCCATGTAGATCCAGACCAGCGACAGGGTCAGCCCGAAGGCGGCCCGCCAGGACTCCCGCTGCGGGGCGCCCTGGGCGATGGCCTCCTCGATCGCCGCGAAGTCCAGCGACAGGAAGAAGGCGCCCAGGCCGATGCCGACCAGACCGACCACGATGCCCAGCGGGCCGGAGCGCAGGCCCATGTCGGCGCCGAAGGCCATCGCGATCATGTTGACCATCATCAGCAGCACGAAGCCCAGGGCGATCGCGATGCCGATCCGCTGGTACCGGGCGGTGACCCGGATCCGGCCGCTCTTGTAGGCGAACAGCATCGCCCCGAAGACCGCCGCCGTACCCAGCACCGCCTGGATCACGATGCCGTTCAGCATGGTGTTGAAGGCGTGCGAGACGGCGCCCATCGCGAAGCCCTGGAGGGCCGCGTAGGTCAGGATCAGCGGCGGGCTGACGCTGCGCTTGAAGGAGACCACCAGGCCGACGACCATGGCCACCAGGCTGGCGGCGATCGCGAAGCCGAAGTTCTCGAACGGCAGCGCGAACCAGGCCACCGCGCCGGCGACGACCAGCGTCAGCAGCGTCATGGCGGTGCGGGCGACCACGTCGTCCAGCGTCATCCGCCCGGTGGCCGCCGGGCCCGCCGAGGGCCCGTTGTACAGCTCGTAGAGCTGCTCGTCGGTCATGGGCTGGCCCTGCGGCTGCTGCTGGGCGTAGGGCGTACCCGCGTAGGGGTTCTGGCCGTACTGGTTCTGGCCGTGCTGGGTCCCGGCCTGCGCGGTACCGAACCCCGCGTAGCCGGAGTCGCGGGTGAAGGACCCCTCCCGCGAGAAGACCGGGTTGCTGCTTCTCATTGCTCATTCCCTCCGTGGCGGCACTGCACCGCCCATGCACAAGGGTAATGGCTTGGCAAAAATTCCGGGATACGCCGCGAGGAGGATCCGGTGAACAACGACCGGCGGGGACGCCGTCGCGCCCCCGCCGGGTGATCGGTGCCCGGAGCCGGACTCGAACCGGCACGGCCTCGCGGCCAAGCAGTTTTAAGCTGCCCGTGTCTGCGTTCCACCATCCGGGCGTCTGTGGGACCCCCTGAGCCTAGTCTCCCGGATCACCCTTTCGCATGTTCCCAGCCCCGGAAGTTGTCATGTTTCCTTGCCATCTGACGAACTGTCCGGGATTCGGCCACGAAGGATATCCGTTCCGGCCACCCGTCCGCCTCAGGGTTCACGTCATACCGCAGGAGGAGGGGGTCGCCCGCCCCTACGCCCAGCGGTGGTAGGACCAACCGTCCGGCGGAGCGACGCAGAACCATGATCACGTCGCGGAGCATGGAGGTACAAGTCCGCGAGCACTAGGAGTCCCCGTGACCACGTCGACCGCAACCGCCGTCCGCACCGGCCTGGCGGCCGCCCGAGCCACCGGCCTGAACAAGGTCTACGGGGAGGGGGAGACCCGCGTCGTCGCCCTCGACAACGTCAGCGTCGTGTTCCCCCAGGGCGAGTTCACCGCCATCATGGGCCCCTCCGGCTCCGGCAAGTCCACCCTCATGCACTGCATGGCCGGCCTCGACACCGTCACCTCCGGCTCCTCCACCATCGGCGACACCGAGCTCGTCGGCCTCAAGGACAAGCAGCTCACCCAGCTGCGCCGGGACCACATCGGCTTCATCTTCCAGGCCTTCAACCTGCTCCCCACGCTGACGGCCCTGGAGAACATCACCCTCCCCATGGACATCGCCGGCCGCAAGGTCGACAAGCCCTGGCTCGACCGCGTCGTCGACACCGTCGGCCTCTCCGGCCGCCTCAGCCACCGCCCCTCCCAGCTCTCCGGCGGCCAGCAGCAGCGCGTCGCCTGCGCCCGCGCCCTGGCCGGCAAGCCCGACATCATCTTCGCCGACGAGCCCACCGGCAACCTCGACTCCCGCTCCGGCGCCGAGATCCTCTCCTTCCTGCGCAACTCCGTGCGCGAGCTCGGCCAGACCGTCGTCATGGTCACCCACGACCCCGTCGCCGCCTCCTACGCCGACCGCGTCGTCTTCCTCGCCGACGGCCGCATCGTCGACGAACTCCACCAGCCCACCGCCGACACCGTCCTGGACCGCATGCGCCGCTTCGACGCCAAGGGCCGCACCAGCTAGTCCGGCGCAGCAGTCGCAGCCCGCTCACCGACCTTCCCAGGACACCCCATGTATCGCACCGCACTGCGCAACGTGCTGGCCCACAAGGGCCGGCTGCTGATGACGGCCCTGGCCGTCATGCTCGGCACCGCCTTCGTGGCCGGCACCATGGTCTTCTCCGACACCTTCGGCAAGGCCATGCGGGACAGCAACTCCAAGAGCTACTCGGACGTCTCGGTCCAGGTGGTGGACCGCGCGGCCGGCTCCAACGCCTCCGCCCGGCAGAAGAGCGAGGGCGGCTCCGCCACCCTCACCGACGCCACCGTCCAGCAGCTGGCCGCCCTGCCGGGCACCGCCGGCGCCCGCGGCGTGGTCAGCGGCTTCACCGGCGTGGCCGACAAGAAGGGCAACCTGATCGGCCAGGTCTGGGCCGCCAAGGGCGCCAACTTCGCACCCGGTCAGGACGGCAAGGACCCGCGCTACCCGATGGCCGAGGGCCAGGGCCCGAAGGCCGCCAAGGAGGTCGCGCTCGACCGCAAGACCGCCGACAAGGCGGGCTACAAGGTCGGCGACACCGTCCGGGTCGCCGCCAACGGACCGGTGATCGAGGCGAAGCTCACCGGGATCTTCACCACCGACGACCCGGTGGTGAACACCGGCGGCTCGCTCACCCTGTTCGACCGGGCCACCGCCCAGCAGACCCTGCTGGAGCCCGGCCGCTACAGCAGCGTCGTGCTCACCGCCAAGCCCGGCACCAGCCAGGACGCGCTGCTCGCCCAGGCCCAGCCCGTGGTGCCTTCCGGCCACCAGTTCGACATCGAGACCGGCGCCAAGCTCAAGGCCGACGAGCAGGAGATGATCACCAGGAGCACCAGCAGCATGCGCACGATGCTCCTGGTCTTCGCCTTCATCTCGCTCTTCGTCGGCATCTTCATCATCGCCAACACCTTCACCATGCTGGTCGCCCAGCGCACCAAGGAGCTGGCCCTGATGCGGGCCATCGGTGCCAGCCGCAAGCAGGTCACCCGGTCGGTGCTGATCGAGGCGCTGCTGATCGGCACCGTCTCCGCGGTGGCCGGTCTGGCCGCCGGCATCGGGATCGGCGCCGGGATGCAGTCGCTGATCGGCGCGATGAACGAGAACATGCCGAACGGCTCGCTGGTGATCAAGCCGCTCACCGTCGTGGTGACGGTCGTGGTCGGCGTCCTGGTGACGGTCACGTCGGCCCTGCTGCCCGCCATGCGCGCCTCCCGGATCGCCCCGGTGGCCGCGATGAGCAGCGGCGACCAGCCGGTCTCCCAGAAGAGCCTGGTGGTCCGCAACACGATCGGCTCGGTGCTCGCCGGCGGCGGCCTCGCCCTGATCGGCTACGGCGCCTCCACCGGCAACGACAGCGGCCGGCTGCCGGTCGGCCTGGGCGCCTTCCTGGCCCTGATCGGCGTGTTCGTCCTGCTGCCGCTGCTCTCCCGTCCGGTGGTCGCGCTGGTCGGCCCGCTGCTGCTGCTCGGCGGCACCCCGGGCAGGCTCGCCCAGCGGAACGCGGTGCGCAACCCGCGCCGCACCGCGGCCACCGCCGCCGCGCTGACCATCGGTCTGACCCTGGTCACCGGGCTCACCGTGATCGGCGCCTCGGTCAACGACACCATCGACCGGGCCGTCACCGGCTCGATGAAGGCCGACTTCATCGTCGGGGCCGCCAACGGCATGAGCCTGTCCGCGCAGGTGCCCGCCCAGATCGCCAAGGCCCCCGGGGTGGCCGCCTCCTCGGCGATGACGACCGCGTACTGGGAGCTCGACGGCACCAGCAGGACGGTCAACGGCCTGGACGCCGCCGTCCTGGACCAGCTCGCCGACGTCGAGCTGACCAGCGGCTCCACCGCCGGCTTCGGCCAGGGCCAGCTGCTGCTCGACGAGGACGCCGCCAAGAAGCTGAACGTCACCACCGGCTCGGTGCTGACCGTGGCCTACCCGGACGAGTCCACCGGCAAGGTCACCGTCGGCGGCGTGTACAAGACCGGCGGCATGCTCGGCCCGGTCATGCTGGCCAACAGCGAGATCGCCAAGCACGAGCCGAAGCCGTACATCTCCGACGTCCTGGTCAAGGGCAAGGACGGCGCCACCGACGGCCTCAAGCAGGCCCTCAAGGACGCCACCGGCGCCAACCCGGTGATCGAGGTGAAGTCCAAGCAGGACGTCCGGGACGAGTTCAGCCAGACCATCACCTTCGCGCTGAACCTGATGTACGGCCTGCTGGGGATGGCGGTCCTGATCGCGATCCTGGGCGTGGTCAACACGCTGGCGATGTCGGTCTTCGAGCGCAAGCGCGAGATCGGGATGCTGCGGGCGATCGGCCTGGACCGCGGCGGCATCAAGCGGATGGTCCGTCTGGAGTCCGTGGTGATCTCGCTGTTCGGCGCCGGCATCGGCCTGCTGCTCGGCTGCTTCATCGCCTGGGCGATCAACGGCACCCTGAAGTCCAGCCTCTCCGGCCTGACCACGGTCCTGCCGTTCGGCCAGCTGGCGATGTTCCTGGCGCTGGCCGGGGTGGTCGGCCTAGTGGCCGCGATCTGGCCGGCCCGCCGGGCGTCCAAGCTGGACATCCTGGAGAGCATCAAGACCGACTGACCGGTCCCGCAACGAGAGAGGTCCCCTGCCGGAGGGTTCGGCAGGGGACCTTCTACTTCTGTACTCCGCCCGGTCGCACGGCCGGCTGAGCACCACGGAGGTCGTGGTCCGGCAACGCTGCCGGGCGGAGAGCCTCCGACTCATACCCCGGTGCTCCCACACCGGGGTCTCAGTCGCTTACTTGCTGGCGAGTTCCTTGTCGGCGGCCGGCTTGGCGGCCTCGACGGGCTTGGTGGGCGGAGTGACCTCCTGGATGGGAAGCTGCGGCTTCTCCATCTGGGCGAGGCCGACCATCTCGCGCTTGAGGAACATCGCGAGGGTCCAGTCGGTGAAGACGCGGACCTTGCGGTTGAAGGTCGGCACCATCGCACCGTGGTACAGGCGGTGGAACCACCAGGCCGGACGGCCCTTCAGCTTGTACTTGCCGAAGAGGATCGCCACGCCCTTGTGCAGGCCGAGACCGGCGACCGCACCCAGGTTCTTGTGCTTGTACTCCTTCTGCGGGAAGCCGCGCATGCCGGAGATCACGTTGTCGCCGAGGACGACGGCCTGACGGCTGGCGTGCTGGGCGTTCGGCGGGCACCAGGCGCCCTCGCCCGCGGCGAGGTCCGGCACCTGGGCGTTGTCGCCGGCGGACCAGACGTAGTCGAAGCCCTGGACCTGGAGGGTCGGCGCGGTGTCGACGTGGCCGCGCGGGCCCAGCGGCAGGCCGAAGTTGGCCAGCACCGGGTTCGGCTTCACGCCGGCCGTCCACACGATGGTGGAGGCGTCCATCTCCATGCCGTTCTTCAGCATGACGTGGCCGTCGACGCAGGAGTCCATCGAGGTCTCGATGTAGACCTCGATGTTGCGCTCCTCGAGCTTCTCCTTGGTCCACAGACCGAGGTCCGGGCCCATCTCGGGGAGGATGCGGTTGGCCGCCTCGACCACCACGAAGCGCATGTCCTCGCGGCTGACGGTCTTGTACAGCTTGGCCGCGTCGCGGGCCATGTCCTCGACCTCGGCGACGGTCTCGATGCCGGCGAAGCCGCCACCGATCACCACGAAGGTCAGCGCCTTGCGGCGGATGTCCTCGTCCGTGGTGGACTCGGCCTTGTCGAGCTGGGCCATGACGTGGTTGCGGAGGCCGATGGCCTCCTCGACCGTCTTCATGCCGAGGCCGTTCTCCGCCAGACCCGGGATCGGGAAGGTGCGGGAGACCGAGCCGGTCGCGACGACCAGGTACTCGAAGGGCAGCTCGTAGCTGTCACCGGCCGCGGGCTGGATGGTGGCAACCTTGCGGGCGTGGTCGATGCCGGTGACGGACCCGGTCAGCACCTCCGCCTTCTTCAGGGTGCTGCGCAGCGGCGCGATGAGGTTGCGAGGCGCGACACTGCCGCCGGCCGCCTCGGGGAGGAAGGGCAGGTACGTCATGTACGACCGCGGGTCGACGACCGTGACGGTCGCTTCGCCGTAACGCATCTTCTTGAGGATGCGCATCGCGGCATACAGGCCGACGTAACCACCGCCGACAATGAGGATGCGAGGACGCTCCGTGGTGCTCATATCCGAAAGTATCCAGCACCGTCCGGAGCAGCCTTCGTGAGCCCGGTCACAAGTTGACGGACCCCCCGTGCTACACTGCGCGGCCGCAAAACCGGGCCCGGCGCGGTGGCCCCCACCCCTGGGCGGCCCCGCGCGAACGCACGGCGGAGCACCACCGGCCTGAGCAGCAACGATCCGCACAACGCCCGGGTTCCCGCACGTGATTTCGATTTTCAAACCTCAAACGAGGCCTGACCTGCGATCCCATGGGCCACCCGGCCGACGGGCCTTCGGTCCCACATTTCGGACGTAGTGGGCGGGCCGGTGCGGCGAATGGCCGGATCCCCATGTGAAGAAATTCACGAACTTTCCCACCCGCGCTCGGGCGCGCCCCGGCCCCGGCCCCCCGAAAGGGGTGCCGGGGCCGGTCGGGTAAGCCCCGCACGGGGTCAGGAGGCGATACCGAAGGCGATTCCGTCCAGGATGTCGTGCTCGCTCACGACCACCTCGGCGGCGCCGGTGCGCTCCATGATCTCCAGCAGTTCCAGCGCCCCGGCCGCGATCACGTCCACCCGGCCCGGGTGCATCGACGGGATGGCCGCGCGCTCGGCGTGGGTGGCGGCCAGCAGCTCCCGGGCGATCCCGGCGACCCGCTCCCGGCTGATCCGCGAGTGGTGGATCGCCGCCGAGTCGTAGCCGGGCAGGCCCTGGGCGATCGCCGACACCGTGGTGACCGTCCCGGCCAGGCCCACCAGGGTGGCCGCGCCGGTCAGCGGGACGACCTCCTCGGCCCGGTCCAGCTCGGCCCGCACGTGCGCCCGGGCGGCCTCGACCTGCGCCTCGGAGGGCAGCTCGGCGTCGCCGAAGTACCGCTCGGTGAGCCGCACGCAGCCGATGTCCACCGAGCGCGCCGCCTGCACGTCGTCCGTGCCGAGCACGAACTCGGTGGAGCCGCCGCCGAGGTCGAACACCAGGTACGGGCCGGGGAACTGACCGCCGGTCAGCTCCTTGGTGGCGCCCACGAAGGACAGCCGTGCCTCCTCCTCGCCGCTCACCACCTCGGGCTCGACGCCCAGGATGTCGCGCACGCCCTTGACGTACTCGTCGCTGTTCTCGGCGTCCCGGGAGGCGCTGGTGGCGACGAAGCGGACCCGCTCGGGGCCGACCCCGAAACCGGAGATGACCTCCTGGTACTCCCGGCAGGCCGCGAAGGTGCGGGCCAGCGCGTCCGGGTGCAGCCGGCCGGTCCGGTCCACGCCCTGGCCCAGCCGGTTGACGATCATCCGGCGGTCCAGGTCGGTGATCTCCCCGGTCTCCGGGTCGAGGTCGGCGACCAGCAGGCGGATCGAGTTGGTGCCGCAGTCGATCGCGGCCACCCGGGTCGCGCTCACTCGGACTCCCGCTCCGCCGCGGCGTCCTCGGCGGCCCGCTTCTTCGCGGCGCGCTCGGCGGCCTTCTGCTGCTTGGCGGCGATCACGGCCTCGTGGTCCTGCTCCTTGGCGCGGTTGCGGGCGACCCGCTCACCGGCCGCCTCGACCTCGGCCGGGGAGACGCACGGGCCCTTGGCCCACCAGTCCTCCAGCATGCCGATCGCCTCGTCGCCGAGCGGGTTGACGCCCTCGCCGGCCGCCAGCGAGTGGCCGACCAGCACGTGCAGGCACTTCACCCGGTCCGGCATGCCGCCGGCGCTCGGGAAGCCCTCCAGCACCTCGATCGCGTCGCGCCGGGCGATGTAGTCCTCGTGCGCCTTCTGGTAGGCGGCGGCCAGCTCCGGGTCCTCGGCGAGCCGGGCGCTCTGGTCCTTCATCACGCCCTCCGCCTCCAGGGTGCCGATCAGCGAGGCGGCCTTGGGGCAGGTCAGGTAGTAGAGCGTGGGGAACGGCGTGCCGTCCGGCAGCCGGGGAGCCGTCTCCACGACGTCCGGGTTGCCGCAGGGGCAGCGGTGCGCCACGCCGCGCAGGCCGCGCGGCACCCGGCCGAGCTGGGCGGCGATGGCCGCGACGTCGGCGTCGGAGACGGTGGGGTGGTTCTCAGTGGTCATGGGGGGAGGTGTCTCCAACGGGGGACGGTGGGAGGGGAAGGGGGGTGGCGGGGGCCGCCGCGGCGGTGTCGGCGGCGTCCACCGAGTCCCAGATGCTGGCGTACCAGGGCTTGGCGGCCTTCGCCTGGCCGGCGGCGCCGCCGGGCGCCGCGTTCGGCCCGGAGGCGGCCCCGCCCGCGGACGAGGAGGTCCTGGCGGAGGCCTGGCCGGCCGGGTCCACCGCGATGTACGGGGTCTCCCCCGGCACCGCGTAGTGCAGCCGGGCGCGGGCCTGCGCCTTGACGTACTCCGGGTCCTGCCAGCGGGCCTTCTCCCGGCGCAGCTGCTCGACCTGCTGGCGCGCGTGGTCGGCCTTCGCCCGCTGGGCGGAGATCTCGGCGCGCTGGGAGATGAACTGCCGCGTCGGGTAGGCGAGGATCGCCACCAGCGAGCAGAGCACCAGGACGAGGACGGTCGCCCGGCTCGTGAACCGGGGCCGGGCCGCCAAGCCCGGGATCCTCCAGCCAGCCATCTCCCGTATCCCCTCCTGGTCGCGACGGTGCCCCGCCGTCCACCCTACGGGGTGAACGGCGGGGCACCGGTCAGGCGTGCGCTACCGGGAGCGCTCAGCCCTCGTGGCGGAAGCGCGGGAAGGCGCCGCGGCCGGCGTACTCGGCGGCGTCGTCGAGGATCTCCTCGATGCGCAGCAGCTGGTTGTACTTGGCGACGCGCTCGGAGCGGGCCGGGGCACCGGTCTTGATCTGGCCGCAGTTGGTGGCGACGGCCAGGTCGGCGATGGTGACGTCCTCGGTCTCGCCGGAGCGGTGCGACATCATGCAGCGGTAGCCGTTGCGCTGGGCCAGCTCGACGGCGTCCAGGGTCTCGGTCAGCGAACCGATCTGGTTCACCTTCACCAGCAGCGCGTTGGCGGTGCCGGTCTCGATGCCGCGGGCCAGACGGGCCGGGTTGGTGACGAACAGGTCGTCGCCGACCAGCTGGACCTTGTCGCCCAGCTTGTCGGTCATGGCCTTCCAGCCGGCCCAGTCCGACTCGTCCAGCGGGTCCTCGATGGAGACCAGCGGGTAGGCGGCGACCAGCTCGGCGTAGTACTCGATGAGCTCGGCGGCGGTGAGGTCCTTGCCCTCGAACCGGTAGGCGCCGTCCTCGTAGAACTCGGAGGAGGCGACGTCCAGGGCCAGCGCGACGTCACGGCCGGGCACGTAGCCGGCCTTCTCGATGGCCTCGACGATGAGGTCCAGGGCCTCGCGGTTGGAGTCCAGGTTCGGGGCGAAGCCGCCCTCGTCGCCCAGACCGGTGGACAGGCCGCGCTCCTTCAGCACGCCCTTGAGCGTGTGGTAGACCTCGACGCCCCAGCGGACGGCCTCGGAGAAGGACTCCGCGCCGATCGGGGCGATCATGAACTCCTGGATGTCGACGTTGGAGTCCGCGTGCGACCCGCCGTTGAGGATGTTCATCATCGGGACCGGCAGGACGTGCGCGTTCGGGCCGCCCAGGTAGCGGAACAGCGGCAGGTCGCTGGCCTCGGAGGCGGCGTGCGCGACGGCCAGCGAGACGCCCAGGATGGCGTTGGCGCCGAGCGAGGACTTGTCCGGGGTGGCGTCCAGGTCCAGCATGGCCTGGTCGATCAGGCGCTGCTCGGTGGCGTCGTAGCCGACCAGCTCCGGGCCGATCTGCTCGATGACGGCCAGGACGGCCTTCTCGACGCCCTTGCCGAAGTAGCGGTTCTTGTCGCCGTCGCGCAGCTCCAGCGCCTCGAAGGCACCGGTGGAGGCACCCGACGGGACAGCGGCACGACCCGTGCTGCCGTCGTCGAGGCCGACCTCGACCTCGACCGTGGGGTTGCCGCGGGAGTCGAGGATCTCACGGGCTACGACGACATCGATGGACGGCACGAGGCATCTCCTTGCGAGAGCAGGGTCCGGTCTGACGGTGGTGCTGCCAGCAGGACGATTGCGGAGTCGTTACGACCAGAGCCTAACCGCCCGGGCTGCCGTGGCCGCGTCGGCCTCGGTCCCGTCTCACCGTGTGGCCCTGCTACCCACCGGTAGTTCACCTGCTTGTCCCAGCTTGTCCCACCGGAGCGGGCGAATGCGGACGAAGGGGACCGGTAGGACCGGCCCCCTTCGGACGGCGGGGTGGAGCGGCGTCGACGCCGAGCGCTCCGGCGCGGCGGCGGGCGCCCCGGCGGGCACCCCGGTCTCGGGGTGCTGCCGGCCGCGGGCGGTCCCGGCGTCGGGCGGGGCGGCTCAGCCGAGGTGCAGCACCTGGCCGGGCATGATCAGGTTCGGGTCGCCGCCGACGGTGGAGTGGTTCTGCTCGTACAGCGCGCTCCAGCCGCCGGACACGCCCTGGGCGGCGGCGATGGTCGACAGGGTGTCACCGGCACGGACGGTGTAGTCGTGGCCGGCGGCCTGCGGGGCCTGCTGCGCGGCGCGCGGGGCGTACTGCGGCTGGGCGGCGGCCTGGCCGGCGTACTGCTGGTAGACGCTCTGGTGGCTGGTCCAGTACCAGCCGCCGTTGTTCTGGTACCAGTACACCTTGGCGTCGGCGTCCCAGCCGGCCTTGCCGGAGAAGCCCGGGGTCTGCGGCTGCGCCTGCTGCTGCGGGGCGACCTGCTGGACCGGCTGCGCGGCGGGCTTCTGGGCCGGCTTCTGGGCGGCGGGCTTCTGCGCGACCGGCTTCTCGGCGGGCTTGGCGGCGGGCTTCGGGGCCTGCTGCTTGGGGGCGGACTGCGGCTTGGCGTCCGAGGAGGTGTCGACCGAGGCCGGGGCACCGCCCTTGGTCAGACCGGCCTTCTGGGAGCAGACCGGCCAGGCGCCCGGACCCTGCGAGGCCAGCACCTTCTCGGCGACCGAGATCTGCTGGGCCTTGCTGGCCTGGTTGGCCTGCGCCGCGTAGGCGGTGCCGCCGTACGCCTTCCAGGTGCTGGACGTGAACTGGAGGCCGCCGTAGAAGCCGTTGCCGGTGTTGATGCTCCAGTTGCCGCCGCTCTCGCACTGGGCGACGGAGTCCCAGGTGGAGGCCGGGGCGGCGGAGGCGCCGGTGGCGGTGAGGAGCGGCATCGCGAGTCCGACGCCGGCCACACCGGCGACGGCGATGGCCTTCTCGGCCTGGGTGCGACGACGGTGACGGCCAGTTCCAACGAACAGCATGAAGAGGTCCCTCTCCGTACGCCTGCGAGGTGAGCTGTCGGGTTCGGACCGGGAGGTGGCCCGGCCGCCGTACGCGGAAACGATTCCGCTCGGGCGGCTTCACCCCAAGCCGTGGGGAGACGGCAACAAACCTGGTTCCCCCGCCCCTGCCCAGGGTTCTGGTCGGTTTCCCGTGACGCGGCGGGCAGGATTCGGCGTTCCGCGTACGAGGTCCGCAGCTGCGAACTCCAGGGAGAGTAGACAGATCATCAGACCAATCACAAGCTCATATCACCGATATCACACAACAATTACGGCCCGTGTCCGATCGCCTACCAACAGCGGCGTTATGTCCGGATTGATGGGTGTTCACACCCCCGTCGGCGGGCGATCGGCGACGTCCAGTCAGCGTGATCTCAGCAGGTCGGAGGCGTCGAAGAGGCATCCGGAACGGGGTGCGGAGGGGCGTGCGGGGAACGGCTCTCCGGACTGAATTCCACCGGGAGTTCGCGCAGGCCACGCATGATCAGACCACCCCGCCAGCGCAGATTCTCCGGGCTTTCCGCGAGCCGCAGATCGGGCAGCCGGGAAAGCAGCGTGGCCAGCGCGGCACGCCCTTCGAGCCGCGCCAGCGGAGCGCCGATGCAGTAGTGGATGCCGTGCCCGAAGCCCAGGTGGGGGTTGTCCTTCCGGGCCAGGTCCAGGGTGTTCTCCGCCGCGAACCGGGCCGGGTCGCGGTCCGCCGCGGCCAGCACCACCAGCACCGGGTCGCCGACCGGGATGTCCACCCCGCCGATGGTCAGCGGACGGGTCGCGAACCGCCAGGTCGCCAGCTCCACCGGCCCGTCGTAGCGCAGGAGTTCCTCGATCCCGGTCTCCAGCAGCGCGCTCTCCCCGCGCACCACCGACTCCTGCAGCAGCCGGCGCTGCTCCGGATTGCGCAGCAGCGCGTAGGTGCCGTTGCCGATCAGGTTCACGGTGGTCTCGAAACCCGCGAACAGGAGGATGAAGGCCATCGCCGCGGCCTCGTTCTCGGTCAGGTGCTCACCGTGGTCGCCGGCCCGGATCAGGCCCGAGATCAGGTCGTCCCCGAGGTCCGCCCGCTTGCGGTGGATCAGCTCCAGCAGGTACGCCCGCATCCGCTTCACCGCCCGCCCCACGCCGCCGCGTTGGCCCCCGCCGTGGCGGATCATCATCCCGGCCCAGTCGCGGAAGTCGTCCTGGTCCTCGGCCGGCACTCCGAGCATGTCGCAGATCGCGTAGATGGGGAGCGGGAAGGCGAACTCGTGGATCAGGTCCGCCGAACCGCGCTGCGCGAAGCCGTCGATCAACCGGTCGGTGAGCTGCTGCACCCGCGGCTCGAACTCGGCCACCCTGCGCGGGGTGAACGCCTTCGACACCAGCCGGCGCAACCGGGTGTGGTCCGGCGGGTCGATGTTCAGCAGGTGGGTCATCAGGTCCGCCTGCCGCTCCCCCGGGATGCCCACCCGGCCGGTGCGGTGCGCCTGCCCGCTGTGGTGCGCCGGGTTCTTCGACAGCCGGCTGTCCGCGAGCGCCTGCCGGGCGTCCGCGTACCTGGTCACCAGCCAGGCCTCCACCCCGCTCGGCAGGGTGGTGCGGTGCACCGGGGAGTGCTCGCGCAACCAGGCGTAGGCGGGGTACGGGTCGGCGGCGAACTCCCAGGTGAACAGCTGCGGGGCGGGGGCGTCGGACGACGGGGCGGCGGGCCGGGCGGGGACGGGCTGAGCTGGCATGGACCGACCGTATCCGGTGCGACGGGCGCGCCCTCCCTCCGGCGGGGCGCCGCTCCTCCGCCACTCCTCCGCCGCGCTTCCGCAACCGGACGCGTCGGGCGCGCCAACACTCCGTGGCCGGTCCGTGGCCGGTCCGTGGACAGCTCTTGGCCGACTCTTGGCCGCGGGGCGGGCGTGAGCCTGGTCACCTGAGGGGTAATCCCTGTTGCGGAGGGTCAGGACGTGCCTACGATCCTCCGCAGTACGCGTGGGCGCCGGTGCGGTGTCGCCCACAGGGAGGAGCAGACCATGCGGGTCAGCGGGTCAGTCGTCGTCATCGCGGTCCTCGACGGCGGGTCGGGCGCGGGCCTCGCCCGCCGGTTCGCCGCCGCCGGCACCGCCGGAATGCTCATCGCCGACCAGTACGCCGGCATCGCCGAGGACCTCGCCGCCGAACTCGACCGGCCGGGCTGCCCCGTCGTCGGCGTCTGCGGCGACATCCGCCGCCCCAGCGACGTCGCCGCCCTCGTGGACACCGCCGAGAAGCACCTCGGGCCGATCGACCTGTTCGCCGTAGCCGGCCCCGACGGCGAGCGGATCATCTCGCTGGCGGACCTGCCCGACCACCTCGACCTGGAACGGCTCGCCGAACTCGTCCTCCTCGTCGGCGAGGCCATCGGCGAACTCGTCCCGCCGCAGCGGCGCCCCGAGCGCACCGCCACGGCGGCCTGAGCGCCTACTCCCCGACCGGACCGAGGCCCTCGGCCGCGCGCACCGCGTCCCGGTAACCGCGCGCGGCCGACCGCAGCGCGGCGTCCACGTCCACCCCCGCGTCATGCGCCCGCTGCACCACCGCGAGCAGCAGCCGGCCCGCCGAATCGGCCGTCAGCTCGGCCGGCAGCCCGTACGCCTCGTCCGGCACCCCCGTGAAGCCCGCCCGGCGCACCCGCGACACCAGCTTCGCCGCGTACGCCAGCGAGGGCAGCCCGGCCGGCACGCCGTCCAGCACCGACTCGCGGTCCGCCTTCTCGGCCGCCTTCAGCTGCTCCCAGTTCGCCTCCGCCTCCGTGGCGCCCTCGACCTCGACGTTCCCGAACACGTGCGGGTGCCGGTACATCAGCTTCTCGACGATGTCCCCGGCCACGTCGTCGACGGTGAACGGCTCCGTCGGGTGGTCCTCGGCGATCCGGGAGTGGAAGAACACCTGGAACAGGACGTCGCCCAGCTCCTCGCGCAGCGTCTCCCGGTCCCCCGCCTCGATCGCCTCGACCAGCTCGTACGCCTCCTCGACCAGGTACTTCACCAGACTCTCGTGCGTCTGCTCGGCGTCCCAGGGGCAACCGCCCGGGGAGCGCAGCCGGTCCATCACCGTCACCAGGTCCAGCAGCCGCGACCCCGGCAGGTCGTACGAGCCGGGCAGCACCTCGATCTCCGGCACCTCGCCGGCGTGCTCCACCGCCAGCCGCGCCAGCGCGTCGGTCAGCCCCGGGTCCCCGTCCGGGCTGCCCAGCCACACCGTCGGCCCGGCCCCCGCGGGCTGCCCCGTCAGCAGCCGCGCCAACGCGGGCGCCGACCCGGCCGGCACCGCCTCCACGACCACCCCGGCCTGCCGCACCGCCGCCACCTGCGGATGCCCCTCGTCCCCCACCAGCACCCGCCCCGCCGACCGCAACGCCTCCCACGCCGGCCACGCCAGCAGGCCGGGAGCCACCCGGTGGGTGGTGGTCAGCAGGATCAACTTCGCGCCCGGAGTCTCCGTCGGCACAGCATTCGTCGTCACCCCCCGAACCTACCCCCGCACCCCCACCCCGGGCCGGGCCGGGAAGCCACCACCCCGCTGTCCCCACCCCGCCCGCACGAGCACAGGAAGTCGACCCGGCCGACTTCCCACTCCCCCGCACCGGCCAGACCACCATCCCCGAGGCCCCCACGCACACACGCGAGCACAGGAAGTCGACCCAGCCGACTTCCCACTCCCCCGCACCACGCCCCGCGCCGGTCGGCGCCCGCCCAGGGAAACACCACATCCACACGGTCGTCCGGCGGCCAGTGAGCCAGAGCCGCAACCAGCCACGACGGACGCCGTCCAGGGCAGCGCGGGAAGCCACCGCCCCGCTGCCCTCCCCTGCCCCCTCCTGCCGTCCCCCACCACGCCCGCACAAGCACAGGAAGTCGACCCCGCGACTCTGCTGGCGAAGTCGATTTGCCGGGTATGTCGCAGCGAGCACTTCGTGACAAAACAGCTGGAAGCGCCCATCCTGTGGTCTCATATCGTGAGACAAACCTGTCGCAATACCACAGAACCAGCCCGCGACTTTGCCAGCAGAGTCACCCCGCCGACTTCCTGCTCCCACCCGCGCCGGTCGGCGCCCGCACGGGGAAACACCACATCCACACGGTCGTCCGGCGGCCGGTGAGCCCGAGCCGCAACCAGCTACTGGAGACGGCATCCCAGGCAGCGCGGAAAGCCAGCCTCAGCCGCCGCTACCCGACGCCCCAGCCCTGCCGTCCCCCACCACGCCCGCACAAGCACAGGAAGTCGACCCGGCCGACTTCCCACGCCCACCCGCACCGGTCGGCGCCCGCACCGGGGAACGCCGCGGCCGCGCGGTCGTCCACCGTGTGGTGGGCCAGAGCCGCAAGCGGCCACGGGGGACGAGGAGCGCTGGAAGTCGATCCGGCCGACTTCCCACTCCCAGCCGCCCCGCACCGGTCGGCGCCCGCACGGGGGAACGCCACGCCCACGCGGTCATCCGGCGGCCGGTGAGCCCGAGCCGCAACCGGCGACGGAGGACGGCGCCCAGGAGGGGCATGCGCCAGGTGCTGTCGTGGCGGTTGCCGCCGGTTGGCGTGACAGCCGACAGCATGCGCCAGCCACCAGCCGTCACACGGCGCCTCGAACCCGGCCCGACGCAGCCGACGGACCCAGCCGCCTTGCCAGTCACCGCGACGGCCCCAACAGCGCGGAGCCACCTCCCGGCATGACAGCCGACGGCACGCCCCGGCCGCCAACCGTCACACGGCGCTCCGGATTCGAACCGGCGCAGCCGACCGGACCCGACCCCCGTGCGGGCCATCGCGACGAACCCAACGATGCGAGCCGCCGGTCGGTATGACGCTCCTGACCACCAGCCGCCACATGCCGCTCCGAGCCCCGCACGGCACGGCACGGCCGACCGGACCCGCTCCCGTTGCGGGCCGCCACGGTTGGCCCGCCGATGCGAGCCGTCGATCGCCGCCCGCGACCGGTCCACGTCACCGGCATGGTGCCGCCCGGTGGGCAGCCGCTGCGGCGGCCGCTCCCCCGTCCCAGTGCGTGCCAGTCCCGAAGCCGCGCTCCTGCGGCAGACGGCTCCGGTCGTCCAACGGCGGGCGGCCGGATCCCTGGAGGCGCCGCCGCACCAGCGGCGGCTCGGTCCTGCCCCACAGGTTGTCCGGCACCGACCACGGCGGTCTCCTTCCCACGGCCTGCCCAATGCCCCGCTCGCTCAGCGGCGGGGCGGGTGCCAGGGGCGGCGGCGAGAGTACGGGTGAAGCGGTCCCCTCCCCACAGCCCGCCCGACACCCCGCCCCCTCAGCGGCGGGATGGGAGCCAGGGGGCGGCGGTGAGGGTGAGGGTGGAACGGTCTCCTCCCCACGGCCTGCCCGATGCCCCGCCCCTCAGGGACGGAATGGGGGCCAAGGGGCGGCGGTCGGGGTGAGGGTGGCGCGGTCTCCTCCCCTTACCTGCCCGATGCCCCGCTCGCTCAGCGGCGGGGCGGGGCCGGGGAGTGGCAGTGAGTGTGAGGACGAATCAGTCCCCTCCCCACAGCCCGGCCGACGCCGCGCCCCCTCGGTGACGGGGCGCGGTCCAGGAAGCGGCGGTGAAAGTGAGGGTGAAGCGGTCCCCACCCCACGGCCCGCCCGACGAGCCACCGCCTCGGCGGCGGGATGGGAGCCAGGGGCGGCGGTGGGAGTGGGGGTGGAACGGTCTCCTCTCCACGGCCTGCCCGATGCCCCGCCCCTCAGGGACGGCATGGGGGCCAAGGGGCGGCGGTGGGGGTGAGGGCGAAGCGGTGTCCTCCCCTCGGCCCACCCGACGAGCCACCGCCTCAGAGGCGGGGTGGGGGCCAGGGGGTGGCGGTGGGGGTGAGGGTGGAGAGGGATTGGCGGAGGCGGCGGACGGTGGGGTGGTGGGGGCCGTCGCGGCGTTCGCGTTCGAGGAGGAGGGGGAGGAGCCACTGCCAGGCGTTCTGGGGGTCTCCGGTGGCGGCGAGGTGGAGGCCGATGCGTTCGCGGAGGTCGTAGCCGCGCTCGGGGTCGGTGTCGAGGCCGGATTCGAGGCGGGTGGTGTGGGCGGTGAGGAGGGCCTGGTACTCGGCGAGGGCTTCGGGGCCGTGGCCGAGCCGGTCGAGGCAGATGGCGGCGCGGTAGCGGTGGTCGAGGCCCTGGGGTCCGTGCGGGCCGCCGTCGGCGGTGGCGGCGAGGCGGCGGTACTCGGGGAGGGCCTGCTGGGGGTGGCCCTCGTGCAGGAGGGTGCGGGCGTAGATGCTGCGGATGGTGCGCACCAGGGGTGCGGCGTCGCCGAGTTCGGCCTCGGCCCGGGGCAGCAGGCGGGCGGCGAGGCCGAGTACCTCGGTGTGGCGGCCGGCGTCGACCAGGTCGGAGAGCCGGGCGCACTCGGCGCCGAGGTCCGGGCCCGCGGGGACGGGGGCAGGCGTCGGAGGGGTTGAAGGCGCGGGCGGGATGAGGAAGGGTCGCGGCTCGGAGCGCACCACCGACGGCGGGGCGGCCGGGGCAACCGGGGCGGCCGCCTCGGCCGGCGGCTGCGGCTGGTGCGGGTAGCGGAAGGGCCGGGCCGGGTCCGGCAGCGGGGTGTAGCGGGGCTGCGGGGCGCCGTCGGCCGGGGGCAGCAGCGGGAGCAGCCGCGCGTAGACGGTCCGGGCGTCGGCCGGGCGGTCGGCGGGCTGCTTGGCGAGCAGGTCGAGCACCAGCTGTTCCAGCGGCTGCGGCACCTCGGGGCGCAACTCCCGCAGCGGGACGGGCGGTTCGTCGACGTGCCGGCGCAGGACGCCGAGCGCGGTGGGGGCCCGGAACGGCTCCTCCCCGGCCAGCATCTCGTGCAGCAGGCAGCCGAGTGCGTAGAGGTCGCTGCGCGGGTCGGTGGTCGCGGCGAGGGCCTGTTCGGGGGCCATGTAGGAGGGGCTGCCGACGGGCACGCCGGTGAGGGTGAGCCGGGTGGTCTCGGTGTCGAGGGCGGTGGCGATACCGAGGTCGAGCAGGACGGTGCGGCCGTCCTCGCGGACCATGACGTTGCTCGGCTTGAGGTCGCGGTGGACCACCGGGATGGCGTGGACGGCGGCCAGCGCGGTGCACAGCTGCGCGGCGACGGCCGCCGCGCGCTCGATCGGGAAGGGCGCGTCCTCGGCGATGAGGTCGGCCAGGCTGACGCCGGGGATGCGCTGCATGACGAGGTAGAGCTCGCCCTCGTCCTCGCCCGCGTCGAAGACGGTGACCAGCCCGGGGTGGTCGAGCGCGGCCGTGACCCGGCACTCGCGCAGGAAGCGGCGGCGCAACTCGTCACCGTGGCGGGCCCGTTCGCCGCCGGAGCCGGTCCCGCCGGGGACCAGGTGCTCGGGGCGGAGCAGCTTGACCGCGACCGGGCGGTACAGCCGTTCGTCCTGGCCGGCCCAGACCTGGCCCATGCCGCCGTGGCCGATCTTCTCGGTGAGCCGGTAGCGGCCGGCGATCAGCCGGGTGGCGGTCACGGCCGGTCCTCGCGGGCCTGGCGGCGCAGCAACTCGCCCAGCTCGCGCAGGTCGTGGGCGGTCTCGGGGGCCGGGGTCACCGGGCCCTGGGCGGCGGGAGCGGGTACGCCGTACCCCGGTACGGTCGCCGCGTACGGCGAGACGTCGGGCACCGCGTACGGCGAAACGGCCTGCGGTACGCCCGGCGGTACGGCCTGCGGCGCCGGCCGCCCGGCCAGCCAGACCGCGCGGCTGTCCATCACCAGGAAGTGCGCTGTCGGCAGGAGCCAGAGCACGGCCAGGGTGATCGAGCCGGTGGTGTCGGCGGCCGGATTCTTCAGGGTGCCCGCGATTCCGGCGGAGACGATCATGGTGAGCAGCAGCGCGCAGAACACCGCCGCGCCGAGGATGTCGTACGCCCGTCGGCGCCGGACCGCCAGCAGCAGCGAGGGGACGGCCCCGAGCAGACCGAAGGTGAGCAGCGGGGCCAGCGCGCAGAGCACCCGCGCGACCACCCCGAACCGCCCGGGCACCGGAGCCTGTCCGGCCACCATCGCCGGCCGGGGCAGCCCACCCGGCCGTCCGCCCGGCACCGTGCCCGGCGCGTACCCCGGCCCCGGCCCCGGCCCGTACGGCGTTCCGCCGGGCGGCGGTCCGAACTGCCCGGGGTACTGCCCTGACATGCGCGCTCCTGAGCTGGTGAGGACCGGCACCGACGGACGGTGCGAACGGCTGCGCCCACCGTACCGCCAGGCCCGGTCGCCCCGGAGGGCTTCCGTCCGCCTGCTGCCGCATTGGTATCACGCCGGTACCGCGCCGGTACTGAGCCGTGGTCACCTCCGGAACGGACCCCGCCCCACCCTCGGCCACCGCCGTCCACCAGAGCGGATACGACGCCGACCCGAGGACGGGCCCCGGGGCGGGACCGGTCGTCCACGTCGGAGCCGCACGCCGCCTCGGGGTGCGTGCACCGCTGGGAGGTGTGCCCTACTCCGGCGGCGCCAGGGCGCCGGTCGCCAGGGCGTCGGTGGCGGCCCGGGCGAGGCCGCGGCCGAGGGCGGCGGCCTGGGTGAGGGCGGCGTCGAAGGCGGCGAGGCGGGCGAAGGCGGTGCCGAGGCGGTGCTGGGCGGGGAGGGGGAGGCGGGGCAGTTCGACGCGGCGGATGTCGAGGCGGGCGGTGGTGGTGGCGTGGCTGGCGGCGCGTCGGGTGCCGGCGGTGGAGCGGAACTGGCCGGCCAGGAACTCGGGGTCGAGGGCGGCGGGGTCGGGCCGCAGGAGGTGGAGTTGGCGGCCGAGGGCGGCGCCGACCAGCGGGCCCTCGGCGGGGACGACCCGGGCGGTGCCGCCGCCGAGGGCGGGGACCAGGACGTCGCCGGGGCGGGTGCGGACGTCCCCGGCCGGGCCGGGGCCGGTGGCGAGGACGGCGCTGGGGGCGGCTCCGGTGGCGAGGTCCTGGTCGGTGACGACGGGGGTGCCGCCCGAACCGGCCGGCCGGGTGGCGGCGCCGGTGCCGGAGGAGTACACCTCCAGCACGCCGCCGCGGACCAGCTCGCCGATGGTGACCACCCCGACGGGCGCGGCACCGGAGGCGCCGTCGGTCGCGGCGCCCGGCCGCGGCAGCAGCGTGACCGGGTCGGGCAGGTCGGCCAGCAGTTCGGCGAGCCGGCCGCCGAGGTGGGAGAGTTCGGCCGCGCCGCCGAGCGGGGCGGCGGGCGGGACGTGCCGGGCCGGGGAGAGGTCGGTCTCGTCGTCGAGCAGGTCGATGGCGGCCATCACCCGGTGGACGCCGGGGCGGTCGGCGGGGACGGGCAGGCCCTCGCGCGCGGCGAGGTCGAAGCCGCGCCAGGCGTCCAGGATGGTGCGGCGCAGCCCGGTCCAGTCGACCTTGTCCCGGCCCCCCTCGGCGGCCTGCGCCCCGGCGGCCCCGCCCGGTCCGGTAGGTGCCGGGCCGGAGGCCGACGCCCCGGCGTCCAGCATCAGCACCTGTCGGAAGTCGCTTCCCGGCAGGGGCGCGCGCAGCACCCACAGGTGCAGCGGGACGCCGTACGGCGGGGCGGCGCCGGCCGGCAGCGCGATGACGGCCCGCAGCGCGCCGGAGCGGAGCAGTTCGGCCCGGATGCGGCGGCCGGCCCGGCGGGCGGCGACGGTCGGCGGGAGCAGCAGCGCGGCGAGGCCGCCGGGGCGGGTGTGGGCGAGGCAGTGCAGCACCCAGGCGAGTTCGGACTCGCCGCGCGGCGGGACGAGCCCGCCGGGCCAGCGGGTGTCGTACTGCAGCTCGTCGTGGCCCCAGTCGCGCTCGTTGTACGGGGGCTGGCAGAGCACCGCCTCGAAGGTGTCGCCGGGGAAGCCGTCGGCGCGCAGGGCGTCGCCGGCCCGCAGGTCGAGCGGCAGCGGGCCGGGCTCGTCGGCGGGGGTGTGCAGGGCGATCCGGAGCCGGGCGAGGGCGGCGGCGACCGGGTCGGCGTCCTGGCCGTAGCGGCCGGTGGTCGGCGGGTGGGCGAGCAGGACGGAGCCGAGGCCGACGGCCGGGTCGAGCACGGTGGCGGGGACGCCGGCGACGGCGGCGAGCAGCTCGGCGGCCTCCGGCGGGGTGGGGCTGAGCTGGCGGGTGTTGGCCTCGGCGTACCGGGTGAGCAGCTGCTCGTACGCGCCGACCGGGCCGGCCTGGGCGGCGAGTTCGGCGAGCAGCCGGGCGAGGTCCAGCTGGGTGCTGCCGAGCAGGCCGGGGAGGCCGAGGGTGCGGGCGCCGTCCGGGCCGAAGGCGTGCACGGCGGTGCCGGCGACGGCCCGGGGCAGTGCGAGGGCGAGCCGGGTGTCGGGCCGGTCGGCGAGTTCGGCCCACTGTCCGGGCTCGCGGTGCAGCAGCAGGAGCAGAGCGCCCGCCTCGACCAGCGGGGCGGCGGGGTGGCCGGCCGGGTCGCGGAGGGTGTCGACGAGCTGCCAGACCCGCTCCAGCAGCGGGAGTTCGGCGATCTTGCCCTGGGCGCGCAGCCAGGACTCGACCTCGGCGAGCGCGAAGGCCGGGCTGGCGTCGGTGCCGCCGACCGGGCGCGGGAAGTCGGGGTGGCGGCGGCGCCAGTTGCTGACCGCGGCCCGGCCGACGCCGGCCAGCCGGGCGATCTCGGCGGCGGTCACTTCGGGACGGTCCGGCACGGGGGCTCCTTCGGTGGGGCTGCGACCGCACTGCGGGCGGGGGCTGGGCGCCGGGCCGGGGGTGGGCGGCTCGGGGCTGTGACCGCACAGCATAGCGACGGGCCCCTCGATCCCAGTTCACATGTGAACAGAGCTCTTTTGTGAAATCGCATTGACATGATTCACGCCCGAGTGGTGTGATCTCTCCGTCGCCACCGAACGGGGGCGGCGCCAGGAAGACCACCGATCACCGGGAGAACACCCATGTCCGCGACCCCCCGCCGCCGCACCGCCTCCCTGCTGCTGGGCGCCGCCCTGATCACGCTCACCGCGACGGCGTGCAACTCCACCGGCGGCCCGTCCGTCGCCACCGAGCCCAAGCAGAGCGCCGCCGCGAGCGCGCCCGCCGGCGGCGGCAAGCCGGCCGACGCCCCCAAGGTGGCGCAGGTCGGCGACACCATCCCGCTCAAGGGCAACGACCCGGCCGACACCGCCGAGGTGACGCTGGTGAAGGTGGTCGACAACGCCGAGGCCGACAACGAGTACGTCCACCCGGCCGACGGCAAGCGCTTCGTCGCGGTCCAGTTCCGGATCAAGGCCAGCGGCAAGAAGGCCTACAGCGACGCCCCGGGCAACGGCGCCAAGGTGCTGGACGCCCAGGGCCAGTCCTTCGGCACCACGGTCGCCGACACCAAGGCCGGCCCGAGCTTCCAGGTCCCGGCCACCATCGCTCCCGGCGAGAGCGCCCTCGGCTTCGTCACCTTCGAGGTCCCGAAGGACGTCAAGCTCGACAAGGCCCAGTTCGGCCTGGACAGCGGCTTCGCCCCGCAGACCGGCCAGTGGAAGATCGGCTGACAGCCCTGTTCACAGCCGCAGCCCCGCCCCGCCCCACCCGGAGGGACGGACGGACAGCCAGGCAGACACGAAACGGCGGCCCCGGGCAGAGCCCGAGACCGCCGTGGACCACCCGAGGGGCGGACGCTACTTCTTCGCCCCCGCCAGGTCGTCGAACATCGCCGACAGGAACTCGCTGCACCAGCCCAGCAGCTCCCGCCCGACCAGCGGCTTGCCGCCGATCCGCCCGGTGCTCGGGCGCGGCACCAGCAGCTGCTGGGCCGCCGCCTTCACCTGGCTGCGCGGGTAGAGCCGGTTCAGCCGCAGCTGCTGGGACTCCCGCAGCTCCACCGGCCCGAAGCGGACGTTGGAGCCCTGGAGGGTGATGTCCGAGATCCCGCACCGCCGGGCGTACAGCCGCAGCGCCGCGACCAGCAGCAGGTTCTCCACCGGCTCGGGCAGCTTGCCGTAGCGGTCCACCAGCTCGTCCCGGACCTGCTGGATGTCCTCCTCCGAGTTGACCGCGGCGATCGAGCGGTACGCCTGCAGCCGCAGCCGCTCGCCGGGCGCGTAGTCGTGCGGCACGTGGGCGTCGACCGGCAGCTCGATCTTCACCTCCAGCGGCTCCTCCTCCGCCTCCCCGCCGCCGGCCAGCGACTCGCGGAACTCCGCCACCGCCTCGCCGACCATCCGCATGTAGAGGTCGAAGCCGACGCCCGCGATGTGCCCGGACTGCTCGCCGCCGAGCAGGTTGCCCGCGCCGCGGATCTCCAGGTCCTTCATCGCGACGTACATGCCCGCGCCCATCTCGGTGTGCTGGGCGATGGTGGCCAGCCGCTCGTGCGCGGTCTCGGTGAGCGGCTTCTCCGGCGGGTACAGCATGTACGCGTAGCCGCGCTCGCGGCCTCGGCCGACCCGGCCGCGCAGCTGGTGCAGCTGGGAGAGGCCGAAGGTGTCGCCGCGCTCCACGATCAGGGTGTTGGCGTTGGAGATGTCGATGCCGGACTCCACGATCGTGGTCGACACCAGGACGTCGAACTCCTTCTCCCAGAAGTCGACGACGACCTTCTCCAGCTGGGTCTCCCCCATCTGCCCGTGCGCGGTGGCGATCCGCGCCTCGGGCACCAGGTCCTTCAGCCGGGCGGCCGCCTTGTCGATCGACTCCACCCGGTTGTGGATGTAGAACACCTGGCCCTCGCGCAGGAGTTCACGCCGGATCGCGGCCGAGATCTGCTTCTCGTCGTACGGCCCGACGAAGGTCAGCACCGGGTGCCGCTCCTCCGGCGGGGTGGTGATGGTGGACATCTCGCGGATGCCGGTGACCGCCATCTCCAGGGTGCGCGGGATCGGGGTCGCGGACATGGTGAGCACGTCCACGTTGGCGCGCAGCTTCTTCAGCTGCTCCTTGTGCTCGACGCCGAAGCGCTGCTCCTCGTCGACGATGACCAGGCCGAGGTCCTTGAACCTGGTCTCGGAGGAGAACAGCCGGTGGGTGCCGATGACGACGTCCACCGAGCCCTCGAACAGCCCCTCCAGGACGGCCTTGGCCTCGCTGTCGGTCTGGAAGCGGGACAGCGCCTTCACCGTCACCGGGAAGTTGGCGTAGCGCTCGGCGAAGGTCGAGAAGTGCTGCTGCACCAGCAGCGTGGTCGGCACCAGCACCGCCACCTGCTTGCCGTCCTGGACGGCCTTGAACGCGGCCCGCACCGCGATCTCGGTCTTGCCGTAGCCGACGTCGCCGCAGATCAGCCGGTCCATCGGGACGGACTTCTCCATGTCGGACTTGACCTCGGCGATGGTGGTCAGCTGGTCGGGCGTCTCCGCGTACGGGAAGGCGTCCTCCAGCTCGCGCTGCCACGGGGTGTCCGGGCCGAAGGTGTGGCCGGGGGCGGCCATCCGGGCCGAGTACAGCTTGATCAGGTCAGCGGCGATCTCCTTGACCGCCTTCTTGGCCCGCTGCTTGGTCTTCGCCCAGTCCGCGCCGCCGAGCCGGTGCAGCGTCGGGGCCTCGCCGCCGACGTACTTGGTGACCTGGTCGAGCTGGTCGGTCGGCACGAACAGCCGGTCGCCGGGGTGGCCGCGCTTGGCCGGGGCGTACTCCAGCACCAGGTACTCGCGGGTGGCACCCTGGACGGTGCGCTGCACCATCTCGACGTACTTGCCGACGCCGTGCGCCTCGTGGACGACGTAGTCGCCGGCCACCAGCGCCAGCGGGTCGATCGCGTTGCGGCGGCGCGAGGGCATCCGGCGCATGTCCTTGGTGGAGGACTTCTGACCGGACAGGTCGGTCTCGGTGATGACCGTGAGCTTCAGGTCCTCGTCGACGAAGCCGTGCTCGATCGAGCCGCAGGAGACGTGGACGACGTCCCGGGTGGGCGCCTCGGCGAGGTCGGCGACGAGGCGGGCCGGGATGCCCTCGTTGCCCAGCACCTCGGCGAGCCGGGAGGCCGGTCCGTGGCCCTCGGTCACCATGACGACCCGCCAGTCGGCGGCCAGCCGCTCCTTGGCGTCGGCGATCGCCCGGGCGGTGTCGCCCCGGTAGGCCTCGACGGCGTGCATGCCGAGGGTCAGCGTGTTGGCGTCGAACTCCAGGATGCCGTCGACGGTCGACTCGCTGGTCGCGAACGGGCTGACCGACCACCAGGGCAGCCCGATCTCGGCGGCGTGCTCGCGCACCTCGGCGAGCGAGCGCAGCGAGGCGGCGGAGACGTCGATGGCCTCCAGGTCGATCGGCCGGTCCCCGCCCGCCGCGGCCGCGACCCAGGACGCGTGCAGGAACTCCTGGCTGGTCGCGACCAGGTCGGCGGCCCGGGTGCGGACGCGCTCCGGGTCGCAGACCACCGTGACGGAGCCGAGCGGCAGCACGTCCAGCAGCAGCTCCATGTCGTCCACCAGCACCGGCGCCAGCGACTCCATGCCCTCGACCGCGATCCCCTCGGCGATCCGGTCGAGGATCTCGGCCAGCCCGGGGTGCTCGGCGGCCAGCTCGGCGGCCCGGGCCCGCACCTCGTCGGTGAGCAGCAGCTCCCGGCAGGGCGGCGCCCACAGGCCGTGCTCGGCGATCTCCAGCGAGCGCTGGTCGGCGACCTTGAAGTACCGGACCTCCTCGACCTCGTCGCCCCAGAACTCCACCCGCAGCGGGTGCTCCTCGGTCGGCGGGAAGACGTCCAGGATGCCGCCGCGGACGGCGAACTCGCCGCGCTTCTCGACCAGTTCGACGCGCGCGTAGGCGGCGGCGGAGAGCCGGCGGGCCACCTCCTCCAGGTCGTACGACTCACCGCGCCGGACGGCCACCGGCTCCAGCTCGGCCAGCCCCTTGACCTGCGGCTGGAGCACCGAGCGGACCGGGGCGACGATCACCTGGACCGGCCCGGCCGCCGGGTCGTCCGCCCTCGGGTGCACGATCCGGCGCAGCACGGCCAGCCGGCGCCCGACGGTGTCCGAGCGGGGCGACAGCCGTTCGTGCGGCAGGGTCTCCCAGGCCGGGAACTCGGCGACGGCGTCGGCGGGCAGCAGCGAGCGCAGCGATGCCGCGAGGTCCTCGGCCTCCCGGCCGGTCGCGGTGACGGCGAGCACCGGACGGCCCCGTTCCCCGGCGGCCTGCCCGGCGAGCGCGCGGGCCAGCGCGGCGATGGCGAACGGCCGGGCGGCGGGCGGCCCGACCAGGTCCAGGTGGCGGCGTCCGCCGGCCGCGGCTCCGGTGGCGGTGGCCGCCTCGATGGCCTCGGCGAGCGCCGCGTCCCGCGCGACGACATCGAGCAGTCCGGTCAGACTCATCTGGGGTCTCTTCTTCGTCCCGTGGCTGGTGCTGTCCCGGGGCGGCGAAGGCCCGCCGGGGCAACGCGAACGGCCCGGCACGCCGAGCGGCCGGGGGTCTCCAGCCTACGCCGCGGCACGGACACGCACGCGGTCCACGGCTCCGGCGGGGCCGGACCCAAGCCGGACCGGGGACCGCGCCAGGACCGCGCCGGGGCCGTACCGGGGCCGTACCGGGGCCCGGGGTGTCGGCCCCCGCCCCGGGCCGGCCCCA
Source organism: Streptomyces sp. CB02056 (assembly GCF_001905545.1). Lineage (GTDB taxonomy): Bacteria > Actinomycetota > Actinomycetes > Streptomycetales > Streptomycetaceae > Kitasatospora. Next base: position 122,298 of record NZ_LIPD01000002.1, on the reverse strand, counting down.
AGTTTTGTCAGGAACACATCCGGGAACGAACGGCTGGACGGACCACCGGTCCGGCCGGTGGACGAACCGACCGGAACCCGCACCGAACCGGGCACGGCCATCCGCCACGAACTGGACATACTCCTGTCACTGGCCGTCCATGGAGATCGCGCACCATGGTGAACGTGCCCGCCGCACCCAACCGTGGGGGATGGCTGTGGGGGCACTGTCGCACCCCCGATGGGGGTCGGAGGTGCGAGGCCGGGCGGCCCTGGGTGGGGGCGCCCGCCCAAGCGCCGGGAACCGTGGCGCCCTTTCCTGGAGGGCGCCACGGGTCTCGGCCTCTTTCGTTCCCGGGGCCTACCCCGTCGGCCGCCGTCCTATCCCGAACCCGGCCCCCTGTTCCGCCCCCGCCCCCGCCCCGGCACGACCGGCACCCCGGCACGACGAAGGCCCCGGCCCGCCCGGTGGGGGCGGTCGGGGCCTTCGCGGCGCGCGGTCTGGAGCCCGGTCAGCGGCGGTTGTAGCTCACCGTGTGCGGGGTCGCGTAGTCGCTGCCGTCGTCCACGATGATGATCTTCGGGACGATCCGGGTCTCGTCCTCCGACGGCTTCCCGACGCCCTTCTCCACCGCGGCCGTCCCGTCGGCGGTCCCGCCGACCGTCTCCTCGGCGGGCGGCGCGGCCGGCTTCGGCGGCACCGGGCCGGTCGCCACGGGCCCGCCGATGGCCCTGGTGGCACTGCTGCCGACCACCGGCGTCCGCAGCACGGTCGCCGCCCCCTCCCGGGCGGCGGGGGCCTTGGCCCCGGCCGGAGCCGCGGGGGCCAGGGCCTTGCGCAGGTTCGCCACCGGGATCTCCCCGGTGTCCGCCTCCGAGTCCACCGGCGCGGCATCGACGACGGCGTCCGCGACGGCGTCCCGCGGCGCGGGGGTCGTGGCGGCCGCGCCGGAGGCCTGGACGGCCGCGGCGGCCGCGGCCGCCACCTCGGGCTCGATCTGGCCGACCGCCGCCCCGGTGAGCGAGGCCAGCGTGGCCTTGATGTGGTCCAGGTGCTGCTGCACCGTGTCCAGCCGGGTGTCGAACTCGCGCTGCTCGCGCTCGCTCTCCGCGTTGATCTTCTCGGCCTCCCGGCGGGCCTGCTCGATCAGCTGGTCGGCCTTGGCCTGGGCGTCCGTCTCCAGCTGCTTGATCCGGTTCAGCACGGTCTCCCGCTGCTGCTCCGCTTCCTTGACCCGGCGCTCGGCGGTCGCCGAGACCTCGGTGTCCTCGGCGTCGGCCTTGGCCTGGGCGGCGGCGAAGGTCTCGTCGGCCTTGCGGCGCCGGGTGGCCAGCTCGGCCTCGGCCTGCTCGCTGGCCTCGGCGGCGGCCACCCGCACCTTGGCGGCGTAGGCGGTGGCGGTGTCCCGGGCGGAACGGCTCTCCCGGTCGGCGTCGGACCGGATGCCCTCGGCCTCGGCCCGGGTCCGCTCCTCGGTGCGGCGGGCGGCCGCGTCGGCGTCGGTACGGGTCGTGGTGCCGTACTCCTTGGCGGCGCGGTCGGCGGCCTGGCCGGCCTCGTAGACCTCGTCCCGCAGGTCCTCGGCGAAGCGCTCGGCCTTCTCCCGGACGGCGCGCGCCTCGTTCTCGGCCATCGCGGCCAGTCCGGCGGCCTGCTCGCTGAGCACCTGGTAGTCGGGCTCCGGAGCGTCCTCGGCGGTCCGGCGGATGTCGGCCAGTCGGGCCTCCATCTGCCGGATGCCTGCGCCCAGGACGCTCAGCCGCTCCCACGCCTCGTCACGCTGCGCGGTGAGGGCGGCCAGGGCTCGGTCGACCTGCTCGGGCACGTAGCCACGGCGGGCCTGGGTGAAGCCGTACTGGGGGACGGCGTCGCTCATGGGCTCTTCCCCTCGTTTCGCGGGCTGCGGAGCCCATGATCGGACGGAACGGACGGATCCGGAACCGGTTCGGAGGCCGGGGCCGGATTCCGCCGTCGTACGGACCGGAATGTGTCGAGGACCGGACGAATAGACCCATCCTCTTGACCTATTTTGCGCAGATCCGGGCGAAACCCCAACGAGGCACGGCTGCGTCGGCATGCCGAAGGGGTCGTTCCGGACACCGGAACGACCCCTCCCACCTGCGAGGATCAGCGACGACCCGCTACAGCAGGCCGTCCCAGAACTGCTCCAGCAGCACGGCCCACCACGTGTCCGCGTTCTGCAGGGCCGCCGGGTCGATCGCGGCGAGCTGGGCCTGGAAGTCGGTCGTCCATCGACCGGCCTGGTCCGGCGTCAGCCCGTACCGGAGCCGCCACATCCGGCCCAGCAGGGCCAGCGAGCGGACGAACTCCGGTACACCGCTGTTGACGAACCGGGGCGGCTGGCCGGTTCCATCGATGTCCACGGCCACCACGTGCGCGGTGCCGTACTGGACGCACAGCTGGCGGCCGTAGTCGTTGCCCAGCACCAGGTAGCCGCCGAAGTCCGGGCCCGCGGCGAGGCCGCGCTCGGCGGCCAGCTCGGCGAGCGTCGGGATCGGACGGCCCTCCTGCGCCTGCGCCCAGAAGAACGGCCCGAAGTCGCGCGGCAGCCCGGCCCACATCAGGGTCTGGGACACCGGCTCGGGCACGCCCTGGCGGGAGACGGCGCGCTGCTCGTAGCGGAACAGGTTCTGCCCGAAGGCGGCCCCGGTCTCCTGGGCGAGCTGCTGCGGCGGGAGCGGCGGCAGCGCCTGGACCGTCCCCGGCGCGGGCGGCGGCACCCGGAACGGGCGGACCCGCTGGGCGCCGGACGCCAGCTGGTGCAGCTCGTCCAGGTGGTCGAGCAGCTCGGCCATCCCGGCCTGCCGGGAGGCGTGGTCGCGGCCGTACGGGGCGGTGTGGGTGAGCCGGACGTTCGGCCAGGACGCGGCGATCATGCGGTTGCAGTAGCCGCCCGGCAGGTCGCAGGACTCCAGCTCGGTGTAGAGCTCCAGCACCTGCTCCGGCGGCACGTTGAGCCGGCGCAGGTCCTGGAGGATCTTCCACTCCGGGTGCGGGGTGCCGGGCTCGCTGCGGTGCAGCAGCTTCTGCTCCGAGCCGTCCGGGCCCCGGTAGCTGAGCGCGGCGAAGTACCCCGGGCCGACCGCGGGCACGCCCGGCGGCACCGGCGCGGGCGGCGGCGAACCGGGCACCACCGCCGGCGGGACGACCCCGGCGGCGCCGGGCGCGTTCGGGTAGCCGTAGCCGGCCGCGGGCGCGGCGGGGGCCGCCGGACCGCCGGGCGGCGGCGGGACTGCGGGACCGCCGGACGGCGGGGTGCCCGGGTCCGCCGGGGCGCCCAGCAGCGCCGGGTCGATCGCGCCCGCCAGCTGGGTCGCCTCGTACGACGGACCGGACGCGGCCGGGCCGGCGGCCGGCGCGGCCTGCGGGGCCACCGGGGCCTCGCCGCCCCGCAGGCCCGCCGGGGGCGGGGGCGGCGGGGCGGAGGCGGCGCCACGACCACCGGGGTGGGCGGCGGGCGTGCCGGAGCCCGGGGTGTGCTTCAGCCCGGCGGGCGGAGGCGGCGGCGGACCCGAACCCGCACCGCGCCCAAGCCCGGCGGAGGCGGCGGGGCCGGGGGAACCGGCGGGGCCACCGCGCAGCGCGGCCGGCGGGGGCGGCGGCGGACCCGAACCCGCACCACGGCCCAGCCCGCCCTGCGGCGCGGCGGCCTCCGGGGCAGCGGGGACCGGGACGCCGGGGACCGGGGCGCCGGGAGCCGGGACACCGGGGGCCGGGGCGCCCGGGGCCGGAGCGCCGGGCAGGCCGGCGAGGCCGGGCAGGCCGCCGGGCGGGGCCAGCATCGTCGGCGCGTGCTCCACCTGCGGACCACCGGCGGGCGGGGCCACCGGGGCACCCGGCAGGCCCATCAGCCCGGGCATCGCGTCCGGCGAGGCGAGCAGCGTGGGCGCCGGCTCGGCGGCCGGGGCGGGCGCCGGCACTGGCGCCGGTCCCGGGGCCGGCGGCGCGACGGGCGGCGCCGGGGGCTGCGCGGCGGGCGGCTGGGCGGCGGGCGGCGGGACCGGGGGCATGCCGTAGCCGCCACCCGTCGGCGGCATCAGCATGGTCGCGGCCTCGGCACCCGCCGGCGCGGCGGGCTCGGGCAGGTCCGAGCCGGTGGTCCGCAGCCCTTCGGACATCAGGACGGTCGCGGCCTCGCCCTCGACCGGCGGCCGGCCGGGCGCCACGGACGGAACGGGCGCGACCGGAGCCGCGACCGGCGGCACCGGCGCGACGGCCGGCTCGTCGTGCCCGGCCGGCGGCGCGAGCATGGTCGGCGCGTCCCCGGCGGGCCGGTCGGAGACCGGCGGCTCGGTCAGCACGGCCGGCCCGGGCCGCGGCGCCGCGGCGGGCGGCTCCTCGACGGGCGCGACAGCCGGAGCGGGCGCGGCAGCGGCGGCAGCAGCGGCCGGAGCCGTCCCGAGCCGCTCCGCCTCCGCCGCGATCGCCGCGGCCCCCGCCTCCTGGAGCCACTGCGGCGGGCTGAGCAGGAAGGAGGTCGCCTCCACCGGCCCGGGCGCGGGCTTCGCCGCCCCCGCCGGGTTGGCCGCCACCGGCCGCCCGTAGACCTCCTCGTACTGCCGGACCACCTCGTTGACGGGCAGCGCGGGCCAGAGCGTGCTGGCGCCGGAGTCCCGGGCGATCACCAGCCGCGCCTCCCCCGAGCCGCCGCCCGCACCGCCCGAGCCGTCGGCCGGGCCCGTGGGCGCCACCGCCCAGCAGACGAAGCCCAGGTCGAACTCCCGGACCCGCACCTCGCGCTGCTGCGAGCGCGGCACCCCGCCGTTGATCCACTCCTCGGCGAGCTCCTGCGCCTGCGCGTACGTCACCACGCCCGGTTCACCCCTGTCCGCATCCTCTTCGTCCCCCGTTCCACCGCGACCACCTCGGCCACCGACACCACCGCGAGCACCACGAACACCGCGCCCACGCGCCTCAGCCGACCGGGACGGCCCGGGCGAACCCGCCGTCCACCATCAGCTCCGCGACCGTCTCCAGCTCCGGCGGGCTGCCGGCCAGCCGGAGCAGGAAGGCGTCGAAGTCCTCGCCGCAGGGCAGCAGCAGCCGGGCGCAGCGGTCCTCCGGCGCCTCCGGGCCGCCGGCGTCGCGGGCGTCGTCGTACAGGTGGAACCAGACCGAGCCGGTCCGCTCGCCGCGCACCTTGAGCGCGACCAGGCCGCCCTGCGCGTAGGCGATGCCCAGGTAGTCCTTGGTGAGGTGGTCGCGCAGGCACTTGTTGGCGTACACGACGTCGTCGGTGCCGTACTCCTCGGTGAGCGTCAGGAACGGCTGGTCGAGCAGCAGTCCGAGCTCGGTGTCCAGCGCCACGCCGACCGGGGCGCGGCCGCCGCCCAGCTTGAGGAAGGTGCGGTAGGCGTCGGGCAGCCGGTAGCCGAGGCGCTCCTCGGCGCGCTGCACCAGGTCCTCGGGGACGCCGATCGGGTCGCCGCCGTCCCCGGCCAGCGAGAAGTGCACCGGCCGGCGCTCCTGCAGCGGGCGGGTGCCGCGGCGGGTGTGGTCGGCGGCGGAGGTGGCCAGGCCGCCGTGGTGCCGCAGCAGCGCCTTGACCTCGACCGGGACGAGCTCCATCCGCCGCCAGCCGGGGGCGGCCCGGCCGACCGCGTGGTGCCAGGTCCAGCCGGGCGGGGTGGCGACGGCGGTCGGGAGGTCGGCCCAGAGCGGGTGGCCCTGGGTGTAGAGCGCGGCGTTGGCCGAGACGTAGTCGGTCAGCCGCAGTTCGTCCACGCCGAAGCCCGCCGGCGGGTCGGCCACCTCGGCCGCGGCGGCGGCGTACGGACCGAAGTCCGGGAAGCCGTACTCGTCCACCCTGACCCCGGCGGGGTGCCGCTCCGCGCGGACCGGGTCCGGGAACTGCACCACCTGACCTGCGTACGCCGCGTTCGGTGCGGCGGCGACGCCGGGCCGACCTGTCGTCATCTGGGAGCCCCCACTGGCTGCTGCAAAATACGGTGCTTGCTGGGCACCAGCCTAGGGCCTGCCCTCAACCCCCGGTCAGCCAGGCGGACGACGGGCCCCTGCCCCGGAGAGCCCGGAGCGCGGGCAGTGCCCCCGCCGTCACAGCCGCCCGCCCAGCGCCCGCGCCAGCGCCTCGGCCACCCGCAGCTGCCGGGCCTCGGTGAGGTGCGGGTGCAGCGGCAGGCTGAGCAGTTCGCGGGCGGCCCGCTCGGCGACCGGGAACGTCCCCTCGCGGTGGCCGAGGTGACGGAACGCGGGTTGCAGGTGGACCGGCACCGGGTAGTGCACCCCGGCGCCGATCCCGGCGGCGTGCAGCGCGGCCAGCACCGTGTCGCGGTCCCGGCCGGGGCCGATCCGCACCGGGTACAGGTGCCGGACGTGCTCGTTGCCGGGCGCGGTACGGGGCAGGGCGAGTCCGTCCAGCCCGCCCAGCAGCGCGTCGTAGCGGGCGGCGGCGGTCCGGCGGGCGGCGTTCCAGGCGGGCAGCCGGCGCAGTTTGGCGCGCAGCACGACGGCCTGCAGCGCGTCCAGCCGGGAGTTGCAGCCGAACCGTTCGTGCCGGTACCGGTCGCGGGCGCCGTGGTCGCCGGTCAGCCGGACGGCGTCGGCCAGGGCGTCGTCGTCGGTGAGCACCGCCCCGGCGTCGCCGTAGGCGCCGAGGTTCTTGCCCGGGTAGAAGCTGGTGGCCGCGATCCGCCCGTACCAGGTGCGCCCGTGCTGCCGGGCGCCCTGGGACTGCGCCGCGTCCTCCACCACCGGACGGCCGTCGGCCGCCGCCAGCAGCGGGCCCATCGGGGCGAGTTGGCCGAAGAGGTGGACGGGCAGCAGCGCGACCGCGCCGGGCAGCGCGGCGGCGGCCCGTTCCGGGTCCATCAGCAGGTACTCCGGGTCGGCGTCGACGAGCACCGGGCGCAGCCCGGCCCGCAGCACCGCCTCGGCGGTGGCGACGAAGGTGTTGGCGGGCAGCACCACCCCGCCGCCGGGCGGCAGGTCCAGGGCGCGCAGGGCCAGTTCGAGCGCGTCGGTGCCGTTGGCGGCGCCCACGCAGTGCCGGACGCCGACGAAGGCCGCGTACTCCCGCTCGAAGGCGGCCACTTCGGGGCCCTTGACGAAGGCTCCGGAGGCGAGCACCCGGTCGAAGCCGGCCCGCACCTCCTGCGCCACCTCGGCGTGCGCCGCCGCCAGATCGACCAGCGGAACGCCCTCCCCCGCCGCACCGCCGCCCTGGGCCGGAACGCCCACCCCCGCCCCCGCCGCACCGCTCCCCGAACCGTGCACCACCCCGCTCACCGCGCCTCCGCCCCGGCCCGGACCGCCGCGCCCACCGGCACGGTGACCCCGCCGAGTTCGAGGCTGAGCGAGGCCGCCTCCAGCAGCTGCAGCACCCGCACCCCGGCCCGGCCGTCGGTGAGCGGGGCCCGGCCCTCGGTGATGGCGGCGGCGAACTCGGCCATCACGTTGCGCAGCGCCTCCTGCTCGACCAGCGCCGGCGCGACCATCTCGCCGACCCGGTAGGAGATCAGCGCCCGGTGCCGGATCTCGTCGGTGAGCTGGTCGGGCGGGGTGAGGTCGACGCCCCGGTCGTGCACCGCCAGCCGGGCCTGCGGGTTGAGGTCGTCCCAGACCAGGGTGCGCCGCGAGCCGCCGATCAGGGTGGTGCGGACCTTGGTCGGGGAGAGCCAGTTGACGTGGCAGTGCGCGAGCGCGCCGTTGCTGAGCCGGACCGTCAGGTACGCGACGCAGGCGCGGCCGGCCCCGATCGGGTCGGCGCCCTGGGCGGACACCCCGACCGGTTCGACCCCGGGCGGCAGCACGAAGTCCAGGATCGACAGGTCGTGCGGGGCGAGGTCCCACAGCACGTCGACGTCCGGCTGCACCAGGCCGAGGTTGATCCGCACCGAGTCGAAGAACTGGACGTCCCCGATCTCCCCGCCGTGGACCAGCTCGCGGATCCGCCGCACCGCCGGGGTGTAGCAGAAGGTGTGGTCGCACATCAGCACCAGCCCGCGCCGCTCGGCCAGGTCGACCAGCTCCTCGGCCTCGGCGGCGGAGGTGGTGATCGGCTTCTCCACCAGGACGTGCTTGCCGGCCTCCAGCGCCGCCCGCACCAGCGCGTAGTGGGCGCCCGCCGGTGTGGCCACCGCGACCGCGCCGACCCGTTCGTCCGCCAGCACCCGCCGGTAGCTGGCGGTCGCCCCGACGGTGCTGTACTCCCCCAGCACCGCGCGGGCCTTGGCCTCGTCCAGGTCGCACAGCCAGTGCAGCCGCAGCGCCCGGGTCTGCTGCGCGTTGCGGACCAGCTTCGGGCCCCAGTAGCCGGCCCCGACCACGGCCAGCCCGACGGGGCGCTCGGGCACCGGCCGGGGCGGCTCGTCCGGTGCGGGTACGTGGCCGCCGGGTGCCTGGTTGGCGGCCTGCCAGTGGTCGTCCTGCGGTTCCGACGTCATCGCACGGGCCCCTTCGCTCAGCGCCGGGGTGGGCGGCAGGCCCTCCCCGGTGGCCTCAACGTCCGGCGCGGGCACGGGAGTCGGGCCCGCCCGGCGGTTGCTCCGCGCGGTCGGCCGCGTCCCCCTTCGGCTCGCTGCCGGAACGGTACCGGCCGCGTACCGGCCTCCGGGGCCGTTTCGGTAAATCGGCGGACAAGTCGTGACGGACGCGTGCGCGTTCGGCCAGCATCGGGTGACCGCCGGGCCGGTCCGTGGCGCCACCGGCCGCCGCCGCACCCCGGTTGCGCGGTTGTCAGTGCCGTTTGACAGGCTTGCCCCTGAACAGGCTTGCCCCGGACGGGCCCGGTCACTCCGGCCGACACCGGGTTACCAGGAGGAGGACGACGGATGACCACCGGTGAGCCGGCGGGCCCGCCCGTGCTGCGCCACCACCGCGACAGCCTGCTGCCCGCCGTCGCCGCCGCGCTGTCGCTCAAGGGCGGCGAGGTGCACACCCTGGCGGGCGACAAGGACCCGCGCCGCCCGGTGCTGCACCACCTGGTCGCCGATTTCCTGGACGCCCTGCCGACGGAGGCCCGCGAGCGGTTCACCGGCCGCTGCCCGGAGGCCGTCCTGCTCTCCCAGCACCTGGCCGCGGTCGACGGCCGGCGCTCCAAGCGCGCCGCCCGCAAGCCGATGACGCTGCACGAGGCCCGCAAGGCGCTCAAGGGCTCCCGGATGACGACCGTCCGCATCCGCGAGGAGGGGGATCCGGCGCACGGCAGCCACGCCCCGCCCTGCCGCTCCTGCGCTCCGATGCTGGAGCACTTCACCGTGCGCAGCGTCGCCGTCGGCCCGCCCGCGCACTGACCGCCCGCGCACCGGCCGGCCGAGCCGCCGGCACGTCCCCCGTCCCCCAGCCCTGGAGCCCGCCCTGAACCCGCCCATCCCGCCCGCACCGGCCACCCTCTCCCCCGCCGGCGCCCGGACCCGCCCGCGCTTCCCCGCCGACGTCGCCGCCGAGCTCAAGGCGGCCGGCTGGCACCCCGGCCGCTGGCAGATCCGGCAGGCCGAGGAGTGGGCCGACGCCCTGGTCGGGTACGGCGCGCCCACCGGTGTGACGCACGCGGTGTTCCCGGCGGCGGTGGAGGCCTGGGCCGAGTTCGGCGGCCTCGCCTTCGACCTGTCCGGCCCGGGCCGCCAGTTGGCCCGCACGCCGTTCCTGATCGACCCGCTGTGCGGCCTGCACCAGCCGCGCACCCTGCTCGACCTCGGCCGGGCACTGGGCACCCGGCTGGCCCCGCTCGGCGAGGAGGCGTACGGGCAGGCGCTGCTGGCCGTCGACGAGGAGGGCCGGGTCTACAGCCTGGACCACACCGGCGAGTGGTTCCTCGGGCACGGCATCGACCAGGCGGTCTCCGCCCTGGTCCTGGGCACGGCCCCGGAGCGGCTGCGGACCCCGGACGAGTACTGACGAGTACTGACGGGCACCGAGGCGTACGGAGGAGGAGCACCGGGAGCGCCGGAGCGCCGGGCCCGGCTCAGCGCAGCCGCTCGGCCCGCACCGCCAGCCGGGACGGCAGCACCGCCTCGATCCGGAACCCGCCGTCCGCCTCCGGCCCGGAGGAGAACGTGCCGCCCAGCGCGATCACCCGTTCCCGCATCCCGACCAGCCCGTTGCCCCCGCTGGGCAGCTTCGCCGCGCCCCGCTCCCCGCCCGGGCAGGCGTTCACCACGGCCACCCGCACCCCGTTCGGCGCGTACGAGAGCAGGACGGACACCTGGGCGCCGCCCGCGTGCTTGTGCGCGTTGGTCAGGCCCTCCTGGACGACCCGGTAGGCGGTCTGCTCGGCCTCGCCGGTGAACTCCTGCCGGCTGCCGCTGACCGTCAGGGTCACCGCCATCCCGGCCACCCGGGACTGGTCCACCAGCCGCGGCAGCCCGGCCAGCGAGTCCGGCTCCGGCTGCCGCTCGTCGTCCATCCGCAGCACCCCGAGGATCTCGCGCAGTTCGTTCAGCGCCTGCCGGCCGACCTCGCCCATCAGCTTGGCGCTCTGCGCCGCCTTCTCCGGGTCCTTGCCGACGATCCGCTCCAGCGCCCCGGCGTGCACCACCATCAGCGACACCCGGTGCGCCACCACGTCGTGCATCTCCCGGGCGATCCGGGTGCGCTCCTCCAGCCGGGCCCGGCGGGCGCGCTCCTGCGCCTGCTCGGCCAGCAGGTCCAGTTCGGTCTCCAGGCCGTGCGCGCGGTCCTTGAGCGACTCGATCAGCCGCCGCCGCGCGCCGACGTACAGTCCGGTCAGCACCGGGGCGACCGTCAGCCCGACCGCCACCAGCAGCGACAGCAGGATCTGACCCCACAGCGGCGGCGGGTCCACCGGCCCGTCCCCGGGCGTCATCAGCGACACCGCCATCACGGCGGCCGCCTCGGCGAAGGCCAGCGCGGACAGCGCGACCACCCGGCGGCGCCGCGAGGGCCACTCCCAGGTCGACGCCAGCGTGTACAGCGCCACCACCAGCAGCACCACGCCCAGCATTCCCGGCATCACCAGCAGCGTCACCAGCACCGGGACGGCCGGCCAGCGCCGGCGCACCACCAGGGAGCCGCCGGCCAGCGTGCCGAGCACGGCTATCCCGACCGCTCCCGCGGTGCTGACGTGGATCCGGGCGGAGAGGAAGGCGATCGTGCTGGCCGCGCACTCGACCGCGGCGAGCAACGCCAGCCCGATGTCCAGGAAAGCGCTGCGCGGCCGCTTCCACCACAAGAACGACCGGACCGGCACGCGCTCCCCAGGCGAGTTGCTCATGCCCCACAGCGTAAGCGGCAACCCCCTCCCCTCCCCACCGGGATCTCCCCGTACACCCCCCTAGGCCGTCAAGTGGTCCAGACCACAGGTGGTTTTCGGCAGCCCTGTCCGCCATCCGGCCACGTCGCGGACAGCACCCTCCCCGACACCTATGCTGGTCGCGTCGGACAGCGCGGTCCGCACGCGTCACACCCGCCACACGCGTGTGGACCTGTGACGATGAGCCGTTGCCGAACCCCACCACCACAGGGAGACAGCCGTGACCGCTCCGGTCCCCACCCCGGCGGACAGCCCCACGCCCGTCGTCGCCGATCCCGACAACGCCGCCCTGCGTGCGGACATCCGCCGCCTCGGCGACCTGCTCGGCGAGACGCTGGTCCGCCAGGAGGGCCCCCAGCTGCTGGGCCTGGTCGAACAGGTCCGCCTGCTGAGCCGCACCGACGGCGAGGCCACCGCCGAACTCCTCTCCGACATCGACCTGGACACCGCCGCGAAGCTGGTCCGGGCGTTCTCCACCTACTTCCACCTCGCCAACGTCACCGAGCAGGTGCACCGCGGCCGCGAGTTCGCCACCCGCCGCGCCCGCGAGGGCTCGCTGCTCGCGCAGACCGCCGACCTGCTCGCCGAGGCCGACGCCAAGCACCTCCAGGACACCCTGGCCCACCTCGCGGTGCGCCCGGTCTTCACCGCGCACCCCACCGAGGCCGCCCGCCGCAGCGTCCTCAACAAGCTGCGCCGGATCGGCGAACTCCTCGACCGCATCCACCGCGACGAGGTCACCTCCGGCCTGGCCGCCGCCGACCAGGCCCGCACCAGCAGCGCCAAGCGCTCCGCCGACCGCCGCCTGGCCGAGGTCATCGACCTGCTCTGGCAGACCGACGAGCTGCGCATCGCCCGCCCCGAGCCCACCGACGAGGCCCGCAACGCCGTCTACTACCTGGACGAGCTCTACCGCGAGGCCGTCCCCGAGGTCCTGGAGGAGCTGCACGAGGAGCTCGCCCGGGTCGGCCTGAGCCTGCCCGACGGCGTGCGCCCGCTCACCTTCGGCACCTGGATCGGCGGCGACCGCGACGGCAACCCCAACGTCACCCCGCAGGTCACCTGGGACGTCCTCAACCTCCAGCACGAGTACGGCATCAAGGACGCGCTCGCCGCGATCGACGACCTGCGCAACACGCTCTCCACCTCCGAGCGGCTGGCCGGCGCCTCGGTCGAGCTGCTCGCCTCGCTCAACACCGACCTGCACCTGCTCCCCGAACTCAGCCCGCGCTACAAGCGGATGAACGCCGAGGAGCCCTACCGCCTCAAGGCCACCTGCATCCGGCTCAAGCTGGAGAACACCCGCGAGCGGCTGGCCGGCGGCACCCCGCACGTCGAGGGCCGCGACTACCTCGGCACCCGCGAGCTGATCGCCGACCTGCGGCTGATCCAGGACTCGCTGCGCTCCCACCGCGGCGAGCTCATCGCCGACGGCCGCCTCGCCCGCGCCATCCGCACCGTCGAGGCCTTCGGCCTCCAGCTCGCCACCATGGACGTGCGCGAGCACGCCGAGGCCCACCACCACGCCCTCGGCCAGCTCTTCGACCGGCTCGGCGAGGAGGCCTGGCGCTACGCCGACATGCCCCGCGAGTACCGGCAGAAGCTGCTCGCCAAGGAGCTCCGCTCGCGCCGCCCGCTCGCCCCCACCCCGGCCCCGCTGGACGAGGCCGGCACCAAGACCCTCGGCGTCTTCAACACCGTCCGCCAGGGCTTCGAGCGCTTCGGCGACGAGATCGTCGAGAGCTACATCATCTCGATGTGCCAGGGCGCCGACGACGTCTTCGCCGCCACCGTGCTGGCCCGCGAGGCCGGCCTGATCGACCTGCACGCCGGCATCGCCAAGATCGGCATCGTGCCGCTGCTGGAGACCACCGACGAGCTCCAGCAGGCCGACCGCATCCTCGACGAGATGCTCTCCGACCCGTCCTACCGCCTGCTCGTCTCGCTGCGCGGCGACGTCCAGGAGGTCATGCTCGGCTACTCCGACTCCTCCAAGTTCGGCGGCATCACCACCTCCCAGTGGGAGATCCACCGCGCCCAGCGCCGGCTGCGCGACGTCGCCCACCGCTACGGCATCCGGCTGCGCCTGTTCCACGGCCGCGGCGGCACCGTCGGCCGCGGCGGCGGCCCCTCGCACGAGGCCATCCTGGCCCAGCCCTGGGGCACCCTGGAGGGCGAGATCAAGGTCACCGAGCAGGGCGAGGTCATCTCCGACAAGTACCTGCTCCCCTCGCTGGCCCGGGAGAACCTGGAGCTGACCCTCTCCGCCACGCTCTCCGCCTCCGCGCTGCACACCGCCCCGCGCCAGGCCCCCGAGTCGCTGGCCCGCTGGGACGCCGCGATGGACCAGGTCTCCGAGGCCGCCCACACCGCCTACCGCGGCCTGGTCGAGCAGGAGGACCTGCCGAAGTACTTCTTCGCCTCCACCCCGGTCGACCAGCTCGCCTCGCTGCACCTGGGCTCCCGCCCGTCCCGCCGCCCCGACTCCGGCGCCGGCCTGGACGGCCTGCGGGCCATCCCGTGGGTGTTCGGCTGGACCCAGTCCCGGCAGATCGTCCCCGGCTGGTACGGCGTCGGCTCCGGCCTCGCCGCCGCCCGCGCGGCCGGCCTCGGCGACGTGCTGGACGAGATGTACGGCGAGTGGCACTTCTTCCGCAACTTCCTGTCCAACGTCGCCATGACGCTGGCCAAGACCGACCTGCGGATCGCCCGCCACTACGTCGAGCAGCTGGTGCCCGGCGAGCTGCACCACGTCTTCGACGAGATCAAGGCCGAGCACGCGCTCACCCTGCGCGAGGTGCTCCGGCTCACCGGCGAGAGCGAACTGCTGGAGCACAACCCGGTGTTGAAGCAGACCTTCGCCGTCCGCGACGCCTACCTCGACCCGATCTCCTACCTCCAGGTCGCGCTGCTGCGCCGCCAGCGCGAGGAGCTCTCGGCCGGGCGCCAGGACGACCCGCTGCGCGCCCGCGCGCTGCTGCTGACCGTCAACGGCATCGCCGCCGGCCTGCGCAACACCGGCTGACGGCCGGCCCGAGAACGGCCGAGGGCCGGTGTCCCGTCGGGGACACCGGCCCTCGGCCGTGAGGTTCCTACTCCGCGGTCTCGCCCGCGCGCTTGCGCTTCAGCCACAGCGCCGCGCCGCCGGCCGCCACCACCAGGCCGCCGCCGACCGCCAGCAGCCCCGCGTCGGGGCCCATCGAGTCACCGAGCACCGGGCCGAACTGCGCCGCCGCCGGCTCCGGGGAGACCGCCGGGTCCGACTCGGCGACCGGCTCCGCGTGCGCCACCGCACCGCCCGACAGCAGGACGCCGGCCACCCCCAGCGCACCGGCCGTACCGACCCGCCGGCCGAGCCGCCTCAGCTCGACCCCCCGGCTCCACCGCACTCGGCGGTCCGGACGCAATTCCCGCATCGAGAACTCCCCAGGACTCGTTCGCGTACCAGGCCGACGCTATCCGATCCCGCACAGGTTTCTCACACCGATTCAGGTTTGACGGGCCAAGCGTTGTACGACCGTTGCGTACCCCGCACAGGGTCCTGACGGACGGTCAGGAGGCTCAGGAGTTGTACGTCCCCTGGGCCCGCTCCAGCCCCTCGGACAGCAGCGCCTCCACCGCGTCCGCCGAGCGGTCCACGAACCACTCCAGCTCCTTGCGCTCGGTCGCGGAGAAGTCCTTCAGCACGAAGTCCGCGACCTCCATCCGGCCCGGCGGACGGCCGATCCCGCAGCGCACCCGGTGGTAGTCCGGGCCCAGCGACTTGGTGATCGACTTCAGCCCGTTGTGGCCGTTGTCGCCGCCGCCCAGCTTCAGCCGCAGCGTCGCGTAGTCGATGTCCAGCTCGTCGTGGACGGCGACCAGCGCCGAGGCCGGCGCCTTGTAGAAGTCGCGCAGCGCCGTCACCGGCCCGCCGGAGAGGTTCATGAAGGACATCGGCTTGGCCAGCACCACCCGCCTGCCCGCCAGCCGTCCCTCGGCCACCTGCGCCCGGCTCTTGTGCGCCTTGAACCTGGCACCCATCCGCTGCGCCAGCAGGTCCACCACCATGAAGCCGATGTTGTGCCGGTTCCGGGCGTACTGCTCCCCGGGGTTGCCCAGCCCGACCACCAGCCACGGGCCCTCGTACTCGTCCGCCATGCCGTCCTTCCTCTCCTTCGCGCTCGTCGTCATCATCCCGGACACGCCGCTGCCCCGGGCGCTCCGACGGGAGCGACCGGGGCAGCGGTCCGACTAACGGGGCGAGGCTCAGGCCTCGGTGCCCTCGGCCTCGGCGGCCTCGTCCTCGGCCGGGGCGGCCTGGGCGCCGATGACCTGCAGCACGACGGCGTCGGCGTCGACGGCCAGGGTGACGCCGGCCGGCAGGACGATGTCCTTGGCGTGGATGGCCGCGCCGGCCTCCAGGCCCTCGACCGAGACGGTGACCGACTCGGGCAGGTGGGTGGCCTCGGCCTCGATCGGGAGCGCGTTCAGGACGTGCTCCAGCAGGTTGCCGCCGGCGGCCAGCTCGCCCTCGGTGTGGACCGGGATCTCGACGGTGACCTTCTCGCCGCGCTTGACCAGCAGCAGGTCGACGTGCTCGATGGTGCGCTTGATGGCCTCGCGCTGGACGGCCTTCGGCAGGACGTACTCGTCCTTGCCCTCGATCGGGACGACCAGCAGGGCGTTCGGGGTCTTCAGGGCCATCATCAGGTCGTGGCCGGGCAGGTTCAGGTGAACCGGGGCGTGGCCGTGGCCGTAGACGACACCGGGGACGAAGCCGGCGCGGCGGGCGCGACGGGCGGCACCCTTGCCGAACTCGGAACGGGTCTCAGCGGCAATACGGATCTCGGACACGACTGCACTCCTCGTGGAAATGGCGCGGGGGTGCAGGCAATGCGAAAACCGCCGGGACCACACCCTCAGTACGTTCGGGGGTCACTCGGCGGCAACGGCCTGCCGGTGGACGGGAGTCCGGCACCGGCAGCGCGTCGATCACGGAGCGGGCACCCGGCAAGCAGGCGCACGGCATCCCTCGCCGAGCAGTTTCACGAGTCTAACCGCACGAGCGGCCTCCCGCGAAATCGGCGGCGGCCCCGGTCCGACCGGACCGGGGCCGCCTGCACGGGCCTTCGTCAGTGCACGCCCTCGAAGAGGCTGGTCACGGAGCCCTCCTCGAAGACCTCGCGGATCGCGGCGGCGATCGACGGGGCGATGGACAGCGTGGTGATCTTGTCCAGCTGGATCGAGGCCGGGGTGGGCAGCGTGTTGGTGAACACGAACTCGCTCACCCGCGAGTTCTTCAGCCGGTCCGCGGCCGGACCGGAGAGCACACCGTGGGTGGCGGCCACCACGACGTCCGCGGCGCCGTTGTCGAACAGCGCGTCGGCCGCGGCGCAGATGGTGCCGGCGGTGTCGATCATGTCGTCGACCAGCACGCAGACCCGGCCCTTGACGTCACCGACGACGTCGGCCGACAGGATGGTGTTGGCCTGGGTGATGTCGCGGCGCTTGTGGATGATCGCCAGCGGGGCGTCCAGCCGGTCGCACCACTGGTCGGCGACCTTCACGCGGCCGGCGTCCGGGGAGACGACCGTCAGCTTGTCGCGGTCGACCTTCCCGCCGATGTAGTCGGCCAGCAGCGGCAGCGCGAACAGGTGGTCCACCGGGCCGTCGAAGAAGCCCTGGATCTGCGCGGTGTGCAGGTCCACGGCCATCAGGCGGTCGGCGCCGGCCTGGCGCAGCAGGTCGGCGACCAGGCGGGCCGAGATGGGCTCGCGGCCGAGGTGCTTCTTGTCCTGGCGGGCGTACCCGTAGAACGGCAGGATCGCGGTGATGCTCTTGGCGGAGGCCCGCTTCAGAGCATCGATCATGATCAGCTGTTCCATGATCCACTGGTTGATGGGAGCCGTGTGGCTCTGCATCACGAAGCAGTCCGCGCCGCGCGCGGAGTCCAGGAAGCGGACGTAGATCTCGCCGTTGGCGAAGTCCAGGGCCTTGGTGGGGACCAGCTCGGTCCCGAGCGCCTCGGCCACCTCCTTCGCCAGCTCCGGGTGGGCACGGCCGGAGAAGAGCTTCAGCTTCTTCTCACCCGACGTCGTGATCCCGCTCACTGCACCGTCTCCTCGCGTTGCGAACGCTGAACCCTCGACCCGGTGGCGGGCAGGCAGGGCCCGCTCGCGGTACGGGTTGGGGAATTGTCGGTACGCCTGGACACGGGCGGTAAGCCCTGTGGCGCACGTATGTCCCCAAGGTTACGCGCCCGCGCAGAAACCGTCCGCCTCGGGACCGTCCCCCGGCCCCGGCCCGCCCGCTCAGGCCTGCTCGGCCCCGTCCGCCGCCGCCTTCGCGGCCTGCGCGGACACCGTCCCGGGGCGCTTGCGCTCGACCCAGCCCTCGATGTTGCGCTGCGTGGCCCGGTTCACACCGAGCGCCCCGGCCGGGACGTCGTTGGTGATCACCGAGCCGGCGCCGGTGTAGGCGCCGTCACCGACGGTGACCGGGGCGATGAACATGTTGTCCGAGCCGGTGCGGCAGTGCGCGCCGATGACCGTGCGGTGCTTGTTCACGCCGTCGTAGTTCACGGTGACGGAGGCCGCGCCGATGTTGGTGCCCTCGCCGATCGTGGCGTCGCCGATGTAGGACAGGTGCGGCACCTTGGCGCCCTCGCCCAGCTCGGAGTTCTTCACCTCGACGTAGGTGCCGACCTTCGCCTTGCGGCCCAGCCGGGCGCCCGGCCGCAGGTAGGCGTACGGGCCGGCGGTGGCCAGCTCGCCGATCTCGGCGCGGTCGGCCGTGGTGTTGCTCACCCGGGCGCCGACACCGACCAGGGTGTCCTTGAGGGTCGAGTTCGGGCCGACCTCGCAGCCCTCGCCCAGGTGCGTGGCGCCCTGGAGCTGGGTGTTCGGCAGCACCACGGCGTCCGGCTCGTACGTGACCTGCACGTCGAACCAGGTGGTCGCCGGGTCCACCACGGTGACGCCCTCGCGCATCGCCCGCTCCAGCAGGCGGTCGTTCAGCAGCCGGCGGGCCTGCGCCAGCTGGACCCGGTCGTTGATGCCCAGGATGTCCCGGTGGTCCTCGGCCACCACGGCGCCGACCCGGTGGCCCGCCGTACGCAGGATCTCCAGGGTGTCGGTCAGGTACTCCTCGCCCTGCGAGTTGTCCGTGGTGAGCTCGCCCAGCGCCGCGGTGAGCAGCTTGGCGTCGAAGGCGAAGACGCCGGAGTTGATCTCGGTGATCGCGCGCTGGGTGGCGCTGGCGTCGCGCTCCTCGACGATCGCGGCGACGGTGCCGTCCTCGTCCCGCAGGATGCGGCCGTAGCCGAAGGGCTCCGGGACGACGGCGGTCAGCACGGTGACGCCGTTCTGCTGGGCGGCGTGCGCGTCGGCCAGCCGGCGCAGGGTCTCCCCGGTCAGCAGCGGCGAGTCGCCGGCGGTGACGATCACGGTGCCGTCCAGCACGGCGCCGTCGGCGGCCAGCGACTCCAGCGCGGTGCGCACCGCGTGCCCGGTGCCGTTCTGCTCCGCCTGCACCGCGGTGCGGGTGGCCGGGTAGTGCTCCGTCAGGTGCGCCACGACCAGCTCGCGCTGGTGGCCGACCACGACGACCAGCTGGCCGGGCGTCAGTTCCCGGGCCGCCGAGACCGCGTGACCCACCAACGAGCGGCCGCACACCTCGTGCAGCACCTTGGGCAGCTTGTTCGACTTCATCCGGGTCCCGCCACCGGCGGCGAGCACGACAACGGCGGCAAGCGAATTGGCACCCATGCGGGGAGGCTCCTCGGTAGGTTCACAGAGAGGGCAGAGCAGGCCCGGCCCGGACCCAGGCCGGTCGCCATTCGCACAGTCCGCCGAGCAGCACCGACAATACCGGCGCCACGGATAACGCCCGAACCCGAGGCGTGCAGAGGCTCCGCCGCTAGGATTCGAACCCAGACAAAGGCCTCCAAAGGGCCCTGTGCTGCCATTACACCACGGCGGACAGTCGTGTCAGACCCTACCCGAGAGGGCCCTGCCGTGGGTATCGACTTGACCGATCCACGGCCCGGATTCCAGCCCCGGCGGCCGAACCCGCCGGCCCCCCGGTTCATCCATCCAGTCGGGTGAATTCACTCAAGCGCCGCGCGGCGGTGTGTTCCCCTGGACACGGAGCGCAACCTACGATGCCGTAGGTTACGCCAACGTAGCTCCGCTTCGCTCCCGTTCCGGGACGCCGCACAAGGGACGCCCATGACCATCCAGGCAGGCGAGGCGCGCGCGGGGAACGCCGCGTCCCGCACTCCGTCTCCCGACCCCGAACCCGCCGAACCCACCGACCCCGCCGCACCCGTGGAGACCGACGACGCCGTGGAGACCGCCGACCAGACCGCCGGGACCGGCGACTCCGACACCGCCGCCACCCGGCTGTCCGCCACCCGCGGCGGCGAGAAGCAGGGCCCGGCCGAGCGGATCGCGCTCTCCCTGTTCATCCTCGTGCCGTTCGCCGCCCTGGTCGCCGCCGTCCCGGTGGCCTGGGGCCGGGGGCTGGGCTGGACGGACCTCGCGATCACCGTCGGCATGTACTACCTCACCTGCCACGGCATCACCATCGGCTACCACCGCTACTTCACCCACGGCGCCTTCAAGGCCGGCCGCCCGATGCGCCTGGCGCTGGCGATCGCCGGGAGCCTCGCCGTCGAGGGCCCGCTGGTGCGCTGGGTGGCCGACCACCGCAAGCACCACCGGTTCAGCGACAAGGACGGCGACCCGCACTCGCCGTGGCGCTACGGGGAGAGCGTCCCGGCGCTGATGAAGGGCCTCTGGTGGGCCCACATGGGCTGGATGTTCGACGAGGAGCAGACCCCGCAGCTCACGTACGCCCCGGACCTGGTGCGCGACCCGGCCCTGCGGCGGATCTCCCGGCTGTTCTGGCTCTGGACCACCATCTCGCTGCTGCTGCCCGCGCTGATCGGCGGCCTGGTGAGCCTGTCCTGGGAGGGCGCGCTGTCCGCCTTCTTCTGGGGTTCGCTGGTCCGGGTGGCCCTGCTGCACCACGTCACCTGGTCGATCAACTCGATCTGCCACGCCGTCGGCCGGCGCCCGTTCCGCTCCCGGGACCGCTCCGGCAACGTCTGGTGGCTGGCCGTGCTCTCCTGCGGGGAGTCCTGGCACAACCTGCACCACGCCGACCCGACCTCGGCCCGGCACGGGGTGCTCCGCGGGCAGATCGACTCCTCGGCCCGGCTGATCCGCTGGTTCGAGCTGGCCGGCTGGGTCCGGGACGTCCGCTGGCCGGACGCGCAGCGGATCGCCGCCCGCCGCGCCGCATGAGGCGGCGCTTCCAGCATGATGTAGGGGTGAACGGGAGCAGCGCAGACAGCAGGGGCGGTCACCACGGCACGCGGACGGACGCGGCGCCCGCCACGGCGCAGGCCCGTCCGCGGGCCGCCGCACCGGCGGCCGGCACCGACGACGGAGGTCCGGACCGGGGCGCCGGCGGCGGCCCGGCCCCGACGGCCCGCCGCCGGGGCGGCCGGGTCCGGATGACCGGCAAGCAGCGGCGCGAACAGCTGCTGGAGATCGGCCGGACGGTCTTCGCCGAGCGCGGCTACGACGGCACCTCGGTGGAGGAGATCGCCGAGCGCGCCGGGGTGTCGAAGCCCGTGGTGTACGAGCACTTCGGCGGCAAGGAGGGGCTGTACGCGGTGGTCGTCGACCGCGAGATGCAGCTGCTGCTGGACATGGTCACCGGGGCCCTGACCGGCGGGCACTCGCGCGAACTGCTGGAGCAGGCCGCCTTCGCGCTGATGGACTACATCGACACCTCGACGGACGGCTTCCGGATCCTGGTCCGGGACTCCCCGGTGGCCCAGTCGACCGGCACCTTCGCCTCGCTGATCAGCGACATCGCCACGCAGGTCGAGGACATCCTGGGCCTGGAGTTCAAGTCCCGCGGCTTCGACGCCCGGCTGGCCCCGATGTACTCGCAGATGCTGGTCGGGATGGTCGCGCTGACCGGGCAGTGGTGGCTGGAGGTCCGCAAGCCGGACAAGGCGACGGTGGCGGCGCACCTGGTGAACCTCGCCTGGCACGGGCTGGAGGGCCTGGAGCGGCACCCGCGGCTGGTCGGCGAGCGCAAGGGCTGACCGGCCGGGCCGCCCGGGCCGACCCGGCCCCGCGGCCGCCTCACCCCCGCGGCCGCCTGGTCCCCACGGCGAAGATCCGCCGGAACGGGAAGACCGTCCCGTGCGGCCCGGCCGGGTAGGCCTCGCGCAGCAGCCGCCCGTACTCGGCCAGGAAGGCGGCCCGGTCGGCCGGGTCGGTGAGCCGGGTGAGGACCGGGCGCAGCGCGGTGCCCTTGACCCACTCCAGCACCGGGTCCGGCCCCGGCAGCAGGGTGCGGTAGGTGGTCTCCCAGACGTCCGGCAGGCAGTCGGCGGCGACCAGGGCGTCGAGGTAGCGCTCGGGCGGGTGGACGCCGGCCCGGACGGCCTCCTCGCCGAGCAGGCCCCGCCAGCGGGCGCTGCGGCGCAGGTCGGCGAGCAGGGTGTGGCTGGGGGCGTCGAAGTTGCCCGGCACCTGGAAGGCGAGCACCCCACCAGGTTCGAGGGCCGCCGCCCAGCGCGGCAGCAGCGCCAGGTGCCCGTCCACCCACTGGAGGGTGGCGTTGGAGACGATCAGGTCGGGCCGGGCCGGGGCCGGGTCGTACTCGCGGGCGTCGGCGAGCAGGTACTCGGCCGTGGGCTCGCCCTCGGTACGGGCGGTGGCCAGCATCGGAGCGGAGTTGTCGACGCCGGTGAGGTGGGCGGTCGGCCAGCGCTCGCGCAGCGCGGCGGTGGAGTTGCCGGGGCCGCAGCCGATGTCCAGGATCACCTCGGCACCGGGGTGCGGGAGGGCGGGGACGCGGGCGAGCAGTTCGCGCAGCGGACGGTTGCGTTCGTCGGCGAAGCGCAGGTACTGCTCCGGGTCCCAGACGGGGGTGGTCATGGTTCACCTCAAAGGTATCTCGATATCAAGATATCCAGCGTTAGCCTTGCTGGCACATTTCTCGATGTCAAGAGACTTCACATCGACACATCCACCGATACACTGATCGTCATGGAGGACGAGGTCGACAGGCTGGTCGCAGCGTGGCGCCGGGAGCGCCCCGACCTCGACGTGGAGCCGCTGGAGGTGCTCAGCCGGGTCAGCCGGCTCGCCCGGCACCTGGACCGCGCCCGCCGCACCGCCTTCGCCGAGCACGGGCTGGAGCCCTGGGAGTTCGACGTCCTGACCGCCCTGCGGCGGGCCGGCTCCCCGTACCAGCTCTCCCCCGGCCAGCTGCTCACCCAGACCCTGGTCACCTCCGGCACCATGACCAACCGGATCGACCGCCTCACCGGCAAGGGCCTGGTCAAGCGCCTGCCCGACCCGGACGACCGGCGCGGCGTGCTGGTCAGGCTCACCGACGACGGCCGCGACCGCGCCGACCAGGCGCTCGCCGGACTGCTCGCGCACGAACGCGAACTGCTCGCCCAGCTCACCTCCGGCCAGCAGACCGAACTCGCCGCGCTGCTGCGCGTACTGGTCGCCCCGTTCGACAACATCCCGGGCTGACGGCTCCGGGCTGACGGCTCCGGACTCGGGCTTGCGGGTCAGGGCCGTTCGACGGTGCCGACCACCGGGGACGGCGGGGGCGCGGCCGGCTCGGCCGGGCTGACCCCGGCCCGGCGGGCGACCGCGACGGCCGCCAGCGTGGAGTGCACCCCGAGCTTTCCCAGCACGTTCTGCATGTGCGTCCGGACGGTGTGCGGCGACAGGTAGAGCCGCTCCGCGACGGCCTGCCGGCCGAGGCCCGCGACCATGCAGCGCAGGATCTGCTTCTCCCGCGGCGTCAGGGTGTCCACCAGCCGCTCGCTCTCGGTGCGGTCCCGCCGGGCGGTGGTGAGCTCGCGGATCACCCCGGTGAGCAGCGCGGGCGGCAGGTGCGTCTCGTCCCGCAGCACGCCCCGGACCACCGCCAGCAGCCGGGCCAGTGAACTCTCCTTGGCCACCCAGCCGGTGGCGCCCGCGTGCAGGGCGCGGGCGGCGCGGTGCGGGTCGTCGGCGGTGGCCAGGACGACGGCGCGCAGCCCGGGGTGGGCGCGGCGGAGCCGGGCGAGCAGGGTGATGCCGTCCGGTGGCGGGGCGGCGGGTCTGAACTGATCGCCCCGCAGCGGGTCCACCGCGGCCCGCACCCCGGTCGGCAGCCCGCCCGACAGCGGAACCGGCACCCCCACCGGTACGGCCGGCCGGCGCGGCTGCGGCACGGGCGGGGCACCGCGGCCGCGCCGGGCCTCGTCGCCGTACTCCGCGCCGGGCCGACGGCGGGCCGGCACTCCGCCGCCCGCCTGCGCTCCCGGCACGCCCGCCTGGCCGCCAGTCCCGATCGTCCCGGCCGCACCGACCGTCCCGACCGGCTCGACGCCCAGGTCGGCGTCGATCAACGCCACGTCGTAGGACCGGCCCTCGCCGGCCGCCCGCTCCAAGGCCCGCTCGGCGGCGGCGGCACTGCCGGCCGCCCCCACCTCCACGTCCGGCTCGGCGGCCAGCGCCGCGGCCAGTGCCTCGGCGAAGATCCGGTGGTCGTCGACCACCAGGACGCGAATCCGCCCCATCGTCCCTCCCCCTGCTCGCACCGCCCGAGCCCGGGGGCGGGGACCGGCCCGGCATCCGCGTTCCGGACCCGCCGTTCCGCCCGCCCACCGGTGGCCGGTGAGGCCGAATGGGCGCCGGCCCCCACCGGTACCGCACTCAGCGTACGGGGCGGGATACGCGCTCGTGGCGATTCGGTGAAGTTTCGTCAGAAGGTGCGTGAGTGGCCGGACTTGGACCGTCCGACCCCCACTCCACCACTGCTCACCGGCCGTTGCTCACCGGCCTTTCTCACCGGCCTTTTCTCACCGGCCGTTCTTCGCCAGGGTGAACGTCCAGGCGTCGGCGACGATCTCGTCCAGGTTCGGGCGGCGCGGGGTCCAGCCCAGCGTCTCGTGGGCGCGGGCGGCCGAGGCCACCAGCACCGCCGGGTCGCCGGCCCGGCGGCCCGCGACCTGCACCGGGATCTCCCGGCCGGTGACGCGCTTGACCGACTCGATCACCTCGCGCACCGAGAAGCCGCTGCCGTTGCCCAGGTTGCAGATCAGGTGCTCGCCCGGCTTCGCCGCGTCCAGCGCCAGCAGGTGCGCCTCGGCCAGGTCCGCGACGTGGATGTAGTCGCGGACGCAGGTGCCGTCCGGGGTCGGGTAGTCGTCGCCGTACACCGCGATGTGCGGACGCTGCCCCAGCGCGGCCTGGAAGACCAGCGGGATCAGGTGCGACTCGGGGTCGTGCCGCTCACCGTAGGACCCGTACGCACCGGCCACGTTGAAGTAGCGCAGCGAGACGGCGGCCAGGCCGTGCGCGACGGCCTCACTGGTGATCAGGTGGTCCACCGCGAGCTTGGTGGCGCCGTAGGTGTTGGTCGGCGCGGTGCGGGCGGTCTCGGCGATCGGCACGGCCTCCGGCTCGCCGTAGGTCGCGGCGGTGGAGGAGAACACCAGCTTGCGCACGCCCGCCGCGCGCATCGCGCTGATCAGCTCCAGCGAGCCGGCCACGTTGTTGCGCCAGTACTTCTCCGGGTCCGCGACCGACTCGCCGACCTGCGAGGAGGCGGCGAAGTGCAGCACGCCGTCGAAGGAGCCGTCCAGCACCTTGTCGGCCTCCTGGATCCGGCCCTCGACGAACTCGGCACCGGCCGGGACGCCCTCGCGGAAACCGGTGGAGAGGTCGTCCAGGACGGTCACCCGGTGCCCCGCCTCCAGCAGGTGGGCGGCGACCACACTGCCGACGTAGCCGGCGCCACCCGTGACCAGGTACTTACTCATGTTGCGACCTCCAGCGAACGACGGTCCGCCCGGTCGGACGGAAGCCGTCGACGGAATCCGTACGACTGGGGTCATTCTCCCAATCCCACCGGGGTGCTCCGCGCCACCCGGACGACTGCTTCCAGCCTTCTCACCAACTCCTCAGCCGCCGGCCATCCGCTCCAGCAGACCGGTGCGCGCCGCCACCGCGGCCGCCTCCAGCCGGGTCCGCGCGCCGAGCTTCATCAGCACCCGCTGGACGTGCGTCCGGGCGGTGCTGGCGGCGATCCGCATCCCGGCGGCGATCGCCGCGGTGTCCTCGCCGTCCGCGATCCGGGCCAGCACCTGCACCTCACGGCGGGTCAGCAGCCGCAGCAGCCGGACGGCCTCGTCGTCCGGTTCGGCCGCCGGGCGCAACAGTTGGTCGAAGGCGCCGCGCAGGATGTCCACCGCGACCGCGGCCTCGCCCGCGCGCGCCCGCCCGATGGCCCGCTCGACCACCTCGATCCGCTCGTCGCTGGGCACGTACCCGGCCGCGCCGGCCGCGAACGCCCCTGCCACTCCGCGCAGTTCGCCCACCGGACCGAGCACGATCACGGCCACCTCAGGGCGTTCCCGACGGATCCGGCGCAGCCCGTCGAAGGCACCCGACTCCCCCGGCGCGGCCACCCCCAGCAGGCACACCTCGGGCCGCCGCCCGACCACCAGGTCGGCGGCGACACCGGCCGGGGAGCCGACCGCCAGCACCCGGTGGCCGCGCAGCTGAAGTGCGGTGGCCAGCGCTTCGGCCAGCAGTCGGTGGTCGTCCACCACGACGAGTCGAACACCCATGACACCCTCCCGGTCGGGGTTCGGCTCGCGCCCGCACCCCTCGGGCGGGCGGCCGATGACGCACCATCACAGCGCATTCCGTACCCGACCCGCTAGGCCGTGGCGTGTCGGGCCGCGGAACCGGTCGGGAAACGCGAAAGACCCCCGCCGTGAGGCGAGGGTCTTTCAGTGGAGCCCCCATGCGGAATCGAACCGCAGACCTTCTCCTTACCATGGAGACGCTCTACCGACTGAGCTATAGGGGCTTGCCGGGCTTTTCACCGGGCCGGTCGAACAAGGAAGACATTACACGGCTCCGGGCCCGGAAGGGAAATCGGCCTCCGGCCCCCGCCGCCGGTCGGCCCGGACCTCGCCGCGCCGGCCCGCCCGGTCGTCGCCACGCGCCGGCTCAGTCCTCGCCGTGCACCGCGTCGAACTCCTCGCGGGCCGCCATCATCCGCCTGGCGCGGTGCTCCGTCCACCGGCCGACCGGCGTGAGCAGCTCGGCCAGTTCGCGACCGAGCGGCAGCAGGTCGTAGACCACCCGCGGCGGCGTCTCCGGGAAGACCGTACGGAGCACCAGCCCGCTGCGCTCCAGGTTGCGCAGCGACTGGGTGAGCATCTTGCGGCTGACCCCGCCGACCCCGCGCTGGAGTTCGGAGAAGCGCTGCGGCCCGCAGCCGAGGAGGCTCATCAGGATCAGCATCGACCACTTGTCGGCCAGCTCGGCGAAGACCGCGCGGCTGGGACAGAGCTGGGCGAACACGTCGTACTCCAGCTCGTCCGACTCATCCGGCTCCCCCCGTGCGTCCCGCGCTTCCTTCGCGTCCCGTGCTTCCTGCGCGGTCCGCACTTCCTTCGCGTCCTGCTCCGCGGGTTGTCCGGTCCCGGCCCGGGCCGCTTGCTCCGTCGTCATGCGTCCAGGGTAGCCCTGCGGTCTCCAATCCACCCTTGGTAACCAATGGAGACCTGGTCTATATTGGAGACCAGCGGAGCCGGGGCCCGCCGCCACCGCGGTGCGCCCGCCCCGTCCCGTCCCCACGCCTGCCCGCCGGCCACCGCGCCGGCCCGCACCCGTCCCCTGGAGCGCCGCATGACCGCCGTCCGTCCGACCGTCGCCCTCGCCTACCACTCCGGCTACGGCCACACCGCCGTGATCGCCGAGGCCGTCGCCCGTGGCGCCGCCGCCGCGGGTGCCGAGGTCGTCACGATCGCCGTCGACACCATCACCGAGGAGCAGTGGGCCCAGCTGGACGCCGCCGACGCGATCGTCTTCGGCTCCCCCACCTACATGGGCACCGCCTCCGGTGCCTTCCACGTCTTCGCCGAGGCCACCAGCAAGCGCTGGTTCTCCGACTCCTGGAAGGACAAGGTCGCGGCCGGCTTCACCAACTCCGCCTCCAAGAGCGGCGACAAGGCGGGCACCCTCTTCTTCTTCCAGACCCTCGCCGCCCAGCACGGCATGAGCTGGGTCAACCTCGGTCTCAAGCCCGGCTGGAACGCCACCACCGCCTCCGAGGACGACCTCAACCGGCTCGGCTTCTCCAACGGCGCCGCCGCGTCCTCCCCGGCCGACGCCGGCCCGGAGGCCGTCCACAAGTCCGACATCGCCACCGCCGAGCACCTCGGCGACCGCGTCGCCCGGCACACCGCCGTCGTGCTGGCCGGCCGCGCCGCCCTGGCCGGCTGAGCCCACCCCTCGTCAGGCCGCCGGATCCGTCCCCAACCGGGGCGCCCGGCGGCCTCCGCCGTCCACCGGGCCGTCCGCCGCACCGAGTTCGGCACCGTCCGCCGCACCGCCCGTCACACCGTCCAGCGAACCGAGCTCCGCACCGGTGTTCTCCGGCAGCATCCGCAGGCACCCCAGGGCCAGCACACCCAGCACCGCCAGGTACCAGCCCACCGGCTGCGCCGTCCCGTACGCCCCGGTCAGCCGGGTGGCCACCAGCGGCGTCGTCGCACCGCCGACCACACCGCCCAGGTTGTACGTCAGCGCCGCGCCCGTGTAGCGCACCCGGGTCGGGAACAGCTCCGGCAGGAACGCCGCCAACGGCCCGAACATGCAGCCCAGCACCACCATCGCCCCCGCCAGCCCGACGAACATCAGCGGCCGGCTCACCGTCTCCAACAGCGGGAACAGCACCGGCGACCAGACCGCGGCCAGAGCCGTCGCCCACCGCAAGGTCCGCCGCCGCCCCCAGCGGTCACTGCGCGAGGCGCTCAACCACACCGTCGCGGCCATGCCCACCGCCCCGACCAGCAGCATCGACAGCACCACCGTGCTCGCCACCCCGAGCCCGGTCGTCGCGTACGCCAGCGCGTACGTCGTGGTCAGGTAGAACAACGCGTACCCCACGGTGATCGCCCCGCCGCCCGCCAGCACCGGACGCCAGTGCCCCCGCAGCACCTCCAGCACCGGCAGCCGCTCCCGCCGCCCCTCCGTCCGGAACAGCGGCGACTCCTCGACCCGCAGCCGCACGAACAGCCCCACCGCGACCAGGACGAACGAGGCCAGGAACGGCACCCGCCAACCCCACGCGCGGAACGCCCCCTCGTCCAGGCCGAGTTGCAGCGCCAGGAACACCCCGTTCGCCAGCACGAACCCGATCGTCGGCCCCAGCTGCAGGAACCCCCCGTACCGCCCCCGCCGCCCGGCCGGCGCGTTCTCCGCGATCAGCAGCGCCGCCCCGCCCCACTCCCCGCCCAACCCGACGCCCTGGCACACCCGCAGCACCACCAGCACCGCCGGCGCCCACCACCCCCACGCCCCGAACCCCGGCAACAGCCCCACCGCCGCCGTCGCCAACCCCATCAGCAGCAGCGACACCACCAGCGTCGCCTTCCGCCCCACCCGGTCCCCGAAGTGCCCGAACACCACCGCCCCCACCGGCCGGGCCAGGAACGCCACCGCGTACACCGAGAACGCCGCCAACAGCGCCCCCACCGTGCCCAACCCGGGAAAGAACACCGGCCCGAACACCAACGCGGCCGCCGTCCCGTAAATGAAGAAGTCGTAGAACTCGATCGCCGTCCCGATCAGCGCCGCAGCCGCCGCCCGCCGCACCTGCCCGACCCGCCAAGCACCCTCCGCATCCATACCACCACCCTCGCCACCCCCACCCCGCCCCCACCAGCCTCCACCCGAGTGACCCCGGCGCACACCCACCGCCCCACGCCCCCGACGTGCGCGAGGGCGCCAGGATGCACCTGACGCCCTCACACCTCTGCCGACCCGCCTGCGCCGCTGCCCGGCAACGCGGCAACCCGGCTACCTCGCGTACGGGTTGTCCTCCGGCGGCACCTGCGGCCGGTACGCCGGCAGGTCCGGCGGCGGCACCAGCGACACCTGAGCCACCCGAGGCCGCACAGCCGACTTCCGCCGCCACACCACCGCGAACACCACCCCCGCCACCAACACCAACCCGGCCACCACCCCCGCGACGACCGGCAACGCACCACTGCCCGAACCCGACGCCACCTCAGCCTTCGGCCGCGCCGACGGCACACCAGCCGGGCTCTCAACGGGAACCGGCACCGCCGAGGCAGCAGCAGACCCACTCGCCGACGGCAGCGGAACCGCATCAGCCGGAAGCGGCGACACGTCGGCGGGGCCGGGATCCCCCGGATCCGTCAACGCGATACGCGGCCGCACCGCACCCCAGCCGGCATCGTCCGTACGAACCGTTCCCCCGTTCGGCCTGCTCGCCGTATTGATGAGGACCCGCAGGACCTGGTTGGGAGACCAGTCCGGATGCACCGACCAGATCAACGCCGCCGAAGCGGAAGCCAGCGCGGTCGCATCCGATGAGCCGTGGCCCTTGCAGTACCCGGACGGCGTCGTACAGGCCCCGATCGTGTCCATCCCCGCGGCGACAAGAGCCACCTGCGGCCCGTAGGAGGATTCCGACGTGACGGTTCCGTTGCGGTCGATCGCACCGATGCCGACGACGTTCGGAAGAGCCCCGGGATAGTCGACCGGATTCCCCGACTGCGCCTCATTCCCTGCAGCCGCGAAGACCAGTGATCCCTTCGCCCTCGCAGACGCAAGAATGCGATTCAGCTTGGCCACATTCTCCTCAGTGGCGGTGACCGAGTTCATCCCTTGGGAAATGCTGATGATCTTGGCCCCCTGGCTGGCAGCAAAGTCGACGGCCTTCCCGACCTGGTCCAGAAAATCAGCCGAGACAAGACTCCCCACCGAGCCGTTATTGATCTTCAGGGGAAGGATCTTGGCTCCTGGCGCCAAGCCGTACGCGCCTTTGCCCCCGTTGGCCTTTCCTGTCCCCGCAATGAGACCTGCCATCAGCGTGCCATGGGGATCACCATAAGAACCGACCCCGCCTGCACTCCCACTGAAATCCTGCCCCGGCAGGAACTGCCCTGCCAAATCCGGGTGATCCAACTTGAAGCCGCCGTCGATCACCGCAACTGTGATGTTCGCCCCTTGGGAGGCCTTCCACATCTCCGGAGCGTGCATCGCGTCCAGGTGCCACTGATCAGCACGAATCGAGCTATCTGCGACAGCCGGCGTCACCGCGGCCCCCACCACGCACAGGCTCACAACCCCCAGGGCCACAAGCCGACGACCCCACATCCCACGATCCCCCAACAACGTGAACTACCTCGCGTACGGATTGTCCTCTGGCGGAACCGGCGGCTGGTACGGCAGGTGCGGCAGCGGCACCGGTTGCACCTGGGCCGCCTCGGGCTGCGCGACCGACTTCCTACGCCGCACCACCGCGAACACCACGCCGGCCACCAGCACCAACCCGGCCACCACACCCGCCACAACCGGCAACACACTGCCCGAACCCGACGACGCCTCAGCCTTCGGCTGCGCCGACGGCGCACCGGCGGCCACATCGGTCGGAGTCTCCACCGGGACCGGCACCGCAGACCCGGCAGCAGGTGCGCTCGCCGAAGGCGACGGGGCCCCCGACGGGGCAGGCGTGCCAACCGGGAGCGGTGACACGTTCGCGGGACCAGGATCTCCTGGTGCCGTCAACGCAATACGCGGCCGCACCGCACCGAAACCGATGAGGTCATTGCGACCGGACCCGTCATTCGCCTTCCCTGCGGTATTGATGAGCACCCGCAGGACCTGGTTCCCCGTCCAGTCCGGATGCGCCGCCCACACCAATGCCGCCGAGGCCGACACCATCGCGGTCGAGTCAGAGGTCCCGTGGCTCTTGCAATAACCCGTGGGCGAGGTGCAAGCCGCGATCATATCCATACCCGGTGCGACAAACACCACTTGCGGGCCTCGTTCGGACTCTGCCGTAACAGTGCCATTTCGATCCGAAGCCCCCACGCCGACCACCCCGGGAAGCGCTCCGGGATACTCGACCGGGTTCCCCTTCTCGGCTTCATTCCCGACGCTGGCGAATACCAGGACCCCCTTGTCCCTAGCTGCCGCGATGATCCCGTTCAGTTTCGCCACATCCGTCGGGAAGGCCGTTACTGCGTCAATCCCCTGCGAAATATTGATGACCTTGGCACCCTGATCGACGGCATAGTTGACGGCCTGCCCGATCTGACCAAGGAAATCCGTAGAAACGAGCGACCCGACCTTGCCGGTATTGATCTTCAACGGGAGAATCTTGGCTCCGGGAGCCAGACCCTGCGCACCGGTCCCCACGTTCCCCTTGCCGGTGCCGGCGATGAGGCTAGAGATACCCGTGCCGTGCCCGTCCGCGAAGGACCCCACACCACCGGGGCTCCCACTGAAGTCCTTGCCTGGCAGGAACTGTCCTTCCAGGTCGGGATGGTCAAACCTGAACCCGCCATCGATCACGGCGACCGTGACACCCTGCCCTTTGGACGCCTTCCACATCTCCGGGGCGTGCATGGCCTCCAGATGCCACTGCTGCTGCCGGATCGTGTCCTCGGCAACCGCTGATTCCGCTGTGAGCCCCAGCACGAGCAGACTCAGAGCCCCAGAACCCACAAGCCAACGAGCCCGCATCCAGCGGCTCCCCATCAGATCCCCCAACAACGTGAACTACCTCGCGTACGGGTTGTCCTCCGGCGGAACCGGCGGCTGGTACGACGACGGCGCCGGCGGCACCGCCCCCATCGGCTGCTGCGACGGCACCGGCGGCACCTGGGCCGCCTCGGGCTGCGCGGCCGACTTCCTGCGCCGCACCACCGCGATCACCACACCAGCCACCAGCACCAACCCGGCCACCACACCCGCCACAATCGGCAGCACACTGCTCGAACCCGACGACGCCTCAGCCTTCGGCTGCACCGACGGCGCGCCAACGGCCACATCGGTCGGGCTCGGCACCGCTGGTGCAGGAGCAGGAGCACTCGCCGAAGGCGACGAAACCGCTGACGGTGTCGCCGCGTCACCTGGAACGGGCGAAACATCCGCCGGCCCCGGGTCCCCCGGATCCGTCAAGGCGATACGCGGCCGGACAACGCCATAACCAATGATGTTGTTGCGGTTGGAACCGTCGTTCGGCTTCCCCGCGGTATTGATGAGCACCCGTAGGACCTGATTCGCGGTCCAGTCCTTGTGTACGGACCAGATCAATGCGGCCGAGGCCGAAGCCAAAGCCGAAGAGTCTGATGTGCCATGGCCCTTACAATAGCCGGTATTTCCGGTACATGCCTCGACGATGTCCACTCCAGGAGCAGACAGAATCACTTGCGACCCCTGCTGGGACTCCGAGGTCACGGTGGCATTGCGGTCGATCGCGCCCACCCCGACCACGTTCGGCAGGCCGCTCGGATACTCGAGAAGATTGCCTGACTGGTAGGAGTTGCCCACGCTGGAGAAAACCAGCACACCCTTCGCCCGCGCCCAGACCAGGGTCTTGCTCAGCTTCTCCACGTCAACAGGAGATGCGGTGACGGCAGAGATTCCCTGAGAGATATTGATGACCTTGGCGCCCTGCTCGACTGCATAGGTGACAGCCTGCCCGATCTGCCCCAGAAAATCCGCCGAAACCACGGCTCCTACGGACCCATTATTGATTTTCAGTGGAAGAATCTTGGCAGCAGGGGCCAGGCCGTACGCCCCCGTGCCACCACTGGCCTTGCCGGATCCTGCGATGAGACTGGCCATCGCCGTGCCGTGACCATCACCGTACGAGCCAACGCCACCAGGACTCTCGCTGAAATCCCTACCAGGGAGGAGTTGTCCCACCAGATCCGGATGGTCCAGCTTGAACCCACCGTCGATCACGGCGACGGTCATGCTTTCCCCCTTGGAGATCTTCCACATCTCCGGGGCGTGCATGGAGTCCAAGTGCCACTGGTTCTCGCGAATCGAGCCATCCGCAGCCGCAGGCCCGGCGACCGGGCCGACCACCACTCCAGCCGCGACGAGTACTGAGGCAAGAATCCGCCAGCGTGCCCGTGCGTTTGTCCGCCCCATCACAGCTCCTCGTCAATGTCCCCGTCAGCAAGACCAGTGCCCTGAACGTGACTGCCCGGCCACTGGGGATGCCCAGTGGCCGGGCAGTCGTTGCCGTCCTACTCAATCACGTCCGGATTGCTGTGCGGCGTACCGCTGGTCCAGGTCTCCTCGTCCTCGTGCAGGTAGTCGGCCCGCTGGCGGCGGTCGCGCTCCTTCCGGCCGCCGTGGCCCACCGCTCCGGGGGCCATCATGCCGTTCTGCCTGGCCTGGGGGCCGCCCTCGCCGGCACCCGCCGCGCGGTTGCGCAGACCGGTACCACCCGGCGTGAACTCCCCGCCGGCCGTCGGGCCCTTGCGGCCACCAACCGTGCCACCCGTGGTCGAGGACAGGCCCCGGCCGCGCGAGCCTCCGCCGGCGCCGACCGCACCGCCGTGGGCACCGCCCATGCCGGGGTGCATGCCGCCGCCCATGCCGCCGGGCCCACCGACCCGGCCGCCGCCGCCCGGCCCCGCCTCACGGGCGCCGAAGACCGTCCCGCTGGGCAGCCCGGGAGTCCCGCTCCTCCCCTGCCCGGGGCCGCCACCGAACGGGGTCGTGCGCACCGGGATCTGGCCGCCGCCCTTGCCCGGGACGTACCCGCTGCCACCGCCCTTGGTCGGGACGGTGCCGCCGCCCGGTCCACCCGGGATGCCCGTGACCGGGCCGCCACCGGGAACGCCGGGCCCGCCGCCCGGGCCACTCGGCCCGTTCGGGTAGCCGGGCAGGGTGGTCGGTCCGTCCGTCGGCAGCTGGCCGCCGCCGGGGCCGTACGGGCCGGTCTGCGTGGGCAGGGTCGGCAGGGTGGGCAGGCTGTTGAGGTCGGTGCCCGGACGGTTGACCGGGTCCGACGGGTACGACGGCGGGGTCGAGGTCCCCGGGTCCTGCGGCGCGGGCGGCAGCTGGCCGCCGCCACCGTGCGGCGGGGGCGGGGTGTTGCCCGGGTTGGACGGGCCGGGGCCGTCCAAGCCCGGGTCACGGGGCAGGACCTTTCCGCCGCCGTAGCCGCCGCCACCGGACGGGTCGGAGCCACCGCCGACGCTTCCGCCACCCGAACGCGGGTTGCGGACAGAGCCACCACGGCCTGCGCCAGAGCCGCCCCCTGTCGAGAAGTCCGACTGATCGTCTCGGTTCGTCCCTGGGGGTGTTCCCGGCAGGGACAAGTCAGCGCCTAGCCCGTTCAACGTCGTCGTGGCCGCGGCATACGCTTGCCCAAGCTTCTCCATCTGGTGGATGGCTTCCTGATGTGCCTTGTAGACACGCTGCGAAGCAGCATCGGCCTCGGCTGCGGTGACCCAAGTGCCGGGATTGCGCTTCTTCATGATCGAGTCGAGATTCGCGGGGGTCGACCCTTCAGGCGTGAAGTTGGCCGACGTCTGCGCCGCGGCGTCGGGTGGCCCCTGGCGCTGGCGCGTGTTCACCGTGGCAAGGTCACACGTCGGCACATCCGGCACTGCGGACTTGGCCAGGCTGAGCGCCTCGCCCGCCTGATGCATGGCCCCACCCGCACCAGCCGAGTAGTTGCCCAACAGGTCGGCCGACTGCTGCAGGTTCCCGGCCCAGGTTTTGAAGCTCTCCGCGGCCGGTCCCTCCCAAGTGATGTTGCCGATGTGCGACTTGAGTGCCTGGCTCAATTCCTTCAGAACACGGCCCGCATCCTGAAGCTTATTGCCACGGTCCAGCACCAAAGCAGGGTTGGTGCCGTCGACCATGCCCTTGAGCCCGGAGTGGTCGATCGCTTCGAAGTTCGTTCCGTCTGACACTGCCTATTCCCCGTTTCCCCGTGAACTGCCTCCGCCGACTGCCATCAGAGGGACCCGGAGCTTCCCGGTCCGGTCGTCGGCACGCCCGCGCCCTTCGCGACCGAGTTCTGGGCGGCGGTCGTGTGCTCCTCGTTGGTCGAATAGTTGCCTGCCGTCTTCATGACCGCGTTCTTCATCGCCTCGATCTGCGACACGAAGTCCTTGTGGAGTTTGACGAGCTGGGCGTGGACCTTCTCGTAGGCGGTCGTCAAGGCCGTCGCCTCGGAGAACTCCGCGCTCGCAAAGCTCTTGCCCGTCAGCTTCTGCTCCTGGAGCTTGTACGGAGCAGCCGCAGACCCCTCCATCGCGGCAAGCAGTGCCTCGATCTTCCCCGCAAACGCCGTGAGCGTATCGAGCTCGACCTGGACGTCATGCTTGCCGAATGCCGCCACCAGGTCACCGGCGCTGACGTTCGTCTGCACCGTACTGACGATGGGAGCGATGTTGAACCCTCCCAACGGCCATGGGAGTTTGTGGTCCAGCATGAACGGTGTCGTGTCCCCCGAAGGGTTCGCCGGCGCAGGAGCCCCCGGCTCCTTCGCGTCACCTTCTGCCACAGCAGTTCACCTCTCCCCCGTACGGCCCGCCGCGCCCGGGGCGTCCCGGGCTGCCGCGTTCCGCAACACACCGTCAACTTCTGGGTCGTACCGTCCTGGTCGGTACACCGTCCGCCCTGTGGACGGTTTCCGCCTCCGTCATCGTAGCCATCGCCTCTGTCGGACCGGCAGGGACCTTGGCCCGCCCGTACGCGATCGGTACGAACTTGACATGTGGGAGCCGCCGCGGACGGCCTGGGTAGACTGACCCGGTACGCCCCATCTGCCGCGCAATGTCGCACAGCAGCGACCCCAGGCCGCAGAACGGACGTGACCGCGTGAGCTCTCCCGACGTCTCCCCTTCCCCCTGGTGGGCCCGTGCCGCGCGGCCCGCGCGGCCGCCGGTGCCGGTGGCGCTGATGGTGCGGGCGGCGGTGGGCATGGCGGTGCCGTTGGCGGTGGGGCTGCTGGTGCACCGGCTGGATCTGGGGGTGTTCGCGGGGCTCGGGGCGATGCACGCGACGATGAACGACCGGGCCGAGCCGGGCAGGTTGCGGGCCGCCCGGATCGGGACGGCGGTCCTCGCCTCGGCGCTCGGCATGCTGATCGGCACCGCGCTCCAGCACGTGGACGCGGACGGCCTCGTCCTGGGTGTCGTGCTGACGCTGACCGCTTTCGCCTCGGGTGCATTGAGTGCGACCGGTCCGCGCGGGTCGGCGGCGGGGATGCTGCTGCTGGTGTCGGCGGCGCTGGGCAGTGGGATGCCGTTGCCGCAGCCGTGGTGGGCGGCGGCGCCGATGCTGCCGGTCGGGGCCGCGTTCGTGGTGCTGCTCGGGCTGCCGGCGGGTGCGCCGAACCGGCCTGCCGCGGATCCGCGCAACCGGGCGCTGGCCGCCGCGTACGACGCGCTCGGCCGTACCCTCGCCGACCTGGGCGGCCCGCGGGCGGGGGCCTCCCGCCAGGTGTTGACGGCCCGCCTGAACCAGCTCCAGGACCTCCTCGGCACGCATCGGAGGGACCGCCGGGAACGGCAGGACCACCGAAGCAGGCGGAACCGCCGGGCCCGGATGTACGAGGCGGCCCTCGCCGCCACCGAGGCGGCGACCGGCCTGCTGTGGGCGCGCCGCCCGGTCCCGCCCGAGGTGGCCGAGGTGCCGAACCGGCTGGCGGCCGCCGTGCGGCGGGGCGGCGGCGAGGTCGCCGTCCCCGACTGGCGGCCCGACACCCCCTCGCGGCAGGCCCTGGACGTGGCCCTGCGCGCCGCCGCCGACACCGTGGCCGGCCGCGACACCCGGCTCGGCACCGCCCCCGCGCCGCCGCCGGACCCCTGGCGGCTGCGGGTGCGGCTGCTGTCCCGGGGGTCGGTCCGGTACGGGCTGCGGGTCGCGCTGTGCATCGCGGTCGGTTCGGCGGTCACCGCCAACTACCCGCTCAGCAAGAGCTACTGGGTGCCGATGACGATCGCCTTCGTACTGAAGCCGGACCTCGGCTCGGTGTTCCTGCGCGCGGTGAGCCGCTCGGTCGGCACGGTGCTCGGGGTGGCGGTGACCGCGGCTCTGCTCATGGCCACCACCGACGAGTGGGCGCTGACCGCGATGGCCGCCGGCTGCGTGGCCCTGCTCCCGT
The DNA here is from genome assembly GCF_001905545.1 of Streptomyces sp. CB02056. Lineage (GTDB taxonomy): Bacteria > Actinomycetota > Actinomycetes > Streptomycetales > Streptomycetaceae > Kitasatospora. The sequence continues at coordinate 85,073 of NZ_LIPD01000002.1, read as the reverse complement.
ACGCCACGGCGGCGCACTACGGGCTGAACACCGTGGTGATGACGCCGATGGCGCTGGTCCTGCTCCAGCTCGGCGGGCAGAGCAGCGCCGCCGAGTTCTGGCCCCGGGTCCTGGACACCGTGCTGGCCAGCGCGATCGTGCTGCTCTTCGGCTACCTGCTGTGGCCGGAGCGCCCGCGCCACCGGATCGAGCCCAGGCTGGTCGACGCGACGACGGCGCTGCGGGCCTACCTGGACGCCGTCGTCCGCGGCGCCGGCCAGGACGACGGCCCGGACAGCGGCCCGGACAGCGGCCAGGACGGCGGCCGGACCGGCACCGCCCAGGTGTGGCTGCGCCGTACGGCCTACCGGGCGCTGGCGGACGCCCGCCGGGAGGTGCAGCAGGGGCTGGCCGAGCCGCCGCCCACCGGCCGGCTGGCCGAGCGGTGGCTGCCGGCGACGGCGGCGCTGGAGCGGCTGGGCGGCGCGGTGGCGGCCTTCGCGGCGCAGATCCGGTACGGCGGCCGGGTGCCGGACCCGGCCGAGGTCGACCGGGTGCGGCGCGCGTTGGACGAACTGACCGCCAGCGCCCGCGCGCACCGCCCGCCGACGGCCCCAAGCGCGCCGACACCCCCGACGCCCCCGGCAACGGCGGCGACCCCGACAGTCGCAACACCCGCCCCGCACGACCCGACGCGCAGCGCGCTGGGCCGTGCGGCGGAGGAGCTCGAAGCGCTCCTCCGTACCCGACCGGACGACTAGCTCAGACCTGCTCGGCCAGCTCCAGCCAGCCCATCTCCAGCTCCTCCTTCTCGTCCCGGACCGCGCGCAGCTGCGCGTCCAGCTCCGCGACCTTGGAGAAGTCGGCGGCGTGCTCGGCGAGTTGGGCGTGCAGCTTGGACTCCTTCTCGTCCAGTTTGGCGATCTGCCGCTCCAGCTTCTGCATCTCCTTCTTCGCCGCCCGCAGGTCCCCGCCGGACAGCGCGGGGGCCGCGCCCCCGTCCTCCGCGACGGCCGTGGCGGTCGGGGCGGCGGCGCCGGCCTGAGCGGCGGCGGTGGCCGCGGCGGCCATCCTGGCCCGGCGCTCCAGGTACTCGTCGACGCCGTTCGGCAGCATCCGCATCTTCTTGTCGCCGAGCAGCGCGTGGACGGTGTCCGTGGTGCGCTCGATGAAGAAGCGGTCGTGGCTGATGACGACCATCGAGCCGGGCCAGCCGTCGAGCAGGTCCTCCAGCTGGTTGAGCGTCTCGATGTCCAGGTCGTTGGTGGGCTCGTCCAGGAAGAGCACGTTGGGCTCGTCCATCAGCAGCCGCAGCAGCTGGAGGCGGCGGCGCTCGCCGCCGGACAGGTCGCCGACCGGCGTCCACTGCTTGTCCTTGCCGAAGCCGAACTGCTCGCACAGCTGGCCGGCGCTCATCTCCCGGCCCTTGCCGAGGTCGACCCGCGAGCGGACCTGCTCGACGGCCTGGAGCACCCGGGTCGCCGGGTCCAGCTCGGCGACCTCCTGCGACAGGTAGGCCAGCCGCACGGTCTTGCCGACCTTGATGACGCCCGACGCCGGCTGGACGTCGCCCTCGGAGGCGTACGCGTCGCGCATCGCGCGCAGCAGCGAGGTCTTGCCGGCGCCGTTGACGCCGAGCAGGCCGATCCGGTCGCCGGGGCCGAGCTGCCAGGTGAGGTTCTCCAGCAGCAGCTTCGGGCCGGCCGTGACGGTCACGCCCTCCAGCTCGAAGACGGTCTTCCCGAGCCGCGCGTTGGCGAACTTCATCAGCTCGGACTTGTCGCGCGGGTCCGGCACGTCCGCGATCAGGGCGTTGGCGGCCTCGATCCGGTAGCGCGGCTTGGAGGTGCGGGCGGGGGCTCCGCGGCGCAGCCAGGCCAGCTCCTTGCGGGCCATGTTCTGGCGCTTCTGCTCCTCGACGGCCTCGATCCGGGAGCGCTCGGCGCGGGCGAAGACGTAGTCGGAGTAGCCGCCCTCGTACTCGTGCACCTCGCCGTTCTGGACGTCCCACATCCGGGTGCAGACCTGGTCGAGGAACCAGCGGTCGTGGGTGACGCAGACGAGCGCGGAGCGGCGCTTCTGCAGGTGCTGGGCGAGCCAGTTGATGCCCTCGACGTCGAGGTGGTTGGTGGGCTCGTCCAGGATGATCAGTTCGGGCGAGCCGAGCAGCAGCTTGGCGAGGGCGATCCGGCGGCGCTCGCCGCCGGAGAGCGGGCCGATGACGGTGTCCAGGCCGTCGGCGAAGCCGGGCAGGTCGAGGCCGCCGAAGAGGCCTTCGATGATGTCGCGGATGCGGGCGTCGCCGAGCCACTCGTGGTCGGCCCGGCCGGCGATCACCTCGTGCCGGATGGTGGCCTTCGGGTCGAGCGAGTCGTGCTGGGTGAGGACGGCCGGTTCGAGGCCGCCGTTCCAGGTGATCCGGCCGCCGTCGGGCTCCTCCAGCTTGGCGAGCATCCGGATCAGGGTGGTCTTGCCGTCGCCGTTGCGGCCGACGACGCCGATCCGGTCGCCCTCGCTGACGCCCAGGCTGACCGCGTCCAGCAGGGCGCGGGTGCCGTAGACCTTCGTGACGGACTCGATGGTGGCGAGGTTGACGGCCACGTGTGCTGCGCTCCAGGGTTCGGCGGTCGCGGGGCGGCCCGCCGCTCGACGGCCGGATGCCCCTCTCGGGACACCCCGATCTCCCCAGCCTAATGGGCCCGCCGCGGCGGCCTCACCGCGTCAGCCCGCGACGGACGCCCCCGGCACCGGCCCGTGGGTGGCGTGCGCGGTCCGGCAGGTGCCGGAGGCCCGCAGCGCCCCGGCGACCGCGGCGGCGGCCTCGGCGTCCTTGACCAGGAAGGCGCAGGTCGGCCCGGAGCCGGAGACCAGTGCCCCGAGCGCGCCCGCCTCGGTGCCGGCCCGCAGGGTGGCGGCGAGCGCGGGGCGCAGCGAGAGCGCGGCGGGCTGGAGGTCGTTGGCGAGGGCGGCGGCCAGGGCGACCGGGTCGCCCTCGGCGAGGGCGGCGAGCAGCGCCGGGTCGGCGTCCGGGGTGGGGACGTCGGTGTCGCTGGAGCCGGTGCCGGCCTCCTCGCGCAGCCGGTCGCACTCGCGGAACACGGCGGGGGTGGACAGGCCGCCCTCGGCGACCGCGAAGACCCAGTGGAAGGTGCCCTCGACGGCCAGCGGCTCCAGGATCTCGCCCCTGCCGCGGCCGAGGGCGACGCCGCCGACCAGGGCGAACGGCACGTCGGAGCCGAGTTCGGCGGCCAGCTCCAGCAGTACGGGGAGCGGGGTGTCCAGCTGCCAGAGCGCGTCGCAGGCGACCAGCGCGGCCGCGCCGTCGGCGCTGCCCCCGGCCATGCCGCCGGCCACCGGGATGGCCTTGGCGATGTGCAGGTGCACGCCCGGGTCGGCGATGCCGTGGTGGGCGGCGAGCAGCCGGGCGGCGCGGGCGGCGAGGTTGCTGTCGTCCAGCGGGACGGCGGCGGCGTCCGGCCCGGAGCAGCTCAGCGTCACGCCCTGCGCCGCGGTGGCGGTGACCTCGTCCCCGAGGGCGACGGCGAAGAAGACGTTGGCCAGGTCGTGGAAGCCGTCGGCGCGCAGCCCGCCGACCCCCAGCTGGACGTTGACCTTGGCCGGTACCCGTACGGTGATCACTCGCTGTCCTCGGTCGTCTGCTCGGCGGACGCGGGCGCCTGCTCAGCGGACTCGGCGGCCCCGGGCTCGGCGGCCCCGGGCTCGGCAGCCGCGGACCGGCCCGGCTTGCGCTCGGCGGCCCCGGCCCGGCCGGTCCGCTGACCGGCCTCCGCGGCCCCCTCGGCCTGGGCGGGCTTGTGCTCGGCGATCGCGGCGAACTGCTCCACCGTCAGCATCTCGCCGCGCAGCCTGTGGTCGATGCCGGCCGCCGCGAGCGCCTGCTCGGCCCCGGCGGCGGAGCCCGCCCAGCCAGCCAGCGCGGCGCGCAGGGTCTTGCGCCGCTGGGCGAACGCGGCGTCGACCACCGCGAACACCTCCTCGCGGCTGGCGCTGGTCTTCGGCGGCTCGCGGCGGATCAGCGAGACCAGCCCGGAGTCGACGTTGGGGGCGGGCCAGAACACGTTCCGCCCGATGGCGCCGGCCCGCTTCACCTCGGCGTACCAGTTGGCCTTGACCGACGGGACGCCGTACACCTTGTTGCCCGGCTTGGCGGCGAGCCGGTCGGCGACCTCGCTCTGCACCATCACCAGGGTCCGCTCGATGCTGGGGAAGGTCGCCAGCATGTGCAGCAGGACGGGCACCGCGACGTTGTACGGGAGGTTGGCGACCAGCGCGGTGGGAGCCGGGCCGGGCAGCTCGGTGACCTCCATGGCGTCGCTGAACACCAGGTCGAAGGCGTCCGCCTTGCCGGGCATCCGGGCGGCGACGGTGTCCGGCAGGTGCCGCGCCAGCACCGGGTCGATCTCGACCGCGGTCACGTGCCGCGCGACCTCCAGCAGCGCCAGCGTGAGCGAGCCGAGCCCGGGCCCGACCTCCACCACCGCGTCCTGCTCCGTCACCTCGGCGGCCCGGACGATCCGCCGCACGGTGTTGCCGTCGATGACGAAGTTCTGCCCGCGCTGCTTGGTCGGCTTCACGCCGAACGCGGCCGCCAGCTCCCGGATGTCGGCACTGCCCAGCAAGGGGGTCCCCCCGGCCGGAGGCTGGGGGCGGCTGTCAGAGGTGGGGTCGGTGGTGCTCACGCGCCAAGGATACGGGCGCCGGGGCCGCCGTCCGGACGCGCCGATCCGGACGGGGCCCGACCACGCGCCGATCCGGACGGGGCCCCGACCGCGCGCTCGGGCCCCGGGGCCCCGGCGTCAGTACCCGAAGGCCCGGGCGGTGTTCGCCGCGATGGCCGTGGACAGCTCGTCCTCGGCCAGGCCCAGGGTGGCGGCCATCGAGCGCACCGTGACCGGGATCAGGTACGGGGCGTTCGGGCGGCCGCGGTACGGGTGCGGGGTGAGGAAGGGGGCGTCGGTCTCGACCAGGATCCGGTCCAGCGGGGTGGCGAGCAGGGCGTCGCGCAGCGGCTGGTTGGCCTTGAAGGTGACCGGGCCGGCGAAGGAGAGGTACCAGCCGTGCTCGGCGCAGGTCTTCGCCATCGCCGCGTCGCCGGAGTAGCAGTGGAAGACCGTCCGCTCCGGGGCGCCCTCCGCCAGCAGGACGGCGATGACGTCCTCGTGGGCGTCCCGGTCGTGGATGACCAGGGCCTTGCCGTGCCGCTTGGCCATCTCGATGTGGCGGCGGAACGACTCCTTCTGGATGTCCACGCCCTCCGGCCCGGTGCGGAAGTAGTCCAGGCCGGTCTCGCCGACCGCCACCACCTGCGGCAGTGCGGCGAGCCGGTCGATCTCGGCGAGCGCCTCGTCGAGCGCGGCGGCGCCGCCGGCCTTCCGCTGCTGGCCGGACCAGCCGTCCGCGTCGCCGAGGAAGATCCGCGGCGCCTCGTTCGGGTGCAGGGCGACGGCCGCGTGCACCTGCTCGTACTGCGCCGCCAGTTCGGCGGCCCAGCGCGAGCCGGGCACGTCGCAGCCCACCTGGACCACCGTGGTGACCCCGACCGAGGCGGCCTTCGCCAGGCCCTCGGCGGGGGTGCCGGACTGCATGTCGAGGTGGGTGTGCGAGTCGGCCACCGCCACTGCCAGGGGTTCCGGCAGCGGCGGCGGGGTCGACCGGGCGTCGTCCTTGGCGGCCATGTCAGGCGGTCGGCTTCTCTTCGAGGCGCGGGAAGAGGATCTCGCCCTTGGTGACGGTGGCACCGGCGGGCAGCCGGCCCCAGTCGGCGACGGTGGCGACGGTCTGCGCGGAGAGCGCGCCCAGCCCGGCGGCCTCGGCGCCCAGCGACACCCACAGCTTCTCGGCGGTGGTCGGCATCACCGGGTTGAGCAGCACGGCGGTGGCGCGCAGCGCCTCGGCGGCGGTATAGAGGATGGTGGCCAGGCGGGCCCGGCCCTCGGCCGAGTCGTCCTTGGCGACCTTCCAGGGCTCCTGCTCGGTGAGGTAGCCGTTGACCTGCTTGACGAACTCGAAGATCGCCGCGAGGCCGCCGGCGAAGTCCAGCTCCTCGCCGATCTTCCGGTCGGCCGTCTCGACGGCCCTGGTCAGCCCGTCGGCGACGGCCTGCTCGGCGTCGCCCGCGGCGGTGGCGGCGGGCAGCACCCCGTCGAAGTACTTGCCCACCATCGCGGCGACCCGGGAGGCCAGGTTGCCGAAGTCGTTGGCCAGCTCGGAGGTGTACCGGGCGGTGAAGTCCTCCCAGGAGAACGAGCCGTCGGTGCCGAACGGGATCGCCCGCAGGAAGTAGTAGCGGTACGCGTCCACGCCGAAGTGCGAGGTGAGGTCGGTGGGCGCGATGCCGGTCAGGTTGGACTTGGACATCTTCTCGCCGCCGACCATCAGCCAGCCGTTGGCGACGACCCGCTTGGGCAGCGGCAGCCCGGCGGCCATCAGCATGGCGGGCCAGATGACGGCGTGGAACCGCAGGATGTCCTTGCCGACGAGGTGGACCGAGGCGGGCCACAGCTCGGCGAAGCGCTCCGGGTCGCTGCCGTAGCCGGCCGCGGTGATGTAGTTCTGCAGCGCGTCGACCCACACGTAGAGGACGTGCTTCTCGTCCCAGGGCAGCGGCACGCCCCAGTCGAAGGTGGAGCGGGAGATCGAGAGGTCCTTGAGGTCCTGCTCGACGAAGCGCAGCACCTCGTTGCGGGCCGAGGCGGGCTGGATGAAGTCCGGGTTCGCCGCGTAGAACTCCAGCAGCTGCGGGCCGTAGGCGGAGAGGCGGAAGAAGTAGTTCTCCTCCTCCAGCCACTCGACGGGCCGCTTGTGCACGGAGCAGAGCTTCTCGTCCCCGGTGGCGCCGTCGAGCAGCTCGGAGGGGAGCTTGAACTCCTCGCAGCCGACGCAGTACGGGCCGGAGTAGCCGCCCTTGTAGATCTCGCCCTTGTCGTACAGGTCCTGGACGAACTCCTGCACCCGGGCGGTGTGCCGCTCCTCGGTGGTGCGGATGAAGTCGTCGTTGGCGATCTCCAGGTGCTGCCAGAGCGGCTTCCAGGCCTCCTCGACCAGCTTGTCGCACCACTCCTGCGGGCTGACGCCGTTCGCCTCGGCGGTCCGCATGATCTTCTGACCGTGCTCGTCGGTGCCGGTCAGGTACCACACCTTCTCGCCGCGCTGGCGGTGCCAGCGGGTGAGGACGTCGCCCGCCACGGTGGTGTACGCGTGGCCGAGGTGCGGGCGATCGTTGACGTAGTAGATCGGGGTGGAAACGTAGTACGCCGGGGTGCTCGCCCCGGTGGTGCTGTGGTCTGCAGTGGCCGCCATGGTCGGAAAGCTTAGTCGGGCACGCGGACCGCCCTCGACCGAGTTGTTCCCGGCCGGGGGCGGTCCCCGTTCCGTCGCCCCGGTGTCAGCCCAGCAGCCGCGACCAGAACCGGGCCCAGCGTCCGCGCGGCCGGGTGGGCTCGGCCGCCGCGGGCGCCCCGGCCGGCTCGGCGTGCGCCGGGTAGCCGGGGGCGTGCTGCCAGGCCTGGTCGGCGGAGGCGACCCGGCCCTCGCGCATGATCCGCACGGTGTGGCCGCCGCAGCCCGGGCAGGTCGGCTTGAGCAGCGGGGACGGCACCCGGACGCCGTTGGCGTGGTACTCGAACACGACGTGCCCGTCGTTGGCCACGTGGTGTTCGATGTCGTACGCCTGCTCCCAGCCGTACCCGCAGCGCAGGCACGCGAAGGAGTAGGCCTCCCGTACGGTCTCGACGGGAGTGTGCGGCCGGCCGGCCAGACCGGCGGTGCTCAGTGCGCTGCCACTGCGGGGGGTACCGACTACATCGCTCATGGCCGTCTCCCAGCGCCCGCCGGACGCTCGTCCGGCTGGGTCTTTCCCTTCCAGGAAATGCCCGGACCGCCCCGGCCGATGCCCGGCTTGTGAAGACTTGGATGCGCGTTGGTCAGACCTATACGAAAATCCTCGCAGGGTCCGGGAAGCGCGGCCGAAACTTCAGCTCAGCTGGTGTTTACCGGGGCCTTCTCTCCACGGTACGACTCCCCGTGAGCAACGCAACCCCCGGAATTCACCCCTTTCCCAGGCCGCTTCCCAGGCCTTCCCGCTTCGCCGCCACGACCGCGTCGAAGACCTCCCGCTTGGGCAGCGAGAGCTCCACCGCGACGGCCGCGATGGCCTCCTTGCGGCGCTCCCCGGCCTCCTCGCGGACGGCCACCAGCCGGGCCAGCTCGGCCGGGGTGAGCTCCTGGGGCGCGGCCGGCGGGGCGCCGGCGACCACGACGGTGATCTCGCCCCTGACGCCCTCGGCCGCCCAGGCGGCCAGCTCGCCGATCGGCCCGCGCTTGACCTCCTCGTAGGTCTTGGTGAGCTCGCGGCAGACGGCGGCCGGCCGCTCCGGCCCGAACGCCCCGGCCATCGCGGTCAGCGCCTCGGCGATCCGGTGCGGCGCCTCGAAGAAGACCATGGTGCGCGGTTCGGCGGCGATCGAGGCGAGCTGCCGGGCCCGGTCGCCGCTCTTGCGCGGCAGGAAGCCCTCGAAGGTGAAGCGGTCCACCGGCAGGCCGGACAGCGCGAGGGCGGTGAGCACCGCCGAGGGCCCGGGCACCGCGGTGACCTTGACGTCGGCGGCCACGGCGGCGGCGACCAGCCGGTAGCCGGGGTCGGAGACCGAGGGCATGCCGGCGTCGGTGACCAGCAGCACCCGGGCGCCGCCGAGCAGCGCCTCGACCAGTTCGGGGGTGCGGCCGACCTCGTTCCCCTCGAAGTAAGAGACCACCCGGCCCGCCGGGGTCACCCCGAGTGCCTGGGTGAGCCGGCGCAGCCGCCGGGTGTCCTCGGCCGCGATCACGTCCGCCGTGGCCAGTTCGTCGACGAGCCGGGGCGGGGCGTCCGAGACGTCGCCGATGGGGGTGCCTGCGAGAACGAGTACTCCTGTCACGGTCCCCATCCTCGCAGCTGTCGGGCGCCCGGGGTTTTTGGTGACGATTCGGTCAGCTTCCGAGGGAGCGGACACGCGTGCGAAGAGCGCCCCTACGATGTGGCGGATGAACGGCGACACGGCGGCCCAGGCGCCCACTGGTACGGACCACTCCGCGTACGGCGGCGTCGGCCTGCCGTCCCCCCGCCCACCGCAGGACGGGCCGGCCGGCTGGCGCGAGCGCCTGGCCCGGTTCGGCTACACGGCCCGCCCCACCGGGACGCTCACCGAGCGCCTGGCCCCGCCGATGCCGGACGGCCCCCGGGTGACGCCCCGGGACGTGCCGCAGTCGCCGCTGCTGCTGCGGCTGGGCGTCTCGCTGCCGCAGGGCCTGTGGTTCTTCCTCTGCCGCTGGGCCGGCTGGCTGGGTCCGGTCGCGGTGGCGGTCTTCGCCGGCCTCCTGCGGTTCACGAACCTGGGGCAGCCGCACGCGATCATCTTCGACGAGACGTACTACGCCAAGGACGCCTACGCGCTCTGGCACGGCGGCTACGAGATCAACTGGCCGGAGGACGCCAACACCACGATCATGACGCCGGGCGCGGCCGTCCCGTACCGGGCGACGCCCTCGTACGTGGTGCACCCGCCGGTCGGCAAGTGGATCATCGGCCTGGGCGAGCAGCTGTTCGGCATGAACCCCTTCGGCTGGCGGTTCGCGGTGGCCCTGCTCGGCACCCTGTCGGTGCTGATGGTGGCCCGGATCGCCCGCCGGATGTTCCGCTCCACCCTGCTGGGCTGCGTGGCGGGCCTGCTGCTCGCGGTGGACGGCCTGCACCTGGTGCTCAGCCGGGCCGCCCTGCTCGACCTGGTGGTGATGTTCTGGACCCTCGCCGCCTTCGGCTTCCTGCTGCTGGACCGCGACCGCACCCGGGCCCTGCTGGCCCGGCGGCTGGGCGGGGTCGAGGACGCCCGGCTCGCCCAGCGGCTGGGCCTGGGCTGGCGCCCGTACCGGATCGCGGCCGGCGTCTGCGTCGGCCTGACCTGCGCCACCAAGTGGAGCGGTCTGTACGTCGCGGCGGCCTTCGGGCTGCTCACGGTGCTCTGGGACGTCGGCGCCCGCCGCCTGGCCGGCGCCCCGCGCCCGTTCGTGGCGGTGCTCGCCCGGGACGTGCTGCCGGCCTTCGTCTCGGTGGTCGTGGTCGCGGTCGCGGTCTACATCGCGTCCTGGTGGGGCTGGTTCGCCAGCAGCACCGCTCCCGGCCAGGGCGGCTGGGGCCGGGACTGGGCGGTCGGCCGCTCCACCGACTTCCCGTGGATACCCGAGGCCCTGCGCTCGCTGTGGCACTACCACACCACGGTCTACGAGTTCCACGTCGGCCTGAGCGACCCGCACACCTACCAGTCCAACCCGTGGTCCTGGCTGGTGCTGGGCCGGCCGGTGTCCTTCTTCTACGAGTCCCCCAAGTACGGCCAGGCCGGCTGCACCGCCGCCGACTGCGCCCGCGAGGTGCTGGGCATCGGCACCCCGCTGCTGTGGTGGACGGGCATCGCGGCGCTGGCCTACTGCCTGTGGCGCTGGGTGGCCCGGCGGGACTGGCGGGCCGGCGCGCTGCTCTGCGGCCTGGCCGCCGGCTACCTGCCCTGGTTCGCCTACCAGCAGCGGACGATCTTCCTCTTCTACGCGGTGGTCTTCGTCCCGTTCCTGGTGCTCGCGGTGACGATGCTGATCGGCGCCCTGATCGGGCCGGCCGGCGCCTCCCGGGACCGCCGGATCATCGGCTCCGCGGCGGCCGGACTGCTGGTCCTGCTGATCGTCTGGAACTTCCTCTTCTTCTATCCGCTGTTCACCGGGCAGACCATCCCGCTGGAGGACTGGCGCCGCCGGATGTGGTTCAACACCTGGATCTGACCCGCCGCCCCGGACACACCGCGTTCCCGCGAACCGTCCGTATGCGGTGCACAACACGTACCAGATCCGTCACAAGTGCCGGGCGATTCGCCGGCGCACCGATCCGCGCTGCCTAGGGTGGAGGGGTACCGCGTTTCCGGCCCCGCCGGTTGCGCCCGGCCGCGAGACCCCTGGGGGACCTGCACCATGCGCAGTGGCGCGAAGATCGGCATCATCACCGGCGTGTCCATCGCCGTCCTCGCGGGCGGCGGCTACGGCGTGTACAGCCTGGTGAGCGAGTCGGACGGCGTATCCGGTGGCAAGAAGCCGCGCACCGTGGTCGCCGAGCCGCCGACCGCCGACCAGGCGACGGCCGGACTGAAGGACTTCCTGACGGCCTGGGCGGCCGGCGACATCGCCAAGGCGGCCTCGCTGACCGACGACCCGGCCGCGGCCACCGCCGGTCTGACCGCCTTCCGGGACCAGGTCAAGCCGAGCGCGCTGACCCTCACCCCCTTCGGCCCGACCACCCAGCAGGTCTTCTCCGCCGCCACCGGCACCCCCGCCCCGGCCGCCAAGCCGACCGCCGGGGCCTCCGCGACCCCGGGCGCCACCGGCACGCCGGGCGCCGGCGACTCGCCGTCCGCGGCCGCCACGCCCGCGCCCACCGGCACGCTGATGTCCTACAAGGCGCGCGCCGAGTTCGCGGGCACCAACCGGGCCTGGGACTACCAGGGCTTCCTGGGCGTCGTGAAGATGAGCGACAACACCCCGGCCGTGCACTGGGCGCCGTCGGTGATCCACCCCCACCTGTCCGGCAACGAGACCATCGCCGTCCAGCCGGTCTTCGCCCCGCCGTCCACCGTGGTCGACCGCAACGGCAAGCCGGTCCAGGGCGCCTCGCTCACCCAGTCGCTGCTGACCACCCTCCAGGACAACGCCAACAAGCTGCTGCCGCCGGACCCGGCCAAGGACCAGGACGCGGGCAGCGCGGTGGTGATCTCCGACCCGGCCGGCAAGGGCCCCCAGGACAAGCTGTTCACGATCGTCGAGCCGAAGCCCGGCAAGCCGTTCAAGCTCACCATCGACAACACCCTCCAGGCCGCCGCCGAGAAGGCGATGACCGACCTGGCGGGCAAGCCCGGCTCCATCGTCGCGATCGAGCCGAGCACCGGTCAGGTGCTGGCCTTCGCCAACTCGCCGGCCACCGGCCAGAACCGGGCCTTCGCCGGGCTGCTCGCCCCGGGCTCGACGATGAAGATCGTCACCTCGGCGGCGCTGCTGGAGAACGGCGTCAACCCGGACACCGTGGTGGCCTGCCCGGAGAAGAGCAGCAACCCGCACGCGATCCCGAACTCGTTCCCGGGCGCCTTCCCGAACAACACGCTCCAGCAGGACTTCATGATGTCCTGCAACACCGCCTTCATCAACCAGGGCCTGACCAGCCTCAAGCCCGAGACGCTGAACGGCACGGCCAAGGACGTGTTCGGCATCGGCCTGGAGTGGAAGACCGGCCTGCCGAACACCGACGGCAAGGTTCCGGCGGCGCCGGGCAGCAAGGACGAGCAGGCCATGAACTACATCGGCCAGGGCAAGGTCCAGATGAACCCGCTGGCCATCGCCTCGGTCACCGCCACCGTGCAGAGCGGCGAGTTCAAGCAGCCGATCCTGGTCGCCGAGCTGCCGCAGCAGAAGGCCGCCCGCCCGCTCTCCCCGGACGTCGACGCCAAGCTGAAGGCGATGATGGCGGCCACCGCCACCGGCGGCACCGCCAGGGACGTGATGGCCGGCATCACCGACAACGCGGGCGCCAAGACCGGCTCCGCCGAGGTCGCCGGGGTCGACGTCACCAACAGCTGGTTCACCGCCTACCGCGGCAACGTCGCGGTGGCCGCCGAGGTGCAGGGCGGCGGCCACGGCGTGGACGCGGCCGGCCCGGCCGTCGCCTCCATCCTGAAGGCCGCCGGCGGCCGCTGAGCCCCCGCAAGCCCCCGCCCGCCCGGAGCCGGGCGGGCCGCCGACAGCCCGCTCAGCCTCGCGGCAGGGCGGGCTGCGGCCTTCCCCGCCGCACCCGGCCCGGCGGGACCGGGCGCCGGCTGCTCCAGCGCCGGGCCGCCAGCCGGGGCCAGATCACCAGCACCGCCGGCAGCGCCAGGTACCCGAACCGCCCGGCCGGGGCCAGCATGAAGGCGATCGCGAGCCCGGCGGCCAGCAGGTCGGCCGCGGCGATCGCGGAGACCGGCGGCCGGGCCAGCAGCCAGATCGCCACCGCGACCAGGGCCACGGTCATCAGCGCCAGCGAGATCGCGTGCCCGGTCGGCCCGAAGCCGGCCAGCACCTTGCCGGGCAGCGGGCTGCCCGCCGGGGTGCGGATCGCCGTCATCCCGAGCGGGAAGCGCACCACCTGTTCGCGCAGCGCGTCGGCCTGGGTCAGCGCGGAGGGCAGGATCACCAGCGCGCTCACCCCGACCCCGATCAGCGCGGTCCGGGCCGCCGGGCGCCGGCCGTACAGCCGCCAGAGCAGCAGGACGGCCACCGGCAGCGCGGGCCAGGCCGTCCACTTCAGGGTGCAGGCGAGGGCGAGCACCAGCCCGGCGGCGACCGTGCGGTCCCGCTCGGCGAGCGCCATGGCCAGGCAGCAGACGCCGATCAGCGGCAGGTCCACCCCGCCGACCACCAGGGCGAGCGCGATCAGCGGCGAGGCGGTGAGGACGGCCAGCGGCAGCAGCGGCGCGCGCCCGTCGCCGCCGCCGGGGCGGGCGGGCCGCAGCAGCCGCCAGGCGGCCAGCATGCAGACGAAGAAGGTCAGCGCGAACCAGATCCGGGCGTCCCCGGCGACCCGCGCGACGGCGGTGGAGTCGCCGAACAGCTGGCGCGGCATCCCGAACAGGGACATCGCCGGCAGGTACGGGTTGTAGTCGGTGACCACCGCCGGGTGCGGCAGGTACGCGGTGCCGGTGGTGAGCAGCAGGTGGGCCGAGCGTTCGACCACCATGACCTCGGACTGGTGGCGGCCCTGCAGGGCGAGCAGCCCGAGCGGCACCAGGACGGCCCCGACCAGGGCGACCGAGGCGGCCGCCTTGGCCGCGAAGCGGCGCGGCAGGGTCAGGCAGAGCACTCCGGCCAGCACGTAGCCGGGGGCCGCGATCAGGCCCCACTGCCGCTGGTTGGGCAGGTCGGAGACGAGCGGGAAGGCGGCGGCCCAGCCGGCCGCGACGAGGCAGCCGAGCAGTTGGACGGTCCGTGTCGAGGCGAGCCCGGCCAGCCGGGCGGTGTTCAGCCGGGCGGGCGTGGGCGGAAACGTGCTCTCGCCGCGCTGGCGGGGGAAGGGCCGGACGGAGAGGCCGCGCTGCGGCCGTCGTGGCCTGGCCGGCGCCTCGGTCGTGGAGGTCTGGGCCGGCGTTCCGCCGCGGCCGGTGAAGCGGCCGCGCGGGCGGGGGTAGCCGGGCGTGCGGGTGCTCACCATGGTGGAAGGTTATGGGTGGGAGCCGGGCCCTGTCGCCATGGTGTCGGACACCGGACGGGCGTTGGCGTGAAAAGGGCCGCCGGACGCGGTGGCGGTCGGCGGCCCTTCACACGGGGTTTGCCTCCGGGTCAGCCGGCGGCGCTGTCCGAGGGCGCGGACTGCGGCTCGGCCTGCTCCAGCCGGGAGTGCTTGATGCTGTAGCCGAAGTAGACGACCACGGCGACGACGAGGGCGATCGCCCCGGCCCGGAAGGTGTCGGCGTGCAGGCCGGTGATCAGGTAGACGCAGAAGCCGACGCTGATCAGCGGGACGACGGGGTAGCCGGGCACCTTGAAGCCGCGCGGCAGGTCGGGCTGGGTGCGGCGCAGCACGATCACGCCGATCGAGACCACCGAGAAGGCGATGAGCGTCCCGAGGCTGGTGATGTCGGCCAGGACCCGCAGCGGGATGAACGCGGCCAGCGCGCCGACGCCGAGGCCCACCACGACGGTGTTCCAGACCGGGGTGCCGCTGCGCGGGGAGAGCCTGGCGAAGCGCTTGGGCAGCATGCCGTCGCGGCCCATCGAGTACAGGATGCGGGTCTGGCCGTAGATCACCACGAGGGTGATGCTGAAGATCGAGACGATCGCGCCGATCGCGAAGACGATCGCGGGCCAGCTCTGGCCGGTGATGTCCTGGAGAATCTGGGCGAGGCCGGCCTCCTGGCCGTCGAACTTGGTCCACGGCTGGGCGCCGATGCCGGCCAGCGCGACCAGGATGTAGAGCAGGGTCACCACGACCAGCGAGATGATGATCGCCAGCGGCAGGGTGCGGCGCGGGTTCTTGACCTCCTCACCGGCGGTGGACACGGCGTCCAGGCCGATGAAGGAGAAGAAGATGCTGGACGCGGCGATCTGCACGCCGCTAATGCCGAGCGGCATGAACGGGGTCAGGTTGCCGGAGTGGAAGCCGGTGAGCGCGATGCCGATGAACATCAGCAGGATCGCGATCTTGATCGCGACCATCACCGCGTTGACCTTGACCGACTCGCTGACGCCGCGGATCAGCAGGAAGCAGACCATGAAGACCAGCAGCAGCGCCGGCAGGTTGAACCAGTGGCCGCTGTCCGGCGCCCCGGAGAGCTGCTCGGGGATCGTGACCCCGAAGGTCAGGTCGAGGAACTTGTTCAGGTACTCGGCCCAGGTCACCGCGATCGCGGAGGCCGAGACGCCGTACTCCATCAGCAGGCAGATGCCGACGGCGAAGGCGACGCCCTCGCCGAGGGTGGCGTAGGCGTAGGAGTACGAGGAGCCGGAGACCGGGATCGCGGAGGCCATCTCGGCGTAGCAGAGCGCGGTGAGCCCGGCGGTGACCGCGGCGATCACGAAGGACAGGATGACGGCCGGGCCGGCCGAGGGCACCGCGGTGTTCAGCACGAAGAAGATGCCGGTGCCGATGGTCGCGCCGATGCCGATCGAGGACAGCTGCCACAGGCCGATCGAGCGGCGCAGGTGGATGCCGGAGCGCCCGCCCTCCTCGGGTGCGCCGGCCGGGAGGACGTCCTCGCCTTCGGTCTCGGCGATCAGTGTCGAGACGGGCTTGCGTCGCAGCAGACGCGCACCGATGGTGTTGCTGGCCAAAACCACGGTCCTTCTGGGCGGGGGAGGGTGTCCTTGCAGTCGGTCACCCGACGTGCCAGGGGGTGTCATCGGGGACCAACCGAACAAACATGGGACAGTACCCCGCGAAAGCACCAGTGTCGCAAACGAACAGTCCCAACCAGCGCATTGTACGAATCGGCGCATATCGATGTACAAACCGGACACTTCGTAAACGGCGCATCCTCCGCCCGGTCGCTAAAGCAGCAGCTCAGCGCACCTGCGGAGATCATCCGCCGAGCACCGCCCGCATCACCGACCGGGCGATCGGCGCCGCCAGCGCGCCACCCGTGACGTCCGTGGCCCCGCCGTCCTCGACCACCACGGCGACCGCCACCGGCGGCACCGCGTCCGAACCGGCCGGCGCCGCCCAGGCGATGAACCAGGCGTACGGCGTCCCGCTGTTGCCCACCCCGTGCTGGGCCGTCCCGGTCTTGCCGCCGACCACCGCCCCGGCGATCCGGGCGTTGCCGCCGGTGCCGTTCTCCACCACGCCGGTCATCAGCCCGCGCACCTGCCCGGCCACCGCCGGGGTCATCGCCCGCCGGTACACGGCCGGCTTCATCAGCTGCACCGTGGTGCCGTCGCTCCTGGTCAGCCGGTCCACGAGCTGTGGCCGCATCACCGTCCCGTCGTTGGCCACCCCGGCCGCGACCATCGCCATCGTCAGCGGGGTGGCCGCCGTGTCGAACTGCCCGATCGAGGAGAGCGCCAGCTGCGACTCGTCCATCCGGGTGTCGAAGTTCGACCGGGCAGCCCGCACCGGGACGTCCAGCCTCGCGTCGTTGAAGCCGAGGTTCCCGGCCATCTCGGCCATCCGGTCCAGGCCGGTCCGCACCCCCAGGTAGCCGAGCACGCTGTTGCAGCTGGCGGTCATCGCGGCGGCCAGCGACAGGTCGGCCCGGTCGCAGGCCGGGGTGTCGTTGACCAGCGGCGTGGTCGTGCCGGGCAGCACGTACGGGAAGGGCGCTCCGGTCGGCGCGGCCGGGTCGGTGACCACCCCGGCCGCCAGCGCGGCCGCGGCGGTGACCACCTTGAAGGTCGAGCCCGGCGGGTAGGTCTGGCGCAGCGCCCGGTTGAGCATCGGCTGGTCGGCGTCGGCCTGCAGCCGGTTCCAGGCCTCCTGGTCGTCGGCGCCGTACCCGGCGAAGGAGCCCGGGTCGTAGGAGGGCGTGCTGGCCAGCGCCAGGATCCGCCCGGTGGCCGGCTCGATCGCGGCGACCGCCCCCTTCTGGTCGCCGAGCCCGCGCATCGCGGCCTGCTGGGCGGCCCGGTTCAGCGTGGTGTGGACGTCCCCGCCGGGGTTCTGCCGGCGGGAGACGGCGTCCCAGACCGACCAGCCCGCCAGCCGGCCGTCGGTGCCGGTCAGCAGCTCGTCCTCGGTCCCCTCCAGCTGGGTGGTGCCGTACGCCTGCGAGGCGAAGCCGGTGACCGCCGCGTAGGTCGGGCCGTCGGTGTAGCCGCGCTTGTACGCGTACCGGCCGCCGGTCGGCTCGGAGCCGGTCACCGGGTCCGGGCCGACCAGGATGTCGCCGCGCGGCTGGGCGTACCGCTCGACGGTGAGCCGCTGGTTGGCGCTGTTGCGGTCGAGGTCCTGCGCCTGGAACACCTGCACCCGGGTGGCCTGCACGCACAGCGCCGCGACCAGCAGCAGGCAGAAGGTGCCCGCCCGGCGCCCGGTGACCGAGATGCCGGGCAGCCCCTGCGGGCCGTTGCCCCTGGCCCGGACGCGCGCCATCAGACCTCCCCGGGCACGGGCCGGCGGGCGTCGTCGCTCATCCGCACGAGCAGCGCGACGATGATCCAGTTGGTGACCACCGAGGAACCGCCCTGGGCGATGAACGGCATGGTCATCCCGGTCAGCGGGATCAGTGCGAGCACCCCGCCCGCCACCACGAACACCTGGAGGCCGACGATCGCGGCCAGCCCGATCGCCAGCAGCCGCCCGAACGGGTCGCGCAGCGCGATGCCGGTCCGGAAGCCCCGCGAGACCAGCGCCGCGTACAGCAGGAACACCGCGGTCAGCCCGGTCAGCCCGAGCTCCTCGCCGATCGTGGCGAGGATGAAGTCCGACTTGGCGGCGAAGCCGATCAGCACCGAGTGCCCGTTGCCGAGCCCGGTGCCCAGCTCGCCGCCCCAGGCGAAGGCGAACAGCGACTGGGCGATCTGGTTGGCGCCCCGGCCCGCCTCGATCGAGCCCAGCGGGTCCAGCCAGTCCGCGACCCGGCTGTGCACGTGCGGCGAGAGCCAGCCCACCGTCACCGCCCCGACGGCGGCCAGGCCCAGGCCGATCGCGATCCAGCCGGTGCGCGCGGTCGCCACGTAGAGCATCACCACGAACAGGCCGAAGAACAGCAGCGAGGTGCCGAGGTCGGTCTCCAGCACCAGGACGCCGACGAACGCCGCCCAGATCAGCAGCACCGGTCCGAGCACCCGCCCGCGCGGCAGCTGCCAGCGCCAGACCCGGCGGCCGGTCAGCGCCAGCGCGTCCCGGTGCACCGCCAGGTACGCGGCGAAGAAGACCGCCAGCAGGATCTTGGCGAACTCCCCGGGCTGGAAGGAGAGCGGCCCGATCACGACCCAGATCCGGGAGCCGTACACCGGCGGGAAGAAGATCGGCAGCACCAGCAGGACCAGCGCCACCAGCGCCCCGACGTACGCGTAGCGCCGCAGCCGCCGGTGGTCGCGCACCAGCAGCACCACCGCGATGAACAGCGCCACCCCCAGCGCCGACCAGAGCAGTTGGGTGGAGGCGGCGCCGCGCCCCGGGGTGGCCCGGTCGAGCCGGTAGATCACCACCAGCCCGATCCCGTTCAGCAGCACCGCGATCGGCAGCAGCAGCGGGTCCGCGTACCGGGCCCGCCACCGGACCACGGCGTGCGCCGCCAGGGCGAGCACGCCCAGCGCGGCGCCGTACTCGGCCGCGTCGGCCGGGACGTGGCCGTCCAGGTTGACGCCGACCTCGACGTAGCCGAACACGGCGATCAGGACGGCGCCGACCACCAGGACGAGCTCGGTGGTGCGCCTGGTCGGCACCGGCCGGCTCGGCCCGGCGGCGGATCTCGGCACGGCGGAGGGTGTCGCCACGGACCGTCCTGGGGGTCGCGGTCTAGCGGGGAGGGTCCGGGCGCCGGTGCGGCGGCGCCCGTGTCCCGGTTCGTCACCCTAACGAGTGCTATCCGTATTTTTGACACTCCGCCACGGTGTGTCCGCCGATGCCCGAATCACCCGGGCCCGCCGATCCGCCCCCGGCCCTCACTACGGCCGCCGCCCGGCCAGCGCCGCCACCCCCGCGCCGACCGCCGCCAGCAGGACGGCGGCGGCCAGCAGGCTCGGCCACGGCACCGCGACCCGGCCGGTCCGGGCCGCCGACACCAGCCCGCGCACCGCCGCGTTGGCCGGCGAGGCCGGCACCACCAGCAGCAGCGTGGCCAGCCCCAGCGCCGCCGGGATGCCGTACTGCGCGTGGACCAGCACCGGACGGTTCGCCACCGCCCCGGCCAGCACCCCCAGCAGCGCGCAGACCACGGAGGCCACCAGCCCGGCCAGCACCGCCGGCCCGGTCCCCGGTTCCTGCCGCGCCCCCTGGCCGACCACCGGCCCGCTGGTCCACCAGACCGCCGCCACCTGACCGACCGCCAGCACCAGCGACACCGTCAGCGCCGCCAGCAGCGCCCCCAGGTGGACCCGGACCGGGCCCGCCGCCGCCACCAGGCAGGCCCGCGAGGCCGGCGGCTCCGCGCTCAGCGCACTGCGCACGTACCAGGCGCTCACCGGCAGCAGCACCCCCGCGCCGAAGCCGAGGCCGCCCAGCAGCGGGTCCCCCGCCGCCACCCCGACCACCAGCAGCACCGCGTACGCCAGGAACGGCGGCAGCCAGGCGTGCGAGCGCAGCAGCAGCTCCAGGTGGTACCGGGTCAGCGCACCGATCCGCGCCGTCACCGCTCCCCCTCCTCGCGCCGACGCACCGCCAGCACCCGGACCGCCGGGCGGCCCAGCAGCAGCCGGCGCAGCAGCGCGTCCGAGTGCGCGGCCGGCACCGCCAGCCGCACCGCCGTCCCGGCCAGCGCGGTGACCTCCGGCGCCCCCGGCAGCGCCGTGGGAAGCGGGGCGCCGTCCGGGACGTCCACCTCGACCTCCATCACCGGGCCGCCCGCCGCCGGCTCCGGCACCCCGTCCTCGACCGGCCGCAGCACGCCGTCCGCACCGACCCGGTACGCGGCGCTGGTCACCCCGGCCAGCCGGGCCGGGTCGTGGTCGACGAACAGCACCGTGCCGCCCGCCGCCGCCCGCTCGGCGGCGGCCTCGTCCAGCACCGCCCGGGCCTCCGGGTCCAGCCCGGTCCACGCCTCGTCCAGCAGCAGCACCCGCGCCTCGGGGAGCAGCGCCTGGGCGACCGCGACCTTCTGGCAGGTGCCCTTCGACAGCCGGCTCAACGGCGTGCCCGCCCGGTCCGCGACACCGAACCGGTCCAGCAGCTCCCCCGCCCGCCGCCGCGCCCGCTCCGCCGACAGCCCGTGCACCCGCCCCACCCGCAGCAGGTAGGAGGCGGCGTCGAAGGGCAGCGCCGGCGGGAAGCGCTCGGGCACGTACGCCGCCGGGCCGGGCCGCGCCACCCGCCCCGTGCTCGGCCGCTCGATCCCGGCGACCAGCCGCAGCAGCGTCGACTTGCCGCTCCCGTTCCGCCCGGCGATCCGCACCAGCTCGCCCGGCCCGACCGCCAGGTCGACCCCGCGCAGGATCCACCGCTCCCGCCGCCCGTACCGCTTGCCGACCGCCGTCAGCTCCATCGCTCCCCCCGCCCCAGTCCGTCGTGAAAGGAAGGCTATCCACGCCGCGTAAGACCGCCGTGAACGTACGGATTCCCCAGCTGTGCGCCGGAGTTCACGCCGGAGCTGGTTGAGGCACGATCCGGGCCCGTTTCGCCATCGCGAACTGATGATCCCCAGGGCGTGTCCGACAATTGGCGTCGGATCAGGGCGCGGCGTCGGGGTGCGTGCATCGCAAGGCGGAGGAGGGAGTCCATGCGGAGCATCGGCGACCGACGACAACGCGGCGAGGTGCGTGCACCGGCGTCGCGCACCCGGCGGGAATTGTCGGACACGCCCTAGGATCGGCCGGGTGACTACCGGACGACGACCACAGACCAGGCTCGGCAGCCTGCTGGCAGCAGTGGCGATAACGGGCGCCTCACTGCTCCTCGGCCTGCCCGCCCACGCCGACGAACCATCAGCCGGCGCCGCTCCCGCGACCAAGGAGGCGCCCCGGGTCGACCTCGTCCTGGACGTCAGCGGCTCCATGCGCGAGGCGGACATCCAGGGCAAGAGCCGCATCGCGGTGGCCCAGCAGTCGCTGAACGAGGTGATCGACGCGCTGCCCGCGGAGACCGAGTTCGGCATCCGCACCCTGGGGGCGAACTACCCCGGCAACGACAAGGCCCAGGGCTGCCAGGACACCAAGCAGCTGTACCCGGTCGGCAAGACCAACAAGGTCGAGGCCAAGACCGCCGTCGCCACCCTGCGCCCCACCGGCTGGACCCCGATCGGCCTGGCCCTGCGCGGCGCCGCGCAGGACCTCGGCAAGGGCGAGACCACCCGCCGGGTGGTGCTGATCACCGACGGCGAGGACACCTGCACCCCGCCCGACCCCTGTGACGTCGCCCGCGAACTCGCCTCCCAGGGCATCCACCTGGTGGTCGACACCCTGGGCCTGGCCCACGACGACAAGACCCGCCAGCAGCTGCTCTGCATCGCCAACGCGACCGGCGGCACCTACACCGACGTCCGCACCCAGGAGCAGCTCACCGACAAGGTGAAGCAGCTGGTCGACCGCTCCAACGACACCTACACGGTGACCCCGGTCAAAACCACCGGCACCGACAAGTGCGAGAGCGCCCCGGTGCTCGCCCCGGGCGTCTACACCGACCGTGAGAAGTTCTCCGAGCACCGCGTCTACAAGGTCCCGGTCAAGTCCGGCCAGGAGCTGCGCGCCTCGGTCAGCGTCGCCCTCGACCGCCCGGTGGCCCGGGACTACGGGGTGCTGCTCCAGGCCACCAGCGCGACCGGCCAGGAACTGGTCCGCGGCACCGACGCCGGCAGCAGCCGCACCGACGTGGTCTCCACCGGCCTGCGCTGGTCCACCGACGACTCCAAGGGCTACGTCACCGCGAGCCCCACGGCCACCAAGGACTCCAAGGAGAAGCCGGAGACCACGGTCTGCCTGGTCGTCAGCAACTCGCTGGCCCCGCAGGCCGGCGTGCTGGCCGACCCCGGCCTGCCGCTGGAGCTGACCGTCGACCTGGCCTCCGCCTCGCCCGCCCCGGAGGGCGCCGCGATGGGCCTCGGCCGCGGCTGGATCCTGCTGCTCACCCTCACCCTGGCCGGCCTGGCCTTCGGTCTGGTCTTCGGCTGGATCGCGCGCTGGCGGATCGCCGTCTGGCGGGAGAACTGACCATGCGTACGACGATCCGCGGCGCCCTCGCCGCCCTCGCCCTGCTGCCCGCCCTGGCCCTGAGCGCCCTGGGCGCCCCGGCCGCCTCGGCCGCCTCGCCGTCCCCCTCGGCCAGTGCGAGCGGCACCCCGGCCCCGGCCACCAAGGCCGGCACCTCCTTCCTGACCGCGGTCAACCTCTCGCCCAACCAGGACGCCAACGTCTCCGTCTCCACCGGTGACTACCTGTACTGGGCGTTCGGCGCCGCCGAGGGCCAGACCCCGACGGTCAACCTGACCGTCGGCCTGGCCCCCTCGGCCGACCGGCACGGCCCGCAGACCTGGTCCGTCGAGGTCTTCGACGGGCTGCGCCGCCGCCAGGCGTGCACCGCCGGCACCCAGAACGCCACCGCCGAGCAGAGCGCCGGCTCGCTGACGCTGAACTGCACCCTGCGCGAGGTCCGCACCTGGGCCGAGCCGTGGTCCGGCGACCCGCTGCCCGGCACCTACTACGTGCGGCTGTCGGTCAGCGACGTCCCGCAGCCGGACCTCGGCCTGGCCTCCTCGGTGCAGCTGCACGTCGCCGCCAAGGGCGACGCGGACAACGCCCAGCCGGAGGGCGGCGAGCTGAAGGCCCCGCTGGTCCCGCCGGCCGGCGGCGGCGCGAGCACGGCCAAGGCGGCCGCCCCGGTGGCCCAGGAGGAGCACTGGTACACCGGCTGGTTCTCCGGCTGGAACAGCCGCTGGTACTGGACGATCGGCGGCGGCTTCCTGGCCGCGCTGGCCGGCATCCTCGGCTACCGGCTGACCCGGCACCCGCGCGGCCACCGGCCCGGCCACTACGGCGCCGTCCCGTCCCAGGGCTCCCACCAGAGCGGCCACTACACCGGCTCGGACCGCCCCTGACCCGCCCCGGAGGGCCGGCCGGACGTCGTTCCGGCCGGCCCTCCGGCGTGTCCGGGCCCCGCGCTCAGCCGCGGAACAGGTTGTGTCCGACGTCGGTCGGGACCTCGTCCTGGACCGGCTTGCTGCCCGGCCCCGGCACGTGCTCGCCGGGGATCGGCTCGTCGCCCTCCCGGTGCAGCAGCACGACCCCGTCCTCGGCCCACAGCTGCCGGTAGCCGTGCGCCAGCAGCAGCTGGATCCGCTCGGCCTGCTCCTTGTCCGTCTTGAACGGGAAGGACCGCTTGTCGCCCCGGGTGAGCACGTACTCGCGCCCGCGCGGTGTGCCGTCCACCAGCACCACGTCCGTCCGGGCGGTCAGCCGCGGCGCGATCTGGTTGTCCGCCTCGACGGACGCCCCGTCCGGGATCAGCGCGGCCGCCCGGACCAGCGCCGCCTCGCTCGGCTTGGGCGCCCAGGAGGACGGCAGGACCAGCGGCACCAGCCCGATCGGCACCGCGGCCACCAGCGCGATGCCGGCCGCGCCGAGGCCCAGCCGGCGGGCCCGCCGCAGGCTCCGCTCCGGCCGCCCGGTGGCGCTCAGCCGGCCCAGCACCTCGATCGCGGCGGTGAGCAGGACCGGCCACAGCAGCGAGTCGTAGTGCCGGGCGATCGACCAGTGGTTGGGGTTGCTGGACAGGATCCGTTCGGCCAGCAGCGGCACCGCGCACAGCACGGTGGCCGAGCGCAGCGGCAGCAGCAGCATGGTGCCGAACAGCCACAGCAGCAGCAGCGGCTTGAGCGGCTGGTCGAAGGCGGCCTGCACCAGCAGGAACGGGTCGTGCAGCAGGTTGCGCAGCGCGTCGCCGCCGTCCGTGCCGAGCGAGCCGTAGTTCCAGTAGTAGCCCGGCTCCCCGCCCATCGCCGGGATCAGCCAGGTGATGGCGGCGGCCGAGGCGACCGGCCCGCCCAGCAGCAGTCCCAGGCCGGTGCGGCGGCCCGCCCGGTCGTCGGTTCGGCGGGTGCGCAGCAGCAGCACCAGCCCGTACGCCCCGACCATCAGGCCGAGGTCCTCCTTGGTGCAGCACAGCAGCAGGGCGGCGAGCAGCACCGTGCCGTACCGGCGGGCCAGCCCGCGCTCCAGCATCAGCAGGGTCAGCGGGACCGCGAAGGCGACCTCGTGGAAGCCCACCCGGGCGGCGACCAGCAGCGGCCAGCCGAGCCCGTAGACCAGGCCGGCCAGGTCGGCGGCCCGGCGGGCGGTGCGCGGCTCGGCGCCGGCGAAGGCGTACCCGGCGATCCGCCGGATCAGCGGCACGCCGGCCGCGAACAGCAGCGACTGTCCGATGATCAGCGAGCGCGGGTCGTCCCAGATCCAGTACAGCGGCGCGAGCAGCGCCAGCACCAGCGAGAAGTGGTCGCCCAGCAGCGAGAAGCCGGGCGGGAACTCGTGGTGGAAGCTCTTCAGCGTCGAGACGGGCAGCCCGAAGTGGGCGTAGCCGCGCACGCCCTGGTCGAAGATGCCGAGGTCGAAGCCGCCGAGCGAGACGGACGTCCAGCCCTGCAGGCCGATGGCGCAGGTCACCGCGAAGCAGAGCGCGGTGAGCAGCGCGGTGCGCCGGGCGGGGCCGAGCAGGACGGCCGCGGCCATCCGGCGGACGGCGGGCCCGGCGGCGGCCGGCGGCGGGGGTGCGGTCTGGGTGGTCACGTCTGGTCTGGTCCGTCCGGTCTGGGGTCCGTGGGTCCGGTCCGTCAGGTCCGGTTCGTCAGCGCGGGGTCGCGGTCCAGCCTGGCGGTCAGCAGGGTCAGGGCCCCGCCGCCTGCGGCGTCCACGGCCTGCCGCCGGGCGCGGTACAGCCGCACGCCCAGGACGACCAGGACGGCGATCGCGATCGGCGGGTAGATCGCGCCGGGCAGCTGCCAGTACCAGGCGACCCCGCGGCCCCAGCGGTGCGGCACCGCCCACATCACGTGGGAGAGGAAGACCGCCGCGGTCACGCCGAACAGCACCCGCCGGGCCGTGGTCCTGGCCTCCACCGCCAGCAGGGCGAGCAGCGGGATACACCAGACCCAGTGGTGGGTCCAGCTGATCGGCGAGACCAGCAGCGCGGTGAGCGCGGCGCAGACCGCGCCCCAGGCGTCGGCCCGCCGCAGCACCCGCGCCGAGCGGCCGGCCAGCACCGCCACCCCGAGCCCGAACACCGCGACCAGCGCCGAGGCGACGACCCCGACCAGGCCGGGGTCGTTGACGTCGAGCAGCCGGCAGACGGCGCCGCGCAGCGACTGGTTGTCCACCAGGACGGTCACGCCGACCCGGCTCGGGTCCCAGAGGTAGGTGGTCCAGAACCCGTACGAGGCGTCGGGCAGGAGGGCCCAGCCGATCAGGCCCGCCGCCAGGAAGGTGCCGGCCGAGACGAAGGCGGCCCGGACCCGGCCGGTCAGGAACAGGTAGACGGCGAACAGGCCCGGGGTGATCTTGATGGCGGTGGCCAGGCCGATACCCACGCCCTTGAGGCGGTGGCTGTCCGGCCGGGTCAGGTCCCACAGGACCAGGCAGAGTATGCCGAGGTTGACCTGGCCGTACTGGAAGGTGGTGAAGACCGGCTCCAGCCAGACGCCGAGGCCGGTGGCCAGGACCACCACGGCCGCGCGGTGCTGCTTGGGCCAGCCGGCCAGCTTGAGCGACAGGTGCACGGCCACGGCGAGCAGCGCGTAGTTGAGGAGCATCACCAGGACGCGCAGGGTGCTCACGTCGAACCAGGTGCTCGGCACGAAGAGCATCGCCGCGAACGGCGGGTAGGTGGCCGGCAGGTCCCAGCCGGGCAGCCGCATCGCGTACAGGTCCTCGCCGCGGACCACCGCCTGGCCCTCGGCCCGGTAGACCAGCATGTCGACCATGGTGGCCCCGTGGACGTGCCGGAACCAGGCGAACACCGCCAGTGAAACCGCCGCCACACAGGCCGCCGGAAGGGTCCAGGAATTCGGCCTTCCGGTTTCCGCCGCGTCGCCGGACCCTTCCGGACCGGACCGCCGCACCCACCGTTTCAGACCGAACTCGCGCACCGCGATGGCACCCCGTCGAGATAGACCAGATCGTTCCCTCGTCGCCGTCTGGGCCCACCCACCATAACCGACCCCCCTGAGCCCCAAACCGCGTCAGAAACGGGCCCGGAGGGGCGATGTGACCTCCCCCACACCAGGCCCCGGGTCGGGGTCGGCACCGGGCCGGGACCCCAAAACGCGAAATCCCGCCGGGAGTTGCCTCCCGGCGGGATTTCGTCGACCGGCCGGAGCCGGTCTGTTGGGTGGAGCTGAGGGGATTCGAACCCCTGACCCCCTCGATGCGAACGAGGTGCGCTACCGGACTGCGCCACAGCCCCAACGAGAAGAAACTCTAGCACCTTTCGGAGGGGGTCCGTGACCACCCCCGGATCACGGTGCCGGCCGGGGTGGCCAGGGGGCTCGCCCCGAACGCGGGCCGCCCCGCCCGCGGTGGCGGGCGGGGCGGCATCGGGTGGGTGCGTCGCGGCGTACGGGCGGGCCGGGGGCCGGCCCCCGGCCCCTGTCACTCGTTGGCCGCGCGCGGGCGCGACTCGGGAGCCTGGGGCTCGGCGTACTGGTCGAAGAGCGGGGTCTTGCGGGACTCGGCGGGGCGCCCGGCGGTCCAGGTGCCGGGGGCCGACAGGTCGAGGCCGCGGGAGACCCGGGGGGCGACCGGGGCGGTCACGTAGGTCGGCAGCGGGACGGGCACCGGCTCCCAGGAGTCCGGCCCGGCCGCGCCGCGCTCGCGCATGCCGTCGACCCACTCCTCGTGCTCGGTCGCCTCGGCCACCGCGGAGGCGGAGGGCACCGAGACGGTGGCCTGCTCGGGGTCGGCGGCCAGCCGCAGGTGGGAACGGCGCGCGGGCCGCTCCCCGGCGGGCGCGGCCGGGGCCGGCTCCGCGGCGGGGGCCTCGGCCGGGGCGCCGGCCGGCGGCCGGGCCTCGGCGCGCTGCTGCTCGCGCTTGCGCAGCCGCTCGGCGGCCTGGGCGGCCCGGACCCGGTCGAGCTTCACCTCGTACCGCTGGCGCTCCAGGCGTCGCAGGTGACCGATGTACAGGGTGAGGAGGACCGCCGGGACCGCCGGGACCCAGAGGAAGGCGAGTCCGGCCACCGCGGCGACCACCGCGCCGAGCGCGAAGGAGAGGAAGAGGGCGGTGACCATCCGGCGCCGGCGGGCCAGCAGCCGCGCCCGGCGCTCGGTGCCGGCCCGCGGTTCGGGGCCCGGCCGCTCGGCCGGGCGCTGCACCGGGGGTTCGGGCTCCCGTGCGGGGTCGCCGGAGGCGGTCTCGTCCCGTTCGGGAGGACCGTCGTCGCTCTGCTCGTCACGCGGTTCGTCACCCAGGGCCCGGGCTGCCCGCCGCTCCAGCCCCGAACGCCCGGCCAGCAGGCGGATGGCGGTGCTGAAGCGTTCCGTCGGGCGCGCCTCGTTGAGTTCGTCCTGCCTGCGGAGCCACATCGGCACCAGATAGGCGGCCCAGGCCCCTACGATGACGGCGTAGATAAGGCCGCTACTGCTCACGATTCACACCGTACGGGCGCCGGGGAAGGCCTGGCAGCAATTTGGTGCGGCGTGTCGTGTGATCAAGCTGATTCTCCGACTATTTTGCCGCTATTTGTGCGGGTCCGGTGCCCCGACGATGCCATATCGATATTTCTTTCGAACATACATTCAATTACGTGTCCCGCGCCCGGAACTGAGCGCGCGCCAGCGCTCCAGCATCCCCTCCGGGACCTCCTCGTCGGTCAGCGCGTAGACGAGGTGGTCGCGCCAGTCGCCGTCGATGTGGAGATAGCGCGGACGGATTCCCTCCGAGCGGAAGCCGAGCTTTTCCACCACCCGTCGGCTCGGGCCGTTCTCCGGGCGGATGCAGACCTCGATCCGGTGCAGTCCGAGCGTGCGGAAGCAGTAGTTCACCGAAAGGGCCACGGCGGTCGGGATGATGCCCCGGCCGGCCACCTCCTCGTCCACCCAGTACCCGATGTTCGCCGAGCACATCGATCCCCAGGTGATCCCGCCGACGGTCAACTGGCCGACCAGCTGGCCCTTGTGGACCACGACGAAGGGCAGCATCCGGCCGGCCGAGGCCTCGCCGCGCAGGAAGCGGACCATCTGCCGGTAGGTCGGCCGGGCGCCGGCCGCCTGGCCCGCCGGGCCGGGCGGCACGGTGGCCTCCCAGCGGCGCAGCCAGTCCCGGTTGCGGCGGCTCACCTCCTGCCACTCGCGCTGGTCGCGGGCCCGGATGGGGCGCAGCACAACCTCACCCTCGTGGAGTTCTACCGGCCAGCCGGCGTTCAGTGCCCTCTCCTGGATGCTGGAGCCCCGGGTGCCGGGGCGTCGGTCCGGGGGTGGTCCCCGCCGCCGAGCTGGTCGACGGCGTGGGCGAGCAGCGGCTCCAGGACGGCGAGGCCGTCCCTGACGCCGCCGGTCGAGCCCGGCAGGTTGACGATCAGGGTACGTCCGGCGAGGCCGGCGAGCCCGCGGGAGAGCGCCGAGGTCGGCACCTTCTCCCGGCCGTACGCGCGGACGGCCTCGGCGATGCCGGGGACCTGGCGGTCGATCACCCGGGCGGTCATCTCGGGGGTGAGGTCCATCGGCGAGATGCCGGTGCCGCCGGTGGTCAGCACCACGTCGTAGCCGGCCGCGACGGCCTCGCGCAGCACGGCCTCCACCGGCTCGCCGTCCGGGACGACCCGGGGGCCGTCGGCGGTGAAGCCCATCGCGGTCAGGCCGGCCACCAGCAGCGGGCCGCCCCGGTCCTCGTAGACCCCGGCCGAGGCCCGGTTGGAGACGGTGACCGCCAGGGCCCTCACTGCGCCACCTCCGGGGCGAACCAGTCGCCGCTCTTGCCGCCGGTCTTGCTCAGCACCCGGACGGACTCGATCGTGGCGCCCTTGTCCACCGCCTTGACCATGTCGACGACGGTCAGCCCGGCCACCGCGACGGCGGTCAGCGCCTCCATCTCGACGCCGGTGCGGTCGGCGGTCTTCACGGTGGCGGTGATCTCGACCGCGTCGTCCGCGACGGCGAGGTCGACCTTGACGCCGGAGACCGCGATCGGGTGGCAGAGCGGGATCAGCTCCGGGGTCTTCTTGGCGCCCATGATCCCGGCGATCCGGGCCACCGCGAGGGCGTCGCCCTTGGGCACGCCCTCGCCGCGCAGCAGGTGGACCACCTGCGGGGAGACCCGCACCCGGCCGGCCGCCACGGCGGTGCGCGCGGTGGCGGCCTTCTCGGACACGTCGACCATCCGGGCCGCGCCCTGGTCGTCGACGTGGGTGAGGCGGTCGCCGGGGGGAGGTGTCGTCACGGGTAACTCCAGGGGCGCGCAGGTCGAATACCGCGCTACCGTACCGTTCCCCGGTCCCGGGGGCCGATCAGGCGTCCAGCAACACCACGTCCACCTCGCTGCCGGCCGGCAGTTCGGTGGTCTCCTCGGGGACGGTGATCAGGCAGTCGGCCCGGGCCAGCGCGCCCACCAGGTGCGACCCGGCGCCGCCGACCGGCTCGACCGTGCCGTCGGCCACCGAGTAGCGGCCGCGCAGGAACTGCCGGCGGCCGGCCGGGGAGCGCAGCGGGGACGGGCAGAGCGCGCGGACGACCGGGCGGTGCACGTCGGCGGCGCCGAGCATGGTGCGGATGACCGGGCGGACGAAGAGCTCGAAGGAGATGTAGGCGCTCACCGGGTTGCCGGGCAGGGCGAGCAGCGGCACCCCGGCCGCGCCGCCGATCCGGCCGAAGCCCTGCGGCTTGCCGGGCTGCATCCGCAGCCGCCGGAAGTCGACCCCGCCGTAGGACTCGAAGACCTCCTTGACCACGTCGTACGCGCCGACGCTGACCCCGCCGCTGGTGACGATCAGGTCGGCCCGGCCGAGCTGGTCCTCCAGGACGGCGCGCAGCCGGTCGGCGTCGTCCGGGACGGCGCCGACCCGGAAGGCGATGGCGCCGGCGTCCTGGGCGGCCGCGGTGAGGGCGAAGCTGTTGGAGTCGGCGATCTGCCCGGGGCCGACCGGCTCGCCGGGCTGGACCAGCTCGCTGCCGGTGGACAGCACCACGACCCGGGGGCGGGGGCGGACCTTCACGGTGGGCCGGCCGATCGCGGCGAGCAGGCCGAGCTGGGCGGGGCCGAGCCGGGTGCCGGCCTCCAGCACCCGGACGCCGGCCGCGACGTCGCTGCCGCGGCGGCGGATGTGCGCGCCCGCGGCGACCGGGCGCAGCACCCGGACCTCCTCGTCCGGGACCGGCGCGGTCATCGCGGCGGCGGCCACCCCGGTGCCGGTGCCGCCGTCGGTCCACTCGACCGGGGCGACGGCCTGGGCGCCGGGCGGCATCGGGGCGCCGGTCATGATCCGGGCGGCCTGGCCGGGGCCGACCCTGGGCAGCGCGTCGGCGCCGGCCGCGATGTCGCCGACCACCGAGAGCACCGACGGGTAGGTGTCGGTGGCGCCCTCGGTGTCGGCGGTGCGGACCGCGTAGCCGTCCATCGAGCTGTTGTCGAAGGGCGGCAGGTCGCCGTCGGCGACCACGTCCTCCTCGAGCCGGCAGCCGCGGGCCTCCAGCAGCTGGAGCTCGATCGCGGGCAGCGGGCCGACCGCGGCCAGCACGTCGGCGAGGTGCTCGTCCACCGTCCAGAGGCGGGGGGCCGCCGGGGCCGGGTCCGCTCCGGCGTCGCAGCAGGCGCTGGGCATGGTGCTGTGCTCGGTGGACCCGGTCATCGGCGGCTCGCTCCCTCGGTCGTGGTCCTGCGTCAGTCCTGCATCTCGGAGCCGACGAACTCCCGCAGCCAGGAGCGGAACTCCGGGCCCAGGTCCTCGCGTTCGGCGGCCAGACGGACGATAGCGCGCAGGTAGTCGGCGCGGTCGCCGGTGTCGTAGCGGCGGCCCTTGAAGAGCACGCCGTGCACCTGCCCGCCGTCCGCCGCCTCGCGGTTGGTCAGCTCGCGCAGGGCGTCGGTCAGTTGGATCTCGCCGCCGCGGCCGGGCGGGGTCTCCCGCAGCACGTCGAAGACCAGCGGGTCGAGGACGTAGCGGCCGATCACGGCGTAGCTCGACGGGGCCTCGCCGGGCTCGGGCTTCTCGACCAGGTCGGTCACCTGGAAGACGTCCTCGCCGAAGCCGTTCGCCTTGACGGCGGCGCAGCCGTAGAGGTGGATCTGGGAGGGGTCGACCTCCATCAGGGCGACGACCGAGCCGCCGAGCTGCTGCTGCACCTCGATCATCCGGGAGAGCAGCGGGTCGCGCGGGTCGATCAGGTCGTCGCCGAGCAGGACGGCGAAGGGCTGGCCGGCGACGTGCTGCTCGGCGACCGAGACGGCGTGGCCGAGGCCCTTCGGGTCGCCCTGGCGGACGTAGTGCATGTTGGCCAGCTCGACGGACTCGCGGACCCGGGCCAGGCGCTGCTCGTCGCCCTTGCGGACCAGCAGCTCCTCCAGCTCGTAGGCGCGGTCGAAGTGGTCCTCCAGGGCCCGCTTGTTGCGCCCGGTGACCATCAGTATGTCGGACAGGCCCGCGGCGGAGGCCTCCTCGACGACGTACTGGATCGCCGGCTTGTCGACGACCGGGAGCATCTCCTTCGGGGTGGCCTTGGTCGCCGGAAGGAAGCGGGTGCCCAGTCCGGCCGCGGGCACCACGGCCTTGGTCACCGGAACTCGGGGGTTGGTCGTCGTCATGCGTTCACCTTACTCAGGCACGTTTTCGCCCGGCCGAGTACGGGCGGACGGCTAGGACAGCACGTCGCTGGGCCCGGCCGCGGTGGCAGTCGTATGGGTCGCGACCGGCTGGGCGAACGGGTCCCGGCCGACACAGGCCGACACACTACCCGCCTTTTCCGTACGGTCACGTTCGGCATCCGTTCCGTGATCGGGCGTGCGAGCGGCCTGTTCGGAGCGGTCGGCGCGGGGCTCCCCGGACTCCCCGGGCGGCCGGGCCGAGAGCCGCCAGCAGTCGCCGCCGGCCGCCCGGGCCGCGGCGAGCGCCGTGTCGGCGGCGCGCAGCAGGACGGCCGCGTGGGTGCCGTTCTCGGGCAGCACGGCGATGCCGGCGGCGGCGGTCAGGCCGTTGCCGGCGGCGGGGCGGGACTCGCGCGGGCCGGAGGACCAGTCCAGCAGCAGGTGCCGGCGGACCGACCAGACCAGCCGCTCGGCGACCTGGGCGGCGCCCTCGGCGCCGGTGTCCGGGAGCACCACCAGGAACTCCTCGCCGCCGTAGCGGCCGAGGGTGTCGGCCCGGCGGATCTCCATCGCGAGCCGCTGGGCGAGGTCGCGCAGCACCGCACCCGCCCGGCCCCGGCCGTGCTCGGCGACGACCGCGTCGAAGCCGCTGATGGCGAGCATCAGCACGGCGAGCGGGCGCGGGCCGTCGGCCTGTCCGGTGTGCTCGGCGCGACGGGCCCGTTCGATCTCCCGGTCCAGGGTGAGCTGGAGGTGGCGGTAGTTCCACACGCCGGTGAGCGGGTCGCAGGAGGCGGTGCGCTCCAGGTCGGCGCAGCGCTCCTCCAGTTCGGCGATCCGCCCGCGCAGCCGCTGCGCCCCGGCGGCGGCCCGGGCCCGCTCCCGGCGGCCGCGCAGTCCGAGGGCGGTGGCGCCGGCCAGTGCGGGGACGCCGAGTGCGGCCAGGGCCTGGACCAGCAGCGGGGTGGTCAATGGGGGGTGCCCCTTCGCGTGTCAGGCTCTGCGCGTCGGCGGTGCGGAGGCCAGGAGGATCGGATGAACGAGGATCGGATGCCCAACGAGAAGAGCGGCCTGAGGACACGGCTGTTGTCGCGGCGGCGCGAACTGGCCGCCGAGGAGCGGGCGGCGGCGGCCGACGCGCTGGCCGGGCACGCCGGGGAGCTGGCCGCCCCCGGCGCCACGGTGGCCGCGTACGTCTCGGTGGGCGCCGAGCCCGGGACCAGGCCGCTGCTGGACGCGCTGCGGGCGCGCGGGGTCCGGGTGCTGCTGCCGGTGCTGCTGCCGGACAACGACCTGGACTGGGCCGCGTACGCGGGGCCGGACGCGCTGGCCCCGGCCGGGCGCGGGCTGCTGGAGCCGGTCGGTCCGCGGCTCGGCCCGGAGGCGGTCGCGCGGGCCGCGGTGGTGCTGCTGCCGGGCCTGGCGGTGGACCGCTCCGGGCTGCGGCTGGGCCGGGGCGGCGGCAGCTACGACCGGGTGCTGGCCCGGCTGGCGCGGGCGGGGGCGCGGCCGGTGCTGGCGGTGCTGCTGTACGAGCACGAGCTGCTGGAGCGGGTGCCGGCCGAACCGCACGACCGGCCGGTGGACCTGGCGGTGCTGCCCTCGGGGGTGCGCAGGCTCGGGTGAGACGGCGGCGGCCCCGCTCCCTCGGGGGGAACGGGGCCGCCGGTGTCCGGGCCGTACGGGCGTCAGCCGGTGGTGAGCACCAGCTTGTGCTTGGTGGCCTTCTCGACCGCGTCCGGCGTGTAGGCCCAGGTCAGCAGCTTGCCCTTGAGCCAGAGGTCGGTCTGGTCGTTGTAGTTGTCGTGGAAGGCGTGGCCGGAGGCGCCGCCGACGTTGACCCAGCGCGAGGAGTCGAGGTCGTTCAGGTCGACCACCATGCGCATCGACGGGATCCAGTCCACCTGGTAGCCGGCCGCCGCGTTCCAGCCGGCCGCGTCGACCGCCGCCGAGCCGCCGGAGAGCCGGTACGGGCCGCGGTTGAGCAGCTTGTGCACCGCGCCGGAGGCGATCGAGGAGTCGTCGGTGCCGAGGGTCTGCTCGCGCAGCTCCAGCTTGTGCAGGCGGCCCCAGCTCCAGGTGGAGACGTCCTTGCTGAGCAGCGAGGTCAGCTCCTGGCGGGCGTTCTTCATCGCCTCCTGGAGCAGGTTGTCCAGGCCCTTCTGCTCCTTGTGCTGGTCGTCGATGTACGTCCACCACGAGCTGTCGGGCTTCTCCAGCTGCTGGCGCACGACCTCGGTCCAGCGGTCGCCGCCGTCCGGCTGGGCCTTGCCCGGTTCCCGGGTGCCGCACTCGGTGACGATCTTGGTGGCGCTGTCCGGCTTGGTGGGGTCGTCCTGCTGGCGGACCAGCAGGCAGTTGTCCTTGGCCCGCAGGTCGGCCGGGAACTTCTGGCCGAAGGCGAGGATCAGCAGCTGGCGCCAGACGCCGTTGTAGTAGGCGGCGGCGGCCGAGTCGGCGTCCTGGTGGAAGTTCCAGTCCTTCAGCAGGTCCTGGGCCTCGCGCACGTACGGGTCGCTGACCGGCTGCTTGAGCAGCAGCGGGACCAGCGTCTTGGCCATCACGCTGGTGTTGTCCAGCTGGAGGGTCTGCATGTCGTCCGGCGAGATCTTGCCGTTGTTCTTGAGCAGGCCCTCGATCTGGTCGGTGATCTCCTTGGCGCGGGTGCCGTACTCCCAGTCCTTGGTGAGGTTGTACTTGTAGCTCGGGTCCACCACGGCCTGGTTGGCGGTGACGATGTAGCCCGCCGAGGGGTTGAGGCTCCACGGCAGCGCGTTGAAGGGGATCGGGTCCTTCCACTGGTACGCGGAGTCCCAGCCCAGCGCCGGGAGGGTGCCGTCGCCCTTGCCGCGGACCGGGATGGTGCCCGGAGCCTGGTAGCCGATGTTCTTGGCGTCGGCGTAGATCAGGTTCTGCGCGGGGACGGTGAAGTCCTTGGCGGCGGCGCGGAACTCGTCCCAGTTCTTCGCCTTGTCCAGCTCGAAGACGGCGTCCATGGTCTTGCCGGGGCTGAGCGCCGTCCACTGCAGGGCGACGCCGTAGCCGCTGGTGCCGCGGTCCGGGGCGGAGGGGCCGTTGGGGGCGTACTTGCCGACGTTCTGCTGCTCGGTGCTCTGGTCGGAGATGAGCGGGGCGCCGGTCTGGGTGGTGCGGACGGTGATGGTGCGGTCCTCCCCGCCGGCGACCTTGATGGTCTCCTTGCGGAGGTCGAACTTCACGTCCTTGCCGTCCACCTGGTAGGTCTCCGGGCCGGTGACCTTCTCCAGGAAGAGGTCGGTGACGTCGGCGCCGAGGTTGGTGAAGCCCCAGGCGATGTCCTTGTTGTGGCCGATGACCACGCCGGGCATGCCCGCGAAGGTGAAGCCGGAGACGTCGAACTGGCAGGCCGGGGAGCTGGTCCGGCAGTGCAGGCCCATCTGGTACCAGACCGAGGGCAGGCCGGGGCCCAGGTGCGGGTCGTTGGCCAGCAGCGGCTTGCCGGTGGTGGTGTGCGAGCCCGCGACCACCCAGGAGTTGGAACCGATGCCCTGGCCGGGGCGGCCGAGCAGCTGCGGCATCGCGTCGACCCGGTCCGTCAGGCTCTGCAGCATCGCCTTGGTGGTGGCCGCGCCCTGGGCGGTGGCGGCCGTTCCGGCGGGCGTGCCGGACTGCGGGGAGCCGTCCGCGGGGCGGTAGTTGTCGCCGGTCACCGCGCCGGTCTTCACGATGGTGCCGTTGCGGGCGTACGGGTAGTCCGGGTACAGCTCGGCGATCTTGTCCGGGCCGAAGTCCTGGGCCAGCAGCGAGCGGTCGATCTCCTCCTGGAGGTTCCCGGAGAGGTTCCAGGCCATCGCCTTGAGCCAGGCCACCGAGTCGACCGGGGACCACTGCTCGGGCCGGTAGCCGCCGTTGACGACGCCGAGCAGGCCGTACTCCAGCGAGGCCTTCGCGCCGCCGGGGTGCTCGGAGAGCCAGGCGTTCACACCGTCCGAGTAGGCCTGGAGGTACTTCTTGGTCTCCGGCGAGAGCTTGGTGTCGAACTCCTTCTGCGCCACCTGCCGCCAGCCCATGGTGCGGATGAAGGTGTCGGTGTCGACCTGGCTGTCGCCGAACATCTCGGAGAGCCGGCCGGCGGTGATGTGCCGGCGGACGTCCATCTCCCAGAAACGGTCCTGCGCCTGGACGTAGCCCTGGGCGCGGAACAGGTCCTCGTCGGTGTCGGCGTACAGCTGCGGGATGCCGTTCGCGTCCCGCTTGACGTCGACGGGCGCGCTCAGGCCCGCGACCTTCACGCTGCCGTCGACCTCCGGGAAGGAGGCGCGGACCGCGGAGACCCCGCGGTAGCCGCCGTAGCCGGCACCGGCCACCAACAGCACGACCAGCACGATCACGATCAGACGGGCGCGCCGGAACTTCTTCGAGCGGGGCATCTGGGTCCTTGCGGTCCTGACTTCGGGGCGGGCGGGCGTGTCCAGGGCCTGCGGCCGTGACAGGGCACCACATTAGGCCGAGTCGGCCGGGCACCGTGAACGGGGGACCAAGCTAAAGATATGGCAAAATGTTAGACTGCGTAACGATCCGCAAGGGGAGCATTGACGACTTCTTAACGGGTCACCCCACAGCACCACCAGACACCCCGTCCGCCCCTGCCTGCCCGAGGTGCCCCTGCGTGAACATCTCCCATCTGAACCAGCTCCTGCTCGAGTCCTCCGTGATCCTGCTGTTCGCGGTGGGCGCCGTACGTCTCTCCACCCGATCAGGGCTGCCCAGCCTGCTGATCTATCTGGGGATCGGCGTGGCGCTGGGCCAGAACGGGATCGGTGTCACGTTCAACAACGCGGAGCTCACCCAGGTGCTCGGCTACGCGGCGCTCGTGGTGATCCTGGCCGAGGGCGGCCTCAAGACCAGCTGGCGCGAGATCAAGCCCGTGATGCCCGCCGCGACCGTGCTCGCCACCCTCGGCGTCGGCGTCAGCGTGTTCGCCACCGCGGCCGGCGCCCACTGGCTGGTCGGCCTGGACTGGCGCACCTCGCTGCTGCTCGGCGCCATCGTCTCCTCGACCGACGCGGCCGCCGTCTTCTCCGTGCTGCGGATGGTCCCGCTGCCGCACCGGCTCACCGGCCTGCTGGAGGCCGAGTCCGGCTTCAACGACGCGCCCGTGGTCATCCTGGTCGTCGCCTTCGCCACCACCGGGGAACTGGACTCCTGGTACGTCCTGATCGGCACGATCGTCGCCGAGCTGGCCATCGGCGCCGTCATAGGCCTGGCCGTCGGAAAGATAGGGGCCTACGGGCTCAAGCACGTCGCCCTGCCCTCCTCGGGCCTCTACCCGATCGCCGTGATGGCGCTCACCGTGCTCGCGTACGCCGGCGGCGCGCTGCTGCACGGCTCCGGCTTCCTCGCCGTCTACATCAGCGCGGTGATCCTCGGGAACTCCAAGCTGCCGCACGGCCCGGCCGTCCGCGGCTTCGCCGACGGGCTCGCGTGGATCGGGCAGATCGGCATGTTCGTGCTGCTCGGGCTGCTCGTCACGCCCGAGACCATGGGCGACGCGGTGGTGCCCGCGCTGGTGATCGGCGGGGTGCTGGTGTTCCTGGCCCGGCCGCTGTCGGTGATGCTCTCGCTGACCCCCTTCAAGGTGCCGGCCCGCGAGCAGGCGCTGCTGAGCTGGGCCGGGCTGCGCGGGGCGGTGCCCATCGTGCTGGCCACCATCCCGGTGGTGTCCGGCGCGCACCGGGCCGAGGACGTCTTCAACATCGTCTTCATCCTGGTCGTCGTCTTCACCCTGCTCCAGGGGCCGACCCTGCCCTGGGTGGCCAAGCGGCTGCGGATCGACGAGGGCGACATGGGCCAGGACCTGGGCATCGAGTCCGCCCCGCTGGAGAAGCTGCACGGACACCTGCTGTCGGTCGCGCTCTCCCCCACCTCGAAGATGTCCGGCGTGGAGATCAGCGAACTGCGGCTGCCCAAGGGGGCCGCGGTCACCCTGGTCGTGCGCGAGGGGAACTCCTTCGTGCCGGACAAGGCGACGGTGCTGCGGGCCGGCGACGAACTGCTGGTGGTCACCACGGACGAGGTCGGCGAGGCCGCCGAGCGGCGGCTGCGGGCCGTGGACAAGGGCGGCAAGCTCGCGGGGTGGCTGAACGGGCGGTGACGGGCGCCGGGCCCGCCCCGGCCCAGGGTCCCCGGACGGGCCTGCGGGCCCGCCCCGGTCCGTCCCGGCTCTCCTCGGTCCGCCTTGGTCCGGGGCCCTGACGGGCCTGCGGGCCGGGGTGGGCTGGCGGTGTCTACGCGCGTAACTGTATGCTGGTTCGACCACGCCGTATAACCACCGCTAGACCACCCCAGCATCTGCCTGACGCAGAGTTGGCGCGACCGCTCGGCGGCCGCGGTCCGGCCCCCGGCCACCACGCCGGACCGACCCGGTATCTACCCCGGTCGACGCGCGAGAGGACGACTCTCGGCGCCGTCGGGGCCACACCATGCCCTGCCGCGCTACCAGGCAGCAGGAAGGACCGACCGTGACGGCGCGCCGAACGGTCGACACCGCCGCGCACCCCGCGGCCACCCCCGCAGCTCCCGCCCCCGCCCGCGTCGGGTACGGCGAGCTGCTGCGCACGCCCGGGGCCTGGACGTTCCTGTCCCCCGCCCTCGTCGCGCGACTGCCGTACGCGATGCTCAGCATGGGCATCCTGCTGCTCGTCACGCAGACCCACGGCTCGTACGGCACCGCCGGTACGGTCACCGCGGTCGCCGCCGTCGCCCAGGCCCTGATCGGGCCGCAGACCGGGCGGCTCGCCGACCGCTACGGCCAGGCCTCGGTGCTCGTCCCGACCGTGCTGGTGCACGCCGTCTCGGTCGGCGTGCTGATCGCCCTCGCGCTCGGCCACGCGCCCGCCTGGAGCCTGTTCCTGGCCGCGGTGCCGGCCGGTGCGAGCGTGCCGCAGGTCGGCGCGATGGTCCGGGCCCGCTGGGTCGCCAGGTTCACCGCCGACGGCGCCTCCGACGCCTCCGCGGCCCGGGTGAGCACCGCCTTCGCCTTCGAGTCCGTGACGGACGAGTTCACCTTCGTGATCGGCCCGATCCTGGCCTCCGGCATCGCCGCCCTCGCCAACCCGGCCACCGCCCTGGTCGCCGAGGCCGCGCTGACCCTCGTCGGCGGCCTGGCCTTCGCCGCCCAGCGGGGCACCGCCCCGGCCCGGATCGTGCCGCAGCCCGGCACCAGGCGCGCCTCGGCGCTCGCCTCCCCCGGCGTCCGGCTGCTGGCCGGGACCTTCCTCGGGGTCGGCGCGGTGTTCGGCGGCATGCAGGTCTCGGTGAACGCCTTCGCCGACTCGGTCGGGCAGCACGACGCCGGCGGCACCGTGTACGGGATCTTCGCCGGCGGCTCCATGCTGGCCGGCGTGCTGTACGGCGTGATCGCCTGGCGGCGGCCGGTGCAGCAGCGGATGCTGTTCAGCTACGCGCTGCTGGTGCTGGGCTGCTCGGTGCTGTGGGCGATGCCCAACCTGGTCGCGCTGACCGTCGCCGGGCTGGTCTGCGGACTGGCCATCGCGCCGACCCTGATCAGCGGCTACACCCTGGTCGAGACGCTGGTCGCGGACGGGGCCAAGACCGAGGCCTTCACCTGGCTGACCGGCGCCATCGGGCTGGGACTGGCGGTCGGCTCGATGGCGGCCGGCCGGCTGATCGACGGGCACGGGCCCTCCACCGGGTTCCTGGTGCCGGTGGTCGGGGCCGGGCTCGGACTGGTCGTGCTGGCCTCGCTGCGGCACCTGCTGGTGGCGCCGCGGGGCGAGGAGACCGCCGCTGCGGGGACCGCGGAGGGCGGGCGTCCGATGCAGCTGGCGGGTGTCGCCGAGGGCTGAGCGGGGCGGCGGCCGGGGGCCGGGCCTCCGGCCGCCCGGGGCCGAGCCGACGGCGGCCGGAGGCTGCGCGGGTGTCGTCCGGAAACCGGGCCGACGGCGGCCGACGGGTGCTCCGGGGCCGATCTCACACCGGGGTCGCTGGACTGATCCCGCGGAATGCCGCATCATTGACCATCGTTAGCACTCATCAGGCGAGAGTGCCAGGAGGAAGACAAGTGCCCACGTACCAGTACCAGTGCACCGAGTGCGGCAACGGCCTGGAGGCGGTGCAGAAGTTCACCGACGAGGCGCTGACCACGTGCCCCGACTGCCAGGGACGGCTCCGCAAGGTCTTCTCGGCCGTGGGCGTCGTGTTCAAGGGCTCCGGCTTCTACCGGACCGACAGCCGTTCGTCCTCCAGCAGCTCGGTGGGCGCCGGGTCGTCGTCGACCCCCTCGACGTCGTCCACCGCGTCCACGTCCTCCTCGTCGACGTCGTCGGGCTCCGGCTCCTCGACCTCGTCCAGCCCGGCTCCGGCCGCGAGCTGATCCCGGCGCCGGGCACCATCGGCCCGGACGGCCCGTAGACCAGGGAAAGGCCCGTCGACCCCGCTTCCACGCGGGGCGGCGGGCCTTTTCGCATGCCCGCCCGGGCGCCCTGTCACCCCGGAGGGGTCGACCTCACTCCGGCGAGTGAACGAAGTTGTCCACAGGGGCGAGTTGTCCACAGGCCTGGGGAAAGGGCTTTCCGAGTTCGCCGGAAACGCCCATCGTGTGGGCATCCGGTCGGTCCGCGAGGGGCCGGCCCGCCGACACCCCGGAGGTGCGTCGATGACGACCGCGAGCTTCTCCCTCCCCCTGCCGCTGCCCGCACCCGCCGTGCCGCCCCGGCAGGAGCTGCCGAGCTTCCCGCCGATCCGGCGCGGGTGCGGCGGGTGGCACCGCTGGCGCAGTGCGGTGCGGCGGCGGGCCGCAGTGCCCGTCCTGGTGCTGCTCGCGGTGGCGTCGGCGCTGGCACTGGGGCCCGCGCGGGCCGGGCTGCCACCGCCCCAGGGAGGCGCACTGGGCCGGACGGGTTGTCAGTCCGGGGCTGCGGAAGATCACCCGTAACCGGGAGGCGACTTCGTCGTTCGAGGCGGCATGAAAGGCTTCAAGGAATTCCTGCTGCGCGGAAATGTCGTCGAACTCGCCGTCGCCGTGGTCATCGGCGCGGCTTTCACCAACATCGTCAACGCCTTCGTCAAAGGCGTGATCAATCCGATCGTCGGCGTCTTCGGGACCAAGGACCTCGCGTCCTACAGTTCCTGCCTCAAGGGGCCCTGCGAGGTGAGCCCGACCGGTGAGGTCACGTCCGGGATCCTCATCCTGTGGGGATCGGTGCTCAGCGCCGTGCTCCAGTTCCTGATCACCGCGGCGGTCGTCTACTTCGCCCTGATCGTGCCCATGAACAGGCTGGCGGCCCACCGCAAGAGCCTCGCCGAGGAGGCGGCGGAGGCCGAGGCCAAGGAGGTCCAACTGCTGACCGAGATCCGCGACGCACTGGTCGCGCCGCTGCGCTGACCGGCGGGCGCCGTTCGGCCCCGGTCCCCGTTCCCCCGTCCCCGTTCCTCAGTCCCCGTGGTGCGGCGGGCGCTGGCTCAGGTACCAGTCCAGCCCCCGTCCACCGCTCTCCCCCGCCCCGGGGCGGCCGCCCCAGCCTGCGTCGGTGTCGTCCCCGGACTGCTGGTCCAACGGGTCCCGGAAGACCAGCCGGGCCTTCACGGCCGCGGCCTTCCGGAGCTCCTGCTCCTGTTCCCCGCCCTGCTCCCGGTCCTTTTCCTGCCCCTGCTCGCTCACGCCGTCCACTCCGTCCGCTCGTCCCTTTCCTCCAGCCTAAAAGCCCCGTGGCACGCCTCGGGCCCCGGTGCGGGGCGCTCCGCACCAGGGCCCGATGAGGGCGGGTCCAGGCAGCCTGCCGGGAGGCTTCCCCGGCGGCCTCTCAGGCGGCTTCCTCAGGCTGCTTTCCCGGCGGCCTCTCAGGCGGCTTCGAAGCCTGCGTGGTCCGCGATCTTCTTCAGCTCGGCCAGCGCGTGCTTCTCGATCTGGCGGATCCGCTCGCGGGTGAGGCCGTGCTGCTTGCCCACCTCGGTGAGGGTGCGCTCGCGGCCGTCCTCCATCCCGTAGCGGGAGCGGATGATCGAAGCGGTGCGGTCGTCCAACCGCCCGATCAGGCCGTCCAGTTCCTCCCTGCGGAGCATGACCATCACGGCGTCCTCGGGGGACGTGGCCCCGGTGTCCTCGACGAGGTCGCCGAACTGGGTCTCGCCCTCGTCGTCGACCGACATGTTGAGGCTGACCGGGTCGCGCGCCCAGTCCAGCACGTCCTTGATCCGGGCCTCGGTGGTGTCCAGCTCGGCCGCGATCTCGGCCGGCTCCGCCTCGCGGCCCAGCTCCTTGGACTTCTCCCGCTGCACCCGCCGGATCCGCCCGAGCTCCTCCACCAGGTGCACGGGCAGCCGGATGGTGCGGGACTGGTCGGCGATGGACCGGGTGATCGCCTGCCGGATCCACCACGTCGCGTACGTGGAGAACTTGAAGCCCTTGGCGTAGTCGAACTTCTCGACGGCGCGCACCAGGCCCGCGTTGCCCTCCTGGATGAGGTCCAGCAGCGGCAGGCCGCTGCGCGGGTAGCGGCGGGCGACGGCGACCACGAGCCGGAGGTTGGAGCGGATGAAGACGTCCTTGGCGCGCTCGGCGTCGGCGGCTATCGCCTCCAGCTCCTCGCGCGTGACGCCGTCGGGGAGTTCGCCCTCGTCCAGCATGTGCTGGGCGTACACGCCGGCCTCGATCCGCAGCGAGAGCTCGACCTCCTCGGCGGCATCGAGCAGGGGCGTCCTGGCGATCTCGTCGAGGTACATGCCGACCAGGTCGCGGTCGGCCTCGAGGTTGGTCGGGCGGGCCGCGCGACTCCGGTCGGCCCTGTCGCGAACGACGGCACGGGTGGCCATGCTTGCTCCCTTTGCTGGTGTTGCCGAGGTCTGCCTGCCTGCCTCGTGAGGGCAAGAAATGCGGGCCCCTCGGGGCCTCACACGTAACGATCCAACGAACAGATTCCGGACAACATTCCCAAGTCACTCAGATTCTTCCCGGCGATGCAGTATCCTGCCGGTTTTCACCCCGGTTCTGGACACTGGGTGACCGGTCGGGCACTTCCCGTGTCATCGGGTGACCGCTCCGGGAGTGTTTTCTTCACTCGACCCTCACGCGGCCACCGCCCACCCGTTGAACCCGCGAACGGCCGCCGACGTTCCCCGCGCGCCCCGCCGTCCGTCCCGGCCCACACCCCGGCGCACGCAGGTCCTCCGCACAAACGATGCCGAATCGCTATCACTCCGGCCCTTGCTCGGCACGGGACACTGGGAAGGTGTCAGCCATGCACCTGACCAACAGCACGACCATCCTCACTGCGCGTAATCGCAGTCTCCTTCGGGACGCCGCGCTCGCGCTGGGCTGTGCCGCGCTGTTCGGCCTGCTGGCGGCCCTGGTCACCGGCCAATGGCGCCCGCTCGCCCGCTTCGACCAGGAGTGGATCGGCGAACTGCACACGTACGCCCGGGAGCACCGGATCTGGACCGCCTCGGTGCAGACGCTCTCGGACATCGGCGGCACCGTCACGATGCGTACGCTTCTCGGAATCGCCGCCGGGTGGCTCTGGTTGATCGGCGCCCGGGTGCTGGCCGGCTGGGTGGCCGCCCAGGCCCTCGTCGGCTGGGGCGTCCTGTGGGCGCTGAAGCTGTCCTTCGACCGCGCCCGCCCCTCCTTCACCGATCCCGTCTCGCACGCCGGCGGGCCGTCCTTCCCCTCCGGGCACGCCATGGCCTCGGCGATCACCTGCGCCGTCCTGGTCGGCCTGCTCTGGTACCGGGTCCGCCGGCGCGGCCGGACCGCCGCCTGCCTGGTGGCCGCGGCGACGGTGCTGACCATCGGCTGGACCCGGGTCGCGCTCGGCGTGCACTGGCCCAGCGACGTGCTGGCCGGCTGGCTGGCCGCCGGGATCGTGCTGGGCACCGTGACCGCCGTGATCCAGGTGTGGCGCCCCGGCGCGCTGGCCCAGGACGTACGGCGGGTCAACTGGCGTACCAGGCCCCGGGTGCAGCGGGTCCTCGTGTCGGCCGGGCACCCCTCGGGCACCGCCGCCCCGCTGGACGAGGACGGACCGCACGGCGCGCGGGACGGCGCCCCGGGCGAACCGGTGGACCCGTCCGACCCCGCCGACCGGCCGGACGAGGCCGTGCGCTGAGGCGCCGTCACCCCGCTGACCCGCCCTCGCCGCCCCGTTACTCCGACACCGGCCGAGGGCCGTCGCGCTAGGTTGGCGGCCATGTCCGACACCCCTGCCCCCACCGCTCCCACGGCTCCCAACGCCCCCACCGCACCGGCCGGTTACCCCGGGCGCCCGCTGCGGATCGCCACCGTCCAGGCCCAGGCCGTGGCCGGTGACATACCGGCCAACGCCGCCCAGGCCGCCGGACTGATCCGCGAGGCCGCCCGGGCCGGCGCCCGGCTGGTGCTGTTCGCGGAGAAGTTCCTCTCCGGCTACGAGCCCGAGCTGATCAGCGCCGACCCCGTCAGGTACGCGGTCCAGCCCGGCGATCCGCGGCTCGCGCCGATCGCCGAGGCCTGCCGCGAGACCGGCACCGCCGCGATCGTCGGCGCCGCCGTACGGGACGGCGACGACCTGCGCATCTCCGCCCTCGTCCTCGGCCCGGACGGCGGCTTCGTCACCCGCTACGACAAGCAGCACCTGTTCAAGAGCGAACGCGAGCACTACCGCCCCGGAACGGCCGGCTGCACCCTGGAACTGGACGGCTGGCGGCTCGGCCTCGGCGTCTGCTACGACTCCGGCTTCCCCGAGCACGCCCGCGCCGCAGCGCTCGACGGCTGCCACGCCTACCTGGTCGGCGCGCTGTTCAGCATGGGCCACGGCCACCACGAGTCCCGCACCTGGTTCCCGGCCCGCGCGCTCGACAACACCCTCTACACGGTGCTCGCCAACCACATCGGCCGCACCGGCGAGTGGCACACCTGCGGCGGCAGCGCGGTCTGGGGCCCGGACGGCCGGCTGATCGCCGAGG
The DNA here is from genome assembly GCF_001905545.1 of Streptomyces sp. CB02056. Taxonomy (GTDB): domain Bacteria; phylum Actinomycetota; class Actinomycetes; order Streptomycetales; family Streptomycetaceae; genus Kitasatospora. The sequence goes on along the minus strand of NZ_LIPD01000002.1, from coordinate 40,231 downwards.
CGGGCGAGGACCGGCGCGAACTCGTCGTCGTCGACCTCGACCCGGACGTCCTGCGCACCACCCGCGAGACCGAGACCCTCCTCGCCGACCTCGCCCTCACCACGGGCCGGCCGCCCGCGCCCCGGACCCGCTTCACCCTGGCCTGAGCACCCCGCCGGGCCGACCCCCCCGGCAGCCGGTTGCCGGGCACCCGGCTGCCGGCCCGGTCAGGAGGCCCGCATCGCCGCCACCGCGCTCATCCGCCCGACCCGGCGGGCCGGGAGCACCGCGGCGGCCAGGCCGACCAGGACGGTCAGGCCCAGGGCGGCCAGCACCGGCAGGACCGGCGGGGTGCCGACCGTCCCCACCGTCGAGGTGATCGAGCGGGCGGCCGCCCAGCCGTAGGCGGCCCCCAGGCCCGTCCCGACCAGGGCGCCGGCCAGGGAGAGCAGCAGCGCCTCCAGGGTGAGCATCCGGCGGAGCTGTTCGCGGGACATCCCGATCGCGCGCAGCATGCCGATCTCGCGGGAGCGTTCGCTGATGCTGAGCATCAGGGTGGCGGCGACGCCGAGGCCGGCGATGGCGACGGAGAAGGACAGCAGGGCCATGCTGATGGTCTTCAGCCGGTCCAGCAGGGAGCGCAGGGTGTCCGCCTGGGCGGCCGTGTCGGCGACGGTCACCTGCGGGTGGTCGGCGAGGGCGCGGTCCAGGGCGCGGCGGGCGGTCGGCCGGTCCTCGCCGGCGGCCGGGCTGATCCAGGCCGTGGTGACGGGCGCGCCGGGGGCGAGGCGGTCCAGGGTCGCGGGCGCCACCAGCAGGGTGGCGCCGCTCTGCAGGGTGAACGGCAGGCTGCTGCGGCCGGGTTGGAGCCGCAGCTCGACGCCGCCGACCCGGCGCACCCCGGTGTCGCCGAGCCCGCTCAGCGCGCCGCCCTCGGTGAGCGCGCGGGCCCGGTCCACGTCGTCCGTCGAGGAGTTGAGCCGGGTGGCGTCGACAGCGGCGACCACGGTGGGCCGGCCGTCGAGGTCGACGGTGGCGGACCGGACCGGGGTCACGGTCAGTCCGTGCTCGGCGCCGAGCGCGCCGAGCGCCCCGGCGGGCAGGGCGCCGCCGCCGGTGGCGGCCGCCGAGAAGACCCCCGGCTGGCGCGCGGACACCACGGGCACCAGCGACTGCGAGGTGATGTCCAGCGCGGTGACCGCGCCGACCATCACGGTGACGCCGAGCAGCAGCGCCGAGCCGGTGGCCCCGGTGCGGCCCGGGTTGAGCCGCAGCTGCTGGGTGGCGAGCCGCCCGGCCGTACCGCCGAGCCGCCGGGCGGGCCGGCCGAGCACGGCGACGACGGCGGGCAGCACCCGGTGGGAGAGCCGCAGCACCCCGAAGAAGTTGGCGATGGCGCCGACGGTGACGGCGAGCAGCGACAGCGGTGGCGGGGCCACCGCCCCGGCCACCAGCAGCGCGGTGCCCGCGACCAGCAGTCCGGTGGTCCACACCGCGGCCCGCACCCGGGCGGCCCCGTCGGCCGGCGCGGGGGTGCCGCCGAGCGCGGCGATCGGCGGCACGGCCGCGGCGGCCTTCGCCGGGCCGCGAACGGCCAGCAGGGTCAGCAGCACGCCGAACAGCCCGGCCAGCAGGCAGGTCAGCGGGGAGGGCAGCAGTGACAGGTGCACCGGGCCGAGGTCGAGCCCGCCGACCACGGCGGTGCCGGCCGCGCCGAGGGCGACGCCCAGCAGCACGCCCGTCGCCGAGGCGCCCACCCCGAGCAGCAGCCCCTGGCGGCGGATCAGCCGGCGCAGCTGCTGCCGGTCGGCGCCCACGCAGCGCAGCAGGGCGAGCTGGCGGGTCCGCTGGGCGAGCACCACGGTGAAGGTGTTGCCGACCACCATCCGCGCCACCGCGAGGGCGATCAGGACGAAGGAGAGCGAGGCGATCAGCACCATGCCGTACAGGGTGCTGCTCTGCCGGGTCGCCTCGTTGACCGAGGCCTCGTGGCTGTGCACCTGGACGTCGGCGCCGAGGGCGGCGCGCAGGGCTTCGACGGTCCCGGTCCGGGAAACGCCGGGCGCGACCCGGACGTCGAGCCGGTCGGTGACGGCGCCGGCCGCGTAGCCGGCGACCGCGTCCGCCGGGACGCCGATGATCGGGACCCCGGCGAGGCTCGGGGCGCCCCGCTCGTCCAGGGTGCCCACCAGCCGGGCGGTGGCGGTGGTGCCGTCGGCCCGGGCCAGGTGCACCTCGGCGCCCACGGCGGCGTCCAGCCGGTGCGCCGTCCCGGTGTCGAGCAGCACCTCGCCGGGTCCGGCGGGCCAGCGGCCGTCCTTGAGCAGCTGCCAGCGCAGCGCCGGGTCCTCGGCGACGGCGCTGACCGCGGCGGTGCGGTCGAGCGGCCGCCCGTCGGCGGCCAGCACGCCGCCCTTGCCGGTCAGCCTCGGCGCCACCGCGGCCACCCCGGCGGTCTGCCGCACCCGCTCCGTCGCCGCCGCGTCCAGACCGCCGGCCGCGGTCTTCCCGGTCACCTGGATGTCACCGGGCCCGACCTCGGCGGCCGCGGTCTGGCTGAAGGAGTCGACCAGTGCCCCGCTGCCGCTGACGGAGGCGATCAGGAAGGCCACCCCGAGCGCGATCGCGGCCCCGCTCAGGAGCAGTTGGCGCAGTTGGCCGCGCAGTTCGGCCACGGTGTATCGGTACGTCGTCATGGTTCCCCGGCTCGTCCACCCTGGCCGGTACGGTGCTCCGGCAGGGGTCTCGACGAGCCTAGGAGCGGAGCGGCCGCGGGCCATCGGCACGAGGTCTGCTTCATGATCAATCCGTGGGCGGACGGTCTCCCGCCCCCTCCTCCTCCCGGAGAGGTACGCCGCCCCTGACACCGTCAGCCCCGGGAACGCCGAGGGCCCCGGACCGGTCGGGCACCGCCGGAAAGCGGCACAGGCCCCCCGCCCGACATGGGCGGAGGGCCTGCGACCTGCGTGTTCGTTGTGCCCCAGGCAGGATTCGAACCTGCGACACCGGCTTTAGGAGAGCCGTGCTCTATCCCCTGAGCTACTGAGGCGGGGCCCGCGTGCTGCCGGGCCGTTCACAGCGTACCGGATCGGGGCTGGGGCTCGGGGTGCGTCCTGTGGATCTTGTCGGATCGGGCCGCGGCGGCGCGGACCGGGCGGGATCCGCGGGAGGCGCCGCACGGCGGCGGAGGGGGTGCGGGTGGCCGACGGCGCGTCAGGGCGGGTCAAGTAGCCTGCCGGGCAGGGCGGGATCCGCCCCGGCGCGTCGCGTGAAGGAGACGAAGGACTCGATGAGACCTGCTGTGCGCCCGGTGGGCCGGCTGTTGGGGCAGGTGTGGGTGTGGCCCGCGCTGGTCATGCTGGCGGTGGGCGGGTACCGGCTGGGAACGCCGGACCTGTGGCGGGACGAGATGGCGACCTGGACGGTGTCCACCCGCTCGCTGGGCGACCTGCTGCGACTGCTCCAGCACGTGGACGCCAGCAACGGCGCGTACTACCTGCTGATGCACGGCTGGACGGCGGTGTTCGGCGACTCGACGCTCTCCCTGCGAATACCCTCCGTGCTGGCGATGGCCGGGGCGGCGGCGCTGGTGGCGCTCACCGCCCGACGGCTGTTCGGCAGCAAGGTGGCGGCGGTCGGCGCCGGACTGCTGCTCGCGGTGCCCCCGGAGATCTCCCGGTACGCCCAGGAGGCGCGCTCCTACGCGCTGGTGACCTGCGCGATCGCGGCGGCCTCGTACTTCCTGCTGCGGGCCCTGGAGCGGCCGACCTGGCGGCGCTGGGCGCCGTACTGCGTGGCCATGGCGCTGGCCGGCGCCGGGCACCTCGTCTCCTTCAGCACCGTCGCCGGGCAGCTGGGGCTCCTGGCGCTGCACCTGTGGCGCACCCGTCCGGCGGCGGACCGGCGGCTGCTGTGGCAGTACCCGCTGGCGGTCGCCGTGGCGGCGCTGCCGGTGCTGCCGGTGGTGCTCCTGGGCAGCCGGCAGTCGGACCGGCAGCTGGGCTGGATACCGACCCCCTCCCTGCGCGGCCTCGCCTACTTCGGCGAGCGCCTCTTCGGCTCGGACCTCGTCTTCTACGCCTTCGTCCCGCTGGCGCTGCTGGCACTGGCACTGCCCGGCCGGCGGATCCAGGCCTGGCAGGCGCTCCTGCTCGCGGAGCTGCCGGTGGTGGGCGTCTGGCTGGTGTCCCGGCTGACCGACACCTCGTACTTCCTCGGGCGGTACCTGCTGTTCACGGTGCCCGCCTGGGCGGTGCTGGCCGGCGGCGGCGCCGGGGCGGTGTACGGCGCGGTGGCGGCCCTGGCCCGACGGCGCGGCCGGGCGCCCCGGGGGGCCGTCGCGGTGGCCGGGCTGCTGACGGTCGGGCTGCTCGCGGCGCCGGCCGTGGTCGCGCTGCCGAAGCAGCCCGAGATCCGGTACGCGGACTCGCACAACGGCTCGGAGGAGCCGTTCAAGGCGGCGGCCCGGGAGATAGCGGCCGGCTACCGCACCGGGGACGGGATGGCGGCCCCGCTGGGCGACCAGGCCTGGGCGATGGCCTGGCCGGGCGTCAGCTACTACCTGCCCCGGGACGTCGTCCCCTTCCCGGTCTTCGTCGCGCAGAGCGCCGACGACGCCGAGGACCTCTCCCCGACGCCCTGCCCGCAGCCGGCGGACTGCCTGGGCGGGGTGTCCCGGATATGGCTGCTGGTCCTCGGCGACACCGAGGACCCGCTGGGCGCGATGCCGACCGACCAGGCGCAGGTGCTCCGCACCCAGTACGGCGACCCGGACCGGGTGACGCCGCTCGGCGGCCTCACGCTCGCACTGCTCGACCGGGACGTGTAGGGGGCGAAGAAGAAAAGGAAGAAGGGGAGCCGGTGTGGACCGGCTCCCCTTCTTCCTTCCCGCGGTCGGCGCCTCAGCGCCTCAGCCGCTCAGCGCCTCACAGCGTGCGCAGCAACCGGGACTGGATGGACGGCGGGTTCAGGTCGGACTGGAGGGCCACCGGGACCTCCGCCTTGTCCTCGCCCGCGCCCACCCGCAGCGTGCCGACCTCCGTGCCGGCCAGCGCGCGGTGGCCGATCTTCGAGGTGTCCAGGGTGACCGTGCCGGAGATGCCGGGGAAGCCCGCCACCACCAGGTCCTTGGTCGCGACGACCGCGACCTTGCCGCCGATCCCGTCGTCCACCGAGCCGACGACGTCGCCCTTCTTCACCACGGTCTGGCCGGTCACGCCGTTCTGCGCGGCCTGGATCTGCTTGCCGCTGACCTTCAGCACGGTCGGCAGGATGCCGTCGCCCGGGTTGGGCGAGGTGGCCTGCTGGCCCAGCGTGACACCGAGGATCAGCCGCTGCACGCCGCCGATCTCCTTGTAGGCGGCCCACATCAGGCAGCCGCCGGCCGGGGTGCTGGAACCGGTCTTGACGCCGATGACGCCGGTCTTCGGGTTGATCAGGTTGTTGGTGTTGGAGATCTTCACGTTGTTGAAGTTGGTCTCCGGGGTGGAGACGATCTGCCGGAAGATCTCGTCCTGCATGACCTGCTCGGCCAGCTTCAGCTGGTCCTTGGCGGTGGACTTGGTGTCCGCGCTGAAACCCGCCGGGTCGGCGTAGATGGTGTTGGTCATGCCGAACTTGGTCGCGGTGTCGTTCATCAGCTTGACGAACGCGTCCTCGGAGCCGGAGTGGAAGCGGGCGAGCAGCCGGGCCACGTTGTTGGCCGAGGGCAGCATCAGCAGTTCCAGCGCCTGGTACTCGGTGATGACCTGGCCCTCGGTGAGGGTCACCCGGGACTCGTCGACGTTGCCGGACTCCTGCGCGGCCTGCTTGTCGACGGTGATCTTCGGACCGCTCTCCCCCTTCTTCAGGGGGAACTTCTGGAGGATCAGGTAGGCGTTCATCACCTTGGTGACGCTGGCGATCGAGGACGGCGTCTCCTGGCCCGAGCTGCCGAGGCTGCCGACGCCGACCACCTCGGCGGCGGACTGGCCCTTGGCCGGCCAGGCGAGGTCGAGCACGTCGCCGGAGAAGCTGTAGCTGCCCGCGGCGGTCATCTTCAGCTTGGGGTCCGGCAGCGGACGCAGCAGCTGGGCCACCGCGAGCGCGCCGAGCACCACGGCGAGGAAGACGGTCCAGATGGTCACCCGCTTGAGGGCGCGCCGCAGCGGCGAGACCGGGCGGGCGTTGAGGGAGGCCAGGACCTCCATCGCCTCGGCGGTGTTCTCCGGCGACGGCAGCGGCTCCGGGGCGGGCAGCGGTTCGGGCTTGGGCAGCGGCGGGACCGGCGGCACCGGCCGCGGGTCGGGCTCCGGCAGCGGCTTCGGGGCCGGTACGGGGGCGGGCTCGGGGGTCGGCTTCGGCAGCGGCGCCGGACCGGGGGTCGGCTCGGGCTCGGGAAGCGGCTTGGGCTCGGGCCTGGGCTCGGGCTTCGGCTCCGGCACGGTGCCGGTCCCGGGGACGGCGGCGGCCGCGGAGGCGCGCAGCGGCGCGGGCTTCTCCAACTTCTCGGCCTGACCCGGCCGCTGGCCCGACTGACCCGACTGGCCCGACTGACCGGGCTGAGCGGGCTGAGCGGGCTTGGTCAGCGCGAGGGTCACGGAGCCGATGGCGGGAGCGGCCTCGTCGTCACCGGTGTCGCCGGTCTCCTCCGGGGTCTCCTCGGCCTTCCCTGCCTTCTCGCTCTTCTCGGTCTTCTCGGCCTTCTCGGCCTTCTCGGCCTTCGCAGCCTTCTCGACCGGCTCCGCCGTGGCGGCTTCGTCGGTCTTGTCGGCCGCTTCGTCGGCCGCTTCGTCGAGCTTCTCCGCCGCCTTCTCCACCGGTGCGGCGGCAGGCTCGGAGCCGCCCTCGGAGCCGGTCTCCCCCGACGGCTCGGCCGTCTTCTCCCCGGCCTTCCCCGCCACCGCGGCACCTGTCCGCATGGCGAGACGCGGGTCGGCGGCGACCGGACGCCCGGCGGGCTCCGTCACCTCCGCGGTCTCCGACGAGGACTCCTTCTCCTCGCTCTCACCTTCGGAACTCCCCTTGCCGGCGGCCTTCACCAGCTCCTCGGGCAGCCGCAGCGCGGTGGTCCGGTTGTCCACCGGCAGTCGCAGCATCGTCGTCCGGCTGTCCACATCCCGGACTCGGAGCTGCACGGTCGAGCCGCCCTTGGGCGCCGTCGCCGGGGCGTCGTCGGACGCCTCCGGGGCGGCCTCGGCGGAGGTCTCCGCGGGGCTCTCCGAGGCGGTGCCGGAGTCGGCGGCCGAGGAGGCGTCGGAGGAGGCGTCGGAGGAGGTCTCCGCGGTCGCCCCGGTCTCAGCCGCGGCTGACGTCCGGTCGGCCGCCGCACCGGAGCCGCCCCCGGCCGGCCCGGCGGCGCCGGCCGCCGCACCGGTCCGTTCGGGTTCGCGGTCCCGCTGCCGCTCGTCGCCGTCCCTCAGCACCCTGTCGGGGGACTCGCCCACGTATCCCAGCCTCCTCAACGCCCGGCGGGGCACCGGCGAACCCGATTTCGGGAAGCCGACGCCCCGCCCCGTGTACCTGTACAGTCTCCGCCACCGGCGGCCGTTCCGGCCGCGCACACCCCGCCCGACCGGCGCTTATTGTCGTCGCCCGGCCGCGCCGCGGTCTGTTCACCGCTCAGACGCAGGGCCCGCCGCCGCCGGTTCCGCGCCTTCACCGCAAGGTCACGATTCGGAGGCGTACTCGACAAGCCCGTGTGAGAGGCGTCACCCTGTCTCTCATCCACGCGGGGAGGCTTGGATGGGCAAGAGCCGCAGAACTGTTCCCGAGGAACTCTTGCTGCTCGCTTTGGACCCGACCACGGGTACCACGGCGCAGCCGCAGACCCTCGACCTCGGACTTGCCGGGGCCCAGCTCGTCGAGCTGTCCCTGGCCGGACGGATCGTACCGGAGGGAGACCGGATCGCCGTCGTGCTCGCACGGCCGACCGGCGACCCGACCCTCGACCATGCACTGGAACTGCTGCGCCGACGCGGCAGTCCGGTCCGCGCGGCGCACTGGATCGGCGGGCCCCGGCTGGGGCTGCGGCAGACGTATCTGGCGCACCTGGAGCGCTGCGGCATGGTCACGGCCGTACCGGGCCAGGTGTGCGGCGTGCTGCCGACGACCCGGTACCAGGCGTCCGACGACTGCACCAACGCCGCGATCAAGCAGCGGCTGGACACCGCGATCCGCACCGGCGTCCCGCCGGATCCGCGGACGGCGGCGCTCGCGGCGCTGGCCCACTCGGTCGGCCTGGGCAAGCACCTGTACCCGGGCAACGAGGGCCGGTCCTCGCGGTCGCGGCTGCGCGACCTGATCCGGTACGACCCGCTGGGCGGGATGGTCGCGCACGCCGTGATGGACGTGCAGAACGGCCTACCGGCTCAGCAGAACCGTTCTTCCCAGGGTTCCGGGGCCGCTTCCGGCCGTCCTGGCGCCCGTACGGCGGGCCGGGGTTCGGGCGGGCGGGTCCCCGCCTCCCGGGTCGGCGTGCGCTGATCACAGCGGTGTGCACTGATCTCGGCGGAGCGCACTGACCGCGGCGGTCCGCGCGGCCCGGCGGGCAGCCATCACGGCGCCCGACACCACCGGCCGCGCGTCCGACGCACACCCGCCGGCACCGGTCGCGCGTCCGACGCCAACGGCCGCGCACCCGGCGGCGCACGCCGCCCCGCTCGCACCGCCCGAGGGCGCCGAGCGACCCGACGCACGACCGGTACCACCGGCGCCAGGAGCACGACGCGCACCGGCCGCACCGGACGCACCACCGGCACCACCAGCACCGAGGGGCGGTCGCCCCGCGACGCGAGTCGCCCGGCGACCGCCCCTTCGCCGTCCCCGGACGCCCGGCAACCGCCCGCCCCCCGCACGCGCCGGGGCAGGTGCGGGCCGGTCCGGGGACGGCCTCCGCAGTACCTGTCCGAGTCGTCCGAGCCGCATTACCACCTGGGGGCTTTCGCTGTCTCGCGGAAGTGCTTTTCCGATGATCTGTTCTACCGCGCTGCTGTGATTCCCCGGCGCCGACCTGGCCCAAGGTGACATGCTGCTCCAAGTCAGGGGGGTTGGTCCCAATGTCCGAAGTGTTCCGAGGACTGCCGTTCCAACGAGCACCAGAGGTCCGGCCGGAGGTCGAAGTGTCCGCCAACGTCAATCCCACCGTGCGCCGTCGGCGCCTCGGTTCGGAGCTGCGCAAACTCCGTGAGGGCCTCGGTATGACGGCGGAGGAGGTCGCCGGCCGGCTGATGGTCTCCCAGTCGAAGATCAGCCGGTTGGAGAACGGCCGGCGCAGCATCAGCCAGCGCGACGTGCGCGACCTCTGCGACGTCTACAAGGTGCCCGACGACCAGTTGCGCGCCAGCCTGATGGAGATGGCCAAGGAGTCCCGCCAGCGCGGCTGGTGGCACGACTTCAACGACATGCCGACCCCGTACAGCGTCTACATCGGGCTGGAGGCCGAGGCCTCCTCGATCCGCGCGTACGAGTCCTCCTTCGTCCCCGGCCTGCTGCAGACCGAGCACTACGCCCAGGCCGTGGTCGAGGGCACCCAGCCGGACACCGACGCGGTCGCCGTGCAGCGCCGGGTGCAGGTCCGGATGAAGCGCCAGGAGCGCGTCCACGGCGAGAACCAGCTGGGCAGCCTGTGGACCGTCATAGACGAGGCGGTGCTGCGCCGCGAGGTCGGCAGCAAGGCGGTGATGGCCCAGCAGCTGCGGCAGATGCTGGAACTCAGCCAGCGCCCGAACATCACCATCCAGGTGATCCCGTTCTCGCACGGCGCCCATCCCGGAATGACCGGGACATTCTCGCTGCTGGAGTTCCCCGAGTCAGCCGATTCCACAGTTGTCTACTTCGAAGGTGTGACGAGCGATCTCTACCTGGAGAAGGAGGCGGACGTGCGCCGCTATACCGGTCTGTACGACTACCTGAGAGCGGCCGCACTCGGTGTCTCGGAGAGCCGGTCGCTGATAGCCGACATCGAGAAGGAATTCCACGAATGATCACCCCGTCCGAGTACGGAACCCCTTGGCACAAGAGCAGTCACAGCGGGGGCCAAGGCGCCTGTGTGGAGATCGCCGTCCCCGGCGCGGGGGAGGTGGCCGTCCGGGACTCCAAGGACCCCCGGGGCCCCCAACTGCGCTTCTCGACCGAGGCGTGGAACACCTTCGCCTCGGCGGCGGCGGGCGGCGCCTTCGGCGAGCTCCCGGGCTGACCCCCTCCGGTTCCGCACTCGGACCAGTTGCCCGTAGCGGTGTCCGTCGCCCGTCGGCGGCCGGCGCTACGGGCAACTCCCGTTCCGGGGGCCGCCCCGGCCCGGCTCCGGTCCCGAGGGCCGGTCCTGAGGGCCGGTCCCGGTTCAACTCCGGCACACAAGGCCCCGGTTCAGCCCGCCACCGGGTAGCGGGTGGTCCAGTTGGCGCCCTCCGGGGTCCGCCGGTCGTGCAGTTCGGTGCCGTGCACCAGCTCCATCACGAAGTCGTCGGCGAGTTCGAGGATCGCCCCGCGCCCCTCGAGCCCGGCCAGCAGGCCCGGCGGCAGCGCGGTGTCCCCGTGCAGCGCCCCGAGCAGGTTGCCGCAGATCGCGCCGGTGGAGTCGCTGTCCCCGGAGTGGTTGACGGCGAGCAGCAGGCCCGAGCGGACGTCGTGCGCGACGAGGGCGCAGTAGACCCCGATCGCCAGCGCCTCCTCGGCGACCCAGCCCTCCCCCAGCGCCTCGACCCGCTCGGCGGACGGCTCGCCGGCCCGCACCGCGTCCAGGGCGGCCCGCAGCGCCGCGGTGGTCTCCTCGTGCGCCGACCGCTCGGAGAGCAGGGCGAGCGCGAGGTGGACGCCCTCCTCCAGGGTGCCGCCGCGGGCGACGGACTGGACGATCACCGCGAGCGCGCCCGCCGCGAGGTAGCCGGTGGGGTGGCCGTGGGTGAGCACCGAGCACTCCACCGCGAGCTGGAACACCAGGCCCGGCTCCCAGGTGGTGAGCAGTCCGAAGGGCGCCGCCCGCACCACCGTGCCGCAGCCCTTGGAGTGCGGGTTCTTGGGGGCCTCCAGGGTGCCGAGCCGCTCGGCGTGGGCCCCGCTGAGGCCGGACAGGCAGCCCTGGCCGGGGGCGCGCTGGGCGTACAGCCACTCCTCGCGGCCGAGCCAGCCGAGGTCGGGGCGGCGCTCGTCCGGGCCCCAGTCGCGCTGGGTGGCGGCCCAGCGCAGGTAGGCCAGGTGCAGGTCGGTGGGCGGGTGCCAGCTGCCGGTGTCCCGTCGGATGTGGGCGCGTATCAGTCCGTCGACGGTGAAGAGGCTGAGCTGGGTGTCGTCGGTGACGGCGCCGGTGCGCCCGTACGCGGGGACGTAGCCGGTGACGCCCTGCGGGCCGTGCTGGGCCCGGATCTTCTCCAGCGACTCGAACTCGACGCCGGCTCCGAGCGCGTCGCCGATGGCACCGCCGAGCAGACAGCCCCGCACCCGGCTGCGGTAGTCCTGCTGCTGGGCGCGTGACCACAGTGGCATCACGACGGGGCGCCTTTCCTCGGGCGTGTGGGGGTCCGCGCGACGCTCGGCCGGGCGCGCGCCCTCGCACTGTATTCGAAGAGCCGGTCGGACCGGCCCCGTCCCCCGGACTTCGGCGCACCCGTCCCCGGGAGTTCACCGCCCCGTCCCGGCCGCCGCCCGTACGGCGGCCGGGACGGCGACCGGGGCGGCGGCCGGGACCGTCGCGGGCCTCAGTCCAGCACCGGCAGCAGCTCCGGCAGGTGCCCGTCCGAGGCCAGCGCCGCGGCCCGCCGTTCGGCCGGCACCTCGCCGTAGGTGGTGGTGCGCTGGCGGTGCGGGCGGCCCGCCGCCTCGGCGATCGCCTGGAGGTCGCGCACCGACTTGTAGCTCCCGTACGCCGAGCCGGCCATCCGCGAGATGGTCTCCTCCATCAGCGTGCCGCCGAGGTCGTTGGCGCCCGAGCGGAGCATCTCGGCCGCGCCCTCGGCGCCCAGCTTGACCCAGCTGGTCTGGATGTTGGGGATGTGCGGGTGCAGCAGCAGCCGGGCCATCGCGACCACCGCGCGGTTGTCCCGGGCGCTCGGGCCGGGCCGGGCGATGCCGGCCAGGTAGACCGGGGCGTTGGTGTGGATGAACGGCAGGGTCACGAACTCGGTGAAGCCGCCCGTCCGTTGCTGGATCCCGGCGAGCAGCCGCAGGTGGCCGAGCCAGTGCTCCGGGGTGTCCACGTGCCCGTACATCATCGTGGACGAGGAGCGGATGCCCAGCTCGTGCGCGGTGGTGACCACCTCGACCCAGGTGGCGGCCGGCAGCTTGCCCTTGGTGAGCACCCAGCGGACCTCGTCGTCGAGGATCTCGGCGGCGGTGCCCGGGATGGTGTCCAGGCCCGACTCCTTGGCGCGCTGCAGCCAGTCCCGGATCGACAGCCCGGTGCGGGTCGCGCCGTTGACCACCTCCATCGGCGAGAAGGCGTGCACGTGGATGCCGGGCACCCGCTCCTTCACCGCGCGGGCGATGTCGAAGTAGGCGGTGCCGGGCAGGTCCGGGTGGATGCCGCCCTGCATGCAGACCTCGGTGGCGCCCACCTCCCAGGCCTGCGCGGCCCGGTCGGCGACCTGCTCCAGGGAGAGGGTGTAGGCGTCCGCGTCGGTGCGCCGCTGGGCGAAGGCGCAGAAGCGGCAGCCGGTGTAGCAGACGTTGGTGAAGTTGATGTTCCTGGTGACGCAGTAGGTGACGTCGTCCCCGACGGCGTCCCGGCGGACGTCGTCGGCGATCCGGCAGAGCGCGTCCAGGGCCGGGCCGTCCGCGTGGAACAGGGCCAGCGCCTGGTCGTCGGTCAGCCGCGCCGGGTCGGCCGCGGCCACCGCCAGGGCCTCCCGGAGGTCCCCGGCGAGGCGCTCGGGCGCGCCCTTGGCGAGCACCTGCTCGCGCAGCACCTCCCAGTCGCCGTACACGTCCTCGAAGTCGGCCCGGCGGTCGCCGGTGCGGCCCTCGGTGTCGACGGCGGTGTGCAGGTCGGTGCGCCCGTACGACTCCGGCAGGTCCTCGGGCTCCTGCCAGGGCAGGCCGCGGACGACGGCGTCCGGGTTCGCCAGGCCGGTGGCCGGGTCGGCCAGGGCGCGCACGTGCGGCAGCACCCGCGGGTCCAGCCAGGGCTCGCCGCGCAGCACGTACTCGGGGTAGACGGCGAGGCGCTCGCGCAGCTCGAAGCCGGCCGCCGCCGAGCGCTCGGCGAGGCGCTCGATCTGCGGCCAGGGGCGCTCGGGGTTGACGTGGTCGGGGGTGAGCGGGGAGACCCCGCCCCAGTCGTCGACGCCGGCCGCGATCAGCCGCTCGTACTCGCCGTCCACCAGGTTCGGCGGGGCCTGGAGGCAGGCGGCCGGGCCCATCAGGTGCCGGGCGACGGCCACCGTGGCCACCAGCTCGTCCAGTTCGGCGTCCGGCATGCCGCGCATCGCGGTGTCCGGCTTGGCGCGGAAGTTCTGCAGGATCAGCTCCTGGACGCCGTGGTAGGCGCGGGAGACCCTGCGCAGCGCGAACAGCGACTCGGCGCGCTCCTGGTGCGTCTCGCCGATGCCGATCAGCAGGCCGCTGGTGAACGGGACGGAGCTGCGCCCGGCGTCCTCCAGCACCCGCAGCCGGACGGCCGGCTCCTTGTCCGGGGAGCCGAAGTGCGGGCCGCCGGGCTCGCTCCACAGCCGGGTGGCGGTGGTCTCCAGCATCATGCCCATCGAGGCGGAGACCGGCTTGAGCCGCTGGAAGTCCGTCCAGCCCAGCACCCCGGGGTTGAGGTGCGGCAGCAGGCCGGTCTCCTCCAGGATGCGGATCGACATGGCGCGCACGTAGGCGATGGTGTCGTCGTAGCCGTGCGCGTCCAGCCACTCGCGGGCCTCGGGCCAGCGGTCCTCGGGCTTGTCGCCGAGCGTGATCAGGGCTTCCTTGCAGCCGAGTTCGGCGCCGCGGCGGGCCACCTCCAGCACCTCGTCCGGGGACATGAACATCCCGTGCCCGTCCCGGCGCAGCTTCCCGGGGACGGTGGCGAAGGTGCAGTAGTGGCACTTGTCGCGGCAGAGCCGGGTGAGCGGGATGAAGACGCTCTTGGAATAGGTGATGACGCCGGGGCGGCCGGCCGCTTCGAGTCCGGCGTCGCGGACCCTCGCGGCGCTCGCGCAGAGGTCCAGCAGGTCCTCGCCTCTGGCCTGCAGCAGCACGGCGGCCTCGGTCACGTCGAGGGCGACGCCGTCCCGGGCGCGGCGCAGGGCGCGGCGCATCGCGTTCGCGGTCGGCGGGGTGCTGGAGTCCGTGGCGGTTCCGTCCATGGCGCGACCCTACGCCAGGGGTGGTACCGCGGGTGGATGCAACCCTGAGGCGGCATCAGGGTCGGCGTACCCACGAAGGTCAACCCGATCTGGCCCCACAGGGCGATGACGGCGGCGGCGCGGCGGCCTCTAATGGAAGGGCAAGGCCAACCACACGTGTTCGCGGAGGAGTTGAGGACGCCATGACCAATGAGAAGGCGGCGGGGGACGATCTGGACGCCGGTACGCCGTACCGCTCCCGACGGCGCGTACTGATGCGCGCCGGGGTGCCGGTGGCGGTGGTCGCCGCGATCGCCGCGGGGGTGGGACTGGTCCCGGCACTGGCCGCCGACAGCGCGCCCGATCTGCCGGCGGTGAGCGCGGAGCAGCTGGTCGCGAAGGTGCTCGGCTCCGAGACCCAGGCGCTGTCCGGGTCGGTCGCCATCTCGACCGACCTCGGCGTGCCCGGCCAGCTGCTGAGCGGCGCCGCCGGCCTCGGCGGGGCGGTCGGCGGGCACGGCGGTGACGGCGGGGGCTCCACCGCGGACCCGCAGTCCAAGCTGCTCGGCCTGCTCGGTGGGGACCAGACGCTGCGGATCGCGGTGGACGGCCCGGACCGCCAGCGGGTGGACGTGCTGGAGAAGATGGCCGGCTACTCCATGGTCCGCAACGGCGACCAGGCCTGGGCCTGGGACAGCTCGTCCAACTCCGCGGTGCACATGACCGGTCGGGCCGCCGGCCAGGAGCACGCCAAGACGCCGCTGTCCGAGCTGCCGACCACCCCGCAGGAGGCCGCCAGGCAGTTCCTGGCCGCGAGCGCCGGCACCACCTCGGTGACCGTCGCCGGGACGGCCAAGGTGGCCGGGCAGAACGCCTACCAGCTGAGCGTGAAGCCCACCCAGTCCGGTTCGACCCTCGCCGAGGTGCGGATCGCGGTGGCCGCCGACAACGGGGTGCCGCTGTCGGTGGCGGTGAAGTCCATCGACGGCAGCACCGTGCTGAACGTCCGCTTCACCCAGGTGTCCTTCGCCCGGCCGGACGCCAAGACCTTCGACTTCACCGCCCCCAAGGGCGCCAAGGTGACGGAGCAGAAGGCGCAGGACGCGGCCAAGGGCGCGCCGGGCGACGCCCGGGAGCACGTGGGCACCGGGGCGCCCGAGGGCCTCGACGTGATCGGCGAGGGCTGGACGACGGTCCTCGCCACCCGGCTGCCCGCCGCGGTGGACGGGGCCGCGGACGGCGCGCCGAAGGGCGACGCCAAGGGCGGCAAGCACGGCGGCCACGGGGCGGGCGCGGGCCAGTCGCTGAACCCGCAGTCGATGGTGAAGTCGCTCGGCAAGCCGGTCGCCGGCGGCACCCTGGTGAGCACCAAGGTGCTCAACGTCCTGCTCACCGACGACGGCCGGGTCCTGGCCGGCGCGGTGACCCTGCCGGTCCTCCAGCACGCCGCCGGGGTGAACTGACGGATGACCCAGGCTCCCGTAACGGGGGACGTTACGGAGCCGGCCGGGGGTCCGGGCGCCGCGTCGCGCCCGGCCCCCGCGCCCGTGCCCGCTCCTACCGCTCCTTCGACTCCCACTACTTCGGCTTCCGCTTCTGCTCCGGCTTCCGACGACGTCATCCGGACCCGCGGCCTGACCAAGCGCTTCCGCGGCGGCCAGCTCGCCGTGGACGGCCTGGACCTCGCCGTGCCGCGCGGCTCCGTCTTCGGCTTCCTGGGCCCCAACGGCTCCGGCAAGACCACCACCATCCGGATGCTGATGGGCCTGATCGCCCCCACCTCGGGCGCGGCCACCGTCCTCGGCGAGTCGATGCCGCAGTCCGTCGCCACCGTGCTGCCCCGGGTGGGCGCGCTGATCGAGGGCCCGGCCCTGTACGGCTTCCTCACCGGACGGGACAACCTGGTGCGCTTCGACGCCGCCGACCCGACCGCCGACCCGCGCACCCGCCGCCGGCGCGTCGACACGGCCCTGGACCGGGTCGGTCTGAGCGCCGCGGCGGGCAAGAAGGCCCGCGCGTACTCGCTGGGCATGAAGCAGCGCCTGGGCCTGGCCTCCGCGCTGCTCCAGCCGCGCGAGCTGCTGGTGCTGGACGAGCCGACCAACGGGCTGGACCCGCAGGGCATGCGGGAGATCCGGACGCTGGTCCGGGAGGTCGCGGCGGAGGGCACCACGGTGTTCCTCTCCTCGCACCTGCTGGACGAGATCGAGCAGGTCTGCACCCATGCCGCGGTGATGTCCCGGGGCCGGCTGGTGGTGCAGGGCACCGTCGCCGAGCTGGCCGCCCGGGCGCAGGGCCGGCTGGTGGTCCGCACCCCGGACGTGGCGCGGGCAGCGGAGGTGCTGGCGGCCCACCGGGTCACCGCCCTGGTGCCCGGCGAGGACCGGGTGGACGGCGAGCCGGGCGTCCTGGACGAGGAGGCGCTGCCCAGGCTGTGCGCGGCGCTGGTCGGGGCCGGGGTGCGGGTGCACGGCTTCGGGCTGGAGCGGGGCACGTTGGAGGACGCCTTCGTGGCGCTGACCGGGGAGGGCTTCGATGTCGCGGGCTGAGGCACCGGCCATGGGCGGGGCGCTGCCGTTGACGACCGGCCGGCGGCCGCAGACGGCGGCCGGGTTCCTGGCGCTGTTCCGCAGCGAGCTGCACCTGACCTTCCGCCGGATGCGCACCAAGGTGCTGCTGGGCATCCTGGCGGCGCTGCCGATCCTGATCGGGGTGGTGGTCAAGCTCAACACGGACAGTCCGCACCAGGGCGGCGGCGGTCCGAGCTTCATCGCGCAGACCACGCAGAACGGGCTGTTCCTGGTCTTCACGGCGCTCGCGGTCGCGCTGCCGGTCTTCCTGCCGATGACGGTCGGCGTGGTCGCCGGGGACTCGGTGGCGGGCGAGGCGGCCGCCGGGACGCTGCGCTACCTGCTGGTCGCCCCGGCCGGGCGGACCAGGCTGCTGGCCGCCAAGTTCACCGCCGGGCTGGTGTTCTGCCTGGCGGCCACGGCGGCGGTCGCGGTGACGGCGCTGGCCGCGGGTGCCCTGCTCTTCCCGCTCGGCCGGGTCACGCTGATCTCCGGGGACACCATCGGCCTCGGCGACGCGCTGCTGCGCGCGCTGCTGGTGGCGCTGGTGGTCGCGGCCTCACTGGCCGGGCTGGTGGCGATCGGGCTGTTCGTCTCCACGCTCACCGGCAGCGGCATCGCGGCGATGGCCGCGACCGTCGGGCTGGTGGTCACCGTCCAGATCCTGGACGTCTTCCCGCAGCTGCACGCCGTCAGCCCGTTCCTGTTCTCCCACTACTGGCTGAGCTTCGCGGACCTGCTGCGGGCGCCGATGTACTGGGACGGGGTGCTGAAGGACCTCGGCCTCCAGGCCGCCTACGTCGCCGTGTTCGGCTCGGCGGCCTGGTCCCGCTTCACCAGCCGGGACATCAGCGCGTGACGGCCTCCGGGGCGGCCGCGGGGGCGGTCGCCGCCACGGGGGCGGGCTGCGGCACCGCCGCGGCGGCCCGCACCGCGCGGTCGGCCCGCACCTGGCGCAGCGCGTCCCAGGTGAGCAGCGCGAGCGCGACCCAGACCAGGCCGAAGCCGGCCCAGCGGGCGGGCGGCATGGACTCGTGGAACACCGCGACGCCGATCAGGAACTGGAACACCGGCGCCAGGTACTGCAGCAGGCCGAGCACCGTCAGCGGCACCCGGACGGCGGCCGCGCCGAAGAACAGCAGCGGGATCGCGGTGATCACCCCGCTCAGCATCAGCAGCCCGGAGTGCCCCCAGCCGTACGAGCCGGCCACCGTGTGCCCGAAGGTGCCGCGCCCGCTGACCTCCAGGTAGACCAGGTAGCCGAGGGCGAACGGGAACATGAAGGCGCTCTCGGCGGCCAGGCTCTCCAGGCCGCTCAGCCCGACCTGCTTCTTCAGCAGGCCGTAGGTGGCGAAGGAGAGCGCCAGGGTGAGCGCGATCCAGGGCAGCTGCCCGTACGCGACGGACAGCACCGCGACGGCGGCGGCGCCGATGCCCACCGCCGTCCACTGGGCGCCGCGCAGCCGCTCCTTGAGCACCAGGACGCCGAAGCCGATGGTGACCAGGGGGTTGATGAAGTAGCCGAGGCTGGTCTCGACCACGTGGCCGGCGTTGACGGCCCAGATGTAGACGCCCCAGTTGACCGAGATCACGGTGGCCGCGCCGGCCAGCATGGCGAGCCGGCGGGGCTGGCGCAGCAGCGGGCGTATCCAGCCCCAGTGCCGCTGGGCGACCAGCAGCAGGACGACCGCGACCAGGGACCAGACCATCCGGTTGGCCAGGATGTCGTCCGCGGCTCCCGGCTCCAGTAGCGGCCAGAACAGGGGGAAGAGGCCCCAGATGCCGTACGCGGCGACGCCGTACCAGAGGCCCCGGCCGTTGTCCTGCTGGTCTGTTCCCGCCATGGCCGAGTGCCCTCCCGCGCGCGTGTGTCGATGGCGACGGTAGCGGGCGGGAGGGGCGACTGTCATCTCCGTTTCCGGATTTTGGTCATGACATTGCCTGCATGCTGGACCCGTCCGGAGTTCCGGGAGCTCAGGGCGGGTGCCCCGGGGGTCGGGAGCCGTCGCCTCAGGCGTCGAGGGCCGTACGGACGGACTCGGCCAGCGGGACGGTCGGGCGGCCGATCAGCCGGGCCAGGTCGCCCGGGGTGCCGGCCAGCTCGCCGCGCGCGATGCCCGCGTCCACGTCCACCAGGGCCTCGGCGAAGCCCTGCGGCAGGCCCGCGCCGACCAGCGCGTCCAGGTGCTCGGCCGGGGTGACGTCCCGGTGCCCGACCGGCTTGCCGGAGGCCTTCGCCAGCTCGGCGGCCAGCTCGGGCAGGCTCCACGCGGCGTCGCCGCTCAGCTCGTACACCCGGCCCTCGTGGCCCTCGCCGACCAGGACGGCGACCGCCGCGTCCGCGTAGTCCCGGCGCGGGGCGGTGGCGACCCGCCCGTCCCCGGCGCTGCCGAGCACCACGCCGCGCGCCACCGTGCCGGCCGCGTCGCCCAGGTAGTTCTCGGTGTACCAGCCGTTGCGCAGGAACGCGTGCGGCAGCCCGGAGGCCAGGATCAGCTCCTCGGTCGCCTTGTGCTCGTCGGCCAGCCGGAAGGTGGCCGCGCCGGGGATGCTGGTGTAGGCGAGCAGCGCGACCCCGGCGGCCTTGGCGGCCTCCACCACGGCCCGGTGCTGCGGGATCCGGCGGCCGACCTCGCTGCCCGAGATCAGCAGCACCCGGTCGCCCTCGGCGAAGGCGCCGGCCAGGGTCTCCGGCTTGTCGTAGTCGACCACGCGGACGGCGACGCCGCGCGCGGCCAGGTCGGCGGCCTTCTCGGCGGAGCGGACGGCGACGGCCACCTCGCTCGCGGGGACCTGGGCCAGCAGGCCCTCGACGACGAGACGGCCGAGCTGGCCGGTGGCACCGGTGACGACGTACATGGTGAAGCTCCTCGGGGTTACGTTTTGCGGTTCTGGCCTCGGAACTCACCCTAGGGGTGGCACTAACCTTTCGAAAGTACGCACTTCAAAGTAGGGTACTGACATGAAGGTAAGCGAGATGAAGGCCGGCGGGCTGCCACCCGCCGACGTCTTCGACCGGATGTGTCCGTCCCGGGGCGTGCTGGAGCACGTCACCAGCCGCTGGGGCGTGCTGGTCCTGGGCGCGCTGAACGAGCGCGGCTACCGGTTCAGCGAGCTGCGCCGCAAGGTCACCGGGGTCAGCGAGAAGATGCTCGCCCAGACCCTCCAGACGCTGGAGCGGGACGGCTTCGTGCTGCGCGAGGCGCACCCGGTGATCCCGCCGCGGGTCGACTACAGCCTCACCCCGCTGGGGCGCGAGGCGGCGGAGCTGGTCGCGGCGCTGGCGCACTGGTCGGAGCGGCGGGTGCCGGAGGTCGAGGCGGCGCGCCAGGGGTACGACGGACGGGCCGCCGCCCTGCGGTGAGGCCGCCTCCCCTCGGCGATCGGGCGGGCTGCCGGCCTCGGCTACCGCTCCGCGACGAGGGCGGCGAGCCCGTCCAGGACCCGGGCCAGGCCGAAGGCGTAGGCGTGGTCCGGGCTGTACGCGCCGCCGTGCGCCTCGCCGGCCGCGGCCCCGACCCGGGCGGCGACCGGGTAGCGCTCGGCGTCGAAGACCCGGGCGAGCAGGTCGGCGTTGGCGGCCCACCACTGCTCGTCGGTCATCGCGCTGTCCTGCCGGGCGGCGCGCTCGTCGGCGGCCATCCGGGCACAGGTCTGGACGAAGCCGAGCAGGTGGGTCAGCGCGGCGTCCAGGTCGACGTCGGGCAGCCCGGTGCCCTCGAAGGCGCGCAGCTCGTACTCGTACTTGGCCATCAGGCCGGGCCCGAGCGGCGGGCGGCTGGTGGAGACGGCGGCGACCCACGGGTGGGCGCGGTGCAGCGCCCGGTTGTCGTCCGCGACGGCGGTGACCCGGGCGCGCCAGCCCTCCCCGGCCGGGGTGCTGCGGGGCATCGTGGCGTAGACGGTGTCCAGCATCAGGTCGAGCAGCTCGGCCTTGCCCGGCACGTAGGTGTAGAGCGCCATCGGGGAGAGTCCCAGCTCCTGCGCGACCCGGCGCATGGTGACGGCGTCCACGCCCTCGGCGTCGGCGAGGGCGATCGCGACGGCGGCGATCTCGCCGGTCGAGCGCGCCTGCCGGGGCCCGCGCCGGCCGGGCTTCTCCTCGGCGGTGAGCCCCCAGAGCAGGGCCAGGGTGCGGGCCGGGTCTCCTGCGCTGCTGCGGTCGGTGGCCATGGGGCCATCGTTTCACGCACCGGCCGGGGGCCCTGACGGCGCGGACGGCTACCGTCTCACCATGACCAGCCCGACCACCCCTCCCGGCCGTCCCGGCCCTTCCGGACCGGCCGAGCCCGAGACGCTCCCCGGGACGGACACCGCGCAGACCCTCCGCCCGCGGGTGACCTGCCGCCGCTGCCACCGGCCGCTGCACGACCCGGAGTCGCGGATGCTGCGGCTGGGCCCGGAGTGCCGGGACCCGGCGGAGCGGGTCGCCCGGTACGACGTCGACCAGGAGCCGCTGCCCGGGGTGGGTTAGGCCCTCTGAGCCTCAGCCCCGGCCGATCAGCCCCGGCCGAAGAGGCGGCGCAGCCGGCCGCGCCGGGGCTCCTCCTCTGCGGCCGCCGCTGCCGGGGCCTGCGGCTCCGCGGCCTGCGGCTCCGACCCCTGCGGCTCCGGCTCCGCCCCCGCGTCGGCGGCGTCCTCCCGGGCCGTCAGGTGGCGGGCGAGCGCGCGGTCCTCGGCGGACGTCCAGGGCGCGGCGAGCACCAGCGCGGACAGCGAGCGCAGGATCGTCACCGCCCGGGTGCGGCGGGCCCGGGCACCGTGGTGCAGCCGCTGCCGGAGCAGCTCGGCGATGTCGGCCCTGGTCCGCGGCTGCGTCCAGCCGATCGCGACCAGCGCGAAGCCGGCCGCCTCGACCACCCAGTCCTCCGGCCCGAGCAGCAGGTCGCGCAGCACCCGGCGGCGCTCGGAGCCCTCCCAGGGCTGGTCGGCCCGGTGGTGGGCGATGCCGAGGCAGGCGAAGACCTGGACGGCCCGCACCCAGAGTTCGGGCTGGTGGGCGAGCAGGGCGCGGCCGAGGTCGTCCTCGCGCGGCACCGGCGGGTGGACCAGGACGCCGAGCAGGTCGTCCAGCGGCAGTCCGGCCAGCCGGACGGCGTGGTCGTAGGCGGCGGGGACGGTCGGCCAGAAGATCTCGGCGGTGGCCCGGACGAGTTCGGCGCTCTGCGGCGCGGGCGGGTCGACGGCCGGGCGCGGGTCGGTGCCGTCCCAGGCCCAGATCCGGGTGGTGGGCTCGGTCAGCGGCAGCCGGGGGTCGGGCTCGCCGACGGCCTGGTAGCGGACGGTGGAGCGCGGCAGCGCGAGCCGGACGGCCAGCACCGAGCTGGGCGGCTCCACGGTGGAGGCCGTGCACTCGATCTCGGTGTCGCGGCTGGTGTCGGCGGCGGCGAGCACCTGGTGCAGCACGTTGACGGTGGCCTCGGTGGCGCCGGAGACCAGGCCGAGCCAGGGCTCCCGGTGGCTCAGCCGCTCCAGCAGCTCCTGGGCGTACCCGTGCTCGGGGTGGGCGCGGTGGTGGTCGGCCAGGGCGAGCAGGTGCGCCGGGTCGCCGTCGAGCGCGTGGCGCAGCCCGTACCGGGCCGGGCCGGCCTTGGGGTGGTCGGGCACGGCGGCGAGCACCCGCTCCAGCCAGGGCAGGCCCTCGGCGGGGCGGCCGAGCGCGCCGTACAACTCGGCGACGTCGACGGCGAGGTAGCTGTTGGAGTCGTCGAGGTCCGGGGCGACCCGCTCCAGTTCGGCCTCCCAGACGGCGAGCGCCTGCTCCGGGCGGCCGGCCGAGCGCAGGGCGTTGCCGAGCATCACGGCGGGCAGGTAGCCGGGGGCCGACCGGTGCGCCCGGTCGGCGAGTTCGACGGCGCGGGCGGTGTCGCCGAGCCGGCGGGTCAGGCCGGAGGCCATCGCCAGCAGCAGGACGTGGTCGCCGTGGCGGTCCAGCACGGCCTGCACGAAGTCGTGGAACGGCCGTACGGCTTCGGCCGGTTCGGCCGGGAGCGGGTCGGGCAGCGCGCCGGTCGCGCGGGCCACCGCCTGGGCGACGGCGTCCGGGTCGACCAGGCCGGGCAGGTCCTCGCGGGCGAGCCAGGCGGCGTGCGCCCAGGGGCGGGCCGGCTCGGCCTGGATGGCGGAGGCGAGCAGTCCGACGGCGGCGTTCCAGTCCCCCGCCGCGGCCTCCACGTGGGCCCGGCAGACCGCCGTGCCGAGGTACACCCGGCCGTCCAGCGGGAACAGCTCGCGGGCCGCCGCCGGGCCGCCCGCCGCGGCGCACAACTCGGCCAGCGCCTCGTGCAGTTCGGGCAGTTGGGGGGCGGCGAGGATCGCGTCGCCGAGGTGCTCGGCGGCGTGCGTCAGGTCCCCGGAGTCGATCGCCAGCCGGGCGACCGCGACCTCCCCCTCGGCGGCCAGGCGCTCGGCGCCCTCGTCGTCGGTGTGACCGCTCATGCGCCCCTGCTCCCCCGGTTGTGCCGTCCCACTCGGAAGGAGGCTATCCGGTACGACCGACAGCCCGGTGATCACCCCGAGGGCGGCCGACGTCCAACGACCGGATCGGATACGACCCGTACGAGTGGTTTAGACCTCCGTTGGACATATTTGACGCTTTCCGCCCGCCAGGATGGCGGAGGCCCTTCGCGAACCTTCGCGAGCTGTCGAGACCCTTCGCGACTCTTCGCGGATCTTTGCGACCTTTTGCGCGAATCTGCGCGTCCCCGCGAACCGTCCCGAGCCGTCGCGAGTCCTCGCGAGCGAAGTGCCGCCCCCGCCAAGGAAACCCGAGGAACGAGGAAACCGATGAAGCTTTCCCGCACCCTGTCGCTGGCGGCCTCCGCCGCCGTGCTCAGCACCCTCGCCGTCGCCGGCCAGACCGCCCCGGCCTCCGCCGCCGGCTCCTTCGTGGTGAGCGAGGCCCAGTTCAACAAGATGTTCCCGAACCGGAACGCCTTCTACACGTACAAGGGCCTGACCGACGCCCTGGGCGCCTACCCGAAGTTCACCACCACCGGCGACACCGCGACCCGCAAGCGCGAGGCGGCGGCCATCCTGGCCAACGTCAGCCACGAGACCGGCGGGCTGAAGTACATCGTCGAGCAGAACACCGCCAACTACCCGCACTACTGCGACACTTCGCAGCCGTACGGCTGTCCGGCCGGGCAGTCCGCGTACTACGGGCGCGGGCCGCTCCAGCTGAGCTGGAACTTCAACTACAAGGCGGCCGGCGACGCCCTGGGCATCGACCTGCTGCACGACCCGTACCAGGTCGAGAAGAACCCGGCGACGTCCTGGAAGACCGCGCTCTGGTTCTGGAACACCCAGAACGGCGCCGGCCGGATGACGGCGCACGACGCCATCGTCAACAACAAGGGCTTCGGCGAGACCATCCGCACCATCAACGGCGCGCTGGAGTGCGACGGCAAGAACCCGGACCAGCGCAACAGCCGGATCAACCTCTTCAAGCAGTTCGTCGGCGTCCTGGGCACCGACGTGGGCGGCGGCAACCTCTCCTGCTGACGGGACCGGTGGAGCGCGGGGAGTGGGACCTCGGCCGGGCCGACGTCCCACTCCCTGTCGGTGCCGGCTGCTTCACTGGCGCCCTACGTCGAACGAAGGAGCGGCCGCGATGGGTGTACTGACCGACTACTTCCGCGCGGGCGATGCGGCAACGGTCGTCCGAGCGCTGGAACTCGGGGACGGCGTGCTGCCGCCGTTCGACGGCGATGGCTCCTCCGGCGGGGCCTTCGACGGGGCCTTCGACGGAGTGGAGGCCAAGGGCGTCGACCCGACCGTCCTGCTCGGCCAGCTGGTCGCGGCCGCCCTCGGGGAGCCGTGGCGGGTCGACCTGGTGACGGAGACGGCGGTCTGGCCGACGACGCCGGCGCCCGGTCCGTCCGGCCCCGAGGACGAGGACGACCCGTGGGCGACGGGCCCGTGGGTCACCCGGCTGGGCCCCGCCGCCCGGGACGCGCTCGCCGGGGTGCCCGACGAGCGGGTGCCGGAGGTCGTCGCGCGGTGGGCCGAGGCGGAGGAGTGGGGCGGCGCCGACCCCTCCGATCTGCTGCCGCTGGTCGAGGAGTTGATCGCCCTCGCCCGACGGGCGCGGGCCGCCGGTGAGCAGCTGTACTGCTGGATGTCCCTCTAGCGGCGCCCGGCCCGGCGGCTCAGCGCGGCACCGGGGTGGCGGCTCAGCGCGGCACCGGCCCGGCGGCTCAGCGCGGCACCGGCCCGGCGGCTCAGCGGGGCACCGGGGTGGCGCCGGTCGCGGCCAGCGAGAGCTCCCAGAGGCGGGCCGCCCCGTCCGGGTCGACGGCGTACGGGCGGACGCCGCCGTCGTCCATCGGGGTGCCCGGACCGGCGGGGCACGCGACCTCGCAGTCCTCCAGGTAGAGCCCGCCCAGGCCGTCGAGCAGCGGCGAGGTGGCCGCCCACAGGCCGGTGGCGGCGCCCTGGGAAGGGGACTTGAAGTCCGCGCCGATCACGGTGCCCCGCTCGTCCACCCAGCCGCGCTCGACCTGCTCCTGCCGGGTCATCTCCCGCTGGAGCCCGGTGATGATCTTCCCGGGGTGGAGCGCGAACGCCCGGACGCCGTCGCCCCGTCCGAGCGCGTCGAGGTGCACGGCGAACAGGGCGTTGGCGGTCTTGGACTGGCCGTACGCCAGCCACTTGTCGTAGCCGGTGCGGAAGTGCGGGTCGTGCCGCCGGATGTCCGTCAGGAAGTGCCCGGCCGAGCTGTTGACGACGACGCGGGCACCGTCCGGTGCGGCGGCCAGCAGCGGGTACAGCTCGCAGGCGAGCAGGAAGTGCCCGAGGTGGTTGGCGGCGAACTGCCCCTCCCAGCCCGGCCCGACGCGCCGCTCGGGGGTGGCCATGACCCCGGCCACGGCGAACAGCAGGTCGAGGCGGTCCATGGCCTCGCGGACCAGCCCGGCGGCGGCCCGGACGCTCGCGGGGTCGGCGAGGTCCATCGGGACGATCCGGCTCCCGGTTCCGGCGAGCGCGGCGCGGGCGGTGTCCGGGCGGCGGGCCGGGACGATCACCTCGGCCCCGGCGGCGGCCAGTGCCCGGGTGGTCTCCAGGCCGAGGCCGGAGTAGCCGCCGGTGACGACGGCGGTGCGGCCGGAGAGGTCGAGGCCCGCCAGGACCTCCTCGGCGGTGGTGGCGGCGGAGAAGGGCGAGCCGATCGGCTGCTGCTGGTACTGGAGCTGAGTGGTGGTCATGGCGATGACCGTAGGAAGTGGAGCGCGGTCTAGATCAAGCCCGGCTCCCGCGTTCTTCCTATGCTCTGACGCCATGACGGAACTCAGCATCGGCGAGGTGGCCGAACGCACCGGGCTCAGCGTGCACGCCCTGCGCTTCTACGAGCGCGAGGGGCTGCTGGTCGGCCCGGTGCGGCGCACGGCGGGCGGGCGGCGGCGGTACGCCGTGCTGGACGTGCAGTGGCTGGAGATCTGCGTCAGGCTCCGCGAGTCCGGCATGCCGCTCGCCGACCTGCGCCGCTTCGCCGAACTGGTCCGGCAGGGCCCGGGCAACGAGGCCGAACGGCTGCGGCTGCTCGACGCCCACCGGCAGCGGGTCGACGAGCGGATCCGGGAGCTGGAGGAGTGCCGCTCGCTGATCGCCTGGAAGACCGCCGTCTACGCCGACCACCTGGAGCGCGGCGAGGCCGCCGGGCTCTGGGACCCGACGGCGGAGAACCGGTCGGCCCGGGCCTGATCCGCCCGGCACCACGGCCGGCGCTACCATCGGCCCGGCTCATGGGGCCCTCGGGTGCCCGGGGCGGGCCACTCGAACGGGGGGATCCAGGAATGGCGTCCGACGCGGCCGACACCACCGACGCCGCAACCACAGCCGACATCGCCGACATCGCCGGAACGACCGACGGCGACGCGACGACCGGCACCACCGACGGCACCGGCACCGGCACCGGCGCCGGCGCCCGGAAGCGCGGCGGCCGACCGGGCCTCCGGACGGCGGCCGCGGCGGCCCTGGCCGTCGCCCTCCTGGGCGGCCTGTGGGGGCTGGGGTTCCTCCACCTCCCGAAGCCGGGGCACGAGCCGGGCGGCCCCGGAAAGCCGGCCGAGTGCGCCGCGCCCCGCCCCACCGACAAGCCGGGCTACCCGGCGCTCTGCGCGGCGCTCAACCGCCCCGACCTCCCGGCCCTGCTGGGCACGCCCGAGGACCGCGTCACCGTCGCACAGCCGGCGCCGATCACCTTCGGCACGGACGTCATGGCGGAGGTGCGGCTCACCCACACCGTCGTGAGCCTGCTGGACAGCAGCACCTCGCTCGAGGACACGCGCGACATGCGGCGGGTCTACACCTGGCCGGCCACCGTCCTCGGCCACCCCGCCGCGACCTACTGGTCCAACGCGACATCGGTCATCCCCGGCGGGAAGCTCGGCCCCGCCACGCGGAACATCGTCGTCGCCCAGGACCCGGCGGCGCCCGGCGGACGGGCCTTCGAGGTCGTCGTCTTCCGCGACGACGGCCTGACGCCCGACGAGGCGACCCTGACCCGGCTCGCCGAGACGGTGCTGCCCACCGTCCCGGGCTGGGTCCCGGCCCCGTAGCCGGACACGGCGGGCCTCCCCCCTCAGGCGTCTCCCTCGTCCTCGTCCTCGTCCTCGCCGTAGGGCGGGATGGTCCAGCGCAGGACCGTCCCGCCCGCCCCGTCGGCTTCGAGGGTGACCGGGAAGGCCTGGCCCCAGTCCCGCCCGCCGTGGTGCCGGACCGCGTGGTCGCCCTGGCACCAGTCGATGCCGAGCACCTGGCAGCCGCCGACCTCGATCGCGCCCACGTGCAGCGGGTGGTGCAGGCCGGCCCGCCGGAAGGTGAAGTAGTCGACGTGCTTCTCCACCATGGTGGCCACTCCCCTGCCGGGCAGGCCGCCCCGCCAGGTGCTGATCTCGGCCTCCAGCGCGACCGCCTCCGCCACCGGGAGGTCGAGCCACCCGTACGGGCCCCCGTCACCGTCGTACGAGCGCATCCGCTCGCCGCCGAACCGCTCGTGCGCCTCCTGCTCGTACCGGCCCCAGTAGGAGAGGTCGGCGAGCCCGTCGGCCGGTTCGTCGTCCAGGCTCGTCCACGCGTCCAGTCCGACGGCGTCGCCGACCACCATGCCGCTCCGGTCGACCGGCAGGTCCCCGAGCAGCACCGGGCCCTCCGCACCTTCCGGCCAGGGCAGGCCGAGGGCGATCTCCAGCGTCGCGATCGTCGGCTCCTCGTCGAAGGCCGAGGGCTCGGTGGTGGCCCGCACCGCCAGCGGCCGGTCGGCGGCGGCCGGGACGGCGACCGCCTCGCACTCCTCGTCCCGCAGGTGACCGCCTCCCGTCTTCGCCGCCGCCGCGGCCCGCACCGGCAACGGATCCCCCAGCTCCCGCCAGTAGTCGATCCAGGTGGCCATGCCGAGCACCACCACCCCGGAGGGCGCGGTGACGAATCCCAGGTCAACGAAGGTTTCGGGCATCCGTCGATTATCTCCGGGCAGGACGTCGCCCCGTCGCCTAGCCTGGCCCGGTGAATCTTGACGATCTCGCCTGGCAGCGGCAGTTCGACGGCGGGATAGAGCCCGCCATGGCGGAATACCTGGCCCGACAGGGGCAGTTGGAGTTGCTGATCGAGACCGCACGGGACCGCGGTGAGTGGCCCTGCGCCGAGGTGGCGGTCGGTGAGCTGTGCGATATGGGGGAGTTCGAACGGGCCCTGACGGTCCTGGAGCCGTTCGTCGCGGTCGGCTGGCCGTTCGCCGTACGGGAGTCCGCCTCGATCATGGTCCGGCTGGGCCGGATCGAGGAGGGGCTGGCGCTGGTGCGTCCGGACGCGGCCGGCCTGGAGTCGGCGTTCGACTGCCGCTGGTTCGCCGGGGCGCTGGTGGAGGCCGGGCGGGTGGACGAGGCCATCGAGGTGCTCACGCCCCACCTCGGGGAGCCCTGGATCCTGGAGTCCCTGGTCGATCTGACCAGGGGGGAGAACCGTGACGCCCGCGTCCTGGAGCTGCTCGCCCCGTGCGCCGAACGGGCCCTGGGCGGCGCGGCGGACTGCCGGTGCTCCGCGGCCGGGGGTCGGCGCGAGTGCCGGCACCAACCGTCGGACGCGCTGCTGAAGTACAGCTGGGTCCTGGAGCGCATGGGCCGGGCGGACGAGGCGATCCGGCTGCTGGGCACGGTCCTGCCGGTCGTCCCGCGCATCGCCTGGCGGTACGCCGACCTCCTCGCCGATCAGGGCCGGTTCGAGCAGCTGCGCGAGCTGGCCACCGGCGAGCACACGGAGCTCGCCCTGAACCGGTACGCGGACGCGCTGGAGGAGCAGGGGCGGGTCCGGGAGGCCGAAGCCGTCCTCCACGAGGCCCTTGCCGCGGACGGCAAGCACAGTCGCCGACGCCTCATGGCCTTCCTCGCCCGCCAGGGACGCCTCGACGAGGTCGTCGACGTCGGACGGCCCACGTACGAGCACACCGAAGGGAACCTCCTCCACGAGGCGATCGACCTGCTGATCAGGGCGGGCCGCCCGGAGCCGGGGCTGGAGCTCGTGGACAGCCTCGGCGCCGCGTACGTCGAGGCGCATGCCGACGTCCTGGGCCACACCCGGCTGCGCCTGCTCGCGAAGGCCGGGCGCTACGCCGAGGGCATCGCGCAGGCGCGGGCCCTGAGCGAGCGGGAGCCCGGCCAGTGGGACACCACGCTGGCCTGGCTGCTGGATCTGGACGGCCGGCCGGACGAGGCCCTCGACCTGCTCCGGTCGTCCACCGAGCGCGAGGCCCACCGGGCGATCGCCCAGATCCTGACCAGGCACGGCCACTACGCCGAGGCCGTCGCCGTCATCCCCACGGTGCCCGCCCAGCGCGAGGCCTGGGACCGGCGCTGAGGCAGGGGGCCGCCGACCGGCCGGCCCGAATAGTTCAGTGAGAGAAATATTCAGGTGGACGGAGGCGTTCCGGCAGGAGCAGGCGCGGGAGGTCCGCGCGAGGCTGAAAGGAGTGCGGCGCCGTGCGCGTGGAGATCTGGACCGACATCAACTGCCCCTGGTGCTACATCGGCAAGGCCCGGTTCGAGCAGGCACTGGCGGCGTTCCCGCACCGCGAGGAGGTGGAGGTCGTCCACCGCTCCTTCGAGCTGGACCCGCGGGCGCCGCACGAGGCCCGTCCGGTCGTGCCGCTGCTCGCCGCCAAGTACGGGATGAGCCTGGAGCAGGCCGAGGCGGCGGAGGCCCGGATCGCCGAGAACGCGCACGCCGAGGGCCTGCCGTACCTGCGCGAGGGGCGCGACGCGGCGAACTCCTTCGACATGCACCGGCTGCTGCACTTCGCCGAGGAGCACGGCCGGCAGGGGCAGCTGCTGGACGCGCTGTACCGGGCGAACTTCGCCGAGGAGCGGTCGGCCTTCGAGGAGGGCCGGCTGGTCGAGTTGGCGGTCGAGGCCGGACTGGACGGCGAGGCGGCCGCGGCCGTCCTGGCCGATCCGGAGGCCTACGCGGAGGCGGTGCGCGAGGACGAGACCACGGCGAGCGCCATGGGTGCGACGGGCGTGCCGTTCTTCGTCCTGGACCGGCGCCTCGGCGTCTCGGGCGCCCAGCCCGCGGAGACGTTCACCCGCGCACTGGAGCAGGCCTGGGACAGCCGGGTCGCCCTGCCGCTGGCCCCGCTCGCGCCCAAGGAGTGAGGCGGGGCGGAGCAGGAAGTCGGCCGGGCCGACTTCCTGCTCACCCGGCTTGCCAGCGGTGGGCGTAGACGATGTGCAGGCTCGCCGGAACCCCCTTGGCCGCCCGCCCGGAGCCCCAGCCCTCGTGGTCGAGCTCGATGCAGTAGTGCTCGTCGGGGCGCCACCCGAAGCGCCACCCGGGGGCCTCGCGGGTGAACTCGTGGAGCTGGGAGCCCGACCAGCGGAAGGCCGTGGGACTGCCGGTGACCACCAGCGTGTGGGCGGCCCCGGAGAAGCGGAGCCGGTCCCGCCAACCGGCGAAGCGGTGGCGTTCGTAGTCGATCTCCTCCTCGGACGGGAAGTCCGTCACCGGCAGGTCGACGGTGTGCGGCGTCCCGGCGCCGAGCCGCGCCCGGACCTCCTTCCAGCGCGACGCGGGGAAGCCCAGGCTGTGGTGGACGAGCAGCAGATCCAGCCGGTCCTCGGACGGGACGTCGCCCAGCCCGGCCGGACCGGCGTTGGCCCGCAGCGGCAGGTGCACCAGGGAGCGCCGGGAGCGGGCCGCCAGGGCCCAGGCGGTGGCCAGGTCCTCGGCGCCCTGCCGGTCGAGGTGCAGGTGCATGTACGTGCTGCCCGGGCCGGCGTACAGGAGGGCCCCGGCGGTCTGCCGCGCCGGGGTGATCACCCGGTACTCGTCCCGGCCGAGCCGCACCCGGTGGATCTTCGTTCGCAGTCTCACCAGGCCTTCGTACCGGAGACCGGCCCGGGCTGTCCTTCGGTTTTCCTCCGGCCGGAGCCGCGCGGCGCTGCTCCGCCACGAGCCAGGCACCCCGGGGTGTCCTTGCGGGATCCGGCTCCCTGCCCGGCCGGAGCCGCCCCGCGCGACAGTTCCGAAACATTCAACCCCCGTGTGTAAAAAGACCATTGAGGCCACCTCGTCGCCTGGCACACACTGTGCACCGACGCCCTTCCGGGGGCGGGGTCATGACACACCAGGGGGTAGGGGCATGATCGACAAGGACACCGTCCTCAACCACCGGTACCGGCTGCTGGAGCAGCTCGGCCGTGGCGGGATGGGGACGGTCTGGCGCGCCCGGGACGCCGTCACGGAACAGGACATCGCCGTCAAGGTGCTCAACCCGGGCCTGCTGGAGGATCCGACCGCCACCGAGCGTTTCCGCCGGGAGGCGAAGGCCGTCACCGGAATCGGCCACCCGGGCGTCGTGGGCGTCCACGACTACGGGGAGAGCGGTGCGGAGGGCACCGACGGCACGGAGAGCACCGACAGTACGGACGGCACCGACAGTACGGACTGCGCCGACGGCCCGAAGGGCACCGACAGCCCGAAGGGCGCCGACACCGGCCCGCGCTACGCCTACATCGTGATGGACCTGGTCGAGGGCCGGCCGCTCAGCGCGCTGCAGAAGGACGAAGGGCCGATGCCGCCCGAGCGGGCCCTGGCCATGGTGGCCACCGCACTGGACGCCCTCCAGGCCGTCCACCAGTCCGCCATCGTCCACCGCGACGTCAAACCGTCCAACCTGCTGGTGCGCGAGGACGGCGCCGTGCTCGTCGCCGACTTCGGCCTCGCCCTGGCGGTCGCCGACTCCAAACTCACCACGTCGAACGGATTCATCGGCACCGCCTCCTACGCCTCCCCCGAACAGGTCGACCCTTCTCCCGACAACCCCGTCACACCCGCCGCCGACCTCTACTCGATGGGGGTCGTCTGTTACGAACTGCTGGTCGGGAAGCTGCCGTTCGAGGGCGGACGCGCCATGCAGGTCGCGTACAAGCACGTCAACGAGCCGGCGCCGGAGCTGCCGGACACCTTCCCGCCGGCCGTCCGGGCGCTGGTCGCCAAGGCCCTGTCCAAGGCGCCGGAGGAC
Source organism: Streptomyces sp. CB02056 (assembly GCF_001905545.1). Classification (GTDB taxonomy): domain Bacteria; phylum Actinomycetota; class Actinomycetes; order Streptomycetales; family Streptomycetaceae; genus Kitasatospora. The sequence goes on along the minus strand of NZ_LIPD01000002.1, from coordinate 7,928 downwards.
CGGTACGAGAGCGCCGCCGAGATGGCGGCGGCGGCACGGGCGGCGGTCGGACTGCCGGTCGGGGACGCCACACAGCGGCCGGTCAGGCTGTGGAAGAGCGCTCCGAGGGCGGGCGGTGCGGGCCCCGCTCCGCAGAGCGAGCCGGTCCCCTCAGCCGAACTGGTCGTGAAGGTGTCCCCGGTCGTCCAGGCGGACCCTCAGCAGACAGCCGAGCAGAGCCGCCGCCGCTCACGGCGGCGCCGCCTGCTGGTACCGGTGATCATCCCGGTCGTCGTCTCGTTGGGTACGGCGGGCGCCCTGCTGGTCGACCGCAACCCGTTCAGCGCCGACGCCGCGCCCGGAAGCCGGTCGAGCACCGCCGTGACCGCCCCGCCGCCCGGGGGCACCGGTGTCCCGGACACCGGTGCCCCCGTCGAGACCCCGGCCGCCACCCCGGCGGGCGACCAGCCGCCGGGGACCACCCCCGACCAGCAGACGCCGCAGCAGCAACGGCCCGTGCCGCCGGCCTCCTCCGGCGGCAACGGGGGTACGAACGCGGGCAACGGCGGAGGCGCGAACAACGGAGGCGCCAACAGCGGCGGCACGACCGCCGGACAGAACGGAGGCACCCAGCCCCGCCAGACACCGGCCAACACCCCCGCCCCGCAGCCCCCGGTGACCAACAACCCCGCCCCGCAGCCTCCGCCGCAGAACTCCGCCGGCGGGACCACCGCACAGCCCGGCGGCGGCAGCACCCCGCCACCGGAGTCCCCGGCCCGCCCGGCGGAGTGCGGCGGAACCAACTGGACGCGCATCATCAGTGTCCAGTCCGGCCTGCCGATCGGGCTGGCCAACGACAACCTGAACGCGAGCAACCCGGTCGTCCTGGGCGGCGCCACGCAGTACGGCTGGGTCGTCAGCTACGACAACTGGAACGAGTACCACGCCTGCAACTCCGCAGGCTACCGCCTGATCAGGGGCGCCCCCTTCAACAACGCGGTGACCCTCGGCAACGGCCTCGACTTCGCGTACCGGTGGACCGTACAGCCCGCCGCCTCGGGCGGGTACACCCTGGGCGACGGCACCAACTGCATGACCGCCGGCGCGCGGGGCAAGCCCATCACCATGACCACCTGCACCGACGACCTCGCGAGCCAGCTGTGGAAGTTCCAATGACCACAGGGGTGTCCACGCGCCCGCACGGCCTCACATCCGGAATTCATGGTCCGCACCCGGGAGCCCGGCTGTCCATCACCTCGCCATCAGGGGAGCGGAAGGCCTCCCGAACGGGCGGCGAGCCAGGCGGCGGCACGCTCTCGTTCCTCGCGGTTGGAGAAACGACCGTCGTGACGCGCGATCCACTCCAGGTGTCGCAGGACGTTCTCCGAGCGGTCCGGGTCGCGCACCGCGAGCACGTCGATGCCGGTCTCGCCCGTCGAGGCGCCGACGTACACGCTGCTGTCCAGGGCCATCATGCCGAAGCCTGGGTGGCCCGAGCGCACGCCGAGGAACGCCGATGCCGCGCCTCGGCCCATGATGTCCCAGCGGCCCAGGAGCCGGACCCGGGTCCACTGCGCCGGTGCACGGGTGCGGCCGTGCCGGGTGGCTCCGGGGTGCTCCGGGCCCTCAGTCGTAGAAGAACTGGCGGAGGTCCTCCGCCGAGCCCGGGCCGAACAGGAAGGTCTCGCACCCGGCGAGCGCCCGGGGCGGTGGCGGCCCGTCGGCGGGTAGCCGCCGCAGCCAGGCCTCGCCCTGCTCCCCCACCGCGTGGACGGCGGAGAGCAGTTCGGCCATCCCCGCCGGGCGGGGCGGGGCCGCTCCGGTGACGGGGGCGAGCTCCCACCCGCCGGCCCGGGCGGCGAGCCGCACCGCGCCCGCCCAGGTGGCGATGCGGCAGAGGCGGTTGCGCAGGGGGAGTTCGACGGACGGGTCCAGGTACCCGAGTCCGACGGTCGCGGCGGCGAGGTCGTCCATCACCCGGCGCTCGACGGGGGTGCGGATCCAGTGGCCCTCCTGGGCGTCCTCGATGGCGGCGCCCCACCACTCCCAGGCGCTGTCGAGGCGGGCCGCTGCCTCGGACTCGGCCTCTGTCCGCGAGGGAGGACCCGGCCGGGACGCCTGCGGCCGGTACAGGTGGAACAGTTCCGGATCACCCTCGTCGAGGCCCTGGACGAGGCCGACCGGCTGCCACCCGGCCCGGTGCAGGAGCCGTCGCATCGGCTGGTTGGAGACGTTGGTCGAGGTGAACAGCTTCGGGGTCTCGCAGGAGGCCGCCGCGGCGTCCAGCAGCCGGCGGCCGACGCCCCTGCCGCGCGCGGCGGGCGAGACCATCAGCATCGTGACGAAGCCCTGCTCGAAGAACGTGTACTCGGTGACGCAGTAGCCGAGGAGCCCGGACGCGTCTTCGGCCACGAGCACCGGGCCCGGGGCCTGCCGGCACCACCGCCGGATGCTCGCCGCCCGCTCCTCGTCGCCTTCGAGGGCGACGGAGTCGATACGGATCAGCGCGTCCGCGTCCGACTCGGTGCCGCGCCGCACGACGAAATCGGTGAAGTCCACTGCGTCCATGGAGACATGCTGCCAGCCGGCTTCGGCGCGGCCGTCTACTGCGGCCCCGGTCCTCCGTGGGCGACCCGGGGGTGCAACCGGGTCGCCTGCCAGGGCGAGTTACGGCCGGCGGCCTCGCGGTAGGCGACGCGCTGGACGGCGAAGAGCAGGCGGTAGAGGTTGAGGGCGGTGTCGGAGTCGTCGGCGGCGAAGCCGAGGTCGTGGACGAAGGTCTCGAGCTTGGGCCAGTCGAAGTCGTCGGGGACGGGCGGGGCGACGGCGTAGTGGGAGGCGGCGAGGGCGTTGAGGACGTCGGGGTCGGCGGCCGGGTCGAGGACGGGGTCGGGCACGTCAGGTCTCCTCTTGGTCGGGCCTTGCAAGCTTGAGCGTGGTGACGACGCCCAGGGCGACGGTGGCGAACGCCAGGGCGAGGAGGGAGAGGAAGGCGGCGGCGATCAGGAACCGCACGAGCGCTCGCGGTCGGCGTCGAAGAGGAGGGTGAGGAGGTTCATCAGCGTCGAGGCGGGCGCCGTGTTGAAGGCGACCAGGACGCGGCCGTCCATGGTCGTGTCCGTGGTGGCGGAGGGGAAGATCAGGCCGAACGCGCGGCCGCGCTCCTGGAGTTCGGCGAGGAGGATGCGGACCTGGTCCTCGGTGTAGCCCCGGATGCGGGGGTCGGTGGGCTGCATGGGGAAGCGGCGACGGTTCACGCGGAGGCCTCCAGTTCGAACCAGACGACCTTGCCCGTCTTGCGGGGCTCGGCGCCGAGGCGGTGGGTGAGGGCACGGACGAGGAAGAGGCCCCGGCCGGAGGAGGCGAGCGGGTCCGTGGGGAGGTGGAAGGTGGGGAAGATCGGGTTGTTGTCCGCGACCGAGACCCGCAGACGGGGGCCGGTGAGGGCCAGCACGACCATGGGGGCAAGGGTGCCCCCGTGCCGCCAGGCGTTGACGAAGACTTCGTGGAGGGCGAGTTCGGCGTCGGAGATGACGGACGGTCGCCACCCGGCCGAGACGAGGAGGTCGGAGAGCTCGGAACGAGCGGTGGACCAGTCCGGAAGGTTGCAGGCACGCATGAGAGACCCCAAGGGAGGAAGAGGGGAATCGACGAAGCAGACACTCCGTCACGTGATCGGTGCAACACTGAGAGTAGGACCGTCGGTCACACGCGTGCAACCTGATCGCCGAGATGTCTCCCCCAACTTGGCTAAGCTCACTCGTGTGGGTGGAGACTGGCCCGACACGGAAGGAACCCCCTTGGCACTCAGGACCCAAATCAGCGAGCGACAGCGGCGGTTCGGCGCTGAGCTGAGAAGGTTGCGCGAGGCCGCAGGCCTGGCGGTCAAGGACGCCGGCGCCCTCATCGGCATCGCGGGCCCGCAGCTGAGCCACATCGAGGCAGCTCGAACGGCGCTCGACCCGGAGCGACTCTCGGTCTTGCTCCAAGGCTACGGGTGCACGGATGAGACCTACATCGCGCTGCTGCACGCTCTCGGAGCCAGCAACGGCAAAGGCTGGTGGAGCACCTACAAGGGCCGGGTGCCCGACCTGTCGCTCGACCTGGCCGAACTCGAAGACCGAACTGTCACTCTGCGCAACTTCGAGACTCTGTACGTTCCCGGGCTGCTCCAACTACCTGAATACGCCGAGGCCATCTACAAGGACGCCTACCGCAACGGGCATTGGGATCTGGCGACGGCCATCCAGTTCCGCATGGATCGCCAGCGGATCCTGGAGAACGAAGAGCAGCGGCAGTTTCGATTCGTCATCCATGAAGCAGCTCTGCGGATGCTCTTCCCTGGTGTGGAAGTCATGAGGGCTCAGCTGGACCACCTGCTGAACATGGCTGAACGCCCCAACGTCACCATCCAGGTCCTCCCCTTCACAGCTACGAGGAAGCCTCCTCAGTCAGGCCCCTTCGTGCTGTGCGACCCCGGATGCCTTGACCTCGCAACCATCCTGCTGGATGTACCCGGGCGAGCCGAGCACCAGAGCGACCCTGAGAGCATTGCGGCGTACGAATGGAAGTTCCAACAGCTGAGCGAGATCGCACTGCCGGCCGTCGACGTGGCGGCTTCCGCCAACTCGCGAAACTCGTGGGGGATTCTTCAACATCTCCTCTACACCCTACAAACATGAGAGGCGCCTCGGATGGCTGGATTCTCCTGGCAGAAGTCATCGTTCAGTGGCGGCGATGCCGGCAATTCCTGTCTGGAACTGGCCCACGGCGCCGACAACCTCTGCTACCTCCGCGAGTCGGACGACCCCTCCGTCATCGTCACCACCTCGACCACGAAGCTCCGCGCCTTCCTCCTCGGCGCCAAGGCCGGCGAGTTCGACCACCTCATCTGAACCACGCGACGGGGGCGGGACGGCGCTACCACCATCCCGCCCCCTGTCTCTGCCGCAGGAAGTCACCGTGACCCCGAACGATCCCTGCTCCCCGACCTCCGTGAGGCCGTCCTGGGATGAACTCCCCCTCCCGGCACAGGAGTCCGTCGAGACCCACCTCGGCGCACCGGTCATCGACGCCCGGACCCAGGCCGGCGGGTTCAGCCCCGGCCTGGCGGTCCGCGCCACCCTCGCCGACGGCCGGGCCGTCTTCCTCAAGGGCGCCGCCACCGACCACCCCGTCCACGGGAGGTACGCCGCCGAGGCAGCCATCAACCGAAGCCTGACCCGGCAGGTCCCCGTGCCGAGGATGCTCGTCTCCTGGGAGGCCGGCGGATGGCTGCTGATGGCCTTCGAGGACGTCGGCGGCGGCCACCCGGACCTCAGCCCCGGGTCGGCCGACCTCCCCGCCGTCGTCCGGCTGCTCGACCGACTCCCCAGGGCGGTCAGCCCGTCGCCGATCCCCGACGCCCCGTCCATCGTCTCCGTCCTCGGGGGCGGCTCCCGCAGCTGGCGGGCTCTCGCCGACCAGCAAGCCGAGCTCGACCCGTGGTCCACCCGGCACATCGAGCAGCTCGCGGCCGTCGAGCACGACTGGCACGCCGCATCCGCCGGGGTCTGCCTCCTCCACGCGGACCTGCGCGCCGACAACATGCTCATGCGCGGTGACGACGCCCTCGCCATCGACTGGGCCTACCTCCACCAGGGCGCCGCCTGGATCGACCCGGCCTTCCTCGTCACCCAGCTGATCCGCGCCGGCCACACCCCGGCCCAGGCCGAAGCCCTGCTCGCACCCGTGGCCTCGTGGGCCGCCGCCCCGCCGGACGCGATCACCTCCTTCGCGGTGGCCCAGGCCGGCTACTGGGAGCTGAACTCCAGGCTCCCGGCCCCGCCGGGGGTGCCGTACCTGCGCGGCTACCAGGCCTCCATGGCCGCCATCGGCCGGACGTGGATCGAGCACCGAACCGGCTGGCACTGACCGAACTCGCAGCACCCGCAGCGCTGTTCGCGGAGCCCACCAGCAAGCACGAGCCCTGCCGCTCTTCCCCGCCCGCTCGTTGGCCTCCAACGAGCGGGCGGGGTCTTGTCCACCCCCGCCGTTGCTCAGGCGACGGCGCGACCGAGGTGGGCGGCCAGACGGTCGAGGGCGGTCGCGTCGTGGGGCGCGGGCCGGGGCGGGGCGAAGGAGCCGCCTTCCGTCCGCGGCAGGCCCGCGTAGATCTCCCGCACCACGGGCATGGCCACCGTCGCAATGTCCGGGACCAGGTCGCGCGGGTGTCCGATGGCTTCGGCCAAGTCCCAACCGTGGACCAGCATTTCGATGACCAACTGCTCGACGAGACGTCGGCCCGGCGCCGGCCCGTACCGCCGGTCGAGCATGCCGGGCCGGCGAAAGGCCGTGAGCGTCCGCTGGGCGGCGGTCCGGAACGCCGCGACATGATCACCGCCCAGGTGATCCGCGGCGGCATCGGACCGGGGCCTCCCGTCCGCCAGGCCGGCCCACATCAGGTTCTCCCAGACCAGGTGGTCCAGCAAGGCGCGGACGTCCCAGTCGGCGCACGGTGTCGGCCCGTCGAGGCGGCTCGGGTCGACGGCGCTGACGAGGTCACCCACGGCCTGGAGGACTCGCTCGCAGGCGGCGATCAGACCCACCGGCTCCCAGGCCTCGGCTCCGGAGTCGTACAGCGCGTCGAGATCGGCGGCGCGGCGTCCGGGTTCGGGATTGGCACGCAGGGCGGTCTTCAGCCAGTTGCCCGCCGTCTCCAGACTCGGCCGCGCCGGTTGGCCGTTGATGAGGCAGAGCAGCTGCCAGTACCGCTCGACGCACGGGACGGAGACGATGCCGAGTTGTTCGAGCAGCAGGTTCCGGGCCGGCGCGCCGTCGGTGCGGACCCCGTCGACGGTCCGCGCCTGGGTGGGGAGCCACTTCTCGACGACGGCCGCGACAACGGGTTCCGCCGCGGGCGAGTCCGGCGCGATCCCGTCCCGGATGGCCTCGTCCACCCGCCCCGTCCAGTAGTCGGTGACCCGCTGTGCCTCCTGGAGTGTGGCGTCATCGTGCTCGCCGGGGGCGTGTTCGGCCGCGTACTGCGCCATGCGCCGCATCGCGCCCCGCAGTTCGGGATCGGCCACCAGCTCGCCCAGTTCGATCCAGGCGTCGACCTGCGCGTCCGTGGGGTCGTCGGGCAGCTCCGGGGTGGCGGCCAGCAGGCCGCTGCGGTAGGTCGGTACGTCCAGGCCGGCGAGCGTCCCGGTCACGAACTCGTGGATGGTCTTCCGGCGTTCGGCAGCGGACAGTCGGGCGGTGCGGTTCATGAAGGCGAGTCCTTCGGCAGTGGTTTCGCGACGGGCGGCGGAGCGCAGGACCGCCTGTTGCGCGCGCAGCAGGCGGATCCGCGTCTCCAGCACGTCGACGTGGACCGCGGCCACCTCCGCCAAGGTGTGCTCCCGGTCGAGGACTTCGCGGATAGCCGGCAGGCCGAGCCCGAGGTCCCGCAGCGTCCGTGCCAGCTCCAGGCGGGCCACGGACTCCGCGTCGTAGACCCGGTACCCGGCGGCCGTGCGTCGGGCCGGTGGCACGAGGCCCAGATCGGACCAGTGCCGGATGAGCTTCACCGACAGCCCGGTCTTCCCCGCGACCTCTCCGATGCTCCACAGCACCCTGTCGTCGACGTGCATGTGCCCCACCCTCGGCTCTCCCACGATGGGAGAGTCAACCAGCCGGGAGCTCTGGCCTACCGCGCGCGTTGACCGTCGCTCCGCCCCGCAGCCGGCCCGGAAACGCGAAGAGTCCCTGAAAACGCGAAGAACCCCCATCCGGGACCCGGATGGGGGTTCTTCTGAAGAATTGTTCGGCGGCGTCCTACTCTCCCACAGGGTCCCCCCTGCAGTACCATCGGCGCTGTAAGGCTTAGCTTCCGGGTTCGGAATGTAACCGGGCGTTTCCCTCACGCTATGACCACCGAAACACTATGAAACTGTCAACCGCACGCTCTTCAAAAAGAGCGGGTCGTT
>NZ_LIPD01000019.1 GCF_001905545.1 Streptomyces sp. CB02056 | reverse complement strand
TCAGAAGAACCCCCATCCGGGTCCCGGATGGGGGTTCTTCGCGTTGTCGGGGTGTTGGTCGAATGATCATGCGGCGTTCGCTGGAGGACCGTGTACATGACGGTTCGTGGGCCCCTATGGTCGAGCCTTCTCGTCCGACCATGCACTCACGACGCGAAGGACACCACGTGGCCTCCATCGACCGGCGCCGTTTCCTCCAACTGGGCGGCGCCTCCGCGGCCGCCGCCGGCCTCGCCGCTTTTCCGCCCGCGGTTGCCAAGGCCATGGCGCTGCCCGCGATCGGCAGGACCCGTTCGATCGAGGACGTCGAGCACGTCGTCATCCTGATGCAGGAGAACCGTTCCTTCGACCACTACTTCGGCACCCTGCGCGGTGTCCGCGGGTTCGACGACCCCCGGCCCACGCTGCTGCCGAACGGCCGGCCGAACTGGCACCAGCCCGCCGCCGCCGTGAAGACCGGCCGCTACCACGACCGCGGCCTGCCGGCCTCCGAGCAGGAGGTGCTGCCCTGGTACATCGACCCCCGGAACACCACCGAGCACCAGGCCGGTACCGACCACGGCTGGAGCAGCGGCCACCTCGCCTGGAACGAGGGGCGCCACGACCAGTGGGTGAACCAGAAGCAGGACGTCATGACGATGGGCCACCTCAAGCGCCAGGACCTGCCGTACCACTTCGCGCTGGCCGAGGCCTTCACCGTCTGCGACGCGTACTTCTGCTCCGTCCACGCCGACACCGCCCCCAACCGGATCTACCTCTGGACCGGCACCAGCGACCCGCGCAACGCGTACGGCCGCCGGCCCAACGGGCCCGGCCTGTGGGAGCGCAACGACACCAACGGCTACACCTGGACGACGTACCCCGAGCGCCTGGAGTCGGCCGGGGTCAGCTGGAAGCTCTACCAGGGCGGTTCGGGCGAGCCGGGCACGCCGACGGACAACTACACCGACAACTCGCTGATGTTCTTCGAGCGGTACCAGGTGGCCGAGGGCGCGTCGGGCCCGCTGGTCGAGAAGGGGGCCACCGACCACACGCTCAAGGAGTTCCGGGCCGACGTCGAGCAGGGCCGGCTGCCGCAGGTCTCCTGGATCGTCCCGCCGTACAAGTACAGCGAGCACCCCTCCGCGACGCCCACCGACGGCGCGTACTACATCAACCTCGTGCTGGACGCGCTCACCGCGAACCCCGAGGTCTGGGGGCGGACCGTCTTCCTCATCAACTACGACGAGAACGACGGCCTGTTCGACCACGTCGTCCCGCCGATGCCGCCGGTCGCCAGCCGTCCGGGCGGCCCGGGCATGGTCTCCGCCGACCTGGAGGCGAGCCTCGGCGACGAGCTGCTGGACCTCTCGAAGTACCCGGGCGAGATGAGCCCGTTGGTCCCCGGCGCCGACCCGGGAGGCCTCCAGCCGATCGGCCTCGGGCCGCGGGTGCCGCTGATGGTCATCTCCCCGTGGTCGCGCGGTGGTTGGGTCTGCTCGGAGACCTTCGACCACACCTCGGTGCTGCGGTTCCTGGAGGCCCGGTTCGGCATCGAGGAGCCCAACATCAGCGCCTGGCGCCGGTCGGTCTGCGGCGACCTCACCTCGGCGCTCGACTTCCGGGGCACCGACGCGCGGCGCGTCCGGATCCCGGTGCCCGCGCCGATCGCCTCGCAGGGCAAGCCCTACCAGGTGCCGCTGCCGCAGCGGATGCCCACCCAGGAACCGGGCACCCGGCCCGCCCGCGCCCTCCCGTACGACCTGCGGGTCAACGAGGAGGAGACGGACACCGCCGGGCAGTTCCGGCTCGAACTGGAGAACCGGGGCTCGGTCGGCGCGTGGCTCTACGTCTACGACCGGACGGCGCCGACGGCCGCCCCGCGCCGCTACACCGTCTCGGCCGGCGACACCTTCGCCGACTTCTGGCCGCTGACCGGCGCCGGCGACTACCACCTGGCCGCCCACGGCCCGAACGGCTCGGTGCAGGAGTTCGAGGGCACGGCCCGGGCCGGGCTGGTGGCGCGCTTCGACCCGTCGAAGAACCAGGTGCGCGTCACGGTCGCCAACCACGGGCTGGTGGCCAGGACGGTCACCGCCGAGAACGCCTACGCGAAGGGCTCGAAGCAGAGCCGCTCCCTCCGCCCCGGCGCCTCGGCCCGGTTCACCTTCGACCTGCCCGCCGACCGTCGCTGGTACGACGTCACGGTCGCGGCCGCGGACGGTCCGGCCTTCCGCCGCCGCTGGGCCGGACACCTGGAGAACGGCCGCCCCGGCACCAGCGACCCCGGCCCGCGCTGACCGGACGGGCCTCCGTGGACGGAACCGGCCCGCGCTGACGGGCCCTCGTCGACCGCTCCGGCCGACGGGGGCCCGGGCGGTCAGCCGCCCCGGCGGGGCAGCCAGGTCCGTCGGCGCGGGCCGGCCACCGTGCCGACGGGCGGCGAGTGGAGGGCGGCCACGGCGCTGCGGATCAGGATGCGCACCCCCTCGGCCGCCGTCTCCGCCGACATCGACGCGCTCGTGTCCCGGCCGGACACCTGGCTCGGCAGGTACGGCAGACGCGCGAACCCTCCGCGCAGCTCCGGGCGTTCGGTGGCGATCAGGTGCGCCAGCCCGTAGAAGACGTGGTTGCAGAGGTGGGTGCCGGCGGTGTGCGAGACGGTGGCCGGGATCCCGGCCAGCTGGACCGCCGCCACGCAGGCCTTGACCGGCAGCGAGGAGAAGTAGGCGGCCGGGCCCTCCGGCACGACCGGTTGGTCGACCGGCTGGTTGCCCTTCCGGTCGGGAGCGCGGACGGCGTCGTCGAGGTTGACCGCCACCCGCTCGACCGTGAGGTCCGGGCGGTTGCCGCCCTGGCCGGTGGCGATGACCAGGTCCGGCTCGAACCGGGCCACCGCCCGGCGCAGTTCGGCGATCGAGTCGCCGTACACCCAGGGCAGCCCGGCGAACTCCAGGGCCACTCCGGCCGGCGGACCGGCGGCGACCAGCCGGCCCGCCTCCAGGGACGAACTCAGGGGATCGCGGCCGAACGGTTCGAAGGCGGTCAGCAGGACGCGGATGATGGCGGACCTCCCAGCGTACGGGAACGTACGGACCCGATTTGTGCCTTCGAGCGTAGGGCCGTCCCGAATGTCCCGGCAAGCCCCGCAGGTCGCGGTCGGACACCGTTGGACACCGGGACTTCACCCGGCGTCAGGTCCGGCGCAGCGCGCCGTCCGCACGGAGCGAGTCGAGGGTGGGGTAGCCGTCGACGGCCATCAGGAGGTCGGCCTCGGCGAGCAGTGACCGCAGCACGTGGACGATGCCGTCGGTGCCCTCCAGCGCCAGGCCGTAGGCGTACGGGCGGCCCACGCCGACGGCGGTGGCGCCGAGGGCGAGCGCCTTGACGACGTCGGTGCCCGAGCGGACGCCCGAGTCGAAGAGGACGGGCAGTCCGTCGGCGGCCGCGACCACGTCGGGGAGCACGTCGAGGGCGGCCAGGCCGCCGTTGGCCTGGCGGCCGCCGTGGTTGGAGCAGTAGACGCCGTCGACGCCGCCGTCCCTGGCGCGGCGGACGTCCTCGGGGTGGCAGATGCCCTTGAGGAGGATCGGCAGGTCGGTGAGCGAGCGCAGCCAGGGCAGGTCGTCCCAGGTCAGCGGGTTGCCGAAGACGCCGGCCCACTCCAGGACGGCCGCCCGCAGGTCCTCCTCCGGCGTCTTGGCGAGGCGGGCGCGGAACACCGGGTCGGAGGTGTAGTTGGCCAGGCAGTGGCCGCGCAGCTGCGGGAAGTTGGCGGTGGCCAGGTCGCGCGGGCGCCAGCCGGTGACCCAGGTGTCCAGGGTGACGACGATGCCCCGGTAGCCCGCGGCCTCCGCCCGGTGGACCAGGCTCTCCGCCAGTGCCCGGTCGGTGGGGGTGTAGAGCTGGAAGAAGCCGGGGGTGTCGCCGAACTCGGCGGCCACCTGCTCCAGCGGATCGACCGTCAGGGTGGAGGCGACCATCGGGACGCCGGTCCGGGCGGCGGCCCGGGCGGTGGCCAGGTCCCCGTGCCCGTCCTGCGCGCACAGGCCGATCACCCCGATCGGCGCCATGAACAGCGGGGTCGGCAGCCGCAGGCCGAACAGCTCCACCGACAGGTCCCGCGTGCTCGCGCCGACCATCATCCGCGGCACCAGGCCCCACCGCCCGAAGGCGGCGACGTTCGCGCGCTGGGTGGCCTCGTCGCCCGCGCCGCCCGCGACGTAGGAGAGCACCGAGGGCGGCAGCGCCGCGCCCGCCCGCGCCTCCAGCTCGGCGAAGGCCATCGGCATCGTCGGCAGGACGCCGCCGAGCCCGCGCAGGTAGATCTCGGTCTGGTAGTCGCCGAACCGCCCCTGGAACGCCGGGTCACTCTGCTGGTCGACCATCCGCCGGCCGTCCTTCCGTCCGCACCCGCCCGGGACCGTCCCGGCCGGCGCCGCCCGCCCACCCCGCAGGACGGGCGGGCGGGTCGACGGCACCCCGGCATTCTCGCCACGAACCGTGCCGACGGCCAGGGTCGGGGCGCGGGTGTTCAGGGTGTCGGCTCGGGACGGACCCGGTGGCCGTACCGCCACACGGTGGCCGCGGCGAGCAGGGCGACCGCCCCGCCGAGCAGCATGACCGTGGCGGGGGAGGAGTGGTCCACCACCAGCCCGCCGGTCAGCGCGCCGATCGAGAAGCCGGCCTGGAACGCCGAGGTGAAGACCACCCCGGCACCCTCCGGGGCGTGCGGGGCCGCGGCGAGGAACCAGCTGAGCGAACAGACCGGGACGGCGCCGTACGCCACGCCCCAGAGGGCCAGCAGGACGGCGGCGCCCGGACCGCCGATGCCCAGCAGCGGCAGCAGCAGGGCCGCGGCGGCGAGCAGCACGGCCGCCGTGCCGAACACCGGACGCAGTGCCCCGGCCGCCCGGCCGCCGGCCAGGACGTTGCCGAGCAGTCCGGCGGCGCCGTAGCCCAGCAGCAGGGCGGTGACCAGGCCGGGGCCGGCGTGGGTGGTGCCGGTGAGGAACGGGGTGACGTAGGTGTAGCTGCCGAAGTGGGCCGGCACGATCAGGAAGGTCACCGCGATGCCGGTACGGGTGCTCCGGCCGGCCAGCAGTCCGCGCAGCACGCCGAGCCCGGTGACGGTCAGCGGGGGCAGCGGCGGCAGCGACCGCAGGAGGGCGGCCAGGGCGAGCAGGGTCAGCGCCGCCATCACGAGGAAGGCCGCCCGCCAGCCGGCCACGGAGCCGAGGAACACCCCCGCCGGCACGCCGAGCACCGAGCCGAGCGGGACGGCGGAGAAGATCAGCGTGTTGGCGCGGGCCTGCCGGTGCTCCGGAACGAGGCGCGGGGCGAGCCCGGAACCGATCGACCAGAACGCCCCGATGACCAGACCGAGGGCGACCCGGGCGGCCAGCACCGCCCAGTAGGCGGGGGCCAGGGCGCTGAGCAGGTCCGCCAGGGTCAGGACCAGCAGCAGCGCGCAGAGCATCGTCCGCCGGTCCGCACGCCTGGTCGCGACGGTCACCACGGGGGCGGCCACCGCGGCGACGATGCCCGGCAGGGTCATCATCAGCCCGGCCGTGCCGTCGGAGATCCGGAAGGTGGCGCCGATCGGGGTCAGCAGGCCGATCGGGAGGATCTCGGTGGTGACGATGGAGAAGACGCCGGTCGTCACGGCGAGGACGGCGAGGGTGCCGCCGCCGTTGCGGGGGCGGGACTTCGGGGTGGGCGGCTTCGGGGTGGGCTGGGTCGAGCTGAGGGTGGTGCCGGTCGGCATGCCGGAGGTCCCGTCGGTGGGTGGTGGGTGTGTCACCCGAAGTCCACCAATCCGACCGGGGGTTGGGCTGGCGTGAATCCGACGTCAACGCTTCCGCGCGGGGCCGGCGGTCCGGCGTCGCCCTGCGGTTCGGCGCGGCCCGGGGCCCGGTGCTAGTCGGCGGCGTGGCGCTGTCTGGCGCGGTGCGCGATCTCGCCGAGGATGCGCTGCCAGGTCGGCGAGGCCTCGGCGAGCCGGGAGAAGATCACCGCCTGGTTCCCGGGCCGGCTGCTGTCCCGCCCGTGGGCGACCTCCCACGCGTCCAGGTCGTCGATCAGCCGGTCCACGCGCGGATCGTCCGGTGCCCAGTCGAGCGACTGGTCGCAGAGCAGGAACAGCCGCGTCGTCTCGGGGTCGTCGAAGCTTGCGTTCTTCTCCTGGATGCCCCGGCGCATGGCCTCCGGGTCCAGGGCCTGGTGCAGGATCCAGGTGTCGCGTTCGAGCCGTACCGACTGTTCGCCGACCCCGAGCGCGCGCATCCGGTCCAGGATGGCGACCACCTCGGGCGGCAGGGCGAGCCGTTCGCCGCTTGCCAGGTCGGCGATCCGGCGGCGGTGCTCGGCGAGTTGCTCGATCCGGCGCTCCAGTTCGGCGTCGAGCTCGGCGACGGCGGCGGCGAACTCCTCGGGCCGTGCCCGCAGCATTTCGTCGATCCGGGCCAGCGGCACGCCGGCGTCGGCGAGCGTCCTGATCCGGATGAGGTCGACCGCCGCCTGAGCGCTGTAGCGGCGGTAGCCGGAGCCGTCGCGTTCGGGCTCGGGCAGCAGTCCCACCTGGTGGTAGTGGCGCACGGTGCGTACGGTCACGCCGGCGGTCGCGGCGAGTTGACCGATCGTCAGCACCGTTGCGCTCCTGTCGTGTTGACGGCCTGCGGTCGGGGTGGTGCCAGGGGCCGGGGTCGAAGCCTAGGCGCGGCCCGCCCGGTCCACGACGTCGCGGATCGCCTGGACCACGGCGTCGGCCCGCTCGAAGACGAACTGGCTGTGGCCGGTGTCGGGGAGGATACGCTGCTCCCCGTCCGAGACGGCGTCCACCATGGCCGCGTACAGCCGCGTCTTGCCGTCGTGCATCGCCCGCAGGGCCTCCTCGGACATCAGCGCCTGCTGGCCGGGGTCGACGCCCAGCGGGGTGAGCGCGATCAGCGGGACGTCGGGCAGGTCCGCCCCGGCCCGCAGCTCGACGGCCAGGTCGGCCATCGAGGCGCGCTCGGCGATGCCGGCGTGGATCCAGCGCTCGCTCACGTGGTACTCGACCACCGCGTCCCGGACGTCCGCCGGGAAGTCCACGAGCAGTTCCGCGGCCATCTGCCGGATGCCCGGGAGTGCCTGCCGCAGCTGCTCCTCGGTGGGCGACAGCCGCACGCTGGCGGCCAGGCTCGCCTCGGCGGGCATGTAGTCGTCCCAGTCCCGGTGGAAGGCGTCCAGCCAGACCAGCCCGGCCACGTCCTGCGGGTAGCGCTGGGCGAAGCCGTGGGCGTAGGCGCCGCCGAGCGAGTGCGCGACCAGGACGTACGGGCCGGGGACGCCCTGGGCGTGCAGCAGTTCGTGCAGTTCGGTCGCCACCTCGGCGGCGGTGCGCGGCAGCGCGTCGTCGTCGCTGAAGCCGGTGCCGCCGCGGTCGTACACCACGGTGGTGGTGAACCGCGAGGCCCCTTGCTGGACGCCGAAGTAGTCCAGGCCGATGGCGCTCGCGCCGGGCAGGAGGACGACCGCGGGCCCGCCCGTGCCCTGGCGGTGCAGGTAGAGGCGGCGGCCGTCGATCTCCTGGAAGCCGCCGACCGGGGGTGGAGCGGAGTGCTGGAGGTGCTCTCGTTCGTCATGCGGCAAGCCTGCAACCCTGACGTAGCGTCAAGGTCAAGCGTCCGGTCGCGGGACTTCCCCGGGAGGGGCCGGGCCGCCGTCGCGGGGGGCGTCAGGGGCTCGGGGCGTTCGGGGCGGCCGTGGTGGTGAAGCGGTTGCGGAACTCGGTGGGCGTGGTGCCCAGCCGGCGGGCGAAGGCGCGGCGCAGGGTCTCGTCGCTGCCCAGGCCGCTGAGCCGGGCGGCGGCGGTGATGCCGTGGCCGTCGAGGAGCAGCTGTTGGGCGCGGTCGAGGCGGACGCGCTCGACCCAGCGGGCCGGGGTGGTGTTCAGCTCGGCCTGGAAGAGCCGGGTCAGGTGGCGGGTGCTGACGGCGGCCGCGGCGGCCATCGCGGGCAGGCTGTGGTCGGCGCCCGGGTCGGCGAGGACGGCGTCGGTGAGCGCGCGCAGCAGGCCGCTGCGGGCCGGCGGGGTGGCCAGGGCGGTGGAGAACTGCGACTGGCCGCCCGGGCGCTGCACGAAGACGACCAGCTCGCGGGCGATGGCGCGGGCGGCCTCGGCGCCGTGGTCGTGCTCGACCAGGGCGAGGGCGAGGTCGATGCCCGCGCTGATGCCGGCGCTGGTGTGGTAGCGGCCGTCCCGGACGTGCAGGGCGTCGGGTTCGACCCGCACCCCGGGGTGGCGGAGCGCGAGGGCGGTGGCGTGGCGCCAGTGGGTGGTGGCCCGGCGGCCGTCGAGCAGCCCCAGCGCGGCGAGCACGAAGGCGCCGCTGCACACCGAGGCGACCCGCCGCGCCCGCCCGGCGAGGCCCTCCGCGGCGGCGAGCAGGGGTGCGTCCGGGCCCCGGGCGGCCAGGTGGTCGGCGCCGGCGACGACCAGGGTGTCGAGGGGTTCCCGGGGGCCGAGTGCTCCCTGGACGTCGTCCGGTGCGGCGGTGTCCGCCAGGGCCACGCCGTTGGAGGCGGTGACGGTGCCGCCGCCCGGGGAGACCAGGACGGTCCGGTAGGGGTGGCCGAGCCGGCCGGCCTGGTGGAACACCTCCAGCGGACCGCTGACGTCGAGCAGCGTCACCCCGTCGAACACGAGGAAGGCGACCAGGCGCGTCATGTCCGAATCCGAGGTCCGGCTGTCCATACCGACATGGCGGCAGCGTACGCCACGGGGCGAGGGTGGAGGAGTCGACCGAACAGCCCCCGAAAAGTATGAACGCGGAGGAACCATGACGAACGAGACGATCGCGGGCGTGCGCGTCCCGGACAGCGCCCTGGCCCGGGAGGCGACCGAACTGGTGCGGGAGGCGGCCTCGCCCCTGCTGTTCGACCACTCGCGCCGGGTGTTCCTGTTCGGGGCGCTGCGCGGCGCCGAACAGGGGCTGGAGTTCGACCCGGAGCTGCTGTACGTGGGCGCGATGTTCCACGACCTCGGCCTCACCGGCCGCTTCGCCCGGACCGACCAGCGGTTCGAGATCGACGGTGCCGACGAGGCCCGCCGCTTCCTGGCGGCCCACGGCATCACCGGCGAGCCGGCGCAGCGGGTCTGGACCGCCATCGCCCTGCACACCACCCCGGAGATCCCGCTGCACATGGCACCGGAGATCGCCCTGGTCACCCGCGGCGTGGAACTGGACGTGCTGGGGATCGGCTACCACGCGATCTCCGCGGAGCAGCGGGCCGCCGTGGTCGCGGCCCATCCGCGGCCCGACTTCAAGAACCGCATCCTGGCCGCGTTCACCGACGGCATCAAGGGCCGCCCGGACACGGCCTTCGGCAACGTCAAGGCGGATGTGCTCGCGCACTTCGTGCCCGGCTTCGAGCGCGGCGACTTCGTGGAGGTGATCAAGGGCTCCGAGTGGGAGGAGTGAGCCGGGGCGGGGCCCTCGGCTGAGGGGTTCTGGTCGCGGGCGTTGGATGCGGGCGCTGGCCGTGGGCGTTGGTTGCGGGCATCGGTCGGGGGCGTTGGACGCGGGCTTCTGAGGGCAGCCCGGGGGCCCGGTCGGCGTCGCCCGGCCGGGTTTGACGGGGGCTCGGGGTTCCACCACCCTTCCACTAATCGAATAGTGAAAGGGTACTTTGCCGATGCCCGCTCCCTCCTCCGTGTCCCGGGCCGTTCCGAGTACGGCCGCTCTTCCGTCCGTACCGCCCCGCGCCCGCCGCCCCGCCCCGCTCGCGTGGGGCCTGGCGGCCGGGTTCGCCGTGCTGTACGCCTGCGTCGCCGTCAACCGGCACCGGCGCGGCCTCACCAAGGCCTACGACCTGGGCATCTTCGAGCAGGCCGTCCGGGCGTACGCCCACGGGCAGGCGCCGATCGTGCCGCTCAAGGGCCCCGGCTACCACCTGCTCGGGGACCACTTCCATCCGCTGATCGCGGTCCTCGCCCCCGCCTACCGGGCCTTCCCGAGCCCGCTCACCCTCGTCGTCGCCCAGGCGCTGCTGATGGCGCTGGCCGTCGTCCCACTGACCCGCTGGGCCCACGAGGTGGCCGGGCCGCGGGTGGCGCTGCTCGTCGGCTGCGCCACCGGGGCCTCCTGGGGGATCGTCCGGGCGGCGGCCGACGACTTCCACGAGATCGCCTTCGCCGTCCCGCTGCTCGCCTTCGCTGCCACCGCACTCGGCCGGCGCCGGCCGCTCGCCGCCGCGCTCTGGTCGCTGCCGCTGCTGCTGGTCAAGGAGGACCTCGGGCTGACGGTGGCCGCCGTCGGGGTCCTGATCGCCTGGCAGGCCCGGCGGGAGCGGCACAGCAGCCCACTGCCCGGACTCGCCCTCGCCGCCGTCGGGCTCGCCGCGACCGCGCTCACCGTGCTCGTCGTGCTCCCGGCGTTCAACCCGAGTGGGAGCTTCGACTACTGGCAGCAGCTGGACGGCGGCGGGCAGGGCGGGCAGGCCTCGCTCTGGGAACTGCCACTGCGGCTCGGCTGGCCGCCGGTCAAGTGGCTGCTGCTGTTCCTGCTCGCCGCCACCGCCGGCTTCATCGGCCTGCGCTCACCGCTCCTGCTGCTCTGCGTGCCCACCCTCGCCTGGCGGCTATTCTCTTCAAACTCGCACTACTGGGGCGTCAGTTACCACTACAGCGCGGTGCTGATGCCGATCGCGTTCGCGGCCCTGGTGGACGTCCTGCGCCGGGTTGACGCGCGCCGCCGCGTCGAGGTGCGCCGGGCCAGGCGCGGACTCGCCGTCAGTGCCCTGGTGGCCGCCGTGACGCTGCCGCTCTACCCGCTGCACGAGGTGGTGATGCCCGAGGCCTGGCGCACCTCGCCCCGGCTCACCGAGACCCGGGCGCTGCTCCACCGGATACCCGACGACGCCACCGTGGCCGCCTCCAACCGGCTGGCGGCCCAGCTCACCCGCCGGACGGAGGTCACCCTGGTGTGCCGGGCTCCGGAGGGCCCTGGCCCGCAGTGGGTGGCCGTCGACCTGCGCGACCCGAGCGTGCAGGCCCCGTGCGCCGCCGCCGACACCGCCCGGATGCTGGCCGTCTACCGGGAGCGCGGCTACCGGCCGCTGGTCGAGCAGGACGGCCTGCTCCTGCTGCAACGCCCCTGAGCCGCCTCCCGGGCCGGACAACCCCCGAGCATCGGACAGCTCCAGACCGGAAACCCCCCGGGTCCGGCTTGACCCGCGCGGCGCCGTGCGCCACCATTCCACTATTGAACTAGTGAAAGGCTGAATCGCCGGTGATCGAGTACCGCATCGAGCGGCGCAGCGGCGTCTCCACCTACCAGCAGATCGTGCAGCAGACCAAGCAGGCCCTGCGGCTCGGACTGCTCCAGCCCGGAGACAAGCTGCCGACCGCCCGAGAGGTGGTCGAACTGACCGCGATCAACCCCAACACCGTGCTGAAGGCCTATCGCGAACTCGAACGCGAAGGCCTGGTCGAACCCCGCCCGGGGCTCGGCACCTTCGTCCGGCGCTCGCTCGCCCGGCCGGAGGCGGCGGCGGACGGGCCGCTGCGGGCGGGCCTGGTCGGGTGGGTGGACCAGGCCCGGGAGGCCGGACTGGAGCGCGAGGACATCACCGCGCTGATGGCCTCCGTCCTGGAGCAGCGCTTCGACACCGGGGTCTCCGGCTCCGACGACGGGGTCTGAGGCTCCGAAACCGGGGGCCGAAACCGGGGCTCCGACGCCGGGGCTCCGACATCGGGGGGCCCGAAACCCCGACACCGGGGCCTGCGGCTCCCCGGCAACACCGAACCGAGAACAGTGGGGGGACCGGGTGGACGACCCGACGACCACGGCGCCCGCGACGGCGCCGGCCCTGGAGGCCGAAGGCCTCGGCAGGAGGTACCGCGGCGGCTGGGCGCTGCGCGGCTGCGACGTCACCGTCCCGGCCGGGCGGATCTGCGGCGTGGTGGGCCCCAACGGCGCGGGCAAGAGCACCCTGCTCTCCCTCGCCGCCGGCCAACTCGCGCCCACCGAGGGCGGAGTACGGGTGCTCGGCGCCACCGCCGGTGCGCCCGAGCTGCGCGCCCGGGTCGCCTACGTGCCGCAGGACAAGCCGCTCTACCCGGGCCTCACCGTCGCCGAGACGCTGCGGATGGGCCGCGAGCTCAACCCGGTGTGGGACGAGGCTGTGGCCCAACAGATCGCAGATCAGGGCGAGTTGAACCCCAAGGCGCGGATCGGCTCGCTCTCCGGCGGCCAGCGCACCCGGGTCTGCCTCGCCCTCGCCCTCGGCAAGCTCCCCGACCTGCTGCTGCTCGACGAACCGATGGCCGACCTCGACCCGCTCGCCCGACACCAGCTGATGGGCACGCTGATGTCGGTCGCCGCCGAGCGCGGCGCCGGCATCGTGCTGTCCTCGCACATCCTCCCCGAGCTGGACGGCGTCATCGACCACCTGCTCCTCGTCCAGCGCGGACGCGTCCGGCTGGCCGGTGACCTGGAGGAGATCCTCGACGGGCACCGACTGCTCACCGGGCCGGCCGCCCAGGGTTCCTCCCTGGCCGCCGAGACGGTGGTCGAGCAGCGCGTCAGCGGCCGCCGGGCCGTCGCCCTGGTCCGCACCGACGAGCCGGTGAGCGGCGACTGGGAGAGCGAACGCCCGAGCCTGGAGGACCTGCTGCTCGGCTACCTCCGGGCCTCCGCCGACAACCCGAACCGCGTGAAGCCCGACCCGAACGGGGTGGCCGCATGAGCACCGACGTCCTGCCCGACCGGGCCCCCACCTCCGCACCCGCCGACCGCCGGCCCGCCACCCCCGCCCTGCGCGGTCTCATCTGGCTGACGCTCCGTCAGAACCGCTTCCTGCTCTGGACCCTGGGCGTGCTGCTCGTCCTCGCGGTGGCGGACCTCGTCTGGATCCACGTCGCCCTCCGCCACATCATCGGCGTCCTGCGGCGGACCGGCTGCTACTACCCCGACTCCTGGTCCGAATCCGAGTGCTGGGCCCTCCTCGCACCGATCAACCGCCCCAACTTCTGGTACCTGGAGGTCCTCCAGCCCGCCGTCACCGTCCTCCCGCTGCTGATCGGCGTGTTCATCGGCGCCCCGCTGCTGGCCCAGGAGTACGAACGCGGCACCATCCGGCTGATCCGCGCCCAGTCCGTCAGCCCGGCCCGCTGGCTGGCCGTCCGCCTCGCCGTCCCCGGCCTCGCCGTCCTGGCCGTCAGCGGTGTGATCGCCGTCCTGATGACCTGGGTGTGGTGGACGGACATCGCACACGGTCCGGACGCCTTCGACCCGCCGTTCCAGTTCTTCACCTACCCGGCCATCGGCCTCGCCCCGGTCGCCTGGTCCCTGTTCGCCCTGGCCCTCGGCGTCCTGGTCGGCCAACTCGTCCGCCGCACCCTCCCCGCGATGTTCGCCACCGGCGCCCTCGTCGCCACCGCCCACGGCCTGGTCGTCTGGGCCCGCCCGCTCTTCTATCCGGTCGTGGAACAGGTGGCCCCCGTGGGCACCGCCCAGCCCACCAACGCCTGGCTCATCGACCAGGGCGTCATCTTCCCCGACGGCACCCGCGTTACCACCGACTCCTGCGCCCTCAACACCACCTGCAACACGGCCAGCGCCTCCTGGCTCCGCTTCCACCCGGCCGCCCACCTCACTCCCATCCAACTCGTCGAAGCCGGCATCCTCCTGGCCCTCACCGCGGCCCTCCTGATCGCCGTCTTCCGCCGCATCCGCGCCTGACGCGACGGTTGTCCGCGGCGTCGAAAACCGTCGCCGACAGTTCCTATTCCTCGTCAATCCCCCGGCACCGCCGGGGGATTTTCCATGCCCGAAACCGCCTGGTCGGGCGGCTCTTCAGATGTTCGATGGCAGGAAATGCGTTCGCTTTCCGGTGTCGTTGAAATGGCCATCCGAATTTCCGCCGAGTGAAAGTCGGCCATCGGTCGGCGGGAATTCGGCCACTCTGGCCCGACCGGCTTCCGGTCCCCGAGGCCGCCCCCATGCTGGAACGTTCGTCACCGACTGAAGGGAGAATGGTGAGCGTTCCACGACGACATGCGGGTGACCCCGATGTCATCGGTCAGACCGCCGCGCTGGTCGGATTCCTGCGCGAGGTCGTGCAGAGCAGCCATCAGCGGCTCCGGGACACGCGTTCCTGGGGGCCGCTCTGGCTGGCCGACCTGCCGGCGAAGGTGCCCCGGCCGTCCGGGGACGACGACCGTCCGTTGTTGATCCTGGACCACGTTCCGCAGGCCGCGGCGCCGGAACTGCCGCCGGTGCTGGAGGGGTGGGTCGACGAGCGGCTGTGCCAGGACGCCGATGCCGAGGACCCGCCGCTCGCGGAGGAGGGTCCGTACCGGACCGGGGAGCCGGCGGCGGGCGGAGCCGACGGGTGGCAGGGCGACGAGGCGGTCGTCGCGCGGAAGGAGGCCGCGGAGGTCCTGCGGGCGTACGGGCCGTGGCTCGCGCGCTGGCGGATCTGGGCCGAGCGGGAGCGGTCCGAGCGGTCGCGGCGTCAGCTCTACGAGAAGGTCTACCACTGGCACCAGCAGTTGGCGCGGCAGGACGACCAGCAGGAACTCGTGCTCGCCGCAGGCCTGTTGAGCTGGCGGGAACCGAACGGCGGGGTGATCCACCGGCACGTGCTCTCACGGCGGGTGGAGACCCACGTCGATCGGCGGACCGCGCAGATCACCGTACGCCTCACGGAGAGCGGAGCGGTCCGGCTGGAGGACCGGGACTTCCTGGACGCGGACGACGGCTGGGTGCCGGAGCGTGCGGCGGCGTTCAACGAGGAGCTCTCCGCGCTGCCCTTCCACCTGTTGAGCGAGGAGGCGCTGGAGTGCCTCTCGCAGTGGCTGGACCTGGTCCTGCCCAGGCCGGTGGCGTTCAGCACCAACTGGCGTCCGCCGGCGGGACCGGATGAGGGCGCCAGGCTGACCTTCGCGCCCGCCCTGCTGAAGCGGCCCAGGGACCGCAACGAGGTGTTGAGGTTCTACGACCGGATCGCGGAGAGCGTGGTGTCCGAACGCCGGGCCCCGCTCGGGCTGGCGCAGTTGGTGATGTCGCTGAACCCCGAGGACCGGCAGAACTGGGGCGGCCGGCAGGCGCCGGCGCTCTTCGGCGACGAGCCGCTGTTCCCCGGCAAGACCAATGCCCAGCAGCGTTCCGTACTCCAGCGGCTGCAGCGGGACACCGGCGTGGTGGTGCAGGGCCCGCCCGGCACCGGAAAGACGCACACCATCGCCAACCTGGTGTCCGCGCTCCTGGCCCAGGGCCAGCGGGTGCTCGTGACCAGCGCCAAGGACCAGCCGCTGACCGTGCTCCGGGACAAACTCCCGGCGGCTGTCAGGGACTTGTGCGTGTTGCTGCTCAGTACCACCAGCCAGGACGGTGCCAGCGAACTGGAACGCACCATCAACGCGCTGAGCGATCGGGTGGCGGCGGGCGACACCGACCAGCTGCGGGACGAGATCCAGCGGCTGACCCAGCGCCGGTACGAGGTGCGCAGCCGGATCAAGCTGCTGACCGAGCAGGTGGTCTCGCTGCGGGAGGCGGAGGTCTACCAGCACCCGGAGGTCGCACCGGGCTACTCGGGGACGCTCGCCGCGATCGTGCGGAAGGTGCAGGACGAGGCGGTGCGGCTGGGCTGGATCGGCAGGCTGCCGAACCGGGCGCCGGAGGCACCGCCGCTCTCGCCCGTCCAGGCGGAGGAACTGCTCGCGCTGCTGCGGGACGGCGCCGGGCAGTGGACGGAGTCCGGGGTGTTCCCGGCGGCGGAGACGCTGCCGACGTCCGGCCAGGTCGCGGCGGCCCTCGCGGTGAGCCAGCTGAGCGTCAACGGTCTCTCGCCGGCGGCGATCGAGGTGCGCAACGTCCTGGCCGCCCTGGAGACCTCCACCACGGACCGGCTGACCGAGCTGCTGGGCTCCGGCCGCAACCGACTGCACCGTCTGGGTGTTCACCGGGAGGCCGCGCGCTGGGGCGACGAGGGCTGGGTGGAGCGCGCGCTGACGGACCGGCTGGCCCGGCGCCACCCCGATCTCTGGCAGCGTGTCGCCGACGTCGCGCGCGTGCTCCCCGAGGTGGCCGAGGGCCTCGACCGGGTCGGTCTGCGCACGGTGGTCCTCCCGGACCTCCTGGTCCCCGAGCGCGCCCGCCGGATGGCGGCCACGATCCCGGCCCTGATGGAGCAGCTGTCGGCGGGCCGCAGGCTGCGGACCCGGTTCGCTTTCAGGGCGCAGCGGGAGGCCGAGGAACTCCTCGGCAGTTGCACGGTGGACGGCAAGGTGCCGGCCTCCGCCGACGATCTCGGCGCCGTGCTGGCCCATCTGCACGCGCACGCGGCCCTCGCCGCCGTGGCGGCCCGCTGGGAGCAGGTGGGTGCGGCAGTGCCGGAAGCGCCGCTGGAGGTGCGACTGGCCTCGCTGTCCGAGCGCTACCGGCACCTCGCCGAGGTCGACGGATTCGGCCGGATCCGTGAGCAGGTCGACGAGCTCCTGGTCCACCACGGGGTCTACCTCGACCTGACCCGGCCGCAGGCGTGGCAGGACTTCGCCGAGGCCGTCGCGGCCCTGGCCGGCCGGCAGCGCGCGGAGGAGGCCGCGGAGCGGCTCGGCCGATGGGACCGGCTCCTGCGCGGCGGGGAGGACGGCGTGGCCGCGCCGGTCGAGGCGCTCGCCATGGCGCAGGCCCTGCGCGACCGCGACGTCGACCGGTACACCAAGGAGCTCGAAGCGCTCGCGGCAGCGCAGCAACGGGACCAACGGCGGCGTCGCTGCGTGGAGTTGCTCGACGGACTGCGCAGCGCGTCGCCCGCGCTCGCCGGCAGGCTCGAAGCGGAGGCCGAGGACCCGGCCTGGGACGAGCGGCTCGCCCGGCTCCGGGACGCCTGGGCCTGGGCGAAGGCGTCCGAGTTCATCGACGACGAACGCGCGCCCGGCCGGGAACAGCGCCTCGACGGTGAACTCACCGAGCACGAGGCGAAGTTGGAGGAGCTCACGGGAGACCTGGCCGCCGCACACGGCCGGCTGCACTGCCTGGTGCGGATGACCCAGGAGCAGCGCTCGGCACTCCAGGCCTACCGCACGCACATGGCGTCGTACGGCAAGGGCAAGGGCAAGAGCGCCTCCCACTTCAAGGCGGCCGCCCACAGCGCGATGCAGGTCGCCCAGGGAGCGGTGCCGGCCTGGGTGATGCCCATCGCGCGGGTGGCGGAGATGATCAAGCCCAGGCAGGACGCCTTCGACGTGGTGATCGTCGACGAGGCCAGTCAGGCCGGCATGGACGCGCTGTTCCTGCTCTGGCTCGCGCCGAGGATCATCGTGGTCGGCGACGACAAGCAGTGCACGCCACCGGTCACCGGGCTGGGCCGCACCCAGCAGATCCAGGACCGGCTGTCCGCGCACCTGCCGGAAGTCCCCGCCCACCTGCGCCAGTTGTACATGCCGCACTCCAACCTGTACCAGCTGCTGTCGACGTTCTTCCCGTCCACCATCCGCCTGCAGGAGCACTTCCGCTGCATGCCCGAGATCATCGGCTGGTCCTCGGAGACCTTCTACACCCCGCCGGGCCTCATCCCGCTGCGGCAGT
Source organism: Streptomyces sp. CB02056 (assembly GCF_001905545.1). GTDB lineage: Bacteria > Actinomycetota > Actinomycetes > Streptomycetales > Streptomycetaceae > Kitasatospora. Next base: position 123,867 of record NZ_LIPD01000019.1, on the reverse strand, counting down.
ACGGCGGTGAGCGGCTCGACCCGCTGCTGACGCACTACGTCGAGGGCGGGGTCACCGAGGGACGCGACGGACGGATCCGCAACCCGAAGGAAGCGGAGGCGATCGTGGACTGCCTCGCCGAGCTGGCCGCGGACCCGGCGTACGAGCACAAGACCATGGGCGTGATCGTGCTCCAGGGCTTCGGCCAGGTCAAACTGCTGGAGCAGCTGATCGAACAGCGCCTGCCGGCCCCGGTCCGGGAGCGCCACCGCATCCGGGTGGGAACCCCGGCCCAGTTCCAGGGCGACGAGCGGCACGTCATCCTGCTGTCGATGGTGGTCGACCGGGTGCGGAAGATCGCCGGCGGCATGCGCAGCGAGCAGCAGGCCTACAACGTGGCGGCCAGCCGCGCCCAGGACCAGATGCGGCTCTTCTACTCGGTGCCGCCGGACCAGCTCAAACCCGGGGACCTGCGGCTCAACCTCCTGGGCTACATGCAGAATCCGCCGGCCGCACTGGCGGAGGCGGCCGACCTCGGCGCCGTGCTGCCCGACGTCCGGCGCCCGCCCTTCGACTCCCTCTTCGAACAGCAGGTCTACCTGCGGCTCAAGGAGCGCGGCTACCACGTGGTGCCCCAGTACCCGGCGGGCAGCAAGCGCATCGACCTGGTGGTGATCGGCGCGCGCGGCCGCCTGGGCGTGGAGTGCGACGGCGACTACTACCACTCGACCCTCGACCAGATCCGGCACGACCAGCAGCGCGACCGTGAACTCCAGCGGGTCGGCTGGCGGTTCTGGCGCATCCGGGAGAGCGAGTTCAGGTTCGACCCGGACGAGGCCCTGGCGGGCCTGTGGGAGGAACTCGACCGGCAGGGCATCCGCCCGGCGAACTACTCCCGGCCCTCCCCGCCGCCGGGAGACACGCGGCCGTGGACGCCACTGGAACTGCCGGAGGGCGACGAACTGCCCGACGAAGGCGCGGAGAACCACGAGCCGCCGGGGCAACAGGGCCCCGACGACGGGGACGGTGCCGAATCCGCCCCCGCCCCTGACACCGATTCGACCGGAGGAACGGCATGACCCAGACGCACAGCCGGCAGGACGACCGCACGCTGGACGAGAACACCCTGGAGGAACTCGCCCGCGTCGTCGCGGGCGACGACGACCTCCTCTACCGCCGCGGCTTCGAGATCGCGGCCTTCCTCAAGCGGGCCGGCTGGCGGGAGGTGCCCGAGTACGACGGCCAGTACCGCAGGGAGTGGGCCGCCGAACTGCTGATGGCCCGGCGCGACCAGCCCGGGGAGATCGAGAAGGTGCTGCTCAGGCTGGCCGATCCGCGTGAGTACCTCGAGGAGCCCGGCCTGCTCACCGAGGTCGTGACGGCGGTCAACACCTTCCTCATCCACGAGGGGTACCGGCTGGAGAACCCCGGCGGCAGCCCCAGGCTGGTGTCGTGCGACCCGGCACTGGCGCACCCGACGCACTACGGCTCCGCCGAGCTGAAGGTCGTCATGGCGGACCTCATCGCCGACGGGGCCATGGCGGAACTGCTCCAGTGGCGCCTGGACGAGGCCCGCACCTGCTACGCCAACGGCGCCCACGTCGCGGCGATCATCATGCTCGGCTCGTTGATGGAGGGTGTGCTGCTCCAGACCGTCGTGGAACGGGACCCGTCTCTCCTGGGCAGGGACTCCGAGGACAGCATCAATCTGGACAGGTTGATCAAGGCGTGTCACCGAGTCGGGTGGCTCGGCCCGGATGCCGAGAAGTTCAGCCACGAGCTGCGCAGGTACCGGAACTTCGTGCACCCCAAGGCCGAGGCCCGGCAGAGCCACCGGCCGGACCGCGACACCCTGGCCATCTGCTGGCAGGTGGTCAACGCGGCCCTGAACGACCTCGCCGACACGCACCCCGGCCGTGCCCGGTAGCAGGGCCGGCGCAGGGCACACGCGTCGCGGTCGGAGTGGTCCGAGGAGTCGTGGGACTTCAGGAAGCGGCGGCGGCCGGTCTCGCTGAAGCAGGACGGGGCGGCCACGGCGATTCGGGTTCCGCGGTGACGCCCGAGCCGTAGGTGCGGGGGCCGGCGGCTTCGGTGGAGGGGGGTTGGTGTCCACCGGGGCCGCCGGTCGGTCGTGGGCCAGGACGGCGGGGAGTGGTGGGTGGGATCATGGTGCCGTCCTGGGTGTGCGGAGTGAGGCGGGGGTCGGGTGGTGGGGGAGCGGCGGCGGGTCGGGATGGTCGTGGCCGAGGCGGAGGGGTTGCGGGCGGCGGCCGGGGCGGTGGTGGCGGACCACCGGGAGGCCGTGGAGCAGGTGCGGGTGGCGTACGTCGGGGTCCGGGACCGGCTGGTGCGGGAGGAGTTGGGGGCCATCCCGGTGGCGCGGCTCCGGGACGTGACGGAGGGGCGGCTGCGGGTCGGGGCGCTGGAGGCGGCCGGGCTGGGGACGGTGCGGCAGGTGGTGGAGGCCTCCGGCTACACGCTGCGGCTGATCCCGGGGGTCGGGGCGCAGACGGCGGCGCAGGCGCTGGCCGCGGCTGGGCAGATCGCCCGGGCGGTCGAGCAGACGGTGGCGGTGCGGCTGGACGTCGAGCGGCAGGACGCGATGAGCTCCGCGCTGGTCGTGGCGCTCCAGCGGCTGGTGGCCGCGGGGCCGGAGGCGCGGCGGGCCCGGGAGACCGCGGAGCGGGTCCTGGCCGAGGTCGAGCCGCTGGTGGCGGCCGCGGGGCCGGCCCGGGGGGTGCTGCGCGGGCTGTTCGCCGGGCGGGAGCGGCGGGCGCAGGCGCAGGCGGCGGTCGAGTCCCTGGCGGAGGCGCTGGTCGGGTTCGCGGCGCGGGAGGTCCCGGTGCTGTTCGCCCAGGCCTCGGTCGACCTGCTGCGTCCGTCGCTCGACCCGGTCGAGGCGTGGACGGACTTCGAGCTCCGCTCGGCCGACTACTACGGCGTGCTCGGCGGGATCGTCGAGGAGGCCGGGGTCGAACTCGCCGCCGCCGAGGGGTTCCTGCCGGAGGACCTGTCGGACCGGGTGCGGGCCGAGCCGCTGGACGACGCCCACTGCCGGGTCTCGCTGCGCGGCTACCAGGCGTTCGGGGCGCGGTTCGCGCTCGCCCAGCGGCGGGTGATCATCGGGGACGAGATGGGCCTCGGCAAGACGGTGCAGGCGATCGCCGTGCTGGCGCACCTGCGGGCCCGGGGGAGCACCCACTTCCTGGTGGTCTGCCCGGCCAGCGTCCTGATCAACTGGATCCGGGAGGTCGAGTCGCGCAGCACCCTGCGGGCGTTCCGGGTGCACGGCCCGGAGCGGGAGGCGGCGCTCGCCGAGTGGCTCCGGGACGGCGGGGTCGCGGTGGTGACCTTCGACGGGCTGCGCCGCCTGGAGGCGTCGGAGGTGGCGGAGTCGGCCGCGGTCGGGATGGTCGTGGTGGACGAGGCGCACTTCGTCAAGAACCGTGCCGCGCAGCGCTCCCGGGCGGTGGCGGCCTGGGCGGAGCGGGTGGAGCGGGTGCTGTTCCTCACCGGGACGCCGATGGAGAACCGGGTGGAGGAGTTCCGCACCCTGGTGGAGTACCTCCAGCCCGCGCTGGTGCCGCTGGTCCGGCAGGGTTCGGCGGCCGCCGGGCCGGCGGCCTTCCGCAAGGCCGTCGCCCCGGCCTACCTGCGCCGCAACCAGCAGGACGTGCTCACCGAGCTGCCCGAGGTGGTGCACGTGGACGAGTGGGAGGAGTTCTCGCCCGCCGACCTCGCCGCCTACCGGTCGGCCGTCGCGGCGGGCAACTTCCCGGCGATGCGCCGCGCCGGGTACGCGGACCCGGCGGATTCGGCCAAGCTGAGGCGGCTGCTGGAGATCGTCCGGGAGGCGGCGGACGGCGGGCTGAAGGTGGTGGTCTTCTCGTTCTTCCGGGACGTCCTGGCGGCCGTCCAAACGGCCCTGGACCAGCGGGCGTTCGGGCCGATCGACGGTTCGCTGGAGTCGGCGCGGCGGCAGGACGTGGTGGACGGGTTCAGCGCCGCGCCCGGGCACGCGGTGCTGCTCTGCCAGATCCAGGCCGGGGGCGTGGGGCTGAACATCCAGGCGGCCTCGGTGGTGATCCTGTGCGAGCCGCAGGTCAAACCGACCCTGGAGGAGCAGGCGGTGGCCCGCTCGCGCCGGATGGGGCAGGTCCGCCGGGTGCGGGTGCACCGGCTGCTCGCCGCGGACAGCGTCGACCAGCGGGTGCTGGACCTGCTGCGGGCGAAGGGCCGGCTGTTCGACGAGTACGCGCGGCGCAGCGAGGTGGCGGAGTCGACGCCGGAGGCGGTGGACGTGTCGGAGCAGTCGCTGGCGGCGCTGATCGTCGAGGAGGAGCAGCTGCGGCTGGCGGCCGCCGAGGGCTGAACGCGTCAATCGGCGAGCGTGCGCAGGTAGGTGAGGACGGCACGGACCCGGCGGTGGCCGGTGTCGGGGGTGGGCATGCCGAGCTTGCCGAAGATGCTGCCGATGTGCTTGTTCACCGAGCTCTCGGCGAGGAAGAGGAGCCGGGCGATGGTCGGGTTGTTGTGGCCCTCGGCCATCAGGGCGAGCACCTCGCGCTCGCGCGGGGTGAGGGCGGCCAGCGGGTCGGGACCGGTGCGGTGGGCCATCAGCTGGGAGATGACCTCCGGGTCCATCGCGGTGCCGCCCTCGGCGACCCGCCGCAGCGCCTGGAGGAACTCCTCGGCGCGGCCGACCCGGTCCTTGAGGAGGTAGCCGACGCCGGTGGCGCTGTCGGCGAGCAGCTCGGCGGCGTAGGCGCGTTCGACGTACTGGGAGAGGATCAGGACGGGCAGCGCGGGCAGTCGGCGGCGGGCCTCGACGGCGGCGCGCAGGCCCTCGTCGCGGAAGTCCGGGGGCAGCCGGACGTCGACCACGGCGACGTCGGGGCGGTGGTCGAGCAGGGCGGGCAGCAGGTCGTCGCCGTGCTCGACGGTCGCGCACACCTCGTGTCCCTCGCTGTGCAGCAGCAGGACCAGGCCCTCGCGGAGCAGGGCGTTGTCCTCGGCGATCAGGATCCGCACGGGATCTCCACTTCCAGGATGGTCGGGCCCCCGGGCGGGCTGGACAGGCGGGTGGTGCCGTCGAACGCGGCGGCCCGGCGGCGCAGTCCGGGCAGCCCGCTTCCGGCGCCCTCGACGGCGCCGCCCCGGCCGTCGTCCTCGACCCGGACGGCGATGGCGGCAGTGGTGATCCGCAGCCGGACCAGGGCGCCGCGGGCGCCGCTGTGCCGGGCGACGTTGGCGAGCGCCTCGGAGACCACGAAGTAGGCGGCGGCCTCGGCGGCGGCCGGTGCGCGCGGCGGCGGGTCGGCGGAGCGGTCGGGGGACGGGCCCGCGGAACGGCCTGCGGAACTTCCCACGGGCGCCTCGGAGTTGTGCAGCTCGACCCGGGTCGGTACGGCGCAGCGGGCGGCGAGCGACCGTACGGCCTCGGCCAGGCCGCGGTCGGCGAGCAGCGGCGGGTGGATGCCGCGCACCAGGGAGCGCAGCGACTCCAGGGCCTGTTCGGCGACGAGTTGGGTGGAGTCCACCAACGCGGCTGCCTGCTCGGGGCGTTGGTCGAGCGCGCGGCGGATCATGCCGAGCCGGAGCGAGACGGCCACCAGGTTGGCCTGGGCGCCGTCGTGCAAGTCCCGTTCGATCCGGCGCAGTTCGGCGGCGTGGGCGTCCAGCGCCTCGGACCGGCTGGTGGTCAGCTCCCGGACGCGGTGGGCGAGCGAGACGCGGGGCCGGGCGACCAGCAGTCGGCCGGAGGCCCGGGCGTGCAGGTCGGCGAGCGGCGGCAGTGCGACCAGGGTGACGGCGGCGTAGCCGATGCCGCCCAGCGCCGCGGCGGCGGCCATCGGCCAGGAGTCGACGGTCAGCAGGATGATCTTCCCGCGCTCGTCCGGCAGCAGCTGCCACCACACCGGTGCCGTCAGCCAGTTGAAGGCGTGGCTGCACAGGGTGAGGGCGCCGGCGCACAGGGCCGTCCCGGCCGTGCCGTGGGCGAGCAGCCAGAGCAGGTCCTTGCCGGCGGCCGGGTCGCGTAGGGACAGCCGGTCGCCGTACGGCGTGCGCAGCCGCTCGCCGCCGAGCCGGGCGCCGACCCGGCGTCGGTGGAAGTCGGCGGAGCGGCGCAGCAGTCGCAGGGCCGGCGGGAGGAGCGGCAGGCCCACGCCGACCAGGCAGAGGGCGAGGACGACGAGCAGCAGGCAGAGCCCGACCAGCGCGGCCAGACCGGTGCCGAGGCAGAGCAGGAGGTAGCGGGCGGCGGCGGGGAAGCGGCGAGCCGCGGACCGGGCGAAGGCGCGCGGGCCCGGGCGGCCCGGGCGGACGGTCGGCCGGGCCGTGGACCCGTCAATCCTCGGCGTCCGCACGACTGTTCAGTGCCTCCGAGCCCCGAGCCGACTTTTCGATCACCCTAGCACCGGCCCCGGGACCGCCCTGGAATCGCTCCGCAGGCCGCCCCGAGGGCGAAGGCCCTTCCGCCGCCACGCGGGGCGCCTCCACAATGGGCGGATCGATCGCGGAAGTGGGGGAACCGGGATGGAGTGGCTGCTGGGGATCGGTGGAGCCCTGCTGCTCGGCGTGGTGACCAATCTGGTGTACGACTTCGCCAAGTTCGGCGGGTCCCGGCTCGGCTCCCGGGTGCCGGTGCCGCGGGTCCGGCGGGCGAGCCTGACGGCGGCGGCCCGGGCGCACGACGTGCGGGCGGACGGGCTGGCGCCGCTGATCACCTGGTCCGTGGCCCGGCCGCTGGTGCCGGGCACGCTGGTGACGGCGCACCGCGGGCGGGTGGAGCGCCCGCACGCGCTGGACGCGGCCGGGTGGGCCGAGGAGGTGGCGCGCCAGCGGGCGGCCGGTGCGGCGGGCCGGACGGCGTACATCTCGCGGCTGACGGTCGATCACGGCGAGCACGGCGGCGCGCGGGTCTGCGAGGTGGACATCGCCGAGAGCGACTACGCGGAGTGCATGGCCACCACCCGGCTGGGCCGGGAGGACCCGGCGGCGGCCCGGCTGCTGCGCGCGGCCCTGGACGAGGGACTGACGAGCTTCGTGGCCGTCGCCCCGCCCACGATGGTCAGCGCCTGCGTCGCGGTGCGGGACCGGCTGGGCCGGCTGCTGCTGCTCCGCCGCTCGCTGGCGGTCAACACCTTCCCGGCGCAGTGGACGGTCGGGATCAACGAGACGATGAAGTACCGCGACGAGCCCGGCGCCGCCGAGGACTTCTACGGGCTGGTCCGGCGGGCGCTGGAGGAGGAGCTGGGGCTGCTGCCGGACGACGTCGGGCCGACCGTGATCACCTGGCTGGGCTGGAGCGAGCCGGCCTCCTGCTACACGCTGGTGGCCACCGTCCGGTCCCGGCTCGACGCGGCCGGGATCGACCGCCGCCGCGAGGCCTGCCACAGCACCTTCGAGCACGACATGGCCGTCTGGGTGCCCTTCACCCGCCGTACGGTCTCCGAGCTGGTCGAGGGCGGCACCTGTCCGGACGGCTCGCGGCGCTGGTCGTACCTCGCGCCGCTGGTCGCCTGGGAGGCCTGGCGGGCGGCGCAGCAGGAGCGGGCGTAGGCCGGAACGGTCGTTCCCGGGAACGGGCATTCCCGAGAACGACCGTTCCGCATACGGAACGAGCGTTCTCGGGGCGGCCGCGGTCAGCCGACGGCGGCTCGCCAGTCCGCCGGACCGCTCGCCGGGAGGTGCCTGGGCAGGCCCGGCGTCCAGCGCTTCGAGCCATCCGGCAGGACGGCCAGGGCCTCGATGCCGGGTCGGCGGGCGGCCCAGGCGAGGGCGCGGTCCGGGCCCATGGCGAACGCGGCGGTGGCCCAGGCGTCGGTGCGGGCGATGCCGGTGCCCGGGGCGCCGACCAGGGTGAGCGAGGCCAGGCCGTGGGCCGGGCGGCCGGTGTGCGGGTCGAGGATGTGCGCGCCGCGCTCGGCGGTGCCGGAGGTGGCCACGGCGAGGTCGTCACCGGCGAGGACGGCGGCCAGCAGCCCCGGCTGCCGGGGGTCGGCGATGCCGATCCGCCACGGGCCTCCGGCGGTCTGCACGTCCCCGCCGCCGCTGACGCAGTACTGCCGGGCGCCGGAGGAGCGCAGCAGGCCGGCTGCCTGCTCGACCGCCCACCCCTTGACCCAGCCGCTCGGGTCCAGCCGCCCGCCCGGCCGCTCGCTGAAGTGGCCGTCCGTCTCGGCGGCCACGTCGCGGCAGGCCGCCAGCACGGCGCGGACCTCCGGATCGCAGTCGTCCAGGGCGAGTTCGCCCCGGTCGAGGCGGCTGATGTCGCTGTCCGGCCGGTAGGTGGAGAACACCGCGTCGATCCGGTGCAGCCGTTCGGCGATCCGCTCCAGCGCGGCGGCGGTGCCGGGGCCGGGGTCGCGGACGGCGATCGAGAAGACGGTGCCCATCACGGGCTCGGCGTGGCGCAGCACGGGGCGCCTCAGCCCTTGGCCCGGTCGAGGGCGCTCTGCAGGGAGCGGACGTAGCCGTCGCTGGTGTACGTCGCGCCGCTGACCACGTCGATGGCGGCGCTCTGCGCGGATATCGCCTCCTGGTTGAGCACGGGCAGCGCGGAGCTGTTGATCTCGCGGTCGCGGCGCTCGGAGTTCGGGTACTTGACCACGTCGACGGCGGTGATCCGGCTGCCGGCCAGGGTGACCTGCACCTGGACCGGCCCGTACCGGGTGTTGACGGTGTCGCCGTTGACCTTCCGGGTGGCGCCCGTGCCCGCGGCGGAGGCGGAAGAGGAGGGTGCTGGGGCCTCCGACGGCTGCGAGACATCGGAACCGGAACCGGTACCCGCCCCCGAGCCGATCACCGGGGCGGGCCCGGCCGCCTCGTGCGGCTTGAGGGACAGCAGCAGCACCACCCCGGCCGCGGTGGCGGCGCTGGTGACGACGGCTCGGCGCATGGAAATCAACGCTCCTCAGGTGCTTGGCGAGCCGAACGGGCTCAGCGGGCGGACGGGCTCGGCGAACGAACGGGCTCAGCGGGCGGAAGGACTCGGCGGGCGAACGGACTCCGCGAGCGGACGGGCTCAGAACGAAAAGCTCTCGTGGTGGATGCGCCCCCGCCGCACCCCCGCGGCCCGCAGTGCGCGCACGGCCTCCTCGGCCATCGCCTCCGGGCCGCACAGGTAGACCTCGTGGTCGGCGAGGTCCGGGACCAGCCGGGCCAGCGCGGCGCCGAGGTCGCCGACCTGCTCGCGCGAGCCGAGCAGCTCGTGCACCGCCGCACCGCGCCGCCGGGCGACATCGGCCAGTTCCGCCCGGAACAGCACGTCCTGCGGCCGCCGGGCCCGCTGGACCAGGGTCAGCTCGCCCGGCAGCGTCTCGAACAGGGCGCGCAGCGGGGTGATCCCCACCCCAGCGCCGAGCAGCAGCACCCGGCGCTGCCGCAGCCGCCGCCCGGTGAACGCCCCGTACGGGCCCTCGGCGCGCACCCTGGTCCCCGGGCGCAGGGCGGCCACGGCGGCGCTGTGCCCGCCGAGGTCCTTGACCGTGAAGCGCAGGAAGCTCGGGTGGGGCGGCGCGGACAGCGAGTACGGGTTGGCGGCCCAGCGCAGCCCGGGGGCTTGGAACTGGAGCCGGAAGAACTGGCCCGGCTCGGCGCGGAGTCCGTCCAGCCGCCGCCCGGTCAGGAAGAGCGACACCACGCCGGGGCCCTCCGGCCGCACCTCGGCGACGGTCAGGCCGTGCCGCCGGTCGAGCAGCCACGGCCGCAGCAGCCGGAACCAGCCGAGCAGCGCCGCCGTCCCGAAGTAGAGCGCGTACCAGGCGGCCCGGCCGGGGCCGCCGCCCAGGTCGGCGCCGGTGGCGAGCTGGTGGGAGAAGGCCAGCGCCACCGCGAGGTAGGTCGCCAGGTGCAGGTAGTACCAGGTCTCGTACGGGAGGCGGCGTCGCGCGATCCGGGCGGAGACGGCGCCGGTGCCGAGCAGCAGCAGGGTGCCCAGGGCGGCCTTGACCATCTCGGGGTAGTGGAAGACGATCTCCACGCCCTCGCCGACCACCCCGCGCCCGTCGGTCAGCGCGTAGCCCCAGACGACCGTCAGCACGTGCACCGAGACCAGGGCCACCATCCACCGCCCGCCGAAGGCGTGCCAGCGCGCCAGCCGGTCCGCCCCGACCCCGCGCTCCACCGGCGGCAGCCGGGCCATCAGCAGGAGCAGCACCGGCGCGGCGTAGCCGGCCAGCAGCCCGGTGATCCGGCCGGCGCCGGTCAGCCAGTCGGCCGCGCCGACCACCGCCGGGGTGCCCGACCACCACAGCGCGAGCACGCCGAGCGCGCCCACGGCGACCAGGCCGAGCGCCGCGCGCGGGTCGAGGGCGAACGGTGGTCGTGGCGCCGCCCGGTGCCTCGGGCGGTCGGGTGCCGGCCGGGGCCCGGGCCGCGACGTCGGTGCGGCGGCAGTGCTCATCGGGAACCTCCTCAGCGCCCGGCGGCGAGGACCGCCGGGCCGCCCACGATCGCAGCGCAAGCTCTGAGCCGGCTCTGAGTCGGCCGGCTTGCGGTACCCACTGTGAAGGCGTTCATGCAGGTCAGTGGCAGTGTGATGGTCTACGAACCACTTTCCGGGGTCTCAGCGCTTTCTCATCGGGGCGGGTCAGGATGAGCACCGCGCAGCACGAGCCCGAGGGAGCCCCCATGGACGAGACCGCCGGCCGCCCGGACTGGCGGGTCCTGGTCGTCGACGACGAACCGGACCTGGTCGAGGTGGTGTGCGGGGCCGTCCGCTACGAGGGCTGGCAGGCGCGCGGCGCGACCACCGGCCTGGCCGCCGTCGAGGCCGCCGCGGAATGGCGGCCGCACGCCGTGGTGCTGGACGTGATGCTGCCCGACCTCGACGGCCTGGAGGTGCTGCGCCGCATCCACGCCGGGCAGCCCGAGGCGCGGGTGCTCTTCCTCACCGCCCGGGACGCCGTCGAGGAGCGGATCGCCGGCATCGCGGCCGGCGGCGACGACTACGTGACCAAGCCGTTCAGTCTGGCCGAGGTGGTGGTCCGGCTGCGCGGCCTGCTGCGCCGGGCCGCCCCGCCCGCCGCGCCCGGGCAGCCGCCCCCGCACGCCCTGGTGCTCGGCGACCTGGTGCTGGACGACCGGGCCCGCGAGGTCACCCGGGGCGGGGAGGCGGTCGAGCTCAGCCCCACCGAGTACGCGCTGCTCGCCCACCTGATGCGCCACCCCCGGCAGGTGCTCAGCAAGGCGCAGATCCTGGACGCCGTCTGGTCGTACGACTTCGGCGGGCAGGCGCACATCGTGGAGCTGTACATCAGCTACCTGCGCAAGAAGGTGGACGCCGGGCGCAGTCCGATGATCCACACGGTGCGCGGCGCGGGTTACCTGATCAAGGCCGCGACGTGAGCGGCGCGCAGGCCCGCGACGCGAAGCGCCAAAAGTCCCGCGGCCCGAAGCGCCTGGGGTCCCGCGACGCGAAGCGCCTGGGGTCCCGCGTCGCCCGGCTGGTGCCCCGCACCCTGCGGGCCCGGCTGATCGCCGGACTGCTGGTGCTGCTGGTCGTCACCTGCGCCGCCGTCGGCCTCGCCACCACCGCCGCGCTGCGCCACTTCCTGGTCGACCGGCTGGACCAGCAGCTCACCGAGTCCGGCGGACGCTACGCCGCGAGCCTGGAGCACACCGCCCAGGGCGCCGGCCCCGACACCCGGGCCCAGACCCCCGGCACCCTCGGCGTACGGCTGCTCGGCGGCCGGGTCACCGCCGCGGGCGTGGTCGACGGGGACGCCGACGACGTGGACAGCCCCGGCGACGAGGACGACCGGGTCGCCTTCACCCCCGAGCAGCAGCACGCGCTGGCCGCCCTGTCCGTCGACGGCCCGGCCCGCACCCTCGACCTCGGCCGGGCCCTGGGGCGCTACCGGGTCCGCGCGGTCACCGGGCGGGACGGCGACGTGCTGGTCAGCGGTCTGCCGCTGCGCCCGGCCGAGGACACCGTCGAGCGGCTGGCGACCCTGGAGCTCACCGTGTTCGCGATCTCCGTCGCCGCGGCCGGTGCTGCCGGGGCCGCCTGGGTCGGCGTCTCGCTGCGCCCGCTGCGGCGGGTGGTGGGCATGGCCGAGCGGGTCAGCGCGCTGCCGCTCGCCAGCGGTGAGGTGATGCTCGCCGAGCGCGTGCCCGACGACGACCCGCGCACCGAGGTCGGCCGGGTCGGCGCCGCGCTCAACCGGATGCTCGGGCACGTCGGCGGCGCACTCGCCCGCCGCCACGCGGTGGAGGAGCGGCTGCGCGGCTTCGCCGCCGACGCCAGCCACGAGTTGCGCACCCCGGTCGCGGCGGTCCGCGGCCACGCCGAGCTGGCGCTGCGCCACCCCGGGCCGGTGCCGCCCGAGGTGCGGCACTCGCTGGAGCGGATCGACGCCGAGGCGCTGCGGATGGGGGCGATCGTCGAGGACCTGCTGCTGCTCGCCCGGCTGGACGCCGGCCGCCCGCTGGCCGAGGAGGAGGTGGACCTGACCCGGACCGCCCTCGACGCGGTGGCCGACGCCCGTGCCGCCGGACCGGAGCACCGCTGGCGGCTCGTCCTGCCCGAGGAACCGGTGCTGGTGCGCGGGGACGGGCACCGGCTGAGCCAGGTGGTGGCCAACCTGCTGGCCAACGCCCGGAGCCACACCCCGCCCGGCACCGAGGTCGAGCTGCGGCTCGAACGGGCGGACGGCCAGGTCGAGTTGAGCGTCACGGACGACGGCCCGGGGATCGCGCCGGAGCTGGCCGAGCGGGTCTTCGAGCGCTTCGTCCGGGGCGACCGGGCCCGCTCCCGGGCCACCGGCTCGACCGGGCTCGGCCTGGCGATCGTCCGGGCCGTGGTCGGGGCGCACGGCGGCACGGTGACGGTGGCGAGCCGGCCCGGCCGTACGGAGTTCACCGTCCGGCTGCCGTGACGGTCGCCCTGGCAGCGGTGGGGATCGCGGTGGGTGCGGCAGCCGTCCGGAAGCGCTGCCGGTAGTCGGTCGGCGTCGTCCCGAGGCGGCGGCGGAAGGCGCGCACCAGGGTGTCGACGGTGCCGAACCCGCAGGCGGTGGCGATGCGTTCGAGCGTCGCGTCGGTGGACTCCAGCCGGTGGCGGGCCAGTTCGACCCGGGCCGACTCGACGTAGGCGCTCGGGGTGGTGCCCAGCTCCGTCTTGAAGATCCGGGTCAACTGCCGTTCGCTGACGTGGGCGTGGGCCGCGAGGTCCGGGACGGTGAGCCGTCCGGAGAGGTTGCGCAGGATGTGGTGGCGCAGTTCCTCGATCCGCCGGGTGGTCGACACGGGTTCCAGTGGGACGCTGAACTGGCTCTGGCCGCTGGGGCGTTTGAGGTACATGACGAGCTGGCGGGCGACCCGCAGGGCCAGCTCCTCGCCGAAGTCCTCGGCGACCAGGGCGAGCGACAGGTCCAGGCAGGCGCTGATGCCCGCGCCCGTCCAGACCTCGCCCTCGCGGATGAAGATCGGGTCCGGGTCGACCTCGATCTCCGGGTGCTCCTCGGCGAGTTGGCCGGCCGTGGACCAGTGGGTGGTGGCGCGCCGCCCGTCCAGCAGCCCGGCGGCGGCGAGCAGGTGCGCGCCGACGCAGACGCTCGCCACCCGGCGCGAGCGGGCGGCCAGGGAGCGGACCCGGTCGACCACCGCCGGGTCGGTGAGCGCGCGGACCCGGCGGCGCTCGTCCACCTCGACCGAGCCGGGCACCAGCAGGGTGTCGATCCGGCTCCGGGCGGCCTCGTCGAAGGTGAGGTCGGGCAGGATGCGCACGCCCGCCGAGGTGGTGACCGGCGCCGCCGTCTCGGCGGCGAGGACGACCCGGTAGCCGGTCGCGTCGTCGGTCTCCCGGCGGACCAGGGAGAACACCTCGGGCGGGCCGGTCACGTCGAGCAGGTCGACGCCCTCGAACAGCACGATGACGATCAGCCGTTGCGCAACCGGTGCGGCCACTGCCTGCCCCCTCGTTCCCCGGGGCGCTCTTCCCCGTCGATGTCGGAATCTGCATGTTAGGCGACATTGCCGACACGCGAGCACCGCCCGTAGCGTTTTCGAAGCCGGCCGCACCAGGTGTGACCTGCGAGATCCCCGACTCCCGACCGTGAAGGCGGCATCCCATGCCCACGACGACCCTGCGCACCCTCAACGGCCTCGACGAGCAGCCCGCCGCGCTCGGCGACTCGACCCTGATCATGATCGACTACCAGAACACCTACGTGCGCGGCGTGATGGAACTGGAGGGCTGGCAGGAGGCGCTCGACGCCGGTGCCGACCTGCTCGCCCGGGCCCGGGATGCCGGCGCCCCCGTGATCCACGTGATCAACGACGGCGGCGAGGGCACCCCGTACGACATCCGGGCCGAGATCGGGCGGATCCACCCGAGCGTGGCCCCGGCCGAGGGCGAGCGGGTGGTGGTCAAGCAGGCCCCGGACGCCTTCGTCGGCACCGAGCTGGGCGAACTGCTCGACGCCGCCGGCCGCCGGGATGTCGTCGTCGCCGGGTTCATGACCCACATGTGCGTGGCCTTCACGACGGCCGGCGCCTTCCTGCGCGGCAACCGCCCGACCGTCGTGGCCGCCGCCTGCGCCACCCGCCCGCTGGACTCGGCGGGCACCGGGCTGACGGCCACCCAGGTCCACCGCGCGGCGCTGGCGACGATCGGCGACCTGTACGGCGTGGTGGTGGAGTCCCCGGCCGACCTCGGCTGAGGCCAGGCCAGGCCAGGCCAGGCCAGGCCGGACCGGACCGGACCGGACCGGACCGCGCGCGGAGCCGGGGCCGACAGCCGGGGTCCGCCCGGATCGCCACCGATCCGCCGCCGCCTCGTTGACCAGACGGTGCACGGCGAACAGCGGTGCACGGTGCGCGGTGGCGGAGAGGGGCGGGGAACGGGCATGGCGGCGAACGGGGCGGCAGCGGTGGGCGGTCCGCCGGAGCTGGCGGAGTCGTACCGGCTCTGCGAGCGGGAGGTGGCCGCCCACCAGGCCCCGCTGCGGGCGATCAGCGACACGCTGCCGCCCGAGGTGCGGCCGTACTTCCACGCCGTCAACGGCTTCGCCTCCCGGTCCGACCGGATCGCCGACGACGCCGCTGCCGACTCCGACTCCTACGGTGACGAGGACACCCAGGGCGCCGCCGACCCCGCCGAGCGCGAGCGCCGGTTCGCCCGCTGGCGGGCCGACACCCTGGCCGACCTCGTGGCCGGCCGCAGCGACCACCCGCTGCGCCGGGCCTTCGTCGACACCGTGCGGCGCTGGGAGCTGGACCGGGCGCTGGTCGAGGAGTTCCTGGACGCCACCCGGGCCGACGGCGCCCGCCCGCCCGCCTTCGAGACCCACGCGGACCAGCGCCGCCACCTGCGGGGCGTCGCGGGGACGGTCACCGAGCTGTGGGCCCCGCTGCTGGGCGCGCGGGGCCCGCGGGCGGCGGGCGCGCTGTCCGCGCTGGGGGAGGCCTGCCAGCTGGCGGACATCCTGGAGGACCTCCCGCTCGACCTCGCGGCCGGCCGCTGCTACCTGCCGCAGGACGACCTGCGCCGACTCGGCCTGACCGTCGCCGACTTCGGCCGGGACACGAGTCAGGACGACCGCCGACCCGACCGCCGACCCGACCGCCGCGCCGCCCTGGACGAGCTGGTCGAGAGCCAGCAGAGGCACCTGCACCGCCTGCTGGAGCAGGCCCTGCCCGCCACCTGGCTCGCCGCCCCCGGCTGCCGCCCGTTCCTGCACACCCTGCTTCTCGGCGCCCAGCTCCAGTACGACGAAGTGACCCTGCTGCGCTCACGCGTCCTGACCGAGGGCCTCACCCCGCTGAGCTCCGACGGCACCACGCCCCACCGCCGCGCCCGGCCCGCGCCTCCCGAGGGCGCGCCCGCCCACGTCGCCGTGATCATGGACGGCAACCGCCGCTGGGCCGAGGCCCGTCGGCTGCCCGCGCAGCACGGCCACCGGGCCGGGCAGCGGGCCGCGCTGCGCCTGGTCAACGCGGCGCTGCGGCTGGGCATCCGCCACCTGAGCCTGTACGCCTTCTCCACCGAGAACTGGGACCGCCCGCCCGAGGAACTGACCGCGCTGTTCGACTCGCTGGCCGACGGCCTCACCCGCAGCGCGGAGGGCCTGCACGCGCTCGGCGTACGGATCCGCTGGTGCGGCCGGCGGGACCGGGTGGACGAGTCGCTCGCCTCCTCCATCGCGCTGGTGGAGAGCCTGACGTCGAACAACGGCACGCTGACCCTGACGGTCTGCGTGGACTACGGCGGACGGGAGGAACTGGCCGCCGCGGCACGGAGCCTGGCCGCCGAGGCGGTGGCGGGCCGGATCAGCCCGGAGGCGATCGGCCCGGCCGACCTCGCCCGGCACCTGTACGCCCCGGACCTCCCGGACGTGGACCTGCTGATCCGCACCTCCGGGGAGCAGCGGATCAGCAACTTCCTGCCCTGGCAGCTCGCCTACGCCGAGCTGCTGTTCGACCCCACGCCGTGGCCGGACTACGACCTGGCCCGGCTGCGCGGGGCGGTCCGGGCGTACGCGGTGCGCGAGCGGCGCTTCGGCGGCGGCGTGCCCGCCCAGTCCCGGACACCCCGCCGAGACCGGCCCGCTACGCCTTCTGCTCCTGGGCGGCCGGAGGAGGGGTGTACGTCCCCTGGGCCGTGACGTAGGCGAGCACCGTGTCCACGGTGACCGGGTGCGCGCCGAAGTTGGCGGTGTACGCGTCCACCGCCTCCTGGG
Source organism: Streptomyces sp. CB02056 (assembly GCF_001905545.1). GTDB lineage: Bacteria > Actinomycetota > Actinomycetes > Streptomycetales > Streptomycetaceae > Kitasatospora. The sequence goes on along the minus strand of NZ_LIPD01000019.1, from coordinate 107,200 downwards.
TGGGGCGCAGCGGCACCCCGCTGAGCCGGACCTTCATCGGCTTCCCGGCCGGCACCGGATCGGCCGTCAGCTTGCCCTCGGTGAGGCCGCAGCGGAAGGCCGAGCGGTGCCCCATCTCCGCCCCGCTCACCTCGCACCGGCCCGAGCCCAGGCCGTCCTTGATCGCGCCGGACAGGTTGACCACCCGGTAGTCGCCCTTGGAGGTGCGGACGGAGACCCCGCCGTCCAGGGCCCCGTCGCCGTGCGCCTTCGGCGGGTTGGCGAGGGACGGGTCGCCCACGGCGGAGCGGATCGGCAGGTGGACCGCCGGGCCCCGTTGGTCCAGCACCATGCGCGCCGGGGCGACGACGTCCACCATCGCGTGGAAGCGGTCCAGCTGGGCCTGTGCCTCCGGGGTCCAGCGCACCTCCACCCAGCCGTCGGAGAGCGTGCCCAGACTCCCGGTGCGGTCGGTGCCGCCGTCAACGGCACCGGCCGCCGTCCCGGTGAGCCACCCCAGTAGCGGGGCGCCCAGCGCCGCGCCCAGCAGCGAACGCCGCGTCGTGCCCATCGTCCCGAACCGTCCTTCCCTGGCCGCCCGGTACGGCCCCGGAAGCGATCATCCGTCCACCGACCGTCTCCGGGGCCGAGGCGGGGGACGAAACCACTCGTGCGGGGGGAGCGGGGAGCGGGCCGGGGTGGTTCGTCCAGGCGCGGAAGCCCCCCGGGACGGCCGCCCGCCGGGTGCCCGCCGGGTGTCCGGTCCGGCTCTCGGGCCTCCCGCCCGAGAGCCCTGAATCCGGGCCGGCCGACAGCCCGATGCCCGCCGGACGGCGGCCCGCCCGGCAATGGATTCGGTTCTCGCCGAACGGTCTTGCGGCGGTGCCGCATCCGGGCGACGATCGCGACCGTGCTGCGAATCTTCTTCGGTACGGACGACCTGGAGCGGCTCCGGGTGGCGGAGCGCCCCGACATGTCGATGGAGCTCTCCCTGAGCGTGCACGCCCTGGTCAGCGGGGTGCGCGACCCGCGCTTCCAGGCCTGGCGCGAGCAGCTGCGGGCCTCCTGGAACCCGCGCACCGCGCTGCTCTTCGACCTCTACACCCCCACGGCGATCCCGGAGTTCCTCGCGGTGCGGCGCGACCCGGGCGCCACCGAGAGCGCCACCGCCCAGGCGCCCGAGGCGCCGCTGCGCGACCACCTGCGCTCGGTCGGCGGGGAGCGGCAGTTGAGCGCCTTCGCCCGGGGCGTCGCGGCCGGCGACCGCCGGGCCCGCAGGCTGCTGGGCAACGTCACCGCCGACTACCAGACCCGGGCGATCGACCCGTACCGGCGGCAGATCGAGACCATCGTCACCACCGAGCACGGGCGCCGGCGCCGGATCGCCGAGCCGGACCGGGTGCTCGGCTCGCTGCACCCGACGGTGTCCTGGCGCCGCCCGGTGCTGAGCTTCCCGCTGGCCGGCGGATGCCGGCACGACGTGCGCCTGGACGGCCGGGGGCTGCTGCTCCAGCCGTGCGTGTTCGGCCCCCGCCGGCCCGTCATCGCCCGTTTCGAGGACCCGGCCCAGCAGCCGGTGCTCCTCTACCCCGCCCGGATCGGTGGTCCCTTGCGCGCCGAGCCCGAGCCGACCCCCAGTCGCACCCTCACCGCGCTGCTCGGGCAGACCAGGGCCGCCGCCCTGGAGGCCATCGCGGCCCACGGGCCCTGCTCGACCAAGGACCTGGCGGGCCATCTCGACATCTCCACCGCCTCCGCGAGCGAGCACGCCACCGTCCTGGCCGACTCCGGCCTGACCACCAAGGACCGCACCGGCCGCTCCGTCACCCACCGCCCCACCGCGCTCGGCCACGCCCTGCTGGCCGGCCGCGTCCCGGCCCCGGACCCCGAGGACGACCCGGCCTGACCCCGTCTCCGCCACACCCTGACCCCGCCTCCGCCACGCCCGGGGCCCGCGCTCGCGCAGCGCGGGCCCCGGGCGTTCGCGTACCCCGCCCACCCCTCCAAGCCCCGAGTTGAACACGTTCAAAGTCGTGCGCCATGATGAGGACGCGCGAGAAAACCCCGCCGCGGCCCGCGGCGAAGGGCGGTCCCGTGCTGCCCCGTCACGCTCCGAACCCCCCTACCCGACCACGGAGTCGACCGTGCGACACCTGCTGCAACGCCACCCCTTCGCGATGCGCACCCGCTTCGCGCACTCGCTCGTCCTCACCTACGCCCTGCCGCCCCGCCTGCTCGCCCCGCTGGTGCCGCCCGGCCTCGCCCTCGACACCTACACCGACCCCGACGGCGCCGAGCACGGCTTCGTGGCCGCCGCCGTCGTGGACGCCCGGGCACTGCGCCCGGCCGCCCTGCCCGCCCGCCTCGGCCGGGACTTCATCCTGACCGGCTACCGGGTCTTCACCCGCTTCCCGACCCCCGGCGGCCGCACCATGCGCGGCCTGCGCATCCTGCGCTCCGACACGGACAGCCGGATGATGGCGCTCGGCGGCAACGCCTTCTCCCGCTACCACTACCGGCACGCCCGGATCGGCACCCGGGTGGTCGACGGGACCCTGGAGTTCAAGGTGGTCAGCGGCGACGGCCGCGCCGACCTGCACGTGCGCGCCGACCTCGGCAGCGCCCCCGCCGCCCTCCCGCCGGGCAGCCCGTTCGCGGACGCCCGCGCCGCGCGCCGCTTCGCCGGCCCGCTGCCCTACACCTTCGAGTACGAGCCGCAGACCCGGTCGATGATCGTGGTCAAGGCCACCCGCGCCCACTGGGAACCCGCCCCGGTGGCCGTCGAGGTGCCCCGGCTCACCTTCTTCGACCACGGCCCGCTGGCCGGCAGCCGGCCGGTGCTCGCCAACGCCTTCCACGTCGCCGGCCTCGACTACGGCTGGCACGCCGGGGAGCGCCGCACCCTCACCGGAGCCGCCCGATGACCGCACCCGCCGCCCCCGCCGCCCCCGTCGCCGCTCCCGTCCCGGACGGCCCCCGCCCGTCGGGTGTGCGCGAGGTCGTCCGCTACAACTGGCCGATGTACGCCGCCGGCGCGTTCACCGTCGTCGCCGGCGGGGTGCTGGCCCGCCGGCTGCCCGGCCCCGCCGCCGCGCTCTCCCGGGCGGCCGCCGCCACCGCCGCCGGGTACCTCGCCCTCGGCACCCTCGCCACCTGGTGCGTCTACGACCGCTCCGGGCTCCACAGCTACGACTGGCTACCCGCCCTGCTGCCCGACGGCCCCGGCGACCACCTGGTGATCAGCACCGGCCTGGACGAGGCCGGCCGCCCGCTCGCCGCCCGCCACCCCGGGGCCCGCGGACGGCTCGCCGACCTGTACGACCCGGCGCTGACCTCCAGCGGCTCGATCCGCCGCGCCCGCCGCCACGCCCCGCCCGCCCCCGGCGGCATCCCGTCCCGGCCGGACGCCCTGCCCGCCGCGACGGGCACCCTGGACACCGTGTTCGCCGTCTTCGCCGCCCACGAGCTGCGCCGCCCCGCCGACCGCACCGCCCTGTTCGCCGAGGCCGCCCGCACCCTGCGCCCCGGCGGCACCCTGCTGCTGGTCGAGCACCTGCGGGACGCCGCCAACACCGCCGTCTACGGCCCCGGCGCCTGGCACTTCCTGCCCCGGGCCACCTGGCTCCGGCACGCCGCCGAGGCGGGCCTGCGCCCGGCCGCCGAACGCCGGATCGCCGGCCTGGTCACCGCCTTCGCCCTCCGGAAGCCCGCCTCATGACCGGGCCGACCGGACTGACCGAGCTGACCGTACTGGCCGAACTGACCGGTACGCCCGGACTCCTCACCCTCGAGGCCCAGTTGCGCCTGGTCGGCGCCGCCCTCGTGACCGCTGGCCTGGTCCACGCCGTCCTGCCCCGCGCCATCGGCTGGCCCGCCGACCTCGCCGGCACCACCCTGCTGACCCGCCAGGTCTCCTACGCCCACCTCTTCTTCATCGGCCTCGCCTGCGCGCTGCTCGGCCTGCTCCCGCTCTGCCTGGCCCCCGACCTGCTCGCCGGCGGCCGGCTCGGCACCGCCCTGCTGGCCGGCCAGACCCTCTTCTGGGGCCTGCGCTGGCTCTTCGAGTTCGCCTACTTCTCGCCCCGCCTGTGGCGCGGCGACCGCCTGCGCACGGTCGCGCACCTCGGCCTCTCCGTCCTGTGGACCTGGGTGACGGCGGTCTTCGCGGCCGCCCTCTGGCACACGGTCTAGGAACCGACCCGCTTCTGCGGCCCTCACGCCCCCAGGTAGCGCAGCACCGCCAGGACCCGCCGGTGGCCGTCCACGTCCACCGGCAGGTCCAGCTTGGCGAAGATGTTGCCGATGTGCTTGTTCACCGCCGCGTCGCTGATGAAGAGTTCAGCCGCGAGCGTGGCGTTGGAGCGGCCCTGGGCCATCAGCGCCAGCACCTCGCGCTCGCGGGCGCTGAGGCGCTCCAGCGGGTCGTGCCGCAGCCGGACCAGCTGCTGGACCACCTCCCGGTCCACCACCGTCCCGCCGCCGGCCACCCGTTCCAGGCCGGCCATGAAGTCGGCCACCGCGCCCACCCGCTCCTTCAGGAGGTAGCCGACCGCCCGTCCGCCGTCCGAGTCCAACAGCCGTGTCGCGTAGGACTGTTCGACGTACTGGCTGAGCACCACCACCGGCAGCCCGGGGTACTCCCGGCGCAGCCGGACGGCGGCGCGCAGGCCGTCGTCGCGGTGGTCCGGGGGCATCCGGACGTCCGTGACCACGAGGTCGGGCCGCTGCGTGCGCACGGCGGCGGCCAGGGCGTCCGCGTCGCCGACGGCGGCGAGGACGTGGTGCCCGAAGCGGTGCAGCAGGCCGATCAGTCCCTCGCGGAGCAGGACGGCGTCCTCGGCGACGATCACCCGAAGCGGCACGGTATCTCCACGTGGAGCAGGGTCGGGCCGCCGGCCGGGCTGGACACCCGCATCCGGCCGTCGACGGCGGTGAGGCGGTCGGCGAGCCCGGTCAGCCCGCTGCCGAGCGCCGGGTCCGCGCCGCCGCGGCCGTCGTCGGCGATCTCCAGGACGAGCAGGTCCGCGTGGTAGCGGCCGGAGACCCGGGCGCGGCCGGCGCCGCTGTGGCGGGCGATGTTGGTCATCGCCTCGCTGATCAGGTAGTAGACGCCGGTCTCCAGCTGCCGGGGCAGCCGGACGGGCAGGTCCAGGTCGACGGTGACCGGGATCGGGAACCGTCCGGCCTGCTCCCGGACGGCGGCGGCCAGCCCGTGGTCGGCCAGCACCGGAGGGTTGAGGCCGCGTACGATCCGGCGCAACTCCTCGTGCGCGGTGCCGAGTTGCTCCTGCGCCCGGGCCAGCTGCGGGCCGAGCGGCGAGCCCGGCGGGACGTCCAGGTGCATCAGCCCGAGGGTCATCCCCAGCGAGACCAGCTGCTGCTGCGCGCCGTCGTGCAGGTCCCGCTCGATCCGCTGCCGCTCGGCGTCGAAGGCGTCCACCAGTCGCGCCCGGGAGGCCTTCACCTCCCGCAGCCGCGCGCCCAACTCCGCGTCGCGCGGGGCGAGCAGGGTGCGGGCGAGGGCCGCGCGGGCGCCCGCCCAGGAGGTCACCGTGTACGGCGAGGCGAGCAGCACGAGGGCCCCGAAGACCGACCACGGCCAGGTGGCGCCGTCGAGCGACGAGAAGCAGAGCGCCGGCACCCCGAAGGAGAAGAGCAGCACCAGCAGGTCCAGCCACCACAGCGCGGCGGCCGAGAGCAGGGTGAAGCCCAGTTCGCGCCAGGTCACCGGTTCGGTCAGCCGGGTGGCCGCCCAGGCGCGCGGCCCCGGGGCGTCCGGCGCCCGGTGCGGGTCCTCGGCCGGGTCCAGGTCCACCAGCCGCAGCCGCCACCGCTCGACGGCCGCGACCGCCACCGCCGACAGCACCACCCCGACCAGCGGCGCCACCCCGACCAGCACCACCAGCAGCACCGCCCCCGCCACCAGGCCGGCGGCCAGCACCACCAGCGCCGCGGCCCCCACCAGCACCCCGCTGGCCAGGTACGCCAGCGAACGCCACGGCCACGCGGAGCCGAGGAAGCTCAACGGCCGTTGGGCCATCGCCTGCCATGCCGTTCTCGGACGCATGCGAAGAACGATAGTGGGGTGGTCCGTCGGGCGGGGTAGTGCAGGCACTACCTTCCCGGTGGTGCCCGGATCAGTGCCCCCGGTCCGCGGGTCCGCTGGAATCCTCGGCATGACGAACCATCGGGAACCCAGGGCGGAGCGGGGCGCCGCCGAACCGCACGGCGTGGTGGAGCTGCACGACGTCCGCAAGGTGCACGGCAGCGGCGAAGGGGCGGTGACCGCGCTCGACCGGGTCACGCTCGGCTTTCCGCGCGGCACCCTGACCGCGATCATGGGGCCCTCCGGCTCCGGGAAGTCCACGCTGCTCCAGTGCGCCGCCGGACTGGACCGGCCCACCGGCGGCCGGGTGCTGCTGGCCGGCCTCGACCTCGGCGCCCAGAGCGAGCGCCGCCGCACCGAACTGCGGCGCGAGCGGATCGGCTTCGTGTTCCAGGCGTACAACCTGGTCGAGTCGCTGACCGCCGCCCAGAACGTCGAACTGCCCGCGCGCTTCGCGGGCCGCCGGAAGGGCGGGACCGTCGGCCGCGAGGAGGTGGCCGCCGCGCTGCGCGCCGTCGGGCTGGCCGAGCGCGCCGGGCACCGGCCGAGCCGGCTCTCCGGAGGCCAGCAGCAGCGCGTCGCCCTGGCCCGCGCCCTGGTCACCCGCCCCGACGTGCTCTTCGCCGACGAGCCCACCGGCGCCCTGGACACCCGGACCTCCGGCGAAGTCCTGCGCCTGCTGCGGCGGTTGGTGGACGAGCAGGCACAGACCACGGTCATGGTCACCCACGACCCGGCAGCCGCCGCCGTCGCCGACACCGTGGTCTTCCTCCAGGACGGCCGGATCGCCGACCGGCTGGACCTCGACGGCGACCACGCCCGCGCCGCCGCCGCCGTCGCGGCCCGCATGGCCCGGCTGGAGGCGTGATGCTGATCGTCGCCAACGTCCGTGAGCGCTGGTCGAGTCACCTCGCGTGCTGGCTCGCCGTGCTGGTCGGCGTCGGGCTGATCACCGCCACGCTGACCGTCCACGAGTCCGCCCGGCCCGCCGTCCAGCCCCGCCTCTCCGCCGCCACCGCCCTGGTGCTCCCGCCGCAGGCCACCGGCCGCGGCGGCAGTGCCGAGGACCGCGTCCCGTGGAACGCCGCCGAGGCGGGGGCCCTGACCGACCGGCTGCGCGCGGCGCCCGGCGTGGCGGCCGCCGTGGTGGACCGCGCCTTCTACGCCCAGGCCGTCCGGGACGGTCGGCCGGTCCCCGACGAGGGCGCGGCCGAGGCGGGCCACGGCTGGTCCTCGGCGCGGCTGGCCCCCTACCGGCTGCTCACGGGCCGGGGGCCGGAGGCCGCCGACGAGGTGGTGGTCGACCGGTCCCTCGGCGTCCCGGCCGGCGCCCGGCTGACCGTCAACCTCACCGCCGGGCGTACCGAGTTCACCGTCGTCGGCACGGTGGACGGCCCCGGGTACTACCTCAGCGACGCCGCCGCCGCGCAGCGCGACCCGGGCGTCCGGACGATCGCCCTGCTCCCCGCCCCCGGCACCCCGCCCGCCCGCCTGGCCGCGGCCGCCCGTACGGCCGTCGGCGACCGGGCGGCCGTGGTCACCGGCGAGGGCCGCGCCGCGCTCCAGCCCCGCCACGTCGAGCACCGGCGCTTCCTCGGCACCCAGGTGATCGCCGCGCTGGCCACCCTCGGCCTGTTCACCACCGGCTTCGTGGTCGCCTCGATGCTCGTCCTCGCCACCGGCCTGCGGCGGCGCGAACTCGGCCTGCTGCGCGTCCTCGGCGCCACCCCGGGCCAACTGCGCCGGATGGTGCTCGGCGAGGCCGCGCTGGTCGGCCTGCTCGGCTCGGCGGCGGGCTGCCTCGCCGGGCTCGCGGCCGCCCCGCTGCTGCGGGACGCCCTGCTGCGCCTGGACGTCGCCCCGCCGGGGCTCACCGTGCGGGTGACGGCCTGGCCGCTGCTCACCGCCGCCGCGACCGGCGTCGGCGTCAGCGTGCTCGGAGCCTGGGCGGCGAGCCGCCCCGCCGCCCGGGTGGCGCCACTGCAGGCACTGCGCGAAAGCCGCACGGGGGAAGGGCAGTTGGGCCGCACCCGGCTGATCTGCGGCGTGGTGGTGCTCGGCCTCGGCACCGGCTGCGCGGTGCTCACCGCGACCGCCGCCGCGGACCGCCGGATCAGCCTGGCGATCACCGCCACCATGCTGCTGATCGCGGCCGCCGCCCTGCTCGCCCCGGTCCTGGTCGGCCCGGTGGGCCGGGTGGTGACCGCACCACTGCGACGGCTCGGTACGGCCGGCCCGCTGCTGCTGCGGGCCGGGCTGACGGCGGGCGCGTCCCGCGCCGCCGCGGCGGCGGCACCGGTGATCGCGGCGGTCGGCTTCGCCGTGCTGCTCAGCGGCGCGGTGGAGACGATGCGGGCGGCCTACCCGGCCGGCCAGGCGCTGCGGCTCTCCGGCCAGGCGATCGTCACCAACGACGGCACCCCGGGCCTCACCGACGAGGCGGCCGACGCCCACCCGGTCGGCAAGGCCGCCCTGCCGACCCGCGCCTTCGTCCACCGCGCCGACGGGACGACCGTCGTGATCGACGCCCTCGGCTCCCGCGACCCGGCCTGGAGCCGGCCCGGCGAGGCGGTGCTGGGAACGTCCATGGCGCGTTGGCTGGGCGTGACGGCCGGGCAGCGGTACCCGGTCCGCTTCGCCGACGGGGCGACCGTCCCGCTGCTCATCGCCGGGATCCTGCCGGACGACCCGGCCCGCGGCGACTTCGTCCTCGCCCGGAGCCTGGTCCGCGGCCACGACCCGGCCGCGCTGGGCGACGACCTGTTCGTCCCGGCGGAGGCGGATCCGGTGGCGGTCGTCCCGGGCACGGCCGTCCACGACGCCGTCCGTTACGCCCTGGACGACTACGACACCGACGCCCGGCTGACCGACAGCCTGGCAGCCATGCTGATCGCCGTGGCCGTCGGCTACAGCGCGATCGCCACCGCGAACAGCACCGCCCTGTCCGCCCACGGCCGGCGCCGTGACCTCGCCGTGCTGCGCTCGACCGGCGGCACCGTGCGCCAACTGGTCCTGCTGGCCGCGGGCGAGGCGGCCGTGGTGACCGCGATCGGCACCCTGCTGGGACTGCTGGCCACCCTCCCGCCGCTGGCCGGTCTCGCCTCCGGCCTCGCCCAGAGCACCGGAGCCCCGGTCACGCTCCACCTGGACCCGGCGGCGCTGGCCTCCGTGGTCCTCGCCTGCCTGCTGCTGTCGGGGACGACCGCCGGCCTGGTGACCTGGCGGGTGCTGCGCCGGGCCTGAGGAACCGGCCCCGCGGGACCCCGGTGCCTCAGGGGTTGGCCGGGAGGGCCGGGGCGCGGCGGGGCTGGGGCGGGAGGGTGAGGGTGAGGGCTTCGCGGGAGGCGGGTGGGAGGGCGAGGGCGGAGGCGGTTTCGGCGGGGAAGGGGTGGAGGCCGAGGAGGGCGGTGGTGAGGCGGGTGGTGGCGCGGTGCCAGTCGGGGAGGCGCTGGAGCATGGCGTGGCCGCTGCCGGTGACGGTGTAGCCGCAGACCCGGGCGCCCGCGGCGCGGCTGCGGGCGGCGAAGGCGCGGGTTTCGGCGGGCGGGGTGACGGTGTCGCGGTCGCCGTGCAGCAGGAGGACGTCCCGCCCGGCGAGTTGGTCGCACGGGTCCTCGGGCGGGCACCACGGTGCGAGGGCGACCAGGCCGGTGACGGAGGGGTGTCCGCCGGCCTGGAGGGCGGCGCGCCCGCCCATCGAGTGGCCGACCAGGACGGTCGGCACCGGCCCGAGCAGCGCGGTGAGTTCGTCGAGCGCGGCGGTCGCGTCCCGTGCGGCGTCGGCCCGTTCGCCGTTCCAGCCGCGGTGGCGGTAGCGGACGGTGCCGATGGCCACCCCGTCCCGCGCGGTCGCCCTGGTGAGCGCGCGCAGGAAGCCGTGCATCCGCAGCAGCGGGAGGTTGAGGCGCCCGGGCCGGGCGACGTTGTGCTCCTCGCCGCCGTGCAGGACCAGGACGGCGGCCCGGGCCGCTTCCGGTCGGACCCGCCAGTGCAGCGCCCGGTGGTCCACCGCGTGCTCCGCCGCCGTACCGCCCACTTGCCGCACCGTCCCGTCCGTCCCGCCCCGTGGCCCGTCCCCCCGGACCGCCACTGTACGCGTGCGGACGGCCGGAGCATTCACCCGAGGGGACCATCCCGGACACCGGGCGCGCGCGGCCGGGGCGGGCGCCTGCTATCCACGAAGGGTGGGGGGCCGAAGCGCCCGCTCGTGGCGCCGTGTCACCGAGTGGAGGACTCCGTGGCTCAGCAGCTCGCACTGTCCGTCGATTTCGGGTCGGGCTTCACCGAGGCCTGGTCGAAGATCGCCAAGGTCATTCCGCAGTTCATCGCCTTCCTGGCGATCCTGGTCGTCGGCTGGTTCGTGGCCAAGGCGATCGCCAAGATCCTCGACCGGGTGCTGCGCAGGGTCGGCTCCGAACGGGTCGCGGAGCGGTCCGGAGTGGCCGCCCACCTGCAGGGTTCCAAGTACGACATGACCGGCATCATCTGCAAGGTCGTGTACTACATCGTCCTGCTGATGGCCCTGCAGTTGGCGTTCGGCGTCTTCGGCTCGAACCCGATCAGCACGATGATCCACAGCATCGTCGCCTGGCTGCCGCGCGGCATCGTCGCCGTGGTGATCGTGGTGGTCGCGATGGCCATCGCCAACGCGGTGCGCGACATCGTGGGCAGCACGCTCTCCGGCGCCTCGTACGGCCGGACGGTCTCCACCCTGGTCTGGGCGTTCATCGTCGGCCTCGGCGTGATCGCCGCGCTGGGCCAGGCCGGGATCGCCACCTCGATCACCGGGCCGGTCCTGATCGCCGCGCTCGCCACCATCGCCGGTGTGCTGGTGGTCGGTGTCGGCGGCGGCCTGATCATCCCGATGCGCCAGCGCTGGGAGCGGTGGCTGGACGGCGCCGAGCGGGAGACCGCCCGGCTGCGCGGCACCGCCTACCAGGCCGGCCGCTCCGACGCGCTGTCCAACCAGCCGGTCCGGCCGACCACCCAGACCGGTCCGGGCACCCCGCCCGCGCCGGGCATCGAGGGCGACCAGAACCGGTAGCCCGCCGCACCGGGCGGTCCGGGAGGGCCTGCCGGGGCTCAGACCCCGAGCAGGCCCTGCTCGCGAACCAGCCAGCAGATCGCGGTGAGCCGGATCACGGCGTAGTCGTGGCCGACCGGCTCCCGCCAGCCGATCTCGGCGAGCGCGTCCAGGAAACCCAGCGCGTAGTCCGACAACTCCTCACGGTCCAGGGGCCGGGGCGCGAGCTCCGGCCCCTGCGCGTACAGCAGCTCCCGCAGCATCGCCGCGTGCTGGTCGACCGCCGCGACGAAACCGGGCTCGAAGGCGAACTCGGCCAGCCGGGGCGTGAAGGCCGTCACGATGCCGGGCAGCGGACAGCCGGCCGGCTCGTCGGGGGAGCGCCGGAAGGACTCGTCGGGGGTCGCGAACATCCGTCCACGGTAGGCGACCCTCCGAGCGGGAACGGGCGCCCGTGACGGTTCCGTACTGAGACCTTGGCCACCCCTGCCGCCCCACCCGGCCGGATCGGAAACCGTCCGTGGCGCGGCGGACGCGCTGTGCCGATCACCGGTCGGTCCGTACCAGAATGGCCGGCATGGATCTCCGCGTCTTCACCGAACCCCAGCAGGGTGCGAGTTACGACACCCTCCTCAAGGTCGCCCGCACCGCCGAGGAGCTCGGGGCCTTCAGCGCCTTCTTCCGCTCCGACCACTACCTGAAGATGGGCGACGTCGACGGCCTGCCCGGGCCCACCGACGCCTGGATCACCCTGGCCGGCCTCGCCCGCGACACCAGCACCATCCGCCTGGGCACCCTGATGACCGCCGCCACCTTCCGGCTGCCGGGCGTCACCGCGATCCAGGTCGCCCAGGTGGACGCGATGAGCGGCGGCCGGGTCGAGTTCGGCCTCGGCGCCGGCTGGTACGAGGCCGAGCACACCGCGTACGGCATCCCCTTCCCGAAGGAGAAGTTCGGGCGGCTGGAGGAGCAGCTGGCGATCATCACCGGGCTGTGGAACACCAAGCTCGGCGACACCTTCGACTTCGCCGGCGAGTACTACACGCTGACCGACTCGCCGGCCCTGCCCAAGCCCGCCCAGGAGCACGTCCCGGTGCTGGTCGGCGGCCTCGGCCCCAAGCGCACCCCGGCCCTGGCCGCCCGCTTCGCCGACGAGTTCAACCTGCCGTTCGCCTCGGTGGACGACACCGCGGCCCTGTTCGGCCGGGTCCGCGCCGCCGTCGAGGCGGCCGGGCGCTCCGCCGACGACCTGGTCTACTCCAACGCCATGGTGGCTTGCGTCGGCCGCGACGACGCCGAGGTCGCCCGCCGGGCCGCCGCGATCGGCCGCGAGGTCGACGAGCTGAAGGAGAACGGCCTGGCCGGCACCCCGGACGAGGTGGTCGAGAGGATCGGCCGGTACGCGGCGGTCGGCAGCGAGCGGTTCTACCTCCAGATCCTCGACCTGGACGACCTCGACCACCTGGAGCTGATCGCCTCCCGGATCGCCCCGCAGCTGGGCTGACACCCGCCGCCGGGCCTCGGCGCCGCCACGCTCCGGGCCCGGCCGCGGTCGTCCGTACCCGCTCCGACCTCCGCCCTTTACTCGTTCTTGGGAATGAGCGATGCTCCTCGAAGGGGAACGGCGGGGGGAGACCGGGTGAGTGGGACGAGAACGGTGCGGACGGCGGCGGCGCCGAGGGTGCCGCCGCCGCGCACCGCAGGGGAACGGGTCGTCCTGCCCGCGTCCTACGAGCCGTCCGACCCGTCCGCGCCGCACGACCCGAGCGCCCGGCACGAGCTGCGCGGGCCCGGGCCGGCGGTCCTGCGCTACCCGGCCGGGGACCTGCTGGTCGTCACCGGCCTGCCCGGCAGCGGCAAGAGCACCCTGATGCGCCGCTGCGTCCGCGCCCCGCTGATCGACTCCCAGCTGGTCCGCGAGGAGTACGCGGCCCGGCTGCCCGGCCGCCTGCCGTACGCGCTCTACCGCCCGCTGGCCCGGCTCGCCCACTACCTGCGGTTGCGCCGGGCCGTGCTGGACGGCGGGCCGCTCGCGGTGCACGACTGCGGCACCCAGCCCTGGGTGCGGGCCTGGCTGGTGCGGGCCGCCGCCCGGCAGGGCCGCCGGGTGCACCTGCTGCTGCTCGACGCCGACCCGGCCGAGGCGCTGGACGGGCAGCGGCGGCGCCGGCGCGGCGTCTCGCGCTACGCCTTCGCCCGGCACCAGGCCGCCGTCGCCCGGCTGCGCCGCCGGATCCTGGAGACCGGACGGCTGCCGGCCGGCTGTGCGTCGGCCGTGGTACTCGACCGGGCCGCCGCGCGCGCCCTGCGGGGGATCGACTTCACGGCGTCGTAGTCTCGGCGGGTCCGCGCCGGGCGCCGGCGGGTCCGGCCGGAGCAGGCCACGGGCGCGGCCGACACCCCGTCAACTCCCCTGTCAGGAGCGCTGATGCGCCGTACTGCCCGGGTGCGCTCGCGTGCCCCACGCCTGTTCCCCTGCGCCGCCGCGCTGGTCGCCGCGGCCGGTCTGAGCCAGTTCGCCGCACCGGCCGCGCACCGCGCCGCCGTCGCTCCGGCGGTGGAGCGGTGCGCGGACGACGGCGTCGGTCCGGACGACGTCGTCGGTGCGGGCGGTGTCGCGGCGCGGCTGCCGGCCGGCAGCCGGCCGGACCGGGACCCGAACGCGGTCAGCCCCCGACAGGCCCGGGCGATGCAGGCGGACCTCGCCCAGCGGCTCGCCGAACTGGGCGTCGGCCGGGTCCGGTCCGCCGCCCCGACCACGATCCCGGTCTACTTCCACGTGATCCACGACGGCGACGAGGGGCGGCTGGACGCGGCCGCCGTCGCGGGCCAGATCGACCACCTCAACGAGAGCTACGGCGGCCAGGGCGAGGGCAACGTCCCGAGCCCGTTCCACTTCGAACTGGTCGGCACCGACTGGAGCGACAACGCCTCCTGGTACACCGGCATGACCCCGGGCTCCTCGGCCGAGCAGGCGATGAAGACCGCCCTGCGCAAGGGCGACCAGGGAACCCTCAACCTCTACACCGCCAGGCTCGGCGACTCCCTGCTCGGCTGGTCGACCTTCCCGAACGCCTACCGGACGCACCCGACCGACGACGGCGTGGTGGTGCTCGACGCCTCCCTGCCGGGCGGCTCCGCCGTCCACTACGACGAGGGCGACACCGCGACCCACGAGATCGGCCACTGGCTCGGCCTCTTCCACACCTTCCAGAACGGCTGCCGGGCCCCGGGCGACTACGTGGAGGACACCCCGGCCGAACGCACCGCCGCCTCCGGCTGCCCCGAGGGCCGGGACACCTGCCCCGGCCCGGGGCTCGACCCGATCCACAACTTCATGGACTACAGCTACGACTCCTGCATGACCGGGTTCACCCCGGGACAGGTCCAGCGGATGGCCAACATCTGGGCGGCCTACCGGAGTTGACGGTGACAGCGGATCAGCAGCGCACCACGAGGTAGAGCAGCGTCCGGTCGCCGGAGGCCCGGAACTCGTACGCCAGGTACTCCAGGGCGGAGGCGTCCAGCCAGGCGGCCGGCCGCTCCTCGGGGGTGAGCAGGGCGGGCACGAAGACGCCCGGGGAGGCCTCGTGCAGCCGGCCCCACAAGCCCAGCGTCATCTCGTCCGCGTCGGCCGCCAGCCGCTTCGCCAGCCGCCGGTCCACCGGGCCGCGGGCCAGCCGCCAGTAGCGCCCCCCGGCGTCCACGAAGCCGCCCGACGCGAGCGGGTCGTCGAGGTTCCAGTACTCGTGCTCCTCCTTCGGCGGCAGGGCGGCCAGGACCTCGGCGAAGCCGCCGGTGCGGCGGCGGGGCTTGTGCGGCATCCGGGGATCCTTGCAGGCGTCGCGGGCCGCGCGCACTGGAATTGAATGCGGCGGGCCGCTTCCGGCGTGGCAGATACCGACCGTTTGTCCGATTTGATCTATGTTCGGAGGGTCGGGACCGATCAGGAGCAACCGAAGGAGCAAGGGCATGAGTGCCAATCCCCGGATCGTCGTCGGCGTGGACGGCTCGCCCGCCTCGGAGCAGGCGCTGCGCTGGGCGATCGACTACGCGCGGGCCGTCGGCGGGACGGTCCACGCGATCGCCGCCTGGGAGTACCCGGCCTTCTACGGCTGGGCCGGCGCGGGCGTGCCGACCGTCGAGGCCTTCAACCCCGAGGAGCTCGCCGGGAAGACCCTCAGCGAGACCGTCGCCAAGGTGGCCGGCGACGACGCCGGCGTGCGGATCACCGAGAGCGTGATGCCCGGCAACGCCGCCCAGGCGCTGCTGGAGGCCGCCAAGGGCGCCGCGCTGCTCGTCGTCGGCAGCCGCGGCCTGGGCGGCTTCTCCGGCGTGCTGCTCGGTTCGGTCAGCCGCCACCTCACCGAGCACGCGCCCTGCCCGGTGGTCGTGGTGCGCGAGGCCCACGGCGCCGCCGAGCAGTCGGAGTAGCGCACCCGGGGGCGGTGCCCCGGCGGGCCGCCGCGCGGACCAGAATGGAGGCATGCCAGAAGGTGACTCCGTCTACCGCGTGGCGGCCCACTTGCACGAGGCCCTCGCCGGACAGCCGCTGACCAGCGCCGACCTGCGGGTGCCCGCGCACGCCACCGCCGACCTCACCGGCCGCCGGGTGCTGGAGGTCGCCCCGCGCGGCAAGCACCTGCTCGCCCGCTTCGAAGGCGGCCTCACCTTGCACACCCACTTGAGGATGGACGGCCGCTGGGTGGTCTACCGCCCCGGCGAGCGGTGGACCGGCGGCCCGGAGTGGCAGATCCGCGCCGTCCTCGGCACCGACCGGGGCACCGCCGTCGGCTACCGGCTGCCCGTCGTGGAACTGCTGCGCACCGCCGACGAACGGCGGATCGTCGGCCATCTCGGCCCCGACCTGCTCGGCTCCGACTGGGACCCGGTCGAGGCGGTCCGCCGGCTGCTCGCCCGCCCGGGGCGCCCGGTCGTCGAGGCCCTGCTCGACCAGCGCAACCTCGCCGGGATCGGCAACGTCTACGCGAACGAGCTGTGCTTCGTCGCGGGCGTGACGCCGTGGACCGAGGTCGGCGAACTCCCGCACCCCGACCGGCTGGTGGAGCGCGCCCGGCAGATGCTGGAGGCCAACAAGCTGCGCCCCGGCCACATCACCACCGGCGACACCCGGCCCGGCTACCAGCACTGGGTCTACGGCCGGGCCGGACGGCCCTGCCCGCGCTGCGTCACCCCCGTCGTCACCGGGCGCCAGGGCTCGCCGCCGCGCGACCGGACGGTGTTCTGGTGCCCGTACTGCCAGCGCGGCCCGGCCCCGGAGGTCACGGCCGCTCGACCAGCGCGGGGTGGCGCGGGTCGTCCACCCGGACGGTGACGTCGGCCGTCGCGGCGGGCCCGGTCTCCGCCTCGTAGCGGGCGAAGGCGGGCAGCGTCCACTGCTGGTCGGCCGGGGTGCGGCGGGCCAGCGCGGCCGGGCCGAGCGCCAGGTGGACGGTCAGCTCCAGCGGCAGCCAGCGGCCGAGCAGCAGCGCCCCGTCCAGCAACAGCACGCCGCCGGGCGGGAGTTCGGTGTACGGGGCGCGGGTCGACCGGTCGGTGGCCGGGTCGCGCAGGGAGGGCAGGACGCGGCCGCTGCCGCCCGGCTCCAGCGGGTCGAGCACCTCGCGGGCCAGGGCGCCGTCGTCCAGCCAGAGGTCGTGGAAGGCGTCCGCGTCCTGGTGGCCGTACTCCAGCCGGATCGAGGCCGGGCGCAGGAAGCCGTCGGCCGAGACCCGCAGCGTCGGGTGGCCGCGCAGCCGCAGCGGCTCCACCAGCGCGTCGGCGAGCGCCCCGGGGCGGGCGGCCGGCGCACCGTCCACGGCCACCCGCAGGCGCCGGCCGCGGGCGTCGGGCAGGGCGGCGATGCGGTCGGCGAGCAGCTCGGCCAGGTTGTCGGGGGAGATCGGGCGTACCTGCATCGGGCCGTCCTGCCGTGTCGTAGGGGGCGCTCAGCTCAGGGGGAGGGCGTGCAGGACGTCGTCGTGGCCCGCGTAGAGGCGGGTGCCGTCGAACTGGTGGGCCGCGTCGGTGGCGAGGGTCCAGACGTCCTTCCCCGGACCGGAGTCGTGGAAGGTCCACCCCAGCTCGCCGGTCGCGGGGTGGATCGCGCTGACCCCGCCGGCCGCCGTACCCGGGACGAACAGCGTGTCCCTGGCGACCAGCGGTCGGCTGCGGCGGTCCAGCGGGAACGGCAGCCGGCAGGACCAGAGCTCCGCGCCGGAGGACAGGTCGAGGCAGCTGACGACACCCTGGTCCCACGGGACGTACACCCGGCCGCTGTGTTCGAGGGGCGGGAGCGCCCGCCAGGACTCGCCCCGGTGGGGCACGTAGGTCCAGCCCGGCTCGCCGGCGGGAAGCAGCCTGCGCACGCCGCCGTTGCCGTCCGGGACGAAGAAGCCCCCCGAGCCGGCCACGCACCAGCGCAGGTCCTCCTCACCGGGGGCGGTCCACAGCTCGCGGCCGGTGGCGGCGTCCCGGGCCACCACCTCGGCGCGGCCGCCGAGGAAGCGGAGGCAGGCGAGGAGGCCGCCTCCGATGTGGGTGGCGGGCGTGACCGGCTGCTCCGTCTGCTCGGTGCGGACGGACCAGAGCAGGGAGCGGTCGGTGACCCGCAGCGCGAACAGGCGGTTCTCCGTGCGGGTGCCGTCGGACCGCGGTCGGCCCCAGGCGTAGCCGTAGAGGATGCCCGGGGCCTGGCGGTCGTAGCCGGCGAGGCGGACCTGCCCCTGGAGCTCGTCGGGCAGCGGCAGGCTCCAGTCGCCGGCCGGGTCGGTGAAGTGCCGGGCGTCGAGGTGGCCCTCGTAGATCGTGAAGAGGTGGTCGGGCCCGACCACCACCTTGCCGAGCACGTCGCCGTCGATGGGCCAGCTGCGGGCGGCCGGCGGGTCGAAGACCAGCAGCCGGGCGGCGGTGCCCTTCTCGTGGTCGAGGACCTGCAGGCCGTTCCTGGAGAGGTAGACCGGGTGGCTCGGCGGGTCGGTGAGGCGTTCCGGGGTCATCGCCTCCGGGCCGCGGTACGTCCAGAGCGGCGTCGGCCCGGACAGCGCGGTCGGGACCGGCCCGGTCGGCCCGGGCGAGGGGAAGGCCCCGCCGACACCCGAACGGCCGAACGCCCAGGCGGCCCCGCCCGCCGCGAGCACCCCGGCCCCGAGCAGCAGCCGGCGCCGGCTCGGCCGCGCGCGCTCCCCGCCGCCCGCGATCACGTCCTCGGGGGCCCCGCCGCCGTCCGTCTCCTCGTCCCACTGCCACGCCGTCCCGCTCGCGGGACCCCCGGACGACGACTGCATACGGCTCTCGCTTCCCCACCGGCGGCCCCACGCCGCCACCCGCCCGGAGAATATCGAACAGTCAGCTATGCATACGAAATGGTGGAAGAGGTGGGGAAAGCGGATCACGCAGGCGGGTGGTCGGCGAGGTCGGCGAGGACGTCGGCGTGGCAGGGGAGCGGGGCGCACCAGCAGCCGAGGCGGTGGCCGCGCAGGGGCGGGACGAGGGCGAGCAGGTCGGGGTGGGCGAGCAGGTGGGCGCGGTACTTGGCGACCATCTCCTCGCGGGTGAGGTCCGGGCCTGGGCGGTACGGGCAGTGCAGCGGGGACTCGGCGAGGTGCCAGCCGCCGCGGTGCATGGCGCGGCCGACGTAGACGACGTCGCGGTACCCGGGGTCGTCGCGGTGGCCCTTGAGGTTGACCACGGTGGTGCGGCGGGGTTCGCTCGGCATGCCGTCCATGCTGGCGCACGGCGGGCCACGGGGCAGCCCGGGGCCGGTGCGGGCTCGCCTTGACACCGGTGCGGGCCGGGCGTAGCAAAAGAGCATGCGCCATCCGCACGCGACCGGCGGGGCCCCTGGGGCGCGGCCGGGCCCGGACCGGCCGCCGGAGCCCGGGGCCGGCGCGGAGACCGGCCGGGCGGCCCCGCCGTCCGTCCGGGAGACGGCCCGGCGGGCGGACCACCGGCGCGACGAGCTGCTCGCCCTGGCCGCGCGCCGGGTGCTGGAGTCGACCGGGGCGTACGGCTCGCTGGTGTACCTGCGCTCGCGGGACCGCCGCTCGCTGGTGCTGCGCACCATCGCGGGCGTGCCGCTGTCGGTGATGGGCCCGTTCCGGCGGGTGGCCGCCGCGGGGCCGCTGCCGGTCGCGGTCGCCTTCCGGACCGGGCGCGCCGTCGTCCTCACCGACGCCGAGGACACCATGCGGCGCTTCCCGCAGCTCGCGGTCGGCCTGCCGTACGACTTCGTCTCCGCCTGCGAGCCGGTGGGGCACGGCGGGGAGACGTTCGGGGTGCTGACCGCGCTGTGGCCGGCCTCGGACGAGGGGGTGGCGGCGCCGGCGGCCCGGCAGCTGGCCGAGGCGGCCGCCCAACTGGCCGACGGCCTGGCCGGGTTGGCGGAGTCCGGGCAGTCGGTGGAGCCGGGCTGCGAGGCGGCCGTGGTGGAGCTGCCGCCGCCGTCGGTGCCGACCACCCGGGTCGGGATGTTCGACTGGGACGTGGCCACCGGGTCGCTCGCCGCCGACACCCAGTTCCTGGAGATCTTCGGTTTCGGACCCGGGGAGTTCGACGGCACGGTGGCCGCCCTGGGCCGTCGCGTCGCCCCCGGCGACCTGCCCGGGTTCCGGGCCGCCGCCCGGATCGCGCTGGAGCGCGGCGAGGTGCTGGCCGCCCGGGTCCGGGTGCTCGGCCCGGACGGCCTGCCGTACCCGGTGGAGCTGTGGGCCCGGGTGCCCCGGGCGATCTCCGACGGCCGGACCCACCTGGTCGGCGCGGTGCTGGATCTCCGGAGCCTGACCGCCGCCGCGGCCGCCGTCGACCGGCTGCCCGAGGGCGTGTTCGCGCTCGACCAGGACGGCCGGATCGGCTACGCCAACCGCGCCGTCGAACCACTGCTCCGGGCCCGCCGCGAGGACCTGGTCCACCGCCCCCCGTGGGAGGCGCTGCCCTGGCTCGCCGACCCCTTCTACGAGAACCGCTACCGCGCCGCCCAGCTCTCCCAGCGGCCCACCGCCTTCCTGGCCGCCCGCCCGCCGGACGGCTGGCTCGCCTTCTCGCTCTACCCGGACCCGCACGGCGTCACCGCCCGGGTGGTCACGGCCGAGGCCCCGCCCGGCGCCGCCGAGCCGGCCGCCGTCCCGCCGCCGCCCGCCGCCCGCACGGGGATGGGCGGCACCCACCACCTGCTCCAACTGGCCAGCGCGCTCACCGAGGCGGTCACCGTCCGGGACGTCTGCCGGGCGGTGGCCGAGGAACTCCTGCCGGCCTTCGGCGGCCAGGAGCTCGCCATCTACGCGGTGCGCGAGCAGCGGCTGCACCTGCTCTCGCAGACCGGCTACCCGGACGGCTTCCTGGATGCCTTCGAGGGCATCCCGATGGACACCCGGGTGCCCGGCGCGGAGACGCTCCGCACCGGCACCCCGGTCTTCTTCGAGTCGGTGCGCGAACTCGCCGCCACCTACCCCGGCCTGGCCCTGGACGAGATGGGCGCCTGGGCCTTCCTGCCGCTGATCGCCTCCGGCCGTCCGGTCGGCACCTGCATCGTCGGCTTCGACCTGCCGCGCCCGTTCACCGTGGAGGAGCGCGGCCTGCTCACCGCGCTCGGCGGCTTCATCGCCCAGGCCCTGGAGCGCGCCCGGCTGTACGACGCCGAGTTCGCCCTGGCCCGCGGCCTGCAGCAGGCGCTGCTGCCGCACCGGCTGCCCGAGGTGCCCGGCATCCGGATCACCGCCCGCTACCTGCCCGGCACCCAGGGCATGGAGATCGGCGGCGACTGGTACGACGCGATCGTCACCGGCGAGGACGTCACCCTGGTGATCGGCGACGTCGAGGGCCACAGCGTCGGCGCGGCCGCCACGATGGGGCAGCTGCGCAGCGCCGTGCGCGCCTTCGCCACCGGTGGCGACCCGCCCGACGAGGTGCTCGCCCGCACCAACCGGCTGCTGCTCGACCTCGACCCCGGGCTGCTCGCCAGCTGCTGCCTGGTCCGGCTCACCCCGGCCGTCGGGCTCGGCCGGATCGCCCGGGCCGGGCACCTCCCGCCGGTGCTGCGCCACCCCGGCGGGCGGGCCGAGGCGCTGTACGTCCCGGGCGGGCCGCTGCTCGGGGTGGACGAGCGGGCCGACTACCCGGTCAGCGACCTGCGGCTGGGCAGCGGGGCGGTGCTCGCCCTCTACACCGACGGGCTGGTGGAGGACCCGGCGGTGGCGATCGACCAGGGCGTGGACCGGCTGCGGGCCGCGCTGGCCCGGGCGGTGGCGGGGGAGGGACTGGAGCAGGCGGCCGAGCGGCTGCTGCGCGAGGTCGGCTCCGCCCGCCGGGTGGACGACGTGGCACTGCTGCTCACGGCCTTCGGCTGAGCGGCCACGCCGTTCGGACCCGGCGGCCGCGCCGTGCGGACCGGGCGGGCAGGCCGCCGGGACGGGGCCGACCAGGCGACTTTCGTCGGCCGGGGCGGCGACGAAGGAGGACGGCGGATGACCCGGCCGGACCGATAGCCTCGACGGGTGGAAGCGATCGCGCGGGCCTGGAACACGGCGGTACGGACGGCGCTGCCGGGGCCCTGGCGGCCCCGGCGGGTCGTGGGCGAGGCACTGCTCGCCCTGTTGATGGGCGGCTTCGCCGCGCTGATGGAGCTGCTCTCCAACACCGGCCAGGCGGTGCTCGTCGGCGTCGGGGTCGCGGTGGCGTGGGTGCTGCGCAAGGGACTGCCGGCCACCGTGCTGGTCGTCGTCGCGGCCGCCGCCGGCTGGGCGGTCGGCCCGATCCCGATGCTGGTCTGCGCGGGCTGGACGGCCGGGGCGCGGATCCGCCGGGTCTGGTCGCTGGTCGGCACCTTCGTGGTGGGCTGGGCGCTGTTCACCATGACGGGGGTGCTGAAGGAGGGCGCCTCGCTCTCGCCGAAGCTGGTGCTGCCGCTGTCCTTCGGGGCCTTCCTGGTGGTGGCCGTGCTGCCCGCGCTCTACGGCCGCTACCGGGCGCAGCGCCGCGCCCTGCTGGACGCGCTGCGCGAGCGCAACGAGCAGCTGCTGCGCGAGCGGGTCATGGTGGTGCACCAGGCGCGGCTGCGCGAGCGGCACCGGATCGCCCAGGACATGCACGACAGCCTGGGCCACCAGCTGGCGCTGATCTCGGTGCACTCGGGCGCGCTGGAGGTGGACCGGACGCTCACCGACCGGCAGCGCGAGGCGGTCGGGGTGCTGCGGCAGGCGGCGGTCGCGGCGATGCGCGAGCTGCGCGAGGTGGTCGGGGTGCTGCACGACGAGTCGACGGCGGTGCCGGCCGCCGCCCCGGCGGCCGCCGGGGTGCCCACCGCCGGGTCGGCGGCCACCGGGGCGGGTGCCGGGGCGCCGGCCCGGGGCGGGGTGGACGGGATCGAGGGGCTGGTGGAGTCCTCCCGGGCGGCCGGGGCCGGGATCGACCTGACCGTGGAGGGGGAGCGGCGTCCGCTGGCGGCCGCCGTCGACCACGCGGCGTACCGGATCGTGCAGGAGGCGCTCACCAACGCGCACAAGCACGCCCCCGGCGCGCCGATCGGCGTCGCGCTGCGGTACGAGCCGGACGCGCTGGTGGTGGAGGTCACCAACGCCCGCGCGCCGGAGCTCGTGGGGGCACGCGTCGGGGTGGGCGCGGCCGTCAGCGGCGGTCAGGGGCTGACCGGCCTGCGGGAGCGCGCCCGCTTGGTCGGCGGCATGGTGCACGCCGGGCCCACGCCGGAGCAGGGCTTCCGGCTGGCGGCGGTGCTCCCCTATGAAGGGGAGGAGCAGGCCGCGGCGGCGGACGGGGCCGAGGACTGGATGCTGGACGGCCTGCCGCCCGTCGAGGAGCCGGAGCGCAAGCGGCGCAGTCCGGCGATGGGCTGCGCCCTCGGGGTGGTCGCGATCGCGGTGACCGTGCTCGGCCTGGCGGTCTGGGGCGTGGTCGCCTTCGTCAAGGGCACCAACGACGCGACCGTGCAGCAGCCGATGTACGACCAGATCAGGGTGGGCACCGCCGAGTCCGAGGTGCTGCAGACGCTGCCGCGCGGCAACGACTTCATCACCGACACGTATAAGGGGACAGGGCCGGAGATCCCGGAGGGCGCGCGCTGCCGCTGGTTCGTCCTGAACGGTGCGCCCGGCGCCGGCTGGAACGAGGAGCACGTGGCGCGATTCTGCTTCCGGGACGGGGCGCTGGTGGAGAAACAGGAGTACGTGGCCAAGGGCTGAGTGACCCCGTGCGCGGGCGGGTGCCCCGGCCGGGCGGGCCGGGCCGGTTTCGGATCACGGTGGTCCGGATCGGGGTGGTTCGGAACGGTCCTGCCGGGATGTGAGGATGGGTGCCGCAGCCCACAGCACCGTTCGAGGGGAATGACCAGCGTGATCCGAGTCCTCGTCGCCGACGACGAGCCGCTGATCCGGGCCGGAATCAGGATGATCCTCGGTTCCGCCGAGGACATCGAGGTGGTCGCGGAGGCCGCCGACGGGCGGGAGGCGCTGGAGCTCGCGCGGGCGCACCGGGTGGACGTGGTGCTGCTGGACATCCAGATGCCGGTGATGGACGGGCTGACGGCGCTCGGGGAACTGGCGAAGGTCGCCCCCGGCGCGCGGGCGCTGATCCTCACCACCTTCGGGGAGCGCGAGAACGTCCTGCGCGCCGTGACCGAGGGCGGTGCCGGCTTCCTGCTCAAGGACACCGCGCCGCACGAGCTGATCCAGGCCGTCCGGGCGGCGGCGGGCGGGAACGCCTTCCTCTCGCCGGCCGCGACCCGGCACATCGTCGACTCGCTGGCCTCCGGGCGCAGCGCCTCGCTGGCCGCCCGCGCCGTCGCGGCGCGGCGTCGGCTGGAGGTGCTCACCCCGCGCGAGCTGGAGGTGTTGGCCCTGCTCGGAGAGGGTCTGTCCAACGCCGACGCGGGGGCGCGGATCCACATGAGCGAGGCGACGGTGAAGACCTATGTCAGCCGGATCCTGGCCAAGCTGGGCTGCGACAACCGGGTCCAGGCGGCCCTGTTGGCGCGGGACGCGGAGCTCGACGGCCGTCGCTGAGGGCGTTCGTGTGGTCGCCGTACGTGTCGGACGTGACGGATGCCACTCGATGGCGGCGCGGAACCGGGAACTCCGGGTGCGGTGGTGACGGTGCGTCAGCTGACGGTTCCTCCGCGTGGATGGTGTGACGGCTTTCTCGGGCGGACAGGTGTGAGTGAGGGCACGGAATTTGACCGTTTGATCTTGGAAATCTGGTCAAAAATGGTCAAATCGGGCATGATTTTTTGACCCGTACCGCCGGTAACAGTCAACTGACCTGCGACGTCGAAGAATTGCTTGCTGCGTCCGGGTGATGCCCCCTAGCTTCATTGGCGGCGCAACGAGCGCCACCCGGGTTCACCCCGACGCACTGCCCGCCGACTGACCCGCGGCGTGAGGGCGGTGCCCGCCGACGAGACCGGCTCGAACAGGCCGTCGGCGTGCGGAGGTGACCGGGGCGGCACGACACGTCCGACACGTGTCCGGCCGCCCGTCGAGTGAGGTGAGCGAAAGACTGCCGGCCCATGTCCCGGGCCTGGTTCCGCATGCCCACCCGGGACTTGTCGAGAGGAACTGTATGAATCCCCGTCACGAGACCGCCGCTGCCACCGACACCACCGCCACCACCAAGCGCCACCGCGTGCGGATGGCGGTCCTCGCGGGCGCCGCCGTCGCGGCCCTGCCGGTGGCCGGCCTCGTCACGGCCACCTCGGCCTCCGCCGCTACCTCCTCGACCTGGGACGCCGTCGCCCAGTGCGAGAGCGGCGGGAACTGGAGCACCAGCACCGGCAACGGCTTCCACGGAGGACTGCAGTTCAGCCCGTCCACCTGGGCCGCGTACGGCGGGACCGCGTACGCCTCCCAGGCCAACAAGGCGACCAAGGCGCAGCAGATCGCCGTCGCGGAGAAGGTCCTCGCCTCGCAGGGTGCGGGCGCCTGGCCCGTCTGCTCGCAGAGGGCGGGCCTGGGCAAGGGCGGCGCCCCGGCCGTCGCCGACACCTCGGGCGGCACGGCGGCCAAGGCGGCCAAGCCCGCCGCCAAGCCGGCCACGAAGGCCGCCAAGCCCGCGGCCAAGCCCGCCGCCAAGCTGGCGGCCGCGCAGCAGGCGCCCAAGGGGCAGCCCTCGGCCAAGCCGGCGCAGTCCGCGCCGGTCGCGCCGAAGAACACCGCCGCGGGCGGCTACACCGTCAGGAGCGGTGACACCCTGAGCGACATCGCGGCCAAGTTCGGCACCGACACGGACAGCCTGTACCAGAAGAACCTGCGCACCATCGGCGCCGACCCGGACCTGATCTTCCCGGGCCAGACGCTGACCGTCTGACCGTCTGACCGACTGACGGCTGTCCGACCGGCCGAGCGGCCGCCCCCATCAGGGCGGCCGCTCGGCCGGTCCCGGCGCGTTCGCGGTCCGTTCCCGGGGTCCCGGGCCGGGCGGCCGGCGGTCGGACCGCACCACCGGTGGTCGGCGCACACGCCGGGGCACGGGAGCACGTCGCGACTTGGTTGAACGTTGAACGCAACGTCCGAATACCGCCGGAGGTTTGAAGGGCCCCGGGCCAGGATCGAGTCATGTCCGAGATCGGAACGAGGAGTTCTGGAGATATGACGATGAACGGTGCGGCAGTGCTCGACAGCCTCGACGGCAAGGTGGCCCTGGTGACCGGCGGCAGCCGGGGGATCGGGGCGGCGGTCGCCCTGCGGCTCGCCGAGGACGGCGCCCACGTGGTGCTGACCTACCAGGGCGGCGCGGAGCGGGCCGAGGAGGTCGCCGCGAAGATCACCGCGATGGGGCGGACCGGCTGGGCCGTACGGGCGGACAGCGCCGACCCGGAGGCGGTGCGGGGCGTGGTCGAGGCCGTCGTCGAGCGGTTCGGGAGGCTGGACGTCCTGGTGAACAACGCGGGCGTCGGCGTCCTCGGCCCGATCGGCGACCTCACGCTGGAGGACGTCGACCGGGTCCTGGAGGTGAACGTCCGGGCACCCTTCCTGTACGCCCGGGCGGCCTCCGCGCACCTGACCGAGGGCGGGCGGATCGTCAACCTCGGCAGCTGCATAGCCCAGCGCGTCGCCTTCCCCGGCGCCACGCTGTACGGGACGAGCAAGGCCGCGCTGATCGGCCTGACCAAGGCGCTGGCCCGGGAGCTCGGGCCGCGCGGGATCACCGCCAACCTGGTCCACCCCGGGCCGATCGACACCGACATGAACCCGGCCGGCGGCCCCGCGGCGGAGGGCCAGCGCGAGCTCACCGCGCTCGGCCGCTTCGGCACCGGCGCGGAGGTCGCCGCCGCGGTCTCCTACCTGGTCGGCGAGGGCGGCCGGTACGTCACCGGCGCCGAGCTGGCGGTGGACGGCGGCTTCGCCGCCTGACGCGGGTTCGACGGCAGGCCCCCGGGGCGTGTCCCGCAGGCCCGGCAGGGATCCGCGGGGCGCGCCCCGGGCGGCGGCGGGCCCGGTGTCGCGCCGGGCGGTTGTCGGCGCACGCGCTTACGATCGCCCGGCACGACCCGTGCTCCCGGACCGGGACCCGTACCGAGAGGTGTGCCATGACCGCAGCGGAAGACCCGATCGGGCTGCTCGCCCGGGCGCTCGCGCAGACCGCCGGGCTGATCGACGGCACCGGCGTCGAGCTGGCCGGCCACCCGACGCCCTGCCGCTCCTGGGACGTCGGCGACCTGGTCAGCCACCTCCTGCACGACCTGCGGCAGTTCACCGTCCGGGCGAAGGGCGGGCAGCCGGACTGGTCGCAGCCCTTCGAACGGGTCGAGGAGGACTGGCTGCACGCCTTCGAGGCCGGGGCGGAGGAGCTGGTCGACGCCTGGCGCGCGGCCGGCGACCTCGGCGGCACCCTGGAGGTCCCCGGCGTCGGCACCCTCCCGGCCCGCTTCCCGGTGGACCAGCAGACCACCGAATTCGCCGTCCACGGCTGGGACTTGGCCCATGCCACCGGCCAGTCCACCGAGGGCCTGGACCACGAGGTCGCGCTCGCCGCGCTCGCCTGGGCGGCCGGCGCGCTCAAACCCGGGTACCGGGGCGCCGAGGAGGAGCAGCACGCCTTCGGGCCCGCCGTCGACGTCCCCGAGGACGCCCCGGCGTACGACCGGCTCGCCGCCTTCTTCGGCCGCGACCCGGCGGCCACCTGACGGGGTCGGAGCCTACCGGCGGCTCCAGCGGAACTCGATCTCCGGGTGGCGCGGGGACGGGGCGTCGAGGAGCGGGGCGGGGCGGTCGCGGAGGAAGTGGTCGGCGAAGGCCCGGACGTAGGTGCGGGTGAGTGCGGTGGCGCGGGCGGGGGCGATGGTGCCGAGCAGGGCGGCGTAGCGCTCGGGGGGCAGGTGGCCCGGGAGGTTGCCGGGGACGGCGGCGTGCGGCAGGTCGGTGAAGCTGAAGTGGCCCGCGCCCAGGGTGCGCAGTTGGCGCCCCCAGGCGTGGTGGTGCTCGCGCCAGCGCCGCCAGGTGTCGTGGTCCTCGAGCGAGGTGAGCAGCAGGAACGGCCGGTCCAGCCCGAGCTCCGGGACGGGGGAGCCGAACAGGCCGCCGTCCAGGTCGAGGCCGATCCGGAAGCGCGGGTCCTGGCGCAGCGCCTCGGCGGCCGCGGCTCCGCCCATGGAGTGGCCGAGCACGCCGATCCGCGCCTCGTCGACCCGGAACGGCAGTCGGCCGCCGGTCAGTCGGCCGGTCACGAAGCGCAGGTCGCCGACCCGCGCGGCGATCTCCTCGCGCTCGGCGGCGTCCCAGTCCGGTGGCTCCTCCGACAGGACGCTGCGCACCAGCCGGCCGTCCGGGAACTCGACGGCGGCGGCGTCGTAGGTGTGGTCGAGAGCCGCGACGAGGTAGCCGTGCGCGGCCAACTCCTCGGCCAGCGCGGTGCAGTTGCTGCGCCCGCCCTTACGGCCGTGGCCGAGCAGCAGCAGGGGGAGCGGGCCGGGGTGGGCGGGTGCGCCGGCGCGGGCGGTGGGGCGGACCAGGCCGAGGGTGCCCGGGTCCAGCGGCAGGGCCTGTTCGATCACGGCCGCGACCCGGGGGGTGGTGTACGGCGCGCGGGGCCGGCCGGCGGTGCCGCGCGCCGGGTACCAGAACTGCACCATCAGCTCGCGTGGGCCGGGCGTGGGCGCGAAGGGGTCGAGCCGGTCGTGGTCGACCAGGTGCAGGCTGACGGTGCCGACCGGCCGGCCGACAGTGGGCGCGGGGAGGTCGATGGTGCGCGGCGGGGCGGTCGGAGCGACCGGCGCGGCGAGGGCGGGCGCGGCGGGCAGCAGGGCGGCGGTCCCGCCCAGGCCCGTGAGGGCGAGCAGTGAACGGCGCCTGATCATGCGTCATCCTTGCCGGCTCGGCGACGGGGCCCGGTCAGCCTAGGTGGTCTGGACCGGTGACGCCAGGGTTCGGACCGGCGGAGGATCGGCGGCGGGACGGCGGTGGGCCGAACCCGGGCCCGGGGCTCAGGGCTTGGCGCCCTGCCGGGTGGCGGCCTGCTTGATCGCCTCGCGGATGCGCGGGTACGTGCCGCAGCGGCAGATGTTCTGGATCTGGTCGATGTCCGCGTCCGTCGGGTTCGGGGTGCGGCGCAGCAGGGCGACGGCGGTCATGATCTGGCCCGGCTGGCAGAAGCCGCACTGGGCGACGTCGCAGGCGAGCCAGGCCTCCTGGACGGGGTGGAGGACCTCGCCGTCGGCCAGGCCCTCGATGGTGGTGACGGTGTGGCCCGCGCAGTCCTTGACGGAACGGGTGCAGGGCTGGAACTCCTGGCCGTCCAGGTGGCTGGTGCAGGCGCGGCAGACGCCCACCCCGCAGCCGTACTTGGGGCCGGTGACGCCGAGCTTGTCGCGCAGCACCCAGAGCAGGGGCATGTCGTCCGGGGCCTCGACGGTCACGGGCTGCCCGTTGAGGACGAAGGTGTGGCTGGGCATGGGGGTCGCGGTTCCTCGGCTGGCTCGGCTGGTGGTCAGAAGTTGATCGGGAAGGAGCGCGGGCTGGTGCCGGTCGCGCGGGCGTAGGCGTTGGCGACGGCGGCGGAGGCGGCCGGGACGCCCAGCTCGCCCGCGCCGCCGGGCGGTCCGCTCGG
Organism: Streptomyces sp. CB02056; assembly: GCF_001905545.1. Taxonomy (GTDB): domain Bacteria; phylum Actinomycetota; class Actinomycetes; order Streptomycetales; family Streptomycetaceae; genus Kitasatospora. The sequence goes on along the minus strand of NZ_LIPD01000019.1, from coordinate 78,044 downwards.
CGGCATCAGGTGGATCTCGACCACCGGCGGGGTGTGCCGCTGCCGGGCGTAGTGGAAGTCGCCGTAACTGCCTTCCCGGAACGCGCCGTTGTCCAGGTGGTTGCCGGCCTGGAGGATCACCGAGATGCCGTCGACCAGCGCGCCGGTGAGCTGGGCCTCCAGGCCGGTGGGGTTGATCACCCGGCCGACGTCGGCGACGACGACGGCCTTGGTGACCCGGGGGTTGGCGCGGTCGGTGGCGTCCAGCTCGACGAGGTAGGCGACGGAGGCGCTGTGCTCGTCGTGGTAGCCGATGCCCTGGGCCTGGCCGGGGGGCATCGGGCGGCCCCAGCCGCCCCGTTTGGCGAGCTCGTCCAGCACCGCCCGCCCGGTGGCGCTGCGCATCCGGTCGCGGCGGAAGGCGAGTTCGTCCTGGCCCATCCGGCGGGCGAGTTCGTCCATCATGATCTCGTCGGAGACCCGGACGGTGCCGGAGTAGACGGAGCGCCAGCTGCCGGTGTGCAGTTCCAGTGGCACCTCGGCGAGCAGCTGGTTGGTCACCCCGACGTCGTACGGGATCTTCTCGGTGAGCAGGAAGAACAGCTCGGCGCCGGTGAGCCCGGCCAGCGGGAGCTTGTAGCCGGCGGCGGTGAACACGTCGCCGAGGCCGTGTCCGAGGTCGGTGCGGACGCCGGCCACGTGGTGCTCCCAGCTGAACACCTGGCCGAGGCCGTAGGTGGCCCGGACGATGTGGTGGCTGGCGGGGCGCATCCGGCCGTGGCGCATGTCGTCGTTGCGGGTCCACATCAGCTTGACCGGGCGGCCGGCGGCCTTGGAGACCTGGGCGGCCTCCAGGGCGGCGTCGAAGAACAGCCGGCGGCCGAACGAGCCGCCGCCGCGCACCACGTGGACGGTGACGGCGTTCGTCGGCAGGCCGAGTTCGGCGGCGATGGTGCCCTGGGCGAGGATCGGGCTCTGCGCGGCGAACCACAGCTCGGCCCGGTTCGGCCGGACGTCGGCGACGGCGGTGAGCACCTCCATCGGGGCGTGGTTGACGAAGGCGAAGTCGAACTCGCCCTCCACCCGGTGGGAGAGCAGCGGCGGTGGGAGGGACGGCAGGTGGGCGGCGCGCAGCCGGGACCGTACGTCGGCGTCGGACAGGCCGGCGACCGGCCCCGGGTTCCAGGTGGTGCGCAGTGCGTCGCGGGCCTTGAGCGCCTGGTCGAAGGTCTCGGCGAGGACGGCGACGCCGGTCGGGATCTGCACCACCCCGAGGACTCCGGGCATGGCGCGGGCGGCGGAGGCGTCCAGGGACTTGAGGGTGCCGTTGACGGTGGTCGGGCGGGCGACCACGGTGGGCACGGCGCCCGGGACGTCGAGGTCCCCGGCGTACTTGGCACGGCCGGTGACGATGTCGCGGGCGTCGATCCGGCCGGTCGGCCGGCCGACCAGGCGCAGCTGGTCGGGGGTCTTGGGGAGGGCCGGGACGGCGGGTGCGGCGACGGTGGCGGCCTCGGCGGCGAGGTCGCCGTAGCCGAGCCGGCGGCCGTCGGGGGCGAGGACGGCGGAGTCGGCGGTGCGCAGGGTGGGCGCGGGAACGTTCCAGCGCCTGGCGGCGGCGGTCACCAGCCGGGCCCGGGCGGCGGCGGCCGCGGCGCGCACCGGGTCGTACAGCGAGCGGATCGAGTTGGAGCCGCCGGTCAGCTGGTTGAAGAGCAGTTCGGGGCGGGCGTCGGAGAGCGGGACGTCGACGTCGGAGAGCCGGGCGTCGAGCTCCTCGGCGACGATGACGGCGATCGCGGTGGTGAGGCCCTGGCCGACCTCCAGCCGGGGCAGGTGCAGCACGGCGCGTCCGGCGGGGGTGACTTCGAGGACCAGCAGGTGGGCGGTCGGCAGCCCGGCGATGATCATCGCGTCGCCGAGGTCGACGATGTCCGGGATGCCGGGCAGGCCGATCAGCTGCTGGGGGAGGGCGGTCTCGCGGACCGGCACGGCGGCCGCGGCGGGGGACGGGACGGGGCGCGGGGCGGCCTGTGCGGTGGCGGGTGCGACGGCGTCGGCGCCGAGGCGGGCGCCGACGGTGAGGGTGGGCGCGGCCAGCAGGTAGGTGAGGAAGCGCCGGCGGCGGGTGCCCTCCGGGCCCGGGGCGTCCGGGTCGGCCGGAGCGCCGGCGGTGCCCGGGGCGTCCGTGGCAGCAGCCGTACCGTGCGGGTGCCCGGCGTCGCGCGGTCGGCCGTTGGAGTCCGAGGGGGCGAGGGAGGTGCTGATGGGAGGACACCCTTCGGGCCGGAGACGGCGACGGAACGGGCGGGCGGGGCGGCCCCGGGCCGGTGCCGGATCGCGAACGCCGTTGAGCATAAAAGGAGGCTACTGACGGGTCAACACGGTCAAAGTTGGCCCTTGGTCGGCCCGATCACGGTTGTGCGGCGGTCGGCGGGAGCGGAGTCGGAGCGGGTACGGACGGCGCTTCGGAGCTGCGGGCGGGGCCGGAGCAGGGCCGCCGGGACGGGCTCGGAGGCGCCAACTGGCGCCCCTCGCACGCGGGTTCAGGGGTCGGTCGACGGTGCGGCGGCAAGGGGAATTGGCCCAGGAAATTCCTTGATCACTGGACCGTTCCACTGGGCCGGTTCTTCCGTAGGCTGGGGGCGCACCCGAACCGGCGGTTGCGAAGACCGACTCCGCGCGCCGCCCGTCCGGGGGCCGGGAACAAGGGTGACGGTCCGTGAGGCGTTTACGGCCGCAGGGCGTTGACGGCCCTGGGGGCGCGTGCGGGTGACCGCCCGGACGCCTCCGGCCGGTGGCGCCCGCGAACGAGTGAAGGAGGGGCATGCCGTCCGACCGAACCGCCCGTTGGGGCGCCCTGCCGCCCGCCGGGCCCCAGCGGACCCTCGCGGCCGCCCAGTTGGCCGCCGCCGTGGGCGACGGCGCGTACTACACCTGCTCCGCCCTCTACTTCACCCGGGTGGTCGGGATGTCCCCGACCGCCCTCGGGCTCGGCCTCACCCTCGCCTGGGCGCTCGGCTCCCTCGCCGGCGTCCCGCTCGGACACCTCGCCGACCAGCGGGGCCCGCGCCGCACCTCGATGGCGCTCGCGCTCGGCACGGCGGCCGTGGTCGCCGCTTTCCTGGTGATCCGCTCCTACCCGCTGTTCCTGCTCGCGGTCTGCCTCTACGCCACCGCGCAGTCCGGCCTGACCGCCGCCCGGCAGGCGCTGGTCGCCGCCCTGGTGCCGCCCGCGCAGCGGACCGCGCTGCTCGCCCACATCCAGTCGACCCTCAACGGCGGACTGGCCGTCGGCGCGGCGATCGGCGGCATCGCGCTCAGCGTCGGCACCCGCGCCGCCTACCTGGCCGCCTTCGCCGTCACCGCGCTCGGCTTCCTGATCGGCGCGCTGGTCCTGCGGCGGCTGCCCGAAGCCCCGCCCGCGACCGGGCCGTCGGACGCCGGGCCGCGCCTGGCCGTGCTGCGCGACCGCCGGTACGCCGCCGTCACCGCGGTCAACGCCGTCCTGCTGCTGCGGATGCCGCTGCTCAGCCTGATCATCCCGCTCTGGATCGCCGCGCGCGCCCCCGGGATCGGCTGGCTCGGCTCGGCGCTGTTCGTGCTCAACACCCTCGCGGTGCTGGCCTTCCAGGTCCGGGCGGCCCGCGGCATCACCGGACTGGAACCGGCCGCCCGGGCGGTCCGCTCCGCCGGGCTGCTGCTGCTCGGCTCCTGCGCCGTGTTCGGGCTGTCCGCGCTGGACGTGCCGGTCTGGGCGGTCGGCGCGCTGCTGGTCGCCGCCTCCGTCCTGCAGGTGGCCGGGGAGATGCGGCAGTCGGCCGGCAGCTGGCAGATCGCCTTCGACCTCGCCCCGCCCGGGCGGATCGGCCAGTACCAGGGCTTCTTCGGCACCGGCGTCGCCGTCGCCCGCACCCTCGGACCGCTGCTGCTCACCGCGCTGCTGCTGGAGGGGGGCCTGGCCGGCTGGCTGGTCCTGGGCGGGGTGTTCCTCGCGGCGGGGTACGCGATGGGGCCGGTCGCCCGCTGGGCGGCCCGGGACCGCGGTCACGCGGTGTCACCGCCGGCGCCGCCGGTGGTGGCGGGAGCGGCGCCGGGGGCCTGACCGTACCGGACGGGAACCCCCAAGGCGGCCCGGGGAGCATCCGACGGGACCGGGCCGGAAACCCGGTGGCCCCGGGCCGCCGCCCGCTGGCATGCTGGCCGCGTGGACCGACCCCAGATCCAGCTCGACTTCGCCCCCGAGCTGCACCTCTTCGTCTCCGCGCCCCGGCGGGCCGGCCGTACCGCGCTGCGCACCGACGGCGCCTCCACCCTCGGCCACGTCGTCGAGTCCCTGGGGGTGCCGCTCACCGAGGTCGGCGCCCTGCTGGTGGACGGCCGGGCGGTGCCCGACAGCCACATCCCGGCCGACGGCGAGGAGATCACCGTCCGGGCCGTGGCCAGGCCGCAGCCCTCGCCCGTCCCGGCGCGCTTCCTGCTGGACGTCCACCTCGGCACCCTCGCCCGCCGGCTGCGCCTGCTCGGCGTGGACGCCGCGTACGAGAACCCCGACATCGGCGACGCCGCCCTGGCCGCCCGCTCGGCCGCCGAGCAGCGGATCATGCTCTCCCGCGACCGCGGCCTGCTGCGCCGCCGCGAACTGTGGGCCGGCGCCTACGTCTACAGCCACCGCCCCGCCGAGCAACTGCGCGACGTGCTCTCCCGCTTCGCGCCGCCGCTCACCCCGTGGAGCCGCTGCACCGCCTGCAACGGCAGGCTGCACCCGGCCACCAAGACCTCGGTGCGCGAGCAGCTGCGGGACGGCACCGAGCGCTCGTACGACGCCTTCGCCCAGTGCGAGGACTGCGGCCAGGCCTACTGGCGCGGCGCCCACCACGCCCGGCTGGAGGCGATCGTCGCCGAGGCGGTGCGCGACTTCGGGCCAGGCCGGGCCGGCGGACCGGGCCAGGAGCCCGGGCCGGTCGGGGAGTTCGGGGAGTTCGGGGAGGTCCACGGGTCCGGGGAGGGCCAGGGTCGGATCGGGGTCGTCTCAGGGTAGTGCGCTCTGGCGGACGGCCCGGCGCCCGTGGTCCCATCGGCGGTGGGGGACGAGACCACGCTACTCGCTCGCAGGAGAGAGGCCAGGTCGTCGTATGAGTACTCAGCCAGGGCAACAGCCCTTCCGCACCACGGACACGGGGGACACGGACACCGCGGTGGTGACCATCCCGGTCGGGGCCGAGGCACGCCCGGAGGAAGACCCCTGGAAGGCGACCGTCCGATGAGGCGGGGAGTGCTGCGCCGCCCGCTGGCGGCGCTGGTCGCCGCCGCGGCCGTGCTCGGGCTCTCGGTCGCCCCGGCGGCCGCCGCCGGGCCGTCCGGGCCCGCCGAGCCGCATCTGCGGTCGCGCTACGTGACCATGCCGGACGGGGTCCGCCTCGCCGTCGACGTCTACCTGCCCGAGGGCACCCGGGCCGGCGCCGACCTGCCCACCGTCCTGGTCACCCAGCGCTACTGGCGGGCCAGGGTCAAGGCAGGCCAACCCGGCGGCACCAGTGGCGAGGCCGAGCGGTGGACCGCCCGCGGCTACGCCTACGTGGTCGCCGACCTGCGCGGCACCGGCGCCTCCTTCGGCACCCTCACCTCCGAACTCGGCGCCGACGTGACCGCCGACAGCGGCCCGCTCAGCGACTGGATCGCCGCCCAGCCCTGGTCCAACGGCCGGATCGGCACCACCGGCATCTCCTACGGCGGCGACACCGCGATGCTCGCCACCTCCCTCGGCAACCACCACATCACCGCCGCCGCCCCGATCTCCTACGACTTTGACCCCTACGAGGACCTGGTGCGCCCCGGCGGCCTGCTCATCGAACCCCGGGTCGCCCCGTACGCGCTGCTGCTGCGCATCCTCGACCAGGCCGGCGGCACCACCTGCGAGACGGACGAGGACACCCGGCAGCTCTGCGCGCGCATCGGCCTCACCGGCCTCCAGCCCCGGCCGGTCGACGGGCCCGACGGCCCCGCCCTGCTCGCCGCCGCGCGCGCCGAGCACGCGAACAACGCCAACCTGGTCGAGATGGCGCACTCCGGCGTCCACCGCGACTACCGGGACGGGCCGAAGAGCTGGACGGTCGGCAGCGTCGGCGAGCGGACCGACGCCGTCGAGGCCGGCGGGGTGCCGGTCCTGACCAGGGCCGGCTGGCTCGACGCGGGCACCGCCAACGGGGTGCTCTCCCAGTTCACCGGCCTGTCCAACACCCAGGACGACTGGATCGGCCCGTGGAACCACGGCGCCGGCTGGTTCGCCGACCCGTTCCAGCCCGCCCGCCCGCTCACCGGGCAGGAGCACCAGGAGAACGACCAGCGGGTGCTCGACTTCTTCGACCGCTACGTCCGCGGCGACGCCCGCCCCGACGGCACCCGGCGGGTGCACTACTACACCTTCAACGAGGGCGTCTGGCGCACCACCACCCGCTGGCCGGTGCCCGGCACCCGCACCCGGCGGTTCGACCTCGGCGCGGGCCGCTCGCTCACCGACCACCCGCCCACGGGCCGTTCGTCCGTCGACGGGGCGGACGACCGCCGCGGCGGCTCCGACCAGCTGCTCCTCGACCCGACCGCGGGCACCGGCCCGCTGGACCGCTGGAACACCAACCTCAGCGGCGACGAGGTCAGTTACCCCGACCGCGCCGCCGTCGACGCCAAGCTGCTCGGCTACACCACCGCGCCGCTGGGCGCCGACACCCGGGTCACCGGCAACGGCAAGGTCACCCTCGACGTCACCGGCCTGGCGGGCTCGGCCCGCGGCGCCCTGCACGTCTACCTGGAGGACGTCGCGCCGGACGGCCGGGTCACTTATCTGACGGAGGGTCAACTCTCGCTGGCCGACCGGGCGGTGGCGGACCGCTCGGACAATCCCGACTGGCGCCGGCTGCGCACGCCGCGCAGCTACGCGGCCGAGGACGCCGAGGACTTCCCGCAGGGCCGCGCGCAGCGCGTCACCATCGACCTCCAGCCCGTCTCGGTGCTGTTCCGGGCCGGTGAGCGGATCCGGCTGACCGTCGCGGCCGCCAACCCCGACTCCTTCCAGCTGCTCCCGGCCGACGGGAAGGCGGGCTACCGGATCGGCTGGGGCGGCGACCGCGGCTCGGCGCTGGAGCTGCCCGTCGTGCGCTGAGGGGTGCGACGCGGGGCACCCGGTCTCGGCCGGGCGCCCCGCGTCGGCACGTCACCTCACGTCGTGTCGCGCCGGGTCACGCGTCCACGACCTCCAGGCCGTACGCGGTCACGGCCTGCCGCAGCCCGCCCGGGTACCCGGCGAGGGCCGGGGTGAACTCCCAGTCCCCGGAGGGCTCGCGGTCGAACCGGCCGAGCCGCATCGCGGTGTTGGTCTCCGCGCCGTCCGCCAGGTGCACCACGGCCGCGTCCTGTCCGGCGCCGGCCTCCAGGATCAGCGCGGGCCCGGCGAACCCGCCCATGGTGGCCCCGGGGTGGTTCTCGGTGTCGGCGGCGGCGATGACCACCAGCCGGTCGACGTCGGCGGGCAGCGCGTCGAAGTCGACCATCAGGCAGGCGTTCGCGTCGCCGTATCCGGTCACCAGCCGCACCGAACCGTCCGGCGTGGAGCCGTTGTTGTAGAACACCAGGTGGTCGTCGGAGAGCGCCACGTTGCCCCGGCAGACCAGGGCGGCGATGTCGTACTCCTCCTCCCCGGTCCAGTGCAGGAGCAGCCGGGAGGGCTCGGCGGCCACCTCGATCGCGGGCAGTCCGTCCAGGGCGCCGGCCTCCGCGGAGGCCTCGTCCTGGACGGCCGCGAAGACCTCGTGGAAGCCGTGGTGCTTGAGCAGACCGACCAGCTCGGAGCCGTTCAGCAGGGTGATCGGCTTGCCCGCGACGAACTGGTGCGAGCTGGGGCCGAACCTGCTGGTGGTGACCAGGACGGCCTTGGTCGCGGCCTGGTCGTGGCGCAGCGTCCCGTACAGGTCCCGCACCGCGGTGGGCGCCACCGTGTCCCGGTACCGCTTCACCTGCACGATGACGTTGCCGCCGCGGAACGGGTCGGGGTCGATGCCGCGGACGTCCACCCCGCCGTCCCGGGACCGGGCGGTGAGCTCGACCTTCATGCCCATCGCCTCCATCAGCCGGGCGATGAGGCCTTCGAACTCGACCGGGTCCATCGCCAGCAGGAGCTGGAGTTCGCGGACGCGCCGGGCCATCCGGCCGCGGTTGGCGTTGGTGTCGTCTCGGAGGTGACGGAAGAGCGCGCGCTGGGCGCGGCGTTCGTCGGCGTCGGGGTTGCTGAGGCGGTGGAGCTTCCGGCTCCGGGACATGGGCGTGCCCCCTCTTGCATGGTGACGGCTGTTGCAGGCGTCACCGTAGAGGAATCGTGGACGAAGAATTGTCGGGCCGTCACTTCCGCCGCACAATCGAGACCTGGCACACGGGCACCGGCGTGCGCACGGGCCTCGGGCGGCGCGGGGGCGGCTCGACGGCGGGGGTGCTTCCGGTGGCCGTCCGGACGGCGGACAATCCCCCCAGGAGCCGAGGAGGAGGCCAGCGGTGGAGTTCGAGGTCATGATCGAGACCCCGCAGGGGTCGCGGAACAAGTACGTGATGGACTTCGTGGCGGGCCGGATCCGGCTGGACCGCACCCTCTTCACGGCCACCGCCTACCCCGCCGACTACGGCTACGTCGAGGGCACCCTCGGCGGCGACGGCGAGCCGCTGGACGCCCTGGTGCTCGGCGGCGAGCCGGCCGTCCCCGGCTGCGTGCTCACCTGCCGGGCGGTGGGCGTGTGGGTGATGCGCGACGAACGCGGCCCGGACCAGAAGGTGCTCTGCGTCCCGGCCCACGACCCGCGCTACGCCGACCTGCGGGACATCGGCGACCTGCGCGAGTTCGACCTGCTGGAGATCACCCACTTCTTCCAGGTGTACAAGGACCTGGAGCGCGGCAAGTCCGTCGAGGGCTCGCACTGGGCGGGCCGCGACGCCGCCTACGCGGAGATCGCCGAGTCGCGGGCCCGCGCGGCGGGCACCCGCTTCGCCGACCCGGCGTAGCGGGCGCCCCCCGGGCCGCCCCGGGCCGTCCCGGACCGTCCGCGGGGCGTGCCCGGGGCGTGCCCGGACGGTCCGTCAGAGCCTGGCGGCGCTCAGGATCGCGCGGACCTCGTCGCCGATCGCGGCCTCGTTCTGCTCGAACTCCGGTGCGGTGAGCCGGTCCGGGTCGGCCGGCAGGCCGTTCAGGACCGGGGTGTGCAGATGGCCGCCGGGGAGGTCCGGGGCGAGGAACAGGCGCAGCCGGTTGGAGCGGTAGGCGACCTCGTTGGAGAGGTACCCGCCGCCGCCACCGGAGACCGCGCGGGAGCCGGGGGTGGGGCCGTCCGGCCGGAAGACCGGCCCGGTGGCGCCCGCCGGGATCTCGGTGACGAAGGTGTTGAGCAGCACCGGGAAGGGCTGCTGGACGGCCCGCATGGCGTCGGTCGGCAGGGTGGTGCGGACGAACTGCGGCCCGGGGGCCAGCCCCGGGGCGTCCACCGGGTGCTGGGAGGTGCCGCCGGAGAGCGCGGCCACGTTGTCGGTGGCCGGGTCGGCGGAGCGGGCGCGCCCGGCCCACTCCTCCAGGGTGAACTTGCCCGGGTAGCCCTGGCTGATGCTGGTGATCAGGTCGGCGGACTGCCGGCCCGGCCGCAGGTGCGGGGTGAAGGCGCGCTCCACGATGCCCTTGTCGAAGTCCCCGTAGCGCACCGGCAGGACGACCGCCCGGACCTCGGCGGTGCTGCCGTCGGCGAGCGTGATCCGCTGCCCGTGCAGCTGCAGGACGGCGGACCCGGAGGGGTTGGCGCGGCGCGCCTCGGCGTCCAAGCCGAACGGGTCGAAGCCGCTGACGAAGATCCGCCGGACGCCGGGGGCGGCGCTGAAACCGTCGTCCAGGCCGCGCGAGGCGTCCTCGAAACGGGCCCGCAGCGCGGCGTGGTCGACGTCGAACCGGGGCTGCCAGCGGGCGAGCTGGACGGTCATGGCGAGCCTGGTCCAGTACAGCGGGCGGTCGTCCCGGGCGGGCAGTTCGCCGCTCGGCCGCCGGCCCTGGGCGCGGTCCACGCCCGCCTGCCAGAGCGTCCGGCCCCAGGTGTCGGCCACCCGCTCGGCCTGCCGGGCGTTGCGGGCGGCGCACAGCGCGGAGGGGAAGCCCCCGAGCAGCTCGCCCAGGCCGGAGCGCTCGGTGAAGCCGGCCGTGCGGGCGTCCTGGAGGCGGGCCTGCTCGGCGTCCAGCGGCACCGTGGCGGAGGTGCGGCAGCCGGCCGGGGCGGCCTGGGCGGCGGCCGGGGCCAGCAGGGCGACGAGGGTTCCGGCGAGCGCGGCGGCCAGTCCGGCGGTGCGGCGTAGACATGTCATGTGCGCTGACAATAGGTCCGGACCTGACGGCCCGCCAGAGTGCCGACCCGGCGCGCCGTACGCCGGTCCAAGGGCCGCCGGACCGGCCCGCCCGGTACCGGGAGGCGCCGCCGGGGGCCCCTCGGGCGGCGTTCCGCCGCTGGTGGGACGGCGTTCCGGCCCGGACGGAAAGCCGGCGGTTCGACCGGGAACCGCCGCGAGTTCTACAGCGTTGTCGTGGTCGAACAGCGGTACTCGTACGGTGGTGGAGGAAGTTCCATGAGCGTGGCCCTGACGAAGGGTGGCAACGTCTCCCTGGGCAAGCAGGCCCCCGGGGTGCGGGTGGTGCGGGTGGGCCTGGGCTGGACGGCCGGTGACGGGTACGACCTGGACGCCAGCGCGCTGCTCTGCGGGGCGGACGGGAAGGTCGCCTCGGACCAGCACTTCGTCTTCTTCAACAACCTGCGGAGCCCGGACGGCTCGGTCCGCCACCTGGGCGGGGCCGGCGGCGGCGCCGACCGCGAGCAGGTCGAGGTCCGGCTCGCGGAGGTCCCCGCCGGGGTGGAGAAGGTCGTCTTCGCGGTGGCGATCTACGACGCGGCGCAGCGGCGGCAGTCCTTCGGGCAGGTCCGCGGCGCCCACATCCGGGTCGTCGACCCGGACAGCGGCACCGAGGTGGCCCGGTACGACGTGGCGTCGGAGGCCGGCAGCGAGACGGCGATGGTGTTCGGCGAGCTGTACCGGCACGGCGCGGACTGGAAGTTCCGGGCGGTCGGGCAGGGGTACGCCGACGGGCTCGCGGGCATCGCCACCGACTTCGGGGTGGACGTCCTGCAGCCGGCGCCCGCCGCCGCCCCGCCCGCCCCGGTGAAGCCGCCGGTCGCGCCGCCCGCCCCGCCCGTGGTTCTGCCCGCCGCGCCGCCGGCGCCGGTCGCGGCCCCGGTGCCGGCCGTGCTGCCCGCCGCCGCGCCCGCCGTTCCGATGACCCGGCAAGGACCAGGGAGTTACCCCGTGACGTGTTTCTTCGACCCCTCGCACGGCGCCGGCACCACGGCGGTGTACTGGTCGCCGCAGTGGGGCGTGCCGCGCCAGATCGAGGCCTGCGTGGCCTGCGCCCAGCGGGTGCAGACCAACGTCCCGCCGTTCTACACCCCGGCGCAGGCGGGCTACCCGCAGCCGGTCCAGCAGGGCCAGCCGCCGCAGGTGCCCGGCCAGCAGGCCCAGGGCGGACGGCGCTTCGGCACCGGCGCGCTGATCGGCGCCGGCGCGGCCGGCCTGGTCGGCGGCGCGCTGCTGAACGAGGCCTTCGACGACGACCCGCAGGTGGTCGTCAACAACTACTACGAGGACGACGGCTTCTTCTAAACCGTCTTCTGAACCGTCAGGTCGCGGCCGCGGCGAGGGCCGCCGGGGGAGCCCCCCGGCGGCCCCCGCCGTCGGTCGGATGATGTCGGAGCGTCGTTCCGGCCTTCCAGGGCCCTCGCCGCACCCGGCGGCCGCACAACGCTTCGGCGCTGTGCGGCCGTTCGCGTCCCTAGCCGCCCTGCCGCCGGTACGCCCCGGCGCGGGCCGCCGCCTCGGCGGCCTCCGCCGCGCGGTCCGCGGCGGCCTCGTCCAGCGGCTCGGCGGTGGTGAGCATCCGGTAGTAGAGCGGCGCCGAGACCGCCCGGACGACCTCGAACCCGTCGGTGTCCGGCAGGAGTTCGCCGCGCTCGACGGCCGCGGCGACGCACGGCGCCCACTCCTCGATCCGGCGCCGGTAGAAGTGCCGCAGGGCCTCGGCCGCGTCCGGGTCGCAGGTCGCCGCCACGATGACGGCGCGGAACAGCGCGCCCTGCCGGGGGTCGGCCAGGGTGCGCTGGACGAGCCGGGCGTTGGCCCGGAGGTCCCCGGCGAGGGAGCCGCTGTCGGTGCGCGGCAGCGACTGCTCGGCCATGTCCGCGAGCAGGTCGGCGACCAGCGCGGTGGTGCTGCCCCAGCGGCGGTAGACGGTGGTGCGGCCGACCTCGGCCCGCTGGGCGATGTCGCCGAGGTCGAGGCCGCTGAAGCCGCGCTCGACCAGGGCGTCCTCGGCGGCGCGCAGGACGGCGGCGCGGACCCGGGCGGTCCGGCCGCCGGGGCGGACCGTGCCGGGCGTGGAGGGCTCGACGGCCATTAACGGGATTCCTGTTCCATTAGACGGGTGGACTCTGCTAGGTTCAGAGCATCCTAACGGAACAGTGGTCCCATTAGGGGCTTCGAGGGGAGAAATCCGCCATGACCATCGCCACCGACATGGAGTACCGCCGGCTCGGCGCGTCCGGACTCAAGGTGCCCGCGCTCAGTCTCGGCACCGGCACCTTCGGCGGGCGCGGCCCGCTGTTCGGCGCCTGGGGCACCACCGACGTCCAGGAGGCCCGCCGGCTCCTCGACATCTCCATCGACGCCGGGGTCACCCTCTTCGACACCGCCGACGTCTACTCCGACGGCGCCTCCGAGGAGGTGCTCGGTCAGGCGGTCCGCGGCCGCCGCGACCAGGTGCTGATCTCCACCAAGGCCGGACTGCCCACCGGCGACGGCCCGCAGGACGCCGGCACCTCCCGCGCCCGGCTGGTCCGGAGCGTCGACGACGCGCTGCGCCGCCTCGGCACCGATTACCTGGACCTCTTCCAGCTGCACGCCTACGACGCCGGCACCCCGATCGAGGAGGTGCTCGCCACCCTGGAGGACCTGGTCCGGGCCGGCAAGATCCGCTACACCGGCGTCTCCAACTTCTCCGGCTGGCAGCTGATGAAGTCCCTCGCCCTCGCCGACCGGCACGGCCGCCCCCGGTACGCCGCCCACCAGGTCTACTACTCGCTCGTCGGCCGCGACTACGAGTGGGAACTGATGCCGCTCGCACAGGAGGAAGGCGTCGGCGCCCTGGTCTGGAGCCCGCTCGGCTGGGGCCGGCTCACGGGGAAGATCCGCCGCGGGCAGCCGCTCCCGGACGGCAGCCGGCTGCACGACACCGCCGACTACGGCCCGCCGGTGGAGGACGAGCTGCTGTACCGGGTGGTCGACGCGCTGGTCGAGGTCGCCGCCGAGACCGAACGCACCGTCCCCCAGGTGGCGATCAACTGGCTGCTGCGCCGTCCGACCGTCTCCTCGGTCATCATCGGCGCCCGCAACGAGGAGCAGCTGCGGCAGAACCTCGGCGCGGTCGGTTGGTCCCTGACGGAGGAGCAGGTGGCCCGGCTGGACGCGGCGAGCGCCCGCACCGCGCCGTACCCGTACTTCCCGTACCGGCGGCAGGAGGCGTTCGCCCGGCTCAACCCGCCCCTGGCGGGCTGAGGCGCGCGGGGAGGGACGGGGAGGGGCGTGGCGACCAGCGGAGGCGAGGGAGGCCCGAGCGGCGTGGGCCCCGGCCCGGGAGATGTCCGGGCCGGGGCCGGACCGGCTGTCGCGGGGCGGCGGTCGGCCCCGTGCCGGTGGACTCCGCGTCGGCGCCGCTACCGCTACCGCTGGTGCCAGGCGGCGAGGAGTTCGGCCTCCCGCTCGGGGTCGAGGGTGCCCGACACGCGCTCGAACGGCTGGATGTCGCGGGCGCTGTCGGCCACCGGCCGGAGGGCGAGGCCGGTGGCGAGGGCGGCCGCCGGGTCGGCGGTGCTGGTGGCGCGGCTCTCCGGGTCGGCGGGCCAGAGCGGGAGGGCGCGCTCCTGGACGCCGGCGGCCCGGAGGAAGTCCTCGTCCACCCAGGTGAGGGTGGTGCCGGGCGGGGCGACCGCCGTGGCGACGGCGTCGAGCAGGTCGCCGATGCCGAACGGCGGGGGAGTGGCGGCGTGGTAGGCGCCGGAGGCGCCCCGCTCCAGCAGGGCGAGCATCCAGGCGGCGAGGTCGCGGACGTCGACCACCTGGAGCGGCGCTTCCGGCCGGCCCGGGGCGAGCACCTCGCCGCCCCGGGTGAGGCGCTCCACCCAGTAGTCGAAGCGGTGGGTGTAGTCGCGGGGGCCGATCACGTACGTCGGGCGGACCAGCAGGGTCTCCGGGCCGAAGGCCTGCCGGGCGGCGCGCTCGCACTGGACCTTGAGGACGCCGTAGGTCTCGGCGGTGATCTCCTCGGCCTCCGGGCCGTCGGCGGGGAGCAGGGCGGAGTCCTCGGCGTAGCCCGGGGCCGCCGGGACGTCGTACACCGAGAGCGAGGAGACCAGCAGGTAGCGCCCGGCGGCGCCGGGGTCGAGGGCGGCCGCCAACTCCCGTACCTGGCGCGGGTAGTAGGCGCAGAGGTCGACGGTGGCGTCCCAGTGCCGGCCGCGCAGCGCGGACAGGTCGGCGTCGCGGTCGGCGATCAGGTGGGTGGCGTCCGGGAGGAGTCCGGCGCCGGAGCGGCCCCGGTGCACCACCGTGACCTCGTGCCCGGCGGCCAGTGCCGCCTCGGCGAAGTGGAATCCGATGAAGCGGGTGCCGCCGATGACCAGAATGCGCATTCGGACATCGTGCCAGTCCTCCCCGGGGCGGGGCCAGCCGGTGGCCGGTTGTTGCCCAAGTTGTGGGTGGGGTGGGTGAGTCGGGGCCCGGTGTGGACGGTTCCGGGGGGAAGAGTGTTCGACGGTCAACGGTGCGGTACGGTGACGGCCGGGGGCGGCGGGCCGCAGCAGGCGGATCGGCGCTGGTCAACGGCTCGACGGCCGGGGCCGGATGAGCAGCCGTGACGGCCTCGTAACGTCTGATCTCCTGTCAAAGTTCCTTGTTTCCCGGCGAACTTGTGTGAAGTCCCTTTAAGCTCCCGTTAACAATGGCGGCTTTCCGCCACTCGCGAACTCGCTCCCGAGGTCGGGCGGCAGGCCCAACTGGATGATGAGAGCAGGGATGACGACGACAAATGATCGAACCGTCGGTGCCGCGCGCGGCTCCGGCGGGCGGCGGACGGGTCCACCCGGCCGCCGCGCCGCGGGCCTTCGCACCGCGGGCGGCGCGGTGACGCTGGCCGTACTGGCCGGTTCCTGGTCCCTGGCGGCGGCCCCGCCGGCCTTCCCCCAGACCGGCGACGGCACGGTGGCGGTCCACGTGATCCGGGCCGTGGACACCGACGGTGTGTGGACGCCCGGGCTGGAATCGGGCATGGCGGGCGTGAAGGTGACGCTCACCGACGAGGCCGGGGTCGCCATCGAGGGCACCACGGCGGCGGACGGCACGGTGACGCTGGCGCCGGCCGCGAGCAAGCTGACCGGCGGCAAGTACCGCGTCCAGGTGGTGAACCCGAAGCCGGGCGTGCTGTACCCGGCCTTCGCCTCCCGCGAGGGTCTGGACGGCGGGCCGAACAAGCTGAGCTCCAACGAGGAGTTCGTCGACCTCTCCGGCGGCAAGAAGGTGGAGATCACCACGGGGCTCTGGAGCCCGGGTGACTACTGCCAGAAGAACGCGCCGCTGGTGTCGACCTGTCAGAACCCGCCCCAGGACGGGGCCGCCCAGCACACGCTGGTGTCCTTCCCGTACGAGTCCCGGGGCACGGCCGGCACCGGCTTCACCCTGACCGACGTGGCCACGGCCGGGCAGACCGGCAACCTGTACGGCATCGCCTGGAACAAGGCCGACAAGCGGGTGTTCTCCTCGGCCCAGGCCAAGCGGACCACCGCCTACGGCCCCGGCGGCCCCGGCGGGATCTACGTCACCGACTGGGCGACGAAGAAGACCACGCTGTTCGCCACCGTCCCGGACGCGGGCACCACCCCGCACGGCCCGGGCAACGACGACGGCTTCCTGGCCCCGGTGGGCAAGGAGAGCCTCGGCGGCATCAAGATCACCGACGACGGCAAGGACCTCTTCGTCGTCAACCTGAACGACCGCAAGCTCTACCGCTACGACGCCACCGCGGCGACGGCGGCCGCGCCCAAGGCCGCCTACGCCATCCCGGACCCGGGCTGCCCGGCGCCGGGGGACTGGCGTCCGTACGGCCTCGGCATCCAGGACGGCACCGGCTTCCTCGGCGGTGTCTGCTCGGGCGAGTCCACCGGCAAGGCCACGGACCTGCGCGCCGTGGTGCTGCCGTTCGACCTGTCCACCGGCGCGTTCAAGCCGGCCGTGCTGAACCAGCCGCTCGACTACCCGCGCGGCACCACGGTCGGCGGCCCGTGCCCGGGCACCGCCTGGTTCCCGTGGCAGGACACCTTCCCGACCTCCCAGAACGGCCAGGCCTGCGGGGCCAGCTACCTGGCCAACCCCGAGCCGGCGGTCGCCGAGATCGCCTTCGAGACCGACGGCTCGATGCTGCTCGCCTTCCGGGACCGCTTCGGCGACCAGTCGGCGGCCAGCCCGACGGGCAACGTGATGTCCAAGGTCCTGCCCGGCGGCGACCTCCTCAAGGCCTGCCCGGAGAACGGCACGTACGTGCTGGACACCAACCTGGGCTGCGGGTCCAAGGCCCGGGGCCAGCGGTTCTTCGACAACGCCCGGATCGGCCACAACAACCCGGCCAACGCCGGGATGGCGTTCTCGAAGGTCGAGGACTCCATCGTGACCTCGGGCTACGACAGCGACAGCCAGGCCTACGGCTACGGCAGCGCCTTCCAGAAGCGCGACGGCAAGGCGGACGGCGGCGTGCGGCTCAACACGGGCCCGGGTATCCCGCCGTTCGGCAAGGGCGCCGCGATGGGCGACCTGGAGGTGCTCTGCGACCAGGCGCCGCTCCAGATCGGCAACCGGGTCTGGTACGACCCCGAGCGCAGCGGCCTCCAACTGCCGGGCCAGAAGCCGGTTCCGGGTGCCACCGTCCACCTGTACGACGAGTCGGGGAAGCTCGTCGGCACCACCAAGACGACCAAGCGCGGCGAGTACTACTTCGACGACAGCAACGTCGACGGCGGCCTCAAGCCGAGGACCAAGTACACGATCAAGCTGGACAACCCGGCGGACTACGCCAAGGACGGCCCCCTCTTCCAGTGGGTGCCGACCGACCACGACGTCGGTGACAACCACTTCATCGACTCCAAGGGCATCGTTCCGAAGGACGGCAGGTTCCCGGAGCGGGCGCTGACCACCGGCGGCCCCGGCGAGAACGACCACACCTACGACTTCGGCTTCCGGCTCCAGGAGGGCGCGCTGCGCCTGGTCAAGCACGACCAGGACGGCAAGCCGCTGGCCGGCGCCAAGTTCCAGCTGTGGCACGAGACCAACGGGACCGACGGGCTCCAGCCGACCGGCGACAAGCCCGACACCAAGGTCGGTGAGCCCTGCACGACCGGCGCCGACGGCATCTGCCAGGGCACCGGCGTGCCGGGGACGTACTACTGGCAGGAGCTGAGCCCGCCGGACGGCTACGCGGCGCCGGAGGTCACCGTCTTCGGTCCGCTGAAGCTGACCTCGGCGAACCTCGACGCCGGTGTGGAGGTGACGGCCGTCAACAAGCTGATCCCGACGCCGACACCGACGCCCACCCCGACCGAGACGCCGACCCCGGCGCCGACGACGGCGGCCCCGGTGCCGCCGGCCCCGGCACCCCCGGCCTCCGGGCACCTGCCCAACACCGGTGCGGGTGAAGGGATGCCGATCGTGTTGACCAGCGCGGCGGCGCTGATCGCCCTCGGCACCGCCACGGTGCTGGTGGCCCGCAGGCGCAAGGCCGCCCAGCGCGGCTAGCCCCGGACGGGGTGTTCGTACCGGGCCCGGTGCGGGGAGACCGGCACCGGGCCCGAATCGGGCGGGTTCGTGGGACCGTTGGTCCCCGGGCCCGCCCGACTGTCGTGTCCGACCGAGGAGAGGGAGCGGCTGCATGCCCCGCAAGACGAAGGCCGACGGCCGCGGGCCCCGGCGGTCCCACTGGCTCAAGGCCCTGATCGCGATCGTGGTGTGCGGCGCCGCGGCGGGCGGCGTGGCCGTCTACCGGACGGTCTCCGACGAGGCCGTCGAACGCCCGGTGACCACCGACGAGGCCGGCCGGCTCGCCCTGTCGCGGCTGAACCTCTACCAGGCGAGCCCGGTGGCGGTGACGCTCACGGCCGAGGAGGGCGGGGGCGTCACCATCCGGGTCGACGGGGTCGTCGACTACCGCAACCACCGGGGGGTCGGCCGCTACCGGACCACCGGCGCGAGCGGGGCGCTGGACCACGGCCTGATCGTCTGGGACACCGGCGGCCTCGGGCTGGCCCCCGACCAGGCCGGCACCGCCCCCGCCACCGACGCCCCCGCCTGGGAGCAGGCCGAGCGCATCCCGCGCCAGGGCTGGTCGCCGCGCACCTACACGGCGGATCCGCTGGACGCCGGACTGAACCTGCTGGTCCAGCTCGGCGCGGACCGCCCCGACAACCCGCTGCTGCTCGCCCAGTCCGGGGCCCGCTGGCTGGGCCGGGACCGGATCGACGGCAAGGGCTACGACCGCTTCGCCGGTCCGCGCGCCCAGGGGGCCGCGCCCGACGGCGCCCGTTCGCCGCTGACCTACTGGGTCGACGGCGACGGCGGGCTGCGCCGGGTGACGATGCGGATGCCGGGGCTGGGCACCCCCACCACCGTCGAGCTCGCCGGCCGGCAGGCGGACGCCAAGCTGCCCGAGGCCCCGTGGCTCACCGGCTGACCGGCGCACCGGTCGGTCGGCCGACCGGTTGACCGGGCGACCAGGCCGGCCCGGTACGGCCGGAAGCCGCAGGACAGGGCGGTCAGCCGTACAAAAATCGTTGGTGAGGCAGCAATAGCTTCATCATCTTCCGTTCACCCGGACCCGGCTGCCAGCATCGGCGCACCGTCACCGCCCGAGGGAGTAGCCGATGAACCGCCCCCGTTCCCTGCGCTGTCTGGCCGCACTGTCCCTGGTCGTCCTGGCCGCCACCGCCTGCGGGCGCTCCGACCAGGGCGGCTCCCCGGCCGCCGGCGCGGCCCAGGCCGCGCAGAACGCCGGGAAGAGCGCCGCCGAGCTGCTCCCGGCGAAGAACAAGCAGAGCGGCGTGCTCAGAGTCGCCACCTCCGTCGGCTACCCGCCGATGGAGATGTACAAGCCCGGCACCACCGAGCTGACCGGGGTCGACCCGGACCTCGCCGCCGCCGTCGCCGGGAGGCTCGGCCTGAAGCTGGAGCTCGCCAACTCCTCCTTCGACGGCCTGATCCCCGGCCTCCAGGCCGGCCGCTACGACCTGGTGATGTCCTCCATGACGGACAGCGCCCAGCGCCGCCAGGCCGTCGACTTCGTCGACTACTTCCGCACCGGCGGCGTGATCATGACGAAGAAGGGCAACCCCGAGGGCATCAAGTCCATGGAGGACCTCTGCGGGAAGAAGGTGGTCCTCGCCAAGGGCAGCTCCAACCTGGAGATCGGCGAGCAGCAGAACGCCAAGTGCGCCACCAGGATGGCGATCTCGCAGAGCGAGGACGCCCCGACCGGGCTGCTCCAGCTGGACAGCGAGCGGGCCGTGGCCACGATCGTGGACTACCCGGTGGCGCAGATGTTCGTGCAGAACAGCGGCTCCTACGAGGTGCTGCCGGACCAGTACGGGACGGCGCCCTGGGGCATCGCGGTGGCGAAGAAGGACTCCGGGCTGCGCGACGCGGTGCAGAAGGCGCTCCAGGAGCTGATCGAGAGCGGCGAGTACCGCAAGGTGCTGGACACCTACCAGGTCGGCGGCAGCGCGGTGGAGCGCGCCACCGTCAACGCGGCGCAGTGAGAACGGCGGCACCGACGAGATGAGCACCGACATGAGAGACCCCGCGATGCCCGCACCGGCCGGCCGGGTCCCGACCGCCGAGACCGCGGCCGACGACGACCTGGCCTTCGAGGTCACCGGCCGGCCCCGCCCGGCGCGCTGGTTCGCCGTGCTGGCGGCGGCCTTCGTCGCCGTCTGGCTGGCCTGGACGATCATCGTCAACCCCAACCTGCACTGGGACATCGTCGCCCGGTACCAGTTCGACGGCGTGATCCTGGAAGGGCTCTGGGTGACGGTCCAACTCACCCTGATCTCCCAGGTGGTGGGCATCGTCATCGGCGTGGTGGTCGCGGTGATGCAGCTGTCCGACAGCCCGGTGCTGCGGACCACCGCCGGGGCGTACACCTGGTTCTTCCGCGGCACCCCGCTGCTGGTCCAGCTGATCTTCTGGTTCAACCTGGCGCTGCTCTTCCCGGAGATCAGCATCGGCATCCCGTTCGACGGGCCCAAGCTGGTCAGCTGGCAGTCCAACACCCTGATCACCGGCTTCGTGGCGGCGCTGCTCGGCCTGTCGATCAACGAGGGCGCCTACATGTCCGAGATCGTCCGGGCCGGCATCCAGAGCGTCGACCCCGGGCAGCGCGAGGCCGGCGCCTCGCTCGGCATGTCCAACCGGCAGATCCTCACCCGGGTGGTGCTGCCGCAGGCGATGCGGGTGATCATCCCGCCGTTCGGCAACCAGTTCATCTCGATGCTGAAGACCACCTCGCTGGTCTCCGTCATCGCCGGCGCCGACCTGATGACCGTCTCCCAGCACCTCTACCTCGCCAACTTCGAGGTGATAGCGCTGCTGATCGTCGCGTCCCTCTGGTACCTGGTGCTCACCACCATCGCGAGCGTCGCCCAGCACGCGGTGGAGCGGAAGTTCAACCCGGCCGGCGCTCCGCCGGCCCTGCACCGCCGGGTGCTGGCCAACCTGCGGCCGGGGCGCGGCGCAGCACAGAAGCGCGTGAAGAAGGGGGAGGGCAAGTGACGGGTACGGATCCGGCGAAGCCGACCGCCGAGGTGGTCCTGTCGGCCCGGAAGGTGCGCAAGCACTTCGGGGAGCTGGAGGTGCTGCGCGGCATCGACCTGGAGGTCCGGGCGGGGGAGGTGCTCTGCGTGATCGGCCCCTCCGGCTCCGGCAAGTCCACCCTGCTGCGCTGCTTCAACCACCTGGAGAAGATCGACGCCGGGCGGATCGAGGTGGACGGCGAACTGGTCGGCTACGAGCCGCACGGCGCCTCCGGCAGCAGGCTGCGCGAGCGCCGGCCGCGCGACATCCGCCACCAGCGCGAGCGGATCGGCATGGTCTTCCAGCGCTTCCACCTCTTCCCGCACCGCACCGCGCTGCAGAACGTGATGGAGGGCCCGATCGCGGTCAAGGGGCGCCCGCGCCAGGAGGCCGAGCGCCGGGCCCGCGAGCTGCTCGCCCGGGTCGGCCTGGCCGACCGCGCCGACCACTACCCGGCCCAGCTCTCCGGCGGCCAGCAGCAGCGGGTGGCGATCGCCCGGGCGCTGGCCATGGAACCGACCCTGATGCTCTTCGACGAGCCCACCTCCGCGCTCGACCCGGAGCTGGTCGGCGAGGTGCTCGGCGTGATGCGCGACCTCGCCCGCAGCGGCATGACGATGATCGTCGTCACCCACGAGATGGGCTTCGCCCGCGAGGTCGCCGACCGGGTCGTCTTCATGGACGAGGGCGCCGTCGTGGAGGCCGGCAGCCCGGCCGAGGTGTTCACCGCCCCGCGGCACGACCGCACCCGGGCCTTCCTCTCGACGGTGCTCTGATGGGAGCGACAGGACTGATGGGAGCGGACGTGACCACGACCCCGGTCGACCTGCTGCTGCGCGGCGGCACCCTGGTGGACGGCACCGGGGCGCCCGGCCGCGCGGCCGACCTCGCCGTCGCGGGGGCCCGGGTCACCGTCCTGCCGCCGGGCACCGCGGTGGCCGCGGCCGAGACGCTGGACGTCACCGGACGGGTCGTCACCCCCGGCTTCATCGACGTCCACACCCACTCGGACGCGCTCGCCGCCCCCTTCGGCGGCGGCACCCACACCGACGGCGACGCCCTGGACGAACTGCGGCTCGCCCCGCTGCTCCAGGGCGTCACCACCGAGATCAGCGGCAACTGCGGGATCAGCCTGTTCCCCGCCCTGCCCGAGCGGCTGCCCGAACTGGCCGGGCACCTGCGGGTCTCCTTCGGCCTCGGGCCGGTGCTGCCCGCCGAGGACTTCGACGCCTTCGCGGCCGG
Source organism: Streptomyces sp. CB02056 (assembly GCF_001905545.1). GTDB lineage: Bacteria > Actinomycetota > Actinomycetes > Streptomycetales > Streptomycetaceae > Kitasatospora. The sequence goes on along the minus strand of NZ_LIPD01000019.1, from coordinate 55,829 downwards.
CCAGCGGCCCGAACTGCGCCGCAACCACATCGCCTCGCTGGTCGGCCACGGCACGCTGCGCGCCGGGGTGATGGGCTTCGAGGACCGCCCGCCCACCCCCGAGGAGCTGGCCGCCATGTGCGACCTGCTCGACCGGGCGCTGGCCCAGGGCGCGGCCGGCCTCTCCACCGGCCTGATCTACCCGCCCGGCGTCTACGCGGACACCGAGGAGATCGTGGCCCTGGCCAAGGTCGCCGCGCGGCACGGCAAGCCGTACGTGACGCACCTGCGCGACGAGATGTCCCAGGTGGAGAAGGCCCTGGAGGAGGCGCTGGAGATCGCGGTGCGCTCCGGCGCGGCGCTCCAGGTCTCCCACCACAAGACCGCCGGGCGGCACGCCTGGGGCGCCACCCTGCGCACCCTGCCGCGCCTGGAACAGGCCCGCGCCGACGGCGTGGACGTGCTCTGCGACGTCTACCCGTACACCGCCGGCAGCACCGTGCTGCACGCGATGCTGCCGCCGTGGACCAGCGAGGGCGGGCCGGCCGCCCTGCTGGAGCGGCTGCGCAGCAAGGAGGTGCGGGACCGGATCCGGGCGGACATCGCGAACGGCGTCGAGGGCTGGGAGAACACCGTCGGCAACGGCGGCTGGGACCTGATCTCGGTGGCCGCCGCGCCCGCCCGCCGTACCGCCGAGGGCCGCCGGATCGCCGACCTGGCCGCCGAGCGCGGCGCCGACCCGGTCGACTACGTGAGCGACCTGCTGCTGGAGGCGCAGGGCGAGGTGACCATCATCAGCCACTCGATGCGCGAGGACGACGTCCGCCGGGTGCTGGCCAGCCCGCTGTCCATGATCGGCTCGGACGGCGTGCCCAAACCCGGCCGCCCGCACCCCCGTTGGGCGGGCAGCTTCGCCCGGGTGCTCGGCCACTACGGGCGCGAGCAGGGCCTGCTGCCGCTGGAGCTCGCGGTGCACAAGATGACCGGCCTGCCCGCCGGGCGGTTCCGGCTGGCCGGGCGCGGGGTGGTCCGGGACGGCGCCGTCGCCGACCTGGTGGTGCTGGACCCGGCGGCCGTCCTGGACGGCGCGACCTTCGAGCGGCCGCTGCTGGCGCCGGCGGGCGTGGAGACCGTCGTGGTGGCCGGCCGGGTCGCGGTGCGCGGCGGCCGGCCGACCGCGAGCCGGGCCGGAGAGGTGGTGCGGGTCCGATGAGCCTCGCCCAGGTGGCCGCCGCCGCGCGCAGCTCGGCGGCGCTCCCGCTGACCCTCGCGGTGGCCGCCGTCGACGTGGACGGCGGCGAAGCGGTCGGGGTGGACGACACCGTCGTGCTGCCCGTCGCCAGCGCCTCCAAGCTGCTGCTGCTCGCCGAGGTCGCCCGGCGGCTGGACAACGGGGAACTGGCGGCCGGGCAGCCGGCCGCGATCCTCCCCGAGGACGTCACCGGCGGCACCGGCCTGCTCGGCCGGCTCAGCCGCCCCGGCTGGACGGTGGAGGACCTGGCCTGGCTGACCGCCGCGGTCAGCGACAACACCGCCACCAACGCCCTGCTGCGGCTGGTCGGCCTGCCGGCCACCGCGCGGCTGGCCCGCGACCTCGGGCTGGAGCGGCTCACCCTGCACGACCGGGTGCGCGACGAGCGCGGGCCGGACGTCCCGCCGGTCTTCGCCACCGGCACCGCCCGCGACCTGGCCCGCCTGGTGGCCCTCGCGGTCCGGGGCACCATGGCCACCCCGGGGGCCTCGGCCCGGCTGCTCGGCTGGATGCGCGCCAACACCGACCACGGGCTGGTGCCCGCGCTGATCGACCACGACCCGTACGCCCCCGGCTTCCCCGAACCGCTGCCCGGCCGCCTGCTGGTGGCCAACAAGACCGGTACGGACACCGGGGTGCGGGCCGACGCGGGCGTCATCGTGGGCGCCCGGCGGGTGGCCTACGCGGTCGTCGCGCACTGGGACGTGGCGCTCGGGCCCAGCACCGAGCGGGCCGCCGTGCACGCCATCCGGGACGTCGGCGGCGCCCTCGCGGCCTGGGCCCAGCGGCCGGCCTGACGGGCTCCGGGCCGGGGAGGTCAGGGCCGGGCATGGTCCGGGCCGGGGGACGTCCGGGCCGGGGAGGTCAGGCCCAGCGCATGTCGAGCAGCGACCTGATCTCCCCGGCCGCCGCGCCGAGTTCGGCGAGGAAGGACCGCAGCACCGGGTTGCGGTTGGTGGTCCGGGTGGCCACCCCGATCCGGCGGTGCAGCTGCGGGTGGTCCAGCCGGCAGACGTGCACCCCGGCGCTGTCGGCCAGGCCGAGCGCCGGGATCAGCGCGACGCCCATGCCGGCCCGCGCGAGGTTGATGGTCACCTGGTAGTGGTCGCTGCGGCAGCGCACCCGGGGGCGGAACCCCTCGGCCGCGCAGGCGCGTTCGAGCACCGGCTCGCCGGTGCTGCCGCCGTGGGTGCCGATCCAGCTCTCGCCCTCCAGCTCGGCCAGCCGCACCAGCGAGCGCCGCCCGAGCCGGTGCCGCAGCGGCACCACGACCAGCTGCGGCTCCTCGAAGTACATCCGCACGTCCACCGCCGCCTGGCGGCACCACGGGTCCAGCGGGTGCTCGAAGACGACGGCCGCGTCCAGCCGGCCGGCCTCCAGGTCCGGGACCAGCTCGTGCGGCTGGCCCATGATCAGCTCCAGCTCCACCTGCGGGTTCGCGGCGGAGAACGCGGCCAGCGCCCGGGGCAGCAGGTCCAGCCCGGCGGAGGCGAAGAAGCCGATCCGCAGCACCCCGGCCGCGCCCTCGGCGTGCGCCCGCAGGTCGTCCTGGGCGACGGCCATCAGATCGGCGATCGCCTGGGCGTGCTCGGCCAGCCGGACACCCGCGGGCGTCAGGCGCAGGGACTGCGGAGCCCGTTCCACCAGCGCGACACCCAGCTCCTGCTCCAGGCGGGCGAGCTGGTGCGAGATGGCGGACGGGCTCAGGTGCAGGGCCTGCGCCGCGGCCACGATGGTGCCCCGGCGGGCGATCTCCAGGAGGACGTGCAGTCGGGCGCTGTTCAGCATCGGCCCAGGTTAGACGGCATGCGACCGCTGCGCAGCCACCGGTTCCCCGAGGCCGTCGCCGGCGGCCACGTCCAGCCGGAGCAGGTCGTGCTCGGTCTCCCGGCGCACCACCAGGCGGGCCTCGCCGTTGCGGACGAAGACCACGGCGGGCCGCGGCAGCTTGTTGTAGTTGGACGCCATGGCGTAGCCGTAGGCGCCGGTCACCGGGGTGGCCAGCAGGTCGCCGACCCGCAGGTCGGCGGGGAGCGCGGCGTCGTCGATGATCACGTCGCCGCTCTCGCAGTGCTTGCCGACCAGCCGGGCGTGCCCCGGCCGGGGCGCTTCGGGGCAGCGCGGCAGGAAGGCCTCGTAGCGGGCGCCGTACAGCGCCGGGCGCAGGTTGTCGCTCATCCCGCCGTCCACGCTGACGTACGTGCGCACGCCCTCGATCCGCTTGACGGTGCCGACCCGGTACAGCGTCAGCCCGGCCCGGGCGGCGATCGAGCGGCCGGGCTCGACGCCCACCTCGCCGCTCCAGCCCGCGCCGCGCACCGCCGCGCGGACCCGCTCGGCCCAGACCGCGAAGGAGGGGGCGCTCTGCCCGCTCAGGTAGGCCACGCCCAGGCCGCCGCCGACGGTCAGCCGGCGCAGTCCGTGCTCCACCGCGAACCGGGCCACCGCGGCGGCGCCGTCGGCCAGCTCGGCCGGGTCCAGCACCTGGGAGCCGACGTGGGCGTGGACGCCCTCCAGCCGTACGGCGGCGGAGCCCCGGGCGCGGCGCACCGCGGCCGCGGCGGCGCCGTCGGCCAGGCCGAAGCCGAACTTGGAGTCGTGGCCGCCGGTCTGGATGGCCTGGTGGGCGCCGGCCGCGACCCCGGGCGCCACCCGCAGCTGGACCCGGGCCGGGGGCAGGCCCTCCTCGCGGTGCAGCCGCTCGATCCGGTCCAGCTCGTCGAAGCTGTCCACCACGATGTGGCGCAGGCCGACGGTCAGCGCGGTGCGCAGCTCGGCCTCGTCCTTGTTGTTGCCGTGCAGCACGATCCGGTCCGGGTCGACCCCGGCGTACAGCGCGGTGCGCAGCTCGCCGCCGGAGGCGACGTCCAGCAGCAGGCCCTCCTCGGTGGCGAGGCGGGCCATCGCGGTGCAGAGGAAGGCCTTGGAGGCGTAGGCGACGTTGCCCCGGCCGAAGGCGGCCACCGCCTCCCGGCAGCGCCGGCGCAGGTGCTCCTCGTCGTAGACGAACAGCGGCGTGCCGTACTGGCGGGCCGCCTCGTCCAGGAGCACGCCGCCGACGGCCAGGCCCTCGGGGCGGAATTCGGCGGTGAGCGGCAGCAGGCCCGGGTCGACGGGCGGCAGGGCCGGGTCGAGGGGCGGCAGGGCCGGGTCGAGGGGCGGCAGGGCTGGGGACACAGGGGACAAGGCTTCCTCCCGGCAGGCTGGTTGGCCCCGCCCATCCTCGGCCCTGCGGGAGGGGGTGAGAAAGCGCATTCTTCCGGCCCTGAGCAGTACCGAAACCGATGCTCCCGGCCCGGGTCACGGCTCTGTCTCGACTGTTGCATCTAAGCTTGCATCTATGGTGCTACGGTGTGGTCCATGGCCGACACCCCGCCCCCCGCCCGCGTCCCGGCCGCGGACCGCGCGTACGACCTGACCAAGGACCTCATCCTCGGCGGCGGCCTCCCCGGCGGCACGCTGATCAGCGAGGGCGAGATCGCCGAGCGCGCCTCGCTCAGCCGCACCCCGGTCCGGGAGGCCTTCCTGCGGCTGCAGGCCGAGGGCCTGCTCCAGCTCTTCCCCAAGCGCGGAGCCGTGGTGGTGCCGGTCGGCCCCGGCGAGGCCGAGGACGTGCTGGAACTGCGCGAGGCGCTGGAGAGCACCGCCGTCCGCCGGATCACCCGCCGCCCCGACGGCCTCGACGCGCTCGTCCGGCAGCTGTCCGAGCTGATCGACCAGCAGCGCGAACCCGCCCGCCGGGCCGACCTCGGCGCCTTCGCCGACGCCGACGAGGCCTTCCACCGGGGCATCGTGACGGCCTCCGGCAACGAGCTCGCCGAACGGTTCTACGGGGCGCTGCGCGACCGCCAGCGCCGGATGGCCGTGCAGCTGCTCCAGGTGCAGCCGGAGGGGCAGCGGCAGCGGCTGGCCTCGCTGGTCGAGGAGCACACCGTGCTCGTCGAACGGATCGCCGCCCGCGACGCCGAGGGCTTCACCGCCGCCCTGCGCGCCCACCTGGACGCCCACCGCGCCGTCACCGACCGCTGACCTTCCCCCATCGCGCGCCGACGCGTTCGCGCACCGACGGGCGTTTCGCGCGCACAGCCCCGACGGACCGCCGGGACCTCCCATCCGACAAGGAGCAGCACCACCATGAGCACCACCCGGCCACCGTCCGCCGGTCCCGTCGCACCCTCCGGCCGGGGGCGGCCGTGGCTGCTCGCCGCCCTGGCCATGTTCTGCTGCGGGTGGGGCGGCAACCAGTTCACCCCGCTGCTGCTGATGTACCGCCACCTCGGCGGCTACTCGGAGGTCACCGTGGACGCCTTCCTGGGGGCGTACGTCCTCGGGCTGGTCCCCGGACTGCTGGTCGGCGGCGCCGCCTCGGACCGCTACGGGCGCCGCCCGCTGATGATCGGCGCGGTGGCCGCCTCGCTCGCCGCCAGCGGGGTGCTGTGCGGCGGCGTGACCGGTGAACTCCCCATCTACGCCGGGCGGTTCCTCACTGGCATAGCCGTCGGCATCGCGATGGCCGTCGGCACCAGCTGGGTCAAGGAGCTCTCCCAGGCCCCGCACGACCCGACCGCCGACCAGGGGGCCGGCGCCCGCCGCGCCTCCCTCGCCCTGACCCTCGGCTTCGGCCTCGGCGCCGGGGTGGCCGGCGTGCTCGCCCAGTGGGGCCCCTGGCCGATGGTCACCCCGTACCTCGCCCACCTGCTGGTCACCCTGCCCGCGTTGTTCCTGCTCCCGAAGGCCGTCGAGACCCGGGCGCGGGCGACCGCCGCCGTCCGCGGCCTCTGGGCCGACCTCAAGGTCCCGGCGGCCGGGCACCGGCGCTTCGTCCGGGTGGTCCTGCCGATGGCCCCCTGGGTGTTCGGCTCGGCCGGCGTCGCGTACGCGGTGACCCCGCAGCTGGTCGGCGACCGGCTCGGCCCCTGGTCGCTGGCCTACGCGACCCTGCTGACCGTCCTCACCCTCGGCACCGGCGCCCTCGTCCAGCCCTTCGCCAAGCGCCTGGACTCGCTCTCCTCGGCGCGCGGCGTCATCGTCTCCATGGTGCTGATGGCCTGCGGCATGGCCGTCTGCGCCGCCGACGCGGCGCTGCGCTCCCCGCTGCTCGGCCTGGCCGGTGCGGTCCTCCTCGGCGCCGCCTACGGCATCGGGGTGGTCTCCGGCCTGCTGGAGATCCAGCGCATCGTCACCCCCGACGACCTGGCCGGCATCACCGGCGTCTACTACGCGCTCTGCTACTCCGGCTTCCTGCTCCCCGCGGTGCTCGCGGCGCTCTCCTCGCTGGCCTCCTACACCGTGATGCTCAGCGTGGTGACGGCCCTCGCCCTCGCCAGCCTCGCCGTGATCACCCTCTCCTCCCGCCGCACGGCCCCCGCCGAGGCCTCCCGCTGACCCCACCGCCGCCGCCCCCGCCGCCCCCGCCCATCCCCGGGCGGGGGCGGCGTGCTGTCAGACCTTGGCGTCGTCCTTGGGGCGGGCGTGGGCGGGGAGGCCGTTGGCGAGGTCCTCGACCAGGAGGCGCCAGGCGATGGTGTCGGCGGCGGCCCTGAGCCGGGGGCTGCGGGGGCGGCCGGCGTCGGCGTCGAGGCGGGCGTTGAGCCAGTCGGACCAGGCGCCCGCGAGGGTGCGGACCTCGTGGGTGCCGGCCTCGGTGGGGGAGAGGCGGTCGCCGTCGCGGCGGAGGTAGCCCTCGGCGGCCATCCGGTCGAAGACCGGTTCCAGGACCTCGGGCGGGACCCGCTTGCGGGCGGCGATGAGGTCGAGCGAGGCGTGGCCGACGGCCTTCTTGTGGCCGGCCACCTCCATCAGCGCCCAGGCCCCGGCGAGGTCCACCCGGGTGTCGGCGCCGGAGACGATGGTGCGGACGGTGTCGAGGTCGACCCCGCGGACGATCTTGCAGACCGAGTACTCCAGGTGCGGGTCGGAGTCGGCGGTGGTCGGCTGGGCGAAGCCCTCGCCCATGTCGGTGGAGCCCGCCCGGGCGGTGTCGCGCAGCTGCACCTGTTTGAGGAAGAGCGCCACCACGAAGCCGACCACGGCCACCGGGATGGTCCACAGGTACACGGTGTGCAGGGCGTCGGAGTAGGCCTGGACGATCGGCGCGGCCTGGTCGGCCGGCAGGCGGTGCAGGCCCTGCGGGCTCTCCGCCGCGTGGGCGAGCACGGCCGGGTCGGCGCCGGTGAGCCGGGCGGCGGTGCCGATCCCGTGGGCGAGTTCGGTCTTCAGGCTGTTGGCGTAGATGGTGCCGAACACGGCGGTGCCGAAGGAACTGCCGATGGTGCGGAAGAAGGTCACCCCGGAGGTGGCGGTGCCGAGGTCGGCGTAGTCGACGGTGTTCTGCACGGCGATGGTGAGGACCTGCATGCTCAACCCGATGCCGGCGCCGAGCACGAACATGTAGAGCGAGGCCAGCGCGGTGCCGGTGCCGGGTTCCAGCCGGGAGAGCAGGTAGAGGCCGACGGCCATCACCGCGGTGCCGACGATCGGGAACAGCCGGTACTTCCCGGTCTTGCTGACGGCGTTGCCGCTGCCGACCGAGGCGATCAGCAGACCGATCACCATCGGCAGCGTCCGGACGCCGGAGACGGTCGCCGAGTCGCCGTCCACGTACTGGAGGAAGGTCGGCAGGAAGGTCAGCGCGCCGAGCATGGCGAAGCCGACGATGAAGCTGAGCACCGAGCAGACCGTGAACACCGGGTTGCGGAACAGCCGCATCGGCAGCATGGGTTCGACGGCCCGGGTCTCCACCCAGCAGAACAGGCCGAGCGCCAGCGCGCCGCCGACGAACAGGCCGATGATCACCCCGGACCCCCAGGGGTACTCGTTGCCGCCCCAACTGGTCGCCAGGATCAGCGCGCCGGCGCCGACCGCGACCAGCACGATGCCCAGGTAGTCGACGACCGGGCGGGTCGCCGAGCGGACCGAGGGGATGGTCCGGGCGGCCGCGGCGACCACCACGACCGCGATCGGCACGTTGACGTAGAACGCCCAGCGCCAGGACAGGTGGTCGGTGAACAGCCCGCCCAGCAGCGGCCCGATCACCGTGGCCACGCCGAACACCGCGCCGATCGCGCCCTGGTACTTGCCGCGCTCGCGCAGCGGGATGACGTCCGCGATCAGCGCCATGGCGGTGACCATCAGGCCGCCCGCGCCGAGGCCCTGGACGGCCCGCCAGGCGATCAGCAGGGTCATGTTGGTGGACAGCCCGCACAGGAACGAGCCGCCGACGAAGACGATCGCCGAGATCTGGAACAGCAGCTTGCGCCCGTACAGGTCGCCGAACTTGCCGGCCAGGACGGTGGCCACCGTCTCGGCCAGCAGATAGGACGTCACCACCCAGGACATGTGCGCGGCCCCGCCGAGGTCCGAGACGATGGTGGGCAGGGCGGTGCCGACGATGGTCTGGTCGAGGGCGGCCAGCAGCATGCCGAGCACGATGGTGGCGAAGACGACGTTCCGCTGCCGGACGTCCAGCACCGGAGGGGCGGAGGGCGGGGTCTCGGTGGCGACGGTCATGCCGTCAGCCTCCGGGGTGCGGGCGGCGGCCGCGATCCGGTTCGGCCGTCCGGGTGAGGCCGGGTGACGGGGGCCCGGGCGGCCTTCCCTGCCGAGGCCCGGTCGGTGACCCGGTGGCGGTCCCGGTGGCGGCCCCGGACGGCCCGGGCGACGATGAGCCGGACGAAGCCGAGCGAATTCGAACGAATCTGATTCGAAGCCGGTCGAAGCCGACCGACGTTCGTCCGGGTGCCACGACGCCCCGGCCCCCGGGAAGGGGCTCCCATGAACGCCGACCCCCCGCGCAGCACCGCGCACCCGGCGCAGCCCGGCGCCACCGCCGTGGGCGGCCGGGCCGCCGCCCGTCGCTGGCGGGCGCTCGCGGTCTGCCTGGTCGCCGGCTTCATGACCCTGCTGGACGTCAGCATCGTCAACGTCGCGCTGCCGACCGTACGGGCCGGGCTGCACATGTCCGACAGCGGCCTGCAGTGGGTGCTCAGCGGCTACGCGCTGGCCTTCGGCCTGGTGCTGGTGCCCTCCGGGCGGCTCGGCGACGCGCGCAGCCGGCGGGCCGTCTTCCTCGCCGGGCTCGCCCTGTTCACCGTGGCCAGCGCGCTCGCCGGGGCGGCGCAGAGCCAGGAGTGGCTGGTGCTGGCCCGGCTGTTCCAGGGCGCGGCCGGCGGGGTGCTGGTGCCGCAGGTGTCCGGCTTCATCCAGGTGCTGTTCCAGGGCCCCGAGCGCGGCCGGGCCTTCGGCGCGCTGGGCGCGACCATCGGGCTGTCCACCGCCGTCGGGCCGCTGCTCGGCGGGCTGCTGATCCACGTGGTCGGCCCGCAGGACGGCTGGCGCTGGGTGTTCCTGGTCAACCTGCCGATCGGCGTGGCCGCGCTGCCCGTCGCCTACCGGCTGCTCCCCGCGCCCCCGCCCGCCGGCGACCGGGCCGGGCACCGGGACTTCGACCCGGTCGGCGTGCTGCTGCTCGGCGCCGGGACGGTCTCGCTGCTGCTGCCGTTCGTCCAGGCGCAGCAGTGGCACGGCCCGACCCGCTGGCTGCTGCTGCCGCTGGCGGCGGTGCTGCTCGCCGCCTTCGTCGGCTGGGAGCTGCACTACGGGCGGCGGCGCGAACCGCTGGTGAGCATGGCGCTGTTCGCGGTGCGGCCGTACGCGGCGGGGGTGCTGCTGTCGCTGGTGTACTTCGCCGGGTTCACCGCGATCTTCTTCATCTTCACGCTCTACCTCCAGGCGGGCCTGCACTACTCGGCGCTGACGGCGGGCCTGGCGATCACGCCGTTCGCGGTCGGCTCGGGGGTGTCCGCGGCGGTGGGCGGGCGCCTGGTGAGCCGGCTGGGGCGGCGGCTGGTGGTGGCCGGACTGGTGCTGGTGCTGGCCGGGCTGCTGGCCTCGGCGCTCGCGGTGCAGCTGTGGTCGGGGCCCCGGGTGGGCTGGACGACGGCGCTGCCGCTGCTGGTCGCCGGGGTGGGCAGCGGACTGGTGATCGCCCCGAACCAGACGCTGACCCTCCAGCAGGTGCCGGTGGCCCGGGCGGGCAGCGCGGGCGGGGTGCTGCAGACCGCGCAGCGGGTCGGCTCGGCGGTGGGCATCGCCGTCGTCGGCTCGGTGTTCTTCGCCCATGCCGCGGGGCCCCGCCCGGACTGGTCGCTGGCCTTCCAGCTGGGCGTGACGGTCGCGGCCGGGCTGGTGCTGGCGGCGCTGCTGGTGGCGGTCGCCGACCTGGCTTCGGGCCGGGGCGGCCGGCCGTAGGAGCGCACCGGGCGGCCGTGGCGCGCCGGCCGGGCGGCCCGGCGCGCGGATCGGCCGTCAGCGGTCCCGCCAGTGCTTCTGTCAGTGCTTCCGTCAGTGGTCCCGGCGGTGGACGGCGGCCGCCGCGACGGCGACCGAGGCCAGCGCCCACACCGCGTAGGTGGTCCAGGCCCCCGTGACGGTGGCCGGGTACTCGGACGGCCGCAGGCCCGTCAGGGTGGTCCGGGCCAGGCGTTGCCAGGCGGACAGCGGCAGGGCGTGCAGCAGGTCGGCGCTCCACCGGTAGCGCTCGGTGACCAGCGAGGGGATGAAGAAGAGCACCACGACGGTGCCCACCACGGCCCCCGCGCTGTGCCGGATCAGCGCGCCGAGGCCGAGCCCGGCGAGAGCGCAGACCGGGCCGAACAGCACCGCCGCCGCGACGTACCGCAGCGCGGCCGGGTCCGTGACGGACTGCCCGATGCCGGTTCCGGACAGGACCGCCTGGCTGATGCCGAAGGAGGCGCCGACGGCGAGCACGCCGTAGCCGGACAGCACGGCGGCCAGCACGCAGGCCTTGGCGGCGAGCACCGCCCGGCGGTCGGGCACGGCCGCCAGGGTGGTGCGGATCAGCCCGGTCGCGTACTCGCCCGTGATGACGAGCGCGCCGAGGCCGCCCGCGACCAGCATCAGGATGTCGGCGGAGGCGGCGCCGAAGGCGTTGTTCAGCGCCACCTGCGCCATCATCACCGGGTCGTCCTCGCCCGGCGTGTAGTGGTCGCGGGTGTACAGCGCGGACTTGAGGCCGGCGGCGACGATCGCCAGGGCGCTGAGGCCGAGCACCCAGGGGACGGAGCGCAGCGACCAGAACTTGATCCACTCGGCGGCCAGCAGGTCGCCGAACCGGGCGCGCGGCTCGGCGGCGCGGGCGCCGGTGCGGGTGTCGGCGGGAACGGTGCCCAGCGGGGTGTTCGAGGAGGTGTTCAACGGGGCTCTCCGGCGGGGTACTCGACGCTGTCGGCGGTCAGGTCCATGAACGCCTCCTCCAGGGAGGCGCCCCTGGGGGTCAGGGCGTGCAGCAACAGGCGGTGCTCCAGGGCGAGTTCGCCGATCCGGGTGGCACCCACGCCGGTCACCGCGAGGGCGCCGTCCGGGCCGGGCCGCACGGCGGCGCCGGCCGCCGTCAACACGGCCGCCAGCCGGTCGGGTTCGGCGGCCCGGACGGTGACGGTGCCCCGGCCGGCCCGGGCGGCGAACGCGGACAGGCTCTCGTCCGCGATCAGTCGGCCGCGTCCGACCACCACCAGGTGGTCGGCGGTGTGCTCCATTTCGGCCATCATGTGGCTGGAGACGAAGACGGTGCGCCCCTCGGCGGCGAGCCGGCGGAACAGTCCGCGCACCCAGAGCACGCCCTCCGGGTCCAGTCCGTTGAGCGGCTCGTCGAAGAGCAGCACCGGCGGGTCGCCGAGCAGCGCGCCCGCGATGCCGAGCCGCTGCTTCATGCCCAGCGAGTAGCCGCCGATCCGGCGCCCGCCTGCCTCGGCGAGCCCGACCTCGTGCAGCACCTGCTCGACCCGGGCGGCCGGGATCGCGTTGGTGCGGGCGAGCGCCCGCAGGTGGGCCCGGCCGGTCCGCCCGCCGTGGGCGTCGCCCGCGTCCAGCAGCGCGCCGGCGTGCCGCAGGCCGCGCGGCCTGCCGCGGAAGGGGCGGCCGTCGACGGTGACGGCGCCGGAGGTGGGGGTGCTCAGGCCGAGGACCAGCCGCAGGGTGGTGGACTTGCCGGCGCCGTTGGGGCCGAGGAAGCCGGTGACCCGGCCGGGCCGGACGGTGAAGGAGAGACGGTCGACGGCGGTGCGGACGCGGTGGCCGCGGCCGTAGCGCTTCGTCAGCTCGGTGACTTCGATCATGGGCTCCACGGTGCCCGTCCGGCCCGTACGGCAGCATCGGACCGGCGTCGACAGTGCCGGTCACCCCCGGCCGTACAACCACGGCTGGATGACGGCCTCGCCGGACCGTCGTTACGATCTTGGACCATGTCATCGACGCCCTCCCCGCCGCTGCTCCGGCGCGTCCCGCCCGAGGTCTGGGTCGGCCTCGCCTGGTGCGTGGCCGCCGGCTACCCCGCCGTCCGGCTCGGCGGCGACGCCTCGCAGCACCCCGGCGCCGCCGCGCACGGCGGCTGGGCGTTCACCCTGGCCGACACGGTGGTGGCCTTCGCGGGCGCGGCGCTGGTGCGACGGCTGCCGGTGCTCTCCGTCGTCCTGCTGCTGATCGCCGCGTTCACCGAGACCGACGGGTGGGCCGGCGGCGCCCAGGTGCCGCCCGGCGCGCTGCTCGCCGTGGACGTCGCGCTCTGCCTGATCACCGCGACCCGGCCGCGCCGCACCTCGCGGGCCGCCTTCACGCTGGTGATGGCCCTCCTGGTGGCGCACATCGGCATGGTGCACGGCAACACGGTGGGCATCTTCACCGGCACCCACATCGGCTCGGCCGACGGCGCCGCGCTGCTCGCGCTGGTCGCCTGGCTGGTCGGCCGCTCGGGACGGCAGAACCGGGAGCACGCGGCGGCGCTCGGCGCCCGGGCGGCCGAGGAGGCGGTCACCGCCGAACGGCTGCGGATCGCCCGCGAGATGCACGACACCGTCGCGCACAGCCTCGGCATCGTCGCCCTCCAGGCGGGCGCCGCCCGCCGGGTGATCGACCGTCGGCCGGAGCGGGCCAAGCAGGCGCTGGGCGAGATCGAGGCGGCCGGGCGGGACACCCTGGCGGCGCTGCGCAGAATGCTGGTCGCGCTGCGGGAGGCTGACGGCGAGGCCTCGGCCCCGGTGCCGCAGGGCCTGGCCGACCTCGACCGGCTGGCCGGGGCGACCACCGCGGCGGGGGTGCGGGTGGAGGTGCGGCGGCGCGGCGAACCGGGGCCGCTGCCGCCGGAGGTGGACCTCGCGGCCTTCCGGATCGTCCAGGAGTCGGTCACCAATGTGGTGCGGCACGCGGACACCGACGCCTGTGTGGTGGCGGTGGACCACCGGACGGCGGGGGAGCTGTCCGTCGAGGTCACCGACCGGGGGCGGGGCCTGGGTCCGGTCCGGGGGGCCGGCGGCGGGTTCGGGCTGGCCGGGCTGCGGGAGCGGGTCGCCCTGCTGCGCGGCGAGTTCGAGGCCGGGCCGCTGCCCGGGGGCGGCTTCCGGGTGGCCGCCCGGCTGCCGGTGCCGGTGGCGGTATCGGCGTCGGTACCGGGTTCGTCGGGTTCGTCGGGCTCGTCGGGCTCGTCGGCCGGGGAGGCGGGCGCGTGATCCGGGTCCTGCTGGTCGACGATCAGCCGCTGGTGCGCGCCGCGCTGGAGATGGTGATCGCGGAGACGGCGGACGTCGAGGTGGTCGGCGAGGCCGGCACCGGGGCGGAGGCCGTCCGGCTGGCCGCCGAACTGCGGCCGGACGTCGTGGTGATGGACATCCGGATGCCCGGCATGGACGGCATCGAGGCGACCAGGTTGGTGACCGCCGACGGCGGGCCGACCAGGGTGGTGGTGCTCACCACCTTCGACGAGGACGAGCACGTGTACGCGGCGCTGCACGCCGGGGCGTCCGGCTTCCTGGTGAAGGACATGGCGCTGGACGACATCCTCGGCGCGGTGCGGGTGGTCGCCGCCGGGGACGCGCTGATCGCGCCGAGCGTCACCCGGCGGCTGATCGGGGCGTTCGTCGGGGGCCGCCCGTCGCGGTCGGGGACCGGCGGGCCCGGGCCGGGTGCCCGGGGTGTCACCGCTGCTGCCGCCGCCGTCGCAGCCGAGCGGCGGCTGGCGGCGATCACCGGGCGCGAGCGCGAGATCCTGACCCTGGTCGGCCGGGGCCTGTCCAACACCGAGATCGCCGCCGAACTGGTGCTCAGCATCGCGACCGTCAAGACCTACATGACCCGGCTGCTGGCCAAGCTCGACGCCCGGGACCGGGTGCAGCTGGTCATCCTGGCCTACGAGGCGGGCCTGGTCTCGGTGTCCGGCTGACCGGGCCCGCCGCAGAAACGATTCAGCGCTTGATCGCCACGCCCGCGTACATCGCGATGTCCTGGTCGCGGACGGGCGCGGCACCGGCGTCCGGCCGCCAGTGGTGCACCAGCGTGACGCCCGGGTCGAGCAGCTCGTAGCCGTCGAAGAAGGCCTCCGTCTCGGCCTTGTCGCGGATCTGGAGCGGGATGCCGCGCGCGTTGTACTCACGGCCGACGCCGCCCACGCCCACCGGGTCGGTGTCCCCGGTGAAGACCGTCAGGGCGAGGAAGCTGCCGGGGGCCAGGGCGTCCATGAAGCGGCGCACGATGCCCTGCGGATCGTCCTCGTCCAGCACGAAGTGGACGATCGCGATCAGCGACAGCGCCACCGGCTGCGAGAAGTCGAGCACCTCGCGCAGCCGGGGGTTGCCGATGATCGACTCCGGGTCGCGGAAGTCGGCCTCCACGTAACAGGTGCGGCCCTCGGGCGTGCTGTCCATCAGGGCCCGCGCGTGGGTCAGCACGATCGGGTCGTTGTCCACGTAGGCGACCCGGGCCTCGGGGTCGACCGCCTGGGCGACCTCGTGCACGTTCGGCGAGGTCGGGATGCCGGTGCCGATGTCGAGGAACTGCCGTACGCCGTACTGCTCGGCGAGTCTGCGCACCGAGCGCTGCATGAACTCGCGGGTGGTGCGCATCGAGGTCGGCAGCGCCGGCCAGGCCCGCACCGAGGCGTGCGCCGCGACCCGGTCCGCCTCGAAGTTGGTCTTTCCGCCGATGAGGTAGTCGTAGACCCGGGCGGAGTGCGGAACGTCCATCCGCAGGTCCACCGACGGGTAGTCCTCGCGCGGACCGTGCTCTGCCCGGACCTCGTTCGCCATGTTCGTTCTCCCGCCGCTGGGCATCCGTCACCAACCGCCCTGGTGGCGGTTCATGGTGCGCATGGTAACGGTCGCCCGCCGCACGGGAATGACAGGGTCTCAGGCGTGCGCCTCCGGGTGCTTCGGGTCGAGCGCGTCGGCGCCCGGCTGGCGGGGGACCACGGCGCTGTCGGCGTCGCGCCGCCCGTGCGCCGCGAGTTCGAGGGCGGCGCCCGTCCAGGCGAGGCCGAAGGCCCAGGTGGCCAGCCACTCGCCCAGGTACAGCGGCCGCACCGGCCAGTCGGAGCCGACGCCCGTCACCCCGGCCAGCAGCGAGAGCGCCAGGGCGGCCAGGATCACCACCCCGGCCACCAGGTACGCCGTGCCCACCCGGGCCGGCTGGGCGGAGCGGGGGTTGCGGAAGGAGTAGAGGCAGAAGACCGCCAGCATGACGAACAGCAGGCCGGCGAAGACCAGGTGGAACACCCCGACGGTGCGGTCGAGGCCGGACCCGCCCCCGGTGTACGTCGGGCAGAGCGCGACCCCGAGCGCGAAGAACCCGGCCGCCGTGCTCCAGCGGTCGTCCCGGCGGTCGAAGCGGTAGCAGATCAGGAACACCCCGAGGGCGCACAGCGCGCCGACGAAGACGTTCCGGGTGTCGGTGTAGTACGCGCCGCTCATCGAGTTCGGCCAGAAGCCGTCGGTGCTGCGCCCCGTCAGCTCGGCGGCCAGCCAGTTGCCGAACGGCAGGGCCACCGGCAGCAGGATGCCGATCAGGCCGACGCCGAGGCGCAGGATCGCGATGGTCCGAACGTCCTGGGTGCTCCGCCGGACAGCGGGGGTGTTCTGCGTGCGCACGTCGTGAGCCACGGACGCCTCCTTGCCTTTCGCACGGGCGCGTGGGCCCGCTCGTCCTCCGGCCGCGCGGGACGGGGTGGGGCGGCGTCGGACGGGCGCCGCCACACACCTGAGCGACCGTCAACTGGTGTACCCGCATTGGCGTTCGAAGCACCACCGATTTGAGCGGTTTAGACCCCCGATGACCGTCCGGGGCGCCCCGGACGGTCATCCACTACGGACCCGGAGGGCCCGACGGTTCAACTCCCGCGCGGAGAGCGGGACAGCGGCCCCCACCAGCCCCAACCGTGCCTGGACGAGCCTGGATCGATCTGTACCATTCCCTTCCGATCGGTGATCGGATCTGACAGCATCGTCCGGCGACCGGTCGCCGGTGATCCGTGCGCGGTGCGCGCACGACGCGTCCACCCGCGGCCCCTCCGGCGGCCGCCGTCCTGCTGCGCCTCGTGGAGGAGACGTGACCGCCAAGGCCGGCACCCCCGGGGCCGCCCACCGCCCGGCGCACTGGGTCCGCACCCGGCTGCGCGCCGACCCGGGCACCGCCCTGCTGACGGCGGCCCTCGCGTTCGTCACCGTCCTGCTGTCCGTGGCCGTCCCCCGCGTCACCGACCGGGGCGCGGACGCGGCGCTGCGGGACTACGTGCACCGGCAGGGCATCCACGCGACCAGCCTGCACTTCTCCTCCAAGGCCCGGCCGAGCGACACCGCCGCCGACCTCGACGCCGTCGACCGGCAGCTCGTCGAACGGGTCGGCGGGAAGCTCGCGCTGTCCCCGGCGGGCCTGGCGCACGGCTCCGTGACCGATTCCGTCCCGATGTTCAACCCGGGCTACCGCCGGGTGAGCGACAGCGCCCCGCCCAGGCTCTCCCTGGCTCACCTGGCCGGCCTCGCCGACCGGGTCACCCTGACCGAGGGCAGCCGCCCGGGCCCCGCCACCGCCGGAGCCCCGCTGCCGGTGATGGTCAGCCGGACGGCCGCCGAACTGGTCGGCATCAAGGTCGGTGACGTCGTCGACAGCGGCAGCACCGGCCCCGACAGCCGGCGGACCGCCGTGGTGACCGGCCTGTTCCGGGTCGACGACCCGCTGGACCCGTTCTGGACCGGCCTCGGCTGCCCGGACCGCCCCTGCCTGAACATCGACCTGGAGCACGGCAACTGGCTGGGGGCCACCGGCTTCGTCGACGGCGACAGCCTGGCCGGGCTGACCGGCTGGGGCACGTCCGTCCAGAACTTCTGGCGGGTGGCCGTGGACCCGGCCCCGCTGCGCGCCGACCGGCTGGAGCGGACCCGCGCCGACGTCCTGCCCCTCGTGTCCGGGCCGGGCGTCGCGGCCCTGGCCGACGCGACCGGGCGCGCCGACCTGCGGTCCGTCTCGACGCTGCCCGTCATCCTCGACCGGGCGGCCGAGCGCTACCGGGCCGCGATGGCGCTGAGCGCGATCGGGCCGGCCGGCGTCGCGGGCGTCGCCGTGGTGGTGCTCTGCCTGGCCGCCGCGCTCGGCACCGACCGCCGCGCCGCCGAACTCGGGCTGCTCCGGGCCCGCGGCGGCTCGCGCGGCGGGGTGCTGCTGCGGCTGCTCGGCGAGGGCGCGGTGACCGTGCTGCCCGCCGCCGCGCTCGGGGCGGTGCTCGCCCTGGTGCTGCTGCCCACCCCGCGCTGGGGCCTCGCGGTGGCGGCCGGCCTCGGTACGACCCTGCTCGCGCTGCTCGCCCTCCCGGCCCGCGCCGCCCTGCTGTGGGACCGCCCCCGGCCGACCGGCCGCGGGCGCCGGGTGGTCGGCGAACTCGCGCTGCTGGCCGTCACCGCCGTGGCGGTGGCCGAGGTCCGCCGGCGCGGCGTCGGCCACTCCGGCCGGGGCGTGGACCCGCTGCTGGTGGCCGCCCCGCTGCTGCTCGCCGTCGCCGGCGGGCTGCTGCTGGCGCGGATCGAGCCGGTGGCGACCGGCCGGCTGGCCGCGCTCGTCGGCCGCAGCCGCGGGCTGATCGGCTTCCTCGGCCTCGCCCGGGCCGCCCGGGACGGCTCCGGCCGCCGCCGGCCCTCCGCGCTGCCGCTGCTCGCCCTGCTGATCGCCGTCACCGCGACCGGCTTCGGCGCCACCCTGCTCGCCTCCGTGGACCTCGGCAGGCTGCACGCCGGACGGGTCGCGACCGGCGGCGACATCGCCGTCTCCGTCCCGGACTACGCGACCCTGCCGGACCCGTTCCTCAAGGCCGTGGGCGGACTCCCGGAGGCCCGGAGCGCGACCGCGGTCCGGGTGGACCAGCGCGCGCGGTTCGTCGGCGCAGGCCCCAACGACTACACCAAGGTGACCCTGGTGGTCGCCGAGCCGACCGCGTACGCCGCGATCGCCCGCACCCTCGGGGCCGGCGCGTTCGACCCGGCGAAGCTCGCCGGCACCCCCGGCGGCCCGGACACCCCGGTGCCCGCGCTGTTCAGCCGCGACCTGGCCGCGCGCCTGGCCGCCGGCGCGCCGACGCTGCACCTGTCCACCGCGAGCGAACTGCGCACCACCGTCGCCGGGATCGTCACCGCGACCCCGGCACTGCCGGAGCCGGAGCAGCCGTTCGTCGTGGTGCCCAGCGGCCCCGCCGTGGAACGCCTGCCGGAACTCGGCCGGTGGACCGGGTGGCTGGCCGTCGGCGACGGCCTCGACCCCGGGCGGATCAGGTCGCTCCTCCTGGAGCGGGGCCTGGTCGAGCCGACCGGTCTCGACAAGCTGATCGCGGACGAGGCCGCGGCGGCCGGCCGGGGCAGCCACGGACTGCCGCCCGCCTACCGGGTCGGCAGCAGCCGCGAGTACGCCGCACAGCTCGCCGACGACCCGTTGCAGCAGGCCGCAGGGCGGCTGTTCTGGTACGCGGCCCCGGCCAGCGCCGGATTCGCCGTCCTCGCTGTCCTGTTGACGCTGCTGCGGGCCGCGCCCGACCGTACGGCGGTGCTCGCCCGGCTGCGCACCATGGGCCTGCGGCCACGGCAGGGGCTGGCGCTGATCATCGCCGAGGCGCTGCCGCGGACCCTGGCGGCCTCCGCCGGCGGCGCCGGGGTCGCGGTGCTGGCGGCCGTCCTGCTGGGGCCGGCCTTCGACCTCTCGACCCTGGTCGGGGCCGGGACGGGCGGCTCCCTCGATCCCGCGCCGCTGCCGGTGCTGCTGCCCACCGCGGGCCTGACGCTGGTGGCCTGCCTCGGGGTGGTGCTGGAGACGCTGGTCGCCGGACGGCGGCAGATCGCCACCGAACTGCGCGCGGGGGAGTCCTGAGGGGAGCGGGGGTGAGTGCGGCGAGGGGGCGCGGGAACGGCGAGGCGGCCCGGTCGTGGTGACCGGACCGCCGGGTACCCCGCTGCCGAAACGATTCAGCCGGTGGGCTGCCGGGTGCGGGCGATCAGCGCGTTGAGCAGTGCGGCCCCGCGCTCGGCGTCGTCGACGCTGACCGCGAAGTCCGTGCCCCGACGGGTGCGGACCACCAGGCAGACGCCCGGGCGCACCATCACGGTGGTGCCGAGCCCGTTGATCCGGTAGCCCCAGCCGCCCGACTGCGCGGCGGTGCGCCGCTCGGCGCGGGCGGAGTCGAGCTCGGCGGGGGACCAGCGGCGGGCGGGCCACCCGAACGGGCCGAAGCCGACGGTGAGGCCGCGGGCGGTCACCCGGGTCCGTACCGAGGAGCAGCCGAGGAGCGCGAGGGCGCCGACGGCGAGCGGCAGCACCAGCACCCAGTCCAGGTCGACGACCCCGCTCGCGGTGAGCAGCACCCCCGCCACCGAGAGCAGCCCGAGCACCGCGGCGGACAGCTGCAGCCACGGGTTGGCGGCCTGGGAGAGCCAGACGACCTGCTCGCCCGGCGGTACCTCCAGCGCCGGTGCCCCGGCCGCCGGGTGCCGCTCCGGACGGCCGCCGTAGCGCCGGCCCGCCAGCACCGCCAGCAGCCCGGCGAGGCCGGTGGCCAGCAGGATCAGGACCACCTCGATGCCCATCGGGGCGGCGTCCTGCCAGCGGGCGCGGTCCAGGTTGGCGTGCACGATGGAGGCCTGCGCCCCCGTCAGCAGCACCCCGCCGGCCGCCAGCATCGCCGACGCGGCCCCGGGCGTCCGGCCGGCCCAGTACCGCCGCAGGACCACCGAGATCAGCACCAGGACCGCCCAGAACGCGGCCGGGAAGACCGTGGCCGCCGTCAGCGACATCGAGCCGTCCGGTTCCCGCCCGCCCCAGTGGGTGGCCAGTGGGTCCGGCAGCCGGTGGCGCGCCACCAGCGGCAGGGCGACCAGCAGCGCCAGCACCCCGACCGACCAGGCCGCCGCGGCCCAGACGGCGCCACCGGCCGCCGGTGGCCGCGCGGCGGCCGGTTCCGTGGTCGGTTCCTTGGTGTTCCCCGAGTCCGTCACGACATCCCCCTGATCATGTCCACGAGATCGTTCCTGCTGTAGCCGGCCCGGGCCGCGTCCTCGACCAACTGCCGTACCCGGTCCACAAGTTCGGAGCGGGTGTCGGCGCCGGTCGCGATCGTGATGCCGCGGCCCCGGCGGAACTCCAGCACCCCCTCGTCGCGCAGCGTGCGCAGCCCGCGCAGGACGGTGTTGGTGTTCACCCCCAGGGCCCGGGAGAGCTCCCGGGCCGGGGGCAGCTTGTCCCCGGGGGCGCACTCGCCCTCGGCGACGGCTCGTCTGATCGCGCCGGCGACCTGTTCGTGCAGTGGTCGGGTGTCCCCGATGTCCAGCTTCAGCAACATGGTGCTAGTGACGATAGCACCATTCGCGTCTGGTGCCATGGCCCGGGACGGCGGAACGGGCAGCGGTGGGGGCGGGTCCCAGGACCCGCCCCCACCACCGTCAGCGCGCTCCGGCTACCTCCGCTCGTCCTCGATCAGCCCGAACTCCTGCATCAGCTCGCCGATCTCGGTGGCCTCCAGCCGGCGCAGTAGCCGCTTGCGCAGGAACTCCGGCCCGGGCAGGTCGAGTTCGGCGCCGTCCCGGAGCCGGGTGGTGGCGGCGAGCAGCTTGCGCACGTCGTAGGTGGAGTTGAACACCTCGGGCACGCCGCGCTCGACGTCGAGCAGCCGGTAGACGGCCTCCATGCCGGTGCGCACGGAGTACTCGGTGGTGAAGACGCAGTCCCGGGTGGTCTCCGCGAACTGGCCGATGAAGGCGAAGTTGACGGCGCCCTCCGGCACCACGTCCGGCCGGTCGCCCGCGTGCCGGGGCAGGAAGAAGGACGTCACGTACGGCATCATCACCGGCACGCAGCGGGCGGCGTTCGCGGCCAGGTCGGGGATCTCGCCGACCGGGACGCCCAGGTGGTACAGCCACTCCTGGGTGATCTCCTCACCCGTGCAGTCCTGCATCGGCTTCTTCACGAAGTCGCCGGGTCGGTCGACGAACAGCGAGTAGACCCAGACCACGATCCGGTCGGCGGGCTGCTGCTTGAAGTGCGGCTGGCGGTTGACCGTCCAGCTCAGCAGCCAGGAGGAGTCCCGGGCGGTGACGATGCCGCCGGTGACCACGCCGCCGCCGAACGGGTCGCGCCGGGCGACCTTCTGGATGTAGCGCGGGATGCGCGGGTCCAGGGTGGTGACGGTCGCCGACTCCCACTTGCTCTCCGGGATGTTGCCGCAGAACACCTCGGGGCGGCCGAAGGCCGGGTCCTTGGCGGCGATCCGGCGCCACAGGTCCCAGGCCGGGGCGGGGCCCTCGTCCAGCCGGGCCGGGGTGTGCTGGTCGCCGTCGTCGGAGTTCTCGGTGAGCGAGCCGATGGTGGTGAACACCAGGTCGTCCGGGCCGAGGTCCACCCCGCCCTCCCGGCCGGCCTCCCGCCAGTGGATCCGGGTGGCCTGCTTGCGGCCGGGGGAGCCGTCGCTGCCGGGGGCGAGGTCGAAGTCGATGTCGGTGACCTCGACCTCGTAGCGGAACCGCACGCCCTGGTCCGTCAGCCAGCGGGTCAGCGGCAGGACCATCGACTCGTACTGGTTGTACTTGGTGAACTTCAGCGCGGACAGGTCCGGCAGGCCGCCGATGTGGTGGATGAAGCGGTGCAGGTAGAGCTTCATCTCCAGCGCTCCGTGCCACTCCTCGAAGGCGAACATGGTGCGCCAGTACAGCCAGAAGTTGCTGTCCAGGAAGTTCCGCGAGAAGACCTCGTCGATCCGCTTGCCCTCCAGCTCCTCCCGGGTCGCGAGGAAGACCCGGACCAGGTCCTTCTGCGCCTTGTCGTCGAGCGCGAACAGGCCGTCGGTGCGCGCGTCCTGGCCCCGCCGCTCGGTGACCCGCTGGAGCGAGAAGTTGGGATCGTCCTTGTTGAGCCAGTAGAACTCGTCGAGGACGGAGGCGCCCTCGACCTCCAGCGAGGGCACCGAGCGGAAGAGGTCCCACAGGCACTCCATGTGGTCCTCCAGCTCGCGCCCGCCGCGGACCACGAAGCCCTTCTCGGGCACCTCGATCCCGTCCAGCGCGCCGCCGGCCAGCTTCAGGCGCTCCAGGACCGTGATCCGCTCGCCGGGCACCTGGCCGTCCCGGACCAGGAACGCCGCCCCGGCCAGTGCGGCGAGCCCCGACCCGACGAACCAGGCCCGCTTGCGGTCGGCCCCCTCGGGCTTCCTCGGCCGGGCGAACGCCTCGTAGTTGCCGCTGCTGTAGTACAAGCCCGTGCTCCCTAGAACGTTCGACATCGAACCGCCCGGCGGGCATGCCGAATCCCGGCGGGCCGTCTCCATCCACCCATCCGGCGGTGATCTTCGCCCGCTGAGTAGGCCGAACGGGTGAGACGCGGATGGTCCCGGCGGCGCGGGAACCCGGCGGGCCGCGTATGGAGCGCGTTGGGAACGCCCTCCGGGACGTCAGGAAGCCGTCAAGGAGCGCAGGTCAGCCCCGGCACGGCGGTTGGCTGGACGACGACGGAGAACACGACCACACGAGGACGGAACATGCACGGCAACGGGCGGCACGAGGACGGCGCGGCACCCAGGGTGGTGGTCGGGGTCAGCGGCTCGCTGGGCAGCCTGGCCGCACTGCACCGCGGCGCCGCCGAGGCCCGCGACCGCGGCGCCGTCCTGGTGCCGGTGCTCGCCTGGGAGCCCCCCGGCGGCGAACACGGCTACCGGCGCTCGCCCTGCCCGCCGCTGCTCGCCGCCGTCCGGGAGGCCGCCGACCAGCGGCTGCGGGACGCCCTCGACGCGGCCTTCGGCGGCGCCGACCCTGGCGTGCCGATGCGCCCGGTGCTGGTCCGCGGCGACACCGGCCCGGCCCTGCTGCACATCGCCGACCGGCCGGACGACCTGTTGGTCCTCGGCCACAGCGGCGGCCCGCTGCGCCGCCGGCTGCGGCGCGCGGTGCCCGCGTACTGCGCCCGGCGGGCCGGCTGCCCGGTGCTCACCGTCCCGGCCCCCGAGCTGCTGCACGACCTGGAGGCCCTGCACCGCCGCACCCGCTGGCACCTGCCGGTCGGGCCCGCGCCCGAACTCCTCGCGGCGGAGCGGTAGTCCGCGGTGCGGATGTACTCGGCCCGCCCCGGCGGCACCCGCTACCACCCCGTGCTGGAGCGGCTGTCGGCCGGCACCGCGGGCAGCGTGGCGCTGCTCGCGGGCGGCGGAGTGGCGCTGGTGCTCGGCGTCCTCGGCGAACTGCACTCGGGCCCGCTGCCGTACGTCGGCTACCTGGCGCTGTGCGCCCTGGTCGGCCGCCGCTCCCGGCCGGCGGCCGCGCCGCTGATCGGCCTGGCCGCCTGGCTCTGCCGCAACGCCTTCGCCGAACACCACCACGGCGAACTCGGCTGGGCGGGACCGTGGGTGGAGGCCGGGCACTACGCGGTGTTCACCGCCGCCGCCCTGCTGGCCGCCCTGCCCGCCGCCCTCCCGCGCCGCTCGGTGCGGGTGGCGCTGCTGCGCCCGGACCGCCCGGTCTGAGGCGCGGCCCGTGAACGGTCCGCCCGTACGGACGGACCGCGCCGAGGAACCGGGGCTCCGGCCGGTATCCGGAGCCCCCCGGTGAACCGGTGGGGACAGGTGGCCGGGCGCGCGGAGCGGTCGACGGTTCGGACAGCGGGCCCACCCGTACGGACGGGCCCGCCGCGACCGCCCCGCGCGCCCCGGTCACAGGCACGTCCCGGTCGGAGACACGGGGACGCGTGGGGGACGCGCGCCTACAGCGTGAGCATCGTGCGGTGCGCCACGGTGGTGTCCCGCAGCGGTTTGAGCGCGAGCCGGACCAGGGCCAGGGCGTTGTCGTCCCCGGCGATCCGGTTGGCGCTCAACTCGCCGCAGGACAGGCACTGGTGGATGATCATCCACTCGCCGTCGGCGCGGACCGACAGGCTCAGCACCGTCATCCGGCCGCCGCAGCCGGCCGCCCGGTCGCCGGGTGTCCGGCCGTCGACATGACGGCTGGCCAGGCAGTTCGGACAGTGGTTGCGGTGGGCGGTGCCGGGGGCGTCCAGCGGGACGTCCAACCGGCAGTCCACGCAGCGGAAGGCGTGCGCCCGGTGCCCGCCCTGTCCGTGCAGGACGTCCTTGTACCGCTGTGGGCGGCGGTCCCGCCGACCCCCGCCGCCGGTGTTCTTGCGTCGTGGCATGGTTCGGTCCTCCCTCTTCCGGGCGCGCTTCAGAGGGTGCCGAACGCTTCGAGCGGGAACGGCGGTTGGGCGAGCGGACGGACGGCCATCCGCATCAGGACGAGCTGGTTGTCGTCCGTGCAGACCGGGGTGGACGTCAGCTCGTCGCAGCGCACGCACCGGTGGACGACCGTCCAGTCGCCGGTGCGCAGCACGGCGATGGCGATCGGCGACATCCGGCCCAGGCAGTCGCTCGGCCCGCCCTCGACGTGGTCGAGGACGTGCTGCGAGTGCAGGCAGGACGGGCAGTGGTTGCGCCGTGTGCCGTCGGCGGCGTAGGTGGAGACGGTCAGACCGCACCAGGCGCAGGCGAAGGTGGAGGTCTTCAGAACGGGGGGAGTGCTGGAGGTGCTGGACACCCGGGGTGCTCCTTGCTGGGGGGTTCGTGCAGTGGCAGCAAGAGCAGGCCGAGCGGCCTCGACTGGTCGTCAGGCGATGCTCGTCAGACGGTGGTCGTCGGACGGTGGCGAGGCGCACTCGGCGCGATCCGGGACATCAAGACACCCTCTCCGGTCGGGCGGCAGCCCGGGTCGATCGGTACGGAACGGCGTCAGCCTAATCACGCCGGTCGCCCGGGCGCCAACGGTTTTCTCCCCGCTCCGGCCCTCGTCGCGGCGCCGGACATAAGGGCGCGCACGATGTCGGTATGGAGGTGACCAGGATGCCGTCGGCGCTCGGTCCCGGCCCCGGCCCTGCCGACGGTCCGGGCTCCCGGTCAGTCGTCGGCGGGCAGCTCCGCCGGGACGGCGAGCACGTCGACCAGGGCCTCGCCGCGCAGGACGGTGAGCGGGAGCGGGCGGCCGATCGCGTCGGCCAGCATCAGGCGCTGGAGGGCCTGGGCGCTGCCCATCGGCTCCCCGGCGGCGGTGAGCAGCAGGTCGCCCTCGTGCAGCCCGGCGCGGTCGGCGGGCGCGCCGGGCACCACCTCGACGATCCGCAGGCCGGTGCGCTGCCCGGTGCGGTGGCGCAGGGCGGGCGGCAGGGGCGCGGGCACCCCGGCGAGGCCGAGGTAGGCGCGGCGGATCCGGCCGTCGGCGAGCAGCGCGGCGACGATCCGGCGGCTGGTGGCGTCGATCGGGACGGCCAGGCCGAGCCCGTTCCCGGCCACCGCCGTGGTGATGCCGACCACCTGGCCGTCCGCGGTGGCCAGCGCGCCGCCGGAGTTGCCCGGGTTGAGCGCGGCGTCGGTCTGGATCACGTTGTCGATGACCCGCACCGCGCTGCCGGAGCGGGCCGGGATCGAGCGGCCGAGCGCGCTGACCACGCCCGCCGTGACCGACCCGGCCAGGCCCAGCGGGTTGCCGACGGCCACGACCAGCTGCCCGACCCGCAGACCGGTCGCCTCGCCGAGCGTCACCGGCGACGGGGTGGGCCCGTCGGCGCGCAGCACGGCCAGGTCGGAGAGCGGGTCGGCGCCGATGGTGTGGAAGGGGGAGGTGGTGCCGTCGGCGAAGGCCAGCGTCCCGGCGTCGGCGTGGCCGACCACATGGGCGTTGGTGAGCAGGAACCCGTCCTCGGTGAAGACCACCGCCGAGCCGAGCGCGGTGCTGAACCAGCCGCCCCGGCCGCGCCGGGGCACCTGGAGCGCGGCGACCCGCGGGGTCAGCGCGGCGGCGACGGAGGTGACGACCCGGGAGTAGGCGTCCAGCGGCGCCTCCGCCTCGGGGACCGGGCCCGGCCCGGGGAGCGTGTCGGCCATGGTGCTCACCCCTCTCGCGGGCGCGGTTCTCACGATGGCACCAGATGGCAACAACGGTGGGGCGCCCGGTCTTCCGGGCCCGCCGCCGGCGCCGTCCTGACGCTTTCTTGACGTGCGGAAAAGACCCAAGAGAAGGAAAAGCGAGCGTATAGTCCGAGTAAAGCCGCAGTCGTGGGAGGGCCGATGGAAACGACCGTGCCGGAGCCTGACCGGCGGGACTCGCCGGTCTCACCGAACTCGCTGAAATCACCGGATTCGCCGGACTTTCCGGATTCACCGGTCTCGGCGGGCGACCCGGCCGCGCCGGGTGCCCTCGACCCGCTGCTGCGCCCCACCCGGGAGGCGCTGCTGGCCCGCCGCGCCCACCCGGCCCCGCGCTGGAAGCGCCTGCTGCAGCCGGGCCCGTCCGGTCCGGCGGCCTGGATCCGGCCGGAGGCCGACGCCCAGGCCGAGCGCCTCGGACGCCGTACGCCCGGCACCGAGCACGTCCTGCTCGCCCTGCTGGCCGTGCACGAGGTGGCCCGCCATGAGCCGCGGCCGGTGGAGGAGGACGGCGCCGGCGAACTGCTCGCCGGTCTCGGCCTCGACTACGCCCGGGCGCACGCCGCGCTCGACTCCGGCGAGGTGACGCTGCCCGCCGACCCGCGCTCGGTCGAGGCCTACCTGGCCGACGTCGCAGGTCAGGGCACTGATCGGTTGCTCCGGGCGTTGTTGGAGGAGGACACCAGGGCCCGACGCCTGGTCGACGCCCTGCGGGGCTGAGGGCTACGCGCCTGGGGCCCGCGTGGCCGCGACAAGCCGAGAAGCCGAGAAGAAGGGACACCCCGATGCACGTCACCCTCGCCGAGGAGCTGATGCTGCTCTCGCTGGACGACGAGTCCGGCGTGGCGAAGGACGCCGCCACCGCCGCCTGGGCCGCCGCGGGCGGCATCCTGGCCGAGCTGGTGCTGGCCGAGCGGGTCGCGCTCGAGGAGGGTCGGCTCACCGTCACCGAGCGCACCCCGACCGGCGAACCGCTGGTGGACGGCCGGCTGGCCCGCCTCGACGAGTGGGCCGCCGGACGCCGCTCCGGCAAGGCCAAGGCGGCCGACTGGCTGACCAGGGACCGGTCGACGGTGGTCGCCGACACCGTCGCGCGGCTGTGCGAGCGCGGCCTGGTGGTCGAGGAGCGCCGCCGCGCGCTGGGCATCTTCCCGGTCCGCCGCTACCCGGAGGCGGACGGCGGCGCGGAGCGCGAACTGCGCGCGCGGCTGGCCGCGGTGGTGCTGGACGGCGCCGAACCGGACCTGCGCACCGCCGCCCTGGTGGCGCTGCTGCACGGCTCCCGGCTGCACGGGCTGGCCTTCCCCGAGCTGCCCCGCAAGCAGGTCGAGCCGCGCTTCGCCGAGATCGCCGCCGGTGACGGGGCGGCCGATTCCGTCCGCGAGGCGATTCGGGCCGTGCAGCTCACGATGGCCGCCGTCACCATCGCGACCACCGTGGCGGCGACCACCGCGGCCACCGTCTGAGCCCGTCGGGCGGGCCGGGCGGGTCGTGCGCGGCCCGCCCGCCCGCGTGCGCCGTACCGCTCAGAGCACCGCGGCGCCGAGGGTGATCGAGCCGAGCACCACCAGTACCCCGAGCGCGAGGAACCCGTACTCCAGCCCCGCGCGCTCCCGCCCGTCCACCAGCACCTGCCGCGGGTCCGCCGGGTCGTAGCGGACCGGGACGAAGCCGCCGTCCGGCAGCGGGTGGCGGGCGGTGGAGGGGACGGGGGAGAAGACCTCGACCACCCGGCCGTCCTCGGTCTCGAACTGGAGCAGCGGCCGCGGCGGCAGCGCGCGGTCCTCCGACCCCGCGGCGCGCTCGCGCACCAGCGCCCGCACCGGGACGCCGACCCGGCGCAGCCGCCGCAGTTCGCGCAGGCCGACCACCCCGGCGAGGTAGGCGACCACGCCGCCCAGCGCACCGAACACCACCACGGCGAACCCGGCCGTACCGCCGCCCATCGCCGCCTCCCTCTCCGACCGTCCGACCCCGACCGATCCTGACCGACCCTGTCCGAGGCTGTCCGAGGCTCCCCCAGGGCTCCAGTATCGCGCGGGGAGGCACTCTTGACGCCTCGGAATGGTCCAGTCCACTCTGGGCGACGGCATGTTCCTGTCGCCACCGGCCCCGTCCTCCGGCCGGCCCCGACCACCGCAAGGAGCACCGTCCGTGACCAGGCGCCCCGTTCTCCTCGCCGCGCTCACCGTCCTCACCCTCGGCAGCGCCGCCCCCGCGGCCGTGGCCACCGACTCCGCCGCCCCGGCGGCCGTGGTCAAGGTCGGCACCGCCAAGCAGCTCCAGAGCGCGCTCGCCGCCGCCGCGCCCGGCCAGACCATCCAGCTCGCCGACGGTACCTACACCGGCACCTTCAAGGCCACCACCCCCGGCACCGCCGCCGCCCGGATCACCCTCACCGGCTCGGCGAAGGCCGTCCTCACCACCCCCACCGGCGGCGGCTACGGCCTCCACCTCGACGGCGCGAGCTACTGGACCGTCCAGGGGCTGACCGTCACCGGGGCCCAGAAGGGCATCATGGCCGACTCCGCCGACTACGTGGTCCTCGACGACGTGACGGTCCACCACACCACCATGGAGGGCGTGCACTTCCGCAACTCCAGCGCCCACGGCACGCTGCGCGGCTCGCGCATCCACGACACCGGCCTCAGCCGGGACGGCATGGGCGAGGGCGTCTACGTCGGCACCGCCAACACCCTGACCGACCACAGCGACTACGTGCGGATCACCGGGAACACCTTCGGCCCGAACATCGGCGCCGAGAACGTCGACCTCAAGGAGGGCACCATCGGCGGCCTCGTCTCCGGCAACACCTTCGACGGCGACGGCCTCACCGGGCGCAACTACGACGACTCCTGGGTCGACGTGAAGGGCAACGGCTACGTCATCGAGAACAACACCGGCCGGCGCACCACCGACGACGGCTACCAGGTCCACAGCGTCCGGCCGGGCTGGGGCTGCGGCACCGTCTTCCGGGGCAACCGCTCCGACCTCACCGGCGCCACCGGCCCGGACCGCTACGCGATCGACGTGACCGACTACGACGCGGCGAACTGCACGGTGACGATCGACGCGGGCAACACCGTCACCGGGGGCCGGGGGCTGGTGAACCCCGGCATCCCGGTGGGCTGAGGCCGGACCCTACAGGTCCCCGAGCGGCACCTTCGGGTCGGCCAGCGCCTTGGTGTCCACCACCCGCCCCGAGCGCACCAGTTCGCGGATCGGGTCGGTGACGTCCCAGACGTTGACGTTCATCCCCGCGAGCACCCGGCCGCCGGAGAGCCAGAACGCGATGAACTCGCGGGTGGCCGGGGCGCCGCGGAACACCACCCGGTCGTAGCCGTCGGGTTCGACGTAGCCGACGTACTCCATGCCAAGATCATATTGATCCGTGAAGAAGTACGGGACCCGGTCGTACACCGCGTCCGGCTGCCCGAGCAGTGCGCGGGCGGCGGTCTGCGGCTGGTTGAGCGCGTTGGCCCAGTGCTCGACCCGGACGTGCCTGCCGAACAGCGGGTGGTAGGCGTTGGCGACGTCGCCGGCCGCGTACACGTCCGGGTCCGAGGTGCGCAGGTGCTGGTCGGTCTTGATCCCGTTGTCGACCTCCAGCCCGGCCGCCTCGGCGAGGCCGGTGGCGGGGGCGATGCCGATGCCGACGACCACCGCGTCGGCCGCCACCGTCGTGCCGTCGGCGAGCTTCACGCCGGTCACCGAGCCGCCCTCGCCGGTCAGTTCGGCCACCTTCACACCGAGGCGCAGGTCCACCCCGTGCTCCCGGTGCAGGTCGGCGAAGACCTGGGCGACCTCCCGGCCGAGCACCCGCAGCAGCGGCAGTTCCAGCGCTTCCAGCACCGTCACCTCGGCGCCCGCCTCGCGGGCCGCGGCCGCCACCTCCAGCCCGATCCAGCCCGCGCCGATCACCGCGATCCGGGCCCCGGGCCGCAGCGCCGCCCTGATCCGGTCGCTGTCCTCGACCCGGCGCAGGTAGAGCACCCCGTCCTGGTCCGCGCCGGGCACCGGCAGTCGGCGCGGCACCGAGCCGGTGGTCAGCAGCAGCTTGGCGTACTCGATCCGGCCGTCGTCGGCGAGCGTCACGGTGTGCCCGGCCGGGTCGATCTCGGCCACCGCCGTGCCCAGCCGCAGCGTGACGTCGTGCTCCGCGTACCACTGCGGCGGGTGGACGTAGATCTTCTCCCGGGGCGTCTTGCCCTGCAGGTAGCCCTTGGACAATGGCGGCCGCTCGTACGGGCGCTCGTGCTCCTCGCCGATCAGGACGATGCCGCCCCGGTACCCGGCCTCGCGCAGCGCCTCGGCCGCCTTCGCGCCGCCCAGGGACGCCCCGACGACGACGATCGGGCGCTGCCGCCCGCCGCCCGCTCCGGTGGTCCCGGTGTCCGTGCCCGCCATGCTCGACTCCTCGTTCTCCGGCCGTGGTCGGGGTCAGCCTGCCGCCGTCCGGGTGGTCTGTCGAGACCGCGCCTGGCGCGCCGCGCCGCGCTCGCCCGTACGAGTGAACGCGGGCGTCGCGAGGGTCCCGTGCGGGCCTCAGGCCGTCATCGCCTCCCTGACCAGCGCGGTGTCGGTGAACTGCTCGAAGCGCACGATCCGGCCGCCGCGCACGGTGAAGTGGTGGGCGACCCGCACCGCGAGCGGTTTTCCGGTGGCCCTGTGGACGGCCGTGTAGCGGGCCAGGACCACGACGTCCTCGCCGTCCACCACGTAGCTGTCGTCGTGCGCCGTCCAGTCGTTCCAGTCGGCGGCCAGCCGCTCCATCACGTTGGTGGTGACGCCCTTCGGGGTGCGGTAGGTGCCGCCCAGCGGGAAGCCGGCCATCTCGGTCCACTCCACGTCCTCGGCCAGGGTGGCGCGCAGCGCGGCCAGGTCGCCCCGGGCGGAGGCCAGGTACTGGCGGCGCACCACGTCGGCGGGGGACTGCGACTCCGCGAAGGAGGCGACGTCCCGGGGGATCTCGATCACCGTCCGCTCACCCCCACGCCATCTCGCCCATGACGACCTTGGTGCCGATGTCCACCGCGATCCGCAGCCCCAGCGTCGGGAAGCGCCGCTCCAGCGCCTCCTTGGCGGCGGCCGCGTCCGCGGCCCGGCCGATCTCGGTCTCGAAGGCGCGCAGGTAGGCCCGGGTGTGGTCGACGGCGTTCAGGTCCGTGGGCGCGCCGGCGATCCGGTGGCCGGCCGCCACCCAGGTCGGGTGGAGCGCCTCGATACCGTCCAACAGGTCGATCCAGGCGGCCCGTTGGGCGGAGGTCGGGGTGTCGGCGGTCCACACGTGCAGCCCCTCGAAGAGCAGCACCCCGCCCAGCACGGCCCGGTGGTGGTGCTGCCAGAGGTAGTGCCGGTCCGGCAGGTGGAAGTCGGCGCCGCGCAGCTCGAAGCGGTGGCCCTCGAAGACCAGCTCGTCCCCGTGCAGCACCTCGGGCCGCACCAGCCGGGTGGGCAGCTCGGGGCCCAGGTGGGCCCAGGCGCGCAGCTTGGACTCGTACGTCTCCTGGATGTGCTCGACGGTCGTGGCGGTGGCCAGGAAGCGGGCCCGCGGGAAGGCGTCCTGGACCTCCTGGGCGCCGAAGTAGAAGTCCGGGTCGCCGTGGCTGACGAAGACCGTGGTCAGCTCCTTGCCGCTCGCCCTGATCCGTTCCACCAGCCGGCGCCCGTCGGAGCGGGTGAACCCGGCGTCCACCAGCAGCGCGTCCTGCGGGCCGGTGACCAGGACGGAGGTCTTGTTGAGCGAGCTGTCGGGGCTGTCGATGATCTCGAAGTCGAGTGCGCTCATGCTTGATTGGTCCTTCCTCGGGCCGGTCACGCCTCGCGGTCAGCATCACCGGTCCGCGGCCCGTCCGCATCCGGAAGGCCTAGCCGCGGGTCCAGAGCGTGAGGTCGCTGCTGGTGGCCACCGCGAGGGTCCGGCCGGTCGGGGAGAAGCCGGCCGCGCGGAAGGTGGACCAGGAGGAGTCGAGGACCAGCCACCAGCTCTCGCCGTGCTCGCCCTGCCACGGACCCCGGCCGCTGGCGAGCAGCACCCGGTGGTGCGGCCACTCCGGCGCGACCACCTCGATGTGCCAGCCCCCGTCGGCGGCGGTGTGCAGCCCGCCGCCCCACGTCCCCGCCACCGGGATGCGCACGTCCGCGACCTGGCCGAGGCCGGGGCAGGCGAGGTCCTGGCCGTCCGGGTCCTCGGCGGGCTCGTGGTCGCGGGCCAGTTTGAGGCCGGTCACCGCGTCGAACAGGCCGTGGCCGCTGTGCGAGACCGTCAGCACCAGGTCGTGCCCGCTCTCCGGGTGGACGGCGAAGCCGATGCCGAGCAGCCCGCCGACCGCGATCATCCCCCGGCCGACGGGCCGCCACGGCTCCGGCGGAGCGGTCACCCCGGCGGCCATGATCCGGTCGCGGAGGTGCTGCTGGTGCGGGGTGAGAGCCATGGGGCCGATCATCCCACCGGGGTCGGGGCCACGGCCTTCACCGCGGACCCAGCCGCAGCACCGCCAGCGCCCCCAGCGCCGTGGCGGCGGCGAGCGACGCCCACAGCGCCCCAGGACCGGCGGCCAGCAGCGCCGTCAGTACGGCCGGCGCGGCCGCCCGCCCCACCCCCGAGGACAGCTCCCAGCGCGCCAGCGCCCGGCCGAGCAGGTGCGGCGGGGCGACGGACGCCACCAGCGCCGTCCCCGAGCCGGTGTAGAGGATCTCGCCCAGCGTGTACAGCACCGAGACCGCCGCGATGCCCGCCGCCCCCGGCACGCCGCCCAGCGAGCCGACCGCCCAGAAGGCCAGGTACGACACCGCCAGCAGCGCCCCCGAGGCCGCCAGCACGGTGTGCCGCGAACGGTCCGCCAGCTTCAGCACCAGCGCCAGCTGCAGGGCGATCACCAGCACCGTGTTGCCGACGAAGACGCCCGAGGACCAGGCCGGCGAGGCGTGCAGGTGCAGCACCAGCAGCGCGGGCAGCGCCACCTCCAGCACGTCGAAGCAGAACGCGTACGGCACGTTGGCGAGGCTCAGCAGGGTGATCCGGCGCAGCGGCTCCGCCCGCTCCCGGGTGTCCGCCGGCCGCTCCTGCCGCGGTGCCCGCACCCGCAGCGAGCCCACCAGGACGGCCGCGACCAGGCAGGCCGCGCCCGTCACCCCGGCCAGCAGCCGGATCACACCCGTCCCGCCGCTCACCGCCACGGTGGCCAGCAGCGCGCCCGTGCCCATCCCGGCGTTGCGCAGCGACCGCCCGGCGGCCAGCGCGGCGTCCCGCAGCCGGCCCTCGGTCAGCGTGCTCACCACGGCCGCGTGGGTGGTCGGCCAGGACTGGCTGCCCACCCCGAACAGCACCGCCGCCGCGGTGAACCCCGGCTGGCCGTCCGCGAGCAGCAGCGCCAGCGCACCCGCCGCCCGCACCAGCAGGGTGACGGCGGCGGGCAGGGTGCGGGCGCCGCGGTCGATCCAGCGGCCGGTCAGCGGCACCACCAGCAGGCCCGCCACCATCCCGGCGGACAGCGCCAGCCCGGCCGCCCCCGCGCCGAGGTGCAGCACGCCGATGCCGTACAGCAGCAGGAACGGCCGCAGCAGGCCGCCGCCCACCGCGTCCACCGCCAGCGCGACGGCGTACCGGGGCCCGCCGGCGGCGGTCAGCAGGCCCAGCAGCGCGGACGGCCCCCGGCGGCCCGTGCCGATCGGCGGGGCGGGCGGCTCGCCGTGGCGGGCGGCCGCGTGGTCGTGGACGGACTTCTCCCGGATCAGGCTCATGGCCGGTACCGTCCGCCCAGGTCGGACCGCCTGGCACGCGGATTGACGCTTACCGTCAATCCGCGGCGGAGGCCGTCGGGCGGGGTGACAGGATCGAACGCGTGAGTGAGCGGAGCGAGCGAACCATCAGGAACAGCGTGTGGGCGCATGCCCCTGCGGAGCGCCGGGGGTACCCCCGGCCGGAGGCCGGGGGAGAGGCGGGCGCATGAGCCTGACGATCGACATCACCGGCCTGCCCGACGAGCGCCTGCTCTTCACGCCCTCCCCGCTCGGCGAGCTGAACGCCATGCTGCACGTGCTGGCCGAGCCCGCGCACCACCCCGCGCTGCACGGCTGGGCCGGCTGCACCGCCGCCGTGATCCCGCCCGAGCTGTCCGAACGGCTCCTGGAGGCCGACTTCCTCTGGCGCTCCTCGCGCGCCGACTTCCTCGTCCCCGGCCTGCCCGGCGCCACGCTCGACGAGGAGCTCGACGCCATCGACCGGATCGACGACGAGCTGTACGTCGCCGCCGCCCTCATCACCACCTGCGGCTCCTCCCGGCTCACCCGCCGGATGGGCTCCCCGCTCACCGACCCGGACGCCAACGAGCGGGCCCGGGAACTCGCCCTCGCCCGCGGCCCCCGGCAGGCCGCCTTCGCCGACCGGCTGCTCGCCGACCCGCCGGCCGTCCGGGCCCTGGTGCGGCGGATGCTGGAGGACTGCCGGTCCGCGTTCTTCGCCGACGCCTGGCAGCGCGTCCTGCCCGACCTCGCCGCCGACGCCCGGCGCAAGGCCGACCTGCTCGCCCGCCGCGGCCTCGCCGAGGCGCTCGCCGACGTCTCGCCCTCCGTCACGCTCGACCAGGGCGGGGACGGACGGCGCCGGATCGTCATCGACAAGCTCCAGGACAGCGCCACCAGCGGCACCGACTCCGGGGGCGTCACCTTCATCCCGACCGCCTTCGGCCGCCCCCACCTGCTGGTGGTGCACGCGAGCGGCTGGCGGCCCGTCCTCCAGTACCCCGTCGCCGAGGCCGGCCTGCCCGAGCCCGTCTCGCTCGCCCTCGTCCAGCAGCGCCTGGAGGCGCTCGCCCATCCCGTCCGGCTGCGCCTCGCCCGCACCATGGCCCGCGGCCCGCACACCACCGGCGAACTGGCCTCCGCCTGGCAGCTCAGCGCGCCCGAGGTGTCCCGGCACCTGGCCGTGCTGCGCAAGGCCGGGCTGCTGACGACCCGGCGGCGCGGACGGTACATGCTCTACGAGCTCGACCTGGCGGGCAGCGCCCGGCTCGGCTCGGACTTCCTGGAGGCGGTGCTGCGGTGAGGGCCCCGCTCCGGTGGAAGCGGTGCTCCGGTGGGCGGGAACAGCGGACGAGCGGCAGGCGTTCGTCCGATCATGACCGACGACGCCGCTCCTGAGATCCTCCGCTACGCCGCCTTCGCCACCCGCCCCGAGGGCGGCAACCCGGCCGGCGTGGTGCTCGACGCCACCGGGCTGACCGACGAGCGGATGCTCGCCGTCGCCGCCGAGATCGGGTACTCCGAGACCGCCTTCCTGACCGCCGGCCCGGCCGAAGGGGCCTACCGCGTACGGTACTTCAGCCCGCTCGCCGAGGTGCCGTTCTGCGGGCACGCGACGGTCGGCGCCGCCGTCGCCCTCGCCGAGCACGTCGGCCCCGGGCGGTACGTCTTCGTGACCGCGGCCGGGGACGTCCCGGTCGGGGTCGAGCGCGGGGCCGACGGGCTGCTGCGCGCCACCCTCACCAGCGTCGAGCCGAAGGTCGAGGAGGTGCCGGCGGCCGACGTCGCGGAGGCGCTCGCCCTGCTCGGCTGGTCCGCCGCCGACCTCGACCCGGCCCTGCCGCCCCGCGTCGCCTACGCGGGCGCCCGCCACCTCGTCCTGCCGGTCGCCACCCGCGAGCGGCTGGCCCGGCTCGACTACGACTTCGACGGCCTCGCCGCCCACATGCGCGCCCGCGACCTGACCACCCTGCAGCTCGCCTGGCGGGAGGCCCCCGAGGTCTTCCACGTCCGCGACCCGTTCCCGGTCGGCGGCGTGGTCGAGGACCCGGCCACCGGTGCCGCCGCGGCCGCCTTCGGTGCCTACCTGCGGGAGCTCGGCGCGGTGACGGCCCCGGCGGTGCTCACCCTGCACCAGGGCGAGGACCTGGGCCGCCCGGGCGTCCTGCGGGTCGAACTGCGGGCCGAGGACACGCGGGTGCGGGTCTCCGGCACGGCGGTGGCGATCCGATAGGGCCTGTTCAGGGCCTCAGGGCGGGGGCTGCGGCAGGACCAGCCCGGCATCGCACCGCCCGAGCCGCTCCCAGACCACCTCGTCGATCGACAGCCGCGCGTAGCCCCGCCGGACGAGGCCCATCGCATACGTGGTCTTGCCCGCCCCGGGCAGACCGCACATCAGCACCACCGTGCCCGATCGCCGTGTCACCGGCCCAGGTTAGCCCCGGGTGGGGCGGCTCCGCCCCGCTCCGGGCGGGCGGAAATTCGTTCGCGCCGAGCCGCTCCGGTGGGCGAAGCTGCTCCGATGCAGCGAGCGAGCAACCGGACCGTGACGGTCGATCTCACCTACGGCGACGAGCACTTCGGGCAGTTGGGCCCGTTCGAGGTGGAGGTCGGCTGGTGGTCCTCGGTGGACGGGGTGGTCGCGCGGGCGACCGAGGCGGCCGGGGTGCCGGTGCTGGTGGCTCGCCTGGTCGAAGGCCGGAGCGAGGACCCGGGCCACGGCGGGCGGGTCCGCTACCACGCCGAGGCGCTGCGCCGGCCGACCGCCCTCACGGCCGGTGCCCCGGACGACGGGACGGCAGCGCTGCTCGGCCCCGCCGAGCGCCGCGCCGCCTGGGCCACGCCCGACGGCCTGCGGGAGGCGCTGGACTGGGCGGAGGCACGGCTCGCCGCCGTCGGCCGTCCGTCGGCCGGGCCCGCGCGGCAGATCCGGACCTGGAACCTCTCCGGCCTGTTCCGCCTCCCCACCGCCACCGGCGCCGACGCCTGGCTGAAGACCACGACGCCCGCGTTCAACGCCCACGAGGGCGAGGTCATCGCGCTGCTCGGCGGCGCGGACCGCGGGCTCGTGCCGACCGTCCTCGCCGCCGACCCCTCCGCCGGCCGGCTGCTGCTCGACCACGTCCCCGGCGAGGACTGCTGGAGCCCCTCCGCCGGGACGGTGGCCGACGTCGTCCCCCGCCTCGTCGCCGCCCAGGCCGCGCTCGCCGACCGCCCGGCCGACCTGGCCGCCCTGCGCGACCGCACCCCGCGCGCCCTGGCGGCCCAGCTGGCGGCCCTGTCGGACCGGTTCGCCGGGGAGACCGACCTGACGCCCGAGGAGCTGGACCGGCTGGCCGCGTTCGCCGCCGACCTGCCCGGGCTGCTGGACCGGCTCGCCGACTGCGGCCTGCCGGAGACGCTGCTGCACGGCGACTTCCACCCCGGCAACTGGCGCTCCGACGGCGCCGGCACGGTGGTCGTCGACTACGCCGACTCCTGCCTCGGCCACCCCGCCCTGGACGGGCTGCGCCCGCGTGCCTACCTCGGCGAGGAGGCCTGGCAGCACCACGTCCGGGTCTGGACGGAGGCCTGGCAGCGCCACGCCGCCGGCTCCGACCCGGGGCGCGCCCTCGAACTCGCCGAGCCGCTCTACCACCTGTCCTACGCCCTGCGGTACCAGGAGTTCCTGGACCACATCGAGCAGAGCGAACGCCCCTACCACGAGGGCGACCCGGCCGCCGAGCTGCGCGCCCTGTTGGCCTGCGGAGCGGCCGGTCGGCCCGCGTAGACTGCCGAGGTGGAACGACCGACGCCGGCCCCCGGAGCCTCCGGGACTCCCGTCCTGCCCGAGCTGCCGCTGCAGGAGCTGGAGTGCTTCGCGGTCCTCGTCCACCAGTTGCACTTCGGGCGGACGGCGGAGCGCCTCGGCGTCTCGCAGGGGCGGGTCTCCCAGCTGATCAAGCGCCTGGAGAGCAGGGTCGGCGCACCGGTGTTCCAACGGACCAGCCGCCGGGTCGAGTTGACCGAGCTGGGGCGGGCGCTGGCCGAGCAGGTGGTGCCCGCCTTCGAGCGGCTCCGGGAGGGCTACGACGCGGCCCGGGCCGCCGCGGCCACCGCGCGGCCGCTGCGGCTGGGCTTCCAGTGCGCGGTGTACGAGCCGGTCGCCCGGGTGCTCGCGCGCCTGCCGGAGGGCACGGTGCAGCTGGTCGAACTGCCGTGGGCGGACCCGTTCTCGCACCTCGCCCGGGGCGAGGTGGACCTGGCGATCGTGCTCGCCCCGTGCCGGGAGCCGGGACTGGACGTGCTGATGGAGTTCTCCCGCCAGCCGGTGTACCTGGCGGTCTCCGCCGAGCGGCGCCTCGGCGGGGCGGACGGCGCGGACGGGGTGGGCGCGGAGGAGCTGGCCGGGGTTCCGCTGATCGAGCCGCGCGGCCCGGCGCCCGAGTACTGGCGGTGGGCGCAGGCACCCCGGCGGACGCCGGGCGGGCGGGAGCTGGCCTACCCGGCGGGTGCGGTCACCATCCAGGAGGGCCTGTCGATGGTGGCTGGCACCCGTCAGGGGCTGCTGCTGTGCGAGCGCAGCACGGCGTACGTCCGGCGGCCGGACATCCGCTTCCTGCCGGTGCCCGGGCTGGAGCCGACGGCGCTGGAGGTGGTCCAGCACGAGCGGCGGCCGCACCGGCTGGCGGCCGGGTTCGTCGAGCTGCTGGCTGGGCTCCTCGACTGAGCCCGCGGGGAATCAGACGGGCCGGTCGGGCCGCGGGCCGGGTCGGTGATCGGGCCGGGCCGGTGATCGGGCCGCCGTCAGGGCCGCCGGTCGTCGGGCCGGGAGAGCAGGGCGATCAGCAGTCCGACGGCCGCCAGCCCGGCCGCGGTGAGCAGGACGGCGCGGTTCCCGGCCCGGTCGACGACCAGTCCGCCGGCGAAGGAGCCGAGCGCGATGCCCGCGTTGAACACGCCCGCCCAGACCGCCGCCGAGGCCTCGATCCGGGCCGGGTCGGCGGTGCGGACCCAGGCCTGGGTGGAGACCGACACCCCGCCGTACGAGGCGCCCCAGACGACCAGGACGAGCAGGACGGTGACGACGCCGCCGGTGTACGCGAGC
Source organism: Streptomyces sp. CB02056 (assembly GCF_001905545.1). Taxonomy (GTDB): domain Bacteria; phylum Actinomycetota; class Actinomycetes; order Streptomycetales; family Streptomycetaceae; genus Kitasatospora. The sequence continues at coordinate 16,508 of NZ_LIPD01000019.1, read as the reverse complement.
AGGGCGGCGGCCAGGGCGACCCCGGCCAGGGCGAGGGCGACGGCGGTCTTCGGGCGGCGCCCGGACAGCGGGCCGAGGGTGAAGTTCCCGGCGACGCCCGCGAGTCCGTACACCAGCAGGCAGGCGGCGATCACGCCGCTGCTCAGGCCCGCGTCGGCTTCGAGGACCGGGCGGATGTAGGTGTAGCCGGCGAAGTGTCCGAGCACGACGAAGGCGGTGATCGCGATCCCGGCGGCGACGCCCCGGTGGCGCAGGGCGCCGGCCAGTCCGCCGAGCCGTCCGCGCTCGTGCACGGGCAGCGCGGGCAGGGTGGCGGCGAGGACGGCGGCGGAGGCGGCGCCGAGCAGGGCGAGCGCCCAGAACGCGGCGCGCCAGTCGAGCAGCGCGGCCAGGTAGGTGCCCAGCGGGACGCCGAGGACCGAGGCGATGGAGACGCCGGAGAAGATCAGCGTCATGGTGAGCGCGAGGCGCGGGCCGTCGGCGAGGCGCGGACCGACGCTCGTGGCGAGGCCCCAGACGATGCCCATGGCGGCGCCGAGCAGGACGCGGCCGACGGCCAGCACCGCGAAGTCCGGCGCCAGCGCGGTGACCGCGTCGGCCAGGCCGAGCAGCAGCATGAAGGCGACCAGGACGGTCCGGCGGTCGCGCGCGCCGACGAGCAGCGGGGCGAAGGGGGAGAGGGCGGCGGCGATTAGGCCGGTGATGGTGAGGGAGAGGCCGGTGACCCCGTCGGTGACCCCGAGGCTGTGGGACATCGGGGTGAGCAGGCCGACCGGCATCATCTCGGAGGACACCACGGTGAAGGTGGCGAGTGCGACGGCGAGGACCGGGGGCCAGCGGTGCGCGGTGGGTGGGGCGGCTGGTGGGGCGGGGGCTTCGGCGTTTGTCATAGGGCCAGCCCACCAGCGGGCGGAGGGGCCGAACAAGATCGATAAGCTCATCGACCCATGAGCCCGGCTAATCGGTTGACAGTGCCGGGAAGGCCCGGCGGCTTCGGGAAGCGCGCCGGCGGCGCCCGCCGCGAACGACCGCGGTCGGGCGCCACCGGCGCCGGGTCACTCCGCCGGAGCGATCCGGTAGCCGCCGCGCGCCGAGTGGAGGCTGAGCGCCTCGACCGGGCAGTAGTCCACGGCCTCGCTCAGCCCGTCCGTCAACTCAGCGCCGCCGTCCGCGTACCCGGCCAGCGGCGCGGCCAGTCCGTCGGCGCCGAGGGCCAGCGAGTCGGGGGCGCTGAGGGCGCACATCCCGGAGCCGATGCAGCGGTCCCGGTCGACCCGGACGAGCACCGGATCGGTGTCCGCGCGGCCCGTCACCAGACCACCCGCAGGGAGTTCGGGCTGCGGGTGAGCAGGCCGCGCCGCCAGTCGATCCGCTCGACCGGGTCGGCCAGCCGCAGCGCGGGCAGCCGGCGGGCCAGCCGGTGCAGGGCGAGTTCCAGCTCCATCCGGGCCAGCCAGGCGCCCAGGCAGTGGTGCGGTCCGGCGCCGAAGGTGAGGGTGGGAGCGGCCAGCGGGGAGAACAGCTCGGTGCGCAGGTCCCCGGTGAAGATCTCCGGGTCGTGGTTGGCGGCGGCCGCGTCGGCGGCGACCACGCTGCCGGCCGGGATGACCACGCCGCCGATCTCGACGTCCTCGACGGTGCGGCGCATCAGCCCGGGCAGGTGCTCCTGGGGGTCGCCGAGCGGGACGGCGCGCAGCAGCTGCTCGGTCGCGGCGACGGCGCTGGCCTCGTCGGAGGCGAGCCGCTGCCAGGCCTCGCGGTCGTCCTGGAGCAGGTAGACCAGGGCGTTGCCGAGGCTGGTCATGGTGGTCTCGTGGCCGGCCACGACCAGGCCGATGACCAGCGCGACCAGCTGGCCCTCGGTGATCGAGCCGTCCTCGGCGGCGGCCGCGAGCAGGCCGCTGACCAGGTCCTCGCCGGGGGCGGCCCGGCGCTGGGCGATCACCTCGGAGCCGAAGGCGGCGAACTCGGTCATCGCGGTGGCGATCGCCTCGGCGCTGTAGGCGGTGGCGGAGAGCGCGTGGTCGCTCCAGTGCGCGAGCCGCTTGCTGTCCAGGTTGTCCAGGTTCATCAGCCGGCTGATCACCGCGACCGGCAGCGGGCGGGAGTAGCCCGCGATGATGTCGGCGGGGGAGCCGTGGTCGATCAGCTCGTCGATCAGCGACTCGACGGCCGAGGCCACCCACGGCCGCCAGCGCTCGATCGCGCGCGGGGTGAAGGCCCGCTGCACGGTGCGGCGCAGCCGCTGGTGCTCGGTGCCGTCGATGTTCAGCATGCTCTGGGGATCGTCCAGGATGTTGGGCGTGACCGTGACCGGCGGGGCGTCCGGCGCGTAGAGCGGGGCGCGGCCCAGCCGCGGGTCGGTCAGCACCTGGCGCACGTCGGCGTGCCGGCTGACCAGCCAGACCGGCGTGCCGGTGGGCAGCGCGGCGAGGCGGGGCGGGCCGGGTTCGAGCCGGCGCATGCAGTGCAGCGGGGGGAGCGGGGCGGTGCCGGCGCTGGTCGCACTGTTCTCGGTGGACATCCGTACTCCAGACTCCAGGACGGTGGGCCGCGGGGCGCGACCCGACGGGGGGTGAATCCGGGGATGGTGCGGGGGACGGGTGATGCGGCCGGCTGGCGGCTCGACACGGGCCGGGGTTCGGTCGGGCTCCTACGGGGGGAATTGCGGGGGTCTGGCGCGAAATGTGCGGCGGCGCACGGTCGGTACGCATCCGGCGCGGCCGGCGCAGGGTCACGCGCCGACGGGTGGGGCGGGTGTGCTGAGCGTGGTCGCTTGGACCGTCTCAGCTACGACCGTACGTGGCTGGCGGGGCGCCCGTCTGCGGCACTTCCAGCCAACGCCGGTGCTTTCCGGGCACTTCGAGGCGCACGGACGGGCGCTCAGTGCCACCTGTGCGCCCCCACCGCCACGGCCGCGCCGGACTGTCGCCGGGCCCCCGGCGGATACCCGGCCGGCACGTGCCACCGGAGAGGTCGTGAGCCGCTTCCACGCCGGCGGACAGGCCGTCGGCGGGTGGGGCGGGTCCCTAGCACACCGTGCCGCGGAGGATCGCCCCGGGCGCTCCGCCGGTGGGCGGCCGGGTGGGCGATACGCTTCGTGGGCAGTTCGTCTTGCAGTCGTTTGTCGCAGGTCAGACCGGTGCAGAGCCGCACCGGCAGACGGAGGTGGAATCGGATGCCCCAGCAGGTCAAGGCAGTCATCGCGCGCGCCAAGGGCGCGCCCGTGGAGGTGGCCACGATCGTGGTGCCGGACCCTGGCCCGGGTGAGGCGGTGGTCCGGATCCAGGCGTGCGGCGTCTGCCACACCGACCTCCACTACCGGGAGGGCGGCATCAACGACGAGTTCCCGTTCCTGCTCGGCCACGAGGCCGCGGGCATCGTGGAGTCGGTCGGCGAGGGCGTCACCGAGGTCGAGCCCGGTGACTTCGTGGTCCTCAACTGGCGCGCGGTGTGCGGCCAGTGTCGCGCGTGCAAGCGGGGCCGCCCGCAGTACTGCTTCAACACCCACAACGCCAAGCAGCGGATGACGCTGCTGGACGGCACCGAGCTGTCCCCGGCGCTGGGCATCGGCGCGTTCGCCGAGAAGACCCTGGTCGCGGCCGGCCAGTGCACCAAGGTGGACCCGGCGGCCGAGCCGGCTGTCGCGGGCCTGCTGGGCTGCGGCGTGATGGCGGGCCTCGGCGCCGCGATCAACACCGGCAACGTCGGCCGGGGCGACTCGGTCGCGGTCATCGGCTGCGGCGGCGTCGGCGGCGCGGCCGTGATGGGCTCCCGGCTGGCGGGCGCGGCGAAGATCATCGCCGTCGACATCGACGACCGCAAGCTGGAGACCGCCCGCAAGCTGGGCGCCACCCACACCGTCAACTCCCGCACCACCGACGCGGTCGAGGCGATCCGCGAGCTGACCGGCGGCAACGGCGCGGACGTGGTGGTCGAGGCGGTCGGCCGCCCGGAGACGTACAAGCAGGCCTTCTACGCCCGCGACCTGGCCGGCACCGTCGTCCTGGTCGGTGTGCCGACCCCGGAGATGACGCTGGAGCTGCCGCTGCTCGACGTCTTCGGCCGCGGCGGCGCGCTGAAGTCCTCCTGGTACGGCGACTGCCTGCCCTCGCGGGACTTCCCGATGCTCGTCGACCTCTACCTCCAGGGCCGCCTGGACCTCGGCGCCTTCGTCACCGAGACCATCGGGCTGGACGCCGTGGAGCAGGCCTTCGAGCGCATGCACCAGGGCGACGTCCTCCGTTCGGTGGTGATCCTGTGACCGCGCGGATCGACCGGCTGGTGACCGCCGGGACCTTCGAACTCGACGGCGGCAGCTGGGAGGTGGAGAACAACGTCTGGATCGTCGGGAACGACGAGGAGGCGGTGGTGATCGACGCCGCGCACGACGCCGAGGCCATCGAGGCCGCGCTCGGCGGGCGCCGGCTGCTGGCGATCGTCTCCACCCACGCGCACAACGACCACATCGACGCGGCCCCGGCCCTCGCCGACCGCACCGGTGCGCCGATCCTGCTGCACCCGGACGACCTGCCGCTGTGGAAGCTCATCCACCCCGAGCGGCTGCCGGACGGCGAACTGGCCGACGGCCAGCGGATCGAGGTGGCGGGCACCGAGCTGACGGTGCTGCACACCCCGGGCCACGCGCCGGGCGCGGTCTGCCTGTACGCGCCCGCGCTGGGCACCGTCTTCACCGGCGACACCCTGTTCCAGGGCGGTCCCGGTGCCACCGGCCGGTCGTTCTCGCACTTCCCGACGATCGTCGACTCGATCCGCGAGCGGCTGCTGACGCTCCCGGCCGAGACCGTGGTGCGCACCGGCCACGGCGACCCGACCACCATCGGCGCCGAGGCCCCGGCCCTGCCGGAGTGGATCGCGCGCGGGCACTGACGCCGCTGCCCGCACGGCCCCCGGGGAACGACCGTTCCCCGGGGCCCGTACGATCGCGGGCATGGCCCACGACCCGCGCGACCTCGACGAATCCTTCCTCGCCTTCTGGCGGGAACGGCACATCTCCACGCTGACCACCACCCGCCCGGACGGCACGCCGCACGTGGTGCCGGTCGGTGTGACGTACCAGCCGGAGACGGGGACCGCCCGGGTGATCACCAGCCGCACCAGCCGCAAGGCCCGCAACGTCGCCGAGGCCGGGCCCGAGGGCCTGCGCGTCGCGGTCTGCCAGGTCGCAGGGGCCCGCTGGTCGACGCTGGAGGGCGTGGCGGTCGTCCGCGAGGAGCCCGAGCAGGTCGCCGAGGCGGAGCGCCGGTACGCCGAGCGCTACCGCGAGCCGCGGGTCAACCCGGACCGGGTGGTCATCGAGATCGCCGTCGACCGCGTCCTCGGGCGGGCCTGAGCGCGCCGGCCGGGAGGAACGGGCCCGGGCCGGCCGCTGCTCCGGAGGACGGGCCCGAGCGCGCCTGCTCCGGAGCGGGCCCGAGCGTGTCCGCTCCGGAGGGCGGCCCGGGCGCCGCTGTTCCGGAAGCGGAACTCCGGCTTCTGGTACCGGTGTTGCCGCCGTTGCCGGACGGGCGACGGCGGTGTCCCGTCGTCCTCAGCACGGGAAGTGCCCCATACGGTGAGGGAATCGTCACTGTCGGTGACGTGAATGTGACATTAAAGATTCCGAACTTGCCTCTGCTACTTCTTCCACGGCGGCGCATTGGTGTGATCTGATTGGCGGTGCACGGTCAATGCGAGGCGATGGGGGAGTACTGCACCCGCCTCGGCAGCTCGGGGGAACGACACCGGGTGCGCGATTCCGCCGCACCTGAATGTGAGCACTCGGGAGGGGGGAATGGATCGGTGTGCGGGTGTGCCGGACGGCAGCCCGACGTTCTCCGGTCGGAGCTACGGTACCGGTAGTCCGCACGTGCGGCCAGGGGTGGCCTGACGGTCCCGGGTAGCGGCTCGTCGACGCCTTTTCGGGCGTTGCGGAGCCGGCCTCTTGGGCTGCCCATTCACTGCCGCCGGTGGCGGAGAACAGCGACACCCCGCCGAACCGTCCTGATGTCGGCCCTTGAACCGGGCCGCGCGAATTCCCTGGCGACCCGGCACGACGACCCCCCGCGGGTCGATGACCGTGTTCTCGGGTCAGAGGTTCTGATCACGATTCAACTTGCCCCGGGGTGACCACGGAACCACGCCGTGGCGCTCCGTCATGAGGAAGGTGCATCGAGTCATGTCTTCTGCAAGCACCGCGCCACAAGAACTGGAATGGACCGTCGAGGAGGGCAAGCCGGCGACCCTGGTCGTCCCTCGATTCGAAGGCGCCGAAGCGGCCTGCGCGTGGCTGAACGCGCTCCTGCCCGACCTCCGTACCGCGCTTCAAAGGTACGGCGCGCTGTACCTGCGCGGCCTCCCGGTCGCCTCCGTCGAGGACTTCGCGCTCGTCCGGGACGTCCTCATCCCGCAGCGGACGCCCTACCGGGAGAAGGCGACGCCGCGCAGCAGCTTCGGCAACGACGTCTACTCGTCCACCGACCTGCCGCCGGCCCAGTCGATCCGGATGCACAACGAGAACAGCTACACCCTGACTTTCCCCGGGCTCCTGATGTTCGCCTGCCTCATCGCCCCCGAGGAAGGCGGGGCGACGCCGGTGGCGGATTGCCGGGAGGTCCTGCGGCACCTGCCCGCCCCCCTGGTCGAGCGCATTCGCTCCCACGGCTGGACCCTGCACCGGAGCTACTCCGAACACATCTCCGTGAGCTGGGAAAAGGCATTCGCGACCGAGCGCCGCGAGGACGTCGAGCAGTACTGCGCGGAGAACCTGATCTCCTGCCGCTGGGACGGCGAGGGAAATCTGAAAACGGTGCAGCGGCGGCCCGGTATCGTCCGGCACCCGGCCACCGATGAGGAGGTCTGGTTCAACCACATGGCCTTCTGGAATTCCTGGTCATTGGACGAGGAACTCCGCGAGACGCTCCTGGACGAATTCGGCGCGGACGGCCTGCCGTTCGAAACCGGCGTGGCCGACGGGAAGCCCCTGACCCGGGACGAGCTCGAGCTCATCAACACCGCCTACGCCGAGGCCACGGTGCGTCAGGCCTGGCAACCGGGCGACGTCATGCTCGTCGACAACGTGCTCACGGCGCACGGCCGCGACCCGTTCCGGGGCGACCGGAAGATCGTCGTCGCGATGGGCAACCCCGTCGAGCTCGACGACTGCCGGCCCACCGTGGCGGCCTCGGCGGAGACCGGCGGTGCCGCGTGAGCATCACCGAGGAGCCCCTGGCCCCGGCGGCCCGGACCGCACCCGTCGACCCGATGGTCCGCTTCCGGCGGGCGGTCGAATCGACCCCGGACCGGATGGCCGTACGCGGGACCGACCGCACCCTGACCTTCTCCGAACTCGACCAGGACGTACGGCAGTTGGCCGGGCGGCTGGCCGAGCGCGGGCTCGGCCGCGGCGCCCGGGTCGGCGTCAGCATGCACCGCGGCGCGGACCTCGTCGTCGCCCTGCTCGCCGTGTGGCGGATCGGCGCCGCCTACGTGCCGCTGGACCCGGCCTACCCGCAGGAGCGCCTCACCCACATGGTGACGAGCGCCGGCCTGCGGACCGTCCTGGCGGAGCCCGGCAACGGTCCCGCCTGGCCCGCCGGAGTCGACGTCCTCACCCTCGCGGACGCCCTCGCCGCGCCGACCGCGGACACGCCGGCGGCACAGGCCGCCCCGGCCGACCCGGCGTACGTGATCTTCACCTCCGGCTCGACCGGGACGCCCAAGGGCGTCGAGGCCACCCGGGGCGGCGTGGCCGCGCTCGCCGCGGACCTCGAGGACGCCGGCTTCTACGCCGACCGGCCGCGCGTGGTGGCCTGGAACGCGAGCATCTCCTTCGACGCCTCCGTCCAGCAGTGGGCCCGGATCTGCCGGGGCGACAGCATCGTGGTGATCGGCGAGAACGAGCGCACCGACCCGGCCGTGCTGCGCGCCCTGCTCGACGAGCACGCCGTCGACGACCTGGACCTGACGCCCTCGCACTGGGAGGTGCTGCGCGAGGCCCTCCTCGCCCCCACCGCCGACGGCCGCGTGCTGCGGCTGTTCATGGGCGGCGAGCCGGTGCCGGCCGAGGTCTGGCGGGAACTGGGCGAGGCCCGCGCCGCCGGGACGGTCGAGGCGATCAACCTGTACGGCCCCACCGAGTGCACGGTGGACGCCACCGCGGGCTGGATCACCGGCGAGGGCCCGCACATCGGCCTCCCGCTGCCCGGGTTCACCGCCCACGTGCTCGACGAGCACCTGCGCGCCGCGCCCGTCGGCGAGCCGGGCGAGCTCTACCTGGCCGGGCCCTCCGTGACCACCGGCTACGTCGGCCGGCCCGCGCTGACCGCGCAGCGGTTCGTCGCCGACCCGACCGGCACCGGCCGCCGGATGTACCGCACCGGCGACCGGGTGCGGCTGCGCCCGGACGGCGCCATCGACTACCTCGGCCGGGTCGACCGGCAGATCAAGATCCGCGGCTACCGGGTGGAACTGGGCGAGATCGAGGCCGCGCTCGCCGCGCACCCGGGGGTCAGGACCGCCGCCGTCGTCCTGCACGGCACCGCGACCGCCGGCGACCAGCTGGCCGGGTACGTCGTCCCGGAGGGCGGGAGCGCCCCGCACACCCGGGAGCTCCAGGAGCACCTGGGCGGCCTGCTGCCGTCGTTCATGGTCCCGTCGGCCTTCGTCACGCTGGAGGCCATGCCGCTGAGCGTGAACGGCAAGGTGGACCACCGGGCCCTGCCCGCCGTGGACGAGGCCCTGTGGGCCGACGGCGGACAGGAGGCGGGGGACGAGCCGCAGGGCGAGCTCGAGACCCTGATCGCCGGCGTGTGGTCCGAGGTGCTCGGCCGGCCGCGGATCAGTCCCACCGACAACTTCTTCTCGCTGGGCGGCCACTCGCTCATCGCACTGCGCGTCATCGGCCGGCTGAAGAAGCAGTTCGGCATCACCGTGTCCACGAAGGAGGTCTACCAGCACCCCGAACTGCGCGGGCTGGCGGCCTTCGTGGAGTCCCGTCGGACGGAGGGCAAGTGAACACCGCACAGGACACCACCGTCATCAGCATCCGGCGCCCGGAGGGAGCCGCGCTGACGCTGATCTGCCTGGGCTTCTGCGGCGGCGGGACGGCCTCCTACCACCTGTGGGGCGACGCCGTCCCGGCCGACATCGCCCTGTCGGCGATCTGCTACCCGGGCCGGGAGGGCAGGTTCCTGGAGGACTTCGCCACCGACTGGGAGGAGCTGGCCCAGGACGCCACCGCGGCCGTGCTCTCCGCCGTCGACGGCCCGTACGTGCTCTTCGGGCACAGCATGGGCGGCTGGATGGCCTTCGACGTCGCCGCGCGGATCGAGAGCAGCGGCGGGCCGCTGCCGCTGAACCTGGTCGTCTCCTCGGCCAACGCGCCCGCCCGCGGGCTGACGCCCCGCGACATGTTCCCGTCCCAGCAGGACGACGACGACGGCCTGCTGCTCTGGATGAAGACCCACGGCCTGATGCCGGCGCACGTCCTGGAGGACCCAGAACTCCAGGAGATGGCCGTCGAGTTGATGCGCGCCGACATCCGGGTCCGGGACACCTTCCGGTACACCGAGGGCGCCACCGTCAGCATGCCGGTGCAGATGCTCTCGGGCGCCGACGACGACGTCATCGAGGCCAACGCGGGCGAGCAGTGGCGCGCGCTGGCCCTGGGCGAGTACCGCCACGACGTCCTTCCCGGCGGGCACTTCTACACCCCGGAGGTCTGGAAGACCCTGCCCTCCAGGATCGCCGCCCTCGACCCGAGCGAGAGGAGCCGGCGGTGAGCACCGACGCCACCCTCGACGTGATCGTCAGCGGCACCGAGTCGGACTCCCACACCTGGAACCTCGTCTTCCTCCAGCTCCAACTGGAGGACTGGGGACACCGGGTGCGCAACCTCGGCCCGTGCCTGCCGGGCGCGGAACTGGCGGCGGAGTGCCGGCGCGAGGCCCCCGACCTCATCGTGCTCAGCAGCGTCAACGGCCACGGCGAGAGCGACGGGCTGTCCGCCGTCGCGGAGCTGCGCGCCGTCCCGGAGCTCGCCGACACGCCGATCGTCATCGGCGGGAAGCTCGGCACCGGCCGGCAGTTGCAGGCCGGGGCGGGCGGCGGGGGCGGCGAGTCCATGACGCGCCGGCTGCTGGACGCCGGGTTCTCCGCGGTCTTCCACGAGTCGGCCGGACTGCCGGAGTTCGAGCGGTACGTCTCCGCCCTCGGCGCCGTGAAGGCGGGGCGGACCGGCCGCGTCCTGGAGGAGCTCCGCGCCGCCCCCACGCCATGAACGACGCGCCGGCCAACGCGTTCGCCGACTTCGTCCGACGGTCGCACGCCCGGGGCAACCTGGTGGTGCAGCCGCGGATGGGCTTCGGCGACCCGCTGGCCATGCGGGAGGGGCTGGTCGCCGTCAAGGCGGCCAACGCCACCACGGTCGGCACGATCACCCTCGACAGCTACACCCGGCTCGGCAAGCTCGCCGACGCCCGGCGGGCCGTCGACGGTGGCGGCGACCTCAACGGGTACCCGATCAGGACCCACCCCCCGGCGACCAACCGGGGGGTGCTGGAAGGCGTGCGCGAGCGCGACTTCCCGGTCCAGGTGCGGCACGGCTCGGCCAGCCCCTACGGCATCATCGCCGCCTCGCTGGAAGCGGGGCTCGACACCACCGAAGGCGGCCCGGTCTCCTACTGCCTGCCGTACGGCCGCCTGCCGCTGCGCGAGGCGGTGCGGAACTGGGAACGGTCCTGCGAGCTGATGGTCCGGGCCCGCGACGGCGAGGTCGAACCGCACGTCGAGACCTTCGGCGGCTGCATGCTCGGCCAGCTCTGCCCGCCCAGCCTGCTGGTGGCGATCAGCGTCCTGGAAGGCGTGTTCTTCCGCCAGCACGGACTGCGCAGCATCTCGCTGAGCTACGCGCAGCAGACCAACGCCGAGCAGGACCGGGAGGCGGTGCTGGCCCTGCGCCGGCTCGCCGACGCGCTGCTGCCGGACGTCGACCGCCACATCGTGATCTACAACTACATGGGGGTCTACCCCGGCACCCGCTCCGGTGCCCTGCTGCTGCTCGAGCAGGCCGCCGAGCTGGCGGTCCGCACCGGGGCGGAGCGGCTCATCGTCAAGACGGCGGCCGAGGCGCACCGCATCCCCACCGTCCGGGAGAACGTCGAGGCCCTGGAGATCGCGGCGCTCGCCGCGCAGAACGCGGGCGGATCGGCGCCGGCCGACACCGGGGCGGGCAGCGAGGTCCTGGACGAGGCGACCGCGCTCGTGGACACCGTCCTCGGCCTGAACACGGACGTGGGCGCCGCCCTGGTGGAGGCGTTCGCCCGGGGGCTGCTGGACGTCCCGTACTGCCTGCACCCGGACAACGCCGGGCGGGCCAGGAGCTACATCGAGTCCGACGGGCGGCTGCGCTGGTCGCACACCGGCGCCCTGCCCGTCCGGCCGTCCGGGCGATCCGCCGGCGACCGCTCGATGAGCGCCTCGGACCTGCTCCGGGCCCTGTCCCACGTCGCGCGGTCGTTCGACGAGCGCGCCGCCACCACGCTGGACCGGCTCCCCGGGATCCCCGGCTGAACCCCCTGCCACAACCGCAGAACCAGAGACCGCAGGACCAGAGAACCGAAGGAAGAGACCCCTTGACCAGCGAGTTCGAGTCTGCACGGCCCGGTGCACTGCCGGACCACCTCAAGAACCCCGTGACCCGGTCCGTGCTGCGGATCCAGAACCAGATCGTCCAGGCGGGCCGCGAACTACTCCTCGGCGAGGGGTTCGTGGAGCTGCTGCCGCCGATCATCGGACCGGTGACGGACCCGGGCGGCCGGGGCGCCAAGCAGGTGGACGTCGACTTCTACGGCCACCGCTACAAGCTGATGACCAGCGCGATCCTCTACAAGCAGGCGTCGCTGCTCGCCTTCGACAAGGTGTTCTACGTCGCGCCGAACGTCCGGCTCGAACCCCTGGAGACCGCGAACATCGGCCGCCACCTGGCGGAGTTCCACCAGTTCGACGTGGAGATCGCCGGCGCCACCCAGCAGGACGCGATGGGGGTGGCGCAGTCCATCGTGACCGCGGCGGTCGAGCGCGTGGTGCGGACGCTGGGCGACGACCTGGACGCCCTGGGCCGCGACGCGGACGCCTTCACCCCGCTGCTCACCCGCGACACCCCCTTCGAGCGGATCAGCCACGGCGAGGCGATGGCCGAGCTGGCACGGCTGGGCCACGAGCAGAACCACGACGCGGAGATCGACTGGCAGGGCGAGGGCCTGCTCTCGCACAAGTCCGACGCGCCGTTCTTCATCGTCGACTACCCCAAGGGCTCACGCGGCTTCTACGACCGCGAGGACCCGCAGCGCCCGGAGGTCCTGCGCAACTTCGACCTCATCGCCCCCGAGGGCTTCGGCGAACTGATCAGCGGCAGCGAGCGGGAGTTCGACTACGCGCGGATCATCGCCCGGATGCGGGAGAGCGGCGAGAACCCGGCCAAGTACGAGTGGTACCTGAAGATGGTCCGCGAGGGCATCCCGGGCAGCGCCGGCTTCGGGATCGGCATCGAGCGGCTCACCCGCTACGTCGCCGGGCTGGACGCGGTCTGGCAGGCCACCCCGTTCCCGAAGGTCCCCGGGGTGGTCTCGCCGTGAGTGGGGTGCTGAGCGCCCCGGGGTTCCCGGAGGCCGCGATCCGGTCCCGGGCCAGGGAGGGCGCCGCCCGCGCGTTCCCCTCGACGGACGGCTACGGCCTGACGCTGTTCGGCGCCGGCGGCACGGGCGGCGAGCCGCGGACGGCGGCGCCCCGCGGCGGGGACGCGCTGGACGCGATGCGCCTGGTCCCGCCGGTCTTCGTGCCCCAGCGGCTGGAGAAGCTCACCGACCTGGCCCGCGAACCGCTCTACGGCGACGTCGAACTCGCCACCGACATCGGCGGGTTCCGCTCGGCGCTGCCGGTGTACGTGTCGGCCTTCGGCTCCACCCAGGTCGCCTCCTCCGGACTGGGCCTGGCGGCCAGCCGCCAGGCCGGACGCCTGGGCATCCCGCTGGTCATCGGCGAGAACGTGGTGCCGACCAACGGCTTCGCCGGCGCCTCCGGCAGCGGTTCCGCTGACGCCTCCGCCGACACCGGCGACAGCATGCTCGCCCGGCTGCGCGCCTACGAGCAGGAACTCCCGGACGACATGGGCGGGTTGGCGTTCCAGCAGAGCACCGAGGACGCGGACGCCGAGGTGTGGAACCAGATCTACAGCGCCCCGGCCGCGAAGGCGCTGCTGGAGTCCGGCCGCCTGGCCTTCGAACTCAAGGTGGGGCAGGGCGCCAAGCCCGGGCTCGGCGGGATGACGGTGCTGAAGCGCGAGGTGGCGGCGCAGCTGGCGGATCGGTACAGCACCGACGAGAGCGTCTTCGCCGACGGGCAGGGCGAGGACGACCGGGTACTGCGGTCCAGCAGCCCGGGCACGTTCACGGCGGAGATCCTGCGCCAGCAGATCCGGTTCATGCGCAACAACTATCCGCGCGCGCGGATCTGGGTGAAGCTCCCGCCCGGGCGCGACATCCACGAGGCGGCGGTCGTGGCCTGGGCGAGCGGCGCGGACTCGGTGACCGTGGACGGCGCCGAGGGCGGCAGCGGCTGGGCGCCCAGCAGCTTCCTCGACCAGGTGGGCCTGCCGCTGGGCGAGTGCCTGCGCCGGCTGGGGCCGCCGTCCCGGTCGCACTGCCTGCTGGCCTCGGGCCGGATGTGGGAGGGCGCCCGGGCCGCGAAGGCCCTGGCGCTCGGCGCCCGCGCCGTCGGGCTGGGCCGGGCGGCGCTGCTCGCGGCGGACGAGGACCCGCAGGACGGGATCGCCCGGCTGGTCGCCTGCCTCGCCTTCGAACTACGGCTGCTGATCAGCGCGTTGGGCAAGTACACGCCCGCCGCCCTGGACCCGGAGGACGTCTGGCTCCCGGAAACGGCCGGGCCGTACCTCCACCCGTAGGACACGGGGCGCCGCCCCTTCGCTTGCGTGAACGTCCGATCCGTTTATCCCGCACGTCCTGTGCATTCCGTACCTTCCGTACAGAAGGAGAACCGCTGTGACGAACCCGTTCGAGGACGCCGAGGGCCGCTACCTGGTCCTGGTCAACGACCAGAACCAGCACTCCCTGTGGCCGAACGTGCTCGCGGTCCCGGCCGGCTGGACCACGGCCTTCGGCGAGAACGACCGCCAGGCCTGCCTCGAGTACATCGAGCAGCACTGGACCGACCTGGCGCCGCGCCCGACGACGGTCGGCTGACCCGCGGTCCCGGATCCCTTTTCCTCCATTCCGTTCGCACACCCGCGTGCGGCCCCGGCCAGGTGACGAGGCACCCGGCCGGGGCGGCCGGTCACGCGCATCGATCACCGCCGGATAGGCACCAGAGGGAGATGTCATGGCTCAGCAGATGGAACCGACGACCGGGCAGAAGGACACGGCCGAGGGCGGTCGCGCTCCCGAGTCGGCGCAGGAACAGCTCCTGTGCGGCCTCTTCGCCGAGGTCCTCGGGCTGCCGTCGGTGGGAGTCGATGACAACTTCTTCGCCCTGGGCGGCCATTCGGTCATCGCGACCCGGCTGATCAGCCGCATCCGCAGCACGCTCGGCGCGGAGCTCGGCATCCGGGACCTGTTCCGGAACCCGACCGTGGCCCGGGTGGCGGAGAAGCTGAAGGAGGGGCGTCCGGCGCGTCCGGCGCTGGTGGCGGGGGAGCGTCCGGAGGTGCTGCCGCTGTCGTTCGCGCAGCAGCGGCTGTGGTTCCTCGACCAGTTGGAGGGCGCTTCCGCGACGTACAACAGCCCGTTCGTGTTCCGCCTGCACGGGGCGGTGGACGTCGAGGCGCTGAGCGGGGCGATCGGTGACGTGGTCGGGCGGCACGAGGCGCTGCGGACGGTCTATCCGGCGGTCGACGGGCAGCCCCGCCAGGTGGTGCTGCCCGCGGGGGACGTCGAGGTGCCGTTCAGGGCCGAGCCGTGCACGGCGGAGGAGCTGGCGGAGCGGATCTCCGCCGAGGCCCTCGCCGCGTTCAACCTGTCCACCGGGCTGCCGTTGCGGGTGGTGCTGTTCACGGTCGCCGAGGGTGAGTCGGTGCTGGTGGTGACCTTGCACCACATCGCGAGTGACGGTTGGTCGATGGAGCCGTTGTGGGAGGGGGTGGCGTCGGCGTATCGGTCCCGCCTGGCGGGGGTTGCTCCGGAGTGGTCGCCGTTGCCGGTGCAGTACGCGGATTACACGTTGTGGCAGCAGGGCCTGTTGGGCGGGGTCCTGGATCAGCAACTCGCCTACTGGTCAGGGGTGTTGCGGGATGCGCCGCAGGAGGTGGCGCTGCCGTTGGATCGGCCTCGGTCGGGGGTGGCTTCGCGTGCGGGTGGTCTGGTGGAGTTCGGGCTGGACGCGGAGCTGCACGCGGAGTTGGAGGGGTTGGCGCGTCGGCACGGCGTGACGCTGTTCATGGTGCTGCACGCGGGCCTGGCGGCTCTGTTGTCGCGCCTGGGCGCGGGGACGGACATTCCGATCGGCACGGTGGTGGCGGGGCGTTCGGACGAGGCCTTGGACGAGCTGGTCGGGTTCTTCGTGAACACGCTGGTGTTGCGGACGGATGTGTCGGGTGCGCCGACCTTCGGTGAGTTGCTGGGCCGGGTCCGGGATACGGATCTGGCGGCGTTCACCCACCAGGATCTGCCGTTCGAGCGGCTGGTGGAGGAGCTGAACCCCGTCCGCTCGGCGTCGGTCCATCCGTTGTTCCAGGTGATGCTGGTCCTGCAGAACAACAGCGAGTGCAGTCTCCAACTCCCCGGCCTGGTCGTGGAGCCGGAGTGCTCTGTCGCTGCCCCGGCCCGGTTCGACCTCAACCTGAGCTTCTCCGAGCACCACGACGCCGCCAACAGGCCGGCCGGCATCCGGGCCGAACTGCGCTACGCCGCCGACCTCTTCGACCACGGCACCGTCACCACCTTCGCGGAGCGCCTGCGCCGGGTGCTGGCCGCGATGGTCGCGGATCCGGACGGGTCGGTGGGGTCGGTTGAGGTGTTGGTGGGTGGCGAGCGTGAGTTGGTCGTGTCGGGGTGGGGTGGTGGTGGGGGTCCGGTGCCGGCGGGGACGGTGTCGGGGTTGTTCGGGGAGCAGGTGGTGCGGGCTCCGGGTGCGGTGGCGGTGGTGGATGGTGATCGCCGGTTGTCGTACGGGGAGTTGGATGTTCTGTCGGATCGGATGGCCGCGCGGTTGGTGGAGTCCGGTCTGGTGCGGGGTGGGTTGGTGGGGGTCTGCCTGGGGCGTGGTGCGGATCTCGTGGTGGCGTTGTTGGGTGTGTTGAAGGCGGGTGGTGGTTACACGCTGTTGGATCCGGAGTTCCCGCGGGAGCGGTCGGCGTTGGTGGTGGCCGAGGCGGGTGTGGGTCTGGTGGTGTCGAGTTCGGGGCTTCGGGGGTCGGTGGAGGGGCTCGCGGAGTGTGTGGTGTGGGTGGATGAGGAGTGGGAGCCGGCGGCGGGTGTCGGGGTGGTGCCGTCGGTGGT
>NZ_LIPD01000018.1 GCF_001905545.1 Streptomyces sp. CB02056 | reverse complement strand
GTGAGGGGTGGAGTTGACCGGTACTAATAGGCCGAGGGCTTGTCCTCAGTTGCTCGCGTCCACTGTGTTGTTCTGAAACAACGACCCGCCCGAATCTTGTCGGGTGTGCGGTTGACAGTTTCATAGTGTTTCGGTGGTCATAGCGTGAGGGAAACGCCCGGTTACATTCCGAACCCGGAAGCTAAGCCTTACAGCGCCGATGGTACTGCAGGGGGGACCCTGTGGGAGAGTAGGACGCCGCCGAACAATTATTCCGAAAAGCCCCTTCCCATCCGGGAAGGGGCTTTTTGCGTTACCCTCTGCCAATGCAGAACCTGACCCTGACCTGGCAGTCCGCCGGGGCCGTCTCCGTCGGCCTCTACGCGGGCGCGTACGCCGCGGCGAAGGGCCGGAAGCCGGCACTGTCCGCGCTGTTGCGGGAGGCCGGCACGCTGCTGGCGCTGTTCGCCCTCTGGCAGCTGGTCGGGCACCTCTCGGTGATGAGTACGGACCACGCGCTGGACCGCGCGAGCTGGATCCACCACACCGAGCAGGTGATCGGACTGCCGGACGAGGCCTCCTGGCAGAAGGCGGTCACGCCGTACCCGGTGCTGGTGAGGCTGGCGAACTACTACTACGCGGCCATGCACTTCGCCGTGATGCTCGGCGTCCTGCTCTGGGTGTTCGTGCGGCACCGCGAGCGCTACGCGTGGGTGCGCAACACGGTGGTGATCACGACCGCGGTCTGTCTGCTGGTGCAGTTCATCCCGGTGGCGCCGCCGCGGATGCTCCCGGAGAGCGGCTTCGTCGACGTGGCCGCCCAGTACGGGCAGTCGGTGTACGGCGGCGCGGTCGGCGGTGTGCTGGTGGCCGACCAGCTGTCGGCGATGCCCTCGGTGCACGTCGCCTGGTGCGTGCTGGCGGCGGTCGCGGTGATCCGGGTGTCGCGCAGTTCGCTGCGATGGGTGATGGTGCTGCACCCGGTGCTGACGGTGGCCGTGGTCGTGGTGACGGCCAACCACTTCTGGCTGGACGGCATTGTGGCGGTGGCTATCCTGCTCCTGGCCTACGCCGTGCTGGCGGTGGCGGCACGGCGCCGGGGCCGGGCCTCCGCCGGGACGGAGGTCCGGCCCCTCAGCGCCGCCGAGGAGCGGCTGGAGCAGGTGGGCTGAACCGACGGTCACTTGACCGGCAGGGCGAGCTTTCCCCAGGAGCCGTTGCTCAGTGCGGAGGTGGCCCGGTACCAGGCGGCGAGCCCGGAGGCGGCCGCGATCCAGCCGCCGGTCTTGGCCAGGCCGCCGTAGCCGCCGAAGCTGGCGACGGCGGAGAGCACCAGGGAGACCGTCAGCAGGCCGTAGACGGCGCGGCCGAGCAGGCCGGCGCCCCAGCTCGCGGCGGTCAGGGTGAGGCCGAGCAGGGCCCACAGCAGCAGGAAGAGGCCGGCGGCGTTCTTGCCGGCTCCGCCGGCCGCGGACCAGGCCGCCCAGAAGGCGCCGAGGCTGGTGAAGGCGGTTCCGGTGAAGCCCTCGCCGCCGCGGAGCTGCCAGAGGCCCGCGATGAAGAGGGTGACGCCGCCGAGGAGGAGGGCGAGGTCGGCCGCGTTCCCGACTCCGGCGCCGTGCAGGACGCCGGTGGAGAGCAGGCCGTAGGCGAGCAGTGTGAGACCGAGCGCGAGGTAGCCGAGGTTACCCGCGTCGGCTCCGGTGGAGCGGGCGTTCGTTGCCCCGGTAGCTTCGTTGCTCACCGGAGGCTCCTTTCACTCTGGGCGCGCGCAGGGCGCAGTGACGCTGTGGTGTCGTCCGGATGAGTGCAGAGAGGTGGAGAGAAGGAGTGGGGATGAGGGCCGCGCGCGACCGCGCCGAGGGCGCACGGCTGTGAGCGTGCGCGGCTGCGGTCGAAGGTGATGGGCCGGCGGACGTGGTGGGCCGGCGGAGAGCCGCCGGTCACGTCCCGGCCGGGGGATTCCCCGGTGGGATCGGTCTACCCGGCCGAACGCGCTTGTACCATTGTGAATATAACAATTTGTGACTGCGTCAGCGGATGACCGCTCACACCTGACGCCGGGTGGGCACCCGCAGGGTCAGGATCGCCATGTCGTCGGACGGCGGCTCCGGGGCGAAGCGCTCGACCGCGCGCTGCACCCGAGCCGCGACCGCTCCGGCCGTCAGCCCGGTACAGCCGGTGAGCACCTCGGCGAGGCCGTCGTCGCCCAGCATCCGCCGGCCCTCGCGGCGTTCGGTGACCCCGTCGGTGACGCAGAGCAGGACCTCGCCGGGCGCGAGCACCAGGCGCTCGGCGGTGAGGTCGAGGTCGTCCATGACGCCGAGCAGCGGCTGCGGGGTGGCGGCGCGGTCGACCTGGCCGTCGGTGCGCAGTCGCAGCGGCAGCGGATGGCCGGCGCAGACCAGGGAGAGCTCGGTGCTGCCGTCCGGAAGGGGCGTCAGCTCGCCGTAGAGCAGGGTGAGGAAGCGGCTGCGCGAACCCTCGTCCAGGATGGCCGCGTTGAGCCGGCGCAGCACCTGCGGGGCGTCCAGGCCCTCGCGGGCGAGCAGCCGCAGTGAGTGCCGGGCCAGGCCGGTGACCGAGGCGGCCTCGGGGCCGGTGCCGCAGACGTCGCCGATGGCGAAGCCGTAGGTACCCTCGCGGATGGTGAACAGGTCGTAGAAGTCGCCGCCGACCTCGTTGCCCTCGCCGGCCGCCTGGTAGTAGACGTCCACCTCGACGCCGGGGATCTCCGGCAGGTCCGGCGGGAGCAGGCTGCGCTGGAGGGCCTGGCTGGTGGCGGTGCGCTCGGAGTAGAGGCGGGAGTTGTCCAGGGCGAGGGCGGCCCGGCGGGAGAGGTCCTCGGCGAGTTCGAGGATCTCCTGGCGGAACCGGACGCCGGCCGGGACGCCGAGCACCAGCAGGCCGATGACGCGGTTGCGGGCGGTCAGTGCGAGGACGACGGTCTCGCCGAGCAGGCCGGCCAGGTCCGGGCCGTCGGTGAGGCCGCCGGCCTCGGCGGTCTCGGCGGGGGCCGTCCAGAACCGGACGCCGTGCGAGGGGCCGGCCTCCGGGACGGGGGTCTTGTCGAGCAGGGCGCGCAGCGGGTCGATGCGGTCCTCGTCCTCGTGCAGGACGAAGGCGAGCCGGGCCGGGGAGGAGTGGTCGGCGGTGGTGTAGACGGCGCACCAGGAGGCGAGGGTGGGGACGGCCATCTGGGCCATCAGCGCGAGGGTCTGCTCGTGTTCGAGGGTGCCGGCCAGCAGGTCGGAGGCCTCGACCAGGAAGGAGAGCGAGCCGCGGCGCAGCTGTTCGAGCTCGGTCAGCCGGGTGCTCTCGACGGCGAGGGCGACCCGGTCGGCGGCGAACTGGAGGCGCAGCGCGTCCTCGTTGTCGTAGCGGCCGGGCACGGCGGCGGCGATGCCGAGCGAGCCGATCAGCCGGCCCTCGACCTTGAGCGGGACGGTGATCAGGGAGCGCATGCCGCTGTCGGAGAGCAACGGCAGGCCGGTGGGCCGGGTGGCGAGGTCCTCGTGGACGGAGGGCAGCCGGGCGGAGTCGTAGCGGTTGCCGGTGCCGACCGGGAAGCGGGCGTGCCGGCGGTGCCCGGAGGTGAGGCCGGTGGCGGCGCGGACCTCGAACTCGGCCTCGTCGTCGGTGGTGAGCAGCAGGTACGCGGCGTCGCCGTCGAGCAGGTCGCGGGCGCGTTCGACGGTGCGCTGCAGCAGGGTGTCGAGGTCGTCGGTGGCGACCGGGCCGGCCAGCAGGTCGAGCCGGGGGCCGGCCGGGTCGGGGCGCTCGCCGGGCAGGGCGCGGGCGGGGGAGCGCAGCACCGCGCGGTCGGGTTCGAGGACGAGCAGGCAGAGGGTGGAGGGGACGCCCTCGGTGTCGCGCAGCCGGACCTGGACGCCGTACACCTCGACCTCGCGGCCGTCCTGGCGGCGGACGCCGTAGCCGCCCTCCCAGCGGGCCATCCGCAGGGTGTCGGTCAGGCCGAGGCCGCGGGTGGGGGCCTGCGGCCAGACCGCGAGGTCGGCCCAGGGGCGGCCGAGGACGGCGGCGGCGGGGTGCTGGAAGAGCGCCTCGGCGTCCGGGTTCCAGGCCAGCACCCGGCCGTCCTCGTCGAGCTGGACGACGGCGACGTGCACCGGGCCCGGACCGCTGGGCAGGTCGCTGCCGGGGGTCGCGGGAACGGCGTAGCGGGTGCCGGACACGTGTACGGGCAGGGCGAGGCGGAACCAGACGGTCTTGCGGCCGGCCGCGTACTCGACGCCCCACCGTTCGGCGAGGGCGGAGCACATCAGCAGGCCGCGGCCGCCCTCGCCGTCCGGGTCGGCGTAGCGGTCGGAGTCGACGACCGGACCGTCGCCGAGCGAGGGCAGGCCGCGCTCGGGGTGGTGGTCGGTGACCTCGATCCGGACGCTCTCCTCCTCGCGCAGGCAGCAGACCTCGGCGGCGGTGCCGGCGTGCACGACGGCGTTGGTGACGAGCTCGCTGACCAGCACGACCGCGTCGTCGACGACCTCGGGCAGCCCCCAGCCGAGCAGCGCGTCCCGGACGAAGCCCCGTGCGGCGGCCGCGGACCGGCCGTCGGGGTCGAAGGTGGCGGCTGCGCGCGCGGTGACCACGTTGCCACTTCTCCTCTGCTGCTCTTGCCCTGGCTGTCCGGGGGCGCGGCGCCGACTCCCCGTGCGCGCCGTCGGGGTGAGCGGCGGCGCTGGGTCGGGCCGTGGCCCGGTGCAGCGCTCCACCCTACTTTCCGCTTGGTTCCCCGTGGGGGCGGGGAGTCGAAACTGGCACCAGAGGGTGATTCTGCCCACCTGTTTCGGACGGTGCGGTACGAACCGAGCGCAACCGGCCCTTCACCCGGTGCCGGTGCTGCCAGACTGGGGGGTCCGCGACGGCCGGTGGGAGCAGTACGGTCGTCGGGGTGCCGGCGCGCCGCGGGCCGCCGGTACGCAGCCCGACCGGGCCGGTGCCCGGGTGCGTGCCGCACCGGCACGGGTCGGTCACCGGACAGTTCACGATGTGGGAGGGGCCCGTTGAGTTCGGCCACCAAGGACGCAACCGGAACGACGCCGCCCGCCCCGCGCGGTGGGCGCCCCGGGGCCGCGCCGCGGAACGCGGCCGGTCGGCGGGTGAGTCACAACCGTGGCGCGGAGCCCGCCGAGCTGCGCAAGCTGCTGTCGGCGCTGACCGCGATGCGGGACGGCAACTTCCGCCGCCGGCTGACCGTCCCCGGGGACGGGCCGCTGGCCGAGATCGCCGCGGTCTTCAACGAGGTCGCCGAGCGCAACCAGCACCTGACCGGTGAGCTGGCGCGGGTCCGCCGGGCGGTGGGCCGCGAGGGCCGGCTGAACGAGCGGCTGGAGACCGGCGCGGGCGAGGGCGCCTGGATGGCGGCGGTCGACAACTGCAACGCGCTGATCGACGACCTGGCCCGCCCGATGGCCGATGTGGGCCGGGTGCTCACCTCGATCGCCGAGGGCGACCTGGACCAGAAGATGGAGCTGCGCTCGCTGCACAGCAACGGGGTGAGCCACCCGCTGCGCGGCGAGTACCTGAAGATCGGGCGGACCGTCAACGGGCTGGTGGACCAGCTCTCCGAGTTCACCGACGAGGTGACCCGGGTGGCCCGCGAGGTCGGTACCGAGGGCAAGCTCGGCGGCCAGGCCAAGGTCCGCAGCGTGTCCGGGAGCTGGAAGGACCTGGCGGACTCGGTCAACACCATGGCGGGCCGGCTGACCGCCCAGGTCCGCAACATCGCCCAGGTGACCACGGCGGTCGCCAAGGGCGACCTGTCCCGCAAGGTCACCGTCGAGGTGGCCGGCGAGATGCTGGAGCTGAAGAACACCGTCAACACGATGGTGGACCAGCTGAACGGGTTCGCCGCGCAGGTCACCGGGGTGGCCAGGGACGTGGGGACGGAGGGGCGGCTCGGCGGGCAGGCCCAGGTGCCGGGCGTGGCCGGGGTCTGGCGGGACCTGACCGACTCGGTGAACTTCATGGCCGACAACCTGACCGGCCAGGTGCGCAACATCGCCCAGGTGACCACGGCGGTGGCGCGCGGGGACCTCTCGCAGAAGATCGAGGTGGACGCGCGCGGCGAGATGCTGGAGCTGAAGAACACCATCAACACGATGGTCGACCAGCTCTCCGGCTTCGCCGAGCAGGTGACCAGGGTGGCCCGCCAGGTGGGCACCGAGGGGCGGCTCGGCGGGCAGGCCCAGGTGCCCGGGGCGGCCGGGGTCTGGCGGGACCTGACCGACAACGTCAACTTCATGGCGAACAACCTCACCGATCAGGTGCGCAACATCGCCCAGGTGACGACCGCGGTCGCCAAGGGCGACCTGTCGCAGAAGATCCAGGTGGACGCGCGCGGGGAGATCCTGGAGCTGAAGAACACCATCAACACGATGGTGGACCAGCTGGGCGCCTTCGCGGACGAGGTCACCCGGGTCGCCCGGGACGTCGGCACCGAGGGCATCCTCGGCGGCCAGGCCAGCGTGCCCGGCGTGGCCGGCATCTGGAAGGACCTGACCAACTCCGTCAACCTGATGGCCAACAACCTGACCAGCCAGGTCCGGAACATCGCCGAGGTGACCACGGCGGTGGCGCGCGGCGACGTCTCCAAGAAGATCACCGTCGACGCCCGGGGCGAGATCCTGGAGCTGGTGACGACCGTCAACACCATGGTCGACCAGCTGTCGGCGTTCGCCGACGAGGTGACCCGGGTGGCCCGCGAGGTGGGCACCGAGGGCATCCTGGGCGGCCAGGCCCGGGTGCGCGGGGTGTCGGGCATCTGGAAGGACCTGACCGACAACGTCAACTTCATGGCGTCGAACCTGACCGGACAGGTGCGCAACATCGCCGAGGTCGCCGGTGCGGTGGCCCGCGGCGACCTCTCCAAGAAGATCGCGATCGACGCGCAGGGCGAGGTGGCGGCGCTCGCCGCGACCCTCAACACCATGGTCGACCAGCTGTCCTCCTTCGCGGTGGAGGTCACCCGGGTGGCCCGCGAGGTGGGCACCGACGGCACCCTGGGCGGCCAGGCGAGCGTGCCGGGCGTGGCCGGCATCTGGAAGGACCTGACCGACAACGTCAACCTGATGGCCAACAACCTCACCGGCCAGGTGCGGAACATCGCACTGGTGATCACCGCGGTGGCCCGCGGCGACCTCTCGCAGAAGATCGACGTCGACGCGCGCGGCGAGATCCTCCAGCTCAAGACCAGCATCAACACCATGGTCGACCAGCTCTCCGCGTTCGCCGACGAGGTCACCCGGGTCGCCCGCGAGGTGGGCACCGACGGACGGCTCGGCGGCCAGGCCCGGGTACCCGGCGTGGACGGCACCTGGCAGGACCTCACCGAGTCGGTGAACGAACTGGCCAACAACCTGACCCGGCAGGTGCGCGCGATCGCCCAGGTCGCCACCGCGGTCACCAGGGGCGACCTGAGCCTGCGGATCGACGTGGACGCCGCGGGCGAGCTCGACGAGCTCAAGGACAACATCAACCAGATGATCGCCAACCTGCGCGAGACCACCCGCACCAACCAGGAGCAGGACTGGCTCAAGACCAACCTGGCCCGGATCTCCGGCCTGCTCCAGGGCCGCCGGGACCTGGAGGCCGTCGCCTCGCTGATCATGACCGAGCTGACCCCGGTGGTCTCGGCCCAGCACGGCGCCTTCTTCCTCGCCCAGCCGGCCGGCCGCACCGCCGAGCTGATCACCGAGGACGACGACGAGAACGACACCGTGCTGCGCCTGATCGGCAGCTACGGCTACCAGCGGCGGGCGATGCCGACCACCTTCCGGCCCGGCGAGTCGCTGATCGGCCAGGCCGCGGTGGAGAAGCGGGCGATCATCCTCAAGGAGGCGCCGCCCGGGTACCTGAAGATCGCCTCCGGCCTCGGCGAGGCCTCCCCGGCCCACATCGTGGTGCTGCCGGTGCTGTTCGAGGGCCGGCTGCTGGGCGTGATCGAGCTGGCCACCTTCAGCTCCTTCACCACCGTCGCGCTGGACTTCCTGAACCAGATCGCCGACCTGATCGGCGTCACCGTCAACACCATCAGCGTCAACACCAAGACCGAGGGCCTGCTGCTGGAGTCCCAACGACTGACCGCCGAACTCTCGATGCGGTCCGCCGAGTTGGAAGCCCGCCAGGAGGAACTGGAGCGCACCAACGAGGAGTTGCAGGAGAAGGCCGAGCAACTCGCCCAGCAGAACCGCGACATCGAGATCAAGAACGGCGAGATCGAGGAGGCCCGGCAGGTCCTGGAGGAGCGCGCCGAGCAGCTCGCCCTGGCCTCCCGGTACAAGAGCGAGTTCCTCGCCAACATGTCGCACGAGCTGCGCACCCCGCTCAACTCGCTGCTGATCCTGGCCAAGCTGCTCTCCGACAACAACGAGGGCAACCTCTCGCCCAAGCAGGTCGAGTTCGCCGACACCATCCACGGTGCGGGCTCCGACCTGCTCCAGCTGATCAACGACATCCTCGACCTGTCCAAGGTCGAGGCCGGGAAGATGGACGTCCGCCCGGCCCGGATCGCCCTGGTCCAGCTGGTCGACTACGTCGAGGCCACCTTCCAGCCGGTCGCGCTGGACAAGAACCTGGACTTCGCCGTCCGGGTCTCGCCCGCCCTGCCGGTCACCCTGCACACCGACGAGCAGCGGCTCCAGCAGGTGCTGCGCAACCTGATCTCCAACGCGGTGAAGTTCACCGACGCCGGAGCCGTCGACTTCTCGATCCGCCAGGCCGGCCGGGAGGTCCCGCAGCACGTGCGCGAGCGGCTGCTGGAGTCCGGCTCGATCCAGGGCCCGGACGACGAGCTGATCGCCTTCTCGGTCTCCGACACCGGCATCGGCATCCCCGACAACAAGCTGCGGGAGATCTTCGAGGCGTTCAAGCAGGCCGACGGCACCACCAGCCGCAAGTACGGCGGCACCGGCCTCGGCCTGTCCATCAGCCGGGAGATCGCCCGGCTGCTCGGCGGCGAGATCCACGCCGAGAGCGAGCTGGGCAAGGGCTCGACCTTCACGCTCTACCTGCCGCTGCGCACCGAGGCCCCGGAGCCCGTCGGCGACCCGCGCCAGGGCGCTCCGGGCAGCCTGGCGCCGCGGGCCTCGGTCGGGGTGACCCCGGTGGGCCTGCCGGTGCCGGTCGGCGAGAACCCGGCCGACCACTGGGCCCAGGAGGTCCGCGAGCTGGCCGAGGAGCGCCGCCGCGGCGCGGTGGAGCGCCGGCGCAGCGCCGCCCTGGAGAGCGCCGCCGGGCCGCGGACGGTGGAGCCCGTACCGCCCCGCCCGGCCGGCGGCGGCCGCCGCTTCGACGGCCAGCAGGTGCTGATCGTGGACGACGACGTCCGCAACGTGTTCGCCCTCACCAGCGTGCTGGAGCAGCACGGCCTGACCGTCCTGTACGCGGAGAACGGCCGCGAGGGCATCGAGATGCTGGAGCAGCACGAGAGCGTGGCGCTGGTCCTGATGGACATCATGATGCCGGAGATGGACGGCTACGCGACCACCGAGGCGATCCGCCGGATGCCCCAGTTCGCCGGCCTGCCGATCATCGCGCTGACCGCCAAGGCGATGAAGGGCGACCGGGAGAAGTCGCTGCAGGCGGGCGCCACCGACCACATCACCAAGCCGGTGGAGACCGACCACCTGCTGTCGGTCATGCACGAGTGGTTGAGCGGCGACCGGGCGTGACCCGGGGGGAGGCGTGAACCCCGGCCCGGGCCCCGGGGTTCACGCCGGTCGGTCGGCCGGTTTGCTGGTGGTCGGGCCCGGGAACCCGGTAGGGTCACCGATCGTTGCGAACAGTGACCGGACGGCAACACGCTGGTGAGCGTGCGCCGGAGCACTGACTGCGCGCCGCCCCGGATCGGGTCACGACGGGGCGATGTGCCGGGCGAGGGGGTGCGGCTAGCATGACCGGGGTAGCGGTGGGCAGTACGCGGGTGCCTGCACCGGGCGGCAGGCAGGCGACAGGAGGGCGAGCCCTGATGCAGAAGGCCAAGATCCTCCTGGTCGACGACCGACCGGAGAACCTGCTGGCGCTGGAGGCGATCCTCTCGGCGCTGGACCAGACGCTGGTGCGCGCGGCCTCCGGTGAGGAGGCGCTCAAGGCGCTGCTCACCGACGACTTCGCGGTGATCCTGCTGGACGTGCAGATGCCGGGGATGGACGGCTTCGAGACGGCCGCCCACATCAAGCGCCGGGAGCGCACCCGGGACATCCCGATCATCTTCCTGACCGCGATCAACCACGGTCCGCACCACACCTTCCGCGGCTACGCGGCCGGCGCGGTGGACTACATCTCCAAGCCCTTCGACCCGTGGGTGCTGCGCGCCAAGGTCTCCGTCTTCGTCGACCTGTACGCGAAGAACTGCCAGCTGAAGGAGCAGGCGGCGCTGCTGCGCCTGCAGCTGGAGGAGGGCGGCGGCGAGCAGGCCCTCGGCGGGGCGCTGCTGGGCGAGCTGTCCGCGCGGCTGGCGGCGGTCGAGGAGCAGGCGGAGGCGCTCGGCAAGCAGCTGGACGGGGGCGAGGACGCCGGGGTGGCCGCCACGGCCGCGCACCTGGAGCGCAAGCTCGCGGGGCTGCGCCGGGCCCTGGACGCGATGCGTCCGGGCAGTTCCTGACCCGCGGCCGGCGTTCACCCGTCCGGGTGGTCCGGTGTGCTGCGACCGGGTGAATCCCGGTCAGGGTGACGGTGTGTCTGCGACACGTCCGGGCGCCCGGGCTCGGGCACATGTGCACTGGTCGCCCGCCCCGGTAGGCTGCTGACCCATGGCCACTCGCACGCCCGGGAACGCAGCACGTAAGACGAGTCCGGGAGCGTCCAGGAAGGCCGCGGCGAAGGCCCCGGGCAAGCCGCCCGCGAAGAAGGCGGCGGCGAAGAAGGCGGCCCCCGCGAAGAAGGCCGCGGCCAAGCAGGCCCCGCCCCCGCCGAAGCCGTCCAGGTCGGTGCTGATGGGCACGCTCAACGCCCTGGGCAGCCCGATCGCCGCGATCTTCCGGGGCTTCGGCGACGGGGCCAAGAACCTGCACCCGGCCCACCGCAAGGACGGCGTGGGCCTGCTGCTGTTCGGGCTCGCGCTGGTGACCGCGGCCGGCACCTGGTTCAGCCCGCAGGGCTGGCTGGGCGAGGGCGCCACCGCCGTGGTGTCCGGGCTGTTCGGCCGGCTCGACGTGCTGGTGCCGTTCCTGCTGGCCGCGATGGCGATCCGGCTCTGGCGCCACCCGGAGCTGCCGGAGGCCAACGGCCGGATCATGATCGGGCTGAGCGCGCTGCTGGTCGGCGTCCTCGGCCTGGTCCACATCGGCTGCGGCGCGCCCATGATGGGCAGCGGCGCGTCCCGGATACGGGCGGCCGGCGGGATCATCGGCTGGGCCGTCTCCACCCCGATGATGGCCGCCGCCGGACCGGCGCTCGCCGTGCCGCTGCTCCTGCTGCTGGCCTTCTTCGGCCTGCTGGTGGTCACCGCCACCCCGATCAACCGGATCGGCGACCGGGTGCGCGGGGTCGGCATACGGCTCGGCGTGGTCGAGCCCGGGCCCGAGGACGAGCAGCTCTGGGGGCGCACGCCGGAGCGTGAGCTGTCCACCGACCCGCCGGAGGACGCCGACCCCGACGCCCTGCCGTTCACCGTGGACACCGGCAGTGACGACCCCTCGGACGAGGTGGCCGCCCGCCGGCGCCGCCGTCGCCGCAAGCAGACCGACGAGCCGGAGGACGCCGAGCGGATCTCCCTCGACAAGGAGCCGCTGGACCCGTACGCCACCCGCGACCTCGCCGCCGGCGCGGCCGCCGACCTGGACGGCGCGCTGGTCTACGGCGTGCCCGCCTCCTCCGCGGTGGCGGACATGATGCACCAGGTGCAGGACCGCACCGCCCCGCCGGAGGAGGCCGCCGTCCCGGCCGCCCGCAGCGGCGGGCCGGGCGCGCCCGAGGAGCACGGCGCGGCGCCGGTGCGGATGGAGCAGCTCCAGCTCGGCGAGGGCGTCACCTACGCGCTGCCCTCGCTCGACCTGCTGGAGCGCGGCGGCCCGGCCAAGGCCCGCAGCGCCCTCAACGACGAGGTGGTCGCCCAGCTCACCGGCACCTTCGCCGAGTTCAAGGTGGACGCCAAGGTCACCGGCTTCACCCGGGGCCCGACGGTCACCCGCTACGAGGTCGAGCTCGGCCCGGCCGTCAAGGTGGAGCGGATCACCGCGCTCGCCAAGAACATCGCGTACGCGGTGGCCAGCCCGGACGTGCGGATCATCAGCCCGATCCCGGGCAAGTCCGCGGTCGGCATCGAGATCCCCAACCGGGACCGCGAGATGGTCAACCTCGGCGACCTGCTGCGCTCGCGCACGGCCGCCGAGGACACGCACCCGATGGTCGTCGGCATGGGCAAGGACGTCGAGGGCCACACCGTGATGGCCAACCTCGCCAAGATGCCGCACATCCTGGTGGCCGGCGCGACCGGCGCCGGAAAGTCCTCCTGCATCAACTGCCTGATCACCTCGATCCTCGCCCGGGCCACCCCCGACGAGGTGCGGATGGTGCTGGTCGACCCCAAGCGGGTCGAGCTGACCGCGTACGAGGGCATCCCGCACCTGATCACGCCGATCATCACCAACCCCAAGAAGGCCGCCGAGGCCCTCCAGTGGGTGGTGCGCGAGATGGACATGCGCTACGACGACCTCGCGGCGTTCGGCTTCCGGCACGTGGACGACTTCAACGCCGCCGTGAAGGCCGGCAAGGTCACCCCGCCGCTCGGCAGCGAGCGCGAGCTGAGGCCGTACCCGTACCTGCTGGTGATCGTCGACGAGCTGGCCGACCTGATGATGGTCGCCCCGCGCGACGTCGAGGACTCGGTGGTCCGGATCACCCAGCTGGCCCGCGCGGCCGGCATCCACCTGGTGCTCGCCACCCAGCGGCCCTCGGTGGACGTGGTCACCGGCCTGATCAAGGCCAACGTGCCGTCCCGGCTGGCCTTCGCGACCTCCGCGATGGCCGACTCCCGGGTCATCCTGGACCAGCCCGGCGCGGAGAAGCTGATCGGCAAGGGCGACGCGCTCTTCCTGCCGATGGGCGCGAGCAAGCCGATCCGGATGCAGGGCGCGTTCGTCACCGAGGCGGAGATCGCCAGGGTGGTGGAGCACTGCAAGGACCAGCTGAGCGCCGTCTACCGGGACGACGTGATGGTCGGGGCCGGGCCGAAGAAGGAGATCGACGAGGAGATCGGCGACGACCTGGACCTGCTGGTCCAGGCGGCCGAGCTGGTGGTCTCCACCCAGTTCGGCTCCACCTCGATGCTCCAGCGCAAGCTCCGGGTCGGCTTCGCCAAGGCGGGCCGGCTGATGGACCTGATGGAATCGCGCGGGATCGTCGGCCCGAGCGAGGGCTCCAAGGCCCGCGACGTGCTGGTGAAGCCGGAGGAGCTGGACGGGGTGCTGATCACCCTTCGGGGTTGACGGTCGGCCCCCGGGGCCGGCGGCCCGTGTCCTGACCGAGGTGTCACTCGTTCGGAGGAGGGTAGGCGCCGTGTGGGGAACCGAACGTCCGTACGCCGCGTCACACGGCGGAAAGCGACCGCCGGGCTCCCCCCGCACGGCTCCACTGACGGTTCGTCAGCGCCGTGCCGGACCCCGGTCGGACCGGGCGCGCGCATTCGGCCCGTTCCGCTTGAGAAACGATCCGCCCGCGCCCCTAGACTGTTCCCCAGCAGGTGGCCATCCGCTCGAAAGGCGTGCCCCGTGACCATCGGCAAGTCCTCCGACCGCGAGAACGCCATGCCGTCCGTCGAGCCGACCGACGACGTGGTGCAGGCGGCCGATGCCCCGAGCATCGGCCGGGTGCTGTCCACCGCCCGGATCGACGCGGGGCTCACGGTGGACCAGGTGAGTACCGCCACCCGGGTGCGGGTGCCGATCGTCCATGCCATCGAGGAGGACGACTTCGCCCGCTGCGGCGGCGACTTCTACGCCCGAGGAAACATCCGGCTGATCGCCCGCGCGGTCGGCCTGGACGGCGAGGCGCTGGTCGCCCGGTACGACGCCGCGCACGGCGGCCCGCCCGCCGCCAGGCGCCCGGCGACCCAGCTGATCGACAGCGGCCCGATCAAGGTGCCCCGGCGCGGCCGGCCGAACTGGGCGGCCGCCATGGTCGCCGCGATCGTCGCCGTGGTCGCGCTGATCGGCTTCAACCTGGTCAGCGGCAAGGGCGGGCACGGCACCACCGGCTCGGCCAGCGCGCCGCTGCCCAGCGGCTCCGGGACCGGCTCGGTGGCCCCCGCCGCCACCCCCGCCGTCCAGCCGCCGGCGCCAGTGCCGAGCGCCGCCGCGATCGCCGCCGTCCCGGCCGACAAGGTCACCGTGAAGCTGGTCGCCGAGGGCACCAGCTGGGTCTCGGCGATGGACGGCAACGGCAAGTCGCTGTTCCAGAACAACATCGGCAACGGCCAGGACCAGACCTTCACCGACCCCAAGCAGATCAAGCTGGTGCTCGGCAACGGCGGGGCCGTGCACGCGTACGTCAACGGGAAGGACCTCGGCCTCCTGGGCAAGGACGGCCAGGTGGTGCACGTCACGTACACCCCCGGAGACCCGCAGGCGGGCTGACCACAGGGGCCGTCCGGCCCGCTGATGATCAGCTGATCCGAGGCGCGCGGCCTCCGGGGCGAACGGCACCGGAGCCCGCGCGTTAATCTTGGGCCTATGCCTGAACGCCGTACTGTCGCCCTTGTCACGCTCGGATGCGCCCGCAACGAGGTGGACTCCGAGGAACTCGCCGGGCGACTGGAGGCCGACGGCTGGTCGCTGGTCGACGACGCCTCCGAAGCGGACGTCGCCGTGGTCAACACCTGCGGCTTCGTCGAGGCCGCCAAGAAGGACTCGGTGGACGCCCTGCTGGAGGCCAACGACCTCAAGGGGCACGGCCGCACCCAGGCCGTCGTCGCGGTCGGCTGCATGGCCGAGCGGTACGGCAAGGAGCTCGCCGACGCCCTCCCCGAGGCGGACGGCGTCCTCGGCTTCGACGACTACGCGGACATCTCCGACCGCCTCCAGACCATCCTCTCCGGCGGCCACCACGCCCCGCACCTCCCGCGCGACCGCCGCAAGCTGCTGCCGATCAGCCCCGCCGAGCGGCAGAGCGCCGCCGAGACCGTCGCCCTGCCCGGCCACGGCACCGAGGCCGCCGCCGAGCCCATCGCCGACCTGCCCGACGGCCTCGCCCCGGCCTCCGGCCCGCGCACCCTGCGCAAGCGGCTGGACGACAGCCCGGTCGCCTCCGTCAAGCTCGCCTCCGGCTGCGACCGGCGCTGCTCCTTCTGCGCCATCCCGGCCTTCCGCGGCTCCTTCATCTCCCGCCGCCCTTCCGACGTGCTCAACGAGGCCCAGTGGCTGGCCGGGCAGGGCGTGCGCGAGATCGTCCTGGTGAGCGAGAACAACACCTCGTACGGCAAGGACCTCGGCGACATCCGGCTGCTGGAGACGCTGCTCGGCGAGATCTCCGCGATCGAGGGCGTCGAGCGGGTCCGGGTCTCCTACCTCCAGCCGGCCGAGATGCGCCCGGGCCTGGTCGACTCGATGACCGGCACCGCCGACGTGGTGCCCTACTTCGACCTGTCCTTCCAGCACTCGGCGCCCGCCGTGCTGCGCCGGATGCGCCGCTTCGGCTCCACCGACCAGTTCCTGGAGCTGCTGGGCACCATCCGCGGCAAGGCCCCGCAGGCCGGCGCCCGGTCCAACTTCATCGTCGGCTTCCCCGGCGAGACCGAGGAGGACTTCGCCGAGCTGGAGCGCTTCGTCACCCACGCCGGGCTGGACGCGATCGGCGTCTTCGGCTACTCGGACGAGGACGGCACCGAGGCCGCGACCTACGACGGCAAGCTCGCCGACGACGTGATCGCCGACCGGGTGGACCGGCTGAGCCGGCTGGCCGAGGAGATGACCGCCCAGCGGGCCGAGCAGCGGATCGGCACCGAGGTCGAGGTGCTGATCGAGTCGATCGAGGACGGCGTGGTCGAGGGCCGCTCCGCCCACCAGGCGCCGGAGACCGACGGCCTGACCACCCTGGAGGGCGTCGAGGCCCCCGCGGTCGGCCAGTTCTGGCGGGCCAAGGTGGTCGCCAGCGAGGGCGTCGACCTGATCGCCGAGGCGCTGGAGCAGGTGCGACTGCCCCGGACGTCGGGGGCCGAGGCCTCGGGAGCCGGGGAATGACCAAGGGGCCCGGCGCCCCGGCCGCGGCCCACCCGGGCAGACCGGTGGCCGCGGCGCCGTCGACCCCGGGGATCTGGAACATCGCCAACGTGCTCACGATGGTCCGGGTGCTGCTGGTGCCGGTCTTCGTGGCGCTGCTGTTCGCCGGCGGCGGGCACGACCCCAAGTGGCGCTCGGTCGCCTGGGCCTCGTTCGCGATCGCGATGATCACCGACCTGTTCGACGGTGAACTGGCCCGGCGCAAGGGCCTGGTCACCGACTTCGGGAAGATCGCCGACCCGATCGCCGACAAGGCGATCATGGGCTCGGCGCTGATCGGCCTCTCGCTGCTCGGCGACCTGCCCTGGTGGGTCACCGCGGTGATCCTGGCCCGCGAGCTCGGCATCACCCTGATGCGGTTCTGGGTGATCCGCTACGGGGTCATCCCGGCCAGCCGCGGCGGCAAGCTCAAGACGCTGACCCAGGGCACCGCGGTCGGCATGTACGTACTGGACCTGACCGGCTGGCTGGCCACCGGGCGGGCGGTCCTGATGGGGCTGGCGGTGCTGCTGACCGTCGGCACCGCGCTGGACTACATCGGGCAGGCGCTGCGCCTGCGCCGCGAGGGACGGACCGCGGCGCGGGCCGGCCGCTGAGCGACGGGGGAACCGGGTGTCAGAGCGGGACGTGGCGGAGCACGGCGCGGCGGCGCGGGACGCGGTGGCGCCGGACGCGGCGGCGCGGGACTTCGCACTGGCCGAGCGGGCGCACGCCGCGCTGCGGGCCGAGGGCGGCACGCTCGCCGTCGCCGAGTCGCTGACCGGGGGGCTGCTGGCCGCCGCGCTGGTGGACGTCCCCGGGGCGTCCGCGACCTTCCGGGGCTCGGTCACCGCGTACGCGACCGAGCTGAAGGCCTCGGTGCTCGGGGTGGACGAGGGCCTGCTGGACGTGTACGGGCCGGTCCACCCGGTGGTGGCCCGACAGATGGCCGAGGGCGTGCGCGCACTGCTGGGGGCCACGTACGGGCTCGCGACGACCGGGGTGGCCGGGCCGGACCCGCAGGACGGGCAGCCGGTGGGCACCGTACACCTGGCCGTCGCCGGCCCGGGGGGAACTCTGGTCAGTTCTCCCCTGCTGTCGGGCGGTCGTGCCACAATCCGTCACGAAGCGGTGACCGCCGCGCTGGAGCTGCTGGTCGGTCGGTTCGCACGGTAGGCCGGTTCGTACGGCCGGCCGGTTTCGCGTGACCGGGGCCCGTGGGGAGGGCCTCCAGCGACCGGGATCGCCGGGCGGGCGCGCGGGTATGGGACAGCGGGAGGATCGTGTTACATCCAACACCCTGGTTGGGCAGAAACCAGGTGGCGAACGAGTTGCGTGACGGTGGCCGGGTGGGTCGCTACGGGTACCACGAGGGGCCCGCGAACCCGGGTGCGACACCGGAACAAGGAGGGGGACGGCCTTGCAGCCCAGAGTGAACACGACCAGGGTCCCCGCACGCGAAGCGGGCAAGGCGGTACGGTGGGGTCGTGACATCTCGATCCGCAGTCCGAGGAGGGAGGCACCGATGATCCTGCTTCGTCGCCTACTGGGCGATGTACTGCGTCGGCAGCGCCAGCGCCAGGGCCGCACACTCCGCGAGGTGTCGGCGGCAGCCAGGGTTTCGCTCGGATACCTCTCCGAGGTCGAGCGGGGACAGAAGGAGGCCTCCTCGGAGCTGCTCTCCGCCATCTGCGACGCACTCGACGTCCGGATGTCCGAGGTCATGCGCGAGGTCAGCGACGAACTGTCGCTCGCTGAACTTGCGGCGATGGCCACCCTCTCCGAAGGTGATCTGCTGAGGCCGGTACTCGAACCGGTTCCGCTGCCCGCCCCCGGCACCGACCGGGCGAACATGTCGCCCAAGGCCGCCGCGATGGACGTGGTCGCCGCCTGATCCCGGCCTCGACTCCCGGGCGCCCCTGCCCGGGGCGAGCGAAGGGAGGGCGGTCGTGCGAACAGACGCGCAGACGCGCCCGATGGCCCGAATACGGGCCCGGGCGCGGCTGTTCCTCCGGGTACGGCGTCCGGTGCGGTGGGTGCTGGCGGCCTCGGCGGCCGGGCTCGCCTGGTGGCTCCTGGTGGTCCGGGGACAGCTGACCGACGGTGCGGCGCTGGGGCTGCTCGTGGCCGGCGGCTGGGGACTCGGTCTCATTCCGGTCCACGCAGACTGGAACGCGACCGGACCGGCCCGGCGCCCGCGTGCGGAGCCGGTAGGACCGGTGGAGGTACAGCCACCGCCGATCGGGTGATGGACGTGGCCGGAGGCCGCGGGGGCGACGACCCCGCGGCCTCCGGCGTCCTACGGGTGCCGCCGTGGATCAGGGGCGCAGGCGCAGGCCGCGCGGGGTGGCGTGGAAGCCCGCCTCCTCCAGCGCGCGGCCCAGGGCCGAGCCCAGGGCGGGCTCGCCGTTGGCCCGTTCGACCGTGACGCTGCCGAGCGCGCCCTCCCGGACGGCGGCCGCGAGCGCCCCGGCCGCCAGCGCCCGGGTGGCCTCGTCCTCCGGCCAGGCCAGCAGGGACTTGCCGCCGCGCTCGACGTACAGCGCCGGCTCGCCGTCCACCAGGACCACCAGGGCGCCCGCCTTGCGGCCCGGGCGGTGGGCGGTGGGCTCCTTGCCGTCGGGGGCCGCGGGCGGGTCGGGCCAGGGCAGGGCCGCGCCGTAGGCGTTGGCCGGATCGGCGGCGGCCAGCACCAGCGT
Organism: Streptomyces sp. CB02056; assembly: GCF_001905545.1. Taxonomy (GTDB): domain Bacteria; phylum Actinomycetota; class Actinomycetes; order Streptomycetales; family Streptomycetaceae; genus Kitasatospora. Next base: position 132,008 of record NZ_LIPD01000018.1, on the reverse strand, counting down.
CTGCGGCGGCTCGCCCGCCGGGGCGGCCGGCCACTCGGCCGCCCGGGCCCGCTCCAACCGGCCGTTCACCGAGCGCAGCCGGTCGGCCGCGCCCTCCATGGCGAACTGGGCGCCGCCCAGGCCCTCGACGAAGTAGCCGCGGCGGGCCCGGCCGCGCTCCTCCATCGCGGCGAGCACCCGGTAGACCCCGGCGAAGCCGCCGGGCACCCGTTCGGCCGCCACCGCGCCCCGGGTGAGCAGGCCGTGGCGGTCCAGCAGGTTCTGCGCCTGGGCGGTGGCCCGGACCGTCGGGTCGGCGGCGAGGACGGGCAGCAGCGACCAGCGGCCGGCCACCGTCGGCGGGCCGCTGCGCAGGGCGCCGCCGACCCGGCCGAGGGCGCGGCCGGCACCGCCGTAGCGGCCGCGCGGGGTGGACCGGGGCGCGCGGTGGGCGGTGGCGCCCGCCGTCCGGCCGGAGCCGAGCAGGGCGCGCAGCGGGGCGAGGGTGTCGTTGGTGACGAAACCGGCCCAGACCAGGTCCCAGAGCGCCTCGACGACCTCCGGCTCGGCGGTCTCCTCCGGGAGCTGCTGGACGAGTTGGCGGAAGAACAGGCCGTAGCCGCCGGCCAGCGCGGACATCAGGGCGCTGTGCACCGGGGTGAGTGCGGGCGGGACGGGCTCGGGGCGCAGCAGGTGGGCGTTCTCGGCGAGGTGCAGGCTGAGCCAGCCGTCCTTGCCGGGCAGGGCGCCGGCCCCGCACCAGCCGATCTCGCCGGCCGCCATCAGCTCGTCCAGCAGGCCGGGGGAGTAGTCGGTGAGCCGGGCCGGGAGGATCAGCTTCTCCAGCGCGGAGGCGGGCAGGGCGGTGCCCTGGAGCTGCTCGACCACCCGCAGCAGGCCGTCCGGGCCGCGCAGCCGGTGGCCGGCCAGGTGCTGCCACTGCGGCAGGAAGGCGGCCAGGGCGCGCGGCGGGACCGGCTCGACCTCGTGGCGCAGGGCGGCGAGCGAGCGGCGGCGCAGCCGGCGCAGCACCTCGGCGTCGCACCACTCGGGGGCGGTGTGCCACTCGGGGTCGGTCTGGCTCCCGGCGGGCCTGAAGTGGCCCTGGACCAGGCGGCCGGCGGCGGTCAGGCGGTGCAGGGTGCCGGTGACCACGGCGGTGCCGAGGCCGTAGCGGGCGGCGGCCTCGGCGGCGGTGAACGGGCCGTGGGTGCGGGCGTGGCGGGCGATCAGATCGCCCAGCGGGTCCTTGACCGGCTCGGTGAAGGCCTCCGGGACGCCGACCGGCAGCGGGGTGCCCAGCGCGTCGCGCAGCCGTCCGGCGTCCTCGATCGCGGCCCAGCGGCGCTCGCCGGCGATCCGGACCTGGATCACCCGGCGGGCGGCCTCCAGCTCCAGGGCCCAGAGCGGCTCGGCGCCGCGGACGGTCAACTCGGCCTCGGAGAGCGGGCCGAGCAGGCGCAGGGCGTCGGCGACGCCCTCGGCGTCCTTGATCCGGCGCTCGGGGGTGAGGCGTTGGAGCTCGGCCTCCAGTTCGGCGAGCACCCGCGGGTCGAGCAGTTCGCTCAGCTCGGCCTGGCCGAGGAGTTCGGACAGCAGCCGGGAGTCGAGCGAGAGGGCGGCGGCGCGGCGCTCGGCGAGCGGGGAGTCGCCCTCGTAGAGGAACTGGGCGACGTAGCCGAACAGCAGCGAGCGGGCGAAGGGCGAGGGCTCGGGGGTGGTGACCTCGACCAGGCGGACGGCGCGGGACTCCAGATCGCCCATCAGCTCGACCAGGCCGGGGACGTCGAAGACGTCCTGCAGGCACTCCCGGACGGCCTCCAGGACGATCGGGAACGAGCCGTACTCGGAGGCGACTTCGAGCAGTTGGGCGGCGCGCTGGCGCTGCTGCCAGAGCGGGGTGCGGCGGCCTGGGCTGCGGCGGGGGAGCAGCAGGGCGCGGCCGGCGCACTCCCGGAAGCGGGAGGCGAACAGGGCGGAGCCGCCGACCTGGTCGGTGACCAGCTGCTCGATCTCGCCGGGGTCGAACAGGGTGGCGTCGGCGCCGACCGGGGCCTCGTCCTGGCCGGACCGGGCCGAGGGGCTGCTGAAGTCGAAGTCGAGGCTCAGCAGGTCGGCGTCGGGCAGGCGCAGCACGATGCCGTCGTCGGCGTGCATGACCTGCGGGTCCAGGCCGTGCTGCTCGCGCAGCCGGGCGCCGAGGGCGAGCGCCCAGGGGGCGTGGACCTGGGCGCCGAAGGGGGAGTGGACGACGATCCGCCAGTCGCCGAGCTCGTCCCGGAAGCGTTCGACCACGATGGTGCGGTCGTCGGGGAGGTGGCCGCAGGCGGCGCGCTGCTCGGCCAGGTAGTCCAGCAGGTTGGCGGCCGCCCAGTCGTCCAGGCCGGCCCGCTTGAGGCGCTCGGTGGCGGCCTCGGGTGGCAGGGCGCCCAGTTCGCGGGTGAAGGCGCCGAGGGCTCGGCCGAGTTCGAGCGGGCGGCCGAGCGTGTCGCCCTTCCAGAACGGGAGCCGGCCGGGGACGCCGGGGGCGGGGGTGACCAGCACCTTGTCGTGGGTGATCTCCTCGATCCGCCAGGAGGTGGTGCCGAGGGTGAACACGTCGCCGACGCGGGACTCGTAGACCATCTCCTCGTCGAGCTCGCCCACCCGTCGCCCACCACCACCCTTCTTCTCGGGGTCCGAGCCCGCGATGAAGACGCCGAACAGGCCGCGGTCGGGGATGGTGCCGCCGGAGGTGACGGCCAGTCGCTGGGCGCCGGGGCGGCCGGTCACGGTGCCGGCCACCCGGTCCCACACCAGGCGGGGGCGCAGCTCGGCGAAGGCGTCCGAGGGGTAGCGGCCGGCCAGCATGTCGAGCACGGCGTCGAAGGCGGACTGCGGGAGGGTCGCGAAGGGCGCGGCGCGGCGGACCACGGCGAGCAGGTCGTCCACCGGCCAGGTGTCCAGGGCCGTCATCGCGACCAGCTGCTGGGCGAGCACGTCCAGCGGGTTGCGCGGGATGCGCAGCGCCTCGATCCGGCCGGCCCGCATCCGCTCGGTGACCACGGCGGACTGGACGAGGTCCCCCCGGTACTTGGGGAAGAAGACGCCGGTGGAGACGGCGCCGACCTGGTGGCCGGCCCGGCCGACCCGCTGCAGGCCGGAGGCGACCGAGGGCGGGGACTCGACCTGGACGACCAGTTCGACGGCGCCCATGTCGATGCCCAGCTCCAGGCTGGAGGTGGCGACCACGGCGGGCAGCCGGCCGGCCTTCAACTCCTCCTCGACGAGCGACCGTTGCTCCTTGGAGACGGAGCCGTGGTGGGCCCGGGCGATGACCGGGGGCGCGCCCTTGGCCGCGCCCGAGCCGCCCATCAGCTCGGCCGGGGCGTGCGCCTCGGGGACGGCGGCGCCGGTGGCGCGCTCGTAGGCGATCTCGTTCAGCCGGTTGCACAGCCGCTCGGCCAGCCGGCGGGAGTTGGCGAAGACGATGGTCGAGCGGTGCGCCTCGACCAGGTCGACGATCCGCTCCTCGACGTGCGGCCAGATCGAGGCCTGCCGCTGCGGGTCGGTGCCGGCGGCGCCGCCGGTGGCCGGGGCGGCGGGCAGGTCGTCCAGGTCGGGGACGGGGACGACCACCGAGAGGTCGAACTCCTTGGCGGCGGCGGGTTGGACCACGGCGGCGCCGCGCCGCGGGCTCAGGAAGCGGGCCACCTCCTCGACCGGGCGGACCGTCGCGGACAGGCCGATCCGGCGGGCCGGGCGGTCCAGCAGTTCGTCCAGCCGTTCCAGGCTGAGCGCGAGGTGCGCGCCGCGCTTGGTGCCGGCGACCGCGTGCACCTCGTCCAGGATCACCGTGTCCACGCCGCGCAGGGCCTCCCGGGAGGCGGAGGTGAGCAGCAGGAACAGCGACTCGGGGGTGGTGATCAGGATGTCCGGCGGATGGGTCGCGAAGCGGCGGCGGTCGGCGGCCGGGGTGTCGCCGGAGCGGATGGCGACCTGGACCTCGGGCTCGGGCAGGCCGAGTCGGACGGCGGCCTGGCGCAGGCCGGCCAGGGGGGCGCGCAGGTTCCGTTCGACGTCCACCGCGAGGGCCTTGAGCGGTGAGACGTAGAGGACCCGGCAGCGGTGCCTCGGCTCGGCGGGGGGAGGGGTGGTGCTGAGCCGGTCGAGGGCGGAGAGGAAGGCGGCCAGCGTCTTGCCGGAGCCGGTGGGGGCGACCACCAGGACGTCCGTCCCCCGCTGGATGGCCTGCCAGGCCTCGGCCTGCGCGGCGGTGGGGGCGGAGAAGGCACCGGTGAACCAGGCCCGGGTGGCCGGGGCGAAGCCGGCCAGGGGGTCGTCGGCGGACGGGGTCGGGTGCTGGGGCGCCATGCCCCCATGGTGCCGGGTGGGACCGACAAGCGGGGGCGGGCGGGAGGTTCGGAGGAGGGGTGCAAGCCGGGGAGCAGAAACCACAATCCGCTCATATGGTGAGGAATCGGATGCTTGATCCACCCGTGACCCACCGGACCGACGAGCGGAGACCGTGCGATGGCGCAGGCGCACCCGTCGGGCGGGCCCGCCCGACGCCGTCGGGTCCGCGGGCCCGCCCGGGCGCTGCTTGCGATGCTGCTGATGGCGCTCGTGGTGGGCGGCGCCGTCCCGTCCGTGTCCGGGGCGGGGCGGGCGTACCTCAGCTACCTGGTGCTGGCCGAGGGCGAGGACGCCGCCGGCGCCGCCCGGGCCGGGGCGGAGAGCCGGGCGGCGGGCGGGCAGGTGGTCCAGGAGTACCCGCAGATCGGGGCCGTGCTGGTGTACGCGACCGGCCCGTTCGCCGACCGGGTGCGGGGCCGGCCCGGGATCGCCGCCGTCGGGGCGACCAGGACCGCGCCGGTGGTCGCGCCGCCGCGGGCGGTGACGGGGGCGGGGGACTTCACGGCGGGGGCCGGGACCGGTGGCCGGGCGGGCGGCGACCGGATGGACGGGGAGACCGTCACGGTGCCCGATCCGGGGGAGGCGGGCGCCTGGAACCTCGCCATGCTCGGCGGTGCCGCCCGCGGGGCGGCGGACGCCTCGGCGGTCTCCGGCGGTGCCGCACCGAGCGCCGACGCGCTGCGCGGGGTGCTGGTCGCGGTGCTGGACTCCGGGGTCGACGACACCCACCCGGACCTGCGGGCCGCCGTCGACCCGAAGGCCTCCGCCTCCTGCGCGGACGGCCGGCCCGACGCCCGCACCGGCGCCTGGCGGCCCGACCCCGGGGTGGTCGAGAGCGGCCACGGCACGCACGTCGCCGGGATCGTCGGCGCCACCCGGGACGGCCACGGCGTCACCGGGGTGGCGCCCGGGGTGCGGATCGCCGCCGTCCGGCTGCTCGGGCCGCTCGGGCAGTACTACGCGGAGAACATCGTCTGCGGCATGCTCTGGGCCGCCGACCACGGGGCCAAGGCGGTCAACAACAGCTACTTCGCCGACCCGTGGAAGTACAACTGCCCGGGGGACGCGGACCAGGCCGCGCTGATCGCGGCCGTCGGGCGGGCCGCCGGGTACGCCCGGCGGGCGGGGGCGGTGGTGGTCGCCTCGGCGGGCAACGACGGGCAGGACCTCGGCGCCTCGCGGACCGACGAGCGGAGCCCCAACGACCGGGTCTCGGGGCCGGCGCCCCTGCGTCACCTGGGCACGGAGTGCGTACGGCTGCCCGGTGAGCTGCCCGGGGTGGTCACCGTCACGGCGGTGAACCGGGACGGGCACCCGGCGGCCTACTCCAACTACGGGCGCGGACGGGTCTCGCTGGCCGCGCCCGGCGGCGACCCGGACGGCGGGCCGCAGGGGGCGGTCGTCTCCGACTGGCCGGACGGGCGGTACGCGGCGCTGGCGGGGACCTCGATGGCGGCCGCGCACGTGACCGGGGCGGTGGCGGTGGCGGCGGCCCTGCACCCGGAGCTGGGGGCGGACGGGTTGGCCGCGCTGCTGGCCGGGGCGGCGGCGCCGGGGTGCCCCCCGGGGCTCCTGGGCTGTGGGGAACGGCAGTACTTCGGGGCGGGGCTGCTGGTGCTGCCCCGGTGACGGGGGCGCGGGCCGCGCCCCGCGCGCCCGTCGGGTGGTGGGGCGGGGAAAAGCAGGTGACGGGGCGGTGGGACGGGGGTGAGGATCGGGGCATGGGTGATTCGGGTGCGGCCGTGTTCCTGACGACCGAGCGGCTGGTGCTGCGGCGCTTCACGACGGCGGACGCGGACCGGCTCGTGGAGCTGGACGGGGACCCTGCGGTGATGCGCTTCCTCACCGGGGGGAAGCCGAGTCCGCGGGAGTGGGTCGAGGGGGAGCTGCTGCCGCGCTACCTGGAGCACTACCGGCGCTACGGCGACCTCGGCTGGTGGGCGGCCGAGGAGCGGGCGGGCGGGGCGTTCCTGGGGTGGTTCGAGTTCCGGCCGACGCGGGAGGGCGAGCGCGGGGAGGTCGAGCTCGGGTACCGCTTGCGGCAGGCCGCGTGGGGGCGCGGCTACGCGACGGAGGGGGCGCGGGCGCTGGTCCGGCTCGGGTTCGCGGAGCTGGGGGTGGAGCGGGTGGTGGCGTACACCATGGCGGTGAACGCGGGCTCGCGGCGGGTGATGGAGAAGAGCGGGCTGTCGTACGTCCGCACGTTCCACGAGGACTACCCGGAGATGATCCCGGGCAGCGAGCACGGCGAGGTCGAGTACGCGCTGACGGCCGGGGAGTGGCGGGCCCGGTCCGGGATACTTGGGGCATGAGGCTGACGGAGTTCTGGCGACGGATGTACGCGCACTTCGGGGAGGGGTACGCGGAGTCGTTCGCGACCGACCACGTGATGAGCGAGCTGGGCGGGCGGACGGTGCGGCAGGCGCTGGAGGCGGGCTGGGAGGCCAAGGAGGTCTGGCGGGTGGTCTGCGACACCCAGGGCGTCTCCGGGGTGCTGCGCTGACTGCCGGCCCCCCGGGGGCATGGGACAGACTGTTCGGGTGACAAATAGCGCGGAACAGAAGAATTCGGACCGGGACGCCGAGGGCGCTCCGGCGGGTGGGGGTCTGTGGGGCGGCGGGATGCCGCGCTGGCTGCCGCGGGCGATGGTGCTGTTCCTGGTGCTGGTGGGGGCCTTCCAGCTCGCGGACTGGGCGTTCCGGCAGCTGATCGACCTGTTCGTGATGCTGCTGGTGTCGTTCTTCCTGTCGCTGGCGCTGGAGCCGGCGGTGGACCGGATGGCCGCGCGGGGGGTGCGCCGGGGGGGCGGGACCTTCCTGGTGTTCGTGGCGGTCGGGATCGCGGTGGTGGGCTTCCTCGCCGCGCTCGGCACCCTGCTGGTCGACCAGGTGGCGAAGCTCGCGGGGGACCTGCCGCACCTGGTCGACAACCTGATCGACTGGATCAACCGGACCTTCCACCAGGACCTCTCGCTGGGCGAGTTGCAGAATCGGTTGCTCAAGGATTCCGGCACCATCGAGACCTACGTCCAGCAGGCCGCCGACAACGCCTGGGGCGTCTCGTCCACCGTGATCGGCGGGCTCTTCAAGGCCTTCACGGTCGGGCTGTTCACCTTCTACTTCACCGCCGAGGGCCCGCGGGTGCGCCGGACGGTCTGTTCGATGCTGCCGCCCGCCAAGCAGGCCGAGGTGCTGCGGGCCTGGGAGATCGCGCTCGCCAAGACCGGCGGCTACCTGTACTCCCGGGCGCTGCTCGCGGTGGTGTCGGCCGCCGGGCACTGGGTGATGTTCGAACTGCTCGGCCTGCCGTACGCGGCGGCGCTGGCGGTCTGGGTCGGCGTCATGTCGCAGTTCGTGCCGACCCTTGGGACGTACCTGGCCGGGACGCTGCCGGTGCTGGTGGCGCTGACGGTGAAGCCGGTGGACGCGCTCTGGGTGCTGGTCTTCGTCGTGGTGTACCAGCAGATCGAGAACTACCTGCTGCAGCCGAGGATCACCGCGCGGACGGTGGACGTGCACCCGGCGGTGGCCTTCGGCTCGGTGATCGCGGGCGCGGCGCTGCTCGGCGCGGTCGGCGCGGTGATCGCGATCCCGGCGGCGGCGACGCTCCAGGGCTTCGTGGGGACGTACGTACGGCGGTACGAGGTGGCCACCGACCCGCGGATCGACCGGGGCGAGCAGCGGCGGGCCCGGCGGGAGCTGCGCCGGGAGGCGGCCCGGCGGCTGCGCCGGATGGTCGGCGGGGACGGGGCGAGGCGCGGGGAGTGACCCGGGGCGCCGCTCCCGGGGTGTCCCCGGGGGCGGCGGGGCCCGGACGTGCGACGCTTGAATCGAACAGATGTTCTTTGTACTCTCCGGCGTGGAGTTTTCCACAGGCGGAGCCCGGCCGGGCCCGTTTGTCAGTGGGACGCGCTAGCGTCGAGGACGATGAAGCGCACAGCACAGAACCCGAGGGAAAAAGCCATGGCAGGTACGGATCGCGAGAAGGCCCTTGAGACCGCGCTCGCCCAGATCGAGCGGCAGTTCGGCAAGGGCTCGGTGATGCGCCTCGGCGAGAAGGCCAACGAGCCGGTCGAGGTGATCTCCACCGGGTCCACCGCCCTGGACGTCGCCCTCGGGGTCGGCGGCATCCCGCGTGGCCGCGTGGTCGAGATCTACGGCCCCGAGTCCTCCGGCAAGACCACCCTGACCCTGCACCTGGCCGCCAACGCCCAGAAGGCCGGCGGCACGGTCGCGTTCGTCGACGCGGAGCACGCGCTCGACCCGGAGTACGCCAAGAAGCTCGGCGTGGACACCGACGCCCTGCTGGTCAGCCAGCCGGACACCGGTGAGCAGGCGCTGGAGATCACCGACATGCTGATCCGCTCCGGCGCGATCGACCTGGTGATCATCGACTCGGTCGCGGCGCTCGTGCCGCGCGCCGAGATCGAGGGCGAGATGGGCGACTCGCACGTCGGTCTGCAGGCCCGGCTGATGAGCCAGGCGCTGCGCAAGATCGCCGGTGCGCTGAACCAGTCGAACACCACCGCGATCTTCATCAACCAGCTGCGCGAGAAGATCGGCGTGATGTTCGGTTCGCCGGAGACCACGACCGGTGGCCGGGCGCTGAAGTTCTACGCCTCGGTCCGCCTCGACATCCGCCGGATCGAGACCCTGAAGGACGGCACCGAGGCGGTCGGCAACCGCACCCGCGTCAAGGTGGTCAAGAACAAGGTCGCCGCGCCGTTCAAGCAGGCCGAGTTCGACATCCTCTACGGCGTGGGCATCAGCCGCGAGGGCGGCCTGATCGACATGGGCGTGGAGCACGGCTTCATCCGCAAGTCGGGCGCCTGGTACACCTACGAGGGCGACCAGCTCGGCCAGGGCAAGGAGAACGCCCGAAACTTCCTGCGGGACAACCCGCAGCTCGCCGACGAGATCGAGCGGAAGATCAAGGGCAAGCTCGGCATCGGCCCGAAGGTGGAGGAGCCGGCCGAGGAGAGTGCCGAGGCCGCCGCCGCCGCCGACGGCGCGGCCAAGCCGATCACCGCGACCGCCACCAAGACGGCCGCGGCGAAGAAGACGGCGGCGGCCAAGGCCTGAGCCGTTGACGCAGTACGACACGGTGGGCGGCGGCCCGGCGGGCCCGGAGGACGACGACTACGGGCCGCCGGACTGGTTCGCCGCGGTCGCGGAAGGCGACGACCACGGGCCGCCGGACTGGTTCGCCGCCGTCGCGGAGGAGCCCGAGCCGGTGGCCGCGAAGCCCCGGGCCTCGCGCTCCCGGCGCGGCCGTCCGTCCACCGCGCAGTGGGCATCCGGCGCCGAGCCGGAGTTCGACCTGGCTCCGACCCGGGCGGTGCGCGGCGCGGCGCCCGGGCCGGAGCCGGCGGAAACCCCGGTCGAGGCGCTCGGCCTGGTCTCCGCCTCCGAGCTGCCCACCGGCCGCCGGCGGCGGCGCTCGGCCCTGGAGGCCGAGCAAACCGAAGCGGCCGGGCCCGCTTCGACACCGACGGCCGTGGAGAGCGGCCGCGGCGGCGGCGAGGCGGCCGGTCACGGGGGTGTGGCCGCCTCGGCCTCCCGTCGCGGCGGGCGCCGGGGCCGCTCCGGCACCGGGCTGCCCGGGGAGGAGCACTCCGGCCGTACCTCCCGGAAGCAGGCCGAGGAGTCGGCCGACCCGGAGACCCGCGCCCGGGATATCTGCCTGCGGCTGCTGACCGGCGCCGCCAAGACCCGCAAGCAGCTCGCCGACGCCCTGCGCAAGCGGGAGATCCCGGAGGAGGCCGCCGACGCGGTGCTCACCCGGCTCGAAGAGGTCGGGCTGATCGACGACGCGGCCTTCGCCGCGGCCTGGGTGGAGTCCCGGCACGCCGTCCGGGGCCTGTCCCGGCGGGCGCTGGCCCAGGAGCTGCGCACCAAGGGCGTCGCCGCCGACCTGGTCGAGCAGGCCGTCGCCCAGCTCGACCACGACGACGAGACGGACGCGGCCAGGGCGCTGGTCGAGCGCAAGCTGCGGTCCACCCGGGGGCTGGACACCCAGGTGCGCACCCGGCGGCTGGTCGGGATGCTGGCCCGGCGCGGCTACTCCGAAGGACTGGCGTTCCGGGTGGTGCGCAGCGCGCTGGAAGAGGAGTGGAGTGAACCGTCGGGTCGGGAGTAGTGGCAGTTCTGTAGGTGTCTTGGAGTGGACCAGGTCAACTCTTGACCCTCCCGTGACCCCCACCTAGCCTCGCCTTCAGTGCCCGGGGCGCCTCCGGACGGCGGCGCGCGCGGCGACGGGGGAGTGGGCGGGAATGGGGATCTCGGCGGGCACCGGCCCGGGCGGCTCACTGGTGCCGGTCGCCGGATCGGCCGCACTCCTGCTGCTGGTGGTCGTGGCCGCCGCCGGGCTGGCGATCAGGAGGCTCCGGGCGGCCCGGCGCGGTGCGCTGGCCGAGGCCGAGCAGGCCCGCCGGTGGGCCGAGGAGCAGTCCGCCCGGCAGCGGACCGAACTGGCCCGCCGCGAGGAGGACATGGCCGAGGAGCTGCGCAGGCTGCGCCGCCGGGAGGACGAACTGGCCGAGCGCTCCGCCGAGGTGGAGCAGTCCCGGGGCGAGGCCGAGGCGCTGGTCGCCCGGCGGGCGGCGGCGTTGGAGCGGGCCGCCGGGCTCTCCGCCGAGCAGGCCCGCGCCGAACTCCTGCGGGAGGCCGAGGACTCGGCCCGGCGGGAGGCCGCGGTCACCGTCCGGGAGATCGAGCGCGAGGCCCGGGAGGAGGGCGAGCGCCGGGCCCGGGACATCGTCGCCGGGGCGGTCCAGCGGCTGGCGACGGAGCAGACCGCGGAGAGCGCCGTCACCATCCTGCGGCTGCCGAACGAGGACATGAAGGGCCGCATCATAGGCCGCGAGGGCCGCAACATCCGCGCGTTCGAGGCGGTCACCGGCGTGAACCTGATCGTCGACGACACCCCCGAGTCGGTGCAGCTGTCCTGCTTCGACCCGGTCCGCCGGGAGACCGCCCGGCTCACCCTGGAGCAGCTGGTCGAGGACGGCCGGATCCACCCGACCCGGATCGAGAGCCTGTACGAGCGCAGCCGCGAGGAGGTCGGGCAGAGCTGCGTCCGGGCCGGCGAGGACGCCCTGTTGGAGGCCCGGGTCGACGGGGTGCACCCCGAACTCGTCCGCACCCTGGGCTCGTTGCGCTATCGGGCGTCGTACGGGCAGAACGTGCTCGGGCACCTGCTGGAGTCCGCGCATCTGGCCGGGATGATGGCCGCCGAGCTCGGGGTGGACCCGGAGCCGGTGCGGCGCGCGGCGCTGCTGCACGACATCGGCAAGGCGCTCACCCACGAGTCGGAGGGCAGCCACGCCGCGGTCGGCGCGGAGCTCGCCCGGCGGTACGGGGAGTCCGCCGAGGTGGTGCACGCGATCGCCGCCCACCACAACGAGGTCGATCCGCGCACGGTGACGGCCGTGCTGACCCAGGCCGCGGACGGCTGCTCGGGCGGCCGGCCGGGTGCGCGCAAGGAGTCGCTGGAGCTGTACGTCCGGCGGCTGGCGCGGCTGGAGGAGATCGCGCGTTCGCACGAGGGCGTGGCCGAGGTGTTCGCGATGCAGGCGGGCCGCGAGGTGCGGGTGATGGTCCGTCCGGACGCGGTGGACGACCTCGGTGCGGAGCTGATCGCCCGTGAGGTCGCCCGCCAGGTCTCCACCGAGCTGACGTACCCGGGCCAGATCCGGGTGACGGTGGTCCGCGAGAGCCGGGCCACGGCGGTGGCCGGCTGAGACCGTGGCCCGCCGCGGCCCGGAGGCCTCAGCTCGGGGAGTCCACCTGCTGGGGCGAGGGCTGCTCGGCCGGGTCGGGGGCCGGGCCGAGCGTGGCCGGGCCGCCGCGGGCGCGGTCGGCGAGGGCGAGCAGGTCCTCGGCGACGGCCCCCTGGGTGGCGCCGACCAGGTGGCCGTCCGGGCGGATCAGCAGGACGGTGTGCGGCCCGGCGCCCGGGTAGTCCTCGGTGACCAGCACCTCGGCGGGGACGGGCAGCGCGGCGGCGACCTCGGCGAGGCGGGGCATCAGGCCGGCGCCGAGCCAGTGCTCGGAGGACCAGACGGCGGTGCCGGGGGCGACCAGCAGCAGCAGGAAGGTGGTGCCGAGCCGGGCGTGCAGGTGGTCGGGGGTGCCGTCGTCGGCGAGCACCGGCAGGTCCGGGACGAGCACGCCGGGGGCGGTGGCGGGCAGCAGCTCGCTGAGCGAGGTGGTGCCGCGCGCGCCGCGCTGCACCGGGACCCGGGCCGGGACGCCGGAGGGCGCCGCCGGGTAGGCGGGCGCGCCGCCGAACCGGCCGGTGCCGAGCTGGCCGTCGGCGAGCAGCGGGGCGTGCTTGCGGAAGCCGCCGACCAGCAGCGAGCGCCGGGTCTGCTGCCAGCCGCGCAGCGGGCGCAGCAGCGGCATGGACTGGTCGACCGCGCGCAGCCGGGCGCCGACCGCCCCGCGCCGCTCGGCCTCGTAGCCGTCCAGCAGGGAGCCGCCGGGCTGCGGGCCGCCGGAGTGGAGGTGCCAGGCGAGGGCGAGCCGCCAGGCGAGGTTGTCGGCGTCGCGCAGCCCGTCCGCGAGGTTCTGCATGCCGAGCGCGCCGTGCAGGTGGGCGGCGTCGCCGGCCAGGAAGCAGCGGCCGCTGCGGAAGCGGGCGGCGAGCCGCTGCTGGGCGGTGTGGTCGGCGGCGGCCAGCAGTTCGAAGCGGGGCAGTTCGCCGCACCAGCCGGTGAGGGTGGAGGTGACCCGGGTGAGCAGGGTGTCGCCGGTGACGATGCCGGGCCAGGTGGCGTGCGGGTCGACGGTCTCGGTGGCGGCGGGACGGCCGGGGGGCAGCCGCCAGTCGAGCCGCCAGACGCCGTCCGGCAGCGGACGGGCGGAGGCCTCGCGGTCGCCCCGCCACGGGGGCTCGCGGTGCAGCCGGGCGCCGTCGAAGGGCAGGTCGACCCGGACGGTGGCGATGGCGTTGCGGTCGACCGCCGGGCGGCCGGGGAAGCGGATCTTCAGGAGCTTGCGGACGGTGGATCTGGCGCCGTCGCAGCCGACCAGGTGGCTGCCGCGCCACCAGGTGGCGGAGCCGTCCTGGGTGCCCGTGGTGCGGAGGCTGACGCCGTCCCGGTCCTGTTCGAGCTCGACGACCCGGTTGAGCGGGACCAGCCTGATCAGCGGGGTGCCGGTCAGGGCGTCGCGCAGCCCGCGCTGGAGGCGGTGCTGGGGCAGGTGGTAGGTGGGCGAGTCGGTGAGGTCGATCCGCAGCACCTCCTGGCGGCGGCGCCAGACGGCGAAGGAGTCCCACAGCGCGGAGTCCGAGACGGCCCGCGGGTAGCCGATCCGGGTCAGGAAGGCGGCGGTGTCGGCGCCGAGGACGAGGCTGCGCGGGCCTTCCGGGCAGAGGCCGGAGCCCTCGTCCAGGACGATGGTGGGGACCTCGTGCCGGGCCAGGGCGAGGGCCAGGGCCAGACCGACCGGTCCGGCCCCGACCACGATCACCGGGTCCATGAGGGAACCTCCGGGCACGAACCGGCCGATCGGCCGGCGTCAGTTACCGCTGCCGCATATGCCGCGTGGATGCTCCCGGGAGGTGTCACGAAGAGCAATGCAACAGTTCGCCTGCGTGTCCGTCAAGCAGAAGTCGAAGTGCGCCGGTTCGCGCCGCGACGGCCGCGTGCTTCGATCCAGCGTGCGAGCGCGGTCAACAGGAGGCACATCGCGATGTAGATCGGGCCGATCACCAGCACCACGGGGATGTAGGGGAAGCCCGCGGCGTTCATCGGCTGGCTGGCGATCTTCTTGCCGATGAACAGCAGCTCCTGGTAGGTGATGATCAGACCGAGCGAGGTGTCCTTGAGGGTGACGACCAGCTGGCCGATCATCGAGGGCAGCATCGAACGGACGGCCTGCGGCACCAGGATCGACGTCATCACCTGGGTCTTGCGCATGCCGAGCCCGTACGCCGCCTCGCCCTGGCCGCGCGGGACGGCGTTGACGCCGCTGCGGATGATCTCGGCCTGGACCGCCCCGTTGTAGAGGGTGAGGCCGAGCACCAGCGCCCACATCGACTCCTTGGCGAAGAAGGCGTAGTAGAGCCCGACGATCAGGATCAGCAGCGGCATCGCCCGGAAGAACTGGGTGAAGGCCGTGCAGAACCAGCGGACCGGTTTGTGGTCGGAGAGCTGACCGGCCGCCAGCAGGGCGCCCAGGGCGAGCGAGAAGACCGCCGCCAGCCCGAAGGCCTTCAGGGTGGCCAGCAGGCCGTCCAGGATCATCTGCTGGACGAAGTTGTACTGGAACGGGTCCCACAGGTCGGGGTCGAACTGGCCGTTGTCGTTCAGCGCGGTGAAGACGTACCAGAGGAGACCGGCGATGCCGAGCACCGAGAGGACGCCGAACGCGCGGTACCGGGTGCGGGCCTTCGGGCCGGGGGCGTCGTAGAGGACGCTGGCCGAAGCCTGGCGGTTCAGAACACTCATCGGGCCACCGCCAGTCGGGATTCCAGGAAGCGGAAGAACGTGGCGATCGTCGCGCTGATCAGCAGGTAGGCGCAGGCCACCCAGAAGAAGATGGCGAAGATCGAGAAGCCGCGCTCGGAGAAGGTCTGCTGGGCGCTGTACAGCTCGGAGACGCTGAACGCGCCGGCGATCGCCGAGTTCCTGGGCAGGGCGATGAACACGCTGCTCATCGGGCCCAGGACGGTCCGGGCGGCCTGCGGCAGGACGACCAGGGTGAGGGTCTGGCCGAAGGACATGCCCAGGCTGCGGGCGGCCTCCGCCTGGCCGAGTGGCACGGTGTTGATGCCGGAGCGGATCACCTCGCAGACGAACGAGGCGGTGTACCCGCCGAGCGCCAGCACCGCGAACACCAGGTGGCTGAAGTGCACGCCCAGCGGCGGCAGGCCGAAGGTGACGGCGAAGAACAGCAGGGTCAGCGGGGTGTTGCGGAAGAGCGTGACCCAGGCGGTGCCGAAGGCGCGCAGGACCGGCACCGGGGAGACCCGGAAGGCCGCCAGCAGGGTGCCCAGCAGCAGGGCGAGCAGAGCGCTGAGCGCGCTCACCTCGATCGTCTGTAGGAAGCCGTCGCGGAACAACGCGAAGTTGTCGTCCTCGAACAGGAACCCCATCCGGCGGCCCTCCTCTCAGTTCATGGTCGGGAAGTCGACGTACGGCGGGCGGATCAGTAGCGCTCGAGGGCCGGGACGTCCGGCGCGGCGGAGCCGGAGGCGCCCAGGGTCGCGTCGTAGGCCTTCTTCCAGTCGCCGTTGTCCTCGTGGGCCTTGAGGGCGTCGCTGATGGCGTCGCGCAGCGCCTTGTCGTCCTTGTTGAGGCCGACGCCGTAGTTCTCCTTGGTGAACGGCTTGCCGACCACCTTGAGCTTGGGGGCGTACTTGGAGGCGTAGCCCTTGAGGATCGCGTCGTCGGTGGTGACCGCGTCGACCTCGCCGGACATCAGCTTCTCGACGCAGGCCGAGTAGGTGTCGAACTGCGTGACCTTCGGGTTGTACTGCTGGATGTTCTTGATCGAGGTCGAGCCGGTGGCGGTGCAGACGTTCTTGCCGCCGGTGCTCTCCGCGCCGGTGATCGTGGTGTTGTCGGCCTTCACCAGCAGGTCCTGGCCGGCGATGTAGTACGGGCCGGCGAAGGAGACGCTCTTCTTGCGCTCGTCGTTGATGCTGTAGGTGCCGACGTAGAAGTCGATCTGGCCCTTGGCGATGGCCGGCTCGCGCTGCGAGGAGACCAGGGTCTGCCACTTGATCTGCTGCGGGGTGAAGCCGAGGTCCGCGGCGATCATCTTGGCGATCTCGATGTCGAAGCCGCTGCGGTCGCCGCTGGCGACGTCCTCCCAGCCGAGGTTCGGCTGGTCGGCCTTGGCGCCGATGATCAGCTGGCCGCGCTTCCTGGCCTCGGCGAGGACCGCGGAGTCGACCTTGACGTCGGTCTTGACCGTGTAGGTCGGCAGCGCCGGGGCGGCGCTGCCGCCGCTGCTCGCGGCGGTGGTGCCGGGGGTGCCGTCCTTGCCGCAGGCGGCGGTGGCGGTGAGCGCGACGGCACAGAGCGCGACGGCGAGGGTGCGGGACGTCCTCATGAGGGTTCTCCTGGGGGTGGGCCGCGGTGTCAACCGGGCTCTGGCGTCTGGAAGGCGTTGCACGGCGGGACCGGCCGGCACCGGTGACGAAGCCGGGGGCGGCCCCGCTGGTCTCGAAGCGTCAGTGGTGGAGGATCTTCGAGAGGAAGTCCTTGGCGCGGTCGGAGCGCGGTGCGGTGAAGAAGGCGTCCGGGGTGTTCTGCTCGACGATCTTCCCGTCGGCCATGAACAGCACCCGGTTGGCGGCGGAGCGCGCGAAGCCCATCTCGTGGGTGACCACGACCATCGTCATGCCGTCCGCGGCCAGTTGGCGCATGACCTCCAGCACCTCGTTGACCATCTCCGGGTCCAGCGCCGAGGTGGGCTCGTCGAAGAGCATCACCTTGGGCTTCATCGCCAGCGCCCGGGCGATCGCCACGCGCTGCTGCTGGCCGCCGGAGAGCTGGGCCGGGAACTTGTCCGCCTGCGCGCCGACGCCGACCCGCTCCAGCAGCTCCCGGGCGGTCTTCTCGGCCTGCGGGCGGGGCACCTTGCGCACCTTCACCTGGCCGATGACCACGTTCTCCAGCACGGTCTTGTGCGCGAACAGGTTGAAGCTCTGGAACACCATGCCGACCTCGGCGCGCAGCCGGGCCAGCTCCTTGCCCTCGTCGGGCAGCGGCCGGCCGTCGATGGTGATCGTGCCGGAGTCGATCGTCTCCAGCCGGTTGATCGTCCGGCAGAGCGTCGACTTGCCCGAACCGGACGGGCCGATCAGTACGACCACCTCGCCCTGGGCGATCCTGAGGTCGATGTCCTGCAGCACGTGCAGCGCGCCGTAGTGCTTGTTGACCTTGCTCAGCACGACCAGGGGGGCGGCTGCGGTGGTTGAGTCCTCGACCGGGCTCTCGGTCATCGCGCCTGCTCCCTCTGTCGTCGAATAACGCCTGCCCGAGAAGTCTCAACTCCCTTGGGAGGCAGTGGTGGTGCGAATCCGGGGGCCGCGGCCGGCGGAGCCGCAGCCCCCGGTGGGCCGACCTTAGGAGCCGTGACCGTTCGCCGTCAGCCGATCTGAGCGGAACTTGAGGATCACGAAACGGCCACGCGTCGCCCACGCGCTGTTCGCGCGGGCGCCGACGGGGCATGTCACAGCGGGAATCCGCTCCGGTGCTCCCCGTCCCCCACGGGCCCGGTGCGCGGTCGAACCTGGCGTCGGGCCGTTCACTGGCTCATACTGCGCAGGACCGGGACCTGACCGATCGGCCCGGTGATCACTGGTGATCAGGTGGGGGAAGGAGGAGAACAGGATGCGACTTCTGCTCGTCGAGGACGACGAACGCGTGGCCGCCGCGCTGGTCGCGGTGCTGGGCCGGCACGGCTTCCAGGTCCGGCACGCCCGCAGCGGGCACGAGGCGCTGGACGCCCTGGTGCCGGACGGCAACGAGCCGTACCGCGTGGTGCTGCTCGATCTCGGGCTGCCCGACCGCGACGGCTTCGAGGTGTGCAGCCGGATCAGGGCCGGCAGCGGCGTCCCGGTGATCATGGTCACCGCCCGCGCCGACGTCCGCTCCCGGATCCACGGCCTCAACCTGGGCGCCGACGACTACGTCACCAAGCCGTACGACATGGGCGAGCTGCTCGCCCGCATCCACGCCGTGGCCCGCCGCGGCGCCGCCCCCGCCGCGGTGCCGGTGCCCGCGCCCGACACCGTGCCGCAGCAGCGCGGCCCGCTGGAGTCCCGCGGCATCAGGATCGACCGGGAGCGCCGCCGGGTCAGCGTGGACGGCCGCGACGTGCCGCTCACCCGCAAGGAGTTCGACCTGCTCGCGCTGCTCGCCCAGAGCCCGGGCGTGGTCTACCGGCGCGAGCAGATCTTCAGCGAGGTCTGGCGCAGCGGCTGGGAGGGCAACGGGCGCACCCTGGAGGTGCACATCGGCTCGCTGCGCAACAAGCTGGCGCTGCCCGGACTGGTCGAGGCCGTGCGCGGGGTCGGCTACCGGCTGATCCCCGACTGTCCGGCGCCGTCCGCCCCCGCCCCGTCGGCCCCCGCCCCGTCCGCCCCCGCTCCCGCGGAGCACTGACCGCACGTGCGCACCCGCCTGCTCGGCATCCTGATCGCCCTCATGCTCTGCGTCCTGGCCGCCCTGGGGCTGCCGCTCGCGGCGGCGGTCGCGGCGGCCGAGCAGACCAAGGTCGTCGTCGACCGGCTCGACGACGCCGCCCGCCTCGCCCAGGACCTGCCCACCTCCGGCGCCGCCGACTCCGCCCGCAAGGGCGAACCGGAACCCGCCCCGGGCGACCTCAGCCGGCAGCGCGCGATCCTCTCCGAGGTCCGCCGCTACCACGACCTGTACGGCGTCCGCCTGGGCATCTTCCAGCGCGACGGGGTGGCGATCGCCGCCGCCCCGGGCGACTGGCGGGTGCCCGGCGAGGGCTGGGGCGCCCAGGCCTTCCAGGAGGCGCTGGACGGGCGGCGCAGCCACAACCCGCCGCAGGTCTGGCCGTGGACGCCGGACCGGACGATCATCGTCGCCGCCCCGGTGGTGCGCGACGGCGACGTGGTCGCGGTGGTGCTGAGCGAGTCCCCGACCGAGGCGCTGCGCACCCGGGTGCTGCACAAGTGGCTGGTGATCGTCGCGGGCGAGGCCGCCGCGATGATCGTCGCCGTGCTGCTCGCCGTCCGGCTCACCGAGTGGGTGCTGCGCCCGGTGCGCACCCTGGACCGGGCCACCCACGACATCGCCACCGGCCGGATGGCCGCCCGGGTCGCCCCCGGCGGCGGACCGCCCGAACTCCAGCGGCTGGCCCGCTCGTTCAACGAGATGGCGGACCACGTGGTGCTCGCCATGGACCAGCAGAAGGCCTTCGTCGCGGACGCCTCGCACCAGCTGCGCAACCCGCTGTCGGCCCTGCTGCTGCGGGTCGAGCTGCTCGGCCTGGAACTGCCCGAGGGCCACGAGGAGGAGCTCAGCGGCGTACGGGAGGAGGGCGTCCGGCTGGCCCGGGTGCTGGACGACCTGCTCGGGCTGGCCACCGCCGAGCACGCCCGCCCCGAACCGGAGCGCACCGACCTCGCCGAGCTCACCCTGGCCCGGGTCGACGCCTGGCGGCCGGCGGCCGAGCAGCGCGGGATCACGCTGCGCTGGGACGGCCCGGCGCTGGCGATCGGGATGGCCGACCCGATCGGCTTCGGCTCGGCCCTGGACGCCGTGGTCGACAACGCGCTCAAGTTCGGCCCGCCCGGCAGCGAGGTGCGGCTGCGGGTCGCGGTGCGCCGGGACGAGGTCGCGGTGACCGTCACCGACGCCGGGCCCGGCCTCACCGAGGACGAGCTGTCCCGGGCCGGGGACCGGTTCTGGCGCAGCCCGCGGCACCAGAACGTGGACGGGTCGGGGCTCGGGCTGTCCATCGCCCGCACCCTGCTGGCGGCCGGCGGCGGCACGCTCGGCTTCGCGCCGGTCAAGCCGACCGGGCTCGCGGTGACGCTGGCGGTGCCCCGGCCGGAGAAGCCGGAGAAGTAGCCGCCGGGGCGGGGCCTACGGCTTCACCGAGCGGTAGTAGCGCGCCGCGCCGGTGTGCAGCGGGAGCGGGTCGGTGTAGACGGCGGTGCGCAGGTCGACCAGCTGGGCCGCGTGCACCTGGGCGCCGATCTGGTCCCGGCTGTCGATCACCGCGCGGGTCATGCCCTCGACCAGGCCCGGGTCCACGTCGTCCCGGGTGATCAGCAGGTTGGGCACGGCCACCGTGGCGACCGCGTCCTTCGGTTCGGCGTTCGGGTAGGTGCCCTTGGGCATGGTGGCCGCCCGGTAGGCGTCGGTGCCGCCGCCCTCGGCCTTGTGCAGGGCCTCGGCGAGGTCGCTCAGCGGCACGATCCGGATCCGGACGTGCTCGGAGAGGTCGGTGAGCGCGCTGGTGGGCAGGCCGCCGGACCAGAAGAAGGCGTCCAGGGTGCCCGCGCGCAGGTCGTCGGCGGCCTCGCCGACGCCCTTCGACACCGGGACGATGTCATGGTCCGGGTCCAGCCCGGCGGCGGTCAGCAGCCGCCTGGTCACCAGGTTCACCCCGGACTGCGGCAGCCCGACGCCGACCTTCAGGCCCTTGAGGTCGGCGGTGCGCCGCACCGGGGAGGAGGCCGGGACGACCAGCTGCAGGTAGTCGTCGTACAGCCGGGCGATCGCCCGCAGCTTCTCCTTGCCGGGCTCGTGGTAGTCGGCGACCGCGTCGGCGGTGGCGATCGCGAAGGTGTCCCGGCCGTCGATCACCCGGCCGATGTTGTCGACCGAGCCCTCGGAGTTGTCCAGGGCCAGCCGCACCCCCGGCATCGCCCGCGAGACGTGGCCCTGGAGCAGCTGCCCGTACCGGTCGTAGACGCCGCGCTGCACCCCGGTGGCGAAGCGGACCTCGCCGCGCGGGTACCCGGGCGAGCGGCCCGCCGACAGCCACCAGCCGCCGAACCCGGCCACCAGCAGCACCAGCACCAGCACCGTCCGCCACAACGGGCTGCGGGCCGCGGCACGGACGGCGGCGCCGGGACGGTACGGAGTGGTGGGGGTCATGCAGGGATACTGCCAGGCGCTCCGGCCGAACGGGAGGGGAACGGGTGGTGGAAGCTCCGGGAAAAGCCCTTCGCCGCTGCCCGTACCCTGGTCTGGTGAGCGGTGAGAGCGGATTGAAGAGCTACAAGGTCGTCACGCACGGCTGTCAGATGAACGTCCACGACTCCGAGCGGCTGTCCGGCCTGCTGGAGGACGCGGGGTACGTCAAGGCCGGGCCCGAGGGCGACCCGGACCTGGTGGTGTTCAACACCTGCGCGGTGCGCGAGAACGCCGACAACAAGCTGTACGGCAACCTCGGCCAGCTCGCGCCGGTCAAGACCCGCCACAAGGGCATGCAGATCGCCGTCGGCGGCTGCCTGGCCCAGAAGGACCGCGAGACCATCGTCAAGCGCGCCCCCTGGGTCGACGTGGTCTTCGGCACCCACAACATCGGCCACCTGCCGGCGCTGCTGGAGCGGGCCGCCGTCGAGCGCAAGGCCCAGGTCGAGATCCTGGAGTCGCTGGAGACCTTCCCCTCCACCCTGCCGACCCGCCGCGAATCCGCGTACGCCGCCTGGGTCGCCATCTCGGTCGGCTGCAACAACACCTGCACCTTCTGCATCGTCCCCGCGCTGCGCGGCAAGGAGGAGGACCGCCGCCCCGGCGACGTCCTCGCCGAGATCGAGGCGCTGGTGGGCGAGGGCGTCATCGAGGTGACCCTGCTCGGCCAGAACGTCAACGCCTACGGCTCCGACCTGGGCGACCGCGAGGCCTTCTCCAAGCTGCTGCGCGCCGCCGGCCAGATCGAGGGCCTGGAGCGGATCCGCTTCACCTCGCCGCACCCGCGCGACTTCACCGACGACGTGATCGCCGCGATGGCCGAGACCCCGAACGTGATGCACCAGCTGCACATGCCGCTGCAGTCCGGCTCGGACCGCGTCCTCAAGGCGATGCGCCGCTCCTACCGGCAGGAGCGTTTCCTCGGGATCATCCGGAAGGTCCGCGAGGCGATGCCCGACGCGGCGATCTCCACCGACATCATCGTGGGCTTCCCCGGCGAGACCGAGGAGGACTTCGAGGAGACGATGCACGTCGTCCGCGAGGCCCGCTTCACCAACGCCTTCACCTTCCAGTACTCCAAGCGCCCCGGCACCCCCGCCGCGGAGATGGCGGACCAGGTGCCGAAGGAGGTCGTGCAGGCCCGCTACGACCGGCTGATCGCCCTCCAGGAGGAGATCTCCTGGGAGGAGAACAAGAAGCAGGTCGGGCGGACCCTGGAGATCCTGGTCGCCGAGGGCGAGGGCAAGAAGGACGACCAGACCCGGCGGCTCTCCGGCCGCGCCCCCGACAACCGGCTGGTGCACTTCACCAAGCCGGAGGAGCCGGTGCGCCCCGGCGACACGGTGACCGTCGAGATCACCTACGCCGCCCCGCACCACCTGCTCGCCGAGGGCCCCGCGCTCGCGGTGCGCCGCACCCGGGCCGGCGACGCCTGGGAGAAGCGCCAGGCCGCGCCCGCCGCCAAGCCGGCCGGCGTGCTGCTCGGCCTGCCGAAGATCGGCGCCCCGGCGGAGCTGCCACTGGCCGCGCCGGCGGGCGGGGCCTGCTGCGGCGACTGACACCGTGCCCGGTACGGCGGCCTGACGGGAGGATCCACTCCCGCCGGGCCGCCGTCGTCGTTGGCTAGAGTGATCCGCATGCTGGTAGCCGCCGCCGTGTGCCCCTGTCCGCCGCTGCTCGTCCCCGAGGTCGCCGCCGGGGCCGCGCCCGAGCTGGACGGCCTGCGCGCGGCCTGCGACGAGGCGCTCGCGGCGCTGGTCGCGGCCGGACCGCAGCTGGTCGTGGTGGTCGGCACCGGGCCGGCGGCCGAGGTGTGGACCGAGGGCGGGGCCGGCTCCTTCCACCGCTACGGGGTGCCGCTGGTCGCCAAGCTGCCCGGCGACCGGGTCGAGGGGCCGGAGCTGGCCCCCTCGCTGACCGTCGGCGCCTGGCTGCTGGAGCGCGCCGGGGTGGGCCTGCCCACGCACGCCTGCGCGGTGCCCGCCGACGCCCCCGCCGACCGGATGCTCGGCCTCGGCCAGGGCCTGGCCGGGCTCGCCGACCGGGTCGCCCTGCTGGTGCTCGGCGACGGCAGCGCCTGCCGCTCGGTGAAGGCGCCCGGCTACCTGGACGAGCGGGCCGAGGGCTTCGACACCGCGCTGGCCGCCGCCCTGGGCACGGCCGACCTGCCCGCCCTGGCCGCACTGGACCCGGGC
This sequence comes from Streptomyces sp. CB02056, assembly GCF_001905545.1. Classification (GTDB taxonomy): domain Bacteria; phylum Actinomycetota; class Actinomycetes; order Streptomycetales; family Streptomycetaceae; genus Kitasatospora. The sequence goes on along the minus strand of NZ_LIPD01000018.1, from coordinate 108,800 downwards.
CTGGCCGCCGAGCTCAGGGCCGACGGCCGGGCGCCCTGGCAGGTGCTGGCCGGCGCCGCGCAGGGCGCCGGCCTCACCGGGCGGCTGGGCTACCAGGACGCGCCGTACGGGGTCGGGTACTTCGTGGCGTCCTGGTCCTAGCAAGTCGGCGGGGCAGGCCTGCGGTTCAGGACCGCGGGGCCTGCGGGGGCTGCTCCTCGTCGCCGGGCTTCGGCTTGTGGGCGAAGTCGCCGACCGCGCCCTTGGCCTTGCCGGCACCGTGCTCGATCTTGTCGCTGTACTTGCCCTTGGTCGCCTTGTCGATCGCGCCGCCGGCCTTGTCCACGGCCTTCTCGATCTGGTCGCTGTGCTTGCCGGCGAACTCGCTGGCCTTGTCCTTGAGCTCCTCGGCCTTGCCCTTGAGGTTGTCCATCAGACCCATGGCGATCTCCTTCATCCGCTGTTCCCCGCACAACGACCGGGCTCGGCAAAGCGTTCGCAAACCGGCCCAACCGGGGAAACGGCCGGAAAGTGTCCGGGAAACAGTCATATCCTCGCGCAGTCGCGGGCGGGTGGCAGCCCGGTCCGCGGGCGCCCGGCCGTTTTGCGAGACTGGAGCGGTGAGCAGCTCCCGTACCCCGTGCGTCATCTCGATCGTCGGCGCGACCGCCGCCGGCAAGTCCGACCTGGCCGTCGCCATCGCCCGCAGTCTCGACGGCGAGGTGATCAACACCGACTCGATGCAGCTGTACCGGGGCATGGACATCGGCACCGCCAAGCTCACGATGGAGGAGCGCGGGGGAGTGCCGCACCACCTGATGGACGTCTGGGACGTCACCGAGGCCGCCAGCGTCGCCGAGTACCAGCGGCTGGCCCGGGCCGAGATCGACCGGCTGCTCGCCGCCGGCCGCACGCCCGTCCTGGTCGGCGGCTCCGGGCTGTACGTCCGGGCGGCGATCGACGAGATGGAGTTCCCGGGCACCGACGCGGCGGTGCGGGCCCGGCTGGAGACCGAGCTGGAGCACGCCGGCCCGTACGCGCTGCACCGGCGGCTGGCCGAGCTGGACCCGGCGGCCGCCGAGGCGATCCTGACCGGCAACGGGCGGCGGATCGTCCGCGCCCTGGAGGTCATCGAGATCACCGGGCAGCCGTTCACCGCCAACCTGCCGAGCAACACCGCCGTCTACGAGGCGGTGCAGATCGGCGTCGCCGTGCCGCGCCCCGAGCTGGACGAGCGGATCGCGCTGCGGGTCGACCGGATGTGGGAGGCCGGACTGCTGGACGAGGTGCGGGAGCTGGAGAAGGTCGGACTGCGGGAGGGCAGGACCGCCTCCCGGGCGCTCGGCTACCAGCAGGTGCTCGACCACTTCGCCGGCGGGTGCACCGAGGACGAGGCCCGGGCCGAGACCGTCCGGGCCACCAAGCGCTTCGCCCGCCGCCAGGAGTCCTGGTTCCGCCGCGACGACCGGATCCACTGGCTCTCCCGGCCGGCCGGCACCGACCCCGTCGAGCTGCTGGAACGCTCCCTGGAACTGATCGACCGTCAGGGAGTTCCGGCCGCGTAGGAAGGGTTTCCGGCCAATCCGGCGGTGCACCTGCGCGCGCAGGCGACCGTGCAGGACGAACCGGCGGTCACGGGCCGATCACGTGATGGCCACGGATCACCCGTCGACCCCGGTCAGGCCCGGAACGCCCCTCTGGACATGCCATCATCGATGCCGTAGGGGTCGACCGAACGGGCCGGCCGTGCCCGGCCGCGAGTCCGCTCGTGTCGAACTGTCAGGGGAGGCCGTGTGTCGACGGGTACCGGCCCCGAATCCGGCCAGGGCGGGAGCGTCACCGTACCGGCCGAGGAGTTCGACGAGTCGACGATGGGCGACCTGCCCGTGCTGACCGGCCTGGAGGCGCCGACCTCCTACGCGGCCGCGGTGCCCGCCTTGGACACCCGCACCCCGCCCGGCGGCGCGGTGCACGAACGGGAGATCCGCCCGCTGCGCCGGCTGCGCTGGTGGCAGACGCTGCCGATCGCCCTGCTGGGCACCCTCGGCTCGCTGATGTTCGCCTTCCCGCTCGCCTTCGGCTCGGCCGGGGCGCGCGCCACCATGGTCGGGATGCTCGGGCTGCTGTTCACCGCCGCCTCGATGGGCTGGGGCGCGATGGCCGCCCGGCACGCCGGCTACACGTGGCCGGGGCTGCCGCGCCGGGGCTCCGGGCAGCGGGCCGGCTGGAAGGCGATCGCGGTCTACACCCTGATCGCGCTGGCCGCCTGCGCGCTCGCGGTCTGGCGGGTCGCCTACCTGCGCTGAGCGCCTCCCGGCGGCTCAGTACCATCGGAGGGGTGAGCGCATCCTCCCCCCAGCAGGTCGGCATCCCCTTCTTCAAGGGCCACGGCACCCAGAACGACTTCGTCATCGTCCCGGACCCGGACGGCGCGCTGGAGATCGGCCCCGAGACCGTCGCCGCGCTGTGCGACCGGCGGGCCGGCATCGGCGGGGACGGGCTGCTGCGCGTGGTGCGCGCCGCCGCCGACCCGGCCGCCGCGGCGATGGCCGACCGGGCCGAGTGGTTCATGGACTACCGCAACTCGGACGGCAGCATCGCCGAGATGTGCGGCAACGGCCTGCGGGTCTTCGCCCGCTTCCTGGTCGAGGCCGGACTGGCCGAGCCGGGCGCACTGGCCGTCGCCACCCGCTCCGGGGTGCTCACCGCGAAGGTCGCCGGGGCCGCCGCGGACGGCACGCCCGGCGACGTCACCATCGACATGGGCCGGGCCCGGCTGCCCGGGCCGGACGGCATCGAGGTCGCGGTCGGCGAGCGGCGCTGGCCGGCCCTGAACGTCAACATGGGCAACCCGCACGCGGTGGCCTTCGTGGAGAGCCTGGAGCACGCCGGGGACCTGTACACCGCGCCGCTCACCAGCCCGGCGGACGCCTACCCGGAGGGCGTCAACGTCGAGTTCGTGGTGGACCGCGGGCCGCGGCACGTCGCGATGCGGGTGCACGAGCGCGGCTCGGGCGAGACCCGCTCCTGCGGCACCGGCGCCTGCGCGGTGGCGGTGGCGGCCATCCGCCGGGACGGCGCCGACCCGGCGGTCACCGGAGAGGCGGTCTCGTACACCGTGGACGTGCTGGGCGGCCGGCTGGTCATCACCGAGCACCCGGACGGCCGGGTGGAGATGGCCGGTCCGGCGGTGATCGTGGCCGAGGGCCGGCTGGACGGGCGCTGGTGGGAGTCGGCGCGTTAGGGCCCGTCTCCGGTGGGGCTCGTCCTCGAACCCGCGTCCGCGGGGCGACAGGCCCGGGGGCCGGCAGCCCGGTTTGCCCAATTCGTTCGGTGATGAATCCCCCCGATCGGGTGATACCGGTCGCGGACGGGAATCAGGGCGTCGCGGAACGTGCTCTGCTCGGTAGCATGGACCACCGGGTCGATCACCCCATGGGGAGGGGTGTCGAGATCACCCCCTCGGACGGGGCGGCGCCCGGCGACCGTTGCCGGAGGTGCCGATGACCATCGAAGCCGGGCAGCCCCTGGGGCAGCCGACGACCGTACGGCAGGGAGGGGCCAGGCGGCCCCTCGGGGAGCTCGGCCTGGCCGCCCTCGGCCGGGCCGGGCGGGCCGCCCTGCTCGCCACCGGCCGGCCGCCCGTGCCGGACGCCCTGGAACCGCTCGTCCGGGTCCACCGCCGGCACCATCCGCAGGCCGACCTCGGCCTGCTCGCCCGGGCCTACCGGCTCGCCGAGGCCAGCCACCGCGGCCAGAAGCGCAAGAGCGGCGAGCCGTACATCACCCACCCGCTGGCCGTCACCATGATCCTGGCCCAACTCGGCGCCGGGACGACCACCCTGGTCGCCTCGCTGCTCCACGACACCGTCGAGGACACCGAGTTGACGCTGGACCAGGTGGGCGCCGGGTTCGGGCCCGAAGTCGCCTACCTGGTCGACGGGGTGACGAAGCTGGAGAAGGTCGACTTCGGGGCCGCCGCCGAGGCCGAGACCTTCCGCAAGATGCTGGTCGCCACCGGGGACGACGTCCGGGTGATGGTGATCAAGCTCGCCGACCGGCTGCACAACATGCGCACCATCCGGCACATGAAGCCGGCCAGCCAGGTGCGGATCGCCAAGGTCACCCGGGACGTGCTGATCCCGCTGGCCGAGCGGCTCGGCATCCAGGTGCTCAAGGCGGAGCTGGAGGACATCGTCTTCGCCACCCTGCACCCCGAGGAGCACGCCCGCACCCGCGCCCTGATGACCGGTCACGAGGCCGAGCCGGACACCCTGCTGGAGCCCTTCGCCCGGCAGCTGGCCCGCCAGCTGGCCGAGGGCGGGGTGGCCGCCGAGGTGACCGTCCGGCCCCGGCACTGCGTCTCGCTGCACCGGGTGCTGCTCCGGCGGGCCGCCGTGCCCGGGCCGGACGGCCGGCCGCAGGGGCCGCGGCCGGCCGACTTCGGGCGGCTGCTGGTGGTGGTCGAGGAGAACGCCGACTGCTACGCCGTGCTCGGCGAGCTGCACACCTGCTGGACGCCGCTGCCCGGGGAGTTCAAGGACTTCGTGGCCGCGCCCAAGTTCAACCTCTACCAGTCCCTGCACACCGCCGTGGCGCTCAGCGGCGGCGCGGTGGTCGAGGTGCTGGTCCGCACCCGGCGGATGCACGAGGTGGCCGAGACCGGGGTGGTCGCGCTCGGAGACCCGTCCCCGGCCGGCGCCGTCCAGGACGCCGACGAGCTGGACCGCACCGACCCGGCCCGCCCGGGCTGGCTCAGCCGGCTGCTGGAGTGGCAGCAGGAGACGCCCGACCCGGACGCCTTCTGGTCCGCGCTCACCGCCGACCTGGCCGGCGACCGCGAGATCACCGTGGTGACGGAGAGCGGCGAAACGCTTCAGCTGCGGGCCGGCGCCACCTGCGTGGACGCGGCCTACCTGCTCGGCGAGGAGACCGGCCACCGATGTATCGGCGCACGGGTCAACGGGCGGCTCACCGCGCTGTCCACCGTGCTGGAGGACGGCGACCAGATCGCGGTGCTCACCGAGACCCTCCCGGCCGGCGGCGGACCGCCCTCCGGCCCCGCCCCCGAGTGGCTGGCGCACGCCCGCACCCCCGCCGCCCGGCTGGCCATCGAGCGCTGGCTGGCCGATCCCCCGGCCCGGCAGCCGGTGGTCCGCACCGGCCCGGCCGGCGGCCAGCCCGCCCCGCCCGGGCGCCCGGCCGCCGAGCGGCGGGCGGCCCCGGTCGCGGTGGCCGGCCGGCCCGGGGCGTCGGTCCGGCTGGCCCGCTGCTGCACCCCGGTGCCGCCGGACGAGGTGGCCGGCTACCCGATCCGCGGCGGCGCGGTCGCGGTGCACCGCACCGGCTGCCCGGCGGGGGAGCGGATGCGCGCGGACGGGCGGGCCGAGCTGGAGGTCCGCTGGCAGTCGGAGGGCGCGCCCGCCGCCGGGCACCGGGCCACCCTGCGGGCCGAGGCGCTGAACCGGCCCCGGCTGCTCGCCGACCTCACCGCGGCGATCTCCGGCGCGGGCGTCGGCATCGTCTCGGCCGAGGTCGAGCCGCCGCAGGAGTCCCGGGTCCGGCACACCTACACCGTCGAACTGCCCGAGCCGGCCGCGCTGCCCGGGCTGATGCGGGCGATGCTCAAGGTCTCCGGGGTGTACGACGTGAGCCGGCCGCAGGCCCCGGAGGGTTCGTAGGGGCCGCCGTCCCGGGGAAAATGGGGATGACCGGCCCGCGCCGGGCGTGCGACCATCATGGGGAATTCACGGCCGGTCCACGGCGTTCTCCGGGCACAGGAGCCCGGGGGCACCCGGGGACCTGAGGGGTAGCTCACCCCGCCCGGACGGTAGCCGGGGCGGCAGCTGGGCAGACTCCGTACGGGACCGCCACCGCGGTCCCCGAAGGCCACCCGTACCAGCCAGCCAAAGGACAGAATGACCTCCACGTTCGACACCCGCGACCACGCCGACGCTCCGCGCCGCCTCGACGGTCTGCGGGCGGAAGCCCTCATGGACGAGGACCTCGCGGCCATCGACGAGGACCGCGGCCACCACTACGACGGCGACCAGTACGACCGCAGCGAGCGAGCCGCCCTGCGCCGTGTCGCCGGCCTCTCCACCGAACTCGAGGACGTCACCGAGGTCGAGTACCGCCAGCTCCGCCTGGAGCGCGTGGTGCTCGTCGGCGTCTGGACGGACGGCACGCTGGAGGAGGCGGAGAACTCGATGGCCGAGCTCGCCGCGCTCGCCGAGACGGCCGGCTCCCAGGTGCTGGACGGCGTCATCCAGCGCCGTGACAAGCCCGACGCGGCCACCTACATCGGCTCCGGCAAGGCGAAGGAGCTGCGCGACATCGTCGCCGCCACCGGCGCCGACACCGTGGTCTGCGACGGTGAGCTCACCCCGGGCCAGCTGATCCACCTGGAGGACGTGGTCAAGGTCAAGGTCGTCGACCGGACGGCCCTGATCCTGGACATCTTCGCCCAGCACGCCAAGTCCCGGGAGGGCAAGGCGCAGGTCTCGCTCGCGCAGATGCAGTACATGCTGCCGCGGCTGCGCGGCTGGGGTCAGTCGCTGTCCCGGCAGATGGGTGGCGGTGGCTCCGGCTCCTCGGGCGGCGGCATGGCCACCCGCGGTCCCGGTGAGACCAAGATCGAGACCGACCGGCGCCGGATCCGCGAGAAGATGGCGAAGCTCCGCAAGGAGATCGCCGACATGAAGAAGGGCCGCGACACCAAGCGCCAGGAGCGCAGGCGCCACCAGGTGCCGTCCGTGGCCATCGCCGGGTACACCAACGCCGGCAAGTCCTCCCTGCTCAACCGGCTCACCGGCGCCGGCGTCCTGGTGGAGAACTCGCTGTTCGCCACCCTGGACCCGACGGTGCGCCGGGCCGAGACCCCGACCGGGCGGCTCTACACCCTGGCCGACACCGTCGGCTTCGTCCGGCACCTGCCGCACCACCTGGTCGAGGCCTTCCGCTCGACCATGGAGGAGGTCGCCGACGCGGACCTCATCCTGCACGTGGTGGACGGCTCGCATCCCGAGCCGGAGACGCAGCTGGCCGCCGTCCGCGAGGTCATCGTCTCGGTCGACGCGCAGAACGTGCCGGAGGTCGTGGTGATCAACAAGGCGGACGCCGCCGATCCGCACGTGCTCCAGCGCCTGCTGCGCCGCGAGCCGCACGCCATCGTGGTGTCGGCCCGCAGCGGCGCCGGCATCGAGGAGCTGCTGCGGCTGATCGACGACGAGCTGCCGCGTCCGGCGGTCGAGGTGCGGGCCCTGGTGCCCTACACCCAGGGCGCGCTGGTCTCCCGGGTGCACGCCGAGGGCGAGCTGCTCTCCACCGAGCACACCGGCGAGGGCACCCTGCTGCACGCCAAGGTGCCGGCCGAGCTGGCCGCCGAGCTGGAGTACTTCGCGGTGGCCCTGCAGGGCTGAGCCCGAAGCGCACGCAGGGGCCCCGGGACGGATCGTCGTCCCGGGGCCCCGCTGTTTCCGGCGGTGCTACCGGACGTTCTTGGCAAAGTAGTCGAAGGCCTGCTTCGCCTGGTCCTGGAGGGAGGGGCCGGCCTGGTAGCCGGCCGGGTTGCGGTTGCCGACCGCGCCGACGCTGACCAGGTTGGGCTTGCCGTCCCGGATGACGAACCAGCCGCCGCCGGCGGCGCCCGCCGTCATGGTGCAGCCGATCACGTACATCGGCGGGCGGTCCCGGTCGAAGGAGAGCAGCCCGGGGGCCAGCGGGGAGTCGCAGTGCTCGAGCTCCAGGCCGTCGAACGGCCGCTCGGCCGGGTAGCCGTAGGCGGCGGTCCCGGTGATCTGGTCGCGCGGGGCGTTGAACCAGATCGGCACCGAGCCGCCGACCGTCTCCTCCAGGGACCTCCCGGAGCCGTCCTCGCCGCGCACCCGCAGGACGCCGTAGTCGTACTGGTGGTGGGCCCCGACGCCGCTCTCCTGGAGCCAGGTCGGCGAGACCAGCGCGCGCACCGCCGTCCACCGGCCGTACGGGGCGACCAGCCGGTCGGCGTTCGCCTTGCCGTGGACCGCCTGGCCGTCCCGGTTGAAGCCGGGCACGAAGACCGGGTTCTTCAGCCAGCCGCCGCCCTTGCCGTCGTGCAGGCAGTGCGCGGCGGTGTAGACGAGGTTGCTGCGGCCCGGGTTGACCGGGTCGGAGACCACGGTGGCGGAGCAGGACACGTCGCCCTGCGACGTGGTCGCGAAGAGCCGGCCGACCACCGAGCCCACCGGTCCGTACGGGTGCGGCTGCGGCTTGGCCGGCACGGCGGCGGGCGGGGCGTCCCGCTCGACGCCGGCCGCCGCGGGGGCGGTCAGCGAGTACTCCGGGGTGGGCCGGGGCCTGGCGGCGTCCATCCGGGCCGCCGTCCAGGCGCCGGGCGCCGCGTCGTTGGCGAAGGCGCTCTCGGCGACGTAGCGGGCCCAGTCGTCCACCTTCCAGCCGCTCAGGTCGCCCGGGCTGGTGGGCGACGACCTGGGCAGGGCGAGGGGCGCGGTGGCGGGCCGGGCGGGGCCGTCCGGGCCGCACCCGGCCGCGCCCAGCGCGAGCGCGGCGAGCAGCGCGGCGCCGCCCGTCGCGGCCCGGCGCCGCCGGCTGGTGGTTCTCGGCATGCTGGCTCGTCCCCCCGTGCTGTGCTGGTGGTTCCCTACCGCCCCCCGTCGGCGGCGGCTACTTCTTGGAGATCCAGTCCAGCGCCTGCCGGGCGACCGCCTCCAGGTACGGGCCGCTCAGCGAGGTGTGCTCCTGGGTGCCGATCGAGGTGTTGCTGACCAGCGCGGTCCGGCCGTCCGGCATGGTGGCGAACCAGCCGCCGCCGCTGGCGCCCTGGGTCATGGTGCAGCCGATGGTCAGCATGGTCGGGCGCTTGGCGTCGAAGGAGAGCCGGGTGGGCTTGCCGCCGTCGCACTTGTACAGCTCCTGGCCGTCGAACGGCTTGGCGAGGGGGTAGCCGACGGCCGAGACCTTGAGCTGGTCGCGCGGCGCGTCGAACCAGACCGGGACGGCCGAACCGACCGTCTCCTCCAGGGACTTGCCGGTGTCGTTCTGGTTGTGCACGCGCATCACCGCGAAGTCGTACTGGTTGGCGGCGTCGCCGGTGCCGCCGCCCTCGACCATCCACTGCGGCGAGGTGGTGACCTGGTCGGCCCACCAGGTGCCGAGCGGGGCCAGCTCGGACAGCGGGGCCCGCTTGCCGCCGCTGGAGGCGCCGGAGTTGTTGTAGGCGGGCACGAAGACCAGGTCCTTGTAGAAGTTCCCGCCCTTGCCCTCGTGCACGCAGTGCCCGGCCGTCCAGACCAGGTTGCTCTTGCCCGGGTGCTGGGGGTCGGCGATCACCGTCGCCGAGCAGTTGCCGCGGCCGCCCTGGGCGGAGAAGAACACCTTGCCGGAGGGCTGCTTCAGGTACGGGCGGGGCACCGTCACGGCCTTGACCGCCGCGGGATCGGGGTCGGTCACGCCGTCGTCGGTGGCCGGCTTGGGCGTGGCGGGGGCGGGCTTGGCGGTGGGCGGGGCCGGGTCGGCGGGCTTGGAGTCACCCATCTTGTCCGGGTCCCAGAAGTCCTTCACCACCGGGTTGTTGAAGACGTGCTTGGACGCCCACTTGTCCCAGTCCTCGTACTTCCACTTCTTCAGGTCGTCCCAGCTCCTGGGCAGTCCCTCCAGCAGGCTGGTCGGCAGCCCGGACGGGAGCGGGATCCCGCCGATCACGCCGCCCGAACCCGCGGCCTGGGTCGACTCGGTGGAGGGCGGCGGTGCGGGGCTCGTCCCGCCGCCCGCCGGGCCGTCCGGCCCGCAGGCGGTCACGGCGAGCAGGGTGCCCGCGGCCAGGGCGGCGGCCAGGGCTGACCGGTGGATCGTGGGCATCTGTGCGCTTCCCCCTGTGCTCGGTCGGTCGGTGCCGGTCGGTGCCGGGCCGCCCGGTGGTGTCACGGCCGGCGGTTGCGCACCGCGGTGGTGCGTGTCCGGCCGGTTCGCGGTGCGGCGGTTCGCCGCCATGGAGTCTTCCATCGCGGACGAGGACGGCGCTGCCCGCCCCCCGGGTTGCGGTGCGGGCCGGAGGTCACCGATCCGTGATCCGGGCCCGCCCGGTCTGCCGACGCAGCAGGGCATCGGGCCCCGGTGGTGGACAATCCCCGATCTTCACCCTGACGAGTGAGCCGTCCTTGTGATCACCCGTCAGGGATAGGTAACCCTTACCTGACGCGACGGTGCGAGCGCCCGCCGACCCCTCCAGCACAGTGCGCGTCCGCACCCCCACGCGCCCCAAGGAGCAGCCTTGAGCACCGCCGCCCTCACCGTCGCCCCGCCCGTACCGTCGCCCACCGTGGAGCGGGCCCACGGGCACGACCTCCTGCTGCACCCCGACCCGGCCGTCGCCGCCGAACAGGCCGGACTGGAGGCCCTGCTGCGCTGCTGGACCCGGGAGACCGGAGCCCGGCCCGGCCCGGACGGCCGGCTGCGGATCGCCGTCCTCGGCGGGGCCGCCCGGCTCACCGCCCCGGTCCGCTACTGGTCGCCCGGCGGCTGGCACCGCTTCGGACCCGCCACCCTCGCGGTCGGGGAGACCGGCCCGGCCGGGGACGTCCGCGAGGCCCCCGTCGACGCCGTCACCGCCGCCGCGCTGCTCGCCGCCGCGGCCGCCGAACGGCCCGACCCCGGGCAGGTCGCCGACCTGGCCGCCAGGGTCGGCGACTCGGTCGTGCGCACCGCCGAGATCCTCGCCCACCGCCGCACCGCCGCCGTGCCCGGCGGGCCGGAGCGCTCGCACTTCCTCGCCGCCGAGCAGTCCCTGCTGCTCGGCCACCCGCTGCACCCCACGCCGAAGAGCCGCGACGGCCTCGGCCCGGCCCAGAGCGCCGCCTACTCGCCCGAACTGCACGGCTCCTTCCAGCTGCACTGGTACGCCGTCGACCGCGAACTGCTCGCGGCCGGCTCCGCCGTCGCCGAGAGCGCCGAACGGCTCACCGCCGGACTGCTCGACGGCGCCGTGCCGCTGCCGCCCGGCACCGCCGCCGTCCCGCTGCACCCCTGGCAGGCCCGCGAACTCGCCCACCGCCCGGCCGTCGCCGCCCTGCTCGCCGACGGGCTGCTGCACGACCTCGGCCCGGCCGGCGACCCCTGGTACCCCACCTCCTCGGTGCGCACCGTCTACCGGCCCGGCACCCCGTGGATGCTCAAGCTCTCGCTCGGCCTGCGGATCACCAACTCCCGCCGGGAGAACCTGCGCAAGGAACTGCACCGCGGCCTGGAGATGCACCGGCTGCTGGAGAGCGGGCTGGCCGCCGAGTGGCGGGCCGCCCACCCCGGCTTCGACATCGTCCGCGACCCGGCCTGGATCGGCGTCGACCACCCCGCCCTCGGCGACCCGGGCGGCCTGGACACCGTGCTGCGCGCCCAGCCCTTCGCGCCCACCGACCGGGCGCTGTGCGTCGCCGGCCTGGTCGCCGAACAGCCGCTCGGCACCGGCGACACCGTGCCCTCCCGGCTCGGCGACACCCTGCGGGCCCTGGCCGTCCGCTGCGCCCGCCCGCTGCCGACGGTGGCCGCCGAATGGTTCCTGCGCTACCTGGACGCGGTCGTGCTGCCGATCCTCTGGCTGGACGGCCGGGGCGGCATCGCCCTGGAGGCGCACCAGCAGAACAGCCTCGTCCTGCTGGACGCCGAGGGCTGGCCCTGCGGCGGCCGCTACCGCGACAACCAGGGCTACTACTACCGGGAGAGCGCCGCCGCGCGGCTCGCCGCCCGGCTGCCCGGACTCGGCGCGGACAGCGACACCTTCCTGCCGGACGACGTGATCGACCACCACTTCGCCTACTACCTCGGCATCAACCACGTGCTCGGCCTGATCGGCGCCCTCGGCTCCCAGCGGCTCGCCGACGAGACGGTGCTGCTGGCCGCGCTGCGCCGGTTCCTGGCCGGCCCGCGGGCCGCCGCCACCGGCTCGGCGCTGCCCGCGCTGCTGCTGGACGCGCCCGCGCTGCCCTGCAAGGCCAACCTGCTCACCCGGGTCAACGGCATGGACGAACTGGTCGGCCCGGTCGCCAGCCAGTCCGTGTACGTGGACATCCCCAACCCGGTGGCGGGTGCCTGATGACGGACGACGGGTGCCGGGTGCCGGACGGCCTGTCCGGGTGGGGCGCCGTCCCCACCCCGGCCGGCGAGTTCCGGCTCGGCCCGGTCCGGCTGCCCGCCGACCTGGCGCTGCTCGCCGGGTGGATGAACGACCCCGAGGTCGACGCCTTCTGGGAGCTCGCCGGGCCGCCGGAGGTCACCGAACGGCACGTCCGGGCCCAACTGGACGGCGACGGCCGCAGCCTCCCGTGCCTCGGCCTGCTCGACGGCGAGCCGATGAGCTACTGGGAGGTCTACCGTGCCGACCTCGACCCGCTCGCCGCGCACTACCCGGCCCGGCCGTACGACACCGGCGTGCACCTGCTGCTCGGCCCCGCCGCCAGCCGCGGCCGCGGCCTGGGCGCCGTCCTGCTGGCCGCCCTCGCAGAATTGATTCTCCGCCGGAATCCGCGCTGCGAACGGGTGCTGGCCGAGCCGGACGTCCGCAACCGGCGGTCCGTCCGGGCCTTCGAACGGGCCGGATTCCGGGCCGCCGCCGAACTCGACCTGCCCGACAAGCGCGCCGCCCTGATGGTCCGCGACCGGGCCGACGGGCCCGCCGCGCAGGCCCAACTCCCCGCCTAGGACGACCCTGTGGACACCTCGACACCCCCTCCGTACGACCTGCTCGGCGTCGGCATCGGCCCGTTCAACCTCTCGCTTGCCGCACTCGCCGAACCCGTCCCCGGCCTGCGCACGCTCTTCTGCGACCAGCGCCCGGAGTTCCGCTGGCACCCCGGGATGCTGGTCGACGGGGCCCGGATGCAGGTGCCGTTCCTCGCCGACCTGGTCTCCCTGGTCGACCCGACCAGCCCGTGGTCCTTCCTCAACTACCTGCGCGACCAGGACCGGCTGTTCCCGTTCTACTTCGCCGAGCGCTTCCAGCTGCCGCGCCGCGAGTACGACCACTACTGCCGCTGGGCCGCCGAGCGGCTGGCCAACTGCCGCTTCGGCACCGAGGTCACCGCCCTGCACTGGGAGGCGCCCTGGTACCGCGCCGAACTGACCGACACCGCGACCGGCCGGCGCTCCGAGGTCAGGGCCCGCAACCTCGCCCTCGGCGTCGGCACCCGGCCGGTGCTGCCCGAGGCCTTCGCCGCGCTGGCCGGCCACCCGCGGGCCTTCCACTCCGCCGAGTACCTGGACCGCCGCGCCGACCTGGCCGGCGCCCGCGACATCACCGTGGTCGGCAGCGGGCAGTCCGGTGCCGAGGTCTTCCTTGACCTGCTCCGGCGCCACGAGGGCGACGACGTCCGGCTGCGCTGGCTCACCCGGACCAGGGCGCTCGCCCCCATGGAGTACTCCAAGCTCGGCCTGGAGCACTTCACCCCCGACTACACCCGCTACTTCCACGGCCTGCCCGCGGCCGTCCGGGACGCGCTGGTCACCGCCCAGTGGCAGCTGCACAAGGCCGCCAGCGCCGAGACCCTCGCCGAGATCCACGACCACCTCTACGAGCGCACCATCGGCCGGCCGATCGACGCCGCCCCGGTCGAGATCACCCCCGGCACCGCCGTCGACGCCGCCCGCCCCGGCCCCTGCGGCGGCCTCGAACTGCACTGCCGGCACACCGACTCCGGCGCCGAACACCTGCTGCGCACCGACGCCGTGGTGCTCGCCACCGGCTACCGGGCGGCCCGCCCGGCCGCGCTCGAACCGCTCGCCGAACTGATCGACTGGGACGAGGCCGGGCGCTATCGGGTCGACCCGGACCACCGGGTCGCCACCCGGCCCGGACTCACCGGCGGGCTGTACGTCCAGAACGCCGAACTCCACACCCACGGCGTCGGCACCCCCGACCTCGGACTCGGCGCCCACCGGGCCGCCGTGATCCTCAACGCCGTCACCGGGCGCACCGTCCACCGGCTGCCCGGCCGCACCGCCTGGACCGGCTTCGCGCCGCCCGGCCCCGCCGGTCCCGCCGACCAGCCCACCCCCGCCGGTCCCGTGGAACAGCCCACCCCCGCCGGTCCCGTAGAACAGCCCACCCCCGCCGTCCCCCGCCCCCAGGAGTTGACCCGTGCCGCAACCGTCGGCCGCTGAACCGCCGCTCCACCTGCCCCAGCACCTCACCGCCGGGCACTGGCAGCGGGCCGGCCGCGCCCTGCTGGCCAAGATGCTGGGCGAGTTCGCCTACGAGGAGCTGCTCCGACCCGTCCCCGGCGACGAGCCCGGCGAGTACCGGCTGGAGCTGCCCGAGGCCGAGTACCGCTTCACCGCCCGGCGCGGCTCCTACGACAGCTGGCAGGTCGACCCGGAGTCCGTCCGCTGCTCCCGCCCGGACGGCCTGGACCCGCTGCGCTTCCTCCCGTACGCCCGGCAGACCCTCGGCCTGCGCGGCGAGACCACCGGCCACCTGATCCGCGAGCTCTCCGCCACCCTCACCGCCGACGCCCGCCAGCTCGCCACCGCGCTGACCGCCGCCGAACTCGCCGACCTCGACCACGCCGCGCTGGAGGGCCGGCAGACCGGCCACCCCTGGATCGTCCCCAACAAGGGCCGGATCGGCTTCTCCGCCGCCGACGCCGCCCGCTGGGCCCCGGAGGCCCGCAGCCCGCGCCCGCTGCCGTGGATCGCCGTGCACCGCCGGCTCGCCGAGTACCGCGGCGTGCCCGGCCTGGAGCGGCCCGAGCAGCTGTACGCCCGCGAGCTCGACGACGTGGACGCGCTGCGCGCCGCGCTCGGCCCGGACGCCGAGGACTACCTGCTGCTGCCCGTCCACCCCTGGCAGTGGGACGAGACGGTCCTGCCGCTGTTCGCGCCCTGGATCGCCTCCGGCGAGATCGTCCCGCTGCCCTCGGACGGCGACCCACGGCTGCCCCAGCAGTCCATCCGCTCCTTCTTCAACACCGCCCACCCCGAGCGCTGCACCGTCAAGCTGCCGCTGTCCATCCTCAACACCCTGGTCTGGCGCGGCCTGCCGGTCGAGCGCACGCTGGCCGCGCCCGCCGTCACCGCCTGGCTGCTCGGCCTGCGCGACGCCGACCCGTACCTGCGCGACGAGTGCCGGGTGATCCTGCTCGGCGAGATCGCCTCCGTCACCGTCGACCACCCGCTCTACCGCGAGCTGCCCGAGGTGCCGTACCAGTACAAGGAACTGCTCGGCGCGATCTGGCGCCAGCCGCTCGGCCCCTTCCTGGACGGCGGCGAGCGCGCCCGCACCCTGGCCTCGCTGCTGCAGACCGGCTCCGACGGGCGGGCGCTCGCCGCCGAGCTGATCGACCGCTCCGGCCTGCTCCCCGGCGACTGGACCGCCCGGCTGTTCGCCGCGATGATGCCGCCGCTGCTGCACTTCCTCTACCGCTACGGGCTGGTCTTCTCCCCGCACGGCGAGAACGCCATCGTGGTCTTCGACCCCACCGACGCGCCGGTCCGGCTCGCGGTCAAGGACTTCGTGGACGACGTCAACCTCAGCGCCCAGGACCTGCCCGAACTGCGCGGCCTGCCCGACGAGGTGGCCGAGGTGCTGCTGCGGGAGAGCCCGCAGGGGCTCTGCCAGTTCATCCACTCCGGGCTGTTCATCGGCGTCTTCCGCTTCCTCGCCCCGCTGCTGGAGGCGCAGACCGGACTGCCCGAGACCGAGTTCTGGGCCCTGCTGCGCGCCGAGGTGCTGCGCTACCAGGACCGCTTCCCCGAGCTGCGCGAGCGCTTCGAGCTGTTCGACCTGTTCCGCCCCCGGATCGACCGGCTCTGCCTCAACCGCAACCGGCTGCTGATGGACGGCTACCAGGACCGCCCGCACCGCCCGCACGCCGCCCGGTACGGGACGGTGCCGAACGCGCTGGTCGCCGTGGACGTGCGGATGCCCGGGCAACGGGACCGGATTGTCACCCCCGCCCCGTAGGCTGGGAGGGTCATGACGAACGACTCCGAATCCCACGACTCCGAATCCCAGCGGGCGGCAGTCCTCGGCGACGAGGCCGAGGAAGCCGTCGCCGTCCCGCGCTCGCGGATCCCCGAACTGCTGCACGCCGCGGTGGCGGCCGTCGGCGGTGTGGAGCGCCCCGGCCAGGTCCGGATGGCCGAGGCCGTGGCCGACGCCGTCGACCACGCCGAGCACCTGCTCGTCCAGGCCGGCACCGGCACCGGGAAGTCCCTGGCCTACCTGGTGCCCGCGCTCGCCCACGGCGACCGGGTGGTGGTCGCCACCGCCACCCTGGCGCTGCAACGCCAGCTGGTGGAGCGGGACTTGCCGCGCACCGTCGAGGCGATGCACCCGGTGCTGCGCCGCCGCCCGCTGTTCGCGATGCTCAAGGGCCGCTCCAACTACCTCTGCCTGCACCGGGCCAACGAAGGCACCCCGAGCGACGAGGGCGAGGGCCTGTTCGACCCGGTGGACGCGCTCGGCGGGCCCACCGGGAAGCTCGGGAAGGACGTGCTGCGGCTGCGCGACTGGGCCGACGAGACCGACACCGGGGACCGCGACGACCTCAGCCCCGGCGTCTCCGACAAGGCCTGGGCCCAGCTCTCGGTCACCTCCAAGGAGTGCCTGGGCGCCACCCGCTGCCCGTACGGCCAGGAGTGCTTCGCGGAGAAGGCGCGGGAGCGGGCCAAGCTGGCGGACGTCGTGGTCACCAACCACGCGATGCTCGCGATCGACGCGATCGAGGGCGCGCCGGTGCTGCCCGAGCACGGGCTGCTGATCGTGGACGAGGCGCACGAGCTGGTCAACCGGGTCACCGGCGCGGCCACCGCCGAGCTGACCGTCGGCGCCGTCAACCGGGCGGTGAAGCGGGCCGCGCGGCTGGCCAACGAGAAGGCGGTGGACGCGCTCCAGGCCGCCGCCGAGAACTACCACGGCCTGATGGAGACCGCCCAGCCCGGCCGGGTCGAGGAGCTGCCCGAGTACCTCGCGTACGCGGTCACCGCGATCCGGGACGCCTCCCGCCAGGTGATCACCTCGCTCGGCGAGACCAGGGACAAGGGGCTCAGCGACGAGGACGCCGTCCGCAAGCAGGCGATGGCCTCGGCCGAGGCGCTGCACGAGACGGCCGAGCGGCTGCTGGAGGACTCCGAGTACGACGTGGTCTGGATCGAGCGCAGCGACCGCTACGGGCTGGGCACCGCCTCGCTGCGGGTCGCCCCGCTGAGCGTCTCCGGACTGCTGCGCGAGGGGCTGTACAAGGAGCGCTCGGTCGTCCTCACCTCGGCCACGCTCAAGCTCGGCGGGGACTTCAACGGCGTCGCCGCCTCGGTCGGCCTGCCCTCCGAGACGCGGCTGCCGGACGTCCGCACCGCCGGGGACAACCCGGACGCCGAGGCGGGCTTCGGCGAGGACGCGGTGCCGCACTGGCGCGGGATCGACGTCGGCTCGCCGTTCAAGTACCCCAAGCAGGGCATCCTGTACGTCGCCAAGCACCTGGCCGACCCCGGGCGCGATCCCGAACGGCCCGACATGCTGGACGAGTTGGCCGAGCTGATCGGTGCGGCCGGCGGTCGGACGCTGGGCCTGTTCTCCTCGATGCGCGGCGCCCAGACGGCCGCCGAGGCGATGCGCGAGCGGCTGGACCACCGCGTCCTGCTCCAGGGCGAGGACACCCTCGGCGAGCTGATCCGGGAGTTCGCCTCGGACGCGACGACCTGCCTGTTCGGCACGCTCTCGCTCTGGCAGGGCGTGGACGTGCCCGGCTCGGCCTGCCAGCTGGTCGTGATGGACCGGATCCCGTTCCCCCGGCCGGATGACCCGCTGATGAGCGCCCGCCAGAAGGATGTCGAACAGCGCGGCGGGAACGGCTTCATGGCCGTCGCGGCGACCCACGCGGCGCTGCTGATGGCGCAGGGCGCGGGCCGGTTGGTGCGCGCGGCCGACGACCGGGGCGTGGTCGCGGTGCTGGACCCGCGGGTGGAGACCAAGCGGTACGGGAGCTTCTTCCGCTCCTCGATGCCGGAGTTCTGGTACACCACGGACCGCAACCAGGTGCGCCGCTCGCTGGCGTCGATCGACGCCTCGGCGGCGCCGGTGCGGCCGGTGGTGAAGCGGGGCTGAGGGCCCCGGCCGCCCGGCCCGTGGAACGCCGGAGGGGCTCCCCGCACTGTGCGGAGGAGCCCCTTCCCGGTGTGTGTGGTGGTGCGGTGCGTGCTGGTGCGTGTTGCTGTGCGCGCCGAGGCGGCGCGGGTGCGCTCAGAGGCGCACGGGGCCGCCGAGGGGCGGCGCAGGGCCGTTCAGAGGCGGCGCAGGACCGCGACGACCTTGCCCAGGATGGTCGCGTTGTCGCCGTTGATCGGCTCGTACGCCGGGTTGTGCGGCATCAGCCAGATCCGGCCGTCCTCGCGCTTGAGCCGCTTCACGGTGGCCTCGCCGTCGATCATCGCGGCCACGATGTCGCCGTTCTCGGCGACCGGCTGGCGGCGCACGGTGACCCAGTCGCCGTCACAGATGGCCGCCTCGATCATTGAGTCGCCGCGCACGGTGAGCGCGAACAGCTCGCCCTCGCCGACCAGCTGGCGGGGCAGCGGGAAGACGTCCTCGACCGTCTGCTCGGCCAGGATCGGCCCGCCGGCGGCGATCCGGCCGACCAGCGGGACGTAGGAGGTGGAGGGCCGGCCGGCCGTCTCGGCGGTGTTCGGGCGGGCCACCTCGACGCCGCGGACCTCGTAGGCGCGCGGGCGGTGCGGATCCCGGCGCAGGAAGCCCTTGCGCTCCAGGGCCATCAGCTGGTGGGCGACCGAGGAGGTGCTGGACAGGCCCACGGCCTGGCCGATCTCCCGCATGGACGGCGGGTAGCCGCGGCGCTGGACGGAATCCCGGATGACCTCGATCACCCGGCGCTGGCGCTCGGTGAGACCGGCCTCGTCGGTGCGGATGCCGGGGGGGCGACCGGGCATCGCCCGGGCGGGGGAGGTGTGGGAGTCGTCCATGGCGGTGGAGTGTTCGATCGGCTGGTCGGGAACGCGGGTCGCCCCGGAAAGGGCCGCGCCGGAGAGGCGGTGGTCTTCGCTACGGTCCATGCTGCTGTCCACACCCTGCTGATTCGTGGTGCGCTGCCCCACCTTGAACTGGGAGTGTTCCTGCACCGGGATGGTGTTGCTTTCGATCGTGTTCACGGCGGCCCCTCTCGACGGCTGTCCTCTCCCCTTTTCCAGCCCAACGCGCCTCCTATCGAAAGGTTGCGCCAAACACACGTTCGAGTGAATTATTCGGGAGTTGACTGACTCGATCAAGGCTTTGTTGTACATCGAGTAAATGTTCGAGCGAAACTCGCCCCCGGCAGTCTAATCGGGCCCCTCGCGACATCGACACGCCAAGGCGCTCACCTCCCCCAGACATCCTAGATGTAGTGGCTACAGTCCTCTCCGTGCCCAGTACTAGTGGTCGCCCCGCATGATCAGCTTGCCGAGGCCGGGGGCGCATCGCATAGACTCAACAGGTCCGAACGTTCTGCCAGGGAGGGATCCCGAGGTGCACTGCCCCTTCTGCCGGCACTCCGACAGCCGTGTTGTCGACAGCCGGACCACCGAGGACGGCAGCTGCATCCGCCGTCGTCGGCAGTGCCCGGACTGCGGCCGCCGCTTCACCACGGTGGAGACGGCCGCGCTGATGGTCATCAAGCGCAGCGGCGTCACCGAGCCGTTCTCCCGGCAGAAGGTCATCACCGGCGTCCGCAAGGCCTGCCAGGGCCGCCCGGTCACCGAGGACGCGCTCGCCCAGCTCGGCCAGCGGGTCGAGGAGTGCGTGCGCGCCAGCGGCAGCGCCGAGCTGACCACCCACGACGTGGGGCTGGCCATACTCGGCCCGCTCAAGGAACTCGACGTGGTCGCCTACCTGCGCTTCGCCTCCGTGTACCAGGCGTACGACGGACTGGAAGACTTCGAGGCCGCCATCGCGGAGCTCCGCGCAGAACGGCCCCGCACCCCCGAGGCGGACGACACCTGCGTGTCCGTGTCCGCCGCCGCGCCCTAGGAGGCGCCGGGCCCCTCGCGGGCCCAGCCACCCGCACCACCACGGCCCCGCGGGGCCCACGCGTGCCCGAAAACGGGGCACAGAACACTACAAACCGTGCGTAAGCAGGCAGGGTTCCTGCCTGCCCGCACACCGGAAGAACGAACCAGCAGTGCCCGGACTTTTCAGGGCACTTCGGGCGTTTGCCCAGGAGGAGGAGCGAGAAGTGACAGACACCACGAGCGGTTCCGCACGCGGGTCGAAGTCCGAGAAGGCCGCGGCCAAGGGCGCCAAGGCCCCGAAGGGCGGTCTCCGGATGGAGCGCATCTACACCACTCCTGGCGTGCACCCGTACGACGAGGTCCGCTGGGAGCGGCGGGACGTCGTCATGACCAACTGGCGTGACGGCTCGATCAACTTCGAGCAGCGCGGCGTCGAGTTCCCCGACTTCTGGTCGGTCAACGCCGTCAACATCGTCACGTCCAAGTACTTCCGCGGCGCCGTCGGCACCCCCCAGCGCGAGTGGAGCCTCAAGCAGATCATCGACCGCGTGGTGCTCACCTACCGCGCCGCCGGCGAGAAGCACGGCTACTTCGCCTCCAAGGACGACGCCGAGATCTTCGAGCACGAGCTGACCCACGCCCTCCTCCACCAGGTGTTCAGCTTCAACTCGCCGGTCTGGTTCAACGTCGGCACCAAGCAGCCCCAGCAGGTCAGCGCCTGCTTCATCCTGTCCGTCGACGACTCCATGGACTCGATCCTCGACTGGTACAAGGAAGAGGGAATGATCTTCAAGGGCGGCTCCGGCGCCGGCCTGAACCTCTCCCGGATCCGCTCCTCCAAGGAACTGCTCTCCTCCGGCGGCAACGCCTCCGGCCCGGTCTCCTTCATGCGCGGCGCCGACGCCTCGGCCGGCACCATCAAGTCCGGTGGCGCCACCCGCCGCGCGGCCAAGATGGTCGTGCTCGACGTGGACCACCCGGACGTCGAGGCCTTCATCGAGACCAAGGTGAAGGAGGAGGAGAAGATCCGCGCCCTGCGCGACGCGGGCTTCGACATGGACCTCGGCGGGGACGACATCACCTCCGTCCAGTACCAGAACGCCAACAACTCGGTCCGCGTCAACGACGAATTCATGACCGCCGTCGAGAACGGCACCGAATTCGGCCTGCGCGCCCGGATGACCGGCGAGGTCATCGAGACCGTCGACGCGAAGAAGCTGTTCCGCAAGATGGCCGAGGCCGCCTGGGCCTGCGCCGACCCCGGCATCCAGTACGACACCACGATCAACCACTGGCACACCTGCCCGGAGTCCGGCCGCATCAACGCGTCCAACCCCTGCTCCGAGTACATGCACCTGGACAACTCCAGCTGCAACCTCGCCTCGCTGAACCTGATGAAGTTCCTCCGCGACGACGACTCCTTCGACGCGGCGACCTTCGCCAAGGTCGTCGAGCTGGTCATCACCGCGATGGACATCTCCATCTGCTTCGCGGACTTCCCCACCGAGAAGATCGGCGAGACCACCCGCGCCTACCGCCAGCTCGGCATCGGCTACGCCAACCTCGGCGCCCTGCTGATGGCCACCGGCCACGCCTACGACAGCGAGGGCGGCCGCGCCCTGGCCGGCGCCATCACCTCGCTGATGACCGGCACCGCCTACCGCCGCGGCGCCGAACTCGCCGGCGTGGTCGGCCCGTACGACGGCTACGCCCGCAACGCGGCCCCGCACCAGCAGGTCATGAAGCAGCACGCCGACGCCTCGCTGGACGCCGTCTCCCACGACGACCTGGACGCCCCGGTCTGGCTGGCCGCCAACAAGTCCTGGCAGGACGTGCTCCGCCTCGGCGCGCAGAACGGCTTCCGCAACGCCCAGGCCTCGGTGCTCGCCCCGACCGGCACCATCGGCCTGATGATGGACTGCGACACCACCGGCGTCGAGCCCGACCTGGCCCTGGTCAAGTTCAAGAAGCTGGTCGGCGGCGGCTCGATGCAGATCGTCAACGGCACCGTCCCGCGCGCCCTCAAGCGCCTCGGCTACCAGGACGAGCAGATCGAGGCGGTCGTCGCCCACATCGCCGAGCACGGCAACGTGGTGGACGCCCCGGGCCTGAAGCCGGAGCACTACGAGGTGTTCGACTGCGCGATGGGCGAGCGCTCCATCTCGCCGATGGGGCACGTGCGGATGATGGCCGCGATCCAGCCCTGGATCTCCGGCGCCATCTCCAAGACCGTGAACATGCCGGCCGCCGCGACCGTCGAGGACGTCGAGGAGATCTACTTCGAGGCGTGGAAGATGGGCGTCAAGGCGCTCGCCATCTACCGCGAAAACTCGAAGGTCGGCCAGCCGCTCTCGGCCAAGAAGAAGGACTCCGAGGAGAAGACCGAGGCGGCCGCCCCGGTCACCCCGGCCGCCGTGGTCGAGAAGGTCGTCGAGTACCGCCCGGTCCGCAAGCGCCTGCCCAAGGGCCGTCCGGGCATCACCACCTCCTTCACGGTCGGTGGCGCCGAGGGCTACATGACCGCCAACTCCTACCCGGACGACGGCCTGGGCGAGGTCTTCCTGAAGATGTCCAAGCAGGGCTCGACCCTCGCGGGCATGATGGACGCCTTCTCCATCGCCGTCTCGGTCGGCCTCCAGTACGGTGTGCCGCTGGAGACCTACGTCTCGAAGTTCACCAACATGCGCTTCGAGCCGGCCGGCCTGACCGACGACCCGGACGTGCGGATGGCGCAGTCGATCGTCGACTACATCTTCCGCCGCCTGGCGCTCGACTTCCTGCCGTTCGAGACCCGCTCGGCGCTCGGCATCCACTCCGTCGAGGAGCGCCAGCGCCACCTGGAGACGGGCTCGTACGAGCCGCTGGAGGCCGAGGAGCTCGACACCGAGTCGCTCGCCCAGTCCGCCCCCGTCGCCGCCAAGCCGGCCGCCGTCCCGGCCCCGGCACCGGCACCGGCCCCCGTCGTCGAGGCACCCAAGGCGACCCCGAAGCAGGCCCACAACTCCACGGAGCTGATGGAGATCCAGCTCGGCCTCAACGCCGACGCCCCGCTCTGCTTCTCCTGCGGCACCAAGATGCGCCGCGCCGGCAGCTGCTACCTCTGCGAGGGCTGCGGCTCCACCAGCGGCTGCAGCTGACCGTGCCCGACCCCGGTTTCACCCGATGAGGTGAAAACCTGAGGCGGGGCGAGGACTTCACGTCCTCGCCCCGCCTTTTCTGTCGGTCGGGGTTGCTTTGCTGCGCGCATGGCGACAGGAGCAGAGAAGCGGGCACCACGACGGCCACCGGCGGCGGAGATCACACCGGAGACCCCGATCTGGTGCCCGGCGTGCCGGGACCACCACCCGGCCGCCGATTTCCCGAGGAACGCGAGCAGGCCGAGCGGTCTGCAGAGCGAGTGCAAGCAGGCCGTCCGGGCGAGGGCGGCGAGGCCGGAGGCCCGCGAGGCCGCGAACCGGGCCCGGCGGAAGAAGTGGGAACGGCCGGAGGTCCGGGCCGCCGCACTGGAGCGGCAGCGCGCTCGGCGCGCGAAGCTCGGTGCCGGACACGATCTGCGCCGGTCGCGGGCCAGGCTTCAGGCCGTGGTGACGGAGTGGAAGAGCGGCGGCTGCGTCGACTGCGGGTACGCCGATGTACGGGCCTTGGACCCCGACCACCTGGACCCGACGCAGAAGGCGGGGACGATATCCCGCCTCGTGTAGCTGTGCGTCGCCAAGGACCGGCTGCTGGCCGAGCTCGCCAAGTGCGAGGTTCGGTGCGCCCGCTGCCATCGAGCGCGGACGATGCGGCAGCGCGGGCGTTCGACGGAACGGCTGCCTCCGTCCTGGGCCCGGATGGTGGAGGCCCAGGCGCGGAACGACCGGTTGAAGCTGGCGCGGGGCTGCGCCGACTGCGGTTGGCGGGGATGGGCCCGGGGCCTCGACTGGGACCATGTGCGCGGCGCCAAGTCGGCGAACGTGTCGCAGCTGATCGCCGAGCGGAAGCCGTGGTCGGAGGTCGCGGCGGAGATCGCCAAGTGCGAGGCCGTGTGTGCGAACTGCCACCGGATCCGGACTGCGGTCAGGCGGGGCCGGACGTCCCGGAGCGCATCCGGCGTGCCGATGTCACGTTCGGGGGCGGTGTCCGGTCTGTAGGGGGTGACGGGGTTCTTCAGGGAAGGCGTGGTGCGGTGATGGCCGGAACGGTGCTGGTGACCGGGGCGACGGGGACGTTGGGGCGGGAGGTGGTGCGGCTGCTGGTGGCGCGCGGGGTGGCGGTGCGGGGGCTGAGCCGGCGGGTGCGGGACGGGGGCGACGGGGTCGAGTGGGTGGTCGGGGACCTGGTCGGCGGGGCCGGGGTGGCGGAGGCGATGGCCGGGGCCGACGTGGTGGTGGACTGCGCGACCACGCAGAAGAAGGCGGACGTGGCCGGGGTCCGGACGCTGGTGGCCCGGGCCCGGGAGGCCGGGGTGCGGCACCTGGTGTACGTGTCGATCGTCGGGATCGACCGGGTGCCGTTCGCGTACTACGCGACGAAGCTCGCCTGTGAGCGGGTGGTGCGGGAGTCGGGGCTGGGCTGGACGGTGCTGCGGGCGACGCAGTTCCACGACCTGGTGCTGAAGGTCTTCGACGCCTCCGTGAAGCTGCCGGTCCTCCCGGTGCTGAGCGGGGTGGCGTGCCAGCCGGTGGACGTACGGGAGGTGGCCGCGGCGGTCGCGGACCTGGCGGGGGAGGAGCCCGCCGGCTTCGCCCCGGAGGTCGGCGGCCCGCAGGTGCGTTCGTACCGGGAGCTGGCCGAGGCCTACCTGCGGGCGGCGGGCAGGCGCCGGTTGCTGCTGCCGCTGCCCCTGCCGGGATCGACCGGCCGCGGACTGCGGGCGGGCGGCAACCTGACGCCGGATCGGGCGGTGGGCCGGGGGACCTTCGAGGAGGCACTGGAGCGACGGTTCGGCGGCCGCTGAGGTCGGCGGCCGCCGGCACAGGACGGGCGCCCACGGTGTGAGGCGTGGCGCTCGGGTGGGCGTCGGGGCGTCGTCGTGTGGTGTGGGCGGCGTGAAGGTAGGAGATTGGCCGTCAACTGGCCGCTTGAGGCCTATGTCTGAATCGATATGATCGGCCGAAAGCGTGAACCGATCAGACGCCCGGAGACGTTTCGCTACGTCGCCGGGCGGACTGGTATGCGCCCGACCAGCTGTCGGCGGCCGCAACCGTCGCCGACCCGCCGCCCGCGCCGCCGCCCGCCGACGTTGCCGAGGACCGCACCGATGAGAGAAGCCACCAGCCCCGACGGCCGATCGCGCCGACGGCCCGCGCCGCGCACCGTCGCCCTGACCGCGGCCGCCGTGCTGCTGGCGCTGGTCGCCGCGCCGGTCGGCGTGGCCAGGGCGCTCGGCGCGCACCAGCCGCTCACCGCCCTCGCGGTGGGCGCCGTCACGGTGCTCTGGCTGATCGCCGTCGGCCTCGCGGCGGCCGGGGTCGAGCGGTCCCGCGGGCTGGCCGAGGACCTGGCCGCGCAGCACGAGGAGACCCGGGCGGCGCTGGTCGCCGCGGGCACGGCCCGGCAGGCCGAGACGGCCGCCGCCGACCGCACCGCCGCCGCGCTCGCCGAGCGGGACGCCGCCCGCGCCGGGCAGGCCCGGGCCGAGGCCGACGTCACCACCGCGCACGCCGAGCTGGCCCGGCTGCGGGCCGAACTCGACGCCGAGCGGGCCGGGGCGGAGGCGGAGCGGACCCGGGTCGAGGCCGAGCGCGCCGAGCTGGCCCGGATCACCGAGGGCGTGCTGCCCGAGGTGGTGGCGAAGCTGCGGGCCGGCGCGGCGGTGGACAGTGCGCTGGCCGTCCACCGCAAGCACCCCCAGTACCCGCTGCTGCGTGCCGTCGGCGAGGAGATCGGCCGCGGCGAGCGGCTGCGGGCCGCCGCGCTCGCGGTGTGCGCGACCGCCGCCGGGCGGGTCCAGGCGCTGGCCACGAGCATGCACGCCGAGCTGCGCGAGATGCAGCACCGGCACGACGAGGAGGTCCTCGGCGACCTGCTGAGCCTGGACCACTCGACCGCCCAGGCGGGCCGGATGGCCGACAGCATCGCGGTGCTCACCGGCGCCCGCTCGGGCCGCCGTTGGGCCAAGCCGATCGCGGTGGAGTCGGTGCTGCGCGGCGCGCTCGGCCGGATCGGTGCCTACCAGCGGGTGCGGCTGCACAACGCCAGCACCGCCGCGGTCGCCGGGTACGCGGCCGAGGGCGTGATGCACGCGCTGGCCGAACTGCTGGACAACGCCACCAACTTCTCCGCCCCGCCGGCCGAGGTGCACGTCTACGTCGAGGAGGTGCCCGCCGGGCTGGCGGTCACCGTCGAGGACAGCGGCCTGGGCCTGAGCGACAGTTGGCTGCGCCGGGCCGAACGGGCCGTCTCCGCCGAACCGCTGGACCTCACCACGCTCTCCGCGGGTACCCGCCTGGGGCTGGCGGTGGTCGGCGTGTTGGCACGCAAGCACGGGCTGCAGATCTCCTTCCGGCCCTCGGCGCGCGGCGGCACCGGCGTGGTGATGCTGATCCCGCATCAGCTGGTCACCCACCCGGCACCGGCCGCGGCCCCGGCGCCCGTCCAGGTGTCCGTACCGGTACAGGCGTCGCCCGCGGAGACCGCGCGCCCCGCGCTCACCTCGGCGCGCCCCGCCCCGGCCTCCCTGCCTCCGGCGCCCTCCGCGCAGCGGACCCGCGTCGGGACGCAGGCCGCGGCCGGGACGCGGACCGCCACCGTGCCCGCGCTGCCGGCCGCGCCCGTCCGGACGACCGACAGCGGCCTGCCGCAGCGCCGCCGCGGACAGACGCTGGCCACCGCCGCCACCGCGACGGACCGGGCGGCGAAGCCCGCCGGCACCGACGCGGCGGGTGCGGCCGGCCGGTTCGGCGCGTTCCGCCGGGCCGCCGCCCGTCCGGTGGCGGCCGGGCAGCCCGCCGCCGGGGCTCCGACCGAGGGCCCCGCCGGGACGCCGGTCACGGACCCTGCCGGGGCTCCGACCGCCGACTCTGCCGGGCCGCCGGCCACCGACCCTTCCGGGGTGCCGACCACAGCCCCCGACACCACGCCCGACGCTTCCCCCGTCACCGAGAAGGACACCTGATGAGCAGTGCCACCGACCGTGACCTCGACTGGCTGTTGGAGAACCTGCTGGCGGCGACCCCCGGCACCCGGCACGCCCTGGTGCTCTCCGCCGACGGGCTCAAGCTCTGCCACACCGCCGGACTGAGCACCGACCAGGCCGACCAGCTGGCCGCCATCGCCTCCGGTCTGCAGAGCCTGGCGCACGGCGCCTCGATCGAGTTCGGCGACGGCAGCGGCGGCGTGCGGCAGTCGATGACCGAGTTCCACGGCGGCATCCTGTGCATCGTGGCGGCCGGCGAGGGCGCGCACCTGGCGGTGGTCACGGACGACGACGCGGACGTCGGCGTGGTCGGCCACAACATGCACGGCCTGATCGAGCAGATCGGGGTCCACCTCAGCGCGCCCGCCCGGGCGGCGGAAGGCGAGGCCGCGCAAGAGAGCGCGGTCATATGAGCGCGCGGAGCGAGCGGACGGTCGAAGGAGTCGCGGGGGTCGCGGGGGTCGACGCCCCCGCCGCGCGGAGCGAGGTGGGCGCATGAGTCCGGGGCCGGTGCTGCCGGGCCGCGACGACGACCCGGACCGTCTCTACACCATCACCCGGGGCCGCAGCCGTTCCCCGGAGAACGCCTTCGACCTGGTGACCCTGATCGTCGCCGAGCGGCGGCCGGCGCCCGGGATGCAGTCGGAGCACGCCCGGATCCTGCGGATGTGCGAGGCCCCGACCGCCGTGGTGGAGGTGGCGGCGGAACTGGCGCTGCCCGTCTCGGTGGTGAAGATCCTGCTCGGCGACCTGCTGGAGTCCGGGGCGGTCACCGCCCGCCACCCCCGGTTCGCGCCGAACAAGGCCCGGCTGCCCGACCTCGACACGCTGAAGCAGGTGCTGCATGGCCTTCAACAGCTCTGACGTCTCGGCCGCCGGCGGCGTCCGGACCGCTGTGGAGGCCCGGCCCGCCGGCGCCGTTCAGGCTGCCGCTGACGTCCGGCCCGCCGGTGCGCGCACCCCGCTGCGGGCGACGGCCGACAACGCGCTGAAGATCGTCGTGGTCGGCGGCTTCGGGGTGGGCAAGACCACCCTGGTCGGCTCGGTCAGCGAGATCCGTCCGCTGAACACCGAAGAGGTGATGACCAAGGCGGGCGAGGGCATCGACCCGGCCGGCGCCTGGGGCAAGCGCTCCACCACGGTCGCCTTCGACTTCGGCCGGATCACCCTTTCCGAGCGCCAGGTGCTGTACCTGTTCGGCGCGCCCGGGCAGGAACGTTTCTGGTTCCTCTGGGACCGCCTGTTCAGCGGCGCCCTGGGCGCGGTCGTCCTGGTGGACACCCGGCGCCTGGAGGACTCCTGGTACGCCATCGACCGGCTGGAGCACCACGGCACGCCGTTCATCGTGGCCCGCAACAACTTCGGCGAGCCGGGCCACACCCTGGAGCAGGTCCGCGAGGCGCTGGACCTGCCGGCCGAGGTGCCGCTGGTGGACTGCGACGCGCGCGACCGCGAGTCCGGCAAGCGGGTGCTGATCGCCCTGGTCCACCACCTGGCCGCCCTGGCCGGGGCCGACGAGGCCGCCCTGGTCGGTGCCGACGGAGCCGTCCTGGCCAGTGCCGACGGAGGCGTCCCGGCCGCTGCCGCCGGGGAGGACGAGACGGCCCCCGCCGCGCGGCCAGCCCCGGCCGGGCCCCGCACCGCGATCTACGAGGAGAGCACCCCGTGACCGAGCCCGCCGCCACCCCGCCCCCGGGCTGCCCGGCGCACGCCGGCGCCACGCCGCTGTACGGGCCGCGCTTCCAGACCGACCCGTCCCAGCTCTACCGCGAGCTGCGCGCCGCGCACGGCCCGGTCGCCCCGGTCGAGCTGGCCGGCGGCGTGCCCGCCTGGCTGGTCATCGGCTACCGCGAGCTCCAGCAGGTGACCGGCCGGCCGCAGCTGTTCGGCCGCGACTCCAGCCGCTGGCACGCCTGGGCGACGCTGCCCGCCGACTGGCCGCTGAAGCCGATGATGGCCCCCGTCCCCTCGATCCTCTACGCCGAGGGCGAGGAGCACGTCCGGCGTTCGCGCGCGGTCACCGACGCGCTGGCCGGGATCGACCCGTACGAGCTGCGCAAGCACGCGGAGGAGATCGCCGACGGCCTGATCGACGAGTTCGCCGGGCGCGGCGAGGCAGACCTGGTCGCCGAGTACGCGCACCGGATGCCGCTGCTGGTGCTGTGCCGGGTGCTCGGCCTGGACGAGGAGCAGGCGCCGCAGCTGATCGCGGCGCTGCTGGCCATGCTGGACGGCGGCCCGGACGCGCCGGCCGGCGCCCAACGGCTGCTGGAGCTGATGCTCGCGCTGGTCGAGGAGAAGGCCGAGTACCCGGGCGCCGACGTCGCCTCGCGGATGCTGGCGCACCCGGCCGGGCTGACCCACGACGAGGTGATGCGCGACCTGCGGGTGCTGCTGATCGCCGGCCACCAGCCGAGCTCGTACTGGATCTCCAACACGCTGCGGCTGATGCTCACCGACGAGCGGTTCGCGGCCTCGCTGGCCGGCGGCCGGCGCAGCATCAGCCAGGCGCTGAACGAGGCGCTCTGGGAGGACACCCCGACCCAGATCTTCGCCGGACGCTGGGCGGTCCGCGACACCCAGGTGGGCGGCCAGCGGATCGGCGAGGGGGACATGGTCCTGCTCGGCATCGCCGGGGCCAACGCCGACCCGGCCGTCCGGCAGCCGGACGGCCGCCCGGCGGAGGGCAACCGGGCGCACCTGAGCTACTCGTACGGCGAGCACGGCTGCCCGTTCCCGGCCCAGGAGGCGGCCGAGGTGATCGCCACCACCGCGATCGAGGTGCTGCTCGACCGGCTGCCGGACCTGCGGCTGGCGGTGGCCGAGCACGCGCTGGTGTGGCGGCCGTCGGCCTGGGTGCGCGGGCTGGTGGCGCTGCCGGTCTCGTTCACCCCCGGCCACCCGGCCTGATCCACCCGCACCCGCCGTTCGAAAGAGCCGCGAAACCCCTCGAACGCCCTCGAAACCTCCGAAAGGCTTCGGCTGTTTTCGAACGGCTTCGAACGGCTTCGAAAGGATTCGAGAGAGCTTCTCCAGAGCTTCGAAAGAGAGACGTCGATGACCGCTGCCCCGGCCCGAATCGCCCTCGACCCGCTGGCCCGCGACAACGCGGCCGAGGGCGCCCTGCTGCGGGCCGCCGGCCCGGTGGTGCCGGTCGAACTGCCCGGCGGGGTCGCCGCCTGGGCGGTGACGCGGCACGCCGCCGCACGTGACCTGCTCACGGACGCCCGGCTCGTGAAGGACGCCGCGCACTGGGCGGCCTACCAGCGCGGCGAGGTCCCGAAGACCTGGCCGCTGATCGGCCTGGCGGTGCCCGGCCCGAGCATGGTGACCACCGACGGGGCCGAGCACCGCCGGCTTCGGGCGCTGGTCGCGCAGGCCTTCACCCCGCGCCGGGTGGAGCTGATGCGGCCGCGCGTCGAGGAGATCACCCACGCGCTGCTGGACGCCCTGGCGGCGGGCGAGCCGCTGGTGGACCTCAAGACGGCCTTCGCCTTCCCGCTGCCGATGACGGTGATCTGCTCGCTGCTGGGCGTACCGGAGTCGGACCACGGCCTGCTGCGCGACCTGTACGAGCGGTTCTTCGGCATCAAGCCGAACCCGGAGGGCATCCAGGCGACCGTCGCCGGGCTGAACGCCTTCGTCAACGGCCTGGTGGCGCAGCGCCGTTCGGCTCCCGGCGAGGACCTGGCGAGCGTGCTGCTGGCGGCCGACACGGAGGGCGGGGCGCTGAGCGACGCGGAGGCGGCGGCCACCCTGCGGGTGATCATCGCGGCCGGCCACGAGACGACGGTGAACCTGATCGGCAACGCGGTGCGGGCCCTGCTGGCCCACCCGGACCAGCTGGAACTGGTGCGTTCGGGACAGGTGTCCTGGGACGCGGTGGTGGAGGAGTCGCTCCGCTGGACACCGCCGACCAGCAACTTCCTGTTCCGGTTCGCCGCCGAGCCCATACCGGTCGGCGAGGTGGTGATCCCGGCCGGTGAACCGGTGCTGGTCTCGTACAACGCGATCGGCCGCGACCCGCTCCAGCACGGGGTGACCGCCGAGGTCTTCGACATCACCCGGGACCCGTCCCGCCACCTGTCCTTCGGCCACGGCCCGCACGTCTGCCCGGGCTCCCCGCTGGCCCGACTGGAGGCGGGGGTCGCGCTGCCCGCGCTGTTCGAGCGCTTCCCGGGGCTGTCGCTCGCGGTGCCGGACGTGGACCTGAGGCCGAGCCCCTCGCTGGTGGTCAACAGTCTGCTGGAGCTGCCGGTCCGGCTCTTCTGACGTTCGGTCATATCGCAAGGCCCCGGCTGGATTTGCGGCGGATGTCCGGTTGGATGTCCGGCTGAACGTCCGGTCGGGGCCTTCGGCTTCCGGTCGCGGGTCACGGTCGGGACACCGGCTTGTGAAGGTCGAACGGGGAACTTGGCGGGGGGGCGGCGGCTGCGTTAACGTCTTCGATCAGTCCGGCCGCCGTCCGCTCGTGATCCCGCTCGTGATCCCGCTCCGCGAATCCGTTCCGCGATTCCGTTCCCGTGAACCTGTCCGCGATCCCCGTGTAGGCCCATCTCCGGTACAGCGCAATGTCGTTCAGCCCACCGTCGGCAGCATGCCCTGGCGAGGAGAACCGCATTGATCCTCAACCCGACCGCGCCGCAATCGAGTTCCCGCCGCCGTCTGGCCGCCGTGCCCGTCCTGGTGGCGGCACTGGCGCTGACCGCGGCCTGCTCCAACAGCTCCGGCGGTTCGGGTGGCGGCGGAGGCGGATCGGCCGCCTCGCTGTCCGGCGACTGCGCCAGGTACCAGCCGTACGCCGGACACTCGGGCGCCACCGTGACGATGTTCGCCTCGATCCTGAGCCCGGAGTCGGACAACCTGGAGAAGTCCTGGGCCGAGTTCAGCAAGTGCACCGGGATCAGGATCAGCTACGAGGGCTCGAACGACTTCGAGTCCCAGCTGCCGGTCCGGGTCTCCGGCGGCAACGCCCCGGACTTCGCGATCATCCCGCAACCGGGCCTGCTGGCGCAGATGGTGAAGAGCGGCAAGGTGGTGAAGCCGCCCGCCCAGACCGTTGCCAACCAGGACAAGTGGAGCCCGATCTGGAAGACGTACGGCTCGGTCAACGGCACCTACTACGCGGCCCCGATGAGCGCCAACATGAAGTCCCTGGTCTGGTACTCGCCGAAGGCCTTCACGGCGGCCGGCTACGACGTGCCCAAGACCTGGACCGACCTGATGGCGCTCAGCGACCGGATCGCCAAGGCCGGGGGCGCCAAGCCGTGGTGCGGCGGCATCGCCTCCGGGACGGCCACCGGCTGGCCGGCCACCGACTGGCTGGAGGAGGTGGTGCTCGGCTCGTACGGCGGCGAGGTGTACGACCAGTGGGTCGGCCACCAGGTGAAGTTCTCCGACCAGAAGATCACCACCGCGATGAAGACGGTCGCCGACTGGATGCAGAACCCGGCCTGGGTCAACGCGGGCTTCGGTGACGTGAAGTCGATCGCCACCACCACCTTCCAGGACGCGGGCACGCCGATCCTGAGCGGCAAGTGCCTGATGCTCCAGCAGGCCTCCTTCTACGAGGCGCAGTGGCCCAAGGGCACCAAGGTCGGCCCGGACGGGGACGTCTTCGCCTTCCACCTGCCCGCGGTGAACCCGTCGGTCGCCAACCCGGTCGAGGGCGGCGGCGAGTTCCTGGCGGCCTTCTCCGGGCGGCCCGAGGTGCAGGCGGTGCAGAACTACCTGTCCAGCTCGGACTGGGCGAGCAGCCGGGTGAAGACCGCGAGCGGCTGGGTCTCGGCCAACCAGGGCGTGGACAAGAGCCTCTACACCGACCCGATCGACAAGCTGTCGGCGGAGGCGCTGACGGACCCGTCGGCCACCTTCCGATTCGACGGCTCCGACCTGATGCCGGCCGCCGTGGGCGCCGGGCAGGAGTGGAAGTCGCTGACCGCCTGGTTCGCCGAGGGGCAGTCGATCCAGAAGACCGCCGCCGACATCGACGCCGCCTGGCCGCAGTAGCCGGGCCGTCCGTCCTGCTCGGTTCCGGGGCTGGTTCCGGGGCTGCTCTCGGAGCCGGAGCCGGAGCCGGAGCCGAAGCCGGAGTTGGAGTCGGAGTTGGCCCTGGCCCCGGTTTCGGTCCTGGGCCCGGCGCCGGCCTCCGGGGCCGACACCGAGGAGCCGGTTCCCGGGGGTCGGGCACACCGAGGACCACCTGTCGAGGGCGGTGCGGGGCCACCCACCCGCACCGCCCGCCCCCCTTCCCACCACACCCGAAGGGAAGCGCAGCCATGTCCGTAACCGGATTCCCGTCACCCGTCGCCGAATCGGCCGCCGGGAGGCTGGTCGCCGAGAACCTCGCGGCCGGCTCCTGGAACGACGCGGCGGTCAAGTTCGGCAACACCTTCGGCGCCGTCGCGGGCTTCCTGGGCATCCTGCTGGTGGTCTTCCTGGCCGCCGGTCGGGCCCGGGGCCGCCTGGCCCGACCGCTGGCGGTCGCGGTGTTCCTCGGCCCGGCGGTGCTGTTGCTGGCCGTCGGCCTGGTCGTGCCGCTGGTCCGCACGGTCTACCTCAGCCTCCAGAACGACGACGGCACCCGGTTCGTCGGCGGTGAGAACTTCGGCTGGGCCCTCACCTCCGACTCGGTGCAGAAGGTGCTGGTCAACACGCTGCTCTGGCTGGTGGTCGCGCCGCTCGTGGCGACCGGGCTGGGGCTGGTGCTGGCGCTGCTGGTCGACCGGATGCGCGGCCAGTCGGTGTACAAGTCGCTGATCTTCATGCCGATGGCGATCTCGCTGGTCGGCGCGTCGATCATCTTCAAGTTCGTCTACGAGTCGCGCGGGCCGGGCCAGCCGCAGATCGGCCTGCTCAGCCAACTCGCCGTCGCCGTGGGCTGGGACGATCCGCCGAACTGGCTGCTCTCGCAGCCGCTGAACACCTTCCTGCTGATGGCGGTGATGGTCTGGGTGCAGACCGGCTTCGCGATGGTGGTGCTGTCGGCGGCGATCAAGGCGATCCCGGACGAGGTGGTGGAGGCGGCCCGGCTGGACGGCGCGAGCGGGGTGCGGCTGTTCTGGTACGTCACCGTGCCGATGATCCGCACCACGGTGATGGTCGTACTGACCACCGTCATGATCATCACCCTGAAGGCCTTCGACATCGTCCGCACCATGACCGGCGGCAACTTCGGCACCCAGGTGCTGGCCAACGAGATGTACTCGCAATCCTTCGTGCAGTTCAACTCCGGCCGGGGCAGTGCCCTCGCGGTGCTCCTCTTCCTCGCGGTGCTGCCGCTGGTGGCCTACAACATCGTGCAGCTGCGGAAGGAGCGTGAGGTCCGGTGACCGGGACGGGCGGCCGGGAGCGGCCGGCGGAGTCGGTGCGGCCGGTGCCGCCGGTGCGGCCGGTGAAGGCGGCACGGTCGGTGCGGCCGGTGAAGTCGGCGCGGTCGGTGCCGCCGGTGCGGAAGGCCTTCAGCAGTCCGCTGGCCTCGGTGTTCGTGATCGCGATGACGGTCCTCTGGACGATCCCGACGCTGGGCCTGCTGGTGACTTCTCTGCGCCCCAAGCAGGATGTGACAGCCAGCGGGTGGTGGAACGCCTTCCTCCATCCGGACCTCGGCCTCGGCAACTACCACTCGGTGCTGTTCGAGGGCGGGTCCGGCGCCTCCACCGGCCTGATGCCCTTCCTGGTCAACTCGCTGGCGATCAGCGTCCCGGCGACGGTCTTCCCGCTGGCACTGGCGGCGATGGCGGCGTACGCGCTGGCCTGGGTGCGGTTCCGGGGGAGCGACGCGGTCTTCTTCACGGTGTTCGCGCTCCAGGTGGTGCCGCTCCAGATGGCGCTCATCCCGCTGCTCCGGCTGTTCGCCGGCGGTGCGCACCTGGGCTCGCTGACGCTGATCCCAGCGGTGGACCTCAAGGGCAGCTACGCACCGGTCTGGCTGGCGCACACCATGTTCGCGCTGCCGCTGGCGGTGTTCCTGCTGCACAACTTCATCGCCCAGCTGCCGCGCGACCTGATGGAGGCCGCGGTGGTGGACGGCGCCTCGCACTTCAAGATCTTCCGCTCGATCGTGCTGCCGCTGTGCACCCCGGCGCTGGCCTCGTTCGCGATCTTCCAGTTCCTGTGGGTCTGGAACGACCTGCTGGTGGCGCTGACCTTCGCGGGCGGCACACCGGAGGTGGCGCCGATGACGGTGCGGCTGGCGCAGCTGTCCGGCTCCCTCGGCGGGCGCTGGGAGCTGCTCACGGCCGGGGCGTTCCTGTCGATCATCGTTCCGTTGATCGTCTTCTTCAGCCTCCAGCGCTACTTCGTCCGGGGGCTGCTGGCCGGATCGGTGAAGGGGTAGCCAGGGGAGTCCTGTGGTGGTGAGGGCATTCTGAACACGTTCGAAACTGATTTTTGAACTTGTTCAGAATGGTCTACAGTCGGCAGCGGCCGGGCGCTGAGCGCGCCGGTCCGCGGACCGCCCGATGGGTGGCGTCCGCATGCCTGCTGACCACTGAGGGGGACTCATGCCGGGCCCGTCCACGCCTGCCCCGTCCGATTCGCCCGGTCCGACCGAGTCGGCCGACTCGACCTCGCCGGGGTCGACTGAGTCGCTCGATCCGACTGGGTCACCTGACTCGACTGGGTCGCCCGACTTGATCGCGCCGGGGGCGACTGGATCGTCCGACTTGACTGAGTCGCCCGACCTGACCGGGTCGCCCGATCTGGTCGCGCCGGGGTTGACCGAGTCTCCTGACCTGACTGGGGCACCCGACCTGACCGGGTCGCCCGATCCGGTCACGCCGGGATCGACTGGGTCACCCGACCCGACCAGGTCGCCCGATCCAGTCGCGCCGGGTCCGACCCAGTTGTCCAACCCGTACGACGCGTTCGACCCGTACGGTCCGTACCGCCCGGCGGGCACCCACCCGCAGAGCAGGCCGGGCCCGGGCCGGGCGCCCGGCGTGGCCGTGCCCTCGCCCCCCGCGTGGCTGGCCCCCAGTGCCCCCGAGCGCCGGGCGGGGGCCACCCCCAAGATCCTCTTGGCGGCCCTGCTCACCGGCCTGCTGACGGCCTGGCTGCTCTACGACGGCCTGGGGCCCAACCTGCTGCTGCTCGGCTCCGCCACCGCCGTCGGGGCGGGGATCGCCGCCCGGACGGCCGGGCGCCGGATCCGGCCCTGGACGGCGGTGTGGAGCCTGCTCGCCCTCGCCCTGCTCGCCGTCCCGGCCCGGTGGGACGCCGGCTGGCCCGCGGTGCCGGCCGTGGTCGGCGCGCTGGCGCTGGCCTCGCTGGCCCTGCACGGCGGCCGTCGCTGGCCGGGTGTGCTGTTCCCGCTGCCCGGCATCGTGTGGCAGCTGGTGTCCTCGGTGGTCTGGGTCTGGGAGAGCATGGACCGGCGGCCGCTGCCCGGCCGCGACCGGATCGTCCCGGTGCTCAAGGCGCTCGGGGTCGCCGCCGCCCTGCTGACCGTCTTCGGCCTGCTGTTCGCCAGCGCCGACGCCGCCATGGCGGATCTGCTGGGCGGTCTCAGTCCGGATCTCGACCTCGACCAGCTCCCGGGGCGCGGCGCGCTGTTCGTGCTCGGAACGGTGACCGTGCTGGGCTTCGCGCACATGGCCGCCGGCCCGCGCCGCTGGGACCGTACGGTGATCCGGCCGGGCCGGGAGCGGCGGCGGCTGGAGTGGGCGCTTCCGCTGATCGGGCTGAACCTGATGTTCGGTGTCTTCGCGGTGATCCAGGCCGTGGTGGTGCTCGGCGGAGCGGACGCCGTGCTGAGCAACACGGGGATGAGCCGCTCCGAGTACGCCCGGCAGGGCTTCTGGCAGCTGAGCGTGATCACCGTGCTGACGCTGGTCGTGGTGGCGGTCGCCAACCGCTGGGCGCCGCGCACCACCGTGGCCGACCGCCGGGTGGCGCGGATCCTGCTCGGGCTGCTCTGCCTGCTGGCGTTGGCCGTGGTGGCCTCGGCGCTCGGCCGGATGTGGTTCTACGTGGATGCCTCCGGGCTCACCCGGCTGCGGCTCTGGGTGCTGGTGGTCGAGGTCTGGCTGGGTGCCGTCTTCCTGCTGCTGATCGCCGCCGGGCTGACCCGCCGTGCCGGTTGGCTGCCGCGCGTCGTCGTCCTCAGCGGGATGCTCACCGTCGCGGTCTACGGCCTGATGGGCCCGGACGCGATCGTCGCCGAGCAGAACGTCACCCGGTACGAGCAGGCCCTGCGGGACGACCCGCGCGCCGCGGCCATCGACCTGCGCAACGTCCGCGGGCTCTCGGCGGACGCGGTACCCGCCCTGGACCGGCTCCCCGAGCCGCAGCGGAGCTGTGCGCTGCAGCTGATCGGGCAGCGCCTGGGGGCGGAGTCGAAGCCCTGGTACGCGACCAACCTCGCGGCCGCCCGGGCCCGGGAGATCCTGGCGGAGCGGCCGCGGGTCGACTCGAGGACGGTCGGCCGTACGGCCTGCGATCAGGCGGGGCTGGCGTACGAGGCCTGGTAGACCGCCCGAGGGTGGAGGCGGGGGCCGCGGACAGCGGTAGGGCCGGCCGGGAGCGTGCTGCTCCCGGCCGGCCCTTGGCGTCGTGCGGCGCCGGTCCGTCACCTACGGCGTCGGCGCGCGGTGGTGGCGTCGGCGCACGGTGACGGTGACGGTGTCAGTGCATCGCGACTGCGGAGGAGCCGCTCGGCAGGTCGCTGGCCTTGGCCTTGATCACGAAGACCGCGACGAGCAGGGCGACCGCCGCGAGCGCGGCGCCCACGATGAAGCCGTGCGAAATGCCCTGGGTGAGCACGGTGTTCGCGGCGTCGGTGCCCTGCGGGAACTCGTGGTGCTGCTGGAGGTAGGCCAGCTGCTCAGGCTTCGCGCTCTCCATGAACTTCGGCAGCTGCACAGCGGCCTCCGCCGTGGCGTAGTGCGCGAAGACCGTGGTCAGGATCGACAGGCCGAGTGAACCGCCGATCTGCTGCATCGAGTTGAGCAGGCCGGAGGCGGCGCCGGTCTCCTCGCCCGGGACGCCCGCGACCGCGAGCAGCATCACCGGGACGAAGATCAGACCCATGCCGAAGCCGAACACCACCGTGGGGCCGAGGACCCCGTCCAGGTAGCCGCTGTCCTTGCTCATCTGGGTCAGCCAGGTGAGGCCGACGGTGACCAGCAGTGCGCCGCCCGCCATGAAGGGCTTCGGGCCGTACTTGGCCTGGAGGTTGGAGGCGATCTGCGCGGCGATGATGATCGCGACGCTGATAGGGAGGAAGGAGACGCCGGCCTTCAGCGGGCTGTAGCCGAGCGGACCCTGCA
This sequence comes from Streptomyces sp. CB02056, assembly GCF_001905545.1. Taxonomy (GTDB): domain Bacteria; phylum Actinomycetota; class Actinomycetes; order Streptomycetales; family Streptomycetaceae; genus Kitasatospora. Next base: position 70,445 of record NZ_LIPD01000018.1, on the reverse strand, counting down.
CGAACAGCACGACGTAGAAGAAGATGCCGAACATGGCCGCCGCCAGGCAGAGCATCATCACCAGGCCGCCGGTGCGGTTGCGGTTGGCGAACAGGTGCATCGGGGTGATCGGCTGGTCGGTGCGGCTCTCGACCACGAGGAAGGCGGCGAGCAGGATCGCGCCGGCGGCGAAGGAGCCGAGCGTGATGCCGTCCGACCAGCCGTCCGAGGCGGCCCGGATGAACCCGTAGACCAGGCCGACGAGGCCGAGCGTCGAGGTGAGGGCGCCGGGGAGGTCGAAGCGGCCCGGGTGGCGCTCGGACTCGGCGATGTGGCGCGGCGCGGCGATCGCGATCAGGATGGCGATCGGCACGTTGACGAAGAACACCCAGCGCCAGTTCAGGTACTCGGTGAGCAGACCGCCGGCCAGCAGGCCGATCGCTGCGCCGGAACCCGCCACCGCCGAGAACACGCCGAACGCGCGGTTGCGTTCCGGTCCCTCGTCGAAGTTGGTGGCGATCAGGGCGAAGGCGGTCGGGGAACAGATCGCGCCGCCGATGCCCTGGAGCGCGCGGGCGGCCAGCAGCAGGCTGCTGTCCTGCGCGAAACCACCGAGCAGTGAGGCCAGGCCGAACAGCAGGGTGCCGAAGATGAACACCCTTCGGCGGCCGAGGATGTCACCCGCGCGACCGCCGAGCAGCAGCAGCCCGCCGAAGGTCAGGGTGTAGGCGTTGATGACCCACGACAGGTCGGTGGTCGAGAAGCCCAGGGCGTCCCTGATGTGCGGCAGCGCGATGTTCACGATGGTCGCGTCGAGGACCACCATGAGCTGGGTGGCGGCGATGACGGTCAGGGTGATGCCCTTGCCCCGCCCCTGGTTCGTCCGCGGTGGTGGGTTTTTGCTGAGCGTGTCGGAGATAGCCACGAATGTGCCCCCTGCTGGCTATGTGCTCGGTGGTGCGGGGCCGGCGGAGTCGCCGGTCCGGGCATGGCACTGCGCCCTTGCGCAGGCCGAGAAGGAACGGGATCGTTCACTAGGCGGGACGATATCCTGGCCGTGATTGTGAACGCAAGCGTTCCTTAAGGGTGGTGGCGATGGAGCGGTTGGTGCGACGCCTGGTGGCGGACCGGTCCGGTCGGTCGCCGGGTGGTTCGGCGGGGCCGGCGCCCGGAGAGGCGGCTGTTCGGCCTGAGGTCCTCCGGCCTGAGGTCCTCCGGCCTGAGGCCGTGCGGTCCGGGGCTGTCCGGTCCGGGGCCGTTCGACCGGGGGAGGAGGGCGTCGGGGTGGCGCCAGGGGGGTCGGGCGCCGGGTCGGGCTCGGGGCCGGGTGGCGAACCGGGCTTCTGTCCGGTGCGGGCCGCCCGCCAGGCGCTGACGCGGCCGGCGCGGCGCCGGGGGAAGGAACTGGAGAACGCGATCTTCGAGGCCGCCCTCGACCAGCTCACCTCCGGCGGATACGCGCGGCTCACCATGGAAGGGGTCGCCGGCGCGGCGCGGACCGGGAAGGCCGCGCTCTACCGGCGCTGGGCATCCAAGGACGAACTTGTCATCGACGCCCTGGACGCCACTCTTCCACGCCCTTACGACACCCCCGACCTCGGGTCCGCGCGTGACGAACTCCACCGGCTCATCGAGGGGTTCACGCAGGCGATGGCCTCCCCGACGGGCTCCGCGCTCAACGCGCTGATGGGCGAGATCGACCAGGAGCGGGCCGAGGTCTTCAAGGCCTTCATCACCGACCGGGTCATCGAGCCGACCGCGCGGACCATCCTGGAGATCCTGCGTCGCGGTGCCGAGCGCGGCGACGTCCGGCTCGGTGCGGCCACCCCGCTGGTGGCCGACGTCATTCCGGCGATGCTGCTCTACCAGGTCAAGATCCGCGGGCTGGAGAACATGGGGCCGGGGTTCGCCGGTCGGCTGGTGGACGAGGTGCTGGAGCCGATGATTCGGGCCTGAGGCGGTCGCTGCCGGGCCCGGGGGCTGCCGGACCCGGCGCCTCCCCCGGACCCCTCCCTCCCGGGAGGCGGATTCGGCGGTCGTGAGCGGGCTTAGGCTGGAGGCTGCCCCCGCTGAACGGATTACGCCATGCCCATCGTCCCCCCGACGCACTCCGTCGAACGCTCGCTCCGCCGGGCCGGCGCCAAGATCGTCGTCGGTCTCGACGAGGTCGGGCGCGGCGCCTGGGCCGGGCCGGTCACCGTGGGCGCGGCCGTCACCGGTCTGCGCAAGGCGCCGGAAGGGCTGACCGACTCCAAGCTGCTCACCGAGCTGCGCCGTCGCGCGCTCGCACCCGTCCTCGCCGACTGGGTCACCGCGTACGCGCTCGGGCAGGCCACCCCGCAGGAGTGCGACGAGCTCGGTATGACGGCGGCGCTGCGCCTGGCCGCCGTCCGCGCGCTGGAGGCGCTGCCGGTCGAACCCGACGCGGTGATTCTGGACGGCAAGCACGACTACCTCGGTGGACCCTGGCGGGTGCGCACGGTGATCAAGGGCGACCAGTCCTGTATCTGCGTCTCCGCCGCCTCGGTGCTCGCCAAGGTCCACCGCGACGGCCTGATGGCCGAACTGGGCGAGGGGTGCCCGGACTACGGCTTCGCCGACAACGCCGGCTACCCGTCCCCGGTGCACCGTGCCGCGCTGGAGGAGTTCGGCCCCACCGAGCACCACCGGCTCTCCTGGGCGTACATGGACGGACTGCCGAAGTGGCGCCATCTCAAGCGCGTTCGGGAGGGTGCGGGCGACGGCCAGGGGTCCGCCGACGAACAGTTGACGCTCGGTTTCTGACGGTCCGTCTGGAATTGCCCCGGGAGGGGGCGGCAGGAGGCCGGTGCCCAAGGGGTGGGGTGCCCGTGCGCGTCCGACCGGCATTTGATAGATATCCGGGTATGCCTGTCTTCCCCGAGGAGCCGGAGATTCACGAGAGCCTCCCGGGCCCCGGCGTTCCCTTCCTCCGCGAGTCGGACGCACAAGCCCCCGCCACCGCACCCACCACCGTCGTCGCCCCGGCTCCGGTGCCCGGACCCCGTCCGGCGCCCCCGCGCCCGGCCCCGCCGCGCGCCGCCCGTCCGGGCCCGCCGCAACTGGTCCCCAAGCCCGGGCCGGCACCGCGCCGCCCGGCCCCCGCCGAACCGCGGGTGGAGGTCCAGCGGATCGCCGCCACCCCGGCACAGGCGGTGGAGCGCGCCGACGACGCGGTCGACCTGCTGCTGGAGTCCGGCCGCAACCCGGGCGACATCCTGGTGCTGACGGTCGGCGAAGCGCACCCCTGGCAGCAGCACGAGCTGTCCTTCGGTGAGGAGCGCTACTGGGCGCAGCTCGCCGAGGGCGGGGACGTGTTCTACGCGGACGCCGCGCTGACCCGTCCGGTCCGTCGCGAGGTGGTCGTCCTGGTGGTCAACGGCGGACCGTCCGCCCGGGTCGCCGAGGCGTACGCCAGGGCGCTCGACCACGCGACCGCGCTGCTGGTGGTCTGCGGCGACGCCGGCCCGGCCGCGAGGGGCGCGGCCGGAACCACGCCGGGCCGCCCGGGCAAGGCCTGACCACAGCCGTCCACTTCGGGCCCGGCGCCGCCGTACGGTGCCGGGCCCGAGGTCCGTTCCGCGGCCCCCGGTGGCTGACGGCCGTTGCCGACGGCCGTTGCCGAAGGCCGGTGTTGACGGCCTGACGGCCGAGGGCTGCCGCGGACTCAGCGCGTGCCGGTGCGGCGGGTCGGTTCGGCTGCCGCGGCCCGCGTCGCGGTCCACGGGGGATCGGACTGCGGGGAGCGCGCCGTGTCCTCGCCGCGCTTGGCCTGGTCGGCCGCCAGCAGGCGGGTCCGCTGGCCGCGCGGGGCCTCCAGCGCCGAACGCGGCGGCAGTTCCGTCACGGTGTGCACCGGCCCCTCGGCCCAGGAGCCCGAGTGCGGCTTGCGCCCGCCCCGACCGTCCCCGAGGACCTGCCAGCCCGCCGGGGTGAGTCCGATGTACGCCCCGCAGCGCAGTCCGTGCAGTGCGGACGCGTCCCGCAGCGCCCACATCCAGGCGCCGTCCTGCGCCGTCCAGCCGGGTGCGCCGTCGCGGCAGCGCAGCAGTAGGGCCGTCCGGGTCGGCTCGGGCAGTCGCAGGTCGTGCGGGATGATCCGGCGCAGGTTCGCCAGCAGCGCGTTGCGGTGCTGCCATCCGTCGGTGTCGTGCGGCCAGGGGGTGAACGAGGCCGAGGCGGCGAGGTGGTGGAGCGCGTCCAGGACGGCGACCACGACGGTGCCCGGCTGGGGCAGGTGGCGCTGGTGCAGTTCCACGACGAACTCGCGCGGGTCGCGCAGCAACGGGATCCCCGAGGCGGTCCAGGTCTCCAGGTCCAGCACCCGTCTGGGTTCCGGGCTCCCGGAGAAGGGATTCTGACCTCGGCCGATACCGTTGATCACGATCCTCCTTCCTGGCCCGTGGGCAGGCGGGTGCCTGGGTACGCCGAAGGGCGGGTCCAGCGGACCGGATTTCGGGTACCCCCAATTCTCGGGGCATCGGGGGCGGAGCGGCAACGATGAAATGATGAACGCCATCCGATAGCCCATGGTCTGCCGGATATGTTCCACAGTCGCCCGAACGCCGTGGAGGTGCCGCCGAGCCTTGATCCACAACGCCCGGAGGGCAGGGTGAGCCGTCATCGGCACGGTGACCACTCCTTTCTCGGGCCGTTCGACGGGTGTGATCGAAATCGCTTCGCTTGATCCTTTCTGTTGGGCCATTCGAGTGAACGAGAGGGCTCCTCCGCCGGTTTTCCGGCGTCGGGTCACCCCTGCACGGCCAGTACCAGCGGCAGCACCGCACTCGCCCCCGCCCGGCGCAGCAGCCGGGCGGCCACGGTGACCGTCCACCCCGAGTCGACGAGGTCGTCCACCAGCAGCACCGGCCCACCGGCTGCCGCCACCGCCTGCTCGACCTCCGGTGGCAGGACCAGCGCGCCGGCCAGCGAGTGCAGCCGCTGGGCGCTGTTGCTGCGGGCGCCGTGCGGGGGCAGCCCGCCGACGTACTCGATCCGGCCGAGCAGCGGCAGCCGCCCGATCTCGGCGATCCGCGTGCCCAGGCTGCCGACCAACCGGGGCCTGGCCGAGGAGGCCATCGTCACCACGCCGACCGGCCGGTCCAGCCGGGCTCCCTCCGTGGTCGCGGGCCCGGCCCAACCGCCCGGACCGCGGGCCCAGTCGGCGAGCACCGCCACCAGGGCGTCCACCGCCTCGCCGGGCACCGGCACGTCCGGCGCCTGCTCGGCGAGCAGGGTGCGCAGCCGGTTGCCCCAGCCGATGTCGGACAGCCGGCCGAGCGCACGGCCGGTCTCCGCCTGCTCGCCCGCCGGGATCCGGCCCTTGAGCGGCACCCCGAGCGCGTCCATCCCGGTCGGCCAGAGCCGTCGGGGCTCGAAGCTCACGCCCGGGCGGCCGAGCGCGGCCCGGGCGGCGGCCAGCGCCTCGGCGGAGACGTCCGGGGTGTGCAGCGGCCCCGCGCAGTTGTCGCACCGGCCGCACGGCGCGGCCTCCTCGTCGTCCAGCTGGCGGCGCAGGAACTCCATCCGGCAGCCGGTGCCCGCCGCATAGTCGCGCATCGCCCGCTGCTCCGCCTCCCGGGAGGCAGCGACCTTGGCGTAGCGGGCGGTGTCGTACTCCCAGCTCTGGCCGGTGGCCGTCCAGCCGCCCTTGACCCGGCGGACGGCGCCGTCCACGTCGAGCACCTTGAGCATGGTCTCCAGCCGGGCCCGGCGCAGGTCCACCCGGGGCTCCAGGGCGGCGGTGGAGAGCGGCCGGCCGGCCTCGGCCAGCGCGTCGATGGTGCGGCGCACCTGATCCTCCGGGGGGAAGGCCAGCGAGGCGAAGTAGCGCCAGATCGCCTCGTCCTCGCGCCCGGGCAGCAGCAGTACCTCGGCCCGGTCCACTCCGCGCCCGGCCCGGCCGACCTGCTGGTAGTAGGCGATCGGCGAGCTGGGCGAGCCGAGGTGCACTACGAAGCCGAGGTCGGGCTTGTCGAAGCCCATGCCGAGCGCGGAGGTGGCGACCAGCGCCTTGACCCGGTTGGCCAGCAGGTCGGCCTCGGCGGTGCGGCGCTCGGCGTCCTCGGTGCGGCCGGAGTAGGAGGCCACCGGGAAGCCGCGTTCGCGCAGGAAGGCCGTCACCTCCTCGGCGGCGGCCACCGTCAGGGTGTAGACGATGCCCGAGCCGGGGAGCCGGTCGAGGTGGTCGGCCAGCCAGGCGAGGCGGTGCGCCGGGTCGGGCAGGGAGAGCACGCCCAGGGTGAGGCTCTCCCGGTCGAGCGGCCCGCGCAGCACCAGGGCGTGCTCGTCGGTGGTGCCGGTGCCGAGCTGCTCGGCGACGTCCGCGGTGACCCGGGCGTTGGCGGTGGCGGTGGTGGCCAGCACCGGGACGCCGGGCGGCAGGTCCGCGAGCATGGTGCGCAGCCGGCGGTAGTCGGGGCGGAAGTCGTGCCCCCAGTCCGAGATGCAGTGGGCCTCGTCGACCACGAGCAGGCCGGTGGAGGCGGCGAGCTCGGGCAGCACCTGGTCGCGGAAGTCCGGGTTGTTCAGCCGCTCGGGGCTGACCAGCAGGATGTCGACCTTCCCGTCGGCGACCTCCTCCTGGATCGCGGTCCACTCGTCGGTGTTGGCCGAGTTGATCGTGCGGGCCTGGATGCCGGCCCGGCCGGCCGACTCGACCTGGTTGCGCATCAGGGCGAGCAGCGGTGAGACGATCACCGTCGGCCCGGCGCCGCGGGCCCGGAGCAGGGCGGTGGCGATGAAGTAGACGGCGGACTTCCCCCAGCCGGTGCGCTGGACGACCAGGGCGCGGCGGTGGTCGACCACGAGGGCCTCGATGGCCGTCCACTGGTCCTCGCGCAGGGTGGCTCCGGGGCCGGCGAGCTCGCGCAGGACGGCCTCGGCCCGCGCCCGGACCTCGGCGCGGTCGGCGGTGGCGGTGGTGTGGATGTCGGGCTGCTGCATGGCGTCCATGTAACCCCGTACCGCCGACAAGCGACGAATGCCGGGGAGCGGAGACGGGGGAAGGCGGGGTGCATTTCATCCGCTGATCCGCTGAACGGCGGTCAAAATCCACTCGCGGGAGGGAGTGTCGCCTGCTCCGAATGAGTGAGGGAAAATTCGGGGGCGGAGTTATCCACAGGAAAAAAGTCGGTTCCGACATCGTTCGCGGATTGCGTCCACTCTTGCGGCCATGAACGCGATGAACAACGAACACGTCATTCTGTCCCTCGGACCGGCCTCCGACCACCGGCAGGTCGTCATGCGCGGCCCGGCCGACATGGCCGAGCTGCTTCCGTACTTCCTGGGCTTCTACCCCGACGACAGCATCGTCGCGGTGGGGCTCCACGGCCCCGGCCTGCACCAGGGCGGGGTGATCCGGGCGGACCTGCCGCGGTCGCCCGCGCAGTGGCCGGCCGCGGCGGAGGAGACGGCCGCCCTGCTGGTCGCGCTCTCCGAGCGGCACGGCGCCCGGCCGCTCCAGGTGCTCCTCTACCTCTGCCAGGACCGCGGTACGGCCCACGCCCCGCCGGTGGTGGACGGGCTGCGGCCGCTGGCGGAGGCCCTCCGGGCGGCCTTCGGGCGCCGGGGCGTGGCCGTCAAGGAGGCGCTGTGCGTCTCGGACGGCCGCTGGTGGTCCTTCCTCTGCCGCGGCGACGGGTGCTGCGACGCGGCGGGCAATCCGGTGCGGCGCAGCCCGGAGCCCGGTCCGGCGGCCGCCGCCGCGACGGTGGCCGGCCTGGTGCCGCGCGGCAGCCGCAAGGCCATCATCGGCGGGCTGGACCCGGTCGGTCCGCCGGCGGACGCCGCCCAGCGCGAGGCGCTCGCCCGGGCCGAGGCCGTGGACGCCCTCGCCAGGGAGCAGCGCCTCGCCCTGCTCGACCAGGCCTTCGCCGAGTTCCGGGCCGGAGCCAGGGAACTCGACGCGGACCGGACGGCCCAGCTGCTGCTCGCCCTGCGGGACCGCCTGGTGCGGGACCGCGGCGTCGAGTACGCCAGGCCCGACGAACTGGCCCCGGCCGAGCGGCTCTGGCGCTTCCTCGCCCGGCGGGCCGTGCCGCCGTACGAGGGCTGTGCGGTGGCCCCGCTCACCCTGCTGGCCTGGACGTCCTGGGTCGCCGGGGACACGGCGACGGCCCGGGTCGTGCTCGGGCACGTCCTGCGGCTCGCCCCGGGCTACCTGCTGGCCGAGCTGCTCTACGAGTCGCTCAACGACGGCATGACGCCCCAGGGGCTGCTGGCCGCCGTCGAGGCTCAGCGCCGGCGGCGCGAGGAGCCCGGGGTCGCCACGGTCCCGGGCGAGGAACCGCGGCCTCCGGCGGGCGGAGCGCCGAACGCCGAGGTGCCGCCGCCCGCCCAGGGGGCGCCCCTCCGCGACGACGCGGGTCCCGGGCCCGCCGCCCCGGGCGCCGACGAGCCCTCAGGTGAGCGGTACGGGCGGTCGGCCGGCGCGCGGCGGCACCGGCGTGGCGGTCGCCGGAAGGGCTCGTCCACGGCGTCGGTACCGACGGATCCGGGTCAGGGCGCCCCGGACGGCTCGGGAGGCCCGGAGCCGGACGGCGGTGGTGCCGGGGCGGTCGCCCTGCTGTCGGCGCCCGGACGGGCCGTGGCGCCCGGGCACGCCAGGGTGGCCGGGGAGCGGTTCGCCCGGGGCCTGCGGCTCGGCCGGGCGGCGGCCTGCGTGCCCGCCGCCCGGACCGGCCACCACCGCTGCCGGGGCGTCCGGCGGGCGGCGGGAGGAGGCCACCGTGCGCACTGAGCCGCTCCGCGCCGCGGCGCCGGCCCGAGGGTCGCTACGCCTCGCCGTGCGCCATCTTGATCAGGCGGTCCAGCACCGTGCCGCCGCTCATCCGAAGGCCGTCGTGCTCCCACTCGTTGGTGATCCAGGTCCGCAGGCCGCGCACCGCGCGGGCGGTCTCCACCGAGTCGGCGGTGTCCACGTACATGTCGTCGTGGTACACGGCCGCCACGACCGGCACGGTGTTGGTGGCCAGTCGCACCCGGTCGTACAGGTCGGGCCAGTCGGTGCGGGCGGCGAGCAGGTCCGCGGTCTCCTTCAGCGGGCGCAGCGCCGGGTCGGTGTCGAACATCCAGGGGTAGATCATCTCCCCGGTGAACAGCACCGGCGCGTCGGACTCCAGCGCGGCCCGGGCGTCGAACTGCGGGAACTCCTTGCGGACCCGCTCGGCCGCCCAGGCGGTGCCGCCCTGGTCCACCGACCGCTGGCCGTAGATCGACTCGTGCAGCACCGCGTAGAGCGGGCCGCCCGCGAAGGAGAGCTGGGCCTGGGCGCCGGCCAGGAAGGTATCGGAGAGCTCGGCCCCGGCCGCGCCCTCCACCCAGGCCTCCTCCAACAGGTAGTGCAGCGTGCCGGAGCCGTTGCCGCCGCCGAGCAGCATGCCGAGCGCCTGGAACGCCTCGACGGTGAGCAGCCCGCCGTCCGGCAGGGTCGCGGGGGAGTCGGCGAGGTGGGCCGCGATCCGGCGCACCGCCTGGACGTCCTGCGGGAACCGGGCGTAGTGGCCCTCGTTCTTGCCGACCACCCGCGGGTAGGCGGCGCGGTAGACGTCGTCGGCCGAGCTGCCGAGGCCGGAGAGGCCACCAGTGATGAAGGCCTCGGTCAGGCCCTCGGGGGCGATGGAGAGGTAGGTGAGGGTGCAGAAGCCGCCGAAGCTCTGGCCCAGCACGCTCCAGCGCCGGTCGGCGCCGAGCAGCCGCTCGCGGATCAGCTCGGCGTCCCGGACGATCGAGTCCGCGCGGAAGTGGGCCAGGTAGTCCGCCTGCTCCTGCGGACCACCGCGCCGGGCGAGGGTCTGCCGGGTCGCGGGGGTGGACCGCCCGGTGCCGCGCTGGTCGAGCAGGAGCACCCGGTAGTCGTCCAGGGCGCGCTCCAGCCAGGAGTCCCGGCCGAGCGGCCGGGCGGCCTTGCCGCCCGGCCCGCCCTGGAGGTAGACCAGCCAGGGCAGGTCGGCCCGCTCGCGGCCTGCGGCGACCACCTCGCGGGCGTACACCTCGATCTGCTCGCCCTGCGGGGCGGCGTGGTCGAGCGGCAGCTGGAACACGTGGTCGGTCGTGACAATCCCGGGCAGCCGGCTGATGGTGGACATGCAACTCCTCGGTCTCTGCTGGTCACAGCGATGGCGTCGCGGTTCACGGGGTCACCGGGTGCGGGGGCCGCGACCCCCGCACCGTATCCTGGCGGCGGTCGAGCACCGGTTCGACCGCCCCGTCCGTCCGACCGGTCGGCCGACCCCGGCCGACGACCGCCCCGAGCGGGCCCGACGGAGGCCCGCAAGACGAGTGCCGGCCCCGGATCGCGGACGGTGACGCGCCCGCGCGGAGGCCCCGGTGACGTTCCGACAGAAGCTGTACGGCCGCCTGGCAGAACCGTCCCGACCAGCGGCGCAGCGGCGGGGCGTGACCTGGTGGCGGTGCGCGGCGTTCACTCCGGGGGTCTCCGCCCGGTTCGGGCGGGCCGATCACCGGGCGGTGCGGACCCGAGCGCCCGGACACCGGCAGCCGTCGGCGGCCGCGTGCGGCACCATGACCGGTGGCCACCAGGGGGCCGAGCGTCACGGCGGGTGCGGGCCGCGGGGGAAGGGCGTCACCGGCCGACCGGGCCGCCGGACCTGACGGCGTGCCGGGCCACGGCGAGGGGCCCCGGGAACGAAGGCGCGGCGCGCCGGTACCGGCCCGGTACCGAGCACCGCATGGCACGACCCGTCACCGGGTACGGCCAGAAACGGCACACCCGCCGACGGGACGGCCCCGCCGGCCCGGCATCATCAGCACGCGATCGAGCATGCTCGCGGCCCACCGGCCTGACCCGGCCACCGGACCGCCGAGGGGAGGAGAGTCCGGTGACCGCCATGAGGCCACCACAGGCCATGCCGGCCGAGAGCGTGGTCGGCGCGCCGCCCAGGCCGGTGGGCCGCCACGACCAGGCCCCGGCAGCCGGGCCCGCGGGCGCACCGCTCGGCCCGGGCCGAGCCGCGGCCCCGCCGCGGCCGCAGCCGCCCGCCGTCCACCATGCGGTGATCTGCGTCAACGCCCCGGCGATGGCCGCCTCCGGCCCCGACGGCCAGCTGCGCGGCCACGGCCTGCACGGCTTCTACCGCAACGGCGTCCGGGTGCTCGCCCGGATGGAGCTGCGGCTGGGCGGCATGGAGCCGCTGCCGCTCCAGGGCACCCTGACCAGCACCGCCCAGGCCCGCTTCCTCGGCGCCGTCCGCATCCCCGGCGACCTCGACCCGGATCCGGCACTCACCGTCGAGCGGCTGCGGCACGCGGACGGCGTGGAGACCGTGGTCGTGCGCAACACCGGTCCCCGGCCCGCCCGGCTGCCACTGGAGATAGCCCTCGGCACCGACCTCGGCCCGGTCGCCGAGATCGCGGCCGGGCACCGCCAGCCCGACCTGCCGGGGCAGGTGCAGTCCGCCGGACTGCGCTGGACGGGCCCGGTGCACAGCGCCGTCGTCAGCGCCCAGCCCTCCCCGCACGCCGTCCTGGCCGGCGCCGGCGTGCTCCGCTGGGACCTGGAGGTCCAGCCGGGCGCCCGCTGGTCGGTCGAGCTGCACACCGAGCTGGAGACCGCCGCCGGCGGCCCGCGCCCGCCGGGCGGCCGCGGCACCGGCGCACCACTGCCCTGGTCCGAGCCGGAGGTCCGCAGCGACGACACCCGGGCCGCCCCACTGGTCTCCCGCTCGCTGGACGCCCTCGGCGGGCTGCTGTTCGCCGACCCGGACCGCCCGACCGACCTCTACCCGGCCTCCGGAGCGCCCTGGCGCTTCGGCCTCGCCCCGGCCGACGCGCTCTGGGCCGCCCGGCTGACCCTGCCGCTCGGCACCCGGCTGGCGGCCGGCACCCTCCGGGCGCTGGCCCGCCGCCAGCAGCTCGCCCCCGCCCCGGGCCGCACCGAGGGCCTGCTGCCCGGCGCCCTGCGCCACGGCGGTCCCGAGCTGCCACCCACCTGCACGGCCACCGAGGCCACCCTGCTGTTCGTCACCGTGCTGGCCGAGGCCTGGCGCTGGGGCCTGCCCCCGGCGGAGGTCGCCGAGCTGCTGCCGACCGCCGAGCGGGCCCTGGCCGCCCTGCGGGAGGGTCTGGTCGACGGCTTCGTCACCGACCTGAGTCGCCCGGCAGAGGAGCGCTCCGCCCACCCGGTCGCCGCCCGCGCCGAGGTCCAGGCGCAGGCCCACCGCGCCGCCCTGCACGGGGCCGAGCTGCTGGAGGCCTTCGGTCGACCGGACGCCGAGGACTGGCGCGGCTGGGCCGCCGGGCTGCGCCGGCGCTTCCGCGAGCGGTTCTGGGTCGACGACCTCTCCGGCGGCCGCCCCGCGGCCGGGCTGGCGCCGGGCGGCCAGCCGCTGCCCGCCGTCGCCTCCTCCCTGGTGCACCTGCTGGACACCGGGCTCGCCGTCGACGGTGGCCGGAACGAGAGCCTGCTGGACCGCGAGCAGACCCGGCTGCTCGCCCAGCGCCTGGTCGCGCCGGAGCTGGACAGCGGCTGGGGCCTGCGCACCCTGAGCGCCAAGTCCCTCCGCTTCAACCCGCTGGGCCACCGCGGCGGTGCGGTGCGGGTCCATGAGACGGCGCTGGCGGTCGCCGGACTGGCCGAGGCCGGTCACGAGAACGAGGCCGGCACCCTGCTGGAGGGCCTGCTCGCCGCGAGCGCCCACTTCGAGGGGCGCCTGCCGGAGATGTACGCGGGGGAGCAGCGCACCCCCGGCTGCCCGCCGGTGCCGCACCCGGCCGCCTGCCGCCCGGCGGCGGTCTCCGCGGCCGGTGCCGTGCACGCGGTGTTCGCCCTCGCCGGGGTCCGGCCCGACGTCCCGGGCGGCCGGGTGCTGGTCCGCCCGGCCAGCACCGCACCGCTCGGCGAGCTGGAACTGACCGGTCTGCGGGTGGCGGGCGAGCCCTTCTCCGTCCGGGTGAGCCGGATCGGCGTGGCGATGGTGGAGGAGGCGTCCGAGGACCTGCAACTCGTCGCCCGCTGAGCCCGCCGCCGCCCGCCACCGCCCGTCCGGGCCCGGTGTCGGTGACACCGGGTCACCGGCACCGGTCCCGTCCGCTCCCGGCCCCGCCCGGCCCGTACACGAACCGCGCCGGGCCGGGCGGGGGCCACCGGCCAGGAGCGGCCACGCACGGGCCTGTGCTTATCGTCAGAGAGACGACTATGATCGTCGCCATGTCGCGCTACGATCCGTCGGCCTTCCCCCCGTTCGCTGTCACGGTTGACCTCGTGGTGCTGACGGTGCGCGACCACTCGCTCTGCGCCCTGCTGGTCAGACGAGGCGAGCCGCCGTTCCAGGGGTACTGGGCGCTGCCCGGCGGCTTCGTCCGCCCGGACGAGGGCCTGGCCGAGGCCGCCTCCCGTGAGCTGGCCGAGGAGACCGGCCTGCGCGCCCACACCGCCCCCGGCCAGGACGCGGTCGGCCCCGGTGCGGCCGGCGCCCACCTCGAGCAGCTCGCCACCTACGGCCACCCGCAGCGCGATCCCCGGATGCGCGTGGTCAGCGTCGCCTACCTGGTGCTCGCCCCCGACCTGCCGACGCCCCGGGCCGGCGGCGACGCCAGCGGCGCCCGCTGGGCCCCGGTCGGCGAACTCCTCGGGGAGAACCCGGCCGACGGCGTCCCGCTCGCCTTCGACCACGGCCTGATCCTCGCCGACGGTGTGGAACGCGCCCGCTCCAAGATCGAGTACTCCTCCCTCGCCACCGCTTTCTGCCCGGCCGAGTTCACCGTCGGTGAGCTGCGCCGGGTCTACGAGGCGGTCTGGGGCGTGGTGCTGGACCCGCGGAACTTCCACCGCAAGGTCACCGGTACCCCCGGCTTCCTGCTGCCCTCGGGCGGCACGACGACCCGTCAGGGCGGTCGCCCGGCCCAGCTGTTCACCGCCGGCGGTGCGACCGTCCTCAACCCGCCCATGCTCCGCCCGGAGTCCTGACCCCCGCGGGCCCTGTGCCCGGTCCTGTCCCCAGCCCTCCGCCAAGCCCTGCGCCAGGTCCGCCCGGACCCGGTACCGACCCGCCGTTGCGCGGCATCGGGTAGCCGAATGGCCTGGTCTGGCTGCGGACCCGGGGGCGTCGGCGCAGAGTGTCGGTGGACGCTCCGACCGCCCGGGCCGGAGGCCTCCGGCCCAGGGAGTCCCGCGATGGCCATCAAGGACTGCGCCAACCAGCGAATCCTCATCGAGGGGCTGGCGGCGGACTACCGGAGCCTGGACAGGACCACCACCGCAACGGAGAAGGAACTGGCCGAGCTGCAGGCCGAGCACGCGGCGCCCGAGTCGATCGCCGCCGTCGAGGAACGGCTGGCCGCCGAGCGGGAGCGGTTGGGCGAGATCGGGGTCGAGGGCCAGGCCGCCGTCGACGACTTCCACGCGGAGTGCGGCGGTGAGCAGCTCCCGCCACCGCCCTGGCCTTCCCGGTAGGAGCCGCACCCCTCATCGGACACGGAGCCCCGCCCGTCCGGCACCACCGAAGCTGCCGACACCACCGGCACCACCGAGGCCACCGGAGCTGCCGAAGTCACCGAAGCAACCGACTCCGCCGGGACCCGGAACGGACCGGTCGACCGTGAATCGCAGGATCGGATTGTCCCCTGATCGGGTGAGGTGGGCAGCCGGCGGGCCCGTGCCGTTCCCGTAATGCCCGGAATAGCCGTCGCCGCCCCCTAATGTGCTGGCGCGGAGCCGCGCGGGTGCATGCCCGCCCGTCAGGGGTGCTCCGCGTCGAACAGCTCGGCCGAGGGCACGGGAGCAGCCAGCGATGATCCAGATCACCGGACTGACCAAGGTCTACCGCAAGGGCGCTCCGCCCGCAGTGCTCGACCTGACCTTCGATGCCCGGCCCGGCACGGTGACCGCGCTGCTCGGCGCCGAGGGGGCGGGCAAGTCCACCGCCCTGCGGCTGATGCTCGAACTCGAACGCGGCCAGGGTGTCACGCTCTTCGACGGCCGCCGCTACCGTCGGCTGCGCCACCCCGAGCGCGAGGTGGGGGTGCTGCTGCCCGGCACCGGGGAGGCCGCGGTGGCCGGACATCCGGGCCGCAAGGCGCGCAGCCACCTGCGGATGCTCGCCGCGGCCGTCGGCGTCCCGGCCCGGCGGGCCGACGAACTGCTGGAGCAGACCCGGCTGGCCGCCGTCGCCGGGCAGCGGCTGCGCACCTTCTCGCCCGGCATGCACCGCCGCCTGGCCCTGGCCGCCGCCCTGCTCGGCGACCCCGGCGCGCTGCTGCTGGACGGGCCCGCCGACGGTCTGTCACCGCGCAACGTCGAGTGGTTCCACTCCTTCCTGCGCTCCTTCGGGGCCGCCGGCGGAACGGTCCTGGTGACCACCCGCACGCCGCAGGAGGCCTCGCAGCTCGCGGACCGGGTGGTCACCCTGGACCGCGGTCGACTGGTGGCCGACCAGCCGGTCGCGGAGTTCCGGCGGACCAGGCTCAGCCCCGAAGTGGCCGTCCGGGGGCCGCAGATGGCGCGGCTGGCGGACCTGCTGGTCAGCCAGGGCGCGGACGTCCGACGGGACGGCAGCGTGGGCCTCGCGGTGGCCGGCATCGACCGCACCGAGATCGGCGAACTCGCCTACCGCCACGGGATCCTGTTGCACGAGTTGGCGGACCGGGTGGTCGAGCAGCCGGCGCCGCG
Source organism: Streptomyces sp. CB02056 (assembly GCF_001905545.1). Taxonomy (GTDB): domain Bacteria; phylum Actinomycetota; class Actinomycetes; order Streptomycetales; family Streptomycetaceae; genus Kitasatospora. Next base: position 54,820 of record NZ_LIPD01000018.1, on the reverse strand, counting down.
GGTCGTCCTGCCGGCCGGCTCGGGCCGCTCCGGCCACCTCCGCCTCCACCCGGAACCCGGGGCGGGGCCGAGCCCGGAGCCGGCCGAGCAACCGAACCCGGAACCGGACCCGGCACCGAACCTGGAACCGAAGTCAGAGTCAGGCCCGCAGTCGGCCGCGGAGCGGATCCCCGAACCGGCCGCCGAGCCCACCCCGGTCGGAGCCGTGACGACTCCGGCCGAACCGGCCACCGTCTCCGCCCCCGAAGCCTCCGTCCCCGAAGCCTCCGCCCCCGTCCCCCGTGCCGCCACCGCCCCGAAGCGCAACGCCCCCCGCCGCCGGGAGGACGGCTCCCTGCCCACCCGCGCCCTGCCCGCCGTGGCAATCGCCGCCGCGCTCCCCGTCCTCGGTTCGGCGGGCCGCCGCCCCGGGCCCGTCGGCCGTCGGCCGGAGCCGACCGCGGAGGCCGGGTCCGACGCCCCCGCCAAGCCCGCCCCCGCGCCCACCGTCGCCGTCGACCGGCTCTTCCGCGACGACCCGGCCCCGGCCCTGCCGCAGCCGTCCGCCCGGGTCCGGCCGCCGGGCCGCCGGGTGAGCGCCGACGACCTGCTCACCGACGACACCGTCCGCCTCCGTCGCCCCGTCTCGGGCACGAGCGTCGTCCGGGTCTCCACCGCCCAGCCCCCCGCCGCCCCCACGGCCCCCGCCATCCCCGCAGCCCCTGCCCCCGCCACCCCCGACGACCACCGGAGCGAGTGAACCGTGCGTGTCCTGGCCTACGAGCTGCGCCGCCTGCGCGGCCTGCGTTCCACCTGGCTGCTGCTCGCCGCCGTGCTGCTCGGCGACGCCGTCGTGGCCGCCGTCCTGGCGGACCAGTCCCCGGACGGTCCACTGGCCGCCCCGGCCGGGGTGCGGCTGCTGACCGCCGCCGTCCCGTTGGTCCCGCTGCCCTTCGCGGCGCTCGGCGCCGGGGTGCTGGGCGCGCTCTCGTACGGGCACGAGGTGCGCCACCCGGGGCTGCCGGCCTCGCAGGTGTCGTACCCGCGCCGGGTGCGACTGCTGCTGGCCAAGCTGCTGGTGATCGGGCCGGTGGCGGCCCTGTTGGCGCTGGCCACCCTGCTGCTCGACACGCTGGCCGTGCACCTCGCGCTGCCGGACGGCGTCACCGTGGCGGCCTGGGCGGACCCGGCCGCGCTGTCGGACCGGGTGTCCGCGGCGGTGACCGGCGCCGGGCTGTCCGGGCTGTCCGACCTGCCGGGCGTGTTCTCCCCGCTCGGCCTGACGGCCGGTCACGGGGTGCCCGCCGCCCTGCTGGCCTTCGTCCTGCTCACCGTGGTGGCGGCCTGGACCGGGGTGCTGACGGCCTCGCTGACCCGCAGCGCCGCGGCCGGGGTGCTGTTGCTGTGCGCGCTGCCGCCGCTGCTGGAGTCCGGCGTCGCCCTGCTGCTGCGTCACACCGGCAGGCCGTGGCCGACCCGGGCGGCCGAGCTGCTGCCGTTCCAGTCCGGGATCGAGTGGGCCTACGGCTGGGTGTACGGCGGTGCGCACGAGGCGGTGGCCGGGAGCGCGGCGCTGACCGATCCGGCGCTGCTCGCCGCGGTCGCGGCCCCCGCGGGGCTCCTGCTGCTCGCCGCCCTGCTGGTCCAGGCCCGCCGCCGCGCCCTGTAGGCCCGTGGCTGCGCATCGCGCAGGGACTCCCACGCGGCGCCGCACCCGTGGGCGGCCCTGTCCGGTCCTGCGGAAGCCCCCGGGGTGCGGCCCTGCCCGTGGCTACCAAGATCGACCAGCAGTGACCGTAATGCGCGGTTCTTCCTGATAAGAAGTCAATTATCCAGTCACGGTCGATCACCCTTTCGTGTGCTTTTCACGAGAATTCTCAAGCCACGCCTGCGGATCGCCGACAAAGGAGGCGTGAGTACCCTTGCGCACCCCACCATGACCCCCGCCCGTTCCGCCGATGGGCCCATCCACGGTCCCGGCGACCTGGATCGCTTCTCGTACGCCGACCGGCCGACCCCGCCGGCGCCCCGCTGGGAGGGCGCCGAGTCCGACATCGGCCGGGTCGGCCGCAAGACCACCAGCAGCCGCGGCCGCGGTCTGCACGGCCAGCTGGTCCAGCAGCTCGGCCAGATGATCGTCTCCGGCGATCTCGGTGCCGACCGCCCGCTGGTGCCCGAGGAGATCGGCCAGCGGTTCGAGGTCTCCCGGACCGTCGTCCGCGAGTCGCTGCGCGTGCTGGAGGCCAAGGGCCTGGTCAGCGCCCGGCCGAACGTCGGCACCCGGGTCCGTCCGGTCGGCGACTGGAACCTGCTGGACCCGGACATCATCGAGTGGCGCGCCTTCGGTCCGCAGCGGGACGAGCAGCGCCGGGAGCTGTTCGAGCTCCGCTGGGCGATCGAGCCGCTGGCCGCCCGGCTCGCCGCCGGCCACGGCCGGGAGGACGTCCAGCAGCGCCTGGCCGAGCTGGTCGAGATCATGGGCCACGCCGCCTCCCAGGCCGACCTCTCCACGTACACCCGGGCCGACGCCGAGCTGCACGGCCTGATCCTCCAGATGGCCGGCAACCGGATGCTGGAGCACCTGTCCGGGATCGTCGCCTGCGCGCTGCAGGTCTCGGGCGGCCCGGCGATCTCCTGCGAGCGGCCCTCCGAGTCCTCGGTCGGCCTGCACGCCCGGCTGGTGGACGCGCTGGGCGCCGGCGACGGCACCGCGGGCGAGGTCGCGATGCGGGCGCTGCTCACCGTCCATCCCGAGGTCGAGCCGTCCGTCCCCGCGCCCAGGGAGCACTGAACGGGCTGTTTCCACGAGCGGAGGCGCCGGCTGGCGGCGGTCCGCTCCGCCAGGGCCCTCCGGTCGCATCGTGCGGCGCAGCCGGGGGGCCTCCGCATGCCGTCACCCTCGGGTCGACCGGAGCCGGGAGAACGTGGGGAACGCCGGGGGCGGGAGAAGGACGGGGAAGCCGGGGGAAGCCGGAGCCGGGGGAGCCGGGGAGCCGGGGAGAAGCCGGGCGAGCCGGCCGCGCCCGGGAGGGGTCGCCGGGCCCGGGAGAGCAGGCCGGCGAAAGGTGAGCCCATTTCGCGGCTTGTCCATGACAACAGTTCACCTCGCGAGTGCGCGATGATGGAAGCGGCCCCGAGTTGCGGGCGCCGGGTCGGTGTGACCCGCGACACGAAGGCCATGCGTAACACTTGACGAGTAGCAGCGATGTGTCCTGAGCGGAAGCAGCTCCGGAATACTCCAACATGTCAGAATGCTGTGTTGGTCCGCGGCGCTGCTGCCGTCCTGCAAACCCAGTCCTCAAGCCCGAGTCGGTCGGAATCGACACCGCGCGTCCGACGCGCGATCTCCTTCCCCGCCCGCTCGGGCGGCCGGTACGGGTTCGAGATCCACTCATCGTCCGAGAGGTTGTTCGTGTCGGCCAGCACATCCCGTTCGCTTCCCCCCGAGATCGCCGAGTCCGCGGCTCTGCTGGCGCTCATCGAGCGGGGCAAGGCCCAGGGGCAGATCGCCGGTGACGACGTGCGCCAGGCGTTCGAGGCGGACCAGATCCCGGTCACCAAGTGGAAGAACGTCATGCGCAGCCTCAACCAGGTGCTGATTGAGGAGGGGGTGGACCTCATGGTCAGCGCGGCCGAACCGGCCGGCGCCAAGCGCAAGAGCGTTGCTGCCAAGAGCCCCACCAAGCGCACCGCCACCAAGGCTGTCACCACCCGGACCCCGGCCGCCTCGTCGGCCCCGACCAAGCCGCCCGTGCGGATCGCCCCCGGCGCTCCCGTCGCGGCTCCGGCCGTCGCGGCCGCCACGGCCCCGGCTCCCACCGTCTCCGCCGAGATCACCGCCGAGGGGAGGACCGCGGTCGGCTCCGAGCTGAAGGCGGCTCCCGCGAAGAAGGCCGCGCCGGCCAAGAAGGCCGCGGCCAAGAAGACCGCCGCGCCGGCCAAGAAGACCGCTGCCAAGAAGACCGCCGCCGGCAAGACCGCCAAGGGCGACGAGGAGCTGCTCGGCGAGGAGGAGCTGCTCGAGGACGTCGCGCTGCCCGGCGACAAGACCGAGGCCGAGGGCACCGCTCCGGAGGAGGAGTCGGAGGGCTTCGTCCTCTCCGACGACGACGAGGACGACGCGCCGGCCCAGCAGGTCGCCGTCGCCGGTGCCACCGCCGACCCGGTCAAGGACTACCTGAAGCAGATCGGCAAGGTCCCGCTGCTCAACGCCGAGCAGGAGGTCGAGCTCGCCAAGCGCATCGAGGCCGGCCTGTTCGCCGAGGACAAGCTCTCGGCCGCCGACAAGCTCGCCCCGAAGCTCAAGCGCGAGCTGGAGATCATCGCCGAGGACGGCCGCCGGGCCAAGAACCACCTGCTGGAGGCCAACCTCCGCCTCGTGGTCTCGCTGGCCAAGCGCTACACCGGTCGCGGCATGCTCTTCCTGGACCTGATCCAGGAGGGCAACCTCGGTCTGATCCGTGCGGTCGAGAAGTTCGACTACACCAAGGGCTACAAGTTCTCGACCTACGCCACCTGGTGGATCCGCCAGGCGATCACCCGCGCCATGGCCGACCAGGCCCGCACCATCCGCATCCCGGTGCACATGGTCGAGGTCATCAACAAGCTGGCCCGCGTCCAGCGCCAGATGCTCCAGGACCTGGGCCGCGAGCCCACCCCGGAGGAGCTGGCCAAGGAACTCGACATGACCCCCGAGAAGGTCATCGAGGTCCAGAAGTACGGTCGTGAGCCGATCTCGCTGCACACCCCGCTGGGCGAGGACGGCGACAGCGAGTTCGGTGACCTGATCGAGGACTCCGAGGCGGTCGTCCCGGCCGACGCGGTCTCCTTCACCCTGCTCCAGGAGCAGCTGCACTCGGTGCTGGACACCCTGTCCGAGCGCGAGGCGGGCGTGGTCTCGATGCGCTTCGGCCTGACCGACGGCCAGCCGAAGACGCTGGACGAGATCGGCAAGGTGTACGGGGTCACCCGTGAGCGCATCCGCCAGATCGAGTCGAAGACCATGTCGAAGCTGCGCCACCCGTCGCGCTCCCAGGTGCTGCGCGACTACCTGGACTGATCGACGGCAGTCGTTCCACGCGAAGGCCCGGAGCCGCACGGCTCCGGGCCTTCGCGGCTGTCCGGGCCCGGGCGCGTCAGCGTACGGGTGGTGGTTGTCCCTCGTCCGGGTGGCGGCGCGGCGGGAAGCGGTCGCGCCGTGTAGCCGGTCACCTACGCTGTGCCGGTTGCCCGCTTCCGAGCCTCCTGGAGTCACGGTGCCGACCGAGCCGGACCGCACAGACCTGCCGACGCCCGCCCCGTTCCCGGCGGACCCCGCCGACCCGGCCGCCGACCGGGCGGGCCGCCGCCGCAGGGCCGCCGTGCTGGCGCTGCTCGCCGCCGTTCCCGTCCCGCTGGTCGCCCTCGGTACCGCGGCGCCGGCCGAGGCGCAGCGCCGGGTGGTCGGCGGCAGCGCGGTGAGCACCGCGGACCACCCGTGGATCGTGGCGCTGTCCAGCCGCCAGCAGTTCGGCAGCGGCCGTTCCGGCCAGTTCTGCGGGGGTGCGCTGGTCACCCCGACCAAGGTGGTGACGGCCGCGCACTGCTTCTACGACGAGGCCAGGGGTCGGGTGGACCGGCCGGGCCTGAAGGTGATCGTCGGCCGGGACGACATGCGCGGCACGTCCGGCCGGGAGGTGGCGGTGCGGTCGGTCTGGATCCACCCCGACTACTCCTTCGCCGCCAACATGAACGACGTCGCGGTGCTCACCCTCGCCGAGTCCCAGGGCGCCCTGCCGGTGGTCGAGCTGGTCGGCCAGGGCGAGACCGAACCGTACGCGGCCGGGACCACGACCCAGGTGTACGGCTGGGGTGACACCACGGGGCGGGGCGACTACTCGCCCGTGCTGCGCGGGGTGTCCGTGCCGGTCGTGCCGGACCAGGTCTGTGCGCAGGCCTATCCGGGCGGGCAGGATGGGAGGTTCGACGCCCGGGGCATGGTCTGCGCGGGCGAGGAGAGGGGCGGCAAGGACGCCTGCCAGGGCGACAGCGGCGGCCCGATGATCGTCGACGGCCGGCTGGTGGGCCTGGTCTCCTGGGGGACGGGCTGCGCCGAGGCGGCCCACCCGGGCGTCTACACCAGGGTGTCCTCGGTCGCGGACGCGGTGCGCTCGGTGCTGTGACCACCCGCGACCACCCGCGACCACCGGTGAACGCCCGCGAACGTCCGGGGCAGCCGCGGGCGAGGCGCCTCCGGTGCCGCGGACGTCGCGGCGGGTGAGCGGCCGGTCACGTGCCGGCACCGGGTTCTGACGCCGCGTCGGACGCCGCCGGGGCCACGGCCCGGGGCAACGGCGGGGGTCAGGAGGGCGGCCCGGGGTACAGCAGAGCCGGGCGACCGGCCCCCGAAGGGGTCCGTCGCCCGGCTCACCGGTCGCGCGTGGTGCGCGACCGGACACAGCTCGAGGCCGGCTGCTGTTGGTGGCGCCCTGTATCAGCGCTCGTCGTCGGTGGCCGTCACGGTGGTCGCGGTGGTGAGACGGCCGCTCTCGTCCTGTATCTCCACGGCGATCTTCTTGAGCTCGGGCTCGAACTTCCGGCCGTGGTGGGCGCAGAAGAGCAGCTCTCCGCCGCTGGCGAGTACGACGCGCAGGTAGGCCTGGGCGCCGCAGCGGTCGCAGCGGTCAGCCGCGGTGAGCGGGCTCGCAGGGGTCAGAACAGTAGTCACGTCGCCTCTTCTCTAGCTCGACGAGCTGTCGTACCAGGGTCAACATCCAACCAGGCCGAAAACGTTCCCGCTCGTGGCTTTTCTTCTCTGAGGATTCTGCTGTGTTGATGAGGACGTGCCCCGGGCGCCGGTGGTTCATGCGTGCCGGATTCCGGGATCCGCCCTTCGCTCGAACGCCCGATCGGGATCGGGTGCGAGGTCCGCGTAGCATAATCCTCTGCCGGGTTGGAGCATAAGCCCCGTCCCGGGCCCCGGTAGCCTGCATAACGGCAGTTCCGGAGCCTGCGCCGGGCCCCACGATCCGCCAGGACCGGTGGTACCGGGAGGAGATGGCGCCCCCGGGGCCCACACCCGGGTGCGGTGCTTGTTCGCGCAGCGCGTACAAGCTGCGCGGGGCCGGTCCGTCGTGCTGTGCACCCGGCGCACGGGTTCGGGCACGCAGGGCGACGGGTGTCGGTGCGGCGTGCTGCACTGGCGTTTGGTCCGGATGCGTCCGGATGTGACCGATGAGACAGATCTTCACCGAGGAGAGTGCCGCGTGAGTGCCGAAACGACCGTGCCGTCCGCGCTGCTGGCCGGCGACGACGGTTCCAACTACACCGCGCGGCACCTGCTCGTCCTGGAGGGCCTGGAGGCGGTCCGCAAGCGCCCCGGCATGTACATCGGCTCGACCGACAGCCGCGGTCTGATGCACTGCCTCTGGGAGATCATCGACAACTCCGTCGACGAGGCGCTCGGCGGCTACTGCGACCGCATCGACGTCGTGCTGCACCCTGACTCCTCGGTCGAGGTCCGGGACAACGGGCGCGGCATCCCGGTCGACGTCGAGCCCAAGACCGGGCTGTCCGGCGTCGAGGTCGTGATGACCAAGCTGCACGCCGGCGGCAAGTTCGGCGGCGGCTCCTACGCGGCCTCCGGCGGCCTGCACGGCGTCGGCGCCTCGGTCGTCAACGCGCTCTCCGCCCGCCTCGACGTCGAGGTCGACCGCAGCGGGCACACCCACGCGATCAGCTTCCGCCGCGGCACCCCCGGCATCTTCACCGAGACCAGCCCGGACGCGCCCTTCGAGGCCGGCAACGGCCTGACCAGGACCCGCAAGGTGCCGAAGACCCGCACCGGCACCCGGATCCGCTACTGGGCCGACCGGCAGATCTTCCTCAAGGACGCCAAGCTCTCCCTGGAGACGCTGCACAGCCGCGCCCGGCAGACCGCCTTCCTGGTCCCCGGCCTGACCATCGTGGTGCGTGACGAGCGGCTCACCGAGAGCGAGCAGATCGACGAGACGGTCTTCCGCTACGACGGCGGCATCGCCGAGTTCTGCGAGTTCCTGGCCCCCGACAAGCCGGTCTGCGACGTGCTGCGGCTGCGCGGCGAGGGCACCTTCAAGGAGACCGTGCCGGTCCTGGACGACCTCGGCCACATGACCCCCACCGAGGTCACCCGCCACCTCGGCGTGGACATCGCGCTGCGCTGGGGCGCCGGCTACGACACCACCCTGCGCTCCTTCGTCAACATCATCGCCACCCCCAAGGGCGGCACCCACATCACCGGCTTCGAGCGTTCGCTGGCCAAGACGGTCAACGAGGCGCTGCGCGCGAGCAAGCTGCTGCGCGTCGCCGAGGACGACATCACCAAGGACGACGCCACCGAGGGCCTCACCGCCGTCGTCACCGTCCGGCTCGCCGAGCCGCAGTTCGAGGGCCAGACCAAGGAGGTGCTCGGCACCTCGGCGGCCAACCGGATCGTCGCCGCCGTCGTCGCCAAGGAGCTCAAGGCCTTCCTCACCTCGGCCAAGAAGGACCAGAAGCTCCAGGCCCGGGCCGTGCTGGACAAGGTCGTCGCGGCCGCCCGCACCCGGGTCGCCGCCCGGCAGCACAAGGAGGCCCAGCGCCGCAAGACCGCGCTGGAGACCAGCTCGCTGCCCGCCAAGCTGGCCGACTGCCGCAGCGACGACGTCGACCGCAGCGAACTGTTCATCGTCGAGGGGGACTCCGCGCTCGGCACCGCCAAGCTCGCCCGCAACTCCGAGTTCCAGGCGCTGCTGCCGATCCGCGGCAAGATCCTCAACGTGCAGAAGGCGTCCGTGAGCGACATGCTCAAGAACGCCGAGTGCGCCGCGATCATCCAGGTGATAGGGGCCGGCTCCGGCCGCACCTTCGACATCGACCAGGCCCGCTACGGCCGGGTCATCTTCATGGCCGACGCCGACGTCGACGGCTCGCACATCCGCACCCTGCTGCTCACCCTGTTCCACCGCTACATGCGGCCGATGGTCGAGCAGGGCCGGGTCTTCGCCGCCGTGCCGCCGCTGCACCGGATCGAGCTCACCAGCCCCAAGCGCGGCCAGGAGAAGTACCACTACACCTACTCCGACGCCGAACTGCGCTCCACGCTGCTGGAGTTCCAGCGCAAGAACCAGCGCTGGAAGGAGCCGGTGCAGCGCTACAAGGGCCTCGGCGAGATGGACGCCGACCAGCTGGCCGAGACCACCATGGACCCGCGCCACCGCACGCTGCGCCGGATCAACCTGGGCGACCTGGAGCAGGCCGAGCGGATCTTCGACCTGCTGATGGGCAACGACGTCGCCCCGCGCAAGGAGTTCATCGTGGATTCGGCGGCCACCCTGGACCGCTCCCGCATCGACGCCTGATCCCGGCCGGACGCGAGGGCCCTCCACCCACGGGTGGAGGGCCCTCGCGCCGCCGGTTCCACCCGTGCTCCACCCCGGCTCCGATCAGCGGGAAGCGGCGGATCCGTAGCGTCGGAGAGGTCAGCAAGAAGCCTCTCCTCGGGACGGAGAATCCGATGAGTTCCATCGCCAACATCCTCGTGGTCATCGCGGTGGTGGTCCTGGTGGTCCAGCGCCAGATGCGCGTCCAGCGGCTGGACACCGAGCGCCGGTTCTGGCTGCTGCCGCTGGTCCTGGGCGCGCTCGCGCTGCGCGACCCGCAGCTCGTCGACCACCAGCACACCGCGGTCTCCGCCACGCTGCTGGTCGCCGGCCTCGTCGCCGTGCTCGCGATGGGCACGGTCTGGGGCTGGACCGTACGGATCTGGCGGGCCCCCGACGGCGGCGTCCTGGTCAAGGGCACCAAGGCCACCGTGGCCGCCTGGTGCGGGATGATCGCCATCCGGATCGGCCTGTACGCGGTCGGCTCGGCCCTGCACGTCCACCAGGCGGGCAGCACGCTGCTGCTGGGCATGGCGGTCCTGCTGCTGGTCCGCTCCGTCGTGGTGAACTGGAGGGCCCGCACGCTGGAGCCCGCGCGGACCGCCGCCGGACTGCGCTGACCCGCCGCCGTGAGCATCGAGGAGGCCCCCGTGGCCGGGTGGTACTGGACCCGCTGGCCGTCCCGGGAAGGGATCGGCCGGGAGGACGAGAGCCAGCCGCGGCGGGTCCTCACCGTGTTCGGCCGGACCGTCCTGGTGGTCGTCGTCGGCTGGGGGACCTTCTCCGGGGGCCGGTACACCGGCTGGGCCGCGGCCGCCGCGGCGGCCGGGCTGGCCGCGGCCTTCGCTCTCAGCGCGGGGTACCTGCGGGCCTCCCGGGAGCAGCGCCCGGCGGCCTCGTACCTGCTGGCCGCAGGCCTGGTCGGCGCGGGCTGGCTCGCCAACCAGGGGCTGGCCTACACGCTGGCCGATTTCCTCTGGATCGGGCTGGCCGTGACGGCCCTGATCCGGTTGCCGCCCGCGCCCGCGCTGTGCGCCGCGGCGGTCGCGCTGGGCTCGTACACGGCGGCCTCCCCGGCGAGCTGGCTCAGCATCGCCGCCACCATCGGAGGGTCCGTCCTGGTCGGCTTCCTGCTGCGGCTGGACATCGAGGCCCGCGGCACCGCCCGCCTGCTGCTCGCCCAGGAGCGGGCCGCCCGGGCCGCCGAGGCGGAGAGCGCGGCGCTCGCCGAACGGGCCAGGATCGCCCGGGAGATCCACGACGTGCTCGCCCACAGCCTCTCCGCGCAGCTCGTCCACCTGGAGGCGGCGCGGCTGATGCTGGACGCCGGGACGGACCGCGAGCAGGTCCGCGAACGGGTCGTCGCCGCCCGGCGGATGGCGCAGGACGGGCTGGCCGAGACCCGGCAGGCACTGTCCGCGCTGCGCGGGGAGTTCACCCCGGTCGGGGAGTTCCTGGTGGAGCTGACCGGACGGGAGCGGGCCGCCCTCACCGTCACTGGCACGCCCCGGCCGCTCGCCGCCGAGGCCGCCCTCGCGGTGCGGCGCACCGCGCAGGAGGCGGTGACCAACGTCCGCAAGCACGCGTCCGGCGCCCGCTGCGCCGTCGAACTGCGCTACCTGGACGGCGTGGTGGAGCTGGAGGTGCGCAACACCCGGCCGCCGCGCGGCCCGTCCGCGGCCGAGCCGGCGTCGGGGGAGCTGGCGGCCAGCGGCAGCGGGTACGGTCTGCTGGGGATGCGCGAACGCGCGGAACTGCTCGGCGGCACGCTGCTGGCGGGCCCGGAGGACGGAGGGTGGCGCGTGCTGCTGCGGGTGCCGGCATGACGGAACCGGCGATCAGGGTGCTGGTCGCGGACGATCAGACGGTGGTGCGCGAGGGCATCGTGATGCTGCTGGGGCTGCTGCCCGGTATCGAGGTGGTCGGTGCGGCGGGGGACGGGGAGGAGGCCGTCGCCCTGGTGGAGCGCCATCACCCGGACGTGGTGCTGATGGATCTGCGGATGCCGCGCTGCGACGGCGTCGAGGCGACGAGGCGGATCCGCACGGCGCACCCGGAGACCGAGGTGGTGGTGCTCACCACCTACGCCGACGACGAATCGCTGTTCCCGGCGCTCCAGGCCGGGGCGCGCGGCTACCTCACCAAGGACGCCGGCGGTGAGGAGATCGCCCGGGCCATCGCGGACGTCCGCTCGGGCGCCGCCGGACTCTCCCCGCAGATCCAACTCCGGTTGCTGGAAAGGCTTTCGGAGCAGCCCGGCGGCTCCGGGCCGGCCGCCGGGCCGCCGGTCGGCCGCCCGGGGGAGCTGCCCGACGGGCTGACCGTCCGGGAGGCCGAGGTGCTGGCGCTGATCGCCCAGGGGCTGTCCAACGCGGAGATCGCCCAACGGCTGTTCGTCAGCCAGGCCACCGTGAAGACCCACATCAACAATCTGTTCGCCAAGACCGCGGTACGGGACCGGGCTCAGGCGGTCGCCTACGCCTTCCGACACGGAATCACCGGGACGCAGCAGTAGTCCGATGAGTGTCTGTCGGATGATCGATCACCTCATCGAGTGAACGTATCTGCGATGGTCAGAGGCGTTGTCCTAGGGCCGCCATCATGGTTCGGGTCAGAACATCCGGCCGTCCAGGAGCATCAGTGCCACAGCAGCAGACGAGCAGCCCCGGCCAGGGGCAGCGATTCGACTGGTGGGCCGCTCCGGCCGCCGGCACCCCCGTTGAGCCCGCCGAGCCATCGGCTGCGCACCGCCGGTCGGCGGTACCGGCGCAGTCGGGCCCCATCCGTACGGAGCACACCCGTCCGGACCGGTCGGCAGAGGCAGTCGGCGAGCCTGTGGCCGTCGGCGCACCGATCCACGGGCCCGCCGTCGAGCCGTTCGCCCAGAGCACCCCCGTCGACCAAGCGGCCCCGGCCGCACCGCACGCACCCCTCGGGTCCCTCGCGCCACGGGACGAGGAACCGGTCGCCGACCGGACCGAGGTCTACCGGGAGGTCCAGGCCAGCGCGGCCTTCCGGCAGATCCGCCGCAGCTACCGGACCTTCGTCTTCCCCATCACCGGCGGCTTCCTCGCCTGGTACCTGCTGTATGTCGCCGCCCAGGCCGGTGCCCCCGACCTGATGCGCCGCGCGGTGGCCGGCCCGCTCAACGTGGCCTGGCTGCTGGGACTTCTGCAGTTCGCCTCGACCTTCCTGCTCGCCTGGCTCTACGCCCGCAACGCCCGGACCAAGCGCGACCGCGCCGCCCTGGGCCTGCGCTGGGACACCCAGGACCAGCTGCGATGACGACCCTGATGGCCACCGTGCCCACCGACGCGGCCGTGGCCGCCGTGAGGACCGCCGCGCGGACCGTGGTGTCGACCGCCACCCCGCCCCCGGTCGCCCCCACCGGCGACCACCACTCGCTCGCCATCGCGCTGTTCGCCGTCGTCGTCCTGGTCACCCTGGGGGTCACCCTCTGGGTCGGCCGCCAGGGCAACGCCGCCGAGGACTTCTTCGCCGGCGGCCGCGACTTCACCCCGCTGCAGAACGGCTTCGCGCTCTCCGGCGACTACCTGTCCGCGGCCTCCTTCCTGGGCGTCGCCGGGCTGATCGCGCTCTACGGCTACGACGGCGTGCTCTACAGCATCGGCTTCCTGGTCGCCTGGCTGGTCGTGCTGATGCTGGTCGCCGAGCTCGTCCGCAACGCCGGCCGGTACACCCTCGCCGACGTGCTCGCGCTGCGGCTGCGCCGCCGCAAGGTGCGCGCCGCGGCCGGCGGCGCCAGCGTCGTGGTCACCCTGCTCTACCTGGTGGCCCAGATGGTCGGCGCCGGTTCGCTGGTCGCCCTGCTGCTCGGCACCGGCAGCCCGCACGCCCGCACCTGGACCATCATCGCGGTCGGCGCCCTGATGATCGTCTACGTCACCATCGGCGGGATGCGGGCCACCACCTGGATCCAGATCATCAAGGCCTTCCTACTGACCGGCGGTTCGGTGCTGCTGACGGTGCTGCTGGTGGTCCGCTTCCACGGGGACCTCGGCGAGCTGATGCGCCAGGCCGCCGACCACAGCGGTGCCGGGCACCGCTACCTGGAGCCCGGGCTCAAGTACGGCGGCAGCCTCACCAGCCGGCTGGACTTCGTCAGCCTCGGCCTCGCCCTGGTGCTCGGCACCGCGGGCCTGCCGCACATCCTGTCCCGCTTCTACACGGTGCCCACCGCGCGGGCCGCCCGCCGCTCCACGATGTGGGCGATCGGCCTGGTCGGCAGCTTCTACCTGATGGCCATCGTGCTCGGCCTCGGCGCCACCGCGCTGATCGGCTCGGCCGAGGTGCGGCACGCCAACTCGGCCGGGAACACCGCCGTTCCGCTGCTCGCCCTGGTGCTCGGCGGCGGCAACGGCAGCACCGGCGGGGTGGTGCTGTTCGCCCTGATCTCGGCGATCGCCTTCGCCACCATCCTCGCCGTGGTCGCCGGGCTCACCCTGGCCTCCTCGGCGGCCTTCGCCCACGACGTCTGGGCCGGCGCCTGGCGCGCCCGGCCCGCCCGCGAGCAGGCGAAGAACGGTCGCGGCCGCCGTCGTCGGGGCGAGACCGTCCCGGCCTCCCGGTCGGAGGAGTCGGTGTCCGGGATCAGCGAGCAGCAGGAGGTGGTGGTCGCCCGGTTCGCCGCCGCCGGGATCGGTGCGACGGCGATCGTGATCAGCCTCTTCGCCCAGCAGCTGAACGTCGCCTTCCTGGTCGGCCTGGCCTTCGCCGTCGCGGCCTCGTCGAACCTGCCGGTGCTGCTGTACAGCCTGTTCTGGTCGCGGTTCACCGCCCGCGGCGCGGTCTGGGCGGTGTACGGCGGGCTGGTCCCGGCGATCGTGCTGGTGTTCTTCTCGCCGGTGGTGTCCGGCTCCCACGAGGCGCTCTTCCCCGGCCTCGACTTCCACTGGTTCCCGCTGGAGAACCCGGGCCTCGTCTCCATCCCGCTCGGCTTCCTCGCCGGGTGGCTCGGGACGGTCACCTCGTCCGAGCCCGCTGACCCGGACCGGTTCGCCGAGCTGGAGGTACGTGCTCTCACCGGTGCGGGCGCGGCCTGAGCCGTCGCGCCCGGGGAACCCCGGCGGGCCTGGGGCCGCCGGGGTTCCCCCCTGTCCGGGCCCGGTCCGGCGGTCATCGGCCCTGACCGGAGCGGCTACGCCCGGGCTGCCAGGCCGTAGCGGTGCTCCGGGCGGCCGGTGTCGCCGTACCGCAGGGTCAGCCGCAGCCGGTTGTCCCGCTCCAGCTGCTTGAGGTAGCGCTGCGCGGTGGAGCGGCTCAGCCCGGTGGCGTCGGCGACCTCCTGGGCGGAGAGCGGCCGGCCGGCCCGGCGCAGGACGCCCATCACCAGGTCGGTGGTGGGCGCCGAGTGGCCCTTGGGAAGCGGCCCGGCCGGGGCGGCGGCGCTGCGCAGGGTCGCGAACAGCCGGTCCACCTCGTCCTGGCCGGCCTCCCGGGCCGGGGCGGCGAGCGCGTGCCGCAGCTGCGCGTACGCCACCAGCTTCTCCCGCAGCCCGGCGAAGGTGAACGGCTTGACCAGGTACTGGAGCGCGCCGTGCTGCATCGCGGCGTGCACCGTCGACACGTCCCGGGCGGCCGTCACCATCATCACGTCGCAGGCCACCTGGCGTTCCCGCAGCCGGCGCACCAGGGCCAGGCCGGTCTCGTCCGGCAGGTGGTGGTCGAGCAGCAGCAGGTCCACCGGTCGGCGCTCCAGGGCGGCCAGTGCCTCCCCGGCCGAGTGCGCGGTGCCGGTCACCCGGAAGCCGGGGACCTTGGCCACGTAGGCGGCGTGCACGTCCGCGACCCGGAAGTCGTCGTCCACCACGAGTACGTCGATCATCACGCCTCCACGAGCTGGGTGGTGAGCAGGGCCTCGGGCAGCTCGACGGTGAACCGGGCGCCGCCGAGCGGCCCGGTGTCGAGCACGATCCGGCCGCCGGTCCGTTCGACCAGCCGCCGCACCATCGCCAGCCCCAGCCCGCGCGGACGGTGCGCGGGCGCGTCCTTGCTGCTCCACCCCTCTTCGAAGACCTGCTCGCGCAGCTCCTCCGGCACGCCCGGGCCGCTGTCCGCGACCTGCAGCAGCAGCGTCGGGCCGGCCGCCGCCAGGCTCACCTCCACCCGGCCCCCGCCGCCCGCGGCCAGCGCGTCCACCGCGTTGTCGATCAGGTTGCCGAGCACCGTCACCAGCGCCCGGGCGTCCACCACGGCGTCCGGCAGGTGCGCCGCCGGGGCCAGCGCCAGCCGCACCCCGCGCTCGCCCGCCACCGCGCTCTTGCCCGCCAGCAGCGCCGCCACGTGCGGGTCCTGCACCTGCTCGGCGATCCGCGCCGCGACCACCGCGTGCGAGCCGGACTGCTCCGAGATGAACGCCACCGCCTGTTCGTGGCGGCCCAGTTCCAGCAGGCCCAGCAGGGTGTGCATCCGGTTGGCGTGCTCGTGGTCCTGGGCCCGCAGTGCCTCGGTCAGGCTGCGGGTGGTGTCCAGCTCGCGGACCAGCGACTCCAGCTCGGTGCGGTCCCGCAGGGTCACCACGGCGCCGCCCTCGGGCGTGGCCGTCCGGTTGACCACCAGCACCCGGTCGTCCCGTACGGCCGGCAGGTCGGCGCCGGCGATCCGCCCGGCGAGCACGTCCGCCAGCCGGCCCGGCGGCAGCACCGCGCCGATCGGGCGGCCGGCGCAGTCCTCGGGCAGGCCGAGCAGCCGGATCGCCTCGTCGTTGGCCAGCCGGATCCGGCCGTGCTCGTCCAGCGCCACCATGCCCTCGCGGATGCCGTGCAGCATCGCCTCCCGCTCCACCAGCAGCGCGGAGATGTCGGCCAGCGCGATGTTGTGGGTGCGGCGCTTGAGGCGGCGGGCCAGGAGGAGGGTGGCGAGCGTCCCGGCGGCGAGGCCGGCGCCCGCGCACAGCAGGATGCCGGTGAGCATCTTCAGCAGCCGGCGGCGGATCGAGTCGTCGCTGATGCCGACCGAGACCTCGCCGACGATCCGGCCGTCCGCCATCCGCAGCGGCACCTTGCCCCGGGCGGTGCGGCCCAGGGTGCCCTGCTGGATGGCGGTGACGCTGCGGCCGCTGAGGGCGGGCTCCGGGTCGGTGCTGACCCGCTGGCCGATCCGGCCCGGGTCGGTGTGCGAGAGCCGGATGCCGTCCAGGTCGGTGACCACGACGAAGCTGGCGCCGGTGGCCAGCCGGATCTGCTCGGCGTTGCGCTGCGCGGCCACCACGTCGCGGCCGGCGGCGGCCCGGGCGATGTTCTCGTCGGTGGCGGTGGCCTGGGCGATCGACAGCGCCCGCTGCATCGCGTCGTGGTCCAGCTCGCTGCTGACCGGGGCCAGGAACAGCCCGGCGGTCACGGCGGTGACACCGACGGTGACGACGGTCTGGCTCAGCAGCAGTTGGGCGAAGACCCGGCGGGGCCGGCGGGCGAGCTTCATCCGGGCCTCCTCTCGGCGGCTGCGGGGGAATCGGATGTCCGGGAGCGGGGATGGGAGCGGGGGCGGGGTGGGGGTGCCTCCGGTGGGGTGGGTCGGGACACCCTATGTTTCCGCGCTGTTTCTGTCAGCCGCGTCCCCGCAGTTGTAGCGCAAGCAAAACGAGCAGAACACCCCTCTATGCGGAGAAGTCGCACTACGCGAAGAAGGCTCCCGCCGGGGCCGGGCCCGCTCCTACCTTTCCGGGGCAAGCACAGAACCGGGAGGAATGCATGACCGAGACCCCGGCGATCGAGCTGACCGGCGCGACCAAACGCTTCCGCACCCCCTCGGGGGCGTTGCACACCGCCGTCCGCGATCTCGATCTGACCGTCGCCCAGGGCGAGTTCGTCGCCGTCGTCGGCCCCACCGGCTGCGGCAAGTCCACCACGCTGACCCTGGTCAGCGGCCTGGAGGAGCCCACCGAGGGCGAGGTCCGGGTGTACGGCGAGCCCGTGCGCGGGATCGACCCCAAGGTCGGGTTCGTCTTCCAGCAGGACGCCGTCTTCCCCTGGCGCACCGTCCTGTCCAACGTGATGGCCGGCCCGCGCTTCCGCGGCGTGCCCGCCGCCGAGGCCAGGGAACGGGCCCGGGACTGGCTCGGCCGGGTCGGCCTGGCCGCCTTCGAGGACCGCTACCCGCACCAGCTGTCCGGTGGCATGCGCAAGCGCGTCGCGCTCGCCCAGACCTTCGTCAACGACCCGGCGATCCTGCTGATGGACGAGCCGTTCTCGGCCCTGGACGTGCAGACCCGGGCCCTGATGTCGGACCAGCTGCTGGAGCTGTGGGCCGGTACCGGCTCGTCGGTCGTCTTCGTCACCCACGACCTGGACGAGGCCATCGCGCTCGCCGACCGGGTCGTCGTCATGACGGCCGGACCGGCCACCGTCAAGGAGGTCTTCACCGTCGACCTGCCGCGCCCGCGCACCGTGGAGGCCGTCCGGCTGGAACCGAGGTTCGTCGAGCTGTACCGCGAGATCTGGGCCTCGCTCGGCGAAGAGGTGCGCATCACCCGGGAGAGAGGAGCGGGTCGTGCCGCTTGAGACCGCGTCCGATTCCGTGCCCGAGTCCGTGTCGGGAGCCGCGCCGGGAGCCGCGCCGGCCGGCGCCGGGAAGCCCCCGGCCGTCACGACGAGGACCGAGGCCCGCGAACGGGCCGCCCGCAACCGCCGGTTGGTCGTCTACGGCGCCCGGGTCGCGGTGCTGCTCGCCTTCCTCGGGCTCTGGGAGGTCTGCGCCCGCACCGACGTCATCGACCCGTTCAACTTCTCCCAGCCGTCGAGGATCTGGGACCAGATCTGGCAGTGGGTCACCCACGGCACCGCGCAGGGCTCGCTCGGCGAGCAGATCGGCTACACCCTGTACGAGGCCCTCGCCGGCTGGGTGATCGGCGTCATCGGCGGCGTGCTGCTGGGCATCGCGCTCGGCCGGATCCGCTTCCTGGCCGACGTGTTCGGGCCGTACATCAAGGTGCTCAACGCGATCCCGCGGATCGTGCTCGCGCCGATCTTCCTGATCTGGTTCGGCCTCGGCCCGGCCTCCAAGGTCGCCTCCGCGGTGGTGCTGGTGTTCTTCCCGGTGTTCTTCAACGCCTTCCAGGGCGCCCGCGAGGTGGACCGCAACCTCGTCGCCAACGCCCGCATCCTGGGCGCCGACAACCGCAGGGTCACCCTCCAGGTGGTCATCCCCGCCGCCACCACCTGGATCTTCACCAGCCTGCACGTCAGCTTCGGCTTCGCGCTGATCGGCGCCATCGTCGGCGAGTACATCGGCGCCACCAAGGGCCTCGGCCTGCTCGTCGCGGCCGCCCAGGGCACCTTCAACGCGGCCGGTGTGTACGCGGCCATGACCATCCTCGCCGTCGTCGCGCTGCTCACCGAGGGGCTGCTGACCTTCGCCGAGAAGAAGCTGTTCCGCTGGAAGCCCGCCGACGCGGGCGACGGCCGCTGAACCTCCCCCGCCCGTACGAAGAGAGGCCCCTACCCATGCGCAGAACGGCTGCCGCCGCCCTCGCCGCCCTCCTGCTCCTCCCGCTCTCCGCCTGCGCCAACGACGCCGCCACCGCCGGACACGGCGCGGTCGCCGCCCCCGCCGGGCAGCAGGTCGACGGACCCAAGGTCAAGATCATGGTCGGTGGCCTGGACAAGGTCATCTACCTGCCCGCGATGCTCACCCAGCGGCTCGGCTACTTCGCCGAGGCCGGCGTCAACGTCGAGCTGATGACCGAACCGGCCGGCGTCAACGCCACCACCGCGCTGCTCGCCGGGGACGTCCAGGGCGCCGTCGGCTTCTACGACCACACCATCGACCTCCAGGCCAAGGGCAAGAAGGTCGAGTCCGTGGTGCAGTTCGCCCAGGCGCCCGGCGAGGTCGAGGTGGTCTCCAGCAAGCAGGCCGACGCGATCAGGTCCGGCGCCGACTTCAAGGGGAAGAAGCTCGGCGTCACCAGCCTCGGCTCCTCGACCGACTTCCTCACCAAGTACCTCGCGGTCAAGAACGGCACCGCCGTCAGCGAGTTCAGCCCGATCGCGGTCGGCGCCGGCCAGACCTTCATCGCCGCGCTCCAGCAGGGCAGCATCGACGCCGGGATGACCACCGACCCGACCGTCGCCGCCGTCCTGGACAAGGGCCTCGGCAAGGTCCTCTACGACATGCGCACCCCCGAGGGCTCGCGCGAGGCGCTCGGCGGGCTCTACCCGTCCTCGTCGCTGTACATGAACACCGACTGGGTGGAGAAGAACAAGGACACCACCCAGAAGCTCGCCAACGCCTTCGTGAAGACCCTCACGTGGATGTCCACCCACAGCCCCGAGGAGATCGCCGCGAAGATGCCCGCCGACTACGCCCAGGGCGGCGCCGAGCAGTACGCGGCGGCGATCAAGGCGACGCTGCCGATGTTCACCACGGACGGCGTGATGCCGGCCGACGGGCCGAAGACGGTGCTCTCGGTGCTCGCCGCGTTCCACCCGGACGTGAAGGGCAAGGAGGGGTCGATCGACCTGGCGAAGACCTACACCACGGAGTTCGTCGCCAAGGCCGCCGGCTGAACCCCGCCGCCGACAGCGGTCCCGCGCCCACCCCCACGGGCGCGGGGCCGCTGTGCGTCAGAGCCCTCGTACGGACAGCACGTCCATCCGCGACGGCGTCCCCGCCGCCTTGCCGCAGCTCTCCGGACGCGCCGGCTCGCTCACCGTCTCGATCACGTCCACCTCCCAGGACCGGCCGTCCCGGTGCAGCACCGTCACCAGCCAGCGGCGCTCACCGTCCGGCCGCTGGACGAGCGTCAACGCGTCCACCCCGGTCTCGCCGGTCGCCAGCCGCACCGCGTGCTCGGCCGCCTGGCCCGGACGCTCCCAGCCCGAACAGCCGCGCGACCACTCCGGCACCGTGTGCCCGGCCGCCGTCGCCGCCAGCACCTCCTTGGCGGTCTCCGGCGTCAGCCGCCCGTACGCGTAGCCGTACGGCAGCACCAGCATCGTGGGGGAGAAGCGGTGCCCGCCCAGGTGGGTGACCTCCCACACCTCGCTGTGCCCGGCCGCCGCCAGCTCCGCCGCGAGCGGACGGCCCAGCAGCGCGCAGCAGCGGTCCCGCCGCCCGTTGGTGCACACCAGGGCCACCGGGCCGCCGACGTGCTCCGCACCGAAGCCGGTGTGGTCCCCGGCGCCCAGCGCCGCGAAGTCCAGGCCCAGCAGCTCCGCCGGATCCGCCACCGCCGCCCGGCGCACCCAGTCGCGGCCCGGCACCGTGTGCGCCACGAGCACCTCGTGGCGCGGGGTCGGCAGGCAGTCGGCGTGCCGCCCGGGCCGCCGGATCAGCGCCACCCGCACGCCCGTCCCGGCCGCGGCCGCCTCCAGCGCCCGCCCCACCGCCGCGTCCAGATGGCTCTCGCCCAGCGCCTTCGCGCCCCACGGACCGTTCTGCTCCACCAGCAGCCAGGTGCTCGCCACCGCCGCCGTCGCGGCCAGCGGCTCCGAAAGTTCACGCGACACGGTCGCACAAGTGCTCACGCCGGCAAGGCTACCCTCAGCTGATCACCCTCACTCGATCACCCGAAGGCGGCCTTCACCCGCTGCGCGACCTCCTCGTCCACCGTGTCGTACATCGGCTCGGAGACGGTCGGGAGGTCGGCGAACTCCAGGTGGATGCTGCGGACGACGTCCGCGAACAGCTCCGAGTACAGCACCCAGTCCTCCGGGCACGGGGTGCTCAGCTCCAGCGAGAGCAGCTGCGACTCGTTCGGCAGCGGCAGGTGCACCTGGATCACCGAGGTGGTCAGCACCCCGTCGACGAGCGGGACCGCCAGGCCGTCGAGCGGGGTCGACCCGTCGTCCACCGCGGTCGCCACCGCGTCGATCACCGCGACGGCCCGCCCGGCCGGCAGCTCGACCGCCGTCACCTCCGCCTCCGGACGGGACAGGGCAAGCCGGGTGAGCAGGAAGTCCACCGCGCCGGGGTAGTCGGTGCCCTCCAACGGGCACAGCGAGGCGGTGATCGTGGCCATGCTCGGACGGCCGCCCACGTCCACCAGGCACATCCCGGCGTGGATCACCCCGGCCTCGGCCATCGACGGGATCAGCCCGGCCAGCATCATGGCCCAGGCGGCCCGGTCCTCCTCGGACCGGGCGGCCAGGACCTCGCAGACCATTTCCCAGAGCTCCTCCGCCACCTGTTCCTCGGTGCCGAACACGGGTACCTGGTGGAAGGCGGGCGGGACGATGAAGCGGATCTGGAGTGGTGCGTCCTCAGCGGGATCGGGGCGGTCGGCTGTCGGAGTGCCGGACATCGGGAGCCTTCCACTGAGGTCATGCGGGCTTGCGGATGCGGTTGCGGATGTCCAGCCAGGACGGCGGGACGGGGACCGGGACGCCGTACGTACGGGCCTCGATCAGCAGGTCGAGGTAGGCGTCGGCACGCTCGCGCAGGCCGGAGCGGCGCCAGGTCCAGAGCTCCTTCAGCGCGGGGACTGCAGCGAGCAAGCCGATGGCGATCAGGCCCGTCCCCAGGGAGACGAGCTGTCGGCGGTACTCGGCACCGGCGGGGTCCATGCCCATGGGAGCGACGACCATGCCGGCGACCACGGTGAGGAGGAACGTCCTGCCCCAGAGGCTGATCCACCGGCGGGACCGCTGCACGGCGGTGAGCAGTCCCCGGACCGCCTGTTCGTCCAGGAAGTCGACGCCGTGCGGAGCACTGAGTTCGCGGGCCCGGCCGGCCAGGGCCCAGTGGCGCGCGAGTGCTGCGGTCGGCAGTACCGGGAACTTCGGGTCGATCACGGCGTCGGCCGGCCACCACGAGGTCGGCTGTGTCGCGGCCGGCTGCGGGGGAGCCGGACTGGTGGAGGACGTGCCCCGGGCGGCCGGCGGCTGTGGTGGAGCGGTCGCGCCTTCCTCCCACGAGGCCCGCTCGGCGGCGACTCCCCACTCGGGGGGGATCGTGACCGTCAGACCGGCTCCCCGTGCCCGGTTCAACAGGCCCACGTACGTGGTGAAGTGCACGGAGGCGGTCTTCTTCTCCGCCTCCCAGGACATGCCGCGGATCCCGATCCAGATGCCGACGGGGATCGCAAGGACGGCCGCCACCAGGCCGGCCACCTGTCGTCCCTCGGCCGGCGAACTCATCGATGCGCCGAAGAACACGGCACCCGCGATTCCCCCGATGATGAACAGGCCGGCCAGTTCGGAGTACCAGTCCTGCTGGTTCCGCATCCGCAGGTGCTTGGTCACCACATCGCGGGCCACGTAGTCGTGCAGCAGGTTGATTCCGTAGAGCGTTTCGGCCCGTCGCGCGGCCTCGGCCACCTCGGGCACCGAGGCGATCCGTCCGCCCTCGACGGGGAGCGTGGCATGGAGGTCCTTGGCCATGGGTCTCTCCTCTCAGCCGACGGCGTTCAGGAACGGGGCGGACGCCGGCCGGACTGCGGGCCTCGCGAGCGGCCCGGGAAGCACGACGGGCTGCGCCGCCGCCCTTCTCTCGATCGCTTTGTCCACTTGCTTGTACGCGCCGTAGACGATCGAGGCCGCCTTCGCACTGGCCGTGACCTTCGCGGGATCGAGCGCCGACAAGCGGGACGCGACCTTGTCCGAGAAGACGCGGGCGACATTGGGCGCCCTTTCCGACTGGCTGAGCCAGCTCGCGCCTTTGGGTATCCACGTGGTGACGGCCTTGGTCGACATCGGAAGCCTGGCCATGGCGAGCGCGCTGCCGCCGGCGTTCGCGGCCCGGGTTCCCTTGGCGGCGGTGGCGAAGCCCTTGACCAGCCCGTAGCCGGGGATCAAGCCCAACGAGTCCAGCCCGAGGGTCATCCACGACACGTCCTTGCCACGGAGCTTGGCGATGCCGTGCCCGCTCAGCGCGCCCGCGCTCGTCAGCACGGCCCCGGCGACCAGCACCGGACCGAACGGGGTGAACAGCGCGGCGATCGTCAGTCCGGCCGAGATCATGGACAGGATGTCGGCATGGTCGGACAGGAAGTCCAACGACTTGTTCCAGGCCTTTTTCACGTTGTCCAGCATCCGCTTGAACAGGCCCGGGTCCGGCGGGTGGTGACGGGACGCCTCCACGATCGCCTTGGCGGCGGCCTCGGCCTTGTGCCGGTGGTCCTCCAGCTGCTTGTGGGCGCGCTTGATGACCTCGTCGAGCTGGTGGTGGCAGCGGGTGCTGGCCTCCCGGGCCGCGTCGAACTGCGCCTGGGCGCGGTTGATCACGTTGTCGGCGGTCTGCCCGCCGTTCTGCGCGTAGCCCTTCAGGGTGTTGCCGAGGGAGGTGACCTGGCCGTCCGTGTCGGCCAGCCGCGTGCGCAGCTCGACGGCTTCGGCCTCCATCGTGCGGCCGGTGGTGATCATGCCGGAGAGCTGGGTGTGCCAGGCCTTGAGGGCCCGCGAGCAGGCGGCCATCGACTCGTGGCCCTGGGTGAGGTACTTGGGCAGTTGGCCCAGCTTGTCGGCGAACTTGCGGGCCGCCTCGCCCTCCCAGGCGCCGCCGTCGGAGCCGATGCCGGCGAGTGCGCTCCGCAGTTCTTCCAGTTCCCGGGCTACGGCGTCGACGTCCGCGTACATCTTGGCGATGCCCGCCAGGTCCCCCGGGGCCGGGCAGAAGCCGAGGCCCGGCCAGTTCTTGTCACCCATGGTGGAGTCAGTCCCTGCTGCCGGCTGCGCTGTAGGCCTTCGCGACGCCCTGTTCGTTGTCCGTGTAGGCCTTGAGTGATTCGTCCAGGCCCTCGTGGAGGTTGTGGGCCAGCTTGCCCATCCGACCCATCGCTCCGTGCCAGTGGCGTTCGAAGCCCAGGCATGCCGAGTCGAGCCACGCGTTGCCGGTCTGGCGGGCGATCCCGGCGTTCTCCAGGCTCTTGGCGACCGTCTTCATGCGCTTGGCGCATTCGTCGAGTTGCTTGGACACCGTTCTCATCCGGTCCATGTCGATCTTGAATTGATCGGTCAACTCCCCATCCCCCCAAGGATTGTGACGCGGTGTGGAGCACCTGTTCGGTGAACCTAACCCATGGGAGGGCAAAGTTCAGGCCATGACCGGGAATTGGAGATCGCCGTTCCGCAATCCCGGCCGGGCGGGCACGAAAAAGCGGAGGGGCACCGGACGATGTCCGGTGCCCCTCCGCTCGGGCGGGAGCCGCTACGCCGGGCCGGCGACCACCGCGATCGGGGTGGTGACCGGGGTGCCGGAGCCGTCGCGGCGCGGGTCGCGCTCGGGCAGGTCGACCGGGGCGCCCTTGGCGGTGGCGGCGCGGGCCGGGGCGGCGCCGGCCCAGGCGAAGGCCAGGGCGTCCTCGCCGCGCAGGAAGCGCTGGCAGCGCACGCCGCCGGTGGCGCGGCCCTTGCGCGGGTACTGCTCGAACGGGGTGACCTTCCAGCTGGTCTGCTCGCCGTCGGAGAGCGTGCCCGTGGCCGTGGCCACCGAGACCACCACCGCGTCCGCCGCCGGGTCCACCGCCGTGAAGGACAGCACCCGCGTGCCGTCCGACAGCTTGATGCCCGCCATGCCGCCCGCCGGGCGGCCCTGCGGACGCACCTGGCCCGCCGGGTAGCGCAGCAGCTGGGCGTCGGAGGCGATGAAGACCAGGTCCTCCTCGCCGGTGCGCAGTTCGACCGCGCCCACCAGCTCGTCACCCTCCTTGAGGGCGATCACCTCGAACTCGTCCTTGTTCGCCGGCCACTCCGGCACCACCCGCTTCACCACGCCCTGCAGCGTGCCCAGCGCCAGCCCCGGCGAGGACTCGTCCAGGGTGGTCAGCGCCAGCGCCCGCTCCCCGTCCTCCAGCCGCAGGAACTCGCCCACCGCGGCCCCGCCCGCCAGCGTCGGCGACGGTGTCGGCGGCAGCGCCGGAAGGTCGATCACCGGCAGTCGCAGGACCCGGCCCGCGGACGTGACCACGCCGACGTCCGCCCGTGCCGTCGCGTGCACCGCCGAGACGATCACGTCGTGCTTCGCCCGCTTCTCCGACTCCTCGAACGGCTCGCCGTCCGCCGTCCGCGCCAGCAGGCCCGTCGACGACAGCAGCACCCGGCACGGGTCGTCCGCGACCTCCAGCGGCACCGCCAGCGCGGCCGAGGGCACCGCCCCCGCCTCCAGTAGCACCGTGCGCCGCTCGGTGCCGAACTGCTTGGACACCGCGCCCAGTTCGGACGACACCACGCTGCGCAGCTTGGTGTCCGACTCCAGGATCTCGGTCAGGTCCGCGATCTCGGAGGTCAGCTTCTCCTTCTCCTGCTCCAGCTCGACCCGGTCGAAGCGGGTCAGCCGCCGCAGCGGGGTGTCCAGGATGTACGCGGTCTGCGTCTCCGACAGCGAGAAGTGCTCCATCAGGCGTTCCTTCGCCTGCTGGGCGTTGTCACTCGACCGGATGATCGCGATGACCTCGTCGATGTCGAGCAGCGCCACCAGCAGGCCCTCGACCAGGTGCAGCCGCTCCTCGCGCTTGCGGCGGCGGAAGTCGCTGCGCCGGCGCACCACGGTGAAGCGGTGGTCGACGTAGACCTCCAGCAGCTCCTTGAGCCCCAGCGTCAGCGGCTGCCCGTCCACCAGCGCCACGTTGTTGATGCCGAAGGTCTCCTCCAGCGGCGTCAGCTTGTACAGCTGCTCCAGCAGCGCCTCCGGCACGAAGCCGTTCTTCACCTCGATGACCAGCCGCAGCCCGTGCTCGCGGTCGGTCAGGTCCTTGACGTCCGCGATGCCCTGGAGCTTCTTCGCGTTGACCAGGTCCTTGATCTTCGAGATGACCTTCTCCGGGCCGACGTTGTACGGCAGCTCGGTGACCACGATGCCCTTGCGGCGGGCCGTCACCGCCTCCACCGTCGTCGTCGCCCGGATCTTGAACGTGCCGCGGCCCGACTCGTACGCGTCCCGGATGCCCGACAGGCCCACGATCCGCCCGCCGGTCGGCAGGTCCGGACCGGGCACGAACCGCATCAGCGTGTCCAGGTCCGCGTTCGGGTGCTTGATCAGGTGACGGGCCGCAGCCACCACCTCGGACAGGTTGTGCGGCGGCATGTTCGTCGCCATGCCGACCGCGATGCCCGTCGCGCCGTTCACCAGCAGGTTGGGGAACGCGGCCGGCAGCGCCAGCGGCTCCTGCTCGCTGCCGTCGTAGTTGGGGCCGAAGTCGACGGTGTCCTCGTGGATCGACTCCACCATCGCCATCGAGGCGGCCGTCAGCCGCGACTCGGTGTAGCGCATCGCGGCCGGCGGGTCGTCGTTGCCCAGCGAACCGAAGTTGCCGTGCCCGTCGATCAGCGGCAGCCGCATCGAGAACGGCTGCGCCATGCGCACCACCGAGTCGTAGATCGACTGGTCGCCGTGCGGGTGCAGCCGGCCCATCACCTCGCCCACCACGCGGGCGCACTTCACGTGCGCGCGCTCCGGGCGCAGGCCCATCTCGTTGGCCTGGTACAGGATCCGGCGGTGCACCGGCTTCAGGCCGTCCCGCGCGTCGGGCAGTGCACGCGAGTAGATCACCGAGTAGGCGTACTCCAGGAAGGAGCCCTGCATCTCGTCCACGACGTCGACGTCGAGGATCCGCTCCTCGAAGTCTCCGGGCGGCGGGGTCTGCGAACTGCGGCGGGCCATCGCGGCGGGGCTCCCTTACGTGTCGCTGGCTGTGTCTCGGTCGGTCGCCGAACGCCGGGGGGCGGTCGTCGCTCGTCTCCGCACCGTCCCGCCGCCGGACCCGTCAACCGGGCGCCGTCGACAGGGCGCGGCGCCCCCATTGTGGACCCTCGGGCCGACACTCCCGGTCAGCGGCCCTCTTCCGCCCCTGGCGAACGGCCCCGTCCGCGCGGACACGAACACGGCTCCCGCACGTTGCACCACAATGGGGGACGCCACACGAACCCCCGACATCGACGACGGGAAGGACCCGAGCGCATGGCCAACCCGGCCCCCGCCTCCAGCCGAGGCATCGCCATCACCGAGCACCGCCTGGCCAACGGCCTGCGCGTAGTCCTCTCCGAGGACCACCTGACCCCGGTCGCCGCCGTCTGCCTCTGGTACGACGTGGGCTCCCGGCACGAGGTCAAGGGCCGCACCGGCCTCGCCCACCTCTTCGAGCACCTGATGTTCCAGGGCTCGGCCAACGTCACCAACAACGGGCACTTCGAGCTCGTCCAGGGCGCCGGCGGCTCGCTCAACGGCACCACCAGCTTCGAGCGCACCAACTACTTCGAGACCATGCCCGCCCACCAGCTGGAGCTCGCGCTCTGGCTGGAGGCCGACCGGATGGGCTCGCTGCTCGCCGCGCTCGACGAGACGTCCATGGAGAACCAGCGCGACGTCGTCAAGAACGAGCGCCGCCAGCGCTACGACAACGTCCCGTACGGCACCGCCTTCGAGAAGCTCACCGCGCTCTCCTTCCCCGACGGCCACCCGTACCACCACACCCCGATCGGCTCCATGGCCGACCTCGACGCGGCCACCCTGGAGGACGCCCGGACGTTCTTCCGGACGTACTACGCGCCCAACAACGCGGTCCTCTCGATCGTCGGCGACATTGACCCCGAGCAGACCGTCGCCTGGGTCGAGAAGTACTTCGGCTCCATCCCCGCGCACGACGGCAAGCAGCCCCCGCGCTCGGGCGAGCTCCCCGAGACGATCGGCCGCGAGATCCGCGAGGACGTCCACGAGGACGTCCCCTCCCGCGCCCTGATGGCCGCCTACCGCCTTCCGCACGACGGCACCCGCGAGGCCGACGCCGCCGACCTCGCCCTCACCATCCTCGGCAGCGGCGAGTCCAGCCGCCTCTACAACCGGCTGGTCCGCCGCGACCGCACCGCCGTCGCCGCCGGCTTCGGCCTGCTGCGGCTGGCCGGCGCCCCCAGCCTCGGCTGGCTCGACGTCAAGACCTCCGGCGACGCCACCATCGAGCAGATCGGCACCGCCGTCGACGAGGAGCTCGCCCGCTTCGCCGCCGAGGGCCCCACCGCCGAGGAGCTCGAACGCGCCCAGGCCCAGATCGAGCGCGAGTGGCTCGACCGGCTCACCACCGTCGCCGGCCGGGCCGACGAACTGTGCCGCTACGCCGTCCTGTTCGGCGACCCGGAGCTGCTCAACGACGCCCTCCCCAAGGTCCTCGACGTCACCGCCGAGGAGGTCCAGGCCATCGCCAAGGCCCGGCTCCACCCCGACAACCGGGCCGTCCTCGCCTACGAGCCGACCGCCGCCGCCGAGACCGACGCCGACTCCGACGCCGCTTCCGAAGAGGAGGGTGCCGCCGTATGAGCACCGACTACGTCCCCGCCATGACCTTCCACCCGCAGCCCCGGCCGGGCACGCCCAGCCCCTGGGACTTCCCCGCCCCCGAGCGGGCCGCCCTCGGCAACGGCATCACCGTCCTGCACTGCCACCGGCCCGGCCAGCAGCTGGTCGCCGTCGAGGTCCTGCTCGACGTCCCGCTCGCCGCCGAGCCCGAGGGCCTCGACGGCGTCGCCGGCATCCTCGCCCGCGCCTTCAGCGAGGGCACCGACACCCTCAGCGCCGAGGAGTACGCCGCCGAGCTGGAGCGCGCCGGCGCCACCCTCGACACGCACGCCGACCACCCGTGCATCCGGATCTCCCTGGAGGTCCCCGCCTCCCGGCTCCAGCGCGGCCTGTCCCTGCTCGCCGACGCCCTGCGCGCCCCGGCCCTGCCCGAGGCGGAGATCGAGCGGCTGGTCGCCAACCGCCTGGACGAGATCGTCCACGAGCAGGCCAACCCCGCCCGGCGCGCCGCCAAGGCCCTGTACGCCGAGCTCTTCGACGCCGCCGACCGGCTCTCCCGGCCCCGCGCCGGCACCGCCGACACCGTCAAGTCGATCGACCGCGCCGCCGTCAAGGCCTTCTACGACGGCCACGTGCGCCCCGCGACCAGCACCGTCGTGGTGGTCGGCGACCTCACCGGCGTCGACCTGCCCGCGCTGCTGGAGAGCACCCTCGGCACCTGGACCGGAACGGCCGCCGAGCCGTCCGTCCACGCCCCGGTCACCGGCGACGACCACGGCCGCGTCGTCATCGTGGACCGCCCCGGCTCCGTCCAGACCCAGCTGCTCATCGGCCGGATCGGACCCGACCGCCACGACCCGGTCTGGGCCGCCCAGACCCTCGGCACCTACTGCCTCGGCGGCACCCTCACCTCCCGCCTCGACCGCGTCCTGCGCGAGGAGAAGGGCTACACCTACGGCGTGCGCGCCTTCGCCCAGCCGCTGCGCTCGGCCGCCGACGGCAGCGGGCGCGCCATGCTCGCCATCAGCGGCTCGGTGGACACCGCCTCCACCGCCCCCGCGCTGGCCGACACCTGGGTCATCCTGCGCACCCTCGCCGCCGAGGGCCTCACCGACGCCGAGCGCGACGAGGCCGTGCAGTTCCTGGTCGGCGTCGCCCCGCTGAAGTACGAGACCGCGGGCTCGGTCGCCGGCACCCTGGCCGACCAGGTCGAGCAGTACCTGCCGGACGACTACCAGGCCGAGGTCTACCGGCAGCTCGCCGAACTGCCCACCGCCGCCGCCACCGAGGCGGTCGTCGCGGCCTTCCCGCCGGACCGCCTGGTCACCGTCCTGGTCGGCGACGCCGCCGTGATCGCCGACGACGTGCGGGCGCTCGGCATCGGCGAGGTCACCGTCGTCAGCTGACGGCCCCTCCCGGAACACCCTCCGGCCCGGTGGAGCATCCGCTCCGCCGGGCCGGACGCGTTTTTAAATCCGTTGCGGGCCGCGCCCGTTCCGTGGATAGATGTTCCCCGACGCACAGCACGTGCGAAATGCGACGAAGGAAGGGAGGCGGTCACCATGCGGGTCGAGCAAGCCATACGACGCTCCCCGAGGCCGTATTCCCCCTGCACCGTCGCCCCGGGCGCCTGAGCCCCACCCCCCTGAACTTCCCCGAGCCGCGCCGGGATTCCTCGCGCGGCACCACCTTCCCCGAACCACCCGACCCCTGGAGGTCGTTCACCCATGTCGTACACCGAGGTACCCGGCGTCCGCGTCCCGATCCGGATGTGGACCGACCCGGCCACCGTCGAGGGCCAGGCCCTCCAGCAGCTGCGCAACATCAGC
This sequence comes from Streptomyces sp. CB02056, assembly GCF_001905545.1. GTDB lineage: Bacteria > Actinomycetota > Actinomycetes > Streptomycetales > Streptomycetaceae > Kitasatospora. Next base: position 24,456 of record NZ_LIPD01000018.1, on the reverse strand, counting down.
TCGCTGCCCTGGCTGCACGGCCTCGCCGTGATGCCCGACGTCCACCTGGGCAAGGGCGCGACGGTCGGCTCCGTCATCGCCATGAAGGACGCGGTCTGCCCGGCGGCCGTCGGCGTCGACATCGGCTGCGGGATGAGCGCGGTGAAGACCTCGCTCACCGCCGAGGACCTCCCGGACGACCTCTCCGGCCTGCGCCGCGAGATCGAGCGGGCCATCCCGGTCGGCCGCGGCCTGCACAGCGACCCGGTGGACCCGTCCAAGCTGCACGGCTTCCGCACGGCGGGCTGGGACGACTTCTGGCAGCGCTTCGACGGCATCGCGGAGGACGTCAAGTGGCGGCGCGGGCGGGCGATGCAGCAGATGGCGACGCTCGGCGGAGGAAATCACTTCATAGAACTGTGCGTTGATACGACTGATGCGGTCTGGCTGATGCTGCACTCCGGATCGCGCAACATCGGCAAGGAGCTGGCCGAGCACCACATGGGCGTCGCCCGCTCGCTGCCGCACAACCAGGGCCTGATCGACCAGGACCTCGCGGTCTTCCTCGCGAAGACCCCGGAGATGGGTGCCTACCGGCAGGACCTGTTCTGGGCCCAGGAGTACGCGAAGCTCAACCGCGCGCTGATGATGGCGCTCTTCCAGGACGTCGTCCGTCGGGAGTTCACCAAGGCCGGGGTGACCTTCGACGAGGTCATCAGCTGCCACCACAACTACGTGTCGGAGGAGCGGTACGACGGCGTCGACCTGCTGGTGACCCGCAAGGGCGCGATCCGGGCCGGCTCCGGCGATCTCGGGATCATCCCCGGCTCGATGGGGACGGGTTCCTACATCGTCCGCGGCCTGGGCAACGCGTCGTCGTTCAACTCGGCCTCGCACGGCGCCGGCCGCAAGATGAGCCGCAACGCCGCGAAGAAGCGGTTCACCACCCAGGACCTGGTCGAGCAGACCAAGGGCGTGGAGTGCCGCAAGGACGGCGGCGTGGTGGACGAGATCCCGGGCGCCTACAAGAACATCGAGAAGGTCATCGAGCAGCAGAAGGACCTCGTCGAGGTGGTCGCGCACCTCAAGCAGGTCGTCTGCGTCAAGGGCTGACCAGGCCGGCCGGAGCACGGCGGCCGGAAAGCCGATCGGGGTGCCGCCGGAATCCGGCGGCACCCCGATCGGGTGCGTGCTGCGAGGCTCAGGCCGCGGCGGGGAGCTCGTCGAGGCCCTCGGAGACGAGCTTGGCGAGGCGGTCGAGCGCGTCGTCGGCGTTCTCGGCGTCGGAGGCGAGGATGACCTCGTCGCCGCCCTGGGCGCCCAGGCCGAGGAGGCCGAGCATGGAGGCGGCGTTGACCGGGTTGCCGCCCGGCTTGGCGATGGTGATCGGCACGCCGGTGGCCGTGACGGCCCGGACGAAGACGGAGGCGGGACGGGCGTGCAGGCCCTCGGCCCAACCGATGGTGACGCGGCGCTCAGCCATGAGACGTGCCTTTCCGGTGAAGCTGGTCACGGCCGTGCTCGGTGAGCGGGGGGAAACGGCCATGTTGTCTAGACCAGTGTTGCACGCAGGCGGCCCCTGGGAACCGCAGCGTTCAGGACTTGTGATTGTTTCTTTTCGGGGCATAAACCCCGGTCGACGGCCCTGTCCACCCTGCCGTGAGCACGCGCCCGGCGCCATTCGGCTCGCCGCCGGATAACCTGACGAATGTGGAAGACCCCGCGGTGGCGAAGCCCGCGCAACCCGACTATCCGCAGCACTGGGAAGCGGACATCCTGCTGCGTGACGGAGGTACGGCCCGGATCCGGCCGATCACCCCCGACGACGCCGGACGGCTCGTGGAGTTCTACGGGCAGGTGTCGGACCAGTCCAAGTACTTCCGGTTCTTCGCCCCCTATCCGCGGCTCTCCGACAAGGACGTCCGCCGCTTCACCCACCACGACTTCGTGAACCGGGTGGGCCTCGCGGTGGTGGTCCGGGACCGCTTCATCGCCACCGTCCGGTACGACCGGATCGACGCGGAGGGGCGCCCCTCCGAGACCGGCACCGACGCCGAGGTGGCCTTCCTGGTGCAGGACGCCCACCAGGGCCGCGGCGTGGCCTCCGCCCTGCTGGAGCACATCGCGGCGGTCGCGCAGGAGCGCGGCATCCGCCGCTTCCAGGCCGAAGTGCTGCCGGAGAACCGGAAGATGGTGAAGGTCTTCACGGACGCCGGCTACACCCAGCACCGCAGCTTCGCCGACGGCGTGGTGCACCTGGAGTTCGACCTGGAGCAGACCGACCGCTCGCTCGCCGTGATGCGCGCCCGCGAGCACCGCGCCGAGGCGCGCTCGGTGCAGCGCCTGCTCACCCCGCGCTCGGTGGCGGTGATCGGGGTCTCCCGCACCCCGCAGACCGTCGGCCGGGCCATCCTGCGCGACCTGCTGGGGGACGAGGCCCCGGCCGACCGCCCGGTGTACGCGGTGAACCGCAACGCCGCGCCCGGCACCGAGCTGGACGGCGTCCCGGTCCACCGTTCGATTCTGGACATTCCAGGGCCGGTGGACCTCGCGGTGATCGCCGTCCCCGAGGGCGCCGTCCCGGCCGCCGTCGCCGAGTGCGGCGCCCACGGGGTGCAGGGCCTGGTGGTGGTCACCGCCGGCTACGCGGAGACCGGCCCGGAGGGCCGGGACCGGCAGCGCGCGCTGGTCCGCCAGGCCCGCGCGGCCGGCATGCGGGTGATCGGCCCGAACGCCTTCGGCCTGATCAACACCGACCCCGGGCGCCCGCTGAACGCCTCGCTCGCCCCGCGCCTGCCCGGCCGCGGCGGCTTCGGGATCTTCTGCCAGTCCGGCGCGATCGGCGTGGCCCTGCTGGAGGCCTCCCACAAGCGCGGCCTCGGCGTCTCCTCCTTCGCCTCGGTCGGCAACCGTTCCGACGTCTCCGGCAACGACTTCCTCCAGTACTGGGCCGAGGACGAGGCCACCCAGGTGGTGCTGCTGTACCTGGAGTCCTTCGGCAACCCGCGCAAGTTCACCCGGATCGCCCGCCGGCTGGCCGCCGTCAAGCCGGTCGTGGTGGTCAAGGGCGCCCGGCACACCGGCAGCCTGCCGCCCGGCCACGCCGTCCCCGCCACCGCCACCGGCCTGCGCGACGCCACCGTGGACGCGCTGTTCGAGCAGGCGGGCGTCATCCGGGTGTCGACCATCACCGAGCTGTACGACACCGGCGAGCTGCTGGCCCAGCAGCCGCTGCCGCCGGGGAACCGGGTCGCGGTGGTCGGCAACTCCGACTCGCTCGGCCTGCTCACCTACGACGCCCTGCTGAGCGCCGGCCTGCGCCCGTGCACGCCCGTCGACCTCACCACCGCCGCGACCGGCGAGAACTTCCGGATCGCCCTGGACGTCGCGCTCGCCGATCCGGCCGTGGACGCGGTGATCGCCGTCGCCATCCCGCCGATCGGCACCTCCGCCCACGCCTTCATGGGCGGCCGGCTGACCGGCGAGGACGACCCCGCGATGGGCTCGGACGACCCGGAGATCGCCGCCGCGCTGCTCGAAGCCGGTGGCCGCGCCCGGGAGCTGGGCAAGCCGCTGGTGCTCACCCACCTGGCGCTGACCGACCTGCCGGTCCGGCTGCGCCCCGGCGGCATCCCCGCGTACGCGGCGCCCGAGCGGGCTGTGCACGCCCTCGCCCACGCCGTGCACTACGCGCAGTGGCGCCGCCGCACGGCCGCGGCGGAGGAGACGGCGCGCGTCCCCGAGCTGGACCGGATCGACGAGCCCGGCGCCCGCCGGCTGGTGGAGGCGGCGCTGAGCACCCGGGCCGCCGTCGCCGCACGCACCCAGCCCGGCGGCGCCCGGATCACCCTGTCCGAGGCCGAGGCGCAGGAGCTGCTGGCCCGCTACGGGATCGACGTCTCGCCGGTGCGGGCGGCCCCGGACGAGGAGGCCGCCGTCGCGGCCGCCGCGGCGCTCGGCTACCCGGTGGCCCTCAAGGCGACCGCCCCGCACCTGCGCCACCGCCCCGACCTGGGCAGCGTCCGGCTGGACCTGACCGACGAGGCGGGCCTGCGCCGCGCCCACCGCGAGCTGGACGCGCTGCTCGGCGGCGCCGCGCAGGCCGAGCTGGTGGTCCAGCGGATGGCGCCGCGCGGCGTGGACACCGTGATCGCCGCCACGGTGGACCCGGCGGTCGGCGCGATCCTCTCCTTCGGCCTGGCCGGCGCCCCGGCCGAACTGCTGGGCGACACCGCGCACCGACTGGTTCCGGCCACCGACCAGGACGTCGCCGGGCTGATCCGGGAGGTGCGGGCGGCGCCGCTGCTGTTCGGCTGGCGCGGCGCCGAGTCGGTGGACACCGACGCGCTGGAGGAACTGCTGCTACGGGTGTCGCAGCTGGTGGACGACGTGCCGGAGATCGCCTCGGTGGATCTCGAACCGGTGGTCGTGGCCCCGCACGGACTGGCGATCCTGGGGGCGCGGGTGCGGGTGGCGCCGCTGCCGGTCCGCAGCGATCTGGGCCCGCGCGCGATGAGCACGCTGTAACCTTCCTTGGTTGCGCCCTGCCCGGGCGCTGTTGTCCGAAGCTCGGCGCCGTGCCGCCCGCTTCGTCGGCGGACCATGCCAGGATGGAGATATGGCGAAGACCGGTACCACCACCACTCAGGACCTGCGCTCGGCTATCGAGCGCAGCGGCTACTACCCGGCCCTGGTGTCCGAGGCGGTCGAGTCCGCGGTGGGCCCGGAGCCGATCAGCTCCTACCTGGTGCACCAGGAGACGACCTTCGACGCCAACGAGGTGCGGCGGCACGTCACGGTGCTGGTCCTCACCCCGACCCGGTTCGTGGTGAGCCACACGGACGAGCAGTCCGGGGCCGAGGGCAGCCCGGCGGTGCCGTTCGCGACGACCTCGACGGAGAGCGTCCGGCTGGACCGGATCGGTTCGGTGGTGGTGAGCCGGATGGTGGCGAACCCGGAGACGTACACCCCGGGCACCCTGCCGCGCGAGGTGGTGCTGACGATCGGCTGGGGCGCGGTGCAGCGCCTGGACCTGGAGCCGGCCGGCTGTTCGGACCCGAACTGCGAGGCCGACCACGGCTACACCGGCTCGGCCACGGCCGACGACCTCTCCCTGCGGGTGAGCGAGGCCGGCGACGGCCCGGAGACGGTGTCCCAGGCGCTGGTGTTCGCCCGGGCGCTGTCCGACGCGACGATCAGCACCGGCCCGCGGGTCTGAGTTCCGCCGCTTCCGACCGACCGCACCGCTACGAATCCGGTTCCATGTCCTTCGTTCCTGCCGACGGCTACGACGCCTTCGAGATCCTTGACCCGGCCACGGCCCCCGCGCCCCCGTACGGCAGTGGTTCGCTGTGCGACCTGCTGCCCTCGGTGGCGGCGGGGCTGGGCGTCCCCGGGTTCACCGCGACGCTCCCGATCGCCCCGGCGGACCGGGTGGTGGTGTTCCTGGTGGACGGCCTGGGCTGGGAGCTGCTGCTGCGCCACCCCGAGTACGCGCCGTTCCTGTCCTCGCTGGCCGGGAGCTCGATGGGGGGCCGCGGCCGTCCGCTGACCGCGGGCTTCCCGTCCACCACGGCGACCTCGCTGGCCTCGGTCGGCACCGGTACGCCGCCGGGCCTGCACGGCCTGGCCGGGTACACGGTGGCGGTGCCGGGCGCCGGCTACCTGATGAACCAGCTGCGCTGGCAGCCGCCGACCGAGCCGCACGCCTGGCAGCCGTACCCGACGGTCTTCGAGCGCACCCACCAGGCCGGGGTGGCGACCGCGCAGGTCTCCTCCCCGCTGTTCGCCCAGACCCCGCTGACCAGGGTGGCGCTGTCCGGCGGCACCTTCCTCGGCCGCACCACGGGCGAGGAGCGGATGGACCTGGCGGCCTCCTGGCTGGCCGAGCACGACCGGGCGCTGGTGTACACGTACGTCAGCGAGCTGGACGGCGCGGGCCACCGCTTCGGCGTGGACTCGGACGAGTGGCGGATGACGCTGGACGCGGTGGACCGGCTGGCCCGCCGGCTGGCCGCGCAGCTGCCGCCGCGTTCGGCGATGTACGTGACGGCCGACCACGGCATGATCGACATCGCCCCGGAGGACCGGATCGACTTCGACGAGGACTGGGAGCTGGGCGCCGGCGTCGCCCTGCTCGGCGGCGAGGGCCGGGCCCGGCACGTGTACGCGGTGCCGGGGGCCGCGGCCGACGTGCACGCGGTCTGGAGCGAGGTGCTGGGCGACCGGATGTGGGTGGCCACCCGGGACCAGGCGATCGCGGCGGGCTGGTTCGGCCCGGCCGTGGACGAGCGGGTGTACGCGCGGATCGGCGACGTGGTCGCCGCGGCGCGCGACGACATCGCGATCACCGCCTCCCGCAACGAGCCCGGCGAGTCCGCGATGATCGGTCTGCACGGTTCGATGACCCCGGTCGAGCAGTTCGTGCCGCTGCTCGAAGTCCGCGGCTGAGCCGCTCGATCGACTCTTCTGCGCCCGAATTCCCTTGATGTGAAAGGCCCTTGCTCCACCCATGGCTGAACTGGTGTTCTTCTCGGGCACGATGGACTGCGGCAAGTCGACGCTGGCGCTGCAGATGGACCACAACCACACCGCGCGCGGCCGGCAGGGCGTGATCCTCACCCGCAACGACCGGGCGGGCGCGGCGACGATCTCCAGCCGGCTGGGCCTGCGCGCCGACGCGGTCGAGGTGACGGACGACTTCGACTTCCACGCGCACGTGGTGCACCGGCTGTCGGCCGGCGGCCGGGTGGACTACCTGATCTGCGACGAGGCCCAGTTCTTCGCCGCCGAGCAGGTCGACCAGCTGGCCCGGGTGGTGGACGAACTGGACATCGACGTCTACACCTTCGGGATCACCACCGACTTCCGCACCCGGCTGTTCCCGGGCTCGCAGCGGCTGATCGAGCTGGCCGACCGGGTGGAGGTGCTCCAGGTCGAGGCGCTCTGCTGGTGCGGCGCGCGGGCCACCCACAACGCCCGGACGGTCGGCGGGGTGATGGTGGTCGAGGGCGCCCAGGTGGTGATCGGCGACATCTCGGTGGACCGGGACGAGGTCGGCTACGAGGTGCTGTGCCGCCGCCACCACCGCCGCCGGCTGACCGCCGCGACGGCGCACGCCTCGGTGCTCTCCCCGGACGTGCTGCCCTTCGAGGAGCAGCAGGCCTGAGAGCCGGGGCCCTAGGGAAGCACCTCCAGGACGGAGAAGTGCCCGCCCTGCGGGTCGGCCAGCCGGGCGGCGCGGCCGCGGGCGGTGTCGTGCGGTTCGACCAGGACCCGGCCGCCGAGTCCGAGGGTGTGCCGGGCGGTCAGTTCGGCGTCGCGGACCACGAAGTGGGTGCGCCAGCGCGGCGGGTGGCCGCGCAGCTCGGCGCGGTGCCGGATGCCGGCGACCGGCCGCCCGTTCACCAGCAGCGCGGTCTCCTCCGGGCCGGAGCGGACCGGGCGGTCGAGGATGGTGGAGTAGAAGCCGGCGGCGCCCTCCGCGTCGGGGGTGAGCAGTTCGGCCCAGGCCGGGGCGCCCGGTTCGCGGCCGGCCTCCCGGCCGAGGTGCTCCTCGCCCTGCCAGAGGCCGAAGACCGCGCCGGAGACGTCGGCGGCGATGGCCATCCGCCCGGCGCGCTCGGCCTGGAGCGGCCCGACGGCGACGGTTCCGCCGCACTCGCGGACCAGTTGGGCGGTGCGGTCGGCGTCGTCCACGGCGAAGTAGGTGGTCCACTGCACCGGGAAGCCGGTGGCGGTGGAGACGCCGAGGCCGGCCACCGGTGCCCCGTCGAGCTCGGCCCGGACGTAGTCGCCGAGCTGGCCGGGCCCGGGCGTGTACGTCCAGCCGAGCAGGGCGCCGTAGAAGGCGCGGGCGCCGGGCAGGTCGTCGGTCAGCAGGCTGACCCAGCAGGGCGTGCCCTGGGCCAGTCGGAGTTCCACCGCGGGCAATGCGGGCCTCCTCGTGGGTGGTTGGCGCACGGAAATCCTCGCGCGCGAGGGTGATGCTTCCACCCTGGCGGGCGCCCAACCCTCGGGCCGCGCGGAAAGTCCGGCAAAGACCCCACAAAGAGCGACGGGTCGGGCGTGTCCCGCGGTTTCCCGCCGGATTCGCGTCGGATTCCGTCGGGTCCGGGGGCGGCGGGAATCCCGATCACCCGCCGCCGGGGCGGCGCTGCGCGACAATGGCCGCCATGACCACCACCTACAACGACGGTTCCCCGCTGATCTCCGCGGCCGGGCTGCGGGAGGCGCTGGCCTCCGCGCTGCCGCCGGTGCTGCTGGACGTGCGCTACCAGCTGGTCGGTGCCGCACCGGGCGGCCCGACCGCGGCCGAGGAGTACCGGGCCGGCCACCTGCCCGGCGCCCACTTCGTGGAGCTGGACCGGGACCTGGCGGCCCCGCCCGGCGCCCCCGGCCGGGGCGGGCGCCACCCGCTGCCGGACCCGGAGGAGTTCGGCGCGGCGATGCGCCGCTTCGGGGTGAGCGCGGGGCGCCCGGTCGTGGTGTACGACGGCGCGGCCTCGATGGCGGCGGCCCGGGCCTGGTGGCTGCTGCGCTGGGCCGGGCACCGGGACGTCCGGGTGCTGGACGGCGGCTTCGCGGCCTGGCAGGCGGCCGGGCTGCCGGTGACGGCCGAGCTGCCGGAGTCCGGCGAGGGCGACTTCAAGCCGGTGCCGGGGCAGCTGCCGACGGTGGACGGGGACGGCGCCGCGGCCTGGGCCCGCCGCGGCCTGCTGCTGGACGCCCGGTCCGGGGAGCGCTACCGGGGCGAGACCGAGCCGGTGGACCCGCGGGCCGGGCACATCCCGGGCGCGGTCTCGGCGCCGACGGCCGACAACGTGGGCCCGGACGGCCGGTTCCGGCCGGCCGCCGAGCTGGCCGCCCGGTTCCGTGGGCTGGGCGCGGGGGAGCGGGAGACGGCGGTGTACTGCGGCTCGGGCGTGACGGCGGCGCACCAGGTCCTGGCGCTGGAGGTGGCGGGCCTGCCGGCCGCGCTGTACCCGGGTTCGTGGAGCGAGTGGTCGAGCGACGGGGCGCGGCCGGTGGCGGTCACCGACCAGCCGGGCTGATCTCCCCGGGCATGCCGAAGGGGCGGGAGGCCGGGCCTCCCGCCCCTTCGGCGTCGCTACTCCTGCTTCTTGCGCCGGCTGCCGAAGACGATCTCGTCCCAGCTGGGCACGGTGGCCCGGCGACCGGGCCGGACGCCGTCCGCCTCGGCCTGCCGGTCGGTGGTGCCGACCAGGCGCTCGCGGTGCGGGGCGACGGCGCGCGGCATCAGGATGTCGGCGTAGGCCGAGCCCGCGCCGACCGCCGGGGCGGCGGCTGCCGCGGCCGACTCCTCGGTCTCCTCGGCGACCTCGGCGGGCACCGGCTCGATCGGGGCGGGGGCGCCGACGGCGAGGTCGCCGCGGAAGGCGGGGACCACGTCGAGCAGGCTGGTCAGCGAGTCCCGGGCGTCGGCGGTGGCCTCCCGCGACTCGCGGACCTCGCGGGACGACATGATGCGGTCGGCCGAGGGCCGGTCGATCATCGGGCGGGGCGGCCGGTCCTGGGGGAGCCGGGCGATCCGCGGGATGAACGGGAAGACCGACTCCTCCTCGCGCTCGACGTTCTCGCCGATCAGCGCGCGGGCCTCGTCGTCGTTGGGCTGGACCAGGCGCCGGGGCGGGTCGTACGTCCAGGAGGCGCTGCGGCCCTCGCCGTCGGCCCGGTAGGAGAGGATGACCTCCCAGGTGCCGTCGTCGCGCCGCCAGGAGTCCCAGCGCTCGGTCTCCTTCTCGGCGCCGCGCAGCGCGAGCCGCTCGGCGACGGCCTCGCCGAGCTGCGGGCCGGGGGACTCGCCGTTGCGGCGGATGGCGGTCTTGCGGGCGCGCTCGGCCATGAAGGCGCGCTCGGCGAGCACCGGGCCCTCGAAGCGGCGGACGCGGTCGACGGAGATCCCGGCGGCCTGGGCGACCTCCTCCGCGGAGGCACCGGCTCGTATCCGCGCCTGGATGTCCCGGGGGCGGAGGTGGCTCTCGACCTCGATCTCGATCTGGCCGAGGCGCGGCCGGTCGCCACGGATGGCGGCGCGTAGCCGTTCGTCGATGGGAAGGGTGTACTCCGTGCTGTCGGCAGCCTTGAGCACCAGCCGTGTGCCGTCGTTGCTGACGGCCACAACCCGCAGTTCGGGCACGGTTACCTCCCGGGTGGTGCCTGCCGACGTCACCTGCGTCGCTGCTCCCGTACTGAGTGTGGCCTGCCCACTCGCGACTGGCCACAACCTTGCTGAGTTCCCCGGCGTGTCGGGCTTACGCCCGCGCACGCCGCTGTGGCACGGTTGCCTTTTTGCCACGCCATCGGTTGACGTCGCGCCTGGGTGTCCCGGCCGTCCTCGCACGCGCAGTGAACGCGACGATCCGGGACGGGCGTCGCCGTGCGTGCCCGGTCCGTGTCTCCTTGTCAAGCTGCCGGTGGGGGCGCAGTCGACAAGTCGACCCAAGGCTCGGGCTTTACGAACAGTACTCCATTCGTGGCATCCACAGGGGCGGCTCGCCGCTCAAGTCTCCCGCGATTCACGGGAATCTCAAGAGCGTGCTCCCCCGATGGCGGACCACCGCCGGACGGACGGTGATCATCTTCACACAATCCGGGCGCCGAGAACCGCATTTTCGTCCCTTGTGTCCTTCTTTGGGCAAGATGGAGAGCCTTGTACGAAGAACAGCCGTAGGGACCGAGGGATGTTGATGCCGGAGCGGAGCCCCGCCGAGGAGGGCGGCAAGGCCAAGGAGGAGCGCAGGCGCATCGATCTGAGTGTGGCTCAGGTCGCGGCGAGTGCGCTGGCCACGGTGGTGGGTGCGCTGCTGGCCTCCGAACTGGGGGTGTACGGCACGATCCTGGGCGCCGCCGTGGTGAGCATCGGGGCCACCACCGGCGGCGCGGTGTTCCAGCACATCTTCAAGCGGACCGGCGAGCAGCTGCGCGAGGCGGTGGACCGGGGGCCGAACCAGGCCGCCAACACCCTGCGCCAGGTGCCGGTCGAGTCCGAGCTGCCGCAGACGCGGGTGCAGCCGCCGGTGATCACCTCGGAGTGGAACGAGCCGCAGGTGGTCCGGGCGCGTCGCCGGTGGGGCTGGAAGACGTACGCGGCGGTGTCCGGGCTGGTCTTCGTGCTGGCGATGACGCCGATCGTGGTGTTCGAACTGGCCACCGGGCAGCCGGTGTCGGCGACGGTCAAGGGCGAGTCCGGCAACGGCACGTCCTTCGGCGGCTCGGTGGCGCCCAAGTCCTCCCGGCAACAGGACGCCCCGCCGGAGCGGCCGTCCCCGGGCGGGAACGGGAAGCAGGGGCAGGACAACGCGCCCTCCGGCGGCGCCTCCGCCCCGTCGACCACCCGGCCGGGCCGGGAGCCGGTCGACACGCCGAGCACCGGCGCGGGGACGGGCTCGCCCTCGGCCGGCCCGACCGCGACCCCGTCGGCCGGCGCCTCCCCGTCGGCGGGCGGCGGGAAGCCCACCGGCGGAGCGACCCCGCAGCCGACGGCGCCGAACAGCGCCCCGGCGAACGAACCGGCGAAGGCGCCGGTGGCCCCGCCGCCGGCCGACGGGAACAACGCGGCGACGCCCTAGTCGCCCAGCACCCGGCGCAGGTAGTCGTTGCCGAACAGCCGCCGCGGGTCGACCTCGTCGCGCAGTGCGGTGAAGTCGCCGAAGTGCGGGTAGACGTCGGCCAGGTAGGCGGCGTCGCGGGTGTGCAGCTTGCCCCAGTGGGGCCGTCCCTGATGGGCGGTCATCAGCTGTTCCACGCCGGTGAAGTAGCCCTGGTCGGCGGTGCCCCGGTAGAGGTGGACGGCGATGTAGGCGCTGTCCCGGCCGGAGGCGGTGGAGAGCCAGAGGTCGTCGGCGGGGGCGAAGCGCACCTCGACCGGGAAGCCGACCTTCCAGTCGGAGCGCTCGACCAGGGACTTCAGCTCGCGCAGCACCTCGCCGACGGCCGCGCGCGGCACCGCGTACTCCATCTCCACGAAGCGGACCTTGCGCGGGCTGGTGAACACCTTGTACGCGGTGTCGGTGAAGCTGCGCTCGGACCAGGCCCGGCTGGCCAGCGAGGCGATCGAGGGGATCGAGCCGGGGAAGCGCCGGCCGACCCGGCAAGCCCCCTCCCAGACGGTGTTGGAGAGGAAGTCGTCCTCCAGCCACTCCTTGAACCGGGGCAGCGGGGCGGCCGGCCCCTGGCTGCGGTTGTTGCGCTTGGTGGAGCAGCGGTCGGTGTGCGGGAACCAGTAGAACTCGAAGTGCTCGTTGACGGCGGTGAGGTCGTCCAGGCGCTCCAGCACCTCGTCGAAGCCCATCGGCTGCTCGTGCGCGGTGAGCAGGAAGGCCGGTTCGACGCCGAAGGTGAGCGCGGTGATCACGCCGAGGGCGCCGAGGCCGAGCCGGGCGCCCTGGAAGAGCCGGGGGTTCTCGGTGGGGGAGCAGTGCCGGACGGTGCCGTCGGCGAGGACGATCTCCAGCGCGCGGATCTGGGCGGCCAGCGAGCCGGAGTCGCGGCCGGTGCCGTGGGTGCCGGTGCTGGTGGCGCCGGCCACGGTCTGGACCTCGATGTCGCCCATGTTGGTCAGCGAGAGGCCCTCGGTGGCGAGGACGCGGTTGAGCCGGTGCAGCGGGAGGCCGGATTCGACGGTGATGGTGCCGGCCTCGCGGTCGATCTCGCGGACGGCGGTGAGCGCGTGCGGGCGGATCTGGACGCCGTCGTCGGCGGAGGCGATCGAGGTGAAGGAGTGGCCGGATCCGACGGCCTTGACGGTGCGGCCCTGTTCGGCGGCCCGCTGGATCTCCCTGGCCAGCTCCTCCACGGTGCCGGGGGCGGCGGCCCGGGCGGGCCGGGCGCTCTGGTTGCCGGCCCAGTTGGTCCACCGGGTGGGGGTCGCGGTACTGGCCTGGGGCATTGCGCTGCCTCCTGCTCCGTGGCCGAACGGGTTCGGCGCGGTCCGGGGCGGCGCAGCCGCCCTACCCATGGGTAGCCCCGTGGGTAGGGCGAGGCTAGTCAGTTCACCGTTCGGCGTCTACGGTCCGTCCGGCCCCTTCGGCGGCCGTCCCGGCGCCGGCTTCGGCGGTCAGGCCGGCGCGCAGCCGGCCGAGGCCGGCGAGGGCGGCGACCACTCCGAGCAGGCCGGCGGCCAGCGGCACCCAGTAGCCCGCGGCGGCGCCGGAGGCGTCGATCACCCAGCCGCCGGCCGAGGAGCCGGCCGCGACGCCGAGGGCCAGGCCGGTGGTGGTCCAGGTCATGCCCTCGGTCAGCTGGGCGGCCGGGACGAGCCGCTCGACCAGGGCCATCGCGGTGATCAGGGTGGGGGAGATGGCGATGCCGGCGACCAGCAGCGCGGCTCCGACCACGACCAGCCCGCCGATGCCGTGCACCGCGTGGGCGACCAGCAGCAGCGGCACCATGCTGACGGCCATGAACAGGACGCCGACGAGGAAGCGGACCGCCATCGAGCCGGTGAGCTTGAGGGTGCCGAAGACGACCCCGGCCAGGCAGGATCCGAGCGCCCACAGGGCGAGGATCACACTGGAGATCGACTTGTGGCCCTGGGCCTCGGCGTAGGCGACGGTGACCACCTCGACCGAGCCGAAGATCGCGCCGGTGGCGACGAAGGTCAGGATCAGCGTCTGGAGGCCGCGGTTGAGGATGACCGAGCCGCCCTCCTGCCGGGCGGCCGGATGGACCGGCGGCTCGGTGGAGCGCTGCCCGGCGAACAGCAGGACGCCGACGGCGAGGAAGATCCCGGCGAGCAGCACGCCGGCCTCGGGGAAGACGGAGGTGGCGAGGCCGATGGAGAGGATCGGGCCGACGATGAAGCAGACCTCGTCGACCACGGCCTCGAAGGAGTAGGCGGTGTGCAGCTTGCCGGTGTCCTCGCGGTAGAGGTGGGCCCAGCGGGCGCGGACCATCGCGCCGGTGCTCGGCATCACGCCCATGCCGGCGGCGAAGACGAACAGCGTCCAGTCCGGGGCCTCCAGCCGGGCGCAGAGCAGCAGGCCGGTGACGGCGACGATGGTGAGCGCCATGGCGGGGACGATGATCCTGCGCTGGCCGTGCCGGTCCACCAGCCGGGAGACCTGCGGGCCGAGGATCGCGGCGGAGACCGCGAGGCAGGCCGAGACCAGGCCGGCGACCCCGTAGGAGCCCCGGAGCTGGGACAGCATGGTCACGATGCCGATCCCGGTCATGGAGATCGGCAGTCGGGAGACGAAGCCGGTGGTGGAGAAGGCCAGAGTGCCGGGGGAGGCGAATATCTGGCGGTAGCTGGACAGCACGGGAGCTCCGGGCGGGGGAGTAAGGAACAAGGCTGGCAAACACAGCTTACGTACGTTGGCAAACGGTATTTTCCGGGCACTCGCGCGGCCCCGGCGACGGTGCCCGGTCCCTCAGTGGCAGGATCGGTTCCATGTCCGACGCGCGCAAACCCTCCCCGTCCGGCGCCGCCCCGTACGACGCCTTGCTGCTGCTGTCCTTCGGCGGGCCCGAGGGCCCCGAGGACGTCGTCCCGTTCCTGGAGAACGTCACCCGCGGCCGCGGCATCCCCAAGGAGCGGCTGAAGGAGGTGGGCAAGCACTACTTCATGTTCGGCGGGGTCAGCCCGATCAACGGGCAGAACCGCGAGCTGCTCGCCGCGCTGCGCGAGGACTTCGCCGAGCACGGGCTGGACCTCCCGGTCTACTGGGGCAACCGGAACTGGGCGCCCTACCTGGTCGACACCCTGCGGGAGCTGGCCGCCGACGGGCACCGCCGGATCGCCGTGCTCGCCACCAGCGCGTACGCCGGCTACTCGGGCTGCCGCCAGTACCGGGAGAACCTGGCCGACGCGCTGGCCGCGCTCGCCGAGGAGGGCGGGCCCGCCCTGCGGGTCGACAAGCTGCGGCACTTCTACAACCACCCGGGCTTCGTCGAGCCGATGGTCGACGCCGCCCTGGCCGCCCTGGACGAGCTGCCCGAGGCCGTCCGCGCCGGCGCCCGGCTGGCGTTCACCACCCACTCCATCCCGCACTCCATGGCCGAGTCCTCCGGCGCCCCGGACGACCCGGCCCGCGGCGAGCCCGGCGGCGCGTACGTCGCCCAGCACCTGGACGTGGCCCGGCTGATCGCCGCCGCGCTGGCCGAGCGCACCGGCGTGGCCGACCGGCCGTGGGAGCTGGTGTACCAGAGCCGCAGCGGGGCCCCGCACATCCCGTGGCTGGAACCCGACATCTGCGACCACCTGGAGGCCCAGCACGCCGACGGCGCGCCCGCCGTGGTGATGGTCCCGATCGGCTTCGTCTCCGACCACATGGAGGTCAAGTACGACCTCGACACCGAGGCCGTCGCCAAGGCCGCGGAGATCGGCCTGCCGGTCTCCCGCGCCGCCACCGTCGGCGCCGACCCCCGGTTCACCGCCGCCGTGCGCGAGCTCGTCCTGGAGCGCGCCGCCACCGAGCGCGGCGAGCCGGCGACCCGCTGCGCCCTGGGCGCCCTCGGCCCCAGCCACGACGTGTGCGCGGTGGCCTGCTGCCCCAACCCGCGGGCCCCGCGCCCGGCCGTCGCCGAGCGCTGACCGCCCGTCCCGCCCGCTCCACCCGTCCCGCCCGTCCTGCCCGTCCCGCTCGTCCCGTCGCCCCGGAGGAGAACCCCCGTGCCCACCCCCGCCCTGCCCGACGACGGCCTCCTCGACGACCTGCTGGAGGTCGCCCTGGACGCGGCCCGGCAGGCCGGCGCCCTGCTGCGCGACGGCCGCCCGGCCGACCTCGGCGTGGCCGGTACCAAGAGCAGTCCGGTCGACGTGGTCACCGAGATGGACCTCGCCTCCGAGAAGCTCGTCCTGGAGCTGATCACCGACCGCCGCCCCGAGGACGGCTACCTGGGCGAGGAGGGCGCCGAGCGGCCGGGCACCAGCGGGGTCCGCTGGGTCGTGGACCCGCTCGACGGAACGGTCAACTACCTTTACGGGCTGCCTTCCTGGGCGGTCAGCGTGGCCGCCGAGGTGGACGGCCGGGCGGTCGTCGGCGTGGTGTACGCGCCGGCCCGCGGCGAGCTGTTCCACGCCGTCCTGGGCCGCGGCGCCCGCCTCGACGGCCGCCCGCTCTCGGCCCGCCCGGCCCCGCCCTGGGGCCAGGCGCTGATCGCCACCGGCTTCAACTACGTCCAGCCGGTGCGGGTCCGGCAGGCCGAGGTGCTGCTGGCGCTGATGCCGGAGGTGCGGGACATCCGCCGGGGCGGGGCGGCCGCGGTGGACCTGTGCGACGTCGCCGCCGGGCGGCTGGACGGCTACTACGAGCGCGGCCTGGCCCCCTGGGACCGGGCGGCCGGCTGCCTGATCGCCACCGAGGCCGGCGCCCTGGTCGGCGGCCGGCCCGGGCACGGGCCGGACGGCGAGCTGACCGTGGCCGCCGCTCCGGGCGTGTACCAGCCGCTCCAGGAGCGGCTGGCCGCGCTGCGTGCCTGGGCGGACTGACCGGTTCCGCCGTCCCGCCGCCGGAACCCGGCGGCGGGACGGCCCGGACGTGCGACGGGCCCGGGGCGAAGGCCCCCGGGCATGCGAAGAGCCCTGACATACGGGGGATGCCAGGGCCTGGGTTTCGCACGGCCCCCGTAGGGCCGCTGGTGCCGGAGGTCCGGCGACGGGTCGGTGTGCCGGACGGGTCAGGCAGCGGTGCGGTGGCGCTCCAGCACCGTGTCCACGCCGTGCTCGGCGGCGAGTCGGCGGAGGTCGTCCAGCTCGGACTGCTCCACCTCGGCGAGGAACTCGTCCCCGGCCTCGATCGCGCGGTGCAGGTCCTGCTCGGCGTTGGCTATGCGCTGCAGGATTCCGGCCTTGAAGGCGTCCATACGGGCCCCCTTACTGTGTCGGACGTGCACGGTCGTGCGCTCTCCGCCCCGGGGAAGGTCCAGCCGGTGAAAGCACCCAGGCCGGAAGGTGGTGGCAGTCCGGACGGGTGCGGAGACGGCCCTTCGGCCGCTCCCGGTGATGTCCCAGCCCCAGGGCCGGCGCGGATGAACGCACGGCGGGTGGGTGCGATCGGCCGTCAGCCAGATCGCGGGTGTGCAGCTGTCCTCCCCGCCCCCAGGGCGGGGAAACCTTTCGGCGCGAGAAAGTTGCCCGTGTCACAGTCCAAGCGGAGTGGTGCGGATGCGAACAGTGACCGCCGCGGACCCGGGTTCCGTGCCCGAGGGGCAGCTTATCGCTGCTTTACCGCTCGACCAGGCAGGATGGAGGCACCGTCGGAGCCGTGCGTCCGCTTCCGGGGCCGGCCTGGAGAAGGGACAACGACCGTGCGGGTTCTCGTCGTCGAGGACGAGCAGCTGCTTGCAGAGGCCGTCGCGACCGGTCTGCGCCGCGAGGCGATGGCCGTCGACGTTGTGTACGACGGGGAGGCCGCGCTCCAGCGCATCGCGGTCAACGACTACGACGTCGTCGTCCTGGACCGCGATCTTCCGCTGGTCCACGGGGACGACGTCTGCCGCAAGGTGGTCGAGCAGGGCCTGGCCACCCGGGTGATCATGCTGACCGCCTCCGGCGACATCAGCGACCGGGTCGAGGGCCTGGAGATCGGCGCGGACGACTACCTTCCGAAGCCGTTCGCCTTCAGCGAACTCGTCGCCCGGGTAAGGGCGCTGGGCCGCCGCGCGACCATCCCGCTGCCCCCGGTGCTGGAACGGGCCGGCATCTCGGTCGACCCCGGCCGGCGCGAGGTGATCCGCGACGGGCGCACCGTCCAGCTCGCCCCCAAGGAGTTCGCCGTCCTGGAGGTGCTGATGCGGGCCGGCGGTGCCGTCGTCTCCGCCGAGCAGCTCCTGGAGAAGGCCTGGGACGAGCACACCGACCCGTTCACCAACGTCGTGCGCGTCACCGTGATGACGCTGCGCCGCAAGCTCGGGGACCCGCCGGTGATCGTCACCGTGCCGGGCTCCGGCTACCGGATCTGACGACCGGAGTCCGCCCACCCCGAGACTCCCCGCCGTAAGCGCCCGCCCCGGCGGACGCCCCGAGAGGACCATCATGACCACCCCGCCCCCGGCCGGCGGGGCCTCCGGCGCGCCCGCCGGCGGCCCGCGTGCCGTCCCGCCGAAGCCCCTGACCCCGCCGCGCGTCCACCGCCCCGGGCCCTACGTCCCCGGCGACGGCATGCTCGCCTGGTTCCCCTTCCGCCCCACCATCCGGATGCGCCTCACCCTGCTCTACGGCGGGATGTTCCTGATGGCCGGCGTGGTGCTGCTGCTGCTGATGTACGTGTTCTTCCAGGACGCCGTCTCGTACCTGGCACCGCGCAACCTGGTCTTCGACGGCAGCATCCAGGTCACCGGCCCGGACGGCGTCCACTCCACGATGAACAGCACGAGCTACAACCAGTTGCAGGCCGCCGACTTCCTGGCGCGCTCCGACTCCGCGCTCAACACCCTGCTGCGCAAGTCGCTGACCATGCTGCTCTGCCTCGCCGTGATCGCCTTCGCGGCGGGCTACGCGATGGCCGGCCGGGTCCTGCGCCCGCTCGGCCGGATCACCCGCACCGCCCGCGACGTGGCCTCCTCCGACCTGCACCGCCGGATCGAGCTGGACGGCCCGGACGACGAGCTCAAGGAGCTCGCCGACACCTTCGACGGCATGCTGGACCGGCTGGACCGCTCCTTCGACTCCCAGCGCCGCTTCGTCGCCAACGCCTCGCACGAGCTGCGCACCCCGCTGGCGATCAACCGCACCCTGCTGGAGGTCCAGCTCTCCGACCCGGCGACCTCCTCCGACCTCCAGCAGCTGGGGAGGACCCTGCTGGCCACCAACGAGCGCAGCGAGCAGCTCGTCGAGGGCCTGCTGCTGCTCGCCCGCAGCGAGAACGAGCTGACCGACCGGCGCCCGGTGGAGCTGTCCGAGGTGGCCACCCGGGCGCTGGAGCAGACCCGGGGCGAGGCCGACAAGCGCGAGGTCGAGCTGCGTTCGAAGCTCGATCCGGCGATGGCCGCCGGCAACGGCGTGCTGCTGGAGCGGCTCGCGCTCAACCTGCTGCAGAACGCCGTCCGGTACAACACCCCGGGCGGCTGGGTCGAGCTGGCCACCACCGCGGTGCCCGGCGGCGGCGAGCTGGTGGTCTCCAACACCGGCCCGGTGGTGCCCGGGTACGAGCTGGAGCACATCTTCGAGCCGTTCCGCCGGGTCAAGGGCGCCGACCGCACCCGCAGCGACAAGGGGGTCGGGCTCGGCCTGTCCATCGTCCGCTCGGTGGTGCGCGCCCACGGCGGCACCATCGAGGCCACGCCGCGCGCCGGCGGCGGCCTCACCATGAGGGTCCGCATCCCCTCGCCGTAAGGGTCGAACGCCCCTTCCACGGGCGACCGTTTCCAGCCGCCCCCGCCAGGCCCGTCAAGACGACATAAGGCCTGGCGGGGGCGGCTTGTCTTTTCCGGCCCGAGCAACTTACGGTGTCGTAACCTACGCAACCGTAGGTGAGTCCGTCGGCGCCCCGCCGACGGGTCCACGACGTGTCCCCGTCCAGCGCGCCCGTCCCAGCGCGTGCCGTCCCCTCAGGAGCACCACCGTGACCATCGCCCCTGTGCAGAGCAGCTCCCCGCTCGTCGCGAGCGGCTGGACCGACGCGCGGCTGATCCTCGCCCTCGAAGAGGTCGTCGAGAAGGAGCTCAACCGCCACCTGGGCGTGGCGAAGGAGTGGATGCCGCACGAGTTCGTCCCGTGGAGCCAGGGCCGCGACTTCGACGGCGTGCTGGGCGGCGAGGCCTGGTCGCTGGAGCACTCCAAGGTGACCCCGGTCGGCCGGGTGTCGCTGGTGGTCAACCTGCTGACCGAGGACAACCTGCCCAGCTACCACCACGAGATCGCGACCATGTTCGGCCGCGAGGGCGCCTGGGGCACCTGGGTGCACCGCTGGACGGCCGAGGAGGGCCGGCACGGAATAGCCATTCGCGACTACCTGCTCGCCACCCGCGCGGTCGACCCGGTGGAGCTGGAGCGGGCCCGGATGAGCCACATGTCGGAGGGCTTCGAGTCCGACAACGCGCACAGCATGCTGCACTCCGTCGCGTACGTGGCCTTCCAGGAGCTCGCCACCCGCATCGCGCACCGCAACACCGGCAGGTACGCCGGCGACCCGCTGTGCGAGCAGCTGCTGGCGAAGATCGCCAACGACGAGAACCTGCACATGGTCTTCTACCGGAACCTGCTGAAGGCCGCCCTGGAGATCGCCCCGGACCAGGCCATGCGGGCCGTCGCCGACGTGGTCACCGACTTCCGGATGCCCGGCCACGGCATCCCCGGCTTCGAGCGCGCCGCCGCGCAGATCGCCCTCGGCGGGGTGTACAACCTGCGCATCCACCACGACGACGTGCTCCAGCCGGTGCTGCGCCACCTCAAGGTGATGGAGATCGGCGGGCTCGGCCCGGAGGGCCTGCTGGCGCAGAACGAGCTGGGCGTCTTCCTCGACGGGCTGGACGGCCAGGCCCGGAAGTTCGAGGAGCGCCAGGCGGCCCTGCTGGCACGCCGGGAGGCCCGGAAGAACGCCGGCTGAGATGCTGGACCGAGCGGTCGGAGTGGGTGGATTTCCCGCGGTTTGCCCTGGATGATTCTGAACGTGACCAAGCTCACACCGTGTCGCTCCACGATTCCGGGCAACCCCGGAGAGTGATCACCTGATCAGGGGTGTCGATCGCCGTCCGTGACCGGATTCCGGTCACCGGTCGGTCCGCGGAATCGGTCGGCATCCCTGATGGACAAGGGATTCCCCAGACATCCACACCGATTGTGCTCACTGTGCGTGGTCGGTTTACCGGGTCCCCGGAAGGCTGGTGATGGCCCAGCGTGAGGCCTTCCACAGCCCTGGGGATCACCCCGATGGAGCCCGGGCTGAGTGTCGATTGAGTAACAGGGCTTGAAGTAAGGCAAAATCTCCGCCTCGGGTCGGGCACAAGACCGACCTCCCATGCGTTACGTGCGCTGGAGATACCGCACACACCGCACAACCCGGAGGGGGAGAGCGAAAAATGGCAACCGACTACGACACCCCACGCAAGACCGACGACGAGCTCAACGAAGACAGCATCGAGGAGCTCAAGGCTCGGCGGAACGACAAGGGCGGCAGCTCTGTCGACGTCGACGAGTTCGACGCCGCCGAGGGCATGGAGCTCCCCGGTGCCGACCTCTCGAACGAGGAGCTCGCCGTCCGTGTCCTGCCGAAGCAGGCGGACGAGTTCACCTGCATGAGCTGCTTCCTCGTGCACCACCGCAGCCAGCTCTACAGCGAGAAGAACGGCAACCCGATCTGCCGGGACTGCGGCGCCTGAGCACCGCGGCGGACAGGACCCGGTGCCCGCGGCTGCGCCCGCGGGACCGGTACACCGCTCCTTCCGGCCCCGGGCAGCGGGGCCGGACGGCAGGTCCGGGCACCGTCCGTCTGGACGGGCCCGGGAGGACGGAGTCGGCCGGTCGACCGGTCAGGACAAAGTCGTAGGGACGGTCCCGCAGCAGCGGAACCGTCCCTCTCCGTTTGTCCGGCCTCTTCCGTCCGGCTCGTGTCCGGGCCCGACCGCCTCGCGGCCCGGCCCGGTCCGCCTCAGGTGCGGGCGCCGCGCCGGGCGTCCTCCAGCGCCTCCGCCAGCTTCATCGGCGAGCGGGTCGACAGGTAGAGGTACGGCGTCGGGTCGGTCGGATCGGTCACCTCGACCCGCAGCGCCGTCGGGACGTAGCTGCGCAGCAGCATGAAGGCGCGCGGATCGGCCTTCCGGCCGCGCCAGGCCGCCGCCTCGGCGGGGCTCAGCGCCTGCGCGTCGCCGAGCGCGTCCACCGGGATCCGGGCCGGGCCGGCCACCAGGGAGCCCTGGACCACGCGGATGCGGGCCGAGCCGTAGCTGCTGATCGCGACCGCGCCGGCGGCGATGCCGACCACCAGTCCGATCAGCGCGGCCGGACCGCTGACCCGGATCAGGATCAGCGCGAACGTGAGACCCAGCGCGATCGGGAGCAGCCACCAGGAGCGCGGCACCGTGAGGCGTTCGTCGTACATGCCTCCATTGTGGTCGCCCTGACGTCCGGCCCGGGACGCCACCCCCACCGGAGGCCCGCTACCCCTGGGTAGGCTGGGGCCCCGTGACCGGTACGACAGCCCCCAGCACCCCCACCGACCGGCCGGCGCCCGCCATACCGCCGTCCCCGACCACCCCGCCGCCGGACGCCGTCCTGCCGGAGCGCCACCCCCAGGCGCCCGCCCCCGGCACCCGGCTCGGCTCCCACTACGAGCACTGCTTCGGCTGCGGCCCGCAGCACCCCGGCGGCCTGCGGATCGACGCGGTCGCCGGCGAGGGACTCGACGTCACCGCCGAGTTCGCCGTCCGCGACGCCCACCAGGGCGGCCCCGGCCTGGCCCACGGCGGCCTGCTGACCACCGCCATGGACGAGACCCTCGGCACGCTCAACTGGCTGCTGCACGCCCCCGCCGTGACCGGCCGGCTGGAGACCGACTTCCTCAGCCCGGTGCCCGTCGACTCGGTGCTGCACCTGCGCGCCTGGATCACCGGCGTGCACGGCCGCAAGATCTACAGCGCCGCGGAGGCGCGGATCGGCGGACCGGACGGGCCGGTCGCCGTCCGGTCCCAGGCCCTCTTCATCCAGGTAAAGCTGGAACACTTCACCACGCACGGTCGTCCCGAGGACATCGAGAAGGTCCTCGACGACCCGGATCTGATGAAGCGCGCACGAGCCTTTGAGGTGAACCCTTGAGCGACACCCCCCGCCCGCAGCTGGACGTCCTGATCAAGCGCATCGACCCCGAGCTGCCGCTGCCCGCCTACGCGCAGCCCGGGGACGCCGGTGCCGACCTGCGCACCACCGTCGACGCGGAGCTGGCCCCCGGCGAGCGGGTCATGCTGCCCACCGGCATCGCCATCGCCCTGCCGGACGGCTACGCGGCCTTCGTCCACCCCCGGTCGGGCCTGGCAGCTCGTTGCGGTGTTGCCCTCGTGAACGCCCCGGGGACGGTCGATGCCGGGTACCGTGGAGAGATCAAGGTGATCGTCGTCAATCTGGACCCGCGCGAGGGGGTCAGCTTCCGCCGAGGGGACCGAATCGCCCAGCTGGTGATCCAGCAGGTCGAGAAGGCCCGTTTCCACGAGGTGGAGGAGCTGCCTGGGTCGGCACGCGCCGAGGGCGGGTTCGGGTCGACCGGCGGCCATGCCGCGGTCTAGCATGCCCGCGGCCTCGCAGGAAGCCGAGCAGGCATTCGCATCGGTCTTGGACCGGGAAGGGCAGTGACCGTGTTCCGTCGTCGCCAGAAGAGCGAGGACGCTGTCGAGCAGCTCGCCGACGACGCCATCAGCGCCGACGAGACGGCCGATGACGTCGAAGGTTCCGCCGAGAGCGAGAACGTGACCGAGCTGGACCCGGCCGACAGGGTCGGCCTGCCGCCGGCCCCCCGGCCGGACGGTCCGTGGGACCACTCCGAGCTGGAGAACCCCGAGGAGGGGCGCGTCGACCTCGGGGGTCTGCTGGTCCCCGGCGTCGAGGGCATGGAGCTGCGCGTCGAGGTCGCCGGTGACGCGATCGTGGCGGCAACCCTTGTGCTCGGAAACAGCGCCATCCAGCTCCAGGCCTTCGCGGCCCCGAAGTCGGAGGGCATCTGGGGGGAGGTCCGGGAGGAGATCGCCAACGGCATCACCTCGCAGGGCGGCCTCATCGAGGAGGAGGAGGGCCCGCTCGGCTGGCACCTCCGCGCCCGGGTCCCCGTGCAGCTGCCGGACGGCACCCAGGGCGTGCAGCTGGTGCGGTTCGTCGGCTGCGACGGTCCGCGCTGGTTCCTGCGCGGCGTGATCTCGGGCCAGGCCGCCGTGCAGCCGGAGATGGCCGGGATCCTGGAGCAGGTCTTCCGGCAGACGGTCGTCGTGCGCGGCGAGTCCCCGATGGCTCCCCGCGACCCGATCGTCCTGAAGCTTCCCGAGGACGCCCAGATGGTCGCCGACGGTGGCGGGGCGACCGCCGCCGCCGGTGAGGGCGAGAACCGCTTCGGCGGTACCGCGCTCGACCCGTTCGCGCGCGGCCCGGAGATCACCGAGGTTCGCTGACCCGGCTCGGGCCGGCTCCGGCCGGCCCTGATCGGCACTGATCGCCCCTGCCCGGGAGCCCGGGCAGGGGCGATTTGCATGTGACGTGCCGGTGCCCGTACAGTTCCGGAGTCGCCGCGGGAGACCGGGGCGGCAAAGCGGAAAGTGAATCCGATGAATGAAACTCCGGAAAACGGAGCGGAAAACATCTGATAAGCTGGAAACACGAAAGAACGAAGCCCGGAGGGTCCGCTGGAAGGCGGTCCGAAGGAAGCGTCCGTTCCTTGAGAACTCAACAGCGTGCCAAAAGTCAACGCCAGATATGTTGACATCCCCGGCCTCAGGGTTTCCTGGGGTTGGAGATTCCTTTTGAAACAAACACTAGCGAGGACGCAGTGCGCGGGGCCGCCCTATTCCGGTGGTTGCCGTGCCGCTCAACGCGGGTGT
>NZ_LIPD01000017.1:119419-154001 GCF_001905545.1 Streptomyces sp. CB02056 | reverse complement strand
CCTGAAACGCCTCTACCTGGCGACCCTGGCCCTCGACCCCACCGGACGAGGCCGCCAACGCTGGAGCAACCGCTGGCTCGGAGCCCTGAACGCCTTCGACATCGCCTTCGACGGACGCCTGTCAGCCGGACGGGTGTGAGCCAACCGGCCCACACCCGACAACAAGATCAACACCTAGACCAAACGGGTGCCGTACACCGGAATCCTGATAGTCCCCCGAGAGGAGGGTGCCCTGTGGTGTACCTGTGGGGCGAGGCGGTCCGGTGGGTGGACGACGAGCCGCAGCCCGGGGTGGTGGAGGTCTGTTTCACGGACGCGGACGGCCGACGGTGGTCGATCATCGGGAAGACCGCGATGTTCGGGACGGACCAGGCCCTCGGGCCCGGCGCGTGGATCGAAGCGGACTCGCCGTTCCCGTTCCCGGCCGACATCGACTGCACCGTGCTGGGCCCGGCCGCCGGGCGCGCGGACGAGGTCGTCACGGTGTCCATCTGGCAGCCGCACCATCTCCAAACCGTGTGCGGGCGGCGGGAGTTCACGATGCGAAGGGACCAGCTCTTCGAGGAGTGAGCCGGCCGCCGTAGGCTCCACCGCATGGAACCGATCGTGGTGAGTGCGTGTCTGGCCGGGATTCCCTGTCGGTACGACGGGCGGGCGAAGACCTCCGACGGCGCCGTGCGGCTGGTCGAGGAGGGGCGGGCCGTGGTGGTGTGCCCGGAGGGGGCGGGCGGGCTGCCGACGCCGCGGCCGCCGGCGGAGATCGTGGGCGGGGACGGCGGGGACGTGCTGGACGGGCGGGCCCGGGTGGTGGACGCGACGGGCGCGGACTGCACCGCGGAGTTCCTGGCCGGTGCCCGGGCGGCGCTGTCCGCCGCCGAGGGGGCGGGGGCCCGGCGGGCGGTGCTGATGGCGCGCAGCCCGTCCTGCGGCTGCGGTCAGGTGTACGACGGGACGTTCTCCGGGGAGCTGCGCCCGGGTGACGGGGTGACGGCGGCGCTGCTGCGCCGGGCCGGGATCGAGGTCACGGCCGGGTAGTGGACCCCCGGAGTCCGGGGGCCCACCGCCCTGAGGTCAGCGTGCGCTGGCCTCGTGGACGAAGGCGACGAGGCGGCTGAGCGCGTCCGGGTCCATGGACGGCAGCACGCCGTGGCCGAGGTTGAAGATGTGGCCGCTGGTGCCGAGCGCCTGGGCGGCGTGCAGCACCTCGCGGGCCTTGGTCTCGACGACCTTGGTGGGCGCGTACAGCACCGCCGGGTCGAGGTTGCCCTGGAGGCCCTTGCCCTGGCCGACCCGCTCGGCGGCGACGTTCAGCGGGACCCGCCAGTCGACGCCGACGATGTCGGCGCCGGCCTGGCCCATCAGGCCGAGCAGCTCGCCGGTACCGACGCCGAAGTGGATCCGCGGCACGCCGTACCCGGCGACGGCGTCGAAGACCTTGGTGCTGGACGGCATCACCGAGCGGCGGTAGTCGTCCGGCGCGAGGGCGCCGACCCAGGAGTCGAACAGCTGGACCGCGGAGGCGCCGGCCTCGATCTGCACCTTGAGGAAGGCCGAGGTGATGTCCGCGAGCCGGTCCACCAGGGCGGCCCACAGCTCGGGCTGCCCGTACATCATGGCCTTGGTGTTCTCGTGGTTCTTGGACGGGCCGCCCTCGATCAGGTAGCTGGCCAGCGTGTACGGCGCGCCGGCGAAGCCGATCAGCGGGGTCTCGCCGAGCTCGTCCACCAGCAGGCCGACGGCCTCGGTGATGTAGGGGACGTCGTCGGGCTCCAGCGGGCGCAGCCGCTTCAGGTCCTCGGCGGTGCGGATCGGGTCGGCGATGACCGGGCCGATGCCGGGCTTGATGTCGACGTCGATGCCGACGGCCTTGAGCGGCACCACGATGTCGCTGAAGAAGATCGCGGCGTCCACCTTGTGCCGGCGCACCGGCTGGAGGGTGATCTCCTTGACCAGCTCGGGCCGCATGCAGGACTCCAGCATGGGGATGCCCTCGCGGACCTTCAGGTACTCGGGCAGCGAGCGGCCGGCCTGGCGCATGAACCACACCGGGGTGTGCGGCACGGGCTCGTGCCGGCAGGCGCGCAGGAACGCCGAGTCGTGCGCGGCGCCGCGGCGCCCGGGGGTGGTCGGGCCGTCGTGGGTGGCCGCCGTGCTGTCTGCCGTAGTCTCGCTCACCGTCAAATCTTCGCACGCGTGCCGGGCCCGGTTTCCCGGCCGGTCTCGTCGGTTCCTCCAAGATCTGTCCGGGTTTGCCGTTCCGGCACGCCGCTGGGAGAGAAGTTGCGGCGATAACCCCGTTCTTCGACCTAGTCTTCGGGACATGGCAGCGGTCGGAGGGCACCCCGCACAGGGTGGCGGAGCAGGTGGCGGAGCGGGTCGCGAGGGGGCGCCGAGCGAGTTCCGGGCGGCCGTGGCGGCCCTGGACGGGGCCCGGTTGCGGCCCGAGGTGCAGCTCTCCCCCGCGCCGGCGCCGCGCCGGCTCGCCCCGTACTCGTTCGCGGTGACCGCCTCGGTCGAGGTGGACGGCGAGGAGCTGGCGGACGGCCGGCTGGTGCTGCTGTACGACCCGGCCGGGCAGGAGGCCTGGAACGGCGAGTTCCGGGTGGTCACGATGACCCGGGCCGAGCTGGAGCCGGAGATGGCCGGCGACCCGATGCTCTCCGAGGTGGGCTGGGCCTGGCTGCTGGACTCCCTGCAGGCGCACGCCGCCGGGTTCGCGGAGCCGTCCGGCACGGTGACGCTGGCCTCCTCCCAGTACTTCGGGGGCCTGGCGGACCGCCCGTCCTCGACGGAGATCGAGATCCGGGCCTCCTGGACCCCGGCCGACGGCCGCTTCGAGCGGCACCTGGCGGCCTGGGGGGACCTGCTGTGCGTCAGCGCCGGCCTGCCGCCGGCCGCCCCGGCTCCGCAGGGTCCCGCCGAGGTTCCTTCACTCGGTGGAGTGGTCCCGATGCCGGCCCGGCGACGCCCGCGGTCGCACTGACGGGTGGTGTGCGGCTCCGGCGGCACCCGGGGGCCGGACGCCACCCCCAGGGCTGACGGAGTGTGACTTCGGACCCGCTCTGCGTCAATTCATCGGTCGATACCGACCGATCGGCACCAAATCTGATCGATTTTGTGCGAATACCAGGCATGTCGCATCAATCATTTGCGCGATTTGTCCGTATTGTTACTCACTAGATCGTGATCTTTCGCTAAAGCCGGGCACGGATGCTGCCGAAGCAGTCTGTGACCCTTTCCCAACGCGGAACACTCCGACCGCCCCCATCGGGGTTCCGTCCGCCACTCCCCGCAGGAGGCCTGGTGTCGGTCCTTCTTGAGCACCCCGCAAACGTGGTCGCCTACCGGCCGACCAAGCCCACCGCCATGGTGGTCATCGCCGATCCCCGTGTCCGAAACACCGTCACCCGCCACCTGTGGGCCCTCGGTGTCCGGGACGTGATCGAGGTGTCCTCCATCGCCGAGGCCCGCCCACGGGTCTCCACCCCCCGCGACATCTGCGTCGCCGACGTCCACCTCCCGGACGGCTCCGGGCTGACCATCCTCGCCGAGACCCGCGCCGCGGGCTGGCCCAACGGCCTGGCGCTGTCCGCCGCCGACGACATCGGCGCGGTCCGCAGCGCGCTGGCCGGCGGCGTCAAGGGATACGTGGTGACCGGCACCCGGACGAACGTCGCGATGCCGGGCCGCCCCGGGATGCCGCTCGGCGCCGCCGGGCTGGCCGGCCGGATGCGCCGCCCCGGGATGCCGGGCATGCCGGGCGCGGCCGGAGCACCGGGCGCCCCCGGAGCCCCTGGTGCGCCCGGCGCGCAGCAGGCCGCCTACCGCGAGCTTTCCGGCCGCGAGGTCGAGGTGCTGCGGCTGGTCGCCGAGGGCCAGTCCAACAAGGCGATCGGCGTGGCGATGGGCCTGTCGGCGCTCACCGTGAAGAGCCACCTCGCCCGGATCGCCCGCAAGCTGGGCACCGGCGACCGCGCCGGCATGGTCGCGGTCGCGCTGCGCACCGGCATCATCCACTGAGCCGGACGCTCCGGACCGCTGCGGCGGCCGAGGAGGAACGTTTCCTCCTCGGCCGCCGCGGCGCTGTTCCGGGGCCCGCCGTCGAACTCCCGTCGTCAACCTCCCGCCGCCGAACTCCGTCACCTGACTCCCGTCACCCCCGGAGGGCCCGCGGCGGGCGAACCGCGCCCCGGAGCGGGGCGGGCCGCCCCCGGGCGATCAACAGTCTGACCAGTCCGACAACACTCCCGGCCGCGAGGACCGTCGTACCCTTGGGGGGTGACCGACGCCGTAGCAGCCATCCCAGAAGAAGCAGCCCCGGTCCCGCTCCTTGAGCCGAGGGAGGGGATCCCGCCCGTCGTGGCGGACGAACAGGCGCTGGGCGCCGTCGTCGCCGCCTTCGCCGCGGGCACCGGACCGGTGGCCGTCGATGCCGAACGGGCCTCCGGCTACCGCTACGGGCAGCGCGCCTACCTCATCCAGCTGCGCCGCGCGGGTTCCGGCTCCGCCCTGATCGACCCGATCGCCTGCCCGGACCTCAGTGCGCTCGGCAAGGCCGTCGAGGACGCCGAGTGGGTCGTCCACGCGGCCAGCCAGGACCTGCCCTGCCTGTCCGACGTCGGCATGAGACCCCAGCGCCTGTTCGACACCGAGCTGGCCGGGCGGATCGCCGGCTTCGCACGGGTCGGCCTCGGGCCGATGACCGAGAACGTGCTCGGACTGAGCCTGTCCAAGGAGCACTCCGCAGTCGACTGGTCCACCCGCCCGCTGCCCGAGCCGTGGCTGCGCTACGCCGCTCTGGACGTCGAGGTGCTGGTCGAGCTGCGCGACGCACTCGAACAGGAGCTGGACGCCCAGGGCAAGCTCGGCTGGGCGATGGAGGAGTTCGCCTCGATCGCCGCCGCGCCCCGCCCGGGCCCGCGCAACGACCCGTGGCGCCGCACCTCGCAGCTGCACAAGATCCGCCGCCGCCGTCAGCTGGCCGTGGTGCGCGAGCTGTGGCTGGTCCGCGACCGGATGGCGCAGGACCGCGACGTCTCCCCCGGCCGGGTGCTCGCCGACGCGGCGATCGTCAACGCCGCGCTGGCCATGCCGCTGAACATCGCCGCCCTGCAGGCCGTCCAGGGCTTCGGCCCGCGGGTGCACCGGCGCCAGCTGGAGCAGTGGCTGGCGGCCGTGCAGCGCGCCCGGGAGATCCCGGAGAACATGCTGCCGCCGGCCACCGCGCCGCACGACGGACCGCCGCCGCCGCGGGCCTGGGCCGAGAAGGACCCGGTGGCCGCCGCCCGGCTGTCCGGCGCGCGCGCCGCGATCAGCGAGCTGGCCGAGCGCTACCACGTGCCGGCCGAGAACCTGATGACCCCGGACACCGTCCGCCGGGTCTGCTGGCACCCGCCGGCCGAGCCGGGCCCCGAGGCCGTGGCCGCCGCGCTGCGCGGGTTCGGCGCCCGGCAGTGGCAGGTGGACCTGGTGGCGCCGGCGGTGGCCGCCGCGTTCGCCGCGGCCGCGGCCCAGGACTGATCACGCTCCAGGACCGATCACGGCAACACGTGGAAGGGGATGTCATCCGTACGGGTGGCATCCCCTTCGTCGTACCCCGTCGTCGTACCGGCTCGTCGCACCCGTTCGTCGCGCCCGGAAACGACGCTCCTGGTCGGACGGGCCGGGGAACGTGTCGGGGGACACATGGTCGGATCCCTCCGAGGGGCCTGGGCAGGTTGGTTACCGGCGGGTAGCATGGCGGTGATGCGGCGCCGCTCGGGTCTTCGACGGCGGCAGCCCGCCCAATCGTCATGTTGGTCCCTGGGAGGAGAGCCCCCGTGCCTCGTACCGCGAGGGACGTCGTCTTCGTCGATGGCGTCCGCACCCCGTTCGGCAAGGCAGGCCCGAAGGGCATCTACCACGAGACGCGCGCCGACGACCTCGTCGTCAAGTGCATCCGGGAGCTCGTGCGCCGTAACCCGAACCTGCCCGTCGAGCGCATCGACGAGGTCGCCGTCGCGGCCACCACGCAGATCGGCGACCAGGGCCTGACCATCGGGCGCACCGCCGCCCTGCTGTCCGGCCTGCCGAAGTCCGTCCCCGGCTACGCGATCGACCGCATGTGCGCCGGCGCGCTGACCGCCGTGACCACCACCGCCGGCGGCATCGCCTTCGGCGCGTACGACGTGGTCGTGGCCGGCGGTGTCGAGCACATGGGCCGCCACCCGATGGGCGAGGGCGTCGACCCGAACCCGCGCTTCGTCTCCGAGAAGCTGGTCGACGAGTCCGCCCTGTTCATGGGCATGACCGCGGAGAACCTGCACGACCGGTTCCCGCACCTGACCAAGGAGCGCTGCGACGCCTACGCCGTGCGCTCCCAGGAGAAGGCCGCCAAGGCGTACGCCAACGGCGACATCCAGCCCGACCTGGTGCCGATCTCGATCCGCAACACCAACCCCGAGGTCGGCGAGACCGGCTGGGGCCTGGCCACCGTGGACGAGCCGCTGCGCCCGGGCACCACGATGGAGTCGCTGGCCGGCCTGAAGACCCCGTTCCGCCCGCACGGCAACATCACCGCGGGCAACTCGGCCGGTCTGAACGACGGCGCCACCGCCTCGCTACTGGCCGCCGAGGACGTCGCCGAGGAGCTCGGCCTCCCGGTCAAGATGCGCCTGGTCTCCTTCGCCTTCGCGGGCGTCGAGCCCGAGGTCATGGGCATCGGCCCGGTGCCGGCCACCGAGAAGGCGCTGGCCAAGGCCGGCCTGACCATCGACGACATCCAGGCCTTCGAGATCAACGAGGCCTTCGCCGTCCAGGTCCTGTCCTTCCTGGACCACTACGGCATCGCGGACGACGACGAGCGGGTCAACCCGTACGGCGGCGCGATCGCCTTCGGCCACCCGCTGGCCTCCTCCGGCGTGCGCCTGATGAACCAGCTGGCCCGCCGCTTCGAGCAGCGCCCGGACGTCCGCTACGGCCTCACCACGATGTGCATCGGCTTCGGCATGGGCGGCACCATCATCTGGGAGAACCCCCACTGGAGCGGAGCGACCCAGAACACCGAGCTCGAGGGTGGTAAGTGACCATGACGAACACCACCGAGCTGCTGACCCGCGGCGCCGAGCTCTTCCCGGGCGAGGTCGTCACGACCGCGCACGTCCGCCACCTCGACCTGCCGCTGCAGGCCGGCCGGCTGGCCCTGATCACCCTGGACAACGGCTTCGACCACACCAAGCCGACCACCTTCGGCCCGGGCTCGCTGCTCAAGCTGAACGAGGCGCTGGACCAGGTCGCGGCCGAGGCCGCCGAGGGCACGATCGTCGGTGCCGCGATCACCGGCAAGCCGTTCATCTTCGCGGTCGGCGCCGACCTCAAGGGCGTCGAGCTGCTCAAGGAGCACGCGGACGCGCTGGCCATCGGCAAGGGCGGCCACGACGTCTTCCAGCGGATCGCCACGCTGCCCGTCCCCACCTTCGCCTTCTACAACGGCGCGGCGATGGGCGGCGGCGTCGAGGTCGGCCTGCACTGCGACTACCGCACGGTGTCGGCGGGCGTCCCGGCCTTCTCGCTGCCCGAGGTCTTCCTCGGCCTCGTCCCCGGCTGGGGCGGCTGCACCATCCTGCCGAACCTGGTGGGTGCCGGTAAGGCCGTCAAGGTCATCGTCGAGAACTCGATGAACCAGAACAAGCAGCTCAAGGGCAAGGACGTGTTCGAGCTGGGGATCGCCGACGCGATCTTCGAGCCGGCCGACTTCCTGGAGCAGTCGCTGCTCTGGGCCGCCAAGGTCGTCAAGGGCGACGTCGTCGTCGAGCGCGAGGCGATCGACCGCGGCAAGGCCTGGGACGACGCCGTCCTCTGGGGCCGCATGGTCGCCGACGCCAAGGTGCACGGCGCCGCTCCGGCCGCCTACAGGGCGCTGGACATCATCGCCGCCGCCAAGGACTTCGACCTCGCGGACAAGGCCAGCCTGCAGGCCGGCTTCGACGCCGAGGACGCGGCCCTGGCCGACCTCATCATGAGCGGCGAGCTGCGCAGCGGCATCTACGCCTTCAACCTGGTGCAGCGCCGGGCCAAGCGCCCGGTCGGCGCGCCGGACACGTCGCTGGCCCGCCCGGTCACCAAGGTCGGCGTCGTCGGCGCCGGCCTGATGGCCTCGCAGCTGGCGCTGCTGTTCGCCCGCCGTCTGGAGGTGCCGGTGGTCCTCACCGACATCGACCAGGAGCGCGTGGACAAGGGCGTCGGCTACGTCCACGCCGAGATCGACAAGCTGCTCGGCAAGGGCCGGATCGGCCAGGACAAGGCCAACCGTCTCAAGGGCCTGGTCTCCGGCTCGCT
Organism: Streptomyces sp. CB02056; assembly: GCF_001905545.1. Lineage (GTDB taxonomy): Bacteria > Actinomycetota > Actinomycetes > Streptomycetales > Streptomycetaceae > Kitasatospora. Next base: position 145,685 of record NZ_LIPD01000017.1, on the reverse strand, counting down.
GGACAAGGCCGCCGCCTTCGGCGACGCGGACTTCGTCATCGAGGCCGTGTTCGAGGAGATGGGCGTCAAGCAGGCCGTCTTCGCGGACCTGGAGAACGTGGTCTCGCCGACCTGCGTGCTGGCGACCAACACCTCCTCGCTGTCGGTCACCGAGATGGCCTCGAAGCTGAAGCACCCCGAGCGGGTCGTCGGCTTCCACTTCTTCAACCCGGTCGCGATCCTGCCGCTGCTGGAGATCGTCCGCGGCGACTCGACGGACGACGCCTCGCTGGCCACCGCCTTCGCGGTGTCCAAGAAGCTGAAGAAGACCTCGGTGCTCTGCAAGGACCGCCCCGCGTTCGTGGTGAACCGGATCCTGACCCGCTTCATGGGCGAGATCCAGGGCATCATCGACGAGGGCACCCCGATCGCCGACGTCGAGAAGGCCGTCGAGCCGCTCGGCCTGCCGATGTCCCCGATCGTGCTGCTGGAGCTGGTCGGCCCGGCCATCGCCCTGCACGTCTCGGAGACCCTGCACGGCGCCTTCCCGGAGCGGTTCACCGTCTCCGAGAACCTCGCCAAGGTGGTCAAGGCCGGCAAGCGCGGCTTCTACACCTGGACGGACGGCCAGCAGGTCCTCGACCCCGAGGTGCTGGAGCTGCTGACCTTCGGCGACTCGGTGCTCACCGGGGAGCAGGTCCGCGCCCGCGCCCTGGAGGCCGTGGCGCAGGAGATCGGCCTGATGCTGGAGGAGGGTGTCGTCGCCGAGGCGCAGGACATCGACCTCTGCATGATCACCGGTGCCGGCTGGCCCTTCCACCTGGGCGGGATCACCCCGTACCTGGACCGTGAGGGCGTCTCGGAGCGGGTGAACGGCAAGGCCTTCCTCGCCCCCGGCGTGGCCTCGGTGCCCGCGTAACGCAGGGCCCGAACACGGAGGAGCCCCGGTGACCATGCGGTCACCGGGGCTCCTCCGTGTGTACGGGGCTGCCGCCCGGACGCGGCGTGTATGGCGTTTCCGCCCGAGGTCCTGTGTACGGCGTTTCCGCCAGGAGTTCGTGTGTACGGCGTTGCCGCGAGGAAACCGGGTGCGGGCCGCCTCAGTGCTTGAGGCGGTACACCACCGTGTCGGCGAAGACGCCGACCATCTCGTAGTGGGTGTCCAGCAGGTTCTCGATCCGGGGGACCATGACCGGCTGGTACGGGGCGATGCCGGAGTCGTCGACCACGACCTCGGGCAGGCCGTTGGCCAGCTCCTTGTCGAAGGTCTGCCAGGCGTTGGAGACGCTGAACTGCTCGCCGACGTTCTGGTTGCCGTCCTTGCCGCCGCTGTAGTTGGTGAGGAAGCCGGCGGTCAGGTAGCGGGTGGCGGGCTTGCGGTCGGCCAGCCAGTACAGCTCGGGGTGCATGCCCCAGACCAGCACGGTGTCCTTGGGGGTGGTCTGGGCGGCGACGGCGGTGGCGACCTCGGTGGTGCGGTTGAGCCGCTCCCCCGGCCAGGCCAGCGCCAGGCTCCAGAACACCGTGGCGGCGGCCGTGGTGTACAGCAGGACGGGCTTCCAGCGGATCGCCGAGGTGGCGACCGCCCCGGTGCCCAGCAGCACCAGCGGCGGGATCAGCTGGAGGTAGTAGTGGCCGAAGAAGTGGAAGCCCACGCTGACCGCGACGACCGAGGAGAGCAGCCAGACCCACAGGTCGGTGGTCGAGCCGTGCTCCTCGCCGGCCACCGGCAGCGGGCGGTGGCGGTGCTTGAGCCAGAGCCGGCGTCCGACCGGGAGCAGGAAGCCCAGGCCGGCCGCGGCCAGGATGGCCGAGTTGCCGAAGGCCCGGCCGAGCATCTGGAGCCAGGCGCCGCCGAAGGAGGCGTAGTCGCCGCTGCCGGTGACCACCCAGAAGAGGAAGCCCTTGGGCTTGGTGAGGATCACCGCGACCAGCGCTATCGGCAGGGTGAAGCCGAACCCGATCTTGAACAGCGCGGGCGGCCAGCGCACCCCGCGCCGGCGGGCGTCCTGGAACAGCATCCAGAGCACCGGCAGCAGCACCGCGCCGCCGGTCTGCTTGGTCAGTGAGCAGAGGGCGACCGCGATGCCCGCGGCCAGCCAGCGGCGCCGTTCGGCGTACCGGAAGGCGGCCACCATGGCGGGCAGCATGAAGACCTCGAAGGTCGCCGCCTGGGTGTCCTCCGGGGAGAGCCCGATGGAGACCAGCAGGTAGAGCAGTCCGGCCCCGGCCCCGGCCCGGTTGCCCCAGCGGCCGCGGGCGATCGAGGCCAGCAGGATCGCGGTGACCAGGTGGGCCACCACCGCCAGGGTGCGCAGCGGCCAGAGCGAGGCGGAGCCGAAGACCGCGAAGCAGGCCTGGTAGAGCCAGGGCAGCAGCGGTGGTTTGCGGTCCACCACGGTGTCGTACAGCACCCCGCCGTCCGCCAGCATCCGGGCCTGGGTGGCCAGGAAGCCCTCGTCCGGGCTCCAGACGGGCCGGGCGAAGGAGGGGATGTGGGTGAGCAGCGCGACCAGCGCGAGCACCGGCACCAGCCTGGTCCAGTACCCGGTGAGAACACGGGTACGGACGCGCTCGGGCAGGCGCTCGGCCAGTCCGGTGAGGCGGAGGCGGGTGGGGGTCGGCACGGGTGACAACCTACCGGGCGGGATCGGCGCCGGTGGCGCCGGTCCCGCCTTTCAGTGCGATTGTCAGCTTGTTCCGTGACGAACTGTTACGGAGTTACGACAAACGGTCGTCTGCGGAACGGGTGACCGCTCCCCCGGACGGCCTCCGGTCAGGCCTTGACCGGCGCCGCGTCCAGCTTGGCGACCAGAGCCGTCACCTTTCGGGCGATGTCCGGGGCGTTCAGGCCGATCTCGGCCAGGATCTCGGCCCGGCTGGCGTGGTCCAGGAACTCCTGCGGGATGCCGAAGTCGCGCACCGGCAGGTCCACGTCCGCGTCCCGCAGCGCCTGCGCCACGGCGGCGCCGACGCCGCCCACCCGGCCGTTGTCCTCGATCGTGACGACCACCCGGTGCTCGGCGGCCAGGCCCGGCAGGGCCGCGTCCACCGGCTTGACCCAGCGCGGGTCCACCACGGTGGCGGTGACGCCCTGGGCGGCCAGCAGGTCGGCGACCTCCAGGCTGGTGGGGGCCATCGCGCCGACCGAGACGATCAGCACGTCGGCGCGGTGGGCGCCGGAGGGCTCCTCGGCGGCGCGCAGCACGTCCATGCCGCCGATCCGGCCGACCGCGGGGACGGCCGGGCCGACCGTGCCCTTGGAGTAGCGGACCACGGTCGGGGCGTCCTTGACCTCGACGGCCTCGCGCAGCTGCGCGCGGACCTGGTCGGCGTCGCGCGGGGCGGCCAGCCGCAGGGTCGGGATGATCTGCAGCATCGACATGTCCCACATGCCGTTGTGCGAGGCGCCGTCGTCGCCGGTGACGCCGGCCCGGTCCAGGACGAAGGTGACGCCCAGCTTGTGCAGGGCGACGTCCATCAGGACCTGGTCGAAGGCCCGGTTGAGGAAGGTCGCGTAGACCGCGAACACCGGGTGCAGGCCGTTGGTGGCCAGGCCGGCGGCGCTGGTGACGGCGTGCTGCTCGGCGATGCCGACGTCGAAGATCCGGTCCGGGAAGGCCTCGGCGAACGGGGCCAGGCCCACCGGGTGGAGCATCGCGGCGGTGATGCCGACGATGTCCTCGCGCTCGTGGCCGAGCGCGACCATCTCCTCGGCGAAGACCGAGGTCCAGCTCCGGCCGCCGCCGCTCGTGATCGGCAGGCCGGTCTCCGGGTGGATCTTGCCGACCGCGTGGAAGCGGTCCTCGTCGTTGTTCTCGGCGGCGTGGTAGCCGCGGCCCTTCTCGGTGAGGCAGTGCACGATCACCGGGCCGCCGAAGCCGCGCGCCTTGGTCAGCGCGGACTCCAGGGCGGCCATGTCGTGGCCGTCGATCGGGCCGATGTACTTGAGGCCGAGGTCCTCGAACATGCCCTGCGGGGCGATGAAGTCCTTGAGGCCCTTCTTGGCGCCGTGCAGCGTCTCGAACAGCTGCTGGCCGACCACCGGGGTGCGCTGGAGCGCGTCCTTGCCCCAGGACAGGAAGCGCTCGTAGCCCTGGGTGGTGCGCAGGGTGGCGAGGTGGTTGGCCAGGCCGCCGATGGTCGGGGAGTACGAGCGCTCGTTGTCGTTCACGACGATGACGAGCGGGCGGTCCTCGGCGTCGGCGATGTTGTTGAGCGCCTCCCAGGCCATGCCGCCGGTGAGCGCGCCGTCGCCGATCACCGCGACGACCGGGTCGTTCTTGCCCAGGATCTGGTTGGCCTTGGCCAGGCCGTCGGCGTACGAGAGGACCGTGGAGGCGTGCGAGTTCTCGATCACGTCGTGCTCGGACTCGGCCCGGGACGGGTAGCCGGACAGGCCGCCCTTCATCCGCAGCCGGGAGAAGTCCTGGCGGCCGGTGAGCAGCTTGTGGACGTAGCTCTGGTGGCCGGTGTCGAAGAGGATGCGGTCGCGCGGGGAGTCGAAGACCCGGTGCAGCGCGATGGTGAGCTCCACCACGCCGAGGTTGGGCCCGAGGTGGCCACCCGTCTTGGAGACCTCGGTCACCAGGAAGGTCCGGATCTCCTGGGCCAGTGCGGCCAGCTGTCCGGGCGTGAGCCGGTCGAGATCGCGCGGTCCCCGAATGCGGGTCAGCAGGGCCACCCGTTCCTCCTCGTTCAGTGTTCGCGGACCACGGACGGTCCGACGGGCGTCGCTGCCCGGCCCGGCGGCAGTCCGACGGTCCGGCCGGTGGCGACCGGTCGAGTCTAATGTCCGCCTGCCGGACACCAAGCGGCGCGCCCGGTGCCACCGTTCGGTTACCGCCATTCCGGGAGGTCGGGCCGGGAAGCCGGGTCACTTCAGGTTGACGTACAGGCGTTTGAATACGCGGGCGGGCCGGACGGCGGTGTCAGGCGCGGCCCAGCGCGCCGGACTCCCCCATCTCGCTCATCACCAGGGCCAGCGCGCCGAGCACCTCGGCCCGGCCGCCGAGGGTGCCGGGGACGACCGAGAGCTGACGGGCGGCGCTCGGGATCGCGTACCGGGCCACCGAGTCCCGGATCGGGGCGAGCACCAGCTCACCGGCCTCGGCGAGGTCCCCGCCGAGGATCACCCGGCGGGGGTTCAGCAGGTTGCAGAGGGTGGCGACGCCGGTGCCGATCTGCCGGCCCGCGTCGGCGATCACCCGGCGGCAGCCGAGGTCGCCCTGCTGGGCCAGCTCGACCACCCGGGGCAGGCTGAGGTCCTGGCCGAGGGTGGGGGCGAGCAGCGAGAGCAGGTAGCGGGAGCCGACGAAGGTCTCCAGGCAGCCGCGGTTGCCGCAGCGGCAGACCGGCCCGGCCTCGTCCAGGGTGATGTGCCCGATCTCACCCGCGGTGCCGCCCGGGCCGCGGTAGATCTGGCCGTTCACCACCAGCCCGGCGCCGACCCCGCTGGCGACCTTGATGTAGGCGAGGTCGCTCAGCCCGCGGCCGGCGCCCCAGACCAGCTCGCCGAGCGCGCCCAGGTTGGCGTCGTTGTCCACGTGCACCGGCATGCCGAGCCGCTCGGCCAGCTCCCGGCCCGGGGCGATGCCCGTCCAGCCGGGCAGGATCGCGGTGGAGCCGAGCGCGCCGGTCTCCACGTCGATCGGGCCGGGCACGCCGAGGCCGACGCCGATCACCTTGTCGGAACGGAAGCCGGCCTGCGTCAGCAGCCGCTCGACCATCGCCTCGGCGCGGTCGAAGCCCTGCTGGGCGGAGACGTCGACGTCGATCGGGGCGCTCTCCTCGGCCAGCACCCGGTGGGCCAGGTTGCCGACCGCGACGCGCAGGTGGGTGTGGCCGAAGTCGATGCCGACCACGATGCCGGCGTCCCCGCTGAGCGAGACGCTGCGGGCGCGGCGGCCGCCGGAGGAGGTGTCGGCGACCACGACGGTGCCGCTCTCCTTCAACTCCCGCACGATGTTGGACACGGTGGCCGCGGACAGTCCGGTGCCGCGGGCGATCTCGGCCTGGGTCAGCGAGCCGGCCATCCGCACCGCGCGGAGCACCCGTTCCAGGTTCGCCCGGTGCAGCGACGACTGCGAGCCCGGTGTGTCCGTCGACATGATCCACCCTCCCAGGGCGGGGACCCCTCCGCCGGGCGTCCCCTTCAACTCCTGAAGGGTACGGCCCGGGGGCCCGGGCGGGGATCCCGGCTGCGGCGGGCGGGCGCGCAGGGGGGCGCGGACGGCGGCCGCCCGGCGCGGGCCGGCGAGCGGGGGCGCGGGCGTGGGGGCGCGGTGATCGGGGGGTGAAGGTGTTGCGCGGCCCGGGCCTGCGGGGACGGGGAACCGCTGTCCTGGCGACGGCCGAAAACCACGCACCACTAACATGGTGCCACTTCTCACCCGTCCCATCGGGGCCGTGGACGGCACCGCCAGGGGGACGCATCCAGACATGACGGGGAATCAGATGGCAGGGGATCACCCTACGCCGGGTGCAGGCGAAACGCCCGGCAGCGGTCCGCAGGACAACCGGGGCGTCTCGTTCGGGCGCCCGCCGGGCGGCGGGGTCGATCCGGCCGCCGTCGCGGACCAGATGACGCAGCTCGACGGCGCCGCCGTCCCGGGGCAGGTCACCCCGGGCCCGGTCGCGCCCGCGGGCCCGCCGCCCGGCCAGCCGCCGGCACCGCCCGTGCAGCCGCCCGCGCAGCCGTCGGTCGGCAGCCCGGAGTACGCGGCGTACGCGCCGACCGCCCCTGGGTTCCCCAGCCAGGCCCCGCCGCCGCCCGGTGCCGCGCCGGTCGGCCCGTACGACCCGGTCCCCGGTGCCCCGTACGGCGCCCCGGACGCCGGGCAGGCCTACAACCCGGGCGGCTACAACTACCCGCAGCAGCCCGGGTACGGCTACCCCGTCGCGCCGGTCGCGCCCAAGCAGCGCAACCCGGTGATGCTGTGGGGCGGGATCATCGGCGGCGTGCTGGCGATCTCGATCGTGGTCGCCCTGGTCGTCCTGCTCAAGGACCCCAAGCCCGCCCCCGACCCGGGCCCGGACCCGGTCAGCACCGGCACCACCGACAACGGCGGGACCAGCAGCGGCCCCACCCCCGCCCCCGCTCCCAAGGGCGCCACCTTCAACGTCGCCTGGAGCGCCCCCAAGCCGGCCAACGCGGACAGCTCGAACCAGATGCTCGGCGTCTGGGGCACCGACAAGCTCGCGGTGCGCGTCGACAGCTCCGGGATCAGGGCCTTCAACCTGACCGACGGCAAGGAGGCGTGGACCATCGCCGCCCCGGCCGGCAGCAAGGAGCTGTGCACCGCCTCGTACGCCGCCAACTCCAAGGGCGTCGCCGCCGTCTCCTTCAACACCGGTGACAGCGACTGCTCCACCGTCGGCGCCATCGACCTGACCCAGGGCAAGCTGCTCTGGAGCGTCAAGGTCTCGGCCGACCGGATGTCCTCGCCGACCCTCAGCGTCACCGAGAACGTCGTCGCCGTCGGCGGCAACGCCGTCGCCGCCCTGAACATCGCCAACGGCCAGCCGGCCTGGCAGTACCAGCCGCGCGACAAGGACTGCGTCCTGCGCGGCAAGGCGGCCGGCGCCCAGATCGCGGTCAGCGACCGCTGCTACGGCACCAGCGGCCCGAAGTCGCAGCTGGTCATCGTCAACGCCGAGACCGGCAAGCCGGCCAGCACCCCGATCACCCTCACCGGCAACATCGAGGAGGTCGACTCGGTCGTCCAGGACAAGCCGCTGGTACTGCTGATGGGCAACGGCCCGCAGGGCGACTACGTCCTGCCGTTCGACAAGGACAACAAGCCGGGCACCCAGATGTCCGTCAAGGAGCCCGGCGCGGACAGCCTGCGCCTCTCCGGCCAGAACGAGGCCCTCACCCGCAACGTGGTCAGCGGCACCACGCTGTACGTCCAGGTCAGCGGCGGCAAGCCGGGCATCAACGCCTACGACCTGAACACCGGCAAGCGGCTGTGGTCGGCCAACTCCGGTTCGACGAGCAACGACATGCGCCTGGTGGCCGGGACCGACAAGGACGGCAAGGTCCGCGCGATCGTCGACCAGGGCTACAACAAGCCGGCCCGGCTGGTGACGCTCTCGCCCACCGACGGCTCGATGTCCGACCTCGGCACCATGACGATGCCGAGCAGCATGGGCATCGGCAGCAGCACCTCCGAGTACCTGGTCTCGGACGACGGCGCCGCCGTCTACGCGTTCCGCCGCTACAGCGCCAGCGACGGTCCGCTGACCAAGTGGAAGAAGTGACGCCGGGGCGCCTCCGGGGCTGATCCCGGGGGCGTGACCCCTCGTCGCGGGCCGCGCGGCGACCGACACGGGCGGGGCGGGCACGGGCTGATCGCCCGGGCCCGCCCCGCCTGTGATTTTTCGGCCGCCCCGTCCGTTGGACGTGCGAGGATTCGGACCATCAGTCTGACAAAGGAGTGCAGCGAGTGCCCGGCACAAACCTGACCCGTGAGGAGGCCCGCACCCGGGCCGACCTCCTCCACGTGGACGCGTACGACATCGAGCTCGACCTCGGTTCGGCCCGCGAGGGCGGTACCTTCCGGTCCACCACCGTGGTCCGGTTCACCGCCACCACCCCGGGGGCGGAGACCTTCATCGACCTGGTCGCCCCGAGCGTCGAGGAGATCACCCTCAACGGCGTGCGGCTCGACCCGGCGACCTTCGCCGACAGCCGCATCCCGCTGCCGGGCCTCGCCGCCGAGAACGAGCTGCGGGTCGTCGCGAACTGCGAGTACACCAACACCGGTGAGGGCCTGCACCGGTTCGTCGACCCGGTCGACGGCGAGACCTACCTGTACACCCAGTTCGAGGTGCCGGACGCCCGCCGGGTCTTCGCCAACTTCGAGCAGCCCGACCTGAAGGCCGCGTTCGCGTTCACCGTGACCGCGCCGGAGGGCTGGGTCGTGGTCTCCAACTCGCCGACCCCGGAGCCGGTCGGCGAGGGCGACACCCGGGTCTGGACGTTCGAGCCCACCGGCCGGATCTCCACCTACATCACCGCGCTCGTCGCCGGCCCGTACGTCGGGGTCTTCGACACCTACGAGAACGGCGAGCAGAAGGTGCCGCTGGGCGTCTACTGCCGGCCCTCGCTGCGCGAGTTCCTGGACCCGGAGGCCGTCTTCGAGGTCACCAAGCAGGGCTTCGACTACTTCCAGGAGAAGTTCGACTTCCCGTACCCGTTCGCCAAGTACGACCAGCTCTTCGTCCCGGAGTTCAACGCCGGTGCGATGGAGAACGCGGGCGCCGTCACCCTGCGCGACCAGTACGTGTTCCGCTCCAAGGTCACCGACGCCGCGTACGAGGCCCGTGCCGCGACGATCCTGCACGAGCTCGCCCACATGTGGTTCGGCGACCTCGTCACCATGGAGTGGTGGAACGACCTCTGGCTCAACGAGTCCTTCGCGACCTACGCCGAGGCGGTCTGCCAGGCCGAGGCCCCGGGCTCCAAGTGGCCGCACTCCTGGACCACCTTCGCCAACCAGATGAAGACCTGGGCGTACCGGCAGGACCAGCTGCCGTCCACCCACCCGATCATGGCGGACATCAACGACCTGGAGGACGTCCAGGTCAACTTCGACGGCATCACCTACGCCAAGGGCGCCTCGGTGCTCAAGCAGCTGGTGGCGTACGTCGGCCAGGACGCCTTCTTCCAGGGCGTGCAGGCGTACTTCAAGCGCCACGCCTGGGGCAACACCCGGCTCAGCGACCTGCTCGGCGCCCTGGAGGAGGCCAGCGGCCGCGACCTCAAGGCCTGGTCCAAGGCCTGGCTGGAGACCGCCGGCATCAACGTGCTGCGGCCCTCGATCGTGCTCAACACCGACGGCGAGATCGAGTCCTTCGCGGTGCTCCAGGAGGCCCCCGCGCTGCCCGCCGGCGCCAAGGGCGAGGCCGTGCTGCGGCCGCACCGCATCGCGATCGGCCTGTACGAGCTGAACGGCGACGCGCTGGTGCGCACCGACCGGATCGAGCTGGACGTCGACGGCCCGCGCACCGAGGTGCCCGAGCTGGTCGGCCGGCACCGCCCGGCCGTCGTGCTGCTGAACGACGACGACCTCTCGTACGCCAAGATCCGGCTGGACGAGGACTCGCTGGCCGTCGTCACCGAGCACCTCGGCGGCTTCACCGAGTCGCTGCCGCGCGCGCTGTGCTGGGCCTCCGCCTGGGACATGACCCGCGACGGCGAGCTGGCCGCCCGCGACTACCTGGCGCTGGCGCTGTCCGGCATCGGGCGCGAGAGCGACATCGGCGTGGTGCAGTCCGTGCACCGCCAGGTCAAGCTCGCCCTCGACGCCTACACCGACCCGCAGTGGCGCGAGCAGGGCCTCGACCGCTGGGCCGCCGCCGCGGAGGAGCACCTGCGCGCCGCCGAGCCCGGCAGCGACCACCAGCTGGCCTGGGCCCGCGCCCTCGCCTCGGTCGCCCGTACCGACGGTCAGCTGGGCCTGCTCGCCGGGCTGCTGGACGGCTCGGTCGAGATCAAGGGCCTCGCGGTGGACACCGAGCTGCGCTGGACCCTGCTGGTGCGCCTCGCCGCCACCGGCCGGGCCGACGAGGCCGCCATCGCCGCCGAGCTGGAGCGGGACAACACCGCGGCCGGCCAGGAGCACGCGGCCACCTGCCGCGCCGCCCGGCCGACCGCCGGGGCCAAGGCGGAGGCCTGGGCGTCGGTGGTGGAGTCCGACAAGCTGACGAACTATGTGCAGGAGGCCGTCATCGCCGGCTTCCAGCAGTCCGACCAGCGCGAGCTGCTCGCGCCGTACGCGGCGAAGTACTTCGCGGCGGTCAAGGGCGTCTGGGAGACCCGCAGCCACGAGATCTCGCAGCAGATCATCGTCGGGCTGTACCCGGCCCTCCAGGTGACGGCCGCGACCCTGGAGGCCACCGACGCCTGGCTGGCCTCGGCCGAGCCGGCCCCGGCGCTGCGGCGCCAGGTCGTCGAGGCCCGGGCGGGCGTCGAGCGCGCGCTCAAGGCCCAGGCGGCCGACCGTGCGGCGGGCGGCCGCTGACGGTCTCCTCGCAACCGCGAAGGGGCGCCGGACGGGATCGTCCGGCGCCCCTTCGGGGTCGTGCGGGTCTTGCGGGTGGTGCGGGCTCTGCAGGTCGTACGGGACCTGGGGGCCCTGCGGGTCGTGCGAGCCCTGCGGGTCGTGCGAGTCCTGGGGACGTCTGCGCGGGTGCTACTTCTTCTTGCCCTTGCCGTAGGGCAGGCCCGCCAGACCGGCGATCACCGCGAAGGCGACCAGCGGGAGAAACACGTACAGGCCGAGGGTCTGGCCCACACTCAGGCCGGAACCGGGGTCATCACCGTCGTCCCTGGTGAAGGCCATGGCGGGCGACGACAGCAGCATCATCAGCGTGACCGTTGCGGAGACCGCGCCGGCTCGCAAAGCGTTCCTCTTGTCCACGTTTCCAACTTACCCGCCGCTTACGGGGGCGCGCTCGTCGGGGTCGGTCGGGCGGGACGGGAGGACGTGCCTCGGGGCCGACCCGGCGGAACCGCGCGGGGCCAGGAGCCGGGCGAGCAGGCCTGCGGCGGGGGCGGTGGCCAGCCGTTCGAGGGTGACCGGGTCGCCGGAGCCGTCCGCGACCGGCAGGCGCCAGTTCGGGTACTGGTCCCAGGTGCCGGGCAGGTTCTGCGGGCGCGGGTCCCCGACCAGGTCCGGCAGCCAGACCCCGACCAGCTCCGCCGGGGTGGCCCGCAGGAAGCGGTACAGCACCGGCATCGTCAGCGGCTCGCCCTCGGCCAGCAGCCCGAGCCGGCCCAGCTCGGCCCGCCAGTCCGCCAGGTCCGCCGCCGCCTGCCCCTGCTCCTCCCCCAGCGGCCGGGCCAGCAGGCCCAGCCGGTGCCGCAGCTCGACGTGCTCGCCGGAGAGCCGGGCCGCGGTGCTGGGCAGGTCGTGGGTGGTGAGGGTGGCCAGGCAGCCGGACCGCCAGCGGTCCGGGCCGAGGATCGCGCCGTCGCCCCGCCAGTCCCGCTCGAACCAGAGCACGGACGTGCCGAGCACCCCGCGCGCCGCCAGCTCCTCCCGCACCCCCGGCTCCACCGTGCCGAGGTCCTCGCCGATCACCGCCGTCCCGGCCCGGTGCGCCTCCAGCGCCAGCACGCCGAGCATCGCCTCGGCGTCGTAGCGCACGTACGCGCCCTCGGTCGGCGGGTGCCCCTGCGGCACCCACCAGAGCCGGAACAGGCCCATCACGTGGTCGATCCGCAGGGCCCCCGCGTGCCGGGCGGTGGCCCGCAGCAGCTCCGCGTACGGGGCGTAGCCGGCCTCGGCGAGCGCGTCCGGGCGCCAGGGCGGCAGGCCCCAGTCCTGGCCGTGGGCGTTGAAGGCGTCCGGCGGGGCGCCGACCGAGATGCCGCCGGCCAGTACGTCCCGCAGCGCCCAGGCGTCCGCGCCGTCCGGGTGGACGCCGACGGCCAGGTCGTGGATCAGGCCGACCGGCATGCCCGCCTCGCGGGCCGCCCGCTGGGCGTGGGCGAGCTGCTGGTCGACCTGCCAGGCGAGCCAGCGGTGGAACTCGACCCGCTCCTCCAGCTCCTTGGCGGCGTGCTCGACCTGTGGGCCGTCCGGGTGACGCAGCCCCTTCGGCCAGTGGTGCCAGTCGGTGCCGTGCTCCTCGGCCAGGGCGTTCCACAGCGCGTGCCGGTACAGCCACTCGCCCTCGCGGAGCCGGTACGCGTCGTACTCGGCCTGCCGCCCGGGGCCGCGCGGCACCTCGTGCAGCAGCTCCAGGGCCTCGCGCTTGAGCTGCCAGACGGCGTCCCGGTCGATCAGGGCGTCGTGGACCAGCACCTCGTCGCGCAGCCGGGCGGCCCGCCGGGTCAGCTCCTCGGCCTGCTCGCGCCCGGCGCCGGTCAGGTAGGCGTACTCGGGGACGGCCTCGATCCGCAGGTGCACCGGGTCGGCGAAGCGGCGCGAGGACGGGCGATACGGGGACGGGTCGGAGGGGGCGCCGGGCAGCGCCTGGTGCAGCGGGTTGATCTGCACGAAGCCCGCGCCGAGGCCCGCCCCCGCCCACCGGGCCAGCTCGACGAGGTCACCGAGGTCGCCCATGCCCCACGAGCGCTCGGAGAGCACGGAGTACAGCTGGGCGAGGAACCCCCAGCTGCGGCCCGGGAGTTGCGGCAGCCGCTCCGGGGCGACCACCAGCGCGGCCCGCGCGGTCCTCGTGCCGGTTTCCGCCGTGAGCACGTGGCGCCCCAGCGGCAGGTCCCCCGGCACCCAGTGCGAGTGCCCCTGCGGCAGCTCCCAACTCCCGCCCTCCTCCAGCTCCACCCGCAACCGGGCGTCCGCCGGCACGTCCAGCGCCGTCCGCCGCCCCTGCCGGACCACCACGCACGGCGGCAGCAACCGGGCCCGCTGCCCGGCCCGGTGACGCTCCAGCGCCTCCCCCACCTCCTGCGGCGACCCGGCCGCCACCCCCATCGCCCCCAGCACCGCCACCAGCGTCCGCGCACCCACCGCCTGCCCGCCCGGCCCCGGGTACCGGACGTCCACCCCGTACGCCCGCGCCAGCGCCACCAGTTCGGCGGGCGGCGGCGGGGCATCCTGCGCCGGTACCTGCTCGGCTCCGTCACTGTCGTGGTAAGCGGCCACTCGCGGCTCCTGCGATGTCTCGGCAACGCCCGTTCGGGACAGCCACAGTCCTACCCGCGTGACACCACGATCACCCAGCGCGACACGACGCCGGCGGGCGGACCCTCGGGGGGGGTGGGGGCGGGTCGGCAGGACTTCAGGGCGTCGGTGTCGAAGGTGTCGGCGTTCGTCGTGGTCGTGTCGCCGTCCTCCTTGTCCATAGGTGAGGACCTCGCCGTCCTTCAGCTGCTCCGGGTCTGGAGCTGGGCCGCGGTGGCAGGCGACGGGGGGTCAGCGCGGGGGCCGACCGTACAGGCTGGGGACGGCCGCCGCCTGGGATGTGCCGTGAAGCCCGGCGCTCGCGGGTGTTTCCGGGCTGGTCCGACATGCAATGAAACGGCGCAAAACGGTCATAGCAGTCGGCGGCGTTGACACCGGATCGGCCAGCTGGTGGGGTTGCGGACGATGTGGTCGTGGCCTGGCGAGGAGGCTCCTGTGCAAGCCCGAGTGTCCGTAGCGGCCGGGCGGCGGCTCAGGTCGCAACTGGAGCAGAGTCCGGCGTTGCGGGAGGTGCTGCAGCACCCCGCGGCGGAGGCGGCGCGGCGGGCCACGGCGCGGACGTGCCGTCAGTTGGCGCCGCGGACGGCGGACCGGCTGATCGCCGATCTCAAGGGCACCGAGCCGCTGTTGGCGTCGGTGCGCGAGGAGCGCGCGGACCGGGCGGACCGGGCCGGGCGGCCGGGGCGGCGGGCGATGCAGATCGCGGCCGGGGTCGCGGCCGCGGCGGTGGTCGGCGGGCTGCTGGCCGGTTCGCTGCCGTCGGCGGCGTACGCGGCGGCCACGGCCGCCTCGACGGCCTCGGACGTGGTGAGCACCGCGCCGCAGACGCCGCTGGGCAGCGTGACCGACCCGAAGGTGTTCCCGAAGCCGCAGCAGCAGACCGTGGCGGGCAAGCCCGTCGCGGTGCCGTCCGCCGTGACGCTGGTGACCGCGCCCAAGGCGGACATCGGCGCGGTGCGGGCCGTCCAGGAGGTGCTGGAGGTCGCCGGGGCGGGCGAGGTGACGCCGCGTCCGGACGGCGGGACGCCGGCCGCCGGGACGCTGGTGGTGTACGTCGGCGGGCCCGCCGAGGGCGCCGGCGGCGAGGTGGACCGGGTGCTGCGGCAGCTGTCCGCCGCCGCGGGCGGCAAGGACGGCGCCGGGCCGACGACCGCGGGGATGCCGGCCGGCGGGTACGTGCTGTCGGCCGGTCAGCTGCCCGCCCAGGGCGGCGGGACGTACGGCGCCGTGGTGCTGGCCGGCGTGGACGCCACCGGCACCTTCTACGCCGCGCAGAGCCTGCGTCAGCTGCTCGCCGCCGTACCGGCCGGGCAGGGGCAGGCGCCGGGTGCGGCCGGGCTCGGCCTGCCCGGGATCACGCTGCGGGACTGGCCGACCGGCGCCCCGGTGCGCGGCGTCACGGAGGGCTTCTACGGCACCCCGTGGACCGCGCAGCAGCGGCTGGAGCAGGTCGACTTCCTGGGCCGCTCCAAGCAGAACTTCTACCTCTACGCGCCCGGTGACGACCCGTACCGGCTCTCCCGCTGGCGCACCGCCTACCCCGCGGCCCAGGCCGAGGAGCTGCGCGAACTGGGCTTCCGGGCACGGCAGAACCACGTCACGCTCGGCTACGCGATCGACCCGGGGCAGTCCCTCTGCTTCAGCTCCGGCAAGGACGTGGACGCCCTGGTGAACAAGCTGGACGGGCTGCGCAAGCTCGGCTTCACCGCCTTCCAGCTGCAGTTCCTGGACGTCAGCTACGACGAGTGGCACTGCGGCGACGACCGCGACGAGTACGGCACCGGGCCCGCCGCGGCCGCCAAGGCCCAGGCCGAGCTGGTGAAGAAGGTGCAGGACCGGCTGATCGCGAGGAACCCGGGCCTGGCGCCGCTGTCCGTCGTCCCCACCGAGTACCACCAGCAGGGCTCCACCCCGTACCGCAAGGCGCTGGCGGCGGCCCTGCCGGAGGGCGTGCAGGTGGCCTGGAGCGGGGTCGGGGTGATCCCGGAGAAGATCACCGGCGCCCAGGCCTCGGACACCGCCGGGCTGTACGGGCACCCGCTGCTCACCATGGACAACTACCCGGTCAACGACGCCACCCCGGACCGGCTCTTCCTCGGCGCCTACACCGGGCGCGACCCGGAGGTGGCCACCCGCTCGGCGGCGCTGCTGACCGGCGCGATGCAGCAGCCGGTGGCCTCCCGGATCGCCGTGTCGACGGCCGGCGACTTCGCCTGGAACCCGGCCGGCTACAAGCCGGACGAGTCCTGGCAGGCCGCCGTGCGCTCGCTGGCCGGGCCGACCGGCGCCGCCCCGACGCCCGTCGGGACGGCGCTGTCCGCCGTCACCGCGCTGGCCGGGAACAGCACCTCCTCGCCGCTGTCCAAGCAGGAGTCCGGCTATCTGGCACCGCTGCTGGACCGGTTCTGGGCGGCCGCCGAGCCGACCTCCGGCGCCGCCCCCGACCTCGCCCGGCTGATCGAGGCCGCCGCCCCGCTGCGGGACGCCTTCGCCACCATGGCCACCGCCCAGCAGACCCTGGCCGGCACCCCGGCCACCACCCAGCTGGCCGGCGAGGCCGCGCCCTGGCTGGGCCCACTGCGCGACTACGGGCTGGCCGGGCAGTCCGCCCTCGACATGCTGCTGGCGCAGCACGGCGGCGACGGCGCGGCGGCCTGGAAGGCCCGGGTCGAGCTCAACCGGCTGCGCGAGCAGCTGGACCGGGCCCCGGCCACCGTCGGCGCCGGGGTGCTCGGCCCGTTCCTGGACCGTGCCGTGCGCGCCGCCGACAACTGGTCGGGCGTGGGTGGCGGCGCCGCCACCCCGACCACCACCCTGGGCACCGCCCAGGACCACCTGCCCGCGCTGATGACCGACGGCGTGGCCGACACCTTCTACTGGAGCTCCGCTCCCCCGCAGCCCGGCGACGCCGTCGGCCTGGACCTCGGCGCGGGCCGCCCGGTCAGCGGCGTGACCGTGCTGATGGGCGGTTGGGGCAACGGCCCGGACGCCCGGACCGCCGCCGACGACTACATCCGCGACGGCGTGCTGGAGTACTCCACCGGCGAGGGCGGCTGGAAGCAGCTCGCCGTGGTGAAGAACCAGAAGACGGTCAGCGCCCAGCTCCCGCCGGGCACCGTGGTCCGGGCGGTGCGGCTGCGGGCCACCGCCGCGCAGAAGACCGCCGTCGCGGTGCGCGAGTTCACCGTCACCGCCCCGGACGATTCCCCGGCCAGCGTCAGCGGCGGCCCCGACGCGGTGCCCGGCTCCTCCGCCGCCGCCGTGCTGGACGGCAACCCGGACACCGCGTACCGGGCCGCCAAGGCGCCGACCGCGATGGACGAGCCGCTCACCGTCGAGCTCGGCGCGGCCCGCCCGCTGGACCGGCTCACCGTGCTGACCGACCCGTCCGTGCGCGCCACCGCCACCCTCGCGGTGCGCCGGGCCGACGGCACCTGGGCCGACATCGGCACCGTGCAGCCCGGCTACAACGAGCTGTCGGCCGGCGGCCAGCCCGCCGACGCGTTCCGGCTGACCTGGAAGCCCGGCGGCGACCCTCCGGTGGTCAACCAGGTGATCCCCTGGTACGCGGACGCCCCGGCGGCCCGGCTCAGCCTCTCCGACCCGGCCCTGGACGTGGTCACCGGCGCCTCCGCGCCCGTGACCACCCGGGCCACCGTGGAGGCCGGCCGCCCCGAGGGCACCACCGGCGAGCTGCGCACCGAGGTGCCGGCCGCCGCCAAGGGCCTGACCGTGGCCCCGGCCGGCCCGGTGACCGTGCCGCGCGGCGGCCGGGTGGGCGTGCCGCTGCTGGTCAGCGCCACCGCGGAGACGCCGTCCGGGACGTACCGGGTGCCGGTGCAGTTCGTGGCCGGCGGCACCACCGTCCGGCAGGTGCTCCAGGTGCACGTGGTGCCGCCCACCGGCGGCCCGGACCTGGCGCTCGGCGCCAAGGCCACCTCCTCGGGCGACGAGACGGCGAACTTCCCGGCCTCGGCGGTCACCGACGGCGACCCGAAGACCCGCTGGTCCTCCCCGGCCAAGGACGACGCCTGGGTGCGGCTGGAGCTGCCGCAGGCGACCAGGCTGGGCTCGGCGGTGCTGCACTGGCAGGCCGCGTACGCCGCCTCGTACAAGATCCAGGTCTCGGCGGACGGGAACACCTGGACCGACGCCGCGACGGTGGACAACGGCAAGGGCGGCGACGAGACGGTGCGCTTCGACGCGCCCAACGTCCGGTACCTCCGGGTGCAGGGCGTGGCGCGGGCGACCAAGTACGGCTACTCGCTGTGGGGCGTCGAGCTGTACGCGGTGACCCCGCCGGCCGCGCCGCAGCCCCCGGCCGGCCAGGGCGGCGGCCAGGCCGCCCAGCCCGGCGGCGCGCCCGGGACGCCGGCGACACCTCCGGCGGCGGCGGGCGGGACCGCGCCCAAGCCGTAGCCGTAGTGTCCGTAGCCGGGCCCGGTCACGGGTGGGCGGAAACGCGGCGGGCCGCCGGCTCCCCGGTGCGGGGGGCTCGGCGGCCCATGAGGCGCGTACCGACGGTGTGACGGGCGGGCCCTTGTGGAGCTGTGGTCAGGCGGAGAGCGGTTCGGGCTGCTCACCGCGGCGGACGGGGGCGGGGTGGCCCGAGTGGGCCCGGCCGAGCGGGACCGGGTGGACCGGCTGCTCGGTGCGGTCGTGGTGCTCGTACTCGCCCCACTGCGGGGCGCGCAGCTGGTCCGCGCCGCCGTAGGGCTCCAGGTAGGGCCGCCACCGCGGGTCCTTGATCCCGGTGCCGATGATGCGCCAGGCCAGACCGCTGGGCGGCGCGGGTGGTCGTTTCATCCGCCAGCCGAGCTCGGTGAGGTGGCGGTCGGCCTTGGTGTGGTTGCAGCGGCGGCAGGCCGCCACCACGTTGTCCCACCGGTGCTGGCCACCGCGGCTGCGCGGGATGACGTGGTCGACGCTGGTGGCGGCGGCCCCGCAGTAGACGCAGCGGCCGTGGTCGCGGGCGAACAGGGCCCGGCGGGTGAGCGGGACGGGCCCGCAGAACGGGACCCGGACGAAGCGGGTCAGACGGACGACGGACGGCGCCGGAAGGGCGCTGGTGGCGCTGTGCAGAGTGACTTCCGAGTCCTCCAGGCTGACCGCCTTGTGGTTGAGGACCAGGATGAGTGCGCGGCGCATCGATACGACGCCGAGTGGCTCGTAGGACGCGTTGAGGACCAGGACATGCGGCACGGATGCCTCCTTGGACGCCTGCGGCGCGTGGCTCGCGCCGGGACGAGCGGTTGGATCGCGCCACTCGTGCGCGATCTCCCCCAGTGTCGCCTTACGCCTTTGTACGGCGCCACCACTCCTGTGTAACGGACCTGACGCGAACTCCGGGTGTGGTCTCTGTCATAGCCGGTATGCCCGGGGGAAGGTCGGGTTGCACCCGGGTGGCGGTGCGACGGGTCCCGGTGACTCCGGCGGGTCGCCCGCCGGGGGCACGGTTCGGCCGTCCGGAGCAGCGCCCCTCCTGCCCCGGACGGCCCCGGAGCCCCGGTTCGGGGGGAGCGTACGGGGGCGTTGACGGGGCGTTCGACACGCTCCGTACGCCCTTGGGTACGCCCGTGCGGGGTTCCGGCGTGTCCGGGCCGGCCCGCGGCGGCGGATAGGCTGACGCCCACGGTCCGCGGGCCGCTTGCCGGCGGTGCGGGCCCACCACGCACCCCAGCCAGGAAGGTCCGCACGTGTTCAGCTCCGGTGCCACCGGTCCGTCCGACGCGTCCTCGACGCTCGCCACCCCGACCCCGGCCCCCAGCCCCACCGCGCAGCTGCCCGAGCTCGACCTGCGGATCCCGACCAGCGCGCAGGAGGTCTCGGACACCACCCGGCAGGCCGCCAGCTGGTTCGACACCCACTGGCAGGGCTGGGTGGCCTCCGGGCTGCGGATCGTCTTCATCATCGTGCTCGCGCTGGTCCTCCGGGCCGTCGTGCGCAAGCTCATCACCCAGTTGATAGGGCGGATGGCGCGCACCTCCGAGCACCAGGAGGAGAGCCGGCTGGGCGGGCTGCTGGCCAACACCGGGGTGGTGAACACCGAACGGCGCCAGCAGCGCTCGGAGGCGATCGGCTCGGTGCTGCGCAGCGTCGCCTCCTTCAGCATCCTGGGCACGGCGGCGCTGATGGTGCTCTCCGCGCTGGGCGTGAACCTGGCGCCGCTGCTGGCGAGCGCCGGTGTGGCCGGTGTGGCGATCGGTTTCGGCGCCCGGAACCTGGTCACCGACTTCCTCTCCGGGGTCTTCATGATCATGGAGGACCAGTACGGCGTCGGCGACGAGATCGACACCGGTGTCGCCACCGGCACGGTGCTGGAGGTCGGCCTGCGGGTCACCAAGCTGCGCGGCGGGAACGGCGAGATCTGGTACATCCGCAACGGCGAGGTGAAGCGGATCGCCAACATGAGCCAGGGCTGGGCGACCGCCTCGGTGGACGTCCAGGTCGGGTACAAGGAGGACCTGATCCGGGTCGAGGACCTGATCCTGGCGACGGCCGAGGAGATGGCCAAGGAGGCCCCGTACGACGAGCTGATCTGGGCTCCGGTGTCGATCCTGGGCGTGGAGTCGGTCGCCTCGGACTCGGTGGTGCTGCGGGTCGAGGCCAGGACCGCCCCGGGCAAGGCGGCCTCCGTCTCCCGGGCGCTGCGCCAGCGGCTGAAGGCGGCCTTCGACGGGGCCGGGATCAAGGTCAAGGAGGAGGTCGCCGCGGTGACGGCCGGGGCGACCGGCGTGGTGATCGCCCCCTCCCCGGTCCCGGCCGCCGAACAGGCCGCACCCGCCGACCGGGTGGCCGAGCCCGTTCCGGCCCAGGCCCCGGTCCCGGCGGCGGCCCGGGCGGCGGACGACGCGTCGAAGCCGTAGCGGTTCGGCCGCACGGACACGGACGAAGCCCCGCTCCCACCACGGTGGGGGCGGGGCTTCGTGGTGTCCGGCCAGAGCCCTCCTCGCACTCTCGACACCGGACCGGAGCCGCTGGACTCCGACCGCCGACGCCCTCGGTCTGCCGTGCCCGCGATCGGGCGGCCGCGGGTACGTCTGGCTCTGATCGGACGTCAGATCGAGTGGGCGGACGGCTCCGTCGGCGCTGGTATGTTCCAGGCGTGAACCGCGACACCAGCGATCTCGTCTCCCGCCTTGGCCGGCCTCTTCGGCTGATCGTCACCGGCGGTGGAACGGGCGGCCACACCTATCCGGCCCTCACCGCGATCCGCGCCCTGCGCTCGCGTCTCGCCGGGGTCGACGGCGCCCTGGACGTGCTGTGGATCGGCACCGCCACCGGCCTTGAGGCCAAGGTCACCGCCGCCGAGGACATCCCGTTCAGGACCGTCGCCACCGGGAAGATCCGGCGCTCCGCCAACCCGCTCAAGCTGGTGTCGCCCGCCAACGTCAAGGACATGGGCCGCGTCCCCCTGGGCGTCGCGCAGGCCCGCTCCGCGATCGCCGGGTTCGGCCCGGACGTGGTGCTCGGCACGGGCGGCTACGTCGCCGTGCCGGTCGGAATGGCCGCCCGGATGTGCCACCGGCCGCTGGTGGTCCACGAGCAGACCGTCCGGCTCGGCCTCGGCAACCGGGCCCTGGCCCGGATGGCGACCCGGGTCGCGGTCTCCTCCGAGTCGACGCTCCGGTACCTGCCCGAATCCGCCCGTGCCACCGCCGTGGTGACCGGCAACCCGGTCCGCCCGGAGGTGCTGACCGGGCAGGGTGAGAAGGCGATCCAGGCGCTCGGACTGTGGGGCTTCGACCGCTCCCTGCCGACCGTGTACGTCACCGGCGGCGCGCAGGGCTCCCAACAGATCAACGAGCTGGTGAGCGAGATCCTGCCGTGGCTGCTCGGCCACGCCAACGTGGTCCACCAGTGCGGGCCCAGCCACGAGGCGGGGCTTCGGGAGCGGGCTGCGGCGCTGCCGGAACACCTGCGCGCCCGGTACCTGGTGACCGGCTTCGTCGGCCCGGAACTGCCGGACGTGCTCGCCCTCGCGGACGTGGTCGTCTCCCGCAGCGGCGCGGGAACACTGGCCGAACTGACCGCGCTGGGGCGGGCCGCGGTGTTCATCCCGCTGGCGACGTCGGCCGGGAACGAGCAGGAGCACAACGCCCGCCACCTGGCCGATGCCGGCGCGGCGGTGGCCCTCCTCGGCCGGGCCGCGCCGGACACCCTCCAGGCGGCGATCGCCCCGCTGCTGACGGACCCGGCCCGCCGCGCGGACATCGCGCGACGGGCCGCCGAGCACGGCCGGCCGGACGCCGCCGACCGCCTCGTGGACGTACTGCTGTCGGTCGTGGGCCGCTAGTTCTCCAGGTCCGGCAGGTGCCGGACGGCGCCGGCCTGGATGGTGTCCACGCACACCTGGTAGGCGGCGTAGTCGCTCTCCCAGGGGTCGGGCACGTCCTCGCCGCTGACGTAGAGGTCGAGCTTGCCTGCGGCCGGGGTTCCGTCCGCCATGGTCCTGAGTTCGGCGAGGACGGCGTGGTCCATGGCCAGCACGGCGTCCGCCCAGTCGAGCATGCGGTGGCTGACCTTGACCGCGCGGTGGTCACGGATGTCGTACCCGGCGTCCTCGGCGGCGCGGATCGCGTTGCTGTGCGCCGGACCGCCGACGTGGCGCTCGCGCAGCCCGGCCGAGCGGACCTCGACCTTCTCCCCGCCGGTGTGGGCGAGGACCGCGGCGGCGAGCGGCGAGCGGTTGTGGTTGCCCAGGCAGACCACCAGGATGCGGTGGCGCTTCGGGTGGCGGAACATCTCGCTCATCTTCGGCTCCTTGGTGTCGGTCACGCGGCGGCCTTGATCGCGTCGGCGAGCGCGGCGACCGTGTAGCGGACGCTGTCGTGGGTCATGGCGGGGTGGAACGGCAGGCCGAGGATCCGGCCGGCGACCTGTTCGGTGACCGGCAGGTCCCGGTGCCAGGCCGAGAACGCGGCTTGGGTGTGGTTGGGCGGGTAGTGCACGGCGACGCCGATGCCGTGCTCCCGCAAGTGACGGAAGACCTCGTCGCGGTGGTGGTCGAGGACCACCACGCAGTTGAACGGCACGGTGTTCACCACGTCCACGTCGACCAGGCGGGCGCCGTCCAGGCCGGCCAGTTCGGCCTGGTACGTGCGCCACAGGTGCTGGCGGTGTGCGGCGGTCTGCGGGAAGTGCTTCAGCTGGGCGACGCCGATGGCGGCATTCAGCTGGGACATGTCGAAGCGCATCCCGGGGCCCTGGACCTCGTAGGAGGTCATGGCGGCTCGGGCGTCATTGGACTGGACGATTCCGAACAGGCGCAGGCTGCGGAGGGTGTCGGCTTCCTCACGGGTGCGGGGAATGATCGTGCCGCCCTGGCCGGTGGTGAGGTTCTTGATCGGGTCGTGGGAGAAGCAGGTCAGCACGGCGGGGTCGGCGCCGACCATGGTTCCGTCCGGGCGGCGGGAGCCGAAGGCGTGGGCGGCGTCCTCGATGATCTGGATGCCCCGGTCGGCCAGGTGGTCGCGGATCGGGGTGAGGTCCACGGCCCGGCCGCCGTACAGCACGGGCATGACGGCGCGGGTGTTCGGAGTGAGGGCTTCGAGCACGGTGTCCGGGGTGACGGCCAGCATGCGGGGGTCGATCTCGGCGAAGCGGGGTGCGGCGCCGCTCCAGGTGATGGCCTGGACGCTGGCGCAGAAGGTGAGGGAGGGGAGGACGACGTCGTCACCGGGGCCGATGCCGATCGAGCGCACAGCGAGGTGGAGTGCCGTGGTGCCGGAGTTCACGGCGACGGTGTCGGTGACGCCGATCAGGTCGGCGACTCCGGCTTCGAACTGGTCGGTGGCCGGGCCGTGGCCCCACTGGCCGCCTGGGAGGACGGCGGCCAGTGCGGCGGCTTCGGTGCCGTGCAGCAGCGGCGCGGCGTTGCGCTCGACGCCCGGGGGGCCGCGTGGTGGTCGAGGCCAAGGCGGGTACTCCTTCGTCAGAGCGTGCCGGAGACAGCACGGGACTCGGTGGACATCACGGCGACGTACTTGGTGAGGAAGACGCCGCCGCGGTAGGTGAGCCGCCGATGGTCGACGGGCTGCCGGAAGAGGCCGTTCAGGGTCTGCCGGACCAGGTCGGCTCCGGCTTCCTCGGCGAGCAGGAATCCGGCGGCGAACCGGGCGTTGATCTCGGTGATGACCACGCGCGGGTCGGCGCCTTCGGTGATGAAGCCCTGGACGTCCACCGGGCCGACGGCGCCGATCGCCCGGATCGCCTCGGCGACCCGCTTGGTGGCCTCCGGGTCGTCGATCGTGACAGCGACCATCGACATGCCGGCCTGGACCATCAAGCGCCGCCGCAGGATCGCGGAGGTGCGACCGCTGCGGTCCGTCAGGCAGTCGGCGGAGAACTCCACGCCCCGGACGCGCTGCTGGACGATCGGGGCGGGCACGAGCTCGCACAGCACGCGGGCCTGTTCGCGGGTCCGACAGAAGTGCACGTCCTTGGAGCCCTGGCCGCGGCGCGGCTTGACGACCAGCTCGGTGCCGTCAGGGGTCTGGTCGATCCGGTCGGGCAGCCAGGTCTGCGGGGTGGGCACCCTCGCGGCGCGCATCGCCTGGTGGAACTCCCACTTGTCGCCCGCGGTGGTGACGCTGGCCGCGGGCGGCAGCCAGGTTCGTACTCCGGCACGTTCCAGATGGCCGCGCAGGTGGACCAGCTGCGGAAGCTCGTTCTCGACGCAGCAGATCAGGGCGTCCGGCTTGAGGTCGTGCACCAGCTCCATCAGGTCCGCGGCGAACAGCGGGCTGTCGGCGCGGGCGATGGTGCGGGCGGTGATGCCGGGGGCGAACAGGCCCGGCGCGAGGGGGTTGGAGTCGGTGCCGATGACCTCGTGGCCGAGCTTGAGGAGGGTGAGCGCGAGGTCGAGGCCAGGGGCCCCGCCGATGCCGGTCACCAGGATGCGGCGGAGCTCCGCCGGGTCAGGGGTGTTCACCTCGCCGCCTTTCACGCGGCGGCCCGCGCGGTGGCGGTCTGCCACCAGTCGGGGTTGCTGCGGTACCAGTCGACGGTCTCGGCGATGCCGGCCGCCAGGTCCTGCCGGGGCTGGTAGCCGAGCTGGGCGAGCTTGCCCCAGTCCATGGAGTACCGGATGTCGTTGGCGGCCCGGTCGGGCACGTAGGTGACCTGGTTCCAGGTGGCGCCGGTGGCACGCAGGAGCATGCCGGTCAGCTCGATGGTGGTCAGGTCGGTTCCGCCGCCGATGTTGTACGCCTGCCCGGGGATGCCCTTGTGGAGGACCAGCTCCACTCCGGCGCAGTTGTCGGTGACGTGCAGCCAGTTGCGGACGTGCTCGCCGTTGCCGTGGACGGTGGCCTTCTCCCCGGCCAGCAACCTGGTGACGAACAGCGGGATCAGCTTCTCCGGGTACTGGCGGGGCCCGTAGTTGTTGGAGGAGCGGGTCACGCACACCGGCACGCCGTAGCTGGAGTGGTAGGCCAGGGCGATCATGTCGGAGGCGGCCTTGGACGCCGAGTACGGCACGGTGGGGTTCAGCGGATCGGATTCGAAGGCGGTTCCGGTGGGCAAGGAGCCGTACACCTCGTCGGTCGAGATGTGGACGAACTTGCGCGTGCCGATGCGGCGGGCGGAGTCGAGGAGCGTCTGCGTGCCGAGCACGTTGGTGGAGACGAAGTTCCCGGCGTCGGTGAGGGAGCGGTCGACGTGGGACTCGGCGGCGAAGTGGACCACGGCGTCGTGGGTCTCCATCAGGGCGTCGACCAGGGTGCGGTCGAGGATGTTGCCCTGGACGAAGGTGAACTTCTTGGAGTCGGTGATGCCGTCGAGGTTGCCGAGGTTTCCCGCGTAGGTGAGGGCGTCCAGGACGGTCACCTTGGCGATGTCGTCGGCGTCGACGAGGCGGCGGGCGAAGTGCGATCCGATGAAGCCGGCACCGCCGGTGACGAGGATGTTCTCCATGGGAGTCACCAATCTGGGTGAGGTATGGCGAGGGTCAGGCGGAGTAGGCGGGCAGCAGGTTGCGGTCGAGGGCCTCGATGAGGCTCAGGCTGTTGCCCACGACGATGGAGGCGGGCTCGGGCGGCCACTCGATGGCGAGGTCCGCGTCGAGCGGGTCGATCGTCAGGAACTTCTCAGGACGGTGCAGCTCGCTGAGCAGGTAGGTGACGCTGGAGCGGTCCGCCAGAGCGAGGGTGGCGTGCCCGACGCCGGGCGGCACGAACAGCGAGGTCCGCCGCTCGGCGTCGAGGTGTTCCAGGTGCCAGCTGCCAATGCGCTCCTGGAGATGGACGCCGCCACGTGCCTGTGCTCCGACGGCGACCCCACCAGCGCCGTGGACAAGGCCGTCGACGTCTGGGAGAAGCTGCCTCCCGCGTACCGCGGCGGACTGATCCGCACCCGCGCCGAAGCCGTGCGGCAAGTCCTGCCCGGGGCGGCACATGACCGCCTCGAGGAGGCCCTGGCCACTCCGTAGTTTCCGCCGTGCCGCGCCGACCGGCTCGTCGGTACTTGGAACGGTCAGCCGCTGCGGTCTCGCACCGGGACCAGGACGCCCCATTCCTCATCTGTTCCCTGTTCACCCCGCATTGGTTCCGTTCCGCCGCGATCACGATCGCGGCGGAACGGCACAAGAAACTGCGGTCTTCTCACGCTTTCTTGCCTTCTGCACAGGA
>NZ_LIPD01000017.1:58108-119265 GCF_001905545.1 Streptomyces sp. CB02056 | reverse complement strand
TGTCGAGGAGCGGAACCCGGATTCTCATCTTCATTCATCAAGGAATCCGCAGGCCACACCTCATCGAGGCAAGCCACCGCACCTGTTCTCAATAGCCGGCATGCCTTTTGTGTTGCCCGCCTCGCCGCCCAAGCGAGGCGGGCAACACAAAAATCCTTCTCTTTCCCGATCTTGTTGAAGCATTTCCCTTCTGGTATGGCCCCTCGACTCATCGAGGGGCCACACCAGAATCCCCACTGCTTTCAATCCTGATTCATTGGCGCGTCACCCTCCTCTTCCGGGGAGGGTGACGCGCTTGTTCTTCTTCCTCATACGGATTTCCGTGTGGGGCCGGGTGGGCGTCGGCGCCGCTCCCACCACGGTGGGGGCGGGGCTTCGTGGTGTCGGGTAACGCTTCGGCATCCTCCGCTCCGCCCACCATTGACACCCCTACGACAGGGCGCTTACGGTCCTTCCCTAGCGACTGGAAAGTTTCCTAACAGTTCGTCCGAAACCCGCCCGCTCCCCACGCCGGGGACACCCGCAGGACGTCGACGACCAGCCGGAAGAGGAGGATGCCGGGCATGACCAAGAGCACCGCCAAGGCCCCCCTCGCCGGCACCCCCAGTCTGCTGCGCGCCATCAACGACCGCGCCGCCCTCGAACTGCTGCTGGAGAACGGGCCGCTCTCCCGTACCCAGATCGGCACCCTCACCGGGCTGTCCAAGCCCACCGCCTCCCAGCTGCTGGCCCGGCTGGAGGCGGCCGGGCTGGTCCTGCCGGTCGGTACCACGGCGGGCGGGCCCGGTCCCAACGCCCGGCTGTACCAGGTGAATCCGGCCGCCGGGTACGTCGCCGGACTGGACGTCACCAACAGCGGCATCGAGGTCGCCGTCGCCGACATCACCGGCACCACGCTGGCCGGGCACACCGTGCCGACCAAGGGCGTGCCGGCCGCCGCGACCGTGCCCACCGTCGCCGCCGCGGTGGCCGAGGCGGTCCGGGCCGCCGGTCTGCCGGAGGGCGCCCTGCGCACCGTCGCGATCGGGGTCGGCGGCGCCCCCGACCCGGTCACCGGCAAGCTGCGCTACGCCTCCCACCTGCCGGGCTGGCACTCGCCGCGGCTGGTCGAGGAGCTGACCGAGGCGATCGGCGCGCCGGTGTCGATCGAGAACGACGTGAACCTGGCCGCCGTCGCCGAGCGCTCCTCGGGCGCCGCGGCCGGCTTCGAGGACTTCGTCCTGCTCTGGGCCGGGGCCGGGGTCGGCGCGGCGATCGTGATCGCCGGGCGGCTGCACCGCGGCTTCACCGGCGGCGCCGGGGAGGTCGGCTACATGCCGCTGCCCGACTCCCCGGTCGAGTGGGACGCCCGCCGCCGCAAGTTCGGCGGGTTCCAGGCGCTGGTCGGCGCGCCCGCCGTCCGGTCGCTGGCCCGTGAGCACGGGCTCGGCGCGGCCACCGCGCAGGAGTCCATCGCCAGGGCGCTGGCCACCCCCGGCGCCGGCGACGCCTTCCTCGCCGAGCTGGCCGGGCGGCTCGCCGTCGGGCTGGCGGTGATCGTCGCCGTCGTCGACCCCCAGCTGGTGGTCCTCTCCGGTGTGGTGCCGAGCGCGGGCGGCGAACGGCTGCGCGCGCTGGTCGAGGACGAACTGGCGCGGATCTCCATCGCCCGGCCGGAGGTCCGCAGCACCGCCCTGTCCGGCTCGCCGGTCCTGCTCGGCGCCCTGCAACGTGCCCTGTCCGACGCCCGCGAGGCGGTCTTCTCCACCCACTGACGTCCGCCCCCGATCAACTCGACGCACCCACTGACGCTCCCCCTGTCACCTCGCCACCTGCACCCACCTCTCCCCAACCCCCGAACGCGGGACCCGAGGCAACGAGGCCTGCCCGCGCACCCCCAGGAGGATCCCGAAGTGCACGCCACCACCTCCCGCAGAGGCCGCCGCACGATCGCCGCCGTCGCCGGCAGCGCCGTCCTGGCCCTGCTCGCCTCCGCCTGCACCGGTTCCAGCGACTCGGGCGGCTCCGACGACTCGGCCAGCGGCAAGGACGTCACCATCACCTTCTGGCACGGCTGGAGCCAGGAGAACGAGAAGAAGGCGATCAACGACAACATCGCCGCCTTCGAGAAGGCCCACCCCAACATCCACGTCAAGTCCGTGGACGGCCTCGAGGACGACAAGGTCAACCAGGCCCTGCGGGCGGGCGGCTCGGACGCGCCGGACGTGGTCTCCTCGTTCACCACCAACAACGTCGGCATGTTCTGCTCGACCAAGGCCTTCGTCGACCTCAAGCCGATGCTCCAGAAGAGCGGCATCGACCCGGTCAAGACCTTCCCGGCCGCGATGCTCAACTACACGCAGTTCCAGGGCAACCAGTGCTCGCTGCCGCTGCTCGGCGACGCGTACGGCCTGTACTACAACAAGAAGGCCTTCGCCGACGCCGGCATCGCCAACCCGCCGAAGACCTTCAGCGAGTTCGCCGAGGACGCCGCCAAGCTGACCGTCGCCGACGGCGACTCGTACAAGCAGCTCGGCTACATGCCGCTGTACCACGGCTACGAGTCCACCACCGAGCACTTCCTCGGCCAGTACGGCGCGACCTACTTCGGCGCCGACGGCAAGTCGAACATCGCCACCGACCCGAAGGTCGCCGCGATGTTCAAGTGGCAGAAGGGCCTGGTCGACCAGCTCGGCGGCTACGACAAGCTGGAGAAGTACCGCGCGACCTTCGGCGAGGAGTTCAGCGCCAAGAACCCCTTCCACACCGGCCAGGTCGCGATGGCCCTCGACGGCGAGTGGCGCACCGCCTCGCTCGCCAAGGACAAGCCCGACTTCGAGTGGGCCACCGCCGCCTTCCCCGTCCCGGACGACCAGGCCGACACCTACGGCCGCGGCTACCAGACCGGCACCATCATCGGCATCGCCAGCACCAGCAAGAAGCAGGCCGCCGCCTGGGAGTTCGTCAAGTACCTGACCACGGACACCGACGCGGTGGTGAACTTCTCCAACGCGATCCACAACGTGCCGAGCACCTTCGAGGCGCTGGACTCGCCGAAGCTGGTGAGCGACCGGAACTTCAAGACCTTCCTGGACGTCGCCAAGAACGCCCACTCCGGCACCACCCCGCCGGCCGTCAACGGCGGCAGCTACCTCATCACCCTGCAGAACCTCGGCTACGACTACGAGTCCGGCAAGCAGGGCGACCTCCAGGCGGGTCTGGCCGCCACGGCCAAGCAGATCGACACCGACATCGCCCAGGCCAAGTAGGCCGGGGAACGGTCCACGGAGCTCCCATGTCACTCGCGTTCGGCACCCGCAAGGGAAGCGACGAGGCCGACGCGGGACCGACCGGCCCGGCGGCGCCCTCCACGCAGCACCTGCTGCGCCGGAAGCGCCGCCGGGAGGCGGCCCGCACCCTCGCCTTCCTCTCCCCCTGGCTGATCGGGTTCAGCGTCTTCTTCGCCTACCCGCTCATCTCCACCGCCTACTTCTCCTTCACCTCGTACAACGGCTTCGGCGCCCCGACCTTCAGCGGCCTGAAGAACTGGGACTACGTCTTCAACCACCTGCCGACCTTCTGGCAGGGCCTGCGCAACACCCTGTGGCTGGTCGTCGTGATGGTGACCCTGCGGGTCGTCTTCGGCCTGGGCATCGGGATGCTCATCACCAAGGTGAAGACCGGCGCCGGTTTCTTCCGCACCGCCTTCTACCTGCCGTACCTGGCCCCGCCGGTGGCCGCCACCGTCGCATTCGCCTTCCTGTTCAACCCCGGCACCGGCCCGGTCAACCACCTGCTGGGCGAGCTCGGCCTGCCGCAGCCCGGCTGGTTCGCCTCCGCGGACTGGTCCAAGCCCGCGCTCACCCTGCTCGCCATGTGGGGCGTCGGCGACCTGATGGTCATCTTCATGGCCTCGCTGCTGGACGTCCCCCGGGAACAGTACGAGGCGGCCTCGCTGGACGGCGCCGGCCCGTTCCAGCGGTTCCGGTACGTCACCCTGCCGAACATCTCGCCGATCATCATGTTCGCGGTGGTCACCGGGGTGATCCAGACCATGCAGTACTACACCCAGGCGATCGTCGCCGGGAAGGTCGCCAGCGGCATCGCGGGCGGCTCCGGCCAGCCCTTCGAGCCCGGCTTCCCGAACGGCTCCACCTGGACCCTGCCGCAGATGGTCTACAAGCTCGGCTTCCAGAGCTTCAACTACGGCGCGGCCTGCGTCGTCGCCCTGGTGCTGTTCGCCATCTCGATGGCCGTCACCTCGATCCTGCTCCGCCGCCGGTCCGGCTTCATGGCGAGCGACGACTAGCGGCCCGTGAGGACCTGATCATGACTCTTGGCTCCACGCTCACGAGGGCACCGGCCGCGGCCGGCCCCTCCCGCCCCGGCGGACCCGCCGCCCGGGCCGCCCGCCGCCGCGCGGCCCTCAACTGGGTGGCCGTGCACG
Organism: Streptomyces sp. CB02056; assembly: GCF_001905545.1. Classification (GTDB taxonomy): domain Bacteria; phylum Actinomycetota; class Actinomycetes; order Streptomycetales; family Streptomycetaceae; genus Kitasatospora. Next base: position 114,839 of record NZ_LIPD01000017.1, on the reverse strand, counting down.
CGCTGGCCATCGCCGCCGCGCTGTTCTTCCTGCTGCCCTTCGTGTTCGTCTTCCTCACCTCGGTGATGTCGGACCGGCAGGCGCTCACCACCGACTACTGGCCGACCAGCTGGAACTGGGGCAACTACGGCAAGGTCTGGGACACCCCCGGCTTCCTCACCTGGTGGCGCAACACCCTGCTGTACGCCGTGGCCGGCACCGTGCTGACCGTGGTCTCCAGCCTGCCGGTGGCCTACGCGCTCGCCAAGTTCCGCTTCCGCGGCCGCAACCTGGCGCTGATGGCGGTCATCGCGATGATGATGCTGCCGCCGCAGGTCACCGTCATCCCGATGTACCTGTTCTGGTCCAAGCAGATGGGCCTGAGCAGCTCGCTCTGGCCGCTGATCATCCCGATGGCCTTCGGCGACGCGTTCACCATCTTCCTGCTGCGCCAGTTCCTGATGACCATCCCCAGGGAATACATCGAGGCCGCCCGGATCGACGGCTGCGGCGACCTGCGCACCCTGCTGCGGGTGGTCCTGCCGATGGCCAAGCCGGCCATCGCCGCGGTCGCGCTGTTCCAGTTCTTCTACTGCTGGAACGACTACTTCGGCCCGCAGATCTACGCCAGCAACAACCACGACTCCTGGACGCTCAGTTACGGGCTGGAGTCCTTCAAGGCCGCCCACCACACCAACTGGAACCTCACCATGGCCGCCACCATGATGGTGATGGCCCCGGTGATCGTCCTCTTCTTCTTCGCTCAGAAGGCCTTCATCGAAGGCGTGACACTGACAGGGGTCAAGGGCTGATGTCCGCACTGAAGTTGGCAATCGTCGGCGGGGGTTCGACGTACACTCCGGAGCTGATCGACGGCTTCGCCCGGCTGCGCGACACCCTGCCGGTCGGCGAGCTGGTGCTGATCGACCCGGCCGCCGAGCGGCTGGAGCTGATCGGCGGCCTGGCCCGGCGGATCTTCGCCCGGCAGGGCCACCCCGCGGTCGTCACGGTGACCACGGACCTGGCGGCGGGCGTCGCGGACGCCGACGCCGTGCTGCTCCAGCTGCGCGTCGGCGGGCAGGCGGCCCGCAACCAGGACGAGACCTGGCCGCTGGAGTGCGGCTGCGTCGGGCAGGAGACCACCGGCGCCGGCGGGCTCGCCAAGGCGCTGCGCACCGTCCCGGTGGTGCTGGACATCGCCGAGCAGGTGCGCCGGACCAACCCGGACGCCTGGATCGTGGACTTCACCAACCCGGTCGGCATCGTCACCCGGGCGCTGCAGACCGCCGGCCACAAGGCCGTCGGGCTGTGCAACGTCGCGATCGGCTTCCAGCGCAAGTTCGCCGGGCACCTGGGCGTGGACCCGGAGCTGGTCCGGCTGGACCACGTCGGGCTCAACCACCTGACCTGGGAGCGCGGGGTGACCCTGCTGGACGCCCCGGGCGCCACGACCGGGCGCGAGGTGCTCCCCGAGCTGCTCTCCTCGCACGGCAAGGCGATCGCCGAGGACCTGCACCTGCCGCAGGCCGTCATCGAGCGGCTCGGCGTCGTGCCGTCCTACTACCTGCGGTACTTCTACCAGCACGACGCCGTGGTGGCGGAGCTGAGGGAGCAGGGCTCGCGGGCCGCGCAGGTCGCCGAGATCGAACGGCAGCTGCTGGAGCTGTACGCCGACCCGGCCCTGGACACCAAGCCCGAGCTGCTCGGCAAGCGCGGCGGCGCCTTCTACTCGGAGGCGGCCGTCCAGCTGATCGCCGCGCTGCTCGGCACCGGCGGCGGCACGTCCGTCCAGGTGGTGAACACCCGCAACGACGGCGTACTGCCGTTCCTGCCGGACGACGCCGTCATCGAGGTGCCGGCCGAGGTGGACGCGCGGGGCGTGCGCCCGCTGCCGCAGCGGCCCGTCGAGCCGCTGTACGCCGGACTGGTCGCCGCCGTCACCTCGTACGAGCACCTCGCCCTCGACGCCGCCCTGCGCGGCGGCCGCGACCGGGTCTTCGACGCCCTGCTCGCCCACCCGCTGGTCGGCCAGATCGAGCTCGCCGACCAGCTCACGGACCGCCTGCTCGCCCACAACCGCGAGCACCTCGCCTGGGCCTGACCCGGCCCGCTCCGCGCCGTCCGGCGACCGCCCCCGGTCGCCGGACGGGCACCGCGAGGAGACCGTCCACCCCCGGCCGGGGACCTTTCGGCCGGGCCACCCGGCCGGGACCACCGCCGGGCACCCGGCCGACGACCAACGGCCCGGGCCACGTACGAGCCGCGGGGACCTGATGACCCACCAGCCCGAACCACTCCTGCCCGGCGTCCTCGCCATCGACGCGGGGAACTCCAAGACCGACGTCGCCCTGATCGGCACCGACGGCAGCATCCTCGGCACCGCCCGCGGCGGCGGCTTCGAACCGCAGAAGATCGGCGGCGCGGCGGCCGTCGCCGGCCTCGCCCCGCTGGTCGAGCAGGCCGCCGCCGAGGCCGGCCACCCGTCCTGGAGCGGCGTGCTCACCGGCCACGTCAGCGCCTGCCTGGCCAACGCCGACCTGCCGGTCGAGGAGGAGGCGCTGCGGGTGGCGCTGGAGTCCCACCCCTGGGGCGCCGGCAACACCGTCGTCAACGACACCTTCGGCCTGCTGCGGGCCGGCACCGACGGCCCGCGCGGGGTCGCGGTGGTCTGCGGCGCCGGGATCAACTGCGTCGGCCTGCTGCCGGACGGCCGCACCGCCCGCTTCCCCGCCCTCGGCGAGCTCACCGGCGACTGGGGCGGCGGCTCCGGACTCGCCGTCGCCAGCATGTGGCACGCCGTCCGCGCGGAGGACGGGCGCGGCGGGCCGACCGGGCTCGCCCGCGCCATCGCCGAGCACTTCGGCCTGCCCGGCGCCGGCGCCGTCGCCGAGGCCGTCCACCTCGGGCACCTGCCGCACGCGCGGCTGCACGAGATCGTCCGGGTGCTGTTCGCCGTCGCGGACGAGGGCGACGAGGTGGCGCGGGGGCTGATCGACCGCCAGGCCGACGAGATCGTCCGGCTCGCGGTGGTGGCGCTCCGCCGCCTGGACCTGCTGGACGCCCCCACCCCGGTGGTGCTGGGCGGCGGTGTGCTCGCCTCCCGGCATCCGCTGCTGCTGGACAACGTGACCGCCCGGCTCGCCGAGGCCGCGCCGCTGGCCGAGCCGCGCGTCGTCGTCGCCCCGCCGGTGCTGGGCGCGGCGCTGCTCGGCCTCGACCACCTGGCGGCGGGCGCGCGGGCGCAGGCCCGGGTGCGCGAGGCGTACGAGGCGGGCCGGCCGGTGGCCGCCTGACGGCCGCCACCTGCTCCCCTGCCGCCGCCTGACGGCCGCTCATCGGCTCCTCTCCCCCGCCGGATCCGCACATCCGGCGGGGGAGGGGCCCTGGCGGGAACCACGGGCCGGGCCCCGGTCGTGTTAAGCGGGTACCGCCAACCGCCGCCGCCCGGGGAGACTTGTGTCATGGCCACCCCCCGCATGCTCCTCGCCGCCGCCCTGCTGGCCTGCGGCGCCGCCGCCGTCCTCACCGGCTGCACGCCCGCCGACTCCGGCCCCACCGTGGCCGCCGCCTCCGCCGCCGCGCTGGCCGACGAGGGCGCGGACGACCTGCTGGACGAGGACGACGGCCTCTTCTACGAGGAGGAGGAGTACTACTCCGGCTCGGCCGAGCCGTCCGCCGCCTTCTCCTCCGCCTCGCCCGACTCGTCCGCTTCGCCCGACGTGCCCGCCCCGCCGGACTCGCCGGACGCGCCCGCGTCTCCCGACGAGCCCTCCGCCGAGCCCTCCACGGGGTCTTCCGCCGGGCCCGGGTGCGCCGTTCCCACCGGCCGCCCCGGCCACGAGTTCCTCGTCGTCGTCTCCGCCGGACCGGCCGAACTCACCGCCCGGTCCGCCCGCTTCAGCTGCGGCTCCGCCCGCTACGAGCCCGTCGGCAGCCCCGTCCACTACGGCTTCGCGGGGGCGGGCGTGGCGGCGACCCTGGTCGACGTCACCCACGACGAACCGGCCAGGACCGTCCGCCTCGACGAGCTGATCGCCCACATCGACGACTGCCTGGCCGAGCGCGAACCGGCCGACCCGTACGGCTGCCACGGCAACGCCTACGACGTGGTGCTGGACTCGCACGGCCGGATCATGCGGATCGGCGAGGTCGAGGGCCCCTGAGTCGGCCTTCGGCGACGACCTGACGGCGCATACGGTGTAGAAGCGCCTCTCAACTGTTGGCATTCGGCTGCGCTACGCGCATCAACCCACGTCCAGCTGCGGGCTTTTGACGTTCGCTACGTCCGCCCGGGCGTTCCTTGGGGCGGGTCTTACCCTTTGCGTGCTTGAAGCGGTTTCGGCGGCGGTGCTTTGCTTCCGGCGGTCGGCGGTGAACCGGTCCCCCATCCCACCCCGCTGGTCGTCCCTGACGGGCCGCCGGCAGGTCCGGCTCGCCGTCGTCGTGCTCCTCCACCCCTTCGTCCCCCACCGTGCCGCCGCGCCGTACCCGGGCGCGGCCGGCACCAGAGAGGAACCCTCACGATGGGCATCTCCCCCACCTCCCGCCGGATGCGACTGCGGGCCCTGACCGGGCTCAGCGCCCTGGCGCTGGCCGCCGCCGGCTTCGCGGCCGCCCCGGCGGCCCAGGCCGCCCAGGACAACCGGCCGGCCGGCGAGTTCGCCGGACAGCCGCACCCCTACCGGCACGGCGCGCACCCGACCAAGGAGGCCGGCAACTCCGCGAAGGCCGCGGGCAACAACCTGAGCTACGGCGGCGGCGTCGACGGCATCGGCGTCACCACCGGCGCGCCGAAGGTCTACCTGGTCTTCTGGGGCTCCCAGTGGGGCACCCAGGGCACCAACTCCAGCGGCTACACCACCCTGACCGGCGACCCGAAGGGCGAGGCCGTCCGGGCGCAGCAGCTGTTCAAGGGCCTCGGCACCAACAGCGAGACCTGGTCCGGCGTCATGACCCAGTACTGCGAGGGCGTCGCCGCGGGCGCGACCAGCTGCCCGACCGGTTCGACGCACGTCGGCTACCCGACCGGCGGCGCGCTGGCCGGCGTCTGGGTCGACGGGTCCGCCGCCGCTCCGGGCCAGGCCAGCGGCAACCAGCTGGCCGCCGAGGCCGTGAAGGCGGCCGGGCACTTCGGCAACACCACCGCCGCGTCCAACCGCAACGTGCAGTACGTGGTGCTGTCGCCGACCGGCACCCACCCGGACGGCTTCAACACCCCGAACGGGGGCTTCTGCGCCTGGCACGACTGGAACGGCGACACCACCCTGAGCGGCGGCGCGGCCTCCTCCCCGTACGGCGACGTGGCGTTCACCAACGACCCGTACGTGACCGACATGGGCAGCTCCTGCGGCCAGAACTACGTCAACAGCGGCAGCGCGGGCACCCTGGACGGCGTGACCATCGTGTACGGCCACGAGTACTCGGAGACCATCACCGACCAGAACCCGGCGGGCGGCTGGACCGACTCGACCGGGTACGAGAACGCCGACAAGTGCTCCTGGAACGGGGTCGGCGGGACGGGCGGCGCGCAGAACGTGACGTTCGCGACGGGCTCGTTCGCCATGCAGGGCACCTGGTCGAACGGCGTGAGCGGCTGCCAGATCTCGCACGCGGTCGTCCACTGACGACCGGGTGAGGCGAGCGCCGGAGTGGGCCGTGCGGGCCCGCTCCGGCGCTCTCGCGTGACGCGCTCCACATGCTTTTCGCGCGTTACGCGCCTTGCGCGCTTTACACGCTTCTACGCACTGACCAGCCCGAACTCGTAGGCCTGGATGACCAGGTGGACCCGGTCGCGGGCGTCGAGCTTGGTGAACAGCCGGGCGACGTGGGCCTTGGCGGTGGCCACGCTGATGGTGAGCTCCGCGGCGATCTCGGCGTTGGACAGGCCCCGGCCGACCAGGGTGAGCACCTCCCGCTCGCGCTCGGTGACGGCCTCGGCGACCGGCCTGCGGGGCCTGGCCGCGGCGTCGGCGTCCGGGCGGGCGGCGAACTCGCCGATCAGCCGACGGGTGATGCCGGGGGCCAGCAGGGCGTCCCCGGCGGCGACCACCCGGACGCCGTCCAGGATGGTCTCCAGGGCGAGGTCCTTGACCAGGAAGCCGCTCGCCCCGGCCCGCAGCGCGCCGTAGACGTAGTCGTCGTCGTCGAAGGTGGTGAGGACGAGGACGTGGGTGGGCAGGTCCGGGTCGGCGGTGATCCGGCGGGTGGCCTCGATGCCGTCCATGCCGGGCATCCGGATGTCCATCACGGCGACGTCGGGGCGCAGCCGGGCGACCAGTTCGACGGCCTCGGCGCCGTTGCCGGCCTCGCCGACCACCTCCAGGTCGGGGGCGTCGGCGATCAGCACGCGCAGGCCGGTGCGGATGAGCGGCTGGTCGTCGACCAGGACGACACGGATCACGGTCCCACCTCCACGGGGGTCTCGACGGCGGTTCCGACACCGGGCTCGCCGGGGGTCTGCACGGCCGGGGTCCGCACGGCCGGGCTCTCGGGGAGCGGCAGCCGCGCGGCGACCCGGAAGCCGCCCTCGGGGCGCGGGCCGGCCGCGAACTCGCCGTCCAGCAGGGCGACCCGCTCGCGCATGCCGGCCAGTCCGTAGCCGGTGCCGGGGGTGCCGGTCGCCGCGCCCGCGCCCAGGTCGACGACGGTGACGTCGAGTTCCCGCGGCCCGTACCCGACGGTGACGTGGCAGTCCCGGGTGCCGGAGTGCTTGACCACGTTGGTGACCGCCTCCTGGACGATCCGGTAGGCGGCGAGGTCCACCTCGGACGGCAGCGGACGGGCTTCGCCGCGGCGGGTGAGCGCCACCCGCACCCCGGCGCCCGCCGCCTTCTCCACCAGCCGGTCCAACTCGCCCAGTCCGGGCATCACTTCGAGCGGCGCCGGCTCCCCCTCGCCCTGCCGCAGCGCGCCGAGCATCCGGCGCAGCCCGGCCAGGGTCTCCCGGCTGGTGGCCTCGATCGCCTCCAGGGCGGCCCGGGTCTCGGCGGGCTGGGTGTCCATGACCCGGCTGCCCATGCCGGCCTGGATCGCGATGATGCCGATGTTGTGGGCCACCATGTCGTGCAACTCGCGGGCGATGCGCAGCCGTTCGGCGGTGATGGCCTGCTCGGAGGCCCGGCCGCGCAGCGCCTCGGTGTGGGCCCGGCCCTGGTGCACGGTGTTGCCGATCAGCCAGGCGATCAGCACGGTGGCCGCGAAGCCCCCGTAGGCGAGCGGATTGACGGGGTAGTCGTTGACGGCGCCCCAGAGCAGCAGCCCGGCGAGGGTAGCGAGCGGCAGCGCCAGGGCGGTGAGCGAGACCCGGCGGGAGCGGGTGGCCGCGCAGTAGCCGACCACCGCGTCGGCGATCAGGAACTGGAGCGGCGCCGCCTCCGGGACGCCCCACATCCCGAGCGCGAACATCCCGCCCCCGAGCGCCACCACGACGGCGAGCAGCGGCAGCCGGACCAGCAGCGTCGCGACCAGGGTGGTGACCACCGCGGTGACCACCATCGGCATGTCCTCGGGATTGCCGTGGTAGTTCAGCAGGTGGTGCAGCTCGTTCTCGCGCGTGAAGAAGCGGAACGCGACCAGGGCCGTCCACAGCGCCCCCACCCACACGCCCGCGGGCAGGCGCCTGAGCAGCGGCGGACGGGGTTCGGTGATCATGACGCGATGGTAGCGGCGGCCCTGACGGCGGCACATTGGCCCGGGGGCGTAATCCCCGGGGCCAGTGCGGCCGCCCGCGGTTGTGGCCCGCGGCCCGATGCCCGGGCGGGGGCCCGACCGGCAGCGTTGTCCCCGTGATCGAGATCGAGCGACTGACCAAGCGGTACGGCGCCACCACGGCCGTCGACCAGTTGACCTTCACCGTCCGGCCCGGCACCGTGACCGGCTTCCTCGGCCCCAACGGGGCGGGCAAGTCCACCACGCTGCGGATGATCCTGGGCCTCGACACCCCCACCGGGGGGAGTGCCACCGTGGCCGGGGTGCCCTTCGCGAACCGGCCGCGCGGCCTGCGGCACGTCGGCGCCCTGCTGGACGCGGGCGACGTGCACGGCGGGCGCAGCGCCCGGGCACACCTGTCGGCCCTGGCCCGGAGCAACCGCATCCCGCTCCGGCGGGTGGACGAGGTGCTGGCGGAGGTCGGGCTCGGCAAGGCCGCCGGGCGCCGGATCGGCGGCTACTCGCTGGGCATGAAGCAGCGGCTCGGCATCGCGGGCGCGCTGCTCGGCGACCCGCCGGTGCTGCTCTTCGACGAGCCGCTCAACGGGCTGGACCCGGAGGGCGTGCTCTGGGTGCGCGGGCTGTTCCGCCGGCTCGCCGCCGAGGGGCGGACGGTCTTCGTCTCCAGCCACATGATGGCCGAGATGGAGCACACCGCCGACCGGCTGGTGGTGATCGGGCGCGGCCGGCTGATCGCGGACGAGAGCCTCGCCGAGTTCTCGGCCCGCAACGCGGTCTCCTCGGTGGCCGTCCGAGGACCCGAACTCGCCTCGCTGGCCGGGGTCCTGCGCGCGGAGGGGGCCGAAGTACGGCTGACGGAGCCGGGGTTCGGGACCGTCACCGGGATGCCGGCCGAACGGATCGGCGAACTCGCGCTGCGGCACGGCGTGGTGCTGCACGAACTGGCCGCCCGGACGTCGTCGCTGGAGTCGGCGTTCATGTCCCTGACCGCCGACAGCGTCGAGTACCTGGCAGGAGAAGCCCGATGAGCAGCATGGCCCTTGGTTCCACCGGTTCCACCGGTTCCGGCGGTTCCGTCGCCGAGCCGGCCCCCCGGTTCCTCGACCTGCTCGCCGCCGAGTGGATCAAACTGCGCTCGCTGCGCTCCACCTACTGGGTGCTGGCGCTGGCCTCGCTGGTGGCGATCGCGGTCAACGTGAACGCCGTCCACACCGACCTGACGTACATCGACCACCCGCCCGCGCCGATGCCCGGGCGCTCCCCGTACACCTACGACCCGCTGTTCCACGGCCTCGGCAGCATCGCGAGCGACCTGATGGCGGTCGCGGCCGGCAGCCTCGGGGCGATCACCGTCTTCGGCGAGTACACCACCGGCCTGATCCGCACCACCTTCGCCGCCGTCCCGGACCGGCGCGGCGTGATCGCGGCCAAGGTGCTGCTGATCGGCGGGATCACCGCGCTCGCCGGGCTCGTCGTCTCGGCGGTCTCCTTCCTCACCATCAACGCGATGCTGGCCTCCCGGCACGTCGGGCTCTCCGTCACCGACGAGGGCTGCCTGCGGGCCGTGCTCGCCTACGCGGCGATCGTGCCGGTCTGCGCGCTGATCGGGATGGCGCTGGGCGCGCTGCTGCGGCACGCCACCGCCTCGATCGTGTCGCTGGTGATGCTGATGTTCATCCTGCCGATGATGTTCGGCGGGGACCGCTACCGGTGGCTGAAGGAGATCGGCACCCACCTGCCGCTGGCCACCGTGCAGCGGCTCACCATCACACCGAACTCCAGGACCACGATGGGGAAGTACGCGCCGAGCGTGCTGGACTCGTGGATCACCATGGGGGTGTGGGGCGCGGTGGCGGTGGCGGTGACGGTGGTCGTGGTGCGGCGACGGGACGTGTGAGGTATCGGGGCGCCCCAGGCCTCGGGTCACCCCAGGCCGAGGCGCCGCGCCGTCGCGGCGGGCAGCGGGTACGGGCGCTCGGGCGGCAGCAGCCGCTGCGCCTTCGCCGCCTGCCCGCCGCGGACCAGCGCGGCGATCCGCTGCACCTGCGGGGTGAGGTCGGTGAGCCCGACGACCCACTCCTCGGCGTAGCGGCGGACCAGCGACCGGCCGACGCCCACCTGGATGCTGTAGTGGTTCAGCGCCGCCCCGCGCAGCGACCGCTCCGGGTCCCACTGCACGTGGACCTCGGCGCGGGCCACCTCCTCCGGGTGCGCGGTGGTCAGGACGGCGCGGGCGAGCGCCTCCTCCCAGCCCTCCCGGGTGATCCGGACCGCCAGCACCCTGGTCTGGCCGGGCTTCTGCGCCCAGTTGCTGCGGTGCATCAGCCAGCGGAACGAGGGCTTGATCCACGTCATCCGGTGGAAGCCGAACGGCGCCGTGAACCGGCCCGCCGCCAGCGCCGCGTCGGCGATCGCCGGCGGGTAGGCCTGGTAGAGCACGATCGTCCGCCCGTCGTGGTCGGCCCGGATCTCACGCAGAGCGGTCATCCCACGCCACCCCCTTCCGCCCCGGCACGCTGCCCGCCCGGCCACGCTGCCAGCACCGACGGCACGGTGCAACGGGATTAGGGCACGCCGTCGGGCGCGGCTCCAGGGGCGCACCGCTATGGGACGAACTGCGCGCCGATCAGCCCGTGGCCGGCCTCGGCTGCGGCCCGCCAGACCGGGAGGACGGCGTCGAAGAGGCCGGAGAGGTCATCCGTCCGCAGGGCGTCGAGGGCCCGCCGCTCGGCCGCCCGCCGCTCGGCCCCGTCCAGGTCGAACACCGCCTCGACGGCCGGGAGGGCGGCCCGCACCTCCTCAGGCCCGACAACCACGTCCCCGAACCAGCCGGGCAGCCCGGCCGTCCGCTCCGGGCCGAGGCCGTGCGCCAGCCCCAGCACCGGGTAGCGGTTGCGGGCCTGGACGGCGGCGCACGGGCCGGCCGTCCCGCAGTCCTCCCAGACCGCGTACAGGCCGTCCGGGTCCTCCCCGAGCAGACCGACGGCCAGCTCCTCCAACTCCTCCGGCGCCAGCCCCTCCCGCTCCCAGCGACGGCGCAGCGCCCGGTTGCCCGGGTCCGCGGCGTGCGCGTCGAGCAGCGTCCGTAGCCGCGGCCCGTGCCGCTCGACGACGTCGGCGGGCGCGGGGATCAGGAACCACATCGCCTGGTAGCTCATCGCCCGCCAGCGTAGGCGCGGGCTCCGACAGGTCGGGCTCAGGCGGCGGCGCCCGCCTTGGTGCGGAAGGCGCCGAGGGTGGCCGCCGGGACGCCGCAGGAGGGGAGGAAGGAGGCGGCGCCGCCGTGGTGGGTGCGGACGCGGTCGAGGAAGACGGACATGGCCTCGGCCGGGGCCTCCAGGAGGGGCGCGGGGATGGTCAGGTTGCGGCCCCGGGAGTCGGTGACGCGGGAGGTGGTGCGGTCGTTGAGGGCGGTGCGGTGGCGCTCGGCGAGGCCCGCGAAGATCTGCGGGAGGGCGTCGGCGGTGCGGGTGTAGTCGGCGACGATGTGCTCGGCGGGGACGCCGAGGAGGTCCAGCAGGAGGGCGGTCAGCAGGCCGGTGCGGTCCTTGCCGGCGGCGCAGTGCAGCAGGACGGCGCCGGGGCGGACGGTGGCGTCGACGGCGGCGGCCACCGCGTCGGGCGCGGACTCGGCCAGCAGGACGTAGAAGTCGCCCAGGTCGGCGGCGGTGGCCATGGTGCCCATCCGCGCGGTGAGGGCGTCGGTGGCGGGGTTCACCGGGGCGGCGACGACGGATATCCCGGCGGACTCGGCGGCGGCCCAGTCGGCGGGGTCGGTCTCGCGCGGGTCGCGCAGGTCCACGATGGTGCGGATGTCGCAGCCGCGCAGCTGGGCGACGGTGGCCTCGTCGGCGGCCGGGAACGGCTGGGCGGAGCGGTACAGCACACCGGGGCGGACCCGTCGGCCCTCGGGGTCGCCGAGGGCGGCGGCGTCGCGGAAGTTGACCAGGGACATGCGGGAGGCCTTTCGGTGGGGCCGCACCCGGGAGGAGACGGGGAGATCCGGAGGCGGAGACATCTAGACGTCTAGATGTGTAACCCCTCGGGGGGCCGCCGGGCAAGCCTCGGTGGCGCGGGTCTCGCCGACGCGGGCCTCGATCGGTACATCCTTCTATCCCACGCCCATCGCCCGCCCACGGCGACCCGGGGGCCGCGGTGTCCCGTACGGCACGGCGCCCGGGCGGCCCGAGCGGTGACGAGGGGCACAGACGGCACGGGCGGCCCGAGCGGCGCAGGCGGCCCGGGCGGGCTCCGTAGGATCGGGCCCGTGGCGACGAACCCCCCGGACACCCCGAGCTCCCCGAACACCCCGGTGTACCGCCGCCTGGCCCGCCGGCTCCAGGAGCGCGTCGACACCGGCGCCTACCCGCCCGGCACCCGGCTGCCCAGCGAGCCCGAGCTGAGCGCCGAGTTCGGCGTGAACCGGCTGACCGTACGGCAGGCGGTGGCGGAGCTGGAGCGGGCCGCCGTGGTGGAGATCCGCCGGGGCGTGGGCACCTTCGTCCGCCCGCCCGCCGTCCGGGTGTCGATCGCCGTGGACCCGCGCAGCCAGCGCTTCGACCTCGGCAGCGTGCCCACCGCGCTGCCGAACGACGAGTCCACCGACGGCGAGTTCGTGGTGGCCGCCCCGCCCGTCACCGGCTCGGCGCAGGACGCGGAGGCGGCCCGCCAGCTGGGCCGCACTCCCGCGGAGCTGTCCCGGGTGGACTCGGTGATCCGGCTGGGCGGGCGGGCCCGGGCGGCGTGCAGCTACTGGGTGCCGTTCGGCCCGCTGCCCGCCGAGCTGGTTCGGCCGGGCCGCCCCGGGAACCTGGTGCCGGACCTGGCGCGGGCCGCCGGGGTGGAGCTGGAGTACGACTGGCGGGCCTTCGGCGCCGTCGGCGCGGACCTCGCGGACGCCGAGCTGCTGGGCGTCCCGCCGGGCACCGCGCTGCTGGTGCGCGAGGGGGTCAGCTGCACCCCGGACGGCGCTCCGGCGCTGTACGTGCGGCGGCGGATCGACGGCAGCAGCGCCCGCTTCGTCCTGCACTTCCGGGACCGGTAGCGGGGGCCGCCGCGGCGGGCGGCAGCGGCCGGTGGCGGGGGCCTCCCCGGCCGGTGGCGGGGGCCGCCGCGCCCGTTCCCGGCCGGAGTGCCCCTGATAAATTCAGCGCCGAAATACCGGGCCGCACGGGGGTTGGCAGGACAGGGTGACCGAGGAGATCGACTACGACATACCGACCGAGCTGGCCGAGGTCTACCTCGTGCTGCTCGCCGACGTCTCCCGCACCGGCCGGCTGCTGCGCCGCGAGGAGCTGGAGCGCCTGCGAAGGCTCGGCGAGCACTGCGCCGAGGCCGGGCACGGGCTGCGCGAGGTGGTCGCGCACTGCCTGGCCGCGGCCCGGCGGGCCTGGCAGACCCTGCCCGGGACGACCTCCGCGAGCAGCGTCACCGAACTGCGCCGGACCGGCGACGCGGTACTGGCCGCCACCGACGCCGCGCTGGCCGCGCTGGGCGAGGGCCACGAGCGGGCCCAGCGCCTGGCCGTCCGCCAGGAGGAGGCCGCCCGGCGGGAGTTCATCGACGACCTGCTGTTCGGCCGCAGCGACCTCGGACTGCTCGCCGAGCGCGCGGAGCGATTCGGGCTGCGGCTGGCGGGCGCGTACACGGTGGCGGTCGCGGTCGGCGACGAGCCGTTCGCGGACGTCCATCCGATGGTGCACCGGGTGGAGCGGGAGCTGGCCGGGCGGTTCGGCGAGCGGGACGTGCTGCTGGCCAGCAAGGACGGCCGGCTGGTGTGCATCGCCCCGGACTCCGAGCGGGCCGTGCTGGAGGCCTTCGCCGAGCTGACGCTGCGCCCGGGGAGCGGCCGCGGCTACCAGCCGGTCCGGCGGGTGGCCACCGGCCGCCGGCACTCGGGGCCGAGCGGGGTGCTGCGCAGCTACGAGGAGGCGCTGGACGCCCTGGACTACGCGCAGCGGCTGGGCCTGCCCGCCCGGCAGCTGCGGGCCGAGGAGCTGCTGGTCTTCCCGGTGCTGATGCGTGACCGGTCGGCGATGGCCGACCTGGTGCGCACCGTGCTCGGCCCGCTGACCGAGGCGCGCGGCGGCGCCCGTCCGCTGCTGGACACCATCGCGGTGCAGGCGGAGGCCGCGTACGTGAACGCGGAGGCGGCGCGCCGGCTGGGCCTGAGCGTGCGCACCCTGGGCTACCGGCTGGAGCGGATCAAGGCGCTCACCGGGTACGACCCGGCGGACGCGCTCCAGCGCTTCACCCTGGAGACGGCGGCCATGGGGGCGCGGCTGCTGAACTGGCCGGAACAACCGCTGTAGTGCGTGGGACTACCGCTGTAGTGCACGGAACAACCGTTGTAGTGCGCGGAACTACCGCTGCGGTACGCGGCGTTACCGCCGTGGTGCGCTGGACTACCGCCGTAGTGCGCGGCACGACGGCCGTAGTCCCCGCCGCCCAGGGAAGGGCCGCCGCGGTCCCGCCGCGCGAAACCCGCGCGGCGCCGCTGCGACCGTCCGGCGCCCGTCCTGTTGCCTGGTTGTTGCAGTGTCACGCGGGCCGCGTGTACCAGGGTGTCAAGAGGGCGTAAAGATTGCCGGATCCTGGCAATGTGCGACGGGCCCCGGCGCTGTCATGATCTCCCCGGTGCCGAAGCGCGGCGCCGGTGGAGAGGCGGGGGAGGGTGGCCGGGATGGGGGGATTCTTCGCGGCCGCGCTGGCCTTTCCGACGGCGCTGTTCAGCTTCGCGCTGGTGGTGGTGGTCGGGTACTGGTTGCTGATGCTGTTCGGCGGCCTCGTTCCCGGCGCCGTGCACGGGGGGCACGACGCCGGGCACCACATGGACGTCGGGCACGCGGGGCACCACCTCGGTACCGAGCACGGGGGGCACGTCGGACACGGGGGGCACGGTGCCGGGGGGCACGGTGCCGACGGGGGACCCGACCGGCCCGGTGCGGGCCACCACACGGGCGTGCTGGACGCGCTGGGACTGGGCGGGGTGCCCGTGACGGTGGCGGTGTCGCTGCTGGTCGCGCTCGCCTGGTTCGTCAGCCTGGCCGGCACCGTCCTCACCTCGGGGGCGCCGGCGCGCGGCGGCGTGTTCGTCGTCGCGCTGGCCGCCTCCTGGGCGGGCACCCGGGTGCTCGTCCGGCCGCTGTCGCGGCTGTTCCCGCAGGACCGGCCGGCCACCCGGGGGGACTTCGTCGGCCGGGTCTGCGTGATCCGGACCGGCCGGGTGACGGCCGACTTCGGGCAGGCCGAGGTCACCGCGGAGGACGGCTCCACCGCGACCGTCCAGGTCCGCACGGCGGAGCCCGAACCGGGCCTGACGGCCGGGCGGGCCGCCCTGATCTTCGACTACGACGCCGTGGGCGAGCACTTCCTGGTGGCGCCCTTCGAGCCGCCGTCCACCGGCGTCTGATCCCCGGCCTCCCGTTCCCCGGCCGGCCCTCCGCCACCGCACTTCCCTTTCGCACCACCTCTTCCCATCGACTCCTCGCACCACCTCTTCGCTCCAACTCGCCATCTCGTCAAAGGACTCCGTGATGGACACCATCGCCGTGGGTTTCGGCGTGCTCGTCGCCGTCGTGCTGCTCATCCTGCTCGCCATGCTGCTGTTCGTGGGCCGCCTGTTCCAGAAGGTCGAGCAGGGCAAGGCACTGATCGTCTCCCGGACGAAGAAGGTGGACGTGACCTTCACCGGCGCGATCGTCCTCCCGGTGCTCCACAAAGCGGAGTTGATGGACATCACCGCCAAGACGGTGGAGATCCACCGGGCCGGCCGGGACGGTCTGATCTGCCGGGACAACATCCGCGCGGACATCCGGATCTCGTTCTTCGTCCGGGTCAACAAGACCGTCGAGGACGTCATCAAGGTCGCGCAGTCGATCGGCACCGCCCGGGCCAGCGATCCGCAGGCGATCCAGGAGTTCTTCGCCGTCAAGTTCGCCGAGGCGCTCAAGACCGTCGGCAAGCAGCTGGACTTCACCGACCTGTACACCCACCGGCACGAGTTCCGGGACCAGATCATCGCGGTCATCGGCACCGACCTCAACGGCTACACCCTTGAGGACGCGGCGATCGACCACCTGGAACAGACCCCGATGAACCAGCTGGACGCCGACAACATCCTGGACGCCCAGGGCATCCGCAAGATCACCGAGCTGACCGCGATCGAGCACGTGCGCACCAACGAGTACCAGCGCACCGAGGAGAAGGAGATCACCCGGCAGAACGTGGACGCCCGGGAGGCCGTCCTGGAGCTGGAGCGCCGGCAGGCCGACGCCGAGATCCGCCAGCGCCGTGAGATCGAGACCCTGCGGGCCAAGGAGGACGCGGTGATCGCCCGGGTGCAGGAGGAGGAGCGGCTCAACGCCCAGACCGCCTTCCTGCGCACCGAGGAGCTGCTCGGGGTGCAGCGGGAGAACCAGGCCCGCGAGGTCGCGGTGGCGCAGAAGAACCGCGAGCGGGTGATCGCGGTGGAGAACGAGCGGATCGAGAAGGACCGTCTGCTGGAGGTCGTCGGCCGCGAGCGGGAGACCCAGCTCGCCACGATCGCCAAGGAGAAGGAGCTCGAGTCCGCCAAGCGCGAGGTCGCCGACGTGGTCCGCGAGCGGGTCGCGGTGGACCGCACCGTCGCCGAGCAGGAGGAGGCCGTCAAGACCCTGCGCGCCACCGAGGAGGCCGAGCGCGTCCGCAAGGCCGTCGTGATCCAGGCCGAGGCCGAGGCGCAGGAGAAGCTCGTCAAGGACATCAAGGCCGCGGAGGCCGCCGAGCAGGCCGCCACCCACAAGGCCCGCGAGGCGCTGGTGCTGGCCGAGGCCCGGCAGCAGGCCGCCGAGCTGGACGCGGCCGCCAAGATCCGGATGGCCGAGGGCGTCCGGGCGGAGGCCGCGGCCGAGGGCCTGGCCCGGGTCCAGGTCCGCGAGCAGGAGGCCGCGGCGGTGGAGAAGGTCGGCCGTGCCGAGGCCGTCGTCCAGGCGGAGAAGGCCAAGGCCGCCGCGCTGGAGATCGGCGGTCGGCTGAAGGCCGAGGCCGAGGGCCTGACCGAGAAGGCCGCGGCGATGGCCAAGCTGGACGAGGCCTCGCGCGGGCACGAGGAGTACCGGCTGCGGCTGGCCGCCGAGAAGGACGTCCGGCTGGCCGGGCTGGACACCCAGCGGCAGATCGCCGAGGCCCAGGCGGCGCTGGTCGCGGCCGGGCTGGAGAAGGCGAAGATCGACATCGTCGGCGGGGACTCGGTGTTCTTCGACCGGCTGGTGCAGTCGGTGTCGGCCGGCAAGAGCGTGGACGCCTTCGTCGCCCACTCGCAGACCGCGCAGACCCTGGCCGGGCCCTGGCTGGACGGGCGGGCGAGCTTCACGGACGACCTCACCCGGGTGCTCTCCTCGGTCTCCACGGCCGACGTGCAGAACCTGACGGTGTCCGCCCTGCTGATGAAGCTGATCGGCTCGGGGGCCGGCGACCAGGCCGGTCAGCTGCGCCAACTGCTGGAGTCGGCACGGAAGCTGGGCGTCGCGGAGACCCCGATCGGGGCGCTGGCCGGCGGGCTCGCCTCGGCCAACGGCTCCAAGTGATCCGCTGAGCGGGCACGCCGACCGCGCTGAGCGGGCACGCCGACCGCGCCGACCGCGCTGACCGCGGCTACCGATCCAGCCGCATCGATCGCGGCAACCGATTCGACCGAGTCAACTGAGGAACGTGACCGTGACCGTGGACGCCCTCGACGCCCGGCTCGACGCCGGCACCTACGAGGTCCTGCGCGACCGGCTCGCCCGAGCCGCCGCCGAACTCGCCGACCGGGCCCAGGCGTTGAACGCCCGCCGGGTTGCCGAGTTCGGCGGCGGGGAGCTGCGGCTGGCCGGCACCGGACGGCTCACCACCGACCGGGCCTGCCTGCCGCAGGACCTCACCGCCGCCGGCGGGCTGCTGCTGCTCGCCACCCGTCCGACCGAATCCGCCGACGGCGCCGGGGACTTCACCGACGTCCTCGGCCTGCACCACCCCGACCTCTCCCCCGCGCCCGCCGAGGGCACCCTGCTGGACGACCCGCGGCTGCGCCAGGACCTCGCCGACCTGCGGCGCTACTTCCGCGACGCCCGGCTGGAGCGGCTGCGCGCGGTGGACGGCCGGCTGCTCGCCGTCTTCCGCACCGGCCCGACCGCCGCCGACGTCCGGGTGCTGCGCTGGCGCCTGGACGACGGCCTCGCCGACGACGCCCAGCCGTCCTACCTGGACGGGCGCGGCGAACGCGACCACACCCCCGCCGACGGGCAGCAGCTGCCCTGGACCACCCTCACCCGGGACGACCAGCTGCCCGCCGGCCCCGGCCGCCCGCCCCGCGCCGACCTGGCCGGCGAACTGCTCGTCGGCGTCGACGGCGGCCGGCTGACCATCACCGCCCCGGACGGCCGGGAGCTGCACCGCGAGCCGCTGGCCGAGGCCCTGCAGACGCTCGCCGACGCCCGGATCGCCCACGCCCGGCTCGGCACCCTGCTGCTGGTGCGCGTGCGCCCGTACCAGGAGGAGACCGAGCGGCACCTGGTGGTGCACCTGCCCACCGGCACCGTCACCCGGATCGACGCGCTCGGCCAGGCCTGCCTGCGGCTGCCCGCCGACCAGGGCGTGGCCTTCCCCGGCGGCTGCCACCTGGTGGACGGCACCGTGCGCACCTTCGACCAGCCGGTCGACGGCCTGCGCTACGAGCGCACCCTCCTCTCGCCCAACGGCGAGGACGTGCTGTACGAGTTCCGCTCCCCCGCCGACGGCCGCGCCCTGCTCCAGCCGTACAACAGCGTCCGCCAGGAGGCCGCCGCCCCGCTGCCCTGCCAGGGCTACGCGCTGCTCGCCGACGGCACCCTGATCGCGCTGCGCCCGGCCGAGGACGGGCCGACCCGGCTGCACCCCGTCCAGCTCTGGCAGACCCCGTTCACCAGCGAGCGCTTCGCCGCCGAACAGCCGCCCGGCAGCGGGCCGTTGGCCCGGATCGGCAACGCCGACCTGGTCCGCGGCCTGGCCGACTGCCTGGCCCTGGCCCGGCTGGCCGCGGCCGGCGCCGACACCCCGGCCGGCCACCAGGCCGTCCTCGCCGCCTGCACCCGCACCGCCGACCGGCACCACTGGCTCGGCCAGGACGGCCTCGGCGACCTCGCCGCGCCGCTCGCCGAGATCCGCGACACCGCCCGGCAGGTCGTCGCCGAGTACGAGGCCGTCGCCCAACTCACCACGCACGCCGCCCGGCAGACCGACGAGGCCGCCGAGCACGTCGAGGGCCTGCTGCGCACCGCCCGCGGCGAGACCCTGGCCGACGCCGCCGAGTGGGTCGACCGGCTGGCCGGACTGCGCCGCGCCCAGGGCCGCGTCGAGGCGCTGCGCGACCTGCCGCGCGCCGACCCGGAGCGGATCGACGGGCTCGCCGCGCACCTCGCCGAGGGCCTGGCCGAGGCCGCCGACCGCGCCGTCGGCCAGCTCGCCGAGCCGACCGCCTTCGAGCCCCACCGGCAGCGGGCCGGCGAGCTGGCCGAGCGCTGCGCCGCCATCGCCACCGCCGCCGAGGCCGAGCCGCTGGGCCTCGAACTGGGCGGCCAGAGCGAGGCCCTGCAGACCGTCTCGGAGCTGGTCGGCACCCTCGACCTGGCCGACGCCACCACCCGCACCGCGATCCTCGACCGGCTCGCCGACGTGCTCGGGCTGCTCAACCGGGCCCGGTCCGCGCTGACCGTGCGCCGCCGGGAGCTGCACACCCGCGAGGCCGCCGCCGAGTTCGCCGCCGAGACCGCCCTGCTCGGCCAGGCCACCACCGCCGCGCTCGCCGCCGCCGACACCCCCGAGGCCTGCGACGAGCAGCTCGGCCGGCTGCTGCTGCGGATCGAGCAGCTGGAGACCCGCTTCGCCGACGCCGACCCGGCGCTCGGCGAGCAGCTCACCGCCCGCCGCACCGAGGTCCACGACGCGCTCACCGCCCGCCGCCAGCACCTGCTGGAGGAGCGGGCCCGGCGCGCCGACCGGCTGGCCGCCTCCGCCGGGCGCGTCCTCGACACCCTGCACCGCCGGCTGGCCGGTCTTGACACCGCCGCCGAGATCGACGCCGCCCTCGCCGCCGACCCGACCGCCGTCAAACTCCGCGACCTGGCCGGGCAGTTGACCGCGCTCGGCGACCGGGTCCGGGCCGAGGAGCTGACCGGACGGCTGCGCGCCGCCCGCGGCCGCGCCCACCGGGCCCTGCGCGACCGCGCCGAGCTCGCCGGGGACGGCCCCGGCACCCTGCGGCTGGGCCGGCACCTGTTCGCCGTCACCACCCAGCGCCCCGAACTCGCCCTGGTGCCCTGGCGCGGACGCCCCGCCTTCACCCTCACCGGCACCGACTACCGCTCCCCCGTCACCGACCCGGCCTTCGCCGCCACCGAGCGGTACTGGGACCGCCCGCTGCCCTCGGAGACCCCGCGGCTGTACCGCGCCGAGTACCTCGCGGCGAGCCTGCTGCCGACCGTCGAGGCGGCGGCGCCGCTCACCGACGCCGAGCTGCTGGAGCACGTCCGGCGGGCCGCCGAGCAGCGCCCGGACGAGGGCTACCAGCGCGGCGTGCACGACCACGACGCCGCGCTGCTGCTCCGCGCCCTGCTCCGACTCGACGCCGAGGCCGGGCTGTTGCGCCACCCGGCGGGCGCCCGGGCGGCCGCGCAGCTGTACTGGGCGCACGGCGCCGACGAGCGGCAGCGGCTGCTCTGGCACACCCGGGCCCGCTCGCTGGGCCTCGCCCGGGACGCCTTCGGGGGCGCCCCGGCGCAGGCCGCGCTGGACGCCCTCGCCCGCGAACTCTCCTCCGCCGTCGCGGACTTCGTCCCGGGAGCGGCGCCCGCCGGGCCCTACCTGGTGGCCGAACTGGCCGCCGCCGCACCCAGCTTCGCCCACTCGACGGGCGCCGCCGCACTGCTCGACAAGTTCCGCGCCGCCCCCGAGTCGGCCGGTCTCACCGAGGCGCTGGCCGCACTGCCCGAGGAGCCCGATCTGCTGCCGGTACGGCGCCAACTCGCCGCCGCCTGGCTGGAGTCGGGCGCCGTCGACGCCGATCCGGCGGACCTCGCCGAGGCCGCCGCCGCGCTGCTCTGCCCGTCCCTGCCGCGCCGCCCCGCCGAGGGGGCCGTGGGCGCCCGGATCACCGGGCTGCTCGGCGACCACCCGCGGCTCGCGGGCGGAGCGCTCGACCTCCGGCTGGACGAACTGCTCGCCCGGGTGGCGGAGTTCGAGCAGGTCGAGGTGCCCGGCTACCGGGCCTACCAGCGGCTGCGCGGCGAACTGCTGGCCGCCGAGCACGCCCGGCTGCGGCTCGACCAGTACCGGCCCGCCCCACTCAACGGCTTCGTCCGCAACCGCCTGATCGACCAGGTGTACCTGCCGCTGGTCGGCGACAACCTCGCCAAGCAGCTCGGCACCGCCGGGCCCGGCGGACCGGTCGACCGCAGCGGCCTGCTGCTGCTGGTCTCCCCGCCCGGCTACGGCAAGACCACCCTGGTCGAGTACCTCGCCGAGCGGCTCAGCCTGCTGCTGGTCTCCGTCAGCGGCCCCGCGCTCGGCCACCGGGTCACCTCGCTGGACCCGGCCGAGGCCCCCGACGCGACCTCCCGGCGCGAGGTCGAGAAGCTCAACTTCGCCCTGCACGCGGGCGACAACGTGCTGCTCTACCTGGACGACGTCCAGCACACCTCGCCCGAGTTCCTCCAGCGCTTCATCCCGCTGTGCGACGCCCAGCGCCGGGTCGACGGCGTCTGGGACGGCGAGGCCCGCGAGTGGGACCTGCGCGGCAAGCGCTTCGCCGTCGTCATGGCCGCCAACCCGTACACCGAGTCCGGCCGCCTCTTCCGGCTGCCCGACATGCTCGCCAACCGCGCCGACGTGTGGAACCTCGGCGACGCCGTCGCCGGGCGCGAGGACCTGTTCGCGCTCAGCTTCGTCGAGAACGCCCTGCCCGCCAGCCCCCACCTGGCCCCGCTCGCCACCGCCGAACGCGCCGATCTCGACACCCTGCTCGCCCGCGCCGGCGGCCTGCCCGGCGGCACCCTGGCCGGCGCCTGGCCCGCCGCCGAGACCGAGCGGATGACCGCCGTCCTCGCCGGCCTGCTCCACCTGCGCTCCACCGTCCTGGCCGTCAACCGCGCCTACCTGGCCTCCGCCGCCCAGGACGACCGCACCCGCACCGAGCCCCCCTTCCTGCTCCAGGGCTCCTACCGCAACATGGCCAAGCTCGCCCAGCGCCTCGACCCCGCCCTCACCCGCCCCGAACTCGACGCCCTGCTCACCGACCACTACCGCGCCGAGGCCCAGCCCCTGGGCGCCGACGCCGAGGCCCAGCTCCTCAAACTCGCCGAACTCCGTGGCACCCTGACGGAGAATCAGACAGCCCGCTGGGCGGAGCTGAAGCGCTCGTGGTCGGAGCGCGGACGGCCCGGCGAGCACCCTTGACCTGAAGGGCGCTTGAGCTCCTACCGTCGTCCGCATGACCTTCACCGCGCGCGAACGCGCCTACCTCACCGGCCAACCGCTGGCCCGCCTGGCCACCACCGGCCCGGACGGCTCCCCGCAGGTCCGGCCGGTGGGGTTCCGGCTCAACGAGGACGGCACCATCGACATCGGCGGACCGGACAACGCCCGCAGCCGCAAGTACCGCAACGCCCGGGACCGCCCCGAGGTGTCCGTCCTGGTCGACGACATGGCGCCCGCCGACGATCCGGTCGCGCCCGGCTGGGGCCGCGGCGTGGAGATCCGCGGCCGGGCGGAGGTGCTCGCCGTCGACGTCCCGCCAGTGGCGCCCGACCGGTTCAGCCGGGACGTCATCCGGGTGCACCCCCGGCGGATCGTCACCTGGAACCTGGAGGCCCTGGGCTCCACCGCCCGGGACGTCGACTGACACCTCGGCGGGCCCGACTCCCCCGCTGCCCGCCCTCCCCCACCCCACCGATGGAACGATGACCACATGATTCACTCCATCGGGGCATCCGCAAACGGCGGGGGTAGGCGGCGCCGCGAGCCGGGTAACCCGCTGGCATGAGCGCTCAGGGACTCGATCTGGCCGGGCTGCGCAGGGTGTACGGGCGGGCGGGGAGCCGGTGGTTCTACACCCGGGTGGCGCGCAACGCGCGGCACTGGGGGTGGACGGAGCCGGGGCAGTCGAAGTGGCGGTTGTGGCGGGCGCAGCGGCAGTTGGAGGACGTGCTGGGGCGCAAGCTGGCGCTGCCGGCCGGGGCACGGGTGCTGGACGCCGGCTGCGGGGCCGGGGTGGTGGCCCGGGCGATGGCCCTGCGCTTCGGGCTGGCGGTGACGGGGGTCGACGTCCTGGACTTCCACCTCGCCGAGGCGGCCCGGCTCAGCGCCCGGGCCCGGATGGGCGACCGGACGGTGTTCCGCTTCGGGGACTTCCACCGGCTCCCCTTCGACGACGGGGAGTTCGACGGCGCGTACTCGATGGAGACGCTGGTCCACTCCTACGACCCGCCCCGGGCGCTGGCCGAGCTCCACCGGGTGCTGCGCCCGGGTGGCCGGCTGGTGCTGCTCGGCCCGATGAGCACCGGCCCGCTGGACGAAATGGAGCCGGGCGCAAGGGCGTTGATCGAACCGTACCTGGACGCGATGACGATGACCGGCTCCAAGGTCTACCACGCCGGCAACCTGTCGCGGCTGCTCGCCGAGGCCGGGTTCGAGGTCGAGGAGGCGCTGGACGCGACGCCGTACTACCTGCCGACCTCGGAGGCCGTGTACGCGTACTTCCGGCTGCCGTGGGAGATACTGCGGCGCTTCGGCGATCCGGCCAAGTGGCTCAATCTCCGGTCCACGGTGGAGATGTACGGCGTTCGGGAGCACGTCGCCTGGTACGTTCACACGGCTGTCAAGCCATCGAGGTGAACTCCGCGTGGACGAGCGCTCCGCCCCCCTGCCGTACCCCAGTGGCTGGTTCTGCGTCGGCCGGTCCCGGGACCTGCCGCCCGGGCGGGTGCGCGCGGTCCGGCTGATGGGCGAGGACGTGGTGCTGTACCGGACCCGCCGGGGCGCGGTGCGCGCGGTCGGCCCGCACTGCCCTCACCTGGGCGCGCACTTCGGGGCGGGTGGGAAGGTCCGGGGCGAGGAGCTGGTCTGCCCGTTCCACGGCTTCGCCTTCGGCCCGGACGGCTCGTGCACCGGTTCGCCGGACGGCATCCGGTTCCGGGGCGCCCTGGCCGGGCGCCGGCTGTGCGAGCGGGACGGCGCGCTGTTCGTCTGGTGCGGCCCCGGCGGCGGCCCGGGCAACGGTTCGGGCGGCGGTCCGGACGGCGGCGCACCGGCCTGGGAGCTGCCGCCGGCCGTCGGGGTACGGCCGCTGGCGTGGTGGAGCGGGGACGTGCTCTCCCACCCGCAGGAGGTGATGGAGAACAGCGTCGACTTCCGGCACACCCGGGTGCTGCACGGCCTGGACACCCGGGAGACCGCCCCGCCCGAGGTGGCCGGGCCGCTGTTCACCGTCCACCAGCGCACCACGACCCGGTTCCCCGGGCTGGGCACGGTGAGCCTGGAGCAGCCGGTGACGCTGTTCGGCCTCGGGCTGATGCGCATGGAGGTCGAACTGCCGCAGGTGGGCGGCACCTTGCGGGTGTGGGTGCTGCCGACGCCGGTCGCGCCGTGGCGGACCAGGGTGCGCTTCGCGGTGACCGCCACGGTGCCGGTGCCGGGGGTCGGTGCGGCGCGGGCCGTCGACCGGGCGGCCTCCTGGGCGGCGCTCCAGGCCTCGGTGCGGATCATCAAGCAGGACCGCCCGGTCCTGGACCACAAGCGGTACCTGGCGCAGCCCCGGCTCGTCCCCGGGGAGCGCTCGATCGGGCTGTTCCGCCGGTGGGCGCGGCAGTTCTACCCCGGGTTCCACCCCGAGCCGGCCCCCGGGTTCCACCCCGACGCCCGCGCCGGGCTCCAGCCGGAGCCGGACGCCTCCTGAGCCCCGGCCGGCGCGGCCGGCGGCTCCCAGTCCGGGTCGGGCAGCCCGGGGACGGCCCGCCCCTCGGCCTGCCAGCGCCGGGCCAGTTCGGCGTAGATGGGCGTCTCCGCCACGGGTTCCGGCACGGGCGCCGCCCACGACTGCTCCGGCGGCTGCTCCGGCGGTCTGTCCGGAGCACCGTGCAGGATCGTTTCCTCAACCAACGGCCGCTCCGGTTCCGGCAGCCTCCCAAAACCACTCACACCCGGCCAACGCGCCCCGCCCGTACCGGGACACGGCCACGTCAACCCGACTCCCCGCAGGTCAACCCCCTGCGGGGAGCCGCCGGTGCGCAGGAAGTCGGCCCACCCGACTTCCTGCGCACGTCCTGTGCGAGGGCCGGGGCCCTACCGCCGCAGTCCCGCCGCCAGCAGCTCCGCGACGGTGGCGAGCTTCACCCGGGGCCGCCCCTCGGCCTCGCCCCGCTCGCGTTCCGCGCGGTCCACCGCGCGCAGCTCCCGCAGCCCGACCGCGTCCGGCCGCCGCTTGCGCACCAGCCGTTCGAAGTCGCCGCACCCCGCCTCCGGGACGGGCAGCGCGCGGGCGGTCGCGTCGTCCAGCAGCGCGCCCACCGTCTCCCGGGCGCAGGCCCGGTTGGCGCCGATCCCGCCGGACGGCCCGCGCTTGGCCCAGCCCACCACGTACGTCCCCGGCAGCGGCCGTCCGGTCGCCGGCTCGACGACCCGCCCCGCCCGGTGCGCGACCGTCCCGGTCCGCTCGTCGAACGGCAGCCCGGGCAGCGGGACGCCCCGGTGCCCGATGGAGCGCACCACCAGCCCGGCCCGCAGCACGTCCCGCACGCCGGTGCCCTCGACCCGGCCGTCCGCCCCCGGGGCGGTCCGCTCGACGGTCAGCGCCTCGACCCGCCCCTCCCCGGACAGCTCGACCGGCGCCGACAGGAACCGCAGCACGATCCGCCGCCCCGGCCCGGGCGCCGCGTCACCGTCGTGCGGCACCAGCGGCAGCCCGGCGAGCAGCGCCGCCCCCGACGCCGTACCCGACCCCGCTTCCGCCCCCCGTTCCGCCCCCGCCTCCGCCGCCGCCTCGATGGCCGCCCGGACCTCCGGGTGGTCGGCCACCACCACCTCGACGCCCGGCAGCCGCCGCAGCGCCAGGAACTCCGCCCTGCTCCACGCCGCCTGCCCGGGGCCGCGCCGGGCGAGCAGCACGACCTCCCGGACCCGGCTGCGGCGCAGCGCGGCCAGGGCGTGGTCGGCGATGTCGGTGGCGGCGAGCCGGTCGGGGTCGGTGAGCAGGATGCGGGCGACGTCCACCGCGACGTTGCCGTTGCCGACCACCACCACGCGCTCCGCCGTCAGCTCCACCGCGTCGGCGGGCACCGTCGGTTCGGCGTTGTACCAGCCGACGAAGGCGGTCGCGGGCAGGCTGCCCGGCAGGTCCTCACCGGGTATGCCGAGCCGGCGGTCGGCGGCCGCGCCGACCGCGTACACCACCGCGTGGTGGTGGGCGGCGAGCTCCTGGTGGGTGAGGTCCGTGCCGATCTCCACGTTCAGGTGCATCCGCAGCCGCGGGTCGTGGAAGACGCTCGCGAAGCTCTCCGCGATCCGCTTGGTGGACTGGTGGTCGGGCGCGACGCCGTGGCGCAGCAGGCCGCCGGTGACCGGCAGCCGGTCGATCATGGTGATCTCGGCGCTGGTGCCGCGCAGCAGTTCCTGCGCGGTGTACCCGGCGGACGGGCCGGTGCCGACGACGGCTATCCGCAGCGCGCCGACCTCGGCCGGCAGGCTGCGCGGGAAGCTGGGCGCGCCCCAGGCGTGGTCGTTGGGGTGGTCGCGGAACCAGTCGCGGTTGAGGTCGCCGAACACGGTGTCGGGTCCGCGCAGCCGGTCGACCGGGAACACCGCGTCCACCGGACAGGCGTCCGCGCAGGCGCCGCAGTCGATGCACGCCCGCGGGTCGATGTAGAGCGTGTCGGTGGTGCCGAACTCCGGTTCGTCCGGGGTCGGGTGGATGCAGTTGACCGGGCAGACGGACACGCACGAGGCGTCGTTGCAGCAGGTCTGGGTGATCGCGTAGGCCATGGCCGGGGTGGGTCCTCGCTGCGCGTGGGGGATGGGGCGGCTCGGTGGTGACGGTCCGTCAGAGCATGTGCACCCGGCGGTAGACGGCCGCCGAGCGACTGGTGAGCAGGCCGGTCTCGGCGAGGAAGGCCATCAGGTGCCGGGAGCTGGTGCGCATCATCGCCTTGCGGTGCTCGCTGGCCCGCACTTCGGCGAGCGCCCGCTGCACGTCGAGCCCGGCGGCCTTGTACACGCCCGGGTGCACCATGCTGGTGACGATGACGTACGCGCCCACGGCGATGCCGGTGGCCGAGGCGCGCCGGCGGGCCGGGCTCGCGTGGCGCATCCGCTCGCGGATCTCCTGCCGGGCGAACTTCATGTGCCGGGACTCCTCGACCACGTGGATCCGGGACGTGCCGCGGACGATCTCCAGCACCTTCTCGCCGCGCATCCAGTCGCGCTGCATGACGTCGAGCACCTCTTCGGCCACCAGGATGCCGCCGTAGGCGAGTTCGCCCTTGGCGAGCGCCTTGAAGGCGCGCCCGGACTGGGCGATCACCTTGTTCGGGCGGTAGGCGGGGACGCCCATCTTGGCGCAGGCGCGGGCGAACATGATCGAGTGGCGGCACTCGTCGGCGATCTCGGTGAGCGCGAACTGGAACTCGGCGGTGGCGGGGTTCTTGAGGTACTGGTCGCGCAGCACCATCTGCTGGAGGATCATCTCGAACCAGATGCCGGTGTTCATGATCGAGCAGACCTCGTGCCGGGTGAGCGTGACCCGCTGGCGCTCGGTCATCTCGTCCCACAGCCGGGTGCCGTAGAGGGTGCTCCACTCCGGATTGAGGCCGTAGTGGTCGTCCGGGAGGGGGGCGTCCCAGTCGATCTCGGTCGAGGGGTCGTAGGAGAGGGTGGCGGCCGACTCCAGCAGCCGCTTCGAGACGTCGTCGTCGGCCGTGGTGTGGCCGTGCCCCGTCTGCCAGGTGAGAGCCATGGCTGCCTCCAGGTGCCTGTTCCGCGGGTTCCCGCTCACCCGCTTATTAGACGGACAGTACAATAAGAGCCGGTCGCCGAGAACCCCCTGCGCGACAGCGATCCGGCGCGTGACCGTACGGCTCACGCCCCCCTTCTGCCTCCGGGCACGCCCCCTTCCGTCTCACGGTCACGCCCCCCTTCTGCCTCCGGCCCCGCCCCGCCTTCCCGTCTCACGGCACGGCGAAGGGCGGGACCCGCCCGCTGCTGGGGTCCCACCCTTCGCCGCAAGCCCTCCGGTGCGTTGCCGCTACCCGCCGATCGCCTGCCGCAGCGCCTCCGCCGCCTCGGCCGTCGCCTCCCGGAAGCGGTGGCCGATGCCGATGTAGCTGGCGTACCCGTGGATGAGGTCCGACTGCCGGCTCAGCCGTACCGCGACCCCGGCCTCCTCCAGCGCCCGCGCGTACGCCTCGCCCTCGTCGCGCAGCGGGTCGAAGCCCGCGGTGCCGATGTACGCGGGCGGCAGGCCGGTCAGGTCCTCGGCGAGCAGCGGCGACAGCCGCGGGTCGGTGCGGTCGGCGGGCGCGGGCGCGTACCGGTCGGCGAACCAGTCCATGTCGGCGCTGGTCAGGAAGAACCCGTCGGCGAACAGTGCGCGCGAGGGGCGCCGGGTCGAGGCGTCGGTCGCCGGGTACAGCAGCAGCTGGAACACCGGCGCGGGGCCGCCCCGCCGGACCGCCTGCTGGGCGGCGACGGCGGCCAGGTTGCCGCCCGCGCTGTCCCCGCCGACCGCGATCCGCTCCGGGTCCGCGCCCAGGTCGGCGGCCTTGGCGTGCGCGTAGTCGAACGCGGCCAGCGCGTCCTCGGCCGCCGCCGGGAACGCGTGCTCGGGCGCCAGCCGGTACTCCACCGACAGCACCCGCACCCGCGCCCGCTGGGCGAGGAAGCGGGCGACGTGGTCGTGGCTGGCCCGGCTGCCGACCACCCAGCCCCCGCCGTGCAGGAGGACCAGCAGGCCGGAACCGGCCGCCAGCCCCTCCGGGGTGTACAGCGTCGCGGCCAGTTCGCCGTGCTCCTGCGGGATGCCGACGCTCCGCGCGGCCACCGTACGGTTGCGCGGCCCGCCCACCAGGTGCCGCGCGTGCTCCATCGCGGCGCGCGACGGCCCGACCCCGCCCGACATCACCAGGGACGCCCCGGACAGCCGTTGGAGCTTGAGTATCAACTGCGCGTCCAGCGCGAGCGTCTGCCCGTCGAGGACCACCGGCTTGCCCGCGACGGCCCGCCGCAGGCCCTCGGGCAGCGCGTACGCGGCGCGGACGACGGCGGCCTGGATCCGAACGGGCGGTGGGATCGTCATCTCTTCTGCCTCCTGACGGCGGCCCTGGAACGGTGTCGGGGCGGTTCTACCGGGGCCGGGAGCCCATGATGGGCCCCTCCCACCGGACGCGGAAGCCCCCTGGACGCCGTCTGAACCCGCCCTCGACCCCGCCGCCGCCCGCTCACCCCGAACTCGAGGCCATCTCCAACCGCCGTGCCCGGGAGGCCAGATGGCGCCGCTCCGGGGCGCTCGCCGTCCTGGCCGCCGCCTCCCGGTAGGCGCGGGCGGCGGCCGCCGGGTCGGTGCCGAGCCGGTCGAGCAGGTGCGCCCGGACGGCGAGCAGCCGGTGGTGCCGGGCCAGGCGCCGGTCCCCGGCCAGCTCCGCCACCAGCGCCAGCCCGGCCTCCGGCCCGTGCACCATCGCGACCGCGACCGCCCGGTTGAGCGCGACCACCGGGTTCGGGTCGAGGCGCAGCAGCAGGTCGTACAGCGCCAGGACCTGCGGCCAGTCGGTCTCCCGCGCCGTCGCCGCCTCCCCGTGCACCGCGGCGATCGCGGCCTGCACCTGGTACGGCCCGGCGTGCCCGCGCGGCAGCACCGAGGCGATCAACTCCAGCCCCTCGTCCAATAGTTCACGGCCCCACCGGCCGCGGTCCTGCTCGTCCAGCGGCACCACCGCGCCGTGCGCCCCGGTACGGGCCGGCCGGCGGGCGTCGGTCAGCAGCATCAGCGCGAGCAGCCCCGCCGTCTCGGCGTCCCCGGGGGTGAGCCGCCGCAGCAGCCGGGTCAGCCGGATCGCCTCCTCGGACAGCCGCGGCGCGGTCAGCTCCTCGCCGCCGCTCGCCGTGTAGCCCTCGTTGAAGACCAGGTACAGCACGTGCCGGACCTCACCCAGCCGCCCCGCCCCGCCCTCCGGGAGGGACTCTCCCCCGCCGAGGGACAGTCCCCCGCCCACGCTCCTCAGCGTCTGCTTCGCCCGGCTGATCCGCTGCGCCATCGTCGCCTCGGGCACCAGGAACGCGGCCGCGATCTGCGCGGTGGTCAGGCCGCCGACCGCGCGCAGGGTCAGCGCGATCCGGCTCGGCACGGACAGCGCCGGGTGGCAGCAGAGGAACAGCAGCGCGAGCGAGTCGTCCGCCGCCGGGTCGGGCGCGTCGGCCGCGGGGGCCAGCAGCGCCGACTGCGGCGTGGCCAGCGCCAGCGCCTCCTCCCGGCGGCGCCGCGCCGAATCGCTGCGCACCCGGTCCACCAGCCGCCGGTCCGCGACCGTCACCAGCCAGCCCCTCGGGTTGCCCGGCACCCCGCCCTCCGGCCACTGCGTCGCGGCGGCCAGCAGCGCCTCCTGCACCGCGTCCTCGCACGCGTCGAACGCCCCGCCGTGCCGCCGCACCAGCACGCCGAGGACCTGCGGCGCCAGTTCGCGCAGCAGGCCCTCGACGGCACCGGTCGTTCCGCTCACTCGCACACGGGGAGGTCGCCCGCCGCGGACTCGTGCAGGATCGGCCACAGCTCCACCGGCTCCACGTCCGCGAACGGCATGTCCGCCGCGATCTGCTGGGCCCGCTCCAGGCTCTCGCAGTCCAACAGGTAGAAGCTGGCCACGTACTCCTTGGTCTCCAGGTACGGCCCGTCGGTGACCACCGGCACCCCCTCCGCCCGCCGCACCAGCTGCGCCGCCGCCGCGTCCGCCAGCCCGTACGCGCCGACCAGCTCCCCGCTCTCCCGGTACCGCGCGTTGAACGCCTCCTGCCTGGCGATCGCCTCCGGCCACGCCTCGGCCGGGAAGGAGTCCCACTTGGCCTGGTTGCCGTAGATCATCGCGACGTACTTCATTCCGGGTGTCCCCTCCGTCTCACGCGCCCCGTCGGCGCGCCGTCACCTCTCAGTCGGAGCGGCGGAACCCGGCCTCTACATCGGCCGACGACTTTCCCGAGGAATCTTTCTCGCGCCCCTGACCCCACAGACGATCAAGGTACGGCAGCCGCCGGCCACCCGACGCTCAGGAGTTGCGCCGGTCCTCCGCGTCGAAGGACGTGAGGGCCCGGGCCCCCGGTTCGAGGGCCTGGCGCAGGGCGGCCAGGACGGTTGGGTCCAACCCTCCCACGGCGTCGGCGAGTTCCTCGGCCACGTCCGCCGCGATCTCCGCCGCCACGGCCTGTGCCGGCGTGCGGGGGCCGAGCTTGCTGACGGCGGCGGCGGCGCGGGTGGGGGTGAGCAGGGCCGAGGCCTGGACGAGGAGCCAGGCGGGGACGCCGGCCGCGCCCTCCGGCGGGGGGAGGTAGGGGCGGGCGCCGTCGTAGCGGTCGTCCTCGGCGAAGGCCTGCTGCTTCACCTTCACGAGCGGACGGGCGGTGGCGGACTCGTGCCATTCGCCGGCCGGTTTGAGGACGTACCCCTCGGCGAGGTTGTCCGGCAGCTCGGGCAGGCCGAGCAGGGCGGGCACCCGGCTGGGGTAGCGGACCGGCAGGTCGTGCAGGGTGTTCAGCGGGCCGTGGCCGAGCAGGGGGACGCAGGTGAGTCCGGCGGCCCGCGCGGCCGTGCGCAGGGTCCGGTCGGCGATCCACCAACGGCCCTCGGGTGTCTCGACGGTGGCGTCGAAGGGCAGCCAGCGCAGGCCGGGGGCGTACCAGACGCCGGTCTGGACCGGGTCGACGCCGGGGACGGCGGGCACCCCGGCGTGCGGGTAGCGGCCGCCGGCCAGTTCGCCGTAGACCGTCACCACGGCGGCGGCGCCCCACGGTTCGCGCACCGCGGCGGCGAACCGGGCGGCCGCGACGGAGAGTTCGGGCCAGATCCGGCTCACCCCGAAGAAGCCGTCCAGCCCCTCGTCGTCCAGCAGTTCACGCCGTTTCGCGGCCCGGACGGAGCCGCCTTCGCAGACCACGGCGAAGTGCGCCCCGTGCACCTTCTCGGCCGCGGTCCACTCGCGGCTGCCGGGCCCGCCGGAGCGGCCCCGGGCGGGGATCTTGGGGTAGGGCCGCAGCCCGGGCCCGTCGGACACCGTCTCGAACACCGTCTCGGACACGAACGGAATCCTCGCCGCCGGGGCCGCCGCCTGGCAACCGGGATTTCCCGGCCCGGACGACGACCCGGGTCGGAGCGACGACCCGGGTCGGAGCGGCGACCCGGGTCGGAGCGGCGACCCGGGTCGGAGCGGCGCGGGTCAGACCCCCCACTCCGCGCGCAGCGCCGCGAAGGCCTCGTGGAACCCCGGGAAGGTCTTCCGCACGCAGCCCGGGTCGTCGAAGGTGATGCCGGGGGTGCGCAGCGAGGTGACGGCGAAGGACATGACGATCCGGTGGTCGGAGTGGGTGGTGACCTCGGCCGGGCGGGGCGTGCCGGGCCGGATCTCGATCCAGTCGTCCCCGGTGGTCACGGTGACGCCCATCGCGCGCAGGTTGTCGGCGCAGGCCTCCAGGCGGTCGCACTCCTTGACCCGGGTGTTGTGGACGTCCTCGATCCGCACCGGCCCGGTGGCGAACGGGGCGATGGCCGCGAGGGTGGGCATGGTGTCGGAGATGTCCCGCATGTTGACGGTGATCCCGCCGAGCGGGCCCTCGCCGGCCACCGTGGTGCGGTCGGCGCCGACGTCCACCCGGGCGCCCATCCGCCGCAGCACGTCGACGAAGCGCAGGTCGCCCTGGAGCGCGTCCCGGCCGAGGCCGGGGACGGTGACCTCCCGGCCGGCCAGGGCCGCGGCGGCGAAGAAGTAGCTGGCGGTGGAGGCGTCCGGCTCGATCGGGTAGTCGGCGGCCCGGTAGCCGCCGGGTGGCACCTCGAACAGCTCGCCGGCGGGCGTCCGCTCGCGCTTCACCTCGACCCCGAAGTCGCGCATCATCGCCAGGGTGATGCCGATGTACGGCGCGGAGACCAGCCGGGTGACGGTGATCCGCAGGCCGTCCCGGGTGAGCGGGCCGAGCAGGAGCAGCGCGGTCAGGTACTGCGAGGACTGCCCTGCGTCCAGGGTGAGTTCACCGCCGCGGACGCCGTCGGCGAGGACCGTCAGCGGGTGGTGCCCCTCGGCCTCCTCGTGCCGCAGGTCCACGCCCAGGTCGCGCAGCGCCCGGGTGAGCGGGGCGACCGGGCGGCGGCGCATCTGGGCGGAGGCGTCGAAGCGGTACGTGCCGTGGCCGGCGGCGGCGAGGGTGGGCAGGAAGCGCGCGGTGGTGGCGCCGTCGCGGCAGTACACCTCGGCCTCCGGGACGGCGGGACCGGCCGGGCGGCCCTCCACCCGCCACGCCGCGGCCGTCCGCTCGATCCGGTACCCGAGGGTGTCCAGCCCCTGCGCGAAGCCCTCGGTGTCGTCCGAGGACAGCGGCCGGCGCAGGGTGGTCACGCCCTCGGCGGCGGCGGCCAGGAACAGCGCCCGGGCGGTGATGGACTTGGACCCGGGGATCTCCACAGCAGTCACGGCAGGCTCTCCCAACTCGAGTGTCCGACAGGTGTCTCCGGTGACGTCGGGCCCGATCCTGCCCGACCCGGCCACCGCCGTGGCCGACCATCCACGGACTGGACGGTGACGGGGGCGACAACAGTGGGCGACGACTTCAGCCGCGTGCCGAGGGGCCGTTTCAGCAGCGCGCCCAGAGCCCGGCCAGGTGCGTGTGCAGGACCTCCTCCGCCTCCGCCACCGTCCGGTGCCCGACCAGTACGTGCGCGGTGAGCCCGTCGGCGAGGGCGAGCAGCGTACGGGCTTCGTTCCGCGCGTCCACCGCCCCGGCGGTGTCCGCCCCGCCCAGCGCCGATCCCCCGGCCGCCGGCCCGCCCGCCGTCGCCCCGCCCAGCGCCGATCCCCCGCCCGCCGCCTCCGCGACCAGCCGCACCACCAGCTCCTCCAGCGCCGCGTAGCTGCTCCGCAGGGTGGCCGCCAGCGCCGGGTTGACGGCGGCCCCGGCGACGAAGGCGAGCCAGATCCGCGCCTCGGCCCGGTGTTCCTCGCGCAGCAGCGCCACCTCGCCCGCCACCAGCCCGAGTTCGGTGGCCGCCGACTGCGCCGGGCCGGCCGTGAGCCGGTTCCGCACCCGCGCGGTGACCCGCTCGCCGACGTGCGCGAGCGCGGCCAGCAGCATCTCCTCCTTGGTACGGAAGCAGCGCTGGACGGCCCCCATCGAGACCTCCGCCCGGGTGGCGACGTCCCGCAGGGTGACGCCCTCCAGCCCGTGCTCGTCCACCAGCAGGCAGACGGCCTCGGCGATCCGCCGGCGCCGGCCCTCGTGGTCCACCTGTTTCGGCATGCCCGTCCTCCTCGCCGCCGTGTTCTCCGATACTCGATATTCCGATGCAAGCGTATCGGTTCCGGGCTAGGGTTCGTTCCGTTCCGATGCGACCGCATCGGAACGAGCCCGACGACCCGCCGAGGAGCGCCCCCATGTCCCTGTGGAGCAAGCCCGCCACCGAACTCGCCGCCGCCGTGCGCGGCGGCGAGGTGTCGGCCCTGGAAGTGGTGGACAGCCACCTGGCCCGGATCGACGAGGTCAACCCCCGTCTGAACGCCGTCACCCAGCTCCTCGCCGACCGGGCCCGCGCGGCCGCGCGGGACACCGACCGCCGCCGGGCCGCCGGCGAGCCCCTCGGTCCGCTCGCGGGCGTGCCGTTCACCGTGAAGGAGTGCACCCCGATCGCCGGCGTGGCCACCACCTTCGGCACCCCGCGCTTCCGCGACCACGTCGCCACCGACGACGCCGTCCCGGTGGCCCGGCTGCGCGCGGCCGGGGCGATCCCGATCGGCCACAGCAACCTGCCGACCCTGATCCTCGCCGGGATGCACACCCGCAGCGAGCTGTACGGCGACACCTACAACCCCTGGGACCAGCGCCGCACCCCGGGCGGCACCAGCGGCGGGGACGGCGTGGCCGTCGCCGCCGGGATGGCCCCGCTCGGGCTCGGCAACGACTCCGGCGGCTCGGTCCGCATCCCCGCCTCCTTCTGCGGGGTCGCCGCCCTCGATCCGACCACCGGCCGCTTCCCCGCCGACCAGCGCCTGATCGGCCCGGACGACCCCGGCCCGGCCTCCCAGGTCCTGGTCACCGACGGCCCGTTGGCCCGTACGGTCGCCGACCTGCGGCTCGCCTACGAGACGCTGGCGGGCACCGACCCGCGCGACCCGCGCGCCGTGCCCGTCCCGCTGTACGGCGAGCCGCTCGCCGCCCCCGTCCGGGTCGCCGTCGTCGCCGACCCGGGCGGCCACGGCGTCCACCCGACCGTCCGCCGCGCCGTCGAGACCGCCGCCGACGCGCTGCGCGACGCCGGGTACGACGTCCAGGAGGTCCCCGACGTCCCGCGGCTGGACGAGGCGCTCGACACCTACCACCGCCTGACCGGCACCGAGTTCGCGCCGAACTGGCCCGCCGTCCGGCAGCTGCTGGGCGAGGGCGGCGACCGCTTCATCGAGCTGACGATGCGCAGCTCCCCGCCCGTGGACGGCCCCGGCCTGATCCGGCTGCTGGGCACCTGGATGAACATCCGCCGCTCCTGGGCGGAGTTCCTGCACGCGTACCCGCTGCTGCTGGGCCCGGTGTTCACCGAGCCGCCGGTCGAACCGGGCCTGGAGTCGCGGGACCAGGCGGGCCGGGACCGGGTCGCCTCGGCCATGCGGCTCTGCTCGGTGACCAGCTTCGTCGGCGTCCCGTCCGTCGCCGTCCCGACCGGTCTCGCCGCGGACGGCCTCCCCACCGGTGTGCAGCTCGTCGGCCGGGCCTTCCGGGAGGACCTCTGCCTGGCCGCCGCCCAGGCCGTCGAGGACCGCCTCGGCACCCTCGCCCCGATCGACCCGAGGCCGTAAGCCGCAGGTCGTAAGCCATAGGCCGCACGCCCGCACACCGCACACCGCACGCCGCACCGACCGCCGGGGCTGCTCCCGCCGTGGCCACATCACCGTGGCCGCACCGCCGCTCAGGCGCCGGGCAGCCCCGGCACCACCAGCCCGCTCTCGTACGCGATCACCACCGCATGGGTCCGGTTCTGCGCGCCGAGCTTGCCCAGCACGTTCCCGACGTGCGTCTTCACCGTCTCCTGGCTCACCGCGAGGGCCTGCGCGATCTCCGGGTTGGAGAGCCCGGTCGCCATCAGCCGCAGCACCCCCTCCTCCCGGCCGGTCAGCGCCGCCCTGGGCAGCGCCTCGGCCGACTCCAGCGGCCGGGCCGCGACCATCCGGCGCAGCGCGGCGGGGAACAGCACCGCCTCCCCGGCGGCCACCACCCGTACCGCCTCGGCGATCTGCGGGACGGGCCGCCGCTTCAGCACGAAGCCGCTGGCGCCGGCGCTCAGCGCGGCGGTGACGTAGCCGTCGTTCTCGAAGGTGGTGATCACCACGACCTTGGGCGGGTCGGCGTCCTTCAGCAGTTCGCGGGTCGCCTCGATCCCGTTGCGACGCGGCATCCGCACGTCCATCAGCACCACGTCCGGCCGCAACATCCGGACCTGCTGGACCACTTCGACGCCGTCGGCGGCCCGCCCGACCACCGTGATGCCCTGTTGGGCACCCAGCAGGGTGCTCAGGCCGCTGCGGGTGACGGGGTCGTCGTCGGCGATCAGGAGGGTGACGTCGGGCGCCGCCCCCGCGGCGGGGTCGGCCGCCCCGCCCTCACCGCTCCCGCTCACGCTCCCGTCGGCCCCGCTCCCCCCGGAGCCGCGACCACCGCTCCCGCTCACGCCGACCACCGCATCGGCAGCCGGACCGCCAGCCGCCACTGCCCCTCGCCGTACGGGCCGGCCTCGAACTCGCCGTGCAGCAGCCGCACCCGCTCGGCCAGCCCGGGCAGGCCGTGCCCGGAGGTCGGGAAGCCGCCCGCCCCGGCCCCGTCCGCCACCCCGTTGACCACGCTCAGCTCCAGCTCGTCCGCCCCCGCCGCCACCCGCAGCTCGATCGTCCCGCCCGAGCCGTGCCGCAGCGCGTTGGTCAGCCCCTCCTGGACGATCCGGTACGCGGCCCGGGAGAGCGTGCCCTGCACCTGCGCCAGGTCCCCGGTGGTGCGCGGCGCCACGACGGCGCCCGCGTGCCGGAGCCGGTCGATCAGTTCGGGCAGGTCGGTGAGGGTGCGGGTCGGCGCGGTGCCGGACTGCTCCTCGCGCAGCGCGCCGAGCACGTAGTCGAGGTCCTCCAGCGCGGCCCGGGTCGACTCCTCGATGCTGCGCATGGCGGCCCGCGCGGCGACCGGGTCGTCGGCCAGCACCTCGCCCGCGACGGCGGCCTGGATGGTGGCGGCGGTCAGGGTGTGCCCGATGGAGTCGTGCAGTTCGTGGGCCAGCCGGTTGCGTTCGGCCAGCAGCCGCTCCCGCTCGGCGGCCATCGCGAGCCGCTCGGCCGGCGAGGGCCCGAGCAGCCGGGGCGCCAGCCACCGCAGCGCGCCCGACACGGCCACGAACAGCGCCACCGCGAGCACCAGGGCGAGCACTCCGACGATCCAGGCCCAGACGCCCGTCACGTCCGTGGCCCAGCCGAGGAGGCTGACCCGCGCCGTGCCCTCCGCCCAGCGCCCGGGCAGCGCCACGGCCGTCACCAGCAGCGTGCTGCCGCCGATCAGCACCGTCCAGCCCAGCGCCACATGCGCCACCACGAACGCCGGCGTCCGCCACCACTCCGCCGCGGCGGCCCCCTTCACCGGGGCAGGCACCGCGACGCCCAG
This sequence comes from Streptomyces sp. CB02056, assembly GCF_001905545.1. GTDB lineage: Bacteria > Actinomycetota > Actinomycetes > Streptomycetales > Streptomycetaceae > Kitasatospora. The sequence goes on along the minus strand of NZ_LIPD01000017.1, from coordinate 77,273 downwards.
CGTCCTGCGCGCCCCCGCCGCCAGCACCCGGCGCACCATCCGGGGCAGCCCGCACAGCCCGAGCAGCACCGCCCACAGGGGCAGCGCCACCCAGACCGAGTCCGGGCGGCCGGACAGCCCCAGCGTCACCCCGAGCGCCACCATCGCCACCGGCAGCGCGGCCACTGCCCCGACCACCGCGAACAGCACACCCGTATACGTCGACCCGCGCAGCAGCGGCTTCAGTCCCTTGATCATGTCCGCCAGTATCACCGGCCTTCGCACCCTCGCCCTCCCCCGATCGAGGGAGGATCTCCGCAGGTCCGCGCCGTGCCCCCGCGCCGTCCGCCACCCGCCGGCTCCGCCGACTCCGCCGAGCACGACGCGGCTCCCCGCGGCGGGGCCCCGGGCGCGGTCCCGCGCCGCCCGTCCGAGGCCGCCCGTCCGAGGGCCGCCGACCTTCACCGACGAGGGCCCGCGTCGAACTCGGCCGGAACGCGACCACTCGTTCGCGTGATTCGGGGTCGAAGCCACCGCCGGGGCCGCCGGAGATCAGACCATCGCAAGGATGACGATCAATCAAAAGCTCTTCCGGCAAGGCCTGTTGGCGACCGCCTCCACTGCCACGGCGCTGGCCGTCACGACCGGCACCACGACGACCGCCCCGGCCGCACCCGCCCAGCGGGACGGCGGCCCGCAGGCCTACCGGGTGTCCGTCCGGGCCGGTGGGGCCTGGGAACTGCCCCCCGGCCTGACCTCCTTCACGGTGTACGTCCGGGGTTCCGGCGGCGGCTCCGGTGGCGGCTCCGGCGGCGGCGGCTCCGGAAGCGGCTGGAGCGGCAGCCGGGACGCCGCCGAGGGCACCACCGAGGGCACCACCGGCAGTGGCGGCCCGGCGATCGCACCCGGCTGACGCAGCCGGGCGGAGGCGCAACGACGCCCGCACCGGCACCCCCACCGCCCCGCACGGCCGAACCACGGGAAACCGGCCGCCGCCCCGGATCCGCACCCCTCCCGACCAGCCCGATGCGGATCCGGGGGTGCGGATTCCGGCCGTTTCGGTGATCGGCCTGCCAACGAACGGACGGTGGCCGAGACTTGGCCACCGGACCGGGCACCCGACCAGCCTGACTCCGACGGAACGTCAATTCGCTTGATCCACAAGGTCATTGAAGAGACAGGAGTTTCCGGATGGCTGGTTCATCCACCCCACGCACGGCCGCCCTCGCCGCCGCCGCGACGGCCGTCGCCCTGCTCCTCGGCCCGATACCCGCCGCAACGGCCGACCCGGGCCCGCCGCTCCCGACCCCCTACCTCCTACCGCTGCCCGCCAACGCCGGCCCGCTCAGCACCGCGTCCAGCCTGAACAACGCGGGCGACGTCCTCGGCGAGTGCTACCTGGACATCCCCGGCCGGTTCGCCCCGCGCGCCCTCCGCTGGAACACCGGCACCCTCGGCTACACCGCCCTGGAACCGCTGCCCGGCGAGACCGGTACCCGCCCGGGCGCCATGAACGAGGCGGGCACCGCGGTCGGGGTCTCCTTCGCGACGCTGACCGACAACCACCCGGTCCGCTGGGCCCTCGACGGCACCCCGACCGCCCTGGAACTGCCGGCCGGAGCCCGGGGCGGCGGCGCGTCCGGGATCAACAACGCCGGTGTCGCGATCGGCAGTTCGTACGACGCGGTGTTCCGCCCCGTGCCCGTGAAGTGGCGGGCCGACGGCACCCGGGTCGCCCTGCCCCTGCTGGACGGCGACGACACCGGCTCGACCACGGCCGTCAACGACGCGGGCTTCGTCATCGGCTGGTCCGAACGGCGCCTCAGCGGCGAACCCCGGACGCGTACGGTGGTCTGGAGCCCGTCGGGCACCGTGACCGAACTGCCGCCCCCACCGGGGATCGACGTGGTCGGGGCCCGCCGGATCACCAACTCCGGCGTGATCCTCGGCAGCGGACGGCGCGAGGGGGGCACCGAGCTCGACCGGCTGGTGGTCTGGGCGGCGGACGGCACCGTCCGGGACATCGGCGAGGGCCGGCCGAGCTCGATCACCGACACCGGCACCGTCGTCGGGGCGGCCTTCGGCGCCGCCCGCCCCCTGCAGGCCGCGTACTGGCGGCCGGACGGCACCCGGACCCTGCTCGACGGCCCGGCGGGCCGGCAGACCACGGCGAACGCGATCAACAGCGCGGGCACCGCCGTCGGCACCGCGACGAGTTCGGACTGGTACCACGGCACGGCACTGCTGTGGAAGCGCGACGGGACGGCCGTCACGCTCCCGCCGTCCTCGCTCAGCCCGTACGCCTCGGCCTCCGTCATCAACGAGTCCGGGGTGATCGTCGGGCACGCCACCCTGCCGGACGCGCAGTCGCTGCCGCGCGCGATGGTCTGGAAGCCCTGATGGCCACGACCCGAAGTCCCCTCGACGAGACAGGAGTTCTCCGCATGACCGGTTCACGTACCCCTCGTACGGCCGCCCTCGCCGCCGCCGCGACGGCCGCCGCCCTGCTCCTCGGCCCGATACCCGCGGCGGCTGCCGCTCCCGCCCACTATCTGGCCTCCCCGCAGTTCCTGCCGACCCCGCCGGACACCGCCTACAGCACGGTGTGGGGCCTGAGCCGCGACGGCGCCGTCGTCGGCGAGTACTCCCCGAACACCCCCGGCCGGTACACCGTGAGCGCCCTCCGCTGGAGCCCCGACCACCTCGGCTACACCGTCCTGGCGCCGCTGCCCGGCGACCTGTCCAGCCGCCCGAGCGGGTACAACGACACGGGCACCGTGGTCGGGGCCTCCTTCGTGTCGATGAGCGACAACCACCCGGTCCGCTGGGCCCCGGACGGCACCCCGACCGCGCTGGAGCTGCCGGCCGGGGTCCGCGGTGGCGGCGCGTTCGCGGTCAACGACGCCGGTGTGGTGGTCGGCTGCTCGTCCGACGAGGTCTACCAGCCCAAGCCCCTGAAGTGGCGGGCCGACGGCACCAGGGTCGACCTGCCGCTGCTGCCCGGCGACACCATGGGCTCGACCACCTCCGTCACCAACGCGGGCATCGTCGCCGGCATCTCCAAGCGGCGCCTCGGCAACGGCGACTACCAGGAGACCCCGGTGCTCTGGAGCCCGACGGACACGGTGACCGCGCTCCCGCTCCCGCCGGGCGTCGACGGGGCCCGGGTGGACAGGATGACCGACGACGGCGTGGTGCTCGGGCACGGACGGCGGGCCGGCGGCACGGAGTTCGACCGGGTGCTGGTCTGGACGGCCGACGGCACCGTCCGCGACGCCGGCTACGGCCGGACACGGGCCGTCAACAGCGCGGGCACCGTCGTCGGGGCCACGTTCGACGCGGCGCACTCCACGTTCGCCGCCCGCTGGAACCCGGACGGCAGCCAGACCCTGCTCGGCGGCCCGGCGGGCCGGCAGAGCGAGGCCATGGCGGTCAACAGCGCGGGTACCGCCGTCGGCAGCGCCCAGGGCCCGGACTGGACCCGCAGCACCGCCCTGCTGTGGCAGCCCGACGGGACGACCGTCACGCTCCCGCCGTCCCCGCTCAGCCCGTACGCCGAGGCCAGGTACATCAACGACGCCGGACTGGTCGCCGGTCACGCCGTCGAGCTGAACGCGGCCGGCCAGCCGGTCGCGTCCCACCCCGTGGTCTGGAAGCCCTGACGCGGAACCGCCCGTCGGCCCTCGGACGGCCGGTCGACCACGAGGTCGACCGGCCGTTCCCATGCACCGGCCCGGAGGGGAACCCCCACGACCCGGGCCCTCGGCCCCTGAACCGGCACGGCAGATGTGGACGACGAACCGGCCGTCGGACGCCGCCGCCGCATCTCCTGACGCACCGCCTGCTCCGCCCGGACGACCTCGGCGATCGACCGCCCGAGCGGCCGTTTCCGCAGGTCGGCGCGGCGCGCCTGACGCACCGTGAGCGTCGTTCGGATGGCGACCCCGCTTGCGAGGGGAGGCGGCGCGTGTCCCGCTGGTTCCGGCGGGCCGATCGGCGCCGCCGCTCATGACCTCGAATCCCACGAAGGAAACCACCATGCGTACTCTCAAGCGTGTCCTGGCCGTCAGCGCCCTCACCGTCCCGCTCGTGATCGGCGCCGCCGGCCTCGCCTCGGCCCAGGAGGGCCTGGACGCATCCTGGGGCCAGGGCCAGTTCATCGCCAACCAGAACGGCGCCGGTGTCGCGGGCGCCGAGTCCTCGGTCAGCCCCGATGGCGTCTCGCACGCCGACTTCTGGGTCTGGTCCGACGACACCGGCGTCTCCGGCGCGTTCACCGGCTCGGGTGCCACCTGGAACCAAGGCTGACGAACCCCGCACCACCGGACGTACGGACCCCCGGAGCGGGGACACCGCTGAACCGGATCCCGGAATGAGGGAACGGCCGGTCGACCACGAAGGTCGACCGGCCGTTCCCATGAGCCTGCCCGGAGAGGAACCCCATGCCGCGGGCCCGCAGGGCTGCTCCGCCCGAACGACCTCGGCGGATGATCGCCCGATCGGCCATTTCCGCAGGTCGGCGCGGCGCGTCTGACGAACCGTTAGGCCTGTTCGGATGGCGGCCTCGCTTGCGGGGGCTGGCGGTGCGTGTCTCGCTGGTTCCGGCGGGCCGATCGGCGCCGCCGCTCATGACCTCGAACCCCACGGAGGAAACCACCATGCGTGTTCTCAAGCGTGTCCTGGCCGTCAGCGCCCTCACCGTCCCGCTCGTGATCGGCACCGCCGGCCTCGCCTCGGCCCATGGGGGCGTCGACGCGGCCTGGGGCCAGGGCTTCTTCACCGCCGGCCCGGACGGTGCCGGTGTCGCGGGCGCCGAGTCCTCGGTCAGCCCCGAGGGCGTCTCGCACGCCGACTTCGGGATCTGGTCCGACGACGAGGGCGTCACCGGTGGGTTCACCGGCTCGGGCGCCACCCTGGTGAACGGCTGACGGACCCCGCACCACCGGACGTACGGGGCCCCGGGACAGGGCCCCCGCTGAACCGGATCCCGGAATGACGAAACGGCCGGTCGACCACGAGGTCGACCGGCCGTTCCCGTGGCCCCACCCGGAGAGGAACCCCATGGCGCGGGCCCCCAGGCCCTCGGAACTGGCGCGGCGGGCATGGGCCGCGAACAGGCCTCTGGCCGGAACGGCCGCCCTGATGGCCCTGATGCTGGCCGTCGCCCTGGTCGGCCTGCTCGCCGATCCCCGGTCGATCACCGGGCAGCCCGCCTGGGCGAAACCGGCCCGCTTCGCGCTCTCGATCGGCCTCTACACCCTCACCCTGCTCTGGCTGCTCACCTTCGTCCGCGGCCACGACCGCCTCGTCCGGGTCGTCTCCCGGGTGACGGCCGTGTCGCTGGTCGTCGAGATGGCCCTGATCGCCGCCGCGGCGGCGGCCGGCACGACCAGCCACTTCAACTTCGCCACCCCGGCGGCGACGGCGGTGTGGATGACGATGGCCGCCTTCATCGTCGCCACCTGGGCGATGGCCCTGGTGGTCGTCGTGCTGCTGCTGCGTCAGCGGGTGCGGCCGCCGGTGTTCGCGTGGGGGCTGCGACTGGGCATGGCCGTGAGCGCCCTCGGCATGGCCGTCGCGTTCCTGATGACGCTGCCGACCTCCCCGCAGCGCGCGGCCGCCAGGCGGGGCCACGGCCTGCCCGTCGTCGGCGCGCACACCGTCGGGCTCGCCGACGGCGGCCCGGGAATGCCCGTCACCGACTGGAGCACCCTCGGGGGCGACCTGCGGATCCCCCACTTCCTCGGCCTCCACGCGCTCCAGGTGCTGCCGCTGATCGGCTTCCTCCTCGCCACCCGGCCGCGCGGGCTGTCCGAGCGCCACCGGGTCGCGCTGATGGGGATCGCCGGGGTGGTCTACCTGGGCCTGGTGCTCGTCCTGCTCTGGCAGGCGCTGCGCGGCCAGCCGGTCACCTCCCCCGACGCGGCGACCGTGGCCGTGCTGCTCGCGCTCGGAGCCGTCGCGGGCGCGGCTGTCCTCGCGGTCCTCCGCCACGCCCGCCGCGCGCACCTCGCGAAGGGCCGGTAGCCGGAACGGCCGGTACGGGACGGCCGCCATTCGAACCAAATCCCGGTCACACGGTCTGCCCCGGGGCCTCCGATTGGTACGCAGGCAGACCGGGATCGGTGGGCGGTCCCGCGAACAAGGGAGAAGCGAGGACATGAAGAACCTCCGGGTCGCAACAGCCGCCGTCTGCGCACTTGCGGGCGCTTTCGCGGGCACGGCGTCGGCAGCGGTCGCCCAGCCCGCGGACACCGGCCCGAGGCCCGTCGCGACGCACGTCCCGCCCGCCCCCTCCGGCGGCCGGGGCGTCGTCCCCGGCGACCCCGAACTGCGCCCGCTGACCTGCGAGAACGGCCACATCTTCTACGGCTGGGACGGCGCCCCCCGCACCTCGTCCGACTTCGTCGGCCTCTACACCACGAAGCCCGACCCGGCCGACACGAGCAGGAACCGCCTCGCCTACGCCTTCGTCTCCTCCGCCGGCACCGTCCGGCACTCGTTCGACTCCGAGTACCAGAGCGGCACCGGCCTGTGGGCCGCGTACTGGACCCGCGACGCGGACTCGGAGACGTACGTGATCGTCAGCGAGGAAGGCCCGAGCAGCAAGTTCTGCAGCTGAGCCCTCTCGGCACCGGCCGGTCGACCGTCGGGTCGACCGGCCGTCACCCGTGGCGGGCCGGGAGGACCGGCCGGCCACGGCATTCGACCACCACAGGAAGGAAGGCCAGGCAATGAGGAACCCCTGGGTCGCGGCAGCCGCCGCGTGCGCGCTTGCGGGAACCTTCGCGAGTGCGGCGTCGGCGGCCCCCTCGGACCGGACGGCCCATGTCCGCAGCGGCCCCGAGGTGCGCCCGCTGAGGTGCGAGAACGGCCGGATCCACTTCGGCTGGGACGGCGCCACCTACGACTGGACCGACTTCGTCACCCTCACCCGCGGCAGGCCCGACCCGGGCTCCACCGCGAACCGCGTCGCCTTCCGCTACGTCACCTCCGAGGACGGCACGGCCGTCCGGCACTCCTTCGACTCCGAGCTCCAGAGCGGCACCGGCCTGTGGACCGCGTACTGGACCTACGACGTGGACCTGAACAGGAACGTGATCGTCAGCGAGGCCGGCCCGGAGGACAAGCTCTGCACCTGACCCCACGGGGGCCTGCGTCAGCCGGTGGGGTCGTCCTCCCCCACCGGCCGCGCGGACTGCACCGGGTACGGGAAGCTGGCGGCCCCCCGGCCCGGTTCGAGGGTGACGGCGAGGCCGCCGTACGCGGGCGACTCGTAGAAGCACCAGGCGACGTGGCTGGTGTTGACCACGCTCTCGACGGGCGGCTCGATCAGCAGCCGCGGCTGCCGGATGTGCACCAGCAGGCCGTGGAAGTCGAGTTCGGTGAACGCGCACACCGTACGGCCCCGGGGCCGGGCGAGTTGCCGGGGCACGGACGGCGCGCCCGCCGCCGGGATCACGGCCGCGCCCGCGATGGCGGCGGCGGTCAGCGAGACGGCCGCCCGTCTCGGCACGGACCACTCCAACGCCAACTCCCTTCCGATGCACCGGTGATCGGCGGTATCGCCGTTCGGGAGGGGGATCCCACCCCGGAGGGGAGGGGTAAACGGCGCCGGGGAAAGTCGTAAGTACACACACCGGGCGGCGTGGTGGCGAATCCGTCATCCGACCCCATGGGGAAGGGCACGCGAAGGGGCTCGGCGGCCAGGCCGCCGAGCCCCTCGTCAGTCACTCACCGGGCCGGGTGCACCCGGCCCGTCGCGGCCCGCGTCAGCCCGGGAGCTGGCCGCTGCAGTTGACCAGCCAGGCGCCGAGCCCCGGGGAGTGGTCGCCGCCGTGGTTCGAGGCGTTGTAGGCCCGGCTGACCGCGTTCTTGATGGAGCCGCCGGTGGCCGGGCCGACGACGCCGTCCGGGCTCAGGCTGTGGCCGCTCTGGTAGTGCACGACGGCGTTGTAGGTGAGGCCGCCGAAGTCGTTGTCGACCTGGAGACCGGCGCTGTCCACGTAGTCGAGGCCCTGCTGGAGGCAGCCGACGGCCGAGCCGGAGCTGCCCTTCGCGAGGGTGCTCGCGGCGCTGGCGGAACCGGCGGTCAGGGCGACGACGGCGGTCGCGCCCACGGCCAGGGCGGCGGCGCGGCGGGTCCAGGTGTTGATGCGCATGATCAGTGCCTCTCCTTGAGTTCCGGCTGGCGCCGGCCCCTCGCGGATCGTCGTCCGCTGCGGGGCCGGCGTGGCTTCGCTGGTGACGACGATGCTCCGATCGGCGCGCCGGAGCCAGGAATTCGCCCCTGGTCGAAACCCTTGCCCCCGGCCCGGCGGTCTGCCCTGCGGGGACGGTCTCTGCCCGTCTTCCCTCCGGAAAGGGCTGTTGGTGGGAACGTCACCGTTCGCCGCACGGGCGCGCTCACGGCCCGGGTACACAGTGCGCGAACCAAGCTGGTTCGCCTCCCAACCGAAATGGAGCCGCTCATGATGGCGCCGAGCGAGACCGACCGGCGGCTGCGCAGCCGCACAGCAGACCGGGTGGAGGTCACCCAAGTCCTCAGCCAGGACGTGGTCCTGGGCGGGCCGGTGATTGTGGACACCGCCCGCCGCAAGCCGGTCCTCGCGTTCCACAACCCCGGAGAGAAGGCGGGTTCGGACTCGGACGGGCACCAGGCCCTGGTGTTCTGTCCCCGGGAGGGCCGGGTGCCCGACATCCGGCACGTGGCCCGCGCCCTGGGCACCCCGACGGGCTGGCGCGTCACCAGCCCGTTCGAGAGCTGGCTCCAGGAGCAGGCCAAGCAGCCCGGCTGGGTGTTCAGGGACCTCACGGTGACCGTGACGCCCGGAAACGGCTCTCGGAGGGTGGTCGCGGAATTCCTCTTCGGGTCCACCGACCCTCAAGACCTCGTCAGCCAGGTCTTCACCGTGGAGCTGTCCCAGGACGGCACCCAGTGGGCGGAACCCGTTCCGCTCGACACCACCGGTCTGCCTCAGCGGAACTACGAAACTGTCGACACGACGTACACGACACAGGGGGATCCTGTGACGTACGCCGTACCGAAGGGGGCATCGGGACTCTGGATCAGATCCAAGGATCAGGGGGACGCCTACCTCCCCACAAGCACGCCCGGCCCGAACGGCGTCCCCGTGGCCGCTGCGCTTTCGGGCTCCGAGGTCGTGCTGGCGAGCGTGGACTCGGGCACGGTGATCGCCTCGCGGGCAACTCTCAGTACGACGTTCAGCGTCCAGACGGATCCGCTCCCCTTCCAGGCCAAGCAGGTCGTCACCGGCTTCGCGACGGGCGAGGGGGCGACCTTCCTGGTGAGCGACTCGGCCGACGGCCTGTGGACGGTGCTCTACGAGGGCGACACGCTGAAGCCTGGCCAGAAGCTCCACGACAAGGGCACCGTCCGGGTGGACTCCCATCCCACGGCTGACGGTGGCCGTGCCGTCTACGTCGTCGACACCGACCACGTCTGCTGGATCCACCGCCTGCCCGCCCAGGGCGCGGCACTGCCGGGAATCCCGCTCCAGAAGGACGTGGTCGCCGTCGCCACGCCGCCCTCGCCGCTGGAGACCTCGACCGTCTTCCTCGTCGAGGCGGGCACCGAGCCCGGCGACGAGACGAAGAACGAGCTCCGGCTCGACGTCCAGGACAGCGCCACCGGCCTGTGGCGGCGGGTACACGTCCACGACCCCGCGGCGGGCGTCAAGGAGGTCAAGCGCTACCGGCTGGAGGCCACCCTCCTCGACCAGTTCGGTGCGCCCATGCCGGGGCAGCATGTGACCCTCGCCCGCGCCCCCGGCAACACCTCGGGCGAGGTCGCCTTCGACGGCCAGGTCACCGATATCACCGACCAGCCGACCCCCCTGAAAACCGACCTGTTCGGCAGGATCACCCTGACCTTCACCCCGACCGGCTTGTCCGCTCCCGACCTCATCCTCAAGGTCCCGGGAATCGACGACATCGCCCTGCGGCCCTCGCGGGACACCGAGGACTACCTGCGCGGCACCAAGAACAAGAAGCTCAACCTCACCAACCCCGCCGGCCCCCTGCCCGACTTCGGCAGCGGTGCCCTGGCCGGCGCGAAGGTCCCCGGCCAGGCAGGGCACCCGACCCACGACTCCCTGGCGCCCTGGGCTGCGAAGTCCAAGCTGGTCGCCGTGCCGGCAGCCAAGGCGATCACGGCCATGGCCGGCTACAAGGCCAGTCCGATGTCGCAGGACGCGCCCAGCTTCCGGCTGTCGGTGCGGCAAGGCACCGGCGCCCCGGAGCTCGTGTACGAGGAGCTCAATGCGCCGGAGGCTCCCGACGACTCCTGGGAGGACTCCCCGATCGCCTTCGGGGACCTCCACGCGGGCCTGCACAGCGGGATCGTCACACCCGTGAGCATCACCTTCGACACGAAGAACGGCATCCTCGCCGTGATCGCCCGGATCGGGAAGGAGCTCAAGACGTTCTGGACCTCGGTGAAGAAGGCGATCGAGGCGGTCTGGGGCTTCATCGGCAGCGTCTTCAACGTGATCGGCTCGAAACTCCTCAACGTCGTCGACTGGTTGGCCGCGTGGTTCGACTTCCCCGCGATCTGGCGCACCAAGAAGGTCTTCGAGGGCTCCGTCCTCAGCATGCTCGACAAGGCCGAGGCCGCCGTGGCCGAGGTCGGCAAGCTCGCCGACGACTTCATCAAGAAAGAGAGGGACAGCGTCCAGAGGACCTTCGACGGCGCCCGCGCCAAGCTCGGGGACACGACGGTCGGCAGCTTCGACACCTGGTCCGGGAAGGGCAAGCAGGACGTGCCCGTCATCGGGGACGCGAAACTCGCCGACCTCGGCGGGGGCAACGCCCACCTCAACTGGTTCCAGGACAAGGCGGCCGGGATGTCGGTCGCGTCGCAGGCCGGCGACAAGGAGATCGTCGACGACGACGCCTGGAACGCCTGCGCCCCCACGTTGAAGCAGGCCGGCGGGGAGTTCGTCAACGGCGTAAGTGACCTACTGGAAGGCTTCACGAAACTCGCCGCCAACCCCCAGGACCTCAAGGCCTCCACCCTCGCCAAGCTCCTCGAATCGTTCGAGCAACTGGCCCTGGCGGCCCTCGACTTCGGGGACGTCCTGGTCCACGCGATGGTCGACCTGGTCTCCAAGGCCGTCGGCAAGCTGAAGACGGCGCTGACCGCCGAACGCGACGCCGGAATCCTCGGGAAGCTCTGGAAGTGGATCGCCAAGCAGGCCGGCGATCCGGACGCGCCACTGACCGTCAACGGCGCGGTCTGCCTCCTCGGCGCGCTCCCGGTGACACTGGTCTACCGGCTGATCAAGGGCAAGGGCGCCGAGCCCTTCCCCGAGAAGTCCACCCCGCTGAAGGCCCTGAGGCACGGGTCCGCCCCCAGGGACACGCTCACCCCCACGGACAAGACGTGGCTGCTGGTCGCGGCGATCCTGCAGACCATGCAGTTCGCCTTCTACGCGGCGGGCGACCTCCTCGCCTACGAGAGCGCGCAGGGCCTCGACTGGCCCTACCTCGGCCCGCTCGTCCAGGTCGCCAACCTGCTGTTCACCCTCGTGGTCTTCGACATCGCGACCACGGTGCTGAAAACGACCCCGGCGCCGGGCTGGGCCATCGCCCTCGTCGCCACCCTGTTCGCCCTGGCGTTCGCGGTCCTGGCCGTGGTCTACCGGACCGCGTTCAAGGGGTGGCTCTCGAAACTGGCGGACGCCGGGGACCCGATCCCCGTCCTCCTGATGCTCAAGGGCTGCTTCTGGAACCTGCGCGGGGCCGTGGCCCGGATCGTCGACGGCACGACGGAGGACGCCGACGAGGGCGCGGCACAGGTCCTGCTCGCGATCTCCCCCGCGACGGCCCTGCTGAACAACCGGATCATGCTCAAGGAACCGGACTCCGGCTTCGTGATCGCGACGGTCAAGGCCGGCCTCGACACCTTCTTCACCGTCCTCGGCGGCGTCCTGCTCTGCCGCCATTACGACAAGCACTGAACCCCGCGCGCCCGGACAACAAAGAACGGCCGGTCGATCCGAAGATCAACCGGCCGTTCATCTGTGCGCGAGGGGGGAGTTGAACCCCCACGCCCTTTCGGGCACTGGAACCTGAATCCAGCGCGTCTGCCTATTCCGCCACCCGCGCATCTGGGTGATGAGGAAAACTATAGACCATCCGGAGGGGCACTTCCGACCACCTCCGGGCAGACGGCCGGGGGCTACTCCGCCCCCAGGATTCGGAGGCCGTGCTCCTTCTGGAAGTACGCGTAGTCCTTCAGGTTCAGCGTCGCCAGCGGAAGGTCGTAGGTGAGACAGCAGGCCGCGATCCACATGTCGTTGACGGGACGCGGAAGACCGGCCTTCAGGCCGGCCGCCGAGAGCCTGCCCCCGCCAACCTGCGCTTGTGCGTCAGGGACGTGACGTCGGTGTCAAGAATGACAGGCTGCACCTTGCTCCCTCAGGCCACGTTCCGCTGGCGTTCGGCGCGGACGAACGCCAGGAACTCGTCGAGCTCTTCGTCCGACTCGAAAGTGTCGGCCTGGAGCTCATCGAGGGACCGTATGGGCTGCGTGTTCTTGGCTGCCAGCAGTTCCTCGACCGTGACTCGGGGGCGCGCGGGCGGGTAGATCGGGCGTTCAACTTCCGAGGCGCTCATGAGTGGCCTCCCGCAAGTGATCGGCTAGGGCTTACGAAAGCCATGATAGAGCCCAATCACACCGGGTGATGCCTTCGCTACCCGTCCGCCGCCCCTGGGCTCCGCAGGCGGGGAGCGGCCATGGCGGTGTCTCCTTCCGCGGCCGCTCAGGCCTGGAACTCGTCGATGACGACGGCACTGGTCGGGCCGTACGTCTCCAGGGACTCCAGCACGTCGCCCGCCTCGTGGAGGCTGACGATGCGGGTATAGACCATCCGGAGGGGCACTTCCGACCACGTCCGGGCAGACGGCGGGAGACCGGGCCTACGCCGGGAGCTGGGGGCTCTGGGGCGCGGGGGTACGGAAGTGGCGGGCGAGGTAGCCGAGCCAGGCCTGCTCGAAGCTCTCGGCGAGCTGTGACTCGGGGGCGAACAGGTCGAAGGCGTGGTACGCGCCGGGGTAGAGGTGGAGTTCGACGGGGACGCCGTGGGCGCGCAGGCGCATGGCGTAGTCGAGGTCCTCGTCGCGGAAGGAGTCGAGTTCGCCGACGGCGACGAAGGTGGGCGGCAGGCCGCCGAGGTCCTCCGCGCGGGCGGGGGCGGCGTACGGGCTGACCTGGTCGGTTCCGGCGCGGTCGCCCAGGATCGCCCGCCAGGCGAGGAGGTTGGTGGCGCGGTCCCAGATGCCGAGGTCGGTGATCTCGTGGCTGGACGCGGTCCGGTTCCGGTCGTCGAGCATGGGGTACATCAGCGCCTGGAACAGCGGCGTGGGGCCGCCGTGGTCGCGGACCAGCAGGGCGGTGGCCGCCGCGACTCCCCCGCCGCCGCTCTGGCCGCCGATGCCGATCCGGGTGGCGTCCAGGCCGAGCACCCCCGCCTCGTGGAGGAGCCACCGGTGGGCGGTGTGCCCGTCCTCGGCGGCGCCGGGGGCGGGGGTCTCCGGGGCGAGCCGGTAGTCGACGGCGGCGACGGCGCAGCCGAGCCGTGTGCTGAGCCGCTTGAGCCAGGGGTCGTCCTGAGCGGCGAAACCGAGTACCTGCCCGCCGCCGTGGAACCAGAGCAGGACCGGCAGCGGGCCGGGCCCGGCGGTGGTGGGCCGTAGCAGGCGGATCGGTACGTCCGGGCCGTCGGGCCGGGTCGCGCGGTGTTCGGTCACGGTGACCGACGGGTCGTCGGGGGTGGAGTCGGCGACGGCTGCGGCGAAGGCGCGGAGGGTCTCGCGGGTCGCGGGGATGTCGGTCAGGTCGAACGCGCCGTTGGGGGTCATCGGGACGGCGTCGAGGGCCCGGCGCAGTTCCGGGTCGACCAGCAGGCGGGGAACGGGCATGGTCGTGCTTCCTTCCACCGGTGCTCAGGCCCGGAACTCGTCGATGACGACGACGCCGGTCGGCCCGTACGTCTCCAGGGACTCCAGCACGCCACTCGCCTCGTGGAGGCCGACGGTGCGGGTGACGATCCGGCCGGGGTTGAGGCGGCCGGCCTCGATCATGTTGAGCATGGTGCCGAACCGCTGGCCCTGCATCCCGAAGGCGCCCAGGAACTCCAGCTCCTTGACCATCATCACGTCGATCGGTAGCCCGACGTCGCCCTTCTCCGCACCGGTGGTGTGGCCGAGTTGGAGGTGGCGGCCGCGCGTGCGCAGGGAGAGGACGGAGTTGCGGCAGGCCTCGGCGATGCCGACGGCGTCGACGGACACGTGGGCGCCGCCCCGGGTGAGGGTCCTGACCGCCTCGGCCGGGTCGTCGGTGGCGGCGTTGACGGTGTGGACGGCGCCCAGGGCGCGGGCGGCGTCCAGCTTCTCCTCGGAGATGTCGACGGCGATGACGTTGGCGCCGGTGGCGGCCGCGATCTCCACCGTGGACAGGCCCATGCCGCCGCCGGCCCCGTACACGGCGACCCACTCCCCGCCGCGCACGCGGGCCTGGTCGACGACGCCGTGGAAGGCGGTCATGTAGCGGCAGGCGAGGGCGGCGACATCGACGAAGCCGACGGTCTCCGGCACCCGGACGAGGTTGACGTCGGCGAAGCGGACCATGACGTACTCGGCGAAGGCGCCCCAGTAGGAGACGCCGGGGACGAGCGAGTCCACGTGCTCGCACACGTGCTGGTTGCCGCTGCGGCACATCTCGCAGGAGCCCTCGCCGGGGTTCATCGGGAAGATGACCCGGTCGCCGTCCCGCCAGTCCCGAACGTCCCGGCCGACCTCCACGACGGTGCCGGCGAACTCGTGGCCGAGGACGAACGGGGGCTTGACCTGCGGCCCTCCCGTCCAGAAGTCCCCGGCCCACAGGGCCCAGTCGGTGCGGCAGATCCCGTTGGCGCCGACGCGCACGATGGCGCCGTCGGGCGGGCAGACGGGGTCGGGCACGTCACGGATGACGAGGGGCTGGTGGAGTTCTTCGATGACTGCGGCGCGCATGGACGCGACCTCCTCGGGGAAAGTCCACCGGTTCAAGTGGTGGACCTTGAAGCTATGCGCCCGCTTCGACGCGTGTCAACCGCTTAGAGTGGTGGACATGAGTGACGAAGACGGCCGACGAGAAGGGCGCCAGCGCGCCAAGACCGACTTCCGGTTCGACGACGCACGGCTGTGCTTCGCCTTCGCCGGCACGCTCGCCGATCGCGGCAAGGAGCTGCACGTCGAGCGGCTGGCGCTGCCGGAGGACCTGAGCCGGTGGAGCATGGAGAGCGGCTGCACGACGGTGGCACCGAGGTGCAGCGAGGCCGAGCTGGAGGGAGCGAGGCGGCTGCGCGAGGCGATCCAGCGGACGGGCGTCGCACTGGCGGAGGGGGTGCCGCCCGCGCCCGAGGACGTCGCGGTGGTCAACGGTGCTGCGGCCGAGGCGACTTCGGTACCGGTGCTCGCTGCGGACGGGGCGTCCGTGCGGTGGGACGGGGACGGGATCGCGGCCGTGCTGTCGATGGTCGCGCGGGACCTGATCGCGCTCTGCGCGTCCGAGGAGCAGCGGACGCGCGTGCGCATCTGCGGAAACCCCGACTGCGGAACGCCGTTCGTGGACACATCGAGGGCGGGCGCGCGGCGCTGGTGCTCGATGAAGACCTGCGGCGCACTCGCGAAGAAGCGCGCCTACCGCGCGAAGGCGAAGTAGCCACGGGCGGGGAACGCCTCGGGGCGGGGCACCAGTTGGCGCCCCGCCCCGAGGGAGGGATGTGGAGGGGTGACTCAGCCCTCGATCGGCAACTCGCCGGCGCGGACCGCTGCGACGAAGGCGTTCCAGGAGGAGTCGGGGAAGAGGAGGGACGGGCCGCCGGGGTCCTTGGAGTCACGCACCGGGACGGCGCCGGGCAAGAAGCCGAGGGCCACCTCGACGCAGCAGCCGCCGTTGTCGCCGCTGTGGCTGCTCTTCTGCCAGACCGGCAGCGCCACCTCGATGCACATGCCACCGTTGTTGCCGCTATAGCTGCTCTTCCGCCAGGTCAACACAGCCAGCTCCTTGGGGAGTTCTACACCGGGAAGTCGCCCTCGCGGACGGCCGCAACGAAGGCTTCCCAGGCGGAGGCCGGGAAAACGAGGGCCGGGCCCTGCGAGTCCTTGGAGTCACGCACTGGAACGAGGCCCGGGAATCCGGGGGCTACCTCGATGCAGTCCCCGCCGTCGTTGCCGCTGTAGCTGCTCTTCCGCCAGTCGGCTGCGGCGAGCTCGTTGCTCTTCATCCTTGAATCCCTCCAGCGCCTCGGCGAACCGCTGAAGCGATTCGCTCTCTGACAGGCATTCGCCACGGAGCTGATCATAGTGGCGCTGGTACTTGACCACACTGGCGGGAGCATCGCTCAAGTGCCCTCGTTCAAGGCTCTCCGAGTACACAAAGCGCTGCCCGTCCGGCAGCTCCAGCAACACCATATCCGTCTTGATGAGCGTCCGCCGGTCCGCGAACGGCGCCAGATGAAGCACGACGTTCGGGAGCTGAGCCACCCTCAACAGGTGCTCCATCTGAGCCCGCATCACGCTCGGACCGCCAATGACCGTACGAATGGTGCTCTCGCCGAGGATGACGACCAGCAGCGGCCCATCGGGCACAAGGAATCGACCCTGCCGACTGAGTCGAGCATTGGTCAGCTCTTCGACCTCCACCGGATTTCCGGCCGCGTCTCCAGTCTCGAAGACCGCCCGCGCATACTGTCGGCACTGCAACAGGCCGTACATCACAGTGTCCTGGTAGACACGCAGCCCGACCGCGAGGGCCTCCAGCTCCGCACGCTCCTGGAACCAATCCGGATGCTCGATCGCGGCGCTCCAGTCGACCCAGCCGTACAGCCGCGTGAGCAGTTCGGTGGCGTTCAGCAGTTGCCCGAGCTGCGCCAGCTCCTCGAGCGACGGCTTCCGCCGTCCGCCCTCCATCCGCGAGATCACCGTGCGGTCGAGGTGCATCTTCCTGCCCAGGTCCTCCTGGCGGTAGCCCATCGCCGCGCGCGCGTGGCGGATCTCTTCGCCGAACATGATGGCGGAGCTCGCCGTCGGTCCGTGCCCGGTCTTCCTCTGTGCCATGACTGCCCCCAGCTGTGCTTCGCGTGCCCAACACGCGGAATTGGGGACCACGGTATCCCCACAGGCCGATCATTGTTACCGGAACGCAGTCATCTGCATGCGCAGCGTGAACCGTGCGCTCCTGTCGCACGCCCCCCTCCGCCCCCGTGAGGTGCTCCCCCATGCTCTCGTCCCGCAGGCCCCGCGCGTTCGTCGCGCACCTCGACTCCCGCGCCGAATCCACGCCCCTGGCGCGCTACTTGCTCCGCGCCTACCTCTCCGGGCTGCCCTCCGGCAACCGCTACGCGGACACCGCCGAGCTGCTCCTCGGCGAACTGTTCGCCAACGCCGTCCAGCACTCCGACGCGCCGGACGACCGCCACATCGAGATCCGCATCGCCCTGATCAACTCCCGCCTGCGGCTGGAGGTCCACGACGCCGGCAGCGGACACCCCACCCTCCACACCCCCGCTCCTTCCGACGAGCACGGGCGCGGCCTGTTCCTCGTCAACAAGCTCGCCGAACGCTGGGGCTGCACCTCCCGCCCCGACGGCATCGGCAAGTTCGTCTGGGTGCTCGTCGCCCCCGCGCCCGCCACCGCCCTCGCCTGAAAGCCCGAACCCCCATGCACCTCACGACCCTGGCCCGGCACGCCCTCTCCCGTGGCGCGACCCCGGCTGCGGCCTTCGCCCTGATCGCCCGCCTGGGCCACCCGCCCCTGCCCGTCGCGCGCGCCGTCTGCCTCGCCCTCGACATCCCCCTCGCCGAGACCAGCCGCCGCCTGGCCGAGTGCTACGACGCCCTGCTCTCGAACCCCCGCCCGGACTCCGAGAACGACACCGGTGAACTCCTCGAAGCCCTCGGTGTCTTCGACGTCCCCAAGTCGCTCACCGACACCGAACTCGCCGTCGTCGAACACTTCCTGGCCGCCATCGACGCCCACGGCAGCCTCCGCCCCGGCCACCGTCACGGCCTCCAGCGCTGGTTCACCACCGGCAACCTCACCACGGCCTACCTCTCCCTGGCCGCCGCCCATCCCATGCCCCGCACCGGCGACCCGGCCCTGTACTGGGCCACGCTCGTTACCGCCGGCGAACTCCTCACCGCCGCCCCCGGCCCCGACAGCCGCATCAAGTACGCCCTCTCCCACTGCCGCACCCAGGCAGCCCGCACCTGAACGCCCTGCGTGGGAAGTCGGCGGGGCCGACTTCCCACGAGCCGGTCACCGGCACACCGGCACACCGAATCGACGATCCGGTGATCAGGGCGAGGTGCCCGGGCGCGGACGCCCGGACCGCACGATTACGGAATCGTCAGCACCTGACCGACGTTCACCAGGTCCGGGTCGTCGATGCCGTTGGCCTGCGCGATCTCCAGGTAGCGGCTGCCGTCACCGTAGAAGCGCTCGGCCACGGCCCACAGGGAGTCCCCGGGCTCGACGGTGTAGGTCTGCACCGCGACGGGCTCCGGGGTCGAGACCGGCTCCGGCTCCGCGACCGGAGCCGGGGCCGAGACCGGGGCCTCGGCGGCGAGGGGGAAATCGGTGTTGGTGTCCGTCGCCCACCGCGCCCCGCCGTCCCGGGCGTACAGCACCACGTTGCGGTCGGCCTGCACGACCAGGCGGTCGACGTCCTGGCCGTCGGTCCCGGTGGACCACGCCGCACCGTCGCCCTTGTAGAGCACGAAGTTGCCGTCCTCCTGGAGCACGGCCCGCTCGACGCCCTGGTTCTGGGTCTCGGTCGCCCACACGACGGCGCCCGGCTCGGAGAGCACCAGGTTCCCGTCCCCCTGGAGGGTCAGCGTGTAGGCACCGCCGGTCAGGGACTGGCCGAGACCGAGTTCGTTGCCAGCGTACAGAGTGTCACTCATGGATATTCCTTTCGGATAAGGGACTTGGCGTCGTCGCGCCCGGCTAGCGGCACGTCAGAGACAGGCAGCCTCACCCGCCGCCGGCGCACGAACACCAGTCCTTGGACTCTAGGTGCCATCGGGGTTTGCACACAATTCACCGCATCGGGTGACATCCCCGGCACGGCGGCCGCGCCCCTGCGGCCGCCCGCGACTGCCCCCCCCCCCCCCCCCC
>NZ_LIPD01000017.1:1835-58063 GCF_001905545.1 Streptomyces sp. CB02056 | reverse complement strand
CGAGAAGTCGGACCCGCCGACTTCCTGTGCAGCACGGTCTCTCCCGGCCCGGCCGCCGGCGGTCCACCCCGTACGCGGCTGCCGGGCCTTCACTCGTGGTCGCGCAGGAAGGCCGGAATCCCCTCGCGGGTCGGGGAGTTCGGCAGGGGCGCCGGCTGGTCCTGGAGGAACGCGCCGATCACGGCCGCGGCCCGGTCGTTGTTGCCGTCGAGGCCGTTCCACATGTGGTGCCCGACCCCCGGCATGAACTGGGTGCGCTGGATCGCGGGGTCGGCGGCGAGGACGGCGGTCGCCCATTGGCGGACCTGCGAGGAGCACTCGGCGATCATCAGCATCGCGGGGGTCCGGGACCGCCCCAACTGCGGTGCGATGGAGGCCGAGTCCCTGACCGTCCGCTGGACGCGGAGGCTGGCGGCGGGGCTGAAGGAGAAGTTCCGCGCGCTGTCCTCGACGGGGATGCGGTGCGCGTCGCGCGCGCAGTAGGCGGATGCGGTGTCGCCGCCCAGGTCGGCGGCGGTGAAGGCGTTGTCGCCCTCGGCCTGTCCGATCAGCCCGGTGCCGGGGCTGAGGAGTCCGAGCCGCATGAGGCCGAACGCCACCGCGTAGCGGGGGACGTGCGTCGATCGCGGCCCGGTCGGGTCCGGGGCGAGGCCGCGCGCGGATTCGCGGCCCTGGTGCCCGGCGATCCGCGCGGTGGGGCCGTCCATCGGGCCGGGTTCGGCGATGACCGCCCGGTGCACGCGCGCGGCGGTTCCGGGATCGGCCAGGGCCCGGGTGAGCACGACCGCGCCCGACGAGAACCCGAGGACGTCGACCGCGCCCCCGCCCAGGCGGTCGACGAAGGCGCCGAGGTCGCGGACCGACCGGTCGGCCGTGTACTGGTCCATGGGGAGCAGGCCGCTGCGTCCGCCGCCGGGCTGCTCGTAGGCGTAGACGTCGTAGCCCTGCCCCGCCAGGAGTTGCAGGAACCGGTGGTCGAGCAGCGAAATGCCGCGCACCGGACCGCCGTTGAGGTACACGAGCGGGACGGGGTGCCGGGGGCCGGGCCCGGCGGGCGGGTAGTGGTACACCGCGACGCTGCTGCCGGTGTCCAGGCTCCAGCGCTCCGTGGCCACGAACGGCAGGTCCGGCGGGTACTGCCGGGCCGTGGGCACGGTCGGGACGCAGACCGGCGCCGTCAGCGCCGCCGCGACGAGCACCGGCAGGAACGGCACGAGCCGGGCCACCCGGGCGCGGCTCCGGCTCCGGTCCCGGTCCCAGCTCCGGCTCCGGCTCCGCCACAGCGCGAGGGCGGTCCCGACCGCGAGGACCGGCAGCCAGGCGGCGAGCCCCGAGCCCGCCCCGTCCGTGAGGACTACCAGGGCGAGGAAGGCGAGGACCGACGCCAGGACGGCGGCCAGGGCCGACAGCGAGCGGGCGGCGCGACGTAAGAGCGTCGCGGGCAGGGCGAACGTGGACAAGGTGGAGCCCTCCTTGTTTCGTAACGCTGTTTCAAAACGACGTTATCAAAGGCGGTAGGCTCCCCGTCATGGGAAGGCCGAAGACGAACGACGAGACCGTCGGAGAGCGCCTCGTGGCGTGCGCGACCGAGTGGCTCGCCACCCGCCCGCAGGAGACCGTCACGGTCCGGGCCGTCGCCGCGGCCGCGGGCACCTCGACGACGGCGGTGTACTCCCTCTTCGGCGGCAAGGACGGACTGATCTCGGCCGTCCGCGACCAGGCCGTCGCCGGCCTGTTCCGCGCCGTCGCGGACGTACCCACCTCCGCGGACCCCCTCGCCGACATCTACGCCCTCGCCACGGCCTACCGGCACTGGGGGCTCGAACACCGCCACCTGTACACGGTGCTGTTCGGCGGGGTGCAGTCCTTCGAACCGTCGGACACGGTCGGCACCAGCGACCCCGTCCGACCGCTCACCGCCGCGATCGACCGGGCCGTCGCGGAGTCCGTCCTCGACGGCCCGGCACCCTCGATCGCCCTCTCGCTCTGGGTGACCCTGCACGGGCTCGTCACCCTCGAACTCGCCGGAGCCCTCGACGCCCCCACCGCGCGGGCCGCGTTCAAGTCGACGATCCACGCCGCACTGCGCGGCTGGACGACCCCCGCGGTGTTCCGCGGACTCCGCGAAGCCGAACCCACGCCCTGACGGGCCAGCCCCGCGTGCACGAGAAGTCGGACCGGCCGACTTCTCGTGCACGCGGGCGGTGGACGCCGAGGGCTTCCCCGTACGGTCCGGCCCCGGTCCGCCCCTGGACGGGGCGAGCCCAGGACCGCTGTCAGTGGCGGTTCGTACGCTCCCCGCGTGAACATCGACGACCTCTCCTGGCAAGCGCACAACCTCGGCGGCGTCCACCCGCGCATGGCGCAGACCCTCCTCGACCTGGGCCAGGTGGAGCTGCTCGCCCGGGCGGCGCAGGAGCGCGGGGACTGGAACTGCGCGAAGGCGGCGGCACTGGAGCTGGGCGCGGTCGGGGAGTTCGAGCGGGCGCTGGCACTCCTGGACCCGTTCACGGACATCGGCTGGCGGGCCGCCGAGTGGGTCACCGCCGAGGTCATGATCCGGCAGGGCGAGGCCGACGAGGCCCTCGCGATGGTGCGCCCGGACGCGGCCGAGCTGGACGACGCCCACGTGTGCGTGCGCTACGCCGAGTTGTCGGCGAAGGCCGGACGGATCGACGAGGCCATCGAGGTGCTCACGCCCCACCTCGGGGCGTCCTGGCCGCTGTCGTGCCTGGTCGAGGCGACCGAGGGCCAGGGGGCGGACGACCAGGTCCTCGACGTGCTCGCCCAGGCCGCGGAGCGCGCGGGGACCGAGCCGACGGACTCGCTGGAGCGGTGGCAGGTGCTGCTCCTGACCGCCCGGGTCCTGGAACGCGCCGGGCGAACCGACGCGGCCGTCGAGACCCTGCGCACCGAAGCGGCCGCCGGCCGGCACCACCCCGTCAACTTCCCCGAGTACCACGCGGAACTCCTCGCCCGGCAGGGCCTGATCGAGGAGCTGGCATCCCTCGCCGCCGACCAGCCCTACGCCGCCTTCGACGCGTACGCGAAGGCACTGGAGGACGCGGGGCGCGCACCCGAGGCCGAGGCCCTGCTGCGCGAACGCATCGAGGCCCACGACCTCTCGAACGACCGCGCGGCGCTGATGGACCTCCTCGTCCGCCAGGGCAGGATCGACGAAGCCGTCGAGACCGGCCGGCCCACCTTCGACTACCACGACTGCGGGAACCTCCTCCACCGGACACTGGACCTGCTCGTCGACGACGGCCGCCCCGACCGCGCGCTCGAACTCGTGGAAGGGCTCACCGGCCCGTACGCCGAAGGGCACCCGGACGACGTCCTCCAGCTGCGGCTCCGGCTGCTCGGCGAGGCCGGCCGCTGCCCGCAGGGCATCGCGGAGGCCACCGCCCTCAACGAACGGCAGCCCGGCGCGTGGGACACCTCGCTGGCACGGCTGCTGGAGCTGGACGGCCGACTGGAGGAGGCCGTCGCACTCCTCCGCGCGTCCACCCACTACCGGGCCACCCTCGACCTGGCCGACATGCTGCTCCGGAACGGCCGCCCGGCCGAGGCCCTCGCCGCCATCCCCACCATCGCCGAGGAACGCGCGGCCGCCGAACGCCGGGGGTGGTGACAGAACCCTTCCGGCGAAAGTCGGGTGACCCCGCCGACGGCGGCGGCGACACTGACGCCATGACTGGTTCCGCACCGCCTCGACTGCTTCGACCGCGTGCCCTGGCGCCCGGAGACCTCGTCGTCATCGCCGCGCTGTCCGGTCCGCTGCCGCCCGCGTACGAGCCCAACGTCGAGCGGACGGTGGCCGTGCTGGAGCGGATGGGATTCCGGGTGCGCCGGGCTCCGCTCCTCGAAGCGGGCCGCCGCCACTGGTGGAGCGCGGCCACGCCGGCGGAGATCGCCGGGGAGCTCAACGCCCTCCTGCGCGATCCCGAGGTGCGCGCGATCGTCGCCAGTGACGGCGGCCAGACGGCGCTCGGCTACCTCGACCTGATCGACGTCGAGGCGATCAGGGCCGACCCCAAACCGATCCTCGGCTACAGCGACATCTCCCTGCTGCACCTGGTGCTCCACGCGCGCACGGGCCTGGTCGGGTTCCACGCCGACATGGCCGTCCCCGGCTTCGGCGGACACTGGCGGTCCGCGCCCGCGGCGCGCCAGGCAGAACTCGAGGCGCTCTACGCCAGGTTGCTGACCGGCACCGAGGCGATCGGCGCACTGCCCGCGAGCCCGTCATGGGAGTGCTGGCGTCCCGGCCGTGTCGAAGGGCCGCTGATCGGCGGGTTGATCAACCGGATCGTGCTGGCGCAGGCGACGCCCTTCGCGCTGCCGCTCGAACGGTTCGACGGTGCGGTGCTGTTCTGGGAGGAGATGGGCGGCCTGGCCTCGTACGTGTGGAGCTACCTGCACGTGATGCGGCACAGCGGCATCCTCGACCAAATCGCCGGCATGGTCGTGGGCGTTCCGCGCGAGATCGGCGGCCTCGAACCCGGCGCGTCCCCGACCCTGCGCGAGATCGTCCTCGACGTCCTCGGGGACCGTGACATCCCGGCCCTGGGCAACGTCGACTTCGGGCACGCCGGCCCGAACCTGCCGATGCCGGTCGGCGTCCGCGTCGGCCTCGACGCGCGGCAGCGGACGCTCGCCCTGCTCGAACCGGCGGTGGAGCCCCACGAGCCGACCAAGGGAGCCCCGCGCCGCACGACGTAGCCCCGGCGTATGACCCGGTACCCCGTGGGGGCTACGAACGACAACAGGACGGTTACCTCAACGGGTTGATCCGACACGGAGCCGCGGGACCCTAGCGTCTGTCCCATGAAACGCAATCGCCGTATCAGCGCAGTCACGGTGCTGACGCTCGCCGCCCTCGCCACCGGAACCGGCGCCGGGTTCGCCGCCACGGCCGGACCGTCGGCCGCACCGGTGGCCGCACCGGTGGCCACGCGCGCGTTCGACACCGCACCGGCCGCGGCCGCCGCACCCGCGCGGACCTTCCAGGGCGCGCTCCCCGCGCCGACCGGCCCCTACGCCGCCGGCGAGGACGTCATCCACCTCACGGACACGAGCCGCCTCGACCCGTGGGTGCCGTCATCCGGCCCCCGCCAACTGGCCGTCACCATGGTCTACCCGGCCGTCCCCGGGACGGGGACCCCGGCCCCCTACATGTCCCTCGGCGAGGCAACCGGAATCGTCCAGCGGCAGAACCTGCCGGCGAGCTCCGGCATCACCCCACAGACCATCGCCGGAGTCACCACGCACGCCTTCGACGGCGCGCGGCCGCAGCCCGGCAAGTATCCGCTGGTGGTCCTCTCACCCGCGTACGAGGACCCGCGCGTCACGCTCACCGCGCTCGCGACCGACCTGGCCAGTCACGGCTACGTCGTCGCGCTCGTCGGCGACACCTACGAGGACAGCGGCGAGACGCTGGCGGACGGCCAGACGACGCCGTGCGCGATCTGCGGCGACCCGTCGCGGATCGACTCCATCCCCACCAACCGCGCGCGGGACGTGTCCTTCCTGATCGACCAGTTGACGCACGGCAATACCGCGTGGCGCCTGGCACACCTCATCGACAAGCACGAGATCGGCATGGCCGGACACTCCATCGGCGGAGCGGCGGCCTCCGCCGCGATGGTCGCCGACCCGCGCGTACGGGCCGGCGTGAACATGGACGGCGCCTTCAAGCCGGTCCCGACGCCCGGCCAGATCAACCGGCCGTTCCTCATGCTGGGTTCGCCCGACAACCACCCGGCCGGTGGCGGCGACACCACGTGGGGGCAGGCCTGGGACGCCCTCGGCGGCTACAAGAAGTGGCTGACGGTCGCCGGCGCCGACCACTTCAGCTTCAGCGACCTGGACCTGCTGCACGAGCAGGCCGGGTTCCCGGCGCCGCCCCTCTCCCCGGCACGCGGGGTGGAGATCACCCGCGAGTACGTGACGGCGTTCTTCGACCGGACGCTGAAGGGGATCGACGGTCCGCTGCTGGACGGCCCCTCGCCGGACAATCCGGAAGTGGTCTTCCAGCGCTAGTGCGGCGCCGCGGCAGGGCCTGTCTCCTAGCCCCGCTGGGCGACCAGCCAG
This sequence comes from Streptomyces sp. CB02056, assembly GCF_001905545.1. GTDB lineage: Bacteria > Actinomycetota > Actinomycetes > Streptomycetales > Streptomycetaceae > Kitasatospora. The sequence goes on along the minus strand of NZ_LIPD01000017.1, from coordinate 51,967 downwards.
GCGAGCAGGCCGGTCACGGTGGCGCCGCCCGCCGCCGTGGCCATGCCCCGGACGAAGTACAGGGCGACGGTGCGCCGGACGACCCGCCACCGACGGCGCCGTCCGGCCACCTCGCCACTCCGTCCCACCCCACCGGGCCGACCGTGCTCGAACATCGCGCTCCTCCTCATCCCTTGGACGGCCGCCTCTCACGGCCTGGATCAACCCTGGCGGCGGACAGAGGCAGCACCGCGCCCGGTCGATGAGACCGGATGAAACCGGAGGCCTGCCGCCAGGAACCCGCGTTCAACTGACAGAACCGCCCCGCCACTTCATGATGGACCGACAGTTACGGACGAAATCTGACAGTCCATCGAGGGGTAGCGCGGCCTTGGCGGGAATCGTCGTTCCGACCAGCGAGAAGCTCCCGCCCGGGCCACGCAGGGACCTGGTCGAAGCGCTGCACGGGCTGTACCGGGGCGCGGGCAAACCCAGCCTCCGCGAGATCTCCCTCGGCATCAAGCAGCGGGACGAGCTGCCGACGACAGTGAGCCACGACACCGCGAGCCAACTGCTGCACGGCGTGGCCGTACCCGCCTGGGCGCGGGTGGAGTCCATGGTCCGGTACCTGGCCGGCACCGCCGTCGGGCGGCAGAAGCCGGACCCGGAGGACGAGGTCGAACGCTTCCACCGGCTCTGGCTGGCCGCCGACGACGCGGACCGGGACGCACCGGCGCCACCCCCCAAGGCGGGCACCACGGATGCGGCGCTACGGGAGGAGCTCCGGTCCACCGACCCGGAGCGCCGCATCGCCGCCCTCTACCGCCTGGAACGGCTCGCCTGGCGCACCCCGCCGCAGGACCAGGAGGCCACCGAGCCGTCCTGGCCGTCGATGCTGCGCGACTTCCTCCGGGAGGCCCGCCCACTCGGGGGTTCCACCAGCCCGGAGCCGGATCCGGCCGAGGACGTCCAGGTGGCGGTGCTGATCCTGGGCCGTCTGCCCGAGCGGTATTCCGGCGGCCACTTCAACCTTTCGCGGCTCGATCTCCGGAACCTGGTCTGGGACGGGGCCCGGTTGTGGCGGGCCAACCTGAGTTCGAGCCTGTTGTCGGGCAGTTCCCTGGAGTACGCGCAGCTGGGAGACGCCCGACTCGTGGAGGCGACCCTCACCGGTGTCGACCTGGACTCCGCCGATCTCACCTCGGCCGACCTCACCCGGTGCGATCTCTCCGGCACGACCATGGTGGACACCAGGATCCCGGACGCGAACCTGTCCGGCGCCGTCCTCACGGGAACGGAGCTGGTGGGCGCCTCGGCCCCCCAGGCCAGGCTGCGGGGATGCAAGGCCTCGGGCGCCGACTTCCGCCACGCCGACCTGAGCGAGACCAGCTTCAAGTGGGCCGTCCTGACGAACTGCCACTTCGACCACGCCAAGCTCGCCAGCGCGGACCTCACCGGCGCGGTGCTGAGCGGCTGTTCCTTCGCCGGCGCCGACCTCTCCCGCGCGCGCTTCACCAAGCGCGGCCTCACCGAGGCCCAACTGACGCCGGCCCAGCTGCAGTCCATCAAGGTCGTACAGAACCCCGACTGACCGAACGCCCCCGACTGACGGCGTTCACGCGCCGCCGACCTTCCGCGCGGTGCGACCCGGCTACAGCGCCGCCAGGTACGCCTCCAGGCGCTCGACCAGCTCTTCCGGGTGGCCGAGCATCGGGAGGTGGTCGCCCGGCATCTCGTCCGGCCGGAGGCCGAGCCGGTCCTGGACGAGCCGGCGCAGGAAGGCGGGCGGGAAGAAGCGGTCGCCGGTGGCCAGCAGGAACCTGGTCGGCACCTGCGGCCAGGCCTCCAGGGGCCACGGTGTCCCGAACGGCGTGGCCGACTGGCGTCGCCCGTGCTCGGTGAGGAGTTCCTCGGCCAGGGCGGGCGGGGTGTCGTGCAGGAAGAGGGCGCGCTCGTCCTCCTCCGCGCCCTCCGCCACGCCCCTGGCGCGGTCGGATTCGCGGCGGGCCTCCGGGTAGCCGGTGTTCTCCCACCACGCGCCCGGCGTCTCCCCCGGCGCCGGCACCTGGGCCTGGAGCATGACCAGCAGGTCCACCGGCAGCCGGGCGCACACCAGCGGGCCGGTGAAGCCGCCGAAGGAGTGCGCGACGACCACGAGCGGGCCCGTCCGGTCGCTGGTCGGCCATTCAGGAGCCACCGCCGCCACCACCGCGTCCGCGTACTCGGCCAGCCCGGCCGTGTCGTCCTCGCACGGCAGGTCCGGCGCGACCACCTCGTGGCCCCGCCCCCGGAGCTCGGCCGCCAACGGCTCCCAGCACCAGGAATCGGCCGCCGCGCCGTGGATCAGCACGAACGTCGCCATGGAACAGTCCCCCTCGTACGCCGGCCGACTCCGGTTTCCCGGAACTCCCTTGCCACGCGCGAGTGTACGACCCGCCTCCGACAGTCACCGGTGCACCCGCCCGCCTCCGCCCGGCCGCGCGCGGGAAGTCGGCCCCGCCGACTTCCCGCGCAAACAGCGCCGGCTCACAGGGTGCGGAACGCGCCCTCCACGGCCTCGCAGGTCTCGTCCAGGTCGTCCTCCGTCACGGCGGCCGAGACGAACCAGCAGGCCATCCCGTACGCGTTGACGTGGATCCCCCGGCGGAGCAGCTCGTGGCGGAACGCGTGGTGGCGGGCCTGGTCGCTGCGGAGCAGGTCCCGGTAGTGCCGGGTCGGCTCGCCGTCGGCGGTGAACACCACCTGGAACATCGCACCCACCCCCTGGACCGCGCAGGGGACGCCCCGGTCCCGGGCGGCCCGCCGGACGGCCTCCATGATCCGTCGGCCGCTCTCCTCGACGTGCTTCACGGTGTCCGGCCGGTTCAGCCTGCGCAGCGTCACCAGCGAGGCCGTCGCGGACAGCGGCGAGGCGTTGTACGTGCCGCCGTGCTTCACCCGTCCCTCGGCCACCGGCTCCATCACCTCGCGCCGCCCCGCGAAGGCCGCGATCGGCAGGCCCCCGCCGAGCGCCTTGGCGTAGACGGCGAGGTCCGGCACGACCCCGAACAGCGCCTGGGCGCCGCCGGGGCCGGTGCGGAAGCCGGTGCAGACCTCGTCGAAGACCAGCACGATGCCGCGCGCCGTGCACTCCTCCCGCAGTAGCGCCAGGTAGCCCGGCGCGGGCATGGTGCAGGCGTTGTTGGCGACGATCGGTTCGCAGACGACGGCGGCGAGTTCGCCCCGGTGGGCGTCCAGGACCGCGCGCAGCGCCCCCGGGTCGTTCCACGGGCAGACCACGACGTCGCCGACGACACCGGCCGGGATGCCGGCCGAGTGGGGCACGGAGCGCGGCGCGCCGTACGGCCCGGCCTCGGCGGGGTCGGGCCGGTTGGAGACGGCCAGGGTGTCCGACCAACCGTGGTAGTGGCCCTCGAACTTGAGCACCTTGGACCGCCCGGTGTAGCCACGGGCGGCCCGCACCGCCCCCTGCACCGCCTCGCTGCCCGAGTTGGCGAACCGGACCAGCTCCGCGCAGGGCACCATCTCCCGGATCAGCTCGGCGAGTTCGACCTCCACCGTGTTGCAGGTGCCGAACATCGTGCCGGCGCCCAGGACGGCGCCGAGCGCCTCGGCGAGCTGCCGGTCGGCGTGGCCCAGCACCGCGCTCCCGTAGCCGGCGAGGTAGTCCACGTACGTGTTGCCGTCGACGTCCCGGACCCGCGCGCCCGAACCGCCCACCAGGTAGAGCGGGTAGGGGTCGGGGCCGGTCGAGGTCAGCCGGGCGGAGGAGCTGACGCCGCCCGCCAGCGACTCCTTGGCCCGCTCGAACCACTGCCGGCTGCCGTCGGTCCGGCCCGGTACCGGGCCGGGGACATCCACGTGCGCCGGGCTGCGGCCGTTCGACTGCGCCGCCGGGTTACGGCCATTCATGTGCGACTCCTGTTTGGTCGAGGGTTGTCCGGGCACGCTCGGGGTGCCCTTCGTCGGGACGGGTTCCTGCCGGACGGCATCGCGAGCAGAGCAGAGCAGAGCGGAGCAGAGGGGACGTGGGGCATGGCGGAGCGGACGGCGGTCGTCACCGGGGCGGGGCGCGGCATCGGGCGGGCGAGCGCGCTGGGCCTGCTGGCGGACGGCTGGACGGTGGTCCTGGTCGGCCGCCGCAAGGAGCCGCTCGCGGAGACGGCCGGGCTCGCCGCCCCCGCCGACCGCGACCGCGCCGTCCCCTTCCCCGCCGACATCACCGACCCGGTGGCCGTGGACGGCCTGTTCGAGTTCGTCGAGGAACGGTTCGGACGGCTGGACCTCCTGTTCAACAACGCCGCCGACGTCATGCCGTACACCCCGACCGAGGACGTGGCCGTCGAGGACTGGCACCGCGTGATGGACTCCATCGCCACCGGCACCTTCCTCTGCTCGCGCGCGGCCTTCCGGATCATGAAGCGTCAGACCCCGCGCGGCGGACGGATCATCAACAACGGCGCGCCTTCCGCACAGACGCCCCGCCCGGACTCCGCCGCCTTCACCGCCGCCAAGCACGCGGTGGCCGGGCTGACCCGCTCGCTGTCCCTGGACGGCCGCCGCCACGACATCTCCTGCGGCCAGATCGACATCGGGAACGTGACCCCGCCCGACCACCCCCAGCCGGCCGTCCTCCAGGCCGACGGCTCACGGCGGGTCGAACCGACCATGGACGTGCGGCACGTGGTCGACATGGTGCGGACCATGGCCGGACTGCCGCTCGGGGTGAACATCCAGTCCGTCCTGGTCATGCCCAGCGCCATGCCGTACGTGGGCCGCGGCTAGCGCCCGTCTTCCTGGGCCGACCGGGCGCCGCGCCGCCCCCGCACGGAACGTCGCGGCACCGCCCTGACCCATGTCCCGTCCCCCGTCCGGTTGCCACTGCCGTTCGACCGGCGTCGGCCGCGGTTCACCGGGTTGTTGCCCGGATGTCCCCGCGACGCCGCCGAAGCCGACGCCCCGAAGCTTCTGTCCCACCCCGGCCCGAAGCAATCCGCCGACGCGGCGAACGGCCGAAAAGTCGTCTCCCCCTCCCGCGGTGCCCCTCGCGGCGCGATCATCGTGCCGACGCCCGGTCACCACCAGCCCGTTGGGGGAGCCCTTGTTCCGCGACACCCGCCCGCACGGCATCCGCATACCGACGCACCGCGAGACCGCCGAGGAGTGGGGCGAGCAGATCGCCGTGCTCCGCGACGCCCCGCGCGGGTGGCGCTTCCTGCTGGGGCGGCTGTCCTCCGACGGCTACCTCTGCCACCTCGACCTCAACTACCACCTGGACGGCGAACTCGTGGCCGTCGTCCAGACCTCGCGCCCCGTCCCGTCCGGCCACCGGGTGGGCTCCCTCACCACCCCGCAGTCCCAACTCTCCACCTTCCTGGCGAATTCGGACCGCCTCGACCCCCGCATCCACCTCGCCCCGCCGGACGGCCCGCCCACCCCCGGCGAGGTCCGGCTCCACGGTGTCCCCGTCCCCGTCGAGGTCCACCGCAGCCACGGCTGCCGCAGCGCCCTGATCTCCCGGCTCCCCTCCCAGCCCGGCTACGCGATCGTCACCGCCGCGACCGAGCACTGGGCCACCGCCACCGACCTCGCCCTCCGGCCCCCGGCGGCGTTCTGACCACGCGAGCCCCTCAGCGGGTGTGCGCCCCGAAACAGGCGCGCGCCCACGATCATTCCCCTGTCCGGGTGACGGACGATCACATTCGGCCCTCCTCGGCAGTTCCCGGACCAGGGGCGGAGGTTGGGGTTAGCCTGTGGACATGGTTGCAAACTACAAGGAAGAAGTAGCCATGCCCGACGCGGAGTTCGTCAGCGGTCCCGCTCTGATCCTCCAGTCCCTCGCCTCCGATCCCGACCGGCAGGCCGTCGTCACCGCCGACGGCGCCGAGATCACCGCCGGCGACTTCGCCGCCGCCGCCTACCGCCTCGCCCACGAGCTGATCGCCCGGGGCGCCGCCCGCGGCACCACCGTGACCCTGCTGACCGGCAACACCCCCGAGGCCCTGAGCGCCCGGTACGCGGCGGGCCTCGCGGGGGCCCGGGTGGTGAACCTGTACGACGGCATGAGCACCCCGGTCCTGGCCGAGATCACGGCGAGCGTCGACACCACCGTGCTGCTCGTGGACGCCGAACGGTACGCCGAGGCCGCCGAGTTGCTCCCGCTGATCGACGTGCCGACCGTCCTCACCCTCGGCCCCGGACCCGGCGGCGACCCCGCCGCCCTCGGCGAGGACGTCATCGCCGCCTCCGCCCACCGCCCCGCCGAACCCCCGGACGTCCGGGTCGGGCCGGAGGACGACCTCAGCATCCGCCACACCGGCGGCACCACCGGCATCCCCAAGGGCATCCTCAGCCTGCACGGGCCGTACCGCCGCATCTTCGACGCCCCGATCGGCAGCGACCCCGCCGCCGGCGCGCCCCGCCTCCTCGCCGCCACCCCGCTCGCCCACCTGGCCGGCATCTTCGCCGACCTGACCCTCCAGCACGGCGGCACGGTGGTCCTCCAGCGCTCCTTCGAGCCCGGCGCGGTCCTGGCCGCCATCGAGCGCGAGCACATCACCGACCTCTGGGTGCTGCCGCCGCTGCTCCACCAGCTGCTCGACCACCCGGCGATCGGCCGCACCGACCTGTCCAGCCTGCGGTACCTCTCCTACGGGGGCAGCGCCGCCTCACCGACCCGGATCCACGAGGCGCTCAAGGTCTTCGGGCCGGTCCTGGTCGGCCTCTACGGGATGTCGGAGGCCCAGCTGATCTCCTTCCTCACCCCGCAGGAGCACGACCGGATCGGCCCCGGCGGCCAGGTCCCGGTCGGCCGGCCCGTCCCGGGCGTCGAGGTGGCGATCCGCTCCGCCGACGGCACCGACCTGCCGACCGGCGAACAGGGCGGGATCCACCTGCGCTCCGACGCCGTCATGGCCGGGTACTGGAAGCGGCCCGACCTCACCGCCGCGGTGCTCCGGGACGGCTGGCTGAACACCGGGGACGTCGGCTACTTCGACGAGGACGGCTACCTCTACCTCTCCGACCGGGTCAAGGACCTGATCATCGTGGTCGGCGGCCACGTCTACCCCTCCGAGGTGGAGGACCTCCTGCTCACCCACCCGGCGGTCGCCCGCTGCGCCGTCTTCGGCGTCCGCGACGACCAGGAGGCGGAGCACGTCCACGTCGCCGTCGTCCCCGCCCCGGGGCAGCGGCCCGACCTGGACACCCTCCGCGCGTTCGTCACCGAGCGCAAGGGGCGGATCTTCGCCCCCGAGGTGCTGCACCTCGTCGACGAGATCCCGCTGACGCCCGTCGGCAAGCCGGACAAGAAGCGGCTGCGCGCGGCCGCCACGGCCTGAAGGCCCGCACCCGCCGGACCGCAGCGGGCGCGGCGGCCGGGGTGCGCGGCCGGAGTGGCGGCCGCACACCGAACCGGCACCGGTCCCCACGGGAATCCCCACCCGGCTTCACCCCAAGGTGGGGTTTGGCTCAACACGCCACGGGCCCCGTGCCGAGAAGCCAACGGGGTGGCGGCGCTGAGGGCCGCCACCCCGTCGGCTTCTCCCCTTCTCCCCCGCTACGGCTGCCGCGACCGCGCCAGCGCGTCGAGCGCCGCCGCGGCGGCCGGGTCCGGGCCGGGGGTGTAGACCTCCAACCGGTGGTCCGGCCGGTCGGGTTGGAGCCACACCTGGTACGTCACCTCCAGCGGCCCGACCGCCGGATGGTCCAGCGTCCTGCTGCCGAAGGTGCACTCCCGCACGTTCCCGCCCGCCCACCAGGCGGCGAACTCCGGGCTCTTCATGCTGAGTTCGCCGATCAGCCGGGCCAGCTCGCGGTCCTCCCCGTACCGCCCGGCGACCAGCCGCAGGTAGCCGACGTGGGTCCGGGCGTAGTGCTCCCAGTCCCGTTCGAGCGCGCGGGTGCGCGGGTCCAGGAACAGCAGCCGGCTCATCGACGGCCGGGTGGCCGGATCGTCCGGCGCCCCGTACGGGAGGTGTCCGGCGAGCAGCGCGTGGCCGAGGCGGTTCCAGGCGAGCACGTCGTTGCGGCGGCCGAGCAGCAGGGCGGGCACGTGGTCCAGCGAGGCGAGGAGGTGCACCGAGCGCGGGTCCGGCTGCTCGACCGGAGGGCGGCTCCGTACGGCCCGGGGCGGGTGGCGGGCGAGGTCGCCCAGGTGGGTGCGCTGGGTGGCGTCCAGGCGCAGGACGCGGGCGATCGCGTCGAGCACCTGGTCCGAGGCGTTGGTGCTGCGCCCCTGCTCCAGCCGGGTGTAGTAGGCGACGCTGATGCCCGCCAGCCCGGCCAGCTCCTCCCGGCGCAGCCCGGCCACCCTCCGGTGCTCGGCCGGCACGCGCAGGTCCAGCTCGGCCGGGGTGACGGCGGCGCGGCACAGGCGCAGGAACTCGCCCAGCTCGCTGTTGGCTCCCATGCCCACCGAGGCTACGGCGGAAGGTTTCCGCAGGCCAGCGCCGCGGGTGACCCTCCGAGGAGTAGGAACGGCAGGTGGCTGGCCGGGGGCGCGCGGGGCGCCGGAGCATGGCCCCGTCCGGCCGCGCCCCGGCCCCGCCCCAGCCAAGGACCCTCCACCGCCATGCCCTCCGCCCTGCTCGCGCTCGCCCTCAGCGCCTTCGCCGTCGGCACGACCGAGTTCGTCACGAACGGCCTGCTGACCGCCCTCGCCACCGACTTCGACGTCACCGTCGCCCGCGCCGGGCTGGTCACCACCGCCTACGCCGTCGGCCAGGCCTGCGGTCCTGCGCTCGCCCTGCTCACCCTGCGGATGCCCCGCCGGCGCCTGCTCGTCCTGCTGATGCTGCTGTTCACGGCGGGCAACCTCGCCTCGGCGCTCGCGCCGACCTTCGGCCTGCTCCTGGCCACCCGCTTCCTCACCGGGTGCACCCACACCGCCTTCTTCGGCGTCGCCTCCGTCGTGGCCTCCCGGCTCGTCCCGACGGCCCGGCGGGGAGCCGCGATCGCCCTGGTGTTCACCGGGCTGAGCCTGGCCAACGTGCTCGGCCTGCCGATCGGCACCCTGGCCGGGCAGGCCTGGGGCTGGCGCGGGGCGTTCGTGCTGGTCGCCGTGTTCGGCGCGGCGGGACTGCTCGGCCTGCTGCGGCTCCTCCCCCGTACGGGCACCGCCCCCGCCGACGCCCCCGCCTCCGCCGCGCCCTCGCTCCGCGCCGAACTGGCCGTCTTCGCAGGCCTCCGCCTCTGGCTGGCCCTCGCCGCGACGGCCGTCGGCTTCGGCGGGCTGTTCGCCTCCTTCACCTTCGTCCAGCCGATGCTGACCGCGGTCACCGGCTTCGGGACGGGCGACGTGGTCTGGCTGCTGGCCGTCTACGGCGCCGGGCTGGTCGCGGGCAACTGGCTGGCCGGCCGGGCCGCCGACCGCGCCCTCGTCCCGACGACGGCGGCCCTGTTCGCGGCCCTCGCCCTCACCCTCGCCCTCTTCACCGCCACCGTCCACCACAAGGGCGCCGCCGTGGCCACCCTCTTCCTGCTCGGCTTCTGCGGCTTCGGCCTGCTCACCCCGACCCAGGCCTACGTCCTGCGGGTCGCGGGCCGCGACTCCGCCCTGGTCGGCACCGCCAACACCGCCGCCTTCGGCGTGGGCATCACCCTCGGCTCCCTGCTCGGCGCCGCCGTCATCGAACACGGCGGCCCCCACCCCGACACCGCCCTCCCCCTCACCAACCTCGCCGGCGCCGCCATGACGGCCCTCGGCCTGCTGGTCTTCGCCCTCTCCGCCGCGACCGGCCCCCGCCGCCCCGCCACCGCTCCATCAACTCCCGGATGACGTCAACCGGTTCAGCCGGTGCGAACCGCTCAGCCCTCCTCGCGGCCGCGGAAGGCCCGGCGGTACTCGCGGGGGGCAACGCCGACCCGGTCCACGAAGACCGGCCGCAGGGAGACCGCGGAGGCGAAGCCGCAGTGGGTGGCGACGGTGTCGACGGGCAGGTCGGTCTCCTCCAGGAGGCGCTGGGCGGTGAGGACGCGCTGGTCGAGGAGCCAGCGCATCGGGGTGGTGCCGGTGGTGGCGGTGAAGCGGCGGGCGAAGGTGCGTTCGGACATCAGGGCAGCGGCGGCCATCCGGCGCACCGTCCAGGGGGTGTCGAGAGAGGCCAGGACCTCGGCGCGGAGGCGGGCCAGCGGGTCGTCGCCGACGGCGGCGTCCGGGACCGGGGAGGGCAGGAACTGGTTCTGGCCGCCCGCCCGGAAGGGCGCGGTGACCATGGCGCGGGCGATGGTGGCGGCGGCCCGCTGGCCGTGGGCGGTGCGGACGAGGTGCAGGCAGAGGTCGATGCCCGCCGCGACGCCGGCCGAGGTCCACAGGCCGTCGCCGCCGGTGAAGAGCACCTCGGGCCGGACCGTCACCGCCGGGAAGCGGCGGGCGAGTTCGGGGGCGAGCGCCCAGTGGGTGGTGGCCTCGCGGCCGTCCAGCAGGCCGGCCTCGGCAAGGACGAAGGCGCCCGCGCAGAGCGAGGCGATCGGGACGCCCGCCGCGGCGACGGCCCGCAGGGCGCCCAGGACCTCCGGGGTATGCCGGGCCCCCGGGTCCTCGACGCCCGGCACCACCACCAGGTCGCAGTCGGTGAGCGCGCCCAGGGCGTGGTCGGGGAGCCGCTCCAGCCCGCCGCCCAGCCGCACCCGGGCGCCCTCCGGCCCGCAGACCCGCAGGTCGAAGAGGGGCTGGCCGGGCCGGATGGCCCGGTTCGCCCACACCTCGCCGATCACGGCGTAGTCGAAGGCCCGGACACCGTCGAAGATCAGGCAACCCACCGTACGCATGGCAGGAATCTATCGATGGTCGGCATCTCCGCCCATCACGCCTCCCCGGCCCCGCCGACCACCATGGACGGCATGACGAACCTCGACGCCTTCGACGCCCCCCTCGCCCTCGACCCCGACGCCGTCCTGCTGCTCATCGACGTCCAGAAGGGCTTCGAGGCCCCCGCCTTCGGCCCCCGCGACAACCCGCAGGCCGAGCAGCGGATGGCCGAGCTGATCACCGCCTGGCAGGACACCGACCGCCCGATCGTCACCGTGCAGCACGACGGCCCGGGCACGCCGCTGGCCGGGGGCACCCCGGGGCACGACCTGAAGGACTTCGTCGCCGGGCTCACCCCGGCGCTGCACGTCACCAAGACCGTCAACAGCGCCTTCTACGGCACCCCCGACCTGCACGCCTGGCTGCAGGAGCGCGGCGCCCGGCAGGTGGTGGTCACCGGGATCATCACCAACGTGTGCTGCGAGACCACCGCCCGGATGGCCGGCAACCTCGGCTACGACGCGATCTTCCCCACCGACGCCATGCACTCCTTCGACATGGCCGGCCCGGACGGCACCACCATCCCGGCCGCCGACCTCGCCCGCGCCACGGCCGCCACCCTGCACGCGATGCGCTTCGCCAAGGTGGTGACCACCGAGGACGTCACCGGAGCCGCCCGGGCCTGAACAGCGGCTCGTAGGCGTTGCCCTCCTCGGCGTCGAGCAGCACGTACGACGCCCCGGGGCCCAGCGCGAGCTCCCGCAGCCGCGCCAGGGCCCCGAAGGCCGGGGGACGTCGGGCCCGAGCACGGCGGCCGGGGGGCCGCTGAGCCCAAGCGCGGCGGCGGAGTCGGCGCGGACGGCGTCGAGGAGGGGCACGGCGGCCACCCCACGGACCACGACGGGCAGCCGTCAGGCCGCCAGCCGCTCCGCCAGGTACTCCTCCCAGGTCCGCCGCCCGTGGTCGGCGCCCGCCGGGGCCAGGTTCTCCCCCGCCCGGTACGCCCGCCCGACCTTGCCCGGCACCCGGAGCGGCAGCCGCCGGCGGCTGCGGCCGCGCGCCGCGAGGTAGCCGCGGGTCAGCTCCTCCATCGCGTACACCGTCGGACCGGCCAGGTCGGGCACCGCCCCGGCCGGCTCGCCCAGCGCCAACTCCACCAGCCGGGCGGCGACTTCCCGTACGTCCACGGGCTGCCAGCGGACCCCGCCGGGGGCCGGGACGAGCGGCAGCCGGGCCGTCTTCTCCGCCACCGTGAACGCCAGGTCGTGGAACTGCGCGGCCCGCAGGACCGTGTACGGCAGGCCCGAGTCGGCCACCGCCCGCTCGGCGGCGTGCTTGGCCCGGAAGTAGCCGAGCGGCAGCCGGTCCGCGCCGATCACCGAGATGTACACCAGGTGCCGCACCCCGGCCCGCCGGGCGGCGGCGACCAGCAGCCGGGTGGCGACGTCGTCGCCCTTGGGGCCGCCCGCCAGGTGCAGCACGGTGTCCACGCCCGCCAGCGCCCCGTCCAGCCGGGCGGCCGCCGTCGCCGGGTCGCCGAGCAGGTCGCCGCGCACGTACGCGACGCCGTCGGCGTCCGGGCGCTCCCGCCGGCTGAGCACCCGCACCGGCAGCCCGGCCGCGCGCAGCAGCGGGACCACCTGCCGGCCCAGGGTCCCGGTACCTCCGGTGACCAGCACCGTGTTCTTCGTCATGACCGTCTCCGATTCGTCCCGGGAGGGGAGTTGATCTCCGCGCCGCGGCCGTTGTTGGGTGACTCCTGCTGCCCTGACCCCCGGCGACGAAGGAATGTGACACGTGGACGAGAAGGTGGACGGGGAATCCGCCCGGACCGCGCTCTTCGAGGAGCACCGCCCGCACCTGCGCGCGGTCGCGTACCGGATGCTCGGCTCGATCAGCGAGGCCGAGGACGCCCTCCAGGAGGCCTGGCTCCGCTACGACCGCACCGACACCGCCGGGGTGGACAACCTCGGCGGCTGGCTGACCACGGTGGTCTCCCGGGTCTGCCTGAACCTGCTGCGCACCCGCGCCCAGCGCCGCGAGGAGCCGCTGGAGCCCGCCGGGCCGGGCGGCGAGCCGGGCCCGCCGCGCATCCCGGACCCGCTGCTGCGGCGCGAGGACGTGGTGGACCCGGAGCAGGAGGTGATGCTCGCGGACTCGGTCGGGCTGGCGCTGATGGTGGTGATGGAGTCGCTCTCACCGGCCGAGCGGGTCGCCTTCGTGCTGCACGACCTGTTCGCGGTGCCGTTCGAGGAGATCGCCCCGCTGATCGAGAAGACCGCCGCCGCCACCCGCCAGCTGGCCAGCCGGGCCCGCCGCAAGGTGCAGGGGCAGGCGCCCGCGCCCGACCCGGACCTCGGCCGGCAGCGGGCGGCCGTGGACGCGTTCTTCGCCGCCGCCCGCAACGGCGACCTGGACGCGCTGCTCGCCGTGCTCGACCCGGACGTGGTGCTGCGCTCGGACGGCGGCGCGCTGCTGGCCCGGCACACCGTGGTGCTCTCGGGCGCCGGCACGGTGGCCGGCCAGGCCGTCCTGTGGGGCACGCTGTCGCCGTTCGCCCGCCCGGCGCTGGTCAACGGCACCGCGGGCGCGGTGGTCATCGGCGACAACGGCCGGGCGCTCTCGGTCATGGCGTTCACCGTGGTGGACGGCGCGATCGTCGCGATCGACGTGCTCACCGACCCGGATCGGCTGGCGGGCCTGGACCTCACCGACTTCCGGAACGGCTGACCCGGGAGGCGGGGCGGGGAGGGCGGCCGCGCCCTCCCCGGTCAAGCCCGGTCGGCCCTGCGTTCCCCCCGGTCACCGCGCCACCCTGACCAGCCCCTGAGACGACGTCACCAGCCCTGCGCGACCACCCAGTCGGCCAGCTTCCGGGCGCAGTCGTCCACCGCCTCCTTCCAGCTGTGCTCCGCACCGTCCCCGGCCTGGTCGCTGACGTGCTTGACCAGCCGCACCGGCAGCCCGGCGCGGTGGGCGACGGTGGCGACGGCGTAGCCCTCCATGTCCACCAGGTCGGCGTGCTCGGCGAGCCGGTCGCGGGCGTCCGTGTCGGAGACGAAGAGGTCGCCGGTGGCCAGCACCGGGCCGTCGCCCTTGCCGATCACCAGCGGGGCCCCGTACTCACGCCCGGTGAGCGCGTGCAGGGCGGCGGTGTCGAGGTCGTGCTGGATCACCTGGACCACGTGGTGGGTGCCCTCCCAGCCGGGGCGCAGCGCGCCGGCCGTACCGAGGTTGATCACCTCGGACGGCTTCTCGCCCTGCGCGAGGACGGTGGCCAGCGCGACGGCGGCGTTGACCTTCCCTATCCCGGTGAGCAGCACGGGCAGGCGGTCGTCCAGGTGGGCGGCCTCCTCCCGCACGGCGACGACGAGCAGCGGACGGTCGGGCGAGATCGTTCCAAGCAGGCGCATACCTCCATCGTACGGAGCGAGGGGTCGCCGCACCCGGGAAAGCCCGCCCGCAACCGGACCCCCGCGCTCCGCCCGGCCGGGGGAACCGCGTAGGGTGCGGCCCGCGTCGGACGGTTCGCCACCTCTCGGGACGACCGGCAGGAGACGACCGACGGGAGCGGCACGAACCGTACGGGCCGTACGGAGCGTACGGGCCGCACCAACGGCACCGGCCGCGACGGTGCTGCGGGCCGTCCGGGGGACGTGCACGACATGCTCAAGATCGGCGCAAGTCAGGTGTGGTCGGGGGGAGTCACGGCCATACTGCTGCCATCGGTCGGGCCCCGGGGACGGGCCCGGCCCCAGGGGAGGATGAGGCGGGTGGCAACACCAGTAGGCAACGGCGCGTCCGGCGCCGCGTTCCCGGCACGGCCGAACCAGCTGCCGGGGGCGCCGGGCGCCGCGGTGGCGACGGCCGTGCCGGTGGCGGCGGCCGCACCGGGGGCACCGGCCGTCCCCGGATCGGCCCCGCTCGCGAAGTCCGGCGGGGCGCCCCCGGCGGCCAGACCCGGTGGGGCGCCCGAGAAGCGCCCTCCGGCGGCCGTCGCCACCGGCGTGCGCGCCCGGCTCGCACAGGCCACCCGCACACCCCCAGGGCGGCTGCGACTGGCCGGCGTGGTGCTCGCGGTGCTCACCGTCGCCTTCGGCGGGCTCACCGCCTGGCAGCTGGAGACCAGGGCGCAGGCCGCCGACCGGGTGGTCTCGTACAGCCAGCCGCTCAGCCGGGACGCCGCCGAGATCCACCGCAGCCTGGCCGACGCCGCCACCACCGCGGCGAGCGGCTTCCTGCTGGCCGGCGCCGAGCCCGACGCGGTCCGCACCCGCTACGAGCAGGACATCGCCACCGCCGCCAAGCTGATCGCCCAGGCCGCCGCCCGGACCACCGCGACCTCGCCCGCCCAGGGCTCGCTCTCCCGGCTGAACCAGCAACTCCCCGCCTACGCCGGCCTGGTGGAGACCGCGCGGGCCGACAACCGGCAGGGCATCCCGCTCGGCGGCGCCTACCTGCGGTACGCCTCCGAGCAGATGCAGACCGTGCTGCTGCCGGCCGCCGCCGAACTGGCCGCGGCCGAGAACCAGGAGCTGGCCGACGACTACGCCGAGGCCAAGGCGGTGCCGTGGGGGGCGTACGGCCTGGCGCTGGTCACCCTGGCCGCGCTGGCCTGGGTGCAGCTCACGCTGTTCCGCCGCACCAACCGGGTGTTCAACATCGGGCTGCTGGGCGCCACCGCCGCCGTCCTGGCCGGCGGGCTGTGGCTGGCCGTCACCGGTCTGACCACCAGCGCGGCGCTCAAGCGGAGCGTCCACGAGGGCGCGGCCCCGCTGAAGGCGCTCAACACCGCCCGGGCGGACGTGCTGACCGCCCGGCTGGCGGAGAACCTCCACTTCGTCGCCCGCGGCTCGACCACCAAGTACGCCGACCAGTGGACGAAGGCCGTCGGAGACCTCGCCGGAACCACCGACGTCCCGGCGGACCGGTCCGCCGGCTCGCTGCCGGAGGCCCTCCGCCTGGCCCCCTCGGCCGCCCAGCCGAGCGTCCGGGAGGCCGCCAAGCAGTTCGACGAGTGGCGCAAACGGCACGACGAGGCCCGGAAGCGGGAGGTGTTCGAGGCCGACTACCAGGGCGCACTGGAGGCCACCGTGACGGCCAAGGGCGACGCGGCCACAGCCGACGCCTCCTTCAACGCCACCGACAAGGCGCTCGCCCAGGCCGCCGACATCGAGCAGGACCGCTTCAAGCAGGCCGCCGAGGGCACCGGCGGGGACCTGCGCACCGCCGCCGTCGCCGCCGCGCTGCTCGGCCTGGTGGCCGCGGCCGCCGCGCTGCGCGGCCTGGGCCGGCGACTGGCCGAGTACCGGTAACGGGCAAGGGGGAGAGCGACCGATGCGCACCAGGGGTTTCAGGAGCTTCAGAGGTTCCGGCGGTTCCGGGAGGAGGACCAGGCCCGCCGTCGCGGTGGCCCTGCTGGCGGCCGGCGCGGCCGTGCTCGCCGGGGGCGGCCCGGTCGGCGCCGCGCCGGCGGCCGTGCACCGGACGAAGCAGGACCAGCAGGAGCAGGCCGACGGCTGCGACGTCACGAAGAGCGTGCCGCCGAGCACCGACGACGGCCCGGCCGTGAAGGCCATCAAGGCCAGGCGCAGCCTGGTGATCGGCGTGGACCAGAACAGCTACCGCTGGGGCGCCCGCAACCCGAACACCGGCCAGATCGAGGGCTTCGACATCGACCTCGCCCGGGCGATCGGCGCGGCCGTCATGGGCGACCCGGAGAAGGTGGTGCTCAAGCCGGTGGCCACGGCCGACCGGATCGACGCCATCAAGAAGGGCCGGGTCGACCTGATCGTCCGCACCATGACGATCAACTGCAAGCGGATGGAGGACGTCGCCTTCTCCAAGCCGTACTTCAACATCACCCAGCGCGTCCTGGTGCCGACGGCCTCGCCGGCGAAGAACATCGACGACGCCGTCAAGGACCAGCGGGTCTGCGCCGCCGCCGGCTCCACCGCGCTGACCGTGGTCACGGAGAAGAAGACCGCCCGGCAGGTCGTCACGGTGGAGAACCAGCTGGACTGCCTGGTCCTGATGCAGCTCGGCAAGGTCGACGCGACCATGACCGACAACGGCCTGGCGGCCGGTCAGGCCGCGCAGGACCAGACCGTGCGGATCGTGGACGGCGAGGCCCAGCCGGAGGTGGTCGGCGTCGCCATGCTGAAGGACAGCACCGACCTGACCGCCCGCGTCAACCAGGTCCTGGCCGACTACTACGCGCGCGGCGACTGGGCCCGTTCGTACGAGCACTGGCTCAAGCCGTACATGCTCAACGAGGCCGACCGCTACTGGCCGGGCACCCGCTGAGCCGGCGTCGGGGCCGCCCCGGGGTCCGCACCGGGGTCCGCCCCGGGCCGGTCCGGGGGCGACGCGGGGGACGGCGCGGAGGAGGTAGCGCGCGGGCCGTCAGCGGGGCGTTGACGGTGCCTTGACGCCCCGCGCCCGCTCCGCCCGAACGGCCACCGGCTAGGGTTCGGGACGATCACCACGGGGAGACCGGTGGTGGACACGGGGGTTGTCGTGGGACCGCACGTCCGGTACGTCCAGCACGTCAGGTACGTCAGGAACGTCAGGCACGTCGGGATCGCACGCGAGGAAGGAAGGACACCGCGGTGGCGGCATCGGCTGGCCCGGTACTGAACCGGGAGGAGGTCGACCGCGCGCTCGCCCGCCTCGGCGCGGAGCGGGACGCGGTCGAGTCGGCGCTGCTCGCCCTCCAGGACCACTCGGGCCTGCGGCTGCTGGACGGCGCCGAGCTGTCCGGACGCACCCTGGAGCGCTGGTCCGTCGCCGGCAAGGGCCTGCCCCTGCTCTGGGCGCTGTTCGACCGCTACTCCGAGGCGCTGGCCTCGGCGCGCGCCGTCCGGGCCCGCAAGGCCAAGCCCGGCGCGCCCGAACTGGCCGAGCTGAGCGAACTGCTGACCGGCGACGCGGTGACCGTCCCCGGCGGGGTGGTGCCGGACGGCCCGCAGGTGCTCGGCGCGCCGGCCAGGCTGGTCGAGCGGATCAGCCTGGACGCGCTGATGGTGCGGATGAACTCCTGGTACGCCACCGTGCTGGAGGTGGTCAGCGCCGCCGACGCGGTCTGGTCGGCGCTGCCCGCCCGGATCGACCTGCTGCTGGCCGAGCTCCAGCGGGTGCGCACCCTCGCCGCCTCGCTCGGCGTGCGCACCGGGAGCCACCCGCTGGGCGACGACCTGGCCGGGATCGAGCAGGACCTCACCGGGCTGCGCGCCGAGGTCCACGGGGACCCGCTGGCGCTGTGGCGCCCGGCCCGGGTGCCCGCCCAGCGCGGCACCGTCCCGGAGGGCTCGGCCTTCGCCGGCCCCGCCGGGGTGGTCGACACCGAGCGGTTCGACCGGGCCGGGCGGGCGCTGGACGGCGTCCGGCTGGAGCTGGAGGACCTGCTGCGGCTGCGCGACGAGGCCGAGGAGCGCCTCCAGGGCGTCGGCGACCTCCTCCAACGGGCCGACGCCACCCTGGCCGAGGCCCGCCGGGCGCGCGGCGAGGTGCTGGCGAAGATAGCGTCCAGCGACGTCCCGGCGGTGCCCGGACCGGCCTCGGCGCTGCGCGAACGGATCGTCGCGGCCCTGGACCTGCGCCAGGCCGGGCAGTGGGGCCGGCTGGCGCCGCTGCTGGACACGCTGGAGGACGCCGCCGCCAAGGAGCTGGGCCGGGCCCGGCAGTCGCTCACCGAGGTGACCCAGCCGCTGGCCGTCCGGGCCGAGCTGCGCGGCCGGCTGGACGCCTACAAGGCGATGGCGGCCCGGCTGCGGGTCTCCGAGGACCCGGAAGTGATCGAACGGTACGAGAAGGCGCGCTGGCTGCTGTGGAGCGCGCCCTGCGACCTGCGGGCGGCGGCCGCCGCGGTGGCCCGGTTCCAGCAGTCGCTGCGCCCGGCCCAGACCGAGGCCGGGCAGGCACAGGAGGCGGCCGGCCAGGAGCCGGCCGACGGACAGGTCCAGGGGGGCTGAGGGTGATGGGCGGGACGTGCGAACGGCCGGAGTGCTCCGGCAGCGGCAGGATCGACGCCGACGGCTACTGCGACGAGTGCGGGCTCGCCCCGGCGGGCGGGACCACCGCGACGACCGGAGCGGCGGGGGCACCGGGCGCGGGGGCGACGGGGGCCACGGGGACACCGGCCGCCGGCCCCGGCGCGCCCTGCCCGCGCGACTGCTCCGGCACCATCGACCCGGACGGCTACTGCGACGAGTGCGGCCTGACCCCGCCCGGCGGCGACACCGGCGTCACCCAGCCCCACGTCCCCTCCGCCCGGGTCTCCCCCGGCCCCGGCCGGAACGGCTCCGGCCACGACGGCTCCGCCCGCTCGCTGTCGGTCCGCACCGGCTCGGCCCGCTCGATGTCCGGCCGCTCCCGCTCGCACCGCTCGACCCGCACCGGCAGCAGCCGCTCCCTCTCGGTCCGCTCCACCCGGGGCGGCTCCACCGCCGGCACCCGCAACCGGCTGGGCGCCGGCCTGGTCACCGTGCCGACCGTCGAGGCGGCCGACCCGTCCCAGGCGGTGCTGGCCGACCCCGAGGTGCCCGAGCGCAAGCGGTTCTGCTCCAAGTGCGAGACCCCGGTGGGCCGGGAGAAGAACGGCCGCCCCGGCCGCCCGGACGGCTTCTGCACCAAGTGCGGCACGCCGTACTCGTTCACGCCCAAGCTGCGCCGCGGCGACCTGGTCGGCGGGCAGTACGAGGTGGTGGGCTGCCTGGCGCACGGCGGGCTCGGCTGGATCTACCTGGCGGTGGACCGGCGGGTCCACGACAAGTGGGTGGTGCTCAAGGGCCTGCTGGACACCGGGGACGAGGACGCGCTCGCGGCGGCCGTCGCCGAGCGGCGCTTCCTGGCCGAGGTGGACCACCCGAACATCGTCCGGATCATCAACTTCGCCGAGCACCCGGACCTGCGCACCGGCTCCACCGACGGCTACATCGTGATGGAGTACGTCGGCGGGAAGTCGCTCAAGGACATCGCCAACGAGCGCCGCACCGCGGACGGCCGGCGCGAACCGCTGCCGGTCGAGCAGGGGATCGCGTACGCGCTGGAGGCGCTGCCGGCCCTGGGCTACCTGCACGGCCGGGGCCTGGTGTACTGCGACTTCAAGATCGACAACGTGATCCAGAGCGGCGACACGCTCAAGGTCATAGACATGGGCGCGGTCCGCCGCTTCGACGACGACGGCCCGATCTACGGCACCATCGGCTACCAGGCCCCGGAGATCGCCACCGACGGCCCCTCCGTCGCCTCCGACCTGTACACCGTGGCCCGCACCCTCGCGGTGCTCACCTTCGACTTCCAGGGCTACAGCGGCACCTACCGCGACTCGCTGCCCGGCCCGGAACAGGTCGAGGTCTTCGCCAGGTACGAGTCGTACTACCGCTTCCTGGTCCGCGCCACCGACCCGGACCCGGCCCGCCGCTTCGCCTCCGCCGAGGAGATGGCCGACCAGCTCACCGGCGTGCTGCGGGAGGTCCTGGCCCTCCAGGACGACCGGCCCCGGCCCGCGCCCTCCACCCTGTTCGGCCCCGAACTGCGCGTCGTGGACACCGAGTTGGTCCTGCCCACCGAACAGGCCGGGCAGCTCCGGGTGGCCCCCCTGGACCCGGCCGCCGCCGCCCTCGCACTGCCCGTCCCCCGGGTCGACCCCGGCGACCCGAACGCGGGCTTCCTCGCCGTCCTGGTCACCCCCGACCCCGAGGAGACGCTCGCCGCACTGGCCGCCGCGCCCGCCGTCTCGGTCGAGAGCCGGCTGCGCGAACTGCGCGCCCTGCTCGAACTCGGCCGCCACGACGACGCGGTGAACCGCCTCACCGAGCTGGAGCGGGACCAGCCGGACGACTGGCGGGTGGTCTGGTACCGCGGGCTGACCGCCCTCGTCGACGGCTCCTCCACCGCCCTGCGGGCTGCTGCGGAGGCCTTCGACGCCGTCTACGACGCCTTCCCCGGCGAGGCCGCCCCCAAGCTGGCCCTCGCCATCTGCGCCGAGCTGCTCGGCGACGGCGGCGACGCGGCCGAGTTCTACCGGCTGGTGTGGGCCACCGACCACGCCTACCTGAGCGCCGCCTTCGGGCTGGCCCGGGTCCGGCTGGCCGAGGAGGACCGGACCGCCGCGGTCCGCGTCCTGGAGACCGTCCCGGCCACCTCCAGCCACTACACCGCCGCCCGGATCGCCGCCGTCCGGGCCCGGCTGCGCGAGCGCCGGACCACCGACGACCTGGCCGCCGACCTCGGCGCGAGCTCCGCCCAGCTGACCGCGCTGCGGCTGGACGCCCGCCGCCGCGAGGAGCTCGCCGTCGAGGTGCTCGACACGGCCCTCGGCTGGGTCGGCGCCGAGGAGGCGGCCGGCCGGCGGACCACCGACCTGGTGGTACTGGGACGTCCCGCACAGGAGCGGGAACTGCGCTTCGCCCTGGAACAGTCCTACCGGGTACTCGCCCGGTTGGCCGACCGGGCGGAGACCAGGATCGAGATGGTGGAACGGGCCAACCGTGCCCGTCCCAGGACGTGGGTGTAGCAGATGCCGCAGCAGACCGAGTGCCCGAGCTGTTCGGAGCCGATGGACCAGGAGGACGCCTACTGCGGCTCCTGCGGGACCGGCCGGGACGGCCGGGCGGCCCCCGGCTCGATGCCCACGAGCTGGGCCGCCGCCCGCGGCGAGGCCGTACCGTCGCCGCGCGGGCAGGTCTGCGTGCACTGCGGGCAGCCGCAGGTCGCCCCGGACGGCTACTGCGAGGGCTGCGGCAGCGCCCAGCCGCGCCCGCGCGACCACATGGAGAAGGCGCTCGGGGGCGTCGCCGGGGTCAGCGACCGCGGCGTGCGCCACCACCGCAACGAGGACTCCTTCACCGTCGCCGCGACCTCGCTGCCCGGCGGCGAGCCGGTCGTGGTCGCCGTGGTGTGCGACGGCGTCTCCTCCTCCGACCGCCCGGACGAGGCCTCGGAGACCGCCGTGGACGCCGCCTCCGAGTCGCTGCTGACCGCCCTGGAGGCCGGCCGGGACCCGAACTCGGCGATGCGCCAGGCCGTCGCCGACGCCGCCGACGCGGTCGCCGGCCTCGCCACCGACGGCGCCGGCCCCACCCGGCCCGACCTCAACGCGCCCGCCTGCACCTTCGTCAGCGCGATAGCCGCGGGCGGCCGGGTCACCATCGGGTGGGTCGGCGACACCCGGGCGTACTGGATCCCGGACGACCGCGCCGCCGCCGAGCCGTTCCGGCTCACCCAGGACGACTCCTGGGCGGCCCGGATGGTCGAGGCCGGGCTGATGAGCGAGGCCGAGGCCTACGCCGACCCCCGCGCGCACGCGATCACCGGCTGGCTCGGCGCCGACGCCGAGGAGGTCGTGCCGCACACCCTCGACTTCACCCCGCACGTCCCCGGGGTGGTGCTGATCTGCACCGACGGGCTGTGGAACTACGCCGAGGCGGCCACCGACCTGGCGTACTACGTGCGCCCGGACGCCCGCACCGAACCGCTCGCCACGGCGCAGACCCTGGTGAAGTTCGCGGTCGCGGCCGGCGGCCACGACAACATCACCGTCGCCGTGCTGCCGATCGACCCGCCCGCCGCCGCCCTCGAGGCGGCCGAGGAGACCCCCACCGCGTTCGACCTGCCGGTGATCGCTCCGCGCACGGCCGTCCGGCCGGCCCCGGAGGAGGACGAGGACTACGAGCCGACCCTGCCGGACCTCCCGGTGATCGGCTCCGCCGCCGCCCCGCTGCCCCCGGCCCCGCCCGTACCCCCGGTCCCCCCGGCGCCGTCCGTCCCGCCGACCGCGCCCGCCGTTCCGCCCGTCCCGCCGCAGCCGCCGCACCCGCCGACGGCCTGACCCGACCACCCGCCGGACGCTCCGGCGGCACGGCCCGCCGGCCCCGCCCGGCGGGCCGCCCCACCGTCCTGAGCACGTCCACCCCTCACCCGACGGGAGCCGACCGCCCCATGGCAACACTGGCGAAGCCGAACCTGCCCAGGTTCAACGTGGAGATCTTCCAGAACGAGTACCTGGCCGACGGCGCCCGCGAGGTCAACGCCATCGTCACCGTCACGGCGACCGGCGGCGGCACCTCGGGCGGCCGGCCCCTCGGCTTCGCCGACGCCACCGCGGCGGGCGCCGGCACCGCGGCGGCCGTGGTCGTCCTGGTGGACTGCTCGGGCTCGATGGACTACCCCAAGACCAAGATCAACGGCGCCCGCGAGGCCACCGCCGCCGCCATCGACGCGCTGCGCGACGGCACCGCCTTCGCCGTCGTCGCCGGCACCCACGAGGCCCGCGACATCTACCCCGGCGACGGCACCCTCGCCACCGCCTCCGCCACCACCCGCGCGCAGGCCAAGGAGTCGCTGCGCCGGCTCACCGCGGCCGGCGGCACCGCGATGGGCACCTGGCTGGCCAAGGCCGACCAGCTCTTCCTCACCCGCCGCGACATCGCCATCCGGCACGCCGTCCTGCTCACCGACGGCAACAACGAGCACGAGTCGGCCGAGGACCTGGCCCGCACCGTCGAACGGGTGACCGGCCACTTCACCGCCGACTGCCGCGGCGTGGGCACCGACTGGCGGATCGACGAGCTGCGCCGCATCTCCTCGGCGCTGCTCGGCACCACCGACATCGTCGCCGAGCCCTCCGGCCTGGCCGAGGACTTCCGCTCGATGATGGCCGGCGCGATGGGCAAGCAGGTCGCCGACGTCGCGCTGCGGATCTGGACCCCGGCCAACGCCAGGGTCCGGTTCGTCAAGCAGGTCGCCCCCGCGGTCGAGGACCTGAGCTCCCGCCGCACCGAGGCCGGCCCCCGGGCCGGCGACTACCCCACCGGCTCCTGGGGCGACGAGAGCCGCGACTACCACGTCTGCGTCGAGGTGCCGGCCGCCTCGGTCGGCAACGAGATGCTGGCCGCCCGGATCAGCCTGGTGCTGCCCGAGCAGGTCGCCGGCGGCACCCCCGAGGTGCTCACCCAGGGCCTGGTCAAGGCGGTCTGGACCGACGACCTGGCCTCCTCCACCCGGATCAGCCCGCAGGTCGCCCACTACACCGGGCAGGCCGAGCTCGCCTCCTCCATCCAGGAGGGCCTGGAGGCCCACCGGGCCGGGGACGTCGACCGGGCGACCGCCAAGCTGGGCGCCGCCGTCCGGATCGCCCACGCGACCGGGAACGAGGGCACCTACAAGCTGCTCCAGAAGGTGGTGGACGTGGTGGACCCGAAGGAGGGTACGGTTCGGTTCCGTAAGAACGTGAGCGAGGCC
This sequence comes from Streptomyces sp. CB02056, assembly GCF_001905545.1. Lineage (GTDB taxonomy): Bacteria > Actinomycetota > Actinomycetes > Streptomycetales > Streptomycetaceae > Kitasatospora. The sequence goes on along the minus strand of NZ_LIPD01000017.1, from coordinate 27,993 downwards.
GACTCGATGACCCTTGAGACCCGGTCGACCAAGACGGTACGTGTGAAGAAGTGACCGCTGAAGACGTGACCGGGCCGGCACCCCGGCGCGACGCCGCACGGAGCCGGCCCGAAACGAGGGGGACCTGATGCCGATCTGCCCGAGGGGCCACGAGTCGCAGGCCGAGGACTGGTGCGACTTCTGCGGCTTCCCGATGACTCCGCCGGCCCCTGCGCCGGGGGCGCACGGAGGCTACCCGGGGGCGCACGGGGGCGAGCCCGCGCCCGGTGCGCACTCCGGACACCCGGGGTACGGCGGCGCCTCCTTCGGCGCGCCGCCGCCTCCGCCGCCGATGCCGCCGGGGGCCGTCCCGCCGCCCGGGGCACCCCTGCCGCCGCCCGGCCTGGTGCCCCCGGGCCGGCACGGGGCCGTACCCCCGCACGGGGCCGTCCCGCCGCAGGCCGGACCGCAGGGCCTCACCGCGGGCCTGGCCGTCTGCCCGATCTGCCGCAGCCCGCAGACCGGACGGTTCTGCGAGGAGTGCGGCTACGACTACGAGCTCTCCACGCCCTCGCGCCGCCAGGTGCCCGGCGCGGCACAGCAACAGCAGCAACAGCCGCAGCAGCAGCCGCCGCTGAACATCCCGGCCTCCTACGGCGGCCCCCCGCCGCAGCAGGCCCAGCACGGCCACGCCCAGGCCGGTCAGCCGCCGCACGGCCACGCCCCGGCGGGACAACCCCCGCACGGCCAACCGCCGTTCGGCCAGCAGCCGCTCGGGCAGTCCCCGCTCGGCCAGCCACCGGCGGCCCAGCAGGCCGTCGCCCCGCCCGTCCCCCAGCAGCCCCAGGCCCCGGCGCACCAGCACACCTACGGCTACCCGCCGCCCGAGGGCGCGTTCCCCGACACCTCGGTGCGCGAGGACTCCGGCCCGGTGTACGCCCAGCCGACCGGCCCCGGCCCGAACAACCGCGGCGGCGACTTCGGCACCTCGTTCAACCTGGCCCCGCCCGTCCCCCAGCAGCCCCAGGAGACCGCCCCGGCCGAGCCGGTGCGGACCAACTGGATCGCCGTGGTCTCGGCCGACCGGGACTACTTCACCGACATGATGGCCCGCAGCGGCCCCGAGGCGGCCGGCCTGTTCTTCCCGCCGTACTGCCCCGAGCGCCGGATCCCGCTGACCGGCCGCGGCCAGCTGCGGATCGGGCGGCGCAGCCAGCACCGCGGCACGGTGCCGGAGATCGACCTGTCCGTCCCGCCGGAGGACCCGGGCGCCTCGCACCAGCACGCGCTGCTCGCCGAACAGGCGGACGGCAGCTGGGTCCTGGTGGACCAGGACTCGACCAACGGCACCACCATGAACGGCGGCGCGGAGCCCGTCCCGCCGCACACCGCGGTACCGCTGAACGACGGCGACCGGATCCACATCGGCGCCTGGACCACCATCACCGTGCACCGCGGCTGACCGGCCGTCGGTCGGAGGGGATTCTCCGACTGAAAACCCGTCAAATCGTTACCTGACCACACGTCGGTGACAACTCCGGCCGGGCCGGGCGGAATTCGACATCCGCCCGGCCCGGATTTGTTTGGACCATCCTCAAAATATCCGCAAATTCGCCGCCGCGGGCGTGCGCCGGAGCCTTCCCTGCCCCTAGGCTCAGGCCACATGACTGCTGCTATATCCGCTGACGGCATCCGCCAGCGGTACGGGGATGTGCAGGCCGTCGACGGGGTGTCGTTCACCGTCGAGGCCGGCGAGTTCTACGGGATCCTGGGCCCGAACGGCGCCGGGAAGACCACCACGATGGAGATCCTGGAGGGCGTCCGGAAACCGGACGAGGGCCGGGTCGAGCTGCTGGGCATGGCGCCCTGGCCGCGAAATCCGAAACTGCTGCCGCGAATCGGCGTGCAGTTCCAGGCCTCCGCTTTCTTCCGGAAACTGACGGCCCGGGAGACCATCCGCACCTTCGCGTCGTTCTACGGGGTCGGCCCCAAGCGGGCCGACGCGATGCTGGAGCGGGTCGGCCTCTCGGACAAGGCCGAGACCCTGACCGACCAGATGTCCGGCGGCCAGGCCCAGCGCCTGTCGATCGCCTGCGCGCTGGCCCACGACCCGGAGCTCGTCTTCCTGGACGAGCCCACCACCGGGCTGGACCCGCAGGCCCGGCGCAACCTCTGGGACCTCCTGCGGGACATCAACGCCGAGGGCCGCACGGTCGTGCTGACCACGCACTACCTGGACGAGGCCGAGGTGCTCTGCGACCGGGTCTCGATCATGGACCACGGCAAGATCCTGCACACCGGCGCCCCGGCGGCGCTGATCCGCGAGATCGACGACACCGTCCGGATCAGCGTGGCCTCCGGCCAGCTCCCGCTCGAGCGCGCCCGGGAGCTGCTGACCGCGGCCGGCGCGGAGATCGCCACCCTGGAGGACGACAGCGTCTCGCTCTCCGTCTCCACCCGCCTCCCGGCTCCGGTGCTCAGCGTCCTCGCCGAGCAGAACGCGCTGCGCGGCCTGGAAGTGCGCGGCGCCACCCTGGAGGACGTCTTCCTCCAGCTGACCGGACGGGAGTTCCGCGCATGACCGCCACCACCCCCACCGAGCCGCAGGCCCCCGCCCGGCGCGGCGGCCCGGCCGCCGGCGAGCGGGAGCGGGTCAGCGCGTTCTGGAGCCTGTCCCGCGCCATGCTGCTCGGGATGAAGCGCGACCGCACCGCGGCCTTCTTCATCCTGCTGTTCCCGCTGGTGTTCCTGGTCTTCTTCGGCTCCGTGACCAAGGGCTCCGGCAGCCCGCACGCCAAGGTGGCGCAGGTCGGCGCGGTGAAGCTGTTCGACTCGATCCAGGGCGAGGACCGGGCCGGGCTGGACAAGGTCCTCACCATCACGAAGACCGACGACGAGGCCGGCACGCTGGAGAAGGTCCGCAAGGGCGACTACGACGCGCTGATCAAGCAGGGCCCGAACGGCACGGTCGAGCTGCGCTACACCGCCGCCGACCAGGTCCGGGCCGGCGCGCTCCAGGGCATCCTCAACTCGGTGGTCCAGAGCGCCAACCAGGCCGCCACCGGGCAGAAGCCGGCCTTCGTGCTGGACTCCCAGCAGGTCGAGGACAAGTCGCTCAAGCCGATCCAGTTCCTCACCCCCGGCCTGCTCGGCTGGGCCGTCGCCACCGGCGCGGTGTTCGGTGCCGCGCTGACCCTGGTCAACTGGCGCAAGACCAAGGTGCTGCGCCGGCTGCGGCTGGCCCCGCTCAGCGCCGGAACCGTGATCAGCTCCCGGATCCTGGTCTCGCTGCTGACCGCGTTCCTGCAGACCGCCGTCTTCCTGGTGGTCGCGACCGGCTTCTTCGGGTTGAAACTCACCGGCAACTGGTGGCTGGTCATCCCGCTGGTGGCCTGCGCGACGCTCGCCTTCATGTCGATCGGCCTGCTGGCCGGCTCGGTCGCCAAGACCGAGGAGGCGGCCAACGGCATCTCGCAGATCATCGTGCTGCCGATGTCCTTCCTGTCCGGCTCGTTCTTCCCGCTGGACGGCGCCCCGGAGTGGCTGAAGGCCGTCTCCAAGGTTATGCCGCTGCACTACCTGGTCGAATCCGCCCAGTCGGTGCTCACCCGCGGCGGCGGCGTCATGGACGCCGTGCCGACCATGGGCGGCCTGCTGCTCTTCGCGGCCGTGCTGACCGGCATCTCCTGGAAGCTGTTCCGCTGGGAGGACTGACCGTCCGGCGCTGGTCTCCTACGCCGACGTCCGTGCCGACGTCCGCCGGTCCCCTCCCGACGGGGTCGTACGCCTTTGGTCCCGGTGTACGACCCCGTCGGCGTCTGCGACCATGGTCGGGTGAGAGAGATCCGGCGAGGCACGTTGAGCGAGGAGACCTTCTACGACCAGGTCGGCGGTGAGCCGACCTTCCGGCGGCTGGCCCACCGGTTCTACGAAGGCATCGCCGAGGACGAGTTGCTGCGGCCGATGTACCCCGAGGAGGACCTCGGGCCCGCCGAGGAGCGGATGGCCCTCTTCCTGATGCAGTACTGGGGCGGCCCGCGCACCTACAGCGAGCGGCGCGGCCACCCGCGGCTGCGGATGCGGCACGCGCCGTTCAAGGTCGACAAGGCCGCGCACGACGCCTGGCTCACCCACATGCGGGCGGCCGTCGCGGACCTGGAGCTGCCGGCCGAGCACGAGCAGCAGCTGCTCGAGTACCTGGTCTACGCCGCCGCCTCGATGATCAACACCCCGGGCTGAGCCCGGATCGCTCCTCGGCGGGGCGGGCCGGGCCCCGGACCGCCGTTACCGGAGCGGGCTGAGGCCCAGCCCCGCGCCCGGCGCGGCCGCGGTCCGCACCACCACCGAGCCCACCGGGGAACTCAACCGCAGCCAGCCGCCCGCCCGGTGCACCGAGAGCGGCGCCTCGGGGCTCAGGAAGCCGATCCGGTACGAGGCGTGCACGGCGCGCAGCGGCAGCTCCGGCAGCACCGAGACCGGGCGGGACCACACCTCGTCCGCCAGCCGGTCCAGCACCGCGCGGGTGCGGTGGTGCTCCGGGACGGCCTCGCTGCGCTCGCGGAACTCCCCGACCGCCGCCATCAGTTCGCGGCACACCTCGGCCGCCGGCGGGGTGCCGACCGGGCGCCAGCCGGTGCGCGGCGGCAGCAGCCCGGCCCAGGCCGGACCGGTCACCGGCGCGGGCAGCGCGACGGCGCCCGACCCGGCGTCCACGCCGTCCAGCAGCTGGCCCGCGGAGACGGTCAGGTCCACCGGCTCGTCCAGACCGTCCAGCCGGGCCGTGCGGATCGCCAGCACGCCCGAGTCGCCCAGCGGCAGCCGTCCGAAGACCGCCAGCACGCCGTCTCCCTCGCCCGGGCCCACCGCCTGGATCCGGACGGCCGCCGCCCGGTCGAAGCGCAGCAGGCGCAGCAGGAAGGCGGAGAGGTCGGCGGCCTCCCCGGTGTCGGTCAGGGCGAGACGGGCGGTGATGGTCACAGTGGTTCAGCTCGAATCGTCGGGTGCGGTCAGACGGCGGCGACTACCGGCTCTTCGTCCATGAAGCGGCCGAGGAACTCCCGCTCCACCGGCGAGATCCGGCGCGGCCGGCCCTCGGCCAGGTCGTAGGGGACGACCACGGTGGACGCCCGGACGTACACGATGTCGCCGCCGTCCTCGGCGACGTCCTTGATCTCGTACGAGACGGTCAGCGAGGCGCCGCCGATCTTCGTCACCCAGGTCTCGATGGTGACCGGCTCGGGCCGGTGCACCAGCGGACGCTTGTAGTCGATCTCGTGGCGGGCCACCACCGAGCCGCCCGCGAACTCCCCGGCACCGGCCGCGGCGGCCTGGGTGAACATGAAGTCGATCCGGGCCTCCTCCAGGTAGCGCAGGAAGACCACGTTGTTGACGTGCCCGAAGGCGTCCATGTCGGACCAGCGCAGCGGGCAGGCGTAGATGTGGCGAGCCACGGGAGTTCTCCTCGGTGTCCGGTCGCCCGCCGCCGTCCACCGCCGGGGCGGCGGGCGGTCGGCGACGGGCCGCGGCCCGGCAGGCCGCCCCGGAGGGCAGTCTGCCGGGCCGTTGTGACGGCTGGGTGTCAGCCTCGGGTCAGCTTCTTGTACGTGGCCCGGTGCGGACGGGCGGCGTCGGCGCCGAGCCGCTCGATCTTGTTCTTCTCGTACGACTCGAAGTTGCCCTCGAACCAGAACCACTTGCTCTCGCCCTCGTAGGCGAGGATGTGGGTGGCCACCCGGTCCAGGAACCAGCGGTCGTGGGAGATGACCACGGCGCAGCCGGGGAACTCCAGCAGGGCGTTCTCCAGCGAGGAGAGCGTCTCGACGTCGAGGTCGTTGGTGGGCTCGTCGAGGAGCAGCAGGTTGCCGCCCTGCTTGAGGGTCAGCGCCAGGTTCAGGCGGTTGCGCTCACCACCGGAGAGCACGCCGGCCGGCTTCTGCTGGTCCGGGCCCTTGAAGCCGAAGGCCGACACGTAGGCGCGGGACGGCATCTCGACCTGGCCGACGTTGATCCAGTCCAGACCGTCGGAGACGACCTCCCAGAGGGTCTTCTTCGGGTCGATGTTGGCGCGGGTCTGGTCGACGTAGCTGATCTTGACCGTCTCGCCGACCTTGACCGTGCCGCTGTCCGGGGTCTCCAGGTCCTGGAGCATCTTGAACAGGGTGGTCTTGCCGGCGCCGTTCGGGCCGATGATGCCGACGATGCCGTTGCGCGGCAGGGTGAAGCTCAGGTCGTCGATCAGGACCTTCTCACCGAAGGCCTTGTTGAGGTTCTCGACCTCGATGACGATGCTGCCCAGGCGCGGGCCCGGCGGGATCTGGATCTCCTCGAAGTCCAGCTTCCGCATCTTGTCCGCCTCGGCCGCCATCTCCTCGTAGCGGGCCAGACGGGCCTTGGACTTCGCCTGGCGGCCCTTGGCGTTGGAGCGGACCCACTCCAGCTCCTCCTTGAGGCGCTTGGCGCGCTTGGCGTCCTTCTGCCCCTCGACCTTCAGGCGGGACTGCTTGGACTCCAGGTAGGTGGAGTAGTTGCCCTCGTAGCCGATCGCGCGGCCGCGGTCGAGCTCCAGGATCCAGCCGGCCACGTTGTCCAGGAAGTACCGGTCGTGGGTGACGGCGACGACGGTGCCGGGGTACTTGGCCAGGTGCTGCTCCAGCCAGTTCACCGACTCGGCGTCCAGGTGGTTGGTGGGCTCGTCGAGCAGCAGCAGGTCGGGGGACTCCAGCAGCAGCTTGCAGAGCGCCACGCGGCGCTTCTCGCCACCGGAGAGCTTGGTGACCGGCCAGTCGCCGGGCGGGCAGCCCAGGGCGTCCATGGCCTGCTCCAGCTGGGCCTCCAGGTCCCACGCGTTGGCGTGGTCCAGCTCCTCCTGGAGCTTGCCCATCTCGTCCAGCAGGGCGTCCGAGTAGTCGGTCGCCATCAGCTCGGCGATCTCGTTGAAGCGGTCGAGCTTCCCCTTGATCTCCTTGACGCCGTCCTCGACGTTCTCCAGGACGGTCTTGGTCTCGTCCAGCGGCGGCTCCTGGAGCAGCATGCCGACGGTGAAACCGGGCGAGAGGAAGGCGTCGCCGTTGGAGGGGTGCTCCAGGCCGGCCATCATCTTCAGCACGGTGGACTTACCGGCGCCGTTGGGGCCCACGACGCCGATCTTCGCTCCGGGGAGGAAGCTGAGCGTCACGTCGTCAAGGATGACCTTGTCTCCGTGAGCCTTGCGCACCTTGCGCATCGTGTAGATGTATTCCGCCACGTGAGATCGCTCCGGCGTCGTCGGGAGTATTCGGCTTGCAGCCTTCCATTGTGCCGCACCCGGCCCTGAGGCCCGAATCGCCTGGATGACCCCACCGGGGTATCCGGAAGCGCTCCCGCCCGCCCCGGCCCCGCCGCCCGGACCGCGGCCGCCCGGCGCCCCCGCTCCCGCCCTCCCGGCCGCCTCTGCCCGGCCGGCACCCCGCCCACCCCGGGCCCCGCCGCCCCGTAGCCGACGCCCCCGGGGCCCCGTCCGGGAAACGCGACGGCCCGGCTCCCCGCAGCGGGTGCGGGGAGCCGGGCCGGTTGCCGCTCTCAGGGCCTCGGGAGGTCGGTGACCCCCGGCCCGCTCGGGCGGTTCCGTCGCTTCGGGCGCTTCGGGCGCCTCAGGCGGTTCGGACGGTTCAGGCGGTGGTGCGACCGTGGCGGCCGCGGCGGCGCAGGACGAAGACGGCGGCGCCACCGGCCACGACCAGGCCACCGGCGACGGCGGCGAGGATCGGGGTGGAGTCATTGGCACCGGTCTGGGCCAGGCCACCGGTGCCCGGGGCGGCGCTGGTGGTCGCCGGGGTCGGCTGGCCGGCGCCGGTGCTGGGGGTGCCCGACGGGGCCGCGCTCGGGGTGCCGGACGGCGTGCCGGTCGCGGCGGGGGTGGTCGGGGCCGGGGTCGGCGTCACGCCGACCTTGCAGTCCAGGACGCCGGTGAACTGCTTGGTGTAGCCGTTCGGGCCGGTCACGGTGAAGTCGTAGTGCGCCTTCTCCTCGACCTTGACGAGCACGCTCTCGGTCTTGCCCGGCTGGACGGCGACCTGCTGCTTGCCGACCGTGACGGTGGCGGCCTCGTCACCGCTGTTGGTGACGGACACCCGCACGCCGCCGGTGGCGCACTCCTCCTTGGCGGTGCTGTCGACCAGCGCGCCCTTGCCCTGCTTCCAGGTGGCCTTGGCGCCGCCGGCGACGTTCACCTTGGTGGAGCCGGCCAGGATCATGGTCTGGCTGTGGCGGCCGCGGGAGTCCACGCCGCTCATGAAGACCCGGCCGCTGAGCACGGTGGCCTCGGCGGTGGCGTTGATGGCGGCCTTGCCGTCCGGGGTGCCGGCCGGCACGTCCAGGAACAGCGGGGTGTCCTTGCCGATCGGACCGGCCAGGCTGCCGTTGACCGGCTTGCTGTCCTTGTCCAGCAGCTTGATCTTGTCCGCGGCGTCGCCGGTGACGGTCAGCTTGACCTCGTTCGCGCTGGAGTTCAGCAGGAACGGGCCGAGCTTGCCGCCCGACTTCCCGGAGACCGAGTCCGGGGAGAGGGTCAGCGAGGGCTTCGGCTCGGCCGCGACGCCCTTGTTGGCGTCGCCGACGAGGTAGTCGCGCAGCTTCTTGGCCTTGTCGTTGCGCGGGACGGCGTTCTTGTTGTCCGAGAACTTCCAGATCGCGGCCTGGGTGCCGGCGGCGGCGTCCGCGTCGGTCAGGCTGTCGACGCCGGCGGCCGTCGCGAGGGACGTCAGGCTGGCCTGCGGGTACGAGTTGTCCAGGATCCAGCGGATCTTGGGGGCGTTCGCGTTGCTGTTGAGCGAGCTCGACGCCCAGTCCGCCTCGTGGTACTTGGCGCCGCTGTCCAGGTAGACCGGGTTGTCGAAGTCGATGCAGTACGTCCGGAGCTTCTCCCCGGCAGCCGTCTTGAGGGTGAACAGGCCGCCGTCGACGGTGCCCTTGCCCTCGACGTCGATCTTCTCGCCGAGCATCTCGTTCTGGACTTCCGCCGTCACGCCCGAGGTCGGGGCGCCGGCCGCGACCGCCGCACCGGCCGCGAACAGGCCTCCGCCAAGCGCCAAGCTGGTCGTGAGCATGACAGTGGTTATCCGGGACAGACTCCGCCCCTGCCTCTGGAACATCTGGGATCCCTCCGGGCCGGGCCGCACCGAGTGGGCGGCCCGCCGACTTGCCGTTCCGCGCGTGCCCCCTGTGGCACTGCTACGGGTATGAACCAGACGAATCCTATTGAGCCCCAGAGGCCCGGAAACCCCCATGCGAAATCAGGACGATTCCGTATCTGGATCGTTATCAATCCCCTCAAGTCCCACACAAGCTGACGGTCGACCAGAAAGTCCCGGGCCGCTTTCTGTTATCCGGTCGGATTGCGCGTGCGGGCACAACGACGTTCTCGATCAACATATTTGTCGACAGGGAAGGTCACCGACCGATCAGGTCAGGGCATCCTCGGCGCCACCTCCCCGCTCCGCCCCGGACACCTCGCCCGACTCCCCCGCGGCCGGCCAGCCGCCCGGCGGCAGCGCCCGGACGACGGGCGCCGCGACCGCCGCCGGGGCCGGCGCCGGGGGCGCCCCGGAGCCCCTGCGCGCCTCCACCGCGCTGACGATCCACCCCGGCACGGCCTCGCCCCCGCCCTCCGCCCCGGCCGGACCGGCGCCGCCCGGCGGCTGCCCGCGCACCCCCGCCGCCCACCGGAACGCCGTGGTACCACGGGTGAGGTCGTGTCCGACCGATCGGGCGTCGATCTCGGCCCGGCTCCGCTTCACCTCCCCCTCCGTCCACTCGCGCACCCGCAGCCGGCCGCTCACCAGCACCGGATCGCCCTTGGACAGCGAGCCGATCAGATTGACCGCCAGCGCCCGCCAGGCCGTCACCGCCACCCACTGCGTCTCGCCGTCCACCCAGCACTCGCGCTGCCGGTCGTACCGCCGCTCGGTGCAGCCGAGCCGGAAGTTCGCCATCGGCACCCCGCCGCTGGTTTCGCCGTAGCTCACCTCCGTCGCCACATTGCCGATCACCGTCACATGCGTCTCGCTCACGGCACACCCTCCGTTCTCGCCGATGCACCGTACGGAATCGACCGGTGCGCCTTGAGCGTGCACTTCAGGGGAAATCCGGGCCACCGACTTCCGAAATCCTGTGGATAACTCGGGCCTGTGGAACTGTTGTCACCCGCAGGGGTGAATTTCAGCCTTCCGCCGCCGCTTCGACCCCGCTTCTTCGCGGCCATGACAACAAACTCGCTGCTCGCCGCCCGGCCGGCGCACCCCGGAACCCGCCCGGGAACGCGCTCCGGAAGGCGCCCCGACGGCCGTCCGCGCACGTCATACGACCGGCGCAACCGCGATTAAGGCCCCCACCCGCACCGTCGGCGCCGCATTCTCCGTGCCGAATCCATAACGGGTGAGGAGGCAGCCCCGTAACGACTGCACAACGTCCGGCGCGGAACACTCCCAGACCGCTGCACTCACGGCCTTCACCTGCGATTATCGGACCGCTCCACCGAACCGACACACCAACGGCGGTGTCGTCACACCCGGCCTGGGAACCGGTCACCCTTATCCTGTCCCCGACAGGGCGAGGGCCCACCACCCCCACCCCCACCCTCAGGTACGGGGCCGGACAGCGCGCGCCCCGGCGCTCGCCAGCCCGATCCCGGCCACGGTCGCGCCCGCCAGGGCACCGCCCGTCCCGCCCCCATAGCTCAGCGGATAGAGCACCCGCCTTCTAAGCGGTAGGTCGCAGGTTCGAATCCTGCTGGGGGCACCACCCCGCAATTCCGCAGGCCACCACTCCGGCGGACACTTTCCGTGTCCGCTCCGGACCAGTCGGTAATCCCGTACACCAACCGTTCCGCGCACTCATCGCACAGAACTCGTGACCATGCGTGTCGGGGCCGCCGCGAAAACGGGGCGAAAAACGGGTCCAACCGGAACAACCGGAATTCCCGGTGAATCCCCCACCCCGAACACGCCGGAGCCCGCCCCGGGCCGGGCCGGCGCGCCCGGAAGCACCCCGGCCTACCCCGCCAGCCCCGCCAGGTAGGCGTCCAGCAGCTCCGTCTGCCGCTCCGCCGGGAACTCCTCCGGGGCGAAAAGCGCCTGGACCACCAGGCCCAGCACGAAGGCCTGCGCCCCCGCCGCGAGCGCGGCCGGGTCGGCCCGCGCCGGGAGCTCCCCCAGCCGCTGGGCGTCCGCGACGTGCGCCGTGAGCGCGGTGCGCGAGCGCGCGTAGCGGCCCGCGTGGGCGGCCGCCAGCTCCGGGTCGGCCAGGGCGTGGTCCCAGGAGCCGACCCAGATCCGGTTGTCGGCGGCGGCCTCGCCGTCCAGCGGCAGCACGTCCAGCAGCGACGCCCGCACCCGGGCCAGGCCGGCCGGCGGCGCGCTGCCGTCGGCGGGGGCGGTGCGCCGGGGCCGGGCCAGCGAGCGCCGGTCCAGCTCCTCCAGGGCGTGGCTCAGCAGCGCCCGCTTGTTCGGGAAGTAGTGCGTCAACAGCCCGGTGGAGGCACCCAGTTCGGCGGCCACCGCGCGCAGGGTCAGCCCCTCGAAACCCCGGGTGGAGAGCACCCGCCACACCCCCTCGGAGACTTCCGAGCGTCGGGCGTCATGGTCTCCACGGGCCGGTGTCATGGGGGCTATCTTACGTACCAAACGTTTGTTATGAATAGTCCAGCCAACCTCAGCACCACCCGTGAAAGGCCGCCCGTGTTTGCCGTACCGCTCACCGAGAACGCCGAACTGCGCCCGCTGGAGCCCTGGCAGGCGCCCGAGTTCCTGACCCACCTCGACCGCGCCCGCGCCCACACCGACCCGTGGATCCCCTGGGCCACCTTCTCCGTCGACCTGGAGTCCGCCCGCGCCACCCTCCAGCGCTACGCCGACGGCCTGGCCGCCGACCAGAAGCGGATCTACGGGATCTGGCTGGACGGCACCCTGGTCGGCGGCGTGATGTTCGTGAGCTTCGACGCCCGGTCCGGCGTCTGCGAGATCGGCGCCTGGACGGAGCCGGCCGGCGAGGGCCACGGGCTGATCACCGCCGCCGTCAAGCAGCTGCTCGACTACGCCTTCACCACCCGCGGCATGCACCGCGCCGAGTGGTGGTGCTCCTCCGTCAACGCCCGCAGCCGGGCGGTCGCCGAGCGGGTCGGCATGACCCGCGACGGCGTGCTGCGCGAGTGGTACCCGTACAACGGGGTCCGCTACGACAAGGAGATCTGGGCCGTGCTGGCCGACGAGTGGACCAGCCGGGCCTGAACCGGGAACGGCGCCGGGCCCGGTGGACTCCCCCGCCCACCGGGCCCCGCACCGAACCGAACCGCACCACACCGTCCCGGCGGCCCACCAGCCCGCCGGCCGTCGACCCGTCAGGCGGCCGGCGCCACCCCCGCCGACCCGGCCGGCCCCGCCAGCTCGGCCGGCCGCAGCCGCAGCACGCACACCAGTGCCAGCGCCAGCACCCCGCCCGCCGACAGGAAGACCACGTCCACCGCGTCCGTGAAGCTGCGCACCGCGTGCTCGTGCGCCGCCCCGGTCAGCGCCCGGACCGCGCCGAGCGGCCGCCCCGGCTCGCCCGCCTCGAAGACCCGGGTCAGCACGGTGCCGAAGAGCGCCGCGCCGAGCGCGCTGCCGAGGCTCTGGAAGAACCGGATCCCGGTGGTCGCCACCCCCAGCTGGTGCCGGGGCGCGGTCTCCTGCACCACCGTGACCAGCTGGCCGATCAGCTGCCCCAGCCCGCAGCCCAGCAGGGCGAGTTCGGCCAGCACCGCCCACAGCGCGGTGTCCGGCCCGCTGAGGCCGAGCAGGGCGAGGGCGAGCGTGGCGCAGGCCGCGCCGGCCGCCAGGAAGGTCCGGGGCGGGTGGCCGCGCCCGGTCAGCCGGCCGACCAGCAGGCCGGCCGCCGTCATCCCGGCCGCCATCGGGACCAGGTAGAGGCTGGCCGAGGTCGGGGCCACGCCCCGGGCGATCTGCAGGTAGAGCATCACGTACATGATCGAGCCGACCATGCCCATCCCGACCAGCCCCTGGATCGCGAAGCCCAGCCGCACCGCGCGGATCCGGAACAGCGACAGCGGCAGCACCGGCTCGGCGGCGGTGGCCTGACGCCACAGGAAGAGGCCGAGCGCGGCCAGGGTGGCGGCGGCGAGCCCGAGGATCACCGGGGAGGTCCAGGCGTGGTCCTTGCCGCCCCACTCGGTGACGAGCAGCAGCCCGGTCGCGAAGGCCGCCGCGAGGGCCGCGCCGACGAAGTCCAGGCTCCGGCGACCGGTCGCCCGGGGCAGCCTGACCACCAGGGCGACGCCGACCAGCACCAGCAGGCCGAGCGGCAGGTTGACGTAGAAGACCCAGCGCCAGCCGAGGTGGTCGGTGAACAGCGCGCCGACCAGCGGGCCGACCGCCATGCCGAGGCCGGCGACGATCCCGCCCACCGCCCCGCCCTTGGCGCCGCCGTGCTCCTCCGGGTCCTTGAACTGGGCGATGACCACCATGGTGACGCTCATCAGCCCGCCGCCGCCGACGCCCTGCACCGCCCGGAAGGCGATCAGCTGGTCCATCGACTGCGCCGCCCCGCAGAGCGCCGAGCCGAGCAGGAAGGTGCCGACGGCCCCGAGCAGCACGCGCTTGGCGCCGTACACGTCGCAGAGCCTGCCGTACAGCGGCAGCAGCGCGGTGGCGGCCAGGGCGAACGCGCTGACCAGCCAGGGCAGCCGGTCCACGCCGTGGACGGGATCGAGGTCGCGGACGATCGGCACGGTGGCGGCCGACACGATGTTCATGTCGAGCACCGCCAGCACGATCGTGACCAGGCAGAGCAGCATGCCCAGCTTGCGCTGGGCCGGGGTCATCAGCGCGGTGTCCGGCGGCGCGGGTGCGGCAGCGGGTACGGCGGCGGTGGTGGCCATGGTCGGGTCCCCCCAGGGTCCGTCGGATTCGCGCCGGGGCCGGGGCGGCCGGCGGCACGCCCTCACCATCGCAGCGTTTTTGGACTCGGTCAATTCTTCATCCCGACCAATCTTTCTGCCTGGTCAACATTTGATCCTGGTACAGTCCCCCCATGGCGATGCGACCCGCACAGGACTTCGGCCCCGACGTCGACCTCGACGCCCTCCCGCTGCGCGAGCGCAAGAAGTTCCAGACCGGCATGCGGATCTTCCGCACGGCCGTCGCGCTGTTCACCGAGCGCGGCTTCGACCAGGTCTCGGTCGCGGAGATCGCCGCCGCCGCCGAGGTGTCCAAGATGACCGTCTTCAACTACTTCCCCACCAAGGAAGACCTGGTCATGGGCCCGATGGAGCAGCACCTCGACGAGCCGGCCCAGGCGGTGCGCGACCGCGCCCCGGGCACCTCGGCGGTGACGGCGCTGCGCGAGCAGTTCCTCGCCGCACTGGAGCGCTTCGACCCGGCCGCCGGGCTGAACGACGACCGGATCGTGCTCGACGTGGTCCGGCTGATCCACCGCACCCCCGCGCTGACCGCCCGCGCCACCCACGGCTTCGACCGGCTGGCGCACGCCGCGCTCGCCGCCGAACTGCTCGCCCAGGACCCGGCCCACGACGAACTGACCGCCCGGGTCGCCACCGCCCAGCTGCTCGCCGTCCGGGTCGCGCTGATCGCCGCCAACCACCGGCGGATGCTGGCCGGCGAGCGCGCCGCCGACGCCCTGCCCGCCGTCCTGGAGGAGGCCCGCCGCGCCTTCGCCCTGCTCGAGCACGGCCTCGGCGACTACTGCACCCGCGCCGCCTGAGAGAGTTGGCGCACCACGACCGACCGGAGGTGCGCATGGACCAGCCGCTGCTCACGCGGGACCGCTCCGCCCTGCCCGCGCAGGCCGACGGCCTCAACGCGTACGTCGGCGAGGACGGCGTCGCCGTCCTGGAGTTCGCCCGCCCGCACCGCCGCAACGCGGTGACCCTGGCGGTCTGGCAGGCGCTGCCCAAGGTGCTGGAGCAGCTGGCCGGCCACCCGGGCGTGCGCGTCCTGCTGCTCACCGGCGCCGGCAACACCTTCAGCGCGGGCGCGGACATCGCCGAACTCTCCGAGGTGTACGGCGATCCGGACCGCGCCGAGGCCTACCACGCGACCAACGTCGCCGCCGAGGAGGCGCTGGCGGCCTTCCCGCACCCGACCCTCGCCGTGGTGCACGGCGCCTGCGTCGGCGGCGGCTGCCAACTGGCCGTCGCCTGCGACCTGCGGTTCGTCGCCGAGGACGCCCGGCTCGGGATCACCCCGGCCAAGCTCGGCGTGGTCTACCCGGCGGTGCCGACCGTACGGCTGGCCCGGCTGATCGGCCCGGCCCGGGCCAAGTACCTGCTGTTCTCCGGCGAGTTGGTGGCCGGCCGGGACGCGCTGCCGCTCGGCCTGGCCGAACGCGTCCTGCCGGACGCCGAACTGGACGCCGCCGCCCTGGACTTCGCCCGGCTGCTGACCCGTCGCTCCGCCCAGACCGTCGGCGCGGCCAAGGCCGTCCTGGACGCCCCGCCCGAGCGGGCCGACGAGGTCCTGGCCCCCTGGCTGCTCCGCGCCCGGGAGGGCTCGGACGTCCGCGAGGGCCTGGCCGCCTTCCTGGAGGGCCGGCCCGCCCGGTTCTGAACGGGAACGGGTCCGAGCGGGAACGCTCCCGCGCGGGAACGGTGCGGGCCCGGCGGAAGGGGCCGCACCAGCACCCGTACGATCATCCGGCCGGAACCCGTCCACCCCTTCCCGCCCCCGGAGCACCCACCCCGATGACGACCGAGGCCCAGGCCGTGCCCGCCCCGCCCGCCCCCACCCGCCGGACGGCCCTGGCCCGCCGGATCACCGACGGCCTGGAGCCGAAGAACGTGATCCTCGTGCTGCTCCCGCTGCTGGGCGGCCTCCGCTACGGCTGGTCGGGCATCGGCTGGGCGCTGTTCGCCGCCCTGTTCGCCGCCGTCGTCCCGACCCTGATCATCGGCCACGGCATGCGCAAGGGCACCGTGGCGGACCGTCACGTCGGCCGACGGCAGCGCCGGCTGACCCTCTTCCCGCTCATCATGGGCTCGGTGCTGCTCAGCTTCGCGGTGATGATCGGACTGGACGCCCCGGCCGACCTGACCGCGCTGGTGCTGGCGATGTTCGCCTCGCTGGTCCCGATCCTGGTGATCACCGTCTGGTGGAAGGTCTCCGTGCACACCGCCGTGGCCACCGGCGCGGTGGTCTGCCTCGCCATCGCGCTCGGCCCGCTCTGGCTGCTGCTCGGCGCGCTGGTCCCGCTGATCGGGTGGTCCCGGGTGGCGCTGCGGGACCACACCGCCGCGCAGACGGCCGTCGGCGCGGCGGTGGGCGCGCTCGCCGCCGGCCTCACCTTCTGGGCCGCCCGCTGACGGGCCACCCGCTCTCGGGCCGCCCACCGGCCAGGGCGGCCACGGCGACCGGTCAGCGGATCGGCACCCCCGAGATCGCCCGGGCGATCACCAGCCGCTGGATCTCGCTGGTCCCCTCGAAGATCGAGTAGATCGCGCTGTCCCGGTGCATCCGCTCCACCGGGTACTCCCGGGTGAAGCCGTTGCCGCCGAGGATCTGCATCGCCTGCGCGGTCACGTACTTGGCGGTCTCGCCCGCGTACAGCTTGGACATCGAGCCCTCGGCCGCCGTGAACGGCTGGTTGTTGACCGCCATCCAGGAGGCCCGCCACACCAGCAGCCGGGCCGCGTCGATCCGGGTCCTCATGTCGGCGAGCTGGAAGGCCACGCCCTGGTTGTCGATGATCGGCCGGCCGAACTGCTCCCGGGTCCTCGCGTAGTCCAGCGCCACCTCGTACGCGGCCCGGGCGATGCCGATCGCCTGCGCGCCGACGGCCGGCCGGGAGGCCTCGAAGGTGGCCATCGCCGCGTTGCCCCTGCCGCCGGGGCGCTTGACGCCCTCGCGGGCCCGGGCGAGGCGCTCGTCCAGCTTCTCCTTGCCGCCGAGCAGGCAGCTGCCGGGCACCCGGACGCCGTCCAGCACCACCTCGGCGGTGTGCGAGGCGCGGATGCCGTGCTTCTTGAACTTCTGGCCCTGGCTCAGCCCCGGGGTGCCCGGCGGGACGACGAAGGAGGCCTGGCCCTTGGCGCCGAGCTCCGGGTCGACGGTGGCGACCACCACGTGGACGGCGGCGATCCCGCCGTTGGTGGCCCAGGTCTTGGTGCCGGTGAGCACCCACTCGTCCTTGGCCTCGTCGTACACCGCCCGGGTGCGCAGCGCCGAGACGTCGGAGCCGGCGTCCGGCTCGGAGGAGCAGAAGGCGGCCACCTTGACGTCCTCCGGGGTGCCGAACATCTGCGGGGTCCAGGTGCCGATCTGCTCGTCGGTGCCGTTGGCCAGCACCGCGACGGCGGCCAGGGTGGTGCCGACGATGGACAGCCCGATGCCCGCGTCGCCCCAGAACAGCTCCTCCATGGCGATCGGGATGCCGACGCCGGAGGGGTCGAAGTACTGCTGGGCGTAGAAGTCCAGCGAGTAGATGCCGAGCTTGGCGGCCTCCTGGATGACCGGCCAGGGGGTCTCCTCGCGCTCGTCCCACTCGGCCGCGGCGGGGCGCATCACGTCGGCGGCGAAGCCGTGCAGCCAGTCGCGTACGGCGAGCTGGTCCGCGCCCGGGTCCAGCGAGAACGTGCTGCTCATGGTGCGTGCCTCCGAAGACGTGTGCGGCCGACCGGGGTGTTACCTCGGGTAACATCGTCGGAGTCTGCTACTGATTGGTAACCGGTGTCAACGCCCAGACGGACCCCAACTCCGAGGAGCAGCGCATGTCCCGAGAGCCCCGCCGCGAGCAGCTGCTCAACGCCGCCGACCGGGTCGTCCAGCGCGAAGGGCCGGGCGCCAGCATGAACGCCATCGCCGCCGAGGCCGGCATCACCAAGCCGATCCTCTACCGCCACTTCGGCGACCGGAACGGCCTGATCAGAGCCCTGACCGAGCGCCACACCGGCGGACTGCTGGCCGCCGTCCGGGCCGCCCTCGCCGAGCCGCTGGAGCGCCGCGACCGGGTCGAGCACGTCCTGGACACCTACCTCGCCGGCATCGAGGCCCGCCCCCAGGTCTACCGGCTGCTCACCCACCCCGAGCCCGGCGACCCGAGCGGCGCCGGCAACGCCCTCGCCCCCGCGCTCCGGCAGATCGCCGAGGAGATCACCCGGGCCGTACAGAGCCAGGTCGACCTCGGCGCCGACCGCGACCTGCTCGCCGAGGCCTGGGGCCGGGGCATCACCGGGATGGTGCTGGCCGCCGGGGACTGGTGGCTGGAGACCAGACCCTGCTCGCGCGCCCGGATGGTGCAGGCGCTGGCCGACCTGCTCTGGGGCCGGCTGGCCGCCGCCGCGGACCGGCCGACCGCCGTCCTGCCGACCGCGCCCGAACCGGCCGCGGACTGAGTCCTCCGTAGACCGAACTCTTGTGCGGCGCACGGAAGTCCGGGCATCATCGGGCCCCACCCCCACCCCCCGCCGTGCGAGGTCCCCGATGCGCCTGCGCCGCACCGCCGTCGCCCTGCTGCTCGCCGCCACCGCCGTCCTCACCGCCGTCCCGGCCTCGGCCCACGACGGGCCGCCGGACCGCTTCCCCACCGGAACGGCCACCGCCGCCGACGGCCGCACCGCCCTCACCGACGCCCAGGGCCGCCGGCTCCTCCTGCGCGGCTTCAACCTCGACAAGTACGCCGAGGCCACCCCGGCCGACCTCGACTCCGTCGCCGCCCAGGGCTTCACCCTGGTCCGGCTGCCGGTCTCCTGGACCAGGCTGGAACCCCGGCGCGGCCGCCTCGACCCCACCGAGCTGCACCGCGTCCAGCGGCTCCTCGACCGGGCCGACCGGCTGGGCCTGCTGGTCCTGGTCGACTTCCACCAGGACGTCTACGGGCCCGCGTTCGGCGGCGGCACCAACGGCGTCCCCGTCTGGGCCACCCGGGACGACGGCCTGCCGTTCACCCCGGACCCGGACGACTGGTTCGCCGGCTACTTCCAGCCCGCCGTCCAGGCCGCCTTCCGCCACCTCTACGACGACCCCGACCTGCGCGCCTGGCAGGCCGACTTCTACACCCGGCTCGCCCGCGAACTGCGCGGCCACCGCTCGCTGCTGGGCTACGACCTGTTCAACGAGCCGTTCGGCCCGGTGGACGGCGACCCGAGCGACCCGGCCGTGCTGGCCGCCGCCGCCTCCGCCCTGGAGCAGGGCCGGCTGGCCGACATGTACCGCCGCCTGATCGCCGCCGTGCGCCGGGCCGACTCCCGCGCCTGGCTGTTCGTCGAGCCGACCGTGCTGGTCGGCCAGGGCGTGCCCACCAGCCTGCCCGGCTTCGCCGACCCCCGCCCCGGCGCGGCCCGGCTCGGCTACGCGCCGCACTTCTACGACACCGCGGTCGAGGGCGGCGCCGACTGGAACCCCGCCGACGGCTTCGTGGAGCGGTACACCGCCGCGATCACCGGCTACCCGGCCGCCCACCGCCTGCCCGTCCTGGTCGGCGAGTGGGGCCCGCCGGACTCCCGCACCCCGGGCAACACCGAGCTGGTCCGCCGTCAGACCGCCGCGATGGACGGCTTCGCCGAGGGCTGGACGATGTGGTACTGGTGCCGGGGCAACGGCGGCTACTGCGCGCTCGACCCGGCCGGGCGCCCCGCCCCCGGCGACGAACCCGCCTTCGGCCCGTACCCGGTGGCCGTCGCGGGCACGGACGTCCGCACCGACGCCCGCGCCGACGGCGCCACCGTCCGCTGGCGCGCCGACGGCACCGGGCGCGGCGGCGAACTCCTGCTCCCCCCGGCCGCGTTCCCGCACGGGGCCCGGGTCGCCGTCTCCCCCGCCGGCGCCCGGGTCGAGGTCGACCAACCGACCGGCGGGCGCGCGGGAACCGTCCGCGTCCGGCTCCCGCACACCCGCCGGGGCACAACCGTGACGGTCACGCTCACCGCGGCCTGACCGTGACGGTGACGGTCAGACCAGCCCCCGGCGGGCCAGCAGCGGCCCGGTCTCCGGAGCCCGGCCGACCACCGCGCGGAAGGACTCCAGCGGGTCCCGGCTGAACCCGCGCGCCAGCAGCTCGCGCCGGAACAGCTCACCGCTCTCCCGCACCGCGCGCCCGTTGGTCTCGAACCACTGCACGGTGTCGGCGTCCAGCACCTCCGACCAGATGTACGCGTAGTACGCGGCGCTGTAGCCGCTGGAGAAGATGTGCTGGAAGTACGTCGTCCGGTAGCGCGGCGGGATCGCGTCCACCGCGATCCCGGCCGCGGCGAGCGCCCGCGCCTCGAACTCCTCGGCGTCCGCGACCTCCTCGCCGCGCGGCACGGTGTGCCACGCCCAGTCCAGCAGCGTGGCCGCCAGGTACTCCACCGTCCGGAAGCCCTGCCCGAAGCCCTCGGCCGCCGTCATCCGCTCGACCAGCTCGGCCGGCAGCGGCTCCCCGGTCGCGTGGTGGCGGGCGTAGTTGGCCAGCACCTCCGGCCGGACCATCCACATCTCGTTGACCTGCGAGGGGAACTCGACGAAGTCCCGGGGCACCGAGGTGCCGGAGAACAGCGGGTAGCGCACGTCCGAGAACAGCCCGTGCAGCGCGTGCCCGAACTCGTGGAACAGCGTGCGCACCTCGTCCCAGTCCATCAGCACCGGCTCGCCGGGCGCCGGGCGCGGGATGTTGAGGTTGTTCAGCACCACCGGGCGCTGCCCGGTCAGCCCGGACTGGGCCACCATCGCGTCCATCCAGGCGCCGCCGCGCTTGGACGCCCGGGCGTGGAAGTCGCCGATGAACAGGCCCAGCGGGGTGCCGTCCTCCTCGAACACCTCGAAGACCCGGGCGTCCCGGTGGTGGGCCGTCAGCTCCGGCCGCTCGGTGAAGGTCACCCCGTATGCCAGGTTCGCGGCGAAGAACACGCCGTCCCGCAGCACCCGCTCCAGCTCGAAGTACGGGCGCAGCACGGCCGCGTCCACCTGGTAGGAGCTCTGCCGGACCTTCTCCGAGTAGTACGCCCAGTCGTGCGCGGCGATCTCCGTGATGCCGTCCGCGGCGGCCGCCCTGGCCAGCTCGGCGGCCTCCCGGCGGGCGTTGGCCACCGCCGGCTCCACCAGCCGGGCCAGCAGCGAGGAGACCGCCTCGACGGTGCCGGCCGTCTCGTCCGCCACCACGTACGCGGCGTGGCTCGGGTACCCGAGCAGCGCCGCCCGCTCGGCGCGCAGCCCGGCCATCCGGATCGCCAGCGGGCCGTTGGCCTCGACGCCCCGGCCGAGCGAGGCGGCCAGCAGCCGCTCGCGCACCGCGCGGTCGGTGAGCTGGGCCAGCTCGGGCTGGCCGGAGGTGTTCTTCAGGCTCAGCACGTACCGGCCGTCGTGGCCCAGCACCCGGGCGTTCTCGGCGGCCCCGGCGATCGCGCCCCCGGACAGCCCGGCGAGCTCCTCGGCGGAGTCCAGGACCAGCGCGGCGGCCCGGGTGGCGGCGTTCACGTTCTGCTGGAACGTGGTGCCGAGCGCGGCGAGTTCGGCGTTCAGCTCGCGCAGCCGGGCCTGCTCGGCCGCGCCCAGCCGGGCGCCGGAGCGCACGAAGGCGGTGTACCGGCGCTCCAGCAGGCGCAGCGACTCCGGGTCCAGGCCGAGCCCGGCGCGGTCCCCGTACAGCGCCTCGATCCGGGCGAACAGCGCGAGGTCCAGGTGGATCGCGTCGTGGTGGGCGGCGAGCAGCGGGCTCACCTTCGCCTCCACCTCGTCCAGCACGTCGGTGGTGTCCGAGGAGGACTGGTTGCGGAACACCGCGTCGACCCGGCGCAGCAGCTCCCCGGAGCGCTCCAGGGCCACCAGGGTGTTCTCGAAGGTCGGCAGGCCCCGGTCCGCGGTGATCACCGCGATCTCGGCCAGCTGCTCGGCCATCCCCCGCTCGTACGCGGGCAGGTAGTGCTCCTCGCGGATCTCGGCGAACGGCGGGAGCTCGTAGACCAGCGGGCTGGCCTGGAAGAACGGGTTCACGGTCATTTCGCGAACCCTACGCCGTGTCCCCGGCCCTGCCCACGTGCTTTTGCCGCCCCTCGCGGGGCCCGCGTGCCGCCCGTTGTCGTACCCACCCGTTAACGTCGACGCGCGGGCCCGTCGGTCGCGGGCCGCGGCGTGCCCGTCCGCGGGCCCGCGTCCCCGTACCCGTCCCCGCACGCCCGACCGCGCGCCGGAGAGGAGCAGCCCCCGTGGCACCCAGGACCGCCATCGCGCCCGATCCGCACGGCCCCGGCGGCCGGCTCCAGCCGCTGGACGACACGGGCCGGCCGCTCGGCCCGCCGGAGGCCGTCCGCGACCTCGCCACCGCCGTCGCCGCCCGGGAGGCCGCCGACCACCCGCGCTGGGTCTGGGCCGCCGCCGACTCCGGGTACGCCCCGCTGCTGCCGCGCCTGCCCGACCGGCTCGCCCGCTGCCACGACCTGCGGCTGGTCGAGGCGCTGCTGCTGGCGCACGAGGGCCGGTTCGGGGCGCCGCGCTCGCTCGGCGCCGCCTGGGCCCGGCTGCGGAACCTGCCCGTCCCGGCGGACCTGCCCGAGCCCGGCCTGGCCGACGCCGACGACGGCCAGGACACCCTGTTCGCCCCCGACCGGCTGCAACTGCCCCCCGGCGCCGACCCGTTGGAGGCCGTGGTCGCCGTCCACGCCGAACAGCAGCGCCGGATCGCCGCCATCGCCGACCCGGCCGCCCGGCAGCGCTTCCGGCTGCTGGTCGCCGCCGAGTCGGCCGGCGCCCTGGTGGCCGCCGAGACGGCCCACGACGGGCTGCCCTGGCGGGCCGACGTCCACGACCGGCTGCTGACCGAACTGCTCGGCCCCCGGCCGACCGTCCCCGGCACCCAGCCCAGGGTCCTCGCCGAGCTCGCCGTCGACCTCCAGCAGGCCCTCGGCGCCAAGCCGTTCAACCCCGACTCGCACACCCAGGTGCTGCGCGCCTTCGCCGAGGCGGGCATCCAGCTCGGCTCCACCCGCTCCTGGGAGCTCAAGGGCGTCGACCACCCGGCCGCGCAGCTGCTGGTCCGCTACAAGGAGCTGTCCCGGATCCACGTCGCGCACGGCTGGGCCTGGCAGGACGCCTGGGCCCGCGGCGGCCGGTTCCGGCCCGAGTACGTGGTCGGCGGCGTGGTCTCCGGCCGCTGGGCCAGCCGCGGCGGCGGCGCCCTGCAGATCCCGCGCATCCTGCGCCGCGCCGTGGTCGCCGACCCGGGCTGGCTGCTGGTCGTCGCCGACGCCGCCCAGCTGGAGCCCCGGGTGCTCGCCGCGCTCTCCCAGGAC
Source organism: Streptomyces sp. CB02056 (assembly GCF_001905545.1). GTDB lineage: Bacteria > Actinomycetota > Actinomycetes > Streptomycetales > Streptomycetaceae > Kitasatospora. The sequence continues at coordinate 4,772 of NZ_LIPD01000017.1, read as the reverse complement.
GCCGGGCTGGCCCGCACCGCCGCCGGCGGCGACCTGTACGAGGCGCTCGCCGCCCAGGCCTTCCAGGGGGACCGGGACAAGGCCAAGCTCGGCCTGCTCGGCGCCATGTACGGGCAGACCAGCGGCGACATCGGCCCGCTGCTGAACACCCTGCACCGCCGCTACCCGGCCGCGATGGGCTACGTCGAGGCCGCCGCCCGCACCGGCGAGGACGGCGGCGTGGTCGCCTCCCGGCTCGGCCGGGTCTGCCCGCCGGCCTCCGCCGACTTCCTCGACCTCACCGAGGGCGAGGGCGCGGGCGAGGCCGGCGGCCGCACCGCCCGCGCCCGCGGCCGCTTCACCCGCAACTTCGTCATCCAGGCCAGCGCCGCCGACTGGGCACTGGCCCTGCTCGCGGCCCTGCGCCGCCGACTGAACGAACTGCCCGCCGCGGGCCCGGAGGACCGCCCGCACCTGGTGTTCTTCCAGCACGACGAGGTGATCGTGCACACCCCGGCCAACCTCGCCGACGAGGTGGCCGCCGCCGTCGCCGAGGCGGCCGACGAGGCCCGCCGGCTGGTGTTCGGCGACACCCCGGTGCGCTTCCCGCTCAGCACGGCGGTGGTGGACTGCTACGCGGACGCCAAGTGAGCCGCGGGCACTGAACGGCGCCCGGACACCGGTCCGTCAGAGCTTCCGGAACCCGCGCGCGTCCTCGGCCGCCGCGACCACCTCGGCCAGGCCCGCCCCGGTCGAGGCGGTGACGGCGGCGGCCACCGCGCCCTCCACGAACGGCGCGTCCACCAGCTGCACGCCCGGGCGCGGCTCGTCCTCCAGCACCGTGACGGCGGTGAGCACCGAGCTGCCGAGGTCCGGCAGCACGACCACGCCCGCCCCGGCGTCGGCCCGCGCGATCGCCCCGGCGATCAGGTCGTAGCTGGTGCCGAGCCCGCCGTCCTCGGTGCCGCCCGCGACGACCACCCGCACGCCGTCCGAGGCGAGTTCGCCGAGCAGCTCGCGCAGCCCCTCCGCGAGCCGGGCGCTGTGCGAGACCAGAACAATGCCCACGTTCTCACTCATGCGGCCGACCCTACGGCCGGAACCAGGTACTCCGGGAGAGTGATCGGAATCCCGCGTGTCGCACCCCGTGCCCACCACCCCCGTCTGGCGTAGCGTCGGGGCTACGGCGTCGCCGGCCGTGGCGTCCTCACCCAGGTCACCCAGGTCACCAAGGGAGCGAAGAGCGTTGAAGAAGCTGATCAACACCCCGGAGAGCGTCCTGGAGGACGCGCTGGCCGGGATCGCCGCCGCCCATCCGGAGCTGACGGTGGACGTCCCCAACCGGGTGATCACCCGGGCCGCCCGCCCGGCCGGCCCGAAGGTCGCGCTGATCTCCGGCGGCGGCTCCGGCCACGAACCGCTGCACGGCGGCTTCGTCGGCCCCGGCATGCTCGACGCCGCCTGCCCCGGCGAGGTCTTCACCTCGCCCGTCCCGGACCAGATGCTGGCCGCCGCCAAGGCCGTGGAGACCGGCGCCGGCGTGGTCTTCGTCGTGAAGAACTACACCGGCGACGTGATGAACTTCGAGCTCGCCGCCGAACTCGCCGCCGAGGAGGGCCTGGAGGTCCGCACCGTCCTGGTCAACGACGACGTCGCGGTCGAGGACTCCACCTGGACGGCCGGCCGCCGGGGCACCGGCGCGACCGTCCTGGTCGAGAAGACCGCCGGCGCGCTGGCCGAGCGCGGCGCCCCGCTGGACGAGGTGGCCGCCCTGGGCGAGCGGGTCAACGCCGCCTCCCGCTCCTTCGCCGTCGCGCTCACCGCGGCCACCGTCCCGGCCGCAGGCAAGCCCGGCTTCGACCTGCCCGAGGACGAGATCGAGGTCGGCGTCGGCATCCACGGCGAGCCCGGCCGCCGCCGCGAGAAGCTCCGCCCGGCCCGCGAGCTGGCCGCCGAGGTGGTCGACACCATCCTGACCGACCACCACCTGACCCCGGGCGACGAGGTGATCGCCCTGCTCAACGGCCTCGGCGCGACCCCGCTGCTGGAGCTGTACGTGGTCTACGGCGAGGTCGCCGCCCGGCTCGCCGAGCGCGGCATCACGGTGGCCCGCAGCCTGGTCGGCAACTACGTCACCAGCCTGGACATGGCGGGCTTCTCGCTCACCCTCACCAAGGCCGACGCCGAGCTGCTGGAACTCTGGGACGCCCCGGTCGACACCCCCGCCCTCAAGCGGGCCTGAGGAGGACGCACGATGGACTTCGACACCCCGCTGGCCGAGGCCTGGGTCCGCGCGATCGCCGCGGCCGTCGAGAAGGAGCGGGCCCGGCTCACCGACCTGGACTCCGCGATCGGCGACGGCGACCACGGCAGCAACCTCCAGCGCGGCTTCGCCGCCGCCCTGACCGCCCTGGACGGCCTCCAGCCCGCCGGCCCCGGCGCCGTCCTCACCAAGACCGGCACCACCCTCATCTCCAAGGTCGGCGGCGCCTCCGGCCCGCTCTACGGCAAGGCCTTCCGCGCCATCGGCGCCGCCCTGCCCGACCCGGCCGGCCCGGCCGCCGTCGCCGAGGCCCTGTCCGCCGGCCTGGACGCCATCCGCCTCCTCGGCAAAGCCGCCCCCGGCGACAAGACCATCGTGGACGCCTGGACCCCGGCCGTCGCCGCCTTCCGCGCCACAGCCGCCACCGGCGCCGACCTCCCCACAGCGGCCGCAGCGGCCGCCGACGCCGCCGAACAGGGCGCCCGCGACACCATCCCCCTCCAGGCCCGCAAGGGCCGCGCCTCCTACCTCGGCGAACGCAGCATCGGCCACCAGGACCCGGGCGCCACCTCCACCGCCCTCGTCTTCCGCACCCTCGCCGACATCACCACCACCTGACCCCCACCCACCGCCCACACACACCCACCTCCCCCCACACCCACCCCACCCGCCTCACCCCCCACCTCCCGCCCCAG
>NZ_LIPD01000017.1:1187-1493 GCF_001905545.1 Streptomyces sp. CB02056 | reverse complement strand
CCCCACAGAAGACCCCCGCAGGCCCCCTCACCCATCCGTCCGCACGATCAGCAGCAACAACGCGTCGTCCCGCAACTCCCCACCCGTGTGCGCCAGCAGGTCCGCGTACACCCGCCCGACCGCCGTCTCCAGCTCCCCCTCCGAGCGCGCGGCCCCCCGCACCAGCGGCCCGACCCGCTCCGCCAGCGGGTAGAACTCGCCGCTCGTCCGGTGCCGCGCCTCGATCACCCCGTCCGTGCAGAGCACCAGCACGTCCTCCGCCCCGAACGGCTGGGCCCAGGTGGTCGGCTCCCCCGCCGCCAGCCG
>NZ_LIPD01000017.1:395-832 GCF_001905545.1 Streptomyces sp. CB02056 | reverse complement strand
GTACAGGTCCCCGCCGATCCGTGAGGCGTCCGCCGCCGAGACGTACCGCACCGCGAGCCGCAGCGGCCCGACGGTCGGCCCGGGCAGCTGCAGCAGCGCCCGCTGGGCGGCTTCGGCGACGGAGCTGACGGCCGCGAAGGCCGCCGCGCGCCGCATCCGGACCTTGGCGACCCAGGCCGAGAACAGCGTCAGGACGACGTAGCTGACCATCGCCCCGTACAGGAAGCGGGCGTCGTTGATGTTGTCGACCTCGTCGTGGTGGCTGAGCCCGAACACCGTGAGCAGCCCGAGCGAGCAGACCAGCAGCAGCTCGCGGGGCTTCAGGGTCAGTGCCGCGACGGTCGGCACCACGGTCATCAGCGGGGCCAGGTAGCGGTCCTTGCCGGAGAGGAAGTCCGCGAGCCCGACGAGCAGGACGGCGATCAGCGCCGGGGTGG
>NZ_LIPD01000017.1:0-322 GCF_001905545.1 Streptomyces sp. CB02056 | reverse complement strand
GGCGATCAGCGCCGGGGTGGCGCGCCGCCAGAAGGGCACGTCCTGGAGGTCGGCGGCGAGCAGGGCGCCGCGCTGCCGGTCCGGCGGCAGTCCGGCTGCCGTGGGAGCCGAGGGAGACTGGGCGCGGCGGAGCGGAAACACATACCGAACATAAGGGACGATCACCGCGGAAGCCCGACCGGCCCTGGCCCCCGGCGTTCCCGGGCGATCCGGGCGCCCCACCCCCACCACTCCCGGAATACCCTGGAGGGGTATGGTGTTGTCACAAGAGTCGTTGCCAGCGCCGCGCCCCGGGCGAACACCCGGGCCGCCCGGACCTCCC
>NZ_LIPD01000016.1 GCF_001905545.1 Streptomyces sp. CB02056 | reverse complement strand
AAGCGAATCCGACCGCAACCCAATAAACATGCACACCGAATGCGCACCAGGCCGCGACGCGAAAACGACGAAGCGACCCGGCCCGAACCGGGAAGTGGTGTTTCAGAGGATTGGCCACCCCGGGACCGTCCGCGCGGCTGCGTGTCCGGTGCTCCCTGTCAGGCGACTAGGAGACACTACTCCCACTCCGGGCCCAAGCCAAATGCCCCTGGTCCCGCCGTGGGTCCGGCCCGCCGGCCCGGCCCCCGGAGCCCGTTAAACGGCGGCGTTCATCGTTTGTCTACCGCCTTCCGCCAAGGTCGTGCCACACCGCGCCCCGAGGACCTGGCGGGCGCGAACGCACGAGAGAACCACGAGGCACGGGTACATGAAGACGACGAAGACCCTCCGGCAGATCGCCCTGGCCACCGCCACCACCGCGCTCGCCCTGGCCGGGACCGTGGCGTCGACCGGTACCGCGGAGGCCGCGATCGAGCGGGCCGTCGACCACGTCTCCATCTGGGACGACGAGCCGCTCTACCAGGGCTGGTACATCGAGTCCGGCTCCACCCGGATGATCATGCAGCCCGACGGCAACTTCGTCGTCTACCAGTACGGGACCCAGGTCAAGATGGCCAGCGGCACCGTCGGCTGCGGCTACAAGGCCGTCATGCAGGTCGACGGCAACTTCGTCGTCTACTCCGCCAACGGCGCCGCCTGCTGGTCGTCCGGCACCTACGGCCACCCGCACGCCAAGCTGACCGTCACCGCCAGCGGCACCTCCGGCGTCTACTGGGGCGGCAACGACATCCCGCGCATCCCCCACTCCTCCAACCCCGGCCCCGTCCCCGGCGCAGTCCTCTTCTCCTCCGACCTCTACTGAACCGGCCCCGGTCACCGAGAAGGCCGGGGTCACCGGGAGAGCCGGCGTTACTGGGCCCGCCCCGGCCCGTCGGCCCGCAGGGCGAGCCACCGCACCAGGTCGGCCACCGACCACTGCGGCCGGGAGGCGAGCCGCTCCGCCGCCGTGCGCAGCAGGACCGGCAGGTGGCCGCAGAGCGCGGCCACCTCGGCCACCGCCTCCGGCTCCCGCCGGACCCGGTCCGCGCCGGCGATCCGGGCCAGCAGTTCGTAGGCGTCGTGCGGCTCCAGCGGTCCCACCGCGAGCCGTACGGCGCCGTCGGGCAGGGTGCCCGGTTCGGCGCCCGCCACCACCGCCGCGCAGCCGGGCACCGACGGCAGCAGCACGCCCGGCTCGGCCACCCCGTCCAGCAGGACCAGCACCCGGCGCCCGGCGAGCAGCCCGCGGTAGCGCGCGCCGAGCTCCTCGACGTCCGCGCCCGCCGCCGGCCGGTCCCCCAGCGCCCGCAGGAAGCCGGCGAGCACCACACCGGCCCCGCCGCCGCCCGCGTACAGCCGGCCGTCCGGGAAGGCGTCCTGGACGGTGTGCGCCACGTGCACCGCCAGCGCCGACGCGCCGCAGCCCGCCGGACCGGACAGCCCCAGGACCGGCGCCCCGGCCGCCCGCAGCACCCGCTCCGCCTCCCGCACCTGCGCCGCCCGCCCGACCAGGTCCGGGATGTCCGGCGGCAGCTGGCTCGGCCTCGGCAGCCGTCGCAGCAGCACCGGGGCCTCGCCGCGCCGGATCTGCCCGGCCAGTTCGACCAGTGCCGGGGCGGGTTCGAGACCGAGCTCCCCGTCCAGCCGCTCACGCAGCGCCTCGTACCCCGCCAGCGCCTCCGCCGTCCGGCCGCAGCGGTGCAGCGCCAGCAGGTGCAGCCGGTGCACCTCCTCGTCCTGGGGGTGCGAGGCCGCCAGCCCGGCCAGCGGCTCCAGCGCCTCGGCGTGCCGGCCGAGCGACAGGTCCAGGTCGAGCAGGGTCTTCACCGCCGCGAACCGCCCGGCCGCCAGCCGTTCCCGGACCCGCTCGGCGAACGCCCCGGGCACCCCGTCCAGCGCCCGGTGCCCCTCCCAGGCGCCCAGCGCCCGCGCCAGCGACTCGCGCGCCCGCAGGGGATCCTGGTGACGCAGCGCGACGGCCTCCGCCACCTCGGCCTCGTAACGGAAGAGGTCCACCGCCGTACGCGGCGCCTCCAGCCGGTAGCCGCCCGCCGCTCCTACCAGCAGCCCGGGCTCGCCCAGGGCCCGCCGCAGCCGGTGGACGTGGGTGCCGATCTGCCCGACCGGATCCTTCGGCCAGCGGGTTTCGTCCGCCCCCCACAGGTCCTCGACCAGCCGATCCGTGGACACCAGCTGCCCCGGCGGGACCAGCAGGGCCGCGAGCACGGCCCGCTGCTGCGGTCGGCCGAGGTCGAGCTCACGACCGTCGTGCCGGGCCCGCAGCGGCCCCAGCAGGCTGAAAACGAGCCCCACGGCCCACCCCTCGAAGCCCTCGATCCGGTGCACAACCTGTGCACGATCCGGTGCACAATCTGTGACAGAGCATAGGCCGCCGGGGTATGGGGGCCCACCGTCCGGACGGAACTGGCGGGATCCCGGCGCAGGACGACTTTCGGGGACGGGTAGATGGGTGACATGGGGGGTTCCGGGCTGCGGTTCGGACTGCTGGGACCGCTGCGGGCCTGGTACGGGGAGCTGGAACTGGAGTTGGGCCGGCCGCAGCAGCGGGCCGTGCTCGCCGTGCTGCTGGCCGCCGCCGGGCGCACGGTGTCGGTCCCGGTGCTGGTCGAGGGGGTGTGGGGCGGGGCCGCGCCGGCTGACCCGCGCAAGGCCGTCCAGCTCGCCGTCTCCCGGCTGCGCACCGCGTTCCGGCCGTACGCCGGGGACGACCCGGACCGGATGCCGCTGGTGCGCGTCGGCGACGGCTACGCGTTCAGGGCGCCCGGCAGCGAGGTGGACGCCGCCGCCTGGGAGGCGCTGCTGGCCGAGGCCGAGCGGCTGCGCGAGGCGGGCGCCCCGCCGCGGGAGGTACGGGAGGTGCTGCGCCGCGCCCACCGGCTCTGGGTCGGCGAGGCGCTGGCCGGACTGCCCGGGCCGCACGCCGAGGCCGTCCGCACCCGCCTCACCGAACAGCGGGTCTCGGCCAAGGAGACGGAACTGGAGCTGGACGCCGACCTCGGCGACCGCACCGACCTCACCGCGGCGATCGCCGCCCTCGCCCTGGAGCACCCCGGCCGCCCCCGGCTCACCACCGTCCTGATGCGCGCCCTCTACCAGGCCGGGCGCAAGGCCGAGGCGCTCGCCGTGTACGAGGACGCCCGCGCCTCGCTCCCGCCCGGCGAGGACGCCCCCACCGAGCTCCAGCTGCGGATCCTGCGCGAGGACGCCGCCCTGCTGCCCGCCGGCGCCGCCCAGGCCGGGCCCGCCGCCGACGCCCCCGGCGCCGCCGACACCTGGCGGGCGCCCGACCAGCTGCCGTCCGGCCTGCCCGACTTCACCGGCCGCACCGAGGAGGTCGAGGCCCTCACCGACCGCCTCGCCGGCGCCGGCGGACGGGCCGTCGTGGTCTCCGCCCTGGACGGCATGGGCGGCGTCGGCAAGACCACCCTCGCCGTGCACGTGGCCCGCCGGACCCGCGACCGCTTCCCCGACGGGCAGCTCTTCGCCGACCTGCGCGGCGCCGACCGCACCCCGCCCGACCCCGGCACGGTGCTCGCCGGCTTCCTGCGGGACCTCGGCGTCGCCCCCGGCGAGATCCCCCCGGACACCGGGGAGCGCAGCGCGCTCTACCGCTCGGCCCTGGCCGGGCGGCGCGTCCTGGTCGTCCTCGACAACGCGGCCACCCCCGGCCACGTCGAACCCCTGCTGCCCGGCTCGCCCGGCTGCGCCGTCCTCGTCACCAGCCGCCACCGGCTGACCGGCCTCGCCGGAGCCCACCAACTGCGCCTGGACACCCTGCCGCCCGGGCAGGCGCTGGAACTGCTCACCCGGATCGTCGGCGCCGAACGCGTCGCCGCCGAGCCCGGGGCCGCCGAGGAGGTCGTCCGGGCCTGCGGGCTGCTGCCGCTCGCCGTCCGCATCGTCGCCTCCCGGCTCGCCGCCGACCCCGCGCTCACCCTGGCCACCCTCGCCGAGGGCCTGCGCCGGGAGCACCGGCTGGCCGAACTCAGCGACGGCGAACGGACGGTGGAGGCCAGCTTCGCGCTCTCCTACCACCGCCTCGACGTCGAACTGGCCCGCGCCTTCCGGCTGCTCGCCCTGCCCGACGCCCCCGACATCCCGCTGCCCTGCGCCGCCGTCCTGCTCGACCGCACCGAGGCCGAGACCGACGAACTCCTCGAAACCCTCGTCGACCTCAACCTCCTGCAGTCCCCCCGCTTCGGCCGGTACGGCTACCACGACCTGGTCCGCGCCTACGCCCGCGGCCGGCTCGCCGCCGAGGACGGCCCCGCCGAACGCACCGCGGCCACCGGACGGCTGCTCGACTTCTGCCTCGCCACCGCCCGCAACGCCGACGTCGCCGCCCGCAAGCCCGACCCGGTCGAGCTCAGCCTGCTCGACGTGCCGGTGCCCCGCCCCGGCCGGCCCGTCGCCGACGGCACGGAGGCCGTGCGCTGGATGCGCGAGCAGGCCGAGGTGCACGCCGCCGTCATCGCCCTGAGCTGCGCCGACCCGGCCCTGCCGCTCGACCGCGCCGTCGAACTCGCCGACCGGATGGGCGCGGTGCTCGCCGAACGCACCCAGACCACCGTCATCGCCGACCTCGCCGAACGCCTGGCCGACGAGGCCGAGGCACGCGGCGACCACGGCCCGCTCGCCCTCGCCCGGTACGTGCGCGGCAGCATGCTCTGGCACGTCAACCGCTACGCCGAGTCCGTGGAGGTGATCCGCCGGGCCGTCGAGGTCTGCACCACCACCGGCACCGACCGGGTGCTCGCCAAGGCCCTGCTCACCCTCGGCGGCAACGCCCGGGTGCACGGCCGCTACGCCGAGGCCGCCGAACACGCCGGCCGGGCCGCCGGGCTGTTCCACCGCCTGGGGGCCGGGCGCTCCGAGGGCAGCGCGCTCGGCGAGTTCGCCTTCAGCTGCGCCCAGACCGGCCGGCTCGACGAGGCCCGGGAGGCCGCCGAGCGCAGCGCCCGCCTGATGCGCGACTCGGGGCCGGTCTCCGCCGCGATCGGCCGCTACTACCTCGCCCGGGTGCTGCGGCTGTGCGGCGACCCGGAGGCGGCGCTCGACCACGCGGTCGGCGCCCGCGACGAGTTCACCGCCCTCCAGGTCACCGTCTTCGCCGCCGCGTCCGGCGACCTCGCCGCCCGCATCCACGCCGAGGCCGGCCGCTGGCTGCTCGCCGTCGACGCGGCCGAGGCGGTCCTCCCGCTCGCCCGGCGCACCAGCCCCGCCCTGGAGGGCGCCCTGCTGCGCACCCTCGGCACCGCGCTCACCGGCCTCGGCCGCCCGAGCCAGGCCCGGGCCTGTCTGACGGACTCCCTGGAGGTGTACGAGCGACTGGGGCTCACCGAGGAATCGGCGCAGGTCAGGGCCCTTCTGGCGCGGTAGACGCGGCATCAACGGCGGCACCGGCCACGCGTGTTGACCGGCCGTCTACCGCCGTGCAGGAACGTCTCTCCCGTCAGGCCCCGGACCGCAGCGGTTGCGGCCCGGGGCGACACCACAGACGAGAGGCGCCACCATGCCCACGCTCCCGCAGCACGGCCAGACCTGGACGATCAAGTCCGCCAACGGAACCGTCGCCGACGTCCGTTCCAGCCAGACCGCCGCCGGCACCGCCGTCCAGTCCTGGGGCTCCAACGGCACCACCGCCCAGGGCTGGACCTTCTGGGCCAAGGAGAACGGCAGCTTCCTCCTGGAGACCCAGCTCACCACCGGCAAGCACGTCGGCGGCCAGGCCATGGTCATGGACTTCAACTACTCCACCGGCCAGGCCTGGCTGTACAACGAGCACAACCAGCCCAACCAGCACTGGTGCTTCGAGCCCCTCGACAACGACTGGGTCCGCATCCGCACCACCCGCACCAACGAGGGCATGCTCTACCTCACCGCGGCCGCCCCCGGCTCGCCGCTCACCCTCTCCAGGCAGGACGACGGCAACCCGGCGCAGCGCTGGCAGCTCGTCCCGGCCGGGGGCATCAGCAGCGGCGGCGGCCAGCAGCAGCCCCAGCCCCAGCCGCAGCCCCAGCCCGGCGGTGGCGGCGGCGGTGACTTCCGCTCCGAGATGCTGAACGCCGTCAACGTCGAGCGCGGCCGGGTCGGCGCCCCGCCGGTGCGCCTGGACGACCGCCTCAGCGCGGCCGCCCAGCGCCACGCCAACGACATGGCCTCGCACGACCTCACCCAGCACAACGGCACCGACGGCAGCTCCCCCTGGGACCGCATCGCGGCCGCCGGCTTCGTCTCCCGCTCCTCCGCCGAGAACGTCACCCCGAGCAACAGCGTGCCGGAGGCGATGCAGATGTGGATGAACAGCCCGGGCCACCGGGTGAACATCCTCAACCCCGACTACAACTACATCGGCATCGGCTACGCGCCCCGCCAGCGCGGCAACTGGGGCCGCTACGTGCAGACCTTCGGCAAGGCCTGAGACCCCGACCGGCACCCTTCCACGAACAAGGAGTCCACACCCATGTCCTCGAACGCGGCGGACCTGATCCGCATCGCCCGAGACGAGGTCGGCTACCACGAGGGTCGCAGCGGCGGGCACTGGAACAACATCCAGAAGTTCTCCCCCGCCGTCGCCGGCCTGGAGTGGTCCCAGGGCGAGGCCTGGTGCGCCACCTTCGTCTCCTGGTGCGCCGAGCAGTCCGGCAACGCCGGGCGCTTCCCGGTGACCGCCTCCTGCGCGGAGGGCGTCGCCTGGTTCAAGGAGCGCGACCGCTTCACCGAGTACCCGGTGATCGGCGGCCAGGTCTTCTTCGGGCCCGGCGGCGGCAGCCACACCGGCATCTGCATCGCCTACACAAGCTCCACCATCACCACCGTCGAGGGCAACACCAACGACGGCGGCAGCGCCGAGGGCGACGGCGTCTACCTCAAGACCCGTGAGCGCCGCTCGGACTGGGTCTACGGCTACGGCATCCCGGACTTCGCCGAGGGCGCGGTCCTCGCCGACCCGGAGTGGAAGGACCGGCCCGGGGCGCTCTACTTCGGGCAGGAGGCCTCCGCGGAGGACAGCCCCGACGGCGGGGCCCCGTCCGGCGGCGGCGCTCCGGCGGGCGGCGACGGCGGCGACGGCTACGAGCCCTTCCCCGGCGCCGACTTCTTCCACGACGGCCAGAACAGCGACGTCATCACCCGGATGGGCGAGCGCCTCGTCGCCGAGGGCTGCTCCGCCTACGCCGAGGGCCCCGGCCCCGAGTGGTCCGACGCGGACCGCGAGTCCTTCCGCAACTGGCAGCACAAGCTCGGCGACTCGGGCGCGGACGCCGACGGCGTCCCCGGCCCCAAGCAGTGGGCCGCGCTCGCGGTCCCGCGCGGCTGAGCCGGCCCGCCCACCACACCAGAAGGAGAGACCCGATGAGAACCACCACCCGTACCCGCAGGCTCCTCGCCTCGCTCGGGGCCGTCACTGCCGTCGCGGGGGCGGTCGTGGCCGGCGCGCCGGCGGCGCAGGCGGCACAGGCCGGCGCCTGCGACCTGTCGCCGTCCGTGGGAGCCTTCGCGGCCGTGAACAACGGCTCCGGCGCCGGCGCGCTCGACCTCTTCCACAACGTCGAGGCCAACGGTCAGCCGATCATCGTCTGGCCGGCCAACCAGTCGCCCGCGCAGACCTGGTCGTTCTGGAAGTACTGCGACGGCACCACGGCGATCGCGCACGGGCAGGGCAAGGTGATCGACCTCGACACCGGTTCGGGCGCCGTCCACCTCTGGGACACCCCCGGCGGACTGGACGGCCTCAACCGGCCGGCCGGCGACTGGATGCCCGCCAACCAGAAGTGGCGGCTGACCGACGAGGACCACGGCTGGTACCTGGTCCGCAACGCGGCCACCGGGCAGTGCCTCACCTCCAACGGCGGCGGCCAGGCCACCGGGGTGGCCTCCTGCGACCCCGCCGCCCCGGCCCAGCGCTGGCTGCTCGGCTGACGAACCACCGGGCCCGGTCCGCTCTCCAGGCCGAGCGGACCGGGCCCGGTCTCCTCCGGGTGCCCCACGGCCCCCCGCGCCGACGCCGGTCGGCCCCTCGCCGGCCCCGTCCGGGCGGCTGATCACGACTCGGCATCCCTTGTCACGGTGGCGCGAGGGACTCGTCACGACCGTGTCAAGGACGCGTCGAAGCCATGGCCCCGCTCGTTCGCGCTGCGCTATGAACGTCCCTCAGGAGGACCACCGGCACCGGGGGTCCGCTACCACGGGGGACATCACGTGAAGCCCATCCGCAGCAGTCGTCGCGCCCTGGCCCTGGCCTCACTGGCCGCGGTCGGCGCGCTCACCCTGACCGCCTGCAACGACGACGCCTCGTCGTCCGACACCGCCAAGACCCCGCCGGCGACCGGTGCGCCCGCCACCCAGGCCGCCTCGCCGAGCACCGCGGCCACCACCCCGGCCGCCTCCGGTTCGGCCTCCGTCCCGGCGGGCGGCGCCGGGTCCGGTTCGGCCACCGCACCCGCGCCGGCCGGCAGCGCCCCGGCGGCCGGGACCACGCTGAAGCTCGGCGACGCCGCCACCGTCCCGTTCAGCTCGGGCAGCACCAAGGGCACCATCGCGCTCGCGGTCACCTCGATCGAGAAGGGCGACCCGGCCGACCTCGCCCCGCTCAACCTGGGCGACAAGGCCAAGGGCCTGGTGCCGTACTACATCCACTACAAGGTCACCAACGCCGGCGGCACCGACCTGTCCTACACCAGCGTCAGCCACATGAAGGGCCTGCTGGCGGACGGCACCGAGGCGCAGGAGCTGATGGTCATCGGCTCCTTCGCCAAGTGCAAGAGCGAGTCGCTGCCCAAGGGCTTCACCAACGGCCAGTCCGCCACCTCCTGCGCGGTGGCGATGTCCCCGGAGGCCTCCAAGGTCGCGGGCGCCGAGTACTGGGGCGAGCCGTACACCCTCGGCAAGGGCCTCAACTGGAAGTGATCCACGGGTGGTCCGGGCGGGGGCGGCGGCCGGCCGCTCCCGCCCGGGCGGGCTCAGCCCCGTGCCGCCGAGGACGCCTCCGCCGCCTCCGGCGCGCCGTGGATCCGCAGGAAGGCGTCCACACCGGCCGTCGCGATCCGCTCGACCTCCTCGTCCGCCACCGGGAGCGCGCCCCAGAAGGAGCGCTCGGCGACGCCGTGGAAGGTCAGCAGGGTGAACTGCTCGGCGGCCAGGGCGGCGTCCTCGGCCGCGAGCAGCCCGCGCCCGGCGAGCGCCTCGACGCGCTGCGCGAGCGCGCGCTGGGAGGCGACCGGGCCGGCCTCCAGCCAGGCCTCCAGGACGTCCGCCGGGATGTTGGCCACCTCGGCCCGGATCGCCCGGCCGAGCGCCCCGTGCTCCCCGGCCGACAGCACGGCGCGGGCCCGCTCGACGGCGAAGTCGATCAGGTCCCGGCGCAGGTCCACCACCCGGCCGAGGTACGTCGCCATCAACCCGTCGATGCGTTCGGTCAGTTCCGCCGAGGTCCGCAGGGCCACCGACAGGAAGAGGGTCTCCTTGTCGCCGAAGTGGTTGTAGACCGTCCGCTTGGACACCCCGGCCTCGGCCGCGATCGCGTCCATGCTGGCCCGGACGTACCCCTCGCGGCCGAACACCACCGTCGCGGCCCGGGTGATCGCCTCGCGCTTCTCCGGCCGTCCCGCTCCGCCCGTCGTCGCCACGGCCCTCTCCTCTTCCGTCGGCGCACCGGCCGACCCTCTCAGAAACTGCCCGGTGTAGTTTATCCAGGCCACGGAAGACCCGGACGTCCCGCCGAACGGACGTGCTCTATGCTGCGTACGACTTCTACACCCGTGTAGAAGACATTGGGAAGCGCCTCCCCCGATCACGGGTGGCCGGACCCCCGCACGGGAACCGGCCGACCGGCAACCGGCGTCCGGAACTGGCAGCGCCACGAACAGAGTTCCGGACCGACGAAACCGACGGACGGCACGCGGCGCAGGCGCCACCATGGCGCGCGGAACACGGGAACACCGGGGTGAGGGCGTGGCGGGGCAGCGAGGACGGTCGGCCGACCAGCGGACGCGCCGACGGGCGGCGGACAAACCGGCCGGGCACATACGCCCGCTGCCCGGCGGCCCCGCGCTGCCGGCGGCCCTCGCCCTCGGACTACCGCTGGCCGGCGCCGCGGTCGACGAGCTCTCCGGCCCCGGCATGGGCCTGGTCTTCGCCGTGGCCGCGGTGCTCGGCACCGGCCTGGCGGCGGCACTGAGCAGCCGCAACGGCTGGTGGTGGGTGCTCGCCACCTCGCCGCTGGTGGTCCTGGGCGTGACGGCCGTCGTCGAGTTCACCGCCCACCGCGACCGGTACCAGGGCAAGGGCCTGGCCACCGGCGCCGCGAAGTGGGTGGTGCACGGCTTTCCCGTGATGGCCGAGGCCGCGGCCGCGGCCGTCATCGTGATCGCGGTCCGGGTGGTCCGGGCGAGGAGGAGGCAGCATGGCTGACAACCCCGGGACCGACGGCGGCGCCGAGGCCCGCCGCCCCCGCCGCCCTTCACCCGCCCTGGTCGCGGGCCGGGTGGTGGCCTGCACCGTCGGCCTGGCGGTGTTCGCCGCCAGCGGGGTGGTCTGGTACGAGTACAAGCAGCTCACCGACGGGATGACCACCTCCGGCGTCATCGCCGAGACCAAGAAGGACGCCCCCAAGCACCTCGACAACTCGGTCAACCTGCTGCTGATCGGCCTGGACAGCCGCAAGAACATGGACGGCACGGACCTCCCGCCCGAGTTCGTCCAGGACGAGCTGCACGCCGGCCACAGCTCCGACATCGGCGGCTACAACACCAACTCGCTGATCCTGCTGCACATCCCGGCGAACGGCGGCAAGGTGCAGGCCGTCTCGATACCCCGCGACGACTACGTGATGACCTACGACGCCAACGGCTCCCAGATGGGCATGGCCAAGATCAAGGAGGCCTACGGCGCGGCCAAGGACAAGGCCGACGCCGGTCTGCGCGCCAAGGGCCTCAAGGGCGCCGACCTGGAGAAGGCCGGCCGGGACATCGGCCGCGCGGCCACCATCCGCACCGTGCAGAAGTTCCTCGACCAGCCCATCGACCACATCGCCGAGGTCAACCTGATGGGCTTCTACGACATCGCCAAGGCCCTCCAGCCGATCGAGGTCTGCCTCACCCACGACACCAAGGACCCGGCCATCGAGGGCCAGGGCTCCGGGGCCGACTTCCACAAGGGCGTCAACAAGCTCAACGCCTCCCAGGCGCTCTCCTTCGTCCGCCAGCGCCACAACCTCGACGGCCCGGACGGCAACACCGGCGACTTCGCCCGCACCCACCGCCAGCAGGCCTTCATCTCCTCCGTGGTGCACAACCTCAAGCAGAAGGGCGTCATCGGCGACCTCGGCAAGATGCAGGAGCTGATGGGGGTGATGCAGAAGGACCTGGTGATCGACAACGAGTGGAACGTGCTCGACTTCGCCCAGCAGGCCCCCAACCTCACCGGCGGCAACGTCGAGTTCAACACCCTGACCTTCGACGGGTTCGGCACCAAGAACGGCCAGGACGTCAACCTGGTGACCCCGGCGAAGGTCCAGAAGGTGGTCAAGCAGCTCTTCGGCTACGCCGACGCCGCCCCCGCCCCGGCCGACCCGGCCGCCGCCTCCGGCGCGCCCGCCGCCCAGGCCCCCGCCGCCCCGCCGGCCGCCACCACGCCCCCGGCCGCCGCCGGGCCGGTCACCGTGGACGTCTTCAACGCCTCCTCCGCGGCCGGGGTCACCTCCGCCGACGAGGCCAAGGCGCTGGCCGGCCTGGGCTTCAAGGAGGGCCGCACCGGCTCGGCCGCCACCCGGCCGAAGACCACCACCGTCACCTACGGCAAGGGCGCCAAGGAGGCCGCCGAGCAGGTTGCGGCCCGCTACGGCGTGACCGCCACCGCGTCCGCCGCCACCGCCGCCGACCATGTCGTCGTCACCCTCGGCACCGGCTTCACCGGCGTCGCCGCCGACAAGCCCGCCGCCCCCGCCGGCGGCGCCCCGACCGACCCGGCCGCCAACCTGCCGATGCAGGGCCCGGCCGTCGACGCCCAGTCCGACGGCGGCATCCCCTGCGTCTACTGACGCGCGCCGCACCGGCCTCGCCGACCTCCGGAGGGAGGCTCCCCCGCCCGGGGAGCCTCCCTCCGTCGTTTCCGGCCCCGTCCCGGATTCCGCGGAGACCCCTGGCGCAATTCTCCGTACTATGTATAGTGTACTTCGTACGGGATAACCGTGCGATGCCGACGAGAGGGTTCTCCGCCTTGCAGATCACCACGACCGCCGTCTCCCTGACCGTCGAGGACGTCACCACCTCCGCCGCCTTCCTCCAGCGGCACTTCGGCTACACCGAGCAGATGTCGGCCGACGGCTTCGTCTCTCTCGCGCACCCGGGCGGCGGGGTCGACGTCGTCTACCTGCGGCGCGGCCTCGAAGTCCTCCCCGAGGACCAGCGCCACCGGATCGCGGACGGCGTGATCCTGGCGTTCGTCGTCGAGGACATCGCCGCCGAGGAGCGGCGGCTGCGCGAGGAGGGGGTCGTGATCACCCTGCCGCTGCGCGAGGAGCCGTGGGGCGAGAAGCTCTTCCAGGTCGTCGACCCGAACGGGGTGGTCGTCGAACTGGTCGAGTGGGCCGAGCAGCAGGAGCGGTAGGAGCGGGCGACGACGACGCCCCCTGTCCCGGCCGGGACAGGGGGCGTCGCTCGCTCCGACGGACGGTCGGACGGTCAGTCCACCGTCCAGGTGTCGTGGCCGGCGAGCAGCGTGGCCAGGTCGCCCGGGCCGCGCCCGTCGGTGGCGGTGGCCAGCTGGCTCGCCATCAGCTCGTCGTAGACCGGCCGTTCGACGCTGCGCAGCACGCCGATCGGCGTGTGGTGCAGGGTGTCCGCGTCGGCGATCCGGGAGAGCGCGAAGGCGGTGGCGGGGCTGGCCGCGTGCGCGTCGTGGACCAGGACGTCCGCCTCGTTGTCCGCCGTGACCGGGGCGGTGAACAGCTCGCCGTCCGGGCCCCGGAAGACGCCGTTCGCCAGGTCCGCGCCGAAGCGGGCGGCCTTCCCGTGCTCCAGCCGGATCAGCGCCTCGTCCCGGCTGCCCGGGTCCTTCAGCACCTCGAAGGCCCCGTCGTTGAAGATGTTGCAGTTCTGGTAGATCTCCACCAGCGCCGTGCCCTGGTGCTCGGCGGCCGCCCGCAGCACCGACTGGAGGTGCTGGCGGTCCGAGTCGATGGTGCGCGCGACGAAGGTGGCCTCGGCGCCGATCGCCAGCGACAGCGGGTTGAACGGCGCGTCCAGCGAGCCCATCGGGGTGGACTTGGTGATCTTGCCGAGCTCGCTGGTGGGCGAGTACTGGCCCTTGGTGAGGCCGTAGATACGGTTGTTGAACAACAGGATCTTCAAATTGACGTTCCGCCGCAGGGCGTGGATCAGGTGGTTGCCGCCGATCGACAGCGCGTCGCCGTCACCCGTCACCACCCAGACGCTCAGGTCCTGGCGCGAGGTGGCCAGCCCGGTCGCGATCGCCGGCGCCCGGCCGTGGATCGAGTGCACCCCGTAGGTGTTCATGTAGTACGGGAAGCGCGAGGAGCAGCCGATGCCGGAGACGAAGACCGTGTTCTCCCGCTTGATGCCCAGCTCCGGCATGAAGGACTGCACCGCCGCCAGGATCGCGTAGTCCCCGCAGCCCGGGCACCAGCGCACCTCCTGGTCGGTCTTGAAGTCCCGGGCGCTCTGCGGGCCTTCGGCCTTGGGCACCAGTCGCAGGGACGGGAAGCCGCTCTCGCTCATCGGTGGTCCTCCTCGTCCAGGGTGCCGATCGCGGCCCACAGCACGTCCGCCAACTGGGCCGCCTTGAAGGGCAGTCCGCGCACCTGGTTGTAGGACTCGGCGTCCACCAGGTACTTCGCCCGCAGCAGCAGGGCCAGCTGCCCCAGGTTCATCTCGGGAACGATGATCTTCTCGTAACTCCGCAGCACCGAGCCCAGGTTGGCCGGGAACGGGTTGAGGTTGCGCAGGTGCGCCTGGGCGACCTCGCCGCCGTCCGCGCGCACCCGGCGCACCGCGGCGGTGATCGGCCCGTACGTCGAGCCCCAGCCGAGCACCAGCACCCGGGCGTCGCCGCTCGGGTCGTCCACCTCGACCGGCTTCACCGTGATGCCGTCGACCTTGGCCTGCCGGGTGCGGACCATGAAGTCGTGGTTGGCCGGGTCGTAGGAGATGTTGCCGGTGCCGTCCTGCTTCTCGATGCCGCCGATCCGGTGCTCCAGGCCGGGCGTACCGGGCAGCGCCCAGGGCCTGGCCAGGGTCCGCGGATCGCGCAGGTACGGCCAGAAGGCGCCGTCCTCGCGGTTCGGGCCGGTGGCGAACTCCGGGTCGATCTCCGGCAGTTCGTCGACCTCGGGGATCCGCCAGGGCTCCGAGCCGTTGGCCAGGTAGCCATCCGAGAGCAGGAACACCGGGGTGCGGTAGGTGACCGCGATCCGGGCCGCCTCCAGCGCCGCGTCGAAGCACTCCGCGGGCGTGGCCGGGGCGACGATCGGCACCGGCGCCTCGCCGTTGCGGCCGAACATCGCCTGCAGCAGGTCCGCCTGCTCGGTCTTGGTCGGCAGGCCGGTGGACGGGCCGCCGCGCTGGATGTCCACGACCAGCAGCGGCAGTTCGAGCGAGACGGCCAGGCCGATCGTCTCGGACTTCAGCGCGACACCCGGCCCGGAGGTGGTGGTCACCCCGAGCGCCCCGCCGAAGGCGGCGCCGAGCGCCGCGCCGACGCCGGCGATCTCGTCCTCCGCCTGGAAGGTGCGCACCCCGAAGTCCTTGTGCCGGCTCAGCTCGTGCAGGATGTCCGAGGCCGGGGTGATCGGGTACGAGCCCAGGTACAGCGGGAGGCCGGAGCGCCGCGAGGCGGCGATCAGCCCGTAGGACAGCGCCAGGTTGCCGGAGATGTTGCGGTAGCGCCCGGCCGGGAGCCTGGCCGGCGGCACCTCGTAGGAGACGGCGAAGGACTCGGTGGTCTCGCCGAAGTTCCAGCCCGCCCGGAAGGCGGTGATGTTCGCCTCGGCGATCTGCGGCTTCTTGGCGAACTTGGTGCGCAGGAACGACTCCGTCCCGTGCGTGGGCCGGTGGTACATCCAGGACAGCAGGCCCAGGGCGAACATGTTCTTCGCCCGCTCGGCGTCCTTGCGGGCCAGGCCGCTGTCCTTGAGCGCCTCCAGGGTCAGCGTGGTCAGCGGCACCTTGTGCAGGTGGAAGCCGTCCAGCGAGCCGTCGCCCAGCGGGTCCGCCGGGTAACCGACCTTGGCCAGCGCCCGCTTGGTGAACTCGTCGGTGTTGACGATGATCTCGGCACCGCGCGGCAGGTCCGGCACGTTCGCCTTCAGCGCGGCCGGGTTCATCGCGACCAGCACGTTCGGGGCGTCGCCCGGGGTCAGGATGTCGTGGTCCGCGAAGTGCAGTTGGAAGGACGAGACGCCCGGCAGGGTGCCGGCGGGCGCCCGGATCTCGGCCGGGAAGTTCGGCAGCGTGGACAGGTCGTTGCCGAAGGACGCCGTCTCCGAGGTGAAACGGTCACCGGTCAGCTGCATGCCGTCACCGGAGTCGCCGGCGAAGCGAATGATCACCCGATCGAGTCTGCGGATGGGCTTGCCCGGCTTCACCGGAGGGCCGCCCGGGCCGGGCGGTCCGGCGGACGCGTCCGCACCCGCGTGCGCGTCTCCGCTCCCGGCGCGGGCCTCGTCGCCGTCCGGGCCGTCCACTGCCTCTGACTGATCGACCTGACTGGTCACTGCCGCGGACCTCCTCGTGGGCGCACCACCGCGGGCGCGGCCCCGTGCCCCGTCCGCCTGGTGCACCTCTCGCATCCTATGCGGGCCGACCCGACGGCGACCGGAAGCACGGCAGTTATTTCACCGGCCCGCGGCTGCACCGCACATGAAGGTCAACGCCCGCCCGCCGGAGATCATTCCGGCTCGGACGGGCGGGCGCGAGCACCTCACGGGCGCATGGCCGAGATGCGCTCCCGGGGGCGCGCCCCGGGCGCCGGGGCGACGGAACCGGAGGGCGTCAGGAGTTGAGGTAGGTGAGCACGGCCAGCACCCGGCGGTGGTCCTCGGCGCTCTGAGCCAGTCCCAGCTTGAGGAAGATGTTGCTGACGTGCTTCTCCACCGCGCCGTCGGAGACCACCAGCTGCTTGGCCACCGCGGCGTTGGTGCGGCCCTCCGCCATCAGCCCGAGCACCTCGCGCTCGCGCGGCGTGAGATTGGCCAGAACGTCGCCCTTGCGGCTGCGGCTGAGGAGCTGCTGCACCACCTCCGGGTCCAGCGCGGTGCCGCCCTCGGCGACCCGGACCACCGCGTCGGCGAACTCGCGCACCTCGGCGACCCGGTCCTTCAGCAGGTACCCCACGCCCCGGGTCGAGCCGGCCAGCAGCTCCGAGGCGTAGCGCTCCTCCACGAACTGCGACAGCACCAGCACGCCCAGCTGCGGGTAACGGGCGCGCAGTTCCACGCAGGCGCGCAGGCCCTCGTCGGTGTGGTTCGGGGGCATCCGCACGTCGGAGACCACGACGTCCGGCAGGGCGTCGGCGGCGGCCAGGTCGTGGATGGTCTTCACCAGGGCGTCTCCGTCACCGACCCCGGCGACGACCTCCAGGCCGCGATCGGTGAGCAGCCGGGTCAGCCCCTCCCTGAGCAGTACGGAGTCCTCGGCGATGACGACGCGACGCATAACGACCTTCCGGGCAGGCGTGTGCTGACGGAAGTCAGTCTCCCCCATCCCGGGGCGGGCGGAGGGTCCGGGACGGGCCACCTCTCGGCCCGGCCCGGACGGCTCCCGGCGGTCCCGCCCGGAGCGGGGTCCTCCCCGGAGCGGGGCCTCACATCGTGCGGATCGCCACCGCGTCGCAGAGGCCCTCCAGGGCGGCCTTCGCGGCGCAGTCCGGCAGCGGCGCGAGCAGCGCCCGGGCCTCCTCGGCCCGGCGCAGGGTCTCGGCGCGGGCGCGCTCCAGCGCGGGGTGGGCGCGCAGCAGGCGCAGCGCCTCGGCGTGCAGGTCGTCGTCGGAGAGGTCCTGGTCGAGCAGTTCGCGCAGCCGGGCGTCGTCCGGGTCGGCCGGGTCGGCGGGCATCTGCTGCAGCAGCAGGGTCGGCAGGGTCGGCACGCCCTCGCGCAGGTCGGTGCCGGGGGTCTTGCCGGACTCGTGGCCGTCGCTGGCGATGTCGAGCACGTCGTCGGCCAGCTGGAAGGCGATGCCGATCCGCTCGCCGAACTCGCCGAGGGTGTCCACCAGCTCGCGCTCGGCACCGGCCATCAGCGCTCCTATCCGGCAGGAGACGGCGATCAGCGAGCCGGTCTTGCCCTCCAGGACGTCCAGGTAGTGCAGCAGCGGGTCCATGTCCTGGCCCGGGCCGCGGGTCTCCAGGATCTGGCCGGTGACCAGCCGCTCGAAGGCCTCGGCCTGCATCCGCACGGCCTCCGGGCCGAGGTCGGAGAGCACCTGGGAGGCGCGGGAGAACAGGAAGTCGCCGGTGAGGATGGCGACCGAGTTGTCCCAGCGGGAGTTGGCGCTCGGGGCGCCCCGGCGCACCGGCGCCTCGTCCATGACGTCGTCGTGGTAGAGCGTGGCCAGGTGGGTCAGTTCGACCACCACGGCGGCGGGCACCACGCCGGGCGCCCCCGGGTCGCCGAACTGGGCGGCCAGCAGCAGGAGCAGCGGGCGGAAGCGCTTGCCGCCGGCCTCGAGGAGGTGACTGGCGGTGACGGTGATGAAGGGGACGTCGCTCTTGACGGCCTCACCGAGCGCCGCCTCCACAGCGTCCAGTCCGGCCTGGACGTCCCGGGTCAGGTCGCGGTCCTGCACGCTGAGCCCGAAGGGTTCCACGACGGTCACGAAGACCACTCCTCTGTCCCTGGTCGATCTAGCGGCCTGGTCCCTGAGTGCCGCCGCTGGCCATACAGGCAGGGTATCCGGTCGCGAGTGGATCACTGCACGGGCGTGCGGATCCTGTCATGATCGGGCTTGATGCCCTGGTCAGGGCGGCTGCGCGGGCCGGACGGCGGTGGGGGCGAATTCGGCTGGTAATAAAGGTGGGAGAGCCCCCGGAACTCCCCCGACCCCGGCACCCGACACAGACCCGTCCGGGCCGCGCGGGCTGAGCGCGGCCCGGACGGGGCCCTGGTCGGAGGCGGTGGGCGTAAAGGTCAGCGCACGAACAGCGAGGCCTTGGAGGCGAGGTCGAGGAAGTACTGCGGCAGCAGTCCGAGACCCAGCGTGACCAGCACCCCCACCCCGATCGCGGTCGCCGTGAAGGCGCTCGGGACCGCCACCGTGGGGCCCCCCGGCTGGGGGTCCGAGAAGAACATCAGCACGATGACCCGGATGTAGAAGAACGCGGCCACCGCCGAGCTCAGCACACCGACCACCACCAGCGGGGTCGCCCCGCCGCTGGCCGCGGCCTGGAACACCGCGAACTTCCCGGTGAACCCGGAGGTCAGCGGAATCCCGGCGAAGGCCAGCAGGAACAGCGCGAACACCGCCGCCACCAGCGGCGAGCGCCGCCCGAGGCCGGCCCAGCTGGACAGGTGGGTCGCCTCGCCCTTGGAGTCGCGCACCAGCGTCACCACCGCGAACGCGCCGAGCGTCACGAAGGAGTACGCCAGCAGGTAGAACAGCACCGAGGAGATGCCCTGCTTGTTGACGGCGATCACGCCGGTCAGGATGAACCCCGCGTGCGCGATCGAGGAGTACGCCAGCAGGCGCTTGACGTCCTGCTGGGTCACCGCGAGCACCGCGCCCACCACCATGGTGAGGATCGCGACGCCCCACATCACCGGCCGCCAGTCCAACCGCAGGCCCGGGAAGGCCACGTAGAACAGCCGCAGGAAGGCCCCGAAGGCCGCGACCTTGGTGGCCGCCGCCATGAAGCCGGTCACCGGGGTCGGCGCGCCCTGGTAGACGTCCGGGGTCCAGGAGTGGAAGGGCACCGCGGCGACCTTGAACAGCAGGCCGACCGCCAGCATCGCCAGGCCGGTCAGCACCAGCGCGTCGCTCTGGGTGGTGCTCAGCTGCGCGGGGGTGGTCATCGCCTTGCCGGAGATGACGTCCCCGATGTCGCCGAGCTTCACGCTGCCCGCGTAGCCGTACAGCAGCGCGGTGCCGAACAGGAAGAACGCCGAGGCGAAGGCGCCGAGCAGGAAGTACTTGACCGCCGCCTCCTGGGAGAGCAGCCGGCGGCGCCGGGCCAGCGCGCACAGCAGGTACAGCGGCAGCGAGAAGACCTCCAGCGCCACGAACATGGTCAGCAGGTCGTTGGCGGCGGGGAACAGCAGCATGCCGCCGACCGCGAACATGGTGAGCGGGAAGACCTCGCTGGTGGCGAAGCCGGCCCGGACCGCGGCCCGCTCCTGCTCGCCGCCGGGGGTGGCGGCGGCCTGGGCGGCGAAGGCGTCGGCGGGCAGGCCGCCGGCCTTGGGCTCCAGCCTCCGCTCGGCGTAGGTGAGCACCGCGACCACGGAGGCCAGCAGGATCACGCCCTGGAGGAACAGCGCGGGGCCGTCCATCGCGACGGACTCCATGGCCAGCAGGTCGATCCGGGTGAAGCCGTGGCTCTGCACGGCCAGCACCACCACGGCGACGAAGGCGCCGACCAGCCCGGCCAGGGCGAGCGTCACCTGGGTCCAGTGCCGGTACCGGCGGGGCACGAAGGCCTCCACCAGGACGCCGGCCACGGCGGCCGCGAACACCACGAGCATCGGGGAGAGCTGGCCGTACTCGATGTGCGGCGCCGGGATGCTGGGGGTGTTGCCGCCGGCGGCGGCGAGCACTGCGGTGGCACTCACTTCTGCTCACCTCCTGAGGTGGCGGCGACCGGGTGGGCCGGCGCCGGGTCGGTCTGGTGGACCTGCGAGAGCGTCGCGTTCACCGAGGGGTTGACCAGGTCGGTGAGCGGCTTCGGGTAGACGCCGAGCAGGATGGTCAGCGCCACCAGCGGGCCGACCACGGCGAGTTCGCGGGCCTTGAGGTCGGGCATCGTGCGCACCCCGTCCTTCACCGGGCCGGTCATGGTGCGCTGGTACAGCAGCAGGGCGTACAGCGCGGCCAGCACGATGCCGAAGGTGGCCACGATCCCGATCGCCGGGTAGCGGGTGAAGGTGCCCACCAGGACCAGGAACTCGCTGACGAACGGGGCCAGCCCGGGCAGCGACAGGGTGGCCAGACTGCCGATCAGGAACGTCCCGGCCAGCACCGGGGCGACCTTCTGCACGCCGCCGTAGTCGGCGATCAGCCGCGAGCCGCGACGGGAGATCAGGAAGCCGGCCACCAGCATCCACGCCGCCGTGGACAGGCCGTGGTTCACCATGTAGAGGGTCGCGCCGCTCTGGCCCTGGCTGGTCAGGGCGAAGACGCCCATGATGATGAAGCCGAAGTGCGAGATCGAGGCGTACGCCACCAGCCGCTTGATGTCCTTCTGGCCGATCGCCAGCAGCGCGCCGTAGACGATCCCGATCAGCGCGAGGACCAGGATCGCCGGGGCGAAGGTCTTCGAGGCGTTCGGGAACAGCCCGAGGCAGAAGCGCAGCATCGCGAAGGTGCCGACCTTGTCCACCACCGCGGTGATCAGCACCGCGGTGCCGGCGGTGGACTCGCCCATCGCGTTCGGCAGCCAGGTGTGCAGCGGCCAGAGCGGGGCCTTCACCGCGAAGGCGAAGAAGAAGCCCAGGAACAGCGCCTTCTCGGCGGTGCCGGTCAGCTGGAGCCGGCCGTCGGCGATCGCCGAGGTCAGCGTCGGCAGGTCGAAGGTGCCGAAGCCCTGGTCCTGCGCCGTCACGTACAGGCCGATCACGGCGGCCAGCATCACCAGGCCGCCGAGCAGGTTGTAGAGCAGGAACTTCACGGCCGCGTAGGAGCGCTGACGCGCCGACTCGGGGCCGCCCGCCCGGTCTCCGAAGCCGCCGATCAGGAAGTACATCGGGATCAGCATGGCTTCGAAGAACACGTAGAACACGAAGACGTCGGTGGCGTAGAAGGAGACGACCACCATCGCCTCCACCGCCAGGATCAGGGCGAAGAAGGCCTGGGTGCGGCGCTTGTTCTCGAAGGTGCCGTCCGGCCCGGCCGGCGCCGGGTCGGCGTCGTGCCAGGAGGCGAGGATCACCAGCGGCACGAGCACGGCGGTGAGCAGGGCGAGCACCGCGCCGATACCGTCCACGCCGAGCGAGAAGGTGATGCCGAAGGAGCGGATCCAGCTGTACGACTCGTTCAGCTGGAAGCGGGCGCCGTGCGGGTCGAACCGGGCCGCCACCACGGCGGCCAGCACCAGGGTGACGGCCGAGGCGCCCAGCGCGACGGCCTTGGTGGTCCTGCGCCGGCTCTCGGAGGACCCGGCGGGCAGCGCGGCCGTCAGCACCGCGCCGGCCGCCGGGACGGCGCACGTGGCGGTCAACAGGAAGCTCATGCGCCCACCTCGCTGCGCTCGGCAGGGGCATTCGCCCACACGCGCCTCTTGATGACGAGCTCGCTGCGCTCGCTCATAGGCCTGGCCCCCCAACGGATATCAGGACGAGTCATCACGTGGACCTCATCAGGAGAGTCATGGCGACCAGCACCAGCGTGCCGCCGAACATGGAGAGCGCGTACGAGCGGACATAGCCGTTCTGGACCCGCCGCAGCCGGCCGGAGAGCCCGCCGATCCCGGCGGCCAGGCCGTTGACCACGCCGTCCAGGCCGCGGCTGTCGAAGAAGACCAGCGCCGCGGCGAGCGCCGAGCCCGGCCGCACCAGCACCGCGTGGTTGAAGTCGTCCTGCAGCAGGTCGCGGCGGGCGGCCCGGGTGAGCGGGGAGCCGACCGGCGGCACCACCGGGACCGGCGAGCGCCCGTACACCAGGTACGCGAGGCCGACGCCGGCCAGCATGCAGGCCGTGGTCAGCAGGGTGACGGTCAGCGGGGCGAGCGGGGAGTTGCCCTCCTCGTGCCCGGTGACCGGCTCCAGCCACTTCAGGAAGGAGTCGTTGAAGGCGAACAGTCCGCCCGCGAAGACCGAGCCGAAGGCCAGCAGGACCATCGGGACGGTCATCGTCCGCGGCGACTCGTGCGGGTGCGGGGCGTTGCCCCCCGCGTCCGGCTGCCAGCGCTTCTCGCCGAAGAAGGTCAGCACCATGACCCTGGTCATGTAGAACGCGGTGACCGCCGCGCCGACCAGCGCGCACCCCCCGAGGATCCAGCCCTCGGTGCCGCCCTTGGCGAAGGCCGCCTCGATGATCTTGTCCTTGGAGAAGAAGCCGGACAGGCCCGGGAAGCCGATGATCGCCAGGTAGCCGAGGCCGAAGGTGACGAAGGTGACCGGCATGTACTTCCGCAGGCCGCCGTAGTGACGCATGTTCACCTCGTCGTTCATGCCGTGCATGACCGACCCGGCGCCGAGGAACAGCCCGGCCTTGAAGAAGCCGTGGGTCACCAGGTGCATGATCGCGAAGGCGTAGCCGATCGGGCCGAGCCCGGCCGCCAGCACCATGTAGCCGATCTGCGACATCGTCGAGCCGGCCAGCGCCTTCTTGATGTCGTCCTTGGCGCAACCGACGATCGCACCGAACAGCAGCGTGACCGCGCCGACCACCACCACGGCGGTCTGCGCGTCCGGCGCCAGGTCGAAGACCGCCGAGGAGCGGGTGATCAGGTAGACGCCCGCGGTCACCATGGTGGCCGCGTGGATCAGCGCCGACACCGGGGTCGGGCCCTCCATCGCGTCCCCGAGCCAGGACTGCAGCGGCACCTGCGCCGACTTGCCGCAGGCCGCCAGCAGCAGCATCAGGCCGATCGCCGTCAGCTTGCCCTCGCTCGCCTGGTGGGCACCGCCGAAGACCGGGTCGAAGGCGAAGGAGCCGAACTCGGCGAACATCAGCATGATCGCGATGGACAGGCCCATGTCGCCGACCCGGTTGACGATGAAGGCCTTCTTCGCCGCCGTCGCCGCACTCGGCTTGTGCTGCCAGAAGCCGATCAGGAGGTACGAGGCCAGGCCCACGCCCTCCCAGCCGAAGTACAGCAGCAGGTAGTTGTCCGCGACCACCAGCAGCAGCATGGCGGCCAGGAACAGGTTCAGGTACGCGAAGAAGCGGCGCCGGCGCTCGTCGTGCGCCATGTAGCCGACCGAGTAGAGGTGGATCAGCGTGCCGACACCGGTGATCAGCAGGACGAAGGTCATCGACAGCTGGTCGAGCCGGAAGGAGATATCGGCCTGGAAGCCGTTCACCGGGATCCAGCTGAACAGGTGCCGGGTGACCGCCCGGTGCTCGGCGTCACGGCCGAGCATGTCCGAGAACAGGGCCAGGCCGAAGCCGAACGAGAGCGCCGCGAGCGCGGTGGCCAGCCAGTGGCCGAAGCGGTCCAGCGCCCGGCCGCCGAGCAGCAGCAGGGCGGCGCCCGCCAGTGGAGCCGCCACCAGCAGCGGAATGAGAGATTTCACCGAGGGCCCTCCGCCTACAGCTTCATCAGGTTGCTGTCGTCGACCGAAGCGGAGTGCCTGGTCCGGAAGATGGAGACGATGATGGCGAGGCCGACCACGACCTCGGCCGCCGCGACCACCATCGTGAAGAACGCGATGATCTGGCCGTCCAAGGTCCCGTGCAGCCGGGAGAAGGTCACCAGGGCGAGGTTCGAGGCGTTCAGCATCAGCTCCACGCACATGAACAGCACGATCGCGTTGCGTCGGACCAGCACCCCGGCCGCTCCGATGGTGAACAACAGGGCCGACAGGTAGAGGTAGTTGACCGGGTTCACTCCGCGCCCTCCTCGTCGGCCGGGTGCTTCACGTTGTTCGCCGGCACCGGCCCGCCGTTCGCCGGCCCGTTCGCCGACCCCTTTGCCGTCACCGCCCCGCCGTTCGCCGGCAGCGGAGCGCCGTTGGCCGGCACCGGCTCCAGCGACTTGCGCGGGGCCTTCACGGCCGGCCGCTCCGAGGACGGACGGCCCAGCCAGTCCGCCGTGCTGTTCTCCAGCTCCGCCATCCGCCGCAGCATCGCCTGGCTGACGTCCCGGACCTGGCCGCGCTCGCGCAGCGTCGCCATCACCGAGTCCTCGGCGATCGTGCCGTCCGGCAGCAGCCCCGGCACGTCCACCGCGTTGTGCCGGGCGTACACGCCCGGCGCCGGCAGCGGCGGCAGCTGGATGTTGTCCACGACCCGCTGCGCCGCCAGCTCGCGCTGCGTCTTCGGCGCCTTCACGTGCTCCCGGTGGGTCAGCACCATCGCGCCGATCGCCGCGGTGATCAGCAGCGCGCCGGTGACCTCGAAGGCCCACACGTAGCGGGTGAAGATCAGCCGGGCCAGGCCCGGCACGTTGCCCTCGGCGTTCGCCTCGGACAGCCCGGTGAAGTGGTCCAGCTTCGCGTTGGCGATCCCGGCGATCAGCAGCACGCCGAAGCCCAGCCCGCACAGCGCCGCGGCGAACCGCTGGCCCTTCAGCTGCTCCTTCAGCGAGTCCTCGCCGGTGACGCCGACCAGCATCACCACGAACAGGAACAGCATCATGATCGCGCCGGTGTAGACCACGATCTGCACCACGCCCAGGAACACCGCACCCTGGGCCATGTAACAGACCGCCAGCGCCATCATGGTGGCCGCCAGGCAGAGCGCGCTGTGCACGGCCTTGCGCATCAGCACCATGCCGAGCGCACCGCCGACCGCGATCACCGCGAGCACCCAGAACTGGACGGCCTCGCCCGTCGAGGTCGTCCCGGTCGCCTCCGCCAGCCGCGCGATCACTGCTGCACCTCCTTGTCCCGCTCGGTGCGCTCCTGCTGGACCGTCCCCGGCGCCGCCGCGGTGACCTCGCCCCGGTAGTACGCGCCCTCGTCGGTGCCCGGGAAGATCGCGTGCGGAGTGTCGACCATGCCCTCGGACAGGCCCACCAGCAGCTGCTCCTTGCTGAAGATGAGGTCCCGCCGGGAGGAGTCGGCCAGCTCGTACTCGTTGGTCATGGTCAGCGCCCTGGTCGGGCAGGCCTCGATGCACAGCCCGCACAGGATGCAGCGGGCGTAGTTGATCTGGTACACCGCGCCGTAGCGCTCACCCGGGGAGTAGCGCTCCTCGTCCTGGTTGTCCGCGCCCTCCACGTAGATCGCGTCGGCCGGGCAGGCCCACGCGCACAGCTCGCAGCCGACGCACTTCTCCAGGCCGTCCGGGTGCCGGTTCAGCTGGTGGCGGCCGTGGAAGCGCGGAGCGGTGGGCTTCTTCTGCTCCGGGTACTGCTCGGTGAGCCGCTTCTTGAACATGGCCTTGAAGGTCACGCCGAAGCCGGCGGCCGGGCCGAGGATCGACGGACGGTCGCCCCGTTCGGCGTGGCCCGTTCGATCGGACTGGTCGGACATCTCGGTTCAGCTCCCTTCGGAATGGTCGGCCCCGTTGAGGGCGTCCTGGAGTTGCTTCGGGGCACGGCTGCGGCGGCGCGGCACCGGCGGGAGCACCTGGCCGGGCAGCGGCGGGACGGGGTAGCCGCCCGCCATCGGGTCGAACTCCCCCCCGTCCTTCGGCCGGGCCGGGCCCGCACCGGGCGGGGCCTCCCCCGGCTCCGGCTGCTTCCTCAGGAAGTCCCGCAGCAGCGCCAGCAGCAGCACCGCCCCGACCGGGGCGCCCACGTACAGCACCACCTGGCCGAAGCCGTAGCCCTCGTTGCGCAGCGCCCGCACGCTCGCGATCAGCACCAGCCACACCAGCGAGACCGGGATCAGCACCTTCCAGCCCAGCTTCATGAACTGGTCGTAGCGGAGCCGGGGCAGCGTGCCGCGCAGCCAGATGAAGAAGAACAGCAGCAGCTGGATCTTCAGCGTGATCCACAGCATCGGCCACCAGCCGTGGTTGGCGCCCTCCCAGAAGGTCGTCACCGGCCACGGGGCCCGCCAGCCGCCCAGGAAGAGGGTCGAGGCCACCGCCGAGACCGTCACCATGTTCACGTACTCGGCCAGCATGAACATCGCGAACTTCAGCGAGGAGTACTCGGTGTTGAAGCCGCCGACCAGCTCGCCCTCGGCCTCCGGCAGGTCGAACGGCGCCCGGTTGGTCTCGCCGACCATCGCGATGATGTAGACGATGAACGACACCGGCAGCAGCGCCGCGAACCAGGTCGGCTGCTGGTGCGCCACGATCTCCGAGGTCGACATCGAGCCCGAGTAGATGAACACCGCCGCGAAGGACAGGCCCATCGCGATCTCGTAGCTGATCATCTGCGCGGACGAGCGCAGCCCGCCCAGCAGCGGGTACGTCGAACCCGAGGACCAGCCGGCCAGCACGATGCCGTAGATGCCCACCGAGGCCGTCGCCAGGACGTACAGCAGCGCGACCGGGAAGTCCGTCAGCTGGAGCGGCGTACGGGCGCCGAAGATCGACACCTCGTTGCCGGCCGGACCGAACGGGATCACCGCGAAGGCCATGAACGCGGGGATGGCGCAGACGATCGGGGCCAGGATGTAGACCACCTTGTCCGAGCCCTTGACCACCAGGTCTTCCTTCAGCGCCAGCTTCACGCCGTCCGCCAGCGACTGCAGCAGGCCCCACGGGCCGTGCCGGTTGGGCCCGATGCGCAGCTGCATCCAGGCCACCACCTTGCGCTCCCAGACGATCGCGATCAGCACCGTCAGGACCAGGAAGGCGAAGCAGAACACCGCCTTCAGCAGCACCAGCCACCACGGGTCCTGCCCGAAGAAGTGGAGCGTCTCGTACGGCTGCGACGTCATCGGTCCTCCCCTGTGCCGTCATCGGCGGTCTCGTCCGCGGCCCCGGGTTCGGAGCCGGCCCCGGGTGCGGGTCCGACTTCGGGTCCGGGTCCGACTTCGGGCTCGGGTTCCGACTCGGCCGGGGCGATCGTGACCAGGTGGCCGACGGTGGTGCCGAGAGCGCGGTGGGCACCGCCCGGCGTGGAGTCCAGCGGGACCCAGACCGTGCGGTCCGGGATCGAGTCGGTGACCTCCAGCGGCAGGGTCAGCGATCCGGCCGGACCGGTCAGCCGCAGCTCCTCGGCCGCCTCGGCGCCGATCTCCTTGGCCGTCTCCGCCGAGATCCGGGCCACCGCCCGGTGCCGGGTGCCCGCCAGGTGCGGGTCCCCCTGCTGCAGCACGCCGTTGTCCAGCAGCAGGCGCCAACCCGCCAGCACCGCCTGGCCGGTGGCCGGTCGGGGCAGCAGGTCCGGGTGCGCCGCCGGGTCGGCCGTGCGGTCGCCCTCCCAGGGGGCGAAGCGGTCCAGCTCCAGCCGGGCCGCCCGGACGTCCGGCAGGCCCAGCCGGTGGCCCAGCGCGTCGGCCAGCATGCCCAGCACCCGCAGGTCCGGCTGGAGGTGGCGGCCCATCTGCTGGTCCGGCTTGAGCGCCGACTCGAACATCCGCACCCGGCCCTCCCAGTCCAGGAAGGTGCCGGCCTTCTCCGCCACCGCCGCCACCGGCAGCACCACGTCGGCCCGCGCCGTCACCGCCGAGGGCCGCAGCTCCAGCGACACCAGGAACGGCACCGCCGCCAGCGCCTCGTCGGCCAGCGCCGGATCCGGCAGGTCGTCCGGGTCCACGCCGCCGACCAGCAGCGCGTCCAACTCGCCCGCCGCGGCCGCCGCCAGGATCCCGTCGGTGTCCCGGCCCGGCCGGGACGGCGGTTCGGCCCCGCCCCACACCGCCGCCGCCTCCGCCCGGGCCGCCGGAACGGCCACCGGACGCCCGCCGGGCAGCAGGCCCGGCAGCACGCCCGCCTCGACGGCCCCGCGCTCACCGGCCCGGCGCGGCACCCAGGCGAGCCTCGCACCCGTCGCGTGCGCCAGCCGCAGCACCGCCGTCAGCCCGCCCGGGACGGCGGCCAGCCGCTCGCCCGCCAGGATCACCGCGCCCGGGGTGCGCAGCAGTTCGGCCGCCCGGCCCGCGTCGTCGTTCAGCGGCTCGTCCGCCGCCAGCGCCGCGAACCACTCCGGCTCGGTGCCGGGGGCGGCCGGCAGCAGCGCCCCGCGCAGCTTCGCCAGGCCCCGGGAGCCGAACGCGGCCACCGAGAACACCTTCAGGCCCGTCGCCCGGGTCGCCTTGCGCAGCCGCAGGAAGACGATCGGCGACTCCTCCTCCGGCTCGAAGCCCGCCAGCAGCACCGCCGGCGCCCGGTCGAGGTCCTCGTACGACACCCCGGTGCCGTCCACGTCGACGCCCCGCCCGGCCACCGCCGCGGCCAGGAAGTCCGCCTCCTCGCCGCTGTGCGGGCGGGCCCGGAAGTCCACGTCGTTGGTGCCCAGCACCACCCGCGCGAACTTCCCGTACGCGTAGGCGTCCTCGACCGTCACCCGGCCGCCGGCCAGCACCCCCGCCCGGACCCCGCGCAGCCCCTCGGCCGCCCGGGCCAGCGCCTCCGGCCAGGAGGCCGGCACCAGCTCGCCGTCCACCCGCACCAGCGGGGTGGTCAGCCGGTCGCGCTGCTGGGCGTAGCGGAAGGCGAAGCGGCCCTTGTCGCAGTTCCACTCCTCGTTCACCGCCGGGTCCTCGCCCGCCAGCCGGCGCAGCACCTTGCCGCGCCGGTGGTCGGTGCGCTGCGCGCAGCCCGAGGCGCAGTGCTCGCACACGCTCGGCGAGGAGACCAGGTCGAAGGGGCGCGAGCGGAACCGGTACGCCGCCGAGGTGAGCGCGCCCACCGGGCAGATCTGGATGGTGTTCCCGGAGAAGTAGGACTCGAAGTCGTCGCCCTCGCCGGTGCCGACCTGCTGCAGCGCCCCGCGCTCCACCAGGTCGATGAACGGGTCCCCGGCGATCTGCTGTGAGAAGCGGGTGCAGCGCGCGCACAGCACGCAGCGCTCGCGGTCCAGCAGCACCTGGCTGCTGATCGGCACCGGCTTCTCGTAGGTGCGCTTCATCCCCTCGAAGCGGGAGTCGGCGGCGCCGCTGCTCATCGCCTGGTTCTGCAGCGGGCACTCGCCGCCCTTGTCGCAGACCGGGCAGTCCAGCGGGTGGTTGATCAGCAGCAGCTCCATCACGCCGCGCTGGGCCTTCTCGGCCACCGGCGAGCTGAGCTGGGTGCGCACCACCATGCCCTCGGCCACCGGGATGGTGCAGGAGGCGACCGGCTTGCGCTGGCCCTCGACCTCGACGATGCACTGGCGGCAGGCGCCGGCCGGGTCGAGCAGCGGGTGGTCGCAGAAGCGCGGGATCTGGGTGCCGATGGTCTCGGCGGCCCTGATCACCAACGTTCCCTTGGGGACCCGCACTTCGACGCCGTCGATGGTGAGCGTGACCAGTTCGACCGCTGTCTCGGAGGCCGTTGGCTCTGTGATCGTCACGCGTGCACCTCCCTTTCGGTGGCGGACTGGTGGCCGGGGCGGGGGCCGTCGGCCCAGACGGTGGAGGCGGCCGGGTCGAACGGGCAGCGGCGCTCGGCCAGGTGCTGCTCGTACTCGGCCCGGAAGTGCTGGAGCGAGGAGACGATCGGACTGGCCGCGCCGTCGCCCAGGGCGCAGAAGGACTTGCCGTTGATGTTGTCGGCGATGTCGAGGAGCTTCTCCAGGTCCCCGTCGACGCCCTGGCCCGCCTCGATCCGCTTGAGCAGCTGGACCAGCCAGTAGGTGCCCTCGCGGCAGGGGGTGCACTTGCCGCAGGACTCGTGGGCGTAGAACTCCGTCCAGCGGGTGACGGCCCGCACCACGCAGGTGGTCTCGTCGAAGACCTGGAGCGCCTTGGTGCCGAGCATCGAGCCGGCCGCCCCGACGCCCTCGTAGTCCAGCGGGACGTCGAGGTGCTCGTCGGTGAACATCGGGGTGGAGGAGCCGCCCGGGGTCCAGAACTTCAGCCGGTGCCCGGCGCGGACGCCGCCGCTGAGGTCGAGCAGCTGGCGCAGCGTGACGCCGAGCGGGGCCTCGTACTGGCCGGGGTTGGTGACGTGGCCGGAGAGCGAGTAGAGCGTGAAGCCGGGGGACTTCTCGGTGCCCAGGGCCTTGAACCAC
The DNA here is from genome assembly GCF_001905545.1 of Streptomyces sp. CB02056. Classification (GTDB taxonomy): domain Bacteria; phylum Actinomycetota; class Actinomycetes; order Streptomycetales; family Streptomycetaceae; genus Kitasatospora. The sequence goes on along the minus strand of NZ_LIPD01000016.1, from coordinate 153,398 downwards.
TCCTTGCCGCGGGACAGGATCGGCGGCACCGAGGCGATCGACTCGACGTTGTTGACCACCGTCGGGCAGGCGTACAGGCCGGCGATGGCCGGGAACGGGGGCCGCAGCCTGGGCTGGCCGCGGCGGCCCTCCAGCGAGTCCAGCAGCGCCGTCTCCTCGCCGCAGATGTAGGCGCCGGCGCCGGCGTGCACGGTGATGTCCAGGTCGACGCCCGAGCCGAGGATGTTCCGGCCCAGCAGCCCCGCCCCGTACGCCTCGGCGACGGCCGCGTGCAGCCGGCGCAGCACCGGGACGACCTCGCCGCGCAGGTAGATGAAGGCGTGGTCGCAGCGGATCGCGTAGGAGGCGATGATCATGCCCTCGATCAGCGCGTGCGGGTTGGCGAACAGCAGCGGGATGTCCTTGCAGGTGCCCGGCTCGGACTCGTCCGCGTTGACCACCAGGTAGTGCGGCTTGCCGTCGTTCTGCGGGATGAACTGCCACTTCATCCCGGTGGGGAAGCCTGCGCCGCCGCGGCCGCGCAGGCCCGAGTCCTTGACCAGGGCGATCACGTCGTCGGGCGGCATGGCGAGGGCCGCCTTGAGGCCCTCGTAGCCGTGGTGGCGGCGGTAGGTGTCGAGCGTCCAGGGGCGGCTGTCGTCCCAGGAGTCGGACAGGACCGGGGTGAGCAGCTTCTCGGCCGGCTCGGCGGAGGTCATCACGCTTCGCTCCCTTCCTGGCCGTTGCCCGCCTGGGTGGTGCCCGCCTGGCCGTTGCCTGCCTGGCCGTTGGCCTCGGGGCGGGGTGCGTCGGGGCGCGGGGATTCGGGGCGCGGGGCGACCACCTTGGTGCCGGGGGCGCCGGGCAGCGCCTCGCCGCGGGCCAGCCGCAGGCCGGCCAGGGAGGGCGCGCCGCCGGCGCCGGACTCGTCGTTGGCCCCCGGGCGCTCGTCGGGGAAGCCGGCCAGGATCCGGGAGGTCTCCTTGAAGCCGCACAGCCGGGCGCCGCGGGTGGGCCGGACCTCTCGGCCGGCGCGCAGGTCGTCGACCAGCTGCCGGGCGCTGTCCGGGGTCTGGTTGTCGAAGAACTCCCAGTTGACCATCACCACGGGCGCGTAGTCGCAGGCCGCGTTGCACTCGATGTGCTCGATCGAGACCTCGCCGTCCTCGGTGGTCTCGTTGTTGCGGACGCCCAGGTGCTCCTGGAGCTCGGCGAAGATCTGGTCGCCGCCGAGCACCGCGCACAGGGTGTTGGTGCAGACCCCGACGTGGTACTTCCCGGCCGGGCGACGCCGGTACATGGTGTAGAAGGTCGCGACCGCGGTGACCTCGGCGGTGGTGAGGTCCAGCTGTTCGGCGCAGAAGCGGATCCCGGTCGGGCTGACGAAGCCCTCCTCCGCCTGCACCAGGTGCAGCAGCGGCAGCAGCGCCGAGCGGGCCTGCGGGTAGCGGGCGATCAGCTCGGCGGCGTCGGCGGCCAGCCGGGCACGCACCTCCTCGGGGTACGGTGCGGCCGGCAGTGCCGGCAGTCCGAGTTCGACGTTGGTCACCGGTCCACGCCTCCCATCACCGGGTCGATCCCGGCCACCGCGACGATCACGTCGGCCACCTGGCCGCCCTCGCACATCGCCGCCATCGTCTGCAGATTGGTGAACGACGGGTCCCGGAAGTGGACCCGGTACGGACGCGTCCCGCCGTCGCTGACCACGTGCACGCCCAGCTCGCCCTTGGGCGACTCGACCGCCGCGTACGCCTGGCCGACCGGGACCCGGAAGCCCTCGGTGACCAGCTTGAAGTGGTGGATCAGGGCCTCCATCGAGGTGCCCATGATCTTGCGGATGTGGTCGAGGGAGTTGCCCATCCCGTCCGGGCCGACGGCCAGTTGGGCCGGCCAGGCGATCTTCTTGTCGGCCACCATGACCGGGCCGGGCCGCAGCCGGTCCAGGCACTGCTCGACGATCCGCAGCGACTGCTTCATCTCCTCCAGGCGGATCAGGAAGCGGCCGTAGGAGTCGGCGCTCTCCGCGATCGCGACCTCGAAGTCGTAGTCCTGGTAACCGCAGTACGGGTCGGTCTTGCGCAGGTCGTGCGGCAGGCCGGTGGCGCGCAGGATCGGACCGGTGGCGCCGAGGGCCAGGCAGCCGGGCAGGTCCAGGAAGCCGACGTCGACCAGGCGGGCCTTGAACACCGGGTTGCCGGTGGCGAGTTTGTCGTACTCGTGCATCCGGGAGCGGAAGACCTTGACCGCCTCGCGGATCTGGTCGACCGCGCCGGGCGGCAGGTCCTGGGCGAGGCCGCCGGGGCGCACGTACGCGTGGTTCATGCGCAGGCCGGTGACCAGCTCGAAGACGTCCAGGATCAGTTCGCGGTCCCGGAAGCCGTAGATCATCAGGGTGGTGGAGCCGATCTCCATGCCGCCGGTGGCCAGGCAGACCAGGTGCGAGGCGATCCGGTTGAGCTCCATCATCATCACCCGGATGACGTTGGCGCGGTCCGGGACGTCGCCGGTGATGCCGAGCAGCTTCTCGACCGCCAGGCAGTAGGCCGTCTCGTTGAACAGCGGGGTCAGGTAGTCCATGCGGGTCACGAAGGTGGTGCCCTGGACCCAGCTGCGGAACTCCATGTTCTTCTCGATGCCGGTGTGGAGGTAGCCGATGCCGCAGCGGGCCTCCTTCACCGTCTCGCCGTCGATCTCCAGGATCAGCCGCAGCACGCCGTGGGTGGACGGGTGCTGGGGGCCCATGTTGACGATGATGCGCTCGTCGTCGGCCCGGCCGACCGCCTCGACCACCTCGCCCCAGTCGCCGCCGGTGACGGTGAAGACCCGGCCCTCGGTGGTCTCGCGGGCGTCGGCTTCCTCGGTCTCTCCATAGTGCTGGGTGTTCATCAGCTGTACGACCTCCGCTGGTCGGGAGCCGGGATCTGGGCGCCCTTGTACTCGACGGGGATGCCGCCGAGCGGGTAGTCCTTGCGCTGCGGGTGGCCCAGCCAGTCGTCCGGCATCATGATCCGGGTGAGCGCCGGGTGGCCCTCGAAGACCAGGCCGAAGAAGTCGTAGGCCTCGCGCTCGTGCCAGTCGTTGGTCGGGTAGACGCTCACCACGGAGGGGACGCGCGGATCGGCGTCGGGCGCGGTGACCTCCAGCCGGATCAGCCGGCCGTGGGTGATCGAGCGCAGGTGGTAGACCGCGTGCAGCTCGCGGCCCTTGTCGCCGGGGTAGTGCACGCCGCTCACCCCCAGGCAGAGCTCGAAGCGCAGCGCCGGGTCGTCGCGCAGGATCCGGGCGGTCCTCAGCAGGTGGTCGCGCTCGATGTGGAAGGTGATCTCGCCGCGGTCGACCACCGTCCTCTCGATCACCTCGACCGGGTCCAGGCCCTGCTCCTCCAGGGCGCCCTCCAGCTCGTCGGCGACCTCGTCGAACCAACCGCCGTACGGGCGTTCGCTCGGACCGGGCAGCACGATCGGGGCGGCCAGACCGCCGAAGCCGGAGGTGTCGCCACTGCCCTCGGCACCGAACATGCCCTGGCGGCGGCCGACCACCTCGACCGGGATCTCGCGGACCGGCTGCTCGCGGCGGGTCTCGGGTACCTGCTCGTTCATCGCAGCTGCCCCCGCATCTCGCTGATCGGGGTGGCCTTGAGGGCGAGCGCCTCGCCGAGCTCCTCGGCCCGGCGCCTGTTCACGCCCAGCGGCTCGTGCTGGATCTTGTCGTGCAGCTTCAGGATGGCGTCCATCAGCATCTCCGGACGGGGCGGACAGCCGGGCAGGTAGATGTCCACCGGGACGATGTGGTCGACGCCCTGGACGATCGCGTAGTTGTTGAACATCCCGCCGGACGAGGCGCAGACACCCATCGAGATGACCCACTTGGGGTTGGGCATCTGGTCGTACACCTGGCGCAGCACCGGGGCCATCTTCTGACTCACCCGGCCCGCCACGATCATCAGATCGGCCTGCCGGGGGGAGCCCCGGAAGACCTCCATGCCGAACCGGGCCAGGTCGTAGCGGCCCGCCCCGGTGGTCATCATCTCGATCGCGCAGCAGGCCAGACCGAAGGTGGCCGGGAAGAGTGACGCCTTGCGCACCCAGCCGGCGGCCGTCTCCACGGTCGTGAGCAGAAAGCCGCTCGGCAGCTTCTCCTCGATTCCCATCAGATCCCTCTCAATGCCCTCAAGTCCTCTGATACGTGGGCCGGTTCTGGCTTGTCCGCTCGTTCACAAGCGGGTGCTCAGCCGGCGGACGGGTGGGCCACCACCCCGCGCTCTGACCACCCCGCGCTCAGTCCCACTCCAGACCGCCGCGCCGCCACACGTAGGCGTACGCGACGAAGACGGTGGCGATGAACAGGAGCATCTCGACCAGCCCGAAGATCCCCAGGGCGTCGAAGGTCACCGCCCAGGGGTAGAGGAAGACGATCTCGATGTCGAAGACGATGAAGAGCATCGCCGTCAGGTAGTACTTGATCGGGAACCGACCGCCGCCCACGGGCTGCGGGGTCGGCTCGATGCCGCACTCGTACGCCTCCAACTTGGCCCGGTTGTAGCGCTTGGGGCCGGTGAGTGAGGCCATCACGACGGAGCCGACCGCGAACGCCGCCGCGATGGCACCGAGTACGAGGATCGGCGCGTAGGCATTCATAGCCCCCGCTCCCTCCGTCCAGTCGTCCTTGACTGCAGATCGGAACCGGCAGGTCACACTGAGGTGAACCCGCGTTCCGGTTCCCGAGATCCACCTCATGTGAGGCAGTTCACAAAGCCTGGAACGAGCGCATCTTATGCCCGTCGGCTTGTGATCTGCGACACGCAGTTCAACGCCATCTTTGTGATCTACGACACCCTGTAAATGGGGTCGAATGTGAGCATGCCCAGATTTGTCGACGCAAAGCAGTCAAACGATCACAAGCGGTCGCATTTACTTGTGAAGTGGCAGGTCAGGGGCGTGTTCCTATATCAACTATGCGTCGTAGGGAGCAAATTTTCAGACGTCATGTTGACGTGTTATAGCGGCTCACTCGCAGGGGTGGCGGGGCCCGAACGCTCGCTTGACCCTTCGTTCACAAGCGCGCGAGCCTGCCGTCGGGCGGGGTTCCCTTCCCCCTCTCCCACGCGCCCGCCGTCCCGCTCCGGTGGTGCCCGCCGGGGCCGCGGGCCCTCGTGCTCCGGGACGGGGCCCGCTACTGGCGGCCGGCCGTCTGCTCCCAGACCCAGGCCGCGATGCCCACCCGGTTGCGGGCGCCGATCTTGCGCTGGACGTTGGCGAGGTGGTTCTTCACCGTCCCCGGTGAGATGAACAGCCCTGCGCCGATCTCGGCGTTGGTCGCACCGTCTGCCACCAGCTCGGCGATCTCCCTTTCTCTCGTGGTCAGTTCCTCCGTCGGCCCGGCTGTCGGCTGCGGAACCGCCGCGGCCGCCTTCACGCCCGGCCCCGACTTCAGCGCCGGCTTCGACTCCGCGCCCGGGAGTGCCATGTGCCGCAGCAGCCGGACGGTGACCTGCGGGCTGATCAACGCGTCCCCGGCCATCGCCGCCCGGACCGCCTCGATCAGCAGCACCGGCCCCGAGCGCTTCAGCAGGAACCCGGCCGCTCCGTGCCGCAGCGCCGTGTGCACGTACTCGTCCAGGTCGAAGGTGGTCACCACGATCACCTTGCACTGGTCGGCCAACTGGCGTGTGACCTCCAGGCCGTCGAGCTTCGGCATCCGGATGTCCGCGAGCACCACGTCCGGCCGCAGCCTCCGTGCCTCCGCCACCGCCGCGGCGCCGTCCGCCGCCTCCGCGACCACCACCATGTCCGGCTGGACGTCCAGGATCATCCGGAACGCGCTGCGGACATCCGCCTGGTCGTCCGCGATCAGGATCCGAACCGGCCCTGTGCCACTGCCCATGTCCCGCACCTCTCCCCGTTGCCGACCTTCGTCGGCTCCTACGATCACGCCGGCCCCGTGCCGGCCTCCTCCAGCGGCAGCACCGCCGTCACCCGCCAGGCCTCCCGCTCGTACGGACCGGCTTCCAGCGAACCGCCGAGGGCCTCCACCCGGGCCGCCAACCCCGGCAGTCCGCTGCCGCCGCCCCGGCGCGGCCGCCCCGCCGGGCCCGGTGCCCGACCGTCGTTGGTCACGGTCAGCTCCAGCCGTCCACCGCTGCGGCGGGCCCGGATCTCGACCGCCCGCGCGGCCGGAGCGTGCCGCCGGACATTGGTCAGGGACTCGACCACGATCCGGTGGACGGTGCCCTCCACCTCGCGCGGCACCGGCTCCTCCGGCAGCTCCAGGCGGACGTTCACGCCGCCCGTCGCGGTGAACCGCTCGGCCACCTCGGCGAGTTCGGCGAGTCTGGGCTGCGGACCGCGGCCGCCCTGCTCCTCGCTGCGCAGCAGCTGTACCGTCCGGTCCAGCGAGGCCAGCGCCCGCTGCCCGGCCTGCTCTATTCGCTGGAACATCTCGGCCGCGCCGGCCGGATCGATCCCCGCCAGATAGGCCCCCGCCTGGGCCTGGGCGACCATGCCGCTGACATCGTGCGCCACGAAGTCGTGCAGGTCGTGGGCCAGTTCGAGCCGCTGTGCCCGTCTGGCCTCGGCCACCGCCTCGCGGCGCCCCTCGTCCAGGCCCCGCAGGTAGAGCCCGACCAGGACGGCCGGCAGGGAGAGCATCGATCCGAAGCCGAAGAGCGTGAGCGTGTCCGCGGGCCCCTCGACGAACGCGAACCGGGACGGCCAGAGGGCGACCGCTCCGCAGGCCGTCCAGGCCGCCGCCGCGTACCGCGGGCCGTCCTCGGCGCGCAGGCTGACGACCACCGACAGCAGCAGGACGGCCAGCTCGACCAGGCCCGCCAGCCCGGCCCACCGCTGCCCCTCCGTCCAGCGGCCGAGGAGCCAGACGGCGACCGTGACCACGACCGACGCCGCCCCGAGCGCCATGGTCACGGCCGCCGCCCCGTACCGCCCCCGCGCCGCCCAGGCCGGCGGCACCAGGACCAGGACGATCCCGGACAGGATCTGAGTCATCGTCATCACCCCTTCTCGACCCTTCGACTGCCGTCACACTACGACGCCGCCCGGGCGGCGCGCCTGTGCCGATCGGCATATTTCAAAGGCCGGTTGAGCAGGAGGAACAGCCCGATCGGCATCTGCCGCGAACCCCTGGCGGGCCTCCAGTCTTGAGTCATCGCACCGGCCACGGAGGTCGGAGCCGAAGGGAGTCCACCACCATGTCGAAGCTCGTGATCACCGCCCGCGGCACCGCCCACCGGGCCGCGGCGGCGGCCCCGAACGTCCCGCCCGCCCCGCGCTGGGCCCGGCTCGCCGCCGGGGCCGCCGTCCTCAGCACCATCCCCTCGGGGCTGTGGCGGATCGCCTTCGGCTTCGGCGTCCCGGTCGGCTTCTCCGGCGCGACGGCCGCGGCGTACGGCGCGCACCAGCCGGGCTGGGGCACGGTCTACTGCGTGGCGCTGAGCGCCCTGGCGGAGGCGCTGGCCTTCCTGACCCTGGGCCTGGTCCGGCCCTGGGGGCTGGTGGCGCCCCGGTGGATCCCCCTGATAGGCGGCCGTCGGGTCCGGCCGCTCGCCGCGATCGTCCCGGCGCTGCTGGGCTCGGCGGTCCTCACCTACGTCGGCACGGCCGCACTGCTCGGCGGCTGGGCGCACAACCTGGCCGAGCCGGATTCCCCGCACGGCTTCGCCGCCGTGGTGATGACGCTCGCCTACCTGCCCCTGGTCGCCTGGGGCCCGCTGCTCGGCGCGGTCGCCCTCGGCTACGCCCGCCGGACGCTGCGGCGGCGCCGGTGACGAGGGCGGCGGGTCATACCGGAGCCGGCTCCGCGCCCGGCCCCACCGCGTCGGCCCCGCTCTCGCACTCGCCCCCGGCCGGGTGCGGCGCCGGGGCGGGAGCGGCAGCCGGGGCGGGTACGGGAGCGGTGCGCCGGCCCCACTCGGTCGCGACCAGCACCAGGGCTCCGCCGAGCAGGGCGAGCGGGCCCATGCGGTTCCCGGCCACGGTGATGCCGAAGACGGCGGCCCAGAGCGGCTCGGTCCCGAGCAGCAGGCTCACCCGCGAGGGCGAGGTGGCCCGCACGGCCCACATCTGGACGAAGAAGGCGAACAGGGTGCAGAACAAGGACAGGTGCAGCAGCCAGCCCCACTGGCCGGCCCCGTACGAACGCGCGACCGTCCACGGCGCTGGTCCGACCAGGAACGCGACGGCGGCGAACACACCGGTGGCAACCGCGAGTTGGACCCAGGTGACGGCGAGCGCGTCGGTGTCGCGGACGGCCCGGGTGCGGGCCATCGCGAGGACGTACGCCGAGCGGACGAGGGCGGCGCCCAGCACCAGCAGGTCACCGAGTGCCGGAGGGCGCAGCCCGCCGTCCCCGGTGAGCAGGGCGACGCCGAGGACGGCCAGCCCGGCGGCGGCGAGGAAGGCCTTCGGCGGCGCGGTCCGGGCGAGGGCGCTCTCGCCGAGCGGCGTGAGCACCATCGCGAGGCTGATGATCAGCCCGGCATTGGTCGCGGAGGTGTGCACGGCTCCGTAGGTCTCCAGCAGGAAGATCCCGCTGAGCACCAGCCCCAGCGCGGCGCCGCCGAGCCACTCGGCGCGGCTCAGCCTCCGCAGGGCACGCCAGGCGACCAGCCCGAGCAGCGGCAGCACCAGGCCGAACCGCAGCACCAGCATCGCCACGACCGTCCCGGGCTCGGCCACCCGCTGGACGGCGAGGAAGCTCGATCCCCACACCACGGCCACGAGCAGGACCGGAAGATCGCGAAGGACCGACGAGGACGAACCCTCGGACGGGTCGGACAAGGAGGCTGGCATGCGAAAGATCCCTCCGAACGAACGGAACCGGCGGGCGCGAGTACCGTACGGCGTCGGACGGACCCAGGAGCCGGGCGGAAGGCCCGGCAGTGGACGGGGCGGTGCGCGGAGCAAGGGGGCGCCATCTTCGCGCACCGGGCCCCCGATGATCAATGCCCTCCACGGGCACGGTTGGGTCAGGCGGAGAACAGACCGTTCGCCGCGGCGATCGCCTCGATGTCGGCCGGGGTGCCGGACATGATGGCGCGGACGTGCTCGGTGACCAGCTCCACCGGCCAGTCCCACCAGGCCGCACGGAGCAGACACTCGATGTCGGCGTCGTCGAAGCGGCGGCGGATCGGGCGGGCCGGATTGCCGCCGACGACGGTGTAGGGCTCGACGTCGGCGGTGACCATCGCCCCGGCCGCGATGATCGCACCGTCGCCGATCCGGACGCCGGGCAGGACGGTGGCCCCGTGGCCGAACCAGACGTCGTTGCCGACCACGGTGTCACCCCGGCTGGGCAGGCCCGTGACGATGTCGAGGGTCCGCTCGGTCCAGCTGCCGCCGAACATCGTGAAGGGGAAGGTGGAGACGCCGACGGTCGGGTGGGCGGCGCCGGCCATCAGGAAGCGGGTGCCGGTGGCGATCGCGCAGTACCTGCCGATCACCAGCCGCTCGGGGCCGTACGCGTAGAGGACGTTGCGCTCCTCGAAGCGGGTGGCACCGTCGGGGTCGTCGAAGTAGGTGTACTCGCCGACCTCGATTCGCGGGTCGGTGACGAGCGGGCGCAGCAGGACGACCCGGTCGTGGCCGGCGAGCGGGTGGAGGGCGGTGGGGTCGGGAACGGCAGTGGCAGGCACGCGGGCTCCTCTCGTAATGCGACGTGAGTCGCATTACGATGAGCATGGCACGGCCGCCACCCCACAGCAAGCCTTAATGCGACTGGAGTCGACTTTGACTGGAGCAACCCACCCCGCACCGGAGCCCCGCACCCCCACCCCGCGCCCGGGCGGCCGCAGCACCCGGGTCCGGGCCGAGGTGGTCGCCGCCACGCTCGCCGAGGTCGCCGAAAAGGGGTACGACGGGCTCACCGTCGAGGCGGTCGCCGCCCGCTCCGGCGTCCACAAGGCGACCCTCTACCGGCGCTGGGGCGGAGTGGACGGCCTGGTCGCCGACGCCCTGACCGCCTCCGCCGACCAGCCCTGGCCCCTGCCCGACACCGGCGACCTCCGGCAGGACCTCCGCCGGATCACCCAGGAGGTGTTCAGCGTCTTCACCGATCCGGAGCTCGGCCCCACGCCCACCGCGCTGATCTCCGCGGCCCAGCGCTCGGACACCGGCGCGGCCGCCCTGCGCGCCTTCTTCGCGGCCCGCCACCGCCAGGCCGCCGAGGTGGCCGAACGGGCCGTCGCCCGGGGCGAGCTGCCCGCCGGGACGGACGGCACCGAGGTGGTCCGGGCCGCCACCGCGCCGCTCTACTACCGCCTCTTCGTCTCCGGCGAGCCGCTGGACGCCCGCACCGCCGAGCGGGCCGCCGACGCCGCGGCCCTGGCCGCCCGCGCGGGACTCTTCACACCCACCACGACCACCCCGGAGCAGAACTGACAAACCATCACACTGTCGCCGCCCGGGGAGCCACGGCCGCCCCAACCCCTACCGCATCCCCATCCGGCCGTGGATGATGCACCCATGACAACACCGCCGTCCACCACCCCCCGGAAGGCCCGTCACATGAAGCGCAAGCACTGGGCGCTGGTCGCCGCCGCCACCGTCCTCCCGCTCGTGGCGAGCACCGGCACCGCCATCGCGGACACCCCCGCGGCCGCGACCCCCGCTACCGGCTGCGCCTACACACCGGCCGTCCCGGCCGACAACTTCAAGGGCATCCCGGTGTTCGACGCCAAGAAGGCGGCGAAGCGCTACCGCGCGACACTGCGGACCAGTCAGGGCCAGATCAGCTTCGAGGCCCTGACCGACAAGGCGCCCTGCACCACCTTCTCGTTCCGGTTCCTCGCCGAGCACGACTACTTCGACCGCAGTCACTGCCACCGCCTCACCACCCAGCGGATCTACGTCCTCCAGTGCGGCGACCCGACCGGCACGGGCAGCGGCGGTCCCGGCTACTCGTTCCCGGACGAGAACCTGACCGGCGCCACCTACCCGGCCGGCACCGTGGCCATGGCCAACGCCGGCCCGAACACCAACGGCAGCCAGTTCTTCTTCGTCTGGAAGGACACCAAGCTCTCCCCCGCCTACACCCCTTTCGGCCGGATCACCGGCGGTCTGGACGTGCTCCAGAAGATCGCCGCCGGCGGCGAGGACGACCAGAACAACCCGGGCGACGGCTTCCCCAACCTCCCGGTGAACATCCGCAACGTGAAGATCAGCGCCCGCTGAGGCTGCTCGTCCCCGGCGGGCCGGACAGCCCCGGCCCGCTCCCGCCCGCCCCCGCTCCCGTACGGTGGCAACACCAACGACACCGCGTGGGAGCAGGAGCAACGCCGCATGGACAGCCGGATCTGGGAGAGCGTCGACGACCTGGTCGCACGGCTGGACGAGCAGAGCACGCAGTCGCCCCAGGAGGAGCGACTGCTGCGGATCCTCAAGCTCTCCGAGGAGGTCGGCGAGGTCGGTGCCGCGGTGATCGGCGCCACCGGCCAGAACCCGCGCAAGGGGGTCACCCACACCTGGGAGGACGTCCAGCACGAGCTCTGCGACGTCGTCTTCACCGCCCTCGTCGCCCTGAGGACCCTCACCCCCGATGCGGCCCGGATCTTCGACGAGCGTCTCGCCTACGTCGAGCAGCGCTCCGCCGCCTCCCGCCGGGCGCCGGAGGCACCCCGGGCGGCCGAACAGCCGTAGGGCCGGCGGGGACGGACATCCCCACCGGCCCCAACACCCGGTCCGCGCCAGGCGTTCGGCGTCCGGCCCTTCGGCGTCAGCCGCCAGGCATCAGGCGCCAGAGACCAGCCGTCAGGCACCAGCTGTCAGGCGCCAGACACCAGCCGTCAGGCGTTCGGCGCGACCCTGGCGAGGCCGTTGATCACGCGGTCCATCGCATCGCCGCCCTGCGGGTCGGTGAGGTTGGCGAGCAGCTTGAGGGTGAAGCGCATCAGCATCGGGTGGGTGAGGCCGCGCTGGGTGGCGATCTGCATCACCTTGGGGTTGCCGATGAGCTTCACGAAGGCGCGGCCCAGCGTGTAGTAGCCGCCGTACACGTCCTTGAGGATGCGCGGGTAGGCCTGGAGGGCGCGCTCGCGGCCGCCGTCGGTGACCCGGGCGAGGGCCTGCACGATGACCCCGGCGGCGATCTGCCCGGATTCCATCGCGTAGGCGATGCCCTCGCCGTTGAACGGGTTGACCATGCCGCCCGCGTCGCCGACGAGCAGCAGGCCGCGGGTGTAGTGCGGCTGCCGGTTGAAGGCCATCGGCAGCGCGGCGCCGCGGATCGGCTCGGTCATGTTCTCGGGGGTGTAGCCCCACTCCTCCGGCATGTTGGCGCACCAGGCCTTGAGCACCTCGCGCCAGTCCAGCTCGCCGAACGCCGGCGAGGAGTTGAGGATGCCGAGACCGACGTTGGAGGTGCCGTCGCCCATGCCGAAGACCCAGCCGTACCCGGGCAGCAGCTTGCGGTCGCCGTCGCGGGTGTCCCACAGCTCCAGCCAGGACTCCAAGTAGTCGTCGTCGTGGCGCGGCGAGGTGAAGTAGGTGCGGTAGGCGACGCCCATCGGGCGGTCCTCGCGCCGGTGCAGGCCCATGGCGAGCGAGAGCCGGGTGGAGTTGCCGTCGGCGGCGACCACCAGCGGGGCCCGGAAGGTGACCGGCCGCTTCTCGTCGCCGAGCTTGGCGGTGACGCCGACGATCCGGCCGGTGCGCTCGTCCAGGACCGGCCCGCTGACGTTGCAGCGCTCGTAGAGCCGCGCGCCGGCCTTCTCGGCCTGACGGGCGAGCAGCTCGTCGAAGTCGGCGCGCTTGCGCACCAGGCCGTAGTCGGGGAAGGAGGACAGCTCAGGCCAGTCCAGCTCCAGGCGGACGCCGCCGCCGATGATGCGCAGGCCCCTGTTGTGCAGCCAACCGTTCTCGGTGGAGACGTCGATGCCCATGTCCACCAGCTGCTTGGTGGCGCGCGGGGTCAGGCCGTCGCCGCACACCTTCTCGCGCGGGAAGGCGGTCTTCTCCAGCAGCAGCACGTCCAGCCCGGCCTGGGCCAGGTAGTACGCGGTGGTGGCGCCGGCCGGGCCCGCGCCGACCACGATGACGTCGGCCGTGCTCTCGACGGGGCTGTCCGGCTTCGTCAGATCGGCTGCGGTCTCGGACACGTGGACACACTCCTGGAACTGCGGCGGGGGACGGCGGCTTTGTCTCCGGCAGTCTAGTTCCGCTCACGCCACCGGATGCGCCCCCGCCCCCGACCTCCGGCTCCGCCCGTCAGCCCCGACCGCCAGCCCCGACCGCCCCAACCACCAACCCGAGCCGGGCAGCCGGGCGGCCGAGCGACCGGGCCACGGGCCCACCGGGCCCGCCGAGCCCAGAGCCCCGAGCCCGCCAAGCCCGGCTACGCGATCTTGTACGCCCGGTGCAGCGCGACGATCCCACCGGTCAGGTTCCGCCAGGCGACCTTCGACCAGCCGTTGTCCTGGAGCTTGGCGGCCAGCCCCGGCTGGTCCGGCCAGGCCCGGATGGACTCGGCGAGGTAGACGTACGCCTCCGGGTTGCTGCTGACGGCGGTCGCCACCGGCGGCAGCGCGCGCATCAGGTACTCGGTGTAGACCGTCCGGAACGGCGTCCAGGTCGGGGTGGAGAACTCGCAGATCACCAGCTTGCCGCCGGGCTTGGTGACCCGCTGCATCTCGCGCAGCGCCTCGTCGGTGTCCTGGACGTTGCGCAGCGCGAAGGAGATCGTCACCGAGTCGAAGGTGTCGTCCGCGAACGGCAGCCGGGTGGCGTCGCCGGCGGTGAGCGCCAGCTCGGGGTGGCGGCCCTTGCCCTCGGTGAGCATGCCGACGGAGAAGTCGCACGGGACGACCTTCGCCCCGGCCTCGGCGAAGGGCAGCGAGGAGGTGCCGGTGCCGGCCCCGAGGTCGAGCACGAGGTCTCCCGGGCCGGCGGCCACCGCCTCGGCCACCGCCCGGCGCCAGGCGCGGGCCTGGCCGAGGGAGAGCACGTCGTTGGTGCGGTCGTACTTGGCCGCGACGTCGTCGAACATGGCGGCGACTTCGTGCGGCTGCTTGTCCAGAGAGGCTCGGGTCACGCCCCCCATTGTTCACCCTCGCACGGACACCCCGACCAACGGGGCCGCGCCCATGGACCTCACCGGCCGCCCCCCACGGTCCTCACCGGTCGGGCCGTTCCCGCACGCCCCCGTCAGTGCTGGGCGCGCCGCCCGCCCGCGCGGCGCCGCCGCCGGGACCGCTTGCCGTGGGTTATCGCGGGCATCCCGTCCGCGAGCGCCCCCGCCGCCAACGCGAGGTTGGCGGCCAGCGCCCCCTGCCCGCTGCGGACCGCGAGGGCCTTGTGGTGCCGACGGATGCGCAGCACGCAGATCACGAAGAACACGAGGGCCACCGGCACGCTGAACCGGGCCAGGCCCACGCCGACCGGCTGCGGGTAGGTGTCGCCGCAGATCCGTACCGCGCCCGGGTCGTCGGCGGCGTGCTCCAGGCAGACCGCGTCGCCGACCTTGGCGCTGTCCGAGAGCGGCAGCGCGGCCGCGGTGTGCGGCTCCCCGTCGGCCCGGTAGCTGACGGCGCTGTAGGTGCCGCCGCCGGTCGGGAGCTGGGTGACGACTCCTTCGACTCTCACCGGGTGCGCCTCGATCCGGTCGGCCTGGTCGGCCTGGCGCCAACCCAGCAGGCACATGCCGACGGCCAGCACTGCGCTGAGCACGGCGGCGAGGTACCAACCACGGCCCATCCGCGGGGTGCGCGGCGGGGGAACGGTCGCGGTTCGCATGGTTCCTGTCCTGGCTTGCCTTCGGGGCCGGGGACACGGCCCCGCCACCCGCGGGCGCGGGCGGTGGTGTGGTGAGGGTACGGAGTGGGTGAGCTGTCCGGGATCGTATCCGCTGGCGGGCCCTCAGGTCACGATGAAGGGACAATCACTCTCCGGTACCGGTCCCGGAGTTCGGGTGCACACGAAGGAAGTCCCGTGCGCCACAAGGAAATCCGGCTACTGACGAGTACGTCACACCCGCCGTGACGCCCGTCTCAGCGTCGGCGGTACACCAACCGCCCGCCCAGCACCGTGGCCAGGCACCCGCCGGCCACCGGTTGCGCGCCCCCGTCCCCCGCGACCGCGGCCGTCGCGAACACCGCGAAGTCCGCCCGGCCCCCGGCCGCCACCCGCCCGTACACGGCCTCGGCGAACGGCAGGACGGCCAGCGGGTCCAACGGCCGCGCGCCACCGTCCTGCGGCCCGCTGCCCTCCGGCCCGCCGTCCTGCGGCCCGCCGCCCACCCCGCCGGACGACACAGCGGACGACACGGCGGAACCGGGCAGCCCCACGACCCCCGACCGCGCCACCGCCGTCCGCACCGAGGCCCGCTCGAAGGGCCCGGCCACCGCCGTCACCCCGTACCCGAGCATCCGCTGCAGCCCCCGCCGGGCGCTGGCCCCGCACCGCGCCTCGTCGGTGGACCCGGCCAGCCCGTCCGCCACCGGTTCGACGCCGACCTCCTCCCGCGGATCCGGGTGGTACGCGCGTTCCAGCAGCCAGTGCCCGTACGGATTGCGCAGCCCGGGGGCGAGCACGGCCGCCCCCCAGTCCCGCACCCGCGCGCCCGGGTACCCGGTCGCCAGCTCCCCGTACGGCCCGACCGCCTCGACCAGCTCGCCACGCACCACCACCGCCCCGTCGGCGATGGACGGGGCGGTGGGATCGGCCGGGTCGGGCAGCACGAACGCCGCCCGGTGCAGAGTCAGCACAACAGCGCCTTCGACTTCGACAACAACGGCAAGTGCAACGGCAACGGCAACAGCGCCGACGCCGGCACCACCATCAGCGGCACCGGCACCGGCACGACAAGAAGGAAGGGAGGAGGAACGAGGACTCAGTTGTCCAGGATCTTCAGCTCGGGGTGCGCGGTGCCGCCCTCGATCGCCGTGGAGGCGATGTGCGAGGCGACCCGCGGGTCGACCGGGTCGTTGGCCGGGTCGTCCAGCACCCGCAGGTGCTCGTACGTGGTCGAGCGCTGCGCCGGGACGCGGTCGGCGGCCCGGATGAGGTGGATCAGCTCGGTGAGGTTGGAGCGGTGCTTGGCGCCCGCCGCCGAGACGACGTTCTCCTCCAGCATCACGGACCCGAGGTCGTCCGCACCGTAGTGCAGCGACAGCTGGCCGGCCTCCTTGCCGGTGGTGAGCCAGGAGCCCTGGATGTGGGCGACGTTGTCGAGGAACAGGCGGGCGATCGCGATCATCCGCAGGTACTCGAAGACGGTGGCCTGGGTCGAGCCCTTCAGGTGGTTGTTCTGCGGCTGGTAGGTGTACGGGATGAAGGCCCGGAAGCCGCCGGTGCGGTCCTGCACGTCGCGGATCATCCGCAGGTGCTCGATCCGCTCGGCGTTGGTCTCGCCGGTGCCCATCAGCATGGTGGAGGTGGACTCCACGCCGAGGCCGTGGGCGATCTCCATGATCTCCAGCCAGCGCTCGCCGGACTCCTTCAGCGGGGCGATCGCCTTGCGCGGCCGCTCCGGCAGCAGCTCGGCGCCGGCGCCGGCGAAGGAGTCCAGGCCCGCCTTGTGGATCCGGGTGATGGCCTCCTCGACGGAGACGCCCGAGATCCGCGCCATGTGCTCGACCTCGGAGGCGCCCAGCGAGTGGATCACCAGCTGCGGGAAGTCGGCCTTGATCGCCGAGAACGCGCGCTCGTAGTACTCCACGCCGTAGTCCGGGTGGTGGCCGCCCTGGAACATGATCTGGGTGCCGCCCAGCTCGACCGTCTCGGCGCAGCGGCGCAGGATCTCGTCGAGCTCGCGGGACCAGCCCTTGTCGCTCTTCGGCGGCACGTAGAAGGCGCAGAACTTGCACGCCGTCACGCAGACGTTGGTGTAGTTGATGTTGCGCTCGATGATGTACGTCGCGATGTGCTCGGTACCCGCGTAGCGGCGGCGGCGCACCGCGTCGGCGGCGGAGCCGAGCGCGTGCAGCGGCGCGGAGCGGTAGAGCTCCAGCGCCTCCTCCGGGGTGATCCGGCCGCCGGCGGCGGCCCGGTCGAGCACGGCCTTCAGGTCGGTGCTGGACGCATCGAGGGTGGTCGCTGCGAGCTCGGTCACCTGGCGGCCTTCTCTCTCTCAAGTGCTACTCGGGTACGGCCGAACCAGCCTACGCCAGCACATTCCGCCGCCCGCGTCAGCCCGCTGAACAGCGCGCGGAGCACCCCGGACCACCCCCGAGCAGCTCGGACCACGTCTCAGCCGTTCGCCCTGCGCATCGTGCCCGCCGGGTTCCCGGCCGGCGGGTCGGCGGAGGTGAACCGGACCGTCCCGTCGGACTGGAGGGTGAGCGTCTCCGCGTTGGAGCCGCCGGTGCAGGCGCCGGGGATCGAGGAGCGGACCAGCCGGGACTGGAACACCAGCGCGGTGGCGGAGGCCGACCTGAGCGTCCAGGCGCCCTCGCAGCTGATCGAGATCAGCCCGGAGGCCGCGTTGCGGCTGGTGGTGCTCTCCTGACCGATCGCCGCCGGACGGACGGTGAGCGTGGTGGTCCCGGCGGGCAGCCCCTTGTCGGTGACCATGTCCCCGCTCCAGGTGCCCAGGAAGGCGGCGGGCACCACGCTCGGCCCGCCCGTCCCGGGTGGCACCGCGCCCGGGGCGGACGACGTCGCGCTCCCCGGAGCACCGGGGGCCGACGCCACCCCGGAGCCGTAGGCCCCGCTCGGCAGGACGGCCTGGCTCGGATCGACCGACACCTCCGGCAGCGGCCCCACCGTCGGCGACGGCCCCGAGGCCGCCGGTTCGGCCCGGTGCAGCCACTCGTACAGCCCGTACCCGCCGCCCCCGAGCACCGCGAGCGCCGCCACGGCCGCCGCGACCGCCACCCCGGTCCGGACCCGCCGCGGCCGCGCCCCCGCCGGCTCGTCCCAGACACCCGAGCACAGCGGCTGCCGATCCCCCTCGCCCTCCGGCCCGCCCCCGGATGCGACGGTCGGAGTCCGCACCACCCCGAGAGCACCCGCCTCCGGAGCCGGCTCCCCCGAAGCCCCCGGAATCCCCTCCGGGTCCGGGCCCGGGTCCAAGTCGAGGTCCAGGTCCAGCAGCCCCACCGCACTGCGCCCCACCCCCGCCGCCAGCTCCGCCGGCAGCCAGCCGCCGTGCGACAGCCGGGTGGCGGCCGTGCCGTCCGGGTCCAGCCGGTCGTGGAGCTGCCGCGGGGTGGGGCGGGCGGCCGGGTCCTTGGCCAGGCAGGCGAGGACGGTCCCCCGCAGCGGCTCGGGCAGTCCGGCCACGTCCGGTTCCTCGTGCAGCACCCGGTAGAGCAGCACGGCCGCGCTGACCCCCTCTCCGAAGGGGTGCACGCCGGACCCGGCGAAGGCGAGGACGGCGCCGAGCGAGAAGACGTCCCCGGCCGGCCCGACCGCCTGCCCGTTCGCCTGCTCGGGTGACATGAAGCCGGGCGAACCGACCACGTAACCGGAACGGGTGAGGCCGCCGGCGGCGTCCAGTGCCCGGGCGATCCCGAAGTCGATCAGCCGGGGCCCGTCCAGGGTGAGCAGCACGTTGGAGGGTTTGACGTCCCGGTGCACCAGGCCGAGCCCGTGGACGTGGGCCAGCGCCCCGGTGAGTCCGACGCCGAGCGAGCGCACGGCCGGCTCGGGCAGCGGCCCGTACGTCCGGACGGCCTCGCCGAGCGCGGGGCCCGCCACGTAGCCGGTGGCGACCCAGGGCTGCCCGCCCTCGGTGTCGGCGTCCAGGACCGGCGCGGTCCACGCGCCGCCGACCCGCCGGGCGGCGGCCACCTCCTGCCGGAACCGGGCGCGGAACTCGGCGTCGTCCGCGAGTTCCGACCGCACCACCTTGACGGCGACGGTGCGCCCGCCGGCCGTCCGGCCGAGGTAGACCCGGCCCATCCCGCCCGCGCCGAGCCGCCGCAGCAGCCGGTAGCCGCCCACCTGGCGCGGATCGTCCGACCCCAGTGCCCGCATCCCCGTACGCTCCCTCGCCCGCTCGGCCGCGCGCGCCGCCGACCGCCGGGGGCCGAGCGGCCACCCGGCCGGCCGACCACCCGGGTCGGCCGTCCGGTCGGCCATCCGACCGACCGTCAGCCGGACGCGCCTCGGGTGCAGACCGTACCGGGCCCGGCCGGGCCCCGCCCGGCCCGCGGACCGGAACGGGGCCAGGAGCCGGACCGCGCGCCCCCGGGGGCCGTCGTCACACTCCCGTCGCCCCGCGGGCGGGGGCGAGGACGGGCCCTACGACCCCAGCGGCAGCGCCGCCGGCTCCAGCAGCCGCACCGCGACGTCCGGGGCGAACCCGCTGTCGTGCGCGACCCGCCGGGCGAACTCCGTGACCCCGGCCAGCTGCCGCTCGCCGAGCGAGAAGTCGAGCGCCTCGCTGAAGTACCGCTCCAGCACGTCCGCCCCGATGGTCTCCCAGCGGGCGGCCTGCTCGGCGACCTTGGTGGCCTCCACCAGCGACAGGTCGCGGGACTCCAGGAAGGCCCGGTGCACCGCGGCGGTCATCTCCGGGGCGCGCTCGGCGAACTCGCGCCGCACCGCCCAGACCGCGAAGACGAAGGGCAGTCCGGTCCACTCCTTCCACATCTCGCCGAGGTCGTGGACGGTCAGCCCGAGGTCGGCGGCCTGCCCGAGGTAGGCGCGCAGGGCCGGGTCGCCGATCAGGACGGCGGCGTCGGCCTCGGCGAGCATGGAGCCGAGGTCCGGCGGGCAGCTGAAGTAGTCCGGGCGCACGCCCTCGCGCTCCTCCAGGAGCAGCCGGGCGAGCCGTACGGAGGTGCGGCTGGTGGAGCCGAGGGCGACCCGGCGGCCGTCGAGGTCGGCGAGCGGCACCTTGCTCACGATCAGGCAGGACATCACCGGGCCGTCGCTGCCGACCGCGATGTCCGGCAGGACGAGCAGGTCGTCCGCGTTGCGCAGGTACTCCACGCAGGTGATGGGGCCGATGTCCAGGGCGCCGTCGACGAGCTGGTCGCTCAGCTTCTCCGGGGTGTCCTTGGTGAGATCCAGATCGAGCAGGTTGCCGGTCCTGGCGAGCCCCCAGTAGAGGGGGACGCAGTTCAGGAACTGGATGTGGCCGACCCGCGGCCTGACCGGGGTGTCCTGCCGGGGCTCCCGCGTCCGCGCGTCCGGTGTTCGTGCTTCCGGTGCTGCCACTGCGCCGCTCCCTTGCTGTTCGTGCCTCCCCGCAGCGTATGCCTGCTGTCGGCGGTGGCTCGCACCGGCCACCCGACACGCCCTCACGCGCCGCCGGCGGGCCTTTCCGCGCCCGCCCCCACCCTGACGAACGGCCGACGACCACCGGGCTGACCACCCTCCCGACCGACCGACGGCCGCCCGGCAACCGACCCGGCGAACACCCGCAACAGCCTTGCGCCCGGCCCCTGTGAGCGCCTCAGGACCGCCCTACGACACGCGCCTTCCACGCCGTAAGTGACCTCTGGTCGTCACAGCGGCCGCATGCTAGCGTTGCCCTCAGTTGCAGTTTGATTCCCCTTGCAGTACTTGAAGCCTGCGGAGCATGTAACCGCAGGCTTTTTGTAGTTTTTCAGCAATATCGAAAAATTTCGGACACGTCCGGAGGCAGGGCGATCAGCGCAGCGGACCGGGTGCCACACGGTGTGGCCCCCGACACGCCTCGCAAGGAGAACGGCATGGCCACGGGAACCGTCAAGTGGTTCAACGCTGAGAAGGGCTTCGGCTTCATCGCCCAGGAGGGCGGCGGCCCGGACGTCTTCGTCCACTACTCCGCCATCAACGCGAACGGCTTCCGTTCGCTGGAGGAGAACCAGGCGGTCACCTTCGACGTCACCCAGGGCCCGAAGGGCCCGCAGGCGGAGAACGTCACCGCTGTCTGACCATCCTCTGATGATCTGATCGCTCGTGGACCCCGACGGGTCCGCCGGCGGCTCCCGACAGCCGCCACCATGAGCACAAGAGCAGTACCCAAGGGGGCCCGCCCGTCCGGCGGGCCCCCTGCCTTTTTTCGAACGCCTTCCGGCCGAACTCCACTCGAACGTCACTCGAACATCGAACGGGTGGTTCGGGCCGGGAAGTTCGGGTGCGGAGAAAAGGAATGCGGAAAGGGCCCTCCCCCGTCACCGGGAGAGGGCCCTTTCCGTCCGGTCGATCGGACGTCCCCTCTGGCGTCCGATCGGGCATTCGGCCTCCGGCTGAGCGGCCGGACCGGAGGCCGAACGAGCCTCAGGCCGCGGCCGTGGCCGCTCCGCCCTGGGCGGCGACGACGGCCGGCTTGGCGTCCTCCTCGTACAGGTCCCCGGACGGGTTGTTGTACGCGGCGACGTCCAGGATCTTCTCCCGGGCGGCGACCACGATCGGCACGACGACCTGGCCGGCGACGTTGGTCGCGGTGCGCATCATGTCCAGGATCGGGTCGATGGCGAGCAGCAGGCCGACGCCCTCCAGCGGCAGGCCCAGGGTGGACAGGGTCAGCGTCAGCATGATGATCGCGCCGGTGAGGCCCGCGGTGGCGGCCGAGCCGACCACCGAGACGAAGGCGATCAGGATGTAGTCCTTGATGCCCAGCTCGATGTTGAAGACCTGGGCGACGAAGATCGCGGCGACGGCCGGGTAGATCGAGGCGCAGCCGTCCATCTTGGTGGTGGCGCCGAACGGCACGGAGAAGGACGCGTACTCGCTCGGGACGCCGAGGCGCTCGGTGACGCGGCGGGTGACCGGCAGGGTGCCGACCGAGGAGCGGGAGACGAAGGCCAGCTGGATGGCGGGCCAGGCGCCCTTGAAGAAGTGCAGCGGGTTGAGCCCGGCGGCGAAGCGCAGCACCAGCGAGTAGACGACGAACAGCACCAGCGCGCAGCCGAGGTAGATGTCCAGGGTCAGCGTGGCGAAGGGCTTCAGCAGGTCCCAGCCGTACTTGGCGACGGACTTGCCGATCAGGCCGAGGGTGCCGAGCGGGGAGAGCCGGATGACCCACCACAGGGCGGTCTGGGTCAGCTCCAGCACGGACTCGCTGAGCTTGAGGACCGGCTCGGCCTTGGCGCCGAGCTTGATGATCGCCGCGCCGACCACGACCGCCAGGAAGACGATCTGGAGCACGTTCACCTTGGCGAACGAGTCGACGATGTTGGTCGGGAAGATCCCGGTCAGGAAGTCGATCCAGGTGCCCTTGGAGTCGAGCGCCTTGAGGCCCTCGGTCTTCAGGTTGGTGCCCTCGCCCGGGTTGGTCAGCAGGCCCAGGCCGATGCCGATGCCGACCGAGATCAGAGAGGTGATCATGAACCAGAGCAGCGTGCGGGTGGCCAGGCGGGCCGCGTTGGTGACGTTGCGCAGGTTGGCGACGCTCACCACGATCGCGGTGAACACCAGCGGCGGGACGGCGACCTTGAGCAGCTGGACGAAGATCTTGCCGATCGTCTCCAGGGTGGTGGCCAGCCAGGAGATGTCGGCGGCGCGGGCCAGGTAGCCGAGGCCGACGCCGAGCACGAGGCCGGCGACGATCTGCACCCAGAAGGGCGTCTTGCGGATGCGGGCGAGCACGGACGGCGACGAGGTCGCCTCGGGCGCTGTGGACATGGGGGAGCGTCTCCGGGGGAGGGCGTTGCTGACGGTGAGGTGGGGGCGGAGCAGGCGGCACGGCGCGGGGCCGGACGAAGGGGTCGACCCCCGATCAGGGGCGTGCCGCCGCGGTACAGCTCGGGGCGGTACAGCGCATGGCGCGGCAACGGCCCATGGCGCGACAACGGCGCGGACTGTCCACAGCACCGGTCAGAGCACACGGGCGGGCGGCGCCGGGCAGCGGGCCCGGGCCGTGCATCCGCAGTGCGTCTGAGGCTGTCATGGCCGATACGTTAGCAGCAAAGGTTTGAGATGTTCAAAGTACTTGTTTGAGGTCACGGAGAGTTCCTGCCCACCCGAACCCCGCCGCGAACCCGCGCTCCGGACACGAACGAAGCTGACGCCCCATCAGGACGGCTCGGTGGTCCGATTGACCGCTGAACGGTTATACGTATAACTTTGGCGGCGTCCCCGCCCCTGCCTGCCCACCCGGAGAGGACGCCGATGGGCTACCTCGCCCTGCTCCGTGCCCCGCACGTCACCCGCCTGCTGTTCGGCACCCTGCTCGGCCGCCTGCCCGCCGGCATGACCGCCCTCGTCATCGCCCTCGCGCTGCGCGACGCCGGAGTGACGTACGGCCGGGTCGGACTGGCCACCTCCTGCTACGCGATCGCCGCCGCCGTCGGCGGGCCGGTGCTCGGCCGGATCATCGACCGCACCGGACAGCCGCGCGTCCTGCTCGCCTCCGCCGTGGTGGCCGGCGGCGGGTACGCGCTGCTCGCCCTCGCCCCCGGCTCCGCGGTCGGCGCGCCCGTCGGGGCCGCGATCGCCGGCCTCGCCATGCCCCCGCTGGAGCCCTGCCTGCGCTCGCTCTGGCCGGACGTGGTCGAGGAGAAGCAGCTCGACACCGCGTACGCCTTCGACTCCGCCTCCCAGCAGATCCTCTACGTGGCCGGCCCACTGGCCGTCGCCGCCATCTCCGGACTGTTCAGCCCGGTCGCCGCGCTCTGGGTGGCCGCCGGACTCGGACTGGCCGGCGCGCTGATCGTGGCCACCACCGGACCCGCCCGGTCCTGGCGCGCCCCGGCCCGGGAACAGTCCGCCGGACTGCTCGGACCGCTGCGCTCCCCCGGGCTGGTGCTGCTGCTGGTCGGACTGGCCGGGGCCGGCTGGGCCGTCGGCGCGCAGAACGTGCTGTTCATCGCCTACGCCGAACGGAACGTCGGCGCGCTGCCCGGCGGCGGAGGCACCCTGCTCGCCCTGGCGGCGCTCGGCGGCCTGCTCGGCGCACTCGCCTACGGCGCCGTCAGCTGGCGGCAGACCACGGCCACCCGCACCTGGATGATGGCCCTCGCGATGGCCGCCTCCTACCTGCCGCTGATCACCCTGCCCGGGCCGTACCCGATGGCCGCGCTGGCCTTCCTCTCCGGGATCATGCTGGCCCCGCTGCTGGCGGCGGCGTTCGTGCTGGTCGCCGAACTGGCGCCGACCGGCACCGTCACCGAGGCCTTCGCCTGGCTGGTGACGCTGTTCGCCACCGGCAACTCGCTCGGCTACGCCGTCTCCGGCAAGCTCGCCGAGGACTCGCTGCGCCCGGTGGCCCTGTGCGCGGTGGGCGGCATCGCGCTCGGCGGGCTGCTGCTGTTCGGCGCCCGGCGCTGGTTCCACCCGGCGCCGGCCGCCCCCGCCGAGCAGCCCGTCCCGGTGGGCTGACCCGCCCCCACGAACGACCGCGCCCGCCGGTGGTCTGGCCGGCGGGCGCGGTCTTGTCCTTCCTGTCCTTCACCTACGGGTGATCAGCCACGCGCGGTCAGCTGTGGCGGCCCCGACGGCGCCGGGCGACCACCGTGAACAGCACGCCGAGGCCCAGGGCGGCGGCGCCGAGAGCGGCCGGCAGCAGACCGGGCCCACCGGTGTGCGGCAGCTCGCCGCCATCCCGGTCCGGGGACGGCCGCTGCGGATCCTGCGACGGCCCGCCGGGCTCACCCGTGCTCGGGGGCTCGCTCGACGACGGGCCGTTCGAGGGGCCGTCCGACGGCGAGGTCGAGTCCGTCGGTGCCGGCGAACCGGTGGGCGTACTCGTGGGCGTACCCGTGGGCGAACCGGTCGGCGTCGGCGAACCCGTGGGGGACGGCGAGTTCGTCGGAGTCGGCGACGAGGTCGGAGACGGGGAACCGGTCGGCGTCGGCGAACCCGTCGGAGTCGCAGTCGGAGTAGGCGTAGGCGTAGGCGTCGGCTCGTCCACCGGCACCAGCCCCAGGTCCAGGCTCAGGTCCCGGGCCCCGCCCGACAGCCGTACGGTCTGGGTGGTCCCGGTGGCCGGGTCGGCGTCCGAGTCCCGCGCCGGGTCCTTCCCCGCGTGCCGCGTGGTGGCCCTGGCGCCCGCCGGAGCGGTCGTCAGGTCGAAGCGCACCGCGTACTCCCCGTCCGGCAGCTTGTCGAACAGGTAGTTCCCGTCCGCGTCCGTCACCGTGGTGACCGGCTTGCCCAGCTTGTCCCGGACCGGCTGTCCGGTCCCGTCCAGCAGCTCGACCCGGACGCCGGGGACCCCGTTCTCGCCGGGGTCCTGGACGCCGTTGCCGTCGCGGTCGGCCCAGACGTGGTCGCCGAGCGCGTTGTCCGGCGGCGCGGGCGCCTGGACGCCGACGCCGACCTTGGCGGGCTCGGCCGGCAGCAGCGGGCTACCGGTGGAGTCGGTGGCGGTGTAGGCGAAGCTGTTCCACGCGAAGTCGGCGTTGCCGGCGTCCACCGAGGCGACCATCGGCCAGGTCAGGGTGAACAGTCCGCCGGACGGCAGGGTGCCCGGCCGGCTGACCTTGAACCAGGTGGTGTTGCCCGGCCCGGGGAAGTCGGTGCTCCACGTGGCGTTCGCGTCGCACGGCCCGGGCACGGTGATCGGGCCGGTCGGGCAGGGGTTCGGCGAGGTGGTGTACTCGATCGCCACGGTCGGGTCGCTGGAGGTCAGCGGCCGGGTGAGCGAGGGCGTCCAGGCGGAGCCGCGCGGGACGTCCGGGCGCAGCAGGTAGGAGTCGCCGGGGGTGGGCAGCTTGTCGTACGCGACGAAGTCGGTGACCGGGTCCGGCGAGTCGTTGCGGACGGTCAGCCGGTAGGAGAGGCCGCCGCCGGGCGTGGTGGTGCCGGTGGTGGCGTAGTCCTGGTCGAGGTCGCCCTTGACCTCCTTGAAGGAGCGCAGCACGGCCGGGACCTGCACCTCGACCCGGGAGGAGGCGTGGCACATGGTCTCGGTGGTGTTGCCGTCGCCGTCGAGGTCGTGGGTGTCCGGGACACCGCTGTCGGTGCCGAAGTAGGAGCAGGCGACGGGTTCCCCGGCGCCCTCGGTGGTGACGTACGCGTCGTTGGTGAGGGTCCCGGGCCTGGCGCTGCCGGCCACCTGGACGTCGATCAGGGTGCGGTAGGCCCGGTGGTCGTTGAGGTAGGTCATGTCGGGCGCGCCGGCCGGCCAGGTCAGCTTGAGCAACTGGCGGCCGTCCGGTCCGGGCAGCACCTGGACGGAGCTCGGGGCGACGGACTCCGGGTAGCCGGGGTCGCGCCGGGCGCTGCCGTCCTGGTAGACGAGGCCGGGCGGCAGCAGGTCGTACATCACCAGCGGGGTGCCCAGGGTGCGGCCGGTGCGGTTGTACGGGGTGAGCTGGAAGGTCGCGATGCCGCCGGGGGCGAGGACCTCGCCGGAGACGGTGGTCTTGGCGGCGCCCAGGTTGGTGGCGGCGGAGACGGTGGTGTCGGCGCAGGCGTTCGCCGAGGCGGTGGCGCCGGCCGCGTCGGTGCCGGTCACGTCCACGCAGTTGTGCAGCGGGCCGGGGGCGGTGCGGCCGTCGTGGCCGGGGGTGACCACCTGGGAGAGCACCTGGACGGCGTTGCCGGGGCTCCAGCCGGTGGGGACGGGGCCGTTCCACTCGAAGCGCAGCCCGTCGAGCCGGCGGCCGGCCGGGAGGCCGAGCACGTCGTTCGCCGGGTTCCCGGCGCCTTCGGCGAAGGTGATCCGGCGGCTGCCCGAACCGTCGAACGGCTTGCCGGGGGTGAAGGTCCGCCAGGTCGGGTCGCCGTCGAGCCGGTACTGGAGGGTGAGGCCGATGGTGGCGGGGTTCCAGGCCTCCAGCTGGATGGACTGGGGGATCAGCCAGTTGTAGAGGCCGGTGGTGGTGCCGCCGCCCGGGTCGGTCATCACCAGGCGGGTGACAGGGCCGGCGGTGTTGACGGCGTGGAGGCTGAAGGAGGCGATGTCGCCGGAGACCACCCGGTCCTGCCAGACCTTGGAGGCGGTGACCTGGATGCCGGTGGTCGGCGGCTGGAAGACCGGGGACACGGCGGTGGCGTCGGACAGGTCGCGCATGCCCTCGGGGCCGAGCGGGTCGCCCTGCAGGACCACCGAGTTGGTGGAGGTGGTGCCGCTGGGGAACGCCGGGTCGGGGTAGTTGACGACCAGGACGCCGGGGTTGCGGCAGCCGGCCTGGCCGTTGCCGGCCCGGAAGGCGCCGATGTCGAACACCCAGCGGTCGGGGTTGCCCGGGTCCTGGGTCCAGCCGGGCGAGCGGCCGGTGTCGACGACGGCGCCGGGCGGCAGGGTGTCGACCAGCCGGCTCGCGTCCAGGTCGACGTTGGGGACGCCGCTGGTGGAGCAGGCGCTGAACTGGTAGGTGACCGAGCGGCCGTCCTGGCTGCTGGTCTGGACACCCTTGGTGACCTTGTAGTCGGGCTGGACGACGGCGCCGGTGGTGGCGGAGCCGGACTGCTCGGGCTCGCCGTCGGCGGTCAGGGTGGCCGAGTTGACGGCCTTGGTGCCGTTGGGGGTGGTGAAGTTGGGGAACCTGAGGACGACCTTGACGGTCGCGGTGGTCCCCGGGGTGAGGGTGAGGAGCCTGATGTCGAGGGTGCCGCCGACGGTGCCGGCCGCCGGGACGGTCGAGCCGGCGACGTCGACGGTGCTCGCGTCCGGGGTCCAGCCGACGAACTCCATCCCGGCCGGGAGGGTGTCGGTGATCCGGCCGTTGGCGCAGTCGGTGACGGAACAGGTGTAGCGCAGGGTGTAGGTGACGTTCTCGCCGGGCGCCGCCGTCGGCTTGTCCACCGTCTTGGTGAAGCCGACGGCCGCCTGGGCGGTCGGGACGGTGAGGGTGCCGGTGAGCAGCGTGCCCGCGAAGAGGCCCAGGGCGGTGGCCATCCGGCCCGCCTTGGACGAGGGTGAGGGTATTGATCGGAGCGTCCGCATCCTGGAATCTCACCCTCTGTTAATCCGAATGGAGGTACGGCGCGAGAGTAAATGAGGATTATTCACCCGATTGGAGCAATTCTGAACGCATCCGAGGGGCATCTGTGAGCCACCTGAGGGCCATACGGGGGCAATCCGGACGGAGCGGCACCACCCAGTGGTGACGGACCGTGATCAGCCCGTCGAGGCCGAACCGGCCGGCGCCGTGGAGGAGCGCAGCACCAGCGAGGTCGCCAGCGGCGCGACCGGCGCCACCCGCTCCCCGCGCAGCAGGGCCGCCAGCGCGGCCGCGCCCGCCCGGCCCAGCTCCTCGCCCGGCAGGTCGACGGTGGTCAGCGGCGGGGCGAGCAGCGCGGCCACCGCGACGTTGTCCATGCCGACCACCGACAGGTCCTCCGGCACCCGCAGCCCCAGCTCGGCGGCGGCCTGGTAGACCCCGGAGGCGACCACGTCGTCGTCGCAGAGCACCGCGCGCGGCCGGTCCGCCCGCTCCAGCAGCCGGCCCGCGACGGCCCGCGCGGCCCGATGTCCGTCGTTCAGACTCACGCCCAACTCCACCACCTCCAGGCCGAGTTCACGGACGGCCTGCTCGAAGGCGGCCTGCCGGACCCGGAAGGTGTACGCGGAGTGGCTGGAGCGCAGCCGGCCGATCCTGCGGTGGCCGAGCGCGGCCAGGTGCTCGACCGCGGCGCGCATCCCGCCGGCCACGTCGAGTTCGACGGTCGGACGCGCCCGGTCGGTGCCGGGGTCGGCGTCCAGGAAGACGGCGGGGGTGTCGGCGGGCAGCTCGCCGAGCTGGCTGTCGTCCGGGGAGCAGATCAGCAGGCCGTCGAAGCGGCCCGCGGTGGCGGCCTCGGCGAGGGTGGCGCTGCCCCAGCCGGAGCTGACCACGACGGCCAGGCCGTTGCGGCCGGCCTCCTCGTGAACGCCCTCCAGCACCCGGCCGAAGAACGGGCCCTGGAGGTTCGGCACGGCCAGCAGGATCATCCCGCTGCGGCCGAGCCGCAGCTGCCGGCCGGCCGCCTGCGGGCGGTACCCGAGGCTGCGGGCGGCCTCCCGGACCCGCTCCCGGGTCGCCTCGGAGACCCGTCGGCCGGCCTCGGCGCCGGAGAAGACCAGGGAGACGGTGGCCTGGGAGACCCCGGCGAGCCGGGCCACGTCCCGGCCGGTGGGCCGGCGGACGGGGGCCGGCCAGGTGCCGAGCGCCGCCTCGACGGACGGCTGCCCGGCGGACGGCTGCTCAGCGGAAGGCGGCTCGGACGGCACGGCGGAAGACGGCTCGGGCGACTCGGCGGAAGGCGGCTCGGACGGCACGGAGTCTCGGGTGGCGGGCACGGCGGCTGCGCTCGCGGGCGGGGCCGGGGTCAGCTCTGGCCGGCGGTGGCCGCGCGGGCGGCGTCGTCGGCGGCGTCCTCCTCGGCGTTCTGCGCGGCGATCCGCTCGGCGGTACGGCTGCGCATCCCGGAGACCTTGCCGCTGATCTGCTCGGACATCGCGTCGCGCTGCCTGCCCAGCAGCGCGTAGCTGAGCGGCGCGGAGGCGAGCGCGGCCAGCAGGAAGAGGAAGATCATGCCGGCCTCGCCGCTGACCGGGATGACCTGGAAGTGCCCGAGCAGCAGGGCCACCAGCAGGCAGCCGAGGAAGATGCTGACCCGCATGGAGGTGTAGCGGAGCGTGGCGTGCGACTTCTCCGGGCCGTTGCTGGTCACTCGACACATCCTTCTTCGTTGCGCTGGGGCCGGTCCTCCAGTCAAGCATGCCTGACAGCCGGAACGGGGCACGGGGCACCCGGTCCGGCCCGGACGGCCCGACCGGGGCCGGTGTCAGCGCAGGTCGAGCCACATGGTGATGTCGTCCCGGTCGTCCCCGGGGGCGACCCGGATCGCGGCCGGCACCCGGCCGACCTCCCGGTAGCCGCTGCGGGCGTAGAACCGCTCCAGCCCCTGGCCGCCGCGCGCGGTGAGCCGCAGCGACTCCAGGCCCCACTCCCGGGCCACCCGCTCGGCCTCGGCGAGCAGCCGGGCGCCGTGGCCGAGGCCCTGGAAGTCGGGGTGCACCATGACCCGCTTGAGCATCCGCCAGTGCTCCATGAGGTCGAAGCGCATCGACTCGAAGAACAGCACGCCGACCAGCCGGCCCGTCCCGCTCTCGTGGGCGACCAGCAACCGGTCCGGACCGTCCGGCGCGATCCCGGCGAACTGGTGGTCGGCGGTGTCCCAGACCTCCTCCTCGGTGACCGGCGCCACGAAGCCGACCGCCCCGCCGGCGTTGGTGACGTCGACCCACAGCCGGACGATGTCCGTCCGCAGGTCCGGGTCGGGCTTCGGGTCCAGGGTGAAGGTCAGGGCGGCCATGGACCGGAGCCTAGACCTCCGGTACGACAGCCCCGCCCGGGGGCACCGGCCGTCACCGGAGCCCACCGGGGGCACCGGCCGTCACGGCAGCGCCGGCACCGCCCGGTCGGTCCGCCCGGTGCGCAGCGCCAGGCAGAGCCCGACCGCGACCGCGCACAGCCCGCCGGCCCCGTACCAGGTGAGGTCGTAGTTGCCGAGCGCGTCGCGGGCCAGGCCGGCCAGTCCGGCGACGACGGCCGCGCCGATCTGGTGGGCGGCGAGCACCCAGCCGAAGACGATCGGGGCGTCCCCGCCGAAGTGCCGGCGGCACAGCGCGACGGTCGGCGGCACGGTGGCCACCCAGTCCAGCCCGTAGAAGATCACGAAGGCGAGGATCGGCGGCTGGAGCGTGCCGGCCATCAGCTGCGGCAGCAGGAGCAGGGACAGCCCGCGCAGCCCGTAGTAGACGGTGAGCAGCAGCCGGGAGTCGACCCGGTCGGTGAACCAGCCGCTGGCCACGGTGCCGACCACGTCGAAGACGCCGATCAGGGCGAGCAGGCTCGCGGCGGTGGTGACCGGCATGCCGTGGTCGTGCGCGGCCGGGATGAAGTGGGTGCCGACCAGGCCGGCGGTGGTGGCGCCGCAGATCGCGAAGGAGCCGGCCAGCAGCCAGAACGCCCGGGTGCGGGCGGCGTCCCGGAGCACCTTCAGCGAGCGGGTCAGGGCGCGGCCCTCGGTCACCGGCGCGGGCGGGGCCTCGGTCGCGCCGTACGGGAGCAGGCCGACGTCGGCGGGCCGCTCGCGCATCAGCAGCAGGACCGGGACGGCGACGGCGCTGGCGGCGAGCGAGACCACGACCACGGCCGAGCGCCAGCCGTGCTGCTCGACCAGCCAGGCGCCGACCGGCAGGAAGACCAGGTTCCCGGCGGCCCCGGCGGCGGTCAGCACCCCGGTGACCAGGCCCTGCCTGGCCTGGAACCAGCGGCCGGTGATGGTGGTGGCGAAGGCGCCGGCCATCGAGCCGCTGCCGAGGCCGACCAGCACGCCCCAGCAGAGCACCAGTTGCCAGGGCTCGCGCATCAGCATGGTCAGCCCGGCG
This sequence comes from Streptomyces sp. CB02056, assembly GCF_001905545.1. GTDB lineage: Bacteria > Actinomycetota > Actinomycetes > Streptomycetales > Streptomycetaceae > Kitasatospora. Next base: position 122,273 of record NZ_LIPD01000016.1, on the reverse strand, counting down.
CCGACCGAGATGGTCAGCAGCGCGCAGACCACCACCAGGCGCACCCCGAAACGGTCCATCAGGGCGGCGGCGAACGGGGCGGTGAGGCCGTAGAGCGTCAGGTTGACGGAGGTGGCGCTGGAGATCGTCCCGAGCGACCAGCCGAACTCGTTGTGCAGGGCGTCCATCATCAGGCTCGGCGTGGAGCGGAAGCCGGCCGAGCCGAGCAGGACGAGCAGGGAGACGGCGGCCACCACCCAGGCGTAGTGCACCCGGGGGCGCTTGGCCGGGGCGGGCGGTCCGGAGCGGGAGGCGGGGGCGAGGACACGGCGTTCGGTCACGCGAACGAGTGTTCCGGGCCGCCCGGCGCCGGACGAGTGGCCTGAATGACAGCTTTCGCAAGAATCGGGCCAAGGTCCGACGTAGGCTGGCCCGGACCCACCGACATCCGAGGGGACGGCATGGCACACCTGGTCGCGGTACTCGCCCTGGAGGGCGTGATCGCCTTCGAACTCGGCATCCCCGCCCGCATCTTCGGCGGCGCCAAGGACCCGGCCGGGCGGCCGCTGTACGAGGTGGCCACCTGCACCCTGAACGGGCGGCCGGTCGCCACCAGCGCCGACTTCCGGATCGTCGTCGACCACGGGCCCGAACTGCTGGAGCGGGCCGACACCGTGGTGATCCCGGCCTCCGCCGACTCCAGCCCGGCCGTCGCCGACACCTGCTTCACCCCAGCACTGGCCGCCGCGCTGGCCCGGATCCGGCCCGGCACCCGGCTGATGTCGATCTGCACCGGCTCCTTCGTGCTCGCCGCCGCCGGCCTGCTGGACGACCGCCCGGCCACCACCCACTGGCGCTACACCGAGCGCTTCGCCCAGCTGTTCCCCCGGGTGCGGCTGGACCCCGACGTGCTCTACACCGACGACGGCGACGTCCTCACCTCCGGCGGGGTGGCCGCCGGGGTGGACCTCTGCCTGCACGTGGTGCGCCGCGACCACGGCAGCGCGGTGGCCAACGCGGTGGCCCGCAACTGCCTGGTACCGCCGTGGCGCGAGGGCGGCCAGAAGCAGTACGTGGAGGCCCCGAGCCCGGTGGACCCCGGCGACAGCGGCACCGCCGCGGTGCGCGCCTGGGCGCTGGAGCACCTGGACCGGCCGCTGGTGCTGCGGCAGCTCGCCGACCGGGCGGGGATGAGCGTACGGACCTTCACCCGGCGCTTCCGGGAGGAGACCGGGGCCAGCCCCGGCCAGTGGATCACCACCCAGCGCACCGAGCGGGCCCGCCAGTTGCTGGAGCGGACCGACCTGACGATCGACCAGGTCGCCCGGGAGTCCGGCTTCGGCACCGCCGCCTCGCTGCGGCTCCAGCTGCGCGGCCGGCTCGACGTCGCGCCGAGCGCCTACCGGCGCACCTTCCGCGCCCTCCCCGAAAGCAGCGCCCTTCCCGAAAGCAGCGCCCTTCCCGAAAGCAGCGCCCTCCCCGAGAGCGGCACCGGCCACGGGAGCCCCACCGTCGCCGAAGGCCCTACCCGACGGGCTTCCTGAGCGAAGTCTGGGAACGGACCGGCCGGTGGCCGGATCCTGTCGCACGGGGGCGACGCATTGGATGGCGGCAGGCCGAGCGCACTGCGAGCACGGCACGGCAGGCCGCCATCCAACCGCGGCGCGCGAGCCCTGAGTCCGCGCCACACCCTCCGCACTCGCCAAGGAGCGGCCCGTGGCCGACCGTCCGCGATCCCCCCTGCTGGCACGAATCCCCTGGACAGCAGCACCGCGACGGTGGACGAACGTCCCCTCGGCGTCCCCTCGCAACGGAGCGCCGCACCCAAGAGTGATCAGTCGGATACGTCACGTCAATGGGTAGTCCGAAATTCGGAATGGTTGCGTCACCTTTCGGCCGGTGATCAGCACCGGTGATCGGCACCCGCGGACGGCCGCCGCGAAAGCCGCTATTGCGCCAAAGCCGCCCAGTCCACGTCGGCCAGCGGCTCGGTCGGCCGGGCGTCACTGCCGATCTCGCACCAGACCCGCTTGCCCGAGCCGTCCGGGTACCAGCCCCAGCGCTCGCAGAGCAGCTCGACCAGCTCCAGGCCGCGCCCGTTGGTCGCGTCCTCGTCCGCGCCCGCGTGCCGCGGGGCCGGGGGGGCCTGGCTCGCGTCGGCGACCTCCACCCGCAGCGGGGCGGCCGGGCCGCCCTCCTGCGGGCCGTCGGCCACCGGCAGACAGAGCCGCAGCACGGCCGGACAGCCGGTGTGCACCACGGCGTTGGTCACCAGCTCCGAGACCACCAGCACCACCGTCTCGGCCATCGGCGCGTCCGGGTCCACCCCGTGGTTCAGCAGCCGCGAGCGCACCCACCGGCGGGCCCGACCGACCTCGGCGGGGTCAGCCTGCACCGCCAGCTGTACCTGAAGAACCTGCACCGCTCCACCACCCGCACTCGCAGTTCGGCTGAGTCCCGGTCGGGCCGGACCGGCCGGCGGGCCCGAGCCCGTCGCCCGGTGCCGCCCGAGCCGTGCCCGGGCGCCCGCGCGATCCGTTCGCCCGCGCCCGTTCGTCCGCGCCGTCTCGTCGGTCGGGCACCGGCCGCGACACGAATACGCCTCAGGATGGGCGGGGGGACGGAACGCAGCAAGCGCTTCGGGCATATTCCGGCGATCGGGCGACAGCGCGGTGCATACTGTCCCGCTCACGCTCGCGAGCCTCGTACCGGTGATCGTCCGACCCGGGCCGACCTGCCGGTCCCGCGGTCGGGAACCTACCGCCGCGCACCCCGGGCGCCCCGCCCGCCACTCGCGAACCACCCGTGCGGCGCGTGTCCGACGGTGCTCGTACGGCGGCGCCGACGGACGCCCCCGCCGCCCCTGCCGTCACATCGACCGACCGTCGCACCATCCGACGGTCCGGTCCCGGAGGACGACGGCCCGGTCCCGGAGGACGACGGTCCGGTCCCGGGGTCGGCGGTCCGGTCCCGGGGTCGGCGGTCCGGACCGGGGAGCACGTCCAGGAGGACGGCGATCCGTGGGGAACGGTTCCGTTCTTGCCGGAATCGCCCCCGGCGCCGCCCGGCCGCGGGATACCGTTGGGTACGCCAGCGAACCCGTCAGGAGGGTGGTTCCCGATGGCCACCCCGGAGCGGACCCCGCGCTGGGACGAGCAGTTGCAGCGCCGCCTCGCCCGCGGCGAGGAGACGGCGCTCGGCGAACTCTACGACCAGCTCGCGCCGATGGTGCACGGCCTGGCCGGGCGGATACTGGCCGACCAGGCCGCCGCCACCCAGCTCACCCGGGAGGTCTTCGCCCACGTCTGGGAGCACCCCGAGGACTTCGACCCCGCCCGGGGCTCGCTGCGCTCCTGGCTCGGCGCGCTGACCCACCACCGCGCGGTCGAACGGCTGCGGGCGCGGCGGGCCGCCGACCGCGGACCGGGCGCGGAGGCCGAGATCCGCGCCGTGGCCACCGCCGCGCGGATGCAGTACGTGGTCGACTCCCTGCCCCAACCCCTGCGTGAGACCATCGCGGTGACCTACTACGACGGTCGCACCTACCACGAGACGGCCCGGCTGCTCGGCATCAGCGAACAGGTCGCCAAGCAGCGGATGCGGCTCGGTCTGGAGCTGCTGGCCACCGAACTGGCCGAGGAGCGCGCCCGCCAGGACGGAGCCGGGGACGGAATCGGGCACGGGGACGGGGAGACGTGAGCAGCACTGAGGAGCAGCACGACGCCCTGCGCTCGCTGCTCGGCGCGTGGGCCCTCGGCGCCTGCCCGGCCCGCGAGGCGGCCGAGTTGGAGCAGCACCTGCGCGACTGCCGGGAGTGCGCCGAGGAGGCGGCCCGGCTGCGCGAGGCGGCCGGCTGGCTCTCCCTGGACGAGCCGCTGGACCAGCCCGGCTCACTGCGCCAGCAGGTGCTCGACTGGTGCCTGGCCCGTCGGCCGGCCGAACTGCCCGTCCCCGCCTGGGGGATGCCGTACACGGCGGAGACCGCCAAGCTCGACGCGCTGCTGCGCGACCTCGGCCCGGAGGAGTGGCAGGAGGTGGCCGAACTGCCCTGGCACGGCGGCACCGAGTGGCTGCGCCCGGCCGAGGTGCTCGGCCACCTGACCGCGGTGGACGGCTTCCTGGCGCTGGCGCTCGGTCTGCCCGACCCGGTGCCGGCCGCCCCGGGCCTGCCCGCCGCGCGGATCGGGCGGCGGGTGCCGCCGCAGGAGCCGGCCGCCGGTCCGGCGGTGCCGCGCGTCCCGGCGCAGGGCGGTCCGTACGCCGCGATCACCGCGCGCACCGCCCGGCTGGTCGCCGACCAGCGCGGTCTGGCACCGCAGTCGGTGCGCTCCCGCTGGCGGCGGCAGGCCCACGACCTGGTGCGCGGGGCCGCGCTCCGGCCGCAGGGCAACACCCCGGTCGACTACGGCTTCACGGTGCTGCCGCTGCGCGACGCCTTCGTGGACCGCGCCTTCGAGTGCTTCGTGCACGGCGAGGACGTGGCCCGGGCGGTCGCCTACCCGTACGACCCGCCGGCGCCGCAGCACCTGCGGCAGATGGTGGAGCTGGTGGTCCGGCTGCTCCCCCGGGCGCTGGCCGGGCTGCGCGCGGCCCGCCCCGAGTTCGCCGGGGTGCCAGCCGCGCCGGTGGGCGGGGTCAAGGCGGCCCGGCGGGTGCGGCTGATGGTCGACGGCCCGGCGGGCGGCGAGTGGCTGGTCCCCCTCGACGGCGACGGCCTCCGCACCGACGGCTCCGACAGCACCGACGGCAGAGCCGGCAGAGACGGCACCGAGCCGGTGGCCTCGATGGTGCTGGACGGCCTGGAGCTGTGCCAGCTGGCCGCGGCGCACCGCGACCCGGACCGGCTGCCGGTCGGCACCCACGGCGACCGGGCCGCCGTCCGCGAGGTGCTGCACGCGCTCCCGCTGCTCTCCAGGCCGTAGCGGGCCCCAGGGCCCCGGCGCCGCGCCTCAGGCGAAGACGACCGTACGGGTCCCGTCCAGCAGCACCCGGTGCTCGCTGTGCCACTTCACCGCGCGGGCCAGTGCCTGGCACTCGACGTCCCGGCCGAGCGCGACCAGCTGGTCGGGGCTGACGTCGTGGGTGACCCGGGCGACCTCCTGCTCGATGATCGGGCCCTCGTCCAGGTCGGCGGTGACGTAGTGGGCGGTGGCGCCGATCAGCTTCACGCCGCGCGCGTGCGCCTGGTGGTACGGCTTGGCGCCCTTGAAGCTCGGCAGGAAGGAGTGGTGGATGTTGATCACGCGGCCGGACAGCGCGGTGCACAGCTGGTCGGAGAGCACCTGCATGTAGCGGGCCAGCACGACCAGTTCGACGTTCTCCTCGGCGACCAGGTCGAGCAGCCGCTGCTCGGCCTCGGCCTTGGTGTCCTTGGTGACCGGGATGTGGTGGAACGGGACCCCGTAGCTCTCGGTCAGGTCCTTCAGGTCGGTGTGGTTGGAGACCACCGCGGCGATCTCCACCGGCAGGGCGCCGATCCGGGTGCGGTAGAGCAGGTCGTTCAGGCAGTGCCCGAACTTGCTGACCATGAGCACGATCCGCATCCGCTGCTCGGTCGGGTGGATCTGCCAGTCCATGCCGAAGGAGGCTCCGATCGCGGCGAAGCTGGCCCGCAGCTTGTCGGCGGTGACCGGCTCGGGGGCGGAGAAGTGCACCCGCATGAAGAAGAGCCCGCTGTCGCCGTCCCCGAACTGCTGGCTGTCGATGATGTTGCAGCCGGTCATGAAGAGGTAGCTGGAGACAGCGTGGACGATGCCCTGCTTGTCGGGGCAGGACAGCGTGAGGACGTACTGGGCGCCGGCCGGCTGCTGCACTGGGGGTATCCCGTTCTAGGTCGTGACGTGCGTGGACGGTCCAGCGTGTCACATCCCGGACATGCGCCGTCCCGCTGCCCGTACTGCGGGACGGCTGCTGCCGCGGGGCGGCTGCTACTGCGGGACGGCGGCGCCCGGCGGTCAGACCCGGGTGAGGATGCGCAGCACGTCCAGCGACTTCGGCGGCGCGTCCGGGTCGTCCCCGTCGCCCACGGCCATCGCGACGTGCGCCTCGCGGGCGGCCCGGACGGTCTCCGGCCAGCCGGGGTGGCCGAGGTAGGCCGAGGCCGGCGCGTCCGCACCGACCTCGTGCAGCATCTGCACGGCCCGCAGCACCGCGACGTCCACCAGTGCGGCCTCGGCGGCGTCGCGGAAGATCGTCCCGACGTACTTCTCGGCCGACCAGTGGTCCAGCCAGGTGTCCTCGACCAGCCGGTAGACGGCGTCGGTCACGTCGCCGTACCCCTCCCGGCCGGTCAGCCAGGCCTCGTGCTGGAAACCGGGGTCGGACAGCATGTGCAGCGCCGAGCGCATTCGGGCTCGCCAGCGCCACCAGGGCAGGTCGTTGAGCGGCATGCCGCCCATCGTGCTGGAGCGGTGGCCCGGACGAGAAGGGTTTCGGGTGGACCGATACGAAGAATCTGTGCTGGCGGACATGGTGAACGATCGTACGTTCCCCGTCTGTTCGTGCTCCACTCGCGATCTACACGCGTACCGCCCCGGATTTCGGCGTCCGTTTGCCGTCCGTTCGCACTTCGGCCCTCTCGGCTTGCGGCGCCGGGGCTTGGCTTGCTCCGGTGCGCCGGAGGGCGCCCCAGAGAGGGAAAACCGATGACCAGCCGAAGGGACTCCTTCCAGGCCCGTCCCCCGATCGTGCGACGCCGCCGCCGACGCCCGATCGCAGCCGCCGCCACCGCCGCGGTCCTGCTCCCCACCCTCTTCTCGGCCTCCGCGTGCGGCGGATCGGCCGATGCTTCCACCAGTGGCAGCGACCTGACCGTGATGACCTGGGCCCCGGCGGGCACCGGCTCCGCCGACCGCCCGGGCATGACGGCGCTCGCCTCCGCCATCGGCCAGGACGTCAACACCAAGGGCGGACTGAACGGCCACCGGCTGCGCGTGATCACCTGCAACGAGCACAACACCGTGGACGGTGCCCGCGCCTGCGCCCAGCAGGCGGTGGACGCCAAGGCGGTCGCCGTGATCGGCTCGTACAGCCAGTGGGGCGAGGCGTTCATGCCGGTGCTGGAGCGCGCCGGCATCCCGCTGATCGGCGGCTACGGGCTCTCCCAGCCGGAGTTCGCCAGCCCGCTGTCCTACCCGGTGGACGGCGGCATGCCGGCGCTGATCGCGGGCAACGGCCGCCAGCTGGTGGACGCCGGCTGCAAGTCCGTCGCCCTGGTCCGCCCGGACACCCCGGCCGGCGACAACCTGCTCGGCTACCTGGGCACCGCGCTGCGGCCGGCCGGGATCCGGCTGACGGACGTCAAGGCGCCCGAGCAGTCCTCCGACTACACCCCGGTGGTCCGCAAGGCGATCGGCAAGGACGAGCCGGGCACCTGCGTCACCAGCGCCCTGGCCGCCGAGCCGACCGGCAACCTGCTGGACTCCTACCGGCGGCTGAACCCGAAGAACACCCGGATCGCCTCGATCATCGGCAGCGTCCAGCAGTCGGTGGTGGACTCCACCGGCGGCGACTCGGGCCCGCTCGGCGGCGCCTACGTCACCAGCTGGTACCCGCCGGAGTCGGCGAAGATCTGGGACGGGCTGCGCGCCGTGGTGCGCACCGACACCACCAACGGGCACCCGATCGACGTCTCCGACCCAGGCGTGCAGACCACCTGGGTCGCGTACGAGGTGTTCCGGACGGCGGTGCAGAAGCTGGCGGAGGCCGGCAAGCCGGTCTCCTCGAAGGCCGTCTCCTCGCTGCTGGACGGCGGCGAGGTCATCGACGTCGGGATCACCCCGCCGCTGAACTGGGGCACCACCAACATGCTGCCCAGCAGCGGGTCGCCGCGGCTGGTGAACACCTGGGTCACCTACCAGGTGGTCAGGAACGGCCGGATGACCCTGCAGCAGCCGGGCTTCGTGGACATCCGCTGGACGCTCACCGGAGGCCGTCCGCCGGCCTGACGCGCGCCGCCCGGAGAGGGGACGGGCCCTCGGGCCCGTCCCCTCCGGTCGTTCAGGGGCCGCCGTCGCTCAGCGGTCGCCGTCGCTCAGAGGTCGCCGTCGTTCCGGTTCGGCAGTCCGCTCTGGGCGGCGATCGTGTTCCAGAGGGTGGCGGCCTGCTTCTTCGCGGTGGTCGCGGTGCCGCTGGCCTGGACGGCGTTCTTGTAGTGCGGGTTGTCCTGCTTCTTCGCGTCGCAGGCGCCCTGGGCGTCCTGCGCCCAGGCCGCGTACTCGTCGTCGGCCTGGGCGGAGGCCGTCCAGGCCGCGTTGAGCTGGTCGACCAGCTGCTGGCCGCCGGGCAGCTTGTCGGTCTTCAGCTGGCCGAGCTTGCTCTGGAGCTCGCGCCGCTTGCCGGCCGCGGCGGTCAGCGCCTGCTGGGACTCGGGCAGCTTGTCGCACTTCTGCACCGAGGCGACCGCGGAGACCACCGAGCTGCGGCTGTCGCTCGCGGTGCCCAGCAGGTCCGACAGCGGCTGCGCCTGGGCCTTGACGTCCGGGTCGACGGCCGCGCCGGAGCCGCTCGCGCTCGCCGTCCCGGGGGCGCCGGTGCCGGTGGCGCCGGCAGTGGCGGCCACCGGGCCGGTCTTCTTGGTGTCGTCCGTGGGCTCGCTGCCGCCGTTCATCAGGACGGCGACCAGGATGCCGGCCGCCGCGCAGCCCGCCACCACACCGCCGATGATCAGCTTGTTGGACGGACGCCCGCCCCGCCTAGAGCCACCCGCCTGGGTCGCGTCGAAGCCCTGGCCGTAGTCCTGCCCCTGCTCCGGGGCGTAGCCCTGGTGGTAGTCCTGCGCCGGGTAGGCCGGCTGCGGCTGCGCGGCCGGCGGGTAGGCCTGGTAGCCGGGCGCGGGCTGCGGCTGCGGGTAGCCGGGCTGGGCCTGCGCCGCCGGGTAGCCGGCCGTCTGCGGGTCGCCGCCGGGGTAGGGCGGCAGGTACTGGGTCTCCGGGGCCGGATCGGGCTGCGGCGCACCGTACCCGGGCTGCGCGGCGCCGTAGCCGGGCTGCGGCGCGCCCCACGGGGCGTTCGGCGCGGGCATCGGCTGGCCCGCCATCGACTGGCCGGGCATCGGCTGCGCGGGCATGGCCTGGGTCGGCAGCGCGTGCGCGCCCTCGCCGAGGTACTCCGGCTGCCCGGACGGCTGTCCCACCGGCGGCACCGCCGAGTGGGCCTGCGGCGGCACCGCCGAGTGGGCCTGCGGCGGGCCCGGCTGGCCCGGCTGGCCCTGGGGCTGGCCGGGCTCGGGGCGGAACAGGTCGTCCAGGTTGAAGTCACCGGAGTTCGGGTACGAGCGGCGCTGACTCAACGCGATTCCTCACCTGTGCAGGACCGCGCACTGACGGCGGACCACATCTCGTCGGTTCTTGGGAGCATCACAGTTCCATTGGACGTCGCGCCCACGCTACCGGTTCGCCTCACCGGGTGACCACGTGGGCGGGACATCCGTCACGCTCCCTGCACAGACGATCCGCGGCGGCCCCTGGTTAGGCCGCCTCGGCGTCGGCCCGGGCGTGGAACTCCCGGACCACCCGCTGCTCCCGGTAGGGCTCCAGGCGGCGCCGGAACTCGTCCAGGTACTCCACGCCCCGGTTGGAGCGCAGCCCGCTCAGCAGCCGGACCGCCTGGGTGCCCGTCTCGCAGGCGCGTTCCAGGTCCCGCTGCTGGAGCTGGGCGGTGGCCAGCAGGACGAGGTCCACCGCGCGGCGCCGGACCCGGGTCGGCGGGTGCAGGTCGAGCGCCCGCCGGGCGTAGTGCTCGGCCGGGCCGGCCTGCTCCAGGTCCCGGTGGCAGTGGGCGAGCTCGTCCGCGAGGTAGGCGTCGTCGAAGTGGGCGATCCAGTCCGGGTCGTCCTCCGGGCGGCGCTTCTCCATCGCCTCCAGCGCCCTGGCCGACACGGTCTCGCAGGAGCGGGCGTCGCCGAGCAGGGCGTGGCCGCGGGCCTCGGCGGCGTAGAACATCGCCATCGCCGTCGGGGTGGCCACCGAGCGGGCGCCTTCCTGGGCGGCGCGGGCGAGTTGGGCGATCTCGCGCGGGTTGCCGAGGGTGGCGGCCAGGTGGCTCATCGAGGCGGCCAGCACGTAGCCGCCGTAGCCGCGGTCGTCGGCGGCCTGGGCCAGCCGCAGCGCCTGGATGTAGTAGCGCTGGGCGAGCCCGGGCTGTCCGGTGTCCACCGCCATGTAGCCGGCCAGTTCGGTCAACCTGGCCACGGCGGCGAAGAGTTGGCGCCCGGTCTCCTCCCGGTAGGCGCCGCCGAGCAGGCCGGAGACCACCGAGTTGAGGTAGTGCACCACCACCGGGCGCACGTGGCCGCTGCCGAAGCGGTGGTCCAGGTCGACCAGCATCGCGGTGGTCGCCTTGATCGCGGCCACGTCGGTCGGACCGACCCGGGGGCCGCCGGCCCGCGCCACCACCGGGTCCGGCGGGGTGATCAGCCAGTCCCGGCTGGGCTCCACCAGCGCGGACGCGGCGACCGTCGCGCCGGTCAGGAAGTCCCGCCGGCCGACGTCACTGCGCCACAGCTCGCACACCTGCTCCAGGGCGGCGCCGATGGTCGGCGCGAACTGGAGCCCGATGCCGGAGCTCAGGTTCTTGCCGTCCGCCATGCCGATCTCCTCGACCGACACGCTGCGGCCGAGCTTGCGGCCGAGGGCCTCGGCGATCACGGCCGGCGCCTGCCCGCGCGGCTGCTGCCCGCGCAGCCAGCGGGCGACGGAGGTCTTGTCGTACCGAAGGTCCAGCCCGTGCTCGGCGCCGCAGAGGTTGACCCTGCGGGCCAGGCCGGCATTGGAACAGCTGGCCTCCTGGATCAGTTGCTGCAGACGCTCGTTGGGCTGTCGTGCGACGAGTGGTCTCGCGGCCATTGGGCTTCGCCTCCCCACACCCTCCGGTCCCGGCCGGCGGGCGACGATTCTGCTGATCTGTTGCCGACTGTCCGACCGTCCAAGGAATCTGACACCAGGTTAGCGATCAGCAACGCCAGCGGGATACCCACGGTGACGAACCGCACCCCCCTTGCGCCCTGGTAAATGCTCCTGTGCGCCCCCGCTGCGCCTGCCCTCGGGCCCTTCAACTCGGTCGACTAACCGGAACGGGTGACATTGCCGCGATGCACCCAACCGGGCGGCTCCGGGCCGTAACCAGCCTCACGCACGGTAGTTGAGCACCCCGTGGAAGACATCCCCGACGCGGACCGGAACGAGAAGGCCGCTCCGCCCCCCTTACTCATCGAAGCCGTCGGCTACGCCGAGACCCGCCACTGGGAGGTCGCCCCGGGCGCCTGGCTGGTCGACGACGGCGACGGCGGCGTCCGCTGCTCCTGCGGCGACCGGCGCTGCACGCTGCCGGGCGCCCACCCGCTGGACCCGGACTGGGCGCGGCAGGCGAGCGCCGGCCCCGGCGCGGTGCGGAGCTGGTGGACCGAGCGGTCGCAGGCGTCGATCCTGCTGCCCACCGGGCGCTCGTTCGACGTCCTGGACGTCCCGGAGACGGCCGGCTGCCTGGCGCTCGCCCGGATGGAGCGGATGGACCTCCAGCTCGGACCGGTGGCGGTCCAGCCCGCCGCGCCCGGGCGGATCGGGCGGCGGCTGCACTTCCTGGTGCTGCCCGGGGTCGCGGCCAGGCTCCCGGAGATGCTCCGCCGGCTCGGCTGGCCGCCCGGCCGGCTGGACCTGGTCGCCCGCGGCGAGGGGGACTGGACGGTCGCCCCGCCGTCCCGGATCGGCTCCGTCGGGTACGCCCAGTGGGCCCGCTCCCCCACCGCGCTCAACCGCTGGCTGCCGGACGCCGCGGAACTGATCAGCCCGCTCGCGTACGCCTGCGGCCGCGAGGCGCCCTCGGTCCGCACCGCCGGGGCCGCCCAGCCCGCGCCGGTGGGCTGAGCCCGGGCCGCTCCGTCCGACCCACTCCGTCCGAGCCGCGCCATCCGGCCTGCTCCGTTCGGCCCCGGGCGTGTCGGACGCCCCCGAGACCAGCCGCCCTCTGCCGATCGGGTGAGGGCGTGCTCCGCGCGACACCACGCGCGCGAGTGACGGGCCTTGTCCCCCACCGGGGACGGGGCCCGTCATACGCATGTCCGGATAAGGCCTCCGTGTACCCGCTGGTCAACCGGCAAAGCCCCTCGTACGAGTGACAGCACTCAAGGATTGCCATGATCGGCCGAGGGGAGGAATTGCGATGTGTGGGGACGCCGGCAGGGGCGCTCGGACGGGGAAGCCGGGCGGCGGCGACGGAGGGGAAGCGGGAGGGAACAGGAGGGGACGGAGGGGATGGGGAGGACGAAGGGGCCCGCTGCACGGGGAGCAGCGGGCCCCTTCGCCGTACCGGAGCACCCGGCGTACCGGAGTACTCAGGCGCGGTACGGGCTCAGGCCTGGGCGACGAAGACGTGCTGGGCGATGTCCTTGCCCAGCTCCGCCGCGTTGTCCCCGGTGCCGACCAGCACGCCGCCGACGCCGGCGCTCACCTTGACCGTGGAGCCCGGCCGGACGCCGGCCCGGCGCAGGGTGCTCATCAGCGCGCTGTCCGTCTGGATCGGCTCGCCGATCCGGCGGACCACGACGTCGGCCCCGGCCTCGCCCGGCTTGACGGTGTCCAGCGGGACGAGCCCGGCGTCGAAGCCCTCGCCCTCGGCCTTGGTGTCGCCCAGCTCGTCCAGGCCCGGGATCGGGTTGCCGTACGGGGACTGGGTGGGGTGGCCGAGCATGGCGAGCACCTTGCGCTCGACCGTCTCGCTCATCACGTGCTCCCAGCGGCAGGCCTCCTCGTGCACCTGCTCCCACTCCAGGCCGATCACGTCGACGAGCAGGCACTCGGCGATGCGGTGCTTGCGCATGACGCGCACCGCCAGCCGACGGCCCTCCTCGGTCAGCTCCAGGTGGCGGTCCCCGGCGACCTGGAGCAGCCCGTCGCGCTCCATCCGGCCGACCGTCTGGCTGACCGTGGGACCGCTCTGTTCCAGGCGCTCGGCGATGCGGGCGCGCATCGGGACGATGCCCTCCTCCTCCAGCTCCAGGATGGTGCGAAGGTACATCTCAGTGGTGTCGATCAGCCCAGACATCGCCGCTGGCTCCGTTCTTCGGTGTCCTCACCGCCAATTCTGACGTACCGGACCGACAACCGGGTCCGCCCCGGGGCTCCGGGGACCCGTTTTGTTCCTGTTGACAACGATGCCGCCGGGGCGCGACCGTGCTCGCCGAAGCTTTCTCCACCGGCGGTCTGGACCACCCGGACCACCCCACCCGGCCGGATCCCCCACCGGCAGAGAGCGAAGGCAGCAGATGAACGACCTGGTCGGCCGGTACTTCGACGCGGCGATCTCCCACCTCCAGCGGGTCCGCGAGGAGGAGGCCGACACCATCGAGGCTGCCGCCGCGCTGCTGGCGGAGGCGATGACCGAAGGTCGCCGGGTGTTCACCTTCGGTGCCGGGCACTCCGCGCTGCCGGCCCAGGACGTGGTCTACCGGGCCGGCGGGCTGGTCCCGGTGAACCTGCTGAACGTGCCCGGGATGGCCGGGGTGACGGTGATGCCCGCGCCGCTGTCCAGCGCGCTGGAGCGGGTCTCCGGGCTGGCCACCGCCACCCTGGACCTGACCCCGGCGACCGCCGGGGACCTGCTGTTCGTGATCTCGCTCTCCGGCCGCCAGGTGATGCCGGTCGAGCTGGCCCGGTACGCCCGGGACCGCGGTCTCAAGGTCGTCGGTGTGACCTCGCTCGCGTACCCGCGGGAGGTGCCCTCGGCGCACCCGACCGGCACCTACCTGAAGGACCACTGCGACGTGGTGCTGGACAGCAAGATCGCGGTCGGCGACGGCGAGCTGACCCACCCTGGCGCCGAGACCACCTTCGGCCCGGTCTCGACCATCGTGACCAGCGCGCTGATGCAGGCCGTGGTCGCCTCGGCGGTCGGCCGGCTGGCCGACCGGGCGGCCGCCGGGGAGTGCCCCGCGCCGCCGCTGTTCCGCTCCGGCAACGTCCCGGGCGGCACCGAGTGGAACGCGAAGCAGATGGCCGAGAACGCCGAGCGGGTCTTCTACACCTACTGAGCCGCACTCCCGCCCGGGTGAACCCGCCGGTCCGCACCGGCAGGTCGCCCGCGCACACCCGTCGGCCGCCGCACGCCCCCACCGCCTCCCGCACGCTGGGTGCCGGACCGAACACGGGGAGTACCGGACAACCACCGGGTCTTCCCGGCCACATCCGGCCGCCCCGGCCGTCACCAGGCGTACCGGCGAGCCGCCCGGGGCAGGAGAGCGGTGCGACCGGAGCGACTGGTGGGGGCCGAACATGGCGTCTGTTGCGGGACGGACCGGGTGGGTGCGTGAGCGGGACCTGCTGCCCGAGTTCTTCTGGGCCGCCGACGCGGCCTCACTGCGCGGGCAGCGGCGCTCGGTGCTGCTCTCCGCCTGGGAGCTGGTCCTGCTGGTGGTCGCCGCGGCGACCGGCTCCGCCGACGGCGAGCCCTGGGCCTGGCCGGCGGCGGCCGCCTACCTCGGCGCGATCGCGCTGGCCGTGGTGATCAGCCGGCAGAACCCGCAGGGCCTCTGGTACGAGGGCCGGGCGGCCGCCGAGTCGGTGAAGACGCTGGCCTGGAAGTACGCCGTCCGGGCCGACGCCTACCAGCCCCCGCCGCGCCCCCTGCCGGACGCCGAGGGGCTGTACCGCTTCCAGCTCGCCCGGGTGCTCGGCGCGTTCCGGGAGACCCCGGTGGGCGTCCCGGACGCCGGGGTGGAGATCACCCCGGCGATGCGCGACCTGCGCGGGCAGCCGCTGGCGGTGCGCCGCGAGGTGTACCTGGCCGAGCGGATCCGGCTGCAGCACGACTGGTACCGCGCCAAGGCCCGCTACTGCGCCCGCGCCGGGCACTGGGCCGGGGTGCTGGGCGTGCTGCTGCCCGCGCTGGGCCTGGTGCTCGCCGTCCTGCGGGCGCTCGGCGCGTTCGGCTACGACGCGCTGGGCACGGTGTCGGCGGTGGCCGCCTCGGTCGCCGCCTGGGCGCAGCTGCGCCAGTACCGGCCGCTGGCCGCCGCGTACGCCCTGGCCGCCGAGGAGCTGGCGCAGGTCCAGCGCCAACTCGCCCAGCTGGACCTGGAGTCGATGGAGGCCGAGGAGGTCTGGGCCCGCCTGGCCCGGGACGCCGAGGACGCGATCTCCCGCGAGCACACCACCTGGCAGGCGCGCCGGGAGGTGCGCACCACCACCGACCGGGAGCACGCAACCGACCCGGAGCACTGAGGAGGCCGCAGGTGTCGTTACGGACGGTCAAGACGGCGGACGACCGCGCCCTCGCCGTGGAGTCCCTCGGCGACCCGCGCGGCCGTCCGGTCTTCCTGCTGCACGGCATGCCCGGCAGCCGGGTCGGCCCGCACCCGCGCAGCACCGTGCTGTACCGGCTGGGCGTACGGCTCATCTCGTACGACCGGCCCGGCTACGGCGACTCGACCCGGCTGTTCGGCCGCCGGGTGAGCGCGGCGGCCGCGGACGTGCGGACCATCGCGGACGAGTTCGGGCTGGAGAACTTCGCGGTGCTCGGCCGCTCCGGCGGCGGCCCGCACGCGCTGGCCTGCGCGGCGCTGCTGCCGGAGCGGGTCAGCCGGGCGGCGGTGCTGGTCGGCCTGGCCCCGCGCAACGCGACCGGACTGGACTGGTACGCGGGGATGACCCCGTCCAACGTCCGCGCCTACAAGGAGGCCGAGCGCGGGCACGGCCGGATCGCCGACGCGATGGAGTTCCGCTCCCGGCAGATCAAGGACGACCCGGTCCGGCTGCTGAACGGGCTGCGCACCGAACTCTCCGCCGCCGACCGGGAGGTGGTGGCCGACAGCGGGCTGCGGCGGATGCTCCAGAGCAACTACCGGGAGGCGTTCCGGCACGGCGCGGACGGCTGGATCGACGACGTGCTGGCCTTCACCGCCGACTGGGGGTTCGAGGTCGGGTCGGTCCGGGTGCCGACCTGGCTCTGGCACGGCGCGGACGACCAGTTCTCGCCGGTCGACCACTCCCGCTGGCTGGCCGACCACATCCCGGACGCCGAGCTGTTCCTGGAGCCCGGCGCCGCGCACTTCGGGGCGTTCCGGGTGATGACCACCGCGCTGGCCTGGGCGGCCGGCTGGGGTGCCCCGGGGGGTTCGGACCTCCACCGGCGTCCGGGGCGCTGAGCGGCCGTCAGATGAGCTGGACCACCGGCGTCAGCGGCGCCGAACCGCCGAGCACCGCCAGCACGTTGTCCACCGCCAGGCCGCCCATCGCCTGCCGGGTGCGGACGGTGGCGCTGCCCAGGTGCGGGGCGAGCACGGCGCGCTCCTGGGCGAGCAGCGCGGACGGGACGGCCGGCTCGCGCTCGAAGTTGTCCACCGCGGCGGCGAACAGCGCGCCGGACTCCAGCGCGGCGGCCAGCGCCTCCTCGTCCACCACGCCCGCGGTCATGCTGACCACCACCGCGCCGCGCGGCAGCAGGGCGAGCCGGCGGGCGTCCAGCAGGTGCCGGGTGTCGGCGGTGAACGGGCAGGTGACGACCAGCACGGTGGAGGTGGCGAGCAGTTCCTCCAGCGGCTTCCAGTCGGCGCCCCCGGCCTGCTCGGGCGGCAGTTCGCGGCGGTTGTGGTAGCCGACCGGCATGTCGAAGGCGCGGGCCCGGCGGGCCACCGCCTGGCCGATCCGGCCCATGCCGAGCACGCCCAGCGGGGTGCCGGCCAGCTCCATGCCGAGCAGGAAGTTCGGCGCCCAGGTCCAGGGCGCGCCGGAGCGCAGCAGCCGCTCGCCCTCGCCGAGCCGGCGGGTGGCGGCCAGCAGCAGCGCCCAGGCCATGTCGGCGGTGGCGGTGGTGAGCACGCCGGGGGTGTTGGTGACCAGCACCCCGCGTTCGGCGCAGGCGGCCACGTCCACGTTGTGGTAGCCGACGGCGTGGTTGGCGACGACCGCCAGCCCCGGGCCGGCCGCGTCGAGGAACTCGGCGTCCACCCGGTCGTCCAGGGTGGTGATCACGGCCCGCCGGCCGCGGACGGCGTCCAGCAGGGCGGCCCGGTCCATCGCCAGGTCGGAGTCGTGGCAGGTGACGGCGTGGTGCGCGGTGAGCCGTTCGATGACGCCGGGGGCGAGGCGCCGGGTGACCAGGACCGGGGGCGGGGTGCTCATGGTCCGGCAGCGTACCCCGCCCCCTGCCCGGTCAGACCGGCTGCGGCTCCAGGTCCCGGTTGATCCGCTTCCAGCCGCGCGCGGCGACCGTGTTGGGGTGCTCCTCGCCGAACTGCCGGATCAGCTCGGAGATCGCCCGGGCCCGCAGTTCGGCCGCCTGGGTGTGCCGCCCGCCCGACCGCAGGGTGATCGCCAGGTTGGCCTCGCAGGCCACCGCGTCCGGGTGCTGGGCGCTGTAGCGGTCGCAGAGCCCCTGGTACGCGGCCCGGCCGAGCCGTTCGGCGCGGTCCAGCTGCCCGTCGTCGCCGTAGGCGTTGGCCAGGTTGATCATCGCGTTGAGGGTGTACGGGTGCTCGGGCCCGACCGAGCGGGTCAGCCCCTCGAAGGTGATCCGGCCGCGCTCGATGGCGCCCGGGACGTCGCCGCTGCCCCGCAGGTAGATGCCGAGGTTGTTGGCGCAGGCCAGGGTGAACGGGTGCTCGTCGCCGAACAGCCGCCGGTGGCCCTCGAAGACGGTGGAGCAGAGGTCGCGGGCGGCCTCCTTGTCGCCGGAGGCGCTGTGGTCGGCGGCCAGGTTGAGCGCGCAGGCGAGCGCGTCGGGGGCGTCGGCGCCGTAGCGCTCCAGGTAGCGCTCGTAGGTCTCCTTGGTGATCCGGCGGGCCTCGGCGAGCTGGCCGATCCGGCGCAGCGAGACGGCCAGCGACTTGGCGTTGCGCAGGTTCTCCGGCAGGTCCGGGTCGAGCACGTCGCCGAGGTCGGAGGTGACCTCCTGGAGCAGGTCCACCGAGCCGCGGTAGTCGCCGAGTTCGCGCAGGTCGCGGGCCAGGTTGGACTTGGTGGACAGGGTGTAGGGGTGCTTGGGGCCGAGGACGGCGGTGCGCCGGTCGAGGGTCTCCTGGTCGAGCTCGCGGGCCGCCTCGCTGTCGCCGACCAGCCGGTAGTCGATCGCCAGGTTGTTCGCCATGGAGAGCGTGCGCGGGTTGTCGTCGCCGAACAACTCGCGGAACTGGTCGAGGATTTCGCGGTCGAGGTCGAGGGCGGCCTGGAACCGGCCGAGCGCCCTGCGGTCGGCGCCGAGCGAGCCGGCCGTCATCAGGGTGTACGGGTGGTGCTCGCCGAGCAGGGCCCGCTGGCGCTCCAGGGTGTCCTCGTCCAGGGCCAGCGCCTCGCCGTAGTTCCCCTGGGAGCGCAGCACGTTGGCGAGCTGGAAGCGCAGCAGCAGGGTCTGCCGGTCGTCCTCGCCGAGCTTGCCGGTCCACTCCACGTCCAGGGCGTGGCCGAGGTCGCGGGCGCGGTCGAGCTCGCCGCGCTTCCACAGGTAGCGGACCCGGTCGATGAGCAGCTGGCGGGTGTCCGCCTCGTCGCAGTTGTGCGCCTTGGACGGCGACAGGTGCGGCCAGATCTCGTCGAAGGCGGGCCAGTTGGCCGGGTCGTCGGTGTCGCCGAGGACGGGCCGGGCGCCGGTGAGGATGCGGTGCACCTCGTGGACGGCGACCTCCTGCTCGTCGGCGGTCATCCCGGCCCGGATCACCGCCTGGACGAGCCGGTGCACCTGGAAGCTGTTGCTGCCGGCGTCGACCTTGGCCAGCGCGTACCGGCCGATCGCCTGGATCACCTTGCCCAGCATGAACTTGTCGCTGAGGTCGGCGTCGAACCGCACCAGCGCCCGGATCATCTGGTCGCTGTAGAAGAGGTTCATCGAGATCGGCTCGGGCGCGAAGAAGGCGCAGAGCTGGAGCAGCCGGACGGCCGCCGGGGACTGCTGGCGCAGCCGTCCGATCGACACGTTCCAGGTCGCGGCGACCGGGGTCGGGTAGTCGGCCGGGCGGCCGACGGCCAGCGCGCGGGCGGCCTCGGCGTGCAGCTGGGAGACGTAGGTCTCCACCGGGGTGCCGGTGGTGTCCAGCCAGGCGGCGGCCACCTCGACGGCCAGCGGCAGGTCGCCGACCGCCTCGGCGACCCGGTCGGCGTCCGGGCGGGAGAGGCTGCGGGCGCGCCGGCACAGGTGCTCGACGCTCTCCCCGCGGGTGAAGACGTCGACCTCCAGCGCCTCGGCGTGCCCGGTCCAGGCCTGGTTCCGGGAGGTGACCAGGATGTGGCCGGAGCCGCCGGGGAAGAACCGGCGGATCTCGGCGGGCTCGTCGGCGTTGTCGAAGATCAGCAGCCAGCGCGAGGTGGGCACGCCGCGCCGCAGCGCCTCCCGGGCCGCCTCGGCCGCCTCGGTGACCGAGTCGCCGACCCGCAGGCCGAGCCGGCGGGCGAGTTCGGCGAGCGCCGGGGCGACCAGCTCGATCTGCTCGGCGTCGATCCACCAGACCAGGTCGTAGTCGGACATGAAGCGGTGGGCGTACTCCAGGGCCACCTGGGTCTTGCCGACGCCGCCGAGCCCGTACAGGGTCTGCGGGGTGGGCAGCACGGCCGCCATGCCGCCGCGCAGCTGGTTGCGCAGCTGCTCCAGGACGGCGGCGCGGCCGGTGAAGGAGGGGTTGCGCGGCGGGACGTCCCACACCGAGGGCTTGCTGCCGGGAAAGCGCGGGCCGCCGCTGGGCGCTTCGTCGAGCGGGGAGTCGCCGCGGCCGAGCGCGCGCAGCAGGCTCTGGATCGACTGGGTCTCGTCGCGGCCGACCAGGTCGACCGGGTTGCGGTTGCTGAACGGCGCGGTGAGCCGGACGTCGCCGACCCGGACCGGCAGCAGCTGGCGCCGGGTGCCGGAGGGGTCGGAGCTGACCACCGACTCCCACAGCGCCCGCGCCTGCGGGGAGCGCTGGTAGGCGGGCGAGAGCACGGCGACCGTCCGGTACGCGGAGTCGATGCCGCGCTCGGTCTCCTCGCGCGGGTCGGTGCCGGCGCTGAGGTCGCGCGGCAGCACCCGGAAGCCGGCCCTGGTCAGGACGGACTCGATCCAGTCCGCCCACATCCGGTCCTCGGGGACGTAGGACAGGTAGAGGTCGGCGGGCACGGACGGGCGGCGGCGGGTGAACGCGTCCACGTAGCGCAGCCGCACCTCCTCGTCCATCGGCGGCAGGCCGGCCGCCCGACCCTCGGTGATCATGGAGGTGAGCCGCTCGCAGGCGGCCAGCATCGAGGTGGGCGTGCCGGTCTGGTCGCCGAAGGTCGCGAGGATCTCCTCGTAGGCGTAGAACGGCCGGTACGGGATCTCCACCGAGCCCCAGTACTGGGCGAGTTCCTCGCCCTCGAAGCCGGTCGGCAGCCCGTCGAAGCGGACCCGGGCGAGGGCGCGGCCGGCGTCCGCCTTCTCCTTCTCGCCCTCGTCGATGCGCATCGGGACGGGCAGGATGCGGATGCCGCGCTCGCGGTAGCGGTCGTGGATGTGCTGGGCGATCCGGGAGGCGCCGTCGATGGACTGGTCGCTGAGGGTGAAGCAGACCACCAGGTCGTCGGGCATCTGGACGGTGCAGATCTCGGCGATGTCGGACAGGCCGGTGCGGGAGTCGATCAGCACGTAGTCGTAGCGCTTGGCCATGTCGGCCTTGAGGGCGTCGAAGAACTGCCCGCCGTCGAAGCGGTCGTAGAAGATGTCCCAGTCGAGGTGGGTGACGGCCTCGGAGTAGTCGCGGTTGAACTGGCCCGCGGAGAGGAAGTCCAGGCTGCCGCCGGCCGGGAAGTGCGGCCAGATGAGCGAGAGCGCGTGCGGGTGCACCCGGGCGAAGTCCAGGTGCCAGCCCTCGGCGTGCTCGACCGGGCGCAGCGCCTCCTCCCGGTACTCGGCGATCAGGTCCATCATGCCGGTGGTCCCGGCCAGCGAGGCCTGGTCGAGGAACGGGTGGAAGAACTTGGCGAGGCCGGGCGCCTCCAGGTCCCAGTCCACGGTGAGCACCCGGAACCCGTTGGCGGCCAGGATCCAGGCGGTGTTGGCGAGCGCCATGGTGCGGCCGGTGCCGCCCTTGTACGAGTAGAAGGTGATGATCCGGCCGTTGCGGTCCTGCTCCGCCGCCTGCCGCCCGGCCTCCCGCTGGGCGGCCAGGTCGGCGGCGGTGAGCCCGCCGAGGCGCAGGTTCCTGGTGACGTTGTCGCTCATGCGGCCACCTCGCTGCGCTCGGCGGTCGCTTCGCGAGACACGCACCCTCCGATGATTCGTTCGCTTCGCTCACTCATTGCGGTCCTCGTCCTCCCAAGGGCGCCATCCCGTCATCGGGTTCATCGCCGTCGTCGCGGTACGGTGCGTGCTCGCGGTGCGGGTCGTTGCCGTTGTTCCGACTCCGGTGCTGGGTGCGGCCGTTGCCGTTGCTTCTGCTGTCGGCGGGGTCGTCCCCCTGGTCGTCCCCGAAGGGGTCCGCCGGGGCTCCGTCCGACCCGTACCCGCCCCCTGGGCGCCGGAACGCGTCCCGCAGGCTCGGCCGCGGTGGCGGCGGTTCCTCCGGTTCGGCCCGGGTGCGGCCCTCGAAGGCGTACTTGGCCTTCATCGCCGCCCGGGGCAGCGCGTCGTCGAAGTCCTCCAGCGTGTGCAGCCCGGTCGGGCCGGTCGCGCCGAGGAAGCTCGGCCGGCTCGCGCGCCGGGTGATGCGCAGCGCATCGTCGCTCAAGTCGCCGAGTTCGTCGGAGCGTTCGGCGCACTCGGGGTCGTCGCCGTTGAACGGCTCCAGGATGCTCACCCAGGTGGCGTCCGAGCGGTCGAAGCGCCGGACCAGTTCGCGCCGGCGCGGGTCGCGCAGCGCCCAGCGGTCGAGCAGCAGCAGGCCGGGTGCCTCGGCGTTGCCGTCGATGATCGACTCGACCTCGTCGTCGAACTCGTGCACGGTCGGCTGGAAGCCCAACTGCCGGGCGAGACGGGCCGCGTGCTGGGCGATCGGCGAGCCGACCGGCCGGTACGGGTGCCAGTCGGTGCGCCGTTCGCCGTAGTAGTCGGGGCTGCGGTCGGCGGGCAACTCGTTCTGGTGGTAGGAGAGTACGGAGATCCGCAGCTGCTTGGTCGGGGCGGTGACGTTGAAGGCGCTCGGGAGGGTGTTGAACTCCAGCCGCCGCCCGACCGGGATCACCGTCTCCTCGGCGACCTGGACGATCCGGGCCGCCAGCCGGTGCACGGCCAGCTCGTAGGAGGAGCGGAAGTAGCTGAGCTTCATCAGCGCGTAGAGCCCCTCGGTGGCGTACTCGGGTCCGAAGCTCGTGTGGTTGAACTGGAGTTCACTGGCCACGTTCGGCAGCCGGTAGCGGCTCATCGGCGCCCACAGCACCGGCACGATGCCGCTGGTGCGCTCGGAGTCGAGGTTCGCCGGGTAGACCGGCCGACGGGTGAAGGCGTGCCACTCCTGGCCGCACGGGACGCTGTTGAAGTACCTCGGGGAGTACAGGGGTACGAAGACCCGGCACGTCGCCAACTCGTCGGACAGCCGTTCGGCCCACAACTCGCCCTGGTGCATGGACTCGTCCATGAAGCCGACCGCGACCCCGTCCGGGACGGTGGTGAGCTGCAGCACCGCCTCGCAGAGATCCCGGTACAACTGCCTGACCCAGTGGTTCGGGTCGCTCGCGCCCCGCGCACCGGCCTTGGGGGTGTGCGCGTAGGAGAGGAAGAAGTACGGCCGGGCGTCGTCCTCGTCCCAGCCCCGGTCAGTCACACGCGCCTCCCCCGGGCCCGTCGGCAAACCTGCCTCCCGCAGCCCCCGTGCGGCGGGGCTTCAGTGTAGGAACGACTGACACCCCAATGGAATAGCACAACGTCTCGCACGAATTGACATGACCGAAACGATGCCGCCACCCGTGCACAGGGAGCAGTACCCTCGTTCCGGCCGCCACGCACCACCAGGAGGGCATCCGTGGACCACCTCGACTGGCAGAGGTCCAGCACCAGCAGCGACAAGGATGACTGGATCGAGATCGCCTCCGCGGGCGACCACGTCTACATCCGGCAGTCCAACGACCCCACCCTCGTCGTCACCACCACCCGCATCAAGTTCAACGCCTGGGTCCGCGGCGCCAAGGCCGGCGAGTTCGACCACTTCGTCGCCTGACCCCGCCGGGCCCCTGAGGCGGGAACGGGAAAGCCGGACAATTCAGCGCCTTTCCCGATTTCTCCCGCGGACTTCCGCACCGCCGCGGACCCGGCCGGTTCCGCGGTGCGGAATGGGCCGGGCCCGCGGTCGACCGGCTATTCGCCGGGACGCGCGGGCGAAGAAATCATTTCCACAATGTTTCGGCCGGTTGCACCGCACCGGAACGACGCCCTGATCCCGTACGATCGCGCGCCCGGCGCCCCGGTCAGCCGACGGCGGCCAGTTCGAGGTCCGCGTACGCCTGGCGCGCCCGCTCGATGTCCTCGCCGTACAGTTCCGACCAGGCGACGATGCCCTCGACCAGTCGCAACAGGCTCTCGCCCATGGGCGTGAGCTCGTACATCACGGCCGGCGGACGGCTCCCGACGACCCGGCGCCCGATGAAGCCGTCCCGCTCCAGGCGGACCAGCGTCTCGGACAGCACCTTGCCCGAAACGCCCTCCATGCCGGATTTCAGATCGCAGAATCGTCGCGCACCGGCGGAAATCTGCTGACAGGCGAGCATCGTCCACCGCTCGCCAATGCGGTCCATTACCAGACGCGCAAGACAGTCACCATTCATTTCGGTCTCCCCCCGTGGACCGGCTGTTACTTCGGGGTAACCATAACTCCCCGGGGTGCGGTCGTCACGGTGAAGTGGATCACGGTCCTGATCTATAACTGGGGACCTCCTCGATCACCACTTCCCAGGGGTTCCCCATGACCATTTCGCCCGAGAAGACCGTCACGGCCCTCGCCGCGGCCGCCCAGGCCGCGCCCGAGTGGGCCGCCGCGGGGGCCACCGTCCGCTTCGTCCTCAGCGACCCCGACACCGAGGTGACCCTCGACCCGCAGGGCCGGACCACCGACGACGCTCCGACCCACGTGCTGCGGATCAGCTGGGCCGACCTGCTGGACATCACCTCCGGCCGACGCACCTTCATGCGCTCCGTCACCGGCCGCCGGCTGTCCTCGCACGGCCCGGTGATGCAGACCTTCGCTTTCGGCCAGGCCCTGGCGGCCTTCGGCCTCGGCCGCTGAGCACCCGGAGTCCGGAATTCCGGACTCCGAGCCCTCCGGACGTCCACCACCCCAGACAAGGAGCACCCATGTCCACCCTCCACTCCCCCGCCGACCACCCGCTGCTCGCCGCCCACGAGGCGGACGCCCTGCGCACCGTGGTCGCGTTCGCCAAGGACCAGGTGGCCCCCGGCGCCGCCGAGCGCGACGCCGTCGAGAAGGGCCAGGTGGACTGGGACACCGTCCGCGCCGGTCACCAGGTCGGCCTGCTGCGGATGGCGATCCCCCGGGAGCTGGGCGGCCTCGGGCTGAGCCAGATCGCCGTCTCGCTCGTCCTGGAGGAGCTGGCCGCCGCCGACCCCGGCATGGCCGTGGTCTTCGGCGCGACCGGCCTGTTCCAGACCCCGATCCTGATCTCCGGCGACACCCGCCTCCAGGAGCGCTACCTGCCGAAGTTCCTCGGCCCCGACCCGGTCCTGGCGTGCAACGCCGTGGCCGAGGAGCGCAACGGCACCGACCTGGTGCTCCCGCAGAACGCGCCGCACGCCCAGGAGATGACCAGCGCGAGGCGTTCCGGCGGCGAGTTCCTGCTGAACGGCACCAAGCGGTACATCACCAACGCCCCGGTGGCGACGTACGCGACGGTCATGGCCAACCTGGAGGGCGAGCCCGGATCGACCGGCCTGACCTGCTTCGTCACGGACCTGGAGCAGGACGGCGTCACCCGCGGCGAGATCCACGACAAGGTCGGCTACCGGACCGCGCCGGCGGGCGAGCTGGTCTTCACCGACGCCCGGGTCCCCGAGGAGAACGTCCTCAACGGCCTGGCCGGCGGGTGGGACCTCAACGTGGCGATCGGCAACGTGACCCGGGTGACCTGCGCGGCACTGGCCACCGGCATCGCCCGGCACGCCCTGGAGCGGGCCGTCGCCTGGAGCGGCAGCCGCCGGCAGGGCGGCCGGCTGCTGTACGAGCACCAGATGTCCGCGCGCAAGCTCGCCGACATGGCCGCGCGCGTCTCCGCCTCCCGGGCCCTGTACCTGGACGCCGCGGTGAAGGCCGACAACGTCATCCCGACCCCCGCGTACGAGCCGGCCGTCGCCAAGCTGGTCGCCGACCGCGCCGCCATCGACAACGCCGACGCCGCCATGGCCCTGATCGGCGCCCAGGCCTTCCAGCGCGGGGACGGCATGGACCGGGTCCTGCGGGACGCCTACGGGCCGCGGATCTACGAGGGCTCCCCCGAGGCGCTCGCGCTCGTGATCACCGGTGAGCTGTTCTCCGTCCCGGAGATCCGATGACCACCGCCCTCGCCGACCGCCACCGCGACGACCTCCTGCGCGACGGCGCCGACATCACCCTGCCGGGCCTGGAGGAGTCGCTCACCGGGGACCCGCTCTTCCACGCGGTGAGCCCCGAGGGGCTGCTGGTCCTGACCGTCGCCGGCGCGCGGCTGCCGGCCGCCGCGCTGGACCAGGTCTACCGTTTCCGCCTGGTGCAGTACCTCCAGCGCGGGTGGGTCGACGCGGCCGCGGTGGCCGCCCGCGGTCTGCGCGCCGAACCGTACGACGAGTTCGCGCTGCGGGACTTCCACACCCTCGTCGTGGAACGGTCCACCGGGCGCCTGCGCGGCTACGGAACCCTGGCCGCGGCCCGCGACCACGCCGACACCCCGCTCGGCGACCCCGGCCACCGGCCGTTCGTCGTCGAGCGGGACTACGCCCTCCCGCTGGCCGAGCACCTCGGCCCGCGGACCCCCTCGCACCTGGTGCGGGAGGGCAAGCGCCTGGTCCGCGACTACGCGATGCCCCGCTCGCAGGCCGCGGTCAGCGTCCCCTGGTGGGTCTACCTGGCCTGGGCGGCCGGCTGCCTGGAGGTGCTGGACAGCGACCCGGCCGCCGCGATCGTGGGCGACGGCAAGCTCGAAGGGGCCGTCAACCAGCTGCGCCTGCTGGGCTTCGCGGTGCGGACGCTGGATGTCGCACCCGTCCCGCCCGACCCCACCGACCTCTTCGCCCCCATGTGGGACCAGCAGGAGCGCTCGTACCCCTTCGTCCTCACGGACGACGGGGCGCTGCGGCCGACGCTGGAACACCTGCGGACCGTGCTCGGCTCCGGCCGGGAGGGCTCGGTGCGCTCCCGACTCGTCGACTTCCTGGAGGCCCGGTCATGACCGCGATCGACGTGGAGACCCCCGAACAGGCCCGTGAGCTGGACGAGGCGCAGTTCTACGCGTGCCTGACCCAGCGCAACCAGGGCCTGATCCCGGACGAACTCCAGGAACGGATCGGCCGGACGCGCCTGCTGATCGCCGGCTGCGGCTCCATCGGCGGGGCCACCGTCCAGCCGCTCGGACGGATGGGGTACCGGCACTTCGTCCTGGCCGACGTGGGCACGTACGAGCTCAACAACCTGAACCGGCAGAACGCCACGGTGGACGACCTGGGCCGGAACAAGGCCTCCGTCGGCGTCGATCTGCTGCGCGGGATCAACCCACACGTCGACGCCCGGGTCGTCCCGGACGGCATCACCGCGGCCAACGTCCGGGCGCTGGTGGAGCAGGCGGACGTGATCGTCGACGGTGTCGACGTCACCACCCCCTCGGGCCTCGCGGCCAAGATCCGCCTGCACCAGGAAGCCTGCCGCCAGCGCAAGCCGCTGGTGACGGCCTGGGACATGGCGGGGATGCTCGCCGCCCAGTGCTTCGACTACCGGGTGGTCCGGGAGATCTTCGACGGCCAGATCGCCCCGGGCGACGAGGAGCGTCTGGACACCTGGGAGGTGGTCTTCCGGATCGCGCCCCGGGCGCACATCCCCGGCGAGATGTACCGGGAGCTGCGCCGCGGCCTGGCCCGGCCGGACTACAGCGTTCCCCAACTCACGGAGGCGGCGACCCAGTTCGGCGCGCTCGCGGTGCACATGGTCAACGTCCTGGTCTCCGGGCGGCCCCTGCCCCGCACCGTCGCGGTGGACGTCCACCACGTCGCGATGACCAGGGGCCGGCGCCTCGTCGACCGCCTCCACCGCCACCTGGAGCGGGCCCGTTTCCTCGCCTGGCTGCCGCCGGAGCAGGCCTGGAACGGCTTCGCCCCCGCACCGGTCTACCGGGCCCGCCGCCAGTGGGCCCTGCGCGCGGCCGGCCCGTCGAGAGAGAGGACAGCACCATGACCAGTGACTTCACCTACACCGACATCCGCAGCGCCGGCATCCGGCTGACCGCAGAGGAGTCGGAGCAGATCGCCCGGGCCGCGCTGGCCGTCGCCCTCGACTTCCGCGGGCACTCGCTGCACGACGCCGGTCTGCTGCACGCGGTCGAGCTGGCGGCCGCCGCGCTGCCGGCCCCGGTCCGGCGGGCGCTCATCGCGTTCCGCGACCGCAGCAACGCCGGCGGCTGCCTCCTGCTCACCGGCCTGCCGGTCGGAACGCTGCCCGCCACCCCGGACCGGCCGGAGTCGGAGCCGACCTGGTCGGAGGTCCCGGTGGCGACGATCAGCCAGCTCATGGTCATGTCGATGCTCGGCCGCTCCATCTCCTACAGCGACGAGAAGGACGGCCGGCTGGTCCAGGACGTCTGCCCGAAGCGCGGCGCCGAGCAGCGCCAGGAGAACAGCGGCTCCGTCCTGCTGGAGCTCCACACGGAGGACGGCTTCCACCCCAACCCGCCGCACTTCCTCAGCCTGGTCTGCCTGCGCGCGGACCACGACCAGGTCGCCGCCACCGTCAGCGGCGGGATCGGCGACGCCCTGCCGCTGCTGGACGCCGAGACGGTGGCGGCCCTGCGGCGGCCGGAGTTCCGGACCAGGTTCAGCTCCTCCTTCGTCCCGGATGCCTCGGTGGGGGTGCTGACCGCGCCCATGCCGGTCCTCTCCGGCGAGGAGGACTGCCCGGACCTCATGGTGGACTTCCACGCCACCGTCGCGACCACGCCGCGGGCGCGGACCGCGCTGGAGCGGCTGGAGGAGGCCGTGCGCCGCACGCTCAAGGGGCTGGTGCTCCGGCCGGGCGACCTGATCATCCTGGACAACCGCCGTGCGGTGCACGGGCGCACCGACTTCACCCCGCGCTACGACGGGAACGACCGCTGGCTGCGGCGCTCCTTCGTGGTCACCGACCTGCGGCCGCTCAACGGCCACCTCGGCCAGGGCGGTCAGGGCCGCAGCCACCGGCCGGTGACCCCGGTGGCGGCCGGCGCCGAGCGCGTGCTGGTGGGCACGGCCGGCGTCTGACGCCCCGGGCTCAGGCCATCCACACCCGGGCGTCGGCGTTCTCGTCGGTGATCCGCTTCAGCTCCCCGTCGACGGTCGCGGCCGCCCGCCGGAAGACCTCCCGCCCCGCTTCGGTGAGTCGGATCTGGTAGCCGCGGCCGTCGCCCGGGGAGGGCCTGCGGTCCACGTACTCCGCGTCGACCATCTGCGTCAGCATCCGGGAGACCTGGGGCTGGCTGCGCGAGGTGCGGGTACTGACCTCTCCCGGGCGGACCCAGTCCCCCTCCGCCCACAGCACCTCCATGATCTCGTACGCGGTCACGCAGAGGTCGAACTCGTCGGACAGGGTGTGCTCGATCCTCTGGTTCATCTGCGCGCAGACGCGCACCAGGGACAGCCACCGATCGGCAAGAGGAGTGTTCGCCACGCTCCGCAGTCTAGATCCGACCCCCCTTCCATGTCGATTCATGCGCATGTATCTTGTTGCCCCGGAAAGGAGAACCGATGACTGAGGCAATCTCACTCGTGGACGCCAAGCAGGAGAACGACCGAGGAACCGAGCAGGGGCAGGAGCGGCAACCCGCCAAGACCTCCTGGATGCCGATGGCCGCCGTCGGCGTCGCCCAGCTGATGGTCATGCTGGACTCGACGGTCGTGAACGTGGCGCTGCCCTCGATCGGCTCCGAGCTCCCCGCCGACCAGACCGCCCTCCAGTGGACGATCAGCGCCTACATCCTCATGTACGGCAGCCTGCTGCTGTTCGGCGGCCGCGTCGCCGACGTCGTCGGACGGCGCCGGTCCTTCCTGGCCGGCCTGACCACCTTCGCCGTCGCGTCCGTCCTGTGCGGCCTCGCCGGCAACCAGGAACTGCTGATCGCCGGCCGCGTGCTCCAGGGCCTGGGAGCCGCGGTGCTCTCCGCCGCCGCCCTGTCGATCGTGGTGACGGTGTACCAGAACGAGGACCAGCGCAAGGCCGCCCTCGCCACCTGGAGCGGCCTCGGCGTGATCGGGGCCATCCTCGGCGCCGTCCTCGGCGGGCTCGTCGTCTCGGCCGTCAGCTGGCGCTGGGCCTTCCTGATCAACATCCCGATCAGCCTCGCCTCCGGGATCATCGGCCTGCGCAGCCTGCCGGCCATGCGCGCCGACGGCCGTCGCCCGCTGCGCCTGCCCACCGCCTTCTTCGCCACCGCCGGCCTGGCCTGCCTGTCCTTCGGCCTGATCCGGCTGCACGACGGCATGACCTCCGTCACCGCGTGGGCCAGCATGGGCCTGTCCGTACTCCTGCTCGCCGGCGTCGCCCGGGCCGAACTGGGCAAGTCCGACCCGCTGCTCCCGCTGCACCTCCTGCGCATCCCCACCTACTGGCTCAGCAGCCTCGGGCTGCTGCTCGCCGCGATCGTGATGATGGGCAGCTCCTACCTGGCCAGCAACTACTTCCAGGGCGCGCACGACATGAGCGCCTTCGCCACCGGCCTCTCCATGCTCCCCATGGGCCTGGCCGCGCTGGTCTTCGCCTCCGTCGTGCCCAACCTCATCGGCGCCGTCGGCCCTGGCCTGACCTACCTGATCGGCGCACTCACCCAGATCGCCGGCGCCGCCGTCCTGGTCACCGGACCGTCCAGCACCGTCGTCGCCATCGTCGCGCTGACCGTCATCGGGGCCGGCCTGCCCACCTGCTTCGTCCCGCTCTACGGGGTCGGCACCTCCCACGTGCTCCCCGAGGAGTCCGGCGTCGGCTCCGGCCTGCTGAACACCTTCAACGAGAGCGGCGCCGCCCTCGGCATCGCGGTGATCGGCACCATCCTGGCCACCTCCACCGACGGCGAGCTGGCCTCCGGCGCCACCGCCCCGGACGCCATGACCACCGGCGTCGGCAACGGCTTCCTCGCCGTCGTGATCTGCGCGGCCCTCGCCGCCTGCATCGCCCTGGGCCTGCACCGGCTGACCCGTGCCGCCGGGCAGACCGCGACCACGGAGTCCTGAAACCACCCCCTCCCCGGGCCGAACCGGCCCCCCGGAACCGCCCGACCGGCCCCCCGCCGGTCGGGCGTTCCGCTGTCCGGGCCCGGGGGTCACCCCCCGTAGCGGGCGGCCAGGGTCCGGACCGTTGCGGCGATGCGGGCGCGGAGTTCGGCCGGTTCCAGGACCTCGACGTCGGCGCCCAGTCGCAGGAACTCCCCGTGCGCGTGGTCCAGCGACTCGATCGGCACCCTGGCCTCCGTCCAGCCGTCGGCCGCGGCGGCGACCCCGAGGCGCCGGGCGCCCTCCGGGGTGAGCCGGAGCAGCGCCTCCCCGGTGTGCAGCCGGGCCCGGAAGTCGGCGAGGTAGTCCGCCCAGTACGCGCCCAGGCCGAAGCCGTCCGGCACCGCGAACCCCTCGTCCAGCTCGCGCAGTTCGACGACCTGGTCGACCCGGTAGGTGCGCATCCCGGTCGGCCCGGCGGCGACCAGGTACCAGCGCCCCGCCTTGAGCACCAGCCCGTACGGCTCCACCCGCCGCTCGATCTCCTCCGGCGCCCGCCAGCGCCGGTACCGCAGCACCACCGCCCGCCGCTCCCACACCGCGGCGGCCACGGCGGCCAGGTGCGGGGTCTCGTCCGCGGCGCCGTACCAGCCGGGCGCGTCGAGCAGGAAGCGCTCCTGGATCCGCCCGGCGTGCTCGCGCAGTTCGGCCGGCAGGGCCGCCCGCAGCTTGAGCTGGGCGGCGGCGAGCGCCTCGCCGAGGCCCAACTGGGCTGCGGCGCCCGGGAGTGCGGCGAGGAAGGCGGCCTGGGCCTCGTCGGCGGTCAGCCCGGTGAGGCGGGTCCGGTAGCCGTCGACCAGCCGGTACCCGCCGGCGTGCCCGGCGTCGCCGTACAGCGGGACACCGGCGGCGGCGAGCGCCTGGACGTCCCGGTAGACCGTGCGGACGGAGACCTCCAGCTCCGCCGCCAGCTGCTCGGCGGTCAGCCGGCCCCGGTTCTGGAGCAGCAGGAGCAGGGCGACCAGCCGACTCGCGCGCATGCCGCCCAGTATCCACTGACAGGGGATGTCAGGGGAGCGCTCCTACGCTGCGGCCCATGAACGACTTCACCCGCACCGGGGCGGCCACCGCATGAGCCCCGTCGTCGAACTCCGCCGGTACACCCTGCACCCCGGCGCCCGGGAGACCCTGATCGAGCTGTTCGAGCGCGAGTTCGTGACCGGCCAGCAGGCGGTCGGCATCACCGTCGGCGGCCGCTTCCGCGACCTGGACGACCCGGACCGCTTCGTCTGGCTGCGCGCCTTCCCCGACATGGCCGGCCGGCGGCGCGCCCT
Organism: Streptomyces sp. CB02056; assembly: GCF_001905545.1. GTDB lineage: Bacteria > Actinomycetota > Actinomycetes > Streptomycetales > Streptomycetaceae > Kitasatospora. The sequence continues at coordinate 90,672 of NZ_LIPD01000016.1, read as the reverse complement.
GGAGGCCTTCTACGGCGGCCCGGTCTGGCGGGAGCACCGCGACGCGGCCAACGCCACCATGGTCGACAGCGACGACGTCCTGCTGCTGCGCGGCCCCGGCTTCACCCCGCCCGCGGGCGCCCGCGAGGTCCTCGCCACCGTCTGCCACCCGGCCGACGCCGCCGCCTTCGACGCCTTCGCCACCGAACACCTGCTCCCGGCCCACGCGTTGCACCGCACCGAGCACGCCGAGAACGACTTCCCCCGGCTGCCCGTCCGCACCGGCGAGGACGTCCGCATCTGGTTCGGGCCCGCCGAGCCGGCCCCCTGGCCGTCCCGGCGACTTCGGCTGGAACCCGTCACGCCGTAGCCGCCGGACGCACCCCGCCGCACCCGCTCCGTCAGGAGCCGACGAGCCCCGCCAGCTCGTCGGCCGACTCCGGTGCCAGGCGGTAGAACCCCTGGAGGCCGACCGCCCGTTCGAGGCGGCCGTCCACCACGTGCTTCAGGTTCCGCGTCCGGTTGCGGCGGTTGCGCCAGGTGAGCCGCTCCAGCAGCTCGCCCGGCACCGGCCGGTCGAAGCGCACCGGCGTCGCGTCCACGTGCACCGCCGAGGCGCCGCAGCCGCCGGCGCCGAGCATCGACCAGGCCTCGTGCCCGGGGAACGCCGGGTCGTCCCAGCTCGCGGCGGCGGCGCCGCAGCAGTCGCCCCGCTCCCGGTCGACCACCCGCATCCGGCTCACCACGAACACCTCGCACCGGTTGACGTGCAGCGCGTACACCTCGTCCCCGGCCCGGGCCCCCGACCAGGCGGGCAGCGCGGTGTGCACCCCGCTGAAGGCGACCGGGGGCCGGGCACCCACGTGGCCGGCCTTGCGCAGGGCGCGGCAGGTCGGCTGGGTCCACAGGACGGTGAAGGCGTCGGGCATGCGGCGATCGTAGGAGCGGGCACGGACAACGGCGGGGTGCGCGTTCCCTGCGCGCGCCGGGCACGTGCCCTACGCGCCCGCTCCTGCTGCCGCCCCTACGCGCCGGCCCCGGAGAGCCAGCCGTCGACGGGGACCCGGCAGGAGTTGAGGATTCCGGCCACCATCCGGTACGTCCCGACCAGCGCCAGCAGCTCCAGCAGCCGCGGCGCGGAGTAGCTGTCCGCCAGCGCCTCCCAGGTGGCCGGGGAGAGCGCGTGCCCGTCGTGCAGCTCGTCGACGGCCCGCAGCAGGACGCGGTCGGTCTCGGCCCAGTCGGGGTGGTCCGGCCCCTCCGGGACGCGGGCGATCTCGGGCCCGCTCAGCCCGGCGAGGCCGCCGAGCCGGACGTGGTGCAGCCACTCGTACGTCGAACCGGTGCGGTGTGCGGTGCGCAGAACAGCCAACTCCCGTTCGCGGGGCGGGATCGTGCCCTGGTTGAGCAGGGCGAGCAGCGGCGCCAGGCTGGTCAGCAGGTCGGGGTGGTGCCCGATGGTGGCCAGCACGTTGGGCACCGGGAAGCCCTCCAGCGGCCCGGCTCCCTCAGCCGGGAACAGCTGCCGGACGACGCCCGGCAGGCCCGCGGCCAGCGCGGTGACCTCGGCGGCGACCTCGGCCCCGGCCCGCGGGGCCAGCAGCGGGGCGGGCTCGTACGCGTCCAGGAGGCCCAGGAGTTCCATCTCGCCCGGGGTTCCGTCGCCGTTGAGTTCGCGGTGGACGGCGCCGATGTTGAGGACCAGCCGCTCGGGGTCGGCCAGGTCGGCGAGGCCGATCAGGTCCATCTCCCGTGCGGCGCGCAGCACCGGCACGCCCGCCCGGTGGGTGCGCTCGGCATGGTCGCGGACCCGCTCCAGGTAGTCGCGGAAGGAGCGGACCTCGGGCTTGCCGACGACCGGCCCGTGCCCGGGCACGATCGTATCGACGTCCAGGCCGAGGATGCGGTCGCAGACGGCGATCCAGTTGCCGATCGGGCCGCTGTGGATCACCGGGTGGCCGCCGATGAACAGCAGGTCCCCGGCGAACAGCACACCGGTGTCGGGCAGTTGGACCAGGATGTCGCCCTGGGTGTGGGCGGGGCCGACCTCGATCAGCCGGACGGTGCGCCGCCCGACAGCCACGTCCAGCTCGCCGGTGAAGGTCCGGTTCGGCGGGGTCGGGGTGATGCCGCCGAAGTCGAAGGTCTCCCGCATCCGCTGGACGACCTTCGGCAGCCGGAGGTCACCCGGCGCGGCGACCACCGCGTGCAGGTGGTCGGCGCGCATCTCGGCCGCGGCGGCCTCGGAGGCGATGGTCACGACGTCCGGGAGGAGCTGGTTGCCCCACCAGTGGTCGCCGTCGCTGTGGCTGTTGACCAGCGTGCCGATGGTGACGTGCGGCAGGGCGCGCGCAACGGCGTCGAGCAGCTCGCGGGTCTGCGGGACGGTGAACAGGGTGTCGACGAGCAGGGCCTCGTCGCCGGAGGCGATCAGCCCGGCGTTGCTCAGGCCCCAGGAGCCGTTGGGCTGCAGGTAGGCATAGGTGTCCGGGGCGATCTCGTGCAGGCCGAGGGTGTACGGGACGGCCATGGGTGGGCCTCCTCACTGATTGGACTGGAGTACCAACATGTACTCCAGTCCATCAATGGATTCAAGTACTCTCCCCTTGTGACCTCTCCTCCCAACCGACACGACCAGCGCCGCACCGCGACCCGGGAACGGCTCCTGACGGCAGCCCTGGAGCTGTTCGCCACCCAGGGGTACGCGGCCACCACCTACGACCACATCGCCGAACGCGCGGACGTGGGACGCCAGACGGCCTTCAACCACTTCCGCCGCAAGGAGGACTTCGTCACCGCCTGGGTCCAACAGCGGCACGAGGTACTGAACCGGCAGGACGAGGCGAGCGCATCCACCGGCGACTCCGTCATCGATGCGCTCGCCGACGCCCTGCGCACCCTCGCGGAGCTCAACGAGCGGGAGTACGCGCTGGCCAAGGACCTGCACGACAGCGGAGTCCTCCACGCCGCCTTCGCCCTCGGCACCACGACGCCGCAGGCGTTCGTCACCGCCACCACCCGGGGAGCCGAACGGGGCGAGATCCGGCCGGAGTTCGACCCGGCGGCCATCGCCGACCTGGTGTTCGACACCTACATCACGACCCTCGGCCGCTGGCTCGCCGCCGGCGCGGACCGCCCGCTCGCCGACGCCCTGCTGGCCAGGCTCGACATCCTCGCCACCGGCTTCACGGCCGGATACTGACCGCACGGGCGCGGGCCCCGTCCGACGGACGGAGCCCGCGTGCGCCCGCTACCGGTACTGCCTGAACTCGCGGACGAGCGCGAGCAGGTTGATCAGAGTGCTGGCCGGAACATTGCCGAGCGAGACCAGGACCTGCCCGTTCAGGACGGTCTCCCCAGGCTGGGCGGACGGCCAGAGCAGGCCGAACTCGCGCCCCTCGGTGCGGAGTTCCACGATCAGGCCGGCGATCTGCCGACTGGTGAGGTGCCGGATCGCGGGATCGGCCGGCCGGATGGGATAGAGGGCGTTCACGCGACCAGGTCCAGCTCGAACCAGACCCGCTTCCCGAGCTTCTGCGGCTCGACACCCCACCGGTGCATGAGCCCCTCGATCAGCTGCAACCCCCGCCCCGACTCGGCGAGCAGACCGAACTTCTGATGCTTCGGCAGCTCCGAGCTGCGGTCGGCGACGGTGACGCGGAGGGTGCTGCCGGAGTAGACGACCGTGACGACCGGCGAGGCGGTCAGCCCGTGCCGCCACGCGTTCACGACCAGCTCCATGAGCGCGAGTTCGGCGTCCCCGATGACCGGGTCGGGGTACCCGGCGCGCTCCATCGCGTCGCGCAACACCTCGCGGGACACGGTGAGGGAGGGGGAGTTGAGGTTGGGGTCACACATGGGGAATCTCCCATCAGCTCAAATGAGCTACGCACGGAGAGACTTGACGCCTCATCCGGCGAGCAGTGCAGTGAAACTTTAGGGTCTTCTCGGCAAAGTTGGCAACACGCTCTGCGCATGGATCTACACTGTCCGTAGGTGACGGTCCGCGAGGAAGGCACGCCGATGGCATTCAGGACTGGGATCAGCGAACGTCAGCGCCGGTTCGGCGAGGAGCTTCGCCGTGTACGTGATGCCGCCGGACGCTCGGCGCTGGAGATCGGCCAGGCGATCGGCGTGAAGGGGCCAGCGGTCAGCCACATCGAATCCGGTCGGATGGGCCTCAACCTTGACCGATTGAATGTCTGGCTTGATCTGTGCGAGATCACAGACACCGACTACCGAGCCGGTCTTGCAGCCATGAGCAAGGGTTCCAAGACGGCCTGGTGGAACGACTACAAACCTCACGTGCATCCCACCGCGATCGATCTCGCCGAAGCAGAGGCGAGCGCGACGGCCTTGGACAGCTACCAGACGCTCCTGATTCCCGGCCTGCTCCAGACCAAGGCCTACAGCGAGATCATCCACGACTACGCGGAGAAGAGGGTCGAGTTCCGTCAGCGCCGACAGGAGCTGCTCGCCGTCGAGAACGCCCCACCCTTCCACGCTGTTATCCATGAAGCGGCTCTGCACATGATGTACGGGGGACCGACCATCATGCGCGACCAGCTGAACCACCTCATCGAGGTCAGCAGGCTGCCCCATGTCACGGTCCAGATCCTCTCGTTCGACTGCACCACCTACTCCCGGAGTGAGACCCCGTTCGTCCTGATGCACGGGGCTCACGTACGCCTTGACTCGGTTCTGCTGGAACATCCACATGATTCAGACTTCTTGGGAGATCCTGAGGACGTGGCCGCATTCCGACGTAGGTTCGAGCGACTCAGGGGACTGGCCCTGCCGCCCCTGAACACGGCCACGCCCTCGTCGCCTTCCCATCGCGACTCGTGGGGCTTGATCCAGCACGTTCGGTACAAGATTCAAGGTAGGTAGTCATGAGCCAGCTCAACTGGCAGAAGTCGAGCTTCAGCGGCGATAGGGCAGACTGCGTCGAAATCGCGTCCGCTGGCGACCTCGTCTACATCCGTGAGTCCGACGACCCCACCACCATCGTCACCACCACCCCCACCAAGCTCGCCGCCTGGCTCCACAGCGCCAAGGCCGGCGAGTTCGACCACCTCGCCGAAGCCTGACTCCCCTCCCCCGTGCCCCGGCGGTGGGCCGGGCACGGGGACCCCGTTCAACCCACTCGCCCCGCCAGTCCCAGCACGCGGTACCAGTGGCTCGTCTCCACGCCCTCCGCATCGAGCCCGGCCAGGTCCCGGAAGCGCTCCCCCGCGATCCACTCGAAGAAGAACTCCTCGACACTGCCCGCGACAGGCTCGACCCTGCACCCGGTGAACCAGATGCAGCCCTCGTCCGGCACCCTCCACACGCTGCCGTCGCGATCCACCAGCAGCGGGCTCGACGCGGCTTCCCCGAAGTAGAAAAACCGCGACGTGTCCTCCAGCACCCCACCACCGGGCAGCCCCGCTCCCTCCAGCCCCTCCGCCCACTGCCGGTCGGCCAACTCGTCGGCCCGGTAGAGCCGGCACGAGTGGTCCAGGTAGAGCCCGTCACTGGCCGCCATCAGCTCCCTGACCCCCTCGGGCGTCCCCGCCGGAACCGAGCTGCCGTCCCCGCCCTGCGGCACCTCACAATCCAGGAGCCCCAACTCCTCCCGGTACACCGCCAATGTGGACCGCAGAAGCCCCATCACCTCGAAGACGCCAGCCATCTCCCCACTCACCCCCAAAACGACAACCCCCTAAAGTCTCGCGCGGGAAGTCGACTGGGCCGACTTCCCGCGCAGAGAGCAAGCTCTCGGCCCGTACGCCAGGCATCCTGGGACACGAGCCGTCGTGGTAGCAGCACACGCACGGCAGAGGCTGTACCGGACTTGCTCCAGCCGTCACACAGCGCCGGAAAGGTAGACATGGAACAGCTCAACTGGCAGAAGTCGAGCTTCAGCGGCACCAACACCAACTGCCTTGAGATCGCCTCCGACGGTGAGCTGGTCTACCTCCGCGAGTCCGACGATCCGCCCCACATCGTCACCACCACCCGCCCCAAGCTCGCCGCCTGGCTCCACAGTGCCAAGGCCGGCGAGTTCGACCACTTCACCGAAGCCTGACTCCCCTCCCCGTGCCCCGGCGCCGGGCCGGGGCACGGGGCCTCCGGGTCAGCTCACGCGTCGGGGTGTGCGGACAAGGCGAGCCAGTCAGTCCACGAGATCCCCCGGCCGAGGAAGCGCGGCTGCTCGAACGGCCAGTCGGCGGCGATCCACTGCGGCACCAGCGCGTCCAGGGCCCGCTCGACCTCACTGCCCACGAGGTCGTCCACCACCCACCAGGCGATCTCGCCGTCGGCGCCGGTCTTCGCGGGCGGGTCGATGTAGACGCAGCCGAGCAGGGCCGTCTCCGCCTCGTCGAGCAGCGCGTAGTTGAACGACTGGTGGGCGGCGATCTCCTTCTCGTGCCGCAACAGGTCGGCCTGGTTGGCCTCGAAGGTCATGGTGGCCGCGGGCCAGCCCCAGGCCGGACCGAAGACGGTCCACAGCCGCTCGCGCGAACCCATCACTGCCGGATAGTCGAGCGGCGCGTCCGCCTCCCGGACCGGCCGCAGGTGGTGGCGCCCGCCGGGCAGCGGCACGTGGACGGGGTGGACGAAGTCATCGGGAAGCCAGCTCATGGCGCCCGACCGTAGCACCGGGCCGGCACCCGATCCCCTGGTTTTCTCCCCGCCAACCGGCCGCTCCCGCCGCCCCGGCGCAAGGCTCGTCTCCACACCTTCCGCATCGAGCGCCCGGCCAGGTCCCGGAACCGCTCGAAGACGCCAGCCATCTCCCCACCCACCCCCAAATCAACAACCGCCTAAAGCCTCGCGCGGGAAGTCGACAAAGCCGACTTCCCGCGCAGAGAGCAACCTCTCGGCCCGTACACCCGGCATCTTGGGACACGAGCCGTCGTGGCAGCAGCGTGCGCACGGCAGAGGCTGTACCGGACTTGCTCCAGCCGTCACACAGCGCCGGGAAGGTAGCCATGAAACAGCTCAACTGGCAGAAGTCGAGCTTCAGCGGCGAGGAGGCCAACTGCGTCGAAATCGCGTCCGCTGACGACCTCCTCTACATCCGCGAGTCCGACGACCCCACCGCCGTCGTCACCACCACCCCCACCAAGCTCGCCGCCTGGCTCCACAGCGCCAAGGCCGGCGAGTTCGACCACTTCACGGCCCTGAAAGTGCCCACCGTTGAGATCCCCCAGCACGTCCTGGAGGAGGCCGTTCGTATCCTTGGACGGTGACCAGTGGCGCGCCCACTTCGACGGCTACCAGCACGATGCCTTCCGGTTCGAGGCCCAGCCCGCCTACACCATGCCCAAGGAGGCCGAGAACCTCGCGGCACCGGCGGGTGCACGGCTTCGTCTCCTCCGGGCGGACGATCGGCCGCGTGCGCGTGGTGCGCCGGCCCCTCACGGACTACCAGCGGTACCAGTTCGCCTGGGGCATCCCCGGCAACATCACCGCGGGGGAGGACATCCGGATCCTGGACGCCACCGAGCGGGATCTCGGGATCCCCGACCAGGACTGGTGGCTGTTCGACGGTTCCTCGGCCGTCCACCTGAACTTCCGGCCTGACGGCACCCAGATCAACCGTGAACTGGTCACCGGCGACATGCGCCAGTACCAGGAGTGGAAGGAGCTCGCCCTGGCCCACTCCGTACCGTTTCTCGAATTCCTGAACACGCTCGGGTGACACTCGACCCGGACCAGCCCGACCGACGGCCGCCTACCACCGCTTTCATCTCCGCCAACTGATCTACTCCCAGTAGCAGTTGAGCCCTAGCCCAGCCGGAGGATTCCCAGTGAGCATCTCAGGCGAAGACTTCGAGAACCTCTTCTCGACGTTCCAGCGGGAGGCGTTCCGACTGGAAACGCTTGACGACTACAGCGGGTCATCGAACGCGGCGAGCCTCCGCGCGTTCCTCGATGGTGAACCGCAGCCGGCCGACTACAACCAGGAGTGGGTGGATGAGGTCCGGGCGAACACCGCCGGCGGGAAGCGCATGTACCGGGTCCACATCCTCTCCCGTCCGCTGACCCCCTACCTCCGGTTCGAACTCGGCTGGGGATACACCAAGAACGCCACCGCCGGGGAGGAGTTCTTCATCCTCGACACCACCGACCAGCCGAATCCGCTCGATGGTGTTCCCGACTTCTGGGTGTTCGACGAATCCACCGTCATCACCATGCGCTACGGCGACGGCGGCACGTTCGTCGACGCCGACAGGGAGTCGACCACCGAGAAGTGGCTGGGGTACCGCGACCTCGCCCTGAGCCGTGCGGTGCCCTTCGCCGAGCGGTGGGCCCGGCACGGAAGCGAGTGAGAGGAACGGACCTCGAATAAGCCTTCAAGCCTTGCGGCTACCATCGCGCAGGAAGTCGGCCTGGCCGACTTCTCACGCACGCGATGGGGCTGGGTCCGCGTCGCCGCTTCGGCTGAACCGAAGCGGCGACGGAGGACTGATGCCGATCCTTCGGCCTCAGACGGACTTGGCATCAGACAAGAAGTCGTCCGCAACGGCGTCCATCAGCAGTTCGTCGCAGGGACGGCCCAGCCAGTAACCCGACTGCCGCAGTCGGCCGGCGGACTGGAACCCGGCCTTCTGGTAGGCAGCGACACCCGCCGCGTTCGGCTCCAGGACCTTGAGCCACACCATGCGCAGGGCCGTGTACTCGAAGGCCCAGCGGAGCGTCAGCTCAGTGGCCTCAGCGGCGAAGCCCTTCCCGCGTGCCTCGGGGGCCAGGAGGATGACGTACTCGGCGGTCCGCACGACCGGATCGATCTGGAGGGTCGTGATGCCCACCGGGGTGTGGCCGTCGGCGGTGACCACCTCGAACTGGGGGTAGTCGCGGTTGCGGCCCTGGGCCTCCCAGCCACCGGCGCGGACCTCCCAGGACTGGGCGACCTGCGTGCCGAAACCGAGGATCGTGCCGGGGTCATTCTCCCAGCGGTGGTAGTCGGTCAGGTGGTCACGGTTGGTCATCGCCAGGCTGACGCGCTTACCGGGCAGCAGGATGTTCGGAGTGGGCATCGGGGCCTCGTTCCAGGTCGGTTGGTGCGTTGATCGGCGTGTAGTCGCCAGTGTGCTCGGGTTCTTCGACCGGCAGGCCGTGAACGTCACAGATCCAGGCGTGCAGCCGTATCGGGTCGGTGGCCACCCCGTGCCGCCAGGCACCCCCACGGCCGCCGAGCGCGAGCAGGAGCGAGGCCGCGGTGGACTCCTCCAGGCATGCGACGCGGGCCGGGAACGGACGAGCGGCCCAGCGGACCGAGCGTATCGCCAGGCGGGCGTGGGCCGTTGTCGGCAACGGGAGGTTCCCGCCGAGTTCGGCGAGGTGGCGCAGGCGGCCAAACCTCGATCCCCGGCGGCCGGCGGTGCGCACGGCAAGGGTCGTCGCCAGCACGGCAGCAGCAGCCAGGCGCCAGGCCAACGGCGGTGGGACGAGCGCCTCCAGGCGGGCGGGGGACTCGCTCGTGCCCCAGGACACCTCCGAGTCCCTGACCGTCACCGGAACCGGAGCCGAGCTCTGCTCCAGCGCAGCGAGCCAGCGAGCGAGTGCCCCACCCGTGAGGACGATCGTCTCGCCGGTCCGGTAGTTGACGACGACACCCGCCCGGCCGGTCAGGGCGGTGCGCGTGTGCGAAGTCGGCACGGGCGTGGTCACGCTGTCTCCTCCCACTGAACCGCCTGTCCGGCAGCCGTCGAGGACCGGAGCCACAGCTCCGTGCCGAGGACGGGTTCGATCAGCCCCCACGGGATGTCAACGCCGAGCACGGCGTTGCCCAGCAGCGAGCGCAGGGCCGCCGGGTGGACGAGGCCAAGGTCCGCGAGGTAGCCGCCCGTGAGATCCAGGACGCCAGCCTTGTTCGCGCGCAACCCGTGGTGGTGGTCGGCCGCGAACACCCCCTTGGCCCCCCGCTGGAGGACAGCGGGAGGCAGGAGACGAGCCGCAACATCGGTCAGCAGGGGCTTGTACCGGTGCGCGGACCATCGCTCGGGCGCAGGTGTGGCGAGGACGGATTCCACAATGCGGGTGTCTGTGAAGGGGCTGTGCATCTCGATGCCGTGCGCGGCAGCGAGCTGGTTCTCCGTCGCGGCGCTGCGGCCGACGTAGCGGGCCTCCTCCAGGAGGTGGCGGTCCGCGTACCCGAGGCCATTCACCTCCGAGTACGGAGCGGTAACGGCGTCGGCCAGATCGAGCGAGTAGCGGGTGAGCCACGGCCTTGGCGCCGATGCCCCATCGAGCTTGCCCGGGGCATTGCAAGCGGCGGCCATCGCCGTCCAGGGGCTTGACCGGTAGAGGCGCGCCCATGCCTGTGCGTCGCCGGCCAGGCGCAGGAAGCGGCCCGATCGTGCCAGATCGGCCATGTGCACGGGCGGTGGCATGAACAATGAGTCGCCACCGTCCCCCGTCAGATGGACGTCAATGCCCTCCGAATCCAACATGTCGAGCTGTGCGCCCAGTTGGGCATGAACCATGGCGGACGGCGCTGGTTCGTCCGTCAGCGGGAGGGAGCCGAGGCCGGTGAACGGCAGGTGCTCCGGGCCCAGGGCCATGAAGCGGTGGCGGATCACGGGAAACACGCGGGCGACGGCACGGACGTGGTCGATGTCTCCACCGCTCTCCCTGCCCTTGGGGTGGTAGGTCAGACCGGTGACCGGACCGCACTGGGCGGCGAGGGCCGCCAGAGTGCTGGAGTCCAGGCCACCCGACAGATCGGAGGAGGCCGCACGGCCGGAAACCCGGATGCGGACGCCGCCCGCCAGGTCGGCACGCAGTCGTCGCACGGCATCGGCCCAGGCGAGTTCGGGCACCCGCCAGAACGGGGTGAAGCCGGAGGCGCCGGAGGCGGTGGCCGACCAGCGGTGTCCCGGCGGTACCTGCTCCACTCCCGTCCACGCCGACCGGCCGGGAACCCAACCGGTCGGGTTGGCCAGGTGCGCGGCCAGCCAGGCAGTATCGGGCTCGGCGTCGAGCAGGGAGGCCAGCGCGAGCGAACTCGACGCCCACACCTGGGCCCCGTCCTTCCGGGCGGTGTAGACAGGGGCGGCGCCCGCCGGGTCGGCCCACACCGTGCACACGCCGTACCCGTCATCGAAAACCAGGGTGTACGCGCCAGCCCAGGCCGTAGCCGCCATGTCCAGAGCAGGTAGGTCCGCAGACCAGACAAGGCGGATCAGCTCAGCGTCCGTCGCCCCGCACGGGCCGAACACAGCCAGGCGCCGCCCACCCGTTTCCTTCGCCGAGCGCACAGGAGCACCTGCCGACCAGGCCAACGGCCCACGCCAGACAACCCGTGCACCGACCGGCACCCGGGACGGAGCAGAACGGGAAATCGACCCGCCGAACAAGCTCATGTGATCGCCTCCGTGCAGTGAGCGCGAGAGTGGTGCGGCGGCACCCCCCGGGGGTCGTGAGGTGCCGCCGCAGTACTGTCAGGCGTTGTAGGGCGAGCGCTTGCCCTCAACACTCTGGTTGTTGCTGCCCTTCGTCAGGACCGCCGCGTCTCCCAGGACGACGGCCTCCTCCTCCGGCTCGGGGTCGAGCTGGGCGTAGTCCTCCATGGTGTTCACCTCCCTTCGTTGCCGTAGGGCGTGGCGGGTCCACTCCCCGTCACGGTGGTGCGACCCCCCGACCCCGGTGTCGTCGTCGGGGCCGGGGGGAGTCTTGAGGTGAGCCAATGCTCAGGCCGGCGGCTCGTGGTCCGGTGCCGCCAGCGAGATGTGCGCCAGGCCGTGGTGGTCGGCGTCCAGTTGGTTCACCGCGGCGGTTCCGAGGAGGAACACCGTGACCACGTGACCGAGCGCCCAGACCCCCGTCAGCACCGCGCCAACGGGATCACGACGCTCGCCATGGTGTTGGCCGCGAGCCCCAGTTCCGTCCGAGGTCATGGCGTCGCCGTCCTCAGCGCGAACCAGACCCACTTGCCGAACGGGGCCCAGTCCACTCCCCAACGGGACGAGAGGGATTCCACCAGGCAGAGGCCATACCCGGACTCCGCCTGACCCTCCGGCTCCGTGCGGCACGGCAGTGCGCGGGACGAGTCCCGGCCCCCCACCCACACCGACGCCTCCTGTCGGTCCACCGAGACGGAGATCCGCGAACACCCCGTGTGCTTGGCCGCGTTGGCAACCAGCTCGGTCACCAGCAGCTCAGCCACGTCCGCAAGGTACTCAAGGGACCATGCCGTCAGAGCGGTAGTCACCAACTTGCGTGCGGTCCCCGCAGATTCGGGATGGCAGCGTAGATGGAGCAGGCACCCGAGGTCACCAGACCGTACTACCGGGATCTCGATGTGCTCGGTACCTGATGGGTCGGCGGTTTTGATCAGACTCATCGGTAGAACCGCTCCCCTCCATCAGTCGGGCTCCCGGCGTCCTCCCGGAAGCGATCCCAGAATCCCGTGGCAGGTGGTGTCGAAATAAGGCCAGCGCGTGTACCCACGATGGGTAAACTCGCGGTCAGTTATCTCACGTGACACTGAGCAATGATCTTCCTTGCGCTGAGGGGCAGCTGGCCATGAGCGAGTCCACTCCGTCACCAGGGCTTCCGCGTCGGCTGCTCACGGACCCCGAGATGGTGGCGGCATGCGCGGAGAGAGACTTCGCGTTGATCTTCCAGCTCGCCAAGCGCAAAGGCGGTTTCCACCCTTCACGCGTCGCCCGAGCGTGCGAGCTGACACCCAGCAGGGTGGGCGAGGTGATGAAGGGCCGACCGAAGATCACCAACATGACCGTCATCGAACGCATCGCAGACGGCCTACGGATTCCGGGACGGATGCTCGGCCTGGCGGACCGCAGTTGGGAACCGTCACCGATCCCACGCCGGGACCCAACACCGGTGGTCGAGCCTGCCCGTACCCCGTTGCCGGTCGTGGATTCGCGTTCAGGCAGCGATCTCGACAACATCCTCGCCATCGCGGCGGGCACGCGGGTCACGCCCAACGTCCTGCGGTCCCTCCAAGCGTCCATCGAGGACTACTGGCGGCGCGATGACCAGCACGGCGGCGAAGCGCTCCGGCCAGCGGTAATCGGTCAGCTCAGATACGTCACGGGCATAATGCGCGACACCGCCGATCCCAACTACCGGCGCAGCCTGCACGGCATCGCTGCCGAGCTCGCACGCCTCACAGGGTGGACGTACTTCGACGCACGGCAGTACAACACCGCGCAGGGATACTTCACTGAGTCGCTTCGGCTCGCACGAGAGATCGACGACCGCCCCTTCATCGCCAACGTGTTGGCCTGTCTCAGCCTCCAGTCGACCTACCAGGACAGGGCACAGGACGCGATCACGCTCGCCCTAGCCGCGCAGGACAGCGCGCGCCTTGTCGGCGGTACGCCGAGGCTACTGGCCATGCTGTCGATGCGCGAAGCCTTCGGCCACGCGAGTGCACACGACCAGGCGTCGACCCACCGCGCGATCACCGAGGCGCAACAGCACTTCGAGCGCATCCGCGAGGGGGACGACGACCCCGCATGGGTCGAGTACTTCGACCGCACCAAGCTCACTGTGGACACCGGCATCGCCCTCGGCCAGCTGGGAGACGCGACCGCCGCCGAACCCCTCATCGCCGAAGCCTTACGGGCCGAACCGACGACGAACCTCCGGGGCCGCGCGTTCCACAGTTTTTGGCTCGCACGCACCCAGCTCCAGCAGCGGCAGGTCGAGTTGGCGTGCGCGACCGCCACGGAAGCCGCCGATCTCGCGGCAGTGGTCGAGTCCCCCCGAGTGGTCGCCCACCTCCAGGAGTTCCGCCACCTGCTCAGGCCCTACCGGGCCAATGCCTCAGTAGCGACGTTGGCCGACCGGATCACCAGTGCGGCCGGCTGATCAAAGGCCAGCCTCGTCCAGCAGCAGGTGGAGCACGCCCACGAGCGTGCCACTGCTGACGATCTCGCGACGGTTGATCATGCCGCGCAGATCGGACAGGGGAATCCACTCGATCCGGTCGGACTCGTTGCGCTCGGTCGGCGGTCCCACGTACTCCGCGGCGTCGGCCCGGAAGACGAAGTGCTCCGAGTCGGTGATCCCGTTCGCCGGCTGCGCGTAGATCAGCGGCTTCACGTCCGAGACCTTCCAGCCGGTCTCCTCCAGTGCTTCACGGGCCGCAGCCTCCGCCGGGGTCTCATCCGGCTCGACCAGGCCCATCGGGAGTTCCCAGGCCCAGGTGTCGGTGATGAAGCGGTGCCGCCACATCATGAGGACCTGCTTCTCGCTGTTCACGATGGCGGCCACGGCCAGGTGCCGCAGCTTGACCACGTGGTACTCCCAGCGGCGCCCGTCAGGCTGCTCGACGTCGGCCAACCACAGGTTCACCCAAGGGTTCTCGTAGATCGGACGTTCCCCGTGGATCTTCCACTGCATCGCTGCGACCCCTCTCGACGGACCATCAGCATGTCAGACGCCGCAGGCTGGGCAAGCGGCTTCCAACCCGGTTGCGTCACACTGACGAATAGGGGCACCTTGCTCGCAGCCGTGGGGCCCAGGAGCCGCCAAACCGATCGGGAGGACAGCGTGCGTAGGAAGTCGGCGGGGCCGACTTCCTACGCACGCAATGAGGTTGGAGCCCCGTCGCCGCTTCGGCGGAGCCGAAGCGGCCACGGGGGCGGGGTGGGGCGGAGGGGTGGGTGTGGGGGGCGGGGGGGGTGGGAAACGGCGGGATCACTTGTCAGCGGCGGGAACGAGGAGCGGGGTTCAGGCGCGGCCGCGCCGCAGGACGGCCTCGGCCAGGTCGACGGCCTCCCGCACCGGCACCAGCCGGCAGTCGGCGGTGCCGATGCGGGCCGTGGTGACGCCGCGGGCGGTGCGCAGGACCTCGGCGCCGAGGCGGCCGAAGTGGAGGTCGTCCAGGTCGGGGGCCCGGAAGGTGGTCCAGCCGTCCACGCCGACGCAGCGGTACTCGCGCACGGTCACGTCGGGCATGCGCAGGTCGGCGAGGTGGAAGGCGGTGAAGCGGTCCATCGGGACGCCGAGCATCAGCACCCGGGCGTCCAGGTCGTAGAGCCGTCCGAGCGGCGACTCCGGGCCGAGGTGGGAGGTGAGCGGGTGGTGGGCGGTGACCTCGTGGGCGAGCCGGCCCACGGCGGCCCAGGAGGTCTGCGGGTGCCGGCTGCGCAGGGCGCCCGGCCAGGAGCGGACGGCTTCCGACAGCGCCCCCATGGAGGGCGAGGCCGGGGTGGTGGCCGGGTCGAAGCGGGGCATCCGGGCCTGGTAGTCGGCCACCTCCGCCGGGGAGAGACCGGCGGTGGCGGACTGGTGGATGCGGGAGGTGGCGGAGTTCTCGGGCGTGGCGGTGTAGGCGACGAGGGTGCCGTCGGGGCCCAGGGCGTCGAGCAGGGCCTCGACCACCCCGGCCGCCCCGCCGGGCACCGGTCCGAGGGAGCGCAGCGATGCCTGGACGTGCAGCACCGTGCCGGGACGGACCCCGAGGTCGGCGAGGTCGCGGACGAGGGGGTGGACGGGGGAGGCGACGGCGACGCCGCCGCCGGCGCGGGGTTCGGTGAGGATGGCGTCTCCCGGGGGGTGAGGGCCCCGGGCGGGGGAGGTCCCGGGGCGGCGCGGGTGGGAGGTCAGACCCCGGCCCGTTCCCGCCGTACCCGGTCGGCCGCCTGCTCGGCGGCGGCGGGCAGCGACAGGTCGAGCCAGGGTGCCACGGTGGCACGCATGCCGTCGGCGAAGCGCAAGCCGGTCCCGGTCAGGGCTCCGGAGCTCGCCAGCCGCTCCACGGCCTCGGCGGTGTACCGCCGCCAGAGCGCGAACTGCTCCCGCGCCCGGTCGGCGGCCGTGCCCGGCAGTCCGTCGTACGCGAGGGTGCGGGTGCCCCAGTACTCGGTGACGGCCAGGTGGGCGTACGTGCCCTGGAGCAGCCCTTCGAGCGGCCGGGGGTCGGGCCGCCAGGGGGCGAAGTACAGGGTGGGGTCGGCGCGGTCGTACAGGTCGGTCAGGTCCAGCACCGCGCCGAGTTTGACGTGCTGGAACTCGTGCGCGAGCAGCAGGGCGAGGGTCGGCGCGGTGGCGGGCCGGGCGATGCCGACCGCGCCGTACGCCTGCCGGGCCGCCGAGCTGACGTCCCGGCCGGTCGGGCCCGGCCGCAACGGGGTGACCGTCGTCAGACCGGCCCGGATGCCTTCCGCGTACCCGGGCAGGTCGCGCCCGAGCAGCTCCCAGGCTTCGCGCAACGCGCCCGTCCAGTCGAGCAGTTCGCTCTCGGAGAGGTGGGCCGCGACGGGGTGGTCGTGGCAGTCGCGCAGCGGGTCGGCGTCCTCCAGGGCGACCGTCCAGCCGCCGGCCAGCCGGACCCTCCGCAGCGGTTCGTCCAGTTCGGTGCGTACCGTGCCGTCGGACGCCCGGACCGCGAGGCCGCCCGCCCGCCCGGTGACCACGGCCTCGCCGTCGGGTACGGCGATCCGGCCGAGCGTCGGCAGGTGCAGCCAGCCGCCGCGTACGGGCACGGCCACCGCGTCGCCCCGGCCGGCCCGCACGGCGGCCGCCGCGGCGAGCGCGGCCAGCGGGCCGAGTCCGGCCTGGAGGTCCCCGGCGAGGCGGCGGGCCGCCCAGGCGCGGGCGTACGGGTGGGCGAGGACGGCGTCCACGGCGGCGGGGGCCGCCGTGTCGAGCTCGGCCAGCAGGGTCCACGCTTCGGCCCGCCCCTGTCCGGAGGCGTCCCAGGCGGCGGCCAGCATCGCCCGGGTGAGGGCGAGTTGGGAGCGGCCGAGCGCGGCGACGGTCTCCGCGCTCCCGTATCCGTGCGCGAGTTCGTCGAGTTGCGACGGGGCGAGCGCACCGGGCAGCAGCGGTTCGGCCTCCGGCGATGGCGCACCGGGCACACCGGGCACCCCGGCCGGCTGCGCGGGCACACCGTCGCCGGAACTCCCGCTCCCCGCAATGCCCTTGATGAACGTCATGAGATCACCGCAGTAGACGGAGGGATGGTCGAAGCTGCCTCCCCCATCGTCGCTCCGATAGCGGTGGGCGTACAGCCCGCCACCGCAGGAGCGGACCACGGAGCAGGCGCGGCAGGCCTCGCTCAGTCCGGCCAGGCCGGACTGCCGGGCGGCGATGCCGGGGTGGCGGGCGAGGTCGTCGAGGCTGTGCGCGAAAACGTTCATCCCGGTGGCGGGCGCGCCGTCGTACGCGGTCTTCAGGCTGTCGGCCTGCTCGAAGGTCCCGTCCGTCTCCAGGACGGCCAGGTCGGAGGGCTCCAGTCCGAGCGACTCGGTGAGGCTGGAGAACCCCCGCAGGGTCCGGTGCACGGATTCGAAGGTCCGTACGGCGAACGGCCGCCCGTCCGCGTCCCACAGCCCGTGGACGGTCAGCAGCCAGTCGGCGTACGGGGTGGCACCCAGCTCGGCGGGGCGCCCGGGCGGCTCGTCCCAGGTGGCGTGCGGGAGCAGGAAGTCCACGGCGGGCGGCCGGAGTTCGGCCAGCGCCCGGTACACGGCCACCGGGTCGTTCCGGACGTCCATCGTGCACAGCAGCCCGGCGAACAGGTGCCGGTATCCGGGTTCGTTCAGCAGCGCGACGGCCCGCAGCACCTGCGGGTGGCTGCTGCGTCCGTCGGCGAACCGCCGGTGGCGGTCGTTGGCGGCCTTGTCGCCGTCCAGCGAGATGCCGACCTTGATCTCCTGCTCCGCGAACAGCGCGCAGAAGTCCCGGTTCAGCAGCACGCCGTTGGTGTGGATGCGCAGGTCGAGGGCGCAGCCGGGCGGGAGTGCCGCCCGGAGCGCCTCGGCGGCGCGGCGCAAGCGGTCCGGGCCGGCGAGCAGGGGTTCTCCCCCGTGCAGGACGACCCGGACGGCGGGCAGCCGGTGGGCGGCCGCGTGCTCGCCGATGCGCTCGGCGGCCTTGGCCAGGATCCCGTCCGCGATGACCTTCGGCCGGGACCGCCAGCTGCTGTCCGCGTGTTCGTAGACGTAGCAGTGGTCGCAGGCCAGATCGCACCTGCTGTGCATCTTGACCACGAACTGTGTCAACGGCAGCGGAATCGACGTCGTCATGGAACTGTCCGGTTCGCTTCGATCGGCTCGGTCTGCTCGGCCTGGGCTCCGCCGGGAGTTCCGGGCCGGGTCAGATCGAGGAGTTGAAGGCTGCGACCGGCACGAGGCCGGAGTCCGCGCCGGGGAGCGCGCGCTGGAGCCGGGAGGCGAGCTCTTCCGCGCCGAGTGCGGCGAGGTCGGCGAGCGAGGGGCGTTCCGGCGTCTCCTGAGGGTCAGTGAGCTTGCCGGCCGGCCTGGTGCTGGTTACCGGAGTCATATTCGTTTCCTTAGGCGCGGTTAGGACCTGCCGAGGGTGGGTAAGCCCACCCGGTTGCGACCAATGTAGTGCCCGCGAAGACTCCGCGCGGCACCTTGCGGACTCACGTTGGGCTCCCCGGGCTGCCGACGTCGTACGACAGCGCTTTGGGCCCCCAGAATTCACCCGTTCAGCGGTCGCGCACTTCGCCGTGGCGCGCGCCGAAGCGCGTCGCCGTGGCCCGTACCCGAACAACCACACGGACCAGCCCCTGGTCACACCCCGGGAGTGCCCCGGGAAGCACCGGAACAATCGCCCCGCCGGGCCAAGCATCCGGCAAGCCGGATTCATTCCCCCGGCCCGCCGAGCGCCCGGACGGCCCGCACCAGCTGCTCAACCCTGGGCGACCGGGTCACACCGGCGGCGTTTCGACGAAGATGTCCACTCGTTCGGCCGCACCTGGAGCACCGACACCACCGATCTCCTGATTTAGTGTCAGATTCCTGACTGCCGCCCGACTGTAGGGGTGGTCCGACCCCAGCGACTCCGCCAGCACTGCTGCAGCCCGTTCGCCCAACTCTCGCGCCGTGGCCGGATCGCCCGCATCCACCAGCGAGTTGGCGTGGTTCAGCATCGTCACCCCGACGTACCGGTGCCGACCGCCCAACTGCGCCCGAAGCCCCTCAAGCGCCCGTCCGGAGAGTTCCGCGGCCTCCTCCGCACGACCGCTCCGCCGCAACAGCACCGCCAGGTTTCCGGCGGCGAGCAGCGTCGTGGGGTGCTCATCCCCGAGGCGTGCACGGTGATAGCCGGACACCTCCCGCGCCAACGCGATGGCCCGGTCCGTCTCGCCCGATGCCGCGAGGTCGGCGGCCAGGTGTCCGGCGGCAGCCGCGGTCTCCGGATGGTCCGCCCCGTGGCGGACCAGTAGCCGCCGGTGCGCCTCCTCGTCAGCGGCCCGCGCCTCTTCGTACCGTCCGAGCCGCAGCAGGACCGCACCAAGGTGGCGGAGGGCCTTGAGCGTGCCGTCGTGATCCTCGCCGTAGCGGGCCCGGTAGCGCTCGACCGCATCCGTGAGCAGGGTCAGCGCCTCTTCGTACCGACCGAGTTCCCGCAGGTCGCGGGCATGGTTGACGACGGAGGAAAGGGTGTACAGGCTGTCCCCGCCGAGCACCGCACGCTGGCGGCGCAACGCCTCGGCGTGCCGAGCCAACGCACCGTGGAGGTCCCCGGCCAGGAAGTCGGAGAGCGCCAGATTGTTGATCATCATCGTGGTGCGCGGGTGCGCCGGCCCGAGGGATCGCTCGGCAGCCGCGAGCGTCCGGCGGTCGAGCTCCTGCGCCTCGCGGTAGCGGCCGAGTTGGCGAAGGTCACCACCCAGACCGCCGGCGGCCGCGATGGTCTTCAGGTGTTCCGGGCCGAGCAGGGCCGTCAGTTGCTCCCACACTGCCCGGTCGATCCGGTACGCGTCCTGTGCGGCGCCCTGGAGCCGCCGCACATTGGCCAGCTCGACCCGCAGGAACAACGTCGGCAGGCCCGCCTCGTCCCAGTGTTCCAGCGCCCGCGTCGCGAGGTCCCGCGCGGCCTCCAGCAGCCCTCGCTGCCACAGGTAGCGAACGGACCCGCGGATCCATTGCCGCACGTCCGGGTCGGCGCTCTCCACCGCTCCGGACGGGCCCAGGTGCGGCAGCAGCATGGCGAACCGCGGCCAGTCCGCGGCCTGGTCCGGGTCGCCGGCCCCGACCAGTGCCAACGCACGGTGCACGGCGGCACGGACGGACGGCCGGTCCGCCGGGTCCACCTGGTCGCGCAGCACGGCCTGGACGATCCGGTGCACCCCGAGTGTCCCGCCGCCCCTCGCGTCGTAGCGGACCATCCCGTACTGGTCGACGATCCGCAGGATGTCCCCGATCGCCAGACGCTCGTCCTCCCCCTGCGGGGGGCCGATCGCCTTGATGGCCGGCCCGCTGTAGAACAGCTCGATCGGAATCGCGTCCGGCCCGAGGAAGCCGCAGAGTTCCAGCAGCCGCACAGCCGGAGGACTGACCCGGCGCAGATCGGTACCGACGATCCGTGCCGTGGCGGCGACAGCGGCCTGGCCGCCACCGGGGATCGGTCGGTCCAGTACCTCGGTGAGTTCCTCGTCCAGCAGTTGCAGGTAGGAGGCGACCGGCATCGGCGTCTCCTGGAGCCACCGCGCCGCCTGGCCGACAGCGAGCGGCAGGTCGCCGAGCCGCTCGGCGATCCGGCCGGCGTCCAGGGGGTCGATCGCGGGGTTGAAGCGCCCCACCAGTCGCACGCTCTCCACCCGGTCGAACACCTCGACCTCGACACGGCCCGGATGCCGGGCCCAGCGCCGGTTCCGGGAGGTCACCAGCACGTGTCCGTCCGTCGTACCGGCGGGCAGCCAGGACGTCAGCTGGTCCGGATCCTCGGCGTTGTCGTAGACCAGCAGCCACCGCGCGTGCGGACGCGCGTGGGCGAGGTGGTCCAGCAGGCCCCGGGCCGCCTGCTGAACGTCCCCGTCCACAGGCAGTCCGAGCACCTCGGCGAGGTCGGCGAGCTGCTGCGGGATGTCGGCGGGCTGCTCGGCCCGGACCCACCAGACGACGTCGTACCCCGCAGCGAAGCGATGCGCGTACTCGACCGCGGTCTGCGACTTGCCGACCCCGCCCATCCCGTACAGCACCTGGACGGGTGTGCCGGCGGGCCTCCCGGTGAATCCGTCACGCAACCGGTCAAGCAACACGGCGCGACCGGTGAAAGCGGGGTCACGCTGAGGAAGCGAGCACACCACCGGCCGACTGCCAGGGAAACGGACCGACGGCGCGGCCGACTCCTCGGCCTCGACCCAACGGCCTGCGCCGGGCGGCGGCCCGAGCAGTTCGAACAACCGGGACTCCGCCGATTCGGCCTGGCAGGAGGCCAGTTCGACCACCGCCCGGCTGTCGAAGGGATCCGGGAGCGGTACGGCTGCCACGGACACGGCCGCCAGCGCGCCCTCCTCCCCCTCTCCGGAGCGGCGCCACAGCTCTCCCGCCCGTGGCAGTGCCAAGTACTCCGGCGACAGCAGTGCCAGCATCCGCCCGTCCCCGTCCAAGGGCCCGTCGACCTCCGGCAGGGCGCCGGACGGCTCCGTCGGGGTCGCAGCGCTGTGCAGCGTGGCCACGTAGCCGAACCCGGTCAGCGCCGCAACGGCCCACTCGGCCCACATACGGTCCCCCGGTGCGTAACTCACGTACACCTGACGGGACCTGGTCCGCCCGGGCCGCAGGTAGGCCGCGTAGAGCCGGCGCCGGACCCGGTCCGGGACGGGTCTCAGCTCGCGCACCCGCCCGTCGGTGAGCCAGGCGGCCAGCCTCTCGTACGCGCTGAGCAGGCTGCGATGTTGGCGGGGCCGGTCGGCGACGGTCGCCGGCACCTCCTCGTAGGCGTAGAAGGGCTTGTAGGGCACCTCCACATCGCGCCAGTACGTCTCCGCCCGCTCGCCGGAGAGCCAGCGTTCCAGGTAGGGGGCGAACGCCTCCCGGACGAAGTCCCGTCCGGCGGCGAGGCCCGACCGCTCGGCCTCCTCCACCCGCATCGGCACCGGGAACACCCGAATGTCCCGCACGTCCGAGTCGGCGATGGAGTGGGCCGCGTCGACGCCGCCGCGGATGCTCTGGGCGCTCATGGTGAAGCAGTCGATCACGGTGTCGGGCATCAGCACGGTGCAGATGCCGGAGGTGTCGCTGACCCCGGTCCGACTGTCGATCAGTACGTAGTCGTACGAGCTCGTCCACTGCTCACGCAGGGCCGTCAGGAACTCCGCCCCTCGGATGTCGTTCCGGGTGTAGAAGCTGCGCCAGTTGAAGCTGGTGACGGCCGCCGAGTAGGCGCTGTCCTGCCGTCCGGCAGGCATCAGGTCGAGGCGGCCTCCGGCAGGCAGATCGAGGGCGAGGCCGCAGAGGTACCTGTCCAGGTGTCCGGGCTCGGCGAGCCACTCCCGCGGTCCGAGCCCCGGCGCTTCACCCGCGCGGGGCAGGGCCTGATCGACGTAGCCGCGCAACAGGTCGATCAGGCCGGGTGTGCCGGAGAGCTCGGGATCAATCAGCAACGGGTGGTAGTAGCGATGCAGGCCCGGGGCTTCGAGGTCCCAGTCCACCACCAGGACCCGCAGTCCCTGACTCGCCATGATCCAGCCCAGGTTGGCCAAGGCCATGGTCCGGCCGGTGCCGCCCTTGAAGGAGTAGAAGGTCACGATCGAGCCGGTCGCCGACGGAGCGGCGGCATCGTCGGCTGTCGGCGGGGTCCGGTCGGCCGGCATCACGCTGAGTCCCCTCGGCTCGGCGCCTCGTCGTCAGGCGGCGTGGCGGTAACGGGGCCCGGATGCGCCCGTGGTGCCGGCCGGGCCGGGATCGCCAGCCCGGGGAGCGCTCGCGCCCCCGGGCCGAGTCCGAACGAGGCCCGGATGGCCTCCGGATCACCGTCCTCGCCCTCGTCCACCTCGTCCAACAACCGGTTCTGCGCAACGGTCACGGTGCGCAATAACTCGCTCTCGAAACGCTCCCGGGTCACTCTCACCCGGAAGAGTGGTTCCGGCCCCGAGCGGTGCAGCCAGTTGCGCGGGAACACCGCGCGCACCCCGCCCCAGAGCCGGTCGCGGGCCGGCCCGTCCGGCGGGTCACCGGTGCCGGCCGGCACCAGGACCCCGGTGACCGGATGGTTCTGGTCGTCGAACTCGCGCAGCGCCTCCCGGTACGGCTCCTGCCTGGCCGCCCACGGATCCACGAGCAACACACTGACCTGATTGTTCTCCCGGGCCCGGTCCAGGTCGACCGCGAGGCCCGGGCCGATCTCGTCCAGTGTGGTGATATGACCGGCCCGGGTGATCGCCCGTTGGGCCCCGACCACCAGTGAGGGGACACTCGGCGGGTGGTACGGCGCCCAGTCCCAGGGCTGCGATCCGTACCACCCGCCCCCGGGCACCCGGGCCGCCGACTCCGTCCCGTCCGGTGACGATCCGCCGCTTTCCCGCGCCCGTCCGGCCGCCACGAACAAACGGACCATCCCCGGCCGGACGGGGGACGGCTGCTCACCGGAGAGCGGGAAACAGCCCTGGACCGCGCCGAGTTCGAGCTTCGGCAGCTCGCCGAGGAACTGCCCAGCGGCCTCCCGCACGCGCTCGGCGATCTTCCTGACGATCCGCAGGTACTCCGGCCCGTACGGGTCTGCCCGCAGCAGGGACCGCAGTCCACCGGCCGCGTAGGCCTCGCCCATGTCGCGCTGGACGTACTGGATCCGCAGCACACGGGACGGCAGGCCCTCCGGCAGCGGCTCCCAGAGCACCGGGATCAGCGCCGGCACCGAGCGACCGGTCAACTCCTGGTGGCGGCACATCCTTTCGTCGAAGGCCGTCCACTCCTTGCCGCAGTACGGACTCGCGAAGTACGCCGGGGAGTACAGCGCCACCAGGGTCCGGCACGAGGCGACGTTGTCGGACAGTTGCCGTTCCCAGTCGTCGCCCACCCGCAGCCGCTCGGTGTCCCGGTAGCCGAGCCCGGCCGGGCCGACGGCGGGTTCGAGTCGGGCCAGCTCGTCCTTGAGGTCGCTGAAGAACTGGTCCACGAACGTACTGCCGGCCAGCTGGTCCCGGCGGGCGTAGCTGAAGAAGAACAACGGTTCCATCGCGCCCCCGACCACATCACCCTGGCCTGCCGACCCGCCCACGGTACCGGCGAGTTGGGGGGATGCGGGGCCGTTCGGCCCCCATCAGCTCCGCGCGGGCGCCGCGCGGAGCCTGTGGGCCGAACGGATCACGGGCAGAGCCGCTCCACCCGCCACCCCGTCGGGCTGGACGGGTCGACGACGTAGCGGAGCCGGTCGTGCAGCCGGTTCTCCCGGCCCTGCCAGAACTCGACGCTCCGCGGGACCACCCGGTACCCGCCCCAGAACGGCGGGACGGGCACGCCCTCGCCCTCCGGGTAGCGGCGCTCCAGCTCGGCGTACCGCTGTTCGAGGACCTCCCGGCCGCCGACCGGGCTGGACTGCTCGCTGGCCCAGGCGCCCAGCTGGGAGCCGTGCGGGCGGGTGCGGAAGTAGGCCGCGGTCTCGTCCCGGCCGACCTTCTCCACCCGGCCCTGGACGATCACCTGGCGGGCCAGCGCGATCCACGGGAACAGCAGCCCGGCATGCGGGTTGGCGGCCAGCTCGGAGCCCTTGCGGGAGCCGTAGTTGGTGAAGAACACGAAGCCGCGCAGGTCGTAGCCCTTGAGCAGGACGGTGCGCGAGCTGGGCCGCCCCTCGGCGTCGGCGGTGGAGAGCACCATCGCGTTGGGCTCCACCACCCCGGCGTCGTCGGCGTCGTGGAACCAGCGGGTGAACTGGCCGATCGGCTCGGGCGCGAGCTGCTCCTCGACCAGGCCCTCGTGGCTGTAGTGCTTGCGCATCACGGTGAGGTCCGGCCGGGGGCGGGCCTCGTCGGCCAGGGTCCGGTTGGCGGGGCTCGGGGGCGTCGACTGGGCGCGATCCGGGGTCTGCACGCCAACATCATCCCGTACGACAAGCAGCGGGCACCGCTACCTCCGGACAAACCCCGGTGGGAGATCAGGTGACCCTCCACCGCTCGGCCGCCCGCCCTGCGGGGAATTGTCCGGAACCGGACGTTTGATTCGGGGGATTCCAGGGCTTCCGGGGGCGCCACGGGCCCGGCCGGCCCCTCCGACGGGGAAAGTCAAACGGGTCGACGGGAAACATCACCATGGTGGTGTATGGCGCAATGCACCCCGTGCCTGTCACCCTGGCACCGAGTGCCAAACACCATTCGGTCACTGGCGCGCCGCCCCACCACGGCGGGGCGCCGATCACAGAACTGAGGGAGCCGTCGCATGTCCGATTTCGTACCCGGGCTTGAGGGAGTCGTCGCGTTCGAGAGCGAGATCGCCGAACCCGACCGTGAGGGCGGCGCCCTGCGGTACCGCGGTGTCGACATCGACGACCTGGTGGGCAGCGTCTCCTTCGGCCACGTCTGGGGCCTGCTGGTGGACGGCAAGTTCAACCCCGGCCTGCCGGCCGCGGAGCCGTTCCCGATCCCGGTGCACTCCGGCGACATCCGGGTCGACGTGCAGTCGGCGCTCGCCATGCTCGCCCCGGTCTGGGGCCTCAAGCCGCTGCTGGACATCGACGCCGAGCAGGCCCGCGACGACCTCGCCCGGGCCGCCGTGATGGCACTCTCCTACGTCGCCCAGTCGGCCCGCGGCCAGGGCCTGCCGATGGTCCCGCAGAGCGAGATCGACAAGGCCGAGACGGTCGTCGAGCGGTTCATGATCCGCTGGCGCGGCGAGCCGGACCCGAAGCACGTCAAGGCCGTCGACGCCTACTGGACCTCCGCCGCCGAGCACGGCATGAACGCCTCCACCTTCACCGCCCGGGTCATCGCCTCCACCGGCGCCGACGTCGCGGCCGCGCTCTCCGGCGCGGTCGGCGCGATGTCCGGCCCGCTGCACGGCGGCGCGCCGTCCCGCGTGCTCGGCATGATCGAGGAGATCGAGCGCACCGGCGACGCCACCGCCTGGGTCAAGAACGCCCTGGACAAGGGCGAGCGGCTGATGGGCTTCGGCCACCGCGTCTACCGCGCCGAGGACCCGCGCGCCCGGGTGCTGCGCCGCACCGCCAAGGAGCTCGGCGCGCCGCGCTTCGAGGTCGCCGAGGCGCTGGAGAAGGCCGCGCTGGAGGAGCTGCACAACCGCCGCCCCGACCGCGTGCTGGCCACCAACGTCGAGTTCTGGGCCGCCATCATGCTGGACTTCGCCGAGGTCCCGGCGCACATGTTCACCTCGATGTTCACCTGCGCCCGGACGGCCGGCTGGTCGGCGCACATCCTGGAGCAGAAGCGCACGGGCCGGCTCGTGCGCCCCTCCGCGCGCTACATCGGCCCCGGCCCGCGCCGCCCCGAGGAGATCGAGGGCTGGGACGCCATCGCCCGCTGACCCCCCGGTCGGCGAATACCGGACGAGCGTCCGGTCAGTGCCCCTGAGCAGCGGGTCCGGCTCCGGCCGGGCCCGCTGCCGCACGTTTCCGGGCGGCTCCCCGAGCAGCCGTGACCGCGGTCTCAGCGGGCGGACGGCCGTACCCCGCCGGGCCCCCGGCCGGTAGGCTGCGCGCGTGGCTCAGATCCAGATCCCCGCTGACATCAAGCCCGCAGACGGCCGTTTCGGCTGCGGACCGTCCAAGGTGCGCCCCGAGGCCCTGAGTGCCCTCGCCGCCACCCAGACCTCCCTGCTCGGCACCTCGCACCGCCAGGCCCCGGTCAAGAACGTGGTCAAGCGCGTGCGCGAGGGCGTGAGCAGCCTGTTCTCGCTGCCGGACGGCTACCAGGTCGTCCTCGGCAACGGCGGCTCCACCGCCTTCTGGGACATCGCCGCCTTCGGCCTGGTGCGGGAGAAGTCCCAGCACCTGGACTTCGGCGAGTTCTCCTCGAAGTTCGCCTCCTCGGTCAAGGCCGCGCCGTGGCTCGGCGAGCCGACCGTGATCAAGACCGCCCCGGGCACCCACCCGCTGCCGGTCGCCGAGGCCGGCGTGGACGTCTACGGGCTCACCCACAACGAGACCTCGACCGGCGTCGCGATGCCGATCGCGCGCCCGGCCGGCGCCGACGAGGGCTCGCTGGTCCTGGTGGACGCCACCTCGGGCGCCGGCGGCCTGCCGGTGGACATCACCGAGACGGACGTCTACTACTTCGCCCCGCAGAAGTCCTTCGCCTCCGAGGGCGGCCTGTGGCTGGCCACCTTCTCCCCGGCCGCCCTGGAGCGCGCCGCCGAGATCGCCGCCTCCGGCCGCTACATCCCGCCGTTCTTCTCGCTGCCGACGGCCATCGACAACTCGTCGAAGGACCAGACGTACAACACCCCGTCGCTCTCCACCCTCTTCCTGCTGGCCGACCAGCTGGAGTGGCTGAACGGCAACGGCGGGCTGGACTGGGCGGTCGCCCGCACCGCCGACTCCTCGTCCCGGCTGTACTCCTGGGCCGAGAAGTCCCCGTTCGCGACCCCCTTCGTGGCGAACCCGGCCGAGCGCTCCCAGGTGGTCGGCACCATCGACTTCGACGAGTCGGTGGACGCCGCCGCGGTCGCCAAGGCACTGCGTGCCAACGGCATCGTGGACACCGAGCCGTACCGCAAGCTGGGCCGCAACCAGCTGCGCATCGCGATGTTCCCGGCGATCGACCCGGCGGACGTCGAGGCGCTCACCCACTGCGTCGACTACGTGGTCGAGCAGCTCGCGCAGGTCTGACCCGGTCCCCCGAGGACACGGCCGAGGGCCACCGCCGACGGGCGGTGGCCCTCTCGCCGTTCCCGGGGTCCTGGGGCGTGTCTGTGCCCGGACGGGCCTCCGGCAGGCTCAGGCAGCCCTCGGACGGGCCTCAGGCAGGCCTCAGCGGCCGACCAGTGAGCTGATCAGCACGACGACCAGCATCAGCACCAGGGTGCCGGAGACGATGCGCATACGAGTCTTGGGATCCACGGTCAACGAGCGTACCTCCGGCTCACCCCGGACTCCGCCGGGCCCCTGCCCCACCGCCCCCCACGGCCCGCCCCCGCGGCGCTCAGCCCTCAGCCCTCAGCCCCAGTCGGCCAGCGCCCAGGTGCGCAGCGTCACGTAGCGCGCGGAGCCGCCGCCCGGGTCGCTGCGCACCAGGTGCAGCTCGGCGGCCTCCCACTCCGGCCCCCGGTAGTCGGCCAGCGCCGCCACCAGGCCGTCCAGCTCGGCCGCCGCGACCCGCTGCACGGCCCGCCGGTGCCCGCGCGAGGAGCCCGCCCGGGCGAGGGTGAGGTGCGGGTGGAAGGCGAAGTCGTCGGTCGCCCCGGTGACCTCGGCGGTGGCCTCCGTGACGGCCTCGGCCAGCCGGCGCAGCGCCCAGGCCTGGCCCTCGACCCCGGCCCAGAGCACCCGGTCGCCGAACCGCCCCGCGCCCGCGATCCGCAGCCGGTGCACCGGGTTGACCTCGGCGACGGCGGCCAGGCCCGCCGCCAGCTCCGGCAGCCGCTCGGCGGCCACCTCGCCCAGGAAGGCCAGGGTCAGGTGCCGGCCCTCGGCGCCGGTCCAGCGCAGCCGCTCCGCCCCCGGCAGCTCCCGCAGCGGCGCGACCGCGTCCGCGAGCCCCTGCAGCGCCTCGGTCGTCGGCAGCACCGCCACGAACAACCTCATGGATCAATCTTCCCGCGCCCGGCCGTCTGGGGTAGAACGGTCTTCCATGAAGATCCGCAACGGGGGGTCCGCGGACGTCCCCGACATCCTGTCCCTGCTCGACGGCGCCGTCTCCTGGCTGACCGCCCAGGGCCGTACCGGCCAGTGGGGCGACCAGCCGTTCAGCACCAACCAGGCCCGGATCGACCAGGTCTCCTCGTACGCCGAGGAGCCGTTCCTGATCCGCCTCGCCGTGGACGAGGACGGCCGTACGGTCGGCTGCTGCGTGGTCTCCGAGGACCGCGGCCGGTGGATCCCCGCCGTGGACGAGCGCGAGCTGTACGTCCGCAACCTGGTCACCGACCGCACCCGCAAGGGCTCCGGCATCGGCGCCGCGCTGATCGCCGACGCGATCGAGGAGGCCCGCCGGCGCGGCATCGGCCTGATCCGGGTGGACTGCTACGGCGGCGCCGACCGCAAGCTGGTCGGGCTCTACCGGGCGCTCGGCTTCACCGAGACCGTGACGTTCGAGGTCGAGCAGCCGCACGGCCTCTGGCCCGGCCAGGTGCTGGAGATCCGGCTCTGACCCGTCCGGCCCTGAACCATCCGGCCCCCGGGGCACTCCCGGGGGCCTGGCGCGGCATCAGCAGGCCGCCGCCAGCTCCGACTTGCTCGCCGCACCGGTCCGCGGCACGAAGGCCACCACCCGGCCGCCGCGGCCCGGGTGCAGGTCGAACCGCACCCGCAGGTCCGCGCTGCGGGCCAGCACCAGGCCGACCGCGCCGGCCGCCGCCGCGGACACCAGTCCGCAGGCCAGCAGGCCGAGCCGGGGCCCGTACGAGGCGGTCACCCAGCCGACGACCGGGGCGCCGATCGGCGTGCCGCCGGTGAAGACCAGCACCAGCAGGCCCATCACCCGGCCGCGCATCTCGGGGTCGGTGGACAACTGCAGCATGGAGTTGACGGAGGTGTTGAAGCTCAGCCCGAACACCCCGATGAGCATCAGCAGCAGCGCGAAGGTCCAGTAGTCGGGCGCGAACGCGGCGACCACCTCCAGCGCTCCGAAGGCCAGCGCCGCGCCGACCAGCCGGCGCAGCCGCGGCACGCCCCGGCGGGCGGCGAGCAGCGCACCCGCCAGCGAGCCGATCGCCATCGCGGTGTTCAGCAGGCCGTACTGGCCGGCGCCCACCTTGAAGGTGTCGTACGCGAAACCGGAGAGCAGCGTCGGGAAGTTGAAGCCGAAGGTGCCGATGAACCCGGCCAGCACCATCGGCCAGAGCAGCTCGGGCCGCTCCTTGACGTACCGCAGGCCCTCGCGCAACTGCCCCTTCTCGCGGGCGATCGGCGCGGTCGGGCGCAGTTCGGACTCCCGCATCGCGAGCAGCCCGCCGATCACTGCGGCGAAGGACAGCGCGTTGACGGCGAACGCCCAGCCGCTGCCGACCGCGGCGATCAGCAGGCCCGCGACGGCGGGGCCGACCAGCCGGGCGGTCTGGAAGTTGGCGGCGTTCAGGCTGACGGCGTTGGCCAGGTCCTTCGGGCCGACCATCTCGGAGACGAAGGCCTGCCGGGTCGGGTTGTCCACCACGGTGACCAGGCCGAGCAGCAGCGCGAAGGCGTACACGTAGTACGGCGTCACCACGCCGCCGACGGTCAGCACCGCGAGGCCGGCGGCCAGCAGGCCCATCGCGCCCTGGGTGTAGATCAGCAGCCGGCGCTTGGGCATCCGGTCGGCGAGCACGCCGCCGAACAGTCCGAGCAGCAGCATCGGCAGGAACTGCATGGCGGTGGTGATGCCGACCGCGAGCGGGCTGCCGGTGAGGCTCAGCACCAGCCAGTCCTGGGCGATGCGCTGCATCCAGGTGCCGGTGTTGGACACCACCTGGCCGGCGAAGTAGTAGCGGTAGTTGCGAACGCGAAGGGAGGAGAACATCCCCCCGGGCCTCGTGAAGCGGGCGCCTGTGGGAGATGTGGCCGATCGGGATCGGCCGGGAGCGGCGGGGTCCGCCGCGGTGCGTTCGTCGGGGTCGTCGTCGCCGTTGCCGGGCAGTCCCGTGGGGGCGGGTGCCTGGGCTTCGGCGGCCGCGGCACTGGCCGCGGCGGGGTCGGTGGTGGGCTCGTCGGTGCGGATGGCGGCGCTGGCTGCGGCCGTCGGTGTCACGTTGGTCTCCCCTCGCGGCGCGACGGCCATGGCGGTGGCCGTCGCGCTCCTGGTGTCGGTGGTCGGTCCTGCGGTGATGCGGGCTCCTTGTTCTCCCGGCGGCCGGCCGGGGTCGGTGTGCCTCAGAGGTGTACGAGCTGCGGCCGTACGGACCGCGGGTGTACGGCTACAGGTGTGCGAGCTTGTAGAGCACGGGCGCGGCCTCCCTGAGGACGGCCCACTCCTCCTCGTCGAGCCCCTGGGCGAGCTCGGCGAGCCAGACGTTCCGGCGCCGACGACTCTCCGCGAGGATCGTCTCGGCCTGCTCGGTGCTGCTGACGACCACCTGTCGGCGGTCCTCGGGGTGCGGTTCGCGCCGCACCAGCCCCTTCTCCTCCAGCATCGCGACGATCCTGGTCATCGAAGGAGGCTGCACGTGCTCCTTCCGGGCGAGCTCACCCGGCGTCGCCTTCCCGCACCGGGCGAGGGTGCCCAGCACTCCCATCTCGGTGGGACTCAGCGACTCCTCCACCCTCTGGTGTTTGAGTCGTCGGGAGAGGCGCATCGTGGACGATCGCAGCTGACTGATCGCTGCGAGGTCCTGCTCGGACATCTCGGGCATCTCTTTAGCTTACGTCATTACTCTCGCTAAGGAAAATGAGATCCGCCGCCGTGCCGGAGGGTCACCCCGGTGCCATATTGGTGATGGGCCCCAGCTCTCGACTCCCAGAAGGGCCGACCTGCCATGTCCGACCTCGCCACCGAGCGGTCCGAGCGGTCCGAGCCGTCCGGACGGCCGCAGTCGTCCGAACGGTCCGACCGGCCCCGGTCGTCCGAGCAGCCCCAGCCGACCGGGCCGACCGGGCCCGCCGACACCGGCTTCGGCCGGCTCGCCATGGTCACCATCGACTGCGCCGACCCGGTCGCGCTGGCCTCGTTCTACGGCGAACTGCTGGGGTGGGAGACCAGGCACGCGGACGACCACTTCGCCATCCTGGACAACCCCGAGGGCGGCAGCCCGCTGGGCTTCGGACGGGTGACCGGCTACCGGCCGGAGCCGTGGACGGAGCCGGACGGCAGCAAGCACTTCCACCTCGACTTCTACGTCGACGACCTGGACGAGGCCACCGCCAAGGCCCTCGCGCTCGGCGCCACCGAGCCCGCCTACCAGCACGGCCGCACACTACGGGTGCTGATCGACCCGGCCGGCCACCCGTTCGGGCTAGCCCCCTTGGAGTAAGCACCAAAGGCGGCCGGGGGCGGTGCGCAGGCGGTGTCAGGGGTTGGTGCCGGGATCATGCAGGCCGCGTAAAGGCCCATCCTGACCTGGGACTTCACGAAAAACGCGAACATTGTGCGACTGCCGGTCGATGGCTAATCTCCCCCTTGTCAGGGGCACCACACGCCAGGCTCCTCCCCGCGGGACGGCGTTCCCGCTCCGGTGCCCGTTCGCCGCGCGCCTTCCCCGACCAGCCGCGCCCTCCCGCGCCCCGGTGCCCTCAACCCTCGTCCAGGGAGCTCTCTTGGGTGCGATCCACCATGCCGACCACGGCTGGGTGACCCCGGCGGTCTCGTACTTCGTCGCCTGCCTCGGCGCCTTCGTCGCGCTGCGCAGCGCCCGCTGGGCGCTCGTCTCCCAGGGCCGCACCCGGGTCGTCTGGCTGCTGTTCGCCTCCACCTCGCTCGGCGCCGGGATCTGGTCGATGCACTTCATCGCGATGCTCGGCTTCTCCGTGACCGGCGCCGAGATCAGCTACCGGCCCCTGCTCACCGTGCTCAGCCTGCTGGTCGCCGTCGCCGTGGTCGGCATCGGACTCTTCACCGTCGGGTACTGGCGCCGCCGCGCCCCGGCCCTGCTGGTCGGCGGGCTGACCACCGGCCTCGGGGTCGCCGCGATGCACTACCTGGGCATGGCCGCGATGGTCCTGCCCGGCCGGCTCGGCTACGACCGGACCGTCGTGGCGGCCTCGGTGGCCATCGCCGTGGTCGCCGCCACCGCCGCGCTCTGGGCCGCGCTGAACATCCGGGGCACGCTCGCCGTCCTGGCGGCGGCGCCGGTGATGGGCGTGGCGGTCTGCGCGATGCACTACACCGGCATGGCGGCGCTCTCCGTCCAGCTGGACTTCTCGCGCTCCACCGAAGGCGGCGTGATGGCGCTCCAGTTCATCTTCCCGCTCGGGGTCGGGCTCGGCTGCTACATCTTCTTCGGCTCGCTGGCCTTCGCCGTCTCCCCGAGCCGACCCGACTCCCAACCCCTGCTGGCCGGTCCGGCCGCCCCGCTGCCCCCGCGGGCCGCGCGCACCCCGGGCGACCCGGACGGCCAGTTCGTCCCGCAGCGGCGACAGCCGCTGGGCGGGGCGGCCCGGCACTGACGCCGGGTACGGGAGCGGGGCCCGAGCGGGCGTCCGGCCGGGCCCCCCACCCCGGCCGGGCGCCGCCCGTCCCGCTCCTGCCCTCCCCGTACGACGCGTGACCCGCCACGACCGCGCGAACCCCTGTGCCCGCGTGGGCCGTTACGACCGCACAGGCCGCGTACCGCTACGCGGTCCGCCTACGACTGAGCCGGCCGCCCGAGCAGCCCCGCCACGTGCTCCGGCGTGGCCACCGGGCAGACCTTGTGCACGAAGTCCCGCCGCAGCGCGTGGTACGGCTCGCCCGCCCGGTAGAAGTCGGCGTGCATCCGGCGCAGTTCCTCCGCCCGGTACTCGGCCAGCGGCTTGGCCTCCTCGTCGGCCGCGCGGCGGCGCTTCTTGTCCACCAGCCGCCCGGTGAGCTCCGGCGAGGCGGCGATCCGGGCCGCCTCCCGGGCCACCCAGCGGCGGAACCCGGCCGCGTCCCCGCCGACCGTACGGTCCACCAGACCGATCCGGCGGGCGTGGTCCGCGCCGACCGGCAGCGCCTCGGCGGTGAGCCGCCCGGCCTGCTCGGCGCCGACCCGGCGGGGCAGGGTGTACGTCCAGTACTCGGAGCCGTACAGGCCCATCAGCCGGTAGTGCGGGTTGAGCACCGCCGAGTCCCGGCACCACACCTCGTCGGCGGCGAGCGCCGCCATCAGCCCGCCGGCCGCCGCGTTCCCGGCCAGGGCCGCCACCGTCACCTTGTCCGTCGTGGTCAGCACCGCCTCGACGACGTCGTCCATCGCGTTGATGTTCTCCCAGGACTCCAGCGCCGGGAAGGCCGCGCCCTGGATGACGTTGAGGTGGATGCCGTTGGAGAAGAAGTCCCGGGGCGCGCCGAGCACCAGCACCGAGGTCGGCCGCTCGGCCGCCTCCCGGTAGGCGGCGAGCAGCCGGCGGCACTGGTCGGTGCTCATCGCCCCGCCCGCGTAGGCGAATTCGAGGAACCCGACCTCGCCCTCCTCGTGGTAGCGCAGCTCCGACCAGGTGTCCCGGCCGCTCGCCCGTTCCGGGCTCACCGGCACCTCGCGGACCCGGTACAGCTCGTCGGCGAGCACCGTGGCGGCCGGCAGCTTGAAGGTGGCCGGCCCGCCGGGGGTGCGGCGCGGGCGCAGCTGCGGTATCCACACCGCGCCGTCCACGGTGGCCCGGCAGATGGCGCCGTCCCGGGTGGCCAGCACGGCGCCCGGCACCGGGCCGCGCAGCTCGTCCTCGGGGTGGCCGCCGTGCAGGAAGAACTCCCGTCCGTACAGCTCGTCCAGCACGCCGGGCTGGGAGTCGGCGGCGCGCAGCCTGCGCAGCACGGTGGCGGTGTCGTCCCGCTCCCAGTCGATCCGGCGGGCCTCCTGGCGCAGCGGGGGCCGCGGTTCGCCGTGCACGTCCGGCCGGGCGTAGTCCAGCGGTTCGGGGGTGAACAGCCCGCCCTCGTACCGCTGGACGGCCAGCAGGACGGCCTCGACGGCGGCGTCGGCGAGCTCGCCCCGGTACAACTCGCTCTTGCCGCAGGCCGGGACGGGGAACTCGACGGACGCCCAGATGTCGCCGGCGTCCATCTCCTCGACGGCCTGCAGCACGGTGACGCCCCAGCGCTCGGCCCCCTCGGTGATCGCCCAGTCGAGCGAGGAGGGGCCGCGGTCGCCCTTGGGCCCCGGGTGGACGATCAGGACGGTCCGGGTCGACCAGATGTCCTGCGGGACGGCCTTGGTGAGCATCGGACAGATGATCAGCTCGGGGTCGGTGCGGACCACCGCCGCCCTCATCTGCTCGTCACCGAGGGCGAGTTGGACGGCGACCTGGTGGCCGCGCTCGCGCAGCCCGGTGTGGACGCGCTGGGTCAGGCTGTTGAACGCGCTGGCGATCAGGAGAATGCGCAAGGAGGGCCTCCGGCGGGAACTGGGGTCGCGCGCAGGCGATGAAACCAGGGCATGGACACGTAACGATTACGGTCCGCACCTGGGCGCCCTACTCTCACGCACCCCGCACACCCGCACCCCGCGTTTCGCCGGATCTCCCCAAGTCCCCGCTCCGGTCGAGTACTCTGCGCCGCTCCCGCCCCCCGTCCGTCCCGCGAGCCCGGCTCAGCGCGGGAACGCCCGGCGGGCCCGCCAGGTGGTGTGCTCCCGGGAGACCGCGTCCTCCGCCTCGGCGGCCAGCCGGGCCCAACGGGCCTCGGCGTCCGGCGCCTTGAGGTCGAGGTCGGACAGCTGGTTGCCGACGTTCTCCAGCTCCCGCGCGGCCAGTTGGTAGGCGGCGGCCAGCGGGCCGAGCTGCTTGAGCTGCGTCCAGGCGATGATCGCCGCGGCCGCGGCCGAGGTGGCGCCGAAGACGTGCACCGGCAGCGCGCCGGTGGCCTGGGCGATGGCCGCCGCAGCACCGACGATGATCAGCACCGCGACGCCGAGCCCCCAGGAGACCGCCTGCGAGTCGCAGGCCTCGGCCCGGGAGCGGTACCAGGTGCGCTGGCCCTCGACCCGGGTGCGCAGGTAGAGCGTGCGCCGGGCGGTCAGGCTCTCGGCGCGCTGCCGGCGCATCTCCGGGGTGATCTCGGCGACGCTGCCGGGCGGCACGATCTCCGGGTCCTCGAAGGCCCGCAGCACGTCCTCGACCTGGAGCAGGTAGCCGCGGTCGGTGTCCTCGGACTCGGCCGCGCCGTCGAACGGCCGGGCCCGGACGGTGTACTTCCAGGCCAGCGTCTTGACCGACTCGGCCGCCGCCCGGGCCTGGTACCAGCGGCCCTGCGGGTTGCCGCGGCGCAGCCGGGACCAGAAGTAGCCGGCCACCAGGAAGGCGGCGACCGAGAACAGCGGCCAGATGTCGAGGGCGTTCTTGTCGTCCGGGTCGGGGAACGACCCGATCACGGCGGCGACCACCAGCATCGCGATCAGGCCGCGGTACCAGCGCAGCGTCTCCCGCTGGCCGTCCAGCGAGGCCTTGTCCGTCGTCCAGAACAGCTCCGGCAGCAGCTGCGCCTCGACGCCCCCCGGCGGATCCTGTTGCACCATCGGTCGAGTCCCCTCCCCCTTCTCCGTCCAGCCAGTATTCCCACCGCCAACTGGCCTACACGGGCGCCTTTTTGACAACTTCTGACGGCCGGCCATTGCCCGACCCCCGGGTAACCGGTAGAAACGGTTACATGCCGCTGCACTGGAAGCTCGTCATCGACTGCGCCGACCCGCACCGCCAGGCCGCCTTCTGGGCCGCCGCCCTGGAGTACACACCGGAGGACCACGGCGCGCTGATCACCCGGCTGCTCGCCGCCGGCGCGGTCGGCCCGGAGGCCCTCACCGAGGTGGACGGCCACCCGGCCTGGCGCTCCCTGGCCGCCGTCCGCCACCCCGAGGACCCGTTCGACCCGGCCTCGGACACCGGCCTCGGCCGCCGCGTCCTGTTCCAGGCCGTCCCCGAGGCCCAGCAGGGCAAGAACCGCCTGCACCTCGACGTCCACCCCGGCCCGGGCGAGCGCGAGGCCACCGTCGCCCGCCTCACCGCCCTCGGCGCCACCACCCTCCGCCACGTCGACGAGCCCGGCGGCGCCTGGACGGTCATGCAGGATCCCGAGGGCAACGAGTTCTGCGTCCACTGACCGCCGAGCCCCGGGAACGCCGACGGCCCCGCCCTCCCGAGCGGGAGGACGGGGCCGTCGGAGAACCGGCGGGGCCGTCAGAGCAGGCCGAAGGCCGGCATCAGGTAGTAGAAGGCGAAGACCGACGCCACCGCGTACATGGGGACGGGGACCTCGCGGCCGCGGCCGGCGGCCAGGCGCAGCACGCAGAAGGCGATGAAGCCCATGCCGATGCCGTTGGTGATGCTGTAGGTGAACGGCATCATCACGATGGTCAGGAAGGCCGGGATCGCGATCGTGTAGTCGGCCCAGTCGATCTCCTTGATCGAGTTGGCCAGGATCAGGAAGCCGACGGTGATCAGGGCCGGGGTGGCGGCCTGGGCCGGGACCATGGTGGCGAGCGGGGTGAGGAAGAGCGCCACCACGAAGAGCAGGCCGGTGACGATCGAGGCGAAGCCGGTCCGGGCGCCCTCGCCGACGCCGGCGGTGGACTCGACGAAGCAGGTGTTGGCGGAGGCCGAGGTGGCACCGCCGGCCGCGGTGGCGATGCCGTCGACCATCAGGACCTTGTTGATGCCGGGCAGGTCGCCCTTCTCGTCCAGCAGGTGGGCCTCGTCGGCCACGCCGAGGATGGTGCCCATCGCGTCGAAGAAGCAGGACATCAGCACGGTGAAGACGAACAGCAGGCCGGTCAGCACGCCGACCTTCTCGAAGCCGCCGAACAGGCTGACCTTGCCGACCAGGCCGAAGTCCGGCGCGGAGACCGGGTTGCCCGGCCAGGTCGGGACGGTGAGGCCCCACTTGAGCGCCGGGACGTCGGCCACCTTGTCGATGACCGCGGCGAGCGCGGTGGAGACCGCGATGCTGATCAGGATGGCGCCGGGCACCTTGCGGATCAGCAGGACCAGGGTGAGCACCAGGCCGATCACGAAGATCAGCACCGGGAAGCCGAGCAGGTGCCCGTTGCCGCCGAGCTGGAGCGGGACGGTGGTGTGGGCGGCGTCCGGGATGCGGCTGACGAAGCCGGAGTCGACCAGGCCGACCAGGCTGATGAACAGGCCGATACCGATCGCGATGGCCTTGCGCAGGCCGAGCGGGACGGCGTTCATGACCCGCTCGCGCAGCCCGGTGGCGACCAGCAGCATGATCGCGAAACCGGCCAGCACGACCATGCCCATGGCGTCCGGCCAGGTCATCTTGGGGGCGAGCTGGAGCGCCACGATCGTGTTGACCCCGAGTCCGGCGGCCAGGCCGATCGGGACGTTGCCGATGACGCCCATCAGCAGGGTGGTGAGACCCGCGGTGAGGGCGGTGGCGGTGACCAGCTGGGCGCTGTTCAGGTGAGCCCCGGTGACGTCCGTGCCGCTGGCCAGGATGATCGGGTTCAGCACCAGGATGTACGCCATGGTGAAGAAGGTGGCGACACCGCCGCGGATCTCGCGCGGCAGGGTGGAGCCCCGCTCGCTGATCCGGAAGAAGCGGTCGACGGCGCTCGTGGGGGGCTGCGGCGCGGCGTCGGCGGGTTCGGGCGACTCGGTGGTCGGCTGGACCACAGGCATGCGTGCGTCCTCTGTGGGGGAGCTGAGGAGGGGGTGGGAACGCCCGGGGCGACGGTGGCCGGGCGCAGGGCCTCAAGTATCGTTTCCCGATCGCACACGCGCTATCTTCGCGCGTAGAGCCCGCGCGGGGTCACGGCACCCGCGCAGCCGCCCCACCGCACCGTACGCTAGGCCCCATGCCCAAGACGCCACTGCACCCCTCGCCCCCTCCGCTGGAGGCCAACGACGTCGCCATCGTCGGCGGCGGCACGGTGCTGTGGTTCATCGCCTTCCTCGCCCTGCTCCCCTTCCAGGGCAGCCTCTCGGCGCACGGCCACGGCACCTGGCCGTGGATCTGCCTCTCCGGCGGCCTGCTCGGCCTGATCGGCCTCTGGTACTGCCGCGCCCGGCGGGACGCGATCGCCCGCGGCCGCGCCGCCGAAGCTGCCGAGGCGGCCGCACACACGGCCGAACGGACGACCGGCGACGACGGCCAGGACCCGGCCACCCGGTCGGACTGAATAGTCCTTTAGTAGCACGCACCGGACATAAGGCGCCCGTAGAGTCGGTGCCATGACGCAGCCTGCCCAGCCGGCGGAAGAGCAGCCGGCCGACGGAGACCGCCCGGACGGAGCCCACCCCCTCGGCCTGCTGCCCGGCCGACGCGGCGGCCTGACCACCGCCGAGGTCGCCGAACGGGTCGCCCGGGGCCAGGTCAACGACGTCCCCGTACGGTCCAGCCGGTCCACCCGGGAGATCGTCCGCGCCAACGTCTTCACCCGCTTCAACGCGATCATCGGCGTGATGTTCGGGATCATCCTGATCGTCGGTCCGATCCAGGACGGCCTGTTCGGCCTGGTCATCGTGGCCAACACGGCGATCGGCATCATCCAGGAGCTGCGCGCCAAGAAGACCCTGGACAGCCTGGCCCTGATCGGCGAGGCCCGCCCGCAGGTCCGCCGGGACGGCACCGCCCGGCAGGTCGGCGTCTCCGAGATCGTCCTCGACGACACCGTGCTGCTCGGCATCGGCGACAAGGTGATCGTGGACGGCGAGGTCACCGAGGCGGACGGCCTGGAGATCGACGAGTCGCTGCTCACCGGCGAACCCGACCCGGTCCTCAAGCAGCCCGGCGACCAGGTGATGTCCGGCAGCTTCGTGGTGGCCGGCGCCGGCGCGTTCACCGCCACCAAGGTCGGCCGCGAGGCCTACGCGGCCCAGCTCGCCGAGGAGGCCAGCAAGTTCACCCTGGTGAAGTCGGAGCTGCGCACCGGCATCGACAGCATCCTGCGGATCATCACCTACCTGTTGATCCCCACCGCCCTCGGCCTGATCATCAGCCAGCTGGCCGTCGAGGGCCGGGACTGGCGCGAGGCCGTCCGGCGCATGGTGGCCGGCATCGTGCCGATGGTCCCCGAGGGCCTGGTGCTGCTTACCTCGGTCGCCTTCGCGATCGGCGTGGTCCGGCTCGGCCGCAAGCAGTGCCTGGTCCAGGAGCTCCCGGCGATCGAGGGCCTGGCCCGGGTGGACACCGTCTGCCTGGACAAGACCGGCACCCTCACCGAGGGCGGCATGGACGTGGTCGACCTGCGGGTGCTCTCCGACGGGGAGCCCGCCGCCGTCGACAAGGACACCGTCCAGCACGCGCTGGCCGTGATGGCCGGCGCCGACGCCCGCCCCAACCCGTCCATGCAGGCGGTCATCGACGCGTACGGGCGCGGCGACGACGGCGCCGCCTCCGGCCGGAACGGCTGGCGGGTGATCGAGGCGATGCCCTTCTCCTCCGCCCGCAAGTGGAGCGGCGTGCAGCTGCTGGAGCCGCAGGGCGGCGAGGCCAGCTGGCTGCTCGGCGCGCCCGACGTGCTGCTGCCCGCCGGGCACCCGGCCCTGGCCGAAGTGGACGAACTGGGCGCCCAGGGCCTGCGGGTGCTGCTGCTGGGCCGCACCCCCGTCCCGCTGGACTCCCCCGACCCGGCGGCCGGCCTCACCCCGCTCGCCCTGGTGGTGCTCCAGCAGCGGCTGCGCTCGGACGCCGCCGAGACCCTGCGCTACTTCGAGGGCCAGCGGGTCCGGGCCAAGGTCATCTCCGGCGACTCGGCGGTCTCGGTCGGCGCGGTGGCCGGCCACCTGGGCCTGCCCGGCGCCGACCACCCGCTGGACGCCCGCTCCCTGCCCACCGACCCGGAGCAGCTCGCCGAGACCGCCGACCGGACCAGCGTCTTCGGCCGGGTCACCCCCCAGCAGAAGCGCCAACTGGTCGGGGCGCTGCAGTCCCGCGGCCACACCGTGGCGATGACCGGAGACGGCGTCAACGACGTGCTCGCGCTCAAGGACGCCGACATCGGCGTGGCGATGGGCACCGGCTCCGACGCCACCAAGGCGGTCGCCCAGATCGTGCTGCTGAACGACTCCTTCGCCTCGCTGCCGTCGGTGGTGGCCGAGGGCCGCCGGGTGATCGGCAACATCGAGCGGGTCGCCTCACTCTTCCTGGTGAAGACCGTCTACTCGGTCCTGCTGGCGCTCCTGGTGATCTTCACCCACTCGCCGTACCCGTTCCTGCCCCGGCACTCCACCGTGCTGTCCTCGCTGACCATCGGCATCCCGGCCTTCTTCCTCGCCCTCGCCCCCAACAACGAGCGGGCCCGCACCGGCTTCGTGAAGCGCGTGCTGCGGCTGGCGGTCCCCGGCGGCGCCATCGCCGGCACCGGCACCTTCGTCGCCTACACGCTCGCCCGCACCGACCACGCGACCGACCTCAAGGCCGACACCAGCGTGGCCACCCTGACGCTCTTCCTGATCGCCATCTGGGTCCTCGCCATCGTCGCCCGCCCGTACAACTGGTGGCGGCTGCTGCTGATCGGCGCCATGGGCGGCGCGTTCGCCCTGGTCCTGCTGGTGCCCCCGCTGAAGTCGTTCTTCGACCTCTCCCTGGTCGGCTACCGCGACCCGCTGACGGGCGTCGCCGTCGCGGTGGTCTGCGGCATCGCCCTGGAGATCGCCTGGCGCGTGATGAAGCGCCGCGGCATGGAGTGACGGAGCCGCCGGCCGGCCGCGCCACCGCGTGACAAGCCCCCCGCGCACACCCGATGATGACCCCGGAAGGGGGTGCCGAATGGCACGCAGGGGTGGGGACCTGGAGGCGTTCATCGCCTTCCTGGGCGGCTTGGCGGCGGCCGGACTGGCCGCCCTGGCGATGGCGGGCGTCGGGCTGACCGTCCGGCCCACGCCCGCGCTGCGGACCGCCGCGCTGGTGACGCTCGGCGCGGTCTGGCTGACCGCCACCACCGCCGTCTACCGGCGGCTGCGGGCGCGCACCGACCGGCCGACCGGTGCGCGCCGCGGGGCTCAGCCCTCGAAGTCCCGGGCGGCCGAGAGCTCGTAGGCGCGGTCGGGCTCGCTGAGCGCGGCCAGCACCTCGAAGCGGCGGTGCCACTGCCCGACCGACCAGGCCAGCCCGGCGGCGAGGCCCTCCGGGGTCGCCGCGTGCAGCAGGCCGGGCACCGGCGGGACCTCGAACTCGTCGTCCTCGTCGCCGGCCTCGGCCAGCTCCGGGTCGTACGGCGGCTCCGGGGTGTCCGCCCCGGTGTCCCAGCGCCAGTCCACCGCCGCCTCGCCGCCCTCCGGCCCGACGACCAGCAGCTCCTCGTGCTCCTCGTAGGCGACCGGGCAGCCGGGCAGCAGCTCCCGCACCACCGCCGGGACCCGGTGCAGCACGCCCTCGGACAGCACCCGGCCGCCCGCCACCTCGCTGGCCAGCGACACGTGCAGCCGCTCGGCGAGGTCGGCGGCCAGCGCCGGGGCGACCGGCAGCAGCGGGTACGGGTGCAGCAGCTGGACCAGGTCGGGGGCGTCGGCGACGACCGCCTCGGTGGCGTCCACCACCACGGTGTGGGCCGGCCGGCGCCCGGTGTCCGGGTCCATCGGCGGCAGCGCCCGCACCACGTCCAGCGGCTCGATCCGCTCGCGGTCCACCCGGGCCAGCGCGGTGTGGATGCCGTGCAGCTGGCGGTGGCCGACCTCGGCGTCCGGGTCGGTCATCCGGTCCAGCACCTCGTCCGGCCCGTGCGGCTCGGCGAGCAGCGCGGCCAGCGTGGTGCGCACCCCGAGCGCGTGCAGGAACTGCTCGTCCAGGGTGGTGCGGGCCTCGTCGTACAGGCCGCGCAGCAGCGGGTCGGCCCCGGCGGCGCGCAGGCCGGCCGGCTCACGGCCCGCCAGCACCGGGTGGTCGCGCAGCCACCAGGCGGTGTACGGCGGCAGGTCGGCGTACGAGCCGTCCGGCAGCAGGGTGCGCACCGGGCCGACCACGGCCTCCCGGTACGGCGGGCGGGCCAGCGCGGCGAGCGCCTCCGGCCAGGCGTCGTCGTCCACCAGGTCGAGGTCGCGCACGGCCAGCAGCTCGGCGGCGACCGGCGGGACGCCGACCGCCTCGTCGGCCTGCAGCGCCTCCAGCGCGTCCTCGGCCCACTCGGCGAGCCCGTCCGGCGCCTCGTCCAGCAGGCCGGTGGGGTGGCCGCCGGCCGCGCGGTCGGCGGGGACGGTCGGGTCGAGCCGCTCCAGGTCGTCCGGGTCGAGCACCACGTCCTCGGCGCGCACCAACACGAAGTCGGCCAGCACGCCGACCGCGGCGAGCACCTCGGACCCCCAGCGCTCCAGCAGCTCGTCGTCCACCCAGCCGGCGTCCTCCTCGCGGGCGAGCGCGGCGAACGGGCTTCCGGGCAGCACGAGTTCGCCGGCCCGGGCGGGCTCGCCCTCGTCGTCGAGCAGCGCCAGCCGGGCCAGCCAGGGGTGGGCGCCCGGCTCCGGGGCGGCGGCCTTCACCAACGCCAGGACGGCGTCGGCGAGTTCGAGCGCCGCGTCGAGGTCGTCCTCGGCCAGCTCGTAGGAACGGGCGACGGCGGCCCGCGCCTCGGGGGTGTCCAGCACCCCGGCCGGGGTGGCGGTGCCGGCGCCGAGCCTGGCCAGCAGCGGGTGGGCGGCCTCGGGGTGGGCCAGCCGCAGGTCGAGCGCGGCGAGCGCGCCCGCGAGCGACCCGGGGTAGCCGGGGAAGGCCGCCCAGTCGGCGTCCTCGGAGGGCAGCAGGACGCGCCGCGGCCCGGTGACCGTCCGCCCGTCGGCGAGCGGGACGGGCAGCGCGCCGAGCGCCTCCGGGTCGGCCGCGCCGAGCGCCGCGTACAGGTTGCGCCACCACGCGGGCTCGCGGTCCAGGCCGCCGAGCTGGTCCACCACCTCGGCCAGCGGCACCCGGCGCACGTTCAGCACCCGCAGCTCGGCACGGCGCTCCAGGCCGGCCGGCAGCAGCCCGGGGAAGATCGGCGAGAGCGCCTCGACCACCGAGCCGTCCGCGCCCTCCAGCAGCGTCGCGTCCCGGGGCCGCAGCGCGGGCGTGCCCTCCTCGACCGGCGCCGGGTGCGGCAGGAACGGCGTGTCGGGCAGCCGGGAGAGCACCCCGGCGCGCAGCGCGTTGTCCAGCGCGCCCTGGCCGAGCGGGGCCGGGACGAGGCCGAGCGAGCCGAGGTCGGCGCCACGGGCGCGCAGCAGCTCGGCGTAGCTGTCGGCGGCCCGCTCGGTGAGGAAGTCGGCCAGCGGGCCGGGGGCGACGTGCCGGCGGGTGGAGTCCAGCGGGTAGGAGGCGATCAGCAGCGCGGGCAGGCCGACCGGCTCGTCGCTGGGGGTGGGCGCGTGCAGCACGGAGGCGATCCGGGGCCGCTGCGGGGCGCCGTCCTCGCCGACCGGGACGGCCCAGGTCACCGTCCAGTACGGGCGGGCGCGCTCCTCGGTGGGCCGGTCGGCCAGCAGCTCGGCGGCGAGCGTGCCGGAGGCGCCGGCGGTCTGCCAGACCGTCCGCCGCGGCCGGCCGTCCGCGTCGTCGGTGACGGTGACCTCGGTGACCCCGTCCGGGCGGGTCTCGGCGGCGTCCCGGGTGAGCGTCCGGACGCCGTCCGGGGTCTCCACCACGACCTCGTGCAGGCCGGGCAGGGTGAGCAGCAGCGCGTCGTCGATCCCGGCCAGCAGACGGCGGGTCAGGTCCTCGGCGGCCGCGTCCCGCAGCGGCAGCACGACCACCGTG
The DNA here is from genome assembly GCF_001905545.1 of Streptomyces sp. CB02056. GTDB lineage: Bacteria > Actinomycetota > Actinomycetes > Streptomycetales > Streptomycetaceae > Kitasatospora. Next base: position 46,592 of record NZ_LIPD01000016.1, on the reverse strand, counting down.
TCATAGCCCTCCGGGGCGGTGCCCTCGGCCGCGAACGGCAGCCGCAGCAGCGGCACGTGGCCGTCCCGGCGGCGCAGCTCCTCGGCCAGCTCGGGCTGGGCCCCGGCCAGCGACCGGGCCTCCCCGAGCGACCAGCGCACCCCGCCGCCGGCGCCCAGCACGGCGGGCTCGTCGGTGACCGCGAGGACGGCGGCGAAGCCGACCCCGAACCGGCCCACGGCGGGCGCCTCGCCGCGCTTGGAGGAGGCGCGCAGGGTGGACAGCGACTCGACGGCGGCCGCGTCCAGCGGGGCGCCGGTGTTGGCGGCGGCGAGCACGCCGTCGGCGAGGGTCAGCCGCAGCCGGCCGGGGCCGTGGCCGGCCCGGACCGCGGCGTCGGCCGCGTTCTGCGCCAACTCGACCACCAGGCGGTCCCGGTAGCCGCCGAGCGCCAGCTCCTCCTCGGCGTTGGCGTCCTCCCGGAACCGGGACGGCGAGGCGGCCCAGGCGTCCAGCACCCGCCGGCGCAGCGCGGCGCTCCCGAAGGGGTCCGCGAGGTGCTCGTCCGTGCCGCTGCCGATGATCCGAGGTTCCACTGGACCTGCCACCTTCCGCTGCCCTGTTCGTCGTAGGGCATTCTTCCCTGCCCCACCGACTGCTCCCGACCACGGACCCCGCCGGCGTCGGCCCCGGGCCGGCGCCGACGGCGCCCCCGCCACCCGCCCGGAGCCGCGCGGAACCGTCCGGACAGCACCGCGGCCCGCACCGGTCGGTGACCAGTGCGGGCCGCGGAAGACAGACCCGAGGGAAGGCCCGGGGCTCAGGAGTGGCCGAGCTCCTCGGCCGGGCCGTCGGGCTCGACGGAGCCGGAGGCGCGGTCCGGGTGCAGCGGCAGCGGCTCGACCACCAGCTCGTCCAGGATCAGCTCGGACGGCGCCGGCGGAGCCGGGATGACGGCCGCCTCGGAGTGCCCGCCGCAGCCGTACGCGAAGGAGACGATCTGGCCGTCGGCCGGGCCGAACTCGTTGCCGCACACGCCGAAGGCCTGCCCGAGCGAGCCGCCGATCGGCACCAGGAAGCCGCAGCTCGCGCACGAGGCCGGGGCGGCCTGCGCCATCGGGGTCTGCGGGCCGTGGGACTTCTCCCAGCGCTCGGCGGCCAGGTGCAGGCCGAGCCGGGAGAGCACCCGGCTGCGGCCGAGGCCCAGCTCCTCGGCGACGGCGTTGATCCGGGCGCGGGCCGGAGCGGGCTGGACGTGCGGGTCGGTGACGACCAGGTCCTCGTCGTCCACCAGGGCGACCGCGGAGTTCGGCGCCGGCTCGTCCTCGCCGGTCCAGCCGGGCTCCAGCCGCAGGTCGTCGGCGCCGGTGGGCAGCAGGTCGCCCGGGCCCATGTCGCCGGGGCGCAGCCGGTCGCTCCACGGCACCCACTCGGGGGCGAGCACCGCGTCGGCGCCCGGCAGCAGCACGACCTCGTCCAGGGTCACGTTCTTGGCGCGCGGGGCGCGGGCGACGGTGACCGCCCAGTGCCAGCCGCGGTAGGCCGCGTCCAGGCACTCGAAGGTGTGGGTGACGACGCGGTCGGCGTCGGCCTGGACGCCCAGGTGCGGCCCGACGGCCTCCGCACCGACGGCCTCCTCGGCGGCCTGGCGGGCGAGTTCGACGGCCTCGGCACAGAGCCGGTCGGGGGTACGGCTTCGCATCGCAGCACTCACGGCGTCGATTCTCTCCCAGTTCTTCTGTCGCCCACGGCGTGTTGCCTGTTCCGTCGCGGCTCGGTGTCCCTCGTCCATTCTGCGCGACCGGGAGCCCCCTCGGGTACCGGCCGCGCCGCTCGACCGGCCTGCCGGCGCCCCGGCGCTCCGGCGGGTCGACCTTGGGCAGGCTACCCGTCGGCCGGTGCCCCGGCACAGTCCGGGGCGGACACGGCCGCTCCGGGGCCGCGCCGAGCGGAGTCCGGTCCCGCGTCGGCTCGGCGTTTCTGGGGCAGGATGGGCTTGTGGCGGACCACGACCCGTCGCAGCACGCACTGCGCGCCCCGCAGGCCGGCAGCCCCGACCAGGCGGACGCCGTGCCGCGACAGCAGCCCCCGGTCCCCGGCGCGGACGAACCGCAGCCGGCGGACGGCCCCGAGGCGCCCGCCGGCCCCCCTGACCGGCCCGGGAACGAGGCCCCGGAGACGCCGGGAGCCCCCGACCGGACCGCGCGGCAGCCGGACGGGCACGGGGACGAGGACGAGTTCGGGGACGAGGTCCCCGAGCCCCGCCGGCACTTCCTGGTCCGCACCGCCTCCGCCGCCGGCTCCCGCACCGGCAAGGTGGTGCACGGCACCGGCCGGCGGATCCGCCGGGCCACCGCCGCCGAGGGCGCGGGCGAGTCCGGCCTCGCCAAGCTGATCGAGCTGCACGCGCTCAACTCCTTCGGCGACATGCTGATCACCATCGCGCTGGCGTCCACCATCTTCTTCTCGGTGCCCACCGGCGAGGCCCGCGGCCGGGTCGCGCTCTACCTGCTGATCACGATGGCCCCGTTCGCCCTCCTGGCCCCGGTGGTCGGCCCGCTGCTGGACCGCCTCCCGCACGGCCGCCGGGCGGCCATGGCGATGGCCATGCTGGCCCGCGCCGTGCTGGCCTGGACGATGGCCGGGGTGATCGCCGGCGGCGGCATCGCGCTCTACCCGGAGGCGCTCGGCGTGCTGGTCGCGTCCAAGGCGTACGGGGTGGTGCGCAGCGTGGTGGTGCCCCGGCTGCTGCCGAGCCGGCTGTCCCTGGTGAAGGCGAACTCCCGGGTCACCCTGGCCGGGCTGCTGGCCACCGGCGTGGCCGCCGCGGTGGGCGGGCTGCTGCACCTGATCGGGCCCGGCTGGCCGCTGCGCGGCGCCTTCCTGGTGTTCGTCGTCGGCACCCTGATGGCCTTCCACCTGCCGCCCACGGTGGACTCCGCCAAGGGCGAGCAGCGGGCCGTCCTGCACGCCGAGGTGCACGGCGAGGGCTCGCACCTGATCCACCACCGGCCGCCGCCGGTCAAGGCCTCGCTGCGCACGGTCGGCCCCTCGGTGATCCTGGCGCTGCGGGCGATGTCGGCGATGAAGTGGCTGGTCGGCTTCCTGGTGATGTTCCTGGCCTTCCTGCTGCGGGAGGAGCCGATCGGCGGGCTGCGGCCGACGGTGGCGCTGGGCCTGGTGGCACTGGCGGCCGGGACGGGCAACGCGCTGGGCTCGGTGCTCGGCTCCTGGCTGCGCACCCGGGGCCCGGAGGCGACGGTCGCCGCGATGCTGCTGCTGGCGACCTGCGTGACGGCGGCGGCCGCGCTCTGGTACGGCGTGGTGACGGTGGTTCTGGTCGCCGGGGTGGCCGGGATGGCGGCCTCGCTGGGCAAGCTGGCGCTGGACGCGCTGATCCAGCGGGACGTCCCGGAGGCGGTGCGGACCTCGGCGTTCGCCCGGTCGGAGACCCTGATGCAGGTGTCCTGGGTGGCCGGCGGCGCGGTCGGCATCCTGCTGCCGCTGAACGGTGAGCTGGGCCTGTCGATCGCCGCCGGGGTGGTCGGCCTGGCGCTGCTGTGGACGCTCCGCTCGCTCTTCCGGGTGGGCCTGCGGCGGCACCCGGCGACCCCCCGGGTGGCCTGAACGGGGCGGTGCGGCAACACGCGGTGCCTACCCCCGCGTCGCGTGATCGGCCCGGCCCGGTAGATTCTGACGCATGAGCCTCAATTCCCGTGCCATCGCCGCCCTCGGCGCCGTCGTCGTGGTCGGCGCCGCCACGGTGGGCACCTCCGTCGCCATCGCCGCCGGCCAGACCGAGCACATCTCCCACCAGGCCACGCTCACGGTGGGCAACTCCTCGGTCGTCGCGCAGCCGCTGTGCTGGAACGGCGGCAGCCCGCTCACCGAGGACCAGCAGCAGCAGTGCCAGGAGGACGCGACCAAGGCGCTGAAGGACGGCTCGCTGCCCTCCTCGGACGTCGTGGGCAGCGACCGGGTCGGCGTCGGCGTCTCGCCGAACGTGGCCGACACGGGCTGGTGGGCCTTCACCAACGGCGGCTCCGCCAACCAGGGCGGGCGCTACAGCCTGTTCTCGGCCGCCAAGGGCCAGACCTGGTCCGGCGCCCAGGCCGCGGGCAAGCTGCTGAACTCCAGCGGCAAGACCGTGGTGACCGTGGTCGAGGGCGACCCGAACCAGGAGGCCCCGATCGCCGTCTGGTACTTCCAGCTGAACACCCAGGACAGCTGACGGTCCCGCGATGACCGCGCACGCCGTCGCCGACGGCCGGGGCGAGCGGTCGGACCCCGCGGGGGCCCGGCTGCTCGTCGTCGTCGCGGTCGCCGCCGAGGCCGAGGCGGTGCTGCGCGGCCTGCCCGGCGGGTCCGCCGCGCTGCCGCTGCCCGGCGGCACGCTGCACCGGGCCCTGGCGGTGCCGGTGGACGTGCTGGCCGCCGGGGTCGGCCCGGCCGCCGCCGCGGCCGCCGCCGCCACCGCGCTGGCGGCCCACCCGTACGCCCTGGCCGTCTCGGCCGGGATCGCCGGCGGCTTCGCCCCGCTCGCCCCGGTCGGCGTCACCGTGCTGGCCGACGCGATCGTGGCCGCGGACCTCGGCGCCGAGACCCCCGAGGGCTTCGCCGACGTCACCGAGCTGGGCTTCGGCACCGTCCGGCACACCCCGCCGCCGGCCGCCGTCGCGCTGGCCGCGCGGGCGCTGGACGCCGTGACCGGCCCGGTGCTGACCGTCTCCACCGTCACCGGCAGCGCCGAGCGCGCCGCCGCGCTGGCCGCCCGCCACCCGGGCGCCGTCGCCGAGGCGATGGAGGGCTTCGGCGTGGCCGAGGCCGCCGCCCGGTACGGCGTGCCGGCCCTCGAACTGCGCACCGTGTCCAACCCGGTGGGCCCGCGCGACCGGGCCGCCTGGCGGATCGGCGAGGCCCTGGGCGCGCTGGAACGGGCCTTCGCCGCCCTGCCCGTCCACGAGCTGGCATCCGCACCACGAATCGATTGAGGAGGCCGGCCGTGGCTGAACGGCTGAGCATCGCGTACTCGCCCTGCCCGAACGACACCTTCGTCTTCCACGCCTGGGCGCACGGCCTGGTGCCCGGGGCGGACGCCCCCGAGGTGACCTTCGCCGACATCGACATCACCAACGGGCAGGCCGAGCGCGGCGAGCTGGACGTGCTGAAGATCAGCTACGGCGCGCTGCCCTGGGTCCTGGAGCAGTACGCCCTGCTGCCCTGCGGCGGCGCGCTGGGCCGCGGCTGCGGCCCGCTGGTGCTCACCCTGCCGGGCGTGGACTCCCCCGCCGACCTGGCCGGGAAGACCGTCGCGGTGCCCTCCGAGCGCTCCACCGCCTACCTGCTGTTCCGGCTCTGGGCGGCGAAGGCGGTGCCGGGCGGCTTCGGCGAGATCGTCGTCCTGCCGTTCCACGAGATCATGCCCGCCGTCCGGGACGGCCGGGTGGACGCCGGCCTGGTCATCCACGAGGCCCGCTTCACGTACCAGCAGTACGGCCTGCACAGCCTGGCCGACATGGGCGAGGCCTGGGAGCGGGAGACCGGCCTGCCGATCCCGCTGGGCGCGATCGTCGCCCGGCGCTCGCTCGGCGCCGAGCGGCTGCGGGAGATCGCCGACGCGATCCGCTCCTCCGTCCGACAGGCCTGGGCGGACCCGGCCGCGAGCCGCGGGTACGTGCTGGCGCACGCCCAGGAGATGGACCTGGACGTCGCCGAGCAGCACATCGGGCTGTACGTCACCGAGTTCACCGAGGACCTCGGCGAGGAGGGCTACGCGGCCGTCCGCGCGCTGCTCACCCGGGCCGCCGCGGAGGGGCTGGTGCCCCCGCTCGACCCGGGTGCGCTGGCGTTCTAGAGCGTTCCGACTTCAGGGCGGCCCGGCTCCAGGGCTGTCCGGCTCCCCGTCAGACGTCGAAGTTGTCGGCCACCGCGCGCAGCAGGCCGGCCAGCTTCTGGCCGGTGGGCTTGGCGGGGTAGCGCCCGCGCTGGAGGCCGGGCAGCACCGCGTCCAGCGTGGTGATCAGGTCCTGGACGATCGGCGCCATGTCGTCGGCGCTCCGCCGCTGGGCGGCGGCCACCGAGGGCAGTGCGTCCAGCAGCTGCACGGCCATCGCCTGGTCCCCGCGGTGGCCGGCGACCACGCCGAACTCGACCCGCTGACCCGGCTTCAGCGACGTGACACCGTCGGGCAGCGCCTTGGTGTGGACGAAGACGTCCCCGCCGTCGTCGCGCGACAGGAAGCCGAAGCCCTTCGTCTCGTTGAACCACTTGACCTGGCCGGTGGGCATCTCGAACAGTCCTCGAATGGGTGTGAGGGATCCCGGCCCTGGCCGGGGATCACTGGGTGGTGGGGAAAGGCGGCCGACCTCGGCTCGGCGCCCGTGGGCGCTCGTGGCCGGCACGCGGTCAGGAGCAGACTAACCGTCCGTCACTGCCTCATCCGCGTTCCGCGAGGGACCCGCGTTCCGAGGCCCGGTGGGGGCGGCGGGAACGGGATCTCGCGGTCACGGGCGACCCGGCACTGGCACGGCCGGGGCGCGGCTCCGCGCGGTCCATCGGCTCACACCCCCGGGTCTGAGGACGCGGGGCGCACCTGTAGCGCCCCTCGGCACCCCGTGCATACCCCCGCTCAACAGGGATCAAAACGTTCAGCTGCCGGGAAACTGCGCAACGTGACCGGCCCGCTCCGGTGGGCCTCCCTGTCGGCCGCTCTGCCAGACTGGGGGCAGTTCCGACCGGCCCGTAGGAGTGAGCAGACGTGAGCAGCCAGAGCGCCGACCCCGGCGACGTGTACGTCAAGGCCGGGGTGATCGTCTTCGGTCTCGGCGCGCTCGCCACCCTGGTCACCTTCGTCCCGCTGTTCCTGCACCTGACGCCGCTGCCGACGGCCGCGTACTGGCTGAGCATGCTGATGCCGGCCGGCTTCCTGGCCGCGCTGACCGGACTGCTGCTGAACGCGCGGGCCCAGCGCCGCCGGATCGAGCCGGTCGAGTCCTGAGGCCCTCCGGCTCCTGAGGCCCGCGGGCCTGCTCCGTCGCCCGCCCTAGCGGTCGGCGAGGTGCCCGGCGAGCCAGTCCGGGAAGCCGGTGAGGTCGTCCAGCACCACGTCCGCGCCCGCCTCGTGGAGTTCCCGCGCGCTGTACGGGCCGGTGGGCACGCAGACCGCGAGGGCGTCGGCGTGCCGGGCCCCGCGGATGTCGCCGAGGTGGTCGCCGACGTAGACGCTCGCGCCGTGCTCGCGCAGCGCGTCGCCCTTGGTCTCCGCCCACAGGTCGCCGATCACGGTGTCCGCGGCCAGCCCGGCGTGCTCCAGGTGGAGGCGGGCGTTCGGCTCGTACTTGCCGGTGATCACCGCGACCCGGCCGCCGTGGGCGCGGACCGCCTCGACGGCGGCGTGGGCGCCGGGCAGGGCCACGGTCGGGGCGAAGGCGTGGTCGCGGTAGAGCTCGCGGTAGCGGGTGACGGCCCGCTCCACCTCGTGCTCCGGGAACCAGTTGCGGATCTCGTCCAGCAGCGGCGGGCCGAGCCGGGTGACCACCAGGTCGGCGTCGATGGGGGTGCCGGTCTCGGCGGAGAGCGCCAGGTAGGTGGCGCGGATACCCGGCCGGGTGTCCAGCAGCGTCATGTCGAGGTCGAAGCCGACGGTGAGCGGGGCGGGTGAGGTCGCGGGCATGCCGCCAGGCTACCCAACGGGTGCCCCGGGCCACGAGGCGATTTGCCCGGGCTTCACGGCGGAACTTAGGTTTGCCTGAGTTGTCAGCGGAGAGGGCCCATGACCGACACCAGCGCACCGCCCGGTGCGCCCCGCGCGCCGTACCGCGCGCCGCGGCGCCGAATACTGTGGCTGGCCGCCGCACTCGTCGTGCTGGCCGCCGCGGTGCTGCTGAGCCTGGCGGTCGGCAGCCGGACCATCCCGTTCGGCGACACGCTGGACGCCCTGCTGCACGGCGGCGACACCGCGAACGCCGTGGTGGTCCGCGAACTGCGGGTGCCGCGCACCGTCGTCGGGCTGGCCGTCGGCGCGGCGCTCGGCCTGGCCGGGGCCGTCATGCAGGGCCTGACCCGCAACCCGATCGCCGACCCCGGCATCCTCGGCGTCTCCCAGGGCGCGGCGGCCGGCGTGGTGGTCGCCATCTCCGGCTTCGGCGTCTCCACCCTCACCGGGTACGTCTGGTTCGGCTTCGCCGGCGCGGTGATCGCCACCGTGCTGGTGTACGGGCTCGCCGGGCGCGGCCGGGGCGGGGCCACGCCGATCAAGCTGGCGCTGGCCGGCTCGGCGACGTCCGCCTTCATCGCCTCGCTCAACACCCTGGTGCTGACCACCGACGCGGCCACCATGGACCAGTTCCGCTTCTGGCACGTCGGCTCGCTCTCCGGACGGACCTCGGACGTGGCCTGGCAGCTGCTGCCGTTCCTGGCCGTCGGCACGGTGCTGGTGGTCGCGGTGGCGCGCGGACTGGACGCGCTGGCGCTCGGCGACGACACCGCGAAGGGGCTGGGCGCCAAGACCGGCCTGGTCCGGGCGGTCGGTGCGCTCGGCGCGACCGTCCTGACCGGCTCGGCGGTCGCGGCGGCCGGCCCGATCGCCTTCGTCGGCCTCGCCGTCCCGCACGCGGCCCGCGCGCTGGCCGGCGCCGACCACCGCTGGATCCTCGCCTTCTCCGCCGTCCTCGGCCCGGCGCTGCTGCTGCTCGCCGACACCCTCGGCCGGGTCCTGTTCCCGCCGTCCGAGGTCCCGGCGGGCGTGATGACGGCGCTGGTCGGCGTCCCGGTGCTGGTGGCCCTGGTCCGCCGCCGCAAGGTGGTGGCGGCATGACTTCCGTCCCCGGTACGAGCTCCGTCCCCGGCACGGCATCCGTCTCCCGCAAGGTCTCGCTGCGCGGCTACACCGTCGTCCGGGCCGGGCGGGCGTCGTTCCTGGTGCACCGGCGCTCGCTGGCCGTCACCGTCGGGCTGCTGGTGGCGCTGGCGGCGACCGTGGTGGCCTCGCTCTGCCTGGGCGAGTCCACCGTCGCGCCGTCCGAGGTGGTCAAGGTGGTGCTCGGCCGGCCGAGCCCGCACGAGCTGGTGGTCGGCGAGTTCCGGCTGCCCCGGGTGGTGGTCGGGCTGCTGGTCGGCCTGGCGCTCGGGCTGGCCGGGGCGCTGATCCAGACCGTCGCCCGCAATCCGCTGGCCAGCCCCGACGTGGTCGGCGTGACCTGGGGCGCGACCGCGACCGTGGTCGGTCTGATGGCGTACGGCGTGGTCGGCTCGACCGGCCAGGCCCCGTACGCGGCGGTGGCCGGCGGCCTGGTGGCCGGGCTGCTGGTGTACGCGCTGGCCTGGCGGCGCGGCCTGCACGCGCAGCGCTTCGTGCTGATCGGCATCGGCATCAGCGTCGCGCTGTCCTCGCTCACCTCCGTCTTCCTCACCAAGGGCGACGGCTTCCAGGCCCAGGCCGCCAAGGTCTGGATGACCGGCAGCCTGAACGGCGCCGGCTACGACCAGGCCGACTGGCTCGCCTGGGTGCTGCTCGCCGCCGTGCCGGTCGCGCTGTGGGCCGCCCGCGCCCAGCGGTCGATCTCCTTCGACGACGCCACCGCCGTCGGCCTCGGCCTGCGCCTGGACCGGATCCGCCTCGGCATGGCGCTGCTCGGCATCGTGCTGGCCTCGTGCGCGGCCGGGGCCGCCGGGCCGGTGGACTTCGTCGCGCTGATGGCCCCGCAGATCGCGCTGCGGCTGGCCCGCTCGGCGCAGGTCCCGCTGTTCTGCTCGGCGCTGACCGGCGCGCTGGTGGTGGTCCTCGCCGACCTGGTCGCCCGACGGCTGCTGGCTCCGACGGAGCTGCCGGTGGGCGTGGTGACCGGCCTGGTCGGCGCGCCGTACCTGATGTGGCTGCTGATCCGATCCCGCCGTGGAGGTTCCTGATGTCCGAACACCGCCTGGAGGCCCGGGGCCTCACCCTGGCCTACGAGGCGCGCACGGTCGTCGAGGACCTGGACGTGGCCGTCCCGGACGGGCGGGTGACGGTGATCGTCGGCCCGAACGCGTGCGGCAAGTCGACCCTGCTGCGGGCCCTCGGCCGGCTGCTGAAGCCGGTCCGGGGCGCGGTGCTGCTGGACGGCGAGGAGCTGGCGCGGATCCCGACCAAGCGGATCGCCCAGCGGCTCGGCCTGCTGCCGCAGTCGCCGTCCGCCCCCGAGGGCATCTCGGTGGCGGACCTGGTCGCGCGCGGCCGCCAGCCGCACCAGAGCTGGTGGCAGCAGTGGTCGCCGGAGGACGAGGCGGCGGTCGCGGAGGCGCTGGAGCGCACCTCCACCGCCGAGCTGGCCGAGCGGAGCATGGACGAGCTGTCCGGCGGCCAGCGCCAGCGCGCCTGGATCGCGATGGCGCTCGCCCAGGGCACCGACATCCTGCTGCTGGACGAGCCGACCACCTACCTGGACATCGCGCACCAGGTGGAGGTGCTGGACCTGGTCCGCCGGCTGAACGTCGAGCGCGGCCGGACGGTCGTCGCGGTGCTGCACGACCTCAACCAGGCCGCCCGGTACGCCGACCACCTGGTGGCGATGCGGGACGGCCGGGTGGTGGCGCAGGGCGCGCCCGGGGACGTGGTGACGGCCGAGCTGGTGCGGGAGGTGTTCGGACTGGACTCGGTGGTGGTGCCGGACCCGGTGACCGGCACGCCGCTGGTCGTGCCGGGCGCCCCGTGGGCGGCGCTCGCCCCGGACGCCACTCGCGCCTGACGGCCCGCGCTTAACGGCACTTTAGGTGCCATTTCGGACATAATCGACGGCGCCCCGACCCCACCGCGCCGCCAGAGGACCGCCGATGCCCCGGATCTCCCGCCGCACCCTCCTCACCGGCCTCGGCGCGGGCGCGCTCGCGGCGGCCACCGGCTGCACCGCCGCCCGGCGGCCGGCCCCGGCGACCGCGGACGGCCCCGCCGGCGGCGCCTCGCCGTCCCCGACCCCGGTGCCGCCGGTGACGGTGAACGCCGCCACCGGCCCCGTCGTGGTGCCGGGCGCGCCGATGCGGGTGGTCGTGCTGGACACCGACGTGCTCGACTCCGCGCTGACCCTCGGCATCACCCCGGTCGGCGCCGCGCTCCCGGCCCGCGACACCCGCTACCCCGAGTACTGGCCGACCTCCCGGACGGCCGGGATCCGGCTGGTCGGCCCGGCCGGCTCGCCCGACCTGCCGACCGTACGGGCGCTGCGGCCGGACCTGATCCTCTCCAACCAGACCCGCGACGGCGACCGCTACGAGCAGCTGCGCGAGATCGCCCCGACCGTGCTCACCCAGACCGCCGGGGCGCCGTGGAAGGCCGACTTCCAGCTGCACGCCCAGGCGCTCAACCGGGAGGCGGCCGCGGCGGCCTTCGCCGGCGCGTACCAGAAGCACGCCGGGCAGGTGGCCCAGGCGCTGGCGGCGGCGAGGCTGTCCGGGCGCAAGGTGAGCCTGGTGCGGTTCGTGGAGGGCGGCGGCATCCGGCTGTTCGGCCGGCAGAGCTTCCCCGGCACGGTGCTCGCCGACGCCCAGGTCGGCCGGCCGGACGCGCAGAACGTCGACCAGTCCGACACCGAGATCCCGTTGGACCAGATCGCCAAGGCCGACGGCGACCTGCTGCTCTACGCGACGTACGGCGATCCGGAGCTGTCCGGGGCCAACGCCGCCCTGGCGAGCCCGGGTTGGCAGGCGCTGGGGGCGGTCAAGGGGCACCGGGCGTTCCCGGTCGACGACCAGCTGTGGTTCCAGGGGATCGGGTACACCGGGGCCAACTACGTCCTGGACGAGCTGCAGCGCTTCCTCGGAGCCTGACCCGCCCCCGCGTAGCGGGCCGGGGGCACGCCGACGGCGGCGGCGAAGTCCCGGGTGAGGTGCGCCTGGTCCGCGTACCCCAGCTCGGCGGCGAGCGCGGCCAGGTCCAACCCGCCGTCCGTCCCGGCGCGTTCGGCGGCCTCGTGGAGGCGGGCCCGGCGCAGCACCCATTTCGGGGAGGCGCCGACGTACTCGGCGAACAGGCGCTGGAGGCGGCGGACCGTCAGGCCCAGCTCGGCGGCCAGCGCGTCCACCCGGCACAGGTCCGGCCTGCCGGTGATCCGGTCCACCATCGCGGCGACCTCGGCGGCGACCGGGTCGGGCTCGGGCAGCCGGGGGCGGAGGAAGGCGTCGGCGAGGGCCGCGGGACTGCCGGACGCCCCGAGGACCTCCGCGTTGAACCGGTCGGCCCCGGGCCCGAAGTACTCGGCGGCGGGCACCGACCGGTCGGCCAGCCCGCTCACCGGGTGCCCGGCGAGGGCGCGGAAGGCGCCGGCCCGGAACCGCGCGCCCAGCACGTGCCCCGCGCCCTCCAGACGGCGGACGAAGAGCGAGCGGTCCACCCCGTACACGCGCGCCCGCGGGGCCTCGAAGACCAGGTGGACGTTGGGGTGGGCGAGCACCTTCTGCTCGTACGCCGGCAGGCCGCGCAGGTCCCAGCGGACCAGCCAGTAGTACTCGACGAACCGCGCCACGGCCGGGTCGGGGACGAGCCGGTCCACGGTGATCAGCTCCGCCGCCCGGGCGGGGTGGAGCACGCCGCGGCCGAGGCCGGGAGCGTCCGGGGGTTCCAAGGGGTCCAGGGGGTCCAGGGGGTCCGTGCCCATGCCGCCAGGCTAGCCGTCGCGTTTCTTCAAGACCGGCCGGTACGGCCCCGCGCAGAATCGGCGCCATGACCGCCCACCCGATGCACCCGCTCCTGGCCCGCGCCGCCTCCGCCGCCGCCGCTGTCGCCACCGCCGTCCCGGCCGACCAGCCCCTGGACGCGCCGACGCCCTGCACGGAGTTCGACACCCGTGCGCTGATCAACCACTGGGTGCTCTACACCTCGCACGGCCTGGAGCACCGGGCCCGGCGGGTCGAACTGCCCGAGGAGCTCGGCGCGCGGGACTTCACCGTCGACGCCGACTGGCGCTCCGGCTACGCGGCCCAGCTGGAGCGCGCCGTCGCGGCCTGGGCGGACCCGGCCGCCTGGGAGGGGGACGTCGACCTCGGCGGCGCCCCGGTACCGGCGGTCGGGATCGCCCGGATGCTGGTCCTGGAGCTGCTGCTGCACGGCTGGGACGTGGCCCGGGCGACCGGTGGGCGCATCGGGGTCGACGAGGAACTCGCCCTGCTGGCCGGGGAGATCGTGGCGGAGAACGCCGAGCTGTACCGCCGGTACGCGGGCTTCGCCGAGTCGGTGGCGCTGCCGGAGGACGCCTCCGCGTGGGACCGCGCGCTGGCCGCCTCGGGGCGCGATCCGCACTGGAAGGCCTGAGCTCCGGTCGACGGGCCCGCCGGCCCGCCCGCGCCGGTACGGGGGGACGGCGCGGCGCGGCGGGCGGCGCTCAGGCCGGGCGCATCACTGCGGCGGGCGGCGCTCAGGCCGGGCGCATCGCCGCGGCGAGCTTCGCGCGCAACAGCCGTACCGCCGGGGACTGCTGGTCGCGGCGGACGACCAGCCCGAGCCGGGCGCAGGTGGCGGCGTCGGCCAGCGGGACGGCCCGCAGCCCGGCGCCCGTGGCGGAGGAGGCGCTGAGGACGGCCACGCCCGCGCCGCGCTCGGCGAGCCGGAGCAGGGCGGCCGGGGAGCTGGCCTCGATGTCCACCCGCGGATCGAGGCCGAGCCGGCGGCAGGAGTCCTGGTAGGCGGCGCGCAGGCCGGTGCCCGGGGGGAGGCAGAGGACCTTCTCGCCGCGCAGGTCGGCGAGGCGGAGCCGCGCCCGGTCGAGGGGGTGCCCGGCGGGGACGACGGCGGAGATCGGCTCGTCGACGACGACGGTGTCCTCCAGCCCCGGGGCGGCCTCGCCGGTGTAGCCGATCAGGGCCAGGTCGAGGGAGCCGGCCAGGACCTGCGCCTGGAGGTCCTCGGAGTGCCCCTCGTGCAGGCTGAGTTCGATGCCGGGGTGGCTGCGGCCGAGGTCCGCGACGGTGTCCAGGAAGGGCGGGATCGAGCAGCCCATGATCATGCCGAGCCGGACCCGGCCGCGGACGGCGTCGGCGAACTCGGCGGCGGTGTGCTGGATGGCGTCGAGGGTGGCCAGGGCGTTCCTCGCCAGCGGGAGGACCGCCTCGCCGACCGGGGTGAGGCGCACCTGCCGGCCGGCCCGGTCGAGCAGCTGCTGGCCCAGTTCGCGCTCCAGCTTGGCCACTTGGGTGCTGACGCCGGACTGGCTCACGTGCAGCCGGGCGGCCGCGGCGGTGAAGGTGCCCTCGTCGACCACGGCGGCGAAGTAGCGCAGCTGGTGCATCTCCATGGGCGACGACGATAGGCGACCGGACCCCTGCGGCATAACCGGAAGAGATGGACTCCATCCGATCCATCTGTTGGACGGATGGGTTGGGTGCTCGGGAGGATGGCGGCATGACGACGACGAAGACCGCGCGTGAGCTTGCCGAGACCTACTTCACCGCCTGGGAGGCGGGCGACTTCGAGACCGTCCGGGGCCTGCTGGCCGACGACGTCGACTTCGTCGGCGCGCTGGGGACGGCCTCCGGGGTGGAGGAGGCGCTGGCCGGGCTGAAGGGGCTCGGACAGGTGCTGGAGAAGATCGACGTGAAGGTCCGGGTGGCCGAGGGCGACGAGGTGATCACCTGGTTCGAGCTGCGCACCAGCATCGCCCCGCCGGCGCCGACGGCGAACTGGATGCACGTCGAGGACGGGCGGATCACCCGGATCCGGGTGACCTTCGACCCGCGCGGGCTGCTGGCCGGTTTCGGCGGCTGAGGGGCCTCGCGGCCGCCCGCGGGACGCCTGCGGGGGGCCGCGACCGACCCCGCTCGGTCACTCACCCGAGCAGTCATCCCCCGCAGGCGACGCGGGACGGGGCGCGCTACCACTGGGTGAAAGCCCCCACTCCCCTCCGGGAGCCCCACCATGAGCGAATCGACGATCCCCGCGCCCACCGTCGGTGCCACCGTGCACCACGTCGAGTCGGACGGGAAGGCTGGTCCGGCCCTCGCCCACGGCATCCTCCTCGGCCCCCGCACTCTCCTGGTGCCCGATCCGCCGCGCACGGTCGGCGACCCGTGGCAGAGCCTCGCCGTCCGCATCACCGTCGCCCCCGACCCGGGCGACGGCACCGAGGCCCTGCGCGTGGCCGGCATCAGCCTGGCCGCCTTCGCCACCGACGACGTCCGCGGCGCGGCGGCCTTCCTGACCCTGCTCACGCCGTCACGGCACGCGCCCGCCCCCGGAGAGGTCACCCGGGACCGGCTCAACGACACCCTGCGGCAGTACCGCGGCGACCTGTGGGCCGCCCACGCCGCCCTCGGCTATCCGGTCCGTCCACCGGAGCGCGCCACCCCGCCGGAACCGTGGTGGTCCGACATCCCGGTGGAGGGGTTCCGGGAGTTCGACGACAACTGGTGCTGCCTCGGCTCGAACACCTCGTGCTGCCGGGAACTCCGGTTGTGACGGAGGTCGCGACAGACGGCGTCCGCCGCCGGGGGTCACCGACCGTCACGGCGGCGGACGCCGCGCTGGCACTGGCGGTCACCGTCCCCGACGTCTTCTTCTACGCGGCCCCGCTCGCGACCGGGACGAACGTCCGCGACCAGCTGCTGCTGTCCGCGTTCGCCGTCCCGGAGGCCGTCGCGCTGACCTTCCGCCGACGGTGGCCGGAGGCGGTGTTCGCCGTCGTCTGGGCCGCCGCCGTGGGCGCGGCCCTGCTCTCCCTGAACAGCGGCTTCGCCTTCACCCCCTTCTTCGGCGTACTGCTCGCGCTGTACACGGCGGCCAGGCTGAGCGGCCGGCCCGCCTCCGTCGCCGCCCTCGTGCTGACGGCCCTGCCGATCGCCCTGGCCATCTGGTACCCGATCGCCGACGGGGCGGTGCCTCCCTCCCGTCGGACGTCGTACCTCGTCAGCGGCATCGCCTACTTCCTGCCGATCACCGCCGTCGCCTGGGGCGCCGGCCGCCGGGTCCGGGCCGCCGCCCTCGCCGCCGAGCGCGACCAGCGCGAACTCGCGCGCGCCCGCCAGGCCGTCCTCGGCGAACGCGTCCAGATCGCCCGGGAGTTGCACGACATCGTGGCCAACGCGGTGGCCGTCATCGTCATGCAGGCCGACACCGCCCGCTGCACCGCGCCCGCCGACGCGGACCGGCTGGCCGGCACCCTCCGCGACATCGAGGAACTGGGCCGCAACGCGATGGCCGAACTGCGCCGCATGCTCCGGCTGTTGCGCACCGCCGACGTCCCCATGACGGACGGGACCGGGCGCCACGGGCTCGCCGACCTGGGCCCGCTGCTGGAGGACGCCCGACGCGCCGGGATCCTGATCGACCTGGAGGTGCGCGGCACCCCGGCCCACCTCGACGACAGCGTCGACCTGACGGCCTACCGGCTGGTCCAGGAGGCCGTCACCAACATCATCAAGCACTCCGGCGCCGGCAGCCACGCCTCGGTGCGGATCAGCTGGTCCGAGGTGCTGACCCTCGACGTGGTCGACGACGGCGCGGGCCGCCGCCCCGAGGCCCGCCGGGGACTGTCCACCGGGCACGGCCTGCTCGGACTCGCCGAGCGGATCGCGCTGTTCGGCGGCGAGCTGACCGCCTCGCCCTACCGCACGGGCTTCCGGGTCACCGCCACCCTGCCGCTCTCCCCGCCGCCCTCCCCGCCGCCCGGCACGGCGGGCTGACCGGCCACGGCGGCTCCCTGCCTCACGGCGCCTCCTGCTGCTCCGCGTACCTGGTCGTGAAGCCCAGGACCGCCACGTACCGGCCCTCGGCCGGCCCGGTGACCTCACTCGGCCGCACCGGCTGCCAGGCCAGGTACTCGGACCGCTGCCCCTCGTCGTTCCGGTAGCGCCGGCCGCCGTACTTCTCGTACCAGTAGTCCTCGCCGGAGGTCAGGAGTTCGGGGCCCGGCGGCCGGGAGACGCTCACGGCCAGCTCCGTCCGCACCGCCTCGTCCGTCGCCGGCCTGAACTCCACCGACGGGGCGATCGGCCGGGCCGCCGCCTCCGCCACCTCCTCCGGGGTCGGGTCGGCGGGCGGCTGGTGGGCGTACTCGTCGGCCGCGACCAGGCCGCTCCACCGCTGCGAGCTCCGCCAGCCCTCGGCGTCCAGGTACCGGTCCAGATCGGCCAGCCGGGAGCGGACGTCGCCGCCGTCAAAGGCCAGGTACACGTTCACGGTCCGCTCGCAGGCCACCGGCAGCCACAGCCCCCGGAGGAACAGGCCGCCGCGGTAGTCGGTGCGGCACACGTCGACCGTCGACCGCCCCAACCCCTGGGCCCACGGCAGCAGTTCGGGCAGCCGGTCGATCCGGTCGGCCATCCGCCGCTCGGCCGCCAGGCGGGCCTCCTCGGTCTCCGGCGCCCGCGCCACCCCCGGGACGTCCGGCGGGGCCGGAATGGCCGTGTCGCGGTAGAACCGCCACCCGGCCCAGCCGCCGAACACGACCGCCACTCCCAGGAGCGCGATCAGCGCCCACCTCAGCCAGAACCGAACCACACCCACCCCCGGTCTCCACCCACCCCGCTCGGGCATCGTACGGGCGCGAACGCGTCGGCGGACGGGCGATGCCACCGAAGGGCCGTCCCGGCGACGGATCCCGGCGCCAGGGCGTGACGGTCACCCGCCGGACGTGACGGTCACCCGCCGGAGCGGATCGGCTCGCCCGTCCGGTGCAGGTGGGTGAAGATCTCCCGGTAGGAGCGGAACAGGCCCGTCTCGTAGTACGCGACGCCCTTCTCGGCGCAGAACTCCCGGGTGATCCGGGCGGCCCGCCCGAGCGCCGGAGTCGGCATGCTGGGGAACAGGTGGTGCTCCACCTGGTAGTTGAGGCCGCCCATCACCGCGTCGATGAGCAGCCCGCCGCGGACGTTGCGCGAGGTGAGCACCTGGCGGCGCAGGAAGTCGAGCTTCATCTCCGGGGTCACCATCAGCATGCCCTTGTGGTTCGGGGCGAAGACGCTGCCCAGGTAGACGCCGAACAGCGCCTGGTGCACGGCGATGAAGGCGACGGCCTTGCCGGCCGGGAGCGCGGCGAACACCAGGCCGAAGTAGGCGAGGAAGTGGACCACCAGCAGCACGCCCTCCAGCACCGGGCGCTTCACCACGGGCCCGCGCAGCGCGCGGAAGCTGTTGAAGCTGAGGTTGAGGCCCTCCAGCAGGAGCAGCGGCACGAACAGGTACGCCTGCCGGCGGCCGATGAACCGGGCGACGCCGCTCGCCTTCCGGGCCTGCCGCTGGGACCACACCAGGAGTTCGGGGGCGACGTCCGGGTCCCGCTCCTCGTGGTTCGGGTTGGCGTGGTGGCGGGTGTGCTTGTTCATCCACCAGCCGTAGCTCATGCCCATCAGCAGGTTGGCGGCGATCCGGCCGCCGATCTCGCTCGGCACCCGCCGGTCGAAGACCTGACGGTGCGCCAGGTCGTGGGAGAGCAGGCCGATCTGGGCGAAGACGACGGACATCGCCGCCGCCAGGCCGAGCTGCCACCAGGTGTCGCCCAGCGCGAACAGGGCGTACCAGCCGCCGAGGAAGGCGGCGAACACCAGGGCCATGCGGGCGGCGTAGTAGCCGGGGCGCCGGTCGAGCAGGCCCTCGTCGACTATTCGGCGGGTCAGCTGGGCGAAGTCGCTGCCGCCGCTCCCGGACCGGGAGGAGGGGGCTTCGGGCGCTTCGGTCGTCATCACGGGCTGCGCGGACATACCCCGGAGTCTGTCAGTGACAGGCCCTCCAGCGGAACGGGGAAAGCACCCGCCCCGTACGGGTGTTAGCCCCCTTGCCGCGAGGGGTGCCCGCCTGCCGCGCCGATCGGCGGGCCGGACCGTCGGACCGGCGGGCCGTCGCGACGGTCGACGGCACCGGCCGTCAGCCCGCTTCCGGCCGCCCGAACAGCTCGTCCAGGTGGTACGCGAGGACCGCGAGCGCCTGCTCACCGGTGCGCTGGCCGCCCAGCACGCTGGAGCCGAGCCCGTTGACCATCGCCAGCAGCCCGGCCGCGACCGCCTCGACGTCCCGCTCCGGCCCGATCCCCCCGGCCTGCTGCGCCGCCCGGAGCTGCTTGGCGAGGAAGCCCTCCAGGACGACCGGCGGCTGCGCGGCCTGCTTCGCCAGCACCTCGGGGTCGCCGAGCACCAGCGCGTAGTACGCCGCGTACGTCCTGGTGATCCGGCGGCTCTCGGCGTCCGTCGGCAGGATGCAGGACAGGATCGCCGTCACCACCTCCCGGGGGGCGCGGGCCTGGCCGATCCACCGTTCCATCCGGGCCTGGAGCTGGGTGCCGAGCCTGGCCAGGGCGTCCAGCAGCAGTCCCTCCTTGGTCGTGAAGTAGTACTGGACGAGCCGCAGCGAGACCCCGGCCTCCGTGGCGACGGCCCGCATGCTGGCGGACTGCAGGCCCTGGGTGTCGGCGATGCGCAGCAGGGCCTCGGCGATCTGCCGGCGGCGTTCCTCGTGGTCGACCTTCGCGGTCATTCCGGCCTCCGTCTGTTCGTCCCGCTTCACTTGGTACACCCGTATCATGCATGTGATACACATGTACCATGCGAATCAGCGAGTTCAAGAACGGCAAGGCCGAAGCCCGCTTCCGCGCCGCCTACGAGCGCGCGCTGACCGAACTCCGGCCGGGGCCCTGGACACCGCTCGACGTCCCCACCGGCTACGGCACCACCCGGGTGTACCGCACCGGCCGCGCCGAGGGCCGGCCGATCGTGCTGCTGCCCGGCTCCGGCGGCAACGCGCTGATGTGGCACGCCCACCTCGACGCCCTCGCCGCACAGCACCCCGTGATCGCCGTGGACACCGTCGGCGAACCGGGCGCCAGCGTGCAGAGCGCCCCCGTCACCGACGGCCGCGACGCCGCCGCCTGGCTGGAGGAACTGCTCACCGCCCTCGACCTGCCCTCCGCCCACCTGGTCGGCTGCTCCTACGGCGGCTGGATCGCCCTCAATCACCAGATCCACCACCCCGGACGGACCGCCGCCCTCACCCTGGTCGAAACGGCGGGCCTCGCCGACCTGGACCGCCGCTTCTACACCTGGCTCGTCCTCGGCGGCCTCGCCGCGACGGCCCCGCGCCCGCTGCGCCCCCGGCTGGCCCGGCTGGTCGGCAACAGCGCCGTCCTGGAGACCGAACTGATGGCGCTGGTCCGCGCCTCGATGGGCTTCCGCCGCCGCCTGCCCCCGGCCGCCACCCTCACCGACCGGGAACTCGGCCGGCTCACCGCCCCCGCCCTCTTCCTCCTCGGCGAACGCAGCGCCCTGCACGACGCCCGGGCCGTCGCCGACCGCCTGCACCGGCTGGTGCCCACCGCCCGGGTCGAGATCGTCCCCGGCGCCGGCCATGCACTGCCCACCGACGACCCGGCGGCCGTCACCGCCGGCATCCTCGGCACGGCCGCGCGGCAGGCCGGCTGACCGGGGCCCTACGACCCCTCGGCCGGCCCGCCGAGAGCGGCGCGGACCAGGCGGGTGACCGCCGGGGTGGCCACAGCCAGGTCGGCCCCGCCGCCCACGGCTCCCGCCGCCTCCGCCTCCGCCGCCAGCGCGTCGTAGGTCTCGAAGGCGGTGAGCACGAACAGCAGGCGCCCCGCGTCCGCCGGGGCGTCGGGCAGCCGGCCGACCAGCACCGCGGCGCCCTCCCGGCGGCGGGCGTCGCGGTCGGCGATGACCCGGCCCACCTCCTCGTCGAGCGCGGCGAGGGCGCGCAAGCGGCGGGTGCAGACCCGGTCGACCGCCCAGAAGCCGCCCATCACCTCGACGAAGCGGTCCACCGCCGCCCAGGGGTCGGCCTGGGTGAAGGCCTCGGCGAGCCGGGCCATGCCGCCCTGCTCGGCGAGGGCGTCGCAGACCGCCTCCAGCAGGCCCGCCTTGGAGCCGAACTGGTAGTAGACGGTCGCCCGGGCGACGTCCGCGCGGCGGGCGACCGCGTCCAGCGAGACCCCGCCGGTCTCGGCCAGGTGCGCGCGGGCGGCCGCGACGATCCGGGCGCGGGTCTCGTCGACCTCCGCCTGCCGCTGTCCCATCCGGTAGGACCGGGGGCTCATCCCGCTCGCCTCCACTCGTTCCGTGTGAACTGGCAGTATCGCCGATCGGTTCACCCGGGCGGGGAAGGCCCGGCTCCCGGCGGAGCGGGCCCGGCGCTCAGATCATGACCCGCCCGCCGCTGACGTCCAGGGTCTGCCCGGTGATCCAGGAGGACGCGTCGGAGGCCAGGAAGAGCGTGGCCGAGGCGACGTCCGCCGGCTCGCCGAGGCGGCCCAGCGGGTGCACGGCGGCGACCGCGGCCTGCACCTCGGGCGGCATCTGCGCGGCGGTCCGCTCGGTACGGACGGCGCCCGGTGCGATGGCGTTGACCCGCACGCCCTCACCGGCGACCTCCAGCGCGAGGTGCCGGGTGAACATCAGCACCCCTGCCTTGGCCGTGGCGTACGCCGCGGAGGCGCCGCCGGCCAGCCGGCCGGCCGTGGAGGCCATGGTGACGATCGAACCGCCGCGGCGGGCCAGCAGGCCGGGCAGGAAGGCCTGGACGGTGAGGAAGGTGGCGGTGAGGTTGCCGTCGAGCACGGCCCGCCAGTGCTCCTCGGCCTCGCGGACGGTCGGCACCGGGTAGCCTCCGCCGCCGGCGAAGGCGGCCAGGGTGTCGACGGGGCCGAGGTCCCGCTCGATCCGGGCGGCGGCGGAGCCGAGTGCCGCCGCGTCCGTGCAGTCGGCGACCAGTCCGAGCGCCCGGACCCCCTCCGCCCGCAGGCCCTCCGCCACGTCCGCCAGCGCCTGCGCGTCGCGCCCGAGGACGGCGACGGCCGCGCCCTGCCGGGCGAAGGCGCGGGCGGTCTCCGCGCCGATGCCGCGGCTGCCGCCGGCGACCACGACCACCCGGCCGTCCAGGTCGGGGTACCGATCCTGCCGAACTCCCATGTTCCATCGCTCCTTCGGGTTCGCACGCGCGGTGCGCCGTGGTTCACTTGATTTCATTCATACAGTCCGTCTGAATGAATGACAAGGCGCCATCCGAGACCGAACCATCCCGAACCATCCCGAGGAGGGAACCGATGAGGATCGCAGTCGTGGGTGCCACCGGACGCACCGGCCGTCTGGTGGTCGACCTCGCACTGGCCGCCGGACACACCGTCACCGCCGTCGCCCGCGACCCCGCCCGGCTACCGGAGTACGCGCACGGCACCCCGCTCACCGCCCGGGCCGACGTCGGCCGGCCGGGCTCCCTGCGGGGGCCGCTGAGCGACCAGGACGCCGTCGTCGCCACCCTCGGCACCACCGGCCGCCGGACCGCCACCACCGTCTTCTCCGACGGCGCCCGGGAGTTGACCGCGGCACTGCGGGACGGCGGCGCCCGGCACCTGGTCACGATGAGCTCGGCGGGGCTGGACACCAGCCGGCTCCCGCGCGCCCAACGGGTGGTGGCCAGGCTGGTGGTCGACCGGCTGTACCGGGAGGTCCACCACGACCTGGCCCGGATGGAGGCGGTGCTCGCCGGCTCCGACACCGCCTGGACGGTCGTCCGCGTGCCGATGCTCAAGGACGGCCCGCCGTCCCCGGGCCCGCAGGTCTCGTACGACCGACCGCTCCCCCGGGCCGGCACCGCCACCCGCGCCACCGTCGCCCACTGGATCGTCGACCACCTCGGCGACCCGACGACCTTCCGCCGACTCGTCCACCTCGCCGACGACTGACGCCCCGCCCGCGCCCCGGCGCCACCGTCACACAACGGCGGCACCCACGCCGTCGTGGACGGCTCCGGCTGCTTCGTCCGCAAGTAGCCCTGCCCGGCGGGGGCCGGACCGGACCGGCCCCCGCGCTCAGCCCTGCTGCTGCGGCGGGCGGCGGCGCAGGGCGAGCAGCAGCAGGACCACCGCCGACAGCACGGCGGACAGCCGCAGCACGTTCGGGGCGGACGACCAGCTGATCGCGCCCAGCGGCGAGCCCGACTGGAGGCCGCCGCCCTGTCCGCCGGCCTGCTTGGCCTGCTGCATGGAGTAGAAGGTGGACACGCTCATCGTGACCAGCGGGATGCCGAGGATCACGAACTTCCGCATCAGGTCGGAGATCTGGCGAGACAGGTAGCCGAGGCCCCAACCGGCCAGCATGGCCGGGAGGAAGCCGGAGACCGCTCCGCCGACCAGCAGCGCGCAGGAGAGCAGGATCAGCGGGGAGGGCTTGCGGGCGGGCGCCTCCTTCTCCGCCTCCTGGCCCTTCCCCTTGGCCTTCCCCTTCCCTCTCGCCTTGGGCTTGCCCCCGGCCTTCCCGGCCGGGGCCTCGGGCGGCGCGGGAGGGGCGGCGGGGGCCGGCCTGAGCCAGCCCCTGCGCGGCTTCTTCGTCAGGTCCGCGGCGGGCGCCGCCGCCTCCGCCGCCTCCGCCGCCGCCTGCTCGGCGGCCTCCTCGGCGGTGCGCTGCCCGGGGATCGGCTTCGGCGCGGGCCGCGGCCCGTCCGAGAAGTCGAAGAGCGTCATCGTCCACGGGCCGGTGCTCGACACCGTCGTCGGCGGGGGCCCGTCCGGCCGGTCCCCGGCGACGGTCTCCGGCAGGTGCAGCGGCACGGACGGGATGCCGCCCGCGCTCGGCGCCGGCGGGTCGTACACGCTGTCGGGGTCGAAGTCCGGAGCGGGAACGGGGGCGGACGGAGCCTCCGGAGCGCCGCCGGACGCGGCCTCACCCGAACCGGCGCCCGAGCCCGAACCCGAGCCCGAGCCGGCGTCCGAAGCGGCGTCCGGGCCCGCGTCCGGGCCGCCGACCGAACGCTCGCTCCACGGCCCGCTCTTGCGCCACCACTCGCCGTCCGTCATCACCGACCACCCCGCCTCGCCCGTACCCGGCCGCCCACCGAACCGCCCTCGGCGTGACGCTACCCACCCCGCCCCCGCCCGCGCGAGTCCGTCCGCCGGTACGGCGGAGCGCCGAAGGTGCGCCCGGACGACGGACACCCCGTCGTCCCCGCGCCCGACTAACCTAGGTCGAATGACCACACAGCAGGGCCCTCAACGCCGGGGCAGGTCCGCCACCGGCCCGCGCACCCTCGCCGAGGAGTTGCGCGCCCGTCCCGACGACGCGCTCGCCGCCCTGCTCCGCTCCCGCCCCGACCTGCTGAACCCCGTCCCCGGCGACCTCACCCAGCTGTCCGCCCGGCTCTCCTCCCGCGCCTCCGCGCTGCGCGCCCTGGAGCGGCTCGACCGCTTCACCCTCCAGGTCGCCGAGGCCCTGGCCACCGCCCCGGACGGCACCTCGCTGAGCACCGTCCGCACCCTGCTGACCGGCCCGGCGAAGGTCAAGCCGCACCCCGGCGCCACCCCGCTCACCCCCGCCGACCGGTCCGCCGTCGCCACCGCCCTGCCGCGCGCGCTCGCCACCCTGCGCGACCGGGCGCTGCTCTGGGGCCCGGACAACGGGCTGCGGCTGGTCCTCGCCGTCCGCGAGGCGCTCGCCCCGACCGCCGTCAACCCGGGCCGCACCGGCCTCGGCCCCACCCTCGCCGACGCCACCGTCGGCATGTCCCCGGCCCGGCTGCAGCAGCTGCTCGCCTCGGCCGGGGAGCCCGGCACCCCGGACCCGGTCAGCGCCGTCGCCTCGCTCACCGCGCTGCTCACCGACCGCGCCCGCTGCGCCGCACTGCTCGACACCGCGCCCGAGGCCGCGCTGCGGCTGCTGGAGCGGCTGGTCTGGGGCCCGCCCACCGGCACCGTCCCGGACGCCACCCGCCCGGTCACCGCCGAGGACGCGCAGAGCCCCGTCGAGTGGCTGCTCGCCCGCGGCCTGCTGCTGCCCAGCAGCCCCGGCAGCGTCGTGCTGCCCCGCGAGCTGGCCCTGCACCTGCGCGGCGGCCGCACCCACCGCACCGTCGAGCCGGTCCAGCCCGAGCCCGCGCCCGCCGCCGCCCCGCGCGACCCGCAGGCCGTGGACGCCGCCGCGGCCGGCCAGGCGCACACCGCCGTCAAGACCGTCGAGGAGCTGCTGGACGGCTGGGGCCTCACCCCGCCGCTGACCCTGCGCGCCGGCGGCCTCGGCGTCCGCGACCTCAAGCGCACCGCCCAGGCCCTGGAGAACACCGAGCAGCAGACCGCCTTCTGGCTCGAACTCGCCTACACCGCAGGCCTGCTGGCCCCCGACGGCGAGGTGGACGAACGCTGGGCCCCCACCCCGGGGTACGACACCTGGCTGCACCTGGACACCGCCGAGCGCTGGTCCGTCCTGGCCGGCGCCTGGCTCGCCGCCACCCGCGTCCCCGCCCTCACCGGCACCCCGGACGGCCGGGGCAAGCCGCGCGCCGCCCTCGGCCCCGAACTCGACCGCACCCTCGCCCCGTCCGTCCGCCGCGCCACCCTCGCCCTGCTCGCCGAACTGCCGCCCGGCACCCCGGCCACCGCCGAGGAGCTGCTCCCCGCCCTGCGCTGGCAGCGCCCGCTGCGCGGCGGCCCCGTCGGCCCGGACGGCCGCGACCTGCGCGACGAACTCACCGCCTGGACCCTCGACGAGGCCGAACTCCTCGGCATCACCGGCCGCGGCGCCCTGGCCGCCCCCGCCCGCGCCCTGCTCACCGCCGAGTCCGACCCGGCCGAGGTGCTCGCCCCGCTGCTCCCGCAGCCGCTGGACCACGTGATCCTCCAGCCGGACCTCACCGCGATCGCCCCCGGCCCACTGCTCACCCCGCTCGCCCAGGCCCTCGCCCTGTGCGCCGACATCGAGTCCAAGGGCGGCGCCACCGTCTACCGCTTCACCCCGGCCTCGGTGCGCCGCGCCCTCGACGCCGGCCGCACCGCCACCGACCTGCGGGCCTTCCTGGAGCAGCACAGCCGTACGCCCGTCCCGCAGCCGCTCGCGTACCTGGTCGACGACGTCGCCCGCCGGCACGGCGTCCTGCGGGTCGGCGCCGCCTCCTCCTACCTGCGCTGCGACGACCCGTCGCTGCTCGGCGAGGTCCTCGCCGACCGCCGCTCCGCCGACCTGCGGCTGCGGCTGCTCGCCCCCACCGTCCTCGCCTCCCAGGCCGCCCCGGACGTCCTGCTCGCCGCCCTGCGCACCATGGGCTACGCCCCGGCCGCCGAGTCCGCCGAGGGAGACGTGCTGATCACCCGCCCGGACAGCCGCCGCACCCCGCCCCGGCCGGCCCCCGTGCCCGTCCCCGACGGACCGCCCGCCCCCGACGACACCCTGCTCGCGGCCGCCATCAAGGCCATCCGGGCCGGCGACCGCGCCGCCACCGCCACCCGCCGCGACCCCGCCCCCGACCCGCGCCGGCTCCCCCGCACCGCCGCCGCCGAGACCCTGGCCGCCCTCCAGACGGCCGTCCTGCTCGGCGAGCGCATGTGGATCGGCTACCTCAACGCCGAGGGCATCGCCAGCCAGCGCATCATCGACCCGGTCAAGGTCGAAGGCGGCTTCGTCACCGCCTTCGACCACCACGCCGACGAACTCCGCACCTTCGCCCTGCACCGCATCACCGGCGTCGCGGAACTCGACGAGTGACCCCGGGGAGGCCGGGGGCCTTCAGTGCCCCTGCTGCGCCTCCTTCATCTTGTCCTGGACGGCCTTGTCCGCCAGGCTGCCGATCTGCCCCTGCCCGACCGGCATCGACCCCCCGGTGACGGTGTCCGCCAGCAGGAACCCGGGCGCCGCGAGCAGGCCGCCGGGCCCCTCGCCGATGCCCGCGAGGGCGTGGGCCGAGCCGGCCGAGGAGGCGGTGGCCGCGAAGGCCGAGCCCATCAGGGCGAGGGCGGTGAGAACACGCTTCGACTTCTTCATGACCAGCTCAACGAGCGAGTACGGACGGTGGTCACTCCGGGCGGCTCCCGCGCACCGCCCGCGATGCGCGACACTGGAGGGTCTGCGTCAATCCACCCTGTCAGCCAGTGGAGGGCTTCCCCGCGTGAACGACGGACCGCTCATCGTCCAGAGCGACAAAACTCTTCTCCTGGAGATCGACCACCCCAGGGCCTCCGACTGCCGTCGCGCCATCGCGCCGTTCGCCGAGCTGGAGCGGGCGCCCGAGCACGTGCACACGTACCGGGTGACGCCGCTCGGGCTGTGGAACGCGCGGGCGGCCGGGCACGACGCCGAGCAGGTGGTGGACGCCCTGGTGACGTACTCGCGCTACCCGGTGCCGCACGCGCTGCTGGTGGACGTGGCGGACACCATGGGCCGGTACGGGCGGCTCCAGCTGCTCAAGCACCCGACCCACGGGCTGGTGCTCACCACCACCGACCGGCCGGTGCTGGAGGAGGTGCTGCGCTCCAAGAAGGTCGTCCCGCTGGTCGGCGCCCGGGTCGACCCGGACACCGTGGTGGTGCACCCCTCCGAGCGCGGGCAGATCAAGCAGGTGCTGCTCAAACTCGGCTGGCCCGCCGAGGACTTCGCCGGGTACGTGGACGGCGAGGCGCACCCGATCGACCTGGACGAGGACGGCTGGCAGCTGCGCCCGTACCAGGCGCAGGCCGTCGAGGGCTTCTGGCACGGCGGCTCGGGCGTGGTCGTGCTGCCCTGCGGCGCCGGCAAGACGCTGGTCGGCGCGGCCGCGATGGCGCACGCCAAGTCGACCACGCTGATCCTGGTCACCAACACCGTCTCGGCCCGCCAGTGGAAGCACGAGCTGGTCAAGCGCACCTCGCTCACCGAGGACGAGATCGGCGAGTACAGCGGGACGAAGAAGGAGATCCGCCCGGTCACCATCGCCACCTACCAGGTGATGACGACCAAGCGGAAGGGCGTCTACGCCCACCTGGAGCTGTTCGACGCCCGCAACTGGGGCCTGGTGGTCTACGACGAGGTGCACCTGCTGCCCGCGCCGGTGTTCAAGTTCACCGCCGACCTCCAGGCCCGCCGCCGGCTCGGCCTGACCGCGACGCTGGTGCGCGAGGACGGCCGCGAGGGCGACGTGTTCAGCCTGATCGGCCCCAAGCGCTTCGACGCGCCGTGGAAGGAGATCGAGGCGCAGGGCTACATCGCGCCCGCCGACTGCTGCGAGGTGCGGGTCACCCTGACCGACTCCGAGCGGCTCGCCTACGCGACCGCCGAGCCGGAGGAGCGCTACCGCTACTGCGCCACCACGGCGACCAAGCGGCGGGTGGTGGAGGCGCTGGTCAGGAAGCACGAGAAGGACCAGACGCTGATCATCGGCCAGTACATCGACCAGCTGGACGAGCTCGGCGAGGCCCTGGACGCCCCGGTGATCAAGGGCGAGACCAGCAACGCCCAGCGCGAGAAGCTCTTCGAGGCCTTCCGGAACAAGGAGATCGGCGTCCTGGTGGTCTCCAAGGTCGCGAACTTCTCGATCGACCTGCCCGAGGCCACCGTGGCCATCCAGGTCTCCGGCACCTTCGGCTCCCGCCAGGAGGAGGCCCAGCGCCTCGGCCGGGTGCTGCGCCCCAAGGCGGACGGCCACTCGGCCCACTTCTACTCGGTGGTCGCCCGGGACACCGTGGACCAGGACTTCGCCGCCCACCGGCAGCGCTTCCTGGCCGAGCAGGGCTACGCGTACCGGATCATGGACGCGGACGACGTGCTGTGACGCACGGGCGGTAGGCCGTCCCGGGAACGGACACTGCCTTCAGTACCGGACGGCGCCTTCAGTACCGGACACCGTCGCGCCCGAGGAAGATCACGCGCGCGGCGGTGTCCAGGGCGATGCCGACGTTGCGGACGGCGGTGCTCAGCGGGTTGCGGTGGCGCCCGGAGACGGCGGTGGCGCCGGACGGGCCGGGTCGGGGGGTTCGGTTCGTGGTGCTCATGTCTTCAACGGTAGGCACCCGACCGGCGGTCGGCATCACTCCAAAGGCCGTATCCGCAGGTGCGCGGCTCGTCCGCCGGGTGTACGGCGGCCCCCGAGGCCGGGGTAGGGCGAACCCCGAGGCCGGTACGGCCGGAACCCCGAGACCCGCGCGGCTGGCCCCCAGGGGCGGACGGGTCTAAGATCGTCCGTCTGCCCCCCTCCCGAACCGTGGTACCTGCTGAAGTCCCGCAGGCAGCCGGGGGAGGTACCGACCGTTCGGCAACCGGTCGGCCGTACCCACCGTGAGCTCCTACGATCCGCTGCGCCCGCCACCGGGGGCAGCCGGGAAGGTTCGCTGTGCCCGCCACCTCCACCACCGACCCCCTCCAGCGCGAACGCGACCACCTGGCCGCCTCCCGGGCCGCGCTGCGCGCGATGCGCGAGGACGTCGAGTCGCTCGACATCCGCGACGTGACCGGCACCTGGGTCACCGCCCTCGTGCTCCAGAACCAGATCGAGGCCAGGATCGCCGCCCTGGCCGACCTCTCGCACACCCCGCTGTTCTTCGGCCGCCTCGACTACCTGCACGCGATCAGCGAGGAGCTGAGCGAGGGCAGCGGAGGCGAGAGCTTCTACATCGGCCGCCGGCACGTCCACGACGCCGACGGCGACCCGATGGTGATCGACTGGCGCGCGCCGGTCTCCCAGCCGTTCTACCGGGCCAGCCGCACCGACCCGATGGACGTCGACCG
This sequence comes from Streptomyces sp. CB02056, assembly GCF_001905545.1. Classification (GTDB taxonomy): domain Bacteria; phylum Actinomycetota; class Actinomycetes; order Streptomycetales; family Streptomycetaceae; genus Kitasatospora. The sequence goes on along the minus strand of NZ_LIPD01000016.1, from coordinate 17,198 downwards.
CCGCCGCCGCTTCGGCTACACCGGCGGCGAGCTCACCGCCTACGAGGACGAGCACCTCAGCGACCCGGCCGAGACCGATTCCGCCTCCGCCCTGCTGGCCGCCGAGATCGAGAAGCCCCGCGTCGGCCCGATGCGCGACATCGTCGCCACCATCCAGCCCGAGCAGGACGAGATCGTCCGCTCGGACATCACGGGCACCATCTGCGTCCAGGGGGCGCCCGGCACCGGGAAGACCGCCGTCGGCCTGCACCGCGTCGCGTACCTGCTGTACGCCCACCGCGAGCGCCTGGCCCGGACCGGCACCCTGGTGATCGGGCCGAACAACGCCTTCCTCTCCTACATCGAGCAGGTGCTCCCGGCCCTCGGCGAGCTGGAGGTCGCCCAGGCCACCGTGCAGCAGCTGGTCGGGCACGTCGAGGTGAGGGGCGAGGACGACCCGGAGGCGGCCCGGCTGAAGGGCGACGCCCGGATGGCCGAGGTGCTGCGCCGGGCGGTGCGGTCCGGCATCGCGCTGCCCACCGAGCCCTGCGTGGTGGTCCGCGGCTCCCGCCGCTGGCGCGTACCGGTGTACGAACTGGTCGAGATCATCGAGGAGTTGAAGGGCCGCGAGACCCGCTACGGCGCGGCCAGGGACGCCCTGCCGCAGCGCATCGCGCACGCCGTGCTGCTGAAGATGGAGCAGGGCGGCGAGGCCCCGGACGACCGGGTGCAGGACGCGGTGGCCCGCAACAGCGCCGTCAAGGCGGTGGTCAAGGAGTGCTGGCCGGCCGTCGACCCGGCGAAGCTGGTCCTGCGGCTGCTCTCCGAGCCGGAGTTCCTGGCCGCCTGCGCCGAGGGCGTGCTGACGCCCGAGGAGCAGCGGGCGGTGCTGTGGCCCAAGCCCGGCCGCTCGGTGAAGACCGCCCGCTGGACGGCGGCCGACGCCGTCCTGGTCGACGAGGCCACCGACCTGGTGCAGCGCACCCCCTCGCTCGGGCACGTGGTGCTGGACGAGGCCCAGGACCTCTCCCCGATGCAGTACCGCGCGGTCGGCCGCCGCTGCACCACCGGCTCGGCGACCGTCCTCGGCGACCTCGCCCAGGGCACCACCCCGTGGGCGACGGCGAGTTGGCCGGAGGCACTGCACCACCTGGGCAAGCCGCAGGCGCACATCGAGGAGCTGACCAAGGGCTTCCGGGTGCCGGAGGAGGTCATCGCGTACGCCTCCCGGCTGCTCCCGGCGATCGCCCCCGGCCTGGCCCCGGCCTCCTCGGTCCGTGAGGCGCCCGGTTCGCTGACGATCCGCCGGATCGCGGACGGCGCCGCGGAGGGCGACACGGACGCGGACACGGACACGGACACGGACGGCGGCACGACCGGCGACGCGACTGGCACGGAGGCGGTCCTGGCCGCCTGCCGGGAGGCGCTGGAGCACGAGGGCTCGACCGGCCTGATCGCCGCCGACGCCCGCGTCCCGCGGCTCGCCGAGGCACTGACCGCGGCCGGCCTGCCGTACCTCTCCCCCGGCGACGAGACCAGCGCGGAGGCCCGGCTCACCCTCGTCCCGGCCTCGCTGGCCAAGGGACTGGAGTACGACTACGTGGTGCTGGACGAGCCGGCCGCGGTGGTCGCCGGGGAGCCGGACGAGCGGACCGGCCTGCGGCGGCTGTACGTGGCGCTGACCCGTGCCGTCTCCGGGCTGACGGTGCTGCACCGCGAGCCGCTGCCGGAGCAGCTGCGGTAGCGCGCGGAAGGGCCGGTCCGCGGACCGGCCCTTCCGTACGAACGCCCGTACCGGCGCACCCGCGCTCAGGCGTCGATCAGCGCCCGCCACTCGGCGACCTTGGCCGCGTCCACCGGCGTCCGCCAGCCGTCGACCCGCACCGCGCCGCCGACGTGGAAGGCGTCGAAGCCCTCCGCCCGCAGCTCCTTCAGGTGCTCGGCCCGCAGGCCGCCGCCGATCAGGATCCGCTGCCGGTACCCGGGCTCGCCGGCCCGGGCCAGCTCGGCCGACAGCACCTCGCGCCCGGCGTCCACCCCGGCGGCCGCGCCGGAGGTGAGGAAGGTGTCCAGGCCGGGCAGCCCGCCGACGGCGGCCCGCAGGGCGGCCCGGTCGGCGCTGTGGTCGATCGCCCGGTGGAAGGTCCAGCGGCAGCCGGCGATCGCCTCGGCGACGGCCGTGGTGGCGGCCAGGTCGACGGCGCCGTCGGCGTCGAGGAAGCCGAGCACGAACTCCTCGGCCCCCTCGGCCCGCAGCGCGGCGGCCCGGGCGCACAGCCCGTCCACGTCGCCGGGGGCGAAGCCGTCCCGGATCCGCAGCATGACCCGCAGCGGGATGCCGACGGCGGCCCGGATCCGGCCGAAGTCCTCGACGGACGGGGTGAGCCCGTCGGCGGCCATGTCGGTGACCAGTTCGAGCCGGTCGGCGCCGCCCGACTCGGCGGCCTGGGCGTCCTGGGGCGTCAGCGCGATGACTTCGAAAATTGGTCTAGACATATTCGACAGCCTGCCACATCGGCCCGCCCCCGGAAACTCCCAGGGGGCCGTTCCGGTCACGCCGGAACGGCCCCCCGAACCTCCCGGTCACGCCGGACCGTGGACCGCCCCGATCGCACCGGACGCCCCGGCCGCCTCCGACCGGCCGAACCGGTGCACCGCCACCGCCACCAGCACCAGCGCGGCCACCGACGGCCCCACCGCCGGCAGCAGCTGCGAGACCCCGCCGGACCCGCGCCAGATGTTGAACAGGCAGCCCGGCCCGGCCAGCACCAGCGCCGCCACCCCCGCCGCCGTCGGCGCCACCCGCCCGCGCAGCCCGGCGAAGGTCAGCAGCAGCGGGACGACCAGCATCACCACGAACCACACCAGGTCCAGCGGGAAGGTGGTGTCGTCCCAGCTCTGGGCCGCCTCCAGCAGCCCGCCCACGGCCCCCGAGGCCAGCACCAGACCGGCCGCGCGCAGGCCCGGCCGGGGCAGCAGGTCCGTCGGCGCCGCCGCCAGCAGCAGCGCGGCCAGCACCAGCGGCAGCGTGGCCATCGCGATGTAGCCGCTCCACCACAGGTCGAAGGAGGAGGACCAGACGGCGTCCGCCAGGTTGTAGAGCCCCACCGCCCCCAGGACCAGCGCGCTGCCCCGCACCGCCGTCCAGCGCCCCAGCAGCCCCGCCACCAGGAGCAGCACGGCGGCCACCGGCGGGCAGAACGACGAGAAGTAGGCGCCGTACGAGTCGTCCCAGGAGAGCAGGTTGGCGATCCGGTGCGCGGTGGTCAGCCAGGCCACCAGCGTGGCGCCGGCCACCGCCCCGGCGAGCATCGGCGCGACCACCGCGAGCAGCCGCCCGGCCGCCGTGGCGCCGGTCAGCCCGAGCCGCACCCGCAGCCCGTACACCGCCAGGCCGAGGACCTCCCGGGCGACCGCCGGCCGGCTGCCCGCCGCCGTCGTGTCGGCGAACACCTCGGCCAGCTCCTCGCCGCGCTCGCGGCGGTACGGCTCCGGGTAGAGCTGGAGCGCGGCCCGCAGCACCGCCGAGGGCCCAGCGCCGATCACCGGTGTGGTCATGAGAGGCCTCCCCCCGCCGCGGGCCGCCCCTGCGACCCGGTCTTGCCCGGCAGCATCGACCGGATCCTGGTCAGCCGGCGCTCGGCCTCGGTGGCGACCGCCCGCAGCCGCTCCGCCTCGGCGGCCAGCGCCTCGCGGCCGGCGGCGGTCAGCGCGTAGCTGCGCCGGGCCCGGCCGTCCACCACCTCCTCGGCGGCGACCTCGATCAGGCCCTGGCCCAGCAGCCGGTCGAGCGCCCCGTAGAGCGTGCCGGTGCGCATCTTGACCCGGCCGTCGGAGATCGCGGCGATCTCCTGGATGAGCGCGTAGCCGTGCCGCGGGGCGTCGGCCAGCGCGGTGAGCAGCAGCAGCGTGGGCTCCTGCATGGAGCGTTCTGTCATACGACTACATATATCGTCAACCTACCTATAGGTCCAGCGCCCACTCCCCCGGGCCCGGCACCCGGCCGGGCCGCCACAATGGTCGCCATGCCGACCACCGAGGACGCCCCGCCCACCGAGGAACCGCTCACCGACGCGCCCGCCGAGGGCCCGCTCGCCGACCCGCCCACCGACGACCTGCTCGCCGCCTGGACCGCCCTGCTGCACCGCTGCGGGGCCGCCGTCGACCCCGAGCCGTACGGCCGGGAGCTGCTGCGCCGCTGGTCGGAGCCGCAGCGCCGCTACCACACCGCCGCGCACCTGCGCGCGGTGCTGGGCCTGGTCGACGAGCTGGCCGGGCACGCCGCCGACCCGGAGGCCGTCCGCCTCGCGGCCTGGTTCCACGACGCCGTCTACCGCCCCGACCGCACCGAGAACGAGGAGCGCAGCGCCGCCCTGGCCGTCCGCGCGCTGACCGCCGCCGGGCTGCCCGCCGAGCGGGTCGCCGAGGTCGAGCGCCTCGTGCTGCTCACCGTCGGCCACGACCCCGCCCCCGGCGACCGCGACGGCGAGGTGCTCTGCGACGCGGACCTCGCCGTCCTCGGCGGCTCCCCCGAGGCGTACGCGGCGTACGCGGCCGCCGTCCGCGAGGAGTACGGCTTCGTCCCCGCGCCGGACTTCGCGGCCGGCCGGGCCGCCGTGCTGCGCCACCTGCTCGCCCTGCCGGACCTCTACCGCACCCCGGCCGCCCGCGAGCGCTTCACCGCGGCCGCCCGCGCCAACCTGACCGCGGAGCTCGGCGCCCTCTGAGGCCCGTCAGCCCCACCGCCCGCGCACCCGGTCCGCGGCGGCCACTCCCCCCGTCACGGCCAGGACCCGCCCGGCCACGGCCCACCACGCGTCGTGGCCGGCCCCCGCCGCCTCCAGCACGGCCCACCACAGCCCGAGCCCGCAGCACCCGCCCGCCACGCCCCACACCCAGCGCCCCATGCGCGCACCGTACCCACCCGCGCACCACCCCCGGAAGGCACCCCCGGCCCCGAGCCGGCCGGGCTAGGCGAGCTTCCCCACCGGCGCCACCACCGCGCCCTGCTTGCCGCACACCCAGTGCGGCTCCGGCCCCAGCTCGGGCTCCACGCTCAGCGCGTGCGGGTCCCCGTCGGCCGCGCACCCGGTGCACAGCGGCCAGCGCCCGTACGCCTCCAGCAGCGCGTCCTGGACGTCCTGGGCGACCAGCCCGAGCACGTACTCGGTGCCGTCCGGCCACTGCTCCAGCCACCAGCGGCGGTGCGTCACGGCCTGCTCCACCAGCGAGACGACGGCGGCGTCCGCCACGTCCCGCGCGGTGAGGTCGGCCAGGATCAGTGCCCGCGCGTTGTGCAGGGCGGTCTCGATGTCGTCGGAAGCCATCCGTCCATTCTCCGTCCACCCGGCCGAACGCCGAAACGCCCGGACGTCCGAACGCCCGGGCCCCGGAACTTCCGGACGCCGCCGGACGCCGAAACGCCGTGTGGGCGGCCCCCCGAAGGGAGCCGCCCACACGGACGAGGAACCAGCCGATCCGATCGGAGCGATCAGGATCAGAAGTCCATGTCACCGCCCGGCATGCCGCCGCCGGCGGCCGCGGCGGCCTTCTCCGGCTTGTCGGCGATGACGGCCTCGGTGGTCAGGAACAGCGCCGCGATGGAGGCGGCGTTCTGCAGCGCGGAGCGGGTCACCTTGGCCGGGTCGATGATGCCCTCGGCGATCAGGTCGACGTAGGTGTTGGTGGCCGCGTTCAGGCCGTGACCGGCGGGGAGGTTGCGCACCTTCTCCACCACGACGCCACCCTCCAGGCCGGCGTTGGTCGCGATCTGCTTGATCGGGGCCTCCAGCGCGACCTTGACGATGTTGGCACCGGTGGCCTCGTCGCCCTCCAGCTCCAGCTTGTCGAAGGCGACACCGGCCTGCAGCAGGGCGACGCCACCACCGGCGACGATGCCCTCCTCGACGGCGGCCTTGGCGTTGCGGACGGCGTCCTCGATGCGGTGCTTGCGCTCCTTGAGCTCCACCTCGGTGGCCGCGCCGGCCTTGATGACGGCCACGCCGCCGGCCAGCTTGGCGAGGCGCTCCTGGAGCTTCTCGCGGTCGTAGTCCGAGTCGCTGTTCTCGATCTCGGCGCGGATCTGGTTCACGCGGCCCGCGACCTGCTCGCTGTCGCCGCCACCGTCGACGATGGTGGTCTCGTCCTTGGTGATGACCACCTTGCGGGCGGTGCCCAGCAGGTCGATGCCGGCGTTCTCCAGCTTGAGGCCGACCTCCTCGGAGATCACGGTGCCACCGGTGAGGATGGCGATGTCGCCGAGCATGGCCTTGCGGCGGTCGCCGAAGCCCGGGGCCTTGACGGCGACGGACTTGAAGGTGCCACGGATCTTGTTCACGACCAGGGTCGACAGGGCCTCGCCCTCGACGTCCTCGGCGATGATGACCAGCGGCTTGCCGCTCTGCATGACCTTCTCCAGCAGCGGGAGCAGGTCCTTGACCGAGCCGATCTTGGAGTTGGCGATGAGGATGTACGGGTCCTCGAACGTCGCCTCCATCCGCTCCAGGTCGGTGGCGAAGTAGGCGGAGATGTAGCCCTTGTCGAAGCGCATGCCCTCGGTGAGCTCGAGCTCCAGACCGAAGGTGTTGCTCTCCTCGACGGTGATGACGCCTTCCTTGCCGACCTTGTCCATGGCCTCGGCGATGAGCTCGCCGATCTGGGTGTCAGCGGCGGAGATGGAGGCGGTGGAGGCGATCTGCTCCTTGGTCTCCACGTCCTTGGCCTGGGCCAGCAGCTGGTCGGAGACGGCCGCGACGGCCTTCTCGATGCCGCGCTTCAGGGCCATCGGGTTGGCGCCGGCGGCGACGTTGCGCAGACCCTCGCGAACCAGGGCCTGGGCGAGCACGGTGGCGGTGGTGGTGCCGTCACCCGCGACGTCGTCCGTCTTCTTGGCGACCTCCTTGACGAGCTCCGCACCGATCTTCTCGTACGGGTCCTCGAGCTCGATCTCCTTGGCGATGGAGACACCGTCGTTGGTGATCGTGGGGGCGCCCCACTTCTTCTCCAGCACGACGTTGCGGCCCTTGGGGCCGAGCGTGACCTTCACGGCGTCGGCGAGCTGGTTCATGCCACGCTCAAGGCCGCGGCGAGCTTCCTCATCAAAGGCGATGATCTTGGCCATCTGAAGTGGTCCTCCGGGACACGGTCGACTGCTCGGACCAAGGGGTGCCCGCGACGGACGGCCCTGGTGTGCGGGGGTCCATTCCCCTACCGCTCCCGGGGGCCTCACCGACCCGGTCCGCTGTCACTCTCACGCTGTGAGTGCTAACGCCAATGATTAGCACTCCGGGTGGTCGAGTGCAAGCCCAATCGACGATCCGCGAGCCGTCGCCGGAGCCCCGCCCGAGCCCCGGCGGAGCCGCGTCGGGGAACGCCGACGGGCCCGTACGACACGCGTCGCACGGGCCCGTCGAGAAGCGAGTGGTCACCAGCCGTAGGGCCGCGCCGAGCTCCTGGAGTCGGAAGGGGTCAGACCGCCGCGCGGACCATGTCCGCCTGCGGGCCCTTCTGTCCCTGGGAGATCTCGAACTCGACCCGCTGGCCCTCCTCGAGGGTGCGGTAGCCGTCCATCTGGATCGCGCTGTAGTGGACGAAGACGTCCGCACCACCGTCGACCGCGATGAAGCCGTAGCCCTTCTCCGCGTTGAACCACTTGACGGTGCCCTGAGCCATTCCGAACTCCCCTAGTGCTGTGCTGGCCCTTCACGTGCCCGCAGGTCGCGGGCCCGGGTTGGTTGAAGGCCGGCCCGGGGAACCCCCCCTGGGCGCAGCCGTGCACGCCGCAACCATCCGCGCGGAACGCCGGGCGGCCTCCGGTGAGCGGGTGATTGCGTCGACCGCCGCTGAATGTATCCGGATCGACGCCCTCTGCAACAGGGCCAACCGCCGGTAATTCCGCCAAGGCGTCAAGGGACAGGACGGATCGAATCGGAATAATCTCGGCATTCCACGCCGGACATAGCGGACGAATTACTCAAATGCCCGCGCGAATTCTGACATCTGCCTGACATGTTTCACGGTCCGCCCCCGGCGGCCGGACGCCCCCGGGCCGAGCACTGCGGGGGCCGAAAGGGAAACCCTGTTCCCAGCCGAGCCACACTCTACTCCGACTCGACCCGGAAATATTCCCGCCGGAATGCGAGCGGTCGCCCGCGCATACGGAGAACGGATTTCCGTACGCGCGGGCGACCGCGGGTTCTGCTTTGTCGGCTCAGCAGCCGCCGGCCACCGCCGGGATGATCGAGACGCTGGCGCCGTCCTTGATCTCGGTCGCCAGACCCTCGGCGAAGCGCACGTCGTCGTCGTTCACGTAGACGTTCACGAAGCGGCGCAGCTTGCCGGTGTCGTCCAGGATGCGGGCCGCGATGCCCGCGTGGTTCTTCTCCAGGTCGGCGACGACCTCGGCCAGGGTGGCACCCTCGGCGGTCACCTCGGCGGCGCCGTCGGTGTAGGTGCGCAGGATGGTGGGGATGCGGACGGTGGCGCTCATGACTCTCCTAGCGGGGGCGGGGCCTATCGGGTGGTTCAGGCGGACACGAGGCCGGCGGCGCGGAACGAGTCCAGCGTCGGGCGGATGACGGCGGTCATCCCGGAATCGGAGACGGCGTCCAGGGTCTTCAGCCCGTCGCCGGTGTTGATCGCGACGGTCTCCTTGGCCGGGTCCAGCTGCCCGGTCTCGACCAGCTTCTTCAGCACGCCGACGGTCACCCCGCCCGCGGTCTCGGCGAAGATCCCCTCGGTCCGCGCCAGCAGCCGGATCGCCGCCACAACCTCGGCGTCCGTGACGTCCTCCACCGCGCCACCGGTACGGCGGGCGATGTCCAGCACGTACGGGCCGTCGGCCGGGTTGCCGATCGCCAGCGACTTGGCGATGGTGTCCGGCTTCACCGGCTTGATCACGTCCCGGCCGGCCTTGAACGCGGCCGACACCGGCGAGCAGCCCTCCGCCTGGGCGCCGAAGACCTTGTACGGCCGGTCCTCGACCAGGCCGAGCCTGATCAGCTCCTGGAGCCCCTTGTCGATCTTCGTCAGCTGCGAGCCCGAGGCGATCGGGATCACGATCTGCTCCGGCAGCCGCCAGCCGAGCTGCTCGCAGATCTCGTACGCCAGCGTCTTGGAGCCCTCGCCGTAGTACGGCCGCAGGTTCACGTTGACGAAGCCCCAGCCCTCGCCGGCCGGGTCGCCGATCAGCTCCGAGCAGAAGCGGTTCACGTCGTCGTAGTTGCCCTCGATGCCGACCAGCTCGCCGCCGTACACCCCGGCCATGACGACCTTGCCCTGCTCCAGGTCGTGCGGGATGAACACGCAGGACCGGAACCCGGCCCGGGCCGCCGCCGCACCCACCGCGCCGGCCAGGTTGCCGGTGGAGGAGCAGGACAGCGTGGTGTAGCCGAACGCCCGGGCCGCCTCGATCGCACACGCGACCACCCGGTCCTTGAACGAGTGCGTCGGGTTCCCGGAGTCGTCCTTGACGTGCAGCTGGGCGGTGAAACCGAGCTCCCGGCCCAGGTTGTCCGCCTTCACCAGCGGGGTCCACCCCGGGTTCAGGTTCGGCTTGGACGCCACGTCGGCCGGCACCGGCAGCAGCGGCGCGTACCGCCAGATGGAGGCCGGACCGGCCTCGATCCGCTTGCGCAGCTCCTCGGCGCCCTCGCTGCCGAACTCGTAGGCGATCTCCAGCGGGCCGAAGCACTCCAGGCACGCGAAGCTGGGGCCGAGCGGGAAGCGGGTGCCGCACTCGCGACAGGACAGCGCGGCGGCCGGGCCGAGGTCGACGGAAACAGGTGCGGCAGTGTCGATAGCCATGATGGCGAGGCCTCTCTCCTCATCTTCCCCGTGGCGCGGTCGCGACACGGGACGGAATTGGCACCTGTCCCGCCGGGGCCTGTCGACAGACAGCCGCGCGAGAAGGTTGCCGGGACGTCAACGGGCCGTTCCCTCAGTCCCTCTGGATGAGCTTGTGAAATTGTGGTGGTGCTCAACGGAGACCCCGGCGTGCAAAGGTCCGACCGCTGTACGAAGACTGTATCCGAAGGCGTCAAACCTGAACGGGACCGTCCGCCAAGCGAGATGACCCGTCCCACCGACCTCGCCGAGGAGATCTCCGTGCCCGCCGAACCGACTCCCGCGCTCCTCCCGCAGGCGGCGTCCTGGCTGCGCCGCCGCTCCTGGAGCGCGGCCGACCGGCCGGTCCGCACCCTGCTCGACGCCAAGGAGCGCACCGGTCGCACGGTCAGCGTGGTCCTCCCCGCCCTGGACGAGGAGGCCACCGTCGGCGACATCGTCCGCACCATCCGCCGCGAGCTGATGGAACGCCTCCCGCTCGTCGACGAACTCGTCGTCGTCGACTCCGGCTCCACCGACGCCACCGCCGCCGTCGCCGCCGAGGCCGGCGCCCGGGTCGAGCACCGCGACGCCGTCCTGCCCCGGCTGCCCGCCGTCCCCGGCAAGGGCGAGGTGCTCTGGCGCTCGCTGCTGGTCACCCACGGCGACATCGTCTGCTTCGTCGACGCCGACCTGCGCGAGTTCGACCCGGCCTTCGTCTCCGGCATCGTCGGCCCGCTGCTCACCGACGAGTCCATCCAGCTGGTCAAGGCCATGTACGACCGCCCGCTGGAGTCGGAGGGCGCCGTCCTGCCCGCCGGCGGCGGCCGGGTCACCGAACTCGTCGCCCGCCCCCTGCTCAACCTCCACTGGCCGGAACTCGCCGGTTTCGTCCAGCCCCTCGGCGGCGAGTACGCGGCCCGCCGCTCACTGCTCGAACGGCTGCCCTTCCCCACCGGCTACGGCGTCGAACTCGGCCTGCTGGTCGACGCCCTGGAGCTGGCCGGCCTGGACGCCCTCGCCCAGGTGGACGTGGGCGTCCGGCACCACCGCCACCAGGACGGCCAGGCCCTCGGCCGGATGGCCGCCACCATCTACCGGACCGCCCTGGAACGCCTCGACCGCACCCACCGCCTCAAGGCCTCCGCCGACCTCGTCCACCCCCACCTCACCCAGTTCACCCGCGACCCGGAGACCCGCGCCTTCACCGCCCACACCCACCCGGTGACCGCCCTCGAACGCCCCCCGATCCACACCCTCCCCGAGTACGCCGCCCGCCATTAGGGCCGCACGGGTTTGCCACGCCGACCCCACGGCAACATGCCAACCATGGGCGATCTCACGACCAACCGTTCGAGCGTGACCGGCACCGCCCCCGTCCTGGTGGCGTCCAACCGGGGACCGGTGTCCTTCAGCACCGCCGACGACGGCACGCTGACCCTGCGCCGCGGCGGCGGCGGCCTGGTCTCCGGCCTCTCCGCCATCGACGACCCGAACGCCGTCTGGGTCTGCGCCGCCCTCGACGACTCCGACCGCAGGGCCGCCGCCGAGGCACCCCACGGCCGCCTCGACCTGGCCGGCCACGAGGTCGGCGGCCAGGCCGTACGGATGCTGGACATCGACCCGCTGACCTTCGCCCGCGCCTACAACGGCGTCGCCAACTCCACCCTCTGGTTCGTCCACCACCTGCTCTACGCGACCCCCACCGCGCCCTCCTTCGACGCCGCCTTCCGCACCGAGTGGGCCGCCTACCGGGCCTACAACGAGGCCTTCGCCGAAGCCCTCGCCGCCGAGGCCGCCCCGAACGCCGCCGTCCTCGTCCAGGACTACCACCTCTCCCTGGTCCCGGCCCTGCTCCGCGAAGCCCGCCCCGACCTGCGGATCGGCCACTTCTCGCACACCCCCTGGGCCCCGCCCGAGTACTACCGGATGCTGCCCGACGACGTCGCCCGGGCCGTCCTCACCGGCGTCCTCGGTGCCGACCGGGCCGGCTTCCTGACCCAGCGCTGGGCCCGCGCCTTCGCCGCCTGCTGCGAGGACCTCCTCGGCGCGACCGTCGACCACGACGCGCTCACCGTCACCGTCGACGGCCGCACCACGGGCCTCGGCGTCCACGCCCTCGGCGCCGACGCCGACTTCCTGCGCGAGCGCGCCCACCGCCCCGACGTCGACGAACGCCTCGCCGCCCTCCGCGCGGCCGTCGGCGACCGCCGCACCATCGTCCGGGTCGACCGCACCGAGCTGAGCAAGAACATCGTCCGCGGCCTCCAGGCCTACCGGCACCTGCTCCGCACCCGCCCCGAGTGGCACGACCGGGTGGTGCACATCGCCTTCGCCTACCCGTCCCGCACCGACCTCGCCGAGTACCGCGCCTACACGGCCGCCGTCCAGCGGCTGGCCGAGGAGATCGACGCCGAGTTCGCCACCCCCGCCTGGCAGCCCCTGATCCTCCACGTCGACGACGACTTCCCGCGCTCCCTCGCCGCCTACCGGCTGGCCGACGTCGCCCTGGTCAACCCCATCCGCGACGGCATGAACCTGGTCGCCAAGGAGGTCCCGGTGGTCTCCGACCACGGCTGCGCCCTCGTCCTCTCCCGCGAGGCCGGCGCCCACGCCGAACTCAAGGACGACGCCCTCACCGTCAACCCCTACGACGTCATCGCCACCGCCGAGGCCCTCCACGCCGGCCTCACCATGAGCCCGGAGGAGCGCGCCGACCGCACCAAGCGCCTGGCGGCGGCGGCCACCGCGCTCCCCCCGCAGCAGTGGTTCCTGGACCAGCTCAACGCGCTGTGAGCGCGTCCGCCAAGGCCCCCAACAGCTCCACCACGCCCTCCGGCCCGGCGACCACCAGGTCCGCCCGGTCGGCCAGCTCCCGCACCGGCGCGTCCCCCACCGCGCCGGCGCAGACCAGCACCCCGGCCACGCCTTCGCCGCGCAGCTCCTCCACCGCGGCGAAGGCCGCCACGTCCCCCAGGTCGTCCCCCGCGTAGAGCACCGAGCGCGCCCCCCGCTCGCGCAGGAACCCGGTCAGCGCCGCCCCCTTGTCCACCCCCGGCGGCCGCAGCTCCAGCACCAGCCGCCCGGGCTCCACCACCAGCCCGTACCCGGCCGCCAGCTCCCCCACCGGCGCCCGCAGCAGCTCCAACGCCTCCTCCGGCGCCGCCGTCCGCCGGGTGTGCACGGCCACCGACCGCCCCTTGTCCTCCACCCACGTCCCCTCGGGCGCCCCCACCCGCTCCAGCACCCCCGGCAGCACCGCCCGCACCCGCGCCACCCCCGGATGCACCTCCGGCGCCGAGAGCTCCCCGCCCTCCCACCGCTCGGCCCCGTAGTGCCCCAGCACCACCACCCCCGGCAGGTCCACGAACCCCCCGTACTCCACCGCCACCCCGGCCGGCCGCCCCGTCACCACCACCACGCCCCCCACCACCGGCGCCAGCCGCCGCAACACCCCCACCACCCCCGGATGCGCCCGCGCCCGCCCCGGATCCGCCACGATCGGCGCCAGCGTCCCGTCGAAGTCCAACCCGATCACGGCATCCCCGGGCGCGCCCAGCACCGCCCGCACCCCGTCCCGCCCAGCCCCGGTCCCCGGCACGAACATCTCTTCAAAGCCCATACCGAAGCCCTACCCCGGAGCCCCCCACTCCGCACCCCGCCCACCCCGGAGCCCCCGCACCCCGGCCTCCCCCACCCCCCGCACCAAGGCCACCTCCCCCACCCCCGCACCAGGGCCCCCTCCCCCACCCCCCCCCCCCCCCCCCTCCCCCAGCGAGAGGGACGCGCTGCGGGAGGGGGTGGCGCAGGGGGTGGCCGCGGAGAGGGGCGTGACGGGTGATTTTCAGACTGCCAACGGTCTGAACGCCCCACCTCCAGGGTTGGCAGTCTGAAAATCACCCAGCCCCCGGAGCGGCCACTCCCGGAGCCGCCCCCGGCCCCCACCCCCCCGAGAGCCCGAACCCCCCCCACCCGTCAACGGGCCCCCCGCCGGGCCTCCCGCACCCGCCGCAGCCGGTTCACCAGCACCGGCGCGTGCGCCAGCGCCTCCTCCCGGTCCAGCAGCGCGTTCAGCACCTGGTAGTACCGCGTCGGGGAGAGCCCCAGCTCCTCCCGGATCGCCCGCTCCTTGGCCCCCGCCGTCCGCCACTGCCGCCCCTCCAGCGCCAGCACCGCCCGGTCCCGCTCGCTCAGCTCGCCCACCGCCGACACCTCCGTCCACCGCTACGGAGTGTCATTCTCGCGCGCGACCCGGACACACACTGCTCGCCCCACCGCTCCCCGCGCCCGGCTACCGTCACCCCCATGACCACGCCGAGCTTCGCCCTGCACATCCCGACCGCCGACCTCGACCCCGACCCGCTCGACCCGTCCCAGATCGTCTCGGGCACCCCCGAGGTCACCGGCAGGGTGCTCTCCGAGTCCGCCGACGGCCGCCACCTGCGCGGTCTCTGGCAGATCACCCCCGGCGTGGTCACGGACGTCGAGGCGGACGAGATGTTCGTGGTGCTCAGCGGCCGGGCCACGATCGAGGTCGAGGGCGGCCCGACCCTGGAGGTCGGCCCCGGCGACTGCGCGGTGCTGCGCGAGGGCGACCGCACCACCTGGACGGTCCACGAGACCCTCCGCAAGGCCTACGCCATCACGCTGCCCTGAGCCCCGTCGGGGCCGGGGCGGACCACGCCCCGGCCCCGACGACCTGCTACTTGCGGACCTTCACCGCTTCCTTCACCGCCGCGTCCTGCAGTCCTTCGAGCACCTGCTTCGGATCCCCCGTCACGGCCTGCCCGATCCCGGCCTTGATCCGGTTGCTGACCTCGCCCCAGGCCGGGTCCCCGAACGGGTAGAAGCTCGCGTTGCTGAGCCCGACCGCGAACTGCTTGAGGTCCTCGTGCTTGGGGTCGGACGACATCTGGGCGAACGCGTCCTGGGTGACCGGCAGCAGGTTGTACTGCTCGTCGAACTTCAGCTGGTTGTCCTTGCCGTAGACGAACGCCAGGAACTTCTTGATCTCGTTCTTGTGCCCGTTCGCCTTCAGCGCCATCATCCAGTCCGCGACCCCGAGGCTCCCGGTCCGTCCGACGCCGTCCTTCTTCGGGATCGGCGCCGTGCCGAACTCGATCTTCCCGGCGGTCGCCATCCGCAGCAGGGTCGGGTGCCCGTTCAGCATCGCGACCTTCCCGGCGGCGAAGTCCTGGAACACCGGGGTGCGGTTCATCTTGCCCGGGTCCGGGTACGTCAGCCCGGTGGCCACCAGGTTGCTCTTCAGCCAGCCGAAGGTGGCCTGGTTCTGGGCGCTGTCGATGGTGTAGTTGCCGACGTCGTCGGAGATGCTGCCGCCGCCGCTCAGCGTCCACAGCATCGACTCGGCCGGTGCCTCCTCCGGCCCCAGCGGCAGCCCGTACGGGGTCACCCCCGGCACCTTGGCCTTGATCTTCTCGGCGTCCTGCCGCAGCTCGTTCCAGGTGGCGGGCGGCTGGGTGATCCCGGCCTGCCGGAAGACCGCCTTGTTGTAGAAGAGCACCCGCGAGGAGGAGACGAACGGGATCCCGTACTGCGTCCCGACCACCTGCCCGGCGTGCGCGAAGGTGTCCAGGAACCTGGCCTGGGTGTCCACCGAGAGCACGTCGGAGGCCGGGTACAGCCGGTCCGCCGCGACCTGGTCCGCGAAGCCGCCGGTCTGGAGCAGGTCCGGCGACTTGCCGGCCGCGATCATGTCCTCGACCTTCTTGCCGATCTCGGTCCAGCTGTCCACCTCGACGCTGACCTTGATCCCGGGGTTGGCCGCCTCGAAGTCCCTGGCGACCGCGTCCCAGTAGTGCTGGGAGCTGGTCTCGGGGCTCTCCCCGTAGTCGGCGGCGACCAGTCTGAGGGTGACCGGCCCGTCGTCCTGCCCGCCGCAGGCACTGACCGCGGTGAGGACCAGTGCTCCGGCCAGCGCACCGCCGAGCACACGGGTGGGGACGTGGACGCGCCTGTTCAACGCGGGTACCGCCTTCGGGGGGATGGAACGGGGGGTGAACGCAGCCGGAACGGGGGAATCCGGCAGGGGGACGCGCAACACTCCCAAACCCGTCGTCCACCGGTCCACACCACCGCCCGGCGCCGCCCCAGTAGTTATCGAAGTGCTCGGCGTCATTGCACAATGCGCAACAAAACCCCCACTCACCCCGGTCCGCGCCCGCCCCGCACCCCGGCGCAAAGCCGCGCACACCCCCGCAGCTGCGACAAAGCTCACCCAGTATGGACCAGACCAATCCGACAACTGGACTAGACCTCTTCTACCCGCCCAAGGGAAACTGTCCTCCGTGAAGCACGTCATCGCACTCGATGTAGGCGGCACCGGCATGAAGGCCGCGCTGCTCGCCCAGGACGGCTCCGTGCTGTTCGAGGCACGCCGACCGACCGGGCGGGAGCACGGCACGGACGCCGTCGTCGCCGCCATCCTCGACTTCGCCACCGACCTGGCGGACGAGGGCCGCAGCCGTTTCGGCGTCGCCCCGCTCGCGGCCGGTGTCGCCGTCCCGGGCACGATCGACGAGAAGAACGGCATCGCGGTCTTCTCCGCCAACCTCGGCTGGCGCGAGCTCCCGCTGCGCAAGCTCCTCGGCGAGCGCCTGGCCGGACCGGACGGCGGCGCGATGCCGGTGGCCCTCGGCCACGACGTGCGCTCCGGCGGCCTGGCCGAGGGCCGGCTCGGAGCCGGCCGCGGCGTCGACCGCTTCCTGTTCATCGCCCTCGGCACCGGCATCGCCGGCGCCATCGGCATCGACGGCCGGATCGAGGCCGGCGCGCACGGCTACGGCGGCGAGATCGGCCACGTCGTGGTCCGCCCGGGCGGACCGCAGTGCGGCTGCGGCGCCCGCGGCTGCCTGGAGACGCTGGCCTCCGCCTCCGCCGTCTCCCGCGCCTGGGCCGAGACCAGCGGCGACCCCGACGCCGACGCGGCATCCTGCGCCGCCGCGGTGGACGCCGGGGACGACCGCGCCCTCGCGGTCTGGCAGCGCGCCGTCGACGCCCTGGCGGACGGCATCGTGCTGGCCCAGAGCCTGCTCGACCCGTCCACCGTGATCGTCGGCGGCGGGCTGGCCGAGGCCGGCGACACGCTCTTCACTCCGCTGCGCGCGGCGGTCACCGGGCGACTGACCTTCCAGATGCCCCCGAAGGTCGTACCCGCCATGCTCAAAGACACCGCCGCGTCCCTGGGCGCGGGCCTGCTCGCCTGGGATCTGCTCTCCATGGAGGTGACCGCGTGACCACCGCGGACCGTGACCGTACTGCCCTGGCCGGTGCCCGGCTGGTCCTGCCCGGCGGCGTCGAGGGCGACCGCCTCGCCGTCGAGGGCGAGCGCATCGCCGGCCTCGGCGGCGACACCCAGCCCGGCGACCTCGACCTGA
>NZ_LIPD01000015.1 GCF_001905545.1 Streptomyces sp. CB02056 | reverse complement strand
GGCGGTGATGTAGACGCGCTCGGTGCCGGGCGCGGCGTGCAGGACGGCGTCCAGGATCTCCCCGGGGGTGCGGGCACCGAGGTCGAGGCGCACGGTCTGGTCGCGGACCGCGAGCATCCCGGCCGCCGCGTCCAGGAACACCGTGGAGCGGGCCTGCTGTGTGAAGTTCGGGCGCTTGGAGAGCAGGCCGGTCGTCACGGCCTCGAACCGGGAGCCTGCCGGGCCTTCGGGGAGGGTGGGCAGCTCGCGCGGGCCGGCCTCGACCGCCGGACGTACCGGGGCAGCGACCGAGGCCGCCGGAACGGTCGGCGCGGCGACGGGCGAGGGGGTGGGCTGCTCGAGTACGGCGGCGGGGCGGGTCAGCGCCGGGGCGACGGCGGCGGGTGGCTCGGCAACCGGCGCCGGTTCTGCCGCTTCCTCCGCTTCCGCCACTTCCGCGACGGGCGCCGGGGCGGGCGCGGCGGCGCGGACGGCGGCCGGGGTCGGGTCCAGCAGCGGGGCGATCCGCACGACGTCGCCGACCGACAGGCCCGCGGCCTTCGCGATGGCGTCGGCCTTCGCGCCCTCGTACCCCGCCAGCCCGGCCACCCGTCGCGAACGCTGGGCGGCGAGCCTGTCCAACTCCTTCCGCGCGGCCGCGACCTGCTTCTCGGCGGCCGTGATCCCGGCGCGCAGCTCGCGCAGACCGGCGAGTTCGGCGGTGTACGTCTTGCGGTCCATCAGGCACCGCCTTCCGCGGTGACGGTCGCGGTGGCGAGCTCCGCCGTCTCCCGGTCGATGCGGGCCAGGGCGGCCTTGAAGACGGGGACCAGGTCCTCGTTCATGACGTAGCCCGTCGTGCGCTGGTAGGAGGGGTTCTCGGGGTCGTACTGCGCCTCGACGGGCTGCGGCATCCCGACGGGCCAACGCTTCTTGGCGGCACCCCGGTTGACGGCCTTGGTGATCGCACCGGACCGACCGCGCAGGGACTCCGACCCGTCGGGGCCGCGCAGGTGGCCGGAGGCGACCCAGCCCTCGCCCTCGGCGGCGAGGCGGATGATCTGCACGGCGGTGGCCGGCAGGTCCCGCAGGAGTTGCGCGGCCCTGGTGACGGTCCACTGCGCGTCCTGGAGCACCGGCGCCGCCCCGTGCCTGCCCAGCAGCGCGAAGAGCTCACGCGCCAGGTCCTCGGACACGTCCTCCAGGACGAGTCTCATGTGAACCCCCTCATAGTCCCATGGTGTCGGCTAACTCCACATAGGGTAGCGCTGGGGCGCTTCCCGGCAGCGCGCGACCGGGCAGGTGGCCGCCGGTGAACCGGGCCGGCCCGGCGAGATCGTGGAAGCGCGGGCAGCGGGGGCCCGGGACGGTCTCGCCGCTGACCGTCTCGCCGTTGAGCCGGCAGATGTCGAAGACGTCGGTCTCAGGGGCGCCTGGAATCCTGGCACTTGAGCATGGCGGGCGGGGTGGCGCCGTCGTCGAGGCAGATCCTGACGGTGGAGGCACCGCCGGCAACATCCGCGGGGATTGCGGCGTTGTAGTTCTCGCTTGCGCCGCAGACGACGCCGGTGTGAATGCTGCCCAGTTCGCCGCCGGAGGCGGAGTAGCTCGTCGCCGTGGTGTCCCGACAGCCGGACGAGTCCTCGGACTTGCCTTGCCCGCTCAGGCCGACCGAGCGGTTGTACCAGGTCAGGGTGCCCTTCGTGGAGGTGTTTCCGTAGATGATGTCGAAGTCGGTGGTCGGGAAGGCGGCAGGAGGCGCGGCGGCGGGCGACGACCGGCGGGCCTCGTCCGCCCCGCCGGTCGTCGCCGTCGGGGCGAGCAGGCGATGGACCAGCAGCCCGCCCGCGACCACCCCGGCCAGGGCCGCCGTCGCCCCCGCCACCCAGGCGACCCGGTGCCGGGGCCGGCCCGCCGCCGGGGCCGCCGACGGCTCCCCGGCCCCGGCGGCCACCACCGCCTCACCCACGGCCTCTCCTGCCGCCACCGCGACCGCCGCCACCGGCACCGGGGCCGCCACTTTGGCGGATGCCGCCCCCGCCCGCAGCTCCTCGTCCACCCGCGCGCGCAGGGCGAGCGCCTGGTCGAGGTCCCCCTCCGCCAGCCGGTAACAGGACCAGAGCGCGCGGACTGCCGCCTCCGGCGCCGGGTGCCGGCCGTCCGGGCTCTCGTAGCGGGAGACGGTGGTCTGGGCGATGTTGAGCCGCCGGGCCACCGTCTTCTGCGGCAGTTCCCCCGCGCGGGCCCGCCACTCGCGCAGCGTCCGCGCCAGCTCCACCCGCGCCGACGCCCCGTCCCCGACGCCCTCCGCCTCCGGCCCGGTGACTCCCCTGTCCGGCATCCGTCCGCTCCCCTCTTCTTCGGCCCGTGCATATCCGCAGCTCGGAGCGCACGCATACCCGACTGCATACGAATGAGTAACCATCTGATCGCGCAGCGTAGGAGTCGGCGGCCCGGCCGTGCAACGCTGACGACCAGCCGGTGAAACCCCCGGCGAATCCCACCCCCTCCCGTACCCGGGCATTCGTATGCCGCCCCGGGGCACGGGATGCACTCGAAGGAGTCACCGATGTACCCGACCCGTCACCTCACGCTCCCCACCCTCAAGCAGCGCACGGGCCGCGCCGTCGCCCTCGCCGTGCTGACGGCGGCCGCGCTCACCGGGACCGGCGCGGCGGACGCGCTCGCCCTCCCGGCGACCCCGCCCGCCGCCGGCTCCACCGCCACCGCCGACAGCAGCGCCACCGCCACCGTCACCGGCGGGACCACTGCCGACGCCGACGCCCTGCGCGAGGGTGCCGCGGCGCCGGCGGCAGCCACCCTGCGGGACCGGATCGCGGCGGCGGCGCGCGGTCAGATCGGGGTCACCGAGAGCGACTCGGCCTGCCAGAAGTACCTCACCGGAAAGGGCCAGACCTGCCGCAACACCTCCTGGTGCGCGGCGTTCGCCGAGTGGACCTGGCGGCACGCCGGGGTGAAGAGCGTCCCGACCACCCTGCTCGGGCGCGGGGTCGGCAAGTGGGGGCAGGAGCACCACCTGTTCCACACCGGCTCGCCGAAGCCCGGCGACCTCGTCGTCTACGGCCCGCCGGCCTACGAGCAGGGCGGCCACGTGGGCGTGGTGGTCTCGGTGAACCGTGACGGCACCCTGGACACCGTCGAGGGCAACGTCAGCAACAAGGTAGCCCACCGCCACATCGACCCGCGTACCGCCAAGGGCGGCGTCAAGAAGTGGAAGATCTCCGGCTACGTGACCCCGCCCGGCGCCTGATCCCCACCTCCGCGCCCCGGCCCGGGGCCGCGTCCTCCGTGGGGTGGAGGGGCGGCCCCGGGCCGGGGGGTTCGCGGGCGGTGCGGCTGGGGGCGGGGCCCCGGGCCCGGTCACGGTGTACGTCCTGGCGACCAAGCCGTAGCGTTCCGGGGGCAGTTGTCGATCCCTGCTCTCCGGTTCGACGCGGGGCCGCGCACCTTGGCGGACGTCCGGGGGGGCGTGCCCGGTGCGGGAACTCCCGGTCGCGCGGGCCGTCTTGGGCACGGTCGGCATATCGGGGCGAGGTGGTGGACAGCTTTACTCCCGTACCACCCTCATGTGCCTGCCCGGCCGTCACTCTGCTGTCGGGCGGGTCCCCCACCCTGATGATGCGGAGACCACATGGCTCGACGACGTTCCTTGCCCCGGCTCGGCCTGGCCGTCCCGGTCGCGCTGGCGCTGACCGCCTCGCTCGGCTTCCTTCCCGCCTCGGCCTCGGCGGCGCCCCGAATACCATCCGCCGCGCAGGCCGAGGACGCGCACACCCTGTCGTACGTCGTCAACACCAGGACCGACCACCGCACGATCGCCGAGGTGCAGCGGGCCATCACCGCGGCCGGCGGCACCGTCGTCGTCACGTACGACGGGATCGGCGTCATCGTCGCCCACTCGGCGGACCCCGGCTTCGGCGGGCGGCTGCGCGCGGTGCGCGGCGTGGAGTCGGCGGGTGCCACGCGGACCGCGCCGCTGAGCGCGGCGGGGACCACCGAGGCGGGTGCCGTACGGCGCCTGTCCGAGGCCGAGGTGGCGACGATCGCGAAGGCGTCCGGCAGCGGCACAGAACCCCTCGAAGCCGAGCAGTGGGCCCTGCGGGCGATCGGCGCGGACAAGGCCGCGGAGATCAACCCGGGCAGCAGGGACGTCACGGTCGCCGTCATCGACACCGGCGTCGACGACACCCACCCGGACCTCGCCCCGAACTTCTCCCCCTCGCAGTCCGCGAACTGCGCCAGCGGCAAGGCCGACACCACGTACGGCTCCTGGCGGCCGGTGGACGCGAACTACTTCCACGGCACGCACGTGGCGGGCACGATCGCCGCCGCCCGCAACGGCGTCGGCGTCGCGGGCGTGGCACCCGGGGTGAAGGTCTCCGGCATCACCGTCTCCCAGCCCACCCCGCGCCAGCTGATCTACGCCGAGAGCGTCGTCTGCGCCTTCGTGTTCGCCGCCGACCACGGCGTGCAGATCACCAACAACAGCTACTACGTGGACCCGTGGCAGTACAACTGCCTGGACGACCCCGACCAGAAGGCCATCGTCGACGCGGTCAACCGCGCCCAGCTCTACGCGCAGCGCAAGGGCACCCTCAACGTCGCCGGGGCCGGCAACGCCAACCACGACCTGGCCTCCGACGGCTTCACCGACGGCGGCAGCCCCAACGACTCCACCCCGGCAAGCCGGACGGTCGACCCGCACCGATGCTGGGACCTGCCCGCGCAACTGCCGGGCGTCGTCACGGTCAGCGCGACCGGCGCCAAGGGCGCGAAGGCGTACTACTCCAACTACGGACTCGGCGTGATCGACGTCGCCGCGCCGGGCGGCGACCAGTACCAGGCCTCGGACACACCGTCCAAGGAAGGCGGCATCCTGTCGACGCTGCCGGACAACCAGTACGGCTACGAGCAGGGCACCTCCATGGCCACTCCCCACGCCTCCGGTGTGGCCGCGCTGCTGAAGTCCGCCCACCCGGAGGCGACCCCGGCCCAGTTGCAGGCACTGCTCAAGGCCCAGGCGGACAACCCGGGCTGCCCGGCCGGTCCGAACGGCGACGGCGCCGCGGACCCCGTCTGCGCGGGCGGCAAGCGCGTCAACGGCTTCTACGGCTTCGGCATCGTCAACGCGCTGCGCGCGGTCGAGTAGCGGTCGAGTAGCCGGCACCGCACCCGTCCCGTGCCCGAACGCGCTGACGCCCCCGGCTGTCCAGGCCGGGGGCGTCAGCGTTCGCGGCACGCCGGGTGCGCGCCACGCCCCACAGGTCGGGCGGTAGGCCCCGGGACCTTTCGGGCGGGTACGGGCATTGAACGTCAACTACGCTGCTGTCACCATCAGTTGGCCGATGCAGGACCGGTCCGCCGAGCGGGCGCGGATACGGGGAGGGAGGCGGCGAGGGTGCGGACGGCAACACGGATCGCGGCGGCGGTACTGGCGGTGGCGCTCCTGGCCGGAGCCGCGGCGCTGACCTGGACGCTGACCGCGGAGCGGATGAGCGCGGCCATGGGGCTGGGCCCGCCGGACGGCGTCGTCGTGGTGGAGGACTGCTACGAGGTGTCCGACAGCGAGGGCTACAACGACGGCACCAACTGCAAGGGCAGCTTCACCCCCGCCGGCGGCGGCGCGGACCAGGCCCGGCCCATCGTGGTACAGGACACGAGCGGAAAACACCGGGCCGGCACCCGGCTGCCGGTACGGCTGGCCAAGGGCGTGGCCCACGAACCGTCGGCGTCACCCGCCATCAAGTACGGCATCGCCGCCGCCATGATCCTCGTCCTGGGCACCGTGTCGGCCGGCTGGCTGCTGACGACCGCCTGGCGCGGCCACGCCCCGGAGGGCAGCATCCTGCTCACCAGCGCCGGCGTCGGGCTCATGGCCGTAACGGTCCTGGGTATCGCCGCCGGCCTGCTCGCCGGAATCGTCGCCCTGTTCCTCTGAGCCGGATCGGCAGCCCGTCATGCGGCAACCGCTCGCTGCCGCGACTCGGGCGGGCACGTCATCGGTGCGGCCACGACCGAGGCCCCCTTCATCCGACGGTCCCGCTCCGACAGCGATCGAGACGTCAGTCGCCATCGACACCGGCACGCCGGCGCAACGGGGGGACGACGAGCGAGAGAGCACCGATGGCAAGCAGGACCAGAGCTTGTATCGACGCGGTAACTGATCTGGCGTCGTGCAGTGGCCAGGCCCAGATGCCGGGCCTGTTGTGCACCAGACCGAAGGAGGCGCACAGGAAGGGGAACAGCGCAGTGGCCGCCGTGGCGACTCGCCCTCCCGCGAGCCAGCGGATGATGAGGGCGAGGCCGAGGTAGCCGGCGAAGTCGCGGGCCAGGGCGGTGGCGGCGCTGCCCGCGCCCGCCGTGGATGCCACGACGGCGGCCAGCGCGCAGACCACGACACATGCGGCCATGAAGACCGCGTCCCATCCGCCCACGGCGCGGACCGCGACGCGCTCCGCGACAGCGTCGGCACGGGCCTGGCCCTCCAGGATCAGACAGACGGGAACCAGCGGAAGGAGCGAGGACATGGGCAGGTCGAACGTCAGCCCGCCGATCACCACCGGGATGGGGACCATCACGGAGTCGGCGCCGCTGCCCAGCAGGATGCAGGAGAGCAGGCCGACGGCGACGGCGGGAACGTACCTGATGCGCAGCCACCAGATCATCGGGCCGCCTGGAAGGAGGGCGCGCCCGGCTGATGGTACTGCGTGGGGTCCAGGACCGGCTTGACGTCGCAGCGACCCAATGTGTCCGCGTTCTTCCGGAACCACGCGAGCTGTTCACCCTGCGGGAGTGTCATGACCTGACGGGCGATCTGCACCTCCTGTGGCCGGTAGCTGCCTTCGACCGTCCTGGGGGTGACTCCGGCCGTGAGCTTCAGCCAGGACGACAGTGGGGCGACCGCCTCCACGCCGGGCCAGCGGGCGAACGACTCCTTGGCGCAGTCGGGAGCCCCGTTGGGGATGTACCCCAGCGCGACGAGTGATTGCACCTCGTCCTTGCCGGGCCGGGCGGATAACGGCGCCACCGTCAAGGGCTGTGCCAGACCAACGGCTTGGAGACGCTGGTGGGCCTCGACCGCCCAGTCGGTGATGCTGGTGGCGTCGGCCCGCTGCTCGGGCCACAGGCACACCCGTGGCGCCGCCGTGGTGCAGGTCTGCTCGCTTTCCGGACGTGCTTGCGCCGCACGGTATCCGAGAGGTGCCGCGATCCCCGCCCCTGCCGTCGCCGTGGCCGCCAGTGCCAGGACGGCGGTCAGCCGGTAGTTCCCGCGCAGCCTCGTCCAGATCCAGGCGGCGACCACCATCCCGACAGCCACGACGGTCGGCGCGAGGACCGCCCGGGTGGCCGGCAGTTGGTCCAGCGCGCAGCACTCGGTGAGGTTGCGGCCGTTGAGCTGGCGGACCCAGAAGGCGTCGAGGGTCGACGGGTAGGCCATCCAGAGGAAGCTGGCGATGAGGGTCAGGGGCACGGCGAGCAGCCGCGGCAGGACATGTCCGAGTACGTAGCCGGCCACGGTGTGCGCGAGGACGACCAGCAGTTCCAGGAGGATGACGACGGGGGTGGACCAGCCCGGAACCCCACCGGCCTGCGGAACGAACAAGGCCAGGGCGGCCAGGACGGAGACCGTGCCGAGGGCCAGGGTCGGGGCCAGAACGGAGAGGGCGATGGCGGTGGCGGAACGGGCGGGTGCCGTACCGAGGACCGCGGACCGGCGCACCTTGAGGCCTTCCCAGGCCCCGCAGGCCGCGACGGCGGGTGCGGTGAAGCTGAGCAGGAAGCTGCTCTGGGCGGTGACGGAAGGCCAGTAGCCGTCGGTGATCCAGCCGGTCATTCTGCCGCTGTACATCGTGATCCACACGAGCAGGACGGGCATGGCCCGCACGGCTGACGAGATCCGGAAGATGGTGCGCCAGGGCACGGTCACACCTCCCCGGTGACGATGCCGGCATAGGCGGTCTCGGCACGCCGTTCCGCGGGGACACCGCGCGGCGCGAGCGTCAGGAAGGAATCGATGGGCCCTTGATGACGCACCTTTCCCTGGTCGAGGACGACGACCGAGTCGTAGGTCTCGGCCAGGTCCTCGGTCTGATGAGTGGAGACGACGAAACTCGTGAGGTGGCGCAGCTCGCCGATCAGTTCCCGGAAGACTCCGCGCTGGACCGGGTCGAGTCCCGCCGTGGGCTCGTCCAGGAGCACGACCTGGGCGTCGTGTACCAGGGTCTGGGCGATCCCCAACCGTCGTAACTGTCCACCGGAGAGTTCCCCGCTGCGCCGGTCCGCGAGCGAGGTGAGCCCGACCTTCTCGATGGCCTGCCGGGACCGCTCCCAGGCCTCGCTCCGCGACATGCCCTTGAGCCAGCCCGCGTAGGCCGCCTGTTCCCGCACTCGCAGGCCGGGCACCGGCCGCACGTGCTGAGGGAGCCAGCCGACCTTCCGACGGTAGGCCTTGAGGTCCTTGGAACTGCTCGTGTCCAACCCGTCAAGGGTGATGCGACCGGCCTCCGGCCTGAGAGCGGAGGCGATCAGGCCCAGCAGGGTCGACTTGCCGGCGCCGTTCGGGCCGAGCAGCACGCTGCACCCTTCTCCCAGGCGGAGGCTGAAGGAGTCCAGGACCCGGGAGCCCTTGCGGTAGCCGAAGGAGCAGTCAGTTACTTGAACAGGCATGATCACCGATCCGCTTTGCATTCTGAGCTGGTGAGAGATGTGGCGCCGCGTCACCCGGACGCTTTCCCACAGACACGTGCAGCATCGGCTATCCCACTGCACGCCGGTCCGGGCGGTTGACACAGCCGGGGCATCCATGCGGGCGCCGGCACGTGTCGGAGCGTTCCTCCCCGGAGATGGCGACGGAAGCATGCTCACATCCGTTGATCTGCACCATCTTCCTTCTGGAGGGCTCTGCCGCGAGGCCTGCTACGAAAGTTCGGATCCGATGATGCCGTACAGAT
Organism: Streptomyces sp. CB02056; assembly: GCF_001905545.1. Taxonomy (GTDB): domain Bacteria; phylum Actinomycetota; class Actinomycetes; order Streptomycetales; family Streptomycetaceae; genus Kitasatospora. The sequence continues at coordinate 190,242 of NZ_LIPD01000015.1, read as the reverse complement.
CGGCGAGGGGCCCGGCTTCGGCCGGTGGTGCGGAACCGGGGCCCCGGGCGCGGGCGTCCGTCCTTCTCGACGGCGGCCGGTGATCATGGCTGCCGGCCGCCGCCCTGGAAGGAGCACCGTGACGGACCGTACGTCGAAGAGCGCGTCGCCCGCCGGCCGGAGCCGTTGGCGGCTCGCCGCGCTGGTCGGGTGCGGGGTGCTGCTGCTGGGCCCGGCCGCACTCGCGGTGGTGCGGCTGCTCGGGTGGGACGACGGCACGGTGCTGGCCCTGCCGATGGCCGGGCTGCCGTACGCGGCGCTGCTCAGCGTGCTGCTGCTGGCGGTGGTGGCGGTGCTGCGCGCACGGTGGCTGACCGGGGTCGCGGCCGCGCTGGTGGTGCTGCAACTGTGGTGGCTGGTGCCCCGGTTCGTCCCGGACGGGGCCGGCGCGCCCGCCGACGCGCCCCGGCTGCGGGTGGCGACCAGCAACAACTTCATGGGGCAGGTCTCGCCGAAGTCCCTGGTCGACCTGGTGCGCGAGCAGCGGATCGACGTGCTCGCGGTCGAGGAGCAGAGCGACTCCGCCGCCGACGCCCTGGACGCGGCCGGCATCCGCACCCTGCTGCCCCACCGGGAGCGGCCGGCCGGCACCGACACCGCGCTCTACACCCGGCTGCCCGTCGGCTCCGCCGCCGACCCGGCCTGGCCGACCACCAACCTGACCGTCGACGTCGGCGGCCGCCCGGTGCAGCTCGTCGCCGTCCACACCTACTACCCGCTCGGCGACGCCCGCCGCTGGGCCGAGGACCTGCACGGCCTGCGCGCCGCCGCGCCCGGACGCAACCACAACGCGGTCCTGCTGGGCGACTTCAACGCCACCCTCGACCACAAGCCGATGCGCGACCTGATCGGCACCGGCCTGACCGACACCCACGAGGAGCTCGGCGCGGGCCTCTTCCCCACCTGGCCCCAGGACCACCCCGACTACCGCGTCCCGGCCGTGATCCAGATCGACCACGTCCTGCACGGGCCCGCGCTCACCGCCGTCGACGTCTCCGAGCACGCCCTGCCGCGCAGCGACCACCGGGCCGTGGTGGCCGAACTCGCCGTCCTGCGCTGAACGCCGAACCCGGGCAGCCGGCGGTACGGAACGCCCCGCACCACTGCCCCGGGGTCACCGACCAGCCGCCGGAGCGGGAACCACCGCCCCGCGCGCGATGCGGGCGCGGCCGTCGGGCGGCAGGACGACGAGGTACTGCCGGTCGGCGTCCTCCACCCGGGCCAACGTGACGGACCTGCCGACCGCCGCGAGCGCCTCGGCGGCCGGACCGGCCTCCTCCGTCATCAGATCGAGCCGGGCGTGGGACTGGAGGTCCGTTGTCGGGCCGGTGATCCAGATCGCGATCGACGCACCCCGGCGCAGCGCGGCGAGCAGGTCCGTGCGCAGTGGCGCGTCGTCGGCGTCCCGCAGGAGCAGGTCGTGCAGGCGTTCCTGTCCGCACGGCCGGGACGGCGCGGCCTCGGCAAGCGCCCGGCACTTGTGGCACGAGCCCGGGTACTGCGGCTCGAAGAGGTTCAGGAAGCGCCTCAGGTACCGGCCGCGGATCCCGCACAGGGTGCGGCCCGTGCCCCCGGCGTGCTGGACACCGGGCACGCCCAAGACCCCGACCGCGGGATAGTCGGCCGGCTCGCACGCGCCGGCGAACGACCAGGTGGGGCCCGAGGCGCCACTGTCGGGAGTGTCGATCATGCGGAGCAGCATGGCACGCCCGGGACCGCCCGTTCCCGCGCGCCCACCGCGAACTCCGGTCGGCCGTCCCGAAGGGCGCGTTCCACCCGGCCGAGCCGGCCCCCTGCGGCCTCGGGTGCGTCGAGGACAACAGCTGCGCGGGGACGTCGGCGGCCCAGGTGAACACCGAGACCGGGAACCGGGTGTCGCAGTACTGGTTGCTGCTGGGCTTCCCCGGAATCCGTCCCGCCCGCCAGCACTGCCCGGCGGTTCGGGACGCTGGAACGGCGACATGTGCCCTGAGCTGCGCGTTCGGCGGCGCCTGGAAAGCCGCGGCGGAACGAGCAGGGCACTGGAACGGGTTCCGGGACCGGGGAATTCACGGAACTGGCGCACGGGCCGACGGACCGTCCCGTCGCCCGCGCACGGCCGGCAGGCCGACCCCGGCCAGCGCCGCGATGCCGAGGGGTCCGGCGGGGGAGCGACTACCTGCTCGACGTCGGCCGGATCCACGCCGCCTTCGTCACCGACACCCGAGACCGCGGCGAGACCCGCGGCCCGCTCGACCTCGTCCCCGCACCGGCGAGGAGCGCAGCGCGGTGCAGCCGGCGGCGCGTGCGTCCGGCTGCGGGGCTGTGGCCGACGAGGTCCCCGTGGGCAACGGTGCCCGAACCGACGGTGGCGAGCCGTCCAGGTTCGCACGGCCCACGGAGCAGGACGGGAGGGCAGGTGAGAGCGGTTGGGGTGGAGAGCCATGCGGCGCCGGAGGGGTGACCCCTCCAACGGCCACCGCCAAGGCGGTGGCCCAGGAACGGCTTGGCGTGCTCCTGGACGGTGGTGGCCCACCGGCCGCGGCTTGACGGGACGCCACCGGGTCGCCGGGAGCACGGACGGTTCTGATTCCCGACTTCCGATCGCCCTCCATCTTTCCGGTTTCTCCGCAAACGACTGCTGCCTAGACCTCCGGATACACATGGGCTGGGGCTGGACAGGCATCTGCCTCTATCGTGTTCCGAGGCGACAGCCCCTGGCGAATCATTCGATCGGAGTTTGCCCCCATGTGGAAGATCGCCCTCCATGTAAACGTCATGACCGTGACGATCGGCATGCTGGCGGCCCTCGCCTGCGCTTTCGCCTCTGCGATCGCCTTACGCAAAAATAGGCGACTGATGGTGCGAATCTCCCAGGTAGCCACCGTTATCGCATCCGCCGTCATCCTCTACATCACCCTTCGGCCACAGGGCGGCTGGGGGAATATCGGCCACAGCGGTCGGAGCCTCAACCTCACCCCGGCCGCATTCCTTGACGATGCCGCGCAACCTCACAGCCTCGCCTGGGAGGAGCCCATCCTCAATGCGGCGATGATGCTCCCGCTCGGAGTCGTCGCGTTCACCGGGTTCAGTCGCCGCCTCTTCGGCCTCGGCTTCGGCTTCGCCCTCTCCGTCGCCATCGAATCGGTGCAGTGGCCGACCAAGAGCGGCCGCTCTTCCGACATCATGGACGTCGCGGGCAATACGGCCGGATACCTCCTGGGCGTTGCCCTGCTTCTCGCTGCGCACAGGATCCTCTCACTGGGCACAGCGAACCGCACCCAGCAGAAGGACCGCGATGGAACGACGGTGACCCGGTGACCCCAGTGCCGCGGGAATCGAAATCACCCACTCGCCCGGCCGACGCGGTCGTCTGCGCACTCGCCGTCCCGGCGGGGTTGGCACTGGGCGTCGTGGCCCTGGTCGCCGACACTGTCCCCGGTCAGCTCGGTTCCATTCTGTCGGTGGCCGCCAGCACTGGCGTCGCCTGGGGAGTGGGAGCCGGGATTCTGGGAGCAGCCTGTCAGAGGCTGCTGACAGCGGCCTGCGCAGGCGCGCTGATCATGGTCCTCGCCGTGCTCACCTACTACGGCGGGAACGCCGTAGTGCACATCAGACCCAGCGCCGGCAGCGGCTATCTGGTGGACAAGACCGGTTTCTGGGCGATGGTGGCGGTCGTCGCCGGTCCCGCCGCCGGCGCGCTTGGATGGCGGATCACCCATGGCACCGCCCTCGCCAAGTCGTTGGCCGCGGGCGTCCTGGGGGGCCTGGTGGTGGTCCAGGGCCTCTACGCCTGGAGTCCGACGCGGTCCTACATGTTCGGTGGTGACGCGACCGCACGAGTCTGGATCTCACTGCTGCTGATCGCCGCGCCGCTCGGGGGCGCCCTGTGGGTGAGTCGCGGCCTGAGGCCGGCTGCCGCCTTCGGCTCCTTGGTCTGCACGTCGGCGATCGGGTTCTTCCTGTGGAGCACCGCGCAGTCGCTCCACCTGCTCCGATCGTGGTGAATTCTGGCCGCCGGGCCAGAATTCACCTGCGACATATCACCCATAAACCCGCGCGGCCAAATCATGACATTCCATTTTCAATTCCGCAACACATCCCATCCGGCAAAAATCGGCATCTCGATACGGATATCATGATTCAAAAACCGGAATGATGGCCACCATTAGCGGGTCAACGCCGAGCCGTTCCATCCAAGAGTCAATTCAGCATTGCGTGCACGATCACCGATTAATAAGGTCGATTCCGAAGCCCGATCAGGGCCCAGGAATACCAGGGAGAATCCCATGTGAAGCTTGACAAAGGCAGGAACGATCGCCGCGACGTCCCTGTTGTCACTCGGAGCGGGGGCCCTTCCCGCCGCCGCAGCAGAGGCGCCGTCGACGGGAGAGGCGCCGGCATCCATCCTGGACACCAGCAGGTGCACCAGCCTCAGCAACGGAACCCTCTGTGTCCGGATCAAGGACGCTCGATCGACCGTCGAGGTGACCTACTCGAAGAGCGCCGGAGGCGCTGTCACGGCGCGCTTCGGCTTCAACTACCAGGGCACCGACTACAACGATGCCGGGGCATTCAGCATCAACGCCGGGGAGACCAAGTCCTACGCCTGGCACAACCTCAACGTTCTCTGCAACAGCGTGGTGGGCTTCCTCAGCGTCACGGGCCAGGGACGTTTCCAAACCCCGGCGGTCAGCGACTGCTGACCCACGGTACTTCTACCACTCGGCAGACCTGACGCCGTCCAGCGTGGGACCGCCGTGACCACTGCCGCTCCCGGTGCATTTCGCACCGGGAGCGGCAGTGCTCCGTCTCCTCGCACGCGGCGACGACGGCCCGGGCGTCCTTGAGCGCGATCGGACTCCGCTCGGTCCGGGTGCAGCCCGACTCTGTCGTGTACGGGCTGGATCGTGGCGGCACTCCGTCTCTTCTGCGCGGCGAGGCCATCCGTCCCGGCGCCGGCGGTCGGCGCCATCTTGGCCTGATGATCGCCCCCGTCGCGCGGCGGTAGCGGGGCGGGGGCTTCGGGTCGGCCCGGCCACCGGGCCGGGACGGTTGGACAGGGCGGGGGCAGGCGGGCTGTCTCCGGCAGTCGGCGGGTGGCTTTTTCGCTTTCCATCGACCTTCGGGCTCTGATAGGACAGCACCCGGCCCGATCGGGCCCATGTGCGCAGGGGGGAACACGACATGTGGAAGACCAAGCGTCGGCACCGGGGGCGCGTCGCCTCGATGCTGGCTTCGGCGGTGGCGCTCGCCGCCGTGATGACGGCCGCGCCGGCCGGTGCCGCGCCCCGGGCCGTCACGGCTGAGGCGCCGACAGCCGGGCTGAACCTGATGCTGCGCGCCGATCCGGGGAAGGTCGTCCAGACCCGTCGGGCGCCGGACGGGACCTGGGACGCCGCCAGGGAGGTCCCGCAGTTCTACAGCTTCCGGTACTGGACGACCGTCGTCGACTCCGGACGGCTGCGGCTGCTCGGCCTCCGGTACTCCGGTCCGATGAGCACGCAGTTCGTCCAGTCGACGCAGCAGCCCGACGGCAGCTGGCCCGCGCCGACCCCGATGAAGGGCCTGGCGGAACTGCCCCTCTCCAGTCAGTACTTCCAGACCGGCAGGGCCGGCGCGGCGGTGGTGAACGGCCAGGTCCAGCTGGCGGCGATCGACCCCTCGGGCCGGCTCGTCCACACCGTGGAGGGCCCGGACGGGAACTGGCAGCCCTGGGGGGCGATCAGTGCCCCTCCGGGACTCGCCTCGGACCGGTTCTCCAGCCTCGCGACGGCCGAGGTGAACGGTGAACTCCACATCGTGGCCACCGTGTCGAACGACGGAAGCGTGCTCCACACCATCCGGCACGCGAACGGCACCTGGGACGGCTGGGGCAACATCATGGGCGCGGCCGGGACTCCCTCCCCGTGGGGTGCGCCGCACGACGTGGTCGCGGCGGGCATCAACGGACAGCTTCAGGTCGCCGTGGTGAACAACAGCCAGATCGCCGTCTACCACACGATCCGCACCTCCGACGGCAACTGGGGCGGCTGGGGGCCCATCGGCCAGCAGGTCCTCGACCAGCCCTTCTACGTGTGCGGCGCCGACGGCGCCAACGTGGACAACGAGCTGCACCTGGTGTTCGAGACCTGCACCAGCAGCGGCACGCTCTTCCACACCGTCCGCCACGCGAACGGCAGTTGGAACAAGGCCGGGTACGTCCAGGGTGCCGTCGACCTCTCCCCCTGGCGGCCGGTCCCGAACGGATCGGCCGCCGGCGGCTGACCGCGCCGGTGACGGTCGACCGGCCCGGGGCCGTCGCCCGGGCCGGCTGACCGTCACCCACCCGGGCGGGGGCGGGGCTATTCGTGGCGCAGGGCGTCCGGGCGCATCAGGCGCAGGAGTTGGGGCAGGCCGAGGGCGGTGGTGAGGAGGACGGCGCCCGCGGCGGTGGCGGTCATGGCGAGCAGGGAGGCCCAGTCGGTGTTCAGGGGGACGCCGGAGGAGTACTGGAGGACCGTTCCGGTCAGCAGGCCGGCGGCGGTGGCCAGGGCCAGGCCGAGGGCCATCGGGAGGAGGGTCTGCCACAGGACGGACAGGGCCAGGACGCGTCGGGGGGTGCCGACGGCGTTCAGGACGCCGAGGACGCGGCGCTGTTCGCGCAGGCGTTCCAGTTGGCCGACCAGCAGGCTGAGGGCGACCAGCAGGAGGGTGATCGCCGATCCGGCGGTCAGCAGGCGTTTGACGGCGAGGTAGGTGGCGTCGGGGGCGGGGTCGAGCGGGAATTCGGTGCGGGCCTGGGGGTCGATCGCCATGACGGCGGTGGTGAGGTGTTCGTTCGGGTCCGGGAGCGCGTCGGCGAGTGAGACCAGGACGGTGGCCGGCTGTCCGCGCAGGGCGTCGGCGGGGACCGCGGCGGGGGTGAGCAGGAGCAGGCCGGTTCCGATGCGGCCGTTGGGGTCGGCGTCCTGGACGGGGGTGACGGTGGCGGTCGGGGCGGGCAGGGGGAAGGGGGCCGATTCGCCGGTGCCGCGGTAGTAGGCGGCGTGGACGGTCGTTCCGGGCGGGACGGGGTCGGTGCCGGGGCGGGCGGTCGGGCCCTGGAGGGCGAAGGAGTCGCCGTCCTCGCAGTGGGGCAGGGTGGCGAATCCGCGCAGGACGGCGCAGGAGGCGATGCGGACCGAGGGCAGTTCCCAGGACTTGGCCGTGGCGCTCTCCAGGGCGAACTCGGTGTAGGCGGCGGTGGCCTGGATCCCGGGGCTGCGGGCGAGGCGGTCGGCGAGGGCCTCGGCGGTGGGGGCGCCGCCGGGGAAGGTCACCGACTGCCGGTAGGGGCCGGTGGTGGGCTGGGGCCGGGCGTACTGCTCATACTGGGTGCTGATGCCGAGGAAGAGCGTCTGCAGGGCGATGGCGCCGGCGATGGCGACGACGACGCCGCTGACGGCGGTGGCGGCCGGCCCGGAGCCCGTCTGCAGGCGGCGGGTGGCGAGTTGCCAGGACAGGGCGCCGCCGCCGGCCCGTCGGGTGACGGCTTCGACGAGCCAGGGCAGGAGGGTGCAGACGCCGGTCAGGGTGAGCAGCACGCCGAAGGCGACGAGGAGCGAGCCGCGGGTGCCCTGGGCCGGGTCGGAGAGGGTGAGGGCGAAGACCGTCAGGGACAGGCCGGCCAGTGGCAGCATGAGGCGCCATCCGATGCGGCGCCGGCCGGGGTCGGAGCGGCGGACGGTGCCGAGCGGGTCGAGGGCGGCCCGGCGCATGGCGAGCAGGGTGACGCCGACGGCCATGAGCGGGACGACGACGGCGATCGCGGCGGCGATGGCGGGCTGGGGTGCGACGTCCTCGGGGTAGAAGCTGAATCCGGCGAGGCGGACGCGTCCGATGAGCTGCCGGCCGAGGAGGAAGAGCGCCGTTCCCGCGGCCAGGCCCAGCACCGTTCCCACCAGGGACTCCCCCGCGGCGATCCGGGCGGTCATCCGGCGGTCGGCGCCGCCCAGGCGCAGTGCGGCGAGCCGGCGGTCGCGGCGTTCGCCGCCGAAGCGGGCGGCGGCGGCGAGGAAGACGCCGACCGGGGCGAGCATCACGGTCAGGCCGACGGCGTTGAGCAGGACCAGTTTGGGGTCCATGTCTTTGGGCGGTGAGAAGTGGCCGAACGCGGTGATCCGGACGGCGCCGGTGTCGACCGAGAGGTGGTCGCCGCCGAGGACGTAGTCGGCCTGGCCGGGTCCGAGCAGTCCGGCGGGGCCGATGGTGCCGGTCACGGGGTAGGGCAGGCGTTCGCGCAGCAGGTGGTTGGCGGGGTCCTTGAGGAGGTCGGCGAGGGCCGGGGAGACGGCCATCGTGCCGGGGGCCGGGTAGGCGGCGAGGCCGGGCGGGAGTGCGGCGTTCGGGCCTTCGGGTTGGACGACGCGGCCGCGGACGGGGGTGCCGTGGAAGGCGGTGTCGGCGGTGGCGACGAGGACGGTGCGGTCGCCGGGGGTGGGCAGGTCCTCGTCCCGGAAGGTGTCGTTCTGGGTGTAGAGGCGCTGGTCGCGGTGGTGGACGAGGCCGGGGAAGGAGGCGGTGAAGAGCAGGAGGGCCACGCCGAGGCCGACGCCGCAGGCGGTGAGCAGCAGGCGGCCCCAGCCGTCCCGTCCGCTGGTGACGGCGAGCCGGGCGCCGAGGGCGAGTTGGTCCAGGTGCGGTCGGCGGACCCGGGGGTCGGTGGCGCTCACCGGGTGGTGGCCAGGTCGCGGGTGCGGCCGTCGCGGACGACGATCTCGCGGTCGGCGTAGGCGGCGACCCGTACGTCGTGGGTGACGAGGACCACGGCGGCGCCGCTCTCGCGGGCGGCGCGGGTGAGCAGTTTCATGACGCGTTCGCCGTTGAGGGAGTCGAGGGCGCCGGTGGGTTCGTCGGCGAAGACGGCCCGGGGGCCGGTGATCAGGGCGCGGGCGGCGCCGACGCGTTGGCCCTGGCCGCCGGAGATCTCGCCGGGGCGTTTGGCGGCGGTGTCGGCGACTTCCAGGCGTTCCAGCCATTCGGCGGCGCGGGCTTCGGCGGCTTTGCGGCGGGTGCCGTTCAGGCGCAGCGGGAGGGCGACGTTCTCCAGGCAGGAGAGTTCGGGGACGAGTTGGCCGAACTGGAAGAGGAAGCCGAAGTCGGTGCGGCGCAGGGCGCTGAGCTCGCTGTCGGTGCTGGTGGTGAGGGAGCGGCCCTGGTAGGTGATGGCGCCCTGGTCGGGGCGGGTGATGCCGGCGAGGCAGTGCAGGAGGGTGGACTTGCCGGAGCCGGAGGGGCCCATGACGGCGACGAGTTCGCCGGCGGCGACGGTGAGCGAGGCGCCGGCGAGGGCCGGGGTGGGGCCGAAGGACTTGTGCAGGTCCTGGGCGTGGAGGAGGGGTTCGGCGGTGGTCAACGCGGGGTCTCCGTCAGGCGGGCGGTGAGGTCGTCGAGGCGGGCGGCGGTGAGTTCGAGCCAGCGCAGGTCGGCTTCGAGGTGGAACAGGGCGTGGTCGCAGATCAGTTCGTCGGCGAGGTCGCCGGCGAGTTTGCGGCGGGTCAGTTCGCGCATGGTCCGCAGGTGTTCGGCGCGTTGGGTGTCGAGGACGTCGGCGGCGGAGCGGCCGGTGAGGATGGCGAGCACGACCTTCTGGTAGAGGGTGCTCTGCAGGTAGGGCTGCGGGTCCTCGGGGTGGGCGAGCCAGTCGGCGAGGTCGGTGACGCCGGCGTCGGTGATGGCGTAGCGCTTGCGGTCCGGGCCGCCGCCGGCTTCCACGCCCTCGACGACGACGAGGCCGTTCTTCAGCAGGCGGGAGAGGGTGGCGTACACCTGTCCGTAGTGCAGGGCGCGGTCGCGGCCGAAGTGCTCGTCGTAGAGGCGTTTGATGTCGTAGCCGTGGCGGGGCTGGGCTTCCAGGAAGCCGAGGAGCATCTGTCCGAGTGACATGATCAAGGACTATACACACCATGTATACATGGTGTGTATAGCGAGGTGCGGGGCTGCCGCCGGTGCGGGCTCCTCCAGCCCGGGGCCGCCGCCGGGAACGGGGGAACGCCCCGGGGCATGGAGGTGCCCCGGGGCGTGGCCGTCCGTCCGCGCGGGTCAGCCGCGGCGCAGCGCGGTGAGCGGGGCGGGGGCGGTGCCGAGCCACCAGGTGGGGTCGGCGCTGCCGTCGGTGGTGCGGCCGTCGCGGTGGACGTAGTGGCGCACGTCCCGTCCGGGGTCGGTGAACTCGCCGGCCAGGGCCCGCTCCAGCCACTCCGCCCCGAACCGGAAGACCTCGGCCGCCACTCCCCCGAGCGGGTGGAACTCGTCCTCGTAGACCCGCAGCTCCTTCGGCGCCCGGATGCGCTCGAAGCTCTCCAGGGCCTGGGCGAGGTCGGTGAGCTCGTCGAACTCGCCGATGCCGTGGAGCACCGGGCAGGCGATGTCGGCCACCAGGTCGCCGAGCGGCATGCGGTGGGCGAGGTCGCGGTCGAAGGCCTCCTCGTCGGTGTACCCGGCCATGTACATGTAGTTGTTCTTGAAGGTCGGCTGGGCGCGCTCGAAGATCGTGGCGAAGTCCCCGGTGACGGCCTCGAAGGCGGCGAGCGCGGCCAGGCGGCCGTCGGCCGCGGCGGCCCGGGAGCCCCAGTAGCCGCTCATCGAGATGCCGAACATGCCGATCCGGTCGGCGTCGACCTCCGGGAGCGCGGCCAGGTGGTCGAGGTAGCGGCCGATCGCCCGCTCGTAGTTGCCGAGGTCGACGGTCAGCCCGCCGGCGCGGCTCTCGCCCTGGCCCGGCCCCTCGATGGACAGCGCGACCATCCCGCGCGAGGTGTAGTAGCGCTCGGCCGCCCAGATGTAGTCCTCCTTGATCATGTCCATCCCGGGGCCGAGGATGACGGCCGGCGCGTTGCGGACCGGCCCGGCCGGCAGGTGCAGCAGGGCGAAGATCCGCGAGCCCTCGAAGTCCAGCTCCACCCGCCGCACCCGGCCCTCGCGCAGCGCGCCCAGGCGCTCCACGCAGTGGTTGGCGTGCTCGCGCATGGCCGCCTTGCGCGGGTCGGCGGCGTCGAAGAGCGAGTACTGCGCCCGGCCCCACATCACGGCCGCCCTCAGGTAGAGGTCGGCGGCGGTCTGCGCGAAGCCGCCGCGCTCGTGGTGGGCGGCGCGCTCCTCGGCCTGGCCGGCCACCGTCGCCCACGCCTTGGGCAGCATCGCGCCGCTCCTGACGAGGGCGAAGACCTTGGCGAAGTCGGTGTGGTCGTGGCCCAGCTGCTCCATGGTGCCGACGGCCTCGGGGTGCAGCGCGTCGAAGCCGCCCTGGGCGAGGGCGATGTCCAGGGCCCAGCTCTGGCCGGCGGAACGGACGGTCATGACGGTCTCCTCTACGGGGTCCGACGGGGGGATCCGGTTGCGGGTCCCCCGGCGGGATCCGATTGGCTAAGCACTTAATGAATAAGTACTTAGCTATTAAGTCCCGAGGCTAGGCTGCTGTCAACCCGACGAAGAGGACCGACCAATGGCCGAGCCGCCACCCACCGACGACCGCGCCCGGGCGCTCGACCGCCTGGCGCGCGCCGCCTACCGCCTCAGCGCCGCCGACGCCCGGCTGCGCGGACGCGCCACCCGCACCCCCGGCGCGCTCTCCCTCACCCACGCCCGGGCCCTGCGCACCCTGGCCGAACAGGGCCCCCTCAGCATCGGCGGGCTCGCCGCCGGCACCGAGACCACCGGCGCCGCCACCACCCAGCTGGTCAACGGCCTGGTCGCGGCCGGCTACGTCACCCGCACCCGCCAGCCCGAGGACAAGCGCTCCGTCCTGGTCGCCCTCACCGACACCGGCCGGGCCCTGCACGACCAGCGCCAGCGGGCCCTGGCCGACGCCCTGCACGGCGACCTGGGCGACTACGACGACGACGCCCTCGACCGGGCCACCGAGGTGCTGCAGCGGCTGTCCGCCGTCTACGACCGGCTGTGACGCCGTGAACCAGCCGGAGCGGGGGCGTCCCTGACGTCCGGGGGCGCCGGGGCTGGGCCGGATGCCGCTGTGCGGGTGCAGGGGGGCGGCGTTGCGGCGAGGTTGTGGTGGTGGACACCGTCATCGTGCTCGAACCCGATACGCCGACCAACGTGCGGATCCTCGGCCCCGGCCGCGTGCCGGCGGACCCCGAGAACCCGGTACGGATGGCGCACGCCGCCCCCGCGGAGGCCTCGGGCGTCTGCGGGCCGCTCACCCTGTGCGGCCTGCGCACCTCCGAGATGACCCTCGCCCCGCACCGCTCCCCCGGGCCCGGCCGGCCGCGCTGGAACACCTGCGGGGCGTGCCGCGACGCCGAGGGGGGCGCGGCGGCCCGCGCCCCCGGTCCGGCGTAACCGGCCCGGCCCCGGCCCCGGCCCGGGCGGCCGCCCGGCGGGGTCAGGGGTCAGGGGTCAGGGGGCGGCGAACAGCCCGGGGAAGGACGGGGCCAGCCAGGGGCGGCGGCCCCAGGCGAGCACCTCGCCGCGCAGCAGGGCGCCGGGGGCGCTGCGCCGGCCCAGCGCGATGAGCAGGAACGCCACCGGTTCGACGAGGATCGTGCAGTCCGGGCGGCGGGGCGGGTCCTGGCTCACCGCGGCGGCGCCGTCCGTGAAGGTGACCGCGAACCCGTCCAGGCCCCGGCCGCGCAGCCGGTAGCAGGCGCTGTGGCCGGCCGCGGCGCGGGCGTCCGTCACCCGCGGCATGACCGTGCGCACGAACGGCATCGCCAGCCCGACCCGGCGCCGGTCGATCGGGTGCGGGCGGCCGAGGGCGACGGCGATGTCGTAGAGGTGGCCCAGCATGTGGGTCAGCAGGTAGGCGCCGAGGGTGTCCAGGTCCATCCGGCCGAGCGGGGTCGACACCGGCTCGGTGCCCGCGCGCGGGGCGGCCGCCACGGTGAACTCCCGTGCCCGCCGGGCGATCTCCTCGGCGAGCACGTCCGGGTCCCGTTCGGGCCGCTCGGCCAGCGAGGCCGCGTTCGCCGCGGCCAGCGAGCCCGGGGTGCCGTCCCCGTACGGCCGTTCCTCGCCGGCGGCCAGCGCGGCCATCAGCTCGTTGGCCATCGCCAGGTGGGCGGCCGCCTCGGCGACCGTCCACTCGGCGCCGGGGATCCGGGTGTCGCCGCGGCAGCCGGCGAGCAGGGCGACGGCCTCGTCGCCGACCGCGGTGACCTCTTCGAAGAGCGCGGTGCGCGCGGCACCGGGAGAGTGCGGGGGGAGAGTCATGGAGGTGAAGCGTGGACGAGTGCCGCGCCGCTGTCCAGGTCCCCGCACCGCCCGGGGCGCCGGGCCGACTCCCGGACCGGATCGCGGGTCCGCGCCCGCAGGCAACCCGAACCGCCCCCCGACGCGTCGAGCTGCCGTGAGAGCAAGAACGAACACGCGGCCCGGGCGGCCGCCACGGCAGACGGGAACGGCACGGACACCATGGCGGGGACGACGGCAGGATGACGAACGCGACACCGCCGGACTTCGAGGAGTTCGTCGCCGCCTGCGGGCCCAAGCTCCTGCGCACCGCCTGGCTGCTGACCGGCGACCCGCACCAGGCCGAGGACCTGCTGCAGACGGCGCTCGCCAAGGTCTGGCCCAAATGGACGCGCATCGCCCCCGACCGGCCCGAGGCGTACCTGCGGAAGGTCCTGGTGAACTGCCACGTCTCCTGGTGGCGGCGGCGCTGGACCGGGGAGCTGCCGCACGGCGAACTGCCGGAGCCGCCGCCGGGCCCGGACCCGTACGACGGGGTGGTGCTCGGCCGGGTGGTCGCCGAGGCGGTGCGGTCGCTGCCGCCGCGTCAGCGGGCCGTGGTGGTGCTGCGCTTCTTCGAGGACCTCAGCGTCGAGGAGACCGCCGAGGTGCTGCGCTGCAGCACGGGCACCGTCAAGAGCCAGACGCACCGGGCGCTGGCCGGCCTGCGCGGCCGGCTGCCGGCCCGGGAACTCCTGCTGGACGGGGGACCCCGTGAACGGCGCTGACCTGCTCGACCCGTACGGTCCGGGTGACGGCGGGCCCGACGACGAGGAGGAGCTGCGGATCCTGCTCCACCGGGCCGTCCCCGCCCTCGGTTCGCCGGAGGACCGGATGGAGCGCGTCCTCGCCCGGGTCGAGCGGTCCAGGCGCCGCCGGCGGGCGGCCGGGCTCGCCGCGGGCCTCACCGCCGGACTCACCGCCGCCGTGCTGGCCGCCGCGCCCGCGCTCGCGCCGGCACCGGTGCGGGGGGCCGCGACGGGGCCCGCGGGCTCCGTGTCCGCCCCGGTCCTGTCGCCCCCGGCGGCGGCGCCCGCCCCGTCGGTCTCGCCCGCCCCGACGGTGCCGGGGGAACCGTCCGCCGGGAGCGGGGCGACGGTCTTCTTCCCCCGGCTGCCCGAGATGCTCCTCGACCCGCCGGTGAACTGGCACGCCCTGGCCGCGTCGAGCGCCGACCCCCGGGAGCGGTTCGGCTACCTCGGCACCCAGCCGCTGGGGGCGTCCCCGTCGTGCGCGACGGTCGCGGCCCGCTGCCCGCTCGCCGGGCGGCTGGCCGTGGACGGCGCCGTCCTCGCGTTCCGGCTGGTGGACGACCAGGGGCTGGCCGAGAAGCTCGGCCCGGACCCGTCCGGGCTGGGCGACACGGCCCTCGACAAGGAGTGCGCGGCGCTCGGCGGCGACCGCGAGCTGACCGGCCTGCGCGCCATCGACCGCGACGGCCCCGCCGCGGTGGTCGAGGTGACGGCCTGCCTGCGGCAGGCCTCCGACCCGACGGTGCGCCAGGCGCGGCAGGCCTTCGACTCCGTCCGCTCCGCCCCGCCGGGCAGCCGCTCGCCGGGCCCCACGGGCCGGGCGGCAACGCCGTAGGCCCCGTCGTCCGGCCCCTCGCCACGCGCGAGGGGCCGGGCGGCATCCCGGCGGCGGCTGCGGGCCGTCGCACGAGCCAGCCTGACTATCTGTCCAACCGACCGGCCCGTCATGCGCGCGCGGGCGCATTGCCCACGATCGGGTGGTCCGGCCGTACTTCGCGCGCCGACGGCCGGGCCGGGACCGGATAGTGGAGCGGTCGCCGAGGCACGGGCCCGGCGCCCTTCGTCCGGAAGACCGAGGTGTACCGCCATGCCCACCACCGCAGCCACCGACCGTGTCGGGCTCGTGTTCTCACTGTTCGACGCCGACGGGAACGGCGCCATCGAACCGGCCGACTTCGACCTGATGGGCAGCCGTGTCGTCGCGGCGCTCCCCCAGGCCGACGAGGAGGCCAGGGACCGGCTGCTCGACGCCCTGCAGCGCTACTGGCGCACGCTGGTGACCGAGCTGGACGCCGACGGCGACGGACGGATCAGCCCCGAGGAGTTCACCGCCGTCGTGCTCGACCCGGAGCGCTTCGACGCCACCATCGACGAGTTCGCCCGGGCGCTCTCCGAGCTCGGCGACCCGGACGGCGACGGCCTGGTCACCCGCCCCGACTTCCTCGCCCTGATGACCGCGATCGGGTTCGACCACCGGAACACCACGGCCCTGTTCGACGCGTTCGGCCCGGTGGACGGCGACCGCGTCCCGGTCGCCGTCTGGGCGGAGGGCATCCGCGACTACTACCGCCCCGAGAAGGCCGGCATCCCCGGCGACCGCCTGGTCCCCGGGACGGCCCGGTGACCCCGGCCGCCCACCAGGGCACCGGCCCGGCGCCGGTGCCCGTCGCCGGGCAGCCCGCGATCGGGCTGGCGGTGGGCCGGGGCACCGGCCCCGAGCTCGCCGCCGTCTTCGAACGCGTCCTGCGGGTGCTCACCGCCGCCCGCCCCACGGGCGTGCGGATCGTCCGCTCCCCGCGCCTCTACCACTCCTACGTCTCGCTGCGCTCGCTGGCCGGCCCCGCCGGGATCCAGGACCTGACCGGGCAGGACGCGGAGCACTACGAGCGGTTCTGCCGAGACCTCGCCGACGCCGGCACCACGGCCGTCTTCCGCACCGCGATCAACGCCCAGTCCCTGTACCTGGTGCGCCACCGCCTGCGCGCCGTCAAGGTCGACCTGTTACGGGAAGGAGAAACGTCACTGCTCCTGGTCCGCGACCAGGCCCAGGGCTTCTACACCGGGGAGAACCGGCACACCCCGGGAGAGGTCGTCCGCACCATGGCCTTCAGCCGGGAGACCACCGAGGCCGTCGTCCGCCACGCCCTGGAGCGGGCCCGGCGCGAATGGCCCGACGGGCGGATCGACCGCATCGTCATGGCCTACAAGTTCCATCTCCTGGACGGCGCGTTCGACGCCTGGGTCGCCGACATCGCCGAGCGGCTGGGCATACGGATCGAGGTGTTCCAGCCCGACACCGTGAACCGCAACCTCATCACCCACGGCCTGCCGGACCGCACCCTGCTGATCGCCGGGAACGAGTGGGCCGACATCATGCACGTGGTCCTGCTGGACCGCTTCGGCGCCCAGCGGCAGGAGAGCCGCTGCACGGAGAACGTGTACCTCGGCCCCGGCGCGGCCGGACTGGTGGAGTACCAGACCGTGCACGGCTCCGCCGACGACCTGGCCGGGCGCGACCTGGTCAACCCGGTGGCCACCCTGCGCGCCGCGGCCCTCGTCGCCGAGCGGCACGCCGCGGTGCCCGGCGCCGTCGGGGCGGTCGAGACCGCCCTGGCCGTCCTGGACGACAAGGGCGTGCACACCCCGGACCTCGGCGGCCGGCACTCCACCACCGCGGTGGTCGACGCGCTGGTCGACGTCCTCGACCTGCCCGACGCGCCCACCGGATCCACCGCCCCGGTGGGCGGGCCGTGAGCGCCCGGACGGGAACGGCCCTGGTGGTGGTGGACCTGCAGAACGACTTCTGCACCGGGCCGTTGGCCAGGGCCCGGTTCGGCGGCGACGGCGCCGTCCTGGACGCCGTGGTCGCCAACAGCGTCCGGGCGGTGGACCTGGCCCGGCGCGCGGGCGTGGAGGTGGTGTTCGTCCGCTTCCTCGGCGACACCGCCCACCAGGGCGCGGCCTGGCGCGCGCGGGACCGGCGGCTGGGCAAGCGGCCGAAGTGCCTGGAGGGCACCTGGGGAGCCCGGTTCCACGGGGTGGCCCCGGCCCCGGGCGAGCGGGTCTTCACCAAACGGGCCTGCTTCGACGCCTTCCTCGGCGACGGCCTGGAGGAGCACCTGCGCGCCGGCGGCACCGGGCACCTCGTCTTCGCCGGCCTCTACGCCGACGTCTGCGTGGACTCCACCGCCCGCACCGCCTTCCAGAAGGGCTTCCACATCACCGTCCTGACGGACTGCACCACCTCCCTGCACCTGCCCCACGACGAGGTCCTGCGGTTCATGCGCGTCCTGTACGGCGCCCGCACCACCACCGGCGACGACCCCGCGGCGTGGACGGCGCCCGTGCACGAGGAGGACCCGTGCACGCCCTGACCGGACCGGAGGACGGGACGGCCGCGGCCGCGGCGCACGGCGTCGCCTCCGGAGTGGGCCGCACCGCCCTGCTGGTGGCGGCCGCCCGCGCCATCGAGACCCACCGCCCCGACGCCCTGGCCCGCGACCCGCTCGCCGAGCACTTCGTGCGCGCCTCCCCCGCCTCGGCGCACTGGCCCCTCCACCCCGACCAGGTCCCCGACGCGGAGGCCGACCCGCTGTGGGGGCGCCTCGGGCGCTACTTCGGGCTGCGCACCCGCGTCCTGGACGACCACCTGCTGGCCGCGGCGCGGGCCGGCACGCGCCAGGTCGTCATCCTGGGCGCGGGCCTGGACTCCCGGGCGTACCGGCTCGACTGGCCGCCCGGCCGCGTCCTCCACGAGATCGACACCGAGCAGGTGCTGGCCTTCAAACGGGCGGTCCTCGACGCGGCGGGCGCGGCCCCCGCCACCGAGCGCCGCCCGCTGGCCGCCGACCTCCGCGGCGACTGGGCCGGGCCGCTGCTGGAGGGCGGCTTCGACCCGGCGGAGCCGACCGCGTGGCTCGCCGAGGGGCTGCTGCTCTACCTCCCCGCCGAGGCCGAGCGACGGCTGATGGCCGCCGTGCACCGGCTCAGCGCGCCCGGCAGCACCCTGGCGTACGAGCTCAAGGACGTGGCCGCCGAACCGCCGGCGGTGCGCACGGCCCCCGCGTACGTCGCGGCCCGGGAGCGGCTCGGCATCGACCTGCGCGCCCTCTTCGACGCCGGCCCCCGCCCCGACTCCGCCGCGGAACTCACCCGCCTGGGCTGGACGGTGGCCGTGCGCAGCCCGTACGACTTCACCGCCCTGCACGGCCGCGGTCCGGCGCCGGAGCCGGACGACGCCCTGGCGGCCAACCGCTGGGTCTTCGCCGCCCGCCGCGGTCGGCCGGGCGGCGTCCCGGGCGGCATCCCGGGCCGCCGCTGAATTCCGCGGCATTCCGCGGTATTCCCTGCCGTTCGGCGGGGGGTCTCCCCCGCCGGACGGGCGGGATTATCCAAGGGGTTTTCCGAAAGGGAAAAGGATGCACCCGCTGCGAAAACCGCATTACTCGACGTAATGTCGATCATGGATTCCGCCGCCTCGCGCCGCCCTTGTCCGGGGCCCGGGTCCACATCAATTCCGCTGCATGGCAAGGGACTTCACCGATCCCCGCGTGACCGGCGGGGGTGCCGGGAAATGCCGGACGTCGGCGGATTCACCTGACCGATCCTCATCGGTTCACCCGGTTGTCGATTTCGCGGAAACTGTTCGTCGCTATACGATCCTTCAGGAATCGGATCCTGATCCCCGGCCGGACCGGCAGCCCCCGCAGTCGCCGCACCGGCCCGGGCAGAAGCGCGTTCCGCCCGTCCCCCCGCACGAACGCACTCCAGGTGACCATGCATCCCCACACCGCCCACATCGACGGGTTCCACTACGGCTGGATCAACCCGGTCCTGTCCTACCTCATCGCCTGCACCGGCGCGGCGCTCGGACTGCGCTGCACCGTACGGGCCCTGACCCTGCCGCCGGCCCGCCGCCTGGGGTGGCTGCTGCTGTCCGCGGTCGAACTCGGCTGCGGCATCTGGACCATGCACTTCATGGCGATGATGGGCTTCGCCGTCACCGGCTCGTCCGTCGTCTACCGCGTCCCCGAGACCCTCGGCAGCCTCCTGCTGGCCATCGTCGTCGTCGGCGCCGGCGTCCTGTACGTCGGCTACCGCCGCAGGACGCTCGCCTCCCTGCTGATCGGCGGCACCGTCACCGGCTGCGGTGTCGCGGCCATGCACTACCTCGGCATGGCCGCCATGCAGGTCCAGGGCGTGGTCTCCTACGACCCCGTCCTGGTGGCCGTCTCCATCGCCATCGCCGTGGCCGCCGCCACCGCGGCGCTGTGGATGACCCTCAACATCACCGGCTTCGCCGCCTCGCTGGTCGCCTCCCTGATCGCCGGGGTCGCGGTCACCGCCATGCACTACACCGGGATGGCCTCCGTCTCCGTCCGGCTGGACGACCGGCTCCTGCCCGCCGGCCTGCCCGCCTCCCAGTTCGTCGTCCCGCTCGCCGTCGCCATCATGGCCGTCATCGCGATCGGCGGGTTCGTCCTCACCCTCTCCCCGCAGGACCCGGTCGACGTACCGGCCCGGGAGCCGCTGCGCGTCAAGCTCTTCGACCGCGGCGCCTGACCGGCCCGCCGTGCCGCGCGCACGGCACCGACGCCCCGGGGGCGGCCCGGACAACGGGCCGCCCCCGGGGCGTTTCGCGCGTACGGCTGCGCCGCGGCCCGTCCCCCTCGACGGGCCGCGGCGCAGCGGCTTCACGGGGTGTCAGCGCGTGCGGGTCACACGGCCTGCCACAGCGCCGGGACGTTCGGCGGCTCCCAGCCGACCATGGCGGTGTGGCCCTGGAGGCAGCGGTAGGAGGCGCCGTTGTAGGTCACGACGTCGCCCGCCTGGTAGGTGGTGCCGGCGGTCCAGGTGCCGCCGGGGTTGGGGGTGCCCCCGCCGCCGACGGTGAGGCTGTACTGGGCGGTGTGGGTGGTGGCGCCGGCGGTGCCGGTGACGGTGATCTGGTAGGTCCCGGTCGCGGCGCTGGAGGCGGCGGACAGGGTCAGGGTGGAGGAGGAACCGGCCTGCACCGATGAGGGGTTGAAGCTCGCGGTGACGCCCGCCGGGAGGCCGGAGGCGGTGAGGCTCACGGTCTGGGCGGTGCCGGAGGTGACGGCGGTGCTCACCGTGGAGGTGGTGGAGGCGCCGGGCTGGGCGGAGCCGGAGGCCGGGCCGAGGGAGAGCGAGAAGTCGTTGCTGCCGTTGTTGGAGCAGGTGGGGTCGCCGCTCTGGGCGGGGACGCTGACGGCGTCCCAGGCGGCCTTGGCCCGGTTGAAGAAGGTGCAGGTCGGGTCGAGGCTCTTGGCGGCGGTCAGGGTGGCGGTGCGGTAGCGCTTGTAGGTCATGCCGCTGGTCTTGAGCAGCATGCCGCCGTAGAAGACCCGGCCGGCGTCCTTGATGCCGATGCCGGTGACGGAGGAGTTGTTGCAGGTGGGGCTGGTGGGCTTGCCGCCGCCGGGGTTGGAGCCCTCGGCCAGCAGGTAGAACCAGTGGTTGAGCGGGCCGGCCGCCGCGTGCTCCTCGGTCTGCGGGATGGAGGAGGAGTAGCAGTTGGGGTTGTTGCTCACCAGGGAGGGGTTGTACATGTTGCGGATCGGGCCGTTGCCGACCAGGTTGATCATCTCGCCGACGGTGTAGTCCGGGGAGTCGTACGGGGCGGGCTCGTTGGCGTACGACTCGGTCAGCGCGCCCATGATGTCGCCGGTGGCCTCGCCCAGGCCGGACTCGTTGTTGGCGCCGCCGGGGGTGTACTGGTCGATGCCGTGGCCGAACTCGTGGCCGACGACGTCGATGGAGGCGATCCACTTGTTGGCCTGGCTGTGGCCGATGGATATCGTGCTGCCGTCCCAGTAGGCGTTGACGTCGTTGAGGCCGACCTTGACCGGCCAGCTGCCGCCGTTGCCGTTGTGCCCGTTGCGACCGAGCCAGTCGCGGAGCATGTCCCATTCCTTCTGGGCCGCGAACATCGCGTCGCCGCAGCCGGTCTCCTTGCTGGAGGCGCTGCCGGTGCCCCAGGAGTCGCTGGACTTGGAGAAGACCTGGCCGGTGCTGTAGTCGGAACAGGACAGGCCGGGCCGGTTCGGGTCGCGCAGCGAGTAGGAGCCACCGGAGTTGGTGGTGCTGATGGTGACGGGCGCGGGGCCGTTCCACTCGCTGTTGATGGTGCCGGCGCGCACGTCGTCGTAGCTGTCGACGACCTCGCCGGTGGTGGCGTCCACGAAGACGTGCAGGCGGCTGGGGGCGCTGCCCTTGTGGCCGGTGAGGACGGTCTCCCAGGCCAGGCGGCCGGTGCCGTCCTTGACGCGCACGACCAGGCGGCGGGACTCGACGGAGTCGACGGCGGCCAGCTTGGTGCGGGCGGTCTTCTCGGCGTGCTCGGCGCTGACCTGCGGGGCGGTCGAGCCGCCGACGGGGCCGGTGGCGGCGGACTGCAGGGCGCGGACCTTGCCCTGGGCGTCGGCGAGGACGACCGCGTCGCCGCCGACCACGGGCAGGCCGTGGTAGCTGCGCTCGTAGGAGACGGAGTAGAGGCCGCCGAGCCAGGGGGTGACGGTCTTGCGCTCGTAGGTCTCGCCCGGGCCCTTGGCCAGCGCGTCCAGTCCGGCCGCGGCGACGGCGTCGGCGGCGTTGACGGCGGCGGCCAGGGCGCTCGGCGGCGCCGGGGAGGGGGTGGGCGCGGCGGTGGCCGGGCCCGTGGCGGCGGCGATCATGCCGGCCAGCACGGTCAGGGTGGTCGCCGTGGTCAGCAACCTGCCTGCGGTGACTCTGCGTTGCATCGAGGCTCCTCGCATGTGGGGGTCCTCGACCGCGGACGGCTGGGGCTGGTGGCGCGCCGCGCAGCCGTATCCGGGGGACGGCCGTGCGGGCCGTCCGCGCTCGGGTGCCCGAACACTCACACGGCGTCATGCTCGGGTCAATGCCCGGTGCGCGCGGGGCGGGGGGTTGGCGAATTCCGTCAAGCCGGGCGGTCCGGTTCGGCGCCAACCTGGGCTTTTGTCCCAGTGGTTGAGACCACGTCAGGTGACGGGCCATGATCGGACGGCGACCGGTCGGGGCGGGCCGGCCGCGGTGGGCCGGACCGGCGGGCGGGCCTCCGGGGCCGCCCGGCCGTCGGGCCCCGGGCCCTCTCCCGGCGGCGCCCCGGGCGGCCCGGCGCCGCGGGGGCGCGGAGGCGGGCCGGTCGGCGCCGGGGCCGCGGGCACGGCGGCGGGACCAGGAATCCGGTAGCAGGCTGTGACGGGGCGGAAACCCACAGCGCTTGACAGCCCCTCGCCCGGGGGCGCGTACTGGAACGAGGACAAACAGCAGACAGGGCCCTGTGCTCCGGATATCCGTCGGATACCGCGGCCGGTGCGAAAGCGGCGACAGGGCGTGCTGGGATCTCGGTACCCCCTCACGCCGCCTTCGGCCCGGTGCCCGACGGCGGTTTTCGCGTGCGGGCACCGCGCCGCCGCCGTTCGGACGGTGCGCCCGCGGTGGCGCCGCCGGAGCCCGTGGGCCCGTCCGAGGGGCCGCCATGAGACCGACGTCGAGACCGACCGATGTTCGAACGCGGGAGGACGGTACCGGCGATCCGCCCACGGGGCGCCGCCGCACCGTCGCCCTGCCGCGCGTCCTTCACGCGAGCCCTGGCATCCGCCGTCCGACGGGGTGCCGCACGGCGGCTCGTCCACGGAAAGGCGGGCACCATGGTGCTCGATTCGACCACGCTGCACTCGAGCATCGAAGACCCGGTTCTCGACCGGATGAACTTCCTCAACGAGATCACGTCCAGCTACCCGGACGCGGTGTCCTTCGCGCCGGGCCGCCCCTATGACGGATTCTTCGAGGTCGAGGAGGTCCACACCTACCTGCGCCGGTACGCGGCCTACCTGGAGAGCCGGGGCGCGGGGCCGGCCGAAGTGCGCAGCGGCTTCTACCAGTACGGGCCGGCGGCGGGGCAGATCCGGGAGCTGATCGCGTACTCGCTGCGGCAGGACGAGGGGTTCGAGGTCGCGCCCGAGGCGATCGTGGTGACGGTCGGTGCGCAGGAGGCGATGTTCCTGGTGCTGCGCGCGCTGTTCGCGACGCCCGAGGACGTGCTGCTGCTCGTGACCCCCTGTTATGTCGGGATCATGGGGGCCGCGCGGCTGCTGGACATCCCGGTGGTCGCGGTGCCGGAGCGTGACGGGCGGCTGGTGGTCGCGGACCTGGACGCGGCGGTGCGGGCGCAGCGTGCGGCGGGTCGCCGGCCGCGGGCCGTGTACGTGGTGCCGGACCACGCGAATCCGACCGGGTCGACGCTGGACCTGGCGACGCGTACCGGGCTGCTGGAGCTGGCCGGGCGCCAGGGTCTGCTCGTCCTGGAGGACAGTCCCTACCGGTTGAGCGGCCCGGGGCCGCGGTGCCCGATGCTCAAGGCGCTCGACACGTCGAGGAGCGTGATCCAGCTCGGCACCTATTCCAAGACGGTGTTCCCCGGTGCGCGGGTCGGCTACGTGGTGGCCGACCAGGAGGTGCGCGACGGGCGCGGCGGGATCCGGCTGCTGGCGCGGGACCTGGCGAAGGTGAAGAGCATGGTGACGGTGAACACGTCCTCGCTCAGCCAGGCGGCCGCGGCGGGTGCGCTGCTGGGTTCGGACGGGCGGCTGTCGGTGCTGAACGCGCGGGCGGCCGAGCACTACCGGCGCAGCATGGCCGCGACGCTCGCGCAGCTGGAGCGGTGGCTGCCGGAGCGGCGGCGCCGGGAGCTGGGGGTGGGCTGGAACCGGCCCGACGGCGGTTTCTTCCTCACGCTGCGCACCGGTTTCCGGACCGGTACGGCGGCGCTGGAGCGGTCGGCCCGGGAGTTCGGGGTGATCTGGACGCCGATGGAGTTCTTCCATCCGCACGGCGGGGGCGAGCGGGACATCCGGCTGTCGATCAGCTACCTGACGCCCGGGCAGGTGGTCGAGGGCGTCGAGCGGCTGGTGCGGTTCGTGGAGACGCTCAGTGAGGAGACGCGCGGCGGTGGGGCGCGCGGTGGTGGACGCACGGTGGCGACGTGCCCGGTACCCGGAACGGAGAGTGACGCACCATGACCACGGCCCTGGACCGAGCGCCGGCCGCCACGGTCCCGCGCATCGTGAGCGTGGGCACCGCCGTGCCGCCCGAGCACTACTCCCAGGAGGAGCTGCTGGACCTGTTCGGGATCACCGACCGCCGGGTGCGCTCGGTGTTCCTGCTGGGCTCCATCCGGCAGCGTTCGCTGGTGCTGCCGCCGGCGGCGCCGGACGGCACCAGGCTCCGGGAGAGCCAGGGCGACCTGCTGGACAAGCACAAGGCGTGGGCCGTGAGCATGGGGGCGGACGCGCTGCAGCTGTGCCTCAAGCGGATCGGGGCCGACCTGTCGGAGGTGGCGTACCTGTGCTGCGTGACCTCGACCGGCTTCCTGACGCCGGGGCTGAGCGCGCTGCTGATCCGCGAGCTGGGCATGGACTGGCACACCGCGCGGGCCGACATCGTCGGCATGGGCTGCAACGCCGGGCTCAACGCGCTGGCGGTGGTGGGCAACTGGGCGGCGGCGAACCCGGGCCGGCTGGCCGTGATGGTCTGCTCGGAGGCCTGCTCGGCCGCGTACACGATGGACGCCACGATGCGCACGGCCGTGGTGAACAGCCTGTTCGGCGACGGGGCCGCGGCGGTGGCGGTGGTGGCGGACCCGGTGAACGACGGGCGCCGCCCGGCGGAGGGGGCCGAGGACGAGGAGGCCGAGGAGGAGGGGCCCGGCCGCCGGCTGGAGGGGCCCCGGATCCTGCGGACCGCGAGCGTGACCATCGTCGACGCGATCGACGCGATGCGCTACGACTGGGACCGCGACCAGGGCCGCTTCAGCTTCTTCCTGGACCCGCAGGTCCCCTACCTGGTCGGCGCGCACGTGGAGGGGGTCGTCGACCGGCTGCTGGCGGGCACCTCGCTGCGCCGCGACGACGTCGCGCACTGGCTGGTGCACTCCGGCGGCAAGAAGGTCATCGACGCGGTCGCCGTCAACCTCGGGCTGACCCGGCACGACCTGCGGCACACCATCACCGTGCTGCGCGACTTCGGCAACGTCTCCAGCGGCTCGTTCCTCTTCTCCTACGACCGGCTCCTGCGGGAGGGCGTGGTCCGCGACGGCGACTACGGCGTGCTGATGACCATGGGGCCGGGTTCGACGATCGAGTCCGCGCTCATCCAGTGGTGAACCGACCAAGGGAGACCGCAATGCCCGTCAACGCCCTGCCCGAGGGCCCCGTGCTGCACGTGGACGGCCGCCGGGAGATCTCGGCCGAGCTGACCGCCGCCCTCGGCGCCCTGTGCGACGAGGCGGAGAGCG
The DNA here is from genome assembly GCF_001905545.1 of Streptomyces sp. CB02056. Taxonomy (GTDB): domain Bacteria; phylum Actinomycetota; class Actinomycetes; order Streptomycetales; family Streptomycetaceae; genus Kitasatospora. The sequence goes on along the minus strand of NZ_LIPD01000015.1, from coordinate 164,949 downwards.
CCGGCGCCGACGCCGCGACCCTGTTCCTGTCCGGCGCCCCCGACGGCGAGGCGGTGGCGAAGGCGGGCGACACCGCCGCCGTCACGAAGTGGGAGCGGGCGGTACGGCGCTTCGAGCGGCTGCGGCTGCCCACCCTGGCGGCGGCGAGCGGGGAGTGCGGCGGCGTCGCGCTGGACCTGCTGCTGGCGGCCGACGTCCGGGTGGCGGCCCCGGACCTGCGGCTGCTGCCGTCCTTCCACGGGCAGGCCGTCTGGCCGGGCATGGCCGGCTACCGGCTGGTCCAGCAGCTCGGACCGGCCCGCGCCCGGCGCACCGTGCTCTTCGGGGTGCCGATCACCGCCCGCGAGGCCCTGGAGCGGTGCCTGGTGGACCAGGTGAGCCGGGACCCCGGGCGCACCCTGGCGGCCGCCGCCCGGCTGCTGCGCCGCCTGTCCGGCCCCGAACTCGCGATCCGCCGCCAACTGGCCTTCGACGCCCAGTGGATGAGCTTCGAGGACGCGCTCGGCCCGCACCTGGCCGCCTGCGACCGCGCGCTGCGGCGCACCCGGGCCCCGGACGGGGTGACGGCGTGAGCGCGGCCACCGGGCGGGCGCCCGCCGCCGTACGGGAGCGCGCCGCGGACGGGCTCGACCGGGCGGCGCGGCTGCTGCCCCCGTTCCCCGCGCCCGGGCCGCGCACCGGCGAGGAGCGCGAGCGCGCCGAGCGGGAGCTGGACGCCGGCCGCGCGCGGCGCACCGCCTTCCTGGACCGCCACGCCGAGGAGCTCTACGACCGGATCACCGCGGGCCGCACCCTGCGCCCGCGGCTGGACGCCCTGGTGGAGGGCGCCGCCCGCGCCGTACCGAACCTGGTGCCCACCGCGGCGCAGCTGCGCGCGGAGCGGGCCCTGCCGGTCGCCGAGCGCCTCGGCTACGAGATCGACCTGGGCGTCCTGCTGCGCGGCGTGCTGCGCGGCCCGGCCGCCGGCGGCCACCTGATGGACTCCATGCTGCGGCCCACCGGGCGGGCGCTGGAGCTGCTCGGGGAGTTCCGGGCCACCGGGGTGGTGCGGATGGACAGCACCCGGCTGGAGCGGCGCGCGGGGGTGGCCCGGATCACCATGTGCGCCGGGGACCGCCTCAACGCCGAGGACGAGCAGCAGGTCGACGACATGGAGACCGCGGTCGACCTCGCGCTGCTGGACGAGGGCTGCGAGATCGGGCTGATCCGGGGCGGCGAGATGACCCACCCGCGCTACGCGGGGCGCCGGGTGTTCAGCGCCGGGATCAACCTCAAGCGGCTGCACGCGGGCGAGATCACCCTCGTCGGGTTCCTGCTGCGCCGCGAGCTCGGCTACCTCAGGAAGCTGCTGCTCGGGCTGCGCACGGACGACGCGTCCTGGCGCTACCCGTTCACCGACATGCCGTGGGTGGCCGCGGTGGACGGCTTCGCGATCGGCGGCGGCATGCAGCTGCTGCTCGCGGTGGACCACGTGCTCGCGGCCTCCGACGCCTACCTGAGCCTGCCGGCCGCGCAGGAGGGGATCGTCCCGGGCGCGGCGGACTTCCGGCTGCCCGCGGTGACCGGCCCCCGGCTGGCCCGGCAGATCATCCTCGGCGGGCGGCGGGTGCGCGCGAGCGACCCGGAGGCCCGCACGCTCGTCGACCAGGTCGTCGACCCGGCGGACCTCGACCGGGCCGTCGAGCGGGCCCTGGAGCTGCTGCGCGACCCGGCCGTCACCGCCAACCGCCGCATGGTGAACCTCGCCCTGGAACCGGCGGACGGCTTCCGCGCCTACCTGGCGGAGTTCGCCGTCCAGCAGGCGCTGCGCATCCGCGCGGCGGACGTGCTCGGCAAGGCGGGCCGCTTCACGGCCCGGCCCTCCGGGTGAGAGCGCCGCGCCGCTGCCCTCCCCCGCCGCCCCGGCGGGCGGCACCCGAACGAACAAGGAGACCGAGATGACCAGCCCCTTCGACGACCCGGACGCCTCCTACCTCGTGCTGGTCAACCCCCTGGGCCAGTACTCGCTGTGGCCCGGGTTCGCGCAGGTGCCCGCCGGGTGGCGGATCGCCCGCGGCCGGGGCTCCCGCGACGAGTGCCTGGCGTACGTCGACCGCGTCTGGACCGACCAGCGCCCGCCGGCCCCGACGGCCGCGGCGCCGGACGGCAGGGAGGTCGTCGCGCCATGACGAGCGGCCCGGGCCCGCTGATCACCATCCGGGCGACCCCCGGCGACGGGACGCAGCCGGCCCGGGGGCAGGTCAGGCCCGGCACCTCCCGGCGGATCCTGCCCTACCTGCGGCCCTACCGGCGGCAGATCGTGGCGCTGCTGACGCTGACCGTGGTCGACGCCCTCATCACCGTCTCCACGCCGCTGCTGTTCAAGGAGCTCATCGACCGCGGCATCGTGCCGCGCGACCGGGCCGTGGTGGCGGGCGCCGCCGTCGCGGTGGCGGTCCTGGCGCTGCTGCAGGCCCTGGTGGGCTTCCTGGTCAGCCGCAGTTCGGCGCGCATCGGCGAGGGGCTGATCTACGACCTGCGCACCGAGGTCTTCCGGCACGTGCAGCGCCAGCCGCTCGCGTTCTTCACCCGCACCCAGACCGGCTCGCTGGTGAGCCGGCTCAACACCGACGTGATGGAGGCCCAGCAGGCGGTGACGGTGCTGCTGTCCAACGTGCTCTCCAGCCTGCTGGTGCTCTGCCTGGTGGTCGCCACGATCTTCTACCTGTCCTGGCTGATCGGCCTGGTGGTGCTCGTCACGGTGCCGCTGTTCGTGCTGCCGGGCCGGGTCGTGGGGCGGCGGCTGCAGCGCAACCTGCGCACCTCGATGCAGCTGGACGCCGAGCTCGGCTCGCTCATGCAGGAGCGCTTCAACGTGGCCGGCGCGCTGCTGGTCAAGCTCTACGGGCGGCCCGAGCGCGAGGACGGCCGGTTCGCCGGCAACGCGGCCCGGGTGCGGGACGTGCGCGTGGTCACCTCCGTCTACGCGCGGATGCTGCTGGTGACGGTGACGCTGCTGGCCTCGCTGGCCACCGCGGTGGTCTACGGCGTCGGCGGCGAGCTGGTGGTCGCCGGGAGCATCCAGATCGGCACCCTGGTGGCCCTGGCCACCCTGCTGGCCCGGCTCTTCGGCCCGATCAACCAGCTCTCCAACCTGCAGTCGAACTACCTGACCGCCCTGGTCTCCTTCGACCGGCTCTTCGAGGTGCTGGACCTGAAGCCGCTGATCGTGGAGCGGCCCGATGCCGTCGCCCTGCCCGTACCGGGCCCTGGCCGGGCCCCGGAGGTCGAGTTCGAGGACGTCTCGTTCCGCTACCCGGCCGCGAAGGAGGTCTCCCTCGCCTCGCTGGAGACGCTGTCGCTGCCGGCCCCGGAGCGCTCCGGCACCGCCCAGGCGCTGCGCGGGGTGAGCTTCCGCGCCCCGGCGGGCCGGCTGACCGCGCTGGTCGGGCCCTCCGGCGCGGGCAAGACCACCGTCAGCCAGCTGGTGGCCCGGCTGTACGAGCCGACCGGGGGCACCGTGCGGATCGGCGGCGTCGACGTGCGCGACCTGTCCCTGGCCTCGCTGCGCGACACCGTCGGCATGGTCACCCAGGACGCCCACCTGTTCCACGACACCATCCGCGCCAACCTGCTCTACGCCAAGCCGGACGCCACCGAGGCGGAGCTCGTCGAGGCCTGCGAGGCCGCGCAGGTCCGGGACGTGGTCGCGGCGCTGCCCGACGGCCTGGACACCGTCGTCGGCGACCGCGGCTACCGCTTCTCCGGCGGCGAGAAGCAGCGCCTGTCGATCGCCCGGCTGCTGCTCAAGAAGCCGTCCGTGGTCGTGCTCGACGAGGCCACCGCGCACCTGGACTCGGAGTCCGAGGCGGCCCTGCAGAAGGCGCTGTGGACGGCCCTGGCCGGCCGCACCGCCCTGGTGATCGCGCACCGGCTGTCCACGATCCGCGAGGCCGACCAGATCCTGGTGCTCCAGGACGGGCGCGTGGTCGAACGCGGCCGGCACGCCGCGCTCGTCGACGCCGGCGGCCTGTACGCGGAGCTCTACCGCACCCAGTTCGCCGACCCGCCCGCGCCGCGCCCCGAAGCCGGGCCGGACCCGGCCGACGGCTACGGCGCCCCGCCCCCGCTGCCGCCCGGCGGAGGCCCCTTGCGCCTGCTGCCGCCGCCCCAGGCGGCGGCCGGCCCCGACCGACCCGAACGGCCCGACCAACCCGAACGGAGAGCACGATGAGCCAGCTGACGGTCGAGGACGTGTGGCCGCTTTCCCCGCTGCAGGAGGGACTGCTGTTCCACGCCTCGTACGACCAGGACGCGCCCCGGGACGTGTACGTGGGGCAGCGGGTCCTCAACCTCGACGGCGAACTGCGGCCCGAGGTGCTCCAGGCCTCCTGGCAGGCGCTGCTGGACCGGCACGCGAGCCTGCGGGCCGGCTTCCGCTCCCGCGCGGCCGGCGACACCGTCCAGGTGATCGCCAAGGGCGTGCGGATCCCGTGGACGTACGCCGACCTCGGCGCACTGGACGAGCGGGAGGCCGACGCCCGCGCCGGCGCCCTGGCCGCGACCGACGCCCGGCGCTTCGACCTCGGCCTGCCCCCGCTGCTGCGGGTGCTGCTGCTGCGCGCCGGCCCCGACCGGTACCGGATGGTGGTGACGATGCACCACATCCTGATGGACGGCTGGTCGCTGCCGATCCTGTTCGACGAGCTGTGGCGGATCTACGACAACGGCGGCGACCCCTCGGTGCTCCCCAAGGTGCCGCCGTACCGCGACTACCTCGCCTGGCTGGGCCGCCGGGACACCGACGCCGCGCGCGCGGCCTGGCGCGCGATGCTGGCCGGCACCGGGGAGCCCACCCTGGTGGGCCCGGCCGACCGCAGCGGCCCGCCGGTGATGCTCCGGCACGTGATCGACCGGATCGGCGACGACCTCACCGACCGGCTGCGGGAGACCGCGCGCGACGCCGGGGTCACCCTCAACCGGGTCTTCCAGGTCGCCTGGGCGCTGCTGGTCGGCAAGCTGTCCGGCCGCCTGGACGTGGTCTTCGGCGCGACCGTCTCCGGCCGCCCCGCCGACGTGCCGCAGGCCGACCGGATGGTCGGGCTGTTCATCAACACCGTGCCGGTGCGCGTGCGCCTGGACGCGGCCGTGCCCTTCCGCACCGCCATGGCCGCCCTCCAGGACCAGCAGGCCGCCCTGCTCGACCACCAGCAGCTGAGCCTGCCCGAGATCCAGCGCGCCGGCGGCCCGGGCGCGGTCTTCGACACCCTGATGGTCTTCCAGAACTACCCCCGCGGCCCGATGGCCGCCCCCGCCGCCGACCCGGCGGCGCCCGGCGCGCAGCGGCCCGCCGCTCCCCCGCCCCCGGGCGAGGGCCTGGGCGGCTCCGCGCTGCGCAGCGGGGAGCAGGCCGGCGGCCCGCTGGGGCGTGGGCCGGGCCCGGAGCCGCCCGCGCCCGCCGACGGGACGTCGAAGCCGCCGCCGATGCCCGCCTGGGTCTCCCGGCGCGGCCCCGCCGGGGTGCGGGTGGCGGCCGGCGGCGGCGAGGAGGCCGCCCACTACCCGCTGACCGTCGTCGTCACGCCGGCCGACGACACCGAGATCCGGCTGGACTACCGGCCCGACCTGTTCGACGAGCGCACCGCCCGCGGCCTCGTCGACCGGATGACGCTGGTGCTGCGCCAGGTCGCGGCCGACCCGGACGTGCCCCTGGGCCGGCTGGACGTGCTGACCGGCGAGGAGCGGCGGGACCTGGACGGCTCCGGGAACCGGACCCGCCGCGAGCTGCCCGAGGCGACCCTCGCCGAGCTCTTCGAGCGGCAGGTGCGCCGCACCCCCGCCGCGGTGGCCGTGGTCGCCGGGGACACCGAGCTGACCTACGCCGCGCTGGACCGGCGGGCGAACCGCCTGGCGCACCGGCTGGCCGGGCTCGGCGTGGGCCCCGAGACGCTGGTGGGCGTGGTGGCCGAGCGCTCGCCCGAACTGATCACCGCGCTGCTGGCGGTGGTGAAGGCCGGCGCGGCGTACCTGCCGATGGACGGCCGGCACCCGGCCGGGCGGCTCCGCGCGGTCGCGGCGCAGGCGGGCCCGGCCGTCGTGCTGGTGGACGCGCCCAACGCCGGGCGGGGCCTGGCCGACGCCGGACTGTTCGCCCCCGCCGAGCTGTTGCGCCTGGCGGCGGAGCCCGCCGAGGAGACGGACGCGGAGCCGGAGGCCGGGGCCTTCCCGCCGGTGCCGGTCCGGCCGGAGAACCTCATGTACGTCATCTACACCTCCGGGTCCACCGGCCTGCCGAAGGGCGTCGCGGTGACCTACGGCAGCGTCCTCGCCTTCTGCCTCGACGAGTGCTGGTCCAGCGGGGCCCTGGAGCGGGTGCTGGTGCAGGCCAACCACGCCTTCGACGCCTCCACCTACGAGATCTGGACGACGCTGCTGCACGGCGGCCGGCTGGTGCTGGTGCCCCCCGGGGACATCGACACCGTCGAACGCGGCCGGCTGATCGCGGCCCAGCAGGTCACCAACGTGCACGCCACGGCCGGGCACTTCCGGGTGCTCGCCGAGCAGGCCCCGCACATCTTCGGCGGCGTGCGCGAGGTCTCCACCGGCGGCGACGTCGTCTCCGCGAACGCCGTACGGACCCTGCTGCGCTCCCACCCCGGCATGGTGGTGCGCACCACCTACGGCCCCACCGAGACCACCGCCTTCACCACCCAGCTGCCCTTCACCGACCCGGACGCGGTGCCCGACACCGTGCCGCTGGGGCGGCCGATGGACAACACCAGGGTGTTCGTCCTGGACGCCTTCCTGCGGCCCGTGCCGGTCGGCATGACCGGCGAGCTCTACCTCGCCGGGGCCGGACTGGCCCGCGGCTACCTCGGCCGTCCCTCACTCACCGCGGAGCGCTTCGTGGCCTGCCCCTTCCCCGCCGAGGACGAACCCGAGGGCGCCCGGATGTACCGCACCGGCGACCTGGCGCAGTGGACCCCGGACGGGCAGCTGCTCTTCCTCGGCCGCGCCGACGAGCAGCTCAAGATCCGCGGGTTCCGCGTCGAGCCGGCCGAGATCGAGGCCGTGCTCGCCGCGCACCCCGGCGTCGCCCAGGCGCTCGTCGTCGCGGTCGAGGACGAGGACGGCCACAAGCGGCTGGCCGGCTACGCCGTGCCGGCCGGCGGCGACGAGTCCGCCCTCGACCCGGAGGCGCTGCGGGAGCACCTCGCCGGGAAGCTGCCGGACTACCTGGTCCCGGCCTCGGTGACCGTCCTCGGGGCCCTGCCCGTGACGGCGAACGGCAAGCTCGACCGGGCCGCCCTGCCCCGGCCCGTCTTCGCCGGCCGGGCGGCCGGACGCGAGGCGGCCACCGACGCGGAGGAGCTGCTGTGCCGGCTGTTCGCCGAGGTGCTGAACCTCGAACAGGTCGGCCCGGAGGACGACTTCTTCGTCCTCGGCGGCGACTCGATCACCTCGATGCTGCTGGCCGGGCGGGCCGGCAAGGCCGGCCTGGCGATCTCCCCGCGCCAGGTCTTCGAACTGTGCACGCCCGCGGAGCTCGCACGGGTGGCCGGGCCGGTCGACGGGACGAAGGCGCAGCACGCCGAGGACGTCCCCTACGGCCCGGTCCCGCTGACCCCGGTGATGCGCGAGGTCGCGCGGCGGGCGGGCTCGGTGGCCCGCGCGGGCAGCCAGGCGATGCTGCTGACCGCGCCGCCCGGCCTGACCACCGGGCAGCTGGCGGACGCGCTGCAGGCGGTCCTCGACCGGCACGAGGTGCTGCGGGCGCGGCTGGAGGAGGACGAGGAGCAGCTGGTGGTGCCCGAGCCGGGCACGTCCTGGGCGGTCGCCGCGGCGGACCTGGTGAGCCGGGTGGACGCGGCCGGCCTCGACGGGGAGCGGCTGGACGCGCTGGTCGACGAGCAGGCCACCGCCGCCGAGGCCGCGCTCGCGCCGCGCGACGGCGTGATGCTGCGCGCCGTGCTCCTGGAGCGCGGCGCCGGGCGCGGCGGCCTGGTGCTGCTGACGGCCCACCACCTGGTGATCGACGGCGTCTCCTGGCGGGTGCTGGTGCCCGACCTGGCCCTGGCCCACGCGGCCCTGGCCGCCGGCGGCGCGGACGCGGCCGGGGCGGCGGTCGCCGCCGAGGCGACGTCGTTCCGCCGCTGGGCGGTCGCCCTGGCGGAGCGGGCCCGGGCGCAGCGGACGGTGGACGAACTGCCGGACTGGCGGCGGGTGGTGGACCGGGTCGAGGAGCCGCTCGCCGACCGGCCGCTCGACCCGCGCGTGGACACCGCGGGCGGCGGCCGCTCGCGCGCCGAGCTGACCGTCCCGGCGCGCACCGCGGGGCCGCTGCTGGCGGCCCTGCCCGCCGCCTTCCACGCGGGCGTGGACGACGTGCTGCTGTCCGGTCTGGCCGCGGCGCTCGGCGAGTGGCTGCGCGCCCGGGGCAGGCCGGTGCCGGAGGGCTTCCTCATCGACCGGGAGGCGCACGGCCGGGTGCCGCTGTCGGAGGACATGGACCTGACGCGCACGCTCGGCTGGTTCACCGCCGTCCACCCGGTGTGGCTGGAGACCGGGCCGATCGACCCGGCCGAGGTCCGGGCGGGCGGGGAGGACGTGGCGCGGCTGATCAAGCGGGTCAAGGAGCAGTTGCGGCAGCGGCCGGGCGACGGTCTGGGGTACGGGCTGCTGAGGTACGCGAACCCGGCCACGCGGTCGGTGCTCGCGCCGTTGGCGGCGCCGCAGATCGGGTTCAACTACCTGGGCCGGTTCGGCGGTTCCGGTGAGGAGGCGGGCTCCGCGGACGCGGACGCCGGGGTGGGCTCCGCGGCCGGTGGGCGGCCGTGGACGTCGGCGGGCGAGCACGTGATGCCCGGCGGTGTCGACCCGGCGATGCCGCTGCGGCACGTGCTGGAGATCAACGGCCGGGCGCGGGACCTGCCCGAGGGCCCCGAGCTGTCCTTCGTCCTGGAGTCGCCGGCCGGGCTGCTCGGCGGGGCGGAACTGGCGGACCTCGCCGAGCGCTGGCGGGCGGTGCTGGAGGGCCTGGTGCGGCACGCCGACGAGGGCTCCGGCGGCCACACCCCGTCGGACTTCTCGCTGATCTCGCTGGGCCAGGAGGACATCGACGAGTTCGAGTCCGCCTTCGGCGGCGGGGACGGCGCGAAGGACGGCGAGAAGGACGGCGGCTGAGGCGGCGGCGGGCAGGGGTCGCGGCCCCGGTGGGCGCGGCCCTGCCCGGGGGTCAGCCGTCGCTGCCGATCGGGCAGGTCGCGTCGGGGGCGTGGCCGAGGGGCCAGGCGAGGCCGACCAGGACGGCGTTCTTGATCTTCGGGTCGAGTTCGACGACGGGCACGGCCTTGTTGTAGGCGTTGCCCTGCGGGTCGAGGCAGATCCAGCCGCTCGCGCCGTTGACCCGGTTGCTGCCGTGCATCCGCCTCCAGCCCTCGGTGACGTCGTCCGTCGAGGGCATCGCCACCTTGTCCGTGGTCTGGTTGCGGATGCCGGCGACGGCGGTGGTGACCGAGACGGGGCCTCGGTTGCCGATTCGTGACGTGCCGTCAGAGTTGCCGCGGGGGGCGGTCGGGCGGCCTCGGGCGGTGGGGGCCGGTCGGGGGTCAGCCGGCCGGGCCGGTCCAGATGACGTCCTTGTACTCCGTGCCCATGGTGTGGTCGAACCGGACGGAGAACGGGTCGCCCGCGCCGGCCGGCAGGGCGTATGCGGTCAGCCCGGTGGCCTCCTCGCCCGGGGCCAGGGACTTGGTGAGGATCTTCATCCGTCCGCTGCCGTCGATCAGGGTGAAGACGAGGTTGCCCTTGGCGTCCCGGACGGTGGGCAGCCCCGAACCGAGGAGCGAGACCTCCGCGGGCCCGGTGTTGACGACGGTGATCCTCACCTGGACGATCGTGGCGTCCTTGGGGGTCTCGCCCACGCCCCCGCGCGGGACGTACGGCTCCGGCGCGGCCATCGTGACCTTCAGTCCGTCCGGGTAGGTGTAGGACTGGCCGAACGACAGGCGCCGGGCCCGCTCGTCCGCGGCCCGCTTCTCCTGCTCGGCCGCGAGCCGCTGGCGCTCGGCCTCGATCCGCGCCTTCTCCTTGGCCGCCCGCTCCTCGGCGGCCTTGGTCGCGGTCTCGAAGCGGATGCGCGCGGCGTCCGCCTGCGCCTTCTGCTCCCGGTGGACCTCCTGCACCCGGTTCACGACGAACACGCCGGTGCCGACCGAGACCAGCAGGCCGGTGACGCCCAGGACCACGCCCGCCAGGGCCATCGCCCGGTTGGCCGCCAGGCCCTTGCGCACGTGGCCCAGGGCGATCACGCCGAAGACCACGGCCAGCAGGGCGGGCAGCCAGGACAGCCAGAACAGGATGATGGTCAGGCCGAGCACGACGCCGACGATCCCGAGCACCATGGCCGCGATGCCCAGGCCGTTGCGGGGCTGCGGCGCGGGCGCCGGCATCGCGTAGGGCGGCCAGTACGGGGCGCCGGGTGCCTGGCCGGGGGCCTGACCCGGTATCTGCCCGGGGCCCGCGGCGGGGGCGGGGCCGAAGCCGGGGACCGTGGGGGCCGCGTCCCGGCCCTGGCCCGGCGGCGCCCACGGGTCGGCGGCGGCCGGCTCCTCGGCAGGCCGCGGGCTGCTGTCGGGCGGGACGGGAACGGTCATGCGGAATCCTTCGGGAACGGTGGGATGTCGGGCGGGCCGCTGCTCGGCCCCGGGTCGGGGGCCTCCTGCCCGGCTCCCCGACGGCAGCGGCCCGGCCCCACGCGTCACCCCCTGGGACGGGACGCCGGCCGGGCCGGCGAGTGATCAACATATACAGTGCCGGGCCACGGCCTCCCGCCGGGTACCCGGTGGGCGCCCGGTGGTGTGGGCGGGGCGCGGCGCGGGGACGGTCGCGGTGTGACGGGCAGTCCGGAGAGCGTGTTGGTCGTGGTGCGGGGTCCGAGCGGCGCCGGGAAGTCCAGCGTCGCCGCTCGGCTGCGGGCCGCGTACGGGCGGGGCCTCGCCGTCGTCGGGCAGGACCTGCTGCGGCGTACCGTGCTGCGGGAGCGGGACGTCCCGGACGGGGCGAACATCGGGCTGATCGACCTGGTCGCGCGGCACGCCCTCGACCACGGCTTCCACACGGTCGTCGAGGGCATCCTCGCCGCCGAGCGCTACGGGCCGATGCTGGCCCGGCTCGTCGCCGACCACCGGGGCCGCAGCTTCCTGTACTACCTCGACGTGGACTTCGACGAGACCGTGCGCCGGCACGCCACCCGCCCCCAGGCCGCCGAGTTCTCCCCCGAGGACATGGCCGACTGGTACCGGCCCCACGACCTGCTCCCCGACGGTCTCGAACGGGTCGTCGGCCGGCACAGCGGCCTGGAGGAGACGGTCGGGCGGATCCTCGCCGACACCGGCCTCGCCCCGGCCGGTTGGACGCCCCGGCCCTGAGGGGCCGCGGCCGGCGCGCGGGCTTCACCCAGGGCGGAACCCCGTGCTCTTCCCCCGGGGCGTCAAGTACCTAGGGTGTGAGGGGTGAGCACCCATGCGCCGAACGAAGCCCGCGTCATCCCCCTGCGCCCGCAGGCGCAGCCGCCCGCGTCCGGCGGGCCGTCCCGTCCCCCGCACCCGGCGCCCGTACGGCGGGAGCCGCTGTGGCGCGACGTCGTCGGCGACGTGCTGCGGCGCGAACGGCTCGCCCAGGAGCGCACGTTGAAGGACGTCGCGGAGGCGGCCCGGATCTCGATGCCGTACCTGTCGGAGCTGGAGCGCGGGCGCAAGGAGGCCTCCTCCGAGGTGCTCGCGGCCGCCGCCCGGGCGCTGGGCCTCGGCCTCGGCGACCTGCTCTCGCTCGCCCAGGACGAGCTGGCCCGCTACGCCGCCGTCCCGAGCCGCACGGGCCGGGGCCGCGCCCCGTCCACGGGCCGGTACGACGGGCTCTGCCTCGTCGCCTGACCGCTGCGGCGGCCGGCCCCGGCGGGGGGTCAGGAGACCGCCGGGGTGAGCAGGGTGAGGGTGCGGGCGGTGGCGTCGGCCTCGGCCCGCACGCCGAGGGGCAGCGGGAGGTTGGGGCCGGCGTGGCCGAAGTCCACGCCGGCGAGGACGGGCAGCGGGCGGTCGCCGAGCACGTCCAGGACCACCTCGCGCAGCGACGGCTCTCCCGCGCCGGCGGGCCCGTCGGAGCCGACCCGGTGCGGGGTGCCGACCACCATCGCCGCGATCCGGTCCAGGACGCCGGACAGCCGCAGCACGTGCAGGTCCTTCCAGACCGCGGACAGCGGCCGGTCCACCTCCTCCCAGAAGAGCACCGCGCCGTCGAAGGACCGCGCGGGGACGGCGTACGGGGTGGCCTGGAGGGCCACGAGCCGGTTGAGCAGGCCGCCGACCAGCGGGCCCCGGGCGCGGCCGGCGCGCCAGCACTGCCACGGGGAGAGCGCCGGCAGCGGCCCGGGCGGGGCCGGCACGGTGAGCACCCGTAGGTACGCCTCGCGCAGCGCCCGGTGCGCGCCGTCCTCCTCGGGCCCACCCGCGAAGCGCCCGCTCCACTCGCCGAAGCCGTAGGTGGCCATGTCGGCGTGCACGCCGACCAGTCCGGTGCGGGCGTGCAGGGCCAGCAGCAGCTGGGAGACGTCGCTGCAGCCCAGCACCGGCTTCGGGTCGGCGCGTACGGCGTCCAGGTCCAGCAGGTCCAGCCAGCCCGTCACCGCCTGCCCGCCGGTGTGCGCGACGATCGCCCGCACCTCGGGGTCGCGCAGCAGCGCGTTGAACTCCGCCGCCTGCTCGGCGGGACGGCCCGCGGCCCACCAGTGCCGGCGCCCCTCGGCGACCGACGGGCACACCCGTACCCGGAAGCCGAGTTCCTCCAGCACGGCCGTGCCGCGGGCCAGGAGGTGCCGGTCCCCGTCCTCCAGCGGACCGGACGGCGCGGCCACCGCCACCAGGTCGCCGGGGCGCAGGGCACGCGGGCGGAGCAGGGCGGTCGGCGCGGTGGGCATGGGGCGACCCCGGTTTCACAGGTGGGCGGATCCGGCCGGGCCGGACGGGCGGGACACCCCCGGCGGCCGCACCGGCCGGGCGGGTCGGACCGCAGTCTCGCCGTCGGCCCGCGCGGCGGCAACCGGTTTTCGCCCGGGCGGGCGGTCGCCGGGCGCTCAGCCGGGGAGGGCCGGCAGGCTCGGCAGGCGGTCCAGGGTGATGCCGAAGCGGGTGCGGTACGCGGCGAGGGCCTCGTCGTCGGTGAGGGTCCGTTCGGTGCGTTCGCCGGCCGGGGTGGTGGTGATGAGGCGGTTGCCGCTGAGGGTCGCCCGGCCGCCGTCCGCGGTGAGCAGTGTGCAGGTCGTGGAGCGGGTGAAGTGGGAGTCCGGTGAGGTGGTCTGCCACCGGCAGGTCGGGGCGAAGTCGGCGAGTTCGTACGGGCGCGGGCCCAGGCGGTACTGGGGCGTGCCGTCCCGTAGGACGTCCAGGTCGCCGTGGGCGCCGGTCGGGGTGAGGGTGAACGCGCCCTCGGCGTCGGCCTGTTCGCCGCGCTCGTCGAGGCGCAGCGGGTGGTGGCTGAAGCGGCCGAAGCCGACGTCGGCCAGCCACGGTTCGTCGAGGTCCACCCGCAGGGCGAGGTGGTCGAAGGGCGGGCCGAGCCGTTCGCCGTCGAAGACGCGGGCGGCGAGCAGGCCGACCCGGTAGCCGAGCGAGGTGAGCAACTGCGCGAAGGCGCCGTTGAGTTCGTAGCAGAAGCCGCCGCGGCGGCGGGTGACGACCTTGGCCAGCAGGGCGGCGGGGTCGAGGACGATGCTCTCGCCGAGGTGGATGTCCAGGTTCTCGAACGGGACGGTGCGCAGGTGCGCGAGCTGGAGCCGGGCGAGCGCGTGCGGGGAGGGGGCGCCGGGGTCGGGCAGGCCGATGCGGTCGAGGTAGGCGTCCCGCTGGGCGGCGGTGAGGCCGCCGGTGGGGCCGTCGGACGGCTGCTCGGGGTGTGGCACGTGATCCATCGGGCCATTCCACCCGGGAGGCCGGGCGCGGGGCCATCGGCTTTTGGTCCTACGCCCCCGGGTTCCCGCGCGTCCGGGTTCTTACACGCCTTTGCCGTCACTCTGCCGAACGGCTGACGGGCGCCCGGCAGAGTCGTGCCCACACCGACCGCAGGACGTACGGAGGACACCGCGATGACGACGAGCACGGCGAGGGGCACGGCCACCGGGGCGAACGGCGCGAGCGCGAACGGCGCGGACACGGGCGGCGCGGGGCGGCGGGCCCGGCGGGGCGCCCTGGCCGCCGCGGCCCTGGCGGTACTGGCGACGGCGCTGCCGCTCGCCGCCGCCCCGCCCGCGCAGGCCTCCGCCGCCGGGGCGCAGGGCCGGCCCGCGTGGTGCCCGGCCGTCCCCGGCCACCGGGTCGACTGCACGACCATGCGCCGGCCCCTGGTGACGGGCGAGCCGCGCCTGGGCGGCGTCGACGTGAGCTACGCGGTGGTGCGCCACAGCCGCCCCGGTCCGGCCCTGGGCACCGTCGCCCTCAACCCCGGCGGCCCCGGCGAGACCCTGATCGACCGCGCCGAGCAGGTGGCCGGTGCGCTGCGGGGGGTGCTGGACGACTACGACGTGCTCCTGCTGGACCCGCGTGGCACCGGCCGCTCCGGCCGGCTGCCCTGCGACGTCACCGAGGCCGAGTACCGCTGGGCCCCGCGGGCCGGCCAGCGCGAGCTCGTCGCCGAGTGCGCCGAGGAACTCGGCCCGCGTGCCCGCGGCTACACCAGCGCCGCCACCGCCGACGACATCGACGCCGCCCGCGAGCGCCTGGGCGCCCCCAGGCTGGTGCTGTACGGCATGTCCTACGGCACCTACCTGATGCCGGTCTACGCCGACCGCCATCCCGAGCGGGTCGAGAAGATGGTGCTGTCCGGCGCCTACCCGGTCGCCTTCGACTCCCTGGCCCGGCCCGGCGCCCAGCAGGTCTCCCTGACGCTGCGCCGGATCTGCGAGCGCAGCGGCGCCTGCGACCCGGACACCGCGGTGCACGACCTCGCCGCCGTCGCCGAGCGGCTGCGCGCCCGCCCGCTGAAGGTGACCGCCGAGGCCGGCGGCGAGCGGCGCACCGTGCTGTTCACCGAGGACAAGCTCGCCGACCTGATGTACGAGCCGGCCACCCGCGGCATCGGCCTGCACCCCGGGGAGTCCGGGCTGCTCGGCGCCCTGCCCGCCGCCCTGCACGCCTTCGCCGCGGGCGACGAGGGGCCGCTGTCCGCCCTGGTGCGCGGCGAGATGGAGGGCACCGGCACCGAGGACCAGGCCTCCTTCCTGGCCGTCACCTGCAACGACTACGTCCGCGCCTGGGACCCGGACGCCCCGGTGCCGGAGCGCCGCCGCCAGTACCGCGCCGCCCTGGCCGCCGCCGACCCGGCCGACTTCGGGGCCTTCAGCCCCGAGGGCTGGGCCGCGGGCCAGACCGACGGCGGGGACAACTGCCTGAACTGGCCGCGCCGGGGTACCGCCCGCCCGCAGCCGACCGACCTGGGGAACCTGCCCGACGTGCCCGTCCTGGTGCTCTCCGGGGACCTCGACACCAACACCCCCGAGGTCAACTCCCGCCTGTCGGCGGCCCAGTTCCGCCACAGCGCGTTCGTCTCGGTACCCAACAGCGGACACCTCCCGGAGATGGGGTCCACGGGCTGCGCCCTGGAGATCTCCAGCGGCTTCATCCGCACCGGCGAGGTCGGCGACACCTCCTGCCTGGCCCAGGTCCCGCCGGTCGCGGTCGTCCCGGTCCCCCGCTGACGCGTCGTCGGCAGCCCCCGACCGGCCTGACCACGCCCGCCACCAGCGAGGATGACACCATGACAGATCCCACCGCCGACGCCCGGCGCACCGTCCTGGTCGTCGAGGACGACCCCGGTGTCCGCGCCACCCTCGACCACCTGCTGCGTTTCGAGGGCTACCGGGTGCTCACCACCGCCGACGGCCAGGAGGCGCTGGAGCTCCTGGAGCACCGGCGCCCCGACCTCGCGGTGGTGGACGTGGTCATGCCCCGCCTCGACGGCCTCGCGCTGTGCCGGATGCTGCGCCGGCGCGGCGACCGCCTGCCCGTCCTCGTCCTCACCGCCCGCCACCAGCTCGGCGACCGGGTCGCCGGGCTGGACGCGGGCGCCGACGACTACCTCGCCAAGCCCTTCGCCACCGAGGAGCTGCTGGCCCGCATCCGCGCCCTGCTGCGCCGCACCGAGCCGCTCGACGCCGGGGACGGCGAGGACACCGGGCTCGTCCTCGCCGACCTCGCCCTGGACCCGGCCGCCCGGCTGGCCCACCGCGGCGGGCGCCGGCTCGACCTGACCAAGACCGAGTTCGACCTGCTGGAGCTGCTGCTGCGCAACCAGGGCACCGTCCTGACCCGCCACCGGATCTACGAGCGCATCTGGGGCTACGACTTCGACACCGACTCGCGCTCGCTCGACGTGTACGTCGGCTACCTGCGCCGCAAGACCGAGGAGCACGGCGCGCCCCGGCTGATCCACACCGTGCGCAACGTCGGCTACACCGCCCGGACCGCCTGATGCTGCGCACCCGCATCGGCCTGGTGGTCCTCGCCTCCGTCCTGCTGGCGATCGCCGTGCCCGTCACCGCCGCCTACCGCGGCGTCAGCACCCTGGTCTCCGACCAGCTCGACCGGAGCCTGCGGGACCGGGCCGAGACCGTGCTCGCCGCCCTGGACCTCGGCTGGCTGCCGCCCGCCCGGCCCGACACCGTCGAACAGCTGCTGCCCGCCGACGGCACCGCCCGGCCGCTGGCCCCGGGCGGCGGGCCGGCGCTGCCGGTCTCCGAGCGGGCCCTGGAGGTGGCCCGCACCGGGCAGGGCTCCCACCAGGAGGACGCCACCGTCGACGGCACCCCCTACGGCGTCCTCACCCAGGCCCGCCCCGACGGGCAGGGCGCGGTGATGGTCGGCCAGACCTACGCCGGGGTCACCGAGGTCGACGACGCGTTCCTGCGGCGGATCACCGTCACCAGCGTGGCGGCCGCCGCCGCCTGCGCCCTGCTCAGCTGGCTCGTCCTCGGCCGCATCCTGCGCCCGGTGCGGCGCCTGGCCCGCGCCGCCGAGCACATCACCACCACCCGTGACCTGGCCACCCCGCTGCCCGCCGCCGGGCGCGACGAGGTCGGCGGCCTCACCCGGGCCTTCGAGTCGATGGTCGGCGCGCTGCGCCGCTCCCGCGAGCAGCAGCAGCGCCTGGTCCAGGACGCCAGCCACGAGCTGCGCACCCCGCTGACCTCGGTGCGCGGGTGTGCCGAGCTCCTCCAGCGCGCCCGCGGCCGGCTCGCTCCCGAGGACGAGGAGCAGATCCTCGCGACCCTGGTCACCGAGACCGTCGCGCTCGACGAACTCGTGCGTGAGCTGGTCGAGTTGGCCACCGACCAGCAGAGCGCGGAGGAGCCGGAGCCGCTCGACCTGCCGGCCGCCGCCGAGGACAGCGCGCGGCGCTTCCGCCGCCGCACCGGCCGGGAGATCGCCGTCATCACCGAGGGGCCCGTCCCGGTGCTGGCCCGTCCGCGGGCGCTCCAGCGCTGCGTGGACAACCTGGTGGGCAACGCCGTCAAGTTCAGTCCGGACGGCACCCTGGTCCAGGTCCGCGTCACCGGCACCCGGCTGGCCGTGCGCGACCGCGGGCCCGGGATCGCCGCCGGCGACCGGCAGGCCGTCTTCGGGCGCTTCTACCGTGCCGCCGGCACCCAGTCGACCCCGGGTTCGGGGCTGGGCCTGGCCATCGTCCACGACCTGGTCGTCGCGGACGGCGGCACCGTCTTCGCCGCCGCCGCTCCCGGCGGCGGTGCCGAGGTCGGCTTCCGGCTGCCGCCGGCCCCGGGCGGCTGACGGTCCGCCGGACGGCGCCCCGGCGGACCGTCCGGAGGGGCCCGGGCGGACGCGTGAGCGCGAGAAGTCCGGCCCCGGCCGGACCCCCGCGCGGGACGGGCCCGTCAGGCCGGGAGGAGGTGAGCGGCCACCAGGGTGGCGAAGTCCTCGGGGGTGAGGATGCGGATGCCGAGCTCCTCGGCCTTGGCGCGCTTGGAGCCGGCCTTCTCGCCCGCGACCAGGAGGGTGGTGCGCTTGGAGACCGAGGAGGAGGCCTTGCCGCCGGCGCGTTCGACCAGTTCGTTCATCTGGTTGCGGGAGAGGTCGGCGAGGGCGCCGGTCATGCTGCCGGTGACGACGACGGCCTCGCCGGCGAGCGGGCCCCGGTCGTCGGCGGTGTCGCCTTCCCCTGCCGTCGGTGTGGCGGCGGGAGCGGTGGGGGCGGTGACGGCGGTGCCCACGCCGAGGGCGGCGAGGCGGTCCAGCAGCGGGGCGAGTTCGGCGAGTTCGGCGGCGACGACGCGGGCCTTCTCGGTACCGATGCCGTCGACGCCGGCCAGGGTCTCGGCGTCGGCGGCCCGGATCGCCGTCATGGAGCCGAAGTGCGCGGCGATCCGGCGGGACATGGTCCGTCCGGTGCCGCGGATGCCGAGGGCGCAGAAGACCCGGTTGAGCGGCCGGGTGCGGGCGGTGGCGATCGCGGCGAGCAGGTTGTCGGCGCTGGTCTCCCCCATCCGGTCCAGAGTGAGCAGCTGTTCGCGGGTGAGGGTGAACAGGTCGGCGAGGTCGGTGACCAGGCCGGTTTCGACGAGCTGGACGGCGCGGGTGCCGCCGAGGCCCTCGATGTCGAGCTGGTCGCGGCCGGCCGCGTAGAGGACGGAGGCGACGGCCTGGCAGTCGCGGCCGCGGACGCAGCGCCAGCGCTGCTCGGTGGTGTCGATGGCGTCGCCGCAGCGCGGGCAGGTCTCGGGGAAGGCGATCGGCTGCTCGGCGCCGGTGCGGGCGTCGAGCACCGGGGCCTCGACCCGGGGGATCACGTCGCCGGCGCGGTAGACGAAGACCTGGTCGCCGATCATCAGGCCGCGCCGTTCGATGTCGGCGGGGTTGTGGAGGGTGGCGAAGGTGACGGTGACGCCGTCGATGACGACGGGTTCGAGGACGGCGCGCGGGGCGATGACGCCGGTGCGCCCGACGTTCCACTCCACCGCGAGCAGCCGGGTGACCTGGTGCTGCGCGGCCAGTTTGCGGGCCACGGCCCAGCGCGGTGCGCGCGAGCCGGAGCCGGCCTCGGCGCGGTCGGCGGCGAGGTCGGCCTTGACGACCACGCCGTCGATCCCGAAGGGCAGTTCGGCGCGCAGCGCGGCGATCTCCTCGACACGCTGCTGGACCTCGGCGGTGTCGGCGCAGCGTCGGGGGCTGGCGGCGGTGGTGGCGGCGGTGTGGGCGCCGAGGGCGGCGAGGTGGTCCAGCAGGGCGCTGTGGGCGAGGCCGTCGGGGCCGATGGCGTCGTAGGCGAAGAAGGTGAGTTCGATCCGGTAGGGGCGGTCCTTGGCCCGCAGGGTGCCGGCGGCGCCGTTGCGCGGGTTGGCGAAGGGGGTGGCGCCGTGGTCGGCGCGTATCCGGTTGGCGTGGTCGAACTGGTCCTGGGTGAGGAGGACTTCGCCGCGCAGTTCGATGTCGGCGGGTTCGGTGAGTTCGGCGGGCAGGCCGAGGACGGCGTCGGCGGCGTGGGTGATGTCCTCGCCGGCGAGGCCGTCGCCGCGGGTGACGACCTGCTGGAGGCGGCCGGCGCGGTAGCGGGCGGCGATGGCGAGGCCGTCGAGCTTGGGCTCCACGCACCAGGCGGTGACGGGGCGGCCCAGGCGCCGTTCGAGGCCGGCGGCCCAGGCGTCGAGTTCCTCGGCGGAGAACACGTTGTCCAGGGAGAGCATCGGGGCGCTGTGCGGGACGTCGCCGTTCGCGGCGCCGCCGGCCACCTTGCCGGTCGGCGAGTCGGGCAGCGTCTCGCCGGGGTGGGCGCTCTCGTAGGCGGCGATGGCCCGCAGCAGGGTGTCGTACTCGTCGTCGCCGAGCGGGGTGGAGCCGTCGGTGTAGTACGCGGCGGCGGCCCGGACGGCGGTGGCGACGGCGTCGGCGTACGCGGACGGGGAGGACAGCGGTGCTGCGGTGGCGGTCATGCGGGAATCATGGCGGCCGGCACTGACAGGGCCCCGGGGCGCGCGCCGGCGGAACGCTGGGAGGTGTCAGACCAGCCGGGCGGTGGTGGGGGTGTCGGTGCCGTGGCGGCGGGCGTCGCGGCGGGCGTGGCCGGGGGTGGGGCCGGTGCCGAGGACGCGGCCGTCGGCGAGGGCGAGCCAGGTGCCCGGGGGTGTGCCGTCGGGGACGGGGGCGGCGAGGGCGGCGGCGGGTTCGTGGCCGACGGAGGACGGCAGCGGGAGAGGGAGCTGGTGGCCCTCGCGCCACTGGGCGGTGGTGCGCTCGCCGCCGGTGCGGCGGCGCCAGTACAGGTGCTGGGCGACGATCAGCGGGCCCAGGGCGGTGAGCAGCGGGAATCCGCTGGTGAGCCAGCCGGCGGCGAAGCAGGCGCTGACCGTGCTGGTGGTGAGCAGGCCGACGAGGGCGGCGACGGTGGCGGCGGTGCGGCCGTGGGCCTTGGCGGCGACGAGCGGGTAGAGGACGAGCAGCAGGAGGTCGCCGAGGCCGACGGCGACGGGGGCCGGGCCGCCGGTGAGGGCGAGCAGGGGGGCGAAGGGGCGGTCCTGGACCTGTTCGAAGAAGCGGGTGGTGGTGTCGGTGAGGGTGGTGGCGGCCAGGTCGTAGCCGGTGAGGACGGCGGCCAGGGCGGCGGTGTGGCCGGAGCGCAGGCCGCTCTGGGTCCAGAGGTTGGCGACGCCGACGACGGCGGTGGCGATCATCAGGTCGCTGCCGGCGCGGGCGGCGGCTGGGTGGCCGGTGAGGGCGGCGAGCGCGGTGGCGGCGGTGGCGGTGAGGGCGGCGGCCCAGGACCAGGGGGTGGCGCGCAGCGGGGTGGCGGCGAGCAGCGGGGCGAGGGTGAACTGGACGGCGAGGCAGGCGACGAGGCCGAAGACGGCGGAGACGGCGGCCGCGGGCAGGGCGGTGTAGAGCAGCGGGGCGAGGACGACTCCGGCGCACAGGACGGCGATGTCGCCGCCGGTGTAGACGCCGACCGGGGGGCGGGGCATCCGGACGCGGGCGAGGTACCAGGCGGCCAGGGCGGTCTCGGCGGCGACGGCGGCGCTGAGGGCGGCCAGGGCGGCGGGGTCGACGGTCATTCAGCGCCTTCCGGGGACACGGTCGGGGGCGGCGGGGGTGCCGGGGGCGGCGGGGACGTCGAAGGTGCCGAGGGTGTCGAAGGTGTGCTCGCGCAGGTCGGCGCGCAGGGGTGCGGTCGGCGGCATGGCGGCGCGGTCCTCGTACAGCAGGATGTCGGCCAGGCGCAGGCCGGCGGCGCGGGCGCGGTCCTCCAGGCGGCCGCGCAGGGCGGTGGCGGGCAGGCGGTCGACCAGCAGGTGCAGGCGGGCCGGTCCGTCGGGGCCGTCGGGGCCTTCGGTGAGGGCGTGGCGGGCGGGCAGCGGGACCTCGGGTTCGGCTTCGACCAGGTCGAGCACCTCGCGGGTGGTGACGGTGCGGCTGAGCGGGCCGTTCCAGCGGCCGAGGATCTCGGAGGTGGCGGGCAGGTGGGCGAGTTCGCAGTCGGGCGGCTCGGCGGGGAGGCGTACGAGGTCGCCGGTGGCGTAGCGCAGCAGCAGGGTGCACTCGCGGTAGGGCACGTAGGGGGTGTGCACGACGGTGCCGGTGCCGCCGGGGGCGGTGGCTTCCCAGGTGAGCGGGTCGAGGACTTCGAGGTGTCCGAACTCGGTGGTGTGGTGGAGGTGGCCCCGGGTGCAGGGGGTGGCGCCGGAGGGCAGGATCTCGGTCATCAGGTAGGCGGAGGTGGCGGTGGCGCCGAACACGGCCTCGGCGCGGCGGCGCAGCGGTGCGGAGAGCACCTCGCCGCCGACGCTGATCGACTCCAGGCCGAAGTCGGCTTCGCGCCACTTGTGCTGTTCGGCCTCCTGGACGAGGGCGGCCAGGTAGGAGGCGGAGGTGGTGAGGTGGGTGACCTGGGGGTCCTTGCCGGGCAGGCCGAGCGGGGCGGCGAGGCGGTCGAGGGCCACGGCGGGGGCCACGGTGCCGAGTTGGACGAAGCCGGCGCCGGCGCGGGTGGCCGACTCCTCGGCGTTGACCAGGGACAGGGTGGCGCGGGAGCAGCCGGCGTAGGCGACGGTGTGGCGGGGGCGCAGGCCGAGGCCGAGCACGGCGGAGATGGTGCTGAAGGCGATGGCGCACTCGAGTTCGGCGCGGGAGAACCACACGGCGGTGGGGGTGCCGCTGGTGCCGGTGGTGAGCGCCTGCAGGGCGGGGCGGGCGGTGTCGGAGACGAAGGCGGCGGGCAGGGCGCGCAGCGCCTGTTTGGGGGTGACGGGGACGCGTGACCAGTCCTCGGGCTCCAACCGGTCGGGGTCGAGGCCGAGTTCGGCGAAGGTGCGGCGGTAGTAGGCGGTGTGCCGGGCCGCCGTTCGGGCGGTGGCGCGCAGGCTGCGGCGGGCCACCTCGCGCCGGACCTGCGGGTCGACGTGTCCGGCGCGGCCGGGCAACAGGGCGGAGTCCTCGCCGGGCTCGCCGAACTCGGCGATGGTGGCGACCAGGTCCCGGGCGAGGCGCTCCAGGTCGCGGGGGCGGATGCGACGGTTCGTCAGGATCGCTGCGCCGTAGCGCAGTTGGCTCAGCGCGGTCGCGAACAAGCGGACTCCCAGGCCAGGGTCGGACGATGGGCCACCCGGCCCCGGCCGGGGTCGGTCGGATCAGACCATGTGCAGGAACATCGCGGCGGTGAGGGTGCTGAAGGCGTACTTGAGGTAGTGCTTGACCATGATCGGTTCTCCCTCGTACGGGCGGCCGGCCGCCCTGGCCGGGCGCAGCGGCGGATGTCCGGGGCCGGGTTCCGGCCTGCGGGCAACGGCAGTATAGGGACGGTCCGGCGGTGTGCAACAGGCTATGTGCACAGCCAACCTTCCGCTTGTGCAGGGGAGTTCGGGGTTGTGGGTGTGCGGTGGGGGTGTTCTGGGCACGATCTGACGAATCCATGCCGGGTGCCGGCCGCGTGGCGGTCCGACACCCCCTCCCCCGAGGAGTCCCCTTGACGAACACGTTCCTGCGGCGGCTGTCCTTACCCGCCGCGCTCGCCGTCCTGACGGTCGCGGCGTCGGCCTTCGCCACCGGTACGGCCCACGCGGCCGAGCCGGGCGGCCCGTGTGACCCCCGCGTCTCCCGGACCGGGCTGTACGAGGTCTCGACCGCCGTCGTCGAACCGGTGCTCACCCACTGGAAGGGCATCACCATCGCCCCGGGCACCACCGGCTCCGTCGAGACCACCGTGACCGAGGTCCAGAACGTCAGCACGACCTTCAACGCCTCGACCGAGATCAACGCGGAGGCGGGGGCGTTCTTCGCGAAGGTCTCCATCAAGGTCGGCTTCTCCGTCCAGACCAGCAAGTCCACCACCAGCACCTGGTCCCAGAAGGTCACGCTGAACTTCTCCCGCCCCGGCGACTACGCGGTGTTCAAGGGCACCAACCGCGTCCAGGGCAAGGCCGACGAGTACGTCTGCCTCCCCCGCGGCGGCTGGGGCAACAACGACCCCGGTGACGGGTACTGGGCCTACGCCTTCGGCTCCCACCCCACCTACAGCACCTTCGACGCCGAGATCGAGGGCACCGTCTCCTGCGACACCCCGGTCAACCCCGGCACCGTCCAGGAGCTGGCCCGCAACAAGCTCGTCTGCCACTGAGCCCCACCCCCGCCCGGGGCCGGTCCGTGCCCAGGACCGGCCCCGGGCGGGTCAGCGCCGGGGTACGGCGGTGTGCGGGATGGCGAGGTCGGCCATGCGGTGCAGGACGGCGGCGGGGATCGCGGGATTCCTGGCGGCGGCGTCGGCCCGGCACGGGTCGAGCAGCAGCACCACCAGCTCCTCCGGCGGCAGGGCCGGGTTGACGCGGGCGAAGTGCCGCACGCCGCTGTCGGGGTCGGCCGCGAGCGCGGCCGCGGTGGCGGGGGCGAGCCGACGGTCGGCGGCGGCGGCCCGACGGACGGCCGGGTCGGGGTCGGCGGCGGCCCGTTCGACGTGGGCGGGGGTGGCGGCGGGGTCGTCGAGGGCCAGGGCCCGCAGGCGCGGGTTCGGGTCGGCGGCCAGGCGCAGCAGGCCCTGGCGGGGGAAGCGGGGGTGGTTGCGCGGGCGGCCCGGCCCCTCGGCCAGTTCCGCGAACAGCTCGCGCAGCGCCGCCCCGGGCGTGGCGGCGATCAGCCGCTCCCACTGGGCCGGTGACAGCCGGCCGCTCTCCGCGGCGCCCATCCGCACGCGCCGGTCGGGGTGGGCGATCGCGGCGTCCAGGACTCCGTCGGGCAGGTCGTCGCGGTCCAGGAAGTGGTGCTCGCCGGCGTCCAGCAGGCGCAGGAGCAAGCCGCCGGGGGCCGTGCGGTTGTGGCCGAGCCCGGACAGCCAGGCGAGGCCGGTCGCGCGGTCGACGGCGGTGGCGCGGGTCAGCGGGGTCCAGACGGGGCCGGGCTCGACGGGCTGTCCGGCCTCGGCAGGGGGTGTCGGTGCTGGTGTCACCGGCGGGAGCCTACGCCCGCCGCCCGTACGGCCCGCGGGGCGGGGCCGGGCAGGTCGGAGCGGCGGGAACGGGCGGAAACGCCGGCGGCGCGGCGGCCCGGACACCCGATCCCCCAGGTGTCCGGACCGCCGCGCCGCCGGTGCGCGGTGCCCCGGGTCAGCCCGCGAGGGTGCGGGCCAGGGCGTCGAGGCCGTCGGCGTAGATGCCGGTGAACAGGTCGACGACCTCCTGCTCGGTGGCGCCGACGGGGTTGAAGCGGCCGGACCACTGGACCTCGGCGAGGTCGGCGCGGCCCGGGACGGCGTGGACGCGGAGGGTGGAGACGTAGCCGTCGACCGGGAACGGGGCCTGGAGGATGGCGTAGCTGTACTGCCGCTCGGTCTCGTTGAAGTCGACGAGGCGCTCGACGATGACGTCGCCCTCGGGGTTCTTCAGGCTGCGCACGCGGCCGCCCTCGGAGGCGGTGCTCTCGGGGATGTAGGGCAGCCAGTCGGGCAGGGCGTCGAAGCCGCCGATGAGGCTCCAGACCTTCTCGGGGGTGGCGGGGACGGTACGGCTGACGGAGGTGGAGGCCATGGTCGTTTCTCCTGTCACTGCGGTGGGGTGTGCGGGTGGTCAGGCGTTGTTCGGCAGCGGGGCGGCCGGGCTGACCAGGCCGGCTGCGCGCAGCTCCTGCCAGAACGCGGCCGGGACGGTCTCGTTGAGGGCGGCGACGTCCTCGGCGATGCGGCCGGGCTTGGTGGCGCCGGGGACGGCGGCGGCGGTCACCGGGTGGGCGAGGGAGAACTGCAGGGCGGCGGCCTTGATGGAGACGCCGTGCTTGGCGGCCAGGGCCTTGAGCTCGGTGACGCGCTCGATGATGTGGGCGGGGGCCTGCTGGTACTCGAAGTGGGTGCCGCCGGCGAGGATCCCGGAGCTGTAGGGGCCGCCGACGACCATGTCGACGCCCTGCTCCTGCGCCATCGGCAGCAGCCGCTGGAGGGCGTGGTCGTGGTCGAGCAGGGTGTAGCGGCCGGCGAGGAGGAAGCCGTCGGGCTGCGGCTCGTCCAGGGCCAGGGTGAGCTCGATCGGCTCGGTCTTGTTGACGCCCAGACCCCAGGCCTTGATGACGCCCTCGTCGCGCAGGCGGGACAGGACGCGGAAGGCGCCGGTGCGGGCCTCCTCGAACTTGGCGAGCCACTGGTCGCCGTGGAAGTCCTGGGCGATGTCGTGGACCCAGACGATGTCCAGGCGGTCGGTGCCCAGGCGCTTGAGGCTGTCCTCGACGGAGCGCTCGGTGGCCTCGGCGGTCCACACGTGGAGCATCTTGTTCGGGTTGCCGTGCTCGAAGAGGCCGCCCTTCTCGCCGAGGTCGCGGGCGCCCTCCTCCAGCTCGTCGAGGATGACGCGGCCGACCTTGGTGGACAGGACGTACTCGTCGCGCGGCTTGGTGGACAGCACCTCGCCCAGGCGCTCCTCGGAGAGGCCGGCGCCGTAGAAGGGGGCGGTGTCGAAGTAGCGGACGCCCTGGTCCCAGGCGGCTTCGACGGTGGCCAGGGCCTCGGCGTCGGGGATCGCGCGGAACATGTTGCCGAGCGGGGCGGTGCCGAAGCCGAGCTTGCCGGGGAGGATGTTCTTCAGGGACATGTCACTGCCTTTGCGGAGCGGGCGGGCGTCATGGGGGACCCGCCGGGGGTTGCGTCCGCACCGAAGGATTAGTGCAAACGCGCCTTACATGCAGGAACAATAGTTGCATACGCGTGACAATGCAAGGGGTGGGCCGATCCCGCCGTCTACGGCCGCGGGCGGGGGCGGGGCCCGGTGCCCCTCCCCCGCCCGCGCCGCCGCCCGGGTCAGGAGGCGGTGAAGGAGACCTGGTCGACGGTCCAGAAGGCGCTGTTGGTGCCGGTGTAGCGGAACTGGAAGCGGGCGGTGGTGGCGCCGGCGGGGACGGTGACGGGGAGGTTCTCGACGGTGTTGAGGTCGCTGCGGTAGGACTTCACCAGCTGCGGGGCGCCGTTGTCGAAGACCACGTAGATGTCGCCGGTCTGCGGCCCGTCGACCTTGTAGTTGGTCGCGAAGGACAGCACGCCGCGGCTCGCGCCGGAGACCGGGTAGGCGGGGCCGACCAGGGTGGAGTCGAACTGGCCGGCGCCGTGCGCCTTGTCGTCCCACTCGTCGGAGTCGGCGACGGCGAACACGTTGCGGGCGCGCACGTTGGTCTCGCGGGACTGGCCGAGCTGGGCGGCCGTCCAGAACTCGTCGGTGGCGAAGGTCCAGCCGCGCCACTCGGTGACGCCGCCGCTGGGCATGCGGGAGTTGTCGATGCTCCAGCCGGCCGGCGGGGTGTGGGTCCAGCCCTTCACCCCGGCCGGGATGCCGCTCTCGTCGGCGCGGGCCTGAAGGCTCGGGCGCAGCGCGTCGAAGGCGTCGGGGGCGATCTCGTCGATCGGGCGGCCGTCGAGCTTCCAGGCGGGGTCGAGGGCGACGCCCTCGTGCTTGAGGACGGTGGGGGCGATGTCGACGGGCTTGACGTCGTAGCGGCGGGAGCCGGGGGCGTAGCCGGTGCCGTTGGCGATCAGGAAGGTCTGGCGCTCGTTGGCGCTGTTGCCGCCGTGGCCGCCGGCGTCGGTGTGGCCGTGGTCGGTGGTGACGACGACCAGCCAGTCCTCCGAGGCGTACGTGGGACGGGACTTGACGGCCTGGAGGACCTGGCCGACCAGGGCGTCGGCGGAGTGCAGGGCGGCCGCGTACTCGGGGCTGGTGCCGCCGTGGTTGTGGCCGGCCTCGTCGACCTGGTCGAAGTGCAGGAAGGTGGTGTCGGGGTTGCCGTGGGCGAGGTAGTCGACGGCGTCGGCGGCGGTCTTGGTGTCGTTCTCGCTCTCCTGGAGGCGCAGGTCGGCGCGGCCGTTGAAGACGTTGCCGGCGATGGGGTTCCAGGAGCCGATCACCAGGGTGGAGGTGGTGGGGTCGGCGTTCTCCAGGCGGGTGGCGAAGTCGGGGAACAGGTCGAAGCGGGAGCCGGTGAAGCTGTTGTCCTTCACCTGGTGCTTGTCGGGCCACGCGCCGGTGGCGATGGTCGACCAGCCGGGGCCGGAGAGGGTGGGGGCCAGCGGGTTGGCGTAGAGGTTGCTGGTGGCGGTCATGCCGCCGGCCATCAGAGCCTTGAGGGCGGGGGCGTCGGCGGTGAGCAGCTTGTCGTAGCGGGTGCCGTCGACGCCGATGACCAGGGTCTTGGCCTGCTTGGTGCCGTTCGGCAGGCCCTGGTACGGGCCGCTGGGGGCGGCGGCCCCGGTGGCGGCCCCGGTGGCGGCCCCGGTCGCGGCGGGGGCGGCCGTGGCGGCGGTGGTCGGTGCGATCAGCGCGGCGGCGGTGGCGGCGAGGGCCGTGGCGGCGGCGAGGGCGGCGGTGCGGGAGGTGCGCATCGAGGGCTCCCAACTGGTCGTCAGTGCGGTGCAGTTGCACCGGGAGTGAGGATGCGCCGGGCGGGCGAGGACGGGCCCTCGCCGGATCCACGGTTGTATGAACAACCGCGGAAATTCAGACCAGACCCGTTACGCTTCCGTGATCATCGACCCCGGGGAGCCGGGCACGGCCCGTACGGCCCGGTGCGGCCCGGGCGGCGCTCGGTAGGCTTGCGCGGTGAACCACCCCATCTCCCGGGCCGGCCCCGAAGCGGCCCGCGCCGGCGTCCCCGAGCACGGCCGGGTGCCCAAGTACTACCTGGTCAAGGCGCGGCTGGAGGAGCTGGTCGCCGAGCTCGGCCCGGGCGGGCGGCTGCCCACCGAGGCCGATCTGGCGCAGCGTCACGGCGTCGCCCGGGCCACCGTGCGCCAGGCGCTGCGCGAGCTGCTGCTGGAGGGCCGGCTGCGCCGGCAGGGCCGGGGCACGGTCGTGGCCGGGCCGAAGATCGAGCAGCCGCTGTCCCTGAGCAGCTACACCGAGGGCGTCTCGCGCCAGGGCCTGCGCCCCGGGCGCACCCTGATCGGCCTGGACCGGCTGCCCGCCGACGCGGCGGTGGCCCGGCTGCTGGAGGTCCCCGAGGGCGAGCCGCTGTGGCACCTGGAGCGGGTGCTGCGCGCGGACGAGGAGCGCGTCGGGCTGGAGTCCACGTACGTGCCGGTGGCCCGGGTGCCCGCGCTGGACCGGGACTTCGACCCCGAGGGGTCCTTCTACGGCTACCTGCGCGAGCACGGGGTGCGCCTGGGCGCCGCCGAGGAGCGGATCGAGACGGTGCTGGCCACCCCGCGCGAGGCGCTGCTGATCGGCACCCCGCCGGCGCTGCCGATGCTGCTGCTGCACCGCCGCAGCCTGGACGCCGCCGGGCGCCCCC
Source organism: Streptomyces sp. CB02056 (assembly GCF_001905545.1). Lineage (GTDB taxonomy): Bacteria > Actinomycetota > Actinomycetes > Streptomycetales > Streptomycetaceae > Kitasatospora. Next base: position 136,171 of record NZ_LIPD01000015.1, on the reverse strand, counting down.
TGGAGCAGGTGCGCTCCCTGTACCGCGGCGACCGGTTCAGCTTCACCCTCGCCCTCGGCGCCCCGGACAGCGCCCCCCGGGTGGGCGGCGCCACGGAGGCGGAGCGACCGCGGGGGAACTGACGCCGGCACCGGCGGCCGCAGGGGGTGCGGCCGCCGGTGCCGGGCATCACGGGCCCGGCGGTGTCAGCAGGTGCCGGGCACGGGCCGGGTGGGTGTCAGCAGGTGCCGACGCGGCCGGACTGCGAGGACCAGACCGGGACCCAGGGGCTGCTGTTGTCGTGCGGGCGGTAGACGACGATGTTGGCGTCGTTCTGCATGCGCACCCAGTTGGCGCTGGGGTTGCAGCCGAAGCCGCTGCCGGTGGCCCACTTGGCGTTCTTGAAGGTGTCGTAGACGACGAAGTTGCCGTCGTACTGCATGATCGCCTTGCCCGCGCCGCCGAAGGTGGCGGTGTTCCACATCGCGGTGCCGTAGCGGTCGTACTCCACGAGGTTGCCGTCGGTCTGGTAGGTCAGCCGGTAGGCGCCGTTGGCGGAGACGAGCGAGTCACCGGGCAGCAGGCAGCTGCCCCAGTTCATGTGGTCCCAGCCGCTCGGGTTGCGCGAACAGTTCCACTCGCTGTTGACGTCGGCGGACGCGCTGGTGGCCGTCGTCAGCCCGGTGAGCGAGGCCAGCGCCAGGGCGGCGCCGGCGAAGGCGAGCGTGCGCCTGGTCCTTCCGGTGTTCCTCATCGTTCCCCTCTTTCCGCTGCGGCGCGGTTCCCGACCGGCCGCGGCACGGTCTCGTCGACGGCGGTACGGGACACGCCCCGTACGCCGCCCTCCGATGGGAGCAGGGCCTGTCGGTCCCTGCGTTCATGCCAACGGGCAGTGGCGGACGGCCGGTTCACCGGATTTCCCGTCGGGCGACGGCGGCCCCGGGCGGAGCGCGGCCGGGCTCCGGGCCCCCGGGCGGAGGACACCGGGCCTGACCTTGTAGGTTTCGGTGTCACCGGCTGCGAGGGGCCGGTGACACCTGGTGGGGAAGGGGAGCCCGACCGGACAGGGAAGGGGACGGACCCCGGACGGGAAGGGCGGACAGTGACCACGAGCACGGCGAGCGTGTTCCGCGGTGAGGGCGTACCCGAGAGGGAACGGTTCGAGTGCTGGCGGGAGTTGGTCAGCCGCACCCGGGACAGCGAGGTGACCAGCGACCACTCCGACGACTTCCGGGCGGAGATGCGGCGCCTGGAGCTCGGGCCGGTGACCCTCCTGCGGACCTCCTTCCCGCCGACCCGCTTCCAGCGCACCGAGCGCCGGGTGCGCCGCTCGGACCTCGGAGTGTTCCACCTGACCCTGCTGCTCGACGGCGGCTTCGTCCTGACCCCCGGCAGCGGGCGCACCGAGACCTTCGGGCCCGGCAACCTGCACATGCTCGACAGCTCCCACTCCTTCGACCTGCGGGCCTTCGGCTCCCGCGCCCAGGCGCCCGCGGAGCGCCGGATCGAGGCCGTCGGCGTCGACTTCCCCACCGCCCTGCTGCCGCTGCCGCCGCACCGGGTGCACGAGCTGCTGGGCCGCGGCTTCTCCTCCCGGGAGGGCGCCTGCGCGCTGCTCTCGGAGTTCCTCGTCGGCCTGGACCGGCAGGCCGCCGTCCTGGGCCCGGTCGAGACCCCCCGGCTGGGCGGCATCGTGGTCGACCTGGTGGCCGCCTGGCTCGCCCGGGAGCTGGACGCCGAGGCCGCCGTACCCGACGACACCCGGCAGCGGGCCCTGGTCGAGAACGTCCGGGCCTTCGTCGGACGCAACCTGCACGACCCGGAGCTGACCCCCGCCGTGATCGCGGCCGCCCACCACATCTCGGTCAGCTACCTGCACCGCCTGTTCACCCGGCAGTCCGGCGGCGAGACCGTCGCCGCCTTCGTCCGCCGCCGCCGGCTGGAGCGGGCCCGCCGCGACCTGGCCGACCCCGCGCTGCGCGACCTGCCCGTCCACGCCGTCGCCACCCGCTGCGGCCTGCCCCGCGCCGCCGAGTTCAGCCGCGCCTTCAAGACCGCGTACGGCCTCTCCCCCAGCGAGCACCGCCAGCGGGCCCTGGCCGGGGGCGCCGGCGGTTAACCGTACGGGCGGCACGGCCGCGCCGACGGGGCCGCCGGGATCGAGGAGTCCCTCTACGCCGCGATGGACGCCGCCTGCGAGGGCCTGGACACCGACGCGGTGCTGCGCCTCCTGCACAACACCGGCCGCCGGCCGACCCACGCCCCCCGAGAACCCCGCACCGCGAGCACCCCGCGCGCACGGACGGGCCGGAAGGCCGCACCTGTCCACCCAGTGCCAAGGACTGTCGACTCGGTGCCAACACGGCGGGGGTGCCTCCCTGGCATCCTCCACGAGTGAACACCGCGCGGCGGAACATCTCGTTCCGTTTCCGCGCCGACGGCCCGGCACGCCACGGGGGAGCGTGCCGGGCCGTCCTTCCCTCTCCAGGACCTCAGGACCTCAGGGCCTCGGGTCCGGCGACGGCTTGTCGTTCGCGTCCTCCCGGGCCCAGGCGCCGGCGCCGAGGCGGCCGGTGGTGCCGAGGTCGAGCTCCGGGACGACCATCACGGGGGCCGCGTCGGCGGTGGCGCGCACCCGGACGTAGGGGGCGTTCTGCGGGTCCCCGGCGCCGGCCTCGGTGGTGTTGCGCCACACCAGGGTGGCGCGGGCGCCCTCCCCCGGCCCCAGGGCGATCTTCTGCGGCGGGTTGTCCGCGCCGGTGCCGGAGGCGATCTCGGCGCCGCCGCGCAGGATCCGCACGCCGTCGAGGGGCTTGTGGTCGGGGTCGAGCGGCTGCACCTGCGGGTAGCCGTCGAGGGTGACGGTGGCCGTCCCGCAGTTGCGCAGGTGCAGGCCGACCGCGCGCAGGCCCATCGCGGCGCTGCCCTCGTCGGCGTACAGCCGCAGGCCGGAGGGCGGGCAGGGGCCGCCGGCACTGGGCGCCTCGGCGGTGGGCACGCTGCGGACCTGGAGGAGCTCCGGCTTCGGCGGGTGGGGGTTGTCGGACCGTCCCAGGGTGGGCGCGCCCGGGCGGGAGCCCGGCCCGGTCGCACCGGGCACGGCCAGGTCGATCCGCCCCTTCTCGGTGGCGCCGGGGGCGAGCCCGGTGACGGTCCGGGTGAGCTTCCCTCCCCCGCCCGGGCCGCCGAACACCGCCGCGCCCCGGTCCGGATCGGGACCGTTGAACACCACGGTGTAGTCGTACGGTTCGGCGTTCGGGTTGGTCACCTCGTACTCGAAGCAGGTGCGGCCGACGGCGGTGATCCGCGCCCCGCCCTGGGCGAGCGCGGTCGGCTGCGGCACGCCGGGCGCGCTCGGCGGCGCGCTGCCGCACGGCCGGGGGCTGCCGGAGCCCTCCGGGCCGCCGCCGGAGGCCGCGGTCGTCGCGGTGCCGCAACCCGCGAGCAGGAACGCGGCGGTGGCGACGGCCACGGCGGACGCGGCAGGGTGCCGGGCCGTCAACGGGCGGCGGGACGGGGAGAGCTGGCGCATCGGGCGAGTCGATCACGCCCCGCACCGGACGGCAGTGAGCTGCGCCACTTCACGGGCAACAGTCCTGCCACGGTCCGCGCCCCTGGCGGACGGGCCTCGGGCGCCGACCCGTACGGCCGGCGCCCGAGGCCGTGACTCCGGCAGGTGGCTCCGGTCAGAGGAGCTGGAAGGACCACTCCTGCTTCCAGCCGCCCTCGCAGCTCCACACCCCGAGCTGCTTGAAGTCGGAGTCGTGGGTGAGGCAGTCGTCGTCGCCGATCTGGACCCGGTACTTGCCGTTGCCGAGGCCGACGAACTCCCACTTCTGGTTGGCGGTGTCGCCCCACGCCTGCTGCTCGGCGACGTAGGTCTCGGGGTTCTCGGTGAGGTTGAACCCGAGGTCGTTGACGATCCGGTAGCGGTCCCCGCCCAGCGGCTTGACCGTCCAGGTGGAGCCCTTCGCCCCCAGGATCCCGCCCACGATCGGCGAACCCCAGCTCGCGGTCTCGTTGGGGGCCGTCGCGCCCAGCCCGTTGGCGAGCTTCAGGAACAGCGGCCGCTCGGTCGGGATGTCGGAGGACGGCTTCGGCTTGGGCTTCGGGTCCGGGTCCGGCTTCGGGTCCGGCTTCGTCGGGGTGGTCGGGTCGGTCGGCGTGATCACGCCGCCGGACGTGGATTCGAGCACCCACCCCTGGTGCCAGTCCTGCTTGCAGGTCCACACGCCGAGCTGCTTGAAGTCGGCGTCGTGGGCGAGGCAGTCGTCGCCGGAGATCCGGATCTGGTACTTGCCGTTGCCGATCGCGGCGAGCTCCCACTTCTGCCGGGAGGAGTTGCTCCACGGCTGGAGTTCGGCCAGGTAGCCGCCGTTCTCGGTGAGTTCCAGCCCGTACGAGCTGGTGATCCGGTAGCGGCCGCCGCCCGCCGGGGAGAGCTTCCACTTGGACTCGTTGCCGCCCCGGAGCCCGGCGACGACCGACGCGCCGGCGGAGCCGTTGACCGGCACGGCGCCCAGGCCGTTGTCGAGCTTCAGGTACACCTCGGCGCCGGTGCCGGTGCCGCCGCCGGTCGTGGGCGGGGTGGTGGTCGGCGGGGTGCCGCCCCAGGCCCAGTTCTGGTTGGGCGCGTCCCGCCGGTCCTCGGAGCCGCAGGCCCAGGCCGCCACCGTGCTGCCGTTGGCGGTCCGGCCGCTGAAGTCGTCGATGCAGACGTCCTTGGAGCGGTCGTCCTGGTCGGTCATGTGCCGGAAGCCGCCGCCGGCCGACATGTTCCAGCGTTGTCCGGGGATCTCCAGGCAGTCCCACACCTGAAGCTTGGTCCCGTTCGCGGTCTTGTTGGCCTCCAGGTCGAGGCACTTGCCGTTGGCCGCCTGGAGCTTGTAGCCGTTGTACGTCCATTTCTGGGCGTCGCCACCGTTGCATTCCCACATCTGGACGGGGGTGCCGTTCGCGGTGCCGTTGCCACTGACGTCCAGGCAGGCGTGGTAGCCGGGGGCGCTGGAGTCGGGGGTCAGGCTGCCGGTCCTGGTGCCGTAGCCGGAGCGGGAGGGGAAGTGGACGGTGCGCACGTCGCCGTCGCACTTGTACGGCCGCGCGGTGCCCGAACGGCAGGTCCACGGCTCCTTCTTGACGCTGTCGCCGTCGTTGCCGGTGAACGCCCAGTTCAGGTAGCCGCCGTCGCCCCGGTTGCGGAAGGTCGAGTCCCCCTGGAAGACCCAGATCCGGAAGACGTCGTAGCCGGACGGCTCCTTCTTCTCCTTGTCCAGGAAGTGGTTGAGCTTGTAGGTGGTGTCGAGCAGCACCCCCCGCATGTCGGACTTGTACTCGTTCCGGAACCACTCGGTGTCGTACAGGTCGGTGCCCACGGTCTTGAACACCATGACGTTGAACCCCGGGAACTTCGCGCTCAACTTCGTCGCGGTGTTCTGGGTGAACTCGGCGTTGTCCAGCTTGTTGAGGTTGGCGGCGTCGTGCATCAGCCTGATCGTGTCGAAGGCGGAACTGATCAGCGCCGTCATGCAGTTGCCGCCGCCCGGCGAGGCCGGGGTTCCGCAGGTCTTGTCCACCGGGGCCGCCGCGGCGGCTGCCGCGGGCGCGGCCTGGGCCTGCGCGGTCAGGCCGGAGACCACCGCGACGGCGGCGACCCCGCAGGCCAGGGCGCGTTTCAGGCGGGAGAGGAGGTGCAAGGTCGGAACCGTCTTTCTTCTCGGGGAAGTTGGATGGTGGCACCGGAAGTTCGCCGTCCCGCGGCTCCTGACGCGATCCATATGACAAGATCAAGAAGCCTGACGCCTTTCACGCGCCACCCCGGTCAGCGAGCCCCGCTCACCGGCCTCGATCCCTGTGGCCCGGGCGAGCGGGCCGTCAGGGAGTCGTCAGAGATTGGAGGACCCGCGAGGTGTCCACATCACCGGAGTTCCGCGGCTTCGACCTGGTCCGGCGCGGCTACGACCGCGAGCAGGTCGACCACTACCTCAGGGCCCTGTCCGGGGCCGTTTCACTGCCGCCCGTGCCGGCGTTCGAGATCAGGTGGCGGGGCTACGACCGCGAGCAGGTCGACGCGCGCATCGCGGACCTGCTGCGCGGCGGGGGCAACAGGGGCGGCAGGGCGTAACCCCACGCGGCGGGCTCGGCGTGGGAAGTCGGACCGGCCGACTTCCCGCGCAACGGCCCGGCACGGTCAGCGCCGCCTCGAACACCCCGAACGCCTCGTCCACCGCCGGGTCCGCCACCGTCCCGGCGGCGACACCCCCGCCCCGCTCGTGGATCGGGCCGCAGACGCCGAGGCGTCACTTACTGTAGGCACATGAGTGCAGATAGGCGTGTCCGGGCGGATATGGCCCGGTTCGACACGGATCGCCCCGGCGGGTGAGGGCGTCATGACCGCACCCCGGATCCCCCTCACCATCGACAACACCGCGCTGGTCCTGATCGACCACCAGGTCGGCACGATCGGGTGGGCCGGCGAGCCGGCCGGCGAGGACGAACGCGACCAGCTGACGATGTGGGTGCGCACGATCGTGCGCTTCGCGGCGGCGGTCGGCGTCCCCGTCGTCCTGACCAGCAGCCTCGAGGACCGCCAGCAGGGCCCGCTACTGCCCGACCTCGAGACCCTCGTGCCCGCCGCGTACGCCGCCCGGGTACGGCGCGCGGGCGTCATCAACGCGTGGGACGACCCGGCGTTCGTCGAGGCCGTCCGTGCGACCGGTCGGGAGAACCTCCTCGTCGGCGGCCTGACCACCGAGGTGTGCCTGGTGCCGCCGGTCCTGTCCGCGATCGAGGACGGCTTCGGCGTCGCCGTCCTGCTCGACGTGTCGGCGGCCGGCACGCGCACCTCCGCCGCCAACAGCCGCGACACCCTGCGGGCCGCCGGGGCGGAGCTGCTCACCGTCGTCCCGGCGCTGACGCGGCTGCTCGGCAGCTGGCAGAGCGAGCACGCCGCCGCGTTCTTCGACGCGATGGGCGGCGAGGGCGTCTTCGCCGCCTTCGCCCGCGGAAACCTCAGGTAGACCCCGCACCGGCCTCGGACCGGTCCCGCACCGGCCTCGAACCAACCTCGCACCAACGTCGAACCGACCTCGGACAGACCTCGGATAGGGAGCACCCGCATGTCCGGCATCACCGCAGCCGACCGCTTCGAGATCCACGAACTGCTGGCCCACTACTGGAAGACCGTCGACGAGGGCGACCTCAAGGGCTTCGCCGACACCTTCACCGAGGACGGCAGCCTCACCAACTACACGGGGACGACGACCGGCCGCGAGGCGCTCGCCCAGTGGCTCGACGACTACGGCCCGAGCCGCGCCGGCAACCGGCACATGAGCACCAACACGACCGTCACCGAGGTCGACGCGGACACCGCGACGGTCTGGAGCTACATGGTCGTCATCGCCGCCTTCGAGCCGCGGACCCAGACGCCGCACGTCGCGGCCTACGGCCGGTTCAACGACACGGTGGTCCGCGTCGACGGCGGGTGGCTCTTCAGGGAGCGCCTGATGGACGACCTCGCCCTGAACGCCATCGACTACCCGGGCTGAACCACCGCGGGCGGCGCTCCCTGACCGGTGGCGCCGTCCTGCGCGATGACGGCCTGGGCCCGCTGCGTCCGCGCGCTCAGCTGCTGGGCGAAGCTCCGCAGGGAGTCGGCGTTCCTCGCGATGTACTGGTTGTCGTAGGCGGTCTCCACCGCGACGAGCCGGCCGACCGTGTTCAGGGAGAGCTTGCAGGCGATGTCGGCCTCGGCCGTCGGCACCTCGTCGGGGCTGCGCGGGGGCGGCGTCCCGGCGGCGGGGGCGGTGCCCGCCGCGGGAGTGGTGCCCGCCGCGCCCCACTTGCGGTCGCTGTAGGCGTCCGCCGGGTTGGCGTAGCTGTAGCCCTTCCCCTTCATGCACGCGCTCCACTCCGCGTACGCGGCGGTCAGGCGCGGGTCGGTGAGGGGGATCCGGGGGCCCTTGTCGGGCAGCCCCTGCGCGGTGCCCGGCACCGGCGGCGGCCCGCCGAGCGCGTCCGCGCCGGCCTGCCAGCAGCCGCCCTTGGGCACCGGCCTGCCGTTGAAGCTCGTGACCGGCTTCCCCGAGGGGTCCGCTCCGTAGAGCACCGAGGTGACGTCCGGGGAGAGGGTGGAATCGGGGATGACCTGGTTGCGGTCGTACCCCTTCTCGGCCGCCTTCGCCGGGGCGAAGTACCCGTAGAGCTGGGTCCGTTCCCGGGCCGCCGTCGCCGCCTGGGTGAAGGCGTCGTAGGTCTCCTCCGGGGCCTGGAGGCCGAAGTCCTTCATGCAGCGGGCCGTGACGAGGTGCGAGGCCCGACTGATCGTCACGGCCTGTTCGGCGGTCGGCTTGTAGCCGTCGAGGGGAAGGGTGATCTGCTCCGGCCGGTCGATGACCGGCACCTGCCCTGTCGGCGGCGGGCCGGAATTCGCCTGGCCTCCACCGGAACAGGCGGAAAGGGAACTCACGGCCACGGCCAGAACGGTGAGCGCGAGCGGGGCGCGTCCCCGCGGTGGCATCGGCATAGGAATTCTTCTCCTCCCTGGAGAAAGACGGAGAAAAGCGGGCGGCGGGCATCCGGAGGACGCCCGCCGCCCCTGGCGGAATCACACGATCTGCACTTCGGAAACGTGCGCGCTGGTGAAGCTGAGGCTTCCGCCGGCGTAGAGGTTGTACGGCGTGCCGTTCGCCGTGATGATGCCGTTGTTCCACTGCGAGGTCACCAGGTTCACGCCGTCGACGTTGGGGTAGATGGCCCCCACGCTGCCCGCGTAGCAGAGCTGCCAGCCCGACATCCACAGCTCGATGCCGTAGGCCTTCGCCCCGCCGCCGGGGCACTGCACGGGGCCGATGGCGCTGGCGGGCGAGGCGGCGACGACGCCTCCGCCGACCACGGTGGCGGCGGCGAGTGTCACCGCGGCAATTCGCTTGCTGATACGAAGATTCATGGAAGTACCGCTCTCCCTGTCCCATTCGACTGACGGATCGTTGCGACCTGGCGATGCGAAATGACCGGCCCGCGTCGGGCCGTTTTCCCCGGCCCTCGCGGCCCCGTATCGCCGACAACGGAAGAGAGTGTCACTCGCCGCCGGGATCGACCAGCCCTTGCCGAGGGCCGACGGAATAAAGCGGACAAAGGCGCCCTCGGGGGCGGCGGGCAGGAATCCCGAAGACGATCGTCCGATTCGCTTCTGCCTGCGGATATGCCGGGAATTCACGACCGCCGAAAACAGGTTGATGTACGTACATCGTCAAGCGGCCTTCGGGCCGCCCTCCGGCCGCTGTCTAGCGCAGGAGCCGCAGGGCGAGGACGTCGCGGCGGGTGCCGTCGGATCCGGAACCCGCATGCATGGGGACCGCGAGGCGAACAGCCCCATCGCCGCCTCCGTATGATCCCCGCATGTCCTGGATACGCCGCCGCTCTCGCGCCACCGAGCCACCCGATGGCCGACTGCCCGATCTCGCGTTCCTCGCGCTGGTCCGCGATGCACTCGAGGAGGTCGCACCCGACAGTACGGCGGGTGCCGAGCTCAAGGGCAACTCGCTGCTCAGTCCGCGGGGTTGGGCCGTCGCCGTTGGGCCGGCGGGCCACGGGGACGACCGGCACTACGACCTGATCGCCATCCCGGACGTGAACGTCCAGCACGACCCGCCCTGCTTCGGGGACTGCGCCGTAGTCGTCACCACCCCGCGCGACGCGGCCGGACTGTGGGCCCGTTCCGCCGGCGCCTGCATGCTCGAACTGATCGACGGACGCGGCCGCTTCGCCGACCACCTGGATCCCGCCCAGGAACACGGCGTACCGGGGTGGCGGTCCATCACCTCGGGCGTGCTGGCGTACGGACTCTCCGCCGAGGAGAATCGCGACCTCCAGGAGGCGCTGCTGGAAGCGAATGTGCTTCACGAGATCGCCGACACCTTCACCGCCGACCTGGAATCGCCCTGGTTCAACGGGGTCCGCGTCTTCTACGGCGGCGCCCCGGGAGCAGTGGAGTCCGAGATCCGGATCAACGGCGAGCGGCACGAGGCCGCCTCAGCCGCACTGGCCGCGCTCAACCTGCCCGAGCCGACGGTCTTCACCGTCGCCCGTTCCTTCAGCCTGATGCTGCCCGCGGAGCGCACCCCGTAGCGGGTGGTGGTACGCCACTTCTCCATGTTCGGGACCTGAAGATGCTGGCGGTGGGCCGGTCGAGCCCGTCGAACTCGGTCTCCGTCTGGGACGGGACCTTGTTGTCCAGACCGATCCACAGCACCGCTATCGGAGGCCCGGCAGCGTGGTACGCCGCGTTGACGCAGCAGACCCGGCCGTGGCTGTCATAGAAGCTGTCGGTGATGTTGCCGGCCGCCGTCCACGTCGTACGCCTGCTCCTGGACTTGGCGCGGGCGCAGGAGACCGTCGTACAGGGAGATGCCGGTGCGGTAGTCGCCGTCCTCCAGCAGCATCCTGGTCGTGACGGCGGGCTGCTTGCCCGGCTCGATCGTGTAGGCGTACGTCGCGTTGGCCGACGCGCTCTTGTCCCGGCCTGGGTTCCACACGGCTGTGGTGCGGCCCATGGCGTCGTAATCGGCGTACGTGGTGCGGCTGTTGACGTCGACGACATTCACCGGCAGGGCGCGCAGGCCGTCGCGGGTGGTCGTGGTCGCGGACTTCTTGGCGTTGGTCGACCGGACGATCGTCAACTGGGAGCCACTCGCCGGGAGCGTAGGACGTCGTGCGGTCTCGGAGGTGATCAGGTCAACCCGGTACCGGGTCATCGGGACAGCCCTCGGCGGAGTCGGCCCGGCTGGGAAGCGGGTCTCCGTGGCCGAACACGACGGGCTGGAGCGTCTGCACGGTGGCGCCGGCCTTGGCCGTGCGGGTGACGGACTTCAGCCACAGGGCCCGGCCACCGCGGACCGACCTCTACCCCTGTGGCCCGGGCGAGCGGTCGTCAGAGATTGGAGGACCCGCGAGGTGTCCACATCACCGGAGTTCCGCGACGTCGACCTGGTACGGCACAGCTACGACCGCGACCAGGTCGACGCGCGCATCGCGGACCTCCTACGCGGCAGGGGCAACAGGGGCGGCAACGCGTAACCCACGTGGGCTCTTGGTGCAGGAAGTCGGACCGGCCGACTTCCTGCACCAAGGGGTGTCCTGCTACTCCCATGGCGAACGCTCAGCCGGGCTGCGGGGCACGGACTACAAGAGACACCGGTCGGGCGCCAACGTCCGGTCGATGTACTCGTCGGAGTCGGGGGCCTCCCCTGTCAGGACGGTGGCCAGGAACTCGGTCATGGTGCCGTCGAAACGGACGAACTCGCTGATGTCGAAGCGCCACACCACGACCGGCCACTGGTCCGGGTCTCCGGCCGAGGTGCCCCAGCAGAAGTAGTCGGAGATGGTGTTGTTGGCCCAGACGAGCAGACCGCCCTTCGCCGGGAACGGCGCGTAGGGCCTGCCGAGCTCGGGATTCCACTCGTACCACCCGTCGAGCATCTCCTCGACTTCCACGTTGAAGTGGCGGAAGTGTTCGTACCTCTCCTCGTCCGGAGTGCCGGGGTCGAGGTCCGGGGTCACCATAGCGAACTCTCGCCGCGGAAGTGGGCACGGCCGTACCGCTCCACGAACGCACCGTAGTCCGAGGGCAGTTCGGTGCCTAGCCCTTCGACGGCCCCCTCCCAGTACACCCGGAACGGCTCACATCGGGGCTCCCCCATGATGTCCGCGAGACGGCCGACAGCGTTCGCCATTTCCCGTTCCCCCCTGACCTCCGAGCGGGACCATCTGCCACCGCAAGGGCTCAGCCTCCCATCGCTCACGATCTTCGACCCCCGCCCTGCCCGCCGGCCGTCGGCGGCCATGAGGAATCCGGGCGGGCAGGGGGCCGGCAAGCCAAGGGTCGCGTACGGCGACGCCAGGTGCGACCCCCTCTGCTGCGCCGCCCTGAGGCGCTGTTCGAACCCGCCCTGCACACCGGACTCCGCAGGGCGAACTCCTCGGCCTCCGCTGGGAAGACCTCGGCCTCGTCACCAGTACCGCCAGCATCCGCCGCACTCTCCAGCGCACACGCACCGGCGGCCTCACAACCCTGCCGACCAAGACCATCAGCTCGGAACGCCGCATCGCCCTCCCGGCCGCGTGCGTCACCTCGCTCCGCGTGCACCGTGAGCGACAGGCCCGCGAGAAGCATCAGGCCGGCGCAGAGTGGGTGGACAACGACCTCGTCTTCACCCGCACGGACGGTCACCCCATCGAACCCGCCACCCTCACACGGCACTTCAACGCGCTACTTCGCCACTCCCGCCTGCGGGCGATCCGGTTCCACGACCTGAGGCACTCGACTGCGACCCTGCTCCTGGAACAGGGCGTCGAAGGCGTCGTCATCAAGGAGCTGCTGGGCCACGCCCACATCGGCGTCACTGCCACGGTGTACGCCCACGTCCGGATCCGCCTTCAGCGGCAGGCCATCGACCTCCTCGGACACGCACTCGGAAACCTCGCCGAGACCGGAATCGAGGGCGACGAGCCGCCGCTTTGTGCAGCACCCGTCCGCTGACGTTGCCGTCAACTACTGCCGCCAGAGACCGCTGAGGCCCCACCGGAAGGCATTTCCGGTGGGGCCTCAGCTATTCCTCTAAAGCACCGAACGCGCCCTACAGCTCCCAGTTCCCAATGAGTTGTGGCCTGGATCCATCAGCCAGCTTCGCAAAGAAATCGTCAACGCAGTCCGCATATGCGAACACCGAGGAGTCCATCCCAGCAAAGAACTTGCCAGATGGCGACACATACACGGTGAGGTGAAATCCATCAATTCCCAATGGGCACAGGGATTCACCAACTACGCCAGAGCAGCGTCCAGCAATCCTCGCATCACGCGCGGTGCACACCCGCGTGGGGTCAAACTCAGTCCAGCAGAATATCTCCTTGCTATTCAAGTCGATGCTGGGCAGGTGCTCGATCCGGAGTTGCCAGAACGCCTCCAAGAATCGGTGCGCCGCAGGCGACACATCGAAGCCGACGAGCTTCATCTCACGTACGAGTCCAGAGACGTCGGCCACGACGCCAGGCCTCCAGCCTGCCGCTTCAACCAAACGGCGCCCTCGTCCATGGATTATCAATTCCATGCTCACCCTCCGACCGATAGGTCAGTCGCGCCACGCCTCACTAGCGCACTCTGGCAGGATAGACAGGCCGCCTCGGGTAGGCCAGTGGAACTTCTGACAGTGAGAAATTCGATATCGCTGAATTGAAGAGGACGCCCAAACATGCCCTCAAAATCAGCCGCATGATTGGCAAACAGTGCATTGCATGCGCGCATCTCCGCGCAGTTAGCCGCATCTCCCTCGAACATCTGCCCGCCATCGGCTGCAGCTTTCTGGATCTCAGGCTCCAGATAGGCTGGGCGGGAGGAAGCTCCAGAATAGCCAGGCTCCATCATGTCCGTGTTCTTGATGCGTGCAACGGAAGTCATCGTGGCATCTTCTGGCGCTTGCTTGGCGGCGGCGCGAGCAGCAGAGCCCATATCCGGACCACAGGAATTGTGGACCAAGATCGGCACATCGCCCGCCACAACATAGTACGTGTGGAAGTCGGCGATCGTCAGGTTGTACATCCAGGAGCGACCCGCAACAGGGCGCACGGCCGCGACCTCGATGAGGTCGCCGGATTCGCTCTTGAGGACATGCCCAACCGTGAGCTCACCCGCTGGCGTCCACGAACGGGTCGTGTCATCCCAGAAAGGGTGGTTGGACGTGGTGTGGACGGTTTCCTCGGCAACGCCTGCGGTTTTGATTGTCACATCGACGAGGTCTTCGTCGTCGTTGATCAGAGTGGCCAGGACAGGCCGGTCCCCGTTGTCCTCCCCTGCGGGTCGTTCCGGGTCGTTTGACTTGACCTTGTCGCCGATCTGGATTTCGCCGATATTCTTGCTGGTACCGTCGGCCATCAGAACGGGCGTGTCGGGCGTGAAACTGCAGTTTCCGAAGAGCTTTTTGAGTGCCTTCTTAACTACCCCAGATTCTTTGATCAGACCCTTGGCTGCCCTGGCGCCCTTAGCTGCTCCCTTTACGGCTCCGGGCCCACCACCAGCAATCTCCGCTACAGTCTCGGCGATCTCCCCGAACCTGTAGGCCGGATCGTTGTGTGAAATACCGAACAAGTCAGCTGCAGGGTGCGCAGTCGTTTTCATCGGAACAATGCCTGGAATGACGGTGACGCCAGCCTGCTGGTTAACCCCCGCCATGGCATTATTCATCGCGGCAAACGGGCTGTTCTCCGTCAGCCACCCGACGGCGGAGTCGAACCCGCCAGCAGCCATCTTTCCGGCTATGCCGGGAAGATCCTTTAGTTTGGGTCGATCCGGGAAGATCATGATCCCAAAGATCGAGATCAGTCCGCTGGGGTCGCTGAGGTTGACGGGGTTGTTGTTGCTGTAGGCGTAGCCGTTGATCTGCTGTGGGTCGGTGGGGTCGAGGATGGGGTCGACGGAGATGAAGCGGCCGTTGGCCGCGTCGTATTCGCGGGCACCGAGGTGGGTGAGGCCGGTGGTGGCGTCGTTGGTGCCGCCGACGAAGCCGCGTTCGGTTGGCCAGGAGGCCGGCTTCTTGCCTCGGGGGGTCCCGAAGGGGGTGGTGTCGCCTCGGGTGTAGTCGAGGTTGTCGGCGCTGATGGTGAGTTGGGCGGTTCCCTGCTGGTCGTTGATGAGGTAGTTGAGGCTGCCGTCGGAGGCCTTGACGAGGGTGACGGGACCAGCGGTGATGTAGCGGGTGCCGGTGACCTTGTTGGCAGTCTTGTCGAGCTTGAGCTCCTGGCCGTCCAGGTAGAGGGTCACCGCGTCGGGCTCACGGCGCAGGAGGCGGTTGCCGTTGGCGTCGTAGAGGAAGGTCGTGCTCTTGCCCGCGGTGGTGGACTTGGCGCGGTGGCCCTCGGTGTCCCACTCGAGCGCCTGGTCGCCGTCGACGGTGACGCGGCGGACGGTGTTGCCGGCCTCGTCGTAGGTGAAGGTGTCGGTCCGGGCGCCGGTCCCGGTGATGTCGACCCGGGACAGGGCGTGGGGCCGGCTGCCTCCCGCGGCGGGGTAGGTGGAGGTGCGCTGGGTCTGGTCGCTCGGCGGGTTCTCGGGGATCTGGGTGAGCTGCGCCCAGGGCAGCCAGCTTCCGGTGGCGTAGGCCCGCTTGGTGTAGTTGATCGCCCCACTGGCGACCGTGATGAGCTTCAGGTCACCGCCGGAGCTGACGACCGCTGCGGACGTGGGCTGGTTGAGCTGGCCGACGACCTGGCTGACGTTGCCCCAGCCCGCCCAGGTGGCGTCGGGCTTGCGGATGGTGTGCCAGATGTTTCCGCCCGCGATGGCGGCGACTTCGAGGCCGGCGCCGGTCGCGGTGGCGGTGAGGCTGGTGGGCGAGGTGAGCGCACCGGTGGCGCCGTAGACGTCACCCCACTTCTGCCAGATGCCGTTGCCGAAGCGCACGGTGTGCCAGAGCCTGTCGCCCGCGATCACGATGACCTCGAGGCCGGAGCCAGTGGCCGCGCTGGTGACACGGGTGGCTCCGGTGAGGCTGCCGGTCTCGCCGTAGACGTTGCCCCAGCCCGCCCAGACACCGTCGGGCCTGCGCAGGGTGTGCTTGAGCACGCCGTCGGACAGGGCGAGGACCTCCAGACCGGAGGCGGTGGCGGACAGCGAGAGCTGGCTCGGGTTGGTGATGGGCCCGACCACGTTGGTGACGTCGCCCCACCCTCCCCACTTGCCGTTGGCGTCGCGCAGGGTGTGCCACACCCTGCCGCCGGCGACGGCCATGATCTGCAGGGTGTTGTCGGCCCAGGCCGCCACGACGTACTCGACGGCGGCGGGCAGAGGCCCGGCCTGGGTCTTGTGCAGGTTCTCGAAGTTGGCCCACGTGCCGTCGGCGCGCTGCTGGGCGAGGTAGACCTGGCCGTCGGCGATCGCGACGGAGGCGGTCTGCCCGTCACCGGCGATGGCGACGGAGGTCACCTTACCGGTGTCCATCAGCGGACCGGGGGCGGCACCGAAGCTGCGGTTGGTCGCCTGGGTCCGGTTGCCGGCCGCGTCGTAGGTGTAGCTACTCCAGTACGGGTCCACTCCGCCGACATAGGGGGCAGTGGTCGAGGTCGGCTTGGCCACGCAATCGTCGGTCGACGACCAGGCATCGGTCAGACGCTGGGCGAAGTCGTACGTGTAGCACTGGGTGTCCGCGACAGTTGCGTTGTCGCGGTCGTCGCGGACCCGGGTGATGTTTCCGACCGGGTTGTAGGTGTAGGTCTTCTTGTCGAGGGTCTGCGGGCCGCTGCGCTCCCGGTCGGTCTGGACGAGAGCGAGTCGCTGGGTCGCGTTCTCGTAGTCGTAGGTCTGGACCGCCCTGGACCCGACGTTGCCGGTGACACTCTGCTGGAGCTGGCCCAGCGGCGAGTAGGTGTTGCCGAGCGAGTACACCCGGCTGCCGCCGCTCACCGTGGTGGGCAGACCCAGCGGCGTGTAGTTGCGGCGGACGGTCTCCTGCGGGAGTCCGCCGCCGGCCGGATAGGTCGTGGTGTCGACCAGGCCGGTGTTGGGCGTGTAGGTCTGGGAGGCGTTGTAGGTGCCGGCGAGCAGTCCTTCGCTGTCCGGGACGGTGACGGTGGTTCCGGTGGGTCGGGCCGCGCCGTCGAACCCGGTGATGCCGGTGGTGTAGGCCTTGCCGTTCTCCCAGCGGGTGCTGCCGGTGGCCAGACCGTTACTGCCGGGCAGGGTGTCGTAGGCCCACTCCGCCAGCTTGGTCCCCGTGGTGGAGCCGTCGAACATCCCCGTCTTGCGGCCGAGGACATCGTAGGCATACGCGAGCGTCTTGCCACGAGCGTCCGTGACGGTGGCAAGTGTGCCGTCAGTGTTGTAGGTGCTGGTGGTGGTGCCCTTGTCCGGGTCGACGGCCTTGGCCTGGCGGCCGAGCAGGTCGTACTCCCAGGTCCAGGCGTTGCCCGCGGCGTCGGTGAACCGGGTGAGCTTGCCGGCCGGGTTGTAGGAATACTTCAGGGCCTCGTACGCCGACACGGGGGCGTCGAAGTCCGGGCTCCCGCTCTTGTAGTGCCGCACCTCGGAGGTACGGCCCCGGGCATCGGTGATGGTGAGCGTGGGGGTGCCGCCGTCGGGCGGGGTCGTCGCGCTCCAGTTCACGCCGTAGCGGGTGGTGGAGCGCCACTTCTCCATGTTCAGGGACTTGAAGATGCCGGCGGTGGGCCGGTCGAGGCCGTCGAACTCGGTCTCCGTCTGGGACGGGACCTTGTTGTCCAGGCCAATCCACAGCGCCGCGACCGGAGGCCCGTCGGCATGGTACGCCGCGTTGGACCGGTAGACCCGGCCGTGGCTGTCGTAGAAGCTGTCGGTGATGTTGCGGCCGCCGTTGTGGGCGGTGCTGCCGCCGTGCGCCTCCTCCTGGACCTGACGCGGACGCAGCAGACCGTCGAACAGGGCGATGCTGGTGCGGTAGTCACCACCATCGAGCAGGGTCCTGGTCGTGACGGCTGGCTGCTTGCCCGGCTCGATGGTGTAGGCGTACGTCGTACTGGCCGAGGCGCTCTTGTCCCGGCCCGGGTTCCACACGGCCGTGGTGCGGCCCATGGCGTCGTAGTCGACGTACGTGGTGCGGTTGTTGGCGTCGACGACCTTCACCGGCAGGGCACGCAGGCCGTCGTAGCTGGTGGTGGTCGTGAACTGCTTGGGGTTGGTGGACTGAACGACGGTGGCCTGGGAGCCGCTCGCCGGAGTGTAGGACGTCGTGGTCTCGGCGTTGTTGACGTCCTTGACGGAGGTGACTCGCCCGTACTGGTCGTACGCGGTGGTGACGGCCGTCAGGTAGTGCGGGGTGGCGCCGTCGTAGCGATCCAGGGCTTCCGTCGTGATGGCGCTGCCCTTGCCCGGCTCCGGTGCTGACCCGAGGGGCTTGCCGTCGTAGGCCGTCCTGGCTTCGCTCGTAACGGTCACCGGCGTAGCGGCGGTCGAGCAGAGCGTGCTGGCGGTCTGGACGGACTGCGGGTAGGAGATCAGCCAGTTGGCGGTGTCGGGGGTGACGTAGGTGGTGCGGGTGCACTGCTCGTCACCGGTGACGTTCGTGTCGCCCTCGTCCGAGACGGTCTTGACCTGACCGTAGTCGTCGAAGGTGCTACTCGACCGCGCGGTACGGGCGGTGCTGCCGTCCGGCTGGAGCGCCTTCGTCGTCGTGCTCTCGGTGCGGACCATCGAGGCGGTCACCGGGGGCAGGACTGCGGCTTCGGGCCGGCCGGTCTCGCCCGGCGGGGTGGCGGTGGGCTTGCCGTCCTTGCTGGGCAGGGCCTTCACCGCCCGGCTCGCGGTGCCTCGGACCCAGGGGTTGTTCACCGTGCTGGTGATCGGCTTGCCACCGTCACCGTCGTAGACGATGGTCTCGCGAGCATAGCCGGCGAGTTCGTTGCTGTCCTTGACACCCTGGAGGGGGCTGACCGGCCTCGGCTGACCGTTGGCGAGGGTGTCGCCGTCCATGCCGCGGAAGTAGACGGTCTCGGTCAGGCTCTTGCCGGAGTCGCCGACGCGGGTGCGGACCCGCTGGTAGCCGCGGAAGTCGCTCCAGGTGCGCTGCTTGTCCGGGGTGAGCTCGGAGTTGTCGCGCCGCCAGGCGGCCCCGTCGAGGTACTCGTACGCGGTGACCTTGTCGGGGGATCCCGAGCCGGCGACCAGGTCGTGCTCGGTGACCTTCTCCACGAGGTACTTGTGGAACCAGTCGAGGACCGGGTCGACCGCGCCCTCGGGGGTCCACCACGTCGGATAGCAGCGCCTGGTGTTGCTGTCCAGGGCGGGAACAGACCCCGCAGCGCAGTCGATGGCGGTGTACGTGATGTCGGTGTTGGAGCCGGTCTCGGAGGTGATCCGGTTGACCCGGTACCGGTTCATCGGCGGCCGGCCCTCGGCCGAGTCGACCCGGTTGGGGCGCAGGTCCCCGCCGAAGGTCACCGGCTGGAGCGTCTGCGCGGTGGTGCCGGCCTTGGCGGTACGGGTGATGGACTGCAGCCACATGGCCCGGCCGCCGCTGTCACCGGTGGCAGGGAAGTACTGGTCCAGGCTCCAGGCGTCGATGTCCCGGTAGCTGCCGTCGCCCTGCAGGGCCTGCGTGCTGATGCCCGTTACGCGCCGCTTGGACCAGAAGGTCGGGGAGCTGTTGCGGCAGTCCTGGTCCTTGTCGCAGGACTGGTCGACCGGGGTGTCGAACCAGTTGGCGGCATTGGCCTTGGTGAAGGAGCAGTCCGCCGCCACACACCGGTCGGCAGTGGAGAAGGTGACCTTGCCCGCGGGCGACGCACCGTAGACCTGGCCGGCCCGGTGGCCGTACTCGATGCGGTTCAGCGTGACAGCACGGGTGTAGACCGCGTCCGCCTTGGGGGTACTGGTGGCGGCGCCACTGTTCTTGGCGTAGGCGTTCTTCTCCTGGTCGTAGAAGTACGCCACCGCATTGCCGTGCGGGTCCACGACGTAGTCGAGCTGCCAGCGCCAGGCCCGGTCGCGCGAGGAGTCCTTGAACGCGGGCGCGTAGCCCGGCTCGCCGGGCTGGTTGCCGAACACGGGCACGGTCAGGGCCGCACCGGTCTCGGGCTTGCCGGCGCTCCAGCCAGGCAGGCGGTTCTTGCCGAAGAAGTACTGGGTGCCGTCGGTCGTGGTGACCTTCCAGTACTCGTTGTCGGTGTCGCCGTTGGCGGTGTCCGACGCGTTGCCGTTGAGCTTCTCCACCCGCGAACCGTCGTCTTTCGACAGCTTCCACGTACCGCTCGCGTCATCGCGCACCAGTGCGGAGGCGCTCCCGTTGAGCGAGACCATGGCGTTGTCGGACTTCCAGCACAGGTCACCACCCGTGGCGGGAGCGTTGCTGCCCGAACCCTTGTCATCTGTGCACGCGGTGTAGCTGCGCTCGACGAAGCCGGGGTTGTAGTCCCAGCCGTCACCGATCCACGAGGACTGGTTGTTGGTGGACGCGGTACGCCCGTCGATGGCCCCGGACGAGTAGCCGAGGGCGACCTTGGGAGCCATGCCGCCGGGAACCGGCGGCAGCTCGATCGGGTAGGACCAGTCGAAGGAACCGGTGTTGCCGGTCACCGACCAGGTGCTGGACGGGGAGAGCGAGGTCGCCTTGTAGTTGCCCTCCGGGCCCGATGCCCCGGCGGTGGCGGCCAGAACCGTCGCACCGGCGACCGACGCACTCGCCGCCTGGACGAACGACGCCTTGACGGCGCCGTCAGCGGGAACCTGGTCAACGGGTGCGGAGACCACGACATCCGCCGTCAGGGTGCCGGCCTTGGTGTCATTCGACGCGGCCAGCGGCGTGGCCGTGCGGCACTGCGGCTGGTCCGGCGTGGTCAGCGCACACGGGGGAAGCTGAACGAAGGTCAGGCGCGAACCCCAGTCGGCCCCAAACGACTCCCGAAAGGCCTTGTAGTCCAGCTGGACCCGGGCCTTGTCCGGCGTGGCGCTGCCCGCCACCGGCTCCAGGTTGACCAGGACACCGTCGAGACCCACGATGGCCGCCGCAGCCCGGTCCGACACGGCCACCCGGACCTTCGACTTCCCGCCCGCCGCCGGCTCCGACCCGACGGAGGTGACGGTCAGCGGGAGGCCGGGCGCCTTCCCCTGGGGCGAGGACTTCGGCGCCGAGGCCGCCGGCACGTCGACCTCGGCCTTCCCTGGCTTGGGCCATGCCGCAGCCGGAGGCGCAGTCGGGGGCGCAGTCGGGGGCTGGGCCGCCTTCGGGCGCTCCACCTCGACCTTGGAGAGCGGGACGGCCTCGACGTGCTGGACGGGCGGCAGCTTGAACTCGCTGCCGGCCGCTACCGCGATGGCCGGAATCTGCACAGCGGCGGCGATCAGAGCCGTCACGGCTATGGGCACAACTTTACGGAGTACTGGGCGTGTTATTGCCTCGGACCGTCGCGTTCGCGGTCCGGGCAATGCGCCCGCTTCGGATGGATGCATCCGTTTCTTTCCTCTGGTCGTCTTGTGCGGGTGCGATCACACCCGGCGGGACGCTATCAAGGGCTGCTGACGAGACGCTCGTTGATGATTCGTCACGCACCTGACCGAAGGTCATTTATCTCTCTTTTATAACTCCTTCACACACTCGGCGACACCCCTCCGCATTGACAGCATGTCGCAAAATACGGCTTTGTCTCATAAAGTCCTCCCTTCTTACTCACTCTCCGCGCCGTGTGATCACAATGTGGCATCTGTTTTCCCCCTCCCCTCAGATCCGGCCACCTCACACTCCACCGGATCGTCACCACTCGCTTGCATGATGGGGGCGCCCTCGAACCGAACAGAAAGTGAAGGGGATGCACCATCACAACGCCCGCCGAATAGGGCGAACGACCCAAAAGTCGGCGGCCGCGCTGATCGCAGCGGCCACCGTCGGAATCGCAGCGATGGGACCAATTCCCGCCCGCGCGGACAGCGGAAGAACTTCCACCACCCCTCGACCGAACACCCCTGAGCAAGAAGCTTTTTTGAAGGCTCATCAGACCAGAAAGCCTGTCGAGGTCGCGGGCCGGCAGGACGAGACGACCGACCTCGTGGCGAACCCCGACGGCAGCTTCACCCTGCGTCGGCACGCGCGGCCGGTCCGCGCGAAGGTCGGTGGGCAGTGGCAGCCGGCCGACGCCACGCTGGAGCGCCGTTCCGACGGAACCATCGCGCCGAAGGCCTCCGTCTTCCCGATGACGTTCTCCGCCGGCGGCAGCACCGCGCTGGCCACCATGCAGAAGGACGGCAAGTCCCTCGCCATCACCTGGCCGACGCCGCTGCCGCAGCCCGAGCTGAACGGCAGCACAGCCCTGTACCGCGATGTGCTGCCCGGGGTGGACCTGAAGGTCCTCGCCGA
This sequence comes from Streptomyces sp. CB02056, assembly GCF_001905545.1. GTDB lineage: Bacteria > Actinomycetota > Actinomycetes > Streptomycetales > Streptomycetaceae > Kitasatospora. Next base: position 114,329 of record NZ_LIPD01000015.1, on the reverse strand, counting down.
GGCCGACGGCTTCGCCCACCAGCTGGTCGTCAAGACCCGCCAGGCCGTGAACGACCCCCGCCTGGTCCAGGTCACCTACGGCCTGAAGACCGCGGGCATCACGCTCAACGCCGACAAGGACGGCCGGATCGCCGCGACCGACACGGCCGGCGGCACGGTCTTCACGGCGGAGGCCCCGCGGATGTGGGACTCCCACGCCCCGGCCGCCGCTGCCCAACAGCAGCAGCCCACCGCCACCGCCTCCCCGTTGAAGGCCAAGGCCGCACTGGCAGCGGCCCCGTCCGCCGGCAGCACCCCGCCGTCGGACCCGGCCGCCGCCGGCAGTGGCGAGCACGCGCCGAAGACGATGGCCACCGAGATCACCGCAGACACCCTGCGGGTCACCCCGGACGCCGACCTGCTGCACGGCGCCGACACCGTCTTCCCGGTCGTCATCGACCCGACGTTCACCGACGGCTGGCGCAACCGCTGGGCGGTCGTCTACTCCGCCACGCCCAACGACGCCTACCCGGACGGCAACGGCTGGCACTCCGACAACCCGGCGGACGAGCCCCGCGTCGGCTACAACGGCAGCGGCAACACCCGCTCCTACTTCGAGATGAACACCCGCGGCCTGGCCGGCGCCACCATCATGTCGGCGACCTTCCACGTCGAGGAGACCCACTCCTGGGGCTGCGACCCGGCCGCGGCGGGTAACACCGAACTCTGGGCCACCGGCCCCATCAACACCACCACGCCGACGTGGAACAACCAGGCCTCCTGGATCTGGCAGCTCGATGCCAAGGCCTTCGCCCATGGCAACCCCGGCTTCTGCCCCGGTGTGCAGGGCGCGGACTTCAGCACCGAGAACCTGCGCCAGGTCGTCCAGGGCGTCGCCGACCGGGGCGACGACAGCGTCACCTTCGGACTGCGCACCCCGGACAACTACCTCGGCAACAAGAACAGCTACAAGCGGTTCAAGAACAACCCCTGGCTGGAGATCACCTACAACCGGCCCCCCGTCCTCCACGACTACGCGGCCTGGGAGGGGCAGTGGACGCCGGGCAGCAGCAGCAACGTCAACGTACCGTGCGTCAGCGACCCGGCCGCCTGGCCCACCGTCGGCCGCAACGACGTCGTCCTGACCGCCAGGATCTCCGACCCTGACAGCGACGTCGCCCTGAGCGCCAAGTTCGAGGCCTGGGACCACGACACCGGGCAGTACATCCTGGTCGATCGGGCCTCTGCCCCCAACGGGACCTGGGCCATCACGAGGCTCGGCTGGGCCAAGATGCGTGACGGCGGCCGCTACAAGTGGCACGTTCAGGCGGAGGACGGCATCGCCGGCTCGGGTTTCGGCCGTGACTGCGGTTTCAACGTGGACAGCACCCCGCCGTCCAAGCCGACCGTCACCTCCGCCGACGGCCACAGCATCGACATCGAGGACGTGCCCGCCCGCACCCCGCGCACGGTCAAGTTCGCCTCCAGCGACCAGTTCGGCCTGAAGGGCTTCTGCTACTCCCTCAACAAGCCCCTGCCCGTGGTCAACCAGGGCTGCGGCGGGACCTGGGTGGACGCCGGCCCGGACGGGACCGCCACGGTCTCCGTGACCCCTACTCTGTGGCCGACCAACCGACTCACCGTCCAGGCCATGGACAAGGCAGGCAACCTCTCCCCCTATGACGGCTCGGACGGCGGCCCGAACTCCAGCACCAGGCTGATCACCACCGCCCGCAGCAACTTCGTCCACGACGCCACCGACGCGGCGCTCGTCGGTGACCGACCCGGGGACCTGACCGGCGACGGACACGCCGACCTGGTGGCCGCCACCAGCACCGGCGAACTCGTTCTCTACCCCGGCCGCGGCGACGGCACCTTCGACCAGCCCCGGACCGTCGCCAACCCCGGATGGTCCGGCGCCCAGATCACCCACCGGGGTGACTTCGCCAGCCAGAGCCCGGGCCAGGCATCGGACGGCTACGAGGACCTCCTCGTCAAGCAGGGCACCCGGCTCTACCTCTACCCCGGCAACGGCATGGGCGCCCCAGACGAGTCCAAGCGCACCGAACTGCTCCATCCCAGCGGGGCCGACTGGTCGGGCACCAGCCAGATCGTCGCCGCCGGGAATCTCGACACCGATCCCGGTAGTGACCTGATCGCCAAGGACGGCGACTCCCTCGTTGTCTACAGCGGTACGGCCGCAGGGCCTCTGGCCACCGAGTCCGACATCAACAAACTGAAGCCCGGCACCGTCGTCTCCGCCTCCGGCTGGAGCGACTACGACGTCCTCGCCCCCGGCGACGTCAACGGCGACGGCATCCCCGACCTGCTCGCCCGACGCAACACCACCGACCCGAACGACGCCGAGTACGGACGCGTCCGCCTCGTCCTAGGCGCCCGCAACGCCGACGGTCTCGGCTACCAGGTCGGCGCCCCCGTCACCGGCACGATCTACGCCACCGGCTTCGACCCCCAGCACCGGCCCCTGATCACGACCCCGGGCAACCTGCACGGCACCGTCGCCGACAGCGGCAAGGGCTACCGGCTGTTCACCCCGACCCCGGGCCAGTCCACCGGCGACGTCCTCGCCACCACCCCGGCCGACCCCGCCGCCCCGGTGACCTACTACACCGCCGACGGGACGGCGCAGTCCACCACCTGCCCCACCGGCTGCCTGCTGATGTACCCGGGCACGCCCACCGGGCTCGGGCAGCCGCGCCTGGCCGCCCAGGGCAACCTTCACACCGTCACGGCGCTGGACGGCGGGCAGAGCCTGCGCAGCCCGGCGACGGCGATGACACGCGCCGCCGACGGCACCCTCGTCGCGGTCAAGACCAACGCCGACGGCAGCCTATGGGCGACCAACCAGACGAGCACCACCGGCGGCTTCCGCGACTGGTACGCGCTCAGCGGCCCTGGCGTCCACACCGGGGACCCCGCGCCGATCCTGTCGCCGGCCTCCGGCGGCACCGTGCACGTCTTCGCCCGCACCCGTACCGGCCAGATCGTCGACTACGCCCAGACCGGGCCCACCTCGGCCTTCAGCCCCGCGGCGGCGGTCGGCAGTTCCGCGCCGGTGTTCGCCCAGGACCCCGCCGTCAACCTCGCCGCCAACGGCAGCATGATCGTCACCGCCGTCGACACGGCCGGCGACCTGTGGGCGACCAACCAGCCCGCGCCCGGCGCCGCGTTCGGTGCCTGGTTCAAGGTCAGCGCCAGCGGCGGCCTCACGGGTCGCTCCGCGGCCGTCCTGTCGCCCGCGGGAGGCGGGACCGCCAACCTGTTCGCCCGCACGACGAACGGGCACATCGGCTACTTCGGCCAAGGCAGCCCCACCAGCGGATACAGCCCGGGTGCCTACCTCGGCACCACCTCGCCCGTCTTCGCCGGGGACCCGAGCGTCACCACGGCCTCCAACGGCACCATGATCGTGGCCGCCATCGACGTCAACGGCGACGTCTGGGCCATCGACCAGGCCGCGCCGGGGACGCCGTTCCGCGAGTGGTACAGGATCAGCGTCAGCGGCGGCACCGGCGGCGCCACCAGCATCGTGCTGTCCGCCGGAGCCGGGGGCACCGTCAACATCGTCGCCCGCACGAGCAACGGGCACATCGCCCTGTTCGGCCAGGGCGGCCCGACCACCGGGTTCAGCACCGGCGCCTACCTCGGCAACCCGAACATGACCTTCGCCGGGGACCCGCGCGTCACACTCCTCGACAACGGGGCCATGATCGTCATGACCACCGACGTTGCAGGCACCACCTGGGCGATCGACCAACCCGCCCCTGGATCCGACTTCCGCTCCTGGTACCGGATCTGACAGCTGGCAGGAGGAAATGAGTCCGGCTGGCCTGGCAGCACACGCCAGGCCAACCGACAACTCAAGCTGACAGCGGGTGATCCGCGCCCCGCCCTGGGCAACTGTCGTCGGCTGCGGCACGCCGGGCGCGGTCGGCGGCGGGGTGCCGCACGGGGTAGGGCTGCCGGAGGCCGCGGTCGTGGCGGAGCCGCAACCCGAGGACAGCGGTGCGGCGTCAGTGGCGGCCGCGAGGTGGCGGTCAGGCGGCGGGCGGGGCATGGAGGGCTGGCGCATCGGGCGGGCCGATCACGCCCGCCGCCGGACGGCAGTGAGCCGCGCCGCTTCGCCGGCCACAGTCCTTGCCAGGGTCCACGCCCCGCCGAAAGCCGCTCCGGGGCGCGTCTCAGTCGTCGTCGCGGCTCTGGAAGTACCACTGCTGGGCTTCACCCCCGTGGAGCCGGTCGGCTCCACCGGGGCGCTGTCCTTGCCGCCGGTCAGGGACAGGGCCCTGCCGTCGCCGACCACCGCGGTCTTGAAGCGGCCCTGGTTCTCCAGCGCCACGTCCCGGTCCGCCGGGTTGTCGCTCAGGACGGCGTCGTCGCCGTCGACGGCCGGGTACCGGCCCATGCCGACGTTCCGGACGGTGTCGTACCGCCCGTTCTCCTCCACGTCCCGGTGCCGGGTGTCGAGCTCGCGCTCCTTCTGTCCGACGACCCTGTCGCCCCGGGAAGGTGCTCCCCCGCACCGGCGGGGCCGGGCGCGTCGGCCGCCCAGGGCCCACCTATGCCAGTCCCGCCGAAGACCACTCGACCGGCGGAATCCGGCGCGCAGCGCCGGTCGGCCCCTCGTGAGACTGGGAGCGCAGTCGCCTCGCGGCCGATCGGTCCGCACACGTCCGGCCTGCTGTCCGGTGGGGAGCACAGGGAGTCCGGAGCCTCGGACGGGCCTCGCGGCCGCCTCAACCCCCCTTGGGAGTGAGCCCCATGCGAACCTCTGCGTTCTCCGACGACGGACCCGGCGGACCCGACCGCCTCGGCGACACCCGCGACACCCGCGACACCCGAGCGGGCGGCGAACCGTCCGCCGGGGCGGCCGGCCGGTGCCGCCCGGCGGTGACGGCCGTCCGGGGCGGCCTGGTGTGGTTCCGCGACGACCCGTTCCTGACGCCCGAGGGCGAGGACGACGGGGACGCGCTCGTCTACGTGGAGGACGGGCTGCTGGTCTGCGAGGACGGGAAGATCGTCGCGGCCGGGGACTACGGCGACCTCGTACGCGGCCTCCCACCCGACACGAAGATCGTCCACTACCGCGACAAGCTGATCCTCCCGGGCCTCGTCAGCACCCACGTCCACTACGTGCAGACCCGGATCATCGCCGCCTACGGCAACCAACTGCTGGACTGGCTCAGAGCGGACGTCTTCCCGGAGGAGTCCCGGTTCTCCGACCCGGACTACGCCCGCGACGTCGCGGCCCTGTTCTGCGACGAGCTGCTGCGCAACGGCACGACCACGGCCCTGGTCAACTGCGCCACCTACCCGGAGTCGGTCGACGCGCTGTTCGCGGAGAGCGTCGGTCGCGGGATGCGGCTCGCGGCCGGCAAGGTGCTGATGGACAGCGAGGAGTGCGCGGCCCCGCCCGAACTGCTCGACGCCTCCCCCGAGGTGGGCTACGAGCAGTCCAGGGAGCTGATCGAACGGTGGCACGGGGTCGGCCGCAGCATCTACGCCGTCACCCCGCGGTTCGCCGTCGCCTGCACCCCCGGGATGCTGCGCGCGGCCGGGGAGCTCTGGCGGGAGTACCCCGGCACGCTCCTGCAGACCCACCTGGCGGAGAACCAGGTCGAGGTGGCGAAGGTCCACCAGCTGTTCCCGGAGTGCGAGGACTACGTCGACGTCTACGAGACGTACGGCCTGCTCGGCCCCGGCGCGGTCTTCGCCCACGCCGTGCACCTGTCCGAGCGCGAGTGGAAGCGCCTGTACGAGACCGGCAGCGGCATCGCGCACTGCCCGACGTCCAACCTCTTCCTGGGCTCCGGCCTGTTCGACATGCCCCGCGCCACCGACCCCCTCCGGCGGGTACTGGTCGGACTCGGCTCCGACGTCGGCGGCGGCACCAGCCTCTCCCTGCTCCAGACCGCGGGCGAGGCCTACAAGGTCGGCGCCCTGCGGGACTTCCCGATGACCGGGGTCAAGCTGTTCTACCTGGCGACCGTCGGCTCGGCCTCGGCGATGCGCCTCGACCACCTCGTCGGCTCACTGGAACCGGGGCACGAGGCCGACTTCATCGTCCTCGACCCGGACGCCACCCCGCTGCTCTCCGCCCGCACCTCCAACGCCGGCTCCCTCGGCGAACTCCTGTTCACCTTCGCGCTGATGGGGGACGACCGCGCCGTCCTGGCCACCTACCTCAACGGCCGGCTCGCCCACGAGCGGGACGCCGACGACGCGCCCACCGGGTCCGGGCGCGAGCCCGTCCGCCGGTTCGACGCCGGCGGGGGGAAGCGGTGGCAACGGACCTCTGAGCGCAACTACATGCGGTGGACGGTCTACGACCCCGAGACCGGCTGGTCGAAGGAGCGGGGCACCACCATCAGCGTCCCCTTCGGTCCCGGCATCGACGTGTACAAGGACTCGCTCTGGTCCCTCGGCACGGGCGGCTGGAAACCCTTCCAGATGATGTGCAACCGCTACCAGAAGGAGGACGACACCTGGTACACCAGGCTCTTCGTCAACGACGTCGAGGGCAACTACGTGCTCGCGTCCGACCAGGTCGCGGTGCAGCACGCCAACGACTTCCTGTACTGCGTGAACCACCGCACCGAGGACGACGCCCGCCTGTGGTGGACGCGCTACAACTCGGAGGGCCCCGAGCATGGTTGGTCCCCGCACCGGCCGGTGGAGGACGACCGGGACGTCGCGGTCCGGTCGACCAACCCGGCCGCGACCACCGTCTACGACGGCCTCCTGTACTGCGTGCACGACGACGAGGACGGCTTCCTGCGGTGGATCACCCACGACACCGCCACCGCGACCTGGGGCACCGACCGGCTGGTCCCCGGCGACATCGAGGTCGCCCGGGCACCGGTCGTCGAACGCTTCAAGAACGACCTGTACTGCGTGCACGACCGCGGCGGGGACGAGCTGTACCTCATCACCTACAACAGCGCGACGGACGAGTGGAGTTCCGACGAGCCCATGGTGGACACCGACGGGAACCCGATCCGCACCGGCTACCGGCCCGCCATCGCCCGGTTCAACGACTACCTGTACTGCGTCTACTTCGTCTACGAGAACGCCTACTACGGGTCGCTCTGGTGGACCCGGCTCCACGAACTCGGCGACGAGTGGAGCGTCCCGGAACACATCCCCGACGTCTACTCGAGCTCCGGGCTCGACCTCACGCCCTACTACGGCGGCCTGTACTGCATGCACCGGTTCTGAGCCGGCCCGCGCTGCCCGTCCCCGACGATCTGCCGAGGGAGAATCCCGCGGCCTTGACCGCTGCCGCGGCCGGCCCGCCCGCGCGGGACGCGGGCGGGCCGGATCGGGGACGCGGACGGTGTCGGCGGCCTCCTCGTCCATCGCGAGCAGGCCGTCCGCCCGACCGATCAGGTGCTGCCGACCGCCGTGGCCCGGCGTGGGAGGTCCCGGCCGGGTGCGGGCGGCAGCCCGATCCGGGCCGGGTCGGTGCGTTCGGCGGCGGGCGCGTCGGGGGACTTCGCGTGTTTGGCCGCGTCGACGGAACCGGGTCCGTGGATGGTGAGTTCGAAGTCCTGGTGCGCCTTGGCGTCCGGCGCGAACGGCAGGCCGATCCGGCCGTCCGCGACCAGACGGCGCACCTCGGCCCGGCTCAGGCCGAGACCGAGCTGGAGCAGCCGCTCCACCCGGACCGGCGCGGGCAGCTCGAAGCGCACCCGCACCGGGAGCGGGTTCGGGTCGTCGAGCGCGTACAGCGGCATGCGGGCCTCCAGCTCCCACGTCCCGGTCCAGTCGAGCCGGTACCGGTTCTTCGCCGCGAGCGACGCGCTCATCACCAACTCCCGCACCGCTGCCGGGTCGTTGGTCTCGTACGCCACCAGCCGGGCCGGCTCCAGCGTCGAGACGTGGGCGCGCTCGTGGACGGGCACCTTCGAGGTCCGGTCGCACGTCGCACAGCTCAGCAGCAGCCAGACGTCGAGCAGCTTGCCGTTCGCGTTGACGCGGATCTTCCCCGAGGCGCGGTGCCGCGTGCCGGGGCAGTCGGGGCAGGGCCGGACGACGGTGGGCAGGGCGGACTGACGCACGGCCCACAGGGCCTTGCGGTCGGTATTCATGTGTGTGGGGTCTTTCAGGACTCAGCAGGAGGGCATGCCGAACTCAGTCGGCGGCTCCCGCTCTCTGACGGATGCTCACGAGGGGCGCGACCGATCGCCCCGGGGCCGGTTCGTCAGGCTCCGAGGTCGATCGCGCGACAGGTACGTACTACGTGGCAGTCATCAAAAGTCCATGCGGGAGATCATGATCGGGACGGCGGCCCGCGGCAACCGGATTTCCCCGCGCCCTCGGCCGGCCCCGCCCACCTCCCGCGCCACCTCCACCGGGCGGGCGCTTGGATCTTCCCGGTCCGTGCGAGTCGCTACCGGGGTGGCAGGGGCTGATGCCGGGACGGCCATGGACGGTCGGTCGGTCAGGCGGGACGGTAGTCCGCGTGCGGTGTCGCCCGTTCCCATGCGACCTCGTAGGCCGCCAGGTACCGCTGGGCCAGGTCCGGATCGGTCCGGACCTCCATGCCGGCCTCGGCCCACCGCCCGTCCCCGGTGAAGTGGTGCAGGATCACCACCTCGTCGTCCATGACCCAGCCGTCCAGACCGGGCAGGAGCAGGTCGCCGGCGCGGGAGCGCGGCAGCCACCGCACGTCCTCCCCCGCCGCGACGTTCGGGAACGTCACGTCGTACTCGTACCGGATGTAGTCGGTCACCGGCTCGGAGACGACACGCAGACGGCGCATGGCGACCCCACGGCCAGTTGCCTCAGCCACCACGTCCAGCCACGACCGCCACCAGGACTCGCGGTCCGCCGGATCGAGCCGCTTGCCCTGCTGCCAGGCGATGAACTCGGGGTCGTCCGGCATGTAGCTGTCGCGCATCTCCAGATGCACCGCCGAGCGCCGCGCCTTGGCCAACTGCTCACGAACCGCCGTTGCCACCGTCGTTGACCTCACTGTCCGACCTGGGGATGACCTGGACCATGGCCCCGCCGGTGAAGGGCCGTCAAGGGCGTGATTGAAGCAGCGCCGGAGCCCCCGGCGCGTGGGCGGCGGGGGCTGGCGGGGTCAGGCGTCCTGGTCGGGCGGCGGGGCCGCGCGGAGGGTGGTGACGATGCCCAGGGCGACGATGGCGGTCGCGAGGGCGAGGAGGACGGCGAAGGCCGTCCCGATCAGGTATCGCACGAGGTCCTGCGCTCGGCGTCGAGGAGCAGGGTGAGGAGGTTGAGGAGAGTTGAGGCCGGCGCCGTGTTGAAGCGGACGAGGACGCGGCCGTCCATGGTCCGGTCGGTGCCGATCGAGGGGAAGATGAGGCCGAACTCGCGTCCCCGCTCCACGACTTCGTCCAGGAGGGCGCTGATGTGGTCCTCGGTGTAGTAGCGGATCCGGGGGTCGGTCGGCAGCATCGGGTGACGGCCGGGGCGGTAGATCATCAGACGGCGCCCTTCCGCAGCTCGAACCAGACGGATTTGGCACGCTCGTGCGGGTCGACACCCCAGCCGTGAGTGAGGGCGGCCACGAGCTGAAGGCCCCGGCCGGACTCGGCGAGCAGGGACAGCGGCGGGCTGGAGGGCAGCACCGGGCTCTCGTCCGTGACGGAGACCCGGAGGACGTCCCCCTCGGAGATGATCTCGACCAGCGGCGCGGGGGTTTCGGTGTGCCGCCAGGCGTTGACGAGGAGCTCGCAGAGCGCGAGCTGCGCGTCGAAGATCGGCGAGGCGGACCAGCCGACGCGGGTCATGGTGTTGCGGAGCGTCTGCCGCGCGACCGCGATGGTGGGGGTGTTGATGTGACGCATGGGAGTTCTCCCGAGGCGTGAGTGAGGGGGAACCGGCGGAACATGTGTCGCCGTGAGCCAGGCCGTGGAGAAGGACATGGCTGCTCTGCGGTGCTTGCTAGCAGGCGTTACTGACGATCCGTCGGATCGATGTGAGATCGACCCTAGCGCAGGCCAGTATCCAATTTTCCACTCTTGGGGGAAGTTCACCCTAGGGTGGTAACTGGTGGACCGCCGCTCGACGCGCGCGGCACACTGGCCACACGCACGCCTGGAAGGAAGCCATGCCGCCACGATCGAACCCAACGCTCCGTCAACGCAGGCTTGGCACTGAGCTGCGGAGAATGCGCGAACGGGCTGGCTACGGTGGCTCAGAGTTGGGCCGTATTGTCGGAATGAGTCCGGCTCAGGTCACTCAGATGGAATCAGGACGAATCGGCATCAGTGTCGACCGTCTCCGCACCATCGCCACTGCATGCCATTGCGCCAATCCCCCGCTGGTCGACGCCCTCGCCGAGATGATCGGCGAGCGTGGGCGAGGTTGGTGGGAGGAGTATCGCGAAGTCCTGACGGGAGACTTCCTCGAAGTCGCAGAGATCGAGAGCTATGCCACGGCACTCTCCACCTGCACGACCACCTACATCCCGGGCTTGCTGCAGACCGGCGCCTATGCCTCCGCAGTCTTCACGCGGGTCTGTCCCCCGCTGTCCCATGCGGAGATCGACCTCCGCACCGCCTTCCGCGTGCAACGGCAGCAGATAGTTCGCTCGGGCAAGACTCGACTCCAGGCGTTCGTCCATGAAGCCGCGCTGCGGATGCAGTTTGGTGGTCCCAAGGTCCTTGCCGAGCAGCTCGATGCGCTCCTCAAAGACTCCGAGCACCCGGGGATCTTGATCCGTGTAGTGCCATTCGCTGTCGCCACATTCCCAGGCGCTTCCGAGAACCTCACGTTCGCCAGAGGGCCGATTCCCGAGCTGGACACTGTCCAGATGGATGTTGCCCAAGGCGTCCTGTTCTTCGACTCCCCAGCAGACCTGGCCATGCATCGAACCATCTTCGATCGCTTGGACGACCTGGCACTCTCCCAGGAGAAGTCGCGGGACCTCATTCAATCTGCCAGGAAGGAAGCGGAGAACAGCAATGCCTGAGTCCCACTGGCAGAAGTCCAGCTACAGCGGCGCGACCAATGAGTGTGTGGAGGTCCGTACGGTGAGCGGCGCTGTCGAACTCCGCGAGTCCGACGAGGGCCACCTCACCCTCCGCACCACCCCCACCACCTTCGCCGCCCTCCTCCACGCCCTCAAAGCCGGCGAGTTCGACCGCCACGCCTGAACCCTGTGCGCAGGAAGTCGGCCCGCCCGACTTCCTGCGCAGACACCCCACCGAACCGCTCCGACGCCGTCGTCCACGGCGACGGGGACCGTTGTTCGCCGCCCGGCGGGCCCTTGCTCTCCGCAAGGACCCGCCGACAGAAGGACCCTGCTTCCTCAGTGATCATCACGCGGCACCCGCCAGGACCTGACGATCACCCGGTGTGCCGCCGGACCGTACACGGCGCTCTCCGCCAGCGCGTCCCATGCCCGGATGTGGAGCGCGACGTCCGCCGGATCGTCCAGCCACATCTCCGCGTGCCAGGACTCGGTGATCACCAACGTGCCGTCATGGATCGAGAACCCGACTCCCGCAGGCACTTGCAGATCGGCCTCAAAAGGAACGATACCCAACCGAACGTTCCCACCCGCCAGCCACGGCATCAAAGCCCTCATCTGGGCGGCCATCACGGCCGGCGAGCAGAGACGGGACAGGAGCGCCCCTTCCCACACCAGGAAGTGGAACGAACGCGAGCGATCGGCGAGCACCCTCTGGCGCTCCATCCGAGCCGCCACCGCCGCCTCGACATCACGGATCGAGGGATGAACCCTGGTGTATCGGGCGAGGACCGCCCGAGCGTACTCAGCCGTCTGCAGCAGGCCGGGAATGAGAGTCGGATCGAACGACTGACGATGCCCGGTCTTCTTTCCCTGCGCGGCATGCGCCTCCTGCACCGGTCGCGCGCCACCCGCGAGCTGGCGCCTCCACGACCGGTACTGCGTCTCCAGCGTCCGTAGTCGGCCCACGAGTTCGGCAGCGGCGTCAGGCCTGCCGACGGCCTCCGCCCACGCGACCAGATCCGCTGTGCCGGGCGACTGCCTTCCATTCTCCAACTTGCTGACCTTGGACTGCGGCCAACCCAACAGCGCGGCCAGGGCGCGGCCGGACAAGCCGCTCTCGGTGCGGAGTTCACGCATCCGGGCACCGAGAGCAACCCGTGCCTGCTGAAAGTCGGTGCTCACATAGCGGAAACTACCTGAGCCCGGAACTCCGCGTAGCGCACCGCGTGGTGCCAGGCGGCGTCACGGGCCTGGCAGGCGCGAAGGACCTCCAACGGGTCGGTGACCAGTTCCATGCCGACGGTGCGCTCCCCTTCGAAGTGAAAGCGCGCGACCGTGCGGGAGTCGAAGAGCCAGAAGTCCGATAGCCCGGCCAGCCCGGCGGCGTCGGCGTCCGAGCGCCACATGTACCGGATGTCCTCACCGGCCGCCACGTTGGTTCGGGCGCACGCCAGCAGGTACCGCTGCCCTTCGGTCGGCGGGTTGTCCACCAGCCGGACCCGCTCGAACCGCTTGCCCTTGTCGACCATGCGGCGCACGTTCTCGAACCAGGGGTGCCCGACCTCGCCGGCGGTGTCTCCGCTGCGGAGGAACTCGGAGTAGGAGGGCATCTGCTTGTCGGACAGATAGCCGGTCCTCGTCTCCAGCCGCCACGCGGTGTGCTCGAAGCCATCGTTGATGAACTCGGTGATCCTCTGCTGCGGCACGAACTCCGGCACGGTCGTCGACTCCCTCGGCGCGAACCTCACGAGCAGTTCGCGAGGCACGACTACGAAGCCTTCATCCTCCTTCACGTACTTGAGTTGCGCCACATCCTCCGGGTCCGTCACCGCGTATCCCTGCACCAGCACCTCGCCGGTGTCCATGTCCTCGTACAGCGTCGGACAGTCCCCGACACCAGAGGTGCTACCCACTACTTGCAGCCGCCTTGCCATGGTCCTTCTCCTGTCCGAGAGCTCGGAAGACCTCATGATCTACGCCAACTTGCTCTGCATCATGGATGATTCTCGATTATTCTCAGACGTCTCCGAACCGCCATGGCTCCTCGCATCGCGGCACCCTCGCGAGACTCGCCGATTCTTCTGACAGTGCCTCACTCTCGTGGTCCACATAGTCGAGAATCACGAATCCGATACTCGCTCAACATGGTTACCCGGGCGTTCCGGGTAAGACCGACCGACCATCAGGGGGACGACTGTGAGCCTGAACCAGGAGCGTGCGCTGGTCGGCTACGACGAGATCGAAGCCGGGGCCGAAGGCGTCGGGCAACCCGGAGCGGCGGCCGAGCTGTCGGCGAGGCTGCGCGCCTTCGAGTCAGGGACCCGTTCCTGGCGGCGGCAGTTGGCCGCCGGGCACAAGCCGGTGCAGGACACGCTGACCGCCGAGCACGACCGCTCGACGGTCATGCGCGCGTGGGAGGGCGCCATGGTCGCCGGCATGCTCCAGACGCCCGACTACGCCCGGCACGTCTTCAGCGCCTTCGTCGACCTCCACCGGTCACCGCGCGACGTCGAGGAAGCCGTACGCGCCCGCGTCCAGAGGCAGGAGAGCCTGTACCGGCCGGGCCGGAAGTACCACATCGTCATGTGGGAATCCGCGCTGCGCGGTCTGATCTGCCCCCCGGCCGTGATGGCCGCCCAACTCGACCGGCTCAGCGGCGTGATCGGGCTGGACACCGTCTCCCTGGGCATCGTCCCGTTCGAGGCCTCGCTCACCTTGCCGCCGGCCAACGGCTTCTGGATCCACGACGACCGGCTCGTCATCGTCGAGGACTGGCACGCCGAACTCTGGCTCGACCAGCCGGACAACGTGGCGCTGTACCGGCGCGTCTGGGACACGCTGGCCGGCTCCGCCGTCTACGGCGCCGACGCCCACCGGGTCATCGCGCGGTGCCGCCGGGCTCTCGGGGACGTGTGAGGAATCCCCGCGAACTCCGCTCCCAGCGGCTCGAATACCCGAGAATCACGCGCCCGCCCTCGAATCGGACACGCCTAACGTGCTCACTGACACCCGTGAGCAGCACGGGAGTCGACCGAAAGCAAAAAGGGGAAGCGCATGCCCGAGTTCGACGGTGGCAAGCACGGTGGCGGCCAGGGCAACGGCCAGGGCGGCGGTCAGCAGGACGACTCCAGCAGCGGCAACAAGCACGGTGGCGGCGGCAGCGACGAGGGCGGGAACACCTCGGACGGCAGCGGCCCGGCGTCCGGGCACTGACGCGTGAGCGACCGGCACGAAGCGGAGGCCGGCCGGGCCAGGCTGGCCTCCGCGCTCATCGCGAACGGATCCCTCGCCCCCGACTGGCTGGCGTCGTACCACGCCGTTCCGCGCCACTGGTTCGTCCCTGACCTGATCTGGCCGGGCCGGGCGGACGGGGTGCGCCAGGGCGAGTCCGTGCACCGCTTCGCCGATCCGGACGGGTGGTTGGGCGCCGTCTACTCCGACGCGCCGCTCACCACGCAGTGGGACGACGGCGAGCACAGCGGGTTCGACCGCGGCACCGTGCCCACCTCGTCCAGCTCCATGCCGACGATGGTGTTCTCCATGCTCGCCGCCCTGGGCATGGCGGACGGCGACCGGGTGCTGGAGATCGGCACCGGCACCGGGTGGAACGCCGCTCTGCTCTCCCACCGCGCGGGGGCCGGGAACGTCGTCTCGGTCGAGGTGGACGAGGACAGCGCGGCCGCCGCACGGCACCGGCTCGCCCGCGCCGGGTACCGGCCCCGGCTCGTGGTGGGCGACGGCTCGGAGGGCTTCGCCGACGGCCCGCCGTTCGACCGGGTGATCGCCACCTGCTCGGTCCACCGGATTCCGTACGCCTGGATCGAGCAGTCCCGGCCCGGCGCTGTGATCGTCGCCCCGTGGGCGCCCGAGTACGGCGGGGAGGCCGTCGTCCGGCTCACGGTCGGCGACGACGGCACGGCGAGCGGCCGGTTCGTCAGGTCGTCCGCCTTCATGCGGCTGCGCCGGCAGCGGACCGTTCGGCCCGGCAGCCTGGAGTACCTGTCCGGGCCGTGGCCGGCCGACGGGGCGGTCTCGTCGACGGCCCTCTCCCCCGACGCCGTCGGCGGGTGGCCGGCCATGTTCGCCATCGGCGTGCAGGTGCCCGGCGCGTTCCCGCTGACCGAGCGGTACGCCGACGGCACGTACACGCTGTGGCTCCACGACACGGCCGTCACGTCCTGGGCCACCGCCGACTGGGAGCCCGGCCGGACCGCCTACGAGGTGGTGCAGTCCGGCCCCCGCGGCCTGTGGGACGAGGTGGAGGCGGCCTGGCGCTGGTGGCGTCGCCGGGGGCACCCCGGCTTCGAGCGGTTCGGGCTCACCGCCACGCCCGAGGGGCAGACGGTGTGGCTGGACAGTCCGGACAACCCCGTACCGGCGCCGCACTGACCGGAGTGGGAAGTCGGCCCGGCCGACTTCCCACTCCGCACCCCTCGCCCTCCCCCGGGCGGGGGCGCGCCCGGGCGTACGTCTACACGGCTCCGCCGAGCCGCTGGTAGAGGACGTGCCGGGACTGCCGGGTGCGGCTCACGAGGCCGGCCCGGTGGAGGATCTGCAGGTGGTACGAGGCCGTGGCCGGGCTCAGGTACAGCCGCTGCGCGAGCTCCGTCGTGGAACGCGGCTGGCTCAGCTCCGCCAGCAGCCTGCGCCGCATCGCGCCGATCAGCGGGTGGTCCCGCTCGGGCGCCAGGCAGTCCACCGGCCCCGCCGGGTAGACGATCAGCGGGGTGCGCGGCGCCGGCACGCCGGGCGGCTCGCCCGCGCAGAACAGCGCCCAGTCGACGAAGACGCTCGGCGTCAGGATCACCCCGTCCGCGTCCACCGTCAGCCGGTGGATGCTGCCCGTCCGCAGGTGCACGATCAGCTCGCCCTCGCGCCACTCCAGGTTCGGCGCCAGGTGGTTGAGCGCCTCGGCGAGCCCGCACCGGGCGATCTCCGACGCCCGCGCGGTGACGTCGGCCTCCAGCCTGGCCCGGATCCCCGGCCACGACGTCGCCAGTGCCCCGTGCCAGAACCGCGCCATCTCGTCGGCGAGGCGGCGCGCGACGTACTCCTCCCCCCGCTCCAGGGCCCGCAGCAGCTGCCGCGGCGGCGGGTGGCCGGAACCCCGGTCCCACGCGTGCCCGTTGACGGCCCCCGCCAGTTCGTAGTGGACCCGTTCCCGCGGGGTCGTCGCGATCTGGTGCAGCGCCGTGTCGATGTCGGTCAGGAACGCCGGGGGCTCCGGCCGGATGAAGTCCGGCGCGTACCCGAGCGGACCGCCGCCGCCGACCACGGCCAGCAGCCCCAGCCGGTTGCGGGACAGCGCCTCCGTCGCCCTGGCCCGCCACTGCGGGGTGAGCGTGCCCGGGCTGAAGCCGACGAGGCGCAGCAGGTCCTTCGCCGCGCCCACCGGTGAGACCGCGAACCTGACGCCCCCCAACCCCCGGGCCCCCAGGCGGATCCGGATCACGAGTGCTCCCCCTTCGCCAGCCCCTTCGAAAGAAATCGAATCATTCGATCGGTCGATCGGCTTGGCGTTTGCTGGATTCACCGCACAGTCCAGCCCCGAGAGGAACAGGACCCGTGATCGTTCACAAGAAGCTGGCCGCCGTCGCCGTCGCCACGGCAGCCCTCGTCGTCGGCGCCACGGGCGCGGCGTCCGCCCAGGGCGCCGGGTCGGCCGAGTCCGCCGGTGGTGCCGGTCACGTGGCCTGGAGCCAGGGCCAGGCGCCCGGCACCCAGTCCGGCACCCAGGCCGGCGCGCTCACCGCCGGCCTCTACGTCCGGATCTACAGCCTGTACCGGGGGACCACCGGCCAGTGCCTGGACGCCGACGCCACCAACGGCGGCAACGGCACCCGGGTGCAGGTGTGGGGGTGTAACGGCACCGCCCAGCAGGAGTGGTTCCTGTCCACCGACGGCAGCCTGGAGAACGTGCGGTTCCCGGGCATGTGCCTGGACGCCGACACCAACGGCGGCGGCGGCAACGGCACCCGGGTGCAGCTGTGGCAGTGCAACGGCACCACCCAGCAGAAGTGGTACCACCCCTCCGGGGACCTGGCCATCTACAACGTCCGCTACAACAACGGCAACAACACCGTGCTGGACCGCGACATCAACGTCGCCGGCGACGGCGCCCAGACCCAGCTGTGGGTCAAGAACTTCCAGTCCCAGCAGTGGTGGGACATCCGCACCGCGTGACGCCGACCCGGAGGAGACCACCCATGGCAACCAGTGGCCACAGCACAGCGGCCTGGCCCCGGACGAGGCTCGGCACGGGGGCCCTCGGGCTCCTCGCCGCGCTCGCGTTCGCCGTCGGGGCGACGCCGGCCTCGGCGTCGGCGCCGACCGCGACGGGGCAGGGCGGCGCAGCCTCGTCCCCCTCGGTCAGGGACGGGGAGATCGTGGAGCTCTGGAACTACAACAGCCAGCACTGCCTGTCGGTCGGGGCCGGGAGCACGGCGGGCGGGGCCGGGATCATCCAGTGGTCCTGCTACGGCGGCGCCGAGCAGTACTGGGGCCTCTACCCGATGCCGAACTCCGGTGGCGGCTACGAGATCGTGAACAGGAACAGCGGCAAGTGCCTGGCCGATCCGGCGAGTTCGCCGAACGCCGGCGTCCAGCTGATCCAGTACGGCTGCGACAAGGGGCCGGAGCAGACCTGGTACTTCGGCTCGAACCCGGACACGGGCTTCGCGCAGATCAGCAACCGGGCGAGCGGCCTGTGCGCCGCGGTCGGCGGTTCGAGCACGACGCCGGGCGCCCCGGTCGTCCAGTGGCCCTGCACCGGCGGCTCCGAGCAGCGGTGGACGACGTCCGGTTGACGGCCGGACGACCGGACGGCCGCCGGTGACCGGGTCTCGCGGCTTCTCCCCCACGAAGCCGCGAGACCCTGCCCGACGCGGCCCGGCCCGACACAGCCCCGGCGGGCGGCTGCCCGTCCGTCAGAGGTGGTCGGCGTCCAGGACGGCCCGGGCGAAGGCCTCGGGTGCCTCCTGGGGGACGTTGTGGCCGACCTCGGGCAGGGTGCGGTGGAGGTACGGCCCGGTGAAGAGGTCGCGGTAGGAGGCGCCGTCGCCGGGGGCGGTGAAGGGGTCGCGGCCGGGGTCGAGGGTGACGGTGGGCACGGCGATCCGGGGGCGGGCGGCGAGCCGGTGCTCCAGCTGGTCGTAGCGGCGCTCGCCGTCGGCCAGGCCCAGGCGCCAGCGGTAGTTGTGGATGACGATCGCCGCGTAGTCGGGGTTGTCGAAGGCGGCGGCGGTGCGCTCGAAGACGGCGTCGTCGAAGGCCCAGGTCGGCGAGACCTGCCGCCACACCAGGCGGCACAGCTCGCGGCGCCTGTCCCGGTCCTCCATGGCGAGGCGCCCGCGTTCGGTGGCGAAGTAGAACTGGTACCACCAGGTGTGCTCGGCGGCGGGTGCCAGCGGCTCCTTCTGCGCCTCGACGTCGGTGATCAGGTAGCCGCCGACCGAGACCAGGGCCCTGACCCGCTCGGGCCACAGCGCGGCGATGATGTCGGCGGTGCGCGAGCCCCAGTCGAAGCCGGCCAGCACGGCCCGCCGGACGCCCAGCGCGTCCATCAGGGCGAGCACGTCGAGGGCGACGGCGGACTGCTGGGCGTTGCGCACCGTGCGGTCGGACAGGAAGCGGGTGCTGCCGTGGCCGCGCAGGTAGGGGACGATCACGCGGTAGCCCCGGGCGGCGAGCAGCGGGGCGACGTCGACGTAGCTGTGGATGTCGTACGGCCAGCCGTGCAGGCAGATCACGGCGGGGCCGTCGGCCGGCCCGTCCTCGGCGTAGCCGACATCGAGCACGCCTGCCCGGACCCGGGCCAGGCGGGAGAAACCGGTCCGGCCGGGCACGGGGGACCCGGCCGGACCAGCGGGGGCGGCAACCCCGGCAACCCCGGCGGCCGGTGGCAGGGCGGCCAGGGACAGCGCGGTGGTGCCCGCGCCGAGTCCGACGGCCCTGGTGAAGGTGCGCCTGTCGATCATTCCGGTTCCTCCGCCTTCGCGAACATGCCGCCCGGGAGCATGAACTGACGGTTCGTCAACGTACCGGACCGCCGCCGGGTGCCGTGGGCAGCACCCCGGGACGGCCGGGGCACGGGTGGCGCCCGGGGCCCCGCCGGAGCGGGCCGGACGGGACCGGGTGGGGGTGAGGGGGCCCGGGTTGCGGGTGGGGGCCGGGGTGGGAGGCAGGCGGCGGCGACGGCGCCCCGGCGGCGAGCCCCGGGCGCGGCCACGGCATGATGTGCCCATGGCCTTCGCACCCCTCCTCGGCGAGCGCCGCGCACGTGAACTCGCCGGACGGCCGTGAGCCGGCCGGTCGAGCCGGGATCGCCCGGCGCCGGATTCGCGTTCGTGGGACGTCAACCTGAACTGGACCGTCTCACCGACTCCATGCTCCGCCCGCCCGCCGTCGTCCTGATCGAGGGCGAGGCCGGCCTGGGCAAGTCCCGCCTGGTGGCCGAGGCCGCGGCCCGGGCCGCCGCCGCGGGCCGCCGGGTGCTGACCGGCTTCTGCCACCCGCTGCGCGAGCCGCTGCCCTTCGGCCCGGTGGTGGACGCGCTGCGCGGCGTCGGCCCGTTCCTGCCGCCCGCGGACCGCATCCCGGCCAGTGCCGGGGCGCTGCGCCCGCTGCTGCCGGACCTCGCCGACCGGCTCCCGCCCCCTCCCCCGGGCGCCCCCGGCGAGGGCCCGCCGGGGCTGCGGCTGCTGGTCCAGGCGGTGCGGGCGCTGCTGGGCGCGCTCGGCGAGACCGTCCTGGTCGTCGAGGACCTGCACTGGGTGGACGACGCGACCCGCGAGCTGCTCCTGCTGCTGGCCCGGGACGTGCCGCCCGGCCTGGCCCTGGTGCTCACCTACCGGGCCGAGGACCTGCCGCCGGACACCCCCGTGCTCGGCGCCGCCTACCGGCGCCCGGCCGGGGTGGGCGGCGCGCTGCTGCGGCTGTCCCCGCTCGCCGAGGCCGAGGTGCACGAGCTGGCCCGGGCCGCGCTCGGCCCGCGCGCGACCGCGGCCCTCACCCGGGTGCTGTTCGAGCGCAGCGAGGGCCTGCCGCTGGTCGCCGAGGAGGACCTGATCACGCTGGGCGAGCGGCGCGGCGCCGACGCGCTGACCACCGCCGCGGACCTGGCCGCCGACCTGGAGCAGTCCGAGGTGCCGCGCGGCCTGCGCGACGCCGTCACCGAGCGGCTGGCCGTGCTGTCCCCGGACGCGGCCGCGATCGCCTGCGCGGCCGCGGTGCTCGGCGTGCCGGCCGGGGAGGAGCTGCTCGCCGCCGTGGCCGGCCTCGACGCGCAGGCCGCGGCGGACGGCCTGACCGAGGCGCTGCGGGCGGCGGTGCTCAACGAGAAGCCGCTGGCGCGTTACGGCTTCCGGCACGTCCTGGCGCAGCAGGTGGCCTACCGGCGGCTGCCGGGGCCGCGGCGCGGCGCCCTGCACCGGCGCGCGGTGGCGGCGCTGGGCGCGCGCGAGCCGAGGCCGCTGGTGCAGATCGCCCATCACACCCTGGCGCTGGGCGACCGGGCGGCCTGGCAGGAGGTGGCGGAGGCCGCCGCCGACCAGGCGGTGGCGCTCGGGGACAGCGGCAGTGCCGGGCCGCTGCTGCGCCGGCTGCTGGACGAGCCGGACCTGGACCCGCGCCGGCGCGGGCGGGCGGCGCTGGCGCTGGCGCGGATCGCCGCCGACGGGGTGGACTCGCTGGCGAGCGCCGCCACGCTGACCGCGATCATCGCCGATCCGCGGCTGCCGGTGCCCGACCGGGGCGAGATCCGGCTGTCGCTGGGCTTCCTGATGGCCGTGCACGGCGGGGACCGGGCCGGTTTCGACCGGATCGAGGAGTCCCTGGAGGAGCTGGAGCAGCGCCCGGACCGGGCGGCCCGGGCGATGGTGGCGCTGGCCATGAACGAGCGCGACGGCGCCGGGGAGCGCGCCTGGCAGTGGCTGGAGCGGGCCGAGCGGGTCCTGGCGGCGAGCCCGGACGAGGAGGTGGCGGCGGCCGTACGGGCCACCCGGCTGACCTTCCTGGCCCGCGAGGGCGACCCGTCGGTGTGGGAGCGGCTGGAGGCGCTGCCGCGCAGCTCGGAGCGGCCGGAGATCGTCCGGCAGACCACCCGGGCGCTGTACAACGTGGGCGAGATCGCCGTCGAGCTGGGCCACGACCGGCGGGCCGCGCGGCTGTTGGAGGAGAGCCGGCGGCTGGCCCGGCAGGCGGCGATCCCGTACCTGGAGTGCTACAGCCGGATCGCGCTGGCGCGGCTGGACGGGCTGGCCGGGCGGTGGGAGGGGCTGGAGGAGCGGCTGGCGGCGCTGGGCGCCGAGTTCCCGGACCTCGCGATGGCCGGCATCGAGCAGGCGTTGCTGCTGGGCCGGCTGGCGGCGGCGCGCGGGCAGCTCGCGGTGGCGTACGCCCGGTTCGCGGAGGCGGAGCCGTACGGGGAGCGGGAGTCGCAGGTGACCGGGGCGCTGCGGGTGGCGGCCGGGCCGGCGGCGCTGCTGCTGGCGGAGGGCGACGTCGCGCGGGCGGCGGCCGTGGTCGCGCCGGCGCTGGACACCCTGCGCGCGGCGGGGGCCTGGCCGCGGGCGGCGGAGCTGCTGCCGGTGGCGGTGGAGGTGCTGCTGGCCGGGGGCGACCGGGCGGGCGCGGCGGAGCTGGCCGGGCAGGCGGGGGCGGGCTTGGAGGGCCGGGACGCGCCGGCCCCCCTGGCGGCGCTGGCCTTCGCCCGGGGCCTGCTGCTGGCCGACGGGGGCGAGCCGGCGGGCGCGGGCGCGCAGTTCGTGCGCTGTGCCGGGCTGTGGCGGGAGATCGGGCGTCCGTACGAGGCGGCGCGGGCCGAGGAGCGGGCCGCCGCGGTGTCGGCGGGGGTCGACCGGGTGGCGGCCGGGGAGCTGATCGGCGCCGCCGAGCGGGCCTACCTGGCGCTGGGCGCGGCCTGGGACGCGGCCCGCTGCCAGCGGCTGCGGCGCGAGCTGGGCCTGGGGCGGGCGGCCTCGCCGGGGCGGCGCGGCTACGGCGAGCGGCTGTCGCCGCGCGAGCGGCAGGTCGCGGCGCTGGCGGCGCAGGGTGCGGCGAACCAGGACATCGCCCGGGCGCTGTTCCTGTCGACCCGTACGGTCGAGCACCACGTGGCGAGCGCGCTGCGCAAGCTGGGGGTGGGCCGGGCGGGGCTGGGCGAGGCGCTGGCGGCGGAGGACGGGGCCTCCTGAGGAAAAAGGGGGTCCCGCCCGCTCCCTCAAGAGGCGGGACCCTGTCCGTGGTGTCGGCCGTGCCGGTGGGTGGGTGGGTGGCCGGTCAGCCGTGCCGGTGGTGGCCGGCGCGCTCGACGAGTCGGGAGAGCCGGGCCAGGCGGGCCAGGCCCGGGCGGCGCAGGCCGCTGCCGCTGCGGCGGGCGGGCAGGACCAGTCCGGGGTCCGGGGCGGTGAAGTGCGCGTCGGCGTAGAGCCGCAGGCGTTCGCGACGGGTCATGGGGGCGACCTCCGGGGGGTGAGGGGTCGTCGGCTTGGGCGGGTTCCAGGAAACCGGCTGGGCCGGGGCGGGAACAATGCGTACCGCTACCCAATCCCCCGTACCGAATCCTGGGTACCCACCGCTCCCCCGGACCGGCGGAGGGCACACCCCGGGCCGTCCGGCCACCGGTGCTGACCCGGGCGGGTGAAGAAACCACCCGTCAGGCTTCGATTCCCGCCGGCGCAGGTACGAGGTTCTGCTGTCCGTGTCGCCTCCCGACAGCGAGGTTCCCGTGTCACCTGTCCGACGGCTGCGGCCGCGTCCACCGCACGTCCTGTCCGCGCTGCTGGCGGTGGTGCTCGGTGCGGGCGCCGCGGCCCTGGCGCCGCCGCTCGCCGCGGGGGCGCCGCACACCGGGCACGCCCGGGCGGCCGCGAAACCGGCGGCCAGGGCCGCCGAGGCCGCCGCGCCGAAGCCGCGCGGGGCCGGGACGCAGCGGCCGATCGGCCCGGACCCGGTGGTCGACCTGCTGGCGCACGGCAACCTCACGATGGCCTCCAACTCGGTGCTGACCTGCGACGACAGCGACGGCACGGTCTGCTCGGACACCGAGGGCTCGAACAACGGCCGGACCAAGTTCATCAAGGTCGACCCGAACGCCCCGGGCCCCAACGCCGCCTCCGCGCAGCTGCTGCTGCCGGCCGGGGCGAACGTGCTGTCCGCCCGGTTGTACTGGCAGTTCAACCCGACCAACACCAGTACCGCGGGCGGCACCTCCGGGGACATCAACAAGGGCAACCAGGTGTCCTGGAAGGTCCCGGGCGCGAGCGGCTACCAGCAGGTGACCGCGGACACCTACGACTGGTTCGACCAGAAGGTCGGCGGGAACCCGCCGGAGCCCCTGCTGGCCGGCGGGGCGGTCAAGGACGTGACGGCCGAGGTCCGGGCCGCCGGCCCGGGCAGCTACACCGTCGCCGACATCCAGGCGTGCGCCGGCCGCTCCTCCGCGCAGAACTACGGCGGCAACAACGTCGGCTGCTGGGGCGGCTGGTCGCTGGTCGTCGCGTACGAGGACCAGGCCGAGCCGCTGCGCTACCTCCAGGTCTGGGACGGCTACCAGCTGCTGCGCGACCCCGACAACTCGACCACGCTGACGCTCGGCGGCATCCGCACCCCCGCCACCACGGCCCCGCGGGCCACCATGGGGATCACCGTCGGCGACGGCGACGCGCCGATCGCCGGGGACACCCTGGCGGTCGGCTCCACGCCGGAGAACCTGACCCTCCTGCCGATGCCCGGCCCCAACGGGGTCGGCACCGACAACGCGTTCACCAGCCGGATCGACCACGTCGCCGCGGACGGCACCGGCACCAACATCACCACCCGCGACCCCGACCCGGTCAACAACTACGGCTACGACGCCCGGATGATCGACGTCACCGGCAAGATCCCGGCCGGCAGCGAGCAGGCCCTGGTCCGGATCAGCGGCGCCGGCGACGCCCTGGAGCCGCAGGCCGCCTGGCTGGCCCTCGACGCCCTCGAACCCGACCTGCGGATCACCAAGGCCAACACCCCGCCCGGCAGCCCCGACGACAACCCGCCCGGCCTGGTCGGCCCCGGCGAGACCATCACCTACACCTTCTCGGTGGCCAACCGCCGCCAGGACGGCAGCAGCACGGACCTCGACACCGCCACCGGCGTCACCCTGACCGACACGATCCCGGCGGGCACCACCTTCGTCCCCGCCTCCAACCCGGCCTGCCAGGCCAGTGGGCAGACCGTCACCTGCACCGTCCCCGACCTGCCCCCGGGCGCCGAGGCCAACGTCGCCTTCCAGGTCACCGTCGACGCCTCGACCGCCGTCGGCACCCACCTCGACGACACCGCCACCCTGCGCTTCGAGGGCAGCCAGACCCGGCGGGCCCAGGAGCGCACCAGCAACACCGTGCGCAACACCGTGGCCGCGGTGCCCGCCTACAGCATCGCCAAGACCGCCGACCCCACCACCGCCAAGCCCGGCGACACCGTCCGCTACCGGATCCAGGTCACCAACACCAGCCAGGTCGACGCCCCCGGCGTCACCCTCACCGACGACCTGTCGGGCGTGCTGAACTCCGCCGCCTACGGCAACGACGCCGCCGCCGACCGCGGCCAGGTCCAGGTCTCCGGCACCACGCTGACCTGGAGCGGGGACCTGCCGGTCGGGGCCACCGCGACCATCACCTACTCCGTCACCGTGCGTTCCACGCTGACCGCCGACGCGGTGCTGCGCAACACCGTCTCCTCCGACACCTTCGGGAACAACTGCCGCCCCGGCTCCACCGACGCGCACTGCCGCGCCGAGGTCCCGGTCACCGTGCCCAGCCCGAGCCCGTCGCCGAGCCCCAGCCCGTCGCCCAGCCCGAGCCCGACGTCCTCGCCGAGCCCCGGCCCGACGACCTCGCCGCAGCCGAGCCCGAGCCCGACCCACGCTCCCCCGCCCGGCCACGGCGGCCAGCTGCCCGAGACCGGGAGCAACGCGGCCCAGGTCCTGCTCTTCGGCCTCGCCGCGCTCGGCACCGTCGCGGCGGGCGCGCTCCTGCTGTGGAGGAGCCGCCGCACCCGCTGAGCCCCCGCACCCGCACGACCCCACGGCCGCGCCCACGCCCCCCGCGTGGGCGCGGCCCCGTGCTGTCGTCCGCCACCGGGCACGCCGCGGCCCCGCACCGCCGACGGGGGCGCTGCGGGGCCGGGGCGATACGGGGCCGGGGCGCCGGTCAGCCGCGCGGGGCGGTGTCCAGGGCGCGGGCGTCGGCGGCGATCAGGCCGGCCCGGTCGGCGACGACGCCGCGGCCGGCCTGGTCCTCGGCCCAGGCGGCGAGCGGCTGGTACTGGCCCTGGCCGAGCATCGTGGTCAGGGTGGCGACGGCGTTGCGGTCGGCGCCGGAGGTGAGCACCAGGGCGGCCAGGCCGGTGGGGGTGGCGGCGACGGTGAACGCGGTGGTGGTCTCGGCGCGGCCGCCGGGGCCGGTGGCCTCGGCGCGCAGGGTGTGCCCGCCGAGCGGGAGGGCGGTGGCGTCCAGGGCGGTGCCGGGCGCCAGCTCCTTGCCGTCCAGGGTGAGGCGGACGGTGTCGGCGCCGGTGGACTGGACGGCGGTCACCGGCCGCGCGGCGCGGTCCAGGGTGGCGCCGGCGGCCGGGGAGGTGATCGCCACGGTGGGCGCGGCGGGCCGGACGGGGGCGCCGCCCTGGAGCCAGGCGCTGTTCCAACCGGCGAGCTCCGCCGGGCGGTTGGTGATGACGCCGTCGACGCCGGCGGCGTCCAGGGCCTTCCAGCGGGCGGCCGAGTCGACCGTCCAGACGTTGACCGCGACGCCGGCCGCGTGCAGGTCCTTCACCACGTTCGGGCGCGCGGCGAGGCCGGCGTCGGACGGGTTGTAGGCGGACAGGCCGAGGTCCCTGGCGACCGCCACCGGGTCGGCGTCGAAGTCGCCGCGCAGCAGTCCGAGCGGCAGCTCGGGGGCCAGCTCGCGGGTGTAGCGCAGGGCGTCGACCTCGAAGCTCTGGACGAAGACCCGGCCGGTCATGCCGTGGTCGCGGACCTCCTTGACGATCCGGGCGACCTCGTCGCGGCTGTGCTGGCCCTTGATCTCCAGCAGCAGGTTGCCGCCGCGGGTGCGCAGGTCCTCCAGCTGGGCGGCCAGGGTGGGGACGCGGGCGCCGGCGTAGGCGGGGCCGAACCAGGAGCCGGCGTCCAGGGAGTCGATCTGGGCGGCGGTCAGGTCGCGGATGCGGCCCTTGCCGTTGGTGGTGCGGTCGACGGTGTCGTCGTGCAGGACGTAGGGGACGCCGTCCTTGCTGGGCTGGACGTCGTTCTCGATCCACTCGGCGCCGCCGCGGCGGGCGATCTCGTCGGAGAGCAGGGTGTTCTCGGGGGCGGCGGAGGAGGCGCCGCGGTGGGCGAAGACGGTCAGCGGCGCGCCGGCCGGGCGCAGCCAGCCGCCGGGGGCGAGCGCGGTGACCTTGAGGTCGTCGAAGGAGACGGTGGAGCCGTTGACCACCAGGGCCTGGCCGCCGTCGGCGCTGCGGGCGACCTGGGTGGTGCGCAGGGCCTCCTTGCCGTCGAATATCCAGAGGGCGGTGGTGCCGTGGACCTCGACGGCGATGCGCACGTCGCGGCCGGTGCCGGCGGCGGTGGGGGCCGCGGCGGTGTTGGTGACGTTCCAGACGTTGGCGGGGGTGCGCTGGGCGAATTCCAGGCCGTTGGCGGCGGTGGTGCCGGTGCGCATGGTGGCGATCGACCAGGGGGTGACGCCGGACGCGGGGACGTCCAGGCCGAGGGCGGTCCAGCGGGCGTTGTCCTGGACGCTCTCGAAGCGGGCGGTGGCCTCGATGCGGAAGTCGTCCAGGTGGCGGCCGAAGGTGATCCGGCTCTGCTGCCCGGAGTTGGCGGAGGTGCCGACCAGGCGGCCGCCCTCGACCTTCCAGTCGCCCTCGACGGCGGTGAAGCCGGCCGGCAGGGCGGGGCCGGAGAAGTGCTCGTCGAGGACGACCTCGCCGGGGGCCGGGGCGGCGCCGGCCGCGGCGGCCGCGGGGGCGGCTTCGGCGGAGACGGCGCTGGGGACGTTCAGGGCGACGGCGGTGAGGCCGAGCGAGGCGGCGACGGCGGCGGCGAGCAGGCCGGTGCGGCGGGCCGAGCGGGGGCGGTGACTCTGTGTCATGCGCCGCAGGTTAGGGGCGATTGCCGAACCGGGCGCCACGATTCCGGGAACCGTTCGTGGCCGTTGCACGTGCGGTGCGCGAAGATGGCGGATTCCGTGCGCCGGCTGGCCGGTTCGTTTCCGTACGAGCGCGGCGGACGCGCGGCGGGCCGGGTGCGCCGCAGCCGCCCGTCGGGGCGGCTGCGGGGTGGGTCGGGGGGCGGGTCAGTAGCGCAGGACGGCGGCGATCCGGCCGGCGTCGGCGAGGGTGTCGTCGGGGACGAAGCCGACCTTTCCGCCGGTGTCCAGGGCGCGCTCGATCACCTCGTCGACGATGTCCTCGCGGGCCCCGCTCTCGCCGGCCTCGGCAGGCACGAGGTGCTCGCCGTCGTCGCGGACGGTGGCGCGGAAGTTCTCCTCGACCACCAGGCGGGCGATCCGGCCCTGGCCGACGGCCTGCCAGACCTCGTCCAGGCCGGCCGCGAACTGCTGGGCGCCGCGGGCCTTGTCGAGCTGGGCGAGGTGCTCGGCGACCTCCTGGTCGGCGTGGGCGCGCACGGCGGGCTCGACCACCTTGCGGACGGTCTCGGCGTCGGCCTGGGCCAGACCGCCGTGCGGCAGCTGGGCGGCGGCCTCCTTGGCGATCGGGCCGACGGCGTCCAGCAGGGCGAGCGCGGCGGCCTCGCCGACCACGTACAGCGGGCGGGGCGCGGCGGCCAGCAGCCTGCCGACCTCGGTGTCGGCCTGGCGCAGGAAGGTCTTGGTCGCCTCGTCGCGGAAGGTGCTGGGGGTGTCGCCGATCTGCTCCTGCCGCTCGGGGTCGGGGTTGTCGAAGACGCGCGTCAGCGGGAAGCCGTGGTCCTTGTCCTCGGTGACCCGCTCCTCGGTGCCGCCCCACAGCACCACCTTGTCGGCGGCCACCGCGAGCACCCAGTGCGGGCGCTCGGCGGCGTGCGAGGCGACCAGGTTGCGGGTGAGGAAGGTGTCGGACAGGACCACCCGGGCGGGGGCGGTGCGCCCGAGTGACCAGACCTGGTGCTCGCCAGGCGCGGCGAAGAGCGCCAGGCCGTCCTCGGCGTGCACCAGGTCGACCTCCGTCAGGGCCCGGTCGAGCTGCTCCAGCACGTCGATCCGGTCGGCGCGGGAGACCTCCGGGTCGGCCTGGACGCGTTCCTTCGCCTCGGCCAGCAGGTTGCGCAGCCGGACCGGGTCCTGGGTGTTGTCCGGCTCGCGGCGGTGGGTGGGCATCAGGATCGACACCGCCGGGTAGGGCCGCGGCCGGCGCAGCTCGGCGAGGACGGCGGGGCTGAGGTCGGGGCGCATGGAGACCCTTTCCGAAGGCGGTCGGCCTTCTTGCGTGGACGCGCGGAGCCTTGGCACTGCTGCCAAATGTCGCCAATGTACCTATTTGCGGCTTCTGCGGCGCGCGAGCACGGACGGGGAGGGGCCTTCAGCACGGGGGGCGGGCGGCCCGCCGGCGCCGTCCGGGTTCGGGCGGCGGCGTCGGCGGGCACGCGACGGCCGGGGCCGTCGGGGCGGGCGGGGAGCGGTCAGAACTGGACGTCGGTGCAGGAGTAGAAGGCGTTGCCGGTGTCGGCGACGTCCCAGACGGCGACGACCACCTGGTGGCCGGTGCGGCCGGTGGGCAGGGTCGCGGTGTGGGTGGTGGTGGCGGCGGGCTGGCGGCCGTTGTAGGGGACGGTCAGGAACGGGGTCAGATCCAGGGAGGCCCGGGTGATCGGCTGGCTGGCGTCGTAGCCGGGCTTGGTCAGGAAGTACCTGAAGCTGCTGGTGGAGTGCCGGGCCTCGATCTCCCAGGTGAAGGTGAGCTGCTGGCCCGCCGTCACCTTGGTGGTGGGCCAGCTGCCGCCCCGGGGGTTGTCCAGCGGGGCCCAGCGGGCGTCCGCGCCGGCGCAGATGGTGCCGTCCGCCGGGCCGCGGGTCGGGAAGCCCTTGGGGCCCTCGACGCTCTGCGGCTCCCACTGGATGTCGCCGCAGTCCCACGGGACGGCGTTGGCCCCGCAGAGCGCGGAGCGGCTCGGCGGCAGGTTGATGAAGCCGTGCGACTGGGCCGGCAGGGCCGCCGCGATCGGCAGGGCGATCGCGGCCGCGGCGGCGGCGATCAGGTGGCGCTTGCGCATGGTGCTCCTCCGTGGGGGTGGATGGAGTGTGCGCCCGGCGCGGGGCGTGCGCGTGCGCGTGGGGGTGCGCACGGCGGTCTGCCCGAGACATGGCATGCCCGCGCCAGACCGGTTGCCCGACACCGTAGGATCTGCCTTCCCTCCGCGTCAATGGTCTGAACCATTTGCGCCAAAGCCGCGTGATGACTGGGCTCCGACCTGCATCCCGCGGCCCCACCCGCTCCCGAATCGCGGGGGAGATTATTTGCACAAGCGCTATACAAGCTCTGGCCGATATTTCTGTTCATGGCTTATCCTGGACCCAGCCATACCCGGAAGGAGGGGCCCATGACCGCCACGGACCCCGCGCTCACCGCGCTCGCCAACGGCTGGGGCGCCCTGTCCCTCCTGCACGGCAGGATCGAGTCCCACATCGAACGCGCCCTGCAGGCGAAGCACGACCTGAGCGTGCGCGAGTACTCGCTGCTCGACGTGCTCAGCCGCCAGCACGACGACGAGGGCGGGCACCTGCAGATGAAGCAGGTCGCCGACGCGGTCGTGCTCAGCCAGAGCGCCACCACCCGCCTGGTCACCCGGCTGGAGGACCGCGGGCTGCTGTCGCGCTACCTGTGTCCGACCGACCGCCGCGGCATCTACACCAACGTGAGCGAGGACGGCCTGAGGCTCCTGGAGCAGGCCCGGCCGACCAACGACGCCGCGCTGCGCGAGGCGCTCGACGAGGCCGCCCGCACCCCCGCGCTGGCCTCGCTGGTCCAGGCGGTCGAGGCCGTGGACGCCGCCGCGCCCACCCGCTGACCCCGGCCGGCCCCGCGCCGCCACTCCCCCGGGCCCGGCCCGTCCGAACCGCACACGCGGTCCGGACGGGCCGGGCCCGGCCGCGTTTCCGGCCTCCCGACCCCGACCCTATGGCGCGTGCCACCTATCCGCGTTTGCACTTATCGCGCGTCTGCAACTATTGTTAGGGCACGCAAGGCGCTAGCTCAAGCAATCACAGAAGGGTTCGGGCCCATGCCTCTCGCTCTCATCGCCCTGGCCATCGGCGCATTCGGGATCGGGACCACCGAGTTCGTGATCATGGGACTCCTGCCCCAGATCGCCGGCGACTACGGCGTCTCCATCCCCAACGCGGGCCTGCTGGTCACCGGCTACGCCCTCGGCGTCGTCATCGGCGCGCCGCTGATGACCGTCCTCGGCACCAGGATCAGCCGCAAGACCATGCTCATGCTGCTGATGGGCCTGTTCGTGGCCGGCAACCTGCTCTCCGCGTTCGCCCCGTCCTTCCCCGTGATGCTCGCCGGGCGCATCGTGACCTCCCTCGCCCACGGCGCCTTCTTCGGCATCGGCTCCGTCGTCGCCGCCGACCTCGTCGCCCCGCAGAAGAAGGCCGGCGCCATCGCCACCATGTTCACCGGGCTGACCGTCGCCAACATCGTCGGCGTCCCGCTGGGCACCTACATCGGCCAGGCCGTCGGCTGGCGCACCACCTTCGCCGGCGTCGCCGCGCTCGGCGTGGTCGGCCTGCTCGGCATCGCCAAGCTCGTCCCCGCCATGCCCCGCGCCGAGGGCGCCCACCTGCGCCGCGAGCTGACCGCCTTCCGCAACCCCCAGGTGCTGCTCGCCATGGCGATGACCGTGCTCGGCTTCGGCGGGGTCTTCGCCGCGATCACCTACATCGCCCCGATGATGACCAACGTCGCCGGCTACGCCGACGGCTCCGTCACCTGGCTGCTGGTCCTGTTCGGCGTCGGCATGTTCCTCGGCAACCTGCTCGGCGGGCGCTACGCCGACCGCAAGCTGATGCCGATGCTCTACACCACCCTCGGCGGCCTCGCCGTGGTGCTCGCCCTGTTCACCCTCACCGCCCACAACAAGGTCGCCGCCGCCGTCACCGTCCTGCTGGTCGGCGCCCTCGGCTTCGCCACCGTCCCCCCGCTGCAGAAGCGGGTCCTGGACCAGGCCCACGGCGCCCCCACCCTGGCCTCCGCCGTCAACATCGGCGCCTTCAACCTCGGCAACGCGCTGGCCGCCTGGCTCGGCGGCATGGTGATCAGCGTCGGCCTCGGCTACACCGCCCCGAACTGGGTCGGCGCCGTCCTCGCCGCGGCCGCCCTGCTGCTGGCCTTCTGGTCCGCCGCCCTGGAGCGCCGCGACCGCACCCGGGAGGCCGCCGCCACGAGCGCGGCTCCCCGCCACGCGGCCCTGCAGCACTGACCATCGACACCACCGGCACACCACCGGCCACCGCCCCGACCGGAACCCACCCCACCCCGGGAGAAGCACCACCATGAGCACCACCACCGCAGTCGCCCCGATGACCACCGCCGACGCCGAGCTCCTGGTCGACGCGGCCCGCAGCGCCGCCGAGGCCGCGGGCGTGCCGGTCAGCGTCACCGTCCTGGACGCCGGCGGCCACCTGCTCGCCTTCCGCCGCGACGACCGCGCCGTGCTGATCTCCGGCGAGACCAGCACCCGCAAGGCCTACACCGCCCTCCAGCTGAACGCCCCCACCGCCGACCTGGTCGACCTGGTCAAGCCCGACGGGCCGTTCCACACCCTGCCCACCGCGCTGGACCGCCCGCTGCTGTTCATCGCCGGCGGCATCCCCGTCCACCGCGACGGCCGGCTGGTCGGCGCCCTCGGCGTCGGCGGCGGCGCCCCCGCGCAGGACCACTCCTTCGCCGCCGCCGCCCTCGACCGGCTCGCCCAGCTCGCCCGGTGAGCACCCTCCGCCCCACCCCACCGACCACACCCTCCGAAGGAGACCAGCACATGACCACCCCCACCGTCCCCACCGTGAAGCTGAACAACGGCGTCGAGATCCCCCAGCTCGGCTTCGGCGTCTTCCAGGTCCCCGACGACCAGACCACCGCCGCCGTCGCCGCCGCCCTGGAGGCCGGCTACCGCAGCATCGACACCGCCGCCATCTACGGCAACGAGACCGGCGTCGGCCGCGCCCTGGCCGCCTCCGGCGTGGCCCGCGAGGACCTGTTCGTCACCACCAAGCTGTGGAACGCCGACCAGGGCTACGACGCCACCCTGCGCGCCTTCGACGCCAGCCTCGCCAAGCTCGGCCTGGACCACGTCGACCTCTACCTCATCCACTGGCCCACCCCGGCCCGCGACCTCTACCTCGACACCTGGCGCGCCCTGGAGCGCCTCGTCGAGGAGGGCCGCGTCCGCGCCGCCGGCGTGTCCAACTTCCAGCCCGCCCACCTCCAGCGCCTGCTGGACACCAGCGCGCTGGTGCCCGCCGTCAACCAGGTCGAGCTGCACCCCGGCCTCCAGCAGGCCGAGCTGCGCGCCTTCCACGCCGAGCACGGCATCGCCACCGAGGCCTGGAGCCCGCTCGCCCAGGGCGCCGTCCTGGACGACCCGGCGATCACCGCGATCGCCGAGCGCACCGGCAAGTCCCCCGCCCAGGTCGTCCTGCGCTGGCACCTGCAGCTCGGCAACATCGTCATCCCCAAGTCCGTCACCCCGGCCCGCATCCGGCAGAACCTCGACGTCTTCGACTTCGAGCTGACCGAGCAGGACATGGCCGCGATCGCCGCCGGCGACCGCGACCTGCGCACCGGCCCGCACCCGGACCAGTTCAACGCGAGCTGACCCCGCCCCACTCTCCCGTCCCGGGCGGTCGCACCGCCGCCCGGGACGGGATCTTTTGTGAAGGACCCGCCATGGCCCCGTCCCACCCCGCACTCGCCCGACTGGCCCCCGCCGACGGCCGGCTGACCATCGGCCTGGAACTGCCCCTGGACAACGACTGGGGCCAGGACCGCGGCCGGGCCGACCGCGCGGCCGGCCGCCCCTTCGGCGTCCCCGACCTCGCCGGGCACGCCCGCCTCGCCGCCCTCGCCGACCGCCTCGGCTTCGCCGCCCTGTGGGTGCGCGACGTCCCGCTCTACGACCCCGTCCGGTTCGGCGACGCCGGCAGCGTCTTCGAGACCTTCACCCACCTCGGCCACCTCGCCGCCCTCACCCGCGACGCGGTCCTCGCCACCGGCGCGGTCGTCCTGCCGCTGCGCGAACCGCTGCTCGTCGCCAAGGCCGCCGCCACCGTCGACGTGCTCTCCGGCGGGCGCCTGCTGCTCGGCCTCGCCAGCGGCGACCGCCCCGTCGAGTACCCGCTGTTCGACCGCGACTTCCACGGCCGCGGCGCCGCCTTCCGCACCGGCGTCGAGACCCTGCGCGCCGCCTGGCGCCCCGGCCCGCTGGAACTGCCCGCCGCCGGCCTCGGCGCCGAGCAGCAGCTGGAGGTCCTGCCCCGGCCCGTCCACCCCGGGGGCATCCCGATCGCCGTCGCCGGCGGCGCCCAGCAGAGCCCCGAGTGGATCGCCGAGCACGCCGACGCCTCCCTCAACTACCCCCGCGACCCGGACGCGCTGCGCACGCGGCTGCGCCAGTGGCGCGACCTCGCCGGCGACAAGCCCTACCTGACGCCGATGGTCCTCACCCTCGCCGAGGACCCGGCCGCCGCGCCGCGCCCCATCCGGCTCGGCCTCAGCACCGGGCGCACCGCCCTGATCGAGCACCTGGAGCTGATGGCCGAACTCGGCGTCGCCCACGTCTCCTTCAACCTGCGCCCCAACGACCGCCCCGTCGACGAGCTGCTCCAGGAGCTCGCCGAGGAGGTCCTGCCCCGCTTCGCCGCCCCCGCCGCCGTCCCCTCCGCCGCGGCGGCCGGCCGGCGCGGCTGAGCCGGGGACGGGCCCCGCGCCGGCTCGCCCGTACCGGGCAATTTCCGCCGCGTCCCGTGGCCGGATGCGCCCGGGCGGCCGGCCGGTGTGGCAGGTAGGGGGACGAACCGCCGTTCGTCCCCCTACCGCCGAAACGGAGCCCCCATGCGCCGACGCCGCGGCGTCCTGCTGACCGCCGCCCTCCTGGCCCAGCTCGCCGCCGGACCCTCCCACGCCACGGCACCCGCCCCGACCGGCCAGTGCGGGGTGGTGCGCAGCGGCGACACCCCGCTGGGCGGCGCCGAGGTGACGCTCTACCAGGCCGGGGACGGCGCGGGCGCCGCGCCCCGGGTGCTGGCCCGCACCCGCAGCGCGCGGGACGGGCGCTTCGTCCTGGACTACCGCCGCCCCGAGGACCCGCGCGCCGTGCTGTACGTGCTGGCCGGCCTGCCCGGGCCCGGGGGCGCGCGCGGCGCCGGCGGGCCGGCGGTGCTCGCCGCCGTCCTGAGCGGGGCCGGGGCGCCGCCCGAACTCGTCGTCAACGAGCGCACCACCGTGGCCGTCGCCTACGCCCTGGCCCGCTTCACCGGCCCCGACGGCGTGGCCGGCCCCGACCCCGGGCTGCGCAACGCCGCCGCCGTCGCCCACAACCTGGCCGACACCGGCACCGGCGGCATCGCCGCCCCGCTCGCCGCCCCGCCCAACGGCGCGCTCACCTCGACCCTGGCCGAGTTCAACACCCTCGCCAACCTGCTCGCCGCCTGCGTCGACGGCGCCGGCGGCGACTCCTGCGACCGGCTGCTCGACCTGGCCCGGCGCCCCGGCCGGGAGCGGCCCCGCGACACCCTGCGGGCCGCCGTGGACATCGCCCACGACCCGGGCCACAACGCCGCCGAGCTGTTCGCCCTCGCCGCCACCGCCCCCCGCTACCGGCCCGCCCTGCCCGCCGCCCCCGAGGCCTGGACCGTGGCCCTGCGCTACGACGGCAACGGCCACGAGCTCGACGGCCCCGGCAACATCGCCTTCGACGCCGACGGCAACGCCTGGGTCAGCAACAACTACCGCTACGGCGCCGACCCCACCGTGCCGGTCTGCGGCGGCGACACCGTCCTGAAGTTCACCCCGGACGGCCGGGACGCCCCCGGCGCCCCCTACCGGGGCGGCGGCCTGTACGGCGCCGGGTTCGGCGTCACCGTCGACGCCCGGGGCTCCGCCTGGGTCGCCAACTTCGGCTTCCAGGGCCATGGTTGCCCGATCGACCCGGCCCCGCTGGAGCGCAGCCTCTCGCAGTTCGCCCCGGACGGCACCCCGCTCTCCCCGCCCGAGGGCTGGCGCGCCGACGGCATCGTCCAGCCCCAGGGCCTGGCCGCCGACCGCTCCGGCACCGTATGGGCGGCCGGCTGCGGCGCGGACAGCGTGACCCGCGTCCCCGACGGCGACGCCACCCGCGCCCGGGAGGTCCCCACCCCCGCGCTGCACAAGCCCTTCGGCGCCGCCGTCGACCCGGCGGGGCGGCTGTGGGTCAGCGGCAACGGCAGCGACAGCGTGCAGGTCCTGGGCCCCGACGGCACCCTGGAACGGGCGGTGACCGGCGGCGGGCTGCGCCGCCCGCTCGGCATCGCCACCGACAGCCGGGGCAACGCCTGGGTCGCCAACAGCGGCATCCTGCCGGTGCCCTGCGGCGACACCACCGCCGGGGACCTCGCGGACGCCGCCGTCGCGGGCGACGCGGGCCCGCGCCCGGGCGCCTCCGTCACCCTGATCCGCTCCGACGGCACCCCGGCCCCCGAACCCTTCACCAGCGGCGGCCTGTTCCTGCCCTGGGGCGTCGCCGTCGACGGCGAGGACACCGTCTGGATCGCCAACTTCGGCGGCCACCGCGTCGCCCGGCTGTGCGGCGTCGACCTCACCGCCTGCCCGCCCGGCTTCACCACCGGCCAGCCACTGTCCCCGCCCGACACCGGCTACCCGAGCGACGGGCTGGAACGCAACACCGGCCTGCAGATCGACCCGTCCGGCAACGTCTGGCTCGCCAACAACTGGCGCACCCTGCCCCTGCAGACCAACCCCGGCGGCCACGAACTCGTCGTCCTGGTCGGCGCCGCCGCGCCCGTGCCGGCCCCGGGGCTCGGCGGGGCCGCCACCCGGCCCTGACCGGGGGCCGGCCGTCCCTTGTGCGGCGGCGCGGGCCTACGGGCCGGTGCCGCCGGAGCCGTCGGGGGCGTCGGGGGCGTCGGGTTGGGGCCGCAGGTCGCGGGACCATCGGACCGTCGGAGCCGTCGGGCCCCCGGGGCCGTAGGGGCGACTACCCGCCGGTACCGGTGGCGGGCCGCGGGCCGTCGGGGACACTGCGCCGAATCGGCGCACCGCCGTGCAGGAGACCCGGGAGCCTTCCATGCCGCCGTCCGCCCGCCCCGCCCCCTCGGCCGCCGCGCCACCGGCCCGGCGCTCGGCGCTGCGCCGCCTGGGCGAGTGGTGCGCGCGCCACTGGCTGACCGTCGTCCTGCTGTGGCTCGTCGCCCTGGCCGGCGTCCAGGCCGCCAACCGGGCCGTCGGCGGCTCCTACTCGGACGACTTCTCGCTGCCCGGCACCCAGGCGCAGCAGGGCCGGAGCGTGCTGCAGGCGCACGAGCCGGCCGCGGCGGGCACCAGTTCCCAGGTGGTGCTGCACGACGCGGCGCAGCTGACGGGCTTCCAGCCGCAGATCGCCGGGGCGGTGGCGGCGCTGCAGCAGCTGCCGCACGTGCTGTCGGTGCAGAGTCCGCTGCCGCCGCCGGGGCAGGGCCCGGTGCCGGGCGGGCCGCTGTCCGCCGACGGGCTGACCGGGTACCTGACCGTGCGGTTCGACACCAATCCGACGCTGCTGGGCAAGGACTACCTGCCGGGGGTGGACGCGGCGGTGGCGCCGCTGCGGGCGGCCGGGGTGCAGGTGGAGTACGGGGGGCCGCTGGGCGAGCTGGCCCGGCCGGCGGCGGACGACCGGTCCAGTGAGGTGATCGGTTTCGCGGTGGCGGTGGTGGTGCTGCTGGTGGGGTTCGGCAGTGCGATCGCGGCGGGGCTGCCGCTGCTGACGGCGCTGGTCGCGGTGGTGGTCGGGCTGGGGGTGCTGGGGCTGGTGGCGGCGCTGTCGACGTTCGCGACCGTGGCGCCGACGCTGGCGACGATGATCGGCATCGGGGTGGGGATCGACTACGCGCTGTTCCTGCTGACCCGTCACCGGCAGAACCTGATGGACGGGGTGGACCCGGTGGCCTCGGCCGGGCAGGCGGTGGCCACCAGTGGGCGGGCGGTGCTGGTCTCCGGCTGCACGGTGGTCATCGCGCTGTCCGGGCTGTCGGTGTCGGGGATCTCCTTCATCGCCAAGCTGGGGGCGGCGGCGGCCGTCACGGTGGTGTCGGCGGTGCTGGGGGCGCTGACCCTGCTGCCGGCGCTGATGGGGCTGATCGGGCGCCGGATGGACCGGTTCGCGGTGCGCCGTCCGGTCGCCGAGGCGGGCGGGGACGGGCAGGACGGGGCGTGGCACCGCTACGCCCGGCGGGTGGAGGCGCGGCCGTGGTGGTACCTGGTGGCCGGGGTGGTGGTGCTGGCGGTGCTGTCCGTCCCGCTGTTCTCCATCCAGCTGGGCCACATCGGCGACGGCGCGGACTCCACGGACTTCACCGACCGGCGGGCCTACGACCTGATGTCCCAGGCCTTCGGGCCGGGTTCGAACGCGCCGCTGACGGTGGTGGTCGACCAGGGCGCGGTGCCCGCCGACGCGCGGGCGGGGGTGCAGGCCTCGGTGCAGCGGGCGCTCACCGGCCTGCCCGGCGCCGCGAGCAGCACCCCTCTGCAGACCAGCCCGGACGGGGCGGTGCTGTTCGCCACCGTCGTCCCGGCGGGCGCCCCGCAGGACCGGGCCACCACCGACCTGGTGAACCGGCTGGCGGACACGGTGCTGCCCGGCGCGGTGGCCGGCAGCGGCGCGCGGACGTACGTGACCGGCAACACCGCGGCGCAGGTCGACTTCCTGGACATCGTGTCGAGCCGGCTGGTGCCGATCATCGCGGTGGTGGTCGGGCTGGCCTTCCTGATCATCCTGCTGGTCTTCCGCGGCGTGCTGGTCGCGGTCAAGGCGGCGGTGCTCAACCTGCTGTCGATCGCGGCCTCGTACGGGGTGGTGGTGGCGGTGTTCCAGTGGGGCTGGGGCGGGCCGGCGCTGGGGGTGGCGGGGAAGGTCCCGATCGAGAGCTACGTGCCGATGATGATGTTCGCGATCGTCTTCGGGCTGAGCATGGACTACGAGATCTTCCTGCTCTCCCGGGTGCACGAGGCCTGGCTGCGCACCGGGCACAGCCGGGACGCGGTGGCGCACGCGCTGGAGATCACCGCGCGGGTGATCACCTGCGCGGCGCTGATCATGGTGAGCGTGTTCGCCGCGTTCGTCGTCAGCGACAACGTCGTCATCAAGATGATGGGGCTGGGCCTGGCGGTGAGCGTGCTGGTGGACGCGACGGTGGTGCGGCTGCTGCTGGTCCCGGCGGTGATGACGCTGCTGGGCTCGGCGGCCTGGTGGACGCCGCGGTTCCTGGACCGGGTGCTGCCGCACATCGACACCGAGGGCGTGAACTCCTAGGCGGCGCCTTGCCGGCGGCCCCGGTCACCCGGGGCCGCGGGCGGGCCGACGGTCTGGAGACGGTCAGGGGGTGCACATGGCCAGGGCGCGGCTCTGGCCGCTGTGGGCGCGGACCGTCCAGGTGTTGGGGTTCTGGGGGTCGGGGGCGTTGAGTTCGACGTCGTCGTCGACGTCGCCGGTGGCCGTGGTCCGCAGGCGGGCGTCCTGGCCGCCGCCGGCGAGCTGGGTGCCCTGGGGGCAGGCGGCGCGGACCTGTCGGCCGTCCGGGGACCAGTCGGAGGCGACGACGGTGGGCACGGGCGCTCCGGTGACGCACATGGCGAAGGAGCGCACGGGTCCGCTCTTGGCCTGGACCATCCAGGTGTTGGCGCTGTTCGGGTCGGGGGCGTTGGCCTCGACGCCGTCGCTGAGCGCGCCGAAGCCGTTGGTGTCGAGGCGGGCGTCCTGGCCGCCGCCGACCAGGCCGTAGCCGCTCGGGCAGGTGGCCTTCGCGATCCACCCGTCCTTGGACCAGTCGGAGACGACGACCTTCGCCGCGGGGGCTCCGGTGGCGCACAGGGCCATGGCGCGCGCCTGGCCCTTCTTGGCCTGGACGGACCAGGTGTCGGGGGTGTTCGCGTCGGGGGCGTTGAGTTCGACGTCGTCGTCGACGTCGCCGGTGACCATGGTCTGCAGGCGGGCGTCCTGGCCGCCGCCGATCAGGTGCTTGCCCGCGGGGCAGGTCGCCTTGGCGATCCAGTGGTCCTGGGACCAGTCGGAGGCGACGACGGTGGGCACGGGTGCGTCCTTGGCGCACATGGCGATGGCGCGGACCGATCCGGTCTTGGCCTGGACCGTCCAGGTGTTGGCGCTGTTCGGGTCGGGGGCGTTGGCCTCGACGCCGTCGCTGAGCGCGCCGAAGCCGTTGGTGTCGAGGCGGGCGTCCTGGCCGCCGCCGACCAGGCCGTAGCCGCTCGGGCAGGTCGCCTTCGCGATCCACCCGCCCTTCGACCAGTCCGAGGCCACGATCTTCACCGTCGGGGCACTGTCCGCCGAAGCCGAGGGCAGCCCCGCCACCACGGTGCCTGTCGCGAGCACCCCCGCGAGGACGAGACGGGTCCTGTTCATCACGCACTTCCTTCCGCGCACGTCAAAGCCCCTGCGGAGCAGGGGAGTTCGCGCCGAGTCTCCCGTCCGGGTCCTCGCCGCCACCTCGCGGCCGACCTGATTCCCCCGTTCGGGTGATGGGCGGCGTCCCCCGGTCACGCGCCGCCGGGCACGTCCGTTCGGGTTTCCCCGGGGCGGCGAACGGCCCTGCGGCCGGCTCCGGGGACAGCCCCTACCGCTCCGGGTGGCGCAGGGCGACGGCGGCGCGGACGGTGGCGGCCTGGTGGGCGGCCTGGCGGGCGACGGGGAGCCAGACGGGCTGGAAGGTCCGCTGGTACTGGGCGCACCAGTCGCGCAGCAGGTGGTCGAGGCGGGCGGCCTGGGGTGCGGCGGGGGCGCCGGCGACGCGGACGGCGCGGCGCAGCAGGGCGGCGGCGCGGACCGGGACGCGGTGGGCCCACAGGTCGATGCCGGTGAGGCGGGCGCGGGTGATCGGGGTCTGCAGGAGCTCCTGTCCGTGGCCGTCCGGGTCCCATGCGTCGGCGAGTTGGTGCAGGGCGGTGAGCGGGGTGCGGGCGGCGCGCAGCAGGGGGGTGTCGGGGTTTCGCACGTAGGGCAGGGCGGCGTCGAGGAGTGCGGTGAGGAGTGTGCCGCGGTGGCGCAGGCGGTCGGCGCAGGTGCGCAGGTACAGGCGGACGGCGGTGGCGGGGCGGTTGTCGCCGAGGTGGGCGCTGGTGAAGGCGGGGACTTCGACGAGGACGGTCTGGCCGCCGTGGCGCTGGGGGGCGAACCAGGTGCCGGCGCGGGCTTCGTCGGCGCCGTGGTGGGGGGTGAGGACGCCGGTGGTGGTCTCCTGCCGGTCGATGTGGTGGGGGGTCATGAGGTAGACGCCGGGGCCGGATTCGTGCAGGCGGAAGGTGTCGAAGTTGCCGGTCTCGACGGGGATGCCGTGGTGGGCGGCGGAGCGGGCGAAGGGGTGGGCGAGGGCGGCGGGGTCGCTGGTGGCCTGGACGAAGGTGCCGCCGACATCGGTGCTGTGGAGGGAGAACTGGAGGGTGGGGCGCAGTTCGTCGATGAGGTCGAGGAGGGTGCGGCTCTCGGGGAGGTCGGCGCCGGCGGCGGGGGCCCATTCGGGCTGTTCCTCGGCGGCGGGGCGGTAGTAGTGGTCGAAGTAGTCGGGCAGGGTGCGGGCGTGGCGGCTGCCGTCGGCGAGGTGGGCGCCGTCGGGGTCGAGGCAGAGCAGGAAGTGCCAGGCGAGGTCGGGGCGTTGGGCCGTGAGGGCGTGGTGGGCGAGGTCGTCGACGGCGGCGCGGGCGGCGAACTCGTCGGCGTGGGCGCCGGCGACGACGAGGAGGTTGTGCGGGGCGCGGCCGGTTCCGTGCGGGGCGGGGCCGACGGTCAGCAGGGTCAGGGGGCGTCCGGCGCGGGAGGTGCCGACGGTGCGCACCCGGCAGCGGTCGGGCCGGTGGGCGGCCAACTGGTGGGCGGTGGCGGTGAGTTCGTCGAGGCTCGGGTAGCGGTCGTGGAGCTTGGCGGCCCGGCCGGCCGGGGTCGTCGTGTCGGTCACCTTCGGTTTCCTCCCCTGTGGTCGTGGCAGTAGTTCTACCTGGCACGCGGGGCCGCCGGTACGGGTCGGGCCCGCCCGGGCGCGGTGGCTCGGGCGGGCCCGGTAGGGCTGGAGGGGCCGGCGGGGTCAGTCGGTGACGGGGCGGGTGTCGAGGCGGATGTGGTCGACGGCCCAGTACCAGTTGTTGCCGGCGTCGTACATGCGGAACCTGAGGGTCACCGAGCGGGCTCCGGCGGGGACGGCGAGGCTGCGGGTGATCCGGGTGTTCTGGACGTCCTTGCCGGCGTTGTCGTTGCCGGTGGCGTCGGAGCTGTAGGCGAGCAGGCGGGTCTCGGTGCCGTTGTCGAAGACGGCGGTGACGGAGGCCTTCTGCGGGGCCTCCTGGCGGTAGTGGGAGTCGAAGGCGAGGTGGAGGGTGTCGGTGCCGGCCGGGATGGCGACGGCGGGCGAGACCAGGGTGGAGTCGAAGACGCCCTTGCGGGAGGGCGAGCCGGTGTCGTCCCAGTCGTCGGGGTCGGCGACGGCGACGACGCCCAGGGCGCGGGTGAAGTTGCCGCGGTCCTGGGCGCCGAGGGCGGCCCATTCGCGCTTGGTGTGGAAGGTCCAGCCCTGGAGGCGGACGGTGCCCTGGGGCATGGCGGGGGCGTTGACCACCGTCCAGCCCTTGGGGGCCTGGGCGGTCCAGCCGAGCAGGCCGGACTCCGGCTTGAGGGCGCCGGCGAGGGATTCGAAGTCCTCGTCGAGGAGGTGGCCGGTCATCGCCGGGGCGGGGCGGGCGGCGAGTTCGCCGTCGGCGAGGGCGAGGCGGCCGTCGGCCTGGGCACGGGCGGTGACCAGCAGGCGGTGGGTGGCGCCGGCGGGCAGTTGGGCGGGCGGGGTGACCTGCCAGACGGCGGTGGCGGTGGCGCCGGCGGCGAGCTTGTCGGGTGCGGCGGTAACGGTGGTGGCCGTCCAGCCGGGCGGGAGCAGCGGCTGGGTCTCCAGGCGGGTGAGGGCGGTGGTGGCGGTGAGGGTGGCGGTGACGGTGGCGGGGCGGCCGGGCAGCAGGACGGGTTCGTCGATGGTGGTGGAGGCGGCGCCGAGGGCGAGGTCGACGGTGAGGGGGTCGGCCAGGCCGAGGGCGGGGTCGGTGACGGTGCGGTCGTCCCAGGGGAAGCGGCCGGCGATGCGGCGGCGGAAGGCGAGGTCGCCCTGGACGGCGACGGCGACGTCGTACCAGCCCTCGGGGCCGACCTTGAGGTTGACGGTGCGGTCGTCGCCGGCCGCGACCCGGACCTCGCGCAGGCCGTCGCCGTAGGCGAGGTCGCCGACGAGGAAGGTCTGGGCGGTGCGCGAGCGGTTGATGACGTCGACCTCCAGGACCTTGCCGCCGCCCTCCTCGGAGAGGGAGACCTCGTAGCCGGAGGCGGTGTCGCCGCGCAGGTGCCACAGGGCGCCGTCGGGGCCGTGGACGCGCAGGTCGTAGCCGGCCGGGCCGACCTTCCAGACGTCGGACAGGCGGCTCCTGGCGGCGACGGTGTAGTGCTTGGGGGCCTCGCCGGGGGCGGGGTAGACGGCGAAGACGGCGCCCTGGCGGCCCTGGTTGACGAAGTCGAGGGTGAGTTCGTCGCCCTTGAGGCGGGGCTTGACCAGCAGGTTGTAGGGGGCGGGGCGGGAGGAGCGGGTGCCGCGCTGCTGCCGGGGGAAGGTCTGCGGGCTGGGCACGGTGGGGGCGGGGAGCTTGCCGGTGTCGTCGACCTTGCGGCGGTTGCCGCTGGTGTCGGGCAGCTGCGGCCAGGCGGGGTTGCGGCCGGAGAAGTCGAAGACGTTGGTGAGGTCGCCGCAGACGGCGCGCCGCCAGGGGCTGATGTTGGGTTCCTGGACGCCGAAGCGCTGTTCCAGGAAGCGCAGGACGGAGGTGTGGTCGTAGACGGTGGAGTCGACGACGCCGCCGCGGGTCCACGGGGAGACGACGACCATCGGCACCCGGACGCCCAGGCCCATCGGGTAGGGGCCGGAGACCAGGGTCTCGCCGGCGGGGAGGGTGGCGGACCAGTCGAGGGTGCCGTCGGCGGCCTTGACCCGGTACTTCCCGTCCTGGCCCACCACCCGGTGGTAGGTGGAGCCGCCCTTGGCGACGCGGACGACGACCTCGCCGTCGACCGGGACGTTGGACTTGCCGCGGCCGTCGGCCAGCGGCGGGACGGGCGGCAGCTGGTGGTCGAAGAAGCCGCCGTGCTCGTCGTAGTTGAGGATGAAGACGGTCTTCTGGAACACCTCGGGCTTGGCGGCGAGCGCGGAGAGCAGCCGGGCGGTGAGGTGTTCGCCGTTCGGCGGCGCGTAGTTGGCGTGCTCGGACAGGGCGGCGGGGGCGACGATCCAGGAGACCTGCGGGAGGCGGTCGGCCTGGACGTCGGCGGTGAAGGCCTCGACGAGGGCGTCGCCCATGGCGAACGGGTCCTTCGCCTTGGCCGGGTCGCCGACGGCGCGCATGCCGCGCTCGTACAGCGGCTCGCCGGGCTTGGCCTTGACGAAGGGGGTGAACCAGGCGAGGGCGTTGTCGTCGAAGTTGTCGAGGGCCTGGTAGGTCCTCCAGCTGACGCCGGCCTTCTCCAGGCGCTCGGCGTAGGTGGTCCACTCGTAGCCGCCGGGGATCTCGGTGTTGTCGGTCACCGGGGTGTCCCGCACGGTGCCGCCACTGGTGCCGGTCATCGCGTGGTCGCGGTTGGTGTTGGTGTTGCACTGCGTCGAGGAGTAGTA
Organism: Streptomyces sp. CB02056; assembly: GCF_001905545.1. Lineage (GTDB taxonomy): Bacteria > Actinomycetota > Actinomycetes > Streptomycetales > Streptomycetaceae > Kitasatospora. Next base: position 70,445 of record NZ_LIPD01000015.1, on the reverse strand, counting down.
GGCGTCGCAGACCGTGAACACCGAGGCGAGGGCGTGGTAGAAGGGCATGTCGGCGGGCTCGTAGTAGCCCTGGCCGAGCCAGCCGGAGGAGCGGCGGGTGACGGAGCCGTCGGCGCGCCCGTCGTTCCAGGCGCTCATCGAGTCGCCGTAGCCGAAGGACGGCGCGCCCTGCTGGTAGGCGCTGGTGTGGGCGGCGTTCATCGCGAAGGGCAGCAGGTAGCCCTCCTTGCGGCCGGGGTCGGGCTGGTGGAACACCGAGCGGCCGTCGACGCCGCGTACGGCGGTGCGGTCGCCGAAGCCGCGCACGCCCGCCAGGGTGCCGAAGTAGTGGTCGAAGGCGCGGTTCTCCTGCATGAACACCACGACGTGCTGGATGTCCGCCAGCCGTCCGGGCCGGGCCGGTGCGGCGAGGGCCTGCTGGACGCTGATGGGGAGGGCGGACAGCACCGCGGCCGCCGCCGCGCCGCCGAGGACGCTGCGGCGCGACAGTTCGGGCTTCGGACTCATGGGGGTGGGGCTCCTTGCTGACGGACCGCGGGTCTTCGGTACGGGGGCCGGCCGCGCGGTTCGGACCGGACCCGTTATGTGTACGAGACCGAGGTGGACGCGGCCGTGGTGTCCGATGACCGGCCGATGACCGTCAGGAGGCTCCGAGCTGTACAGACAACTTGACGTCATTTGATCAAGGAAGACGGCCGGTGCGGGGAAAACCCGCCGGACCGCCGCACCATCCGATGGATCATGGAACCCCTGATGTCCCGTCACCACGAGAGCGGTGCCCCCTGGTGATCCCCGCCGTGCCCGACCCGACCGTGCTGCACCCCTTCCCCGAACAGCCCCGGGTGGTGCTCCTCAAGCCGCTGCTCACCTCGCCGCTGATCGAGGTCGGCGAGTACTCGTACTACGACGACCCGGACGACCCGACGGCCTTCCAGACCCGCAACGTGCTCTACCACTACGGGCCGGAGAAGCTCGTCATCGGGAGGTTCTGCGCCTTCGCCACCGGGGTGCGGTTCGTCATGAACGGCGCCAACCACCGGATGGACGGGCCCTCCACCTTCCCCTTCCCCATCATGGGCGGCTCCTGGGCCGAGCACCTCGACCTGATCACCGGCCTGCCCGGGCGCGGCGACACCGTCGTCGGCCACGACGTGTGGCTCGGCTACCGCGTCACCGTCATGCCCGGGGTGCGCATCGGCCACGGCGCCGTCGTCGCCGCCGGATCCGTCGTCACCTCCGACATCCCCGACTACGCCGTCGCCGGCGGCAACCCGGCCAAGGTGATCCGGCTGCGGTACGACGAGGCCGACATCGCCCGCCTGCTGGACCTCGCCTGGTGGCACTGGCCCGCCGAGCACCTCACCCGCCACCTGCGCACCGTCATGTCCGGCACCGTCGACGAGCTGGCGGCCGCCGCCCCCGGTGCAGCCGGCGCCTGATCCCGCGTACGGTGCCGGGCCCGCGGCCGGGGCCGCTCCCCCGCCGCGGGCCCGTCGCCGTCCCCCGGCTGCGGCCGTCCTCGGGCCGCGGCCGTCCTCAGGCCGTGGCGGGGCGGTGGAGCCGGCGGGCGGCGGTGCGGATGGCGAGGGTGTACGGGGCGTCCAGGGCGCGGGTGCGGGCGTCGAGGTCGTGGAAGGGCACCAGGGCCCGGTGGGTGTCGTCGGTGGTCTGGGTCCAGGCCGTCCAGGCGTTGTGGACGTCCTCGTCGGTGACCTGCTCGCCCTTGGCCTGGAGCAGCACGGCGTAGAGGCGGAACAGGTCGTCGGCGCCCTCGGGGGGTCTGGCCTCCGTGGGCAGGCAGGAGCGGATCAGGTCGGCGATGGGGTCGAGGTGGCTCATACGGCCAGTGTGCCGCTGACGAGCGTGCCGGTGAGCAGGATCAGATGGGCCGCCGCGAATATCATCGGCACGAGCCGTTCCGTGGTGCCGAGTTCGGTGTAGTGCCGGTGGCGCCGGCCGGCCGCCGCGGTGTTCCTGAGGGCGTCCCACTCGTCGGTGTAGATCCGCGCGGACAGCTTCTCCTCCAGGCTGTTGATGACCTGGAACTTGGCGCCGTTGAGGTCCCGGTAGCTGCGCAGCTGCATCCACCAGGCGCCGGAGAGGGTGATGCCGGCCAGCGCGACGGCGGTCGGCACCCACCACGGGGACTCGGACAACTTCGGTATGCCGAAGCCGATCAGGGTGACCAGCGCGGTCTGCACGGACAGGAAGAAGGTGTTGGCGCTGCCCCGGCGGGCCGAGACCCGGTCGGCCATCTCCACGGCGAGCAGGTACAGCTCCAGCAGTTCGGACCGACGGTTCGGCTCCGGCGGCGTGGTCATCGCGCATCCCCCTCGGGCAGGTGGTGTGCCGGCTTCGCCCGCTGCCCGGGCTTCCCCCGTTGTGTCCATCCTTCCCTTCGGGCGGGCCCGCCAGTGCTGCGCGGGGGTGCCCGGCCGCCGGCGGTGGGTCCGGTCAGCGCGGGTCCGGTCGGCGAGGGTCCGGTCAGCGCGGGTAGGTCGACGGCCGCGCGTACGCCGGGCCGCCGGGGGCGGTGGCGTGCACGGCCGTGCCGGGCGCCGCGGTGCCCGGCGACGCGACGGCGGGCGCGACGGCGCCGGCCACCGCGGCGCCGCCGTCCGACAGGGCGCGCAGCGCGGCGCCCGCCTCCGACTCGCCCTCCCCGTACTGGTGCGCGCGGGCGGTGCGCAGCGCGGCGCCGAGGTGGCGGGCGGCCTCCTCGGGGTGGCCGGTGGCGGCCAGGGCGCGGCCGTAGAGGGTCTGCAGGACCACCCGGCGGGTGACCGGGAAGGGCGGTTCGGCGACGGCCAGGCCGCGGGCGGCGTGCTGGGCGGCCTCCTCGTGGGCGCCGGCGGCCAGGCACTCGTGGGCCAGGTACTGGCGGGCGAGGCCGACGAGGTCGGCGCGGCCGGCCCGTTCGGCCAGGGACAGGGCCTTCAGCAGCAGGCCGTGCACCCGGGCCCGGCCGGTGTGGTCGCCGTGGCGGGCGAGCGCGACGGCGTGGTTGACCAGGGCGACGGCCTGGGCGCAGCCGTCGCCGGCCCGGGCGGCGAGGTCGGGGGCGCGTTCCAGGTGGTCGAGGGCCTGGTCGGGGCGGCCCTCCTCCAGCAGGACCCAGCCGAGCAGGGCCCGGGCGCGGGACTGGGCGCCGGGGTCGCGGTCGGCCTCGGCGGCGGCCAGGCCGTGTTCGAGCAGCGGCGCCCAGCCGTCCCGGACCTGCCAGACGATCAGCGGCCACTGGAGCAGCACCAGGCGCCAGGCGCGGTCGTGCAGTCCGGCGGCGACGGCCGCCTCGACGGCGCCGCGCAGGGTGTCGCGTTCGGCGGCGTACCAGGCGAGGGCGCTCGCCCGGTCGGGGAAGGGGCGGACCTCGGCGGGGCGGCGGGTGCCGGGCGGCAGGGCGCAGCACGGTTCGCTGCCCGGTTCGGCGGCGGCGCAGGCGGTGAGGAGGGTGTTGAGCAGGTGGTCGAGCAGGCGGGGCAGCACCTGGGTGTCGGTGTCGCCGGGCAGGCTGCGGGCGTAGAGGCGGACCAGGTCGTGCAGGGTGTAGGCGTCCCGGCCGATCTGCACGATCAGGTGGGCGGTGGCCAGTTGGGCGAGGGCGGCGGCGGCCTCGTCGGGGCGGCAGCCGGCCAGGGCGGCGGCGGTGCGGCTGTCGAGGGTGGCGCCGGTGTGGGCGCCGAGGCTGCGGAACGTCCGGCGGGCGGGTTCGCCCAGGTGCTGGACGGTCAGGGCGAGCGCGGCGGCGACGCTGGTGTCCTCGACGTCGAGGAGGTCCAGGCGGTCCTGCTCGTCGGCGAGTTCGTCGGCGAGGGCGGCCAGCGCGCGGGCCGGGCCGGTGGCCAGGCGGGCGGCGGCCAGCCGCAGGGCCAGCGGCAGGCCGTCGCACAGGTCGGCCAGGCGGGCGGCGGCCTCGGGTTCGGCGGCGACCAGGTCGGGGCCGAGGGTCGCGGCGAGCAGGGTGACGGCCTGCGGGGAGGAGAGTTCGGCGAGTGGCACGGGGCGGGCGGCGTCGGAGGCGACCAGGCCGCCGAGCCGGTCGCGGCTGGTGACCAGGGTGACGCAGTCGTCGCCGTCGGGCAGCAGCGGGCGCACCTGGTCGGAGCGGCGGGCGTTGTCCAGGACGATCAGCATCCGGCGCCCGGCGGTCAGTTCGCGGTAGCGGGCGCCCATCGCCTCGGCGGTGGCGGGCATCCGCTCGACGGGCAGGCCCAGGGCGAGCAGCAGTTCGCGCAGGACGGCGGCGGTGTCGCGCTCGGGCAGCGGGCTGTGGCCGCACAGGTCGACGAAGAGCCGGCCGTCGGGGAAGTCCTGGTGGCGGCGGTGCGCCCAGGACAGGGCGAGGGTGGTCTTGCCGACGCCGGCGCCGCCGGTGAGCAGGGCGACGGCGCCGGGGGCGGCGGTGGCCCGGTCGAGCGCGGCCAGTTCGTCCTCCCGGCCGGCGAAGCCGCGCGGGCGGCGGGGGAAGGGCCAGGGGGTGTGCTGCGCGGCGGTGGCGGCGGGTGCTGCCGGGGGGCGGGCGGTGACCGGTGCGAGCGCGGGTGCGGGTGCGGGGGCGGGCCGCTGGTCGGGGACGGAGGCCAGGCCGCCGACGGTGGGGACCCGCGTGGGCGGCACGGGGTCGAAGGCCGGGCGGTCGGACGCCAGGCGGTCCGGCGGTTCCTGGTCGCTCGGGTGCCGGGCGGGCGGCACCCGGTCGGAGCGGCCCGGCGGCAGGGCGGGGCGCGGGGCGGCGTCGGGGCGGCTCGGCGGGGTGTCGGTGCGCAGCAGGCGGGCGTAGGCGTCGGTGAGTTCCGGTCCGGGGTCGATGCCGAGTTCCTCGGCGAGGGCCCGGCGGGTGCGGTGGAACCAGTCGAGGGCCTCGGAGCGGCGCCCCGCGCGGCCGAGCGCGTGCATGAGGTGGGCGACCAGCGGTTCGCGCAGCGGGTCGGCGGTGGCCTCGGTGTGCAGGAGGCCGGCGGCCGCGCAGTGGTCGCCGAGCCGGCCGTGGGCGCGGGCCAGGTCCTCGACGGCGGCCAGCCGCCGTTCCTCCAGGGCCCGGGCGGCGGACTGCAGCGGCAGGCCGGCGGTGGTGCCGGCCAGGGCGGGGCCCCGCCACAGGGCGAGTGCCTCGCGCAGGTCGGCGGCGGCCCGGGCGGCGTCGTCCAGGGAGCGGGCGCGGGCCACCAGGCGGTCGAACCGTACGGTGTCCACGGCCTGGTCGGGTGTCCGCAGCCGGTAGGCGCCGTTGTCGGTGACGAGTTCGACGCCGGCGGCGGGGGCGTCGTGGGCGGTGAGCAGGGAGCGCAGCCCGGAGACGTGGTTGTGGATGACGGTGCGCGAGTGCCGGGGCGGTTCCTCGTCCCAGAGGGTCTCGGTGAGCCGCTCGACCGTGACCGGTGCTCCGGGGTTCAGCAGGAGCATGGCCAGCAGGCTGCGGCGCTTGGCCGATCCGGCCGGAAGCTCGCGGCCGTCCGCGGCCACCACGGTCACCGAGCCCAGCAGTCGGAACTCCACGCACCCCCCTTGGATCAGATGTATATGACAAGCATATGACAGCACGCGATCCGTCGGTCGCGGAGCGTCGCCCACGAACGGGCGGGGCGGCGCACCGCGGGCGGCGGGGCGGCGGGCACCGGCCCCGCCGCCCCGCCTGGTCCGGGGACTACGAGGTGACGGCGTCGTCCATGGACTGCTGCCAGTAGCTGACCTTGAGCGAGTCGTCGATGTACAGACCCTTGGCGGGCAGCGAAGGGTTGCTTCCCGCGCCGACGCTCTCGTTGCCGGAGGGGCCGTGGAAGTAGACGGCCAGCGAGGTCTCGGTGCGGCCGTGGCCGCCGCTGCCGTCGGTGGCGGACAGGTTCACCGAGGCGTAGCCGGACTCGCCGGGCTTGAGCGTGACGACGGCCTGCGGCTTGGAGTCCTCGATGACCGGCGGCACCGACTGGGCCTCGCCGAAGCGCACGGCCGGGTAGCCGTAGAGGTAGCAGGGGGCGCTGCCGGTGTTGGTGACGGTCAGCAGCAGGTGGTTGACCGGGCGGGTCAGCGGGGCCGCGACGGTCTTGGTGACGGAACCCTCACAGGTGACGGCCTTGCCGTCCGCGAGGCTCGGGGGCTTCGGGGCGGCGGGGGCCTTCGCGGAGGGCTTGGCGGAGGCGGGCGAGCCGGTCTGGGCCGGGGCGCCGGTCGCGGCGGGGGCACCGGTGGCGGGTGCGGGGGCGGGGGCCGCCGGGGCGGGGGCGCTCGCGGCGGGCGGGGCGGTGGGCGCCGGGGAGTTCGCGGAGGTCCCCTTGCCGCCCGCGTCCCCCGCGTCGTCGTTGCACGCCGTCAGGGTGAGCGCGGCGAGCGCGGCGGTCGCGACGGCGGCCAGGAGGCGGGTGCGGGAGGTACGGGCGGTGCGGATGCCGAGCATGTGGGCGTGGCCTCTTCGAAGATCGTTCGGTGTGGTGCTTGGATGACCGGAGCCTGCCCGGTGGCCCGTCCCAGCCGCCACGGTCAACGGCCGGTCAGGGACGCTGGGACACTGGGAGGGGCCCTGAGCAGGGGGGATGCCGGGGCCCTGGAACACGGGGATGAGACATGGGGGTTGGACGATGGGAATGCCGCACGCGACGGGGAGCCCGGCGGCGGACGATCTCGCGGCACTGCTGGGGGAACTGAAGGAGCGTTCGGGGCTCAGCTACGGGACGCTGGCCAAGCGCCTGCACCTGAGCACCTCGACGCTGCACCGCTACTGCATCGGCGCCGTGGTGCCGCCCGAGTTCGCGCCGCTGGACCGCCTGGCGCGGCTCTGCCGGGCGACGCCGCAGGAGCTGATGGAACTGCACCGGCGCTGGATCCTGGCCGACGGGGCGCGCCGGGCCCGGCCGGGGCAGGAGGCGGGGGCCTCCGCGGCCGCTGCCGCCGCCGTACCTGCGGCCGTACCCGCTCCCGTCCCGGAGCCCGTACGGGAGGCGGACACCGGGCCGGCGCCGTCCGAGCCGGCGCCGGACGGGCCGCCGGACGGCGGGGGCGACGAGCCGGTCGCCGTCGGCGTGCCGTCCGGGGGCCCCGCGCCGGGGCGGGGCCGGCGCCGGGTGCTGCTGGCCGCCGTCACCGCGGCGGCCGTGCTGGGGGCGGTGGCCTTCAGCCTCGTCCCCTCCGGCGGGCACGGGAACGGGGCCAACGGTGGGAGCGCGGAGGCGGCCGCCGACCAGCGCCCGGCCGGCGCCGCCGAGGCGGTGGCCACCGACACCGGCCAGCCGGGCGGTGCCGGGCCCTCGACGCCGGGCGCCTCCGCGTCCACTCCCCCGGGCGGCGCGGGCCAGGCGCCCTCCGCCGCCCCCTCGCCCTCCGACTCCGCGCCCGGCACCGCGGCCGGTTCCGGCCTCACCAGCTCCGACCCGGGCGGGGCCGGTGAGGCCGGCCCGGGCGTCTCCGCGAGCGCCTCGCCCACCGCCACCGCCACCACCGACCCGGCGCCGCTGAGGATCGCGACCCGCCCCTACGTCTACGAGAACCCGTGCTACCAGCACTTCCTCGTCGACAGCCCGCCCCAGCAGGTCGGCCCGCCCGCCAACGAGCCGGAGGCGCCGCGCTGGGCCGCCGCGTACGGCGCGGTCGCCTCCGGGGAGCAGCGGGTCGCGCTGACCGTCCAGGGCACCGGGAAGGACACCGTCGTCCTGGAGGCGCTGCACGTACGGGTCGTGACCAAGGGCGCGCCGCTCCCCTGGAACGACTACGCGATGGGGGTGGGCTGCGGCGGCGGGGTGGAGAGCGCCTCCTTCGACATCGACCTGGACAGCGGCAGTCCGACGGTCACCGCCCGGGGCGGGCAGCGCTCCTTCCCGCGCAAGGTCAGCGAGTCCGATCCCGAGGTCTTCTACGTCACCGCGCGCACCCGGGCGCACGACGTGCGCTGGGAGCTGACCCTGGACTGGTCCAGCGGCGGGCGCAAGGGCACGATGCGCGTCGCCGCGGGCAACACGCCGTTCCGTACCAGCGGGGCCACCGGGCGGCCGGGCTACGACTACCCGTTGGGCGGCAGCGAGTGGGAGCGCCGGCCGCGCTGAGCCCTCGGAAGCCGAGCCCGGCGAACCGGACGAACCGCCCGCGCCGGGCGGGCCGGGACCAAGCGGAGGAACCGACTCCGACGGCTGTTACCACACGTCCGCGCAGCTCACGCGCGGGCCGGGTGATCGCCAGGGCACCCGGCGGCCACCACAATGGTGCGGACAGTTCCTCGGAAGTACAGAGAAAGCGAAACACCATGGATCTCGGCGTGCGCTGGAAGCTGCACGGCGACGGGCGTACGCCCGCGCCGGGGGCGGTGGTCCGTCCCGACGAACGGCTCTCCTGGCCCCGCACGGTAGGCCTGGGCGCCCAGCACGTGGTGGCGATGTTCGGGGCGAGCTTCGTGGCGCCCGTGCTGATGGGGCTCGACCCGAACCTCGCGATCATGATGTCCGGCGTGGCGACCGTGATCTTCCTGCTGGCCACCAAGGGCCGGGTGCCCAGCTACCTGGGCTGCTCGCTGTCCTTCGTGGGCGTGGCGGCGGTGATCCGGGCGCAGGGCGGCACCAGCGCGACGGTGACCGGCGCGGTGTTCGTGGTGGGCGTGGTGCTGTTCCTGGTCGGGGTGGCGGTCCAGCGGTTCGGGGCGCGGATCATCCACGCCACGATGCCGCCGATCGTCACCGGCGCGGTGGTCATGCTGATCGGCTTCAACCTCGCCCCGGTGACCGCCTCGACGTACTGGCCGCAGGACCAGTGGACGGCGCTGCTGGTGATGCTGTTCACCGGTCTGGCCGTGGTGTGCCTGCGCGGCTTCTGGTCGCGGGTGGCGATCTTCCTGGGGCTGCTGTTCGGGTACGGGATCTCCTGGCTGTTCGACCGGGTCTTCGGGAAGATCCACTCGGTGGACGGCGGCGGGCACATGACCGACCACTGGCGCCTGGACCTGTCGGGTGTCGGCAAGGCGGACTGGATCGGCCTGCCGACCTTCCACGGCCCGTCCTTCCAGTGGTCGGCGATCCTGGTGGCGCTGCCCGTGGTGATCGCGCTGGTCGCCGAGAACGCCGGGCACGTCAAGGCGGTCGGCGAGATGACCGGCTCCAACCTGGACGACAAGCTCGGCACCGCGATCTCGGCGGACGGCATCGGCTCCATGCTCTCCACCGCCGTCGGCGGCCCGCCGAACACCACGTACTCGGAGAACATCGGCGTCATGGCCGCCACCCGGGTCTACTCGACGGCCGCCTACTGGTGCGCCGCCGGCTTCGCCCTGCTGTTCGGCCTGTGCCCGAAGTTCGGCGCGATCGTCGCCGCGATCCCCGGCGGGGTGCTCGGCGGCATCACCGTGATCCTCTACGGCATGATCGGCCTGCTCGGCGCGCAGATCTGGACCAGGGCCCAGGTCGACCTGCGCAACCCGCTGAACCTGGTGCCGGCCGCGGCGGGCATCATCATCGGCATCGGCAACGTGTCGCTGAAGTTCACCGACACCTTCAGCATCAGCGGCATCGCGCTCGGCACGCTGGTCGTCATCACCGGCTACCACGCGCTGCGGGCGCTGGCGCCGGCGCACCTCAAGACACAGGAGCCGCTGCTGGACGAGGGCACCTCCTCGTACGACGAGAACGCGGAAGGCGCCGGGGGCGCCGGGGGCACCGGGGGAACCGGGGCACCGCGCACCCCGTAACGGACGGGAGCGGGGCCGGGTTCACCCCGGAGGACGGCCGGCGGAAGTGTCCGAAAAGGACCTTCCGTCGGCCGTTTCGTCTGGTCGGGCGGGGCGGTTTGCTGGTCGAATCACTGCTCGCTCGTATCGGCCACTCATCCCCCCGGGAGAGGCATGTCCGTTCTGACGCACCGCCGCAAGGCCGCCGCCGCGGCCGCCGCCCTCGCCACGCTGGCGCTCACCTGCGGCCAGGCCTCCGCCAGCAGCCCCGCCGCCGCGGGCAAGGTCCTGTGGACGCCGAGCACCAGCACGGGCCCGTCCTCGTTCAAGGCCGTCCAGTGCGCGGCGAACAACTTCGGCGTGGTGAAGGACTCCGTGAAGGGCAGCGTGTGGCGGGCCTTCCAGGCCGCCGGTGAGGAGCGCTGCGAGACGCTCAGCCCGGACCTGAAGGAGGGCGACACCTTCTACCTGGGCTGGTCGTCCAAGGTGGACATCAAGGACACCAACAGCCGGTACGTCTTCCAGCTGAAGTGCTCGCCGAGCACCGACACCGCCAACCACCCGATCGAGATCGACATCGTCAACGGGCGCGTCCGCCTCCAGGAGTGGGACACCGCCCACGTGGCGCACTCCCTGTGGACCGCGCAGACCACCAACAACACCTGGCACTCGTACGCGCTGAAGATCCGCCTGGGCCGCACGGACGGCACCATCGACTTCTGGTTCGACGGCGTGAAGCAGACGTTCACCACGGGCTCGGGCACGTTCAAGGGCACCACCTGGGACGGCGACCGCAACTACCTCAAGTGGGGCTCGTACCACCCCTCCACGGGCGACGCGACGAACACCTTCACCAGCCCGGTGATGGCCACCACCCTGGAGGCGGCCACCGCCGGCTCGTGAACAGCCGTGGGCCCGGACCGCGCCGGACGCGGTCCGGGCCCACTGTCCGGCGGAGTCGTGGCCACCTGCCCCGCAGGCGAGTTCGCGCACGTACCGGCGCGTTGCCCGCCCGGGCAACCTTTGCTGCCCGCCCGTACCTGGCACTGGTTCGCCCCCGCCCAGTATCAAGGAGGAGTCGACCGCCCCGCGCCCGTGGAGAGCCTTCCTTGCACGATCACGAGACCACCAGAGCCACCGAGACAGGCGGCCGTACCCCTGCCCGCAAGCCCAGCCCCGCCCCGCCCACGCGGCTGCTCGGCCTCCAGGCCACGGTCGGCAACGCCGCGGTCGTCCAGATGCTCCGCCAGACCGGCCGATCCCAGACCGGCCGATCCCAGACCGGCCATTCCCAGGCCGGCCACTCCCAGGCCCGGCCCGAACAGCACCGACACACCGTCGGCCACGTCCCGGCCCGTCCTCCGGCCGCCGTCCAGCGCGCCGAAGGCGGATCGGACACCGACGCCGAATCCGAGTTCCGACTCGGCGTCGCGGCCACGTTGGAACGGGTCATCAACGACGACGTCAAGGACCGGCTGGGTCTCAGCGGGCTGCACCTGAGCATCGGCGGCGGAGGCGGGGTGGCCGCGCTGAAGGCCGCACGGCCCGTCCAGGACCTCGATCTGCGGCTCCACATCGCCGACCCCGAGGGCCAGGACCCGGAGCTGCGCCGGCAGGTCGTCGCGTACCTCGAAGCCCTGCTGCAGGACGAAGCGGGCACGGACGCCAACGGCACGACGGTGAAGGGCACGTTCGGCGGGGCCGAGGTCAGCGTCACGCTGGGCAAAGTGCCCACGGAGACGCGGGACATGCAGGTGCACGAGAGCTCCGCCCGGGTCCCCCTGACGGTCGTGGCGCCGCTGCGCCTGTTCACGGACAAGGTGACCGCCTTCGCCATGCGCAAGGAGAAGGAGGGAGAGGTCCTGGCGGAGAAGCGGCAGCGGGACGCCCGTGACCTGCTGACCCTCTACTCGCAGATCACCGCCGAGGGGGAACTGGCGGACGTACTGGCCGAGAACGCGGACAACGACGAGCTCATCCACCACGGCCTGAAGAAAGCGGCCCAGTTCACGCAGGAACTGGGCCGCTACCGGAAGGACCACACGGGCGACTTCGAGCCCGCGGAGTGGGAGCGCCTCCGGGAGATCGGACGGACCCTGGAGAGGGTTGCCAAGAGTCTGCGCAAGTCCAAGGCCGAGCCCCCGGCGCAGCCGGCGAGCCCCTCCGGCACCGCCCCGGCGGCCGTCGACGCCCCCGCCGGCACGGATTCCGGCGCGATGACCAAGGCCGACCGCAAGGCCGCCAAGCAGGCCAGGCGGCAGCAGAAGCTGACCGAGCGGCCACCGACAGACTGAGGCACCCCGCTCCGGACCGTAGGCCCGGACCGCCGTGGATGCGGTCCGGGCCTACGGTTTCACACGGCCGCGGGGGTCGGCCGGGTCCTGCGGCGGATCAGCAGTACTTGAAGGAGCTGATCTTGTCGTTGATCCACGACGGGAGGGAGGGCCACCGTTCCCAGGGGCCGATCCTGAACTCCAGGCCGCCGTAGTCGTTGTTCTCGTAGAAGCAGATGCTGCTCCCGGTGTTGTTCACCACCGACGACGTGACGTCCTGCATCCCCGTCCACAGGCCGTTCTTCCGTTCCAGCTTGCCCATGTCGCTGATGTTCTGGTCCGAGGCGATCGCCGGGAACTTGCCGGTGGAGCCCGTGTTGCCGACGTAGCTGTTCTCGGTCCACAGGCAGACGTAGTTGGTGGGGCACGCGCCGGCGCCCTGACCGATGCCGAGGATCGTGTTGGCGCTGGCGGAGCCCGACACGGTCACGACCAGTCCGACGGCGGCGGCCGCGCACAGGCCGAGCCTGGTCATCTTCTGGGAAAGCTTCATGACGATCCGTTCAGGTCGAGGTGGGGAGTCGAGGTGGGGGTCGAGGCGATGGGGGGTCAGCAGTACTTGAAGGAGCTGATCTTGTCGTTGATCCACGATGGGACGTAGGGCCAGTGCTCCCCAGGGCCGATCTTGAACTCCAGGCCGGTGTACCAGTTGTTCTCGTAGAAGCAGATGCTGCTCCCGGTGTTGTTCAGCACCGACGAGGTGATGTCCTGCATGCCCTTGTCCCCACCGGAGCTGCGCTTCTGGAGCTTGCCCATGTCGCCGGTGTCCTGGTTCGACGCGAAGGAGCCGAACTTCGCGTCGTTGATGGTCCCGCCCCGGATGAAGTTGGCCTCCGACCACAGGCAGACGTAGCCGTCGGGGCACGACCCGGCCCCGTGGCCGATGTCGTAGACGTTGGTGGCGCTCGCGGAGGTCGCCCCGGTGACGATCAGGCCGACGGCGGCGGCGGCGGACAGGCCCAGCTTGGCCAGGTTCCTGGAGAGCTTCATGACGATCCGTTCAGGTCGAGGAAAGGGGAAGGAGGGGAGGGAGGAAGGGAGGGGGCAGGTCAGCAGAACTTGAAGGAGCTGATCTTGTCGTTGATCCACGACGGGACGGAGGCCCACTTCTCCCGGGGGCCGATCTTGAACTCCAGGCCGCCGTAGTTGCTGTGCTCGTAGAAGCAGATGCTGCTCCCGGTGTTGTTCACGACCGAGGAGGCCTCGTCCGCCATGCCCTTCCAGCGCCAGAGCTTGCTCTCGTACTTGAACGCCGCCAGGTCCGGGGTGTTCTCGTTCGCGCCCACGGCCCCGTAGTCGACCCCGCCCTTCGGGTTCCCCACGATGTAGTTGTTCTCGCTCCACAGGCACACCCAGTTGGCGGGGCACTTGCCGGGACCGGTCTCGATCGAGGTGAGGATGTCGGCGCTCGCCGTCGTCGTCGTGGCGGCGAGCACCCCGGCCACCGTGGCGGCACCCACCGCGAGCCTCGTCGCCAGTCGCCGCAGGTTCATCATGATGGTCTCCTCTGCTCTTCAACTGCCCAGGGGGCGCTCCGACGTTCGTTCGCGGAGCAGCACCACTGTGGCGGCGAGGGCAGGCGGGACGCATCGGTCATCCGACTGCATGGGGAACCGGCGCCGGCGACCTAAGTCGGCGACCTGGCCGGACCGTAGGCGTCCGGGCATAGGTAGCGCGGCCCGCGGACGCCGACGGGGCCCGGACCGCGGTGGCTGCGGTCCGGGCCCCGGGCTTTCCGTTCCCCGGCTGCTTCGGCTGCTTCGGCTACTTCAGCAGGAAGTCGTACACCGCCTGCCGTCCGGCCGGGTTCGCCGCCCGGTTCTGCACCGAGTGCGCCGCACCCGGCACGATCACGATCTGCGGGTCGTGCGCCAACTTCGCCTGCTCGTAGAGCAGTTCGTACGGCGTCGCGATGTCGCGGTCGCCGCCGAGCAGCAGCACCGGCACGTCCGGCAGCCTGCGGTGCGCCGGCGGGATCGGCGGCACCGGCTCGCGCGGCCAGTCCAGGCAGACCAGGAGGCTGCCGAGCCCGGTCGCGGTCGCCGGGTCGTACGGCCAGGTCTGCTCGGCGGTCAGCCGCTGCCGGGTGCGCTCCAGCGCCGCCGCCCGGCCCTCGACGGGGGTGTCGGTGCTGCCCCACGGGAAGCGCGCGTCCGCGCAGACGGTGGCGGAGTGCAGGCCCTGGCTCAGATCCTCGGCCGGTGCGGCGTCGACCACCTGGTGGACGAGGTCGAAGAGGTCCTGGAGCTTGGCGGGCTGCCCGGCGGCGGCCTCGTGCAGCGCCTCCGGGACCCCGCCGAAGTCCGGGTCGATGAACTCGTAGCCGGTGAGCGCGCTCAGGACCTGCACCCCGTTGCCGTACCGGCGGACGGTGGCGGCGAGGTCGGCGGCCGGGTCGGTGGTGCAGCCGGTGGCCTGGCAGGCGGCCCGCAGCACCCGGGCGGTCGCGGGCATCGCGGCCAGGTCGAGGGGGTCGAAACCCCCTGGCGGCGCCACCGAGTCCAGCACCAGGCGGGCCACCCGGGACGGGTGGGCGAACGCGTACCGCTCGGCGACGATGGTGCCGTACGAGACGCCGTCCAGGGTCAGCCGTCGGGCGCCGAGGGCTCGGCGCAGCAGGTCGATGTCGGCGACGGTGTCGGCGGTGCTGTAGAAGCGGGCGTTCGGGCCGAGGGCGGCGGCGCAGTCGGCGATCGACTGCTTGCGCGGCACGGCGAGGTCGGAGGAGCCCATGTCCTCCTGGAGGCCGGGGCACTGGAGCGCGCCCCGGCCGGTGCCGCGCTGGTCGTACATGACCAGGCGGTAGTCCTTGAGGACGGGCTCCAGCTTGCCCGCCATCTGCCGCACCGTCGGGACGCTGGCCTGGCCGGGGCCGCCGGAGAGGAACAGCAGGTCGCCTTTGGGGGCCTTGGTGTTGCCGCTGATGGCAACGGCGAGGTCGAGGGTGCCGGGGACGGCGCCGCTGTGGTCGAGCGGGACGGTGAGGGTCCCGCAGGTGAACTCGGGCGCGTCCGGACAGGGTGCCTGCCCGGTGATCCCGCCGCCTGGCCTGTCCGTGGCGGCTGCGGGGGTGGCCAGGGTGGTGCCGGCGACCACCGCGACGGCGCCCAGCAGAGCGGCGATGCGGCCGCGCGTGCTCGTCATGTGAGTCCTTCCGCTCGCACCGCGCCCGTGCGACGCGGTCACGGAAGCAGCCTGCGCCCGGGACGGCGGCGAAGGCGAGCACCCGAGCGGGATTCGCCCGGGGAGCGAGCCGGAAGTCCCCGGACGGCCCCCTGTTGCCGATCAGCCCTGACGCCACACCTGTCAACTGGTCAACGGACCGGCATGACCCCCGGATGCCCGTCCTCCCCCTCACCACCACCCACGCCTGCACCTGGGAAGATCTTTTCTTAAATTATTACAAATCATGACATTATCGGCCGTGTATGACTTCCGTCCGGCGAGCGCGACCCACCGCCGACGAGACTCGCCGTGTCAGAGGCCGCGGCTACGCTCCCGACATGGCTTCCTATACGAATGACCCGCTGCACCAGAAGCTGGTCGCTGTCCTGATCCCCCTCCTGCGCCGCACGTGCCCGGCAGATGCCGGCGGCTACGGCGGGTCGTACGAGCTGCGCCTGACCGCCCAGGAGGCCGAGGAACTCGGCGGCGTCCCCCTCATCCGATCGGCAATGCGCAAGGCAGCGCGCGAACTTGGCTGGTCAAAGCTGCAGACCTACGGCATGGGCCCCACGGGCGACATGGCGCTGGCTGGTGTCGTCGATGAGCGACAGATACCCGAGGAGTTCACAACCGTCGTCGAACGGCACCGGCTGGACAAGCAGCGAGCCGCCGCCGAGGCGGCCTGGCAGCTCGTCGCCACCGGCCGGCCGCATGCGGTACGCGGTTCGGCCTTCGTGACCACCCAGGAGTTCCGGGCCGCATACTCCGCGGCCGACCACGCCTGATCCGTGCCGCCCACTGGCAGGCCAGGAGCCGGCATGAGTCGGCAACGCCGCTCATGAGCGAGTTCCACGGCCTCGTCTATGAACAGTTGCTCCGAGGCCACGCGCACGGGGTCGACGGGAACCGTCAGTCGAGGCTGTGTGGCGTCGCCGACCGCTCGACTCGGCCTCCTGGTTTCCCGGGCGACCGGTGCCCGTGAGCTCGGAACTCAAGCTCGTCACGGTGCAATCGCACCCGGGCAGCTCGCCAGGCGGTATCGAAATCGATCTGCTCGGAGGCCGCCCGGGTGAGGCGCCAGGCGCACCAGCTAGTCCGTGGGGCGAGCAACCAGCGCAGGAGGGTGGTTCTCATCTCGCCGGCTCCGGCCGGTCGGCCTCCTCCGCCGACTCGGCACCGTCGTGGATGTCGAGGGCCTCTTCAAGCTCGGTCGCAAGGTCGCCGTGGCCGGCAGTCCTCATGTAGTCGGACGTGAAGGTGACGAGCAGCCTCCGCTGATGCAGCTGGTCGAAACGGGAGAAGAACGTGCGCAAGATCTCCAGAACTTGGAGATCGGTCGGATCAGTGGACGGTTTGCGGGCGGTCGCGAGCAACTGCGACAGACCGGCCAGAGCCTTGGTGAAGTGGGTCCTGGAATCCTCATCGGTCAACTTGAAGTCTTTGAGATGATCCGCCCACGTTCCCGTGTCGGGCATGGTCAGAGCTGCGGCCAGGATCGCCGGGTCGGCAAGCGCGAGGGCGCGAGCTCTGGCCGCCTGGAGGAAGACGGCGTCCTCCACTCCCTGATTCTGGCGGGCGCGCATCACTGCAGCAGTAGCTTCGGTGGCGGCGCGGTCCAGAACCACGGTGGCCTCGGCCCTCAGGACGTGATCTGGGTATCCGGCCAACGGACGCGGACCTGCCAGATGGTCGGCCAGGGCATCCCTCGCACCTGGCAGGTCGGCCGGATCCAGCTGAGCGGCGGCATCCACTGCCGCTCTACGAAGCGAAGTGCGGATGAGCCGTGCGAGGGCCGGTCTGTCGTATCCCGGCAGGTGGTCGGGGTACGCGGTGGCAGTGATCTCCGCAGTGAAGGCGATGTCCGGGTAGCAGGTGGGCAGGACGGCAGGGAACGCGGTCACCTCACGCCGCAGTGCCCGCCGCTGCGCACGGGTCGCGCCGGGCTGGCTCACGATGGCTCCGGCCGGGCGGCCGGGAAGCGCCGGCTGATCAACCGCCGGCGGAACTCACGCATGGCCTTCGTCTCGGCATCGATCTCACGGCCAACGACGATGGCCGCAACCGGATCGAGTCCGATGCGACCGCTGACAATCCGCTCCACGAGGTCGAGAACCTGCTCGCCCGGCAGAGAGCCGTCGATACTGGCCTCGGCCCAGGCCGCGAGGGTGCTCTCACAGGTATGAGCGAGGGCCTTGTCTGGCAGGGTGTCATTCCATCCTGCGACGATCTTGTCAGTGACGGACTCGTCGTGGCGCGCTGCGGCAAGCAGGAGCTCCGTCGGGTACGGATCGGCGGTCAGGTCTGCCAGGGCGAGGAAGGCCCGTCGGCCAGCGCGTGACCTGCTGGCCCTGCCGGGTGTGCTGCTGTCCGGTGGTCCGATCCAGTCATTGACGGCTGCCCAGGTCAAGGCCAGCTTGCCGTGCTCGCTCACCAACGCGCGCAGCGCCCTTCCCGCCTCGCCGTTGGCCTGATCGTCAGCGTCCCGAGCGAGGATGTGCCGGAGGCGTACCAGAGCTTGACCGGGAAATCTCGCGGCGAACGTGCCCTGGCACACCAGGGCGGCGACTCTGGCGACCTCTTGGTCTTTGCTCTGCGCCCAGTTCTCCCGCAGTTGCTTGCGCACCGTCGCACCGAGAACCGGATGCTGCGCTGCGGAGGAGAGCATCCGGGCAGCGGCGTCGCCACGGCTGAGCGCCGCTGGAGCACTCCGGGTGGCCGGGCTGGGCAGGACAGTGCTGTCATTGTGCTCGGCTGCCAGTTTCGCCAGCAGCTCGGCAATGGTGTCGAGCCGGTCAGCCCCGATCTCTCCCTTGGCCGTGATCCGCGCGATCCACTTTCTGATGTGGCTCTGTGCGTCGGCAAGTTCGGTCCAGATGTGCCTGAGCACCGCATAGCCGTAGCCGGGCCGGTGGGTGAAGGTCACCTTATTGTCGCTGACCTTTGCTCCTGCGTCACGCAGACGGCTTCCCAAATCCAGACCCGACAGGGCGTTGCGCACGCTGTCGTCGACTTTCTCTCCGAGTAGATCTCGGGCGGCTTGGTGCACTTGGGAGGGGCTGGCCCCTTCCAAGAGCACCGCTGCCAGGAGCAGGGCGCGGTCCTCCGGTCGTTCGACGGTCCGCCCGAAGAACCCGGTGACGTAGTCGCGCCATCCGGTGAACCGTTCGACTGCCGCTGCGAGCTCCTGCTCGCTGTCGGCTGCGCCTGCGAGCAGCCGGGCGAGTTCGGCGGCATCTGCCGGGTGCATGCCGTCAGTCACCAGCTGGGCAAGGTCCTGCTGGTTCTCCTTGGGCTCGTATCCGGACTGCAGCCGCTCGACGAGTTCCGTACGACGGTGAAACAAGCTGAGGTGCGAGCTGACCAGGTGTCGGGGTGCGGGCGGTCGAGCCTGGACTACGGCGGCCGCTTCATGTCCCATGGTGGGCCAGCCGTCGCGGCCGGCGATCACGATCAGGCAGGATCCGATCTCCGCGAGCCGACGGCCGTGGCCGCTCAGCTTCGACGGCATCTCCTTCGACCAGTCGGCGATCTCGGCGGAGACGTTCAAGAGATATCCGCAGTTCTCCCCGATCGGGAGCAGGCTGCTGTCCGGCGGGTCCCAGTCCGGCGTGATCTGCCAAAGCTCCAGCGAGGGCCTGCCCTCGCTCCGACGAGGCTTGTCCATCATGGTCAGGGCCCGGACAGCGGTGGCATAACGGCCAGTGCCTTCGTCGCCGGCCACAACTGCCAGCCCGCCTCCACGAAGGAGCACGTCACGGACGGCTTCTGCGGCGAGGACCTCTTCACCATCGCGATCGATCCTGACCCATGCCTGCCGCACCACCGAGATCACCGATGGCTCGACGGAGTGGACGGGCAGCAGTTCCTTCTCATGGATGTTGACCACGGCGACCGCGTTGGCCCCGTCGGCAGCCTGGGCCTGGACGACCACCGACCGGTGATTGCCATCAGCTCGTTGGCCCCCGAAGGACTCAAGGCCGGGCTCCTCCATCAGCCGCTCCACTGTTACCTCCTGGGCCGCGTGGAAGCGGTGATGGAGCCCTTCCCCGTACTCACGTTGCCACCAGCCTGAATGACCACGCTGTTGGTGTTCCCGTTCGCGTTCATCACCGCGCCCGCAGCCCTGCCCCCAACTCCCAGGTCAGTAAGCAGTTGCTCCAGCTCTTCAACCGCGTCGGGGTTACGCTGCAGATACATTCCAAGTTGCCAGAAGCACTGCGCCCTCAGCGCCTCCGGGTCCCCGTCACCGTTCGGGCCGCATCTCTCGCCGGCGACGTCCAGTTCTGCCAACTGCCGCTCCACCACCGCTGGTTCATCACGTCGCAGGAAACGGGCGATCTTTTCCCGGACCAAGCCCCACCCGGATCGAGCCACCTCCGCAGCCAGCGCCTCGGACGCACGCGTCGCCAGGTCCATCATGTCGATCTCGGCAGCACTCATCGCTCACCTCTCATCCGGCCCGAGACGATGGGCCACATCCCGAAAGAATGCGAACGGAGCGTGACATCACACAAGCGGAACGTGCACATCGACTGGATCCCGTCCTTGGAGGCTCCAGCGTGCCGAGTGGGCGGCCCGCACTCGTTCGAATCCTGCACACGGCACACTTCCCGACACTCACACAGTCTTCGATGGGCGCCAGGCGGATGCTGTTCGACTAGCGCGTCCCCAACCACGACCGAACGGCGAGCTCAGGCTGGCGTGAATTCGCCGTCAGACTGGAGAGCTCCACCGAACCAGCTATACCAAGGCTCCGACAGGCCCCGAGACACAGGCGCCTCCTCGCCCCCCGGCTCGAAGGGGTACGCTGCCACTCTTCCGACCGGCAGGCCGTGACGCAGCCCGGGGCGCTGCAGCGGCATTGGTCAGTAGGCCCAGGTTGAGCCGGTTCCCCGGTACTCCTCGACCGGAATCGGGTGGACATCGGGGCGCATGCGGTCGGTGTAGAGGAGGCCGTCGAGGTGGTCGATCTCGTGGGCGATGAGGCGGGCGAGGCCGAACTCGTAGGTGGCTGTGGTGATGGCACCGTCGAGGGTGGCGGCGGCGACGTCCATGCGCAGCGGGCGGGGGACCATGCCGCGGACGTCGAAGAAGCTGAGGCAGCCCTCGTACTGTTCGTCGGTCTCGTCGGAGACGGCGGTGACCTTGGGGTTGAGCAGGATGATCGGGTCGGCGTCGGCGGTCGGGGGAAGGACGAGGGCGGCGGCGCGGGGGATGCCGATCTGTGGGGCGGCGAGCCCCATGCCCTTGGCGAAGGAGTGGACGCGGCCGATGCGGTCGACGGCGGTGAACAGTTCGTCGATGACGTCCTGGGCGGCGGTGCGTTCGGCCGGTAGGTCGAAGGGCTGGGCGGGGTGGTTGAGGATGGGGGTGCCTTGCTGGATCACGCCGAGGGACTGCATCT
Source organism: Streptomyces sp. CB02056 (assembly GCF_001905545.1). Lineage (GTDB taxonomy): Bacteria > Actinomycetota > Actinomycetes > Streptomycetales > Streptomycetaceae > Kitasatospora. The sequence continues at coordinate 49,906 of NZ_LIPD01000015.1, read as the reverse complement.
GCTGGCTTGGCCGCACCTCGATCACCTGGTCTCCTTGGTCTGTTGCTGGTTGTCGGCGGTGGCGCGGAAGCGCCATTCGAGGCGGAAGCGGGCGTGCAGCGGTGGGTCGTCTGTGGCCCAGGCGAAGTGCCGGCGCTCGCCGTCGTCATGGCGGCTGACGGCGGTGCGCAGGGGAACGGCCTCGGCGGTCATGGAGGTCTCGGTGCCCCACACGACCGGGTCGAGGGCGCTGGGGAAGTCGAGGCGGACGGCGAGGTGTTCGGTGGGCAGGCGGACGGCGCGCTGGAACCAGTGGCCCCACTTGTCGGCGCCGACGCTGTAGGCGTACTCGATCCAGGTCGCGTCGCCCGGGTAGAGCGGGAAGCGGCCGTGCTCGTTGTCGAACAGGAGCCAGACCTCCTTGAAGGCGTCGCGGTCGTGCTTGGCCTGCCACCGCATGTCCTCGCCCTGGCACGAGGCGCTGAGCGCCAGTTCGTCCCAGGTCAGTGGGTGCCCACGGTAGTGGGCGTTGGAGCGCTCGGGTTCGCCGGGGTAGCGGTCGACGGCGATGCGGATGAGGTAGCGGGTGATGGGCTCGGCGCCCGTGTTCCGTAGGCGGCGGCGCATGGTCAACCGGTAGGTGGAGCCGTCGAATTGGAGTGCGGCCTCGTCATGTTCGACCACGATCGCGGCCCCGGAGGCGTAGGGCTGATCGGCTCGGCGAGGTGTCGGCGGGGCGGTCGGGGTGCGGCTTCGGGAGCGGGCTGCGTCGTAGTCGAGCCAGCGCCGCCAAACGGCTTTCCCGGCATTGAGGGTCTCGTCGGCGAGGCGGGCGAACTCCTCGGTCGGCTTGTGGCGGCCGGACTCCACGTGGCTGACGTACGAGGGGTCGAAGCCCATCTTCCCGGCCAGCGCGCGTTTGGAGAGGCCGCGCACCTCGCGCCAGTGGGCGACTTCGGCGGCGAACGCCTCCATGGCCTGGTCGACCGCGTCGTGGCTGGCCGTCGGTTCCATCCGCTCCGCCCCCAGTGAGTGATGAATGAACCGTGAGTGACCTTAGCTCACCATCCCGTCACGGTCCTGCCTCCGGTTGTCATTGCCCCATCGGGCCCGCACTTCAAGCGCCTGACCAGTACCAACCGCCCACCTTCCGTTCTGCCGAGAGGGGTTGGCCGTGTACGAGCCCCGTCCCGCCACCGAGGTCAGCATCGCGATCCGGCCGGCGCGGTCCTCGGCGTCATCGTGCACGACGACTTCGATTCGGCCCGACTCGGTGCTCACCCGGCGGCCGACTCGGCGCGGGACGGCGGCACCTGCGCGCAGCGCCCTTCCACTCATCGCCCTTCACGGGCTGGACTCCGAACTGGAGCGCACAGCATGGAAACCAGGAACGTGATCGTCCCCGTCCACGACGGCCCCATCGACTTGACCCGCCCGCACTTCGTGGGCGTCGGCGGCGCCGGCATGTCGGCCCTCGCCCGCCTCCTGCTGGAAAGCGGTAGCCGGGTGTCCGGCTCCGACACCGACGACACCACCGCCCTGCGCGAGCTGGAGGACGCCGGTGCCTCGGTCGCCATCGGCCACACCGCCGGCAACCTCCCCGCCGACGCCACCGTCCTCGTGTGGTCCAGCGCGGTGACCCCGGGCAACCCCGAGGTCGCCGCTGCCCGCCGCTCCGGCATCCCGGTGGTGCACCGCTCGGACGTGCTGGCCCGCGTGATCGCCGCCGCCGAGCAGTCCGTCGCCGTGGCAGGCACCCACGGCAAGACCATGACCACCGGCATCCTCAGCGCCGCCCTGGCCCACCTCGACCCCTCGTACGCCATCGGCGGCACCCCGGTCGACCACCCCAACGCCCACCAGGGCTTCGGCGGCCTCCTGGTCGCCGAGGCGGACGAGAGCGACCGCACCGCCGGCCGCTACCACCCGCAGGTCGCCGTCGTCCTGAACGTGGACGACGACCACCCCGAGCAGTACGTCGACCTGAACGACGTCCTGGACGTCTTCGAGCGACTGGCCCGCAACAGCTCCATCCTGGTCGTCTCCTCCGACGACCCGGGCGCCCGGCTGCTGATCGAGCGCCTGCAGGCGGCGCCCGGCCCGCGCGTGGTCACGGTCGGCGAGGCCAAGGACGCCGACGTGCGGGTGCTGCGCGTGCTGTGGGACGGGGCCGCCAGCCACGTCACCGTGCAGGACACGGACGGGTCGTGGCACGAGTTCACCGTGGCCGTCCCCGGGCGGCACAACGCGCTGAACGCCGCCGCCGCGTTCGCTACCGGCCGGGTGCTCGGCACCGAACCCGCCGACCTGGTGGCCGGCATCAACGCCTTCCAGGGCATCAAGCGCAGGCTCACCACCACCGGCACCCACGCCGGGGTGACGGTGCTGGACTCCTACGCCCACCACCCGAGTGAGATCACCGCCGACCTGGCCACCGCCCGGATGCTCACCGAGGGCCGGGTGATCGCGGTGTTCGAGCCCACCGGCTGGACCCGTACCGCCGCCCTCGGCGAGGAGATGGGGCGTCGGCTCGCGGCGGCCGACGAGGTCGTCCTCCTGGACGTGCACGCTTCGGTCGAGTCCCCGCTCACCGGGGTCAGCACCGCGCCGATGGCCGCGCAGGTCGTCGCCTGCGGCGGCCGGGCCCACACCGCGGGTGACGGGCGCGATGCGGCGGATGTGGTCGCCGAGCTGGCCGGGCCCGGCGACCTGGTGGTGACGATGGGCACCGGGACCGCCGGCCGCGTCGGCAGGGCGGTACTGCTGCGGTTGGCCGAGGCCCCGGCGACGGTCCGGGCCGCGTAGTCAGCCGGTGAGTCCCATGGCGTCGGGTTTGGCGAGCCGCATCGCGGCGTCCTCAAGCCCGACGCTGTGGGAGCCCTTCACCAGCACCACGTCTCCGGGCTTGAGGTAGGTCAGCAGCAGGTCGAGGGCGGCGTCGCGGTCCGGGACCAGCGTCGCCGTCACTCCGCCGTCGACCGCGCTCGCGTGAACCAGGGCGGCCTCCGCGCCGCCGACCGCGATCAGGTCCGTGACACCGTTCCGGGCCACCATGCGGCCCAGCTCCGCGTGGTGGGCGTCGGACTCCTCGCCCAACTCCCGCATCTCGCCCAGCACCGCCACCGTCCTGCGTCCGCCGCCGGCCATGGCGGTGAGCGCGGACAAGGCCACGGCCATCGATTCGGGGTTCGCGTTGAACGCGTCGTTGATCACCGTCACGCCGTCCGGCCGCTCGGTGACGTCCATCCGGCCCGGCGTCAGCTGCCGGGCACCGGTCAGCGCCTCCGCCGCCTGCCGCACGCTCGCACCCAGCCCGATCGCCACCGCGGCGGCGGCCGTCGCGTTGGACACGTGGTGGGCGCCGTACAGCCCCAGCTTCACCGGGGCGCTCTCGCCCCTGTACGTGAGGGTGAACGAGGGCCGGCCCGCTCCGTCCAGCTCGATGTCGACGGCCCGCACGTCCCCGGCCCGCGCCCCGAACGTCAGGACCGGCGCGACCGTACGCGGCGCCATCGACATGACGTACGGGTCGTCGGCGTTCAGCACCGCCAAGCCGTCGACGGGCAAGGCCTCGACGAGTTCGCCCTTCGCGACGGCGATCGACTCCTTCCCGCCGCCGAACTCGCCCACGTGCGCGGTCCCGACGTTCAGCACCAGGCCGACCTTCGGCGGGACGATCCCCGTCAGGTACTTGATGTGCCCGGCGCCGCGCGAGCCCATCTCCAGCACCAGCAGGCGGGTGCTCTCGTCCGCCCGGAAGACGGTCAGCGGCAGGCCGATCTCGCCGTTGAACGACAGCGGCGTGGCCACGGTGGTGTCCATGGTCTCCAGCACCTGGGCCAGCAGGTCCTTGGTGCTGGTCTTCCCGGCCGAGCCGGTCAGCCCGATCACCGTCGGCGCCTTCAGCCGGTCCAGCACCGCGCGGGCCAGCGCGCCCATCGCGTCCTGGACGTCCGGCACCACGATCGCCGGCACCCCGACCGGCCGGGCCGCCAGCACCGCCGTCGCCCCGGCGCGGACGGCGGCCTCGGCGAACCGGTGCCCGTCCGTGTGCTCGCCCGGCAGCGCGATGAACAGCGCCCCCGGCTCCACCAGCCGCGAGTCGATCACCCCGGGCCGGTCCACCACGGCACCCGGATCGGGGGCGTCGTGCGGAGCGCCCCCGACAGCCTCGGCGATCTCTTGCAGGGTCATGGGGACCATGGTGGCTCCGATCCGTCGACGCACCCGCCCGCTCGTCCCGGGGCGGCCTGCCCTCGACGCTAGCGGCTCCCCGACGCCCCTCCCGTCATCCGGCGCATTCCGAACCAGACTGCGACAAAAGGAAGATGAGCATGTCTGCAGCTGAACGTCGTATCGCTCTCGTCACCGGCGGCCGCTCCGGCGAACGCGACCGCTCGCTGATCTCCGGCGAGGCCGTACGTGAGTCCCTGGCCCGCCAGGGCCTGCCGCACTTCGTCCTCAACCCCACCGACGAGGACTTCGCCGACCGCGTCCGCGAAGCCGACGTCGCGTTCCTCGCCCTCGCCGGCCAATGGGCCGAGGACGGCAAGCTCCAGGGCCTCCTGGACAGCCTCGGCGTCCCCTACACGGGCTCCGGGGTCCTGGCCAGCGCGATGGCGATGCACAAGCCCACCGCCAAGACCCTCGTCCTCGCCGGCGGCGTCACCGTGCTGCCGCACATCCCGTTCCGGGGCCACGACGACCCCGAGGAAACCGCCCGGGCGTGCGTGGAGGAGCTGGGCCTGCCGGTCATCCTCAAGCCCACCTCGGAGGGCGGATCGATCGGCATGCGCGTCTTCAGGGACCTCAACTCGCTCACCGCCACGCTCACCCACGACACCCGCGGCGGCGAGTGGTTCGTCGAACCGTTCAAGGAAGGCAGCGCCGTAACCTGCGGCGTCCTGGAGAAGGACGGCGCCCTGGTCGTGCTCCCGCCGCTGGAGACCGTCCCCACCACCGCCGAGTTCTACGACCACAAGGCCAAGCGCGACCCCGCCGGCCACCGCTACCGCTGCCCCGCCCAACTCCCGGACGCCGCCCTCGCCACCATCTCCCGCGCGGCCGTCCGCGCCCACCAGGTGCTGCACTGCTCGGGCCACTCGCGCTCGGACTTCCTCGTCACCCCCGACGGCGAGGTCCACTGGTTGGAGATCAACACGCTCCCCGGACTCTCCACCCACGGCAACCTCGCCACCATGGCCGCAGCCGCCGGGATCAGCTACGACACCCTGATCCAGACCATGCTCGCCGCTGCCCGGGCGAACGGGTACCGACCGTGAACACCGCCGACCTGCCGCTGTCGGCAGCCGACATCCACGCGGCCGCTTCGCCGTGCCCGCACCCACACCGCCAACACCACCCCGCCCCTGACTCCCGCACAGGAAGTCGACCTCACCGACTTCCTGTGCAGCATCGCGGCCGGTCGGAGTGGAGCCGGGATGCTTCCGGCCCCCGGCGCGCCGAACGGCCCGCTCCGACGGCACCGGCCGGCGCACCCGTGCGGACCGGTTTCGTGTGACAACCACTCAGCCAGGCACCAAGCGTGACGCCATGGACACTTTGAGTGTCAGTGGTGACTCCTACGGTTACCGAGACACAGTCAATCGATAGGAGAAGAACATGACTTCGCCGAAGAAGCCACGCCGCAACTACAGCAGCGGCACCGTCGCCGGGCTCCTCACCCTGGCCCGCGGCGGCTGCTACTGGCCCGAATGCAAGGAGCCCACCGTCCGTATGGTCGAGGGCGATCCCATCCAGAACCTTCAGATCGCCCACATCCGTGCACTGGAGGACAACGGCCCCCGCGCCGAGCCCACCTGGTCGGAAGCCGAGCGCAACCATTTCTCCAACCTGATCCTGCTCTGCACCGTCCACCACAAGGTGATCGACGGCCCTCGCAGCGGGGCGTTCTCGGTCGAGTTGCTTCTCGACTGGAAGAAGGCTCGCGAGGCCGACGGGGTCGACGCGCTCGAAGGGCTCGGGGACCTCACCAAGGCCGACCTCGGCGAGCTCATCCGTGAGGCCCAGGCCGAGTTCGCCGAACGCCTCGGCCCGGCCCTCGACGAGTTCGCGAAGTCGGCCCCAGAACTCGCCTCCGTCCTCAAGCTGGCCACCTCCGAGTTCGCGGAGCTGCGCAACCACCGCGGCGGCGTTTCCGAAGACACCGCCATGCTCCTGCAGGATGCCGCCCGCTCGCTGCACGGGCTGGAGGACAACGCCAACACGCTCAGCCGGGCGGCACGCGACCTGAAGGGTTTGGAGGACAGCGCTTGCACCCTGGCGGATGCCGCAGACGGGCTGAAGGGCCTGGAAGGCAACGCGGCGGCGCTCGCGGCGGCCGCCCAACGGCTGCGGGGCCTGGAGAGCATCGCGAGCATGCTGGCGAGCGCCGCGAACAAGCTGGGGAACCTGGAAGGCCAGTCCTGGGAACTCAAGGAAGCCTCGCAGGAAATCAAGGAAGCCGCCAGGGAGGTTCTTCGGGCGACCGAGGCCCTGAACGAGGCACGCCGCCGCAACCGGTGACGGACGCTGCCCGCTCAGCCTCCCCGGGGCGACCGAGCCCCGGGGAGGCGCTCCGGCCCGCTTTCACGCACCCGAAGACTTCGGGCCCGCTCGTCCGGGTCCTGCCGTGACCGGTCTTCCCCAAGGAGTCGGCCCCCGCCGCGATTCGGCGGGGGCCGACTCCCGGGGCCGGAGGGTCAGTTGTCGTTGTTGACCTTGGTGTACGCCGCGCTGTAGCCGGTCGGGCAGTAGAGGGTGTCGCTGCCGTTGCCCATGTGCCAGAGGCCGTTGACGGTCGCCTGGCTGCCCTTGACGTTGTCGTTGTTGCAGACCAGCACCAGCTGCCAGTGGTTCTTGGTGGCGGTGGTCTGACAGCTCACCGAGCCCCAGTTCGTCCCCTGGGTGGTGCTGCAGTACGAGGTCGCCGAGGCGGTCGGCGCCGCCATCACACCGGCGGCCACCAGCAGTGCCGCACCCGCCCCCAGAGCCGCGATTCGACGCATGGCCTTCTCCTTTGTCGTGTCCGGACAACGTGAGCGGTCAGCATGCCGAAGATGTGATCGGTTGTATCCACCGGCGACACGACTGGCCGAAACCGGTCCTTCCGCTTGTCTACTGGGCGGTGGTGAGGAAGTCCAGGACGAGGGGGCTCGCGGTGGTGCGGAACTCCTCGAAGTAGGCGTGCCGGGCGCCGGGGAGCAGGTGCGCACGGGCGCCGGGGATGCGGGCGGCGAGCAGGGGGGCGTTGGCGGCGGGGTTGAGCCGGTCGTCGGCGCCGTGGACGACCAGGGTGGGGGCGCCGATGGCCGGCAGGAGGTCCCAGGCGTCGTGCCGGTTGCTGGCCGCGAGGTGGCGGCGGCGGGCGTGGACGGGCATGGCGGGGTCGCCGAGGGTGTGGTGCGGGCCGGGGTGGGAGTCGAGCCACCGGGGGGTGTACATCAGCTCCAGCAGGGCCTGTCGCGCGGCCTCGGGGTCGGGTTGCGCCAGGGCGCGGCGGACGTCGGCGCCGCGTTCGACGCCGTGCGGGCCGCCGGGTGAGGTGCAGCCGAGGACCAGGGCGCGCACCCGGTGCGGGTGGCGGGCGGCGAGCTGCTGGGCCACCCGTCCGCCCATGGAGGTGCCGTAGACGTCGGCCCGGTCGATGCCGAGGTCGTCGAGGACGGCGACGACGTCCCGGGCGAACTGTTCGGTGCTGTACGGGGTGTCGGGCTTGTCGCTGCCGCCGGTGCCGCGGTGGTCGAGGGTGAGGGTGGCGCGGGCGGGGTGGAAGTCGGCGCGGACCGCGTCCCACCAGTGGTGGTCGTTGGCCTGGCCGGCCAGCAGGACCAGCGGCGCCCCTTCGCCGCGCAGCTGGTAGGCGATGCGGGTGCCGTCCGGTGCCGTCGCGCGCGCCATGGTCTCCCCCTCGATCCCGGGCCGGCGGCCAGGGTATCCCCGTACTCCCGGACGGGCCCGGGGCCTCGTCCCTGACCAGGGGTGATGCGGTCGGTAAAATGCGCGCCCGGGGGATCGTGTGCGGGCGGAGGGGGATTGGCCGGTGGGTGGTTTACGGTTCACGGTGCTGGGGCCGCTGCGGGGGTGGCGGGACGGCGGCGAGCTCGTGCTCGGATCGCCGCAGCAGCGGAGCCTGTTGCTCGCGCTGCTGCTGAGGGCCAACCACCCGGTGTCGACCGGTCAGTTGGTCGACGACCTGTGGGGCGATGATCCGCCCGCCAAGCCCTCCGCCGTGATCCGGACGTACGTCCACCGCCTGCGCCGCGTCCTGGGGCCCGCCGCGCCGACCACGCTCAGCGGGGGCTACCTGTTCGCCCTGGACGCCGGCGGGCTGGACACCCACCGGATCGAGGAACTCCTCGGCGAGGCGCGGGAGCTGCGCACCGCCGGGCAGCACGCCCGCGCCGCCGCCGTGCTCCGCTCGGCGCTGGCGCTGTGGCAGGGCGAGCCGATGACCGGGCTGCCCGGCCCGTACGCCGAGCGGCAGCGCGGCGAGTGGGCCGAGCGCCGGGTGACCGTCCTGGAGTCCTGTCTGGAGGCCGAGGTCGAGGCCGGGCCGTCCGGCGAGGCCGTCGCCGAACTGGCCGCCGTGGTGGCCGAGTACCCGCTCCGGGAGCGGTTCTCCGAGCTGCTGATGCTCGCCCTCTACCGGACCGGCCGGCAGGCGGAGGCCCTGGGCGTGTACCGCGCGGCGGACCGGCGGCTGCGGGCGCAGCTCGGCGTCTCGGCCGGGCCCGGGTTGCGCGAGTTGCAGCGCCGGATCCTGGTGGCCGACGCCGCGCTCGTGGCGCCCGCGCCCACCTCGGCGTCCACGTCCTCGCCCTCGGCCACGCCCACCTCCTCGCCCGCACCGACGACGGCCCGGCCCGCGGCCGCGGCCCGCGCGCCGTACCCGGCGGCGGTCCGGCCGACCCAAGTCCCGGCCGACCTCGCCGACTTCACCGGCCGCGAGGCGCAGACCGAGGCGCTGCGGGCCGTCCTGCTCTCCCCCGGCACCATGCCCGTGGCGACGGTGTCGGGGCTGGGCGGCGTGGGCAAGACGGCGCTGGCCGTCCACGTCGCGCACACGCTGGCCGCCGACTTCCCCGACGGCCAGCTCTACCTGGACCTGCACGGGGCCGACGGCCGCCCGACCCGGCCCGAGGAGGCGGTGGGCGCCTTCCTGCGGTCCCTGGGCGTGCCGGCGGAGGGGCTGGCGCCCGGGCTCGCCGAACGCTCCGCCCAGTTCCGCTCGTTGCTCTCGGGCCGGCGGGTGCTGGTGGTCCTCGACAACGCCCGGGACGCCGAGCAGATCAGGCCGCTGCTGCCCGGCCGGGCGGGCTGCGCCGTGCTCGTCACCAGCCGGGCCAGGCTCGGTTCGCTTCCCAACGCGCACGTCGTCGAGCTGACCGCGTTCGCCCCGCAGGAGGCCCTGGGCCTGCTCGAACGGGTGGTCGGCGGGCAGCGGCTGCGGGCCGAGGCGGACACGGCCGGGGAGCTCGTGCGGCTCTGCGGCCACCTCCCGCTGGCCGTACGGATCCTCGCCGCGCGCCTCGCCTGCCGGCCGGGCTGGTCGATGGCCCGGCTGCTCGACAAGCTGGCCGGGGACCGCCGGCGGCTGGACGTGCTGCGCGCCGGGGACCTCGCCGTCGAGTCGGCGTTCCGCTTCGGCTACGACCAGCTGACGCCCGAACAGGCCCGGGCCTTCCGCCTGTTGGCGGTTCCGGAGGTGCCCGACCTGTCGCCGGGGGCGGTCGCGGCGGTGCTCGGCCTGCCCGAGCAGGAGGCCGAGGAGCTGGCCGAGTCGCTGGTCGACTGCTCGATGCTGGAGACCGCGCCGCCGGACCGCTACCGGTACCACGACCTGCTACGCGCCTTCGCCCTGCAGCTCGCCCCGGAGGGGGAAGCGGAGGCGGAGGGGGACCGGCCGGCCGCCGTCCTCACCCGCCTGGTGGCCCGTCACCACGGCGAGACCGTCGCGGCCCTCGGCCCGGCCGCCGCCCGCGCCGCCCTGCCGTTCACCGGTGCCGCCGCCCGTGGCGGCGGCTGCGGTACGGCGGCGGCCCACGGCCGCGGCGACTACCGCGGCATCGGCGCGCTGGTCGGCCAGTACGCCGCCCTCCCCGAGCCGCCCCGGCTCGACCTGGCGGCCGAACTGCTGCTCGGCTACGTCCTGTTGTGCGAGACCGGCCAGGCCGCCCGGCCGCTCGGGCACGCGGCCAAGGTGCTGCTCCACGCCGCCGTCCGCGCGGGCGACCGGACGGGCGAGGTCAGGGCCCGGCTGGTGCTCGGACGGCTGCTGACCGAGGTCGGCTCCGAACCCGCGGCCCTCGCCGAGCTGTTCAGGGCCCGCGACCTGTGCACCGCCCACGACCTGCCGGGGCCGCTGCTCGCCCTGGCCCACGCCTCGCTGGCCGCCCTGTTCGCCCAGGTCGGCCGACCGGGCGACGCCGTCGACGGCTTCACGGCGGCGATCTCGGTGTGGGAGCGGCTCGGCGACCGGCGCTCGGTGGCGGCCGAACTGCTCAACCTGGCGGGCGCGTTCACCGGGCTCGGCCGGTCCGAGGCGGCGGTGCGCGTCGTCGACCAGTCGCTGCTGATCTGCCACGAGCTCGCCGACCACGAACTCCAGGCGCTCGCCCTGGACTCGTTGGGGACGATCGCCCACGACCGCGGCGAGTACGAGCAGGCCCTGCGCCACCACCGCAACGCCCTGGCCCTGCTGCGGCCGGACGACCGGCGCCGCACCGGCCGTACGCTGCTGCGGCTCGCCGAGTCGCTGCGCGCCGTCGGCCGCGGCGAGGAGGCGGTGGCGGCGGCCGGGCGGGCGGTGGAGGTGCTGACGCTCGACGGCGACCGCCGGGGGCGGGGGCTGGCCCTGGCGGCGCTCGGCGACGCGCTCGCCGACCACGACGCGACCGAGGACGCGGCCCGGGCGCACCGGTCGGAGGCCTACGACATCCTGGCCTCCATCGGCTCCCCCGAGGCCGCCCGGCTGCGCGAGCTGATCGGCCCGGCCCGCCCCGCCGTCCGGCCGCGCCGGCAGTGGCCGTCCTGGCTGCCGGCGTGACCCGCCGGAGGTCCGCCCGGTCCGGCGAGCCGACCTGGGGGGCGCCTCCGCGGGAGGACAGGGGGACGCCGGCAGGTCCAGGGCGCGGACAAAACCGGTATCTCCGAGTGCGGGCGCCCTGGCAGACTCCCCGCCATGGCCAACTCCTACGCGCGACCGGTCCTGAGGACGGCGGACCTCGACGAGGCCCTGCGGGCCGCCGGGCGGTTGCTGGATCTCGCCGACACCCGGGAGCTCGAGGTCGACTTCGACGCGCGCGTTCCCGACGCGCGGGCCCTCGAACGGCTCCTGGGCCTCCTGCCGGGTGCCGAGTGGTGGGCCGACGGCGCCGGACACGGCTCCTCCGACAGGGGTGACCCGCCGTCGGCCCACCTCCCGGTCCGGTTGATGGGCTGGGGCATGTCCGCGGACGTGGTGCGGCCGGTCCTGGCGGCGGCGGGGGCATGCCCGGTGTCGGTCCGCTGGGACTTCTCCGGCTGGCCGGAGGCTCCCGACATCGGCCTCGGTGCCGGAGGTCCCAGGGGCGCCTACGTGACGGTCTGCGCGCATGCCCGGGACCTCGACCTGACGGAGCCGGCGGCCGACCACACGGTGTTCGTGCACGTCAAGCATGTCGAGGCCGAACGCGCCCCGTGGCTGGCGGCACAAGTCGGCCTCCAGGTGATCGGCGAGCTGGTGATGGCCCCGTGGTGACCCGGGGCCGTGGCACCGCCCACAGCGCCGCCCCGGCCCCCGGATCGCGGACGAACCCGGCGTCGTCCGCGTCGTAGTCGTACAGCTCGCCGTCGCGGCCCCGGTCGACGGCGGTCTCCGGTCGGATCCGGGCGGCGGCGGGAGGCCCGGGAGCGGGGATGCCCGGCCGGCGGCTCAGTTGAACGTCCACACCTGGTTCTGCGCGCCCGTGCAGGACGCCACGTGGGTCCCGACGCCGATGCCCTCGGACGTCAGGCACAGCTGGGTGGCGACGTTGGCGATCCGGTAGCCGCCCGGGACCTGCGCGATGGCCCAGACCTGGTTCCAGTCGGCCGGCGGGCTCGTCCAGATCTGCACCAGTCCGCTCCTGCGGTCCTGGTCCAGCACCTTGGTGAAGTTGCTGGAGGCGTTGCGCAGGTAGTACATCCCGTCGGCGACCCGGTCCAGCCGCCAGAGCTGCGCCGCCGTGCCGTTGGCGAAGTAGGTGCCGACGGTGTTGCCGTCCTGGTCGTTGGAGGAGTAGTTGTCCAGCGCGCCGTTGGTGCCGGTGATCCGCGCCTCGGCGGGCAGTTGCGGTTTGGGCTGCGGCGTGGGCTGGGCGGACTGCGTCGGGGTCGCGGGCGTCGTGGGGGTGGCCGTTTCGCCGGGGGCGGGGCGGTCGGGGGCGGCGGAGGTCGGCGCGGGCGCGGCCGGGCTCTGGCCCGCGGCGGGGGCGGGGGCCGGGGCGGCGGGCGCGGCGGGGACCGGCGCGGGCGGCGGGGCTGCGGACGTGGCGTACGGCGGGGCGGTGGCCGGTCCGGGCCCGGCGGCGGGCGCGGGGCTCTCGCCCGTGCCCGGTCCGCCCGACGGTACGGGGGCCTGCGCGGGGGCGGACGGCTGTCCGGCGGGCGGGCGGCCGGCCTCGACGAGGGCGGCTGCGCCCGCCACCGCGGACCCGGCCGCGGGCCCGGCGACGGCGGCGCCGGGCGGCGTGGCGTCCCGGCCGGGCCGTACCACCGTCGCCCCGGCGGCCCCGGCGACGCAGAGCAGCGTCAGCGCCGCCACCCCGGCCAGCGCCCGCAGGCGGCGCCCGGGGCGGGGTATGCGCCGGGCCCTCGGCGCCTGCCGGGCGACGGGCCGCTCCGGGCCCGACGGCGACACCGCCGCCTCGCCCGCCGCGAGGGCCTGGCGCAGCGCCGCGGCCATCGTCGCCGCGTCGGGCCAGCGCTCGCCGGGGTCCTTGGCCATCGCCCGCTCGACCACCGCGCGCACCGGCGCGGGCACGTCCCCGGGCAGCGGCGGGACGGGCTCCGTCAGGTGCTTGAGGATCAGTTCGAGGGCGGTCTCCCCGTCGTACGGGAGCCGACCGGCGAGGCACTCGTAGAGGACCACGCCGAGCGCGTAGAGGTCCGCCGAGGCGGTGACCGTCCCGGTGGAGGCCTGTTCCGGTGCCTGGTAGGCGGCGGTGCCCAGCACCACCCCGGGTACGGTGAACCGGGGGTCGCAGGCGGGGCCGGCGATGCCGAAGTCCGCGATCACCGTCCGGTCGCCGTTGACCATCAGGTTGGCGGGTTTGATGTCCTGGTGGACCACCCCGGACGCGTGCGCGGCCTCCAGCGCCTCCAGCACCTGGAGGGCCAGCCGCAGCGCCTCGGCCACCGGCAGGGCTCCGCGCCGCTCCAGGACGGCGCTCAGCGGCTGACCGTCGATCAGCTCCATCACCAGGTAGCCGACCGGGCGCCGGCCGGGCACGTCACCGCCGTGTCCGTCGCAGCTGTGCCCGTCGCCGCCGCTGTGCCCGTAGTCGTACACGCCGACGATGCCCGGGTGCCGCAGCCGGGCCATGACGCGGGCCTCGGCGTGGAAGCGCTCGGCGAAGCCGGGCTCGTCCAGCAGGGCCGGCTTCACCACCTTGACCGCCACCCGGCGGCCCAGGACCTCGTCCTCGGCGAGCCACACGTCGCCCATCGACCCGCCGCCGAGCCAGTCCACCAGCCGGTAGCGGTCGGCGAGCACGGTGCCGCGCAATGCTTCTCCCTGAATCGAGCCCGAGGGGGCCGGAGCGGATCCGGGGGCCGGCCCGGTCCCCTGGGCGCGCCCTGGTCCGGGACGCCCTCCGAGGATCGTGGCACCGGCTGATAGTTACTGACTTGCCATCATATGAATGATGTTCAGCTCGGGCCATCACCACCCCGCGCCCGCGGCACCACGAACGGCGGGGCGGCACCGCAGTGCCGCCCCGCCGTCCGATCAACTCCCCGGCGCCGTCGCCGGTCCGCTACACGAGCGGCCCCTGCGGGTCGTGCCCGTGGAAGGGGCGCTCGAAGAGCCAGTTGTAGAGCATCTCCCGGCAGGTCTCCGGCTGGTACGCCGGCACCTCGTGACCCGAGTCGGGGATGGACACCTGCGTCAGGTTGCCGCGCTGACGGACGAAGCCCTTGGGGTCGCCCGGCGGCTGCTGCCAGATCAGACGGGGCGCGCCGTGCCACTCCGGGTCGCGGTCCCGCATGAGCCTGTCGAGGATCTCCTCGGTGCTCCGGAAGCCGCAGGCGGTGTCGAAGTTCCCGGTGTAGAGCAGCACCTTGTAGCGCTTGGCGCCCCCGTCGCTCCTGTCGATGAGCGCGCCGTACTTGTCGGACGCGTCCGCCATGTTGTCCTCCACCAGGGCATCGGCCACCGGGCCGCTGTTGTCCTCGCACGTCCACTCGAGCCCGAGCGGCACGTGCAGGGCCTTCCTGACGGGATCGGTGTTCAGGTACGCCTTCAGCGTCTCCCAGGGCAGGCCCTTCCAGCCCCGGGCGTCGTAGATGTCGAAGTTCCCGCCGTAGGCCAGGGTCTTGTCCACCAGGGCGTTGCCGTCCTTGGTGGCCTCGGCCAGGCTGCCTTCCTTGATCTCGGCCTGGACCTTCGCGTAGTCCCGGAGCAGTTCCTCGCGCTGGCCGAGGCCGATGAACCCGGTGGTGTAGACGTAGTCGATCATGAGGCCCAGCGAGAGCTCGGGGGTGATCCAGCCGTTGCCCACCGCGATCCCGCGCAGGTCGATGTGCTGTCCCGCCTTCCGCCCGTTCTGCTTGTCGATCTCCAGGGCGATCGCCGGCACGTACTTGCCGGCGTAGCTCTCGCCGCAGACGTACAGCGGGCACTTCGCGTACTCGGGGTGCAGCTGGAAGAACTTCTGGAGCGCCTGCCAGAACATGTGGCCGAGTTCGGCCTCGTCCTCGACGTACTCGTCGTGCTTGGGGTCGTCGGAGTGGCTGTACCCGGCGCCCAGGGGCTGGTCCCAGTAGAGGAGGTGCGCCTCCTGGTTCCAGCTGGTGGTGGTCAGCGACACGGTCCCGACGGTGTCCTCGGTGATGGTCAGCGGGCCGTTCTCCAGGAAGAGCCCGATCAGCGAGGAGGCGCCGGGGCCTCCGTTGAGCCAGATCACCAGCGGTGTGGCGCTGATCAGGTCCTGCTGGTCGGCGACGGGCACGTGGGGGCTGCAGGTCTGGCTCTCGAAGAACCAGTAGAAGAGGTTGTTCTTCGCGGTGCCCGTGCCGTCGAGCTGTACGCGCCCCGCGTAGGAGCGGATCCCCAGCTCGAGGCTCTTGGTGTCGAGGAGGTTTGCCGGGATCGACGTGACGAGGTCGTCCGGGTCCATGGTTCAGTCCTTCGTTCGGGGGCGGATCAACGGGATCGACGGGATCAGCAGGATCACCGGGCGAACGGGATGCCCCGGCGGGACTGCGCGTGGTGGGGGTGGCTGAACAGCCCGTTCGTCCGCTCCGGGTCCTCGAGGGTCCCGATGCGCTGCCCCATGTGCAGCTGCAGGGCCGGGAAGCGGCCGTGCTCGAACAGCAGGATGTTCAGGGAGCCGCCGTACTGGAAGTTCCCGATCTTCTGGCCCTTCGTCACCGGGACGGGCTTCTGGGGGTTCTTGAACTCCGCTTCGTACTGCACGGAGCCGATCGAGTTGAGGCCGACGGTCACCATCGCCACGTGCGTCTCGTGCTTGCCCCCCCTGGGGTCGGTGAACATCGTCCTGAAGATGAGGTATCCGCGGCGGAAGGTGTCGAACATCTCGTAGTCGAACCCGTAGCCGACGTTCCCCTTGTTGAGGAGCTCGGGGAAGTCCCGCATCCCGTAGTAGATTCCGTGGACGTCGTCGTGGGACTCCACGACCTCACCCGCTACCGGCGCGTGGTACCAGTGGTAGGTGTCGGGCATCAGGATGCACGACACGGCCGTGCCCCCGGGCACCGTCTTTCCGCCCTCCTCCCTGGGGACGAACCTCTTGTAGTACTCGGAACCGGCGAGCAGCTGCTTGACGTTCATGGTGACCGTCTTGACCGGGATCGGCGTCTCCTCGGCCAGGTCGTCGACGATCATGTTGATGACGCAGTCGGTCGGGGCGACCACCACACTGTTGTCGTCCTGGGCGTCGATCGGGCGCTTGCCGTCCTTCAGCTCCCGGATGAAGAACTGGTTGAAGGTGGCCCAGGGGCCGTCCTTGAAGTCCTCCATCCTCGTGCCGAGTTCGCTCTCCCAGAGCTTGATGAGCTTCTGCCCGTCCTTCCCCGTGTCGTCCATCTGGTCGCCCTGCAGGTTGGTGAAGTCCTTGGTCATCTCCAGGCCGGGACCGCAGGTCACGAAGACCATCCCGTAGTCGTTCTCGTAGGTGAGCCAGCTGAACTTCTCGATGTAGTCCAGGCCGTCGTTGGGCTTCGTCGTGGTCCAGTTGGTGTACCACTCCGCGAAGAACTTCTTCAGATCCTCGATGCCCTTCCCCTGCCAGTCGTAGTACACCTTCTTTCCATCGGGATCGGTCGGGTCGGCCGGACACTTCACCACGTTGGCGATCGTCGCGTCGAACAGGGTCTTGAAGCCCTCGTGATTGGTGCGGTACCAGTCGTCGATCCTGTCGAGGAAATCTTTGAGGGGCTTCGGGTACTCGTCGTTGTCCGGCATGACTCTCCCTTTCGCATCCGCCGCGGAGGCGTCCCCTTTCGGATCGCCTCTCCGGTCTCGGCGTCCACGAGTATGGTTGCGCCCCGGCCCGCCGCCGACCGGACACGCATGGGCGTCACCGGTCCGTGAATCCCCTTGCCGGTATGAGGAATTACCCCCACCGGCAACCGGCCGGAAAAGCCGAAACGTTCTTCCGGCCGCCTCGACCGGCCCCCGTCAGCCGACCGGCCGAAGCCGCCGGCCACGGCTGCGGGGCGCTCCCGCTCCAACGGCGGACGGCCGGATGGCGCATCGGAACGTCCCGGCGTCCCGCGGTCGCGGCCGGCGGGATCGTTGCTCTGGCGGGGTGATCCGCCACCGCCGTGCGCACGTTGGGGCCCGTCGGGCGCCCGCCGTGCCGTAGGCATGACCCGTGTCCCGGGCCCGCCCCCGTCACCCGCGGAGCCGGGCCCCTCCCCTCCCCCGTCGTGAAGGAGTCGCCATGCCCGCCACGCCCGCCATGTCCCAGGAACCGGGCACCGTCACAGGGTCGTCGGACGCCGCGGCGTTCGGCAAGAGGACACAGGTGAGCACCGACCCGAACGACTGGGTCCCCGTCCTCAAGGCGGGCTTCGTCTGCACCGTCGCCCACCTCGAGATCAGCACCCCGGGCGACCAGCTGGTGATCAAACCGAGGTGCGTCCCCATGGTCTACGCCTACCACGAGGAAGGCGGCCGGAGGCTCCTCTACCTGCACGGGTCCATCTACTACCCGACCGGGATCCCGGTCTCGCTGAAGCACCTGTGGAGCGAGGACGGCGTGTCCGTCTCCCTGGCCGTCACCCTCGTCGACGGCCTCGTCGTCGGACGCGCGGCCATCAGCACCTCGCTCAACTACCGCTCCGTCGTCGTCAACGGCGTCGCCAGGAAGGTCGACCCCTCCGGGCGTGCGAAGACCTTCCACGCGCTGAGCGACCAGGTCATCCCCAATCGCTGGAACGAGCTGCGCCCCATCGACGACACCGACCTGAACACGGACGGGCAGAATCACCCCACCATCGGGGTCCTCTCCGTCGACCTCGACGAGAAGGAGACGACCGTCCACGCCAAGATCGCGACCCACCCCGAGGGGCCCGAACACGAGACCCAGCGGGACTTGGACTACCCCCACGCCTGGGGCGGCACCCTCACCGTGCGCCAGACGTACGGCGATCCCGTCCCCGACAAGCACGTCCCGCCGGGCACCCCCGTCCCCACGTCCGTGCAGGACCTCGTCAAGCGCCACCGGGCCACGTAGGACACGGCACCGCAGGCCCGGACCGTGCGTCACGGTCCGGGCCTGCGGCGTGTCACTGACGGTTGGTCACAGCTTCGCGCACTGGCCGCCCTTCGGGCCGCTCACGGTGTTGGCGAGGCCGCCGTTCACCGGGGCCGGGGTGTTGCCGGAGCAGTCCAGCGGGCCGCGCACGGTGGTGCCGGCCAGCAGGGTGGCGCCCCGGTTGAGCGCGAGGTGGAGCGGGCCGGACAGGGTGGCGCGCAGGATCGCCGTGGTGCCGGTGGTGCCGCTGACGGCGACCGGGCCGTTCACGGTGGTGTCGCTCAGCACCAGGGTGTTCGCGCCGCGGGCGGAGAGCGGGCCGGACAGGACGGAGTCCAGCGCGACCAGGGAGGCTCCGGGCTGCACCAGGACCGGGCCGTCGACGGTGGCGCCCTGGAGGCAGGTGACGCCCGAGGTGACGGCGAGCGAGGAGTGCCGGCCGCGCACGGTGGTGGTGCAGGCGGGCAACGCGCCGACGGTGAGC
The DNA here is from genome assembly GCF_001905545.1 of Streptomyces sp. CB02056. Lineage (GTDB taxonomy): Bacteria > Actinomycetota > Actinomycetes > Streptomycetales > Streptomycetaceae > Kitasatospora. The sequence continues at coordinate 31,480 of NZ_LIPD01000015.1, read as the reverse complement.
GGCTGTTCGGCCTTCACCCCGCCGACGGTGACGCTCAGCGTCCCGCTGCCGGGGCGCAGCCCGGTCAGGGTGGCGGTGGCCGGGTCGTAGGCGGCGACGGCGGTGCGCGGGGCGCTCGCGGCGGTGCCGATGTGGACGGCGGTGCCGCCCCACTGGGCGGTGACGGGCCAGGCGACGGGCACGGTGCGCTCGCCGTCCTGGGTGAAGGTGGCGTGGACGGGGGCGGTTTCGAGCAGGCCGAGGGCGGTGGGGGCCTGGAGGTCGACGGTGTCGGCGCGGGCGCGGACCTCGGCGCGCAGCCAGGCGGAGGTGTCGTCGGCGGTGGCGTAGGGGTCGGTGACGCGGCCGGCGGCGGGGTTGACGCCGAGCATCGTCCAGCCGGTGAAGCCGCCGCGGTCGGGTTCGGCGGCGGGGCCCTTGCCGGAGTTGCCGTTGATCAGGTGCGGGACGCCGTCGATGCTCTGGGCGTGGAAGGCGCCGACGTGGCCGGTGACCATGGCGGCGGACTTGCCCTTGGTGCGGAAGTCGGCGAGCCACTGCTCGACGAGGGCGGCCTCCTTGCGGTCGCCGAGCTGGCTGCCCTGGTCGGGCAGCGGGTCGCGGGTGGGGTGGTGTTCGAAGAGCAGCAGGCCGGTGACGGACGGGTCCTGGGCGGCGCCGTCGAGGGCGGTGCGCAGGGTGGCGATCTGGTCGAAGCCGCTGCCGCGCAGGGTGCCGAGCGAGCTGTTGAGGGTGACGAAGCGGGTGCCCTTGACGTCGAAGACCTGGGTGGTGTCGCCGAAGGCGGCCTTGAAGTTGTCGATGGTGCCGGGGCCCATGACCTCGTGGTTGCCGGGCACGTAGTGCCAGGGGACGGTGTGGCCGGTGAGCTGGTCGAACTCGTCGAGGAGCGTGCGGGCGAGGGCGAAGTCGGCGGGGGCGGCTTCGTCGACGAAGTCGCCGTCGATGACGAGGAGTTCGGGTTTGGCGGCGGCGATGTCGCGCAGGGTGCGGCGGGCGGCCTGGACGATGTCGCTGTCGGGGCTGCGGGCGATGAACTGGGCGTCGGACATGACGGCGACGCGCAGCGGGCGGCCGTCGACGGTGCCGTTGGTGAGCACGACGGGGTCGGTGACCTTGGGCTGGGCGGGCAGTTCGACGTCGGGGGCGACCTTGACGCGCAGGTCGGCGAGGGTGAGGGCGCCGGTGTAGGAGCGGGCGGCGCTGGTCTCCATCAGGCGGAAGCGCTGGAAGGTGAGCGGGTACTGGACGCCGGCGGGGACGGGGAACTCGACCTTGCGCCAGCCGGTCCAGGTGACCATCGGGGCGTCGAGGTTGGCGGTGACGCCGGCGGCGGTGCGGTACTGGATACGCGGCCAGGCGCCGTTGCCGTCGCCCTCGATCCACATCGTGATGGAGCGGGGCTGGCCGGGCAGCACGATGCCCTCGGGGGCGATGGCGTACTGGCCGCGGGTGCCGGTGGAGTGGGTGAAGTCGTAGGCCAGGCGCAGGCCGTGGGTGCCGTCGGGGCCGGGGGCGGGGGCCGTCGAGCCGCCGGGGGCGCGGTCGTTGCCGGACTTCCAGGCGGCGGCGTCGGAGAAGTCGGCGAACGGCTTCTCGGTCATGCCGACGGTGACGGCGACGGCGCTCTCCAGGGTGCCGACGGTCAGTTTGAGGGTGGCGGACTTCCCGTCGGCCAGGGCCTTGAGGGCGATGGTGCCGTCGGGGGCGGCGCTCGTCTCGACCACGCCCTCGCCGCCGGTGACCTTGACGTCGGCGGCCTCGACGGGTGCGGTGTGGCCGAGCGCGTCGTAGCCGGTGACGGTGAGGCGGGCGGTGGCGCCGGCGCCTTCGAGGGCGATCGGCGCGCTGCCGGCGCTGACGCGTACCGCCGGGCCGAGCACGGTCAGCGGCAGGACGGCCTTCGCGGCGCCGGTGGCGGTGACGGCGACCTCGGCGGCGCCGGGGGCGCGGCCGGTGACGACCGCGTCCAGGCCGCGGCCCTCGACGCTCGCGGTGGCGCCGGTGGCGGTGGACCACGCGGTGGCGGACGGCGTCGCGGTGACGGCGCCGTACGCCTCGTCGTGGGGCAGGGCGCGCACGGTGCGGTGCAGGCCGGGGAAGAGGCGGGCGGCGGTGTCCACGGCCGGGGCCGGGCGCAGCCGGAAGCCCTTGGCCTGGCCGGAGCCGGGGGTGGAGAACAGGCCGAGGCCGTTGGCGACGGCGCGTTCCCCGCCGTTGTCGGAGGGGCTGCTGACGGTGCCGGCCCGCTCGGTGCCGGGCAGGCGGGCGGCCATCGCGGCGGAGCCGCCGCCGTCCATGTTGAGCGCGTTGTGGGCGCCCATGTCGCGCAGCAGGACGGCGAGGTCGGGGAGGCTGATGCCGGGGCTGTCTGCCTGCCGGCCGTCGACGGTGACCAGGTACATGCGCCGGTTGTCGGCCGAGAAGCCCACGGCCGTACGGGCGTTGAGCTCGTTGCCGTCGTTCTCGCCGGAGCGCTGGGCGACGCCGTCGGCGACCAGGACCTGGTAGCCGCCGACGGCGACGGCGACCTCGCCGAAGGAGGCGCGCGGGCGGTAGCCGACGGAGACCCGGTCGCCGGGCCTGAGGTCGCGCAGGGCGCGGGCGCCGGCCTCGCGGCCGACCAGGACGGTGGCGCCCTCGGGGACGGCGGCGCCGAGCGTGTCGCGGACGGCGGTGACCCGGCCGTCGCGCAGTTCGACCTCGGCGACCTCGGCGGAGCCGTTGGCGACGTTGCCGCGGGTGGCGTCGCCCCAGGCGGGGGTGAAGACGCCGACGCCGTCGGCGGGCAGGCCGTAGGTGTTGACGCCGTTCAGCGTCAGTTCGCGGCCGCCGGGCAGGCTCGCGTGGCCCTCCAGGAAGACCTGGGCCATCCGGGCGAGGCCGTCGGTGCCGACGGTGACGGCCTGGTTCCAGCCCTCGACGGGGGCCTGGACCAGGCCGTCCTTGCGGGAGACGCCGACGCCGAGGGGGGCCTCGGAGGCGTTCATGTCGAAGTAGTCGCCGTTGATCGCGGCGACGGCTCCGGCGCCGCGGGCCATGTCGGTGACGCTCTGGCGGGTGGTCACCTTGCCGGAGGACAGGTAGTCGACGCTCAGGCCCTCGGTGTCCAGGTCGGCGACGAGGACCTTGCCGCGGATCCAGCCCGGGCCGCCGAGGCGGTCGAAGGAGGTCATGGTCAGGCCGGGGGCGATGGGGGTGACCTCGCGGCGGGTGACCACCGACTCGCCGGGGCGGTCCAGGACCAGGTCGGGGGTCTGCGCCCGGCTCTGCGCGGGGGCGTCGGTGGGGGCGGGGGCGGCCCAGGCGGGTGCGGCGAGGCCGGGCAGGCCGGCGGCCAGCGCGGTGGCCAGCGCGAGCGCGCCCAGGGCGCGGCGGCGGGTGCGGGTGCGGGTGCCGGCGGGCGGGGGTGGCATGGGGGTCTCCTCGTGCGGCGGCGGGCTCGGGCGTCTCCGGCGGCGTGCGGGGCGCCGGAAGTGCCGTTCGCCCGCGGACGGTGCGGCCCGGGGGCGTTTCCTCCCAGGCCGCGGGAAGTCAACCGTGCACGGACGGCCTCCAGTTCACGCGCCGGTGAACCGGCCCGCTCGGCGCCGCGAACAGGCGGGCGGATCCGGTGGGAAGGCTGACGTACCGCCACAAAGGGGGTGCGGCTTGCCTCTCCGTGTCCGCCCCCTTCCGTGTTCGTCCCCTTCCGTGTTCGGCGTTTGCCCCTCCCCCTGGGGCAGGGGGCACAGTGGCGGGCGTGCAGGACGACACGATCACCATCGGCGAACTCGCCGCCCGGACCAGGCTCAGCCTCAAGGCCCTGCGGCTCTACGACGCGCGGGGTCTGCTGCCGCCCGCCCTGGTCGACCCGCGCACCGGCGTGCGGCGGTACGGCCCGGCGCAGGTCGAGCGGGCCCGGCGGATCGCGCTGCTGCGCGCCGCCGGGCTGCCGCTGGCGCGGATCGCGGCGGTGCTGGACGCGGCCGAGTCGGACGGCGACGCGGGCGAGCGGGAGCTGCTGGCGTACTGGCGGGAGCGGGAGGCCGAGCACGCGGCCCGCCGGGAGGCGGTGGGCTACGCCCGCGAGGTCCTGGCCGGACGGGGCACGGCCGTGTTCGAGGTCGCCGAGCGCGACGTGCCCGAGCAGCACGTCCTGTTCGTCCGACGGCACGTGGACGCCGCCGAGCTGCCCGGCTTCCTCGCCGAGGCCTCCGGGCTGCTGCTCGGCCGGCTGCGGGAGGCGGGGGCGTGCCTGTCGGGGCCGCTGTTCGCGGTCTACCACGGCCTGGTGGGCGAGGACTGCGAGGCCCTGGTCGAGGTCTGCGCCCCCACCCCGGACGCGGTCGGGCCGCACTGCGTCGGGCCGCACGGCCCGTTCGCGGTGCGCGTCGAGCCCGCGCACCGCGAGGCGTACACCGCCCTGACCCGCCGGCGCACCGCCGCGATGGCCGCCGCCCACGACGCGGTCGCCGCCTGGGTCGCCGCGCGCGGGTACGGGCGGGGCGGGCCGAACCGGGAGGTGTACCACCCGAACTGGGCGACCGCCGGGCCGCTGGAGCACGTCGCGGACGTCGCCGTGCCGCTGGCGGGCGCGGGCTCGGGCTCGGGCTCGGGCTCGGGCGCGGGCTCGGGCGCGGGCGGCCCTCGGAGAGGAGCTGACGACGGGCTCACAACGGGCTGACGCCGCGCTCACGGCGGGCTCGTGACGGCGCCCCGGCGGTGACGCGGCGGGGTCGGTCCCGTACGGACGGGCACCGCCCCGGTGTGGAATGGGCCACATTCCAGGGGCCGTTGACGGTCCGAAGTGACCAGGGTCACGTCCGGCGCGCGTTCGCGGCGCCCGGCGGCGCGGCCCCGTGGCGGGACTGGGCGGGCGCCGTGGCGGCACGGGCGAAGGGCCCGTCCGCTTCGGGACCTTGGTCGCGAATCCCCTCGACCTTCGCCCCGGTGGCGCCCCCTCGGAACCGGGGCAACCGTGGACGGTCGCCCGTTGTGACCGGGCGGTGGCGCCGTCCGAGGTGGGCGGCGTCTTCCCCTGCCGTCTACCCGGCGCACGGTGCGCAGTGCGTGCCGTACGCTCCGGAGGACCCCAAGTACATGTCCCAGACCATCGACAACGCCCCGTATACCGCGTTCCACCGCAGGCTGGCCCTCGCCTGTTCGGGCGGACCCCTGCTCGACGGCTACATCCTGAGCATCGTCGGCGTCGCCCTGATCGGGATGCGCCCGGACCTCGGGCTCTCCACCGCCGAGGTCAGCCTGATCGGCGCCGCCGCCCTGGTCGGCATGTTCGTCGGCGGCGCGCTCTTCGGCGTGCTGACCGACAAGATCGGCCGGGAGGTGATGTACACCGCCGACCTGCTCGTGATGGTCGCCTGCTCGGTGCTCTCCTTCTGGGTGGACGCGGTGTGGGCGATCACCCTGCTGCGCTTCGTGCTCGGCATGGCCGTGGCCGCCGACTACCCCATCGCCACCTCGCTGCTCGCCGAGTGGCTGCCCGCCAAGAAGCGCGGCCGCCTGCTCGGGCAGCAGATCGTCGCCTGGTACGCCGGCTCGGTGCTCGCCTACGTGGTGGGCTACCTGTTCCTGGAGCTGGCCGGGCCGGGCAGCTGGCGGTGGATGCTGGCGAGTTCCACGGTGCTGTGCGTGGTGTTCCTGGTGATCCGCCGCGGCTCGCCGGAGTCGCCGCGCTGGCTGGCCGCCAACGGGCGGGTCGGTGACGCGGTGCGGGTGGTCGAGAAGCACCTCGGGGTCCGGGTCGACGGCCGGGAGCTGATGCCCGATCCGGCCGAGCGCGGCCGCCCCGCCGGACTGCGCCTGCTGATGACCCAGCCCTACCGGCGCCGCACCCTGTTCTGCGGCCTGTTCTTCATGTGCCAGGTCGGCCCGCTGTTCGCGATGCTCACCTTCGGCCCGCAGATCCTCTCCTCCTTCGGCATGCCGGGCGGCACCGTGATGGAGACCCTCGGCACCGGCCTGATCAGCCTGGTCTTCCTGCTCGGCTGCTACCCGGCGCTGCGCCTGATCGACACCCGCGGCCGCCGGCCCGTCATCATCTGGTCCTTCGCGCTGATGACCGTCCCGCTGGCGCTGCTGGGCGTGTGGCCCACCGCCCCGGCCGCGATCGCGCTGCTGGCGCTGTGCGCGTACGCCTTCCTGTGCGGCGGGCCCAACGTGCTCGACTGGACGTACCCCAACGAGCTGTTCCCGACCGAGATCCGGGCCACCGCCGTGGGCGTCGCCACCTCGGTGAGCCGGATCGGCGCGGCCGTCGGCACCTACCTGCTGCCGCTGTCGCTGACCGGGCTGGGCACCGGCCCGACCATGCTGATCGCCGCCGGGGTCACCGCCCTCGGGCTGCTGGTCTGCGTGGCGTGGGCGGAGGAGACCCGCGGCACCGCGCTGGGCGCCTCCCCGGCTGCCCCTGCCGCCCCTGCTGGTGCCTCCGCCGGCGCGCGGACCGCGCGGGGCGCCGTTCCGGCGCAGCGGGTGGCGCAGACGGCGCGCTGACGGAGGACCGCCCGTGCCGTTTCGGCCCCCGCCCGGGCGGGGGCCGAAACGGTCTCCGGGCCGGGCCTGCGGGTCAGGCCAGGTCGCCGCGTTCGCGTAGCAGGGGCAGGAGGTGGTCGCGGACGGCGGGGGCCAGGCGCAGGGTGTCGTCGCGGCCGTCGGTCCAGCGCAGGTCGGCGAGTTCGGCGGCGGGGACGGGCTCGCGGTCCAGGGTGGCGGTGAAGACGGTCATCAGCATGGGCACGCCTTCGAGGGCGGCGGTGGCGCGGATGTCGGTGAGGTGGCGGGGGTCGACCGGGGCCGCGCCGAGCTCCTCGCCCAGTTCGCGGGCCAGCGCCTGGAGGGCGTCCTCGCCGGGGTCGGGCTTGCCGCCGGGGAGGTAGAAGACCTCGGGGGCGGCCTGCTTGCTGACGACCAGGAGCCGGCCGTCCTGGATGATCGCGGCGGCGGCGACGGTGAGGGGCGTTTCCGGGATGCTGGTGGCTGCGGATTCGATCATGGAAGCGATTGTCGCAGGTGGGAGGGTGTCGGGAGGGCGCGCCGACGGGGAACCCTTGCGAGTCCGTGCGCACGCAACTATTGTTTACGAGTGTAAATGCAGCTGCAAAAGTTGCATGCTCGCCCTTGCTTCACCCCGCATCCTTGCTTCACCTGCGTCCTGGCGTCAGCCGACCCCACCGGGAGTCCGACATGAGCACCTCTCTCTTCGCCCCGCTCACCCTGCGGTCCCTGACCGTCCCCAACCGGATCTGGATGCCGGCGATGTGCCAGTACAGCGCGGCCCCGGACGGCGCCGCGGCCGGCGTCCCGACCGACTGGCACTTCACCCACCTCGCGGCCCGCGCCGCCGGCGGCACCGGGCTGATCATCACGGAGGCCACCGCGGTCAGCCCCGAGGGACGCATCAGCCCGTACGACCTCGGCATCTGGAACGACGAGCAGGCCGCCGCCTTCCGCCGGATCACCGCCTTCCTGAAGAGCCAGGGCACCGTCCCGGCCATCCAGCTCGCCCATGCCGGCCGCAAGGCCTCCACCGAACGCACCTGGGTCGACCGCGGACGCCCCGTCACCCCGGACGAGGAGCACGGCTGGACCCCGGTCGGCCCCGGCACCGAGGCCTTCTCCCTCGCCCACACCACGCCGGACGAGCTCACCGAGGAGCAGATCGGCGAGATCGTGCGGCAGTTCGCCGACGCCGCCCGGCGCGCGCTCGACGCCGGCTTCCAGGTCGCCGAGGTCCACGGCGCCCACGGCTACCTCGTGCACCAGTTCCTCTCCCCCCACACCAACCGGCGCACCGACGGCTACGGCGGCTCCTTCGAGGGCCGCATCCGCTTCGCGCTGGAGGTCGTCGACGCCGTCCGCTCGGTGTGGCCCGAGGACCTGCCGGTCTTCTTCCGCGTCTCCGCGACCGACTGGCTCACCGAGAACCCGGAGGACGGCCGCGAGGGCTGGACCTCCCGGGACACCGTCCGCCTCGCCAAGGAGCTCCGGGCCCACGGCGTCGACCTGCTCGACGTCTCCACCGGCGGCCTCGTCCCCGACGCCCGGATCGAGGCCGCACCCGGCTTCCAGGTGCCCTTCGCCGAGGCCGTACGCCGCGAGACCGACCTGCCGGTTGCCGCCGTCGGCCTGATCACCGACCCCGCCCAGGCCCAGGCCCTCCTCACCGAAGGCCGCACCGACGCCGTCCTGATCGGCCGCGAACTGCTGCGCAACCCCTACTGGGCCCGCCACGCCGCCACCACCCTCGGCGCCGAAGTCACCACCCCCATCCAGTACCACCGCTCCTGACCCCCGCCCCGCCCAGCGCAACGCGGGAAGTCGGCCCGACCGACTTCCCGCTCCGCCTCGCGCGGGCACTTCCCCACCAACCGCCCGCGCACCCACCCCACCAACCGCCCAGCGCAGCACAGTGGGCAGTCGACCCCGTCGACTGCCCACTCCACCTCGCACGTGCACTTCCCCATCGACTGCCCTACCCGGCACGAGAAGTCGGCCCCGCCGACTTCCCACTCCGCCCCGCTCACCGCAGTCGCTCCACCAACTTCCCAACGCAGCACAGGAAGTCGAGCCCACCGACTTCCCACCCCACCTCGCGCAGGAACTTCCCCACCAGCCGCCCCGCACGCACGAGACCTTGGCCCTACCGACTTCCCACTCACCCGCCCACACATCCCCAGCCAACGGAGCAGGGGCGAGGGAGCAGAGCAGCGAAGCACAGGAAGTCGGCCCCATCGACTTCTCACTCCGATCCGCTCGCCGCAGCCATCAACGGACCAGCGCAGCGTGGGAAGTCGAGCCCGCCGAATTCCCATTCACCCGCCCTCACCCGACGAAGCCGGAAGGGAGCGGAGTGGCGCAGCGCGAGAAGTCGGACCCGCCGACTTCCCACTCCAGCCCCCGTGCTCACCCACCAAGCCGCGCAGGCCGGGGCCCAAAAAGAGGGACTGCCAGCCAACCTGCGGGCGGACGAGCAAGGCTGACCGAGCTGCACCCGGCGAACATCGATGCGGCACGAGAAGTCGACCCCTCCGACTTCTCACTCCATTCCAACCCCCCACCCCCACCCGGCAGAGCGATGTGGGGGGGGGTGATGGGAGTGCCGCACACAGGAAGTCGAGCCCACCGGCTTCTCAATCACCCCGCCCACATCCCCACCCAGCGGAGCAGGGGCGAGGGGTCCGGAGCAACGAAGCACAGGAAGTCGGGCCCGCCGACTTCTCGCTCCAGCCCCCGTGCCCACCCGCCGAAGCGGTGCAGGTCGGGCCCGAACACCCGGGATAAGGAAGTGCCAGCCGATCTGCGGTGGACGAGGGGCGGCTGGACCGGCGCAGCGTAGGAACTCGAACCTGGCGACGTCCTACAGCAGGTGACACGGCGCGGGGAGTCGGGCCCGCTGACTTTCCGCTCCGGCCCGCGCGCCCACCCTCCATTCTGTGCGGGCCGGGGCCCGGGGAACTGCGGGTGGGCTAGGGGTGGCGGGAGTGGCATGGCGTGGAAAGTCGGGGTGGGCGAGGGGTGGGTCAGGAGTTCTGCCGGCCCGGGATCTCGGTGGTGTCGGGGTCGATGGGGGTGGCGTCGCTCAGGTCTTCCACTCTCAGTGGCTGTTGGCCGTCGAAGACGACCGCGAGGCCGTAGGGGTCGCAGATGGGCAGGCGGCCTTCGGCGAAGTGGAGGTGCCACTCGTCGAGGTAGAAGTTGAGCTGGGGGGAGTCCAGTGGGAAGTCCGCGGCCGGCAGGCGGAGGTAGGGCTGTGACTTCGCTTCGGTGAGGCCGAAGAGGGCCGGGTCGGCCGCCACTGCCTCGCGCACGAAGTGGAGCGCCGTCTCGAGGTAGTGGTCGATCCTGCCGAGGACCTCGGCGACCAGGGGGAGGTCGGCCCGGTCGAGGTCGTCGGTGTCTTCGAGCAGGATGGTGGCCTCGACGGGGGCGCCGTACAGCGTGCTCCTCGGTGCCTGGTCGATGCTCCAGACTCTCAGGCCGTCAGGACCCCGGGAGGGGAGCAGCCGTCCGATGCCGTTGCGGAAGACGTTCGGGGGCACGGTGACTCCGTCTCGCGGGACTCGGGACTCTGGGCGCGGCCGCGGGGGCTGCGGCCGTTCCCTCGGATGGTACGGCCGCAGGAAATCTTTCGGCTCAGCCAGGGCGCAGTGATGGCATTTCAGGGGGTCTCGACCGCAAATTTTCCTGCGGGGCGGGGTGCGTGTCGGATTTGAGTTGGAGTGCACTCCAAGTTCTACGGTTTCTGCCGTGGTCGCCGCCGCACGTGGTCGGCGGCGCGGGAACGGGAGAGGAGCGGCGCCGATGAGCAGGTCCGCGCACGAGGCCGAGGTCCGCCGGGAGCGTTTCGCGCGCGGGTTGGAGGTGCTGGAGCGGATCGACGGCGAGGTCGGGCGGCGGGTGGTGGACGCGCTGGGCGACGTCAGTCCGGAGCTCGGGCACCAGGTGGTCGCCTGGGGGTTCGGGGAGATCTACAGCCGGCCGGGGCTGCCGCCGCGCGATCGGCAGTTGGTCACCCTGGGCATGCTCACCGCGCTCGGCGGGTGCGAGCCGCAGCTGGAGGTCCATGTCAACGCCTCGCTGAACGTCGGGCTCACGCCGCAGGAGATCGTCGAGGCGCTGCTGCACTCCGCCGGCTACTGCGGCTTCCCGAAGGCCCTGAACGCCACCTTCGTCGCCAAGAAGGTGTTCGGCGAGCGCGGCCTGCTGCCGGTCGCGGCGGACCGGCAGGACGACCGGCGGGACGACCAGCAGGAGGACCGGCCGACGGACCGGCAGGCGGGCCGGCCGACCGACTGACCGGCAGCCGGCCGACGGACCGACCGGCCCGGTGGTGCGGACTTCGGCGCGGCAGAAGGTGCCGCAGCTGGCCCGCCCTGCTGGAACAGGGCAAGCCGGATCCCCTGGGTGGTGTCGAGTGGCAACGGCCGGGGAGACCGCGTGCATGGGGCGCGACAGGCCAATGCCGCGCGGGGCCCTGGCGCCTCCGGCTCCTGGCCGGGGGCGGGGCTGGTGCGGGGCGCTCACCCCGCCGATATCCACTGAGGATGGCGTTTCGATTTCCTCGCGGCAAGCCCGAAAGCGCGTGGGAGGTCGGACGCGGCGGGCAGCGGGACCCGGGGGTGCGGACGGCCGGACGGCCGTGAGCTGCGAATTCCTTCTGACGGTTTTTCAATTTCGGCTGGGACAAGGCGAGAAACGGCGGCGTAAACCGTTGGACCGCCCCCGTGGTACACGGCGACCCTGTGCGTGGGTGTCCAGCCCGCCCGGCTCTGGAAGGCCGGACGGGCACGCGTGAGGACCCCGGTCGAGTGGCAGCAACCGCAACCCAGCGAAGCGGAGACCGCATGGAACAGCAGTACACCCCGGCCGCGAACGCGGCGTGCGTCGAGGTCCGGACGGCCCCCGGCACCCCGGTGCCGGTCCCGGCCACCGTGCTCGTGGTCGTCGTCCTCCTCCTCACCACCGCCCTGACCACCCTCGGCACCCCCGCCCGCACCGCCGTCGCCACCCTGGCCGGCGCCGGACTGCTCGGCATAGAGCTGGTCCGCCGCCTGGCCGAGGCGCTCACCGTCCACCGGGCCCGCTAGGAGGCGGCCGGTGGGGCGCCTGAACAGCGCCCTGGCTGAGCAGGACAAGGAGGTCCGGACGCTCGCGCGGTGGCTGCGCGGACTGCGCGAGCGCTCCGGCCTCACCTACAGCCAGATGGCGCGCAAGACCGTCGAATTCACCCGGCCCGTCTCCCTCGCCACCCTCTCCCGCGCGGACGAGGGCCGTACGGTGCCGACCTGGCCGGTCACCGAGGCCTACGTCCGGGCCTGCGGCGGCTCGGTGCGCACCGCCGAGCGGCTGTGGCTGCGCGCCGACGCCCGCAGGCCCGGCCGGAGGGGGAAGGTCGCGGGCTGCGGACCGGCCGCGCACCGGGCCCTGCGGTACGTCACGGAGCGTTCCGAACTGCTCGTCGCCATGCGGCGGTTGCGGCTGCGCGCCGGGAGCCCGACCCTGCGCGAGCTGGAGACGCGCGCGGTGCGGGGCGCGGTGAGCCACCTGCCGCGCAGCACCCTGCACGGAGTGCTGGCGGGCGAGCGGGACTGCACCGAGCGGGTCCTCGTCGAGTTCGTCCGGGCCTGCGGGGTGGGCCCGGCGGAGGAGGACGAGTGGGTCGCGGCCCTGCGCCGCACCACCGGGGCGCCGCCCCCGCCGTCCTCCCAGCCCGACGTCCGCCGCCAACTCGCCGAGGCCCACGCGGAGATCCGGCACCTGCGCCGCACCCTCGGCAGCCGCCCGACGCAGGAAGTCGGCCCGTCCGACTTCCCGCGCCGTACCGACCGGTTGGCGGGACGGTCCGTCCCCTGACCGGGAGGCCCCGCCCGGCCTGCGGGAGCGGGAAGCCGGCCCGTCCGACGTGTCATGCCGTGGCCGGTGGCTCCTCCTCGGGCAGCAGGTACCGGCCGAGGTGCGCCGTGAGGAACGCGGCGATCGTCTCCGCGTCGGTGGACTCCGCGGGCAGGTCACCCGGGCGGGGCTGGTGGATCCTGATGAGTTCGTCCCTCAACCGGGCGTCGAGAAGCGGCGCTTGGTAGCTGTCGATGGTCCCGCGGTAGAACAACCAGTCGAAGATCCTGACGGCGGGGCAGCGGCCGGACTGCGGCTCGTCCGACAGGTGGCTGTCCCCCCAGGCGCCGACGTAGACGTAGTCCGCGCGCCTCAGGGCTCCGTCGAGGTACGGGGTGGGGTGGTCCTTCAGGTTCCAGTAGCTGCGGGCTTCGGCTTCGGGTACGGGTTCCGGGAACGCGGCAAGCCAGAGACGGAATTCGAACACCGGAACAGCCTGGCAGACCCGCACCGGATCCACCGCCACTTCCGCTCCCCCGCTCCCCCGCGCCCGCCGAGGGCGCCCGCGCCGGCACGGGCTGAACGGGGATCCGGCGGGCGGGGGCGCGGGCGGGGGTCAGTCTCCCGGGCGGCGGCGCAGCCACCGGTAGAGCAGGGCGGCCGTGGCGGCGCCGGTGGCCAGGACGGCGGCGTCGAGCCAGGTAGGCACGGCCGGGTCCTGCCCGTGGTGCTGGTAGACGCCGGACAGCAGGGCCCGGGCGGCCAGGGCCGCCACCGCCCCGGCGCCGGTGGCGATGAGGGCCTCGATCTGGCCGGTGCGGCGGGAGGGCACCGGCTCAGAACCCGGTGAGGGTCGTCTTGCCGATCGCCGTACCGGACTCCTGGAGGCGGTGGGCCGCCCGGAGGTTGGCGGCGTTGACGGGGCCGAGGTCGCGGGTGGCGGTGGTGGTGAGGACGCCCGCGTCCACCAGGCGGGCGACCCGGTCGAGGATGCGGTGCTGCACCGCCCGGTCGGCGGTGGCGTGCAGGGAGCGGGTGAACATGAACTCCCAGTGGAAGGAGATGCTCTTGCCCTTGAGGACGCCGATGTCCAGGGAGTCGAAGTCGTCGACGGCGACGATGCCGCCGAAGGGCTTCAGCGCCTCGGCGTAGGCGGTGAGGTTGCGGTCGGTGGCGACGGTGCTGAAGACGTGGTCGAGGCCGCCGGGGGCGACCTCAGCCAGCTGCGGGCCGAGCGGGCGGCTGTGGTCGATCACGTGGTCGGCGCCCATGCGGCGGGCGAAGTCGGCCGACTCCGGGCGGGACGCGGTGCCGATCACCGTCAGGCCGGTGAGGGCGCGGGCGAGCTGGGTGACGAGGGAGCCGACGCCGCCCGCGGCGGCGGTCACCAGCAGGGTGCCGCCCTGCTCCGGTCCGCCGGTGCCCAGGCCGAGGCGTTCGAAGAGGCCCTCCCAGGCGGTGAGCGCGGTCAGCGGGAGCGCGGCGGCCCCGGCGAAGGAGAGGGTGGCGGGCTTGCGGCCGACCAGGCGCTCGTCCACCGCGTGGTAGCGGGAGTCGGCGCCGGGCCGGTCCAGGGCGCCGGCGTAGTACACCTCGTCGCCGACCCGGAACAGCTCCACCCGCGAGCCGACCGCGACCACGGTGCCGGCCGCGTCCCAGCCCAGCACCCGCGGCTCGCCGCCCGGGTCGGCGCTCTGCCGGACCTTGTGGTCCACCGGGTTGACGCCCACCGCCTCGACCCGCACCAGCAGGTCGCGCGGGCCCGGCCGGGGCACGGGCAGCTCGACGTCGAGCAGGCTCCGCGGGTCGTCGACCGGCAGGCTCCGGCGGTAGGCGACGGCGGGCATCGTCGCCGGGATCCCGGCGGTCTCGGGCGTCGGGGGTGTCGCGGGCACGGCGGTCATCAGGGCTCTCCTCCTCGGGGCGCCCGGGGTGTCCGGGCACGTCGGAGACGGTATGCGGAAGGTAGTGGTTACCCGCAAGGACCATTGGTACCTGTTGGGTACCGAAGCAGTACCCGACGGGTACCAATGGGTACCATCGGCGCGTGACGACGACCCGTACGGCGAAGACCCACGCCCCCGACTGCACCGACCCCAAGTCCGTCTACGCCGCGGCCTGCCCCTGCCGCGACATGCTCGACCTGCTGGCCAACAAGTGGAGCGCCCTCGCCCTGGGTGCCCTGGAGGACGGCCCGCAGCGCTTCGGCGCACTGCGTACCCGCCTGCAGGGCGTCAGCCCGAAGGTCCTCACCCAGACCCTGCGCAGGCTGGAGGAGCACGGCCTGGTCCACCGCGAGATCCACGCCGAGGTCCCCCCGCGGGTCGAGTACAGCCTCACCCCGCTGGGCGTGGACGCCTGCGCCCCGCTGGCACACCTGCGCACCTGGGTGGAACGCAACATCGACCGCTTCCCCGTGACCGGCTGAGGACGATCGGCGGCGGACGCCTGCGGTCGTGCTCGGCGACCGGTCGTACTCGGCGACGGCAGGCGGTACGGCCGTCCCGGTCGGGTTCGAGCGCGGCTTCAAGCGTTCGAGGTCGGCTCCGAGGACGCCTCCGCTCAGGGCCCGGACGGGGCGTCGACGGCCTTCGCCCTGCACTGCGGGCAGCTTCCAGGCCGCTTCCTCGCGACGAACGGATGCCGGTAGACCGTCACCCGGCGCCGGGGGATGCCGCAGAGCGTCGCCGTGTCGGCCAGGGCGTGCTCCAGGGCCGGGTCGCCCGTCTCCCGGCTCGCGGCGAAGCCCGTCGGAGCGAGCCCGAGCGTGAACCGGAGGGAACGGAGGCGGCGACCGAGCTGCGGCATGGCCGCCACCTTCCCACACGGCGCTTTCACCGTGACGTCAACGAGAGCCGGGCAGACCGGGCAGGCCCGGCAGGTCGAGGGTGGCGCGGAGGCCGCCGGCGGGTTCGGGGGCGAGGTGGAGGGCCCCGTGGTGGGCGTCGGTGACGGCGGCGACGATGGCCAGGCCCAGGCCGTGGCCGCGGCGGGCCGGGTCGGTCTCGGCGGTGCGGCCGCGGCCGCGCAGGAACGGTTCGGTGAAGGTGGCCACGGCCTCCGCCGTCAGCTGGGGGCCGGTGTTGGCGACGGTCAGGCGTACCCGCCCGGGCCGTTCGGAGTCGGCCCCGGTGGCGACGGTGACCCGCCCGCCGGTCGGCAGGTTGTGCCGCAGCGCGTTGTGCAGCAGGTTGACGGCCGCCTGGCGCAGCAGGACGGGGTTGCCGGTGGTCGGGGCGGGGCGCAGGTCGGCGGTGAGGGTGACGCCGAGGGCCCGGGCCTCGTCGCGGACGGCGGCCAGTGCCTCGCCGGTGGCGGTGGCGAGGTCGGTGGGGGCGAGGTCGGGCGGGGCGTGGCCGAGGTCGGCGAGCTGGAGCAGGGCCTCGCTGATCTCGATGCCGCGCTGGTTGGTGTCCTGGAGGCGGCTGACGAGCCGGCCCCAGTCCTGGCCGGCCGGGTCGGCGGCGGCGACCTGGAGCATGGTGCGGGTGATCGCCAGCGGGGTGCGCAGTTCGTGGGAGGCGTTGGCGGCGAAGCGCTGCTGGGCCTCGAAGGAGTGCTGGAGGCGGGCGAGCATCTCGTCGAAGGCGTCGGAGAGGTCGGTGAACTCGTCGCGCGGCCCGGTGAGGGCGATGCGGTGTTCCAGTGCCCCGCCCGCGGCGCGGTGGGCGGCGCGGGTGATGTCCTGCAGCGGGCGCAGCACCCGGCCGGCGATCAGCCAGCCGCCGACCAGGCCGACGGCGGTCAGCAGGGCCAGGGCGTAGCCGCTGGCGGTGAGCAGGGAGCGCAGGATCTCCTGGCGGGAGGGGGCGTCGGAGCGGTAGCGCGGGTTGGAGGAGGTGAGGGGGTAGTTGGGCACGTAGCGCATGCCGACGTAGACGACGGCGAGGCAGAGGACGCCGGCGGTGACGGCGAAGAGGGTGTAGCTGAGGGTCAGGCGCATCCGGGCGGTCAGCCGGCGCGGGCGGGTTCCGGTGCGGCGTCCGCCCGTACGGCGTCCGGAGGCGGAGGCGGAACCGGGACCGGGGTCGGGGTTCACTGCGGGGTGCCTTCCTGGCGCGGGTCGGTGAGGCGGTAGCCCACGCCCGGCACGGTCTGGATCACCCACGGGTCGCCGAGGCGTTTGCGCAGGCCGGAGATGGTGATGCGGACCGCGTTGGTGAAGGGGTCGGCGTTCTCGTCCCAGGCGCGTTCCAGCAGGTCCTCGGCGCTGATGACGCCGCCGTGCGCCGCCATCAGGACCTCCAGGACGGCGAACTGCTTGCGGGACAGGCCCACGTAGCGGCCGTCGCGGTAGACCTCGCGGCGGAAGGGGTCCAGGCGCAGCCCGGCGTACTCCAGGACGGGCGGCGCGGCCTGGGCCGGGCGGCGGGCCAGGGAGCGCAGCCGGACGACGAGTTCGGCGAGGTCGAAGGGCTTGGTGAGGTAGTCGTCGGCGCCGAGTTCGAAGCCGGCGACCTTCTCGTTCAGGCGGGCGGCGGCGGTGAGCATCAGCACCCGGCAGCCCAGGCCCTGCTCGACGATGCTGCGGCAGACGTCGTCGCCGTGGGTGCCGGGGATGTCGCGGTCGAGGACGACGACGTCGTAGCTGTGGACGGCCAGGCGCTCCAGCGCCGCGTCGCCGTCGGTGACGATGTCGCAGGCCATCGCCTCCAGCCGCAGACCGGCCTGGACCGCCTCCGCGAGGTAGATCTCGTCCTCCACCACCAGGACCCGCACGTGCCGTTCTCCCTCGCTCCGCTGTTCGTACCCATTGGACCCGATGGGGCCTATCGAAAACGTATCGGCCTGCGCAGACGTCCTCGCAACACCGACTTTCCTCCAATGGTCCGGCAACGGACGAGCACCACCGGGAGGCAGGAAATGGACACGACGGACACCCCGACGGAGACGGGGACCAGCACGGCCACGGGCACGGAGACGGGGACGGCCACGGGGACGAGCGCACGGAGCGGACGGCAGCGGCGGCTGGCCGCGGGCGCCGCCGCGACGGCGGTGCTGGCCCTGGCCGGGGCGTGCGCCGCCGACCCGCCGGGCACCGAGGCCGTCCTGCGCACCCTGGCGGCCACCGTCACCGCCCAGCCCGTCACCGCCCCGCCCGTCACGACGGAGGCGGAGGCGGACGGGGAGATACCCGACGGCCGGACGCTGACCCCCTCCGACACCGGCTCCCCCGCCGTGGGCAACCTGGACGGTCCGCTGCGCGAGGCCCTGCAGCAGGCGGCCGTCGACGCGCGGGCCAAGGGCATCGAGATGACCGTCACCTCCGGCTGGCGCAGCAAGGCCTACCAGCAGCGGCTGCTGGACCGGGGGGTGGTCACGTACGGGAGCCTGGAGCAGGCCCGGAAGTTCGTCAACACGCCGGAGAAGTCCGCGCACGTCAGCGGCAAGGCGGTGGACGTCGGCCCGACCAGCGCCGACTACTGGCTGATCCAGAACGGCGCCCGGTACGGGCTGTGCCAGGTGTACGCCAACGAGATCTGGCACTTCGAACTGCTCACGACGCCGGGCGGGACCTGCCCGGCGCCGCTGCCGGACGCCGCAGGGTGAGGGGGCGCGCCGTGACCGCTCCCGCCGGTTCCGACACGCCCGCCGAGGCACCCGACGGGGCCGCCCGGCCGTCCCGGCGACGGTCCGCACCCGGGTGGTGGGCCGTACGCCGGTGGCTGGCCGCACCCGGGTGGCCGGCCGCACGAGGGCAACGGGCCGCACGGGGGCGACAAGCCGAACCCCGCCGACAAGCCGCACCCCGCCGACGGGCCGTGCCCCGCTGGCGCGCCGTCCCCCGGTGGCGGCGCGGGCGCGTGCCCGCCGCGCTCGGGCTGCTCACCGCGCTCGCCCTGGGCGGCCACCGGCTGGTGCCGGAACTGGGCGTGGGCCTGGGCAGCCTGTGGGAGAGCGCCCTGCCCTGGAGCGCCCTGGTGGCGGTGGCGGCGCTGCTGTGCGCGGCGCTGCGCCGGGCACCGGCGGCGGCCTGCGCGGGCGGGGTGCTGGCGGTGGTGTGGGCGGTGGCGTTCGGGCCGCTGCTGCTGGGCGGCGGGGCTCCGGCGCACGGGGCGTCGACGGGCGGGAGCGGCGGGCCGGGGCTGACGGTGGTCACCCACAACGTGAACGCCGCCAACCCGGACCCGGCCGGCACCGCCCGCGCCCTGCTCGCCGCCAGCCCGGACCTGGTCGCGCTGGAGGAGGTCACCGACGCCGCCCTGCCCGCCTACCAGGGCGTGCTGGACAAGGCGCTGCCCCACCACGCCCGCACCGGCACCGTCGCGCTGTGGAGCCGCTACCCGGTGACGGAGTCCCGGCGGCTGGTCATCGACCCCGGCTGGAACCGCTCCCTGCGGGCCGAAGTCAGCGCCCCCGCCGGGCCGTTGGCCGTCTACGTCGCCCACCTCGCCTCGGTGCGGATGACCGCCACCGGCTTCGCCACCGCCCACCGCGACCGCGACATCGCCGCCCTCGGCCAGGCCCTGGACGCCGAACCGCTGCGCCGGGTCCTGCTGCTGGGCGATCTCAACACCGCCGCCGACGACCGCGCCCTCGCCCCGCTCACCAGCCGCCTCACCCCCGCGCGCAGCGGCTTCGGCTTCAGCTGGCCGTCCGCCCTCCCCCTGGCCCGGATCGACCACATCCTCACCCGCGATCTCCCCGCCACCGCCACCTGGACCCTGCCCGCCACCCCCAGCGACCACCGGCCGGTGGCGGCGCGGCTGCGGGGCTGACGGCGGGGGCCCGGCGGCAGGCCCGAACCCGGTCAGGCGACCAGCCGCAGCCAGGCCGCCGCGAGGGCGGCGTGGCCGGCCGGCGTCGGATGGACGCCGTCCTCGGCCCAGTGCTCCGCCCCGCTCGTCGCGGCGAGTTCGGCGAACCTGCCGTCGGCGGCGAGCAGGTGGGCCCCGTAGCGGCGGGCGAGCCTGCGGACGGCCCGGATCTTCGGGTCCAGGTCGGCGCGCCACCGCTCGCGTTCCTTCTCGCCGATGAGCGCGGCGCCGGCCTCGACGGTGCCGCGGATCGGCAGGAGGAACGGCTCGATGAGGACGAGTTCCGTGCCCGCTTCGGCGAGGGGCGCGAGGAGGCGGTCGTAGCCCGCCTCGAAGCGTTCGGCGGGGATCGGGTACCCCCGCGGGTCGAGGATGCGCCGGCCCGCGTCGTTGACCCCGACGAGGATCGAGACGACGTCCGGGCGCGCGTCGAGGACGTCCGCCTGCCAGCGGGCTTCCAGGTCCGTCACCTTGTCGCCCGCGTTCGCGGTGTTCAGCCAGGTCACCGGCCGGTCGGGGTGGCGGTGGGCCCACTCGCCCGCGACGCGCAGCGGGTAGCCGTGTCCGAGGCCGTCCCCGCTCTCCCGGCGGCGGCAGTCGGTGGTCGAGTCGCCGGTGAACAGCACGGTGATTCCCGGCCGGAGGGTGATCGTCGTGGGTGCTCCTCGCGAGGGGTGGGTCCGGACCTCTCGAAGGTGCCGGGCCGCACTGTCACCGCGCTGACGTCAACCTTCATCTCACCTGCGGGGACCGCGAGATGACGATGTGTCAGCCGACGGGGACGGCGTCCTTCGGCAGGGTGTGCCAGTTGGTGACGACCGGCTTGTCGACCGGGGTGGTGCCGACGGGGACGGTCACCGGGTTCGGGTCGGGGGTGCCGATGCCGATGATGACGTCGGTGTACTGGACCGCCTGGTTGCCCTTGGTGGTCTTGGTCATGATGCCCGCGTACACGGTCTTGGCGCCGCTCAGGGTGATCTGCTCTCCCGCCCCGTGCTCGAAGGCGGCGGCCTCGATGCCGCCCGAGCCGAACGCGATGACGGGGTGGCCTGCGGGGAGCGTGCAGGTGATGCCCGACTTGGCCTTGGCGCTGATCAGGAGGTAGCCGCCGGCCTGGGTTTCGGCCTTCGCGCCGAAGTCCAGGTCGTTGGCACCGCAGACCTGGCCGTACCCGCTCTTGTCGCCGGGCGCGGCGGATGCCGAACCGGCGGGCGCGGCAGGGGACTTGGGCGGGGCGGTCTTCGTCGGTGCGGCTCCGGCCGGCGCGGCCGTGGCGGGCGCGGCGGGCTCGGAGGGCGCGGCGGCCTTGGTCACGGGGGCGGTGGGGGCGGCCGCGTCGCTGTTGTCCGGTCCGCAGGCCGTGGCGGTGGCGGCGATCGCCGCGACGGCGGCGGCGGTGAGGGCGAGGCGGCGCGTGCGCATGGGGGTCTCCTGCTGTCGTCCCGGCGGTGCGGTTCACCGGCGTGCGATCACCGTACGGGCGGGTCGTTCACGGGCCGGTGCGGGAAATATCCCGATCCTGTCCCAGAAGGCCTGCGCCAGAAGGCTTGTGTCAGAAGGCCTGTACGGACGGGGTGTTGGACGACGCGCGGGCGGGGAACGCCGCCGGGCCGGCCCCCGCAGGAAGGGGGCCGGCCCGGCGGAACGGAGCGGGTCAGCCGAGCAGTTCGCCCTGGAGGGTGACGACCTGCCGGAAGGGCGCGGTGGGCACGCCGGCGGGGTTGGTCATGGTGATGACGGCGACGACGTCGGCGGCCGAGAGGTAGGCGACGCGGGCGGTGGGGGCGCCCTTGGTGCCGGCCGTGGTGGACTCCACGAGGGTCAGGCTGCTGCCGTCGAGGGCGTCCCAGTCGTCGTGGGGGGTGCCCTTGGTGGAGGGTGCGGCCTTGGGGCCGCCCTTGGAGCGCACGTCGGCGAAGGCGCCCCAGGACTCCCGGACGGAGCCGAAGCGCAGCAGCCGGATCTGGGTGCGGGTGCCGTCGGAGGCGGTCCACTCCCGGACGGTGGCCGCGCGGCAGGCGTGCTCCAGCAGCACGGAGCGCATCTTGACCGGGTCCTGCTGCTCGTCGGCGATCGCGTCGCAGGGCACCCACTGGCCGAACGCGGATCCGGCGGCGGAGGCGGAGGCGGAGGCGCCGGCGGACGCGGAGTCCGAGGGCGCCGGGGAGGCCGGGGCCGACGGGGAGGCGGTCGGCGAGCCCGAGGGGGTGGCGGCCGCGGTGGGCGCCGGGAAGACCGGCGGGGTCAGCGAGCCGCCGGCCTCCTTGGGCGCGGGCAGCAGCAGGTAGCGCAGGTCCGCGTGGTGCGGGGACTTGCCCTTGTCGTCCGGGGCCTCCTGGCCCGCGGGCAGCGGAGGCAGCGTCAGCGGCGCGAAGGTGTAGCGGCCGTCGCTCGCGGTGGCCAGGCCCGGCAGGTCGGTCCGGTCGGGGGCGGTGACGGCCAGCGCGCTGCCGGTGCCGGCGAGGGCGAACACCAGGACGGCGCAGCTCCAGCGCACCGCGGCCTTGCGGCGCCGGGTGCGGCGGGCCTCCTGCTCCGCGAGGACGGCGGGGTCCTCGGCGGCGGCGAAGGGCTCGGCGACGGGCGCGGCGAGCGCCTCCAGGACCGGATCGGCCCCCTTCCCGGGCACGGGCGCGTTCGCGGGCGCGGGCGGCGGGGTGGCGTGGTCGGTCATACGGAGGCTCCGGGGCGGGCGAGGCGGTCGAGCTGGAGGGTGAACAGGGCGACGATCTTGTCCTTGGGCAGCGGCGCCACGCCCTCGGCGCTCATGACCACCAGGAGGTCGCCCTCGGCGGCCGAGCACTCCAGGTAGTCGATCGGCGCGGACGGCGGCGCCGGCATCAGGTAGCAGTGCGCCTCGGGGTGCCCGGGGACGGCCGGGCCGACCCGGAACAGGCCGGTGTCGCCGGTGAAGACCGCGGTGTACTCGTTGATCCGCTGCACTTCCTGCTGGTTGAACTGGCGCAGCTTCAGGCCGATCACCAGGTCGTCCCCGTCGGCGAGGTAGGTGCGCACGCCGGAGGCCTTGACGTGCATGCCCTCCCAGTAGGCGCGCATCTTGTCGCGCTTGTCCTTGGGGAGCTGCTGGAGGTCGGCGTCCATCTCGGCGGACAGCTGCTCGCCGTTCTGCTCGCTGTCGTGGCCGTAGCCGCCGTCGTCCGGGCCGGGCCGGTAGCCGGCCGGGACGGGCAGCAGCAGGTCGCGCATCGAACCGAAGTGGCTGCCGTTGGACTTGGCGCCGTACGGCGTGGCGGTCGCGGTGGGGGTGGGACCGGTGGACGGGGCGGCGGCGGTGGCCTGCGCGGGGTCGTCGTACTGGGTCTTGATGATGCCCACGCCGATGGCCACACCGACCAGCGCGGCGGCGGCGGTCGCGGCCCCCGCGCGCAGCAGGCGGCGGGAGGCGGGGCTCGGGCCTGCGGGTGCGGCGGGGCCTGTGGGCGCGGCGGACCCGATGGGCGAACCCTCGGGTGCCGGTTCGGGCGCGCCCGGAGCGGCAGCGGAGGTGGTCACGGTGTCGTCGTTCATACCAGCCGCTCCCACTGCCGCTTGGCGAGGTCCTTGAGGGTGTCGGGGTTCACCGGCTTGGTGTCGAAGACCTCGATCGTCATCTCCACCGAGCCGCGTTTGGCATGGGCCCCGCCGTAGTAGAACTGCTCGGTGCTCTCGGACCAGTGACGGGGCAGGATGTCCACCTTGTAGCCGCCGTTGGCGCTCTCGGCGAACGGCAGCGGCCAGTAGCCGGTCTTCGCCTCGTCTGCGCGGTCCTCGGTGAACTGGACCAGCTGG
Organism: Streptomyces sp. CB02056; assembly: GCF_001905545.1. Lineage (GTDB taxonomy): Bacteria > Actinomycetota > Actinomycetes > Streptomycetales > Streptomycetaceae > Kitasatospora. The sequence goes on along the minus strand of NZ_LIPD01000015.1, from coordinate 8,600 downwards.
ACGCGGTAGAAGACGCCGTCCTTCTTCCAGTTCACCTCGGCCGCGCGCCGGAAGCCCCGCGAGGCGAGGTCCTTGAACGTGTCGGCCGCCCCGCTCTTCTCCTCGGCGATTTCGCCGATCGAGACCCAGCTCGGCTTGTCCGCGTGGTCCCCCCAGGGGGCGCTGCCCTCGGGGGCGCCGATCAGCAGCTTGGTCAGGTCGCCGTCGATGCCGATCGGCGCGGGCTGCTCGGCGGCGAGGGCGGCCGGGTCGACCCGCTCGGCCGGGTAGGCCGGGCGGGCGGCCTGGAGCGGCGGCAGCGGCGTGGGCGGGCGCTGGGCCTGCACGGCGTAGCCGACGCCGCCGCCGGCCAGGGTGCCCAGCACCAGGGCGCAGGCGGTCAGCAGCACGGGGCGGGGGCGGCGCGGGCCGCGCGGGGCCTTCGGGGCACCGGCCTCGGGTGCGAACGGCGCGGCGGGTACGGCGGGTTCGGGCGCGACGGGCGGCACGGCGGGCGGCGGCGGAGCGGCGGGCACGGCGGGCACCGGCTCCGCGGGTTCGGTGGTCACGGAAGTGGCTCCAGAGGAGGAGGAAGAAGAGGACGGGGAAAGGGCGGAGCCGGGCTCAGCCGCCGGTGGTGAGCCACTCGCGCTGGCGCTTCATCAGCTCGTTCAGCAGCGCCTTGTCGGGCGTCCCCTTCACGTCGACGTCGATCGTGTACTGGACGTCGCCCTGGCTGGAGATGCCGCTCATCGAGCCGGTGAAGGCCTGCTGCTTGGGGGCCTTCAGGTAGCCGCGGCCGCCGGAGTCGCCGTCGATGTCGAACGGGTCCAGCGACTTGATCTTGTAGTTCTTGGCGAAGTCGGACGCCATCGCGGTGGAGCCGAACTTCAGCAGGGTGACGGTGACTTCGGCCTTGCCGTCGGCGGTCCGGTACATCCGGTTCGCGCCGCCCTTGTAGCCGTAGGACTTGAGGATGTCCATGATGCCGTCCTGCTTGCCGAAGAGGTCGGCGACGTCGTCGTCGCTCATGGCCATCCCGTCCACGGGCCCGTAGGACTCGCCGCCGGCCGGGATGGGGAGCAGGAAGTAGCGCAGGTCGCCCTCGTGCTTGCCGCCGCTGACGGTGCCCTTGACGGTGCTGACGGGGGCGGGCTCGGCCGGGACGGCGGTGGGCACCGGGACGGGCGCGGCCGAGGGCGTCGCACTCGGGGCGGCACTCGCGCTCGCCTTCGACGGGGCCGGGGCGGCCGCGGCGGCCGGGCGGGTGTCGGGCTTGCCGACGGCGACGGTCACGGCGGCGCTGGCCGCGGTGACGGCGAGCAGTCCGGCGGTGGCCAGCGCGACGCCGACGGCGCGCGGCAGCCGGCGCGGGGCCTGCTCCGGTACGGGCGGTACGGCGGCGTCGGCCTGGGCGTCGGGTGCGGCAGCGGCGGGCGCGGCGACCTCGGGAGCGGCGGCCCCCGGCGCGGCGGCTGGCTCGGCCGGTGCCGGAGGTCCGGCGGCGGCGCCCTCGTTCTCGGGCTCAGGCAAGGAAATCCCCCCAGTGAAGAATGCGGAATCCCACGCGCGGGCTCCTCACGGGAACCACTCCCCCAGCGGGTTCTCCGGGCATTCCGTCACGCGTGTCGGCAGGAATTATGAAAGGCCGCCGACACCACTGCCAAAACAATCAACCGCCACACTTTCCCCCAATGTTCGACGAATCGGACACACCGTGATCGAACCGCAATGGGCGCTGTCCTGCGGTGATGACACTGTGTCGACACATCGATTCGAACACGGCCTGCTCCCGCCCCGCCGGTGCCGGGCGCCGGACCGGTGCCGTCAGATCCACCCTTCCTCCCAGGCCCGCCGCGCCGCCTCGTGGCGGGTGCGCACGGCGAGCTTGGTGATGGCCCCCGAGAGGTAGTTGCGGACGGTGCCGGGGGCGAGGTGGTGCTGCTCGGCCAGCGCGCTGATCGGCTGGCCCCGGTGGACGGCGCGCAGCACGTCCAGTTCGCGCGGGGTCAGCGGGCAGGGCGTCTCGGTGAGGGCGTGGGTGGCGAGCCGGTGGTCGATGTAGCGGCCGCCGCCGTGGACGTCGCGCAGGATGTCGGCCAGTCGGGTGGCGGGGGTGGTCTTGGGCACGAAGCCCTGGATGCCCGCCGCCAGTGCCCGGCGCAGTACGCCGGGCCGGGCGTGGCGGGTGACGAGGACGACGGGGACGGGGTGGCGGCGGCGGATGGCCTGGGCGGCGCCGACGCCGTCCAGGTGGGGCATCTCCAGGTCCAGCAGGGCGATGTCGACCGGGTGGTCGGCGGCGGCCCGGACGGCCGCGGGGCCGTCGCAGGCCTGGGCGGTGACGGTCAGGTCGGGTTCGAGGTCGAGGAGCGCCGCGAGGGCGCCGCGGGTGAGGTCCTCGTCCTCGGCGAGCAGGATGCGGATCACGCGGGGGCCTCCCGGTCGGTGTGGCCGGCCAGTTCGAAGCGGCCGTCGGGGTGGGTGGTGGTGCCGACGTGCCCGCCGATGGCGTGGAAGCGTTCCCGCAGCCCGGCCAGGCCGCTGCCGTTACCACTGCCGCTGCCGCCGCGGTCGGTGGCGGGGTGCGCCGGGGCGCCGTCGTTGCACAGCAGGACGCGGACCCGGCCCGCGTCCGCGGTGACGGTGATCCGGCAGTGCCGGGCGCGGCTGTGGCGCAGGATGTTGGTGACGCCCTCGCGGACCAGGGCGGCGAAGGCCGGCTGGAGCTGGTGCGGGACGCGTTCGGCGTCGCCGTCGACGGCGGTGCGGATCCCGGCGGCCTCCAGGAGCCCCACGGCGTTGGCCAGTTCGGTGCCCAGGCTGGCGCTCCGGTAGCCGTGGACCACGGCCCGGGACTCCTCCAGGGCGGCGCGCGCCAGTTCGGTGATCTCCCGGAGCTGGGCGCGCGCCTCGTGGTCGCTGCGGCCGACCAGCCGCTCGGCCAACTCCCCCTTGAGCGTGATGGCCTGGAGCCGGTGGCCCTGGAGGTCGTGCAGGTCCGCGGCGAAGCGCATCCGCTCCTCCGCCACGGCCAGACCGGCCGTGGCTTCGCGGACCTGCTCGGCCTCCAGCACCGCCCGCCACAGCCGGAGCAGGACCAGCTCCACCGCGGCGACGAACAGCAGCATCCCGGCGCCGGTCGCCGCCGGCACCCCGGGCAGGAGGCCGGGGGTCTCGTGGCGCCACTGCGCCACGGTCTCGCCCAGCACCGCGCAGACCAGTGCGACCGCCGTCAGCAGCCGGCGCCGCGCCCGGGCCGGCAGGGACAGGGCCAGGGCCGCCGTCATGGCCCCGGGCACCATCGCCCAGTCGAGCGCGGTGTACGGACGGTCCGCCATCTCGCCCCAGGTGGCGACCGCCACCGCCAGCAGCGCGAGGCTCCACCGCCACTCGGCCGCGGAGGGACTGCGGGGGCCGTACCCCTGTCCCTCCGGCGGGCCGGCACCGGGCTCCCGACCCACGGCGCGAGGCGGCACCGCCCGGCGGACGAGCCGGGTGTGCTGGACCAGGACGGCGACGATCACCGGGGCCGTCAGCGCCGTACGCACCGGGTCCAGGTTGAAGACGACGTCGTTCGCGGCCAGCAGCAGCCACAGGGGCCCCAGGGCGAGCAACGTCCGGCGGGTGAGGAGGCCCAGCCGACCCGGATCGACCACACCGGCCACCGCGAATGAGGTGCTCATGTCCGGCCAGCGTAGAGGCCGTCGCCGGGCCCTGTCTGTAGCCGAACCAGCCAATAGATCATGACAGTTGTCATAAACCGACCGTGACACCGCCCGGCCGGTTCATGGCATCAGCCACTACTGGCGACCGGCGCGCGCCCGCGAGACTCTCCACCGTCTCTCCACGGGGTGCGCGCCCGGGCTTCGCCGCGTGCACACCCTCCCCCCTCACCTTCCACGACCGCTCCAGGAGCACGGATGACCATCGCCCGCAGGACCCGCCGGCGCCGCACCCTCGCCGCCTCCGCCACCACCGCCCTCGCCGTCGGGCTGCTGAGCCTCGGCGCGGCGCCGGCCGCCCACGCCGACACCCTCCCGACCCTCTGCAACCCGGCCGTGGACCGCACCACGGCCGAGCCCGTCAACGTACAGGTCACCCCGCTCGTCACCGACTTCCTGATCTACAACGTCGCCCCGGGGAGCACCGGGCACCACAGCGACATCCTGACCCGGGTCAACTCGGCGACCACCACCGTCGACAACAAGACCGAGATCACCGCCACCGCGAGCGCGCTGTTCCTCAAGGTCGAGGTGAAGGTCGGCTTCTCGGTACAGAAGACCACCTCCAGCACCACCAGCACCACCGTCAGCGACACCTGGGACCTCGTCGATCCCGGCCGCTACGGCCTCTACCGCGGCACCCGGGTCGTCACCGGCCAGTACGTCAACCGCATCTGCGCCCAGACCGGCGGCCCCAACACCGGCATCTGGGTCACCACCTCGCCGTCCCCCGGGACCTTCACCACCTACGAGTCCCCGGAGATCGGCTCGGTCCGCTGCGCGCCCGCCGAGGCCGCCGGCACCGTACGCCGCGCCGCCCAACTCCTCATCAGCAGCTGCTGACCGTCCCGCCGACCCGACAGCCCTTGGAGATCCCGTGACGAACCCGCACCGCACCACCACCCGCCGGGGCGCCGCGCTGCGCGCCCTCGGCGCCACCGCCCTCGCCTCGCTGTCCGGCCTGACCCTGCTCGCCGCCCCCGCCTCGGCCGCCACCCAGGGCCTGGCCTCCAGCGAGTGGCACGGCTACGTCTGCGACGACGGCTACTACCGGATCAGGACGCCCTTCAACCAGCTCGTCGAGCGCAACCAGTACAGCGCCTGGGGACAGGCCATCCAGAACCCCGACACCGGCGCCTACAACCAGCAGTGGAAGCTCTGCCACTACAACTCCGACAACCAGTCGTTCATCTTCCGCAGCCGGCAGAACGAGGGCGACTGCCTCGGCGTGTGGAAGCAGAACCCGAACGACGGCGCCACCGGCGGCGAGGGCGCCAATCTCAACCTCTTCGACTGCCAGGGCTGGATCTACGGCAACCAGATCTTCCACTTCCTGTACCCCGACCCCGGCAACACCAGCAAGGTGATCCTCAAACTCGGGCACAGCGGCTTCTACGCGGCCCTCGGCGACCCGTCCGGCAGCGCCGGCTCGGCCATCGCCCAGTACTCCGACCGGGTGGCCGTGTTCACCCTGGAGCACCTCGCTTCCTGACGTCCCCGTGGCCGTACGGGCCGGGCCGGGCGGCGGTCCGGGCCCGAGGGCGGACGGCTGCGCCTACCGTTGGACCGTGGACGGACAGGTGTGCGGCGAGGAGTGCCCGGTCGACGGGCCGGACCCGGACGGCCGCGGGGTGCCGTTCGGCCGGCCCGACCCGGCCCGCGCCGACCCGGCCTGGCCCGGCGCGGGAGGCGGGCCGGCGGCCGGGGCCGCCGGGGCCGGGGCCCCGCGATTCGCCGTCGGCCCCGGATACGCCCTCTACCAGGGGCCGTTGGCGGACAGCGCCTTCCACCGGCACGCCACCTTCCAGGTCGCCGTCGCGGCCGCCGCCCGCACGGTGGCCATCGACGACGACACCGGGCGGCGCCACCGCGGGCCCGCGCTCGTGGTGGCGCCGATGGTGCGCCACCGGATGGCCCCGACCCGGGAGGTGCTGACCTTCTACGTCGACCCGCACTGCGCCTTCGCCGACCGGCTGCGCGCGGGCTGCGGGCCGGGGGTCGCCGTCGCCCCGCAGTGGCAGGGCCTGACCGAGCGGGACGTCCGGCCGCACGGCGGGCTGCCCGCCACCGGGCTGGACCCGCGGCTGCGCGCGGCGATGGCGGCGCTGGCCGCCGACGGCCGGGAGCCGCTGGAGGGCCTGGCCGCGCGCGTCGGACTGTCCCCGCAACGCCTGCGGGCCCTGGCACGGCGACAGTTGGGGGTGCCGCTGGCACGCTGGCGCAGCTGGCAGCGGCTGTCCCGGGCGGCACTGGCCCTCGGCGAGGGGTGCTCCCTGGCACAGGCGGCGCTCGCGGGCGGGTTCGCCGACCAGGCCCATCTCACCCGGTGGATGCGGGAGTTGACGGGGCTGACGCCCTCGCAGGTGCTGCCCGCCCTGCGCGGAACGGCGGTTCAGGCCGGGCGGCGCGCGGTGTAGAAGGACATCGAGCCGGTCACCGTCGCGACGGTGTCCACCTCGCGCACCCCCTCGAAGCCGGCCTCCGCGATCAGCCGGGGCAGGATGCCGTCGGCGTTCGGCTGGGTGTCCTCCTTGCCGTCGGCGAACTGGACGATCCGGAAGGCCAGCCGCATGGCCGCCGTGCGCTGCCGCCCGTAGTCGGCGATCACCAGCTTCCCGCCGGGGCGCAGCGTGCGGTGCATGGCGGCGAGGACGGCCTGCTTCATCGGGACGGGGCACTGGTGCAGGACGAGGCTGGAGACGACGGTGTCGGCGGTCCCGGCGCCGACGACCTCGTCCACCGCGTCGCCCATGCCGGTGCGGAAGTCGGGTTCGATCCCGGCCGCGGCGGCCTTGCGGCGGGCCAGGCGCAGCACGGCGGGGTCGGGGTCGACGCCGACGACGGTGGCCTGCGGTTCGGCGCGGCCCAGCAGGACGGCGAAGGACCCGGTGCCGCAGCCGACGTCGACGATGACGTCACCGGGGCGCGGGGCGGCGTGCATGGCGAGCAGGCTGCGCCACAGGCGTTCGCGGGTGAGCGAGACGATCGGGTCGTAGAGCCCGAGGGCGAGGCGCCCGGCGGCGGGGGTGAAGGCGTCGGTCGGTGTCATCCGGCCAGTGTGGTCGGGCGGTTGGGGCCGCGTCTTGAACGAATCGCTCGCGGGCCGGGGCACCTGTGGCCGGGCGGCCCCGCGCACGCTGCGACGCCCGGAAGAGTGATTCAGGAGTGCGCCGAAGTCCGTCGGCGTCTCCCGCCCGTGCCGACCGGTCGTGCGGCCAGTATCTCGGTGAACGTGCCCGTACACCGCATATCGAAGGTCTCTAGAGATTTTCCCTGCCCACATGACCGATCCCCATTCCGCTACGGCACGGCTTGCCGCCTTCCTGAGACGAACCTATTGTGGTAATTGGATCCGATAAAGCTATTCATATGCACTGGACCACATGGCCTTTCGCTCGGATGATGATCAGATAGCGAATACTCTCCGTGCGCGCCCAGCGGGAGAGGAGAGCCGAGATGACATCGAAGAAGTCGGCGAACGTTGCACAGGCGAACGTTGCGCAGCTGGCCGGCCCCGGGGTGCTCGGCAGAGAGCAGGACCCTCCGCTCTTCCACTTCGACGTCCCGGCCGAGGATGTCGGCGCCCTGGTGGCGGACACGCTCGGGTACCTGCAGCAGCTTGGCATCGGCCCGGAACAGGGCATCGCCCCGGACGGTGCGATGACCCTCGTCCTGGCGGACGCACGACGCGCCTGGAACGGCAAGGAATGGATCGAGCAGACCGCGGCAGCCGAAGGTGGCACGAAGTGCTGCTACACGTCAGGCAGTCAATCGATCTGCCACCCCCACAGCGCTTAATAGGAGATAGGTTCCGACCCTTGGCTTTGTTCACGGAGTCGATCTCCCGTGAACAAGACCGATCGCGGAACTCGCGCGACTCGTCGCGCTCCCTTGCTGTCCTCCTTTTGCCGACCGGACGGTGCGACGTCTACCGACTAGCGAGGACGCGGGGGTGGAGGAGGAGCGGGAACGGGACCGGGAACTGTACGGGCCCGGAGCAGCAGGGCCAGCCCGAGCCCCAGGTCGACGGCCAGGCCCAGTGCCTGCAGCCAGTCGGCCGTCTTCCCGGGCGAGTAGATCTCCAGGTAGTCGGACAGCGCGTGCACCAGTACCAGCGGCCAGACGCTCCCGATGTACAGGCGCGCCCCGCACAGGCAGAAGCCGAAGGCGCCGGCCTCCAGGACCTGCCACAGCGTGTTGCCCAGGGGCGCGCCGAAGAACAGCCAGTTGCCGAGGTGCCCGACCCCGAACAGCACCGCCGTCAGCACCACCGCGCGCACCGGGCCGAGCGGCCGCGCGACCTCCAACACCAGTGCCCGGCTGCTCAGTTCCTCGCTGACCCCGATGGCGAGCATCAACACCACCCCGCCCACCAGGGTCGCCGTGCCGCCCTCGATCCCGGGCAGCGCCGCCAGCCCCGCCACCACGACCAGTGGCAGCAGCACCGGCCAGCGCGCCATCACCCCGAGGCCCGTCACCCCGCCGGTCGCCAGCAGCCCCCAGGCCCGGAGCAGCACCAACACCACCGCCGCGCCCGCCAGATTGACCACGGTCGGCCCCAACTGCGGGAACCACCCGGGCTCCAACGGCGGCAGCACCTTCGCCACCACCACGATCACCGCCTGCCAGACGACCGCGACCCCGACCGCCCCCAGCACCGGATGCCGGCGCACCTGGCTCCCCCATCGCTTCAGCACGGCTCGATGGTAGGCGCGGCAACGTCAAGTCAGCGCCAGCCCGGACGAGTTGATCCCCAACCGAGATGCCGGTGACAGGTGCACAGGAAGTCGGCCCCGCGACTCTGCTGGCGAAGTATTCGATCTAGGTCAGGCTCAGGCCGTTGTTGCGATGCCGTGTTGGGTGCAGAGTGTGTGGATGCGGGTGGGGCGGCGGCTT
>NZ_LIPD01000014.1 GCF_001905545.1 Streptomyces sp. CB02056 | reverse complement strand
CGGCGCGGCCGAGTTGTCCGCCGGGACGCCGTCGGCGGAGGCCAGTGCGGTGGCGCCGAGCGTGGCGGCCACGACGACGGCACCGCCAACGAGCAAGCGGGACATGCGCTTTGCCATGACTATTCCTCTTCGTTCATCTGGTGTTGCCCTGACGGGCAGATCCGCTGATTGGTACGAACCACCCTTGATGGCAGGCGAACCAAGCTGTCGTGATGGCACGTCATGAGTGACGAGGGTGCGCGGAATCAATCACCCGGCACCTTCGTGATCAAGGACGGAATACGGCCCCATCGAACCAGATGAAACTGACGACACGCCAGGTCTTTCTTCCGGAGACCCCTCCCGAACAGGCACTCTGTCACAGTTTCGAATAGCTTGAGCACTTCCTGGCGATGCGCTCGCTTTGCCGAAATATGGACCCACTGAGGGGGGTTTATTGCACGTGTCTGAACTCTCAACTTCTTGACTTCGTAGGCGTCCTGTCGTGACATCATTTGGCGTAGGCTCCGCTGCGGCCGGGATTCGGCCGATGCCGACAGTGGAGGTTTTCTGGTGCGCCAATCGATATCCCGCTCGCGACGGCAAGGAAGGGGAGGGCCGCCGCTGCTGGGCAGGCTCTCCCTGAGCCTGCTGCCGCTCGCCCTGACGGCCGGTCTGGTGGGATCCGGCATCCAGAGCGCCGCCGCTGCCGAGCCGACCGGTGGGCAGGTCCAACCGACCACCCGCGAGCGCGCGCTGACCGCGTGGCTCAACGGCGGTCCTCGCGTCCACGAGCTCGCCGAGGCGGCGCTCGCGGGCTCCGAGCAGGACGTGAAGCGGTTCGTCGACAACGACCTCGCCGGCGCCCAGCGCCTTGACGACCTGCTCGCGGCCACGCAGATCTCCAGTGTGGGCGGGCCGAAGGTCCGCGAAGCCGCGGACAAGGCCATCGAGGGCACCCCCGACGAGCTGCGAACCTTCCTGCAGAGCGGCTGGCAGGCGGCACTCGACGCCGACCGGCGGCTGATGATCACCCGGATCACCGACCCCGCGATGGGCCCGGGCCGCAACCTGCAGGCCGCCGGCGACGCCGCGCTGCGCAGCAACACCAGCGACGACCTGCAGCGGTTCCTGACCGAGGGACAGTACCCGGCGAAGGATGCCGACGACCGGCTCAAGCTAGTCCAGATCCTCAGCTCCGGCGGCACGAACACCCAGGCCGCGGCACGCGCCGCGCTGAACGGGTCGATCCAGGACGTGCGCGACTTCCTCGCGACCGGCCAGTACATCGCGCAGAGCCGTGACCAGGAGCGCGCGAGCATCGCGCTGCTGGTGCAGCAGGCGAAGGACGCGGGCGCGCAGGCGGCGCAGGAGACCGCCGCGGCGGTCGAGGCCAAGGACAAGGCGGTCCACGAGGCGCAGAAGGCCATGGAGGCCGCCGCGCTGGCCGCGTCCGAGACGCAGAAGGCCGGCAACGACGCGGCCAAGGCCACGGAGGCGGCGAACAAGGCCGCGACGGCGGCCGAGCGCGCGGGTGCGGCGGCGCGGACGGCGATGGCCGCCGCCCGTGCGGCCAACGCGGGTGCGCGGGCCGCCGCCTACGCGGCGTCGAACGCGGCTGCCGCGGCGGCCGGGGCCCAGCGGGCCGCGGCCAACGCCGAGACGGCCGCGGCCGCGGCGGCCGGTGACGCGACGAAGGCGCACGACGCGCGGGTCGCCGCCGACGCCGCCACGGCCGCGGCGAAGCTGGCGGCGGCCGCGAACGACACACTCGTCAAGGCGAACGAGTCCGCCAAGAGCAGCAAGGACGCGGCCGGTGCCGCGCTGAGCGCCAAGGGCAACGCCGATTCCGCGGCGGGCTCCGCCGAGCAGGCCGGTGCCTACGCGGACAGCGCCGGCGGCCAGTCGGCGAAGGCCAAGCAGGCCGCGGCGGCCACCCGCCGTTCGGCCGCCGAGGCCGGCCGTGCCGCCGCGGCCTCCCAGCAGTTGGCCGGAGAGGCCGCGACGCAGGCCGAGGCCGCCGCGACGCTCCTGAAGTCCGCGGGCGAACACGCCGCGGCGGCGGCGCAGGCCGCCCGGGACGCCGCCGACCACGCCGGCCAGAGCGGGAACGCCGCGCAGGAGTCGACCAACCACGCGAACGCCGCCTCGGCCGCCGCCGCGGACGCGCAGCGCGCTGTCGACCAGGCCAACGCGCTCCAGGACCTGACCCGCCGCACCGAGGCCGAGGACCTGACCAACCGCACCGCGGCCGCCGTGGAGAAGGCCCGCCAGGCCAAGGCCGACGAGACGGCGAAGCAGACCCAGGCCGACCAGGCCGCCCAGGAGGTCCGGAAAGCCCGGACCGAGGCCGACCGCCTCGCCCAGGCCGTCAACCAGCCCGGCGCCACCCCGGAACAGGTCGCGACCGACGGCCGCAAGCTCGCCATCCTTTCCCGCAAGATCTCCGGCCCCTGGGGAACGGCCGCGGCCCAGGCCGCCCTTGTCGGCAACGACTCCGCCGTCCTCGGCTACGTCAGGACCGAACGCCGCGCGGCCGAAGCGCGGGACGACCACGATCGCGCCTCCCAGATCTACGAGGACGACGACAACGAAGCGGTCCGCAACGCCGCCTACACCGCACTCCAGGGAGGCGCGGACCAGGTCGGTGCGTTCCTGGACAGTGGGCAGTACGAGGCCGCCGCCCCCGCCAACCGGCTGACGATCACCCGCCTCAGCGACAAGGCCGGTCCCGCCGTCAAGGCCGCCGCCGACACCGCGCTGCGGACCAACACCCCCACTGCCCTGCGCGACTTCCTCGCCAAGGGCCTGGCCGACGCGCAGGCCGCCGACGACCGCCTCACCGCCACCCGGCTCGAGGACGCCCCGGCCACCGAGCCCGAGCTCAAGGCCGCGGCCAGGGTCGCCCTCGAAGGCCCGGTACTCAAGCTTCGCGCGTTCGTGGCCGAGGGCCAGTACACCGCCCAGCAGAAGGACCGGCTCACCGCCGTCCACGTCGCCGACGTCAAGGGCCTGATCGCCGAGGCCACCGCGGCTTCCGCGTCGGCCCAGAAGAACGCGGCCACGGCCCAGGCCGCCGCCGCCTACGCCCGCGGCGTCGCTGACGAGGCCAGGGGCTACGAGGCCACCGCCAAGGCGTCGGCCGACACCGCCGCCCAGCACGTCGCCACGGCCCAGGCCGCCGCCGACGCCGCCCAGGCCGACGCCACCAAGGCCGCCGCGGCCGCGAAGACCGCCAACGCCGCCAAGACCTCAGCCAACCGCGACGCGGCCTCCGCGATGTACTCGGCCAGGCAGGCGGAGCAGTCCGCCGGGCAAGCGCGGTTCGCCGCATCCAACGCCTACACCGCCGCGAACGCCGCCCGGGCCTCCGCGGAGGCGGCCGGCAAGGACGCGACGGCTGCGGACCAGGCCCAGAAAGAGGCCTTCGCCAGCTACCAGACCAAGTACGACGCCGAGGAGAAGGCGCGGCTCGCCAGGCTGGAGGCGGAGCGCAAGGAGGCCGAGAAGCAGGCCAGGGACGCCCGGCAGAAGCAGGAGACGATCTCCGCGCTCGAGGAGGAGATCAAGAAGCAGAAGGAGAACAGCGACAACATCAACGCTGTCTACCGTCTCTTCTCCGAGAGCATCCACCTCACCCTCGACGTCATCGGCGGCGCCGGCGGCGTCATCGCCCCCGGCCTCGCCGACATCGCCGACCTCGTCAACTGCGCCTACTACGCCATCGAGGGCCGGACCCAGGACGCCTACCTCTCCTGCATCTCGGCGATCCCCCTCGTCGGTGACGGAGCCGCCGTCGCCAAGTTCGCCCAGTGGGCCAAGAAGTTCGGCTCCTGGGGCGAGAAGGCCGCCGAGTTCATCAAGAAGCTGGTCGGCCGGCTCCCCAAGACCTGCCCGGTCAACAGCTTCCCGGCCGGCACCCGCGTCCTCATGGGCGACGGTTCCACCCGCCCGATCGAATCCGTCAAGGTCGGCGACGAAGTCCTGGCCGGCGATCCCACGACCGGGCTGACGGCACCCCGTCGTGTCAGCGCGACGATCTACACCCCGGACGACCGTGACTTCACCGACGTCTCCCTGGGCGCCGGACAGTCCCTGACCAGCACCGACCACCACCCCTTCTGGGCCGAGAACCAGAAGCAGTGGGTCGACGCCGCCGACCTCAGGACCGGCGACGAACTGCGCGACCCGGCCGGCCGGCCCCAGCGCATCGAGGACGTCCGACACTGGAACACCCTCCAGGCCGCCTACAACCTCACCGTCGACGACCTCCACACGTACTACGTCCTCGCCGGCGAGACCCCGGTCCTGGTGCACAACACGGAGGTGTGCGGGGTCGCCCTCGGGATCCGGAAGGAAGGCGACCTCCGCAACTTCGCGGACACCAACGGGTACGAGCACTTCCTCGACAAGACGTACGACGATGCTGTGGCAGCCGTCCGGGACGTCGCCCACGAGCAGCCCGGCCGGCGGATCTACGTCGTCCTCGACGGCTTCAGGATGTCCAACGGAAAGCCCGGAACGCCGCAGGAACTCTTCGAGGACTTCTACAAGGAAGGCCGAGCGGGCTTGTCCTCCATCACGACGCAGCAGGAGATGAACATTCTCGGAGAGTCCGTCAGACTGGGAAACCGGAGTTGGGATTCGATCACCTTCCGGTACGGGGGCAAGGACATCAAACTGTCCCTGCCCGACTTCAACGCCCTTCGGGCCGCCGGATGATCCGGCGGCCGACCACGACGTTCCGTAGCGGACGTACCGAAGGGAACTAGTCGGTTCAGCCGTCCAACCGGCTGATCTCGACGGTGAGGTCCCTTCTGCCGCGGCCACCGCCGCCGGTCGAAGGGGCCTCTCGGTCATTGCGGCACGTCCGGAAGAGCCGGACGTGCCGAGTCCTGTGTTGTCCGTCGGATGGGAACGTTCATGCGCCTGATCGAGTGGGATCGCGAGTTCAAGATCTGGGCCTACGGGTTCAGCTATTCCAGGCTCCTCCTCCGGAGCGCACCGAGGTTCGACGCCGACGAGCGCATCGAGGTCCTCTTCACCAATGTCCGGCACATGAGCGTCTCGGCGGACGTGTCGAGCCTGTCGATCGACCGGATCGAGACCCCGGAGGAATCGCGGGAGTTCGGCCTCGCCCTCCCTGCGGCCCCCGACGAACTGTTCGTCCTGAACTCGGGTGCCGGCTATGTGATCGGGACCCACTGCCAATGGCATGTGGACCACGAGTGGCTTGATGCACCGTCGCACTTCTCGCCTTTTCGGGCGGTGAAATAGGGGCGCAGCGATTTCCGTCCGCCCGGCCCCGCCACCACCCGACCGGACGACGGACGCGCGAGCGGGTGGGCCCGGAAGAGCCGCCGGGGTGGAGCCGAGACGGTGTTCGGCGAGAGGTGGGTGTTCCATCTGGTGCCCCGCGACCAGTTACCGGGCAGCGGCGGCCGAAGCGTCCGCCGACCCCGATCGGGGTCGGCGGACGCGGGTCTCAGCGGCAGAGGCCGGCAGCGACGACGCGCTGCTTGACGCCCGGGGCCGGGGTGGTGGTGACCGTTGTCCCGTCCAGGGCGGCACGCGAAGCCGGGGGCGGTCGTCGGTGCGGAAAAGGAGCGGCGGCCACAGCCGTGCTCCTGACGGTGGACCACCTGCCCTCAGCCGGTCACGGTCCGGATCAGCAGCCGATGTAGCGCATGCTGAGGCCGGTGATGTGGGTGCCCGAGGGCGCGTAGAGGGTGATGGCGCGGGACTTGCCCTTGCCGCCGGCCCAGTCGCTGTCGACGTGGCCACCGTTGGAGAGGCTGCCGCGCACGTACGGACAGCGGCCGTCCGCCTTGGTGTCGTGCACCGTGCCGACGACCTTGGAGTTGTAGTTGCACCACTTGCCGTTGGCGTAGCCCTCGCCGGAGCTGATGCTCCAGTTCTGGGTGCACGAGTCGGCGGGCGGCGCGGCGTGGGCGCCGACGGCCGGGAGCAGCACGGCGGCGAGGGTCAGAGCGGCGACGGCGGCTCCGTGGACGGCGAGACGGCGCTTGGACATGGCGGTACCTCCACACGGGGTTCACGGTGGGCATCCGGAGGCCGGGGCGGCGGGGCAGCAGGACATCGGCGGCGGCGCGCGGAGCGCGGCACGACCGGCACCCGCCCTCGGCGTTCCACCGAGCGTGACGTATTCGAACGACCGTCGTCAACGACGGAGCCGGCCACGAGCGGCGGCGGTCCACCCCTGCGGCACCGGGGTGGTACGGGCGCCCCAAGGGGTATGTCCCGCACCATGGGGGTGAGGTCGGACGGTCGTCCACGTGCGCGAACCTCGACCCGAGGTTCGCCAGTTGGGCGCCGGACAGCCACCGGGGCCGACGGTGAGCAGGTCTCCGGGCGGGCCGTTCCGCTGACGCCTCCCAGCCGGGCCGACTGGTCACAGGGGCCCGGTATCGATCCTGACGAGGGTCTGCCGCACGGTGCCGTCCGGCTCGTACACGGTGCGGTACAGGTACGGGACGCCCGAGCCGTCGGACACGGCGATGCCGTCCTCGACGACCGCCCGCTGCTCGGCGATGGCCCGGAGCCGGCCGTCCGAGTCCGGCGGCAGCTCCGGCTGCGGGGGACGGCGGTGTCGCCCGGCCATGGCGGCCCTCACTTTCGCTCTGTGCGGGCCACCCTCCAGGGGCCCTCCGGCGGCAGCGTAGACCCCGGCGGTCACCACCAGTCCTCTAGCTCTTCTGGGCACGGTGGGCGGCGACGCGGACGCGGGTGGCGCAGCGGGGGGTGCAGTAGCGCTGTGGGGTGCGGCGGCCGGTGTCGATGAAGAAGCGTCCGCAGCCCGGGGCGGCGCAGCGGCCCCAGGCGCAGGTGCCGCGTTCGCTGAGCCACAGGCCGAGGGCGAGGGCGGCGGTGGAGAGCAGCCAGTGGGTGAGGCCTGCGTCGGCGGGGGCGCGGGTGTGCAGGGACCAGGGCCGGCCGGGGAGGCGGACCAGGCGGGGGCGGGGCGGGTGGCGGTCGAGCAGGGTGTTGATCAGGTCGGCGGCGTGGTCCGGGTCGTCGGTCTCGAGGACGGCGGTCACCTCGGCGGTGGCCTGGCGCAGTTCGCGGGCGTCGGCGTCGGTGAGCCGGAGGGGCGGGCCGCCGTGGCGGTCCAGGAGGGCCTGGAGTTCGGTGGCGCCCGTGTCGGGGTCTTCGCGGACGGTGTTCGCGAGGTCGGTGAGGAAGTGGAGGCCGCGGGGGTTGCCGTCGTCGCTGTCCTGGAGCCGGGACTGGGGTTGGGGTTGAGGCTGGGACTGGGACTGCGCCATGGGGGTCGCCTCGCGGGGTCTGGGAGGGTGCCGTCCGGACCATGGTAACGTCAAAATGACCCAGTAGGCGTTACTGAGGAGTGGTGGCATGCGATACCCCGGGACCACACCCGTGCTCATCGTCGGCGGCGGCCCGGTCGGCCTGACCCTGTCCGTCCTGCTGTCCGGCCACGGCGTGCCGCACCTGCTGGTCGAGGCGCACCCGGACACCTCGCGCCACCCCAAGGCCCGTGGGGTGTCGGCGCGTTCGATGGAGGTCTTCCGGCGGTGCGGACTGGAGGAGGAGGTCCGGCGGGCCGGCCTCCCGGCCTCGCAGGTGTTCTTCTACCGGGGCCGCAGCCTGGTCGACCCGGACTTCGTCCGCACCGGCGTGGCGGCCGGCGCGACGGAGGACGCCGAGCGCACCCCTACCCCCGGGCTGATCTGCTCGCAGGACGCCCTGGAGGCCGTCCTGCTCCGACGGGCCCGCCAACTCGCCCCGGACGGCGTCCGGTTCGCCACCTGCCTGCTCTCCCTCACCCCGCGGGACGGACACGTCCAGGCCCTGCTGGAGGACCGCACCACCGGCGAGCGCCACACCGTGCGCGCCGACTGGCTGGTCGGCTGCGACGGCGCGTCGAGCACCGTCCGCACGGCGGCCGGCATCGAGATGGCGGGGCCGACCGGCCTCGGCCACTTCCTCAGTATCCGCTTCGAGGCACCACTCGGCGAGGTGGTGGCCGACCGCGCCAGCGCCTCGTACTTCCTCACCGAACCGGGCCGCGGCGGCTTCCTCGCCGTCGACAACGACCGCCGGTGGATCTACCAGTACCCGTACGACCCTGAACTCCCGGGCATCGAAGCCCTGTTGGGCGACCACCGGGCACTCGCCCGGCTGGTCCGGGAGGCCGCCGGACTGCCCGGGCTGGCCGTCACCGTCCAGGACACGATGACCTGGCGGATGGACGCCCGCCTCGCCGGGGCCTACCGCCGCGCCCGGGTGCTGCTCGCGGGCGACGCCGCCCACGTGGTGCCGCCGACCGGCGGGCACGGCATGAACACCGGCATCGGCGACGCGGACAACCTCGCCTGGAAACTCGCGGCGGTCACCGCCGGGACGGCCGGCGAGGCCCTGCTGGACACCTACGAGGCCGAGCGGCGCCCGGTGGCCCGGCAGGTCATCGACATCTCGCTCGCCAACTCCCGTGCCCGCGCCGGGTACCGGATCGACGACGAGCTGCTGCTCACCGCCGCCTACCGCTCGACGGCGGTCCTCGCGGACCCGACAGCCCCGGAACGGCCACCCCTGGATCCGGACCGCGAACACCCCGACGGCACGCCCGGCACCCGCCTCCCCCACCTCCGCCTCCCCGGCCCGCCCGGGACCGCAGCCACATCCACCCTCGACCTGGTCGGGCCGGGCTTCACCCTGTTCACCACGGCCACGGAGGACGCCGGCTGGCAGCACCAGGCGGACACCGCGACAGCGGCGGGACTGCCGGTCACCGTACACACCCTGGCGCCCCCCGCCTGGGCCCGCGCCACCGGCCTTCCCGCCACCACCGGCGGCGCCGTCCTCGTCCGCCCGGACGGCCACATCGCCTGGCGGGCGCGGCAACCAGCCGCCGGACAAGGTGAGTTGCTAACCATCCTGCGGCGCTTGCTGTCCGCAACGCTCAGCGCCGGGCGTGCCGGATCTTCAGACGGCCGAAGCCGGTGGTCCCGGTGATCCGTATCGTCGGGTTGCCCACGGATGAGCGGCGGGGAGGCGTGTAGCGCACGTCCTTCCAGCCTCCCTGGAGGCCGTCGAGGTCGACGACGGCGTCGCGCGGGACGGTGATCTTCGCACTGCCGGTACCGAGCCCCAACTCGATGTCGATCACCGGATGTTCGATGACCGCCTCCGACAGGTCCAAGTGCACCCGCCCGAAGGCCGACGCCACCTGAAAGCTGCGCGGAACCCGCCAGGGGCCGCGGCGCACCAGGCGCCCGCTGACGGCGGCGATGGTCGGGACCGCTCCCTGGTCCGGCTCGGGGAGCGAGGCCAGGGGCGGCGCGAGGTCGGAACGCGTCTTCGCGGTGAGCACCTGGTGGAGACGGTCGTCCATCTCCTCGCGCGAGATGTGCCCTTCGGTGAACGCCTCTTGCAGGCGCTCCACGGCATGGTCGCGTTCAACGTCGTTGATCGGCAGGTTGTCCGGCAGAGCGGTCACCGTCCTACTCTAGTCCCGTTCCGGGGGCGGGCCGTGGCGTGGGACCGACTCAGCCCGCAGGGCGACGCCCGACCGGCCCGACCGGCCCCGGGGAGGACACGGCGCGGCACCTTCGGTGGATGCCCTGGCGGGAACTCCTCCTGCACGCTCGGTACGGGGGCGGCGATGCGCGCCTGCCCCGGGAGGGAAGCAGCCCATGTCCGACGTGACGACACCTCCGCGCGCCCTGAGGCGCGGCCTCCGCTCGGCGGCCGCGCTCCTGGCCGCCGCCACCCTGCTCGGCGCCGGTGCCGCCCCGAGCTTTGCCGCACCCCCCGGCCGCCTGCCGGTCGATGCCCAACCGGCGGGCGAGCAGGGAATGTTGGCGACTGGCGGCGCCGAGGCCACCGCACTGCGCACCACGCTCCAGGGCATCGTCGACACCGGTTCCTCGGCAGCCGTCGGCGAGGTCCGGCAGGACGGGCGGACCGTCTGGCGCGGGCGGGCCGGCGTGGCCGACCTGGCCACCGGCACGCCGGTACCCGAGCACGCCCGGTTCAGGATCGGCAGCGTCACCAAGACCTTCGTCGCCACCGTCCTGCTCCAGCTCTCCGCCGAGCGGCGCATCGGCCTGGACGACCCGATCGACCGTCACCTGCCCGGCGCGGTCGCGAACGGCTCGGCCATCACCGTCCGCCAACTCCTCGACCACACCTCCGGGTTGTACAACTACACCGATGCGCCCGGCCTGGATCCCCAGAACGAGTCCCAGTACCTCGACTGGCTGGCGGGACCGCGCTGGCAGACCTACCAGCCGGCCGACCTGCTCGCACTGGCCAACCGCAACGCTCCGTACTTCCCACCGGGACAGGGCTGGCACTACTCCAACACCAACTACCTGCTCGCCGGCCTGCTCGTCGAGAAGGTCACCGGCCACCCCTGGCAACAGGAGGTCGACCGGAGGATCATCCAGCCGTTGGGACTGCGCGACACCGGCATGCCCGGCCGCTCCGTCCGGCTGCCCGGCCCCCACGCGCACGGCTATGTGAAGCTCTCGACCGGGCCGGTGGACGTCACCGAACTCAACCCGTCCGTCATGGGCGCCGCCGGGCAGGGCATCTCCGGCACCGCCGACCTCAACCGCTTCATCGCCGCCCTGCTGGACGGCCGGCTGCTGCGGCCCGCCGAACTCGCCGAGATGACCAGGACGACGGACGCCGGCCCAGGACGCGGATACGGGCTGGGGCTGGCCCGGTTCGACACTCCCTGCGGCGTGTTCTGGGGTCACAGCGGAGACCTCCCCGGCTACTCGACGATGGTCGCCGGCACCGCCGACGGCCGACGTCAACTGGTGCTCTCCCACAACCCGTACGACCGCTCCGACCCGCGCGCCGCCAAGTCCGCGGTGACGGCCTTCCTCACCACGGCCGCGTGCGGAGCCAACCCCGGGCACTGAACCACTCCCGGGACGCAGAACCGGCGCAGCGCCCGATGCCAGGGCCGGAGGTCAGAGCCGGGCGTCCGGCGGCGTGGGGTGGTCGTCCGCCCGGCCGTGGAGGGCCTGTCGGGCCTCCTCGGCCGACGGGGTGTCGCCGCCGAGCCGGGCGATGTCGGCCAGTGCGGCGTGGTGGGCCGTCTGGTGGGCCCGGGCCGGGTCGGTGGCGGTGTCCGGGATGACGCCGGTGCCCTCCCAGTTGCCGCCGGACACCGGGTTGATCGAGCGGGCGGTCGGGATGGTGGCCTCCAGGTGGGGGTGGAGCGTGAAGCCCCGGCGGGGGTTGGCGCCGCCGCCGGAGGCTTCGCCGACCACCACGGCGCGGCCGCGCTGCTGGAGGTCGTACGCGAGCGCCTCGCCGCCCGAGAAGGTGGCCCCGCTGATCAGCACGTAGAGCGGCTTGCTGCCGCCGAAGCGCGGGCCGGGTGCCGGCGCGGGGCTCCAGAACTGCCGTTCGGCGTCCTCCTCGCGGTCGTAGATCGTGCTGAGGTGGGTCGGGCCGTCGAAGAGGTGGCCGCAGATGTGGGCGACCGTGTACGGGTCGCCGCCGACGCACTCGCGCAGGTCCAGGACCAGGGCCTCGGCCCGCGCGACCAGGCCGAGCGCGGCGTTCAGCGAGTCGCCGGTCATGTCGAGCGGGAAGAGGATCGGCGCGAGCTTCAGCAGGGCGACGCCGCCCTCCAGCCGCTCGATCCGGGGCACGCCGCCGAGCGAGAGGTCGGCGGCCCGCGCCAGTTCGGCGAGGACGGCACCGTCCTCCTGCTCCGTCGGGATCGCGTGCGGGTGGAACTTCAGCCGCAGGTGGCCGTCGCCGTTGACGGACTGGAGGTCCTCGGTGACCAGCCGGCCGAGCGTCTCGGGGTCGCCGGACTGGTGGTAGCGGCCGTTGGACAACGCGTCGTCGAGGCCCCGGGCGATCCGCTCGCCGATCTCGGGGAAGACGTAGAGCCCGGCCGTGAGCCGGCTCACCTCCGTGACGATCCCGGTGATCTCGGCCGACTGGAGCTGCGCCATCTGCTGTCCCCCGCTGGTGATGCTCGGTCAGGTCGCGACGAGTAGAGCACGCGGCTTGCGAAAGCGTCAAGAAAATTGGACGCTTTACGCATGGACGACCAGCAGCGGGAAGACCGGCCCCAGGAGCACGAGCCCCACGACCCCCAGCCGGAGGGCCACCAACCCGAGGACCACCAGCCCGAGGATCACGAGCTGACCATCGAGAGCCCGCAGCAGTACAAGGCGCTCTCCCACCCGCTGCGCCAACGGCTGCTGCTGGCACTCGGCGGGCAGCCCGCCACGGTCGGCCGACTGGCGGCGCTGCTGGACAGCCGCAAGGGCACGGTGGCGCACCACCTCAAGGTGCTGCAGGAGGCCGGCGTCGTCCGCATCGTGGAGACTCGGAAGGTGCGCGGCGGCAGCGAACACCTCTACCAGCGCACCACCCGGCGGATCGCCGTCACGGAGCGTGGCGCCGGACGCGACGCCGGGCCGACCACCGCCCTGCTCAAGGCGGTGGCCGAGGAGTGCGCCGACGCCCCGCAGGAGCCGGTGCTGGTCCTGCGGCACCTGCGGCTGACCGCCGACCAGGCCGCGCGCCTCGGCGCCACCCTCCAGGCCCTGGTCGCCGAGGCCGACGAGGCCCCGCCCGGCGAGCCGGTGCACGGCGTCCTGGTGGCGCTCTACGAACAGGCCGCCGGACGCGACGACTGACCGCCGCGCCCCTACCGGCCCCGCTCCCCCGCTCTCCTACTCCGTCGCCGTCCGTACCGCCAGGGCCGCCTCCCGGACGTCCGGCTGCGGGTGGCGGCGCAGGGTGCGGAGCAGTGCTCGCCACTGCGAGCGCCAGCCGGTGCGCGGGCCCAGGGCGTGGGCGAGACCGACCGCGAACAGGCCTTGGGTGTGGCCGCCGTGGACTGCGAGCCGTTCGGTCACGGTGTGCAGGACCGCCGGGTCGCCCGGGCGGCGAGGCATGTTGAGCCGGCTCCGCAGGGCCTCGGCCGTGCGGGCGGCCAGCACCGGGCGGTCACTGTGCAGGGCGGCCAACCGGTCCAGCTCGGCGAGGAGATGGTCCTGGGTGGTGTCGAACTCCAGTGTGGCGGTCAGGAGTTGGACGGCCTTGGGTATGAAGTCAGGTTCGGTGGAGAGGAGTTCGGCTGCCTCGCCGACCGCCTTCAGGCCCTCCGCCGACGGGCGGTCGGCCACGCCGGCGGCGAGCCGGGAGACCAGGTGGTCGATCCGCTGCCGGGCCGGCCGGTCCCGGTCGGCGGCCGCGTCCAGTCCGCCGCCACCGCCACCGTCCCCATCCCCGTCCACGTCCACGTCCCCGGCCTCCCGCTCCGGGGCTCCCGCGGCCGACGCCTCGCTCGCCAGCAGCTGCGCCAGCGCCTCGGTCAGCCGGCGGCCCGTGCCGCCGACGGCGAGAGCCGCCAGGCCGGCTGCGGCGGCCCGCCAGGAGGAGCGGTTGGCGAGGTCGACGGTGCCCGCCAGCAGCAGCTCCTCCGCTTCGGGGCACCAGGGCGACCAGGCGGCCAGCAGGTCGAGCGCGACCTGGGCGGTGTGCGGGTCGTCGCCGCTCGCCACCCCGGCCACCAGCGCGGCGTAGCGGGGGCGGTCGGTGGTCGGCAGGTCCAGCGGCCGGGTGCGCAGCACGGCGGACCGGGCCACGGGGGCGCCTGTCGCGGCGTCTTCGAGCAGCCGCCAGGCCGCGGGTGCGGGGAGCAGGTCGACGGTGGCGGCCACGACCGCAGCCCGGACGTCGCGGTGCTGGCCGGGCAGGTCGTGGGCCTCGGCGAGGAGTGCGCCTGCGGTGTCCACCGGCAGCAGCCGGGCGGCCAGCCGCACCAGCTCCTTCCGGCTGGTGACCTTCGCCCCACCCCCGCCGGCCACCCCGCCGCCGGCCGCCCCGCCACCGGCTTCCGCGGCCCCGTCCGCCGCCGGCAGCAGCACCGCCCGCAGCATGCCCGCCAGTCGCGACGGCGCCACGAACCCGGCGGCCCGCCCGGCCGCGTACAGCGCGACCCGTGCCCGGTCGTTCCCGGCCTGGGCGAGCAGCAGGGGCAGTGCCTCGGCGGGCCGGTCGGTCCAGATCAGGGCTCCGAGCGCGGCCTCGGCGAGCACGGTGTCCGGGGAGTCGACGTACGGCCGGACGGTGGCGAAGCCGCGTTCGGGGACCGCCACCACGGTGCGCAGGTGTCCGGCCCGTACCTGCCGGGGCAGCGAGGCGTCGGCCGCGGCTGCCGCCAACAGGCGTGCGGCGGCGGCCTGTTGTCCGGGTGTCCAGCCCTCGATGCCGTCGACCGGCGGCAGCCAGTGCGTCCCCGCCGCCAGGAAGCGCCCGTACGGCGGGGTGTCGGCGAGGACGGTGTCCAGCAGGTCGGTGCGCCCGCGGGCCAGCACCCGGAGCACCGGCGGCAGGACGGCGGCCGACGGTTCCAGTTCCAGCACCCGTGCCACCCGTTCGCCGCGGGTGGCCGGGTCCGCGAGCCAGTGCCGGACGGCCTGGATGAAGGTCGCGTTGTCGCCGAACTGGATGGCCTCCCAGAGGAGTTCCTGCAGTTCGGGCAGGTGGTGGGCACGCCGGCCCAGGGCTCCGGCCAGGGCGAAGGTCAGCGTGTGGTCGACCCGGTCCGCACCGGCCGCCAGCCACGGGCGCAGCGCCTCGAAGACCTGTGCCTCCTGTCCGCGCCGGAGCACGGTGTCCAGTCGGCCCAGCGGAACGCTGCCGAGCATCCCGGAGAGCTGCCGCAGGGCGGCCAGGGCCCAGCCCAGCAGCGGCTGTTCACCGCTCACCGCGTGCTCCCGCAGGACGGCGAGGGCGAGGTGCGAGAGCGCTCCGCGGGTCTGCCAGGAGGTGTCCCGGGCCTCGACGGCGTCGGTGACGATCCGGCCGAGGGCGGCGGCCGCCGCCTCCCCCCGGAAGAGCGCGGGCGGGACCTCGGCCAGCGCGACCAGCGCCGGGGAGCGGACCGGATCCTGCTCGTTGCGCAGCCGCAGCAGGTCGTCGAGGAGTTCGCCGACGGCGGCCGGCTCGCCCGACCGGGCCGCGTTGCGGACCAGCAGCGGGTACGCCAGCGCCCGGTCCTCCGCGGCCGGCCGCCGGGTGGCGGCGAGCAGCCGCGGCCGGGCCTCGGCCACCGGCAGGTGGGCGACGTGGGCCAGCACGACCGACCACGCGGCGCCGCGCTCGGCGGCCTGCGCGGCCATCCGCCGGGCCTCGGCCTGCGCCCGTCGGCGGGGCAGCGCGTCGAGCACGGCCCCGGACAGCTCGCTGCGGCTGAGGTCCCGGTCCGCGGTGACGAGGTCGTAGAACGCCTCGCGCCGGGACGGCGGCAGGGCGCGCAGCAGCCGGGCGAGCCAGATCGGGGCGGTGCTCCAGGCCCGGCCGAGGTCCGGCAGCTCGGGCGGGTCGAGCCGGGCGACCCGGGTCAGCGCGCTGCGGGAGATCGACGCGGTGGCGGCGCGTTCGGGCGGCGTGATCAACCGGATGGTCCGGCCGGGCGCGGCGGTCAGCAACCGGCCCAGGCACCCCTGCACCGGCTGCGGCAACCACGTGGGGCAGTGGCGTTCCAGCAGGTCCAGCACCCGCTCGGGTCGGTGTCCGGCGGCGGCCGCCAGGACGTCCGCGTTGCGCTGCCACCAGGCGGGGCGGGCCGGCTCGGGCAGTTCGGCGAGCTGGCGGGCCACCTCGTCCAGCAGCAGGTCGGGGTGGCGGCGGGCCAGGATGCTCCAGCGCGTCACAGCGAGGAACAGCCCGGGCAGGTACCGGGCGACGGTCTCGGGCCCGCAGCCCGGCAGCAGCCGGGCCGCCGCCGCGTCCCCCCACGCCTGCCGGACGGGGAGCAGCAGCCGCTCCGCCAGCGCGGTGCGCCCGCGGGCGACGATCAAGGTGGTGAGCCGGTGGCGCAGGACGGCGGGCGCGTCGGCCATCGCCGCGGCCAGCAGCTCGTCCGCGACCGGCAGGTGGAGTGCGGCCTTCAGGGCCTGGCGGCTGACCGCCGGGTCGGGATCGGTGAGCCGCGCGGCGACGAAGGCACCGTCCCCGGCGATCGTGGCGGCGACTCCGGCCAGCCCTCGACCGTAGGCGCCGCGCTTGTCGAGTTCCGCCAGCAGCGGGCCGAACGGCTCCGGCCCGTCGCCCTCGTTCGGTCCCTCCGCTGCCCGTTCCTTCGTCCAGGCGGCGAGGCGCCGCATCCGGGCGGGGTGGGCGAGCGGGGCGAGCTCGGCGAGGAGGTGGTCGACGGCTTCGGCCGGGCTGTGCGGTGCACTGGACATGCGGGCCATTCAACAGGCCGCCCGCCCCCGCGGTCGCAGGGTTTTTCGGGTGGACCGGTTGTACGAACGTGCCCGGCGGTCCGGGAGCGGGAGGCGGGTGCGCCGGCCGCCGCGTCCCGGACCATCGGCGCCAACCGCTCTACGTCCAGAACAAAGTAGGATGATTCGACTCCCGCTACGCGCGAAGAGTTCCACAAATATCTTATTTGACCGATTTACCTCCCGCTTCACACGCACGGAGCCACCCTCATGGACAATCCGTCCACCGACGCCAACGACGGCGCGATCGAGACCCGCGGCATTGAGCCTGTCCCCGACCACGAGCGCCGGGGCAGAGTCCGCGAGCTCTTCCCGACCTGGGTCGCGGCGAACATCAGCGTCCTGCTCCTCACCATGGGTGCGGCCCTGGTGGTGTTCAACCACTTGAACTTCTGGCAGGTCCTGGTCGTCGCCGCGTGCGCCGCCCTCATCTCGTTCGGCATGGTCGGCGTGCTGTCGGTCTCCGGGAAGTGGGGCGGAGCCCCGGGCGCGACCCTCTCCCGGGCCACCTTCGGGGTGCGCGGCAACCTCTTCCCCGGCGCGATCCTCTGGATCGCCCGGTTCGGCTGGGAGACGATCAACGCCGTCACCGGCGCCTACGCCGTGCTGACCGTCCTCGACTTGGTCTTCGGCGTCAAGAGCAACACCGCGCTGATCGTGATCACGCTCTTCGCCTTCGTCGCCTGCACCTTCCTGGTCTCCGGCATGGGCCGGAAGGCGCTGAACGTCTGCAACACCTGGTCGACGTACCTCTTCGGGGTCTTCAGCGTGCTCGTGCTGGGCTACCTGGTCGCGACCATGAACTGGAGCGAGGTCTTCTCCAAGCCCGCGGGCACCACCGCGATGATGATCGCCGGCATCGGCACCATCGCCGCCGGCGGCATCAGCTGGGTCCCCACCGGCCCGGACTTCGCCCGCTACCTGCCGCACGCCGCCTCCGGCCGGAAGATCGTCGGCGTGACGGTCTCCGGTGCCGGCCTGGTCATGGTGCCGATGGTGCTGATGGGCGCCGTGATGGCGGTGGCCTCGCCCGGCCTGGCCGAGGCCGCGGACCCGGTCTCCTTCCTCGGCGACCTGCTGCCGACCTGGCTGGCCGTGCCCTACCTGCTGACCGCGATCGTGGGCATGCTGCTGATCAACAGCCTCTCCATGTACTCGGCCGGCTTCACCGCGCAGACCATGGGCGTGAAGCTGCCGCGCGCCATGGCCGTCAGCATCAACGCCGTGATCTCGCTGGTCGGCGGCCTGCTGCTGATGCTGGTCGCCAAGAGCTTCCTGGGCTCGTTCATCACCTTCCTGATCCTGCTCGCCGTCTCCTTCTCGGCCTGGATCGGCGTCTACGCGGTGGACATGTACCGGCGCCGCTCGCGCGCGGTGCGCTACGACGCCGCCGCGCTCATGGACACCAGCAGGAAGAGCCGCTACTGGTACACGGGCGGCTTCTGCTGGCAGGCGATGGTCTCCTGGGTGCTCGCGCTGCTGGCCGGGCTCGCCTTCACCAAGTGCGACTGGTTCGCCGGCCCGCTCTCCGGCACCTTCGTCGGCAAGTACGGGCTCGCCTGGGCGGCGACCATCGTGATCTCCGGCGTGATCATGGCCGTGCTCCCGACCCCCCGCGAGAACACCTCCGGCACCGACGAGCAGCCTGCCGAGCAGGCCGCTGAGCAGGCCGCCACCGTCTGACCGCACGACCACGCCCCGGACCGCCCGGCGGTCGGCTCACCCGAGCCGACCGCCGGGCGGCTCCGTTTCGGCGGCCCACCGGTGGCTCCAGGCGGTGAGCGGGCCGAGGGCGGTGACGAGGTCGGCGCCGAGCGGCGTGAGGCGGTAGGCGTCGCCGTGCGGGGCGAGCAGCCCGGCCTCGGTCAGCTCGGCGATGCGGGTGCTGAGCACGCTCGAACAGCTACGGGCGACCGCCGCCGATCCCGGGCCGGGCCCTTGCCGCCATAGAGGAAGCAGTCGTACCACTTCACCTACGACGAGATCACTCTCAGCGGGACGGCTCACGCCACCAAGCTCTGCGCGCAGAGGTTGCGCGCGGTGCCCCACCCGTACGTGGGGCACCGCGCCTCGTGGGATTCCAGGAAGTCGAACCACACGACCTTGCCCACCCCTGCCACCGGATGCCAGCCCCACGCATGAGCCAGCGCCTCGACGAGGATCAGCCCACGTCCGCTGGTCGCTTCCGGGTCCGCTCCACCGCGTTCGAACACCGGGTTGGAATCCGCGACCTCAACACGCAGCCGCTCGCCCACGCGGCGAACGGTCACCGTGCAGCGTGCCTTCGAGTGCTCCATCGCATTCGCGATCACCTCGCTCGCACAGAGCTCCAGCTCTTGCAGTGCTTCCCCGGAGAGCGGCACATCCCAGAAGCGGACGATGTCCATCACCAATCTCCGCGCCGGCGGCACGGCCGCGCTGTCCGGCGGGACATCCCACCCCAGGGGCACCGGAAACCGAGCGGTCTTGAGCGGGCTGACAATCGTCTTCCACTCCATTGCTCCCCCATCACCGGATATGAGCGATCGACATGGCGGGGTTCTGCTCCACCTCGTGGGCGGCATGGCTGTCGGCATGCGTGAGCGAGGCCGCCAACAGCACCCTCCGTCATGGCTGCAACACCGACCGTAGTCGCAGAAAAACTGCGAGTCAAGGAAAACTACTACTCGCAGAGCTTCGCCTAGTCATGCAAGACTCAGCCAACGTCGGAAGGGGAGTCGTCACCATGGGATTCGGTCTTGTCGTCCGCTTCGTCGCCCACAGCGCGGAAGCCGCTCGTGCCTTCGACCGGTTGGCAGAGAAGGCACTTGAGGGCATCCGCACCAAGGAGCCCGGCACTCTCGTGTACGTCAACCACGCCGTACCGGAGGAGCCCACCGTCCGCGTCTTCTACGAGCTGTATGCGGACCGCGAGGCCTTCGAGGAGCACGAGCGACAGCCGCACGTCCAGGCCTTTCTCGCCGAACGCGCCCAGTACCTCGCCTCCTTCGACGTCACGTTCCTCGAGGAGATCTCAGGTAAGGGCTCCTCTCCGGACCAGGCCTCCCGGTGAGTCCGGAGGAGCGGCGGGCGTTCGGAGCCCGGGTCGCCCAACTTCGCAAGAGCCGTGGCTTGCGGCAGGATCAACTCGCCGCCGTCATCAACCGCACCGCCAGCTGGGTGTCCCAGGTCGAACGTGGCGTTCAACCCGTAGTCCGGCTCGATGTACTCCAGCTCCTTGCGGACGGGCTCGGCGTCTCAGTCCAGACCCTGCGGCCTGACGCCCCTCCACCAGCTTCCGCGTCACGGCCCGAACCGGACCAGCCCAACGACCTCGACATGGCTCGCCTGTCGCTCTCCGGTCATCCCGCGCTGGACAGCCTGCTCAGGACCCGCCCGCAGGTCGAACGTGTCGATGCCGAGCAATTGACCGCCGCCGTGGATGAGCTCTGGGACCTGACACACGCTGCACGGTTCGCCGAACTGAGCACGGCCATCGTCGGCACTCTGCCGAAGTTGGAGCGGGCAGCGCGGACCGCACCAAGTGAATCCCGCCCCGCCATCCATCTCCTGCTGAGCCAGGCGTACCAGGCGATGGCTGCGGCCTTCGTGCGCCAGGACGAGCCCGATGCGGCCTGGGTCGCCGCCGATCGGGCCATCCGTGCCGCCGAGCAGTCCGCACATCCGCTCCATGTGTTCGCGGGCATCTACCGGCTGGCCCACGCCTTCGTCCGACTTCGTCGGCTGGATCAGGCCGAACACGCGGCCACGAGCGCCGTGGCCGTCCTCACCGAGCACATCACGTCAGCCAACCCGCCACACCCCGAAGCACTATCGGTCCTCGGTTCGCTGCACCTGGTCCTCGCGTTGACCGCAGCTCGCGCCGGCCAACGCGAGCGGGCCCGGACGGAACTGGCGAACGCCCGCGCGGTCGCAGCTCAACTCGGCGAGGACCGCAACGACTTCAACCTGGAGTTCGGCCCTACCAATGTGGAGGTACAGGCCGTCTCGACAGCGGTCGATCTCGGCGACGCCGGCGAAGCCCTGGACCTGGGTCGGCAGATCGATGCCGAACAGCTGTCGCCCGAACGCAGATCGCGACTCCTGATCGACCTGGGACGGGCACACGCCCAACGACGCCACCTCGGCGAGGCCTTGGACTGTCTCCTCCGGGCCGAGGAAGTGGCCCCGGAGAGCGTCCGCAGCCACGCGGCAGCCCGGGAGACGATCCATGAACTCGTCGTCATCGCGGGCCGAAACGCCCCGTCGGAGCTGGTGAAGCTCGCAAAACGCGCGAACGCGACGGGCTGAGAGCGAAGTTCAGGCCGCAGCCCGACGACGTGCCCTGGCAACGATCTCGGCGGCTACGCGAGAGTGGGCCGACCGATTCCACGCCCAGGGAGAATCCCAGTGACGATAGCCCTCCGCCGCTACGAGGACGGCAGTCTTCCCGCCGACCACGCGCAGTTGCTCATCGACGTCCACGCGGATGCCTACCGGGACCAGGCCGACGACCCCTTCGTTCAGCGCTTCCCGTGGTTCGCCAAGCACTGGACGTCCCGGCCCGGTTACAGCTGCGTTATGGCCTACGACGGCGACGAGCCGGTCGGTTATTCCTACGGTGCGCCGCAGGAGGACGGCCGCGAGTGGTGGCGTCAGCACATGCCGCGGCCCGCCGACGCGTCGACGTTCGCCGTCTCCGAGGTCATGGTGCGCCCCGACTGGCGGAAGCTGGGAATTGCCGAGCAGACGCACGAGGCGCTGTTGTCCGGACGGGACGAGGCGCTGGCCGTTCTCTATGTCGACGTGACCCACCCTCGTGTCCAGGCCATGTACGAGCGCTGGGCGTACGGGAAGGTCGGCGAGCACCATCCGTTCGAGGATGCTCCGCTCTACGCCGTCATGGTCCGCGCTCTTCACTGACCGGCTGGTTCGGGCGGACCGAGGGAGCCATGCCCGCCGCACTCAGGGCGAGTGCGGCGGGCATGGTCAGGGGCGTCAGTGGCGGTGGTGGTTGTCGGGTTGGGCGGGGTCGCCCGGGTGTTCCAATCCCTCGACCAGGGTGAGGCGTTGGGCGCGTTCGTGGTCGAGCCAGCGGACGAATGCTGCTCGGCGGGCGGCGGCGCGGAGGGTGGGGGTGGGGTCCATACCCCCCTGGGTGGTGTGGGTGGCTAGGAGGGCTGCCGTCCAGGGGCCGGCGGTGACCCATGCGCCGGGTGGGGCTGTGCGGAGGGCTTCGGCGAGGGCGACGGGGAGGGTGGTGGGGTCGGCTTCCAACTCGCCGTCGGGGAGAGCGAGGTGCCAACTCTCGGTCGCCGGGCGGGCGGTCAGGGTGCGGTAGTGGGCGATGTCCTCGGGTGAGGGGTCGATGTCGGCCGTCACGGCGTCGTAGACGGCGCGGACGGCGGCGCTGCCCTCGTAGGCGGCCGCCGTGATGGAGCCGAGTTCGACGGCGGCCTGTTGGTCGAGGTGGGCGGGGCCATCAGGAGCCACGGGCAGGTCGCGTTCGGCGGCGACTGCCTCGCAGAGGGCTTCGGTCAACAAGACCTGCGCGACCCAGCGGGTCAGCTGGCGGTCCTCCGAACTGCCCGGTTGTGGCAGGGCGGTGGCGCGCGGGCCGTTCCGGAGGGCGGCGAGGCGGTGGTCGAGGGCCGCACGTGGGAGGGGGCGACCGTCGAGGAGGCCGAGGGTCATGCTTCCACCACCAGGGCGACGGTCGGGGCGTACTGGCAGCGGCCGAACCACATGACCTTCGCCAGGGCCCAGTACGAGCCCGGGTCGGTGGATTCGGCGACGGAGACGGCGAATTCGACCACCGACGAGCTGCCGGCCGGGACGGTGAAGCCGCGGACGGGGTCGGCGATGACGTCCCAGGTGCCCCAGGGAGAGACGAGTTGCAGCTCGCCCCGGATCTCGCCGCGGGTGCGGTTGGTGAGGGTGAGGGAGAGGGCGGTACGGCTGCCGGGGACGACGTGCAGGGTCTCGGTGGAGACCTCGACGTCCAGGCCGGTGTCGCGGCCGCTGGTGGCCTTGGTGCCCTGGGCGATCGTCCAGTCCTCGGGGGTGTCGCCGGGGACGGGCAGCAGGTCGGGCAGGTCGCCGACGGCGATGGTCACCACGTCCTCGATCTGCTGGCCGTCGTGCTCGATCCGGACAGCGGCGAAGTGCAGCCCGGGCTCGGCGTCGGCTGGCGGGGTGAGGGTCACCGGGAAGCGCAGGTGGCCGTCGGGTGCGAGCCGGTACGGGCGGCTGCCGAGGCTCGTGGTCCAGCCCTCGGGCGGGAGTACGACGGCTGTGCCCTCGACGGCCGCGTCCCGCAGCTGGGAGGAGAGGGCGACCGAGAGCGTCACCGGCTCCCCCGCCGTCCGCAGCAGTCCGGGCGAGGCGCCGACGGACACCGGCAGGTAACCGAGTGGTGCCGGGCCCCGGTTGTGCAGCCAGTAGCGGGCGTGGACGGGCTGGGCCGTCTCCGCCACCGGACCGAGGTCCGTCTCACCCTCCGGGGCTGTGACGGCCGGGGAGGCGAGCAGGGTGGCGATCTGCGAGCCGGCGAGGTCGAGGGCGGGGCCGCCGGCGGGGCGCGGGCGTTCCAGCAGGTCGGCGGCGCGCACCTCGTCCAGGCCGAGTGCGCCGCTGAGCTTCGCGGTCCGGCCGAGGCCGGTCGACTCGACCAGCCGGACGGTGAGTTCGCTGCCGAGCGGCGCGGCCGAGCCGTGCGCGATCGGGTTGCCGCTCGGCTTGAGGGTGCCGAGCAGCACCTCGCGCTGGGGTTCGACCCGCAGCCAGGAGAGGGTGGCCGGCAGCGGTCCCTCCTGGGCGGGGGCGATCCGGGCGTACAGCGGGTGGTTGAACTCCTGGCCCTGGGCGGGCAGTGTCTGGTCCCGCCAGTCGCCGTCGCCGCCGACCAGTGCGTAGCTGAACTCATGTGTCCAGTGCTGGAGTTGGAAGGAGGCGCCGTCGGGCAGGGTGCGCCGGGGCGGGTCGATCCAGACGCCGGACGGCCAGCCGGTGCAGGAGCGCATCAGCGACAGGTGCAGCGCGCCGGTGGTGTCGACGGCGAAGCCGGGCAGGCCGAAGCTCAGCAAGGCCACGGTGTGGTCGGCGAGTTGGTCCCGGACGGCGGACGGGCAGACGGCGGTGATCCGGGCGTCGGCCAGGTCGTCGACCAGGGCGGAGGGGTCGGAGACGATCAGTGCCGGCAGTGCGCGCAGGTCGCGCAGGTCGGCGTCCGGGCGCCAGACCTCGGTGAGCGGGGTCGCCGCCGGTACCCAGACCGCGCCGTGCGTCTTCAGGGCGGCCGCGTACTCCTCGCCCGCCAGGTCGATCAACTCCCGTGCCACCGGGTTGAGGTCCGGCGAGCCGACCACGATGCGGAAGTCCGGCAGGTTGGAGTCCACGTCCAGCCAGCCGTACCGCGCCCAGTCGGCGCCCGAGGTGGTGGCGGTGACTCCGACCCGCGCCAGCGCGACCACCAGGGGGCGGGCGTCGGCGGCGTCGTCCAGGGTGGGGACGACGACCTCCGCCACGCCGAGGGCGCGCGAACCGGTCACCGTCCCCGCGCTGTCGGTCAGTTCGACCCGCGCGGTGGCGCCGAGGCCGAACCAGGTGTTGGCCGGGTTGTCCAGGGTCCACGGCGCCTCCGCCGAGTCCACGTCGGGCATCGCGAAGCCGCGTCCGACGACCGCGCCCGCGACCTCGCTGACCGGCAGGCCGCCGGGGACGTCCACCGGGAAGCGCAGCCGCAGCAGCCGGTCGGCGCCGGAGTAGTCCACCACCCGGGTGCGGCAGTCCACCCGGTCGAGGCCGCGCCAGAGGGTGACGGTCTGCTCGTACCGGACGCCGTCGACGGCGCCGTCGATCAGCAGGCGCTCGCCGAGCGGCCCGGTCTCCCGGCGGACGGCGGCGTCGGCTCCCCCGGAGCCGGTCACCGGTCCGCTGGGCACCAGGTGCCAGGGGCCCTCGCCGAAGTCGGGGTGCTGCGGGTACTCCTCGTACACGCGCAGCTCGTTGCCGATCCGGCCTTCCTGGATCAACTCCCGGTCGTGCAGGAGGTCCTGAACCGAGCAGAGGCCGCCGCCGCGCGCCGGGTCGGCGGTCACCCGGTACCGGCCGTTGCCGATCGTCACGCCCGGGGCCGGCGTCCACGGCTGCTCCGCCTCCCCCTCCACCAGTCGCCAGGTGCGCCAGCCGAGCGCGGGCACGTCGGCGGCGAGGAAGCGCAGGGTGCCCCGGTCGACGGCGCTGGGAACGGGCGAGCCGGCGTCGTCCAGCACCCTCACCGAAGTTGCGTCGGAGGGGAGTTCGACGGTGACGAGGTCGGTCCGGTCGAAGGAGAGCGTGTTGGCGACCACGACGGCCTGCCCCGCGCCCGCCGTGGAGATCCGCGCGGTCAGCGCGTCCAGCGCCGCGTCCCGGACGCCGGAGGCCAGGTCGTACGCCTCCCGCCAGCCGCCGAGCAGGTCCAGGTACACCTGGTCGGACTCGGAGCCGGTGATCGCGTCGTGGTGGGCGCCGTAGGCGAGTTGGCGCCAGACCTTGTCGAGCGCCGCGGCCGGGTAGCGGCCGAGGCCGTGCACGGAGGCGAGCGTGGCGAGCTTCTCGGCGTCCACGGCCGCGACCTCGCCGGCCCGTTGGGCCTGCTTGGTGTCGATGTACGAGACGTCCTTGCCGGTGTACACCGGGTTCATGTCGCGGGTCTGCGGGCTGGGCCGCCGGCCGGTGGCCGCCAGCTCGGCGCGGACGGCGTCGAGGAAATCGCGCGGGGTGGCGCAGACGAACCGGGGCCAGAGGTACCTGGCGGCCCAGGAGCGGTGGATCTCGGTGACCCACTTGTTCGGCGGGGTGTAGTCCGTGCCCACCGGCAGCAGCAGGTTCTTCGTCGCGCCCACGGGCTTGAGCTTGCGGTACAGCTCGTAGACGGCCTGTTCGGCGGTGGCGAGGTCCGGGGAGGAGTCCATCCACCAGCCGGCCGAGTAGTGGTGCGGCATGTAGTGGGTGAGCACGCCGTCCCCGCCGGGGGCGATCCACTCGAACTCGCTCGGGAACTGCATCACCCGGGCGTCGTCCTTGGCCTCGCGGAAGTTCTTCTGGATCGGGCCCCACTGGTGGAAGGGGCCGCGCGCCCAGGCGCTGCCGGTGAGGCCGGCCGCGGCGAGGTGGCCGGGGAACTGCGGGTCGTGCCCGAACACGTCGAGCTGCCAGGCGGTCCGGGGGTCGCCGCCGAGGATGTCGCGCTGGTAGCCGATGCCGTAGACGATGTTGCGGATGGTGGTCTCGGCGCCGGTGAGGTTGGTGTTCGGCTCGTTGTAGGTGCCGCCGACGAGTTCGACCTGGCCGCGTTCCAGCAGCTGCCGAAGGGTCTCGCGGCGCTCCGGGTGCTGGTCGAAGTACGGCTTCAGGTAGTCGACTTCGGCGAGCACGAACTTGTACACCGGGTCCCGCAGGGCGAGGTCCAGGTGCGCGTCGACGAGGGCGAAGCCGTTGCGCTCCCACAGCGGCCGGGTGGTGGCGTCGGCGGAGAGCAGTTCCCACGGGGAGGTGTAGGCGGCCTGGGTGTTCCACCAGACCGGGTCGTAGTGGAAGTGCGAGACCAGGAACATGGTCCAGCCGGGCTCGGCGACCTCGACCACGGATTCGGCGGTGGCGTCCGAGGCCCGGAGGGTGACCGGGAGTCGGTCGCCGGTCGAGGCCCCGCTGATCTCCAGCGGGACCTCGACCAGGCCCGTGCCGGTCGCCTCGCCGCGGACGCCCGGGCCGCTGACGGTGATCCGGGCGGCCGGGCCCTCCAGCGTGACCCGCAGCACTTGGCGCGGGGCGTCCTCGGGGCCGACGAACAGATCGGTGCTCTCGACGGCGGTGATGGTGACCGGCACGGGGGTGCTTCCTTTCCTCGAACAGGGCGGCGCGGGACAGCGCGGGACAGCGGGAGGGCAGCGCGGGCTACGCGCCCCAGGCCTCGAACTCGTAGACGCGGGCGGCCGGATCACCATTCTGGGTCGGCGTGTTGACCACCAGCCGGACGTAGCGGGCGGCGGTGTCCACCGGGTGGGTGGTGGTGCCGGCCGTGTTGCCGGTGACGTCGGCGACGGTCGTCCAGGGGTCGTTGGTGCCCGAGCGGACCTGGATGGCGAAGTCGCGGGTGTTGAACGAGGCGCTCTCGCCGCCCGCCGCCGCGTGCTTGACCACGAACTTCGACAGCTGCTTCGCCGAACCGAGGTCCACCTCCAGCCACTTGGCGGAGGTCAGCGCGCACCACTTGTCCCCGGTCCCGCCGCTGACGCTGCCGTTGACGGCCTTGGCCGGGCCCTCGTTGGCGTTGCACTGGCCGGAGGCGGTGGCCGGGCGGTTGAGCGCCAGGTTGGTGGAGGTCGGCGGGGTGCCGTTCCAACCGACGGTCGTGGACGCGGCGGTGGAGCGCCCGTAGGTGGTGGACACCGCCTCGACGTCCAGCGTGGTGGTGTTCTCGCCGCCCGCCCGGTCGAGCCGCCCGACGAAGTACGCGTCGTTGGGCGTGGCGCCGAGGAAGCTGCGGCTGCCGTCCGCGTTGCGGCGGTACACCTCGTAGTGGTGCACGTTGCCGCCGGGCGCCGCCGTCCAGGACAGCCGCAGCGACTGGCTGGAGCCGGCGGTCACGTCGCTCGCGCCGAGCACGGTGAGTCCGGCCGGTGCCGCCGGGGTCTCCACCGAGCCGTCGTAGACGGCGAGTTGACCGACCCGGAGGTCGTACGAGGGGTCGCTCCCCTCGACCCGCAGGGCGATCTGGGCGATGGTGCGGCCCGCGTACGGGGAGAGGTCGAGGGTGTGCCGCTCCCAGCCGGTGCCGGTGTTGGCGCCGACGTCGACCGTGGTGAAGCTGCTCGGGGAGTCCGTGAACGACACCGCGGCCTTGAGCTTCGTGGGCCCGGCGGCCGGGGTCTTGACCACCAGGTCCAGCCTGGTGTTCGCGGCGACGGGCAGCTTGGTCTGGTACAGCCGTACGGTGTTGGCGGCGTCGAGCTTTCCGCTCAACCGCAGGGAGGAACCGCCCTGGTAGGCGTCGCCGAAGTCGACGGACGGGGTGAGCCTGCTGCCGGTCGAGTCGACCATCCAGCGGTAGGTGGGCGGGACGTCCTGGAGCGAGAGGTTGTTCCAGCCGCCGGTGGCGACCCGGGTGCCGGCCGCGTTGTAGAAGTCGCCCTGCCCGGTGTCGAAGGTGGTGACGAACGGCTTGGCGGTGATCGGCGAGGATTCGGCGACGTAGCCGGCCAGGCCGGGCCAGCTCGCCGAGAGGTCGGTCCGGGACGGGTCGTTGTTGGCGCCGACCCAGTAGCGGGCGTCCTTGGCGTAGAAGTCGGCGCGGTCGGTGGCGGACTTCCAGGTCCACTCGGGGCGGTAGAGGCCGAGCGAGGTGGTGTGCGGCTGCCCGGATGGGAAGAGGGCGGACCAGTTCACGCCGGTGTTGTAGCCGTTGGCCTCGGTGTCGATACCGGAGTAGAGGTCGTACTCGCTGCGGCCGAGCTGCCGGGCCAACGCCCGGGAGGAGTTGAGGCCGCTCGCCGACCAGTCGAAGTTCAGGAACATCGAGTCCGAGGTGCGCTTCGAACCGTCCTGCAGGAAGGGCGAGTTGGCGGAGGTGAGGGCGTTCTGCCAGTTCACCCCGCCGGAGGTGGTCATCGCGTCGTACCACATGAACTCGGTGCCGCTCTGCGCCTTGGTGTACTGCATCAGGTTGCGCAGCTCGCCCGCCAGGGCCGAATCGCCGCCGCCGGTCTCCTGGTTGATGAACCAGCCGTCGAAGCCGTAGTACTGCGCGGCCTGGACGAGCTTGTCGGCGACGGGGTAGCGGCTGCCGGACTTCTGGACGAAGTCGCGCACCCACTGGAGCTGTCCGCCGTACGCGCCGGGCGGGAAGAAGACCGTGCCGTAGACCTTGACGCCGTTGCGGTGGGCGGCGTCGATCACGGTCGGGTTGGGGGCGAGGATCAGGCCCTCGCCGGCCGAGCCGCCCCAGAACACCAGCTTGTCGACGTACTGCCAGTAGCCGAAGGCGTAGTAGTTGGGGTCGGCGGAGCCCTGCGAGGGGTTGTTGGAGGTGGGGCCGAAGGAGACCAGGGAAGCGATCTTCCCTTCGCCGGTCCGGGCGTTGGGGTTGGCCCGCAGCGCCGGGTCGCTGGTGCGCGGCTGGAGCGGGACGCGGGAGCGGTTGAAGCGGGCGTCCGGGTCGGTGGCCGGGTCCCAGTTCAGGATGCTGTTGGGGTACCAGTACGAGGCGAAGGGCTGGCTGCCCTGGCCGGCGGTGGCGGCGGGTGCCGCGGCCGGCCCGGCGCCCGGCAGCGCGGCCGGTGCCGGGTCGGCCCAGGCGGCGGGGGTGGCGGTCAGGGCGGCCGTCGCGAGGACGGCGCTGAGCAGCAGGGGGAGGCGTCGTGACATGCGGTGGCTCCGATCGAGCGGAGGAGGGTGGGGGCGGGCCCGCCGTCGCGGACGGGGGCCCGGCTGCATGCGGGCGTGCCGGTGCTGGAGCGTGTGGTGCCGGTGGTGGATCGGGTGGGGGTCGCGCCGCCGCCGGGCCCCCGGCGCACCGGAGCGGCGGCGCGGGGAGCGGGACGGGCGGCGGGACGGGCAGCGGGGGCCGGACGGAGTGCGGCGGAGCGGACCGAGCGGCTGCCGCTCGGCGCTGCGAGGCTAAACCGGTTCAGAACCGCTGTCAACGATGCGCGCGACAACCACTCCGGAGGGGGAAGTCCCGGGCGCGCCGGGCGGCGAGGTGGACTCCCGTACGGTCAGCCGCGGCGTGGGCATCTGGAGGTCCCGCCCCGCACCGGCCCCCTCCAGCGCCTCCAGCAGGCTGCGCGCGACCTGCTCGCCGAGCGCGAAGGTGTCCCGGCTGAGCGCGGTCAGCGGCGGGTGCACGATCCGGGCGAGCACCGAGTCGTCGAAGGAGACGATGGACAGCTCGCCGGGCACCGCGACCCCCATCTCCCCGGCCACGCCGAGCCCGGCGACGGCCATCACGTCGCTGTCGTAGACGATCGCGGTGGGCCGCCCGGCCCGGGACAGCAGCGTCCGGGTGGCGGCCGCGCCCTCGGCGTCGCTGAAGTCGGTGGGCACCGACACCGCCTCCTCCAGCCCGAGCCGGCGCGAGGCGTCGCGCAGCGCGCGGATCCGCCGCTGGGTGTGCTGGAAGTGCGGCAGCCCGGCGAGGTGGGCGATCCGCCGGTGGCCGATGGCGGCCAGGTAGTCGACGATCGAGAGCATCGCCTCCCGGTCGTCGGCCCAGATCCGCAGCTGGTTGCCGCCCTTGCCGGGCCCGCCCAGCACCACGGCGGGCAGCCCGAGTTCGTCCAGCACCGGCAGCCTCGGGTCCCTGACCTGGAGGTCGACCACGATGAAGCCGTCGACCCGGTGCTCGGAGGCCCAGCCCCGGTAGACCTCGATCTCGGCGGCGGTGTCCTCGACCACCATCAGGTGCAGCGCGATCGAGCTGGCCGAGAGCACCGCCTGGAGCCCGGACAGCAGTTGGCTGAAGAACGGCTCGACGCCGATGGTCCGGGCCGGCCGGGCGATCACCAGGCCGACGGCGTCGGACCTGGCTCCGCCGAGGGCCCGCGCGGCGCTGTGCGGGCGCCAGTTCATCTCCTCGGCGACCCGCAGGATCCGGGCCCTGGTCGCCTCGCTGACGCCCGGCCGGCCGTTGAGCGCGAAGGACACCGCGCCCTTGGAGACACCGGCCTGGCGGGCGATGTCGGCGATCGTCGGTCTGCCCACAGAACCCGACTCCTCTCTTGACATCCAAGTTTAGGCGGGAGCATAGTCCCTGGCATAGCTAGACCGGTTTAGTTAGTCAGGTTGCGGAATCCGACACAACCCCCGAGCTCGGCACGATCCCCCACCCACCCCCAGGACCGGGAGACCCTCATGCGAAGAATCTGGGCGGCACTGACCACGACCGCGCTCGCCACCGCCGCGCTCACCGGCTGCGGACTCGGCTCCGGCGACACCAAGGACAGCGACGCGGTGGCGAGTGCGGCCGCCACCGGCGAGGTCAAGGGCAAGGTCTCGATCCAGACCTGGTCGCTCAAGCCGAAGTTCACCGACTACATGCAGGGCGTGCTGGACGGCTTCAAGAAGAAGTACCCCGGCGTCGACGTCGAGTGGCTCGACCAGCCCGGTGAGGGCTACTCCGACAAGGTGCTCAGCCAGGCCGCCGCCGGCAGCCTGCCCGACGTGGTCAACCTCCCGCCGGACTTCGCCTTCCCGCTGGCGAAGAAGGACGTCCTGCTGGACATCGCCAAGGCCGACCCCAAGCTCGCCGAGGAGTACGTCCCCGGCGGCGTGTCCGCCTACCGGTTCAACGGCTACCAGGGCACCTTCGGCTACCCCTGGTACCTCAACACCGATGTGAACTACTGGAGTTCCGAGCTCCTGACGAAGAACGGCCTGGACCCGCAGAAGCCCCCGGCCAGTCTGGACGAGCTGATCGCCCAGGCCCGGACGATGAAGGAGAAGTCCGGCGGCCAGACCTACCTGATGAGCCGCAAGCCGGGCATCGGGGACCTGTACAACATCGGCGTGAAGATCATGTCCGACGACGGCAAGTCCTTCACCTTCAACACCCCCGAGGCCGCCGCGCTGCTCGACAAGTACCGCGACGCCTTCAAGGAGGGCCTGATGCCGAACGGGGTGCTCACCGACACCTACGCCGGCAACTCCAAGCTCTTCAGCTCCGGCACGGTGGCCTGGACCACCGGCGGCGGCAACTACATCACCAGCCTCGCCACCGACAACCCGACCCTCGCCCCGAAGGTCGTCTCCTCCCCC
This sequence comes from Streptomyces sp. CB02056, assembly GCF_001905545.1. Classification (GTDB taxonomy): domain Bacteria; phylum Actinomycetota; class Actinomycetes; order Streptomycetales; family Streptomycetaceae; genus Kitasatospora. Next base: position 172,110 of record NZ_LIPD01000014.1, on the reverse strand, counting down.
GCGATGGCCACCCCGCCGCTGTACGTCCAGGGCCTGTCCATCCCGAAGAACACCAGGAACCCGGCCGCCGCGGTGGCCCTCGCCCGCTGGGTGACCAGCCCCGAGAACCAGGCCGCCTTCGCCCACCTGACCAGCGTGTTCCCGTCCACCAAGGCCTCCGCGAACGACCCGTTCTTCAGCAAGAGCGACGGCACCAACGCGGGCGACGCCAAGGTGACGGCCTTCGCCTCGCTCGCCAAGGCCAAGCTGATCCAGCCGGTCGAGGTCGACGACGCGATGGGCACCATCATCAAGCAGCAGTTCGCGCTGGCCATCAGCGGCGACACCAGCTCCAAGCAGGCGCTGGACACCGCCGTCGAGCAGTGCAACAAGCTGCTCAAGGGCTGATCCGACGCCGCCCCGGCACCAACCCCGCGGTGCCCCACCCCGCACCGGCGAAGCACCGGCGAAGCACCGGAGACGTTCCGGCGCGGCACCGGAGACGTACCGGCGAAGTACCGGTGAAGCGGCGGGCCTCCCCCGCGCCCGCCGCTCCCCGGGAATCACCCGCACCACCCCCAGGCCCCAGGAAGGCAACGGCATGACCCACCGGCGTTGGTTCACCCCCTGGCTGCTCGCCGGGCCCGCGATAGTCTGGCTGGCCGTCTTCAACCTCTGGCCGGCCGTCAACACGGTGATCCTCTCCTTCACCAACGCCAAGCCCCTGGGCGGCGGGCAGTTCACCGGCCTGGAGAACTACGGCCGGCTGCTGGACGACGACCAGCTCGCCGACGCCCTGGTCAACAGCATCGTGTTCATGCTGGTCTGCCTGCCGCTGCTGACCGTCCTGCCGCTGCTGCTCGCCCTGCTGGTGCAGCGCAAGATCCCCGGCATCACCTTCTTCCGCACCGCCTTCTACACCCCGGTGATCGCCTCCGCCGTCGTGGTGGCGCTGATCTGGGGCTGGGTGCTGGACGAGCGGGGCCTGGCCAACGGCCTGCTGCAGCAGACCGGGTTGGCCGACTCCCCGGTCGCCTTCCTGACCGACCGCTGGCTGCTGCTGTTCAGCGCGATCGCCCTGACCGTCTGGAAGGGCCTCGGCTACTACATGGTCATCTACCTGTCCGCGCTCGCCAACGTCCCGCGCGAGCTGCACGAGGCGGCGGCTGTGGACGGCGCCGGACCGCTGCACCGGTTCTGGCACGTCACCCTGCCCGGGGTGCGCCCGACCATGATCCTGATCTCGGCGCTGATCTCGGTGAGCTCGCTGCGCGTCTTCTCCGAGCTGTACGTGCTCTCCAACGGCCTCGGCGGCCCCGGCGGCCGGGACATGTCGGTGGTGATGCTGATCCAGATGTACAGCCGCGGCTTCAACGGGCACCTGGGCTACGCCTCGGCGCTCAGCCTGCTGCTGTTCGTCGTCACCCTCGGCCCGATGCTGTTCCTGATGCGGCTGAACCGGAAGGCGGCCTGACCCCCCATGACCACCGTCCGCACGCCCCAGTCCCCCGACACCCCCGCCGAGCCCACCAAGGCCGCCGAGGCCACCAGGCCCACCGGCCCCGCCGGGCGCTCCCGGAGCTTCAACACCCCCTCCACCGCGCAGACCGCCGCCCGCTACCTGCTCCTGGTGCTGGTCCTGCTGCTGGTCATCGGCCCCTTCCTGTGGCAGCTGTCGACCTCCCTCAAGGGCCCCGCCGAGGACGTCTACACCCGCACCCCGAGCTTCCTGCCCGACCAGCCCACCCTGGGCAACTACGGCAAGGTCGCCGAGGTCATCCCGGTGTGGACCTACGCGCTCAACTCGGTGATCGTCGCCGTGGTCTGCATCACCGGCAACGTGGTCGGCTGCACGCTGGCCGGCTACGCGCTCGCCCGGCTGCGCTTCCGCGGCGCCAAGCTCGTCCTCGGCCTCTTCCTCGCCACCCTGATCCTGCCCGGCGAGGTCACCATCGTCTCCCAGTACGTGCTGGTGCGCGGACTCGGCCTGGCCGACACCCTGGCCGGCGTCGCGCTGCCCGGCTCGATCGCGATGCTCAACGTGCTGCTGATGCGCACCGCCTTCGCCGCCGTCCCGGCCGAGTTGGACCAGGCCGCGCTGGTGGACGGCGCCAACGTCTGGCAGCGGCTGTGGCACATCGGCCTGCCGAACGTGCGCGGCATGCTCAGCGTGATCGTGATCTTCACCTTCATCGGCGCCTGGGACGACTTCCTGTGGCCGCTGATCGTGCTCAACGACCCGCAGAAGTACACCCTCACCGTCGGGCTCCAGTACCTCAACGGCACCTTCGCCGCCAACCCCCGGCTGATCGCGGCCGGCACCATGATCGCCTTCCTGCCGATCGTCGTGGTGTTCGGCGTCTGCCAGCGCTTCTTCTTCAAGGGCGTCGAGGAAGGAGCCGTCAAGGGATAGCCCGACCGGGGACCGCCCCCGCCGGTGACGACCCACCGTCCGTACGCCCCACACCCGTTGAGGAAGCCCTCCGATGACCCCGATGACCACCGCTCCCCGCTTCGGCGTCAACTACACGCCCAGCGCCGGCTGGTTCCACCACTGGCTCGACTTCGACCTCGACGCCGTGCGCGCCGACTTCGACTCCATCGCCGCCCTCGGCCTGGACCACGTGCGGGTCTTCCCGCTCTGGCCGGTCTTCCAGCCCAACCGCACCCTGATCCGCCCGCGCGCCGTCGAGCAGCTGACGGCCCTGGTGGACGCGGCCGGCGAGCGCGGTCTCGACGTCGCGGTGGACGGCCTGCAGGGCCACCTGTCCAGCTTCGACTTCCTCCCGTCCTGGACGCAGACCTGGCACCGCCGCAACATCTTCACCGACCCCGAGGTGCTCGACGGCCAGGCCGCCTACCTGCGCACGCTCGCCGGCGCGCTGAGCGAGCGGCCCAACTTCCTCGGGATGACGCTCGGCAACGAGATCAACCAGTTCTCCGGCGCCCCGCACCCCGACCCGGACCGGGCCACCCCCGCCGAGGCGGAGGCCTGGCTGCGCCGGATGCTCGACGCCTGCGAGCAGGGCGCCCCCGGCCGGCTGCACCTGCACGCCTCGTACGACGCGGCCTGGTACCTGGACGAGCACCCGTTCACCCCCTGGCACTCGGCCCGGATCGGCGCCGCGACCGCCGTGCACTCCTGGGTGTTCAACGGCACCGCCCAGCGCTACGGCGCCCACTCCACCGCCACCGCGCAGCACGCCGCCTACCTGGTCGAGCTGTCCAAGGCCTGGGCGGACGACCCGGCCCGCCCGGTCTGGCTGCAGGAGGTCGGCGCGCCCGCCCCGCACATCACCCCGCAGGACGCGGCGCGCTTCACCGGCGCCACCGTGGAGGCCGTGCTGGACTGCCCGGACCTGTGGGGCGTGACCTGGTGGTGCTCGCACGACGTGGACCGCTCGCTCGCCGACTTCCCCGAACTGGAGTACAGCCTCGGCCTGTTGGCCACCGACCGGACGGTCAAGCCGGCCGGCGCCCGGCTCGCCGAGGCCGCCGCCGAGGCCCGCCGCTCCTGGCAGCCGCCGAAGCCGCGCAGCACCGCCGTGGTGGTCGCCACCGGCGACGAGGCCCTCTCGCCGCGGCGCTCGGTCTGCGGCCCCGGCGGCCCGGTGTACGAGGCGTTCATGCGCCTCGCCGAGGAGGGCGCCCGCCCGACCACGGTGCTCGCCGAGCGCGCCGAGGACCGCGAGCACCTCGCCGCGCGCGGCATCACCGAGGTGGTCCACCCCTCCGACGTACCGTCCCTCTAGCCAGTCCGTTTCCCCTCAGCCACGCAACGGAGCCCGCTGACATGCACGATGACCGCACTCTGGTCGAGTCCCGCCTCAAGCGCGTCCTGGACGAGCGCATCCGCCCGGCCGTCTACCCCGAGTCCGTCCCGCTGGAGGTCGGCATCTGGACGGCTCCCGGCGAGCCCGTCCCGGTCGCCGAGGGCCTGGCCGCCCCGCGCACCCCGATCGCGGTCGGCGACGCCTGGGGAGCGCCCTGGGGCACCAGCTGGATCACCGTGACCGGCACCGTGCCGCGGGAGTGGGCCGGGCGCACCGTCGAGGCGCTGATCGACCTCGGCTTCGACGCCAACATGCCCGGCTTCCAGTGCGAGGGCCTGGTCTACCGCCCGGACGGCTCCCCGGTGAAGGGCCTCAACCCGCAGAACCAGTGGGTGCGGATCGCCGCCCCGGCGGCCGGCGGCGAGCAGGTGCTGCTGCACGTCGAGGCCGCCTCCAACCCGGTCATCCTGGACTACCACCCCTTCCTGCCCACCGAGTTGGGCGACAAGGAGACGGCCGGCGACCAGCCGCAGTACAAGCTGACCCGGATGGACCTGGCGGTCTTCGACGAGACGGTCTGGCAGCTGGTGCTGGACCTGGAGGTGCTCGGCGAGCTGATGGCCGAGCTGCCGGTGGAGGGCGCCCGCCGCTGGGACATCCTGCGCGCGGTCGAGCGGGCGCTCGACGCCGTCGACCTCCAGGACGTCAACGGCACGGCGGCGGCGGCCCGTTCGGAGCTGGCCGGTGTGCTGGCCGCGCCCGCCGTGCCGTCCGCGCACCGGATCAGCGCGATCGGCCACGCGCACATCGACTCGGCCTGGCTGTGGCCGCTGCGCGAGACCGTCCGCAAGGTGGCCCGCACCACCGCCAACATGACGGCGCTGCTGGAGGACGAGCCGGACTTCCTCTACACCATGTCCCAGGCCCAGCAGTTCGCCTGGATCAAGGAGCACCGCCCCGAGGTGTACGCCAGGGTCCGCAAGGCCGTCGCCGAGGGCCGCTTCGTCCCGGCCGGCGGCATGTGGGTGGAGTCCGACACCAACATGCCGAGCTCGGAGGCGATGGCCCGGCAGTTCGTGCACGGCAAGCGGTTCTTCCTGGACGAGTTCGGGGTGGAGAACCACGAGGCCTGGCTGCCGGACACCTTCGGCTTCACCGGCGGCCTGCCCCAGATCATCCGCAACGCCGGCTCCAAGTGGCTGCTGACGCAGAAGATCTCGTGGAGCCAGATCAACAAGTTCCCGCACCACACCTTCCTCTGGGAGGGCATCGACGGGACCAGGATCTTCACCCACTTCCCGCCCGTGGACACCTACAACTGCTCGATGAAGGGCAGCGAGATCGCCCACGCGGCGAAGAACTTCAAGGACAAGGGCGTCGCCCGGCACTCGCTCGCCCCGACCGGCTGGGGCGACGGCGGCGGCGGTACCACCCGCGAGATGGTCGCCAAGGCGGCCCGGATGAAGGACCTGGAGGGCTCGGCCACCGTCCGCTGGGAGAAGCCCGCCGAGTTCTTCGCCAAGGCCGAGGCCGAGTACCCGAACCCGCCGGTCTGGGTCGGCGAGCTCTACCTGGAGCTGCACCGCGCCACCCTGACCAGCCAGGCGAAGACCAAGCAGGGCAACCGGCGCAGCGAGAACCTGCTGCGCGAGGCCGAACTCTGGTCCGCCACCGCCGCGTTGCGCACCGGCGCGGAGTACCCGTACGAGCAGCTGGACCGGATCTGGAAGACGGTGCTGCTGCACCAGTTCCACGACATCCTGCCCGGCTCGTCCATCGCCTGGGTGCACCGCGAGGCCGAGGCGACGTACGCGGCGCTGGCCGGGGAGCTGGAGGCGCTGATCGGCGCGGCCCAGCAGGCGCTGGCCGGGGCGGCCGCCGGCGGGCGGGAGCTGGTGTTCAACTCGGCGCCGCACGGCCGCTCGACGGTGCCGGCCGGCGGGGCCGCCGCGGTCGGCCTGCCGGACGGCACCTGCGAGGCGGTCGAGCGCCCCGGGGGCGGCCTCACGCTGCGCAACGGCCTGCTGGAGGTCGTCGTGGACGCGGACGGCCTGATCGCCTCGGTGGTCGAGACCGCGACCGGCCGGGAGACCGTCGCCCCCGGCAGCCGGGCCAACCTGCTCCAACTGCACCCCGACTTCCCCAACATGTGGGACGCCTGGGACGTCGACCAGTTCTACCGCAACACCGTCACCGACCTGACCGGCGTGGACTCGCTCACCGCCGCGTCGTCCCCCGCCGGGGCCTCGGTGCGGATCGCCCGCTCCTTCGGCTCCTCCACCGTCGTCCAGACCCTCACCCTGCCGGCCGGCGAGCAGCGGGTGGACATCGACACCGAGGTCGACTGGCACGAGACCGAGAAGTTCCTCAAGGCCGCGTTCCCGCTGGACGTCCACACCGAGCGCTACGCCGCCGAGACCCAGTTCGGCCACCTCTACCGGCCCACCCACACCAACACCAGCTGGGACGCGGCCAAGTTCGAGGCCTGCAACCACCGCTTCGTCCACCTCGACGAGCCCGGCTGGGGCGTCGCCCTGGTCACCGCCTCCACCTACGGCCACGACGTCACCCGCACCGTGCGCCCCGACGACGGCGGGACGACCACCACGGTCCGCTTCTCGCTGCTGCGCGCCCCGCGCTTCCCCGACCCGAAGACCGACCAGGGCCTGCACCGCTTCCGGCACGCCCTGGTGCCGGGCGCGGCGATCGGCGACGCGGTCCGCGAGGGCTACCGGATCGGCCTGCCCGAGCGGACGGTCACCGGCAGCGCCGAGCGGGTCGCCCCGCTGGTGGAGCTGGACAACGACGCCCTGGTGGTGAGCGCCGTCAAGCTCGCCGACGACCGCAGCGGGGACCTGATCGTCCGGGTCTACGAGGCCGGCGGCGGCCGCGCCCGGGGCCGGCTGACCACCTCCTACCCGCTGGCCGGCGCCGTCCCCTGCGACCTGCTGGAGCGGCCCTGGGACGGCACCCGCGGCGAGGTGGCGGTCGAGGACGGCGCGGTGCGCCTCGCGCTGCGCCCGTTCGAGCTGGTCACCCTGCGGCTCAGCGCGGCCCGCCGGGGCTGATCTACGCTGTTCGGCGCCCCGGCCCCCGCGGCCGGGGCGCCGCCCCCTACTTCCTGGAGCCCACCGTGCCGTTCACCCCGCTGTTCGCCGCCCTCGACATCGGCGGCACCAAGATCGCCGGGGCGCTGGTCGACGCCGACGGACGGCTGCGGCACCGGCTCCAGCTGCCCACCCCGGCCACCGAGCCCGGCGCGGCCGTGCTCGCCGTGGTGCACCAGGTGCTGGAGCGGCTCGCCGGGACGGCCGACTGGGCCGCCGTGACGGCCGTCGGGATCGGCAGCGCCGGCCCCGTCGACCTCGCGAACGGCACCGTCAGCCCGGTCAACATCCCCGGCTGGCGCGGCTTCCCGCTGGTCGCCGCGGTCGCCGCGCACCCGGCGGTGGCAGAGCGCACGCTGCCCGTCCACCTCGCCGGGGACGGCGTCGCGATGGCCGCCGCCGAGCACTGGCAGGGCGCGGCCCGGGGCGCCGACAACGCGCTCTGCCTGGTGGTGTCGACCGGCGTCGGCGCCGGACTGGTGCTCGACGGCGCGGTGCGCCCCGGCCCCAGCGGCAACGCCGGCCACCTCGGCCACATCACCGTCGACCTGGACGGCGAGCCCTGCCCGTGCGGCTCCCGCGGCTGCCTGGAGGGCCTCGCCAGCGGCACCGCGATCGCCCGCCGGGCGCTCGCCGAGGGCTGGCGGCCCGTGGACGGCGACCGGACGGCCCGCGCCGTCGCCGCCTCCGCCGCCGCGGGCGACCCGGTCGCGCTCGCCTCCTTCGACCGCGCCGCCCGGGCGCTGGCCGCCGGGATCGCCGCCACGGCCGCCCTGGTGGACCTCTCCCGGGTCGTCGTCGGCGGCGGCGTGGCCGAGTCCGGGGACGTGCTGTTCGCCCCGCTCGCCCGCCACCTGGACCGCTACGCCGCCCTCTCGTACATCCGCGGCCTGGACGTGCGCCGCGCCGAGCTCGGCACCGACGCCGGGCTGATCGGCGCGGCCGCGCTCTGCCGCTGAGCCTCCCCGGAGCCGCCCGCATGCCGCCGTTCGCCCTCCTGAAGAACCCCGTCCGCCGCTACGCCTGGGGCTCGCCCACCGCCATCCCCGCGCTCACCGGCGCCGCGCCCGACGGCACCCCGCAGGCCGAACTCTGGCTCGGCGCCCACCCGTCGGCGCCGTCCCTGCTGTGCGGGTCCGGCGACGAAGGCGACGGGGGCGGCCCGCGGCCGCTGGACCAGCTGATCGACGCCGACCCGGACGGCCTGCTCGGAGCGGACACCGTCCGGCGGTTCGGCCCGGCGCTGCCGTTCCTGTTCAAGGTGCTGGCCGCCGACCGGGCGCTCTCCCTCCAGGTCCACCCCACCCGCGCCCAGGCCGAGGCCGGGTACGCGGCGGAACAGGCCCGGGGCATCCCGCTGGACGCGCCGGAGCGGGTGTACAAGGACCGCGGGCACAAGCCCGAACTCCTCTGCGCGCTCGGCGACTTCGAGGCGCTGTGCGGCTTCCGCCCGGCCGCTGACACCGCCCGGCTGCTGGACGCGCTCGGCGTGCTCGCCCCCTGGGCCGCCGCCCTGCGCACCCGGCCCGCCGAGGCCGTGCTGCCCGAGCTGCTGCGCTCCGGCCTGAACGCCGACGGCTCCGAACTCGCCGCCGTCACCAGCGCCCTGCGCCACACGGCGGCCGCCGGCGGGCCGTACGGCGCGAGCAGCGCCGCGTACGCCCGCCTCGCCGAGGAGTACCCCGGCGACCGGGGGCTGCTCGCCGCCCTGCTGCTCCACCACGTCCGGCTCACCGCCGGGCAGGCGCTGTACCTGGACGCCGGGGTGCCGCACGCCTACCTCCGGGGCGTGGGCGTGGAGTTGATGGCCAACTCGGACAACGTGCTGCGCTGCGGCCTCACCCCCAAGCACGTCGACGTGGACGGCCTGCTGGCGGTCACGGACTTCCGGCCCCGGGAGGTCGAGCCGCTCGCCCCGCGCCCGACCGGCGACGGCTTCGAGGAGGAGTACCCGTCGCCGGCCGAGGAGTTCAGGCTCTCCCGGCTGCGCCCCGGCGCCGCCGCCGTCCGGGTCGACCGCCCCGCCCCGCAGATCCTGCTCTGCGTCTCCGGGCGGGCCCTGCTGCGGGCCCCCGACGGCTCCGAACTCCCGCTTCCGGCGGGCGCGTCGGCCTACCTGCGCCCGGGCGCCGGGCCGGTCGCACTGACCGGCCCGGGCGCGGAGCTGTTCCGGGCCACCACGGGGTAGCCGCGCCGACCGGCCGAGGCCGCGGGCGGCGGGCGGCGGGCCCAGACGGCAGGCACCCGCCGCGGACTCAGGCGGCAGGCCCCGGCCGCGGGCTCAGGCCGGTGCCGGGTGGCCGAACAGCAGGTCGTAGCCGTCCGGGAGTTGCTCGATCACCTGGTCCAGCAGCTCGCCGGGGACGAGGTCGGCGACGGCGCTGAGCACGGCCCCGATGTCCCACTGCGCCGTCGCCGGGGTCGCCCCGTCGATCCACCCCACCACGGCCTGTACGAAGCGCTCGGCGGTCAGCGGTTCGGCCGCGGGCTGGGCGTCGCGCAGCAGCGAGGCGTAGGTCTCGGGCAGCGCGTCGGCGAGTTCGCCCCGCTCGGACCCCACCAGGTGCTCGCCGAGCAGGGCCAGCACGACCCGGGTGGCGTGGTCCGCCTCGGCCGCGCCCCGGTACTCGCCGCGCTCCACGACGCGGGCGAGGAAGTCCTCCCAGGAGATGGTCATCGCGTCCTCCTTCCGGTCGGCGGGCTCGGCCGGACCGACGGCGGCGCGCTCGCCCTGGGCCAGGACGGGGATCGCGGTCCGTGACCGCCGTGGGACGTACCGGTGCCCGTGCTGCTCAGCGTAACTCGCCCCGGCGCCTTCGGAACCGGCCGCCGCCGTCGATCACGCCGCCGCCCCGGGGCAACGGTCCGTCCTGCGGTCCACCGGGCTGTTCACCGCACCGCACTGTTCACCGCACCGCACCGCCCGCCGCGCCGTTCACCGCGCCGAGGCGTGGCACCGCCTGCGCGGCCGCCGGGACGGCAGCAGCCCGCCGGTGACCGGGCCGGCCGCCACGCGCTGCGCCGGGGGCGCCGCGCTCACCGCTGCCGCCGCGGTCACCGTCGTGGCCGCCAGGACCGCCTGGGCCCGGGCCGGGTCCGGCATAAACGCCGAGAGAAAGATCCGTTCCGCCGGGCTCAGCGCCCGCGAGCGGCCGGATTCGCGGTCCCGGGCGACCACCACGGTCCGCGCCCGCATAAAGGTGAGCCGGTCCCGGCAGACATTCACCTCGACCTGGGCGGAACTCCGTCCGAGCCGTTCCACGGTGAGCACCACCGAGAGCGGCTCGGGCCGGTGGTGCAACTGCTCCAGGTAGTCGATCTCGTGCCTGGCGATAATGAACCCGGACGGGAACAGCGACTCCCGGACGGCGGTTTCGTGGTGGCAGAACAGGTCGTAAATCCCCTCCTGGATGTAGCCGACCAGACGGGCGTTGTTGATGTGCCCGTTCTCGTCGACGTCGCTCCACCGGGTGGGGCAGGACAGCACGTGCACGCCCGGCAGCACCGCGCTCACTGCCGGGTCAGCCCGGCACCGGCGGGGAGCAGCGCGCGCTGCAACCTGGCGTAGTAGCCGGAGTGTTCGGCCGCCATCCGGGCCGCGGTCCAACCCTCCTCGGCCGCCTCGGCGGCGGCCTGGACGACCAGGCTGTCCAGCACCGCGTCGACCGCGCGGCACAGATCGTGGACGGCCGCGAGCCGCTCGGTCACATCCGCCCCGCTCCCTGCGTTCCGGGACGGGAAGGCGGCCAGTGATTCCATCGCGAGTTGAAGGTCGTCGACTCCGTCTGGCCGGTTTTCCGCAGGGAAATTCCGCATGATTTTCTCCATGACTCATTCGGCCATTACGGCCCAGTAGCTAGCGTTCGAATGCACCGGATCGGTGTCGACCCCCCGACCCCACGACGCTATCCCAGCCGACGGGGGTCGACGGATGGTTTGCCGACCGCGACGGAAAACTGACCTCCATCGGAGTAGTTTGTCGGTGTACACAATATGCCCCATCAGTCGAATGCCGTCCGCAATTCGAGTGGTATCCACGACGCGCGGCCCCGGATCGACTCCTCGGGGAACGAAATCTGCTACCAGACGCTCCACCACCTCGCCTTGTACAGGTGCGAGCCCCGCAGCGACCGCGTCCCCTCCGGCCGGTGCAGGGTGATCACCGAGGTGCACCAGTCGCACGGCGCCTCGTGTTCGGGCGCCACCGTGAGCAGCCGGCCGGTGCCGGGTTCGTCGCCGACGCTCTTGAGGTCCCGCTCGGCGGCCGGATCGGCCAGGTGCACGGCGGTGAAGCGGTCGGTGGCCGGGTCGAAGCGCCACAGGCCGGTCAGCGTGGCCACCCAGAACCGCCCGGGATCCGCCAGGACGGGCGCCAGGTCGTGCCCGCCGCGGTCGGGCAGCGGGCTGCTCCGCACGACGGTGAGGGCGGGCGCGGCCGGGGTGCCGCCGACCCGCAGCGCGGTCAGCGCCGTGTCGCCGAGCACCCAGAGCAGGCCGGTCCGCGCGTCCCAGTGCACTCCGTGCGCACCGGGCAGCGGGAACTCCGCGTATGCCGCGGCCCGCGGGCCCTGCGAGGCCGCGTACAGCCGCACCCAGCCGCCCGCGCTCGCCGCCACGGCCACGTTGCCGTCCGGCAGCAGCTCGATGCTGTGCGGGTTGGCGGCCGTTCCCAGATCCGTCGCCCAGTGGACGCGGCCGGTGGTGGTCTCCACGACGGCGGCCAACCCGCCGGAGGCGGTGGTCAGCAGGAAGCGCCGCCCCTGCCGGATCCGGGACTTGGCCTCGTCCGGGTCGGTCCAGCTGCGCGCGGGCGCCAGATCCGCCAACTCCGGTGCGCGGTCGGCACTCCAGCCCCACACGACGGGCAGTCGGCCCGGGCCGCGGTAGGCCATCAGCTCCTCGGCGCTCTGCAACACCAGCACGCTGCGCGAGGCCTGGTCCACGACCGCCACCTGCCGGCCCGGCGACCTGGCCCACGCGCCGCTCGTCGGCGCGCAGAGCAGCAGGGCGACCGCGAGGGCCGGCAGTGTTCTCCTCAGCACGCCTTCACCGTGGGTGCTGCGGGCCGACTCCGCTCGGCGGCACGTCCGAACGGACGATCGAAGCGACGGCCGTGGATCGTGCGGCGCCGGCGGCGGGTCCGCCTCGTTCACTGTCATCCGGACATCCTGGCGGGACGACCGCACCGGCGGCCGTCGCACCGGGTCGGCACGCCGCCGGACCGTCAACCCGGTGCCGCCCGCACCCGTTCAACACCCGGTTTCCCGAAGGCCCGAGGCCCGGCCCCGGAGGCCCGGCCCCGTGGGCTCAGCGCCCGGAGACCAGGTCCGCGACCCGGGCGATCGGCGAGGTGGTGGCCCGGCCGGCCGCCTCCTGCCGGTCCGCGGCGTGGTACGCGGCGTACATCGCGTGCACCCCGAGCCAGCGCAACGGCTCCGGCTCCCAGCGCCGCACGGTGTGGCCCACCCAGGGCAGCCGGGTCAGCTCGGTGTCCCGGCCGAGCACCAGGTCCCGCAGGGTGCGGCCGGCCAGGTTGGTGGTGGTCACCCCGCTGCCGACGTACCCGCCGGCCCAGCCGAGCCCGCTCACCCGGTCCAGCTCCACGGTGGCGCACCAGTCCCGGGGGACGCCGAGCACGCCCGCCCAGGCGTGGTCGATCCGGGCGTGCGCGGCGGCCGGGAAGAACCGGTCGAGGACGGCCCGGAGCTGGCGCACCGTCTCCACCTGGGTACTGCCGTCCGAGTCCGTCCGCGAGCCGAACCGGTAGGGCACGCCCCGCCCGCCGAGCGCGATCCGGTCGTCGGCGGTGCGCTGCGCGTACATGTAGGCGTGCGCGAAGTCGCCCAGCACCTCGCGGCCCTCCCAGCCGGCCTCCGCCCAGAACTCCGCGGGCAGCGGCTCGGTGGCGACCATCGCGGAGTTCATCGGCAGCCAGGTGCGCTTCTCGCCGCGCAGCCCGGCGGTGAACCCCTCGGTGGCGCGCAGCACGTGGTCGGCGGTGACGGTGCCGTACGGGGTGACGGCGCGGGGCTTGCGGTAGCCGCTGCCGGGCAGGATCGCGGTGACCGCCGTCCCCTCGTACACCTCGACGCCCAACTCGCGGACGGTGCGGGCGAGTCCGCGGGCGAGCCGGGCGGGCTGGATGCGGGCGCCGTGCGCCGTCCAGCAGCCGCCGAGGGTGCCGGCGACGTTGATCCGCGCGGCCGCCTCCTTGGCGCCCAGCAACTCGACCCGGCCCTCGCCGTAGGCCCGCTCGGCCTCGACGTGGGCCCGAAGACGCTCCAACTGCGGCTTGCTGCGGGCGACTTCGAGGACACCGCCGCGCACGATGTCCGCGTCGATCCGCTCGGCCCCGGCGACGCCGACGACCTCCCCGACCGCCTCGTCCATCGCCCGCTGCATCGCGGCCGCGCGCTCCCGCCCGTACCGCCTGGCGAAGGCGCCGCGCCCCGCGAAGCCGTTGTACAGCCAGCCGCCGTTGCGCCCGGAGGCGCCGTAGCCGCAGAACCGCCGTTCGAGGACGGCGATCCGGAGGCCGGGGTCGGCCTTCTTCAGGTAGTAGGCCGTCCAGAGCCCGGTGTACCCGCCGCCGACCACGCACACGTCGACGTCCCGGTCCCCGGGCAGCGCGGGGCCCGGCTCCGGCACCCCGTCCGCCGCGTACCAGAACGACACCTCGCCGTTGACCGCCGCCACCGGAAACCTCCCGTACCCTCGCTGACCTGCCCGGACGCTACCTCCGCGGGTTCGGCCCGGGCCACCCCCCACACTGCAAGGATCACCGGGCCCGATCAGCCACCCTGTCAGTCCCGCAGCAGCTCCAGGGCCCGCGTCCAGTCGTACGAGCCCGGCGTGAAGTCCGCGATCCGCACCCCCATCCGCCGCAGCCTCGCCAGGCTGTCCGCATAGGCCGGATGCGCCGCCTGCGCCGCGCTCAGGCAGGGCTGGACGGCGACCGGGACACCCCAGCCGTACGACTCGCAGAGGATCCCCAGCGCCAGGGTGTCCGAGATGCCCAGGGCCCACTTGTTGAGCGTGTTGAAGGTGGCGGGGGACACGACGAGGGCGTCCGGGTCCGGCAGCGGCCGGGGCTCCCCCGGCTTCCGCCAGGCGGAGCGGATCGGGTACCCGGTCCGCGCCTCGATCGCCTCGGCGTCGATGAACCCCATGGCCTGGGGCGTCGCCACCACCCCCACGTCCCAGTTCTGCTCCTGCGCGGCCGAGATGAGCTCCCCCACCCCGCCCGCGACCCCCGCCGCGCACACCACGACGTACAGCACCGGCTTCCTCGCCTCGGACACCCTCGGCCTCCCCACTCTCGGACTGCCCGCTCTCGACCCGCCTGCGGACCCCCGAACAGTAAGCCGCCCCCGTGGCCCGCTCCACCCGCCCGGTCGACGCCCGACGGAATCGAGCGGTATTCGAACAACCTGGCCGGGCCCCACCAGTACGCCGACGAACCGAGTGGGCACGACTGCCCGTCCGCCGCTCCGCTCCGGGACCCCGCCCGACGGGCCGGGCGGCCGGGTGCGGCCGTCGTCGCAGGCAGGACACCCTGCGGGAAACCCGGCGGTAGCGTCGGGATCAAGCTTCGCCATGAGCATGATCACGCCGTTTTCCGTTTCGACCGGCCGCCTCGCGCCACCCATGGGTGAAGATCGAACCGGAAAGAGATCGTTCACGATGTTCCTGCGGAATACGACTCCGATGACCGCGGAAACCCCTGTCCGGACTGCTGGGGACGGCCCGGACCGGTACCACGCGCCGGACCGGCCGAACAGGACCGACAGGATGGGGAGCACATGCTCTTGGAGCGCGACGAGGTGCTGGGCACGGCCTCGGCGGCCGCGGCGGCGGCGCGGGCGGGCAGCGGACGCTGGGTCCTGCTCTCGGCACCGGTGTCCGGCATGGGACGGACCGCCGCGCTGGAGGCGATCGTCCGGCAGCAGGCCGACGGTGACGCCGTACGCGTCGGACGCGCCCGCGGCGTACCGGAGGAGACGGCGTTCCCGTTCGGGCTCGTCCGCCAGCTCTTCGCGGACGACGAGGCCGTGCCCTTCTCGGTCGCGGCCGGAGCGGACGAACAACGGCTGTTCCACGGGCTGGTGACCAGGCTGACCCGGTCCGCCGCCGAGCGGCCGGTCCTGCTCGCGGTGGACGACCTCCACCACGCCGACGAGCCGTCCCGGCGCTGGCTCGGCTACCTCGCCCGCCGCATCGCCGAGATCCCCGTCCTGCTGGTGCTCACCGAGCGCGCCGACCCGTCCGGTCCGGCCCCCTTCCCGCCCGCCACCGGCACGGCCGTCGCCCTCCCCGCGCTCAGCGTCCCCGCCGTCATCCGCCTCGCCCGGGACGCCGGCCTGGACCAGCGCTCCACCGTGGCCTGCGTCGAGGCGGGCATCGGCAACCCGGCCCTGGTGCGGGCGCTCGTCGCCGACTTCGCCGACGGGGCGCTCCCCCGCCCGTCGTCCACCCCGTCGCGCAGCCGCTTCCGCGACACGATCGCCCGCTGGCTGGGACGGGCCGACCCCTGCGTACGCCACGCCTGCCTCGCCCTCGCCGTCGCCGCCGAGGGCGGGATGCCCGTCGGCCCCGGCCTGCTCCACCAGCTCTCCGACCTCTGCACCGCCACCCGCTCCCCGGGCGAGCGGTCCGCGCGCCGCATCAGCAGGCTGCTGGACCACCCCCTCGCACGGGAGGCCGTCCTCGCCGTCGCCGCTCCGGAGGAGATCGCCGCACTGCACACCCGCGTCGCGGAACTGCTCGACGAGAGCGGCGCGCCCGCGACCGCCGTGGCCTCCCGGCTCCTGCGGGTCGAACGGCCCGGCGAGGCGTGGATGGCCCGCTCGCTGTCCGAGGCCGCCGAGGAGGCGATGCGCGCCGGTCACGTCGCGGAGTCCGCCGCGTACCTGCGCCACGCCCTGAGCGGCCCGCTCGATCCGGACCGGCGGGCCGCCCTCACCATGCGCCTCGGCGCCCTGGAACTCCCGCACAACGCGACCGCCGGCATCCGCCGGCTCCGCACCGGACTGGAACTGCACACCGACCTCCGGGACCGGGCCACCGCGGCCACCGCCCTCTGCGCGGCCCACGTCGCGCGCCGGGATCCCGACACCGCGCTGGAGGTCCTCCGCCGGGCCGGTCGCGGCGCCGACGACGACGAACTCGTCCAGGTGCTGGGGACCCTCGGCGCGCTCGTCTCCTCGCACGACAGCGACGCCTGGCGCGGCGCCGTCGCCGGCCTGCGCGCACTCGCCCCGACCGCGCCCCCCGCCATCGAGCCCCTGGTGTGCGGACTGATCACCGAGTACGAGGCCGGGGCCGGCCTCTGCTCGGCGGCCGAGGTGCTCGACCGGGTCCGGCCGCGGCTGGCCGCGCCGGTGGACCCGCGGCTGCGGACCGCCTGGCTCGGCAGCGCGGCCACCCTGCTCCAGTGGGCGGACCGCCTGGACGAGGCACGGGAGTTGACCGGCCAGTGCCTGCCCGCCCCGCCCGTCCCCCCGGACCTGACCGACGTGGGCCTGCAGTGCCTGCTCAGCGTCCGGGCCGAAGCCGCGCTCTGGGCGGGGGAGTTCGACCGCGTCATCGCCGAGAACGCCCCCCTGGTGGAGGCGACCGCCGGACAGGGCGTCCGACTGCCGCACCTCGCCGCCATGGTGGCGACCGCCCGGCGCGAGACCGGCCGGCGCTCCGCGGCCTGGGAGGCCGTGGCCCTGGTCGGCCCGTCCGGCAGCGACAGCTCCTGGGAGTGGAACGAACTCAGCTACACCCGGGCCCTGTTGCACGCCGCGGACGGCGACTGGCAGGCCGCCCTCGACGACTACCTGGTCTGCGGAGCCGGCCAGCTCGCCCACGACTTCGTCAGCCCGGTCGCCACGCCGTGGCGCTCCGGAGCGGCGCTCGCCCTGGTACGGCTCGGACGGCGGGACGAAGCCCGCGAACTCGCCGAGGAGGAACTGCGCCACGCCCGGACCTGGGGCACCCCGCGCACCGTCGGCCGGGCGCTGCGGGCGTACGCCGCTGCCGTGGGCGGCCGGCTGGCCCTGTGCTCGCTGACCGAGGGCGCCGAACTGCTCAGGCCGGCCGCCGCGCCCGTGGAACTCGCGGAGGTGCTGATCGACCTCGGCCGGGCCCACATCGAGGCGGGCAGCGGCCGCAAGGGCCGCGACACGCTGCGCGAGGCGCACGCCGTGGCCCTGCGGCTGGCCGGGCCCGCCCCGGAGACCGGCGGACCGGCCCCGGTCGGCCGTCTCCTCGGCGCGGCGGAGGAGGCGCTGCGCGAGGGCGGGGTGCGGAACCGGGACGGCGGACACGCCCTGAGCCCCGCCGAACGGCGCGTGGCCGAACTGGCGGCGGCGGGGCACACCAACGCCCAGATCTCCTCCGCGCTCTGCCTCACCCGCCGCACCGTGGAGACCCACCTCACCAACGCCTACCGGAAGCTGCGGATCGCCCGGCGCACCCAGCTGGTGGCGGCGCTGGAGCGGTAGCGGCCGCGGACGCGCCCCCGCCCGGGTGCGGATGCACCCGGGCGGGGGCGGCCGGTTCGACCCGGCCCGGCGCGATCAGGGCCCCGGCACCGGATCCCGCGTCAGGACTCGGCGTCAGGACTTCGGCGTCAGGACTTCGACAGGGTGAAGGAGACCGCGGCGTTGTCGCCGCTGCCGCCCTGCCAGGTGCACTTGTACCCGGCCGGCGCGTCGCAGCTGTAGCCGTTGCTGCCCCAGTACGGGTTGTTCCAGTGCACCTTGACCTGGTTCTGCTCCCCGGCCACGTTGAAGCTGACCTCACCCTCGGTGCCGGTCATCACGCCCTCGGACTCGCTCGCCCACTTCGCGGTGACACCGGGCTGGACCATCGACGGCGGCATCATGTTGTCGGACCAGATCCCCCACTGCAGGCTCGCGCCGGAGCGGGTGAGCAGCTTCCCCGAGTTGTTGGTCAGGTTGATGCTCGTGCTCCGGGAGGCGCTGGTGAGGCTGGGCATCTCCGCGGCGGCGGCCTTGGCCCGGCTGCGCCCGATGCTGAAGGTGACCGCGGTGTTGTCCCCGCTGCCGCCGCTCCGGGAACAGGTGTACCCGTCCGGGACGGAGCAGCTGTAGTCGTTGCTGCCCCAGTACGGGTTGTTCCAGTGCAGCTTGACCTCTCCGCCGTTGTCGAGCGTGTAGGTGATGTTGCCCTCGGTCCCGGTCGCGAACCCGCAGGACTCGCTCTGCCAGCTGGAGGACTTCGTGTTGGGGATGTAGTCGGACGGCAGCATGTCGTTCGTCCAGCAGCCGTGGTCGAGCTTGTCCCACGTCTTGGTCAGGCCGGACCCGCTGCCGTTGGAGAGCGTGACCTTCGTGGAACGGTCCGCGGCGACCAGCGGCACGTTCGCCGCCGCGCTCTCGGCGGCCGGGCGCTGCGCCGCCGAGGCCTGCGGCCCGTCCTGCCCGGCCGCGGCCTGCGCGGACGGGGCGAGGGCGACCGCTCCGGCCGCCATCAGCACGGCGGTGAGGGCGCCCGCGGCCGTGCGGCCCAGACCGGTCATGGAGGTCGTACGCTGCATGGGTCTACCAACTCTCTTCTCGGCTGGACGAGCGGACACGCGTCACGCTCGCCTTGGTCCCGTCCGGAGGGGGGCGCCGCGGCTGGGTGCCGGCGCCGGGTGACTCACTGGCTGTGGAGACTCACTGGATGTAGAGCTCCCAGGTCTCCACGCCGTTGTCCCAGATCTTCTCGATCCTCATCGCGATGGCGCTCCCGAGGCCGTACAGCACCCAGTACGCGGCCTCGGCGGCGAACTGGGAGTTGTACCGGCCGACCCAGTGCCAGATGTCGAGCGCCTGCGCCGACGCGCCTTCCTGGACGGCGGGCGCCGCGACGGGCGCCGGCGCGGCGTGCGCCGGGGCGGCGTGCGCCGGGGCGGGGGAGGCCGCGGCGGCGTAGGCCTGGGCGGTACCGCCGACGAGAACCGCGGCCGCGAGAGCCGCGCTGAGCGAGGCCGCTCCGATTCGCCTGTTCATGACAAGTGTCCCTTCTGGGCGTTCCACGTGAACAGCCGGTCACCCGGGGCCGATCGGTCCCGCCCCGACCCGGCTGCGGGGTGCGGTGGCAGTCACAGACTGGCATCCGACCGCCACGCTCGGGCATCGTGGAAAACCGCGAACTTGGCACGGTGGGCGTCCGGCCGAAGGCCCCCGAGCGGCGCCGCGACGGCGCGCTCGGGGGCCGGTACGCACCCGTGACGGGGTCAACTCGCCGCAGCGGCCGCCAGTTCGGCCGCGGCGTCGGCGCAGCCCCAGCTGAGCGTGACGCCGGCGCCCCCGTGGCCGTAGTTGTGGACGGTCCGGCCGTCCGGCTCCGCCTCGAGGCGGGGACCGCCGTGGCGGGCGGGCCGCAGGCCGACGACGTGGCCGAGGACGCGGGCCTCGCGCAGTGCGGGGATCCGGGCCGTGCAGCGGGCGAGGATGGCCTCGGCGGTGGCCGGATCGGCGACGGTGTTCCAGTCGTCCGGTTCGAAGGTGCCGCCGAGGACGACGTCGGTGCTGCGGGGGTGGATGTACGTGTAGCCGGCCGGGTCGTCCTGGATCCGGGTCGAGGTGGGCAGGCCGGGGTTGCGGACGAGGACGAGCTGGCCCCGGATCGGGTGCACGGCCGGGTCGTCGCAGAGCTGCCGGGCGCCGATCCCGGTGGCGTTGACGACCACGGGCGCCCAGGCGCGGGCCTGGTCGAGGGTGTCGAGGCGGCGGTGGACGATCCCGCCGCCGTTGTCGACGAACCGGCCGAGCAGCCAGGGCAGGTAGAGCGGCATCTCGACGGCGGGCGCGGTGAACGACCAGCCGTCCGCGCAGTCCGCTCCGCGTTCGGCGGCCGTCAGCCGGCGCAGGTCGGGGACGGCGTCGCCCCACCAGGGCTGGCCTGCCGACTGCCGCTCGTGCTCCAGCATGCGGGTGCTGCGCATCGAGACGCCGGGCACGCCCTCCTCGGCCTGGCGGGCGAACTCCGCGAAGGCCGTCGCGGACCAGTCCGCCACCCGGCCGCCGGTGCCGGTGGCGACCGGGAACCAGACGGCGGCGGCCACCGCCGAGGTCGTCGACAGCAGCCCGTCGGCCGTCACCACGACGACCCGAAGTCCCTTCTCCTGCAGGCGTATCGCCGTGGTGAGCCCGATGATCCCGCTCCCGACCACGACGACGTCCATCACGCCGTCCACCGTGCCGCCCGTCGCACCGTCCGTCGTGCCGTCCATCGCGAACCCCTCCCTCGGAGGCCGCCCGCCGGGTGCCGGCGGCCCTCACCAGGAAAGCGGCTCGCGCCGGAAGCCGTCCAAGACCGGTTCTGTCCGGAAGCGATAAGCCGCCCTTATCATCGCCGGATGGATCTGCGGATGGATCTGCGGCGCATGCGCTACTTCTCGGTGCTGGCGGAGGAGTTGAACTTCACCCGGGCCGCCCGCCGGCTGCACGTGGCGCAGCCGGCACTGAGCCAGCAGGTCAAGGCGCTGGAGCGGCAGCTGGGCGTGGAGCTGGTCGAGCGCACCAGCAAGGGCTGCGCGCTGACCCCGGTCGGGCGCGCGGTCGCCGAGGAGGCCCGGCGGGTGCTGCGGGAGGTCGCGGCGGCCGAGGAGCGGGTCGCGGCGGTGGTCCAGGGGCGGGAGGGGCGGCTGCGGGTGGCGTACACCCGCTCCGCCCGGGGCGGGGTCTGCGACGCCCTGGTGACGGAGTTCCGCAACCGCTACCCGCGGCTGGACGTCGCCCTGCAGACCGGCTGGACCTCGCACAACGTCGCCGAGCTGCTCGCCGGGCGGCTGGACGCGGCGTTCGTCCGGCCGCCGCTGGACGTCCCCGGGCTCGACTGCCGGATCGTCGCCGAGGAGGAGCTGCTGCTCGCCGTGCCGGCCGGCCATCCGCTCGCCCGCACCCGGGCCCGGATCGGCCGGCACCGGATCGCGGACGAGCCGGTGGTGCTCTGGCCGCGCCAGAACGGGCCCGGGATGCACGCGCTGATCACCGGGCAGCTGTGGCCGGGCCGGTCGCCGCGGATCGTGCGGGAGGAGCCGGACGACGAGCAGCTCCTGCTGGCGGTGGCGGCGGGGTACGGCATCGCGCCCATCCCCGAGGGCCGGGCCCGGGTGTTCCGGATCCCCGGCGTCTGCCTGCGCCGGCTGACGGCCCCGGTGCCGACCGTCACGCTGGGGCTGGCCCACGATCCGCGGACGGCTCCCCCGGCCGTCCAGCTGCTGCTGGCGATGGCTCCGCGGCTCACGGGGTCCGCGGGCGCCTGACCGGACGCGGGAGGAGGACCGGACGCGGAGAGACCGGGCCCGCCCCCGTCATGCCGCGGGGGCGGGCACGGCCGTCGGGGGCCGGCGTCGGGGCCGGCTCAGCCGATGGTGGAGCCGGTGACCGGGGCGGAGAGCTCGACGGTCTCGCCCTTGAGCCCGGTCTTGACGAACTGCCAGCTCAGGCCGGTGATGACGCCCTTGTCCAGCGGGGCCAGCTTGGCGAAGGCGGGCTGGCTGAGGTCGATGTGGGTGGAGTCGCAGGAGGGACACTGGTCCTTCACCGGGACGGTGACGGTCTTGCCCTGGTAGGTCACCTTGACCGAAATGCCCTTGCAGACCGGGTCGTTGTTCGGGTTGGCGGTGGTCCACCAGGTGTGCGAGACGGCGACCAGCATCTGGGTGGAGGCGTTGATCTGGGTGCCGCAGGCGCCGTAGCCGGCGTCGGTGTAGTAGGTGGCCTTGCCGGTCATGGGCTGGTTGATCGGTATCGCCGCGCTGGCGGAGCCGGCCGTGAGGGCGATCAGGGCGGCCGCGGCGAGCGGAGCGCCCGCGAGGATCCTGAGGTTCTTGCCGATGGCGCGCATGGTTCGTTCCCTTCGGTTGCCGTGAAGGTCATGAGCATGACAGGCAGAAGTCGGCACATTCGTACGGAAGTTCACCGACCGAACGCCTTTGTGGAGGAAACGTATGCGCCTGACCGCAAGGTGGTCCAGACCTCCGCGATGTTGGCATGAACACAAGGCAAGAATCTTTACCAATGCGGCCGAAGGGGCGAAGATGCGTGACCGCCCTGCCACGGAGGGTGTTGACAGGCCGTCACCCGAGCCCCCGGAGGCCCCCTCAGATGCGCACCTCGCTCGTCGCCCTGCTCCTCGGCAGCGTCCTGCTCCCGACCACCGCCCCCGTCACCGCCGGCGCCGCGCCGCGCGAGGTGAACCAGGGCTACAGCATCCCGGTCGCCGGCGTGACCGACCTCGGCGCCCTGCCCGTCCTCGCCAGTCTCGGGCTGGACTTCGCCCGTCTGCTCGGGCAGTAACGACCGCACCGCCGTCACCGAACGTCACAGCCGCACCGGTATCCGGGCAGGCGTCGGCCCCGAGGCGGGAACCGCCCGCGCCGGCCCGGATTACTTCCGCTCCGAAAATTAGTAACCCCGCCCCCGGGCCACAAGCCCGAACGCCCGCCCGCAGCGCGCCCGCCATCCCCCCGTCATCCGCCGCAACACCCGGCAAGCGGCCGCAAGCCGCCGCAACGAAGCGGCAACGCCCTTTCCCACCAGCCAAGATGACGATTGACAGGGGCCCGGGCGGTTCAGCACGATGAGGCCCGAGCCCATCCGCAGCGACCAGGAAGGAGGGCCGATGGCCACCGTCGTCCGCCCCGTCCCCCGCCGCTGCCCGCGCCGCTGTTGTCGCGGCGCCCTCGCCCGCTGACGTCCGCCGAAGCGGACCGTCACGCCCCCGTACGCCCACTGCCCGCCGTGCGGAGCCGTACGCCCACCGCCGCCTGACGCCGCTCCGCGCACCCGCCATTCGTCACGCTGCGTAGCCGTATCCGCCGTCGCCACACCCGTCCCGAAAGGGCCCCGCCATGACCACCGCCCCCGCCTCCCCCGCCTCCCCCGCCGAACCGACCACCGCCGACGCCACCGCCCCGACCGCGCTCCGCCTCACCCCCGTCGCCGGCCGGATCGGCGCGCTCGTGCACGGCATACGCCTCGGCGGCGACCTCCCCGCCGGGACCGTCGCCGCCCTGGAGGCCGCCCTGTACGAGCACAAGGTGCTCTTCTTCCGCGGCCAGCAGCACCTGGACGACGCCGGGCAGGAGGCCTTCGCCCGGCTGCTCGGGCAGCCGGTCGGCCACCCCACCGTGCCCAGCGCGGACGGCCGCTACATCTTCGAGCTGGACGCCACCAAGGGCGTGCGCGCCAACAACTGGCACACCGACGTCACCTTCGTCCCGTCCTACCCCAAGGCCTCGATCCTGCGCTCCCTGGAGGTCCCGCCGGCCGGCGGCAGCACCGTCTGGGCCAACACCGCGGCCGCCTACCGGGACCTGCCCGCCCCGCTGAAGAAGCTCGCCGAGAGCCTGCGCGCCGTCCACACCAACGACTACGACTACGCCGCCCGGCTCGCCCTGCGCCCCGAGCTGGCGGACAACGCCGAGGTCGCCAGGCTGTTCCGGGACGTGTTCGTCTCCACCGCCTTCAGGACCGAGCACCCGGTGGTCCGGGTCCACCCGGTGACCGGTGAGAGGACCCTGCTGCTGGGCGCCTTCGCCCAGCGCGTCCAGGGCGTCTCGGGCGACGACAGCAAGGCCCTGATCGACCTCTTCCAGCGCTACGTGGAGCGCCTGGAGAACACCGTCCGCTGGGACTGGCAGGTCGGCGACGTGGCGATCTGGGACAACCGCGCCACCCAGCACTACGCGGTCGCCGACTACGGCGACGAGCCGCGCCTGGTGCGCCGGATCACCCTGGACGGCGACCTGCCGGTCGGCGTGGACGGCACCCCGAGCCGGCTGCTGGAGCCCGCCGACCCGCCGCGGGTGCCGGGCCTGGTGCCCGCCGAGGAGCTCGAAGCGGCCAACTGACCGGGGCCGCGAGGGACCACGGCAGAAGATCCGCGCCGATGACCACGTCCACCGCCCCGCGCGCCGGCGACGACCGCCGGGACGCCAACGCCTCCGCCGTCCTGCGCACGGTGCTCGACCACGGGCCGATCGCCCGCAGCCGGGTCGCCGCGCTCACCGGGCTCAGCGCCTCGGCCGTCTCCCGGCAGGCGGTGGACCTGGTCCGGCTCGGACTCCTGCACGAACGGCCCGAGTTGGCGGCCGCCGGCGCCGGCACCCTGGGCCGCCCCCAACTGCCGCTCGACCTCGACCCGGACCGCCTGGCCGTGGCCGGGCTGCACATCGGCCTGCCGTTCACCACCGTCGCGCTGCTCGACCTGCGCGGCCGGGTGCTGCGGCGCAAGGAGGTCCCGCACCGCGGCCGGACCGGCCCGGAGCTGCTGCGCCCGCTGCTGGCCCGGCTGCCCCGGCTGATCGACACCCTGCGCGGCGACCGTACGGTGGTCGGCCTCGGCGCCGTCACCGGCGGCTCCGTCGACCCGGCGGCCGGGGTGGTCGTCCGGCACGATCCGCTGCGGTGGCGGGACCTGCCGCTGCGCGAGCAGCTGACGGCCGCCACCGGACTGCCCGTCCAGGTGGACAACCACGCCCGGGCGCTCACCCTGGCGGAGATCCTCTTCGGCCACCCGGCGGCCCGCCGCAGCATGGTCCAGCTGTTCGTCGGCCACGTGGTGGACGCGGCGCTCGCGGTCGCGGGCACCGTCCACCTGGGCCCGCCCTCGGCCACCGGCGACCTCGGCCACCTCCCGGTCTCCGGGACGGTCACCGACCCGGACGCGGACAGCCGGGAGCGCTGCCACTGCGGGCGGCTCGGCTGTCTCTCGGTGGCCGCCTCGGACACCGCGCTGTTCGCGGCGGCCACCGCCGAGGGGGTCACCGCCGGACCGGACCGGGCCCAGCTGATCGCCGCCGTCCGGCGCGGCGACCCGACGGCCGGCCGGCTGGTCCGCAACCGGGCCCGGATCGTCGGCCGCGCGCTCGCCCTGCTCGCCGACGTGGTCAACCCCGACCTGGTGGTGCTGACCGAGACCTTCGCCCTCCTCGACCCGGCCCATCTCGACGTCGTCCGGGCCGAGTTCGCGCTCCGCTCGCACCTGCACCGGGACGCCGGCCTGCTGATCGCCCAGCCGCGCGGCCGGGACGTGCTCGCCGTGGCCGCCGGAGCGCCGGTGCTCGGCGAGCTGTACGCCCGGCCGGTCCACGCGCTCACCGCACCCCGCGCCGCCCACCGTCCCTAACCGCCCCCGATCCCGCGAAACCGCCCCGATCACCCGCAGCCGCCCCCGACCCCGCGAAACCGCCCCCGATCACCCGCAGCCGCCCCCGAAGGACCGCCATGACCGCGCTCCCCCGTCCCCCCGCCCCGAGCCGCCGCGCCCTGCTGCGCGCGGGCCTCGCCGGCACCGGACTGCTGACGCTCGCGGGCTGCCGCTCGGCCGTCGAGCACGCCCGGAACGCGGCCGGTGCCGTGGACGCCGACTCCCCGCGCCGGGGCGGCGTGCTGACCGTCGCGACCGGCATCGACATCACCCCGAGCCTGCTCTTCGCCGTGAGCGCCAACACCCTCGTCCAGCGCCTCGCCTTCAACACCCTCACCCGGTACGACGACCGGCTCCGGCCGCAGCCCGAGCTCGCCACCGCCTGGGAGGTCTCGCCGGACGGCCTGAACGTGACCCTCGAGCTGCGCGAGGACGTGCTGTTCCACAGCGGCCGCCGGTTCACCGCCGACGACGTCGTCTTCGCCGTCCGGAACCTCCAGAACCCGGCCCGCTCCGCCCAGTTGAGGTCCACCGCCGCCGCCGTCACCGACTTCCGCAGGAACGGCGACTTCGAGCTGACCCTGGTGCTCGCCCACCCGGTGAGCAACCTCTTCGACCTCTTCGAGTTCATGATCGTCCCGGACCGGGAGAGCATCGAGGACGCCGTCGCCGGCACCCGGCTGATCGGCACCGGACCGTTCGCCCTCACCGGGCGCAAGCCCGGCTCCTCGCTCTCCTTCGCCCGCAACGAGCAGTACTGGACCCCCGGCCGCCCCCACCTCGACGGCGTGGAGATCCGGATCATCCCGCAGGCGGAGTCGCTGCTGTCCTCGCTCAGGACCGGCCAGACCCACCTCTCCTACACCGTCCGCGGCAAGGACGCCGCGACCCTGGTCGAGGACCCGCGGTTCCGGATCAGGCAGTACGACACCGGCTCCGGCGCCCACTACATCGGCGTGGACGTCACCGCCGAGCACGTCCGCGACAAGCGCGTCCGCCAGGCCATCGCCTGGGCCGTCGACCGCGACCGGCTCGTCCAACAGGCCCTCGGCGGCTACGGCACCGTCTCCTCGGTGCCCTGGCCCAAGTCCTCCCCGGCCTACACCGAGGCCGGCGCCACCCACTACCGGCACGACCCGGAACGGGCCCGGGCGCTGCTCCGGGAGGCGGGCGCCGAGCACATCACCCTGCCCTTCGCCCACTCCAACGAGGCCGGGCCGACGGCCATCGCGCAGATCCTCCAGTACGACCTCCGGCAGGTCGGCATCGAGACGGTGCTCCAGCCCGCCGACTCGCCGACCATGCAGAAACAGCTGATCTCCCAGTCCATGCCCGCCCTGTGGACGCTCAGCCACGGCTTCGCCCAACTCCAGCCCGCCACCCTCGCGGTGAGCGCCTACCCCTTCAACGAGGCCAGGAACAGCTCCCGCTTCGCCTCCCCCGCCTACACCGACGTGGTGCAGCGCGCCTGGAACCGCAGCGACAGCGACAGCCCCGAGGCCAGGGCCCTCCACCAGCAGATCACCGACGTGCTGCTGGACGAGGAGTTCGTGATCGACCTCGCCATCGCCGGACTGGTCGAGGTCGCGGGCCGCCGGGCCCGGGGCGTCACGCTCAACAAGTTCGGCTACCTCAACCTCGACGACGCCTACCTCACGGCCTGAGCAGGACGGCCCGGAACCCCATGCGCACCTTCCTCCTGAAACGCCTCCCCAGCGGACTGCTCGTCCTCGCCCTCGCCTCCTTCCTGGTCTTCCTCATCCTCCGGCTGATCCCCGGCGACCCGGCCACCACGCTCGCCGGGCCGGACGCCTCCCCCGCCACCGTCGCCGCCATCCGCGGTCGACTCGGGCTCGACCAACCGCTGTTCGGCCAGTACGTCAGCTGGCTCGGCCACCTGCTGAGCGGCGATCTCGGGCCGAGCTACGCGATCGGCGGCCAGGTCTCCGACCTGATCGGCAACGGCCTCGGCGCCACCGTCCAACTCACCCTCGGCGCCCTGCTGCTGGTGGTGCTGATCGCGCTGCCGCTGGGCGTGGTCGGCGCCACCACCAGGCGCGGCCCGGTCGCCGCCGCCGTCCAGGCGGTCACCACCGGTGTGCTGGCGGTCCCGCCGTTCGTCACCGGCGTCCTGCTGGTCCTGCTGTTCGCCGTCTCCTTCGAACTGCTCCCGGCCGGCGGGCACGAGTCCCTGCTCGCCGAACCGGACCTGGCCGTGCAGTACCTGGCGATGCCCGCCCTCTGCCTGGCCCTGCCCAGCGCCGCCGTGCTGGCCCGCTACCTCAAGGACGGCATCGAACGCGCCCTCGCCGAGGACTACGTCCGCACCGCGACCGCGCTCGGCGTCTCCCGACGGCGGATCGTCTGGCGGCACGCCCTGCCCAACGCGCTGCCCTCCGCCGTCACCGTCCTCGGCCTCCAGACCGGCCACCTCGTCGCCGGGGCCGTCCTGGTGGAACGGATCTTCGCCTGGCCGGGCCTCGGCCAGCTGATCGAGCAGGGCGTGCTGCGCCGGGACTACCCGCTGGTGCAGGACCTGCTGCTGCTCGTGGTCGCGGTCTACGTGGCCGTCCAACTGCTCACCGACCTGGCCTACACCTGGCTCGACCCCCGGATCCGCTGGGAGTGACCCGATGACCACCACCGCCCTTCCCCTCAAGCCCACAGCACCGCGCGGCCGTTACCGCGCCGCCCTGCTCAGCCCGCGCGGCCTGACCGGCCTCGTCCTGGTCGGCGCCGTCGCCCTGGCCGGACTGCTCGCACCGCTGCTCACCGGCACCGACCCGAACGCCCAGAGCGCGCTCGCCCTGGCCGGCCCCGGCGCCGCGCACCCCTTCGGCACCGACGACCTCGGCCGCGACCTGTACAGCCGGGTGCTGCACGGCATCGGCACCGACCTCGCGCTGATCGTCACCGCCGTCCCGGTCGGCGCCCTGCTCGGCTGCTCCGCCGCCCTGCTCGCGGCCACCTCCCGGTGGTCCGACCTCGCCGTCCAGCGCGCCTTCGACCTGCTGCTCGCCTTCCCCGGGCTCATCCTCGCCCTGGCCGTCACCGCCGTCCTCGGCCCGGGCCGCTGGCCGGTGGTGATCGTCATCGCGCTGGCCGAGATCCCCGGCTACGGACGGCAGTTGCGGGCCGGCATCCTCGTCCAGCGGGAGCGCGAGTACGCCCTGGCGGCCCGGGTCGGCGGCGCCTCCCGGGCCCGGGTGCTGCTGCGGCACGTACTGCCCAACGCCGTCGACCCGCTGATCGTGCAGACCGCCGTGGCACTCTCGCTCGGCGTGTTCATCGAGGGCGCGATGAGCTTCCTCGGCCTCGGGGTCCGCCCGCCGGAGCCCACCCTGGGCAGCATCCTCAGCCAGTCCGTCGCCTACCTGGCCACCCACCCGACCTTCGCGGCCGCCCCGCTGGCCGCCACCACCGCGCTGGTGCTCGGCTTCACGCTGATCGCCGAGGCCCTGAACCGGGGGATCCGCCGATGACCACCGTGCTCCGCGTCACCGACCTCACCGTACGGTTCGGCGATTCCGACCCCCAGGGCACCACGGCCGTCGACGGCGTCTCCTTCGACCTCGGAGCGGGCGACACCCTGGGCATCGTCGGCGAGTCCGGCTCCGGCAAGTCCACCACCGCGCTGGCGCTGCTGCGGATGCTGCCGCCCGGCGGCCGGATCACCGCCGGCTCGGTCCACCTCGCCGGGCAGGACCTCGCCACCCTCCCCGAGACCGCGCTGCGCGCCCTGCGCGGGCGGCGGATCGCCATGGTCTTCCAGGACCCGATGTCCTCGCTCAACCCCGTGCTCACCGTCGGCCGCCAACTGGACGAGGCACTGCGCGCCCACGGCGGCCCCCTGCGGAAGGCCGAACGGCGGGCCCGGGCCGCCGAGTTGCTCGACCTGGTCGGCATCCCCGACGCCGCCGGCCGACTGCGCGACCACCCGCACCGGTTCTCCGGCGGCCAGCGCCAGCGCATCATGATCGCCCTCGCACTCGCCCACGACGCCGAGGTGCTGGTCGCCGACGAGCCGACCACCGCCCTCGACCCCACCGTCCAGCAGCAGATCCTGCGGCTGCTGACCCGGATCAACCGGGAGACCGGCACCGCCCTGGTGGTGATCAGCCACGACCTCGGGGTGATCGCCCGGACCTGCCGCCGGCTGCTGGTCATGCGGCACGGCCGGGTGGTCGAGAGCGGCGCCACCGCCGAGGTCCTCGCCCGGCCCGAACACCCGTACACCCGGGAGCTGTTGGCCGCCGTTCCGCGCCTGGAGGAGCCCTCCCGGGCGGCCGCCAACAGCACCCCGGGCACCCGGCCGCTGCTCACCGTCCGCGGCCTGACCAAGACGTACGGCTCCCGGCGGCGCGCCGTCACCGCGCTGCACGGCGTCGACCTCGACCTGCACCCCGGCGAGACGCTGGGCCTGGTCGGGGAGTCCGGCTCCGGCAAGTCCACCCTGGCCCGGGCGCTGGCCCAGGCGCACCCGCCGTCCGGCGGCAGCATCCGCTTCCGCGGCGAGGAACTCGGCCGCGGGGCACGGCGCGACGGGCCGCACCGCGAGGTCCAACTCGTCTTCCAGGACCCGTACTCCTCGCTCAACCCCCGGATGACCGCCGGGCAGATCATCGCCGAACCGCTGATCGCCCACCGCCTCGGCGACCGGGAGCAGCGCGCCGCCCGGGTCGCCGAACTGCTGGAGCAGGTCGGGCTGGACCCGACCGTGGCCGACCGCCACCCGCGCGCCTTCTCCGGCGGCCAGCGCCAACGCATCGGCATCGCCCGGGCCCTGGCGCCCGAGCCGAGCGTGCTGGTCTGCGACGAGCCGGTCTCCGCGCTGGACGTCTCGGTCCAGGCCCAGGTGATCGAGCTGCTCGCCCGGCTCCAGCGCGAACTCGGCCTGGCCGTCCTGTTCATCGCCCACGACCTGGCGGTGGTCCGCCGGGTCAGCCACCGGATCGCGGTGATGCACCGCGGCCGGATCGTCGAGACCGGTCCGGCCGACCGGGTCGTCACCGCGCCCGAACACCCCTACACCGCCGAGCTGTTGGCCGCCGTGCCGGGCCTGGAGCCCGCTCCGGCCGCCAGCCGCTGAGCCGGCGCCCGCTGAGCCGCCACCCGCCCGAGCCACCCCCGGAGCACCGTATGAGCACCCCGCCCGACCCGCACCTCCGGCCGACGCCGCAGCCCGACCCGCACCGCCGCGACCCGTACGCGGGCTTCCCCGGCACCGTCGGCCGCACCTTCGCCGAGTCCGTCCCCGCCTGGCCGCGGCGGGTCCGCCCGCGCGAGGGCGCGCCCAACATCGTCGTCGTGCTGATCGACGACATGGGCTACAGCGACATCGGCCCGTTCGGCGCCGAGATCCCCACCCCCACCCTGGACCGCCTCGCCGCCACCGGCGTCCGGCTCGCCAACTACCACACCATGCCGCTCTGCTCCCCCGCCCGGGCGGCCCTGCTCACCGGCCTCAACCCGCACCGGGTCGGCTACTCCTTCGTCGCCAACGCCGACCCGGGCTTCCCCGGCTACGGCATGGAGGTCGCCGGGGACATCCCCACCCTGGCCGAACTACTGCACGACGCCGGCTACGCCACCTACGCGGTCGGCAAGTGGCACCTCACCCGGGACTCCGCCTCCAACGCCGCCGACGACCGCGCCAACTGGCCGCTCCAGAAGGGCTTCGACCAGTACTACGGCGTCCTGGAGGGCCTGACCAGCCTCTTCCACCCGCACCAACTCGTCCGCGACAACAGCCCGCTGGACATCGACGAGTTCCCCGACGGCTACTACTACACCGACGACATCACCGACCAGGCCGTCAAGATGGTCACCTCACTGCGCGCCCACGACGCCGACAAGCCCTTCTTCCTCTACCTCGCCCACAACGCCGTGCACGGCCCGCTCCAGGCCAAGCCCGAGGACCTCGCCCGCCACCGCGGCCGCTACGACGGCGGCTGGGACGAGCTGCGCCGCACCCGCTTCGCCCGCCAGCTGGCCGCCGGACACTTCCCGCCCGGCACCGAGCTGCCCGAGCGCAACTCCGAGGCCGGGTACGAGGTCGGCCCCTGGGACGAACTCACCGACGTCCAGCAGACGTTGTACGCCCGCTACATGGAGGTGTACGCGGCGATGGTCGACAACGTCGACCAGAACCTCGGCCGGCTCACCGACACCCTGGCCGCCCTCGGCGAACTCGACAACACCATCATCGTGTTCACCAGCGACAACGGCGGCACCGGCGAGGGCGGCGCCGAGGGCACCCGCAGCTACTTCAGCCGCTTCGTCCACCACCCGAACCTGCCGACGGACTGGAACCCGGACGTCCGGCGCGAGATCGACCTGATCGGCGGCCCGCGGAGCCTGGTGCACTACCCGCGCGGCTGGGGCATGGCCTCCAACACCCCCTTCCGCCTCTACAAGGGCCAGACCTACGCGGGCGGCGTCCGCGTCCCCTTCGTGCTCTCCTGGCCGGCCGGCCTGCCCCGCGCCGAGGGCGACACCGGCGTCCGCACCCAATACCAGTACGTCACCGACATCCTGCCCACCCTGCTCGAACTCGCGGGCGTGGAACGGCCGTCGGAGCGCCGGGGCCACCCCGTCCAGGAGCTCGACGGCACCGGCTTCACCTCCGTGCTGCGCGACGGCGCCGCGCCCGGCACCCACCACGAGCAGTACTGCGAGATGACCGGCAACCGCAGCTACTACCGCGACGGCTGGAAGCTGGTCACCCTGCACCGCCCGGGCACCCCGTACGACGACGGCGAGTGGGCGCTGTACGACCTGCGCACCGACCCCACCGAGATCCACGACGTCGCCGCCGAACACCCCGACCTGGTCAAGGAGTTGTCCGCCGCCTGGGAGGCCGCCGCCTGGCGCGACGGGGTCTTCCCGCTCGCCGACGGCAGCGGCGCCCTCGCGCTGCGCGGCCCCGAGACCGAGCGGCTGCGCCGCCCCGTCACCCTGCTGGCCGGCACCCCCGAACTGGAACGCTACCGCTCCTCCCGGCTGATCGCCTTCCGCTCCTTCACGGTCGAGGCCGCGCTCGACGGCTACCGGCCGGGCGACCAGGGCGTCCTGGTCTCGCACGGCGACCAGGGCGGCGGCTACAGCCTCTACGTCGAGGACGGCCGGCTGCGCCTCGCCTACAACCAGTACGGCGACCTGCTGGAGGCCGACGGAGGCCCGCTGCCGGCCGGCGCCCGGCTGATCACCCTGGAGGTCACCGCCGTCGCCGACCTCAGATGGGAGTTCCGGCTGCTCGTGGACGGCCTGCCGGTGGGCGACACCGGGGACGGCGCCGCGGCCGGGGCGGAGCCCGCCCTGCTCGGCCCGGTCCACCAGCTGATCGGCATGGCCCCGTTCCAGGGCATCAGCGTCGGCATCGACCGCAAGTCCCCGGTCTCCTGGCCGCTGTACGAGCGGCACCGCTCCTTCCGCTACACCGGCGCCCTGCACTCCGTCACCTACCGGCCCGGCGAGCCCGCGCCGTACGACCCGGAGACGGTGGCCCGGGCGCTGCGCGAGGCGGCGGCCGCCTTCGAGTAGCCGGGCCGGACCGGGCCCAGACCGGCCCCGGACCAGCCGCGGACCGGCCGGTCCGCGCCAGTCGGGCCGGGCCGGTCGGCCATGATCCCCGATCACCCGCCAAGATCCCCCCACCCGGGTTACCCTCGTCCCGCGCGGCAGCCCGGCCGCGCGGCCGACCGAGGGGGGAACGGATGATCGGGGACCTGCTGCCGGACGTCGTGGTGACCGAGGTGGCCTACGAGGACCCGCCGGAGGCCCGGCTGGAGCCCGAGGAGGAGCCCGCCGTCGCCCGGGCCGTCGACAAGCGGCGCCGCGAGTTCACCACCGTCCGGCACTGCGCCCGGGCCGCCCTCGCCCGGCTCGGCGTCCCGTACCGCCCGCTCGTCCCGGGCCTGCGCGGCGCGCCGAGCTGGCCGGACGGCGTGGTCGGCAGCCTCACCCACTGCGACGGCTTCCGCGCGGCGGCCGTGGCCCGAGCCGGCACCCTCGCCTCCGTCGGCATCGACGCCGAGCCCGCGCTGCCGCTGCCGGAGGGCGTCCAGGAGGCCGTCGCGCTGCCGGTCGAGCAGCAGCGGCTCGCCAAGCTGGCCGCCGAGCACCCGGACGTCCCGTGGGACCGCATCCTGTTCAGCGCCAAGGAGTCGGTGTACAAGGCCTGGTTCCCGCTGACGCAGGTCTTCCTGGACTTCGAGGAGGCCGAGCTGGACCTCTCCCCCGACGGCACCTTCACCGCCCGGCTGCTCGTACCGGGCCCGGTGGTCAACGGCCGCCGGCTCGACGGCTTCGACGGCCGCTGGGCGGTCCGGGACGGGCTGCTCGCCACCGCGATCGCCGTCGCCCCCTGACCGGCGACCAGGCCCCGGGCCGTCACCGACCGGCCCTCTGGCCGTCACCGACCGGCCCTCGACCGGGGCGGCATATCCTCGACCCCGTGACGGTGACCTATGTGATCGACGGCGACGAGATCAAGACCCTGGAGGACTTCTGGGACGTGGTCGGGCGGACCATCGGCGTGGACGGCTACTTCGGCCGCAACCTCGACGCCTTCGCCGACTGCCTGCGCGGCGGCTACGGCACCCCCGAGGACGGCGACTGGGTCATCGAGTGGCGCCACCACGAGGTCTCCCGCCGCAACCTCGGCTACCCGGAGACGGTCCGGCAGCTGGAGCTGCGGCTGGCGCGCGCCCACCCGACCAACCGCGCGCGGATCACCGCCCAGCTGGACGCCGCCCGGGCGGGCAGGGGGCCGACGGTCTTCGACTGGCTGGTCCGGATCATCGAGGAGGAGCACCCGGGCAGCCTGCGCCTGGCCTGACCGGCCTTCACCCCGCCTGACCGCCCCGGGGCCCCGTCTCCGGACGTTCCGCTACAGCACGTCCGAGAGCCGGACGAAGCGCCGCCCCGCCGCCAGCAGCCCCGGCACCGCCGCCGCCACCCCGGGGGCGGTGCCGCCGCCCGGGCGGTTCATGTGCCCGATCACGATCGCGCCGGGCGGGGCGGAGGCGACCTCCCGCCGCACCTCGGCGGACCGGAGCGTCGCCCCGTCGTCCCCGTTGACGGTGAAGCCGGCCACCCGCTGGCCCAGGTCGGCGACCACCCGGGTGGCGACGTCGTCGTAGTGCGCGGTGCCGGAGCGGAAGAACCGGGGCGGGTGCCCGAGCAGCCCGGTGAGCTTCTCGGCGTTGCCCGCCACCTCGTCGTACACCTCGCCGACGCCGCGCGTGCCGGCGATGCCGTAGGCGGAGCGGCCGGTCACCGAGAGCGGACGGTGGACGGTGCCGTGGTTGCCGATCTCGAACAGCGGGTCGGCGGCGAGCTGCTCGAACTCGTCCGGGTTGGCGTCGATCCAGCGGGCGTTCAGGAAGAGCGTGGCCGGCACCCCGTGCGCCCGCAGGGCGTCGATCAGGTCGGCGTCGTAGCCGCTGCCGCCGGGGCCGCCGCAGGCGTCGAAGGTGAGCGCCATGGCGCTCTCGCCCTCCGGCAGCTCGGTGATCACCCCGGACACGTCCAGCCCCCACTCGGCCGGGGCCAGCGCGCCGTACCGCTCGACCACCTCGGCCCGGGTCGCCGGGTGCGGGGGCTGCTTCGCGGGGTCCGGCACGGGCGTCGATTCCGGCGCGGGTGTCGGCGCGGATGTCGGCGCGAGGGCCTCGGTGGGCCCGCCGGACGGCGTCGCGAGCGGTTCGGCGGACGGTTCGGTGGACGGTGGCGCCGAGGCCGAGGCCGGACCGGTGCCCGCCGCCCTGCTCCGGCACCCCGCCAGCGCTCCTCCGGCCACCCCCATGAGCAGTGCCCGCCGACTCACCGACACGCCCGTCTCCCATCCGCGCCATGTCTCGCACAAGCCATGCCTCATACAACCCGATGGCATGTAAACCGATGGCATGTAAACCGATGACATGACAATGAACCGACCATTCGTCACTCCCCGCAACTCGCCCCCGCCCCCGCCCGGCGCCTCTTCACCGACCCGCCCCACCGCCGTGGGCCACGACTCACCCCCGGTTCACCCGCCCGGGTAAGCCCGCGAGCGACCCGCCCGCCCCGATCCGGAGACCTCGATGCCGACCGAGCCCAGCACCCCGCGCCCGAACCGACCCGCCGACCAACCAGCCGACCAGCCGACCCACCCGCCGACTCCGCAGCCCGCCCGCCGCGACCTGCTCCGCACCGGCCTCGCCACCGGCGCCGCCACCGCGCTCGGCCTCGCCGCCGCCACCGGCCGGGCGGACGCCGCCCCCGCCGACGGCCCCGCCGCCGCCCCAGGCGCCACACCCCCCGACCGCACCCTCACCCTCACCGGCCACCTGCCCACCGGCTCCCCCGACTTCGTCTACCTCCCGGTCGAGGTCCCCGAGGGCGTCCGCGAGATCGCCGTCTCCTACGGCTACGACAAGCCGCCCGTCCCGGCCGGCACCCCCGGCAACTCCTGCGACATCGGCATCTTCGACGAGCGCGGCACCGACCTCGGCGGCCCCGGCTTCCGCGGCTGGTCCGGCGGCTTCCGCACCGAGTTCAGCCTCTCCCGCGCCGCCGCGACCCCCGGCTACCTCCCCGGCCCGGTCAACCCCGGCACCTGGCACGTGGTCCTCGGCCCCTACCAGGTCGCCCCGCAGGGCCTGGAGTACCACGTCGAGGTCACCCTCCGCTTCGGCGCCCCCGGGCCGCGGTTCACCCCGCAGTACCCGGCGGAGCGGGCCCGCGGCCGCGGCCGCGCCTGGTACCGGGGCGACTGCCACCTGCACACCGTCCACTCCGACGGGCGGCGCAAGCCCGAGGAGGTGGCCGCCGGGGCCCGCGCGGCCGGCCTGGACTTCATCGTCTCCACCGACCACAACACCAGCTCCTCGCACGCCGTCTGGGGCCCGCTGGCCGGCCCCGACCTGCTGATCCTGCCGGGCGAGGAGATCACCACCCGCAACGGCCACTGGCTGGCCCTCGGCCTGGAGCCCGGCCAGTTCGTCGACTGGCGCTACCGCTCCCGCGACGAGGAGTTCCCGCGCTTCGTCCGCCAGGTCCACCGGTCCGGCGGCCTGGTGGTGCCCGCACACCCGTACTGCCCGTACGTCGCCTGCCAGTGGAAGTTCGGCTACGAGCAGGCCGACGGCGTCGAGGTGTGGAACGGCCCCTGGACGTACGACGACGAGTCGGCGGTGGACACCTGGGACGGCCGGCTCGCCGTCGCCCTGCGCGAGGGCCGCTCCTGGCTGCCCGCCCTGGGCAACAGCGACGCGCACAGCGAGCCGCAGGCCATCGGCTCCCCGCACAACGTCGTCCTGGCCGAGGACCTCACCCGGGACGCGATCCTCGACGGGCTGCGCGCCGGGCGCAGCTGGCTGGCCGAGTCCTCCACCGTCACGCTGGACCTCACCGTCACCGGGCACGGCCGCCGGGCGGGCATCGGCGAGGAGCTGACCGTCCCGGCCGACGCCCCGCTCGACGTCCGGCTCACCGTCTCCGGCGTGCCCGGCGGGACGGTCCGCCTGCTCACCGACGAGGGCCAGATGCACCAGGAGTCGCTGCCCGCCGACGGCTCCGGCACCGTGATCTGGCGCACCACCGCCTCGCTCGCCGCCTACGTCCGGGCCGAGGTGCGCCACCCGAAGGCGGACGGCACCCCCGGCAGGGGCAACTCGATGGGCCCGGACCTGCCCTGGGGCCCGATGGCGGCGCTCACCAACCCGATCGTGCTGCGCACCGAAGCGGGCTGACCACCCCGGCCGGCCGCGCCGACCGACCACTCCGACCCGCCCAGGAAGCGGGCTGGGGACGACTCGGACCACCCGTTTGGACTAGGTTGATCCCCGAAACGCATCAGTCGTAGGGACGAGGCGGTCGGATGTCCGGATATGGGCCGACCAGCCCCTTCGCACTCCGACCGCCCCGCCCCGGCTACCCGACCGTCCCCGGCCCGCGAAGGGATCAGCAGCTGTGAACCGTACGACCGTAGGTGGGCCGGAGCTCGGGGGCGGCGGGGGCGCCGGGGGCGTCCTCGTCCTCGTCGACCCGGCCGGGGCCGGGAACAGCCCGGTCGCGGAGCTGCTCGCCCGGGAACTGAACCCGAGCGTCCACCTGCGGACGGACGACTTCCTGCGGGTCATACGCAGCGGCCAGCTCCCGCCCCACCTGCCCGAGGCCGGGCGCCAGAACGCCACCGCCCTGGCGGCCGCCGCCCAGGCCGCCTTCGCCTACGCCACCCGCGGCTACCAGGTCGTGGTGGAGGCCCCCGCCGCCCCGGCCGCCCTCGACACCTTCCGCCGCGAGAGCCGCGCCACCGGCGCCGCCCTCCACTACGTCGTCCTCCACCCCGGCCCGGCGCCCGAGGACACCGTCCACACCGCCCACACCCTCGACACCGCGGCGCTCACCCCCGAGGCCGCCACCGGCTCCGTCCTCACCGCCCTCACCCGGCGCACCCACCTGCTCGGCTGGTAGCCCGGTAGCTCCCCTCGGCGCTCAGGCGCCCACCGTGCCGTCGATCGCCTCCCGCAGGAAGTCCGCGTGCCCGTTGTGCCGGGCGTACTCGTGGATCAGGTGGAGCATCACCAGCCGCAGCGACACCTCGGCGTCCCACCGGGCCTGGTAGCCGGTGACGTCGAGGGAGTCGGCGGCGAGCTCGATCCGGCGGGAGTGCTCGACCTCGGCCTGCCACGCGGTGAAGGCCTCGGCGCGGGTGGCGCCGGCGGGGTCGTAGGCGGCCTGGTAGTCGCCGTCCTCGGACCAGACCAGCGGCAGCTCCTCACCGTCGATCACCCGCCGGAACCAGACCCGCTCGACCTCCGCCATGTGCCGGACCAGCCCGAGCAGGCTGAGCGTGGACGGCGGGCTGGAGCGCAGCCGCAGCTGCTCGTCGGTCAGGCCCTCGCACTTCAGGGCCAGGGTCGCCCGGTGGAAGTCGAGGAAGCCGCGCAGCATCTCGCGCTCGCCGCCGGTCAGCGGCGGGGCGGGGCGGTCGTCGGGGACGGTCACGGTGGTCGGTCTCCTCGCGGTGGTCGGACTCCCGGCGGACTGTAGCGAACCGCCCGGCCGGTCCGAAACGCCTTTTCTCCCGGCCGCCCGCCTGGCTGGCCGGCCGCTCGCCCGGCTTCGCCATCCGCTGTCACATCCGGGCGCCCTCCGGTGTCTTCATGTCCGGCAACCCGCCGAACCACCGAACCACCGAACCCGGAGGACACCATGGCACTGCGACTGCCGAAGGCCCAGCTGCCCGCCGAGCTGAGCGAGAACATGATCAGGACGTTCGGGACCGCCCTCGAACCCGTCGAGGCCGTCTGGCACAACCCCGCCGTCGCCACCGCGAACCTGGACTTCTCCCGCGGGATCGCCGAGTGGGACGCGCTCGACGAGGGCCTCAAGTCCTTCGCGCACATGGCGGTGGCCGCCCAGGTCGGCTGCGGCTGGTGCCTGGACGTCGGCTACTTCCAGGCCCGGAACCAGGGCCTGGACCCGGCCAAGGCGAGTCAGGTGCCGAACTGGCGGGCGGCGGAGGTGTTCACGGCGCTGGAGCGCGAGGTGATGGCGTACGCCGAGGCCATGACCGTGACCCCACCGACCGTCACCGACGAGCAGTACGAGCACCTGCTGGACGAGCTCGGCCCGGCCGCCATGGTCGAACTCACCGCCTACGTCGCCTTCGTCAACATGGCCACCAGGAACAACACCGCGAACGGCGTCCGGTCGCAGGGCTTCTCCGACTCCTGCGGGATCCCGCTGGCCCGGCCCACCGTCACCGCCGCCGACACCGACACCTCCATGCCGGCCGGAGTGGAGCCGGCATGACCGAGGACCCCTTCGTCGCCCACCGCAGCCTGCTCTTCACCGTCGCCTACGAGCTGCTCGGCTCCGCCGCCGACGCCGAGGACGTCCTGCAGGAGTCCTGGCTGCGGTGGGCCGGGGTCGACCGCGCCCAGGTGCACGACCCGCGCTCGTACCTCATCCGGATCGTCACCCGCCAGGGCCTCAACCGGCTGCGGACGCTCACCCGTCGACGCGAGCAGTACGTCGGCGAGTGGCTGCCGGAGCCGCTGCTCACCAGCCCCGACGTCGCCGAGGACGTCGAACTCGCGGAGAGCGTCTCCTTCGCGGTGCTGACCGTGCTGGAGACGCTCGGGCCGACCGAGCGGGCCGTGTTCGTGCTGCGCGAGGTCTTCGAGCTGCCCTACGAGGAGATCGCCGAGGCCCTCGGCAAGACCCCGCCCACCGTCCGGCAGATCGCCCGGCGCGCCCGCGCGCACGTGGCGGCCCGCCGGCCCCGGGTACGGGTCAGCCGCTCCGAGCAACAACGGGTGGTGGAACGGTTCCTGGCGACCCTGCGCACCGGGCGGCTGCAGGACCTGATGGAGGTGCTGGCACCGGACGTCGTCCTGATCGCCGACGGCGGCGGGATCGCGGCCGCCGTACCGGCCCCCGTGCACGGGGCCGAGGCCGTGGCCGCGCTGCTCGCGCGCACCGGGCGGCTGCCGGTCCCGTTCGACACCACCGCGGTGTGGCTCAACGGCGCCCCGGCCGGCCGGATCGACATCGGCGGCGAATCCTCGGTGGTGAGCCTCGCGGTGGAGAACGGCCGGGTCACCCGGGTCTACATCGTGCGCAACCCGCGGAAACTGACCCGCCTCGACACACCGGCCGACCTCACCCGGTAGCCTCTCCCCGTTCGCGTGGTGGTGCCCCGAGCCCGCTCGGAGCACCACCACGCTCCCCCACCGCTCCCTGGACGCTCCGCCATCACGTACCGTGTTCGGACCACCACAGGTTTGGGTACGTACCTCGGCGCGCCCGACGGCCGGGCGCCCACCGAGCAGGAGACCCAGCGGCCCATGGACCACAACCGCATCCCCCCGACCGTACGCCGGACGTACGGCGTCGACGACCTCAGCACCGCCCCGTCGTTCGCCGGAGGCTTCATCAACTTCGGCTACTGGCAAGGGATCGACCTCGCCGACCCGACCTCCGAGGACCGGGTGCGCAGCCAGGAACAGATGTACCGGCGGGTGCTGCGGGAGTTCCCTGAGCCGCGGGAGCGGCTGCGGCTGGCGGAGGTGGGCTGCGGCCGGGGGCTGGGTGCCGCCCTCGCCCTGCGGGAGTTCCGGTTCGCGGGCGTGACGGGCGTGGACATCCACCCCGACCAGATCGAACGGGCCCGCGCCGTCAACGCGAGAGCCCTGGCAACGTACCCCGATCGGCTGGCGTACACCCTCGGCTCGGCGGACGAACTCCCCTTCTCCGACGGCTATCTGGACGGCGTCTTCTCCGTCGAGGCCGCCCAGCACTTCCGCGAACTGACCGGCTTCGCCCGCGAGTCCGCCCGCGTCCTGCGCCCCGGCGGCCGGCTCGTCGTCGCCACCTTCTTCACCGCCCCCGGCCCCGACGTCGCCGAACGCCTCAAGATCCTCCTCGCCAGCTTCGCCGACGGCCTCGACATCGCCCACCCCCTCGACGACTTCACCACCTCCCTCACCCGCACCGGCTTCACCGACATCACCACCGAATCCATCGGCGCCGACGTCTGGCCCGGCCTCGACCGCTACCTCACCGACGCCGTCCCCGCCGCCCACTGGACCCGCCACTTCCTCCCCGCCTGGCGCGACGGCCTCCTCGACTACCACGTCCTCACGGCCATCCGCATCTGACCGGATGGTGGTCGGCCCTGGACCCGTTACGGGCCCAGGGCCGCTCACGACCCGGCAGGCGGCCGTCGGGCTGAAGACCCTCGGCATGTTGCAAGCCCTCCAGGACCGATCACGACGTCCTCTGCCTCGGGGCCGGCCACTACCTCTCCATCCCGTTGCAAGCCCTCCAGGGCTGATCACGACACGTCGATGCAGGTACCGGGCAGGTCGTCCGCCCAATGTTGCAAGCCCTCCAGGGCTGATCACGACCCCCGGTGCCCGCCGGCGGTCTGCTGGTACTGACCACGTTGCAAGCCCTCCAGGGCTGATCACGACGACCACAGGCAGCGCGGACGGGTTCGGCCGGTCCTGGTTGCAAGCCCTCCAGGGCTGATCATGACTCGGGGATCTCGGGCTGTCCCGGCCCAACAGCTCGTGGTTGCAAGCCCTCCAGGGCTGATCACGACATCCCGCTGATCATCACCCCCGGGCTGACTGTGATGTTGCAAGCCCTCCAGGGCCGATCACGGCCGTCGGCGGCGGCGACCTGGTCCTGTCCAGCCCGGGCCGTTGCAAGCCCTCCAGGGCTGATCACGACACCGGCTGGCCAAGCTGCGCAACGTCCTCGTCCAGTTGCAAGCCCTCCAGGGCTGATCACGACACCAACTGCACGCGGCCGGCATCCACACCGAGACCGGGTTGCAAGCCCTCCAGGGCTGATCACGACCCGAGGGTAAAGCCCAAGGTCAGCGCACCTACGGGCGTCGCCGTAGGCAGCGGAAGCGCGGCGACCGGCCGGTACTGCAGCGGCACTGGTCACAGGATCTCGCCCGGCCCGCCGAGGGTGGCGCCGAGTGTTGCCCTGTCGATCATGTCCGGGGAGCGGGCGGTGTAGGTGACGATGCTGTCGTAGCTGGGGTCGATCACGCTATTGAGGGTGTGGGTGAGGGCGCGGTACTGGGCGGCGGTGAGTTCGCCGTGGAAGACGCTGCGCTGGGTCCAGTGGAGGTACTTGCGGCAGGTTTTCAATACTTTCGGGTTGCGTTCGGCTGCGGTGTCGTAGACCAGGATGACGAACATCGGCGGCTACCACCAGGGCCGGAAGGGCTTGTACGGCGTGCCTTCCAGACACAGCCGGACGAGCTTGAGTGCTTCGAGGTGGATGAGCTCCTCGTAGCTGACCTTCCGCTTCAGCGTCCGGTGGTACACCGTCGTCGCGAGTTCCTCCCGAACCAGGGCGGCGATCTTCTTGCGGCCGTCCGCGCTGAGTGCGGCGCGGCCGACTTCCGTCTCGAAGTCGCTGGGTTTGAGGTGCTTCTGGCCGGCGGCCCGTCGCAGTAGCCGTTCGGCGAGCAGGGGTTTGAAGGGTTCGGCGAGGTCGAGGGCGAGGGTGTTGCGGCGGCGGTCGGTGTCGCTGTGCAGGAAGCCGATGGCGGGGTGGAGCGGGGTGCTGCGCAGGGCGGTGAGGACGCGGGCGTAGGTGAGGGCGTTGAGGTAGCTGATGAAGGCGTTGCCGGCGTTGGTGGGTGGTCGGCGGGTTCGGCCGTTGAGGCGGAGCCAGGCGGGGAGGCGGGTGTCGAGGACGGCCCAGGCGGTGCGGCGGAAGTTGCCTTCCTGGCCCATGAGTTCGTCGGTGTCGTGGCAGTCGGGCAGGGTGGTGCGCAGGGTTTCGAGTGCCGGGTCGAGGAGGTCGGTGTCGAGGGCCCAGCGGAGGTTCTCGGCGGTGGCGAGGAGGAGTCCGCGCGCGACCGGGAGGCGTTGCGCGGGGTCGCCGGTGATCTCGACCTGTCGGCGGAGGACGGTGGCGGAGGACATGGCCTCGGCGGGCGCGAAGTGTCCGGCGTAGTTGCCGTAGTGGTCGAGGATGTGGACGGTGACGCCGTGGCGGCTGAGGAGGGACATCACGGAGGTGTTGAGGTCGACGTGCTCGAAGGCGACGAGGTCGCGGATGTCCGTGATGGGGATGCGGACGGGGCTGCCGTCGGCACGCTCGATGCGGATGCTGTCGTCCTCGCGGCGGATGCGGCAGGGTCCGGTGAGCCAGTAGGTACGGCCGACGGCGGGCATCAGTCTCCCCAGCAGTAGTCGAGGTAGGAGCAGCCGCGGCAGGCGGCACGGGTCTGGCGGTCGGGGGGTTCGGCCGAGGCGATGACGGCGCGGGCCTCGTCCTCGGCGGTCTCGGCCGCTTCCCGCGCCTCTTC
Organism: Streptomyces sp. CB02056; assembly: GCF_001905545.1. GTDB lineage: Bacteria > Actinomycetota > Actinomycetes > Streptomycetales > Streptomycetaceae > Kitasatospora. The sequence goes on along the minus strand of NZ_LIPD01000014.1, from coordinate 129,262 downwards.
GTTCCAGGGGACGTCGGTGGTGCGGCGGATGAGGGGGTAGTGGACGGTGCCGCCGCGCACGTTGACGCCTCGGCGCTCCAACAGCAGGCAGTAGTGCCGGACTTGGGCGTCGTGGGCGGGTGATGGGCTGCGGGAGGACTTGGTCTCGTGGATGACGGCCCCGGCGGTGACCCAGTCGATGCGGGCTTCGCCGAGGTCGACGTCCCGCCGTCGCGTGAACGTGGTCTCGCTCACGACCTCTCCGAAGGCGACGAGGTCGCTGCTGCCTTCGGGCCGGTAGCCGCGCGTGTAGAGCCAGAGTTGGCGCGGGCAGTGGCGCAGGTACTTGATGTGGACGCCGCCGAGGCCCTGGTCGTCGCCGAGTGGACTCGCAGGGATGGGTTTCACAGGATCGTCTCCGTTTCGGCGGGCGGGCGGAGGCCCAGGACGGGGTCGTACTCGCCCTTGACGAGATGGACGCCTAGCGACCGGTCGAACGCGTGGCTGTAGGTCTTCAACTGCCCGTAGCCCAGCGGGATGAGCAGTCCGGCGGCGAGGAGCGGGTCCGCCTTCCTGCCGACCGCGAGTCGGCGGTACTCCTCGGCGTCCTCCTCCAGGAGCACCTCCACGGTGTCGAAGCGTTCGCCGAGGGACTTCGCGTACTCGGTGCGGTCGTGGAAGGGGTCGGCGAAGGTGAGGAACTCGGCGGTGAACCCGTCGCGGGCCTCCCGAGCCCTCTCGGCCCACTTGTGGCCCCAGTCGGTGTCGTAGGCGAGGGCGAGGAGGCGGTCGATGTCCTGTTCGCTGAGGTCGGTGGCGCCTTCCACCGCCAGGGTGGTGAGCGCCGACCAGGCGGCCTCCACCGCGACCTGGTCGTACGGGCGGTGGCCGTCCGTCCGGTGGACACGGAACTCGACCGCCCCGTCCGGGTGGAGGCCTCGGCGGTTGACGCGTCCGGCGCGCTGGGCGACGGCCTCGATAGGGGCGTTCTCCACCGCGCCCCGGTCGAAGTCGAGTTGCAGCGAGACCTCCACCGTCTGCGTGGCCACGACCAGCCCTCCTCGACGCGGCGCGTCGTCGGGCCGGCGCTCGCGGTGGCGTTTCAGGAGTCGGCGTTCGATCTCGTCGCGGTCCTTGTTCTTGAAGCGCGAGTGGAGGAGGAGCGCGGCGTCCGGGTCGTCGGGGTGCTGCTCGCGGGCGTGGTCGGCGAGGGCGGCGAAGAGGGCCTGCCCCGCAGCAACCCTGTTGACGACCGCCAGCACGCTGTGCCCCTCGTCGATCCACCCTTCCAGCCGCGCGATGCTCTCCGGGTCCGTCAGCGCGAGCTCGTCGACGACCAGTCGGTGCCGCACCGGCGCCGTCCCGGGCTCGGCCCGGTGGCAGGTGACGGGCTGGTGCAGGCTCTCGTCGACGATGGTCAGCAGCGGCGGGGCGAGGGTCGCGGACAACACGGCGATCCTGCTGCCGAGTTGTTCCCACAGCCGCATCGCGGCGCAGAGCCGGCCGAAGGTCTCGGGGTCGTAGGCGTGGAGTTCGTCCAGGACGAACAGGGAGTTGGCCTGTTCGAGGAGGACGGAGGAGTGGGTGGGCCCGGCGATGGCGGCGGCGAGGAGTTGGTGGGGCGTGGCGACGCGCAGGCGTTGGGTGAACAGGCGCATGGCGTTGGCGCGGGCGCGGGCTTTGCGGGCGTCGTCCTTGGTGGGGCCGCTACAGCAGTCGTCCTCCGACGCCTCCGTGAGGAGGGTACGGGCGAGGGCGCCGTGGAGGAGGCCGATGTCAGGCTGCTTCTCCCCCGCGGCCGGGTGGAGGGTGTCCTGGAAGCGCCGTCGGGCGGCGTTGAGGGAGGCCCGGTAAGGCAGGGTCCATACCACCCTGGGCATGCCCGCCATCGTCGCCAACTGCCGGGCAGCCCAGGCGAGTCCGGCTTCGGTCTTGCCGCTGCCCGTGGGGGCGATGAGGACGAGGTGGCCCACGGTCGTACCGGCGTCGTGCTGGTGCCGGTGCGGCGGGTACGGGAGCCGCGCGAGGTAGTCGGTGGGCAGCGGCATGTGGGTCTGGAGTTCCACGTGGGCGGAGCCTGCGTGGTCGGCCAGGGTGAGGGCGCCCTGGGCCAGGACGGCGAGCAGGCCCTGGTGGGCCTTCACCGGGAGCCTCCAGGCGGTGAGGACGTCCTGGAGGAGCAGGCGGGCCCGGTCGGCGAGCACCGGGTCGTTCGGCCCCGGTGGCGCGGGTTCGGTGCCGAGGGAGCCGGCCAGCCAGGCCAGGAGTTCCTGGTGCAGGCCGCGCGGGACCTGCGGCCGTGGGCCGTCCGGGCCGGGCACGTGGCCGAAGGCCTCGTCCCAGCGGGTCCGTTCGTTGTAGAGGCGGGACAGGGCGGGCTTGCCGCCGCCGAGGGAGGACGCCGCGTGGAGCGGCCGGTGGTGGCCGGCGACGAGCGTGGCGATCAGCAGGCGCTCCTCGCTGCCCCACCCCGCTGCCAGGGCCAGCAGGTCGACGTAGGCGAGGGAGAGGACCTCGTGGCGCTCGCCCCAGGGTTTGCCGCCGGGTTCGACCTGCCGTTGGAACAGTTCGGCGATCTTGCCCGCGTCGTGCAGCAGCGCCGCGACGCGCACGAGGCTCCAGAACTGCGGTTCGGTGGCGATGACGCCGGCGGCCCCGATGCGCGCCTCCAGCTGGGCGACCGCGTCGTGGACGGTGCGCAGGTGGGTGGTGAGGCGTTCGGGGTCTTCCCGGGGCAGCGACTTGGCCCGCAGGTCGGTGAGGGCGCGCCTTCGTGGTGGGGCCAAGGGTGGGGCCAAGGGTGGGGTCAGGGGTGGGGTCAGGGGGTCAGCAGCCATACGGCTTGGGTGTCCTCGTTACTGGTGGGTGCTTCTCGGTAGGCGCCGCGGACCGGTGCCGCCCCGGCGGGTTCGTCGCACCACAGGTACGGCGACCAGCGGGTGGTGAGGCGGTCGGCGGAGACGGTGTCGGCGAGGCGGTGCTCGTAGGCGGAGGGCACGTCGTGGCCGTCGGCGGAGGCGAGGGCGTGGCCGACGACCGCCCGCTCGGCGGGTTCGAGGACGACGTGGGCCAGTCCGGTGAGGTGGACCAGGTCCTGGGAACGGCCTAGGCGCAGAGCGTGACGAGGCCGACGCAGCGCCCGGGCGAACCGGTCGCCGTCCGCTCCCGGTTCGGGCAGCCACAGGGTCAGGTGGACGTCGGCGAGGAAAGGCCGGTCCTTGGCCGTCGTGCCGCCCTTTCCGGCCCGGATGCGGCCGCCGGCGGACGGGTTGCTGCCGTCGGCGGCGATCGGATGGTAGGTCTCGGTGTCGGTACCGTGGCCTTCCGACCAGGCCGCCATGCCGAGGACGAAGGGTTCGGCGTACGCGCCGGTGGCGGCCGCCAGCAGCCCGCGGACGGTGGACGGCGGCGGCACCGGGAGAACGCGGGTGACACCGGGGAACAGCGGGTCCCGGAAGGAGGCCACGGGCGCGTGGAACGTCGCACGCAGGGCCCGTACCGGCCCGCCCGGTGGCGCCGGGGTCATCGCGGCTCCGGGTCGTCGAACCAGCCGTCCAGCTCGCCCGCGCGCAGTTCCTCCGCCAGCTTGAGCAGAACAGTCCGGGGGTGGTCGACGACGATGGTGCCCTCGGCCAGCTGCCGCTCGCACTGCTTCTCGAAGTCCTCGCGCGCCTGGTCGCGGAAGCCGGGCCGCCAACCGATCCGTACCGGCCCCTCCCACTCCCCCGCCCACGCTTCGAGCTCCTGGACCAGGACGTCCCCGCGCACCCGCACCCCCGTGTCGGGGTCGCTGTCGATCACGTGGCCCAGCGGGTTGATGCCGCCCTTGAAGGCGACCAGGACGATCAGCGCGGGCACCCGGTCGCCGTAGTGCAGGGCCTGCTTCGCCCCGCCACTCAGGTGCGCGATCGCCTCGGGCAGCAGCGCGGCCCGGCGGCGCCGCTCCTCCAGCGGCAGCCGGACAGCCGGCTGGTCGCGGAACGGGCCGGTGGTGGCGCCGAGCGCGGCGGCCTCCGCCACCTGGAGCGCCTGCTCCTGGGTGAGGTAGTTGGGCCGGCCCACCCCGTCCGCGCCGGGCAGGGTGAACGTGCCGATCCTCGGGAGGTCGAGCAGGAAGGGCGCGGCGAGGTCGGCGGTGTAGAACTCGTGGCCGTGCAGGACGGGTTCGGTCACTCCCCGGGACATGACGCCGAAGTCCTCGGTCGGGTAGGCGGGTTCGACGGACATCAGGGTGCCGAGCATGAACGGGCTGTCGCGCAGAGTGGTCGCCGCGTCGTCCTTCCTCGCACCCGCCCGCATGTAGCCGAACAGGTCGTCGTCCGGGTAACGAACGGGATCCGCCTGGGTGTTGGCCTTCTGCGCCTTGCCCTGCGCCTTGCCCACCCGGGTGACGGGCGACGGCACCGAACCGCGCTCGACCATCGTCTCCCGGATCCAGCGGCGCGCCGCCTGCGCGGACACGTACGGGTACTTGCGGCCCCTGACCCGCGCGAACTTGACGCGGGACACCGTCTCCTCACTCCGCCCGTTGTTGGGTGCCCCGGCCTGCACGGAGAGCACCATCATCCCTGCCAGGTAAGCCATTTACGCCTGCTCCATCTCGTATGCGTCGTACTCGTCCTCGGCGCCCACGCCGAACGCCGGTTGCTCCGCCAGCTCCTCGATCTCGCGTTCCTGCTGCGGGTCGGGCTCCTTGCCGCTGATCGCGACCCCTCGGCGCTGGAGCATCACCGACACCAGCGCGAACAGGAGCATCCGCTGCTCCCAGGAACGCGGCCGGCGCCCGATCAGCGGCTTCCACAGCTCGGGGCCCGCCAACGGTGTCTTGTTCCCGTCCAGTTGCAGACGCATGTAGGCCTTCACCATGAGCGCGCCGAGCTGGTAGTCGTTGAGCGCGGCCCTGCGATACTCGGCCAGGCGCCCGCGTGAGCCGTCCTGGGCGATCCAGTCGGCGATCAGCGTCGCCACCGGTTCAAGATCGGTTTCCATTCCGAAGACCTCCTCGGCGTAGGTGAAGGCAAGCCGGACCAGGGCCTCGCGGTCGTCGACGCCCCACGCGCCGTCGGGATCCGCGAGGAGGCGGTGCAGCTGCCCGAGCAGCGGGCGGCTCCGGCCGCCCTCAGCCTCGAACAGCAGCCGTGCCGCCTCGCTCGCGCCGCTCTTCCCGGCGTCCGGCCGGGCCAGGGCACGACGCAGCAGGTGCCAGCCACGGCGCAGCGGCGCGTTGCCGTCAACGGTGGCGAGGAAGGCTGGCACGGCGCGCCGGGTGCGGGTCACGCGCAACCAGGGCTCCTGGTTGTCGTTCTTGAAGCTCCACAGAGTGGTCGCGCACAGGCCGTCGGTGGCGTCCCGCAGCGCGGTGAGGACGACGAGCTCGGGCCTGGCCCCGGCGGGCATCCCACTGAAACCGGCCTGCATGACGCGGCGGGCACGCCGTACGTTACGGCTGGCGAACTCCCTCTCCGCGTCCGTCTCTTGGCAAGACAGGACGGTGGCCGAGCCAGCCGTCACCCAGGCACCGTAGGGCAGCGCCCACATCGCGATCCGGCACCCCCGGCAGACCGGCCAGCCGGGGACGCCGGGTGGCAGGGTGTTCAGGGCCTTGCTGGTGTCGTACAGGGGGAGATTCGACTTCGCCCAGACAACCGCTGTACCGGCGCCGCAGAACGTGCACGGCCGCACCGGCCCGGCCTGCGGGGCGTCCGGGGCGAAGAGCCATTCGATGTCCGGCCTCAGCACGTTCGGGTCGGAGGGCCGCTTGCTGTGCGTGGCCTTCGAGTTCGGGTACAGCGCGAACAGGACCTTCCACCAGTCGTAGCGGCCGCCGCTGTCCTTGGGTGCCGTCGCGGCCGCCAGCACGTCCGCCACCAGGATGGACGCCATGGCGTCGAGGTCTGCGGCGCTCACCCGGCCCGGGCCGTCGCGCTCGGCGATGACGGCCACGGCCCAGGCACCCGCCCGCTGCAAGGGATGACCGGACGCGACGAGGGCCGTCACCGCACCCACCCGAAGCCCTGGATCGTGTCCAAGCCCAGCCCCCAGGAGCGGATCGCGTTCACGAACCGGCCGTCAGCCTCCATCGCCACCCGCACCCGCGCCCCGACCCTCGGCGCCCCACGCACCGTGAACCGCCGCCGGGGGCCCGCCTCCAGCACCCGCAGACCGTGCGGGGCCGGCAGGCCCAACACGTCCGCCTTGTGCGCCAGGTTGTGCTGGAGGCGGTCCAGGTAGTGCTCGTCGCCCGGGAGCAGGTTCCAGCTCTCGTGCTTGAGCACGACCGGCGTCATCGTCTCCAGCTCCACCGACCCCTCCCCCGGCGGCAGCAGCGCATCCATGTCCACCGCGACTCCGCGCACCCGCAACCGCGTTGCGCCCCACACCAGCTCATCGGCCCCGGCCAGCGCGCGCACCAGCACGGACGCGATCTCCGGCACCGGCGACCCGAACCACACCGAACCGTCCCGCGAGGTCGAGTACACGCCCCTCTTTCGCGGCGCCCCAAGAAACAGCGGCCCGGCCACCCCCACCGGCTTCAGCGGCTTCCCCCGCCACCCGCCGTCGTGCAGGGCCTGTGCCAGGGCCTCGTCCTGCCCACTGAGCAACCCGTACACCACACCCCGCGCCGCCCCGTGCACGTCCTCCCACCGCACACTCGACGCATCCGGCGTCACATCGACCCTCACCCGCACCAGACTCTCCCGACCCGCGTGCCGCAACCCGAACACGCCGCAAGGTAGTCGGGCGTGAACGATCGACATCACATTCCTCACGATTTGGAGCAATAGCCAGTCATATGTGCTAGAGGCCCCGGCGTCACCGCCGCCAGCCCCGCGACGGGAACAGCGTCCACCCGCAGAGGCACTAGACCCAAAGCGCTCTGACCTGCGACGATGCACTATCGCCGAGTCGCCGCAACGGCATCGCCGCACGCCAACCGCGCACGTCACTGGGCCTGGTGCTTTACCCTCGGGTCGCAACCAGCCCTGGAGGGCTTGCAACCCCTGCTCGTGCTGCCACAACGTCTGTGGATTCGCGGTCGCAACCAGCCCTGGAGGGCTTGCAACATCATCTCCGCCTCGGAGAGCGTCTCCACCGGGCGGGTCGCGACCAGCCCTGGAAGGCTTGCAACAAGTCCGTCCCGGCGGAGCGGGCGAGGTCGATGCGCGTCGCAACCAGCCCTGGAGGGCTTGCAACGTGGCCACGGGTCTCCTTCAGCTGGCCGAGGGGGTGGTCGCAACCAGCCCTGGAGGGCTCGCAACGTGACCCGGTGAAGGTTCGGCGGCATCGGTTCCTCCGTGGTGATCCGCCTTGGAGGGCTCGCAACGCGACCCGGTGGGCCAGGTCCAGCGCTTCCTCCCGGTGGTGATCAGCCCTGGAGGGCTCGCAACGCGACCCGGTGGGCCAGGTCCAGCGCTTCCTCCCGGTGGTGATCAGCCCTGGAGGGCTCGCAACGGGTGTACGGCGTCCACGTGCCGAGCGCCACCCACCGTCGCAACCGGCCCTGGAGGGCTCGCCACAGGGTGAAACGGGCTCACGGGGTCTCCCGATGGGGGCGGTGATCGTTGGTGAGATCCGACAAAGGCCGCTAGCCTTGGCAGGCCGACGCTAGTTCGGTGCCGTCGTGGCGCCGGTCAGGTTCGTTCTCATCAGCCCTGGAGGGCTCTCAACAAGCGCGCCATTGGGTCGGTCGAGAGGCCGGCGGCGGTGAAGTCCTCGGACGGACACCGCCGCTGGCCGACCTGTTCATTCGACCCGGCCCCGAGAACTCCGCGACCACCGCACGGAGTCGGCGGCGTTTCCCATGAGCGGTTCGAGTTCACTCCGGGTGCCGCCGCTCCCCAACTGCTTGAAGGCCAGCTCCGTCGAAGCGCGCTATGGGTTCTTACGGCGTTCTCAAGCGGCATCGCAGGGTTCGCCGATATATATCGAGCTTGCGTCCCACGATCGGGTGATCCTATCTCTGGGCAGCACCGCTCCCCCATCAAGATCATCGTCCGATAGAAAGCCGCTCACCAGTAGCTTCATCAACTGTCGCAAGCGATGACCATCTCTGGCGGCAAGCAAGCGTCGTAGCGGGCTATAGGTAACCAATCGATACTGGTGCTGCCTTGAGCGCGAAGACCCCAGCACTTCGCGCGGCTTGTCGCCAAGGCCTCTGTCCCGTGGGGGGATGACCAGGTGAACGTCTCGGAATCCGTTCTCGTGCTCGTCGACGCGCTGCTGGCCGCCGTCGTGCCGGGCGCTGCGGTTGCCCGCGTAGCGCCATCCGCAGCGATGCGTCCGAATTGGCATCGCGAGCGGCGCGTTCAGGGACCGCAACCCCTCACCCCGCTGTGCGCCCGCCGGCGGCGGCTGGAAGCCCGAACAGATCCTCCGCCAGCTGCCGCGTGCGTCCTGAGGTCGGGGACCGAAGGTGTGCCGGAGCCGCTGGCCATCGCCTGTGGAGTCGCCCGGCTCCGGGTGCCTCTGGTTCCCCGGGCTCCCGGGAGGGCCGACGCGGCCGGTCGTTCCGGGGTGGGCGCCCACGGGCTGGGTGTCGGCCCGGCCGCGTGATCTACACCCCTCCAGCTTGTCGATTCACTGGAGGATGGAAGTGCGGTTCATGGAGTTGCTATGGCAGGACGAAGCTGCGGTCAAGGTCGCGGGAGTAGTCCTGAGCATCGTGTTGGAGTGGTCCCTTCAGTTCATCAAGGGCCGCGCCAGACGGCGGGCGGATCTGCCGCCCGGCACAGCGGTGGAGCCGTCCGTACGGCGTCCGCGCCGTACCCGGCGATCGTCGCGTCGGGTGGCCGAGTTGAAGCGGTCGAGGGCTCGGTTCGACCGTGCCCCGAAGCCGCGCCCGGAGGGGGGTGGTCGGAACAGTGCACGGCAGCGCCGGCCCGGGCAGCGCCGCCGACCCGGCAGGCGCGCCTCTTGACGGCGGGCACGATCGGCCGGTGCGCCCGGAACTGGATGCCGGGCGTTCCGTAGAGCCGGTTGCAACGCCGTAACGGGCGGCCAGGGCGCGTAGTGGCCTCCAGCCCGCCCACCGTCGGGGCACACGGGAGTGTGCGCCGGCGGCTCCGGAGGATGCAACTCCCCTGCCGGGGCGACATACTGGACGTCCCCCTGGGAAACCCCGGGCGTGCGGCTTCGTTCGCACGCCCGCACCCTGCCTTCTCTGATGCACCGCCAGGGGTGATCGGCGGGTACCGGCCCCGGAGGCGCGGGCACAAGGGGACCAGGAGACTCCGTGGATCGTGCGGGCCCGTCCGTGGTTCCGTTTCGTCGTCGTCCATCGTGCCTGCGGTGCGGCGCTCCCGTGCGCACCGTGCGGGCCGGGCGCTTCCGCTCGGGCGGCCGGGCGTGCTGCTCGGGGTGCCCGTGGCGTTGTCCTGTCTGCTCGCGGCGGCGGCTCCCGCCCACCCCACCGTCCCGAGGACGGCCGGCTCCCCGGCCCTGGCCGACCAGCCCCACGGCCAGCAGGCGTACGGCAAGGCCGACATCTACCTCTTCAAGGTGACCGAGGGCGTCACCTCGCTGAACCTGTACGCGCTCGGTCCCGGGGGCGGGGGCGCGCCCGGTGGCGGCGGTGGGGGTGGCGGCGGCGGAGGCGGTAACTGGATCTTCCTCGGCAGCGCCACGGGCGGCGGCGCCGGAGGGGCCGGTGGCGGCCGCCGGGGCGGCGGAGCGGCCCTGGCCAGCACCGCCGTGCCGGTGACCCAGGGCATGCGCCTCGTGGTCATCGTCGGCCGGGGCGGCGTCCCCAAAGGTCGGAGTGGCGATGGCGGTGCAGGTGGTGGGGGCGGTGCGGCGGGCGCCACTCTGCGCCCAGCCGAACCCGGTGGCGCGGGGACGGCGGGGTCCGTCGGCGCGAGGCCCCGCAATGGCGGGGACACCTTCGTCCGCGTCCACAACGGCTCTGCGATCGCCGGATCCTCCGGGGCGGGGACGGAGGCGTGAGCGGCGGCGCGGGCCGGGGCGGTGGCGGCGGCACCGGCGGCAGCAGCGGCGGGGCAGGGGCGGGAACGGCGGCGCACCGCCGCCCGGCCCGGACGACCAGTCGGGTACCGGTGGCGGCAGCGCCGGGAACACCGCTGTGAGCACCGGCGGTGACGGGTACGTCCTGATCACCTGGTAGCCCGCTGCCAGGGCATGTCCCGCCCGTTCCGTCCGCACACCCACTGCGCGGACGGGACGGGCGCGGTCGCGACGGGCCTGGTCGGCGGCGGTGCGGCCGTAGGACGGTGGCGGGCTCGCGGCCGGGGTCGGGAAGGCCGATGGCGCGTAGGGCGGTCAGGGGCAGCGGAGCAGGGCGGGGCGGTCGCGGGTGCGGACGGCGGGGAGCCAGGCGGGGGTGTGGCCTGGGAGGCGGATGCGGTACCAGAGGGTGGAGGTGAGGTCTTCCTCGTTGATGACGGGGAGGCCGGTGGGGAGTTGGCAGTCGGCGTCGAGGGTGTCGTTGTGCCAGACCCGGACGGGGCCGACGTTGTCGGCGGTGTAGGGGCGCAGGGGGTCGACGGCGAGGCCGAGGCTGCACTGGGGGTCGCGGTCGGTGCGGTCCTGGCAGCCGCGTTCGGCGTTGAAGACGCGGACGTGGGCGGGCTGTCCGGGCGGCGGTTCCGGGTGTGGCCAGAGGGCGGTGGCGGTGACGGCGGCCGTGGCGCAGGAGGCGATGGCCAGCAAAGCGGTGCTCGGACGACGCGGGCGGCGCGGGCCCCGGTCGGCGCGGATGCGCGCGAGCAGGTTCTCCGCCGTGTGCGGGGCGCGGGCGGCGTGGGTGGGGGCGAGGCAGTCGGCGGCCAGGGCGCGCCAGAACGGGGGGACGGCGGCGGCCAGTCGCAGGGCGGCGCGGCCTTCCGCGTACTGTTGGGCGGCGGCGCTGCGGGCGGTGGGGGTGACGCCGGGGAAGGGGCGGCCGCCGGCGGCGAAGACCTCGTGGATGACGATGCCGAGCGCCCAGATGTCCGCCGTGGTACGGACTTTGACGCCGTGTTCGCCGAGTGGTTCCGTCCAGCGTTCCGGCGGGAGGTAGTCGGGGGTGCCCATCGGGGAGCAGTGGCCGTGGGTGCCGGTGAGTTCGATGGCGAGGCCGAAGTCGGAGAGGCGGACTTCACCGTCGGCGCCGATGAGGACGTTCTCCGGTTTGAGGTCGGTGTGGACCCAGCCGGAGCGGTGCAGGTGGGCGAGGCCTTCGCAGATGCCGGTGACGATCCGGGCGCCCTCGGCCTCGTCGACGCCGAGGGCGAGCAGGTCGCGCAGGGTGCAGCGGGCGCGTTCCATGACGAGGACGATCGCGCCGTCGAGGGTGGGCTGGTCGGGGGCGGTCAGGACGAGGGTGTCGAGCAGCCGGACCAGTCGGGGGTGCGGGGCGGTGCGGCCCAACTCGGTTTCGCGGCGGGCGGCTTCGGCGACCTGGCGGGCCTGGCGAGGGGCGAGTCCGGCGGTCGGCAGCACCTTGAGGGCGACCGTGCCGTCCGTGTCGTCCGCGCGGTCGGCCCCGCCGTCGGCCCGGCGGGCGGCGTAGACCGTCGCCCAGCCGCCCTCGCCGAGCAACCCGGTGACGGTCCACTCGCCGACCCGGTGGCCGGCCGGCAGCAGTTCCTCGCCGTCCCCGGGGAAGTCCTGCTCGGGGACGCCCTCCCTGGGGACGGCCTCGCTGGGGACGCCCTCCCTCGGGACGGCCTCCCCGGGAAGGGCCGGGTCCTGCGGCATCTCCGCCCCTCCCTACCGTCCGGTGCGGGCGGGTTCGGGGGCCGGCAGGAGCGCGAGGTGCTCCTCGCGGACGATGCCGAACTTCAGGGCGAGCCCCACCACGGCCTCGCGTTTGCCGCTGCGGCGGTCCGCGCGGTCGCCGTCGGGCAGGTCGATGCGGAGCTTCTCGTCGGCGAGGTAGTCGAGGTGCGAGCTGACGGCGCGGGCGGTGAGCCGGGCGCAGGCGGGGTGGCCGTGCAGCCGGGCGACCACCTGCGGGGTGGTGGGGACGGCGGCCGGGGAGCGGTCGCGCAGCCACGGTTCGCAGAGTGCGACCAGGACCAGGAAGTAGGTGGCGGTCTCGTCCAGCGAGTACGCCGTCATGGTGCGGCTCTCCCGGGAGCCGCCGTGGGCGTCCGGGTCCAGGTAGACGTGGTCGGGCGCGAACACCTGGAAGGAGAGCGGGGTTTCCCGCCGGGAGGGCAGCACCACCCGGGAGAACTCGAAGGGGATCGGCGCGCCGATCCGCCGTGGCGGCACCCGCAGGTACTCGCCGGCGCCCTCCGGGTTCTCCACCAGGTAGGCGTGGGTGTTGCTGAGGTTGCTCAACTGCCAGTGGTCGTCGGTCGCGTGGATCTCGCCGGCCAGTCGGGAGACCGTCTCGTCGCCGAGGCGCAGCTCCACGGGGATGCGGGCGGAGCCCCGGCCGAAGCGGGCCCGTTCTCCCGGACCGAGCCGTAAGGTCACCGTGTCGTCGCCGTTCCCCTCCGGCAGGTGGACGACAATCCCGCTCACCGTTCCTCCGTCCCGCGCACCGCTCCCCCGTTTCGCGCGCCGGCTCTTGCCGGACGGACGAACGGTACCTCTTCGCGTACGACAATAAACCGGATGCCGCAGGCTACTTGACAAAGCGGGAGCGGAGGGTACAGGCGTTCGGTCAGCGCATCGGCGCCCCCGAACGCACGGGTGCCAACGCACCCATCGGCGCCCCCGACCGCAGCGGCGCCACCAGCCGGTCGCCGAAGGCGGCCCACGGCCGCCAGCCGCCACCGGGCCGGTCCTGGACGCGGGTGCGGACCCGGCCGTCCTCGGCCACCGCGAAGACGTGCAGCCGCCCGGTGGAGTCGGCCGCGGCCGAGGGCGGCGCCGCGAGCACCAGGCCGGGCTCGCCGAAGTCCTCGCCGAGCACGTCCGTCGGCGCCCAGGCTCCGGCGGGCGCCGACTGCCAGCGGTGGGCGAGGCGTTCGCCGCCCGGGGAGAGGGTGAAGGCCTCCAGCCGGCCGTCCGAGCCGGCGATCACCGGCGGCGCGGCGGTGGACCAGCCGAGCAGCGGCTGCCAGGCGTCCCAGCCCCCGCTGGGCACCGACTGGCGGCGGTGGAAGGCGGCCGTGCCGGACGGGGCGATCGCGGTGACGTTCAGCCGCCCGGTGCCGTCGCGGGCCACCCGCGGCGCGGCCCCGGCGGGCGTCCCGAAGCGCTCCCAGGCGGACCAGGCGCCGCCGGGCGAGGTCTGCCAGCGGTGCAGCAGCGCGGCGCCGCCGGGCGCGAGCGCGAACACCTCCAGCCGGCCGTCGGCGTTGGCGGCGACGGCCGGCGGCGCGCCCGCCGGGCCGCCGAAGCCCGGGTCCCAGTCGTCCCAGCCGGTCGAGCCGGGCGAGGACTGGCGGCGGCGGGCGATCAGGGCGCCGCCGGGGGCGAGCGCGAACACCTCCAGCCGGTCGTCGGCGTTCCGGGCGACGGCGGGGGCGGCGCCGGCCGGGCCGCCGAAGACCTCCCAGTCCGACCAGTCGCCGTCGCTCCGCTGGACGCGGTGGTGCAGGGCGGCGCCGTCGGGGGCGAGGGAGAACACCTCCAGCCGGCCGTCGGCGTTGCGGCCCAGGACGGGCACCGCGCCGGCGGGTGTCCCGAACACCTCCCAGTCCGACCAGCTGTCGGTGTCCGGGCCGGTCTGGACCCGGCGCAGCACCGACCGGTCGGCGGCGTCGAGGGCGAACACGGTCAGCCGGCCGTGGACGTCCTGGGCGGCGACGGGGTTGTCCGGGCTCTGCCAGGGCGGCGGGGTGGACCGCCAGTCCAGCGGGGCCAGGTAGAGGCCGCGCCGGAACCAGCCGGCGGCGCTGGCCCACCACTGCCGGCCGTCGGTGACCACCTCCACCGCGTGGCCGGGCACATGGCCGGCGTAGCCGTCGAGGGAGAAGCGGAACGGGTCCTGGGAGGCGAGGACGTCGGTGCCCTCGTACCCGTTGCGCGGTCCGATGAACAGGTGGCACCAGCCGTCCCGGGCCACCACGAAGGGCGACTCGGTGACCGAGACGCCGTCCGCGGCGGTGGCCGCGTCGGCGAAGGCCACGCCGGGCTCGCCCCAGGTCAGCAGGTCGGCGGAGCGCCGGTAGCAGACCTGGTGGCGGCCGCCGGGGGCGGACAGCTCGGTGTAGTACATCACCCACTCGGCGCCGATCCGCAGCACCATCGGGTCGCGGGCGGCGGTCCCGCGGAACAGCGGACCGGACGGCAGCCTCGTCCAGGTGGACAGGTCGGTGGAGGTGGCGGCGTTGACCGCCGCCCCGGCGCGTCCGCCCGCCGCGTAGAACATCCAGTGCACGCCGCCCGACTCGACGACGTGCGGGGCCCACAGGTGCTCCTCGCCGAAGTACGAGGCGTCGACGGTCAGCGCGTCCGGGTGGCTCCGCCACGGCCCGGACGGGGAGGGCGCCGAGGCGTGCGCGAGCGAGACCTCGGCCGCGCTGTCGGGCGCCTGCCCGGGCGGCGCGCTGTCGCCGACGATGCTGAACAGGTGCCAGCGCCCGCCGGCCTGGACCAGGGTGTGGTCGTTGAGGTAGCGGCGGCGCGCGGTGGACGGGTCGTAGACGTGGTCGAACGGGCCGGCGCCGACCCAGACGGCGCCGGCGGGGACGGCGGGGACGGCGGGGACGGCGGAGGCCGCCGGGGCGGTACGGCCCGCGAGCGGGAGCACGAGGGCTCCCGCTCCGGCCGCCCGCAGCAGGCCGCGCCTGCTGATCGGGTGCATCGCTGCGCTCCAGAGGGTTTCCGGCGGGGCTTCCGGCGTCGTCAGCCGGCGGGGGGTCCGGGTGTGGCCAGTCGGCGGGGGTCCGGGTGTGGTCAGCCGGCGGCGGGTCCGGGTGTGGTCAGCCGGCGGCGGGTCCGTGGGTGGTGTTCAGCCAGGCCCACTCGGACCAGGTGGAGAAGCCGGTCTGCCACTTGTGGTGGACGCCGTCGGTGTTGGCGCCGAAGACCTCGATCCGGCCGTCGGCGTTGTTCGCCGAGCCGATCTCGGTGCCGCCGGTGCCGAAGGTGTCCCACTGGCCGTACGGGGCGTTCAGGCCGGTCTGCCAGATGTGCTGCGCCGTACTGCCGTTGATGGCGAACACCTCCACCCGGCCGTCCGGCGAACGCCCGCTGGTCAGCTGCGCGTCGGCGGGGCCGCCGGTGGCCTCCCAGCCGGACCAACTGGTCGGATCCGTCTGGTACTTGTGGTAGACGCCGGCCGGGCCGGAGGCGAAGACCTCGAGCCGGCCGTCCTGGTTGTGGCTGACGGTGAGGTCGTGGCCGCCGGTGCCGAAGGTGGAGTCCCAGGCGGACCAGCCGCCGTTGACGGCGGTCTGCCACTGGTGCTGGAAGACGCTGCCGTTGAGGGCGAAGACCTCCAGCCGCCCGTCGGGGGCCTTGCCGAGTTCGATCTCGCTGTCGGCGGGGCCGCCGCCGGTGCCCTCCCAGCCGGACCAGCCGCTGTTGGGCGCCGTCTGGTACCGGTGGAAGACGCCGACCGGTCCCGAGGCGAAGACTTCGAGCCGCCCGTCCTGGTTGGCGCCGACGGCGAGGTCGTGGCCACCGGTGCCGAAGTCCTCCCAGCCGGACCAGGCGCCCGACGGCTGGAGCTGGTAACGGTGCTGGAGGGTACTGCCGTTGAGGGCGAAGACCTCCAGTCGGCCGTCCACGTTCAGACCGATGGCGAGTTCGGCGCCGGCCGGGCCGCCGAGGTCCTCCCACTCCGACCAGCCGCCGTTGATCGCGGTCTGCCAGGCGTGCGAGACGCCGTTCTTCCCGGCCGCGAAGACTTCGAGGCGTCCGTCGGCGGACCGGGCCGAGACCACCCGGCCGGACT
The DNA here is from genome assembly GCF_001905545.1 of Streptomyces sp. CB02056. GTDB lineage: Bacteria > Actinomycetota > Actinomycetes > Streptomycetales > Streptomycetaceae > Kitasatospora. The sequence goes on along the minus strand of NZ_LIPD01000014.1, from coordinate 113,487 downwards.
CCGCCGGGTACTCCAGCGGTGCGGGGCCGGGCTCGTGGTGGCCGAGCCGGTCGACGGCGGCCTGGGCCTCCTCCAGGTGCCGCACGTGGGCGCGCGCGCTGTAGGTCGACCACTGGTGCCAGTCGAGGCCGCCGTTGGAGATCCGGTAGGTCTGGTCGGCGTTGCACTGGGCGTCGTAGGCGCACGCGTCGGAGACCTCACCGTGAAAGTGGTCGTTGATCTCCCACAGGCCACGGTCGACGGAGTAGTCCGGGGTGTTGCCCTCGCGGTTGGAGGCCAGCGGGTTGCAGCTGGACTCGGCGAGGCCGACGGCGATCGCGGTCACCAGGGCCTCGCCCCGGAAGCCCGCCTGGTAGGCGACCTCGGCACACAGGTCGCTGCCGGTGGCGGCCGGAGCGGAGGGGGCGGCGACCGTCAGGCCCGCCGTGACTCCCAGGGCGGCGATCGCGGACAGCAGGGCACGGTGGGGCGCCCGGCGGGCGCACTGCTGGCCGGTCACGGGGTGGCTCCTCGACTGACGGCGGGTCCGGGGGTGGTGTTCAGACTGACGGCGGGTCCGGGGGTGGTGTTCAGCCAGGCCCACTCGGACCAGGTGGAGAAGCCGGTCTGCCAACGGTGGTGCACGCCGTCGGTGTTGGAACCGAACACCTCGATCCGGCCGTCGGCGTTGGCGGCGGCGCCGATCTCGGTGCCGCCGGTGCCGAAGGTCTCCCACTGGCCGTACGGGGCGTTGAGGCCGGTCTGCCAGATGTGCTGCGCCGTACTGCCGTTGATGGCGAACACCTCGACCCGGCCGTCCGCGGTCAGCTGGCTGGTGAGCCGGGAGTCGGCGGGGCCGCCGGTGGACTCCCATCCGGACCAACTGGTGGGGTCCGTCTGGTACTTGTGGTAGACGCCGACCGGGCCGGAGGCGAAGACCTCCAGGCGGCCGTCCCGGTTGTGGCTGACGGTGAGGTCGTGGCCGCCGGTGCCGAAGGTGGAGTCCCAGGCGGACCAGCCGCCGTTGACGGCGGTCTGCCACTGGTGCTGGAAGGTGTCGCCGTTGAGGGCGAAGACCTCCAGCCGCCCGTCGGGGGCCTTGCCGAGCTCGATCTCACTGTCGGCCGGGCCGCCGCCGGTGCCCTCCCAGCCGGACCAGCCGCCGTTGGGCGCCGTCTGGTACCGGTGGAACACGGCGGCGGGCCCCGAGGCGAAGACTTCGAGCCGCCCGTCCTGGTTGGCGCCGACGGCGAGGTCATGGCCGCCGGTGCCGAAGTCCTCCCAACCGGACCAGGCACCCGACGGCTGAAGCTGGTAACGGTGCTGGAGCGTGGTGCCGTTGAGGGCGAAAACCTCCAGCCGACCGTCCGCGTTCAGGCCGATCGCGAGTTCGGCACCGCCCGGACCACCGAGGTCCTCCCACTCCGACCAGCCGCCGTTGACCACGGCCTGCCAGGCGTGCGAGACACCGCTCGCCCCGGCGGCGAAGACTTCCAGGCGCCCGTCCGCGGACCGGGCCGAGACCACCCGGCCGGACTCCGCCGGATACACCAGCGGCGCGGGCCGGGGACCGCTCCCGGGGACGCAGGGCACGGTGACGCCGCGCTCCGCGAGGTACGGCTCCGGGTCGGTGCGCTGGGACGCGTTCGGGTCGGCCCAGACCCGCAGGTGCAGGTGCGGGCCCGTGGAGTTGCCCTCGCTGCCCATCAGCGCGATCTGCTGGCCGGCCCGCACGTCGTCGCCCTCGAACACGTCCCGCCGCTGCATGTGCCCGTACTCGGTGATGGTCCCGTCCGGGTGCAGGATGCGGATCCACTGGCCGTAGTCGGACACCGGGCCGGAGATGACAACCTTGCCGTCGCCGACCGCGTAGATCGGGGTGCCGCGGTTGTTGGCGATGTCGATGCCGTTGTGCTCCGCGGTGTAGTGCTGGGTGATGGCGCCGTCGGTCGGGCAGGCCGCCGCGAACCCGGCGGCAACGGCGGCAGCGACGGGAACAGCGGGAACGGCGACAGCGGGAGCGGCCGGGACGGCGACCGGCAGCAGCAGGGCCACCACGGCCAGGGCCCGCCGCGAGGTGCGGGAGATCATCGGTGCGGCCCCCTCACGCCTTGCGGAGGCGGCCGATGATGCCGTCGATGTCGCGCCGCATCATGTCGGGCCGGATGAAGTGCCCGCCCGACTCCTCGTGGGCCTCGTACGGGATGCCGGCGCCGTCGAGCAGGGCGCGGAACTCCCGCTGCCCGGCCAGCACCGCGGTCTCGTTGAAGGTGTCGAAGGGGTTGGTCGGGTCGGGGCTGGTGCCGGCGACCAGGAAGATCCGCTTGTTGCGGTAGCTCTCCAGGCGCTCGACCGGGTTGTCGGCGGTCACCCTGGCCTGGTCCCACAGCGGCGCGCCGTAGATGGTGCCGCCGGCCAGGTCCTTGACGGCGGCGGAGACGTTGGCCCAGTGGACGACCGCGCCGTTGTCGCGGCGCAGGCTGGCCGGGCCGGAGTGGGCGCTGACCGAGGCGAAGTGGCCCCAGTACTTGGCCGCGTACTTCAGGGCGCCGAAGCCGCCCATGGAGAAGCCGGAGACGGCGCGGCCCTCGGGCTCGGCGAAGGTGCGGAAGTTGGCGTCGACCCACGGGATCAGCTGGTTGATGTGGAAGGACTCCCAGTTGCGGGGGCCGACGTTGGTGCTGACCGGGTTGGAGTACCAGCCGGCCTGCCCGCCGTCGGGCATCACCACGATCAGGGGCTTGCCGATGGTCCAGTCGCGGACGCCCTGGCGGTCGAACTCGATGAAGTCCTGGAGGCCGCCGTGCAGGAGGTAGAGGACGGGGTAGGTGCGCCCGCTGGTGTGGTAGTCGTCGGGGAGCAGCACGTTGACGGCCGGGTCCCAGCCGATCTCGGCGGTGTGGAAGCGGTAGTACCACATCCGGGCGTCGGCCTCGCCGCGGTCGGTGATGTGCAGGCCGAAGCCGTCGTCGGCGGCGTGGGCGGTCGAGGCCGTCGCGAGGACGCTCGCGCCGCCGAGCGCCAGCGCGGCGCCGAGCCCGCCGGCGGACTTGAGGATGCTCCTGCGGGTGGGGTGGTTCGCGGTCACCGTGACCTCCTGAGGGCGCGTGTCGGCGGCCGGTCCGCGACCGCCGGATGTCCGTCGTTCGGACGGTTCGGACGGTAGCCACCCGCCGGGGGGCGCGGAATCCGGAACCATACGGACTGACAGCGGCGGGGCCGGGCGCGGAGACTGGTGCGTTCCCGGAGCGTCGGGTCGTCGGCCGTGCGTCCCTGTCCGGCCGCGCGTCCCTGTCCGACGGCGCGCTCTTGTCCGGCGGTGCCGCCGCCACCAGACTGGTGACCGGACGCGGACAGGAGGGGTGCTGTGGCCAGGATCAGGATGCCCGACCGGGTCTTTCTCGCCTTGGAGTCCGCCACCACTCCCCAGCACGTGGCGCTCCTGGCCACCTTCGGGCCGCCCGCCGGTGCCGAGCCCGGGCCGTACGTACAGCGCCTGTTCGAGCGGCTCGTCGCCGCGCCCGTCGCGGCCCCCTTCACCTTCCGGCCGCGCCACGCACGCTGGGGGGCCTTAGACGGCACCTGGGAGGTGCTCGCCGGGAAGGACGTCGACCGGTCGTACCACCTGCGCCGCTCCGCGCTGCCCGTGCCCGGCGGCGAGCGCGAACTGACCGACCTGGTCTCCCGGTTGCACGCCCGGCCGCTCGACACCACGCGGCCGCTGTGGGAGTGCCATCTGATCGAGGGCCTGGCGGACGGCCGGTTCGCCCTGTACGTCAAGGTGCACCACGCGCTCACGGACGGGCTCGGCGTCCAACAGCGCCTGCGGCGCATGCTGAGCGCCGATCCGCGGGACGAGGGGCTGCGCCCGCTGTGGAGCATCGCCGCCCCCGCCGACCACAGCACCGGGGCAGCCGGACCGACGGCCCGCGGGCTCGCGGCCACCGCGCTGGGCCTCGGCCGGGCCGCCAGGACCATGGCTCGGGGCGTGCGGGCCAGGGCCGACCGCACCCGCGCGGTGCCGTTCCTGGTCCCGCGCTCCCCGCTGAACGCCGCCGTCGGGCGGCAGCGCCAAGTGATCACCCGCAGCTACGAGTTCGACCGGTTCCGGGCGGTGGCGAAGGACGCCGGAACGACCGTCAACGACGTCCTGCTGGCGGTGTGCGGGGGCGCCCTCCGGCAGTGCCTGGCCGCGGCCGGGGCGCTTCCGGCGCGGTCCCTGACCGCTGGCACCCCCGTCTCGACGAGGGAGGCGGGCGACGCGTCCACCGCCAACTCCTTCGCCATGACGGTCATGAGCCTCGGCACCGACGTGGCCGACCCGCTGGAGCGGCTGCGCGCCGTGGCCCGGTCCAGCGCGCTGGCCAAACGGGAGCTGGGCGAGCTGCCGAAGGGCTCCACCGGGCTCTACGGGGCCCTGTTCACCTGGCCGTTCGTCGCGCAGAACGTGCTGGGCCTGGGTGGCGCGACCCGCCCCCCGTACAACGTCGTGGTGTCGAACATCCCCGGCTCCGCGCAGCGGATGTACTTCGCCGGCTGCCCGTTGGAGACGATCCACCCGCTGGGCAGCGTCTGCCACGGGGTCGGCCTGTTCATCGCGGCCCGCTCGGCGGGCGGCCGGTTGAACCTGGGCCTGGTGGGGGACCGTTCCCTGCTCGCCCCGCTGGACGGGCTGGGGGACGCGCTGGGCGACCAACTCGGCCTCCTGGAGGACGCGTTGGAAAGAACGTAGGTCAGCGCAGCAGCCCGTCGGCCCGCAGCCGGTCGAAGATGATCCGGTCCACGGGGGACGTCCGGTGCCGGTCGGCGTAGGTGAGCCACACCAGCTCGGCGATCTCACTGGCCGGCGCGAGCACCCCCTCGTACGCGGCGGTGTAGCAGGTCATGCGGACGACCACGCCCTGGCCGTGCCCGTGGGCCTGGGCCTCGAAGACGCCCAGCAGGGCGGCCGAGTCCCGTACGACGGCGACGGACAGCTCCTCCTCGATCTCCCGGCACAGCGTGTCGAGGTCGCTCTCCCCCGGCTCGCGCTTCCCCCCGGGCAGGTAGTAGGCGTCCTTGCCGTGGGAACGCGTGCTCAGCACCAGGCCGTTCTCCAGGTGGATCCACGCCACCTTGTCGATGAGCGCCGCCATGGACCAGTCCTCCTGTTGCTCCGACCGGTTGCTCCGGCCGGTCCCCGAGGATACCGCCCCCACCGGCCCTCAGCCGTCCAGCAGTTGCTCCGTACAGGTGGTGACGACCTGCCGCACGGCGTGGGTCAGGTCGGCCGCCAGCGCTTCGTCCAGCGTGAGCCAACGGGGCGCCTCGCCCTCCTCGTTGACGGTGACGCGGCCCCCGTCCGGCACCGTCAGCAGGTACACGTGCCAGACGTGGGCGTCGGATCCGCGTCGGCAGGAGTCTCCCGGGATCGGGAACGTGGCGACGAACCGGAGCCGGTCGCCGGCGGTCAGGCCGACCTCCTCGCGCAGTTCGCGGGCCGCGGCGTCGGCCGGGTCCTCGTCCCGGTCCACATGGCCGGCCGGGACCGTCAACGCGTAGGGGAACGCGACGCGTTGGAAGAGCAGGAACCTGTCCGCCGGATCGCGGACGAAGACCGCCGCGGTCTCGTGCCAGTACTCGCCGTCCTCGGCGGACCACCAGGAGAGGCCGGGGTCGATGACGATGGCCCGGGCGCTGCGCCCACCGCAGTTGCCGCAGCGGACCTCCCGCCTGCCCCCGGCCGTGGTCCAGGTGACGGGGCCGCCCCGGCAGAGCACGCAGTACTCCGCGTAGGTGTCCGGGGCCGGGTGTAGCGTCTCGATGTTCATCCTGGCCTTCCGCGCTGGTAGACGCCCACGGACGCCGGTGGACGCCGGTGGGCGGGGTGCGCCGCCCCGGTCAGGGCAGCAGGTCGGGCAGCTGCCGTACGTCGTCGAGGACGTGCTCGGCACCGGCCCGTTCGAAGTCCTCGCGCGTGTGGAAGCCGGTGGCGACGCCGACGAAGCGCAGCCCGGCCCCGGTGGCCGCCGCGAGGTCGATGAGGGCGTCGCCCACGTACCAGACGTCGTCCACCCCGACCCCCCTTCCGCTCAGCGTCGCCAGCGCGGCGTCGAACACCCGGGGGTCCGGTTTGTGGTGGGGGCTGTCGTCCGCTCCCTGGAGCAGGACCAGCCGGTCCGTCCGCAGCCCGATCCGTTCGACGTCCCGGAGGGCCGAGAGGCGGTTGGTGGACGTGACGACGCCGACGCCGACGCTCCGGCGCCAGAGCTCGTGGACGACCTCGACGGCGCCGGGGAGGGGCCGTTTGAGGAACTCCTCCTCCAGCGAGAGGTTCGCCTCGCGCATCCGCTCCAGGGTGTCGCTGTCGCGGTAGAGGGCGCGGATCATCGCGTCGAAGGGCTTGCCCCAGTGCAGCGCCAGCTCGGCGTCCGTCAGGTCGATCCCGTAGAACCGCCGGGCGACCGCCTTGTGGTGGGCCCACTTGACCTCCGCGGTCACCACCAGGGTGTCGTCCAGGTCGAAGAGGACGACGCGGGGCCCGCGGCCCGCACGCGTTCCGGACGTCATGACGTGAGATCCCTTCCGCCGGGTCCTCCGTACGGTACCGCCGCCCGGTCCCCCGCCGCCTCCGCCTCCGCCTGCCCGCCGCGTGACCGGGGTCGGGCGGGACCGCGCGGCGCGGGCAGGGAGACCGCCAGGAGCAGCGCGACGCCGACCACCGTGAAGGCCAGCGCGGCCAGCCCGGCACCGGCCCATCCGGCGCCGTCCACGGCCAGGCTGAAGGCCGGCGGCCCGACCAGCGTGCCGAGGCTGCCGAGCTGGGCGACCAGCCCGTTGGTGACGTCGGCGCGCCGGGGGCTGCCGGCGATCCGCGGCACCGCCGCGAACATCGCGGAGATCATCACCCCGTCGACCACCAGGCCGACGCAGGCCAGGACCATCACGGCCACCACGGGGAGGCTCAGCGCGAAGACCAGGAGCGCCGAGACGGGCAGCAGGGCCAGCACCGGAGTCATCGCGAGCAGCCCGACGCCCCGGCGCAGCAGCAGCCCGCTGAGCGCGCTGCCGAGCACGCTGCCGAGGGAGACCACTGCGGCGACGACGCCGGCGGTGGCCGTGGACGCGCCGCGTTCCTCCGTCAGGAACGTGGGCAGCAGCACGACGATCGCGACCCCGGCCAGGCAGACGCAGGCGAAGCTCAGCGCGAAGAGCACCGGGGGGATCCAGCCGGTCCGCGGGGGTGGCGCTCCGGTGCCCTCGGCGGCCGGGTCCGCCGTCGGCGCGCGGGCGGCGGCGGGGCGGGTGGCGCCGACCGCGACCGCCAGCACGAGCGGGAGGAGCGCGGTCGCGCCCATCCAGCCGCGCCAGCCGATCGCGCCGCTGACCGCTCCCCCCAGGGCGGTGGCCAGGGCGAGCCCGGTGGGGACGCAGGTGCCCCACAGCGCCAGCGCCGTGGCCTGCGCCCGCCCCTCGGCCAGCCGGGTCAGCATGATCGGCCCGCCCACGAAGACCAGGAGGTAGCCGAAGCCCTGCGCGGTGCGCGCCGCCAGCAGCGGCGACCAGCTGCCCGCGAAGGCCGTCGCCGCCACGGACAGGGTGGTGAGGACGAGCCCGCCGGCCAGCGCCTTCCGGGCGTCGAGCCGGCTGATCCACCACCCGGCGGGGACGCCGAGGACGGCGCTCACCGCGGTGATGCTGGAGGTCGCCCAGGCGAACTGGCCGAGGGAGAGGTGCAGGTCCCCTCGGATCTCGGACCCGAGCGGGGAGAGCGCGCCCAGCCCGAAGGCGGCGAAGACCCCGGAGAGCCAGGTGGTCACGATGGCCGGCCACGGTGACCCGGTGCTCTCGCGGCGCGCGACACCGTTCTTGCGCATGGTTCGCTCTCCAGGGAAGTGGACGGGCTGACGGGCGGGCCGGCACCGGCCGGTCGTGTGATGAGAGGGGAGGAGGAGTCGGCACCCTCCCATCACACGACGCGTCAGTGCTGCGGGCCGTAGGCCGTCAGCAGCTCGACGTCACCGGTCACGTACGTCGTGTCGGTGATGACGGTCTGGTCGGACGGGCCGCGGCTGCACATGCACATGTGCCGGCCGCTGGACTCCACGCGGACGGCGCGGGCCCCGCCGGAGGCCATGATCTCCTCGGCGATGTCCTTCACCAGGTGCTCCTGGATCTGGAACCGCTTGCTGAAGGCCTGGACCAGGCGCGGGAACTTGCCGAGCCCCAGGATCCGGTTGCCGGGGACGTAGGTGATGTCGACCTTGCCGTAGAAGGGCAGGAAGTGGTGGGCGCAGATCGAGTAGTAGTTGATGTCGTGCACCCGGACGACGCCCTGGTGGTCGCCCTCGACCAGGACGGTCGTCTTGAGGATCTTGGAGGTGTCGGTCTCGTAGCCGCTCAGCAGCTCCCGGTACGCGCGGACGATGCGGGGCTCGCACTCGGGCTCGGTGTACCAGTCCAGGGCCCGCTTGTCCGTGGTGACGTTGTCCCGTAGCCACTCGGCGATCGTCATGTGGTCTCCGTTCTCGGTCCGTCCGGCGGACTCCGCCGCCGGCCTCGCCGGGGCTCCGGCGAAGTCTTCTGGTGGGGTGGGAGGTTGAAGACCGTCGGCGGTGCTCAGCGCGGCGGCTCCCCGGGTGCCAGGCGGGCGTCGGCGTAGGCGTCGAGGGAGGCCGTCGCCGCGTACTCGTGGGCCCGGCGTCCCAGCGCGTGGAGTTCGGCGTGGTCGACGCCGAGGTGCCGGACGGTCTCCGGCGCCGCCCAGCCGATCCCCTCCAGCCAGTCGTCCAGGGGCCGGGCGTACCGGTCGAGTCCGGCGGTGCTCCGGCCCAGGTCGGCCAGCGAGAGCCCGGCGGCGCTCCCCCGCCGTCGCACCTCCGTCCACCAGTCCGCCCGGAACCGCCGGTGCTCGCCGGGCGTGAAGGCGCGCACGCCGCCGTCGTAGACGGCGCACTTCTCGAAGAGGCTGTCCCGGCGGCCCAGCCGGTGCAGTTCGAAGTCCGGGGTCGACCAGCGGGGGGATCGCAGGAAGTCGAAGGGCAGTTGGGGGAAGGCCTGCCCGAGCCGGGTGCGGTCGGGCAGCTCGAACAGTGCCTCCAGGGCCACGATGACGGCGCTGAACCGCTCGCCCCGGTGGGCCAGTTCGGCGAAGTAGTCCCGCAGGCGCCGCACGCCCTGCCGGGATCCGACGGTCAGCACCAGGTAGCCGGCGATCTCCGCGCCGCGGCCGTGCGCCGCCTGCCGGGCGGCCCGGAGCACCTTCTCCACCGTCGCCCCGGTGCCGATGATGTCCCCGAGCACCAGCAGCTGCCGCCCGGCGAACTCCCAGCGCTCGTACGAGATGTCGAGCGGGTGGGCGGCTCCCCGGTCGGTGCCGACGAAGCTCACCGCCTCGGGGGAGCCGAAGCGGTGCGACAGCGCGCTGTCGACGCCGAAACTGAGGCCCCCGCGCAGGATGGTGACGACCGTCGTCGCCTCGGTCGCCAGGGCTTCGGCCACCGCCGGGTCGGCCTCCGCCACCAGGTCGAGCGCGGTCGACACCGCGGTGCCGAGCAGCGAACGGTACCGGTGGCCCGAGACGGCCGGGTCGGTGAGGAGGGTGCGCGAGGCCGCGGTCGAGCAGACGAGGACCCTGGTCGGGGAGCCGGCGGGGTCCAGGCCGTAGCAGGCCGCGTCGTCGCTGTGCAGGAGGTACTTCACCGGATGATCCACCAACTCCACGGGTAGGGTCACGGTTTGAGCGCGGGCCGCCTCGGCGTTCGCCCGGTGCGTTCGGCCAGCACCCGCTCCACCTGGTACGAGGACTCGACGCCGTCGACCGTCTTCAGCGCGTCCGGTGCGGGTGCCCGGTTGTGCACGGAGGCGATCAGCACCGTGCCGGACAGCGGCAGCACCTCCGGCACCTGGTGCGGCGCTTCGACGAGGACCGACTTCAGTCCGACGGCGCCGAAGAGCGCGCTCCAGTCCAGGGCCGTCCCACGACTGGGCAGCCCGCCGCCGGACTCGTACAGGTGGTTGTCGATGACGGCCAGCGTGTAGTTGCCGAGCCTCGGCAACTGGTCGCCCAGTGCGGTGAGTACGGACAGGTTCATCAGGAAACCGCCGTCGGTGTCGATGCCGACCACGGACAGCGGGGCCGCCGCCATGGCCATTCCCAGGGAGATCGCGGTGACGTCGCCCATGGTGTCGGTGAAGAGGGTGTCGGCGGGACGGAGCGCGTACATCACCTCGCTCGTCCGACCGAGCGGCGCGACCGACACCGAGTCCGCGGGGAGCCTGGCGTACAGGGCTTCGAGGAATTCGGCGGTTTCTATGGCGCACCCCTCAGTTCCGCCGTCATCCCGGCGTTCGCCACGAGTGCCACGCTCCGCTGCCCGGTGTCGAGCGTGGCATAGGCCTTGCGGAGGCATTCCGCCAACTCCGCGCAGGAATGGACGTCCGCGGTCACCAGGGAGAGCATCGCCGTGTGCCGGTGCATCGTCTCCTCGTGCGGAATTCCCCACCAGTTCGGTTCGCCGAAGGCCCCGCGCCGGGACATCAGCAGCGCGGTGTGCAGCCGGTGGCTCATGGTCAGCCGGGCCAGGGTCTCGCAGGCCCGGCGCAGCCCCGAGTTCTCCATCACGACCAGCGGACGGGCGCCGGCCAGTCGGGCGCCGGCCGCCAGGCCGACCGCCGTGGCCTCGTCGTTGACCTGCACGTACCGGATCTCACGCCGTGCCGACGCCTCCCGGCACAGCGGTGCCAGGAGCGAGTCGGGCACCGCGTAGACGATCTCCACACCCGCCTCGACGAGCGCCTCGTACGCCGCGACAGCCGACATGGGGCAGCCTCACCTGGTGGTGGCCAGCAACTCGACGATGATGTTCGAGTAGTGGCCGTCCCCGATGTTCCGCAGCAGGTGCGGCTGTCCGGCCTCGTGGTAGACGGCGTCGCCGAGCTTGTCCTCCCCGACGTAGCCGGTGCCGTCCTTGTGCACGGTCTCCGCCCGGCCGCTCTCCGTGGCGACGTAGACGTAGTCGCAGGGGTGCTGGTGGATGATCGTCTCCTCCCCCGGGTCCAGCTCCAGGACCCACACCCTGACGCGGTCGTCGGAGTAGACGAGTTTGGTACCGACCTGCTCGATGTGCTCCTGCATGTGCGTACCCCGATCTGTCCCGTGAGCCGCTGCTGGTGGCGTGTTTCGCGTGACCGAGAATCTGCGGGTACCGAACGTCGTCAGACCACGGCCGATGCCGAGACTCTAGAGGCGCGCCCAACGGACAGCAACGGACCACCATCACCCCAACTCTTAATGAGCCAACCTGAGTTGGACCAACCCGCGCACGGCGCGGCGCCCCGGGAGACGGATCCGCCGACCCGCCGGACCGACGCCTGACCAGCCGTCTCCCGGCGTCCGCCGACCGGCCCGGGAAACCGGAACCCCGTCACCCGGAAGTGGCATGACATGACCGAAAGCAGCCACCGGGCTCCAGGGGGCCTTGTCCTCCCCGGCCCGGCGGGGTCTCCTGAAGCCCGTCAGAAGGTGCGCCCGCACGACTCATGAGGAGCCCTCGGTTCTATGGACGTCGAGGTCGGGGAAACGACGACGAGAACGGCGTTACCGGAAACCCGGTGGGAGACACCGGCCTACCTCTACGACCTGGCCGCCGTGAGCGACGCCCATCGCCGGCTGGTGGGCTCACTGCCCGGCCCGGCCACCCTGCTCTACTCCCTCAAGGCCAACCCGCACCCCGCCGTCCTCGGCCGGCTGGCGGCGCTCGGCTGCCACGCCGAGGTCAGCTCGCCCGGCGAACTGCGCGCCGCCCTCCAGGCCGGCTTCCCGGCCGACGGGGCGCTCTACACCGGCCCCGGCAAACGCGACGAGGACGTGGCCGGGGCCCTCGCGGCGGGCGTCCGGCAGTTCTCCGTCGACTCCCCGCACGCCCTGGACCAGCTCGACCGGATGGGCCGCGCCGCGGGCACGCGGGTGCGCGCGCTGCTGCGGGTCAACCCGCCCGTCCCCCCGGCCGGGGCCGGTCTCGCGATGACCGGCGGCCCCTCCCAGTTCGGCGCCGACCTGGCCTGGGTGCTGGAGCGGCCCGAGCTCTTCGCGGACCGGGAGCACGCGGAACTGGCCGGCCTGCACCTCTACATGGGCAGCAACCTGACCCGGGTGGACGCGCTGCTCGCGGTGTTCCGCTACGGGCTCGACGTCGTGCGGCGGATCGAGACGGCGCTCGGCCGCCGGCTCCCCGTGATCGACCTCGGCGGAGGCTTCGGCGCGCCGTACGCCGTCCCCGGCGCACTGCCGCGGTTCGACGCGCTCAGGAGCCGGCTCGACGCCCTGCTCGAAGAGGGGCTCCCCGGCTGGCCGGACGGGGAGCGGCGGGTCGTCTTCGAGTCGGGCCGCTACCTGACGGCGGGCTGCGGCCGGCTGCTGACCAGGGTGCTGGACGTCAAGCGCTCGCAGGGGCGGCGCGTCGTCGTCCTGGACACCGGCGTCAACCACCTGGGCGGGATGTCGGGGCTCCGCAAGGAGGACCGGATCGAGCCGCGGTTCCAGTGCGGTGACGATCCCCACGCGTCCGCCGTCCCCGACGGGACCATCGTCGCCGGCCCGCTCTGCCACCCGCTGGACGTCTGGACCAGGGACGCGCGCCTTCCGGACGTGGCCGTCGGAGACCTGCTGACGGTGCCGAACGTCGGCGCCTACGGCCTGCACGCGGGGCTGGCCCTGTTCCACTGCCACCCCATGCCGCTGGAGGTGGTGCTCGACGGGGAACGGGAGGTCGCCCGCGGCAGGTACGTCCTGGGCCGCGAGCGGAGCCCGCGGTGATCCGCGCCGTCCCCGGCCACCACCTCGCGCACCCCGACCACCACCTCGTGAGCCCCGACCCGGGCTCCGACGTCACGACCCGCATCGAGGCCCCCGCCACGGGCGCGTTCACCATCGTCATGCGCGACGACACCTCCTACTGCGTACGGACCCTGGGCCGCGCACCGGCCGGGTGCGGCACCGTGTCGCCGGGCGGCTCGGCTCCCGCCGTCGCGGAGGCCTACCGCGCCTTCCAGCGGGACCTGAGGGACGCGCTGCGCACGGTAGTGCCACGGCCCGGCGGCCTCCGGTTCCACCTGGTCGACGCGCACCGGCTCGAACTGGCGGTCCGCCGCCGGGTCACCGGCGGGCCGCCGGTGAGCCTCGATCCGCTCCTCGACCGGGCGGTCCGGCCGCTGCGGGTGTCCCGGGGCTTCCTGCTCGGCGGCCGTCGGCAGGTCGGGCTGGTGCCGCGGCCCGGCGCCGCCCCCATCCGCGACCAGATCGCCTCGCTGCCACCGGACCCGGCCGGGCGGGGCTACACCCTCATCGAGGACGACATCGCCACCGGCGGGACCGTCGCCGCCGTCATCCGCCTGTTCCAGGACACTGGACGGCGGGTCCGGCACGTCATCCCCGGTATCCGGCTGGGCGGTTCGGCACATTCCCCCATCCTGGGCGCCGCCGTCGACCCCGTGCTCCACTACCGGACCGCCGCCGGGCCGGACGGGCCCGCCCTGGAACTGCTCGACCCAAGGAACTTCCTGCTCGGCCTCTCGGGGCTCGTCGTCCGGCTGCCGGACGGAACGTGGGGCCGCACACCGTACTGGCTCCCCTTCGTCCGGACCTCGGCCCGGCTCGGCAGCCCCACCGGGGCCGACCGGGAGTTCGCCGCCCTCATGCTGGAGGCCAACGCGCGCTTCGTCGCCCGCGTCGACCAGCTGCTGCGGCGCACCCTCCGGGTGGCCGACCTGCGACCCGACGCGCGCCGGCCGCTGTTGTCGCTGGGGATGGCGGAGCCGGGCGAGCCGGTCATATCCGTCCTGCGCAAACTCCAGACGGGGATGGACAGTTGGTCCGAACTGATCGCGGAGGTCGAGGAGCGGGGCACGGACGTGCCGGCCGGATCGGCCGCCCGGTGACCGGGCCCGGCCACGAGCCGTTCGCCGTGGTGCTCCTCGACGTCAACGGCACCCTGGTGCCCTCGGTCCCCAGCGGCCCTCCGGACGCCCTCGCCCTGCAGCGCTTCCGGCGGCTGGTGCGGCACCTGACCTCCGCGGGCGTCGCCGTGGGCCTCTGCTCGGACTCGCCGCTCCGGCAACTGCGGGAGTTCGGCGCCCGGATCGGCCTAAGCACGGCGTCCGGGTTCCCGGTGATCGCCGAGAACGGCAACGTGGTCGCGGTCGACGGGACCGTGCGCGTCACCACCCCGTTCCCGGCGCTGCGGAGCCTGCGCGCCGAGGTGGCGGCGGCGGCCGCCGCCCACGGACTGACCCGGGTCGGCGACGCGGTGGCCCCCGAGTTCGGGGGCCGGCCGCCGACCGGCCGCACCTGGGCCTTCGGGGCGAACCGCCTGGCGTCCGCCAGCGTCTTCGGGCCCCCGGACTTCATCCACGACGTACGGCACCGGCTGACCGGCTGGAGCACCGGGAGCCGCGTCGCCGTCTCCGTCGAGCTCGGTCCGGGCGGCTCGTACGCCGGGATCCACCCCTATCCGCGCGCGGAGTCCGGAAAGCGCGTGGCCCTGGCCGGACTGGCCGCGCGCGACCCGAGGAGCACCCTCCTCGTCGGGAACTCGCCCGCCGACTGGGTCCCCGGGGTGCCGGGCGTCAGGTGCGCGTTCGTGGCGGACCCCGCCGTGCCCCGGCACGTACGGGACGCGGCCTGGTACGTCTCGCCGGCGGCCGACCTGGAGGGGGTCGTCGACGTCCTGGGGCACGTGCTCCGACGACAGCCGCCGGCACCAGGACCAGCCCGTTTCTGAGGAGGCCGATATGGTACGTGTCCGTGTGGGGGTCGTGGGCTGCGGGATGATCGCGCAGCTGGTGCACCTCCCGAATCTGGCGGCGCTGCGCGACCGCTTCGACATCGTGGCGCTCTGCGACCGGTCCTACGACCTGGCCCGGTCGGTGGCCGAGCGCTTCCACGTCCCGAACGCCTACGCGGCCGTCGAGGACATGCTGGCGAAGACACCCGAACTGGACGCGGTCCTCGTCCTCACCACCGACCACCGGGAACCGGTGCTCACCGCCCTGGAGCACGGCAAGCACGTGTTCACCGAGAAGCCCCTCGGCCACACGATCGCGGAGACCGAGGAGGTGATCGCCGCCGCCGACCGCACCGGCTCCAAGGTCATGGTGGGCTACATGAAGCGGTACGACAGCGGCGTCCGGCGGGGCCTGGAGGAGATCGCGCGGATCACCCGGCCCGTCATGGCGAGGATCCACATCGTGGTGGGCCCCGAGTACGGGAACTGGATCATCCCCGAGCTGTCCCGGATCACCCGCCCCGGCGATCCCGACGGGGCGGCGGGGCCGGACGAGCGGCGCGGCCGGGTCGCCCGGGAGTTCGGCGCCGCCTCGCCCGAAGCGCTGGAAGCGTACATGGACATGTTCGGGGTGTGGAGCCACGACGTGAACGTCTACCGGGCCGCCTTCCCCGCGCCGCCGGCCTCCATCAAGGCGCACTGCTCGCCGGACGGCACGACGCTCACCGCCTCGCTCCTGTACTCCGACGGGTTCCAGTGCGTCTTCCAGGGCTCGTCCACCTCGGTCCGCCGGTTCGAGGAGAGCCTCACCGTCTGGGGCGAGGACCGCACGGTGATGCTGGACATCTCCAACCCCTTCCTGCCCAACGCGCCGTCGACCGTACGGATCTGGCGCGACGAGGCACCGGCGGGGCCGGGCGCCGCCAGGGGGGCCGCCGTGGAGGAGACCGTCACGGGGTCCTACGAGGAGGCGTTCAAGGCCCAGCTCGCGCACTTCCACGAGTGCGTCGGCGCGCCGGGAGCGCAGCCCCTCACCAACGCGCACGAGGCGCTCCTGGACACCCGGCTGATGATCGACATCGTCCGGGCAGCAACGGAACGGCCGTAGCGCCGTGAGCGGTTCCCCGCACGACCTCGACGGAGCACGGGCCGACGCCGGGGCACAGGCCGACGCCGGGGCGCACCTCCACCGGCTGTTCGCCGAACAGGTGGCGCGCACACCGGAGGCGCCGGCCCTGCTCTGGCAGGGCCGGCGGATCTCCTACCGCCGGCTCCTCGACAGGTCCCACCAGCTCGCCCGGTTCCTGCTCGCCCGCGGGACCGGCGCGGGGGACCGCGTCGGGATCTGCCTGGAGCGGGGGCCGCACCTGATCAGCGCGCTGTTCGGCGTCCTCCGGGCCGGCGCCGCCTACGTCCCGCTCGACCCCGACTACCCCGTCGAGCGGTTGCGGTACGTCCTGGAGCACAGCGGCGCCACCACCCTGCTGACGCGGAAGGGCCTCACCCCGCTCTTCGCCGACTACCGGGGCGGGATCGTCGACCTCGACGACGTCCGGACCCACCTCGACACGCTGCCCACCGAACCACCGGCCG
Source organism: Streptomyces sp. CB02056 (assembly GCF_001905545.1). Lineage (GTDB taxonomy): Bacteria > Actinomycetota > Actinomycetes > Streptomycetales > Streptomycetaceae > Kitasatospora. The sequence goes on along the minus strand of NZ_LIPD01000014.1, from coordinate 97,153 downwards.
GCTCCACTTCAACCGGCTCCGGAGCGGACCCCGCCTACGTCATCTACAGCTCCGGCTCCACCGGCAGGCCCAAAGGCGTCCTGGTCGGTCACCGCTCGCTCGCGAACCACAGCTCCGCGGTGAACCGTCACTTCCGGTTCGGGCCGGGCGACCGGGTCCTGCAGTGCCGGCCCCTCGGCTTCGACGCCGCCGCCGAGGAGATCTTCCCGCCGCTCCTGCACGGCGCCGCCCTGGTCCTCGACGGCGACCCGCTCCGGCAGACGTACCGCGCCCTCACCCGGCAGGTGATCGACACCGGGACCACCTTCCTCAGTGTCCCCACCGCCTTCTGGCACGGCTGGGTGCGGGAGGAGGACTGCCTGGTCCGGCTGGCCGAGGAGTCGTCGCTCCGTCTGCTGGTCGTGGCGGGCGAGCAGGCGTCGCGCCACGCCCTGCTGACCTGGCGGGAACGGGTCGGCGAGCGGATCCGCTGGTGCAACGTCTACGGCCCGACCGAGGCGACCATCACCTCGACCGTCTTCGAACCGGGGGCCGACTGGAGCCCGGACCGCTTCTCCTCCGTCCCCATCGGCCACCCCGTCGCGAACGTGCGGTGCCACATCCTCGACGAGTCCCTGGCCCCCGTACCGGCGGGCACGGTGGGCGAGCTGTACCTGGGCGGCGCGGGCCTGGCCATCGGCTACCTCGACGCGCCGGCCCTGACCGCGGAGCGCTTCGTGGCGGACCCGTTCCCCGGAGCGCCGGGAGGCCGCCTCTACCGCACCGGGGACCTGGCACGGTCGGACGCCGACGGCTGCATCGAGTTCGTCGGCCGCCGGGACCACCAGGTGAAGATCCGCGGCTACCGGGTCGAGCCGGGCGAGATCGAGGCGGTGGCCGGCGAACACCCCGCCGTCCGGGCGTGCGCCGTGGTGCTGGACGACAGCGACCCGGACAACCCGGCCCTGGGTCTTCACGCGGTCGTGAACGCTCACATGGCCCTGACGGAGCGGGAGTTGATCGGATTCCTCCGCCGGAGACTGCCGTGGTACATGGTTCCCCCCCGCGTCCGCTTCCTCGCGGAACTGCCCCTGACACCGCACGGGAAGATCGACCGCGCCGCCCTCACCTCCCCCGTGGACACCGGCTCCGCCGACGCCGGCGCCGCGTACACCGCTCCGCGCACGCCGGTCGAGGCCGCGCTGGCGGCCATCTGGGAGGAGCTCCTCGACCGGCGCGACATCAGCGTGGACGCCGACTTCTTCCAGCTCGGCGGCCACTCCCTGCTCGCCGCCGGCCTGATCACCCGGATCCGCGCGCGGCTGAACGTCAGCCTTCCGGTCCGCGTGCTGTTCGAGTCCCCGACCATCGAGGGGCTCGCCGCGGCCGTGTCGGACGCCCTGCTCTGACCGCGCTCCCGCCGACCGTTCACGCCCCACCTCCACCTCCACTTCCACCTCCACCGACATCCGGAGCCATGGATGACCATCGACCTGTCGGATCCGCTGCTCTACCAGACCTCGGATCCGGAGCCGGTGTGGGCGCGGCTGCGCGCCGAGCAGCCGGTGTACCGGAACGAGCGGGCCAACGGCGAGTTCTTCTGGGCGGTCATGACGCACCGCCTGTGCACGGACGTGCTGACGGACCCCCGGGTGTTCAGCTCCGAGAACGGCATGCGGCTGGACTCCGACCCGCGGGTGCTGGCCGCGGCGGCGGGCCGGATGCTCAACGTCACCGACCCTCCCCGGCACGACAGGATCCGCAAGGTCGTCAGCTCGGCGTTCACGCCCAGGACGGTCGACCGGCTCGAAGCCACCATGCGGCGGACGGCCGCGCGCGCCATCGAGGAGGCGGTGGCCGAGGGCGGCTGCGAGTTCACCCGCGTCGCACAGACGCTGCCGGTCTCGGTCATCTGCGACCTGATGGGGGTCCCGGAGGCCGACTGGGAGTTCATGGTCGACCGGACCCGCTTCGCCTGGAGCTCCACCGCGCTCGACGCGGCGGAGGAGGCCAGGAAGGTCCAGGCGCACACCGAGATCCTCTGCTACTTCCAGGAACTGGCCGAGGAGCGGAGGAAGCAACCGCGGGACGACCTCCTGAGCGCCCTGGTGTGCGGCGAGATCGACGGGGTGCCGCTGACCGAACAGGAGGTCTTCTACAACTGCGACGCCCTGATATCCGGCGGGAACGAGACGACCCGGCACGCCACCGTGGGCGGGCTGCTGGCCCTCGCCCGCGACCCGGAGCAGTGGCGGATGCTCCGGGCGGACCCCGGCCTGATGCCCTCGGCGATCCAGGAGATCATCCGCTACACGTCCCCGGTCATGCACTCCCTCCGCACGGCCAGGGAGGACGTGGAACTCGGCGGGCGGCCCGTCCGCGCCGGCGACCACGTCGTGGCCTGGCTGCCGTCGGCCAACCGCGACGAGGAGGTCTTCGCCGACCCGGAGCGCTTCGACATCGAGCGCTCCCCCAACCGCCACCTGGGTTTCATCGTGGGCAACCACTACTGCATCGGCGCGGCGCTCGCCAGGCTCGAACTGACCGTGCTGTTCCAGGAACTCACCCGGCGGGTCCGGACGGTGGAGGTCACCGGGCCGGTCCGTCGCCTGCGCTCGAACCTCCTCTGGGGGTTCGACTCGCTCCCGGTCGCGTTCGTCCCGAGCCTCGACAACCACTAGCGGAAGCCGATCCGAGGAGGCCGGTCACCAGTGCCCCGTACCGTGCGAAGAGACGCTCTCCTCCCCGACGCCCGGCGCACGGTGGAGACGTACGAGCGGAACCACGGCACCCGCTTCACCCACCTGCTGCGGTTCGACCCCCAGGTGCTGGAGTCCCTGCACGCCCCGGGCGAACTGCCGGGCAGCGTACGGGTCGCCTCCGACCAGCACCCCGGCGTGGTCGAGCGGATGGCGGTGGTGACGGCGGTCGCCAACCTCCCCGAGCAGCAGGCGGCGCACCGCCGCCGCTACCTCCGCGCCCTGCTCGACATCTACGGCATGCTGCCCGTCCGGGTGGCGGACGCCGCGTCCGTCCCGGGGACGGTCGTCGTCGCACCGGAACGCGAGGGGCGGATCCTGGCCGAACTGCTCGGTGTGCTGCCCCGCCACCAGGGCTGGACGCCGCAGGCCAAGCGCATGCCCGCGGCCGGCGGCCTGCTGGTCGGCGTCGACCACCGGCTTCCCGCCCGGAGCGACCGGCTGGTGGTCGTCGACGGCGTCGTGGCCAGCGGAGTGACCCTCATGGCGGTGATGCACCTGACGGCCCGGCCGGGCGCCGCCGTCGACGTCTTCACCTGCCACGCGACCGCCGAGGGAGCGCTCGCGCTGGCCCGGTACGCGGAGCGGCGGGAGGTCGCGTTGACGCTCCACGTCGGCCACCTGTCGGGCGTCCTCGACGAGAGGTTCTACTCGGTGGACCCGGAGGACCGGGCGACCCTCCTCCTGGGCGACATCGGCGACACCATCAGCCCGGTCGCCCCGGGGACATAGAGACGCCGGAGCGGTACGGCGGCGGCCGGACCGCCGCCGTACCGCTCCCCCCGACGGGCGGTCGCGCGGCGAGCGGGGCCGATTCGTCGTGACGGGCTTTCACATCGCGGGCGGCGGACTGCCAGACTGGTGCCGGGGGCCGGTCAGGGGCGGATGGCCACGGCGGCGAGGCAGGACGCCTCGGCGTCGCTGACGTGCGGGGCGTCCGGTTCGGGGCGCCAGCGGGGGGTGGAGGTGATGCCGGGGGCGAGGATGTCCCAGCCGGTGAAGAACCGGGCGAACTCGTCGGCGGCCCGGGCGCGGACCGGGTTGCCGTTGTCGCGGTAGACCTGCTCGATGCGGGCCGCGTCCTGGGGGGCGTAGTCGGGGGTGAAGTGGCTGATCACCAGGGCGGAACCGCGGGTCGGCAGCGCGTTCCCGAGCGTCTCGGCGATCTCGTGGGCGCCCTCGGGGACGAAGTGGAGCAGGGCGACGAGGCTCAGGGCGATCGGCCGGGTGAAGTCGAGGACGCCGGTGGCGCGGACCGCGTCCAGGAGGGCGTCGGGGTCCCGGACGTCGGCCTGGACGTAGGCGGTCCGCCCTTCGGGGCTGCTGCGCAGGAGCGCCTGGGCGTGGGTGAGGACGATGGGGTCGTTGTCCGCGTAGACGATCCTGGCCCGCGGTTCGATGCCCTGGGCGATCTCGTGGAGGTTGGGCGAGGTCGGGATGCCGGTGCCGATGTCGAGGAACTGGGTCACGCCGCCGCGGGCGAGCGCGCGGGTGGCGCGGTGCATGAACGTCCGGTTGGCGCGGGCCGCCGACCGGGCCTGGGGGAAGACCGCGAGGGCGTGCCCGGCGGCCTCCCGGTCGGCGGGGAAGTTGGTCGTGCCGTCGAGGAAGTAGTCGTAGATCCGCGCCGAGTGCGGGCGGTGGATGGCGAGGTTGACCTCGACGCCCGGCGGAGTGGCGATGTCGTCGTGCTGCTCTGCTGCCATGGTGCGTTGTCCCCCTGCGTCGGCGTCATGTCGTGCCCGCAGGCCGGCGCGCCACAACCCGTGGCGCAGCGTGGCGAACCCTTGCGCGGGCCATCGTTCAGCTCAACGTGACGATATCTGATCGCATGTGACTGATCACCATCTGACAAGTCATCACATGCCAGTTCATACAAACCTTTTTGGGATCCCCTTCACATCAGGCTTTTCAGGACGATTGGATGTCCGTACGGAGGACGGCCGTTCTCCACCTGACTCCACCGTTCCCGACCCCCGGGTCGGCCGAACGTCGTCCGCACGGGCGACGAGGAGGATCATTTGACCAGCGACGACGAGTGGGCAGCCGTGCGCCCCACTCATCGGCTGTCCTACCAGGCTTTCTGCGACAGCCGCGAAGAGACCTGGCGCGGAGTCGCCTGGGCCCGGTTGCACGACCAGGAACTCGTCGACCAGGCGGTCCGCAGCACCCGCCGGGAACTGGGGCAGGACTGGCTCGGCGCGCTGAGCCAGCCCGACATCGAGGCCCACGCCTGGATGATCGCCAAGCGGTGCATCGCCGACCGGGAGATGAGCGCCGGCCAGGCCCCGCCCAGCGCGGTCGTCCCGGACTGGATCGTCGCCATCCGAGGCGCCCACGCCCTGGCCCGCGTCAGCCTGGAGAACCTCGACAACGACTACGAGGAGCTCTACAAGGCGATCCTGCGGCTGCCGGAGCGCCAGTACGACATGATCGTGCTCCGCTACATGCTGGACATCGACTACCCGACGATCGCCACCTACCTCGGCATCACCGAGACCAACGCCCGCACCACCACCAGCCACGGCCTGGCCAAGCTCCGCCGCCTCCTCGGCACCGACACCACCATGGGGGACATGCAGTGACACGGGGACACGACCGCCGGGCAGCCACCCCCCGGGACCGGTACGACGGGAACGGCGACGGACCCGACGGACCGGTCGAGCTGCCCGACGGCGTGTCCGGTCCCGACCTGCGCCGACTCGTCCGCGCCCGCGCCCCCCTGGGCGCCGAGCACCTCCAGGCCCGCCACGAACTCGACCTCGCCGCGACCCTGATCATCGCCCAGCCCGAGGCCGCCGACTCCCTGGAGGCCCTCACCAACAACCGGCGCCGCATCCACCCCGGCGGCGCGCTCGTCCTGGCCGCACTGCTCCACCTCGCCGGACACGACGACGGCTGCCAGTTCTGGCTGCAGTTCGCCGCCGGCGGCGGCAGCACGACCGCCGCCAGCTGCCTCTCCTTCCTGCACGCCGCCCGCGGCGAGTTCCGCGACGCCGACTACTGGCGCAACCAGGCCGACCAGCTCGCCGCCGAAGCCCGTAACCCGGCCGCGCCGCCCGCGCCCTGGCCCGGCCGGCCGCTCCCCCCCGCCGTGTGGGCCGACACCCTCGCCGCCTGCCACGACGGCCTGACCCTGCGCCTGCCACCGCGCGTGGCCGCCGTCGTCCACCAGCTGCCCGTCGCCACCGACGACGAGGACCACGGCGAGATCCCCCAGCCCTCCCCCACCCTCGTGGACGACCTCGCCCACGCCTCCGCCCCCGCCGCTCGCGCCTGACCCCCGCCCCGCCGCCCCGCCCGGGCGGTCGCGCCGCGGGTGGGCGGATCCGGCCATCTAAGATGCCTGAGTCACTGGTACGGGCCCAAACCTCCGTGCCGGCGGCGCAGGCCATGTCCGAAGCGGTGACGGCGAGACGAGGGAGCACCGGTGCCCAGCCAGCGGTCCATCAACGAGGCGGAGCGGCTCGTCCAGGCGAAGCTCGGCGGCATTCCGATCCGCCGGGAGCGGATGGCCGCGGTGGCCAACATCTACCGGGCCGCGTCCGCCGTCCGGCAGCACCTGGAGAACTCCGTGCTGCGCGGCTCGGACCTGACCTGGACCGCCTTCGTCGTGCTGTGGGTGGTGTGGGTCTGGGGCGAGTCCGAGACCCGGCACGTCGCCGAGGAGGCGGGGATCTCCAAGGGGACGCTGACCGGGGTGTCCCGCACGCTGGAGTCGCGCGGACTGCTGCGGCGCACCGACCACCCCACCGACGGACGGCTGGTGCTGCTCGCGCTCACCGAGGAGGGCGAGGAGTTCATGCGCGAGGTGTTCCCCGCGTTCAACGAGGAGGAGTCCTTCGTCACCGGCCGGCTGAGCGACGCGGAGTGCGTCGGCCTCGCCGACGGGCTGCGGCGCGTGGTGCTCCAGGTCGAGGAGTCGGGCGAGGAACGGCGCCGCGCGCTGCTGAACGGCGAGGAGCCCGCCCCGCGCCGCAGCGGCCGGCGCGCCCGCCGGTAGGACTCAGCCGGCGGCCCGCACCAGGGCGTCGAAGAGGCGCTGCTGGGCCGGGTCCTCGTGGGCGGTGTCCTCGGGGTGCCACTGTACGGCGGCGAACCAGCCCTCGTAGTCGGGGAGTTCGACGGCCTCGACGGTCCCGTCGGCGGCCCGGGCGGTGACGGCCAGGCCCTCCCCGAGGCGGTCCACGTGCTGGTGGTGGTAGCAGGACACCCGGACCTCCCCTGCGCCGGCGATCCGGGCCAGCCCGGAGCCGGGCGCGAGCGGGACGGGGTGCCGCAGGTGGCGGTGGTCCCGTCCGGGGCCGCCCATGTCCTGGTGCAGGGTGCCGCCCAGCACCGTGTTGACCACCTGGAGTCCGCGGCAGACGGCCAGCAGCGGCAGTCCGCTCGCGAGGGCCCGCCGGGCGAGTTCCAGGTCGAACGCGTCCTGCTCCTCGTCCACGTCGTAGACGGCCTCGTGGGCGTCGGGCGCGCCGTAGCGGTGGGGTGCCAGGTCGCCGCCGCCGGGGAGCAGCAGCGCGTCGAAGCGGGAGAGCCGGGCGGCGACCTCCTCGGGGTCGGCGGTGCCGCCGGGCGCGTGCGGGTGCAGGGTGGCGGGCTCGCCGCCGGCCCGCCAGACGGCCTCGACCAGCGCGCGGGCGTTGACCTCCGCGGCGTACCGCAGCGCGGAGGTGGTGGCGGCGAAGCGGGCCGGCACGGCAATCAGCGGGCGACGGGTCACAACTGGATCCAGGTGGTCTTGAGTTCGGTGTACTTCTCCAGCGCGTGGGCGGACTTGTCGCGTCCGTTGCCGGACTGCTTCATGCCGCCGAAGGGCACGGTGAGGTCGCCCTCCTCGTAGCAGTTGACCCAGACCGTGCCGGCCCTGAGGGCGCGGGAGACCCGGTGGGCGGTGGACAGGTCGGAGGTCCACAGGCCGGCCGCGAGGCCGTACTCGGTGGCGTTGGCGAGGGCGACGGCCTCGTCGAGGTCGTCGAAGGCGAGGACGGAGAGCACCGGGCCGAAGACCTCCTCGCGGGCCAGCCGGCTGTCGGGGGCGACCCGGTCGAAGACGGTCGGTTCGAGGTAGGAGCCGCCGGTGCCGGTCAGGGTGCGCCCGCCGCCCGTGCGCAGGCGGGCGCCGTCGTCGAGGGCGGTGCGGACGTGGCCGAGCACCCGGTCGAGGTGGTGCTCGCCGACCAGGGCGCCCATCTCGGTGGCCGGGTCGAGGGGGTCGCCCACCCGCAGGGCGCGGGCGCGCGCCACGACGGCCTCGGTGACCTGCTCGGCGACGGAGCGGTGGACCAGCAGCCGGGAGGGCGCGGTGCACATCTCGCCCTGGTTGAAGAAGATGCCCCAGGCGGCGGTGGCCGCGGCCCGCTCCAGGTCGGGGGCGTCGGGCAGGACGATGTTGGGCGACTTGCCGCCCAGCTCCAGCCAGACCCGCTTGAGGTTGGAGTCGGCGGAGTAGCGCAGGAAGTGGCGTCCGACGGCGGTGGAGCCGGTGAAGGCGAGGACGTCCACGCCGGGGTGGAGACCGAGGGCGCGGCCGGCCACCGGTCCGTCGCCGGCCACGACGTTGAGCACGCCCGGCGGCAGCCCGGCCGCGAGGCCGATCCGTCCGAGCAGCAGGGCGGACAGCGGGGAGTGCTCCGAGGGCTTGAGGACGACCGTGCAGCCGGCGGCCAGGGCCGGGGCGATCTTCCAGCCGGCCAGGGTGAGCGGGAAGTTCCACGGGACGACCGCGCCGACGACCCCGGCGGGCTCCCGGGTGACGAGGGCGAGGGCGTCGGGCGCGGTGTGCGGGGACTCGTCGGTGAGCTTGTCGGCGAGCCCGCCGTACCAGCGGAAGGTGGTGATGACGGCCCGCAGTTCGATGTCGTGGGCGTCGGTGACCGGTTTCCCCATCTCCAGGCTGATGGTGAGCGCCAGTTCGGTCCGCCGCTCCTCCAGGAGGTCGGCGAACCGCAGCAGGATCCGTCCGCGGTCGGCCGGGGAGAGCCGCGGCCAGGGGCCGTGGTCGAAGGCGCGGCGGGCGGCGGCGACGGCCGCGTCGACCTCGGCCGGGCCGGCGTCGGCGGCCTCGGCCAGCACCCGGCCGTCGCGGGGCGACACCACGGGGAACGCGCCGTCGCCGGGTTCGTCGGCGCCGTCGATCAGGTGTGTGACGGCCGGTTCCAGCGCCTCGGCCCGGCGCAGCCAGTCGTCGTGGGTGGCGAGGGTCATCGGGTCCTCCGGAGCACGTGGGTGCGGGGTGGGTGGCGCGCGCCCTGCCTGCGGGCGCGCGCCGGGGAAAGCGTCAGCCGAGGAAAGCGTCAGCCGGGGAGAGCATCGACCGGGCAATGCGTCGACCCGGGGGCGCGTCAGCCGGTGCGTCGGCGCCGGATGCGCTGGTTGGCCACGCCGAGCGCCATGACGACCGGCACGGACAGGACGAGCCACAGCGCGGTACCGGCCTCGCCCCCGATCAGGGTGGTGAAGTTGGCCAGGATGAGCCAGATGGCACCGGCGATGCCGAGCGCGCCCAGCACGGGGGCGATCACGGTGTTCCACAGCCTGGTGTCGACCCGTCGACGGCGGAAGTACACCACGACGGACAGCGAGGTGAGCAGGTAGAGCAGCATCATCGCCAGGACGGCGAGTCCGCTGAACCAGGAGAAGAGGGTGAGCACCGGGTCCTTGCCGGCCAGCGCGAAGGGCACGACCAGGAGGACGGCGATGGCGGTCTGCACCCGGCCCGCGACCGCCGGGGCGTGCCGCCGGTTCAGCCGGCACAGCGGTGCGGGCAGCTGCCGGTCCCGGCCGAGGCAGAACAGGTACCGGCTGGCGGAGTTGTGGAAGGTCAGGACGCCGGCGAACAGCGAGGTGGCGAGCAGGACCGGCAGGACGCCGCCGATCCAGCCGCCGAACAGGTCGGCCACGGGGGCGAAGACGAACCCGGCGGAGTCCCCGGCGGCCACCGCCTTGGCGGCCGCCGCGGGGGCCTTGGCGGCACCGTACGCGGAGATCAGCATCCACGAGGTGAGGGCGAAGAAGACGGTGACCACGGTCACCGAGAGGTAGGTCGCCCTCGGTACGGTCTTCTTGGGCTCCTTCGCCTCCTCGCCGTAGATGGCGGTGGCCTCGAAGCCGAACATCGAGGCCAGGGCGAACATCACGGCGACGCCCGGCGCGCCCTGGAGGGCGGCCGACGGGGAGAAGCTCTCGGCCACCCCGAGCCCTTCCGGCCCGCCGCCCTTGACCAGGGTGACCACGCCGAAGACCAGCAGGATGCTGAACTCGGCGAGGACGAACGCGGCCAGCACCCGGGCGCCCATCTCGATGCCCAGGGCGCCGAGGGCCTGCACCACGGCCATGGTGACCAGGGTGTAGACCCACCACGGGAGGTGGAGCGGGGTGTGGTCGGAGACCAGCCCGCTGACGATCGAGCCGTACAGGCCGTACATCGCCGCCTGGATGACGCAGTAGGCGAACAGGGCGACGCTCGCGCTGCCCGCGCCGGCGGCCCGGCCGAGGCCGGTGCCGATGTACGTGTAGAAGGCTCCGGCGTCCACGACGTGCCGGCCCATGGCGATGAACCCGACGGAGAAGAGCAGGATCACCGCCCCGGCCACCACGTAGGCCGCGGGGGTGCCGGAGCCGTTGCCGAGGGCGACCGAGATCGGGGCGGCGCCGGCGATGCCCGTCAGCGGGGCCTGGCCGGAGAGGACGAAGAAGAGGATGCCCAGGACACCCAGGGCGTTGGGTTTGAGCGTGGCCGCGGTGGGGGCGTCCCGCTCGGTCCGTTCGGAGGACGTCGTCCGACTGTCCACACGGATCACCTGCCAGGTCGAAGTGGGGGAAAGTCCGGAGAGGGTCGTTTCAGGTCAAACGAGTTGCCTCATCGTGGGGCGGCGCCATGCGTTTGACAAGGGGTCGGGAAGCAGGAAAGAGGGGGTGGTAGGGCGCGGCGTCAGCGCCCGTCGGGCTCCTCGACCAGCCCGGCCAGCAGGCCCCTGAGCTCCGCCAGCGCCTCCTCGGTGGCCTCCCGCTCACCGAAGACCAGCTGGTGCAGCACCAGGCCCTCCAGCGCGGCGAAGACCAGCCGGGACATGCCACGGCTCACCGGGCCGGGCAGGATCCGGCCCAACTCGCTCCGGCTGGCCTCGAAGTACTCCTCGTAGAGGCCGCGCAGGTGCGGCAGCAGCTCCGGCCGGCGGCGGGCCTCCAGCAGCAGCTCGTACTGGAAGGCCTGCACCTCGGGACCGGACTCGACCATCTCCACGAGACCGGTGGCGAAGTCGGCCGCGGGGCCGGTGCCGACGCCGAGCGCGCTGACGCTCAGCGAGGAGCGGATGGCGTGGGTCAGCGCCTCCTCGATCAGCGCGTCCCGCGTACCGAAGTAGTGCACGACGAGCCCGTGGGTGACACCGGCCTCCTGGGCGACGGCCCGGTAGGTGAGCTTGCGCAGACCGCCCCGGGCCACCACGCGCACGGCGGCGTCCAGCAGGGCCGTCCGTCCCGTCCCGTAGTTCGTCACGCGCTTGCGGGGGCCGCGCTCGACGGTGGTGGGCTTGACGGGATCGGTCATGTGATCGACCCTACCGGCGCGCACCGGTCAGCGCTTCGGCGGCCGGATGCCGCGGAACTCCCAGTCCCCGCCCAGGGCGGTGGACAGCACCTCCTCCGACTCCGTGGGCTGCGCCCCCACGTCGGTGCGCACCGGGGTCGGCCCGGCGACGATGCGGTTGGCGAGCCGGCCGAGGCCCTCCACCTCGACCTCGACGAGGTCCCCGGGCGCCACCGGCCGGGAGTTGGCCGGGGTGCCGGACAGCAGCACGTCGCCGGGGTACAGGGTGATGGTGCGGGCGATATCGGCGACGAGGTAGTGCATGTCCCAGGTCATCTCGTCGGTGGAGCCGTCCTGGACGACCTCGCCGTTGACGTAGGTCCGCAGTCGCTTGCCGTGGAAGTCCCAGTCGGTGACCAGCCCGGGGCCGAGCGGGCACAGGGTGTCGGAGCCCTTGACCCGGAGCATGGAGCCGGCGTCGGTGTCCCGGAAGTCGTGCAGGCCGTAGTCGTTGGCCACGGTGTACCCGGCGATGTACTCCCCCGCCTCGGCCGGGGAGACGTTGCGCGCGGTGCGGCCGATCACGATGGCGACCTCGCCCTCGTAGTTGAGCCACTTGCAGCCCTCGGGGCGGACGACCGCGCCCCGGTGGGAGTTGAGCGCCGAGGTCGGCTTGTGGAAGTAGGTGGGGCTGTCGGGCAGGCCGATCCGGAACTCCTCCACCCGGCTGCGGTGGTTGAGGTGGACGGCGATCACCTTGGAGGGGACGACGGGCGGCAGGTGGTGGGCGTCCTCGGCCGCGACGCGCCGGCCGTCGCCGGCCACCAGGTCGTCGCCCTCGCGCACGGTCTGGACGGCGGCGCCGTCGAGCAGGATGCGGCGGTACTCGGGCATGGCGGGGCCTTTCTAGCGGAGGCTGTGGGGGTTGCGCGGGCCGGCCGAGGCGGCGGACGGGCCGGTGCCCGTCCAGCCGCCCTGCGGGCGGTCGAACCAGAGGTGGGCCTGGCCGGTGCCGATCGCGTTCTCGTACTCGCCGTACTGGCGCGCCGTCGCGGTGCAGGCCCGTTCGCCGAGGGCGCCGGCCATCATCAGGTAGTGGGAGAACCCGGCCTCGGGCCGGTGGCGCCGGAACTCGTCCATGGTGTCGAGGACCCGGTCGTGGCGGCCCTCCTTGAACCAGGCGATCCGTTCCCGGTCGGCGGCCCGGGCCTCGGGGGTGAAGATGTGCGCCGGGTCGCCGGACTCGTGGTCGCGCAGCTCGCGCAGCGGCCAGAAGGTGTGGGACAGGGCCCCGGAGGCGATCAGCAGCACCCGCCGGCCCGGGGTGGCGGCGATGCCGTCGGCCAGGGCGCGGCCCAGCCGCAGGTGGTCCTCGGCGTCGCCGGTCTGGCAGACGCCGATGGTCACCCAGCGCTTGTCCGGCAGGCCCTCGCCGAGGAACTTCCACAGGTTGACGGTGGCGTAGTAGATCGGCAGGTACGCGTCGTCGACCGGGGTGATCCAGGTGCCGTGCCGGTCGGCGAACGAGGCGATGGCGTGGGCGAGTTCGGGGTCCCCGGGGAAGTCGTACGGCATCCGGCACATGCCGCGCGGCAGCTCCTCGGAGGTGAACAGCCCGGCCCGGCGCTGCTGGGCGGTGACCACGAACTCGACGGTGGTCGCCCAGTGGGAGTCCAGGACGACGACGGTGTCGTAGTCCGCGCGCTCGAAGACCTCCTCGCGCAGCTGCCGCAGGCCGGTGACGAGGGTGATCTCCCGGCCGTCGTTCAGTCGGCGCCTGGTCTCCTCGGGCAGCACGATGGTGGGCACGTGGGCCAGCAGGCCGGCCCCGACGATCTCACCCATGGCTGGTCCACCCCTTCGGCGAGGTGACGGTGTTCTTGACGTCGCAGTAGAAGTCGAAGCTCCAGGTGCCGCCCTCGCGGCCGACGCCCGAGTGGCGGGAGCCGCCGAACGGGGCCTGGAGGTCCCGGACGAAGAAGCAGTTGACCCAGACGGTGCCCGCCACCAGCCGCGCGGTGACCCGGCGGGCGCGCTCCGGGTCGCCGGTGGCCACGGTGGCCGCCAGGCCGAAGCGGGTGTCGTTGGCCAGCCGGACGGCCTCCTCCTCGGTGCCGAAGGTCTGGAGGGTCAGGACGGGGCCGAAGACCTCCTCCTGGACGATCTCCGCGTCCTGGGCGACGTCGGTGAGCAGGGTCGGCGCGTAGTACCGGCCGTCCCGGGGCCGGCCGCCGATCACGGTGCGGGCGCCGGCCGCGACGGCCCGCCGGACGAAGCCGTCGACCTTCTCCAGCTGGCGGGGGTGGACGGTGGGGCCGATGTCGGTCGCCTCGTCCCGCGGGTCGCCCTGCACGAGGCGTGCGGCCCGCTCGACGAAGCGCCGGGTGAACTCCTCGGCGACCGTCTCCTCGACGAGGAGGCGGGTGGCGGCCAGGCAGACCTGGCCGGCGTTGTCGTACTGCTCCACCGCGAGCTCGACGGCGAGGTCCAGGTCGGCGTCGGCGAAGACCAGCAGCGGGGACTTGCCGCCCAGTTCGAGGCTGAGCGGGGTGAGGTTGGCGGCGGCCGACGCGGCGATCCGCCGGGCGGTCGGCACGGACCCGGTGAAGCTGATCCGGCGCACGTCCGGGTGCGAGGTGAGGGCGTCGCCGATCTCGGAGCCGTACCCCTGCACCACGTTGAGCACGCCGGCCGGCAGCCCCGCCTCGGCGGCGATCGCGGCGAGCAGCGAGGCCGTCAGCGGCGACCACTCGGCGGGCTTGAGGACGACCGTGTTCCCGGCCGCCAGGGCCGGGGCGACCTTCCAGGTGGCCAGCATCAGCGGCGCGTTCCAGGGGGTGATCAGCACGCAGGGGCCGGCCGGGTCCCAGCTGACGTGGTTGGTGTGGCCGCGGGTGTCGAAGTCCTCGTGGCCGAGCCGCAGCAGCCAGTCGGCGAAGAAGCGGAAGTTGTGGGCGACCCGGGGCATGACGCCGCGGCGGTGCGAGCGCAGCAGGGCGCCGTTGTCGGCCGTCTCCACGACGGCCAGCTCCTCCAGCCGGCGCTCCACACCGTCGGCGACGGCGTGCAGGAGGCGGGCCCGCTCCTCGCACGGGGTGGCCGCCCAGGCGGGGAAGGCGGCCTTGGCGGCGGCGACCGCGGCGGCGGCCTCCGTCGCGGTGCCCCGGGCGATCTCGCCGAGGACGGCGCCGTCGACGGGCGAGACGTCGGTGAAGGTGCCGGCGGAGGCGACGCGTTCGCCGCCGATCCAGTGCCGGGTGTCGACGGCGACCCCGGCGACGGTGGTGGTGTGTTCGCTCATGTCCTGGGCTTCCTCGTGTCTCCGGGTTCCTCGTGGTCGGTGCGGCGGGGGGTCACTCGGCGCCGGAGGTGCCGGACTCCAGCAGCCGGCCGCCGTCCCACACCACGCCGACCTGCCGGTAGTAGGCGGCGATCGGCTCGCGGACCTCCAGCCGGGCCAGCTCCTCGGTGGGCGCCTCGAACAGCTCCAGTTCGGCGTCGCCCACCCAGGGCTGCCCGGCCTCGAAGGAGGCGGCGCCGGACTCGACCAGCTCGTCCAGGGCGAGGCCCTTGCCCTTCTCGATGGAGGGCAGCCAGCGGTGGTGGAGCATCGGGTGGCCGTTGACGAAGCCGTTGCTCTCCGACGGCTCGCGCAGCGTGACGACGGCCTGGGCCAGGCGCCGGTCCGCGGCGGCGAGGGTCGCGCCGAACCGGGCGCCGGCCTCGATCCGCGGGGCGGGCCCGTACGGGTGCGGCCGGGTCTGGTGGATGGAGCCGAGCTTCTTCGGGTAGCCCTGGTGCAGCCCCCGGGCGATCGCGAAGTCCTTGTCGACCCAGATGTGCGCGCAGCGGCTGTACGTCCGGCCCCGGTACGCGCAGCGGACGACGGCGAACGCCTCCTTGTACTGGGCGCGCACCGGGTCGAGCAGCTCCCGTCCGGAGGCGGAGCAGGACTGCCAGTCGGCCCAGATCAGCGCGACGGCGCCCGGGTCCTCGTCGGCGAGTTCCAGCGGCTCGGGCAGCAGCTCGCGCACCCGGGCCGGGTCGGTGCGGTACTCGACGGTGAGCAGGTCGCCGGAGTAGCGCCACGGCGGCGGGGGGATCAGCGACGAGTCGCCGGTCGCCGTCTTGGGGTGGAAGTATCCACGGACACTGGCCACTTGGGGTTCCTTACGCGGTGGGAGCGGGGTGTGGGAGGGCGGGCTGCTCTACAGCCGGCTGCTCTACGGCCTGCTGCGCTACGGCCGGCTGCTCGACGTCCGGCCGCCGCAGCAGCTCGGCGCGGTAGCGGGCGGCGGCGGCCGCGGCGCCCCGCCCGCCGAGGGCGACGACGCCGACCAGGCGGCCGGCCCGGTGGTAGCCGACCAGGACGTCCCCGTCGGGGTCGCCGTCGAGGTCGCCGGCCAGGACGCGCGCGTCGTCCCGGCCGAGGCCGGGGGCGCCGAAGGACTGCAGCCGGAAGTCGTGCTGGTCGCTCCAGAAGGTCGGCAGCGGGGCGAACGGCGCGAGACCGTGGTCGGCGCCGGCGAGGTGGGCGGCGAGCACCCTGGCGGCGTGCTTGGCCGTGTCGGTGGGGATGGACCAGTGCTCGACGCGGCGCGGGACGCCGTCGTACCGGGCGTTGGGGAAGCGGGCGACGTCACCGACGGCGACCACCTCCGGCCGCCCGCCGGCCCGCAGGTGCTCGTCCGTGCGCACGCCGTCGGAGAGGTCCAGGCCGTTGCCTTCGAGCCACTCGGTGTTGGCCACCGAGCCGACCGACTCCACCACCACGTCCGCGGCCAACACCCGGCCGTCCGCCAGCACCACCCCGGTGACCCGGTCCTCGCCCCGGAAGCCGGTCACCCCGGTGCCGAGGGCGAAGCGGACGCCCCGCCGCCGGTGGCGGCCGAGCAGCGACCCGGCGAGCAGTTCGCCCAGCGGGCCGACCATGGGCAGCGGCTGCGGGTCGACCACGGTGACCTCGGCGGCGCCGAGGGCGACGGCGGTGGCGGCCACCTCGCAGCCGATGAAGCCGGCTCCGACCACGACCACCCGCGCGCCGGGCCGGGTCAGCGCCTCGCGCAGCCCCCGGGCGTCGGCCTGGGTACGGACGGTGTGCCGCCCGGTGGCGGGGCCGGGGCAGCGCAGCCGCCGGGCGCGCATGCCGGTGGCCACGACGAGGGCGCGGTAGGGCAGGTTCTCGCCGCCGTCGAGTTCGACGGTCCGGCGGTCGAGGTCGGCCCGGACGACCGCGGTGCCCAGGCGCCAGTGCACGTCGGAGACGCCGGCCCGGGGCCGGAGGGCGAGCGAGTCGAAGGAGGCCGTGCCCGCCAGGACCTCCTTGGACAGCGGGGGCCGGTTGTAGGGCATGTGGGGCTCGTCCCCGACGAGGGTGATCGGCCCGTCCCAGCCCGCGGCGCGCAGCTGTTCGGCGGCGCGCAGCCCGGCCATGGAGGCGCCGGCCACGACGACGGGTGCGCCGGCCCCGGCGGTCGGCGTGCCGGCCCCGGCGGTGGGTGCGGTCACGGCTCAGTCCTCGATCCGGATGGCCTGGAGCGGGCAGACGTCGGCGGCCTCCTCGACGTCGGCGCGCAGGCCCTCGTCGGGGTGGGCGACGTACGCGAGGTGTCCGTCCTCGTCGAAGCGGAAGACGTCGGGGGCGGCGAAGACGCACTGGCCGTGGTCCTGGCACTTGTTCATGTCGACGACGACCTTCATGGCCGGTCCTCCTGGTGGTGGGGGAGCGTCGCGGAAAAGGAAGGGAACGGGGGGATCGCGGGGGGCGTGGGGCCGCGGGGGCCGGATCACGGCCGAGGGGGCGGCGGACGCCGGAGGCAGGGGGCGATGGCCGCCGAGGAAGGCGGTGACGAGCGACCGCCAAAACGTTTGATGTCAAATAACATAGGAAGCAGCCGGCCTCTGGTCAAGAGCTATCCGGATGGATAAATTTCTGGGGCAGACCCCTTGCGGGAGAGCGACCGGCGTCCCTACCGTTTGCCACCAGCGAGCGAGCGTGTCCTGCCCCACCCCGCAGCCCGAAGCCGCCGCGCCCCCTCCCCCACCCCGCCACTGCCGTGCGCCCTGGCCCTCCCGACGCCGTGAACGCGGGGAGGCGCCCCACTTCCCCCAGAGGAGACACCGGTGAGCGCATCCGACATCCCGCCCGTCCGCCACCACCTGGAGCGGCTGGCCGCCCAGGGCATCGACGTGGTCCGGGTGACCTATCCCGACCTCATCGGCACCGAACGGGCCCGGGACGTCCTGCTGGACCACCTGCCCTCGGCCTGCGAACACGGCCTCGCCTTCTGCCGCGCCGTCTACCACACCAGCCCCCAGGGCGACGTGGTCCCCGTCCCCGGCGGCCTGGACGCCGGCCTGCCCGACATCTGCGTGCGCCCCGACCTCGACACCCTGGCCGCCCTGCCCTGGGAGCCCGGAGTCGCCAGCTGCCTCGGCGACGTCACCGACCCGGCCACCGGACGGCCCGCCCCGGAGTCCCCCCGCGACCTGCTGCGCACGGTCGTCGACCGGTGCCGTGAGCACGGCCTGCACCCGGTCGTGGGGCCGGAGTTGGAGTACTTCCTGTGCGACGCCGCGCCCGGGACGCCGCAGGGCTGGCGCCGCTACAGCGAGGCCGCCGGCGTGGTCTACACGGCGGGGCTGCGCGCGGACGCCGACAACCACCTGCTGCGCACCCTGCGCCTGCTGCGCGACCTCGGCATCGGCATCACCAACGGCAACCACGAGTTCGACGGCTCCCAGTTCGAGATCAACCTCAACCACTCCGACGCCATGGCGGCCGCCGACCGCGCCTTCCGCTTCAAGTCCGCGGTCAAGGAACTCGCCCGCAAGGAAGGCCGGTTGGCCACCTTCATGGCCAAGCCCTTCCAGGGCGCCGGCGGTTCCGGCTTCCACCTCCACCTGTCCTGCGTGGACGGCGCGGGCGGCAACGTCTTCGCGGACCCGGCCGCGCCGTACGGGCTGAGCACGACCGCGCGCCACGCGGTGGCCGGCGTCCTCGCCCACGCCCCGGCGCTCGCGGCGCTGGCCAACCCGACGGTCAACTCCTACAAGCGCTTCGGCCCCGACACCCTCGCCCCCTGGCTGATCGACTGGGGGCTGGACAACCGCAGCGCCATGGTCCGGATCCCGCCGGAGCGCGGCTCCGGCAGCCGCTTCGAGCTGCGGCTGGGGGACGCGAGCGCCAACCCCTACCTGCTGATCGCGGGGACCGTCGCGGCGGCCCTGCTGGGCGTCCTCGCCGGCGAGGAGCCCGCCGCCCCGCTGGAGGGCTACGGCTACGACCGCGCCAGGTCCGCGCTGCTGCCGACGTCCCTGCCCGAGGCGCTCGACGCCCTGGAGGCGGACCCGGCCCTGACCGGGGTGCTCGGCCGGGACTTCGTCGACGCCTACCTCTCGTACAAGCGCGACGAGGTCGCCCGCTTCCAACGGCACGTCACCGACTGGGAGTTCACCGAGTACGCGTACCACCTGTGAGACCGAGGAGACCAACCGTGACCACCGTGCCGTCCACGCCGCCCGCCTCCGGCGCCATCGACGAACCGCTGCCCCTCGACCAGGTGGACCTGGCCGACCTCGACAACTTCACCGACGGCGTCACCCCGTGGCGGATGTTCCACACCCTGCGCCACCAGGACCCGGTGCACTGGCAGCCGGAGGAGGCGCCCAACTCCGGCTTCTGGGCGGTCACCCGGCACGCCGACATCGCCCGCGTCGACCGGGACGCCGAGACCTTCACCTCGACGAGGTTCGTGAACCTGGAGGAGGTCGACGACGACCAGATCAAGAAGCGCGCCTCCATCCTGGAGCTGGACGGGGTCCGCCACCGCGCCCTGCGCAGCATCCTCCAGCGCCAGTTCGGCGCGGGCGTGATCAACAGCTACGCCGACTTCCTGCGCGGCCTGACCGCCACCACGCTGGACGCCGCCCTGGCCAAGGGCCGCTTCGACTTCGTCAAGGAGGTCTCCGCCGACTTCCCGATCAACGTCCTCGCCCGCCTCCTGGACGTGCCCCCGGAGGACAACCAGCAGCTCATCGACTGGGGCAACCGGATCATCGGCAACACCGACCCCGACTACGCCGACGTCCTGCTGCACAGCGCGGAGAGCGAGAAGTACCGCGACCTGCCGTTCCGTTCGCCCGCCTCGCTGGAGGTCTTCGCCTACGGCCGCGAACTCGCCCGGCAGCGGCACGGCGGCGCCGGCACCGACCTGGTCTCCAGGCTGGTCAACGAGACCCCCCGCGACGGGGTGCCGCTCTCGCCGCAGGACTTCGACAACTACTTCCTGCTCCTGGTCGTCGCTGGCAACGAGACCACCCGGCACACCATCAGCCACTCCATGCTGGCCCTCCTCCAGCACCCCGAGCAGCTCGCCCGCCTCCAGCAGGACCCGTCCCTCATCCCCGGCGCGGTGGAGGAGTTCCTGCGCTGGGCCTCCCCCGTCTACCACTTCCGCCGCACGGCCACCCGCGACGTCGAACTCGGCGGCAGGCGGATCAGGGAGGGCGAGAAGGTCGTGATGTGGTTCGCCTCTGGCAACCGCGACGAGGAGGTCTTCGGCAACCCCTACGACTTCGACGTGACCCGCCGCGACAACGACCACGTCACCTTCGGCAAGGGCAGCCCCCACCTGTGCCTGGGCAACCTGCTCGCGCGCACCGAGATCCGCATCATGTTCGAGGAGCTGATCCCGCGGCTGGCGGGCATCGAACTCGCCGGGGACGTCCCGCGGGTGCGCTCCAACTTCGTCAACGGCATCAAGCGGCTCCCGGTCGAGGTCACCCTCGCCTGACCCCGCCGCACGAGGTCGGACGGGCCGCCGCCGTTCCGGGAACGGCGGCGGCCCGGAGGCCCGTACGACGGCGCGTCAGCGCCGCAGGACGGTGACGCCGAGGCCCGGCGCGGAGCGGATCTCGGCCTCGGTGAAGCGCTCGGTCACCCACTGCTTGCGGGCGTAGACGCGGGTCTGGTCGGTGAAGTGCGGCGAGGTCGGGTCGGCGGACTCGCCGTAGGTGAGCAGCGTCCTGGTGCGCGGACCCCGGTCGGTCAGCTCGGTGGCCATCAGGAAGGTACCGCCGTGCGGGACGCTGCCGAGGTTCGTCGGGTAGGTGCCGCCGCCGGTGCCCGAATCCGGCCCCGCCGTCAGCACGTTGAAGCAGCCCAGCTGGTGGGAGCAGCCGTGCAGCGGGATGCCCGCCCAGCGCTGGACGAGGCCGATCGGGGCGTCCACCGGCAGGCCGCGGGCGGCCAGGCCCTTCACCGCGTCGGCCAGGGCGCGCTGGGCGTCGGGGTTGGCGGCGTCGATGCCGCGCGGGGTGGTCAGCGGCCGGGCCGGGTCGGCCGGGACCGTCTGCCAGGCGGTCGTGCCGGTCCCCGCCAGCGCGTCCCGGTACGCCTGCCAGAGCACGGTGCCCCGGCTGTCGGCGTCGGCCCGGGTGTTCCAGGCGGCGAGCGCGTCGCAGGCCGGGCGGACGTCGACCCGCCTGCCGTCGGAGGCGGCGATCTCCGGGTGGGCGCGGCACAGCGCCACGGCGTCGTCGCGGTCGAGTTCGGCGCTCTGCACCCGGTTGCCGAACATCGTCGCCTGGAGCGAGCCGAGGGTGAACCCGGGGGCGCCGAGGCCGTCGGTGCCGGCCCGGCGGTCGGCGATCATCCGCAGGCCCAGCTGGCTGCGCAGCATCCGCGCGGAGGCGCCCTGGTACATGGCGGGAAAGCCGGTGAGCGGGGCCTCCGCGTTGGTCAGGTACGGGCCGTTGTTGGAGTTGGCGACGTAGTCGGTGCGGGTCAGGCCCGGCTGGTTGGCGGGGCCGAAGACGCCGGGCACGAGCGCGTCCGGGTCGGTGCCCGGGTCGCAGGCGGCGGTCGAACCGTCCAGCACCTGTCCGAAGCCGCCGCCCGCGACCAGGCAGCGGTCGCGCTGGGCGTCGGGGAGGTTCGGGACGGCGGAGGCGTCGGTGAACCAGGTGGTGCCGGTGGAGTCGACGGCCGTGGTGTACACCCACGGGAGGCCCTGGTAGGTGCGCTGGGCCTGGCGGAGCTGGTCGAGGTTCTGGGCGCGGCCGACCGCCAGCCACTGGTTCAGGGAGCGGAGGTTCTCGGCGTTGGCGTCGCCGAGGGTGTAGGCGTGCTCCCCGGTCCAGCCGTCGGCGAGGACGTAGCCGTGGCGGGAGCGGTAGAGGCTCCGGTCGACGGTGGAGAGCGTCCCGTCGGCGGCCCGGACGGTGACCTTGACGGTCTCCTGGGCCATCCGCTCGGCCTTGCCGTCCACCAGGTACGCGGTCGGGTCGCCCGGCACCAGGCTGAGCCGGTGGAGGGTGTAGTGGTCGGCGTAGCTGGTGGTGTGGCTCCAGGCGAGGCCGCGGGTGTGGCCGATCTGGAGGAACGGGATGCCGTACAGCCCGGCGCCGGCGACGTCCAGGACGCCGGGGATGGTCAGCTGGGCCTGGTAGAAGCGCTGCTCGCCGGCCCACTGGAGGTGCGGGTTGGCCAGCAGCAGGCCGGTGCCGTCGCGGCTGGCGTCGCGCCCGATCGCCCAGGCGTTGCTGCCGAGTTCGGGGTTGTCGGCGGAGTGCCCGGGGGCGGCGATCCGGGGTGCGTCCGCCGCGGGTCCGGCGGCTTCGGCGCCGGGCCCGGCTGTGGCTGCGGGCCCGGTCGAGGCCGCGGGGACGGCCGTGGCGATCTGCTGCTTGGCGGCGCCGCTGCCCGCCAGGGTGTTGGCGGAGTAGAGGATGTTCCACAGGTCGTCCGCGGTGATCGGCCCGACCCAGGCCTTCCCCCGGCAGGACGGGTCCGGCAGGTGGTCGGGGCCGGTGTCGCGCAGGTAGCGGTTGTACCCGGCGACGTAGCCGTCCACCAGCTGCCGCACCTCGTCGGTCGGGCCGAGCGGCGCGGGGGCGGCCTGCAGCCGGCGCACCGTCCCGGCGCGCAGCAGGCCCTGCTGGTAGGTGTCGCTCACCAGGTTGCTCACCCGGTCCACGGACTCGCCGTCCGGGCCGAGGTGGCGCGAGCGCTCGCCGCGCACGGTGAGCACCTGGTCGGCGAGCTGGCAGAGGTTGTCCTGGGCGAAGGCGTACCCGTAGCCGTAGCCGAGGCCGCCGAAGTCGCGGGCGAGGACGTGCGGGACGCCGTACTCGGTCCGGCTGATCTTCGCGGTCCAGCCGCCCCGGCCGGCGTCGGGGCCGGCCCCGAGGTCGGTGCCGGCGGCCTGGGCCACGGCGGGCACCAGGGCCGTCAGCAGCGCGGACGTCAGCCCGACCGCTAGCGCGCCCGAGGTGAACCGCCTTATTTTCGATGGGAACTGACGTTCCTTCATGTTCTTCACTTCCGTCATGGCCTCACCCTGTGGCCACCGGCACCCGCCGGTCATCGCCCCTCGGGACGACGTGCCCTCGACCCTACGACCTATCCGTGTACACCCCGGGGAGGAGACGTTCCCTACCCGCACGACCCTCCCGTCGGACGATGCGGTCGTCGATCACAGGGCCCGACGCCCCGCCGGCGCCCGCTCAGCTGGCGCGGGGGCTCCCGGCGCACAGGGCGTGGTCGATCAGCTTCGAGGCCGCGTCCTCCTGGGCCTTGATGTGGTCCCAACTGTCGCCGAGCGCCTCGGACATGGAGACCACGGCACTGCGCTTCCCGTCCTCGGTGACGCCGTTGAGGGTGATGAAGCCGCCGTCCCCGCCGTCGTGGCCCCAGTAGGTCCCACCACAGGTCAGCGAGCGCTTGACCAGGCCGAGCCCGTACTCGCCGCCGTGCCACATCTCCGAGGTCTGGTCGTCCACGGGCACCGTCCGCCGCATCTCGGCCAGTTGCCGCGCCGGCAGCAGCCGGCCCGCGAGCAGTGCGCGGAGGAGGACGTTCTCGTCCCGTGTGGTGGTGGCCCAGGAGAGCCCCTGGTCCATCGGCACCTGCTCGGTGACGTCCACCCGGCCGTCGGGTTCGGGGAAGAACTGGTAGGCCTGGGCGTGCGGCCGGGGCAGGGTGGGCGAGGTGCCCATCAGCCGGGTCCGGTCGAGGCCGAGCGGGCGCAGGATCCGCTCCTCGACCTCCCGGTGGGCGGGGCGGCCGGTGGCCCGCTCGACGACCATGTCGAGCAGGAGGTAGCCGACGTTGGAGTACCTCCAGCTCTTGTCGGTGCCGAACTCCGCCCCGGCCACCAGGTCTTCGGGCTGGTAGACCTTGTAGCGCTCCCGCTCGTACCCGTCCTTCGAGTCGTATCCGGGCAGGTGGTCCACGATGCCGCCCTGGTGCTGGAGCAGCTCGCGGACGGTGGTCCCGCCGCCGGCTCCGCCCTTGGCCCGTACCACCTCCGGCAGCCAGTGGTCGAGCGTGTCGTCCAGCGACAGCCGCCCCTCGGACTCCAGCTGGAGGACCACGGTCGCGACCATCGTCTTGGCCGTGCTGGCCATCCGGAAGTAGCCGTCGGGGGAGACCGGGCGGCCGGTGGTGACGTCGGCGGTGCCGCTGGTGGCGACCGTCTGGCGGCCGTCGGGCCCGATCACCCGGGCCTGTACGCCGCTGATGCCGAGGTCGTGGATCGCCGCGGCGTCCCGGCGCAACTGCTCGGCGACGGACGGACCGGCCGGGCGGGCGACGGCGGTGGCCGCGTTGGCGGCGAGCAGCACGGTGACGCCGGCCGCCACGACGAGGTGCCTGC
The DNA here is from genome assembly GCF_001905545.1 of Streptomyces sp. CB02056. GTDB lineage: Bacteria > Actinomycetota > Actinomycetes > Streptomycetales > Streptomycetaceae > Kitasatospora. The sequence goes on along the minus strand of NZ_LIPD01000014.1, from coordinate 73,226 downwards.
GCAGGGTCGAACCCATGATCGAAGTCATGGCCGCACGCTAACCGGTTCCGGCCCGAACGGGCCGCGGTGCTCCGCTACTTGGGGGAGGAATGGGGGATGTCCCCCAGTCGTCCCCCAGCGCTGTCCCGGGACTCCCCCGCACCGACTCAGCTGCGGCTCAGCCCACCGAGGCCGTGACCGGCCGCGCCGGCTTGGCCCCCGCGCCGTCGGCCGCCCCGCCCAGCGCCGCCAGCCGCCGCAGGCTGGCCCGGCGCTGGAGCGTGCCGAGGCCGACGGTCGCCGCGCCGAGCCCGAGCCACCCGACCGGCCCGGCCGCCATCACCACCCCGGTCAGCAGCAGCGGCCCCACCGACTTCTGCACCGACTGGGACATCCCGGCGACCCCGAGGTACGAGGCCTGGGCGCCCGGCGGGGCCAGCACGACCGCCAGCTCCCAGGAGCTCACCGAGCGCAGCAGTTCCGCCAGCGTGATCAGCATCGCCGCGGCCAGCAGCGCGACCGAGGCCAGGACCGGTCCGGCGCCGGTGGCGAGCGCGATCAGCAGGCAGCCCCCCAGCACCGTCACCCCGTACCAGCGGACCGCCGCGGCCGCCCCGAGGGCGCCCTCCGCCCAGGCGGAGACCCGCAGTTGCAGCAGCACCACGAGCACCGTGTTGAGCACCAGGAAGACCGGGACGACGGCGTGCGGCGCGCCGGTGTGGTGGACCAGCCAGAGCGGCAGCCCGACGTTGAGGACCGAGTCGTCCAGGTTCAGCGGCATGTCCAGCAGGACGAACCGCAGGTAGCCCCGGTCGCGCCAGGGGCTGGGCGCGGCGGGCGCCGCCCCGGCCTTCGCCGCGACCAGACCGCGCCCGGACGGCTCCCGGGTGCGCCAGACCAGCACGGCGGCCAGCACGTAGGACAGCCCGTTGGCCAGGATCAGCACCCGGTAGGCGGCGGTGGTCCCGACCGCCAGCCCGATCGCCGCGACACCCGCGCCGAGCGCGTACCCGGCGTTGGCCACGCTGCGGAACAGCGCCTGATAGGTGGCCCGCCGCTCGCCCGCCACCCGGGTCGCGAACAGCATCTCCAGGGTCTTGGCGGCCCGCTCGGCCAGGCAGATCAGGGCCACCACGGGCAGCAGCGCGGCGAAGTCGTCGACCACCAGCAGCAACCCCATCGCCCCGAGCCGCAGCAGGTGGCAGCCGATCAGCAGCCACCGCACCGGCACCCGTTCGGCCGCCCGCCCGGCCAGCGGGGACCCGGCGATCCCCGCCACCGCCCCGACCCCGAGCAGCAGTCCCAGCTGCCGCGCGTCCATCCCGCAGACGTAGGTGAAGTAGAGCACCGAGGCCGCTGCCCACACCCCCGTGCCGGTCCGGTCGACGCACTGCGCCAGCAGCATGATCCGCGCGTCCCGCCCGCCCGGCGGCCGCCGCAGCTGCGCTATCAGTCCGTTCCCCCGCATGGCAGGCCCCCGTCGTGTGCGTGGCGCGAGTCGCGCGATCGGCATCAATCTCGATATCAAGATACTTCACATCAAGAGACTTTTGGAAGCCCCGAACCCCCGACGGCCGCCGGGCGCGGACGGCCGCACGACCCTCGACGCACGACGGGCGGTGCGCCACACTCTCCCCAGCAGCACCCGCGCTCCCAACGCACCGGCACGACGCCACGACGCCACGACCACCGCACTACGGAGAGCCGATCGGTGACCACTCGCCAACTGCTGGAGCTCGCCTTCTCGTCCGGACGGACCGGGACCGGACCGGCCACCTGGGGCCAACGGGCCATCTGGGACGCCGTACGACGGCTGCCGCCGGCCGACGCGCCGCGCTACAACATCGCCACCGCCGCGCCGCTGGACCCGGGGCTGCCCCTGCCCGTCCTGCTCGCCGCCCTGGAGCGACTGCTGCACCTGCACGACTCGCTGCACACCCGGCTGCTCCCCGACGAGGCCGGCGGCCTCCGCCAACTCGTCGACGGCGAAGGCACCCTGGACGTCCACCTGTGGCCCGCCGGGGAGCACGAGGACCCGGCCGAACTCGGCACCCGGCTGCACGAGGAGCTGGCGGCACAGCCCTTCGACACCGCCGCCCAGTGGCCGGTGCGGGTCGGCGCGGTGACGGCGGGCGGGCTGGTCCGGCACATCAGCCTGGTGCTCTCGCACACCGCGGTGGACGGCTCCGGGATGAGCCGGCTGGTCGCCGACCTGTCCGCGCTCTGCCTCGGCAGCTCCCCCGAGGAGCTGGCCGAGCTGCGCGAACCCGCCCAACAGCCGCTGGAGGAAGCCGAGTTCCAGACCTCCGAACGCGGCCTGCGGCGCGACGCGGGGGCCCGCAAGCAGTTCGTGCGCAAGCTCCGGCTCGGCCCGCCCCGACTCTTCCCGTCCCACCCCCTCCCGCCGACCACCGCAGAGCCCGCCCGGTTCCCGAACGCGGTGCTCCGCTCCCCCGCCCTGCCCCGGGCCGTCGAGCGGGTCGCGGCCCGGCACCGGGTCAGCACGGGCTCGGTGCTGCTCGCCGCGACGGCCGCGATGACCGCCCGGCTCGCCGGCTCCACCGAGGCCGTGCTGAACGTCGTGGTCAACAACCGCTTCCTGCCGGAGCTGGCCAACGCGGTCGGTGTGATCGCGGGCGACGGCCTCTTCCATCTCCCGGACGCCACCGCCGAGTTCGGCGAGGTCGTGCGCCGCACCCATGCCGCGGCGATCGGCACCTACCGCCACGCGTACTACGACAGGCTGGCCCTGGCCGCCGAGATCGACCGACTGACCGCCGAGGGGGTCCAACTGGCCGACCGCTCCTGCGTGTTCAACGACACCCGGGAGCTGCTCCCGGCCCCGGCCGCCCCCGGCGAGGAGCACACCACCCTCAGCTGGCCGGTGGAATTCGAGCCGCGCCCCGGCCTGACCTACGCCCTGGACGCCCTGCAGTCCGCCGAGGCGCTGAGCCTGGCCATGACGGCGGACCCGGCCCTGCTGCCGCGCCCCGCGATGGAGCGGTTCCTGTACGGGATCGAGGAGTTGATCCTCACCGAGGCTGCCGCGCCGGCGGACGGAGCGGCCGTCGGCGCTTGAACCTGACACTGATGTCAAGTTCTACCGTACCGGCATGACCACGACCGCCACCGCATCCCTGCTCACCCCGTACCGCCTCGGCGCGCTCGACCTGCCGAACCGCGTCGTCATGGCCCCGATGACGCGCTACCGGGCCGCCGAGGACGGCACGCCGCTGCCCGTCGTCGCCGAGTACTACGCCCAGCGCGCGAGCGCCGGCCTGATCGTCACCGAGGGCATCTGGCCCAGCCGGCAGGGCCAGTCCGGCTGGCGCCTGCCCGGCCTCGAGACGCCCGCGCACGCCGCCGGCTGGCGCGCCGTGACCGGGGCCGTGCACGCCGCCGGCGGGCGGATCGCCGCCCAGCTGATGCACGGCGGCCGCCAGGGCCACCCGCTCAACCGGCTGCTCGGCGACGTCCCGGCCGGCCCCTCCGCCGTCCCGGCCCCGGGCCCGGTGCACGTCAAGGACGGTGGCAAGGCCGAGGCCGTCACCCCGCGCGCCATGACCCGCGAGGAGATCCGCCGCACCGTCGCCGACCACGTCGACTCCGCCCGCCTGGCCCTCGCCGCCGGCTTCGACGCCGTCGAACTGCACGGCGCCAACTCCTACCTGATCCACCAGTTCCTGGCCGACAACACCAACCTGCGCACCGACGAGTACGGCCCCCGCACCCTCGCCGACCGGCTGCGCTTCCCGATCGAACTGGTCACCGCCGTCGCCGAGGCCATCGGCCCCGACCGCCTCGGCCTGCGGCTGTCCCCCGGCAACCCGCAGTTCGGCATGGACGAGGCCGACCCCGCCCCCGTCTACCGCGCCCTGCTCGCCGAACTCGACGGCCTCGGCCTGGCCTACCTCCACCTCACCGACAACGACGACTACCCGGCCCTGGCCGACCTGCGCCCGCGCTGGTCCGGCCCGCTGATCGGCAACGTCGGCGAGAACCGCGCCGCCACCGACCGCGAGCGCGGCGAGGCCGTGCTGGCCGCCGGCCTGGCCGACCTGGTCTCCTACGGCCGCGCCTTCATCGCCAACCCCGACCTGCCGGAACGGTTCGCCGCGAACGCCCCGCTCACCCCCGTCGACCCCACCCACCTCTACGGCCAGGAGGCCACCGGCTACACCGACTACCCCCGCCTCCCGGCCGGCCACCCCGCCGTCCGGCCGACCACGACCTGACCCAGGGCACCCCCGTCCTGACCCACTGTCAGTGCCACCCGCTATGGTCGGCCCCGAACCATCCAGTACCAACCGCACCGCCGTCACCAGGGGGCACCATGACCACACCGGGCACCCGCCCGCTCACCACCGCCGACCTCGTGGAGGGCTGGCACCGGGTGGGCGTCCGTGAGGGCATGGCGCTGATCGTGCACTCCTCGCTCTCCAGCCTCGGCCGGGTCGAGGGCGGCGCGGCGGCCGTGGTGGCCGGCCTGCGCGAGGCGGTCGGGCCCGGCGGCACCGTCGCCGTGCCCGCCTTCACCTCCGGCACGGTCCACGACCCGGCCCCCGGGCACAGCGGCCCGCCCGGCCCCGAGCTGGCCGAACTCCGGGCCGCCGTCCCGCTGTTCAACGCCGGGCTGCCCTGCGACACGGGCGCGGTCGCGGAGGCGCTGCGCGCCCTGCCGGAGAGCCTGCGCAGCACCCACCCGCAGGTCTCGGTCGCCGCCGTCGGCGCGCACGCCCGGGAGGTCACCGCCCGGCGCTCGCTCGGCTTCGCCGTCGGCCGGGAGTCGCCGTTCGGCGCGCTGCACGACCTCGGCGGGCACGTGCTGCTGGTCGGCGTCGGCCACAACCGCAACACCTTCCTGCACTACGCCGAGACCTTCGCCCCCAACCGCCGGCTCAAGCTCCGCCGCTTCCCGATGGCGATCCAGGGCGAGCGGGTCTGGATCGAGGCACCGGACGTGGGGGACGACAACGACACCCACTTCCCGGTCGTGGGGCGGGAGTTCGAGGAGCTGGCGGGCATCCGCGAGGTCCTCGTCGGCGCCGCCCCCTGCCGCCTGGTCCCGGTCCGCGAGCTCATACCCTTCGCCGTCCGCCGCCTCACCGAACTGCTGGCGGCGGACGGCCCCGGGGAGGCATAGGCCGGGCCGACGGTCCCCGCAGCGCGCGCGGAACCGCCGACCCGAACCCCCTCGTGCCGCCCTGCCGTCAGTGCCGGCCCTCGTGCACCGAACCGGCCTCCTGGATCTTCTTCCAGGACTTCGGCTCGACCGGCGCCGCGTCCCGGCCGGCGTCCGCGCCCGGCGCCAGCGAGGCCGCGGCCGCGGCACCCGGCGGCACCGGTCCGACGGCCGGCTTGCTCGGGGTGAACAGCCAGGTGTTCAGCAGGTCCCCGAGCTTCTGGCCGGAGACCTTCTCGGCGTACGCCTGGAACTCCGGGATGGTGGCGTTCCCGTAGCGCCGCTCGGTGGGCCAGCCCTTGAGGATCTGGAAGAACTTCTCGTCCCCGACGGCGTTGCGCAGCACCTGGATGGCCACCGCGCCGCGGTAGTACACCGCGCCGGAGAACTGGTTCTCCTCACCCGGGTCGCCCGGCTTGACGGTCCAGAACGGGTCGTCGGCCGGGTGCGAGGCGTAGATGTAGTCGGCCACTGCCTGCGCGGTGCCCTCGTTCTCGTGCTCGGACCAGAGGAACTGCGAGTACTCGGCGAAGCCCTCGTTCAGCCAGATGTCGCTCCACTTGGAGAGCGAGACGCTGTCGCCGTACCACTGGTGGGCCAGCTCGTGCACGACCACCGAGGTGTTGGTGCCCCGGGCGAACAGCCCGGGGCCGTAGGAGACCCTGGTCTGGGTCTCCAGGGCGCCACTGGAGGAGGTGTTGGCGACGTAGCCGCCGACGGAGCTGAACGGGTACTCGCCGAAGTAGCCGCTCAGCCAGTCCACCAGCTCCCCGGTCCGCTCGATGCTCGCCCGCGCCGCGGCGCCGTTGTCGCCCAGGTCCTTGCTGTACGCGTTGTAGACCGGCAGCCCGCTCGCGGTGGTGTCCTGGGTGATGTCGAACTTGCCGATCGCCAGGGTCGCCAGGTAGGTCGCCTGCGGCTTGTTCTCCCGCCAGCTGTACCGGGTCCAGCCCGCCAGCGAACTGGTCCCGGTCAGCACGCCGTTGCTGATCACCTGGTTGCCGTCCGGCACCAGCACCGAGACGTCGAAGGTCGCCTTGTTGCTCGGGTGGTCGTTGCTCGGGTACCACCACGCGGCCGACACGGGCTCCCCGGCCACCACCGCACCGTCCGGGGTGCGGCGCCAGGCGGTGTAGCCGCCGTACCTCTCCACGGTGGACGGCACGTCCTTGTAGCGCACCACCACGGTGGCCTGGTCGCCCTTGGCGAGCGGCCGCGCGGGGGTGATCTCCAGCTCCTGGTCACCGCTGGTGGCGAACTTCGCGACCCGGCCGTTGACCCGCACCTCCGAGACCTTCAGCGCGAAGTCGAGGTTGAACCGGGAGAGGTCCTGGGTGGCCGTCGCGAGGATGGTCGTGGTGCCCTCCAGCTCGTCGGTGGCGGGCTGGTACTTCAACCGGATGTCGTAGTGCGAGACCCGGTACCCGCCGTTGCCGAGGGTCGGGTAGTACGGGTCCCCGACGCCGTCCGCGCCGGGTTGGAAGCCGGAAGCCGAGGCCGGGACGGCCAGGAACAGGCTCAGGGCACTGGCAGCAGAGACGATCAGCCTCTTGCGCACATGGTCCTCCAGGGATCACCGGAACGATGGGGTTGAACCGATCCTTGTCCCGTCAACCCCTCCCGCACTCCCTTCCGGTGAGATGTTCATAAAAAGAAATGCGCCGACATGACGGCTTCGCGCCCGCGCCCCGAAGCCGTCACGCCGACCATTCCGACATGTCGTCAGCTATGGGACTGGTGCACCGAGTTGGTCTCCTGGATCTGCTTCCAGGACTTCGGCTCCGCCGGCAGCCGACCCTCCGCCCGGCCCGCGCCCGGCGCCAGCGAGGCGGCGGCCGCGGCACCCGGCGGCACCGGCCCGACCGCCGGCTTGCCGGGGGTGAACAGCCAGGTGTTCAGCACGTCCCCGAGCTTCTTCCCGGAGACCTTCTCCGCATAGGCCTGGAACTCCGGGATGGTGGCGTTGCCGTAGCGGCGCTCGGTGGGCCAGCCCTTCAGGATCTTGAAGAACTTCTCGTCCCCGACGGCGTTGCGCAGCGCCTGGACGGCCACCGCACCCCGGTCGTACACCGCGCCGGAGAACTGGTCGTCCGGGCCCGGGTCGCCCGGCTTGACCTTCCAGAACGGGTCGTCGGCCGGGTGCGAGGCGTAGACGTAGTCGGCGAGCTCCTGCGCGGTGCCCTCGTTCTCGTGCTCCGACCAGAGGAACTGCGAGTACCGGGCGAAGCCCTCGTTCAGCCAGATGTCGCTCCACTTGGAGAGCGAGACGCTGTCCCCGTACCACTGGTGGGCCAGCTCGTGGACGACCACCGAGGTGTTGGTGCCCCGGGCGAACTGCCGGGGGCTGTAGAAGATCCGGGTCTGGGTCTCCAGGGCGTAGCCGGTCGGCACATTGGGGACGTAGCCGCCGACCGAGCTGAACGGGTACTCGCCGAAGTAGCCGCTCAGCCAGTCCACCAGCTCACCGGTGCGCTCGACGCTCGCCCGCGCCGCGTCCGCGTTCTCGCCGAGGTCCTTGCTGTACGCGTTGTAGACCGGCAGCCCGCTCGGCGTGGTGTCCCGGGTGATGTCGAACTTGCCGACCGCGAGCGTGGCCAGGTACGTCGCCTGCGGCTTGTTCTCCCGCCAGCTGTACCGGGTCCAGCCGGCCTGCGAGGTGGTGCCCGTCAGCACGCCGTTGCTGATCACCTGGTTGCCGTCCGGCACCAGCACCGAGACGTCGTAGGTGGCCTTGTTGCTCGGGTGGTCGTTGCTCGGGAACCACCACCAGGCGGCCTCGGGCTCGTTCGCCGCCACGGCGCCGTCCGGGGTCCGGTGCCAGCTGGTGAAGCCGTACTTCTTCACGGTGGAGGGCACACCCTTGTAGCGCACCACCACGGTGGCCTGGGAGCCCTTGGCGAGCGGCCGCGCGGGGGTGATCTCCAGCTCCTGCTCACCGCTGGTGGCGAACTTCGCGACCCGGCCGTTGACCCGCACCTCCGAGACGTCCAACGCGAAGTCGAGGTTGAACCGGGAGAGGTCCTGGGTGGCCGTGGCGAGGATGGTGGTGGTGCCCTCCAGCTCGTCCGTGGCGGGCTGGTACTTCAACCGGATGTCGTAGTGCGAGACCCGGTACCCGCCGTTGCCGTAGGTCGGGTAGTACGGGTCGCCGACCCCGGCCGCGCCCGGCTGGAAGCCGGAAGCCGAGGCGGGAACGGCCAGGAACAGGCTCAGGGCACTGGCAGCAGAGACGATCAGCCTCTTGCGCACGTGGTCCTCCAGGGATCACCGGAACGATTGGGTCGGATCGATCCTTGTCCCGGCAGGCCCTCGTCCACTCCCCTCCGGTGAGATGTTCATGAAAAGAAACCCGCCGACACGACGGCTTCGCAGCCCGGCCGCGAAGCCGTCACGCCACCTCACCCACCCCTGAGGCCCCTGAAGCCCCTCGCACCCCTCCTGCCCTTCCTGCCCCTCACGCCCCGAGCACCACCGGCGCCCGCACCAACGAGCCGTACTCCGTCCACGAGCCGTCGTAGTTCTTCACGTGCGGGTACCCGAGCAGCTCGGTGAGCGCGAACCAGGTGTGCGCGGACCGCTCGCCGATCCGGCAGTACGCGATCACCTCGCGCTCCGGCTCCACGCCCTTCCCCCCGTACAGCGCCCGCAGCTCCTCCGCCGAACGGAACGACCCGTCGTCGTTGGCCGCCTGGGACCACGGGATGTTGACCGCGCCGGGGATGTGCCCGGGCACCTGCGCCTGCTCCTGCGGCAGGTGCGGGGGCGCGATCAGCTCGCCCCGGAACTCGGCCGGCGAGCGGACGTCCACCAGCACCGCGTCCGCCCCGGGCTTGGCGAACACCTCGGCCCTGGCCAGCACCTCGTCCCGCAGCGCCCGCAGCTCCGGCCGCTCGGGCCCGCTCAACCGGAACCCGCTGTGCTGGTAGTCCATCACCGCACGGGTGAGCTCCCGCTCCTCCAGCTCCCACTTCTTGCGCCCGCCGTCCAGCAGCCGCACCGGCCCGAAGCCGCGCAGCCGCAACAGCCAGTAGGCGTAGGCGGCGAACCAGTTGTTGTTGCCCCCGTAGAGCACCACGGTGGTGTCGTCCTCGACCCCGGCCGCCCGCAGCAGGTGCTGGACGCCGTCGCGGTCGATGTAGTCCCGGCCGACCTGGCTGTGCAGGTCGGTGGTCCAGTTCCAGCCGACCGCGCCGGGGATGTGGTCCCGGTCGTAGGCCTCGGTGTCCTCGTCCACCTCGACGACCCGGATCGTCCCGTCGTCCAGGTGGTGGGCCAGCCATTCGGTGCGGACCAACGCCTCGGGGTGCGCGTAGCCGTTGCCGGTCATCCCAGGCCCTCCTTCGCTCTGCCCAGGCTGCGGCGCCCGACCACGGGCACGGCGGGCCGCGCGACGACGACAGGCGTACGGGCACGGCGAGGGGCCGGCGACCGGGCCGGACAGTTCGAACCTACGCCGCCCGCCCGGCCCCGGCCACCCCGCGCTCCCCGGCGCTCAGGAGAAGACCACGGAGCGCAGCTTCAGCCGGTCACCGAGCTTCTTGCCCGGGTTCATGACGTAGAAGACGTCGCCCGAGCAGCCGAAGTCCAGGAAGACCGTGGCCGTGGACTGGGTGAGGTTCTCCGGCGCGAAGCCCGGGTCCTGCTCGGTGGTCCACGGCAGGTCGATGCACTCGCGGCTCTTCGGGTCGGCCAGGCCCGTGGGGACCCCGGGGCCGACCTTGTAGAGGAAGTCGCCCGTCGCGGCATTCGCGGAGAACGGGACGGCGAGGACGAGGGCGACGGCGCTGGCGGCGGCGAGCATGGCGTTGCGGAGACGCATGAGTGAGGGCCTTTCAGGTGGTACTCGGCAGTACCCGGTTAATTGGTGCGAGATCACCCTAGAGGCCCAAAAACCGCAGAAACGGTTCTTCTAATCCACCCATTCGAGTGGTTTAAGGGTTAAAACCGCGACCTGCCCCGTCATGCGAAACTCAGTTCGGCGGAGCCGTGAAGAGATACCCCGAGTCGACGAGCACCGGCAGGTACGCCTTCAACGCCGCCACCGTCTGCGACCGGTCCCCGCCCCCGTCGTGGTTGAGCACGATCGACCCGGGCCGGACGTTCTTGAGGACCCGGTCGATGATCGCCGAGGTCCCCGGCCGGGCCCAGTCCCGCGGGTCCACCGACCAGGCCATGTTCCGCATCCCCAGGTCGGCGGCCACCTTGAGCGAGACCGCCGAGAAGTCCCCACCCGGCGCGCGGAACCAGGTGGGCTGCCGGCCGGTGGTCCGCTGCAGCAGGTCGGAGGTGCGCTCCAGCTCGTCCCGCACCTTGCCCTCCGACATGTGCCGCAGGTCGGGGTGGGTCCAGGTGTGGTTGGCGATGTGGTGGCCGCGGTCCGCGATCTCCCGCACCAGGGCGGGGTGCTCGACCGCGTTCTCCCCGATCAGGAAGAACGTGGCCCTGATCCCGTACTGCTCGAACATCGACAGCACGGTCGGCGTGTACCGGGGGTCCGGCCCGTCGTCGATGGTGAGCGCCACCACCTTCCGCTCCGGGTCCAGGTCGTACACCGGCTTGCTCTCCGCCTCGGAGAGCGCCCGGCGCACGGGCACCGCGCTCGGCGCGGCGCCGGACGGCGGCGCCGGCGAGGGCACCGCGGACGGCGTGCCCCCCGGGGCCGCCACCGACGGCGCGGCCGACGCCCCCGCCGGCCCCGCCGGGTCGGCCGGAGCGGCGGCATCGGCCGCCCCCGCTGCCGCACCGCCCTCCCCGCCACCCCAAGGGCTCCGACATCCGGCGGCCGTCCCCAGCAGGGACATTCCGGCCGCAACCAGCAGCAATCTGCGCGAAGTAATCTGACGATCTGACAGCATTCTGGATGCTTCCCCCGGCCGTCCCCGCCACTCCCCGACGGCAACTCCGACGGCCCCCATCACCACTCCGACGGCTCAAGGCCACCGGCCGTCCACTCCACATCCGAAGATCTTCCACGGATCTTCCCCGACCGGACGCTCCACCTCCCGTCCGGACCGCTACGCTGTGCCTTCCCCAGTGTGATGATCTGCCATCAGAGGACGTGGCCATGACGACAAGTCAGGACTCCCCCCGCCAGGGCCCGCAGGACGACGACGCCACCGAGCTCAGCCAGTGGGAACGCTTCGGTGTCGACACCACCGCCCCGCACTCTGCGCGCGTGTACGACTACTGGCTGGGCGGGAAGACCAACTTCCCGCCGGACCGCGCCATGGGGCAGGCCATCGAGCAGGCCGTACCGAGCGTCAAGGCGATGGCCAAGGCCAACCGGGCGTTCCAGGGCCGGGCCGTGCGCCACCTCGCCCAGGAGCACGGCATCCGCCAGTTCCTCGACCTCGGCACCGGCATCCCGACCTCGCCGAACACCCACGAGATCGCCGAGGCGGTCAGCCCCGGCACCCGGGTGGTCTACGTCGACAACGACCCGATCGTGCTCGCCCACGCCCGCGCCCTGATGGTCTCCAGCCCGGCCAGCCGCACCACCTACATCCACGCCGACCTGCGCAAGCCCGAGGAGCTGTTCGCCGACCCGGCGCTCACCGCCACCCTCGACCTCACCCAGCCCGTCGGCCTGCTGATGATCGCCGTACTGATGCTGATCGCCGACGAGGACGACCCCTGGGGCCGGGTCGCCGCACTGCGCGACGCCCTGCCCGCCGGCAGCTGCATCGCCCTGACCACCCCCACCCCGGACTTCGACCCCGAGGCCGTCGGCAAGGTCGCCGAGGCCGCCCGGGCCGGCGGGATGACCCTGGTGCCGCGCGGCTACGACGACGTCGTCCGCTTCTTCGACGGCTGGGACCTGGTCGAACCGGGCGTCGCCCCTGTGCTGGCCTGGCGCCCCGACGGCGAGCCCCCGGCCGACCCGAAGGCCGCCTACTACTGGGGCGGCGTCGCCATCAAGCGCTGACCAAACACCGACGACCGGGTGGGACGGCCAGAACCCGTCCCACCCCTCACTTCCCCTCCCCTCCCCTCCCCTCCCCTCCCCACTTCCCCTCCCCCTCCCCCTCACTTCTCCTCCCCCTCACTTCAACAGCCGCGACAACCGCCGGTCCGCCAACGGCTTGCCCCCGGTCTGGCAGGTAGGGCAGTACTGGAACGAGGAGTCCGCGAAGGACACCTCCCGAATGGTGTCCCCGCACACCGGGCAGGGCTCACCGGTCCGTCCGTGCACCCGCAGCCCGAGCTTCTTCTCCGCCTTCAGCTCCCCCGCCGCCAGCCCCCGCGAGCGCTCCACCGCCTCCCGCAGCGTGCCCCCGAGCGCCTCGTACAGCCGGGCCACCTCGTCCTCGGTCAGACTCGCGGCCAGCTTGTACGGCGACATCCGGGCCGCGTGCAGCACCTCGTCCGAGTAGGCGTTGCCCACCCCCGCCAACACCCCCTGGTCCCGCAGCACCCCCTTGAGCCGACGCCGCTCGCCCCGCAACAGCGCCGCGAAGTCCGCCAGCCCGAAGCCCGGGTCCAGCGGATCCGGCCCGAGCCTGGCCACCCCCGGCACCTCGGCCGGCTCCCGCACCACGTACACCGCCAGCCCCTTCTTCGACCCGGCCTCGGTGAGATCGAACCCGTCCCCCGCCTCCCCCGCCAACCGCACCCGCAGCGCCAGCGGATTGCGCGGAGACGGCCGCGGCGGCTCAGCGGGCAGACCGTCCTTCCACCGCAACCAGCCCGCCCGGGCCAGGTGGACCACCAGGTGCAGCCCCTCCGCCTCGACATCCAGGAACTTGCCCCGCCTGGTCACCGCCCCGACCGTCCGCCCCTCCAACGCCGTCACCGGCGGGTCGTACGTCTTCAACGCACTGATCGCCACCGGCTGCACCCGAGCGATCACCCGCCCGGTCAACCGCTCGGACAGGAAAGCACTCAACGCCTCGACCTCAGGCAGCTCCGGCATGCCCCCAGTCTCCCCCGACCCCCCACCCCCCGCGCGCTCCCCCAGCGGGCGCGCAGGGCAAAAGCCCGCGCGCCCGCAACAAAACCTCCCCCAGCACCCACCCACCCACGGCAACCCCCACCCGCCCGCCCCTCCCCACCCGACCAGGCGAGAGGGACGCGCTGCGGGAGGGGGTGGCGCAGGGGGTGGCCGCGGAGAGGGGCGTGACGGGTGATTTTCAGACTGCCAACGATCTGAACGCCCCACCTCCAGGGTTGGCAGTCTGAAAATCATCCAGCCCCCGGAGCGGCCACCCCCGGAGCCGCCCCCGGCCCCCCACCCTCCCGAGAGCCCACACCCCCACCCCAACCCCCGTAAGCCCCGCATAAGCCCAGCTCAGCCCAGGTGGTGACCCTCTTCACAGCCCCCCTCCCAGCAGACCGTTCCACATTCAACCTGTGGCACACTCGGATGCCATGAACACCAGCCCGGTCACCAGAACGCTCCGCGCAGCGGTCTTCGCCGCGCTGGTCGTGCTGCTCGCCGGGCTCGGCCAGGTCCTGGTCACCGGCCGCACCCTCCCCGTCGGCCCGATGCTGCTCGCCTCGGCCGCCGTCTTCGCCGCGGCCTTCGCCCTGGCCGGCCGCGAACGCGGCTTCCCGGCGGTCGCGGCGGTGTTCCTGCCGCTGGAGCTGGCCGCCGGCGCCCTCTTCGACCTCGCCCAGAGCACCTGTCCCTCGCTGCCGCCAGGCAGCGGACACGGCCTCCAGCCGCTGCTCTGCGGCGGCGGCTCGCTCGGCGGCTTCCTGCTCGGCCACGGCGTCTCCGCCCAGACCGGCCTGCTGCTGCTCCTCCTGCTGCACACGGTGATCGCGCTGGCCGGCGCCTTCTGGCTGAGCCGCGCGGACGCCGCGCTCTGCTGCCTGGCCGGGGCCGTCCGGATGCTGGGCGAGTTCCTGCACCGCCACCTGCCGGCCGCCGCCCGCTGGCTGCGGCTGCTGGTCGCGCCGCTGCCGTCCCGTCCGCCGTCCCGGGTGCCGTTCCCCCGGGCCAGCCGCGTGCTGGTCCCCGCCGAGGACGTCGTCGTCCGTCCGGCCGTCCGGCGCGGTCCGCCGGTGTTCGCCCTGGCCGTCTGAGCCACGGGCTTTCCTGCCCGCTCAGTCGGCTGTTCTCTCCTCCCGCGCTGGCCCCGACCGGCCGCGCCGCCCCGTACGCCCGAGAGCACAGGACGACACCCCATGAGCAACACCCGCAAGACCGACAAGAAGGCCTCCGCCACCGACCGCATGCGCGTCGCCCGCGCCCAGGCCGAGCGCTCCGACCGGATCCGCCGCCGGGTGGTGGTCGGCGGCGCTTCCGCCGCCGTGCTCGCCCTGGTGGCGGGTGTGGCCTTCGCCGTCGGCGGCTCCTCCGGCTCCGGTTCGAACGCCGCGAACGGCCCGCTGGTCGTGCCGGCCAACGCGAGCGGTACCAACGGCACCGTGATCACCTACGGCAAGGCCGACGCCCCGCACACCCTGGACGTCTACGAGGACTTCCGCTGCCCGTTCTGCGAGCAGCTGGAGACCACCACCGGCAAGGCGATCCAGCAGCTCGCCGACGACGGCACGTACAAGGTCGACTACCATCTGGCGACGTTCCTGGACAACAACCTGGGCGGCAAGGGTTCGCGCACCGCGCTGGCCGCGGCCGGCGCCGCGCTGAACGAGGGCGTGGACAAGTTCAAGGCGTTCCACGACGTGCTGTACGCCAACCAGCCGGACGAGCGCAGCGACGCCTTCGGCGACGTCAACCACATCCTGGACCTGGCCGGCCAGGTGCCCGGGCTGAAGACCGACGCCTTCGTCAAGGCCGTCCAGGACGGCACGTACGCGCCGTGGGCGGCCAAGGTCAACGAGGAGTTCAACAAGAGCGACGTCACCGGCACCCCGACCGTCAAGCTGGACGGCAAGAAGCTGGACGTCCTGAACAACGGCAAGGCCGTCTCCCCCGAGCAGTTCACCGCGATGGTCAAGCAGGTGACCGGGTGACGGCCGGCGCCCCCGCCGGGCGGCCCGGGTACGGCGCGAGCCGCCCGTTCGCCTGGCTGCTGCTGATCGGCGGCGCCGTCGGCCTGTTCGCCTCGACGGTCCTCACCCTGGACAAGATCCGGCTGCTGGAGGACCCGTCCTACGTCCCCAGCTGCAACATCAACCCGATCATCAGCTGCGGTTCGATCATGCGCAGCGACCAGGCGGAGGCCTTCGGCTTCCCCAACTCGCTGATCGGGCTGGTCGCCTTCGGGGTGGTGATCGCGGTGGGTGCCGGGCTGCTGTCCGGGGCGGCGTTCCGGCGCTGGTTCTGGCTCGGCCTGCAGGCCGGGACGGTGTTCGGCATCGGCTTCGTGACCTGGCTGATGTACCAGGCGCTGTACCGGATCGGCGCGCTCTGCCCGTACTGCATGGTGGTGTGGGCCGCGGTGATCCCGCTGTTCTGGTACACCACGCTGCACAACCTGCGCTCGGGCGTGATCCCGGTGGGCCCGCGGCTGCGGGTGGCCGTCCGGGAGGCGGCCCGCTACCACTGGGTCGTCCCGGCGCTGTGGTACGCGGTGATCGCGCTGCTGGTCCTCAACCGGTTCTGGTACTACTGGAGCACCCTGCTCTGACCCCGTCCGCCGCCCCCGCCCGCGCGGGGGCGGCGGTCCGGCAGGTCAGAAGGCGTACGCCGCGACCTCGGCGAGGAGTTCGGCGCGGCGCTCCTCGCCGATGAAGGAGGCGCGGAAGGAGTTGGCGGCCAGCCGGCGCAGGGTCTCCTGGTCGAGGGCGAGGGCCTCGCGCACGGCGCGGAAGTTGTCCTCCACGTAGCCGCCGAAGTACGCCGGGTCGTCGGAGTTGACGGTGACCAGCAGGCCGGCGTCCAGCATCTCGCGCAGCGGGTGGTCGGCGAGGGTGTCGATGCAGCGCAGCCGGACGTTGGAGAGCGGGCAGAGGGTCAGCGGGACCTGCTCGCGCACCAGGCGGGCGACCAGCTCGCCGTCCTCCAGGCAGCGCAGCCCGTGGTCGATCCGCTCCACGCCGAGGACGTCCAGCGCCTCGGTGATGTACGCGGCCGGGCCCTCCTCGCCCGCGTGGGCGACCCGGCGCAGCCCGGCCTCGGCGGCCCGGCGGTACACCTCGCGGAACTTGACCGGCGGGTGGCCGACCTCGGCGGAGTCCAGGCCGATGCCGGCGATCCGGCCGAAGTACGGGCGGGCGGCCTCGAAGGTCTCCAGCGCGGACTCGGCGGACTCGTCCCGCAGGAAGCACATGATCAGCTGCGTGCTGATGCCGTACCGCTCCTCGGCGCGCTCCAGCGCCCGGGTCAGCCCGTCCACCACCACGCCCAGCGGCACCCCGCGCGCGGTGTGCGCCTGCGGGTCGAAGAAGATCTCCGCGTGGCGGACGCCCTGCTCGGCGGCCCGGGCCAGGTAGGCGTCGGCGAGGTCGGCGAAGTCGTCCTCGGTGCGCAGCACGGCCATCAGCGCGTAGTAGAGGTCCAGGAAGGACTGGAGGTCGCTGAAGGAGTACGCCTCGCGCAGCGCCTCGGTGTCGGCGTACGGCAGCTCGACACCGTTGCGGGCGGCGAGCTCGAAGGCGAGTTCGGGCTCCAGGGTGCCTTCGATGTGCAGGTGGAGTTCGGCCTTGGGAAGCGGCATGTGGGTGTCCGAGCGCTAGCGGGGTGGTCCTGAACGTGTACGGAAGGATTCATCCTATGATCCGCGCCGACGGACCGGGTGCAGCGGCGGCGGTCGGCGGGCACCCTGGAGGAGGGGACTTCCGCCGAGGAGGCACCGAGATGCGGCACGCCGAAGACCCGCACATCCGGCCCGCGGGCATCTCCGCGCACGCCCTGGGCAACGACACGCTCCTGCACGAGCTGGAGCAGCTGCACCGCACGCGGCACGAGACGTTCCTGTACGGCTCGGAGGAGGCGCTGAAGCGGCACACGCTGCGCACCGGGGAGCTGGAGGCCGAGTACCTGCACCGCTTCCCGAGCCGGCAGGTCACCGCCGCGCGGACCAGGGCCGGGGCCCGCGCCCGGGAGGCGGCGGCCCGGGTGGAGTCGCTGCCGGAGTGACGGGGCGGGCCGCGCGCCCGCCGGGACACGCCGGGCGCCCGGTGGCGTGCCCGGAGGCGGGCGGTCGGGGAGGGTGTGAGGGCAGACGCACCGGACCGTGACCCCACCTGGGAGCCCCGCATGCCCATCGCCAGCGTCAACCCCGCGACCGGCGAGACCGTCCAGACCTTCGAGCCGCTCGACGCGGCCGGCATCGAGCGGCGGCTGGCCCGCGCCGAGGCCGCCTTCCACAGCTACCGCGGCACCCCGTTCGCCGCCCGCGCCGAACTGATGCGCCGCGCCGCCGACCTGCTGGACCGGGAGCTGGAGGCGGTCGCCCGCACCATGACCGAGGAGATGGGCAAGCCGCTCGCCGCCTCCCGCGCCGAGGTCGCCAAGTGCGGGAAGGCGATGCGCTGGTACGCGGACCACGCCGAGGAGCTGCTCGCCGACGAGCACCCGGCCCCGGCCGACGTCGCCGACTCCGGTGCCTCCCGGGCCTACGTCCGCTACCGTCCGCTCGGTCCGGTTCTCGCCGTCATGCCATGGAACTTTCCACTCTGGCAGGTCCTCCGGTTCGCCGCGCCGGCCCTGATGGCGGGCAACGTCGGCCTGCTCAAGCACGCGTCGAACGTGCCGCGCACCGCGCTGGCGATCGAGGAGCTGTTCCAGCGGGCCGGGTTCCCGGAGGGCTGCTTCCAGACCCTGTTGATCGGCTCGGGCGCGGTGGAGGGCGTGATCCGGGACCGCCGGGTCGTCGCCGTCACCCTCACCGGCAGCGAGCCGGCCGGGCGGGCGGTCGCGGCCACCGCGGCGGACGAGGTGAAGAAGGCCGTCCTGGAGCTGGGCGGCAGCGACCCGTTCGTCGTGCTGCCGAGCGCCGACCTGGACGCGGCGGTGCGCACCGCCGTCCGGGCCCGGGTGCAGAACAACGGCCAGTCCTGCATCGCCGCCAAGCGCTTCATCGTGCACACCGACGTGTACGACCGCTTCACCGCCGCCTTCACCGCGGCGATGGGCGCGCTGAAGGTCGGCGACCCGATGGACGAGTCCACCGACGTCGGCCCGCTGGCCAGCCGCCAGGGCCGGGACGACCTGGAGGAACTGGTCGAGGACGCCCGGGTGCACGGCGCCCGGGTGGAGTGCGGCGGCGGGCGCCCGGAGGGCTGGGACACCGGCTGGTTCTACGAGCCGACGGTGCTGACGGGCATCACCCCGGCGATGCGGATCCACCTGGAGGAGACCTTTGGCCCGGTCGCCACCGTCTACCGGGTGGCCGACCTGGACGAGGCGGTGGCGGTCGCCAACGACACCCCGTTCGGGCTGAGCGCCAACGTCTGGACCACCGACGAGGCCGAGCGGGAGCGCTTCGTCCGGGACATCCAGGCCGGCGGGGTGTTCTTCAACGGGATGACGGCCTCGCACCCGGCGCTGCCGTTCGGCGGCGTCAAGCGCTCCGGGTTCGGGCGGGAGCTGTCCGGGCACGGGATCCGGGAGTTCTGCAACGTCACCACGGTGTGGATCGGCTGAGCCCTCCCGGGCCCGCGCCCCTCCGGCCCCGCGCCCGTCCCGACCGGGTCAGGACGCCATCCGGTGCCGGCCCGGCCCCGGGGTCATCCAGCGGGCGACCACGCCGCCCATCGCGATGAGCGTCAGGCCCCAGAAGACCGCCATCGGCACCAGCACGGGCAGCAGGCTCACCTGGACCGCGACCATGCAGAGGCCGATCGAGAGCGCGATCATGAACGTCACCACGGTGGGGCTGAGGCTGAGCAGCCAGTGCCAGACGCGGTGCCCGAAGCCCCGGGCCCTGCGGGTTGCGGGGTCGGCCTCGGCCCGGGCGTCGAGTTCGGCGTCGAGTTCCTTGTAGGTCAGCAGGTCCATCGGGATCGCCTCCAGTGCTGGACGGCTGGACGGGAGGGGTGCCTGGCCCCGGTGGGGTCAGGAGGCCTTGCGGGGAGCCGAGGGCTTCCGGGTGGTGGTCTTCTTCGCCGCCGGGCTCCTCGCGGAGGTCTTCCCGGCGGACTTCTCGGAGGCGGCCGTCTCGGAGGGGGCCTTCCCGGAGGCTGCTGCCTTCGAGGCGCTCCGCTTCACCGGGGCGCGCTTGCGCGGCGCGGGCTCCGCCTCCTCCGGGGCGGCCTCCCCGGCCCCGCCGCCCCGCCCGCCCCTGGCCTGCTTGAGGCTGCTGCGCAGCGCCTCCATCAGGTCGATCACGTTGTCCGGCGCCTCGCCCGGCTCCTCCTCGTGCGGGACCTCGACGCCCTCCAGCCGCGCGGTGATCACCTGCTGCAGCGCCTGCTGGTAGTCGTCGTGCAGCTGGGACAGGTCGAAGTCCTCGGAGAGGGTGTCCATCAGCGACCGCGCCATCTTGAGCTCCTGCGGCCGGACGGCGACGTCGCCCTCGGGCGCGATGCCGGCCGCCGGGCGGACCTCGTCGGGCCAGATGCAGGTCTGCAGCACCAGGGTGTTGTCGTGCACCCGCAGCACCGCGGGCGACTCCCGGGTGCGCAGCGCGATCTTGGTGACGGCGATCTGCCCGGAGTCGGTGAGCGCGTCGCGCAGCAGCGCGTACGGCTTGGCGGCGGCCTTGTCGGCAACGCCCACGTAGTAGGCCTTGGAGAACATCAGCGGGTCGATCTCGCCCTCGTCCACGAAGGCCAGCACGTCGATGATCTTCTTGCTGGGCAGCGGCAGGTCGGCGAGGTCCTCGTCGGAGAGCGTGACGGTCCGCCCGTCGGGGGACTCGTACCCCTTGGCGATCTCCGCGTACGGGACCTCCTTCTCCTCCCGCTCGCAGTACCGCTTCATCCGCACCCGTCCGCCGTCCTTGGCGTGCACCTGGTGCAGCGGGACGTCGTGCTCCTGGGTCGCGGAGTACAGGTGGACGGGGATGCTGACCAGCCCGAAGCTGATCGTCCCCTTCCAGGTGGTCTGCATGGGGTCGCTCCTGACCGGCGCCGGGAGCCGGCCGGCACCGAGAACGCTCGGGATGCTCCTACGGCATGTCCCGAGAGTCCCACTGTGCTCTGGTTTGCCCCGATCGTCCACAGCGCGTCGACAATGGGCCGAGGAGGTCGACGCGGATGGGCATCCGGAGCCGAGGACACCAGCGGGGCCGGCGGGACCAGCGGGAACGCGACCAGGCGCCGCCGCCGGAGCGGTACGGCTACCTGGTGACGTACGCGGTGCGGGGCGAGCCCGGCGCACGGCGCGCGGAAGTCACGGTGCTGCCCGGATACTCGCAGGAGGACAACATCCCCCGGATCCTCGCCGCCCGGCTCACCGGGCGGCCGGCGGACGAGGCGTCGATCACCGTCCTCGACGTGCGGCCGATCTGACCGGCCACCCGCGGGCGATTTGAGCCCCAACAGAGCTTGGCGACCTTTCCGAATGCTGACGATGCGTCAGATTTGAGGTTTCCATGCCACCTTTCCACCCACCCCGACCAGGCCTTTTCCGTCCGTTGAGCGAACAGTTACCAAAGGATTGTTCCGATACTCGGGCGTAGAAGTTAGGTTGCGACGCAATGCGCGGGTCAGTCCCCCACCCTCGGCGCGACGAGCCGAGGGACACGCCGCGCGGGAAAGGCACAGGGCACCCAGATGAGTGCGGACACCACCAAGCCCCCGGCCACGGCCACCAAGCTCCCCCACCAGACCGGGCCGATCGGCCACGGCGGCGACGGCCACCTGAAGGCCGGACTCAAGAACCGCCACCTGTCGATGATCGCCATCGGCGGCGTGATCGGCGCCGGCCTGTTCGTCGGCTCCGGCGCGGGCATCGCGACCACCGGCCCGGGCATCCTGCTCTCCTACGCCATGGCCGGCGTGCTGGTCGTCCTGGTGATGCGGATGCTCGGCGAGATGGCCGCGGCCGACCCGCAGAGCGGCTCGTTCTCGGCGTACGCGGACCGGGCGCTCGGCCGCTGGGCCGGGTTCAGCATCGGCTGGCTGTACTGGTTCTTCTGGGTGGTGGTGCTCGCGGTCGAGGCGACGGCCGGCGCGAAGATCCTCAACAACTGGGTGCCGGGCGTCCCCCAGTGGGGCTGGGCCCTGATAGTCATGGCGGTGCTGACCGCCACCAACCTCTTCTCGGTGGCCTCCTACGGCGAGTTCGAGTTCTGGTTCGCCGGGATCAAGGTGGTCGCGATCGCCGCGTTCCTGGTGATCGGCACCCTCGCCGCCTTCGGCCTGCTGCCGGGCACCCACGCGGTCGGCGCCAGCAACCTCACCGGCCACGGCGGGTTCCTGCCGCACGGGGTGGGGGCGGTGTTCACCGGCATGCTCACCGTGGTCTTCGCCTTCATGGGCAGTGAGATCGTGACCCTGGCCGCCGGCGAGTCGGAGAACCCGGAGAAGGCGGTCTCCAAGGCCACCAACAGCGTGATCTGGCGGATCGGGATCTTCTACCTGGGCTCGATCCTGCTGGTGGTCACCCTGCTGCCCTGGGACTCCGCCGACGTCAAGGCGAGCCCGTACGTGGCGGTGCTGGACCACATCGGCATCCCGGGCGCCGGCCAGGTGATGGACGTGATCGTGCTGACGGCGGTGCTGTCCTGCCTCAACTCCGGGATGTACACGGCCTCCCGGATGGCGTTCTCGCTGGGCCAGCGCGGGGACGCGCCCAAGGCCTTCGCCACGGTGACCTCGCGCGGCGTGCCGCGGGTGGCGATCCTCTCCTCGGTGGTCTTCGGCTTCGTCGCGGTGTTCTTCAACTACACCTCGCCGGACACCGTGTTCGCCTTCCTGCTCAACTCCTCCGGCGCCGTCGCGCTCTTCGTCTGGCTGGTGATCTGCGCGACCCAGCTGCGGATGCGCAGGATCATCGAGCGCGAGATGCCCGAGCGGCACACCGTCCGGATGTGGCTGTACCCGTACCTGACCTGGACGGCCATGGGCATGATCGGGTTCGTCATGGCGTACATGTTCACCGACGCCGACGGACGCAAGCAGATGTACCTGTCGCTGGTCGCCGCAGCCATCGTGCTGGCGGCCTCGGCCGTGGTGGGCCGACGGCGGCGGGCCGCGGTGGCGGCGGCGGGCTCCTGACCCGTCCGCCCCGCGCGGGAACGCCGGGCCCGGGAGCCGATGCGGAGGCTCCCGGGCCCGGCGCCGTTCTGCCCGGCGCCGTTTTGCTCGGCGCAGTGCACCGCCCGGCACCGCAGCGCGCCGCGATCCACCGCCCGTCCAGTTTGACCAAGGCACGTCAACGGGGATACCAGGGCCGGGCGCTCCCCCACGAGCGCTCCCCCCGCCCCCTCCGGGAGACCCCGTGCCGTCCCTACCCGCCCCCACGCCACCCCCGCCGCCACCACCCCAGCCGCCTCCGCCGCCGCCCCGTACGGGGCCCGGGTCCGCGCGCCTGCGCTTCGGCCGCCGACTGCGCCACTGGCGCGAGGCCCGGGGCCTCAGCCAGGCCGAGTTCGGCCGGCTGCTCGGCTACCACGACTCGCTGATCAGCCGGGTGGAGAACGCCCACCGCTGGCCACCACCCGGAATGCCCGCCCGGGCCGACGAACTCCTGCGCGCCGACGGCGAGTTGGCGGACCTCTGGCAGGCCGTCCAGCAGGAGCGCGAACACCTCGGCGAACGCGCCGCCGCCACCCGGCCACCGCTCGACACCACCACCACCGGCCCGCCGGACGCCGCCACCGTCGAAGTGCTCGCCCAGCTGCTCGCCGTCTACCGCGCCGCCGCGGGCCGGATCGGCGGCGAGGAGCTGGCCACCGTCCTGGAGCACCACGCCCACACCCTGCTCGGCCGGCCGCACCCCGACCCGCACCAGTACCCCGACCG
This sequence comes from Streptomyces sp. CB02056, assembly GCF_001905545.1. Lineage (GTDB taxonomy): Bacteria > Actinomycetota > Actinomycetes > Streptomycetales > Streptomycetaceae > Kitasatospora. The sequence goes on along the minus strand of NZ_LIPD01000014.1, from coordinate 50,302 downwards.
GCGCGACCACCCCGCCGCCGACCGCTCGCTCGCCGCCCAGTACGCCGAACTCGCCGGCTGGGCCCACTTCGAGGGCGACCGCCACGCCCGCGCGCTCAGCTGGTACGCCACCGGGCTGGAGTGGGCACGCGCGACCGGTGACCGGATCACCGCGGCCGCGCTGCTCGCCCGGCAGAGCACCCTGTACTGGTGGCACGGCGACCCGGCCACCGCGCTCGCCCTGGCCGAGGCCGCCCGGACCACCGCGCCTCCCCTGCCGGGGCTGCGGGCCTGGACCGCCGTCGCCCAGGCCCACGCCCACGCGCTGGCCGGCCGGGCCCCGCTGGTGCGCCGGACGCTGGCGGAGGCCCGGCGGCTGACCGACACCGCGCTGCGCACCGGCGATCCGACGCCCTGGGCGGACCGCGCCGACCTGGTCCTGGCCGTCGCGCACGGCACCTGCCACCGGGACCTCGCCGTCCGCACCGGCCGCGCCGGCCACGCCCGCACCGCGGCGGCCTGGCTGGAGGCCGCCCTGCGGCTCCTCGACCCGGCCGCCCGCCCGCGCGACCACGCCCTGGTCACCGCCCGCCTCGCCGGCGCCCACGCCCTCGCCGGCCGCACCGACGCCGCCGTCGCCCTGCTCACCCGGCTGCCCCCGCACACCGCCGGCCGCATCGCCCGGGAGCGACGGCGGGCCGAGGAGTGGCTGCGCGGGTGAGGCTCCCCGGACACGGCCGCCCCCGGTCCGTCACGGAACGGCAGGACCGGCCACCACCTGCGGGTGTGGTGACCGGCCCTGCCGTACCGCTTCGACCGGCCCTGCCGGGTCGGATCAGTGACCTTCCGGGTCAGCCCGGGGACCCGCCGGGTCGGATCAGAGGCCGGCCGCCGCCGCGGCGATGTCGGCCGCGTAGGTGCTCACCTGGGTGTAGACGCCCGGGTAGCCCGCGCGGGCGCAGCCGTTGCCCCAGCTGACGATGCCGACCTGGACCCAGCGGCCCGCCGCGTCCTGCCGGACCATCGGGCCGCCGGAGTCACCCTGGCAGGTGTCGACGCCGCCCTGGGAGACGTAGCCCGCGCAGAGCGAGCCGGCCGCGTTCAGTCCCGGGTAGGCGCGGGCGCAGGTGGCGTCGTCGACGAACGGCACGGTCGCCTTGAGCAGGTACCGCTGCTGGCCGCCGCCCTCTCGCGCGGCGCCCCACCCCATGATGGTGAAGGTGCCGCTGTCGTAGGCGGTGGAGGTGGCGATCGGCAGGGTGCTGACCTGGCCGCCGCTCACCGGCGAGGCCAGCTTGATCAGCGCCCAGTCGTCGCCGTTCTCGGCGCCGGTGAAGGCGGGCGACTGGTACACGTACGAGGAGCGGACCTTGACCGCGCTGCCGCTGTTCAGGTCGACCGCCCCCGCGGTGGCGGTGATGCTGCTGTCGGCGCCGGTGCCGTCGACGCAGTGGGCGGCGGTGAGCACGATCTGCGAGGTGTAGAGCGCGCCGCCGCAGCCCATCGAGAGCCGCACCACGAACGGGAACTCGCCCTGCGCCGCCCGCGTGCCGCCGACCACGCTCGGCGACGGCTCGGGTGAGGCGGCGGCGGGCAGCACGAGCGCTCCGGCGCCGAGCACCAGGCCGGCCAGCAGGCAGACGAACCTGCCGAGTTGACGCTTCATCAGATCCTCCTTGCAGGTGGGGGAAGACCGAGAGTGGCCCGGCGGGCGGCGCGATAGGAGGGGTCCGCCCTTGCCGGTCGGATCTGGCAGGAACACGGCAATGAGGGGTTCCGGGTGCGGGGGGCCCGGGACGATCGCGCACCGAACCTCACGGCCCGCTCCGGGGAATCCCGTGCGCGACCCCCCGGCGCCGTCACCGGTCGCTCACTCCGCGTCGAAGCCGCGCCCGCCGGCGTGTGAGCCCGCCCACAGCGGGATCGCCATCCACGATCCCCGATAGTGGACGCGCTCCCCGCGGCACCGCCCCCGGCGCCGTCGAGCCGCCCCGACCGGGCCGCCCGCGACCGCGATCCGCCTGAAGAACACAGGCCACCGCACCTGCTGGCAATGCGATCCTTCACCACCCCCGGGCTGCCACCTCCGGATGGAGGATTCGGACAAATATGCCCAAATAAGCCGCCGGACCCCGCTCCGGCCACCCCTCAGCCACGACCCTGCGTAGTAGCGAACGCCTTTGCCACCCGTCCCCGGCCCTGCCAAGAATGGCCCGTCGCCAGACAGCGCAGCCGACCACCCCCCGCCGCCGCGCAGCCCGCCCGCCCCGCCGTTTCCGCCGGGGCGCCACGGCCGTCCAGGGCGGCCGCACGGGCCCCGCTCACCCGGAGCCCACGCGATGCCCCGCCCCCGGTGCCACCGGCACGGCCCCCGACGGAGAAGGATCGTCCGCCCCATGCAGCTCAGCCATGCCCGCCGCAACTCCCTGATCACCGGCGTCGCCACCCTCGTGGTCGCGAGCGCCGCCACCGCGGCCCTCGCCATCCCGCAGGCCGGGAACGGCACCGAGGCCGCCCCCGTGGCCGCCGTGTCGGTGGACGGCACGCTGGTCGCCGAGCAGGGCCAGGCCGACACCGCTGCCGCCGGCGCCGCCGAGCAGGCCGCCCAGGAGGCCCAGGCCAAGGCCGAGGCGGACGCCGCCGCCCAGGCCCAGGCCGAGGCGCAGGCCCAGGCGGACGCCAAGGCCAAGGCCGACGCCGAGGCCGCCGCCTCCCGCTCCCAGGAGCGCCAGGACCTGAACAGCGCCCCGGCCGCCTACTCCGGCACCCCGCAGCAGATCGCCGCGCAGATCGTCCCGGCCGGCCAGCTCCAGTGCTTCAGCAACATCGTGTTCCGCGAGAGCAGCTGGAACCCCCTCGCGGTGAACGCCTCCTCCGGCGCCTACGGCCTGGTCCAGGCCCTGCCCGGCTCCAAGATGGCCTCCGCGGGCGCCGACTGGCGCACCAACCCGGCCACCCAGATCAAGTGGGGCCTGAACTACATGAACACCCGCTACGGCAGCCCCTGCGCCGCCTGGTCGTTCTGGCAGTCCCACCACTGGTACTAGGCCGATCGGCCACCCGGGGCCCGCGACGCACCGCGCGTCGCGGGCCCCGGCGCGCATCACCCCAGGTCGGAAGCCGGGCCGGGACCCGGGCCGGGCGTGGACACGTCCGGAAGGCGGCGTGAAGATCTGGCGCACACTCGTACGGTTTGCCACTGATTGATCGGAATTACGGACCGTCAGGGCTTTGCCACGGTTCGCGAGCCCTCTTACGCTCCGGCGTCATGCCCTCACCCCTGATCAGCGTCGTGCTCCCCGCCTACGACCAGCACGAACAGCTCGCCGACTGCCTGGACTCGCTGCTCGCCCAGTCCCTGGCCGACGTCGAGGTGATCGTGGTCGCCGACCGCTCCCCCGAGACCGCGGGCGGGCTCGCCGACGCGTACGCCGCCCGGCACCCGCAGGTGTCGGTGCTGCACCTGAACGCCGCGGTCGGGGTCGGGGCGAGCCGGAACGCGGGCGCGGCGCGGGCCACCGGCGAGTACCTGCTGTTCCTGGACGCCGACCACCTGCTGCCCCGGGACGCGCTGCGCACGCTCGCCGACCGGCTCCGGCAGACCGGCCCGGTGGACGTGCTGCTGTTCGGCCACTCCCGCCGGCACCAGGACCGGGACTGGCCGGGCGGCGCCGAGGCGCTGCTCGCCGAGGCCGGCCCCGAGCCGTTCGCGCCCTTCGACCGGCCCGCGCTGTTCGGCGCGCCGCCGCTGGCCTGGGACCGGCTGGTCCGCCGCGGCCACTGGGCCGAGCTGGGCCTGGCCTTCCCGCCCGGCCGCTACGAGGAGGTCCCGGTGGCGCACGCGGCGCTGCTCGGCGCCCGGACGGCCGCCGTGCTGGCCCGCGAGTGCGTCCAGCTCCGCCGCCGGGAGACCGTCCACCCGGCGGGCGGCCCGGGCAGCAGCGTCTTCGACCTGTTCGAGCAGTACGAGCGCAGCTTCGCCCTGCTGGAGGACCAGCCGCACCTGTACGCGGTGCGCGAGGCGCTGTTCGTCCGGATGATCCGGCACTACCTGTTCGTCTTCGACCTGGCCGGCTGCGTCACCCGCGCCGAGCGGCCGCAGTTCTTCCACCGCGCCGCCGAGCACCACCGCCGCTTCCAGCCGCCCGGCCACCGCCGGCCGGGCGGCCGCGAGGGGATCAAGTTCTCGCTGCTGGCGGGCGGCGCGTACCCGGCCTTCGAGGTGGCCAAGCTCTCCCACATCGCGCGCGGCACGCTCACCGGGCGGAAGTAGCCGGGGCACCCCCACCCGGGTGAGCCGGGCGCCGCGCCCGGTACCGGTGCGGCGGCGCGGCTGCGATCATCGGCGGAGCCGTACTCCTGGGAGGTCCTGGTGAGCCGTCCGTCCGCCGTCCCCGGGGCCGAGTTGGCCCGTGAGCTGACCGCCGTGCTGCGCGGCGAGGTCCGCTTCGGCGCCGCCGAGCGCACCGTCTACAGCCAGGACGCCTCCAACTACCGGCAGTTGCCGCTCGGCGTGGTCAAGCCGGCCGACCTCGACGACGTGCGCACCGCGCTGGCGCTCTGCCGCGCCCACCGGGTGCCGGTGGTGGCGCGCGGGGCCGGGACGAGCATCGGCGGGCAGGCGATCGGCCCGGGCGCGGTGGTGCTGGACTTCCGCCGCCACCTCGGCGCGGTGCTGGAGGTCGACCCGGGGGCCCGCACCGCGCGCGTCCAGCCCGGCACCGTGCTGGACGACCTCCAGCGCGCCGCCAGGCCGTACGGGCTGCGCTTCGGGCCCGACCCGTCCACGCACAGCCGGTGCACCCTCGGCGGCATGATCGGCAACGACTCCTGCGGCTCCCACTCGCTCGCCTGGGGGCGCACCGCCGACAACGTCGAGCGGCTGGAGCTGCTGCTCGCGGACGGCACCGAGCTGACCGTCGGCGGGCGGCTCACCCCCGCGGAGCGCGCCGCGCTGGCCGCGCTGCCCGGGCGGGTCGGCCAACTCCACACCGGGCTGCAGGAGTTCACCGACCGCAACCTCGCCGCCATCCGGCAGGGCATGCCGCGGCTGCCCCGCCGCACCTCCGGCTACCCGCTGGACGCGCTGCTGCCCGAGCAGGGCCACGACCTGGCCCGGGCGCTCACCGGCACCGAGGGCACCTGCGCGCTGCTGCTCGGCGCCACCGTCCGCCTGGTCGAGGACCCGCCGGCCCGGGCCCTGGTGGTGGCCGGCTACCCCGACGAGGGCGCCGCCGCCGACGCCGTCCCGGCGCTGCTGCCGTACGGCCCGCTGACCGCCGAGGGCATGGCGGCCGACCTGATCGCCGCGCTGCTCGCCGCCGGGCCCCGCCCGCCCGCGCTGGACCGGCTGCCCGCCGGCAAGTGCTGGCTGTTCCTGGAGACCGGCGGCGACACCCCGCGGGCCGCCTATCAGGCCGCCCGTCGGCTCGCCGACGCGGTGAAGCGCGAGCGCTCGGCCACTGTCGCCCTGGTCACCGACCCGGTCGAGCAGCGCCAGCTGTGGGCCGTCCGGGAGGCCGGCGCGGGGATCGTCACCCGGCTGCCCGGCGGCGGCGAGGCCTGGCCCGGCTGGGAGGACTCCGCCGTCCCGCCCGAGCGGCTCGGCGACTACCTGCGGGCCCTGCGCGCCCTGCTGCGCCGGCACAGCCTGCACGGCGTCCCGTACGGGCACTTCGGCGACGGCTGCGTGCACCTGCGGATCGACTTCCCGCTGGACGAGCCCCAAGGGGTGCTGGTCTTCCGGGAGTTCCTGGAGCAGGCGGCCGATCTGGCGGTCTCGTACGGCGGTTCGCTCTCCGGTGAGCACGGCGACGGGCAGGCCCGCTCGGAGCTGCTGCCGCGCATGTACCCGCCCGAAATCATCGGCTTGTTCGGGGAGTTCAAGCGGATCTGGGACCCGGAGAACCTGCTCAACCCGGGCGCGCTGGTCGACCCGCGCCCGCTCGACGCCGACCTGCGCTTCGTCACGGCCCCGCGCCGCACGCTGCCGCTGGCCCTGCCGTACGAGCAGGACGGCGGCAGCCTGGTGAAGGCGGTGCACCGCTGCGTGGGCGTCGCCAAGTGCGTGGCCCCGGGCAGCGGGGTGATGTGCCCGAGCTACCTGGCCACCGGCGAGGAGCGGCACTCCACCCGGGGGCGGGCCCGGCTGCTCGCCGAGATGCTGCGGGGGGACGCGATCCCGGACGGCTGGCGCTCGGAGGAGGTGCGGGAGGCGCTGGACCTCTGCCTGAGCTGCAAGGGCTGCGCGAGCGACTGCCCCGTCCACGTCGACATGGCGACCTACAAGTCCGAATTCCTGTACCAGCACTACCGGCACCGGCCGCGCCCGCTCGCGCACTACTCGATGGGCTGGCTGCCGCTCTGGCTGCGGGCCGCCTCGCTCGCGCCCGGGGCCGCCAACACCCTCGCCCGTTCCCGGGCCGGGGGGCTGCTCAAGCGGCTCGGCGGGATCGACCGGCGCCGGGTGCTGCCGGTCCTCCCACCGGAGACCTTCACCGCGTGGTACCGGCGGCACCGCGCCACCCGCCCGGCCCCGGCGGGCGCCCGGCCGGTGCTGCTGTGGCCGGACACCTTCTCCGACCGCCTCCAGCCGAGCGTGCCGCGCTCGGCCGTCGAGGTGCTGGAGCACCTGGGCTTCGACGTCCGGCTGCCCTCGGGCCCGGTCTGCTGCGGCCTCACCTGGTACTCCACCGGCCAACTCGGCACCGCACGACGGGTGCTGCGGCGCAGCCTGCGGGCGCTGGAAGCGGCCGAAACGGGAGCGGGCGGGGTCCAGGCCGACACCCCCGTGATCGGCCTGGACCCCAGCTGCACCGCGACCCTGCGCGAGGAGCTGCCCCGGCTGCTCGGCGCGGAGGGCCGCCCGCTCGCCGACCGCACCCGCACCTTCGCCGAGTTCCTCGACGAGTTCGCCCCGGACGCCCCGCTCCCCCGAATCCCGCTGGACGCCGTCACCCAGACCCACTGCCACCAGCACGCGGTGCTCGGCAGTGCCGCCGACCGCCGGCTGGAGGCCCGCCTCGGCCTGAACAACCGGGTACTGGAGGCCGGTTGCTGCGGCCTGGCGGGCAACTTCGGCTTCGAGCGGGGCCACTTCGAGGTGTCCGAGGCCATCGCGGAGCGGGTGCTGCTGCCGGGGCTCCGGGCCGCCGGGCCGCAGGCGGTGGTCCTGGCGGACGGCTTCAGCTGCCGCACCCAGATCGCCCAACTCGCGGACGGGCGGCGGGCCCTGCACCTCGCGGAGCTGATCGCCCGGGAGCTGCGGGATCAGTCCTGACGGTGCGCCGCGAGGAAGGCCCCGGCGTGGGCCGCGGCCTCCTCCCTGGTCCGGGGGCCGGCCGCCGCCCCACCGGTGGCGCCGTCCGCACCGGTGGCCGTCCAGCGCCAGCCGCCGGAGGCCTCGTCCTCCGCCAACTCGGCGGTTCCGCCGAACAGTTCGAGCAGCCCGGGCCGCGCCGCCGGACGACTGACGGCCTCCGGCCACTTCTTCCGGGCGCCCTGCCGGGTGATGCCCCAGGCAGCACCGAGCTGCTCGTAACTGGCGCCATAGGAACCCGCGGTGGCGGCCGCGCCCGCGGTGAGCAGCTTGACCTCGGCGTCCACCAGCTTCCAGGCGGACAGGACGGAGAGCGCGACCTCGACCGGCTCGGCGTTCCATATCCGTTCCGCGGGCAGGCCCGTCGCGCGGGCGCGCACGGCGGCGGCGAGGGGGTCGAGCGCGTCGAGGAGGGCCTTGGCCAGCGCGGCCCGCTCCTCCGGAGTGATCTCCACGGTCGTCATGATGACAACTGTAGTTAACGAACTCGTCCACGACAACCATAGTTACCGGCCGAACCGGTCCAGCGGGCTCGCACCCCGCTTCTCCGGCGCGAACGGCGTGCCCGAGGAGAGCGCCCGGAAGCCCACCACCAGCGCCTCCCCCAGGAAGCCCACCCCGATCGACAGCTGGATCGGACGGGCGTCCGCGGCCAGGCCGAAGTGCGCGGCGAGCGCGGCGAAACCGGCCATCAGGGCCAGCGACACCGCCGCGACCAGGAAGGTCCGCCCGGTGTAGCGCTGCCACAACACGCCCTCCCGCTCGTAGACCCGGATGGTGGCGCCGCGCACCGCCCCCAGCGCGACGCCGAGCCCGGCGCCCGCCGCGATCCAGCCGTAGTCGGCCGCGCCGAGCCCGTGCTTCTGGGCGAGCGCCCACACGCCGAGGGCGGTGAGCACCACCGGCGGCGCGAAGAGGTCCCGGGCGTTGAGCGGTTCGCCGCGCAGCCGCCGGATCACCACCACGACGACCACGACGGCGATCAGCCCCGCGTGCACCCAGCCGTTCATTCCTGCCTCCCCGAATTTTTGTAGCTCGACCGTGCTAAATCAGCAATTTAGCTCGCTCGTGCTATAATGGCAACATGCCGAAGATCGTCGACCCCGCCGAACGCCGCCAGGCCGTCGCCGACGCCGTCCTGCGCGTCGCGGCCCGGGAGGGACTGGAGCACGCCTCCCTGCGCAACGTCGCCGAGGAGGCCGGACTGGCCGTCGGCTCGGTGCGGCACTACTTCGCCGGCAGCTCCGAGCTGATGATCTTCGCGATGCGCGAGCTGGCCCGGCGGATCGAGGCCCGCATCCGCGCCCACGCCGCCGCCCTGCTCGACCCGGCCGCCGCCGGCACCGACCGGCGCGAACGGACCGTCCGACTGCTCGCCGAGACCCTCCCGCTGGACGCCGGGCGCCGGGAGGAGTCCGCGCTCTGGCTCTCCTTCGTCACCGCCGCCCGCACCCGGCCCGACCTGCGGCCCCGCGCCGTCGAGATGCAGACCGGACTCGACGACCTGGTCCGACGCGTCCTCGCCGAGTCCCGACGCGCCGGCGGCCTGGCCCCCGGCCTCGACCTCGACCTCGACCTCGAGACCCGCCGGCTCTCCGCCCTGCTGGACGGCCTCACCCTCCAGGCCGTCCAGCACCCCGACCTGGTCGGCCCCGACGAGCTGCGCGCGGTGCTGCGCCGCCACCTCGACACCCTGGCCGCCCCCGCCTCCTGAGACCGCGCCAACACCCCCGAGAACGCCGAGGTCGCCGAGGGCACGGAGAGCACCGACGGCACCGGGCCCCCGCCGCCCACGCCACCTCCGTCTACGCCCTGGGATGACCGGAGCGGCACGACTGCGGCCCCCGCCCGTCCGTCGGCGGGGGCCGCAGCCCGCGTACGCGCGGCAGGCGTCAGCCCTGGGCCGCCCCCGCGGGAGCCTCCTCCGCACAGACCGCCGAGACGAACTCGGCGACCCGCGCCTGCGGCAGCCCGCGCGCGATGTCCGCCTCGCTGATCATGCCGACCAGCTTGTGCTCCGGGTGGTTGATCACCGGCAGCCGGCGCACCTGGTACTGCTCCATCACCCGCAGCACCTGCTCGCAGTCCTCGTCCGCCTCCACCGTCATCGGCCGCCCCTGCGCCAGCTCGCCCGCCGTCACCGATGCCGGGTCGCGGTCCTCGGCGACGCAGCGCAGCACGATGTCGCGGTCGGTCACGATCCCCAGCAGCCTGTCGCCCGGCCCGCAGATCGGCAGGGCGCCCACATGGCGTTCCCGCATGATCCGGGCTGCGGCCGCGAGCGTCTCGTGCTCACGGATGCACTCCGCGCCCGGGTGCATGATGTCGCTGGCTCTGGTCATGGTCCGCCTCCTGACCTGGCTTCCCGTTCCCCTCGTCCATCGTGGTCCGGGCGGATGGCCGACGCCACCGGGGCCGACCCGCTCACTCCGCTCCGTCCGACCCGGCGGGGCCGCCGCGCCCGACCCGGCCGTCCGGCGACTCCGGTCGGTCCAGCGGCGACTGCTCCAACACCTCTTCCAGGGGAGGGAGTTCATGCCTGGGAGGCTCCGGCTCCAACCCCTCCTCCGGGATCTCGCCGCTCTCCACCGCCTCCTCCACGGCCTTCGCCCCGGCCGCGACCGCCGCCGCCGTCAGCAGATTCCGCTGCTGGACCTCCGTGGCACTGTCCAGGAAGCGCAGCAGCTCCACCGGGAAGGGCAGCACCAGCGTCGAGTTCTTCTCCGCCGCCACCTCCACCACGGTCTGCAACAGCCGCAGTTGCAGCGCGGCCGGAGTCGCGCTCATCACGGCTGCGGCATCCGACAGCCGCTGCGAGGCCTGGTACTCGCCGTCCGCCGTGATGATCCGGGCCCGCCGCTCCCGCTCGGCCTCCGCCTGCCGGGCGATCGAGCGCTTCATCGACTCCGGCAGCGCGACGTCCTTGATCTCCACCCGGTCGATCTCGATGCCCCAGCCCAGCGCCGGGCTGTCGATCATCAACTCCAGCCCCTGGTTGATCGGTTCCCGGTTGGCCAGCAGGTCGTCCAGCTCGCTCTTGCCGATGATCGAGCGCAGCGAGGTCTGCGCGACCTGGGAGATCGCGAAGTTGTAGTCCTGCACGTTGACGGTGGCCTTCACCGGGTCCACCACCCGGTAGTAGACCACCGCGTCCACCCGTACGGTCACGTTGTCCCGGGTGATGCCCTCCTGCGCCGGGATCGGCATCGTCACGATCTGCACGTTGACCCTGCGCAGCCGGTCCGCGACCGGCATCAGCGCGACCAGCCCGGGCTCGCGCACCTCGTCGCGCACCTTCCCGAAGCGGAACACCACGCCCTTCTGGAACTGCTGGACGACCCTGATGCTCAGGCCCGCACAGATCACCCCGAGCCCGGCCAGCCCCCCGAGCGCACCCAGCACCGCATCGACGATCATCGCGGCCTCCTCGCGACCGGCGCGCTGCGCGCACACCGGCGTCTCCGGCCGCCGCCGACCCGGACCGGCCGGGGACCGCCGGAGCAACTGATTCCACGCTACGCCTGCCCGGAGGACGCCGGTACGAACGTCCCGCTCCCCCTAGGATCCTGACCATGCCGACCGAGGCCGCACCCTCCTCCCCCGCCGACGAGCCCTCCCACCTGGCGGCCGATCCGGCCTCCGACCAGGCCGCCGACGACCCCGAGCACCCCCGGCACCCCGCCGAGGCGGCCGCCCGGGCCGCCGGACTCGCCGCGCTGGACCGCGTCGTCACCGGCTGCCGGGCCTGCCCGCGCCTGGTCGCGTGGCGCGAGGAGACCGCCCGCACCAAGCGCCGCGCCTACCAGGACCAGGACTACTGGGCCCGCCCGATCCCCGGCTTCGGCCCGCCGGACGCCCCGCTCGTCCTGGTCGGCCTCGCCCCCGCCGCCCACGGCGCCAACCGCACCGGCCGGATCTTCACCGGCGACCCCTCCGGCGACCTGCTCTACGCCGCCCTGTACGAGCTCGGGCTCGCCAACCGCCCCGAGTCCGTCCGCTACGGCGACGGCCTGGAACTGTCCGGCGTCCGGATCACCGACCCGGTCCGCTGCGCCCCGCCGGACAACAAGCCCAGCACCGCGGAACGCGACACCTGCCGGCCCTGGATCACCCGGGAGCTGGAGCTGATGCGCCCCACCGTGCGCACCGTCGTCGCCCTCGGCGGCTTCGCCTGGCAGGCGATGCTGCCGGTGATCGCGGACGCCGGCTGGCGGCTCCCCCGCCCCCGCCCCGCCTTCGGCCACGCCGCCGTGGCCGCCTTCCCGGCCCGCGACGGCGGCCCGGACCTGCGGATGTACGGCTGCTACCACGTGAGCCCGCGCAACACGAACACCGGCCGGCTGACCACCGCGATGCTCCGGGACCTGCTGCGCGAAGCCGCCCGCTCGGCGGGGCTCGACCCCCGGTAGGGCGCGGCGGAGCGGGCCGGTCGAACCGGCGGGTGGCCGTGATCCCGCCGTCCACCGGCAGCGTGACGCCCGCGACGTACGAGGCCCGGTCGCTCAGCGGCCAGGCCGCCGCTACCCGAAGCGGGCCAGCTTCCGCCTGCCCGCCGCCCGCCAGACCTCCGGCAGCCGGCGCCGGGCGGCCTCCTCCGCGGCCAGCTGGCGGCCGTAGAGGACGCCGTAGCCGAAGGGCTCGCCGCCGCTCGCCGCGTGGGCGGCGAGGGTGCTCGCGGCGACCACCGCGTCCTGGTGCTCGCCCAGCACCTCCTGGACGGCCTTCATCCGCTGGGCGTAGCGCTCGGCCCGGGCGCCGACGGCCGGGGCGGCGGTCTCGCCGGCGTAGCGGGCGCGCTTGGCCGCCTTGCGGGCCGCGTGGAGGGCGAGGTCCCGTTCCCCGGGGGCGGCGGCGAGGGCGGCGCGGACGCGTTCGGCGGTGCGGTCCTGTTCGCGGGCGGCGATCCGGGAGAGCTCCGGGACGGCGCCGCGGGCGGCGCGCGGGAGCAGCGGCGGGTCGGCGAGGAGGGTGGCGAGGGCCTCGCCGAGGGCCCGGCGGCGGGGGCTGTCGAGGGCGGCGACGACCTCCGGCCAGATCTGCCGGTACTCGGCCTCGCCCCACCGCTCCAGCGCGGCGGCGACCCGCTGCGGCCCGCATTCGGCGGGCAGCTCGCGGGCCTCGGCGGCGAGCCGTGCGGCCAGCACCTCGCGGTCCCGCGCCCCGCCGAGCGCGGCGGCGAGCCAGCGCAGCTCGGCGACCAGCTCGTCGGTGGTGCCGGGCGCGAACAGCCGCCGGAAGGTCCGCAGGGCGCTGCGCAGCCGCCGGCAGGCGACCCGCATCCGGTGCACGGCGTCCGGTTCGTCGGCCCGGACGGCCTCGTCCAGGCCGGCCAGCACCACGGCCTGCGCCTCGATGCGGGCCAGCAGCACCTGTCCCACCGTGGTCTCGGGTTTCACCATGCGCGCTCGCCCCCTCGTCGGGTCAGCGGGAACGCCTTCCAGGCTAATGCGGCCACGGCTGCTGTCGACCCGACGGGCGACCTCGCAGGCTACTGAGCGCGCGTCAGCCGGACCAGGGACCTACGGGCCCTCGTGCCGGACGCGGAGGCCATGGCATACTCCGGAGCGTGACGACCTCCTCCCACGCGACCAGGGCCCTGCGGGCCGCGGTGTTCACCGCGCTCGCCGTGCCGATGGCCGCGTTGGGCCAGGTGGTCATCACGGGCCGTCCGCTGCCGCTGTCGCTGGTGGCCACGGCCGGTGCCGTCGTCTTCCTGGTCGCGACCGTGCTGGCCGGCGGGGAGCGGCGGTTGCTGCACATCTCCGGCGTGATGGTGCCGGTCGAGCTGCTGCTCAACACCACGTTCAACCTGGGCCAGGCCGGCTGTTCGCCGGTGCTGGCCGGTCAGGTGCCCGCACGCGGGGTGAACCTGCTGGTCTGTGGCGGCGGTTCGGTGGACGGCTCGCTGCTGAGCGGCCCGCTGGGGCACACCGCCCAGTTGGCGCCCGCCGCGACCCAGCTGCTGCTCCTGCTGGTGCACCTGGTGATCGCGCTGGCGGCCTCCGCCTGGCTGCGGATGGGCGACGCCGCCCTGTCCGGCCTGGCCCGGGCGCTGCGCGCGCTGAGCGAGTCGCTGGCCGGCCCGCTGCGCGCCCTGGTCGTCCTGCTGCTCCCGGCCCCGGTCCGTCCGGTGCTGCGGGTGCCGCTGCCGGTGTCGGACCGCCCGCGGCCGCGCCGCGAGGACGTGGTGCTGAGCCCGGCGCCCCGGCGCGGCCCGCCCGCCTTCGCGCCTGCCTGCTGATCTCCGGCCTCATCTGATCATCCCCGTACCCGCCCGAAACGGGCCCGGTACGCCCGCAGGCAGTGCGCACGACTCCCGCGTTCACCGACCCCGCCGCAGCAGCTGCGGCTTCCCGCGCGCACCCGCGCGCCGCGTACAGGAGTTGACTCCCCCGTGTCCCAGGACAAGAACAAGAAGCGCATCAGTGCCCGCGAGCGGATCCAGGAGGCGCAGCGCCGCGAGCAGCAGGCCGCCAAGCGCCGTCAGCGGATCGTCGTGACGGTCTCCGCCGTCGTCGTGCTGGCCCTCGCGGGCGGTGTCGCCGTCGCGGTCAACTCGGCCTCGGACAAGAACGACAAGTCCTCCGCCGCCGCGTCGGCGCCGCTGGTCACCCCGGCCAACGCCTCCGGCCCGAACGGCACGGTGATCACCTACGGCAAGGCCGACGCCCCGCACACCATGGCGGTCTACGAGGACTTCCGCTGCCCGGTCTGCAAGCACTTCGAGGCGGCGAACGGCGAGACCGTCAAGAAGCTCACCGAGGACGGCCAGATCAAGGTGGAGTTCCACCTGGCGGCCTTCCTGGACAAGAGCCTCGGCGGCAAGGGCTCGCGCACCGCGCTGGCCGCCGTCGGCGCCGCGCTGAACGAGGGCGTGGACCAGTTCAAGGCGTTCCACGACGTGCTGTACGCCAACCAGCCGGACGAGCGCGAGGACGGCTTCGGCGACGTCAACCACATCCTGGACCTGGCCGGCCAGGTGCCCGGGCTGAAGACGGACGCCTTCGTGAAGGCGGTGACCGACAAGACCTACGCCCCGTGGGCGGCCAAGGTCGCCGACGCGTTCAACGACAGCGGCGTGACCGGCACCCCGACCGTCAAGGTGGACGGCAAGCAGATCACCCTGTTCGCCGGGAACGCCGTGGTCCCGCCGGAGCAGTTCACCGCGCAGGTGAAGCAGGCCGCCGGCCTCCAGTAGGCCGCGCCCCCGCCCCCGCGCACCACCGCACCGTACGGCACCACCCGGCCCGGCCGAACTCCCGGCCGGGCCGGCTCCTCCCAGCCAGCCACCGGAGTGTGCTGCCATGTCCGCTGCTACCACCGTGCCCCCGTCCCGCTCCGCTCCCGACGACGCCGCCCGGGCCCGGGCCCCGATCGGCGCGAGCCGGGCCTACGCCTTCCTGCTGTTCCTCGGCGGTCTGGTCGGGCTGGCCGCCTCGGCGGTCCTGACCTTCGACAAGCTCCGCATCCTGGAGAACCCCTCCTACGTCCCCAACTGCAACATCAACCCGGTGATCAGCTGCGGTTCGGTGATGCGCACCGAGCAGGCGGAGGTCTTCGGCTTCCCGAACCCGCTGCTCGGGCTGGCCGCCTTCGGCGCGCTGGCGGCGATCGGTGCGGGGCTGCTCGCCGGGGCGGCGTACCGGCGCTGGTTCTGGCTGGGGCTGAACGCGGGCACCGCGGTGGGCGTGGGGTTCGCGCACTGGCTGATCTACCAGGCGCTGTACGACATCGGCGCGCTCTGCCCGTACTGCATGGTGGTGTGGGCGACGGTGGTGGTGCTGTTCTGGTACACCACGCTGCACAACCTGCGCTCGGGCGTGATCCCGGTGGGCCCGCGGCTGGGCGTGGTCGTCCGGGAGGCGGCGCGCTACCACTGGGCGCTGCCGGTGCTGTGGGCGGCGGTGATCGCGCTGCTGGTCCTCAACCGGTTCTGGTACTACTGGAGCACGCTCCTCTGACCGTCCGTCACCCCACGTACCCGTCCGAGTGCAGCAGCGTGGCGGCGCCCGTCCGCCGGGCCTCCAGGGCCCCGGTGAGCCGGCGCGCCGCACCGGGCTGCAGCAGGACGGCCGCCTGGGCCGGGGTGAAGTACCCGTGGTCGGCGATCTCCTCGACCTGCGCCCGGACCGCCGACCCGGCCGCGACCGTCCCGCCGTCGAACATGAACTGCACGGCGGGGTGGGCGTGTTCGCCCTGGTCGGGGATGGCGTCGCGCCACTCCACGACGAGCAGCCGCAGCGGCCCGGCCAACAGCCCCGTCTCCTCGTACAGTTCGCGGGCGGCGCACTCGGCGGGCCCCTCCCCCGGGTCCATCCCGCCGCCGGGGAACTGCCACTGGTCGCGGTAACTGGCCTTCAGCAGCAGGACCTTGCCCGCCTCGTCGGTGAGCAGCACGCTGCACCCGACGTAGGCGCGCACCATCCCGGCGAGCCACTCCTCCTCCGAGAGTGCCCAGGTGTCCGTCATCGCGCCTCCTCCGCCGACCGCCGCCGTCGGGGACAATCTGCCGCGATCCCCGCCCGCCAAACGGCTGTTCGCGCCGAATCCACCCGAATGAGTGCCGGATCCGGCCTCAGCCGAAGACGGCCCGCCGGAAGGCGTTGCGCAGCTCGGTGAGCCGCTGGATGTCCCGGTCGTAGTGCACCTTGTTGGTGAGCAGCAGGGCCCAGCGGCCGAGCCGCCGGGAGACCCAGAAGCCGGTGCCGGTGAAGCCGTAGTGGACGAAGGTGCCCTCGGCCGGTCCGGTGCCGGGGGCGTACAGCCAGGACAGGCCGCGGGCGGGGGCGAGGCCGCCGGTCTGCTCGCGCAGCGACTCCTCGATCCACGCCCCGCCCCAGGGCAGCCCGGGCGGCGGGGCGAGCAGCGCGGTGAGGAAGCGGGCGAGGTCGCGGGCGGTGGAGAAGGCCCCGGCGTTGCCGGAGACCCCGCCGAGCAGCCGGGCCGAGGGGTCGTGGACGACGCCGCGCAGGTGGGCGCCGGCGCCCTCCTCGTACTCGGTGGGCGCGGTGCGGGCGGCGAGCGCGGCGCCGAGCGGACCGTAGCGGGTGTCGGCCATCCCGAGCGGCCGCCAGGCCCACTGCTCGGCGAGCCGGTCCAGCGGCGCCCCGCCGAGGTCCTCGACCAGGTAGGTGAGCAGCACGGCGGCCCGGTCGGTGTACTCGACGGCCGCGCCCGGCGGCCGGTGCGACGGGGCGGCGAGGACCCCGGCCCGGATCGCCGCCGGGTCGCGCCCGTAGAGCTGCTCGAAGCGGGTGTACGGGAGTATCCCGGCGGTGTGGGCCAGGAGTTGACGGACCGTCACCGCTCCGGCGGGGTGCCCGGCGGCGGGCGGCCACCAGGCGCCGAGCGGCTCGTCCAGCGGCAGCCGTCCGGACTGCCGCAGCACCCCGGCGCAGGGCCAGAGCGCGACCACCTTGGTGAGGCTGGCGAGGTCGTACAGGGTGTCCGGCCCGGGCCTCAGCCGCGCGTACGGCCCCTGCCCGAGCGCGCCGTGCCCGCCGCCGCCGAGCGCACCGCCGGCGTCGCCGACGGCCCAGACGGCGCCCGCCCCGACGGTGCGCGCGCCGCCCTCGACCAGCCGGTCCAGCTCCCCGCCGGGCGCGGCCAGGCCGGGGAGCCGGTCGGCTCCGGGTGCGTCGGGTCCAGTCGCTCGCTGGCTCATCCGTCCCCCTCCTCGGGCCGACGGGAGCCTTCCCCGCGCAGCCGCGGCTCAGACCGCCGGAGCGAGTTCCTTGCCGAGGCAGACGCTCTGCGGGTGGTCCTTGTAGATGCCGAACTTCCGGATCGCGGCGTAGCCCTCGGACTGGTACAGCGCGATCGCCTCGGGCTGCTCGGTGCCGGTCTCCAGGATGAAGCGGGTACGCCCGGCCTCGACCGCGGTCCGCTCCAGGCGGCGCAGCACCGCGCGGGCCAGGCCGCGGCCGCGGGCGTCGGGGACCACGAACATCCGCTTCAGCTCGGCGTCACCGTCGCGCAGGCCGTCCGGGCCGGCCTGCTTGGCCCGCCAGCCGCCGCAGCCGACCGGCCGGCCGTCCAGGTAGGCGATCATGAACAGGCCGGCCGGCGCCTCGAAGTCCTCGGGGTGCAGGACGGTCTCGTCCGGGTCGCCGTAGCGGCGCACGTACTCCTGCTGCACCTCCGCCGACAGGGCCTGGGCGTCGGGGTGGGCGTAGCCGGTGACACGGAACTCGACGGTGCCGGTGTCCTGGGCGGTGCTGGTGCTCATGGTGAAAAAGCCTACGATCCCCGCTCAGCGGACCTCGAACCGGGCGACCAGCTCGTCCTTGCCGAACATCCGGGCGGTGTCCACGGCGCTCGGGACGCCGGCCCGGGGGTCGGCGCCGCCGGCCAGCAGCACGTCGAGCACGTCCGTGGCGCCCTTGAAGACGGCGCCGGCCAGCGGGGTCTGGCCGCGGTCGTTGGCGCGGTTCGGGTCGGCGCCGTACCGGAGCAGCTCCGCGACAGTGGCGGCGTGGCCGTGGTAGGCGGCGAGCATCACCAGGGTGTCGCCGCGGTCGTTGGTGAGGTCGGCCGGGGCGCCGGCCCCCAGGTAGGCGGACAGGGTGTCCGTCTCCCCGGCCCGGGCGGCGTCGAAGAGCTTCCCGGCGAGCGCGATCACCTCGGCGTCGGGGGCGTCGGCGGGCTGCTGGCTGGCGGCGTCGGTCATGGCGGGCGGCCTTTCCGGTCGGGTCGTCGGGCGGTCTCGGGGCTGCGCCCAGGGCACGGTAGCGGCCGGTGCCGCGACGGGCCAGCGGACGTCCGGGATCCGGATGACGGCCCGCTCCCGCCACGACACGCGACCGCACGCGTTGCGCAGCCATTCGAGCGAACTTCCGGGACCCCCCGGAAACTTCCCACCCGCCGCCCGGGAATGCCTGGGCGCACCGAATCCCCGCGCGGCCCGGCCCCCACCCCGGCCGGTGCGCATACCGCCACCCGGCCGCCGGAACGGTATTGAACGGCAGAACCACCCATTTGCACCGTTCCATCATCTATTACTTTTTGTCACGATTAGTGCACTTTCCGTAACACCCCTGCTTGTCCCCACTTCCTGAGGAGCGGAACGTGATCCTCTCGATTTCCGGCATCGTCCTGTTCGGCACCATCGCCTTTCTCTTCTTCCGCCGGGACGGACTAAAGGTCTCCCACGCCATCGTCTGCGCCCTCTTCGGCTTCTACATCGCCGGCTCCTCGATCGCGCCGAGCATCACCGCGGGCGGCGCGAGCCTCGCCAGCCTGCTCAGCGGCATCAGGTTCTAGCCGCCACCTCCTCCCCCGCCGTACCGGCCCGGGCGCGGATCCCACACCGCCCCCGGGCCCCGTCGTTCCCCACCGCGCCCACCCCACCCGTCCCACCGCCCGGGGAGTCAAGGAATGCCGCTCCACCGCCACCTCAGCAAGGGCCGCACGATCGCCCGGACCGCCGGGGACCACGCCTCCGACATGTTCGCCCCGCTCTCCGTCATCGGCCGCGGCCTGCGCCACCACGTCGACTGGGCCAGGTCCCGCTGGCAGGAGACCCCCAAGGAGCGCCGCGGCCCGACGCTGTTCCTGACCGCCGCCCTGCTGATCGGCGTCTACCTGCTGCCGCACGGCCTGCTGTTCGCCCTGATCGCCCTGATGGCCAGCGCCGCCTGGGCCGGCCGGGCCCCCAAGGCGGCGCCCGCACCGCCCGCGCCGGACGCCTCCGACGTCAAGCTCGCCGCCCTCTACGCGGCGCTCACCCCGTACCTGTGCGGCCCCGAGGACGCCAACCCGCTGTACCACTTCGAGGGCGCCTACAAGAGCGCCTTCAGCGCGTGGGAGTTCGACCGCGAGGGCCGGCTCTCCCGGCTGGAGATGAGCTACCCGGCCTACTTCACCGACACCGAGCCGTCCTCCCGGGCCCGGATCGAGCAGGTGGTCCAGGGCAAGGCCGGCCGGGCCCGCGAGTACCGCTTCGACTGGGACGAGGAGTCCAACCGGCTGCGGATCACCGCGCTCGCCCCGCTGCCCACCGACATCGCCGCCCAGCGCTTCGTGGCCGCCCCCGGCGAGATCGTGCTGGGCTTCACCGACGAGGACGGCACCGCCCGCACCATCCCGGTCACCCGGGGCGGCACCACCGTCCAGCAGCCGCCGGTGGTCTGGCGCACCGGCCCGCGCTCCTCCGAGCCGCACCTGCTGGTGCTCGGCGTCACCGGCTACGGCACCTCCAGCCTGCTGCGCTCGGTCGCCCTCCAGGCGCTCCCGTACGCGGACCTGGTGGTGGTCGACGGCGCGGGCACCGGCGAGCACGCCTGCCTGGTGAACCGGCCCGGCGTGCACACCGTGGAGACCAGCCTGCACGGCGCGCTGGCCGCCCTGGACTGGGCCGTCGGCGAGACCGAGCGCCGGCTCGCCGCGCTCAACGCCGCCCGGCACGCCGGCACCGCCCCGCCCGAGGACGTCACCCGGCCGCTGTGGCTGCTGCTGGACCACCCGACCGAGCTGAGCGAGCTCGCCCAGGCCGAGGGCCGCCCCGACCCGCAGGACCTGCTGGAGCTCCCGCTGCGGCACGGCCGGGCCGCCCGGGTCACCGTGGTGGTCGCCGACGACCTCGCCGCCCGGGACCGGCTCACCGCCACCGTCCGCACCACCACCCGGGCCCGGGTGGTGCTCGGCCCGGCCGGCCCCGACGAGGGGCGCGACGCGCTCGGCGCGCCGCTGGACATCGTGCCCGCCTCCCACGCCCCGGTCGGCCGCGGCTACGCCCGGATCGGCAACGGCGCCCCGCTCCGCCTCCAGGTGCCCGCCACCGTCGACCCGCTGGACGACGAGGCCCCGGCCCCGCTGCGGGACGCGGTGATCGCCCTGCTGCCGCACCGGGACAGCCGCACCGAGGCGGCCGCCGCCACACCGCCCCGCCCGGACCGCCCGCCGGTGGTCCCCGCCGCCGATCCGGCCGCGCCGGCCCGTCCCGTCGACCTGGCCAAGGGCGAGCCGATGATCCGTTCACGGCCGATCTCCTGACGGCCGGGCCGGGCCCGTCTCGCGGGCCGGTTCCCCGGCCCTCGACCGGGGGCGGCGACCACCGCCGAATCCCGTCCCGGTACGCTCGTCACGGAAAGTCCGCACGATCACCAGATGTGAAATACGTGACACCTGGGGTGATATCACCGGCCAGATGTGACAAATCGGGCGCAGGTGGGTACAAACAGGGGCGGCACTACAGACGACGCATGTCCCGGGACGGGAATCTTCGTCGGAAGCCGAGCGTTGACCGAACGACGAAGAACAGCGACCACTAGTCCTGTGGGCCATAAGCCCGGGAGGCACGATTCATGAGCGAGCGAGCTCTCCGCGGCACGCGACTCGGGGCCACTAGCTACGAGACCGACCGTGGTATCGATCTGGCTCCCCGCCAGACCGTCGAGTACGCATGTCAGAACGGACACCGTTTCGAGGTTCCTTTCTCGGTCGAGGCCGAGATCCCCGCGACCTGGGAATGCCGCTTCTGTGGACAGGAGGCGGCGCTTCTCGACGGCGACGAGCCGGAAGAGAAGAAGATCAAGCCGACGCGCACCCATTGGGACATGCTGATGGAGCGCCGGACGCGCGAGGAGCTGGAGGAGGTGCTGGCCGAACGGCTGGCCGTGCTCCGCTCCGGCGGGATGAACCTCGCGGTACACCCGCGAGACACCCGTAAGAGCGCCTGACACCTCGCTCCCGCCCCGTGCGGGAGGACGCGAAAAGGGACCCTGGTCACCAGGGTCCCTTTCGCGTTGCCCATGGACGGGCAACCAGGTGTCGTCCGCGCGACGAGCCCCCGAGGGGCGGGGTGTCCGCCTCTCGGGGGCTCGTACGTCGCGCCGGTCCGGTCAGCCGGCGATCGGCGGGCGGTAGGTGGTGTCCGGGCCCTGCGGGCCGCGCGGGCCGTCCTCCGGGTCCACGACCTCGCCCTGGACCACCTTGCCGTCCGGGCGGTGGATGCGCAGCTGCTCCTGGAGCCGCATCGCGTCCGCGAACGGGTCCGCGCCGGCGGCGGAGGTGCTGCGCAGCGCCTTGTCCGCGGCCCGGCGCCCGACCGCCCGCCACAGCGCCCGGGTGGGCGGGAAGAGCAGGGTCAGGGCCACCAGGTCCGTCAGGAAGCCGGGGACGATCAGCAGCAGGCCGGCCAGCACGGTCATGCTGGTGCCGGTCTGCGGCTGCTGGGACTGCGGGTTCTTGCTCTGCTCGATCGCCGCCGACAGCGCCTTCAGCCCGGCCCGCTTGATCAGCGAGCCGCCGATCAGGACGCCCGCGACGAGCAGCAGCACGACGGTGAGGCCGCCCAGCCACGAGCCGACCTGGACCAGCAGCCAGATCTCCAGCACCAGCCAGGCGGTGATCAGCAGCGGCAGCACCCGGCGGAGCCTGCTACGCGGGGCCGGACGGGTGGGGGTAGCTTGCTGGGTCACGGTACGAATCCACTCCAAGCGGTGCTCTGCGCGCCGCACGGGAGGTCCGGGCCGGCTACGGCACCACCTGGTCCAACGATTCCTGCCCGGCCGGTGTTCCGGACGGGGCCTTCCGGCGGCGGCCGACCAGCACCGCCGCACCGCAGGCCAGCAGGCCGCCGACGGCCAGCGTCCACTCGGGGGCGGCGCCGACCCGGTCGGCCACCGTGGTGCCGTCGCGCAGCGGGACGGTGGCCGACAGCTCGGCCGCGGTCAGCTCCTCGGTGCGCTGCCGGACACTGCCGTCCGGGCCGATCACCGCGCTGATGCCGCTGGTGGCGGCGATCAGCACCGCCCGGCCGTGCTCGACGGCCCGCAGCCGGCTCATCGCCAGCTGCTGCTCGGGCTGGCCGGTCTTGGCGTAGGTCGCGTTGTTGGTCTGGACGACCAGGACCCGGGCGCCGCTGTCCACGGTGTCGCGGACGATCTCGTCGTACGCGACCTCGAAGCAGATCACGTCGCCGATCCGGGCCGGGCCGAGCTGCATCACGCCGTTGTGGTCGCCGGGGTAGAAGTCCCGGGCGACCCGCTGGAGGCGGGTGATCACCTTCATCAGCTGGGCGCGGAAGGGCACGTACTCGCCGAACGGGACGGGGTGCTGCTTGGTGTAGGAGGCGCCGGGGCCGGTGACCGGGTCCCAGACGATGCCCTCGTTCTGGACGTGCTGCGCGTCCGGGCCGTCCACCAGGGTGCCGACCAGGGTGGGCACGCCGATCGCCTTCACGGCCTCGTCGATCCGCTGGCGGGCCAGCGGGTCGCTGAACGGGTCGAGGTCGGAGGAGTTCTCCGGCCAGATCACGATGTCGGGGCGCTCGACCTTGCCGGCCCTGATGTCGGCGGCGAGCCGCTCGGTGGCCGCGGCGTGGTTGTTGAGGACCATCATCGGGCGGCCCAGGAAGTCCATCCCCGGGTTGGGCACGTTGCCCTGGACGATGGCGACCTTGACGGTGTCGTCGGCGGCCGTGGGCACCGGGACGAGGTAGCCGGCCAGCAGCGCGGCCACCGCCCCGAGCGCCGCCAGCGCGGCCGCCTTCGGGGCCCTGCCGGGCCCGCGCAGCCGCAGGGCGGCCCAGGCCAGCAGGGCGCCGGACAGGGCGACCGCGAAGGTGACCAGCGGCGCGCCGCCGAGCGCGGCCAGCGGGGTGTACGGGGTGGCGGTGTTGGCGAAGGCGAGCCGGCCCCAGGGGAAGCCGCCGAGCGGCAGCCGGTCGCGGGCCCACTCCTGGGTGATCCACAGGCAGGCCGTCCAGAGCGGCCAGCCGGGCAGCCGGGAGGTGACGGCCAGGGCGCCGCCGAGCACGGCCAGGAACAGCGCCTCCACGACCGACAGGCCGATCGTGGCGTCCCAGCCGACCACCCGCAGCCAGCTGAGCAGCATCAGGAAGAACGGCAGGCCGAACGCGAAGCCCGTCCACAGGCCCTGGCGGAAGGTGCGGCCCCGGGTGAGCAGCGACAGCGCGGCGACGCCGAGCAGCGACAGCGGCCACAGGTCGTACGGCGGGAAGGCGAGGGCCAGCAGCAGGCCGGCCAGGGCGGCGAGGCCGGTGCGCGGGAGGCCGGCGCGGACCTTGGCGAGCGCACGGGCTCCGCGGCTCGCCCGGGGCGCCGGCTCCTGCGGCTCGGGGACGGCCTCGGGCCGTTCCTGGGTGACGGGAGTGGCCACCGGCGCACCATCTTCCTGGGGCTTGCTGTTCGGACGCTGTGCGAAGAAGGTACCCCGGAAGGCCGGAGGCCCGTGAGGTCAGGGTGGTAGCGGGGTCAGCGCGGGGTGTAGCGGACCTCCCGCAGCGGCCAGTGCCCGGTGAGCCAGTCGGAGACGGCGCGGTACAGCGGGGCGTCCAGGTGGGCGCGGTCGGCCCGGACCCAGGAGCTGACCGAGACCGCGGACGGGTCCTCGCGGTCCGGGTAGATGTAGACGCAGCCGATCACCTCGTCGCGGTCCGGCTCCAGGACGGTGTAGGTGAAGCCGGTGCGGGCCTCGAAGTCGGCGGCGTGCCGGCGCAGGTCGTCGAGGTTCCGCTCCGGCGGCATCCCGTCGGCGGGCGGCCAGCCGCGGCCGGCCCAGCCGGGGGTGGCGCGGATGTGGGCGATGGAGCCCGTCCAGGCGGCGTGGTCGGAGGCGTTGTGCCGCTCGCCCAGGGGTTCCAGGCGGAACTCCGGGGCGAGCAGCTCGCGCGGGACGGTGAAGTCGGCGGGTACCAGGTCGGTCATGGTGATCAACCTAGGAGGCGACGGCCCGCCGATCCACGGGGTTTACCGCTGGTACACCGTGCGGCCGCGGACGACGGTGCGCAGGCAGGTCGGCAGCGGGTGGCCCGGGGTGAGGTCGGGCAGGCCGGGGGTGCCGGAGCGCGGGTCGGTGGACCAGCCGGCCACCCGGGAGTCGGGGGCCTGGACGACCAGCTCGCCGGCCGCCCAGATCGCGTAGCTGGCGACCGCGCCGGGGACCAGCACGCCGTCCTGGTCCCGGCCGACGGCGCGCCAGCCGCCCCGGGTGTGGGCGGTGAAGGCGGCCCGCACCGAGATCCGGTGGTCCAGGGTCCGGTGGAAGGCCGCCGCGCGGACGGTGCCCCAGGGGTCGAGCGGGGTGACCGGGGCGTCCGAGCCGAAGGCCAGCGGGACGCCGGCCCGCAGCAGCGCGGCGAAGGGGTTGAGGGCGGCCGCCCGCTCGGCGCCCAGACGCTGGACGTACATGCCCTCGGGCCCGCCCCAGGCGGCGTCGAAGGCGGGCTGGACGGAGGCGGTCAGGCCGAGTTCGGCGAAGGCGGCGACGGCCTCGTCGTCCAGGGCCTCGGCGTGCTCGACACGGTGGCGCAGGGCCTTGACCCGGTCGGCGCCGACCCGGGCGCCGGCCTCCCGGACGCCCTCGATCACGGCGGCCACGGCCGCGTCGCCGATCGCGTGGAACCCGGCCTGGAGCCCGGCCCCGGTGCAGGCGGCGACGTGGTCGGCGACCTGCCCGGCGGTCAGGTAGGCGGTGCCGGTGTGCCCGGCGTCCGCGTACGGGGCGTGCAGGCAGGCGGTGTGGGAGCCGAGCGCGCCGTCCACGAAGAGGTCGCCGCCGGCGCCCACCGCACCGAGCCGGCGGGCGGTCTCGACACCGCCCAACTCGCCCCAGTAGCCGAAGACTTCGGGCCCCTCGCCAGCGGCGGCGAGAGCCAGCAGGGCGGCCAGGTCGGCCTCCGAGGAGATCTCCGGGCCGGCGCACTCGTGCAGGGCGCCGATGCCGAGCTCGGCGGCGCGGGCCAGGGTGGCCCGCTGGGCGCGGCGGCGCTGCTCGGGGGTCAGCCGGGCCAGCGCGGTCCGCCGCACGATGTGGTGGGCGTCCCTGGTGAGCGGGCCCTCGGGGTCGAAGCCGGGCGCCTCGGCCAGGCCCTCGGTGAGGTCGCGCAGCGCCGTGGTGGCGAGGGCGGAGTGCACGTCGGTGCGGGAGAGGTAGAGGGCGGCGCCGCGGGCGGCGGCGTCGAGCTCGGCGAGCGTGGGCGGGCGGCCCTCGGGCCAGCCGCTCTCGTCCCAACCGTGGCCGATCAGCACCCCGCCGGGCTCGGGCCGGGCGTCGACGAAGGCGGTGACGGCGGCCAGGGCGGCGGCCAGCGAGGGGCTGCCGGTGAGGTCGAGGCCGGTGAGCGCCAGGCCGGTGGCGGTGGCGTGCACGTGGGCGTCCACGAAGGCGGGGGTGACCAGGGCGCCGTCCAGCTCGACGATCTCGTCGGCGGTCGCGGCGTACGCCTCGGCGGCGCCGTCGCTGCCGACCCAGGCGACGTGCCCGCCCTCCACGAGCATCGCGGTGGCGAAGGGGTCGGCGGGGCTGTAGACGGCGCCGCCGCGCAGCAGGACGGTCCGGGGAGTGCGTTCGGTCATGCGGCCTAGTCTGCACCCCGCCCGTTCGCGGTCAGAGCTTCGGGGGTCGTGCCTCGTACGGGGTGGACAGGACGACGGTGGTGCGGGTGGAGACGCCGGCGGCGCTGCGGATGCGGGCGAGCAGGTCCTCCAGGTCGCCGGGGGCGCCGACGCGGACCTTGAGTATGTAGTTCTCGTCCCCGGCGACGCTGTGGCAGGCCTCGATCTCGGGCAGGCCGGCCAGCCGTTCGGGGGTGTCGTCCGGGGCGCTCGGGTCGAAGGGTTTGACCGAGATGAACGCGGTCAGCGCCAGGTCGACGGCGTCGGGGTCGATGATCGCGGTGTAGCCGCGGATCACCCCGCGCTGTTCGAGGCGGCGCACCCGCTGGTGCACCGCCGAGGTGGACAGGCCGGTGGCCTTGCCCAGGTCCGTGTAGCTCATCCGGCCGTCTTCGAGGAGCAGCTGGACAATGCGTTGGTCGAGATCCTCCACAGTGCGCAAACCTACCCGGTCGGGAGCACGGGGGGCGCACGCGGTGGCACGGGGAGGGATCGCAGGTACCGGGCGGGCACATGCCGGGCGAATGTGGCGTCCGGTGTGGCCAAGGACACACCCGGTGCATCACGGTGCACGGGACCGCAGGGTTATGAGTCCTGATCACAGGGAAGTGCTGGTTGTGGCCCTGGACGACCACGCCGGGCCCGATCCTAGGGGGATCCTCATGCCTGCTACTGACCAGCGTGTGCTGGGCGCCGACGAGACCGACGATATGACCGACCGCGAGGACCTCGCGGTCGATTACATGCCGGGCACCGACCCCGGCGAGGCGGAGAACTGGGACATCTTCCGGGTCGACTGCCCCGAGTGCCGCCGCCCGATCGCCCTGGTGGCGGACGAGGACCGGCTGCCGCAGCACGCGCTGCTGCCGACCGCCTGGAACCCCTTCGCCCCCGCGATCTGCCCGGGCTCGGGCACCCCGACGGACGACCTGGCCGAGGTCGAGGCCCCGGAGGACGCCGAACCGGCCCGGATCGACGCGCTGTTCAAGCTCCCGACCGGGCTGGACTGGCGCACCCAGCCGTTCTCGCACGCCGTCGCGCACCGCCCGGTGCGGCTCGCCGCGGTCGGCCAGGCCGCTCCGACCGCGCCCGCCGCCCCGACGGTCGCGACGATGCGGGCCGCCATCCCCGAGCAGCGCCGCCGTCGTCCGGCGCTGACCGCCCGTACCGCCAAGGCGAGCTGACGCTCCGCCGGGAACGCCTCCGGCCGTCACTCCGCACCCTGGAGTGACGGCCGGAGGCCGTGGAGAGGGAAGGCCGTCAGGCCTTCGTGAGGTGGCGGCCGATCACCAGGCGCTGGATCTGGTTGGTGCCCTCGACGATCTGCAGCACCTTGGCCTCGCGCATGTAGCGCTCGGCCGGGAAGTCCTGGGTGTAGCCGTAGCCGCCGAGCACCTGGACGGCGTCGGTGGTCACCCGCATCACCGCGTCGGTGCAGAACAGCTTGGCCATCGCCGCCTCCTTGGAGAACGGGCGGCCGGCGTCCCGCAGCCGGGCGGCGGAGAGGTAGAGCGAGCGGCCGGCCTCGATCTGGGTGGCCATGTCGGCGAGCATGAAGGACAGGCCCTGGAACTCGGCGATCGGGCGGCCGAACTGGCGCCGGGTGCGGGCGTAGTCGACCGCGAGGTCGAGCGCGGCCTGGGCCACCCCTATCGCACAGGCGGCGATGCCGAGGCGGCCGGAGTCCAGCGCGGCGAGCGCGATCTGGAAGCCCTGCCCCTCCTCGCCGACCAGCCGCTCGCGGGGCACCCGGGCGCCGTCGAAGTGCAGCTGCGCGGTCGGCGAGGACCACATGCCCATCTTGCGCTCCGGCGGGGCCGCGGACAGTCCCTGCTGGGTGCCGGGGACCAGCAGGCAGCTGATGCCCTTGGGGCCGTCGACGCCGGTGCGCACCAGGGCGCTGTAGAAGTCGGCCTGGCCGCCGTGGGTGATCCAGGCCTTGGTGCCGTTCACCACGTACGTGTCGCCGTCGAGGTCGGCGCGGGTGCGCAGCGCGGCCGCGTCGGAGCCGGACTGCGGCTCGGAGAGGCAGTAGGCGCCGAGCTGCTCGCCGGAGAGCATGGCGGGCAGCCACGTCTCGCGCTGCTCGTCGGTGCCGAAGGTGGCCAGCGCGTGGCAGGACAGGGTGTGCACGCTGACGCCGAGGCCGACGGCCAGCCAGCCGGCCGCGAGCTCCTCCAGCACCTGCAGGTACACCTCGTAGGGCTGGTCGCCGCCGCCGTACTTCTCGTCGTACGGGAGGGAGAGCAGGCCGGCTTCGCCGAGGGTGCGGAAGACCTCCCGCGGGAAGCGGCCGGCGGCCTCGTCCTCCGCCGCGCGCGGCTGGAGCTCGCGCTGGACCAGGTCCCGGGTGAGGCCCAGCAGCTCGCGGGCCTCCTCGGTGGGCAGCTGGCGCTCCACGGCTTTCACAGGGGAGGGGGTCATGGCGGTGGTCGCCTCCTCGATCGGGGCGCGGGACCGAGGTGTCGGCCGGTCCGGCGTGGGTGTGGCTGGTCGGACCGACCGGCACCGGGTTGCGGTGAACGGCCGTTCACAGTCGTGGCGAAGGCGAGTATGCCCGAAACCCGCGCTGCCGTCACGACCTGCACATATGAACTGGACGCAGTGGCGGGCTACGGCACCGTAGGGTTGACGTTGTGGCTGTATCCGAACCCCTCCCGACCCGATTCCGGCCCGCTCCGGACGACCGGCTGACCGCGCTCGCGGCCGAGTTGCGAGCGCTGCCGCCCTCCTGCGGGCCGGTGCGGCTGGTCGCGGTGGACGGCCACGCGGGCTCCGGCAAGACCACCTTCGCCGGACGGCTGGCGGCGGCGCTCGGCGGGGCCCCGGTGGTCCACCTCGACGACCTGGCCACCCACCGCGAGCCCTTCGGGTGGACCGGGCGGCTGCGCGAGCAGGTGCTGGAGCCGCTGGCGGCCGGGCGGGACGCCGAGTACCGGGTGTACGACTGGACGCTGCGCCGCTTCGCGGGCACGGCCGCGGTGCCGGCCGCCCCGGTGGTGCTGGTGGAGGGGGTCGGCGCCGGGCGACGGGCGGTGCGGCCGTGGCTGGCCCGGGTGATCTGGATGGAGCTGGACGCCGTCTCGGCCCGGCGGCGCGGGGAGGAGCGGGACGGGCCGGAACTGGCCGAGTTCTGGGCGGGCTGGGCCCGGGCCGAATCGGCGCATTTCGCCGCCGATCCGAGCCGTCCGCACGCCGTGACGCGGGTCGACGGGGTGACCGGCCGGATCGCCCCGGACACCGTCGGTGAATCTTCAACCAACGCCTTGACCTGCGACATCGCCAGGATCTAGGTTCTCCTCAGCCACCGGAAGAACAGATTCCGGTTGCCTCG
This sequence comes from Streptomyces sp. CB02056, assembly GCF_001905545.1. Taxonomy (GTDB): domain Bacteria; phylum Actinomycetota; class Actinomycetes; order Streptomycetales; family Streptomycetaceae; genus Kitasatospora. Next base: position 21,312 of record NZ_LIPD01000014.1, on the reverse strand, counting down.
GACCCGGCGCCCCCGGCTTGTTCCCCCGTGAGCCGGGGACGCCGTCCGGTCCCCTTCCGAAACCCGCTCCCCCGCCGCCCGTTTCGTCGCCCGGCCGCTCAACGGCCGCTCGTGCGATCGCATTTGCCCCTGTGCGGCACCCTTCCGGATCAGCGCCGCGCCGGTACGATTCCTGGCAGGCGCAGTTGCGCCACAGGGGGTCGACGACCACCGGCCAGGCTAGGCGCAGGCAACCCGCCGGCCGAGCCCCGGGCCGCACCGCGGGGGGCGTGAGTGACGACGGTGGACAGTTCCGACAGCACGGCGGGCGGGCCCGACCGGCTCGCCGACCGCGCCTGGCTGCGCGCCATGGACGCGTACACGGCCGGTGCGTACACCCGGGCCGAGGAGGAGTTCCGGGCCGCCGTCCGACTGGACCCGGGCATGGCCGACGCCTGGCTCGGACTGCACGCGCTGCGCAGCGACACCTCGGCCGCGCTGCTGGCCATGTACCGCAACCAGAAGCGGTTCGGCGAGCAGCGGCGACTGCACCGACGGCCGCTCAGTTCCTGGTACTGGCTGGGCTGGTGGGTGCAGCCGGTGCTGGAGGACGCCCGCGACCTCGCGCTGGCGCACGCCTCGCACTGGCTGGACGGGCGCCACCTCGCCGAGCTGGACCGGGCGTTGGAGCAGTGTCCGGCGCCCAGCGAGGACCCGTCCGCCCGCTTCCTGTACGCCTGCCGGTCCTACCTGCTCAAGGACTGGGAGCAGCTGATCCGGGACACCGACCGCCTGCTGGACGACCCCCTGCTCGGCATCGAGGCCGGGCTGTTCGCCGGCATGGCGCGGGTGCGCCTCGACATGTGCGCCCAGGCGCAGGCCCCGCTGGCCGCCTCGCTGGCCCGCTGCCGCTCCGAGCAGCCGCAGCGCAAGGAGCTGCGGTACTGGCTGGCCCGGGCGTACGAGGGGGCCGGGCGCAGCGCCGCGGCGCTGCCGCTCTACCGGGCGGTGCACCGGGCGGACCCGGCGTTCATGGACACCGCGACCCGGCTGACGGCCATCTCGGCCGAGGACGCGCTCGCCGACGGCCTCGTGGACGCCATCGCGGACGGGCTCGCCAACGGGCTCGCGGACGGGCTGACGGCGGGCGGGAGCCCGGGCGCGGCCGACGCCGCCGCACCGGGCGGGCCGGGTGCCGATCCCGGCTACCCGGACGACGCCGGATACCCCGAACTGCCCGGGTACGGGGAGGAGTTCGCGGACGCGGGCGGGCCTGGCGGCGCGCCCGTCCCCGGCGACGGGCTGTCGAGCGACGGAGTGCCTGGCGGGCTGTCGAACGGCCTGCTGTCGAACGGCTTGGCGTCGAACGGCGGCGGACCCTCGGTGGACGCCGGACTGGTGGACGGCCCCCCGGCGGACGGGGCCCTGGCCGGCGGCGCCCTGCTGGACGGGACCGCGACCGGCGGCGCCCGGCTGGACGGCGCCCCGGCCGACGGCGCTCCGCAGGCCGCCGGGGAGCGCTCCGGCTCGGGCGCCCCGACCGGCCCCGCCGTACCGCCGCTGCCCGCCCTCGGCCGGGTGCAGCCCCGGACCGCCGCCGTGCCGGAGCTCCGGTCCGCCGGCGACGAACGGGAGTTGGACGCGGCCTTGGCCGAACTCTCCCTGATGGTCGGCCTGGAGCCGGTCAAGCGCCAGGTGCGGGCGCTGTCCGCCCAGTTGAGAATGTCGCGGCTGCGGGCCGAGCAGGGCCTGCCCGTCCAGCCGCCGAAGCGCCACTTCGTCTTCTCCGGCCCCTCGGGCACCGGCAAGACCACCGTGGCCCGGATCCTCGGCCGGGTCTTCCACGCCCTCGGCCTGCTCTCCGGCGACCACCTCGTGGAGGCCCAACGCGCCGACCTGGTGGGCGAGTTCCTCGGCCAGACGGCCGTGAAGGCGAACGAGCTGATCGACTCCGCGCTGGACGGCGTGCTGTTCATCGACGAGGCGTACAGCCTCTCCAACTCCGGCTACACCAAGGGCGACGCGTACGGCGACGAGGCGCTCCAGGTGCTGCTCAAGCGCGCCGAGGACAACCGGGACCGGCTGGTGGTGATCCTGGCCGGCTACCCCGAGGGCATGAACCGGCTGCTCGCCACCAACCCCGGCCTCAACTCCCGCTTCACCACCCGGGTCGACTTCCCCAGCTACCGCCCCGGCGAGCTGACCGCGATCGGCGCCGCGCTGGCCGGCCGGGACGGCGACGGCTGGGACGAGGACGCCGCCGAGGAGCTGGCCAGCATCTGCACCCACGTGGTCCGCGAGGGCTGGATCGACGAGCTGGGCAACGGCCGGTTCATCCGCACCCTGTACGAGAAGTCCTGCGCCTACCGGGACCTGCGGCTGACGCTGCTGCGCGAGCCGCCGGGCCGGGAGGACCTGGCCACCCTGCGGCTGCCGGACCTCGTCCAGGCGTACGGGGAGCTGATCGACGGCCGGAGCTGATCCCCGCACCGGCCCCCTGCTCAGCCCCTGAGGAGCGCGGCCTCCCGCTCCCGGTCCAGCCCGACCCTGACCCGGTCGCTCCGCTGCGGCGCGCTGCCGCCGATGGACCGCAGCCAGGCCCAGGTGGACTCGACGGTCTCGGCGACCGGGCGGCAGCGCAGCCCGGCGCCGAGCACGCGCTCGACCGAGCCGGTGTGCAGGAAGTCGTACAGCTCGCCGGGCGCCAGCCAGATCGGCAGCTCGGTCCACGGCTCGACGCCCGCCGCGAGGATCCGCTCCGGGTCCGTCCAGCGCAGTTCGGCGTCCGAGCCGGTGGCCCGTACGCAGGCCTCCAGCAGCTCGCCCATGGTGGCGTGGCCGGACGGGCCGACCAGGTTGTACGGGCCGCCGAGCCGGGCCGCCGAGGCGTCCAGGAGCCAGGCCGCGAGGTCGCGCACGTCGATGTACTGGAGGGCCAGGTCGCGCGGCCCGGGGGCGAGCACCGGGCCGCCCTCGGCGATCCGGTTGAGCCACCAGGGCAGCCGGCCGATGTCCTCGTGCGGGCCGATGATCAGCCCGGCCCGGGCCAGTAGCGCCCGCCCGCCGAACTCCGCCTCCAGCGCCAGCTCCGCGCCGCGCTTGGCCTCGGCGTAGGGCACCTCGCCGGTGAGGTCCGGGGAGGAGGCGACCACCGGCGCGGCCTCGCCGGCCCCGGCCACCAGCGGGTGGTCGTACACCGACCGGCTGGAGACGTAGGCGTAGTGGCCGACCCGGCCGTTCAGGAGGCGGGCGCTGTCGCGCACCGCCGCGGGAGCCCAGGACCAGGTGTCCACCACCGCGTCCCACTCCCCCGTGCCGAGCGCCGCGAGGCCGTCCGGCGCGGTGCGGTCGCCCGTCAGCACCCGGACGCCCCCGGGCGCGGGCTGCGTGCCGCGGTTGAGGGCCGTCACCTCCCAGCCCCTGGCCAGCGCCTCCTCGGCGACGACCCGTCCGACGAACCCGGTTCCACCCAGCAGGAGAAGTCTCATGCCGACCACCCTGCTACCAGGGTGGCCGGCATGGGAACGGGTGCATGCTCAGGGCAGAATCGCCAGGAGCGGACACGCCGTCGGCGAAAGCCGGAACTCCGGAACTCTCCGGGGAGGCGCCGGCCGACGGGCGTCAGGCCGTGGCGCGGTGGTCCGGGTCGTGCATCTCGCCGACCAGCTCCTCCAGCACGTCCTCCAGCATGACCACGCCGAGCGTGCGCCCGTCCTGGTCCAGCACGGCGGCCAGGTGGCAGGTGGCCCGGCGCATCGCGCCGAGGGCGTCGTCCAGCGGGAGGCTGCCGCGCAGCACCGTGATCGGCCGCCACAGGCGGGCCGGGACGGGTGCCGAGGGGTCGTCCACGTCGAGGATGTCCTTGAGGTGGACGTAGCCGAGGTAGCCGTGGCCGGCCGGGTCGCCGTCGGTGACCGGGAAGCGCGAGAAGCCGGTGCGCAGCGCCAGCTCCTCGACCTCGGCGGCGGTCGCCTTGGTGTCCACGGTGACCAGCTGCTCGGGCTTGAGCAGCACCTCGGTGACCGGGCGGCGGCCCAGCTCCAGGGCGTCCTCCAGGCGCTCCTGGCGGCTCTCGTCGAGCAGCCCGGCGTCCCGGGAGTCCGCCAGCAGGTACATCAGCTGCTCGGTGGTGAAGACCGACTCGACCTCGTCCTTGGCGTCCACCCGGAACAGCTTCAGGATGCCGTTGGCGGAGGCGTTCAGCGCCCGGATCACCGGGGCGAGCCAGCGGGCCAGCCGGTCCAGCGGCGGGCCGAGCCAGAGCGCGGCCTTCTCCGGGCCCGCCATGGCCATGTTCTTCGGCACCATCTCGCCGAACACCATGTGCAGGAAGACCACGAGGGCGAGCGAGATACCGAACGAGAGCGGGTGCATCAGGCCGGACGGGACGCCGATCGCGTGGAACGGGCCCTCCAGCAGCGAGGCGATGGTCGGCTCGGCGAGGGCGCCGAGGCCCAGCGAGCAGACCGTGATGCCGAGCTGGGCGGCGGCCAGCATCGCCGAGACGTTGGACAGCGCGTGCAGCACGGTGCGGGCGCGCTTGTGCCCGGCCTCGGCGAGCGGCTCGATCTGGCTGCGGCGCACCGACACCACGGCGAACTCGGCGCCGACGAAGAAGGCGTTGCCGAGCAGGAGCAGCAGCGCGACGGCCAGTTGCAGGGCGGTCATCGGCCCTCCTCCCGGTCCTCGTCGAAGCGCGCGGGCGCGGTGGTGCGCTCCACCCGGACCTCGGTGGTGCGGTGGCGGTCGACACCGGTCACGGTGAACCGCCAACCGGGCAGCTCGGCCTGCTCGCCCACCTCGGGGAGCTTGCCGAGCAGGTCGGCGACCAGGCCGGCCAGGGTCTCGTACGGACCGTCCGGGGCGTTCAGGCCGATCCGCTCCAGCTGGTCGATCCGGGCGCGGCCGTCGGCCTCCCAGACCGGCAGGCCGTTGACCGGCGGCAGCGGGAACAGCTCGGGGTGGTCGTCGGGGTCGTGCTCGTCCTGCACCTCGCCGACGATCTCCTCGACGATGTCCTCGACGGTGACGACGCCGGCGGTGCCGCCGTACTCGTCGACCACGATGGCCATCGGCTGGAGGCGGCGCAGCTGGTCGAGCAGCCGCTCGGCGGGCAGCGTCTCGGGCACCAGCAGCGGCGGCGAGGCCAGCTCGGCGACCCGCACCAGGCCGCGCCGGGCGGCCGGGACGGCCAGGGCGTCCTTGAGCGTGACGATGCCGGTGACCTCGTCCAGGCTGTCGGTGTGCACCGGGAAGCGGGACAGGCCGGTGGCCCGGGTCAGGTTGATGACGTCGGAGGCGGTGGCGTCGCGCTGGAGCGCGGCCACGTCGACGCGCGGGGTCATCACGGACTCGGCGGTCAGCTCGCTCAGCGCGAGGGTGCGGACGAACAGGGTCGCCGACTCCTCGTCTATCGCGCCGGCCTTGGCCGAGTGACGGGCCAGCGAGACCAGCTCGTCGGGGGTGCGGGCGTGCCCCAGCTCCTCCTGCGGCTCGACGCCGAAGGCCCGTACGGTCCGGTCGGCGGTGCCGTTGAGGAAGCTGATCAGCGGGCGGCAGACCCGGGAGAAGGCCATGTGCGGGGCGGCGACCGCGCGGGCCACCTGGAGCGGGCGGGAGATCGCCCAGTTCTTCGGCACCAGCTCGCCGATCACCATCTGGACGACGGTGGCCAGCACCATGCCGACGATCACGGAGACGCCGCGGGCGGCCGAGTCGGGCACGCCGATGCCGGTCATGACGGGTGCGAGCAGGGTCGACAGGGCCGGCTCGGCGAGCATGCCGACCACCAGCGAGGTGACGGTGATGCCGAGCTGGGCGCCGGAGAGCTCGAAGGAGAGGTGCCGCAGGGCCCCGGCGACGCGGCGGGACTTGGCGTCGCCCGTCTCCGCGGAGCGTTCCACCTCACCGCGCTCGACGGTCACGAAGGCGAACTCGGCAGCCACGAAGAGGCCGTTGGCGAGGATCAGGAGAACGGCTGCGAGCAACAGCAGCCAGGCGGTGATCACAGTGCCGCCTGCCTTCCGGGGAGCGGAAGCGAGGCGGCGCAGGTACTACCGGACGGATCGTCCATCGAGGGGGAGTGTCACTCCTCTGGTCGGGTTCGGGCACTCGATTTTCGGGCAGGGCGAACTTTGCCCTGCTTTTACCAGCGTAGACCATACCCGGATGGGCGTAGGAAGCCCGTTCGGCCCGCCGGGGGCGGGGAACCCCAGGTGGGGGGACGTCCGCCCGGGTGCGGGCCGGGGCGCGGGCTCAGGCCCGGCGCAGGCCTTCAGGCCCGGGAGCGGGCTCAGGCCCGGTGCAGGCTTTCAGGCCCTAGAGCGGGCTCAGGCCTGGGCGTGGTGCTCGACCAGGTCGCGCAGCGCCCGGGCGTCCGCGATCGCCTGGTCCTTGCCGACGCCGGACTGGATGCCGACCGCGGCGAGCGAGGTGCCGTCGGCGAGGTCGAGGGTGGCCCACGGGTCGCCCTGGCGGAAGTTGACCCGGACGATCTCGGCCCAGGCCAGCCGGCGCCGGCGGACGAAGTTGACCACCGTCACGCCCTCCGCGTCGGCGCTCACCTTGGGGCGGGCCAGCATCAGGCCGACGCCGGCGAACAGCAGGCCGCTGGCCGTCATCATGATCCGGTCGTTGAGCTGCCAGTTCTCCGGGAGCAGCACGGCCATCGCGGAGAACAGCACCACCATCAGCACGCAGACCGGCAGCAGTACGGCGCGGGTGCGGCGCGGAGCCCAGGTGACGGGGAACTGGACGGACGGCGTGGACACGTGGGTTCTCCGGGGGTGGTTCTGGGGGCGGCAGCACGGCGGGGCGGGGACGCCGACCGGCGTCCCCGCCCCATTGAACCGTTCTTTACCCGCGCTCGGGCGGGCGGGTCAGAGGCGGCAGGCGTGGATGTTGGTGACCAGGATGGCCCGGGCGCCGATGCCCCAGAGGTCGTCCATGATCTGCTGGGCCTCCTTGCGGAGCACCATCGACCGGACCGCGACCCAGCCCTCGGTGTGCAGCGGCGAGACGGTCGGCGACTCCAGGCCCGGGGTGAGCGCGACGGCCGCGCCGACCTTCTCGGCGCGGATGTCGTAGTCCATCAGCACGTAGCGGCGGGCCACCAGCACGCCCTGGAGGCGGCGCAGGAACTGCTCCACCCGGGTGTCCTCGCCCGCGCCCTTGGGCCGGATCACCACGGAGTCGGAGACCAGGATCGGCTCGCCGAACACCTCCAGGCCGGCGTTGCGCAGGCTGGTGCCGGTCTCCACCACGTCGGCGATCACGTCGGCGACGCCCAGCTGCACCGCGGTCTCGACCGCGCCGTCCAGCTTGGTGACCGTCGCCTTCACGCCGTGGTCGGCCAGGTGCTGCTCGACCAGGCCGGTGTACGAGGTGGCGATCCGCAGGCCCTCCAGGCCCTTGACGTCCTCGACGTCCACGCCCTCGGGGCGCGCGAAGCGGAAGGTCGACCCGGCGAAGCCGAGGGCGAGCACCTCCTCGGCGTTGGAGTGCGAGTCCAGCAGCAGGTCGCGGCCGGTGATCCCGACGTCGAGGCGGCCGGAGCCCACGTACACCGCGATGTCGCGCGGGCGGAGGAAGAAGAACTCCACCTCGTTGTTCGGGTCGACGAGGACGAGCTCCTTGGGGTCCTTCCGCTGGCGGTAGCCGGCCTCATGGAGCATCTCCGCCGCGGGACCCGAGAGCGAACCCTTGTTGGGGACGGCGATGCGCAGCATGGGAGGTTGCTTCCTTACCTGTTCGGAGGATGGGGGTGCTCGGGAGAGCGGGGGTGTCTAGAGGTACTTGTAGACGTCGTCGAGCGTCAGTCCGCGGGCGATCATCATCACCTGGAGGTGGTAGAGGAGCTGCGAGATCTCCTCCGCCGTCTGCTCGTCCGTCTGGAACTCGGCGGCCATCCAGACCTCGGCGGCCTCCTCGACGACCTTCTTGCCGATCGCATGGACGCCCTGCTGGACGAGCTGCGCGGTACGGGAGGACGAGGGGTCGCCGGTGGCGGCCTTCTGCTGGAGCTCGGCGTAGAGCTCCTCGAATGTCTTCGAAGCCATGATGGGGCCACCTTACGGCGTGCGGGCGGACGGACGGTAAACGGTCCCGGAGCGTGGACAGTCGGCTGGACGTCCGCGCTCCGGGACCGGACGGACCGGGTGCGGCCCCGTGTCAGAGCGCGGCGCGCAGCGCCACGACGGTGGCGACGGCGGCGGTGACGGCCTCGTGGCCCTTGTCCTCGGCGGAGCCGGGCAGGCCGGCGCGGTCGATCGCCTGCTCCTCGTTGTCGCAGGTCAGCACGCCGAAGCCGACCGGGACGCCGGTGTCCACGCTGACCTGGGTGAGGCCGCTGGTGGCCGCCTGGCAGACGTAGTCGAAGTGCGGGGTCCCGCCGCGGATCACCACGCCGAGGGCCACCACGGCGTCGTAGCCGCGCTCGGCGAGGCGCTTGGCGGCGACCGGCAGCTCGAAGGTGCCGGGCACCCGCAGCACGGTCGGCTCGGCGACGCCCAGCTCCTTGAGCGCGCGGTGCGCGCCGTCCAGCAGGCCGTTCATCACCGTGTCGTGCCACTGGGCGGCGACGACGGCGACCTTGAGGCCGGCGGCGCCGTCGATGGTCAGCTCGGGGGCTCCGTGACCGCTCATGTTCTCTTCCGTTCTCTGGTGTCGTCGCTGGTTCTGAGGTGTGCGGCTTCAGGAGCCGAGGCCGGGCAGGTCGTGGCCCATCCGGTCGCGCTTGGTGCGCAGGTAGCGCAGGTTGTGCTCGCCGGGCGCGATCTCGACCGCTTCGCGCCCCTTGACCTTGAGCCCGTGCTCGGTGAGCGCGGTCAGCTTCTGCGGGTTGTTGGTGAGCAGGGTGAGCGAGCGGACGCCGAGGTCCACCAGCATCTGGGCCGCGATGCTGTAGTCGCGGGCGTCGGCGGGCAGGCCGAGGTCCAGGTTGGCGTCGACGGTGTCCCGCCCCCGCTCCTGCAGCTCGTACGCGCGCAGCTTGTGGGCCAGGCCGATCCCCCGCCCCTCGTGGCCGCGCAGGTACAGCACCACGCCGCGCCCGGCCTCGGCGACCCGCCGCAGCGAGGCCTCCAGCTGCGGGCCGCAGTCGCAGCGCAGCGAGCCGAAGACGTCACCGGTCAGGCACTCGGAGTGGACCCGCACCAGGACGTCCTCGCCGTCCGGCAGCCGCCCCTCCGCGTCCAGGCCGCCGGCCACCAGCGCGAGGTGCTCGACGCCGTCGATGGTCCCCCGGTAGCCGACGGCGGTGAACTCCCCGTGCACGGTGGGCAGGCCGGTGGCGGCGGCCCGGTCGACGTGCAGCTCGGTACGGCGGCGGTAGGCGATCAGGTCCTCGATGGAGATGATCGCCAGGCCGTGCTCGCGGGCGAAGGCGACCAGCTCGGGCAGCCGGGCCATGGTGCCGTCGTCGTTGACCACCTCGGCGATCGCGCCGGCCGGCGGCAGCCCGGCGAGCCGGGCCAGGTCGACGGCGGCCTCGGTGTGGCCGGGGCGGACCAGCACGCCGCCCTCGACGGCGCGCAGCGGGAAGACGTGCCCGGGGCGGGTGAGGTCGCCGGGCTCGGTGCCGGGCGAGGAGAGCAGCCGCACGGTGCGGGCGCGGTCGGCGGCGGAGATGCCGGTGTCGACCCCCTCCCGGGCGTCCACCGAGACGGTGTACGCGGTGCCCTTGCGGTCCTCGTTGACCTGGGTCATCGGCGGGAGCTTGAGGCGGTCCAGCTCCTCGCCGGTCATCGGGGCGCAGATCACGCCGGAGCTGTAGCGGACGGTGAAGGCCATCAGCTCGGCGGTCGCGGCGGACGCGGCGAAGACGATGTCGCCCTCGTTCTCGCGGTCCTCGTCGTCGACCACGACCACGGCGCGGCCGAGCGCGATGTCGGCGATCGCCCGCTCGACCGGGTCGAGGACGAGCTCGGGGTCGGAGTCGGGCCCGGTGGCCCCGTTGCTGGACTGGTTCTCGGTCATCTCGGTCATACCGTGGCTCCCTGCGGGACGGTGGCGGACTTGGCGCGCGGCTCACGGGTGCTCAGCCACCAGGACCGCAGGCCGAGCAGCACCAGGACGAAGTAGACGGAGTAGGTGAGGCCGGAGAAGGTGTAGCCGCTGTTGAAGGCGAACGGCACGCCGACCGCGTCGACCGCGATCCAGGCGAACCAGAACTCCACCCAGCCGCGGGCCTGGGCGACCATCGCGGCCAGCGTGCCGACGAAGACGTAGGCGTCCGACCAGGGGCTCCAGGACAGGCTGGGGTAGGACGTGAAGAGCAGGGCGAGCGCGACCGTGCCGGCCGCCGTACCCGCCGCCAGCGCGATCCGCTCGCGCCAACTCGCGAACCGTACGGCGATCGTGCCGCCCTCGCGGCGGCCCCGCTGCCACTGCGCCCAGCCCCAGGCGGCGGTGACGATCACGATCAGCTGCTTGCCGATCAGGCCGGGGACGTGGCCGCCGAGGTAGGCCGCGATCAGCACCGCGCCGGACAGCAGCTGGACCGGCCAGCTCCAGACCGAGCGGCGCCAGCCGAGCGCGAGCCCGCCGAGGCCGAGGATGTTGCCGAACATGTCGGCCCACTTGACGTGTTCGCCGAGGACGGTGAACGCCTCGCCGCTGAGCCAGCTCACTCGGACTCCCCCGGGGTTCCGTCGACCGGCAGGCCGGACGGGGTGGACAGGCTGGAAAGGTCGGACGGGTGGGGCGGGTTGGAAAGGTTCGGCAGGTTCGGGAAGTCGGGCAGGGTGCGGGACTCCAGGAGGCGCTCGACGTACTTCGCGAGCACGTCCACCTCGAGGTTGACGCCCTCCCCGACGGCCTTGGCGCCGAGCGTGGTCAGCGCGAGGGTGGTCGGGATGAGACTGACGGTGAAGCTGTCCGCAGCCGCCTCCACCACGGTGAGGCTGACGCCGTCGACCGTGATCGAGCCCTTCTCCACCAGGTAGCGGGAGATCGTGCCGGGCAGCGAGAACCGCAGCACCTCCCAGCGCAGCTCGCCCGCCGCGTCGCGCTCGCCCGGCTCGCGGCTCAACAGCCGCCCGGTGGCGTCGACATGGCCCTGGACGAGGTGGCCGCCCAGCCGGGCGCCGAGCGCCATGGCGCGCTCCAGATTGACCCGCGAGCCGGGCGCCAGCTCGCCGAGGCTGGAGCGGTGCAGCGTCTCGGCCATCACGTCGGCGCTGAACTCACCGGTGCCGGCGGCCAGTTCCTCCGGGCTGTCGACGACGGTCAGGCACACGCCGTTGACCGCGATGGAGTCGCCGTGCCGAGCACCCGTACAGACCACCGGGCCGCGCAGGCGGATCCGCGAGGAGTCGCCGATCTCCTCGATCGACACGACCTCGCCGAGCTCTTCGATGATGCCGGTGAACACCCGGGTTCTCCTCGCGCTTGGGGCGCGGACTCCGGGGCGGCATGGGAGATGACACGGACGGGCACCGGCGCACGGACCCGGGACACACCCGTCGCCGGGGATGTCGAGGCCACCGGGAGATCGCTCGCCCGGCACGGGAGACACCGCTCCCGTCGTTCACCTGACCGGGGCCGGGAGGCAGTCTCCTGCCAGTGGACCCACGGGTACTGCTCTTCGTCCGCCCGCGCACGCCTCCCATCCGGACTTTAACCGTCGGTCCAGGAATTTCACCTGGTCAACCGGCCGCTGGCTGCGGACGGGTCGCGGACTGTAACCGCCGGTTCGGATTTTCACCGACCCCGGAGTGCGCTGAACGTCACTGCTTGATGCCGTCATTGTGCCACGGTCGGCGCAAGGGCAGGGAGGGCCTCCGGCTGTGGTCTGTTTCACGGGCTTGCGGGGAATGCGCGGCGGGGTGCTACCGCGGCTCCGCCGGGGGGCGAGCGTACGTTGGAGGGCCATGTGCGCGGGGGTGCGCGTGTTCGGCGGGCCATGCGCTCGGAGGGCCGCGGCTCAGAGGGCCGCGGGGGCGGTGATCGACGTGAAGTGGGTGACCTCCGGCGGGTGGGCGAGGTAGCTCAGCTCGCCCTCCGACCAGACCGGCCGGATCCGCCACATCGGCCCCGCGTACCCGCGCAGCGCCTCCTCGTCGCGCCAGCGGCTCAGCACCAGCACCCGGTGCCCGTCCTCGGACACCGAGCGCAGCAGCTCGCCGCCGAGGCAGCCGTCGGTCCGCCCGAGCTGCGGGATCACCTGGGCGGCCAGGTGCGCGCAGAACTCCTCGATGCGACCGGCCGAGACCTGCCCGGCCCAGATCCTGACGATCACGACCACCACCTCCGGCTGCGGCTGGCGTCCCACGCCCGGGCATCCCTCGCCCGGGCGCGCTGACCACTGACCCGGCGGTCCCCGCCCGGCGAGCCCCGAGCCAGTGGTCCCTGGCCCCCATTATGAGCGGAAAACCGCTGGTGGGGAGGGGTGGAGCCGGAATTTCACGGAGGGTTGCCGGGGCCCGGGGAACGGGGTGCGCCGAGCGGCCTCGGCTACATTCCCGGTATGACGACCACACCGGAATCTGTCGTTTCGTCAACCACCGCAACCACCGCGCCGAACCGGCCGGGCAGCCTGTTCGACGCCCTCCACGCGGGCGCGCTCAGCGATCCCGCCCAGCTGCGCGAGATCTACGAGCAGCCCGGCGACCAGGCGCGCCGCAAGCAGGTCGACCACCTGCACGAGGTCGCCCAGCGCCTGATCGCCTGCTCCCCGCTGGTCTTCGTGGCCAGCGCGGACGCCGCCGGGCGCTGCGACGTCTCCCCGCGCGGCGGGCCGGCCGGGCTGGTCTCGGTGCTCGACGAGTACACCCTGGCCATTCCGGACGCCACCGGCAACAAGCGCTTGGACACCCTGCACAACATCCTGGAGACCGGCCGGGTCGGGCTGCTCTTCGTCGTCCCCGGCCGGGACGCCACCCTGCGGGTCAACGGGCGGGCCTGCGTCTCGACCGACCCGGAGCTGCTGCGGCAGCTGACCGCCGTCGGCAAGCCGCCGCGCAGCGCCATCGTGGTCGCCGTCGAGGAGGTGTACGGGCACTGCCCGAAGGCCTTCCTGCGCTCCTCGGCGTGGAAGCCGGAGAACTGGCTCGCCAAGGACGAGCAGCCGAGCTCGGCGGAGGTCACGCTCTCGCACCTGCGGGACGAGTCGCTGACCGTGGAGATGATCGAGCAAATCGAGCGGGAGGCGCTGCTGTACCGGTACGAGTGAGGCAGCGGGGACTTCTCCGCTCGGGGTCCCCGTCTCGCTGTGAGTGTCCGGCGGTCGGTTTGGCGGGTGCCCGGCGAGATGCTCGGCGAGGTGCCCGGCGGCCGGCCCGGTGGGTCGGGCGCCGGGCCGCGCCCCCGGCCTGAGCCTCGGGGCTCCGGCTGCCCCGTGGCTCAAGCCGCCTCGGGTTCGGGCGGCGGTTGGCTCAGGCCGCCTCGGGTTCGGGCGGCGGTGGGCTCAGGCCGCCTTGGGAAGGTCCACCACGGGCGCGCCGTCGGCGGCCCGCTGGACCGCCTCGACGCCCTTGTGGGCCGCGTCCTTGCTGGCGTAGCCCTGGCCGGTGGCGACGATCTCGCCGTTGCCCGCCTTGAGCCGGAACCGGTACTTGCCACCGGCGTCCTGATAGACCTCGAACTTGCCCGACATCGGGGCCACCTCCTCGCGGGGCCTCCTCGTGGAGCGCTCGATGCGCCCGCTGTCCGGCCCCCGGCGCCACCGTGCGCCCGGCACCGCCCCGGCCGCACCCGGGCGGCAGCCGGACGGGTGATGCCGGGCCCACCGGGGTTTGCGGAGGTGCCGGGGCGGCGGGCCGGTGGTTTGAATGGACGGATGGACTGCGTCTTCTGTGCGGTGGTGGCGGGCGAGGAGCCGGCGCACCGGGTGCTGGACGACGAGGTGGCGGTGGCCTTCCTGGACCGCCGACCGCTGTTCCCCGGGCACGTCCTGGTCGTGCCGCGCGCCCACCACCCGACGCTGGCCGACCTGCCCGCCGCCGAGGTCGGGCCGTTCTTCCTGCGGGTGCAGCGGGTGGCGGGGGCCGTCGAGCGCGGGCTGGGCGCGGCGGGCAGTTTCGTGGCGGCGAACAACCGGATCAGCCAGTCGGTGCCGCACCTGCACGTCCACGTGGTGCCGCGCAATCCGAAGGACGGGCTGCGCGGGTTCTTCTGGCCCCGGCGGCGGTATCCGGACGAGGCGGGGGCGGCGGAGGTCGCGGCCCGGCTGCGGGAGGCGCTGGAGGAGTGACGGGGGCGGGGCTCCGGCTCCGTGCCCTGCCGTGGGGATCGCGCGGGGGGTCGGTTGGGGGTCGGCGGAGGTCGGCTGGGGGCCGATTGGGGTCGTACCTCCGCAGGAGCATCGGCGGGGTCGATATCGTTTTCCGGGCGGACGATCCGGCCGAACGGGGCGCCTAGGCTCGCGAGCATGAACGAACTCGCCTGTCTCGTGCAGCAGACGGCCGACCGGCTCGCGGGCCGACACGTCGGCGCGGTGGTCGCCGGGCTGGCCGGCGACGACGTGGAGATCCGGGGTGCCGGGCGGACCGGTCCGGGCGGTGGGATACCCGGGCCGCACACGCTGTTCGACATAGGCTCCGTCACCAAGGTGTTCACCTCGCTCGTGCTCGCACGGCTGGCGCTCGACGGCGCGGTCCGGCTGGACGAGCCGCTCGCCGAGGTGCTCACGGGGGCCTCGGGCGGTCGGGCCGTCGTCCCGGCCAGGGGCGCGCAGCCGATCACCCTGCGGCACCTCGCCACTCACACCTCGGGGCTCCCCCGGCTGCCCCGGGGCATGCTGGCGCAGTCACTGCTGTCCCCCAACAAGCCCGATCCGTACGCCGGTTGCACCACCGAGCGGGTGCTCGACGGGCTCGCGCGGACGCGGCTGCGGACCGCGCCCGGGCGCGGCTTCCGCTACTCCAACCTCGGCGCGGGGCTGCTCGGCCTGGCCCTCGCGCAGCGGTCCGGCGTCGGGTACGAGGAGTTGGTGGCGCGCGAGGTCTGCGCACCGCTGGGCCTGGTGGACACCTGCGTGCGGTCGGACGAGGAGCAGTCCGCGCGGCTGGCGCACGGGCACACGCCGGGCGGCCGCCCGGTGCCGCACTGGAGCTTCGGGGCCGTGCCCGGCATGGGCGGGCTCCGGTCGACCGCCGCCGACCTGGTGGTGTTCCTGCGGGCCCAACTCGCCGCCGGGCGCGAGCCGGAGGCGCCGCTGTCGGCCGCGATCGCCCTCACCCGGGAGACCCGCCACCGGGTCAACCCCTTCGCCTGGACGCACCTGGGCTGGCTCGGGCACCGGCTGCACACCCAGCAGGGCGGGCACCTCCAGATCTGGCACAACGGGGGCACCGGCGGGTTCCGTTCGTTCGTGGCCTTCGACCCGGAGAAGCGGGTCGGCGCCGTGGTGCTGGCCAACACCCGCCGGTCGGTCGATCCGGCGGGCACGGCGCTGCTGCGCGGGCTGCAGATCGGGTTCGCGACGACGGGGTGAGGGCGGTGACGGGGGTTCCGGCGGTGACGGGGGGGGATTTCGATCGGAATGTGCCGATCGGCACTGTCGGCGGGCGCGGTGAGGAGTCGATCCTGGGCATCCGATGGTTGCGGCCCTCCCGAGGGGTTGCCGCGGAGCGGAGGGAGCTCGGCATGACGGTGGTGCGGGCGCCCGGGCGGGCGTTGCGGCCCCGCCCGGGGGCACCTGGGCCGTTCGTCCCCACCCCCATGGCGGGCGGCTTGGGCCGGGGCGCGATGATGGCGGGGCCGAACCAGGCCAAAAGGTGCTGATTGGCACTGTCGCCGGGGGCGGCGCGCGGTCGATGCTGGGGTTCTGGAAGTCGCGGTTCCGTTGGGGGAGCCCTCCGACTGAGCCGAGTGAAAGGGGGCCGACGTGGCGGTGACGTGGTCGCCGACGCGGGTGCGGTCGGCGGGTGCGACCGGTTCTGCCGACCTGGCCGCTTCTGCCGGTGCGGCCGGCGTGGCTGGTGCGGCCGGCGTGGCCGATGTGGCCGGCGCTGCCGGTCGACTGGGCCCGGTGCTGCGGGTGCACAGACGGTTCCGGCCGCTGTCCTGGCCGGCGCGGGTGTGGCTGCACTCCTGCGGGGTGGCCGTCTCCGTGGTGGTCTGTCTGGCGCTCGGCGAGTGGTGGCCCGCGCCCGTACTGGCCGCCGCCGCGGTGGTGGCGGTGAGCGGGTACGAGCGGCTGCGGCCCACACCTGGGCTGCGCTCCGTACGGGTCCACGAGGGCGGGCTGGTGCTGGTCTCGGCCGGCGGCGGCGAGGAGCCGCTGCCCTGGCGCGCGATGGAGGCCACCGAGTACTCCCCGGGAGGGCCGCACGGGGAGTACGAGCACGGGCGAATATGGCCGGCGGGCGCGGACGAGCCGCTGGTGCTGGCACACCTGGGCGGGCTGGGCAGGCTGTTCCGGGAGCTGGAGGAGCGTCTCTCCCCCGGGCTCCGGGCCGCCCTGCACGAGACGCTGCGCGCGGAGGGGAGCGTCCGCTTCGTCCGGGGGCGACTGACGGTGACGGCCGGCGGGCTGGTGCACCGGCCGCCGCACCCGCTCGCCGCGACGGAGGCCTACCGGTGGCCGGAGGTGCACTCGGCCCGGGCCTCCGCCCTCGGCGAGCTGGAGGTCCGGACGCACTCGGCCGGTCTCCCGCTCACCTTCCCGGTGCCCAACGCCCGTGCGGCCGCAGGCTTCCTGGAGGACCTCCGGACGGCCTCCACCGGCTGACGGCCCGCCCGGGCCGAGCAGCCCCGGTGCAGGTTCCCGCAGGTTCGCACAGGCCCGCCCGGGCCCGCCCCCTAGGGGGCGCCACAGTGCCTTCCGGAAGGGATCAGTACGCCGCTGAGTGGACGTCAGTTCCGTGGCGGGCGGCCTACGGTCGCTGACATGAGCCGACTCCGTACGACCGCCGCCGCTGCGGCCCTGCTGCTCGCGCTGCCGCTGTCCGTCGCCGCCGCCGCGCCGGCCCTGGCGGCCGCGCCCGCCGACTCCGCCACCGCTCCCGCGAACCCGACCACCCGGGCCGCCGCCCAGGTCGAACTCCCCCGCCCGACCGGGCCGTACGCGGTCGGGCAGGAGGTCCTGCACCTCGTGGACCAGAACCGTCCGGACCCGTGGGTGCCCGCCGCCGGTCCGCGCCAGCTGATGGTCTCGATGTACTACCCCGCGCACGCCGGGACGGGCACCCCCGCCCCGTACATGACGCCCGCCGCGGCCCGCGCGCTGCTGGACGGGAAGCTGCCGGGCAACACCATCCCGACCGAGGCGGTGTCCGGCACCCGGACGTGGGCGGAGTCCGGGGCCCGCCCCCAGGGCGGCCACTACCCGCTGGTGGTCCTGTCGCCCGGCTTCACCATGCCGCGTGCCACACTCAGCAGCCTCGCCGAGGACCTGACCAGCCGCGGCTACGTCGTCGCGCTGGTCGACCACACCTACGAGAACACCGGGACCACCTTCCCCGACGGCCGGACGCTCCCCTGCGAGGTGTGCGGGACGCTGAGGACCCAGGAGGCCTGGGAGGCCCTGGACGCGAGCCGGGCGAAGGACGTCTCCTTCGTCATCGACCAGTTGACCGACCGCCCGCACCCGGCCTGGCGCTACGCCCGGCTGATCGATCGCGACCGGATCGCCATGGCCGGACACTCCGCCGGTGGCGCCGCCACCGTCCCGGCCCTGCTCACCGACGACCGGCTCCGGGCCGGGGTCGACCTGGACGGCACCATGGACTACCTGGTGCCCGAGTCCGGCATCAAGGGCAAGCCGTACCTGATGATCGGCCACCCGCTGCCCGGCGGCGGCGAGGACGAGAGCTGGCTCAGGAGCTGGCCCCGGCTGGACGGCTGGAAGCGCTGGCTGACCGTCGACGGCACCGACCACGGCAGCTTCACCGACTTCCCGCTCTTCTTCGACGGGCTCGGCCTCCCCAAGGGCCCGGACACCACCATCGGCAGCCAGCGGGCCGTCGCCCTCACCCGGCAGTACGTCGGGGCGTTCTTCGACCTCCAGCTGAAGGGCGTCCCGCAGCCGCTGCTCGACGGGCCGAGCGCCGCCAACCCGGAGGTGCGGTTCACCCCCTGACGGCCGTCCCCGAATGACAGCGATTTCCGAGTGACAGCGGTTCCCGGGGCGGGGCCGTCGGCAGCGCGCCGGCGGCCCCGTCGGCGTACGGGCGCTCTGCCTACAGTCAGCCGGGCAGCACCGCCGCCGAGGCGATCGGTTCGAGCAGCGGGTGGGGGCGGACCAGGGCGCGGGAGACCCGGTCCTCGCGGTGGCCGCCGGCCCGGGCGGGGTTGGGGCGCATGACGACCGCGGTCGGCGGGACGGGCCCGCCGCCGCAGGCCGGGCAGACGCCGACGAGGTCGAGGTCGGTGCCGCAGACGGCGTGCGCGAAGAGGTGGTACGGACCCCCCTCGGTGGCGTGCCGGCCGCCCCAGCGACTCAACTGGTAGAGCGGGCCCCAGAGTTCGAGGCCGGCACTGGTCAGCAGGTAGCCGTGGCGCAGCGGCGCCCGCTGGTACGGCTCCTTGCGCAGCACCCCGGCCGCGACCAGGGCGTTGAGGCGCGAGGTGAGGACGGCGCGCGGGATGCCGAGGTGGGCGAGGAAGTCGTTGAAGCGCTGCACACCGTAGAACGCGTCGCGCACGATCAGCAGGCTCCAGCGCTCGCCGACCACCTCCAGGGCGCGGGCCAGCGCGCACTCCTGCAGTTCGTAGTCGGTTCCCAGGGCCATGGGCGTCAGCCTAGTCCACCCCCCTTGTGGGTTCAATGAACAGACCAGCGGTGGTAGCGTGCCGTCCGAGACGAAGGTTCATTCACCAGACCATTAGGGTCCGGCCCTCGGAGGGAACACCCATGCCCCCCGCACCACCTGGCTCCTCACCCGCCTCCTCCCCCACCACCCCCACCACCCCAGGCCCGCGCGTCCGGCCCGGGGCCACGCTGGCGACCACCGCGGCGGCGACCGCCCTGACCACCGTCGCGTACACCGCCCCCACCGCCTCGCTCGCCGCCACCGCCCAGGCCGCCCACCTGGGCGCCTCCGGCCGCACCTGGATCCTCACCGGCACCCTGGTCGGCATCTCGGCGCTGCTGCTCACCGCCGGGAGCGCCGCCGACGACCACGGCCGCAAGCGGGTCTTCACCTTCGGCGTGCTGCTGTTCGCCGCCGCCGAGGCGCTGGCCGCCCTCGCCCCCGGCGGCGCCGTCTACCTGGCCTCCCGGGTACTCCTCGGCGCCGCCTCGGCCGCCGTCCTGGCCCCCGCGCTCGGCCTGATCAGCCACGCCCACCCGCCCGGTCCCGGCCGGATCCGGGCGCTCGGCATCTGGGGCGCGGCGGTCGGGCTGGGCATCGCGATCGGGCCGGTGTACGGCGCCCTGGTCCAGCAGTGGGCCGGATGGCGCGCGGTCAGCGGCGGGATCGCGGTGGCCGCCGCCGTGGTGGCCGGCTGCGCCGCCGGGGTCCTCACCGAGTCACGGGCCGAACGCCCGCGTGCCCTCGACCCGTACGGGGTGCTCACCCTCGCCGCCGGCACCTCCTGCCTGATCGCCGGACTGGCCGAAGGCCGCGGCGGCTGGGGACAGCCCGCCGTGGTGGCGCTGCTGGCGGGCGGGGTGCTGCTGCTGGCGGCGTTCGCCGTGGTCGAGGCGAAGGTCCGGGAGCCGATGCTGGACCTCGCCCTGTTCCGCAGCCCCGGCTTCATCGCGGCCACCGGCGGGGCGCTGTTCACCGGGCTGGCCCTGGTCGGCTTCATGAGCTACCTGCCCACCCTGCTCCAGGGCGTGCTCGGCCTGTCCGGCCCGGCCGCGGCCGGCGTGCTGGCCCTGTGGTCGGGCCTCTCGGTGGTCTCCGCGCTCCAGGCCCGCCACCTGGCCACCCGCCTGCCCGCCACCGCCCAGGTCGCCCTCGGCCTGCTCGTCTGCGGCACCGGCGAGGCCGCGCTGTACGGGCTCACCCCCGGCTCGTCCTGGCTGCGACTGGCCCCGGGGCTCGCCGTCGCGGGCATCGGCAGCGGCATCCTCAACGCGGCGCTCGCCCGGCTCGCGGTCAGCAGCGTCCCCGCACACCGGGCCGCCATGGGCTCCGGCGCCAACAACACCTCCCGCTACCTGGGTTCGGCCCTCGGCGTGGCCCTCACCGTCACCGTCACCGGCTCCCCCCACCCCACCGCCCACACCCTCGCCGCAGGCACCGACCGGGCCACCCTCACCGCCGCCGCCCTCTGCCTCCTCGGCGCCCTCCTCGCCCTCGCCGCCCACACCACCGAATCCCGCACCACCCACCCCACACCAGCCCCGGACCCCACCCCCGTCCCGTGAGCCGCAGCGACCCCCTCCCACCCCCGCGAGACACCAGAAGTCGGGCCAGCCGACTTCCGCCGCGGCAGCTGAAACGGCTCCCCACCTGTGGCAACACAGGCACCGGTTTTGTCGGCCAACGGTTGAGGTTCTGGACGACTTTCCGTGACCCAGAACCCAAATTGAGCCGCTGCCGATGCCATTTGCCGCAACATGTGGCCTGAAGCAGCGAACCCCGGAGCCGCCGGGGCCGATCCAGGCGCCAGCACCGCGCAACCGGTCCGCCCGAACCACCACCCCAAGGCATACGCGGCAGGCCTCCGGACGACCGCGCCGAGGCCGACGGACAATTCGCGAGCAGACCGGGAGCCCACACACGGAAATCCCACCCTCCAAGCGCACGAGAAGTCGGCTCAATCGACTTCCCACGCACACCCAGGCGGAAGGACCCTCCCCGGCTCCGCCGACATCAACCGGGGCTCGCCCGCCTGAAGTGCGAGCCGGACACCAGCGAAGCGGGCCCCCAACCAAACGCCCCGTACTGAATAGCGTCACTGGGCGAGGCGCAAGAAGTCGACTGGGCCGACTTCTCGCGCACACACCGGCTCGGTGCCCTGGCGGAGGCCGGAACGACAGGAACCGCGCTCGGGCAGGAAGCACGGAAAGTCGGCTGGATCGACTTCCCGCGCGCTACTCGCCGGTTCGTCGCGGCAGCGGGGGCCACACCGCCATGGACAACACCTGGGAATGGGGTGCAGGAAGTCGGCGCGGTCGACTTCCTGCGCGCAGCCGGGGTGGGCTGCTTCCGGACGCTCGCGCCGAGGCCAAACAGATAGCGCGGCACAAGCGAAGCAAGCCCTGGCAATACGCTGCCTGGCGAGCAGGGTCACTGGAGCAGGACATGAGAAGTCAGCCAGGCCGACTTCCTGCGCGGGCACCGCTTGGGGGGCGTGCTGGAAGCCTCGCCGGCAGGAACCGCACTCGGACTCGAAGCACGGAAAGTCGGCTGGATGACTCTGCTGGCGAAGTCGGTTGGGTTGGGCGTGGGACAGTAAGTGTGTGCCGGTCGGGGCGGGTTGGCTGTCTGTGGGGGT
>NZ_LIPD01000013.1 GCF_001905545.1 Streptomyces sp. CB02056 | reverse complement strand
CGCAACCCGATAAAACGAGCATGCCGAATAAGCACCAGGTCACAGCGCCGAAAAGCGCAAACGACCGGCACGAACCGGAAGTGGTGTTTCAGAGGATTGGCCGCTCCGGGACCGTCCGCGCAGACGCGTGTCCGGTGCTCCCTGCCGAGCGACTAGGAAACACTACCCCTGTCCGGCGTCGG
This sequence comes from Streptomyces sp. CB02056, assembly GCF_001905545.1. Classification (GTDB taxonomy): domain Bacteria; phylum Actinomycetota; class Actinomycetes; order Streptomycetales; family Streptomycetaceae; genus Kitasatospora. The sequence continues at coordinate 280,166 of NZ_LIPD01000013.1, read as the reverse complement.
AGGCAAACCCGTCCCGGAGACGGTGCGGGTGCAGAGCGCCCGGCCCGGCTTCACGTACTCGCCGTTGGGGTGGTCGTTGCCGGTGACCCAGTGGCGGGCGGTGGCCTCGTCACGGCCGCCGTCGCGGTGCCGCCGGAGCAGGCGCTCCTCGCGGACCTCGTCCTCGGCGTGGACGTACCAGAGCTCGTGCAGCAGGCGGCGGGCGTCGGGCCAGGGGGTTTCGGCGGAGGCGAGGTAGTTGCCCTCGGTGATGACGAGCCGGGTCCGCGGGCGGACCACGTGGCGGGCGGCGACCGGCTCGTCCAGGGTGCGGTCGAAGTCCGGGACGTAGATGTCCTGGAACCGGTCGCCGGCGATCCGGCGCAGCAGGGCGACGTAGCCGTGGGCGTCGAAGGTCGCCGGGGCGCCCTTGCGGTGGGTCAGGCCGAGGCGGTCGAGCTGGGCGCCGGAGAGGTGGAAGCCGTCGAGCGGGACGTAGGCGGCGGTGCCGGGGCCTTCGGCCCGCTCGACCTCGGCGACCAGGTGGCGGGCCAGGGTGGACTTGCCGGCGCCGGGCGGGCCGGCAAGTCCGAGGATCGTACGGGCGTTGCTGCCCGGGCCTCGGAGGAAGCCGAGGGCAAGGGCGGTGAGGCGGTCCTCGTTCATGGCCGCACCCTACTCAGCGCGCGCCCCCTGTTCAGTGCGCCTCTTTGCTCAGTGCACCTCTTTGCTCAGTGCACCTCTTTGCTCAGCGGTCGGCTTTGCTCAGCGGTCGGCGAGGGCGGGCAGGTCCAGGGTGAGGGTGCCGGCGTCGGCGTCGAGCAGGGCGGGCACGCCGAGCGGGACGGTGAGGGTGGAGGGGCAGTGGCCGAAGCCCAGTTCCCAGAGCACGGGGACGCCGAGCCCGCCGAGCCGGTCGAGCATCACGTCCCGGACCCGCTGGGGCCGTCCGCAGCCCTCCCAGGAGCCGAGGGCCAGGCCGGCCACGCCGTCGAGGGCTCCGGAGCGCAGGAGCTGGGTCAGCAGCCGGTCGAGTTGGTAGGGGTGCTCGTTCACGTCTTCGAGCAGCAGGACGGCGCCCTCGTACGAGGGACGGGCGGCGGGCGTGCCGCGCTCGGCGGTGAGGACGTGGAGGCAGCCGCCGGCCGTGACGCCGCGGGCGCGGCCGGGGACGAGCGGGGCGGCGGTGGGCGAGGTGAGGACGGTGACGGCGGCGGGGTCGAAGAGGGTGCGACGCAGGTGCTCGGCGGTCGGGCCGTCGGAGACGAAGGAGGCGCCGGCGGCCAGCGGTCCGTACAGGGTGGCAAGGCCGAGCCGCTGGGCGAAGGCCTCGTGCAGGGAGCTGACGTCGCTGAAGCCGATGAAGGGCTTGGGGGTGGCGGCGCGCATCGCGGTCCAGTCGAGCAGGTCGACGATGCGGTGCACGCCGTACCCGCCGCGGGCGCAGATGACGGCGTCGACGGTGGGGTCGAGCCAGGCGGTCTGGAGGTCGGCGGCGCGGTCGGCGTCGGTGCCGGCCAGGTAGCCGAGGGTGGGGTGGGTGTCGAGGACGTGCGGGGCGACGGTCACGCGGAGCCCCCAGGAGCGGAGGATCGCGCACCCGGCGGTGAGACGTTCGGCGTCGACGGGACCGCTGGGGGCGACGACGGCGACGTGGTCGCCGGGGCGCAGGTGCGGCGGGCGGGTCAGCCCCTGGCCGGGTGTGGTCGGGTGCTGGTCCATGGGCCGGGCCACCTTTCGGACGCGGAAGCGGGGTTCGGGCGGTCGCGCCGTGGCCGCGACCGCCCGGTGACGATATGCCCCGTGCCGACCGGCCGATGTCCGCCGGCCGGCGTGAGGGCTCTTCAGATCGCCGCCCCCATCACCTCCCGCACCTCGGCGAGGGTGGCGTCGGCGACGGCGTTGGCCCGCTCGGCGCCGTCGCGCAGGACCTGCCGCAGGTGGCCCCGGTCGGCGGCGAGTTCGGCGCGGCGGGCGCGCAGCGGGCGGAGGAACTCGTTGACGGACTCCGTCACGGTGCGCTTGAGCGCGGCGGCGCCGCCGTCGCCGATCTCCTCGGCGACGGCCTCGGGGGCCCGGTCCTGGCAGAGGGCGGCGAGCAGGACGAGGCTGGAGACCTCGGGCCGGTCGACCGGGTCGTAGCCGATCCGGCGGTCGGCGTCGGTCCTGGCGCCGCGGATGATCCGGGCGGTCTCGTCCTCGGTGGCGCCGAGGGCGACGGCGTTGCCCCGGCTCTTGCTCATCTTTCCGCCGTCGGTGCCGAGCAGCATCGGGGCTTCGGAGAGCAGGGCCTGCGGGCGGGGGAAGACGGCGCTGCCGTCGGCGTGCGGGTAGCGCTCGTTGAAGCGGCGGGCAACGGTGCGGGCGACTTCAAGATGGGGCAGCTGGTCCTGGCCGACCGGGACCAGGTCGGCCTTGCAGAAGAGGATGTCGGCGGCCTGGTGGACGGGGTAGGTGAACATCAGCCCGCTGACGGCGGACTGCCGGGAGTGGGTGATCTCGTCCTTGACGGTGGGGTTGCGGCCCAGCTCGGCGACGCTGACCAGGCTGAGGAAGGGGAGCAGCAGCTGGTTGAGGGCGGGGACGGCGCTGTGCGGGAAGATCGTCGCCCGCTCGGGGTCGAGGCCGGCGGCGAGGTAGTCGAGGACGAGGTTCTCGGTGTGCTCGGCGAGCCGGTCGGCGAGGTCGCGGTCGGTGATGACCTGGTAGTCGGCGACCACGACGAACATCTCGACGCCCTGGTCCTGGAGCCGGACCCGGTTGCGCAGGGTGCCGAAGTAGTGGCCGAGGTGGAGCGGTCCGGTGGGGCGGTCCCCGGTGAGGACGCGGTGGGCTGCCGGGTCGTCGGACAGGACGGACACGGCGGTGACGGCGGTGGCCGCGGCGGCAGCGGGACCGGCAGTGGTGGGGACGGTGGCGGTAGGGACGGTGGCGGTGGCGGTGGTCAAGGTGTCTCTCCTCGGTACGGCGGTGGTGGCGGCCGTCCGGGGCGAGGGGCCCGTCCTACGGAAAACGCAGCAGGGCCGTCCATCCCGGACGGCCCTGCTCAGGCGAGTGGTGTGGCCGTCCTAGGACGGCCACCAGCACAGGCCGATGAAGCGCTTCATGCGCCCCACGGTAGCGGCAGTCAGTCCTCCACGACCAGTGCCGGGGTGTCCTTGTGCAGCGTCTCGCCGCGGAAGAACTCCGGCCGGATGAAGCCGTACCAGGTCATCAGGCCCGCGCCGAGCAGCAGGATGCCGACGCCGATCACGAAGACCGAGCCGATGCCGAAGACCGAACCGCTGCCGTAGTCGGGGGCCCAGGCGTCGGTGAGGGTCTGCAGGAAGACCGCGGTGAGCAGCACGCCGCCGACGAACGGGGCGACGCCCTTGAGCAGCAGCGCGCGGACACCGGTGCGCAGCGAACCGCGGAAGTACCAGACGCAGGCGAAAGCGGTCAGCGCGTAGTAGAAGCAGATCATCAGACCGAGCGCCAGGATGGTGTCCTGGACGACGTTCTCGCTGATCAGGCTCATCCCGACGTAGAAGACCGCGGTGGCGATGCCCGCCGCGACGGTGGCGTAGCCGGGGGTGCGGAAGCGCGGGTGGACGGCGCCGAAGCGCGGCGGCACGGCGCGGTAGGCGCTCATCGCGAGCAGGGTGCGGGCCACCGGGATGAAGGTGGTCTGCAGGCTGGCGGCGGCGCTGGCGACGACGGCCAGGAAGAGCAGGATGCTCCACGGCGAGCCGAGCACCGGACGGGCCAGCGCGGAGAAGACGTTGTCGGCGGTGGCCGGGTTGCCGAGGCCGTTGCCGGTGCTGCCGACGCCCGCGAACATCTGGGAGGCGATCGCGACCAGCAGGTACGAGCCGACCAGGGTGACCATCGAGATCATCGCGGCGCGACCGGGGGTCTTGGCGCTGCCCTGGGTCTCCTCGTTCATGGTCAGGCAGGTGTCCCAGCCCCAGTACATGAAGATCGACAGCGACAGCCCGGCGGTGAACGCGCTGAACGAGCTGACCTCGAGCGGGTTGAGCCAGGAGAAGGAGAAGCCGATCGAGTCGGGCAGGTCGCCCGAGGCGGCCTTCCCGATGGCGATGACGGAGAAGAGCAGCAGCACGGCCAGCTGGAGGCCGACCAGGCTGTACTGGAACCACTTGGTGGCGGTCATCCCCCGGTAGCTCATCGCGGTGGCGCCGGCGATCAGCAGGACCACGGTGAGCAGGTGGACGGCCTTGTTCTGGTCGAGTTCGGTGACCCAGCTGCTGCCGGTCATCTCCCCGAGCATCAGGTACAGGAAGTCGGTCGCGACCCCGGCCAGGTTGGAGAGCACGATGATGGTCGCCACCGTCAGGCCCCACCCGGCCATCCAGCCGACCCGGGGACCGAAGGCCCGGACACCCCAGGTGAAGGACGTGCCGCAGTCCGGGAAGTCCTTGTTCAGCTCCTTGTACGCGAACGCGACGAGCAGCATCGGCAGGAAGCCGGCCAGGAACACCGCCGGCATCTGCACCCCGACCGCGGTGACGGTCGGGCCGAGTGTGGCGGTCAGGCAGTAGACCGGGGCGACCGTCGAGACGCCCAGCACCACACTGCTCAGCAGGCCGACGGAACCGCCCCGTAGACCCTTGTCCCCCGCTCCCCCAGCGGTCCCCTGATCGACGGGGACCCCACCACTGATGCCACTGACCGGGGCACCCTGCGGAGCGCCGGGCGCCATTGCCCGGCCGCTGCTCGTGTGCTCTGAGAGCTGCTGATCAAACACCAGCGCACCCTAGAGGCGGGCGTGGAAGGTTGAGTAGACCAACCCTTGGTGATCTAAACCACTTGCTTCGATTCGTTCTCGTGACGGCTGTTCGGGTGGATGTATTTACGGCTTGTTAACCCATGTACCTTTGTTTCAAAGGAGTTGGGCCAAGAAAATTTCTCCCTTTTGCCAAGGTTCGACCAGGTTTGCCCCCTGGCCCGGACGGGCCGCTCCCCCCACCGCTCCCCGAGTCGGATAGGTTTGCCTAACCTAATTTCGATCGTGAAAGGAGCGTCGCGTGCCCCCCACCTCCGACGACCCGGTCCTCTCCCCCCGCACCTCCGGCCGTCGCCGGTTCCTCACCGCCGGGATCGCCGGCGGGGCGGTGCTCGGCCTCGGCGGACTGCTCACCGCCTGCGGCAGCTCCGGCGGATCCGGTGGATCGGGCGGCAGCAGCGGTTCGACCCCGGCCGGCGGCGGCTCCTCCCCGAACCAGAAGTCGGTCAAGCAGGGCGGGGACGACTACGCCGCCGTGATCGAGAGGATGAAGGGCTTCGGCACCGACGCCGCCCCCGGCGTCTACCCGCGCACCCTCAGGCACGCGATGGGCGAGACGGTGCTCCCGGCCAGGCCCACCCGGGTCGTGGTGCTGGACACCGGCGAGCTCGACAACGTCGTCGCCCTCGGCATCCAGCCGGTCGGCATCGTGTACACCGACGGCTCCAAGTCCCTGCCGTCCTACCTCAAGGACAAGGCCGGCAGCCCCGCCGCCGTCGGCACCATCAACAGCCTCAACCTGGAGGCCATCGCCGCGCTCAAGCCGGACCTGATCCTCGGCAGCCAGCTGCGCGCCCAGGACCAGTACGCGCAGCTCTCCAAGATCGCGCCGACCGTCTTCTCGCTGCGCCCCGGCTACCCCTGGAAGCAGAACTTCCTGCTCAACGCGAGCGCGTTCGGCCTGGAGGCCGAGGCCAAGACACAGCTCGACGCGTACCAGGCGGCCGCCGCGGCGATCGGCGCGAAGCTCGGCGACAAGCGGCCCACCATCACGCCACTGCGCTTCATGCCGGGCCGCACCCGGCTCTACGCGGAGCTCTCCTTCATCGGCACCATCCTCACCGACGTGCCGCTGCCGCAGCCCGGGATCGAGCAGGTCAAGGAGCTCGCGGTGGAGGTCAGCCCGGAGCAGATCGACAAGGCCGACGCCGACTGGATCTTCTACGGCGTGTACGGCAGCCCCAGCTCGACCAACCAGGACGCGGTGCTCGGCGGCGCGCTCTGGAAGACGCTCGGTGCGGTCAAGTCCGGTCAGGCCCGGCCGGTTTCGGACGAGACCTGGTTCCTCGGGCTCGGCGTCATGGCGGCGAACGTGGTGCTCAACGACCTCAAGGGCTTTGTCGCGCCCGGCAGTTGAGCCAGGCAGGTGAATCCGCCGGGTGAGTCCGTCGGGTGAGCCCGGGTGTGAGCCCGGAGTGAACCCGGCCGGCCGGGCCTGGTCGGCGTCGGCGGGCGGAACGGGGCGGCGTTCCGGTCGTACGGCAACAGTGCCCGCCCGGCGCCGTCTTGGGCGATCCCCGGGTGGGCCCCGGGTGGGCCCGCGACGGTCCCCGGGTGATTCCGTGGTGGTACCGCGGCGGTGTCGCGGTGGTATCGCGCACACCACCGGGTTGGACGCTTGGAGCTGATCGCGTGGTGCGGGAGGATCGTCGGGACCGTTTCCCGAAGGGCCCGCAGATGACCTCGCTCCACCCCGCCGCAACCGACCCGTCCCTGCCCGGCCCGCCCCGGGACAGCGCCGGATCCTCGCCCCCGCCCGCCCCGACCGGCTCGCCCGGCTCGGCCGTACCGATGTGCTCGATCGCGACCGCCACCGAGCCCGGTGCGGCCGCGCCCGGCACCCCGGAGGCGACGGCCCGCCCCGACTCGGTGCCGCAGCCGCGCAGCCGGTACGACGCGGAGGCGCCGCCCGTCCTGCCCGCGGCCGCTCCGGAGGCCGGTGGCGAACCGGCGGACGGCGACCGGACGGACGGCGACCCGCACGACGATGATCCGACCACGGCACGGCTGCGGGCGGCGTTCGCCGAGCGGCTGCGGGCCGCGCACTTCCAGGGCCGCTCCGTCGCCGAGCTGGCGGCCGCGTGCCGCCGACCGGTCGCGGAGGTGCGGGCTCTGCTCGGCCTCGACGCGGAGGCCGAGGACGGGTTCGTCCGGTTCGGGCCCGCCACCGCAACGGCGGAGGGCGGCCCGTCCGTCCCGGCGCACGAGGAGCCGCGGATCCTGGGATCCCGGCGGCCGTCACCCTCCCGGCGCCTGCGCCGGATGCACCCGCAGGCCTCCCGGACAGGGCAGGAGGCGACCGCACGGGAGACGGCCGCGTCCGGCCCGACCGGGCCGGCCCTGCCGGGGGCCACCGGACGGGTGGGCGAACCCGCCGATGCGGCGGAAGTGGCGGCGCGGACGCCGTCGTTCGGGACTGGCATCGGGGGTGGGGCCGGCGCTGCCGCCCCTTCTGCTGTCGACACCGGTGCCGTCGACGCCGCTGCCGTCGGACCCGCCGCAGCGGTCTCGTGGGCCGAACCGCCGCTCGGCATCCTGATCGGCGGCAGCCCCGGGCCCGCCGAGGCCCTCGGCCGACCGGAGGAGCGCGCACCGGTCCGCGTGGCGGCCCAGCCGATCCGGGTCGGCCGCGGCACCTGCCTGGTGGTACTGCCCTCCTGGCGGCCCGCCATCGCCGTCTCGGTGCCGACCGAGCAACTGCTGTCCACCACCGGGCTCGACCTCGAGCAGCTGGCCGGCGCCCAGCTGACGGTGCTGATGAACCCCGCCGCACTGCACGACCGGGAGCTGGAGCTGCACGGCTGGGAACCCGGTCCGGCCGGGCGGCCCCGGCGCGGCGGGCGCACCTGACCGCTCCGCCGGGCCCGTTCGGCGACTGGCCGAGCGGGCCTGGCGGGCTTGGCCGGCCTGGTGGGTCTGGTGGGCCGAGCAGGTCTGGCGGACTCGGCGGACTCGGCGGGCCTAGCGGGTGGCCGGGGCGTTCGGGATGTACCCGAGGTCGACGGGCACCGGCGGCCGCCCGTCCACGGCCCAGCCCGTACGGACCGCGTCCAGCAGTTCCGGCAGCGCGGGCGGCCAGAGCGCGTCGGCGTTCTCGTCGGCGAGGTCGGCCGGGGTCCACCAGCGCCAGTCCAGGATCCGGTCGACGGCGTGCACCGCGCTGACGTCGCCGACCGGACCGCGGTGCGGGCCGCCGGTGAGGTAGATGTGCTCGTGCTGGCGGACCGGGGTGCCGTGCCAGGTGAAGTCGTGCTCCCAGGTGCAGAGCAGCGGGCCGGGTTCGAGGTCGCTCCAGCCCGTCTCCTCCCACAGCTCGCGCCGGGCGCCGTCCCACGGGGTCTCGCCCGGTTCCAGGCCGCCTCCCGGCATGGTCCAGTGCACGCCGACCTCGTCGTTGTCCGAACGGAGCAGGAAGACCGAGCCGTTCCCGTCCAGGACCACCGTGCGGGCGGCCTGCCTCGGCCTGCGTTTGCGGGGGCGCAGCAGATTTCGCATCGGGTCACTCTCCCAGCGACCGTCCGGGGCCGTCGAGCGGTTTCGGCACTCCGGTCGGGTGCACGAGCCGGCCGGTCCGTCGTGGCGGGCGCCGGGCCCACCGGTCCGCCGTACCCTGACGGCCATGCCCGCACCCGCGATCATCTTCCCCGCCGATCCGCTCAACCCGCGCCGGCCCGACCCGCACTTCGCCTGGGAGGCCAGGACCCTGCGGGAGTTGGGCGGCGAGCTGCACCTGGTCGACCACGACGGGCTGCTCGCCGGGCGGGCCGAGGAGGCCGTGCTGCGGGTACCGCGGGACAGCGGCCCGCTCTGGTACCGGGGTTGGATGCTGCCCTCCGCCCGGTACGCCGACTTCGCCGCCGCGCTCACCGCCCGCGGCGGCACCCTGCTGACCAGCGCGCCCGGGTACGCGGCCGCCCATGAACTGCCCGGCTGGTACGGCGTGTTCGAGGGCGCGACCCCGGCCAGCGCGTGGATCCCGTCCGAGGGACCGGTGGCGCCCGGGCCGGCGGAGCTGGCGGAGGCCGCGGCCCGGCTCGGCGGGCGCGGGCCGGCGATCGTCAAGGACTACGTGAAGTCGCGCAAGCACGAGTGGTACGAGGCCTGCTACGTACCCGAGTTGGCCGACCTGGCGGCCGTCGGCCGGGTGGTCGGACGGTTCGTCGAACTGCAGGGCGAGTTCCTGGCGGGCGGCGTGGTGCTGCGGCGGTACGAGGAGTTCGAGGGCGCGGACCTCCCGGCGGCGGGACCGGTCGGCGCGAACGGCGCGAACGGCGCGAGCCGTACGGGCGGTGCGGCCTGTACGGCTGGTGCGGCCGGGCCGGAGCGGGCGGACGGCGGCGCGCCGGGGAGCGGCGGGCGGGCCGTGGAGGCCCGGGTGTGGTGGCTGGACGGCCGGCCCGTCCTGGTCGGGCCGCACCCGGACGCCCCGCGCCGGGCCGTCGAACCCGACCTCACCGACGTCCCGGCGCTGGTCCGCCGGCTCGGCTGCCGCTTCGTGACCACCGACCTCGCCAGCCGGGCGGACGGCTCCGGCTGGCGGGTGGTCGAGGTCGGGGACGGGCAGGTGAGCGACCTGCCGCGCGGGATCGACGCCTCGGAGCTGCTGGCCTCGCTGATCACCGCCTGACTGCCTGACGGTCCGCGCGGGAGGGACCGTCAGGCGGCTCGGAGTGTTCGGGCTCCGGGTTCGGGGCCACGCGTGCGGGCCTCCGGGTGCGGGGCCGCCCTACCCGGCGGCGACGGCCTCGGCCGCCGGGTGGCCGTCGGCGATGAACGCCTGCCAGAGCCGGCTGTAGGTGCCGCCCCGGGCGAGCAGTTCGGTGTGCGTGCCGTCCTCGACCACCCGGCCGTGGTCCAGCACGACCACCCGGTCGGCGCGCTCGGCGGTGGTCAGGCGGTGGGCGATGACCAGGGTGGTCCGGCCGCCGCTGAGCCGGTCCGCGGCCTGGTTGACGGCCGCCTCGGTGGCCAGGTCGAGCGCCGCCGTGGCCTCGTCGAGCAGCAGGATGTCCGGGTCGACCAGCTCGGCCCGGGCCAGCGCGATCAGCTGGCGCTGGCCCGCCGAGAGGTTGCGCCCGCGGCCGGCCACCTCGTGGTCGTAGCCGTCCGAGAGCCGGACGATCATGTCGTGCGCGCCGACCGCCCGGGCCGCCGCCTCCACCTCGGCCGCCGAGGCGCCCGGCCGGCCGTAGGCGATCGCCTCGCGGACCGTGCCCGCGAAGAGGTACGCCTCCTGCGGCACCACGCCCAGGCGGTGGCGGTACTGCGCCAGGTCGTAGCGGGTGAGGTCGACCCCGTCCACCCGGACGGTGCCCTCCGTCGCGTCGTAGAACCGGGCGACCAGCTTCACCAGCGTCGACTTGCCGGCGCCGGTCTCGCCGACCAGCGCCACCGTCTGCCCGGCCGGGATGTGCAGGTCCACGCCGCTCAGCACGGTCGGGGCGCCGTCCGCGCCGCCGTTGTAGGCGAAGCCGACCCCCTCGAAGGAGATCTCGCCGCGCAGGCCCCCGGCCACCGGGACCGGGTCTGCCGCCTCCGCGGTGGCGGTCGGGGTGCGCAGCAGCTCGCGGATGCGGCCGAGGCCCACCGAGGCCTGCTGGTACCCGTCGAACACCTGGGACAGCTGGTTGACCGGCGCGAAGAACAGGTCGATGTAGAGCAGGTACGCGACCAGCGCACCGACCGTCAGCGTCCCGGCGTCGACCCGGGCAGCGCCGACGATCAGCACCAGCGCGGCGGCCACGCTGGAGAGGAACTGGACGAACGGGAAGTACAGCGAGATGTAGAGCTGGGCCCGGACCCGGGCCTCGCGGTAGGCGATGCCGCGGGCCACGAAGCGGTCGGTGTTGGTGTCCAGGCGGCGGAAGGCCTGGACGATCCGCATGCCGGCCACGTTCTCCTGGAGGTCGGCGTTGACGGTGCTGATCAGGTCGCGGGAGCGCTCGTACTGGTCCTTGGACTTCTTGCGGAACACCAGGGTGGCGATCACCAGCAGCGGCAGGACCGCGAAGACCACCAGGGCCAGGCCGGCGTCGATGATCAGCAGGGCGGCGAAGATCCCGGCGAAGGTCAGCAGGCTGACCACGGCGGTGACCATGCCGGTCTGGAGGAAGGAGGTCAGCGAGTCCAGGTCGGTGGTCATCCGGGTCATGATCCGGCCGGTCAGCTCGCGCTCGTAGTAGTCCAGGCCGAGCCGGTTGAGGTGGGCGAAGATCTTGAGTCGGAGCGTGTAGAGGACCCGCTCGCCGGTACGGCCGCTGACCCGGTTCTCGGCGCTCTGCACCACCCAGTCCAACAGGACCACGACGAGAGCGGCGAGCGAGGCCACCGCGACGCCGGACATCAGGCCCTTGCGGACGCCTTCGTCGATGCCGTGCCGGATCAGCACCGGCAGCACCAGCCCGGCCGCCGCGTCCAGGGCGACCAGCAGGAGGGCGATGAGCAGCGGGGTGCGGAAGGGGCGCAGCAGGCGGCTCAGGCTGAAGTCGGGGTCACCGGCCTCGGCCACGGCGCGGGGGACGGCCGGGACGTCGGAGGCGGGCGGGAGGGCCGCGACCTTGTCCAGCAGGTCGGGGTCGGCGGTGCGGGCGGCCTTGGCCAGGGCGGGGGTGGGGAGGACGGGGGCGGCCGGGGTCGCCGGGGTTCCGGGGGTTGCGCCGGCTCCGGGGGTTGCGGCGGTTGCGCTGGTTGCGGCGGCTACGGGGGTTCCGGGTGCCTCTGCGGACGCCGGTTCGTCGGACGATGGTTCGGGAGCGGACTGCCGGTCGGCGTGACCGGCCTCGGGATCGGTGATCAGGGCCCGGTACTGGGGACATCGGGCTTCGAGTTCCTCGTGCGTTCCGAGGTCCAGCAGCCGGCCGCGCTCCAGCACGGCGATCCGGTCGGCGAGTTGGAGGGTCGAGCGGCGGTGGGCGATCAGCAGCGTGGTGCGGCCGGTCATCACCGAGCGCAGCGCGTCGTGGATCTCCGCCTCGATCTGCGGGTCGACCGCCGAGGTGGCGTCGTCCAGCAGCAGGATCCGGGGGTCGGTGAGGATCGCCCGGGCCAGCGCGATGCGCTGGCGCTGGCCGCCGGAGAGCGTCAGGCCCTGCTCGCCGACCTTGGTGTCGTAGCCGTCCGGCAGCGCGCGGACGAACTCGTCGGCCTGGGCGGCGCGGGCGGCGGCGACCACCTGCTCGTCCGTCGCGTCCGGGCGGCCGTAGGCGATGTTGGTGCGGACCGTCTCGGAGAAGAGGAAGCTTTCCTCGGGGACGATGCCGACCGTCGCGCGGACCGAGTCCAGGGTGAGGTCGCGCAGGTCGTGGCCGTACAGGCGGACGGTGCCGGCGGCCGGGTCGTAGAAGCGGGGCACCAGCTGGGCCACCGTCGACTTGCCGGAGCCGGAGGCGCCTACCAGGGCGAGGGTCTCGCCGGGGGCCAGCTTCAGGCTGAGGCCGTGCAGGACGGGGGCGGGGTGGTCGGGGTCGTAGCGGAACTCGACCCGGTCGAACTCCAGGGCGATGTCGGGGGTCCGCGGGCCGACGAGCGCTCCTCCCGGAGTGCTCTGCGGCGCGCTCTCCGGGCTCTCGCCGTGCGCGAGGTCCAGGGTGCGGGCGTCCGGGCGCTCCTGGACCAGCGGGCGCTCGTCGATCAGCTGAAGGACGCGCTCCACCCCGGCCCGGGCCTGCTGGCCGACGGTGATGACCATGGTCAGCATCCGCACCGGGCCGGTCATCTGGGCGACGTACGTGGAGAAGGCGACGAAGGTCCCGAGGGTGACCCTGCCGTCGACGGCCAGCCAGCCGCCGAAGGCCAGGACGCCGACCTGGGCGAGCGCCGGGATCGCCTGCATCGCCGGGTTGTAGCGGGCGTTGAGCCGGATCGACCGGAGCCGGGCCGCGAAGAGGTTGCGGGAGGCCGTCTCCAGCTTGTCGAGCTCCTGGGCCTCCTGGCCGAAGCCCTTGACGACGCGGACGCCGCCGATCGCGCCGTCCACCACGCCCGCGACGGCCGCCGCCTCCTGCTGGGCGGCCCAGGTGGCGGGGAAGAGGCGCTTGCGGCTGAACGCCGAGACCCACCACAGCGCGGGGGCCATGACCACGGTGATCAGGGTGAGCGGCGGGGACAGCCAGACCATCACGACCAGCGACATGACGAACATCAGCAGGTAGCCGGTCATCATCGGCAGCATCGAGAGCAGGCCGTTGACCAGTTGGAGGTCGGAGGTCGCGCGCCCCACCACCTGCCCGGTGTCCAGCCGGTCCTGGCGGTGGCCGTCCAGCCGTCCGAGCGAGCGGAACAGGTCGCTGCGCATCTCGTGCTGGACGTCCACCGCGAGCTGGCCGCCGTAGTAGCGGCGGACCTGGGTACAGCCGAAGACCACGAGGGCCGCGAGCAGCAGCACCACCGCCCAGGGGGCCAGCGAACGGGTGCGGGCGACGATGACGTCGTCGATGATCAGCTTGGTGACCAGCGGCACCAGCGCGGTGACGGCCATGCCGAGGAGCGAGGCTCCGAAGGCGAAGAGCAGGCTGCGGCGGGACCGCCAGCTGTAGCCGACCAGGCGGCTGAGCCAGCCGGCCGACTCGGCGGCGCTCTCGGGGGCGGGCTCGGGGGCGGGCTCAGGCGCCTCGGCGCGCTTGGCGGCGGGCCGGACGTTGTCGGGGGCGGGCTCGGCGTCTTCGGCGGCCGGCCCGGTGTTCCCGACGGCGGCCTGCGGGCTGTCGACGGGGGCCTCCGGGGTCGTGCCGGGGGCCGGGGGGCCGCTCGGGGATTGCTCCACCGTGGATCCGTGAGTCTCAGGCATATTTAGGGATGCTAACCATTTCGTCGGGTGGTCGCCACGGCGTTTTCCGCCCCGGGCGGGTTCGGAACGGGCCCTGACAGCCCGGATCATCCGGTCCGGCGGACTCGCCAACAGTCGATGGCCTGCGGTGATTCCCGGCCGAACACTCGCATGGCCCACTCCGCCCGGGCCATTTCCAGAGTCGCCGACGACCCTCGCGACACCCAGCGGCCACGGGCGGACGGGCGCCGTCCTTTGGGACTAGGCCTCCGGACGGGCCAACGGCGGGCTCCGGGCGGGCTCCGGGCGGGCTCCGGGCGGGCTCCGGGCGGGCCATCGACGGGGACGTTCACCGGCAGACCTTCGCTCCCGACCATTCTCCGCCGGGCCGCTCTTCGTCGAAAACGAAGCCGGGAACGGAGCCGAGGGCGCAACCGGAACCGTGGTCGGAGCCGGAGCCGGAGCTGGAGCCGGGGATGCGGGCTCAGGCCTCCGCGGCAGTCGAGCCGCCGACGGGAGCGACAGCGGCGCCGGGGACGGCAGGGCTGCCGGGGCCGCCGGCCGAGCCCGCGGCCGCCGCGAACGCGCCGTGGGCGAGGGCGTGGAGCAGGGCGGCCATGCCGTCGCGCTGGAGGGCGGCGCGCTCGCCCTGGTCGGGGTTCGGGCCGAGGCTGTGCGGGGTAGAGTTGATCAGGCCGAAGACGGCGTGCACGGCGGCCCGGGCCACCGGCTCGGCGGCGGGGTCGGCCAGCGGCGGGTAGGCCTGCCGGACCACGTCCACCCACAGTTCGACGTAGCCGCGCTGGAGCCGGCGGACGGTGCGCCGGTCCTCCTCCTTGAGGTTCAGCAGCTCGCGGTCGTGCAGGGTGATCAGGTCCCGGTCGCCCAGCGCGAAGTCGACGTGGCCGCTGATCAGCGCGTCCAGCGTGGCGGCCGGGCCCTCGCCGCCGCCCGCGCGGCGGCGCCCCTCGTCCAGCAGGCGCTCGCTGATGCCGATCAGCAGGTCCGCGAGCATCGCGTCCTTGCCGGCGAAGTGGCGGTAGAGCGCGGGGCCGCTGATGCCGACGGCCTTGCCGATCTCGTCCACGCCCACGCCGAGGAAGCCCCGGGCGGCGAACAGCCTCGCGGCCTCCCGGCGGATCTGGTCACGGCGGGGGAGCGCGGAGGCGGCGGGGACGTTGGGCATGCCGTCCATCGTAGACAGTCGGGTTATCGGCCGTTAACCTGGGCGCGTAAGTTAACGTTAATTAACGTGGCGATCACGGGCGGACCGCACCCGGCTGCCCACCTGGTCCGAGGGCAAGGGAGCTCTTGGGAATGGTCAACTCAACCGCCGGCACACCCACCGGCGTCCGGCTCGTCGCAGCGACCGGCACGGCGGTGGCGCCCGGCGCCGCCCCGTCCGCGGCAGCCGCACCGGCACCCCGGCTCGGCAGCTCCGCCGACCCGGGCTCCGAGGCGTACCGCGCCAACACCGAGGCGCACCGCGCCCTGGTCGCCGAGCTGCGCGCGAAGCTCGACGCGGCCGCCCTGGGCGGCGGCGCCAAGGCCCGCGCCCGGCACACCTCACGCGGCAAGCTGCTGCCCCGCGACCGTGTGGACACCCTGCTCGACCCGGCCTCCCCCTTCCTGGAGCTGGCCCCGCTGGCCGCCGACGGGATGTACGACGGCGCGGCCCCCGCGGCCGGAGTGATCGCCGGCATCGGCCGGGTCGCCGGGCGCGAGGTGGTGGTGGTCGCCAACGACGCCACCGTCAAGGGCGGCACCTACTACCCGATGACGGTGAAGAAGCACCTGCGCGCCCAGGAGGTCGCGCTGGAGAACCGGCTGCCCTGCGTCTACCTGGTGGACTCCGGCGGCGCCTTCCTCCCGATGCAGGACGAGGTCTTCCCGGACCGCGACCACTTCGGCCGGATCTTCTACAACCAGGCCAGGCTCTCCGCCGCGGGCATCCCGCAGATCGCCGCCGTGCTCGGCTCGTGCACGGCCGGCGGCGCGTACGTCCCGGCGATGAGCGACCAGGCCGTGATCGTCCGCAACCAGGGCACGATCTTCCTGGGCGGTCCGCCGCTGGTGAAGGCCGCCACCGGCGAGGTGGTCACCGCCGAGGAGCTGGGCGGCGGCGAGCTGCACTCCCGCACCTCGGGCGTGACGGACCACCTGGCCGAGGACGACACCCATGCCCTCTCCATCGTCCGCACGATCGTGGCCGGGCTCGGCCCGCGCGAGGCCAGGCCGTGGCCGCTCACCCCGGTCGAGCCGCCGGCCGTCGACCCGGCCGGCCTGTACGGCGCCGTGCCGGTCGACCCGCGCACGCCCTACGACGTGCGCGAGGTGATCGCCCGGCTGGTGGACGGCAGCCGGTTCGCCGAGTTCAAGGCCGAGTACGGTGCCACCCTGGTCACCGGCTTCGCCCGGATCCACGGCCACCCGGTCGGCATCGTCGCCAACAACGGCGTGCTGTTCGCCGAGTCCGCCCTCAAGGGCGCCCACTTCATCGAGTTGTGCGACCAGCGCGGCATCCCCCTCCTCTTCCTCCAGAACATCACTGGGTTCATGGTCGGCCGGCAGTACGAGGCGGGCGGCATCGCCAAGCACGGCGCCAAGATGGTCAACGCCGTCGCCTGCACCCGCGTCCCGAAGCTGACCGTGGTGATCGGCGGATCGTACGGAGCCGGCAACTACTCGATGTGCGGCCGGGCCTACTCACCCCGCTTCCTGTGGATGTGGCCGGGCGCCAAGATCTCCGTGATGGGCGGCGAGCAGGCGGCCTCCGTCCTCGCCACCGTCCGCCGCGACCAGTTGGAGGCGCACGGCGAGCAGTGGCCGACCGAGGCGGAGGAGGAGTTCAAGCGCCCCGTCCGCGAGCAGTACGAGCGCCAGGGCAACGCCTACTACGCCACCGCCCGGCTCTGGGACGACGGCGTGATCGACCCGATGGACACCCGCACCGTCGTCGGTCTCGCCCTCACCGCCTGCGCCAACGCCCCGCTGGCGCCGCCCGCTCCGTACGGCGTCTTCCGCATGTGACGCCTCCTCGTGTCACCCCCGCGTCCGTGATTCCTCCCTTCCGGGTGTGACTCCCCGCGGCGCCGGCCCACCCGGGCCGGCGCCCGACCGCCCACCGCCACCTCCTTCGTACGGCTCCCCTCGACCCGGAGGAACGCCTCCCATGTTCGACACAGTTCTGGTCGCCAACCGCGGCGAGATCGCCCTGCGGGTGATCCGCACCCTGCGACGGCTCGGCGTCCGTTCGGTCGCCGTGTTCAGCGACGCGGACGCCGACGCGCCGCACGTCCGCGAGGCCGACGTCGCGGTCCGGCTCGGCCCGGCCGACCGCAGCGACAGCTCGGCGACCGAGACGTACCTGCGGACCGACCAGATCCTGGCCGCCGCCCGCCGCACCGGCGCCCAGGCCGTCCACCCCGGCTACGGCTTCCTCGCCGAGAACGCCGGCTTCGCCCGCGCCTGCGCCGACGCGGGCCTCGTCTTCATCGGACCACCTCCCGGTGCGGTCGAGCTGATGGGCGACAAGATCAACGCCAAGGAGGCCGTCCGGGCCGCCGGCGTCCCGGTGGTCCCCGGCAGCCAGGCCACCGCGCCCACCGACGAGGACCTCGTCGCCGCCGCCGACGAGATCGGCTACCCG
Source organism: Streptomyces sp. CB02056 (assembly GCF_001905545.1). GTDB lineage: Bacteria > Actinomycetota > Actinomycetes > Streptomycetales > Streptomycetaceae > Kitasatospora. The sequence goes on along the minus strand of NZ_LIPD01000013.1, from coordinate 262,988 downwards.
GTGCTGCTCAAGCCGTCCGCCGGCGGTGGCGGCAAGGGCATGCGCCTCGTGCGGGACCGCGCCGACCTGCCCACCGAGATCGCCGCCGCCCGCCGCGTCGCCCGCACAGCCTTCGGCGACGACACCCTGCTGCTGGAGCGCTGGGTCGACCGGCCGCGCCACATCGAGGTGCAGGTGCTCGCCGACGCCCACGGCACCACCGTCCACCTCGGCGAGCGCGAGTGCAGCCTGCAGCGCCGCCACCAGAAGCTGATCGAAGAGGCTCCCTCCGTTCTCCTCAATGCCGAGACCCGTGCCGCGATGGGCGCCGCGGCCGTCCGCGCCGCGGAGTCCTGCGGCTACACCGGTGCCGGCACCGTGGAGTTCATCGTTCCCGGCATCGACCCGGACGCCCCCGCCTCCGCCGCCGAGGGGGTGCGGGACTTCTTCTTCATGGAGATGAACACCCGCCTCCAGGTGGAACACCCCGTCACCGAGCTCGCCGTCGCCGTCGGCGCGGACGCGGCCCGGCTCGACCTGGTCGAGTGGCAGGTGCGCGTCGCCGCCGGCGAAGCGCTCTCCTTCGCCCAGTCCGACATCTCCTTCCTGGGCCACGCCATCGAGGCCCGCATCTGCGCCGAGGACCCGGAACGGGACTTCCTGCCCACCGGCGGCCGCATCCTCACCCTGGACGAGCCCCGGGGCGAGGGCATCCGCGTCGACTCCGGGGTCGCCCCCGGAACCGTCGTCACCAGCGCCTACGACCCCATGCTCGCCAAGGTCATCGCGTACGGGCCCGACCGCCCGACCGCGCTGCGCCGGCTCCGCGCGGCGCTGGCCGACACCCGCATCCTGGGTGTCACCACCAACACCGGCTTCCTGCGCCGACTGCTCGCCCACCCCGAGGTCGCCGCCGGCCGGCTGGACACCGGCCTCGTGGAGCGGACGGCCCAGGAGCAGCCGGCCCTGCTCACCTCGCCGTACTCCCCCACGAACGCGACCGACCCGGACGCGGCCGACCCCGACGCGGCCTCGGCGGCCGAACCGCCGTCGCCCGCTCACCTCCTCTACTACGCGGCCGCGCTGGCACGGCACCTGGAACTCACTCCGCCCGCCGATCCCGGCGGCTGGACCGACCCGTTCTCCCTTCCCTCCGGCTGGCGCCTGGGCGGCACCCCTGCCTGGACCACCCACCGACTCCGCACCCCCGGCCAGGACCCGGTAGCGGTGAGCATCCGTCCGATCACTGCGGGCAACGTAGCCGATGCCACTGACAATTCCGCCGGGCCCGTCCGCGAGCTGGAGCTCCGGCTGGACGGGGGCCCCGCGCACCGCGCCCGCGCGAGCCTGGCCGGCGACCGGCTGCACCTGACCGTCGACGGCCTCCGGACCACGTTCTCGCTGGCCACCGACGCCACCCCCGGCCCCGCCGCCGGACCGGCGACCTGGCTCGGCGTCGAGGGCGACGCCTGGCCGCTGCACGCCTACGACCCGGTCGTCGAGAGCGCCACCGGGGCCGGCGCGCACCACGGCGCCCTGACCGCCCCGATGCCCGGCACCGTCACCGTCGTCAAGACCACGGCGGGCGAGACGGTCCGCAAGGGACAGCCCCTGCTCGTGCTGGAGGCCATGAAGATGGAACACGTGATCGCCGCACCGCACGACGGCGTGGTGGCCGAGCTGCGGGCCACCGCCGGCGCCACCGTCGCGATGGAGGACCTGCTGGTCGTGGTCACCCCGGTCGAGGACGCGTCGGTCGAGGGCGCCCCGGCCGGGCCGGCCGCCGCCACCGTCCCCGCCGGGCCCGCGGAGGTGCGGTCGTGACCACCCCCGCCCCCACCCCCGCCCGCGAGCCCGACGCGCTCGACCTGGGCCTGCCCGATCCGGTCCGCGCCCCCGGCCTGCCCGAGGAGGTCCGGATCCACGAAGTCGGGCCGCGCGACGGCCTGCAGAACGAGAAGTCGCTGGTACCGGTCGAGGTCAAGGCCGAGTTCATCGCCCGGCTCGCGGCCGCCGGGCTGCGCACCGTCGAGGCCACCAGCTTCGTTCACCCGAAATGGGTACCGCAGCTGGCCGACGCCGAGGAGCTGGTCCCCCGGCTCGCCGGTCTGCCGGAGCGCCACCCCGGCCTGCGGCTGCCGGTGCTGGTGCCCAACGAGCGCGGCCTGGACCGCGCGCTCGCCCACCACGCCGCCGACATCGCGGTGTTCGCCAGCGCCACCGAGACCTTCGCCCGCCGCAACCTCAACCGCTCGGCGGACGAGGCCATGGCGATGTTCCGCCCGGTCGTGGGCCGGGCCACCGAGGCCGGGGTCGCGGTCCGCGGCTACCTCTCGATGTGCTTCGGCGACCCGTGGGAGGGCCCCGTCCCGGTCGACCAGGTGGTCCGGTACGGCGTGCGGCTGCTGGAGCTGGGCTGCGCGGAGCTGAGCCTCGGCGACACCATCGGGGTCGCCACCCCGGGCCAGGTCACCGCCCTGCTGGCGGGTTTCGCGCGGGCCGGCGTCCCGGTCGACCGGCTCGCCGTGCACTTCCACGACACCTACGGCCAGGCGCTCAGCAACACCCTGGCGGCCCTGCGCGAGGGCGTCACCACGGTGGACGCCTCGGCGGGCGGCCTGGGCGGCTGCCCGTACGCGAAGAGCGCCACCGGCAACCTGGCCACCGAGGACCTGGTCTGGATGCTGCACGGGCTCGGCATCCGGACCGGCGTCGACCTGCGCTCCCTCGTCGCGACCAGCGGGTGGATGGCCGGGCGCCTCGGCCGCCCGAGCCCGTCCCGCACCGTCCAGGCCCTGCTCGGCTCCGCCGGGGGCTGACCGCCCGCTCCCGTCCCCGGCGCCGGCCGCCCGCTCCCGTCCCCGGCGCCGGCCGCCCGCTCCCGTCCCCGGCGCCGGCCGCCCGCACCATCCGGCCGGCGCCCCGCACCACCCACACCGATCGACAGTCCATCCCTCAATCGCACCGTGCGACCGTCACACCGTCCGACGGACGCCGGTCACCCCGCTCACGTCCGCAGCCGACCCGGCCGGGCGCCAGGAGGATCACCATGCTCGACCACAGGCTCAGCAGCGAGTACGAGGAACTGCGGCGCACCGTCGCCGAATTCGCCCAGGACGTGGTGGCGCCGAAGATCGGCGGGTTCTACGAGCGGGAGGAGTTCCCGTACGAGATCGTCCGGGAGATGGGGCGGATGGGCCTCTTCGGCCTGCCCTTCCCGGAGGAGTACGGCGGCATGGGCGGCGACTACTTCGCCCTCGGCCTCGCCCTGGAGGAACTCGCCCGCGTGGACTCCTCGGTGGCGATCACCCTGGAGGCCGCCGTCTCGCTCGGCGCGATGCCGATCTACCGGTTCGGCACCGAGGAGCAGAAGCGCGAGTGGCTGCCCCGGCTGACCTCGGGCGAACTCCTCGGCGCCTTCGGCCTCACCGAGCCGGAGGGCGGGTCGGACGCGGGGGCCACCCGGACCACGGCGCGGTACGACGAGGCCACCGACGAGTGGGTCATCAACGGGACCAAGTGCTTCATCACCAACTCCGGCACCGACATCACCGGCCTGGTCACCGTCACCGCGCTCACCGAACCGATCGCTCGTTCGAGTGAAGAGGGCGAATTCCGCTCGCCTGCACGGGAGATCTCCTCCATCATCGTGCCCACCGGGACCCCCGGCTTCCAGGTCTCGAAGAAGTACTCGAAGGTCGGGTGGAACGCATCCGACACCCGCGAACTGTCCTTTACCGACTGCCGCGTTCCCGCGGCCAACCTGCTGGGCGAGCGTGGCCGAGGCTACGCCCAGTTCCTGCGGATCCTCGACGAGGGCCGCATCGCGATCGCGGCCCTGGCCACCGGCCTGGCCCAGGGCTGCGTCGACGAGTCCGTGAAGTACTCCGGCGAGCGCCGGGCCTTCGGCCGGCCGATCGGCGCCAACCAGGCCATCCAGTTCAAGCTTGCCGACATGGAGCTGCGCGCCCACACCTCCCGCCTGGCCTGGCGGGACGCTGCTTCCCGGCTGCTGCACGGCGAACCGTTCAAGAAGGAGGCCGCGATCGCGAAGCTGTACTCGTCCGAGGCCGCCGTCGACAACGCCCGCGAGGCGACCCAGATCCACGGCGGGTACGGCTTCATGAACGAATTCCCGGTCGCCCGCTTCTGGCGCGACTGCAAGATCCTGGAAATCGGGGAGGGCACGTCTGAGGTCCAGCGCATGCTCATCGCCCGGGAGCTCGGCGTCGGTTCGTGACGACCGCATCCTGACGGTCGCCTCCTGAGCCACGCCCACCGGGCCGGCACACCGGTCAACACACCGCTCCGCGACGAGAGTTGGGGAGCGCCACGGCGAAGGAGGCGTCAGGGGAAGGCGTCAGGAGGAAACAGCAGGAGGAGGCGTAGGAGGAGGTGTCGCGGCGGCTTCGGGAGAAGCCGCCGGAACAGGGCCTCAGGGGATCACGATCACCGGGCGGTTGGCCCGCCGCGCCAGCCGTCCGGAGACCGAGCCGAAGATCTTGCCGAGAAGGCCGTGCGTCGTGCCGACGACGATCGCGTCGGCGGCGTACTCACGGCCGACCTCCTCGATCTCGTGGCAGATGTCCCCTCCGCGCTCGACCAGGATCCACGGCACCCCGGTGAGGAAGTCCGCGCAGGCGAGCTCCAGGCCGAGGACCTCGGTCCGGTGGTCAGGGAGGTCGACGAAGACGGGCGGCTCGCAGCCCGCCCAGACCGTGGCGGGCAGGCGGTTGGCGACGTGCACGATCACCAGGCCGCACTGCGAGCGGCGCGCCATGCCGACGGCGTAGGCGAGGGCGCGCTCGCTCGACAGCGAGCCGTCGAAGCCGACCACCACACCGTGCTGGAACACCGGGTCGAGGGACGGCGCCGGGGTGTCCTGCCCGGACGGCTCGGTGGGCCCGCCCAGCGGGCCGGCCGCGCCGGAAGCCGCCTCCGGGTACTCGGCACCCGGGCCCAGGCGGCCCGTCACCGGAACCCCGGCGGGGTCGGCCGGAGGCTCGCCACGCCGCTGGCGGGGCCCCGGGCGGTCACGGCGGGCGAGGCTGCCCCGGCGGGCGAGGCCGCGCAGAGCGCGTGCGAAGCCCAGCGGGCCGTCGCGCCCGGGGCCGGGCTCCCCTGGCTCCGCAGGCTGTGGCACGTCGGCCGCCGGCCGGGCCGCGCGGGCCGCTCCGGCCGCCTCGAACCCTTCCGCGTCGTCGGCGACGCCGCTGTCGTCGTCGACCCGCTCGTGGCCCGTCCGCACGCCCGGGATGCGGCCCGAGGCCTCGGCGCGCGCGTCGGCTCGTTCGCCGGCAGTGTCGGCAGGCCCGTCGACAGACCCGCCCGCGCTGTCGTCCCCGCGGCCTCCGTCGCGTTCGCCGCCATGGCCACGGTCGCGTTCGTCGCCGTGGCTGCCGTAACTACCGTGACTGCCGTCCTGGTCGTCGTGATCGTCGTGGTCGTCGCCGAGGTGGTCACTGTGGTGGTCACGGACGTCCTCGCCGCGCTGGTCGGCGCACAGCTCGGCGCGGCCGTCGGAACGATCGGCGGCAGGCCCGCGGGCCGGGTCCACGCTGCGGGACGTGTCCGGTTCAACCGGTCGGGGAGGCTCAAAACCAGCCATGGCTCACGGCTCTTCGATGGAGAGGGGCCGACAGGAGAGGAGGACAACGCTGCCCGGGCAGCAGGCCCGCCCACGGGATGACGTCGGTCTGCGCCGCGCAGCACCGTATGTGACCTGTTCCTTTCAGAGTACGACGGGCTTGGGGCCCCGCCCAGCGAGGAAGCCCCGGAGCGACGTTCTTCCCGCGAAAGGGGGATGCGCCCGCCGAGGCTGTGCGCCCCGCCCACAGGCGATCGCGCCCCCTCCGGAAAGGAGGTTCCCTGGAGCTTGACTGAGCGGACCGGGCGGCGCAACAGCCCCACGGGACACCGTGACCGGACTGTCATGGATCGGCGACGATCCGTTGCGGCGCGTCGCGAACCGTGACGTCCGACCTGCCCCGACAGTCCCGGTGAACCCGTGCCTCACCGCCCGCCACGGGGGTGCGGAGGCCGTTTCAGCCAACGCGTACGGCTTCGCGACGCCGTCTGGCATTTGCCATATGCATAGGCGCGGCCGCTGGCACCATGCTCGGCATGTCCCTGCTCCTGTTCGACCTCGACAACACCCTGCTGCCCCGGGACGCCGCCTACCGGGCCTGGGCGCAGGACTTCCTGTCCGAGCACGACCTCCCGCCGGTCGACCTCGACTGGTTCGTCACCCTCGACGGCGGCGGCTACGTACCGCGCAGCACCGTACTGTCGGCGGTCCGGCGGCGCTACGGGCTGGACGTCTCCGCCGACTTCCTGACCGCCCACTACCGACGCGGCATCAACTCCCACATCCACTGCCCGCCCCGGCACATCGAGGCGCTCCGGGTCGCCCGGGCCGCCGGGTGGACGCTGGGGATCGTCAGCAACGGCGGCACCCGGCCGCAGTTGGAGAAGATCCGGCGGACCGGGCTCGGCCCCCTGGTCGACGGCTGGGTCATCTCCGAGGAGGCCGACTGCGTCAAACCGGACCCGCTGATCTTCGAGATGGCGGCCCAGCGGTGCGGCATCGCCCCCACCGGGGACTGGGCCGAGCACACCTGGATGATCGGGGACCACGCGCCCGCCGACATCGCCGGTGCCGAACTCACCGGACTGCGCAGCGTCTGGCTGCACCACGGCCGACCGTGGGCGGAGAGCGGCTACCGGCCGACGCTGAAGGCGGCCGGTCTGCCGGAGGCCGTCGGCCAGGTCCTCGCCGCGCGGAACGCGCCCTCGCCGCGGCCGGACGTCCGCTCCGGCGGGCCGCTCCGGAAGGCCGCGGCAGGAGCACCGGTTCACGCGACGGCGCTGGTCGGCGCACGGTCCGGCGCACGTCCCGCGGTGGCCGCCGTGGACGGCCCGAGTGCATCCGTTCCCGCGACCGCCGGGACCGCCGGCCAGGCCACCGCCGCAGGTGGGCCGGGTGTCCGAAACCGATCCGGCGGGTTTGCCCTGATCGCCGAGGCCCGTCCGGAGACCGGCCCGGGCTCCGGGACCAGGGCGGGGAGCAGACCGGGTCCGGCCGCGGACGGCCTCCGCCCCGCACCGACCGCGGCCGGCGCCGCGGCCACCGTCACGGCCGGAGCCGTCCGTCCGAAGCCCCTCGGCAGCGGGCCCGACGGCGCCGTCCCCGCCCGGACCTCCTTCGCCGCCGTGCCCCCTGCGGCCTCGTCCGCGGCCGCCGTGGCGGCCGCCCGGTAACGCCTCGGCCACACCCCGCCCGAGCCCCCTCCGCTTCCCCGCCCCCTACTTCCCTGCCCCGCTCCGGCCCCGCTCCCCCACCGCCCCTGCCGCCCCCTGCCCGCCCCCGCGCCGCCGTCAGCCGTTCGCCCGCCCCACCGACTCCACCCGCCGCCCCGGCTACGCCGTCGCCGCCACCGCCGTACGGGTCCACCAGCAGGTGCGGGCCTGCTCGACGAACCCGAGCTTGCGGTAGAGCGGTTCGCCGAGCGCGGTGGCGACCAGGGTGGCCGGGCGGTCCGGGTGCGCGTGGGCCAGGGCGGTCCGGAGGACGGCGCGGGCCGCGCCCCGGCCGCGCCGGTCGGGCAGGGTGGCGACCCAGTACACGCCGGTTGCCTGGCCGTCGTCATAGGTGAGGCAGGTGCCCGCCACCGCGCCGTCGACGCGGCCGAGCCAGCCCCGCCAGCCGGGTACGTCCAGCAGTCGCTCCGGGAGGGCCTCGCCCCGGACCCAGGGCTGTCGGGCGGGCAGCGGGAAGCCCTCCACGATCGTCCGCTCGACCAGGGCGAAGCTGTCGCCGTCCCGCGCCTCATCGACCGTCAGGACACCGCCCCCGTGCGCCTCCGAGACCACGGGCAGGTCGGTGGTCGCTCCCTCGACCGGTCCCGGGTCCCGGACCATCACCGGCATGAGCGGCATCCGGGTGGCGCCGAGGCCGGTGAGGTCGAGCCCGTCGTACGGGTCCTCCACGGTGCAGCGTATGGTCGACCAATCGGCCATCAGCTCCGCCAACTCCTGCTCCACAGCCGCCGGTTCGTCGTAGGGGCGGGTCACCACGATGCGGTGCGCGTCGTCCGGGGTCCGGGCGCACCGGACCGCGGTCAGCCCCGGGCGGGTGCGGGACTGCCAGCCGTGGACGCGGGCTTGGGCGAGCCAGAAGGCGGCGGCGTTGTCGTTGGCCCGTTCGAGCCGGCTGTTGGTGTTCACGGCAGGACCGTAACCCGGTGCTCCGGTTCCCGGTTCCGCCGTCCCAGGCTTGGCCGGATGAAGCCTGGGAGGCGCACGACTTCTCCCCGTGCGCCCCCTCGTGCACCGCCGATTTTCGGTCAATTTCGCGCCGATCCCTCCCGCTTGGGCAAATCCGCAGCCCAGACCAGCCGGCCGGGCGCACCGGAGCCGGACGCCCCAGGAACCGTCCCGCGACAACCAGCCACCGTTGCCCCGGCCCTCTTCCCAGAAAGGTCGACGGGTGCCACGCTTCGTGATCGAATGCATCACGCCAAATTGCCATGTCGACATAGCGTCGGATGGTGAACTTGTCACAACGGCAATGGTCCACCCGATAGATTTCGATCTTGGCCAGCAGTGCCGCACCACCCACACCACACCACCGAGGGGGCTTGAGCGCCTTGAGCAGGGTGAGCAGGAGCGACGCGGGTCCTGACAGCGGCCAGGCGGCGGCCGGCAGCTCGGGTCGGTCCGCGAGAAGCACTGGCACCGCCGCGATCGCCACCACCCGCACCTCCGGCACCCCGGGCGCCGCCTCGCACTCCTCGTACTCCGCGGTGCCTTCCCCCGGGGCGGGCACCGGCACCGGCATCGGCCCCGGCGCGGCGCCGGCCACGGCGGACCACGGCGCGGCGGCATCCTACGGAGGACAGCCTGCCTACGGGGGCCAGCCGGCCTTCGGCGGACAGTCCTTCGGCGGACAACCCGTCAGCCGAGGACCCGTCAGTCCCGGCCAGACCTACGGCGGCGAGCACCCGGGCCATTCCAGCCACCCGGGACATCCCGCCCACCCCGCCCACCCCGGCCATTCCGGCCACCCCGGCTACGGCGGCCAGCTCGGTCACCCCGGTCATTCCGGCCACCCCGGCTACGGCGGCGGCACCCCGGGCCCGAACGGCGGCGGCACCGTCGCCGCCGGGCCGGGCGGCGGTCCGCTCGGCGGCCTCGCGCTCGGCTCCGGCCACGGCCCGCTGGGCCACGGCGGGCCCGGAGCGAACGGCTCCCCGACCCCGGTGACGGCCTCCGCCCCGCGCAAGCTGTCCGGCCGGCGCCGCCGGGAGACCGTCGCGGTACTGATCTTCGGCGGCGCCCCGATCTTCGAGAGCTCCATCCCGCTCTCCGTCTTCGGCGTGGACCGCCAGGACGCCGGGGTGCCCCGCTACCGCCTGCTGGTCTGCGCCGGCGAGGAGGGCCCGCTGGCCACCACCGGCGGACTGACCCTCTCCGCGCCGTACGGCCTGGAGGCGCTCGCCCGGGCCGGCACGATCGTCGTACCGGCCTGGCGCTCGATCTCCCAGCCCCCGCCGGTCGAGGCGATCACCGCCCTGCGCAAGGCCCACCACGAGGGCGCCCGGATCATCGGGCTCTGCACCGGTGCCTTCGTACTGGCCGCCGCCGGCCTGCTCGACGGCCGCCCGGCGACCACCCACTGGATGTACGCGCCGACGCTGGCCAAGCGCTACCCGCGGGTCCACGTCGACCCGCGCGAGCTGTTCGTCGACGACGGCGATGTGCTCACCTCGGCCGGCACCGCCGCCGGCATCGACCTGTGCCTGCACGTGGTGCGCAGCGACCACGGCGCCGAGGCGGCCAACGCGCTGGCCCGCCGCCTGGTGGTGCCGAGCCGCCGCGGCGGCGGAGGACAGGCCCAGTACATCGATCAGTCTTTACCTGAAGAGATCGGCAACGACCCGCTGGCCGAGGTGGTCACCTGGGCGCTGGAGAACCTCAACCAGCAGTTCGACGTCGAGGTGCTGGCGGCTCGCGCGTACATGAGCCGGCGCACCTTCGACCGGCGGTTCCGCACGCTCACCGGCAGCGCGCCGTTGCAGTGGCTGATCACCCAGCGGGTGCTCCAGGCGCAGCGGCTGCTGGAGACCTCGGAACTGTCGGTGGACGACGTCGCGCGCCGGTGCGGGTTCCGTTCGCCGGTGGCGCTGCGCGGGCACTTCCGCCGCCAGCTCGGGGTCTCCCCGGCCGCGTACCGGACCAGCTACCGGGCCCGCCGTCCCGGTCAGCAGCCGACCGCGCCGGCCGGTGCGCTCGGCGACCTGCGGCTGTCCGGAGCGATCCCGCACCCGGCGGGCGCGGTCGTCCCGGCGGGCGGTCCGCTGTTCGGCGGGGCCCACGGCATGCCGTCGGGGCAGCCGTTCCCGGCCGGTCCGGGCGCGCCGCTCCCGGTCGGCTCGCACGGACAGCCGGTGCCGCACGGCCAGCACGGGCAGCCGGGCGGCCACGGCCAGCCCGGCGGGTTCGGTCCGGGCCAGGTCGGGACGCCGACCGGCCAGGCCTTCCACGCCCGCGGCGGTCAGCCGTACCCGCACCAGCAGGCCTCGCAGCAGTCGCACCCCGGGCAGCAGGGTGCGGCTGGGCGCGGTCCGCTGCGGCCGCCGGTGGTTCCGCCGCAGGCCGGGTCGGGGACCGGTCGTCCGCCGCGCACCGCCGAGCACGCGGCGGCGGAGGACGGCCTCCCCCAGCCGGGGGTGCGCGGTCAGGGCCAGGGGCACCGGAGCGCGGCCGAGCGGCCCGCGGACGACCCCGGTTCGGCCGGGCGCGGCCACGGCGCGGCCACCGGACGGATGCCGGCGCCCGCCGGGCAGCCGGGCTCCGGCCCGGGCGAGCTCCGCGGCCGCCAGGCCCGGGCTCCGCAGGTCCGCGGCCAGGCCGGCCGGCCCGCGCCCGAGGGCGCCCGGGCGGCGCGCGAGGTCCGGACCGGACGGGACGGCCACACGGTCCTGACCGGCCGGGAGGGCGAGCACCCGGACGGCCACGGCACGCACGACGGGCCGGAGGAGCACCAGGCCGAGGCACCCCGCTCGGCTCCACCGGTCCCCGCGGCGCGTGATCGCGCCGTAGGGTGAGTTGTGTGAATGACCGTTTGGTATGGATCGACTGTGAGATGACCGGCCTCGACCTCGACCAGGACGCCCTGGTCGAGGTCGCGGTGCTGGTGACGGACTCCGAGCTGAACATCCTCGGCGAGGGCGTGGACGTCATCATCCGGCCGCCGGCCGAGGCGCTGGCGAACATGCCCGAGGTGGTGCGCGAGATGCACACCGCCTCCGGGCTGCTGGAGGAGCTGGAGCAGGGCGTGACCCTGGCCGAGGCCGAGGAGCGGGTGCTCGCCTACGTGCGCGAGCACGTGCCGGAGGCCGGGAAGACCCCGCTGTGCGGCAACTCGGTGGCCACCGACCGCGGCTTCCTGGCCCGGGACATGCCGGCCCTGGAGAAGCACCTGCACTACCGGATCGTGGACGTCTCCTCGATCAAGGAGCTGGCCCGCCGCTGGTACCCGAAGGCGTACTACAACAGCCCGCAGAAGGGCGGCAACCACCGGGCGCTCGCCGACATCCGGGAGAGCATCGACGAACTGCGGTACTACCGCGAGGCGGTGTTCGTCCCGCAGCCCGGCCCGGACGCCGACACCGCGCGGGCGATCGCCGGGAAGTACCAGGCCCCGGCGGGCTGAGCCCGGGCCCGCCCCGGGCGGCCCACCCCGGAACCGCCCGGAACCGCCCGGCGGACCCCTGTCGGAGGGACCGGGAAGGTGCCCGCGTTCGCCGGAGCGAAACCCTGGCGCGAGCACCCTCTCGGATCCTGTAGAGTTCTTCCTGTCGGAACGGGAACGCGAGAGCGGGAACGGGCCGGACAGATGGTGGGTGTAGCTCAGTTGGTAGAGCACCTGGTTGTGGTCCAGGTGGCCGCGGGTTCGAGTCCCGTCACTCACCCCAGAGCCTGAGGGGCCGATCTCTTCAAGAGATCGGCCCCTCAGGCGTTTTCGCCTCCCTCGGCCAAACACGGCCTCGGTCGAACACCGCCTCAGCCGGACACGGTCTCAGCTGCGCACGCGCCCCCTCGTCCGCGTGTGCGCTCCCTCACACGCGCCCGCCGGGTCGGCTTTGCGGCGACCCCTGCCCCCAGAAGCTACCGACTAGTAACATCGTCGCCATGACCACTCCCACGATCGGCCAGATGCTCGACTCCACCGTGCCGATGGCGCACACCCTCAAGCTGGAGTACCTGGAGACCACCCCGGAGCGCGCCGTGCTCCGCCTCCCGGACCAGCCCGCGTACCACAACCACGTCGGCGGCCCGCACGCCGGCGCGATGTTCACGCTGGCCGAGTCCGCCAGCGGCTGCATCGTGCTCGCCGCCTTCGGCGACCAGCTGTCCCGGGCCGTGCCGCTCGCCGTGAACGCCGAGATCGCGTACAAGAAGCTGGCCATGGGCGAGGTCACCGCCACCGCGCTGCTCGGCCGCCCGGCCGCCGAGGTCGTCGCCGAGCTGGACGCCGGCGGCCGCCCCGAGTTCCCGGTCACCGTCGAGATCACCCGCGCCGACGGCGCCGTCACCGGCATGATGACGGTCACCTGGACCCTGCGCCCCAACTCCTGACCGCCACCCGGTCGGTGGCCCCGGGAGAACAGGCCCGGGGCCACCCGTACGATGACTGTCCGTGACGGCGGGCGTGACCTCACCGCCCGGCCGCTCGTTCTCGATTCACGTGCGAGCCAATCACGCGACCAAGCCCCAGGAACCCGTCCCCCGCGGCGCCCCGCGCGGCGTCGCCGGCGCCCGCCGCGGGATCGCCCGGCGGCTGCCCCGCCCCCGGGTCCTCGCGGCCGCCGGGGCCCTGCTCGCACAGCTCTGGGGATTCGGCGCCCCCGGGGCGTACGCGGCCACCGCCGACCCGGTACCGGACCCGGCCCGGCCCACCGTCCGCCGCGCGCTGCAGGCCGCACCGGCACTCGACAGGCCGGTGCTCGACAGGCCGGTGCTCGACGGACCCGCCCTCGACGGGCAGTCAGCCGAACGTCCCGTCGGGTCCGGACCGCCGGGCCGCTCCCCCGGGCCCGCCGGGGAGCCGACCGGCAACGGCCCCACCAGCGGGATCACCGGCGTCGCCGGAGCCGTCGGCGGCACCCTCCAGGAACGCATCCGGGCCGGCGGCCTGCCCCTGCCCGGCCAGCGGGCGGCCGTCCCCGACGCCTTCGCGCTCGCCTCCGGCCTGCTCGGCACCGTCCCCGCCCAGGCCCGGCCCGACGGCCCCCGCGCCTCCCGCGAGGGCGAACCCGCCGACCCGCCCTCCGCCACCCGGCACCGCGGCGGCGCCCTCTCCGCCGTCCCCCGGCAGCGCGAGGCCGCGACGGAACCCCTGCTCCAGGAGGCGGCCACCGCCGTCGACGAGGGCGGACCCACCACCGAAGCCGGCAGCACGGCGGACTCCACCGCCACCCCCTCGCCGGACCATGGCAGCACGCCCGAGACGACGGCCATCGCCGACACCGCCACGGCGGCCGGCTCCGGAGACGGCTCCGCCACCGCGACCGCCGTCCTCGTCCCCATCGCCGCCGGACTCCTGCTCACCGGAGCGGCCATGTGCAAGCACCGCGGACTGCCGCGCGGCCACTGAGCGGCCCCGGCCGCGGCGGACCGCCCCGTGGGCATGGGGACGCTGCGCAGCCGCGAGAAGGCGGCGGGACGCCTCCGATCACCGGGCCCAGGGCCAGACGGCAGCGCTCCGCCCCCGCCTAAGGCGTGGCCAGATCCACGGCCAGCAGCGGGAGTTCGCGCCCCGGGATCGAACCGGACGGGACGGCGCCGATCCGGATGGCGCCCATCACGAGGTAGAACGGCTCGGCGTTCGGGTCGGATTCGATGATGAGCCGAGACAGGCCGAGTGCCACGGCCAGGCCCCTCGCCCGCTCGAACAGCGCGCGGCCGACGCCACGGCCGATCGACTCGGGCTCGATGAAGAGCAGGTCCAGCGACCCGGTCGGCGGCGCCCCGGAGAGCGAGACGAAGCCCAGGACCCGCCCGTCGTCCTCGGCCACCGCCGTGGCCGCCCGCTCGATCACACCGGCGTCCACCGTCAGCTCCGCCCGGCAGGCGGCCATGAACGCCTCGTCGTAGCCCCAGTACGCCTTGGACCGCAGCGCGATGCCGGTGAGCAGCGCGGCCTCCTCCGGCCGGGCCGGTCTGATCTCCATGACGCCCCCTCGGGTCGCTGGCCGGACGGCAGCGCCATTGTCGGCCGCGACTCGGTCGTCGGCAAACGGTTTTACGGCCGGCGGAGCGGGCGCGGAGAAGCGGTGCGGAGAAGCACCCGCAGGACCGCCGGGCCCCTACGCCGACGAGCGGCCCGTCAGCGGAACACCCCCGGCGGCGGTTCCGGGGACGGGGCCGCCGTGGCGTCCGTCGCCGGGACGGCGCCGGCCGCGAAGTCGGTGAGGGCGCGGCCGTGTTCGACCCGGGCATGGGCGGAGTCGGAGGCGGCGCGGCGGGTGAGTTCGGCGATCGGCAGCGGGGTGTGGGCGGCGGCCAGGACGAGGTTGCCGAAGCGCTTGCCGCGCAGCACGGCGGGGTCGGCGATCAGGCAGAGCTCGGGGAAGACCGCGGCGAGGGTGGCGACCTGGGAGCGGGCGAAGGGCAGGGCGCCGCCGTCGGCGATGTTGGCGGCGTACCAGCCGCCGGGGGCGAGGGCGCGGGCGGCGAGGGTGGTGAACTCGACGGTGGTGCAGTGGGCCGGGGTGCGGGCCCCGGAGAAGACGTCGGTGATCACCAGGTCGACGCTGTCCTCGGGGGTGCGTTCCAGCACGCCGCGGGCGTCCGCACCGCGCACCTTGATCTGCCAGCCGCGTTCCAGGGGGAGTTCGGCGCGGACGAGTTCGGTGAGCGCGGTGTCGATCTCGGCGACCTGCTGGCGGGAGCGCGGCCGGGTCGCGGCGGTGTAGCGGGCGAGGGTGAGGGCGCCGCCGCCGAGGTGCAGGACGGTGAGCGGGCGGCCGGGCGGGGCGACCAGGTCGATCAGGTGGCCGAGCCGGCGCTGGTACTCGAAGCCGAGGCGGGTGGGGTCGGCGAGGTCGACGAGGGACTGCGGGGCGCCGTCGATCAGCAGCGACCAGGCGGCGGGGCGGTCGCGGTCGGGGCGCAGCTCGGCGAGGCCGGAGCCGACGGGGCGGCTGAGCGGGCCCTGGGCGTGGGTGCGTCCGCCCGGTCCGGTGGTGGCCTCGGGTTCCGGTCCGCGTGCGGCTCTGCTGCTTCGTCCCATGGCGGCCATTATCGCCGCCGCCGGGGGACGTCCGCTGGTCAGGGGCGTGCCACGGGGGCCCGGCCGGAGGTCGACTGGCCCGGCGGGGTCCGCGCGGCACGCCCGCTAGAACGGGCCGAGGCCGCCCGCGGTGAGTGTGCAGGCGGCCTCGCAGAGGGCGGATCGGAGGACCCAGGCGTCGGTGGGGCGGGCGGTGCGGCCGGTGCCGGAGGGCGGGATCACCCAGCGCGGGTCGGTGGTGGCGGGCAGCAGGGCGCCCGCCGTACAGGAGCTGCCGGGCAGGTGCCAGGTCTCCCAGGTGCCGGCCGGGACGAGGAAGGAGACGGTGCTGCCGTTGCGGCTCTGCAGGACGACTCCGCAGGCGCGGCGCAGTCTCAGGATGTCGACGGCCTCCAGGCCGTGCCGCAGGGCGACGGTCACGGTGTCGCAGGCGCTGACGACGGCGCCCTCCTCGGGGACGGTGCGCTCGCGCCGGTGGCCGCCGCGGGGGAGGCGGCCGCCTTCGACCGGTCCCCGGCCGGAGAGCCGGTCGTCGGCGGGTTCGGGGAGCAGGGCGGGGGCCGCGCCGGCGAGCACTCCCCCGGGGACGGGTCGGTACTGCGGCAGTCCGGTGGCCATCATGGGCTCTCCTGTACCTCGTCGGGTCCGGAAGCACAGCCGTTGGGAGGGGCCACCCGGCTGGGACGGGCCGGGCGACGGCGTGGGCTTCTTCCTCGTACCAGGACAACGCGGGGGTCGTGGCGCAGGCCACGGGGCGCATTACAGCAAGGCATGGCATTTCATGGCGGATACCCCGCAACATCGCCCTTTTTACCCGGGATTGACACGAT
This sequence comes from Streptomyces sp. CB02056, assembly GCF_001905545.1. Lineage (GTDB taxonomy): Bacteria > Actinomycetota > Actinomycetes > Streptomycetales > Streptomycetaceae > Kitasatospora. The sequence continues at coordinate 246,881 of NZ_LIPD01000013.1, read as the reverse complement.
ATGTCCCACCAACCGAATGTGTCCGCTCGGTGACTCCGAGTACTCTCGGCGCCATGGCAGCCACCCCACCGGCCGAGCCGAACCGTCCGTCCCCCAACGCCGTGATGCGCGCACTGCGCGGCGACCGCTCTCCCGGCGAGTTCGCCACGGCCGTCCGCAGGGCCGCCCGCGAGATCGGCGAGCACGTGTCCTGCGACGCCCGGTACGTCGGGCGGGTCGAGTCCGGTGAGATCCGCTGCCCCAACTACGCCTACGAGCGGGTGTTCCGGCACATGTGGCCAGACCGCGCGCTCACCGACCTCGGCTTCGCCCCCCGGACCTCCGTCCGCCGCCGCCCGACGGACCGGTCCGTCGGGCGGAGCGAACCCCCTCCGCTCCACCCGACGTTCCCGCCCCCGCCCGCCCCGCGCTCACCTCTCTCCACTCAACTCCCGTACGCTGCCTCGCCGTACACGGATCCAGCCGCACCGGACGGGCCCCCGTGGCCGAGCCGCGGGACGGTGCCCAGGGGGCCCGATGGATCGCCCAATCTCGACGAGGAGAACGACGACGTGCGTCGCCGTACGTTCCTGGCCGGCGGCACCACCGCGCTGGCCTCCGTGATCGGCATCGACCGACCGGCCTCGGCGGCCGGCCGGCAGGCCGGCGCCGACGGCGCCCCCGGTGCGCTCGCCGGCCAAGGCGCCTTCCCCGGTGCGGAGTTCACCGCGCCGTCGCTGCTCGGCGGCGAACCGCTGGTGCCCGGCCGGCCCGGGCCGGTGGGGCCGCTGCGCCGGGTCGGCGCCGCCGAGGTGCTCGGCGTGGAACAGGCCGTCCGGGAGATCCGGCTGGCCGACGACGCGCACGGCGCCGACGCCCTGTACGAGCTCGCCGGGCGGTCGCTGCGCAACGCGTACGTGCTGCTCAACGAGTGCGAGTACAGCCCGGAGACGGAACGCCGGCTGCAGACCGGGGCGGGCGAACTCGCCATCTCCGTCGGCTGGTTGGCCCACGACTCGAACCGGCTCGCGGACGCCCGCTCGTTCTACTCCGAGGCGCTCGCCACCGCCCGGATGGCCGGGGACTCCGCCCTGGAGGCGCACGTCTTCTGCAACAGCGCCTTCCTGGCCCGGGACGCCGGCCGCCCGCGCGAGGCGCTGCGCGCCGCCCAGGCCGGGCAGGTCGCCGCCCGGGGCCTGGGCTCCGAGCGGCTGCTCGCCCTGCTGGCCATGCGCGAGGCCGGCGCCTGGGCGCTGCTCCAGGACCGCGTCTCCTGCGAGCGCGCGCTCGGCCGGGCGTACGCCCTCTTCGACCGGGGCCCCGGCGGGCGGGACCCGGAGTGGATGTCCTTCTTCGGCGAGGCCGAGATCGCCGGCCTCCAGTCGCAGTGCTGGTCGGCGCTCGGCGACTGGGACCGCGCGAGCGAGCAGGCCGGGCTGGCGATAGCGCTCCAGAAGCCGCACTTCGTCCGCAACCGGGTGCTGTACACCGCCGAGCTGGCCCACGACCGGCTCGGCCGCGGGGACCTGGCGGGGGCGGCGCACCACGGCTCGGCCGCCGTCGCGCTGTTCGGCGCCGTCCGCTCGGCCCGGATCCGGAGCATGCTCGCGGACACCGCCGGGCGGCTGCGCCCGCACGTCGCGGTGCCCGAGGTGCGCCGGTTCCTGACCGACTACGACCGGGCGGCGGCCGCCTGAGCCCCGCCGCCCGGCCTAGCCTCGACGGGCCCCGGAGCCGCCCGGCACAGCCGGCTCAGTGCCCGGCGGCCAGGCCCTCCAGGTGGGACAGGTCGTTCCAGACCTCCACCGCCGGGGCGCCGTACTCCCAGGACAGCACGCACAGCGCGGCCGTACCGAGCTTGAACCGCTGGGCGTACTCGGGCGGCAGGCCCAGCCAGCGGGCGGTGAGGATGCGCAGCAGGTGGCCGTGGGCGAACAGGATCACGTCCCGGTCGGCGCAGTGCATCACGGTGGTGTCCGGGGCGGGGACGCCGTGCTCCTCGTTGAGGCCGGCCAGGAAGGCGTCCACCCGGGCGGCCACCTCGGAGAGCTTCTCGCCGCCGGGCACCCCGTCGCGCCAGATCAGCCAGCCGGGCTGGTCGCTGGAGCGGATGTCCGCGCCGGTGCGGCCCTCGTACCGGCCGTAGTCCCACTCCATCAGCTCCGGACGCTCCACCGCGCGGTCGCCGAAGCCGGCCAGCTCGCAGGTCTCCTTGGCCCGGCCGAGCGGGCTGGTGTAGACGAGCGCGTCCGGCAGCCCGTTCCAGGGGGCCTTGGCGAGGCGGGCGCCGAGGGCCCGGGCCATCGCCCGGCCCTCCTCGGTCAGCGGGATGTCGGTGCGGCCGGTGTGGCGGCCGGTGGCGGACCACTCGGTCTCGCCGTGGCGGACCAGCACGATGCGGGCGGGCATGGGGACTCCTAGCGACGGGGCGGTGGCAACGGTCGGTCGGTCTCACCATTGAGCACCGGGCTCCATGATCCCCCACCCGGGCGGCGACCACGATCGAGGGGCCCGTCCCGGCGGCCGCGGGACCGGGGGCGGCAGGTGTCCGGTTCCGGCCGCGGACCGGCGGGGGCGGACGTCCGGTTCCGGCTGCGGCCCGGGGGCGGCGGACGTCCGGTTCCGGCCGCGGACCGCCTCTCCAACGGCCGGTCCGCACCGCGTTGTCGGACCCGGATGCGACACTGGGCCGCACCATGAACGTCTCGACGAACGTCCCGCCGCGCGGGCCCGCTGAGCCGCTCGCCCAGCGGCTCGCGGAGCTGCGCGGACCGGCCCCGCAGCGCAGTCTGAACGCCCGCTCCCTCGCCGCGCTGGCCGCCAACCCGGGCTGCCACCGCCGCGCCGTGCTCGACGCGGCCGGGGTGGACAAGTCGGTGCTGGCGGCCCGGCTCGGCCGCCCGGCCCCCTTCGGCCAGTCCCCCTTCGCCATCGCCCGCGGCGTGATCTTCGAGTCCCGGCTGAAGGCCGACGGCTACGCCCCGCTGCTGGAGCCGCTCCGCCACCACCTGGGCCTCCCGGTGGACGGCCACGCCCCGCTCCTGGTGCCGGACCTGCTGCACCGCTCGGGCCCGGCCGTGCGCGCCGACCGGACGGCCGAGGCGCTGGCCCTGGCCGCCGCCGACCCGGAGGCCTGGACGCTGCTGGACCACCCGATGCTGCGCCTGGGGGTGGCCGGCAGCACCGCCTACCTGGAGCCGGACGCGCTGGTGGTGCACGGCGGGCGGTGCACCGTGGTCGAGATCAAGTCCTTCCCGGTGCTGGACGGCGGCGCCGACCCGGCCAAGGTGGGCGCCGCCGCCCGGCAGGCCGCCGTGTACGTGCTGGCGCTCCAGCGGCTCGCCGCCGCGGCGGCCGGGCAGCCGCTCGCCGAGGACCCGTACACCGAGCAGCGGCTGCCGGGCAGCCCGCGCACCAGCGTGCTGCTGGTCTGCCCGAAGGACTTCGGCAACCGGCCGACCGCGGTCGCCGTGGACGTCCGCCGCGAACTGGCCACCACCCGCCGCCAGCTGGGCCGGATGACCGGCATCGGCCGGCTGCTGGCGGCGCTGCCGGCGGACGCCGACTTCGACCTGGCCGCCGACGAGGACGGCGCGCCGGCCCGGACCACCGAACAGCTGGCCGCCTCGGTCGAGGCGGTGCCCGCCGCCTACAGCCCGGACTGCCTCTCCACCTGCGAACTCGGCTTCCACTGCCGCGCCCGGGCCCGCTGCGACGACCGGGTCGAGCAGCTCGGCCGGGGCGTGCGCGGCGAGCTGGGCAGCATCCGTACGGTCGCCGAGGCGCTGGCCGCCGCCGGCACCAAGAGCGAGGATCTGGACGGCGCGGACGACGCCGCCGAGCGCCTGGCCTACGCGGCCGCCCTGCGCGCCGAAGCCCTGGGCGCCGGCGCCGTGGGGGCGGAAACCCAAGGGGCTCGCGCATGAGCCTGCTCACCACCCTCGCCCGGCTGGAGGCCGTCCGCAGCGGCCGGGCCGAGCCGCTGGCCACCGTCCGGCACCGGCACCTGTCCGACCGCCCGATGGTGCTGGTCCCGCTGACGGCCGCCGGCGAGTCCGGCGCGCCGCTCGCGGTGATGCTCGGCACCGACCGGGACGCGCCCCGGCTGCACCTGGTGCCGCAGCCGCTCAACCGCACCCTGCGGTTCGACTTCCTGGCCGAGCTCGCCGCCGACCTGCTGCCGTACCTGGAGTCCTTCGCCGAGGACGTCGAGCAGATCGAGGGCTCCGAGAAGGACCCGGAGACCGGCGAGAAGACCCAGGTGTTCCGCGAGCTGTGCGCGGACGCCCCGCAGCTGGTGGTGCCGAACGGCGCGGGCGTGCACCACCTCGCCCTGATCGGCCGTTCGACCCGCTTCCGCCGCACCGCCGAGGACGAGGAGCCGGGCCCGTACCCGGCGCCGGTCCGGGTGCCGCTGCTCGGCCGCTGGCTGACCCACCTCACCGACCGCGCCCAGGTGCCCGGCTCCTCGCTGCTGCTGCCGATGACCGGCCTGCTGGCCCGGCACTGGGCGACCGGCCAGAGCCACCTGGAGGACCAGCACCTGGCGGCCCGGCTCGCCTGGCACCGCCCGCCGGACGGCCTGACCGGCGCGCAGGCGGCCGAGCTGGCCGAGTCCGCCCGGGACGACCGGGGGCAGCTGCTGCACCCGCCGGCCGGCCCGGCCACCGACCCGCGCTTCGACGAGTTCGTGCTGGCCCCGGCGATCACCCGCTACGACTCCGCCGTGGGCGCCCTGCAGCACAGCGCCGAGCAGCGCGACGAGGCCGCCGCCGCGCGCGCCCGGGCGGCCGTGCGGGCGGCGGTGACGGCGCTGGAGGAGGCGCTGGCGTCGGTCCTGCTGCCCACCTGGCGGGACGTCTGGCAGGGCCTGGACCTGCTGCGCGCCCTGCCGCCGGCCGGTCACCTGGCGGAGCGCTGGACGGGCGACCGCTGGTCCTACACCGGCCACCGGGACCGGCTGGCGGCCGGCGAGCCGCCGCAGCCCCGGCAGGACGACGCCGTCACCGCCGCCCGCAAGCTCGCCCAGCGCGAGCGCGAGCAGGCCCGCCTGGACGTCCAGGAGGCGCTGGACGACCCGCTGGCGATGGCCGAGCACCGGCTGTCCGGCGAGGCGTTCAGCGGTGTGGTGACGGAGGTGGTGCCGGACTGGGACACCACCGGCCGCTCCCCCAAGCCGCGCCCGCTGGTCACCCTGCGCACCGCCGACCGCCCGCACGCGGACCTCGGCCGGGAGGTGCACCGGGTGCACGGCCCGAGCCCGCAGAAGGCCGAGATCGTCGCGGTGGACACCGCCGAGGGCACCCTCACCCTGCGGGTGCTCTCCGGCATGGGCCGCAGGAAGGAGCCGGAGCCGGGCAGCCTGCCCGAGCCCGGCGAGCCGGTCACCTTCACCCTGTTCGAGCTGACGGTGCGCCAGTCCGCGCCGCTGCCCGAGCCGGACGACACCCCCTGGACCCACGGCGGCCCGCCCGGCGCCGCGCCCGTACCCGCCCCGTCCGTCTCCGAGGAGTGGGAGTGATGACCACTTCGATCCCCGAGCAGGCCCCGGGCGCGGCCGCCGACGCCGCGGTGGCCCGAATCCTGGCGGCCACCGTCCGTCCGCCGGCCGGCGCCCCGCGCGGCGTGGTGGTGGACTCCCCGCCCGGCGCCGGGAAGTCGACGCTCGTGGTGCGGGCGGCCCGCGAGCTGGTCGGCGCCGGCGAGCGGCTGATGATCGTCGCCCAGACCAACGGCCAGGTGGACGACCTGGTGGGCCGACTGGCCGAGAAGGCGCCGGAGTTGACGATCGGCCGGCTGCACGCCGCGGACTCCCGGCCCGGCCCGGAGGTGCTGAAGCACGCCAACGTCACGCCCTCCGACAAGGTCGCCGACCTGGTCGAGCACGACGTGGTGATCTCCACCTCGGCCAAGTGGCAGTGGGTGCGGACGGAGGCGCCCTGGCGGCACGCGATCGTCGACGAGGCGTACCAGATGCGCTCGGACGCCCTGCTCGCGGTGGCCCGGCTGTTCGAGCGGGCGCTGTTCGTCGGCGACCCGGGCCAGCTGGACCCGTTCACCGTGGTCGGCACCGAGCAGTGGGCCGGGCTGTCGTACGACCCGTCCGGCAGTGCGGTGGTCACCATGCTGGCGCACAACCCGGAGATCGAGCCGCACCGGCTGCCGGTCTCCTGGCGGCTGCCCGCCAGCGCCGCGCCGCTGATCTCGCGGGCCTTCTACCCGTACACGCCGTTCCGCTCCGGCACCGGCCCGGACGACCGCCGGCTGACGGCCGCCGTCCGCCCGGACGGCTCGGCGCTGGACGCGGTGATCGACCGGGCCGCCGAGCACGGCTGGGCCCTGCTGGAACTGCCCGCCCGGCACACCGTACGGACCGACCCGCAGGCCGTGGCGGCCGTCGCGGCCACCGTCCGCCGGCTGCTGGAGCGGGGGCTGACCGCCCACTCCGAGCAGGGCGAGGCCCCGCTCACCGCGGACCGGGTCGCCGTCGGCACCGCCCACCGGGACCAGGCGGCGGCCGTGCGCGCGGCCCTGCTCAAGGCGGGCGTGCCGGTGGACGGCGCGGCCGGTCCGGCCGTCACCGTGGACACCGCCAACCGCCTGCAGGGCCGCGAGTACGACGTCACCGTGGTGCTGCACCCGCTCTCCGGGCGCCCCGACGCGACCGCCTTCCACCTGGAGACCGGCCGGCTCTGCGTGCTCGCCTCCCGGCACCGGCACGCCTGCATCGTGGTGGCCCGGGCCGGGATCGCCGAGCTGCTGGACGAGCACCCCGCGACCGAGCCGGTGCAGCTGGGCGTCCCGGTGGCCTTTCCGGACGGCTGGGAGGCCAACCACGAGGTGCTGGAGCACCTGAGCCGCCACCGGGTCCACCTGCGCTGAGGCCCGTCCGGCCGGCCGCCGGGGTCAGTCCTCGGTCTCGCAGACGGCGTAGGCCACCACCGACCCCCGCTCCGCCTGCGCGCTCCAGCCGCGCGCGTCGGCGGTGGGGCCGTCGGCGCGCACCGGACCGTCCGCGTCCGGCTGGAGCCGGTAGCCGCCGCCGGTCAGGTGGGTGCCGGCCGGGCAGGTCGCCGTCGAGGCGCCGCCGGGGGCGCTCGGTTCCCCGGTGACCACCAGCGCCGTCTCGGCGGCCGCGGCGGGCGGGGCGACGGAGGCGGCGACCGCGAGCAGGGCGCCCAGCAGGGACAGGACGGACAGGGCGAGGGCCGTCAGGCCTCTTCTCACACGCATGGGGGTTCTCTCCGGTTCGTCGGCTTCATCGGCTTCGTCGGGCAGCCCGGGCGCACCGGGCGCACCGGGCGCACCCGGACAACCGGTTCGCATGCGATCCGGAAGCGCGGCGCACGAGTCGCGCGCCCGGCGTGCGCCGGGGAATAGCGCTCGCGTGCGCACCGTTCCGCTACGGGCCCCCGCCGCGAGACAATGGACGGCGGCCACGACCGGGCGGCGCAGCCCGGAGCAGATTTCCCCCACCCCCACCCGAAACCCGGAGGTGTCCGTCCATGCCCGACTCCCCAGAGTCGTCCGAGCCCACCAGGCGCCTGCGTCCGGTGCAGCTGCTGTTCGAGCCGCAGTCCGCCGAACCCGAGCCGGAACGATTCTTCGACCTGGAGTCGATCGAGGACCCGGCGGAGCTGCTGCGCCGCTCCACGGAGCTGGCCCTGGCCTTCCGGGCCGCCGCCGAGCGGGCCACGGACTTCCAGGCGGTCGCCGCCGCGCAGCTCGCCGACCCGCGCCGGTTCGACGCGCTGTCCGACGCCGAGGTCGCCCGGCGGGCGGACTGGACCCCGGACTACGCCGCGAAGATGATCGAGTACGGCCGCACCCTGCTCCAGCCGCGCCGGCACGAGGACTGAGCGCCCGCGGCCGGACACGGGCCCCTGGCATATGCGCGACGGGGAAGGGTACGCCGTCCCCCGCCGCGCTGTCCGGCGAACCGTGCTTTCCGTCGCACCGGGGGCGTGCGCCGCACAGGCTGCTCTCCGTGGAGATCTGGACGCAGCAATCGGTGACGCAGCAGTCGGTGTCGTACCCGTCGGTGATGCACCCGTCGGTGGAGTGCGTCGGCGCGGCCGGGGAGGCCTGGCTCGCTTCCGCCAGCGAGTACCCGCGCAGCATGCGCGCCCTGTGGGAGAGCCGCCCCTGGGCGCCCTCGGTACTGCCCTGCGGGCGCGCCTTCGACGTGATCAGCATGCCGGCGCTGTTCGGCCGCCGGGTGCTGGACGAGCTGTGGGCGTCCGGGCCGGGCTGCGGGCCGGTGGCCGTCCACCGGGGGCGGCTGCTGCTGTTCGTCCAGCCGGGCGCGGCGCCCCGGCTGCGCCGGCTGCTGGCCTGGGAGGAGTGGGCCCGGGACGTTCCGCCGCTGCTGTGCCACGGCAAGGGCGACGCGGTGACCGTGCCGCCCCTGCAGCGGATGGTGAACAGCCCGGACTCCCCCGGGCAGGGCGCCGGCCGGTGGATCGTCGCGCCGGAGCGGCGCGACCCCCGGCTGCCCGGCGCCGCGGTGGTGCTGTGGGCCTGCGTCCGGGCGGCGCGCGAGCCGGGCGCGCCGGTTCCCGCCGGGGCGGCCGTCGTGACCGGGGGGTGAACGCGGGGCGTCCGTTATTCGATTTTGGCTCGGCCGCACGGCGCTGCTAGAGTCTTCTCTGTCAGCAGGCGCCGCTAGCTCAGTTGGTTAGAGCAGCTGACTCTTAATCAGCGGGTCCGGGGTTCGAGTCCCTGGCGGCGCACAGACAGCCGGAAGGCCCTTCGCGAGAGCGAAGGGCCTTCCGGCGTTTCGGCGTCTCAACGCTCCGGCGTTCCGGGTTTCCACGGCCGGAGGAGCGTCCCGGGCCGCCCGCCGGAGCGGACGGCCCGGGACGACGCGGGCTCAGCGGCCGCGCAGCGCGCGGTAGCGGGCGACCAGCTCGGCGGTGGAGCTGTCCAGCTGCTCGGTGCCCTCGCCGGTGAGCAGCACCGGCTCGATCCGCTTGGCGAGCACCTTGCCCAGCTCGACGCCCCACTGGTCGAAGGAGTCGATGTTCCAGATCGCGCCCTGGACGAACACCTTGTGCTCGTAGAGGGCGACCAGCTGGCCGAGCACCGAGGGCGTGAGCTCGCCGGCCAGGAGGGTGGTGGTCGGGTGGTTGCCCTGGAAGGTCTTGTGCGGGACGAGCTCGGCGGGCACGCCCTCGGCCGCGACCTCCTCCGGGGTCTTGCCGAAGGCCAGCGCCTGGGTCTGGGCGAAGAAGTTGGCCAGCAGCAGGTCGTGCTGGGCGACCAGGCCTGCGGGCAGGTCGGCGACCGGCTTGGCGAAGCCGATGAAGTCGGCCGGGATGACCTTGGTGCCCTGGTGCAGCAGCTGGTAGTAGGCGTGCTGGCCGTTGGTGCCGGGGGTGCCCCAGACCACCGGGCCGGTCTGCCAGTCCACCGGGGTGCCGTCGCGGGTCACCGACTTGCCGTTGGACTCCATGTCCAGCTGCTGGAGGTAGGCGGTGAACTTGGACAGGTAGTGCGAGTACGGCAGCACCGCGTGCGCCTGGGCGTCGAAGAACGCGCCGTACCAGACGCCGAGCAGGCCGAGCAGCAGCGGGACGTTCTGCTCCGGCGGGGCGGTGCGGAAGTGCTCGTCGACCAGGTGGAAGCCGTCCAGCATCTCGCGGAAGGCGTCCGGGCCGATGGCGGTCATCAGCGAGAGGCCGATCGCCGAGTCGTAGGAGTAGCGGCCGCCCACCCAGTCCCAGAACTCGAACATGTTGGCCGTGTCGATGCCGAAGTCCTGCACGCCCCGGGCGTTGGTGGACAGCGCGACGAAGTGCTTGGCCACCGCCTCGGTGCCGGCGCCCAGGCCGCCGAGCAGCCAGTCCCGGGCGGAGACCGCGTTGGTGATGGTCTCGATGGTGGTGAAGGTCTTCGAGGCGACGATGAACAGCGTCTCGGCCGGGTCGAGGTCGCGGACCGCCTCGTGCAGGTCGGCGCCGTCCACGTTGGAGACGAAGCGGACGTCGAGGTCGCGCTTGCTGTACGAGCGGAGCACCTCGTAGGCCATCGCCGGGCCGAGGTCGGAGCCGCCGATGCCGATGTTGACGACGGTGCGGATCGGCTTGCCGGTGTGGCCCTTCCACTCGCCGCTGCGGACCCGGTCGGCGAAGGCGGCCATCTTGTCGAGGACGGCGTGCACCGCGGGCACCACGTTCTCGCCGTCGACCTCGACCACGGCGCCGCGCGGGGCGCGCAGCGCCGTGTGCAGGACCGCCCGGTGCTCGGTGTTGTTGATCTTCTCGCCGCGGAACATCGCGTCCCGCAGCTCGGCGACACCGGTGGCGGCGGCCAGCTCGCGCAGCAGCCCCAGCGTCTCGTCGGTGACCAGGTGCTTGGCGTAGTCCACGTGCAGGTCGCCGACCTGGAGGGTGTAGCGGCGGCCGCGCTCCGGGTCGGCGGCGAACAGCTCGCGCAGGTGGGTGGCGCCCAGTTCGGTCCGGTGCTTGGCCAGGGCGGCCCACTGCGGGGTGCGGTCGAGCGGGGTGCGGGCGTCGGCGCGGGTCTCCGACATCGGTGGGTCCTCGATTCATCTGGGTGCAGAAACCGGCAGGGCCAGGCGTGAGGGTTCGCCGAGGTCGTGCGGGTACTGGTGGTGCGCCGACTCCGTTGACGGCCTGCCCGGGTTCAGCCTATGCAACCCCGGGGCCGGTCGTGCGCATTCCGCCCGGCCCCGGCTGCCGCCCCGTCACTTCCGTTCGGAGCGCAGGTCGAGTCCGCGCAGCACCTCGTCGACCAGCTCCGGATCGGCGCCGGGCTCGCTGCGGGCGGCGAGCATCTCGCGGCGGGAGGCGGCGATCATCTCCTGCTCGACGTCCCGGGCGGCCCGCCACTGGGCCATCCGCAGCTTGGCCTCGGCGGCCTCCTCCTCGGCGTAGTTCTCCGGGCAGAGCCGGGCCAGCCGGTCGTGCTGACGGTCCCGCAGGCGGTCGGCGACCTCGGCGGGCAGCCGGTCCTGCTCCTCCAGTTCGCCGAGCCGGTTGAGCCCGGCCTTGGCGGCCCGCCACCAGAGCTGGCGCACCGCCTGCTCGTGCTTGTCCTGGTCGATGTCCAGCTCGAACCGCTTGGCCAGCCAGGGCAGGGTGAGGCCCTGCACCAACAGGGTGAAGAGCACCACGCTGAAGGCGATGAAGACCAGCCGGCCGCGCTCGGGGAAGTCCTCGCCGGAGTGCAGGGTGAGCGGGATGGCGAGCGCCAGGGCGACGGTGGCCACGCCGCGCATGCCGGACCACCAGAGGATCACGCTCTCCTTCCAGCTGAACGGCGTGTCCTCCTCGTCGCCGGAGCGCAGCCGCTTCGACAGCCAGCCGGCCGGCAGCAGCCAGAGCAGCCGGACCGCCACGACCACCGCGATGACCACGGCGGCGTCGCCGATGAAGCCGGTCCAGCCGCGGCCGGCCTCCTTGAGCACGGTGGCCAGCTCCAGGCCGATCAGTCCGAAGGCGACGCCGGTGATCAGGATCTCGACCACCTCCCAGAAGGCGTTGCCGACCAGCCGGTAGGCGACGGCGTCCGCGTCGGAGGCGCGCTCGGCGAGGTAGAGCGCGCAGACCACGACGGCGAGCACGCCGGAGCCGTGGATCTCCTCGGCCAGGGTGTAGGCGGCGAAGGGCACCAGCAGGTTGAGCGCGACCTGCTGGGTCGGGTCGTCCAGGCGCTCGGCGAGCTTGGTGTTGACCCAGCCGAGCGCGACGCCGACCACCACGGCCAGCACCGCGGACAGCACGAAGCGCAGCACCGCGTCGCCGCCCGAGAAGTCGCCGCTGACCATGGCCTCGATGGACAGCGAGTAGATGACGATCGCGGTGACGTCGTTGAACAGCCCCTCGCTCTCCAGGATCGCCACCAAGCGGCGGGGCAGCCCCACGCTGCCGGCCACCGCGACGGCGGCGACCGGGTCGGGCGGGGAGACCAGCGCGCCGACCGCGATGGCGGCGGCCAGCGGCAGGGCGGGCAGCAGCCAGTGCACGGCACCGGCCACGGCGACCGTGGTGACCACCACCAGGCCGATCGCCAGCAGCAGGATCGAGCGGGCGTTGGCCTTGAAGTAGCGCACCGAGGAGCGCCGGGCCACCGCGAAGATCAGCGGCGGCAGGACCAGCGGGAGGATCAGCTCGGGTTCGATGCTGACGTCCGGGATCTGCGGGACGAGCGCCATGACGATGCCGAGCAGGGTCATCAGCACCGGTTGTGGCACTCCGGTCTTCCGACCGAGCGGCATGGTCACCACGGAGGCGAGCAGCACCAGGAAGAACAGGGGCAGCTGGCCCACGGGGAGGTTCCTCTCGACGACGGACGGCTGAGCGCCGTCCAGGATAAATCTGACAATGCGCCCATCAGTGTCGACACGCTGAACAAAAGCTTGACCTCAAGCGCACTTCAGGCCCGAGGATCGTCGACAACGGATGGATCAAGAAGGCTCACGAAGGTTCGAGAAGGATCGAGAAGGGGCGGGAAAAGGCATGAAAGCGGTCACCGTGACAGGGAGCGGCGGTCCTGAGGTCCTACGGGTCGCCGAGGTGCCCGACCCGGAGCCCGGGCCGGGCGAGGTACGGGTACGGGTGTACACGGCCGGGGTGCAGCCGGTGGACCTCGCGATCCGGGAGGGGTTCCGTCCGCCGGGCCTGGCGGTCGAGCCGCCGTTCGTCCTCGGCAACGAGTTCGCCGGGGTGGTGGACGCCCTCGGTCCGGACGCCGGCGACTGGCGGGTCGGGGACGAGGTGCTGGGCTTCCGGGTGCTGGGCTGCCAGGCCGACCGGGTCGTGGTCGACGCCGGCCGGCTGGTCGCCAAGCCCGCCGGGATGCCGTGGGAGCAGGCCGGCTCGCTCTCCGCCTCCGGCCAGACCGCGCACCTGGCGCTCACCGAGCTGGGCGTCGGCCCGGGCGACACCGTGCTGGTGCACGGCGCCGCGGGCGGGGTCGGCACGGTCGCCGTCCAGCTGGCCCGCGCCTGGGGCGCCACCGTGGTCGGCACCGCGAGCGAGCGCAACCACGCGTACCTGCGGGAACTGGGCGCGGTACCGGTCACGTACGGCGAGGGGCTGGTGGAGCGGGTCCGGGCGGCGGCGCCGCAGGGGGTGACCGCGGCCTTCGACGCCGCCGGGCGGGGCGCCCTGGAGGCCTCCGTCGAACTGGTCGCCGACCGGGACCGGATCGGCACCGTGGTCGACTACCCGGGCGCCGAGCGGCTGGGCGTCCGGCAGCTGCGGGGCGAGCGGACGGCCGGGCGGCTGGCCGAGCTGGTGAAGCTCTGGGAGGCCGGCGCACTGCGGCTGGAGGTCGAGGAGTCGTTCCCGATCGAGCGGGTCGCCCAGGCCCACCGGCTGGTCGGCTCCGGGCACGTCCGGGGCAAGGTGGTGCTGACCATGTGAGCGCGCCGGGCTCCCCGCCCCGGGCCGATTGTGAGTTTCAGCCGCTGACCAGGTAATGTTCTCCACGTCAGCAGGCGCCGCTAGCTCAGTTGGTTAGAGCAGCTGACTCTTAATCAGCGGGTCCGGGGTTCGAGTCCCTGGCGGCGCACAGACAGCCGGAAGGCCCTTCGCGAGAGCGGGGGGCCTTCCGGCGTTTCGGCGTACGCCCGCGCGGTTTCCGCCGTACGCCCGTACGGGTCCCGCCGTCCGCCCGCGCGCCCCTCCGGTCCCGCGCCGCCGCACGCGCCCCCGCACGCGCCGGATGGCAGGAAAGGTGGGAAGCAGGTCATTGCTGCCACCGCTCCCCGTTGGGAGGCTGGCCGTATGAGAGCGCACAGCGTGGTCATCGTCCTCTTCGAGGGCGTGCAGAGCCTCGATGTGACCGGCCCCCTGGAGGTGTTCGCGGGGGCGGGCCGGGCCGCCGGGCAGCCCGCGGCCTACCGGGTCACCACCGCCTCCCCCGGCGGCGGGCCGGTGCGCAGCCACAGCGGACTGCGGCTGCTGCCGGACGCGGACCTGGCCGGGGTCGGGCCGGTGGACACCCTGCTGGTTCCCGGCGGGATGGACACCGGGCGCCCGGACCCGGCCCTGGTGGAGCGGATCCGGGAGCTGGCCGGAGCGGCCGAGCGGGTGGTGTCGGTGTGCACCGGGGCCTTCCTGCTCGCCGAGGCCGGACTGCTGGCCGGGCGCCGGGCGACCACCCACTGGGCCTACGGCGAGGAGCTGGCCCGGCGGTTCCCGGACGTCGAGGTGGACCCGGACCCGATCCACGTCCGGGACGGCCGGATCGCCACCTCGGCCGGGGTCACCGCCGGGATCGACCTGGCGCTGGCCCTGGTCGAGGAGGACCTCGGGCGCGAGACGGCCCTGCTGGTCGCCCGCCACCTGGTGGTCTTCCTGCGCCGGCCGGGCAACCAGGCCCAGTTCAGCACCCAGCTGGCCGCCCAGGTGGCGGCCCGGCAGCCGCTGCGCGAGGTGCAGCGGTGGATCGCCGAGCACCCGGAGGCCGACCTCTCGGTCGAGGCGCTGGCCGACCGGTCGGCGCTGTCGCCGCGGCACTTCGCCCGGGCCTTCGCCGCCGAGGTGGGGGTGACCCCGGGCCGGTACGTGGACGGGGTCCGGCTGGAGGCCGCCCGGCGGCTGCTGGAGGACACCGACCACGGCATCGAGGAGATCGCGCGCTCCTGCGGCTACGGCACCCCGGAGGCGATGCGGCGCGCCTTCGTCCGGGCCCTGGCCGCCCCGCCCGCCGAGTACCGACGCCGCTTCCGACCCGAACCCACTGGAGGTCACTGATGCGCATCGCCATCCTGCTCTACCCCGAGTTCACCACCCTGGACGCGGTCGGCCCGTACGAGGTGCTGTCCCGGCTCCCCGGCGCCGAGGTGGTGTTCGCCGCCGCCGAACGGGGGCCGGTCCGCAACGACGTGCACAGCCTGGCGCTCACCGCGGACGCCGCCCTGGACGAGGTGGACTCGGCCGACCTGCTGCTGGTGCCCGGCGGGCCCGGGACGGAGGCCCAGCTGAAGGACCGGGCCGTGCTCGACTGGGTGCGCCGGATCGACGCGACCACCACCTGGACCACCTCGGTCTGCTCCGGCTCGCTGATCCTGGGCGCCGCCGGGCTGCTGGAGGGCCGCCGGGCCACCTCCCACTGGGGCGTCCTCGACCGGCTGCCCGGGTACGGGGCGGAGCCGACCGGGACGGAGCGGGTCGTCATCGACGGCAAGTACGCCATCGCCGCCGGGGTCTCGGCCGGGATCGACCTCGCGCTGACGCTGGCCGGCCGGATCGCCGGGGACACCGTCGCCCAGGCGATCCAGCTGCTGATCGAGTACGACCCCCAGCCGCCGTACGACTCCGGCGCGCTCGCGAAGGCGTCCCCCGAGGTGGTCGAGGAGGTGAACCGGCTGATGCGGGGCTAACCCCGCACCGACGGGAAGGCGTGCCGGCGGGCGGCGGTGGCCACGGCGAGGACGGGGAGCATCAGCGCGAGCACCGTCCAGGGCAGGGCGCCGGTGCCCAGGCCGCTCAGGACCAGGCCGCCGAGCACGCCGCCGCCCGCCATCGCGGCGTTCCACAGGGTCACCAGGACGGCCTGGGCGGCGTCCGCCCGCTCCCCGCCCGCGTCGCCGAGGGCGGTCTGGAGCAGGGTCGGGGCGCCGCCCCAGCCGAGGCCCCAGAACAGCGCCGCGGCGTACACCAGCGGCGTGCTGCCGGACGCCACCGCGAGGACGGCCGCGGTCACGGCGACCAGCAGCGCGCCGCCGATCGTCAGCTGCCGCAGCCGGCGGTGGATGTGGGCGCCGACCAGCCAGACGCTCGCCAGCGAGGCCAGCCCGAAGACCAGCAGCACGGTGCCGGTGGCGCCGCCGAGGCCGGCCCGGTCCAGGAAGGGCGCGATGTAGGTGAACAGGATGGTGTGCGCGAGCACCCAGAGCACCGTCACGGTGAGCACCGGCCGGACGCCGGGCACGGTGAGCGCGTCCCGGACCGGAACGCGCTCACCGGCCGGCTGCCCGGGCTGGTCCGGCAGCAGTGCCGCGATCCAGCCGATCACGGCGACCGCCAGTGCCGTCATGGCCAGGAAGGGCACCCACCAGGCGAGCACCTGCCCGAGGAAGGTGCCGACCGGCACTCCCAGCGACAGCGCGACCGGCACGCCCGCCATCGCCACCGCCATGGCCCGGCCCTGCTGGTCGACCGGCACCAGCCGGCGCGCGTACCCCGCCAGCAGGGCCCAGGCGAGGCCGGCCGCGACGCCCGCGAGGAAGCGGGCGGCGAGCGTGAGCGGGTAGTTGGTGGAGACCGCGGTGACGGTGTTGGCCACCGCGAAGCCCGCCATCGCGGTGAGCAGCAGCCGCTTGCGGCCCCAGCCGGCGGTGGCCGCGCTGAGCGGGATCGCGGTGACGGCGGAGCCGATCGCGTAGACGGTGACGGTCTGCCCGGCCGCGGACTCGCTGACCCCGAGTGCCTCGCTCATCCCGGGCAGCACCCCGGCCGGCAGGTTCTCGGTGAGACCGGTGACGAAGACGGCGGTGGCCAGGGCGAGCAGGGCGGGGAGCGGGAAGGGCTTGGGGGGTACCGGGGTGGTGAGCTGTGTGGTCGCCATGGGGACCATGCTTGGACCTCACACCGGTGTCAGGTTCAAGCACGGTCCCACGGGCGGTCGGGTCAGCTGATCAGCCGGCCCGGGACTCGGCTGCTCAGCGGCCGAAGTAGCCGTTGAAGTTCTTGGAGAACTCCTGGCCGCCGAACCGGTCCCAGTTGATCGACCAGGTCATCAGCCCGCGCAGGTTCGACTGCGCGCCCGAACGCGGCACGTAGGTCCCGCAGTTGGCCAGCTTGGTGAGGCAGTCGAGCGCCTTGTTCACCTCGGCCGGGGCGACGTAGCCGTTGCCCGCGTTGGTGGTGGCCGGCATGCCGATGGCGACCTTGGAGGCCGGCAGCGCCGGGAACACGTTGTTCGCGTTGCCCGCCACCGGGAAGCCCTTGAGCAGCATGTCGGTCATCGCGACGTGGAAGTCGGCGCCGCCCATCGAGTGGTACTGGTTGTCCAGGCCCATGATGGAGCCGGAGTTGTAGTCCTGGACGTGCAGCAGGGTGAGGTCGTCGCGCAGCGCGTGGATGACCGGCAGGTACGCCCCGGCGCGCGGGTCCTGGCCGCCCCAGGGGCCGGATCCGTAGTACTGGTAGCCGAGTTGGACGAAGAAGGTCTCCGGCGCCATGGTCAGCACGAAGCCCGGGCCGTACTTGGCCTTGAGGGTCTTCACCGCGGAGATCAGGTTGACGATGACCGGGCTGGTCGGGTTCCTGAAGTCGGTGTCACCGGTGTTGAGGGAGAGCGAGTGGCCCTCGAAGTCGATGTCCAGGCCGTCCAGGCCCCACTTGTCGATGATCGCCGAGACCGAGCTGACGAAGGTGTCCCGGGCGGCGGTGCTGGTCAGCTGGACCTGGCCGTTCTGGCCGCCGATCGAGATCAGCACCTTCTTGCCCTGGGCCCGCTTGGCGGCGATGGCGGCCTTGAACTCGTCGTCCGACTCGACGGTCGGGCACTCGGTGGCCGGGCAGCGGTTGAAGCGGATGTCGCCGGAGGTGACGGAGGTGGGCTCGCCGAAGGACAGGTTGATGAAGTCCCAGGAGTTCGGGACGTCGGCCATCCGGGTGTAGCCGGCGCCGTTGGCGAAGCTCGCGTGCAGGTAGCCGACCAGGGCGTGGCTGCCGGCGGGCGGGCTGGTGGGCGTCCCCGTGGGGGTGCCCGTGGGCGTGCCGGTCGGGGTGCCGGTGGGCGTTCCGGTCGGTGTGCCCGTCGGGGTCGCGGTCGGCGAGGCGGTCGGCGAGGCCGTCCCGGTGGGCGTCGGCGTGGGCGTCGGGCTGGGCGCGCCCGGCCCGTCCAGCGAGATGTCGTCCGCGTAGTAGGTGCCCTGGCCGTACCAGCCGTGGGTGTAGACGGTGGCACTGGTCTGGGTGGCGCCGGTGGTGAAGCTGAGGCTGAGCTTCTGGTACGAGCCGCCGGTGCCCGGGGTCCAGGTGCTCGGGCCGCCGCCGTCCACGCCCAGGTAGACGTACGAGCCGTTGACGTAGGCGCTGAGCGTGTAGGTGGTGTTCGGGGCGACGGTGACGGTCTGGCCGCACTGGGCGGTGTCGCCGGCCGTGGCGGCCGCGGCGAGCGCGCGACTGCCGCCGTGCACCGGGCTGGTGACGACGCTGCCGGAGTTGCCGGAGCAGCTCCAGGGGCCGAGTGAGCCGGACTCGAAGCCGCCGTTGACCAGGAACTCGCCGGCCGAGGCGGTGGGCGCCAGGCCGAGTGTGACGCCGACCAGCGTGGCCGCGGCGACGGCGGAGGCGGTGCCGGCCGCGATGGTGGCGCGGCGTTGTCCGGGAAGGGTTCTGCGCATGCGGGTGCTCCTGCGATGGCGCGGTCGTGGGGGACGTCCGAGGGCACGCCGGAGCACGGGCCAGTGGGGGGAACGGCCCGGCCTGGCACCCAAGTTGGACTAGACCACTGAAGTGGATCCGGCCGTGAGGTGTCAATGGTCCAGACCGGTTCGGACGGCCCCGGCCCACCGGCGCCCGGCCGCCCCCGGCCACCCCCGGTTGCCTCCGGTTGCCGGAGGTGACACCCCGTCGAAGGATGGAGGCGTGACCCCGCCCGGCTACCTCCGCCACCCCCACCTGCACGGCGGCCTGCTCACCTTCACCGCCGAGGACGACGTCTGGATCGCCCCGCTGGACGCCGACGGCGGCGGCACCGGCCGGGCCTGGCGGGTCGGCTGCGACCGCACCCGGGTCAGCCACCCCCGCTTCTCCCCCGACGGCACCACCCTCGCCTGGACCAGCTGGCTCGCCCTGACCCCCGAGGTGTGGACCGCCCCGGTCGAGGGCGGCCCGGCGGACCGGCTCAGCTTCTGGGGCAGCCAGGACACCCGGGTGCGCGGCTGGCTGCCGGACGGCGAGGTGCTGGCCGTCACCTCCTACCACGAGCCCTTCGGCCACTACACCTGGGCGCACGCCCTGCCGCCGGACGGCTCCCCCGGCCGCCGGATGCCCTGGGGGCCGGTCGGCGACGCCCAGATGAGCCGCGAGCGGACCGTGCTGCTCACCGGCGCCGCCCCGCACGGGCCGGCCGCCTGGAAGCGCTACCGGGGCGGCGCCACCGGCCGGCTCTGGGTGGACGGCGACCGGATCCTTCCCGGGCACACCGGGCACCTCGCCGCGCCGATGCCGGTCGGCGGCCCGCTCGGCGACCGGATCGCCTTCCTCTCCGACCACGAGGGCATCGGCAACGTCTACTCCTGCCGCCCGGACGGCACCGACCTGCGCCGGCACACCGACCACGCCTCCTACTACGCCCGTGAGGCCGCCACCGACGGCACCCGGATCGTCTACCAGCACGCCGGCGACCTCTGGCTGCTGGACGACCTGGCCGCCCCCGCCCCGCGCCGGCTGCACGTCCCGCTCGGCGGCGCCCGGGCCGGCCGCCGCCCGTACCAGGTCAGCGCCGCCGGCCAGGTCAAGGACCTCGCCTGCGACCAGACCGGCCGGGCCGGGGTGGTCACCGTGCGCGGCAGCCAGTACTGGCTCACCCACAAGGACGGCCCGGCCCGGGCGCTCGCCGACACCCCCGGGGTGCGCACCCGGCTGCCGGTGGTGCTCGGGCACACCGGTGAGGCGGCCTGGGTCACCGACGCCGAGGGCGCCGACGCGATCGAGGTGGTGCCGCTGCCGGGGCACCCCCGCTCGGAGCAGCACCGCCACCGGGTGCTCGCCGCCGGGCGGATCGGCCGCGTCCTGGAGCTCACCGCCTCCCCCGACGGCAGCCGGCTCGCCGCCACCACCTCGGACGGGCGGCTGCTGCTGGTCTCCGCCGCCGACGGCGGGGTGCGCGAACTGGCCGCCTCCGGCTACGGGCCGGTCACCGGCGCCCGCTTCTCCCCCGACTCGCACTGGACCGCCTGGTCCGAGCCGGTCGCCGGGCGCTCGCTGCGCCGCATCCGGCTCACCCGCGCCGACGCGTCCGCGGCGACCACCGACGTCACCGACGGCCGGTTCGAGGACGAGCAGCCGGTGTTCACCCGGGACGGCCGCTACCTGGCCTTCCTGTCCTGGCGCGGCTTCGACCCGGTCCACGACGTGCACACCGGCGACCTCTCCTTCCCGGTCGGCTGCCGCCCGTACCTCGTCCCGCTCGCCGCCGACACCCCCTCACCGTTCACCGCCCCGCCCGAGGACGGCGCCGCGCACGGCGAAGGCGGCGACGGCACCGTCCGGGTCGACCCGGAGGGCATCGGCGAGCGGCTGCTCCAGTTCCCGGTGATCGCCTCCAAGTACTCGGCCACCGACGCGGTGCGCGGCGGCCTGGTCTGGCTGCGCTGGCCGATCTCCGGCACCCTCGGGCAGACCTTCGCCAGCCCGGAGGACACCTCGGGGCGCCCCTCGCTGGAGCACTTCGACCTGGCCCGGGGCACCCGCAGCACGCTGGTCGACAAGCTGGACGGCTACGCGGTCTCCGGGGACGGCGGCTCGATCGCGGTGTACTCGGCCGGGACGCTGCGGGTGGTCCCGGTCGCCGCCCCCGCCGCCGGCACCACCGTCGACCTGCGCCGGATCACCCACACCGTGCACCCGGCCGCCGAGTGGCGCCAGGCCTACCACGAGGCGGCCCGGATCGTCCGGGACCAGTTCTGGGACGAGCGGATGTCCGGCCTGGACTGGCCCGCGCTGGTCGCCCAGTACGAGCCGCTGCTGGACCGGGTCTGCTCCCCCGACGACTTCGCCGACCTGCTGCGCGAACTCCTCGGCGAACTCGGCACCTCGCACGCCTACGTCACCCCCTCCCGGCGCGCCGAGGGCCCGGTGCTCGCCCAGCAGCCGCTCGGCCTGCTCGGCGCCAACGCCCACCGCTCCCCCGACGGCCGCTGGCTGGTCGACCGGGTGCTGCCCGGCGAGACCTCCGACCCGCGCGCCCGCGCCCCGCTCGCCGCCCAGGGCGTGCGGGACGGCGACGAGTTCCTGGAGGTCGGCGGCCGCCCGGTGGACCCGCTGCGCGGACCGCTGCCGCTGCTGGCCGGCACCGGCGGCACGACGCTCGAACTGGCCCTGCGCGGCGCCCCGGACGGCCCGGTGCGGCGGATCGTGATCACCCCGCTGGTCGACGAACGGCCCATCCGCTACCAGGACTGGGTGGCCAAACGGCGTTCCCTGGTACGCGAGTTCAGCGACGGACGGTGCGGCTACCTGCACATCCCGGACCTCGGCGGCTCCGGCTGGGCGCAGTTCAACCGGGACCTGCGGCGCGAACTGGACAAGCCCGCGCTGGTCCTGGACGTCCGCGGCAATGCCGGCGGCAACGTCTCCGAACTCGTCCTGGAGAAGCTCTCCCGGCACGTCCTGGCCTGGGACTTCACCCGGGACCGCCGCCCGGTCCGCTGGCCCCGGCACGCACCGCGCGGACCGCTGGTGGCGCTGGCCGACGAGGCCACCAGCTCCGACGGCGACGTGATCATCGCGGCGATCAAGCTGCTCGGGCTCGGCCCGGTGATCGGCGCCCGCACCTGGGGCGGGGTGGTCGGGATGAGCGGACGGCACACCCTCGGCGACGGCACCCAGATCTCGGTGCCGAAGAACGCCTCCTGGTTCGGCGGCGGGCTCGGCTGGACGGTGGAGAACCGGGGCGTCGAACCGGACGTGCACGTGCTGCGCACCCCGCGCGACTGGGCCCGGGGACGCCACCCGGAGCTGGTCGCCGCCGTCCAGCTGGCCCTGGAGCTGCTGGAGGACGCCCCCGCCGCCGAGCCGCCGTCCGCCGACACCCCCCGACCGGACCTGCGCCGCCCGCCGCTGCCGCCGCGTACGGCCTGAGGTCCGGGCTCAGCCCCAGGGGTCGCCCTCGGCGGTCATGTTCTCGGCGGCGCGCCGGTCGGCCTCCTCCTGGGCGAGCCGTTCCTGCTGCTCCCGGGTGCGCTCGATGTCGTCGCCGTACGCGTCGGCGGCCTCGTCGTGGGCGAGGGCGGCCCGCTGGGCGGACTCCTGTCCGACGGACTCGTGCTGCGGCCGGTGGAACAACCTGTCGAAGATGCCCATGGCTCCTCCTCCGGGGGGAACGACGGAATGCCGGGCTGTCCCCCACTCTCACACCGGGCACGGACGGGCGCACCTTGAGCCTTTGGTCCCTGGTGAACGCGTCCAAGGGCCGTAGCCGGGAGCCGCCGGACGGGCGGAGGGTGGTGGCCGTCGGCGACATCCACGCCACCCCCTGGAGCCCGCAGTGACCGTCGTACACCCCGGAAGCCCCGCCCGGCGCACCGTCGAGGACCAGCACGACGGACCGCGCCGGCGGGTCGGCCCGCTGGCCGCCCTGGACGGCCGGCTGCCCGGCGCCCACGACCTGCTGCTGATGCAGTGCCCCAGCTCGCTGCGGCCCCTCGCGGGCGGCGAACTGCCGGGCTGGGCACGGGCCGTGCTGCGGGCGCACCCCTGGGTGACGGTCGGCCGGGCGCCCGCCGTGGTCGGCAACCCGGTGGACCTGCCGCACCCCCAGCGCTGCACCCGGGACCCGGAGGCCGCGCCCGAGCTGTGGTTCCCGGTGACCGTGCGCGGCCCGCGCCCCGGCCAGCGGCTGGACGCCCTGGCCCCCTGGGCGGCGGTGGCCCGGACCCTGCGGCCCGAACAGCTCCCCGACCGGCGCGGGCACCTGGCCCCCGAACGGCTCGCCGGCATCCCGGCCCTGGCCCTGCTGCCCGAGGTCGGCCGGCTGGTCGCGGACCACCGGCTGCCCTGGGGCCCGATCGGCGCGGTCGGCTACGAGCTGGGCAGCGGCGTGCCGGTGGCCGGGCCGATGAGCCCGCTGCGGCTGGTGCTGCGCGCGCCGCAGCCGATCAGCCGGCGGGACGCCCTGCAGCTGCGGCGGGCCCTGACCAAGCTGCCGGTGCCCGTGCAGGCCGAACTGGAGACCCGGCACGGCTCGGTGCAGCTCGCCGAGTACGCCTCCGGCGCGCTCGGCCTCACCCTGCTGACCCCGGACGGGCCCCGCGAGGTCCACGACCCGTGGTTCCCCCGGGGCCCGTTCGCCTGACGGGCCCGGACCGCCCCCGAGAGAAGTCCTCGAAAGAATCCCGGGCCCGATGTCAATCCCGCCGGGTCCGCTCCGACGTCCCGGTGTGCGGCACCCCGCCGCACGATCACGGGACAGGAGCCCCAGTCATGAACCAACTGCTCAGAGTCATGAACTTCAACGTCTCCGCTGACGGCGTCGCGGCCGGCGAGCACCAGAGCTTCGAGCTGCCGTTCGGCCTCGACCGCCCCGAGCGGCTCTTCTCCTGGGCCGGGGCCACCGCGAGCTGGCCGATGCGCACCGACCCCGGCGGCAGCCGGGGCCTGGACGACTACTTAACCCGGGACTTCGACCGCAACATCGGCGCCGAGATCATGGGGCGCAACAAGTTCGGGCCCCAGCGCGGCCCGTGGCAGGACCACGAGTGGCTCGGCTGGTGGGGTGCCGAGCCCCCGTTCCGTACGCCGGTGTTCGTCATGACCCACCACACCCGGCCCTCGTTCACGCTCTCCGACACCACCTTCCACTTCGTCGACGGCGACCCGGCCACCGTCCTCAAGCAGGCCCGGGAGGCCGCCGACGGCAAGGACGTCCGCCTCGGCGGCGGGGTCACCACCATCCGCCAGTTCCTCGACGCCGACCTCGTGGACACCCTGCACATCGCGGTCTCCCCGCTGGAACTCGGCACCGGGCTGAAGCTCTGGGAGTCCCCCGACGAGCTGCTCGACCGGTTCCACCTGGAGGTCGTGCCCAGCCCGAGCGGCGTGGCGCACCACCTGTTCTGGCGGCGGTGACACGGTGGCCCCACTTCTCGGCGGAGGAGTGGGGCCCCGTTCGGCGCGGTGGGAACGACGGTCAGCCGGTGATGCTCGCCGCACCCGTCTCCAGGTGGCCGGTGAAGCGCTGGGACCAGGTGCTGTCCGCATCCACCGTCACGGTGAAGTCGTACCAGCCGTTGCTGTACGCCACGGCGTTGAAGAAGTCGCTGACGCTGCCGCCGGCCGGGACCTGGTACGTCCAGGGGCCGTCGGTGCGGTAGTTGTTGGACGCGATCGTGAACGTGATCGGGGTGCTGCCGGAGTTGGCGAGCTTGAAGTAGAGCGCGAGCTTGCCGGTGCCCGGCTCGACCGCGTAGGAGGCGGTGACGGCGGCGTTCTTGCCCGCCTTCATCGCGTCGCCCTTGAAGCGGCGCAGGAAGCGGTTGGGGCCGACCACCGTGAGGTCGTACGGGCCGCCGCCGAAGTTGGTGCCGCAGTTGAAGAAGTCGCTGGTGCTGCCGCCCGGGTCCACCGTGTACTGCCAGGGACCGCCGCTGCGGTAGGCGTTGGCGTAGGCCGCGAAGTGGGCGGACTTGGTGGCGGCGGCGCCCCCGTTGTCCATCGCGATCCAGACCTTCATCACCCCGCCGGAGCCGAACTCCAGGTGGTCCAGGTTGGCGTTCGGCTGGTACGGCAGGGCGCGCGCCGGGCGGGTGCCGGACTCCTGCACCGGGAGCTGGTTGTTCACCGGGGCCGGGTTGGGCAGCGGGCCGCAGGCGGACAGGCCGATGGTCTGCGAGGTGTCGGGCAGCGCGGGCAGGCCGTAGACCGGGTTGGCGAAGTCGAACACGCTGGTGAGGTCGCCGCAGACGCGGCGGCGCCAGTCGCTGATGTTCGGGCAGGTGGCGGGCTTGCCGAGGGCGGCGGTCCAGGTCTCCAGGAAGCGCAGCACCGAGGTGTGGTCGAAGGTCTCGGAGTTGACCCAGCCGCCGCGGGTCCAGGGCGAGACGGCGATGAGCGGGACGCGGAAGCCGAGGCCGATGTTGGTGCCGTTGTAGAACTCGCCCGGGGTGCCGGCCGGGGCGGCGGGCGGCGGGACGTGGTCGAAGAAGCCGTCGTTCTCGTCGTAGTTGATGAACAGGACGGACGAGTCGAAGACGTTCGGGTCCGCGTTGAGCGCGTCGATCACCATGTGGACGAAGTGCGCGCCGTCCACCGGGGTGGCGTACGGGTGCTCGGAGGAGGCCTGGTCGGGGACGATCCAGCTCACCTGCGGCAGCGTCCCGGCCAGCACGTCGGCCTTGATGGCGGCGGCGATGTCGTCCGGTGTCCGCCCGGTGACCTTGGGCACCGAGCCCATGCCCTTGACGGCCAGCGGGCTGCCGGCCTGGGCGCCCGTGAAGTTCGTGAAGTACGCCAGGGCGTTGTCGCCGTAGTTGTCGGCGGCGTTCTGGTAGACCTTCCAGCTGACGCCGGCGCTCTCCAGCGCCTCGGCGTAGGTCTGCCAGCGCAGGCCCTTCTCGTCGCCGCCGTCGTAGGCCGGGCCGCCCGCGGTGCCGGCCGGGTCGATCTGGCCGGACCAGTGGTAGGTGCGGTTGGGGCCGGTCGCGCTGAGCACCGAGCAGTGGTAGGCGTCGCAGATCGTCCAGTTCTCGGCCAGGGCGTAGTGGAACGGGATGTCCTGGCGGGTGAGGAAGCCGAGCGTGCGGACGTTGCCCTTGGCGGCGACCCAGGAGTCCATCTTGCCGCCGTTCCAGGCCTTGTGCTGGTCACCCCATCCGTGGCTGAGGTCCCCGTTGCACTGGGCGAGGCGCTCCGGGTCCGCTCCGCCGGCCGGCTTGGTCTGGCTGAACTGCCAGGGGTACTGGCGGGCGAGCAGGCCGTTCGGCTGGTTGAAGACGCTGTAGCCGCCGGAGATCTGGATGGCGCTGCGGTCGGCGAAGCCGCGCACGCCGCGCAGCGTGCCGAAGTAGTGGTCGAAGCTGCGGTTCTCCTGCATCAGGATCACCACGTGCCGGGCGTCGGTGATGGTGCCGGTCGCGCTGAGCGCGGCGGTGGAAGCGGGAGCTGCGCCACTTCCCTGGGCGGCCCCCGCGGGCCCCGCGGCTCCGGTGCCGGCCACGGCGAGGCCTGCCGCGGCGGCGCCGGACAGCGTGACGAACTTCCTACGACTCAACTCGGCCATCAGACCGGTCCGTCCCTTCGCTGGCGATGTTGTGTGCACAAGTCGGGGCCATCGATCGCGGAGAAGTCTCCACCTCGGCCCGACCGGCCCACCAGGTGCCGACGGCAGGTTTGGCGGACTGTTCGCCCGGGCGTCACCGAGCGACGCCCGGGCGAACGCGCGAAGGGGCTCAGGTGCTCAGCGGTCCTTGACCTCGATCCCCAGCGCGTGGGCGAACTGGGGGGCCAGCTCCATCAGTTGGAGCGAGCTGATGACCGCCCCGCGCAGCCCCTGGTGGCCGTCGACCAGGCCGAGCCGGACGGCGCCCCGCAGGTCCGTCCGGCTCAGCGTGGCGCCGCGCAGCCGGACCTCCTCCAGCGTGGAGCCGGGGAAGGACACCCCGGTCAGCTTCGCCTCGCCGAAGTCCACGTCGCGCAGCAGGCAGTCCTCGAAGACGACGTCCCGCAGGACGGCCGAGCGCAGGTTGACCGCCTCCAGCTTGCAGCCCCGGAACACCACCCGGCGCAGCGCCGAGCCGTACCCGGCGACCCCGGCGAGCACGCCGCCGACGAAGGAGCTGTCCTGCCACTCGGAGTCGCTCAGGTCGCAGGCGACCCAGCGGCCGGCCTGCACCCACACCTCGTTGAACCTTGCCTGGCGCAGCTTGACCCCGCTGAGCGCGACACCGGTGAAGGCGCACTCCAGGAAGGCCGCCCCGGCGCCCGACTCGTCGGTGTGCTCGCCGCCGTCGAAGTGCGCGGTGTCGTACCGCTCGTCGGCGCGCAGCGGCCCGGTGTGCGGGCGCAGCAGCTCGGCGTACGGGAGGTCGGCGAGCCGGTCGGGGGCGGAACGGGGCATGGCGGTGGCTCCTGGCGGTCGGGGCGTACGGGTCTCGGCCGCATGCTCGCACGCGGCACCGACAACGCCGGGGAGCGACGAGGCCCCGGACCGGATCGCACCCGGGAACCGACGAGGCCCCGGACCGGCCGCGCCGAGGCGGCCGGTCCGGGGTTCACCGTCCGGGGTTCACTGCCCGGGGTTCAGCGCCCGGCTCAGCCGCGCGCCCAGAGCGAGTTGACGCGGCTGCGCTCGGTGGTGTTCGGGTACGGGTTGGTGCAGGAGGTGCCGGGGCCGCCGCCCGACATCAGCTCGCTGCACGGGCCGGAGTAGTGGTCGGGCAGGCCGAGCACGTGGCCGGTCTCGTGCGCCACCACGCGCACCGAGCTGTACTGCTGGTTCTGCTGGTAGTCGAGGAAGACGTAGCCGCGCCCGTGGCCGTCGGTGCTGGCGTAGGAGCCGCGGCTGTCGTTGCCCTCGTAGTAGCGGAAGTCGGCGGCCGAACCGGACTGCAGCTTGACGTTGGCGACCGAGCCGTTCCAGATCTGCGCGGCCTGGGATATCTGGTTGCGGAAGGAGGGGGCGGAGCTGGCGTCGTAGGTGACGGTGACGCTCGCCAGGCCCGGGTTGGCGGCCTGCTTGGCCTTGGCCGAGGCCATCACGGCCTGGAAGAAGGCCTGGTTGTTCGCCGCCTCCGCGGCCGAACCGGCGTACGTCGTGGCGGTGTAGCCCTGCACGGCCGGGGCGGTCGGCGTCGCGGCCGCGGCGGCGGTGGTGGGCAGCACGGCGAGGCCGGCCGCGAGGGCGAGGCCGAGGGTGGCGGACAGCACGGATCGCTTCATGTGGGGGCTCCGATTCCTGAGGTGACGTGGCCGGTTGGGGGCCGGCCGGGGGGAACACCTGGTCAACGGGTGGTGTCCCCAGAGCTTCGGGCAACCCGGCGCGTGCGCGGATGATGCCAACCCGCGATAGCACCGTTCAATACCCCTGCTATGGAGTCGATTTGAGCTGTCTTTTCCTCGACTTGACTCAATCGTGCCCCTGGCATTCCGTTCCGGCGGCGGCTAGGCTCCGGTCCGGGGAAGTACCCGGGGTGGCGGGCCGCTCGATTCCGGCCGAGCGGCCCGCCACCCCGAACCCGCTTGCCGCTCGCGTCAGTTCCGCGCCGCGAGACCGTTCGCCCAGAGGTAGTCGACCTGGCTGCGCTCGTTGCCGTCGGGGTACGGGTTGGTGCAGGACGGGCCGGGGCCGCCGCCCGACATCAGCTCGCTGCACGGGCCGGAGTAGTCGTCGGGCAGGCCGAGCACGTGGCCGGTCTCGTGCGCCACCACGCGGAGCGAGCTGTACTGCTGGTTCTGCTGGTAGTCGAGGAAGACGTAGCCGTGGCCGTGGCCGTCGGTGCTGGCGTAGGAGCCGCGGCTGTCGTTGCCCTCGTAGTACGAGAAGTCGCCGCTGCCGCTCGCCGCCTGGAGCTGGACGTTGGTCTCCGAGCTGTTCCAGATCTGCGCGGCCTGGGATATCTGGCTGGTGAAGGAGGGCGCGTTCGCGGTGTCGTAGGTGACGGTGACGGTCGCCAGGCCGGGGTTGGCGGCCTGCTTGGCCTTGGCCGAGGCCATCACGGCCTGGAAGAAGGCCTGGTTGTTCGCCGCCTCCGCGGCCGAACCCGCGTACGTCGAGGGGGTGTAGCCCTGCACGGCCGGGGCGGCGGGAGCGGCGGTCGCGGCGGTGGCGGGCAGGACCGCCAGGCCGGCCGCGAGGGTCAGGCCCAGGGCTGCGGACAGCACGGATCGCTTCATGTGGGGACTCCGGTTTCGCGGTGCGCCGGCTCGCCGGGGCCCGATGGGGGCCGGGCCCGGCCGGGGCGCACGGTGGGGGCCGCCCCGGGCGGTGGCCGAGGGGCGGGTTGCTGCCCCCGAGCTTCGACCCGGGCGGGGCCGTCGCGGATGATGCCAACCGGCGATAGCACCACCGCATAGCGGCCCGGTGCCGTCGTGCGGCGCACCGGCCGATCCGTCGGCCGTTCAGCCGGTCGGTCCGTCGGCCGGCCCTTCGGCATGCCTTGAATGCCTGTCATGTCCTTGGCGAAGGGGTGCGACGGCGTCTATGCTCCCGACGTGGAGCTCGACGTGAGACACCTCCGGGTGCTGTGCGCGATCGCCGACAGCGGCAGCCTCCGCAAGGCCGCGCTCCAGCTCGGCATGACCCAGCCCTCCCTCACCACCCAGCTGCACCGCATCGAACGGGCCATCGGCGGCACCCTGTTCACCCGCGAGCAGACCGGCAGCCGGCCCACCGCGCTCGGCCACTCGGTGCTCTCCCGGGCCCGGCCGGTGATCACCGAGATGGCCGCCCTGGTGGCCGCCGCCCGCCAGGAGGCGCGGGACTCGGCCGGCCCCGGCCGGCAGCGGCGGCTGCGGATCGGCAGCGTCGGAAGCCGGGCGGTCGCGGCCTGGCTGCGCCGGGTGCACGAGCGGCTGCCGGACACCGACACCACCATCCACGTGGACATCTCGGCCAGCGCGCTGCTGCGGATGGTCGCCGCCGACCAGCTGGACGTGGCCTTCGTGCACGAGTGCGAGGGCTTCCCGCTGCGGGTGCCGCCGGACGCCGAGCACCGGGTGCTGATGGCCCGGGAGCCGCAGTTCGTCGCGCTCGCCGCCGGGCACCCGGCCGCCGCCCGCGACGTCGTCCACCTGGCCGACCTCGCCGAGGACACCTGGATGGTCGACCCGACCGCCGACCACGAGTACGCGGCGATGCGCCGGGTGTTCACCGAGGCCGGGCTCAACCCCCGGGTGGTCCAGGTGCGGGACAACGCCACCGCCGCCGAGCTGGTCGCCTCCGGCGAGGCCGTCCGCCCCTGCCAGCCCACCTCACTGCCCGGTCCCGGCACGGTGGTCCGCCCGGTGCACGGGGACCCGCTGGCCGTCCGGCTGCTGTTCACCTGGCGTCCGCGCGTGCTCAGCCCGCCCGCGCTGGACGCGCTGTACGGCGAACTGCGGGCCGCCTACCTGGATCTGGCCAAGGTCAACCCGGCCTACCTGGACTGGCTGGCGCGGCACGAGCCGGTGCTGCTGGGCCGGGTCGGCTGACGGGCTGTTCGGACAGGGCGGTTCGGACTGGGCGGTTCGAACTGGGCGTGCCCCGCGGATCGGTACGCCCCGCGGATCAGTACGCCCGGCGGGCGCCCGCCCACCTGCTCTCCCGGCCGTGGACCAGCACGCCCACCGCCACCATCAGCGCGCAGACCAGGCCCGCCGCGAGCACCCCGGAGCCGCCGAGCGCGGTGCAGGCCAGCACCAGCGCGGCCCCCGCCGGCGCCACCGACTGGGCCGCCGCACCCCGCTTGGTGTGCCGGGAGTGCAGGAACCAGACCGTGACCAGGTAGAGCGCGGTGGGCACGGTGACCGTCGCGGTGGCGGCGGTCTCGGAGATGTGCGCCTGGTGCACCGCCGACTCCACCGCCACCTCCAGCCCGGTGCCGATCGCCGCCGCCGAGGCGAACACCAGGTAGTGCCCGTACCCCCAGACCAGCGCCTGCCGGTTGGAACGCAGGTGCTCGTGGACGGACCGGGCGAAGTAGATCCACCAGGCCGCGAAGCAGATCAGCAGCCCGCCGGCGGCCACCGGCACCAGCCGGCCCAGTTCCTCGTGCTCGTCCACCGCCGACTGCACCGCGACGGTCGCCGCCGCCACCGTCTCGCCGAGCACGATCAGGGTGAACAGCCCGTACCGTTCGGCGATGTGGTGCGGGTGCCAGGAGGTCCGCGCCCGCAGTTCGGCGACCACCGGCACGGCCAGCTCGCACAGCACCCCGACCGGGATGACGTACAGCCGGACGTCCTGCGGCAGGAACAGCACCACCACCCAGCCGGCCTGGCAGAGCGTGATCCCCGCCGCGTAGCCCAGCGCGACCCGGCGCGCCGGGCCCTGCTCGCCGGCGGCCGCGCGCAGCCACTGGGTGACCATCGCCAGGCGCATCACCAGGTAGCCGACGATCCCCAGCGTCAGGTCCTGGGTGGCGAAGATCCGCGGCACGCCGGCGGCGAGGATCAGCACCCCGGCGATCTGCACCAGCGTGGTGATCCGGTACGGCACGTCGTCGACGTCGTACGCGGAGGCGAACCAGGTGAAGTTCATCCAGGCCCACCAGATCGCGAAGAAGGCCAGCACGAAGCCGCGCAGGCCGTCGCCGTAGTGCCCCGCCGCCAGCGAGCCCGCCAGTTCGCGCCCGGCCTGGCCGACCGCGACCACGAAGCAGAGGTCGAAGAAGAGCTCCAGCGGGGTGGCGACCCGGTGCGGCTCGCTCCGGTCGCGCGGGACCATCCGGCGCACCGGCGGCGGATCGACGGGGTGGCTGGGGCGTGCCGTCGCGGCGGGGTCACTGGCCATCGGAGCTGCTCCGGGGAGTCGGGAGGAGGGCGGGGGGACCGTCCCGCGCATCCTGGCAGCGGCCCCGGCCCGGCGCACGCACCGGCGCGACGGCTCTGCACGCGGGCGTGACGGCCGTGCACGCACCGGCGCGGCCCGGAAAGGCCGCGCGCCCCCGGGCGCGATGGCCCCGTATGTCCCCTTTTTTCCTTGCCGTCAGCCGTAGTTGACGCTCCGGTGCGCGAACCGGGTGACAGCGCGGCGGGTTTCCGGGCGCGCCCCGCGCGCTGCGTCGCGAGCGACCGGAGCGCCGCTAGATTCTTCCCCGGTTGGAAGAGCGCGGGCCCTGCCGGGCCCCACGACACGGGTGGCGTGCGGGCAACGCGGAAGGTCAAGGCGGGTGGCGGGATTGCGGGGGCGGCGGAGCCGATCCCCCCGCGTCCGCGCCACCGGCCTCGTGATCACCGCGCTGCTCGCCAGCGCCTGCCGTGCGGCCCGCCCCGCCCCGGCGGCGGCTACTTCTCCCAGCCGAGCTTGCTGTAGTCCTCCCCCGCCAGACCGAAGGCCCCGTAGTTGGCCAGGCCCTTGCGGGTCGCCACCACCTCCGGCCGCTGGTAGAGCTCGACGGTGTGGCCGAGCTCCCAGATCTTCGCGTCCGCCTGGTTGTAGAGCTTCGCGGCCTCCGCCGGGTCGACCGTCCCGGCGGCCTTCTTCAGCAGCTCGTCGATCTCCTGGCTGCCCAGGCGCGAGGGGTTGCTGAAGCTGTTGTCGCCCACCGGCAGCCGGAAGTTGGTCAGGCTCTTGGAGAGCGGGAAGGAGTCGGTGTTGCGCCAGCTCGCGATCTCGAACTTGCCCGGGTTCACGTACTTGGTGAAGAAGTCGTTGGCGGGCACCTTGTCCAGGCTGACCTTGGCCCCGGCCGCCTGCCACATCGCCACCGCCGCGGTGGCCAGGTCGATCTGGGCCTGCGGAGTGGAGTCGTTGAGCACCCAGTGCAGTTCCAGCGGCCGGCCGTCCTTGGTGCGCGGCTGACCGCCGCCGGCCTCCTTCCAGCCCGCCTCGTCCAGGAGTTTCTTGGCGGCGGCCAGGTCGAACCTGGCCCAGTCGCCAGAGGTGTCCTGGTACCCGGTCTGGTTGGGCATGAAGATGTGGTTGCCGAGCGGCTTGAACTCCACCGGCACGCCGTTGTTGGCGATCTTGATCAGTGCGGAGCGGTCCAGCGCCTTGCCGAGCGCCTGCCGGACCTTCCGGTCGCTCAGCGCACCCGAGCCGCCGAAGGAGATGTGCACCTCGTCCCACGGACTGGCGCTGCGGATCACGGTGTCCTTGGCGTCCTTGAGCTGCCCGTACGCGGTGGCGGTGCCGGCCGCGGCGTAGTCGATCTCGTTGTTGAGGTACGCCTGGGTCGTCGCCGACTGGGACATCACCCGGAAGGTGACCTTGTCGACCTTGGCCCTGGTGCCCCACCAGGCCGGGTCGGGGACGAGGGTCAGGGTCTGCGCGGTCTTGTCCGCCGTGCCGACCTTCAGCGCGCCCGCGGTGATCGGGATCTTCTCCACCCAGCCCTTGTTGAAGTCGTCCGGGGTGGAGATCCCGGCCGCCGGGATCAGCGGGCGGAACAGGTTCTGCCAGTCGGCGTACGGCTCGGCGAAGGTGACCTTCACCTCGGTCGGATCGGCGCCCTGCTCGACCGCGGAGATCTGCTCGTAGCCGGACGGGTCGGAGACGTTGTACGCCGGGTCCTTGCCGCCGGCGGCCTGCCAGTCGGCCTTGAAGTCCAGGTAGCCGAGCGGCTTGCCGTCCGACCACTTGGCCTTGGGGTTGAGCCGGTAGGTGACCACCTGCGGCGAGGTCGAGGTGACCTTGGCGTCCACCAGGTAGTCCGGGTCGGGCAGGAAGCTGCCGGCGGCGTCCGTATTGAAGAGCGAGGGCTCCAGGTTGCGCATGATCGAGACCGCGGAACCGTAGTAGCCGTCCACCTGTAGCGGGTTCCACTGGGTGATCCACTGGTAGAGCGGGAAGCGCACCTCCCCGCCGTCCTTGACCTGGTCCAGCGGCTTGGGGTTGAGGTCGTTGGCGCCCGGGCCCGGCGGCTCGCTCTTCGCCGCGTTGTCGGCGGAGCCGCCCCCGCCCGAGGTGCACGCGGTGACCGCGAGCGCGACGGCGACGGCGAGCGCGGCGGCCCGGCCGAGGCGGCGGGCCGTGGTGGAAGCGTCCATGAGGGTCCCCCTGGGATCGATGACGGGAGTTGGGGCGCGAGAGGTGTGACGGGGCTTGAGCGTGGGCAGCCAATTCGGCACCGGGCGAGCAGAAGGTAACAGCGGATCAGATCCGCCACCAGGGGGAGGAGGGCACACCTGATCGAAAAGTCACACGCGGCAACACGGGCGCAACACCGCCTCAGTGCCCGGGTGCTTCACTCTGACCTGCGCTTTCCCAACTCACCGACCAGTCAAGCCATCTGACGATCCGCCAAACCCTGCCAACCGACGCCCCGAACGGGCCCGGACCGGAGGCCCCCACCCGATGCCCACCAGACGCGTCGGCCCCACCCGCACCGTGACGGGCGGCCGTTGATGCTCCGCTTCCTGACGAAGCGGCTGAGCTACTACGCGGTGCTGCTGATCGCCGCCGTCTTCCTGGCGTACGCGATCTCCGCGACCGCCCTGCAGCCGCGCACCTACTTCGACGCCAAGGTCCCCCGCCCGGCCGTCGAATCGGTCGAACGCCAGCTCACGGCGCTCAACCTGAATGACCACACCCCGGTCGTCGAACGCTTCGGCCACTGGGCCGGCGGGCTGCTCCACGGCGACCTCGGCCGGACCATCCACGACACCCCGGTCACCGACGACTTCGGCCGCCGGGTCTGGGTCTCGCTGCGGCTACTGCTGCTCGGCAGCCTGCTGGGCATGGTCCTCGGCGTCGCGGCCGGGGCCTGGAGCGCGGTGCGCCAGTACCGGATCTCCGACCGGCTGCTCACCGTGCTGTCCTTCGTGCTGCTCTCCACCCCGGTCTTCCTGGTCGCGCTGTTCCTCAAGAACGGCGCCATCGCCGCCAAGGACGCGGCCGGCCACGACGTCATCCCGTTCACCGGCTACGAGACCCCCGGGCTCACCGGCGGCCTCGGCACCCACCTCGCCGACTGGGCGCTGCACCTGCTGCTGCCCACCATCTCGCTGGCCCTCGGCGGCCTCGCCACCTACAGCCGCTACCAGCGCGGCACCATGCTCGACGTGCTCGGCTCCGACTACCTGCGCACCGCCGAGGCCAAGGGCCTGACCCGCGGCCGGGCGCTGCTCAAGCACGGGCTGCGGACCGCGGTGATCCCGATGTCGACGATGTTCGCCTACAGCTTCCTGGGCATCTTCACCGGCGCGATCTTCACCGAGACGATCTTCGGCTGGCACGGCATGGGCGAGTGGCTGATCCAGTCGATCAACGAACAGGACGTCAACTCGGTGGTGGCGATCAACCTGTTCACCGCCGTCGTCGTGCTCGTCTCCGGCTTCCTCGCGGACACCCTGCACGCCGCCCTCGACCCGCGCGTGCGGTCCTGACCGGAGGAGAGCCGAATGACCACCACCGTCGCCGAGCCCTCCGCCGCGACCACCGCCCCCCGGGGCACCGGCCGCGGACGGCTCGTCCTCAGCCGGCTGCTCGCCGCCCGCGGCGCCGTCGCCGGGGCCGTCATCGTCCTGCTGCTGTTCCTGCTCGCCTTCGGCGGCGCGTACCTCACACCCTGGGACTACGCCGCCCCGGACTTCTCCGCGCTGCACCAACCCCCGTCCGCCGAACACTGGTTCGGCACCAACGGGGTCGGCCAGGACGTCTTCGCGCAGACCGTCCGCGGCCTGCAGAAGTCGCTGGTCATCGGTCTGCTGGTGGCGCTGTTCTCCACCGTGCTGGCCTCCGTCGTCGGCGCCTGCGCCGGCTACTTCGGCGGCTGGGCCGACCGGGCGCTGATGTTCCTGGTGGACCTGCTGCTGGTCTTCCCGGCCTTCCTGATCATCACCATCGTCTCGTCCCGGCTGAAGAGCGCCGGCTGGATCGCCTTCGTCCTGCTGCTCGCGCTGTTCAACTGGATGATCACCGCCCGGGTGGTCCGCTCGATGACCATCTCCCTGCGCGAGCGCGAATTCGTCCGCGCCGCACGGTTCATGGGCGTACGGCCGCTGCGGATCATCAGCCGGCACATCCTGCCGAACGTCGCCTCCTTCCTCATCATCGACGCCACCATCGCGGTCGGCGGCGCCGTGATGAGCGAGACCGCGCTCTCCTACTTCGGCTTCGGGGTCAAGCCGCCGGACGTCTCGCTCGGCACCCTGCTCGCCGCCGGGACCGGCGAAGCCCCGGTGTTCCCCTGGCTGTTCTACTTCGCCGCGGCGCTGCTGGTGCTGTTCGTGCTCGCCGTCAACCTGATCGGGGACGGGCTGCGCGACGCCCTCGACCCCACCTCCGGGACCGCGCCCCGCCGTTCCCGGTCCGCCCGCCGTTCCCACCGCCCTGCCAGCCGTAGGAAGCTCCCGTGACCACCACCGTCGAAACCCCGCTGCTCGCCGTCCGGGACCTGCGGGTCGACTTCGCCGGGCCCGACGGCCCTGTCCCCGCCGTCCGCGGGGTGGACCTCACCCTGCGGCGCGGCGAGACCCTCGGCATCGTCGGCGAGTCCGGCTCCGGGAAGTCCGTGACCGCGCTGTCCGTGCTCGGGCTGCTGCCCGGCACGGCGCGGGTCAGCGGCTCGGTGCGGCTGGACGGGCGGGAACTGGTCGGGCTGCCGGGCCGGGAGCTCGCCGCGATCCGCGGCCGCCGGATCGCCATGGTCTTCCAGGACCCGCTGTCCGCCTTCACCCCGGTCTACCGGATCGGCGACCAGATCGCCGAGGCGGTCCGCGTCCACCAGCGGGTGGACCGGGCCGCCGCGCGCCGCCGGGCCGCCGAACTCCTCGACCTGGTCGGCATCCCGGCGCCCGACCGGGCCCTGGACAGCTTCCCGCACGAGTTCTCCGGCGGCATGCGGCAGCGCGCGATGATCGCCATGGCGGTCGCCAACGATCCCGACATCCTGCTCGCCGACGAGCCCACCACCGCCCTCGACGTCACCATCCAGGCCCAGGTGCTCGACGTGCTGCGCACCGCCCAGCGGGAGACCGGCGCGGCGCTCGTCCTGGTCAGCCACGACCTCGGGGTGATCGCCGGGGCGGCCGACCGGGTCGCGGTGATGTACGCCGGACGGGTGGTCGAGACGGCCGGGGTGGACGAGCTCTTCGCGGCCCCGCACCACCCGTACTCGCTCGGCCTGATCGGCGCGCTGCCCCGGCTGGACGGGCGCGGCGGTCCGCTCGTACCGATCCCCGGCACCCCGGCGCCGATGGCCGAACTGCCCCCGGGCTGCCCCTTCGCGGCGCGCTGCCCGCTCGCGGAGGAGCGCTGCACGACGGCCGAGCCCGCCCTGGAGGGTACGGAGGAGCACCTTTCGGCCTGCGTACGGTCGGCGGAGCTCGCCGAGCGACGGCCCGCGCCGGCCGAGGTCTACCCCGTTCCGGAGCTGCCGACGGCCGCCGCCGGCCCCGTCGACCGCTCCAGCCGGACGCCGGTGCTGTCGGTGAGCGGCCTGGAAAAAACGTTCCCCCTCCTCAAGGGCACGGTGTTCAAGCGCAAGGTCGGCGAGGTGTACGCGGTGGACGGCGTCGACCTGGACCTGCGGGAGGGCGAGACCCTCGGCCTGGTCGGGGAGTCCGGCTCCGGCAAGTCCACCACCCTGTTCGAACTGCTGCGGCTCGGCGCCCCGGAGACCGGCCGGATCGAACTGCTCGGCCACGACACCGCGACGCTCACCCGGGCCGAGGCCCACCGGCTCCGCGCCCGGGTGCAGATCGTCTTCCAGGACCCGATGGCCAGCCTCGACCCCCGGATGCCGATCGGCGACATCGTCGCCGAACCACTGCTCGCCCAGCGCGCCCCGCGCGAGGAGATCGCCCGCCGGGTGCCCGAGCTGCTGCGCCAGGTCGGCCTCGACCCGGAGCACGCCGTCCGCTACCCGCACCAGTTCTCCGGCGGCCAGCGCCAGCGCGTCTCGATCGCCCGGGCCCTCGCCGTCCGGCCCGGGCTGCTGGTGCTGGACGAGCCGGTCTCCGCCCTGGACGTCTCCATCCAGGCCGGGGTGCTCAACCTGCTCCAGGCCCTCAAGGCCGAACTGGGCCTCTCCTACCTGTTCGTCTCGCACGACCTCTCGGTGATCCGGCACCTCGCCGACCGGGTCAGCGTGATGTACCTCGGCCGGACGGTCGAGCAGGGCGAGGTCTCCGCCGTCTTCGACCGCCCCCGCCACCCGTACACCCGCGCCCTGCTCTCCGCCGTCCCGCTGCCCGACCCCGCCGCCGAGCGCGCCCACGACCGCATCCTGCTGGCCGGCGACCCGCCCCCGCCCACCGAGCGCCGCACCGGCTGCGTCTTCCGCACCCGCTGCCCGCGCTACGCCGCGCTCTCCGCCCCGGCGGACCGGGCCCGCTGCGAACAGGAGCGGCCGACCCTGCTCGGCACCCCCGGGGCGGACCACCAGGCGGCCTGCCACCACCCGGAGCCGGCAACTCAGGGGCAGTGACAATCGGTAATCACTCGAACACGATTCGGTGGATCCGGTCGGCGGCGTGTAAAGTCTTCGACGTCAGCAAGCGCCGCTAGCTCAGTTGGTTAGAGCAGCTGACTCTTAATCAGCGGGTCCGGGGTTCGAGTCCCTGGCGGCGCACATGGCAAGGTCTCAGGCCGTCCACTCCGGTGGGCGGCCTGAGGCGTTTCCGGGCCGGGTAGGCCTTCTCTCCATGAACTCCCCCGACACCGGCACCCGGCCCCTGGCCGAGGAACTGCTGCTGCTCTGCGCCGACCCGGCGGACGGACGCCTTCGGATCCCCGCCCTCACCCTCTCGACGGCGGTCGCGGGCGCCGTCCTCGCCGAGCTCCAGCTGGCCGGCACGATCACCGTCGACGGGCGCCGGATCACCGGCCACCGGCCGCCGGGCGACCAGGACGAACTCGCCGCCGCCGTCCTGGCCGACCTCGGGCAGGCGGGCGAGGGCCGGCCCCGGACCCTCGAACACGCGCTGCGCGCGCTGACCCACCCGCACGGCCGGGCGACCCACCACCACCTGGACCGGATGGTCGGGCAGGGCGTGCTGACCGTCCGGAGCCACCGCTTCCTCGGGCTGCCCTACCGCCGCTGGACGGCCGTGCGGCCGGACGCCGGAGCGCTGATCGCCGCCCGGACGGCGGCCACGCTGGCGCGCGCCGGGCTCTCCGGGCTCTCTGGTCTCTCTGGTCCGACTGGTCTCTCTGGTCCGACCGGTGCGGCTGATCCGACCGATCCGGCCGACGAGCGCGACCGGCAGCTGGCCGGCCTGATCGGGGCGGCCGGGCTGGAGCGCCGGCTCTACCGGGGTCCGGACGGCGCCGAGACCCGGCACGCCGTCCGGCAGCTGGCCCGCGACCTGCCGGTCCCCCGGGCCGTGAAGCGGGAGATCACCCGGCGGAGGTCCCAGTCCGGGGGCTGATCCGTGCTCCGGCACCCGCCCTCGCGGCCTCCGGCAGCCAGGCCGACCGCTCAGTGGGTGTCGAGCACCGCCGAGGCCACCGCGTCCGGGCGGTCGAACATCACCAGGTGCCCGGCCGGGGCGGTGGTGCGGAAGTCCGCCCCGAGCAGTGCCGCCAGCTCCCGCTGCCGGGCCAGCCAGTCCTCGGTGCGGCGGGTCCGGCAGCCGTCGTCGGCGGCCAGCACGGTCACCGGCAGGTCCTCGGCCAGCGGCCGGGTGCGCCGCAGCTCGTCCAGTTCGGCGGCCGTGTCGAGGTAGCGGCTGTTCTCCCGCAGCAGCGCGCGCAGCGCCCGCCCGGTGCGGTAGCAGTGCCGGACCAGCGGCGCCGGGGCGAGGTCCTCGCGGCGGACGGTGGACAGCCTGGCCATGGCCCGGCGGGCGGTCGGGCCCAGCAGGTAGGGCACGGCGAGGGCGGTGGCGGCGCCGGCCACCGCCCGGGCCGCCAGGTCGCGCGCACCGGGTGCCGGGTAGGGCCGGGCCGCCGCCTCCACGCTGCCGTCCACCAGCACCAGTCCGGCGGTCCGCTCGGGGTGCAGCCGGGCGAAGGCCTCGACGTGGAAGCCCGCGAGCGAGTGCCCGACCACGGTGCAGCGCTCCCGCAGCCCGAGGCCGTCCAGCACCGCCCGGATCCGCCCGGCCTCGCCGGCCGCCGTCGGCGCGGGCCGCCCGGTGGCGGGCTCCCCGGCGCTCAGCCCGTAACCGGGCCGGTCGAAGCGGACCACGGTGCGGTACGGGGTGAGGAAGGGGACGACCAGGTCCCAGTCGAACCAGCTGCTGCCGAGGCCGCCGGAGAGCAGGCAGACCGGGCCGCTGCCCTCGGTGCGGACGTGCAGCGGGACGCCGTCGACGCGCAGGAAGCGCGCCCGGTCGACGGCCTCCGGTCCGGCGGTGCTCATGTCGGCCTCCGTCCCGGGGACGGTTCGGTCGGTCGGCGCCGCCCCTCGTCCCCCTGGTTCACCTCGGCGTCCTCGGCGTCCTCGTCCGTACCGTCCGAGCGGGCGACGCCCAGGGCCAGCAGGCCGAGCCAGAGCGCGACCAGCAGCACCTGGAGCCGCTGCCCGGCCCCGAGCGCCCAGGTGCCGCGCCCGGCCTGGAAGGCGGCGATCGAGGCGAGGCTCCAGCCGGTGGCGAGCAGTTCGGCGCCCAGCAGCCAGGGCCCGAACCGGCGCACCGGCGGCCACCAGCGGTAGCGCCGGGCGGCCACGGTGAGCGAGACCAGCGCGGTGAGCGCCCCGGCCATGGCGAGGCTGCTGGTGACCGCGTGCGCGGTGTGGGTGGCGGGGACGAGCCCGGCGGTCTCCCGGGCGGCGCACATCTCGTCGCTGGTGGGGGCGCAGCTGAGCGGCAGCCGGGAGTCGGCGGCGGTCGCGGCGCCGAACAGGGCGAGCGCGGACCAGCCGGCCAGCGCCCAGCGCCGCCGCCGCGAGGCCCCGACCCGCCCGGTGGCGAGGGCGGTGCCGGCGGCGGCGAGCAGGCAGAGTCCGGCGGCCAGGTCGGTGGCCCGGAACAGGCCGCCCAGCGGCTGGTCCTCGGCGGCGAGTTCGCTGATGTACGCCTGCACCGGGTCGAGTCCGGTGCTCAGCACGACCTCCAGCACCCAGGCGGTGTACGCCACGGCGCTGAGCAGCAGCAGGGTGGCGACCGTCGTCCGCGCGGCGCGGTGGCCTGGCTGGGGGCGGGGCACCGTTCCACCCTAACCAGCGGCGAACTCCGGACCAACCGGAAGGAAAGGGGCGGATCGATCGGCCGCCGCCCGGGTCGTTCGCGGGTGCCCCGGGCACGACCCGGGGGCGGCTCGGCGACGGTTCGGTGATGGCTCGGCGATGGTTCGAGGCACCCCTCGGAACCGTGTATTGTTTTCCAGGTCAGCAGGCGCCGCTAGCTCAGTTGGTTAGAGCAGCTGACTCTTAATCAGCGGGTCCGGGGTTCGAGTCCCTGGCGGCGCACAGACATTTGGGGAGCCTCTCGCAGCAGCGAGGGGCTCCCCGATTTTTTGGCCTCCGACGTCCGTTTTGCGTGTGATGTCGGTCTCGATTGGCGATCCGCCGGAGCTATCCGGCCCGTTCTGCTCGTCCAGGGCAGTAAAACCGGAATCGGGACAAAGGTCCCCAACCGCCGATGTCCCCGTCCGTGCCGGGCTGCCTCGATGCGCCCGCAGGAAAGGCCGCGCTTTGTCCAGAAACGCCCAGGGCGGCCGTCGCACGCCGTCGATCAGTCTCCGGCCGGTCAAACGGCTCAAGCGCTCCACCGGCCCGGCCGGCGGATCCGGCGGATCCGGCGGCGGGAAGCCGCGACGTCCGAAGCGCACCGGCTGGCGCCGGCTGATACCCACCTGGCGGATGACCCTGCTGGGCTTCGGCTCCGCGCTGCTGCTCGGCATCGGTCTGTTCGCCCTCGGGATCGCCCTGGTGAAGGTGCCGGACGCGCACGCCGCCGCCACCGCCCAGAGCAACACCTGGCTCTACGCGGACGGTTCGGTGCTCACCCGCACCGGCCAGACCAACCGGCAGAACGTCTCCCTGGACAAGGTCTCCCCCGCCGCCCAGCACGCCGCGCTGGCCGCCGAGGACCGGAACTTCTACAACGAGGGCGCGATCAACGTCCAGGGCCTGGCCCGGGCCGCGGTCAACACCGCCAAGGGCCAGGGCACCCAGGGCGGCTCCACCATCACCCAGCAGTACGTGAAGAACACGTACCTGAACCAGAAGCAGTCGGTCACCCGCAAGGTGAAGGAACTGTTCATCGCCATCAAGGTGGACGCCACCGAGAGCAAGAACGACATCCTCTCCGGCTACCTGAACACCTCCTACTACGGCCGCGGCGCCTACGGCATCCAGGCCGCCTCCCAGGCGTACTTCGGCATCGACGCGTCCGCCCTCGATCCCGCCCAGGGCGCCTACCTGGCCACCCTGCTGAACGCCCCGAGCGCCTACGACGTCGCCACCGCGACCGCGGCGGGCAAGCAGAACGCCGTCAACCGCTGGAACTACGTGCTCGACGGCATGGTCAAGGAGGGCTGGCTCTCCGCGGACGAGCGGGCCAGGACCGCCTTCCCGGAGGTCCGGGACCCCCAGCCCAACCCGGGCCTGTCCGGCCAGGCCGGCTACCTGGTCGACGCGGCCACCCAGTACCTCACCTCCAGCGGCGTGATCAACGAGACCGAGCTGGCCAAGGGCGGCTACACGATCAAGCTGAGCATCGACCCGGCCCGCCAGCAGGCCCTCCAGGACTCCGTCCAGGCCCAGCTGCACGACAGCCTGAACCCGGACAAGCGGAAGAAGGACGCGGCCGCCCAGGCCGGCGCCGCCTCGGTGGACCCGAAGACCGGCGCGGTCGTCGCCCTGTACGGCGGCGTCGACTACGTGAAGCACTACGTCGACAACGCCACCCGGCGCGACTACCAGGCCGGCTCGACCTTCAAGGCGATCGCGCTGGCCGCCGCCTTCGAGAACAACGCCAAGACCCAGGAGGGTCGCACCGTCACCCCGCGCACGGTCTACGACGGCACCAGCGGCCGGAAGGTCCGCGGCGGCAAGGGCACCCCGTACGCGCCGCCGAACGAGGGCGACAAGAGCTACGGCCAGATCACCCTCCAGCAGGCCACCGACTGGTCGGTCAACTCGGCGTTCGCGCAGCTCGCGCAGGACACCGGGCTCCAGAAGGTCAAGGACACCGCCGTCGCGATGGGCCTGCCCGGCAACACCCCGGGCCTCGACCCGGTGCCGTCCATCCCGCTGGGCGCGGCCACCCCGAGCGTGCTCGACATGGCGGGCGTGTACGCCACGCTGGACAACGGCGGCAAGCAGATCACCCCGTGGCTGGTGCAGTCGGTGGACCGCGAGGGCGAGAACGTCGCGCTGCCCGCGCACAAGACCACCCAGGCGATCAGCGAGGACACCGCCAACCAGGTCACCTCGATGCTCCAGGGCGTGGTGAGCGACCCGGGCGGCACCGGCTGGCGAGCCAAGGGCCTCGGCCGACCGGTGGCGGGCAAGACCGGCACCACCGACGACCAGAAGTCGGTCTGGTTCGTGGGCTACACCCCCGAGCTGGTCACCTCGGTCGCCCTGTTCGGCCAGGACCCGGGCAACGGCTCCCAGGTCAGCCTGAGCGGCGTCGGCGGCATCGACGGCGCGGCCGGCGGCCAGTTCCCGGCCCAGATCTGGACCAGCTACATGAAGTCCGCGCTCAAGGGCCAGCCGGTCAGCGACTTCGCCACCCCGGCGGGCGGCGACTCCTCGGGCGCCACCGACCTGCCGACCGCCCCGAGCACGCCGAGCAGCGCCCCGTCGACGGGCGCCCCCAGCGGCGCTCCGAGCACCGGCCCCACCACGGCGCCGGGCGACGGCTCGGGCTCGACCCCGTCGGGCGGCACCGACGGCGGCGCGACCACCGCGCCGACGGCCCCGCCGACCAGCCAGC
Source organism: Streptomyces sp. CB02056 (assembly GCF_001905545.1). Taxonomy (GTDB): domain Bacteria; phylum Actinomycetota; class Actinomycetes; order Streptomycetales; family Streptomycetaceae; genus Kitasatospora. The sequence goes on along the minus strand of NZ_LIPD01000013.1, from coordinate 203,784 downwards.
CCACCACCCAGCCCACCCGGCCGCCCCGGCCCACCTCGAAGCCGACGCAGACCACCCAGCCGACCGCGCCCCCGACCAGCCAGCCGACCGGCCAGCCCACGGGCGGGACGGGCGGGACGGACGCGCTCACGGGGGCGGGCGCCTCGTCCCGGTCCGGGGGCTGACGGGGGTCCGATCATCCCGGCCAGTTCACTCGGCCCCGGCCGCCCGCTCTCAGCTGAGACCGGGCGGCCGGGGCCGAGTGATTTCGCCGCCGCGTACGGTGAAGGGCAGGACCGAATGACGGAATGGCGCCTTACCCGATCATTGGTATGACTGTCACAATGCGGCCGTGCACAGATCAACGGCCTCGCCCACCCTCCCTTCGGGCAGAACCCTCGGCCTCGGCCTCGCGCTCGTCTCCGCCTTCGCCTTCGGCGGCTCCGGCACCGCGGCCAAGCCGCTGATAGAGGCCGGACTCTCCCCCCTGCACGTGGTGTGGCTCCGCGTCACCGGGGCGGCGGTGGCACTCCTCCCGATCGCCTACCGGCACCGGGACGCCGTCCTGCGCCGCCCCGGCCTGCTGCTCGGCTTCGGCCTGCTCGCCGTGGCGGGCGTCCAGGCCTGCTACTTCGCGGCGATCTCCCGCATCCCGGTCGGCGTCGCCCTGCTCATCGAGTACCTCGGCCCGCCGCTGCTGATCGGCTACGTCAAGTTCGTCCAGCGCAAGCCGATCACCCGCGGCGCGGCCATCGGCGCCGGCGTCGCGGTGGCCGGGCTGGCCTGCGTGGTCGAGGTCTGGAACGGTCTGAGCTTCGACGCGCTGGGCGTGCTGTTCGCCCTCGGCGCGGCCTTCTGCCAGGTCGGCTACTTCGTGCTCGCCGACGCCGGCCGGCACGGCGACCGCCCGGTCGACCCGCTCGCCGTCAGCGCGTTCGGGCTGCTCGTCGGCGCGGTGCTGCTCACCGTCCTCACCCGGCCGTGGCAGGCCGACTGGAGCCGGCTCGGCGGGTCGGTGGTGATGAACGGGCACACCCTGCCCGCGTTCGTCCCGGCCGCGTGGATGGTCCTGATCGCGACCGTGCTCGCCTACCTGACCGGGGTGATCTCGGTCGGCTACCTCTCGCCGCCGATCGCCGGGGTGGTCGCCAACCTGGAGGCCGTGGTCGCCACCGTGACGGCCTGGGTGCTGCTCGGCGAGCACCTCGGGGTGCCGCAGATCGCGGGCGGCCTGCTGGTGCTGACCGGCGCCTTCGCGGCGCAGGCGAGCAAGCCCGCGGAGACGGGATCGGGGACGGGTTCAGGGACGGGCTCGGGAACGGGTTCGGGCTCGGGTTCAGACGCGGGGGCCGACAGCTCTGGAGCCGCCGGGCCCGGGGCCCCCGACCGGGTGGCCGCCGAGCGCGGGATCAGCGGCCGGTCCAGCCGAACCAGTCGAGGTGACTGAGCGGCCACACGACGGCCGACACCGGGCCGACCACGTTGTCCACCGGCACGGCGCCGCCGCCCGGGCCGTGCTGGTGGTACCGGGAGTCCGCGGAGTCGCTGCGGTGGTCGCCCTCGACCCAGACGTAGCCCGAGGGCACCTTCACCGGCCCGAAGTCCAGCCCGGCGCAGGAGTCGTCCCCGGGGTGCAGGTACGGCTCGTCGACCTTCCGCCCGTCGACGGTCAGTGTGGTGCCCTCGCACTGCACGGTCTGGCCGCCGGTCGCGATGACCCGCTTGACCAGGTAGTTGTCGTCCTTCGGCGGCACCAGGCCGACGAAGCTGAGCACCGAGCTCACCGCGTTGGTGACCGGGTTCGGGTCGGTCGGCTGCGGCGGCAGCCAGCCCCCCGGGTCCTTGAACACCACCGGCTGCCCCGGCTCCGGCTCCCAGCCGGTCAGCGGCGCCAGCTTGTTCACGCCGACCCGGTCGCCGATCCGCAGGGTGTTCTCCATCGAGCCGGACGGGATGGTGAACACCTGGAACAGGCAGGTCTTGATCAGCAGCGCGACCACCAGGCCGACCGCCGCCATCACCGGCAGCTCGATCCACCACGGCCGGGGACGCCGGCCCGCGCGGCGGTCCGTACGGCCGCGCGAACCGCGCGCCCGACGGCGGGCCTCGGCGCGGCCGCCGGACACCTCGTGGACGTTCGACGCGGAGCCGCTGGGGGCTCCGGCCCCGCTGGGCGTTTCGGGCAGGTTCACCGCCATCGTCGCTGCTCCACCTCTCCGGCTGGGGAAACCTGCACGCTACGCCAACCGTGGAGCCTGACGAAATCGGTCATTTAGCCGCCGCCGACATCGCCGGGTGTCCCAGGGGAGCCCCGAGGGGTCGCACCGGGGATCACCGGGGGTCACCTGGGAACGGCCGGGAGGGGCCGGGAACGACCGGGGCCCGCTGCCGGCGGTCCGCTCCGTCTCCGTCTCCGGGTGGGGTGCGGGCTCCGGGCGCGGGGGCCTCCGGCCTCCGGGCGTGCGGGCTCCGGCCCGGTCAGGCGCGGGCGATGGCCTCGTGGTGGCGGATGACCTCGGCGATGATGAAGTTCAGGAACTTCTCCGCGAAGACCGGGTCCAGCTTCGCCCCCGCCGCCAGCTCCCGCAGCCGCTTGATCTGGTCCCGCTCGCGCGCCGGGTCGGCCGGCGGCAGCTTGTGCTCGGCCTTGAGCCGGCCGACCCGCTGGGTCGCCTTGAAACGCTCGGCCAGCATGTGGACCACCGCGGCGTCGATGTTGTCGATGCTCTCGCGCAGGCTGGTCAGCTCGGCCCGTACGGCGTCGTCGATCCCCTGGGGCAGAGCGGCGTCGGGGGTCGTGGAGTGGTCCGTCATCGGGGCGGCTCCCGGTGTCTGGAGTGGGCGCCCGACCGTACGCCGGCCGGGCTCGGGCCCGGGCAAATCTAACAGGGCCCCCGCTCCGGCCCCGCACCGTCGAACAGAACCGTCCACGATCCGGACAGCGCCCCGGAGCCGCCCGCCGGCACCGCGCACCGCCTCCCCGCTGCGGCGTGACACGCCGGAGCGGGGAGGCCCCTGCCCGTAGGCTGGGGCACGCATGACCGGAAGTGACCGCTCGAACACTCTCCCTCAGCACTGGAGGAACCGATCGTGGCAACCACCCGCACCGCCCGTACGGCCTGGGAGGGCAACCTCGTCGCCGGCCAGGGCCAGGTGACCTTCGAATCGTCCGGCATCGGCACGTACCCGGTGTCCTGGCCGTCCCGCGCCGAGCAGGCCAACGGCAAGACCAGCCCGGAGGAGCTCATCGCCGGCGCCCACTCGGCGTGCTTCTCGATGGCCCTCTCCCACGGCCTCACCGGCGCCGGCACCCCGCCCACCACGCTGGAGACCCAGGCCGACGTCACCTTCCAGCCGGGCGAGGGCATCACCGGCATCCACCTGACCGTCACCGGCACGGTGCCGGGCCTGGACGAGGCGGGCTTCGTCAAGGCCGCCGAGGACGCCAAGGCCAACTGCCCGGTCAGCCAGGCCCTGACCGGCACCACCATCACCCTCACCGCCAAGCTGGCCTGAACCGCACCCCTCTTCTCCTCTTCTTCTCCACCGCGCCCCTCGGGGACCGGCCGGCGTCCGGCTCCCGGCCGGTGTCCGGCCCGCGGTCGGCGCGCGACCGGTCCGCGTCCGGCGCACGGTCGGCGCCCAGGGGCGCGGCTTCAGCGCACGCGCCCCTGGCGCACATCATGTGATGTGCACCGGGGGCGTCTGCACGTACCGCCATTCATGATCACAAAGCGGGCGAATCACCCTGGCGGCGGTCACCGCGTGTTGCCGTCGCGGCCTATGATCGGCCGCAGCGCCCTGTCCTTCAGGCGGGTCCCCGCGCACCGGCGCCCCACGACGGGCGGCCCCGCAGCGGACCGACTCCGAGGACCACGACAGAGTGCGGAGCCGACCGCCGGGTCCCGACTGGCCGGCCGGACATCGTCAAGCGTCAGCAGCGGACGGGAGCATGCCGTGCCGGGCCAGAACGAGGGGGCCGACGCACACCACCCGGGCGGGCGGCACGAGGAGTCACCGTGCCACCGCCACCTCGCCTCTCCGGTCCTGGAACCGGTCCTCGATCCGGCCCTTGAACCGACCCTGGGACCCACCGCCGGATCAGCCGCCGGACCTGTGGTCGGACCGACCGGCGGAACGGGCGGCGGGCCCGTCTCCGGATCCGTCACCGGGCCGGCCGCGGGGCCCGTCACCTCCTTCACCGCCCGCGGGACGCTGACCGAGCCGGAGCCGCTGCTCTGCCCCACCTGCGCGGCCCCGCTCAACGGCGACGCCCGCCGGGAGCGGGGGCTCACCCGCGGCAGCGGCCGGGAGAGCATCGACACCGACCGGCTGCTGGCGGCGCTGCGGGCCAGCGAGTCCCGGTTCCGGGCCGCCTTCTGCGACGCCGTCATCGGCATGGCCCTGATCGATGCCGAGGACCGGATCATCGAGGTCAACCCCGCCTTCGCCGCCCTGATCGGACAGGGCGTCGGCGACCTGGTCCGCACCCACCTGCACGAGATCATCGACCCGGAGGGCATGCCGGACCGGCTCTTCTCCGAACTCGTCCGCGGCGAGCGGGAACGGTTCCGCGTGGAGAAGCAGCTCAAGCACCGCGAGGGCCACACGGTCTGGAGCAAGGTCACCGTCTCGCTGATCCGGGACGGCGCCGGGGACCCCCTCTACACCCTCGCGCTGGTCGAGGACATCACCGAGCAGCGCCGGCTCGGCGACCGGCTGGAGTACCAGGCCCTGCACGACCCGCTGACCCGGCTGCCCAACCGGACCTACTTCTTCGAGCGGCTCGACGCCGCCTGCCTCGCACCGACCGACCAGCCGGGCCCGGTCGGCGCCCCGGACGAACGCCGGGTCGGGGTCTGCTACCTGGACCTCGACGGCTTCGCGGCGATCAACGAGGCGCTCGGCCACCACATCGGCGACCAACTGCTGATCGCCGTCGCCACCCGGCTGCGGCGCGGGTTCGACGGGCGCGACACCCACCTGGTGGCCCGGATGGGCGGCGACGAGTTCGCCGTGCTGGTCACCGACAGCCTGGGCAGCGAGCAGCTGACCGAGCTGGCCGCCCGGATCCTGGAGGTGCTGGAACGTCCCTTCGACGTGGCCGGGCACCGGCTGGTGGTCACCGCCAGCGTCGGCGTGGTCGAGCGGTCCGTGCACGAGACCACCTCGACCGACCTGGTCAAGGACGCCGACGCCACGCTCTACTGGTCCAAGGCCGACGGCCGCGCCCGCTGGACCCTCTACGACCCGGACCGCGGCGCCCACCAGCTCACCCGGCAGCTGCTCGCCACCGCGCTCCGCCCGGCCCTGGAACGCGGCGAGTTCGCGATCGAGTACCAGCCGCTGGTCGGCCTGGCCGACGGCACCGTGCACGGCGCGGAGGCGCTGGTCCGCTGGCGCCACCCCCGCTACGGGACGCTCTCCCCGGACCGCTTCATCCCGCTCGCCGAGGAGACCGGCGCGATCGTGCCGCTCGGGACCTGGGTACTGGAGGAGTCCTGCCGCCAGGCCCGGCAGTGGCTCGCCGAGTTCCCCGAGACCGAGACCTTCGTGAGCGTCAACCTCGCCGCCCGCCAGATCTGGGACTCCGACATCGTCGCCGACGTCGCCCGGGCCCTCGAACGCACCGGCCTGCCGGCCCGGCTGCTCCAACTGGAGATCACCGAGAGCGCCCTGCTCGGCCCCGGCGGCCGGCCCCTCCAGGCCCTCCAGGCGCTCGCCGACATGGGCGTGCGGATCGCGATCGACGACTTCGGCACCGGCTACTCCAACCTGGCCTACCTCTCCCGGCTGCCGGTGCACGTGCTCAAACTCGACGGCACCTTCATCGAGGGCTTCCGCGAGCCCTCCCCGACGGACCGGCCCGGCCGCCCGGAACTCGGCTCCCGCCGCAGCGACGCGGACGAGCAGATCGTCGGCGCGATGGTGCAGCTCGCCCACACCCTCGGCCTGACCGTCACCGCCGAGGGCATCGAGAGCGCCGCCCAGGCCGAACGCCTGCGGCTGACCGGCTGCGACACCGCCCAGGGCTGGTACTTCGCCCGCCCCGGCGAGGCCGAACTCGTCGCGGCCATACTCCGCGACGGCCGCCCCGCCCTACAGGGCCGCTAGCCGCAGGGGCGGGCCGGAACGAGACGGGGCCTCGGCCGACGCCCGCCCGGAGCCGGCACTTCGCCTGCCCCCGGCGAAGCCGAACCGGTCGCAGTGAGCAACAGCCGCGGGCCGGCGGGCCGACGGGTCGGTCCGCCCGGCCCGCGGTGGTGTGGCCCACCACCGCGTGGCGCTCGGCCCGCGCCCCGGCCGGCCCGGGGCGTCGAACCTCCCGGCGGCGGTCACGGCTGTAGCAGGACCGCAGGCCGTCGGTCCCGCCACAGCCGTCAGGCCGCAGCCGTCACACCGTCGCCGTCAGGCCGTACGCCTCGGCGATCAGGCCGTACGAGCGGAGCCGGGCCTCGTGGCCGTGGATGTGGGAGGTGACCATCAGCTCGTCCACGCCGGTCCGCTTGCGCAGGGCCTCCAGCCCGTCGGCGACCCGGCCCGGGTCGCCGAGCACGACGTTGTCGAGCCAGCTGTCGATGAAGTCGGCCTCGACCGGGCTGTACGGGTACTCCTCGGCCTCCTGCGGGGTGGGGATCGGGCCGGGGTTGCCGCGCCGCAGGCGGAGCATGCCGAGGGCCGCGGAGCGGGCGAGGCGCCGGGCCGAGGGCTCGTCGTCGGCGGCGACCGCGCTCACGCCGATCAGCGCGTACGGCTCGGCGAGCACGGCGGAGGGGCGGAAGGACGAGCGGTAGAGGTCCAGCGCCGGGACGGTGTTGGCGCTGCTGAAGTGGTGGGCGAAGGCGAACGGGAGGCCGAGGCGGCCCGCCAGCTGGGCGCTGAAGCCGGAGGAGCCGAGCAGCCAGACCGGCGGGCGGCCCTCGCCCTTGGGGACGGCCGTCAGCCGGGCGTACGGGTGGCCGTCCGGGAAGTCGCCGTCGAGGAAGTGGGTCAGCTCGGCGAGCTGCTGCGGGAAGTCGTCCGCGCCTTCGGCGAGGCCGCGGCGCAGCGCCCGGGCGGTGGCCTGGTCGGTGCCGGGGGCGCGGCCGAGTCCGAGGTCGATCCGCCCGGGGTGCAGGGCTTCCAGCAGGCCGAACTGCTCGGCGATGGCCAGCGGGGCGTGGTTGGGGAGCATGACGCCGCCGGAGCCGAGCCGCAGCGTGGTGGTGTTGGCCCCGAGGTGGGCGAGCAGGACGGCGGGGGTGGAGCTGGCCACTCCGGGCATGCCGTGGTGCTCGGCCACCCAGAAGCGGTGGTAGCCCCACTGTTCGGCCTGGCGGGCCAGTTCGGTGGTGGCGGCGAGGGCCTCGGCGGGCGTGTGGCCGACGCCGACCGTGGCCAGGTCGAGGATGGAGAGCGGGGCGGGTGCCGTTCCCCGGGCGGTGCCCCGGATCGCCGTGTCGGCCGCCGGTTCGGCCCCGTGCTCCTGCTGGTCCTCGGTGGTCATCCCGTCCGCCCTCCTGGCTGCCGTCCTTGAGCCGACCGTCGTGGCCGGCCGCGCGGGCCCGGGTGGTCCGCCGGTCGCTGTCGCCGACCGGGGTCAACCACGGCCGGGGGCTCGCTGTTCCCGCCTCGGGGATGTCGTCCGGCCACGGTCCGAGTGGGTTTCGGCCATTTCGCACGGGCGTCCGACCGACCGTTCGGCTGACGGAGAGCCAGTGGGCGAACACGGCTGGCGACTTCCCGCCAGCGCCGGAAGTCGCCAGCCCGGGCCCTCGCGACCGGGGGTCGGCGTCCGGCAGGCTTGGGCCCAGAGGCGGACCGCCGGAGCGGGATCCGCACTCCACCAGCAAGATCGTCGGGCTGGACCAGCACCGGACGATCACTGCGAGCCCTCGGCGCGGCACCCCGCCCCGGGGGCTCGTTCGGTTTCGGCGGCCCTCCGCCGCCCGGGTGCCCCTCACCCCGGCCGACCCGGACATACGGCCCGGACACACGGCCCGCCGCCTCGGGGCACGGCCGGAATCAGCACTCGTGATCCATGCCATACCGGGGTGCTTCATGGCATGAAAAGTCGAGGCGCTAGCGTTGACCCCTGCAGCCACCTGCTCCCCCGGGAGGCACGGAGGGAGTAAAGGGTCTTGAACTTCGTGGCCGCGATCGGATCCTCGTGGATCTGCGCGCTGGCGCTCGTCGCCGTGCTCGGGGACGCCCTCCTGCCGTTCATCCCCAGCGGGACGCTGGTCATCCTGGCCGTGCTCAAGACCTCGCAGATCAACGGCGCGCCCCTGATGCTCGGACTGGGCGTGGCGGTGGCCTCCTTCCTGGGCGACCTCCTGCTGCTGAACCTGGCCCGGCGCGGTGCCCCGGTGCTGCACCGCCGGCTCGCCCGGCGCCCGAAACTGGCGGCCAGCGTGACCCGGGTCCAGGAGGCCCTGATCGAACGCCCCCACGGAGCGGCCGCCGCGATGGTCGTGGTCGCGCGGTTCGTCCCGGCCGGCCGGACCGTCCTCGACCTGGCCATCGGCCACTCCCCCGCCCATCCGCACCGGTTCCTGCACTGGTCGGCACTGGCGGCGCTGGTCTGGGCCGCCTACATCGTGACGCTGGGCTGGCTGAACAGCCACTGGTTCAACACCGCCTGGCTGAGCCTCGTGGTCTCCTGCGCGGCGGCCACCGCCATCAGCACCGCGATCGCGCGCATGGTGCGCCGCACCCGGCGACTCGCCGCGCTCTGACGGCCCGCCCGACCGCCCCTCCCCCTTCTCTCCCTCTTTCCCCTCGCTCCCGGCCCGCCCGGAGCGGCCCCATAGCGGGCTTCGGGCCGCCCGGCCCAGCAAGGGGCAAAAGTTTTCCCAAAAGGGCGACCAACCGGGCCGAACGCTGACGAACTCCGGCGGGGAGCGGACCGACCGGCGGTAGCGTACTGACCGGACCGCACGGGGCGGGAAGCGTCACAGGACGGCAACAGTCGAGGCATCCCCGCAGCCCAGCCGTACGCGCCCGGCGTGTTGAGAGTCGTCAGCGCTCGGCGACCTTGGTGACCGCTGCGGCGACATGACATGCTAACGGCGGAATATTCATCAATTGCCCGATTTGACCGGTGCGGCCGCGGGCCGCCCTCACCACCGGTATCGGCACCCAGGGGAGACCATGACCAGCATCTCGCGCAGGACGGTGCTCAGCGCAACCGCCGCGACCGCGGCCCTCGGCGCGGTCGCGGCCTGCTCCAGCGGCGGGTCCGGCTCGGGCCAGGGCTCCCCCTCCCCCGGCCCCGGCGGCGCGAGCACCACCCAGGGCGGCAGCGGCGACCCCACCCAGGCGGTAGTGCCCAAGGGCACCCCGATCGGCGACGGTTCCAACGCGGACACCGGCCCGCAGCCGAACCAGCCCAAGCCCGAGAAGCTCAAGCCGGGTGAGCGGCCGCCCCAGTTCGTGGTCTTCTCCTGGGACGGCGCCGGCGGCACCGAGGACGGCCAGTTCCCCCGCTTCCTGAAGCTGGCGGAGCAGCACAAGGCCACGATGACCTTCTTCCTCTCGGGCATCTACGCCCTGCCCAAGGGCAAGGCGGACCTCTACCACCCGCCGAAGCACTCGGTCGGCGCCTCCGACATCCCGTACCTGTCGGACGGCGCGGTGAAGAGCACGCTCAAGCTCGTCAGCCAGGCCTGGCTGGCCGGGCACGAGATCGGCACCCACTTCAACGGGCACTTCTGCTCCAGCCGTCCGGACAAGAACGGGGTCAACGTGTGGACCCCGGAGGACTGGCAGAGCGAGATCGACCAGGCGATCGGCTTCGTCACCCAGTGGCGGACCAACACCGGTTTCACCGATGTCGATCCGCTCCCCTTCGACTACAAGAAGGAGCTGATCGGCGGCCGCACCCCGTGCCTGGAGGGCCAGAAGGCGCTGCTGCCGACCATCGCCAAGCTGGGCTGGAAGTACGACGCCAGTTCCTCGGGCGGCCTGCAGATATGGCCGCAGAAGGTGCAGGACGGAAAGGTCTGGGACTTCCCGCTGCAGTCCATTCCGTTCCCCGGGCACACCTTCCAGGTCCTGTCGATGGACTACAACATCCTGGCCAACCAGTCCGCCGGCAGCACCAAGGGCGACCCGGCCAAGTACGGCGACTGGCGCACCCAGGCCACCAACTCCTACCTGGCGGGCTTCGAGCGCGCGTACAACGGCAACCGCGCGCCGTTCTTCGTCGGCAACCACTTCGAGCAGTGGAACGGCGGCATCTACATGGACGCCGTCGAGGAGACCCTCAAGACCATCGCGGGCAAGCCCGACGTCCGGCTGGTCTCCTTCAAGCAGCTCGTCGAGTGGCTGGAGGTGCAGGACCAGTCCACCCTGCGCAAACTGCGCTCGCTCAACGTCGGCCAGGCGCCGGCGGGCGGCTGGGAGAGCTTCCTCGGCACGGCGGGCTGACCCGCCGGGGAACGGCGGGACGGGGCACCGGCGGCGGCCGGCGGGGGTGCAGGCCCCCGCCGGCCGTCGGCGTTCCGGTCTGCGTCCTGCTCGGTTCCCGGTCGGTGTTCCGGGGCGGACCGGCTACCCGGCGGTGAGGGCGTCCGCGAGCAGGATGCGGACGATGCGGTCCGCCCCGGCCTCGCCCCAGAGGATCGAGTAGTGGTTGGTGTCCGGCACCGGCGAGGCCGGAACCCGCTCCGAGTCCAGTCCGGCCAGCCCGATCCGCTCGTGGTCGTAGAGGCCCTGCGGCTCGTCGAACAGGCCGCGCTCGGCCCAGATCAGGTCGGCCGGGCAGGGCAGCCGGTGCACGGCGGCGGCCGCGTCCTCGTCCAGCAGGACCTGGGCGCCGTCGGCCTGCACGGCCTCCAGCACGCAGGAGGAGCGCAGTTCGGGCTCAGCGCCGACCAGGTCGCGCTGGGTGTAGGCGTCGATCCCCTCGGTCCACTCGCCGGCGAAGGCGGGGTGCCCGCGCCAGAACTCCCGGTAGGCCTCCCGGTCCGGGAAGGTCGTGGACAGCCGGGCCAGCGCGGGGCCGAGCACCGCGGCCAGGGCGTCCTCCTCGCGGACGCCCTGCGGCAGCGGGAAGGTCACCGCCCCGTCGACCAGCAGGACGCGGCGGACGAGGTCGGGGTGCCGGACGGCGGCCAGGGCGGTGACCCAGGCCCCCATCGAGTGGCCGACCACCGTGACGGGCCCCGAGCCGAGCGCGCCGATCAGCGCGGCCACGTCGTCGGCGTGCCGGGCCAGGCCGTACGGTCCGGTGACCGAGCGGCTGGCGCCGCGGCCCCGCAGGTCGGGCGCGAGCAGGGTGACCCGGCCGGCGAGCCGGCGGGCGACCTCGTACCAGGCGAGGCCGTTGGCGGTGATGCCGTGCACCGCCACGACCGTCGGGGCCTGCGGGTCCTCGGCGGGCCAGCGCAGGACGGCCAGGTCCCCACCGGGCACGGGGACGGTCAACTCCTCGGGCTTCAGCGGCGACTGGCTCACGCGGGGGTACCTCCGGTGGGGTGGGCGGTTCCGGGGCCGGCCGGCGCCGGGGCGGAACGGCCGGTGCGGGCGGATCGGATGCGGGCAGGCAGTCTAGCCAGGCCGCCGGGCAGCAGGTAGACCACGGCGACGAACAGGGCGCCCAGCAGGAACAGGGGTTGGGAGAGCGGCACGCGCAGCACCGCCGGAAGGTCGGCGACGGCCGACGAGTTGGCGAGGTCGCCGAGCCGGTGGCTCGCCCAGGTGTAGAGGACACCGCCGAGCAGCGGCCCCCAGCGGGTGCCGGAGCCGCCGAGGACGACCATGACCAGGAGCGCGAGCGTGGCGTCCGAGGTGGCGGCCTGCGGGGTGGCGCCACCGGTCAGCAGCAGGTAGACCACCCCGCCCAGCCCGGCGAGTCCGCCGGCCAGCACGAAGGCGACCAACTTGTAGCCGTACGGCCGCAGTCCGAGCACCTCGACCCGGCGCTCGTTCTCCTTGATGCCCTCCCAGACCCGGCCGATCGGGGACTTGACGGCCCAGTGGACCGCGGCGACCGTCAGCACCAGGTAGCCGACGGCGATCCAGTAGAGGTTGGCGGTGTTCTCGATCCCGAGCAGGCCGGAGGGCAGCAGGTCGGCCGGGGCGGACCGGCCCTCCTCGCCACCGGTGGCGCCACCGGGGTTGCGCTGGACGAGGATCGAGCCGGCCTGGGCGAAGGCGAGGGTGACCATGGAGAAGCCGATGCCGGTGACGCGCAGGCTGACCGAGCCGAGCAGCAGGGCCAGCAGGACGGAGCAGGAGACGCCGAACACCGCGGCGGCGGCGAACGGCAGTCGCAGCTCCAGCATGCCGAGGTCGGTGGCGTAGAGGCCGGTCGCGAAGTAGAGCGCGTGGCCGAAGGAGAGCAGTCCGGTCCGACCGAGCAGGAGGTCGTAACCGGTGGCGAGCCCGCCGTAGAGGAGGCACAGGGCGAGCAGTTGGAGGCTTCCGGGGCTGCCGAGCGGGCCGTCGAGCAGTCCCGGGACGGGAAGCGCACTGTATGGGGCGACAAGGAGCGTGATCAGCAGAGCGATCGGCCACCAGCGTAGCGCTCTGTGCGCGCCAGTCCAGCGATTAGTGACTGGATCACCCGTTCGAGGGATGGCGCCGGACTCGGCCCTGTGTTCACAATGGGTCTCGGCAAGGCCGGTGTCAGTCCCCCTTGCCACAGTGGCGGTGTCGGTGGAGCTGGTGTCAGTCCCCTCTGCTGACATGGTGGTCACGGCAGGGCTGGTGTCAGTCCCCCCTGCCGGAGCGGCGGCGCTGCGGCCGGCCGCGGGGCCACCGGTGCTCGTGATCGGTGTTTCGGCGCTCACGCGAGCCTCCCGGTGAGTCCACGGGGTCGGACGAGAAGCAGCACGGCGAGCAGGACGACGACCGAGAGGTCGCCGAGCCCGGCGCCGGTGTAGTAGTTGGCGAACTGCTGGACGAGGCCGACGCCCACCGAGGCGACGGCGGCTCCGGTCACGGAGCCCATGCCGCCCATCACCACGACGACGAAGGCGAAGATGAGCAGGCCGGTCCCCTGGCCGGGATTGACCGAACCGAAGTAGAGGCCGCCGAGGGCGCCACCGAGTGCGGCGGCCGCCCCGCCGAGGGCGAAGACGAGGGTGAACGCCTTCCGGACGTCGATGCCGAGCGCCGTGACCATCGCCCGGTCCTCGACGCCGGCCCGGACGATCAGCCCGTAGCGGGTGCGGGCGAGAAACAACCGAAGAGCGAGCAGCAGCAGGGCGGCGGCGGCCACCAGCACGAAGCGGTTGACCGGGACGGTCGCCCCGAGCACGTGCCAGGTGCCGGACAGCAGCTCCGGCTGCGGGAAGGGGCGGGAGTCCGCGCCCCAGATCCCCATCAGCAGGGCGGGTACGGCGAGCCCGACCCCGACGGTGGCAAGGATCTGGTCGCGCGGTCGGCTGTAGAGCGGCCGGATCAGGAAGAGCTCCAGCAGGACGGCGGCGGCCGTTCCGACCAGGGTGCCGAACGGCACCGCGAGCCAGAAGGAGAGACCGGCCTCGGCACCGGCCCACCAGGTGGCGTAGGCGCCGATCGAGAGCAGGGCGCCGTGCGCGAAGTTGAGCACGTCCATCAGACCGAAGATCAGCGACAGACCGGAGGCGACCAGGAAGTACAGCGCACCGAGACCGAGTCCGGTACAGAAAAGGAGGACGACAGTGTCCATCAGGGCTTCACCTCGGCGGTGACGACAGGGGCGGCCGGGGAGGCCGGGGCGGCGGCGGGCCGGGGCCCGCCGGCGAGCGGGTGACGGGAGCCGACGCCGAGCAGGCGGCGGGCGGCCTCCTCGTCGGCCAACAGCTCGGCGGTGTCTCCGCGGTGGGCGGTACGGCCGTCGGCCAGGACGGCGCAGGTTCCGGCCAGCCGGCGGACGAGGGCGAGGTTCTGCTCGACCAGGAGGACGGGCACGGCCTCGGCCGCACGCGCCAGCACCTCGGCCACCTCGGCGACGATCTTCGGGGCCAGGCCCTTGGTGGGCTCGTCGGCGATGATCAACCGGTTGCGGTTGAGCAGCGTCCGGCCGATCGCCACCATCTGCTGCTGGCCGCCGGAGAGCGTCCCGGCCAATTGCCCGGCCCGCTGCTTGAGTTCGGGAAAGAGCTCGTGGACGAGTGCGTAGTTGGGCTCACCGGCCTCGCCGCCACTCCCGCTCCCGCTCCCGGCAGCGCGCTCGGCGAGGCGGAGGTTCTCGGCGACCGTGAGGCCGGCGAAGATCCCCCGGTCCTCGGGCGCGTAGCCGATGCCATGACGAACGACCAGATGCGTGGGAAGGGAGGAGAGTTCGGAGCCGGAGAGCCGGATGCTTCCGGTGCGCGGCACCAGGCCCATGACGGCCTTGACGGTGGTGGTCTTCCCGGCGCCGTTGCGGCCGAGGAGCGCGGTCACCCCGACGGGGGCCACGTCGAAGTCGACGCCGTGCAGGATGTGCAGCCCGTCGATGACCACCCGCAGATCGCGGACGGAGAGGAGGGGTTCGGCAGCGGACGACGGCGAGGACGCGGACGACGGAGAGGAGGCGGAGTGCGCCGAAGGAGCGGGGCGCTGAGCGGAGAACGGAGAGGAGGTCACAACGCCTCACCCAGGTAGGCCTGTTGCACGGTCGGGTCGGCCATCACGGCCTCGGGGGTGTCCAGGGCGAGCAGCGTGCCGTGGTGCATCACCGCGAGCCGGTCGGCGAGGCCGAGCAGGACGTCCATGTGGTGCTCGACCATCAGGACGGTCCGGCCCAGGTCACGGTGCACGGAACGGATCAGCTCGGTGAGGGCGGGCACCTCCTCCGCGCTGACTCCGGCCATCGGCTCGTCCAGCAGGATCAGCCGGGGCTCCGAGACCAGCAGGACGGCCAGCTCCAGCTTGCGCTTCTCCCCGTGCGAGAGCGCACTGGCCAGGGTGTCCGCGCGGTGGGTGAGATCGGTGCGTTCCAGGGTGTCGGCCAGCTGCTGCTCGTAGCGGTCGGCGCGGCGCCAGAGCCGGTACGAGGCACCCGGTCCGGCCGCCGCCTGAGCGGCCAGGCGGACGTGGTCGGCGACGGTCATCCCCGGCCAGAGCGAGGAGGTCTGGAAGGTGCGGCCGAGCCCGCGGCGGGCCCTGGCGTGCACCGTCTCGGCGGTGATGTCCGCGCCGTCGAGGTGAAGGCTGCCGTGGGTCGCCGGGTAGATGCCCGAGATCAGATTGAAGAGGGAGGTCTTGCCGGCGCCGTTGGGCCCGATGAAGGCGATGAACTCGCCTTCGCCGACCGAGAAGGAGACGTCCTCGACGATCGGCACGCCGCGGACGGCCCAGCCGAGCCCGTCCAGACGCAGCACCGGAGAGGAGGACGCGGAGGACCCCGCGGACGAGGTGGACGCGGCGGAGGCAGCCGAGGAGGCGGAAGGAGTCGACGTGGTGCGGGCGGGCATCGGGATCAGCCCGCCATCGGGGTGACCGGGGGTGCCGCCTCGTCCGCGGTCAGGGTCTTCTCCACCGAGGGCTTGGCGGCGGCACCGCTGCCGGTCAGCCGCACCTGGAACATCGGCTGGAGCAGGGCGTGGTCCTCGGCGCGGACCGTGGTCTTCCCCTTCACGCCGTCGAAGCTCCAGCCCTCCAGGGCCTTGACCAGGGCCGAGGTGTCGTCGGCGGAGCCGTGGTTGGACTCGACGGCGTGCACGATCATCTGGGCGGCGGTGAAGCCGTCCGGGGTGAAGATGTCCGTCTTCCCTCCGGCGGCGGTGACGGCATCGGTCATGGCCTTCTCCACCGGGGTGCCGGCGGCGCCGTCGAAGTAGTGGTTCAGGAAGGAGATCTTCTCGGCGGCCGGGCCGAACAGCGGGTAGGAGGCGGCCAGGTCGAGGCCGGTCACGACCTTGGTGTCGGCGAACACGTCCTGCTGGTTGAGCGCCGTCCACAGGGCCGAGGCGGTGTCGCCGGCCCAGGCGACGAACAGCAGGTCGGGCTTGGCGGTCTTGGCCTGGGTGGCGAAGGGGGTGAGGTCGGTGGCGCTCGGCGGGGCGAGCACCTGGTCGACCGTCGCGCCCTCGGCGCCGAGCAGCGCCTTCACGGCGGCCACGTTGGCCTGGCCGAAGGCGTTGTCCTGGGCGAGCACGGTGACCTTCTTGCCCTTGGCGTCACCGATGAACGAGGCCGCGGTCTTGATGTCCTGGTAGGACTGGCGGCCGGAACGGAAGGTGTACTTGTTCAGACCGGTGGCCTTGTCGGCGGCGGCCGGGCCGCTGATGAAGAGCACCTTGTTCTGGGCGGCGATCGGACCGACCTGGAGGGCCACACCGGAGGCGGTGGAACCGGCCAGCACCTTGTAGCCCTTGCCGATCAGGTCCTTGGCGGCGGACACCGCCTTGGCCGGGTCGCCGGCGTCGTCCTGCTCCTCGAACTCGATCTTGTGCCCGTCGACCGCGCCGGTGCCCTTGGTCGCGTAGCTCAGGCCGGCCTTGAAGCCCTCCAGGTACTGCTTGCCGTAGGCGGCCAGCGGCCCGGTCTTGGAGTACACCAGGCCGACCTTGATCGGGCCCTTCGATCCACCGTCCGCCGCGGTCGTCCCGGCCGTGCCGGCCTTGGCGCAGCCCGAGGCCAGCAGGACGCAGGCCGCGAGGGCGGCGAGCTTCCGGGCCGGGCCGCCGGTCAGGGAGTCGCCCAGGCGAACGCCGGAGGCGGTCCTGGAGGGGTTTGTCGAGCTGCGCATGGTGACCGACTCCTGAAGTGCGGCGGGTGGATGCGGGAACCGTAGGTGTGCGGTGGGAACGGCGACATGTGCCCGGTCGACGTATCAGCCGGTCGGGATGTGGCTCCGGTCGACATACCGTCGGCCCGCCGCCGTCCCCCGGGCGCCCGGGTGTGGCCCGCCGACACGGCTCCGCGCCCACCCATGGGGGTGGCCGCCATGGCTGTGCCCACCCCTGCCCGGTGACGGTGGAGGGGCGCGGAGCCCGTCCGACGGCAGCCAACCCCAGCGGCGTGCCCGACCCCGGTCCGGCCCAGGCAGGACCCCAGCCCGGCCTGGTACGGCCACGGGCTCCGCGCGGCGGCCGAGCCCGCCGGCCGCCCCTCCCACAAGCCCGTCCCACCTGCCCGTCCCACCTTCCCCGGCCGCCGCACCACCCCGGCCGCGCTCCGCCCCTTCCTCTTCCACCCCCTCCGCCCACTCCCTCACGAGGTGACCCCTTGGACAAGGTCCTGGACTCCCCCGCCGACGCCGTCGGGGACGTTCCCGACGGCGCGGTGCTGGCCGTCGGCGGCTTCGGCCTCTGCGGCATCCCCAGCACGCTGATCGGCGCCCTGGTGGACTCCGGCGCCACCGGACTGCGGGTGGTCTCGAACAACTGCGGGGTGGACGACTGGGGGCTGGGCCTGCTGCTGCGGGCGGGCCGTATCGCCCGGATGACCTCCTCGTACGTCGGGGAGAACAAGGAGTTCGCCCGGCAGTACCTCTCCGGCGAGCTGGAGGTCGAGCTGACCCCGCAGGGCACGCTGGCCGAGCGGCTCCGGGCGGGCGGCGCCGGCATCCCGGCGTTCTTCACCCCGGCCGGGGTCGGCACCCAGGTCGAGGAGGGCGGGCTGCCCTGGCGCTACGCGGCCGACGGCTCGGTGGCCCTGGCCTCCCCGCCGAAGGAGGTCCGGGAGTTCGGCGGCCGTCGCTACCTGCTGGAGGAGGCGATCACGGCGGACTTCGCGCTGGTCCGGGCCGAGGTGGCGGACCGGCACGGCAACTGCGTGTTCCACGCCGCCGCCCGGAACTTCAACCCGCTCTGCGCGGCGGCGGGCCGGATCACCCTGGTCGAGGCGGACCGGATCGTCGAACCGGGCGAGCTCCCTCCGGACGCGGTGCACCTGCCCGGGGTGTACGTCGACCGGGTGGTGGCCGCCGACCCCGAGGACCGCCGCATCGAGCGCCGGACCGTCCGCCCCGCACTCCAGGAGGCCTGACCCGATGCCCACCGAGACCGCAGTCCGCGCCACCACCGCCGCCACCGCTCTCGATCCCCGCAACGCCCTGGCTGCCCGCGCCGCCCGCGAGTTGCGCGACGGCCAGTACGTGAACCTGGGCATCGGCCTGCCGACCCTGATCCCCAACCACCTCCCGCCGGGCGTCGAGGTGGTGCTCCACTCGGAGAACGGCATCCTCGGCGTCGGCCCGTACCCGGAGGAGGGCGCCGAGCACGCCGACCTGATCAACGCCGGGAAGGAGACGGTGACGGTCGCCGCCGGCGCCTCGTACTTCGACTCCGCCTTCTCCTTCGGCATGATCCGGGCCGGCCGGATCGACGTCTCGGTGCTCGGCGCGATGCAGGTGTCGGCCGCCGGGGACCTCGCCAACTGGATGATCCCCGGCAAGATGGTCAAGGGCATGGGCGGCGCGATGGACCTGGTGCACGGGGCCCGTCGGCTGATCGTGGTGATGGAGCACACCGCCCGGGACGGCTCGCCGAAGATCGTCGATGAGCTGTCACTTCCCGCGACAGGACGGGGAGTTGTGGACCGAATCGTCACCGACTTCGCGGTGATCGACGTGACCCCGGAGGGGCTGCGGGTCGTGGAGACGGCGCCGGGCGTGGACTTCGCCGAGGTCCAGGCCGCGACCGGCGCGCCCCTGCTGCCCCCGCTCTGACCAGCCCGCCTGACCAGCCCGGCCCCGTACGGACGGCCGGATCGCCCCGAGGGGCGGTCCGGCCGTTCCGCTGCCCCCGCCGGCACACGACAGCGACCCCGCGAACGGCTCCACGGGCAACTCCGCAACAGCCCTCCACCACCACCGAGTTCCATGGACCGCCCGGGCCGGAGCGAATTCACCGCATTAGCACCAACGCCCGCCGGATCGGCCGGAAACCGTGGCATCTTCATGCCTGGGCGACGGCGATCTCCCGGACTGGTTGCGATCACCGTTGCGCTCAGGGAGAGTTGAGGCGGCCAAGGATCCCGACGTACCCGGAGGGGAAGCTGGAAAGTGCATCGGGATCCCGGATTCGAGGCCGCCGTACCGACGCACAACCGAACCGGTCGCACACGCCGAATCTGCCGGACGGCCCGGGAACTGCCCGAGAACCGCAGTTCGCCGGGTCTCGTTCCAGCCGGTTCCGGCTGTTCCCAGCTGTTTCCAGCTGATTCCGGCCGGTTCCACCCTGTTCCACCCGGACGGCTCCGAGTCGAGGCAGACCCACGCAAGAGCCGAGCGAGCCGAGTGAACCGAGCGAGCCGCGCAAGGCGCGAACTCCGGGGGGAGCAGCTATGACCACGCCGCCGTTCTCACGACGCAAGGGCGTCGGAACGGCCCACGGGCGAGGCGCCGGGGAGTTGGACGAGGCCGCCCTGCGCGCCCTTCCCATACCCGAAGCCCCTTACGACTACGGCCACTTCAGCCGTCTCGCGGGCCCGGCGTACGACCCGGACGAGGACGACGACCTCGGCGGCGGCGTCTACTGGCCCGAACCGGTCGCACCGCACCCGCCCTCCCCCGACGAACCGCACGACCCCACCGCATACAGCCCCGCCCCGTACGGCCCCGCCCCGACAGCCGCCCCGTACGAGCCGCCCCCCGCGGCCCCCTACCGCGTCCGGTACCGCAGCCTGCTGCGCCGCGAGCCGCACCGGATCCGTGCCGCGCTGCTGCTGATGGCCGCCCCCGTGGTGGAGGCGGTGCTGCTGGTCTGGCTGCTGCTGCCGGAGCACTGGCCCGAGCGGCTGGACGAGACGAACTCCCTGGTGCTGCTCGGCGACAAGGTGATGATCGGCATCATCGCCGTCGTCGAGGTGTTCCGGCTGGTCAACGTCGTCTCCAACACCCACGCCACGCTGGTCGCCCGCGACCCGGTCCCGGTGACGCCGGAGCCCGGCACCCGGGTCGCCTTCCTCACCACCTGCGTGCCGGGCAAGGAGCCGCCGGAGATGGTCCGGGCCACGCTGACGGCGGCGCGGGCCGTCCGGCACAACGGACCGTACGACGTCTGGTTGTTGGACGAGGGAAACGATCCTGCAATGCGGGAGCTCTGCGCCGAGCTGGGCGTGCGCCACTTCACCCGCGCCGGCCGGCCGCACTGGAACCGGCCGAAGGGCCGGTTCCGCGCCGGGACCAAGCACGGCAACTACAACGCCTGGCTCCAGGCCCACGGCGACGACTACGAGTTCTGGGTGTCCGTGGACACCGACCACGTTCCGCTGCCGGACTTCTGCGAGCGGATGCTCGGCTACTTCCGCGACCCCGACGTGGCATTCGTGGTCGGCCCCCAGGTGTACGGGAACTACCGCAGCTCGGGATCGGCCGTCACCAAATTCTCCGAGAGCCAGCAGTACCTCTTCCACGCCCTCATCCAACGCGCCGGAAACCGTTACGGCGCGCCCATGTTCGTGGGCACCAACAACGCCGTCAGAATCAGCGCTCTCCAGTCGATCGGCGGGTTGTACGACTCCATCACCGAGGACATGGCGACCGGTCTGGAGTTCCACCGGAGCCGGAACCCGGAGACCGGAGAACGCTGGAAGTCCGTGTACACCCCGGACGTGCTCGCGGTCGGCGAAGGCCCGTCCTCCTGGACCGACTTCTTCTCCCAGCAACTGCGCTGGAGCCGCGGCACCTACGAGACCCTGTTCACCCAGTACTGGCGGGTGCTGTGGCGGCTGTCGCCCGGCCGGCTGCTCAACTACTCGCTGATGGTGGGCTTCTACCCGATGGCGGCGCTCACCTGGCTGCTCGGCGGCCTGTCCAGCGTGCTCTACCTGGGCTTCGGCGCCTCCGGCGTGCACGTCTCCTCGGAGATCTGGATGATGCTCTACAGCGACGCCGCCGCGCTCCAGCTCCTGCTCTACACCTGGAACCGCAAGCACAACGTGAGCCCGCACGAGCCGGCCGGCTCCTCCGGGGTCGCCGGCATGGTGATGTCGGCGCTCTGCGGTCCGGTCTACGCGGCCTCGCTGCTCCAGGCGCTGGTTCGCCGCCGCAGCCGCTTCGTGGTGACGCCCAAGGGCAGTTCGGCCAGCACCGACCGGCTCGGCACCTTTCGCTTCCACCTGTTCTGGACTCTGGTGTTCGGGGGCGCGATCGCCGCCTCCTACGTCACCGGCTACGACCACGTCGCGATGCGCACCTGGGCCTGGATCGCCCTGCTGCTCACCCTCCTGCCGGTCCTGATCAGCGCCGGCGACGCCGTACGCCGCCGCCGGACCCGCCCGACCGCCACCCTCACCGTCACCGGCGACCCGACGGCGGCCCCGCAGGTCGTCCTGGAGAAGCGCCGCCCGCGCCACGCCCGCGACCCCCGAGCCGCCCGGACCGCCGGACCGGCGCAGCCCGCACCTCCCGCCCCCCGCCCCGGACGAACCTCACCCGACCACGCCGACAGCGGCAGACCCTCCCACTGACCGGCACCCTCCCACTGACCAGCACCACCGCCTGACCAGCACCACCCACCGACCGACACCACCCGCCGAACAGCACCACCCACCTAACAGAGCCGCCCACCGACCAGAGCCCCCGACCGCCTCCCGAGGGGAGCACCCACCGTGAAGATCCACAAGGCCGGCCGCACCAAGCGCCTCGCCCTCGGCAGCACCGTCGCGCTGACCGTGGCCGGGATGAACGCGCCGGCCGTCCTCGGCTTCGCCTCCCAGCAGTACCACCACTACGTGATCAACCGCCCCGAGTACAAGGCGCAGTACGGCCACTGGCAGACCCTGTCGCTGCCCACCGAGTTCCGGGTCAACGCCGTGCACGCGACCGTGCTGCGCACGGGCAAGGTCCTGATCGTGGCCGGTTCCGGCAACGACGAGAAGCAGTTCAACGCGGGCACCTTCAAGAGCCTGCTCTGGGACCCGGCCCGGAACACCTACAAGCTGGTCCCCACCCCGGCCGACATGTTCTGCGGCGGCCACACCTCGCTGCCGGACGGCCGCGTCCTGGTGGCCGGCGGCACCCAGCGCTACGAGAAGCTGGCCGGCGCCGTGAAGAAGGCCGCCGGCATCATGCGGGTGCGCAACGAGAGCCCGGAGCGCGACCGGACCTTCCCCAAGGGCACCGTCTTCGTCTCCCCGAACGGCCACGAGTACGCCAGCACCGCCGCCGTGACGGTCCCGGCCGCGACCAAGACCGGCTCCGGCAAGCAGACCGTGGTCACCGCCGGTGAGCAGCACGTGTACGTGGAGGCGGTCGGCCCGGGCCAGGACTTCGTCTCCGACTCCCCCGCCCAGTACCGGATCAAGGGCCTGAGCGGCACCGACGCCCACAACCTGTACGGGCAGAGCGAGAAGCTGACCCTGGACAAGCAGGAGTACCAGGGCATCCGCTCCGCCTTCGAGTTCAACCCGGACACCGAGCTGTACGAGCCGGTCACCGACATGGCCCACGCCCGCTGGTACCCGACGCTGACCGGGCTGGGCGATGGCCGGGTGGTCACCGTCTCCGGGCTGGACGACACCGGGGAGATCCTCAGCGGCAACGACAACGAGATCTACGACCCGAGGACCAAGTCCTGGTCCAAGGGCCCCGACCACTACTTCCCGACCTACCCGGCGGTCTTCCTGACCGCCTCCGGCAAGCTCTTCTACTCCGGCTCCAACGGCGGCTACGGCCCCGGCGACAAGGGCCGCGAGCCCGGCGTGTGGGACCTGTCGAGCGGGGCCTTCCAGCCCGTCCCCGGCCTGCGCGACCCCGGCCTCACCGAGACCTCCTCCTCGGTGCTGCTGCCGCCCGCGCAGGCGCAGAAGGTGATGGTGCTCGGCGGCGGCGGTGTCGGGGAGTCGCCGCTGTCCACGGCCCGCACCGACATCGCGGACCTCTCCTCCGCCGCTCCCGCCTTCACCCCGGGCCCGGACCTGCCGGCCGGCGGCACCCGCTACCTCAACAGCGTGATCCTGCCGGACGACACCGTCTTCACCACCGGCGGCTCCAGCGGCTACCGCGGCCGCGGCGACAGCGACCTGCTCAAGGCGCAGGTGTACCACCCGGACACCAACGGCTTCACCACCGCCGCCGAGCCGACCGTCGGCCGCAACTACCACTCCGAGGCGCTGCTGCTGCCGGACGGCCGGGTCGCCGTGCTGGGCTCCAACCCGCTCTTCGCGGACAAGGCCGAGACCCAGCCGGGCGGCTTCGAGCAGCGCATCGAGATCTACACCCCGCCGTACCTGTACCACGGCGACCGTCCGGAGGTCGGCGCCGTTCCGCAGGCGGCCCGGCTCGGCGGCACCCTCGCCGTCGGGACGGCGCGCCCGGAGGCGGTGGCCACCGCCAAGCTGATCCGGCCGAGTTCGGTCACCCACGTGACGGACGTCGAGCAGCGCTCGGTGGCCCTGGACGTCGCCGGACGGACGGCGGACGGCGTCTCGCTCACCCTGCCCGCGAACCCCAACCTGCTGCCGCCGGGCTGGTACATGCTGTTCCTGACGGACGCCGCCGGCACCCCGTCGGTCGCCCGCTGGATCCAGATCACCGCGTAGACCGCGCGCCGTGTGAACCGCACGACGCGCAGGGCCCGAGGTCAGGCGCAGGCGGCCTCAGCGCGCCGCCTGCGCCAGCCCGAGCGCGTACGGCAGCCAGAACTCGCCCGCCCGGGGCTCGCCCCGGCCGCAGTCGCCGTCCGACTCCCCCGGGTTCTTGATCCACAGGTAGGCGTCCACCCCGGGCCGGCCGGTCTCGGTGGTCGGCCGCTCGCCGAGCGCGCGCCCGGGCGGGTTGCACCAGGCGGCGCCGCCCAGCGCCCCGTTGCCGCTGCGGCTGGTGTCGATGACGTAGTTCTTCCCGCCGAGGGCCGCGGAGAGCCTGGCGCCGTAGGCCGCGTTCCGTTCGGTGTCGTAGAAGTTGGCGACGTTCACGGCGAAGCCGTCGGCCGCCGCGATGCCCGACTTGCGCAGGGCGGTGGCCATCTCCTCCGGGTCCTGTGCCCAGCCGGGGTTGCCCGCGTCCAGGTAGACCCGCGCGTTGGGGTTCTTCTTCAACTCCTGGACGGCGAAGGCCAGCAGGCCGTACCGCTCGGCGGCCAGGTCGCCCTTGATCCCGCAGGTGTCCAGGGTGTGCGCGACGGCGTCCGGCTCCATCACCACCCAGGCCCTGCGGTCGCCGAGGGCCTGGGCGACGCCGGTGATCCAGGCCCGGTAGGCGGCCGCGTCGGGGGCGCCGCCGGCCGAGTACTGGCCGCAGTCGCGGTGCGGGATGTCGTACGCGACGAAGACCGCCGTGCGGCCGGCCTCGGCGGCCCGTCGGCTCACCTGCTCGGCGATCGTCTGGGCGCCCTGCTCTCCGAGCCACTGCGAGGAGGGCTGGCCGGCGATCCGCAGCAGCGCGTCGGCCTCCGCCGTCCGGCCCTGGCCGCGCAGCGCGGTCACCTGCTGGGCGGCGTTGGTGCGGTCGGAGACGTAGAAGGCCTGCCCGGGCAGTTGGGCGAAGCCCGCACCGGCACCCGCCCCCGCGCCCGCCCCGGCGGCGGAGGACACGGACCCGGCTCCCGGCTTCCCGCCGTCCGAACCGGTGCAGCCGGACCCGGCCGCCAGCACCACCCCGGCCAGCAGCGCCCCGACGGCGCCCCGCAACGTCCCTGTCCGCCCCAGCCCGTGCACGTACCGCCCCTCCCCGGCCCCGGTCCGGCGACCGGTCGGCACCAGCTAAGCACACCCGGCACCGGCCGACGGCCACCGGTGGTGAACGCCAAGTGGCCGTGGGCGGACGGGACATCGAACCCGTCCGAACCACGGCCACCACCGGCTGCCGGCGCCCGCCGACCGGCACCCCGGAACGCCCGCAGGCGCTCCGGGCGGAGGCTCAGGCCTCCTTCAGGTTCGGCACCTGCCAGTCGATCGCCTCGGCGCCGAAGGAGTCCAGCGCGGCGTTGATCTGCGAGAACGGACGGCTGCCGAAGAACAGCTTCGCCGACAGTGGCGACGGGTGCGCGCCCTGCACCACCACGTGCTTGGCGGTGTCGATCAGCGGCAGCTTCTTCTTCGCGTAGTTGCCCCACAGCACGAAGACCACCGGCTCGTCGCGGTCGCTCACCGCCTTGATCACCGCGTCGGTGAACTTCTCCCAGCCCTTCGCCTTGTGCGAGTTGGCCTCGTGCGCGCGGACCGTGAGCACCGCGTTGAGCAGCAGCACGCCCTGCTCGGCCCAGTGCATCAGGTAGCCGTTGTCCGGGGCGGGGACGCCCAGGTCGGCGTCCAGCTCCTTGAAGATGTTGCGCAGCGACGGCGGCGTCTTGGTGCCCGGCAGCACCGAGAAGCTCATGCCGTGGGCCTGGCCGTTGTCGTGGTACGGGTCCTGGCCGAGCACGAGCACCCGGACCTTGTCGTACGGGGTGGCCTCCAGTGCGGCGAACTCCTGGCCGCTCGGCGGGAACACCTCGTGCTCCGCGCGCTGGGCCGCCACGAAGGCCGCCAGCTCGGCGAAGTACGGCTTCTCCGTCTCGGCGCCCAGCACCCCGCGCCAGGACTCGGGCAGTTCCAGCCCGCCGCCCTCGCCGGCCTCGACCACGCCCGCCTCGACCGTGTCCGTCACGACATCTACCTCCCACACCGCGGCTGTTGCGCCGCACGCCCTCTTTCACCCCGAACGCTACACAGCCCCACCGACAACGGCCGCCTCCCCGCGGGCACCAGGCGGCCCCGCACCCCGGACACGGAGCGGCCCCGCCCCGGCGACCTGCCGGAACGGGGCCCACGACGAGAACGCGGGGTGAAAACCCAGCGGCTAGACCAGCTCGACCAGGTCCGCGATCGACTGGACCACGCGGGTCGGCCGGTACGGGAAGCGCTCCACGTCGGAGGCGGAGGTCAGGCCGGTGAGCACCAGGATGGTCTCCATGCCGGCCTCCATGCCCGCGACGATGTCGGTGTCCATCCGGTCGCCGATCATCACCGCCGTCTCGGAGTGGGCGCCGGCGGTGTTCAGCGCCTCGCGCATCATCAGCGGGTTGGGCTTGCCGACGAAGTACGGCTCGACCCCGGTCGCCTTGGTGATCAGGGCCGCGACCGAGCCGGTGGCCGGCAGCACGCCCTCGGTGGAGGGGCCGGTCTCGTCCGGGTTGGTGCAGATGAACCGGGCGCCCTGGTTGATCAGGCGGATCGCCTTGGTGAGCGCCTCGAAGGAGTAGGTGCGGGTCTCGCCGAGCACCACGTAGTCGGGGTTGTTGTCGGTCAGCACGTAACCGGCCTGGTACAGCGCGGTGGTGAGGCCGGCCTCGCCGATCACGTACGCGGTGCCCCCGGGGCGCTGGCCCGCGAGGAACTTGGCCGTCGCCAGGGCGGAGGTCCAGATGCACTCCTCCGGCACCTCCAGGCCCATGCCGGCCAGCCGGGCGCTGAGGTCGCGCGGGGTGTAGATGGAGTTGTTGGTGAGGACCAGGAAGGGCTTGCCGGACTCCCGCAGCTTGCGCAGGAACTCCTCCGCCCCGGGGATCGGCGTGCCCTCGTGGATGAGGACCCCGTCCATGTCGGTCAGCCAGGACTCGATGGGCTTGCGCTCTGCCACGTAGGTGTCTCCTCGGTCTTGCACAGGTCTGAACGTTCTCGCACATGCCCAGACCGGACACCCTCGGCCGGTCGGGCGCCACAGGCTGCCCCAACTCCGACCAGCGTAGTCGCCCGCACCGCCACCGCGCGGCCCCCGTCCGGCCGGTGGCCGCACACCCCGGGGCCGGTGACCGCACGGGCCGGGGCCGGTGGCCGCACGGTGGCGCCCCGGTCAGGACGACGAGTCGGTCAGGCCGGTCGGGACCTGCCACTCCCGGCGGCGGCCCTTGTTGGTGAGCAGCAGCCCCTCCTTGAAGACCAGCAGCCCCAGTTGGCTCGCCAGTTCGGCGAGCGGCGGCAGGGTGTCGCCCGTCCTGCCGTACCCGAAGTTCGGCAGGGCGGCGGCGCTCAGCCCGAGCTTGGTGAGGCTGTCCGCCGGGGGCACCGCGATGACGTCGGCGGACTTGTCGCCGATCAGGCGCCGGATCAGGGTGGGGCCCGCTCCCGACGGGACCGGCAGCACCTCCCGGATGAAGTCCAGGACGCCCTTCGTCAGCACCCGTCCGGCTTCCGAGGGCCGCTGCTGGTGGCGGATGATGGCGTCCTTCAGGGCCGCGCCGTCGCCGAACTTGGCCGGGTTGAGCTGCTCGTCGACGCCCAGGACGTGGCCGACCACCCGCCAGATGTGGAAGTAGGCCTCCCGGTCCTCGGGCAGCAGCTCGACGCCCAGTTCGGCGAGGCCGAGCGGGATCAGCACCGAGAAGCACATCAGCGTGCCGGCCAGGTCCTCCTGGTTGACCGGCACCCCCAGGGCCGCGGCGTCCCAGTCGCCCAGCTGGGAGACGTGGTAGCGCATGGTGGCGTGCAGCAGGCGGACCTTCTGGGCCGACCGGAGCCCGCGGCCGCCCGGCCCCAGGCCGTCGTTGTCGAGGACGTCGACGACGAACTGCGAGGTCTCCATCAGGCGCCGGTACACCCCGGAGGTGAGGCGCTGGGAGCGGACGAGCACCTCGGCGCCGTTGCCGCAGGTGTAGCAGAGCGGGAGCGAGCCGCAGAGCAGGATCGAGGCGATCAGCGGCTGGTAGCGGCCGAGCAGCTCGTGGCCGCGCGCCATCCGCGCCCGGTCCGCCCAGGACGGCAGGACGGCGGACTCCTCGAAGTACGCCCGGAGCCTGGGCGGCAGCCCGGCCGGGACGGCGTCGCTGTTGCGGCCGAAGCCGAGCAGGGTCTGCTGCACCTGGTCCTGCTGTCCGAACTCGTACGTCTCGGCGATGGCGGCGTCCCCGAGCGGGTCGCCGACGGTGCGCATCCGGTCGAGCAGGTCGTCGGTCCAGCCGTTGGCGGCCATGTGATCCTCCGTCGCAGTCCGTGGGGTGATACGTGCACGTATCGCCGCGTACACGTATCACCGCGCTCCGGGCCGCGGCGGCAGCCTCACCCGGACGAGGGCGCGGCGGCGGGCCCGCCGTCCCGTCCGCCGAAACCGGGAGCAACCGGGCGCCTCGTGATTGAGTGGGCGCATGAACCCGCAGACGACTCCCGGTCCGTTCCGCGTCGGCCTGATCGGCTACGGCCTGGCCGGCTCCGCGTTCCACGCGCCGCTGATCGCCACCACGCCGGGGCTGCGGCTGGACGCCGTGGTCACCGCCAACCCCGACCGGCGCGCCCAGCTGGCGCGCGAGCACCCCGGCGCCCGCGCCGTGGACACGCCCGAGCAGCTGCTCGCCGACCCGGACGCGCTGGACCTGGTCGTCATCGCCTCGCCCAACCGCACCCACGCCCCGCTCGCCCGCGCCGCCCTCCGGGCCGGCCTGGCCACCGTGGTGGACAAGCCGCTGGCCGGCACCGCCGCCCAGGCGCTGGAGCTGTGCCGGCTCGCCGAGGAGCAGGGCGTGCTGCTCTCGGTCTTCCACAACCGGCGCTGGGACGGCGACTTCCTCACCGCGGGCCGGCTGGTGCGCGGCGGCGCGCTCGGCCGGGTGCACCGCTTCGAGTCCCGCTTCGAGCGCTTCCGCCCCAAGCCCAAGCCGGGCTGGCGGGAGCTGGCCGACCCGGCCGAGGTCGGCGGCACCCTGTACGACCTGGGCAGCCACCTCGTCGACCAGGCGCTCACCCTGTTCGGGCCGGTCGAGACGGTGTACGCGGAGATCGACGTGCGACGCGACGGCGCGGTGGTGGACGACGACGCCTTCCTCGCCCTCACCCACACCAGCGGCACCCGCTCGCACCTGTGGACCAGCGCCATCACCCCGCTGATCGGCCCCCGGCTGCGGGTGCTCGGCGACACCGCCGGCTACGTCAAGTCCGGCATGGACCCGCAGGAGGCCGACCTGCGGGCGGGCCTGCGCCCGGACGGCACCCGTCCCTGGGGCACCGACCAGCCCGCGCACTACGGCACCCTCGGCACCGACGAGTCGGCGATCCGGCTGCCGACCGACCCGGGCGACTACCCCGCCTTCTACGCGGGCATCGCCGCCGCCCTGACCACCCCGGGCACCCCGCCCCCGGTCGACCCGCGCGACGCGGTGGCCGCCCTGGCCGTCCTGGAGGCCGCCCGCACCTCCGCCGCCACCGGGACGGCGGTCCGCCCGGGCTGACGGCCGTGCGGCCCGCTTTACCCTCCCTTGACCTCGTCTCCTACGATGACCGCCATGAGCAACCGGGGGGAACGGCGGGTCACCGCCGACGAGCGGCGTGAGCGCGAACAGGCGTGGTCCACCGAGCAGAAGAAGCGCGAGAAGGCCTGGTCGGAGGAGTTCGAGCAGCGCCGGAAGGCCCGGGAGGCCGAGGACCGCGAGCTCCAGGAGAGCCTGTCGACCACGAGGGAGCGGACGGCCTGGGCCCGCGGCGAGCGGGACGGGTCGATCGGCTACGTCGACGTGACCGGGCCCGACCGCCGCCCCGTACGGATCGCGGTGGTGTGGCTCGGCCGCCTCGGGGCCACGCACAGGCCCCTGCACGCCTACGACCCCATGCGGCACGTCGGCGGCGAAGCCGGCGGCGAGGGGGTCCTCCTGCTCGTCCCCATCGCCGCCGTCCTGGGGCTGAACTTCGGACTCCGCTGGCTGGTCCTCGCCCTGCTCCGCCGACCGCGCTGGGCCGTCGCCGCCAAGGCGGGCGGCGACCGGGGCAAGCGCGGGGGCAACACCGTCCTGCTGCGCACCCGGAACCGGGCGGAGGCCCTGAAGGCCGCGGCCGCCATGGCCGACCGGGTCGAGCGGGACGGGGCCGCCGCCCTCGGGGCCTCCTGACCGCCACTCCCCGCCCGGCCCACGGGACCCGCCCGGACCTCACACCCCGATGACCTCCACCGCGGAGCCCAGCCCCCGGAAGTCCGCCACGTTGCGGGTGTACAGCGGCAGCCCGTGGGCCGAGGCGACCGCGGCGATCATCAGGTCGATCCGGCGCGGGCGCGGCTGCCGTCCGGCGGCGATGGTGAGGGTGACCAGCGTCCCGTAGCGGGCGGCGGCGGCCGCGTCGAAGGGCAGCGGGTCGAAGTCCGCCATCGCCGCGCCCAGCACCTCCAGCCGGGCGGCCCGGCTGGCCGGGTCGCGGGCCATCGACACGCCCTGCTGCAGTTCGGCGAAGGTGATCGCGGTCAGCTCGGGCACGGCCGGCAGGTCGGAGGGGCTGAGCAGCGCCAGGTCGATGTAGACGCAGGTGTCCAGCACCCCGGCCGGCCGCCGCCGGGGTGCTCTGCGGCGCTCAGCCACGCCGCCGCTCGAACGGGTCGTCGCCGTCGTCGCCCACCAGCTCCTCGGGGCCGAAGTCCTCCTCGGCCTCCTTGCGCATCTGCTGGTAGTCCACGCGCGGCAGCTTCACGTGCCGGGCCACCAGCTCCTCCGCCGTGAGCCGCCGACGCCCGGGCACCGGCCGCAGCTCCGCGACCTCGACCCCGTTCCTGGTGATGTGGAACGTCTCCCCCGCCTCCACCGCGTCCATCACGGCGGCGGAGTTGTTCCGGAACTCCCGCTGGGTAATCGTCTTCACCTCTCCACGGTAGCCCCGTGTAGCCCCGGCGGCTACACCCCGGACGGCCGCTTCTCGCCGCCCCGAGGGCGGGACCTTCGGGTACGAACGGAATCGGGCGGGACCAGGTGGGGGCGCCAGGGGGACACCGTGGGGGACGTCCCCGACACAGGCGGGAACCCGGGGGCTCGTAGGATCGTCCTGCTGGTACGTCAGGAAGCCGATGGGACACCGGGAGGGGGAGCGCGTCGTGGCCGTTGTGGCGATGCTGCTGGGCCTGCTCCGGGTGCTGACCGGGGAGCTGGTGGCCGACAGCGGGACGCTGGCGTCGGTGGCCGCCGTCGCGGCCGTGGCACTGGTGGCCGGGGCGGTCGCCGGGGCGCTGGCCGGGGCGCGACTCCTCGGGGCGCGGGCGTCGGCGGCGGTGCGCAGCGGGGTGCTGCGGCGCCGGGCGTTCGGTACGGCGTTCCTTCCGCAGCGTGATCCGGACGCCCGGGGCAGGCGACGCCCCAGGGCGCCGGGAGCGGCCCCGGCGGCCGCGTAGTTCCGTCCGACGTCCTTCCAGGCGTTCTTCCGATCGTTCCTGCCGGACGTTCTTCCAGGCGTTCCCCGTGGCCGTCCTCCGCCGATCACTCATGTCCTGAGACCCCGGAGGGCTCGCTCCACCATGTCCGTACTCGCTGTTCTCGACCCTGCCGTCGCCGTGGCGCACGCCGTCGTCGCCGCCGTCGCCCACCTGGTGCCGACCGCCTTGGCCATCGTCCTGTTCACCGTCGCCGTCCGCTTGGCGCTGCACCCGCTGGCGCGGGCGGCGGCGCGCGGGGAGAGGGCCAGGGCGCGGCTGGCGCCGAAGGTCGCGGCGTTGCAGAGGAAGCACAGGGACCGCCCGGAGCGGCTGCGGGAGGCGCTGGCCGAGATGTACCGGAAGGAGCAGGTGTCGCCGTTCGCGGGGTGCCTGCCGGTGCTGGTGCAGATCCCGTTCTTCTCGGTGATGTACCGCCTGTTCACCACTCCGAACGACCTGCTGGACCACACCCTGTTCGGGGTGCCGCTGGGTCTGCACGTCACGGGCGCGCAGGGTGCCGGGCAGTGGGCGGTGTTCGGGGTGCTGTTCGCCGGGCTGGCGGCGGTCGGGGTCGTCAACTTCCGCCGGGCCCGGCGCACGGCCGCGGCGGCGGCGACGGCGGCGGCTACAGCGGCGACGGCGCAGCCCGCCCCGCAGCCGGGGGCGGGACTGCTGCCGTACCTGTCGTTCGGGTCGGTGCTGTTCGCGGCGCTGGTCCCGGTGGCCGCCGTGCTCTACCTGCTGACGACCGGCGTCTGGTCGGCCGCCGAGCGGGCCTGGCTGTACCGGGACGGGACGCCGGTGCCGGCAGCCGCGATGATGGGCTGAGGGCCCGGAGGGGCCGTCAGAAGTGGCGCAGCAGCTCGGGGAAGGCCCCGAGCCGCAGCGTCGCCTCGTCCGGGCCGAGTTCCGCGTGCTCCAGCACCCAGGTGTGCTCGTGCGGGATGAAGACGGTGCGCAGGCCGGCCCGGCGGGCGGGGGCGATGTCGGACTTGGGCGAGTTCCCGATCATCCAGGTCCGGCCCGGGTCGAGGCCGAGGTCGGCGGTGAGCCGCCGGTAGGTGTCGACCGACTTCTCGGCGACGATGTGGACGCCGCGGAAGTGGTGGTCGATGGTGGACGCCGTCACCTTGCGCTGCTGTTCGCCCTGGTCGCCCTTGGTGAGCAGGAGCAGCTGGTGGCGGTCGGCGAGGGCGGCCAGGGTGTCGGCGACGCCGGCGATCAGTTCGACGTCGCGGCTGGTCAGCGGGGTGAGCAGGTCGTCGATCCGGGCCTGCTCGGCGGCCGTGGGGGTGCGGTCGTTGAGCCGCTGGAGGCAGTCGGCGAGGCTCTGCCGGAAGACGGCGGCGCCGTAGCCGAGGGTGGCGGAGTTGACGGCCTCGATCTCGTTCAGCAGGGCCCGGGTGCGCTGCTGCTCCTGCGGGGCGGCGACCCAGTCCAGGAAGCCGTCGATGACCCGCTCGAAGAGGACGTTGTTCTCCCAGAGCGTGTCGTCGGCGTCGAAGATCAGGGTCTGGTCGGTGTGCATCCGGTCGGTCTCCAGGGTGTTCAGGCGGACGGCAGCAGGCGGGCCGCGCGGTCGAGGGTCTCACGGAGGTTGTCCTCGGTGGTCCGCCGTTTGGCCTCCTCGACGGTGAGCCACTCCAGCGGGGACGCCGGGTTCTCCGGCCGGGCCTGCTCCGGGGTGGCGGTGGCCAGCAGGAAGCGCAGGTCGGCGTGCTCGTGGGCGGGTTCGGCGGGCGAGGCGGGGACGGGCACCACGGCGAGGTGGACGAGGGCGGGGCCGGGCCAGGGGGCGAGGTCGGTCAGGCCGGTCTCCTCCAGGCCCTCGCGCAGGGCGATGTCCAGCGGCCGGGTCTCGCCCGGGTCGCCGTGGCCGCCGACGTGCAGCCAGGCCTGCTGGCGGACGTGCCAGCGCAGCAGGACGCGACGGGTGGGCGGGTGGACGATCAGCGCGGAGGCGGTGAAGTGCAGCGGGAAGGTGCCCCTGTTCCAGGCGTCGGCGACGCCGAGGAGGCGGCGGGCGCGCTCGTGGTCGGCGGTCTCCACCGGGCCCCGCGGACGGTGGTCGGCCAGCAGTCGGGCCGGGTCGGGGCTCTGGGACGGGCCGCCCGTGGTCACCATGGGTCTGCGCTCCTCGTTCCGCTCCGGGACCGCGGACCGCGTCAACCGGCGTACGGGGGCGGGCAGTCGGGCCCGGGGCTTCGGGTTCCGGCGAACCCGCGCAGCCTAGCCCGGGGGCGCTCGGGCGGCCCACCGGTTTTCACCGCGGGCGCCCCGGCGGACGTCCGCGACGCTCGCGCGCGACAGGGGCACCGGACGTCCGCGGCAGACGTCCCCGCCGTTCGCACCGGACGTTCCGACGACGGACACCTCCCGTACGGCCGGCGGCATACCACCTGGTCCGGACGTTCCCCCGGAGGCCGTAGCCTGTGGTGATCGTTTTCGGGACAGGTGGAGGGATGTCGTCATGGTGGCTGCTCCGGCGCTCGCCGAGCTGCGCGAGGTGTGCCAGCCGCAGGCCAAGCTTCAGAGCCGCAACGGCGAGCACTGGGCGGGCCGGATGTACATGCGGCGGATCTCGCTGCGGACCACCCGGCAGCTGGTGCGCACCTCGGTGTCGCCGAACACCCTCACCTGGGTGATGGTGGTGTGCGGGGTCGGCGGCGGCGCGGCCCTGCTGATCCCGGGCCCGGTAGGTGCGGTGCTGGCCGTCGTGCTGTTCCAGCTGTTCCTGCTGTTCGACTGCGTGGACGGCGAAGTGGCGCGCTGGAAGCGCCAGTTCAGCATGGCCGGGGTGTACGTGGACCGGCTCGGCGCCTATCTGGCGGACGCCGCGCTGATGATCGGTGCGGGTGTCCGGGCGGCGCGCGGCGGGTCGGAGCTGTGGGTGTCGGCGGGGCTGGCGGCCGCGCTGGGCGTGGTGCTGCTCAAGGCCTCGACGGACCTGGTGGACGTGGCCCGCGCCCGCAGCGGGCAGCTGCCGGCGACCGAGGAGTCGACGCAGCCGCGTTCCCAGGGCATCGCGACGGCCCGCAAGGTCGCCTCGCTGTTCAAGATCCACCGGGTGACGAACGGCATCGAGGCCTCGCTGGTGCTGCTGGCGGCGGCCGCGGTGGACGCCGGACTCGGGAACCTGGACGCCACCCGGTGGACGCTCGCGGGCATCACGGCGATCACCTGGGGCATGGTGGTCGCGCACCTGGCGTCGATCCTCTCCTCCTCGCGGCTGCGCTGATCCGGGCGGCGCCCCGGCCGCAGGGTGACGGGGCGAGGCGCCCTGCTCCCGGGGGCCGAGGCGCCCCTCCCCCGCCCGGGGGAGCCCCCGGCGCCGGGCCCGCCGCCGGGGGGACGCGGCGGGCCGGGGCCGCGCGGAAGGGTGGGGGCATGACGACGCCCCGGCCCGCTGCCGCCGCCTCCACCGCCGTTCCCGCCCCGCCCCGCTGGGCCGTGCGCGCCGCCCACCTCGCCGCCGTCACCGCGCTGCCGGCCGGGCTGTGGCGGCTCGGGCTGGTGGCGGGCTGGCACGGCGGGTACACGGAGGCGGGCTACCGGGCGATGGGCCTCACCGGGTGGGGCGCGGTGTGGCCGGTCTTCCTGAGCCTGTTCACCGAGGCGCTGGCGCTGCTCACGATCGGGCTGGTCCGCCCGTGGGGCACGGTGCCGCCGCGCTGGGTGCCGTTCTTCGGCGGCCGCCCGGTCCGCCCGCGTGCGGTGGTGCTCGCGGCCTCGCTCGGCGCCGTCGGCCTGGCCCTGCTGTGGACGCCGTTCGTCGGCTGGTGGGCCCTGCCGGGTACGGGCATGACCCCGCTCGGCCACACCCTGGTCGGCTTCCTCTACC
This sequence comes from Streptomyces sp. CB02056, assembly GCF_001905545.1. Classification (GTDB taxonomy): domain Bacteria; phylum Actinomycetota; class Actinomycetes; order Streptomycetales; family Streptomycetaceae; genus Kitasatospora. The sequence goes on along the minus strand of NZ_LIPD01000013.1, from coordinate 169,042 downwards.
TGCCGACCGTCGCCTGGGCGCCGCTGCTGGCGGCCGTCACCGTGTCGTACCACCGCCGCCACCGGGCGCCGTCGGCGGCGACGACGCTCCCGCGGACGGCCTGAAGCACAGCCGGGCAGGCATGTGACGCGGATCACGGCAGCGCCCGGGGCCCGCCGGACAGGACCGGGTGTGGAGCAATCGATACGGGCGCGGATCCGCGCCGGGGACGCCGAGGCGTTCGGGCAGGTCTTCGAGGATCACGCCCAGGCGGTGTACCGGCACGCCGTACGGATGACCGGGGACCGGACCGTCGCCGAGGACGTGGTCTCGCTGACCTTCCTGGAGGCCTGGCGGCTGCGCGCCCGGATCGCCCCCGAACGGGAGGACGGCGCGGAGAGCCTGGCGCCGTGGCTGCTGGGCATCGCCGGGAACGTCATCCGCAACACCCGCCGGGCGGCCCGCCGGCACCAGAAGGCGATGGCCAAGCTGCCGCCGCGCGAGGTGGTGCCGGACTTCTCCGGCGAGCTGGCGGGCCGGATCGCCGACGCCGAGGAACTGGCCGCCGCGAAGGCCGCGTTGGAGCGGCTGCGGCCGGCCGAGCGGGAGGTCTTCGCGCTGTACGTGTGGGAGGGGCTGGACCACGCGGCCGTCGCCGAGGCGCTCGGCTGCCCGGTGGGTACGGTCCGCTCCCGGCTCTCGCGTGCCCGCGCCCGGCTGCGGGAGCTGACCGAGCGGGAGCTGGCCGCGGCGCGTTCGGCGCGGGCGGAGCAGCGGGGCGCGCCGGCGGCGGAGCAGCCGGGCACGCCGCGGCCGGGGCAGCGGGCCGGCCACCGGGCGGCGGAGACCGCGCAACGCCCGGGCAGCACCGGACAGGTACCAGGTGACCGCACTCCCGCGGTCCGGCCGACCAAGGAGACGATCCGATGAGCGCCACCCCCCGGCACCGGTCCGAACAGGCCGATCGGGAGGAGCTGGCCCGGCTGCTGCCGGCCCCGGCCGCTCCGGTCCTCCCCCGGAGCCGCCACCTCCTGCTCAAGGAGCACCTGTTGGACAGCATCACCGACCCGGACGGCACCCCCTCCGCTCCCCGGCGCACCACCCGTCGGCGCGGCCTGCTCCTGGGCGCCGCCCTCCCGCTGGGGCTGGCCGCCGCGCTGACCGGGGTCCTGCTCGCCACCGGCACCGACGGCTCCGCCCCCGGCGGCGACGACAGCGGACGGTCGCTGGGCAGCAGCAGCGGTGTCGCGTACACCCTGGAGAGCGAGGAGGAGGTGGTCCGGCTGACCATCCTCGAGGACTACAAGCCGGTGGACGTGGACCAGTTGCAGCGCGACATCGACCGGTTCGGGATCCGCGCCCGGGTCTACCCCGGCGAGCCGGGCTGCAAGGCGCGCGAGCCGAAGCAGCCCTCCCACGTGGACCTCACCGCCGGGTGGGACATCGAGCACGGGCCCGGGGAACCGCTCGTGCTGACCGTCCACCCCCGTCGGCTCCCGGCGGGCACGGAGATCTTCATCTACCTGCCGCTGGCCAGGACTTCGCCGGCCAACAGCTCCCGCGAGATGCAGGCCGGGCTGATGAAGTCCCCGGGCCCTTCCTGCATGCCGGCCAAGGAGTACGTCAACCCGCTGGCGAGCCTGCACCCGACCCCGCCGGCGAAATGACCCGGCCCGGCCCGTAAGCGCCCGCCCCCTTCCGTGGAACCAGTCGGACTACATATGCAGTCCAACGACATATACAGTCGTCCGACAGTCGACAGAAGGGGGCGCGCCCATGCCACCCCGCACCACGACCCGGCCGAACCCGACCCGGCCCGACCCGACTCCGCTCGCCACCGGTCGAAGCACCGCCCGAAGCACCGCCCGAACCGCCGTGCGTGCCACAGCCGCCACCGTCCGCGCCGCCGTCCTCCGGACCGCCGCCACCCGGCCCGCCGTCGTGCTGCTCGTCGGCTACCTGGCCGAGCTGCTGTTCCGCCTCGTCCTCGTCCGGTCCATGGACTTCCCGTCCGTCCACCCCGACGAGGACTCCTACCTCGCCGAGGCCCGGGTGCTGGCCGGCGGCTCGGCGACCGAGATCCCGGTCGGCGCGGTCATCCCCGGCGGCTACCCCCTGCTGATCTCCCCCGCGCTGCGCCTGGCCGACGACCCGACGACCGCCTACCACCTGGTCACGGGCGTCAACGCCGCCGTCAACGCCCTGGTCTTCCCGCTCGCCCATGTCGCGCTGCGCCGCCTCGGCCTGAACCGCCGCCTCTCGTACGCCTTCGCCGCCGCGACCGCGCTGCTGCCGCCGGTGGTCTTCTACTCGCAGTTCGTGCTGACCGACGCCGTCCTGCCCGTCCTGGTGCTCGCCTGGCTGCTCTGCCTGCACGGCTGGCTCGCCGACGGTCCGCCGCGGCGCCGCACCTGGCACGCCGTCGGGGCGGGGGCGTCGGCCGGCTACGCGATGGCGGTGCACGACCGCGGCGGCGTGGTGGTGGCGCTGACCGCCGCCGTCCTGCTCGGCGTCCTGCTGCTGCGCCGGGCGCCGTGGCGCGCCACGGCGGCCGGGCTCGCGGCGCTCGGCCTCGGCGTGCTCGGCGCCGAGCTGCTGTCGGCCTGGCTGCACGCGCGGTTCACCGTCCCGGACAGCGACGTCGGCGGCTCGCTCTGGAAGGGCCTGACCGATCCGGGCGCCGCCGTGCAGACCCTCGCCCGGGCGGCCGGTCAGATCTGGTACTTCACCGTCTCCACCTGGGGTGTCGGCGGGCTCGCCGTCGTCGCCTGCCTGTGCGCGGTGTTCGACCGCCGCCGGCCGCCCGCCCTGCGGACCACCGGCGGCGTGCTGGTGGCCCTGCTGCTCGGCACGGCCGTGGCCTCCGCCGCCGCCCTGCCGCTGGACGGCCGGGTCGACGACTGGGTGTACGCCCGGTACACCTCCTACCTCGTCCCGTCGGCCTTCGTCGCGGGCGTCGCGGTGCTCGCGCGGCACGGTCGCCGCGCGCTGGTCCGGACGGCGGCGGTCGCGGCCGGGCTCGTCCTGCTGCTCGCCGGGGTCGTGGCGCTGGCGGCCGGCGAGCGGCTGCACACGTCGATGTTCATCCCCTGGACCCTGCCCGACGTCTCGTTCCTGGCCGCGGACTGGGGCCGGATCGACCTGCCCCGCACCTGCGCCGCCGTACTGGTCCTGCTCGGTGCGGCGGTCCTGGTCCGCCACGCCGGGGGCCGCCGGGTGCTCGGGGCGCTCGGCGTCTCGCTGGCGCTGTTCGCCGCCTTCGCCACCACGACGATCACCGCACAGGTCGCCCGGCCGCACGCGGAGGGCCGCGAGGGCCTGGCGACCGGCTTCACCCGCGCCGCCGGGATCACGGCGGACGACAACGTGGTGTTCGCCTGGGACGTCGACTGGTCGCTGCGCGCCGCCCAGACCTTCGAGGTCTACCGGGGGCGGGTCTGGTCCCGCGATCCCCGCTGGCAGCCCGTCCCGGCGGAGGCGAACGTGATGGTCCTCCCGCTGCCCGGGGAGGGGAGGCCGCCGGAGGCGTACTGGCCGGGCCACCCCGCCGACTGGTACGTCGAGCGCTTCGACGCCCGGCAGAACTGGGCGGTCTGGCACCGGCGTTGAGCGCTCCGGTGTCGCCTAACCCGCCGTACCGGCGTGGGCGGCGGCGTGGGCGACGGCGGCGGCGTGGGCGACGGCGGCGGCGTGGGCGGCGAGGACGGTGTCGAGCAGCCCGGGGAAGCGCTGCTCCAGGTCGACGGTGCGCAGGGCGGAGAAGCGCCGGTTGGCCTCCTCGCGCTGGACGATCAGGCCGGACTCGCGCAGCACCTTGAAGTGGTGGCTCAGGGTGGAGGGCGCGACGTCCACCGGGAAGGTGCCGCAGGCCCGTTCGGGCTCGGTGCGCAGAACACGGACGATGGTCATCCGGGTGGGGTCGGAGAGCGCGTGCAGGACGTCGAAGAGGTCGATCTCCTCGGCCGCGGGGTGGGCGAGCGCCGGTCGTCGGCGGGTGCTGCGGGGCATGGGTCGACCTCCCTGATCTGCGATGTTCGACATCCATGGAAATGGCGTGGTACCACTGTCCCGCGCCAATTTCGTCGTTCGTCGAACATCGTAGTCGAGGGGGCCCGACATGCGTGCACTGGTGATGACCGCACCCGGTGGAGCGGAGAACTCGGAGGTCCGGGAGGTCCCGGTGCCGCACCCCGGACCGGGCCAGGTGGCGGTCGACGTCGCCCACGCCGGACTGAACTTCGTGGACGTGATGACCCGCCGCGGCGACGCCGCGTACGCCGCCGAGTGGCCGTACCGGCCCGGCAAGGAGGTGTCCGGTACGGTCCGCGAGCTCGGCGCCGGGGTCACCGGCCTGGCGGTGGGCGACCGGGTGGTCGCCGCGCCGGTCGGCGCCGGACTGGCCGAGGTGGTGGTCGCGGAGGCCGCGCTCACCGTGCCGCTCCCGGACGGGGTGGCGCTGCGCGAGGCCGCCGCCGTCCCGCTGGGCCTGGCCACCTCGATGCTGCTGCTGACCGACGCGGGCCGCTTCACCGCCGGGGACACCGTCCTGGTCCACTCGGCGGGCGGCGGGATCGGCAACGCCGTCGCCCGGCTCGTCCCGCTGCTCGGCGGCGGCCGGCTGATCGGCACGGTCGGCCGGCCGGAGAAGGCCGCGGCGGCGCTCGCCTCCGGCTACGACCACGTCTTCGCCCGCGGCGCGGCCGACGGACCGGGCGCCGACGGACCGGGCGCCGACGGAAGCGGTAGCGGCGAAAGCGGCAGCGGCGGCGGACCGGCCGAGGCGATCCGCGCCGCCACCAGCGGCCGGGGCGTCGACCTGGTGCTCGACCCGCTGGGCACCGCCGCCCTCGACCTCGACCTCGCCGTGGCGGCGCCCGGCGCGCGGATCGTGCTGTTCGGCAACGCGGGCGGCGGCGCCGTCGCCGACCTGCCCCCGCTCGGCCGCCTGATGGCGGGCAACCTGACCGTCACCGGCTTCAGCCACCGCGGCCTGGCCGCCACCGCCCCCGAGCGGCTGGCCCGCGCCGTCCGCCGGGTCCTCGACCTCCTCGCCGACGGCGGCCTGGACCTGCCGGTCACCGAACTGCCCGGCCTCGACGCCGTCCCGGCCGCCCACGACGCCATGCAGGAGGGCCGGGCGACCGGCAAGTACGTGGTGCGCGTCGGCGGTTGAGCCCCTCGCACCCACGGGTACGGCAACGCGCCCTGCACGGGAAGTCGACTCCGCCGACTTCCCGTGCAGGGCGCGCTACGTCACTTCACCGGGCGGATCAGCTCGCGGACCCGGCGGAGGCCCCGGCGGAGGAGGCGGAGGACGCGGAGCCGGCCCGGCCGGTGGCGGTGGGCGCGGTACGGACGGAACGCTTCAGAGCCATGTGCATGACAGGACTTCCCTTTCGATGAGGAGGGGACGGGAGTCGCCCGCGACGACGCGTCAGCTCAGCGGCTTGCCCGGGCACCAGGCGTCGCCCCAGGCCGTCGTCTGGACGCAGTGGTGGCCGTCGTGCACGCCGCCGGGTTCCGTCAGCGTCGCGCCGTCGAACACGGAGGCGCCGGCCGGAGCCACCCCGCCCAACCAGGCGGCGGCACCCAGCGCGACCACGGCCAGTGTCCGCGTCACGATTCCTCGCATGACGACAACTCCCATCACTTCGGGGACGGTTCCACACGTTCCGGGCGTTTCCGCAGTTCCTGCCGCATCGCCCGGTCCGTGCTCGTCACCCTGCCAGGCGGCGGATGGCCACGGCATCCCCCGCAGGGGATCATGAGCCTGCCTGGCAGCTTTAGGAGGCATGCGATGCACCCCGTGACCGGCCCCGACCCGACCGTCCCCGACCCGACCGCCGACGTGCCCGCGCTCGACAGCGCGGCCGTCACGCTCTACCGGTGGACGGTGGTGCACGAGCGCCTCACCCCGGCGACCCTCGCGCAGGCGGCGTCGGAGACCGACCTGACCCTGCCGGAGTGCGAGGCGGCCGTCCGGCAGCTCACCGGGGCCTGCCTCCTCCAGGAACTGTTCCCCGACGACCGCCGCACGGAGGGGACCCGTACGGACGCGCCCCCGGTCGCCTGGCAGCCCGTCAGCCCCCAGGCCGCCACCGCCCAGCTGCTCTCCGCCCGCGACACCGCCCTGCGCGCCCGGGAGGAGGCCCTGCGCGAGCAGCGGCGGATCGTCCAGCAGCAGCGCGACGGCCTCGCGGCGCTGGTGCCCGTCTACCTCCAGGCCCGTCAGCACGCCTTCCCCCAGGGCACCATCGACCGCCTGCCGGACAAGTTCGCGGTGCGCTCGCTGCTCGCCGACGTGATCGACTCCTGCCGCAGCGAGGTGCTGGTCTCCAAGCACGGCGGTTCGTTCTCCCCGGCCGCCCTGCGCGAGGCGCTGCCGCGCGACCTGGCGCTGCTCGACCGGGGCGTCCGGATGCGCAGCCTCTACCAGCACGCGACCCGCTTCGACCAGCCCACCCGGGTGCACGCCGAGCAGCTCATCGAGGCCGGCGCCGAGATCCGGACGCTGCCGGAGGTGCTGCCGCAACTGATCATCGTGGACGGCTCGCTGGCCCTGCTGCCCGCCAGCTCCGGCGGCGCCCTCATCATCCGCGAGCCCGACCTGCTCTCCTACCTGCTGACGGTCTTCGAACGGGACTGGGAGAACGCGGCCCCGTTCGCCAGCGGCCCGCAGGCCGCGCACGACGTCACCAAGACGATGAAGCAGAGCATCCTGGTGCTGCTCGCGAAGGGCCTCAAGGACGAGTCCGTCGCCCGCCGCCTCGGCATCTCCCTGCGCACCTGCCGCCGCCACGTCTCGGACCTGCTGGACGGCCTCGGCGCGCACAGCCGCTTCCAGGCCGGCGTGGTCGCCGAACGGCTGGGCCTGACCTCGCACCCGGTCCCGGACGCCCCGGCCCCCGGCGAGGAGCCCGAACCGGCCCCGGCCTGCCCCGCCTGCGGCGGCCCGCTGACGGCCCCCGCCCCCTCCCCCGCCGGCCCGCGCCCCGGCGGCCGCCCGCCCCGCTACTGCTCGCCCCGCTGCCGCTCCCGCGCCTACCGCACCCGGCAGCGGGAACGCGCGGACGGCGTCACGTAACCCCCCGGCGGCGTGACGTAACCCGGGACGCGCCCGCGAACGGGAGGGGCCCGGGCGTCCGCCGCGCGATGTCCGCAGCTGGGTGCGGGACCACGCGGCGGACTTCCGCCAGGCCGGGGGTCAGTACCGGACGGCCTTGACCACCACCGGCAGCAGCGTCCGGTCGGCCGGCTGCCTGCTGAAGGCGACGGGCTCGGCCGTGCCGTTCGCCGGGACGTTCTCGGCGCCGACGACGGCGCTGTCCACGGTCTTGCCGCTGGTGTCGGTGAAGTCGACCTGGACGGCGTAGGAGGCCGCTTCGAGCCCCCGGTTGCGGATCGTGACGACCACGGCGTGCAGGCCGCCGGTGTTCTGCCGGTTGATGCCGGTGATCGCGACGTCGTTCACCGCGTTGCCGCCGTCCGGCTCCCCGCTGAGCACCGAGGCGGCCTTCTCCCTGGTCGTCACCTGCTGCGCCGAGACGGAGGCCTCGAAGGCGGAGGCCGCCGCGGCCTTGGAGGCGACGGACGCCGCGGAGGCCTCCGAGGCCGAGGCGATGGCCGCGGACGCCGAGGCCAGCAGCGACTCGGCGGCGGAGGCGACGGCGGAGGGCGGCTCGCCGGAGAAGGCGCCCGCGTTGGGCGGGGTGGCCGTCGCCGAGCCGGCCGCCGTGCCCGAGGAGCTGCTGCTGCAGGCCGCGAGCACGGCGACGCCGGAGGCCGCCACGATCAGCGCGACCGTCCGCTGCGGCGTCCACCTCCGGCCCGGTCGGCGGTGGCTGGGGGGACTGTGGAGTTCACGCACCGAGGGATCCCTCTCCTGGTCGGTGTTCGGCGGCCGAGGGGCCCGTACGTCCCCATGCTTGGCAACATCCCGCTCCACAGCGACAGCTCCTGACCCGTCCGAGTGGCCCGGGCCCGGCGGAACGGCGGACCGGGAAAGACGGACCGCCCCGGGCGCGCGAGCACGGCGCGCCCGGGGCGGGGCTTCGAGGACCGGCGGAGCTCAGGCCTTGGCCTGGTCCGCCTCCTCGGCGCCGGCCCCCGCCGGCACCGGAACGGAGCGCAGCCGGGACGCGGGCGGCGCGGGGATGACGGCGGCGACGGCGGCCGCGATCAGCGCGACGCCGCAGCCGATCACCAGGCCGACCCGGAAGCCGCCCTCCGAGGGCAGGGTGTGGCCGCCCAGGGTGACGGTCATCTGCGACAGCACCACGCCCATCACGGCGGCGGACACCGAGGTGCCCAGCGAGCGCATCAGGGTGTTGAAGCTGTTCGCCGAGGCCGTCGCGGTCAGCGGCACCGCGCTCATGATCAGCGCGGGCATCGCGCCGTAGGCCAGGCCCACGCCGCTGTTGCAGACGATCGTCACGATCAGCACGCCCCAGGTGGAGCCCATCAGCGGCAGCGCCAGCCCGTACCCGACGGCGATCGTCAGCGCCCCGGCGACCAGGGTGAACTTCGGTCCGCGCGCGGCCGACAGCTTGCCGCCGAACGGGGAGACGACCATCATCATCAGCCCGCCGGGCGCCATCCACAGGCCCATCGCCAGCATCGACTGCCCGAGCCCGTAGCCGGTGGCCTCCGGCAGCTGGAGCAGCTGCGGCACGATCAACGCCTGGGCGTACATACCGAAGCCGACCAGGACGGAGGCGGCGTTGGTCAGCAGCACCCGGGGGCGCGCGGTGACCCGCAGGTCCACCAGCGGCTCGGTGACGCGCAGCTCCCAGCGGGCCCAGAGCAGCAGGATCGCGGCGGAGGCGGTGAACAGGCCGAGGGTCCGGGTGCTGCCCCAGCCCCAGTCGCCGCCCTTGGAGACGGGCAGCAGCAGGCAGACCAGGCCGACGCTCAGGCCGATCGCGCCGACGTAGTCGAAGCGCCCGCCGGCGGCGGGGCGGCCGCCCGAGGAAGCGGAAGCGGCCGGGGCCGGGATGATGACCCAGAGCAGGCCGATGATGACGACGGCCAGCACGGCGGTGCCCCAGAACAGCACGCGCCAGCTGGCGTAGTCGGCGACGCCGGCCGCGATCGGCAGGCCGAGGCCGCCGCCGATCCCCATGGAGGCGCTGACCAGGGCGATCGCCGAGCCGAGCCGCTCGGGCGGCAGCACGTCGCGCAGCAGGCTGATGCCGATCGGCACCAGGCCCATGCCCATGCCCTGCAGGGCCCGTCCGGCGATCATCGGCACCACGGAGTCGGCCACCGCGCACAGCACCGAGCCGAGCAGCAGTGGGACGCAGGAGGCGATGAGCATCGTCCGCTTGCCGAGGAGGTCGCCGAGGCGGCCGCTGATCGGGACGAAGACGGCGGCGGAGAGCAGGGTCGCGGTGATGACCCAGGAGGCGTTGGACGCGCTGGTGTGCAGGAGTTGCGGGAGCTGGCTGATCAGCGGGGTGACCAGGGTCTGCATGATCGCGGCGACGGTGCCGGTGAAGGCGAGCACCGCCACGATCGGACCGGTGCGGGGGGTGGGGGCGGGGCCGTTGATGACGGGCCTCCTCGGGCGGTCGAAGAGCAGTCGAAGAACGTTCGAAGAGCGTTCGAGAGCGGAAACATGCACAAAACACACGATGTGCATGAAACACAAGACGGTCAGCTTACACAGGATGTGCGCGATGCACATCATGTGTGCCGCGCATGCCTCTGGCATACTGAAGGGTGATCCACGGAGAACCCGCAGGTCGAAGCGGTGATGAAGGGACTTCGACATGACCAGCCCCACGCACGAGGTCGCCCTCGAGTTCCTGGTGTTCGCCCGGCACCGCGACCTCAGCCAGGTCAACGCCCGCCCCGAGGGCAGCCAGCTCGAACGCAGCGCCTACATCCTGCTCAGCCGGGTCGACGCCGAGGGGCCGATGTCCATCGGCCAGCTGAGCGACGCCTTCGCCCTGGACGTCTCCACCCTCAACCGGCAGACGGCGGCCCTGAAGAGCGCGGGACTGCTCGAACGCATCCCGGACCCGGACGGCGGCATCGCCCGCAAGTTCCGCCTCACCGAGGAGGGCCGCCGCCGGCTGGACGCGGAACGCGAGGCCCACGTACGGGCACTGAACCTCGTGATGACGGACTGGCCGGAGGAGGACATCGCCTCCTTCGCCGGCTTCCTGCGCCGCTTCAACACCGGCATCGAGCGGCTCGACGGCCGCCCCTGGCCGCGCGACTGAGCCGACGCGGGCGCCGCGCGGGACGTCGGCCCGGCTGGGGAGCGCACGGGAAGTCGGCCGGGCCGACTTCTCGCGCGGGGCGGCCTGGAGAATGCCCGGCATGGGAACGGACATCAACGGATTCATCGAGTGCCGGGCGTGGTTCCTTCGCGACGAGGACGGGAAGCCGGCCTGGCAGGCCGCCGTCGCCCTCGACCTCCTCAACACCACCAGGAACTACGACGCCTTCGGCTGCCTCTTCGGGGTCCGCAACCACGCCAACTTCCGTCCGCTGGCCGCCGATCGCGGACTGCCGCCGGACGCCTCGCAGACCGTGCGGGCGGCGGTGGACACCTACGGGACCACCTTCTACGGCACCACCTGGATCACCTGGGCCGAGGTGAGGGCCGTGGACTGGGCCGAGGCGGCGGAGGCACCCGACAGCCGGCTCCACGAGTACCGGCGGACCCCCGACGGGCTCACGCTCGTCGGCAAGAGCGCCTGGAACCGGCGCTTCGGCGAGACCCTCGGCATTCCCGAACCGGTGCCGACACCGGGGCCGGGGTCGGAGCCGGGCGAGGTCCGGACCTGGCCCGAGGGCAGCGAGTGGGTGGTCGACGACATCGTCTACCGCTCCGAGCGGATGGACCGCCGCGACGCCGTCCGCGAGGACGGCGAGTGGAAGCCGGTCTGGACGGTCATGGAGGCCCTCGCCTCGCAGCACGGTGACGACAACGTCCGGCTGGTGGTCTGGTTCGACTACTGAGCGGCGCCCGCCCGCAAGCGCCGCCCGCCGCCCGGCGGTCGCAGCTCGGCAGCCGGCTCAGCCCTCGGCCCGGATCCGGTCGGCGACCGGGAAGTCGGTCCCGCAGTCGGGGCAGGTCGCACCGCCGAACACGTGGGTGAGCGCGTGCGCGACCTCGCGCTGTCCGTCGGCGAGCGCGAGGTCGTGGAGGCGCCGCCCGATGCCGTCCAGGTCCGCGGGGTCGGCCGACCGCAGGGGCCGGGTCTCGATGTCCCCATCGGAGAGCGCGTAGTCCTCGCCGGTGGAGAAGTGGCCGCGTTCGCCGAAGACGATGAACAGGCCCTCCCCGCAGCCCGGGCAGGAGACCTCGTACTCCTCGCTCCCGAGCCCCCAGGCCAGGTCCTCGCTCCACCCCGCGACGCCTTCGAAGCCCAGGACGGCCTCCAGGAGGTGGACGTACTCCCTGCGGTCCGTGGCGGTCCGCAGGTACCGGTTCGCGGCTGCCAGGAGTCCGGCGATCTCCGTCGCGTGCTCCGCGCGGACGTCGCCCGCCTCGTGCAGCTGGTCGGCTCCGGCCGTGATCGCGCCCGCCAGCACCACGGCGTTGACCGCCTGGTCCCGGTCCCCGCGCCCGGCCAGGTCGGCCAGCCAGGGCAGTGCCGCGAAGCTGGCCGGGTAGACGCTGCCCTGGTGGCACAGGGCCGACCACAGGTCGTTCCAGAGTTCGGCGCTGGGCTCCGCCGCGATCCGGTCCAGCAGGGCGGGTACGTCCTCGGCGGAGCCGTAGGCGTGGTGGAGGCGCGACCAGTCCGTCATGCGGCGATCCAACCAGGCCGACGGGCGCCAGCCGTCAGCGGGCCGGGGGGAGTTGGGCGAGGAGGGCGGGGCCGGTCCAGGCGGGGGTGGCGGCGGGAGCGGCGGCCTCGGCCCGGCGGACGAGGGTGATCAGGCGGGCGCTGGCGGGGGCGGTGAGGCCGTGGCGTTCGGCGAGGGCGACGATCTCGCCCTGGAGCGAGTCGATCTCGGTGGGGCGGCCGCGCTGGAGGTCCTCCCACATCGAGGAGCGGGCGGTGGCGTCGATCCGCAGGCTCGCCCCGGTCAGCCGCTGGAACAGGGCGTCGGGCAGGCCGAGCACCCAGGGCATCAGCCCCGGCGGCACCGGGCCGAGCCGCGCCGGGGTGACCCCGGCGGCCCGGAACGCCGCCAGCGCCTCCCGCTGGCAGCGCGCCACGCACCGCCGGAACGCCCGCTGCCCGACCTGCTCGCGCAGCGGAAGCCCGGACAGCGCGTTGACGGCGTTGTTGAGGTTCAGCAGCAGCTTGGCCGCCTGGACGGCCGGCATGTCCGGCCGCAGGTCCAGCCGGAGCCCGCTCGCCCGGGCCGCCCCGGCGAGGGCGGCGGCCCCCTCCCCCGCCGCCAGCATCAGCGACCCGCCGCTGCCCTGGTGAACGGCGGCGGGCCCGGTCCGCACCACGTTGTACGGGACCATGCCGGCCAGCACCCGGTGGGCGGGCAGCGCGGCCGCGAGCGCCCGGGTGTTGCGCAGGCCGTTCTGGAAGCTCACCACCACCGTGTCCGGGCCGAGGTGCGGGGCGAGTTCGCGGGCGGCGGTCGCGGTGTCGGCGGACTTCACGGTGACCAGGACGTGGTCGGCGCCGGCCACGGCCGCCGGGTCGGTGGCGACGGTCAGGCCCCGTACCTCGCGGCGGGCCCCGCCCGGGCCGGTGAGGGTCAGCCCGGCCGCGTCGATCGCCGCCATCGCCGCCGGCCGCCCGATCAGGGTGACGTCGGCGGTCGCGGCGAGCATGCCGCCGAGGTGGCAGCCGATGGAGCCGGCGCCGAACACCGCGATCCGGAGCCTGCGTTGGGCGGGGGTGGCGGGCACGGGGGGCTTCTCCGAGGGGAGGGCGGACGGGGAGGGGGCGGGGAGGGCGGGGGCCGTCAGTCGAAGAGGTCGGGGTCGGAGACGGTGATCTGGTCCCACAGCGGGCGGGCCTGGAACCAGCCGGCCAGCGGGGTCCCGACCTGGCCCCGGGTGATCAGCGCGGTCTCCCGGTCGATCGGCTTGGGGGTGCCGGCCGCCATCGCGAGCAGCTGCGCCTGGCAGGAGCGCTCCATGGTGACGAACCACCAGACCGCCTCGGCCACGGACTGGCCGACGGTCAGCAGGCCGTGGTTCTGCAGGATGACGGCCTTGTGGCTGCCGAGCGCGGCGGCAACCCTCTTGCCCTCCTCGGTGTCGGTCACGACGCCCCGGTAGTCGCTGTACAGGCCGTGGTCCTCGAAGAAGGCGCAGGCGTCCTGGGTCAGCGGGGCGAGCGGGATGCCGAGGCTGGAGAAGGCCTTGCCGTGGAGCGAGTGCGAGTGGGCGGCGGCGACCGCGTCGGGGCGGGCGGCGTGCACCTGGGAGTGGATGGCGAAGGCGGCCCGGTTCACCGGGCGGGTGCCGTGCAGCTGGGTGCCCTCGTGGTCGACCAGGATCAGGTCGGAGGCCTTGATCTGGCTGAAGCTCATGCCGAACGGGTTCACCCAGAACCGGTCCGGGTGCTCCGGGTCGCGGACGGTGATGTGCCCGGCGACGCCCTCCGAGAAGCCGAACCGCCCGAACAGGCGGAAGCCCGCGGCGAGTTGCTCCTTGCGGTACCGGCGCTCCTCCTCCACCGAGTCGAACACCGGCGGCAACGGCAGGGTGACCCCTTCGGGGGCGGGGCCCACGACGCCGATCGCCGCGTACGGGTCGGCGGGCTGCTGCGGTACGGGCATGGCGGCTCCTCGGGGTGAGGTCGGTCCGATGGGCAGGGGTGACGTGTCACGCCGGATTTCCGGCGGACGTACGGAAGCGGTGGAGCAGTTCGCGGGCGGGCGGGCTGTCGGCGTCGAAGGCCTGCATGCCGTGGAGGTCGGACGGCACTCCGGGGCCCGCCAGCCAGACGCCGTGGCAGCTGAAGCAGAAGGAGACCTCGAAGAGGAGCCCGCCGGGGCCGTGCGCCCGGATCCCGTACCCGGGCGCGAAACAGCGGCGCAGTTCGCCCTCCGGCAGCTCGCCCATCAGGTCGAGGGCCTGCCGGAGGTGCTCGGAATCCCAGACGGTGAGGACCTCGCCGGTGACGGAGTCCGAGCCGTAGGCCCTCACCGGATCCGCGATCCGGACCACTTCGATGAGGACGGTCTGCGAGGCGACGTCGGGGAGCAGCATGCGAACAGGATCACAGAGCGGGACTGTTCCCGGGAAGGTGTCGTCACTCCAGCCGGTGGCGGACGTCGCGGTTGCGCTTGTACTCGCGCATGAGCGCGAGGAGGTTGATCAGAGTGCTGGCCGGAACATTGCCGATGTCGACCAGGCGGCGGCCGTGGAGGTTGATGTCACCGGGAATGGCGGACGGCCAGAGGAGGCCGAACTCACGCCCCTCGGTGCGGAGTTCCACGATGAGTTCGGTGACCTGGCGCGAGGTGAGGTGGAGCAGGGCCGGGTCGGCGGGGTGGATCGGGTGGTGGGCGCTCACGCGGCACCGTCCTGCCGCAGCTCAAACCAGACGGTTTTGCCGAGATGCTGCGGGTCGACACCCCAGCGGTGGGTGAGGCCGGCGACGAGCTGGAGGCCCCGGCCGGTCTCGGAGAGGAGGGCGTGGGGGCCCAGGTTCGGGAGGAGTGGACTGCGGTCGGAGACGGCGACGCGGAGGGTGTCGACGCGGTGGTCGATGAGGATGACCGGGGAGGTCGTCTCGCCGTGGCGCCAGGCGTTGACGATGAGTTCGACCATGGCGAGCTCGGCGTCCGCGATGAGGGAGGGCGGCCAGCCGGCGCTGGCCATGCCGTCGCGGAGGGCGTCGCGGGAGAGGGTGAGGGAGGGGGAGTTGATGTTGCGCACAGTGTCTCCCGATGGGGGAAAGGGTGAGACCGGCGGATGCGTCGCCGTGAACGAACCCACTGGACATGGGTGTTCTTCGGTGCCCGAGCGGCGTTACTGACGATCCGTTCGGTGATCGGTGCATCACAGACTGTAGGGCATAGGACGGTACATGTGCGAGCACTTCTCACACATGTACCCCTAAATGCGGCTGGACTCGCTGTAGTGCCCCGGTGGATGCTTGGGCACATGCCACCTACCCCAAGTGCACGCAAGCAGCGGGTTGGCATCGAGCTGAGGAAGATGCGCGATGCCGCCGGTACGACCACCACAGAGGCGGCCACCGTCCTTGGCGTGGATCGCACGAAGATCACACTCATCGAGCAGGCGACCTACTCCGTGTCTCCCGAACGAGTGGTCGCGCTGGCTCAGAAGTACGGCGAAGCCGACTCCGAGTACGTCGAGGCCCTCGCGGCGATTGCGGGCGACAAGACCAAGGGTTGGTGGGAGGAGTATCGCGGATCGGTTCCGCAGGGCTTCCTCGACATCTGCGAGTTCGAGCACCATGCGAAGGGCATGTACTCGTACCAGATCTGCCATCCGCCGGGCCCCATGCAATCGGAGCGCTACAGTCGCGCGATCTTCCAGGACAACCAGGTCCGGTTGACTCCGCGCGTCGTTGAGACGCGTGTCGAGCAACGGATGCTGCGATCCGAGATGTTGATGGCGAAAGGCACCCATCCATACACGGCGATCGTCCACGAGGCGGCTCTTCGCATGCAGTTCGGCGGCCGTGACGTGGCGCGGGAACAGCTGGACTGGATGCTGGAGTTGTCCCAGCTGCCACATGTCACGCTTCGAGTGATCAGCTTCGCGGCTGGAGGCTTCAAGGGACCCGGCCAGGCCATCTACTACGCGAACGGGCTCGTACCCAGGCTCGACACCGTCAGCTATGACTCCATGGAGGGCCCGATCTTCCTCCATCTGGCTGAGCACCTGGAGGAGTACCGCGCAGTCGTTGAACAGATGACTGACAGGTCTCTCTCGGTTGCCGACTCCCGCGATCTGATCGCGAAGATCAAGAAGGAGATATAGCCGATGGAGAACCGTTCCTGGACCCGTCCCAACGCGTGCTCCAATGCGGGCAACTGCCCAGAGGTGGCAATCACCACCAACGCCGTATACGTCCGCAGCAGCCTCCTGCCTGACGCCATCGCCCAGCTCACCCCCGACGAATGGCGCGACCTCGTCTCCGCCATCCGCGCGGGCGAGTTCGACGTCTGACGCCTCCCCCGCCGCACCGGCCGGCCCGCTCCACCCTCCGGCCGGTGCCCCGGCGGCTCCGATTCGGCACACGGGCACTGAACTGCTAATATTTCCTTCAGCGCGAGGGACATGAGCCCTCGTTAGGCGTCAGCGGTGCTACCAGAGCACGTCCTACTTTCAGTAGGAAGAGTCCGTGCAACCCGGGCCTGGCGCTCCATCACCGGAAGGGTCCGGCACCACACAGGTGCCGGACCCTTCCGCATTCCCCCCCGGCACTTGGTGAATGTCACGGCGATCGGGATGCCGCGACGGTCCACGATCACATGGCGCTTGGAGCCAGGTCCGCGCGGTGCAGTTCGGTCAGCAGTGCGGCGTGCAAGCGGGGCCACACGCTGGCCTCGGTCGATGGCGTCGTCCGGGAGCGGGCGGCAGCAGCGGAGCCACCCGCTCCCACAAGTCATCCGGGACGGGAGCAACACGCACCCCGGGTACCCTGCCGACCGAGACCGCCGAGTACAAGAGGGCAGCTCAACTCATGCTGAAGCGGTCAGCAGGGGCAGGATCACTCCTCGTACCACTGCTCTGCCCCGAGCCGGGCCTCGCTGATGGCGGCGTCACCGACACGGGCGGCACGCACGAACACGCCGAGGCCGTAGATCTCCATGTCCCCGCTGACGGGAAGCCGCAGGCCGAGGTCGTTGTCCGCGATGTACCTGACGATGTCGGCTTCGACGGCGGTGACCGGCCGGCCGACGAGCGGGATGCCGTCGAGGAGGATCTGGGGGCCGGATCGCCCAAGGGCGGTGACCGCGACAAGGAGCGAGCCGCGGCCTTGCTCCCACCCCGAGTAGTGCGCGCGGACGCCGGCGGCCTCGAATCGCTCCTCCACCAGTCGCTCCTCCTCAGGGTCACCCTGGGTCGCCCAAGGGGTGCCTGCGGGGAAGGGATGGTAGATGCCGCGCGAAGAAGCCGTCTCCCCGCCCAGGGCAGCCGACACCTGCTCCGGCGTCATCTCGAACCGAAGCGGCCCCACCCGCTCCAGCGGCACACACTCCCACTGCGGCCGCTCCCGCTCGGGCCGTACTGTCCACGGCCCCGGTTCGGGGTCGGGGCGCCGGAAGTTGCTACGCCAACTCGCCACGGTCCTGTCGCCGTACGGGTTCTCGGCCAGGCCGGGCCCGGTCACCAGCAGGTCGGTGACCATGGCATCCAGCCGCTGTCGCCGGAAGCCCTCGGCATCCGGCAGCCACTGCTGGACCGCACCCACCGAGACACCCCACGCCGGCACGTCCTGCTCCCCTTCGGCGTTCGGCACCTCCTTCACCCCGCACCGCAGCGCCAGGCGGCTGATGTCCGCGCGCACCTCGGAAGGCGCCCGGCCGACCAGCACCACGCCCTCCAACAGCACCAGCGGCCCGCTATTCGCATTGATCCCCACGGCCACCAGTTGCTCCCGCGGTCCGAAGATCGCGCTCACTCCATGCCGGCGGTACCAGCTCCACGACCGCAGAGCGCCGCTGAGGACACCGGCCGGAGCATCCTCGCCCAGCGCCACGTTTACCTGTTCAGGCGACATCCCGAACCGCAGCGGCCCCACCCCCACCAGCGGCTCCAGTAGCCAGCTCGCCCGGCCTCCGACTCCGACACCCATCCCAACCCCCGTGCTGCGTCCGGTCACCGGCACAATCGGCCTGCAAGGAACACCAACCTAGCGATGACCTGTGACACCAGGTGCAGCAGCGGATCGGCGGCCTGGCCTGCAGCATCGTCTGCCTCCGGCACCTTCGAAGTCATTCCGAAACGATCAGTTAATCACTCGGCATCTCCTCCCCCGACTGACATCGTGGCGGGCATGGACCAGACGCGACCAACCGCTCCCGACGATTCCGACCTGCCCGTCAGCATGGAGCGGAACCTCGCCGAGCACGCCTGCCACCTGCACCGCCGCCTGGAGCACGCGACCGTCACCGAGACCGCCGACCTCGTCATCGCCGACAGCGGACTCGACGACGACACCTTCAACATCGTTGCGGCGGCGCGCTTCACCGCCTCCACCGCCCCCGCCCGGATCGCGGAGACCGTCCGGACGCTCACCGCGACCGGCCGCCCCTTCTCCTGGTGGGTCGGCCCCGCCACCACTCCCCCAGATCTCCCCACCCTCCTCTCCACCGCCGGCCTCCAGGCCTCCGAGACCGAGACCGGGATGTGCCTGGACCTGCACACCGCTCCGCCGGAGCCGTCCGCCGACGGCCTGGACATCCGCCTCGCGACAACTCCCGAACAACTCGCCGACTACGCGACGATCGTGGCCGCGAACTGGGACCCGCCGGCCGCCACGGTCCGCCGCTTCTACGCCGACGCAGCCGGGTCCGCCCTCTCCCCCGACTGCCCCGCCCGCTACCTCGTCGGGTACGTGGCCGGGCGGCCGGTCTGCTCGGCCGAGGTCTTCCTCTTCACCGGGGTCGCCGGGATCTACAACATCGCCACCCTCGCCTCCGAACGCCGACGCGGTTACGGCGGAGCCATCACCCTGGCCACCCTGCGCACGGCCTACGACGCGGGCTACCGCACCGCCGTCCTCCAGGCCTCCTCCGACGGTGAGCCCGTCTACCGCCGCCTCGGATTCCAGCCCTGCGGCCTGTTCACCGAGTACGCCGTCGCCCCCTGAACCCCGAACCCCCGGCCTCGTGGCACCGCGATTCGGCACACCGGCACTGAACTGCTAATATTCCTGATGTCGCGAGGAACATGATTCCTCGTCAGGCGTCAGCGGTACTACCAGAGTACGTCCTACTTTCAGTAGGAAGAGTCCGTGCAACCCGGGCCTGGCGCTCCACAGTCGGAAGGGTCCGGCACCACACAGGTGCCGGGCCCTTTCGCGTTCGCGGGGCGAACCCTGGCGGACGGCGCGCACCCGGTCGGGATCCAGGTGCAGCTCGTACGGGGTACTGCAATCGCTGACCAGCGTGGCCACTTCCGCACCGCGGGGGCACAGCCGGTTCATGCCGCTCCGACCTGTGGTGCCGCAGCACCCCGCGTGCCCCCACCCCGGGGATGCGGCTGGAGTTCCGCCGCATCCCCGGGGTGGAGGACGACCGTGTCGCGGGGCCCCGCGACACCAGGAACCCGGAGCCGTCCGGGTCCACGACGGCGGGCCCGCCCAGGAAGACCGCCAGGCACTCCCTGGAGGGAACGAGCGGGGCGCCCCACGGCTCGGGCTCCACGGCGAAGAAGCCGAGCGGCACGGTGGACGTGGCCTACCGGGACCCGTCGGCCTTGCTGCTGCCCTGGCCCATCGGCCGCTCCGGGACCTCGGGGAACCCGGTCAGCTCCCCGGTGGTCGGACGGTCGCAGGCCACGCACACGAATACGGTCAGCTGATGGTGATAGCACCCGGCCGGCGCCCGGCCAACCGGGTTCGGGCCGACGGCCTCCGACATGCGCACGCCCCACTGGAGTTCGGCAAGGCCCTGGTGCCGGGGACGCGATTCGGCGCACCGGCGTTGAGCTGCTAATATTCCTGATGTCGCGAGGGACATGAGTCCTCGTCAGGCGTCAGCGGTGCTACCAGAGCACGTCCTACTTTCAGTAGGAAGAGTCCGTGCAACCCGGGCCTGGCGCTCCACAGTCGGAAGGGTCCGGCACCACACAGGTGCCGGACCCTTCCGCGTTCCCCCGGCACTTGATCACTCGGCGCCCAGTCGCCCGCCGAAGCCTCAGTACGTGAACTGGATCTGTCGGCCGTCCACGGCGTGGTTCCTGATGTTCGGCGCCGGACCGCCGGCCGGCTTCACGGCGAGGGACACGTTGTAGGTCGTGCCGCGGACCAGGGACTGGTTGACGGGCGTCTCCTTGCGCACCTCGGCGGAGGACTCCAGGGGGACGCCGGTCCACGACACGGCCTGGCCGTTCGCCGGGTACACGGCCGCGGTGCCGCTGCCGTCCTTGAGCCACAGGTACACGTCCGCGGACGTCGCCGGGTCCGCCTTGGCGTAGGCCACCATGTAGACGGTGTTCCCGGCCCGCCGGAAGCAGACCCTGATCGTGCTCCCTGCGGCGTCACCGGGCGACTCCGCAGCGCACTGCTCCCCCGCCACCGCGGCCGGCGGCGGCTCCGGGTGCTGCGCGGACGGTGTCGAACCGGCGCTGCCCGTACTGGTCGCGTACTTGACCGCGAGCGACCCCCCGCCCAGGACGATGGCCACCGCGGCACCGAGGGACGCCACGATCCGGACCGTCCCGTGGGCCCGGGGCGAATCCGGTGCCGAAACACGGCCCCGGACTCCTTCGGCGTTCTTCTCGACCTCCAACATGACCGGCTGGACGGGGCCCTGGCCTGCGGAGTTCTCCGCCCCCCGCGCCCCCCGCGTCCTCCGGGGCCGACGCCGGCCTGCCGCCGGGCCCGCCCCTGAACCGTTCCTCTGCTCTTCCATCCACACTCCGTCCGCGTCGGCGAGAGTGGGCAAGAGTGTGGCAGATCGCCCGGCCCTCCTTCACCGCCGCGATCCGGTTCACTCCGGTCGGGCCGCCATCAGGAACACATCGACGACCCGGCCGGAGGGAGGCGGATCCGGCGGGAACCCTCAGACCACCGGTCGGTCAGTTCGGGGACACCACGTCCCAGAGCTGGCGCGGGCTGTTGTCGCGGAGCGCCTTCACCACGGGGCTGTCGTTGCCCTGTGCCGCGATGACGTAGTCCTCGTCCGTGGCCTCGGCGATGACGTACTTGTCGCCCGCCCGGTCGAGCTGCCAGTGCTGGGTCGGGACGTCGACGTTGCACGGAACGAGCGGGACCTCCGAGCCGGGCTTCATGATCGCCTGGAGGCACTTGTCCGGCTTCGCCTTGGCCTCGACCAGGTACCCGTTGGAGGTCGGGCGGAGGACCCAGTTCTGCCACTCCGTGCCGTTGGCCTGCCAGGTGATGGCGACGGGCCCGTGCTTGGCCGAGTCCAGGAAGCCGTTCACGGCCTCGTTGAAGAAGCGCACTTCCTGGCCCGGGCCCCGCACTCCGCCCGCCTTGACGGGCTCCGCCGCGCCCACCGAGCCGGCGACGGCCAGGGCGGCGGCCGTGACGACGGCCGCCTTCTTGATGCTGAACAAGGATCTCTCCTTCTGCGAGGGTGATTCCTCGAATCGCGTGACCGCACTTCCGGTCACGAACGCGAGGGAACCACCCGCACCGGGCCCCCGCAACGCCGAGTAACCCGGGTGGAGTCAGCGTACGAATCGCATTGCCCCGTCTGCCGCAGCGCGGGGCCGCGCCCGGGCTCCCCCTCCCCCCGGCGCAGTCCCTCGGCCGAGCCTGGACGCCGCGCTCGCGGCACCGGGGCCGGGGCCGGTGATTCCCCATCGCCCCATTACACCAATCGTATTGGCGCATCATCAGAAAAAGGCCTGATCTCATCCTCTGCGAATTCCCGGAACGGAAGCCGGTTTTCCGCCACCGAGGGCCGGGGTAGGGCCGAGACGTTCGCATCCCGACCGTTTCATCATCACGGCGGGCGCGAAATCCTTGATGCTTTCTTATCGGAAGGACACCCTCATGCACAGGACCCTCCGCAACGCCCTCGCCACCGTCATCGTGACGGGTGCGCTCACCACCGCCGCCGCTCCCGCCGCCCTGGCCGCCGAGCAGACGCCGCCGACCGCGGGGGTGCAGGCAGAGCTCCGCAACCCGAAGACGATCAAGGTGGCCGACTACAACCAGGCCCGCGGCACCCTGATCAACGCCGGCAGTAAGACGGCCGCCAAGTCCCACCCGGCGCACGGCACGAAGGACGTCCCGGTCTCCCACGGCGTCAGCCTGCTGGCGGAGGCCCGCGACGAGTTCCGCGCCGCCGACAAGAACCTGCCGGCGAGCCAGAAGAGGTCCGACATGTCGATCCCGCACTACAACGCCATCCACAACGCGGCCAACACGATGCACATCGACACGTGGTGACACCGCCCCGCTGAGCCCGAACGCCCCGGCCCTCCCCCGGACTTCGGAGGAGGGCCGGGCCGGACTCAGCCCTCCGGGGGCTTGGGCTCCTCCCGGGGCGCGCTCAGGCTGCCGTCCGGGTGGACGTCGAAGACCGTGAGCTTCCTGCGGCCGGTGATGGTGATCCGGTCCGGGCCGGACCAGTCGGCGCGCACGAAGTCGCCGCCCCGGGTGTCCCAGATTCCCATGCTCCAGTGGCGGGCCGACCAGCCGCTGCCGGCCACCAGCTCCACCCGGTAGACCGGGTCGATCGAGGCCACGTTGGTCATGGTCAGCACCCGGTCCGGGTGGCCCGGGGCGGCCGTCCGCGCGGTCCGCCCCTCGCCGCTCACGAGCGCCAGGAACGCGATCAGCGGCCCACCGAAGACCAGTGCCACCATGGCGACGGCGCAGCCGATCTGCGACACCCAGGTCCGGAACTCCATCCCGATGTACAACGCGACGGCGGTCAGCACGACCGCCGTCCCGACCAGCAGGACCGGGTGGTCGAGCCAGCGCTCGACCACCACGAGCCCTCCCGACCGGGACTCGTACCGACCCACCGCGTAGGCCAGCAGCGCCAGGAGCGCCGCCCCTCCGAGCCCCCACACGATCCTTCTGCGGCGTACCGCTGTCACCTTCGCCCCCCGGCGGTTCTTGACCGAACTTTGGCGCGGACCCTACTACAGGCCCGCTACCGCGGCCGGGGCGTGGACGACGGGCCGGCCGGCGTCCCGTCCTCGCCCACGGTGAACACCTGGACCTCCTTCTCCGAGGTCACCGTGATCCGGTCCGGGCCCGACCACTCGGCCCTGAGCAGGCGTTCGCCCGGCCCCCTGGCACCGAGGGACCAGTGGCGCGCCGACCAGCCGCTGCCGGTCAGCAGCTCCACCCGGCGGTCCGGCTCGAACGAGTCGGCGACATCGGTGAAGACGAGCACCCGGTCCGGGTGGCCCGGGGCGGCCTCCCGCGCGGTCCGCACCCCGGAGTCCCCGGCCGCGAGCGTCGACAGCGCGAGCGGCACTCCGAGCAGGACCAGCGCCACCAGGCCGCCGGCCAGGCTGATCTGCGACTCCGGCGTACGGAAGTCCAGCTCGACGATCAGCGAGACCAGCACCAGCACGACCGTCGCCCCGACCAGCAGGACCGGCCGGTGGAACCAGAGTTCGAGCTCCACCAGCCCACCCGAACGGGAGGCGTGCCGGCCCACCAGGTAGGCCGACAGCGCCACGAGCGCCACGCCTCTGAGCCCCCACGCGATCCCTCTGCGGCGTACCGCTGTCACCTTCGCCCCCCGGCGGTTCTTGACCGAACTTTGGCGCGGACCCTACTACAGGCCCGCTACCGCGGCCGGGGCGTGGACGACGGGCCGGCCGGCGTCCCGTCCTCGCCCACGGTGAAGACCTCGATCTCCTTCTCCAAGGTCACCGTGATCCGGCCCGGACCGGACCACTCGGCCCTGACGAAGCCGTCCTCCTCCTCCCAGGTGCCGAGGCCCCAGTGGCGGGCCGACCAGCCGCTGCCGGCCACCAGCTCCACCCGGTAGACCGGATCGATCGAGAAGGCGACGTCGGTGACGCTCAGCACGTGGTCGGAGCGGCTCGGGTCGGGCTTGCGGTCGACCAGCCGGCCGTCGCCGCCGAAGACGTACGCCAGGCCGCCGACCGCCGCCCCGATGACGAGCAGCGGCGACAGGACGGCCGCGAAACCGATCTGCGCCCACCTGGTGCGGAACTCGACCTGGGCCACCGCCGAGGCCATGGCCAGGGTGACGGCCGTACCGAGCAGCAGCACCGGGTGGTTCAGCCAGCGCTCGACCTCGACCAGCCCGCCCTGGCGGGAGGAGAAGTAGCCCGGCAGGTACACCAGGAAGGCCGCCAGCGCCGCGCCACGGAGCCACCAGACGACCTGCCCGCGGCGCGTCACCGTCATTTGCTCCCCCCGGAGTTGCCCTTTGCCGGGACTTTACTACGGGGGTGCCGGGCGGCCCGGACGGCGGGTGCTCCGCTGTCCGGGCCGCCCGGCACCTGGTCACTGCGTACTGGTCACCCGGCGCTGGTCACTCGGCCCTGGTCACT
Organism: Streptomyces sp. CB02056; assembly: GCF_001905545.1. Lineage (GTDB taxonomy): Bacteria > Actinomycetota > Actinomycetes > Streptomycetales > Streptomycetaceae > Kitasatospora. The sequence continues at coordinate 144,963 of NZ_LIPD01000013.1, read as the reverse complement.
CGGCGCACCGGCGATACCCCCGTCACCGCCGGTAGAAGACGCTCCGCGACCAGAAGTAGCCGACCAGCGTCAGCACGGTGCACCAGGCGAGGGCGATCCAGGCGCTGCTGCCGATCCCGGTGCCCAGCAGCAGCCCGCGCAGGGTCTCGATCATGGGCGTGAAGGGCTGGTACTCGGCGAACCAGCGCAGCGCCGTGGGCATGGAGTCCGTCGGCACGATGGCGCTGCCGATGAAGGGCAGGAACTGCAGCGGCATCGGCATGTTGCTGGCGCTCTCGACCGTCTTGGCCACCAGGCCGATGCCGGCCGATATCCAGGTCAGGGCGATGGTGAGGAAGAGCAGCAGCCCTGCCGCGGCCAGCCACTCCACTGGTCCGGCGTTGGGCCGGAAGCCCATCGCGAGGGCCGTGCCGACCACCAGCACCAGCCCGATCATGGTCTGGATGACGCTGCCGACCACGTGCCCCGCCAGGAAGGCGGAGCGCGATATCGCCATCGTGCGGAAGCGGTTGACGATGCCCTCGGTCATGTCGGTGCAGATGCCGATCGCGGTGACCAGCGCCCCGGACGTGGCCGCCATCAGCACGATGCCGGGCGTGACGTAGTCGATGTAGTGGCCGCCGCCGATGCCGGCGCCCAGCGTGCTGCCGTAGGCGTAGTTGAAGAGCAGCAGCATCATGACCGGCGTCACCACGACCGCGAAGGTCAGGGACGGGTACCGCAGCGCGTGCTTGAGGTTGCGGCGCAGCATGGTCAGCGAGTCGCCGAGCGCCTGGCCGGCGGTACTGGTGGCCATACGCGTGGCCGTGTGCGTGGCCGTGCTCATCGCGAGCCCTCCCCGGTCAGTTGGAGGAACACGTCGTCCAGGTCGGCCGTCTCCACGACCAGTGACTCGGCCTGCACGGACGCGTTGTCGAGGGCGTCCAGCACGGCCTTCACCGTGAGGACGGAGTTGTCCCCCGGGATCTCCAGCCGCAGTGCCTCGGTGTCGGCCGTGGCGTACGGGAACAGGACGGCGGCGGCGGCCAGCGAGCCGGCGTCGGTGAACCGGAGCCGGATCCGCCCGCCGGGGGCGTACCGCTTCAGCTCCTCGGCCGTGCCCTCGGCGACGATCCGGCCGCCGTCCAGGACGGCTATCCGGTCGGCGAGTTGGTCGGCCTCCTCCAGGTACTGGGTGGTGAGGAAGATCGTCACCCCGTGGTCGGCGACCAGGCTCCGGATGATCTCCCACATGGTGCGCCGGCTGCGCGGGTCCAGCCCGGTGGTCGGCTCGTCCAGGAAGATCACCCTCGGGTCCCCGACCAGGGTCATCGCGAGGTCGAGCTTGCGCCGCATGCCGCCGGAGAAGGTGGCGACGGCCTCGCGGGAGGCCTCGGTGAGGTCGAAGCGCCGCAGCAGCTCCTCGGCCCGCCTCCGACCCTCCCGACGGCGGAGGTGGTTGAGGTCGGCCATCAGCAGCAGGTTCTCCTCGGCGGTGAGCAGGTTGTCCACCGCGGAGAACTGGCCCGTCACCCCGATCGCCTTCCGCACCCCGTCGGCCTCGCGTTCCACGTCGTGCCCGGCCACCCGGGCCGAGCCGCCGTCGGCGGGGATCAGGGTGGAGAGGATCTGCACGGTGGTGGTCTTGCCGGCGCCGTTGGGCCCGAGCAGGGCGAACACGCTGCCCGCCGGGATCTCCAGGTCGATGCCCCGCAGGACCGCCTTGTCCCCGTAGGACTTGGTGAGCCCCGTCGCCGAGACCGCCGGGAGCGAACGGACCGCCGCGTCCGCCGGGGCCGCCGCGTTCGCCGCCATCACGCCCGCCGGACGATGACGTTGCCGACCTGGGTGCGGCCGCGGACCTCGACCGTCTCCACCGCGTCGCCCGGGCCCTTGGTGGGGCCGAGGTCGTTGCGGACGCCGCCGACCTTGCTGTGCACGTCGAGCCAGGCCGCCGTGCCCTCCGCGATGCCGACCTCCACGTCCCCCACGCTGGTCTGCAGGGTGACCTGGCCGCGGACCACCCGGCCGACCCGGATGTGGCCGTGCGCCGACTTGGCGGTCACGTTCCCCTCGGCCTGGCCGACGTGGATCCGGCCGTTGGAGGCGTTGGCGTGCAGCTCGCCGCGGACCTCGTCGATCTCGGTGTCGCCGCTGCTGTTCTTGACCGTCAGCCGGCCGCCGACGGAGCCGATCTCGATCCGGCCGGCTCCGGAGACCTCGGCGTCCCAGGCCGTCCCGCCGAGCCGGATGTCCCCGAAGCCGCTGTCGAGCCGGGCGCTGTCGGCGTGCTCGACCTGGATCCGGCCGAGCGAGGTCTTCAGCCGGCAGGCGCCGAGCGCCCCCTCGGTGACGAACTCGGCCATCGGGGACTCGCTGTGGACCTCGGAGCCGACCGGCAGCTCGACCAGGATCTCGACCGCGCCCTTCTTGCCGCTGAAGACGGAGCGCTGCTTGGGGGCCTTGATGCCGAGCCGGCCACCCGAGAAGTCGACCTGGGTCTGCTCGGCGGCCTTGACGTCCGCCTCCTTGGCCGGGTTGGCGGGCCGGACCTCGACCACGGCGTCGGTGCGCTTGCTCGCCTTGATCCAGACCGAGCCGATGTCGAACTCGAGGATGGCGGAGATCGGTCCGTCGGTCTCGTACGTAGGCATGGCTGTCCCGTCCTCTTGACTCGTGTGGGTGTCCCCGCTGGTCGGAGCGGGGGTGACGTCGAAGGTGCAGAAGGTGGTGCGGGAGGTGCTGCGGGCGCTACGGAGCTGTCAGTGGACCCAGCCGGTGAAGCCCTGGCCGCCCATGCTGCGCGGGACCCGGCTCCCCGGGTCGACGACCGGCCGGCGGGCCGGCTCACCGCCCTCCAGGGCGCCGGCCAGGGCCCGGACCAGCCAGGCGTTGAGCGAGAGGCCGGCCTCGACGGCGGCCTCCTCCGCCCGGGCCTTGAGGTGGGCGGGCAGCCGGAGGTTGATCCGGGCGGTGCCCGTCTCGTCCGACTCCGACGCCACCGGAGGCACCACCGGTGGCACCACGGGCGGCACGACTGGTGCCACCGGCGCCGACGGTGGTGCCATATCGCCGTGGAAGGCGTCCGATCCGGGCGGCGCCGTCACCACGAACTCCGGGTCGAGTCCGCGCAGGCGCACGTCCACCGAGCCGGGGGCGAGGTCGCGGGTGACTTCTCCCATGGCCGCCGACAGCGCGTTGAGCAGGGTGAGCCGCACGGCCGACTCCAGCGGGAGCGTCAGCCGCTCGGCCAGCGCGCGGGCTTCGTCCCCGCCGGTGGCGGCGGCCACCGCGAGCTCGTTCCGGAGGTTTTCCACATATGGCGTGAGGTCCATGGCCGTAAGCATGGCACAGCGGTGGCGCCATGTCGAGCATTTATGGCACCACTATGGCGCCATCACCCGAACGGCGGTGGCGCCAACCCGCACCGGAACACGGAACCGCCCCGCCGACCCCCGGGAACGAGGGGGTCGACGGGGCGGTTCACCAGGGGAAACGCGGACCGCGGGACGGTCAGGCCTGCTGCCAGCCCGCCAGGTAGGCGTCGATCTCCCCGGTCAGCCGGGTCTTGCCCGCCCCGTCCAGGAAGGAGGCCTCGACGGCGTTGCGGGCCAGCCCCGCCACCCCGGCCTCGTCCAGGCCCAGCAGCCGCGCCGCCACCGCGTACTCGGTGTTGAGGTCGGTGCCGAACATCGGCGGGTCGTCGCTGTTGACCGTCACCAGCAGTCCGGCGTCCACCATCCGCTTGATCGGGTGGTCCTCGATCCGCTCCACGGCCCGGGTGGCGATGTTGGAGGTCGGGCAGACCTCCAGCGGGATGCGGTGCTCGCCCAGGTGATCGAGCAGCGCCGGGTCCTTCACCGCCTGGGTGCCGTGCCCGATGCGCTCGGCGCCGAGCATCCGGATCGCGTCCCAGACCGTCTCCGGCCCGGTGGTCTCGCCCGCGTGCGGCACGCTGTGCAGGCCGGCCGCCCGGGCCCGGTCGAAGTACGGCTTGAACTGCGGGCGCGGCACGCCGATCTCCGGGCCGCCCAGGCCGAAGCTGACCAGGCCCTCGGGGCCCAGCTCGGTGGCCAGCCGGGCGGTCTCCTCGGCGGACCGCAGCCCGGCCTCGCCCGGGATGTCGAAGCACCAGCGCAGCACCACGCCGAGCTCCTTCTCGGCGCGCAGCCGGGCGTCCTCGATCGCCTCCATGAAGGCGACCTCGGGGATGCCCCGGCGGACCGAGGAGTACGGGGTGATGGTCAGCTCGGCGTACCGGATGTTCTGCCGGGCCATGTCCTCGGCCACGCCGTAGGTGAGCGCGCGGACGTCCTCGGCGTCCCGGACCAGGTCCACCACGCTGAGGTAGACCTCGATGAAGTGCGCGAAGTCGGTGAAGGTGAAGTACTCGGCGAGCGCCGCCGGGTCGGTCGGCACCTTGGAGTTCCCGGCGTACCGGGCGGCCAGCTCCGCGACGACGCGCGGCGAGGCCGAGCCGACGTGGTGGACGTGCAGCTCCGCCTTGGGCATCCCGGCGATGAACGCCTCGATGCTCCGGTCGGTGGAGCCGATCCGGCTGGTGTGGGGGACGATCCGACTTCCGTCCGGCTGGACCACGGTGGTTCCCTTCTTCCTTCTCCGTGCTTCTACGCGCGTATCGCGAAGTTCGGCCCAGGATAGGCCCACGCCGGGGGCGCCGTCCCCGGATCACCCCCCGAGCGCGACCGCCACGGTGTGGATCAGCAGCCCGGCCAGGGCGCCGACCACGGTGCCGTTGATCCGGATGAACTGGAGGTCGCGGCCGACGTTGGCCTCGATCTTGCGGGAGGCGTCGTCGGCGTCCCAGCCCGCCACCGTCTCGGAGATCAGCGAGGTGATCTCGGTGCGGTAGGTGTCGACCAGGTACTGGGCGGCGTCCTGGAGCCAGCCGTCCACCTTGGCCTGGAGCTTGGGGTCGGTGGCCAGGCGCTCGCCGAAGCGGCGCACGCCGTCGCGGATGCGCCGGCGCAGTTCGCTGTCCTCGTCCTCGGCCGCGCCCATCACCAGGGTGCGCACGGCCGCCCAGGTGGAGTTGATCAGGTCCTGCACCTCGGGGCGGGCCAGCAGCTCGCCCTTGGCCCGCTCGACCCGGGCGATGGTCTCCGGATCGGTCTGCAGCTCGGTCGCGAAGTCGGCGAGGAAGTTGTCGATCGCGCCGCGGGCCGGGTGGTCCGGGTCGTCCCGGATCTCGGTGACGAACCGCATCAGCTCCTTGTAGACCCGCTCGCCGACCTGGTGGTCGATGAACCTGGGCGTCCAGCCCGGGGTCTTCTGGGTGACCTTCTGGACCACCTCCTCGTGGTTGGTGGTCAGCCAGCCGTGCGCCCGGACGGCGACCAGGTCCACCACCCCGTGGTGCCCGCCGTCCGCGACCACCTTGCCGAGCATCCGGCCCATCGGCTCGGCCACCGAGGTGGCCGCGGCCCGCCTGGTCACCGCCTCGGCGACCACCGCCCGCACGTCGTCGTCGCGGAGCACCGCGAGCAGGCCGCGCAGCACCGCCGAGGCCTCCTTGGTGACCCGCTCGGCGCTGCCCGGCGCGGCCAGCCACTCCCCCAGCCGGCGGCCGATGCCGAGCGCCGCCAGGCGGCCGCGGACCACGTGGCCGGAGAGGAAGTTCTCGCCGACGAAGTCGCCGAGCGAGCGGCCGAAGGCGTCCTTCTTGGTCGGGATGATCGCGGTGTGCGGGATCGGCAGGCCGAACGGCCGGCGGAACAGCGCGGTCACCGCGAACCAGTCGGCCAGCGCGCCGACCATGCCCGCTTCGGCGGCGGCCGCCACGTACCCCGCCCAGGGGCCGGCGCCGGCCGCCTTGGCCCAGGTGGCCAGGGCGAAGACCAGGGTCGCGAAGGCCAGCAGGCCGGTCGCGATGGTCTTCATCCGGCGGACGCCGCGTCTCTTCTCCTCGTCGGCCGCGGTGAACCGGACTCCGGGGCCGGTCCCGCTGAAGGCATCGTCACTCACCCCGCCAGTCTGCCCGTTGCCCGGCGCGGACGGGGGCGCGCATCGCGATCACGCGCCCCCGGGGACCTCACATGCCGGGCGAGGAGGGGCCTCACTCCCCGCCCAGCACCATCCGCCGCACCTCCGCGCCCGCCCAGCGCTTCGGGTCCGTGCACCGCCGCCCGTCCAGCAGCACCCGCACCCCCGGCAGGTCCACCGGCGCCAGGTCCCGGTACTCCGGGTGGTCCGCCTGCAGCACCGCCGCCACCACCGGCTCCCCGCCGTACGGCGGCAGCCCGAGCGCCGCCAGCTCCTCCGCCTCGTACAGCGGGTCGCTGACGTACGGCCGCGCGCCCGCCGACCGCACCGCCTCGACCAGCGGGAACACCCCGGAGTACGCCGTCTCCTTGACCCCGCCCCGGTACGAGGCGCCGAGCACCAGCACGCCCTGCCCGGCGATCCCGCCCGGCACCGCGCCCGCCAGCACGCCCACCGCGTACCCCGGCACCGCCAGGTTGGCCTCGCGCGCCGCCCGGACCACCGTCGCCCCCGGGTCGTTCCACAGGTACAGCCGCGGGTACACCGGGATGCAGTGCCCGCCGACCGCGATGCCCGGCCGGTGCAGGTGGCTGTACGGCTGCGAGTTGCAGGCGTCGGCGATCTCCGCGAAGTCCACCCCGACCTCGTCCGCGTAGCGGGCGAACTGGTTGGCCAGCGCGATGTTCACGTCCCGGTACGTGGTCTCGGCGAGCTTGCTGAACTCGGCCGCCTCCACCGAGGCCAGCTCCCAGACGCCGTTGGGCCGGGGCAGGTCGGGGCGCGGGTCGAAGTCCAGCACCGCCCGGTAGAACTCGGCGCCGCGCCGGGTGGAGGACGCGTCCAGACCGCCGACCAGCTTGGGGTAGCGCCGCAGATCCGCGAAGACCCGTCCGGTGCGGACCCGCTCCGGACTGAACACCAGCGCGAAGTCCGTCCCGGCCGCGAGCCCCGACCGGGCCGACAGCCGCGGCGCCCAGCGCTCCCTGGTGGTGCCGACCGGCAGGGTGGTCTCGTAGCTGACCAGGGTGCCCCGGCGCAGCCCGGCCGCGACGGCGTCGGTGGCCGCGTCCAGCAGGGCGAAGTCCGGACTGCCGTCGGCGGCGGTGACCAGCGGGACGACCACGACGACGGCCTCGGCCCGGGCGACCGCTGCCGTGGTGTCGGTGGTGGCCCGCAGCAGGCCCTCGGCGACGACCCGCTTGAGCGCCTGGTCCAGGCCCGCCTCCCGGGGGAACGGCGGCACGCCCCGGTTGACGCTGTCCACCACGCCCGGCGCGATGTCCGCGCCGGTCACCCGGTGGCCCTTCAGCGCGAACTGCACCGCCAGTGGCAGGCCCAGCTTGCCCAGCCCGACCACGCAGACGTCCAGGCTCATCCCCGTCCTCCGTTCACCGAGTCGGCCAGCCGGCGCCACGCCGGGTTCCTCCGCAGCCCGCGCCGCACCTGCTCCGGGACGAGACCGCGCCACAGCTGCCGCGCCAGGTCCAGCGGCCCGGCGGCCGCCTCGACCTCCGCCACCGCCGCCTCCTCGCGCAGCAGGAACAGCTCGTCCGGCAGACCGAGCCGGGCGTCCCGGAACGCCGGGTAGCCCGCGTACTGCCGCCGTCCGTCCACCACCACCGGCGGATCGCCGTGCGCCGCCTCGTAGCGGACCTGGTCGCGCAGCGCCTCCGGCCGTACCGCGCAGGCGAGTTCGAGCCGCACCCGCTCGGCGACCGGCAGCCGGTGGTACACCTCGCGGGCACCGAACCGCTCGACCAGCCGGGCGGTCTCGACACACACCCGCTCCTGCATGTCCGCGGTCAGCAGCAGGAAGCCCTCCCGCAGCAGCCGGGGCACGTCCCAGCCGAAGCTGCGGGCCCGGATGGCGTCCAACTCCTCGCCCGGCTCGGCCAGTTCGACGGCCACCTGCTGCAGCGCGGCGATCCCGCGCAGCCGGTCCAGCACCCCGGCCCGCTCGGTGACGTTGCCCCGGTCCTCGCGCAGCACCAGGAAGTAGCAGTCGTAGGAGGCGAGGACGGACACCCTGGCCGCCCGCAGGCAGGCCTCCAGGGTGAACGGCTGGTCCGAGAAGACCTTCAACCCCTCGTCGCGGCGCAGCCCGTGGCGCCGGACGAGGTCGAGCCGGAACAGCTTGGTGTCGGCCAGCGCCCAGGCCAGCGCGGAGTCGGCGAAGCCCACCGACTCGGCGTCGGCGTGGAAGATCCCCTGCGGCACCAGCCGCCCGTTCACCCCGACCTGCTTGGGCACCACCACGTCCGAGCCCCAGGCGTCGGCGGCCGTGACCAGCCGCTCCAGCGCCTCCTCGCCGAGCCAGTCGTCCGCGCCGAGGAACAGCACGTAGCGGCCGCGGGCCAGCTCCAGGCCACGGTTGGTCGGGCCGGCCGGGCCGCCCGAGTTGGACTGGTGCACCACCGTGAACAGCCCGGGGTGGCGGGCGGCGTACTCGTCCAGCAGCTCCCCGCCGCCGTCCGTGGAGCCGTCGTCCACCGCCACCACCTCCAGCCGCCCCGGCGCCAGGGACTGCCCGACCAGCGAGTCCAGGCAGGCGGTGAGGTACGGCATGGTGTTGTAGACCGCGACCACCACGGTCACGTCGGGTACGGCCATCGGGTGGCGGGCCTCCGGTTCCGGACATCGGCGAGTGATGCCGGGTCAACTCACGGTGGGGGCCGGGGGTCACGACGATCACCCACACCGGTGACGCGGAACCGAACGCACCCCCGGCCGTCGCACGGGTGAGCGACGACCAGGGAGGCGAACCTCGGTCCGGCACCCGTCAGCCGATCGCGACCTCCGCGTACATCCGGGCGATCACGTCCTCGATGGCCGGCTCCCGCACCGACAGGTCCACCAGCGGGTAGCGCGCGGCGACCGCCGCCACGATCGGCGCGGCGCTCTCCTGGGCCGGGAAGGCCAGCCACTGGCGCGACCCCTCGACCCTGGTGACCCGGGCCCCGGGCACCTCGACCGGGTGCCCGAGTTCCTGCGCGAGGTCCACCACCAGCGTCCGCTCGCTGCGGCCGGTGGCGTGCAGCCCCTCCAGCCCGCCGTCGTACACCAGCCGGCCGTGGTCGATCACCATCACCCGGCCGCAGAGCTGCTCGATGTCGGTCAGGTCGTGGGTGGTGAGCAGCACGGTGGTGCCCCGGTCCCGGTTGACCTCGCGCAGGAACTCCCGCACCCGGCCCTTGCTGACCACGTCCAGGCCGATGGTCGGCTCGTCCAGGTAGAGCACCCGGGGGTCGTGCAGCAGCGCCGCCGCGAGGTCGCCGCGCATCCGCTGGCCGAGCGAGAGCTGGCGCACCGGGGTGTCCAACAGCCCGCCGAGGTCGAGCAGTTCGACGCAGCGGTCGAGGTTCTCGCGGTACCGGGCGTCGGGGATCCGGTAGATCCGGCGGGCGAGCTCGAAGGAGTCGCGCAGCGGCAGGTCCCACCAGAGGGTGGTGCGCTGGCCGAAGACGACGCCGATCCGGCGGGCCAGCGCGACGCGCTCCCGGGCCGGGTCGACCCCGGCCACCCGCAGCCGTCCGGAGCTGGGGACGAGGATGCCGGTGAGCATCTTGATGGTGGTGGACTTGCCGGCCCCGTTGGGCCCGATGTAGCCGACGCACTCGCCGGCCTCGACGGTGAAGCCGAGCCCGTCCACCGCGCGGACCTCGCGCCTGGCCCGGCTGAACCGGCCGGTGCGGGTCCGCACGGTGAAGGTGCGGTGGACGTCCTGGAGTTCGATCAGTGCCATGGGGTTCCTCACGAAGCGAAGCGAAGCGGGGGGTTCAGCTGCCGGTGCCGCGGTAGGCGCGCAGCCCGGCCCGCCAGGCGAGTCCGGCGGCGAGGACGCAGACCGCGGCGGCCACCGGGGAGGCGAACTGGAAGGCGGTGGGCAGGCCGAGCGGGTCGGGCCGGTCGAGGATGCGCAGCGTGGGCAGCCAGTTGACGAAGGCCAGCGGGACGCCGAAGACCACCGCGGCGACCAGCTCCTTGGCGAAGATCGTCGGCGGGTAGTGCAGCAGGGTCGCGCCGCCGTAGGTGAAGGAGTTCTGGATCTCCTTGGACTCGCCCCACCAGAACTGGACGGTGGCGCCGCCGACGTAGACCGCGCCGAAGATGACGGTGCCGCAGAGCAGCAGGACGGGCACCAGCAGCACCCGGTCCCAGGTCCAGTGCACGTCCAGGGCGGTCAGCGACCAGACCAGCACGGCGACGGCCTGGAGCGGGCGGCCGAGCCGGCGCAGCGTGAAGCGCTCCGCGCACAGCTGGGAGAGCGCGGGCGCGGGCCGGATCAGCATGGTGTCCAGCGAGCCGCTCCTGATCCGCGCGCCCAGGCCCTCGGCCGAGCCGACCAGCAGGTTGGCCGTGCCGAGCGAGAAGGCCGCGGTGGCGTAGAGGAAGGCCGTCTCCGGCAGGCTCCAGCCGCCGAGCCGGTCGGTGTGCCGGAACATGATCACCAGCACCACGAAGTCGAGGGAGTGGGTGACCAGGCTGGCCACCAGGTTCAGGGCGAAGGAGGCCCGGTAGGCCATCATCGAGCGCATCCACATCCGGGCGCAGAGCCACCAGGAGCGCAGCGCCCAGGCGGTGCGGGGCCCGAAGGACTCCTGGTGCCCGAGGGAGTCGCGGGGCTCGAGGGGCTCCCGTACGAGCTGCTCAGCCACCCTGCACCACCACCCTGCGGGTGGCCAGCCACTGGGCGCCCCGCCCGGCGGCGAGCAGCACCGCCGCCCAGCCGAGCTGGAAGCCGAGCGCCCCGAGCAGCGCGGCGCCGCCGGTCCGCTCCAGGAAGACGTCGGTGGGGACGTTCACCAGCGCCGACCAGGGCAGCACCCGGCCGAGGTCGCCGAGCCAGCCGGGGAACAGCGCGACCGGCAGCAGCATCCCGGAGAAGAACATCGAGACCACCAGCATCACCGAGCGCACCCCCTCCGAGTCGTGCAGCCAGAAGCCGGTGATCGAGACCAGGAACCGCAGCCCGAAGCTGACGATCACCGCGAGCAGCGCCGAGAGCAGGAAGAACGCCCAGGTCAGCGGGTGTTCGGGCAGCCGGATGCGGAACACCAGCGCGCCGATCAGCATCGGCACGGTGCCGCGCACCAGCGCCTGGAAGCCGGCCCGGCCGAGGTCGGAGGCCAGCCACCAGCCCTGGAAGTCGACCGGGCGGTAGAGGTCGACGGCGATGTCGCCGCTGCGGAAGCGGTCCTGGAGGTCGTCCTGGAAGCCGCCGCCCCACACCGCGACGGTGACCAGCAGGCTCTGGCTGACCCAGATGTACGTGACGGCCTGGCTCTGGTCGTAGCCGCCGAGGCCGGGGCGGGCCTGCCAGAGGGCGAGGAAGGAGGAGGCCAGGATGATGCCGAAGACGGTGTTGGTGAAGGTGCCGGCCACGGTGGCGGCCCGGTAGGTGGAGTAGCGGCGGAAGGCGCCGCGGGCAACGGCGGCGTAGAGCATATTGTCTCCTTGTCGACAAATATGGGCAGAGGGAGGCGCCCCTCGACATCCGCGCACGCCCCAACGGCTCCGACCGGCCGTACCCGGGGGGTGCCGGGCCTGGCGGGCGGAGCTGCGGAAGTCGGTGCGCCGGAAAGCCGGTGCACTGGAAGGCCAGTACACCGAAAAGTCGGCGCGCTATGCGGTTTTCACCTTTCACCGTACCTCCGGCCCGCACCACCCGCACCCGGTTTTTCCGACCTGAGCCGACGTCAAATAGCAGATAATCTCGGCATGACCTTGAGCACCCGCCGCCAGGCCAAACGGGCCGCCCGCCGCGAGGCCCGCCGCGCCCTCCCGCTCTGGCGCCGGCTCCTGCCCACCTGGCGGATCACCCTCGGCACCCTCACCGCGCTGCTCCTGCTCGCCGCCGGCGGCTTCGCCGTGCTCTACGTCATCGTCCCGGTGCCCGACCCCAACGCCCACGCCGTCGCCCAGAACAACATCTACCTCTACGCCGACGGCACCACCGAGATCGCCCGCACCGGCGCCGTCAACCGCACCGACGTCACCATCGACCAGATCCCGCTCCCGACCCAGCAGGCCGTCGTCTCCGCCGAGGACCGCACCTTCTACCAGAACCGCGGCATCGACCTGAAGGGCATGCTCCGGGCCGGCTGGAACACCCTGCTCGGCAAGGGCATGCAGGGCGGCTCCACCATCACCCAGCAGTACGTCAAGAACTACTACCTCACCCAGGACCGCACCATCGAGCGCAAGGGCCGCGAACTGCTCATCGCCCTCAAGGTCGACCAGCAGCGCGACAAGCGCGAGATCCTCGCCGGCTACCTCAACAGCAGCTACTTCGGCCGCGGCGCCTACGGCATCCAGAGCGCCGCCCACGCCTACTACGGCGTCGACGTCTCCCAACTCACCCTCGGCCAGGGCGCCTACCTCGCCTCCCTGCTCCAGGCCCCCAGCCTCTACGACGTCAAGACCGCCACCCCCGCCAACCGCGAGAAGGCCGTCGCCCGCTGGAACTACGCCCTCGACGGCATGGTCCAACTCGGCTTCCTCACCCCCGCCGACCGCGCCGCCACCACCTTCCCCGACCCGATCGACCCCCAGCCCGCCACCGGCCTCGCCGGCCAGGCCGGCTACCTGGTCGGCGTCGCCGACGACTACCTCGTCTCCTCCGGCACCATCGACGCCGCCACCCTCAAGGCCGGCGGCTGGCGCATCACCACCACCTTCGACAAGCCCCGGCAGGACGCCTTCGCCAAGGCCGTCCAGGAGCAGCTCACCGGCGAACTCGACCCCCAGGCCCGCCCCACCACCGACACCGACGTCCGGGTCGCCGGCGCCTCCGTCGAACCCGCCACCGGCCGGGTCGTCGCCGTCTACGGCGGCCCCGACTACGCCAAGCAGCCCTACAACGACGCGCTGCGCCAGGACAACCAGATCGGCTCCACCTTCAAGCCCATCGACCTCGCCGCCGGCCTGGTCGCCCAGCACGACCTCGACGGCCGCCCGATCACCACCGAGTCCCGCTACGACGGCACCAGCGAACGCCCCGTCACCGGCGGCCCCACCCCCTACGCCCCGCCCAACGAGGACGGCGTCGACTACGGCAACATCACCCTGCGCTACGCCATGGTGAAGTCCGTCAACTCCGTGTACGCCCAGGAGGGTGTGGACGCCGGACTCGCCCGCGTCCGGGAGACCGCCGTCAGACTCGGCATCCCCGACAGCGTCCGCGGCATGGACCCGGCCAACACCTCGATGACCCTCGGCACCGCCACCCCCAGCGCCCTCGACCTGGCCGGCGCCTACGCCACCCTCGCCGACCACGGCCAGGCGCACACCCCCTGGTCCGTCCTCAAACTCGAACGCGTCAACCCCGGCGGCGCCGTCGACGTCCCCAAGATGCCCGAGCACAACCCCACCGACGCCCTCGACCGGGAGATCGCCGACTCCGTCACCGACGTGCTGCGCGACGTCATCAGCCCGCGCGGCACCGGCGCCGCCGCCCTCGACCTCGGCCGCCCCGCCGCCGGCAAGACCGGCACCACCGACTCCAACCTCTCCGCCTGGTTCGCCGGCTACACCCCCGAACTCGCCACCACCGTCGGCCTGTTCCGGGAGAACCCGAAGACCCACGCCAAGGAACCGCTGGCCGGCACCGCCGGACTCAGCCGGATCAACGGCGGCGCCTTCCCCACCCGGATCTGGACCGCCTACACCGCCGCCGCCCTCGACGGCACCCCCACCCAGGACTTCGACCTCCGGACCGGACACGGCGCCACCACCGCCACCCCCTGGCCCGGCGTGTCCGCTAGCAGCAGCCCCAGCGCCACCACCCCGACCACCGCCCCGGCCGCCGGCGGCGAACCCGCCACCACCGACCCGGCCCCCGGCACGCCCGCCGGCCACACGCCCAGCGCCCCCGCCGCCACCGGCCAGCCCCCCACCGGCCCCAACACCCCCAGCCCGCAGGCCACCAGGCCGACGACCACCGACCCGGAGCAGCCCAGCCCCACCCCGAAGCCCACCCTGGTCCAGCCGACCCGCCCCACGGCCCTGCCCAGTGCCACCGGCGGCCCCGCGAGCCACCCGGTGCCGCCGCCCCCGACGCCCTGAGCCCCCGATCGGCTCCCGGTCAGCCCCTGAGCTCCTTCTCCAGCGGGGTGCGGAACCGCGGCGTCACCCGCACCTCGCCCAGCCAGCCCGCCAACCGCTCCGCCTCCGCCGCGACCGCCCGCTCCGCCTCCGCCCCGGCCCCCCGGAACAGCCGCCACACCACCTCGCCGTCCGCGCGCTGCGTCCAACCGCCCACCACCTCGCCGCACCACCACACCGTCGGCCCGGCGTTGCCCGCCCGGTCGAACAGCGCCGGCACGTCCTCCGGCCGCAGGTACCAGTCCCGCCCGCGCCAGCCCATCACCGCCGGGTCCAGCGCGGGCAGCAGCGCCGCCCACGGCTCCGGCTCCGCCACCGGCCCCTCGTCCCCCGGCAGCACCAGGGCGGGCGCCCCGCCGGCCAACGCCACGTCCAGCGCCCCGAGATCGGCCAGCGCCCGGCGGACGTCCCCCAGCGTCCAGCCCGTCCACCACTTCACGTCCTCGACCGTCGCCGGCCCGTACGCCGCCAGCCAGCGCCGCACCACCTCGGCCTTCGCCTCCCGCACCGGCACCTCCGGCCACTGCGGCACCAGCGCCCACGGGTAGCTGCTGCTCAGCCACGACCCGCGCGGACGGCAGCGGCGCACGTGCCCGTCCGAGGCCAGCAGCCGCAGCAGCCGGCTGCCCACGCTCTGCCGCGCCTCGTACGCCTTGCCCGCCGACATCAGCATCGTCTCGCGCAACTGCGGTACGTCCTCGGAGAGTTCCTTGGTCGTCGCCTCGCCGCGCCCGGCCAGCGCGGCCAGCACCTCGCGCTCCGCCTCCGCCAGCCGGGCCTCGTCCCAGCCCTCGGCGTGGTCCCGCAGGTGCTTCAGCAGCGTCGCCCGCTCCTTCGCCGCGATCGCCCGCGCCGCCGCCGAACTCACGTACGGGGCCAGGCCCTCCGTCACCGCGAAGATCGTCCGCCGCATCGACAGCAGCTTCACCAGCGAGACGTCCTCGTACAGCGCCCGGTCCACCTCCGCCGCCGAGGGCTCCGCCAGCCTCGCGCAGGCCGACAGGTACACCGTGGCCGCGTCCGTCGCGTGCAGCCCGACCACCGCGTCGGCCACGTCCTCCACCCGCGCCGCCCGCACCGACGGCGCCAGCAGCTGACGCCGCCCCAGCCTGGCCCGACGCTCCCCGTCCCCGATCACCGGCACACTCATGCCGGGACCCTAGCGCGCGGCACCGACAACGCCCCCGACCCCCGCGGCGGACCGCCATGTCGCGGACCCCCGCCGCGAAAGCACGGTGCCCCCGACCCGGGTCGGGGGCACCTCAGGGCACGGAGCGGATCAGACCGTCACAGGTACAGCCCGGTCGAGCCCTCCGTGTCGCCGAAGCGGGTGGCGGCGACGGCGTGCAGGTCGCGCTCGCGCAGCAGCACGTAGGTGGCGCCGCGGACCTCGACCTCCAGCTTGTCCTCCGGGTCGTACAGCACCCGGTCGCCGGGCTCCACCGAGCGCACGCTCTGGCCCACCGCGACGGCCTCCGCCCAGGTACAGCGCTTGGACAGCTCCGCCGTGGCCGGGATCAGGATGCCGCCGGTCGAACGGCGCTCGCCCTCGCCGCCCTCGATCCGCACCAGCACGCGGTCGTGCAGCATCCGGATCGGCAGCTTCTCGCCGAGCCGGTCGTGGCCGGGCGGGCTCCTGCGCGTCGTCGGAGCGCGTCGGTTCGTGGTTCGTACTCACGGTCCCGAAGGTACCTCCCCCGGGCGCGGGGCGTGACGCTGGCCCGGTATCCGGAAGGCCCGGCAGGCGGAGCGCCGGGCACCCGGAAGCCCGGGCACGCGAAAGGCCGGGCACCCGTCGCGCCCGGCCCCGCCGTCCCGCTGTGCGCTCAGCCCTTGCGGCGCTTGCGCGCCGAGGCGACCAGCAGCACCAGGCCCACGCCGACCAGCGCGGCCGGGACGATCCGCTCGCGGCGCGGCTGCCCCTTCTCGTCCACGAACTGCGCCCGGACCTTCTCCACCACGCCGCTGGCGGCCACGTACGCCCGGGCGGTCTTCTCCTCGACGGCGGCCACCGCCTTGGCCTTGACCTGGGCGGTCACCGTGCTCGGGTGGACGCGGACGGCCAGCTCGTCCAGGGTCGACGCCAGCCGGTCACGCGTCCGCTCGATGTCCGCCTCGATCTGGGCGGTCGTCCGCGCCGACTTGTCCTGCGTGCTCGCCTCGCCCACTCGGGCCACCCCATTCACTCGCCGATGTTGTTCCATCCGATCCCTGCGATCGGTGCGACTGACCCAGTGTGTCAGCTGCCGCACACGGTCGCGCGGCCCCACCCACCATCGGAGGTAAGTTTGCCGTGGTACGACCGCCCGTCCCAGCATCCAGGAGAGTACGACCGTGAGTGAGCGTCTCCAGCCCGGCGACACCGCGCCCGCCTTCAGCCTGTCCGACGCCGACGGCAACCAGGTGTCCCTCGCCGACCACGCGGGCCGCAAGGTCATCGTCTACTTCTACCCCGCCGCCCTGACGCCCGGCTGCACCAAGCAGGCCTGCGACTTCACCGACAACCTGGAGGTCCTCGCGGACGCCGGCTACGACGTCATCGGCATCTCCCCGGACAAGCCGGAGAAGCTCGGCAAGTTCCGCGAGGCCGAGAACCTCAAGGTCACCCTGCTGTCCGACCCGGACAAGGAGGTGCTGGAGGCGTACGCCGCCTTCGGCGAGAAGCAGAACTACGGCCGCACGTACCTGGGCGTCATCCGCTCCACGATCGTCGTGGACGAGCACGGCAAGGTCGAGCACGCGTTCTACAACGTGCGGGCCACCGGCCACGTCGCCAAGCTGCTGCGCGACCTCAAGGTCGGCGCGTAAGCGTCGGCGCGTAAGCACGGCCGGTACGACGAAGCGGTGGCGGCACACCCCCCGACCGGGTGCACCGCCACCGCCGTCCTCACCTCAGCGGACCGCCCTGATCAGCAGGTCCCGAGGTCGCTCCAGACACCCCACGAGCCGCTGGCCGCGGGGTCGTCGCCCTTGGTCCACCACTTGTTCTGGTAGTAGTGGCCCTTCCACGAGACCTTGGTGGGCGTCGCGTAGGTGGTGCCGGCGTCCCAGCTCGGGGCGGCCGCGCAGGTGCCCGAGGTCGGGGTCGCGGTCGGCGTCGGCGTCCCGGTCGGGGTGGCCGTCGGCGTGCCGGTCTGCGTGCCCGTGGGGGTCGGCGTCGGGGTGGCCGTCTGCGACGGCGTCGGGGTCGGGGTCGGCGTGCCGCCGTCCACCGCGCCGCGGGTCAGGTCGCCCTTGATCCCGTACAGCGTGCCGCCCACGTTGACCGTCCAGTTCGACGGCGTGGACACCGGCAGGTAGTAGACGAAGTCCATGTCGATCGAGGCGCCCGGCGCCAGCGACTGCCAGCCCGGCAGCTTGACCGACACCCGGTTGTAGGTGCCCTTCAGGCCGCCCACGTTGCCCGGGCCCGGGTTGTCCTGCTTGATGACCTGGAGGCCGAAGCCGGACTGGTCCTTGGCGTTGCCCGGGGCCGAGTTGCCGTAGTCGAACTGGAACTCGGTGCCGCCCGGCAGGGTCAGCGTCGAGTTGTTGACGATGTGCAGCTTCGGGTTGATCGGGTAGTTCGAGTCGCCCAGCGCGAAGTTGGTGAACGACACGTCGATCGGCAGGGTCTGCTGCGGCAGCGCGGTCGTCGCGCGGACCGCGCCGTACGGGGCCGCCGACTTGAACTTGTCGTACATCAGCGAGGTCAGCGTCGAACCGGGCACGTACTCGCCCTTGCCGCCGTTGGCGGCCGCGTCCCACTTGTAGTCGCCCGCGAGCTCCCAGATCATCGCGCCGCCGGCGCCCTGGTTGACGATGTAGTCCGCCTTGGCGCCCACCGACTGCTCGTCCTCGGTGGAGAGGAACACCTTCTTGGCGTCGTTCCACAGCCACGGCGCCACCAGCGCCGAGCTGTAGTTGCGGGTGTAGGTGCCCTGCAGCGCGGTGTCGGAGACGCCGTACTTGGCCAGGTAGTCGGGCAGGATGCCCTTCTCCAGGTTCTTGGCGTGCCACATCGGGTTCGACCCGGCCGGGGACTCCTTGCCCGCGTCGTCCTTGTCGTTCCAGATGTTGTCGATGCCGACCGCGCCGTCACCGCAGGCCGTCAGGCCGGAGCCGGCCGGGCAGGTGGTCGCCGAGGCGGTGCCCCAGAGGCCGTTGGTGCCGCCCTGCACGTTCTTGAAGCCGCGGGTGTAGTACGGCAGGCCGACGTTGATCCGGCCGCCGGGCATCGAGCCGCGGAAGTAGTGGTACGACCAGTCGGCGTTCAGGTAGCCGATGCCCCCGTACTGCCCGGTGCCGTAGACGTTGGCGGCGGCCAGCTCGCCGTCCTTGCCGTCGTCGTACAGCGAGGCGTTCGGGCCGACGTACTTGTTCCAGGCGCCGTGCAGGTCGTACGACATGATGTTGACGTAGTCCAGGTACTTCGCCACCTGGAAGGTCTCCATGCCGCGCAGCAGGTAGCCGGAGGACGGGGCGGCGACCGACAGCAGGTAGTGCCTGCCGTCGGCGGCGCCGGCCTTGTCCAGGCTCTCGCGCAGGGTCTTCATCAGCGCCGCGTAGCCCTTGGCCAGCGAACCGCGCTTGCCGTTGGCGAGCTGCCAGTCCAGCGGGTTGCCGGCGTCCTTCATCGAGGTCGGGTACTCGTAGTCGACGTCGACGCCGTTGAAGCCGTACTTGCGGATGAAGTCGACCGAGGAGGCGGCGAAGGTGTCGATGCCGGCCTGGTTGACGCTGCCGTCCGGGTTGACGGTCATCGAGTAGAAGCCGCCGGAGTTGACGCGCTTGCCGTCGTCCCCGAAGTAGCCGCCGGTCTCGGTCCAACCGCCCACCGAGATCAGGGTCTTGACGTTCGGGTACTGCTTCTTGAACTTCGTCAGCAGGTTGAAGTGGCCCTTGTACGGCAGGCTCGGGTCCAGCTCGGCACCGGGGACGCCGGGGAAGGAGATCCCGGTGGCCTCGTTGGTCGGGCCGTCGGTGCCGACCGAGAGCTTGTTGTCGCCGCCGACGTGGCCGAAGGCGTAGTTGAGGTGGGTGACCTTGTCCCAGGGGATGTCGGTCGCCAGGTACGGGGCGTCGCCGTTCTTGCCGGTGCGCCAGCCGGTGAAGTAGCCGATGATGCGGCGCTGGTGGTCCGCGCCCATCTTCTCGCGCCCGCTGGTGTCGTAGACGGAGCAGTACGGGACGTCCACGCCGGGCGTCTGGTACAGGCCGTCGGGCCGACAGGCCGCGTTGTCGACGGCCGCCGACGCCTGCGAGGGCGCCGCACCCAGCGTCGCCATCAGCAGTCCGGCCAACGAGGCCGCCGCGAGCGAGGCCACACCGGCGCGGGCCGCCGGGCTCTTCCGGCGGTGCGCGGCGGTGGGACGCCGCTCCGCCGTGTTTCGGATCAACACTCGGTCCTCCAGGAGAGAGTGTCGGCGCGTGCCTGTGGGGGAGCACGCACGTGGGGGGTTGCAATTGGCGGAGAAGCTATGTGGTCTGAACCACATAGGTCAATAGGTCTGTACCAATTGGTAATCAACAGCCAAACATCACAGGTCGGAAGCGCGCGACATCCAGTCAGCCCCCTGGCCGAAACCCACCGCCACCCGTAACCCGACCCCGCCCCGCTCGTTGGCCCGTCCGAGGGAGGACCCGCACGAGCCCGCACTGGGGGCCATCATGCCGGTCAAGTACACCCGCGAGCTGCTGGCTTCGCTCGCCGCCGAGTCGAGCAGCGTGAACGAGATGATGCGCAAGCTCGGCATCCCGATGGCGCGTGGCACACACAGCTACCTCACCAAGCGGCTCCACCATTACGGCATCGACACCGCACACTTCGACCAGGGCTGCCGCTCCTACCGTCAGCGCCAGTACTCGAAGGAGGCGCTGGCCGAAGCCGCAGCCCTCGCGACCACGCTCGACGAGATGCTGCTCGCGCTCGATCGCGAGCCGAACGAGTACAACCGCAAGTACCTGCGGCAACGGATCAAGGCGTACGGCGTCGACGCCTCGCACTTCCCGACGCCCGGGACGATCTACACGAAGGAACTGCTCCAGGAGGCCGTCGCCGCATCCCACAGCGTGGCCGGCGTCGTACGCTACCTCGATCGACGACAGGCCGGCGGCACCCAGGCCCACATCGGGCGGCGCATCAAGGACCTCGGCATCGACACGTCGCACTTCACCGGACAGGCCCACAATCGCGGCGGGCACGCTCCGACGCGGATCCCAGCCGATCAACTGCTGGTCCGACGCGCCCAGAGCGCGAAGCGAATCCCCGGCGCTCGAATCCGTAGTGCGCTGGCCGAACTCGGCCGACCCGAGCTGTGCGAGGACTGCGGCACCGGGCCGGAGTGGCGAGGACGCCCCATGACGCTGGAGGTCGACCACGTCAACGGCGACTGGTCGGACAACCGCCCGGGCAACCTCCGGCTGCTCTGCCCGAACTGCCATGCCATCACCGATACCTACTGTCGCCGGAAGAATCGTGCCACCACCACGCGCGACAGCCGGTAGGCTTGACCTGGCACGCGCCTGTACTCCAGCTGGCAAGAGAGATGCGGCTTAGAACCGCAGTGTCGTGGGTTCGAGTCCCACCGGGCGCACCAGGCCAGATGGCCCGCTCCCCTTCAAATCGAAGGGGAGCGGGCCATCTTCGTTACTGCGGGGCGTCAGGCGATGAGGTCCTTCACGACCGGGGCGAGGGCGCGGAAGGCCTTGCCGCGGTGGCTGATGGCGTTCTTCTCGTCGGCGGTGAGCTCCGCGCAGGTGCGGGTCTCGCCGAGGGGCTGGAGGATCGGGTCGTAGCCGAAGCCGCCGTCGCCGGCCGGGGCGGTGCGCAGGGTGCCGAGGAGGCGGCCCTCGACGACGCGCTCGGTGCCGTCGGGGAGGGCGAGGGCGGCGGCGCAGAAGAAGTGGGCGCCGCGGTGCGGCTCGGCGATGTCGGAGAGCTGGGCGAGCAGCAGGTCGAGGTTGGCGCGGTCGTCGCCGTGCTTGCCGGACCAGCGCGCGGAGAAGATGCCGGGCGCGCCGTTCAGCACGTCCACGCAGAGGCCGGAGTCGTCGGCGACGGCGGGCAGGCCGGTGGCGCGGGCCAGGGCGTGGGCCTTGAGCAGGGCGTTCTCGGCGAAGGTGACGCCGGTCTCGGGGACGTCCGGGATCTCCGGGTAGGCGTCGGCGCCGACGAGTTCGACGTCCAGGCCGGCGTCCGCCAGGATGGCGCGGAGCTCGGTGACCTTGTGCTGGTTGCGGGTGGCGAGGATCAGGCGGGTGGACATATCGCCCACCCTACCGAGTGGCCGGAGGCGGTCAGCCGGTGCAGAGCGAGGTGAGGTTGCCGGCCGCGTTGCCGAGCGGCTTGAGGTCCGGGACCTCGTTCCTGTCCGCCGCCCGCTGCACGTTCTCGACCTGCTTCTGCAGATCGGTCACGGCCTTGGCGACGTCGGTGTTCTTGGAGTTCTTCCCGACCTGGTCGAGGTCGTTCTTGAGCTTCTGCAGGGCCTTCCCGGCGGCCGCCGAGTCGTTGCTCGCGTTGTCGTACGCCTGGGTGACGTCGGCGAGGTCGCCGGTGATCCTCACGGCGGTGTTGCCGCAGTCGAGCGCCTTCTGGGCGGCGGAGCAGCTCACCATGCTGAGCGGGAGGATCGCGATGAGTCCGGCCACGGCGAGGGCGGCGGGGCGGGCGATGCTCGACGGCATCCGATCCTCCTGGGGGGCGCGGGTTCCGTGGGGTGGGACGCGCGCAGAGGGGTGCGCGGTTCCCGCAGCGGGGGTGCTGCGGGAACCGTACGGTCTCCGGACCCGGCCTGTACAGCAGGCCGACCGTCAGGTCGACCCTTCGGCGGGCCGTTCGCCCCGCGGCCCCACCCGCGGCCCGTACGCGCGTCCGTACCGGTCCGAACGGCCGTCCCCACCCACGGGTTGACCGTCCGTCCGTTCCGCTCCACGGCCGCGGGGCCCTCGCCGGTTCAGCCTTCCAGGGCCTTGCGCTGGATCTCGTCGAGCTCCGCGCAGCCGAGGCTGCCGAGGTCGAGCAGCCGGTCGAGCAGCTCGCGGTCGAACGGGGCGCCCTCGGCGGTGCCCTGGACCTCGACGAAGCGGCCGTCGGAGGTGCAGACGATGTTCATGTCGGTCTCGGCGCGCACGTCCTCCTCGTACTGGAGGTCGAGCATCGGGACGCCGTCGATGATGCCGACGCTGACGGCACTGACGCCGCCGGTGATCGGCTGGCCCTTGGCGCGCAGCAGCTTCTTGTCGCGGGCCCAGGCGACGGCGTCGACCAGGGCGACGTAGGCGCCGGTGATGGCGGCGGTGCGGGTGCCGCCGTCGGCCTGGAGGACGTCGCAGTCGAGGACGATGGTGTTCTCGGCGAGCGCGCGGTGGTCGACCACGGCGCGCAGCGAGCGGCCGATGAGCCGGCTGATCTCGTGGGTGCGGCCGCCGATGCGGCCCTTGACGGCCTCGCGGTCGCCGCGGGTGTTGGTGGCGCGCGGGAGCATGGAGTACTCGGCGGTGACCCAGCCCTCGCCGCTGCCCTTGCGCCAGCGGGGCACGCCCTCGGTGACGCTGGCGGTGCACAGCACCTTGGTGTCGCCGTAGGAGATGAGGACGGAGCCTTCGGCGTGCTTGCTCCAGCCCCGTTCGATGGTGATCGGGCGGAGCTGGTCGGGGGTGCGGCCGTCGATGCGTGACATAGGCACTGAGCGTAGTCGCTCCGGGGGGCCGCTTCCGGAGGCGAGCCGGAGAGGGTGGGGACGCGCCACGGCCCGCCGTCCCCCTGAGCGGGTCGGCGGGCCGGGCGGGCTGAACCTGGGTGGTTCAGCTCACATCATGTCCTCGATGTCGGCGGCGATCGGGTCGGCGTCGGTGCCGATGACGACCTGGATCGCGGTGCCCATCTTCACGACGCCGTGGGCGCCGGCGGCCTTGAGGGCGGCCTCGTCGACCAGGGAGGCGTCCTTGACCTCGGTGCGCAGGCGGGTGATGCAGCCCTCGACCTCTTCGATGTTGTCGATGCCGCCCAGACCGGCGACGATCTTCTCAGCCTTGCTGGCCATCTGGTTTCTCCCTCTGTCTCGGCCCTTCGGCGGCTCTGCCGGGTGCCGTCCTGCGCTGGTGCTGGGTGTCCCTCGACCGTCGTGCGGTGAGGTGCGTGCCGGTGGCTGACGCGGGTTCGGCCGCGGTCGGCCTGCGAGCGGCGCGACCAGCATCACCCGTGCCGGTCCGGTCCGCCACGTTAGTCCACTTTCGGCCCATTCCGGCGGGCAGGCTCCGGATCGCCGCCCGAGGATGACGATCAGCGGGGCTCGCGCCTCCGGAGTGCGACCTGCGTCAAGTGGTCTACACCAATATATGTGTACTCCGACGAACGCGGGAACGGCCCCGGGTGTTCCCGAGCCCTGCCCGAGGGTCCCGCCGGGCCCCCGGCAGGCAACTGCTCTCGGAGGGCGAAGGATGAGTTCGGCAGGCGCCACGGCCCCGCAGGCCAAACGATGGCACATCTTCTACGGCGGCCTCCAGAAGATGGGCCGCTCCCTGCAGCTCCCGGTGGCGGTGCTCCCCGCCGCGGGCATCCTCAACCGCCTCGGCCAGCCGGACGTGTTCGGCAAGGACGGCCTCGGCTGGGACAACGTCGCGAAGGTCTTCGCCTCCGCCGGCGGCGCGCTGCTCGACTCCTCCTTCGGCCTGCCGCTGCTGTTCTGCATCGGCGTCGCGATCGGCATGGCGAAGAAGGCGGACGGCTCGACGGCGCTCGCCGCCGTGGTCGGCTTCCTGGTGTACTACAAGGTCCTGCACGCCTTCCCGGAGAGCTGCAAGCCGCCGACGGTACTGGTCAGCGACCAGTGCGTGGACTACAGCTCGGCGAAGGCGGCGGCCGCGACGTTCCAGAACCCGGGGGTGCTCGGCGGCATCCTGATCGGCCTGATGTCGGCCTGGCTGTGGGTGCGGTTCCACCGCACCAAGCTGGTCGACTGGCTCGGCTTCTTCAACGGCCGCCGCCTGGTGCCGATGATCACCGCGCTGGTCGGCATGCTGACCGCCGTGGTGGCGCTCTGGGTCTGGCCGCCGATCGGCCGCGGCCTGAACGACTTCTCGCAGACCCTCTCCGACCTGGGCGCGGGCGGCGCCGGCATCTTCGGCCTGTTCAACCGGGCCTTGCTGCTGATCGGCATGCACCAGCTGCTGAACACCTTCGTCTGGTTCCAGTTCGGGGAGTTCACCAGGCCGGACGGCGCGATCGTGCACGGCGACATCCCGCGCTTCCTGGCGGGCGACCCGACGGCCGGACAGTTCCAGTCCGGCTTCTTCCCGATCATGATGTTCGCGCTGCCGGCCGCCGCGCTCGCGATCGCGCACTCGGCGAAGCCGCACCGGCGCAAGGAGATCTACGGCCTGATGCTCTCGGTCGGCCTGACCTCCTTCGTGACGGGCGTCACCGAACCGATCGAGTACTCCTTCGCCTACATCGCCCCGGCCCTGTACGCCGTGCACGCGCTGCTGACCGGCGCCTCGATGGCGGTGACCTGGGGGCTCGGGGTGCACGACGGGTTCAGCTTCTCGGCCGGCCTGATCGACTACGTGATCAACTGGGGACTGGCCACCAAACCGTGGCTGATCATCCCGATCGGCCTCTGCTTCGCCGTCGTGTACTACGCGCTCTTCCGGTTCATCATCGTCAAATTCAACCTGAAAACTCCCGGCCGGGAGGACGAGGCCGAGGTCGAGGACGTCACCAAGGCCTGAACCCGGGCGTCACCCGAGTTATCCCCGCAAAGGCCTCCGGACCACCGGTCCGGAGGCCTTCGGCATTTCCGAAAGCCCGGCCGACCGGGCCCAACGCGCCTGGCAGGGCCCACCGGAGCACGCTGTGCTTTTGTTGCGCGATTAGCCAAAATCGATTTTGTTGCGCAGTCGGCCAAAATCCCAATCGCGGTCGCTACCATGATCGCCATTCGGTAAGTAGGTTTCGATTTCATAGCGCTTCCCGGCGACACCGCTTTCCGGGGTTCCTCGACTTCTCCACCCGTGCTACAAAACTGGTCTACACCACGTGTGGTGTAGACCAGTTCGCGGTTCGGCCCCTGTGCCTTCCCCCCGACCGACCGCCATGCCGT
Source organism: Streptomyces sp. CB02056 (assembly GCF_001905545.1). GTDB lineage: Bacteria > Actinomycetota > Actinomycetes > Streptomycetales > Streptomycetaceae > Kitasatospora. Next base: position 119,794 of record NZ_LIPD01000013.1, on the reverse strand, counting down.
TAGGAACCCACCCCCATGAGTCAGTCTGCGCAGGCACCGGCGCCCGCCACGGCTCCGGCCTCACCCAGCCCCGCCAAGAAGTTCGGCCAGAACCTCCTCCAGGGTCTGCAGAAGATCGGTCGCAGCCTCCAGCTGCCCATCGCCGTGCTCCCCGCAGCCGGTCTGCTGATGCGTCTCGGCCAGGACGACGTGTTCGGCAAGGACGGCCTCGGCTGGGACAAGGTCGCCGCGGTGTTCAACACCGCCGGCACCTCGGTCTTCGACGCTCTGCCGATGCTCTTCGCGGTGGGTATCGCGATCGGCTACGCCAAGAAGGCGGACGGCTCCACCGCCCTCGCCGCCCTGGTCGGCTTCCTGGTGTACAAGAACGTGCTCACCGCGTTCCCGATCACCGAGTACAAGATCCTCCCCGGCAAGGACGAGGCGGCCACCTACCAGAACCCGGGTGTGCTCGGCGGCATCGTGATCGGCCTACTGGCCGCGGTGCTGTGGCAGAAGTACCACCGCACCAAGCTGGTCGACTGGCTCGGCTTCTTCAACGGCCGCCGCCTGGTCCCGATCATCATGGCCTTCGTCGGCACCGCCGTCGGCGTCTTCTTCGGTCTGGCCTGGGGCCCGATCGGCGACGCCATCAAGAGCCTGAACGACACCCTGATCGGCGCCGGCGCGTTCGGTGCGGGCGCCTTCGGCCTGGTCAACCGCGGCCTGCTGCCGGTCGGCATGCACCAGTTCGTGAACTCCTACGCCTGGTTCCAGACCGGTGACTTCACCAAGCCCGACGGCACCGTCGTGCACGGCGACCTGACCCGCTTCTTCGCCGGCGACCCGACCGCCGGACAGTTCATGTCGGGCTTCTACCCGATCATGATGTTCGCGCTGCCCGCCGCCGCGCTGGCCATCGCCCACGCCGCCAAGGCGCACCGCCGCAAGGCCGTCACCGGCATGATGGTCTCGCTGGCCCTGACCTCCTTCGTGACCGGTGTCACCGAGCCGATCGAGTTCGCCTTCGTCTTCATCGCCCCGGTCCTGTACGTCATCCACGCGCTGCTCACCGCCGTCTCGATGACCGTCACCTGGGCGCTCGGCGTGCACGACGGCTTCACCTTCTCCGGCGGCCTGATCGACTACGCGCTGGCCTGGAACAAGGCCACCGACCCGTGGATGATCATCCCGCTCGGCCTGGCCTTCGCCGCGGTCTACTACTTCCTGTTCCGCTTCGCGATCACCAAGTTCGACCTCAAGACCCCCGGTCGCGAGGACGACGACGAGATCGAGGACGTCACCAAGGCCTGACGCCCGCGTCACCGCCCGCTCCCGAGGCCCCGCCCCGCCGCTGCTCCCCCAGCGGCGGGGCGGGGTCTTCGGCGTACCCGGGCACGCCCACGCGGCTCCGGCGGCTCCCCGACCGGACTCCCGCCGGACTCCGGCGGGCTCAGGCGGGCTCAGGCGGGCGGAAACGACGGTTGACGAACCGCCGGACGCCCTGGTCAACTGAAGCGGTGAACGCCTCGTGCCCGCTGGTCACCCGCAGCCACATCGACTTCGGTCGCGTGTGGTCCGCGGCGTGTCGCGGCTGAGCTGACCGTTCCCCCACCGCCGCCCGGCTGACGTCCCGCCCGGCGCCGGTCCTCCCTCCCCCGCCCGTACGGGCTCCGCCCGCGGGCCGCCACCGCGCTCCGGCGCGCCCCCGCGCACCCGTGTCCCCGTACGGGTGCGCCGGTGCCCGCACGCGTCCGCACGAGGAAGCCAGGCTCACCATGCCCCGCCAGTTGCACCTGTCCGCAGCCCTCGACAGCCCCGGCCGTCTCGACGCCGGGCACTACACCGCCCTCGCCCGCCTCGCCGAGCGGGCCACCCTGGACTTCGTCACCCTCGACGACTCCTTCGCCGCCCAGCCGAGCCGCCCCGACGCGCTCGCCACCCTCGCCCGGACCGCCCCGCTGACCGGCCGGGTCGGGCTGGTGCCGACCGTCACCACCACCCACACCGAGCCCTTCCACACCTCGATCTCGGTCAACACCCTGGACTGGGTGAGCGAGGGCCGGGCCGGCTGGCTGGTCGGCGTCTCCACGACCGAGGCCGAGGCGCGGGCCTTCGGCCGCCGCCCCGTCGCCGCCGAGGACGAGCTGTGGGCCGAGGCCGCCGACGCCGTCGAGGTGGCCGCCCGGCTCTGGGACAGCTGGGAGGACGACGCGGAGATCCGCGACACCGCCACCGGACGGTTCATCGACCGCGACAAGCTGCACTACATCGACTTCGAGGGCCCGCGCTTCTCCGTCCGCGGCCCGTCCATCACCCCGCGCCCGCCGCAGGGCCGCCCGGTGGTCGTGGTGCCCGTCGCCGCCGCCGACCTCGCGCCGGACGCCTCCCCGGGCGGGCGGGCCCGGGTCGACGCCGCGATCCGGCACGCCGACGTCGTCCTGCTCGACGCCCCCGACCGCGCCACCCGGCTGACCGCCGCCACCGAGCTGCGGCTGCGGGCCGGCGAGAACCTGCGCGTCCTCGCCCGGCTCGACGCCGACCTGTCCGCCCTGCCCGACCGGGCCGCCGACGAGCGGCTGCTCGCCGAGCTCACCGCGCCCGGCACCGGCGTCGACGGCTTCCACCTCTCCCCCTCCGACCCGTCGCGCGACCTCGCCGCGCTGGCCGACCGGATCGCCCCCGCCCTGCGCGCCGCCGGACTGCTGCGCACCGGGTACACCGGCCGCACCCTGCGCGACCACCTCGGCCTGGCCCGCCCGGCCAGCCGCTACGCCGCCCGCCCCGCCGACGGCTCCCCCACCTCCCCCGCCTCCACCGCCGCTCCCGCCCTCGCCGAGGTGACCCGATGACGGACCGACCGCTCAAGCAGATCCACCTCGCCGCGCACTTCCCCGGCGTCAACAACACCACGGTGTGGAGCGACCCGGCCGCCGGCAGCCACATCGAGTTCTCCTCCTTCCGCCACCTCGCGCAGACCGCCGAGCGCGGGAAGTTCGACTTCTTCTTCCTCGCCGAGGGCCTGCGGCTGCGCGAGACCAAGGGCCTCATCCACGACCTCGACGTGGTCGGCCGCCCCGAGTCGATCACCGTGCTGAACGCGCTGGCCGCCGTCACCGAACGGCTCGGCCTGGCCGCCACCGTCAACGCGACCTTCAACGAGCCGTACGAACTGGCCCGCCGCTTCGCCTCGTTGGACCACCTCTCCGGCGGCCGCGCGGCCTGGAACGTGGTCACCTCCTCGGACGCCTTCACCGGGGAGAACTTCCGCCGCGGCGGGTACCTGGACCGCGCCGACCGCTACACCCGGGCCGCCGAATCCGTCCAGCTGGCACGGGAGTTCTGGGACGCCGGGGAGGAACCCGTCCGGCACTCCGGCCCGCAGTTCGAGGTCGAGGGCAGGCTCTCGCTGCCGCGACCGCCGCAGGGCCACCCGGTGGTGATCCAGGCCGGGGACTCCGACGAGGGGCGCGAGTTCGCGGCCGCCGCCGCCGACGTGGTCTTCTCCCGGCACTCCACCCTCGCCGACGGCCAGGCCTTCCACGCCGACGTCAAGCGCCGGCTCGCCGCGTACGGCCGCAAGCCGGACGAGCTGAAGATCATGCCCGGGGTCACCTTCGTCCTCGGCGACACCGACGCCGAGGCGGCCGAACGGGCCCGGGAGATCCGCCGGGCCCAGGTGAGCCCGCAGACCGCGATCGCCTTCCTGGAGCAGGTCTGGGGCGTCGACCTGTCCGACCACGACCCGGACGGACCGCTGCCGGCCGTCGACCCCGACCCGGACAGCGGCCTGGTCCAGGGCCGGGTCCGGCACGCCGACCCGGTGGCCGTCGCCGAACGGTGGCGGGCGGTGGCCGCGGAGAAGAGGCTGACCAGCCGCGAACTGGTGATCGAGCTGACCGGTCGGCAGTCCTTCATCGGAGCGCCCGCCACCGTCGCCGCCGAGATCGACCGCTTCGTGCAGAGCGACGCGGCCGACGGCTTCATCCTCGTCCCGCACCTCACCCCGGGCGGCCTGGACGAGTTCGTCGACCGTGTGGTCCCGCTGCTCCAGGAGCGCGGGGTGTTCCGCACCGACTACACCGGCCCCACCCTGCGGGACCACCTCGGGCTGCCCGTCCCCGGCCTGCGCTAGAGCCGTACGCCCCGCCGACGGCACGGCCGTGCGCGGTCAGCCGGTGCGGCGGCGGACCAGCACGAAGGCCCCCGCACCGACGCCGACCAGCAGCGCGCCGACGCCCGCGATCAGGCCGGTCCGGTCGCTGTCCGCACCGGTGGAGGCCAGGTTCGCGTCCACCGGCCGGGCGGCCGCGGCGGGGGCGTTGTCGGCGGACACGGCGCCGGGCTGCGGCGCGGCCGGAGCGGGGGCGGCGGGCGCCGTGGTGGTGTCGCCGGCCGGCTGGGCGACGCCCGCGCCGCCGTCCGGCTTCGGCCGCGAGCCGTCGGAGCCGGCCGGCCCGGTCGAGGGCTCGCCGGCCTTGTGGGTGCCGGTCGGGGAGGGCTTCGGCGCGGGGGCGACGACCTCGGTGGTGGCGCCCTGCGAGCACATGGTGGTGCCCCGGAAGGGCATCTCCTCGCCCTCGTTGACGAACACGCAGGGGTTCAGCGCCGTCCTGCCCAGCGGGCTGTCGGCGGGGTAGCTGACCCGGACCCGCCGGGTGGTCGAACTCTGGGGCGCCGCCGAGGAGTTGCGACCGTCCAGGTAGTGGCCCGCCACGGGCTCCGCCGGGGCCGTGACGCCCGGCACGGTGGTCCACTTCCCGTCGGCGCCGCGGACCTCGACCTTGGCGAGGCGGTCGGTGAACAGCACGTTGCCGAGGTTGGTGTAGGCGGACGGCGTCGGGTTCGAGAGCACCGCGTCGAACTCGACGGGCTCGCCGCCCGCGACGACCTCGGCCGGGACCCCGGACACTCCGTTGCTGATCCCCTCCACCTTGACCACGTGGCTGTCGGTGAGCGGCGGCTCGACCGGGGAGTCCTGCGACCAGCCCTTGACGCCGGTGCGGAAGGTGAGGCTCGGACCGGTGCCGCCGTTGGTGGCCCCGTCGTGGGGCTTGCCCATCGGCACGCCGAGCCGCAGCCGGACGTCGGTGCCGCCCGCCGGGACCACGACCTTGCCGGTGCCGCCCGCGTTGACCACCTTGTCCGCCCCGGGGCGCTCCGTCAGCTCCACCGGCAGCCAGCCGCCGGTCAGCTCGCTGAAGTAGTCGAGGCTCAGGGCGTTCGGCGGCGTCCCGAGGTCGCTCTCGATCTCGAAGTCCAGCACGACGGAGGTGCCCTGGTCACCCGGGTTGCCGAGGTGTTCGGTGAACTCGACCGGCCCGCCCGCGAAGCCGACCACCGCCGGGGTGTGCACGGTGAGGCTGAGCGGCCCGGCGGCGGCGAAGGCCGGGGCTGCGGTCACGGCGCCGCCGGCGAGCAGCGCGGCGGTCAGCGCCAGCGCCGGGGTGAGCCGGCGGGCCCGGTTCAGGGCACGGTCGGTCTTGCGCATGGGATTTCCCCCTGGATATCCGTCCCGGACCGGTACGACCGGATCCGGGCAGCACGAAGCGGGCCTGATGAGTAGTGTGATCGCGTCCGTGCCCGACGGGCCGGCCGTTCCGGCGGCGTTTCCCGCCGCTCACTCACAAGGACGTGCGGGGGGCGCGGAGGTTGCGGGTCGTCCCGAAGCATTTTTCCGGGAATCCCGCCCGACCTCGCCGGCCCACTCTCAGGCCTCGCCGGCCCGCTCTCAGACCTCGTACACCGCGCCGGCCCGGGCGACCTCGACCGGCCCGGGGTAGGCCGCCGCGGCGTCCCGCCGGTTGTGCTCGGCGTCGGTCCACGGGGGGATGTGGGTCAGGACGAGCCGGCGGGCGCGGGCCGCGGCGGCGTGCTCGCCGGCCTCGCGGCCGTTGAGGTGGACGGCCTGGTAGGTGTCGCGCCCGTCGATGTACGCGGCCTCGCAGAGGAAGAGGTCGGTGTCGCGGGCGAGTTCGACGAGTTCGGCGCTCTCGCCGGTGTCCCCGCTGTAGACCAGCGAGCGGCCGTCGTGCTCCAGCCGGAAGGCGAAGGCGTCGACGGGGTGGTTGACCTGGGCGACGTCGATCCGGAACGGGCCGAGCCGGAAGCCGCCGGGGGTGAGGGTGCGGAACTCGAACACCTCCTTCATGCCGGGGTTCTCCGGCATGTCGTAGGCGCGGGCGAGCCGCTCGGCGGTGCCGGCCGGGCCGTACACGGGCAGCAGTTCGGGGCAGCCCTCGGCGCGGTAGTTGCGGGCCACCCAGTAGGCGCACAGGTCGACGCAGTGGTCGGCGTGCAGGTGGCTGAGCAGGACGGCGTCGACGTCGTAGAGGCCGGTGTACTTCTGGAGGGCGCCGAGGGCTCCGTTGCCGAGGTCGAGGACGACGCGGTAGCCCTCGGCCTCGACCAGGTAGCTGGAGCAGGGCGAGTCGGCGGCCGGGAAGCTCCCCGAGCACCCCACCACGGTCAGTTTCATCCGAGCCCCTCCGCCCCGACACATCCTGGCTGCTGCTGGAAAACGGCATCGCCGTCCTCCACGGGCACAGCGTGGAAAACAGCATGGAAAACGGCAGGCCGGGCCCGGTGGACCGGCCGGTAGCACTGCGTTGGTGTGTCGAGGGTAAGGGCGGAGCGGCACTTTGCCCCCGTCCCCGTGCCGGGCTGTGGGCGGAATCACCAGAACGCCCGGGGCGGGGGCGCGGGCGGTTGACGGGCCGGGGGATCAGCGGCGGCGGGGCCGGTTGCGGGCCCAGCTGCGGATGGTGAACGGGTACCACCGCGGGTGGCCGCTGCCGTCGATCACGTCCGGATCGGGCAGCAGCCGGTGCCTCCGGTAGCTGCGGACGGTCTCGCGCCGGACGTTGATGTGGCGGGCGATCTCGGCGTAGGACCACAGCTCGGGGCCACGGGCCACGGGGCACCTCCGGGGGACGGGGGCGGACGTTCGTGACGCAGCCTTGCCGGGACGGCCGGGGCTCCGGGCGCAGAACGGGCATTGTGGCAGTTCCGTGACGAACCGGGAGCAATGCGCGGACAAATGCCCGGACGGGTGTCCGGCCGTCGCGGTGGTGGCGTTCACCCCCGGCCCGGTACGGTTCGCCGCATGAACGGCATGACCGCTACCTGGCTCGTCCTGTCGCTGCTGGGCGTCGCGCTGCTGGCCGCCGCCGCGGCGGCGCTGGTGCGGCGCGCCCGTCCGGCGCCGCGTCCGTCCGGGCCGGCCGGTCCGCGGCCGCGGACGGGGGCCGGCCCGCGGCCGCAGGAGGTCTGGTGGGCGCTGGTGCCGTTCGAGGACGGCCCCGGTGCCAAGGACCGCCCGTGCCTGGTGCTGCGGGTGCACGGCCGGACCGCCACCGTCGCGAAGATCACCAGCAAGCACCACGCGGAGCGCCCGGGCGTGCTGCCGCTGCCGCCCGGCGTGGTGGGCGACCGGCAGGGCCGGGCCAGCTGGCTGGAGACCGACGAGCTGCGCGAGGTACCGCTGGCGGACTTCCGCCGCCGGGCCGGCACGGTGGACCGGCAGGTCTGGGCCCGGGCGCGGAAGGTGTTGCAGGGCGGATAGGCCCTACGCCCAGAGCTGGCCCTGCAGCGCCTCGACCGCGGCCTCGGTGGACTCGGCGGTGTAGATGCCGGTGGAGAGGTACTTCCAGCCGCCGTCCGCGACCACGAAGACGATGTCCGCGCGCTCGCCGGCCGCCGCCGCCTTGCGGCCGACGCCGATCGCCGCGTGCAGGATGGCGCCGGTCGAGACGCCCGCGAAGATGCCCTCCTGCTGGAGGAGTTCACGGGTGCGGCGGACGGCGTCCGCGGAGCCGACCGAGAACCGGGTGGTGAGCACCTCGGCGTCGTACAGCTCGGGGACGAAGCCCTCGTCCAGGTTGCGCAGCCCGTACACCAGGTCGTCGTAGCGCGGCTCGGCGGCGACGATCCTCACGCCGGGGACCTTCTCGCGCAGGTAGCGGCCGACGCCCATCAGGGTGCCGGTGGTGCCGAGGCCGGCCACGAAGTGGGTGACGGTCGGCAGGTCGGCGAGGATCTCGGGGCCGGTGCCGGTGTAGTGGGCGCCGGCGTTGTCGGGGTTGCCGTACTGGTAGAGCATGACCCAGTCGGGGTGCTCGGCGGCGATCTCCTTGGCCATCCGGACGGCGGTGTTGGAGCCGCCGGCGGCCGGGGACGGGATGATCTCGGCGCCCCACATGCGCAGCAGCTCGCGCCGCTCCTCGCTGGTGTTCTCGGGCATCACGCAGACCATCCGGTAGCCCTTGAGCTTGGCGGCCATGGCCAGCGAGATGCCGGTGTTGCCGCTGGTGGGCTCCAGGACGGTGCAGCCGGGGGTGAGCCGGCCGTCGGCCTCGGCGCGCTCGATCATGTGCAGGGCCGGGCGGTCCTTGATCGAGCCGGTGGGGTTGCGGTCCTCCAGCTTGGCCCAGAGGGTCACCAGGCCGTCGGCGTTGCCGGGGACGGCGGCGGACAGCCGCGGCAGGCGGACCAGCGGGGTGTTGCCGACGGCTTCGAGCGGACTGTCGTAACGCAAGGGAGGCCTCCGGCCACGGCGGTGAGGGTGGAGAGGGATGGTTCCCCCGCCGTGGCGACGGGGGAACCGGTCAACGCTAGCGGGCGCCGCCGGCCACGGCGGGCAGGATGGTGACGCTGTCGCCGTCGGCGAGGGCGGTGGAGATGCCCTCCAGGAAGCGGACGTCCTCGTCGTTCAGGTAGACGTTGACGAAGCGGCGCAGCTCGCCGCCCTCGACCAGGCGGGCGGCGATGCCCGGGTGGCGGGCGTCGAGGTCGGTGAAGAGTTCCCCGAGGTTGCTGCCGTTGCCCTCGACGGCCTTGGCGCCGTCGGTGTAGGTGCGGAGGATGGTCGGGATGCGGACCTCGATGGCCATGGGTGCGCTCCTGTGCGAGTCGTGGAGTGGGTGGGCCGCGGCGGACGCGGCGGGGCGGGCGCCCGGGGCCCGGCGTCGCCGCGGGGCGGCGGGCCCGGGTGAGGTGGTGAAGCGGCTCTCAGCGCGAGCGCGCGGGCGTGCCGGGACAGATCGCACCGGCGTGCCGGCACAGGTCGATGTGCAGGCGCGCCACGAGGCGGGTGCCCGGGGCCTGGGTGCTCACATCGACGGAACGCATGGGCTCATCGTATAGATTCCCGGGCTCGCTTAGACATGCCCGTCTCGGGATCCGGATGTTCCCGTTCCCAGGGCTGAGACGACGACGGCCCGCCGCCCCCTCGGAGGGGTCGGCGGGCCGGGTCCGCACCAGTACCGGTCACACCGGGTAGGCCTCGACGACCTGCACGTCTTCCTCTGTGATCTCGCCGTCCACGATGCGGAACGAGCGGAACTGGTAGGGGTCCTCCTCGCCGTTGCCCTCGGCGGTGGAGACCAGGACGTAGTGGGCGAACGGCTCGGAGGCGTAGCTCACGTCGGTGCGGGAGGGGTAGGCCTCGGTGGCGGTGTGCGAGTGGTAGACGATCACCGGCTCCTCGTCCCGGTCGTCCATCTCGCGGTAGAGCTTGAGCAGGTCGCCCGAGTCGAACTCGTAGAAGGTGGGCGAGCGGGCCGCGTTGAGCATCGGGACGAACCGCTCGGGCCGGCCGCTGCCGGCCGGTCCGGCGACCACGCCGCAGGCCTCGTCCGGGTGGTCGGCGCGGGCGTGGGCCACGATCCGGTCGCGGAGTTCTCGGGTGATGGTCAGCATGCGGTCAGGATAGCCACGCCCCGGCGGCCGTCCGCCGGGTGTCCGAGGCTCGGTCAGCGGGCGTCCACGTTCCCGTCGAGGGCGTTCCCGTCGAGGGTGTTCCCGGTGGAGGCGTTCCCGGTGGGGGCGGGCGCCCCGTCCGGCGCGGCGCCGAGGACGGCCTGCGGGTCGCGGCGCTTGAGCACCTGGTAGCCGCCGACCAGCAGCAGGGCCCAGACCGGGAAGACGAACAGCGAGATCCGGTTGTCCCGGTCCAGCGCGATCAGCACCACGACCACCGCGAGGAAGGCGAGCGCGGCCCCGCTGACCCAGGTGCCCCCGGGCGCCTTGAAGGTGGGCGGCGGCAGGTGGCCGGCCCGCCAGGCCCGGCGGTAGCGGATCTGGGAGATCAGGATCATCGCCCAGGTCCACAGGCCGCAGACCGTGGCGACCGAGGTGATGTACTCGAACGCCCGCGCCGGGACGACGCCGTTGAGCACCACGCCGATGCCCATCAGCAGACAGGAGACGGTGATCGCGAAGGCCGGGGTGCGGCGGGAGTTGAGCCTGGTGAGCCGTCCCGGGGCCTGCCCGCGCAGCGCGAGGTCGCGCAGCATGCGGCCGGTGGAGTACATCCCGGAGTTGCAGGAGGAGAGCGCGGCGGTGAGCACCACGAAGTTGATGATGCCGGCCGCCGCCGGGATGCCGATCTTGCCGAAGGCGGCGACGAACGGGCTGACGCCGGGCCGGAATTCGGTCCACGGCACGAGCGAGAGGATGACCACCAGGGCGCCGATGTAGAACAGCATGATCCGCCACGGCAGGGTGTTGATGGCCCGCGGCAGGGTCTTCTCGGGGTTCTCGCTCTCGCCCGCGGTGACGCCGACGAGTTCGACGCCCAGGTAGGCGAACATGACGATCTGAAGGGTCATCACGGTGGAGCCGATGCCCTCGGGGAAGAAGCCGCCGTCCTGCCAGAGGTGGCCGAGTGACGCGGTGTCACCGGCCTTGCTGAAGCCCAGGGTCAGCACGCCGACGCCGATCAGGATCATGCCGATGATGGCGGTGACCTTGACCATGGAGAACCAGAACTCGATCTCGCCGAACAGCTTCACCGAGATCAGGTTGGCCGCGTAGAGCAGGACCAGGAAGGTCAGCGCGCTGGCCCACTGCGGTATGCCGGGCGCCCAGAACCGCACGTAGACGGCGGCGGCGGTGGTCTCCGCCATGCCGGTGACGACCCAGAACAGCCAGTACGTCCAGCCGGTCACGTAGCCGGCGAAGGGGCCGAGGAACTCCCGGGCGTACTCGGCGAAGCTGCCGGAGACCGGGCGGTAGGTGAGCAGTTCGCCGAGCGCCCGCATGATCACGAAGATCACCAGGCCGGCGACGGCGTAGGAGAGGATCAGGCTGGGACCGGAGCGGGAGATCGCGGTGCCCGCGCCGAGGAACAGACCGGTGCCGATCGCACCGCCGATCGCGATCATCTGGATCTGGCGGCTGCCGAGCCCGCGCTCGTAGCCCTCCGCATCCGGTGGAGTATCGACCCTTTCGTCGTACAACTTCTCGGCCACTGTGCACCGTCCTGGTCGGTCTCGGGGGTGGAGAAGTCGTACCACGCAGGGTTCGGATAGCGGCGCCCATCTGAGCGTTATTTGAGCATGACCTGGTATGTTTTGTCCCATTTTGATGGGAAAAGCCCCGGCTGATCGTCCATATTCTGGACAAAACGGCCGGGGCTTGCCCGGAATCGGGCAGGATCGACCCCGCAGGGCGATCCGTGCGACACGGTGCGTATACGGCGCCCCCCGCGGAGCGGTCCGCGCGGAGCGGTCCGCGCAGGTCAGTCCGCCATCGCCTCCAGCAGCGACTCCTGCAGGGCGCCCAGCCACAGGTACGCCATCACCAGCGGCTTGCGCTCGTCCTCGTCGGGCAGCTCGTAGAGGCCGTCCTCGTCGTCCTCGGTGACCTCCAGCCGGACGCCGACGGCCAGCCGCAGGTCGTTCAGCGCGCCCAGCCAGCGCAGGCAGTCCGGCGCGGCCAGCTTGAGCACCCCGCCGCCGCCGAGCCCGTCCAGCGCCCGGACGACGAACAGCGCGTCGTCCCGCTTGCGGGCCCGCAGGTCCAGCTCGGTGAAGCGGCGGAACTCCCCGGACGCGACCTCGGCCTCCTCGTCCGCCGGCCCCTCCGGGTCGCTGTAGGCGTCCGGGAAGAACCGGGCCAGCACCGGGTCGGCGGGCGCCTCGGTCGGGCCCTCGGCGAACAGCGCGGCCAGCGGGTCGTCGCCCTCCCCGCCCGGACCGGGGCCGATCAGCTCCAGCACCTGCACCTCCAGCGAGCGCAGGATGGAGGCCTCCCACTCGTCCAGCGCGATCGCCGCGCCACCACTGCCGGCGCTCTCGAACAACCCAGCCATCTGTATCGGTCAGCCCGTCTTCGTCGTCTTCGGTCGTACGGCCGGCGCCGGTCGGCCCGGTGTCAGTCGGCTCGGCGTCAGTCGGCCCGGCATCAGTCGTGCTGCAGCGTCGCCCAGAGGCCGTAGCCGTGCATCGCCTGGACGTCGCGCTCCATCTCCTCGCGGGAACCGCTGGAGACCACCGCCCGGCCCTTGGTGTGGACGTCCATCATCAGCTTCCGGGCCTTGTCCTTCGGGTAGCCGAAGTAGGCCTGGAAGACGTACTGGACGTAGCTCATCAGATTGACCGGGTCGTTGTGCACGATGGTCACCCAGGGCGTGTCCGGCTCGGTCACCGGCACCCCCTCGACCTCCGGGCGCTCGATCTCCACGGGCGCGACGCTCACCCCGGTCCTCCTCGCTGCACAGTCGTCCGTAACCACTCATGCCCCATGCTGCCATCCGGGGGACACCCGGGCGATTCCGCCCCGGCACGCTCGACGAGAAATCGTCACTCTGACGCTAAGTGGTAGTAGCATCATCCGTATGGACGCCACTTCCGTGCGAGCGGCCGCTTCGACCGCCCTGCTCACCGACCGCTACGAGCTCACCATGCTGCAGGCCGCCCTGCGCAGCGGGGCCGCGCACCGCAGCTCCGTCTTCGAGGTGTTCACCCGCCGCCTGCCGAGCGGCCGCCGCTACGGCGTCATGGCCGGCACCGGCCGGGTGCTGGACGCCGTCGAGAACTTCCGCTTCACCTCGCCCCAGCTGGACTGGCTGGCCGACCAGGGCGTCGTCGACGAGGAAACCCTGCGCTTCCTCGCCGACTACCGCTTCCGCGGCGACATCCACGGCTACCCCGAGGGCGAGGTCTACTTCCCCGGCTCCCCCCTGCTCACCGTCGAGGGCACCTTCGCCGAGGCCGTGATCCTGGAGACGGTGATCCTCTCGATCCTCAACCACGACTCGGCCATCGCCGCCGCCGCCTCCCGGATGACCGCCGCCGCCGGCGGCCGCCCGGTGATCGAGATGGGCGCCCGCCGGGCCCACGAGCACGCCGCCGTCTCCGCCGCCCGGGCCGCCTACGTGGCCGGCTTCGCCGCCACCTCCGACCTGGAGGCCGGCTTCACCCACGGCATCCCGACCACCGGCACCGCCGCCCACGCCTTCACCCTGGTGCACGACAGCGAGCGGGACGCCTTCAAGGCGCAGATCGCCTCCATGGGCAAGGGCACCACCCTGCTGGTCGACACCTTCGACCTGCGCGAGGCCGTGCGCACCGCGGTCGAGGTGGCCGGCCCCGACCTGGGCGCCGTCCGGATCGACTCCGGCGACCTCACCCTGCTGGCCCACCGGGTCCGCCGCCAGCTGGACGACCTCGGCGCCGACCGGACCAGGATCATCGTCACCTCGGACCTCGACGAGTACGCGATCGCCGCCCTGGCCGCCGCCCCGGTCGACGGCTACGGCGTCGGCACCAGCCTGGTCACCGGCAGCGGGCACCCGACCTGCGCGATGGTCTACAAGCTGGTCGCCCGGGCCGAGACCGACGGCGGGCCGCTGATCCCGGTCGCCAAGCGCGCGGCCGGCGGCAAGACCAGCATCGGCGGCCGCAAGTGGGCGGCCCGCCGGCCCGACGCCGACGGCGTCGCCGAGGCCGAGGTGGTCGGCACCGGCCCCGTCCCGGACTACCTGCGCCCGCACCTGACGCAGGTGCCGCTGGTCCTGGGCGGCGAGACCGTCGGCCGGGAACCGCTCAGCGCCGCCCGCGACCGGCACGTGCGCGCCCGCGCCGCGCTGCCGCTGTCGGCCACCCAGCTGTCCAAGGGCGACCCGGTGCTGCCGACCGAACTGGTCCTGCCGGCCGGCCCCGGCCGCTGACCGGAACCCGGGGCCGGACCACCGGACCGGCCCCGGGGCTCCCGCCCCCGCGGACGGGATGTCCCGGACCGGCCCCGGGGCTTCCGCCCCCGGGCGCCACTCCCTAGAGTCAGCCGTAGAGTTCCCCGAGTTCCCCCGGAGCTCCCCGAGTACCCCCCGCGCCCGGCACGGCCGGGCCGCGTACTCCCGAGGGCTCCCCCACCGGGGCGCCGCCTCCCGCGGGCCCCCGAGATCCGAGGATGCGAGTCATGCACCGGGCACTGATCGTCGTCGACGTGCAGAACGACTTCTGCGAGGGCGGCAGCCTGGCCGTCGCCGGCGGCGCCGAGGTGGCCGCCGCCATCACCGACCTGATCACCGAGTCCTCCCCCGGCTACCGGCACATCCTCGCCACCCGCGACCACCACATCGACCCGGGCGACCACTTCTCCGCCGAGCCGGACTACGTCGACAGCTGGCCGCCGCACTGCGTGGCCGGCACCGAGGGCGTGGGCTTCCACCCCAACTTCGCGCCCGCCGTCATCTCCGGCGCGGTCGAGGCGGTCTTCGACAAGGGCGCCCACTCGGCGGCGTACAGCGGCTTCGAGGGGCTGGACGAGAACAACCGCGGTCCGGTGGAGTGGCTGCGCGAGCGGCAGGTCGACCAGGTCGACGTGGTCGGCATCGCCACCGACCACTGCGTCCGGGCGACCGCGCTGGACGCCGCCCGGGCGGGCTTCACCACCCGCGTGCTGCTGGACCTCACCGCCGGGGTGAACCCGGAGACCACCGCCGCCGCGCTGGCGGAGCTGCGGGCGGCCGGGGTCGAGCTGGTCGGCGCGCCGGTGGTCCGTTCGTAACGGCATTCGGGGGGCGTGCCGTGCGGGCGTGTTGTGGGTGCGTGTTGTGGGTGCGGCCGGCGTGTTCCGGTCGGCCGGCGTCGCCCGCTCAGACCACCAGCAGCTCCACCACGTCCGTCCCGCCGACCCGGTACGCCTCGCGCAGTTCGCCGCCGACCGCGTCCGGGTCGGCGGCCAGCGCGGCCCCGCAGACGTACACCACCCGGATGCCCAGGTACTCCATCCGGTGCTGCCCGCCGCGCACCCAGGCGGCCTCGCCCTCGCTCACGCTGCGCAGCTCCGAGTCCACCTCCACCGCGACGCCCCGCTCCGGCCAGTAGAGGTCCGGGACTGCGATGTACGTGCCGCCGCGCATCCGCAGCTCGGGGGCGTTCAGCGGGGCGGGCAGCAGCCGCTCGTCCACCAGGCGGCCGATCCGCTCCAGCGCCAAGTCCCGCTCGGCGGCCAGCAGTTCGTCCAGGGCGGCCCGAACCCGCGGTTCGCAGGTCAGCCCCGAGTCGGTCAGCTCGGACACCAACTCCCGTACCGTGCAGCGGTTCCCGGGCAGGGCGACGGCCTCCCGCAGCACCTCGCGCACCGGCGCCGCGCCACCCGGCTCCGCCGTCCACTCGACCAGCGCGTCGGCGACCGCCCGGGCCACCGGCGCACAGGCCAGGCCGTGCACCGAGCGGGCCACCAACTCCCGTTCGGTGCGCCGGATCCGCACCTCGCCGACGTCCTTCAGCCGGCGCTGCCGGGGCACCAGGACGTCCACCCCGGTCACCGCGGGCAGCCGGGGCACAACCGTGAAGCCGTACAGCGCCAGCGCGGCCGTACCGGTGATCACCGCGCCCTCCCGGCGGCCCTCCTCCCGGCCGTTCTGCGCGGCGTACAGCAGCGCGGCCCACATCCGCTGCTCCGGGGTGGGCTCGGCGGACTGCAGCAGGTAGACCCGGGGCAGCACCCGCCGCCAGGGGCCGCCCCGGCGGCAGTGCTCGGTGATGATCCGGGCCGGCACGCCCCGGGCGCGCAGCTGGCTCGCGGTGACGACGTTCTGTTGACGCTTCGCCAGCTCCTCCAGGGACGGCGGCGGCGACGGAATCCGGTAGCTCATGCCGACACCATCCCCAACCGTCCGGACCCGCGACCGAGACCCTGACGCACTGTTACCCAACCGTCGCGAAACCGGGATCAGCCCGCACTAAAGTCCTCATACCCTCACTCATTTGGAGTAATTGACGCTCATCAGGTTGTCATATGTGATCGAAAACGATCGCCGACCTGGTCGCCTGACCCAGAGTGATCAAAGGCATACGGCGAGGGACCCCCAAGGCGTCAATCCCGCCCCGGGGATTGCCTAGGCTTACGTCATGTCACGTGACGAGACCGCCGGCCTCCGCGCGGCCCAGCTCCGCCTCGGCCGTCTGCCCGGATACGTCCGCCGCCCGGACCCCGCCCGCCGCAGCGGCGAGAAGGGGCATACGTACAAGAAGGGCTGGGAGGTCCGCTTCACCGCCCGCAGTGAGGCCGAGATAGCAGAGATCCGCGACCTCGTGGTCGCCGCCGGGTTCGCCCCGGCCAGGCCCTTCTTCAAGGGCCACCAGCTCATCCAGCCCGTCTACGGCATGGCGGCCGTACAGGCCTACCTGGCCGCTAGACAGGCCGCCGAGGAGCATGCCGCCCGAGCCGCGCTCGGCCGCCGACGACGGGCCACCGGACACGCCCCCGGGGCGCTCGCGGGGGGCGTGCACGCCCCCGCCGCGCACGCCACGGGTGTGCACGCGGCGAGCGCCCACGCCGCGGGTCCGCATGCCGCCGGCGCCCACGCCACGGGCGCGGCGCACACGGGCCCGGCGCACCGGTGCGAGCGCGAGGAGGCCGCCGCCGGGGCAGCTGCGGCGGCTGCGGCCGCGGCAGCCGCGGCGGCGCAGGCGGCCCGGCGACGGGCCGTCGAAGCCTTCCCCACCCAGGTCGAACGGGACACCGCCGTCGACCGGATCTCCCCCACGGAGGCCCGGACGACCTCCTGACGGACAGCCGGCCGCTCCGCCCGCCCTCCCGCCCCCGGCGTTCCGCCCGGCCCGACCCGGGCCGCCGGGGTGTGGCGGACGCGCCCGGCGGCACACCGGCGGTCGCGGGACCACCCCGTCCAACGGCCGCCCCACCAGCGCGCCCTCCGCCCCGGCGCGCGGCGGGCGCCGGGTCCACCGCGTCCACGGCGCACCCGTTCCGCGCACGCCGTCCGGCCCGCCCGCGCGGACGTCATCGCGGTGACGACCATGCCCTCTTCCGTGGCGATCTTCCCCACGATCGTGAGTGCGGTTGTGCGGGTGGTTGTGCGCACCCAGGTTCGCGCCCTGGGCGTGGACGCCAGCCTCCACAGGGCCTACGGTGGCACATCAACCGCCCTGCGGCCGCCGTCGCCCCACACCCTCTGACCAGCCGCGACACGCTCGCACCTACGACTCCCGCGCCACTGCGCAGCACCGCCCCACCGGCCCTCGCCGGCCCTCCGCCCGGCCGTCCCGCCACCTCGCCGCACCCGGTCGCCACCGGAACCGGCCTGGCGGCGGCGGGTTCCGGGCATTCCATCGGATTGGTCACCCAGCGCACCGAGGGCCTACCGTAGAGTGAGCACAGATGATCGACCGTCAGAAACCCATCTCCCTTTCCGAGAAGCCGAGATGACCAACCGTCACGAGAGTTCAGCCGAGCCGCCCCCGAGGCCCGGCGAGCCGGCGGAGGTGCCCCTGGAGTTCACCGCGTTCTGCGAACTCCACCGCCCCCGGTACCTCAGCTACGCGCGCGTGTGGCTGACCGAGCACAGCGCCGCGGCCGTCGCCGTCCAACAGGCCTTCGCGGAAATCGCGGTGCACTGGCGGGAGTTGATGGGCAGCTCCAACCCCACCGCGCACGCCTGGGAGATCCTGCGCGGCACCGTCGCCGACCACACCCGCCAGGCGACCCCCGCCCCGGACCGCCACCCGGCCGACGACGACCTGGCGATCCTGCACTACGTCGTCGGCCTCGCCGCCCCCGAGATCGCCGACGTCATCGGCACCGACGCCGCCAGCGTGGCCGGACGGCTGCGCCGCACCATGCTGCGCGAGGCCTCCGGCTGGTGACCCCGCGCCCCGGCCGCCTCCGGTCCGGCCTCAGACCGGGCCTCGGCCCCGCTCCCGGGGCCGGCTCCAGGACCGGCTTCAGGACCGGCTTCAGACCCGCTCGCCCGTCACGTCGAACAGGTGGTGCACCGGGTCGTGGATCAGGTACCGGGAGAACGACTCGACCGTGAACCGCGCCCCGTCGCTGCGGCTCCCGGTCCGCGCCCACTGCGCCCCCGCCACCCGCTCGAAAGCGGCGGCGAGCGTCTCAGCGGCCTCCGCCAGCTCCCCGGCCACCACCTTCGGGTCCTGCTCCCCGTAGCGCTCGGCGACGGCCGTCTCGTCCTGGTCCCAGTTGGGGAACAGCGGGTCCTCCAGGTCCAGCATCAGGTTCAGCCGGACCTCGAACAGCCGGAAGACGTCCCGGACGTGGCACGCGTACTCCAGGTCCGACCACACCCCCGGAGCCGGCCGCCGGCGCAACCCGTCCACATCCCCCGCCAGCACCGCCAGCCAGCCCTCCGCATTGGCCCGGACCATCCCGGCCACGTCCTCCCGCACCACCCGCGGAGTCTCCAACCCGCAGTCGGGGCACGGGCGTTCCAGCACCCAGGTCCAGTCCTTGGTGTCGGGGACGATCCCGTCGTCGGCGGTGTTCGTGGCGGCGATCGACGTGCTCTCGACCCGCGTGCGCTCAGGAGTGCTCATGGGCCCAGCATCTCCGCCACCGGGGGAACCCCACCAGCGGCAATGACGCCAGCGGTCGCCGAAATACTGCCACCCCCGGCGCATTCACCCGGCGCGTCCGCCCGACACACGCCCCTGTCCCCGCGCGCACCCCAACCGGTGCGCGCCCGCACGCCAGGACTAAACACGTGGACGAACCGGAAGCCGACCATCCATCCTGGCCGCCATGACCGCTCCCACCGATCTCGCCGCCCTCGCCGTGAAGCCCACCCTGCACGGCCCCACCATCCGACTCGTCCCCCTCGACGAACGGCACACCGACCCGATGTGGGAACTCTGCGCCGACGAGACCACCAAACGGCTCACCGGCACCCGCACCGCCTTCACCCGCGACCGGATCCACCAGTGGTGCACCACCCGAGCCCAACAGCCCGATCGCCTCGACCTCGCCGTCGAAGACCCCGCCACCGGCCGCTTCCTCGGCGAGGCCGCCCTCAACGACGTCGACCCCGACAACTCCTCCGCCGGCTACCGGATCGCCCTCACCCCGGACCACACCGGCCGCGGCATCGGCACCGAAACCACCCTCCTGGTCCTGCGCCACGCCTTCGAGACCATCCGCCTCCACCGCGTCCACCTCGAAGTCTTCGAGTACAACGAACGCGCCGCCCACTCCTACCGCAAGTCCGGCTTCACCCTCGAAGGCCGCTCCCGCCAAGCCCACCACTGGGACGACCGCTACTGGGACGTCCTCCAGATGGCCGCCCTACGCGACGAATGGCTCGCCACTCACTGACCCGCCCCCCGCCGCCTCCGCACCACCAACACCCCGACAAGGGCAACCACCAACACCAACCCCCCGGCCGCCACCCCCACGACCACCCCGACCCCGTTCCCGCCGCTCCCCTTGTCCCCCTCGGGGACCATGGGCACGACGGCGGGCTCGTCGGTCTCCTCGTCCACCGGAGGCGGAGTGCCCTTCGCCTCCATCCGCCCGAGCAGGGGGTTCTCCCGGGGCCCGTTGTCCACAGCGGGATTCGCCTCCAGGGCCTTCGCCGGCGCGACGAGCCCGTAGCCGTAGTGGTTGTCGGGTACCGCCGTCCCGTTGGCCGGCGGCGTGGCCGTTTTGATCATGCGGTTGATCACCTGCCCGGCGGACAGGTCGGGGTACTTCGACCGAATCAGCGCGGCAGTGGCGGCGACGTAGGCCGTGGAATCGGAGGTGCCGTTCGCAACCAGGTAGCTCGTCGGTGACTTCGCCCCGGCGTGGTTGATCCCGACGCCTGGCGCGATGAGCGTGGTCTCGGGGCCGGACGTGGAATCGCCCCACACAACACCCTTGGAATCTGCCGCCCCCACGGCCACGACGCCGGGGAAGGCGGCCGGATACCCTACGCCGTTGCTTGAACCGTCGTTGCCCGTGCCCGCGATCAGAACGACGTCCTTCGACACCCCGTACGCAACCGCCTTTCGCGTCTGCGAGTCGAATCGCGAGCCCCCCCCGAGAGAGATGTTGACGACCTTCGCGCCCTTGTCCACCGCGAAGCGGATGCCCGCCGCCAGGTCGTTCTGCTCGGGGATGGGGCCTTCGTCGTTCGTCCGCACCTTCACCGGAAGGATCTTCGCCTTCGGAGCCAGGCCCATCACTCCGGCCTGAGTGCCGTGGCCGTGGCCGGCGATCAGACTCGCCATGCCCGTCCCGTGCCCATTGGTGTCAACACGACCATCCGACTGGGTACCCGAGAAATCAGCCCCTGGAAGAACCTGCCCGGTCAGGTCCTGGTGGTCCGGGTTCACCCCGGTGTCGATCACCGCGACGACGACGCCCTCGCCCTGGCTGACCGGCCAGACCTTGGCCTCGGCCTCGAAGGTCTTCAAAGCCCATTGCTGGTCCCTGACCTGATCGGCCAAGGCCGCCGGCCCGGCAACACCCCAGACCAGTGCCCCGGCAGCAAGGACCGCCGTACCACGCGCCAACCAGCGGCTCGTCAAACCCGGTCACCCCACTCAGCGAGGCATCCCGCAGGCCACCGACCTGCGGGATGCGATCAGATCACCAGTCCGCCTACGGACCGGCCTCATTCCACCACGTTCGGGTTGGTCGGCTTGTCCGACGCCCAGGTCTCCTCGTCCTCGACGAGGTAGTCCGGCCGCTTGCCGTCCTTCTCCCGTTCCTTCTTGCGTCCCTGGGTACCGGTCAGCGGGATACCAGGAGACATGCCGTTCGCACCTGCGACGCCGGACTCGCCCCTGAGGCGGTTCCGCACTCCCAGCCCGGACCCGCCTTCCGTGAACGCCTGCTTGCCGTGTGCCCCGGCATCGGGCGGCGTCGCCCCTCGGACGGAACCGCCTGGTCGGCCCTGAGGCGCACCGGTCTGCTTGCCTCCGGTGGCTCCACGGCCGCCGGCTCCGAAGCCCGGATTGACCTCACCGCCACCACCTGCGACAGCCCGGCCCGCCCGCGGGCTCACGCCCTGCACCGGTGTCTCGCCACTGGTGGACCCGCTGCCTCCGTATCCGGGCCTGCCGTTCCCGATCCCGGGCAGGGCCACCGGATTCTGCGCGGTCGGTCCGGCCGGGCCGACGACCGTCTGCCCGCCTCCGGTCGGGGCCGGCCCGGTCACGGGGCCCGTGACCGGGCCGGTGCTCAGGCCGGAGGTCTGGGTGCCCGAAGTGGGAGGCGTCGGCACGCTACCGCTCGGACGGGACACCGGAGTGCCGGAAATACCCGCTTCGGGACCGCGACCCACCGTGCTCGACGGCTTCGACAGGGCTTGCGCCGTACCACCCTTGATGCCGGAGTCGGTCGCGACAGCCGCGTTCCTGGCCGAGGAGCCGGCCGCCATCGGAGGCTGGGAGGACTGCGGACGCTGCGGCCCGGGGGCGGGTGCGGTCCGCGCGGACGTTCCCCCGGCTCCGAGCGAGGTACCCGACATGACCGCCGCCGCCATCGCCGCGGCGTTGCCAGGGTCGTCCTGTGATCCCTGCTCAACGGGCTTGTCGACACGCTGGTTCGTCATCGGCGGGGGCTTCAGGGCCGGGGTGGCGACGCGGTAGTGCATGGCGAGGGTCTGCATGATGGCGGCCGCTTCGGCCTTCTTGCGGTCGGCGAGGGGGATGTGTTCGTCGTCGTCGCCGAAGAGGGCGTCGCCGACGGTGTCCTTGACCTTGTCCCAGTTGCCGGGTTCCTCGGGCATGTCGCGCTTGGCCTTGGCCATGGCTTCGGAGGTGTTGTGGAGGGTGTTGGCCGCGTCGTTGGCGTAGGCGGCGGCGTTGTTGATGCTGGCGGCCAGGGTGAGCATGCGGGTGTGGAAGGCGTCGCTGGTGGTGCCTTCCCAGGAGGTGGCGGCTTCGGTGCTGGCCTTGGTGAGGGTCTGGCGGATCTGCTTGAGGGTGTCGGCGGCCTTGCGCCAGGGGTCGCCGGCGGCCATCACCGCGCCGGGGTCGAGGGCCTGTGCCATGGTGCGGAGCTGGGCGTGGCTGTACTTGGTGAAGTCGGTGTAGACCACGGGCGGTCGGCCTCCGTTCGGGGCGGGCGGGCGGCGGTCAGACGGTGGCGTTGCCGCGGGTGGACGGGGTGCGGTTCTGCTGGGCTGCGGCCTGGCTGCTCGCGGAGGGCTGGGCGACGGACCAGCCGTCGTCGCCGAGCTTGAGCTTCGTGGCGGTGTGCTGGTCCTGCTCCTCGTAGTTGGTGGCGGTGAGGTCGGCCTTCTGCTGGGCCTCGTTCACGGCTTCCTGGAGCTGGTTGAGGACGTCGCGCAGCGCGTCCCGCATGGTGCCGTAGCGGCCGTGGATCTCGGCGGCCTCGGCGAAGGTCCCGAAGGCGGTCTTGCCGATGCCGCTGCGGCCGTGGGCGTCGGTGCCGTCGGCGTGTTTCTGGAAGTCGGCGAGCAGCAGCCGTACTTGGCCGGCGAAGGCGCGGAGCTGTTCGACCTCGACGCGGTAGCCCTGTCCGGCTCCGCCGGTCGATCCGGTTCCGGTGGTTCCTGTGCCCATGTCGGCGCCTCCCCCGTGCGTCCGTCCCCCTGGCGGCCGGGGCCGGGCCCCGGTGTCTCATGTCTAACACACCGGGCCCGAATCCCGCCCGGGGCATGGTCAGTTCGCGTTCGTCCCGGTGCGTCGGGCGTCGGCGAGGGCGCGGCGGCAGAGCGAGTCGGCGTGCCGGGTGGTTTCGGGGAGGCGGTAGTGGCGGGCGAGGTCGAGGGTGGTGCGGACGGCGGTGTCGAGGCCGGTGCGGTGGCCGACGGAGACGAAGACGGGTTTGACGCCGGCCCTGGTGCGGACGGCGCGGCCGACCTCCTCGCCGGTGGCGGGGTCGGTGAGGGGGGTCCAGGAGCCGCGTGGTGCGTCGGGTTCGTGGTGGTCGAAGGTGAAGGGGGTCTTGGCGACGCCGAGGGTGCGGAGTCCGGTGAGGATGCCGAGGTGGCTGGCGAGGCCGAGGCGGCGGGGGTGGGCGAGGCCGTAGCCGTCGCAGACGACGGTGTCGGGGGTGCGGGTGAGGGCGGCCAACGCGTCGAGGACGGCGGGGAGTTCGCGGAAGGCGAGCAGTCCGGGGACGTACGGGAAGGCGATCCGGCCGACGGCGGTGGCCTGTTCGACGACGTCCAGGGTGTCGCGGTCGAGCAGGACGGCCGCGGCGGCGACGAGGTCGTGTTCGTCGTCGTAGGCGACGTCCACACCGGCGATCAGGGTGCCGGGGGCGGCGGGGTCCCGGCCCGGGTCGTCGTGGGGCTGGACGAGCGGGCGCAGCCGCTCCTGTTCGGCGAGTGCCTCGGCCTCGGTGGTGGGCCAGTCGGCGGGGATGGGCATGGTCGGTTCCCCCGGGTACGTGGTGCTCGGTGATACGTGCTCAGCGACAGTGCGTGGCAGGCGCCGGTCTCACCGTACCGAGCGGGCCGGACGACCCCGGGGTGAGCCCGTGCGCCCCCTGTGCCCCCGCCTCCGGGGGCTAGCCTGGACGTACCCGTCCTCCCCGCGGGGTAGCACCACTGGAACCGGCTCCACTCCCGCCCGTTTCCCCCGACGTGCGAAGGACCCCCGCCATGCCGCGCCCCTCCGTCGCCCAGGCCTGCCTCGGCTCGTTCACCGTCGTCGCCACCACGGTGGCACTGCTGGCCGTCTCGGGCGCCTCGGGCGTCCTGGCGGTCGTGGTGCTGGTGGGGTTCGCGCTGGCGCTCGGCACCGTGGTGACGGTGCTTTCGATGTCCGCCGCCGCGGCCAGGTCCGCCACCGTGGCGTCGGGCTCCGGGGCCCCGGCCGCCCCGCCGCGCCCCACCGCGACCGCTGCCGGGCACGCGTACGCCCGGCAGCGCTGATCCGCCGCCGGGCGCGGGCGCGTCCCGCCGCGCCGCTCAGACCTCCGTGGTGACCACCACGGTCTTCGCGGCCTTGTCGTGCAGGCACTGCCGGTAGGGCTTGTCGAAGACGCCGAAGAGGCCGTCGACGATCCACCAGAGCGCGGCGCAGCAGAGCACGGCCGGGAGGATGAAGACGGCGGCGCGGGTCCAGGCGGCGGACTGGGTGGGCTTGTTCCCGTCGACGAGCATGGCGACGCGGATCTTCATCGCCTTCTTGCCGAGGGTCTGGCCGTCCCGGCTGAGCATCAGGGCCTCGTAGACGAGGTAGATGGCGCAGCCGAGCCAGAACGCCTCGGTGGAGCCGTTGCGCGTGCTGAGGTCGGTGAAGGGGCCCACGATGATCACGCCGACGGCCTGCATCAGGAGGTAGTCGATCAGCCGGGCGAGGAACCGCTTGGGCCAGGTGCCGATCGGCGGCATGCCGGGGACGGGGCCGCCGCCGGGGGTGCCGTACGCGCCGGGGCCGTAGCCGGTGCCGTGGCCGGGCGGCGGCTGGTCGTACGGGTTCTGGCCGTACGGGTTCTGACCGGGGGTCGGTTCGCCGTACGGGCTTCCGCCGTAGGTGCCCTGGTAGGCGCCGGGGCCGCCGGACCGGTCACCGGACGAGTCACCGGACGGGTCGTGGGACGGGGTCGGGCCCGACGGCTCGCCTTCCGGCGTGCCGCCGCCCGGCTGCGGGGGCTGCTTGTCGAAGGAGGGCGTACCGCCCCCCTCCGGCTGGGGGCCTGAGGGGTCGTGGGTGCTCATGCCCCCGAGTAGAACATCACACATTCTCGATGTTCGGGACATTTTGTCCGTTTTGCACCGAGCTCTACCGGCCCTCAGCCGCGCACCACCCGGGTCCGGGCCGCGCGGTCCTGCCAGCCCCGCCGCGCCGTACGGTCGAACACCGGCCAGACCAGGCCGAGCAGCAGCACCGCGCCCAGCTGCCGCACGGCCCAGCGGAGCAGCGAGCGGCCGAGGCTCAGCCTGGTGCGGGCCGCGGGGGCGGCGGCGTCCACCACGCGGATCCGGACGATCCGCTTGCCGAAGGTCTGTCCGGTGCGGGCGACCGGCAGCACCTCGTAGAGCAGGCTGACGAACAGCAGGATGCCGATCAGCACGGCGATCTTCCCCAGCACCACGTCGTCCACCAGCCAGACCTGGACCTGACGCCGGGCGAGAGCGCTGGCCATCCGGGCCTGGTCGACCTTCTGCCGGAGGTGGTCGGAGACCGAGTTGCCGAGCGGGATCCCGGCGGCGACCGCGACCACCAGCAGCACGGCGGTGTCCACCGTCCGCGCCGCCAGTCGGCGGCCGAGGCCGGCCGGCCCGGGGATCCGGGTGGTCCGGGCGTCCCGGGAGGTCCGGGCGGCCCGGGAGGTCCGGGCGTCCCGGGTGGTCCGGGCGGCCCGGGAGGGCGCGGGGACGGGGGTGGCGGCGGACGGGCGGGGCTGGACGGCGGTCTCCCGGACCGCCCGTACGGCGGGCAGCGGAGCGGCGTGGGCGGAGGCGGTCGCCGCCGCCGCGGCCAGGGGCTTCGAGGCGGCCGCGGTCGCGGCCGGAACCGGGACCGGGGCCTGAAGCGGGCTCCGGAGCATCTCCTCGCCGACCACCGGCACCGGGCCCGAGGCCAGGACGGCCGGCACCGGGGCCTCCCGCACCGCCACCGCCACGGCGGGAGAGCCGGCGGCGGCCAGTTCCGCGGCAATCGGAGCACGCTCGGGCTCCGCACGCCCCTGTTCCGCGTCGGGCGCCTCCGGAAGCACCCCCCAGGAGACCCAACGCGGCGCGTCGCCCGTCTCCATCAGGCCCCGCTGCGCCCGCGGATCGGCCTGCCAGCCGGACTCGAAATCCCCGGCGACCGGAGCGGCGGCCGGAGCCGGGCCCAGCCCCAGCCCCGGAACCGGGGCCGCCTCGGGCACCGCACCGAAGGCCACCGGCGCGTCCACGACCCCGGGCGGCTCGGCGCCGGCGAAACCCGACGGCCCCCCGGACGGCGCCCCGGAGGACCCCCCGAACGGCACCCCCGGCGAAACCCCCGACAGCACCCCCGGCCCGTCGACCGTCCGGAACACCGGCCCGCCGATCACCTCCGCCACCCGCGGCCCGAGCACGAAGGACGCCCCGCCCGAGGTCTGGTCGAAGTACACCGGCCCGGTGTCGCCCCCACCCGCCGGCAGCCCGCCCCGCATCTCCGCCACGGACCCCGGGGGCGCCACCCCGGAAGGCGCCGACCCCGGGGGAACCGACCCCAGCGGCACCGCCCCCAGGGCCACCGGCTCCGGAGCCGCCGGTTCCGGGGCCGCCGGCCCCGCACACCCCGCCTCCGGCGCCACCGCCTCCAGCAGCACCACCGGCGGCGGCACCGCCCGCGCCGCCGGTCCGCCCGGGACGGGAGGGCGGGTCGCGTACCGGGGCGGCGCCGGCATCTCGCCCTCGGCGGGCGCGGGCCGACTGGTGCCGGGCACCCAGGCCGAGCCGCCCCAGTACCGGATGAAGCCGGGAATGGAGGGGTCGGGGTAGTAGCCGGGCTCGGGTGCGACGGCCGGGTCGCCGGCGGCGGCGAAGGGGCGGTCCGTCATGGGGGTCTTCTTTCCTGGCAGGGCCTGACGAGGACGGTGCGGGCCGACCGGGCCCGACCACCGCAGACGCGTCCCCCCGCGCGCACGACCAGGCGCGCGCCCGGCGTTCGGCGCGCGTGGGGGAGCCACCGATGGGCGGACAGTCGCCGGGCAGTCACAAAGGGTAGTACCTCATCGAAGCCGTGACGGAAGGTTCGCGAATCCCCGGACAGCGGAGGGTGGCTCAAGGTAAGGAACCCAGCGCACGACGATGGCCCGCGCGCCGTGCCACCCGCCGTTCACCACCCCTCACCAAACTTCCCGAAGAAATCCCGGAAACGTGTGTAAGAGCCGGTGCGGACCGCCCTCTCAAAGGTCACAGGGGCCCGGAACCGGGCACCGCCCGAAGGCAGAGAGGAAGACGATCATGGAGCGTCCCGTCAGCGTCGTCGAGCACGAGCTGGAGCTCAACCTGGTGCTCTCGCCGGAGCACAGCGTCCCCGTCCCGGCCCGACTGTCCTACGGCAGCCACGACCCGTACGCCGTGTACATCACCTTCCACCTGGACACCGGTTCCCCGGTGACCTGGGTGTTCGCCCGCGAGCTGCTGGTCGAGGGCACCTTCCGCCCGTGCGGCCAGGGCGACGTCCGGATCTGGCCGACCCGCTCGGGCCGGCGCAGCGTGCTCTGTCTGGCCCTGAGCTCGCCCGCCGGGGACGCCCTGCTGGAGGCCCCGCTGCCGATCGTCGCGGCCTGGCTGGAGCGGGCGCACCGGCTGGTCCCGCCGGGCAGCGAGCTGGCCGCGCTGGACATGGACGGCTCGCTCGCCGAGCTGCTCGCGTAGGCGTGCGCCGCAGCGTGCACCGGCACGGACAGCAGCAGCGACACGAACACGGACACCCGCGAGAGCACGGCCACGACCGCGGCCGCGACCACGAGCACGGGCAGCGGGCTCGGCAGGAACGGCAAGCGCGGGAACAGGGAAGCAGGAGCGGCGCCCCCGCCGGCTCAGCGGGCCGCGGGGGCCTGCTGACGACCGCGGGCGGCGTCCGGGCCGCCGGTCTCCCGCTGTCCGGGCAGCCGGACCAGCGGCGCGCCGGCCGAGCGCCGTCGGGCCCTTATCCGGACGGCGGCGGCGAGCAGGAAGCAGAGTCCGACCCACGGGTAGACGGAGGTCGGCAGCTGGCGCCACGGTGACATGTCGAGGACGGCCAGGCCGACCGGCTTCGCGGCCCACATCGCGAAGGACAGGAAGGCGACCAGCGTGGCCCAGAAGGCGGCCCGCCAGCGCAGTCGGCGGACGCCGGCCGGGCGGGCGTGCTCGACCGAGGCCTCGGCGGCGAGCAGGACGAGCATCGGCACGCACCAGACCCAGTGGTGGGTCCAGCTGATCGGCGAGATCAGGACGGCGGTGACGGCCGCGCAGCAGACGCCCCAGGCCTCGGCCCGGGGCAGCCAGCGGCCGCTGCGCGCGGCCCAGGCGGCGACGGCGAGGCCGGCCACCGCGACCAGGCCGGCGCCGAGGGTGGCGACGGTGCCGGGGTCGGCGCTGTGCAGCAGGCGGGCGAAGGCGCCGCGCATCGACTGGTTGTCGACGATCCAGGTCTTGCCGACCCGGGAGGAGTCGTAGAGGTACTTGGTCCAGAAGCCCCAGGTGGCGTCGGGCAGGACCAGGGCGCCGAGCAGGAAGGTGCCGAGGAAGGTGAGGCCGGCCACGAAGGCGGCCCGGATCCGTCCGGTGACCAGCAGGTAGACGGCGAACAGGCCGGGGGTGAGCTTGATGCCGGCGGCGATGCCGATCGCCACGCCCTTGCTCCGCCGCCCGTCCGGACGGGTGAGGTCCCAGAGGATCAGGCAGGCCAGCGCGAGGTTGATCTGGCCGTAACGGAGCGTGGTGAAGACCGGTTCGAGCCAGACCCCGAGGCCGGTCACCAGGATCACGCCGATCGGCCGCAGCTCGCGGCGCGGCCACCCGGCCAGCTTGAAGGACAGGTGGGTCAGCAGGGCGAGCAGCCCGATGTTGCCGAGAGTGATCGCCACCCGGAGGAAGGGCACCGGGAACCAGGTGGTCGGGACGAACAGCATCGCCGCGAACGGCGGGTAGGTCGCGGGCAGGTTCCACTCGGTGACGCGCAGCGCGTACAGGTCGGTGCCGTTGGCCACGGCGGCGCCCTCGGCCCGGTAGACGATCATGTCCACCATCGAGGTGTGCACGAAGTGGCGGACCACCGCGTACACCAGCAGGGACAGCAGCGCGACGGCGGAGGCCGCCAGCAGCGGGCGGCGGGGGGCCTCGCGCAGCGCCCGGACGGGGGCGCCGAGGGCCCGGCGCAGCCGGTCCGACAGGGGGGCGGGCGAGGGGTCGGGTGCGGTCCGCACCGGGCTGCGCTCGTCTTGCACCGCTGTCACTGTCCACTCCGTCCACGGCTGGGCCAACCAGCGACGATACCGGATGCCGCCCGGGCGGAACCGGACACGATCGACTACCCGGCGTGACGAACCGGCCCTGACCAGCCGTCCTCCGCCGCGAGCGGGGCACGGACGGCCAGGGCCGGGAATCAGGCGATCACGCGATCACAACCTTCAGCCCTTGTACGCCCCCAGGGCCCGGGTGAAGTCCACCTGCTGCTGGACGACGCTGGAGCACGTCGCGTCGGCATGGGCCTTGGCCCCTGCGACCAGGTCGTACGGCGGGTGGAGCGGGGTGTCCACGCACAGGGTGTGTCCGGCCCCGGCGCCGACCGGGGGAACGGGCACACCGGTCGCCGTGGGGGTGACGGCCGGGGTGGGGTCGGCGCCGGGGTGGAGGTCGGCGCGACCGACGCTAGCGGTGGGCCGGGGGCGCGGCGGGCGGGCTGAGCGAGCGGTAGAGGTCCCTTAGGCCGCCGTTAAGGAAGAGCGCACGGGCGCCGTACCGCCACACCTGGCGCCCGGCCACCCCGAGCCGCCGTCACTTCTGGAACAGCGCGCCCCGGCTCCGCCGCCGTCCGCCCCGCGCGGGCGCCGCCTCCTGCGGCCCGGTGCGCAGCCGCAGCCGGGTCTCGGCGCCGCCGAGCACCGCGGAGCGGCCAAGCGCGAGGTCCCCGCCGGTGGACTCGGCGAGCTTGCGGACGATGTCCAGGCCGAGGCCGGTGGAGCCCTCGCCGCCGTGCCCCTCGCCGCGCTTGAGGGCGGCGGCCGGGTCGCTGTACCCCGGTCCGGCGTCGCCGACCAGCACGATCACCGAGCAGTCGGTGGCCAGTACGTCCACCGAGAAGGCGGTGCCGACGGCGGTGTGCCGGAAGACGTTGCCGAGCAGCGCGTCGACGGCGGCCGCCAGGTCGCCGCGCTGGACGGGCACCGGCGCCGCCCGCTCGGCGCCGGCCAGCTGCCAGCGGCGCCCCTCGTCCTCGGCCAGCGCCGACCAGAAGGCGACCCGCTCCCGGATCACCTCGGCGGCGTCGCAGCCGACCGCGACGACGGGCGCGTCCTCGGGGGCGCGGCGGGCCGAGCGGATGATCTGGTCGACCTCGCGCTCCAGTTGGGCGACCGCGTGCCGGGTGGCGTCGGCCGCGTCGCCCTCGCCGAGCGAGGCGGCGTTGAGCCGCAGCACGGTCAGCGGGGTGCGCAGCCGGTGCGACAGGTCCGCGGCCAGTTCCCGTTCGGCGGCGAGGAGTTGGACCACCCGGTCGGCCATGGTGTTGAACGCCTGGCCGGCCTCGCGCAGTTCCTCCGGGCTGCCCGCGACCAGCCGGCCCTCCACCGGGACCCGCACCGCGAGGTTCCCGGCGCCGAGCGAGCGGGCGGCGGCGGCGAGCTTCCGCGCGGAGGCGACGATGCGGCTGCCCATCCGGTCGGCGACCAGCACCGAGATGGCGACCAGGCCGAGCGCCACGGCGGAGAGCACCTGCCAGGCGGTGGCCACGCCCCGGGTGAGGTCGCTCTCGGCCACGAACACCTCGACCACCGCGGTCCGCCCGGTGTCCACCGCGACCGGCTGGAGCAGGGCGTACCCGCCGGCCACCTTCACGGTGAAGGAGCGGCCCTTTCCGCCGGCCGTGGCCACGTCGGCCGCGGCGGCGCGCCCCTCCCCCAGCATCGGGCCCTCGGGCTCGCCGGTCCCGGCGGCCGCCGCAGCAGGGCCGCCCCCGCCCGTCCCCGCGGCCACCGTCCCGGGGGCGCCCCCGCCCGTCCCCACGGCCGCCGCCTCGGCGCCGCCCGCTCCGGCGGGCTGCCCGGCCGCCGGAAGGTGCACCGCCATCCGCCCCTGCCCGCCGGCGTCCGTACTGGCCAGGGCCCGGTTGACCGCGTCCTCGTCGGTGGTGATGGCCAGGGCGGGCCCGAGCGCCGCGGCCTGCCGTTCGGCGGCGGTGAAGGCCCGGTCCCGCGCGGTCTGTTGGACCATCAGCCCGAGCGGGATCAGGAAGGCCAGCGCGACCATGGTGGTCCCGGCCACCGCGGCCTTGATCAGGGCCCAGCGCAGCGAGCGCCCGAACCGCCTCATGTCCGGTGCTCCGGCAGTCCTCCGGCGGCCTCCAGTCGGACCCCGACGCCCCGGACGGTGTGCAGGTAGCGGGGGTTGGAGGCGGTCTCGCCGAGCTTGCGGCGCAGCCAGGAGAGGTGGACGTCGATGGTCTGGTCGCCGCCGTAGGTCTGCTGCCAGACCTCGGCGAGGATCTCCTTGCGCGGCACCACCACGCCGGGCCGGGCGGCCAGGAAGGCCAGCAGGTCGAACTCACGGCGGGTCAGGTCGAGCGGCCGTCCGTCCAGCGCGGCCTCCCGCCGCTGGAGGTCGATGGCCAGTCCGCCGACCCGCAGCACCTGGGCGACGGGGGCCGCGCCGCTGCCGAACCGCCGCAGCACGGCGGTCATCCGGGCGCTGAGGTGCTCCCCGGAGAAAGGTTTCACCAGGTAGTCGTCGGCGCCGTCGTTGAGCAGCCGGATGATCTCGGCCTCGTCGTCCCGGGCGGTGGAGATGATCACCGGCACGTTGGTCAGGCCCCGGATCATCTTGAGCGCCTCGCTGCCGTCCAGGTCCGGCAGGCCGAGGTCGAGGATCACCAGGTCACAGCCGACCTGGGCGACCTCCCGCAGCGCCTCCAGAGCCGTGCCCACACTGCGGACCGCGTGACCGGTGTCGGTCAGGTGCCGGATGAGGGCGGATCGTACGAAGGGGTCGTCCTCGACCACGAGCACTGTTGCCATGGGCCTGCACGGTACGCCATCGCCGGTCAATGGTCTGTACCTCGGGGGTGGGTCCGGACATTGTGCAACTGCCCTGCTGAATACCGGGGGTGCCGGTCTCCATCCGTATGGAAATACGGCAGGATGTGCGGACGATGCGGAACGGACTGGTACAGCTCGGCGCCTGGGCGGCGGCCACCGGGGCGGCGGTGGCGCTGTCCTGGCTCGGCGTGCACGCGGTGCTGACCGGCGCCGCGTTCGAACGGCCCACGGCGCTGCCGCTGCCCTCCCCGAAGGCCGACGGCACGCTGCACTCCGCGCCCGCCACCGCGGACCAGCCGCGCTCCGCCGCACAGTCCACGACCCCTTCCCCGGCGGCCTCCCCGACCACCGGCACCACCAACGCCGCCACCACCGCCACCGCCCCGCACGGCCCGGCCCCCGCCACCACCGCCGCCGCGCCGCCCACCCGCCGGCCCGTCCCCACCGCCACCACGACGTCCACGGTGAAGAGCTACCCGATCCCGGGCGGCAAGGTCGCGCTGGACCTGAAGCCGGACCGGGCCACCCTGGTCTCCGCCACCCCGGACCCGGGCTGGCAGATGCAGGTGTGGACCGACGGCCAGTGGCTGCGGGTCGACTTCACCCGGGGCGACGAGGCCAACTCCGTCTTCGCCTCCTGGAACGGCCACCCGCCGATCGTGGAGACGGCGATCCGCTGAGGCGCTTCCGGCGGACCGTCAGGAACCGGTCCGCCGCACGACGCCCCGTCAGAGGCCGTCGCACGGCACGTACCCCGGCAGGTACGGCCCCACGTACCCCGCCCGGTCCACCAGCGTGTGCCTGGTCCCGCCCGGCACCCCGATGGTGGCGAGCACCACCGCGCCGTAGTCGTCCCGCGCCTCGTACGGCTCGGCCAGCGACAGCGCGCCCCGGTCCACCGCGTAGTCGTAGGCGTAGTAGACGTCCGGCACGCTCACCGCGAGGTCCAGCACCCCGTCCCCGTACCGGTCCAGGTACGCGGTCAGCTCCCGGCCGCGCGGGCCGCCGGTCCGCACCCGGGGCGCGGTCCGGGAGGCGGTCCGCACCGGCGCGGCGGGCCCCGGCGGGGCGGCGGGCACCGGGGAGGTGAGCACGATCCGCGTGCCCGGCGCCGCGAGCACGTACGAGAGCAGCTCCGGCTCGCCGGTCTCCGGCCCGGCGTACGCGGTACATCGCAGCCCGAGCGCGGCGCAGTAGCGGCGGGCCGCCCGCTCGGCGTCGGCGACCGCGAAGACCACCGCGTCGGCGCGGCCCATCGGCAGCGGCCCCGCCTCCGCCGGGTCCGGTGGGAGGTCTGCCCCGAACAGGGCGGGTTCGGCGGCGGTGTCGGTCATGACTGCCCTCCCGGTAGGCGTACGGACCATCGTGGCCGCCCCCGGCACCGGGGGTGGGGCCCTGCGCACGGGGGTGTGGCTGGAGGGTGTCGCCGGGCCGACCCGCGCGCAACTGTTCCGTTTCCTCCTGGTCAAGCTGTGCCCCGGAGCGGGAGAATCGGCCGCGCCGCTGTACAGAATGCCCACCACAGGACGGTGCCGCGAATGCCCCCCGCCCACTCGCCGAGCTCCCCCGGCTCCCCCAACTCCACTGCCCCTCAAGGGAATTCCATCGTGGGCAGTACGAACGACACGATCGACCCGCTGGACGGCCGGCTGATCCGGCTGCTCGCCGAGGAGCCCCGGATCGGGGTGCTGGAGTGCTCGCGCCGGCTGCAGGTCGCCCGGGGCACCGTCCAGGCCCGGCTGGACCGGCTCCAGGCCAAGGGCGTGATCGGCGGCTTCGGCCCGGAGGTGGACCCGGCGGCGATCGGCTACCCGGTGACGGCCTTCGCCACCCTGGAGATCTCCCAGGGGCAGGGCGCGGACGTGCGGGCGCACCTGGCGAGCGTGCCGGAGGTGCTGGAGCTGCACACCATCACCGGGATCGGGGACATGCTGGTGCGGATCGTGGCCCGGTCCAACGCCGATCTGCAGCGGGTGATCGACCGGGTGCTGGGCTTCGACGGGATCGTCCGCTCGTCCACCGCGATCGTGCTGGAGAACCCGGTGCCGTACCGGATCCTGCCGCTGGTGGACCAGGCCGCCGCCGAGTAGGAGGGTCCGCGCCACGCCACGCGCCGATTCGGCATAGGCAGGAGGCGTCGGGGGCCGCAAGATTTATGTATGAACGTTCTACAAATCCTGGCGCCGCTCTCCGGCCCGCTGATACCCGTGGCGGCCGCGCCCTCCCCCTGGTCGGCCCCCGCATGACGAACGCCGTCGCGGCCGACGGTACCGCCCCCACCCTCATCGCCTCCGCCCAGCGGGCCCTGCGCCTGCTGGCGGCGGCCGCCCGCTACCCCAAGGGCGCCACCGCCAAGCAGCTCGCCCGGGACACCGACCTCGCCCTGGGCACCGCCTACCACCTGCTGCGCACCCTGGTGCACGACCACTACCTGGAGCGCCACAGCGGCCGCTACCTGACCGGCCCCGCCGTCACCGGGCTGGTCCGGGACGACGGCCCGGCCACCGACCGGGCCCGGCTCAGGGCCCTGCTGGGCCTGCTCGCCGACGAGCTGTCCGCCGCCGTCTACTTCACCTGGTACCGGCACGGCGAGGTGGAGCTGATCGAGGCCGCCGAGGCCCCCGGCGCGCCGCTGATCGACCGGCACAGCTGGCGGGTCGGCGCCCACGCCCACGCGGCCGGGAAGACCCTGCTCGCCCTGATGACCGCCGAGGAGCGCCGGGCCCACCTGGCCCGCTACCCGATGGTGCCGTTCACCCCGTACACCCTGCGGGACCCGGCCTGCCTGCCGCTGCTGCCCCGCCAGGGCCCGCGGCGGGCCGTCCCGATCACCCAGTTCCAGGAGTACGCGCTCGGCTCGGCGGGTGCGGCGGTGCCGATCGTCGCGGGCAACGGCATCGGCGCGATCTCGGTCTCCCTGCCGATGGCCCAGGCCCACCGGCTGGCCGGGATCGCCGCCGAGCTGCGCACCCGGCTCGGCGAGGACTTCGCCGCGGTGGCCTTCGGAATCTGACCACGCGGGCCGGGCCGACCCCGTGCGGGGGGACGCCCGGCCGGCCGGAGGCCCGCACGAGGCCGGCCGGAGGTCAGCAGGACGGGACGCTGCCGCCGCTCTTCAGCGCCTCCAGGGCGGAGACCGCCTCGCCGAGGGTGCCGACCGGCACCAGCCGCAGCGACTTCGGGGTGTTCACCTTGGCGTCCGAGCACTCGTCCTTGGGCAGCAGGAACACCGTCGCGCCGTCCCGGGCCGCCGCCTGCGTCTTCAGGGGGACGCCGCCGACCGGGCCGACGGTGCCGTCCGCCTCGATGGTGCCGGTGCCGGCCACGGTGAGCCCGCCGGTGAGGTCGCCGCCCTTGCCGTCGCCGGCCAGCTTGTCGACGATGCCCAGCGCCAGCATCTGGCCGGCGCTCGGGCCGCCGACCGCGCCCAGGTCGACCTTGACCTTCACCTGGTCCGGCGACAGGCGGAGGTAGTTCAGCGCGGCCGCGGTGGCGGCGTCCTGGGACTCGGCCATCTGCGCGGCGGTCGCCTCGTCGGCCTTCACCGGGTTGCTCTCCGGGTAGACCGTCTCGGTCGGGCGCACGGCCTCCTTCGGGTCGAACCAGGCCTGCATCGAGCGCCAGAAGGTGTTCTTCTGCCCCGGGTTGGTCGCCGTGATGGTGACCATCCGCAGCTCGCCCTCGGTGGTGCGCAGCGGCGCGCCCGTGATCGTGAGGACCGGCTTGTCCTCGTACGAGCCCAGGGTGTCCGCGGTCAGGCCCGGCCAGGTGATCGTGTACGGCAGCGGGACGAAGGCGGCCACCCCGAACAGCGCGGCGACCAGCACCCCGCACAGCGTGAGCGCGCGGGTCCGCGGGGAGGTGAGGGCCTTGGAGAGCTTGGTGTCGGACACAAGGGGAATCCAAACACACCCGACACCGGGTGCGGGCGCTACCTCAGGGCGTCGGCCACCTCGGTCGCCGCCTCCACCACCCGGGGGCCGACCCGCTCGGGCACCATGCCGTTCAGCATCACCACGCCGACGCTGCCCTCGATGCCGCTCAGTCCGACCAGCGCGGCGGCGGCCCCGCTCGCCCCGGACTGCTCCTCCGCCCGGGTGATGACGAAGCCCTGCTCGGGCCGGCGCTGGCTGGGGAAGGTGCGCGCCTCCAGGATCGCCCGGCCGGCCGCGCTCTCGGTGAGCGGGTGGCGCAGGCCGGTCCGGTAGGCGACGTGGAAGTCGGTCCAGCTGGGCTCGACCACGGCGACGGCCAGCGCCTCGTTGCCGTCCACCAGGGTCAGGTGGGCGGTGGCGCCGAGGTCCTCGGCGAGGCTGCGCAGGGCCGGCAGCGCGGCCTCGCGCAGCAGCGGGTGCACCCGGTGCGCGAGGCGCAGCACGCCGAGGCCGACCCGGGCGCGCCCGCCGATGTCCCGGCGGACCAGGCCGTGCTGCTCCAGGGTGGCCAGCAGCCGGTAGACCACGGTCCGGTTGACGGCCAGCCGGGCGGCCAGCTCGGTCACGGTGAGCCCGCGCTCGGAGTCGGCGAGGAGCTTGAGGACCCGGACGCCGCGGTCCAGGGTCTGGGAGGTCTCGGCTGTCACGACGGGCAATCCTTTCCGCGGCGCTCGCGGGGCGGGCGGCGCCGTTCCAAGGTCGGTGTCGCGCGCAGGTGGGGGTGGCCGCGCTCGGGCCGTACGGCGTCGTCGTTGACGCGCACGGCCCTGCGACGCCGTCCCGCGGGGGTTGCCCGACGGAAGAGCGTGGGGGAAAGGTAGTGAAGGAAATGACGCGACGGAAGTGGTTGTCCAAAATTCGGGCGTGATCAACTCCAACAGCGCCTCGAATTCGGGACGAACCCCCGCGATTCGCCGGGTGCGTCGGGCTCCGGACGCGCCCCCGGTCCGATGACCGGACGCGCCGCCCTTCGAAGCCCCTCCGCCGGCCGCCCCCGGCCGGCCGCCGCCCGGACTAGTTGGCCCACTCCCGGATCTTCACGATCCGCGCCTTGAGCTGGTTGGCGGTGGCCTGCGCGGTGAGCGGCCCGCCGCACTGGCGGCGCAGCTCGTTGTGGATGGTGCCGTGCGGCTGGTTGGTGCGGTGGTGCCAGGCGGCCACCAGCGCGTTCAGCTCCTTGCGCAGCTCCCGCAGCTCCTGGTGGGTGACCACCGGCCGCTGCTCGGCCGGCAGCTCCAGCAGGTCGGCCTCCTCGGCGGGCTTGGTCTTGCTGCGCTGGATCTGCCGGTGCTGGCGCTTCTGGAGCAGCATCTGCACCTGGTCCGGCTCCAGCAGGCCCGGGATGCCGAGGTAGTCCTCCTCCTCCTCGCTCCCCGGGTGGGCCTGCATGCCGAACTCCATGGCGTTGTACAGGACCCGGTCGAAGACCGCCTCGGAGCCCAGCGCCTCGTAGGAGAACTCGTCGCCGCCCGCGCCGTCCGGCCCGTCGTTGGCCCGCTCGGCCTCGGCGAGCAGCCGGTCCTCCTCGTCGAAGAGGCCGTCGCCCTCCTTCTTCGGCCGGTCCAGCACGTGGTCGCGCTGGAGCTCCATCTCGTTGGCGAAGCCCAGCAGCATCGGGATGGTCGGCAGGAACACCGAGGCCGTCTCGCCGCGCTTGCGGGCGCGCACGAAGCGGCCGACGGCCTGGGCGAAGAACAGCGGGGTGGAGATCGAGGTGGCGTAGACCCCGACGCACAGCCGGGGCACGTCGACGCCCTCGGACACCATGCGGACGGCGACCATCCAGCGCGAGGTCCCCTCCGCGTAGTCGGAGATCCGCTTGGAGGCCTCGGTCTCGTCGGAGAGGACCAGGGTGACCTTCTCGCCGCTGATCTCGCGCAGCATCTTGGCGTAGGCGCGGGCCACGTTCTGGTCGGTGGCGATGACCAGTCCGCCGGCGTCCGGGATCGCCTTGCGGACCTCGGTGAGGCGCCGGTCGGCGGCCTGGAGGACGGAGGGGATCCACTCGCCCTGCGGGGACAGCGCGGTGCGCCAGGCCTGGGCGATCAGGTCCTTGGTCATCGGCTCGCCGAGCCGGGCCTCCAGCTCGTC
Organism: Streptomyces sp. CB02056; assembly: GCF_001905545.1. Classification (GTDB taxonomy): domain Bacteria; phylum Actinomycetota; class Actinomycetes; order Streptomycetales; family Streptomycetaceae; genus Kitasatospora. The sequence goes on along the minus strand of NZ_LIPD01000013.1, from coordinate 82,121 downwards.
GCCGGACTTGGTGCGCCAGCGCATGTTGCCGCTGTAGCTGAGGAAGATCACCGGGCGGACGACGTGGTCGGCGAGCGCGTGCCCGTAGCCGTAGGTGTAGTCGGCGATGGACTTGCGGATGCCGTCGCTGCCCGCGTCGTAGGCCACGAACGGGATCGGGTTGGTGTCGGAGCGGAACGGCGTACCGGTCAGCGCCAGCCGGCGGGTGGCCGGTTCGAAGGCCTCGAAGCAGGCCTCGCCCCAGGACTTGGAGTCACCGGCGTGGTGGATCTCGTCCATGATCACGAGGGTCTTGCGGGCCTCGGTCCGGTTGCGGTGCAGCATCGGGTTGACCCCGACGCCCGCGTAGGTGACCACGATGCCGTGGTAGTCCCGGGAGAGCGGCCCGGAGGAGTACGCCGGGTCCAGCCGGATGCCTATCCGCGCGGCGGCCTCGGCCCACTGCTTCTTCAGGTGCTCGGTCGGTGCGACGACCGTCACCTGCTGCACCAGGTGGTTGTGCAGCAGGTACGAGGCCAGGGTGAGCGCGAAGGTGGTCTTGCCTGCGCCCGGGGTGGCGACCGCGAGGAAGTCGCGCGGCTGGGTCTCGATGTACTTGTCCAGCGCGCCCTGCTGCCAGGCCCGCAGCTTGCCGGCGGTGCCCCAGGGGGCGCGGCCGGGGAAGGCCGGGGAGAGGTGGTGCGAACCGGCGGGCGCGGCGTGGCCGACGGATCGGACGGGCGCCTGCGGCTCCGGTACGTCGGAGAACAGCGGCATCGAGGAGGCGGCGGCAGTACTCACGGTCTCCGAGGGGGATCATCGCAGGTCAGAGGCGGTTTTGCGGCCTCACCCCGCGGTCGGGCGGCAATCGGACAACCCGCCCAGCGTACCGGGTCCGGCGCCGTTCGGGCCTCCAGGCGGCGCTCCGCGCCGGGCCCGCGCGGCCGGAAATCGATGTGACCCGGATCACACCGATTGCCTCGTGGAACCCGGTAAGCACCACCGGTCCCGGGACTCTCACCAGGGTGAGGCCGCAGCAACCCTCACTGCTGTCACGCAGCCTCGCACCGAACCGAAGGGACCCCGCCCGTGCGCACCGTCGAAGAGACCGTCCAGGCCCGCCTGATCCTCTCCTCCCACCGCTCCGTCCGGCTGCGGGTGGGGCTCTCCTACCTGCCGGAGGACCCGCTGGCCGTCCGGATGGCCTTCCCCGCCGAGTTCTCGCTGGACGACCCGGCCGAGCGCCGGGGCTCCGAGGACATCGTCTGGGTCTTCGCGCGCCAGCTGCTCTCGGCCGGTCTGGAGCTGCCGTCCGGCGCCGGGGACGTCCACGTCCGGCCCGCGGTCGGCCGGCGCACCATGGTCGAGCTGCGGGCGCCCGAGGGCACCGCGCTGCTCCAGTTCGACGCCGCCGACCTGCGCCGCTTCCTGTGGCGCAGCCGGCTGGTCGTCCCGGAGGGCGAGGAGCACCTGCACCTGGACGCCGACCGCGCGCTCGCCCAGCTGCTCGGCTGACGGGGGCGCCGGCCCGCGGGAGCGCCCCCGTGCTTCCGGGCCGTGACGCGCCCGCCCGCGTGGTGAACCGTCCGTCCGCGTCCGTCGCGCGGCGACCCGGGTCCGGGGCCCGGGAAGCCCGTACGGTCGCGCCCCCAGGGGCGGGTCAGCCCGAGAGCTTGCGCATCAGCCGGACGCCCTGGGCCGCCGTCAGGTGCGGCAGGTACGCCTTGCCGATCGCCCTGGTGATGCCGGGCAGTGCGGCCGGGTCGGGGTACGCCATGTACATCGGCCGGTACTCCGGCTGGAACTTCGCCTTGAACGCCAGCAGCGAGCGGAAGCCGTACACCGGCTCCAGCACCTTGCCCATCCAGTCCAGCATCCGCTGCAGGCCGGTGGGCTCCTCGTCCTGCCCGGTCCGGGCCAGCGGCGCGCCCGACAGCGACAGGAAGCGCGCGCCCTCCTCCTTGAAGCCGAGCGCCGCCGAGGCGATCAGGAACTCGCTGACGCCGCGGAAGCCGTCCGAGCGCCGGCGCATGAAGTCCAGCGTCCAGCCGACCGGCACGCCGTTCTCGTACACCGGCATCCAGCTGGTCAGCCCGTGCACCACCCGCTGCTCGTCCACCGCGATCAGCACCCGCACGTCCGGGTCGTCCAGCTCCTCCAGCCCGCCGAGCGTGAAGCCCATCTCCGGCAGGCCCTTCTCGGAGACCCACTCCTCGGAGATCGCCCGAATCTGCTCCCGCAGCGCGAGCGGCGCCTCGTGGTACGCCCACCACTCCGCGGAGATGCCCTGCTTGCCGGCCTTGTTGAGGGCGGTGCGGATGTCCTGCCACTTGCGGCCGGTGAAGGCCAGCTCGGGCAGCGGCACCACGGTGTCCTCGGCGACCTGCACCGAGCGCCAGCCGAGCTGCGCGGTGGCGGCCCTGGTCTCGCCGCAGACGCTGTAGAAGCACGGCGTCCAGCCGCGCGCGTCGCAGTACCGGGCGAAGCCGGCCACCGCCCGGGCCCGGTCCTCCGGCGCGCCGAACGGGTCGCCGGTGGTCAGCGCGACGGTGCCCACCACCCGGTAGGCGACGGCCGCCCGGCCGCCCTCGTCGAACCAGTAGTGGTTGCCGTCCCAGGTGGCGATGAACGAGAGCGTCCCGCCGCCGTGCTCGGCCAGCAGCGCCCGCGCGCGGGCGGCCGCCGCCGCGTCGGTGTGCAGCACCGGCCGGCGGAAGACCGACAGCAGCACGGCCAGCGCGACCGCCCAGAACGCCAGCCCGCAGTACGTCTCCAGGAAGCGCGCCACCGGCCCGACCGCGATCGGGTAGTCCGGCAGCAGGTCGTTGTACGCGGGCGGCAGGAACTGGGCGGGCAGCCCGGCGACCAGCCGGCGGGCGGAGGCCCCCGGCTCGAACTCCCCGGCCACCAGCCGCCCGACCCCCACGTAGGTGGCCGCGGAGGCGAGCGCCGCGCCGCCGAGCACCAGGGCCAGCCGGCGCACCGAGCGGCCGGACAGCCGCAGCAGGAACCGCTTGCGGGTGGCCACCAGCAGCCCGGTGGTCAGCAGCGGCAGCAGCAGCGCCTCGACGAAGTACTGCACCACGTCCCGGCTGACCGGCCCGGCGTCCAGGTAGAGCCAGCACAGCAGCGCCGCCCAGAGCAGCTCGGTGGCCACGGTGACCAGCCAGGCGAACCGCAGCCCCCGGCGCAGCCCCTCGGCGAGCACCAGCAGCAGCGCCGGGATCAGCGCGGCCATCATCCGGCCCGGGGTGTCGAAGATCCGGACGACGGCGTGCGCCCGGGCGCAGTCGTGCGCCGACTGCGCGCAGAAGTCGGCCACCTCGTCCGGGCTGAGCCGGTGCGAGAAGTACAGCTCGGAGAAGGTGTTGAACGGCCCGCTGGCGTTGTCGTACAGCGAGGCCAGCAGCGGCCCGAAGGCGGCCGCGACCAGGCAGAGCGCCACCAGCACCCGGGTCTCCGAGTGCGAGGAGCGGTGCGTGCGCAGGTGCGGGCGGCCCCGGCTGACCAGCGCGCCCAGGCCGAGCCCGGCCAGCGCGGCGGCGCACCGCTGGACGCTCTGCAGGTGGCCCACGTACAGCGTCATCACCAGCGGGACGAGCAGCACCAGCAGGTGCAGCCGGCGGCGCCAGAGCACGGTGAGCCGGTACCCGAGGACCCCGGCCAGCGCGAACACGCCGACGCCGGGGCCGACCGAGATCTGGTCGGCCACCGAGGCGGTCCACTGCTCCCCCGCCGAGGAGCCGAAGGCGACCAGCCCGGTGCCCAGCAGGGTGCCGACCACCTGCCCGCCGACCAGCACCGCGAGGGTGCGCAGCCGCCCGAGCCGGTGCTCGGCGGCCGGGCCGACCAGGAGCAGCAGCAGGCTGGTGAACACGTACGAGCCGCGGCCCGAGCACCAGAACATCGAGGTGACCGGCGTCCACCAGTGGCCCTCGGCCAGCGTGGACAGGCCGATGCCGGCCCGCTCCAGCAGCCGGTCCGACGGGCCGTGGCCCAGGCTGCGGGTGGCCGCGCCGAGCAGCCAGAGCCCGGCCAGCAGGGCCAGCGTCAGCGGCGCCGAGCGCAGCCTGGCGCCGAGCACCCCGGCCGCCCGCCGGACCTTCTGCGGGCGCGGCTCCGGCGTCCGGGTGACCGGCGCCCGGTCGGCCCGGTCGGTGCCGCGCTCGGCCGAGCGCTCCGCGTCCGGCCCCGGCCCGCGCTGCTCGCCGACGGTGGCCAGCGCCGTCCCCGCCCCGGTCACCGGGTCAGCCCGGTCTGCTGGGCGAGCCACGGGAGCTGCTGGGCGATGCCGGGCCGGAAGACGACCCAGCCGTGGCCACCCGGCATCAGTTCGAACTTGGACTTCATTCCGGCCGCCTGCGCGGCCTGGTAGACCTTCTCCATCTGCGGTCTGAACTCCTCGTCGGTCTCGCCGACGACCAACGCGACGTTGGTGTCCGGGAACTTCTTGCGGGCCATCACCTGGAGCGGATCGACCGCGTCGAACTTCTTCTCGTCACCACCGAAGGCGGCCTTGACGGTCTGTTCCCGACTGCCCAGGGTCGGTTCCTCCTGCCCGGACATGTCGAGGACGGTGCCGTACACGTCGGAGGCGTTGACGCCGAGCTGGAGGGCGCAGGTTCCACCCATCGAGGCGCCCCCGATCGCCCAGGACTTCCGGCCGGCCGCCGTCTGGAGGTGCTGGTGCACCCACTCGGGGACGTCCACCGCCAGGTAGGTCTGGGTCTTGGCGATCTTGGAGTCGAGGCAGAGCGTGTTGGCCCAGGTGGAGCCGAGCTGGTCGGGCATCACCACGATCGGCGCGAGGCCGCCGTGGTCCGCGGCGTAGGCGTCCAGCGCCTCGTTGATCTGCGCGGAGAGCACCCAGTCCCCCGGGACGCCGGGCTGACCGGTGATCATCACGATCACCGGGAGCAGCGGCCGCGGGGTGGCCTGGTAGGCGGGCGGGAGGTAGACGTACGCGTCGCGGGCCTTGAAGCCCGACTTGGTGCCGGGGATCGGCACCACCGACACGGTGCCCTTCTCGGGCAGGTCCGCCGGGGGCTGCCAGACCTCCTCCAGCGTCTTGCCCGGCGGGGCGGCCACGGTCTGGCCCGCCTTGTCGGCGACCAGCCCGTCGGTCTTGGTCAGCCACGGCGCGAGCATCACGCGCCCGCTCGGGAACTGGCCGAAGCCGATGTTCACCTCGGAGGAGGCCATCAGCACCACCAGGCCGCACAGGCCCAGCGCGAGCCCCCGCCGCCGCCAGGTGAGCCGGCGCAGCCGGTAGCCGGCCAGGCAGAGCCCGGTCAGGGCGATGGCTATCCACCAGGTGACGTACTTGGGCGTGCCCTCCGGGAAGGGGTGCCACCAGCCGTCGACCACGACGTCCAGCAGCCAGCTGAGCGCCGCGGCGGTGATCAGGGCGGCGGGCAGGCGGACCCGCCACCAGCTCCGGCCGCGGCCGACGGCGAGCGCGATCAGCGCCGCCCAGCCGGCCGCCAGCACGGCGTGCGGGATCAGGCCCTCGGTGAGCGGCCAGTCGATCGGGTTCCAGCGGGAGGCAAGGGTCAGCGTGCTCATGCGGCTTTGCCCGGCGGGGTGGTGTCGGCCAGGAAGCCGTAGGCGACGACGTTGCCGTCGTAGCCGTGCTCCTCGCTGTACGAGCCGCCGCAGGTGATCACCCGCAGCTGCGCGTCAGTGGCCTGACGGTAGACCCGATCGTCCGGGAAGTCCTTTCGGTCGTGCACTTCGATGGCGTAGAGCTGGTAGACGGCGGTGGCGCCGTCCGCCCGGGCGATCTCGATCCGGTCCCCCCGACGGAGCGCGCCCAGATGATAGAAGACCGCGGGGCCGGTCTTGTTGTCGACGTGTCCCGCCAGGATCGCGGTACCGCGCTGGCCGGGGCTGGCCCCGCCCCGGTACCAGCCCGCCAGGTTGCGGTCCGCCTCGGGCGGGGTCTGCAGGTGGCCGTCCGCGTCCAGTCCGAGCGCGGTGACCGGGGCGTCCAGGCGCACCGCCGGGATGCGGATCCGGGTCGGCGCGGACGGGCCCAGCGGAGGGACGACCGAGACCGGCGTGATCCCGGCCTGGGCCTGGCCGGCCCCCGGTGCGGGCGGCAGCGACGGGCCTCCGTCGTGCACGAGCCAGGCACCGAGCACCAGCGCGGCACCCGCCGCCAGGGTGCCCGGCCAGGGCCCCCTGCTCTGCTGGACGCCCACGGGCGCTCCCCTCTGCCGACGGAACCCCGCTTCCTGGGAGTTTCCTGGGAAACAATTCAACCGGAACGGACTGTAAGGCACGTCCATACGACGGTCGTACCGGCACCCGCCGATCGGCAGGGCTGACGCCCTCTTTCGTGCGCCCCGTGGGCACCCGGTCGCGGAGCGCGACGGCCGCCCCCCGCATACGATCGCCGCAGGAACACTCCCGACACGAGCTACCGACGGTTCTACGGACCCGATCGGTTGCGGCGTTCGGGCGATCGCTCCGGACGACGCGCTGCGCCTCTCCGACCGGCCCCGCCCCCGTGCCATGCTGACCCGGCCACGGGTTGTATCACCCACTTGTCCGACCGGACTCCGCACTCCCGCACGCCGCCCCACCGCCCCACGAACGGAGTGACCATGGAAGCCCTCTCACGCCGCACCCTGCTGGCGGCGGGCGCCGCCACCGCCGCCACCCTGGCGGCCGGCTGCGGCAGCGACCACGCCACCGGCGGAGTGCGGGTGCCCGGAGCCGTCGTCCCGGCCACCGGCGCGGCCGACGAGCGGGGCGACACCCCCGCCCCGGCCCCGGCCCCCAAGCCGCAGGCCGTCCTGATCGGCGACGGCTCCACCTCGGACACCGGCGCCCAGCCGCACCAGCCGGTCCCCGACCGGCTGCAGCCCGGCCAGCGCCCGCCGCAGTTCGTGGTCTTCTCCTGGGACGGCGCCGGCGAGCTCGACAACGGCCTGTTCGCCCGCTTCCGCCGGCTGGCGCAGGAGCACGACGCGAAGATGACCTTCTTCCTCAGCGGCCTCTACCTGCTGCCGGAGTCCAAGAAGGACCTCTACCGCCCGCCGCAGCACAGGGCCGGCGCCTCCGACATCGGCTACCTGAGCGACCAGCACATCCGCGACACCCTGGAGAACGTGCACGCGGCCTGGCTGGAGGGCCACGAGATCGGGACCCACTTCAACGGCCACTTCTGCGGCTCCACCGGCGTCGGCAAGTGGTCCCCCGAGGAGTGGGACAGCGAGATCCAGCAGGCGATGGACTTCGTGACGAACTGGCGCACCAACACCGGCTTCACCGACCTGCCGGCGCTGCCCTTCGACTACCGCAAGGAGCTGATCGGCAGCCGCACCCCCTGTCTGGAGGGCCAGCGCAACCTGCTGCCCACCGCGGTCAAGCGCGGCTGGCGCTACGACAGCAGCGGCAACGGCACCCAGGTGTGGCCGCAGAAGATCCAGGGCGGCGCCCTGTGGGACCTCCCGCTGCAGTCCATCCCGTTCCCCGGGCACACCTTCCAGGTGCTCTCGATGGACTACAACATCATGTACAACCAGTGCGGCCCCAACACCAAGGCCGACCCGGCGCTCCACCCCGGCTTCCAGACCCAGGCCCGCGACGCCTACCTGATGGGCTTCGACCGCACCTACAACGGCAACCGGGCGCCGTACGTCATCGGCAACCACTTCGAGGAGTGGAACGGCGGCATCTACATGAACGCCGTCGAGGACGTCCTCCGGACCATCGCGGGCAAGCCGGAGGTCCGGCTGGTCTCCTTCCGGCAGCTGGTCGACTGGCTGGACGCCCAGGACCCGGCGGTGCTGCGCAAGCTCCAGACCCTCGCCCCGGGCCAGGCGCCGGCCGGCGGCTGGGAGGCCTTCCTCGGCGCCCCGGCGGGGGCCGGAGCCCCCGCCGGGTCCTGACCGTCAGGCCTTCGCCCGCACCCGGCCGGCCAGCAGCGCGCCGAGCAGCGCCACCCCGGCCATCGACAGCAGGATCACCGCGAAGGCGCCGGGCGAGCCGGCCGCCCCGCCGCCCTCGTGGGCGGCGGCGAGCGAGCCGCCGCCCAGCGCCGCGAACAGCACCCCGGCCATCCCGGTCAGCAGCACGTTGCCCAGCGCGTCGCTCATCTGCAGGGCGGCCGAGTTGGCCCCGGCGTCCTCCGGCGTGGAGAGCTTCATCATCAGCACGCTGACGCTCGCGATCGCCATCCCCATCCCGATGCCGCCGACGCCCCAGGCCACCGACGCGACCCAGGCCGGCACCGCCGGGAACAGCACCAGCGCGGCGCCCCCGATCGCCACCGCGGTCAGCACCAGGCCGCCCCGGATCATCGCCTCGCGGTAGCGCTCCGCCCCGGGCCGGCCCTGGAGCCAGGAGCCGACCGCCCAGGTGAGGCCGCCGCTGGTCAGGGTCAGGCCGGCCAGCGTCGGCGAGAGGTCCCGCTGGGTGGTCATCATCAGCGGGACGAAGGCCTCGGCGCCGAGGAACGCCCCGGCCGCCATCCCGCGCAGCAGGATCACCGCCGGCAGCCCCCGCCCGGCCCGCAGGGTCCCGGTCGGCAGCAGCCCCAGGACGGCCGGCACCAGCAGCGCCGCCCCGGCGATCCCCGGGAGCAGCCCGATCAGGTCGCGCCGCTGGCCCGCGTACTGCAGCAGGCCGGCGCCGACCGCCGCCATCGCGGCCAGCAGGGTGCGACGGCGGTCGAAGGCCGCGCCCCGGACCACCGGGCGCTCCCGCTCCGAGCGGGCCAGCGCCGGGCCCATCACGGCCAGCGGCAGCAGGATCAGCGCCGGCACGGCCAGGAACACCCAGCGCCAGCCCAGGTGCTGGGTGACGGCCCCGGAGACCAGCGGGCCGATGATCGAGGGCAGCACCCAGGCGGAGGAGAAGGCCGCGAACACCGCGGGCCGCAGCCGCTCCGGGTAGGCCCGGCCGACGACCACGTACAGCGCGACGATCACCAGCCCGCCGCCCAGGCCCTGGATCGCCCGGCCGGCCACGAACACCCACATCCCGGGCGCCGTCCCGGCCACCACCAGCCCCACGCCGAACACCGCGATGCCGCTGAACAGCGGCCTCAGCGGGCCGCTCCGGTCGCACCACTGGCCGGAGACGACCAGGGCGAACAGGGTGGTGGTGAAGTAGCCGGAGAAGGCGAAGGCGTACAGCCCGAGCCCGTTCAGCTGGCGGGCCGCGGTCGGCATCGCGGTGTTGACGGCCGTCGCCTCGAAGGCGATCACCAGGACCACCGAGACGATCCCCAGGGTCAGCGCGCGGTAGCGGCCGCCGAGCACCCCGCCACCGGGGTCGTCGTCGAGGGGTATCGGAACAGGGTCGACCGAGGTGGGGGAGGCAGTGGTCATACGTAACATCGTAAGAGCCGTCTGCCCCGATGACCCCTGACCCCGGTCGGTGATCGACTCCGCCCCGGGACCTACGCCGCGGGCCCGCCGGGGCTCAGTGCAGCACCTTGAGGCCCACCACGCCAGAGACGATCAGCAGCAGGCAGCCGATCCTGGCCATGGTCACCGCGTCCCCCAGGACGGCCATGCCGTAGACCGCGGTGCCGACCGCGCCGATGCCGACCCAGACCGCGTAACCGGTGCCGATCGGAATGGTGCGCATCGCGTACGCCAGCCCGCCCATGCTGAACAGCAGGGCCACGCCGAAGACGAGGCTGGGAACGAGGCGGGTGAAGCCCTTGGACGATTCCAGGGCGACCGCCCAGACGGTTTCGAGGAAACCCGAGAGGATCAGAACGAGCCAGGCCATGACGGTGGTGCCTCCGCAGTCCACAGCGGCCGGATTGCCGCTGAACTGCGCCGTCTTGTCGTCACCGGGTACGACGCGCTCGTCCGGGGTGGCGGAAATGCCGCCACCGGTCTCCGACGGTAGCACACACTGCCATACAGAATTTACAAAGGAGCGTTGACCGCTCTCCCCGGATCGGCCACTATGAATTCACTGGCCGTGTGCCCGAGTGGCTTAGGGAACCGTCTGCAAAGCGGTACACGCGGGTTCGATCCCCGCCATGGCCTCGTGGAGAAAGGAATTGCCGGTCGACCCGGAAAAGTCGGCCGGCAATTCCTTTCCGCTGTTTGCACCGCTTTCCGTCGCCTTTCCGAACCGTCCGGTCAGGCGGTGACGGCGTCCTCCGCCCGGATCGGCAGCCGGCCGACCGGCAGGCCGGTGGCGGCGCGCACGGCCGCGGCGACGGCCGCCGGGGCGACCACCGCGGGGACGGCGCCGACCGCCTTCGCGCCGAACGGGGCCACCACGTCGCGCTCCTCCAGCAGCGCGGCGATCCGCACCTCCGGGGTGTCCAGCGCGGTGGGCAGCCGGTAGCCCGTGAGCGAGGGGTTCTGCAGCACCCCGCCCTCCGTCCGCAGGTCCTCCAGCAGCGCCAGACCGACGCCCTGGGCCACCCCCGCCTCGATCCGGTCCTCGATCTGGCGCGGGTTCAGCGCCCGGCCGACGTCCTGGGCGACGGTCATCTCGACCACCCGGACGGCGCCCAGCTCGATGTCCACGTCCACCACCGCGCGCATCGCGCAGAACGAGATAGAGACGAAGGCGTCGCCCTGCCCGGACTCGTCCAGCGGCTCGGTGGGGTGCGGGCGGCACTGCGCGGTCGCCCACAGCTCCTTGCCCTCCAGCGCCTCGGCGACCGGCATGCCGAGCACCCCGTCGTACGAGGTGATCTTGCCGTCGGCGATCTGGAGCAGCTCCGCCGACATCCCGAAGTTCGCCGCGATCGGCTGCAGCAGCTGGTGGCGGACCATCAGCGCGGCCCGCTCGACGGCGCCGCCGGAGACCCAGGTGTGCCGGCCGCGGGCGGACGGCCCGGCGATCGACTGGTCGCTGTCGGCCGGCGCGATGTAGACCTCGCTGACGCCCAGCACGGTCTGCACGATCTGCCGGGCCAGCGTGGCGAAGCCCTGCCCGGCGTCGACCGCCGCGCAGATCACCGTCGCGTGGTCGCCGCTGACCCGCACCGTCGCGGTGGAGACCTCGTCCTCGCCCTCGGCGCCCAGCATGTGCACCATGCCGACGGCGTAGCCGATGCCGCGCCGCACCGCCGCCGGGTCGCCCGCGCCGCCGGGCCCGCCGGGCAGCAGCCACTCGGCGTCCGGGTCGTCCACCGGCAGGGCCGGCAGCGGCTCGGCCGCGACCGCGTCCAGCAGGGCGCGCACCGGCGCCGGGCAGGTGACGGCCTGTCCGGTGGGCAGCGGGTCGCCGGTGGACATCGCGTTGCGGCGGCGGATCTCCACCGGGTCCACGCCGATCCGGGCGGCCAGCTGGTCCAGCTGGGACTCGTACGCGAAGCAGGCCTGCAGGGCGCCCTCGCCGCGCATCCGGCCGGCCGGCGGGTTGTTGGTGCGCACCGCCCAGGCGTCCACGAAGACGTTCGGGCAGACGTACGGACCGGCCGAGAAGGCCGTCGCGGCGGCCAGCGCCTCGGCGGAGACGTCCGCGTAGGCGCCGCCGTCCAGCAGGATCTGCGCCTCGACCTTCACCAGCGTGCCCTCGGCGTCGGCGTGGTGGCGGTAGCGCAGCAGCGCGGGGTGGCGCGAGGTGTGGGTGTGGAAGGACTCCTCGCGGGTGAGCGTCATCTTCACCGGGCGGCCGGTGCGCAGCGCCAGCAGGGCCAGGGTGACCTGGAACGAGAGGTCCTCGCGGTCGGTGGTGGCGCCGGGCACACCGGTGGCCACCAGCCGGACCCGGTCCGGCTCCAGGCCGAGGCAGGCGGCGGTGCGGTCGCGGTCACCGTGCGGGTCGGTGGAGGACAGGTGCAGTTCGACGCCGCCGTCCGGGCGCGGCACGGCCAGCCCGGCCTCGGCGCCCAGCGGGGCCGGGTCCTGCCGGCCGACCTGGTAGAGGCCCTCGACGATGATCTCGCCGACCGCGTCCGGGTCGCCGGTGCGCAGCGGCAGGTGGCGGAACAGGTTGCCGTCCGGGTGCAGCGGCGGCGCGGTGAAGGACTGCTCCGGGTCGGTGACGGCCTCCAGCGGCTCGTAGTCGACCGCGATCAGGCCGACCGCCAGCCGGGCGGTGTCCGGGTGGTCGGCGGCCACCGCGGCGATCGGCTCGCCGTGGTGGCGCACCACGCCGGCGGCCAGCACCGGCCGGTCGGAGACGATCGGCCCGGCCGGGGCGCCGTCGGGGGTGCCGTCCGGGCCGGGCGGCAGGTCGGCGGCGGTGACCACGGCGTGCACCCCGGGCAGCGCCAGCGCGGCCGAGGTGTCGATGCCGCGGATCCGGGCGTGCGGGTGCGGCGAGCGCAGCACCGCGCCCCACAGCAGGCCCTCGGCCCAGAGGTCGGCCGCGTACGGGTAGATGCCGAGCGCCTTCGGCAGCGCGTCGCCGCGCAGCGGGGAGCTGCCCAGGCCGATCGGCTCCGGTGCGCCGCCCTCGCCGCCGTCCTGCTGGAGTGCTGCGCCGATGTCGGTAGGCGACGTCATGATGCGTGGTCGTCCTCGGGGAGCCGGATGCCGTGGGCGGGGGTGGCCCCGTACGGGACACCGGCCGGGGCGCCGCCCTCGGCCGGGGCACCGTGCGGGTGCGGAGCGGGGTACGGGGTGCCGTGCGGCGGCGTGCCGTCGTAAACGGTGCCGGGCAGCGGGGTGCCGTGCGCGGGCGTGCCGTGCGGCGGCGTGCCGTCGTAGCCGGTGCCGGGCAGCGGGGTGCCGTGCGCGGGCGTGCCGTGCGGCGGCGTGCCGTCGTAGCCGGCGCCGGGCAGCGGGGTGCCGTGCGCCGGGGTGGGCTCGTAGACCGGGGCGTCGTACCCGGTGTCGTAGCCGTTCTGCTGCTGGTGGCCGTCCGGGTAGGGCAGGTAGGTGCCGTGCGCGGGGGTGGCCTGGTAGGGCTGCTCGGGGTAGCCCTGCGGCGGGTAGTACACCTGCTCGTCGGCGGCCTGGGCGGGGATGGCGTCCCGGATCGGGGCCAGCACGGTGGTGTCGTACACGCCGGTGTCGTAGCCGCCCTGGGGGTCGCCGTACGGCACTCCGGCCGGGGCCGGCCCGACGCCCGGCTGCCCGACGGCGTGCTGCGGGACGGCGTGCTGCTCGACGGGCTGCTGCGGGACGGGCTGCTGCGGGACGGGCTGCTGCTCGACGGCCTGCTGCGGGACGTGCTCGATCCAGTCCCCGGCGTCGGCGTAGACCGGCGGCTCGACGGCCTGCCCGGGCTCGATCGGCGCCTCCGCCGGCCGTGCGGCGGGCGGCTCGGCGACCGGCTCGGCGACCGGCTCGGCCGGCGCCTCGGCGGCGGCCTGCGCGGCGGCGGCCTCGGCGGCCTCCTCCGCCTGCTCGGCCTCCAGCGCGCGGGCGTCCGCGACGGTCTGGACGGCGGCCAGCACGCCCCGGTAGCCGGTGCAGCGGCAGAGGTTGCCGCACAGGGCCTGACGGGCCTCCACCTCGGTGGGCCGGTGGTTGCGTTGGAGCAGGTCGTGCACCGCCATCGCCATGCCGGGGGTGCAGTAGCCGCACTGGACGGCGCCGGAGGCGGCCAGCGCCTGCTGGACGGCGCTCGCACCGCCGGCGGCCGACAGGCCCTCGACGGTGTTGATCTCGCTGTCGGCGGCCAGCGCGGCGGGCACCAGGCAGCCGGCCACCAGCTGGCCGTCCACCTGCACCGAGCAGGCCCCGCACTCGCCCTGCTCGCAGCCGTCCTTGGCGCCGGCCAGGCCGAGCCGCTCGCGCAGCACGTAGAGCAGGCTCTCGCCGATCCAGGCGTCGGTGACGGGCCGTTCGAAACCGTTGACCCGCAGCGTGTACGAGGCGCACGGGCGCAGCTCGCGGCTGACCTGCGGGGAGAGGCCGAGCGGGTCGGCGTCGAGGGTCTCGATGGGGTCTGTGGTCACTTCAGCACCCTTCCCAGCGCCCGTCGGGCCAGCACCGATACGGTACGCCGCAGCCGAACGGCGGCCGCTGTCGGCCCCTCGGTCACGGCCTCCCAGGCGCCCTCGGCGCCGTAGTCGTCGGGGACGCAGGCGGCGGCCACGTACTCGCCGAAGGCGGCGGTCGCGGCCGGGTCGATCTCCCGGCTGCCGTCCCAGTCGATGCAGCCGGCGACCCAGGCCTCGGCCTCCAGCGGGCGCAGCGGCACCGGCGCGACGGCCCCGACGGCGCAGCGCACCGAGCGCCTGGCCGGGTCGAGGACGAGGGCGACGGAGGCGGTGGCGCGGGCCGGGCCGCTGCGGCCGGTGGCCTTGAGGAAGACCTGCGGGGCGTGCAGCAGCGGGACGCGCACCCAGGTGAGCAGTTCGCCGGGGCGCACCGGGTCGAGTCCGGTGAGCAGGTGACTGACCGGCACCTCGCGGGTGCCCCCGGCCCGGGTCAGGGTGACGCCGGCCTCCAGCGCGGTGAGCACCGGGAGGGTGTCGCCGGCCGGGGCGGCGGTGACGATGTTCCCGCCGAGGGTGCCGACGTTGCGGACCTGCGGCGGGCCGGCGGTGCGGGCGGCGTCGGCGAGCGCGGGGATGAGCGCGGCGAAGTCGGGGCGGTCCATCCGGGCGTGGGTGAGTCCGGCGCCGAGGACGGCGGTGCCGCCGTCCTCGTAGCGCCAGCCCCGCAGTTCGGTGATCCGGCCGAGGCCGACCAGGGCGGCGGGGCGCAAGCGGCCGGCGTTGACGGCCTCCATCAGGTCGGTGGCTCCGGCCACCGGTACCGCGGCCGGAGCGGCGGCCAGCGCGTCGACGGCCTCGTCGAGGGAGGCCGGCAGCATGATCGTCCGGTTCACCTGGGTCCCACCGTGCTCCACTTGCTCATCGATCGCCTGCCGCCCGCCGGCCTGCGGCCGTGCCGTCCTGCGTCAGCAGCCCGGCCTGGCCCGTAGGGTACGGGCGATCGGGCCGGGTTGGGCAACTCTGGCACACAATGCTCGATGATCATTTCGGGGCCGGTGAACGGGGCTGCCCGATTGGGACCGATACCGGGCGGTATCTGCCCCGACCCGCTCCGGGCCAGGGCAGATGTTCATCAGTTCTTGACGTCCGATGACCGCTCAGAAGTTCCCGGTCAGCACGACCGGGGCGTGTCACGGGGGTCCCGGCGGCCCCGGAAAGGGCCCCCGGGACACGCCCTAACGGACCGGCGGCGGGCCCTCGATCGGCCGGCCGGCCGGCGCGGGCCAGCGCTGCCACGGGTGCGGCCCGTCGGCCGGGCGGTACTCGACGCCGAGCGCGTCCAGCGCCTTCAGGTGGGTCGTCAGCCGCCGCTCGAAACCGGCGAAGTCCCGCTCGGCCGGCTCGGCGGGCAGCGCGGACCAGGCGACCTCGGCGAAGGCGACCAGCCGGGGGAAGGCCCGGTAGTCGATGTCCCGGGCGCTGTCCATGAACTCGCTCCACAGGTTGGCCTGGGTGCCGATCACGTGCCGGGCGGCGGCCTCGTCCAGCTGCTTCGGGACGGGCTCGAACCGGTAGACGTCCTCCAGCGTGCGCACGAAGCCGACCGGGATCGGCTCGTCCGGCCCGTCCGCCTGCCGGTGGTCGAAGTAGACGTGCTGCTCGGGGCACATCACCACGTCGTGCCCGGCCTTCGCGGCGGCGATCCCGCCGCCGAAGCCGCGCCAGGAGGAGACCGCGGCGCCGGGCGCGAGCCCGCCCTCCAGGATCTCGTCCCAGCCGATCAGCCGGCGGCCGCGCTCGGCCAGCCAGCGGTCGAAGTGCCGGATCAGGTGGCTCTGCAGTTCGTCCTCGTTGGCCAGGCCCAGCTCGCGGATCCGCGCCTGCGCGGCGGCGCTGTCCTTCCACTGCTCCTTGGGGCACTCGTCGCCGCCGAGGTGGACGAACTCGGACGGGAAGAGCTCCAGGACCTCCTCCAGCACGCCCTCGAAGAAGCGCAGGGTCTCCTCGGAGGCGTTGAGCACGTTGTGGCTCACCCCCCAGTCGGTCCACACCCCGAGCGCGGCGGTGTCCACCACGTCGGTGTTGCCCAGTTCGGGGTAGGCCGCGACGGCGGCCTGGGTGTGGCCGGGCAGGTCGATCTCCGGGACGACGGTGATCCCGCGGGCGGCCGCGTAGGCGACGATCTCGCGCAGGTCGTCCTGGGTGTAGAAGCCGCCGTGCGGGCGGTCGTCGCGGCGCTGTCCGGCCCGGTACCCGACCATCGAGCGGTCCCGCCAGGAACCGCGCGCGGTCAGCCTCGGGTAGCGCTTGATCTCGACCCGCCACCCCTGGTCGTCGGTCAGGTGCAGGTGCAGCACGTTGAGCTTGTGCGCGGCCAGCAGGTCGACGAAGCGCAGCACGTCCGCCTTGGGCAGGAAGTGCCGGGCGACGTCGAGCAGCGCGCCGCGCCAGCCGAACCGGGGGGCGTCCTCGATGTCGGCGCCGGGCAGCACCCAGCCCTCGTGGCGCAGCGGCGAGCGGCGGTAGGCGTCCGGCCCGAGCAGCTGCCGCAGGGTCTGCGCGCCCCACAGCGCGCCGGCCGGGCCGCCCGCGGCGAGCAGGGCGTGGCCGGGGCGCACCGTGATCCGGTACGCCTCGGCGGCGAGCGTCCCGTCCTGGACCAGCTCGATGCCCGCGCCTGGCCGGCCCGGGCCGAGCGGCAGCCCGGTGGCGGCGGACAGCGTGGCCCGCAGCCAGCGCTCGGCGTCGGCCAGCGCGGGGGGTGCGGTCAGCGTGGTGGCGGCGTCGAGCGGATAGTCCTCGTCCGGGCGGCGGGCGGCACTCGAAGGTGCGGGAATGAGGTCCATTCCGACATCCTGCCCACGCCCCGGCGATTGGCATAGACCACCAGGGGAACCCTGGTGCTATGCAAAACGGCGTTGTGCGGGGCGCCGCGGACTACTTCTTGTCGCCGTCGCCGCCCTGCGGCTTGCCGATGCCGTCGTAGATCTCCTTGCACATCGGGCAGACCGGGTACTTCTTCGGGTCGCGGCCGGGCACCCACACCTTGCCGCAGAGCGCCACCACGGGGGACCCCGAGAGCGCGCTCTCCATGATCTTGTCCTTCTGGACGTAGTGCGCGAAGCGCTCGTGGTCGCCGTCCCCGTGGGACACCTGCGGGACGGGCTCGACCAGGGTGCCGGTGCCGAGGCCGCGCTCGGGCTCAAGAGTGCTCATGGGTGCCAAGTCTATGGGCGCCTCCGGAAACCCGGCCAGTGTCGCGGCTCCGGGCCGGTCGGCTCAGTTCATCGTCGGGTCGTCCGGGTAGGTCGCCAGCAGGGCGAGCGGGCCGCGCTGGCGGCGCAGCACCGAGCGCCACAGCCGCTCCGGCTCGGGGCTGGAGACGTCCCCCGGCTCGCAGTCCACCAGGTACCAGGCGCCGCTCTCCAGCTCCGCCTCCAGCTGCCCCGGCGACCACCCGGCGTACCCGGCGAAGATCCGCAGGCTGCCCAGTTCGCCGGCCAGCACCTCGGGCGGCGCCTCCAGGTCCACCAGGCCGATCGCGCCGTGCACCCGGCGCCAGCCGAGCGGCTCGCCGGTGCCCGGCTCCCCCGGCGCCACCGCGAGGCCGAGCGCCGAGTCCAGCGCCACCGGGCCGCCCTGGAACACCACGGCCGGCTGTCCGACGAGTCTGTTCCAGCCGTCCAGCACACTGCCCACCTCGACCGGCGTCGGCCGGTTCAGGACCACGCCGAGCGCCCCCTCGACGTCGTGGTCGAGGAGCAGCACCACCGCCCGCGCGAAGTTCGGGTCGGTGAGCAGGGGCGTCGCGACGAGCAGACGGCCGGTGTGGGACCGGCCTCCGTGCGAATGGGCCGCCGTCATGCCCACATGATCCCGCAGAACCGCACCGCTCGGACACCGCAACGCCCGGAAACGGCCACGCCCACGAACACCCGTACGGCCGTACCGGGGGGCGGGCCCGGGCCCGGAGAGAGCACCATCACGGGAGAGGCTCACGGGAACCAACGGCACGCCTACTACCATCTACGTCTGGTGGACGCCTTTATACGGTGCCGACTCGGTTTCGCCGGGGGCCCGAACGCGCCCGTACGACCGGTCCACCACCGGCTCTCTCCCGGAGCCCTCCCCCCGACTCCTCTGGCACCCCGGATTGCGAGAACGATGACCGACGACGTCCTGCTGGTCCACGGCGGAAACCCGCTCGAAGGCGAGATCCGCGTCCGCGGAGCGAAGAACCTGGTGCCCAAGGCCATGGTCGCCGCCCTCCTCGGGCAGGGCCCCAGCAGACTGCGCAACGTCCCGGACATCCGCGACGTCAAGGTGGTCCGCGGCCTGCTGCAGCTGCACGGCGTGACCGTGCGCACCGGTGACGAGGACGGCGAGCTGATCCTCGACCCCTCGCACGTCGAGAGCGCCAACGTCGCGGACATCGACGCGCACGCCGGCTCCTCGCGGATCCCGATCCTGTTCTGCGGCCCGCTGCTGCACCGCCTCGGCCACGCCTTCATCCCCGGCCTGGGCGGCTGCGACATCGGCGGCCGCCCCGTCGACTTCCACTTCGAGGTGCTGCGCCAGTTCGGCGCCAGCATCGAGAAGCACCCGCAGGGCACCTACCTGGTGGCCCCGCAGCGGCTGCGCGGCACCAAGATCGAGCTGCCCTACCCCTCGGTCGGTGCGACCGAGCAGGTGCTGCTCACGGCGGTGCTCGCCGAGGGCGTCACCGAGCTGCGCAACGCGGCCATCGAGCCGGAGATCGTCGACCTGATCTGCGTGCTGCAGAAGATGGGCGCGATCATCACCCTGGGCACCGACCGGACGATCCTGATCACCGGTGTGGACGAGCTGAACGGCTACAACCACCGCGCGCTGCCGGACCGCCTGGAGGCCGCCTCCTGGGCCTGCGCGGCGCTGGCGACCAAGGGCGACATCTACGTCCGCGGCGCCCGCCAGCTGGAGATGATGACCTTCCTGAACACCTTCCGGAAGGTCGGCGGCGCCTTCGAGGTGGACGACGAGGGCATCCGCTTCTGGCACCCGGGCGGCGAGCTCAAGGCGATCGCCCTGGAGACCGACGTGCACCCGGGCTTCCAGACCGACTGGCAGCAGCCGCTGGTGGTCGCGCTGACCCAGGCCACCGGCCTGTCCATCGTCCACGAGACGGTGTACGAGTCGCGGCTCGGCTTCACCGGCGCGCTGAACCAGATGGGCGCGCACATCCAGCTCTACCGCGAGTGCCTGGGCGGCACCCCGTGCCGCTTCGGGGCCCGCAACTTCCTGCACTCCGCGGTCGTCTCCGGCCCGTCCAAGCTGATCGGCTCCGAGCTGGTCATCCCGGACCTGCGCGGCGGCTTCTCGTACCTGATCGCGGCGCTGGCGGCCGAGGGCACCTCGACCGTGCACGGCATCGACCTGATCAACCGCGGCTACGAGAACTTCATGGACAAGCTGCGCGACCTGGGCGCCCACGTCGAGCTGCCCAGCGAGCAGCTGGTCGACGCCTGACGGTCCGAGCACTCAACGGCGAGAGGCCGGGCTCCCCAGTGGGGAGCCCGGCCTCTCGGGCGTTCAAGGGGTGGCTCAGGCAGCGCCCTTGGCGGCTTCCTTCAGCTTGGAGCCGGCGCTCACCTTGGCGCTGTAACCCGCGGCGATCTGGATCGGCTCGCCGGTCTGCGGGTTGCGGGCGGTGCGGGCAGCGCGGTGGGTGCGCTCGAAGGTCAGGAAACCGGGAATGGTGACCTTCTCGTCGCCCTTGGCGACGACCTCGCCGACGATCTCGGCGAAGGCGGCCAGAACGGCGTCGGCGTCCTTGCGGGTCACCTCGGCGCGCTCGGACAGCGCGGCCACCAGCTCACTGCGGTTCATGTGTACTCCTGTGGTCTGTTCGCTTGCGGTGCGCGGGGGCCCATCGGTGCTCCCACCGGGGGGCACCCGGATAGGCCGCAGGTCCGCACACTGTGCTCATGCAGGCAATGCGTGGTCGCAGGCCGGGTCCGTACCCGATGCCGCGCGCCGGAGCCGTCGAAGGCCCGCCCGCCCGCCTGGGTACGAATCCTGCCCCGACCGGCCCCGAGAAAGCCAATCGGGCCCCGGCCGAGCCACCCGAACATCGCCCGCCCGTCGGAGGTGTGACGCTCCGTCGGCTCCGGCGGACCGGACCCGGGCGGCGGTCGGGACGACACGCCGGAAGACCAGGGGGACGTTCCGTACTTGTCGGACACGCCTGCCCCGTGCAGGGCTACGGTACGCCCTACGACTGACAAGCCCAAACACGCCCCTCGCCCTTGTGTCGCAAGGGTTCGGGGCGAGCTGGGCGGGTATGACCGCTATTCGCACATTTGAGCGATCTGCGACACGTCGCCCGAGCCGTCCGTCAGAGCTTGACGGTGGGGAACGCGGCGGTGTCGAGGGTGCCCACGATGCCGGGGGTCGGACGGGCCGGCGCGCGGTCCTCCTGGGCCCCCGCCAGGGCCGCCTCGCGCACCGCGGAGGCGACGGTCTTGGCCACGTCCTTGTGGAACACGCTCGGGATGATGTAGTTCGCGTTCAGCTCGTCGTCGGCCACGGTGGTGGCCAGCGCACGGGCGGCGGCGATCATCATCTCGGTGTTGACGGTGCGGCTCTGGGCGTCCAGCAGGCCGCGGAAGACACCCGGGAAGACCAACACGTTGTTGATCTGGTTCGGGAAGTCGCTGCGGCCGGTGGCGACCACGGCGGCGGTCTGCCGGGCGATGGCCGGGTCGACCTCCGGGTCCGGGTTGGCCAGCGCGAAGACGATCGAGTCCTCGGCCATGGTGGCCAGGTCGTCGCCGTCCAGGACGTTCGGGGCCGAGACGCCGATGAAGACGTCGGCGCCCGCCACGGCCTCCTTGAGGCTGCCGGTGCGGCCCGAGCGGTTGGTGTGCTCGGCGATCCAGCGCAGGTTCTCGTTGAGGTCCCCGCGGCCCAGGTGGACCACGCCGTGCACGTCCGCCACGGTGGCGTGCTCGACGCCGGCCGCCATCAGCAGCTTGAGGATCGCGGTGCCGGCGGCGCCGGCGCCCGACATCACCACGCGGATGTCGCCGATCCGCTTGCCGACCACCTTCAACGCGTTGGTGAGGGCGGCCAGCACCACGATCGCGGTGCCGTGCTGG
Source organism: Streptomyces sp. CB02056 (assembly GCF_001905545.1). GTDB lineage: Bacteria > Actinomycetota > Actinomycetes > Streptomycetales > Streptomycetaceae > Kitasatospora. The sequence goes on along the minus strand of NZ_LIPD01000013.1, from coordinate 61,181 downwards.
TCGTCGTGGAAGACCGGGATGTCCAGGGCCTCGCGCAGCCGGGCCTCGATCTCGAAGCAGCGCGGCGCGGAGATGTCCTCCAGGTTGATCCCCGCGAAGCCCGGGGCGATCGCCTTGACGATGGCGACGATCTCGTCGGTGTCCTGGGTGTCCAGGCAGATCGGCCAGGCGTCGATCCCGGCGAAGCGCTTGAACAGGGCCGCCTTGCCCTCCATGACGGGCAGCGCGGCCTCCGGGCCGATGTTGCCCAGGCCCAGCACCGCGGAGCCGTCGGTGACCACGGCGACGCTGTTGCGCTTGATGGTCAGGCGACGGGCATCCTCGGGGTTCTCCGCGATCGCCATGCAGACCCGGGCGACACCCGGGGTGTAGATCATGCTGAGGTCGTCACGGTTGCGGATCGGCAGCTTGGAGGACATCTCGATCTTGCCGCCGAGGTGCATCAGGAAGGTGCGGTCCGAGACCTTGCCGATCGACACGCCGTCGATCGTGCGCAGCTTCTCGACGATCTCCTCGCCGTGCGCGACCGAGGCCGCCGCCACCGTGACGTCGATCCGCAGCGCCTCCAGCCCGGAGGCGGTGACGTCGAGACCGGTCACCGATCCGCCGGAGGACTCCACGGCCGTGGTGATCGCGCTGACGGCGTTGCCCCGGGCCGGGACCTCCAGCCGTACCGTGATCGAGTTGGAGACACTGGGCACCGTCGCCATCGACGCTTCCTTCTTCCGTCTGTCCCGCAGGCTCAACATTTTGTTGAAGGCATCGCCTGCGCATGCTAGACGTCGATCGTCGCACCTTCCAAGGGGTAGCCAGAAATAACGTTCATTGAGTGTGCGGACCCGACAATCCCACCCGATGGCCGTCCGGCTCCCGCCGCTCGCTCCTTGCCTCTCCCGGCCGATGCGTTACATTGGACGGGACACCGGCTCGATCCAAGCCCCCGGGCCCAACCTTCGTCCCTTCGAGGGACCACTTGCCGCGAGGCGAGCATGGCGGGTCGGTGTCGTAAACGTCTGAAGGCCCCTCACCACCCGGTGAGGGGCCTTCTTCCGTAGGGTCCGTCAGCCGTGCAGCAGCGCGGGCACGCCGGCCGCGTCCGGCAGGTCGTCCGGACCGGAGAGCACGGTCAGCCGCTGGGTCGCGCGGGTCAGCGCCACGTACAGCACCCGCAGGCCGGCCTCCGACTCGCCGGCGATGCCGGTCGGGTCGGCCACCACGGTCGCGTCGTACTCCAAGCCCTTGGCCTCCAGGCTGCCCAGCACCACCACGCGCCCGCCCAGGCCCTCGGCCCAGCCGGCCGCCTCGCCCCGGCGGTCCATCGGCACCACGAGCGCCACGGTGCCGTCCACCTCGGCCAGCAGCCGCTCCAGCTCGGCCCGGGCGGCCTTGCCGAAGGCCTCCGGCGCGGGGTCGGTGGTGGCCGCGAAGCGCGGCTCCACGCCGACGTGGCGCACCGCGCTCGGCGACGGGGTGCCCGGCGCGGCCAGCGCCAGCACCTTGGCCGCCACCTCGGCGATCTCGGCCGGGTTGCGGTAGTTCACGGTCAGCGTGAAGCGGCGGCGCGGCTTGCCGGAGAGCACCTCGTCCAGCGCGGCCTGGGCCTCCTGCGGGAACGGCCAGGAGGACTGCGCCGGGTCCCCGACGATCGTCCAGGTGGCCATCCGGGCCCGGCGGCCGATCATCCGCCACTGCATCGGGGTGAGGTCCTGCGCCTCGTCCACGATGATGTGCGCGTACTCCGTGCGCTCGACCGGCTGGCGGTCGCGCTGGCGGGCGCTGCGGTCGGCGAAGGTGGTGACCTCGTCCAGGCCGCTCAGCAGGTCCACCGCGTCCACCTCGCGGACCTTCGGGCGGGCCGGCTCGCCGAGCAGCACCTGGAGCTCGTCGATCAGCGCGACGTCGTGCGCGGACAGCGCGCCCTCGCCCCGCCCGGACAGGTGGCGCCAGGAGGCCGCCAGCAGCCTGGCCTCGTCCGGGGTGACGGCCCGGCGGGCGATCCGGTTGGTGTGCCGGTGCTGGCGCAGCGTGGCGAGCACCCGGCGCGGGGTCAGCGCCGGCCACCAGGCGTCCAGGAAGTCCAGGAACGACGCCTCGTCCGAGACGTACTCGTCGAAGGACTCCTTCTCCTCCTGGCGCTGCTCGCGGGCGTAGTGGTCGGCGGGCTTCGGCAGGTCCCTGGTGGCCTGCTGCCACAGGGCGTCCAGCAGCAGCCTGCGGGCGCGCGGGCGCAGCAGGTTCAGCGGGGTGCCGCCGGAGCCCACCACGTTGCCGCGCACGGCCTTCAGCCGGGAGGCGTCCAGCTTCAGCACCTCGCCCCGGGCGACCACCTTGAGCTCCTGCGGCGCGCCCAGCTCCAGCGCCGCGCGGGCGGCCCGGCGCAGCAGCTGGACCATCCGGGCCGAGCCCTTGACCCGGGCCGCCTCGGGCGTGTCGTAGGTGTCCGCCTCGATGCCGTCCACCAGCGAGCCGACCGCCCGGATGGCGACCTGGCCCTCCTCGCCCAGCGCGGGCAGCACGCCCTCGGTGTACGAGACCAGCAGCGCGGTCGGCGAGACCACCAGGATGCCCCCGGCGTAGCGGCGGCGGTCCTGGTAGAGCAGGTAGGCGGCGCGGTGCAGGGCGACGGCGGTCTTGCCGGTGCCGGGGCCGCCGGTGACCAGGGTGGCGCCCGCGGCGGCGGCGCGGATCACCTCGTCCTGCTCCTTCTGGATGGAGGAGACGATGTCGCGCATCGAGTGGCTGCGGGCGCGGCCCAGCGAGGCCATCAGCGCGCCGTCGCCGACCACCGCCAGCTCCTCGCCGTCCAGGGTCGGGGTGAGGTCGGGGCGCAGCAGGTCGTCCTCGACGCCGATCACCTTGCGGCCCTTGGAGCGGATCACCCGGCGGCGGATCACCCGGCCCGGTTCGACCGGGGTGGCGCGGTAGAAGGGGGCGGCGGCGGGCGCGCGCCAGTCGATCACCAGTGGGCCGTACTCGGCGTCCAGCACGCCCAGTCGGCCGATGTGGAGGGTCTCGGCGACGGCCGGGTCGGCCGGGTCGAGCGGGGTGTTCGACGGGATGCCGTGCTCCTCCGGGGCGTCGGCCCGCTGGAGGTCGATCCGGCCGAACAGGAAGTCCTCGAACTCGTTGTTCAGACGCTGGAGGTGGGCGCCGGCCCGGTAGACCTGGGCGTCGCGTTCGGCGAGCGCGCCGGGGGTGCCGACCTGGACCCGCTTGGCGGCGTCCTCCAGGATGTACTCGGCCTCGGCGAGCTTCTCCTCCAACCGGTGGTAGACGGTGTCGAGGTGCTGCTGCTCACCGGCGATCTCGCGTGCGCGGACGGTCTCGTGGTCGGTGGCGGGGGTGGTGGGCGTGTTGCTCTGCATGGCCTCGGTGGTAGCGGCGGAATCCGGCTCCGGAAAACGAGCGGACGGATGATCCTACGCCGCGACCCCCCGGCCGCGCTGCTCCGGAACGTACAAAAATCGAAGGCCGCCCTCCGCGGAGCGGAGGACGGCCTTCGTGTCAACATGGGGTGGTGGAGATGCCGGGAATCGAACCCGGGTCCAGTGGAGTTAATTCAGGGCTTCTCCGAGCGCAGTCCGCTGTGATTTTCTCGGCCCTGGCGGTCACACGGACAAGCCGCCAACAGGCCCAGCTGCTGTTTGATTTCCCATCCGCCCTCGCAGCCCGGGCGGACGGTTGAGTTCCCTAGATTATGCCAGGGTCCGGGTCGGGAACTCCCCGGTCTGACACCCAAGCGCTATCGGTGCTTATTAGGCAGCGAGAGCGAACTGCTGGGAATCGCGCTTAGAGTTGGCGATTATTTTTTTGCGACACGTGGTTAACGAGATCATTGCCGCGTTCCTCGGCTCGCTTCCCCTGTTTCAACATCCCCTGTCGAAACCGATCATCCCCATGTTTTGTTGAGAAACAGCTCGGACGGTCATCGTCCGTGTTGCTTGCGCCATAGTACGCGAGGCGACGGGCGAGGGTCCAGCGGATTAACCCTGGCGTCGGCGGGCCGCCGCCACCGCACGGGCCGTCTCGCGGGTGTCCTGCTTCTCGCGCAGCGTCTGGCGCTTGTCGTAGAGCTTCTTGCCGACCGCGAGCGCCAGTTCGAGCTTCACCCGGCCGTCCTTGAAGTACAGCGAGAGCGGGACCAGGGTGTGGCCCGCGTCGCGGACCTTGCTCTCGATCTTGTGGATCTCCATCCTGTGCAGCAGCAGCTTGCGCTTGCGCCGGGCCGCGTGGTTGGTCCACGTCCCCTGGGTGTACTCGGGGATGAAGACGTTGTCGATCCACGCCTCGTGGTTCTGGATGTACGCGTAGCCGTCGACCAGGTTGGCCCGCCCCTCGCGCAGCGACTTGACCTCGGTTCCGGTGAGGACGAGGCCGCACTCGTAGGTGTCGAGGATCGTGTACTCGTGTCGCGCCTTCTTGTTCTGCGCGATCAGCTTCTGTCCGGTTTCCTTTGCCATAACGCGGCCATTCTCGCACTTCGAGGCCGGATCGGGCAGCTGCTTTAGGCGCGGGTGCCCAGCCCCGAGAGGACCCGCAGGGCGAGCTCGTCGGCCTCCTCGCCCGAGCCGGCCGGGACGTCGGGGGTGAGGCCGGTGCCGTCCGGGGAGCGGCCCGCCGGGGTGTAGTAGCGGCCGACGGTCAGCTCCAGCACGGCGCCGTCGGCGAGCCGGCTGGGCTGCTGGACGGTGCCCTTGCCGAAGGTCCGCGAGCCCACCACCACGGCGCGGCTGCGGTCCTGGAGGGCTCCGGCCAGCAGTTCGGCGGCGCTCATCGTGCCGCCGTCCACCAGCAGCACCAGCGGGGTGCGCTGGTCGCCGCCGGGCGGGGCGGTCAACTCCCTGGTCTCGCCGCGCTCCTGGTACGAGCCGACCGTTCCGCCGTCCAGGAAGATCCCGGCGGTGCCGGCCGCCTCGTCGACCAACCCGCCCGAGTTGCCGCGCAGATCGAGCACCACGCCGGCGTGCGGGGCGCGCAGCGCGGCGCGCACCTGGTCGGCCACGCCGCTAGTGAAGCCGCGCACGGTCACCCGCAGCACGCCCTTGCCCAGCTGCTCCGCGGTGACCTGCCGGCTGTCCAGCAGCACGCGCCGCAGCCGCAGTTCGCGCTCCTCCCCCTCGCCGCGCCGGACCGCCAGGGTGACCTCGGAGCCGGCCCGGCGCTCCTCGCCCTGGCCGCGCAGCCGCGCGACCACCTCGGTGACCGGCAGGTGGTCGGCCTGGTCCTGGCCGATCCGTACGAGCCGGTCGCCGGGGGCGATGCCGGCCGCGGCGGCCGGGCCGCCGGGCGCGACCTGGGAGACCTCGGTGACGCCGTCCTGGCCGCGGCCGACCGAGAGGCCGACGCCCGGGTACCGGCCGTCCAGGCCCTGGCTGAACTCCGCGTACTCCTGGGCGCTGTAGTACGCGCCCCAGCGGTCGCCGCCGGCCGCCAGCAGGTGCTCGGCCTGCTGCTCGGACAGGGCGGCGCCGGCCGGGTCCGCCGGGAGCCCGCCGGTGGCCCGGGCGGTGTCGGCGGACGGGCTGTGCGGCGGCCCGCCCGGGTCGCCCCAGGCGCCGGTGGCCGCGCCGGCCAGCAGCACGGCGCCGAACACCAGGCTGAGCGCGGCCACCTGGCGGGCCCTGCGCGGAGTTTGCAGCATGGACCGGAGTGTAGACACCGCTCCGAGCGGGACGAACCGGAACGACGGGCCCCGGAACGCCGACGGCCCCGGACGGCGCAGTGCCGTCCGGGGCCGTCGGGGCGTCCGGGAATCAGACCTTGAGGTACTTGCGCAGCGTGAAGAACGCCGCCACACCGGCCATGCCCATACCCACCACGATCAGCAGCGGTATCACCGCCAGCACCGAGCCGAGGCCGATGAAGTGGATGAACTGCACCCGGTCGGCCAGCCAGTTCTGGACGAAGAAGTGCCCGCCGATCAGCAGTCCGGAGGCCATCATCGCGCCCAGCAGCGCCGAGAAGGCCGCCTCGGCGATGAACGGCATCTGGACGTAGAAGTTCGACGCACCGACCAGGCGCATGATCCCGGTTTCACGCCGTCGGCTGTACGCGGACACCCGGACGGTGTTGACGATCAGCAGCAGCGCGACGAACAGCATCAGCACCATGATCACGAAGGCCGCCGTCTGGAGGCCGTTCAGCAGGCCGAACAGGTTCTCCAGGATCTTCCGCTGGTCCTCGACCGACTTGACGCCGGGCTTGCCGGCGAAGGCGCTCTGGATCACGTCGTACTTGGTCGGGTCGTTGAGCTTGACCCGCCAGGACTGCGGCATGGCGTCCGCGCCCAGGACGGAGATGAGCGGGTTGTCCGGGTTCATCTCCTTCCAGTGCTTGTACGCGTCGGCGGAGCTCTCGTAGGTGGACGACTGGACCACCGAGGTCATCTTGTCCAGCTGGTCCTTGATGTCCTGGACCTGCTGGTCGGTGGCCGCACCCTTGTCGCACTGGGGCGAGTTCCGGGCGTCCGCCTTGGTGCAGAAGTAGATGCTCACCTCGACCTTGTCGTACCAGTACCCCTTCATGGAGTTCACCTGGTCGCGGACCAGGAGCGAGGAACCGGCGAGGGCGAGGGAGAGCGCGACACTGACCACGACCGCGATGGTCATGGTCAAGTTGCGTCGGAGACCCACACCGATCTCCGACAGGACGAACTGGGCACGCATGCGGGAAACAACTCCAGGGTCGGTACTGCTCCGGGACTGGCGGTTCGGGCCGGCGGCCCTACGGGTCAGCGCTGGTCGGTCAGTGCTGGTACCCGTAGACGCCGCGGGCCTGGTCGCGGACGAGCAGCCCCTTGTCGAGCTCGATGACGCGCTTGCGCATCTGGTCGACGATGGCCTGGTCGTGGGTGGCCATCAGCACCGTGGTGCCGGTGCGGTTGATGCGGTCGAGCAGCTTCATGATGCCGACCGAGTTCTGCGGGTCGAGGTTGCCGGTGGGCTCGTCCGCGATGAGCAGCATCGGACGGTTCACGAAGGCCCGGGCGATCGCCACGCGCTGCTGCTCACCACCGGACAGCTCGCCCGGCATGCGGTCCTCCTTGCCGCCGAGGCCGACCAGCTCCAGCACCTCGGGCACCACCTTGTTGATGGCGCTCTTGGGCTTGCCGATCACCTCCAGCGCGAAGGCGACGTTCTGCGCGACCGTCTTGTTCGGCAGCAGGCGGAAGTCCTGGAAGACGGTGCCCAGCTGGCGGCGCATGTGCGGCACCTTCCAGTTGGACAGCTTGCCGAGGTCCTTGCCCAGCACGTGCACCGCCCCCGTGGTGGGGCGCTCCTCGCGCAGGCACAGGCGCAGGAAGGTGGACTTGCCCGAGCCGGACGAGCCGACCAGGAAGACGAACTCACCCTTCTCGATCTCCAGCGAGACGTTGTCCAGGGCGGGACGGTTCTGCTTGGGATAGGTCTTGGAGACGTTGTCGAATCTGATCACGGCTGCATCACGGAGGCCATCCTAGGCGGCGCCAGTCCTTGGGTCGGTCCGCCCCTGGGGCCCGGCCCGGGGGCGGTCGAAGGGAGCGCGGAGGGCCGCTCCCGGACTCGGACCATACGCGAATCGGCATCCGGCCCGCAGGGGCCGCCCGCGACAACGCCCGCCCCTTGGGAGAGAATGTCCGTTTATGCCCCGAAAATCGGGGGTCATCTCGCAGCCCGGGAGCCGGAACCGCCGGAACCTGGCAGAGTGGAGGGGGCGACCGCGTCACGGCCGCTCCCCCGTACAGGGCAGCACATGGAACCAAAGCCCCGTCCGGCGCGTTGGCTGTAGCAGCGAGGAGGAGATCGCATGACCTGCGACCATCTGGTGTGCGCCAACTGCAACGGCCGCGTCAGCGACGGGCGTTGCCCGGTGTGCCGGGCCAACCGGGCCCGGATCCAGGAGCAGCAGAGCCCGTTCGCCGCACTCTCCCCCGCGATGCTGCTGGCCCTGCTGGCCGGGCTGCTCGCGGTGGCGCTGATCGCGCGGCAGGCTCTGGCCTGACAACCCACGAGACGTACGACGAAGGCCCCCGACCACTGCGGTCGGGGGCCTTCGTCGTCGTCTGCCGCTACTCGGCGCTGGTCTCGCGCTGCTTGCGCCAGCGGATCCCGGCCTCGATGAAGCCGTCGATGTCGCCGTCCAGCACGGCCTGCGGGTTGCCGGCCTCGTACGCGGTGCGGACGTCCTTCACCATCTGGTACGGGTGCAGCACGTAGGAGCGCATCTGGTTGCCCCAGGAGCTGCCGCTGTCCTTGAGCGCGTCCATCGCCGCCTTCTCCTCCTGGCGGCGCCGCTCCAGCAGCTTGGCCTGGAGGACGTTCATCGCGGACGCCTTGTTCTGGATCTGCGAGCGCTCGTTCTGGCAGGAGACCACGATGCCGGTCGGGATGTGCGTGATGCGCACCGCCGAGTCGGTGGTGTTGACGCCCTGACCGCCGGGGCCGGAGGCGCGGTAGACGTCCACCCGGAGCTCGCCCTCGTCGATGTCGACGTGGTCGGACTGCTCGACGACGGGGAGCACCTCGACACCGGCGAAGGAGGTCTGCCGGCGGCCCTGGTTGTCGAACGGCGAGATGCGGACCAGGCGGTGGGTGCCCTGCTCGACCGAGAGGGTGCCGTAGGCGTACGGGGCCTTCACGGTGAAGGTCGCGGACTTGATGCCGGCCTCTTCGGCGTACGAGGTGTCGTACACCTCGGTGGGGTACCCGTGCCGCTCGGCCCAGCGCAGGTACATGCGCATGAGCTGCTCGGCGAAGTCGGCGGCGTCCACGCCACCGGCCTCGGCGCGGATGTTGATCAGCGCCTCGCGGGCGTCGTACTCGCCGGACAGGAGGGTACGGACCTCCAGCTCCTCGACCGCCTTCTGGAGGGCGACGAGCTCGTTCTCGGCCTCGGTGCGGGTGTCCGCGTCGTCCTCGGCCTCGGCGAGCTCGAACAGCACGCCCAGGTCGTCGATACGGCTGCGCAGGCCCTCGACCCGGCGCAGTTCGCCCTGGAGGAAGGAGAGCCGGCTGGTCACCTTCTGCGCGTTCGCGACGTCGTCCCACAGGGTGGGGGCGGCTGCCTCCTCCTCCAGGACCGCGATGTCGGCCCGGATCTTGTCCAGGTCGATGACGGCCTCGATCGACCCCATGGTCGTATCGAGGTTCTTGAGCTCTTCGGAAGGATCGACGGCTGCCACGCCCCCAGGGTAATGGTTCCGGGAGTGGTCATGACGACACCCCCGGTCCCCCCGGCCTCACGACGGCGGCCACGGCCCCGGCTACGGCGCCCACGGGGCCGTGCCGGACACCGCCGGACGGGCCGGGTGGCCGCCGTCCGGGACGGTGGCCGCGAAGGCCGTCCAGGCCGCGGCGGCGCCCGCCAGCAGCAGCACGGTGGCGATCAGCACGGCCAGCAGCCGGCGGCGGCGCAGCAGTGCCTGGCGGTCCCGGCGGTGACCCGGGGCGGCGCGCTGGGCGCGGGACTCGAGCGCGTACGCGGCCAGCTCGTCGGCCGACGGGCGGCGCAGGCTGGTGTGGGTGTCCCGGGTGGAGTCCGGGGCGGCGCCGGGCACCAGCGGGACGGCCGGGCCGCGGCGGCGCTTGTGGATGCCGGGGCCGGCGTCGATCTCGGCGTAGACGGCCTCGCCGGGGGTCAGCTGTTCCTCGGCCGGGGCCCGGCCCTGGCCGGGCACGGCGAGCACCGGCAGGCCGGCCAGCGAGGGCAGCTGCTCGCGCAGCCGCGAGGCCAGCTCGGCGGCGCGCAGCCGGGAGGCCGGGGCCTTGGCCAGGCACTCGGAGATGATCCGCCACAGCCCGTCCGGCAGGCCGGGGATCGGCGGGACCTGCTCGGTGACGTGCCGGCGCAGCACCGCGCCGGTGTGGCCGCCGCCGAACGGGGTGAAGCCGGCCAGCAGCTCGTACAGCACGGTGGCGAGGGCGTAGATGTCGACGGCGGCGCGCGGCTCCAGGCCCTCGATGATCTCGGGGGCGAGGTAGTCCGGGGTGCCGATGATCCGGGTGGCCCGGGTGCGGCGCGGGGCGTCGACCAGGCGGGCCACCCCGAAGTCGGTGAGCTTGGCGCGCGGGGCGCCGCCGGGGCCGGGGGCGGCGGCGAGGTCGAGCAGGACGTTCTCCGGCTTGACGTCGCGGTGGACGATCCCCGCCGCGTGCGCGGCGGCCAGGCCGTCGGCGACGTCGGCGATGACCGAGGCGGCGGTCTGCGGCGGCAGCGCGCCGTCCCGCTCCAGCCGGGAGCGCAGGTCGGTGCCCTGGACCAGCTCCATCACCAGGGCGAGGTCGCTGCCGTCCACCACCATGTCGCGCACGCCGACCACCCGGGGGTGGTCGAGGCTGGTCAGCGCGGTGCGCTCCTGGACGAAGCGGCCGACCAGCACCTGGTCGGCGGCGAGGTCCTCGCGCAGCAGCTTGACCGCCACCGGGCCGTCGGGCCCTTCACCGAGCCAGACCGTCCCGGCCGAACCCCGGCCGATCACCTGGTGGACGGTGTACCGGCTGCCGATCTTGCGTGCCAATGCTGCTCCGTGGGCGGCGCGGGAGCGCTCCGGGGGTCCGGCGCGCTCGGTGGGGCGGGACAACAGCGACCAACCTACGCGCCCGGAGGGCCTGCGGGGGCCGCCCGAAGGGCCCGGAGCGGGAGTCCCGGCCGAGAAATCTCGATAATTGTCGACATAGCGTCAATGTGGCCGCCCGGGCGGGCCGGAGGCCGGAACGCCGTCCGGACCCGGACCGGTTCCGGCTCCGGATCGGCTCCGGCCCCGGGCGGCGCTACTTGCCGAAGAGGCTGTTCGCCCAGTCGCGCGCCGAGTCGAACCAGCCCACGACGTTGTCCCAGTAGTGCGGCAGCGGCGTGAAGTTCCACAGCGCCACCCCGGCCACGGCCAGCACCAGCAGCACCATCAGACAGCCCTTGAAGCAGCCGAGCCCCGGGATGTACATCCGGTTGCGGCTGCGCGGGCGCGGCTCGCGGGCCGGCCCGGGCTCGCGGCGGGCCGGGGCCGGCGGCTCCTCGCGGCGCTGCGGCGGGGCCTCCCGGTACTGCGGCGCGGGCGGCTCGGCCCGGCGCGGCACCGGGGTGGGCGCGGGCGGCGGCGGATAGCCGCCCTGCGACTGGCCGTACCCGCCCGGGGCCTGCCGGTAGCCGCCGGGCGGCTGCGGACGGCCGCCCTGGCCCCGCTGGCCGCCCTGGCTTCCCGGGCCGGCCTGGCCCGCCTGGTAGGGCGGCGGGGCCACCGGCGGGCGCTGGGCGTAGCCGGGCGGGGGCGGGGCCTGGCGGTAGCCGCCGGGCTGCTGCCCGCCGGGGCGCCCACCCGGGGCGCCCTGGCCCGGCCGGTGCCCCTGGCCGCCGTGGCCGCCCGGTCCGGCCGGGCCCCCCTGCCCGGCCTGGTAGGGCTGCGGGGCGACCTGCGGCTGCGGGAGGTCCTCGTAGTCCTCCGGGCCGAAGTAGCCGACCTGGGTCTGCTGGTTGCGGTCCCGCGCCGCGCGCAGCTGGGTCTGCCACGGGTGCGGCGCCTCCTCCTGCGGCGGCCCGGCGGGCGGGGGCGGCGGCACGGCGGCGGGCGGCATCACCCGGGTGCGGTCCGGGGCGCCCTGCGGGGGCGGCGGCTGGGTGCCCATCACCGCGGTCGCCGCGGCCGGGTCGTACTGCCCACTGGTCGGCGGCAGCACCTGGGTGTGGTCCTCGGCGCCGGGGGCCGTACCGGGGACCATGAAGCCCGGGGCCAGGGCGCCCGGCACCGTCACGGGCGGCAGCGGCGGCACGCTGCCGGGGACGGCCGTCGGCTGCGGGTCCGGCAGCAGCAGGGCGCCGACCGCCAGCGCCTCGTCCACCGCCGCCGGGGAGGCGTGCACGCCGACCCCGGCCGCGACCACCCGCAGCGCGTGCGCCAGCGAGGTGGCACCGGGCCGCTGGGCCGGGTCCTTGCGCAGGCAGCGCTCGATCACCGTCCAGAGCGGCTCGGGCATGGTGCTGGGCCGCTGCGGCTCCTGGGCCAGGTGGGCCTGGAGCACGGCGAGGGCGCTGTCGCCCTGGAACGGCTGGCGGCCGGTGACCAGCTCGTACAGCATGATCCCGGCGCCGTACACGTCCACCGCGGAGGTCTGCGGACGGCCCTCGGCGGACTCCGGTGCGACGTAGGCGGGGGTGCCGACGAACTCGTGGGTGCGGGTGACGCCCGGGGAGTCGGCGAGCCGGGCGATGCCGAAGTCGGTCAGCAGCGGGTGCATCCGCTCGACGCCGTCCACCACGGTGGAGGCGAGCATCACGTTGGCCGGCTTGAGGTCGCGGTGGACGATCCCGTCCGCGTGGCTGGCCGCCAGCGCGTCCGCGACCTGGGCCATCAGCAGGGCGCCGGCGATCGGGCTGAACGGGCCGTTGGCGCGCAGGTAGCGGGCCAGGTCGGGGCCGTCCACCAGGTCCATCACCAGGGCCAGCAGCTCGCCCTCGACGACCAGGTCGCGGACCCGGACGATGTTGGGGTGGGTCAGCCGCAGCAGCAGGGAGCGCTCGCGCAGGAAGCGCATCACCACGTCGGGGTCGGCGGCCAGCTCCTCGCGCAGCACCTTGATCGCCACCCGCTGCCCGGGCGGGCAGCCCGGCACCTGGACGTCCTCGCGCACCACGCCGCGCCAGACGGTGCCGGTCGCACCCCGCCCGAGGGTCTCATCCAGCAGATACTTGCTGCCGACTGGCCGCACCTGTCGCACTCCTCGCCGTGCCGCCCGCGCGGGGCGCTCCTCCGCCGGTGCGGTGAGCCTGCCGGGCCCGTGTCTGCGGCCACTCTAACGGTGACCGTACGGGTTTTTGAGGTGGTCGGTAGGCCATCCGCACGGTCTGGGGAAGGGTTGGGGGAGATCCCCTAGGGAAGGTCCCGGGCACCCCGCGAGAGGACCGTCGACCTGACTCTCCGTCGCCCCGGTCACGGCCACGATCGCAAGATCGTCAAATCCGGTACGGTGCGCGGACCGTCCACGACGGATGGCAGGATGGACACTCGCCACTCGTGTGGCCCAACGGTGCCCTTGGCACCGGGCAGCGGCACCAGGCTTCACATCAGCAGAAGGGACCCGCGGGCGAGATGCAGATCCGGCTGACCGTCCTCCGACCGCGCAGCGGCCCGTCCGCCGCCGGCTCCGCCATTCCCTACGTGGACGTGCTGGTGACCGCGCCCGTCGGCACCGCACTCGGCGCCATCGCGGGCGCGCTCGCGGGTGCCGTGGGCGTGCGCGGGCCGCGGGCCGCCACCCACGTACACCTGTACGCCGGGGCGCACCGGGTCGACGAGCACACCCTGCTCGGCCACCCCCCGCTGCTCGACGGCGCCGTCCTCAGCCTGAACGAGCCCGACCCGACCGCCGACGACCCCGACGACGCCCCCGCCGCCGCCGAACTGCGGGTGGTCGGCGGCCCCGACGCCGGCGGCGTGCACCGGCTGCACGGCCGGGAGATCCGGATCGGCCGCTCCGCCGAGGCCGACGTCCCGCTCGACGACCCGGACGTCTCCCGGCTGCACCTCTCCCTGCACCTCGCCGAGGACGGCCGGATCTCCGTACGCGACCTCGGCTCCACCAACGGCACCGCCCTGGACGGCCGGCTCGTCCCGCCCGTCCCGCCGGAGGCCGCCGTCCCACTGGAGCCCGGCGCCGTGCTGCGGATCGGCGAGTCCACCCTCCAGGTGACCGCCCCCGACCCGGCCGAGGCCACCGGAGCCGTCCGCGCCGCCCTGCCGGACGGCCACGGCCACCTCCAGCTCGCCGCCCCCGGGCCGGTCCGGCCCGCACCGCCCGTGGTCGAGCCGCCCGCCGCCCCCGAACCCGCGCCCGGCCGCGGCCGCGGCCTGTTCTCCCTGCTGCCCGGCCGCGCCGCCGAACCGCCCGGTCAGGAGAGCGCCGAGCGCCACCACGCCGCGGTGCGGCTGCGCCAGACCGCCGCCCAGCGCGAACGCTGGCCCGACCTCGCCACCCTGCTGCTCAACGCCGTCGGCCCCGGCCCCCGGCTCTGGGAGCGCGGCCCCGGCCACCCCGACGCGCTCACCCTGCGGCTCGGCACCGCCGACCGCCCCGGCGGCCCCGGCACCACGCCCGGCACCATGCTGCCCGCCGTCCCGGTCACCCTCGACCTGCAGACCGCCGGCAGCCTCGGCCTCAGCGGCCCGCGCGAGCGCCTGGACGCGCTCACCCGCGCCGTCGTCGCCCAGCTCGCCGCGCTGCACCCGCCGACCGGGCTGAGCCTGGTCGTGGTCGACGCCGACCCGGCCCGCGCCGCCGAGGACCGCGTCGACACCTGGGCCTGGGCCCTGTGGCTGCCCCACCTGCGCCCGGTCGACGGCCAGGACTGCCGGCTGCTGATCGGCCTCGACGACGAACAGGCCACCGCCCGGCTGACCGAGCTCACCGCCCGGCTCAGCGGCCCCAGCGGCCTCGGCGGCCACCCCGCCACCGTGGTCGTGGTCGACGGCCGCCCGGCCACCGAGGCCGCCCGGCAGGCGCTCGACCTGCTGCTGCGCCAGGGCCCGGCGGTCGGCATCTTCCCGATCTGCCTCGCCGAGCAGCCCGAACTGCTCCCCCGGGGCCTCGGCGCCACCGCCCTGATCACCGGCGAGGTCGGCACCCAGCTGTCGCTGTCCCGGCCGGTCGCCCGCGGCCGGGAGACCCTCCACGAGGTCTCGCTGGACGCCGTCTCGGACGCCTGGGCCGAACGGCTCGCCCGGGTCCTCGCCCCGCTGCGCGAGGCCACCCCGGCCGCCCGCGGCCCGCTGCCCGACGTGCTGCGGCTGCTCGACCTGCTGCAGCTCGACACCGTCACCCCGGCCAAGCTGTCCGCCCGCTGGGACGCCCACGCCGGCGGCATCGGCGCCGCCACCGCCCTGCTCGGCACCACCCGGGACGAGCTCTGCACCCTCGACCTCGCCGACCCCGAACTCACCGTCCCCTCCCCCGACCCGGGCGGCCCGCACCTGCTGATCGGCGGCGCCCGCGGCTCCGGCAAGACCGAGCTGCTGCGCACCCTGGTCGCCTCGCTCGCCGTCTCCGAGCGGCCCGGGCGGCTCGCCGTCACGATCATCGAGGGCCGGGCCACCTCGGACGGCCAGGACGGACTGGACGGCTGCACCGAGCTGCCGCACGTCAGCGGCCGGGTGAACGCCGCCGCCGACCCGCGCGCCGCCCTGCTCGCGGCCGAGGCGCTGGAGGACGAACTCACCCTGCGGGAACGGCTGTTCGACGGGCTGGACTTCGCCTCCTGGCACGCCGCCCGGATCCTGGACGGGCAGAGCCTGGACGGGCCGGAGGCGGACGCCGAGCACCCCAAGGTCCCGGTGCCCGCCGCCGTCGGCGGCGGAGCGGCCACCACGCCCCGGATCATCCCGCCGCGCAGCGCGGAGGGCCCCCGCCCGACCGGCCCCGCCGCTCCCCCCGCCCGGCTGGTCGTCGTCGTCGACGACTACGACGCCCTGCTCTCCCCCACCTCCGCCGCCGGCCGCCCGCTCGCCCGCGCGCTGGCCGCCGTCGCCCGCCGCGGCGGACCGCTCGGCGTCCACCTCGCCGTCGCCACCGGCCGCCCGGAGGAGAGCGCCGGCACCGAGGTGGACGAGGCCGCGCTGCTGCGGATCGCCCTGCGCACCGAGGACCCGGCCGACTCCGACCTGCTGATCCACCTCGGCGACGCGGCCGCCCTGCCCGAGGACACCCCCGGCCGCGGCTACCTCCGCCTCCCGGACGGCGGCGTCACCGCCTTCCAGACCGCCCGGATCAGCGGCCGCATCCCGCGCACCGCCACCCTGCGGCCCACCGTCGTCGCGATAGACCCGCTCCAGCTCGGCGCCCCGCCGGCCCGCCGGCCCGTCCGCGAACTCGGCAACGGCCCCACCGACCTCGCCCTCCTCGCCAGCGCCCTCCAACGCGCCGCCGCCCGCTGACCCCTCCGGGGCCACCTCGCCTCGCACCCCGTTGCCGCTTCGGCCGACCCGAAGCGGCAACGGCATCAGGCACCACTCCCCGCACCGGAAGTCGTCAGGTCGACTTCCTGTGCGGGGAGAGCCACAACCGCCGCGCTCCTCGCCGCAGGTCGCCCGCCCGCCAGGACGACAAGGCCCAGGCGGGCCCGACCGAGAAGGGCCGGGCCGCCGGAACCGCCGCCGAGCAGCACTCACTTCACCCCGTCATCCGCCGCCGCTTCGGCCTTGCCGAAGCGGCGCCGGGCCACTCCTGCGCGAGAAGTCGGCCGGGCCGACTTCTCGCGCTTACGGGTGGGTTGCGCGGGCGCGGCAGCGGGTGAGGGCGTAGGTGATGCGGCGGTCGGAGGGGAGCGTGGTGGCGAGGAGTTCGCCGGCCGTGACGAGGGTGGTCCAGTAGAGGGCGGGGTCGCCGGTGCGGGGAAGGGGATGCGCGGCGGCGAGGGAGAGGTACGCGGAGATGAGGTTGCCGGTGGTGAACCAGCGTTGGAGGCCGTGGTGGTGGCCCGGTCGGATGCCGCCCATGGCGTCGATGGCGACGAGGAAGTGTTCGACGACGGCGAGTTCGGTGTCGGTGAGCGACTTGGGGACGTCGAAGACGCCGAGGGCTTCGAGGAGTTCGCCGGTGTCGGTCTCGGTGTCGGGGCGGGGGTCGGCGAGGAGGGCGTCGTAGCACTCGGCCAGGCGGCGGGTGGTTTCGGCGTGGGGGATGTCGAGGGCGAGGCAGACGGCGCGCGCGACGGGCAGGGGCGGGTGGCCGAGGCGGGCCAGGAGGGCGTAGGTCGCGGCCGGGGTGGCCCCACGGGAGAGGGTGTGCCGGGCGAGGGTGACGAGGTTCATGGAAGAAGCGGCTCTCAGGCGAGGGTGGTGACGGGGGCGATATGGGCCCAGACGAACTTGCCGATACCACAAGGGCGGGCGGCGCAACCCCACCGTTCGGCAAGTTCGTCGACAAGGAACAGACCGCGCCCCTTCTCATCGTCGGGGACGGCGGTCCGGAGGATCGGCCGTCCGGTGCCCGCATCGTGGACTTCGAGGCGCAAGCGGGAGCCGGTGAGAGCGAAGCGGACCTCGATGTGGCGGTCGTCGGGGGCGTCGGAATGCAGGACGGCATTGGCGAAGAGCTCGCCGAGGAGCAGTTCGGCGGTGTCGCGGTAGCGGTCCCCGGAGGGCAGCCCGGAGAGGAAAGCCCGGAGCAAGTACCGGGCCAGGGGAGCGGATTCGGTCCGCGCGTCGAGGCGTGCGACGAACATGCGCGGGCGGCGGGACATCAGCATGGGGGCACCTCGAAGGGGAACGCGGACGGGACCATTCGCACCACGGCTGGTGATTGGCCGATGACGAACAGTCAACATCCATGCCCTGCGGTCGGCTATGGTCGGGGCGCGCCCGGACGTTGAAACCCTTGAAACCCACCTGCCAGGGGGAACTGTCGTGCGAACCGACCGTGGGCCGAACCACAGGCTCGCCTCACTGATGGCCGAAGCCGCCTGGGGCAACGGCGATTTGGCTCGGGCCGTCAACCGGACCGGCACCGAGACCGGGCAGCGGCTGAAGTACGACGCCTCGGCCGTCTCCCACTGGCTCAGCGGCACCTCGCCTACGGCGAAGGCCCTGCCGGTCGTCCTGGAGACACTGGCGCGGAGGCTCAAGCGGCCGATCACCGCCGTCGAGGCCGGATTCCGCGGGACACCTACCCCTGTTGAGCAGCCGACGGATACGGTGTCAGGGCTGATCGACCTGGGGAGCCTCGATATGGACCCGTCCCGGCGCGGAATCCTCACGGCCGGCCTCTACTCGGTGGCCCTCACCATCCCCGGCTGGCCCGACGTGGTGGGCCGCTTCGAGAGACTGCGGACCGACCCCCACCTGCGGATCGGCATGGCGGAGGTCCAGGCGGTCGCGGCGATGACCGAGCGGATCAGCGACCTGGACGACCAGTTCGGCGGCCGGATGACCCGTCCGATGGCCGCCTCGTTCCTGGTCAACACGATCGTCCCGTACCTGCGGGCGGACGCCGGTGAGGACGTCCGCAAGGCCATGCTGTCGGCCGCCGCCGACCACTGCTACCTGACCGGCTACATGGCCGTGGACGAACGCCACGACTCCCTGGCCCAGCGCTACTACTTGAAGGCCCTGGAGCTGGCCGGGCACGCGGGCGACCACCTCACCTACTGCACCACCCTGCGCGGCATGAGCGTCCAAGCCGTCAATCTCGGCCACGGCAGCAGCGCCCTGCGGCTCGCGGACGCCGCCTCGGCCGCTTCCCCGGAGGCCGGTCCCCGCATGAGGGCCTTCCTCGCCGGCCAGCAGGCCCACGCCCTCGCCCAGACCGGGGACAGGATCGGAGCCCTGCTCCACCTGCGCACAGCGGAAGTCGCGATGGATCAGGCCGAGTCGAAGGCGAAGGTCGTCGGCCGCTACGATCCGGCCGCCCTCGCGTACCACGTCGCCCAGGTCAACTACGAGCTCGGCGACCGCGATGGCGCGATCCGCGCGCTCCAGCACTCCGAGAAGCTCCGCCCCCCGGTGTACCGCGGGTCCCGCGTACGCGCCCTCGCCATGCTCGCCGAGTGGCAGCTCGGAGCCGGCCGGCTGGAAGAGGCTGTCCAGAGCTGGCACCTCGCCCTGGACGACTATCCGACCATCCAGTCCGGCCGGGCCGACGACCGCTTCCGCTCGATGCTCTCCGCGACCCGGCCGCACCGCCGCAACCCCCACGTGCGCGGGCTCCTCGAACGCGCCCGCCCCATGGCGGGCGGCCGAGGACCGGCGCGAACGGTACGGGAGACCAGGGCATGACCAGCGGCGAACCGGGCGTGAAGCTGTTGACGAGCGGCGGGGTTCCGGACGGGCCGTCGCACGCCGCCCTGTCCTACTACCTCGGCCCGCATCGACTCGCTCGGTGCTCCTGAACACCTCGCCCGGCGTGGGGGCGCACTCGGCGCGGGGGGCTTGGGCTTCACGCTCGAACGGTTCGCACTCTTCGTAGTCGCTGTGCTACTTTCCGCATCATCAACAGAACATAGGAGACCCCGGCGGTGGTGGAACACCCCGGGGTCAGGCACCAGGAGAACGAAGCTCCAGATGCGGATTCATCGTAGCGTTCATTCGCGCGCGTTCAGCGTGCTTCCGAACGGCCTGTTGCAGGACCGGCGGTTGAGTTACACCGCTCGTGGCCTCCTCGCCGACCTGCTCTCCCGCCCCGACGGGTGGCGGGAGGACGGGCGGCAGATGGCGGACAGCAGTCCGCAGGGGCGGGGCGCCGTCCGACGGGCCCTCAAGGAGCTGAAGGACGCCGGGTACTACCGGGTCGACAGGGTCCGGATGCCCGACGGGACGGTCCGGTCCGAGGCCCACGTCTTCGACACCCCGCAGCCCGAACCGACTGTCCCCCGCCCGGCCTCCGGTGGAGGGAGTTCCGGCCGCGCTGTCACCCCTCCCGTAAAGGACCCGGGACAAGAACCCACCCTCCCGGATGAACGGACGCGGGCCGCCGTGGCCACCCTGTTCCGGGTGATCCGGCCCGAACCCCGCCTGCGCCTCGGCGAGGCCGAGGCCCGCGCGCTGGCACCACTCGTCACACAGTGGCTGGAACGGGGCTGCGACGAAGCCGAGTTGGCCCACGCCCTGCTCCCCGGACTGCCGCAGCCGATGCACTCCCCGGTGGCGATCCTCCGGGACCGCCTGCAACGGAAACTGCCGCCGGAACGAGCCGCGCCCCCACCGACGCCGTACGCCGAGTGCGGCCGCTGCCACGATCCGGTGCCCCGCCCCGGCATCTGCCGCGCCTGCGCGGGCCTCGGCACGAGAACCGTCGCCGTCGGCACCGGCGCGCCCGCCACCCCCGGAGGCGTCGCCCGCGCCCGCGCCGCCCTACGGGGGTGGCAGTCGCCGTCCGCCGTGGCGGTCGGCGGCTGACCCTCCATCGCACCATCGCCGCCTGCAGAAGCGCGCCTCTCCTCAGGGACGGGTGCCGGGCTGGTCGACGACGGCGCGGGCGAGGACGGCCATCTGGCTGGTGATGTCGCCCTTCCTGAAGGTCGCGCCGTCGGTGACGGCGACGCTGCGCTCGCCGAGGTAGGTGTAGTCGGTGCTGTCGAAGATCCACTGGACCTCGGCCCTCGCACCGCTGTCCCGGCGCGCGACCGCGATGCCGGGGCGGCCTGCCGCGTCGGTCACCGAGTCGACCACCCTGACGCCGGGGATCTTCGCGGCCGCCCGGTAGAGCGCAGCGCTGACGGCCGGTGGGGCGATCTGGTCGCGCAGGAGGTCGCCGACGGTCCTGAACGCCTCCTCGTCGGGGCCGGGCCCGTGGCCTTCGGTGTCCGCGTGGATCCTGGCCAGCAGCGCATCCGGGTCGGTCGGCAGGGCGGCGACGTAGGCGTAGCCGCCGAACCTCCCGGCGTTCGGCACGGGTTCGGCCTCCCCGTGCTCGTCGCTTCCTCCGGGGTTCGGCAGGTGCCCGTCCACGAGCAGCAGTCCCCGCTTGCTGCCGTCAACGGACGTCCAGAGCTCCCGGGTCTGCGGCGCCTCGCCCTGCGACTTCGCCCAGTCGTCCAGGCTCTTCACGTAGACGAACTGGTCCCCGCGCGCCGCCGGGGCGGGCTGCTGTTCGGCGGCCCGCGCCGCGCGGTCCAGGACCACGGCCGCGACCGGCCGCGTGGGGTCGGCGCCCCGCTCGGTCGGCCCGCCGACTAGCACCAGGGACAGCGCCAGGCCGCCCGCCAGCGCGGGCAGGGCCACCCAGCCGAGCCGCTTCCGCCGGGGCGCGGCCGCCGGCCCGCGCGCGAACTCGCTCATCAGGTGCCCCCGCAGCTGCCGCCGGCGGTCGGCGGGGAGCCCCGGTCCCGTGGGCGGTGGCAGCAGT
Source organism: Streptomyces sp. CB02056 (assembly GCF_001905545.1). GTDB lineage: Bacteria > Actinomycetota > Actinomycetes > Streptomycetales > Streptomycetaceae > Kitasatospora. Next base: position 40,380 of record NZ_LIPD01000013.1, on the reverse strand, counting down.
TCGTCCTCGTTCATCGGATTCATCGGACTCATCGGGTCCTCCCCGGTGTCGTCGACCTGGCCGCTTCGGTGCGGCCACCCCGTACCTGTCCGGTGTCCGGAGCGGGTTCCCGCCCGCCCCGGAGCTCCTCGTCCACCAGCGCGCGCAGCTTGGTGCGGGCGCGCGAGAGCCGGGAGCGCACCGTGCCGATCGGCACCCCGAGTGCCTCGGCCGCGCTCACGTAGTCCAGGCCCGCCAGGACGCAGAGGCCGAACACCTCGCGCTCCGCCTTCCGCAGCCCGCCCAGCGCCCGCCGCACGGCGGCGAGCCGGGCGTCGTCGTCGAGCCGCCCGGCCAACTCCTCGGCGAAGTCCGGCAGGACGCCCCGGTCGGGCAGCCGCGCCAGCGCCGCCCGGTGCCGCCGGGCCGCCCGGGTCGTGTTGCGCAGGACCTGGGCGGCTATCCCGAACAGCCAGGGCCGCACCGGCCCGTCGTCCTCCCGCAGCCTGCCGCGCAGGCGCCACGCTTCGAGGAACGTCAGCTGGACGACGTCCTCCGCCACGGCCCGGTCCCCCACCACCCGCACCGCGTACCGGTACAGATCGTCCGCCGTCTCATCGAACAGCTCCCCGAACGCCCACTGGTCGCCGCTCCTCAATCGCGCCCGCTGTGACAGTTCCACACCCCCACCTGTCCGCACGGGCCGCCGGGTTCCCGCCGGAGCACGGCAGAGCACGGCAGAGCACGGCAGAGCACGGCAGAGGGCCCCGCCGAACCGGACGGTTCGGCGGGGCCCTCATCGACCGGTCGGACGATCAGACGGTCAGGCGCACTTGATGTCGCGGTTCACCGCGGCCATCCCGGCGACCTTCCCGGCGTCCACCGTGAACTCGTACTGCCAGCCCGGCTGCCCCTCGACCGGCAGCACGTACCTGCCGCTCTTGTCCTGCTGGAGGCCCTTGGCGCCGTACGCCTGCTGGAGCGCCTCCAGGGTGGAGCCGGCGCCGATGCCCTCGGCCGTCCTGGCCTCCGCCGGGGCGGCCAGCTCGCGCAGGCCCGCCTCCGCGAAGGAGACCCGGCCGGTGGTCAGGTACGTCTTGTCCTTGGCCTCCTGCGCCACCCTCAGGTCGACCAGGGCCATCGTCGAGTCGGCGATCAGCTTGGCGGCGGCGGCCGAGTCCTTGGCCCCGGCAGCGGAGCCCGCGGCGGCGGCCGCCGCGTCCTTGGCGGAGGCGTTCGGCGGCAGGGTGCCCGCCGGGGCGGGCGCCTTCCCACTGGCCGCGTCGGCCTTGGCGCTGAGGTCCTTGTAGCGGGCCTCGGTGGCCGCCTCGGCGGCCATCCGGGCCTGGTCCGGCGCCGGTCCGCCCTTGTAGACGAAGTCCGTGCAGCCGCCGAGCAGCGAGACCGGTGACGCCTCCAGGGCTCCGGTGGCCAGCCCGGCGTCCTTGGCCATGCCCGGCTTGATCCCCTGGTACCCGGCCGCCGCGAAGGCCTCCGGGCCCTTCGTCGTGGGCGCCGCCGAGGGTGCCGCGGCGGCGCCCCCGGCCTTCGCCGAGTCCTTCTTGTCGTCGGACGAGCAGGCCGCCGCCGAGGCGGCCAGCAGTACTACCGAGATGCCCACGCCCACCGCGCGGACCGTGGCCCGGTTCTTCCCCATGTCACAAACCCCCACATGATCTTTCGAGGGTCACCGTACCGAGGGTGCGGCCATGATCCACAACCGGTTTCTCAGGCGCAGTAGGTGTTGTGCTTCACCAGGGCGAGCCCGGCGACCTTGCCGTCGGCCATGGTGAACTCGTAGAACCAGTCCGGGCCGCCGCTGCCGCTCTCGGACGGGAGTTCGTAACCGCCCTCCTTGATCGGCTTGAGGTCCCTGCCCTCGTAGGCGCGCTTGAGCTCCTCCTCCGTCGAGCCGGCGCCGATGCCCTCGGCGGTGCGGGCGCCCGCCGGGGCGACCAGCTGGCGCAGGCCCTCGGTGCCGAAGTTGACCCGGCCGGTGGTCAGGAAGGCCTGGTCCCGGTTCTTGCGGGCGGGCCCGAGGAGGTCCAGGTCCTTGTAGAGCACGGCCATCTCCCGCCGCCCCGCCTCGGTCTGGTCGAGCTGCTCCCGAAGGCCCGCGAGGTACTCCTGCAGTTCCTTCGACGAGGCCCCGGACGGCGGGGACGCGAGCGGCTTCCTGGCCGCCTTGATCTCGTCGATCCTGGCCAGGGCCTTGTCTGCCTTCGTACGGACCTCCGCCTCGGCCGCCATCCGGACCGGGTCCGGCGCCGGGCCGCCCTTGTACGCGTAGTCGGTGCAGCCGTTGAGCAGCGAGACCGGAGACGGCTCCAGGGCTCCGGAGGTGAGCGCCTCCTCCTTGGTCATCGAGAGCTGGAGCCCGCGGTAGCCGGCGGCGCCGAACGGCTGCGGCGGTGTACTGGCCGCCGCCTCGGCAGCGCCGCCCCCGTCTCCCCCGCAGGCCGCCGCTCCGGCCATGACCAGCGCCGTCGTCAGTACGGCCCCGGCCACGCGCCCGCCGCGCGTCGTCCCCACCATGATCATCTCTCCTTCGTCGACCGCACACGGTAGCGAACGTGCGGGCACGATCGACAACCGGCTCCCCCACGCGTGGAAGGGGCCCGGGTCCGAGGACGCGGGCCCCTTCGCGCACGCACCGGTCAGGAGGCCGGCCCCCGGTCGGCCAGGCTCCGGGTGTAGTGGGCGGCGGCCAGGACGGAGGCCATCAGCTCGGAGTCCAGCACGGCGGCGTCGGCCAGCCGGGTCGCGGACGCGTGGGAGGCGAGCAGCGTCTTGGTGACCCGCAGGGCGGCCTCGGAGCGGCGCGTGATGGGGCGGGCCCACTCGGCCACCGCCTCGTCCAGCTCCTGCTCGGGGACGACGCGCTGCAGGATGGCGAGCTCCCGCGCCTCCACCGCGCCGACCGGGCGGCCGGTCAGGATGATCTCGCGGACCCGGGCCGCGCCGACCTCGTGCAGCAGCCGGGGCAGCAGGCCGCCCCAGGCGACGGGCAGGCCCAGGGCCAGTTCGGGCAGCCGGAAGACGGCGTTGTCGGCGCCGGCCCGCAGGTCGCAGGCGAGCGCCAGGGCGAAGCCGGCGCCGGTCGCCCGGCCCTGGACCCGGGCGATGGTGACGGCGGGGCTGTTGACGAGGGCGTCGCAGACCCGGCGGGCCTTGTCCCCGTAGGCCCGTATGCGGCCGCCGGTCGGGTCCTCGTCCAGGCCCGCGAGGAGTTCGTCGCGGTCGCCGCCGAGGCAGAAGTCCCGGCCGGCCGCGGAGAGCACGATCACCCGCACGGCCGGGTCGGGGACGGCGAGGAGGGCGAGGAGTTCGTCCAGCATGGCCGAGGTGACGGCGTTCCCCGTCCCCGGGCTGTCCAGCTCGACGTGGAGCACCGCGCCCCGGAGCTCGGAACGGACCGTACGGGCGGGCGCGGGTTCGGGGACCACCGCGGCTTCGGGAACCGGAGCGCCTTCGGGAGCGGGAGCACCTTCGGGGACCGGCGCGGACTGCGGGACCGGCGCGGACTGCGGGGCCGGCGGGTACCAGCCGGTCGTCGTCGACGGGTGCGGGACGTACGGCGGCGGCTGCATCGCGTACGGGGGGTACTGGGGAGCCTGCGGGGAGACGTTCATGCGGACACTCTCAGGGACGTCACCCGGTGGAAGACCATCCGGGGCGCGTGCTCCGGCGGGCTCACCGCCCGCAGCGTCGGGAAGCGCTCCAGCAGTTGACCGATCAGGGCCCGCGCCTCCAGCCGGGCCAGGCCCGCGCCGAGGCAGTAGTGGGCGCCGCCGCCGAAGGTGAGGTGGGTGCCCCGGCGGAGCGGGTCGAAGGCGTGCGGGTCCGGGTTGCGGCGCGGGTCGCGGTTGGCCGCGCCGTACATCACGTGGACCATGGTGTCCTTGGGGAGGAACGTTCCGGCCAGCACGGTGTCCTCGCCCGCGACGCGGCTGTTGACGCGGATCGGCGGGTCGTAGCGCAGCGCCTCGTCGATCGCCTCGTCGATGTGCTCGGGCCGCTCCCGCAGCCACTCCCACGTCCCGGGCGACCGCAGCAGCTGCCACACCAGTGAGGAGAGCAGCGTCGCCGTGGTCTCCAGCGAGGCGATGGTGACGAACATGGTGAGCTGGTAGACCATCCGGTCGGTGGCCTCGGGGTCGGACTCCAGCGCGTCCCAGGTGCGGATCCAGCCGGCGATCACGTCGTCGCCGTCGTTGTCGCGGCGTTCCCGGACGAGCCGGGTGAAGTACGCGCGAAGGTCCATGGTGGCCTGCTCGGAGACCGCCAGCTGGCTCTTGGTGGGCAGCAGTTCCTGGGCGTGCACCTGGTTGTGGGTCATCGTCAGGATGTGCGGGTAGTCCGCGCGGGGGATGTCCAGCCAGCGCCCGATGGTGCCGATCGGCAGCTGCTCGCTGACCACGGAGGCGAAGTCCGCCTCGCCGTCCGCCTGTATTCGCTCGGCCAGGCGGTCGAGCAGTTCGGTGGCGTCGGCCTCGATCCGCGGCGTCATGTCCCGGAGGGTGTTGCGGTCGAAGAGGCTGCCGAGGCTGCGCCGCTGCCGGGTGTGCTCGGGGGCGTTGAGGCGGGAGAGGGTGCGGCTCATCTCCTGGGTGGCGACGGCCTCCCAGCGCTCCGTCCCGGTCTGCCGCTCCTGCCAGGCGAAGTCGGGGACGAGCCAGGTCCTGCCGCGCAGGACCTGGTCGCAGGCCTCGTAACCGGTGACCAGGTAGCCGCCCCAGGGCGCCGGGACGAGGTCCCCGAGCGCCCGCAGCCCGTCGTAGACCGGGCTCGGGTCGGCGAGCCCCTCGGCCGACCGCAGCCTCCGCAGCAGCGGGACGGCGGCACGGCGGTCGACCCTGCCGTCAGGGTGCTCCGACTCCGCGGGGCGGGCTTCCAACATGGCGGTCACACGGGCTCCTTCAACACGCGGGCGGGCAGTACGGCGGCGTACTACCCAGCACCAGCGCGCTCAAGCGTCGATCCGTGTTGCCCCCGTCACGTACTGCACCGTCGTCGCACGCCGTTCACCTCGCGGTGACCGAACGTCCGGTGACCGAACGGCTGGTACCCGAACGGCCCGTGACCGGACGGCCCGTGACCGAACAGCCGGTCCGAACGGCCGGTGGCCGGACGGCCCACGACGGCGGGTCGGGCCGGGAGCCCGGAGCCCTGGACGCCTCAGACCCGGAAGACGTCCAGGAAGGAGCTCCACCAGCCCTTCTTCTGCGGGGCCCGGGCCGGACCGGCGGCGGCCTGCGGGTACGCCTGCACCTGCTCGGCGGCGGCCTGCGCGGGCGCGGGGGCGGGGGCGGTGTCCGCGCCCACGGCCGGCCCCGCGGTGCGGGCGGCCACCGGGCTGAACCGCACCGGCAGCGAGACCAGGCCGCGCTGGAACGGGCCCGGCCGCCACTCGACGCTCTCCGCGGGCACCGCGAGCGTGACGTCCGGGAGCGCGTTGAGCAGGCACTCGATCGCGCTCAGGGCGATCAACTGGGCCGGGGACTTGGCCGGGCAGGCGTGCGGGCCGGCGCCCCAGGCCAGGTGGGCCCCCTTGCTGAGGGTCAGTCGGGCGTCGGTCAGCACCGGGTCGCTGTTGGCGGCGGCGAAGCTGATCACCACCGGGCTGCCGGCGTCCATCGGGACGCCGCCCAGGTTGAGGTCCTGCATCGGGTAGTGCGTCGCGTAGTTGGCGATCGGCGGGTTGTTCCACAGCACGTCGTCGAGGGCGTCCTCGATGCGCAGTCCGGCACCGCCCTCGCCGGACAGCAGCAGGAGCAGCGCGTTGCCGATGAGGTTGCGCTCGGGCTCGACGCCGGCGCCCATCAGCATGACCAGCTGGTCCTTGAGCTCCTCGTCCCGCAGCCCGGCCGGGTGCTGGATGAGCCAGGAGGTGATGTCGTCGCCCGGCTGGCGGCGCTTCAGCGCGACCAGGTCCATCAGGCAGGAGGTCAGCTCCTCGTTGGCCTGGATCACGTCGAGGCCGTCGAAGAGCGCGGACATGCTGCGGGTCAGCCGGTCGCCGATGTCGGCCGGGCAGCCGAACAGCTGGTTGAACAGCAGCAGCGGCAGCAGCTTGGCGTAGTCGTTGAGCAGGTCGGCCCGGCCCAGCGCGCTGAACTGGTCGATCAGGTAGCCGGCGATCCGCTCGACGTGCCGGTTGAGCCGGTTGTCGTTGAGCCGGTCCAGGCTCTCGGTGACGGCCTTGCGCAGCCGCAGGTGCTCGGCGCCGTCCGTGAAGAGGCAGTTGGGCCGGTAGAACATCATCGGCAGGACGGGGCTGTCCATCGGCACCCGGCCCTCGTTCAGCGCCGCCCAGCGCCGCGAGTCCCGGGCGAACATGCCCGGGTTCTGCAGCACCCGCAGCGCGGCCTCGTGCGAGGTGACCAGGGTGGCGTCCACCCCCGGCGCCAACTCCACCGGCGCGGCCGGGCCGTTGGCGCGCAGCTTGTCGTAGACCGCGCCGGGGTCGGCCGAGAACATCTCCCCGTAGAGCGGCGTGCTCACGCCGGCGTGCATCGGGCAGCCCGGCGGAGGCGACTGCGGTACGGGTCGCTGCAGAGATTCCATGGGTCGTTCCTTGGAGGAGGCCCCGGGCGGGTGCGGACCCGGGAGACGTGAGGGGAGGAAGGCGTGGGGGAGGGAGGAGCCGTGGGGAGGTCAGGAGGCGCGGTCGAGCAGGTGCCGGACGAGCGTCAGCAGGGCGTTGGCCGAGGAGCGCTGGTCCCGCGCGTCGCAGAACACCACCGGCGTGTGCGGCAGCAGGTCGAGCGCCTCGCGCAGCTGGTCCTCGGTGTACCCGCTCTCCCGGTCGAAGCTGTTGACCGCGACCGCGTACTCCAGGCCGTACTGCTCGATCAGGTCGATGACGGGGAAGGTGTCCGCGAGGCGGGTCGGGTCGGCCAGCAGCAGCGCCCCCAGCGCCCCCCGCGCCATGTCCTCCCAGAGCTGCATGAACCGCTGCTGGCCCGGCGTACCGAACAGGTACAGCACCAGGTCGTCGCCGAGCGTCAGCCGACCGAAGTCCAGGGCGACGGTCGTGGTCTTCTTGTCCGGCGCCCCGCGGAGGTCGTCGACGCGGATGGACGCCTGCGTCATGCTCTCCTCGGTGCTCAGCGGGGCGATCTCCGACAGGGCCCCGATGAGCGTCGTCTTGCCGACCGCGAAGTGCCCCACGACCAGGATCTTGACAGCGGTCGTCACCGCGCCCGGGACGTAGATGTCCTCAGGCGAACCGGCGTTGAAGTCCATGCAGTACCTTCTCTAGAAGTCTCGGGTCCGGGGCCTGGGCCGGGGGCGGGGCCGACCGCCGCAGCAGCCGCCCCTCACGGATCAGGTCCGTCAGCAGCAGCCTCACGACCCCCACCGGCAGCTCCAGCCGGGCCGCGACCTCGGCCACCGAGAGGTAGCCGCCGGAGCACAGCTCCCAGATCGCCCGGGTCTCCGGGCTCGGCAGCGCGGGGAGGTCCTGCTCGGGCGCGATGGTGACCAGGGTGATCAGAGACAGGTCGTCCGCACTCGGTAACGCGCGCCCACCGGTGATGACGTAGGAGCGGATGAAGCCGCCGGAGACCCGCTGTTCCTCGCCGCCGGTCGTCATGAGCCGCTGAGCGTGCTCTGGCGCGGCGCCGCCGACATCGCCCGTCCGAGCGCGCCCACCTGCTGCTGCATCCGGAAGGACATCGCCTCCATGTCGACGTCGGGGGCGGTGGAGGCGGCCAGGTACGCGCCGCTGCCGGCCGCGATCAGGAAGATCCAGCCGTGGTCGTACTCCAGGAGGGTCTGGCGCCAGACCCCGGCGCCGCCGCCGACGAACGGGGCGACCGCGCGGCTCAGCGACTGCATCGAGCTCATCGCGGCGGCGTTGGTCTCCGCCTCGTCACGGCCGATCTCGCTGGACCGTTCGAGCAGGAGGCCGTCGGCGGAGACGAGGATAGCGTGCCGGGCGCCCGGTACCTGGAGTACGTCGTTGAGCACCCAGGAAAGATCGCGGCTCACTGGATCTCGGTTCCTTCCGTGGTCATGGTGTTGCGCCCGGACAGCGTGCCGCGCTGGAACGCGCCGAGGCGGGACGGCGTGTACTGGCCGGTGCCCCGCGGATCCTCGGCCCGACCGGGACCGGGCTCCTGCGGGGTGGGGACGACCGACACGGGACGCTGGCGGCGGCGCCGGGGCAGCAGTCCGTCCGCGGTCGTCTCCGGTCCCGCCGTCGCCGCGTACGGCGTCGGCACCGGGGCCAGGGGCGCCGTCGGCTCGGACAGCGACACGAGCCGCTGGCCGGCCCCCGGCGCCCAGGCCTGCGCGGGCTGCTCCACCGGCGCGGCCTGGTAGTCGGGGTAGTCGGTGTGCTCGGCGACGGGCGGGGCCGCGACCTCGCTGCTCAGCAGCTCGGCCGGCAGCAGCACCACGGCCCGCACGCCCCCGTACGGGGAGACGGAGTCGACGGAGACCCGGAAGCCGTAGCGGGCGGCCAGCATGCCGGAGACGGCGAAGCCGAACTTCGGGGGGTTGCCCAGGCTGGTGAGGCTGATCGGCGCGCCCGGGTTCAGGAGCAGCGACGCGCGGTCCTTCTCCTCCTGGCCCATGCCGAGGCCGGCGTCGTCGATGATCAGGCAGACGCCGGTGGGGACGGCCTGGACGCTGACCTCCACCGGGGTGTCCGGGGCGGAGTAGTTGGTCGCGTTGGCGAGCAGCTCGGACAGCACGACGGCGACCGGCTCGACGACCTTGCTGGCGAGCGAGACGCTGACCCGGGAGTGGATCCGCACCCGGTCGAAGTGCCGGATCCGGCCCTGGGCGCTGCGGACCACGTCGAAGACCGAGGCGACGCTCTCACGGCGGCCCAGCCAGCCGCCGCAGAGCACCGCGATGCCCTGGGCACGCCGGCCGAACTGGCTGTTGGTGTGGTCGATCGTCATCAGGTCGGCGAGGATCTGCGGGCTGTCGCCGTACTTCCGCTGCACCTTGTCGATGACGATCTGCTGCTCGTCGGCCAAGCCCTGCAGCGTCCGCATCGCCGCCTTGAGGACGGCCTTGGTGTCCTCCTCGGCGTCCCGGCGGACGGCCGTCAGCTCGGAGGCGTGCTGGCCCTGCAGGCGGTCGTGCAGCACGGCGAGTTCCTCGCGCTGCCGCTGTGCCAGGGCGCTCTCCTCCTCCAGCGAGGCGTTGCGCCGTCGCAGGGCGAGGTTCGTCCGGCGGGCCTGGAGGGCCGCTCCGACGGATACGAGCATCACCACGATGAAGACCCAGAAAAAGGGTTCCTGCACAAATGACGTCATGAAACTCTCTTCAGGTGGCATCGCGTGGGGCCGGTCCGGGCCCCGGAACGCGAATGGGACTGGCGGCCTGAACCTCTCCGAAAGGCACCCGATGTCACACCACATCGAAGTGCGTTCCGGTACGAGACCTGCGGCGACGCCTATCGCGGAGTCAGCCTACTGCACCTCATGCCATGTCAGAACAGATAGCAAAAAGGGCAGTTGGGGCGAAATTCCACGACTTGCTGGGAACTCTGACAAGAAATGGCGGCATTCGTGACGCCGCGTTAACCATAGGGACACATCCCGACCACACTTCGATTCGCGCGCAGCGTGATTCCGCTGTCACGCTCCGGAATTGACGGACCTCAGGACGGACCTCCGGACGACTTCTCCGGAGGGCCATCGGACGGCCCTCCGGGCGGGCGGCCGGACATGCGGAAGGGGCCCGCGTCCGTGGACGCGGGCCCCTCCGGTACAGCCGTCCGTCAGCGCATCGAACCGGTGCGCAGCAGGGTGCGGATGACGCGCATCGCGACCGAGAGGCTGGACAGCTCGTAGTTGTCCGAACCCCTTATGTCGTCGAGGGTGCTCTTGGCGCGGTTCAGCAGGGTCGCGTTGAGCTCGGCCCAGGCGGTGTACCGCTCCTCCGGGGTCGCGCCCTCGGGGCCGCAGGCCAGGATGTCGGCGGTCAGCGCCGCGTGCGCCGCGAAGAGGTCCTCGCGGATCGCGGCCCGGGCCATCGACGACCAGCGGTCGGTGCGGGGCAGCTCGATGATGCGGTCGAGCAGGTGCGAGATCTGGAGCCGGTCGCCCAGGTCGTAGTAGAGGTCGGCGACCTCGGCGACGTCCTTGCCGGAGCGGTCCGCGACCTCGGCGACGTCCAGGGTCGGGAAGACCGAGGAGAGGCCGGCGATCCGGGTGGCCAGCTCCTCCGGCACCCCGGCCGCGGCGAGCTCGCCGTAGATCGACTCGAACCAGGTCAGGTCCTCGCCGCGGAGCGGCTTGGGCAGCGACGCCCAGACCTGGTTGACCCGGTCGTGGAAGAACTCGATGGTGCCGGCGATGTCGAGCGGCTGGCGGCGGTTGTTGAGCATCCACCGGGTGGCGCGCTCGACCAGGCGCCGCGAGTGCAGCCGCATCTTGGTCTGCACCCGGGCCGGGACCTTGTTGTCCAGGTCCTCGATCTCGGCCCAGATCGGCTCCAGGTCGAAGACGGCCCGCGCGGCGGTGTGCGTCCGGGCGATCTCCTCGTAGGTCGCGCCGGTCTCCTCCTTCAGGCGGAAGGCGAAGGTGCAGCCACCGCGGTTGATCGTGTCGTTGACGATCAGCGTGGTGATGATCTCGCGGCGCAGCGCGTGGTTGTCGATCGCGTCGGCGAACCTCGCCCGCAGCGCGGTCGGGAAGTACTCGTGCAGCGAGGTGCGGAAGAACGGGTCGTCCGGCAGCTCGGTGGCCAGCAGCTCCTCGGCCAGGATGATCTTGGTGTAGGCGAGCAGGACGGACATCTCGGGCTGCGAGAGGCCGCGGCCGTTCTGCTGGCGCTCACGGATCTGGCGCTCGGCGGGCAGGAACTCCAGCCCGCGGTCCAGCCGGCCGGCCGACTCGAAGCGGCTGATCATCCGGGCGTGCACGTTGACCATGCTGTGCGCCTGGGCGACGGCGTTGGCCAGCACCACGTTCTGCGCGTAGTTGTTGCGCAGCACCAGGTGGCCGACCTCGTCGGTCATCTCGGCCAGCAGGACGTTGCGCTGCTTGACCGTCATGTCGCCCTCGGCGACCACCTGGTTGAGCAGGATCTTGATGTTGACCTCGTGGTCCGAGGTGTCCACACCGGCCGAGTTGTCGATCGCGTCGGTGTCGATCCAGCCGCCGGTGCCCTCCGGGCCGCCGGTGGCCGCGTACTCGATGCGGCCGAGCTGGGTGCAGCCGAGGTTGCCGCCCTCGCCGATGACCCGGGCCCGGACCTGCTCGCCGTTGACCCGGATGGCGTCGTTGGACTTGTCGCCCACCTCGGCGTTGGTCTCGGTGGAGGCCTTGACGTAGGTGCCGATGCCGCCGTTCCAGAACAGGTCGACCGGGGCCTGGAGGACGGCCCGCATCAGCTCGGCCGGGGTCAGCTTGGTCGCCGACACGCCGAGGGCGGCGCGGACCTGCGGGGTCAGCTGGATCGACTTGGCGCTGCGCGGGAAGACCCCGCCGCCGGCCGAGATCAGCGACCGGTCGTAGTCGTCCCAGGAGCTGCGCGGCAGCTCGAACAGGCGGCGGCGCTCGGCGTACGAGGAGGCCGCCTCCGGGTTCGGGTCCAGGAAGATGTGGCGGTGGTCGAAGGCGGCGACCAGGCGGATGTGCTCGCTGAGCAGCATGCCGTTGCCGAAGACGTCGCCGGACATGTCGCCGATGCCGATGACGGTGAAGTCCTCGGTCTGGGTGTCGACGCCGAGCTCGCGGAAGTTGCGCTTGACCGACTCCCAGGCACCGCGGGCGGTGATGCCCATGCCCTTGTGGTCGTAGCCGGCCGAGCCGCCGGAGGCGAACGCGTCGCCCAGCCAGAAGCCGTAGGACTCGGCGACGCCGTTGGCGATGTCCGAGAAGGTCGCGGTGCCCTTGTCGGCGGCGACGACCAGGTAGGTGTCGTCCTCGTCGTGGCGGACCACGTCGGCCGGGTGCACGACCTCGCCGCCGACCAGGTTGTCGGTGATGTCGAGCAGCGCCGAGATGAAGGTCTTGTACGAGGAGACGCCCTCGGCCAGCCAGGCGTCGCGGTCGACCGCCGGGTCCGGCAGCTGCTTGGCGACGAAGCCGCCCTTGGCGCCGACCGGGACGATGACGGTGTTCTTGACCATCTGCGCCTTGACCAGGCCCAGGATCTCGGTGCGGAAGTCCTCGCGCCGGTCGGACCAGCGCAGACCGCCGCGGGCGACCTTGCCGAAGCGCAGGTGGACGCCCTCGACCTGCGGCGAGTAGACCCAGATCTCGAACGCCGGGCGCGGGGCCGGCAGGTCCGGGATGGCCTTCGGGTCGAACTTCATCGACACGTAGGAGTGCCACTCGCCGGAGGCGGCGTGCTGGAAGAAGTTCGTCCGCAGGGTGGCCTTGATGAGGTTCAGGAAGGAGCGCAGGATGCGGTCCTCGTCCAGCGAGACGACCTCGTCGAGGGCGCCGGACAGCTCCTCCAGGATGCCCTCGGTCAGCTCCAGGGCGCCCGCGCGGTGGCTCGGGCTCAGCCGGGCCTCGAACAGGTTGACCAGCAGCCGGGTGGAGTGGGTGTTGTTGCGGAGCGCGTCCTCCATGTAGTCCTGGGAGAACGTGGAGCCCGCCTGGCGCAGGTACTTGGCGTACGCGCGCAGCATCATCGCCTGGCGCCAGGTCAGCCCGGCGGTCAGCACCAGCTCGTTGAAGCCGTCGTTCTCGGCCTTGCCGGTCCAGGTGGCGGCGAAGGTCTCCTGGAAGCGCTCGCGGGCCTCGTCGGTGAGCTCGGTGGCCTCGCGCAGCTTCAGGCCGAAGTCGTAGACCCACGCGGTGCTGCCGTCGGAGCGGCGCAGCGCGTACGGGTGCTCGTCCAGCACCTCGACGCCCAGGCGCTGGAGCACCGGCAGGACCTCGGTCAGCGAGATCGGGCCGCCGACCCGGTAGATCTTGAAGCGGCGCTCGTCGTCGCCGGCGCCGACCGGCTGGTACAGGTTCAGGCGGAAGTCGCCCTCGCCGTGCAGCGACTCGATCTGCTTGATGTCGGCGACGGCGGTGCGCGGCGGGAAGTCGGCGCGGTAGCCGTCGGGGAAGGCGTTGGCGTACTTGTGGCCGAGCTCGGCGGCCCGCTCCTCGCCCAGCTCGGTGTGCAGCTGGTCGTGGAAGCCGTCCATCCAGAACCGGGCGGCCTCGGCCAGCCGGTTCTCGATCCGCTCGATGTCCGTGTCGCTGAGGTGCGGCAGCGCGGTGCCCGGGGCGACCCGGACGACGAAGTGCAGACGGGTCAGCACCGACTCGGTGGCGTACACCGTGTAGTCGATGGTGGCGCCGTTCAGCTCCTCCTTGAGGATGTCGGTGATCAGCAGCCGGATGCGCGTGGTGTAGCGGTCGCGCGGCAGGTAGATGAACGCCGAGAAGTAGCGCCCGTACTCGTCCTGGCGCAGGAACAGCCGCAGCTTGCGGCGCTCCTGGAGGTAGAGCACGCTCGTCGCGATGGAGAGCAGCTCGGAGGCCGGGGTCTGGAAGATCTCGTCCCGCGGGAAGGTCTCCATGATCTGGAGCAGGTCGCGGCCGTCGTGGCTCTCGCTGGAGAAGCCGGAGTCCTCCAGCACCTCCTGGACCTTGCGGCGCACGACCGGGATGCGGGTGACCGACTCGGTGTAGGCGGCGGAGGAGAACAGGCCGAGGAAGCGGCGCTCGCCGACCGGCTCGCCGGCGGCGTTGAACTTCTTCACGCCGACGTAGTCCAGGTAGGCCGGGCGGTGCACGGTGGACCGGCTGTTGGCCTTGGTCAGGACGAGCAGCTTCTTCTCGTGGGCCTTGGCGCGCACCGGCGCGGAGAGCCGGCCGAAGGCCTCGCTGACGGCGTGGTGGGCGTCGTCGTGGCTGTGCGGGTCGGAGCGCAGGATGCCGAGGCCGGTCCCGGCGACGGCCTTGAGGACCTCCTCGCCCTCGTGCTCGACCAGGTCGTACTCGCGGTAGCCGAGGAAGGTGAAGTGGTCGTCGGCGAGCCAGCGCATCAGCTCCCAGGCCTCGCCGACCTCCTGCTCGGGCAGGCCGGCCGGGGGCTCCTCGGCCAGCTCGTCGGCCAGGCGCAGGGCGCTCTCGCGCATCTTGCCCCAGTCCTCGACGACCTCGCGGACGTCGCCGAGCACGCGGCGCAGGTCGGCCTCGATGGCGCGCAGGTCCTCGCGGTCGGTCTCGCGGTCGACCTCGATGTGCATCCACGACTCGACGGTCGCGTCGGCGGGCCACTCGGTGCCGGCGGCCTGGCTGCGGGAGCAGGCGTCGACGTCCAGGATCTCCAGCAGCTTGCCGGTGATGTCGCGGCGGACGACCAGCTGGGGGTGGATCACGACGTGGATCGCGCGGTCCTGGCGGGACAGCTCGTTGGTGACGGAGTCGACCAGGAAGGGCATGTCGTCCGTGACGACCTCGACCACGGTGTGGCCGCAGGACCAGCCGTTCTCCTCGACCGAGGGGGTGTGGACCCGCACCTCGGCGGTGCCCTGCGGGCGCTTGAGGCCCAGGCGGTAGTGGGAGGCGGCCGCGCCGTACACGTCGACCGGGTCTCTGTCGACCAGGTCGTCGGGCGCGGTGTGGAGGTAGTAGTGGTGCAGGTACGCGGTCAGAGCGCCGTTGCTCAGACCCTCCCCCGGCGCCGCTCCCCCCACCTGGCTGTTCTCAGCGGCTGCGGCTGCCTTCTTGAGCAGTTCGGCCTTGGCTGCGTCCAGCTTGGTCTGCATGACTTCTTGGCTCCTGTCGCGCGCCGTTGCGTGACTCGGTGGTGTGTGGATGTACACCGACGGGTCACCGCAATCCTGCCGCACCATCCGACTGAAAGGGGCTCATGGCACGCATGAAACGCCCTCCCAGCGGGTAGGACGTTCCGTTCGTCCTGCAGCCACCCGACGACGCCAGCCAGCCTAACCGGATCAATCGAAGGTGGACAGGGACAGGTCGGCGCAAACCCGCAGGAAGTCGGGTCCGTCCTGGACAGCATGTCCAAACCGGAGCCCGGTGTTCACTCTCAGCCCATGTGCGGGTGGCCGTGGTGGGTCGGCGGGACGAAGGTCTCCTTGATCGACCGGGCCGAGGTCCAGCGCAGCAGGTTCTGCGCGGCGCCCGCCTTGTCGTTGGTGCCGGAGGCCCGGCCGCCGCCGAAGGGCTGCTGGCCGACCACCGCGCCGGTCGGCTTGTCGTTGATGTAGAAGTTCCCCGCGGTGAACCGCAGCTCCTCGACCGCCTGCGCGATGGCGTAACGATCCTGCGCGATCACCGAGCCGGTCAGGCCGTACGGGGCGCCGGCGTCGACCCGGCGCAGCACGTCGTCCCAGCGGGAGTCCTCGTAGACGTGGACGGCGAGGATCGGGCCGAAGTACTCGGTCCGGAAGATCTCGCCCCGGTGGTCGGAGGAGACCAGCACGGTCGGCCGGACGAACCAGCCGATCGCGTCGTCGTACTGTCCTCCGGCCGCCAGTTCGATCGTCGGATCGGCCTTCGCCCGATCGATGGCGTCCCGGTTCTTCTCGAAGGCGCGCCGGTCGATCAGGGCGCCCATGAAGTTGGACAGGTCGGTCACGTCGCCCACCGCGAGCGCGTCCACCTCGGCCAGGAAGTCGTCCTTGATCCGCTGCCAGAGGCTGCGCGGCAGGTAGGCGCGGGAGAGCGCCGAGCACTTCTGGCCCTGGTACTCGAAGGCGCCGCGGATCAGCGCGGTCTTCAGGATCTCCGGGTCGGCCGAGCGGTGGGCCAGCAGGAAGTCCTTGCCGCCGGTCTCGCCGACGATCCTCGGGTACGTGCGGTAGCCGCCGATGTTGGCGCCGACGGTCTGCCACAGGGAGCGGAAGGTGGCGGTGGAGCCGGTGAAGTGCAGCCCGGCGAACGCCGGGTCGGCGAGCACCACCGGGGAGACCTGGAGGCCGTCGCCGGTCACCAGGTTGATCACCCCGGGCGGCAGGCCGGCCGCCTCCAGCAGCCGCATCAGGTGGTACGCGGCCAGGGTCTGGGTCGGCGCGGGCTTCCAGACCACGGTGTTGCCCATCAGCGCGGGGGCGGTCGGCAGGTTGCCGGCGATCGCGGTGAAGTTGAACGGGGTGACCGCGTAGACGAAACCTTCCAGCGGGCGGTGGTCGGTGCGGTTCCACACGCCGGGCGAGGAGATCGGCTGGTCCGCCAGGATCTGCCGGGCGAACCGCACGTTGAACCGCCAGAAGTCGATCAGCTCGCAGGCGGAGTCGATCTCCGCCTGCTGCGCGGTCTTGGACTGGCCGAGCATGGTGGCCGCGTTGAGCGTCTCCCGCCAGGGACCGGCCAACAGGTCGGCGGCGCGCAGGAAGACCGCCGCGCGGTCGTCGAAGGAGAGCGAGCGCCACTGCCGGCCGGCGGCCAGCGCCGCGTCCACCGCCGCCCGGGCGTCCTCCCGGGTGGCGTTGCCGAGCACGCCCAGCTTGGCGGCGTGGTGGTGCGGCTGCACCACCTCGATCCGCTCGCCGCCGCCGAAGCGCTGCTCGCCGCCGATCGTCATCGGCAGCGGGACCTGCTCGGCCGCCAGGTCGTCCAGCCGCCGCACCAGCCGGTCCCGCTCCGGACTGCCGGGCGCGTACGCCCGCACCGGCTCGTTGACCGGGACCGGCACCTCGGTGACTGCGTCGATGGGCATGGCGGGCTCCGTCCTGGGGCTGGTCGGGTGTGACACCAGCCTGACCAGCCGGGGCGCGATCCGCCCGCTCAGACACGCGGACGGCGGACGTGGCGCCCGCCACGTCCACCGGTATCCCGTCCCGCCCCTTCCGGACGGGCCCGGGGTTCAGCCCGTGATCCGGCCCGCCAGCTCGACCGCCTCGGCCAGGCTGTCCACCACCGGGACGCCGACCGGCTCCAGCTTCTCCCGGGTGTGCGAACCGCCGGTGTAGAGCACCGCGTGGGCGCCCGCGCCCAGCGCCGCCAGGGCGTCGTCCGCGGCGTCGCCGATCAGCACCGTACGGGCCGGGTCCACCCGCTCGCCCAGCGCGGCCAGGTGCCGGGTCAGGTGCTCCGCCTTCTGGCCGCCGGACGGGCCGCTGCGGCCGTCCACCCGCAGGAAACCGCTGCTCAGGCCGAAGGTGTCGACCAGCGGCACCAGCTTGTCGTGCTCGTACATCGACAGCAGCGACTGGCTGTTCCCGGCCTCCCGCCAGCCGTCCAACAGCTCGCGCACGCCCTCGGTCAGCCCGCAGGACGGGCTGAGCTCCCGGTAGCGGTCGTGGAACGCGTCGTCGAGCCTCAGCCACTCCTCCGCGGAGGGCGTCCGGCCGAGCAGACGCTGGTAGAAGCGGGGGATCGGGATCTCGTACTGCTCGCGGTACTCCTGGAGCGTCATCGGCCCGACGCCGATGGTCGCGAACGCGGCGTTGCTCGCCCCGAGCACGGCCTCCATGTCGTGGAAGAGCGTGCCGTTCCAGTCCCAAACGATGTGAGTGCGCACGGGGTGAAACGGTAACCCGGCCGGGTGACACGCCGGTAGGGCGGAACTCACCCGAGCAGGGAGGGGATCTCCTGGGTCGCGAACCAGAGCAGGTCGTGGTCCTCGGCGCCGTCCACGGTGAACTGGGCGTCCTGGTCGCCGGCGTCGGCCGCGGCCACCGCCGCCACCGCCGCCGCGACGTCCGTGACCACTTCGTCGTCGGACACGTCGGCGTGCACCGCGGCCGCCTTGGCCAGCCGCACCGGGCCGGCCAGCACCACCCGGCCGAGCGAGGCCTGGTCCTGGTACTCGTCGCCGGGGAACGGCCGCACCGACCCGTCCGCCACGTCCAGCGCCACCACCACCCGGCGGCGCGGGGCCCCCGGGTCGGCGGCCAGCAGCCGCAGCGAGGACTGGGCGGCCCGGTTCAGCGCCGCGTACTCCAGCTCCTCCAGGTCGTCGCTGACGTACCACTCGCGCAGCGCGGGCGTCACCGCGTACGCGGCGGACTGGTCCAGGGCGCCGCCCTCGTGCGCCGCCGCCAGGCCGGCCAGGGTGGTGGGCACGTACACGCGCATCGGGGGCACTCTCCGGTTCGTCCAGCGGGGTTCGTCCAGCAGCACAGTCTCCAGCGCCCCAAGAATAAGCGCCGCCGGGCCGCCCGTGATCACCCCTGGTCCGGGGGCGGGCGCCCGCGGCCGGGGCCGGCTGGGGCCGGGCGGTGCCCGCGCCGGGCCCGCGTCGGCGCCGCGCCGGGCCCGCGCTAGGCCCGGAGCGCCTCCCGGCTGGTGCGCAGGGCGCTCTCCAGGACGGCGCCGCGGCGGGCCGGGTCCATCATGTTCGGGCCCATCACCGCGAGGTCCGCCAGGGTCGGCGCGAGCAGCCGCACCCGGACGCCCTCGGCCCGCAGCTGGGCGGCCTCGCGCAGCAGCTGCCGGGTGACGGCATGGCGGTAGCGGCTCACCAGCTGGGCGAGCACGCCGCGCGGACGGTCCCGGGCGCGCCACTCGCGCAGGGCGGCCAGGGTGTCGCGGCCGCCCCCGAGCCGGCCCTCCCGGCCGTCCTGCCCGTCCCGGTCCTCCCGGCCCCGCCGCCCGGCCCGCCCCGGCCTCGGGTCCAGCCGCAGGGCCATCGGGGCGAGCACGTACACCTCGTCCAGCCCCCGGCCGAGCATCAGGTCGGCGTTGGTGGCGGACCAGCAGCCGCCGTCCACGTACGCCGAGCCGTCCAGCCGCACCGGCGCGAACCAGCCGGGGATCGCGCAGGAGGCCATCACGGCGTCGGGCACCGGGACGGCCGGGGCGTCCGGGTCGCCGAAGACCACCCGGCGGCCGCTGCGGTAGTCCACGGCCACCACCCGCAGCGGCGATCCCCCGCCGCCGGGCTCCGGCCCTCCGCCGTCGCCGAGCAGGCCGCGCACCAGCTCGCCGACCGGCGCCAGCGAACCGCGGCCGTGCGGCGCGATCGCCGAGACCATGGTCAGCAGCGGGTACTCGCGCGGGTGCCGGACGGCGTCCCGCAGCAGGCCGGGCGAGCCGATCCCGGCCCGGGGGCGGGGCGGCAGCGCGCCGCCGACGGCGGTGTCGTAGTCGAAGGCCGTCCCGGACAGCGGCCCCTCGGTGATCGGCAGGCCGCGCTGGTGGTCGCGCAGCTGCTCGGGGCGGACGCCGCCGGCCAGCATCGCGGCGAGGATCGCGCCCGCCGAGGTGCCCAGCAGGACGTCGGCCCCGCCCGGCTGCCGCCCGGTGGCCTCCTCGACGGCGCACAGCGCGCCGACCGTCCAGGCCGCGCCGAGCATCCCGCCGCCGCCCAGCACCACGCCGTACCGCGGCACGCCTTCGCCGGCGGGCGGGGCGGTGCCCGCGGCCGCCGGGGCCGCCACCCGTGTCGTCATACCGGCCGTCCCTCGTCGTGGGAGCCCGGCGGTCCGCTCCCGGTCAGGCTCCGATGGTGCGCGCCGCGCCCGTACGGCGCAATGCGGCGGCCGGGCGCCGCCACCCGGTCCGCCCAGCCGGAGCGTCCCCTTTTGGACCGTACGGCCCGTCCCCGCACGTCAACCGGGCGCCGTCGGACCGCCCCTCCGGCCCGGCGCCGCACAGGCCGGTTCCCCCGGATAGGTGAATTCGGCGACCCGTCCCGGCCGCCCCGGAAACCCGTTGCCGCCCCGCGCGGGACGCCCCCAGCCTGGACCCGTCCGTACCCGCACCACCCAGCCGAGGAGCCACCCCGTGACCGTCCGGTACAGCGCCCACCCCGCCGCCCGCCCGTACCGCCGTCCGCGTGACGCCGGCGGCTGCGAGCCGGCCGGCCGCCGCCCGCGCCACCCGCGCGCCGCCTGCACCAATACCCCCGGGCCGAACGCCGGGCCGGGCTCCGGGGCGCTGGCCGCCCGGTTCGCCCGCCAGCTGGTCGAGGTGCTCACCGGCGCCCGGCCCTCCGGCCAGCTGATGCGGCACACCAGCCTGGACGGCTACGGGCAGCTCGCCTCGCTGGTCCGGGCCGGCGCGCTGCGCCGCGGCGGCCCCGCCGACCGGCCCCGGCTCGGCCCGGTCCACGACCGCTCGCCCTCACCCGACGCGGTCGAGGCCTGCGTGCGGGTCGACCTCGGCCGGCGCCACCACATGGTGGCCTTCCGGCTGGAGCAGCGCGGCCCGGCCGGGCAGTGGCAGTGCACCGCCGTGGAGGCCCGGTGAACGCCCCGCCGCACACCCGCCGGTACGGACCACACGCCCGGCGGTACGGAACGGCGCAGGGCGCCGTCCCGGTCCGGGAACGGCGCCCTGCGTGGCGTCCTGGCTGGTGGCCGGCGGCCGGCTCAGCCCTTGCGGCGGCGACCCTTGGCCGACTTGGCGGCCTTGCGGCGCTCGGCGCGGGTCATCCCGTCGCCCTCGTCCTCCGGCGCGAGGTCGTCGAAGTCGCCCTCGATGACACCGCCGCCGACCTCGTCCGAGGGGGCCGTGTAGTGCAGCCGCTGCGGCTTCGGGGCCTCCAGGCCCTTGGCCTTGATCTCCGGGCGGGCGGCGTCCTTCTCCAGCTTGTCGAGCGCCACCTGGGCGTCCTCGACCGGGACCTCCTCGACCTGCTGCTCGACCTGGACCTCCAGGTTGAACAGGTAGCCGACGGACTCCTCCTTGATGCCCTCCATCATCGCGGTGAACATGTCGAAGCCCTCGCGCTGGTACTCGACCAGCGGGTCGCGCTGCGCCATGGCCCGCAGGCCGATGCCCTCCTGGAGGTAGTCCATCTCGTAGAGGTGCTCGCGCCAGCGGCGGTCCAGCACCGACAGCACGACCCGGCGCTCCAGCTCGCGCATGATCTCCGCGCCCAGCTGGTCCTCGCGGGCGCCGTACTGGCCCTGGATGTCCTCCTGGACGGACTTGATCAGGAACTCGGGGGTCAGCCCGGCCGGGCCGCCGGCCTCCTCCTCCAGCTCCTCCAGGTCCAGGGTGACCGGGTAGAGCTGCTTGAGCGCGGTCCAGAGCTTGTCCAGGTCCCAGTCGTCCTCGAAGCCCTCGCCGGTGGCCGCGCGGACGTACGCCTCGACGGTGTCGTCCATGAAGTGGCCGACCTGCTCCTGGAGGTCCTCGCCCTCCAGCACCCGGCGGCGCTCGCCGTAGATGACCTCGCGCTGGCGGTTGAGCACCTCGTCGTACTTGAGGACGTTCTTGCGGATCTCGAAGTTCTGCTGCTCGACCTGGGTCTGCGCGGAGGCGATGGCGCGGGTGACCATCTTGGACTCGATCGGCACGTCCTCGGGGACGTTGGCCATCGAGAGCACGCGCTCGACCATGCCGGCCTTGAACAGGCGCATCAGGTCGTCGCCCAGCGACAGGTAGAAGCGGGACTCGCCCGGGTCGCCCTGACGGCCGGAGCGGCCGCGCAGCTGGTTGTCGATCCGGCGGGACTCGTGCCGCTCGGTGCCGAGGACGTAGAGGCCGCCGGCCTCCTTGACCTCGTCCTGCTCGGCCTTCACCGAGGCCTTGGCCTTCTCCAGCGCGGCCGGGAAGGCGGCCTCGTACTCCTCCGGGGTGTCCGTCGGGGTGAGCCCGCGCTGCGCCAGCTCGGCCGCCGCGAGGTGGTCGGAGTTGCCGCCCAGCATGATGTCGGTGCCTCGGCCGGCCATGTTGGTGGCGACGGTGACGGCGCCCTTGCGGCCGGCCTGCGCGACGATCTGCGCCTCGCGCTCGTGGTGCTTGGCGTTCAGCACCTCGTGCGGGATGCCGCGCTTGCGCAGCTCCTGCGACAGGTACTCGGACTTCTCGACCGACACGGTGCCGACCAGCACCGGCTGGCCCTTCTCGTGCTTCTCGGCGATGTCCTCGACCACGGCGGCGAACTTGGCCGGCTCCGACTTGTAGATCAGGTCGGGCTGGTCGATGCGCAGCGGCGTCTTGTTGGTCGGGATCGGCACCACGCCGAGCTTGTAGATCTGGTGGAACTCGGCGGCCTCGGTGGTGCCGGTACCGGTCATGCCCGCGAGCTTGTCGTACAGGCGGAAGAAGTTCTGCAGGGTGATGGTGGCCAGGGTCTGGTTCTCGTTCTGGACCTCCACCCCCTCCTTGGCCTCGATCGCCTGGTGCATGCCCTCGTTGTAGCGGCGGCCGGCCAGGATGCGGCCGGTGTGCTCGTCGACGATCATGACCTCGCCGTTCATCACGACGTAGTCCTTGTCCCGCTTGTACAGCTCCTTCGCCTTGATGGCGTTGTTCAGGAAGCCGACCAGCGGGGTGTTCACCGACTCGTAGAGGTTGTCGATGCCCAGGTAGTCCTCGACCCGGCTGACGCCCTCCTCCAGGATGCCGACCGTGCGCTTCTTCTCGTCGACCTCGTAGTCCCGGTCGATCTTCAGGCGCAGGACCAGCTTGGAGAAGTCGGCGTACCACTTGGTCGCCTGGTCGGCCGGGCCGGAGATGATCAGCGGGGTACGGGCCTCGTCGATCAGGATCGAGTCGACCTCGTCGACGACCGCGAAGTAGTGGCCGCGCTGGACGAGTTCGTCCTGCGACCAGGCCATGTTGTCGCGCAGGTAGTCGAAGCCGAACTCGTTGTTCGTGCCGTACGTGATGTCCATCCCGTACTGGCGCTTGCGCTCGGCGGGCGTCATGTTGGCCAGGATCACGCCGACTTCGAGGCCGAGGAAGCGGTGCACCCGGCCCATCCACTCCGAGTCGCGCTCGGCGAGGTAGTCGTTGACGGTGATCAGGTGGACGCCCTTGCCCGTCAGCGCGTTCAGGTACGCGGGCAGCGTGCCGACGAGGGTCTTGCCCTCACCGGTGCGCATCTCGGCGACGTACCCGTGGTGCAGCGCGGCGCCGCCCATGAGCTGGACGTCGTAGTGCCGCTGGCCGAGCACGCGCTTGGCGGCCTCACGGACGGTGGCGAACGCCTCGGGGAGGATGTCGTCCAGGGTCTCGCCGTCCGCGAGCCGCTGCTTGTACTCGTCGGTCAGTGCGCGCAGCTCGGCGTCGGTGAGGTTGACGAAGTCCTCTTCGATGGAGTTGACCTGGGCGGCAATCCGCTGCAGCTTGCGAAGGATCTTGCCCTCGCCGGCGCGCAGGATCTTGTCGAAGACGGACACGATGAGCGGGCTCCTTGCCTGTATTGGCACTGGACGACTGCACGGCGGGTCCACCCCACCGCACGGGCCATCGTATGCGAGGAGTCCAACCCCCCGGGAGGTGCGTCAGCACGGTATTCCCGTGTCACCCTGGCGAGCACATGGCCCGATAGCACCGTCCACCGGGACAAAACGGTCGGCGGGTCGTGGAGTTGGACGCCAAGGCGGGCGAATAATCGGATGCCCGCCTTCCTCCCCTGGCGGAATAATCCGTTCATGGACGAACTTCGCGCCGAACTTCCCGCCCTCACCACCGACCGACTGGTCCTGCGCCCCCCGCAGGAGTCGGACATCGACGCGGTCTACGCCGCCTGCCAGGATCCGGAGATCCAGCGCTGGACGGTCGTCCCGTCGCCCTACCGCCGCGAGGACGCCGAGTTCTTCGTACGCGATCTCGCCATCGAGGGCCGGCGCACCGGGGCGAACCTGATCTGGTGCGTGTTCGAGCGCGAGTCCGGCACCCTGGTCGGCTCCCAGGGGCTCGTCCTGCGCCCCCAGGACCCGGGCTGCGCCGAGATCGGCTGGTGGGCCGTGAAGGAGTTCCGCGGCCGCGGCTACACCACCGAGGCCGCGCGCGCCGTCTCCCACTACGGCCTGCGCGAGCTGGGCCTGCGCCGCCTGGAGTGGCTGGCCTACGTCGGGAACGACGGCTCCCGCGCGGTCGCCGAGAAGGCCGGCTACCGCTTCGAGGGCACCCTGCGCTCGTACGCCGAGCAGCGCGGCGCCTTCCACGACTCCTGGATCGCCTCCCTGCTGCCCTCCGACCTGGCCTGAGCCCTCCGCCCGGACCCGGGCGCTCCGTCCGGGCCCCGGGCCCGCGCTGTCGGTGCCCCGGACTACGCTCCCCGGCATGACCGCCGCTGCCGCCCGCCCCGCCCCCGCCGCCGTCCTCAGCGCGGACGACGCCCGCCGGATCGCCCTGCGCGCCCAGGGCCTGCTGGGCGCGCCGGACCGCCGCAGCGGGGTGCGCGGGGTGCTGCGGCACCTGGGCGCCGTCCAGCTGGACACCATCTCGGTGCTCGCCCGCTCGCACGAGCTGGTGCCGTACGCCCGCCTCGGCGCGGTCGGCCGCCCGGCCGTCGAGGCGGCGTACTGGGGCGGCGGCACGAGCTTCGAGTACTGGTCGCACGCGGCCTGCCTCCTGCCGGTCGAGGAGTGGCCGCTGTTCGCCTTCCGACGCCGCCGCTACCGCGACCGCGGCCACCTCTGGGGCCACCAGGTCCCGCCCGAGACCTACCGCGCCGTGCTGGACAAGCTGCGGGCCGAGGGGCCGTTGACCTCTACCGAGCTGGGCGGCGCCAAGAAGACCGCCGAGTGGTGGGACTGGTCCGACACCAAGATCGCGGTCGAGCGGGCGCTGGCCTTCGGCGACGTGGTCTGCACCGAGCGCCGGAGCTGGAAGCGGGTCTACGCACTGGCCGAACAGGCCATCCCGGACGCCCTGTTGGGGCAGGAGCGGTCGGACGGGGAGTGCGTGCGCACCCTGGTCGCCCAGGCCGGCGCCGCGCTCGGCGTGGCCACCCGGGCCGACCTGCTGGACTACCACCGGCTGCGCGCCGAGCAGTTGGACCCGGTGCTCGCCGACTGCGGGCTCGTCCCGGTCGAGGTGGCCGGCTGGGGCCCGGACGGCGCCCCGGCCCCGGCCTGGGCCGACCCGGCCGCCCTCGCCACCGCCCCGCGCGGGCGCCACCGCACCACACTGCTCTCGCCGTTCGACTCCCTGGTCTGGGACCGCGCCCGCACCGAGCGGATCTTCGGCATGACGCACCGGCTGGAGGCCTACACGCCCAAGCACAAGCGGGTGCACGGCTACTTCGCGATGCCGCTGCTGGCCGGCGGCCGGCTGGTCGGCCGGGTCGACCCGGCCCGCGAGGGGCGCTCCCTGGTCGCCCGGCAGGTCTCCCTGGACGGTCCGGGGCGGGGCGCCCGGCACGTCGAGGCGCTGGCGACGGCGCTGCGCGAGGCCGCCGACTGGGTCGGCTGCGACGCGGTGCGGGTCGGGACGCTGCACGACGAGCGGCTGCGCCCGACCCTGGAGAAGCTGCTGGCGGACCGCTAACTTCCGCCCGGCTCACCCTATTTCGAGGATCTTCTCCCGCATCGCGTACACCACCGCCTCCATCCGCGAGTGCAGCTGGAGCTTCTCCAGGATGTTGCGCACGTGGTTCTTCACGGTGTTCTCGCTGATGAACAGCTCCTTGGCGATCTCCCGGTTGTTCATCCCGGTCGCCACCAGCTTGAGCACCTCCAGCTCCCGGTCGGTGAGCCGGGGCGCGGGCACCAGGTCCCGGTCGTCGGAGCGGCGCTGGATCATCGACTTGAACTCGGTGAGCAGCTTGGACGCCATGGAGGGGCTGATCTGCGACTGCCCGTCGGCGACCGCGCGGATCGCGGTGGCGACCTCGTCGGTGGAGATCTCCTTGAGCAGGTAGCCGGTGGCCCCCGCCTTGATCGCCTCGTAGAGGTCGGCCTCCTCGTCGCTTATCGTCAGCATGATGATCTTGGTGCTCGGTGCCACGTCCTTGATCGCCGTGCAGGCCTCGATCCCGCTGCGGCGCGGCATCCGGACGTCCATGAGGATGATGTCGGGCAGCAGGTCGGCGGCCTTCAGCACGGCCTCGGCGCCGTCCCCCGCCTCGCCGACGACCTTGATGTCCGGCTCCTCCGCGAGGACGATCTCCAGCCCCCGACGGAACAGCGCGTGGTCGTCCACCACCAACACGCGGATCGGTTCACCCCAGTGCGGCTCGTACGCGGGCTCATCCTCCGCCCCCAACGGCAGCCCTGGCCCGACCCCGGGCCCCAGCCCGAAGTGATCCCCCATCCGCTCCTCCCCCTTCGCGGGTCGTCGTGCGCCAATCATTCCACGCCCCGGCGCCGCCCCGGTCACGCTCCGATGCCGATTCCCCCGCAACGGGTGACCCGTCCGTCCGGGGCGCGAGACCGCCCTCGACGCACCGCCGTTGGAACCGCACCGCACCCTCGACGCACCGCTGTTCGAACCGTGCCGCCGTTCGAACCCAACCGCCCCCGAACGCCGGTGACCCCGGCGGCCACGGCCGCCGGGGTCACCCCTCCATCGCTGTTCGGACGGTCAGTCCTCGTCGTCGGCCCCGCCGATCGCGCCGCCCGCCCCGCCACCCGGGCCGGCCGCGAGGTCGGTCTGCAGGTGGATGACGCCGTAGTGGTAACCGTGCCGGCGGTAGACCACGCTCGGCAGGCCACTGTCCTTCTCCACGAAGAGGTAAAAATCGTGGCCGACCAGCTCCATCTCGTAGAGCGCCTGGTCCAGCGCCATGGGGGCGGCCGGGTGCGTCTTCTCCCGGACCACCAGCGGGCCTTCGCCCTCCACTTCCAGGGATCCCATCATGGTCTTGCGGACGGCGCCGTTCGTCTCGCCCTCCGGCGCCGTCGTCTCCGGCAGCGCGGCCAGGGCCGCGGTCGCCTCGGCGACGCTGATCGGGGTGCGGCCGTTCGCGCCGCCCTTGTGCACCCGACGCCGGTCCGCGGACTTGCGCAGCTGCGCGTCGAGCTTCGCGGAAGCCAGGTCGAGCGCCGCGTACGGGTCACCGGCGGCGGCTTCCGCCCGGATCACGGGGCCGCGGCTGCGGAGAGTGATCTCCACCCGGTCGGAGCGGTCGGCCTGCCGCGGGTTGTGTTCCTTGGACACCTCGACGTCGAGGCTGATGGCCTTGGCGTCGAACTTCTGGACCTTCTCCAGCTTCTCGGCCACGTGCTCGCGGAACCTCTTGGGCACCTCGGTCTTGCGGCCCTTGACGACGATGTCCACGCAGAACTCCGATCCCTCGTGCTGACGCCGATCCGGGTGCTACCGGACCGGACTGAGACCCAGCTGGACCAGCCCATCCACTGCCGGCCCCCCGTCCCCGCCGCCAGCGGCGGAAACGACTGGCCCTCACCTCACTTCCTCCCCACCAGGGACGTTTGAAACCCCCTGGGCCTTATCGAACACCTCACACGGGTTTTTCGCCTCCCCAGGCGATAAGGAGGGTATGACCCGATACTGCGGTCGGGCGGTCAAGCTGGTCCACCCTGTCTACCCTCTCGCGGGTGAAGTAAGGGTAAATACCTGGACAACGCCCCCCGTACGGCCGATTCTGTGCTGACTCTCCGTGCCTGCCGCCGCCAGGAGCAGCCGTGCCGCCGTTCCCCTCCCCCGCTCCTCCGCCGTCCGCCCAGGGGCCGTTCGGCCACGCACTGGCCGGGCTGCTGGACGTCCTGCTGCCCGCCGACTGCGCGGGCTGCGGCAGCGAGCGCACCCAGCTCTGCCCGGCCTGCCGGCACGCCCTGGCCACCGCACGGCCCGCCCCCACCCCGCTGCCCTGGACGCACGCCGCCGCGCCGTACACCGGTCCGGTCCGGCAGCTGCTGCTCGCCCACAAGGAGCGGGGCGCGCTGCGGCTGGCCGCGCCCCTCGGCGAGGCCCTCGGCCGGGCGGTGCGCTCCGCCCTGGGGGCGCGCGCCGGGGCCGCGCCGCTGCTGCTGGTCCCGATGCCCTCGGCGCGCTCGGCCGTCCGCGCCCGCGGGCACGATCCGACGCTGCGGCTGGCCGGGGCGGCCGCCCGCTCGCTGCGCAGGGCCGGCCTGGACGTGCGGGCCGCGCCGCTGCTGCGGCACGCCCGGCCGGTCGCCGACCAGGCCGGGCTGAACGCGGCCGAACGGCGCCGCAACCTGCACGGCGCGCTCACCGTGCTGCCGCGCGCCCGGACCGGGCGCGCGGGCCTGGCGGGACCGGGCGGCCAGGCGGGCCTGGCGGGCCGTCACCCGGTGCTGGTGGACGACCTGGTGACCACCGGGGCCAGCCTCGCCGAGGCCGCCCGGGCGCTGGCCGACGCCGGCCTCCCGGTCCGCGCGGGCGCCACCGTCGCGGCCACGGTGCGCCCGGCCGACTGACCGTCACCGCGGCCGCCGACACCCCGCCGGGCCGGGCCGGAGGCCCCGGAGAGGCTCGGACGCGGCGTCAGCCCGCGTAGAAGAAGGACCGCGGCTTGTCGATCAGCGAGGTCTCCCGCCACTGGTTGTTGACCAGGCGGAAGGCCTTGATCTCGCTCGGCTTGCCGTCCGTCTGCTTGACCTCGCCCATCGCGAGCACCGGCGGCGTCTGGGTCAGGCTGTCCCCGCGGGACTCCGAGGCCGAGACGGTCAGCATGCTCTCGGCGCTCTGCAGCTGGGTCTCGGTGCTCTGCGAGCCGTCCGTGCTGATGAAGTACAGCTGCTGGGTCCGGTCGGCCTCCTTGCCGAGCACCAGCAGCTGGTCGGTCTCCGCCCAGGACACCGAGGCGACGTCGGTGAGCGTGGGAGCGGCCCGGTGCAGCGCGGTGATCTTCACGGTCGGCGCCTGCGGGGTGCCGTCGTGCACGACCAGGCCGAACCACAGCGAGCGGACGGCCGAGCCCGGGGTCCTGGCCACCACGGCGACCCGGACGCCGTCCGAGGAGATCTTCAGCGCCTGCACGGTCTGGCCGGTCAGCCCCTCGACCGGCACGGTGTACGACTTGGCGCCGCGCACCATCACCACCCGCGGGGCCTGCTTGTTGCGGTCCACCACCCAGAGGTCGCCGCGGCCGTCCCAGGTGGGCGAGGCGAAGCCGTCCTCCTTGTCGCCGCCCTTGGCCGGCGAGGTGAGCACCGGCTCGCCCATGGCCACCGCGCTGTCCGACAGCGGCACCGACCAGACCTGGTGGCCGTCCTCGCTGATCGCGGCGGCCTGGGAGCCGGTGCGGCTGACCGCGAAGGCGCCGAGCGGCGGCTTGGTGTTCGACTGCGGCTTGCCGAGGACCCCGCGGACCGGATCGCCGGGGCGCACCTCGTCGGTCGCCACCAGGGCTCCGTCGGCACGCTGGTAGTACTGCGTCGCCGTCGTCGACCCGGCCAGGGCACCGGGGCCGGTGGACGGCGAGTCACCGCGGGCGGCCGTGCAGGAGCCGTGCGGCCCCTTCAGCTCCAGCCGCGTGATCTGGCCCTTGCCCTGGTCGGCGACGGTGTAGAAGAGCTGGGTCGCCATCCGCCGGCAGGCCATCGGCTCGCCGGTGTCCGCCTTGCCGAGCTGCACGTGGGCGACCCGGTTGTCGTCGATGCTCACCTTGTCGACCGTGGTGCCGGCCGGGAACGCCGTGCGGACCACCGGCGAGAGCCAGACGGAGGGGCCGTCGACGAGCGCCCGGACGGCCGAGGTGAGCGGGTCTATCCGGCGCCGCAGGTAGACCGGGTCGGCGAGCAGCACCTCCTGGCCGGTGCTCCCGGACACCACCGAGGACGGGTCGGGCGCGGTGTAGAAGAACCGCTCGACCTGCCGGAAGCTGTTCCGGAAGTTGGTCTCGTTCATGATCACGCCGGGCGCCAGCCTGTCGATCCGCCACTCGCCGTCCTTCTGCCGGACGAAGGTGAAGTCGGACGAGTCGTTGTTCTGCCCGGCGACCCGCGCGTACGAGTGCCGCTCGTCGACGCCGGCCACCAGCTGCCCGCTCACCTGCAACGACGCCGTGGTGTCCGCGTCGGTGACGTCCTGGCCGACCGGGATGCCGGTGGCGGAGAGCACCTTCGTCCCGGCGTCCGGGTTCCAGGTGGCGGCGGCGCTCTCGGTGAGGTACTTGCGCGCCGTGTCGTACCCCTCGTCGGCGGTCACCGCGTCCAGGAACCCGTTCAGCAGCTCGCGCGGCTTGGCGCCCCGGGCGGGCGCCACCGGGAAGACCCGGGCCTGCAGGTCCTTGTCGGCCGAGCCCTGGGAGAGCTCCACCCTGGTGATGCCGCCGGAATCCGGCATGGCCGCGCAGCCGCTCGCCACCAGGGCGCCGAGCAGCCCGCCGACCACCGCGAGGAGCCGCGGCTCAGTCCTGTTGCTCGTCCTTCGCACGCTGCGACCCCTCCGCGTCCGTCGTCCCACCCGTCGCGTCCGGCTCCGCCGTCCGCTGTGCCACCGACGGCCGTCCCGGCGTCGGGTCCACCATCACCTGGGCGCCGGTGGCCCCGTACCCGGCGGCCGTCCACACGCCCGAGGGGTCCGCACGCGGCCCCTCCGGCAGCTTGCGCCGGCCCAGCCCGGGGCCGATGTTCAGCACCCCGCCGAGCCCGCTGCCGAGGCCGCCGCTCACCGTCTCCGGCGTCTCCGCCTGCTCCTCGACGGCGGCCGTCGCCGTCGAGCCGGCCGGGCTGATCGCCCGCCGGTACGGCGTGCCCTGCGCGCCCAGGCCCCGGTTGTTGCGGGAGTCCTCCGGCTCCAGCCGGAACGGCGCCCGGCTGATCTCGCCGCCGCGGGTGCGCGGCAGGGTGAGCCGGAAGTGCGAGCCGCCGCCGGGCTCGCCCCAGGCCTGGAGCCAGCCGCCGTGCAGGTGGGCGTCCTCGACCGCGATGGACAGGCCGAGGCCGGTGCCGCCGGTGGTCCGCACCCGGGACGGGTCGGCCCGCCAGAAGCGGTGGAACACCCGGGACGCCTCGCCCGGCTTGAGGCCGATGCCGTAGTCGCGCACGCCGACCGCGACGGCGCCGTCCGCCGAGCCCAGCCGGACCACCACGTCGCGGCCCTCGCCGTGCTCCAGCGCGTTGACCACCAGGTTGCGCAGGATGCGCTCGATCCGGCGGGAGTCCACCTCGGCCAGCACCGGCTCGCCGTCGCCGCGGATCACCACGGCGCTGCCCTTGGCCTCGGCGAGCGGTTCGGCGGCCTCCACCACCCGGGCGACGATCTCGCGCAGGTCGACCGGCTCGGCGTCCAGGATCGCGGCGCCGGCGTCGAAGCGGCTGATCTCCAGCAGGTCGGCGAGCAGCGACTCGAAGCGGTCCAGCTGGCCCTGCAGCAGCTCCGCCGAGCGGGCCGCCATCGGGTCCAGGTCCTCGCGGCTGTCGTAGATGAGGTCGGCGGCCATCCGGACCGTGGTCAGCGGGGTGCGCAGCTCGTGCGAGACGTCCGAGACGAACCGCCGCTGCACCCGGGACAGCTCCTCCAGCTGGCGGATCTGCGCCTGGAGGGCGTTGGCCATCCGGTTGAAGGACTCCCCGAGCCGGGCGATGTCGTCCGTCCCGGTGACCTTCATCCGCTCTTCCAGGTGCCCGTCGGCGAGCCGCTCGGAGATCCCGGCGGCCATCCGGACCGGGGTGACCACCTGGCGCACCACGACCCAGGCGATGCCGCCCATGAGGATCACCACGAACACCCCGGCGGTCGCCAGGGTGCCGGTGACCAGGTTGAGGGTGTCGGTCTCCTGGCCGAAGGAGAAGACGTAGAACAGCTGGTACGAGGTCTCCGCCGGGCCGCGGAACTGCATGCCGAGGGCCAGCCCGGGCTCGGACGTGACGCTGCTCCCGGGCGAGCGCTGGATCCGGGTCGGCTGGTCGAACATCTGGCCGGGCTCGGCGGCCAGCTTGGCCCGCAGGGTGTCCGGGATGCTGATCGGCTGGATGTCGCCCGAGTAGCGCGGCGCGAAGCCGCCCCCGTCGGGGACGACGGCGCCGGTGCCGGGGGACATCGCGATCACCGAGTAGACGGTCTGCCCGCTCCCGGCCAGGTCGTTGACCTGCCGCAGCAGCCAGGTGCCGATCTCGTCGACGGTCGGGTCGGCGGTGCCCCGCAGCTTCTGGTCCCGGGCCTCGTCGATCTTCTTCTGCTCGACCTGGAAGCCGATCCGGGCCTGCGCGCGGGCGGCGTCCGTCTTGGTTCCGAGCAGGCCGGTGCGCACCTGCGCCACCACGACCACGCCCAGCACCAGGACGACCGCGATGGACGCCAGCAGCGACACCGCGACCACGCGCAGCTGGATCGACCGGCGGTACAGCGCGGCCACCCGGTGCGTGGGACGGCGCAGCTGACGCTTCACCAGCGCGAATACGCCGGAAGGGCCGCGTCGGCGACGGGTGGTCGAACTCAGCACGTCGCCGCGCACGGCCCCCGCCCCGTCGGTCGCGGAACCCGACGGGGTGTCGTCTGCCCGCTCCGTCACGTCAGCTGGGTCCCGCCTTGTAACCGACGCCGCGGACGGTCACCACGATCTCGGGGCGCTCCGGGTCCTTCTCGATCTTGGAACGGAGGCGCTGCACATGGACGTTGACCAGACGGGTGTCCGCCGCGTGGCGGTAGCCCCAGACCTGCTCCAGCAGCACCTCGCGGGTGAACACCTGCCAGGGCTTGCGGGCCAGCGCGACCAGCAGGTCGAACTCCAGCGGGGTCAGCGGGATGCCCCGGCCGTCCCGCTTCACGGAGTGGCCGGCCACGTCGATCACCAGGTCGCCGATGGTCAGCTGCTCGGGCGTCGGCTCCTCGGCGCGGCGCAGCCGGGCGCGAACCCGGGCCACCAGCTCCTTGGGCTTGAACGGCTTGGTGACGTAGTCGTCGGCCCCCGACTCCAGGCCCACCACCACGTCGACCGTGTCGGTCTTCGCGGTCAGCATCACGATCGGGATGCCGGACTCGGCCCGGATCTGCCGGCACACGTCGATGCCGTCCCGGCCGGGCAGCATCAGGTCGAGCAGGACCAGGTCCGGCTTGGTCTCCCGGAAGGCGGCTAGCGCCCTGTCCCCATCCGCGACGAAAAACGGCTCAAAACCCTCACCCCGCAGCACGATACCGAGCATCTCGGCCAGTGCGGAGTCGTCATCAACGACGAGGACGCGTCCCTTCATGCGTCCATCTTCTCATTACCGGATTGTGACCTGCCGCACAGCAGTGCCAATGCTCCAGAACGGCCAACTCCCCCACCGGTGCATTCCGGCCATACCGGGCGAATGCTCCCCCGGAAACGCCTCCGGACCCCCCGCGAACCCGCGCCGGACCACCGCCCGACCCGCCGCGGAGGACCGTTGCCGATCAGCAACCGGATCGCCATGGGGCCGGTTTCCGGCCCCATGGCACGATGGGCGCTGCGCGCGGGCGGAAGATCCGTTCGCAGTCGCGCCCGTGACGCCCTCCGAGGAGCAGTGATGACCGACACCCCGGGCTGGGCCTCGCCCAGCTCGTCCGAGCCGCCCCGCGACGACGCCCGGCCCCCGGCCGACGCGCCCGCCGCCGTGCCCGGGCCGTCGGCACCACCACAGGCCGCCCCCGGCTGGACCGGCCCGGCCGGCGCCCCCGGGAACGGACAGCAGTGGGGCCAGCAGCCTCCCGGCGGCCACCGCCCGTACGGCTGGGGCGCCCCGGCGAGCCCCAAGCCGGGCGTCATCCCGCTGCGCCCGCTGAGCTTCGGCGAACTGCTCGACGGTGCCGTCACCACCGTCCGCCGGCACTGGCGCACCGTGCTCGCGCTCTCGCTCGGCCTCGCCGTGGTCGCCCAGGCCGGCAGCCTCCTGGTCAACCTGCTGGTCAAGGGCAAGACCGGCGAGGCCACCCAGACCCTGCGGATGCTGGCCGGACTGCCGCTCGAACTGCTGCTCAACGTGTTCGCCACCGCGCTGCTCACCATCGTGGTCAGCCGCGCCGTCCTCGGCCGGTCGGCGACCGCCGGGGAGGCCTGGCGCGACGCCCGCCCCCGGCTGCTGCAGCTGCTCGGGCTGACCCTGCTCACCGTCCTGCTCGGCCCCGGCGTGGTCCTGCTCGGCTTCACCCCGCTGATCGGCTACACCCTCGCCGGCCAGGGCTCCGTCGCCATCGCCGGCCTGCTCACCCTGGTCGGCCTGCTGACCGTGCCGGTCGCCGTCTGGCTGTGGATGCGCTTCAGCCTCGCCGCGCCCGCCCTGATGCTGGAGAAGCAGGGCGTGCTGACGGCGCTGTCGCGCTCGCGGCGGCTGGTCCGCGGCGCCTGGTGGCGGGTCTTCGGCATCAACCTGCTGGGCCACGTGCTGGCGCTCGTCGTCGCGATGGTCGTGGTCGTCCCGTTCCAGTTCCTCGGCCTGCTGCTCGGCTTCGAGAGCCTCGACGCCCAGGGCCTGCCCGACACCGCCGACCAGGGCGTGGCCATGCTGCTCCTGCTGGCGGTCGCCGGGATCATCGCCGGCACCTTCACCACCCCCTTCATCGCCGCCGTCGGCGTGCTGGTCTACATCGACCAGCGGATCCGCCGCGAGGCCCTGGACATCGAACTCGCCCGCGCGGCCGGCCTGCCCGAGCAGAGCGGCACCGGCTGGGGCGCGCAGGGCGACCCGGCACCGGCGAGGCGCTGAACCGGATGCCTAACTGGGGGGACAGGCTCCTCGCCGCGGGCGGCGCACCCGTCACCGTGCCGCGTGACCCGGCGCGCGAGGCCGCCCGCGACGAGCTGCTCGACGCGGAGTACCACAAGCACGACCCGTCCGTACTGCAACGCGTCACGGACTGGATCTACGACCACATCGCCAAGGCGCTCGACAGCATCTCCGGCGACGGCACCACCGGCACCACCGGGCTGGTCCTCTTCCTGATCGTCGCGGTGCTGATCGGCGGCGCGGTCTGGTGGCGCCTCGGCGCACCCCGCCGCGCCGCCCGCACCGTCCAGGACGTGTACGGCGCCGAGGGCCCGCGCAGCGCCGACCAGTACCGGACGGACGCCGCCGGGCACGCCGCCGCCGGACGCTGGACCGAAGCCGTCCGCGAACAGATGCGCGCCCTGGTGCGCGGCCTGGAGGAGCGCACCCTGCTCGACAACCGCCCCGGCCGCACCGCCGACGAGGCCGCCGCCGAGGCCGGCCGGGCGCTGCCCGAGCACGCCGCCGCACTGGCCGCGGCCGCCCGGACCTTCGACGACATCGCGTACGGCGAGCGCACCGCCGACCAGAGCGCGTACCGGCTGCTGCACGAGCTCGACCGGACGCTGGAGCGCACCCGCCCGGTCCTCGCACTCCCCGCACCGGCTCCGTCCTCGGGAGGAGCGGCATGACCGGTACCGTCCCCGCCCCCGCACCCGCGGCACCGCCCGTCGCCGAGCCGCCCGCCGCCGCCGCCGCCGCGACCAGCCTCGCCCCGACCACCCGCGGCCTGTGGCGCCGCGCCCGCTGGTACCTGGCCGTCCTCGCCGCCCTGCTGATCGGCGCCGCCGCCGTGTCCGCCCTCGGCCAGGACCGCCGCTACCCACCGCTGGACCCGCGCTCGTACGACCGCGACGGCGCCCACGCCGTCGTCGCCCTGCTCGAACGCCAGGGCCTCAAGGCCGAGTTCACCACCGACCCGGCCACCGCCCCGGCCGGCCCGGACACCCTCGTGCTGCCCGAACCCGACCTGCTCGACCCCGCCCAGCTGCGCGCCGTCGCCGCCGCCCGGCACCGACGCCTGGTACTGGTCGCCCCCGGCCCGGCCGCGCTCACCGCGCTCGCCCCCGGCATCCGGCTGTCCGACGACGCCGGCGGGCTCCCGTACGCCTCCGTCCGCTCCACTCCCCCGGAGTGCGCCCTCACCGAGGCCGTCCGGGCCGGCAGCGCCCAGCAGGGCGGCATGCTCTACACCAGCGGCAGCCGCGGCACCGGCTGCTACCCGCGCGCCCACGGCTACCCGCTGGTCGTCCTCCCGGCCGGCGACGGCGACCGCGACGTCGTCGTGCTCGGCAGCGGCACCTTCCTGCACAACGGCGAACTCGCCAAGGACGGCGACGCCGCCCTCGCCCTCGGCCTGCTCGGCTCGCAGCCCCGCCTCACCTGGCACCTGCCCGACTACTCCGCCCCGCTCCCCGAGGGCGCCCGCACCAAGAGCTTCGGCGACTTCCTGCCGAGCGGCTGGCACTGGGCCGGCTACCAGCTCGCCGTCGCCGCCGTGCTCGCCGCCCTCTGGCGCGGCCGCCGGCTCGGCCCGGTGGTCAGCGAGAACCTGCCCGTGGTGGTCCGCGCCGCCGAGACCACCGAGGGCCGCGCCCGCCTCTACCGGCGCGCCAAGGCCCGCGGCCGCGCCGCCGAGGCCCTGCGCGGCGCCACCGCGCACCGCCTCGCCCCCGCCCTGGGCGTCCCGCTCCAGGCCGGCGCACCCGACCCCGACGCGCTCTGCGTCGCCCTGGCCGACCGGCTGTCCGAACGGCCCGCCGGGGACGTCCGGGCCCTGCTGTACGGCCCGCCCCCGACCGACGACGCCGCACTGCTGCGGCTCGCCGACGACCTCGACGCCCTCGAAAGGCAGGTACGGAACCCGTGACCGACCAGGCAACCGCCCAGCTCCGCCCCGTCCCCGGCACGGCGCCCGCCACCCCCGCCACCGACCCGCGCGCCGCGCTGACCGCCCTGCGCGCCGAGATCGGCAAGGCCGTGGTCGGCCAGGACGCGGCCGTCACCGGCCTGGTCGTCGCCCTGCTCTGCGGCGGCCACGTGCTGCTGGAGGGCGTCCCCGGCGTCGCCAAGACCCTGCTGGTGCGCACCCTGTCCACCGCGCTCAGCCTGGGCACCAAGCGCATCCAGTTCACCCCCGACCTGATGCCCGGCGACGTCACCGGCTCGCTCGTCTACGACGCCCGCACCGCCGAGTTCTCCTTCCAGCCCGGCCCGGTCTTCACCAACCTGCTGCTCGCCGACGAGATCAACCGCACCCCGCCGAAGACCCAGGCCGCCCTGCTGGAGGCCATGGAGGAGCACCAGGTCACGGTGGACGGCGAGGCGCGCCCGCTGCCCGTCCCGTTCCTGGTCGCCGCGACCCAGAACCCGGTCGAGTACGAGGGCACCTACCCGCTGCCCGAGGCCCAGCTGGACCGCTTCCTGCTCAAGCTGGTCCTGCCGCTGCCCGACCGCGACCAGGAGTTCCAGGTGCTCTCCCGGCACGCCGCCGGCTTCGACCCGCGCGACCTCGGCGCGGCCGGCGTCCGCCCGGTCGCCGGCCCCGAGCACGTCGCCGCCGCCCGCGAGCAGATCGCCAAACTGACGGTCTCCCCCGAGGTCCTCGCCTACATCGTCGACCTCTGCCGGGCCACCCGGCAGTCCCCGTCGCTGTCCATCGGCGTCTCCCCGCGCGGCGCCACCGCCCTGCTCGCCGCCTCCCGCGCCTGGGCCTGGCTGGCCGGCCGCGACTACGTCACCCCGGACGACGTCAAGGCGCTCGCCCTGCCCACCCTGCGGCACCGGGTCGCGCTGCGCGCCGAGGCCGAGATGGAGGGCGTCACCGCCGACTCCGTCATCCAGGCCGTCCTCACCCAGACGCCCGCACCCCGCTGACCCCACCCCGCCGTACCGCCCCCGTTCCGGCCGCCGGCCCACGGGTTCCGACGCACGGGCTTCCGAAGGAGCGCACCGCATGGCCCTCACCGGGCGAACCGCCCTGCTCGCCGCACTCGGCGCGCTCGTCGTGGGCCTGCTGCTGCCGTCCTGGACCGGGATCGGCCTGGTCACCGGCGCGGTGCTGGTCGCCGTCGCGGTCGACCTGGTGCTCGCCGCCCCGGTCCGCGGCCTGCGGTTCGGGCGGACCGGCGACACCACCGTCCGGCTCGGCGAGCCCGCCACCGTCGAACTGACCGTCACCAACCCGTCCGGCCGGCCGCTCCGCGGCCTGGTCCGCGACGCCTGGGCCCCGTCCGCCTGGCGCCCCGGCACCGCCGAGGCCGCCTCCCGGCACACCCTGGCCCTCCCCGGCGGCGAACGGCGCCGGATCACCACCGTGCTCACCCCCACCCGCCGCGGCGACCACCACGCCCACCGGGTGACGGTCCGCTCGCTCGGCCCGCTCGGCCTGGCCGCCCGCCAGGGCTCGCACCTCGTCCCCTGGACGGTCCGCGCGCTGCCCCCGTTCGCCAGCCGCAAGCACCTGCCCTCCCGGCTCGCCCGGCTGCGCGAACTCGACGGCCGCACCTCCGTCCTGACCCGCGGCCAGGGCACCGAGTTCGACTCCCTGCGCGAGTACCTGCCCGGCGACGACGTCCGCTCCATCGACTGGCGCGCCAGCGCCCGCCGCAACACCGTCGCCGTCCGCACCTGGCGCCCCGAACGCGACCGGCACATCCTCGTCGTCCTCGACACCGGCCGCACCTCGGCCGGCCGGGTCGGCGACGCGCCCCGCCTGGACGCCGCCCTCGACGCCGCGCTGCTGCTCACCGCCCTCGCCACCCGGGCCGGCGACCGGGTCGACCTGCTCGCCCACGACTCCCGCAAGCGCGTCGCGGTGGCCGGCAGCTCGGCCCACGAGGTGCTGCCCGCCTTCACCAACGCGATGGCCGGGCTGGAACCCGCGCTGCACGAGACCGACATGCGCTCACTGGTCGCCACCGCGCTCAAGATGGCGCCGCAGCGCTCGCTGATCGTGCTGCTCACCGGCCTCGACGCGACCCCGGTCGAGGACGGCCTGCGACCGCTGCTGCCGATGCTCACCAAGCGCCACGAGGTCGTCCTCGCCTCGGTCGCCGACCCGCAGCTGGACGCCCTCGCCGCCGGGCGGGGCACCCTGGAGGCCGTCTACGGCGCGGCCGCCGCCGAACAGACCCGGGCCGACCGCCGGGCCACCGCCGAGCACCTCACCCGCCACGGCGTCACCGTCCTGGACGCCCCGCCGACCCGGATCGCCCCGGCCCTCGCCGACACCTACCTGGCGCTGAAGGCCGCCGGCCGGCTCTGAGCCCCGCTCCCCCGGCCGGACTCAGTCCGTCCGACGACCCTTCAGAAGCGTGTTGAGCCGGGCCGCCTGACGGGTCAGATGGTCGCGCTCGGCAAGGTCGGGCGCCCGGTGCGCCGCCTCCGCGTACAACCGGGCCGCCGCCACCAGGTCCCCGTCGCGCTCGTGGAGGTACGCCGCCACCGCCGCGTACCTGGGCAGCGCGTCGTCCAGCTCCGCGAGCGCCGCCAGCCCCGCGCGCGGACCGTCGGCCTCGCCGACCGCCACCGCGCGGTTGAGCCGCACCACCGGACTGGCGGTCAACCGGACGAGCTCGTCGTACCACTCGACGATCTGCACCCAGTCCGTCTCCCCCGCGGTGGGCGCGTCGGCGTGCAGCGCCGCGATGGCCGCCTGGGCCTGGAACTCGCCCAGCCGGTCCCGGGCCAGGGCCCCCTGGAGGATGCCGATGCCCTCGGCGATCAGCCCGGTGTCCCACCGGCCGCGGTCCTGCTCGGCCAGCGGCACCAGCGCGCCGTCGGGCGCGGTCCTGCCCGCCCGCCGGGCGTGGTGCAGCAGCATCAGGGCCAGTAGTCCGGCCACCTCGGGGTGGTCGATCACCGCGGCGAGCTGCCGGGTGAGCCGGATCGCCTCGGCCGCGAGGTCGAGATCGCCGGAGTACCCCTCGTTGAAGACCAGGTAGAGGACCCGGAGCACGGTCGCGACGTCCCCCGGCTGATCGAACCTGACGGCCGAGACGGTGCGCTTGGCCCGGCTGATCCGCTGCGCCATGGTCGCCTCGGGCACCAGGTAGGCCCGGGCGATCTGGCGGGTGGTCAGCCCGCCCACCGCCCGCAGGGTCAGCGCCACCGCCGACGAGGGCGTCAACGACGGGTGGGCGCACAGGAAGTAGAGCTGCAGCGTGTCGTCCACGGCGGCCGCGGGCCCCGGCTCCGGCTCCTGGTCGACCAGGTCCTCCCGGCGCCGGCGGGCGGCCTCCGACCGGGTCGCGTCCAGGAACTTGCGCCAGGCCACGGTGACCAGCCAGCCCTTGGGATCGCGCGGCCGCTCGGCCGGCCAGAGCCGGACCGCCTCGACCAGCGCCTCCTGCACCGCGTCCTCGGCCGCCGCGAAGTCAGCTCCGCGGCGGACGAGGACACCGATGACGCTCGGCGTGAGACTCCTCAGCAGGGCCTCGTCCATCGGGGACGTCACTCCGTGATGGTCGCCGGCATCGCCAGGAACGGACGCAGCTCCAGCCACTCGTGGATCGGCTCGCCCCCGGCCCCGGGCGCGGCCGACAGCTCCCCTGCCAGCTCGACGGCCCGCTCGTAGCTGTCGACGTCGATCACCATCCAGCCGGCGATCAGGTCCTTGGTCTCGGCGAACGGACCGTCGGTGACCGGCGGACGCCCCTCGCCGTCGTACCGGACCCACGTCCCCTCGGGCGCGAGCGCCTGGCCGTCGACGAACTCGCCGGTCTTCTCCAGCCGGTCCGCGAACTCCTGCATGTACCGGATGTGCGCCGTGACCTCCTCCGGCGTCCACTGGTCCATCGGCACGCAGTTGACCGCGCTCGGGGCGCCCCGGTAGTGCTTCAGCAACAGGTACTTGGCCATCGTCTTCTCCTCGGATCCTCGGAGCTGGTGCGACCCATTGTGGCCGCGTCCACTCCGGGGACGGTGCCGGGCACGGGTTCTCGACACGGCCGGCCAAGATTCTTTCCGGCCCGCCCCGTAACCGGCCCACAACGCGAAGAGGCCCTGAAAACGCGAAGAACCCCCATCCGGGACCCGGATGGGGGTTCTTCTGAAGAATTGTTCGGCGGCGTCCTACTCTCCCACAGGGTCCCCCCTGCAGTACCATCGGCGCTGTAAGGCTTAGCTTCCGGGTTCGGAATGTAACCGGGCGTTTCCCTCACGCTATGACCACCGAAACACTATGAAACTGTCAACCGCACACCCGAATTCGGGCGGGTCGTTGTTTC
>NZ_LIPD01000012.1 GCF_001905545.1 Streptomyces sp. CB02056 | reverse complement strand
GGCGGGGCTGACGGCGGAGCGGTTTGTGGCGAATCCGCTGGGTGTGTCGGGTGAACGGATGTATCGCACGGGCGACTTGGGTCGTTGGCGTGCGGACGGGGTGCTGGAGTACGTGGGGCGTGCGGACGACCAGGTGAAGATCCGGGGTTTCCGGGTCGAGCCGGGCGAGGTCGCGGCGGTCCTGCTGGCGCATGAGGCGGTGGCGCAGGCCGCAGTCGTGGCGCGCGAGGACCGGTCGGGCGACAAGCGCCTCGTCGGCTACGTGGTGCCGGTCGCGGGCCGGGAGGTCGATCCCGACGAGCTGCGGCGTTTCGCCGTGGGGCGCCTTCCGCGTCACATGGTGCCGTCGGCGGTGGTGGTGCTGGAGGCGCTGCCGATCACGCCGAACGGCAAGCTGGACCAGCGCGCACTGCCCGCGCCTGCCGCCACCGCCGTCGAGCCGGGCGGACGGGCGCCGCGTTCCGCGCAGGAGGAGATCCTGTGCGTGGTGTTCGCGGAGGTGCTGGGCCTGCCGTCGGTGGGGATCGACGACGACTTCTTCGCCCTGGGCGGCCATTCGCTCCTCGCGGCCCGGCTGATCAGCCGCATCCGCGGCACCTTCGGCGCTGAACTCGGGATCCGCGACCTGTTCGACGCCTCCACGGTCGTCGGCGTCGCCGAGAAGCTGAAGGAGGGGCGGCCGGCGCGGCCGGCGTTGGTGGCGGGTGAGCGTCCGGAGGTGCTGCCGCTGTCGTTCGCGCAGCAGCGGCTGTGGTTCCTGGACCAGCTCGAAGGTGCTTCCGCCACGTACAACAGCCCGTTCGCGTTCCGGCTGCACGGATCGGTGGACGTGGAGGCGCTGCGTGGGGCGATCGGCGATGTGGTCGGGCGGCACGAGGCGCTGCGGACGGTCTACCCGGCGGTCGACGGCCAGCCCCGTCAGCTGGTGCTGCCGGCCGGTGAGGTCGAGGTGCCGTTCAGGGTCGAGCCGTGCGCGGCTTCGGAGGTGGCGGGGCGGATCGAGGCCGAGGCCTTCGCCGTTTTCGACCTCTCCGTCGAACTTCCCTTGCGGGTCGTGCTGTTCACGCTTGGCGAGGACGAGTCGGTCCTGGCGCTGACCCTGCACCACATCGCCAGCGACGGCTGGTCCTCTGGCCCGCTCTGGCAGGGGGTCACGTCGGCCTACCGGGCCCGGCTGGCCGGAGCTGCCCCGGAGTGGGAGCCGCTGGCCGTCCAGTACGCGGACTACACGCTCTGGCAGCACAACCAGCTCGGGGAGGCTCTCGGCCAGCAACTCGCCTACTGGTCCGAGGCGTTGAGGGATGCGCCGCAGGAGGTGGCCCTGCCTTTCGACCGGCCCCGTCCTGCCGCCGCGTCGCATGAGGGTGAGCTGTTGGAGTTCCATGTCGGCCCCGAGCTGCACGCGGAGTTGGATGCGTTGGCGCGTCGGCATGGTGTGACGCTGTTCATGGTGCTGCACGCGGGCTTGGCGGCTCTGCTGTCGCGGATGGGTGCGGGGACGGACCTCCCGATCGGCACGGTGGTGGCTGGGCGTTCGGACGAGGCCCTGGACGAGCTGGTCGGGTTCTTCGTGAACACGCTGGTGCTGCGGACGGATGTGTCGGGTGAGCCGACCTTCGGCGAGTTGCTGGGGCGGGTCCGGGATGCGGACCTGGCGGCGTTCACGCACCAGGACCTGCCGTTCGAGCGGCTGGTGGAGGAGTTGAACCCGGTGCGTTCGCTGGGCCGGCACCCGCTGTTCCAGGTGATGCTGGTCCTGCAGAACAACGAGGAGGGCAGCCTCCAGCTCCCGGATGTCGTGGTGAGTACGGAGTCGTTCGGGACGCCGCCCGCCAAGTTCGACCTCAACCTGACGTGCGTCGAGAACCGTGACGCCGCCAATGCGCCTGCCGGTATCACGGTGGTCCTGCAGTACGCGACCGATCTGTTCGACCAGGGGACCGCGGGTCTGGTGGCGGAGCGGTTGGTGTGCTTGCTCGGGGTGGCGGTCGGGGATCCGGAGGTTCCGGTGTCCGGCTGGGAGGTGTTCGACTCGCCTGAGCAGGAGCGGTACTTCCTCAGCCGGGCGGAGCGGGCCCGGGCCGGCGCGGTCGAGGCTGTGGAGGTGCAGGGGCATCGTGGTCCGAGGACGGCGCAGGAGGAGATCCTGTGCGCGTTCTTCGCCGAGGTTCTTGGTGTTCCGTCGGTGGGCATCGATGACAACTTCTTCGCTCTGGGCGGGCATTCGCTCCTGGCGACACGCCTGATCAGCCGGATTCGTACCATGTTGAACGCCGAGCTGGGCATCCGCGACCTGTTCCGTAACCCGACGGTGGTCGGGGTGATGGAGAAGCTGAAGGAGGGCCGTCCGGCGCGTCCGGCGTTGGTGGCGGGGGAGCGTCCGGAGGTGCTGCCGCTGTCGTTCGCGCAGCAGCGACTGTGGTTCCTGGATCAGCTCGAAGGCGCTTCAGCGACCTACAACAGCCCGTTCGCGTTCCGCCTCCACGGATCGGTGGACGTCGAGGCCCTGCGCGGGGCGATCGGCGACGTGGTCGGCCGCCACGAGGCCCTGCGGACGGTCTACCCGGCGGTCGACGGCCAGCCCCGCCAGCTGGTCCTGCCCGCTCAGGACGTCCAGGTGCCGTTCAGGGTCGAGCCGTGCGCGGCCGAGGAGGTGGCCGGGCGGATCGAGGCCGAGGCCTTCGCTACCTTCAGCCTCTCCGCTGAACTTCCGCTGCGGGTGGCCCTGTTCACCCTCGGCACGACCGAGTCCGTCCTGGTCCTGACCCTGCACCACATCGCCAGTGACGGGTGGTCCTCGGGCCCGCTCTGGTCGGGCATCGCCTCGGCTTACCGTGCCCGTCTGACCGGCCTGGTCCCGCAGTGGGAGCCGCTGGCCGTCCAGTACGCGGACTACACGCTCTGGCAGCACAACCAGCTGGGCGAGATCCTCGACGAGCAGTTGAAGTACTGGCGTAACGCGCTGGGAGAGCTGCCGCAGGAGGTGGCCCTGCCTTTCGACCGATCCCGTCCTGCCGCCGCGTCGCATGAGGGCGAGCTGTTGGAGTTCCATGTCGGCCCCGAGCTGCACGCGGAGTTGGACGCGTTGGCGCGTCGGCACGGCGTGACGCTGTTCATGGTCCTGCACGCGGCTCTGGCGGCTCTGCTGTCGCGCCTCGGCGCGGGGACGGACCTCCCGATCGG
The DNA here is from genome assembly GCF_001905545.1 of Streptomyces sp. CB02056. Taxonomy (GTDB): domain Bacteria; phylum Actinomycetota; class Actinomycetes; order Streptomycetales; family Streptomycetaceae; genus Kitasatospora. The sequence continues at coordinate 296,210 of NZ_LIPD01000012.1, read as the reverse complement.
CACGGTGGTGGCCGGGCGTTCGGATGAGGCCTTGGACGACCTGGTCGGGTTCTTCGTGAACACCCTGGTCCTGCGGACGGATGTGTCGGGTGAGCCGACCTTCGGTGAGCTGTTGGGCCGGGTCCGGGATGCGGACCTGGCGGCGTTCACGCACCAGGACCTGCCGTTCGAGCGGCTGGTGGAGGAGCTGAACCCGGTGCGTTCGCTGGGCCGGCACCCGCTGTTCCAGGTGATGCTCGTTCTGCAGAACAACGACGAGGGCACGCTCCAACTCCCGGGCCTCACCGCTCAGTCCGAGTCCTTCGGGACCCCGCCCGCCAAGTTCGACCTCAACCTCACCTGCGTCGAGAACCGTGACGCCGCCAACGCGCCTGCCGGTATCACTGCCGTTCTGCAGTATGCGACCGATCTGTTCGACCAGGGGACCGCGGGTCTGGTGGCGGAGCGGTTGGTGCGCTTGCTCGGGGTGGCGGTCGGTGATCCGGAGGTTCCGGTGTCCGCTTGGGAGGTGTTCGACTCGCCTGAGCAGGAGCGGTACTTCCTCAGCCGGGCGGAGCGTGCGCGGGCCGGTGCCGTCGAGGCTGTGGAGGTGCAGGGGCATCGTGGTCCGAGGACGGCGCAGGAGGAGATCCTGTGCGCGTTCTTCGCCGAGGTCCTCGGCGTACCGTCGGTGGGCATCGACGACAACTTCTTCGCCCTGGGCGGCCATTCGCTTCTCGCGACGCGCCTGATCAGCCGCATCCGCACGACCCTCAACGCTGAGCTCGGCATCCGCGACCTCTTCCGCAACCCGACGGTGGTCGGGGTGATGGAGAAGCTGAAGGAGGGCCGTCCGGCCCGTCCGGCGTTGGTGGCGGGGGAGCGTCCGGAGGTGCTGCCGCTGTCGTTCGCCCAGCAGCGGCTGTGGTTCCTCGACCAGCTCGAAGGCGCCTCCGCCACCTACAACAGCCCGTTTGCGTTCCGCCTGCACGGTTCGGTGGACGTCGAGGCCCTGCGCGGGGCGATCGGTGACGTGGTCGGCCGCCACGAGGCCCTGCGGACGGTCTACCCGGCGGTCGACGGCCAGCCCCGCCAGCTGGTCCTGCCCGCCCAGGACGTCCAGGTGCCCTTCAGGGTCGAGCCGTGCACGGCCGACGAGCTGGCCGAGCGGATCGAGGCCGAGGCCTTCACCACCTTCAAGCTCTCGACCGAACTTCCCTTGCGGGTAGTGCTGTTCACTGCCACTGAAGGGGAATCCGTCCTCGTCCTGACCCTCCACCACATCGCCAGTGACGGGTGGTCCTCGGGCCCGCTCTGGTCGGGCATCGCCTCGGCCTACCGTGCCCGTCTGGCCGGTCTCGTCCCGCAGTGGGAGCCGCTGGCCGTCCAGTACGCGGACTACACGCTCTGGCAGCACAACGAGCTCGGCGCGACCATGGACCAGCAACTCGCCTACTGGTCCGAGGCGTTGAGGGATGCGCCGCAGGAGGTGGCCCTGCCCTTCGATCGGCCCCGACCGGCCACCGCCTCGCACGAGGGTGAGCTGCTGGAGTTCCACGTCGGCCCCGGCCTGCACGCCGAACTGGACGCGGTGGCGCGTCGGCACGGCGTGACGCTGTTCATGGTCCTGCACGCGGCTCTGGCGGCTCTGCTGTCGCGCCTGGGCGCCGGCACGGACATCCCCATCGGCACGGTCGTCGCCGGACGTTCGGACGAGGCCCTGGACGACCTCGTCGGGTTCTTCGTGAACACCCTGGTCCTGCGGACCGACGTTTCGGCGGAGCCGACCTTCGGCGAACTGCTGGACCGGGTCCGGGACGCCGACCTGGCGGCGTTCACCCACCAGGACCTGCCGTTCGAGCGCCTGGTGGAGGAGCTGAACCCGGTGCGTTCGCTGGGCCGGCACCCGCTGTTCCAGGTGCTCCTGGTCCTGCAGAACAACGACGAGGGCACCCTCCAACTCCCGGGCCTCACCGCCCAGCCCGAGTCCTTCGGGACGCCACCCGCCAAGTTCGACCTCAACCTCACCTGCGTCGAGAACCGCGACGCCGCCAACGCGCCCTCCGGCATCCTCGCTGTTCTCCACTACGCCACCGACCTCTTCGACCGCGACACCATGACCCTGCTGGCGGACCGCCTGATCCGGCTGCTCGGGGTGGCCGTCGGGGATCCGGAGGTTCCGGTGTCCAGCTGGGAGGTGTTCGACTCTCCCGAGCAGGAGCGGTACTTCCTCAGCCGGGCGGAGCGGGCCCGGGCCGGCGCGGTCGAGGCTGTGGAGGTGCAGGGGCATCGTGGTCCGAGGACGGGGCAGGAGGAGATCCTGTGCGCGTTTTTCGCCGAGGTCCTCGGGGTTCCGTCGGTGGGTATCGACGACAACTTCTTCGCTCTGGGCGGCCATTCGCTCCTGGCGACGCGCCTGATCAGCCGCATCCGCACCACGTTGAACGCAGAGCTCGGCATCCGCGACCTCTTCCGGAACCCGACCGTCGTCGGGGTGATGGAGAAGCTGAAGGAGGGCCGTCCGGCCCGTCCGGCGTTGGTGGCGGGGGAGCGTCCGGAGGTGCTGCCGCTGTCGTTCGCCCAGCAGCGGCTGTGGTTCCTCGACCAGCTCGAAGGCGCCTCCGCCACCTACAACAGCCCGTTCGCGTTCCGCCTGCACGGTTCGGTGGACGTCGAGGCCCTGCGCGGGGCGATCGGTGACGTGGTCGGCCGCCACGAGGCCCTGCGGACGGTCTACCCGGCGGTCGACGGCCAGCCCCGCCAGCTGGTCCTGCCCGCCCAGGACGTCCAGGTGCCCTTCAGGGTCGAGCCGTGCACGGCCGACGAGGCCGCGGGGCGGATCGAGGCCGAGGCCTTCACCACCTTCGACCTCTCCGCCGAACTCCCTCTGCGGGTGGCCCTGTTCACCCTCGGTGCGACCGAGTCCGTCCTCGTCCTGACCCTGCACCACATCGCCAGTGACGGCTGGTCCTCCGGTCCGCTCTGGCAGGGCATCGCCTCGGCCTACCGGGCCCGCCTGGCCGGCGTCGTCCCCGACTGGGAGCCGCTGGCCGTCCAGTACGCGGACTACACCCTCTGGCAGCACAACGAGCTCGGCGACACCATGGACCAGCAACTCGCCTACTGGTCCGAAGCACTGAGGGGTTCGCCGCAGGAGGTGGCTCTGCCCTTCGACCGGCCCCGCCCCGCCACCGCGTCGCACGAGGGCGACCTGCTGCAGTTCCACGTCGGCCCCGAGCTGCACGCCGAACTGGACGCGGTGGCGCGTCGGCACGGCGTGACGCTCTTCATGGTCCTGCACGCGGCTCTGGCGGCTCTGCTGTCCCGCCTGGGCGCCGGCACGGACATCCCCATCGGCACCGTCGTCGCCGGACGCTCGGACCAGGCGCTGGACGACCTGGTCGGGTTCTTCGTGAACACCCTGGTCCTGCGGACGGACCTCTCGGACGCCCCCAGCTTCGGCGACCTGCTGGGTCGGGTCCGGGACACCGACCTGGCGGCGTTCACCCACCAGGACCTGCCGTTCGAGCGGCTCGTCGAGGAGCTGAACCCCGTTCGCTCCAGCTCCGTGCATCCGCTGTTCCAGGTGATGCTGGTCCTGCAGAACAACGACGAGGGCACCCTTCAACTCCCGGGCCTCACCGCCCAGCCGGAGTCCTTCGGGATGCCGCCCGTCAAGTTCGACCTCAACCTCACCTGCGTCGAGAGCCGCGACGCCGCCGGCGCTCCCTCCGGCATCCTCGCCGTTCTCCACTACGCCACCGAGCTCTTCGACCGCGACACCATGGCCCTGCTGGCGGACCGCCTGCTCCGGCTGCTGACCACCCTGGTCGCGGACCCGGACCAGTCGATCGAGGCGTTCGACATCCTGAGCCCGGCCGAGCGCCGGCAGATCCTCGTCGAGTGGAACGACACCACGCGCGTCCCGGCGGACACCGTGCTGGTCCCGGAGGTCTTCGAGGGGCACGTCCGGCGGACGCCGGACGCGACCGCGCTCGTCTTCCAGGGCGAGGTTCTGACGTTCCGTCAGCTCAACGCTCGGGCGAACCGCCTGGCGCGGCTGCTGATCGACCGCGGGGTGGGGCCGGAGCAGTCCGTGGCCGTCCTGCTCCCGCGGGGCACGGACCTGGTCGTCTCGCTGCTGGCGATCCTGAAGGCCGGGGCCTGCTACGTCCCGGTCGACCCGGAGTACCCGGTCGAGCGGGTCGGGTACATGCTCGACAACTGCCGCCCCGGCCTGGTGATCACCGGCGGGGACACCGCCGAGCGGTTCGCCGGTCTGGCCGGCCGGGTGCCGCACCTGCTGGACCTGGCGGAGCCGTCGCTGGGCGCCGAGCTGGCCCGCCGGTCCGAGGCCGACGTGACGGACGCCGACCGGCTCGCGCCCCTGCGTCCCGGGCACGCGGCGTACGCCATCTTCACCTCCGGGTCGACGGGGACGCCGAAGGGCGTGCTCGTCGAGCACCGCTCCCTCGCCAACCTCGTCCACAGCCACCGGGAGGACGTCTACCGGGCCGACATCGCCTCGGCCGGCCGTCCCCTGCGGGCCGCCATGATCGGGGCGACGACCTTCGACGCCAGCTGGCTGCTGCTCTTCTGGCTGCTGGACGGCCACGAGCTGCACCTGGTGGACGACGAGACGCGCCGGACGCCGGAGCTCCTGGTCGACTACATCGACGGCGAGCGGATCGACTACCTGGAGACGACCCCGACCTACTGCCGGCAGCTGGTCGAGCTGGGGATGCTCTCCGAGCAGCGCGCCTCCCGCCCGCGGATCGTGGACGTCGGCGGTGAGGCCGTCGACGAGGCGCTGTGGGATGTTCTGCGGCGGGCCGGGGTCACCGCCAACAACCAGTACGGTCCCACCGAGTGCACCGTGTACAGCACGAACGCCGTGATCGGCGAGTACGAGCGGCCGGTCATCGGCCGGCCGATCCGCAACACCCGGCTCTACGTCCTGGACGACCGACTGCGGGTGGTCCCGCCGGGCGTTCCCGGCGAGCTGTACATCGCCGGGGAGAGCCTGGCCCGCGGCTACCTGGGCCGGCCGGGTCTGACGGCCGAGCGCTTCGTGGCGGATCCGTTCGGTGCGGCGGGCGAGCGGATGTACCGCACCGGCGACCTCGTGCGGTGGCGTGCCGACGGCGCCCTGGAGTACGTGGGGCGTGCGGACGACCAGGTGAAGATCCGGGGCTTCCGGATCGAGCCGGGCGAGGTCGCCGCGGTGCTGATGGCGCACGAGGCGGTGGCGCAGGCCGCCGTGGTGGTGCGCGAGGACCAGCCGGGGGAGAAGCGCCTGGTGGGCTACGTGGTGCCGGTCGCCGACCGGGCGGCCGACCCGGAGGAGCTTCAGCGCTTCGCCGCGGGCCGTCTGCCGCGGCACATGCTGCCGTCGGCGGTCGTGGTGCTGGCGGACCTGCCGATGACCTCGCACGGCAAGCTGGACCAGCGGGCGCTGCCCGCGCCGGTCGCCGGTGCGGGAGGCGGCGGACGGGCCGCGCGCTCGGCGCAGGAGGAGATCCTGTGCGCGGTCTTCGCCGAGGTCCTCGGGGTGCCGTCGGTGGGCATCGACGACGACTTCTTCCTCCTGGGCGGGCACTCGCTGCTCGCGGCCCGGCTGATCGGCCGGATCCGCACCGCCCTCGGCGCCGAGATCGGCATCCGGGACGTCTTCGACGCCCCCACCGTCGCCGCGCTCGCCGGCCGGCTGGACGACGCGGGGGACGGGGACGGCGCGCTCGCCACCCTGCTGCCGTTGCGCAGGAGCAGCGGCCCGGCGGCCCGGCCGCTGTTCTGCGTGCACCCCGCGGCCGGCGTCAGCTGGGTCTACTCGGGCCTGCTCCGCCACCTCGACGGCGGCCGTGCCCTGTACGGTCTCCAGGCCCGCGGCCTGCTGGCCCCCGAGGCCGTGCCGGCCGGCCTCGACGCCATGGTCGACGACTACCTGGCGCTGATCCGCTCCGTCCAGCCGCAGGGCCCGTACGCGCTGCTGGGGTGGTCGTTCGGCGGGGTCGTGGCGCACGAACTCGCCGTCCGGTTGCAGGAGGAGGGCGAGGAGGTCGAGGCACTCACCCTGATGGACAGCTTCCCGAGCGGTGGCGGCGGCGGATCGGCCGAACCGGTCCGGGAGTTGACCGGTGCGGAGGCCGTCCGGGCGCTCCTGGAGTCGCTCGGCCACGACCCGGAGTCCGCGCGGGCCGCGGACGGTCCGTTCGCCCTGCTCGGCGACGCCGCGCTGGAGGCGATGGCCAGGGTCTTCCTCGCGAACATCGCGGTGCTGGACTCCTTCAAGTCCCGTACGTTCAGGGGCGATGTGCTGTTCTTCGAGGCGACCAGGGAGGAGCCGCGCCCCCCGGTGCGGCCGGAGGACTGGCGGGCCCACGTCACCGGTCGGATCGAGGTGCACCGGGTGACCGGGCGGCATGGTGAAATGACGAGGCCCGATCAGCTCGCCCAGATCGGCCCCGTTCTCGCCGCCTGGCTGGCGGGTGGGCGCGACCGGTCCTAGCCGGCGGGGCCGGCGGCCCGTGCGCCGACCGGCGTACGGGCCGCGCGGCGGTCCTGCTCCCCGCGCCGGCGTCGGCCGCGGGGTGCCGGAGGGGACGCAACCAGTGGGCGGCTCCGGGCAGTTCGGATTTCCTACCGCGACAGATCGGAGCGTTCAATGGGCAACGGCACACGTGGCGGCTTGCTCCGCCGCCACCGGGACTTCCGGCTCCTCTGGTTAGGCGAGACGGCGGGGCGCTTCGGCCAGTCGGTCACGGTCCTCGCCGTTCCGCTGATCGCCGTGTCGACTCTGCACGCCGACACCTTCGAGGTCAGTCTGCTGAGCGCGGCGCCCTGGGTGCCGTGGCTGGTCATCGGCCTTCCGGTGGGCGTCTGGGTGGACCGGCTGCGGCGCAGGCAGGTGATGTTCTGGGCCAACGTCATCTGCTTCGCGCTCTTCGCCAGCGTCCCGGTCGCGGCGTGGGCCGGAGTGCTGGGGGTGACCCAACTGCTGCTCGTGGCCCTGCTCGCGGGCGCCGCCACGGTGTTCTTCCAGACCGCGTACACCGCCTACCTGCCGGACCTGGTGAAACCGGAGGACCAGGCCGAGGGCAACGCCAAGCTCCAGGGCAGCGCCTCCGCGGCGCAGATCGCCGGGCTCGGCTGCGGCGGCCTGCTCATCCAACTCGCGGGCGCCGCCAACGGGATGCTCGTCAACACGACGACCTTCCTGCTGGCGACCCTCTGCCTGGTCGCCATCCGGCACCGGGAGTCCGCGCCCGAGCGGGTCCAACGGCCGCGCGGCGCCATGGCCAAGGAGATCCGGGAGGGGCTGGGACTGCTCTTCGGCGACCCCTTCCTGCGGAGCCTGGCGCTCTTCGGAGCGGCGTCCAACCTCGCCCTGACCGGGTACCAGTCGCTCATGGTCGTCTTCCTGGTCCGTGAGGTCGGCCTGTCCTCCGGCGAGATCGGCAGCCTCGCGATGGTCAGCGGCATCGGCGGTGTGCTGGGGGCGTTCGTCGTGCGTCGGGTCAGCGCCAGGCTGGGCAGCGGACGCGCCCTGCTGGTGTTCGAGCTGGTGCTGCCGGCGCTGGCCCTGCTCATCCCGCTGGCCGGCCCCGGGTGGGGCCTGCTGATGATCGTCCTCGCCTACAGCGGGGTGGCGATCGGCATCGTGGCGGGCAACGTCATCAAGTCCGGGTTCGTCCAGAGCTACGTCCCGAGCGCCGTGCTCGGCCGGCTCGTGGCGAGCTCCGCGTTCCTCAACTACGGCACGATGCCGCTGGGCGCCCTGCTCGGGGGCGCGCTCGGCACCTGGCTCGGCCTGCGCCCGGCCCTGTGGATCCTGACCGCGGGCGTACCGGCGGCGGCCCTCTTCCTCTACTGCTCCCCGATCCGCCGCCACCGGGACCTGCCGACCGGGCAGCTGCCCGGGCACCGGCCGCAGGCCGAGCCGGAAGCGGTCGAGGCGGTGCGGTAGAGCTTGTCGCGGAAGGTTCGGGCGCCGGGTCGGGGCACCTGAACGGGGGAGTCCCCCGCGCGGCGGGCGGGTGCGGCCGGTGAGCATATAGTCCGACCGCCCGTGGCGCCGGGCCGGGTCCGCGGCGCGCGTCGGCGGGCGGACACGGCCGCCCCGGGAACCCGCGGCGCAGGCCCGCGAGCCCCGCCGGGGGACTCCCCGAGGAAGGACGTACCCGCCATGGAGGCATCGGCACAGATCGGCGTGACGGGGCTCGCGGTGATGGGCCGCAACCTGGCGCGGAACTTCGCCCGCAACGGCTACACGGTCGCGGTGCACAACCGGAGCGAGGGCCGGACCAAGTCCCTGGTCGAGGAGTTCGGCCACGAGGGCGCGTTCGTCCCGGCGTGGTCGCCGCAGGAGCTGGTGGCCGCGCTGGAGCGCCCCCGCCGGCTGCTGATCATGGTGAAGGCCGGCCGGGCCACCGACGAGGTCATCGAGGAGTTCGCCCCGCTGCTGGAGGCGGGCGACATGCTCATCGACGGTGGCAACGCCCACTTCGCCGACACCCGCCGCCGGGAGCGGGCGCTGCGCGAGCGCGGCATCCACTTCGTCGGGACCGGCGTCTCCGGCGGGGAGGAGGGCGCGCTGCACGGCCCCTCGGTGATGCCCGGCGGCTCCGCCGAGTCCTACGCCGTGCTCGGCCCGATGCTGGAGCGGATCAGCGCCCACGTGGACGGCGACCCGTGCTGCACCCACATCGGCACCGACGGGGCCGGGCACTTCGTGAAGATGGTGCACAACGGCATCGAGTACGCCGACATGCAGCTCATCGCCGAGGCCTACCACCTGCTGCGGGAGGTCGGCGGGTACGCCCCCGCCGAGATCGCCGAGACCTTCCGGCGCTGGAACGAGGGGCGGCTCGACTCCTACCTGATCGAGATCACCGCCGAGGTGCTCGCCCACACCGACGCCGCCACCGGCGAGCCCTTCGTCGACGTCGTCCAGGACGCCGCGGAGCAGAAGGGCACCGGACGCTGGACCGTCCAGACCGCCCTCGACCTCGGCTCCCCGGTCACCGCCATCGCCCAGGCCACCTTCGCCCGGGTCGCCTCCGCCCGGGCCGAGCTGCGGGCGGCCTACCGGCCGCTGCCCGGGGGCGGCCGGCAGGAGTTGCGCCCGCACGAGGCCGAGCGCTTCACCCGGGACGTCGAGCAGGCCCTCTACGCGTCCAAGGTCATCGCCTACGACCAGGGCTGGACGATGATCCGCGACGCCGCGGCCGAGTACGGCTGGGACATCGACCTGGGGGCGGTGGCGAGGATCTGGCGCGGCGGGTGCATCATCCGCGCCGCGTTCCTCGACCGGATCCGTGCCGCCCACGCGGCCAACCCCGACCTGGTCAGCCTGCTCGCCGAGGAGGAGTTCGCGGCCGAGGTCTCGGACGCCCAGGCGGCCTGGCGCACGGTGGTGGCCGGCGCGGCCCAGCACGGCATCCCGGTGCCAGCCTTCTCCGCCGCGCTCGCCTCCTACGACACCCTGCGCAGCCCGCACCTGCCCGCCGCGCTGATCCAGGGGCAGCGCGACTTCTTCGGCGCCCACACCTACCGCCGCACCGACCGACCGGGCAGCTTCCACACCCTCTGGGCCGAGCCCGGCCGCCCCGAGGTGCGGACGGACGGCGGGACGGCGTAGCCGGACGGCCCCGGCGCCCCTCGGGGGGCGGTCTTCAGGGCTTCTCCGGGGCGGGCCTCAGGGCGTCTCCGGGACGGTCTTCCGCTCCGCCGCCCGCTCGATCTCCGCGAGCATGTCGCGCGGGAACCAGAGACTGCTCGCGCCCGCGAGGGCGACGGCCGCCGCGCCGACCAGCACCGGCACGATGCCGACCCGGGAGGCGAGCCACCCGCCGACGAAGGCGCCGACGGGCAGGGTGGCGGTCAGCACGGCCTGGAGGAAGGCGTTGACGCGGCCCAGCAGGTGGGCGGGGGTGACGAGTTGGCGCCCGGTGGTCATGGCGATCGACCAGATGGTGGCCATCAGTCCGAACAGCAGCTGGTACAGGACCAGCACGGCGAAGGACAGCCCCAGGGAGGCCGCCGGGATGAGGAAGAGGGCGGCGCCCGCGCCCACGGCGCACAGCCGGATGGCCCGGGCCATGCCCAGCGCCCGGGTCACGGAGGTCGCGACCAGCACGCCGGTGCCCATGCCCACGGCGTACGCGGCGTAGACCGTGCCGAGCTGCCACGGGGGCAGCTGCAGCTCCCGGTCGGCGTACAGGACGAACAGGCCGCCGCCGGCTCCGCCGCCGAGGTTGAGCCCGGCCGCGGCCAGCGCCTGGCGGCGCAGCAGGGTCTCGCGCCGGATGACCGCGAGGCCCTCCCGCAGGGCGTCGAGGCGGGAGCGCGCGCCGCTGCCCGCCTCCTGCGCGGACCGGTTCAGCGCGGCCGGCAGCGCGAGGAACAGGGCCCCGCCGACGAGGTAGGCGGCGCACTCGACCAGCAGCGCCGGGGCGGGGTCGATCAGGCCGATCAGGATGCCGCCGAGCGCCGGCCCGCCGATCAGGCCGATGGTCCGGGCCCCGGTGAGCGAGGAGTTGGCCGGCAGCAGGCGGTCCGGGGGCACCACGCGGGGCAGACAGGACTGCAGCGCGACGCCCTGCGCGGAGTTCAGCGCCCCGGAGGCGGCGGCCGCGGCGAACAGGTGCGGCCAGGTCAGGCCGTCCAGCGCGGCGGCGAGCGGCACGCTGCCGATGGCGGGGACCTGCAGCCAGGACACCGAGACCAGCATCCGCCGCAGCCGGGCCCGGTCGACGGCCACGCCGATCAGCGGGCTGAGCAGGACGCCGGGCAGGTAGGTCATCGCCATCAGCGCCGAGGCGCCCAGCGGCCCGGCGTGCAGGTGGGCGATGGCCAGCAGCGGCAGCGCCAGCGCGGTGACCTGACGCCCCACCGAGCTGGTCGTCTGCTCCGTGACCAGCAGCAGCAGCGGCCGGTGCCGGCGCAGCGGTACGGATTCCGGGGCCTTGGCCTTGGCCTTGGCCGGGGTCGCGGCCGGGGTCGCGGGCGGGCCGGACTCCGGGGGTATGGACGACTCCTCGGCCGTGGAGGATCCCATGTATCAAACTCCTGTGTCGGGCACGGTCCAGTGGCGGATGCGGGGCGGGAGCGTCACCGCCCAGCCCCGGGTGACGAGCACGAGGCCCTCGGACGCCAGGACGGGCACCGCCTCACGGCCCGTACTGCTGAGGTCGTCCAGGGCGGTGGGGGTCAGGCAGGCCCGGAAGGTGGCCACCAGGTCGGGGTGGTCCAGGGCGAAGCGGGCCGAGGCGTCCGGGGCGCGGCGGTCGCGGACCTGGAGGACGTCCGGTCCCCGGATGCGCAGGCCCCACGTGCTCTCGGCAGCCCGTGGCAGGGAGTCACGGAAGTAGTCCATGCCGATGATGTTGTCGACCGTGATGACGTCGAGCAACTTGTGCTGGTGGACGAGCCGTTCGGTCTCGGACTACGCCCGGCCCGCGGCCGTGGAGAAGGCGTACGACCCGGCGAACGTCCTGCGCGGCAACCTGAGCATCCGGCCCGAGGGGGAGCAGGGGCAGGCGGCGTCGGCGGTCCGGGCCTAGTCCGGCGCGGAACCGCCCGGCCCGGCGACCAGCCAGTGCGCGGGCAGCTCGATCCGGGAGCCGTCGGCGGCCGACTCCGTGGTGGCCAGCGGCAGTTCGCCGGCGGCGAGGACGTCGAGGCCGGCCGTGCGGAACAGCTCCGGGAAGACCGCGTCGGCGACCTCGGCGGGGGCGAGCCCGTGCGAGAACACCGGGCGCAGCTTCGGCGGCGGACCGTCCGGGGCGTGGACGAGCTCGCCCAGCACGCCCTTGGCCGCCTCGGCGAGCTCGAACACGAAGGCCCGGCCGCGGTCCCCGAGCAGGATGCGAACGGCCTCGACCACCCGTGGGCGGTCCGCCGGCTCGCTCTGGTGGATCACCCCGCGCACGTACACGTTGGCGTCGCCGAGGCGCTGGTGGAGCGCCCGGACGGCCTCGGGGTCGGTGGCGTCCAACCGGGTGAACTCGGCCCGCCCGGCCGGGTCGCAGCGCCGGGCGAGGTCCAGCGCGGCGGCGGACAGGTCGACCCCGAGGGCGAGCGGGAAGCGCTCGGCGAGGAAGCGGGTCTGGGTGCCGTTGCCGCAGCCCAGGTCGACGATGGGCAGCGCGGGGTCCGCCAGGTGCGGGCGGAGCAGCGTGAGGTGGCGTTCGGCGCTGCGGGCCGGCTCCGCGTCCCAGATCACCCCGCCCGGTTCCTCGGGCGCGTCGCGCCAGAAGCCCTCCCAGGCGTCCAGGTACCGACTCGTCACGCTCATGGCGGAGGCCTCCGGGTGGTGCGCGGGGTGTCTGGCTCGTGTCTATCGGTACCCGGCCGGGGCGGCAAGCGGGTACCGGCGGGCGGCGGCGGGCGCGCGCGGGTGGCGTGCGGGGGGCGCGCACGGCGGCGCGCGGGATCGGCTCGCGATGTCAGCCCGCAGGGTCAGCCCGCGGCGCGCGCCTGGCGCAGCAGGTAGAGGCCGGAGGCGGCGGCGAGCACCGCCATGCAGGCGGCGAAGACCAGGCCCGCGTGCGTCAGGCCGAGCGGCCCGGTCAGCAGGCCCACCCCGATGACCGGGATCGAGATGCCGAAGTAGGCGACCACGAACAGCGCCGAGAGGGCGCCGCCGCGGTGCTCGGGCGGAGCGGCCGCGGCCACCTCGCCCACCGCCCCGCGCAGGCCCATGCCCTGCCCGGCGCCGCCCGCCAGGGCGCTGAGCACCAGCGGCGGCAGGCTCTCCCAGGCGAGCGAGGCGGCCAGCAGGGCCATCCCGGCGATCAGCACCAGGCAGCCCAGCGGCACCGCCCGGGCGGTGCCCAGCCGGGGCACCAGGAGCTGGCCGAGGGTGGAGGCGAAGAAGGCCGTGAAGACGACCAGGCCGACCACCGCGCGGTTGTGGACGCCCAGACCGGTGGCGAGGAAGGCGGGACTGACCGAGGTGAACAGGCCCAGCAGGGAGAAGCCGGCGAACGCGGCGATCCCGGCCGGCACGAACACCCGGCGGACCTCCGGCGGCAGCGCCGGCCGGTCGGGCCGGGCCGTGCGCAGCGGACGGGCCCCGGCGACCGTCTCCGGGAGCATCCAGGTGAGGGCGAAGGAGACCGCGAGCAGCCCCAGGTGCACGACGAACGGCAGCACCAGCGGGTACGGGGCGTACTGCGAGAGCAGGCCCGACAGCAGCGGACCGCAGCCGAGCCCGCCCATGTTGGCGGCGGTCGCGACGAAGCCCGCGCGGGCCTGGTGCCCGGGCGGGGCGAGCTCCAGCACGTACGCCGTCCCGGTGCCGGTGAACAGGCCCGCCGAGAACCCGGACAGCAGTCGGCCCAGGCAGAGCAGGGCGACGCTGTCCGCGGTCAGGAAGACCACGGCGCTGGCGGCCGAGCAGACCAGCCCGCAGAGCAGTACGGGCCGGCGCCCGACGGAGTCCGAGACGTTGCCGATCAGCAGCAGGACGCCGATGACACCGAAGGCGTACACCGCGAACACGACCGTCACCGTCAGCTCGGAGAAGCCGAGCTTCTCCTGGTACAGGCCGTAGAGCGGGGTGGGCAGCGTGGTGCCCGCCATGCAGACGGCGAACGCGGCGGCGGCGACGAGGTGGCCCACCCGGGCCGTACCAGGCCCGGCGGTCCGACGATCGGTCATTCGCCCACGATAGGCGCGCACCCGGGAGGGGGGCCGTGCCGTGCGGGGGAGCGCTGCGCCGAATGGCCGTCCGGCCGTGCCCGGCGGCTACCGGGCGCGGGAGGGCGGGGTCAGTGGTCCGGGTGCCAGGTGGATTCGAGGGCGGTGGTGCCGTCCGGCCGGGGCACGGGGTGCCAGCGGGCGCGCAGACCGGCCGGACGGGCGGCCGGCCGGGGCGCGCCCAGGGCACCGAGCACGGTGCTGTCGAGCGGGCTGGCGGCCAGCCGGTCCAGCACCCGCGCGCAGGCGCCGCGCAGGCCGTGGCCGTGGCGGCGCGCGTCGGGGACGTCGGAATGGAAGGCAGCGAGGACGGACATGCGGCTCACCTCCGGAGCGACCTGCGGGTCGTGCAGGCGTGGTCCGTCCAGCTTCGGGCCGTCCGGGGGCACCGGGCTCCGGATTGACGGGCTATTGACGGCTGCTGACACTCCGCTGACGAACTGCTGACGCGGAGGCGGTCCCCGCGCCCGCCGCCGTTGGTCCCCGCGCCCGCTCGGCGGAGGTCCCCGCGCCCGCTCGGCGGAGGTCCGCCCGGTGGCGGGACGGGGGGTCAGCCCGTCGCCTGCCCGGCCTCGCCCTGGTGCATCCAGGCGATGACGTCCAGCACCCGCAGCACGCCGATGTCCTCGCCGATCCCGGCCTCCGTGCGGAGCTCCGCCAGCCGGGCGCGGAACGCCCCGCCGTCCGCGCGCAGGGCGTCGGCCAGCGCGGACCAGAAGGTGGTGTCGACCTTCGGCCGCCGGAAGAGCGCCTTCACCCGGATGTCGTAGACGGGTATCAGGTGCGGCCGCTTGCGGGCCAGCAGCTTGCCCGCGACGACGGGGCCGACCCCGTCCGGCTTGCCCGGGTACGCGGCGCGGGGGTTCGCCAGCCGGTCCCACAGCTCGGCGGCCGGCCCGCCGGGGGCGATCAGCGGGGCACTGGCCGGGTCCTCCAGTCGGGCGTCGCGGGGGATCGCGGACAGCAGCCGGCCCCAGTGCCCGTCGGGGTCGGTGAGCAGTTCGACGGCTCCGTGCGGCTCGACCGAGACGCTCAGCATGGTGATCGCGAGCAGGTCGTCGGCGGTGAAGGCGTCCGCCGTCTCCGGGCGGTCGCCGCCGCCGGCGAGCCGCTCGAAGTGGGCGCCCGTGTAGTAGTGGTCGCCCTTCGCCCGCCGCCGGGTGAAGTAGGCACGCAGCAGCCGGACCGAGGCCCCGGTGTCCCCGTACACCGGGGGAATCCACAGCGCCGTCATGAGGGACCCCCTTCGAATCCGTGCGTCCGGGGGCAGTGTGGCAGAGGGGGCCGACAATCCGGTCCGGAGGCCGCTGAACCGGGCCGGTGCCGGGGGCCGTAGGACCGTAGTGGGCGCGCAGCGGTGCGTCCGCGAAGCGGCGGGCGCGTCCGCGAGGAACCCGGGAGGAAGTGGATGCAGTCCCGACGCGACCAGGTGCGGGCGCACCCGGTCGTGCTGAACAGGCCGGTCCCGGATGCGTTGCGGGCGGAGCCCGACGCACCGGACACCCCCACCCGGCGCACCACCCGGGGCGCCACGACGGGCCCGGCGGAGGAGGAGTGATGGGCGCTGTGGAGGCCCCGGAGGCGGTCGGCGCCTCGACGCTGCGGGCGCTCGGCGCGCACTACGTGATCGCACCGCCCGGGGCGGAGGCCGACGGACTGGCCGAGGCGCTGGCACCCGTACGCGCCCAGCCGGGGGCGCTGCTGCTGCTCGCCGCCGCCGAGGACGCGGCGCCCGTCCTGCTCGCCTCGCTGGACGAACTCGCCCGGGCCGCGCGCGGGCGCGACGCCGACGTGCTGGTGCTGGCCGCCTCCGGACTGGCCGCGGTCGGCCCCGACGGCCGGCGGCCCGCCGAACTGCTCGCCCGGCGCAGCGGGTTGACCGTCGTCGCACCGGACACGGTGGTCAGCGTCGAGCCGGACGGCACCCTGCCGGCCGTGGACGGGACGTGGTGGCGCTGCCGGCCCGGCGGGGGAGCGGAGCCGCTCGGCGGCCGCTGGCCCGCCGACGCGACCATCACCCCGCTGGCCGGCGGGGCGTACTGGATCACCGACGCGGAGGTGGGACCGGTCCGCCCCGCCGTGCTGGACCGGGCCTTCGCACCGCGCGACCGGCTGCTGCTGATCGTCGGCGCGCCCGCCCGGTCACTGCCCAGCGGTGCCCAACTGGCCAGCGCGGCGACCCTGTTGAAGGAGCAGGCGCCCCATCGGGAGTACCTCGCGCTGAGTGCGCCGTGGGCCGCGCCGCTCGAACTCATCGAGACGGCCGCCGTGCTGGCGGCCTCGCTCGGGCAGGAGGTGCGGGCGGCGATCGGCGTGCCGGTGGCCAGGTCGGGCCTGCCGGGGGCGCCCGGGTGCGGCGTGCGGCACGTCCACGTGGCGCCGGACGGGGGCGAGGGCTGGGAACCGTACCTCATCGAGTTGTCCGCCCGCCCGCGCGAACGCACCGTCACCGCCGTCGGCTGGCGCGTCGGGCCCGGCCCGGGTGTGGGGTCTGGGGCGGAGCGCTTTCCGGCTCTCCCCGGCCCGGGGGCGGGGCCCGGTCCGGGCCGCTTCCCGGCCTTTCCCGGCCTGCCTCCGGTGCCCGGCGCGGGGCGCTACCCGGTCTTCCCGGGCCCGGCTGTGGGGCCTGGGACGGGGCGTTTCCCGGCTCTCCCCGGCCCGCCCGCGGGGCCCGGAGCGGGGCGGCTTCCCGCTCTCCCCGGCCCGCCCGCGGCCCCTGGGGCGGGGCGTTTTCCGGCTCTCCCCGCGCCGCCTTCGGTGCTCGGGGCGGCGCGCTACCCGGCCTTCCCCGGCTGGGAGGTGGAGGCGGTCGCGGCCGGACTGTGGCTGCGCCCGGCCGCGACCCCGGAGCGGGGCCCCCGGCTGCGTCGGCCGGACCCGGCCCAGCCCGTGCTGGTCGTGGGCACGCCGGGCCGCCCGGTTCCGGACGCGGTCTGGGACCACCTCGGTACGGTGCTGGGCTCGCTCCCGGCCGGGCCGGTACGCCTCGCGCTCGTGGTGGCGGGGGTGTTGGACGTGGAGTCGGCCGCGGTGGGGCGGTTCTGCGCGCGGCAGTACGGGCTGGACTGGGTCGGCGAGGAGGCGGTCGAGGCCGCGGAGGGGCGGGTGGCCGTGCTCGGTTCCGAGCCGGTGACGGCTCCGGAGCCCGTCGCCACGGTGCCGACTTCGGAAGGGGCGTTGGCGGCGGAGGCTCCCGGGGAGGCCCATGAGGGAACAATATTGGCCCCTGAGGTGGTCGCGGAGGAGTCCGATGAGGAGGAGTCGGTTGCCGAAGTCCTGGTAGCAGAGCCCGAGTTGCTCGCTGGGCCTGAGGTGGAGGAGCCGGTCGCCGAGGCCCCGGAAGCCGATCCCGAGCCCGAGCCCGAGGTGCCCGCTGCGACGCCCCCGGCCCCGGAACCGTCCCCGGAGCCGGAGCCGTCGGAGCCCGCCACCCCCGCCGGGGACGGCGAGGCTCTGGTCGCCCAACTCGGCTCCGCCTACGAGCCCTTGGCTCGGCGGGCCGAGGACGTCGCCACCCGGCTGCCCGCCCTGCGCGCGCAGGCGGAGGAGGGCGACCAGGGGCCCGAGCTGGTCGCCCTCCTGCTGCACGCCGGCGACTCCGGCCCCCTGGCCCCGCGCGCCGAACTCCTCGCGGCGGCCCGCTCCGGCGAGCCCGGCCGCTACGGCCCGTACCTGCGCTGCCTGGCCGCCGGCCTGCGGCGGCTGCCCGGGTACTACGGCGGTGTGCTGGTCGCCGGTCCGGCGCAGGCCTGCGACCTCGCCGCGTACGCCCCGGGCACGGTGCTGACCGAGCGGGCCCCGGTGACCGCCCTGGCGGTGCCCGAGGCGGACCTGGGGGAGGACGTCGGGATCGAGTTCGCCATCTGGTCCGTCGGCGGCCGCCGCAGCTCGGCCTTCGGCGAGCCGGGCGACCCGCCCATGGTGGTCTTCGTCCCGGGCGCGGAGTTCGAGGTGGTCGAGGTCCAGCCGGCGGACCCGGAGGAGGGCCGCCCGGCCCGGGTCCTGCTCCACGAGATCGGCGGCGTCCGCCCGAGCCCCGAGCGGCTGCGCACCTGGCTCGCCCGCCGCGACGCCGTCGCCCCCGCCGACCGCGTCCGCCCCGCCGACCCCTCCCGCTACGCCCTCGACCTGGGCGTCGGCTCCGGCCCCGCCGACTGACTGTCGGTGGGGCCGGATACGGTGCGTCCCGGAGCCGGACCACAGGAGGGGTCATGGAAGCAGGGGAAGCATCCGTCGCCGCGCTGAAAGCCGTCATGTCGCCGCACGACGGCGCCGACGAGCAGGTGGACTGGGCCGCGGTGGGCCAGGCCTGGGGCGTCCGGTTCCCCGCCGACTACGTGGCGTTCATGGCCACGTACGGGGCCGGTGGAATCGACGAGGCGTTCGGCGTCCTGGCCCCCGAGGCGAGCACGGCACCGCCCGAGGGCCCGGGCTTCGGCAGCGCGGCCGGGGAGACCGCCATCCTGCGGAGCCTCTGGTCGACCGAGGGCGGGCCGGCCGGCGTCGAGGCCGGGCCGGACTCGGTGATCGCGTGGGGGGTGAGCTGCGGGGCGGACATCCTCGGCTGGCTCACGGTCGACGACGACCCCGACAAGTGGCCGGTCCTGGTGTGGGAGCGCCACGGGTCGCCGAACTGGCAGCTCTACGACTGCGGGATGGCGGAGTTCCTGCGCCGCCTGTTCACCGAGGGCTTCGACCGCTGTCCGCTCAGCGACGCCTCCCTCTGGGGCGATCCGTCCCCGCACTTCGTCCACTGGCGTGAGGAGCGGCGCCGCATCGAGGAGCGATTGGACCCGTACACCGGAGAGCCGCTCTCCTGGTCCTTCTGAACCACCCGGTGAACCCCGCACGGGCGGCCGGCCGTCGGACGGAACACAGGGACGTGGTCGGCGGGAGGGGCGCGGGGCGGGACCCGGCCGGTGACGGGCGCGGAGCCGGTCTGGACGGTCGGGCCTGAGGCGCGCCGATTTCGGCTGAACCGGTTCGGCCGTGCGGGCCGTAGCTCCCCACAGGAGTGTCATCGAGCACAGGGGATGCATGGTGGGCGAGGAGCAGCGCGGCGGGCCGGAGCGGAGGCCGGGCGGCTTCCGGCTCCCGGCGGTGAACTGGGCGTTGGCGGCCGAGGCGGACCAGGGGAAGCCGCTGGAGGCGCCCGTGAACGCGGAGACGGCGGCGCCGCCCGCGCAGCCGGGCGCCGGCGCTGGTGCCAGTACCGGTACCGGCGTCAGCGCCGGGGCCACGGGCGCTGCGACGAGCGGGGCGCGGACCGGTCCGAAGCCCGAGGCCGGGTTCAAGCCCGCGAGCCCCGCGCCGACGGTCCCGCCCGCGCGGCTGGGTGCCGGTCCCGAGGCCGGCGCCGGGTCGAAGCCCGTGAGCTCTGCGGCGCCGGTGCCGCCCGCGAGGTCGGGCGCCGAGGCCGGTGTCAGCGCCGGGTCCAAGCCCGCGAGTTCCGTGCCGGTGGTGCCGCCCGCGACGTCGGGTGCCGAGGCCGGGTCCAAGCCCGCGAGCCCCGCGCCGACCGTGAGGCCTGCGCAGCCGGGCGCCGGCGCCAATGGCGGTGCCAGTACCGGTGTCAGTGCCGGGGTCACCGGCGCTGCGACGAACGGGGCACGGCCCGGGCCGAAGTCCGAGGCCGGGCCCAGGTCCGCGAGCGCCGAGACGGCGGTGCTGCCCGTGCAGCCGGGCGTCGGTGTCGGCGCCGGAGTCGGTGTCAGTTCCAGGGCCACGGGCGCCGCGACGAACGGGGCGCGAACCGGACCGAAGCCCGCGTCCGGGCCCAAGCCCACGGTTGGAGCCAGGCCCCCGGCCGGGACCGGTATCGGGCCGGCGCCCCTGCCGTCCCCCGCCAAGGGCCCGACGGCACCCGTCGGCCCGGCGACCCCCGTGGGGCCCGTGGGTCCGGGGGATCCTGGGCCGCGCACCGGCCGGGTCTCCCGTCCGATGATCGCCGCGGCCGTCGCCGTCGGCCTGGTGCTGGTCGGCACCTCCGTGATGGTGACCCAGCGCAGCGGCAGCGACCCGCACGGACCGGCCCAGGCCGACGCCCCGCCCGCCAACGTCCCCGGCTTCGACGAGCACGGTGGCACCGCCGGCGGCGTCGCGCCCGACGGGCAGTCGGGCTCGGCGGCACCGCAGCCGGACGGTTCGGCCGCACCGGCGTCGGGCGACCAGGCGGCCTCGGCCCCGAACGGCACCGGCGGCGGCGCTGGTGGCGGGGCCGGCGGTGGCGGTGCCGGTGCGGCCGCTCCTCCCGGCGGCGGGGCCAACCCCGCTGGGGGCGGCGCGAGTTCGGGCGGTGGGGGCGATCGCGCGCAGGGCGGTGCGGCCGCCGCCTCGGGTGGTTCGGGCGGCGGTGGCCCGGCCGCCGGTGGCACGGGCGGCGGCGGTGCGGCCAACCCGGCGCCGAACCAGCCGGCCCCCAACCAGCCGGCCCCCAACCAGCCGGCTCCGAACAAGCCGGCTCCGAACCCGTCGGCGCCCCAGCAGCCCGCGCCCCCGGCCGCCAAGCCGCCCGCACCGGTCACCGTGATCGCCGGCCCGTACTGCTCGGGCGGCGGCCAGTACAAGACCAACGGCTGGTTCGACCAGGGCAGCAGCGGCTGGCGCAACAACTCCGGCGGCTACAGCGGCGACGGCTGCAACGGCACCTACGCCTCGATGCCGATGTCCGGCAACGCCAACAAGGACGACAACGGCAACTCGGTCGTCTGGACCTTCACCGTGGACAAGGTCACCAGCTGCACCCTGTCGGTCTACATCCCGGCCAGCGGCGACGTGAAGCAGGTCGGCGGCAACCCGAGCACCTACACGGTGCAGAGCGGTGGCGGCCAGGTGGGCTCGTTCACCATCAACCAGACGGCGAGCCGGGGCAGTTGGGTGAACAACGGGCCGTTCGCCTACCGCGGCCCGATCTCCGTCACGCTGCACAGCCGCGGCGTGGACTGGGGCGGCTCCACCGGCGCCCACCACGCCGCCAGTGCCGTCCGCGCCACCTGCACGGCCTGACCCCGGCGCGAACCGGGGCCCGGACCCGTCGAGCCACCGAACCGCTGAGTCACCAAACCACCGAGCGACCGAACCACAACGCCCCACGACGAAGGGAACCCCAGGCATGTCGCGCCCGGTGCTGACGGTCTGCGCGGAGCAGCGGGAACCCGGCTCCTACCGGACGATCGGCGAGGCCCTCCGGGCGGCCGGCGGCGGCGCGGTGATCTCGGTCCGGCCCGGCCGGTACGACGAGAACCTGGTGCTCACCAAGGCGGTGAGCATCACCGCCGCCGACGTCCGGGGGAGTGTGCGGATCAGCCCCCGGCGCGGTTCGGTGGTCCAGGTGCTCACCGAGGCCGTCCGGTTGACCGGTCTGGTGCTCCAGGGGCAGGACGACGAACTGCCCGCCGTCGACGTCCCGCGCGGCCGCCTCACCGTGCGGGACTGCGAGGTGATCGGCAACGCCTGGACCGCCGTGCTCACCCGCGGGCCGGGCGAACTCGCCATGTGCGGCAGCCGGGTCACCAACCCGGCCGGCGCCGGGCTGGTGGAGACCTCCACCGGCTCCAGCGTGATCGAGGACAGCGTCGTCGAGCACCTGGGCACCTCGGCCGTGGTCATCGGCGAGCGGGCCGACCCGACCGTCCGGCGCTGCGTGCTGCGCGACGCGCGCGGCAACGGCCTGTGCGCCAACGGCGAGGCGCGCGGCGTTGTCGAGGACTGCGAGATCTCCGGCACCGACAAGCCCGCCGTCGCCCTGGAGGAGCGGAGCAGCACGCGCCTGCTGCGCACCGCGATCCGGGACAGCGCGCTCGGCGTCTTCGTCGGCTCCGCCGCCCGGGTCGTGCTGGAGGACTGCACCGTCACCGCCGTGCGCGGCCACGGCTACGTCCTCACCGACGGCACCGACCCGCTGCTGCGCCGCTGCCGCGCCGTCCGCCCCCAGGGGTACGGTCTGCACATCGCGGGCCGGGCCCGGGGCACCCTAGAGGACTGCGAGGTCACCGCCCCCGCCGGGGTCGGCGTCCACGTCGGAGGGTCGGCCGGGCCCAGCCTGCTGCGGACGGTGGTGCGCGACGCCGGGACCGACGGTGTCGAACTCACCGGCGGGAGCGCCGCCGAGTTCGACCGCCTGGAGGTCCGCCGCGCGGCCGGCGTCGGCATCGTGGTGCGCGACGGCGCCGACCCGCTGCTGCGCCGCGGCACCGTCACCGCCGCCGGCCGCCACGGGATCGAGGTGCTGGGCGACGGGCGCGGCCGGCTGGAGGACGTCACCGTCGTCGACGCCGGACGGCACGGGGTGCGGATCGCCGACGGAGCCCACACCCACCTCGGCGGCGGCCTGGTGCGCGGCAGCGGGTCCTGCGGGATCTCGGTCGGCGCCGGGGGCGTCGCCATCCTGCGCGACGTCGAGTGCACCGGCAACGCCCTCGACGGCGCCAGCGTCGAACGCGGCGGCGAACTGGCCGCCACCCGCGCCCGGTTGGGGACCAACCGGCGGCACGGGCTGCACCTGCTGCCCGGCTCCCGGGCCACCCTGACCTCCTGTCGGCTCGGCGACAACACCGTGGACGGGCTGCGCTCCGAGTCCGCGGAGCCCGTCCGGCTCACCGACTGCACGGCCGCCGGGAACCAGGGCGCCGGGCTGTGGCAGACCGCGCCGACCGACCGCCTCGTGGTGGAGAACCTCGACAGCCGGGACAACCGCTCGCCGGACGCCCACGGCACGGCGGCCGCCACCACCGTCGCTGCGGACGCCGCCGGCGACGGTACGGAAGCCCCCGCGGAGGAGGCCGTCGGCCCGCAGGCCGTCCTCCGGGCCCTGGTCGGGCTGGAGGGCGTCAAGGAGCAGGTCGCCACCCTGGTCAACCTCGGCAAGCTGACCCGCCGCCGCGAGCAGGCCGGGCTGCCCGCCCTGCCGATGAGCCGGCACCTCGTCTTCGCCGGCCCGCCCGGCACCGGCAAGACCACCGTCGCCCGGCTCTACGGGGCGATCCTCGCCGAACTCGGCGTGCTGCGCAGCGGCCACCTGGTCGAGGTCGCCCGGGCCGACCTGGTCGCCCCGGTCGTCGGCGGGACGGCCCTGAAGACCACCGAGGTGGTCAGGGAGGCCCTCGGCGGGGTGCTGTTCGTCGACGAGGCCTACACCCTGTCGGCCGGCTCCGGCGCGGCCGGCCCGGACTTCGGCCGGGAGGCCGTCGACACTCTGGTGAAGCTGATGGAGGACCACCGCGACGACCTGGTGGTGATCGTCGCCGGGTACGAGGCCGGGATCCGCGGGTTCCTGGCCTCCAACCCCGGCCTGGCCTCCCGGTTCAGCCGCACCGTCGAGTTCCGGAACTACCGCGCCGACGAGCTCGCCACGATCGTCGAGCAGGCCGCCGGCGGACACGGCTACGAGCTCGCCGAGGGCACCCGGGAGGTGCTCGCCGCGCACTTCGACCGGATGCCCAAGGGCGCGGAGTTCGGCAACGGCCGGGCCGCCCGCAAGGTGTTCGAGGAGATGGTCGACCGGCAGGCCTCCCGGCTCGCCGAACTGGAGCACTTCGACAACGCGGCGCTCACCCGGCTGCTGCCCGCCGACGTCGGCGAGGAGTTCTCCCCGGCCGCCGCCGGCGAGGGGCGGGCCGGGGAGCCCGGCCTGCTCGACCGGCTGCGCGCCATGGTCGGCCTCGCCGCCGCCAAGGAGCAGGTCGAGGACCTGGTCAACCTGACCCGCCAGTCCCGGCGCCGGGTCGAGGCCGGGCTGCCCGCCGCCCCCCTCGGCCACCACCTGGTGTTCTCGGGCCCGCCCGGCACCGGCAAGACCACCGTCGCCCGGCTGTACGGCGAACTCCTCGCCGAACTCGGCGTGCTGCCCTCCGGCCGGCTGGTCGAGACCGCCCGCGCCGACCTGGTCGGCCGCTACCTCGGCCACACCGCCCACCTCACCCGGGACGCCTTCGAACGCGCCCGGGGCGGCGTGCTGTTCATCGACGAGGCGTACACCCTGACGCCCCGCGACGGCAGCGGCGGGGACTTCGGGCAGGAGGCGGTGGACACCCTGGTGAAGCTGATGGAGGACCACCGCGACGAGGTCGTGGTGATCGTGGCCGGCTACCGGGAGGAGATGCGCGGCTTCCTCGCCTCCAACCCCGGCCTGGCCTCCCGGTTCTCCCGGGAGGTCACCTTCGAGCACTACGCGGACGAGGAACTCGTCGCCATCGTCCGGGCGCGGGCCGAGACCGCCGGCTACACCTGCACCCCGGAGACCCTGGCCGCACTCGGCACCCTGTTCGGCACCGTCCCGCGCGACCGCTCCTTCGGCAACGGCCGGTTCGCCCGGCAGGTGCTCGAAGCGATGGTCACCCGGCAGGCGGGCCGGCTGTCCCGGGTCGACGTGGTGGACCTGGACGAACTCAGCCTGCTGCTGCCGCAGGACATCCCGGCCGAACGGTTCGGCACCCTCGCGTGACCACGCCGCCGCCCCGCCCCCGGGCGGCGGCCGACCCGGGCTCGGCCGCCGCCGTTGTTATCCTCGGCTGCCGCCCGGACCTGACCGTCGACCAGCCGGCCGAAGACCGGGAAGCCGCCGCCTCCCGTGGCCCTGGCCATCAGTACGGCCACGGCACCGTCGGCCCCGTCGCCGCTGCCACCCCGGCGCTCGTCCTCACCACGCGCCCCGCTCCACCCGACAGCGGCGCCGGCATCGAGGCGGGCCTCCTCGCCCTCACCGTCCTCGCGGCCGTCGCCCTGGCGGCGGTGGCCGCTGCCGTGGCCCCGCGTGCCCGGGGCCGGCGCCCGGGCCGTGCGGAGGCGAGCCGACGGGGCGCCGGTCCCGAGCCGATCGTCCGGCCGGGGCCGAGGGCCTGACGGGAGGAATCCGCTCGTTGTGGTGATCGGCGCCGTGGGACCATCGGGGCCCGTCGGGGACCGGATGCGCCCGGCGGGTGAGGAGCGGCACGGCACGGGAACGGAGGGCCCTGATGGCGGAGCGGCAGTCGCCGACGGCGAGAGAGCTGGTGCTCGGCTTCGTCGCCGCGCTCGACCGGGCGGAGGCGGCGTTGTGCGAGGCGGTTCCCCCGCTGGAGCGGGCGGACATCCTGGCGGCGGCGCGCTCGAGGCGGATCAGCGGTGCTCGGCCATGCCGTCGCCGATGAGGGCGGCGAGTTCCAGGTAGTCGAGGCGGGCCCGGGCGCGGAGGGCGGCGAGGGCGGCCGGGAGGGTGAGGGCGGCGCGGCAGCGGGTGCGGAAGTGGGGGAGGAGGTCGCGGTCGGCGACCGGGCGGTCGGTGGGCGGGGCGGGGGTGAAGGCGGCGACCGCCCCGCGGGCCAGGCCGTGGTGGCCGAGGGCGGCGAGGTGGTCGAGGAGGGCGTCGGCGGTGCGGGCTCCGGTGGCGGAGGCCGGGGCGCAGAGGAGCAGCCGGTCGGCGTGTTCGACGGCGGCGAGCCGGACCTCGGCCGGGGCGCCGGTGGTGTCCGCGAGGATCACCGGGTAGTGGCCGTCGGCCTCGCCGAGGGCCTCCCGCAGGGCGGCCGGGTCCGGCCGTACGGACCGCAGCACCCGGCCGCCCGTGCGGCATTCGCTCCCGGCGGGCCCGGCGGTGGTGAGGACGAGCACCGGGTGGGCCCGGTGTTCCGCGAGCAGGGCGCCGAGGAGGGCGGCGGCCCCCTCGGCGGGGCCGCCCAGGACGGCGATCCGGTGGCGGGTCCGCAGCGTAGCCCGGACGCGGTCGAGCAGGCGCCGCCGTCGTGCCTCCCCGCCGCCGGGTAGGGCGAGCCGCAGGGTGCGCGGGCGGTCGGAGTCGAGGCGCGGTACGGGCGGTGCGGGCAGCGGTGCGGGGGTAGGCGGGCTCGGCGGCAGGAACGGGAGCGGCGCCGCCGAGGACGGTCCGACGGCCGGCTCCCAGGTGGACGGCCGCCGTTCGGCGGGCGGGATCAGGACGGTGCCGAGCGGGTCCAGCGGGCGCGGGGGCAGCCGGGGCAGTGGGGGCAGCAGGGCGACGGGCTCGGGCCAGACGGCCGGCGAGTAGTCGGGTGCGGCCTGGGCGGTGCCGCCCGCGCCCGCGGTGCCGTCGGAGTAAGCCATCGGACGACCTCCCGGTCCCTGGTGCGCCGGACGGGTGCCTCCGGTCCGGCCGACCGTACGGTCTACCCGTACAGCCGGGAGTACGGCTGAAGGCTACCCTCCGGTTCAGCTGAACCGCTGGTGGTGGAGGGCCCGTTGAGCGGAACAGGGCGCACGGCGCGCCCCCTGTCGCTTCGGGAGGCCCGTAACGAGAAAACCCTCCGCCCGACCGGCTACCGATCGGTACCGTCATCGGGTGGCACCCGGCGTCCGCCGAGTGTCACCGAGTCGGAAGGAGCGTGAGTCCCGTGAACGGGACGGGGGAGGGCCGCGGCATGGCCGCGGACGGGCCGGAGGCGCGGGAGTTCGTCGCGGCCCTGGTGCGGGCCGGGGCGCCGAGCGCGGCCGGGCCGGCCGGGCTGGCGGTGCCCGAGGCGGCGGCGGAGCGGGTGATCGCGGTCGCCCGGCGGCTGGCGCTGCGTGCGGCGCCGGAGGAGCGGCCGCGGCCGGAGTCGGGGCTGCTGGGCGTGGCGACGGCGCTGGTGGTGGACGAGCACCCGTCGGCACCGGTGTGGTCGGCGGCGGAGCGTCAGCTGTTGGCGGGCTGGGTCGCGGTGCTGATCGAGCACCGGGGCGAGGACGGGGTGCGGGAGCTGCTCGGGGCGCTTGCCGAGGGCTGACACCGCGGCCCGGTGCGGCGCTCGGCGGGGGGCCGGGCGCCGAACCGGGCGGTGGCGGAAGAAGCCGCAGCTCACGGCCGCTAACGACCGGCCAACAGTCGTCGGCGCCCGCCAACGGTGGCACTCGGGGGCGGCCCGAGTGCCCCGCACGTGGGCGTTGGCGGATCCTTGGTGCGGACTTGGCGGGCTCCGGCAGTGTGCTGGTGCAGCCACCGCCGGGGATCTCCGGCGGTGCCCAGCACGCCCTGCCCGTGCTGCGTCCCCTGCCCGTGCTGCGCCCCCTGCCCGACCTGAGAGGTAGCGCGTGTCGAAGCCGTCCGTCGCCCAGCCCACGTCCGTCACCCCGCCGTCCGAGGGTCCGGCCGCCGCGCCGGAGGGCGCCACCGCCCCGGCCCGCCCGACCCTCGACCCCGACGTGCTCGCCGAGATCCACCGGCTGCACGGCGGCTACCTGCTGCGCGCGCTGCTGCGGGCCACCGGCGGGGACCGCGGCAAGGCCGAGGACATCCTCCAGGAGACCCTGCTGCGCGCCTGGCAGCACCCGGAGGCGCTGGCCGCCGGTGCGGAGGCGGCCCGGCCCTGGCTGTTCACGGTCGCCCGGCGGATCGCGATCGACCACTACCGGATGGCCGCCGCCCGCGCCAAGGAGGTGATCGGCGAGACGGTCGAGGACCGGCCGGTCGCCGACGACCCGTACGAGCAGGTGGTGGTGGCCCGGGACCTCGCGCTGGCACTGCGCCGGGTGCAGAAGCACCACCGCGAGGTGCTGGTCGAACTCCACCTCAAGGACCGCTCGGTGCTGGAGGCCTCGGCCCGGCTGGGGGTGCCGCCGGGGACGGTCAAGTCCCGCAACTTCTACGCGATCCGGGCGCTGCGCCCGGTGCTGGCGACGGAGCACGGGTACGCCCCGACGGTGCGCGGGGCGGCCTCGGCGGCCGGCTGACGGGGCCGTCCGGCTCTGGACGGACAGGAGCACCGGCCGACCGGGGCGCGGCCCCTCGCGCCGACCGTCCGGTTCAGTCGTCCGTCGCCCGCCGGCCGGTGCGGAGGTTGAGCGACTCCTCCAGGCTGGTGGTGAACTCGCTGCAGTGGCCCGCCTGCCGGTCGTGCGAGCGGAAGCGGTCCAGCGCCGTGCGCAGCCGGCCGCGCACCTCCGGTTCCCGTCCCCGGGCCAACAGGTAGGCGGCGTAGGACTGTTCGGCCACCGCGTGCAGGTACAGCAGGCCGGCCTCCTCGCAGGCGGCGAGCAGCCGGTGCCAGGCGAGGTCGGCGGCGTCGTCGCGGACGGTCGGCGCGAGGGCCTGCGCCTCGGTCAGCAGCGACCAGAGGTGGACCTGGGTGACGGGCGTGGCCGGCAGCAGCTCGCGGGCCTCCCGGGACCGGCGCTGGGCGCCCTCCCGGTCCCCGGCGGCCAGGCTCACCCAGCCCTGGTGCACCTTGGCGTCGACCAGCCGGCGGCGGTCGCCGGACTCCAGGGCGAGCGCCGTGGCGGCGGCGGCCAGCCGCTCGGCCTCGGCGGCGTGGCCGAGCATCGCGGTGACCAGCGCCAGCGTGGCGAGCGCTCGGACGTGCGCGGACGCGGCGGCGGGCCCGGTGGCGGACTCGGCCGCTGCGACCGCCTTCCGGGCCGCCTCCGCGGACTCCTGCCGGCGTTCCAGCGCGACCAGGGCCTGCGCCCGGCAGTTGAGCAGCAGCGCGACCGCGACGGGGTCGCCGCACCGTTCGGCCGCGGCCTGCCCCAGCCGGGCGCTGGCGAGCCAGTCGGTGAAGCGGCTGGCGCCGTAGTAGAGCGAGCCGCAGGTCAGCGCGAGCCGCCAGGCCCGGGCCGGGTCGGTGTCGGGGGACGCGACCAGCGCGGAGACCGCCGGCTCCTCGGCGTCGAACCAGTCGAGCGCGGTGCGGATGTCGCCGACGGCCGGGAGGGCCTGCGCCGGACCGGCGGGCGGGGCGGTGTCCTCCTGGCCGGGGTCGAGGAAGGACCCGCAGTGCCCGAGGGCCGTGAGGTAGTGGTCGGCCAGGCGGTCGCGCAGCAGCCGCCGGTGCTGTTCGGGCCGTTCGGCGAGCAGCCCGGCGCCGTACAGCCGGACCAGGTCGGTCCGGGCGTGGCGGCCGGGGGCGGTGCCGGTGAGCAGGTGGTGGGAGGCCAGCTCGCCGAGCACCCGGTGGGCGGTCGCGGTGTCGCTGCCGAGCAGGGCGGCGCCCGCCGGGGTGTCCACCTCGCGGCCGGGGTGGGCGGCCAGGGCGGTGAGCAGTTCGGCCGCGGGTTCGGAGAGCCGGCGGTGGGTCAGCCCGAGCCGGCCCGCGACGGAGAGCGTGCCGTCCGCGTCCAGGACGGCCAGCCTGGTCCGTTCGTCGGCGAGTTCGGCGACCAGCCCGGCGATCGTCCGGTCCGGCCGGTCGGCCAGGCGGGCGGCGGCGATCCGCAGGGCGAGCGGCAGGTGGTCGCAGAGCCCGGCGAGGCGGGCGGCGGCCTCCGGCTCGGCGCGCAGCCGCTCGGGCGTCAGGGCGCGCTCCAGCAGGTGCAGGGCGTCGTCCTCGGGCAGCGCGGCCAGGCGCAGCAGGGTGGCCCCCTCGACGGCGACCAGGCTCTCCAGCGAGCCCCGGCCGGTGACCACGGCGGTGCCGGCCGGGCCGGCGGGCAGCAGGTCGGCGACCTGGTCGGCGTCGGCGGCGTCGTCCAGCAGCACCAGCAGCCGCCGGCCCCGGGTGCGCTCGCGGTAGAGCGCGGCCCGGGCGGCGCGCCCCTCGGGGATGCCGTCCTCCGGTACGCCGAGTGCGCGCAGGAAGCCGGCCAGGACGGCCTCGGGCCGGGCGGGGCCGTCCGGGGCGAGGCCGTGCAGTTCGGCGTGGAGCAGTCCGTCCGGGAAGCGGTCGGCGACCCGGTGCGCCCAGGCGGTGACCAGCGCGCTCTTGCCGACCCCGGCCGGGCCGACCACCAGCACCGGGCCGTCCCCGGCGCGGCCGGTCCCGCAGGCCAGGTCGAGGCGGGCCAGGTCGGTGGTGCGGCCGACGAAGTCCGGGTGGCGGCGGGGGAGTCGGCGCGGCACCGGCGCGGGCTGCGGGGCCGCTCCGGGGGCCGGCGCAGCGGCGGGCGGCGGCTCCGCCGTACGGTCGTCGGCCAGCACCTCGGCGAGCGCCGCGCGCAGCGCCGGGCCGGGGTTGATGCCCAGTTCGTCGTCCAGCCGGACCCGGGCCTGGTGGTAGGCGGTCAGCGCCTCCGCGGACCGGCCCGCCTGGTGCAGGCAGCGCATCAGCATGGCCACCAGCTCCTCGCGCAGCCCGTCCAGCCGCACCCCGTGCTTCAGCAGCGGCACGGCCGAGGCCCCGGCGCCCTGGCCCAGCCGCAGCCCGGCCCAGCAGAGCAGGGCGGCGGTGCGGGACTGCCTCAGCCGGTCCACCGCGGCGTCCCGCAGGGGGGTTTCGGGCAGGTCGGCCAGCGCCTCGCCGCGCCACAGCCGCAGCGCCTCCTCCAGCAGCGCGACCGCCGTGGCGCAGTCGCCGAGCCCGGCCTGCCCCTCGGCCTCGCCGGCGAGCTCCTCGAAGCGCAGCGCGTCCACGGCGTCGGCCGGCCCGGTCAGCAGGTAGCCGGAGTCCCGGGTGTGCAGCTCGAACGGCGTGTCGGCGAGCACCTTCCGCAGCGCGGCGACGTGCCCCTGCACGGCCGCCCGGGCGGTGGGCGGCGGCTGCTCGTCCCAGAGCAGCTCGCACAGCTGGTCCATGGTGACCACGAGCCCCAACCGCAGCGCCAGCATCGCCAGGACGGCCCGCCGCTGGGCACCCGCCACGCTCGCGAAGCCGTCCGCCCCGACCCGCAACTCCACCGGCCCGAGCAGCCGAATCCGCACCGGTACCCCCCACCTCGCCCCAAAACCGCACATCACACCCGAAGCGGCCATCGGCCCTCGGGGTGGAGCAGTGTAGTGCGAGAACCTGTCCGGTCCACGCCGGACGGCTGCTCCCGCCCTCGGACGCCCGCCCGCGCGGGGCGCCCACCCCCGGTCCGACCGGGCTCCACGGGGCACCCCTGAGAGGGATGCCGGTGGGGCCGGTGACGGTTGCACCGGACGGCGGACACGGGGCCGTGCCGCTGTGCCAGGCCCGTCCGGAGCGGCGGCCGCGGGGCCGTGCCGCGGTGGCCGCTCGGCCAGGAGCCGCGGACGCGACGCCGGTGTCGTACCGGCCCGGTACCGTACGGCCGACGTCAAGGGCCCGGTCGGCCCTATCCTCGAACCAGCCGGGGAGTCGACGGATGGTGGGGGAGGGGAACGGGCGCGTGCACATCGATCTGCTCGGGCCGGTGGTGGTGCGGCGGGAGGACGGGACGGCGGTGACGCCCTCGGCCCCCAAGCGCCGGGCGCTGCTGAGCGCGCTCGCCGTACGGCTGAACCGGACGGTGGCCACCGAGGAGCTGATCGAGCTGGTCTGGGAGGGCTGCGCGCCGCCCACCGCGCGGGCCGCCCTGCAGGGCCACGTCGCCGCGGTGCGCCAACTGCTGGACGGCTCCGGGCTGGAGCTGGGCACCCGGGGGGCCGGCTACCTGCTGGCCGGTGAGCCCGACCGGGTCGACGTGCTGCGCTTCGGCCGGCTCTGCGAACAGGCCGGCGTGCTGCTCCCCGAGCCCGCCGCCCCGCTGGACGGTGCCCCGCCGGGGACCGCCCCGCCGGAGCCCGCCCCGATGGAGGCCACGCCGGTGGAGGCCGCGCCGGCGGACGGCGCCCCGCCCCTGCTGCGCGCCGCGCTGGACCTGTGGCGCGGCCCGGCGCTCGCCGACTGCGGCTCCGCCCTGCTGCGCGAGCGGACCCTCCCGTACCTGACCGACCTGCGGCTGCGCGCCCTGGAACGGCTGGCCGACGGCCTGCTCCGGGCCGGCCGGGGCGGCGAACTGGCCGCCGAACTCGCCGAGGCCGCCGACGGCCACCCCGCCCGGCAGACGCTGGCCGCCCGGCTGGTGCGCTGCCTGGAGCAGGACGGGCGGAGCGCCGAGGCGCGGGAGCGCTACGAGCGCGCGGTGGCCCGGCTCTCCCGGCCGCCCGGCCCGGAGCTGCGCCTGGCCGGCGAGCAGCCCGGCGTCCGACCCGCCGCCGACCGCCGGTTCGTCGGCCGGACGGACGAACTCGCCCGTCTGGACCAGGTGGTGCCCGCCGCCCGGGACGGCCGCCCGATCCTGGTCACCGGCCCCGCCGGGGTCGGCAAGACCAGCCTGGTCCGGCAGTGGACGGCCCGGCGCGGCGACGCCTACTTCCCGGACGGCGTCCTCCACGCCGAGCTGCGCGGCTTCGACCCGGACGGGCCGCGCGAACCCGCCGAGGTGCTCGGCGAGTTCCTCACCGCGCTCGGTACGGCCCCGGACGCCCTGCCCCGCGACCCCGAGGACCGCGCCCGCCGCTACCGCGAACTGGTCGGCGGCCGAAGGATGCTGGTCGTGCTGGACGACGCCGCCTCCTACGAGCAGCTCGCCCCGCTGCTGCCCGACCCGCCGGCCACCGACAGCGAGCCCGCCCCGGTCGCGATCGTCACCAGCCGCAGCCGGCTGCGCCACCTGGTGGTCCGCACCGGCGGCATCCCGCTGCCGCTGGGGGTGCTCGGCCCCGAGGAGGCCGCCGCCCTGCTCGCCCGCGTCCTCGGCGAGGACCGTACGGCCGGTGAGCCGGAGGCGGTCGCGGAACTCGCCGAGCGCTGCGACCGCCTGCCGCTCGCGCTGCGCCTGGCCGCCGCCCGTCTGGCCGCCCGGCCCGACTGGTCCGTGGCCGACCTCGCCGCCGAACTCGCCGACGAGCAGACCGGTCCGGCTGCCCTCTCCGGCACCGGCACCGCCGGCGGCCCGCTCGGCCTCACCGCCGCGCTGGACCGGACGTACCGCACACTGGCGCCCGACGCCGCCCGGCTGTTCACCCTGCTCGGCCTGCACCCCGGCGCGGAGCTCGACACCGCCACCGCCGCCGCCCTCGCCGACCTCCCGCCCGCCGCCACCCGCACCCTGCTGACCCGGCTGGACGCCGTCCACCTGCTGGAGGAGAGCGGCCCCGGCCGGTACGCCCGGCGCGAGCTGGTCCGCCGCCACGCCGCCGCGCAGGCCGCCGAACTCACCTGCGACGAACGGTTCCTCGCCCTCGACCGGCTGATCGCCCACTACCTCGACGTCACCGCCGGCTGGACGGCCGGCGGCGCGGCGACCGTGGGCGCGGGGGCCTGGTTCCGCCGCGAGGAGAGCGCCCTGCGCGCGGTGGTGGTCTGCGCCGAGCAGCAGGGACGGCCCGCCGCGGCCTGGCAACTCGCCCACCGGGCCTGCCGGTTGTACGAGACCACCGGCCACGACCGGACGCACTGGCGGGCCGTGGTCGAGGCCGGGCTGCGCGCCGCCCACACCGACCGGGACGAGGCGGCGGTGGCCCGGCTCGCCACCGACCTCGCCGTCCTGCACGTCGACCGCGCGGCCCACCGCACCGCCGCCGACACCCTGGAGCGGGCCGTCGCGGCCGCCGACCGGTCCGGCGACGCGGCGCTGCGCCACCACTGCCGCAGCCGGGTGGCCGCCGCGCTGCTGCGGGCCGGCCGGTACGAGCGGGCGGTGCCCATGCTCGGCGACCTGGTCGCCGCCGCCCGCACCCCGGCCACCGACCACCTGCTGGTCCGCTCGCTCACCGACCTCGCCGACGCGCTGGTCCTGGCCGACGACCCCGGGCCCGCCCTGCGCCACGCCGACGAGGCGGTGCGCGCCGCCACCGCCCGCTCCGGCGGCGCCGAGGCCGTCCTCGCCACCCACAGTCGGGCCCGCGCCCTGCACGCGCTCGGCCGCCGGGACGCCGCGCTCTCCTCGGCCCGGCTCGCCGTCGCCCTAGGCCGCACCGTCGGCGACCCGGCCCTCGAAGCCCGCTCCCACAACCTGCTCGCCGACCTGCTGGACGCCCTCGGGCGCACGGCCGAGGGCGCGGAGGCGAGGCGGCCGGCGTAGCGGCCCGGCGCAGGGGTCTGGGGCGGAGGTCCGGAGTGGCGGTCCGGCATGGACCGCGGCCGGCCGCCGGTGGCGGGAATCCGCTGTTCGACCAGCGGAACCACAGGCGGAACTACCGGCGTCCCACCCCTCGCGGAACCGCCCCCGCCCCGCCGCCCCGCCCGTACCCGTCCCTCCTGACCTGGGCGGATGCCCCGGGAGAGGGCGGAATAGGTGGAACCTGTCCGCCGGGGCATACTTCTGCCTGGAGCGCACCGCAGCGAACCGCCGGAGACGACTCCAGGCAGAAGTGCGGAACTGCGCAGGACCGAGCGAGTGGGGGCGGGGCATGGCGGCCGGGGGCGGCACGGACACGGACGCGAACGAGTTCAGCCGCCTGCTGGCCGGGCACCGGGTGGCGGCGGGCCTGACCCAGGAGGAGCTCGCCGCGGCCGCCGGGGTCAGCCTGCGCGCCCTCGGGGACATGGAACGCGGCCGCACCCGCGGACCGCAGCGGCGCACCGTACGGGCCCTGGCCGAGGCGCTCGGGCTGGACGGCGCGCAGGCGGACCTGCTGGACCGGGCCGCGCAGTCCGGACGCCCGCGCGGGGCGCGGCCGGCCCCGACGCCCGCCGGAGGCCGGGCCCGGCCCGGCCGGCCGGCCCCGCGCGAAGCCTCCGCCGACTCCACCGCCCGCGCAGCCGGCGCCCGCGACGACGCCCCGCCCGCGATCCCCGCCGAGCTCGGCCAGAGCGCCCTCGCGCTGCCCCGCGACATCGCCGACTTCACCGCCCGCGAGGACGCCCTCGCCCTGCTCGCCCGCCTCGCGGAGGACGAGCGCCCGGCCCACCCGCGCGTGGTGCTGGTCAGCGGTCAGCCCGGCCTCGGCAAGACCTCCTTCGCGCTGCACGCCGCCCACGCCCTGGCCGGGCGCTTCCCGGACGGCCAGCTCTCCCTCGACCTCGGCGGCATGTCCCCGCAGCCGCTGCCCGCCCGGGACGCGCTCGGGCAGGTGCTGCGCGCCCTGGGCGTCGCCGACGCCGCGGTGCCCGCCGGGACG
Organism: Streptomyces sp. CB02056; assembly: GCF_001905545.1. GTDB lineage: Bacteria > Actinomycetota > Actinomycetes > Streptomycetales > Streptomycetaceae > Kitasatospora. The sequence goes on along the minus strand of NZ_LIPD01000012.1, from coordinate 261,823 downwards.
GAGGAGCGGGCCGGCCTCTACCGGGCGCTGGTCCGTGAGCGGCGGCTCGTGCTGGTGCTGGACAACGCCGCCGACGAGAGCCAGGTGCGCCCGCTGCTGCCCGGCTCCGGCCCGGCCGTGACCATCGTGACCAGCCGCAACGTGCTGCCCGGCCTGGAGTCGGTGCACCGGCTGAGCCTGGACGTGCTGGCCCCGGCCGAGGCGGCCGGGCTGCTGGCCCGGATCGCCGGCCGCGAGCGGATCGAGGCCGCGCCCGACGCCACCGCCGAGCTGGCCAGGCTCTGCGGCTACCTGCCGCTCGCGCTGCGGATCGCCGGGCAGCGCCTGGTCGCCCGCCCGCAGCAGCCGGTCGCCCACCTGGTGCGCCAGCTCGCCGCCGAGGAGAACCGGCTGGACCTGCTGGAGACCGGCGACCTGGCCGTCCGCCCGGCCTTCGAGCTGTCCTACCGGCGGCTGCCCGCCGAGTCCCAACTCGTCCTCCGCCGCTGCGCGTTGACCGCCGGCCAGGACTTCACCGCGGAGATCGCCGCGGCCTACGCGGGCCGGTCGGCGGCCCGCACCGAACTGGTGCTGGAACAGCTCGTCGACGCCGGACTGATGCAGGCGGCCACCCCGGACCGCTACCGCCTGCACGACCTGGTGCGGCTCTACGCCGGCGAGCGGCTGGCCGCCGACGAGACGGGCCAGGAGCTGGCCGAGGCCCGCACCCGGGCCGGCCGCTGGATCCTCGGCCGGGCGGCCGAGTACGGCCTGCGGTTCGACCCCGACCACGCCACGGACGCGACCGGCACCGGCGGCACCGCCCCCGCGCACCTCACCGAGGCGGCCGCCTGGCTGGAGTACGAGCACCCGGAGTGGCTGGCCGCCCTGCAGCAGGCCCAGCGGGCCGGCCGCCACCGGGAGGTGGTGGACACCGCCGAGGCGATGCACTGGTTCTCCGACCGGCTGCTGAGCTGGGGCATCTGGGCCGAGGTGTTCCAGCTCTCGGCGGACGCCGCCCACGCGATCGGGGACGAGCGGGTCGAGGCGGTGCACGTCAACTACCTGGCCTGGACGTACGTCACCTGCCTGCACCGCTACCAGCGCGGCATCGAACTGGCCACCGAGGGGCTGGAGCTGGCCCGCGCGGTGGGCGACCGGGAGCAGCAGGGCTGGGCGCTGACCTACCTGGCCTCGGGCCTGCGCTACCTCCAGCGGCACCGCGAGGCGACCGACGCCTTCCACCGGGCGGCGGACGCCTTCGCCGAGGTGGCCAACCGCTCCGCGATGATCGGCCGGCTGGTCACCCTGCGGGGTGCCGCCAACTGCCTGCGGGAGTCCGGCCGGGCGGAGGAGGCGGTGGAGTCGCGCCGGCGGGCCCTGGCCGGGGCGCTGGAGCTGGTGGAGCGCTGGTCCTCGCCGCTGATCCACCTGCTGGCGGCCATGACCGCGCACGAACTGGGCCTGGACCGCGCGGCACTGAAGCGCTGGCCGGCCGCCGAGAAGGCCTACCGGCAGGCCCTGGTGCACTTCGAGGCGGTGGGCCGCCCGGACAGCATGACCAAGACGCTGACCGAGCTGGGCACCGCGCTGATCGAGCAGGGCCGCGCGGAGGAGGCCCGCGAACTGCTCACCGAGGCGCTCACCGACCTCAGCGCGGAGGGCCCCCGGGGGGCGGGCGCCCGGCACTGACCGGTTCCCTCCGGGGGCGGTGTCCGGCACTGACCGGGTGCCCTCCGGAGGCCGCGTCCCGTCACGCCGAGCGCCCGCCCCCGGCCGGACCGGAGCGAGCCGGAGGCGGGAGCGGGCGAGGGAGCGGGCCGTACGGCCGGTGTCAGATCCGGGTGTCCTCCACCACCGGCAGCGTGTCGACCGGGGCCGAGCCGACCGGGGCCGAGGCCGGCGCGAAGGCCGTCCGCGGGGCGACGGTGGGCTGCTTGCCGCAGAAGGCCGGCTCCAGGGTGTTCATCAGGCCCTGCGTCACCGCGCCGTTGTTGGAGGCGTTGGCGAAGACCACCACGCTGCGCCGCCCGTCCGGGGTCGTGAAGGACTGGGTGTTGAAGCCCTGCACGATGCCGCCGTGGCCGTACACGTCCCCGCAGGAGAGCGAGATGCGGCGCAGGCCCAGACCGTAGGCGATCTTCGCGGTGGGCGTGGGCAGGGCGGCGGTCATCTGCTGGAGCGAGGCGTCCGAGACGAGCCCGCCCTTGCCGCCGGCCATCAGCGCGGTGAGGAAGCGGTCGAGGTCCCCGGCGTCGGAGATGACGGCCCCGGCGGCCCACACCCAGGAGCCGGTCTGCGCGGTGGAGTCCAGCAGCGGCTTGGTGCGGTCGTCGTTGGTGAGGTAGCCGGTGACGTGGGTGCCGGTGATGCCCTGGTCGGGCACCACGAAGGAGGTCTTGTGCAGGCCGAGCGGCTGGATGATCCGCTCGTTCAGCACCTCCGGGAAGGTCTGGCCGGTGAGGTGCTCGACGGCCAGGCCCATCAGCACGTAGTCGGTGTTGGAGTAGGAGTAGCGGCTGCCGGGGGTCGACTGCAGGCCGTGCCTGACCGACATCGCGACCAGCGCGCGCGGGTCGTACACGGTGCTGCGGATGCGTGCCTCGAACGCGCTGGTGGTCTCCTCGCCAGCCTGCTCCAGCAGGTCGTTGGTGTGGTCGTAGACGCCGGCCCGGTGCTCCATCACCTGGCGGCCCGTCATGGTCCAGCTCTCCGGCAGGGTGTCCGCGGGCAGGTACTCGCGCAGCGGCCGGTCGAGGTCGATCCGGCCCTCCTGCGCCAGCTGCATCACGAGAACGGCGGCGAACATCTTGCTGTTGCTGCCGACCCGGAACCTCCACGAGGAGTTCATCGGGGTCCCGTCCAGGTCGGCCAGGCCGACGTTCACCGAGCGGGTCCGGTCGACGGCGCCGTGGTCGCTGATCACCGCGAAGGCGCCCGGGGCGCCGGCCGCGGTGGTGGCCTGGAGGGCGGTGCGCACACCGGTGAGGTCGGGGGCGGTCGGGTCGGTGGTGTCCTGGCCGGCGGCCGCGGCGGGCAGGGCACCGGTCGCCACCAGGACGGCGCCGGCGGCGGCCACCGCGAGCGGACGCAGAAGGCTGGTCTTCGCCATGTTCCTCGGTTCTCTCGTGAGCTGACGCGGCGTCGGACCACGCCGTTCGAAGATCACTATCACCGGACGGGGCGGTTGCTGGCAATGTGAACCGGTTCGCCCGCATTTCGCGTTGTCAGTGGCGGTTTCGGCGCGTCGGGGCGGTGGCACCGTTCGTTTCCCGCTCCGGGGCCAAGGTTTCACCTGCCGTCGTCTGCCCGCGTCACCCCGGGGGCCCCATGCTGTTCGGGCGCTTCCGCGCACTCCGGTGCGCCCGCCGCGCCGGCCTTCCCCTCACCGACCACGGAGCTTCCCCACGCCCCGGCCGGGCCGGCGGGGCCGGGGCGGCGTCCTGCTGCCCGCCGGGCCGTCTCCTAGCCGAGGAATTGTCATGACTTCGTCCACAAAGCCCCTGAACCCCCGCTCCCGCCGCACCGCGACCGCGATCGGCTCCGCCGTCGCCCTGCTCGCCGCCTCCGCCGGCCTCTGGGCGGCCACCGCCCCCACCGCCCAGGCGGCCGCGCTGCCCACGCCCGACCACATCGTCGTCGTGGTGATGGAGAACCACGCCTACACCCAGGTCATCGGCAGCAGCAGCGCCCCGTACCTCAACAACACCCTGAAGGCGGGCGGCGCCAACCTCACCCAGTCCTTCGGCATCACCCACCCGAGCGAGCCGAACTACTATGCGCTGTTCTCCGGCTCCACCCAGGGCACCGTCGACGACAGCTGTGTGACGGTCGGCGGCTTCCAGGCGGCCAACCTGGCCTCCGAGGTCATCGCCGCCGGCAAGACCTGGGGCAGCTACAACGAGTCCCTGCCCAGCCAGGGCAGCACCGTCTGCAGCAGCGGCAGCTACGCCCAGAAGCACAACCCGTGGTTCGGCTTCGGCAACGTCCCGGTCAGCTCGGCGAAGACCTTCGCCCAGTTCCCGACCGACTACAGCACCCTGCCGAACGTCTCCTTCGTGGTGCCGAACCTCTGCAGCGACATGCACGACTGCTCGGTCGGCACCGGCGACACCTGGATCAAGAACAACCTGGGCGCCTACGCCACCTGGGCGCAGACCCACAACAGCCTGCTGGTCGTCACCTTCGACGAGGACAACAAGCTGTCCGGCAACCGCATCCCGACCCTGGTCTACGGCGCCCACGTGACGCCCGGCAGCAGCAGCGCCACCACCTACAACCACTACAACGTGCTGCGCACCCTGGAGGACCTGGCCGGCACCACCGGCCACGCGGGCAACGCGGCCTCCGCCGCCGACATCACCGGCATCTGGAACTGACCGGCGGCGATCAGCCCTTGACCCCGGTTCGGGTTCGCGCCCGCGCCTGATCCCGAGCCCGGGCCGGTGGCCGTTCGGTCGGCGGCCCGGGCTCGGACGCGGTCGGCCGCCGGGCGCCGTACCGCCGCACGCCGGGCACCGCCGCCGTGCCCGCGCAGACCGCCGTCACCAGCCCCGCCGCCGCCAGCAGCGGCACCCGGTCGCCCCAGGCCCCGGCGGCCAGCGGGGCCAGGACGTAGCCGAGCGGGGCGGCGGCCAGCGAGAGCAGCCAGTCGTACGAGGTGACCCGGGCCAGCGTCCCCGGCGGGAAGTCCTGCTGGACCACCGTCTCCCAGAGCGGGTTGAGGAAGCCCAGCCCGGCCATCGCCACCGCCTGCGCGGCCACCGCGACCGGCGCCGGGGCGGGGAGGGCGAGCGCGAGCAGCGGCAGCCCGTACAGCGCGAGGGCGAGGTTGCCGGCCAGCACCGGACGGCGGGGCCGCAGCCGGGCGGCGGCCAGCGAGCCGACCAGCAGGCCCACCGCGCCAGCCTGGGTCAGCGCCACCCAGGCGCCGTCCCCGCCGAGCCGGGTGGCGGCGATCAGCGGGCCGAGGGTGAGCAGCACGGCGCTCGCGCCGTTCCACACCCCGTGGGCGATCAGGCTGGTCCAGTACCAGTCCCGGGAGCGCACCTCGCTCCAGCCCTCGGCGAGGTCCCGGCGCAGCGAGTGCGGGGCGTCGGGCACGGTGTCGTCGGGTGCGGGGTCGCCGGTCGCGCGGTCGACGCGGAGCCGGGCGAGCAGGGCGGCGCTCAGGACGAAGGAGGCGCCGTCCAGGACGAACGCCCAGCCCGGTCCGGCGGTGTACACCAGCAGTCCGGCGAGTGCCGGGCCGCCGAGCCGGGCGGCGCCGGTCGCGGTGCCGAGCAGGGCGTTGGCCCGCAGCCGCAGCTCGCCGCGGACGGTGGCCGCGACCAGCGGCGAGGCGGTGGGCATGGCGAAGGCGGAGGCGATGCCGCCGACGGCCGAGGCGGCCGCGACGTGCGACAGCCGGGGGTGTCCGTCGAGCAGTTCCAGGCCGACGAGCAGCTGGGCGAGGGCCCGGACGAGGTCGGTGCCGAGGGCGACCAGGCGGGGATCGAAGCGGTCCCCGACCACTCCGCCGACCGGCAGGAGGAGCAGCTTCGGCACCATCGCGCAGCCCAGGACCAGGGCGAGTGCGGCGGCCGAGCCGGTGGCGCGGGTGATGGCGATGGCGAGCGCGGCCGGGACGACGGCGTCGCCGAGCGTGGAGACCGTCCGGCCGATGAAGAGCAGGCGGAAGCCGCTCAGGCTCAAGGGGTGTGCTGTCACGCGCCGCACTGTATTTCGGTGTCGAAATTTCGGCAACGAATATTTCGACGCCGTCGTTTCTGTGGCGGTTTGTAGACTCCTTCCCATGGCCGAGCACCCTTCCGAACAGCACACTCCGCCCCGCGGCCGGACGGGGCCCCACGACCGGACGGAGCCCCGCGACTGGACGGACGGTCACGTCGACCGCTGGCAACCGGTGCTGCCCGACCTCGACCCGGTCATCGAGGCCTCCGTCACCCGGATGTGGCGGCTCACCCGCCACCTCGGCCGGGTCCGCGAACAGGGCGTCGCCGACTACGGCCTGCACAAGCACGAGTTCGACACCCTGCACGTGCTCGCCGGCCGCGGCGGCCACGCCGCCCCCTCCGACCTGCGGGCCGACCTCAACCTCGCCCCGGCCTCGGTCACCGGCCGGCTGGAGACCCTGGAGCGGCGCGGCTTCGTCCTGCGCACGCCGTCCACGGAGGACCGCCGGAAGGTCGACATCGTCCTGACCGAGGCCGGGCGCGCCGCCTGGCGCAAGGCCCTGGACGTGGTGGGCCGGGAGGAGCAGCGGCTGCTGGGGGTGCTGTCCGAGGAGGAGCGGCGCACATTGGCGGACCTGCTGCGGAAGGTGATGCTCGCTCAGGAGACGACGCCGGAAGGCTAGACGGCCGCCACCGCTCCCGTACCGGGGTCGACCCGTGGCGCCCGCCCCTGGTATCGACAGGGGCGGGCGATTCGAACGAGTGCCGGTGCCGGACGGTGTGGGGGCGCGGCCCCGGGACGGGCGGGGCAACCCGTACCGGCGATCACGCCCTGGCAGGACGGCCTGCCGCAGTTCGCGCTGACCGACTACGGGCGCAGCGCCGAGTGCGCGCTGGAGCGCACGTGCTCGGTGTGCGGGCGGTTCATGGAGCGCGGACCGGTCTGGCGGGTGGTCGGCGCCGCCGAGAGCGCGGCGATCGCCGGGGCGCTCGCGGCCGGGCAGCCGTACCGCAACCTCGCGCCCACCATGGAGGGCCCCGGCCACCGGGCCTGCATGCTGTACGCCGCCATGGTCTGCCCGTACCTGGCCCGCTCCAACGCCCGGCGGCGGGCGGGCGGGCGGGCGCGGCGGGTTCGGCGGGCTCGGGGGATCCGGCCGACGAGCTGACCTCGGCCGCCGTCCGGAGTGCGGTGCGCGGCGGCACGGGCGCGGTGGTCGGGTTCGGCGACTACGAGTACGCCGTCACCGGGACCCGGGTGCTGTTCCACTTCCTCGACGTGGTCGAGTTCCTGCCGCACGAGTCGGCCGACGAGCACCTGGCCGAGCTGCGCGCCGAGTTGGCGAAGCCCTCGTGGCGCTGGTGGCCCTCCCCGCTTTCGTGGCCCTCGCGGCCCGGTGGCCCGGTCGGCGGGAGGTGCCGGCCGGGCCGGGACGTGGGCCGGAGGGTCAGAGCGCCCGGTTCTGCGCCCAGTCGTAGAGCCGGTGGGCGCTGTCCCCGAGGCGGGTGGCGTACAGCGTGTTGACCGGGCCGCCCGCGAGCTCCTCGGAGGTGGTGGTGACGCCAACGAGGGTGCCGGTCCCGGTGGCCGGGTCGAACCGGGCGAAGTGGGGGCCGCCGCTGGCCCCGTGCGACATGTCGCAGGACTCGCCCCACAGGACCGGGGCCTGGGGGCCGGGGCGGGCCGGTCCGGCGCAGTGGATCATGCGCGAGCCGGAGTACGTGGCGGCGGGGTTGTTCAGCCGGTCCTTGGGATAGCCGAAGGTGTGGACGAACTCGCCCTCGGCGGGCGGGGTGAAGGCGATCCGCTGGGCACCGGTGACGTCGGCGATCCGCCGCCCCCCGGTCGAGGGGTTCGCCACCAGGACCCCGGTGTCGTAGCCGGCCACGGCGACGTCGTTCGAGGTCGTCCCGCCACGATCGGCGTCCCAGCGGGAGGAGGTGGCCATGGTCCTGATGCTGAAGCCGCCGAGCGGCTTGGTCCCGTTGCGGTAGCCGGGCACGAAGTAGAGGTTGTGGTTCCAGGTGTCGGCGGTCGCGGGGGCCCCGACGCCCCGCAGGCAGTGCGCCGCCGTGAGGAGGGTGCTGCGGTTGGCGCTGTTGACGACGGTCGCGGTGCAACTGCCGTCGTAGCCGTCGGAGAAGGTGAAGAAGAGCCGGCCGACGCTCCGGTCCACCGCTCCGCCGTGGGTCCACACGGCCCCGGGGTCCGGGGTGTCCGCGGGCAGCGGCCGCGGGTCGTCCGGCGTGTTGTCGTCCTCGGGCAGGGGCGTGATCTCGGGGACCAGGGCGCCCGCCAGCTTCATCCGGTCGGGCGTCCAGTAGGCGTCGATCCGGCCGCGCTCCTGCGCGGTCGCGGCGCCGGCGTGCGTCGTGACGGTCTCCCGCTCCGCGGCGAGGGCCGTGTTCGGCAGCAGCACCGCCGCCGTGGTCGCACTCAGCAGGAGGGCGCCCACGGCGGCGAGCCTGCGGGGCATGGCGCGGTCGGTGGTCGGTGTTCCGGGTGTCTTCGGCATGCACGGCACCGTAGGCACGGGATGTCAGGCTCCCGTGTGGATCGGGTCTCGGCCGGCCGTCGAAACGATCAGGTTCCGGTAACGGCGTCCCGGTCCTGTACCGGTGGCCGCCGCGCCGCCTGAGCCGGAATCAGGGCCGGTAGGAGGGAAGGTCCTTGACGGTGGACGCCTGGGTCGGCGCGGCCGAGCCGTCGGCGGGCAGGGTGCTGATGCCGTCCGGGGTGCGGACCGCGATGGTCCTGCCGTCGGGGGACCAGGCCAGGTCGCGGATGACGGTGCCGAAGTCGACTTCGACCTCGACGAGGAGCTTCGCAGGGCGGGGTCAGCAGCGGATGCGGGCCGTGTCACAGCCGTGGAACAGGACGGGCCCGCGCCGTGGCCCGCGCGGGGTGCCGGTTCAGAGGCCGAGGTCGGTGAGGCCCGGGTGGTCGTCGGGGCGGCGGCCGAGCGGCCAGTGGAACAGCCGCTCCGCGGCGGTGATCGGCAGGTCGTTGATCGAGGCGTGCCGCTCGGCCATCAGGCCGTTCCGGTCGAACTCCCAGTTCTCGTTGCCGTAGGAGCGGTACCAGTGGCCGTCGCCGTCGTGCCATTCGTAGGCGAAGCGGACCGCGATGCGGTCCCCGCCGTACGCCCAGAGCTCCTTGATCAGGCGGTAGTCCAGCTCGCGCTGCCACTTGCGGGTGAGGAAGTCGGCGATCCGGTCGCGGCCGGTGAGGAACTCGGAGCGGTTGCGCCAGCGGCTGTCCGGTGTGTAGGCGAGGGCGACCCGTCGGGGGTCGCGGGTGTTCCAGGCGTCCTCGGCGGCCCGGACCTTCCGGTGGGCGGTCTCCTCGGTGAACGGGGGCAGGGGCGGGCGCTGCTCGGTGCCGGTCTCGGGCATGGATGCTCCTCGGAATGGGCGTTCCGTCGGTGAGAACGATCGTTCTCGCTGTTGTGGCTACAGTAGGAGAACCATCGTTCTCACGCAAAGGGCACGGCAGATGGAGCAGGAAGACCCACGGACCCGGATCCTCGACGCGGCCGAGGAGCTGTTCTACGGGCAGGGCGTCCAGTCGGTCGGCATGGACGCCGTCCGGGCCGCCTCCGGCGTGACCATGCGCCGCCTGTACCAGCACTTCCCGTCCAAGGGCGAGCTCGTCGAGGCCTACCTGCTGCGCCGCGACGGCCGCTGGCGGGCGAACCTCGCCGTGTACGTCTCGCGCACCGGAGGCTCCCCGAGGGAGCAGCTGCTCGCGGTCTTCGACTGGCTCGGCCGGTGGTTCGCCGAACCCGGCTTCCGGGGCTGCGCCTTCGTCAACTCGCTCGGCGAACTCGGTGCCGTCAGCCCCGCGGTGGTGGCCGCCGCCCGGCACCACAAGGAGGAGTTCGGCGGCTACCTCGCGGGCCTGGTCGAGGCCGCCGGAGCCCCGCCCGCCACCGCCGTCCACCTGACCCTGCTGGCCGAGGGGGCGATCACCAGCGCGGCCGTCCACGGGGATCCGACGGCCGCCGCCGACGCCAGGGAGGCCGCCCGGCTGCTGCTGGACGCGGCGCCGGCCCGGTAGCGGGAGGACCCGGCGCGGACGCCGACCGTCCGGCCCGCGGCCGTCACCAGGGCTGTGGTGCAGGTGGGTTGTGGCACCGGATGGCACCGGGTGGTGCTGGTGGGGCGTCGTCGGATACGAGCGTTCCGGGCCGAACCGCACCGGGCGCGTGCTTTTCGCTCGAACGCGCGTTTATCGCCCATTGATCGACACCGCCTAGCCTCGGGTGCATGGACGAGAGAACGGCCGAGCGGCCGGGGGCGTTGCCCGAGGGGCGGATGACGGAGCAGGACACCGAGCGGTTCCGGCAGCTGCTGGCGCGGCTGGAGGACTCGCTGGCGGTGGACCGGAAGACGGCGCGGCGCGATGCCTGAGTGCGCCGAGCCGGGCCCGGTGGCGGTGCTGCCGGTGGCGGTCCCGCCGGTCGAGGTCCTGCCGCTCTGGCGGCGGGGCGAGGCCGGGCAGGACCGGAACGCGGACCGGCCCGGGGTGCTGCGGGGGCACCCCGGGCCGGTGGCGGCCGGTCGGTCCGGTCGGTCCGCTCAGGACGGTCAGGCCGGCCGGTCCGGTCAGGACGGGAGGGCCGGCGCGGAGCCGGCGGGCTGACCGGTCAGCTGCAGCCGCAGTCGCAGCAGCAGCCGTCGCAGCAGTCGCACCCGTCGCAGCAGTCCCCGTCACAGCAGTTGCAGCAGTCGCCGCAGCCGGGGTCGCCGCAGTCGCAGCAGTCGTGGCGCTGGCAGAAGCCCTCGCGGCGCTCGCGGCTGAACGGGTCCTCGTGGTCGCAGCAGAGCAGCTGGCAGGTGCAGGCCATCAGGGCCCACATCGCGCACCCGGCGAGCAGGTTGCGGGGGTTCGGCGGCTTCTGGCCGGGCGGGGTGAAGCCCGGGCCCTGCGGCACCCACGGCGGGATCGGCGTCTGGCCCGGGGGCGTCTGCTGTGGCGGCGCCTGGTGCGGGTGCTCGCCCGTGGTGGTGCCCGCAGTGGCGCCCGCGGTGTCCGGGCGGCGGCAGCTCGCCGTGTGCCGGGCGCGCCCGAAGACCCGCTCCACCGCGCGGTCGGTCTCGTGTCCGAGCAGGACGTGCACGAGGGTGCGGTCGGTCAGGTCGACCTCGCGCAGCGCGAGCCGGATGCCGTGGACGGCGTCACGGCAGAGCCGTTCGGCCTCGGCGCGGTCGGTGCCGGTGGCGGTCAGCGGGTTCCAGGCGCCCGAGGCCGCGTCGGCGGCCTGGTCCTCGGCGGCGTCGAGGAGATGGGCGAGCCGGCCGAACAGCCGCCCGGCCTCGGCGAGCGGGGCGGCGTTGCCGGGGCGCCCGGCGATCACGGCGGTGTGCGCGAAGGCGGCCGAGGTGGCGGTCTCGGTGGGCTCGGTGACCAGCAGGACGGAGCCGCCGGGGCGCAGCGAGCGCTCCAACTCGCCCTGCCGGGAGGCGGCGTCGAGCAGTACGGCGGTGTCGAAGCCGACGGCCGAGGCGCTGCCCGCGCTCTGCCGGTCCCAGCGCCGGGTGACGGCACGGGCTCCGGCGGCGACCGGGCGGCGGGCGAAGACGCCGTCGCGGTCCTCGACGTGGTCGCGGATCTTGACCGAGGCGAGCGCCAGCGAGACGGCGGCGGCGAGCCGGGCGCCCTCGCCCTTGGCGACGGAGGCGGTGCGCATGCCGCGCAGCGGGCACGGTCCGGCGGTGCGGCGCCAGGAGGAGTCCTCCCGGGCGGCCTGGGCCTCGACCAGGACGGAGATGATCAGACCGTCGTAGTTGGTCGCCGTCCGGGCGAGCTGTCCGTGGTCGTCCCGCAGCGCGAGGCAGAGCCCGCACAGGTGGGCCATCCAGGAGGTCTGCAGGCGCTCGGACAATCGATGCCTACACGGTCTGATGATGCCGAACACGCTGGTCCCCCTCGCCTTACGGGCCGCCGACCGGCCACGATTCGCCGCACATCATATGATCAGCGCCCCTCCTGGAAGCCGAGGTCCCGTCAAGCCGCCGCCCGACGGCCGGGCGCGCACCCCGCCCGGCGTCCGCGTGCACCTCGCCCTGCCCGGTGTCCGCGCGCACGCCACGCCCCGCCCCGGCGTCCGCGCGCACCTCGCCCCGGCTCGGGGCGCCGCGTGCGCCGGGGCGGGGCTGCCGCCCGAAGGCTTCCGACGACCCGGGGCCCCGGGGCCGACCCCGGTGAGTGGATCTCATATCCGGGATAGCATCGCGAATATGGGAATCGACGCGGCCGCCGACGAGCGGCTGGCACAACGACTCGCCGAGCTGAGGCTGGAACGCGGGTGGACCTTGGAGGAGTTGGCACGGCTGGCGGACGTCAGCCGGTCGACGCTGTCCCGGGTGGAGCGGGCGGAGGTCAGTCCGACGGCCGCGCTGCTCGGGCGGCTCTGCGCCGTGTACGGGCGGACCATGTCCCGGCTGCTCGCCGAGGTGGAGTCCGGTCCGGCCCGGCTGGTGCGGGCCGGGGAGCAGCAGGTGTGGCGGGACGGGACGACGGGGTTCGTCCGCCGGTCGGTCTCGCCGCCGCACGGCTCGCTGCGCGCGGAGATCATCGAGGGCCGGCTGCCGGCCGGCGCGGACATCGCCTACGACCGCGCCTGCACGCCCGGCCGGGAGCACCACCTCTGGCTGCTGGAGGGGAACCTGGAGCTGACCGTGGACGGTGAGCCGCAGCCGCTCGGCCCCGGCGACTGCCTGCGCTACGTCGGCAGCACCAGCCGCTTCCGCAGCCTCGGCCCGGGCGAGGCCCGGTACGCGCTGGTGGTGGTCGAGCCGTGAGCGCCGCCACCGGGCCGATAGCGAAGGAGCCCGAGGAGAGCCCCGGGAACGGCGGGGCGCCCCAGGAACCCGGGAAGCCCGGGGGACCCAAGGAGCGCTTCGACGCCGCCGGGCGCCGGGTGCTGCTGGTCTGCGTCGCGGGCGGCTTCACCACGCTGCTCGACCAGTCCGTCCTCAACACCTCCATCCCCGCCCTGCGCGAGACCCTGCACGCCGGGCCCGCCGACCTCCAGTGGATCGTGGCCGGCTACTCGCTCGCCTTCGGCCTCGCGCTGATCCCCGGCGGGCGGCTGGGCGACGTCAAGGGCCGCAAGTGGTTCTTCGTCACCGGCCTCGCCCTGTTCACCCTGGTCAGCCTGGTCTCCGCGACCGCCACCGAGCCCGGGGTGCTGATCGCCGCCCGGCTGCTCCAGGGCGTGGGCGCCGGCCTGGTCAACTCCCAGATGATCGGCACCCTCCAGGACGTCTTCGACGGGCAGCTGCGGGCCCGCGCCCTTGGCATGTACGCCGTCACCGGCGGCCTCGCCTTCACCCTCGGCCCGCCGATCGGCGGCGCGGTGCTGGCCCTGGCCGGCCCCGAGCACGGCTGGCGGCTGACCTTCCTGCTCAACGTCCCCTTCGGCCTGGCCACCGTCGCCCTGGCGGCCCGCCACCTGCCGAAGCCCCGCCCCAGCGCCCGGAACGCCGACCTCGACGTCCTCGGCCTGCTGCTGGTCGGGGCGCTCACCCTGGCCCTGATGCTGCCCTTCGTCCGGCCGCCCGGCTGGACCGGCTGGCTCGCCTTCGCGGCCGCCGCCCTGCTGCTGCTCGGCGCGCTCGCCTGGTGGCAGCGGCGCTACGCCCGGTCCGGCGGCCACCCGCTGATCCACCCGGCCCTCACCCGCTCCGCGCCGTACGCGCTCGGAACGGCCACCGCGATGGCCCAGTTCGGCTCCTCGCTCGCCGCCTCGCTGGTCCTGACCATGTTCCTCCAGGACGGCCTCGGCCTCTCCCCGATGGGCGCCGCGCTGGTCGCGCTGCCCTCCGCCGTGGCCATGGGCGTGGCCTCCGCGCTCGCCTGGCGGGTCGTCCAGCGCTACGGCCGACGCACCGTCACCGTCGGAATGGTCGGCTCCGCGCTCGCCATGCTGCTCAGCGGACTGCTCGCGCACTGGGCGCCCGCCGCCGTGCTGCCCTGGCTGCTGGCCCTGCTGCAACTGCTCGGCGGCGCCTCGGTGGGCCTGATGGGGTCCACCAACCAGGCCTATGTGCTGCGCCACGCGCCCGCCGAGGCGGCCGGGGTGAGCGGGGCGATCCTGCAGATGGCCCAGCGGATCGCGGCGGCCGTCGCGGTCTCGGCCCTGTCCGGGGTCTACCTGCGGGAGACCGTCGGCGGCGGCGGGCACCGCTCCGCCTACCTGACGGCGAGCGTGGTGTGCGCCGCGGTGGCCGGACTCGCCGTCCTGGCCTCGGTGTTCGCTGGCCGCGCCACGGCCCGCGAGCAGCACGACGGCGGACCGGTCGCGATGAGCCGAGGGCGAACACCGGTCCGCTAGGCGGTGGTCGGCGCGTACCGTGGCGGGCATGACCGACGTACGGACCCGGACCGTGGACCTGCCCGAGGTGACGCTCGCCTACCGCGAGAGCGGACGGCCCGGCGGCCCGCCGCTGGTGCTGCTGCACGCCCTCGGCGAGCGGGCCGCCGACTGGGACACCGTCCTGCCGGAGCTCGCCCCCGGCCACCACGTGTACGCGCTCGACCTGCGCGGCCACGGCGACAGCGCCCGCACCGCCGCCTACGCGCTGGAGGCGATGCGGGACGACGTGCTGGCCTTCCTCGACGCCCTCGGGCTCGCCCGCGTCGACCTGGTCGGCCACTCGATGGGCGGCGCCGTCGCCTACCTGCTCGCCCAGGCCGCGCCGGAGCGGATCGACCGGCTGGTCCTGGAGGAGATCCCCGCGCTGTACCCGCGCCCGGCGAGCGCGCCGGCCGAGGACCCGGACCCGGACGTGCACTTCGACTGGGCGGCGGTCCGGGCGGTCAAGGCCCAGCTCGACGACCCCGACCCGGCCTGGCGGGAGGGGCTGGCCGGGATCACCGCCCGCACCCTGGCCGTCGCCGGCGGCCCGGCCAGCCACGTCCCGCAGGAGCGGATCGCCGAACTCGCCCGGCTGATCCCGGACTGCCGCCTGGTCACCGTCGAGGCCGGGCACCTGGTGCACGGTGCCCGGCCCGCCGGGTTCGTCGCCGCGGTGGCGCCGTTCCTGGCCCGCTGAGCCGCCGGGCCGCTGCCGTCGAGTGAGGCGGACACCGGGTGGGGCGGGCGGCGGATCGGTCAGACGCCGTGCTCGACGGGCAGCCGCCCGTTGCGCACCGCCGTCAGCAGGTCGGCGTGGTCGGCCTCGGTGCGGTCGGCGTAGGCCACCGCGAAGGCGGCGACGGCCTCGTCCAGTGCCTCGCTCTTGCCGCAGTACCCGGCCAGCAGGCCGGGGTCGGCGGTGTGCGAGTGTGCCCGGGCCAGCAGGGCGCCGGTGATCCGGGCGTAGTCGTCCAGCTGGCCAGGCAGCAGCGCCGCCGGGTCGACACTGCCCTTGCGGTTGCGGAACTGCCGCACCTGGTACGGGAGTCCGTCGACCGTGGTCCAGCCCAGCAGGGTGTCGCTGACCACCTGCATGTGCTTCTGGCCGAGCACCACCCGGCGGCCCTCGTGCCCGTCCGCCGCGGGCCGCGGCCCGGCCGGCAGGTACGGCAGCAGCGCCGACGGGCGGGCCTCCTTCACCTGCAGCACCAGCGGCTGGTCCCGGTGGTCGGTGAGCAGTACCACGTACGAGCGGGTGCCCACGCTGCCGGTGCCCACCACCCGGAACGCCACGTCCTGCACCCGGTAGCGGGACAGCAGGGTGCGGACCTCGGCCGGAACCGTCTCGACGTACGGGCCGAGCGCGTGCGCGACGGCGCGGGCGGTCGCGTCGGTCACCTCGGTGAGCACCGGGGGAGCGGCCGTGAACCGCCAACCGCCGTCCGCGGTACGGGCGGTGCTGCGGGCGGCGAACCGGGCGCTGGTGTTGCCGAGCGCCTTCGCGCCGACCTTGCGCAGCACCTCGGCGAGGTCGTGCGCCTCGGCGAAGGAGACCAGCTGCTCGTCCGCGATGGCGTTCCAGGCGTCCAGCCCGGGCAGCTTGGCGAGCGTGCGCACCGTCCGGCGGTAGGAGCCCGCCACGTGCTGGGCGGCCTCGCGCGCGGTGGTCTCGCTCGCCCCGGCCTCCCGGGCGGCCAGCACCAGGCTGGCGGCGAGCCGCTTGAGGTCCCACTCCCAGGGGCCGGGGACGGTCTCGTCGAAGTCGTTGATGTCCAGCACGATCTGGCCGCGCGCGTCGCCGTACAGGCCGAAGTTCGCGGCGTGCGCGTCCCCGCAGAGCTGCGCGCCCACCCCGGTCACCGGGGTGCCCGCGAGGTCGGCGGCCATCAGCCCGGCCGAGCCGCGCAGGAACGCGAACGGGCCGGCGGCCATCCGGCCGACCCGGATCGGCACCAGCCGGGCTATTCGGCCGGCGTTGGAGGCCTCCAGCGCGGTCACGGCCGTCGGCCGGTCGGGTGCGGGCGCGAACTCCGCGTGCCGCTCCCGGGGCACCCGGGTCCGCAGCTCCTTGCCGCGCTCCCGCGCCCGGCCGTCCTGCGCCGGGGCGAACCCGGCCACCGCGAACCCGCGCCGGGTCCGCTCGTCCCGCCCCGCCGCCGACCCCGACCCGGCCGCCTCGGCCCCACCCACGTGCGCCACTGTCCCCGCCCGTCCCTTCCGGTCCTCGCCCCGCCCGCGACCTGCGCGGACGTTTCATCGGGGGGAGTGACGTACGGGGTGGCGCGGTGGTTCCGGGAGGGGAGGGTCCGCTTGCGGGTCGCGGGGGTGGTGCGGGGGCGGCGGGGCGTGCGTGGGGCGCGGGGCCGGGGCGGAGCCCGTGGGGCGCGGGGTAGCGTGGGGCGGGTGAACGATCTCGGGGGGAGCGGTTCCCGGGCGCTTCGGCGCACGCGCCTGGCGGCCGCGTCGGCGGCGGTGCTGACCGTGGCGGCCGGGCTGGGTGTGCGGGCCGTGTTCGGCGGGGACTTCGCCAAGTGCGCCGGGGACGCGCTCTACACCGTCCTCCTGTACGCCCTGCTCGTGCTGGCCGCGCCGAGGCTGCGCCCCGGCCGGGCCGCCGCCGTGGCCGCCGCGCTCAGCTGGGCCGTGGAGCTGTTCCAGCTGACCGGACTGCCGGACGCCTGGGGGCGGCACAGCACCCTGGCCCGGCTGGTGTTGGGCTCGACCTTCAACCCGCCGGACCTGCTCTGGTACCTGGTCGGCGCGGGCTGCGCCGGGGTGCTCCACCGGGTGCTGCGGACCTCCCGGGTCGCGGCACCCGGCGGAGCCGTCTGAACGCGGCTGCCCGGGCCGGGCGAGCGGCCTGACGGACCGTCAGAGCGGGAGCAGGTCCGGCCGCTTGGGCTCGACGTGGTCGCCCGAGGACTCGCCGCGCAGGCGCCGGCCGACCCAGGGCAGCAGGTACTCGCGGGCCCACTGGATGTTCTCCCGCCGCTGGTCGGCGGGGGTGAGCGCCTGGGCGTCCGGCCACGGGGCCTCCGGGTCCTGTGCGGTGCGCAGGCCCAGCGAGCGGGCGGCCAGCAGGGCGACCCGCTGGTGCCCCTCGGGGGACAGGTGCAGGCGGTCCTCGCTCCACGCGCGGCGGTCCTGCACCGCGCGCAGCGACCAAAGGTCGGCCACCTTGCAGCCGTTGCGGTCGGCGACGGCGCGCATGTGCCCGTTGTAGGTGGCGATCTTGCCGCGCAGGTGCTTCAGCAGCGGCACGTCCTTGGTGTCGAAGCCGGTGCAGATCAGCACCGTCCCGGCGCTTTCGGTGAGTTGGACGACGGCGGCCTCGAAGCGCTCGGCCACCTCGTCCGGGTCGGCGCCCGGTCGGAGGATGTCGTTGCCGCCCGCGCAGAAGGTGACCAGGTCGGGCTGGAGGCGCTGGACCTGCGGCACCTGCTCGGCGGTGATCTGGTCCAGCAGCCGGCCGCGCACCGCGAGGTTGGCGTAGCGGAAGGCGCCCGGCGGGCGCCCGTCGGCGAGGATCCCGGCGAGGCGGTCGGCCCAGCCGGCGAACCTGCCGTCGACGCCGGGGTCGTTCAGACCCTCGGTGAAGCTGTCGCCGATGGCGGCATACGAATCGAGGTCAAGGGTCTCCTGGAGATTCGGCATGAAAGAGATAGTTCACCCAATCAAGTGACCTACGCCACCGTAGGTGACTCCGGCGGCACGTGAGATGGACCACGTGCCCCCGTGGGCCCTACGAACCCGGGGGCAGCTCCCATACGGTCACGTCCAGCGTGGTCCGGCCGTCGTTTCCCACGCTGCGCGCCGTGAAGTACCCGACTCGCATCTTCGCCGTCCCGAAACACGCCATGGAACCGGGCCGCACGGTGACGGTCTGCTGCCCGAGGACGGTGTTGAGCTTGTGCCGGCAGTCCTCCCGGCTGGGTGGGTTCGGCCCGGGCCAGGGGATGACCGCCTGGCCCGTGACCTGGTTCTGTTCGCACCCGCCGACGCATTGGAGCCTGAGGTCTCCGGTGGGCGAGGTCCCCGGCGGCACCGAGTCGAGCCCGTATCCCCAGATCATCCGCCCGCTGGTCATGCCGGTGTCGAGGGTGAGCTGTCCCTGCCACTGGACCGGCACGGACACCGGTCCGGACGCGGGTGCCGGGCTCGGGGCCGGGGTCGGCTCCGGAGGCAGCACGGGCTCCGGAGGCGAGGGAGCCGGTGGGGAACCCGGCGACGCGGAGGAGACGGGGGGCGACGGCGATCGGCCGTCCCGGGCCAGGTCCGCGCCCGAGAGCTGCCCCCGGACGAGCAGCAGGCCCGACCCGAGGCCCACCAGTGCCCCGAGGAGCAGCAGGCCGATCCAGAGGGCCCGCCGATCGGGTGGCGGCGGCTGGGGAGGATGGATGTTGGCCACGCCGGCCTGGACCACGTTGCCGTGGATGGTGCTCTCGCCGATCCGGCTCGTGGCGTTCACGTCTCGGTCGTCGTTCCCCAACGCCTGCCCCCGACTGCCGGTCCGCCGTCCACTCGGATGCTGTCTACCCCCGGGGCGTCCGGGCGGAACTCCGGCCGGACTCCGGACGACCCGAGGCGCCGGGCCCGCCGGTGGCGCGGTCCGCCGGCCGACGCCGGAGGGTCGGTGCGCCGGTGCCTGCGCCGGGTGCGCGGGGGCGTGCGACCGCTGGGAGCGCCCACCCGGGTGTGCGAACGGTTCCGTCGGGGCAGCCGCCTTGGGAACGAAGGTGTTCGGCCCCGTGAACCCCGAACTCCGTGCGACGAACTCCCCGCGATCCAAGGATGGTTGAGCCATGCTCACGCAGACCCCGGAGCGCCACGCCCGGCCTCGGCGCTACCTGATGTGCCGGCCGACGCACTTCACCGTGGACTACGCGATCAACCCGTGGATGGACCCCGCCCAGCCCACCGACACCGCGCTCGCCCTGCGCCAGTGGGAGCGGCTCTACTGGACGTACCGCCGGCTCGGCCACACCGTCGAGCTGATCGACCCGGTGCCCGGCCTGCCCGACATGGTGTACGCCGCCAACGGCGCCACCGTCCTGGACGGCCGCGCCCTGGTCGCCACCTTCCGCTACCCGGAGCGGGCCGCCGAGTCGGAGGCCTACCTGGCCTGGTTCCGCGAGCGCGGCTACCGCGAGGTGCGCCGGGCCGGGCACGTCAACGAGGGCGAGGGCGACCACCTGGTGGTGGGCCGCCGGGTGCTCGCCGGGACGGGCTTCCGCACCTCGCGCGCCGCGCACGCCGAGGCCGGGGAGCTGTTCGGCGTCCCGGTGGTCAGCCTGACCCTGGTCGACCCGCGCTTCTACCACCTGGACACCGCGCTGGCGGTGCTCGCCGACGACCACGTCATGTACTACCCGGAGGCCTTCGACGCCGACAGCCGTTCGGTGCTGCGCGCGCTCTACCCGGACGCGATCCTCGCCGACCGGGCCGACGCCGAGGTGTTCGGGCTCAACGCGGTCTCGGACGGCCGCCGGGTGCTGCTGCCGGAGGCCGCCAAGAACCTGGCCGGCCGGCTGACCGAGCACGGCTACCAGCCCGTCCCGGTGGACGTCTCGGAGCTGCTGAAGGGCGGCGGCGGGGCGAAGTGCTGCACCCTGGAGCTCAGGCCGGAGTGACGGTGTCGCCCCCCGGCGCCGCCCCGGATGCCGTCCGGCTCCGGCGCCGCGGTGACCAGCAGCACCTCCAGGGTGCGCGGCCCGTGCACCCCCTCCACCCGGTCCAGCTCGATGTCGCTGGTGGCGGACGGCCCCGAGATCCAGGTCTGCGGCCGCACCGGATCCAGCCGGGGCAGCGCGAGCGGCACCGAGGCGACGACCTGCTCCGGGGCCCGCACCACGCAGACGTGGTGGTCGGGGACGAGCGAGAGCAGCCGTCGCCCCTGGCCCGGTCCGGCGTCCAGCACGATCGTCCCGGTCTCGGCGACGGCCAGCGCGCAGCCGGTCACCACGCTGTCCACGGCGTCCAGCCGGGCGGCGGTCAGCGTCCCGTCGTCCGGGAGGAGTTCGACCCCCTCGGCCTCGGCCGCGGTGAGCCAGCCGGTCGGCAGCCCGGCCGGCACCACGACCGTACGGCTGCCCCGCTCCACCAGCAACCCGGCGATCCGGCGCGGCAGTTCGTCCTCGTGGCAGCGGTGCACCAGGGCCCGGTAGTCGGCCAGGTTGCGGTGCAGCAGGTCGAGCACCGCCGCCGGGTCGTCCGTCGGAACGTGCGCCGTCAGGTAGTCGCGGGGCAGCGGCTGTTCGGCCACCCCGGCGGCGTCGCCGAGGGCAGCCCGGATCCGGCCGAGCACCAACTCCCGGGAGTTCGACGGACGTTCGGGCCGGTCGGGCCGGTCGGATGCGGTCATGTGCGGTTCCTCCGCCACCAGTCGCGGAACGGTTCGGCCGGCACCTCCGGCAGGTCCCGGGTGTCGGTCCAGGCCCGCCCCGGCCCGGGTAGCCGGCGTGGGTGCAGCGACCGGGTGCGCCCGGCCAGCCGCTCGGCGGCGGCGAGCGCCGCCGGGTGGTCCAGCACGAACCCGGCGGCGGCCATCGCGGCCCGCTCCAGCGGGTGCCCGCCCTGCTCGGCGACCCGCTCGCGCAGGTGCACCAGCACCTCGGGGATGTCGATCGCGACCGGGCAGACCTCGTAGCAGGCCCCGCAGAGCGAGGAGGCGTACGGCAGCGAGGCGTCCACCGGGCTCGCGGTGCCGCGCAGTTGGGGCGTCAGGATGGCGCCGATCGGCCCCGGGTAGACCGAGCCGTAGGCGTGCCCGCCGGCCCGCTCGTACACCGGGCAGACGTTGAGGCAGGCCGAGCAGCGGATGCAGCGCAGCGCCTGGCGGCCGACCTGGTCGGCCAGCGCGGTGGTGCGGCCGTTGTCCAGCAGCACCAGGTGGAACTCGGACGGGCCGTCGCCCTCCGTCGTCCCGGTCCAGAGCGAGGTGTACGGGTTCATCCGCTCGGCGGTGGAGGAGCGGGGGAGCAGCTGGAGGAAGACCTCCAGGTCCCGCCAGGTCGGCACGACCTTCTCGATCCCGACCACCGAGATCAGCGTGCGCGGCAGGGTGAGGCACATCCGGCCGTTGCCCTCGGACTCGACCACCACCAGGGTGCCGGTCTCGGCGACCATGAAGTTGGCGCCGGAGACGGCGACTTCGGCGCGCAGGAACTTCTCCCGCAGGTGCAGCCGGGCGGCCTCGGCGAGTTCGGCGGGCGAGTCGGTGAGGCCCCTGGGCGCCGGGCGGCCCCAGGAGGCCATCCGGTCCGCGAAGACCTGCCGGATCTCCGCCCGGTTGCGGTGGATCGCCGGCACCAGGATGTGCGAGGGCCGGTCGTCGCTCAACTGCACGATCAGCTCGGCGAGATCGGTCTCGTAGGCGGTGATCCCCTCGGCCGCCAGCGCCTCGTTGAGCTCGATCTCCTGGGTGGCCATCGACTTGACCTTGACGACCTCGGTCCGCCCGGTGGCCTTGACCAGTCCGGCGACGATCCGGTTGGCCTCCTCGGCGTCGGCGGCCCAGTGCACGGTGCCGCCGGCCGCCGTGACGGACTCCTCCAACTGCACCAGGTAGCGGTCGAGGTGGCGCAGCGTGTGGTCCTTGATCGCCTTCCCGGCGGCGCGCAGCCGGTCCCAGTCGGCGAGTTCGGCGACCGCCCGGGCCCGCTTGTCGCGGATGGTGCGGGTGGCGTGCCGCAGGTTGGCGCGCAGCCGCTCGTCCCGTACGGCCTTGGCGGCGGCCTGCGGGAAGGCGGGCATGCCGAGGAACGTACCGCTCACACGGGCCTCCAGGGGTGCTCCTCGGTACTGGCCAGGATCTCCGCCAGGTGCAGCGGCCGCAGCGGCGCGCCCTGACGGCGCAGGGTGCCGCCGAGGTGCAGCAGGCAGGAGTTGTCGGCGCCGCAGAGCACGCGGGCGCCGGTGCCGAGCGCGTTGGCGATCTTGTCCTCGGCCATGGCCGCCGAGACCGCCGAGTTCTTGACCGCGAAGGTGCCGCCGAAGCCGCAGCACTCCTCGGCCCCGGGCAGCTCGACCAGCTCCAGGCCCTCGACGGCGTCCAGCAGCCGGCGCGGGCGCCCGCCGAGGCCGAGCAGGCGCAGGCCGTGGCAGGAGGGGTGGTAGGTGACGGTGTGCGGGAAGTACGCGCCGACGTCCTCGACGCCGAGCACGTCGGTCAGGAACTCGGTCAGCTCGACCACCCGGGGCACCAGGTCGGTGGCCAGGTCGGCGAGTTCGGTGCCCCGGCCCTCGGTCGCCGCCCTGGCGCCGATCCGGGGGTAGTTGTCCCGGACCATCGCCACGCAGGAGCCCGAGGGCGTCACCACGTGGTCGTACCCGGCGAACGCCTTCGCGGTCCGCCGGACCAGCGGCTCGCAGCCCCTGCGGTAGCCGGTGTTGTACTGCGGCTGCCCGCAGCAGGTCTGCCCGGCGGGGAAGTCCACCGTCACGCCGAGCCGTTCCAGCAGCCGGACGGTGGCCACCGCCGTGGCGGGGAACAGCGCGTCGTTGACGCAGGTGGCGAACAGCGCGACCCGCATCCGGGCTCCCTTCTGCCGAACCGGATCCCCGCCGGACGCCCGAACCGCCGGACGGTCGAACCGCCGGATGCCGAACTGCCGGACGCCGGAAGTCGAACGGCACCGGACCGCTCGTGATCGTACCGAGCGGACCGGTGCCGCGGTGGGACTTCGGCCGTGCGACCTCGACCGGGGACGTCAGCCGCCGGGACTCAGGGGCTCAAGGCCTCAGGCGCCGAGCCAGAGGTCCGGCCCGAACACCTCGTAGTGGATGTCCGCCGCCGGGACGCCCGCGGTCAGCAGCTGCTCGCGGACGGCGCGCAGGAAGGGGAGCGGCCCGCAGAGGTAGGCGGTGGTGCCGGCCGGGACCTCGACGGTGGAGAGGTCCACCAGGCCGGTGCGCTCGGCCGGCCACTCGCCGAGCGGCCGCTCGTAGAAGACGTGCGAGTCCGCGTTCGGCAGGTCGGCGGTGAGCCGTGCCAGCTCGGCCCGGAAGGCGTGGCTCAGCTGGTCGCGGTCGCCGTGGACGGAGACGATCCGCCGGGTGGAGCCGGTGGTGGCGAGGTGGTCGAGCATGGCGGTCATCGGGGTGTTGCCGATGCCGGCGGAGGCGAGCAGCACCGGGCCGTCGCCGTCGGCCAGGGCGATGTCGCCCAGCGGGGGCGCCAGTTCGACGGGGTCGCCGGCCTTCAGGTGGTCGTGCAGGTGGCCGGAGACCTCGCCGCCGTCCTCGCGCTTGACGCTGAAGCGCAGCGCGCCGTCGGCGCCGCCGGAGAGGCTGTACTGGCGGATCTGCCGGGCGCCGTCGGCCAGTTCGGTGCGCACCGAGACGTACTGGCCGGGGCGGAAGGCCGGGACGGGGCGGCCGTCGGCGGGGCGGACCAGGTAGCTGGTGACGGCCTCGGTCTCCTGGTGGCGGGCGATCACGGTGTAGGGGCGCCACAGGTCGGCCGGGTCGCCGCCGGCGGCGGCCTCGGCGCGCAGCCGGTCCTCGACGGCGATCAGCGCGTTGGCCATCAGCCAGTAGACCTCGTCCCAGGCGGCGGCGACCTCGGGGGTGACGGCCTCGCCGAGCACCTCCACGATGGCGGCGAACAGGTGCTCGTGGACGATCTTGTACTGGCTGCTGTCGATGCCGACCGAGACGTGCTTGTGGGCGATGCGGGCGAGCATCGCGTCCGGCCGCTGGTCCGGGTGGGCGATCAGGGCGGTGGCGAAGGCGGCTATCGAGCCGGCCAGCGCCTCGCGCTGGGTGCCGTTGGCCTGGTTGCCCCGGTTGAAGAGGTCGCGCAGCAGCTCCGGGTGCGCGGCGAACAGCCGGTCGTAGAAGCGCGGGGTGATGTCGCCGATGGCGGCGCCCACGACGGGCAGGGTGGCCTCGATGACCTCGGTGGACTTCGCGGACAGCATCAGTCGGGCTCCTAACTGGTATCTGAGATTCGCATTAAAGGCTGTGAAAGAGGCGCGCGGCCCCGGTGGGCCGATCGGCCGGTGGGTCCGGCGGTCTCGGTGGGTCCGGCGGTGCCGGTGACGCCGGTGGGTCAGGCGGTGTCGGCGGGTCTCGCGGTGAGGCTGAGCAGGACCGGCCCGGTGGGGGAGGCCACCAGGTCGTCGATGGAGAGGTGGTCGAGCGCGGCGAAGAACGCCTCCTGGGCGCCCCGCAGTGCTCCGCGCAGCCGGCACGCGGCCCGCAGCGGGCAGGGCGGGTCGTCCTCGCAGCCGACCACGTCGCCGACCCCTTCCAGCTCCCGCAGCAGCAGTCCGAGCGAACCGGTCCGCCCGGCGAAGGTGAGCATCAGCCCGCCGCCGCGACCGCGCCGGGCCTCCACCACCCCCAGGTGCTGCAGCCGGCTGACCACCTTCGCCGCGTGGGTGTACGGCACGCCGACGGACGCGGCCACCTCGCGGGTGGTCGGGTTGTCGCCCTCGCCCAGGACGGCCAGTCGCATGGCGATCCGCAGGGCGATGTCGGTGCTCTTGGTCAGCCTCACGTTCGGAACGCTATCGAATGCGACTCCGCAACTCCAATTTTCTGCACGACGTCGATCGAGACCCCGGTCACGTCGATCCGGAGCCCTCGGCCCGGTCGGGGCCGTGGCGGGTTCGTGCACCCTCGCGCGGCGATCGGATCTGAACATTTGGCGACATTAGTAGTCACTCCCTGACGGAAAGTCAGGGCGGCTTCTACGCTTCCCCCGGCTCCGAACCCACCACAGCACCACCACACGTTCGTCCGTGCCGAGCAGCTGGAGAGACCCGTGAGAACACCCCGCACACCCCGTCGTACCCGGACGGCCGTGGCCGCGATATCCGCGACCACGGCCGCACTGCTGTCGCTGCCCGCGACCGCCGAGGCCGTCACACCGCCGCCGGCCGTCGCCGCGCACCTGGCGGTGGCGCCGTACCCGGCGGGCGTCGCGCTGACGCCGGACGGCGGCCACGCCTATGTGACCAGCCAGAGCAGCGGCGCCGTCAGCGTGCTCGACACCACGAGCAACACCGTGTCCGGCGGCTTCACCGCCGGGTCCGGCTCGTACGCCGTGGCCGTGTCGCCCGACGGGCACCGGGCCTACCTGACCCACCACCTGGACAACACCGTCAGCGTCGTGGACACCGCGACCGACGCCGTCACCGCGACCGTCCCGGTCGGCGCCCAGCCCTGGGGCCTCGCCCTCGCGCCGAACGGCTCCCGCGCCTACGTGAGCAACGCCGCCGCCAACACCGTGAGCGTGCTGGACACGTCGTCCGACACCGTGACCGCGACCGTGCCGGTCGGCGCCGAGCCGCACGGCCTGGCCGTCTCCCCGGACGGCGCCCGGCTGTACGTCGCCGCGTCCGGCGCCAAGGCCGTCACCGTGGTCGACACCGCGAGCGGCACGGTGAGCGGCACCGTCCCGGTCGGCCACGGCGTCTTCGGCCTCGCGCTCAGCCCGGACGGCACCCGGCTGTGGACCGCCGACGGCGACGACGGCACCGCCGCCGTGATCGACACCGCGGCCGGTACGGTCCTCGGCACCGTCGCCGTCGGCTCCGGCCCCTACGCGGTGACCGTCTCCCCGGACGGCACGGCGGCCTACGTCTCCAACTACGCCGACAACACCCTGAGCGTGGTGGACACCGCGAGCCGGACGGTCACCGCGACCGTCCCGGTGGGCGCCAGCCCGTACAGCCTGGCCCTGACCGCCGACGGGCGGCACGGCTACCTCGCCGACTTCACCGGCAGCGCCGTCGACGTGGTGACCTTCCCGCTGCCGGTGCCGGACGTGACCGCGATCAGCCCGAACGGCGGCTCCGGGACGGGCGGCACCGCGGTGACCATCACCGGCACCGACCTGGCCGGCGCCACCGCCGTGACCTTCGGCGCGGCCGGCGCCGCCACCTCGTTCAGCTGCACGAAGACCAGCTGCACCGCGACCGCCCCCGCCACCACTCTCGCCGGAGCCGTGGACGTGCGGGTCACCGGGCCCGGCGGCACCAGCGCGGCCGTCGCCGCCGACCGCTTCACCTACACGGCTCCGGCCGCCCACCTGGGCGTCGCGCTCACCGCGACCCCGGTCACCGGGCTGCTCTCCAGCCGGGTCGACTACACCGTCACCCTCACCGGCCAGGGCCCCGACCCGGTGACCACGGCCACCGTCGCCGCCGACCTGCCCGCCGGGCTGACCACGACCTCCGGCGACTGCACCGTCGCCGCCGGGAAGCTGAACTGCGCGCTGACCGCGCCGCTGGCCAAGGGCGCGAGCACCACCCGGCACTTCTCGGTCGGCGTCGGCCTGCTCACCCTGCTCCGCAGCTGGGACGTCACCGTGGCGCGCACCGCCGGGGCGCCCGCCGACCCGTCGCCCGCCACCAGCCGGGCCACCCGCAGCTGCTCCGCGGTGCTCGGGCTGCTGATCACCTGCAAGTAGCGCACGGGCAGCCGCCCCGGGCCCCGCCGGAACCCTCCGGCGGGGCCCGGGGCGCGAAAAGCCCTGGACCAAGTGTCCGATCCGGACGTACAGTCCAGGCATGTCCTCGGAAAACCCCGACCCCCGCGTACGGACCTGGTCCCCGGTCTGCCGCGCGGTGGCCCTGCTGCTCGGCCCGTACGCCGAGGTCGTACTGCACGACACCGCCACCGACCGGGTCCTCGCCGTCTGGAACCCGATGACCCCCCGGGCCCCCGGCGACCCGTCACTGCTCGGCGAGCTCGACGGGATCGACCCCTCCGCCCCCGACGTCTACGGCCCGTACGCGAAGCTGCTGCCCGACGGACGCCGGCTCTCCTCCGTCAGCGCCGTACTGCGCGACGACGACGGGAAGCCCACCGCGGTGCTCTGCGTCAACCTCGACCGCGGCCCGCTGGAGCAGGCCGCCGCCCTGCTGGCCGGCTTCGCCGCCCCCACCGCGCCGCGCCCCGAACCGCTCTTCGAGCGCGACTGGACCGAGCGGATCAACGACGTGGTCGGCGGGTACGTCCGCGCCCAGGGCCGCCCGCTGGAGCGCTTCACCCGCGAGGACCGGCTCGCCGTCCTGGGCGAACTCGACCGGGCGGGCGTGTTCGCCGTCCGGCGCGCCGTCCCCGTCGTCGCCACCGCGCTGCGGATCTCCCGCTCCAGCGCCTACAGCCTGCTCGCCGAGCTCAAGCAGCACCCTGCGGGCCCCGGCGAGGAGGACCACCAGTGACCCGGCTCCCCGACTTCCGGCTCGAAACCCACTTCTCGCGCTGGGAGTTCACCGCCCGCCACCACCTCACCGCCTCCGACGCGCAGACCATGACGATGGCCGAGCTGCTCGCCCTGGCGGGCCCCGAGGACCGCGAGGCCTGGGACACCCTGGCCCTCGGCTACACCGAGACCTTCGGCGACCCCGGGCTGCGCCGCGCCGTCGCCGGGATGTACGAGCGGGTCGGCGAGGACGACGTGATCTGCTTCGGCGGCGCCCAGGAGGGGCTCAACCTCGCCATGCAGGTCCTGCTCGAACCGGGGGACCACGCGGTGGTGCTGACCCCGAACTACCAGTCCGCCGAGACCGTCCCGCTCTCGCTCTGCGAGGTCACCGGCGTCGCGCTGGACCCGGAGCGGGACTGGGCGCTGGACCTGGACGCGGTCGAGGCGGCGCTGCGGCCGAACACCAGGGTGCTGTCGGTCAACTTCCCGAACAACCCGACCGGCACGGTGATCGACGCCGCCGACTTCGTCCGGCTGGCCGAGCTCTGCGACGAGCGCGGTGTCCGGCTGTTCTCGGACGAGGTCTACCGCGGCCTGGAGCGCGACCCGGCCCGCGCCCTGCCGCAGGCCGCCGACCTCTCCGAGCGGGCCCTCTCGCTCAACGTGACCTCCAAGTCGCTCGGCCTGCCCGGCCTGCGGATCGGCTGGATCGCCTGCCGGGACCAGGAGCTGCGCTCGCGCCTGGAGCGGGCCAAGCACTACACCACGATCTGCAACTCGGCGCCGAGCGAGGTGCTGGCCCGGATCGCGATCACCGCCCGCGACCGCATCCTGGCCCGCAACCGCGCGATCATCGCCGGGAACCTGCCGCTGTTCGACGCCTTCTTCGCCGAGTTCGCCGACCTCTTCGAGTGGCGCGCGCCGGACGGCGGCTGCGTCGCCTTCCCGCGCTACCTGGGCCCGGACGGCGTGGAGGAGTTCTGTACCGCGCTGGTCGAGCAGGCGGGCGTGCTGCTGCTGCCCGCCGGGATCTTCCGCTCGGAGCTGACCCCGACCCCGGCCGACCGGTTCCGGATCGGCCTCGGCCGCCGCGACCCGGGCCCGGGCCTGGCGGCCTTCGCCGACTGGCTCCGCAAGCGCTGAGCGGCGCTTCCCGTGCTGAGCGGTGCTTGCGGAACTGAGCGGTGCTCCCCACGCTGAGCGGCGCTCGCGGTACTGAGCGGCGTCTCCGTACGGCGAAACGGCCGGGGCGCCGGCCACCGAGGGGAGTCGGTGGCCGGCGCCCCGGCCGTCACGGCCGCTGCCCGGGAGCGCTCAGAGCTTCTGCCAGGCCGGCTTGGCCGCGTAGGTGTCGCGGAAGTAGTCGGCGAGCTTGAGGCGGGAGGCGGCCGCCTCGTCCACCACGACGGTGGCGTGCGGGTGCAGCTGCAGCGCCGAGGCGGGGACGACCGCGGAGAGCGGGCCCTCGACGGCGAGCGCGACGGCCTCGGCCTTGGCCTCGCCGGTGGCGAGCAGGACCAGGTGGCGGGCCTCCAGGATGGTGCCGATGCCCTGGGTGATGACGTGGTGCGGGACCTCGTCGAGGCTGTCGAAGAAGCGGGCGTTGTCCTCGCGGGTCTGCCGGGTCAGGGTCTTGATCCGGGTCCGGGAGGAGAGCGAGGAGCAGGGCTCGTTGAAGCCGATGTGGCCGTCCGTGCCGATGCCGAGCAGCTGGAGGTCGACGCCGCCGGCCTCGGCCAGCGCGCGGTCGTAGGCGGTGGCCGCCGCGGCGATGTCGGAGGCGTTGCCGTCCGGGCCCAGGAAGGAGTCCTCGGTCAGGCCGAGCGGCTCCACGACCTCGCGCAGCACCACCGAGCGGTAGGACTCCGGGTGGCCGGCGGGCAGGCCGACGTACTCGTCCAGCTGGCAGATGCGCGCCTCGGCGGCGTCCAGTCGGCCGTCGCGGACCCGCTCGGCCAGGGCCTGGTAGATCGGCAGCGGGGTCGATCCGGTGGCCACGCCGAGCAGGGCGTCGGGCTTGTCGGTCAGCAGATCGGTGATCGCCGCGGCGATGAGTTCGCCGGCCGCACGGGCGTCAGGGACGATCACGATTTCCATACTGGGTCCACCGTTCTGAGGCGAGGCTGAGGTCTAGACCTCCAAGGTCTAGACCAGTTTGCCGTGAAGGGGTGCCCCAGGTCCACCCGGGTCCGCGTTCCGGATGATCTCCGCCACCGCCTCTTCTGCCTGATCGGGACGGCTGCCGCCCGATCGGGACGACCGGGGCCGGTCGTCGGGACGGGATGTCCCGGCGGCCGGCCCCGGTGGTGGTGCCCTCTACTGCTTCCCGCCCCCTGGTCGTCCGGACGGCTGCCCGGTCGTACGGACGGCGTGGGGGTGGCGGGTGCGGTGCCTCGGCGGCCCCGCGATCAGAACGGGCGGGTACAGGTGGTGACCTGCTTGGCGACGTCCAGCGCGGGGCCGGCGGTCGCGCAGATCATGCGGGGGGCGCCGGCGGTCACCCGCGGGGTGACCGCCTTGGCGGAGCCGAACCGGACGGTGGTCGCGGAGGCGACTGCCTCCCAGGGGCTGCCCCAGGCGGCCTGGGTGCGGACCTCGACCCGAACCAGCGTCAACTGGCCCGGGTCCGCGCTGACCTGGGCGACGCCGACGATGCCGGCGCCGTCGGCCTGGTGCGAGATGCAGGGCTGGTTGAGCACCGTGGCGCAGAGCGCGGTGTCGGTGTCGGACGTCGCGGTGGCCGCTATGGCCGGGGCCGCCGTCAGGCCGGCGATCCCTGCCGCCGCCATCACCACAGCTGCGATCCGAGCGCGCATGATACGAACCTCCTTGGAAATTAAGGGAATCTCACTCCTTGAGATGAGTCTTGCACACATCGTGAACGTGTTGTGTGTGCGTTGCGTCACACTCATGGTGACCGTTCAACTACATCCTGCAACCATTCCTCATCTGTTCAGCACACGGACAACTCCAGTCCTGACGGATGATCAGTTCATGGGTGGAAAAGGGCGGTTCCTCACCCGTCTGGGTGGCGGGTTTGCCCCCGGGGCGAATAGGACGGATACCATCGACCCCATCCCACGGAGGTATCGACCCGATCCCACGGAGGTGCCGCGTGGACACGGTCATCGTCCAACTGCCCGGCCCCGGGCCCGGGATGAGGCCCGGTGGGGCCCCCGGCCTGCTGCGGATGGGCCCGGGCGAGACCGCGGTGTTCGGGCGCGGGGAGCCCGGCCGACCGGTCCCCATCCCACTGCCCGACCAGGGCGTCTCCCGCCGGGCGGGGGAGGTGGTCGCGGCCGAGGACTACTGGCGGCTGTCCAACTTCAGCACCTCGGCCACCTACGTGGTGGAGAACCTGGAGGGCGCGGGGGAGCACGTCAAGGTCGCGCCCGGCCGGCTCGGCGCCCCCGTCCCGTTCGAACTCTCCCGGGTGCTGCTGCCCGCGCTCGGCGAGCCCGCGGCCTTCAAGGTCTTCGCCCCGCAGCACGCCTACCTCGACGGGCGGCCCGGCGGCGCCGACGGCGAGCACACCGTCAGCCCGTTCGCCCTGGACCCGACCGCCAAGTACTTCCTGGTCCTGCTCGCGCTCTGCGAGCCCCGGCTGCGCTCGCCCTCCGCCGCCGCCGTCCCCGGGGTGACCGAGGTGCTCGCCCGGCTGCGCGCCCTGCCCGGCTGCCGCGGGCTGAGCCGCTCGGCGGTCAACTACCACATCGACTACCTGGTGGAGGCCAAGCTGCGGCTGCGCGAGCCGTACGAGGAAGGGTCGGCCGGCGGCAAGCGCGAGGAACTGGTGGCGCTGGCGCTGAAGTTCGACCTCGTCCGGGAGGAGCACCTGGCCCTGCTCCCGCCCCGGCGCCCGGTCGCCCGGCCGTGACGCCCGGCGCCCCGTCCGAGCCGTCGCCGCGGTCCGAGCCGGAGCCGGAGCCGTTGCCGCGGTCCGAGCCCGAGCCGGAGCCGGGTTCCGACCCCGGGCCGTCCGGGGGCCCGTCCTTCGCGGTCCCGGAGGGCTACCCGATCGCCGGCTACCGCCTCGGCGCCTTCCTCGGCGCGGGTGCCTGGGGCAGCGTGTACGCCGCCGAGGGCCCCGACGGGAGCCAGGCCGCCGTCAAGATCCTCGGCGCGGCCCGGTTCGCCCCCGGCCAGCGCCGGACCGTGGCCCGGATGGCCCGCAGCGAACAGCGCTTCAGCCGCCGCGCCGATCACCCCCACCTGATCCGAACCCTCGCCGTGGCCACCGTCGAGGACCCGGACCATCCGGCGCTCGACGGTGCCGTCGCCCTGGTGATGGAACGCGCCGCCGGCAGCCTCCAGGACCTGCTGGGCGAGGCCCGCCCCGGTGCGGCGGTGCCCGGCGCCGAGCGGATCCTGGCCGAGGTCTGCGCCGGGCTGAGCCACATGCACCGGGTCGGCTGGGTGCACGGGGACCTGAAACCGGCCAATGTCCTGCTGATGCCCGACGGCACCGCGAAGATCGCCGACTTCGGCCTCACCGCCGAGCTGGAGGGCACCCACGCCTACGCCCCGCCGCTGGGCTCGCCCGACCACGTCCCGCCCGAGTGGTGGTCCGAGCGCACCGGCGCCCGCGGCATCGCGCTGCGCCCCAGCGCCGACGTCTGGGCCTTCGGGGTGATCGCCCACCAGGTGCTCACCGGCGGCCTGCACCCCTTCCTCGGCGCCACCAGCCGGGCCCGCTCGCTGGCCGCCCAGGCGTACGCGCGGGGCGCCGCGCCGCTGCGGCTGCACGAGGCGCTGCCGGTGCGCTGGCGGCCGGTGGTCGCCGCCTGCCTCGCCCCCGGGCGGGAGGAGCGGACCCGGACCGGCCCGGCCGGGCTGGCGGCGCTGGTCGCCCGGGCCGCCGCCGTTCCGGGCCGGGGCCGTCGGGCCGCTGTCCGGGTCGCCGTCCAGGCCGCCGTCCGGTCCGGCGCGGGCCTGCTCGCCTGCGGGCTCGCTGTCCTCGTCCTGGCCGGTGGCCCGGAGTCCGGCGGTCCGGGCGCGGCTGAGCGCGCGGCGCCCCCGCCGCCCGGCGCGATCCCGGCCGGATCGGACGTCCCGGTGGCCTACCGGGGCATGATCGAGACCGCGGCGCGGCGCTGCCCCGAGCCGGAGGTCACCCCGGTGCTGCTGGCCGCCATGCTGAAGGCCGAGAGCGGCTTCGACCCGAAGGCCGCCCGCCCGGAGACCGGCGAGTACGGCATCGCCCTGTGGACGCCCTCCGTCTTCGAGGCCTGGGGCAAGGCCGCCACCCACGCCGGTCCGAAGTCGTACTGGGACCCGGGCGACGCGATCGCCGCGATGGGCAACTACGCCTGCTGGCTCGACCAGCAGATAAAGCGCCACGGCTTCACCCACGACCTGCCCGCCCTGGTCGCGGCGGCCTACCGGACCAGCGACAAGACCGTGGCGACCGCCGGGGGCGTCCCGGAACGGCTTCGGCGACATGTCGACAAAGTGCTTCAGTACCTTCACGGCTACGGTGGGTGACTGCCGAATTGGGATGAGTTATGCCACATCCCTATGTATCCGGCGCGGGCACCCGGGTGACGGGCCTCCGGTCTGGGATCCTCGGCGGCATGATCACGAAGCTCCGCGCGGCTCTCGCGCAATGGACCGTCGTCGTCCCGGTGGTGTCGTTCCTCGTCCTCGCCCTGACCTGGCACAAGGAACTCCCCGGCTGGGTGGTGGCGGTGGTCGCCTGCTTCCTGGTGGGCGCCGTGCTGTCGGCCGTGCACCACGCGGAGGTGATCGCGCACTGGTCGGGGGAGCCCTTCGGGTCACTGGTCCTCGCCGTGGCGGTCACCGTGATCGAGGTCGCGCTGATCGTGACGCTGATGGCCGACGGCGGGGACAAGTCCTCCACCCTGGCCCGGGACACCGTCTTCGCCGCCGTGATGATCACCTGCAACGGCATCCTCGGACTGTCCATCCTGGTCGCCGCCGTCAAGTACCGGACCGCCGTCTTCAACGCCGAGGGCACCGGCGCCGCGCTGGCCTGCATCGCCACCCTCGCGACCCTCAGCCTGGTACTGCCGACCTTCACCACCAGCTCGCCCGGCCCCCAGTTCTCGACCACCCAGCTCACCTTCGCGGCCACCGCCTCACTGGTGGTCTACGGCCTGTTCGTGGCCACCCAGACCGTCCGGCACCGTGACTACTTCCTGCCCGTCACCCCCGAGGGCCGGGTGCTGGCCGAGGAGGAGCACGCCTCACCGCCCACCCTCCGGGCCGCCGGGATCAGCCTGCTGCTGCTCGCCGTCGCCCTGGTGGCGGTGGTGGGCCTGGCCAAGGGCGTGTCGCCGACCATCGAGAAGGCGGTGGACGACGCCGGGCTGCCGCACGCCGTGGTCGGCGTCGTGATCGCCATGATGGTGCTGCTGCCGGAGACCATCGCGGCGCTGCGCGCGGCCGTCCGCAACCGGGTGCAGACCAGCCTCAACCTCGCCCTCGGCTCGGCGCTCGCCAGCATCGGCCTGACCATCCCGGCGGTCGCGATCGCCTCCACCTGGCTCTCCGGCCCGCTCGTCCTCGGCCTCGACCCGGCGCACATGGTGCTGCTGAGCCTGACCATCGTGCTGCTCACCCTCACCGTCATCCCGCGCCGGGCGACCCCGCTGCAGGGCGCGGTGCACCTGGCGGTGCTGGCGGGGTACGTGGTGCTGGCGCTGAACCCGTGAGGGCCCGCCGGCCGTAGTCGACAGTGGAAGCCCCTGCCACGTTCCCCCGTGCGGTCAGGGGCTTCCGCCGTTCCCGGGGCCGGATCGGGTGGTGCCGGTGGTGTCAGTGGTGTCAATGGGATTAGTGGGACTGGTGGTGAACCCGGGAGGCGGTGCCAGCCGTGGTACCGGATGAGGGCCCCGGTCCGCCCCCGTGGTCGGGGCCCTCGTCGAACCCGGCGCGACCGCCGTTGATCCCCCCGAGGGGTCCGCGCCGCGGAACGACGGAGAGCCCCTGGTCCCGCTGCTGCTCGCGGGCCGGGGGCTCGGTTGCGTCCGGGCCCCGGCGTGGCGGGTGGACCCGTACGGCAGGGGTGGCCGGTATTGGCCGGTTCGCGGGGCGGCCTGCGTGTCGGGGCGGCGGGCGGGCGCCGGGGTTCTCTATCGTCCGTCCGGAACCGCCCAGTCCGAGGACTCCGTCGCGCGGACAGCCGATCCGACCCGTGGGAGAGTGCGATGCCCGGCCCAGAGCAGACCGTCCGGCCCGAGGAGACCGTCCGTGGCGGGGAGGCCGTCCAGGACGGGGGGAGCGCCGACGTCATCGTGGTCGGCGCCGGACCGGCCGGCTCCACCGCCGCCGCCCACCTCGCCCGGACCGGACTGGACGTCCTGCTGCTGGAGAAGTCCGCCTTCCCGCGCGAGAAGGTCTGCGGGGACGGCCTCACCCCGCGCGCCGTCAAGCAGTTGACCGACCTCGGCATCGACGTCTCCGAGGAGGCCGGCTGGCTGCACAACCGGGGCCTGCGGCTGATCTCCGGGCACCGCTCGGTGGAGTTCGACTGGCCCGAGCTCTCCGCCTACCCCGGGTACGGACTGGTCCGGCGCCGCGCCGACTTCGACGAACTGCTCGCCCGCAAGGCCGCCTCGCTCGGAGCCCGGGTGGTCGAACGCGCCAATGTGACGGGCCCGACGCTGGACGAGCGGACCGGCCGGATCACCGGCGTCATCGCCAAGCTGGGCGAGGAGCGCCGGCCGGTCGCCTACCGGGCCCCGGTCGTGGTCGCCGCCGACGGCAACTCCACCCGGCTGTCGGTGGCGATGCGGCGCTACCGCCGCACCGACCGCGCGATGGGCGTCGCCTACCGGACGTACTTCACCACCCCGAGGCACGACGACCGCTACCTGGAGGTCTGGCTCGACCTGCGCGACCCCGACGACCGGGCCCGGCGCCAGTTGCCCGGCTACGCCTGGGTGTTCGGCATGGGCGACGGCACTGCCAACGTCGGCCTCGGGGTCCTCGACACCGCCGGGACCGAGGCGGACTGGCGCGAGGTGCTGCGGCGCTGGTGCGACGGCCTGCCCCCGGAGTACGGCTACACCCCCGACGCGGTCACCGAGCCGATCCGCGGTGCCGCCCTGCCGATGGGCCTCAACCGCGCGCCCCACTACGCCGACGGTCTGCTGCTGATCGGCGACGCGGGCGGGACGGTCAGCCCGGGCACCGGCGAGGGCATCGCCTACGCGATGGAGTCAGGCCGCTACGCCGCCGAGACCATCGTCCAGGCCCTCGCCCGCCGCACCGACCGCGGTCGCGAACTCGCCCTGCGCGCCTACCCGCAGGCGCTGCGCTCCGCCTACGCGGGCTACTTCGCGCTCGGCCGCCTGGCCGCCGACCTGCTGGGCCGCCCGAAGCTGCGCGGCGCGGCCGGGGCGGCCGGGCTCGGCCACCCGGCGCTGCTGAAGGCGGCGTTCCGGCTGATGGCCAACCTGACCGAGCCGAACTCCAAGGACGCCCTCGACCGGCTGCTCCACCTGCTCGGGCGGGTCGCCCCGGGGAAGTGACCCGGGCGCGCCGGACCGCTCATCCTCGCGGACGGGCGGTCCCGGTGTCCCGGCTTTGGCCGAATCCGCCGAGTCGAACGCGCAGTCGCACTGATCATGTTGACGAATGATCAGATGATCCGATTGCCTGGTGTCGAACCAGCCACGGAGGGTGAGCAGAACGCTCCTCCGTGGCTCCTTTTTCGACCGCTGACCCGTTCGACGGAGACACCGTGCGCCTTCGCCTTCGCCTGCTCGTCGCGCCGCTCGCCGCGGCCGCCGCCCTCACCGCCGTGACCGTCCCCGCCGCCGTCGCGGCCCCGGCGGCCACCCCCGCCGACCAGTGCTCCGCCGCCTTCCGCCACGACGACGCCCGCCTCGGCCCGGCCGACCTCCCGACCGCCGGGCCGGTCGGCCGCCAGCTCGTCGGCTACCAGCGCACCGGCGGCGCGGGTGAGCAGGACTTCCTGGCCAAGTACTACGACCCGGCCGGCAACGGCGGCAAGGGCGGCTGGATATACCCGCCGGCCGACGGCTACGTCACCCTGCCCGACGGCAGCCCGATCGAGTTCGACCTCACCCTCTACCCGAACCAGAACATCGACCGCTACGGCAGCGAGTACGGCGCCTACCTCGCCCCCGAGGGCCTGCCCTACGCCAGCCGCGCGCTCCCGCCGCAGAGCCTGGACGGCACCCCGCCGGCCGCCTGCAACTACCACGACTACAAGGTGGTCAAGGCCTTCACGGTGCACGCCGGCCCGATCGCTCCCTGGTTCAACCAGCCCGGCTGGGGCCTCCAGTACCAGCTCGACGCCACCCTGCTGCCCGGCGGCCCGGCCAAGCTGAACGTGCTCTGGCTGGTGGAGAACGGCTACCTGGCCCGGATCTGACCGCGCCCCGTCCGCCCGCCCGCTCCGTCCACGAGGGCGGAGCGGGCGGGCGAAGTCGGGCACCGGAATATTCGCTGGCGGGCCCCCGGGAGCGGGGGATAGGAAGACGGGATGACCATCAGCGATCCCGGCACCGCCCAGCGGCTGTTCCGCCCCACCGTCCTCGACCTCGGCGACGCCGTGCTGCGCCCGTGGGGGCCAGGCCTCGACGTGGCCGGCGGAATCGTGCCCGCCCTGCTCGCCGCCGCGGCGGACCCGGCCGTCGCCCGCTGGAACCCGCTCAGCGCCACCGGCCCGGTCGACCCGCAGGCCTACCTGGAGCGCTGCGAGGCAGGCTGGGCCGACGGCAGCGCGGCCTCCTTCGCCGTGATCGACGCCGCCGACGGCAGCCTCTGCGGCAACGCCTACCTGGGGTGGAGCAACCGGGACGACGGCGTGGCCATGGTCGGCTACTGGCTGCTCGCCGCGGCCCGCGGGCGGGGCCTGGCCACCCGGGCCACCACCGCCGTCACCCGCTGGGCAGTGGAGCGCGCCGGCGCCCGCCGGATCGAGCTCTACCACGCCGTCGGCAACGAGGCCTCCTGCCGGGTCGCCGAGCGGGCCGCCTTCCCGTACGAGGGCACCCTGCGCGCCTCCTACACCTACGGCGGGGGCGTCTACACGGACGAGCACCTGCACGCCCGGCTGGCCTCGGACCCGTTCACGGACTGAGCGCCCGGCCGCGGGCCCCCGGCCGGCGGAACGGCTCAGCCCCGGACGGTTCCGCCGCGGACCGCGTACGCGTGGGCGGTGGACTCGGCGAAGCGCTCCTCCTGCATGGCCGTCAGCCGCTGGACGACCAGGACGGCGAGGACGGCGGCGACCACCTCCAGCACGTCGGAGGCCAGCAGCCAGCCGAGGGCGGTCTGGTAGTCGTCCGGGTACTTCGCCGAGTTCAGGTAGTTGGCGCCGAACCGGCCGGTCGCGTTGGCCAGCCAGAAGGTGGCCCACCAGAGGTTGACCAGCGGCTGGGGGTGCGGCAGGCGCACCCCGGAGGCGTCCGGCCGGGCGCTGGCCGTCCAGGTGTCGACCGTGATCCGGAACGGGAACCAGAGGGCGACCACGGGGGTGAACCAGCCGCCGATCGCCCAGCCGCGCTTGAACCGGTGCCCGCTCGGGTCGAAGACCTCCGCGTTCACCCGCACCCGGTGGAACCAGGTGATGAAGGCGACCGCCGAGGCCAGCAGGGTGAGCGTCTGGACCAGGCTGACGTTGTCGTAGAGCAGGGCCGCGTCCGTCAGCGCGGACTCGTCGGCCAGGTCGGAGTCGGCGGCGAACTCCCCCGCCTCCCCGTACAGGCGGAAGCCCGCGGCGAGCGAGGCGAGGGTCGCGGTGCCGCACACGGCGAGCAGGACGGTGGCGGCGGTGGAGCTGGGTCTGGGCGAGCGGTACAGGGCGGGCGAAGGCATCGGGGACGGACTCCTGGACTGGACCAATGTGACGGGGCGACACCCTAGGGCCTGCGGGCAGCCCCGGACCAGCGGCTTTTCGCGGACCGCACCGCACGACGGGCCCCGGCGCGCGGCCGCCGCCCCCGCCCCGGCCCCGGCCCGCGCTCCGGAGCGACGGCGCACGCGCGGAGCGGCGGTCCGGGCGGCGCGAACCGACGGCCGCGCGGCGCCCCGCCGTGGCTCCTTGCCACGGCCCCCCGCCGCGGATCCACGGGGCGCAGGCTGCGCGCGCGGCGGGGGAGCGACCTAACCTGGAGGAGAGCGTTCGGTGCGTCGCCCGCGAACGGAAGCGGTGGTCATGACGGTGGTCTCGGCGGCTCTCTTCGGTACCGACTGGTGGCAGCCCGCGCTGCCCGGCGGTGCCGAGTTGCTGCGCGAGTGCGCGGTACGGGGCTGGACGGTCGTGCTGACCGGCCCCGGGCCGGCCGGGGCGCCGGCACTGGCCGTGGCCGACCCCGGGGGCGACCCGGTGCGGGCCGCGCTGGACCTGGTGGACGGCAGGCCCTCGCACGCCGTGGCCGTCGCCGGGAGCGTGCGCGAGGTCCGGGCGGCGCGGCGGGCCGGGGTGCCGTGCGTCGCCCTGGCGGCCGGCCGGGACACCGGCCCCGAGCTGCGGGCGGCGGGCGCGGCCGAGGTCCACCGCGACGCCGCCGCCCTGTTGAGCGTCCTGGACGACAGCCTGCTCGCCCGCCCCCGGGCGTTCGGGCCCGTCGGCGCCGGAACAGGCGGTGCCCGGAACGGTTAGCGCGAGCCCGTACCGGGCAACCGCCCGGGTGCGAGCACGTCACCCGAAGTGTCGGAGGTGACCGAGATGGACGGACCCGCGTTGAGCGGATGGGAGCGGCGGCTCCTCGAGGAGATCGAGTCCGATCTGCGTCAGGACACACGGCTCGACCGGAAGCTGAGCACCATGGGCGCCGAGCCGCCGAGCCGGGTCCGGGGCGTGCTCCGCGGCATCGGGCGCAGGTTCTCGGCGGGGGTCGTGCTGACCGCCCTGGTGATGACGATGATCTGCCTCGGCGTGGGCCTGCGGACCCCGGCCACCGCCGTACTGGTCGCGCTTGGCGTGGTCTGGGCGGCCACCGTGGCGGCCGCGTTCGCCGCCTCCGAGCTGCTGCGCCGCCGACGCGCCGGCCGCGGCGGCACCGAAGCGGTGGACCCGGCGGAGGTCCGGGAGCGCCGGGAGCGCCGCGAACGGCGGCCCTGGGACCGTCCGGAGGCGTGACACCATGACCACCGACCTGTGGGAGTACCGCCCGGGCTCCCATCCCGCCGCCGACCTCACGCTGGTCGGGTACGAGGTGCTCGCCACCGACGGCCCGGTCGGCCGGGTCGAACAGGACGCCGGGGACCACCTGCTGGTCGACGCCGACCCCTGGGTGCCCGGCACCCGGGTGCTCGTCCCGGCCGGGCTGGTCGCCCGGCTCGACCACCTCGACCGCGCCGTCCACCTCGACTGCCCGCGCGCCAGGCTCAGCTCCGCCCCGCCCGCGGCCGTCGACCTGACCGCCCCGCACCCGCGCTGAGCGACCACGCCATGGGCTGGCCGTCCACCACGCTCACCGGACGCGTGATCGCCTTCCTGGTCGCACCGTACGGGGCCGAACAGGTCGAACTGACCGACCCCTGGCAGGCCGTCGCCGAGTCCGGCGGCACCCCGCGGCTGCTGTCCACCGCCGAGGGCCGGGTCCGCACCGTCCGGCACCACGCCGAGGGCGACACCTTCGCCGTGGACGCCCTGGTCGCCGAGGCCGACCCGGCGGCCTACGACGGGCTGGTCCTCCCCGGCGGCGTCGCCAACCCCGACCGGCTGCGCCTGGACCGCCCGGCGGTCGCCTTCGTGCACGCCTGCTGCGCCGCCGGCCGTCCGGTCGCGGCGATCTGCCACGCGGCCTGGACGCTCATCGAGGCCGACGCCGTCCGCGGCCGCACCCTCACCTCCTGGCCCAGCCTGCGCACCGACCTGGTCAACGCCGGCGCCCACTGGGTGGACGAGCCGGTCCACGTCTGCCACGACGGCCCCGGCCCGCTCGTCACCAGCCGCAAGCCGGGCGACCTGCCGCTGTTCGACGACGCCTTCGTGACGGAGTTCGCCCACGCGGCGGCGAAACGGAGGCGGTGAGCAAGGGGAGCGAGGGCGGGGTCAGTCGCCGCGGAGGCGGAGGAAGGTGGCGGACGGCGGGCGGCCGGTGAGGGTGAACTCGGCGCGGAGCGGGGCGGTCAGCGGGTGGACCTCGCCGTGGTCCGGGTCGGTGGCGGGCGGGCCGAGCAGGGGGCGGGCGAGTTCGGCGACCTCGCGGGACTGGACCGGGGTGAGCCTCGGGGTGGTCAGGAACACCCGGCCGTCGTCCAGCTGGAGGATCAGCGCGTGCGGGTGGGCGGCCGGGCCGGTGACGGCGCGGACGGTGGCGTCGAGGGTGTCGCCGCGGCGGTACTTGACCCAGACCCGGCCCGCGCCGCGCGGGCGGTACGGGGCCGCCGCGGCCTTGCAGACCAGCCCCTCCACCCCGGTGTCGGCGAGCCGCTCCGTCCACTCCAGCGCCTCCGCCCGGTCGGTGGTGGCCATGACCGGCCGGATCGGCGGCGGGACGTCGGCGAGGGCGGCGAGCAGCAGCCGGCGGCGGTCGGTGAGCGGAAGGGCCCGTACGTCGCGGCCGGGCAGCGCCAGCAGGTCGAAGGCGATCAGGCCGAGCGCGACCCCGGTGGCGGCGGCGCGGGCCCGGCGGGTGCGCAGCAGCTCGCCGAAGGCGAACCGGCCGTCGCGCCAGGCGACCAGTTCGGCATCCAGCACCAGGCCCTCCGGCAGCCGGGCGACGGCGGCGGCGATCGGCGGGAACTCGGGGGCGAGGTCGCGGCCGCTGCGGGACTGGAGGTACGCGGGCCGCCCGCCCCGGGCGAAGGCGACGCAGCGGAAGCCGTCCAGCTTCAGCTCGTACTGCACGCCCCCGCCGCCCAGGCCGTCGGCGGGCGGGACGGCGGCCACGGCGGCCGGGCGCATCACCTCGACGGGCGGGTGCAGCATCTGGGCCGGCCGCGCTCCTTCCGCCCGCCTGGTCGGTGGTGATCCCGTCGGCGGTGGCGCCGCCGGTGCGCCGGGCAGCGGCCGGGCCCGCTCCGGGTCCAGCAGCGGGGCGAGCAGGTCGCCGTGGGCGGCCAGCCGGTCGGGCACCTCGGCGAGGGTGAAGACCAGGTCCCGCTCGTCGGCGGCCCGTTCCAGCTCCGCCCAGGCCAGCGGGGTGGAGACGGTCGGCAGCGGCCTGGCCCGCAGGGTGTACGGCGCGGCGGTGGTCTTCTTGGCGTTGTTCTGCGACCAGTCGACCAGCACCCGGCCCCGGCGGCGGGCCTTGGCCATGGTGTGCACCACCAGCTCCGGGTGCTCGGCCTCCAGGGCGGCGGCCAGCGCCTTCGCGTACCCGGAGACCCGGGCGCTCGGCGCGGGCTCGATCGGGACCAGCAGGTGCAGGCCCTTGGAGCCGGAGGTCTTCACCCAGGCCGTCAGGCCGTCCGCCGCGAGCCGCTCGCGCAGCAGCAGCGCGACGGTGCGGCAGGTGAGCACGTCGGCGCCCTCGCCGGGGTCCAGGTCCAGCACCAGCCGGTCCGCGAGGGCGGGTCGGGCCGCGTGCCACTGCGGGACGTGCAGTTCCAGGCAGCCCAGGTTGGCGACCGCCAGCAGCGCCGCGCCGCTCTCCAGCACCACCTGGCGCAGCTCGCCGGTGTTGCTCGGCACGTCGACCGTGCGCACCCAGTCCGGGGTGCCGGGCGGCGGGTTCTTGGCGACGAACACCTCCGCCTCGACGCCGTCCGGGCAGCGGAGGAAGGAGACCGGGCGGTCGCGCAGGTGCGGGAGCAGCGCGGCGTGCACGGCGGCGTAGTAGCGCAGCACCTCGCCCTTGGGGGTGCCGGTGCGCGGGTAGTACACCTTGTCGAGGTGGGAGAGGGCGAGGGTGCGCCCGTCCACCGTCATCTGCGGCACGGTCCGCCTCCGATGCCTCCGGTGCCTCCGGTGGGGTGGCCCCGCTGTCAGTCTGCCCCGGTCCGGCGGCCACCGCCTCGGCGCCGCCGCTCCGGGCCGTCCGTGGCCGCGGACCGCCTCACCCCCGTGGGCGGCCGGCCGGCCGGGGCGCGCCCGGGTAGGTGCCGAAGTACCAGCGGTTGCCCTCCGGGTCGGCGGCGGCGAAGTCGCGCGAGCCGTAGTCGGTCTCGTACAGCCCGGTGGTGATCCGGGCCCCGGCGGCCACCGCGCGGGCGTGCACGCCGTCCGGGTCGGCGGTGACCACGTACGCGGTGAAGCCGCCCGGCAGGCCCGGCCACGGTTCGGCGTTCTCGGGTGTCGGACGGTCGGAGCCGAGCATCACGCCGCCGCCCTCGGGCCAGGCGAGTTCGGCGTGCGCGACGAACTCGCCCTCGCCGTAGGTGACGACCTCCTGGAAGCCGAAGGCGTCGACCAGGAAGCGGATCAGGGCCCGGGCGTCGGTGGCGCGCAGGTTGGGCCAGACCTGCGGGGCGGGGGTCTCGGTGGTGTCCATGGCTCGCTCACTCCTCGGGACGTGCGGGTGGCCGGGCCGGTGGCCGGGCCGGTCGCGTTCTCCTCCACTCTGCGGCCGCGCCCCGGGCCCCGCCTCGAAGGTCGCGCGGACTCGCCCGCTCCGGCTGCGCGGGGTCGCGGGCGGAGGCGGGGTTGCTTATGGTGAGGGCGCGGTCACAGCCCCCTTCCGCCCCGACGGCGGGAGCCCGGGAGCACCGCCGGGGGGATGCGGGGGGATCAGGCGGGGGGAACCACCGACGAAGGAGTCCCCGTGACCAAAGCCCGAGACATCATGCACACCGGTGCCCAGTGCATCGGCGCCCACCAGACGCTCGCCGAGGCCGCGCGGATGATGCGCGACAAGCACGTGGGCGCGCTGCCGATCTGCGGCGACGACCAGAAGCTCAAGGGCATCATCACCGACCGCGACATCGTGCTGCGATGTATCGCGGAGGGCAAGGACCCGGCCACGATGACGGCCATCGAACTGGGCGGCCACCTGCACTGCGTACGCGCCGAGGACAGCATGGAGACGGTGCTGCGCAAGATGGAGCAGCACCAGATCCGGCGGATCCCGGTGATCGACGGGGACCGGCTGGTGGGCATGATCAGCGAGGCCGACCTGGCGATGGGCCACCGCGAAGGCCAGCGGCTGACCGATCAGCAGATCATCGAGTTCATGGACAGCGTGTACCTGAAGCACTGACCGGCTGACACCCCGCCCGGCCCGCCTCGCCCCGTTTCCGCCCTGCCCCGCCCCGCCCGCTCCGGTGACCGGCCGGCCCCCCGTACCGGCCGGGCCCTTCGAGCGTGCCGGGCGGGGCAGCGGTGCGTCTTGTACGAATGCGCACGCCTCAGCTCCCGGAACCCCCTGGGGCCAGGACGGTGCTGGTCACCCGCCCGCTGACCCGGTCGGTGACCCGCTCGGCGGGCCCGGGCAGGGCGGCGGCGGTGCGCCGGGCGGCCAGGAACGCGCGCGGCGAGCAGCCGACCATGGCGCGGAAGGTCCGGTCGAGGTGGGACTGGTCGTAGTAGCCGCAGCGCGTGGCCAGGTCGGCGCCGGTGGGCCGGTGCCCGGAGCGGTGGTCCTCGGAGGGGTGGTCCTCGTGCGCGGTCAGGGCGTTGAGGGTGCGCTGGAGCCGGAGGATGCCGGCCGCCTGCTTGGGGGCCAGCCCGAGGTGCTCGCGGAAGCGCAGCTCCAGTCGGCGGCGGCTCCACCCGGTGCCCTCGACCAGGGTGCCGATCGGCACCAGCCCGTGCGAGTGCCGCAGTTGCCGCCAGACCCAGTGCACGGACGGGTCCCAGTCCGGCCCGTACGCGAACAGCGCGCCGAAGTACCCGTCCAGCATGGCGAACCGGGCCGGCCAGCTCGGCGCGTCGGCCAGCCGGTCGGTCAGCGCCCGCAGCCGAGGGCCCAGGACGTCCCCGGCCTCGGCCCAGTGCCCGCCGAGCTCGCCGGCCAGCGGCCCGAACGCCCGGAACGCGCCCTGCGGGGTGAGCGAGACGGCCAACCCGTGCAGCGCGCCCGCGTGTTCGGCGACCGTCGCGGTGCGGCGCAGCCCGGCCGCGACCGAGCCGAAGGAGGCCGCGGCCGCGGGGGAGACGGCGTCGGTGAGGCTC
Organism: Streptomyces sp. CB02056; assembly: GCF_001905545.1. GTDB lineage: Bacteria > Actinomycetota > Actinomycetes > Streptomycetales > Streptomycetaceae > Kitasatospora. The sequence goes on along the minus strand of NZ_LIPD01000012.1, from coordinate 217,645 downwards.
ATGGTGCCCTCGAAGGCGAGCGCCACGGTGACCACGTCCGTCGGCACCTCCAGCCGTCGGAGCGGCTGCCGCAGCGCCAGCCGGTAGCCCCGGTAGCCGAGCACGTACCCGCGCAGCGGCGCGGCCGGCGCGCCGAGGACCGTCCCGGGAGGGGTGTTCCGGATCATCGCAACTCCCCAGCTCGGTCCGGCGGGTGACAAGCGCACGGGCCATCGTAGGCGGCACCGCCCGGCCCCCGGGAGGGCCCGGGCGGTGCGGGGCGTCTCAGGAAGCGGAATCCGGTTTCTTGCCAGCCGAGATGGGGGAAGACTGGCGGACATGGGAAAGCAGTACGAAGCCATCGACGGTCGGCTGCGCCGGTTCATCGAGCGCCAGCCGGTCTACTTCGTGGCCACCGCCCCGCTGGCCGCCGACGGGCACGTCAACCTCTCGCCCAAGGGCCGGTCAGGGACGCTCGCGGTGATCGACGAACTCACCCTCGCCTACCTGGATTTCGGCGGCTCGCAGGCCGAGACGGTCGCCCATCTGCGGGAGAACGGCCGGATCACCCTGATGTGGTGCGCCTTCGAGGGCCCGCCGACCGTGGTGCGGGTGCACGGGCGCGGGGAGCCGGTGTTCCGGGACGACCCGCGGTTCGCCGAACTGCTCGGCCACTTCGACCCGTCCGCCGACGGATCCGGGCTGCGGGCGATCGTGCTGGTCCGGGCGGAGCGGGTCAGCGACTCCTGCGGGTACGCGGTGCCGTTCATGGACTACCGGGCCGACCGCGACCTGCACGCCCAGTACTTCGACCGGAAGGACGAGGAGGAGTTCGGCGCCTACTGCGAGCGCAAGCCGCTGGTCGGCAGCAGCATCGACGGGCTGCCGGCCGTTCCGCTGCCGCTCCCGCCCCGGCCGTCCTAACGGGCCCGTTCCACCGGGGTGGCCGGGATCCGGGGGCCGAGGGGCCGGGAGCCGAGGGGTCGGGATCCGGGGCTCCGGCCGGGAGCGCGACGAGGCCGCCGCGCCCCGGGTGGGGTGCGGCGGCCTCGTGGCCCGCGTCCTACTTGCTCAGACCGGCCTTGACGGAGCAGACCGGCCAGGCGCCGGGGCCCTGGGCGGCGAGGACCTTCTCGCCGATGGCGATCTGCTGGTCCTTGGTGGCCTGGTGGGCCTGCGCGGCGTAGGAGGTGCCACCGAAGGCGGCCCAGGTGCTCTGGGTGAACTGCAGGCCGCCGTAGAAGCCGTTGCCGGAGTTGATGGCCCAGTTGCCGGTCGCCTCGCAGGCGGCGACCTTGTCCCAGACCGTGGCCGGCGCGGCGGAGGCGCTGGTGGCCGTGACGAGGCCGGCCACGGGCAGGGCGGTGATCGCCCCGGCCATCAGAGCCATCCGGACGCGGTTGCGGCGCTTCGGGGTGGCAGTGGTGGTGGCAGCGGCGGTCTCGTTACGGAAGGTCATGGAGTTCCTTTCGGAGGGGTCTGCGAGCGCGCGGAACCAGGCCCTCGGAAGGCCGTCGGTTTCGGGGACACGTCACTCGCGTGGTCCTGCACCGTTCTGCCCGGGGGCGGTTGGCCCGGCCGGAGCGGATCGCTCGGTGCAACGGGTTCGAAGTTACGGGGGTGGACGGGGCGGTTTCAAGGATCCGAAGGTTTAGCCACGTCAGAGGGGTGTTACCGCGCGTAAGGATCAAGGAAATATGGCGATTTCGCCCGATTTGCCACCATTTCCAAGATCAAAAAGCCCCGGGAAGTGGCCCGCGCCACTCCGAACCCGCTCCGGAACCGGTGTGAGGCCGCCCACACGGTCGACGGCGCGTGACGGTCGGCCAGCCGCCGGTGCCGGTTCCACCGCCGCGGCCGCCCGCCCGGGTGGCCCGCGCCACAGCCCTCACCCGGAGTGCCCCCTGCCGTCACTCCCGGTGGCGGGCATAGCCTCGGCCCCATGAGCAACGACAGCGATGCAGCGGACACGGCGGACGCGGGAGAGGCGGCCGCCGGTGCGGGAGGGGCGGCCGACGCCGGTGCGGGAAGGGCCGCCGCGGCGGGGGTGCCGATCGGCGCCGAGGAGCACGAGGCCGCGGCCGCGCCCGCGGGCTTCGAGCTGGGCACCGACGGCCCCAGCGTGGTGCTGGCCGGCCTGGACGGCTCCGACTCCTCCTGGCGCGCCACCGCCTACGCCGCCGGACTGGCCCGCCGGCAGGGCGCCGTCCTCGCGGTGGCGTACGTCCAGCCGATCCTCGGCGCCGCGACCGCCCTGGCCGGAGCCGTGGTGGAGGAGACCACCCAGGAGATCGCCGAGGAGCTGCTGGCCGCCCTGCGCGAGGCCGAGCACCGGGTGCGCGAGGTGTGGAAGGTGGAGTGGCGCTTCCTGACCATGCGCGGCGACCCGTACACCGGCCTCGCCAAGCTCGCGGACGAGCTGCGCGCCGACGCCGTGGTGGTCGGCGTCTCCGAGCAGGCCGGGCACAAGGTGATCGGTTCGGTGGCGGTCCGGCTGGTCAAGGCGGGCCGCTGGCCGGTCACCGTCGTCCCATAGGCGTGTGCCCCCAGCCTGAGGCGCGCGCCCTGACCTGCGTGCCCCGGGCCTGAGGCGCGTGCCCGGCCCGGGGCCGGGTAGCCGCCCGAAGGGGGCCGGAGCGGCGGCCGGTAGGGTGCGTGACCATGACGGACACGCGGGGCACGCACCCCTCCGAGCCCGCCCACCCGACCGGCAGTGACCTGCACCTCGACCTCCCCGCCACCGGGGGCCGGCGTGCCGCGCTGATGACGGCCCTGCGCGAGGCGATCCGCAGCGGCAGACTGGCCCCCGGCACCCGGCTGCCGCCCTACCGCGCCCTCGCCACCGACCTCGGCCTGGCCCGCAACACCGCCGCCGAGGCCTACGCCGAACTCGTCGCCGAGGGCTGGCTCACCGCCCGGCAGGGCTCCGGCACCACCGTCGCCGAACGCGCCGAGCCCGTCCCGAGCGGCCGGGCCCGCCGGCCCTCCCGCCGCCCCGGCCCCACCCACGACCTGCGCCAGGGCCAGCCCGACGCCTCCTCCTTCCCGCGCACCGCCTGGCTCGCCGCCGCCCGCCGGGCCCTCACCGCCGCCCCCAACGAGGCCTTCGGGCCCGGCGACCCCCAGGGCCGGCGCGAACTGCGCACCGTCCTCGCCGACTACCTCGCCCGCGCCCGGGGTGTGCGCACCGACCCCGACCGGATCGTGGTCTGCTCGGGCTTCGCCCACGCGCTGCGGCTGCTCTTCGACGGTGCCGCGCCCGTCCTGCCGCCCGCCGAGCACGGCCCGCTGGCCGTCGAGGCGTACGGGCTGGGCTTCCACCGCGGGCTGCTGGCCGCCGCCGGCGTCACCACCGTTCCGCTGCCGATCGACGAACGGGGCGCCCGGACCGGCGAGTTGGCGAACCACCCGGACGTCCGGACGGCGCTGCTCACCCCCGCCCACCAGTTCCCCACCGGCGGCCCGCTGCACCCGGGCCGCCGCGCCGCCGTGGTGGACTGGGCGCGCGGGCGCGGCGGGCTGGTCCTGGAGGACGACTACGACGGGGAGTTCCGCTACGACCGCCAGCCGGTCGGCGCCCTCCAGGGGCTCGACCCCGAACGGGTGGTCTACCTCGGCAGCGCCAGCAAGAGCCTCACCCCCGCGCTGCGGCTCGGCTGGATGGTGCTGCCCGACCACCTGGTGGACCGGGTGCTCGCCGCCAAGGGCGAGCGCGAGGGCTGGGCCAGCGCCCTCGACCAGCTGACCCTCGCCGAGTTCATCGACTCCGGCGGCTACGACCGGCACGTGCGCCGGATGCGCCGCCGCTACCGCGAGCGCCGGGACGAGCTGGTGGCCGCCCTCGCGGCCCGCGCCCCGCACGTCGAGGTGTCCGGCATCGCGGCCGGCCTGCACGCGGTGCTGCGCCTGGAGCCGGGCACCGAGCGCTCGGTGCTCAAGGCCGCCGCCTACCGGGGCCTGGCCGTCGAGGGGCTCGCGGACTACCGGCACCCGGCGGTCGGGGAGGAGGCGATGCCCGCCGTCGACGGCCTGGTGGTCGGCTACGCCACGCCGCCGGACCACGCCTACCCGGCGGCGCTCGGCGCGCTCTGCGACATCCTGCCGCCGTGCGGGTGAGGGCCGTCCCCGGGAGCAGCGGCGAAGGATAGGCCCCCGGGTGCGCCCGTGGGGGCGGAACGAGAGCGGCCGGTGCGCGGTGTCCGCTCGCCGCTCCTGCGTCGGTACGGACCCGGGCCGAGGAGCACAACCCCGGCGGAGGCGGGGCCTACGCTCCTTGGTCATGCGCAGAACACATCCGCGTCGCGCCGCGCTCGCCGCGTGTCCGGCCCTCGTCGTCGGTCTGCTCCTCTCCGCCGCCCCTGCCGCCCGGGCCGACGGACAACTGCCCCTCACGGCCGTCTCCGACAAGCAGACGACGGTCCGGGGGAGCGAGTTCACCGTCACCCTGACGCTCACCAACCCGTACGACACCCCGATCCAGTTCGTCTACCAGAGCGTCCAGGAGACCTACGCCACGAGTCTGGAGACCGGGCTGAAGTTCACCGCGACCGCCTGCGGCACCCAGACCAACGGGTGCAGTGACAACGTCCACGGCGGCATCGCCCGGTACAACGTCCCACTCGCCCCCGGTGCCAGCAGCGCCTTCACGGTGACGTACGCCGTCGCCCCCGATTCGGCCTGCGGTCCCGGCACCCGGATCGACCTCTACTCCTACCTGTACTACGAGTACAAGGGCGGTGAGGCCAACAACTCGGGCATCGTCGGCGTCCCCGGCACCCAGGTCGCCTGCGCCTGACCCGCCCGCCCCGACCGGCCTGCCTCACCGGCCTGGTCACCCGCCTGGTCCGCCTGACCTGAATGACCCGGCTGACCCGAATGGTCCGACCGGCCCACCGGTGTCATCGGCGGAGCACCACAGGCGCGCACCGTCCTCTCCGGCGCGGACGCCCACCGCGCACCCCCCGTTCACCCGTCAGGTGCCGGCCTCCCCCGTGCCGGCACCTGACGGGCCGTTCGCGTTTCCCGTGGTCGGCCGCGGGGAGCGGCGGTCGGAGCCCGGCGGCGCGCGGGTGTCCGAACCGCCGGGACGGTGCGTCGGGTTGACGCCGGACGGTGGTCTCCGGGCCGTCCGGCCGGGCCCCGACCGGGGTGGAAAGGCCGTTGGCCGCAGGGGGATCGCCGGGGCGAACGGATGTTCCCGGAGTTTGCGGGGAGATGGGGGCGGACCGGGCAAGATTCACCCTATCGGGGGGTAGTGAGCCTTCGTTCGGGCTCCGTCGGGTCCTGATGATCTAGGGTTCCGGGTGGGCCGCCGGGAGACGGTGGTCGCCTTCTCGCGTAAATCGCCAACGCCCCCACCGATAAACGGATCTGATGATCCGTCATGGCATGCGTCAGGGCGGGCCGCTGTGCCCCTGGACGTGTGACCCGATCACAGGAATGGAGAGCCCTGCCGATGACCGTGGACACGAGCCCGGAGGCAGTGCAGGCCAAGCAGCAGAGCCTTGCGACGGCTGCTGCCCGGAACCTTGCCACCACGACCAAGTCCGCACCGCAGATGCAGGAGATCACCTCCCGCTGGCTGCTCAAGGTGCTCCCCTGGGTCCAGGCGGCCGGTGGCGCCTACCGCGTCAACCGTCGGCTCACCTACGCCGTGGGCAACGGGGTGGTGGAGTTCATCAAGACCGGCTCCCAGGTCCGGGTGATCCCGGCCGAGCTGGGCGAGCTGGCCCTGCTGCGCGGCTACGAGGACGAGGACGTCCTCACCGCCCTGGCCGACCGCTGCCAGCAGCGGGACTTCGGCCCCGGCGAGGTGCTCACCACCCAGGGCGAGGCCGCCGACAAGATCTTCCTGATCGCGCACGGCAAGATCAACAAGATCGGCACCGGCAAGTACGGCGACGACACCGTGGTCGGCGTGGCCGGCGACGGCGACCGCTTCGGCGACGACGCGCTGCTGAACCCGGACGCCGTCTGGGAGTTCACGGCCAAGACCGCCACCTCCGGTGTCGCCCTGACGCTGACCCGGGCGGACTTCGCCGCCATCCGGGACAACGCGCCCAGCCTCCAGGAGCACCTCCAGGGCTTCCTGGCCCTGCCGCTCCAGGCGCAGAACGAGCGCGGCGAGGCCGAGATCGCCATGTCGGCCGGCCATCACGGTGAGTACGAGCTGCCCGGCGCCTTCGTGGACTACGAGCTCAAGCCGCGCGAGTACGAGCTGAGCGTCGCGCAGACCGTCCTGAAGGTCCACACCCGCGTCGCGGACCTGTACAACCAGCCGATGAACCAGACCGAGCACCAGCTGCGGCTGACGATCGAGGCCCTGCGCGAGCGCCAGGAGCACGAGATCGTCAACAACCCGGAGTTCGGCCTGCTCAACAACGCCGACTTCGACCAGCGCATCCAGACCCACTCCGGCCCGCCCACCCCGGACGACCTGGACGAGCTGCTCAACCGCCGCCGCGACCCCGACTACCTGCTCGCCCACCCGCGGACCATCGCCGCGATCGGCCGGGAGTTCAACGCCCGCGGGCTGTACCCCACCCACGTCGACCTCGGCGGGCAGCAGGTGCCGGCCTGGCGCGGGGTGCCGATCCTGCCGTGCAACAAGATCCCGATCACCAAGGAGAACACCAGCTCGATCCTGGTGATCCGTACCGGTGAGGACAACCAAGGCGTCATCGGCCTGCACCAGACCGGCCTCCCGGACGAGTACCAGCCCTCGCTGTCGGTCCGCTTCATGGGCATCGACGAGAAGGCGATCATCTCGTACCTGGTCAGCGCCTACTACTCGGCCGCCATCCTGGTGCCGGACGCGGTCGGCGTGCTGGAGAACGTGGAGATCGCGCACCGCCGCAGCTGAGCGCGCAGAACGGTGAGCGCGGGCCGTTACCGGTCGGCTCGATGATCGTTTGACCTGATGACGGACGGCCCGCCCCCTGAAGGCGGGCCGTCCGCCTGACCGTGTCTGATCACTTCTGGTCGTACCCGATGGAACTTCCGTCGGGAACGCGACCGTACTCGACCTTTCCGCCCGTTCCGTCCGTCCTGCCCGTTCCTTCGCGGCCGGTCGGCCCGAGCCCGTTCCGTCCTCCCCGGACGATCCGAGAGGTGTGTGGAGCCCATGCCCCAGCGTCGGCAGATCTGCCGGATACCGTCCGGCGTCGCTGGGGGTGCGGCCCCCGGGCGGCGGGTACGGCTGATCGGCGCGGCGGCCGGCGTGGTCGCGATCTGCGCACTGGTCGGCGGTGCGACCGCGTCCGGCGCCGGGCATCCCGGGGGGTACCCGCACGGCCCGGTGGTGGACATCTGCGTGTGCGACGAGACCGACCTCTCGATGTCGGTGCGGCCGGGCGGACAGGTGACCGTCGGCGTGGACGTGGACGTGGACGTCCAGGTCGGCGTCGGCGCCGCGCCGGGCATCGGTCCGGGGCACCACGGGCCCAAGCCCCCGCACGGGCACCACCCCTGCCGCACACCCAAGCCCGCCCCGAAGCCCACCGCGCCGCCCTTCCCCTCGCCCCAGTTCCCCTCGGCGCACTTCCCGGCACCGTCCGTCTCGGCGCCGTCCTTGTCCTCGCCGCCCTTCTCCTCGCCCTCGCGTCCGGCGGGGCTGCGGAGCGAGCCCGGACGGCCGGTCGAGGGGCAGGGTGGCCCCGGGCAGCTCGGGCCGGGCCACGACGACGGCGATGACGACGAGTACGACGACGGGTACGGCGACGACGAGTACGGCGACCACGGCTGGCACCACCATCACCATCACCACCACCATCCGTGCCCGAGCCCCAGTCCGAGCCCGAAGCCCACACCGAGCCCGACGCCGACCCTCACCCACACGCCCAGCCCGACGCCCACTCCGACGCCGACGCCGACGCCGACGCCAACTCGGACTCCGACCCGCACCCCCACACCGACCGCCACGCCGTCGCCGACTCCCACGCCGTCACCGACTCCGAGCCCCACGCCGACTCCGAGCCCCACGCCGAGTCCGAGCGCGACTCCGAGCCCTACTGCCACGGCGTCGCCGACCTCACCGTCCCCCAGCCCGACGCCGTCCCCCAGCCCGTCGCCCGCGTCGCCCGCACCTTCGGCGTCCCCGGCTCCTTCGGTGCCGCCCTCCGTGCCGCCGTCGGCACCCGCACCGGGGCCCTCCCCGGCCGCCCCCGCGCCGGCGTCCCCGGCCCCGGCGGCGCCCGCCCCCGTACCGGCCCCGCCGCTCCCCGTTCCGGCGGCTCCCGCGCCGGCGGTCCCGAGCCCGGCCGCGCCCGGTCCGGCGGCCCCCAGCCCCGCGGCCTCGCCGAGTTCGGCCCGTCCGAGCCCGCTGTGGCCGACCCCGTCGGCGCAGCCGGTGTTCCACGCCCCCAGGGCGAAGCCCGCCCCCATGGCCCGGCAGCACCAGGGCACTTCGATGACCACCATGCTGCTGGTGATCATGGTCCCCGGTGTGCTCGCGGCGGCGGCCCTGCGCCCGGGCCGTGGTGGCCGAGGACGCGGCGGCCGTTCGGGCCCGTCCTGACCGTCCCCTGACGGCCCGCCGACCGGTTCCCGGTCGGCGGGGGCCCGTCCTACCGCCCGGTCCCGAACCGAACCGGCCCGTGCCGAAGCGGTCGGGGGGCCGCCCCCTTGAGCTTTCCGTTCCGTCACAAGCCAAGCCAGAGAAGGGAGTTCCCATGTCCGAGTGGGTGGCGTTGATCATCGCCATGGCGTCGGCCTGTGCCGTCGTGATGGCGGTGGTGGTGCTGAGGCAGCGCCGACCGATCGAGGAGAGTGCCGACGAGACCCCGGATGTCATCGAGTACATCACGATGATGATCGGGGTGGTCTACGCGATCGTCCTCGGTCTCGCCATCGCGGGTGTCTGGGAGGCGCGCGGCGCCGCCCAGGACGACCTGTTCCGCGAGGCGCAGTCGCTGCGCGAGATCAGCGACCGTGCGGTGATCTACCCGGCGGAGTTCCGCGACCAGGTCCGGGCCGACGTGGACACCTACGTCTCGTACGTGGTGAACACCGAGTGGTCCTACATGCAGGAGACCGGTGGCATCACCGAGAAGGGCGACCAGCTGCTCCAGAAGCTCCAGAACGACATCGCCACCCGCTCGCCCGCCTCCGACCTGGAGTCGCAGGGCTACCAGCCGATCATGGACCGGGTCAGCCAGGCGTCCGAGTCCCGCAACTCGCGCGGACAGAACGCCGGGCCGACGATGCCCGGGGTGGTCTGGTTCGGCCTGATCGGCGGCGCGGTGGTGACCGTCGGCATGCTCTTCGCGCTCCAGATCCGGCGCACGCCGAGGGAGTTGACCCTGGCGCTCTGCTTCAGCGTGCTGATCGCCTTCCTGCTGTTCATGATCTGGGACTTCGACAACCCCTTCTCCCGGAGCGTCTCGGTGACCACCCAGCCGTTCGAGGACCTCTTCCCCTCGCTCAACCTCGGCGGCTGAGCCGGTCTCCGGCCGCTGCTCGCCGGTCGCGGGCCGCTGCTTGCGGGCCGCCGGCCGCCGGGCGGATCCGGGCAGATGATCTTCGGATAATCTTGCCCGGATCGTCGGGGGTCGGCCCCCGGCGACGAGAACGAGGAGATCGTCAGCAGTGTCCGACCCGACGCCGGATCTCGGCGCCCACTTCCCGCCGGCCCGCCCGGAGCGCGCCTGGTGGTGGCTGCCCGCCTCGGAACGGCTCCGGCGGAAGAAGCAGCGCCGGGCCTGGGAGGACTACCGGGAGCGCTACCGCAAGGAGGACCACGCCAAGGCCCAGCGGCGCAAGCGCGCCCGGGACGAGGGCGCGGACTGCTGCGTCGACGGCTGCTGCGAGTTCGCCGACCCCTGCCTGATCGCCCTGATCCCGGTGATGATGGTCTCCGGTGTCCGGTTCGCCCTCACCGGGGCGCGCGGTCGCCGGGCGGCCGATCCGTCCGCCCCCGCCCCGCGCGGGTTCGCGGCTGGGGTGCTGTACGGCGCGGTGCGCTACTACCGCGCCGAGGTCAGCCCCCGCCGTCCGGCCTGCTGCCCGTACACGCCGTCCTGCTCGACCTACGCGGTGCGGGCGCTGCACCGGCACGGTGCGCTGCGCGGGGCCCGGCTGACCGCCGGGCGGCTGCTGCGCTGCCGCCCGGGCGCGGGCGGGGCGGACCCGGTGCCGCCGCGCTGAGCCGCGGCCGGCCGGGTCGCGACGGCCGAGCCCGGGACGGGAAGACCGCGGATGGCCCGCGCGGATTCTCCGCGCGGGCCATCGCTCATTCCTGACGAAGCGTGACGAAACGTCAGCGAAGGCTGCTGTCCATCGAGTTGAGCATGGTGCCGGAGGCGTCGTCGTTCTCCAGGGAGAAGGCGAACAGCCCGCCCAGGCCCTTGGCCTTGGCGTAGGCCCCGCGCGCCTGGACGGCCTGCGGGGTGTCACCGGTCCAGAAGTTGGTGCCGTCGTAGACCCAGCTGCTCTCGGTGACCGGGTCCCAGTGGGTCTGGGCCGCGGTCGGGTTGAGCTCCTTCCAGGCGGCCAGGCCGGCCTCCTGGCTCAGCGGCTTCTTCGCCGTCGGGCCGGTCGCGCTCTGGTACAGGCCGTAGTTGGAGCCGGCCGGGACGCCGGTCCAGCCGCGCCAGTAGAACGGGATGCCCAGCACGATCTTGTTCGCGGGGAAGCCGCCGGGGATGCCGTACTCGGGCAGGCCGGTGGTGTACGCGGCGAGCGTGGTGTCCACGTTGTACTTGCGGGTGCCCGGGGTGATCGGCGTGGTCGGGTCGGCCGGGCTGTCGTGCAGCGGGTCCTGGTGGTTGGTCGGGCCGGTGGCGTCCCACGCGCCGTGCATGTCGTAGGACATCACGTCCGCGTAGTCCAGGTAGGCGCCGATCTTGTCGGTCTCCAGCTGGGCGACCTTGTCCTGGCCGCTGGGCAGTGCGGCGGTCAGCAGGTAGCGCTTGCCCTGGGCGGCGCCGAGGGCGTCCAGCTGGGTGCGGAACTCCTTGAGCAGCAGGGTGTAGTTCTGCTTGTCGGCCGCGGAGTAGTGGTTGCCGGTGTGGCCGCCGGCCGAGCCCGGGTACTCCCAGTCGAGGTCGACGCCGTCGAAGAGGCCCGCCGCCGAGGCCGCGCCGCCGGAGGCGTCACCGGCCACGCCGGTCGGCAGGTTCCCCTTGAGGAACATGTCGACGCACGAGGAGACGAAGGCCTTGCGGGAGGAGTCGGTGGCCGCCGCGTCGGAGAAGTACTTGGAGTACGTCCAGCCGCCGATCGAGATGGTGAACCGCAGGTTCGGGTACTTGGCCTTCAGCTGGCGCAGCTGGTTGAAGTTGCCCTTGAGCGGCTGCTCCCAGGTGTCGCTGCTGCCGTCCACACTGGTGGCGGAGCTGTAGTCGGCCTGGTAGTCGGCGTAGGCGTCGCCCGCGCCGTCACCGGCGTTCGGGTTGGACTCGTTGGCCGAGTCGGAGGCCTTCACCGCCTGGAAGCAGGTGAACTTCGTCGGGTCGATGTTGGCGAACGCGTAGTGGACGACGTCCAGCTTGCCCGCCGCGCCGCTGGTGTCGACGTTCTTGGCGTTGTACGCGTTCTCGTAGACGCCCCACTGGTCGAAGTAGGCGGAGCGGATCGGCTGCTGGGCGGGGGCGGCCGCGGTCGTGGTGCTCACCGGCGCGGACTGGGCGGAGGCGTGGCTGCCGGAGTAGCCCTGGACGCTGAAGGTGTAGCTCCTGCCCGGCAGCAGCGAGCTGACCGTGACGGAGGTGCCCATCGAGGTGGCGACCAGCTGGCCGTTGGACCACACCTTGTAGGCGACCGGGCCGTCGCCGCTGGTGAGGGTGGACGGCTGCCAGGTGAGCACCACCGCGTTGGATGTGGTCCTGGTGACCGCGAAGCCGGTCGGGGTGGTGACCTTGCCGTCCCCGGCCGGGCCGCTCGCGGTGGCCGTCGGGGTCGGGGTGGTGGTCGTGGGGGTGCCCGTCGGGCTGCCGGTCGCCGTCGGGCTCCCGGTGGGGCTGCCGGTGGCGGTGGGGCTCGCGGTGGCCGTCGGGCTGGCCGTGGCGGTCGGGCTGCCGGTGGCCGTCGGGCTGGTGGACGAGGTGGGGCCGGCCGGGCCGGTCAGCGTGAGGTCGTCCGCGTAGTAGGTGCCGGTGCCGTACCAGCCGTGGGTGAAGACCGTGACGGAGGTGGTGGTGGCGCCGGTGGTGAAGGTGGTGCTCAGCTGGTTCCAGCCGGTCGCGCCCGGCGTCCAGGCCGAGGAGTTGACGCCGGTGCCGGTGGCGCCCAGGTAGACGTAGCTGCCCTGGACCCAGCCGGCCAGGGTGTACGTGGTGTTCGGCTGGACGGTGACGGTCTGCTGGCACTGCGCGGTGTCGCCGGCCGAGGCGGCGCCGGCGAGCGCGCGGCTCCCGCCGTGCACCGGGGTGGTGACGACCGAGCCGTTGGAGCAGGTCCAGCCGGCCAGGGTGCCGGTCTCGAAGTCGCCGTTGGCCAGCAGGTTGACCGGGGCGGCCGAGGCGGAACCGAAGGTGAGGGCGATGGCGGCGCCGCTGGTGGTCAGCGTGGCGGCCAGGGCCAGTGCGGTGGCTCTTCTGCGCTGGGCGGCCCGGCGGTCGGCGCGCTCCCCGGCGGGGTGGGCGGGCCGTGCGGGCGTGACGCGGTCGTGCATGCGGTGGGTCCTCCGGATGTGTGGGGGGTTCCGGCGGTGCGGTGGCCCGGGACGGGCCGAGGGGAGCCGGCCCGGGCGCGGTGGGGGCGCGCGGGCTGGTGACGCGTGCTGACGAGCGGTGTGCGGACGAGCGGAGTGCGGACGCGACGGGCGGCCGACCCGTGCACGTCACGACTGAACAGATTGGACTGGACCAATATTCGCCGTCAAGGGTGTCCGCCCGCTGGACCGTTCCCTGCCGGGTCGGCGGCGGCCCGGTAGGTTGGCCGGTACGAGCAGGCCCGTCGAACGGAGGACGCGCGATGGACAGCCAGGACTGGGACGACCGCTACGCCGCGAGCGAGCTGGTGTGGGGTGCCGCGCCCAACCGGTGGGTGGTCCGCGAACTGGCCGGGCGCACTCCCGGCCACGCGCTGGACCTGGCCGCCGGAGAGGGCCGCAACGCGATCTGGCTGGCCGCCCAGGGCTGGGAGGTCACCGGACTGGACTTCTCCGCCGTCGCCCTGGAGCGCGCCGAACGGCTCACCGCCGAGCTGCCCGACGAGGTCGCCGACCGGCTCACCTGGCGCCACGGCGACGCCCGCGCCTACGAGGCCCCCGCCGCCGGCTACGACCTCGTCCTGGTCGCCTACCTGCAGATCCCCGCCGCGGAGCGCCGGGCCGCGCTGCGCCGCGCCGCCGACGCGCTCAGCCCCGGCGGCACCCTGCTGGTCATCGGGCACGACCTGAGCAACCTCACCGAGGGGGTCGGCGGCCCGCAGGACCCGGCCGTGCTCTTCACCCCGGAGGACGTCCTGGCGGACCTCGCCGACCGCGGGCTGCGCACCGTCCGCGCCGAGCGGGTGCACCGGACGGTCGGCGGCGAGCCAGGCCACAAGGGCGCTGCGGGCGCCGGGAGCGGCGAGAGCGCCGAGCGCGTCGAGGGCGCCGAGGCGAACGGGGGCGGCCAGGGCGGCCGGGTCGCGGTGGACGCGCTGGTGCGGCTGGAGCGGAGCGGCGGATGAAGGGCGGGGGCGCCGGCGGGGCCTGCCGGACGGCTGCGCCCTGATCCGCCTGACGGCGTACGACAACTGACAGTTCGTCAACTAGCTTGTGGGGCATGAGGACTCGCATGCTCCCGGCGGTCTTGGCTGCCGTCGTGCTCCTGGCCGGCTGCGGCAGCTCGGGCTCCGGTTCCGAGGAGGAGCCGGTGCCCGGACCGACGGGTGCGCCGTCGGTCGGCGGGTCGTCGACCGGCGCGGCCCCGACCGGCGCGGCCCCGAGTGGCACCTCCCCGAGTGGGGCCGAGCGCCGCGCCGACGGTGCCCGGCTGCTCTACCGCGCCGGGGGCGGCCACAGCGCGCAGAACCCGGCCTTCGCCCCGGACGGCCGCTCGGTGCTGCTGACCGAGTTCAGCGGGGGCTACAACAAGGGCGCCGCCGCCCTCGGCGTCCTGCCGCTGGACGGCGGCGCGCCGCGTACGGTGTTGGAGGATCCCGACAAGGCGGCCGTCAACCTCCCCGGCAGCAGCTGGAACGCCGCCGCCGACGCCTTCGCCTTCGCCACCGACCGGGAGTCCGGGCACGACGAGGTCTGGCTGATGAAGCCGGGCGGCGCCCCCGAGCGGGTGACCAGCCACGCCGACGGCAGCGGTTACAGCGAACCGAGCTTCTCCCCGGACGGCGAGTGGATCGTCTTCCAGCAGAGCTGGGAGCCGGAGCACGCCGCGGTGCACGGCGACGCGGCCGAGCAGGACTCGCTCTGGAAGGTCCGCCGCAGCGGCGGCGCGCCCGTCCTGCTGGTGGACGGCCGGGGCACCGGATCCGACAACCGGCAGCCGAACTGGTCCCCGAAGGGCGACCGGATCGTCTTCCAGCGGCGGAGCGCGGGCCGCGAGGACTGGTCGCTGTGGACGGTGGACGCGGACGGCGGCGGACTGCGGCGGGTCACCGACGCGCCGGGCGAGCACACCGACCCGAGCTGGTCCCCGGACGGCCGCTTCCTGGTCTTCTCCTCCAACCTCGGCGACCTGCCGAACGCCCAGGTCTTCGTGGTGGACGCGGGCGGCGGCACTCCCGTCCGGGTGACCCGCGACGACACCGCCTACGACGGCGCGCCGAGCTGGTCCCCGGACGGGCGGTGGATCGCCTTCGAGTCCGCCCCGGGCGGCGAGGCCAACCCCGCCGCCCTCTGGCGCATCCAGGCCCCTGGAAACGGCTAGCCGACGGTGATCGTCACCACCGAGTACTGGGCGACGGTCAGCGGCACGCTGACCGTCGCGCCGGTGACGGTGTACGGGACGGCCTTGGGCGCCGGGTCGGTGCCGTCCGGGCTCGCGACGGTGACGGCGGTGACGCCCGCCCCGGCCGGGAGGGCGTAGGAGAGCGTGCAGTTGGCGGGTGCGCTGCGGAACGCCGCCGGGGTGTCGCCGAAGTTGGTGAAGTTCACCAGGTGGACGACGGTGTCGGCGCCGAGCCGCCGGGCGTCCAGGAAGATCCGGCGGTCCCCGGCGAGGGTGACCGCCGGCGGGGCGGCCTGCTGGACGGCGGTGAGCAGCTGGTCCGCCGAGGCCTGGTCGGTCTTGGTGAGGTAGCTCAGCCCGGGCAGTGCCTTGACGTACCAACAGCTGCCGCTGCCGTAGGAGTTCCGCTTGCCGGTGGGAAGCGGGTCGGCCTTGCGCAGGCCGAGCACGTCGGAGAGCGCGAACTCGGTGCGCTGGCCGCCGAGTTCGTCCAGCGCGGTGGGTGCCGGTCCGGTGATCACGATGGTTCCGCCAGCCGAGACGAAGCCGCGCAGCAGCGCCGCCTCGGTGTCCGAGACCGCCTGGAGGTTGGGCAGCAGCAGCACCTTGAACCGGGCCAGGTCGTCGGCGGTCAGGCCGGGGCTGGACACCGTGTCGAACGGGACGTGGGCGTAGACCAGAGCCTTGACGGTTCCCCGGAACTCGCCGAGCCAGGGGAGCGAGGCGCAGCTCATCTGCGGGTCGTCGCCGCCCCACCAGTCGGCGATCCCGGCCGGGGCCTTGGCGTTGACGTACATCCCGTTGCCCTCGCCCGGGGCCACGTAGTCCCGGGACGGCGCCGAGTGGTAGACGCCGACCTGCGCGATCGAGGCCGGGTCGTAGAGCTTCGTCTGGTTGGTGCGCACGAAGCGGTACATCCGGGTGCGCATCGCGGCGTCCACGGTGTCGTTCTTGAACGGGGTCTTCACCTCGTACGGGTTGCAGCCGGCCGCGATCAGCTGGGACATCACCAGCGAGGCGTCGTCGGCCTGCCAGCCGTAGGAGAACGCCCAGGCCGGCTTGGTGCCGCTGGCGGCGCGGGCGTACTTGTACATGGAGATCAGGCAGACCCAGTCGGAGGCGGTGGCGTGCCGCATGCCGTCGTAGTTGCCGAGGATGTCCACCTCCCAGACCTGGCTGACGGCGCCGGGGGCCTGGCGCAGGTAGCCGCCGTCCAGGCCGATCGAGGTGGCGTAGCGGTAGTCCATCGACACGGTTTCGACGAAGGTGACCAGGTCGGGGTTGACCGAGCGGCCCGCGTCGGCGATGTCCAGCTGGAACTGGAGCAGGTTGCGGTGGCGCCACTCGACGTAGCGGCGGAAGACCGGGTCGGCGAAGTTCGCGGCCGTGGGCAGGGCGAGGCCGGTGTCGGCCTTGAACGCGGCGGCGCCCCAGGTGGAGGCGTCGCACCAGGTCTGCACGCCGTCGAAGTAGATCGGGACGTCCGGCCAGATGCCGTCCACGCCGGTCGCGGCCACGCCCTTGATCCGCTTGAGGTAGTAGTCCCGCCAGGGCGAGTTGGGGCTGAGCCAGACGCTCTCGTCGCCCGGGTCGACCCAGACCACCACGCTGCCGTAGAACACGTTGGGCTTGCCGGCGAGGTCGCGCTGGACCCAGTTCTTGCCCTGGTCGTTCTTGTAGAAGGAGCGGCCCTTCTCGCCGCCGGGGGAGATCAGCTCCAGCGACGGGTAGTACATGACGACCTTGAGGCCGGCGGCGTGGGCCAGGCCGGTGAACTGCTTCACCTCGGCCATGTGCGCGGCGAACTGGGCGTCGGTGAGCCAGTCGGAGAGCAGGGTGTCCAGCTCGATGACGCTGACCTCCTGCGCCTTGAGGGCGTCCACGGCGCTCTGCATGTCGGCGGGCTCGTTGAAGGTGCCGTCGGCGATGCGGGCGTAGCGGGCCCAGTCCGGCCAGGTCTGCGCGGCGGTCCCGGGGCCGGCGGCCAGGTGGGACGTGGGCCACTGGCCCTGGTACTCCGAGTTTCCGTAGTCCTCGGCCGCGGCCGGTGCGGGCGGCGGCCCGGCGGCCCAGGCGGCGCCGCCGTTCAGCAGCCGGACGGTGGCCAGCGCGCCGCCGGCGCCGAGGCCGGCCCGGAGCAGTCTGCGGCGGCCGAGGCGGGATCCCCCCGGGCGTTCGGGGGTGGTGTGCTGTTCGGTTCCTTCGTGCTGCTCGGGCATGGTGGTCCCCCCAGCGTGAGCGGGCCGGCGCGGGTCGGCCTGGCCCGGGAACGGTCGTGAGCACTGCGAGTGGTGAGCACGGTGGATCGTGGGCACGGTGGATCGTGGCGTACGGCGATCGGTGCGCGGACGGCGCGCCGTGGTTGCCGGCGGCGGTCCCGGGGCCGACCCTAGACCGTGCGCCGCCCCGGTCGTCCGGTCGCGGTCCACGGCTACGCCAGACGTCTGACCGCCGGTTCCCTCAGTGTGCGGACCGTTGTCGGGGTGAGGTCCGGGGGAGTTCGGGGTAGGGGTGCTCGCAGGGCGCCGTCGATGATCATAAATTCTCTACAGTGCTGTAGATTCGCGGCACGGGCGGTGGCAGAACGAGGAGGACGCGATGAGCGTTTCGCTGGCCAAGGGACAGAAGATCAGCCTGGAGAAGCCGGGCGGTGGACAACTGAGCCTGGTCCGGATGGGCCTCGGCTGGAAGGCGGCGGAGCGCAAGGGCTTCTTCGCCAAGCTGCTCGCCGCCGGCCGGGAGATCGACCTGGACGCCTCGGCGGTGCTGTTCGCCCAGGGGCGTCCGGTGGACGTGGTGTTCTTCCAGCACCTCAACAGCAACGACGGCTCGGTCCGGCACAGCGGGGACAACCTGGTCGGCGGCGCGGGCGACGCGACCGACGACGAGTCGATCACGGTCGACCTGACCGCCGTCTCCGCCGAGGTCGACCAGATCGTCTTCACCGTCAACTCCTTCACCGGGCAGACCTTCCAGGAGGTCGAGGCGGCCTTCTGCCGGCTGGTGGACGAGACCACCGGCGTCGAGCTGGCCCGCTACACGCTCACCGCCGGCGGCCCGTACACCGCCCAGGTCATGGCCAAGGTGCAGCGCACGGCCACGGGTTGGCAGATGACCGCGATCGGCCAGCCCGCCAGCGGGCGGACCTTCCAGGACCTGATGCCGGAGCTGGTCAAGCACCTCTGAGCCGCCGGGGCGGGTGCCCGGCGCCGCGGGCGTCAGTGGACGTCGCGGCGCCGGAGCCCGGCCGGGGCCGTTGCGCGCGGGGAGGAATCCGTTGATCCGGGCGGGCCGCGGTTCGGCGAACGCCGGTCGTCGCCCGGCGCTTCCGGGTGGTCGGGTCGGACAACGGCGCGCGGCCGTGAGGCAGTGACCGGCAGCGCCGGTTGAGCGGGGCGCGGTTCCTCAGGAGGAACCGCGCCCCTTTGCTCACTTCGTCGGGGCGGCCGACGGCGAGAAGGCGGCGCTGGGAGTGGTGCTGGGCGCGCCGCTCGGGGTGTCCGTCGCGGTCGGGGTGGGGGTGGGGCAGCCCGGGAGGGGCGTCGCCGTCGGGGTGCCGGTGGGCGTGGCGGCCGGGGACGGGGAGCCCGTCGGGGTGGGCGTGCCGGTGGGGGTGGCCGTCGGGTCCGGGCAGCTGGTGGGCGTACCGGTCGGGGTACCCGTGGGCGTACCGGTCGGAGTGGTGGTGGGCGTGCCGGTCGGCGTCGCCGTCGGGGAGGCGCCGCCGCTCGGGGTGGTCGTCGGCGTCGCCGACGGCGAGCTCGAACCGCCGGGTGTGGGCGTGGCGGTGGCGCTCGGGGTCGTCGTCGGCTGGGGGCTCGGCGACTGGTCCGGCGTCGGCGTGACCGGTGCGGGCGGCTGCGGCTCCGTGCTGGGCGTGCCGCCGGTGCCCGTGCCCGAACCGCCGGTGGGCAGGCCCGGGAGGTACGGCGAGGGCAGCGGGGCGGGCGGCACCGGGGAGCCCGGACGGTTCGGGACCGTCGTCACCGTGCCGCTGCCGTAGTGCGCCATCCAGTTGCGCACCGTCCGCAGGTACTCGCCGGAGTTGTTGTAGCTGAGTATCGCCCGGTCGAGCTGCGCCGGGTCGGCGAGGTCGCGTCCGCCCGCGCACAGGTAGCGGCCGGCACTCTCGGCGGCGTCGAAGATGTTGTTCGGGTCGGCCTTGCCGTCGCCGTTGGCGTCCACGCCCCAGGAGGCCCAGGTGGAGGGGATGAACTGCATCGGCCCGACGGCGCGGTCCCAGCGGGCGTCGCCGTCGTAGCGGCCGCCGTCGCTGTCGGGTATCGCGGCGAAGCCGTTGCCGTCCAGGGCCGGGCCGAGGATCGGCGTCAGCGTCGTGCCGGCGGCGTCCACCTGGCCGCCGTTGGCCTGGCCGGACTCGACCTGGCCGATCGCGGCGAGCAGCTGCCAGGGCAGGTGGCAGCCCGGCGAGCGCTGCGCCAGCGAGGCCTCGGCCTGGCGGTAGGCGGCGAGCACGGTGGCGGGCAGCGCGGGGCCGGTGGCCGCGAACGGGCCGGCCGAGGGCAGGCCGGGCAGGGTGCCGGGAGGCTGCGGGAGCTGGACGGTGCCGCCGCCGTCGGCCGGCACGCCGGTGCCGAAGGTGCCGGGGAGGTCCGTCGAGGGGCCGCCGCCGGGCAGGTAGCGGCCGGCGCCCTGATCGGCGGCGCCGTTCGCCGGACCGGCGTCGGCGACCGCGGCCGGGGCGAGCCCGATGCCCGTCACCTGAGAGCCGGTCAGCGCGGCCAGCGCGGCGAAGGCCGCCGCCGTCCCCGTGACCCGCTTGCCTATCCGGACCTTCCGCCCGTCCTTGGCCTTGCCGATCCGCACCGTCATCCGCTGCCCCTCCCCGTTGCCGTCCGGACCCTTCCGGAACGGTTGAGCTGTCGTCATCGTGCCCGTCCAGCCGAGGACCGGGCCCGCCGCCGCCACGATTAGTATCACGACGATCTGACAGGGACAGGGTGACCGGGAGGCGGACCGGAGCCCTCCGAGGGGTTAACTCGGCACCTCAGCGGGGGTGCGGCCGGGCGCCGTGCCGTCCGGCCGCCTGCGCCGCCTACCGCTTCCCGACCGCGACCCGGCGGCAACTCCCGTTCTGGTACGGAGAGTTGACCGGGAGGCCAACACCGGTGGGACGGGCGCTCCCGGGCGCCGGACCGGCGGTTCGGGGCACGGGGGTGGTGCGTCCGCGGCGTTTCGGGCCCCCCGGCGCCGCCCGCTGCCGCCCCTGCTGACCTGCTGGAACGTCGGAGGGCGTCGGTGGCGCCACTACCAGGAAGGACGTCGGGACGCCAGGGCGCGACCCCGACTTGGCCCTGGACGGGTGACGTTCTGGTGAAAATGGGCATGCCAGGAATGACTGCCCGGCATGCTGTGCCGCGTGATGATGCGGATGGAGGTCCAGACCGTGAGCCCGAACCTGCCGGAGACCCTCGCCGAGGGGACGGTCGTCCTGCCGGCTCCCCCTCGGGTGGTGGACGACCTGGCCCGTGACCTGACCCAGGCCGCCGCGGCCGTCCGGGCGGTGTCGCGCACCCGCCGCTCCGGTGGGGACGTCGCGGTCGCCGCGTACACCGCCGTGGTGTGCACCGGGCGGTCCCCCGCCGGCGTCCTGGAGGAGGCCGCCGCCTGGTGCCGGCAGGCCCCCGAGGCCGAGGTGCACTCGCTGGCCTGGGCGCGGGTGCCGGGACACCGCGAGGACGTCCACGAGTACCGCGTCACCATGGCCGTCAGCTTCCCCGACGACGAGACCGGCGAGCACGTCGGGGACACCCACCACGCCTACCGCTGACGCCGTATCATCGCCCTCATGACCGAGGGGGGTACGAACGAGATGACGAAGGACCCGACCGCCGACCCGGACGGCACGGCCGCGGAGGAGCACGCCGACGGCCCGCGGGAGCTCTCACGGGCCGCCGCCGTCGTGGTCACCCTGCTTGCGGCGCTGTCCGGCGCCGCGGTCCTGCTGGCCGTGTTCCACTGGCTGGGGTGGGGCGTCCCGTGGGTCGGCTGGATCGTCGCCAAGGCCGGGATCAAGCTCGCCGTCGGAGGGTTCGCCGGGCTGGCCGTCGGCTTCGCCTGGCTCCGGGGCAGACTGCGGGCGCGGCCCCGGAACTGACCGGCGGCCGGTCTCAACCGGCCTGCGGGGAGGGGCAGGTGAGGTCGCGCCCCGGTGCGGTGCCGTCCAGCAGGTAGCGCTCGACCACCGCGCTGACGCAGGTGTTGGACGTGGGGTACTGGCCGTGGTCGCCGCTCCCGGTGACGGTGACCAGCCTGGAGCCGCGCAGCGCGCGGTGGGCGCCGAGCGCCGCCTCGTAGTAGGTCGCCGGATCGTGCACCGAGTTGAGCATCAGCGTGGTCGGCAGGTGGGCGCCGGTCACCGTGACCTTGGGCGCCGGGGCGACCGGCCAGGCGGCGCAGACCGCGCTGAAGGCGAGCGTCCGGGCCCCGGCCAGCGGCCAGCGGGCGGTGTTCTCGGCGCCGCGCTCGATCCAGCTGCCCAGGTCCCTGGTCCACGGGGTGTCGTTGCAGGTCACCGCGAAGTACTCGGCGAGGAACTCCGGGCTGAGGTAGCTGTTGAAGGCCTTCGCGGCCGCCGCCCTGGTCGCCGGAGCGGCGCCCTGCCAGTCGTCGACGGTGGCCAGGATCCCGGCCAGGTCGGGGAAGTTGGCCGCCCGGTAGATCGCCGACATGGTGAGGCTGTCCAGCTGGTTCGGGCCGATCGTCACCGGGCCCTCGACGATGGGGGAGTCGTGCAGCGCGGCCCGCCGCTGCTCCCAGTGCGCCCGCACCTGCTCCGGCGTGGCGCCCCAGTGGTAGGTGGCGTCCCGGGCCGCGAGCCAGGGCACGAAGTCCTCGTCGAAGCGGCGCTGGAAGCTCATCGGCTGGCCCAGCTCGAAGGCCTCCCAGGTGCCGTCGAAGCCGATGTTGCTGTCCAGCACCATCCGTTCGACCCGGTGCGGGAAGAGCGTCCCGTAGTAGGCGCCGATCATGGAGGCGTAGGACGGGCCGTAGTAGCTGAGCCTTCGCTCGCCGAGCAGGCCGCGGAACAGGTCGATGTCGTGGGCCGTCTGCTCGGTGGTCAGGTAGGGGAGGAGGTCCCCGCTGCGCTCCTGGCAACCGGCGACCAGCTTCTTCGAGTTGGCGATGACCCGGTCGATCGCGGCGGGGGACTGGTCGCGGTAGTCGCCGGCCAGGAACTCCTGGAACTCCTCCGGGGTCTGGCAGACCGCCTTGGTGCTCTCGCCGACCCCGCGCTGGTCGAAGCCGACGACGTCGTACGCGGCGCCGAGCGCCGGGGCGGCGCCGGCCAGCCCGGCCGGGCGCAGCAGGCCCGAGCCGCCGGGGCCGCCGGCCGCCATCAGCAGGGTGCCCTTGCGCTTGGCCGGGTCGGTGGCGCGGTGCCGGGAGACGGCGATGGTCAGGTCGGCCCCGACGCCGGGGTGGTGCCAGTCGCGCGGGGCGGTCATGGCGGCGCAGTCCAGCGCGGGCTGCTGGGCGCAGGGCTGCCAGTTCAGGCTCTGGTGGGTGTACCGGGCGGGCGCCGGGTCGGCGTCGCCGGGGTCACGCCCGGTGGCGGCCCCCGCGGTGGCGGGCGCCGCCAGGCCGGCCAGCACAGCGGCGGCGACGGCCAGCACGGCACGGCGGCTGCGCCGGGCGCGCCGCGGGGCGGTCTCGGCGGGCCGGCTCCCGGCCTTGCTCCGGGTCTGGTTCTGGTTCTGGGCCGGGGTCTTGGTCACGGTCTTGGTCACAGGAACGATCATGTCCGGCCCCGGCCTGACGATCGATCACCCCCACTGCCGTCTTCGGGGTGGTGCTGAGTACACCCCCGCCGGGGCGGGGGTGCCAGGGCCTCGGGTGGTCAGGTGGATGGGCAGGTGGTCAGTAGGCGGCGGTGAAGCGGGACCGGCGGTGGGCGGGCCGCTCGGTCTCGTCGAGGAGTGCGACGGCGAGGTCCTCCATGGAGATCGCCGAGGTGCCGTCGGCGTCGACCAGCAGCTCGTCGCGGCCGGTCCGGAACCGGCCGGTGCGCACGCCGGGCTCCAGCAGCGCGGCCGGGCTCAGGTACGTCCAGTCGGTGTCCGGGTCGGCGGCGCGGTAGAGGTCGAGCTGCTCGCCGCAGGCCAGGGCGATGGGCCGGATCGCGTCGGGGAAGCCGGGGCTTTCGACCAGGGTGGTCCCGCCGCCGCCCGGGACGAGCAGGCTGCCCGCGCCGCCGACGGCCAGCAGCCGCACGCCGGTGCCGGCGATCCCGGCGAGCAGGCCCTTGGTGGCGATGGCCAGCTCGTGCTCGCTGCCGGGCACCGGGCGGGTGGCGGTGACCACCACGTCCTGTCCGGCCGCGATCCGGGCGACGTCCTCGGGCGTCCGGGCGTCGCCGACGACCAGGGTGACGGCGGACGGCAGGTCGTGCGGCTTCGCCGGGTCCCGTACGACGGCGGTGACGTGGTGGCCGCGGGACAGGGCCTCGGCCACGACCCGGCGGCCGACGTTGCCGGTGGCGCCGAACACGGTGATGCGCATGGGGTACTCCCTGGAGGTGGTGGGAAAGGGGTGGGAAGGGTGGGGCGGGGTCAGGCGTTCTCGCGGACGGGCCGCGGGGCGGCCGTCGGCCCGGCTCCGGGTGCGGACTCCGCTGCGGTGCGCGGCCGTTGGATCTGGGCGGCGAGCAGCGAGCCGAGCACGACCAGGGCGCCGAGCGCCTGGAGCGGGCTGAGGTCCTGGCCGAGCGCAAGCCAGCCGAGCAGGGTGGCGACGACCGGGCTGAGCAGGGCGAGGAAGGAGACCGAGGTCGGCGGCAGCGCGCGGAGCCCGCGGAACCAGAGCACGTAGGTGACGGCCGCGCCGATCAGGCAGAGGTAGGTGTAGCCGAGCACGTTGGCGAGGCTGTAGTGGGACGGTGGGGCGCCCTCGGTGAGGAGCGTGACCGGCACCAGCAGCAGTCCGCCGGCGGTGAGCTGCCAGCCGGTGGTGGCGAGCATCGGCGCGGGGGAGGCCCAGCGCTTGGAGAGGACGATGCCGGCGGCCATCACCACGGCACCGCCGAGCGCGGCGACCACCCCGACCGCGTCCGGCTCGGCGTCGGCCCGCAGTACCAGCAGGCTGACGCCGGCGACGCCCGCGATCCCGGCCAGCACGGTGCGCAGGGTGAGCCGGTCGCCGAGGACCAGGGCCGAGAGCCCGGCGGTGACCAGGGGTTGGACGGCGCCGACGGTGGCGGCGATGCCGCCGGGCAGACGGTAGGCGGCGATGAACAGCAGCGCCTGGAACACCCCGATGTTCAGCGCGCCGAGGATCAGCGAGCGCCACCACCAACTGCCCTGCGGCAGACGGCGGGTGAGGGCGATCAGGAGGAGTCCGGCGGGCAGGCAGCGGATGACGGCGGCGAGCAGCGGGCGCCCGGGTGGCAGGAGTTCGGTGGTGACCAGGTAGGTCGTGCCCCAGACCGCCGGGGCGAGGGCCGTCACCAGGACGAGGGCGAGGCGATTTCTTAGCACTAAGGCAATGTATCTCAGCGCTAAGGCATTCTTCACCGCATCGAGTGAGTGACGTGGCTCACAGTTACCTCAGCGCTAAGGAATGTGGTGGGGATCGCCTACCCTGAACCCGTGGCAGATCATGTGGACCGCGTCGTCGCGCAGTGGGGCACCGAGCGCCCCGACCTGGACGTCTCCCCGATGGAGGTGTTCGGCCGGCTCAAACGCCTCTACCGGCTGGTGGACACGGCGCTCAACCGCACCTTCGCCGAGCACGGTCTGGACGCCGCCTCCTTCGACGTCCTCGCCACCCTCAGGCGCAGCGGCCCGCCCTACCGCCTCACCCCCACCGGCCTGATGCGGTCCGCGATGGTCACCTCCGGCGCCATCACCCAGCGGCTGGACCGGCTGGAGGCCCGCGGACTGGTCACCCGCGCCCGCAGCGACCAGGACGGCCGCAGCCGCGAGGTCGCCCTCACCCCCGAGGGCCGGGACCTGATCGACCGCGCGCTGCCCGACCACCTCGCCACCGAGTACCGCATGCTGGCGGGCCTCGACGAGGCGCAGCGGACGGCGCTCGTCGAGGCGATGCGCACCCTGCTGGCGGACCTCGGGGACAGCCCGGAGTAGCGCGGTCGGGGTTTGGCTCCCAGGCGGGCCCCGCGGGCGCGATCGTGACCCCCGTCCACGACCCCGCCCGCGGGGCCCGCCCCGGCAGGAGCAGGTCCCGGCGGGCCCGCGCTACGGCCGGACCGCCACCGCCTTGAAGAAGGTGTAGTGGAACGTCCCGCCCGGCTCGGCCGCGCGGCGCAGCTCCGCGATGCCCCGGTCGAAGGCCTCCGGGGTGCTCAGTCCGGCCTCCAGTGCCTCCGCCCGGACGGCCTCGACCATCGCGACGAAGGTCCGGCGGGTGAAGCCCTCCACCAGGGCGGGCCGGGCGTCGTCGGCGTAGACCGTACGCGGGCGGACCGTCACCCGCGCGAACCCGGCCTCCGTCAGCAGCGGGTGGAGGCGGCGGCCGAGCAGGCCGTCGCCGCCCGCCCGGGCCTGCAGCCGGACCAGGTGGTCGACGGTGCGGCGGGCCGCCGGGGTCTCCGGGTGGAAGAGTGCCGAGCCGTGGTCGCCCTCGATCACGGTGATCGTCCCGCCCGGCCGCAGCACCCGGAGCAGCGCCGCCAGCCCGGCGGCGGGGTCGGTCAGGTGCTCCAGCACGAAGCAGAGGAAGACGTGGTCGAAGGAGCCGTCCGGGAACGGCAGTCGGTGGAGGTCGCCGTGGTGCCAGGTGACGTCCGCGGCGGGTGCCTGCGCGGCCACCCGGGAGCGGGCCTGGGCCAGCGAGTCCGCCGAGAGGTCGGCCGCCGTCAGCCGCACGCCGGGGCTGGCGGCCAGCAGGTGCACGGTCTGCGCCCCCACCCCGCAGCCGGCCTCCAGCACCCGGCTGCCCGCGGGGTAGGCCGTGCCGGCGTGCAGCAGTTCGGCGAGGGTGTCGGCCTGGTCGCCGAGGCGCCGGGCCTCGGTCTCCGAGTAGCCGTGGACGTAGTCGGGGCCGTAGTCGGGGCCGTGGTCGAGCCCGTGCTCCGGCGCCGCCGCGTTCGCGGGCGCCGTCGTTTCCGTGGTCATGGCCCCACCCTCGCCGCCACTATGGTCCGGTGAACAGGTCCAAAGCCGAGGCATCCGACCGGTCCAAAGAGGCCGGCGCCGACTTCCTCCAGCTCGACACCGCCGAGGCCCCGCCCGGCGGCCTCACCGACTGGCTCGCCCGCCGGCTGCGCGAGGCCGTCGCCGACGGGCGGCTCCCGGTCGGGGCCCGGCTGCCCGCCGGCCGGGTGCTGGCGGCCGAACTCGGCGTCTCCCGCGGGGTGGTGACCGACGCCTACCGGCGCCTCGCCGAGGAGGGGCAGATCGCGGGCCGCGGGCGGGGCGGCACGGTCGTGGTCGCGGCCACCGCCGTACCGGTCACGGCCGCCGTCGTACCGGGGGAGGTGCCCGCGGCGCGGCCGCCCCGCCAGGTGCCCGCGCTGTTCCGGGACGACCCCGACCCCGAGGTCTTCGAGCGGCTGCGCGGCGCCCCCGCCAGGATCGACCTCACCCCCGGCGTGCCCGACCTCGCGGCCTTCCCCCGCGCCGCCTGGCTGCGCGCCGAACGGGCCGTCCTCGACGGCCTCGCCGCGTCCGACCTCGGCTACGGCGACGTGCGCGGCACCCCGGTCCTGCGCCGGGCCGTCGCCCACTGGCTGGCCCGCAACCGGGGCATCCGCGCCGACCCCGACGAGGTGCTGATCGTCGCCGGTACGGCCCAGGCGCTCGCCCTGCTCGGCCGCGCGCTCGGGCGGGCGGGCATCGACGAGGTCGCGGTGGAGGACCCGGGCTCGGTCGGCGTCCGGCAGCACCTCGCCCACTGGCTCGCCGCCACCCCGCCCGTCCCGGTCGACGCCGAGGGCGTCCGGGTCGACGCGCTGCGCGCCACCGGCGCCCCGGCCGTCCTGCTCACCCCCGCCCACCAGTTCCCGACCGGTGTCGTGCTCGGCGGCGAACGGCGCCGCGAACTGCTGCGCTGGGCGGCGGAGGGCGGCCTGGTCATCGAGGACGACTACGACGCCGAGCACCGCTACGACCGTCCGCCCGTCCCGGCCCTGCGGGCGGTCCTGCCGGATCGGGTCTGCTACGCGGGCAGCGTCTCCAAGCTGCTCGCCCCCGCGTTGCGCACCGGCTGGCTGCTGGTCCCGGACCGGCTGCGGGACGCCGTCCTGGAGGCCAAGCGGTTCGTCGACCTCGGGAACCCGGTGCTGCCCCAGCTGGTCCTCGCCCGGCTGATGGAGTCCGGCGACCTCGACCGGCACCTGCGGCTGCTGCGCCGCCGCCACCGCCGCCGCCGGGACGCGATGATCGACGCCATCCGCACCCACCTGCCGGGGGCCACGGTGCACGGCGCGGCGGCCGGCCTCCACCTGATGCTGACGCTCCCGGAGGGATGCGGTCGTACCGATACGGGGTTGGCCGCCGCCGCCCTGGCGGAGGGGGTCAAGGTGCAGCCGCTGTCCTGGCACGCCCGGCTGCCGCACCCGCCCGGCCTGGTCCTCGGCTACGCGGCGGGCTCGGTGTCCGAGATCGCCGAGGGCGTGGCCGTCCTGGGCCGGCTGGTCGGCGGGGCGGCATCACCTCGCGGAGATTGAGTCGGATTATCGGATGAATACGGTGTATGGGGGAATGCCGCGCCGCACCCCTGGGTACGTTGACATGCCGAAGTCACCTGTCGACCGGGAGGCGTGATGGCCCTGTTCCGAAGTGTCGCCCAGTTCGGGGTGGTGCTGGCCGTCATGGGCGCCGCGCTCGGGCCGGTGCCGCTCGGCTCGCCCGCCCCGCCGCGCGGTGCCCCGAGCGCTCCGGGCGTCCCGGGTGCACCGGACGAGAGGACCGCGGCGATGGCCGGCCTGGCGCAGGAGGACTCCCGGGTGCTCGCCGGGCGGCGGGTCGTGCTGTCGTACCCGGGCCCGATACCGTCGGCCACGACGCTCCAGGCGATCCGGGAGGGCCGGGCCGCCGGGGTGATCCTGTTCGGTGAGAACATCACCAGCCCGGAGCAACTCGCCGATGCCATAGCCGAGTTGAAGCAGGCCGCCGCCGAGGCGCCGCATCCGCGCCCGCTGCTGCTGATGACCGACCAGGAGGGCGGCAAGGTCCGCCGGCTGCCCGGTGCGCCCGAACTCTCCGCCCGCCGCGTCGGGTTGGCGGCGAACCCGGTCGCCGCGGCGGCGGAGTCCGGGGCCGGTGCCGCCCGGACCCTCACCGACGCCGGGCTGAACCTCAACCTCGCCCCGGTGCTCGACGTCTACGACACGCCGGACAACTTCATCGACCACTCCGAGCGCTCCTTCGGCCAGGACCCGGCCAAGGTGGCGGAGTTGGGCAGCGCCTTCCTCACCGCCCAGCAGGGCCTCGGCGTGGCCGCGACCGCCAAGCACTTCCCCGGTCTCGGCGCCGCGCCCCGGGGCGCGAACACCGACGAGAGCCCGGTCACCCTGAACGTCCCGCTGTCGCAGCTCCGCGCCCGCGGCGAGGCCCCGTACCGGGCGGCCATCGCGGCGGGCGTGCGCCTGGTGATGGCCTCCTGGGCGATCTACCCGGCGCTGGACCCGGACCACCCGGCCGGGTTCTCGCACGCGATCATCCAGGGCGAGCTGCGCGGCCGGCTCGGCTTCGACGGCGTGACCGTCACCGACGCCATGGAGGCGGACGCACTGGCCCCGTACGGCGGCCCCGGTGACCGCGCGCTGGCCGCCGCGGCGGCCGGGATGGACCTGATGCTCTGCTCCGGGCGCGACCCCCGGCAGGGCGAGGAGGCCACCGAGGCGCTGGCCGCCGCCCTGGACGACGGCCGCCTGGACCGGCACGCCTTCAGCGAGGCGGTGGCCCGGGTCGACGCCCTGCGCGGCTCGCTGGGCTGAGCCGGCGGCGGCTCGGCAGTGGCTTCGGCGGCGGCTTCGAGGGCGGCTCCGGGGGCGTTCGGAAACGGTTCACCTGGGCTCCACACGGGCGTCCCCTGGACGGGGGCGCCCGTTCGACTGTCCGGCGCTGATTGCGCCATCGAAGGTTCAGTTTCGGTCGACACCTGACTTCCGAGGGTAAATCCGCCTCATGGCCGAGGAATCGCATGTCAAAGTTTCTGTCGTGGGCCTATGAAATGTCATATGTACCACGTCACCTGTTCCCAGTCCGTCCTCATACCCTCCGAAGGAGGAGGCACCGATGAACCGCATGAGTCGCGCCACCTGGATCGCCGCCGGCGCCGTCACCCTGCTCGCCGCCCCCGTCCCGGCCATCGCCGCGACCCCGGCCGCCGCCACCACCACCGCCACCGTCACCACCTGCGGCTACTCCAGCCTGCAGGCCGGCCTGGCCACCTACGCCTGCGCCGACGTGACGGGTGA
This sequence comes from Streptomyces sp. CB02056, assembly GCF_001905545.1. Lineage (GTDB taxonomy): Bacteria > Actinomycetota > Actinomycetes > Streptomycetales > Streptomycetaceae > Kitasatospora. Next base: position 188,431 of record NZ_LIPD01000012.1, on the reverse strand, counting down.
CAGTGTCGCGGTCTACGGGAAGATCGGCCTGGCCGGCCCGCCGTCCCCGGGCACCCCGTGGCCGCCGGCGCCGAAGGAGCTGGTGACCCACCTGTCGGCCAACGTGACCGGCGGGGCCTCGCTCGGCACCGTGAACGGCCGCACCGTGTTCCAGGTCTCCACCGTGCGGGTCGACGGCATCTCCAGCACGGTGCCGTGCGGGTCCACCGTGCACGTCTCCTTCGACGTCGAGGGCTTCTGGAGCGGGCAGGTCCCGGCCACGGTCGATGTGCCTGTAGTCTGCTGACGGCTCATCACCATGACTGCCGAGCCCGGGAGTTGGCAGCGTCCCGGGCTCGGCTTTCGCATGCCCCGGCCCGATCGCGACCGCCCGGCGGAGCGCCCGGTCGGGGCCTTCCGGATTCCGGCGCACCCCGGCTGCGCACGGTGACGACTTGAAGAAATCTTCATCTGTCGCGATGATGCCTACCGGCCGCGGCGGAGATCCCCGCCCGGCCGGACGACCATCCAGCCGGACCCGAGGGAGAGCGCGGACGATGCCGGTGCCGCTGTACCAGGCCAAGGCGGAGTTCTTCCGCACCCTCGGCCACCCCGTACGGATCCGGGTCCTGGAACTGCTCCAGGACGGCCCCCGGCCGGTGCGCGAGCTGCTGGCGGAGATCGAGGTCGAGCCGTCCAACCTCTCCCAGCAGCTCGCGGTGCTGCGCCGCACCCAGCTGGTCACGGCGACCCGTGAGGGCAACACCGTGGTGTACGCGCTCAGCACCCCGGACGTCGCCGAACTGCTGCGCGCGGCCCGCCGGATCCTGACCGAGCTGATCACCGACCAGGGCGCGCTGCTCACCGAGCTGCGCGCCCCCGGCGGTCGGCCCCGCTGAGCCGCGCCCGGCCCGTCCGCCCGATCCGAGGAGAAGCACCACCATGAGCGCCAGCACGAGCGACGACAGCGTGAGCGAGGGCAGTACCAGCGGGAGCGGTACGGGCGGGAGCGGTACGGGCGGGGACGGTACGAGCGAGGAGAAGCGGCGCCGCAAGGCGATGCTGATCCGCGCGGGCATCTACATCTTCGCCACCCACCTGTTCGCCGGTTTCGTGCTGCTGCTGTTCGCGCTCGGCGGCCGGAAGTAGCGCTCCCGGACCGGGCCGCTCACTGGCGCGCCTCCCGGTCCCGCACGCGGTAGCGGTGGCTGGTGCTGGTCCAGGCCTGCACGCCGGCGACCAGCTCCCGGGTGCCGTCCAGGTACCAGCGCCCGGCCGGGTGGCGGCGCAGCAGGTCGCGGCGCAGCTCCTCGCTCTCCTGCTGCAGCTGCGCCACCCGGGTGCGCACCGCGTGGACCGCCCGGTCGCGGGTGCAGCCGTGGGCCCGCTCGAGGGTGAGCACGGTGTTGAACGCCGTCCCGCCCTGCCGCTCCTCGCGCTTCAGCGAGTAGAGGTCGTTGATCAGCGTGGCGGCGTCGGCGGTGTTGGCGCGCAGCTGGTGCAGCGCGGGCTCCGCGTGCAGCGCGGCCGGGGCGTCGGTGCCGTGGACCCGTTCCATTATGTTCATGAACGGGTAGAGGCAACTGCCGTGCCGGCGCAGCCACATGGTGTCCGTCAGGTCGAGGCCGAGGGCGGGCACGGTGCCGTTGGCGCGGTGGTCGGCCTCGGCGGGGAAGGTGGCCAGGCAGGCCCGCCATTCCCGGGCCGCCCGGGCGCGCCACTCGGGGGACATCGAGGCGGTCTGGCGCTCCCACAACTCCCTCCAGGAGAGCAGTAGTCGACTTTCGGAAGGGCTCCCGCCGCGGGCGCCGTCGAGGACCGCGATCAGCGGGTCGACCACGGCGCGGGCCTGGACGGGGTGGCGGCCGGGCGGGCCGTCGAACCGGTCGTCCAGGATGGTGAACCAGCCCAGCATGTCCACCAGGAGGTCGAGTTCGGTGCCCCGGGCGCGGGGATAGGCGTAGCCGATCAGCTCGTGCAGCGCGTACCCCCGGTAGCGGGGCAGCTCCGCCGGGGTGAGCAGGCCGCGGCGGACCGCCCAGTCGGCGTGCCGGTCGGCGGAGAGGAGCAGGTCGGCACGCGACCGGAGGTCCGCCGGGGCGGCCGGGTCGGCGGGGGCGGTCGCACGGGTGGCGCCGGTGAACGGGCACCGGCCCGACGGCGGCTCACCGGGGGAGGAGGGCACTGTGTCCCCCGGTGAGGAGCCGGTATCACCCTCGCGGGAGGCCGCGGTGGAGCTCCTGCGTGGGGAGCGCGCGCCGCGCGGCGCGAGCCGCACCCGCAGGCCGTGCGCCTGGACCGTCGTCCACACCACCTCGCGGGCCCGGGCGCCCGGCACCGCCACCGGCCGCCAGCGCCGCAGGATCGCCGCGGCCGCGACGGTCAGCTCCGCCCAGGCGAAGGCCTCGCCGATGCACTTGTGCTTGCCCGCACCGAACGGCAGGAAGGACGGCCGTCCGGTGCCGCCGGCGTCCTGCCAGCGCTCGGGCCGGAAGCTCATGGGCTCGGGGTAGCGCAGCGGGTCGCGGTGCAGCGCGGTGAGGCTGTACAGCAGCTCGGTGCCGGCCGGGACGCGGTACGGGCCCAGATCGACCGGAACCCGGGCGGTGCGCATCAGGAAGGCGTTCGGCGCGTGCAGCCGCACCACCTCCTGGGTGACGCTGCGGGTGTACGTGAGCCGGGCCAGCGCCTCGAGGGTGGGGACGGTGCCCGCGGGCAGGTGCTCGTCCAGCTCGGCGAGGATCCGGGCCTCCACCTCGGGGTGGCGCAGCAGCTCGTCCAGCAGCCAGGTGAGCGTGGTGGAGACGGTCTCGGTGCCCGCGCCGAACATGGCGATCGCCTCGGACCGCACGTCGGCCTCGGTGAGCGGGCACCCGCTGGCCGGGTCGGTCGCGGCGCGCAGCAGGGCGGGCAGGGTGCGGCGGCCCTCCTCGGCGCCCGCGGCGGGGCCGTTGACGGCCTGGTCGACCACCCGGTTGAGCACCCGGACGGCGTCGTCGAAGCGCCGGTTGACGGGCAGCGGCAGCCGGGCGAGCGCCGGGCTCGGGTAGAGGGACTGGACGATCTGGCCCTTCACCAGGTCCGGCAGCGCCCGGTGGAAGGCGACGGTGGCGTCCTCGCTGAGCCGGGCGTCGAACAGCGTGCGGGTGACGATCTCCAGCGCCAGGTGGTTCATCTCCTTGGCCACGTCGAGGACCTGCCCGGGGCGCCAGCGTCCGGCCCGCTCCTCGGTGACCTGCTGCATCACGGCCAGGTACTCGCTCATCCGGTCCGGGCCGAAGGCCGGCTGGATGATCCGGCGGCGGTCCCGGTGGGCCTGGCCCTCGGACATCAGCAGGCCGTCGCCGAAGGCCGTCTTGAGGGTGTCCTGGACGGCGCCGCGCGGGCAGTCGTGGGCCAGCGCGACGAGCAGGGTGTGGACCAGCCGGGCGTCGGTGACCACGCAGACGGTGCGCGGGCCGAGGCGGATGCGGACCACCCCGCCGTGGCGGGAGAGCGAACCGAGGAAGCGGAGCGGGTCGCGCAGCAGGGCGCCGGCGTGCCCGAGGCCGGGCAGGGCGCCGGGGGCCAGCGGCGGGACGGCGGCGCGGGCCAGCGGGGACGGGCCGGGTGCGGTTCTCGGGGGGACGATCAGCTTCCGCGTCTCGGTCAGCAGGGACATGACACTACCTCTCACCAGAGGGGCCGGTGCGGGCGATGCCGGGTGGCAGCGGCGGGCCGGCCGGGAGCCGGGGGTCCGCCCAGCGCGGGCCCCGCGCGCGCCCCCGGCGGGAGGGCGCACGTTGAACAAACGCGCCGGTTTCCCGAGCGTTGCGCCGAATGTGCGGGGATCACTCCAACGGCCGAGTGGATCGACCCTTTCGTGCGTGCTCGAAATCCGGTGTTGACCTGCGCCGATGCGACCCTCCGGGCGGTCGGCGGCTCGCCCGCGGGGCAGGGTCTTTGGACCCTCGCCGCACGGGCGTACGAGGGACAGCATGGATGCGAAGAAGGAGGAACCTGATGACCCGTCTGCGCCACCGGCCGGCCCTCGACGTCCGGGTGGAGATCCGCGGTGAGCTGCCCCGCGAGGAGGCCGAGTACGCCCGGGCCCGGGCACTGGCCACCGCCGCGGCGCTCGGCCCCGACACCCACGCGCTGCGACTGCGGCTGACCCGCTCGCGAAACCGCTCGGTGACCCGGCCCGCGCTGGCCCAGGCGGACGTCGAGCTGGCGGGCGTCGGCCCGGTCCGGGTGCAGCTGGCCACCGGCACCGCGCGGGAGTCCGTCGACCTGGTGCTCGGCACACTGGCCGGCCGGGCCGTCCGGCTGCGCGAGCAGGGCGACATCGGTTTCGCCGTCGCGTACGAGAGCGCCTACCGCCCGCAGTTCGCCGACCGTCCGCTCGCCCAGCGGCGGATCGCCCGGCACAAGGCGGTCGTGCTCACCCGCCGCGGCCCCGAACAGGCCGTGCTCGAACTGCTCGCCCTCGACCGGCGGTTCCACCTCTTCGCGGACGCCGCGACCGGACGGGACGGCCTGGTGCACCGCTGCACGCCGGGCGGCACGGTGGAACTGTGCGCCGCGGGCACCAGCGCGATGCCCCCGCTCGACCTCGCCGAGGCGGCCCGCCGGCTCTGGCTCACCGGCCGCCCGTTCGTCGGCTGGACCGACCCCGGCGACCACCGGGCCCGGGTGCTCTACCGCCGTTTCGACGGCCACTACGGCCTGATAGCGCCGGTATCGGAGGGCCGGATCGGGGCAGGAACCCTGTCGGCACAGGACTGACACCACGACCCGACGACCACACCACCAACTCTCCACGACAGGGGCCGGGACCATGGACTGCGACGAGGTCATGCTGACCGTCCGGATCACCGCCGCCGAGCGCGCGCTGCTGCGCGACCTCGCGCGCGGGCACGGCGGCGACGTCTCCGACGTGGCGGTGGACGGGCTGCTGGAGGTCATCCCCGCGCTGCACGACGACGCCTGCGTCCTGCCGCTGCTACGCGTTCTGGCCAGACCGGCGCCGTTCGCGCTCACGCTCTGGCTGCCCGCGGCGGTCGCGGACCTGCTGCCGCTGCTCGGCGAGCGGCTGGTGCGGACCGGCGGCCCCGCGGCCGGGCCGGCCAGCGCCGCGCTCTCGGCGGCCCTGCGGCTCTGGCTCGGCGGGGACCGGGTCGTCCTGGCGGCCGGGCTGGCCCGGCTGCACGGGGGCTGCGGCACCGGCGCGACGGCGGCGGTACGGCCCTGGGCGGGTGCGGCGGCCTTCGGTGTGGAGCCGGTGAAGGCCGCGGCCTGACCGTCCGGCGATGTGACGGTACGTCGGATCTGACGGTCCGTCGCAGCCTGGCTGGCAATGGCATGTCCGGGGCGGAAAATCCGCTGGTCAGAGCACTGGTCAGCACCTGCCGACGGGTCTAGCATTCCGTCACGGCCGACGGAGTCGCACGCCCCGGGACTCCGGCCGGGTGGCCGCCACCACCTCCTGCCGGGGAGCGCCCGCCCCCCTGCTCGCGCTCCCCGGCTCCGCCCCCCTGCTCGCTCCCCGGCTCCGCCCTGCGCGGTTGCGCCTTGCGCCCAGGGCCGGTTCGGCGTCCCCGGCTGCCACTCGATCGAACGGCCCGGGGATTTTCGCAAGAGGTTTCTGTTATTCCCGCTCGCCCCTCCCGCTCTCCGGAGTGTCGGAAGGCCCGAGCCCCTCCGTTGCAGGGGCACGCGCCGTCGCGCGAGGAGAGGAACGCGATGGGACACCGGAGCAGCGGGCCGCGCCGACGCCGCCGGCCCACCCGCAGGGCGCCCTGGCCGCCGCGACCCCTCCCCCGGCCCCGCCCCCGACCCCGGGGAGGACCGGCTCCCGAGGCGGCCATCAGTCAGATCACGCCGATTTCCGCCGACCCGGGCCGCCGCGCCGTGCTTGGCGGCACGGCGGCCCCGGTCCGGCGCACCGCCCGGCTGCCGCACCCCGAAGCGGCCGCGCGGACGTGTCAACTCGCCGCTGACGGAGGCGGGTTCACCCTCGACGCGGGCGGCGGCCGGAGTCTCCGCAGTCGAACGGCGGCCTCTCTTACCAGAACTGTTCGTTGCTGAAGTCCTCGTGTGCCGAACGGGGTAAGGCTGTTCCTGTGAGCCCGTAAAACCGGTCGGCCCGTACGCCGGCCGCACCCTCCGACCCGAGCCGCCGACGCCCGCGGGCCCCAAGACCCGCAGGCCCGAAGGTCCGTCGCGCCGGGACCGGCCGCCGCCCACCCAGTGGCGGGCCGTTCCCGGCGCCGGCCGTTCCCAGCGTCCCTGCCCCCACACCGCCCCGAGGACCCTCCCGTATGCGAACCCGCCCCCACCTCAGCGCCCTCGCCCTCGCCGCGGCGGCCCTGCTCGCCGCCGCCGCACCCGCCGCCGCCCACGGCGAGAGCGTCCACCTGGACGTCACCGGCCAGCAGAACGGTCGCGTCAGCACCGTCGCCACCTGGGAGAACGACCACGACCCGGTGACCGGGGAGTTCGCCGGCACGCTCTCCGCGACGGCCACCGACGGGCGCGCCGTCGGCCCCTGGCGCCTGGTCACCGCCCCCGGCCGTCCCGGGACGTACACCACCCGGGAGATCCTGCCCGTCGGGCACTGGCGGGTGACGGTGGACTGCTCTTCCCCCGCCCCCGGGCACGGCGAGGGCGAGCTCGACATCGACACCGCGGTGGTCACCGACCCGGCGCCCGCGGGGACGGGGGGCCCGCCGCTCGCCGAGGCCCAGCCGGGGGACGGCTCGCCACGCTCCGCCGAGGTGACCCCCGCCCCGCTCCGGGAGACCACCGCCGGGACGGGGACCACCGCGGCCCCCGTCTCCGCCCGGGAGGCCGCGCCCGGCCGCGTCCACGCGACCACCTCCGACGCCACCGCCTGGGCGGCCATCGGCACCGCCTGCGCGGCCGTCGTCCTGGTCGCCACCGGCCTCTGGCTGCGCCGCCACCGCGACTGAGTCGCCCGGCGACGGCCGGCCGTTCCGGGGGAGCGGCCCCGTCGTGGAACCGGCCGGGTGCGAACCGACGTCCCTTCCGGTCACCGGGCGCCACCTGGCGCCCGGACGACCGCAAGGGAGCGCTCGCGCATGAAGAAGGTCCTGATCACCGGCGGCGCGGGATTCATCGGCAGCACCGTCGCCTCCGCCCTGCTCGACCGGGGGATCACCCCGGTCGTGCTGGACGACCTCTCCCGGGGGCGGACCGAGTTCGTCGCGGACCGGCTCTTCTACCGGGGCGACATCGCCGACGCGGCCCTGCTCGACCGGATCTTCGCCGAGCACCCCGACATCGACGCCACCGTGCACTGCGCCGCGAAGATCGTCGTACCGGAGTCCGTGGCCAAGCCGCTGTACTACTACCGGGAGAACGTCGCCAAGACGGTCGAACTCCTGGACGCCCTCCAGCGCCACGGCTGCACCCGGGTCGTCTTCAGCAGCTCCGCCTCGATCTACGCCCCCACCGCCGACGCCCGGGTCGACGAGAGCAGCCCGGTCGACGCCGGCAGCCCGTACGCGCGCACCAAGCAGATGATGGAGCAGGTCCTCCAGGACTGGACCAGGGGCGAGGGTGCCGAGCGCCAACGCGTCATCGCCCTGCGCTACTTCAACCCGATCGGCGCCGACCCGCAGCTGCGCACCGGCCTCCAGGACCTCCGGCCCACCCACGTCCTCGGCAAGCTGATCGAGGCGCACACCACCGGCACCCCGTTCACCGTGACCGGCACCGACTGGGCGACCCGCGACGGCTCCGGCATCCGCGACTACGTCCACGTCCAGGACCTCGCCGAGGCGCACGTCGCGGCGCTGCTCCGGTTCGACGAGGTGATCGCCCCGGGCGTGGCGGACCGCTACCGGGTGATCAACGTCGGCACCGGCGACGGGACCACCGTGCGGGAGCTGATCGCCGCCTTCGAACAGGCCGTCGGCGCCAGTCTCGAGGTGCGGGAGGCCGGGCCGCGGCCCGGGGACGTGATCGGCTGCTACGCCGTCGTGGACACCGCGCGGGACCTGCTCGGCTGGCAGCCGCGGCGCGGCATCGCCGAGGGGGTCGCCGACGCGCTGGCCTGGCGGAGGGTCTGGTCCGCCCGGATCGCCGTCAGCTGACCGCCCGGAGGCGCTACTTCACGGCCTCGCCGGACTTCGACCAGTTGTCCCGCAGGCGGTCGAGGTAGGACTGCGCCTGGGAGCCGATCTTGACGCCCCGGGCGAAGGCCAGCATGTTGCCCGCGCCCGCGTTGTAGCCGAGGGCGACCAGTTCGTCCCGGCTGAGCGACACGCCCGGGCGCGCGGGAAGTTGGGCGGCGAGGTCGTGCAGGTGCCAGGCGGCCGCCTGGACGGCCAGGTCCCGGTCGTCCGGGAGCTCCTCCCACTGCCGGGAGGCGAAGGGGCGGCCGGGCTTGGTGTCGTCGAAGGCGGCCCGGTGCATGTTGGCGATGCCGAAGGAGGCGTCCGGTTTGCCGCGCTGCCAGGCCCGTTCGAGTTCGGGGTCGTGCGGCTTGTACGACTCGTTGTAGAGGATCGCCATCAGCAGCTGCGGGTTGACCCCGGCCTCGGTGGCGTACCGGCGGACCGGCTCCGCGTAGTCGGCCGGGTCGTAGCGGCCCGAGGGCTTCGAGGGCTTCGCGGAGCCGCCGGCCGACGGCGCGCCGCCGGACCCGGGGACGGACGGGGCGGCGGCGGTCGGGGAGGGGTCGGCGGAGGCCGCGCCGTCGTGGTCGTTGCCGCGCAGGAGGCCCAGCCCGACCACGACCGCGACGGTGAGCACCAGCCACTGCCCCCAGCCCGGCCCCTTCTTCTCCTCGCTCACCGCTGCCGCCCCTCCCCGTTCGCCCGTGCGGTCGTTCGACCGTCGTGCGGCCGATCGTGTCCTGCGGCAGGTTACTCGGCGGGCTTCTGGTCGCCGTCGAGGTTGCGCAGGAAGTCCTTCGCCTTCTCGACGCCGGTGTCGATCTGCCCGCTGTACTTGCCGTCCGTGCGGTCGTCGATCGCGTCGCCGACCTTGTCCAGGCCCTGCCCGATCACGTCGCCGTGGTCACGGGCGAGGTCGGTGGCCTTGCCCGCGAGGTTCTTCAGACTCTCAAACATGGTGACGCTCTACTCCTCTGATGCGTTCCTGATGGTGTGCCGACGTGGCGGGGATCATGACCATCCTAACGACGGTCCACCAGGCGGTCGGTCGCTGCCGGGTGGCAGCGGATGACTTTGCTGAAATGGGTTTTGTATGCTCCAGCCCAACCTCTACAGCAATGTAGAGGCTTGGTCCCCACCAGGACGTCACCAGGGCGCCGCCAGGGCCCCGGCAGGACCGACGGCGTCCCGGCACGCGCGGTGGTGCGATCGCGCCGCCGCAGCCGCAACGATCGAGGGAAGTGCGCATGGCCGGTCAGCGGGCGAGAACGCCGTACCAGGACGCGGGGCCCCGCACCGAGGACCGCGCCCTGCCCGCCCAGCGCTCCTGGCCGGCCGGTGCGGGAGCCGCAGGCGCCCCCGGGAGGCGCGCGGACACCGCGGCGCCCCGGCAGGTCCGGTCGCCGCGCCCCGGGGCGGCCCGCCGCAGGCAGCAGGCGCGCCGGCGCGGCGGGACGGCGGCCGCGTTCTCGGCGGTCGGGCTGCCGCTGCTCGGAGCGGTCGCGGACGAACTCGACGGGCCGGGCGTCGGCCTCCTCTTCGCGGTGGGCTCGGTGCTCGGGACGGCGGCCGCGGCGCTGCTCTGCAGCCGCACCGGCCGGTGGTGGGTGGTGACGGCCGCTCCGGTCGTGGTGCTGCTCACCGCCTCGGGCGTCGAGTACCTGGCGCACCCCGGGAAGTACCAGGGGAGGAACCTCGGCACCGGCGCGCTGCGCTGGGTGGTCGGGGCGTTCCCGGTGATGGCCGCGGCCGTGGCGGTGGCGCTCGTCGTGGTCGCGGTCCGTGTCACGGCGGCCCGCCGCCGGGCGGTGCCGGAGCGCCGGCGGACCGGCAGGACGGCTGTCCCGGCCGGAAGGGGCCGCCGTGGCTGAGCGCGGCAACAGCCGTACCGGCGGCCGCGGCCAACACGGGCAGCGCGGTCTGCGCGGCCGGCGCGGCTACGACCCGCGCCGCGCCGCCGCCCCGCTGACCGTCGCCGGGCGCACCCTGGCCTGCACCGTCTCGGTCGCGGTGCTCGGCGCCAGCGGCTTCACCTGGTACGAGTACCGCAGCCTGGACGACGGCATGATCAAGTCCACCGCGCTGAGCGAGGCCAGGAAGAACGCCCCGCCGCACCTCGACAAGTCCGTCAACCTGCTGCTGATCGGCCTGGACAGCCGCAAGGACATGGACGGCAACGACCTGCCCCGGCAGTTCGTGGAGGACGAACTGCACGCCGGCTCCAGCGAGATCGGCGGGTACAACACCAACGCCCTGATCGTGCTGCACATCCCGGCCAACGGCGGCAAGGTCACCGCGCTCTCCGTCCCGCGCGACGACTACGTGCAGACCGTCGGCGCGGACGGGAAGATGCACAAGATCAAGGAGGCGTACGGCATCGCCAAGGAGGCCGCCGAGCAGAAGCTGGCGGGCAAGGGGCTCTCCAAGGCGGCGCTGGAACGGCAGAGCCGCGAGGCCGGCCGCTCGGCCACCATCCGGACCGTGCAGAGCTTCCTGGACGTCCCGATCGACCACTTCGCGGAGGTGAACCTGATCGGCTTCTACGACATCGCCAAGGCGGTCGAGCCGGTCCAGGTCTGCCTCAACCACCCCGTGGACGACCCGATCATCGCCCGGACCGCCACCCACGAGGGCGGCGGCACCGGCCTCAAGCTCCCGGCCGGGATCAGCTCCCTCGACGCCGCGCAGGCGCTCTCCTTCGTCCGCCAGCGCCACCACCTCACCAACGGCGACCTCGACCGCACCCACCGGCAGCAGGCGTTCCTCTCCTCCGTCGAGTACCGGCTCAAGCAGCAGGGCATCCTGAACGACCTCGGGCAGATGCAGAAGCTGTTCGCGGTGGTGAAGAAGGACGTGGTCATCGACAACGAGTGGAACATCCTCGACTTCGCCCAGCAGGCGCCCAACCTGACCGGCGGCAACGTGGAGTTCAACACCCTGCCGATCAGCGGCTTCAAGACGGTCGGCGGGCAGGAGGTCAACACCGTCAACCCGGACCTGATCAGGAAGATCGTCCGGCAGCTCTTCAAGCACGAGCCGGCGCCGGCCGTCCCCGCCGTCGTGCCCGTCGCGCCGTCCGGGGACGCGCCGGGCGACCCGGCCCCGTCGCCCTCCGCGACCCCGACGCCGAGCGCGACGCCCAAGGCGGTGGTCGACATCAACGCGGTCGCGGGGGCTGGGGCGGCGGCCAACGAGTCCCGGGCGCTGGCCGAACTCGGCTACCAGACGGGCCGGATCGGCGACGCCCCGGCCAGGACCCGGGCCACCGCGGTCGGGTACGGAGCCGGGGCCAAGGCCGAGGCGCAGCGCCTCGCCGCCCGCTATGGGGTGAACGCGGTCTTCTCGTCGGGGATCCCCGCGGGCCGCGTCCTGCTCACCCTCGCCGTCTCCCGCACCCCGAGCCCGATGGCCGTGCCGTCGGGCGCGCCGGGTGAGACCTCCGCCGACTCGGCGGCGGGGCTGCCGATGCAGGGGCCGGCGGTGAAGGCGGGCGGGATCCCGTGCGTGGACTGAAGCCCCTGCGGCGGCGGGGAGTTCAGCCCCGGCCGGGGCTGGTGTCCCGGAGCGGCCGCCGGGTCGAGGACCTCGACGTACCCGGTCCGCCCGCCGACGACGTCCGGGACGAGCATGCCGTGGGCTGGCGGGAGCGGGACGCACCGGTGGTCCGGGCCGTAGGGCCGGCCGTCCGGGTGCGGTTCCGTCACGGGCGTGCTGCCTTCACGGGCGCGGTGCCTTCACGCCGTGGACGGCGGCGTACTCGGCGGCGAGCCAGGGGCCCAGGTCGTCGACGAGCACGGTGAGGGCGGCCCGGTCGGGGGTGCGGCCGCGGGCGAGGGCGGCGGCCAGGCGCGCTTGGGCGGCGCGCTCGGGGTAGTAGCCGGCGAATATCTCGGCGGAGGCGGCGAGGTCGCTGGTCCAGCCGCCCCAGCGGGGCATGACCAGGGTGAGGCAGGTGCGGACGAGGCGGCGGGAGACGGCGCGGCTGAGGCCGCGCAGTTCGGCCTCCGTGGTGGCGGCGGCCAGGCGCTCGTGCCAGAGCGGGAGGACCAGGGCCAGGTCGCCGTTGGTCTCCCGGGCGAGCAGCGAGGTGGGGCGGTAGCGGGGGAGCCGGGCGGCGAGGTCCTCGCCGAGCAGCGGGGTGCAGAGGCAGGCGACGAACCAGCCGAGGTCGTGGCGTTCGAGCTCGCTCAGCAGGGTGTCCGTGCCGGCCAGCACCACGCCGACCCCGTTCACCTGCGCGAACTCCCCGTCCAGCGCGGCCTCGAGGGCGTCGGCCTCCGCCCGGTCCGCGGCGGTGGGCTCGTGGCGCAGGGCGAGCAGCAGGTCGAGGTCGGAGACGCCGGGGGTGGCGGTGCCGCGCGGGAGGCTGCCGTAGAGGTAGGCGCTGTGCAGCCGGTCGGGGGCGAAGGCCGCGGCGATCCGCTCCCGGGCCGCGGTGACCACCGGCGCGAACGCCGGCGGCACGCGGTCGAGCGAGCCCTCCCGTGCGATGTACCCGTCCCGGTCCAGCCCCTGAATCGTGGTCATGGGGGCACTCTGCCCCACCGCGGTCGGCCCTGACCAGCGAATATCCCTCGGCCCGGCCGATTGTCAGTGCCGTGTGCAAGCATCCGTCGCACACGAACACGAACGGCGTGAGGGGATCGGCATGGGCACCTGGGACATCGGGCACTTCGACAACGACTCGGCGGCGGACTTCTGCGGCGGACTGGACGACGCGGCGCCGGGCGAGCGGGAGGCGCTGCTCCGGTCGGCGCTGCTGTACGCCGTCCGGGCGGAGGAGTTCCTGGACTCCGACGAGGCGGTGGAGGCGGTCGCCTCCGCCGCACTGGTGGCGGCGCAGTGCCCGGGCGGGGCGGCGGTGACCAGCGCCTACGGGCCCAAGGAGCCGGTCCCGCCGCTCTCCGCCGAGCTGCGCCCGCTCGCGGTGGCGGCGCTCGACCGGGTGGTCGCGGAGGAGTCGGAGCTCGCGGAGCTGTGGGACGAGTCGGGGGAGGCGGCGGCCTGGCGCGAGGGCATACGGACGCTGCGGGAGGTCCTCGCCGCGGCGTCGTCGGCGGAGGCGCCGGTGGCGGACGCGTAGGTGACACGCGCGTAGGCGGCGGGGCCGGTGGCCGATCGGCCGTCAGCGGTGGGCCGCCGTCCACCAGTAGCCGAGCGCGGTGAGGCTGGTGGCGGCGCCGAGCAGGCAGACGGCCGTCCAGCCGCCGTGGTCGTAGACGACGGTGGACAGGATCGCGCCCGCGCCGCACCCGGCGGAGTAGAGCAGCATGTAGCCGGCGGTCAGGCGGCTCTGCGCCTCCGGGCGGACCTGGTAGAGGAGGTGCTGGTTGGCGACGTGGACGGACTGCAGGCCGTAGTCGATCACCACCATGGCGAGCACCAGCCACCAGACCGAGTGCGGCAGCAGTGCGGCCGGGAGCCAGCCGACCAGCATGGCCAGCAGACCGATGCCGGCGGTGCGTTCGGCGCGGCCGCGGTCGGCCTGGCGGCCGGCGTATCCGGCGCCGAGCGCTCCGGCGGCGCCGGCCAGGCCGAAGAGCCCGATCTGGGTGTGGCTGAGGTTGAAGGGAGGCGCGGCGAGCGGGAGCACCATCGGGGTGAGCAGCACGGTGACGGAGGTGAAGGCGAGCAGCGCGAGGACGGCCCGGACCCGGAGCACGCGCTCCTGGGCGAAGAGCGTGAACACCGAGCCGACCAACCGCGGGTAGCCGATCCGCTCGGCCGCCCGGTGCCGCTCGGACGGGACGGCGGCCGCGACGGCGAGGGCCATGGCGGCGGTGGCGACGGCGGAGACCACGTAGACGGCGCGCCAGCCGGCCAGGTCGCCGATGGTCCCGGCGACGGTGCGGGCGAGCAGGATGCCGACCACGATGCCGCTGGTCACGGTGCCGACCACCCGGCCCTGGTCGCCCGGGGCGGCGAGTTGGGCGGAGTAGGCGACGACCACCTGGGCGACGACGGCGAGGACGCCGACGGCGGCCATCGTGAGGAGCAGCAGCGGAGCGGAGGGGGCGAGTGCGACGGCGAGGAGGGCGAGGACGGACAGGCCGAGCTGGGACGTGATCAGGGTGCGGCGGTTGACGTGGTCGCCGAGCGGCACGAGCAGGAGCAGACCGAGGGCGTAGCCCGTCTGGGTGAGGGTGCCGACCAGGCCGATGGTCGCCGGGGCGATGCCGTAGTCCCGGGCGATCAGGTCGAGCAGTGGCTGCGAATAGTAGACGTTGGCCACGGCGAGGCCGCAGGCGACGGAGAGCAGCCAGGCGACGGCCGGTGACAGGCCGCGCGGCGGGGCCCCGGTGGGGGTGTCGGCCGGGGCTTTGGCCAGGGCGTCGGCGGTCGGGTCGGCGGCGGTCGGGTCCTCGGCGGACGCGCGGGCGGGTGAGGTCATGGGCGGACTCCCTCGAAGGGGCGCGGCGGTTTCAAAGTGCTACCGCGACACCATGGCATACCCTGGTTTTAATAAGCAACCACGCTCTGATCGGTACGCTGGGCGCCGACCGGTGAGAGCTGAGAGGTGGGAGAAGTGCCGAAACGCACCACGCACGAGGAATCGGCCTGCCCGGTCGCCCGTCCGCTCGACGTCGTCGGCGACGGCTGGACGCTGCTGATCGTCCGTGACGCCTTCGACGGACTGCGCCGCTTCGGGCAGTTCCAGAAGAACCTCGGCCTGGCCAAGAACATCCTGTCCTCCCGCCTGGCCGGCCTGGTCGCCAACGGCGTGTTCGAACTCGCGCCGGCCGCCGACGGCAGCCCGTACCAGGAGTACGTGCTCACCGAGAAGGGCCGTGCGCTGTTCCCGGTGATCACGGCGCTGCGGCAGTGGGGCGACCAGTGGTTCTTCGAGGAGGGCGAGCCCCGGGCGCGTCTGGTGGACCGCGAGTCCGGTGCGCCCGTCGCGAGGGTCGAGGTGCGCTCGGCGGACGGCCGGGTGCTCGGGCCCGAGGACGCGAAGGTGCTGCTGCCCTGAGGTGCGCCGCTGCCACCGGCCGGGTGAGGGTCGATGGCAGCGGGGCGTGCGCCGGGTCAGCTCGGCGTGGCGGCACTCGCGGTCGGGCAGGGCGGCAGGGTGGACGGCGCGGTGCTCGCGCAGGTCGCGGTCGGCGCCTGGGCGGTGGTGGTGGTCGCCGTGGTCCCGGTTGCCGTCGTGGCGGCGGAGGTCGTCGTCGCGGGGGAGGGCGTCCTGGTGACCGGTGTCGGCGTCTGTGTCTGAGTCTGAGTCGGTGTGCCGGCGGTCACCGTGGACGGGGGCGGGGTGCTGGTCGTCGTGGCCGTCCCCGGCGGCTGACCCGAGCTGGTCGGGGAGGTGGCTCCGGGGGTCGTCGGGCCCGAGGAGGTGACTCCGGCGCCTGTGGAGCCTGAGGGGGTGGCACCCGAACTCGTCGGTGTGCCGGGCGATGGCGTGCCGGGTGGGGTCGTGCCCGGCGATGTTGCACCAGGCGACGTTGCACCGGGCGAGGTCATGCCGGGGGACGTCGTACCGGGGGAGGTCGAGGAGGTGGCCGAGGGTGTGGACGGCGTCCACGGGCCCGGCGGCGGGATGCCGGGCACCAGGGGCCCCTTCGGCGGTTCGGCCGGTCGGTCCACGACCTCGACCCGCCCGGTCATCCGGGAGAACCACCCGCCGGTCTCGACGTTCACCAGGATGATCTCGGTCACCGGTCGGGCTGCCGGCACCACGATGATCAGCGTGGACGGCTGGAAGCCCGCCCAGGCCTTCCCGGTGTACCTCGCGTTGCTCACCAGCGCCGGCGGCTTCAGCGGGTTGCCGCAGGAGCAGCGCACCCGGGGCACGCCCTGGGCGTCCACCAGGACGGCGGTGCCCGCCTCCAGTGCGGACTGGTACTCGACCACCGCGCCGCTCTTGTAGGTGTGGTTGGTCACCCGGGTGTCCACCCGCAGGTAGGCGGAGGTCAGCGAGCGCAGGTAGCCGGGGACGTCGGCCTGCGCGATGCCGGCGGCGGAGGCCCAGGCGCGCCCGGTGTCCCCGGTCGAGAGCATCCCGACCAGGCGCTCGGTGTCGCAGCTCGGCTTGCCCATCGACCCGGCGTACAGCCCGGCCGAGCTGCCCTCGACGCTGTGGAGCGCGGTCGGCGAACCGCTCCGGGACGAGGCGCCGCCCGGGTGCTGCGCCGTCGGGGTGACGGTCGGGGCGGGGGTCGGAGCGGGGGTCGGGACGGCGGAGCCGGGTGCGGGGGCGCTCACCCCCTGGGTCTCCACCGACGGGGTGAACGGGTCCGGCCCGGGATCGGCCGGGGCCTGCAGGGCGACCTCGTTCGCGGTCGGCACGGCCGGGTGGTTGCCGCCCTGGTTGTTGACGATCAGCACGGTGGCCACCACGGCCACCGCCACCGTGCCCGCCGCCAGCGCCAGCCCCTTCCCGGAGCGCCACCACGGCGTGCGCGCCCCGCGTCCGGGCCCGCCGGACGACGGCCCGCCGGGCCCGCCCGCGCCGCCCGGTCCGGACGGCCCGCCCGGCCCGCTCGCACCGCCGGGACCACTCGCACTCCCGGCGCCACCCGCCCCGGCGGCCCCGGACGGGCCCGAGGGCGGAGGGGGCACGGACGGCGGACCGGCCGTACCGCCGCCGGACGGTCGACCGGCCAACGGCCCGGACGGGGGACCGGACGGCGGACCGTGCGGAGGTTCACCGGGCGGGTCGGGCAGGCCGGACGGAGGCGGTTGGGCGGTCATCGAGGCTCCGTTTCGCAGGCGGTCGGCCGACCGGGGCCGGCTCGGGAGGCTCCTGCCAGTGGCTTCCCTTTCTCCCCCGTTGCCCCGTTCGCCGCAACAGCAGGTGCCGGGGCGTCGCCGAGCGTGCCCGCCGACCGTCGGCCACCCTGGAAACCCGGCCGGAACCCGGCCGGGAGTCGACCGGACGTAGAACGGGCGTAGATCGGAGATCGATCGCGCCGCGCCCGGGCCGGACCCCTGTGCACCCCGCGAGCGACGAGGAGGCGGCATGCAGCAGCCCACCACCCGGGCCGCGGGCCCGCCCGGCGCCGTACGCGGCTGGCTGGACGCGCTCGCCGTCGTGCTGGCCGGGCTGGTCGCGATGGCGGCGGTGGCCGCACTCGGTCTCTGGCTGGCCGGCGCCGACGACCTCCCGGATGGCGGCTTCCCCGCCGTGCTGGCCGCGACGCTCGCGCTCGCCGTCGGCGGCACCGTCGAACTCGACGGCGGCGCCGGGGACTTCGCGGCGGTCGGGGCCGGGATCAGCGCGATGCCGCTGAGCGTCTCGGTGGTCGGCGCGGTCGCGATGGCCGAGGTGTTCCTGCGCCAGCTGCGCTTCCGCGCGGTCGCGGGCGGCGGTGAGCTGCTCGGGCGGATCGGCCGGACGCTGCTGCTCTGGGTGCTCGCCCTGGTGCTGCTCACCCTCGGCGCCCGGCACAGCTTCGTCGTCCCGCTCGGCGGCGACCTGGCCCAGTCGATCGGCGGCGCGCTCGGGCTGACCCCGGAGGTCGGCTTCCGCGCGGACGGCCCGACCACCGTGGGCATCGGGCTGGCCTGGCTGCTGGTGGTGTTCGCGGTCACCTTCGCGGTGTCCCGGCGGGCCCCGCTGCCGCCCGCCCTGGTGCGCTACCAACTCGCCGTCCGCCCACCCGCGTTCGCGCTCTGGCTGGTCCTGCTGGCGTACCTGGCGATCGGTGCGGTGGCCGGGGTGCTGACCGCGGTCGTGCACGGGAACCCCCGGCAGACCCTGGCCGTGGTGCTGCTCGCGCTGCCCGACCTGGTCTGGCTGGCCTTCGGCATCGGGCTCGGCGCCACGTGGCACGGGCGGCTGGTCGGCGGGCTCGGCCTGCCCGTCCCCAAGCCGCTCAGCGCGGTGCTGCGCACCCCCGGGGGCGGGCCGGCGACCATCGACCTCGGCGCCCTCGCGGAGCAGGACGCCCGCAGCTGGTGGCTGCTGCCGTTGGCCGCCGTCCTGTTGCTCGCCGCCGCCTTCCTGGCGGCCCGCCGCGCGCCGCGCACCGTCCGGCTCTGGCGGCACGCCGTCCGGTTCGCGCTCGCCACCGCCGTCACCGTGCTGCTGGTGGGTCTGTGGACCCGGGCGGACGCCGACTACGGGCTCTCCGTGCTCGGTGTCGGCCTCGGCCAGGGCGGCCTGGGCGACCTGCTGGGCGCCGTGCTCGGCGGCGGCAACCCGCTGGCCGGGCTGGGCGGTGGGAGCCTCACCCTGCGCCCGGTGCTCTGGACGGCGGTGCCGCTCGCGGCGGGCTGGGGGCTGCTGACCGGCGCGCTCGGCGCCCTGCTCGCCACCCGGGTGCGGCACCGCGGCGAGGTACCGGCGGACGCCGAGTGACGGGTGCGGGGGGCGTGGCCCGGCTCAGAACAGCCGGTGGCCCCGCACCCACATGGTCTTGCGGCCGTCGGCCCGGATGAGCCGGAGTTTCCCGATGCCGTCGTGGATGCCCGCACTGAGCAGCAGCGACGGTCCGACGACCACGCCCGCGGCGGCCAGCGTGAAGAGCAGACCGATGTTGTCGACGGCCTGGTCGTCGCCCTCCTCGACGGTCCGGCCGCCCAGCTGGACCAGCATCGGGACGAGGGCCAGCAGCGAGAGCACCAGCAGCCAGCCCACCGTCCGGTGGACCAGCCGCTTGACCCGCGCCCTGGTGGCGGTCTCCACCCGGACGGAGAAGGAACGCCGGCAGCGCGGGCAGATGACGCCGATCTCCTTGTTGCCGCCGGTGGGCCGGGGCGAGCCGCCCTCCGGCAGGTGTGCGACGCTCCAGCTGACCTTCGTCGAGGTGAGGCCCTGCTGGACGCTCACCCGACAGCCGAGGCCGACGACGTACCGGTCGGTGATCGGGATCTTCGCCACCGCTGCCACCCCCAGCCTCCGCGACCGTCGCGGGGTAGGCGGAGTTTAGCCGCACGCCTGAAGAGATGGTGATGAAACGTCAGAAGGCCTCCGTCAGAAGGATGATCGCCGCCGGTACGGCCTGGCCGAGTGCACCGCGCCACAGCTTCGGCTCCGAGGTGAACAGGGTGATCCCGCCCGCGACCATGAACGCGGCGACGTAGAGCACCACCGCCCGCCCGGCCCCCGGGTGTCCGGTGTGCAGCAGGACCAGGCCGGCGACCAGGCCGAGGGCCAGGAAGAGGTTGTAGAAGCCCACGTTGACGCGCCACAGCCGGACCTCCGGGGCGTCCGCCGTGCTGCCGGTCAGCACGCGGCGCACCCGCGGGTGCCCGTACAGGAAGCTCTCCAGCGGCCAGACGATCAGGTGGATCGCCGCGGCGACCACAGCGAAGACCTGGCTCACGGCGTTCATGACGGACGGCTCCCTGCGGGCGGCGACGGCGGCGGGTGGATGACCGGTGCGGCCCAGGCGGGCGGCCCGGGCACCGGGGGCGGGTCGGGGGCGAGCGCGGGGACGACCTGGGTGGGCGGCCCGTCGGCGCGCCACGGTTCCGGCGCGGCGGCGGTGCTCGCCGCGCGCAGCTCGGCGACGAAGTCCAGGCAGTTCGGGTACCGCTCCCCGGGCGTCTTGGCCAGCGCCCGGGCGACCACCGCCCCGACGGCGGCCGGCAGGTCGGGCCGGTGGTCGCGCAGTGCGGGCGGCGGGTCGTTGAGGTGCGCCCAGAGCAGCGCGAGGTCGCTCTCCCGGCGGAACGGCGGGGCGCCCGCGAGCATCTCGAAGACCACGCAGCCGAGGCCGTACTGGTCGCAGCGCCCGTCCAGCGGCCTGCCGGAGATCTGCTCGGGCGCCGCGTAGTCGAGCGTGCCGACGATCTGGCCGACGGTGGTCAGCCCGCTGAGCGAGAGGGACTTCTTGGTCAGGCCGAAGTCCGCCAGGTACAGGTGCTCGGGGTGCTCGCTGTCCGTCCCGGCGGCGACCAGTACGTTGCCCGGTTTGACGTCCCGGTGCACCAGGCCGTGGTCGTGCGCGGCGTCCAGGGCCGAGGCGATCTGGAGGGCGAACCGGACGGCCCGCCCGACCGGGAACGGGCCGGAGCGGTTGATCAGGGCGCGCAGGTCGCCGCCCTCCACGTAGCGCATCGCGAGGTACAGGATGCCGTCCTGCTCGCCCGCTTCGAACACCGGGATGATGTGCGGGTGGTCGATCGCGGCGGCGGCCTCCGACTCGTGCATGAACCGCTGCCGGAACACCTCGTTGCGGGCCAGCTCGGGGGCGAGCAGCTTGACCGCGACGGTCCGGCCGAGCCGCAGGTCCTTGGCCCGGTAGACCACGGCCATGCCGCCGCGCCCGATCTCGTTCTCCAGCCGGTAGCCGGCGACCCGCCGCCCGACCAGCCCGGCGGGCAGACCGGTGGCGTCCCGCTCGGTGGCGTCCCGCTCGGGGGCATCCCGCTTGGCGGCGTCGCGTGCGGCGGACGGCCGCTCGACGCCGTCGCGCTCGGCGGAGGTCACGGCTCACCGGTCCGGGTGGAGGCGGACGGGCCCTCCGCGGACGGGCCGTGCGCGGGCGCGGGCGCGGGCGACGGCGCAGGAGAGGGGCTGGGCCGGTCGGTGGCCGCGTACGTCTGGAGCTGGAGCCCGTCGCCGTAGCACCAGAGGTCGCGCACCGGGTCGAACAGCCAGACCGCCTCGCCGTCCACCACCAGGCCGATCCGCAGGCCTCGGGTGCGCTCCCGGAAGGCCCCCAGGTCGAGGGTGCCGCCGGCGAGGTCCTCCAGCAAGGCGCGGTAACGGTCGAGCGCGCCCCCGGCCTCGGCGAGCGCCGGTCGCGGGTCGGCGGTCCGCGCGGGCGGGCCGCCGGCGGCGGGCGGTGGCTGCGGCAGCGCGACCAGTAGGCGGCCGTCCACCCAGGCGGTCCAGCCGTTGGAGCAGAGGATCCGCGCCCAGTCGCCCCGGCGGTCGAGCAGTTGCAGCGGCAGCAGCGCGTCGAGCCGGGCGTCCGGCCGGGCCGGGTCGGGTGCCGCCCAGGAGGCCATCCCGTCCGGCGGGGCGACGTGGGTGGGGCGGAACGCGAACTCGTCCATGCGGCGGTCGCCCTTCCGCTAGCGCCGCATGATGCTCGGCTCGTGCCGCCGCAGCAGGGCCAGCACCACCAGGCCGTACAGCAGCGAGAGCGCGGGCAGCAGCGCGATGCCCACCAGCCAGCCGGTGCGCTGGTGCCGGAACATCGGGTCGGCGGTGATCGCGTTCGGGAAGATGCCGTGCAGCTCGACGGTGCGCGCCATCGCCGACAGGCCCCAGCGGGACGGGACCAGCCAGGCGAACTGCTCCAGCCCCGGGACGCCGTGCAGCTTGAGCATCAGGCCGCTGAAGACGATCTGCACCACCGAGAGGAGCACCAGCAGCGGCATGGTGGCCTCCTCCTTGCCCACCAGTGCCGAGACCACCAGGCCGAGCATCATCGCCGAGAAGGCGAGCAGCGCGACCGCGAGGATCAGTTCGGGCAGCTGCGGCATCACCACCCCGGTCGGCACCGCGAAGGAGAGGTCCACCCCGGCCAGGCCGACCACGGTCAGCACCGCGGCCTGGGCCACCGTGACGGTGCCGAGCACCACCACCTTGGAGACCAGGTAGGCCGATCTGGACAGCCCGACCACCCGCTCCCGCCGGTAGATCGCGCGCTCCTTGACCAGCTCGCGCACCGAGTTGGCGGCGCCGGTGAGCAGACCGCCGATGCAGAGCGTGAGCAGGCAGTTGACGGCGTTGTCGGGGGAGAGCCGGGAGCCGGCCATCGCCCGGCACATCAGGCCGATCACGAAGGGCAGCACCACCATGATGGTGAGGAAGAGCCGGTCGGCGGCCAGCACCGCGGTGTACCGGCGTACCAGGGTGCCCAGTTGGGAGAACCAGCCCTGCGGCTTGTCCCAGTCGATCACGGGAGCGGCGGGAGGGGCGGGCGTGGCCGACGCGGCGGGCTCGTGCGGGGTCGGGTGCGGACGGGGCGACGGCGTCGGGACACCCTCGGCCGCCACGTAGCGCGCGTACTGCGGGGAGCCGCGGAACCGCTGCTGCCAGCTGTCGTGGTCCTCGTCCTCGAAGGCCTCGAAGGCCTCCGGCCACTCCTCGTAGCCGAAGAAGCCCAGCGCCTCGCCGGGCGGCCCGTAGTACGCCGTCCGCCCGCCCGGGGCCAGCACCAGCAGCCGGTCGCAGACGCTCAGGCTCAGCACGCTGTGCGTCACCACGACCACCGTCCGGCCGTCGTCGGCGAGCCCGCGCAGCATCCGCATCACCGAGCGCTCCATGCCCGGGTCCAGCCCGGAGGTCGGCTCGTCGAGGAAGAGCAGGGACGGCTTGGTGAGCAGCTCCAGCGCGACGCTGACCCGTTTGCGCTGGCCGCCGGAGAGGCTGGCGATCACCTGGTCGGCCCGGCCGTCCAGGCCCAGTTCGTGGATCACCTCGCGGACCCGGGCCTCCCGCTCGTGCGGCTCGGTGTCGCCGGGGAAGCGCAGCTCGGCGGCGTAGGACAGGGCGCGGTGGACGGTGAGCTGGGTGTGCAGGATGTCGTCCTGCGGCACCAGGCCGATCCGGCGGCGCAGCTCGGCGTAGTCGCGGTAGAGGTCGCGCCCGTCGTACAGCACCGTGCCCTGGTCGGCGGGGCGCAGCCCGGTGAGCGCGTTGAGCAGGGTGGACTTGCCCGCGCCGCTCGGCCCGGCCACCGCGAGCAGCGCCTTCTCGGCGAGCGGGAAGCCGACGTCGTCCAGCAGCACCCGGTGGTCGGGGCCGACCCGGACCACCAGGTGCCGGACGTCCAGGGAGACCTCGCCGGTGTCGGTGTACTCGACCAGCCGGCCGTCGGCCAGGCAGAGCGCGGAGTGGCCGATGCCGACGATGTCCGCCGGGCCGACCGGGGCGCGCTGGACGGGGCGGCCGTTGAGGTAGGTGCCGTTGTGGCTGTCCAGGTCGACGATCTCGTGGCCGCCGTCGGGCAGCGCGCGCAGTTCGGCGTGGTACCGGGAGACCACCAGGTTGTCCAGGACCAGGTCGTTGTCGCGCGAGCGGCCGATCCGGACGGTGCGGCCGAGCAGCCGGTGGACGGCGCTCGGACGGCGGAAGGTGCCGGAGAGGTGCGGGGCGACCAGCGACGGCCGCTTGTGCGCGGTGGGTGCCGGAAGGCCGGCGAAGGCCGCGGACGGGCCGTCGGCCGGGTCGCCGAAGCGCAGCCGGGTGCCCGGGCCGACCTCCTCGCGGCTGACCCGCCGGCCCTCGTCGTACGTGCCGTTGGTGCTGTCGACGTCCTCCAGCAGCCAGTGCCCTCCGGTGGCGCGCAGGATCGCGTGGTGCCAGGACACCCGGGGGTCGTCCAGGACGATCTCGCTGGTCGGGTCGCGGCCGAGGTGGTAGGCCCGGGTCGGGTCGATCACCCGCGACGCGGTGCCGGTGACCAGGACGAGGGGCGGCGCGGAGGGTGCGCCGGGGCGCTCTCCCATGCTGCGCATTCTATCGCCGTCGCTGTCGCCGCACCGGCCGAAGAGCCCTGCCGGAGTGCGGGATTGGACTGGACCACTGCCTCCGCGCGCCACTATCGTTCGGCGTGCCCGCGGATCGCGCGCCGCCGGAACGCGCCCGCGCGTCACCGGGAGTCGTCGAGTGCTTCGGAACGGAACCCATGAGCATCTGGCCGCAGTTGCGAAGATCCCGGACCGTCCGGGCCGGGCACGCCACCGGCCGGGTGCTGCGCTGCGGGCTGATGGACACCATGCTCGCCGACCTCGCCGTCTCGGTCGTGCTCTGCTTCGAGCACCCGCTGGACGACGACCGGCTCGCCGCCGGCCTGGCCCGGGCGCTGGAGCGGGTGCCGGTCTTCGCCGGAAGGCTGCGCACCGTCGAGGGCGTCCTGGAGGCGGTCTGCGACGACACCGGCGTGCCGTTCGAGGTCTACACCGTGGAGGGCACGCTCGCCGAGGCGATGGGCCGGGCGACGGCGGCCGGCGCCGAACTGGTCGCCCCGCTGGACGCCCCCGCCGCCCGTGACGGCGGCGTCCCGCTGCTCACCGTGCGCCTCACCCGCACGGCCGACGGCGGCACGGTGCTCGGCTGCTCCTGGCACCATGCGATCGGCGACCTGCACAGCTTCATGCTGCTGCTGCGGACCTGGTCCGCGGCGGTCGAGGGCGAACCGCTGCCGAAGGCCGAACTCGTCGACGACCAGGACGAGTTGCTGGCCGAGGTGCTCCCGGACGAGGACTGCGGCCGGCCCGGCTTCCGGCTGCCCTCGGCGGCGGAGGCGGAGCTGCTGGCCCGCGAGGTGGCGGTCGGGCCACGCGCCAACCGGATCGTCCAGATCGCCTTCACCGACGCCGAACTGGCCAGGATGCGCGAGGAGTTCGGACTGGCGGCCGGGCGCCGGCTCTCCTCCGGGGATGTGCTCTGCGCCCACCTCCTCAGCACCCTGCGGGAGTTGGACGGGGACGACGCCGAGCGGATGCTGACCGTGCCGGTCAACGCGCGCCGCTGGCTGGGCCTGTCGCCCGCGCTGCTCGGCAACCTCCTCAGCGAGGTCCATCTGCCGCACCGGCCCGAGGAAGGACCGGCGGTGCTCGCGGGCGCACTGCGCACGGCGGTCGAGGAGTTCCCGACCGCGCACCTCAACCTCCGCGCCAACCTGTGGTTCCTGGCCACCCTCGGCCGCTCCCGGCTGCGCGACTGCGTGCCGCTGGGCTTCGACCCGGCGGCGCGCCGGTTCAGCTTCTCCAACTGGAGCGGCTTCGGCGCCTATGCGGTGAGCTTCCAGGGGAAGCGGCCCGTGCTGTTCAGTCCGGCGGCCAACTACCCGATTCCCTGGGTCTGTTGGACGGTCGAGGGGTTCCGGGGCGAGGGCCGGCTGGCCACCGTGGTGCTGCCGGCCCGACTCGCCGCCCGGGTGCGCGGGGCGGAGGGCCGGGCGGCGCTGCACCGGTTCCGCAGGGCCGGGGACCGGCCGCCCGCCTCGGCCGGGGTGCTGCCCAAGGTGCTCTGAGCCGCCCCGCCGGTGCGGGTGCGAAGGCAGGCCCCGGCGGCGGAAGGGCGCCCACGGGGGATGTCGGTTCCCCATGGGCGCCCTTCCACCGTGACGACGGACGTCCTCCGGCAGGCCTCAGAAGGACCGCTCGATCGCGGTCCACAGCTGGAGCCGGGCGCGCAGCGCGGTGCGGACCGTCTCGGCGCAGGAGTCCCACTTGTCCTGGTCGTCGCCGCACAGGTCGATCAGCATCTGCATCGCCATCGGGGTGTGCTGCTCGCCGTCGACCTCGATGTGACGGGCCAGGTAGTCCTTGAAGACGGTGAGCGCGCCCTCGGGGTCGTCGATCCGGATGACCTGGGTGAACATGTCCGGGATCAGGTCCTCGCGGCCGAAGGCGAAGGCGGCGGCCCGGCAGTGCACCGGCGCGTTCTCCACGATCGACCAGGTGGTGGAGGTGAAGTCCAGGGCGGGCTGCGGCACTCCGGCGTTCTTCAGGGCGTCCGGCACGGCGGTGCCGGAGCCCAGCAGGGCCAGGAACTCCTCGATCGGGCGCGGGTCGGCACCGGCCTGCCGCATGCCCTCGACGTACAGCTCGAAGTGGCTGGTGTAGCCCTCGCCGAGCTCGTCGCTCTCCTCGACCAGCACGATCTCGTTGATCAGCCGGCGGCTGGCGGTCGGGCCGTTCGGGACCCACGGCACGTCCACGCAGGTGAGGTCGCGCTGGAGGCTCTTGAGCAGCGACATGAAGTCCCAGACGGCGAAGACGTGGCTGCCGAGGAAGGTGCGGACCCGCTCGATGCCGGTGAGCGAGCGGTACACCGAGTGCTCGACCACCTCGCGGCGCAGCGGGTCGATGGCCTGCTGGAGACTGGTCAGGCCGGGGTGCGAGCGGTCCCAGTGGTAGCGGTTCGTGGACAACGGGGCTCCTTGGTCGGGCTGTTGGGCGATCGACGTGTTCGGGGTGCGCGAGGTACGCGGGGGCTGCGCCGCTTCGGGGCGCGGTCAGCGGTGCTTCAGCACGAGGTCCAGCGCGTGCCGCAGCTGCTCGCGGCCGGGCTGGACGGCGCGGTCGAGGGCGGGGGCGAAGGGCAGGACGGCGCCGTCCGGGCGGGTGATCCGGCGGGGCGGGGCGACCAGGCGCATCTCCTCGGCGGCGGTGGCCAGCACCTCGGCGCCGAAGCCGCAGCTGCGGTTGGAGTCGTCCAGGACGACCAGGCGGCCGGTGCGTTCCAGCGAGTCGGCGAGCGCCTGCCAGTCGAAGGGGTACACCGTGCGCGGGTCGAGGACCTCCACCGAGACCTCCGGCGCCAGTTCCTCGGCCACCGCGAGGGCGTCGTGCACCAGGTGCCCGAGGGCGACCACGGTGACGTCGCTGCCCGCCCGGTGGATCCGGGCCCGGCCGAGCGGGACGGGGACGAGGTCCCAGGTGACGGTCTCGCGCACCGGCATCGCGGCGGCGGGCGCGAACACCACGACCGGGTCCGGGTCGCGGATCGCCGAGCGCAGCAGCCCGTAGGCGTCGGTCGGTGTGGCGGGCACCACGGTCTTCACCCCGGCGTGCGCGAACAGGCTGTACGGGTGGTCGGAGTGCTGCCCGGCCCAGCCGTCCCGGGAGCCCGAGCCGGGAACCAGGCAGGTCAGCGGGACGGCGGCCTGGCCGCCGGTCATCAGCGAGAACTTGTGGGCCTGGTTGACGAGTTGCTCGAAGACCAGGAACAGCAGCGACGGGATCTGGAACTCCAGCACCGGGCGCCGGCCGGCCAGCGCGGCGCCGACGGCCATCGAGGTGAAGGCCTGCTCGGAGAGCGGGGTGTCGACGATCCGGCCCGGCCCGAAGCGGTCCAGCAGGCCGAGGGTCGGCCCGGCCAGACCGGCGCCGATGTCCTCGCCGAAGACGCAGACCGCCGGATCGGCGGCGAGTTCGTCGGCCAGCGCCCGGTTGAGCGCCTTGGTGTACGAGAGCCTGGTCACGGCGTCGCCCCCGCCCGGGGCCGCAGCCCGTCGGCGTACAGGTGGTCCAGTGCGCCCGCCGGGTCCGGGTGCTCCGAGGCGAGCGCGAACTCCTCGGCGGCGGCGAGCTGTTCGGCCACCGAGCGGTCCAGCTCGGCGACCGTCGCCGGGTCGAGCAGGGCGGCGGCCCGGGGGAGCGGGTCGCGCTCGCGCCAGGCGTCGACCTCCTCGGGGGAGCGGTAGCGCAGCTTCATCCGGCGCTCCATGGTGTGGTGGCCCTCGTATCGGTAGGTGCGGCAGGCCAGGAAGCCCGGGCCGCGGCCGCCGCGGGCCCGCTCGACGGCGCGCAGCGCGGCGGTGCGGACGGCCTCGGTGTCCATGCCGTCCACCTCCTCGGCGGGGATGCCGAAGGCGGCGGCCCGGCCGGTGGCGCTGCCCGCGACGGCGGTGGCGGCGGGCAGGGTGGTGGCGTAGCCGTTGTCCTCGCAGACGAACAGCACCGGCAGGCGCCACATCGCGGCGAGGTTGAGCGACTCCAGCAGGACGCCCTGGTTGAGCGCGCCGTCGCCGAAGAAGGCCACCGCGACCGGGGTCCGGCCGACCTCCGGGCCGTCGGTCCCCGGCCCTTCGGCCGTCGTCCGTCCGGGGTTGACAGCCGCCCAGGCCGCGCCGACCGCGATCGGGGCACCGGCGCCGACCATGCCGTTGGCGCCGAGGATGCCCAGCGAGAAGTCGGCGGCGTGCATGGAGCCGCCCCGGCCGCCGTTCGAACCGCCGACCCGCCCCAGGAGCTCGGCGAGCAGCCGGTGCGGCGCGGTGCCCCGGGCGAGCACGTGGCCGTGGCCGCGGTGGGTGCTGGCGAGCCGGTCGCCCGGGCCGAGCGCCGAGCAGACGCCGACCGCGACGGCCTCCTGCCCGATGTACGGGTGGATGCCGCCGGGGATCGCGCCGGACTTCACCAGGCCGAGCGCCAGCTCCTCGAAGCCGCGGATCAGCCGCAGCATCCGGTAGCGCTCGGCGGGGGTGTCCAGCGGGGCGGGGCTGTCGGGCAGTGCGGCGCCCTCGCCGGCCGGGTGCGCGGGAGCGGTCACGGCCGCCCCCGCCAGACCGTCGGGCAGAACCGCGGGTCGGCGTAGTCCGGCCGGCCGTCGTCCGTACGGCCCACCAGCACGTCGTGGTTGTACACCACCGGCTCGCCGTCCGGCCGGTCGTGCCGGCGGTACTCGTTGGCGCCGTCCTGGAGGTGCAGCGAGACCGCCCGGCGCGGGAAGGAGGCGAGGTTGGGGCCGCTGCCGTGGTACGTGCGGCAGTGGTGGAAGGACAGGTGGCCGCGCGGGATCAGCATCGGGACCTTGCGCACCCGCTGCCCGTTGTGGGCGGCGTTGGCGGCCAGGATGGACTCCAGCTCGGAGCCGTCGCGGTCGGCGAAGTGCCGGGTGGAGTCCTCGCCGGACGGCAGCTCCCGCCAGCGGTGGCTGCCGTCGACCATGGTGATGGTGCCGTTCTCCTCGCGGCAGTCGTGGAACGGGATGAAGGCGGTGAGCATCTCCTCGGAGCTACAGGTCTGCCAGTAGTGCTTGTCGAAGTGCCACGGCACCCGGTTGCTGGGCTCCTCGGGCACCGGGGGCTTGTAGATGAGCGTCGACTGGAAGACCCGGATCTCCTCGGTGCCGGCGAGCAGCGCGGCCACCGCGCCGACCAGCGGCTTGCGCAGGATCGCGCCGATCGCGTCGCTCTCGTAGTGCACGTAGTCGTTGTGCCGCTGGACCGGCCCGTCCTCGGGCCGCCAGGAGGCCAACCGGGGTGGCCGGACGGGCAGTTCGCGGTCCCGGTGGCCGGCGTAGTACGCCTCGGTGGCAGCCTGGAGGGTGTCCAGCTCCTCGTCGCTGAAGAGCCTGCGGGAGAGGTACCAGCCGTGCTCGCGGTAGTGCGCCACCTCGTCGGGGGTGGGCAGCAGGGCGCGCTCGGCCTCGGTGAGCCGGAACCCGGGGGCGGCGGCCAGCGCGCGGGCCTGCTTCGGCTGTGCGGGGGCGGGCCGGTCCTCGGCGGCGGGGCCGTGCCGTTCGACGGCCTCGTAGAGGGCCTTGATGTTCGCGGTGCCGAAGGTGCCCGCTCCCTGCCGTTCGATCAGTTCGAGGAAATAGGTGCGCCGGGGGTGGGTCGAGCGGGCGAAGATCTGGAACAGCTGGCCGCCGTGGTCCTGGTCGACCAGGACGTGCAGGTCGCGCAGGGTCGCCACCGGGATGGCCGTCTCGCCGAAGCGGTCGGCCAGGGCGTCGAAGTAGGCGTCCGGCGTGGTCAGGAACTCCACGCCGCGCTCCCGGGCGGTCCGGACGGCGCCGGCGATGTCGCGGGTGCTGAAGGCGAGGTGTTGGACGCCGGCCCCGCCGTGGGCGGCGAGGAACTCGTCGATCTGGCCGGGGCGGCGGGTGGTGTCGGGCTCGATCAGGGTGAAGGTGACGCCGCCGGAGGCGCTCTGCACCACCTTGGAGTCCATCGCCTGCTCGCCGACCTCGATGTACTCCTCGAAGATCGTGCGGAAGTCCAGCGCGTCCTCGCAGAACCGTACGGCCTCCGCGAGCGTGCCGGCCGGCAGGCAGATCGCGACGTGGTCGAGGCCGTCCAGCAGGCGGGGCTCCGGGGTGGCCTCGGCGTCCGGCAGCGGGACCAGGCGCAGGGCGGTGTCGCCGAAGCCCTCGATCAGGACGCCGGCCCGGTCGAGTACCCGGGCGCCGTGCCGCTCGGCCCGCTCCAGTGCGGCCGCCGGGTCGGCGCAGCCGAGGGCGAGGACGGCGACGCCGTCCCCGTGCCGGGTGACGTACTCGGCCACCGGGTGCTCCGGGTCGGCGGCGGAGGTCAGCCGCAGCCGGATGGTGCCCTGGCGCAGCCCGATGGTGCGGGAGCCGTCCGGGGCAGTGGCCGGGGCGTCGGCGGTGAAGCCGAGGTCGGCGCTGAGTCCGGCCGCGGTCTTGTCGGCGTCCGCGCAGTGGAACTCGACGTGGGTGATGGTCTGGATGGACAACGGGATCTCCCCCCGGGAGGGATGGTGGATCGATGATCGGGGCGCGCCGGCGCCGCGCGGCGCCGCGCGGCGGTGCGCGGCGGGCGACCGCGGTCGGGCGGCGGCTGTCGGCGGTACCGCTAGCGGGCGGTCCGGGTGGAGGCCGGGCCGAGGATCAGGCTGAGGTTGTGGCCGCCGAAGGCGAAGGCGTTGCTCAGCGCGGTGCGCACCGGGACGGTCCGGGCGGCGCCACGGACGTGGTCCAGGTCGCAGGCCGGGTCGGGGTCGGTCAGGTTGAGGGTGGGCGGCAGCGTCCCCCGGGCCACCGCCAGGGCGGTCACCGCCGCCTCCAACGCGCCCGCGGCGCCCAGCAGATGGCCGGTGGCGCCCTTGGTGGAGCTGACCGCGGGCGGCTCGGCGCCGAAGACGGCGCGCAGCGCGGCGGTCTCGGCCACGTCGCCGAGCTTGGTACCGGTGCCGTGGGCGTTCACGTAGTCGATGTCACCCGGGGCCAGGCCCGCGTTGGCGAGCGCGGCGCGCATCGCGTCGGCGGCGCCGGTGCCGTCCGGGCGGGGCATGGTCGGGTGGTGGGCGTCGGTGGAGGCGCCCCAGCCGAGGACGTCCGCGTAGCCGGCGGCGCCGCGCGCCTCGGCGTGCTCGGCCCGCTCCAGGACCAGGACGGCGCTGCCCTCGCCGAGCACGAAGCCGTTGCGGCGGGCGTCGAAGGGCCGGCTGGCCTGCTCGGGGTCGTCCCAACCCTGCGCCAGGGCGCGGGCGTTGGTGAAGGCGGCGGCGATGGTCGGGTGCAGCGAGGACTCGGTGCCGCCGCACACCACCACGTCGGCGTCCCCGGCCCGGATCAGCCGCAGCCCCTCGGCGATCGCCTGGGCGCCGGCCGCGCAGGCCGTCACCACGGCGGAGCTGTAGCCCCGGATGCCGTGCTTGATGGCGATCCGGGCGGCGGCCATGTTGGAGAGCATGCCGGGCAGCAGGTACGGGCTGACGCCGGGGCGGCCGCGCTCCAGCCGGCGGTGCGACTGCTGCTCGAAGGTCTCCAGTCCGCCGCCGCCGGTGGCCAGCACCACGGCGGTGCGGTGCGGGTCGGCGTCCCGGCCGACGACCAGTCCGGCGTCGGCGAGCGCGTCGTCGGCGGCGGCCAGGGCGAGCAGCACGAAGCGGTCCACGCAGCGGGTCTCGGTCGGCGGCAGCACCTCCCGGCCGTCCACGGCGGGGGCGAGCCCGGCGGCGGGCAGCCAGCCGTGCGCGGCGTGGCCCTCGGGGACGGCGCGCAGGCCGGTGCGGCCGGCGGTGAGCGCCTCGAACACCTCGGCGGGCTCGCGGCCGAGCGGGGAGACCAGGCCGATGCCGGTGACGACGGCGCCGGGGCGCGGGGACGTGCGCCCACCCCGCTCGCCTGCTCGCACACTCCGCTCGCTCATGCGCCCACCGCCGCGAGGTGGGTCTCCCGCAGCAGGACCTTGCGGACCTTGCCGGTCGGGCCGAGCGGGATGTCGTCGGGGGAGACCACCAACACCTTGCGGACGGTCGCGGCGGCGGCCTCGTCCAGGGCGGCGACGACCGCCCCGGTGCGGTCCGCGGCCGGGTCGGCGTCCGCGGCGAGGAGCAGCAGCACGTCGGTGACGACGCGCTCGCCGTCCCGGACCGCGACCACCGTGCAGTCCAGCACGTCCGGGCAGGCGGCCAGCACCCGCTCCTCCGACATCGCGGTGAACAGCCGCTTGCCGCCGCCGAGTTCGACCGAGTCGACGGCCCGGTCCACGTGGTAGTAGTAGCCCTCCTCGTCCCGGTACATCAGGTCCCCGGTGAGGAAGCGGCCGCGCAGCCGGGTGCGGAAGGTGGTGGCCGAGTCGTTCCAGTAGCCGAGCGCCAGGGTCGGTGAGGCGGTGGCGAGTTCACCGACCTCGCCGGGCCCGAGCGGCTCGCCGTCCGGGCCGACCACCTCGCAGTCGACGAAGGCGTGCGGGCGGCCGACGCAGCGGCCGTAGCGCTCGGTGCCGGGGCCGTGGGTGATGAAGAAGTGCGAGTGCCCCATCTCGGTGGAGCCGAGGCCGTCCACGAACAGCGAGCCGGGCAGCCGGGTGCGGCCGGCCCGGGTGACGGTCTCCCGGCTGCCGGTGGCGATCAGGCGGCGGATGTGCACCTCGTGGGCGCAGTCGCCGGTGTTCCACCAGAGCGCTACGGAGGTCAGGTCGCGGGCGGCGAGGTCGTGCCGGGCGAGGTCGGCCCAGGTGGCGGCGAAGCCGATCACCCCGGTGGGCCGCCACCGCTCGACGGCCTCCAGCACGCCGTCGCCGGACTGCCGGGAGAGCACGGCGAGTTCGGTGTGCGAGCTGAGCGCGAGGTTGAGCGCGATCAGGGTGGCGGCGTGCGGGGCGGGCAGCGCGCTGAGCATCCGGTCCTGGCCCTGCGGGCGGGGCAGCCGCAGCCGGTGGCGGATCGCGGCGTACAGGCTCGCGTGGGAGTGGACGACGGCCTTGGGCATGCCGGTGGTGCCGGAGGAGTGGGTGATCGCCACCGGGTCGCCGGACCAGTGCCGGTACGGCTCCGGGGCGGCCTCCGGGTCGCCGGCGCCGAGGGTGGCGATCTCGGGCAGCAGCGGCGCGCCCGGGTCGTGGCCGGCCAGTGCGGCCAGGTGGGCGGGGTCGGCGAGGACGCCGGCCGCGCCGAGGCGGGCGATGTAGCGGGCGGCCCGTTCGCCGTCCAGGTTGGGGTTGAGCAGCGCGGGGACGGCGCCGAGCCGGGCCAGGGCGAGGAAGGCGAGCACGTGGTCGGCGGCGTCGCTCGCGTACACCACCACCGGGTCGCGCCGGGTGATGCCCAGGCCGTGCAGCGCGGCGGCGCGCGCCCGGACGGCGCGGTCCAGCTCGCGCAGGGTGAACGGCTGCCAGGCGGGGTGGTCGTCCACCGGGGTGTCGAAGCTGAGCAGCGGTACGTCCAGGTCGAGCCCGAGCGCGATCCGGGCGGTGAGGACGTTGCCGGCGCCCACGTCGGGGTCGTCCGCGAGCTGGGTGCGGAGGCTGCGGATGGTCACGGGGGTGGATCCCTCCCTCGGGGCCGGTGGACGGCCCGGGCGGCTGATCGGGTGGCAGGGTCGGTCGGCCGCACGGGTGCGGCGGGTGCGGTCGGCTGCTCGGGCGGCGTGCGACGAATGGCGGGCTGCGTGCGGTCGGTCGCTCGGGCGGCGGGTGCCGGGAGCGAGGCGGGGACGGGCGGGGGCGCTGGTGTGCCGGGTGCGGCTGCGTCAGGCGCCGGGCCTCGATGGTTCCTACGGCCGGGGGCGGTCGCGGGGTTCAGTCCGGGCGGCGGTTCGGTCCGGTCGGACGGTTCGGAGGGGTCAGTCCGGCCGGTTCCCCGCTGCCGGAAGGGCGAGCAGGACCGCCGCGGCCCGGTCCCCGTCGGGCGTCTGCTCGACGGCCACGGCCAGCACCCGGTCGGCGTCGCCGTCCTCGAGCAGCAGCGCGGCGAGTTCGAACGCCTCGGCCGGGACCACGCCGGGTTCGGCCTCGGCCGGGCAGATCGCCACGATCGGGCCGGTCAGGCCCCAGCGCGCGGAGACATGCCCGAGGACGGCGTTGGGGTTGGACTGGAAGAACAGCAGCGGGCCGGTCCGCTGTCCGGGTTCGGCGCTGCGCTCGATGGCCCGCGCGGTGTCGAGGTCGCCGCTCGCGCTGGCGAGCAGCAGGGCGGTCCGTCCGGGGGCGGGCGGTTCGCCGTGGTGGGCGCGCAGGCAGCGTTCGGCGGTGTCGGCGACCAGCGGGTTGAAGGCGGAGGCGGCGAAGCCGGGCAGCGGTGGCGGCGGCCCGTCCAGGCCGGGTGCGGGGCGGCGGGCCTCGGCGAGGATCCGCAGTCCGTGGGTGTGGTCGGCAGGGGTGTTCTCGGCGGTGGTCATGGCGGTGGCGGTCATCCCGGGGCCAGCAGGAGGGCGGTGTTGGCGCCGCCGAAGGCGGAGTTGAGGCTGAGGGCGTACGGCGGCCCGGCGGCGTGCGGGCCGTCCAGGACGAGGTCCAGCGCGAGGTCCGGGTCGGGGCCGAGCCAGCCGGCGTTGACCGGGAGCAGGCCGGTGCCCAACGCGCCGATGGTGACGGCGAGTTCGAGCAGTGCGGAGGCCTCCAGGGCGTGCCCGTGCACGGACTTGCTGGAGCTGACCGGCAGACGGTCGGTGTGCGGGCCGAACACCCGCCGCAGGGCGCGGGCCTCGGCCCGGTCGGCGAGGGTCGAGCCGGTGCCGTTGGCGTTGACGTAGCCGACCTCGGCCGGATCGACGCCCGCGCGGGTGAGCGCGGCCCCGATCGCCCGGGCCGTCCCGTCGCCCTCCGGTTCCGGGCGGCAGACGTGGTGGGCGTCCCCGGCCCGGCCCCAGCCGGCCAGCCGGGCGAGCGCGGGCGCGCCGCGCCGCTCGGCGGCCGGGGCGGACTCGACCAGGACGGCGACGGCCGCGTCGGCGAGCAGGGTGCCGGTGCGGCCGGCGCTGAACGGGCGGGCCTCGCCGTCCCGGGCCAGCGCCCGTCCGGCGTCGAAGACCGCGAAGACGCCCGGTCCGACCAGGTGCCCGGCCGCGACCAGGACCCGCTCGTGCCGCCCGGCGGCGACCAGGGCCGCCGCGTCGGCGACGGCGGTCGAGGCGGCCACGCAGGCGCCGTTGTACACCCGGGTGACACCCGGCGCGCCCCAGCCGGAACGGACCCCGGCGGCCACCGCGTCGGCGGTCGCCCGGGTGCGCTCGTCGCTGTGCAGGGCGAGCAGGACGGGCAGGCCGGCGCCCTCGTCGGCGGTCAGCCCGGCCTGCCCGCAGGCCTGGCCGATCGCGTCGAGCACGGCCCTGGCCAGGGGGAAGGTGCAGGCCAGGGGCACGGTGTCGGGGAACAGCGCGGCCCGGGTGGTGCGGCGGGCGCTCACGTCGAAGCGGGTGACCGGGCCGGACAGGGCCTTGCCGTGGGTGGCGGCCTCGGTGAGCGCGGCGAGCCCGCGCCCGGCGGCGCTGAGCACCCCGACACCGGTGACCACCGGGCGGTCGGCCGCCCGGCCTGGTGGGCCGGAGCCCGTGCCCCCGGGGATCACGGCCGGGCGCCCGCGCGGTCGGCGAGGACGGCCTCGCGCAGCAGCCCGGTGGCGTCGTCGACGGTGCGCACCGCGCCGAAGCGGTCGTCGTCCAGGTCCAGCTGGAGTCCGTACCGCTGCTCGAACTCGGCGACGAGCCAGGTGAGTTCGAGCGACCCGAGGTCTTCGGGCACGGTGTCGACGGCGCGCTGCCCGAACGCCGCCAGCATGGTCAGGACCTCGGCCCGGTCCGGCAGGGCGTCGGGGAGCGGGGAGCCGGTCACGCGGCGCTGCCGGAGGTGGCGGCGAGGGCGTCGACCCGGCGGGCGACGTCGCCGGTGAACTCGTCCAGCGTCATCAGCGCGGTGGTCTCCATCTCGTCCAGGTCGAACTTGATCCCGAACTCGTCCTCGACCTGCACCGACAGGTCGGCCAGGGCGAGCGATTCGAGGTCCAGCCCGGCCGGGCCGAGGTCGGTGTCCCCGGTGACCTCGGAGACGTCGTACTGCATCTCGGCGAGTGCCGCCAGGACGAAGGCGCGGATGCGGTCCTGCATGGTGGGCTCCTTGTCGGGGTGGTGGTGCGAAGGGGTCGGGGCGCGAAGGGGTCGGGGCGCGGCCGGGTGCGGCCCGCGCGCCGGTGGGCGCGGTCAGCCGGCGGTCGCGGTCGCGCGCAGGGCGGCCGGGTCGCGCAGCAGCTTTCCGGTGGCGGTGCGGGGGAGGCGGTCCAGTCGGGCGAGCCGGCGCGGCCGCTTGTAGGCGGCCAGGCGGCGGGCCAGCCCGTCCTGGACGGAGGAGAGGTCGGTCCCGGGTTCGGTGGCCAGGTAGGCCTCGATCGCGCCGCCGTCGAAGACCACCACGGCCTCGCGGACGTCGGGCAGCGCGGTCAGCGTCTGCTCGACCTCGGTGAGGTCGACCTTCAGGCCGCCGATCGAGACCTGGGAGTCCAGCCGGCCGAGCACGGTGACCGGGCCGTCGGCGGCCAGCTCGGCCGCGTCCCGGGTGTGCAGCCAGCCGTCGGACCAGCGGGTCGGATCGTCCAGTCCGGGGTACGGGGAGGAATCCGTGCCGATCTGCAACTCGCCCTTCACCAGGCGCAGTCGCATGCCGTGCACGGGCCGCTTGGCAGGGTGGAGCGTACCGGAGAGGTCGGTGGCGATCACCCCGGTCTCGGTCATGCCGTACATGGTGCCGAGCGGGACGCCGTACCGTTCGGTGAACAGCGCGGGCAGTCCCGGGCGGACGAGTTCGCCCGCCACGACCATCCGCCGCAGCCGGGGCAGTGGCGGGGGAGCGACCGCCCCCGCCAGCAGTTCGGCGTGGAAGGGCACCCCGATCACGGTGGTCGGCCGGTCGCTCGCGGCGACCTCGGCGAGGATGCCCGCCGCCGTCATCCGCTCCGGCACGGTGAGCGCGACCCGGGCGTGCAGGCTGTTGAGCAGCCCGCCGACCAGGCCGAGCACATGCACCACCGAGGAGAGCAGGACGACCCGCTCGCCCTCGCCGGGGAACTCCACCAGCCTTCGGTAGCAATCGAGTTCGCGCAGCAGATCGGTCGCGGTGCGGGCGATGACCTTGGCCGGACCGGTGGATCCGGAGCTGAGCTGGATCAACGCGTGTCCGGTGCGGGCCGGGCGCCCGTCCGCCAGCGGGACGGCCACCGGCTCGACTTCGGAGAAGCCGCGCAGGGCCGCCGCCGACCGATGGGCGGAGCCTACCAGCACCTGCGGGGCCAGCCGGGCCACCGCCGCGTCGATCTCGTGGTCGGTCAACCGGTGGTCGAGCAGGGCGACTTGGGCGCCGAGGCGCCAGCACGCCAGCAGCACCGCGACGAACGCCACCGAGGGCGGCAGCCGCAGCGCCGCCGTCCCGCCGGGTCCGAGCCCGGCGGCCGACAGCCGTTCGGACTGCTCCTCGACCAGGGCGCGCAGGGCGTCCCGGTCGAGCGGTGCGCCGAGGCGCAGGCACTCCTCGCCGCCGGGTCCGGCCAGCAGCAGCCGGTCGACCCAGGAGTCCGGGGCGTCGGAGTGCGGCAGGAGGGCAGGCGGAAGTACGGAGGGGAGAAAGCCGGTCAACGCGGCTCCACACAAGTGAGGGGATTTTGACATGAACGCCGTTAACAAATCCGAACGGCCAATTCCGTGGCCAGACCTTGGCACAGACGTTTGGTCAAATCAAGGTCTATACCAATGTGGTCGTTGCTCCTACGCTGCCGAAGCAGGACCGGCCCGTGTGTGGCCGTCCTGGAACGAGGAATGCCCGTGGGACTTCTCACGCTGGCCGGGATCGAGCGTGCGGCGCACGCCCAACTCCCACCGGAAATCTGGGATTTCATCGAAGGCGGAAGTGGCGCCGAACGCACCCTGACGGCCAATCGGGAGATGTTCGGACGCCATGCGCTGCGCCCGCGCACCCTGGTCGACGTCTCCGCCTGCGACCCCGCGCTGACCCTGCTCGGCGCACCGCTGCGCCTCCCGCTCGGCATCGCCCCGATGGCCTACCACCGGCTGGTCGACCCGGAGGGGGAGACCGCCACCGCGCGCGCAGCCGGCCGGGCCGGCGCCCTGCTGGTCGCCGGGATGTTCGCCAGCCGGACGCTGGAGGAGATCGCCGCGGCCGCCACCGGCCCGCTCTGGCTCCAGCTGTACTGGCTGCGTGAACGCGCCGTCCTCGCCGCCCTGGTGGAACGCGCCGAGGCGGCCGGCTACGGAGCGCTCGTGCTGACCGTGGACGCCCCCAGGATCGGCCGCCGGCTGCGCGACCTGCGCAACGGCTTCGCCGTCCCGTCGGCCGTCCGCGCGGTCAACCTGGACCAGGCCCTGACGGCCGCCAGCCACCGCGCCACCGCCGGACGTTCGGGCATCGCCGAGCACGCCCGCGAACAGTTCGACCCCGCGCTGAGCTGGACCGACCTGGCCTGGCTGCGCGAACGCACCCGGCTGCCGCTGGTCCTCAAGGGGATCCTCACCGCCGAGGACGCCCGGCTGGCCGTCGAGCACGGCGTCGACGCCGTCCTGGTCTCCAACCACGGCGGCCGCCAACTCGACGGTGCGATGCCGGCCCTGGCCGCCC
The DNA here is from genome assembly GCF_001905545.1 of Streptomyces sp. CB02056. GTDB lineage: Bacteria > Actinomycetota > Actinomycetes > Streptomycetales > Streptomycetaceae > Kitasatospora. The sequence goes on along the minus strand of NZ_LIPD01000012.1, from coordinate 150,381 downwards.
TCCCCGAGGTGGTCGACGCCGTTCCCGCCGAACTGCCGGTGCTCTTCGACGGCGGCGTGCGCAGCGGCACCGACCTCGCGATCGCCCTCGCCCTCGGCGCCCGCGCCGTGCTGGTCGGCCGCCCCGCGCTCTGGGGCCTGGCCACCGACGGCGAGGCCGGGGTGCACCGGGTGCTCGACCTGCTGCGCGAGGAACTGGAGCACACCATGGCCCTGTTGGGCCGCCCCCGGCTCGCCGACCTGGACCGTACGGTCCTCGCGCCCTGGCCCTGCCCGGCCGGCTGAACCCTGGCCCCCCGCGCGGCCGTTGAACCCGTACCCCCGCGCGGCCGGCCGGGCCCGAGCCCCGCACGGCTGTTGAACCGCGCGGCTGTTGAACCGTGCAGTCGTTGAACCACGCGGCAGTTGAACCGTACCGCCGTTGAACCGCGCCGTACCCGAACCGCGTTCTCCCCCATGGAGGTCCGACACATGACCGAGCAGAACGAACGATTCCCGGGCTGGGACTGGGACGACCCGGACGGGCTGGCTCCCCGGCTGGACGCCTTCAGCGAGCAGGTCGCCACCTGCGACACGCTCGAAGCGCACCCCGGCGGGCTGCCGCGCGACCACCAGGGCCTGCGCGAACTCGGCATCACCGGAATCGAGTTCGCCGCCTTCCGGACCGCCCACCCGGAGGGCCTCGGCACCGACCTCGCCACCCTGCGCAGCCCCGACGCCGCCACCGCGCCCGGCACCCTCTACCGGGTCGACGGCGACCGCTGGTTCACGCAGCTCGACATCGCCGAACCGCTGCCCTTCGCCGACGCCAGCGTCGACTGGGTGTACGCCGAGCACCTGATCGAGCACGTCACCATGCCGGTCGCCGTCGGCTGGCTGCGCGAGGCCCGCCGGGTGCTGCGCCCCGGCGGCGTCCTGCGCCTGACCACCCCCGACCTCGCCCGCTACCTGGTCGGCTACGCCACCGGCGACGGCTTCCTCGGCAAGCACCGGCGCCGGCTGACCACCCTCGGCTTCGGCCCGCCGATGCCCGAGCGCCCCGCCTTCCTGGTGAACCAGATCTTCCGGTACTTCGGGCACCAGTGGATCTACGACCTGGACGAGCTGCGGCACGTCCTCACCCGGGCCGGCTTCGACCCCGACGGCATCCGTCCATGCGCCTACCGGCAGGGCGCCCGTCCGGACGTCGCCGACCTCGACACGGCCTTCCGCACCGACGAGACCGTGTACGTCGAGGCAGACTGCTGAACCCGCCGCCGAGCCCCGCGCACCGAACGGATCCGCCCATGCCCCTGCACCCCCAGGCCGAGGCGCTGCGCGCCCGGCGCGCGAGCAGCGGGACCCCGCCGCTCTACACCCTCACCCTCGCCGAGGCCCGTGCCGCCGACCTCGCGGACATCCGCGCGGCGGCCGGCACGCCCGAGCCGGTCGCCGCCGTCGAGGAGCACCGCGTCCCCGGCCCCGGCGGCGAACTCGCCCTGAGGCTCTACCGCCCCGAGCCGCCCGGCCGCCGACTGCCCGCCCTGCTCTACCTGTTCGGCGGCGGCTGGACGCTCGGCTCGCCCGACACCAGCGACGCGATCTGCCGCCGGCTCACCAACGCCGTCGGCTGCGTCACCGCCTCCGTCGGCTACCGGCTCGCCCCCGAGCACCCCTTCCCCGCGGCGCTCCACGACAGCCGCGCCGCACTGCTGCAACTCGTCGAACGGGCCGAGGAGTTCGGCGTCGACCCGGACCGGATCGCGGTCGCCGGCGACAGCGCCGGCGGCAACCTCGCCGCCGCGCTCACCCTCCTGCTGCGCGCCGAGGGCGGCCCCGCCCTGCGCCACCAGCTGCTGGTCTACCCCAACACCGACCACGGCGCCGACACCCCGTCGCTGCGCGACCACGACGACCCGGCACTGTTCAACCGCCGCTCGGTGGACTGGTACTGGGGGCACTACCTGGCCGATCGGGGCGACGGCGCCAGCCCGTACGCCTCCCCGCTGCGCGCCGCCACCCTGGCCGGCCTGCCGCCCGCGACCGTGCTGACCGCCGAGTACGACCCGCTGCGGGACGAGGGCGAGCAGTACGCCGAGGCGCTGCGCGCGGCAGGGGTCCCGGTCGAGCTGCGCCGCTACCCGGGCATGCCGCACGGCTTCTTCGCCATGACCGGCACCCTGGACGACGCCGCCGAGGCCCAGGCCTTCGCGGCCGGCTGTCTCCGGGAGGCGCTGCGGTGACGGCTCCGCCCGCTCCGGGAGGCGCCGCGGCGCACCTCCGACTGGACGACCTGCACGCCTCCCTGGCCGATCCGCTGCTGGACGCGATGACCTTCCTCAACGAGGTCACCACCCGCTACCCGGACGCCGTCTCCTTCGCCCCCGGCCGCCCCTACGAGGGCTTCTTCGAGCCCGAGGACGTCCCGGCCTACCTGGAGACCTACCTCGCCCACCTGGCCGACCGCGGCCTCGGCCGGGACGCGGTGCGCACCGCGCTGTTCCAGTACGGCCCGACCAAGGGCCTCATCAACGAGCTGGTCGCCCGCGCGCTGGCCAACGACGAGGGCCTGACCGTCGACCCGGGGGCCGTGGTGGTCACCGTCGGCGCCCAGGAGGGCATGCTGCTGACGCTGCGCGCCCTGTGCGCCGGCCCGGACGACGTCCTGCTGGTGAGCTCGCCCTGCTACGTCGGCGTCACCGGCGCCGCCCGGCTGCTCGACCTGACCGTCCGCCCCGTCCCCGAGGGCCCGGACGGCGGCCCCGACCCGGCTGCGGTCCGCGCCGCCGCCCGCGCGGTGCGGGCCGAGGGGCGCCGTCCGCGCGCCCTCTACGTCGTCCCGGACTTCGCCAACCCCTCCGGCACCAGCATGCCGGTCGCGGCCCGCACCGGGCTGCTGGAGGCCGCGGCCGAGGAGGGCGTGCTCGTCGTCGAGGACAACCCGTACGGCTTCTTCTCCCGCACCCCGGGGCAGCGGCCCACCCTCAAGGCGCTGGACCGCCGCCGCCAGGTCGTCTACCTGGGCTCGTTCGCCAAGACCTGCTTCCCCGGGGCCCGCCTCGGCTACGTGGTCGCCGACCAGGAGGTGGCCGGCCCCGACGGGCGGCGCAGCCTGCTCGCGGACGAGCTGGCCAAGCTGAAGAGCATGACGACGGTCAACACGCCCGCGCTCAGCCAGGCCGTCATCGGCGGCATGCTGCTGACCCACGACTGCCGCCTGCGGGCCGCCAACACCCCTGCCACGGCCCACTACGCGGCGGGCATGGACACCCTGCTGCGGGAGCTGGACCGGCACTTCCCGGCCTCCGTGCGGCGCCGGCTGGGCATCTCCTGGACCCGGCCGGACGGCGGCTTCTTCGCCGTGCTGACGGTGCCGTTCGTCGCCGACGAGGCGGCCATGGAGCGCTGCGCGCGCGACCACGGGGTGCTCTGGACGCCGATGGCGCCGTTCTACCCGGCGGGCGGCGGCGAGCACCGGCTGCGGCTGTCCGTCAGCTCGCTGACGCAGGCGCAGATCATCGACGGCGTGGCGAAGCTGGCGGCCTTCCTGACCGCCTGAGTCCGCGACGGGGACGACGGAGGGGCCCGGCTCATCGTGAGCCGGGCCCCTCCGTGCCGTCCGTCAGCGCACCCGGGTGGAGAACAGCCGGGCCGACCAGTACACCGCCAGGACGGTCATCACCGTGACCACCAGCAGCCCCTGCCAGACCACATCGTCCCCGGCGTGCCCGGAGAACAGCGCGCGCATGCCCTCCACCGCCCAGTAGAAGGGGTTCCACCTGGCCGCCTGCTGCTGCCACTCCGGCGCCAGGGTGAGCGGCAGCAGCACCCCGGACAGCAGCGCGATCGGCTGCGCGATGGTGTTGACCACCGGCGACATCGCCGCGTCGGTCGGCACCATCAGCGCGATGCCGAAGGAGATCGCCGAGGTCATCAGCGCCAGCAGGCCCAGCAGCAGGTAGGCGAGCAGCAGGTTCAGCGGGCTCACCCGCAGCCCGAACGGCAGCGCGATCAGGGTGATCAGGACGGCCTGCACCAGCAGCGCCACCATCTCCCGCATCGCCCGCCCGAGCAGCAGCGCCAGCCGGCTCACCGGGGTCACCCGCGAGCGCTCGATGATGCCGGACCTGAGCTCGCCGAGCAGGCTGAAGCCGGTGTACAGCCCGCCGAAGATGCACAGCACCGCCAACAGGCCAGGTACATACACCTGGTAGACGTCGGCGTAGCTGCGCGCGCCTTCCGAGGCGAGCACCTTCTTCAGCAGCGGGGCGAACAGCAGGAGGTAGAACACGGGCTGGATGATGCCGACGGCGATCCAGATCGGGGTGCGGATCATGAGCAGCAGCTGGCGCTGGAAGACCAGCCAGGTGTCGCGGGCGAGCTTCACGGTCTCCCCAGGGAGGTGTGCGGGTCCGGGTGGTGCGGGGTCAGGACTGCTGCAACGAGCGCCCGGTGCGGGCCAGGAACACGTCGTCCAGGCTGGGCCGTTGGAGCTGCACGGTGCCGGGCGTCAGGCCCGCCGCGTCCAGCGCGCGCAGCAGCTGGGGGATGGCGGCGGCGCCGTCCTCCAGGTACAGCCGCAGCCCCTCGTCGCCGTTCTGCTCCAGCCGGTGCAGGTACGGCTGCGGGCGCAGCACCGCGGCCGCGCGCTCGAAGGCGGCCTCCGCGGCGTCCAGCCCGACCAGGACGACGTCGCCGGAGATCTCGCGCTTGAGCGCCTCGGGGGTGCCCTCGGCCACCACCTGGCCGTGGTCGACGATGGCGACCCGGTCGCAGAGCGCGTCGGCCTCGTCCAGGTAGTGGGTGGTGACGACCACCGTCATGCCCTCGGTGCGCAGCCGGCGGATCTCCTCCCAGACGTACGCCCGGCTGGCCGGGTCCAGCCCGACCGTGGGCTCGTCCAGGAACAGCACCCGCGGCTGGTGGATCACCCCGAGCGCGATGTCCACCCGGCGGCGCTGGCCGCCGGAGTAGGTGGCGCACGGGCGGTCTCCGAACCCGGTCAGGTCGAAGGCCTTGAGCGCGTCCGCGGCGGCCTGGCCGGCCTGCGCCTTGGCCGCGCCGTACATCCGGGCCTGGAGCACCAGTTCCTCGCGGGCGCTGACGTTGTCGGTGGTGCCGCCGCCCTGGGCGACGTAGCCGATCCGGCGGCGGACCCCGGCGGGGTCGGTGAACAGGTCGGCCCCGGCGATGACGGCCTGTCCGCCGTCGGGGCGGATCAGGGTGGCCAGCATGCGCAGGGTGGTGGTCTTCCCGGCGCCGTTGGGGCCGAGGAAGCCGTAGATCTCGCCGGCGGCGACCGACAGGTCGATGCCGCGGACGGCGTCGACGGTGGTGTCGTCGCCGCCGCGGCGGGAGGTCTTCTTGCGGTAGGACTTGCGCAGTCCCGTGGTCTCGATCAACGGGAACTCCCGTGCGGGGATGGGCTGCCACGGCACCTGGGAAGGCGGGGCCCGGCACCTGCGGAGGGCGGTGCCGCTGCGACACCCTAGGGCGAACCCCGCCCCGGAAACAATGGCCTAGACCAATGGACGTGCGGTCTCCCGGTCTGCTACAGGGCGCCGGCCCGGGCCCGTTCGGCCGAGCGCCTCCAGCCGGTCCGCCGCGACCACCGCACCGCCCCCGGCCAGCAGTTCCGCGCCGACCTGAACTGCCCGCCGCCGGTACTCCGTGGAGTCGAGTACGGCCCGCAGCGCGCCCGCCAGCCGTTCCGGCGCGACGCGCGCGAACGGCACCCGCAGCCCCGCGCCGGCCGCCGCCACCTGGCCGGCCACGACCGGCTGGTCGTGCCGGATCGGCGCGGTGACCAGCGGCAGGCCGTGCGCCAGCGCCTCGCCCACGGTGTTCATTCCGCCGTGGCAGAGCACCGCGTCCAGCTCGCCGCGCGCCATCAGCTCCAGCACCGGCGCCCGGTCCACCGCCACGGCCCGGGGCGGGAGTTCGGGCAGCAGCCCGCGCGGCGCGGCGAACACCGGCTGCACGTCGCCGCCGCACAGCTCCAGCGCCCGGACGGACCGGGCCAGGAAGTCCGCGCCCAGCTCGCCGGCCAGCGTGCCCATGGTGACCAGCACCCGCCGCCGGCCGGGCAGCAGCCGCTCCCACGGGAAGTCCGGGTCGTGCGGCCGTACCGACAGCACCGGCCCGACCAGCGCGTGCTCCGGCGGCGGGGCCGAACCGGTCAGCGCCGGACCGGTGGTCGCCAGCACCAGGGCGGGGGAGAAGCGCGGGTCCAGGTACTCCTCCGGAGGCAGCGCGGCGCGCTCCCACAGCCCGCGCAGCAGCCCGGCCATCCAGGCCTCGACCTGCGGCAACGCCCGGTAGGGGCGCCCCAGTTCCATCGCCCCCGGCGCGAAGGACGCCCACGGCAGCCCGTGCCGGTGCGCGACCAGCGCGCCCGCCGGGGTGTGCTGGTCGACCAGCAGGACGTCCGGCCGCCACTCCCGCACGATCGCGTCCAGCGGCTTCGCGGTGAACCGCGCGTACGGGACGATGAAGCCCTCCCAGAGCGTGCGCAGCGCGGCCAGCCCGTGCCCGCCCTGGGCCCGGAACGCCCGGGTGCCGGTGCCGAGCACCTCGGCGTGCGGGCCGAGCAGTGGGCGCAGCACGGACTCGGTGCCGGTCCAGGCGACCTGGTGGCCGCGTGCGGTCAGCTCGGCGGCGATGCCCGCGGCCGGGTTGACGTGGCCGGTCAACGGCGGCATCACCAGCAGGAACCGGGTCATCGCGCGTCCTCCTCGGGGAGCAGTCGCCGCAGGTCGGCGACGGTCAGGGCCTCCAGGGCGGCCAGGTCCAGCCCGGCGCGCAGCGCGGCCAGGTCGGCCCGCGGACCGAAGCGCTCGCGCAGCCGTAGCGACAGATCGGCGAGTTCGTCCTCGTCCAGCAGCAGGTCGCCGTCCAGTCGGGCGTCCGGGGTGACGTGGCGCGCCCAGTCGGGCGGCGCGCCAGCCGCCTCGACCAGCAGGGCCACCAGCTCCGGGTCCAACGGGGCGTCGGGGTGGAGGGGTTCAGGGTTCGGCATGAGAGATCTCCCACCTGCTCGACGGCACGGGGGTGAACGCGACCGCACCGGAGCGCAGTTGGCGGCTTCCGGGGAGCGGCGGCGACGGCGGAGGGGCCCGGGATCACTTGTGCGACCCGGCGGGCGTCGGAATACTAGCCCGGGTGACCGCACTGGAGGCAGTGGCCGTCCACCTCCCCCCACACGCCGTTCCCATCGAGGCGGTGGGCGAGCGCATCGGCCTGACCCCACGTCAACTCCGTCTCTTCCGCCGCTTCCACGGCCTGGACCAGCTACGTCTGGATCCGACCGGGACGCTGCCCGACCTGCTCGAAGCCGCCCTGGACAACCTGCCGGAGCTGCGCGGACGCGAACGCGACGTCCGCTTCGTGATCCATGCGCGCAGCATGCCGGTGGCGGTGCCCCATCCGCTCAACCCGCTGCACGACCTGCTCGAAACCCGTGGCCTGGCGCACGCCGACGCCTTCACGGTGACCCACCACGCCTGCGCGGTGGGCCTGCTGGCCATCGACCTGGCCGGTCGGCTGCTCGCGGCCGAACCCGACCCGGCGGCGCTCGCCCTGGTGCTGACCGGCGAGAAGACCTTCACCAGGGACGCCCAGGTGGTGCCCGAGACCGGCATCTTCGCCGAGGGCGCGGCCGCCTGCCTGGTCAGCGCCGACGGCGAGCGCCACCGGATGCTCTCCTTCGCGGTGCGCCAACGCCCGGAGTTCGACGGCCGGCTGGCCGAGGACCCGGACCTGCTCGCCCGCTACCAGCGCGAGTACCCGAACGTGATGGTGGAGGCGATCGAGGCCGCCCTGGACCAGGCCGGTCTGGACCTCTCCGACCTGGCCGCGATCCTGCCGCACAACGTCAACCAGGCGTCCTGGCGGATGATCGCGCGCCGGATCGGCTATCCGGTCGAGAAAGTCGTGCTGGACAACGTGCGGTCGGTCGGGCACAGTTTCGCCTCAGACAGCCTCATCAATCTCCACACCGCCACCACGCGGGGGCTGCTCCGCCGCGGCGACCACTACCTGATCGCCGCCGCCGGTGTCGGAGCCACGTTCTCCGCGATGGCCATGCGGTACTGACGGCCCGCCGGCTCCTCCGGCGGCCGTCGTCCGCACAGCGACGCCGTATTTCCCACACCGCATTTCCCACGCCACCCCAGAGCCCCGGGGCGCCTGCAAGCCCCGGAGCACACATCCCACGTACGACGGGACGGGACACCCATGTCAGAAGCCGCGGTCCAGACCACCGACCCCGAACTGCGCGAGCGCATCCTGCACGGCATCGGCGAGCTCCTGCCGCGCGTCCTCAAGCGCGAACTGCCCGAGATCCCGCAGGACGCCTGCCTCTTCGACGACCTCGGCCTCACCTCGGCCGGCACCATCGAGCTGATCCTGGAGCTGGAGGAGTCGCTCGACATCCAGGTGGACGTCGAGCAGATCACCGAGGACGACCTGCGGTCGGTCACCAGGCTGGCCGACTACGTCGCCGGGCACGTCATCCCCGAGGACTGACCGGGTGGCCCCCGGTCCCACCGGCCTGCGGATCACCCGGGTGCTCGCCCGCCGCTCCGACGGCCGCTCGGAGACCTCGCTCGACCCGGACCTGCGGGTCTTCGTCTCCGACCTCGTCCGCCCCTACGGCCTGCCGCTGCGCGAGGACCTGCTCGGCGAGGGCGTCGGCCACTCCTACGAGGAGCTGGCCGCCGGACCGCTGCGCGAGGCGCTGGCCGAGGACGAGCCGGCGGACCTGCTGATCCTGGCCTTCGACACCCCGGACGTCCGGCCCGGCGCGCCGTCCTCGCTGGCGCTCAGCCGGTCCGTCCCGGGGAGCCCGCTCTCCTTCGCGGTCTGCGACCAGGGCGGCGCGGCGGCCTTCACCGCGCTGCGGCTGGCCGCCGCCCACCAGCGCACCGGCACCTGCCGCCGGGCCGTGGTGGTGCTCGCCGAACAGAGCGCGCTGCACTACGAACCGTCCGGGCCGGTGCCGTTGCCGGAGCGGCACGCGGTGGTGGTGCTGGTCTGCGAGGAGGTCCCCGGCGAGGGCCTGGCCGTCCGGCAGACCCGGGGCGAGGCCTCCCCGGCGGAGGCGGTCCGGGCCGAGGCCGAGAAGCTCGGGCCGGAGGCGGCGCTCCTGCTCGGCCCCGGCTTCGGCGCCGGGGAGCCCCCGCCGGCCCAGCCGTTCACCGGACTCTGGGCGGAGCTGGCCGACCACCTCCCGCGCTGGCGGGCGGACGGCCGGCCCGCGCTGCTGGCCGGGTACGACCGCCGGCTCGGCGTGCTCAGCACGCTGGCCCTGCCGTGACGGCGATCGACCTCTGGCTGATCGATACGCGTCAACCAGCTGTGCCGGCCGCTGAGTTGTGGCCGCTGCTCGACCCGGACGAACGTGCCCGGGCGGCGCGGATGGACCCAGGGGCGGGCGAGCGCTTCACCGTGGTGCGCGGCGCCGTCCGGCGGCTGGTCGCCGCCCGGCTCGGCGTGCCCCCGGCCGCAATGGTCTGGCGGTACGGTCCGCACGGCAAGCCCGAGCCCGCGGCGGCCGGTGGGCTGCGGGTCAGCTGGTCGGCCTCGGGGGCGTTCGCGGCGCTGGCCCTCGCCGAGGGGCGGGCGGTCGGCGTCGACGTCGAGCGGCTCCACGACCCCCGGACGGCCGAGCGGATGGCCGCCCGCTGGTTCCCGTCCGAGGAGGCGCGGTTCGTCGCCGAGCCCGTCGAACCGGCCGAGCGGGCGGCGCGGTTCACCACCCTGTGGTGCCGCCGCGAGGCCTGCGTCAAGGCGTACGGCGGGCGGCTCGCGCGGTCCTTCGGCGTGCCCGTGGGCGGCCCCTCGCCGGTGCTGGTGGCCGACCCGGGCGGGCTCGGCACCGGCCCGTCCCGGCTCCGCGACGTTCCCGTGGCGGAGCCGTTCCGGGCTGCCGTGGCGGCCCTCGGGGAATCGCCGATACATGTCAACTGCCGTGTGTGGAAAGAAAATTGACGATGGATCGGGCCCGTCGAGGTTTGGTCTGGACCAGCTCGCGAGGGCGCTGGTAGCGTCCCGGTCACACCCCCTGCCGAACCCTCCCCGGTCCTCCCCGGCGAGCCGAAAGGCGCGTACGACGTGACACCGCAGGACGCCCCACCGAACGATCCGACGTCACTCGGCGCGACACCGCGCGGCACGACAGCGACCCCCAGGCGGATCACCGTCCGGTACGCCGCCGAAGGCGGCGGCTCCGGCCCGCTCACCCGGGGACAGGGCAACATGGTCCTCTGCATCCGGCGCGACCCGCCCGAGGGGATCAACAAGGACTCCGTCTGGCCGGTGCCCGACGGCGTCTCGGTCCCCGCCGGGCTGGTCGCCCTGCGCCTGCTGGTCGAACGCCACGAGTCGCTGCGGACCTCCTTTCCCGCGGGCCCCGGCCCGGACGGCTTCCCGGACCGCCAGGTGGTGCACCGGAACGGCCGGTTCGCCGTCACGGTGGTCGAGGCCGGCGGTCGGAGCGAGGTCGAACTGGACGCGCTGGCCGCCGAGTTGGGCCGGGCTGATGTCGCCGTCCCGGTGCCCCTCGACGCTCCGCCGCGGGTCCGGTTCACCATGCTCGCCGCGGGCGAGCGGCTGCTGCGGCTGGTCGCCGTGGTCTGCCACGCGGGTGCCGACGGCGCCGCCACCGCGGTGCTGATCCAGGACTGGCACGCCCTCGCCGCCGGGAAGGAGCTGCCGCCGGTCACCGCTCCGACCCCGCTGGAGGTCGCCGTCGCGGAGCAGAGCGCCCAGGGCCGCCGCAGGGTCGCGGCCGCACTGCGGCACTGGGCCCGGGTCCTGACCGCCGGCCCGCAGGTCGTCTTCGCCGACGCGCGGATCACCGGCCCGCCCGGCGGCCACAGCGCCCTGCTGGTCCGCTCGCGCACCGCCGCGGACCACCTCGCCGCCGTCTGCCGGCGCACCGGCGCCAGTCCGTCGGTCGTCCTGCTCGCCGCCTTCGCCGCGCTGGTCGCCCACCGGTCCGGCAGCCGCGAGCTGGTGCTCTCGGCGCTCTCCGCCAACCGCCAGCGCGCCGCCCTGATCGACCACGTGGGCACCCTCGCGCAGGACGCGCTGATCCTGCTCGACACCGGCGCGGCCGACCTCGACCAGCTGATCGGCCGCGCCAAGTCCGCCTCGCTGAGCGCCTACTGGCACAGCACCCTGGACGCCCAGCAGGTCTGGCAGCTGGTGGACGACGCCGCCCACCTGCGCGGGGCCCGGTTCTCCCGCCAGGTGGTCGTCAACGACCTGAGCCTCACCATCCCGGCCGCCGTCGCCGACGCCCAGCCGCCCCCGGCCGTCGACCCCGAACTCACCGTCCTGCCCGCCCCGCCGCTGCCGGTCCGGCTGATGTTCACCATCCTGCGGATCACCGGCAGCCTCGACTTCGCCCTGATCGCCTGCCCCCAGGTGCTCGACCCCGAGGAGACCGAGGGCTTCGCCCGGGCCCTGCCGGCCCTGCTCGCGGCCGCCGCCGAGGGGCCGGTGCTGCTGTCCGACCTGCCCGCCGTGCTCGGCCCGCCGGGGGGTGAAAGGGGCGGCGAATGGCGGCTGGTCGACGGCGCCTGGATCGACCTCGCGGCCGTCCGCGAACTGCTGCGGACCGCCCTCGGGGAGCACCGACTCTCCGAGGAGGAGGGGAAGTTGGTGGTGGAGCTGGCGACCGGCGACCCCTCGTTCGGCCCGGTCGAGGCCCACCGCGCGGTGGTCGCCGCCCTGCCCGGACGCGACACCGCGATGGCGCCGCACCACTACGTCGTCCGGCACGCCGCCCCGGCGGGGGAGCGGACCGAGGCGGGCAGCGGGCGCGACCCGGCCGTCGTCGCCCGGCTGTCCGTGCTCACCTGAAGGGATGATCACGGCGGCCCGTACGGCGCTCACCCCCACGGGGCGTCGCGATCATCCACCGGGTCCCACGGAAGGTCCTCCCAGGAATAGGCGGAGGTCGCCCCCGAGGTGAGCCCCCAGGGGCTCGGCACCTCCTCCTCGCCGCCGTCCTGCACCGGCAGCCGGTCGATCACCGCGACCAGGGCGGGCGGCAGCTGCGGGGCCAGCCCGTGGTGCACCCGGGAGAGGATGTCGCGCCGCACGTCGTCCGGCAGCAGCGGCCGGTTCATCCGCAACGCCCGTGGGCCGGGCGGCCGTTCGGCCGTGGCCAGCTGGTCCGACCAGGCCCGCCAGTAGTCGGCGTCGTCGGTCTCGCCGAGCATCAGGTGGTGCAGGTGCAGGCAGTACGCGGCCGTCCCGCTGCCCGAGCCGGCCGCGAAGCGCCACCAGAACTCGGCGCCCTCCTCCTTGCCGGTCGCGTACAGCAGCGCGCCGAACACCTCGGCCCCCTCCGGCTGGATCCGGCGCGCGTTCACCAGCAGGTCGAGTCCGCGCGAGGCGTCCGGCGCGCCCAGCACCAGGGCCACCACCAGGCCGAGTTCGAACGCCGCCTGCTCGTGCTCCGACGGCAGGTGCGCGGGCGCGGCCGTGAGCCGCGCCCGGCGCACGGCGGCGATCCGCTCCGCATGGGCGCGTTCGGGCCGCGGGACGCGGAACACCGTGCGCCCGCCGTCGGCCCGGCCCGGTCCGTCCGGGGCCCGGTCCTCCGGTGCCGCCGTCACAGCTCGCCGCCGCCGTCCGGGAGTTCGCCCACCCCGAGCCGTCGGGCCAGCCTCTCCCGGGCGTGCCGGAGGTTGGAGTGAACCGTCGCCACCGGCCGCCCCAGGTACGCCGCGATCACCTTGACGTGCAGGCCGAGCAGGTACCGCAGGATCACCACGTCCCGCTGCCGGTCCGGCAGTTCGAGGATCGCCGCGTACAGCCGCACCTCGTCCGCCTCGCTGTGCAGCAGCCCCTTCGCCACCTGCTTGAAGGCGCCGATCACCGCCGCGAAGGTGACCGCCTCCACCTCGACCGGCTCCTCGGCGGCCACCCAGTCCGCGACGTGCCGATTGGCCAACCGCCAGGCGTACGCGGCCGGTTCCTCGAACCGGAGCACCTGCGACCAGCAGCGGGCCAGGTCGGCCTTCACCGCCGAGACCACCAGCTCCGCGTCGGACTGGCTGCCTATCCGGGTCAGGGCCAGGGCGCGCCAAGCGGGTTCGTGGGTCTCGCAGAAGGCCGCGTAGGGGAGGCCCAGGCGAAGTTCGGGGTCGGAGCGGAGTCCGGGGTCGGTGTCGGCCGTCGGCTCCGCCGCCGTCCCGCGGAGGTACGCCACGGCCGTTCCGCCCCGGTGCCTGCGCGTCGGGGCGCCCCTGTCGATCGTCATCGGGCCTGCTTTCCGTGGCCGCCGGCTGCGCACCGGGCCACCCGAGGGTCGGGCTGTCTGCGCCCATCCTCATTCCATCAGGCCTGTCACTCCAGGCTGCAATCCGAATACAGATTGTCATCTCATGGGAACCAGCGGTTGGTTGGAATGCCCGGAAGCTGTTCGGAACACGAGGGGCCGCGCCTATCGTGGGCGGGGAGGATCGATCGGGCACGGCACCGGGGGGAGAACACGGATGGGTCTCTACGACGGAGTGGACCTGCGGCTCAACGTTCCGCACTCGGCGCGGATGTACGACTACTTCCTCGGCGGGTTCACCAACTTCGCCGCCGACCGCGAGGCCGCCGGACACGCCCTCGCCGTCGCACCCTGGCTGCGCGCCGCGGCCCGCGTCAACCGCTCCTTCATGCAGCGCTCGACCCGTGCCCTCGCCGAGCTCGGCTTCGACCAGTTCCTCGACATCGGCACCGGCATCCCCACCTCGCCCAACCTGCACGAGGTCGCCCAGGGCGTCCGGCCGGACGCCCGGGTGGTCTACGCCGACAACGACCCGATCGTGCTCTCGCACGCCCAGGCCCTGCTCACCGGCACCCCCGAGGGCCGCACCGCGTACGTCGAGGCCGACGCCACCGACCCGGCCCGGCTGCTCGCCGCCCCCGGACTGCGGGAGACCCTCGACCTGTCCCGCCCGGTCGCGCTCTCCCTCAACGCCCTGCTCCACTTCGTCCCCGACGCCCACGGCGCGTACGAGCTGGTCGAGCACCTCAAGTCCGCCCTCGTCCCGGGCAGCACCCTGGTGATCACCCACGTCAGCCCCGAGTTCGCACCCGAGGACATCGCCACACTGACCCGGATCTACGAGGCGGCCGGCACCGCGGCCCAGGCCCGCACCCGGCCGCGGATCGCCCGCTTCTTCGACGGCTGGACCCTCCTGGAGCCGGGGCTCGTCCCCATCGCGCAGTGGCGGCCGTCCCCCGACGAGGCGCCCGTCGCCGCCGAGGAGGTCTCGCTGTACGCGGGGGTGGCCGTCCGGCCGTGACGGGGGCGCCCCGGCCACACCCGCGGCCGGTCACATGGTGTTGACGATGAGCCCGATGTGGGTGAAGTAGTTCAGCCCGCCGAACGCCAGGAAGGCGAGGCCGGCCAGCCCCCACACGACGCCGATCACCGGGCTCATCCACCGCCGGGGGTCCCGCAGCGCGAAGGGGAAGAGCAGCGCCCCGATGCCGACCAGCACGTACAGCCCGGACATGAAGCTCGCCTCCAGCCACGGCCAGTCCGAGAACTCCCCGGAGATCGGCTCCTCCGGCGGGGCGGCGAAGAGCGTGTACTTCCAGCCCGCGGCGGCGATGCCGAAGCAGGCCAGCCCCATGCCGAAGACGAACACCGAGATCGGCGCGGCCACCCGGACCGTCCGGTCGACGCCGTCCGCGGCGAGCAGTTCGCTGCCGCGCTTCCAGAGGTAGAAGGAGGCCGTCAGCAGGAAGACGCCGAACGCCAGGGCGGGTTCGCCGAAGATGACGTTGTCGAACGGGAACCCCTGCCCGGCCAGCGGCCAGGTCAGGGTCATGTGCAGGCCGGTGGTGACGAGCGTGAACCCGAGGGCCCCGAACGCCAGCGCCCAGCCCTCGAGCGTGGTGCTGCGCCCCTGGACGAGGAGTCGGCGCCCCAGGGCGACCACCAGCAGGAGTCCGGCGCCGGCGGCCACCGACATGATCGTGTTGTAGGTCGGCATCCTGGCCCAGTCGATCTTCAGACCGGATGCGGCGAGCGGCATGGCGTGCTGAATCATGGATCAGGGATGACGCGACACCGTCCGTCGGCAAACCGCGCGCCGCCCGGGTCCACCCGGCGGGCCCAGCCGATCCCGTCCGGCGCCGCTCCCGTTCCCGTCCGATCCGTCCCACCCGCTCCACCCGTGCGACCCCGTCCCCCCGGCCCCAGACTGGTGGTGGATCGACGCTGCCCCGGGAGGCTGGGAGAGGCATGCTGCTGGGACTCACCACCGCCTTGGTCGCGACCGTCTGCTTCGGCTTCGGGGCGGTCTTCCAGGCGCGCGGGGCGCGGTCGGCCCCGCGCGCCGACCGGGTCCGGGCGGGCCTGCTCGCCGCGCTGGCGCGGTCCTGGCAGTTCCTCCTCGGCACCCTGCTGGACATCGTCGGCTTCGCGCTGAGCATCGTCGCCCTGCGCACCCTCCCGCTCTTCCTCGTCCAGGCCGTCACCAACGCCAGCCTGGCCGTCACCGCCCTGGCCGCCGTCTGGCTGCTGGGCGCGCGGCTGCGCCGCGGCGACCTCGCGGGCATCCTCGCCGTGGTCGTCGGCCTGACCCTGCTGGCGCTCGGCTCCGGCCGGGAGGGCCGTGACCACGCCGCGCCCGCCTTCCACTGGGCGCTGCTCGCCACCACCGCCGTCCTGCTGCTCGCCACCCTGGTCCTGGTGCGGCGGGAGGGCAACGCGGCCGCGGCCGGCCTGGGCCTGCTGGCCGGGGCCGGCTTCGGCGTGACCAGCCTGGCCGTACGGGTACTGGACGCCTCCGGCCCGGTCGCCGTGCTCACCGACCCGGCCGCCTACGCCCTCGCCGTCGGCGGCCTCGGCGGCTACCTCGCCTACGCCCTGGCCCTGCAGCGCGGCACGGTGACGGCCGCGACCGCCGCCGGGACGGTGACCGAGACCTTCGGCCCGGCGCTGGTCGGCGTGACGGTGCTCGGGGACGCCGCGCGCCCCGGGTTCGAGTGGTGCGCGCTGACGGGCTTCGCGGTGGCGGTGGGCGGCACCTTCGTGCTCTCCCGCTTCGGCGAGCCGGAGGGCGGGCCCGCGGAGCCGACCGCCCCGCACCGGGACGCCGAGGCGGAGCCCGCCGTACCGCCCCGGTAGCCCGGACGGCTCCGCCGTGCGAAGGTGACTTGCCGGACAAAATGGACGGCGAGGCGGTCACAGAGCGGCAGGTGCCCGATGGCGGAGGAGCCCCACTCCCGACCCCGGCGGTCGGACCCGAAGGAGGTCACCGACCTCGCGGCTCCCGCGGACCGGAAGGCCCTGAAGCCCCCGCCGGACCCGGCCGACCGCCCCGTCGCGCTGATCACCGGCGCCTCCTCCGGGATCGGCCGCGCCACCGCCACCCGCCTGGCCGACGCCGGCTGGCTCACCCTGCTCTCCGGCACCGACCGCGCCCGCCTCGACGAACTCGCCGACCGCACCGGCGGCCGCGCCCTGCCCGAGGACCTGAGCAAGCCGGACGGCCCGGCCCGCCTCGCCGAGGCCGCCCTGGCCGACACCGGCCGGGTGGACGCCCTGGTCGCGAGCGCCGGCCTGGGCTGGCGCGGCCCGTACGCGCAGACGCCCTCCGACACCCTGGACCGGATGATCGAGGTCAACCTCGCCGCCCCGCTGCGCCTGGTCCGCCTGCTGCTGCCCGGCATGCTGGAGCGCCGCCGCGGCCGGATCGTGCTGCTCGGCTCGATCGTCGGCCAGGTCGGCTCGCGGGAGGAGTCCGGCTACGCGGCCACCAAGGGCGCGCTGACGATGTTCGCCGAGAGCCTCTGGTATGAGCTGCGCGGCACGGGCGTCGGGGTGCGCCTGGTGCTCCCCGGCGCGGTGGACACCCCGTTCTTCGAGCGGCGCGGCACCCCGTACGAGCGCGACTGGCCGAGGCTGGTCCCCGCGGACCGGGTCGCGGACGCGGTGGTGGCGACCATCACCACCGAACGCGACCGCCTCTACGTCCCGCACTGGCTCGGCTTCCCGTCCCGCCTCCACGGGGTGGCACCGGGCGTGTTCCGCCGGATGGCCGCCCGCTTCGAGTGAGCGCCGCCGCCGTGCACCGGACGGGCACCGCCGCCGTCGCCGCCACTGCCCTCGCCGTCGGCGCGGAGTTCCTGCACCTCGCCCCGGCCGCCGTCCGCCTGCCGCCACTGCGCCGCACCCTGGCCCGCCGCACCGCCGGACACGGCGCCGCGCCCGGCCACGTCGCCCTGACCTTCGACGACGGCCCCGATCCGGCCAGCACCCCGTACGTCCTCGACGCGCTGGACGAACTCGGCGCCCGCGCCACCTTCTTCCTGCTCGGCGCGATGCTGGAGCGCGCCCCCGGGCTCGGCCGCGAGCTGGTGCTGCGCGGCCACGAGGTGGCCGTCCACGGCTGGCACCACCGGCAGCAGTGGTACCCGGCCCCCGCCCGCGACCTGCGCGAACTGCGCCGCGCCAGCGAGGCCGTGACCGAACTCTGCGGCGCCCGCCCGCGCTGGTACCGCCCGCCGTACGGCGTCCTGACCGCCGGCCCGGCCCTGGCCGCCCGCCGACTCGGCCTGCGCAGCGTGCTGTGGACGGCCTGGGGCCGCGACTGGACGGCGGAGGCCACCGGCGAGTCCGTCTACGCGACCGCCCGCCCCGGCCTCACCGGCGGCGCCACCCTCCTGCTGCACGACTCCGACTGCACCTCCGCCCCCGGCTCCTGGCGCGCCACCCTCGCCGCCCTCCCACTGATCGCCGCCCACTGCCGCACCCACCGCCTCACCCTCGGCCCCCTCCGCGACCACCGGGTGGTGCTGTTTCCCGGCGGTGGTTCTCTCGGGATTGGGGTCCCCGGCCGGAGGTAGCCGCCTGGGAACACGCGGGGCGCGCTTCGTCGCTGTGCCGTGCCTTCCGGAACTGGCGGGATGAAAACGGTACAAATCTGAGTGGAGGGCAGGGATGGCTTGCCCTGGGCGCTCGAGGAGCAGCGATGCAGAAGTTGGTGGATGAATTTCGACGCAGAGGGAGAGAAGTCAACTACAAAAACCGAGAGTTGATCCTGGGTCAGGGGAGCAGGGGGGATCATGTTCTACTGCTGACTCACGGCTTCGTGCGTGTCGTTCGGCGACTCGCCGACGGGCGCAGCAGATGGATGGCGTTCAGGGGGCCGATGAACCTGCTCGGTGAAATGTCGGTGCTGGCCGGTAAACCGAGGAATGCCGATGTGACGGCGCTGGGGTCGTGCAAGGCCGTGATGGTGCGATGCGATGACTTCCTGATGATGGTTCAGAAAGGCGATTTCACCCGCGAGCTGCTGGTGTGGGAGCAGGGGCAGCGGGTCGATGCCGCACTCGCGCGCATCTGGCTCAAGGACCATTCATTGGAGGTCGGATTGGCGCGAACTCTGCTGTATCTCGCCGGAAACGGTTCCACGATGAAGATCGAGGGGCTGACTCGGGAGGTGCTCGCGCAAGCGGTCGGGGTCACCAGAAACGCACTGTGTCCTGTCCTGAAAGGCCTGAAGGATGCGGGAACCGTTGCTACCGGGCGGGAGGCCCTCGAGATCAAGGACATCCGTGCACTGCGCGACATGGCGAGAGGGGTGGGACGCGTGCGCCATTGCGCACGTTAGATCGAATTGTGAGGAGCGCCACAAAAGGCTGTTGTGCACAGTGCTGTGCATTAGCCGCGGCTTCCGCTGGAAATTCTTGTGGCCAGCTGGCCGGCAGTGGGCCGGAGAACCAGTGAATTTCAGGAGGTCACATGTCGTTCCAGGAAATTCCGTTGCCCTGGTCGAAAAGTGTTCCGCTCTCCCGCTATGCTGCGATGGTGGCGGTGGATGCCATGGGCTATACCAGACTCCCCTCACTACTGCACGCCCCTACGAGCGAGCTTGTCCCCGCTCTTGTGGACCGGGCACTCGAATCAGCCGGGCTAGGTGGCCTCAGGCAGAACGGGTACTTCTCGGAGAGTTCCGGTGACGGAATTGCGATCGGGTTCGATCCCGCCCATCTGCCTTTCGTGATCTCTCCCTTCCTGTCGACCATGGAGGCAGTGGTCGGTCGGTACAACCAGGTGTCCAAGGGGCCTGGCATCCGTTTTCGCATCAGCGTCCACGTCGGGCCTGTGGCGAATTCCGCTGATCAGGTCTGCGGAAAAGGATCGGCGCGGAACGATCTGCATCGTCTGCTGGATTGCAGGCCACTGCGGAAAGCTCTCATGGCGGGTGGCGCGAAAACCGATGTGGTCGCGGTCCTCTCCGATCGGGCTTACGAGGACGCGGTGCTCGGCGGATACGTCGGGTTGTCTCCGGATGAGTTCACCGAGGTACTGGCGGAGGTCGACGGAAAAGAGTTCTCCCAGCGCGCCTGGGTGTATGTTCCGAGGCTTTCCGGGGAGTTGCTGAGAAGTGGATTGGGTGGGAAGCCGGAAGAAAAATCGGGATCATCTCCTGAGGGGCGACCGGGAGGAATCCCGACGCCGTTGGAGCTCGCCAGGAGGAGCTTCCGGCAGGACGTCAAGAACGGAATCGGTGTAGTGGGGGACGTGGCCGGAGGATTGCACTACACGAATCCCTGGGTCCCGAAGCGGCGGCGAATCGATGGATGAGCAGGAGGTTGACCAGTGCCGACGTCAGGCGCCGGAAGTGCGCGCCCAGCTAGCCGAGGAAAGCGTCGCGATTTCCGGCCGGGTGTCCGGCGGTGTGCACTACTACAACATCGCAGGTGAATCGCTCCTGCCCGCGGTCCGCACTCGAGAGCCGGAGCCCGTGACGGTGTACACGAGGATCTGCGCGGCGCTGGTTCGACTTGTGCAGGTATGTAACAGGGCTTCGGAAGCCTTGTGTGGTGGGCAGCGAAAGAAGGGGGCGGCCTCGTGAACCTGGGAAGAAGGACGGGGCTGGAGGCCTCTCTAGACGGCCGTATCGAACTGCTCGACAGTCGGGCGGAGTTTCGCTTCCTGTTCCTTTTCGAAGGGACTCACGTAGCGCTTTCCATCCGAGCGGCAAGGGAAGCGCTGTATCAGGACCCACCGGACGAGGAGATCCGACGGGCCATCTGGCGCGAGGCGATTCTTCGGTTCGGAGACTGCCCGGAGACAGGGAACGCAGCGGATTGGAGGGTCATTTTGACCTGGTTGGCATTCCCCGGTGTGCGACGCACCGTTCGGCAGATTTCCGAGCGCTTCGGGGTCGACCGCGATGACGTCGAAGCGGAGACGGCTCTTGCTGTGCTGGCGGCGCTGGAGGCGGTGGATCCGGAAAGTCCATCCATCGGGGGTGATCTGCTCAGGTTCTGCAGGGGCAAGGCCTGGGCCTACGGTCGAAGGTTCTCTCGGGAGCATTCTTGTGGTGATCTTGCCACGATGGCGGCCGACCAGATTGATTCCTGCCCATCGGCTCGGAACGGAGTGAAGGCGGCCAAAATCTGGCCGGTTCTTCCCAGTCTTGTGCATTCGGATGAGGTCGCGCCGAGGACGTCGTCCACGGTTCTCCGACAACGCGTTGAGGGTGAGCGTATCGGATCGATCGCGGAACGTCTCGGTCTGCGGGAGATCGTTCTCAGCCGGCTCGCCGAGGATCGCGGAAGACTGGTCGGTCGACTTTTTCTTCACCCGGAGGACGGACGGCGATGACAGCGAGACCTGTTACCTTCGCGGAAGCCTTCGAGCTGCCTCTGACCGTGGACGTGCGGACGGCGGCCCGAGCGTTCGGTGTCTGCGTCGCCACCGCGTACAAGATGATTCATGCCGGTCGTTTCCCCTGCCTGGTGCTGAGGTTCGGACGGTGTTACCGGATCCCGACGGCTCTCCTGCTGCGGGCTCTCGGAATCGAAGAGCGTCCGATCTACGCGGCCGACATGGCGGAAGGTGCCGATTTTGCGGCTCGATGGGGGTCGGACACTCCCTGTCAGGAGGATGTGTCGTGATGGACCGGACCAGGGGATCGACGGACCTCCACAGCACTCGGGTGAGATGCCTCATGATCGGGCCGATCGGTAATAGTCTGGCGCCGTCGGGGAGTTCCGCACTCAAGGCGTACGAGAACTACCTGACGACCTTAGAGAAGGTGGTTGACCCGGTGTGCCGCAAGTACGGCATCGAGCCCGTCAGGGCCGACCAGATCGCCCACTCCGGAGCGATCACCGACGAGTTGCTCGAGCACCTGGTGCGGGATGAAATCGCCATTGCGGACTTGAGCGGAGGGGACCCAAGCGTCATCTACGGACTGGCGCTTCGCCATCTGGCCGGTCGGCCGACGATCCAAATCGGCGAACACGGAAGGGTACCCTTCGACCTTCCCTCGATCCGAACTCTCAAGTTCAAGCGGACGGAGGCTGGACTCGTCGATGTCCGGAAGGACCTGGAACGAGTTGTCGCAGGAGGGCTGACGGACAGTTTTTCCGGGGCTTTGCCGCCGGGGATCCTGCGGAAGCTGCTTCCGTCCGGAGGCGGCGGTGCCGTACCTCCCGCTCCATATGATGACGGCCTGGCCGAGCCCAGGATTCTGGACCAGATTTCCAAGCTGGACGATCAGCTGAGGTCGCTTCTGGTCGACATGGATGCCGTGACGACGCTGATCGAGACCATTGGGAAGGCAGCTGATACGGCGGACGAGGTGGAGCGTCGAATCGCCCGGTCGGGTGATCCGGTGGGCGCAAAAGCGGCTGCGCTGGGTTCATTCGGGAGAGCGGTGTCCTCGCCGGTGGTCGAGCTGGAGGCGGCAGCGGAGAGGTTCGCGGAAAGCGTGGCGGGAATCGACCTCAGGGTGAGGACCGTGGTCTCGCTGGCCGACGCGGTACCGAAGGACAAGCGTGCTCCCGAAGTCCGGAGGTTCGGTGAGGAGCTGAACGGAATGGCCGTGCGGATGAGGAAAGGGTCAGCGAAGGTCGAGGAGTTCGGTTCTGCGGCCGACCACCGTTTCGGGGCGGGGGGCAAGAAGCTCCGAGGGCCAGGCAGGTCGGTGTCGGCAGCGGTCCACCAGCTGACTGCCGCTATGGCCTATGGCAGGGCGTGGGAGCAGATGGCCTTCGGCGATGAGGGAGACCATCCCTGACACGGGCTTGTGGGAGCGCGCCGGAAGGAGAAGCGGGCTGAGCGGTTCGTCACCGATCGAGGTGCCCCATGGCCGCCAGCCCGACTCGTTCCAGCGCCCTTGCGAAGCCCCGGCGCCACGCCTCCGGTGTGGCGCCGGCGGACGGTGCGGGCTCGGGGCGGCCGAGGGCGGCCAGGGCGTTGCGGACCACCTCGGCGGGGCGGGCGGTGGCGACGTCGGCGTGGCCGAGCTCCAGCTCGTGCTGGAGGTTGTCGCGCCCGTGCCCCTGCACCACGTCGAGGAGCAGCAGCCGCCGACCCAGCGCCCGGGCCTCGCTGCAGGTGTCGCCCGAGCTGGTGACCACCAGGTCGGCGGCGGCCATCAGCGCGGGGACGCGGTCGGTGTAGCCGAAGGGGTGCAGCCGGGGCTCCCGGCGCGCGGCGGTCCGCAGCCGGCGCTCCAGCTCCCGGTTGCGCCCGGCCACCGCGAGCACGTGCGGGCCTGCGGCGGCCAGCGAGGCGGCGGTGCGGGCGAGCGGGCCGAGCCCCCAGGAGCCCGACATCAGCAGCACGCAGGCGGCGCCCGCCGGCACGCCCAACTCGGCGCGCGCCGCGGCCCGTTCCGGCGGCCGGTAGAACGGCTGCCGCAGCGGCGCCGGCACGACGGCGACGTCGGCGTCCGGCCGGTACCGCCGCACCGCGCACGCCGCGACCTCCGAGGTGACCAGGAACAGGTCCGTCCCCTCCTGCACCCAGAGCCGGTGCGGCGTCACGTCGGTGCAGAACACGAAGTGCCGGAACTCCCGCTCCGGTGCCTGCCGCAGCAGCCGGTTGACAGCCGAGGTCGCGGTGGCGAACACCGAGACCACCAGCTGCGGCCGCTGCGCCGCGATCAGCTCCCGCAGCGCCGGGACCAGCCGGGCGCGGGCCGCCGCGTCGGCGAGCAGGGCGAGCCGGGCGCCCGGCCGCAGCGCCGAGAAGTGGAAGGCGTCGTACACCCCGGGCAGGTCGAGCAGCCGGCGGAACACCGCCTCCCCGGCCGCGCCGGAGCGCTGCCCGAGCAGGGCCATGGCGTCGACCGTGCCGGTGGTCCAGCCGCGTTCCCGCAGGGTGTCCGCGCAGGCCTGCGCCATCACGTCGTGGCCCTGCCCGAGCGAGCCGGAGACCAGCAGGGCGTGCGGCATCGGGCGGCCCCCGTCAGGCGCCGGCGGCCGAGCCGACGGCGGCCCGGTACCAGTCCGCGTACTGCCGCACGCCGGCGGTGAAGTTGGTGCTCGGCGACCAGCCCAGCAGCCGTTTCGCCTGTGCCGAGGAGATCCGCCGCCCCGCGTAGTCGGCCTTCCGCCCGTCGATGTGCTCGATGGTGACGGGCCCCAGCAGGGCGTCCACGGTGTCGGCGATGTCCCGCACCGAGACGGCCGCCGAGCCCTCCAGCGCGAAGGTCTGGTCCTCGGCGGCGGGGGAGAGGGCCCGGACGTGGGCGTCGGCGAGGTCCTCGACGTAGACGAAGTTGCGGCTCTGCCGGCCGTCCCCGGCGATGGTGATCGGCCGGCCGGTCAGCGCGGCCTGGACGAACCGGGCGACGACCAGCTCGTCCCGCATCCGGGGGCCGTACGGGATGCCGTAGCGCAGGATGGTGAAGTGCTGCCCGTAGAGCTCGCGGTAGCTGTGCACCAGCATCTCGGCGGCGAGCTTGGTGGCGACGTACAGATGGCCGCTGTGCTCCAGCTCGATCGGCACGTGCTCGTCCAGCTCCTGTTCGCCGCCGTCGATCTGCCCGTCGGTGAGGGCGGCCCCGTAGACCCAGACGGTGCTCGCCAGCACGGTCCGGCTCAGGCCGCTGCGCCGGGCGGCCTCCAGGACGGCCTCGGTGCCGTCGATGTTGGTCCGCACCGCGCGGACGGGGTCGGCGGAGACCTGCTCGACGTCGGCCATGGCGGCCAGGTGGTAGACCACCTCGCTGCCGGCCAGCGCCGCGGTGAGGGCCCCGAGGTCGAGGATGTCGAGCCGCGCGTGCTCGGCGTCCGGGTTGAGGTACTTGTCGGTGGTGTCCACCGCGAGGACGTCGTGGCCGGCCGCGATCAGGTGGTCCACGACGTGTGAACCGATGAACCCGCAGCCTCCGGTGACGGCTATCCGCACGATCCTGCTCCCTTCGCTCCGGCTACCCGGCCAGGCGCCGGTACACCGCGGAGACGGCGTCGACCACCTGCTCCGTCTCGTCATCGGTCATGTCGGAGTGCACCGGCAGGCAGACCTGCCGGGCGCAGACGTCCTCGGCCACCGGCAGCGGCCCGCGCCGGTAGGGGGCGAGCACCGGCTGGAGGTGCAGCGGCAGGTCGTAGACCTCGCCGGACAGCCGCACCCCGTGCTCCTCGGCCACCGCCCGTTTGAACTCCGCGCGGTCCACCCCGGGCGGCAGCAGCGCCACGTACTTGTAGTAGTTGCCCCGGCAGCCGGGCGGTTCGAGCACCGGGTCGAGGCCGTCCAGCCCGGCCAGCGCCGCGTCGTAGCGGCGGGCGACGGCCCGGCGGGTCTCGATGAACTCCTTCAGCCGGCGCAGGTGCACCGCCCCGATCGCGGCGTGCGGCTCGCTCATCCGCCAGGAGTAGCCGAGCTTCACGTGGTGGTTGGTGGTGAAGGAGCCCTTGCCCTGGTCGCGGTAGATCCGGGCCTCGTCGCGCAGCTCCGGCGACTCGGTGAGGATCATCCCGCCCTCGCCGCTGGTGGTGACCTTGGTCGGGTAGAAGGAGAAGGCCCCGGCCAGGCCGAAGGTCCCGGCGGCGCGCCCGTCGAAGCTGCTGCCGTGGGCGTGCGCGGCGTCCTCGACCAGCGGGATACCGCGCCGGTCGCACAGCGCCCGCACCGCGGTGACCTGCGGGCCGACCAGCCCGCCGATGTGCACCAGGACGACGGCGGCGGTGTCCGGGGTGAGCGCCGCCTCCAGGGTCTCGGGGGAGAGCGCGAGGGTGGCCGGGTCGACGTCGGCGAAGACCGGACGCCCGCCCGCGTGCACCACCGCGCCGGCGGTCGCGTAGAAGGTGACGGCGGGGACGACCACGTCGCGGCCCCGGACGTCGATGCCGCGCAGGATCACCTCCAGCGCCGCCGTGCCGCTGCTCACCGCGACGGCGTGCGAGGCGCCGTGCTCGGTGGCGAAGGCCTGCTCGAAGCGCTCGGTCCACGGACCGAGGGTCAGCGCGCCGGTGGTGAGCATCTCGGTCACCGCTTCGGCGACGGCCGCACGGTCGCTCTCGTCGAACACGATGCGGGCGGCTGGAACGCCCATGGGGCACCTCCGGCGGCGGGCTGCGAAAGCAGCACCGATCGGGTCGGATCCTCCCGAACCGCACGTCAGCGGACGGGTCAGGCACATCACGCTACTTCGCCCACCGGTCCGCGGCCCGCCGCCGCGGACCGCTTGGGTGACCGGATCTGCTTCCGCCGCAGGTCCGGGGGCTGCTTCCGGGGTAGGACGCGCGCTCCTCCGTACGGGGGAGGGCACTACTGCGTCCGCAGTACGCAAACGGCCTGCGCAGGGACGACGACGGAGTAGGGGTCGGCGATCAAGGATTGGTCATGCTGCGGCGGACCGCGTCCACCAGGACGTCCGGCCGGCCGCGGCACCTCCCGATCCCGAGAACCGCATCCGAAGGAG
Source organism: Streptomyces sp. CB02056 (assembly GCF_001905545.1). Classification (GTDB taxonomy): domain Bacteria; phylum Actinomycetota; class Actinomycetes; order Streptomycetales; family Streptomycetaceae; genus Kitasatospora. The sequence continues at coordinate 124,706 of NZ_LIPD01000012.1, read as the reverse complement.
TCCGCTCTCCCGTGGCCACGTTCCTCTACCGTCTGGGCCGATGGACCTTCGTCCGGCGCCGGCTGGTGACCTTCCTCTGGGTCGCCGTGCTGGCGGCCGTCGGAGTCCTCGCGGCCAAGGCGCCCGCCGCACCCGACGACGGCTTCGCGATGCCCGGCACGGAGGCGCAGAAGGCCTTCGACCTGATGAACGAGCGCTTCCCCGGCGGCCACGCCGACGGGGCCTCGGCGCGCCTGGTGTTCGTCGCCCCCTCCGGCCAGAAGATCACCGCCGCGCCGAACCAGCAGGCCGTCGAGCGCACGGTCGGCGAGCTCGCCGGCTCCGAGCAGGTCACCAGCGCGGTGGACCCGTTCAAGATGAAGGGCGCCGTCTCCGCGGACGGCACCACCGCCTACGCCACGGTGAGCTACTCCGCCAAGGCCGGCGAGGTCTCCAAGACCGCCACCGACACCCTGGAGCAGGCCGCCCAGCACGGGCGGGACGCCGGCCTCAAGGTCGAGATCGGCGGCACCGCGCTGATGGCCAAGCCCGACGCGGGCGGCAGCAGCGAGGCGATCGGCATGGCGCTGTCCGCCGTCGTCCTGGTGATCACCTTCGGCTCGCTGCTCGCGGCCGGCCTGCCGCTGCTCACCGCCGTCATCGGCGTCGGCCTCGGCATGGCGCTGATCACCGCGCTCGGCAGCACGCTCGGGCTCTCCACCACCACCGGCACGCTCGCGATGATGCTCGGCCTCGCGGTCGGTATCGACTACGCGGTGTTCATCGTCTCCCGCTACCGCGCCGAGCTCGCCGAGGGCCGGACGCCCCAGGAGGCGGCGGGCCGGGCGGTCGGCACGGCCGGGTCCGCGGTGGTCTTCGCGGGCCTCACCGTGGTGATCGCGCTCGCCGGCCTCTCCGTGGTCGGCATCCCGATCCTGGCCAAGATGGGCATGGCCGCCGCCGGGACGGTCGTCATAGCCGTGCTGGTCGCGCTCACCCTGGTGCCCGCGCTGCTCGGCTTCCTCGGCCGCAAGGTGCTGCCGCGCAAGGCCCGCAAGGCCCGCGGTGCGGCGGCCCCGGGCGCGAAGGAGAACGGCGGTGCCCGCTGGGCCCGCTTCATCCTGCGCCGCCCGCTCGCGGTGCTGCTCGGTGGCGTGATCGGCCTCGGGGTGCTCGCCGCCCCGGCGCTCGACCTGCGGCTCGGCCTGCCGGGGGACGAGTCCAAGCCCACCTCCACCACCCAGCGCCGCGCGTACGACCTGCTCTCCGAGGGCTTCGGCCCCGGCTTCAACGGCCCGCTGACGGTCATGGTGGACGCCAAGGGCGTCGCCGACCCGAAGGCCGCCGCCGACGAGGTCGCCAAGAAGGTCTCGGGTCTGCCCGGGGTCATCGCGGTGACCCCGCCGATGTTCAACCAGGCGGGCGACACGGCCCTGCTCAACGCCGTCCCGGCGACCGGCCCGAGCGAGGCCGAGACCAAGGACATCGTGCACGCCATCCGGCACGACGCGGCCGGCCTGAAGACGGCCACCGGGGCGACGGTCCTGGTCAGCGGCACCACGGCGATGAACATCGACGTGTCGCAGAAGATGTCCGACGCGCTGGTGCCCTACCTCGCCGTGGTCGTCGGCCTCGCCGTCATCCTGCTGATGATCGTCTTCCGCTCGCTCCTCGTCCCGCTGAAGGCGGCGCTCGGCTTCCTGCTGTCGGTGGTCGCCGCGCTCGGCGCCGTGGTCGCGGTCTTCCAGTGGGGCTGGCTGGCCAACCTGATCGGCGTGGAGCAGACCGGCCCGGTGATGAGCATGATGCCGATCTTCATGATCGGTGTGGTCTTCGGCCTCGCCATGGACTACGAGGTGTTCCTGGTCACCCGCATCCGCGAGGGCTTCGTCCACGGCGAGGAGCCCGGTGAGGCGATCGTCACCGGGTTCCGGCACAACGCCCGGGTGGTCACCGCCGCCGCGTTCATCATGATCGCCGTCTTCGCGGGCTTCATCGGGATGAGCGAGCCGATGATCAAGATGATGGGCCTGGGCCTCGCCGCGGCCGTCGCCTTCGACGCCTTCATCGTCCGGATGACCATCGTCCCGGCCGTCCTCGCCCTGCTCGGCCGCCGCGCCTGGTGGCTGCCGCGCTGGCTCGACCGCCTGATACCGGACGTGGACGTCGAGGGCAGCAAGCTCGTGACCGCCGCCCCGGAGCCGGCCCCGGCCCGGGAGTCCGTCACCGTCTAGGGCGCTGCGGCCCGGCCCGGCCCCGCCACCACGCGGGCCCGGGCCGGGCACCGTCCCTCGGCCCGACCCCGCGCGGCCCGACCCCGTACGGCCCGACCCCCCTCGGACCGATCCCGTACGGCTCGGACAGCGGTTCGAACCCCAACCGTTACCGTTGCTGTCGGGGACCGCCGTACGTCCGGAGCCCCCGACCCCGCCCGCCGCTCCCACCGGGAGCGGCGCGGCACGAACTGGCGATGCCCGGGCGCGGGCGCGACCAGCGTCCCCCGACCGGAGAGCACGAGCATGAGCGACATCTGGCAGCGCCTGCGCCGCGACCATCCCCGGTTGCTCGACGCGGCAGGCGGCGCGGGCGTGATCACGGTCACCGGCCTCGGTGCCACCATCGACCAGAACGGCGGCCACTTCACCCCGTTCGCCGCGCCCACCTTCGCCATCGCGCTGTTCTCCGCCGTCACCGTGCTCGCCCACCGCCGCCACCCGCGCGCGGTGGTCGCCGTCACGCTGCTCTGCACGATGGCGCTCGCCATGGTCAGCCCCCGGCTCACCCCGACCGTGGCCACGCCGCTGCTGCTCGCCCTCTACTTCCTCGCCATCCGCACCGACCGTGCCACCGCGCTGCGCGCCTCGGTCGTCACCGCCGTCCTGCTCACCGGGATCACCCTGCTGCTCGGGCCCGGCGGGCCGATCAGCGAACGGCTCGGCGTGCTCGCCTGGGCCCTGCTGCCCGGCGCCCTCGGTGACTCCATCCGCAACCGCCGCGCCCACCTCGCGGCCATCGAGGAGCGCGCCGAACGCGCCGAGCGCACCCGCGAGGAGGAGGCCCGCCGGCGGGTCGCCGACGAGCGGATCAGGATCGCCCGCGACCTCCACGACGTCGTCGCCCACCACATAGCCCTCGCCAACGCCCAGGCCGCCATCGCCGTCCACCTCATGGACAACCACCCCGTCCAGGCCCGGGAGGTGCTCAGCCACATCACCGACGCCACCGGCTCGGCCCTCCAGGAACTGCGCGCCACCGTCGGCCTGCTGCGCCGCGCCGAGGACCGCGCCCCGCTCGAACCCGCCCCCGGCCTCGACCGGCTGCCCGAACTGATCAACACCTTCGAGCGGGCCGGTCTGCCGATCCGGCTCTCCGTCGAGGGCGAGGCCCGCCCGCTGTCGCCCGGCGTGGACCTCACCGCCTTCCGGATCGTCCAGGAGTCGCTCACCAACGTGGCCAAGCACGCCCACGGCGCCGACGCCGAGATCACCCTCGCCTACAGCGGCAGCCGGGTCGCGGTCAGCGTCGCCAACGGCCGCCCGACCGCGACCGGCCGCCGCCGCGCGGTGCCGCTGCCCCAGCACCCGCCGAGCGAGGGCGGCTTCGGCCTGATCGGCATGCGCGAGCGGGCCGGGGCGGTGGGCGGCCGGCTCAGTGCCGACCGGCGGCCCGACGGGGGCTTCCTGGTCACCGCCGAACTGCCGCTGCGCACCGGCGCCCGCGACGACGGCCCCGAGTCCGTGGGCGCCCTCACCGCCGCCGACGTCGCCCGGGCCGCCAGGGCCGCGCGCGCCGCCCGCACCGATCGCCCGGCACCAGCCGATCGCCCGACACCAGCCGAAGGACAGGACGGCGCCGCCCGAGCGGACGGCGCGGTCCGAGAGGAGAGGGACCACGCATGACCATCCGGGTACTGCTCGCCGACGACCAGGCCCTGCTGCGCGGCGCCTTCCGGCTGCTGATCGACGCGGAGGAGGACATGGAGGTGGTCGGTGAGGCCGCCGACGGCCGGGAGGCCGTCGAACTCGCCCGGGCCACCAGGCCCGACGTCGTACTGATGGACATCCGGATGCCCGGCACCGACGGCCTCGGCGCCACCGCCGAGATCTGCGGTGACGAGGCGCTGTCCGGCACCCGGGTGCTCATCCTCACCACCTTCGAGATCGACGAGTACGTGGCCCAGGCGCTGCGCGCGGGCGCCGGCGGGTTCCTCGGTAAGGGCGCCGACCCGAAGGAGCTGCTCGCCGCCGTCCGCACCGTCGCGGCGGGCGAGGCACTGCTCTCGCCCGCCGCCACCCGGGCCGTGATCGACCAGTTCCTGGCCCAGCCCGAGCCGGCCTCCGCCGCCTCCACGAGCGAGCGGCTGTCCGTCCTCACCGCCCGCGAGCGCGAGGTGATGTCGATGGCCGCCACCGGCCTCACCAACGAGGAGATCGCCGAGCGGATGTTCGTCAGCCCCTTCACCGTCCGCACCCACGTCCACCGGGCGATGTCCAAGCTCGACGCCCGCGACCGCGCCCAGCTCGTCGCCATCGCCTACCAGACCGGCCTGGTCCCGCCCGGCCGCCCGAACTGAGGCCCGCCCGGCCGGCGGTGGCCGGTCCGGCCCCGGGGCTCAGGGCTTGCGGGCCACGGCGCCGTACATGCTGACGCGGTCGGCGCCGGGGGCGGGGGTGGTGTCGGGGCGCCAGAGGGGGACGGTGGTCACGCCGGGGTCGAGGAGGGCGAGGCCGTCGAAGAAGGCCCGGACCTCCTCGCGGGAGCGGCCGACGAGGGGTGCGGTGGCCTTGTCGTAGACACCGGTGACCCGGTCGCGGATCTCGGCCGGGATGAAGTCGGCGGTGCCGTGCGAGAGGACCAGGTGGCTGCCGGAGGGCAGGGCGTCCAGCAGGGTGGCGAGGGCCTGGTGGGGCTGGTCCTCGTCCCGCAGGAAGTGGAGGACGGCGGCGAGGACGAGTCCGACCGGGCGGGAGAAGTCGAGCAGGTCCGCCGCCCGGACGGCGTCCAGCAGCGCGGCGGGCTCGCGCAGGTCGGCCCGGATGACGGTGGTGTGGCCGGGGCCCGAGCCGGCCATCAGGGCGCGGGCGTGGCTGAGCACGATCGGGTCGTTGTCCACGTAGACGGTCCGTGCGCCCGGTCGGGCCGCCTGGGCGATCTCGTGGGTGTTGCCGGCGGTGGGGATGCCGGTGCCGATGTCGAGGAACTGGTCGATGCCGAGTTCGGCGACGCACCGCACCGCGCGGGTGAGGAAGCCGCGGTTGGCGCGGGCGGTGGAGCGGAACTCCGGGTTGGCGGCGAGCGCCTTCTCGGCGGCGGCGCGGTCGGAGGGGAAGTTGTCCTTCCCGCCGAGGTAGTAGTCGTACATCCGGGCCGGGTGCGGCACGTCGGGCCGCAGGTCGGCCGGGATCCCGGCCCCGCCGGACTCCCACATGTTCTCGTATCCCACGGTTGCCGTCTCCTCTGCCCCGGGCGCCACGGACGATCCACTCGCGGCCCTGTTGGCGGACAGCCTAAAGCCCAGGTCACGGCCCGGGTGCCGGTTGGTCGGGTCACCCCCGTATGTCCCTTTTCGTCGGGCGGGGAGGGTTCCCGGGCTCGCCGCGCGCCCCTGCCGCTCCCGGCGGAGGATGGAGGTCCGGGCGGGGGAACAGCCGGGGACGGGAGGTCAGGCCCGTGGGCATCGCGATGGCGGACATCCGCGAGTGGCGCGGCCACGCCGTGGTCGACGAGAAGGGCCACCGCATCGGGTCGCTGGAGTCGGTCTACGTCGAGACGGCCAGCGACGAGCCGTTCTTCGGCACGGTCACGGTCGGTTTCGCCGGCCGGCGCCGCCTGGTCTTCGTCCCGCTGGACGGGGCGGTGGCCGGGCCGGACTACCTCCGGGTGGCCTACCCGCGCAACCAGGTCAAGCAGGCCCCGGCGATCGGCACCGACGACGTGCTGCCCGCCGAGGACGAGCCCGCCGTGTTCGCGCACTACGAGCTGCCGTACGCGACCGGCGCGGGCGGGGAGCGCCGCCTGGCCCGCCGCTGAGCCGAGCCGTACCCGGGGGCGCCGAGCACGGCTTTCGCCAGCCGGGAATGAATACCCCGCCGGGTACACTTGTCCATCGACAGTCGATGTGAAAGGCGGCCCCGACATGCAGGTGGACGAGGAAGCGGTCGGCGCGGTCCTGAACCGGCTGCGCCGCGCGCAGGGCCAGTTGGCCGGAGTGATCGCGATGATCGAGGCGGGCCGGGACTGCAAGGACGTGGTCACCCAGCTCGCCGCCGTCTCGCGCGCGCTCGACCGGGCGGGGTTCAAGATCGTCGCGAGCGGCATGCGCCAGTGCATGGCCGCCGCCGACCAGGACGCCGCGCCGATGAGCGAGGCCGAGCTGGAGAAGCTCTTCCTCGCCCTGGCCTGACCGGGCGGCACCCGGTTCGGCAGTACGGTCCGACGAGGGCCGCGGCGGATCCTCCCGCCGCGGCCCTCGCGGCATGTCGGCGGAAACACCGGAGGAAGCATCCGCGAACCTGCCCGCCGAAGCACCCGCGACCGCACCCGTGCCGCGGGCCGACGGCCCCGCCCAGCGAAGTTCCCGTACCGCCCGACGCTCCGTCATGCGTCGTTCACGCGCCGGTCGCCGGCCTTCGGGTGAATGAGGGCCGCCCGCAGTTGTACAGCCAACTGCGTGCGCTCCCCTCCTCCCAGCCTCCGTGACCAGCCGAACCCGGCCTCGGCGAACCGTCCCCCGGCGGTCCGGCCCCGGGCGGCGGACAGGACAACCGTGGCCGCAGGCAGCGCCCTGACGTTCAGTTCCTCCACCAACCCCACCGAAGGCGACCGGCTCACCTTCCACTGGAGCACCGACGCCCCCGACGCCAAGAACTGGGTCGGCATCTACGACGGCGACCGCCAGCCCGGCAACGGCGGCTCGCTGCTGTGGAAGTACACCGCGGGCACCTCGGGCGACGTCCAGCTCGACACCTCCGCGCTGACCGGCGGCCCGTACACCGCCTACCTGCTCGCCAAGGACGGCTACGGCATCCTGGCCCGCACCGGGCCGTTCACCTTCCGCCCCAAGCCCGCCGTCGTCCGCCCGCACGCCGCCGTCGACGCGTTCACCGCCACGCCCGTCGCCCCGGCTGCCGCGGTGACGGTCCGGCTCGGCGGCCTCTGGTCCCGTCCGGCCGGCAACCCGGCCGGCTCCGCCACCTACCGCAAGGTGAGCGGCCCCGCCTGGGCCTCGGTCGGCGCCGACGGGACGCTCACCGGCACCGCCCCCGCCACCCCCGGCCGGAACCCCGAGCCGGTGGTCGTCGGCGTCAAGGACAGCGCGGGTGCCACCGACACCGTCACCGTCCTCGTCCCGGTGGCGGACCCGGCCGCCCCGCCGCGCCTCAAGGCCGCCAGCTGGAACCTGCACGACGCGGGCTCGGCCCACACCGACGCACTGGAGAAGCAGCTGCGCGTGGTCCTCGCCCAGGGCCTGGACGTGCTCGCCCTCCAGGAGACCGCGGGGGAGCGGGCCAGGACCCTGGCCGACGCCCTCGGCTGGTACGCCTACCAGAGCCCGGGCAGTGTCGGCATCCTCAGCCGTCACCCGCTCACCGACGTCACCCCGCCGACCGCCGAACTGCCCGCCGCCGCGGCCACCCTGCGGCTGCCCGGCGGCCGCACCGTCCGCTTCTGGGCCGCCCACCTGGACGAGGCGGGCTACGGCCCGTACGCCGTCCAGGACGGCCGGACCGCCGCCGAGGTGGAGGCCGCCGAGAACGGCTCGCTGCGGCTGAGGCAGGCCAAGGCGCTGGCCGCCGCCGTCCGCGCGGACATCGCCCGGCGCACCCCGGTGGTGCTGGCCGGTGCGCTCTCCTCGCCCTCGCACCGGGACTGGACGGCCGCCACCGCCGCCGCCCGCCAGGGGGTCGGCGCGCTCGCCTGGCCGGTCACCGTGGCCCTCCAGGGCGCCGGACTGACCGACACCTTCCGCGAGGAGAACCGCGACCCGGTCAAGGCCCCCGGTGCGACCTGGTCGCCCACCCGCAAGCGGCGCGGCGACCGCCCCGAGCCGCAGGACCGCACCGACTACGTCCAGTACGCGGGCCCGCTGAAGCTGGTCGAGGCGCACACCCTGGCCGTCGGCTGGCCGCAGCCCGAGCCCGGCTCCGCCGCCAACGAGTGGCCCTCCGACACCGCCGCCGCGGTCGCCACCTTCCAGCTCTGAGCTCCCAGGCTCCCCGACTCCCAGCTCCGAGAGGCCAGTTCGTCATGCCCGAGCTCTCCCGCCGCACCTTCGTCGGCGCCACCGCGGCCGCCAGCGCCACCGCCCTGTCCGGCCTGACGGCCGCCCAGGCCGCCGCCGCCCCGGCCCCCGCTCCCGCCGCCGGTGCCAAGCCCGGCACCCCGCTGACCGGCACCGTCAAGGACGTCAGGCACGTCGTCGTCCTGATGCAGGAGAACCGTTCCTTCGACCACTACTTCGGCACCCTGGCCGGCGTCCGCGGCTTCGGCGACAAGCAGGCGCTCCAGTTCCCGGACGGCACCGACGTCTTCCGCCAGCCCGACGGCCGGCGCAGCGACGGCGGCGTGATGCTGCCGTACCGGATGGACACCGCCAAGTACAACGCGCAGAACGCCGGCGGCCTGCCGCACGACTGGGCCACCGGCCACCAGGCCATCAACAACGGCGCGATGAACAAGTGGATCGCCGCCAAGGGCGAGCGCACCATGGGCTACTTCACCCGCGACGACATCCCCTACCAGTACGCCCTGGCCGACGCGTTCACCGTCTGCGACGCCTACTTCACCTCGCTGGCCGGCCCGACCGACCCCAACCGGCTCTACCTGTGGACCGGCACGTCCGGCCCCGGCCGCGACGGCACCACCGGCCCGTGGATCGACAACACCCCGGTCACCGACAACCCCGTCGCCGACTGGACCACCTACGCCGAGCGCCTGGAGGCGGCCGGCGTCAGCTGGCGCGTCTACCACAACCCCAGCAAGGACGAGCGCACCGGCGACTACGACGACAACGCGCTCTCCTACTTCAAGCAGTTCCACAACTTCCCGCACGACGACCCGCGTTACGTCAACGCGATGACGAAGTTCGACCCCGCCGACTTCGACCGCCACTGCAAGGACGGCACCCTGCCGACCGTCTCCTGGCTGGTCGCGCCGTACCTGTTCTCCGAGCACCCGGAGGCCGGCCCGGCCTACGGCGCGCACTGGGTCGACCAGGCCCTGCGGTCGCTGACGTCCAACCCGGAGGTCTGGCGGCACACCGTCTTCCTGGTGATGTACGACGAGAACGACGGCTACTTCGACCACATGGTCCCGCCCACCCCGGAGCCCGGCACCCCCGAGGAGTTCACCCAGGGACGGGCCATCGGCCTCGGCAACCGGGTGCCGCTCTGGGTCGTGTCGCCCTGGTCGCGCGGTGGCTGGGTCAACTCCCAGGTCTTCGACCACACCTCGGTGCTGCGCTTCATGGAACTGGTCACCGGGGTGGCCGAGCCCAACATCTCGGCCTGGCGCCGGGCCGTCTGCGGCGACCTCACCAGCTGCTTCGACTTCGCCGCCCCCGAGCTCTCGGTCCCGGTGCTGCCCGACACCAAGGCCCTGATGGCCAGGGCCGACGCGGGCACCAGGCTGCCCGGCGTCGCGCTGCCGGCGGTCGGCGCCCAGGCGATGCCCGTCCAGGAGCGCGGCGAGCGCCCGCACCGCCCGCTGCCGTACCAGCCGTGGGCCGACGTCGAGGTGGACCGGAAGACCGGCAAGGTCACCTGCACGATGAGCAACGACGGCTCGGTGGCCTTCCCGTACACCGTCTACCCGAACATCCTGCTCCCCTTCGCCGGCACCCCGTACACCGTCGCCCCCGGCGCCACCGCCCGGTACGTCTGGGACGCCGCCACCACCGACGGCCGCTACGACTTCACCGTGCACGGCCCGGACGGCTTCGTCCGGCGCTTCGCCGGCACCGTGGTCCGCGACGGGCAGGACGGCCAGAACGACATCGGCGTGCCGATCGTCACCGTCGACCTGCGCGGCAGCCGCAAGCTCACCCTTCAGCTCGTCAACGACGGCATGACCGACGTGGCCTTCACCGCCGCGCCCAACGACTTCGCGGGCACCGCGCAGACCGTCTGGGTCAAGCCCGGCAAGCAGGCCGACCTGGCCTGGCCGCTGGACGAGCAGGGCCGCTACGACGTCGTGGTGACCGCCCACACCGGTCAGCGCTTCGTCCGGCGCTTCGCGGGCTGGGTGCACTGACCCGGCGACGGCCGGGGGCGCCGATCCGGTGACCCCCGGCCGTGGCTCGGCCGCCCCGACGGACCCCGCCGTTACCGTCGGGCGCATGCAGAAAATCACCACCTCCCTCTGGTTCGACGACCAGGCCGAAGAGGCCGCCGCCTTCTACACCACGCTGTTCCCGAACTCCCGGGTCCTCAGGACCACCCGCTACGGCGAGACCGGCCCCGGCCCGGCGGGCTCGGTGATGACCGTCGAGTTCGAGCTCGCCGGCCGCGCGTACGTGGGCCTCAACGGCGGCCCGGCGTTCCACTTCACCGAGGCGATCTCGCTCCAGGTGGCGTGCGACGACCAGCAGGAGGTCGACCGGCTCTGGGCGGAACTCACCGCCGACGGTGGCCAGCCCGGCCCGTGCGGCTGGCTCAAGGACCGCTACGGCCTCTCCTGGCAGATCACCCCACGGGTGCTGCTCGACCTGGTCTCGGGCGAGGACCGGGCCACGGCGGACCGCGTCTTCGCGGCCATGCTGCGGATGCAGAAGATCGAGATCCAGCCGCTGCTCGACGCGGCGAAGGGGTGAGCCCGTGACCGCCTTCAGCCACCGCGGCATCACCTACCTGCGGGCCACCCCCGAGCGGGTCTGGCACGCGCTCACCAACGCCGACGAGTCCGGCCTCTACTGGGGCCACCGCAACGTCTCCACCTGGCTGCTCGGCGCGCCCTGGGAGCACCAGCGGACCGACGGCTCCGGGACCGCCGACGTCATCGGCACCGTCGAGGCGGTCGACCGCCCGCACCTGTTGGTCACCACCTGGGCCGGGCCGCAGGAGGGGCGCGCCGCCTTCCCCTCCCGGGTCACCTTCGAACTCCAGGGCTGGCACGACCTCACCCGGCTCACCGTCACCCACGTGGACCTCGCCGACGAGGCCGCCCGGGCGGACGCCGAACAGGGCTGGTCGGCGGTGCTCGCCAACCTCAAGACCTACCTGGAGACCGGCCACCCGCTGCCGCAGGAACCCTGGCTGATGCCCTGAGACCCCGGCGCCCGCCAAACCGCCGGGTGTTCCACCGCTACGCCGCCGGGCGGTCCGCCGCAGCGGACGTCCGGCCGCCGCGGGCCCGTTCGCCCCGCAGCAGGCGGCGCAGCCAGGCGTAGCGGGAGAACCGCTCCCGGTTCGCCACCGAGGCCCGGTCCAGTTCCTCCATCAGCCGTCGGCCGCGGTGCTCCAGGTCCATCTCGTCCAGGATGCGGTCCACCTCGGCCAGTATCGAACCGTGCAGCTGCCAGGCCTCCGGGTGCTCCTGGACCTTGCGCAGCAGCACCTGGGCGACGTTCTCCCGGCAGGCCCAGGCCGCCGCCAGCTCGGCGGTCAGCCGCTCCTCCGCCTCCTCGGCGCTGCGGCTCACCTGGGTGGTCACCAGCACCGCGTAGCTCACCATCGCGCCGCCGACGTGCGCCAGCAGCTCCTCCAGCCCCGTCGCGACGTCCGGCGGGAAGAGCCGTTCGCCGGGCGCGCGCCGCTTGGCCAGGTCGGTCAGCGAACGGGCCAGCACCCGGATCACGACGACGCAGATCTCCAGGGTGTCCAGCCCGGTGCGCAGCACCAGCCGGGACAGCAGCCCCTCGCTGATCCGCGGGTTGAACCGCAGGCTGTCCTCGGCCTGGCGCAGCGCCGCGTCCACGTCGGCGATCGCCTGGTCCAGCCGGCGGGCCTCGTGCAGCCGCTCGGCGGCCCGGGCCACCGGGGTGGGGCGGCCCAGCTCCTCGGAGATGTCGAGCAGCAGCTGGCGGGCCCGCCGGGCCAGGTCCTCGATCGACTCCCCGGCGGTGTCCACCCAGACCGGCGGCGCGAACACCAGGTTGAACAGCAGGCCGACGGCCGCGCCGATGAGGGTCTCCAGCACCCGGTCCCAGGCCTGCGAGGCCAGCTTGGTCACGCCCAGGATCAGCATCGCGCTGATCGCGACCTCCTGGACGAACTCCTCGACCCGGACGAACCGGCCGACGACCAGCGAGGCCAGGATGATCAGCCCGAGGCTCCACCAGGAGAGCCCGACCACCGCGCTGAACCCGATCGCGATCAGCACCCCGACCACCACCGAGTTGACCCGGCGGATGCTGGTCTTGAGCGTCGAGTAGACGGTGACCTGGACGACCAGCAGCGCGGTCAGCGGCGCCGTCAGCGGAGCGGGCTCGCTGCTCAGCCGCGTCGCCACCGCGAAGGCGATGGTGGCCGCGACGGTGGCCCGGACGCTCTGGACCACGAACGGTTCTCGGGCGCCGCGGCGGACCAGGTCCGTGAGTGTCTCCGGGAGAAGGGCCATGTCGCCCTTCTTTCCCCGCGGCGGCCGTTCACACCGCTCCGGCGGCGGTCCGGCACCCGTACGACCGCACCGGGCCGGCGTCCTGCCGTGCCCGGTCCCGTCGGTGCCTCGTCAGCCCTCGCGGTTGAAGCGCAGCTTCCAGGGCGCCAGCGCGGACTCGACCTGCACGCCCATGCTCATCTTCGAGGCGCCCTCGATCCGCTCCTCGAAGCGGATCGGCACCTCGCGGATCGTCATGCCCTGCTTGACGACGCGGTAGTTCATCTCGACCTGGAACGAGTAGCCGTTGCTCCGCACGGTCGGCAGGTCGATGGCGCGGAGGGTGTCCGCCCGCCAGGCCTTGAACCCGGCGGTGGCGTCCCTGACCCCGAGGCTGAGGATCGTGTTGACGTAGAAGTTCGCCCAGGCCGAGAGCGCCTTGCGGTGCCAGGGCCACTCCTCGGCGGTGGAGCCGCCGGGGACGTAGCGGGAGCCCAGCACCACGGCGGTGTCGTCACCGAGCAGCAGCTCGACCATCGCGGGTATCGCCGAGGCCGGGTGGGAGAGGTCAGCGTCCATCTGCACCACGACGTCGGCGCCCTCGTCCAGGGCCCTGGCCATGCCGGCCAGGTAGGCGCGGCCGAGGCCGTCCTTCTCGGTGCGGTGCAGCACGCCCACGGTGCCGCCGGAGTCCGCGGCGAGCTTGTCGGCGATCTCGCCGGTGCCGTCGGGGGAGTTGTCGTCGACCACCAGCAGGTGCAGGTCGGGCACCGGGAGCTCCGCGAGCAGGCCCGCGAGGACCGGGAGGTTCTCCCGCTCGTTGTACGTGGGGACGACCACAACGACCTTGGGGGAGGCCTCGACCATGTTCTGTTTCCCTCGTGCCTGCTCCGGATGAGACCGTGCGAGTGTATCGGGCGTTCCGACCACCTCCTGCCCCGGCCGGAGGTCGGAAGCCCGTTCGATCACGATGCGGTACCGTGACGGGCCGCGAACGCCCGGAACAGTAGCCCCGGAGACCTCCCATGACGATCCGTCGCACCACTGTCCTGCCCGCCACCGCCCTCGTCGTCGCGCCGTCCGCGGGCTGAGCCGGGGCGGCTACGCCGTGCCGTAGACGGCGTCGAGGTTGTCCTGGGCCGGGCGGGTCCGGCCGGCCGGGCCGGCGGCGAAGGCGCGCAGGACGTTCTCGGTGACCTGGCGGACCAGGTCCCCGGCGTGCGAGTCGATGCCGTGGTCGGCCCGGCCGCCGCCGGGGCCGCGGGCCTCCAGCGCCTCGACCCAGCGCATTGTCCCGGTGGCGAACACCCCGGCCCCGCTCGGCACGGTGTAGTAGGCGGTGTCGGAGTGGGAGCGCCGGCCGTCGCACACCACGGGGGAGTGGGCGATCACCTCGATCGGGCGCGGGGTGGGGAAGCCGGTGTGCACCCGGTCGTACTCCACCCCGACCAGGTGCGGGAACGAGGCCCCCGCCGCGACGCCCGTCCCCTCGTACGCCCAGTGCCCGGGCGAGGTGACCACGTACGGGGCGTCCACCGGGTAGCCGTCGTAGATGACGCCGAGCATCGAGCTCTCCGGGTCGGCGCCCGGGCCGGTCCGGAAGTCGGTGGTCGCCGGGGCGCCCGCCTGGTGGCCCGGGTCCTGCGCCCAGGCGTCCTTGTAGCAGACCACCGTGCGGTCCGGCCCGAGGTCGGACGGCTCGAACCGGATCCGGCGGTAGCAGCAGTTGGCGCCCAGGACCGCCAGGTTGGTCCCGGCGTCGCGGGCGGCGACCACGTTGGCCCGCTGCTCGGGCGACCAGTACTCGTCGTGGCCGAGCGACAGGACGGCGCTCGCCCCGGTCAGCAGGCCGGGTTCGCGGGCCACGTCGACGCCGGTGGTGTAGGCGAGCGGCAGGCCGAGCCGTTCGGCGAGGGCGACCAGCGGCGCCTCGTAGACCAGGAACAGCCCGGCGCCGTGGTCGTAGTCGTACGGCCGGTCGAAGACGACCTTCAGCGAGCGGGTGGCCAGGCCGCCGGTCGGGCCGTTGTAGAGGCTGTAGCCGCCCCACTCGTTGTAGGCCTGCCAGGTCGCCGGGGCGCTCATCACCACGGTCCGGCCCGCGGTGCTCGCCGAGCGGACGGTGAGCGGGACGTAGCGCCGCCCGGAGCCGTCCTCGGCGTCCAGGCGCAGCAGGTAGGCGCCCTCGGGCCAGCCGGCGGTGTCCACCGCGAGGGTGCGCTGCCAGCCGGTCAGGACGGTGCGGGTCGCCGGGGCCACGTGCGGTGCGGCCTGCTTGCCGCCGGGGACGTGCTCGCGGCGCCAGACCAGCCGGGCGCGGGCGCCGTCGTACCAGCCCATCCGGTAGGCGGAGACGGTGAACGCGGCGGCGGGGGTGGAGACGTGCAGGCCGAAGGGCTCGCCGGGCAGGACGCTGACCCGGTCGGCGAAGCCCTCGATGGCGCCGTCCGGGCCGGGGTCGGTGATCTCCCAGTCGGCGTTGCCGGGGCGGGAGCGCTCGCTCGTCGGGCCGGTGTGGCCGTCGGCGGCCGGGCCGGCGGTGCCGGGTGGCGTGGACGCCGGGGCGGCCGGCGCGCCCGCCGCCCCGGCGGACGGGTGCGCGGCGGGGGCCGCATCCGGGCGACGGGGGCCGCAGGAAGTGACGGCGGCCGCCATCAGGCCCAGGCCCAGGATCCTCCGCCGACTCGGCTCCGCCACCGCTTCCTCCGTTTTTCCTGTCCCTGCCCGGTCCGTGGGCGCGCCGACCCGGCCGGTGGCGCGCTGTGCGGCGCCGGCCCGGTGCGTCGGTGCGCGCGGACATCCTCGCGTGTTCCGCGAGGTCCGTGCAGCCTGGCACACCGGACCGGGCGCGGCCGCACCCGTCTCGGGACGGCCCGCGACCGGGGAGGGCCGTACGGGCGCACCCGGGCGTGTCGGCCCGCGCGGTTGACCGGCCCCGGCGGGCCGGTCCCCTAGCCTGACCAGGCCCGCCGTCCGGCGGCCACAGGGGGTCCGGAGCCGTACGAGGCCGGCCGAGTCGTGGACAGGGGTGCCCGTGGTGTCGTCGGGGTCGGCCGAAGCAGGGGCGGGGCCGGTCACCCGGCGCGGGCGGTTCCGGGAGTGGATGCTGGAAGGCCTGGCCGACCTGGCCAAACAGCACCCCGGCCCGCACGCCGAGGCGCCGCACGAGAAGGGCCAGCGCTGGTGGCGGGTCATGTGCCTGACCGGCCTGGACTACTTCTCCACGCTCGGCTACCAGCCCGGCATCGCCGCGCTCGCGGCCGGACTGGTCTCGCCGCTGGCGACCATCGTGCTGGTGGTCGTCACCCTGCTCGGCGCGCTGCCCGTCTACCGGAGGGTCGCCCAGGAGAGCCCGCACGGCCAGGGCTCGATCGCGATGCTGGAACGGCTGCTCTCCTTCTGGCAGGGCAAGCTCTTCGTGCTCACCCTGCTGGGCTTCGCGGCCACCGACTTCATGATCACCATCACCCTGTCCGCCGCCGACGCCAGCGCCCACCTGGTGGAGAACCCGCACCTGCACAGCGCCCTGACCGGCAAGCAGGTCATGCTGACCCTGATCATGATCGCGCTGCTCGGTGCCGTCTTCCTCAAGGGCTTCAGCGAGGCGATCGGCCTGGCGGTGGTGCTGGTCGCGGTGTACCTCTCGCTGAACGTCGTGGTGGTCGCCAACGGGCTGTGGCACGTGCTCAAGGCCCCGCACGTGTTCAGCGACTGGACGCACGCGCTGACCGTGGAGCACGGCAACGCGATCGCGATGATCGGCGTCGCGCTGATCGTCTTCCCGAAGCTGGCGCTCGGCCTGTCCGGCTTCGAGACCGGCGTCGCCGTGATGCCGCACATCGAGGGCGACCCGGACGACACCGAGGAGAAGCCCACCGGCCGGATCCGCGGCGCCCGCAAGCTGCTGACCACCGCCGCCGCGATCATGAGCGTGTTCCTGATCGCCACCAGCTTCATCACCACGCTGCTCATCCCGGCCGACCAGTTCAAGGCCGGCGGCCAGGCCAACGGGCGGGCGCTCGCCTACCTCGCCCACGAGTACCTGGGCAGCACCTTCGGCAGCGTCTACGACCTGTCCACGATCGCCATCCTCTGGTTCGCCGGGGCCTCCGCGATGGCCGGGCTGCTCAACCTGATGCCGCGCTACCTGCCCCGCTACGGCATGGCCCCGCACTGGGCCCGCGCGGTGCGGCCGACCGTCATCGTGCTCACCCTGATCGCCTTCCTGGTCACCTGGATCTTCGACGCCAACGTGGACGCCCAGGGCGGCGCCTACGCCACCGGCGTGCTGGTGCTGATCAGCTCCGCCGCCATCGCGGTGACCATCGCCGCCCACAAGGCCGGGCAGCGCCGTTGGCGCACCGGCTTCGCGGTGATCGCGGGGGTCTTCCTCTACACCACGGCGGTGAACATCGCCGAGCGGCCGGACGGGGTCAAGATCGGCGCCTGCTTCATCGCGGGCATCATGCTGCTCTCGTTCCTGTCCCGGCTCAAGCGGGCCTTCGAACTGCGCGTCACCGACGTGGTGCTGGACGACGTCGCGGACCGGTTCGTCCGGGACTACACCCACCGCCCGCTGCGGCTGATCGCCAACGAGCCGAACAGCCGGGACCTCGCCGAGTACCGCGACAAGATCCACCAGATCCGGCGGGACAACGACATCCCGGCCGAGGACGACCTGGTGTTCGTCGAGGTCACCGTGCTCGACCCGTCCGACTTCGAGGCCGTGCTGACGGTCCGCGGCGAGGTGCTGCACGACCGCTACCGGGTGCTGGCGCTGGGGAGCTCCAGCGTGCCCAACGCGCTGGCCGCGCTGCTGCTCGAGGTGCGCGACCTCACCGGGCAGCAGCCGCACATCTACTTCGAGTGGACCGAGGGCAACCCCTTCGCCCAGTTCCTGCGGTTCTTCCTGTTCGGACAGGGCGAGATCGCCCCCGTCACCCGCGAGGTGCTGCGCGAGGCCGAACCGGACCGGTCCCGCCGGCCGGCCGTCCACGTGGGCTGAGCGGGCGGCCCGGCCGGCTGGTCGGCCGGGCCGCCCGGGCCGGGTGCCGGGGGTCGGTCGGTCAGCGGTTCTGGTGGGACTTCGTCCACGCGGGCGCGACGAAGGCCACCAGGGCGACGGCGAAGGCCAGTTGCAGGATGTGCCGGATCCAGTCGATGCCCGAGGTGTGGCGGACGCCGATCCAGCCGGAGACGGCGTTGCCGAGCCAGGCCCCGGCCGCGCCGAGCAGCATGGTCAGCCACCAGGGGATCGACTGCGGTCCACGCAGGATCAGTTTGGCGAGCACGCCCAGCACGAAGCCGATGAGCAGAATCCACAGGAGCTGGAACATCGCAGTCCACCTTCCGGGCGCTCCCGGGGCCGACGGCCCGGTGCGCCGAATCGCCGATGACGCGGTTCGTCCCATGATCACCCGGATCCGGCGAACGGGCATGTCGACGGGAGAGTGCGCAGGTCAGCCGCGTACCGGTGGAGTGCTACCGGCGGGGAATAGGCGAGAACGCGCCGCAGGTCGGGCCGGAAAGTCGCTGTCCGTCATCGGCTCCGCACGGATAGGAATGGGCGGGACGCGGACGCGCCGCGTCACCGAGAGGAGCCGCCCCGTGATACGCCTTCGTTCCGCCGTCCTGACCCTGGGCTGTACCGCCGCCGCGCTGACCCTGACCATGGGGACGGCCCAGGCCGCGCCCGGTGACACCAGCACCAGCTGCTCCTCCTCGCTGACGCCGGGCGGCTTCGTGGACGTCCAGTGGTGGAACAGCGCCGGCTGCGGCTCCGGTTTCACCCCGAACACCAAGAAGATCATGCAGCTCACCGGCTACCCGGTCGGCACCGTGGTCAACGCCTGCGCCTCCACCTGGCCGCCGGCCGGCTGGACGATCGTCAGCACCTACTACGGCTCCGGCTGCAACTACTCGGCGGTGCCGAGCCTGGAGAAGAACTCCTGGCAGCTCAAGCGCGTCTCCTGACGGCGGCGCACAGGCCGGCGGAGTGCTGCTGCCCGTCCGGGGCGGGCCGCCGGCCGGGGCTCAGCTCTCCCTGACCGCCTCGACGGCCCCGCGGACCAGTGGGTCCGGATCGTCCGCCAGGCCGTCCAGCAGCTCGGCGACGCCCGGGGTCGACCAGCCGCCGACGGCCCAGACCAGGTCCGTCCGCACGCCCGGGTGCGGGTGGTCGGCCAGTCGGGCGAGCAGGTCCACCGGGCCGCGGCGGCGCAGCCCGAACCAGTGCAGGGCGGTGCGCAGTTCGTACGGGTCGCCGGGTTCGCCAGCCGCCGCGATCCGGGCCAGCAGCACCGGGACGGGCGGCGGCGGGCCGTCCAGCGGGTGCGGGTGGCGCTCGCGCAGCCGGCGGCTGCCGTACTCGCCGCGGATACGGCAGCCGAGACAGGTGCAGGGCCGGGTGCCGTGGGCGTCCGGGACGTAGCGCCAGCCGGTGGCCTGCGGCACGGCGCGGACCCGGTGCACCTCGCGGGCGCCCACCGCGCGCGGCAGGAACACCTCCCAGCCGCGCGGGTCGGGCAGGGCGCCGATCCGCCGGACCGCCTCGGCGGCCCGCACCGGCCGCTGGGCGTCCTGGGCGCGGTCGCGGTAGTGCCCGGTCAGGACCTCCTGCCCGTCGTCCAGTCGGAGGTGCACCGCGACCAGTGCGCCCTTGGGGCCGAACCGGGCCAGCTCGCGCAGCCACTGGTGGGTCAGCGTGTACGAGGGCAGCACGGGGAAGCAGTACACCCCGCGTGCGCCGCCCTGGCCCCGGCTGTCGGCGCGGATCCCGGCGCGGCGGATGCGCGGCGCGTTCGCCGCGGCGGTCAGGTGCACGAACATCGCCATGGGGCGCGATCCTAGCGAGCGGCCGGGTGGCCGGCCGAGCGGTTTTCCCGGGCCTCCGGTTCCTCGCCACCGGGCGTTCCGGGACGCTGCCGCGGGTCAGGCGCCGGCCGTGCGGCGGTCGATCAGGGCGGCCAGCCCGTCCAGGATGCGCTCCAGGCCGAACTCCAGCGCCTGGTCGCGGCCGTCGGGGTCGGCCATGGCGGCGGCGACGGCCGGGAAGCGGTCGGCGTTCTCCTGGACCACGGTGCCGAGGGCGGCGAGGAGTTCGGCCTCGGGGGTGTCGGCGGGGCCGGCGGCGCGGGACTGCGCGGCGATTCCGCGCACGTGCCCGGTGAGCAGGACGGCGGCGTCCATCCGTTCGGGGCCGGTCAGCCCGTGGCCGTCGAGCGCCGCCACCACCCGCTCCAGCCAGGCGAGTTCCCTCGGACCGAGCGCCCGCGCGCCGACGGTGGCGTCCAGCAGCCACGGGTGCCTGGCGAAGGACTCGGCCAAGTGGTGAGCCCAGGCGGTGAGTTGCTCCCGCCAGTCGGCACCCTCCGGTGCGTCCGGAGGCGCGTCGACGGCCGACTCGACCATCAGGGCGACGAGTTCGGCCTTGCCGGGGACGTACCGGTAGAGCGACATCTTGGTGAAGTCGAGCAGCCCGGCCACCTTCTGCATGGAGACCGCGCCGAGCCCCTCCGCGTCGGCGAGCTCGACCCCGGCCGCGGCGATCCGCTCCAGGCTGAGGGCCGGCTTCGGCCCGCGGGTGGGTTTGGGGGCCGGGCCCCAGAGCAGCCGCACCGTGTCGTTCGCCGCCTCGGCCATCATCCGCTCCCGTTCTGGGGTTCCGTTCGGGGCTTGCCACCTGGGGGGTTGCCCTTCCCGCTCAACTGTGTCTACCGTACACAGGAACAAACAGTGTCCGCCAGACACAGTTTCACGATCCTCGGACGGAGTGGATTCCCATGAGCACCAAGGTCCTGATCTCGGGCGCGAGCATCGCCGGCCCCGCACTCGCCCACTGGCTGGGCCGGTACGGCTTCGAGGTGACCGTGGTCGAGTTGGCCCCCGCGCTGCGCGACGGCGGCCAGGACGTCGACTTCCGCGGCCGCACCCACCTGACCGTGCTGGAGCGGATGGGTGTCCTGGAGGAGCTGCGCACGCTCGGCACCGGCGGCAGTCCGATGACCTTCGTCGGCCCCGACGGGCGCCAACTGCTGCACCTGCCCGCCGAGTTCGCCGGAGGTGACCTGGAGGTCCCGCGCGGGGAGCTGGCCCAGCTGCTCCACCGGCACAGCAGCGCCCGCGCCGAGTACGTCTTCGGCGACTCGATCACGGCGCTGGAGGAGACTCCGGACGGGGTCCGGGTCGCCTTCCGGCACGGGGCGCCGCGCGAGTTCGACCTGGTGATCGGCGCCGACGGGCTGCACTCCACCGTCCGTCGGCTCGCCTTCGGCCCCGAGCAGCGCTACGTCCGCCACCTCGGCTACTACGCGGCCACCTGGCAGCTGCCCAACGACCTCGGACTGCCCATCGGCGGGGTCGGCCTCAACGTCCCCGGCCGGCTGATGTCCGTCGGCGCCGACCACCGCGACCCGAGCCGGGCCGGTGCTTTCTGCCTCTTCGCCTCGCCCGAACTGCGCTACGACCGTCACGACCCGGCGCGGCAGAAGGAACTGGTCCGGGCCGCCTTCGCGGGCCTCGGCTGGCGGGTGCCGCAGCTGCTGGAGAGCCTGGACGCCGCCCCCGAGCCGTACTTCGACTCGATCAGTCGCGCCGACGTGCCCGCCTGGTCGACCGGTCGGATCGCCCTGATCGGCGACGCCGCCTGCGGCGCGACCATCGGCGGCATGGGCACCGGGACGGCGGTGGTGGCCGCGTACGTCCTGGCGGGCGAGCTGGCCCGCGCCCGCGGCGACCACCGGGCCGCCTTCGCGCGGTACGAGCACCTCCTGCGCGGCTACGCGCAGGGCTGCCAGAAGGGCGGCGACCGCACCGGTCCGTTCCTCGCGCCGCGCACGGCCACCGGGCTGCGGTTCCGCAACGCGCTGCTCAACCGGCGCTGGGCGCTGGAGAAGATGCTGGAGCTGGGCAAGCAGGTCAGCAGCGTCGAACTGCCCGACTACGAGCGGGAGCTGTCCCGTCGGCCGCGGGCCGTGGCCTGAACGGGAGCACTCGGGGTGGAAGGGAGACGGGGCGCGGGGCTCAGTGCGGTGGGTCGATCCGGGCGCCGTTGTCGAGCAGCGCCTCCACCTGGACGGCCGCGCGGGCGGGGCGTTCGACGGCCAGGGTGCGGTCCGGCGCGGGCCGGTCGGCGGACCAGCCCGAACCCTTGACGGTGAGCCGGGTGACCCGGCGGCTGCCCGCCGCGAGCACGAACTCCGTCCCGTGCGGGGAACGCCACCAGGTCCAGGCCACGGCGTCCCGCTCGAAGCGGCCGCAGGCCCGGCCCGGTCCGCCGCCGGTGCGCTGCGCGCCGCGGGCGCCCGGCAGGACGACGGCGGTGGCCGCACTGCCCGCGCCGTCCCAGCGGTCGGCGCGCAGGCAGACCCAGGAGGCCGAGCCCGCGTTCTGCGGCAGCGGCTGGACGGCGAAGGCCCAGAGGTTCAGCTGTTTGACGCCCGGTGTGCCGTCCGGAACGGCGCAGCCGGCCCGGGACCAGGCCAGCAGCGCGTCCTGGGCGGTCGCCTCGCGCGGCTCGCGGTCGGCCTGGGCGCGGTCGGCCTGGGCTCGGTCAGGTGGTGAGCCGTCCGGCTGGGGGCGCTCCGGTGGCGGGGCGTAGGTGAGGTGTGCGGGGATCAGGCCGCCCAGGTCGGCCAGCAGGAAGGCGGACCTCTCGGCCTTCTCGGCGACCACGGGGGACGAGTGCAGCTGGAGCAGGGTGGCGCCCTGGCAGTCGGCGGGCCCGCCGGCCGGGGCCGGGGAGGTGAGGCCGTCGGGGTGCTCCAACGGGTGGGCGGGGGTGTCGGGCCGGTCGATCCGGCGGGTCTCCGCGGAGTCCACCCAGGGCGCCAGCAGGTAGCGGACGGTGGCGCCCTGACGGCGCAGGACCACCGCGCCGGCCGTGGTCGGGTCCGCGTCGTCGGCCCGGGCGAGGTCCAGGTCTCCGCTGTCCCGACCGCCCTGACCGTTCTGGCTGTCGGTGTAGCGGGCGATCCGCTCGCCGTCGGAGAACACCACCACACCGGTGCCGTCCACCGTCCCGGCGAACAGCAGGTGCGGCGCGGGCGCGGCGGGCGGACCGGCGTCCGTACCCGGCTCGGCGTGGGTCCGGCTGCCGGGCCGGGCCCAGGCGGCCAGGGCGCGGCCGAGCAGCGCGCCGTCCTCGCGCCGCTCGCCACGGGCGGGCCAGGCGGTGAAGTCGACCCGGCTGGTGTGCTGCCAGGCGTCGGGGGCGACCCGGACCAGGTGGGACGGGTCGGGGTCGGCGCCCGCGAGCGGCACCGTCGTCGGACGGCCGGGCGCCGCCGGGTGCGAACCGCCCAGCACGCCCGCCGTGGTGGTGAGGCCGAGCACGCCGACCGCGAGCGCGGCCGTCAGCGTACGGCGCCGGCGCAGCAGGTCGGTGGGCTGCACCCGGACGGCGCAGGGGTCGAAGGCGGGCGGCAGCGGATCCGGACCGGACGGCACCTGCCCGGCCACGGCCACCGCCACCGCCGGGTGCGCCACCCCGGCCTGCCGCAGCACCTCGGCGGCCCGTTCGACGCCCAGCCCCTCGACCGTCCGCAGGGCGAAGGCCGCCCTGGCCGGGGCGGAGAGCGCGGCGAGCGCGTGGTCGAGTTCCGCGTCCCCCTCGCCGCCGTGCGGGGTGAACAGCCGCAGGCCCCAGACCCGGGGCGTGAGGAGACGGGCGGCCGGGCGCGGCCGGAGCGCGGCGCGCAGCACCCGCAGGCGCAGCGCGGCGTAGGCCGGGTCGTCCGGGGCGTCCGTGCCTTCCGGAGCGTCGGAGGGCCCGGGCGCGGACGGTCGGACGGCGGTTCGGTCCGTGCGGGCCCAGCGGGTGGGCAGAGCGCGCTGGACGGCGCAGTGGGCGGCGAGCACCCGGGTGTGCCGGTCGCGGTCGGCCGGCAGCGCCAGGTAGGCGAGCCGGACCAGCCGTCGGTAATGGCGCACCAGCGAGGCCTCCGCCAGGGCCACCGGGCGCGCCGCGACATCCCGGCGCAGCGCGGCCGTGCTCACCGTCCGTACTGCCAAGGGGCCCTCCCGGGAGCCGAACCGCTGTCGTGGTGGACGGTCCAACGAGTCGATCATGTGATGGTTGCGCCGTCCGGGGTGATCGGTGGGCATATGACGGACGTGCGGCGCGCCACCGCTGGAAGAACGTTCGGCGAGCGAGGGCGGCCCGCCCGGTGCCGACCAGCGGCGACGGCCGCCGCCGACCTGGTCGGCGTGGGCGCCCCGGCCGCCGACGCGCTCTTCAACCAGCTCGCGGCGGACTACAACGCCTCGCTCGCGGCGGCCGGGGACACCACCTCGCCCCGGCTCTACAGCTGGGACGCCCGGGGAACCAGCAGGATCACGCCCAAGACCGGGGCCTACGAGATCTTCCGGCCGACC
Organism: Streptomyces sp. CB02056; assembly: GCF_001905545.1. Classification (GTDB taxonomy): domain Bacteria; phylum Actinomycetota; class Actinomycetes; order Streptomycetales; family Streptomycetaceae; genus Kitasatospora. The sequence continues at coordinate 100,820 of NZ_LIPD01000012.1, read as the reverse complement.
AACACCCGGAGCGCCCTCAACGCCCTGGTGTTCAACAGCAGTGGAACGGTCGACTTCGCCAGGCTGAGCAGGCCGCCACAGCAGGGCGACCCGACCTGGATCGACTTCGTCCCGCTCGTGAGGGACGCGGTGACCTGGGCGGCCCCGGCGGGCGGCAACGCACCGAAGAACCTGACGAGCGCCGAGCTGCGGTGGATCTACTCCTGCGACATCACCAACTGGCGGCAGATCGACCCGAGCCTTCCGGACGCGACGATCAGGCCCGTGGTACCCGGTGTCCACGTCTCGGATCCCGCCACCCGTCGGTCGTCCTACCTCTCCGACGAGATGACCGCCTTCGCGGCCGCCGCCGTGAACGGCGATCCGGGCACCTTCTACGCGGGCCCGTGCGTGACCTCCGGCGTCGCCGAGGACCAGGGGGAGGACGCGGTCCTGCACGACCCGAACGCGATCGTCCCGTACTCGGTCGGCCGCTGGGTCGGACAGGTCACCGGCGGGCACCGGAAGCCGGGCGACGACCCGGGAGTGCTCGTGCCGCAGTCCCTGGACGGAACGGCGCCCACGGTCGACGGCGGGACCAACCCGGCCTTCCTGACGACCTGGCACGGCCGGACCCTCTACCTCGGGGTGCGGGACGGCGACTGGACGAGTGCCGACGCGCAGGGACGGGCGCTGCGGGCCGTGTTCGGTCGGAACGGCTGGTTCTGCACCTCCCCGGCGGCCGCGGCGGCCGTCCGGAGCCACGGGTTCCTGCGGGTGCCCGTCTTCGTCTGCGGGGCGACCACGCACGCCTGACGGCGTCGTTCCCGCGGCTGCCCCGGCCGGGGACGTGGTGCCGGGGCTTGGTCGGGGCGTGGTGTCGGGGCTTGGTCGGGGCGTGGTGTCGGGGCCGTGTCAGCAGGTCGGGGCACAAGGTCCCGCCCGTTCGGCCCCTTGGCCCCTGGCGGTCGCGGCCGTTACGGGCGATGCTGCCGGTACCGGCCGGGACGATCCGCGTCCGGTCGGACCAGCATTGTTGGACGAGGTGAACCGGCGTGCGTCATGCCACCGTCGAATCCGTGATGACCAGCCCCGTGGTCCTGGTCTCGCCCGAGACCGGATTCCGGGAGATCGTGACGCTGCTGAGCGAGTACGACATCACCGGCGTACCGGTGGTGGACCCGGAAGGGCGACCGCTCGGCGTGGTCTCGGAGGCCGACCTGCTGCGCACCCTGGCCGCGCAGGAGGACCCGGCCAGCCTGCTGCCCGCGCCCGAGTCGGCGCAGGCGGGCCCGGACGGCGAGGTGACCGCGGCCGACCTGATGACGGCGCAGCCGGTCTGCACCACGCCCGGCACCAGCGTGGTCGCGGCGGCCCGGCTGATGAGCCGGCACGGCCTGAAGCGGCTGCCGGTGCTGGACGAGGAGGGACGGGTCGTCGGCATGGTCAGCCGCGGCGACCTGCTGCGGGTCTTCCTGCGCGAGGACATGGTGATCCGGCGGGAGATCGTCGAGGAGGTGCTCGGCCGGATCGACGGGGTCAGCCCGGCGGAGATCGGGGTGGAGGTCACCCAGGGGCGGGTGGTGCTCAGCGGCACCGTGCCCGAGCAGCACCTGGTGCCGATCGTGCTCAACCTCTGCCGCTCGGTGGACGGGGTGGTTTCGGTGACCGACCGGCTCGGGGCCGGAGGCGCGGCTCCGGTCGGCTGACCTGCTCGGCGCCGACCCCTGACCGGCCGTACCGGTCCCGAATCGCACGTTCGTCCCGGACCCGAACGATCCACTTCGCATACTGCGGAGGGTATCGGGTAACTCACCCTGTGTGCCTGGCGGTGCGGACCGCCGGGACGCCAGCGCTCCGGGGAGGCGGCCGTGGCAGTCGTGTTCGACGCGGACTTCACTTCGACCAGGCAGTGGATCGCCGGGCGCAGCAGCGCCTATCCCCGGATGGGGCCGACCAACCGGAGCGACCACAAACTCGACTACCTCAGCCGCGACTACTGCCCCGACGGGCAGTTCACGGCGGTCAGGCGGCACAGTGGCGGGCTGTGGAGCTGTAGTCTGCTGACCACCGAGGGTAGTCCCGACGGATTCCAGCTCCGCGCCGGGGACGTGCTGTCGGCGAGCGTGACCCTGCCGGTCGAGCTCGGCGCCTGGCCGGCGATCTGGACCTGGCGGGACGGCGGCAACGAGGTGGACGTCTTCGAGTACCACCCCGACAACCCGGACCTGCTGGAGATCTCCAACCACGTCCGCGGCGGCTTCCGGTACTGGCACGGTGCGAGCGCCGGGATCGGGCCGGGGGCGACCTTCGGCCTGCGGGTGGTGCTCGGCGCGAACTCGGTGGACTGGTACGTGGAGGACGAGCTGGTCTACGCGGACCTGCACGGGGTCGGGGCCGCGTGGCACGCGTACCTGATCGTCAACATGTCGGTGGCGGACGGGACGTATCACGACCGGCCGCCGTACGGCGGGCCGGACCGGCTGAGCTGGGTGTGCCACAGCCTCCAGGTCGAGCGCTGAGGGAGGCGGGGCGGGCGAGGGCGGGCGGGGGCGCCCGGGGCTACGGTTCGTGGGGCGCGAAGGAGGCGGTGATCGGGCCGCGGGGGGCGTAACCGCCGCGTGCGTCGACCGGGGTGAGCAGGCCGCGGGGGCCCTGCGAGCCGTACGGGTTGTGCGAGCCGTACGGGTTGTGTGGGTCGTGTGGGCCGTGCGGGTTGGAACGCTGGAACCAGATCGCCCGGCGGTACGGGCCGATGTGGGCCGGGTCGGCCACGTACAGGTCGTCGCGCGGGGCGCGCTCGTTGCCCGGGGCGAGCGCCGCGTCCACGGCGCGGTCGGCGATCGCGCGCAGCAGTGCGGTGGCGGTGGCCTCGGCGGCGGCCGGTGCGATGGCGAGGGCGGTGAGCTCGGCCCAGAGCGCGGTGGCGACGTAGCCGATCGGGGAGTGGCCGAGCGCCGGGTGGGGGTGCGGGTCCGGGTGGCGCCGCAGCACCCCGGCGGCGACGAGCTGCTCGGGGGAGCGGTCGTCCTCCGGCGGGTGGAAGGCCATGGACGGCTGGTGAGCCGTGGGCCGCTGGGGGTGGAACGCGGGCGGCGGATGGTGGGTCACCAGCGGCACGCTACCCCGGTGGGGCCCGGGAACGGTTGCCGGAACGTTTTCTCAGCCCACCCTCACGCCGCTTTCACCACCGGCGGGAGCACGATGGTGGTAGGCGCTGCTCACCTCGGCGGGCCCCGACGGGGCCGGAGGAGGAGGTCCTGATGAGGTACTGGCACGGGCACGGCCACTACGTGGGTGGCTGGGGCATGGGGCTGATGGCGTTCGGGACGCTGATGTTCCTGGTGATCGTCGTCCTGCTCGCCGTGGCCCTGTTCCGCTGCGTAGCGCGCTCGCGGCAGCCGATCCCGCCCGGGCGGGCGGCACCCGGCGCCGGAGGAGCCGGGGTGGGCGGTCCGCACGGCTGGGGCCCGGTGGGGCAAGTGGGCCAAGGGAGTCAGGGAGGGCAGGGAGGTCAGGGAGGGCAGGGGGTGTCCCCGGAGCAGTTGCTCGCGGAGCGGTTCGCGCGGGGTGAGATCGACGCGGAGGAGTACCGGCACCGACTGGACACGTTGCGTTCGGCGAACGGGCCGGGAGGCGACTGAGCCCAGGGAGGACGGACCGGGCCCGCCGCATCGCGTGCGGCGGGCCCGGTCCGTCGGTGGGGCGGTCGGAGGGCGCTCGGGGTGCTCTTCCCCCGGGGCGCTCCTTCTCGGGGGTGCTTACTCGACGACCAGCTCGACCGGGATGTTGCCCCGGGTGGCACGGGAGTACGGGCACACCTGGTGCGCCTGCTTGACCAGCAGCTCGCCGGTCTCGCCCGCGAGGGACTCGGGCAGCTCGACGCGCAGCATGACGGCGAGGGCGAAGCCGGCCTCGTCCTTGCCGATGGACACCTCGGCGGTCACCGAGACCTCGCTGGTGTCCACCCGGGCCTGGCGGCCGACCAGGCCGAGGGCGCTGGCGAAGCAGGCGGCGTAGCCGGCGGCGAAGAGCTGCTCCGGGTTGGTGCCCTGGCCGCTGCCACCGAGCGCGGGCGGCATGGCCAGCGCGAGGTCCAGCTGTCCGTCGGAGCTGACGGCGCGGCCCTCCCGGCCGTTGGCGGTGGCGGCTGCGGTGTAGAGCGCGTCCATGGTGGCTTCCCCTTCGGGTCCTGGGTGTTCCTGCGGTCGGGTGTCCGGGCGGTCGCCGGCCCGGCGTGCTGGGCGGCGGCCGCTCGGTCGGTGCGGTGGTGCGGTGGTGCGGTGGTGCGGTGGTGCGGTGGTGCGGTGGTGCGGTGGTGCGGTGGTGCGGTGGTGCGGTGGTGCGTTGAGACAAGTAGAGCACGCAATTCAATTGTGCACAACTAAATGGCGCGATTGTGATCGGTACCATGGGTTCATGACGACTCACCCCGGCATGGCGGACGAGGAGCTGCTCCGCCTCGACCAGCAGATCTGCTTCTCGCTCAACGCGGCCTCCCGCGCCTTCGGCGGCGTGTACCGGGTGCTGCTGCGGGACCTCGGGCTGACCTATCCGCAGTACCTGGTCATGCTGGTGCTGTGGGAGGAGGGCGAGCTGCCCGTCAAGCGGATCGGCGAGCGGCTGCGGCTGGACTCCGGGACGCTCTCGCCGCTGCTCAAGCGCCTGGAGGCGGCCGGGCTGGTGTGCCGCGAGCGGAGCCCGGAGGACGAGCGGTCGGTCACCGTCCGCCTGACTCCCGAGGGGTCGGCGCTGCGCGAGCGGGCCGGGCAGGTTCCGCGTCGGCTGCTCGCGGCGACCGGGTTGCCGGTCGAGGATCTGGTCGCACTGCGCGGGCTGCTGGAACGGGTGACCGCCACGCTGGATGCGGCGGAGGTGGAGCCGGCGCCGTAGGGGGTTTGGCTCCTGAGGGAGTGGGGGCCGCTTTGCGGGGTGGGGTCCGCAGTGGTGCGGGGATGGCGCGGGTGGCGCCGTGGGGCTTGTCAAGCGACGCCCTCGTGCACTGTGATCTGGGTCACGTTGCGAGTCTTCCGGCTGGGTGCGCGCGGGCGAAGCGGCAGGTCAGCCGCACTGTTCAAAAGTGAACGGAAACGTTCGGCAATTGTCTGCCCGATCCGGTCAACATCGCGGACCTCCCGGACGGTTACACCACGAGCCCCAAGGGGCCGTCGGCGTGCCACCAGGCGGGCCGGCCAGCCGACCACGAAAGGGGGGTCGCGTGAGCACTCCCGGGCCGGGCGAGGAGCGGGGTCTGCGAGCCGACCCGCTCGGCGACCTGCCGAACGACTTCGAGGCCTTCTTCACCCGCGAGAACTCCGGCTACCTCCGCTACGCCCAGCAGCGCCTGCGGCACCGTGAGGACGCCCAGGACGCCGTGCAGAACGCGGGCACCACGCTCTACAAGAACTGGCGCCGGGCCCTGGCCAGCCCCGATCCGCAGGCCTTCGCCTTCAAGATCGTCAAGGACGCGGTGGTGGACGTCATGCGCGAGCGCCGGCGCACCGAACGCAAGCGACTGCGGGTGATCGCCCAGCGCCGCCCCGACACTAGCCAGGACGAGCTGAACGAACTCGCCGAGCTGGACGCCCTGGACTGGGCGATGGAGGAACTCGCGCGGGCCGCACCCGTCCAGGCCGACGTGGTCCGGCTGCGCCAGGCGGGGCTGTCGTACCACGACATCGGACGGTCCCTCGGCATCGCGCACACCACCGCCCGTACCTACTACAGCCTCGGGCGGCGTCACCTGGAGTACCTCCTGGAGCACCAGGACGACGGCGGGGCGCAGACATGAGGGTCGTGGACCTGCTGCGCGCGCACGCCGTCGAGCTGGAGCGGGAGTTCGACGACCACGATCCGGTGGACTTCACCCGCCGACTGGCCGAGCGGCTCGCCGCTGCCCGGCGGACCGCCCCGGCGCTGCGCGAACGCCCCGCCAGGCCGCCCGCCGGGGCCCGGCCACCGCACGCTCCGCTTTCGGGGCCGAGCCCGGGAGCGGCAGCGGGGGCGGGTTCAGGGCTCGGCGCGGGAGCGGGGGCCGGAGCCGGTCCCGGCCTGCGGTCGGGCTCCGGTTCGGGGGCGGGATCCGGCCCAGGCTCGGGGTCCGGTCCGGGGTCGGCCCCGGGGCAGCCCCGGTGGGCCGGGGGGCGGGCGGAGCTACGGCGCGATCTGCGGCACCTGTGCGCGGGGGTGGCGGGCGCGGTCGAGCCGGGGGAGCTGGCCCTGGACCTCGAACTCGCCGAGAAGACCGCCTTCCGGACCCTCGGCTGCCTGCTGTACGGCATGGGACGTGCGGCGGACGGCGTCTTCTGGTGGCGGATAGCCGCCCAGTACGGGGACCAGCTGGCCGTGCACTGCCTGGCCGTGCACTACACCGCCGAGGGCGAACGGTGCGACGCGGCCCGCTGGGCCGCCCAGGCCCAGGACCTCAGCGCCCCGGGCCGACTGCCGGAGCTGGCGCCCGACGTCCGGCCGGGCGGGGCGGCGGAGCTGGCGCGGGTGCTGGCGGAGCGCTACGACGGCGAGATCCTGCTGACGGTACGGGAGGCGGTGGCGGCGCGGCCGACGGCCGACCCCGGGCGGTTGGGGGTCCGGGCCGTGCGGGGGCGGGGGGTGGTACGGATCCGGTGACGGAGACGGGGTGGGTAGGGAAGCGGGCCGGCCCGAGGGGTGGGCCGGTCGGGGTCGGGTAGGTGGGGGCTTACGTGAGCCCGGAGACGGCGTCGCCCAGGTACTCGGCGCCGAGCAGCAGCGGGACGGTGATCATGATCGCCGCGCTGTGCGTGGCCGTCCAGGCGCGCCACTCGCCGAGGGTGCGTCGTGCCTGGACGCTTCCCCGGAGGTGTGCCGCGAGCGGCAGCAGGGTGCCCAGCGAACCGAGCAGCACCATCAGGGCGGCGGCCACCGCCTTCTCCCCGCCGCCGGTCGGCGCGGCGGCGATGGAGGCGGCGCCGCCGACGGCCGGGACCAGGGTCTTCGGGTGGGCGATGACCAGGACCACGGCGAGACCGGCGGACCGGGCGGCGGTCAGCCGGTCGATCGAGAGCAGCCAGGCCGGTGGCGCGGTCACCCGGCCGGGTCGCGGTCGTTCGCGCCACTGCCGGGCGGCCAGCAGGACGAGTACGGTGCCGAGGGCGAGCTTCAGCCAGGACGACCAGGTCGGTGTGGTGCGGGCGGGGTTCAACGAGGTGCCCGCGGTTACGACGGCGGCCGACACCGCGGCGAGGCCGAGCAGCCAGCCAGCCGTGAAGGCGACCCCGTTGGCCCGGCCGCGCGGTGAGGCGAGGACCAGCAGGACGGCGATCAGCGGCAGTGGGCTGAGCGCGACCGCCACTGCGGAGGCCAGCATCGGGCCGATCGCTTCACCCATCCCCGGACCTGCCTTCCCGTCGCCGGGCGCCGTCCGCCATTCAGCTCCCGTCGGGCGGGCGGCGCACGGCCGGTGCCGCCGTTCGGGTGAGGGCGGGGCCGAGCGCGGACGGGGAGCGGTGCCGGGGTGCCGGGGCGCCGGGGGGGGGGGGGGGGGGGGGGGGGGGGGGGGGGGGGGGGGGTGGGGGGGGGGGTGGGCGGAGCGGAGGCGCCGGGAGAGCGGCCGAGGGCCGCCGCACCGCTGGGGTGCGACGGCCCTCCGCGGGCGTGAGGTGCGTCAGTCGGTGCCGGACTCGAGCGCCGCGTGGTCGAGCGCGTTCGGGTCCTCCTCGTCACCGTTGCCGGCGGCGATGGGAGCCGCGCCGCCCGGGGCGAGCTCGCCGATCAGGCCGCTCCACGGCGCCAGCTGGCCGTGCACCGCGTACTGCTCCAGCTTGCTGCGCGAGTCGGCGATGTCGAGGTTGCGCATGGTCAGCTGGCCGATGCGGTCGTCGGGGACGAACGCGGCGTCGACGCTGCGCTCCATCGACAGCTTCTCGGGGTGGTAGCTGAAGTTGGGGCCCTGGGTGTCGATGACCGAGTAGTCCTGGCCGCGCCGCAGCCGCAGGGTGACGCTGCCGGTGACCGGGTGGCCGATCCACCGCTGGATGCTGTCCCGGAGCATCAGCGACTGCGGGTCGAACCAGCGGCCCTCGTACAGCAGCCGGCCGAGCCGCCGTCCCTGGGTGTGGTACGTGGCGATGGTGTCCTCGTTGTGGATGGCGTTGAGCAGCCGCTCGTAGGCGATGTGCAGCAGCGCCATGCCGGGGGCCTCGTAGATGCCGCGGCTCTTGGCCTCGATGATGCGGTTCTCGATCTGGTCCGACATGCCCAGACCGTGCCGGCCACCGATGGTGTTGGCCTCGTGGACCAGGTCGACGGCGCTGGCGAACTCCTGGCCGTTGATCCGGACCGGGCGGCCGAACTCGAACTCGACGGTGACGTCCTCGGTCTGGATCTCGACCGCCGGGTCCCAGAAGGCCACGCCCATGATCGGGCTGACGATCTCCAGGGAGGCGTCCAGGTACTCCAGCCGCTTGGCCTCGTGGGTGGCGCCCCAGATGTTGGCGTCGGTGGAGTAGGCCTTCTCGGCGGAGTCCCGGTACGGCAGGTCCCGCTCGGCGAGCCACTCGGACATCTCCTTGCGGCCGCCGAGCTGGTCGACGAACGCCTGGTCCAGCCACGGCTTGTAGATCCGCAGGTTGGGGTTGGCGAGCAGGCCGTAGCGGTAGAACCGCTCGATGTCGTTGCCCTTGTAGGTGGAGCCGTCGCCCCAGATGGAGACGCCGTCCTCCTGCATGGCGCGCACCAGCAGCGTGCCGGTCACGGCGCGGCCGAGCGGGGTGGTGTTGAAGTACGTCTGCCCGGCGGAGCGGATGTGGAAGGCGCCGCAGGCGAGGGCGGCCAGGCCCTCCTCGACCAGCGCGGCCCGGCAGTCCACCAGCCGGGCCTGCTCGGCGCCGTACGCGCGGCCCCGGGCCGGGACGTCGGCGAGGTTCGGCTCGTCGTACTGGCCGATGTCGGCCGTGTAGGCGTAGGGGAAGGCACCGTGTTCGCGCATCCACGCTACGGCGACGGAGGTGTCCAACCCACCGGAGAATGCGATGCCGATCCGTTCACCGACCGGCAGCTTGCTCAAGACCTTCGACATGGATGCACCCTTGACCCGCGTGAGCGGGCCCCTGATCTAGCGATGTGTGACGGAATTCGGCGTAATCGATCCGATGCCCGAACTCTGGCATAGATTTGCAGAGTAATGCAAGAGCATACGGAGACCCGGGTGGCGACGAAGGTTCTCCCGGCTGCTGCGCGTCGACCTGCCCGTTGGTCAACTTGCTTGACTGGACGGGTGGTTGGGGTGGATCAGGAGGCCGGTGCGGGCGCCCGGGTGCGCATCCAGACGGTGCGGGAGGCGAGGGCGCCCAGCCCGAGGGCGACGAGGTGGCCGGCGTCGGCCAGCTGCTGGTCCAGCGCCCAGGCGCCGGCGAGGGCCAGAGCGAGCGCCGGCAGGCCGTAACGGCGCAGCGGGCGCGGGCCGAGCGCGAGGAGGCAGGCGCCGGTGGCGACCAGGCCGTAACTGATGCCCACGTCCCGGGCGCGGGAGAGTGCGCCCGGGATGCGGGCGGTCAGCATCACCCACATGGCGCCCTCGGTGAGCAGCGTGGCGCCCAGGTGCCCGAAGACGAAGACCGCACCGGCCCGGGCCGGACCCCAGCGCCACTCGGCCAGGCCCAGGACGGCGGCGACCGCCGCGATGCCTGCCCAGGCCGGAACCCCGTCGACCACCAGGCCGCTGGTGAAGAGGGTCCACCACTTGCCCACTTCCATGTGATGGACGTTGCTGCTGTTGTGCCGGACGAACCGGGCCCGCTCGGCATGGCCCTGGCTCGCCAGCCAGGAGGCCGTCACCGTCAGCAGCAGGACGTACGCCGTGGTGAGGCGCAGGCGGACGGCGGCTCTCAGCGCCGGGTGCCGGGGAGCAGCGGTGCTGGTCGGTGTCCTCGTCGCGAGGCGATCGCTCATCGTGCCTGGTGCCCTTGCTCGGCGGTTCCCGGTACCGGCCCCGCCCGGTGCGTGGGGGGAAGGTCGCGACCGGGACGGTCCGAGCGCCAGCGTACGCGAGCGCCGTGGAGGTCGTCGGGGCCGGCGGCGGGGCGTGTGAGGTGGGCGGATTCCCGCGGGCTGCACAGGGACGGCGGGTGGCGGGTGGCGGCCGGGTCTGGCGGGGGCGAGGGTGAGGGGGAGGAGTGTCGAGGAGGCGCCGATGGCCGGCAGCACAGCCAGGGGCGCCAAGGCGCACCGGCGGCCCTGGTGGGCGCGTGCCGTACACGCGGTGTGGGCCTATGTCCGGCGCGCGCCGGGTACCTACACCTGGCTGGCGGTCCTGCTCGTCACCACGCAGGTGATCCGGCACGTCGATCCGGCGACCGCGGACCGCATCCTGGAGCGGCGCTCGACCAACCTCCACCACCTCCAGGTGTCGCCGGTGCGTGTCCTGGTCACCAGCGCCCTGTGGATCGCGGGCGGCGGCTGGCCGTTCTACTTCCTGCTGTACAACCTCTTCCACGTGCCCGCCGAACGATGGCTCGGCACGTTGCGCTGGATCTCGGTGGCGGCGCTCGCGCACGTCGGCGCCACCTACCTCAGCGAGGGCGTGCTCGGCTGGGCGATCCACCGGGGGCTGGCCTCGCCGAGGGCCCTCTACACCCTGGACTACGGCGTCAGTTACGCGCTGGCCGGCGTGGTCGCGGTCCTCACCTACCTGATCGTGCGGCCCTGGCGGTACCTGTACGCGGTGGGAGTGCTGGTGGTCTACGGGCTGGGCGTGCAGCAGAGCCGGGACTACACGAGCATCGGCCACTTCAGCGCGGCGCTGATCGGGTTCGCCTGCTACCCGCTGACCCGGGACCGCCCGGGCTCCTTCGACCCGGTCGCCTCGGTCCGTGCGGTCTGTCGGCGGGTGCGCTGGCGGTCGGGTCGTCCGACGCCGTCGGCGCGTTCGTCGGTGTGGCGGGTATGGCGGGTGACCGGTGCCGGGGCGGCTGGTCAGGTTCCGCGCCGTTCGGGGCCGGTCGGCCCCAGGTAGGCGCTGAGCGGCCTCTCCTGGGCCAGCACCGCGCCGGCCGTGATGGCGAAGGTGACGGCGATGCAGAAGGCGATCAGCCAGGACAGCACCATCAGCACCAGGCCCAGCGAGCCGTACTGGGCCAGTGAGCGGTTCAGTGCGATCGGCATGTAGATCCGGGCGGTCAGCGACATCGCGGTGGACGCGATGGCGGTGAGCAGCGCTCCCGGCACCAGGGACAACCAACGGATCCGTGCGCTCAACAGCAGACGGGCAGTCCACCACCAGACCAGGAAAGAGGCCGTGAAGGTCAGTGGCAGGCCCAGCCAGAGCCCGGCGCCGAAGCCGTTCCGCAGCACGCCCTGGAACAGCAGCACGACCACCCAGCAGGCGATCCACAGCAGCCACCGCCAGGCCGCGACCCTGGTGCCGGACTTCGGCAGCTGCCAGGCGTGTTCGCAGACCCGGGCGACCGCCCGACTGCAGCTCGTGCCGGACAGCAGTGCCATCAGCAGGCCGATGATCCCCGTGGTCTGCCGCAGGTCGCCGGGGCTGTACAGCGCCTGGCGCAGTTGCTCGGCGGAGGCGCCGGAGATGCCGAACAGCGAGCGCAGTGAGGAGTTCATCTGGTTCCGCACGCCCTCGGGGGCGAAGGCGGCCACGGCGAACAGGAGGGGGATGGAGGTCAGGAACAGCTGGGAGGCCATCCGGGTGGCGGAGTCCAGTAGGCCGGGGGAGAACAGGCGGGCGGTCAGCTCGGTGATCACCGGGAAGCGCCGCTCGGCCTCACTCCGTGCCCGCACGACCCGCATGCGGGCCAGGAGCAGCTGTTCCTTCCGGCGGCCGCGGGTGCCCCTCGGCAATCTCATCCCTCGGTCCTCCCGCATCCGGGCGGCGGTCCGCACCAGTCAAGGCGAGGCGGTGGCGGGCCGCCACCGGAGCGAGGCGTCCGGAGCGCCCGCGACCCGGGGGCCGCTCCATCGGCGTGGCCGTTCTTCGTGTTCGGGTGGGTCCAGCCTGGGATGGCCACCTGGCACCTGCTGCCGCTGCCCGGTCCGCTCCGTACGAGCGGGCCGGGCAGCGGCGCCGTGTCCGACGGGTGCGGTGCAGCGCTTGACGGGTGGGCCGGGTGCGGGACGGCTACTGGCCGACCCGCTGGGACACGCAGACGATGTTGCCTTCGCTGTCCTTGAACCAGGCCGCGCGCATACCCTCGCCCTCGGCGACCCCGTTGACGGTCTGCAGACCGGGGAAGTCGTACTCCTCGAAGGTGATGCCGCGGGCGCGGAGGCCGGCCATCTCGCCGTCGAGGTCGGCGACCTTGAAACTGGCGAGGGTGTGGGCGGCCTGTCCGCCGCTGGGAGTGCGGTAGACGGTGAACTGGGTGCCGCCACAGTCGCAGACGAACTCCTCCTCACCTTCCTCGGCGAGCTTGAGGCCGAGGGTGTCGGTGTAGAAGGCCTTGGCGCGGGCGAGATCGGTGGCGGGGATGACTGCTTGCAGCGGAGCGTCTCCAAGCATGGTGTTTCGCCTCCTCTCTGTCACCAGGCTAGGGACGTGCGGGCCGGGTCGCCCGGTGGGCGCAGGGCTGTTTCGGGCTGTGTGCGGCAGGTCGCCGGGAGTCATGCGGGGGCCAGCCTCCAGAGCGAGGTGACCTCCGCGGCGCGGGCGGTGTGGAGGAGGGGGTCGGCCCGGTCGGGGGTGGTGGCCCTCGGGTGGCGGGGGACGGTGTCGAGGCGCCCGGTGACGCGCAGCCCGGCTCCGGAGACGGCGCCGAGCAGATCGGCGCGGGAGCGCAGGCCGAGGTGTTCGGCGAGATCGGAGAGGACGAGCCAGCCCTCGCCGCCGGGCAGCAGACGGTCGGCCAGGCCGTCGAGGAAGCCGCGGAGCATGCGGCTGCCCGGGTCGTAGACGCCCTCGTCGAGCGCGGAGCCCGGCCGACCGGGCAGCCACGGGGGATTGCAGACGACGAGGGCGGCCCGGCCGCGGCCGGGAGGGTAGAGGCCGGTGCCGGCGGTCTCGATGCGGTCGGCGAGACCGAGCCGGTGGGCGTTGTCGCGGGCGCAGGCGAGGGCGCGCGGGTTGGCGTCGGTGACCAGGACCTCGTGCAGGCCGCGCCGGGCGAGGATCGCGGCGAGCACACCCGTGCCGGTGCCGAGGTCGTAGGCGGTGGGGTGGTCATGGGCGGCCGGCGGCAGCGGCGCCCGGGCGACGAGGTCGACGTACTCGCCGCGGACGGGTGAGAAGACCCCGTAGTGCGGGTGGATGCGGGCGCCGAGGGCCGGGACCTCGACGCCTCTGGTGCGCCACTGGTGGGCGCCGATCACACCCAGGAGTTCGCGCAGGGACACGATTCTGTTGTCAAGGAGCGGTCCGTAGGCCGCCCGGCAGGCCTCGCGGACGTCGGGCGCCCGGTGGAGTCGGACGTGGTGATCCGCGCCGAGCGGTACCAGCAGCATGCCCAGGACGCGCGCGAGGCGGGCGCGCTCCCGGCGGTGCTGCCGGAAGGCCTCGGCCGGGGAGCCGGGGGCGGATCGGGGCCGGCGCCGCTCGGCGCGGCGGCGCATGGCGTGCAGGAGGCGGAGCGCGCCGGGGTAGTCGCCCTGCCAGAGCAGGGCGGTGCCCTCGCAGGCCGACCGGTAGGCGGCCTCGGCGCGCAGGGTGTCGTCGGCGGCGATCAGGCGGCGCGGCAGGGGCGTGCCGTTCTCGCTGTGCCAGGGTGCGGGCAGGACGGAGGTGGTGGGCAGGGTGACGATTCTTGGCCGGTGGGTGTCGGACACCAGGGGTTCCTCGTGGTCGAACGTGCAAGGGGACACGAAGAGCACTTCGACGAGGAGGCGAGCAGCAGGCGCGTCGGGCCGTGGCGCCGCCGGGACGGCGGGCGCGGGCGTCAGGCCGGGTGCGGCTCGCGCGTCGAAGCGCGAGCCGGGGTGTCACCGAGCACGAGGCCCGGCACGACGGCGAGCCGTATGCCACTGATCATCTGCGGGCCTCCCTTCCGAACCAGCTGGTCCTGCGCGGTTGTTCGTACGCTTTCACACAGAGTGGCCGACTGGCAACCGATTTATGACCGGCCCCCGGACCAGCCGTGCGGCACGCGCTCCAGCACACCTGCGCCGAACAGCTCGTACAGCGGCAGTGTCTCCAGGTGGACGTAGCCGATGTGGCAGTCGCAGACCGGCAACGGGCAGGCTCGCGGCAGCAGTTGCGCGCGGTAGCTGCCGTCGTAGAGGTTGCCGAGGACGTCCCGGACGAAGTGGCAGCGGCGCACGGTGCCGTCGCCGTCCACCGACAGCACGGACTCCCCGGTGCGGCACGGCAGCCCGGCGCTGGGGTGGGCGTGCCGGCTGTAGCCGAAGTGCGGGTCGACGGCGGCCCATTGGGCGGCCTCGGCGTCGGTGTAGGCGAGGCCCTCGGCGGCGTTGACCCACAGGTAGACGCCTTCGGGGAGCTCGGCGCGCAGCCGGCGGGCCTCGGCGAGGTGCTCGGGTTGGCCGACGACGCCGACGCTGTAGCGCACGCCGAGTGCGTCCAACTCCTGGCACTTGGCGAGGAAGCGCTCGCGGGTGACCTGGCCGGGATGGAAGGTGACCCAGAAGGCGAGGGTGTCGAGGTCCGCCTCGGCGAGCCAGCCCGTGCGGCAGCTGAGGTTGGTCTGGATCGCGACCCGGCGGACGTGCGGCAGGCGGCTCAGCTCGACCAGCGCGCGGCGGTACCAGGACCGCACCAGCCCCTCGCCCCAGGGCGTGAACAGCAGCGACAGGGTGTCGCCGGTGCCCGCGCGTCCGGCGGCCCAGCCGGTGAAGCGCTCCAACGCGGCCCGGTCGGAGCGCAGTTGCTCCGGGCTGTCGCGCCGCTTGGCGAACGGGCAGTACGGGCAGTCGTAGTCGCAGGATGCGAGCGGGCCGCGGTAGAGCAGGGTGAGGCTCCGCGCCCCGTCCTCCGGCAGCGGTGAGGCGGAAGGCATGCCGAGGAAGGTCATTTCGCCTCGTACGCCGCCATCAGGGCCCGGACCTCGGGCGAGAACAGCATCGGCCCGGCGGCGTCCGAGTGCGCCAGCCCCTCCGGGCTGAGCCGCAGGAACTCCGCGTCGCCGTCGTCGAGCCATCCGCGCTCCGCGAACTCGGCCAGCTCCGCCGGGAAGTCCTCGGCCGGTGAACCGCCGAACCGGGCGCGGTAGTCCGCCAAGGGCAGGCCCTCGGCCTGGAGCAGCGACTGCACCAGGTGCCGCCGGCGCGGCTCCGCGCCGTCCATCCGGTGGCCCACCTCGGCACGGTGGAAGTCCTCGGTGGCGACGTAGTCGTCGATGATGCCGCGCACCTCGGTGGCGTTCACCGCGTAGTCGAAGGAGTAGTGCAGCTGGGAGGTGTAGGAGCGGGCGCCGCAGCCCAGGCCGACCATGCCGTCGGTCTGGCAGGCGTACTCGCCCGCGCCGGCCTGCGGGGAGGCGGCGCGGCGGAACATCCGCATCGACACCTGCTGGTAGCCGTGGGCGAGCAGGTGGTCGCGGCCGGCCCGGTAGAGCGCGAGCCGGCGCGCGTCCCAGGCGGCCCGGCTCTCCTGCTCGCCGCGCCGGGCCAGGCCGGTCAGCGGGCGGACGTACAGCGGGTAGAGGTACAGCTCCTCGGGCTGCCAGGCGAGCGCGGTGTCCAACGAGCGGAGCCAGCTCGCCTCGGTCTGGCCGTCGATGCCGTAGATGAGGTCGATGTTGAGCACCGGGAACCCGGCCGCGCGGATCCGGCCGAGGGCGGCCTCCACCTCGGACCGCTTCTGCGGGCGGACGGCGGAGCGCGCCTCGGCGTCGTCGAAGGACTGCACGCCCAGGCTCAGCCGGGTGGTGCCCCGGGCGGCCAGCACCTCCAGCCGGTCGGCGGTCGCGGTGGCGGGCGATGCCTCCACCGAGAGGGGTATCGCCCGCAGGTCGGCGCCCATCCGCCGCTCGGCGATGTCGCACAGCCGCTCCAGCTCACCGGCCGTCAGATAGGTGGGCGTGCCGCCGCCGAACGCGGCCAGCGCGAACCGGGCGCCCCCGTCCAGCGCCGCGCGCACCGCCGTGGCCTGGCGCTCCAGGGCGTCCAGGTAGGCCGTGGTCAGGCCCTCGGGGCTGCCGATCCGGGTGAACAGGTTGCAGAAGCCGCAGCGGACCTCGCAGAACGGGATGTGCAGGTAGAGCGAGAGCGCGTGCTGCGCCTCGCCGGCCCACAGCTCGCGCAGCGGCGGGCGCTCGGGCAGCGGGCGGTAGGCCGTCTTGTGCGGGTACGCGTAGACGTACGACTGGTACGGCGAGTCCGGGCGCGGGGGTGCGGTGGTCATGCGCGCTCCTCGGAGGTCGTGGCGGCGTCTGCCGCTCGGGCGGGGAGGGTGAAGTGCGCGTACGGGACCGACCAGACCACCTCGTGGCCGATCCGGTGGCCGGTGTAGCCGTCCTCGCCGTAGGCGGTGCCGTGGTCGGAGCAGACGATCGCGAAGCAGGGGCGGCGGGCGCTCATCGCGGCGAACAGCCGGCCGATGTGCGTGTCCACGTACTCCAGGGCCGCGGCGTGGGTGGCCCGGGAGTCCCCGTGCTCGCGGGTGGCTCCGGGCAGGTGGAACCAGTTCGGCTGGTGCAGCGCCGAGACGTTCAGGAAGAGGAACAGCGGCTGGTCGGCGGACTGTTCGGCGGCGACCCGCTCGGCCCGGGCGACCTGCTCCTCGAAGGACGTCGGCGAGGCCACGCCCAACTCGGGCGCCCAGTGGCTCTCCTGGAAGAGGCCCGGCAGCACCGAGCCCAGCGGGCCCTGCTTGTTGAAGAACCCGACACCGCCGATGCACACCGTGCAGTACCC
Organism: Streptomyces sp. CB02056; assembly: GCF_001905545.1. Taxonomy (GTDB): domain Bacteria; phylum Actinomycetota; class Actinomycetes; order Streptomycetales; family Streptomycetaceae; genus Kitasatospora. The sequence goes on along the minus strand of NZ_LIPD01000012.1, from coordinate 84,047 downwards.
GGCCGCGGCCAGGGCCGTCGGCAGGTCGGGGGCGTCGAAGACCCAGGTGCGCGGGGCGGTGCTCTCGGAACCGGCGAAGCGGGCCGCGAACAGCCGCGGGTGCGGGCCGTCCGGGGAGGCGGGCGTCGGCAGGAAGCCGGCCAGGATCGCCTGGTGGGAGGCGTAGGTGAAGCTGCCGGGCGCGTGCCGGTGCTCCCAGCGGCCGCCCGGGAGGACGGCGGCGAGGTTCGGGATGCGGCCGGCGGCGGCCAGCTCCTCGGCGACGTCGAGGCGGAGCGTGTCGAGGGTGACGAGCAGCAGGTCGTGGCTGCCCACGACGGCGTTCATGTCGGGGGACGGGAGGGTGGTCGGGTGGTTCATCGAGCGGGTTCCGTGATCTGGTGGTCCGTCGCCGCGGGCGACGACGGGGAGGGGGCGGTCAGCGCGGCCAGTTGGGCGCCGTAGGTGTCGAGGCCCTCGGCGGGGCCGCCGGGCAGGCCGGTGAGATTGGGGAGCAGGTCGCCGAAGGCGTTCACCTCGCCGACCAGGGCGCGCCGCCAGCCGGTCGTGGGCAGCACGTCGACGCCGACCATCGGTGAGCCGGGGAAGCAGGCCGCCGCGCGCTCGGCCGTCTCCAGCAGGCCCGGCCAGGCCGGCCCGGCGGCCTCCCGGGCCTGGTCGAGGCTGCCGCGGGCGCCGCCGAGGTGCAGGTTGGTCATCGGCTGGCCGCTGGTGCGCACCACGGCGTGGGTGGCGCGGCCGGAGACCACCACGACCCGTAGGTCCGCCGAGCGCCCGGACTGCGAGGCCTTCGGGATCCACTGCTCGACGTGCAGCCCGTCCGGTGCCAGGGCGTCGACGATCGCGGCGACCTCCCGCTCGCCGCGGTAGCGGCGCACCCGCAGCGAGTTGTGGAGCCGGCCGTCGGCCAGCTCCACCGAGGTGGTGGCCTGCAGCTGCCCGCGCGGTCCGAACTCCAGGGCCATCACCCCGGAGGCGGAGGAGCCGTGCGCCGGCTTGACGAAGACCCGGTGCAGGCCGGCCTCGGCGAGGCGCCCGCGCAGGTGCTCCCAGCCGGTGACCTCGCCGCCGAGCGCCCTGGGCACCGGCACCCCGGCCCCGGCGAGCAGCGCGTGGGTACGGCGCTTGTCGAACATCACGGCGATCTCCTCCGGATCGCCGAGCAGCCGTACGCCGGGTCGGGCGGCCAGCCCGCGCAGCGCGGCCATGACCCCCGCGTACCAGACGGCCGTGCCCTCGACCCTGGTCGGGGCGTAGCCGGGGCCGAGCGCCTGGCCGCGCAGCAGCCGGTCGACCTCCGGCTCCTCGCCGGGCGACTCGATGCGCAGCAGACCGCCTTCGGGCAGCCGGTACCGGCCGCGCAGCACGTCCAGCCAGGGCAGGACGGCGGGCTCGGGCAGCCCGGCGGCCCGGGCGGCGGCCGCGAAGAGCGTCACCCGTCGGTGCCCCGGGTTGCCCAGGACGGTCAGTCGCACGGTCATCGCCTCCGCCGCCCGTCTACTCGGAGACCGAGACGTAGCGGTCGTCCTCGTCGTCCGGGTCGTCACCCTCGGCCTCGTCGAGGTCGAGCCCGACCCCGGGCAGGGCCTCGGACAGACGCTCCTGCATCGCGTCGCTCAGGTAGTGGTGGTGCAGGTCGAGGGAGTTCAGGTGGGTGAGGGGCTGGCCCTCCAGCAGGGCGGTGGCGCCCTCGTCCGTCAGCACGCCCATGGAGAGGTCGAGCGACTCCAACCGGGCCACTATCGGGGCGTGGGCGAGGGCGGCGGCGATCTCGTCCTGGAACTCGCTGTTGGACAGCCCGAGGTGGCGCAGCTCCGGCAGCCGGGAGCCGTCCAGGAACGGCGCCAGGTCGTCCATCGTGGCGTCACCGCCGTACTCGTCCACGCCGAGCCAGAGGTCCAGACGTTCCAGTGCGGGCAGCTCGGAGGCGGCCACCGCGCGCACCACGGTGGCCGGCAGTCCGCCGGACTCGAAGCGCAGGCTGGTCAGGGCGTCGTGACGGACCGGATCCAGGCCGAGGTCCGTACCGCCGCGCACGGCCAGCGACTTCAGCGCGGGGAAGGCGGCCAGCAGCGGGGTGACGTCGTCCATCACCAGCCAGGAGACCTCGCACTCGTCGTAGGTCACCTCGGCGAGGAACAGCGCCTCCAGGGCGGGCAGGCGCCCGGCTTCGGCCGTGAGGGCCTCGATCACCGGGCCGACGGAGCCGTAGCCCTCGGCCCCGTTCCACCAGGGACCGATCACCAGGGCACGGACGCTCGCCGGATCGACGTCCTGGAGGAAGGACTGCCAGAGCTGGGCGAAGTCCTGCTCGGAGCGGTACGCGAGGGCGAGCCGCCAGGCGACGCTGTCGGCGGCGGGCCGCGGCCGGGTGTCGTCGGGGGCGAACTCGTGGATCGGCAGCTCGTGGAAGCGTTCGATGTGGCGGGAGATGGACATGTCGGATCCTGGTCGGTCGGGGTGGGCGAGTACGCGGGCGGTCGGGCTGTCGGGCGATCAGGCGGGCGCGGGGCGTTGACGACTACTCGGCCACGGCCACGTAGCGCCACTGGTCGTCGGGCTTGCCGGGCTCGGAGAGGTCGACCTCGACACCGGCCAGGGCCTGACGCAGGCGCTGCTGCATCTCCTCGGTGAGGTAGTGGTGGTGCAGGTCGAGGGAGCGCAGGTGGGTGAGGGGCTGGCCCTCCAGCAGTGCGGTGGCGCCTTGGTCGGTCAGCACACCCATGGAGAGCCTGAGCGACTCCAGCCGGGCGACGACGGGCGCGTGTGCCACGGCGGCCGCGATGTCGTCCTGGAACTCGCTGTTCTGGAGGCCGAGGTGGCGCAGCCTGGGGAAGCGGGTGCCGTCCAGGAACAGCGCGACGTCGGCCATCGTCGCGTCGCCGCCGTAGTTGTCCACGCCCAGCCAGAGCTCCAGCCGCTCCAGGGCGGGGAAGTCACAGCCGGCCACCGAGCGCACGACCGAGCCCGGCAGGCCGCCGGCCTCGAAGCGCAGCGCCTCGAGCGCCTCGTGCCGCAGCGGCTTCAGGGCCAGACCGCCCTTGCCGTCCCAGTCCTGCGAGGCCCCGCGGACCACCAGCTCGGCCAGCCGCGGGAAGGCCGTCAGCAGCGGCGTGATGTCGCACTGCTGGATCCAGGAGATCTCGCACTCCTCGAAGGTGATGTCGCCGACGAACAGGGCGCGCAGGGCGGGCAGCCGGCCGGCGGCGGCGACGATCGCCTCCATCGGCTCCTGGAAGCCCTCCGGCTCCTCCGGGGACCACTGGCCGATCACCAGGGCGGTGACCCGCTCGGTGTCGACGGCGCCGAGGAACTGCTCCCAGCGTTCGGCGAACGTCGCCTCGGACTCGTAGTCGAGCTTGACCCGCCAGGCGGCCGAGGCCGCGTCCGGCAGTTCGAGGGCGCCCGATCCGCCCTTCTCCTCGGCCTCCTCCAAGGCCTCCACGAAGTCGAAGACGGGAAGGCCGTGGAACCGCTCGATGTGGTCGTTGACAGTCATGCGCTGCTCCTCTGGGGTCTGGGCCGAACAACTGTCTACCAGCCGGGACTGACAATCCGGCGGCCGGGTCGCCGCCCGGGCGCGTTGTCAGACCCTTGCTCTATGTTCGGGTCCTGGCTCCGGAGAGTGACCGCGGCGGACGCGGCGGAGCCATGGGTTCCGGCGTCCGCCGGAGCCCCTCCGTACGGCGAGGGAGGACTGATGTACCGCCAGGGCGATGTGCTGATCGTGCCGGTAGAGGAGGGCGCGGTGCCGCCGAGGGTGGTGGAGCTGGCCGTGCAGCCCCGGGACGCGCGGGGCCGGATGGTGCTCGCGCTCGGCGAGGTCACCGGGCACGCGCACGCCGTTGTCGGCCCCGGCGTGCTGCGCCGGGAGACCGGGCCGTTCGGCGCGGGCTGGCTGCACCTGCCCGAGGGCGGCCGGGTGGTGCACGAGGAGCACGCGGCGATACCGCTGCCCAAGGGCTGGTACCGGGTGGTCCGCCAGCGCGAGTACGTGCCGGGTGCGGTGCGGATGGTCGCGGACTGACGACCGCTCCGCCCGCCGTACGGGGGTCGGCGGGCGGGTGCGGACACGAGGGTGGAGCGCGGCCGTGGCCGCGGCACGGAACGGGAACGGACGGCCGGGCGGGGAGCCCGGCCGGGAACGGAGCAGGGATGGAGACGGTGATCCACGACGAGGTCCACGGCGACCGGGCGCAGGCGCGGGAGCTGCCCGGGCCGGTCGAGGTGACGGCCCGCTGGCGGTCGGCCGCGGCGGCCACCGGAGCGGGCGACCGGGCGGCGGCCGAGCGCGCCGTCCGGGCCGCCTACCGGGCGGCCGGGCTGCCCGAGCCCACGGCGATCCGGTGGTTCGGCTCGCCGCTCGCCGCGACCGGGGCGGCGCTGGAGCTGCGGGCCGCCGGGGCGGAGAGCGTGCGCGAGGCCGTGCGCACCAAGCCCTGGGAGGAGGCCAGGCGGCGGGCCGTCGAGCAGGTCGGCGCCGCCGGGTGGGCGGGCCACTGGGCGCTCACCGGGGGCGAGCTCGGCCCGGTCACCACCCCGCTCGCCGACCGGCTGCGCAACGCGGTGCTCGACCGGCTCGCCCCCGAGGCCGACCGGGAGGCCGACGCCGCGGTGGCCGAGGAGGCCCGGGCCCGTCGCACCACCGTCCGGCTCGCCCTGCTGGACGCCGTGCGCGGCCAGCACGACGCGCCGTGGTTCGCCGCCTTCGAGGCCGCCGGGGCGAGCGCCGACGCCGTCGCACCACTGGCCGAACTGGCCCGGGAGGTCGGCTGGTGGTGGCCGTACCGGGACGTGGCCCTGCTCAGCGAACGGCCGACCGGCCTGCACCGCGACGAGGCCGGGCGGCTCGACCGGGCGGACGGGCCCGCCCTGGAGTACGCCGACGGCTTCGCCCTGCACGCCTGGCGCGGCATGCCCGTCCCGCCGGAGTTCCTGGCCGGCCTGGCCGAGGTGACGGCCGAGCGGATCCGCACCGAGGAGAACGCCGAGCTGCGCCGCGTCCTGCTGGAGCACTACGGCTACGAGCGCTACCTGGCCGACTCCGGCGCCGAGCCCGTCCACCGGGACGAGACCGGCGTGCTCTGGCGGATCGTCCTGCCCGACGACGAGCCGGTGGTGATGGTCGAGGTGGTCAACTCCACGCCCGAGCCGGACGGCACCCACCGCACCTACTGGCTGCGCGTCCCCCCGAGCACCCGCACCGCGCGAGCCGGGGTCGCCTGGACCTTCGGCATACCCGAGACCGCCTACCACCCGCAGCGCGAGACCTGACCGAGGACGCCGTCCGGCATCCGGAGCAGGCCCCTGAGCTGCGCGTGTTGACCCTTACCCCACGTCAGGCCGCACGGTGGGGGCGCAGCGAACGCACGGATGATCGGAGGGACGCATGAGCTGGTCGGTGGGCCAGGTCTCCGGCTTCGCCGGGGTCACGATCCGGACCCTGCACTACTACGACCGGTCCGGGCTGCTCACGCCCAGTGAGCGAAGCCCGGCCGGCTACCGGCTCTACAACGGCGCGGACCTCGCCAGGCTCCAGCAGATCCTGTTCTACCGGGAACTCGGCTTCCCGCTCGACGAGATCGCCGACATCCTGGCGGACTCGCAGGCCAACGCCCTCGACCACCTGCTGGCGAGACGACACGCCCTCACCGAGCAGATCGCCCGGCTGCAGAAGCTGGTCGACGTCGCCGAGCGGGCCATCGAGGTCCAGCGCACCGGGGTCGAGCTGAGTCCGGAGGAGCGCTTCGAGGTCTTCGGGGACGTCGTCTTCGACCTCAGCTACGCGGCCGACGCCCACGTCAAGTGGGGCGAGCGGGACAGCCACCAGGAGGCCCTGGCCCGCGCCGCCACCCACTCCAAGGAGGACTGGCGGCAGCTGATGGCGGAGGCCGCGGAGTGGCGCGGCCGACTGCTGGAGGCCTTCGACCGGGCACTGCCGGTCGACCACCGGACGGTGCTGGACCTCGCCGAGCAGCACCGGCAGCACATCACCCGGTGGTTCACGCCCTGCCCGCCGGAGATGCACTGCCGGATCGCCGACGACTACGAGGCGGACGCCCGCGCCTTCGCCCTCGTCGTCCCGCCGGCCGAGCAGCGCCCGGGGTTGGCCGGCTACCTGCGTGCGGCGATCGGCGCCAACGCCGAGCGGCGCAGCGGGAGCGACCCCGAGGAGGAGGCTCGATGAGAATCCTCGTCACGGCCGCCGGATCGCACGGCGACGTCGCCCCCTACACCGGTCTCGGGGCGTACCTGCGCGGTGCGGGGCACGAGGTCGCGCTCGCGGCGCCCGAGACCTTCCGCGAGCTGGTGGCCGGCAGCGGCCTCGACTTCCGCCCGCTCCCGGTCGATCCGCGCGGGGCGGGCACCGGTCCGACGGGCGGGCGCTCCGAACTGCTCGCGCGGGCCGCGGCGTTCATCGGGAAACTGGGTGACGGGCTCGCGGACGCCGCCGCGCCCGGAGCCGATCTACTCCTGCTGAGCACCACCACCGCGCCGCTGGGCTGGCACCTCGCGGAGGCGATGGGCGTCCCCAGTATCGGGGTCTACCTGCAACCCACGCTGCCGACGCGGGAGTTCCCGCCGGTCGTCGGGGGCGGCCGCTCGCTGGGGAGCTGGGGCAACCGGGCGGCGGGAGCGCTCGGCCAACGGGTCGTCGACCGTCTGCACGCCGGGGCCGCACACCGGCTGCGGTCGCGGCTGGGCCTCCCGGCGCTCTCCCAGACCGCGCGCCGGCGGGCCGTGGAGCGGGCGCACTGGCCGGTGCTGCACGGCTTCAGCCCGACCCTCGTACCGCGCCCGGCCGACTGGCGGCAGGGGCTGCGGGTGGTCGGCAACTGGTGGCCGTACGTGGCGGAGGACTACGGCCTCCCGGCCGAGGTCGAGGACTTCCTGCGGGCCGGGCCGCCGCCGGTGTTCATCGGCTTCGGCAGCATGGCGGCGGGGCAGGGCGAGCGGCTGAGCGCCCTGACGGTGGAGGCCCTGCGGCGGGCGGGAGCCCGGGGCGTGGTGCAGGCCGGCTGGGCCGGGATCGCCGGGGAGGGCGACGACGTGCTGACGGTCGGCGAACTGCCGCACGCCCGGCTCTTCCCGCGCATGGCGGCGGTCGTGCACCACGCGGGTGCGGGCACGGCGGCTGCGACGCTGCGCGCGGGCGTGCCGAGCGTCCCGGTCCCGGTGACGGCGGACCAGCCGTTCTGGGCCGACCGGCTCCGCCGGCTCGGTGCCGCCACCGCTCCCGTCCGGTTCGCCGACCTGACCGCCGACCGGCTGGCGCAGGCCATCCGTCAGGCCGTCGAGGAGCGGCGACTGCGGGAACGGGCGCAGGAGGCGGCCCGCGCCCTGGCGAAGGAGGACGGCGCGGGCCGGGTCGCGGAGGCGGTGGTGGCCTTGGGCGGGTAGTGGAGGAAGCGCGGACGGCCTGGCCCCGTTCCGGTCAGGCCCGCAGGCCGTGGCGCCTGGTGTACCGGAGGTGGAAGACGAGCAGCGGCGCGGCGATCACCGGCCAGCACAGGTTCATGGCCGCCGGGGCGGTGTCGATGGGAAGGAGGTACGCGAAGGCCAGTTGGGCAAGGGCGTTGAGCAGGCTGGCCGCGCCCCAGACCGCGGTGAGCACCCGGACGCCGTGACGGAACGCGGAGTCCTGCTCCCAGCGTCCCTCCCAGGCACGCAGCCCGTCCTCGCCCGCCTTGGCCTGCACGAAGGAGCGGAAGACCACCATCAGCGCCGGGCGCCCGTAGCCGACGGAGGCCAGCAGCCAGATCCCGAGGAGCCCGCCGAGCATGCCCGTCCAGGCCTCGCGGATCAGCAGGGTGCGGGCGTCCCCGGTGAGAATCGAGAGCACCAGACCGAGGGCGATCATGCTGAGGATCAGCAGGGCCAGGAAGTCGACGCGGCGGGTTCGGACCAGCCGTACCACCACGGTGACCGCGGGTACGGCGGCGGACCACAGCAGGGCCCACCACTGGTCCGCGCCTGCCGAGCGCAGCCCGTAGTAGACGGCGAGAGGAAGGACGAGATCGATCAGCAGGGGTAAGAGGAGGGCGGTTCGGCGCGGGGCGGCGTGGAGGGTCACTTCGTCTCCTCGGTCCCGGCCCCGGCCTCGGTCCCCGTCGCGAGGGCGAAGAGGGTGACCAGCTCGCGCCCGTAGGCGCGGACGTCGAAGTCGTCCCCGGCGGACAGGCGGTTGGCGGCCGCATCGATCGAGGCACGGATCGCCAGGGCCATCGCCTCGGGGTCGAACGGCCGGAAGTCACCGCTGAGCTGTCCGTCCCGCAGGTGTCGGACCAGCAGCGAGACGGGGGTGTCGAAGCCGGCGGAGCTGACCAGCGGGCTGCCGTCCTCCCGGCGGGCGTTGGCGAGGACGTCCACCAGCGCCCGTACCTCGACCGGGTGTTCCGCCAGGAACTCCAGGTTCGCCTCGATGTAGGCGGCCAGCTGCGCGGCGGGCGCGGGCCGGGCATGGATGCGCGGCTGCATGAAGGCCTGCGCCGACTCCTGGACGGAGTCGACGAGGGCCTGGAAGAGGTCCTCCTTGTCCTGGAAGTGGTACGAGATCAGCCGCACGCTGGAGAGCTTCGCCCGCTTGGCGATCTGCGCGAACGAGGCCCGGGCGTAGCCGAGTTCGGCGACGGTCCCGATCGCGGCGGCGACGATCTGGGCGCGTCGGGCATCAGTGGTGACGCTCCGGCCGGAGGCGGGGGCGTCAGGAGAGGAGTCAGGATTTACTCGCATGAGTAAAAATTAACATGGATCGGCAAAAGTGGAGGCGCAAAAGGGCCCTGCCACGGCAGGCCGTTGCGTCCGCGCAGGTCAGGGCGTCCGGGCGATCAGGACGGGCTGGAAGAAGCCGGTGTCGGCGGGCTGCTCCCAGCGGATGCCGGCCAGGCCGGCCTCGGCGGCGAAGGCGCTCAGCTCGTCCTGGGTGAGCGCCCAGTACGTGGAGCGGCGGACTGCGACCCGCCACTCGTCGGCCTCGTCCGGCAGCAGCCGGAAGAGCTCCAGGTCGTACCGCTCGCCGTCCTCGTGCCACTGCCAGAGCTGGAAGAGGACCGACCGTCGGCCGCCGTGCTCGGCGGTCTGCGGCGGAGTGGAGGCGGGCCGGGTGCGGCGCAGCTCGTCGTACGGGCGGGTGGTGACCAGGAGCAGTCCGCCCGGGCGCAGGACCCGTCGCATCTCACCGAGCGCGGCGCGGACGTCCTCGGCCGTGAGCAGGTGAGGCAGCGCGTTGTCGGCGCAGACGACGACGTCGAACCGGCCGTCCGGGAAGGGGAGTTCTCGCATGTCGGCGGCGGCGGTGGGCAGCCGGAGGCCGCGCTCGGCGGCCTCTGCGGTGGCGCGGGCGGCGGCGACCGGGCTGAGGTCGGTGCCGGTGACGCGGTGGCCGAGGGCGGCCAGGCCGATCGCCTGGGTGCCGATGCCGCAGGCGCAGTCCAGCACCTCGGCGGGGCCGTCGCCGAGAGCCGCGCGGACCACGGCGTCCAGCGCGGAGCCCTGACGGGCGAGCGAGGCGTTCCAGTCGGCGTAGAGGAGGTGGTAGTCGTCGGCGAAATCGTCGTAGAAGCGGCCGAGGGCGGACTGGCTCATGGTGTCAGGACCTCCAGGGGGCGTCGGCGGGAGCGGCAACGGTCCGCCGCGGCGCCATCATGGCGCGGCCGTACCGGCGGTGAGTACCCGTTTTTCGGGGCCGTCACGGAACCGCCGAGAGGCGGGGAGCGGGGAACGGGGGCCGCTGGACGGCCGGCCGATCCACCGGCAGGACGGCGCCTACGCTGCGGTGATGCGGACCGATGCGGACGAGTGCGCCTTCGGCCAGCTGGTCGTCGACGCCCAGGTCGAGGCCGTGTCCGTGGACGGTTGGGACTTCTCCTGGCTGGGAGGCCCCGGGCGGGCTACCGGTGGTGCCAGTCGGGCGGCTGGGCACGGCGGCAGGGAGTCTGGACGTCCAGACCGGTGACGGCGACGTGCTCGCGGGCACCGGGCGGCTGGACGGGCGCCCGTCCGTGCTCGTCGCCACCGAGCCCTGGTCGCCGAACCCGGACCGCGCCACGTGGTTGCTGAACCCGCTGGGCGCGGGGGCTGCCGAGCATGCGTAGCGGGAGGGCGTTCAGTGTGCTGATGAGCTGACCGCGCAGCAGGAAGCGTCGGACCGTGAGCCGGTGGGGCCAGCCGACGCCGGGCCCACCGGGCCCGGGTGCCAGGCGAGATCGGGCGGCGGCCGGCCCAGGTCCGAGGAGCTGCCGACGGCGTCGGCCGGGCGCGTAGCGGCCGCTGCGGGGCTCGGACCGGGCTCGACGTCGTCGTGGTTCCTGCCCGGCCCCGGGCGGTCAGGGGTGGGGTTCCGGGTGGCTCGCCCGGTGGCAGGCTGTCAGGAGGTGACGGCGCCCGGGCGGTTCAGGTCGGCCCGAGTCCTCAGGAACCCGAGGTACTTGGGGTCGTCCTCCTCGAAGATCTCGGGCCCGCCTCCCATGAAGGCCCTGATCAGCTCGTCCGCGGCGCGGTCGTGGTCGCCCAGCTCGAAGGCGGTCTGACCCAACCGTAGGTGGACGTACGGATTGCCGAGTCCGTCGGGGCACTGGACCGCGTTGTGGAAGCACTTGTAGGCCCTGTCGTGGACGCCCAGTCGGACGTGCACGTCTCCGATCGCGACGTAGATCCAGGTCGCGGCCGCCCATGTGCGGTGGTCGCCCGGCAGCAGCCGAAGGGCTTCGAGGTAGCGCTGCTTGGCCTCGGCGAACTCTCCCAGTCCGACCAGCGCATCACCCTCCTGGCACAGGGCCCTGATCTCCGTACGAATCCCGTCGGGCAACTCCATGGCCGTCCCCCCGTCCTGAGGTGCTTCGCGCGCACCGGGCGCGTCACGTTCCTCGATGCTCCCGAACCCCGGGCCGTGATCGTACCGGTGGGCTGCCGGGCCGCTGCCACGGCCGCCGCCGCTGCCGAAGGGCCCGCCGCTGCCGAAGGTCCCGTCGCCGCCGACGACGGCACCGCTGGGCCACGAGTCACCGCCGTCACGACCGTGGTGACCACCGTCCATGCCGACCTCCTCCGTTCACGCGTCCGTCCGCACCGCGGGCGCGGGCGCGGGCGCAGGCGCGGGCGCGGGCGGTACGGACGGGCGGCACGGGCCTCAGCCCAGTTCCATCAGTATGTCGGCGCGGGCGTAGTAGTCGGCCACCGGGAGCCGGTCGCGGGTGATTCTGACGAACCCGGCGTCCTCGTAGAGGTGGACGGCGGGGGCCAGCCTGCTGTTGGTGCCGAGGAACAGCCTGGTCCCGCCGAGTTCGCGGGCCCGGTCGATCGCGGCGGCCACGAGCAGGCGGCCGATGCCACGCCCCTGCGCGTCGGGGTCCACGGCCATCTTCGCCAGCTCGAACACGGCGTCGGGGTGGGCCAGGAGCGCCACGCAGCCCACGACGGTTCCGCTGTCCGGCTCGCGGGCCAGGAGCACGTCGCCGCCCGGGTCGACGATGCGGCCGAACGGATCCCCGAGCACGGCCCGGTCCGCCTCCTCCAGGGTGAACAGTCGCGCGATCCATTCCTCGTTCAGCGTGCGGAACGCCTCGGCGTCGCTCGGCGAGGCGATCGAGGAGACCACGGGCGGGGTTGAGGCGTACGGCACGGGGCGGGTTCCTTCCCTGGATGGCACCACGTCAGCCTGCGGCCGTGCCCACCCAGGTGTCCAATACGTACGCCGGCCGCCATCCATAGGCTGGAGATATGGATCAGCGAATCGAGCTCCGGCACCTGCGGTACTTCCTGGCGCTGGCCGAGGAGTTGCACTTCGGTCGTGCCGCGCGGCTGCTGCACATCGCCCAGCCGGCCCTGTCCCAGCAGATCAGGCAGTTGGAGAGGATCGTCGGTGTCGAGCTGTTCCGGCGGACCTCCCGGAGCGTCCGCCTCACGGACGCCGGGGTGACGTTCCGGCCGCGGGCGAGGGACATCCTGGGCCGGCTGGCCGCCGATCTGGACGAGGCCGGCCGGGTCGGCCGCGGCGAGGCGGGCCGCCTGGACGTCGCCTTCATCACCTCCGCCACCGCGATCGTCAGTGAACGGCTCCGCGCCTTCTCACTCCGCCGCCCGGACGTCCAGGTCAGGCTGCATGACGGCTTCACCGTCGACGTCCTGACAGCCCTGGAACGCGGCACGGCCGACATCGGGATCGTCCGGGACGCCGAGGAGCGCGACGACATCGACCTCGCGCTCCTGGCGACGGAACGGTTCGTCGCGGTCGTCCCCGCCGACCACCCCGCCGCGCGGGGGGAGCGGGTGCAACCGGCGGCGCTGGCCGCCGACCCCCTGATCCTCTTCCCGCGCTCGGCGGGGGCCCGCGCCTTCGACGTGAACACCCGGCCGATCCGGGACACCGGCAACGAGGTCAGGGTCGCGCAGGAGTGCTCGAACTGGCACACCATCACCATGCTGGTCGCCGCCGGCCTGGGTGTCACCATCGCCCCCCACAGCGTCACCACGCTGCTTCCCGAGGGCGCCCGGAGCCTCGAACTCGACGGGCCCTCCGCCGTGAGCCGGGTCTTCCTGGCCACCCGCCGGGGAGACGACCGCCCCCTCGTGCGGGCCTTCGTCGCGGTGTCCGAATCCGTGGCGGGCCGGGGTGAGCGGTCGAACGACGGGGGAGCGTGGGCCCGTTGAGCGGTCCGGCCCCTCGGCCGCCGGAAGGCCCTGTCGGTGTCTCCGGAGCCGGAGCCGGAGCCCGAGCAGTCGCCCGAGCCCGAGCCCGAGCCGTCGCCCGAGCCGGAGCCAGAACCGTCGCCTGAGCCGTCGCCGCGACCGGACGGGCCGCCCGGCGGTGTCAGTGCCGCCTGCTTCGATGGCGGGGACAGACGGCGGCACCCTTCAGAGGAGACCTCGTGGGCACGTGGGGCAGTGGGAACTTCGAGAGCGACACGGCGCTGGACCACCTGTCGGTCCTCATCGACCGGCTCGTCACCGAGGTCGCCGAGGCGATGGCCGGCGATCCCGTCGAGCTCGAACCGGACGAGTACTGGGGCGTCGCCGTGCCGTGCAATCTGGAGCTGCTGTACGTCATGGCGCGGGCCGGCCACGGTGTCCACCAGCTGCCGGAAACCGACGTGATCACGGGCTGGAAGGCGGCGTTCATGGCCGTCTGGGAGCGGACCGTCGACGACCTGGAACCCTCCCCGGGCTACAAGGACGATCGCCGGTCGGTACTGAACCGCACGTTCGACCAGCTGGCCGAGGTCACCGCCGGGGTCGGGGCGGAGGAGTCCGGACGGTAGCGGAACGCCCGGCCGGCGCCGGCCGGGACACCGCGACGGTCGACGGTCGGCTCGGTGAACCGCCGCGGGCTGCTCCGCGAGGGCGCGTCGGCGGGTGGGCGGGGCGCTCCGTGAACCGCCCCGCCCACCCGCCGTCCGTCCGACCGTCAGGCGCTCATGACCAGTGGCGGCTTCAGCCGCACGTCGGTGCTGCCGCGTGCGGTGTGCTGGTCGGCCCAGGTGAGCAGGGCGCTGCGGCAGGCGTGGTCGAGGTGGCGCAGTTCGCTCCAGTCGAGGTCGACCGCGCGGTCCGTCGGCAGCGACTCCAGCGTGTCCAGCAGGCGGGGCAGCCGCAGGAAGGTGGCGTTGCCGCTCAGCCGGACCTGCAGCGGTCGACCGTCACCGTCGTCGGTGAGATCGATGTGCAACCGGGAGGTCTGCCAGGCGCTCTTGGCGACGGCGAGGGCCACCCCGAGCAGTACGCCCTCGAAGAGGTTGGTGACGACGATCGCGCCGGCGGTGGCGGTCAGCACCACGACCTCGCCGCGGTGTGCCCGCCACAGGGCCGCGCCCTGCCGCAGCGGGATCAGCTTGCCGCCGGCGTGGATGAGGACGCCGCCGAGGACGGCGAGCGGGATCAGCCCCAGGACGGCGGGCAGCAGCGCGGCGAACAGCAGCAGCCAGACACCGTGCAGGACGCGGGAGGTCCTGGTCCGGGCGCCGGCCTGGACGTTGGCGGCGCTGCGGACGATCACGGCGGTCATCGGCAGCGCGCCGAGCAGCCCGCACAGGGCGTTGCCGACGCCCTGGGAGGTGAGCTCCCGGTCGTAGTCGGTGCGGCGTCCGTCGTGCATCTGGTCGACCGCGGCGGCGCTGAACAGGCTCTCGGCGGAGGCGATGACGGCGAACGCGAGCACGGTGCCGAGGCCCGCCGCGCTCGCGACGGCCCCGAAGCCGTCCGCGGTCGGGACGGCGACGGCGCCGAGCAGGCCGTCCACGTCCACCCTGGGGACGTCCAGGTCGAACAGCGCGGTCGCACCGGCGGCGAGGGCGACCGCCGCCAGCGGGGCGGGCACCGCGCGGACGGGGCCGGGCAGCTTCTTCCAGCACATCAGCAGGGCCACCGTGGCGGCGGTCATGAGGACGGCGGTCATCGCGGCCCGGCCGGTCAGCCAGTCGCCGAGCAGCGCGGGGAGCCCGGCCACCTTGGCGGGGCCGGTGCCCGGCGCGGACCGGCCCGAGACGGCGTACAGCTGGCCGAGGATCAGGATGAGACCGATCCCGGCGAGCATGCCGTGGACGACCGACAGGGAGATCGCGCGGAACCAGCGGCCCATCCGCAGCAGGCCCATCGTGACCTGGAGGACCCCGGCGGTGAGGACGAGGGGCCCCAGGGAGGCGAGCCCGAACTGCTGGACGGCGTCGTAGACGAGAACGGTCAGTCCGGCGGCCGGCCCGCTGACCTGGAGGCTGCTGCCGGGGAGCAGGCCGACGACCAGGCCGCCGACGATGCCGGTGATCAGGCCGCGTTCGGCCGGCACGCCGGAGGCGACGGCGACGCCCACGCAGAGCGGGACGGCCACCAGGAAGACGACCAGCGAGGCGGGCAGGTCCTGGCGCCAGTGCGCGAAGGGGCCGCGCGGCGCGGACGCGGCGGAAGGGTCGGAGCCGTCGGGAACCCGGTTGCGGCCACGGGACCCGGAGCCGTCGGGAACCCGGTTGCGGCCACGGAGCCCGGAGCGGTCGGGGATGCGGTTGCGGTAGGGCGTGTTCACAGCGGCAGGAACCCCCGGTCCGAGCCGGCCAGGACGGTGCCGGTGTGCACCTCGTAGTACCAGCCGTGCAGGCGCAGGGTGCCCTCCGCCAGGCGGCGGGTCACGCCCGGGTAGGTGTGCAGCCGGTCGAGCTGGGCGAGCACGTTGCGCTGCACCGGCCCCGCGACGTCCGCCTCCTGGTCGTGGGCCGGAACGGGGGCGAGGTGGCGGGTGGGCGGAGCGGCGTGCTCGAGCCAGGTCCGCACGGCGGGGACGGGGGCCAGGTCCTCGGCCCGGACGAGGGCACCGATGGCCCCGCAGTGGGAGTGCCCGCAGACGATGATGTCGGGGACCCTGAGGATGTCGACGGCGTACTCGATGGTGGCCGCCTCACCGCTGGGGGCGGTGGTGTCGTAGGCGGGGACGATGTTCCCGGCGGTGCGCAGCTCGAACAGCTGCCCGGGGCGGGATCCGGTGATCAGGGCCGGTACCACGCGGGAGTCGGAGCAGGTGATGAACAGGGCTTCGGGGGCCTGCCCGGCCGAGAGCCGGCCGAGGTCGTGGCCGCTGGTGGCGAGCCGGTGCGGGAAGACGCGGGCGTGCGTCACGAGGGACTGCATGAGAGGTCTCCTTCTGCCCGCCCGGGTGGTGCCGGGCGGGGAGCTGCTGTCGTGGGGCAGCGGCGGGCTGACGCGGGTGCGGCGGAGCGGTGCGCCGGTCCGGGCCGCGGATCGCCGGCCGAGGGCATGGCGGGGCCGCGCGTGCCCGTACCGGGCGCGCGCCGGATCGCGTGCGGGGAGCGTCAGCTCGCGGGAGCTGTCAGCAGCGGAACACCTGGAGGCGCGCGAGCGCGGCCGGTCTCGACCCGTTCGCTTCCGGTACCGGCCCGGTGGGCACCGTGGCGGGTGTGGCCGCGACGCCGGTGCCGACCGGGGCGAGGAGGGCCGTGCGGACGGCCGTGCCGCCGCACGCGCGGTGGCGGACCGCGGCCCGGCCGGTCAGGGACTCCGCGGCGTGGTGGGCCTTGCAGGTCGGGTCCCCCTCGGCAGCTGCCGCGGGTTTCGGCAGCGGCTCGGCGGCGTACGCCTGGGCACCGGTCCCGAGGACGGCGAACAGGGCCGAGACGAGCGCGGCGAAGAGAAGGGCGAGCCGCTTGCCGCGCGAGATGCGCCGTGCCGTCACCGCCGCCTCCCCTCGGGTCCGTTGCCGATCACCGTTGTCCCCCAGCGTACCGACGGTGTGTAACCACGACGTTAGCTCCGGGCTCCGCCGAGGTGAGATTTCCCCAACATCGCGTGAAGGTTCTGTCGGGGCCAATCGAGCCTCGTCCACAGGAATATGAGGATCCGTCATCAATTTTCGGAAGCCGCGGCCGATGCAGTAGCCGGCGGCGCCTCGGCCGAGGGAATCCGCTGGCCGGGCGGTGGACCCGCCGTCATGATGCGGACATGCGTACCTTCGAAGAGCTGATCGCCGAGGCGGAGTCCGTGTCCGTGGACGGCTGGGACTTCTCCTGGCTGGAGGGCCGGGCGACCGAGGAGCGGCCCTCCTGGGGCTACCAGCGGCTGCTGGCCGGGCGGCTGGGGGCGGCGACGGCGGCGCTGGACGTCCAGACCGGCGGGGGCGAGGTGCTCGCGGGCGCCGTACGGCTGGGCGGGCGGCCGCCCGTGCTCGCGGCCACCGAGTCCTGGCCGCCCAACCTGGCCCGCGCCACGCGGCTGCTGCACCCGCTGGGCGCGGTGGTGGTCGCGGACCCGGACGAGCCGCCGCTGCCGTTCGCCGACGGGGCCTTCGACCTGGTCAGCAGCCGGCACCCGGTGCGGGCCTGGTGGACGGAGATCGCCCGGGTGCTGCGCCCCGGTGGCACGTACTTCGCCCAGCACGTCGGCCCGGCGTCGGTCTTCGAGCTGGTCGAGTACTTCCTCGGGCCGCAGCCGGAGGCACGGGAGGGCCGCCGCCCCGAGGTGGAGGGTGCCGAGGCGCGGGCGGCCGGGCTGGAGGTGGTGGACCTGCGGTCCGAGCGGCTGCGGACCGAGTTCCGGGACATCGGCGCGGTGGTGTACTTCCTGCGCAAGGTGGTCTGGATGGTCCCGGGGTTCACCGTCGAGGCCCACCGGGACCGGCTGCGCGAGCTGGACAGGCGGATCCGCGCCGACGGGCCGTTCGTCGCCCACTCGGCGCGCTTCCTGATCGAGGCGCGCAAGCCGTAGCCGGGCCGGGCCGGCCCGCCCGCCCGCCCGCCGGGAGGAAGCCCGGCGGGCGGGCACCAACCCTCAGGACCGCGTGACCAGGTCCAGGTAGGTGTCGTGCCAGAGGTCCTCGTCGCCGTCCGGGAGGAGGAGCACGCGGTCCGGCCGGAGCGCCTCGATGGCGTCCGGGTCGTGGGTGACCATCACGATCGCGCCGGGGTAGCCGCCGACCGCGGCCAGGACCTCCGTGCGGGAGGCCGGGTCGAGGTTGTTGGTCGGCTCGTCGAGCAGCAGCACGTTGGCGCCGCAGTGCACCAGGGCGGCCAGGGCGAGCCGGGTCTTCTCGCCGCCGGACAGCACCCCGGCCGGCTTGTCGGCGTCGTCGCCGCGGAAGAGGAACGCGCCCAGCACGTGCCGCAGTTCGCCGTCGGTCAGGCCGGGCGCGGCCGCGGCGAGGTTGTCGCGCACGCTGAGCGCCGGGTCGAGGGTGTCGTGCTCCTGGGCGAAGTAGCCGAGCCGCAGGCCGGTGCCGGGGACGACGCGGCCGGCGTCCGGGGCCTCCCGGCCGGCCAGGACGCGCAGCAGGGTGGTCTTGCCGGCTCCGTTCGGGCCGAGCACGACCAGCCGGCTGCCGCGGTCCACGGCGAGGTCCAGGCCGGTCAGCACCGGCCGGCCGCCGTAGGACTTGGCGAGGCTGATCGCGCCCAGCGGCATCCGGCCGCACGGGGCGGGCTCGGGCAGCCGGATCCGGGCGGTGCGCTCGGCCTGCCGGACGGGTTCGAGCTCGGCGAGCATCCGGTCGGCCCGGCGGGCCATGCTGCGGGCGGTGGTCGCGGTGGCGACGTTGGCCCGCATCCGGTCGGCCTGGGTGTGCAGGGCGGCGGCCTTGCGCTCGGCGTTGGCGCGCTCCCGGGTGCGGCGGCGCTCGTCGGCGGCGCGCTGGGCCAGGTAGGTCTGCCAGCCGGTGTTGTGGACGTCGATCGTGGCGCGCTGCGGGTCCAGGTGGAAGACCCGGTTGACGGTCTCCTCGAGCAGTCCGAGGTCGTGGCTGATCAGGACCAGTCCGCCGCGGTGGGTGGCGAGGAAGCCGCGCAGCCAGGCGACGGAGTCGGCGTCCAGGTGGTTGGTCGGCTCGTCCAGCAGCAGGGTGCCGTGGTCGGCGAACAGGATGCGGGCCAGTTCGACCCGGCGGCGCTGACCGCCGGAGAGCGTGCCGACGGGGGAGTCCATCACCCGGGTGGGCAGGCCGATCCCGGCCGCGATCCGGGCCGCCTCGGCCTCGGCGGCGTAGCCGCCCCGGGACTGGAACCCGGCCTCGGCCCGGACGTACGCGTCCATCGCCCGGCGCTCCTCGGCGGGCGACCCGGCCCGGGCCATCGCGGCCTCGGCGGCGCGCACGGCGCGGACGGCGGCGTCCAGGCCGCGGGCGGACAGGACGCGGTCGGTGACGGTGGCCGACGGGTCGGCGGCGCGGGAGTCCTGCGGGAGGTAGCCGACGGCCCCGGTCCGGGTGACCGTGCCGGCGGCGGGCGCGAGCTGCCCGGCCAGGGTGGCGAGCAGGGTGGTCTTGCCGGCGCCGTTGCGGCCGACCAGGCCGATCCGGTCGCCGGGGGCGATGTGCAGGGTGACGTCGGACAGCAGCAGGCGGGCGCCGACGCGCACGTCGACACCACGGGTGGTGATCATGGGATAACGCTCCGAAAAAGCTTGCGGACACACGGGTGGCGTGGAAGTGGGTCCGCGAGCTAGGAAATTCGGGGCGTAGACATGTCGGGCAGGCTATCGGGCGGGCGGAGCGGGCGCATCCGAATTATCCGGGCGACGAAGCGGACGGCTCGGAGCGGGGCGGCACGGTTGCGGATACCCGGTTTCGGCCACCCCGCCGGGCCGATGGCGCACGAGGCCGCCTTGTCGTGGCCACGCCGCACTCGCTTGCATGTCCGCATGCCCCGACGCGATCTCGTACTCCTGACCGATCACAGCTCGACCGAAGGCAGTCGGCAGGTGCTCGCCGCCGCCGCCCGGACGCTGACCGGCCGGGAACCCGTACAGCTGGACGCCCGGCACTTCCTGACCGGCGGCAGCGGCCAGATCAAGGCCGACGACGCGGGCGGGTTCCGACTGGAGGCGGGCGGCCGGACGGTGACCGCCGAGACGGTGATCGTCTACGAGATCCCGCCGCACCGGCGCCGCGCGTTCGAGGGCTTCCAGCGGCGGCTGCGCGGATTCGGCGCCCGCTCGCTCGGCACCGACGCCCAGGCATGGCGGGCGGCCACCGAGAAGGACCTCACCGTCGCCCGCTTCGTCCGGGACGGCGTGCCGCACATGCCCAGCATCGCGCTCCGCGAGCCGAGCCCGGAGGCCGCCGCCGAGGCCTTCGCGGAACTCGGCGGCGACGTCTGGGCCCGGCCCTGCGTCGGGATGGGCGGCGACGACGTCTTCCACGTCACGACCCGCGCCCAGCTGGACGCCGCCGCGCGGCACTACGCGCGGGCGCCCTGGCTGCTCGCCCGTGACGCCCGCAACATCCTCCCGGACGGGCGCCGCCACCAGTACCGGGTGGTGGTGCTGCACGGGCGTGTGGTCCGGGTCGTCGAGCACGTCCAGGCGGACCCGGACGCGCCCTGCAACGAGAGCCGGGGGGCCGTCTCCACCGTGCTCGACTACGCCGAACTGCCGGACGGGCTCGCGGAGTCGGCCGTCGCGGCGGCCGCCTCCCTGGGGCTCGACCTGGCCGGGGTGGACCTCGCGGCCGAGAGCGGCGGCGTGGTCTTCGAGGTCAACGTCCACCCCGCCTTCGGCCTGCGCGGCCTGGAGCAGGTGGCGCTGCCGTACGTCGCCGCGCACCTCGGGGCGTAGCGCTCCGGAGCGCTACGCACCTCGGGATGCAGCGCTCCGGAGCGCCGCGCCGGCGCCGCGCCCCCCAAGCCCGGAGCGCCGCGCCGGCCCCTCGTTCCCGTGCCCCCTCAGGCCCGCAGGACCGCCGCGAGCACCGACGGCCGGAACAGCAGCGACGGCGGCGCCACCAGCGACATCACCTCGTGGAACGCCGCGGTGACCGCCGGGTCCCGGGTGCTGGCGGCCAGCACCTTGTCGAAGAACCGGTGCTGGAGCCCGACCAGGGCCCCGGAGGGCGCGCCGGCGGTGGCGCGGAAGCGGGCGTCCTCGGCGCAGGAGATCATCCACGGCACCGCGGAGGCCGCGGCGACGGCGCGCCGCGCGGCCCGGGCCGCGGCGTGCCCGATGCCGCCGTGCCGCTTCGCGGAGCGGCGCAGCTCCCGGGCGCAGAACAGGGCGACGGTGACGCCCTGGCCGTACACCGGGTTGAAGGTGCTCGCGGCGTCGCCGACCACCACCAGCCCGTCCGGGCCGCCGCGCTCGTAGTGCCGGCGCACGCCCGGGCCGGGGAGGAACCCCCGGACCTCGCCCGCCGGTTCGGCGCCCTGCAGCACCTCGTGCAGGAGGGGGTCGCGCAGCTGTCCCAGGTGCTCGGTGAACCCCTCCGGGCCGGCCGCCGGTTCGGCGCCGCGCATCCCGGCGAGGCTGACGATCCAGCGGTCGCCCTCGACCGGCAGCAGGACGCCCATCCGCTGCGCGTCCGGGGCCTTGGTCTGGAGGTAGACCGCCTGGTCGCCGAGGTCGGACCCGGCCGGGCGGTGGAAGATCCGGGAGGCGTACGCGACGCCCGCGTCCACCCGCTCCTCGGGCACCGGCGGGCAGCCCAGTTCGGCCAGCCACTTCGGCACCGAGGTCGAGCGCCCGGCCGCGTCCACCACCAACTCGGCCGGTATCTCCCGGACCTCGCCGCGCTCCGGGCCGCGCTCGCGGACCTTCACCCCGGTCACCGCCGTCGCCGAGCCGAGCAGCCCGACCACGTCCGTCCCCTCCAGGAACTCGATCGCGGGGTGGGCGCGGACCCGGTCCAGCACGAACGCGTCGAGCAGCGGCCGGGTGCAGGAGAGGAAGGCCATCTGCGCCGGGTACTCGGCCAGCCACCCCGCGGAGCACAGCCACCTGACGTCCGAGGCGGCCACCCGCTGCGCGCCCGCGTCCATCAGCTGCTGCTTGATGCCGGGCATCATCTCGTCCAGCAGCTGGTGCCCGGCCTCCAGCACCAGGTGGGCGTGCCGGCCCTGCGGCACCCCGGCCCGGAACTCCGTCCCCGCCGGGTACCGGTCGCGCTCCACCACGACGATCCGCTCGGCGATCCCGCGCAGCGCCCAGGCGGCCGCCAGCCCCGCGAGTCCGCCGCCGACCACCACCGCAGTACCCCGCCCCGGGGCCTTCTTCGAAGAAGTCATGACACGTAGCGTAGTGGCGTGGTCGCCGATTCGTGACGGCTTCGCTGTGGACGAACAACCCTGCCCGGCGGGGCCGTTGAGAGGGAGCGGGGCCGGCGCCGGGCGCTCCGTGGAACACCGGTGCGGGCGGTGGACGCGTGCCCGGCCCGGGGCCCTGGTCGGAGGCCGGGGCGTACGGGTACTAGACTCGGCGGGGTTGTGCTGGCGCCCCTCCCGGTGCGTGAGCGCGCGGAGCCGAGGAGGTGAGAGCCGTGGAGTGCAGTAGTACGGGTCGAAGTCGGCCCCGCCCCCGGTTGTCCCGCACCACTCGCAGCCCCCGGCACACCTCCTCCCGTACGGCTCCCGCGCGGCACTGACCTCGTCCTCCCGGCGAGGCGCCGCCGGTCGCGCCGTGCGCGTGGCGGCCGGCCGGGCGCCT
This sequence comes from Streptomyces sp. CB02056, assembly GCF_001905545.1. Lineage (GTDB taxonomy): Bacteria > Actinomycetota > Actinomycetes > Streptomycetales > Streptomycetaceae > Kitasatospora. Next base: position 62,150 of record NZ_LIPD01000012.1, on the reverse strand, counting down.
CCGGTCCGCCGTGTTCCCGTACGGCGGCCGGGCATCCCCCGTGGAGGTCTCCGCCATGTCCGACTGGCGTGTGCGCGCCGTGCGCGCGAGCAAGCGTCCGTTCTCCCGTTCCGTCGTCCGGCCCTCGGACACCCAGCCGGCGCCCGAGCACTCGATGGACCCGCGCCCCGACCAGCCCGTCGAACCGGTGACGCTGGAGCGTTCCGTCGTGGACGCGGCGGTCTACCGCGACGGCCGCCGGATAGACGCGCCCACCGACCTCGCCGACATCTACCGCACGCTGCCCGACCGGCCCGGCACGATGGCCTGGATCGGCCTGTTCCGCCCCGCCGAGGCGCAGCTGCTGGAGGCCGCCGACCGGTTCGACCTGCACGAGCTGGCCGTCGAGGACGCCATCGTCGCCCACCAGCGGCCGAAGCTGGAGCGCTACGGCGACACCCTGTTCGTCGTGCTGCGCGCCGCCCGCTACCTGGACGAGGCGGAGGAGGTCGACTTCGGCGAGATCCACCTCTTCGTCGGTCCCGACTTCGTGCTCACCGTCCGGCACTCCCAGGCCCCGGACCTGTCGGCGGTGCGCCGCCGCCTGGAGGACGACCCGGAGCTGCTGGCGCTCGGCCCCGAGGCGGTGCTGTACGCGGTGCTGGACGCCGTGGTGGACGGTTACGCGCCGGTGATCGCCGGCCTCCAGCACGACATCGACGAGATCGAGACCGAGGTGTTCGGGGGCGACCCGCAGGTCTCCCGCCGCATCTACGAGCTGTCCCGCGAGGTGATCGAGTTCCAGCGGGCCACCCGCCCGCTGCTGGAGATCATGAAGAGCCTGGAGGCGGGCTTCGGCAAGTACGGCACCGACGAGGAGCTCCAGCGCTACCTGCGCGACGTCGCCGACCACGCCACCTACGCCGCCGAGCGGGTGGACGGCTTCCGGCAGATGCTCCAGAACATCCTGACCGTCAACGCGACGCTGGTCTCGCAGCGGCAGAACGAGGAGATGAAGCAGCTCGCCGAGGCGGGGCACGTGCAGAACGACGAGATCAAGAAGATCTCCTCCTGGGCGGCCATCCTCTTCGCGCCGACCCTGATCGGCACGGTGTACGGGATGAACTTCGAGACGATGCCGGAGCTCCAGTGGGCCTTCGGCTACCCGTTCGCGATCGGGTTGATGGCACTGGTGTGCACCGGGCTGTACCTGGTGTTCAAGAAGCGGAACTGGCTGTAGGCCGGAGCTCCGGGCGCCCCGGGCCCCAGGGGCGGTGACCGCGCGGCGGGGCCGCGTCAGGGATTCGTCAGGGCGTCGGCGCGGCGCTTGCCCGGGTGGGGGAGCGTCGGTTGGATGAGGAGCATGAACCGCCCGGTACGCCATCACGACCGTCCGCCGCATAGGCGGCCGACGGTCCGCGCTGCCGTGGCCGTCATCGCCGTGCGCTGATCCGCGCCTCCCCGCCGGAGGGCACGGTGCGCGCCGTACCCCGTCCCGGCGCCGTCGCGGCGCGGGCGGGGGCGGGGGCGGGCGCGCGCGGGCCTCGTCCGGGGGCCGTCGCGATCCGTAGAAGGCGCTCGGCGTTCCTCTTCTCCTCATTCCATCGGGCCAGTTGAGCCCGCACCCCCGGTCCGGTCAGGGCCGGCGGTGCCACGCACCCTGGGAACGGTCATGTCCGACTCCGTCCTGTCCATCTCCGCCGTGTCCGCAATGTCCGGCACCGTGCTGTCCGGCCACACCGCCCTGGTCACCGGGGCCTCCTCCGGGATCGGCTGGGAGACCGCCCGGCTGCTCGCCGGGCTGGGCGCCACCGTGCTGGTGCACGCCAGGACCGCCGCCGAGGCCGAGGCGGCCGTCGAGCGCCTGGTCGCCGCGGGCGCCCGGCGGGACCAACTCGTCGAACTGGCAGCCGACTTCACCCACCTCGCGGAGATCGCCGCGCTGGCCGGCACGGTCGTCAAGCACTACCCGGCGCTGGACCTGCTGGTGAACAACGCCGCGGCGATGGCACCCGAGCGCTGCACCCTCACCGAGGACGGCAACGAGGTCTCGCTCCAGGTCAACTTCCTGGCCGCGCACCTGCTGGCGCGGCTGCTGCGGGCGCCGCTCTCGGCGGCCGGCGACGCCCGGATCGTCAACGTCTCCTCCTCGCTGCACCGCACCGCCTCGATGAACTGGGCGGACCCGCACCGGACGAAGAGGTACTCGCGGGTCGCCGTGTACGCCCAGTCGCAGCTCGCGCTCACCATGGCGACCGCCGAGATGGCACCGGCCGGCTCCGGCATCACGGCCGTCAGCCTCAACCCGGGCCAGTGCGCCACCGCGCTGCTGCCGCTGTACGGGCGCACGGGCGCGCCGGCCGCGGAGGGGGCGGCGGCCGTGGTCCGGCTCTGCCTGCCGGGCGTGGCGGTCGCCAACGGCGCCTACTACGACGGCGGTTCGGTCGCGCAGACGGCGCTGGTCGCCCAGGAGGAGCGTTCGTTGAAGCGGCTGGCGAGGCTTGCCGACCAGCTGGTCGGCCGGGCGGCCTGAACCGGGCCGACCCGACGTCCACGAGGAGGACCGCCGTGTCCGAGCGCGCCCGTAAGAAGAGGGCCCGTCGGAAGGAGGGCGCGAATCGCGGCGGCAGGGCCGGCCAGGGCTGAGCCGCCCGGCCCTCGCCGGAGGGTGACGGCTGCCGGGCACCGGGAGGGCGCGCCAAGAGCGCGTCAAGAACGGTGCCCGGCGGCGTCAAGGAGGTGTCAGGGAGCACCTCGTCGCCGGTGACGCGGCACTAGCGTCGCGCGGCGGAAGTGGAGAAACGGTTCTGTGCTTTGGTTCCGGCCGGGGCGTCGGCAGACCGTGCGACGGGGGAAGGGACGGGTGGTCATGACGACCTCCATGGAGCACCGGGCGAGCGCCCCGCGGGAGGACGACCCTGCCGGGGAGGGCCGCGCCGGGGAAGGCCGGGGCCGGGAGGAACGGGCCGAGGAGGGCCGAGCCGGGAAGGCGCCGGGTGCCCCGACCCGCCTGGGCCGGGCCGTCCGCAGGACGGGCAGCCGGTCCTACTGGACCACCCCGCGCCTGGTCCGCGGCCTCACCGCACTGAGCCTGGCCGCCCTGCTCGCCCTCGGCGCCACCGCCACCGCCGTGCTCGGCGGAGCCCGCGACGGCACCGACACCATCGGCCACCGGGCCGCCCCGCAGGCCACCCGCGCCGCCGACCTCTACTTCGCGCTCAGCGACATGGACGCCCAGGCCGCCAACCTGCTGCTGGTCGGCGCCGACCCCGACTACACCGCGCTGCGCCGGCAGACCCTGGACGCCTACGAGCAGCGCCGCGCCCAGGCCGACGACGACCTCCAGCAGGCTGCCCAGGCCGCCGCCGACGATCCGGCCGGGCAGCGCGCCGTCCAGCTGGTGCTCGGCCGACTGGGCGGCTACGAGGCCCTGGTGGCCCAGGCCCGGCTGCTGGAGGAGCAGGCCAAGGCACCGGCCGGACAACCCTCCCCGGCCGCCCTGGACACCTACCGGCAGGCCACCGACCTGCTGCGCCAACAGCTGCTGCCCGCCGCCGACCAGGTCACCGCCGCCAACGAGGCCACCGTCGAGCAGGTGTACTCCGGGCAGCGCCGGGCGCTCGGCGGCGGCTGGTGGTGGCTGCTCGCCGTCGGCCTGCTCGCGCTGGCCGCGCTGCTGGGCCTCCAGCGCGCCCTCGCCGTGCGCTACCGGCGGGTCCTCAGCCCGGCGTTGGCCGCCGTCACCGTGCTGACCGGCGTGGCGCTGGTGACCGCGCTCGCCCTGGCGGGCCGTGCGGACGACCGCCTGGTGACGGCCAAGAGCAACGCCTACGACTCGGTGATCGCGCTCAGCCGGGCCCGCGCCGTGGCGTACGACATGAACGCCGACGAGAGCCGCTACCTCACCGACCCGAGCCGCGCCGCCGCCTACGAGCAGGGCTTCCTCGACAAGGCGCAGGCGATCGTCCGCCTCGACGGGGCGGCACTGTCGGACTACGGCGCCCGGCTGGCCGACGCCGCCGCCCGGCACCGCGCGGACCGTACGGCGGTCCCCTTCGGCGGCTACCTGGGGAGCGAGCTGCACAACATCACCTTCGCGGGCGAGCAGGACGCCGCTGAGCGGGTGCTGGACGCCTTCCAGCAGTACCAGCGGACCGACCGCGGGATCCGCGAGCTGCGCGACGCCGGGAGGCTGAAGGAGGCGGTCACGCTCAACACCGGGCTGTCGAAGGGCCAGTCCGACTACGACTTCGGGCAGTTGGGCACCGCGATCGGGGACACCATCGCGATCAACGCGGGTGCGATGGACCGGGCGGTCGCCGCGACCGACGACGACCTCGACGGCACCACGGCGGTGCTGGCCGGCGGGGCGCTGCTGCTGGCGCTCGGCCTCACCGCGTTCGGGGTGCGGGCCAGGCTGCGCGAGTACCGGTAGCGGGCCGCGCTTCCCACCCCCCGTTGCTCACCGTTGCTCACCGCTCGGTGACAACTCGGCCTCGGTCCAAGGACGTTCGGTGCCGCCATGGGGCCGGCGGGGGAGTCTCCCCGGCGACGGGGGAGGAGGCCCGGATGCGGGCGATCGCGGGGATGATGACGGCGGCCGTGGCGGCCGGGCTGCTGTTGGGCGGGGCGGTGGGCCTGGTGCTGTTCGTCGTCACGGACTGGTCCGAGCCGATCGTGCGGTCGCTGTACGAGCAGGGGCCGTTCTTCTGGTTCCTCGGCACGCCGTAGCTGTTCGGACCCGTGGGGCTAGCCGGGCAGCAGCCGCTGGTACTCGGCCTCCGGGTCCAGTTGGCGCCGGTACTCGACGTGCAGCCGGACGGTGCCGTCCGCTCCGGCCAGGCGGTCGAGCGGGCCCTGCCAGGCCGGCAGCGGGCGGGGCTGCGGCCACTGCTGGGCGAGGACGGCCAGCGGGGCGCCGTCGGCGGCGTGCACCACCCAGGTGGCGAGGCCGCCGCCGATCAGCGGGAGCCGGGGCCGGGGGAGCCCGAGGGTGGTGAGCGCCGCCGGGGCGTCCAGGCCGTCGGGGAGCGTGACGGTCCCGGCGTGCGGGGCGTCGGCGTCGTCGCCGGCCGCGACGCTGTCCCGGGTGAGGTGGATGCGCATGACGCGAGGATAGGCGTCGGGGCCGTGGACGCGCCCGGGGGCGTGACCCGCAGGGGTGGCGGAGGGGTCCTCACCCGTGTGCCGGATTGACAAGGGTCCTTGCCGTACCGGCAAATGGCAGGCATGGCCGACGAAGAGTTCGAGAACGTCCTCACCACGGTGGGCCCGCGGCTGCGGGCGCTGCGCAGGGAGCGCGGCACCACGCTCGCCAAACTGGCGGCCGCCACCGGCATTTCGCTCAGCACGCTGTCCCGGCTGGAGTCCGGGCAGCGCAAGCCGACGCTGGAGCTGCTGCTGCCGCTGGCCCGGGAGTACCGGGTGCCGCTGGACGAACTGGTCGGCGCCCCGGCCACCGGAGACCCGCGGATCCACCCGCGCCCGGTGACCAGGAACGGCCAGACCATCGTCCCGCTCACCCGCCACCTGGGAGGCCTGCACGCCTACAAGCACATCGTGCCGCCCGGCCGGAACGCCGGGCCGGACCTGGAGCTGAAGGTCCACGAGGGGTACGAGTGGCTGTACGTGCTGTCCGGACGGCTGCGGCTGGTGCTCGGCACCCACGACCTGGTGCTGGCGGCCGGTGAGGCCGCCGAGTTCGACACCCGCACCCCGCACGCCTTCGGCAACGCGGGCCCGCAGCCGGTGGAGTTCCTCAGCCTGTTCGGTCCGCAGGGCGAGCGCATCCACGTCAGGGCGCGCCCGGGAACCTCTGTTCGGTAGGTTCGTTCCTGACAGGGGGTCTTCCTACCGGCTCCCGCCAGGCCGTCGGAGGGGCCGAGGAAATGACTGTGCAGCAGAGCGCGGAGTCCGGCGAGAGCGGTGGAGCCGCGGAGCGCGAGGGGGCCGGGGACGGCCGGGCGGGGGCGGAGGCGGGTACGGGCACCGCGGTGGCGGAGGGGGCGGACGCGGTGAACGCGGGCGCCGACGCTCCCGGGAAGGCCGACGAGGAGGCCGAGCGCCCCCGGAAGAAGCGCCCGTTCTGGCAGGAGCTGCCGATCCTGCTGGTGATCGCGCTGCTGCTCTCGCTCGGCATCAAGACCTTCTTCGTGCAGGCCTTCTCCATCCCCTCCGGCTCGATGGAGCAGACCCTCGCGATCGGCGACCGGGTGCTGGTCGACAAGTTCACCCCGTGGTTCGGCGCCAAGCCCGAGCGCGGCGAGGTGGTGGTGTTCCGCGATCCGGGCGGCTGGCTGGAGGGCACGCCGGCGAGCTCCGGCGACTCCGTCATGGGCAGTGTCCAGAAGGTGCTCAGCACCGTCGGCCTGATGCCCTCGGCGGACGAGAAGGACCTGATCAAGCGGGTGATCGCGGTCGGTGGGGACACCGTCGACTGCGAGGCGGGCGCGCCGCTGAAGGTGAACGGCGTCGCGCTGGACGAGCCGTACCTGTTCCCCGGTGCGACGCCCTGCGACAACGACCCGGTGGGCACCGTCACCGTGCCCAAGGGCAAGCTCTGGGTGATGGGCGACCACCGCAACAACTCGCGGGACTCCCGCTGGCACCACAACGAGACCGGCGACGGCTTCGTGCCGGTGGACAACGTGGTCGGCCGGGCCTTCGTGGTCGCCTGGCCGCTGTCCGACTGGTCCACCCTGCCGGTCCCGGACACCTTCGACAAGGTGCCGGCCGGGGCGGCGGGCGCGGCCGGCGCGCCGTTCGAGGCGCCGCCGGCGCCGGAGGCCGCCGCGCTGGCCGGGATCGTGCCGCTGGCCCTGTGGCAGCGGCGGCGGTCGGCGCGCAGGTCGTCGGCGCGCACGCCGTCGGTGCAGGAGCCCTCGATGCGGAAGGACCGCTGAGGCCGGCTCGCCCCGGTACCCCGACCCGGCCGGTCCTCCGGCCGGGTCGATCGTCTTCGACGGAACTCCTCCCGCTGACCTCTACACGCCTGTAGAGTTCAGGAGGTGAGCTGCACCCCGGCCGTCGGCCGCCCCCGAGCGGGGCGTCCGGCGGCCGGGTCCGGGTCGGGAGACGGAGCCGTGATGGAGAGTCAGTGCAGTCCCGTGGGCGCCGGAGGTCCGGTGGGAACGGAACCGGCGGACCGGGACGTCCAGTGGGTCTACCAGCCGGTCGAGGTGGACCTCGGGGGCGGCGCCTGGGCGCTCGGCCGGATCAGCGGGTGGTGGCAGGACGCGGCCGGGCAGCGCTGGTGCCGGCTGCGGATCGGCCGTAGCGGGCAGCCCGCGCGCTGGCAGCCGTTCGATCCGGCACGGGTGCTGCTGCTGCCGGTCACCGGGCTCTGATCGGGGACGGTCGAACGTTGTTGGCGGAACCGTTCGATGGGCCCTATCGTCCCTGGGAGCGACCGCTGACAGGCCATTGAGCGACCGGGGACGACGTGAGTTCGGAGATCTACTTCAGCAGCAACTACCGCGACATGTGCGAGCAGCACGGCACCGGCGCGGGCTTCCAGTTCGAGTTCTACTGCTATCGCTGCTCGGACACCTGGCGTTCGACGTTCGAACCGTTCCGGACCGGCCAGATGGCCGGCTGGATAGGCAAGGGCGTCAGTGCGGCCTGGAACCTGATCGGCGGCAACGCCAACACCATCAGCAACGCCGCCGACGGGCTGGCCGGGCAGACCTGGGGCACCTCGCGGGACGCCGCGTTCCAGCGGGCCATCACCAACGCCCAGTCCCACTTCAACCGTTGCGCCCGGTGCACCCAATACACCTGCGGGCGCTGCTTCGACCCGGCCCAGGGCCTGTGCCACAACTGCGCCCCGGACACCGCGGCCGAGGCGGTGGCGGCGCAGCACCGCGGTCTCAACGACGCGGTCACCGAGCGCGCGTTCAAGGCCGGGCAGCAGTCCGGGGCCGGGTACGACGTCAGCACGCCGCGGCAGCTGGTCTGCCCGCAGTGCCACACCGAGACCCACGGCACGCCGTTCTGCCCGGGCTGCGGCTTCCGGCTGGCACAGCCCGTCCAGTGCACGGGCTGCCGCCAGGACGTCCCGGACGGCGCCGCGTTCTGTCCGTCCTGCGGGACGAGGCGCTGACACCCCTCGGACGTACCTCGGCGGGGCGCTCCCGGGGCGATGATCCGGGGGCGCCCCGCCGTCGTACGGGGGGACCGCTGTGCGAGGGGGCCGGACTCAGCCGTACGAGAGGTTGCTGCAGGGGTCGTCGTCGGCCGAGCGGGCGGCGCCGCTGATGCTGGTGGGCAGCGGGGCTGGTGCGGTGGCGGCGCCGCCGGGGGCCGGCGCGGCGGGGCCCGCCGGGTTGGCGGCGGCGAAGTCGTGGCCGAGGACGACGCTGACGCCCCGGCCGCCGGGCTGCACGGTCGCACCGGGGAAGAGCTTGGCGACCGACTCGGCGGCGGTGCGCTCGCCGGTGCCGTACTCGACGACGGTGGTGCTGCGCGGCTTGCCGACCGCGTTGCCGACGCCGGTGACGGTGTAGCCGGCGCCCTTGACGGTCTCCGCGGCCCGGCCGCCGAGCCCGGTCTCGCCGGTGCTGTTGAGCACGGAGACCTTCACCTCGGCGGCCTTGGCGTCCGGGGCGGCCGTCGGGGCCGGAGCGGCCGCGGGGGTGGTGACGGGATCCGCGGCGGGGGAGGCGGAGCCGGCTTCGGCCGGGGCGCTCGCGTCCTGGCCGTCGATGGTGCGGTCGGCCTTGAGCGCGGCCCAGAGCTGGTCCACGTCCGGGTGGACCAGGGCGACCCGCGGGCCCTCGTAACGCCACGGCACGGTCAGGAACTTGATGTCGTGCAGGTCCACGTCCTTGAGTTCCATGGCGAAGGAGAGCAGCTTGGCGGCGGAGCCGAGGCCGGGGTCGACGGTCAGCGACTTCGTGGCCGCGTCGGCGAGCGGCAGCAGCGTGGTCGGGTCCATGCCGTGGGACTTCACCTCCTTGATGAGGGAGGAGAGGAAGGCCTGCTGGCGCTTGGTGCGGCCGATGTCGGAGCCGTCGCCGATGCCGTGCCGCACCCGGACGTAGTCCAGCGCGCTCTGGCCCTCGACCTTCTGCTTGCCCTTGGCGAAGAGCAGCTTCCCCTTGCGGCCGAGGTTGGGGTTGAGGTCCCCCTCGTGGATGTCGTTCGGCAGGCAGACCTCGACGCCGCCGACCGCCTTGGTCATCGACGCGAAGCCGTTGAAGTCCACCACGATGGTGTGGTCGACGCGCAGGTTGGTGAGCTTCTCGACGGCGTTCTGGGTGCAGGCCGGGTTGCCCTGGTCGCTGTCGCCGACCGAGAAGGCGCTGTTGAACATCACATTGGTCTGTTCCTTGGTCCACTTGCCGTTGGGGAGCTTGCACGGCGGGATGGTGACCAGGGAGTCGCGGGGGATGGAGATGCCGACGGCGTGCTTGTGGTCGGCGTAGACGTGCAGCAGGATCGCGGTGTCCGAGCGGGCGCCGCCGTCCCCGCCGCCGCCCAGGTCGCTGTTGCCGTTGCCGCGGCTGTCCGAGCCGATCATCAGCACGTTGACCGGGGTGCGGCCCTGGGAGTCCGGGGCCGCGGCCTCCGGGCGGTCCTTGCTGAGGGCGTCGCCGTCGAAGGTGCTGATGTTGCTGTTGAGTCGGTAGTAGAGGGCGGCGCCGCCGAGGACGGCGAGGGCGGTGCAGCCGGCGGTCGCCCAGAGCACCTTCTCCTTGGTGCCGCGCTTGGGCTTCTTCTTCGCCCGGCCCGCCGCACGGCCCTCCGCCGGGCCCTCCGCTATGTCCGAGCTGTCCGGGTTCTGGCCGGTTCCGGTCCGGTCGGCCCTCCGGCCGGTGCTCCGGCGCCCGCCCGCCCGGTGCGGCGAATTCTCGGCTCCGGGGGAACCCTTGCGGCCAGACACGTCGTCATCCTCCACAGTTGCCACGCGCCCCCCGTCGAAGCGGCGGGTTCGCGTGGCCGGGGGCCGGAGCCGATCCGGGCAGGGCCCGTCGCTAAACTTTTACACCGCTGTAGAACTTCAGTGGAGCATACTAGGCGCGGATGGGAAAACCAGCTGGTCAGACCATGAGAAATTGGTCAGATCGGCGGGGTCCGCGCTGCTCCGGAACCGCTTTGAGGAGCACGATGACTAATCGGATCATACGTTCGATGGCTGGCGCCCTGGTGGCCCTGCTGGCCGCCACCGGCCTCACCGCCGTGGCATCGGGCGCGGCGGCGGTGGCCGCACCCCGAACCGTCGCGGCCGCCGCCGCGAACCCGGGGGCGGCCGTGGGGGCCTCCACCGCGGACGCCGGTACGGAGGTCCGCACCGGGGCGAGCGCCGCCTCCGGTGCCTCCGTCACCACGGTCGCCTCCGGTGCCTCCACCGCCGAGGCCGCGCACCTCGCCAAGGAGGAGAAGAAGAAGTCGGGCTTCTTCGCCAAGCTGGGCAAGTTCCTGCTGGTCGTGGTGATCCTGATCATCCTGTTCGTGGTGCTGCTGATCGTCGGGATCGTCTACGCGGCCAAGCGGATCTTCAGCCGCCGCAAGTAGCCGCAAGTAGCCGCGAGTAGCCGCGAGTAGCCGCGAGTAGCCGCGAGGCGTCGGGAGCCTCTCGCCGCCGCCGGGAGCCACCCGCCGTGGTCGGGAGCCACCCGCCGTGGTCGGGAGCCACCCGTCGTAGAGGGGAACCACCCGCCGCCGCGACCCGGGCGTCGCCACCGCCTTCGGGCGGTGGGCCGGAACGACCGCCCGGGCAGGCCACTCGACGGCGATTGGCCATGGCCCGGGCGCCGGGACCGCCCGAGGATGAACGCCATGAGCGACCACCACTCCCACGAGGCCCCCGACGAGCTGCGCCCCGAGAGCCGGGTCGTCCACCCGCCGCTCACCGAGGTCACCGGCAGCCGTCCGCTGGGCGTCCCGCTGCACCAGAGCCACCTGTTCGCCTTCGACACCGGCGACGCGCTCGCCGGAGCCCATGGGGGACCGGACGGCGCCTTCTTCTACAACCGCTTCGGCAACCCCACCGTCCGCTCGCTGGAGCAGGCCGTCGCCGGACTCGAGGGCGGCACCGGAGCCCTCGCCACCGCCTCCGGCATGGGGGCGATCAACACCGCGCTGCTCGCCCTGCTGCGTGCCGGCGACCACGTGATCGCCCAGCGCAGCCTGTACGGCGGCACCGTCGGCGCGCTGACCGACCTCACCGAGCGCTGGGGCGTCGAGGTCGGTTACGTGAACGGCGACGACCCGGCCGGAGTGGCGGCCGCACTGCGCCCCACCACCCGGGTGCTGTTCCTGGAGACCGTCTCCAACCCCACCACCCGGGTCACCGACCTGCCCGGGCTGATCGCCGTCGCCAAGCGGGCCGGGGTGGTGAGCGTGGTGGACAACACCTTCGCGACCCCGCTGCTGTGCCGCCCGATCGAGCACGGCGCGGACATCGTGATCCACTCCGTGACCAAGTACCTCGGCGGACACTCGGACGTCCTCGGCGGGATCGCCGTCTTCGCCGACCCGGCGCTGCACCACCAGGTCTGGCGGCGCTCGCTCGAACTCGGCGCCTCCGCCGACCCGTTCGCCGCCTGGCTGACCCTGCGGGGGATGCAGACCCTCGCCCTGCGGGTCCGCCGCCAGTGCGAGACCGCGCTCGACCTGGCCGGCCGGCTCGCCGCCCACCCCGCGGTCACCGCCGTCCACTACCCGGGCCTGCCCACCCACCCCGACCACGACCTCGCCCGCCGCCTGCTGCCCGACGGCCACGGCGGAGTCCTGGCCTTCGACCTGGCCGGCGGCCGGGAAGCGGCCGCGACCTTCACCGAGTCCGTCCGGCTCGCCTCACTGGCCCCGTCGCTGGGCGACGTGCACACCCTGGTGCTGCACCCCGCCAGCACCTCCCACCGGCAGCTGTCGGACGAGGAGTTGGCGGCGGCGGGCATCGGCCCGGGGACGGTGCGGGTGTCGGTGGGCATCGAGCACCCCGAGGACATCTGGGCGGACGTCCGGCGGGCGCTGGCGAAGGTGTGAGCGGAGGTGCGGGGGCGGGGGGAGGTGCGGGCCGAGGGGCCGTCAGGGCCGGGCGGCTGTCGCGGTGAGGACCGGCGCGCGACGGCCCGTCAGCGCTGCCGGGGGCGGGCCACCAGCAGGGCGATGTCGTCCTCGGCGGCGGCCGGGGGCGGGGCGAGGGAGTGGAGGACGGCGTCGAGCAGCTCGTCGAGGTTCCCGGTGGCGGGCAGGCGCAGGGCCGCGAGCCGCTCCAGGGAGGCGTCGATGTCCTCGTCCCGGCGCTCGACCAGGCCGTCGGTGTAGAGCAGCAGGGTCTGGCCCGGCAGGAGCGGGTGGGCGGTCTGCTCGTAGCCGCCGAGGCCGGTGCCGAGCGGCGGCCCGGTGGGGACGCGCAGCAGCTCGGTCGGACGGCCTGGGGCGATCAGGGCGGGCGGCAGGTGGCCCGCGCTGGAGAGCGTCCAGCGGCCCCGGCCCGGGTCGGCGAGGGCCAGCAGGCAGGTCGCCGGGCGGGCGGAGTCGTCGGCGGAGATGACGTTGTCGAGCTGGCGCAGGATCCGGTGCGGGGGCAGGTCCATCCCGGCGAGGTCGCGCAGCGCGGAGCGGTAGTGGCTCATGTCGACGGCGGCCTCGACGCCGTGCCCCATGACGTCGCCCATCGCCAGCAGGGTGCGCCCGAACGGCAGGCGGACCGTCTCGAACCAGTCGCCGCCGACCACCGAGGAGCTCCCGGACGGAAGGTACCGGGAGGCGAGGGAGAGGTTCTGGTGGGGGTTGCCGGGCTCGCTCAGCAGCGCCCGCTGGAGCTCCAGGGCGATGCCCTGGGACCGGGCGAAGCTGCGGGCGTTGTCGAGGGCGGTGGCGGCGCGGGCGGCGAGATTGCCGAGCAGGGCGGCCTCGTCGGGGGTGAAGGCCGGGCCGGCGGCGGTGCGGCCGAGGGTGAGCAGTCCGATCAGGCGGCCCCGGGCGGCCAGCGGGAGGACCAGCAGTGAGGTGGTCCCGGCCGGGCAGGAGTCCTCGGGCCCGGGCTCGGTGAGCACGGCGACGCCGCCCGCCAGGCTGCGCGCGGCGGCCGAGCCCTCCCGGTGGCGGATCGATTCGCCGGGCCGGGGCAGCTCGGCGAGGGCGTCGGCCAGTGCGGGTACGGCCCGGGCGCCGACGCGGTGCAGCCGCTGGGACGCGCCGTGGCCGACCCGGGCCGGCTCGACCGCGGGCGGCAGCACGTCCACGGTGGCGAGATCGGCGAGCCGGGGGACGGCGAAGGCGGCGAGCTCGGTGCCGGTGGTGCCGACGTCGAGGGTGGTGCCGATCCGTTCGGTGGCGGCGTCCAGCAGGGCGAGCCGGGCCCGGGCCCGCTCCAGCTCGCGCAGCTGCTCGCGGGCCGGGTCGGGGTCGTCCAGCACGACGACGATCACGCCGGTGGTCCGCCCGGAGTGCCGCAGGGCCCGGTAGCGCACCCGCAGGCCGGGCGGTACGGGGGCGCCCGCGCCGTCCGGCCCGCCGGTGGCGTGCTCGCGGGCGAGCCCGTCGGCGAGGACCCGGCGCAGGATGCCGAGGGCCCCGGCGAAGGCGGTGGCCCCGGCGGCGCGGCCGAGCAGGTCGGCGCGGCGCAGCCCGGTGGCGGTGGTGAAGGCCGCGTTCAGGTACTGCCAGCGCAGCCGCTCGTCGAGCAGCGCGACGCCGACCGGGGCGGCGGCGAGGACCTCGCGGAGCCGCTCCGGATCGTCGCCCGGGCCCTCGCCGCCGGCGCTGCCACCGCCGGCGCTGTCACCACTGGTGAAGGCGCCAAGCCGTGCGGCGAGGGCCGCCGCGGTCGCCGCCAGGGACCGGGAGTCCGGTGACGCGGGCCGCGGCCCCTCTGTTCGGTTGCCGTGCCGGAAGTGCATACGCCCATGATCACGCGCCCGGGCGCGGCACGCCCACAAGTGGGTGAAACGTTGACCGGTCGGAGACGGTGCTGTAACGGGGTGCGGCCGGCTCCGCACGGAGCCGGCGGCGAGGCCGCGGGGGAGTGGGGAGGTGGTGGGGAGGCGTGGGTGGGACCGGGGGATACGGCAGGCGAACACCGGATGATCACCGGTCATACTTGGGCGGCGGCGCCCGCCCCGGACGCCGCGGCCCGGGCCGGGCCCACCCGGCCGTACCGGCCCGGACGTACCGACTCGGCCGCACCGGCCCGGACGTACGACCCGGCCGTACCGACCCGCGCCCGAAGATCCAGACCGGAGGAACCCGATGAGCCCCCACCAGCCGACCAGTCGCCCGGCGGCCGGGGCCCCCGGGGTGCCGTGGAACCGGCAGCGGCTGCGCAGCAACAACGAGTGGCTGCTGCTGGAGCTGCTGCGCACCGGCGGCGGCTCCACGCGCGCCCAGCTGGCCCGGGACACCGGTCTGTCCAAGCCGACCGTCTCGGCCGCGCTGGCCGAGCTGGAGCGGGCCGGACTGGTCCGGGAGGCCGGGCGGCTGGCCCCCGAGCGCGGCCGCACCGCTGTGCTGTACGAGGTCGACCCGACGGCCGGGCACGTGCTCGGCGTGGACATCGGCCGGGCCCGGCTGCGGGTGGCGGTGGCGGACCTGGCCGGGACGGTGGTCGCCCGCCGGGACGTGGCCAACCGGGGCCGCTCGGCGAACGCCGTCGCCGACGCCGTGGTCGCCGCCGCGCACGAGGCGATCGCCGAGGCGGGCCTGGCGGCCGGGGACATCGTGCACGCCGTGATCGGCACCCCGGGGGTGTGGGACGAGCAGCGGCGCGGGGTGCGCTACGCCAACAGCCTGCCGGGCTGGGACAGGCCGGGACTGTTCGACCGGATAGGCGAGGGCCTGGGGACGGCCGTCTCGGTGGCCAACGACGCCAACCTGGCGGCGCTCGGCGAGTACACCCTGGGCGCCGGGCGGGGCAGCCGGATGTTCGCCTACCTGCTGGTCGGCACCGGGCTCGGGCTGGGCGTGGTGAAGGACGGCGAACTGCTGCTCGGCGCACACGGCGGGCTGGGCGAGATCGGCCTGGTGCCGCTGTCCGGGCGGCCCGGCGAGCCGCCCGCGACCATCGAGCAGGACGCCGCCGCGGACGCCGTGGTGCGCGCCGCCCGGGACTTCGGGCTGGACGGGGAGTCCGCGGCGCGGCAGCTGACGGCGAAGCAGGTCTTCGAGCGGGCCCGGGCCGGGGAGCCCGCGGCGGTCCGGGCGGTGGAGCGGGAGGCCGAGCGGCTCGCCTACGCGGTGGCCGTGCTCTCGGCCGTCCTGGACCCGGACCTGGTGGTGCTGGGCGGCGGGATCGGCAGCAGCGCGGACCTGCTCCTGGAGCCGCTGGAGCAGGCCCTGCACGGGCTCGCCCCGATGCGGCCGACGCTCGCGCCGAGCCTCCTGGGGGAGGAGGCGGTGCTCCTCGGCGCGGTCTCCACGGCGTTGGAGACCGCCCGCCCCGCGGTGTTCGAGCGCCGGACGGCGGGGCTGCGGTGACGGCGGGGCCGCGCTGACGGCCGGTCTGGTCGGACGGTCGAACAGGGCGGGACGGGTCGGCGGGCGGTGGGCGGCCGGGGTTCGGGCGGGGTGGCGACGGTCGGTGACCGGAAGGTCTCGATCTGCCAACGAGTGGGGATTCGGTGGACGGTCCGTGTGCGATTCCTGCTTCAATCGCACGACTCATCCAAACGGAACGGAGCGTTCTCCTCCCATGCCTTCACGGATACCCGGTCGCCGTCGGGCCGGCCTGGCCGGATTCGCCGGACTCGTGCTCACCGTCGGCCTGGCGCTGACGGGTTGCGACCCGTCGGCGGCCGACGGCGGTGCCACGGCCTCGGCCACGCCGACCGCCGCCGCCACCACCCCCGCGGCGACCACCCCGCCGGCGACGCCCGCCGCGACGGTCCTGCCGGCGGCCCCGGTCAGCACTCCGCCGGCCCAGCCGGCGCCCGCGGCACCGGTGGCCACGCCCCCGCCCGCGGCCCCTCCGGGCCAGCCCAGCGCCCCCGCGCAGCCGCCCGCCACCAAGGCGCCGCAGCCGAAGGTGACCACGGCCCAGCCGCCGAACGACCCGGAGCCCCCCGCGGCGGCGGCCGGTGCCGGCGCCGGATGCGAGATCCGCTCGAACGCGGGCAACTGCTACGAGGCGGGCCAGTTCTGCCGCAACGCGGACCTGGGCAAGAGCACCCACGAGGCCGGCGGCCGGGTGATCTACTGCCGGATGGTCAGCGGGAAGCCGCACTGGCAGGCCTGAGGCCTCCCGATGCTTGAGGGCGGGACGGTTCGCCCTCAGGCGTCGATGACGCCCAGGGTGTCCCAGAACAGGTGCTCGTAGGCCTGGAGCAGCAGCCCGTACTCGTGTGCGGTGGCCAGGGTCGGCTCGTCCAGCCGGTCCGAGCCCAGGGCGTCGGCGGCCTGCTGCTCCAGCTCGGGCGCGGGCTGGGCGAAGAAGTCGAAGAACGCGCAGGACTCGTCGGAGAAGCCGTACTGGCGGCGCAGCGCCTGCGCGATCGTGGCGCAGTAGCCGCCCCAGGCGGCGAAGTTGGCGACGAGCGCGGCGGCCGCGGCGGCGGGCTCGCCGTTCAGGGCGAGCCAGGCGAGGTAGTGCGGGTAGGCCTGGCACCCGGGCAGCGGCGGGCGGGCCTCCAGCGCGCCGTGGTCGAGTCCGACGGCGGCACCGAGCGCGGGCAGGGTACGCAGCGCGGCGCTCTCGCCCTCGGCCAGGGTGGCGAACCAGGCGCTGACCGGCCGGTCCGCGGTGCGGCCGGCGAGCAGCAGCAGGCTGCGGCGGTCGGAGCGGATGATCCGGTGCTGTTGGGCGGCGAGTTCGGCCAGTGCCGAGCGCGGCGCGGTGCCGTCGGCGAGCGCGGTGACCAGCGCGGGGGCGGTGTCGCCGGGTGCCAATTCGGCCCGCAGGTGCTGGATCTGGTCGAGGATCGGGTGGTTCACCGGTGCCTCCGGGGTGCGGTTCGGTCCGGTGCCATTCCTACCGCCTGGCGGTGCCGGTGCGGCGGCGACAGGCCGGGGCCCGAGGCGGGGACCGGCTCCCGGCCGGGGCGGCGCCGGGCCGGGAGCTGGTGGCGTGGGGAGACGGGGGGTGCCCCCCGTGCGTCAGGAGTCGGCGCAGGCCTTCCCGATCTCGCCGGCAGCGTCGGTGATCGGTTTGAAGTCGGGCTGCTTGCCCTTGGAGACCCGGTCGATGGCGTCGTTGACGGCCTTGGAGAGCCGGTCGGCGGCCGCGTCGATCTTGTCCCCGTTGCCCTCGCGGATCTTCTTGGTGTCGTCGGCGACCTTCCGCAAGGCCTCGACGGTGTGGTTGCGGCGGCTCTCGTCGGTGATCTGCCCGACGTTGATCGCCGAATCCGCGAGGTCCTGGACGTCGCCGGTGAGGCTGATCGCCCGCTTTCCACAGTCCAGGGCCTGGTCGGCGTCGCACGCGGTGAACAACGGGGCCGCGAGCAGCAGTGCGAGCGTGGTGGCGGCCAGACGGTACGGCTTCCTTGTCATGTCTCTATCCCTCCCGCCCCTATCAACGCCGGTCCGCCGTGCGGAGGTTCCGGAAGACTGCGTGAACCGTTGGGAAAGTCTTTGCTTCCAGCGGAATGTGATGTTCCGTCAATTTTGTGCGGGAAGGATCCGGGCGTTCACCCCGCGGTGCCGTCCGCGGGGTGAACGCCCGGGCAGGCGCTACCGGTTGGCGGATTCGGTCAGGTCGTGCACCAGGCGGGCGATGGTCGGCACCGCCACCGCGTGCGCGTCGGCCGCCCGCAGCACGGCGCCGCCGATGGCGTCCAACTCGGTCGGCCGTCCGGCCTCCACGTCGCGCTGCATCGAGGACCTCATCGTCCCGGGGATGCGGTCGAAGGAGGCGAGCAGCGTCTGCGCGTCCGCCGGCGCGCCGACCGCCCGGGTGACGGCGGTGATCTCGTCCAGCACGGCGAGGAGTTCGGCCCGGTGCTCGGTGCGTACGGTGCCGATCCCGCTCGCGTGGCGGGTGGTCAGCAGGGCGAACGGGGCGAGGAAGGAGAGCTTGCTCCACAGCATCGCCGTCTCGTCCTCGCGCAGTGCGACGTCCAGACCGGTGTGCCGCAGCTGCTCGGCGAACTCGGCCACGGGGGAATCGGGTTCGGCGTCCGCGCCCAGCTCGATGGCGGCGAACGGGCTGGTGTGCTCGATCCGCCCGGGCGCCGTCCGGGCGGCCTCGACCCGGATCGTGCCGGCCACCACCCGTGCGGCCGGGTAGCGCTCGCGCAGCACGGCCATGTGGTCCAGACCGTTGAGCAGCGGCACCACGATCCCGGTGCCGAGCACCTCCGCGGGCAACCGGTCCAGCGCGGCGGCCAGCGCCGTCTCCTTGACCGTCACGAAGACGGCGTCGACCGGCTCGCGCAGCTCGGTCGCCGCCTCCACCCGGGCGGTGAACTCGCCGAACTCGGCGCTGCGGACCCGCAGTCCGTCCCGCGCGATCGCGGCCGCGGTCGCCTCGCCGGCCAGGCAGACGACCCGGTGGCCGTCGCGGGCGAGCAGCCCGCCGATCAGTCCGCCGACGCCTCCGGGGCCGAGGACGGCGACGGTCAGGGGGGTGGTGGTCATGGTGACTCCTGTGGGTGGGTGGGTGGGTGGCGTGGTGAGGGACGGGGAAGCGGGGGCCGGGTGCGGTTACGGCGAGCGGCGGGATGCGCCCGCCCGGCTGGAGGAGCAGGCCGTCGCCCGGGAGCAGCCGCGGACGAAGGTGCCGCGCACCCCGCCGGGCAGCAGCCCGCCGTACGGGGCCGGCAGCTCGCACACCTCCGCCTCGGTGGGGCCGAAGCGCGGCTCGGGCAGCAGGTCGATGGTCACCGGATCATGATTCCCGGTCGGGCGGGCCCGGCGGGAGGCGGGGGCGTAAAAGGGGAGGGCGTGCCCGGCTCCGGCGGGCTTAGGGTGCGCCGGTGGAGGCTGTGCGGCGAGGGGGAGTCGGCGGATGACGACGGACGGGCGGCTGGTGGCGGCGGTACGGGCGCGGGATGTCGACGGCGTGTGGGAGGCACTCGCCGCAGGCGCGGATCCGAACGCCCGCGATGCGGACGGGCTGCCCCTGCTGTGGGCGGCCGTGAACGGGTTCGACCACGAGGTCGCCGGTGTCCTGGTCGACCACGGTGCCGATCCGGACCGTCCGCTGCCCGACGGGACGACCCCGCTGCTGCGCGCGGTGGACCTCGGTTCGGCGGCGCTGGTCGGGGCGGTGCTGGGGAAGGACCCGGCGCTGCGGTTGCCCGCCGACGCCCGTGAGCACCTGCTCGCCCTGGCCAGGGCCTGGTACGAGACGGGGACGGAGGAGGAGCTGCGGCGACGGACCGGGGCCGTGGGGCCGGCGGAGCGGGTGTGGGTGACCGAGCAGTACGCGGACGTCGAGCAGGTCTCCCTCGGCGGGCTGACCGTGCGCGCCGGGCACGGGGCCGTGCTGACCGGGCTGGAGTGGCGGTTCCGCGTCCTCACCCCGGTCGACGAGTTGGTGGCCAGGGCCGTCCGGCACCGGGAGCCGGGGCACGTCGGGCAGCAGGCCGTCCGGTTCGTGCTCGGGGAACGCCGAAGTCGGGAGACCTGGTCGGCCCTGACGGCCCACCACCGGCACCCCGACCCCGCGCACCGCCGCTTCCTCGCGGCCTTCCTGTGCGACGCCCCGCTCCTGCGGATGGGGCACGCGGTCGAGTACGAGGCGGAGGAGACGGAGCTGCTCGTCGCCTGGGCGTCGGCCGAGCAGGACGGCGGGGTGCTCGCCGAGGTCCTCCGAGCCCTGGGCGGTCGTGAGCATCCGGAGGTGGAAGCCGTCGGGTTGCGGCGCGCCGCCGCGTCCGTCCTGGCCCCGTCCGCCGACCGGACGCCCGAGGTCGCCGACGCCCTGGCGGCCCTGCTGGACGTGGACGACCGGCCGGTGCGCCTGGAGGCGGCCTACGGCCTCGCCCTCCGGGCCTGGGAGGCCCGAAGCCGGCCCGAGGGGACGTAGCACCACCTGCGGGGTTCGGTTTTCCGAACCCCGGATTCGGGTGCCAGCACAATCGATCTCCCGGCCCCGGACGCCCACGATGGAGGGCATGAACGGGATGACGACAGCCGCCGCCACGGCGGCGCACGACGGGGTGACGGACGCGGCCCTGAGCGCGGTCGGGCTGCACCGGCAGTACGGGCGGGGCACGGCGGCCGTACAGGCGCTGCGCGGGGTCTCGGTGGCCTTCGCGCCGGGGACGTTCACGGCGGTGATGGGGCCGTCGGGCTCCGGCAAGACCACCCTGCTGCACTGCCTGGCCGGGATGGACCGTCCGACCGGGGGCACCGTGCGGTGGGGCCGCACCGAGGTGTCCGGGCTGCCCGAGCGGCGGCTGGCGGAGCTGCGCCGCACCCGGGTGGGGTTCGTGTTCCAGGCCTTCAACCTGATGCCCGCGATGACGGTCGGGCAGAACGTCGAGCTGCCCGGCCGGCTCGCCGGGCGGCCGCCGGAGCGGGCCGCGGTGCGGGAGGCGCTGGCCCGGGTCGGGCTGGCCGGGCGGGAGCGGCACCGGCCCGGGCAGCTGTCGGGCGGTCAGCAGCAGCGGGTGGCGATAGCCAGGGCGCTGGTCTCCCGGCCGGAGGTGCTGTTCGCCGACGAGCCGACCGGCGCGCTGGACCGGGCCACCGGGCAGGAGGTCCTCGGCCTGCTGCGCTCGGGCGTCGACACCGACGGACGGACCTGCGTGATGGTCACCCACGACCCGGTCGCCGCCGGGTACGCGGACCGGGTGCTGCTGCTGGCCGACGGCCTGCTGGTGGACGAGCTGACCGCGCCGACGGCCGCGCAGGTCGCCGAGCGGCTGAGCCGGTTGGGCGGGTGAGCACGATGAGCAGTCCCGTACTGAGCCTCTCGGCGGGGCAGATCCGCCGCCGCCCGGCCTCCTTCGCCGGGCTGGGGACGGCGCTGTTCCTGGCGGTGGCGGCGGTGACGCTGTTCGGGTCGCTGGTCGCCGCACAGGTCACGGCGCCGGCCGCGGTGGCGCGCACGGCGGTGTCCGGGCCCGGCCTGGTGCTGATCGCCGGGGCCTTCGGCGAGATCGCCGTCCTGGTCGCGCTGTTCGTCGTGGTCAACGCCCTCGGCTTCACCCTGCGCCAGCAGCACCGCGACCTGGCGCTGCTGCGCACCGTCGCGGCGACACCCCGTCAGGTCCGGCGGGTGGTGCGCGCGCAGGTGGTGGCGACCACCCTGCTGGTGTCCGGGCCGGGCGGCCTGGTGGGCTTCCTCGCCGCCCGGGCCTTCCTCGCCGCACTCCAGCGGCGCGGCATGGCCGCACCCGGGCTGCGCATACCCGGGGCGCCGGTGCCGGCGCTGATCGGGCTCGCGGTGGCGCTGCTGGTGGGCCTGGCGGCCAGTGCCGTGGCGGCCCGCCGGATCACCCGGCCCGCCCCGGCCGCCGCACTGACCGAGGGCGCGGGCGGGCCGCGGCGGACGCCCGTGCCGCGGGTGCTCGCCGGGCTGGCGGTGCTCGCGGGTGGTGGGCTGCTGCTACGACTGGCGGCGAGCCGGCCGGCCGGAGAGCTGGACAAGGCGGGGCAGGCCGCGCTGCTCGGATCGCTGGTGCTGCTGGTCGCGGTCGGACTGCTGGGGCCGGTGGCGGCGCGGGTCCTGGCGGCGGTGCTCGGCGCCCCGGCGCGGGTGCTCGCGCCCCGGGCGGGCTGGCTGGCGGACGCCAACCTGCGCGGCTACGCGGCCCGGCTCTCCTCGGCGGTGGTGCCGGTCGCGCTGCTCGTCGGGCTCTCCGGCACCCTGCTGGTCCTGACCGGCACCGCCGAGCACGTCGTCCGGGCGACGGGCGCCGCGACCAGCGTCACCAAGCAGAGCGACATCTGGCTGCGCGAGGCGGAGCTCGGGATGCTGGTCTGCTTCGCGGCGGTCTCCACGGTCAACACCCTGGTGGCGCTGACCGCCGACCGGCGCCGCGAGTTCGCGCTGCTGCGCCTGGTCGGGGCGACGCGGCGGCAGCTGCTGCGGATGCTCGGCGTGGAGGCGGTCCTGACCACGGCGATCGGTGTGCTGCTGGGTGCGGCGGTGGCGGCCGCGGCCTCGGGGGCGTTCAGCCTGGCGGTGACGGGCTCGGTGGTGCCGGTGGTGCCGGGCGCGGCGTGCGCCTGGGTGGTGCTGGGGGCGGTGGTGCTCACGGTGCCGGGGATCGTGGGCACGGGGCTGTGGGCGGTCGGCGGTTCGGCGGTGGAGATGACGGGCGGGGAGCGGGGGTGAGGCGGAGGAGGCGGAGGCCGGCGTCCACGGCGGGTGGGCGCGGGGTCGGTGCCATGGCTGTCCGAGGGGCCGTGCGGACAGAAGGGCAGGTGGATGCGGTGGTCCGGGCGGGTCCTGGTGGATGCTGGGGGCCGGTCGGCGGCTGAATGCCGGTCGGTGAGTGCTGGTCAGTGATTGTCGGTGGGTGTCGGTGGGCGAGTGGTGAGGTGGACGGTGGCTGAGCGGCGGCGGTACCGGTCGGTGCGCGGTGGTGAACTGGCCTTCGCGGTGCTCGGGTTGCCGCTCGGGGTGCTCGGCGGCGTGTACGCCGTCGCCGTCCTCTACGCGGGGGCCTTGCTCTCGCTCACCGTGCTGGGCCTGCCGTTCGTGGCGGCCGCGCTGCTCGGGGCGAGGAGGCTCGGCGGGTTGCACCGGTGGCTGGTCGGGCGGCTGCTCGGGGAGGAGGTGCCCGCACCGCGGCCACTGGCGCGCCCGGCCGGAGTGATAGCGCGCGGCCGGGTGGTGCTGACCGATCCGGTGGCCTGGCGGGCGCTGCTCTACCTCTTCCTCCGGCTGCCGCTGGGCGTGCTCGGCTTCCTGGCCGTGGTCGGGCTCCCGCTCGGAAGCGTCTGGCTGGTGGGCTTCCCGCTCTGGGTGCGGATGATGGAGCCGGGCCCGAGGTCGATCGGCCTGCTGGACCTGGGCGCGATCCCGATCGGCCTCGCGGTGCTGGTCGCCGTACCCGCCGCGGTGCAGGCGCTCGGAGGGGCGAACCGCACGCTGGCCCGTACCCTGCTCGGGCCGGTGCGCTCGGACCAGCGGGTGCGTCAGCTGGAGAAGGCCCGGTCCATCCTGCTGGCCGAGGGCACCGACCGACTGCGGCACCTGGAACGCGACCTGCACGACGGCACCCAGGCGCAGCTGGTCGCGCTCGCCATCACGCTGTCGCTGGCCGACGACGTGCTGGGGGCGGGCGCGCCGCCGGTGGGCCTTCCGCCGGTGGGCCTTCCGGCCGAGGGTGGCTCGGACGGGCTCGACCTCGGGCGGCTGCGGACCCTGGTGGACCGGGCCCGTGGGCAGGCCGAGGACACCATCACCGGTCTGCGCCGGCTGACCAGGGGCATCCACCCGGTGGCGCTGGAGGGCGGGTTGGCCGAGGCGCTGCCGGGGCTGACCGCCACCTCGCCGGTGCCGGTCGACGTCCGGCTGGACCTTCGGGAGCGTCCGGAGGAGGCGATCGAGCGGGCCGTCTACTTCTGTGCGGCCGAACTGCTGACCAACGTGGCCAAGCACAGTGGCGCGCGGTCGGTGGAGCTGAGCGTGAGCGCCGCCGAGGGGAGGGTCCGGCTGACCGTGCGCGACGACGGGCACGGCGGCGCCGTGATCGGTGCGGGTAGCGGGCTCACCGGCCTGGCCGAGCGGCTCGCGGTGCTGGACGGGACGCTGCGGGTGGACAGCCCGCCCGGCGGGCCGACGGCGGTCAGCGCCGAACTGCCCGGCCGGCTCTGACGGGCGGCCACGGCCCGGGCGGTCGGGGTCGCCGTCCCGGGAGGTGCTACCTCAGGAAGAGCCGCTCTCCGCGAGGTAGGCGAGCACGGCCTTGACCCGCCGGTTGTCGGCGTCGGTCGCGGGCAGGTCGAACTTGCCGAACACGGCGGCCACGTGCTTCTCCACCGCCCGCTCCGAGACCACCAGCAGCGTGGCGATCGAACGGTTGGAGTGCCCCTGCGCCATCAGCTCCAGCACCTCCCGCTCGCGCGGGGTGAGCGCGTCCACCCGGCTGCGCCGTCCGCCGTGCAGCAGACCGTTGACGATCTCCGGGTCGAGGGCCGTGCCGCCTGCGGCGACCCGGTGCAGCGCGTCGACGAACTCGGAGGTGCGGGCCACCCGCTCCTTGAGGAGGTAGCCGATGCCGGAGGCGCCGTCGGCCAGCAGCCGGGCCGCCCAGGCGGTCTCGACGTGCTGGGAGAAGACCAGGATGCCCACCTCGGGCAGGGTGGCCCGGATCTCCACGGCTGCTCGGATGCCCTCGTCGGTGTGGGTGGGCGGCATCCGGATGTCCACCACGGCCACGTCGGGCCGGTGCCCGGTGACGGCGGCGATCAGCTCGGGTGCCGTCCCGGCGGTGGCGACCACCGCGCACCCCCGGGCGGTGAGGAGTTCGACCATGCCGTCCCGGAGGATCACCGAGTCCTCGGCGAGGACGACGCGGAGCTGCTTGTCGATCATGCCGTCATTATCCGGGCCCGCCGCCGGGCCGGGGCACGGGTGGTGGAGGGCCCGGTCCACCCTCAGGAAATCTTCAGTCCAGACTGGACAGTCCAGACTGATGAAATTACCGTGGAACCGTGACCGAGAAACGAACCGCCAGTACCGACCCCGCCGACCCCGCCGGGCCCGCCGGGCCCGCCGACCCCGCCGGGCCCGCCGGGTCCGCCGAAACCGTGGTTCCCGACAGCGCGGCGCTGGCCGCCCGTGAACTGCGCGCCGTCTTCAGCCGGCTGCGCCGCACCCTCCGGGAGGCGAGCGGCACCAGCGACCTGACGCCCTCCCAGACCGCCGTGCTCAGCCGGCTGATCAACGACGGTCCGGCCTCCGCCAGTGCGCTGGCCGCCGCCGAGCGGGTCCGTCCGCAGTCGATGGCCGCCACCCTCGCCGCGCTGGAACAGCACGGACTGGTCGGGCGCCGTCCCGACCCCGAGGACGGCCGCCGTCAGGTGGTCAGCCTCACCGAGGTCGGCCTGGCCCGGGTCGCGGACAGCCGCCAGGCCCGTGAGGAGTGGCTGACCCGGGCCATGGCGGAGCACTACACCGAGGCCGAGCGTGCCACCGTGCTGGAGGCGCTGGCCCTGATAGACCGGCTGAACCGGTGACGACCGGCCCGGCCGCCCTGCTCGCCCGACTCCGGCCGCGTCGTCGGCAGCCCGCCCCGGACGACGGGTTCAACCGCCGGCTGATCGCGCCGATGGTGCTCGGCTCGGTGCTCAACCCGATCAACTCGTCGATGATCGCGGTGGCCCTGGTGCCCGTCGGCGCCGCCTTCGGCGCGCCGCCCGCCGAGACCGCCTGGCTGGTCACCGGGCTCTACCTGGCCACCGCCATCGGCCAGCCGGTGATCGGGCGGCTGGTGGACACCCACGGCCCGCGCCGGCTCTACCTCGCCGGGACGGCCCTGGTCGGCCTCGCCGGACTGCTCGGTGCGCTCGCCCCGTCGCTCGGAATGCTGATCACCGCCCGGGTGCTGCTCGGACTGGGGACCTCCGCGGCCTACCCCGCCGCGATGCACCTGACCCGCAGCGAGGCCGAGCGGACCGGGCGGTCCAGCCCCACCGGGGTGCTGACGGTACTGGCCGTCGCCAACCAGACCGTCGCGGTGGTCGGCCCCACCCTCGGCGGTCTGCTGATCGGCGCGGGCGGCTGGCGGACGGTCTTCGCCGTCAACGTCCCGCTGTCACTGGCCTGCCTGGCACTCGGTGCGGCCCGGCTGCCCGTCACCGCCCGCCGCCCGGACCCTGCCGACGGCGGGGAGCGCCCCGGGCGTGCGGAACGCCTCGACCACCTCGGGATCGCGCTGTTCGCGGTCCTCCTGCTCGCCCTGATGCTGTTCCTGATGAAGCCCGGCCCTGCTCGCTGGTACCTGCCGGTGCTCGCCCTCCTGGCAGCCGTCGCCTTCGCCCTCCGCGAGCGGCGGGCCCGTGCCCCCTTCATCGACCTGCGGGCGCTCGGCGGCAACCGCCCGCTGATCGCCACCTACCTGCGCCAGGTGCTCGGCTACACCGCCATCTACGCCTTCCTCTACGGCTACACCCAGTGGCTGGAGGAGGGGCGCGGCCTGTCCGCCGCCACCGCCGGACTCGTGCTGCTGCCGCTCTCGCTGACCGCGCTCGCGGCCGCCGGGGCCAGCGGCCGCAGTCCGGGCGTCCGCGGCAAACTGCTGGTCGGCTCCGCCTGCCAGATCGCGGCCTGCGCCGCCCTGCTGCTGGTCCACGCGAACAGCCCCGGCGCCCTGCTGATCGGAGTCGGCGTGCTGGCGGGCGTCTCGCAGGGGCTGATCGGGCTCGGCACCCAGACCGCCCTCTACCACCAGGCGGACCCCGCCGCCATCGCCTCGGCGGCCGGGCTGCTGCGCACCTTCATGTATCTCGGCGCCATGGCGGCCTCCGCCGCGAACGCCGCCTTCTTCCCGCACGGCGCCACCACGGCCGGGCTGCACCACCTCGCGCTGTTCATGCTCGGCGGCGCGGCCCTGCTCTTCCTCCTCACCGTGCCCGACCGTTCGCTGGGGCGGCTGGGAACACCTCCGCGGCAGCGGAAGTGACGGCCGATCCGTTCGCCTGGACGTACTGACCGCGACGGTGGGTGACGGGGCTCAGTGAGGGCCTTTCCGGCTCGGTGCGGACTGCGACACCCGCACCGGCACCCGGAAGGCCCTCACGCCACACCGTGACCACCGCCGACCTTC
This sequence comes from Streptomyces sp. CB02056, assembly GCF_001905545.1. GTDB lineage: Bacteria > Actinomycetota > Actinomycetes > Streptomycetales > Streptomycetaceae > Kitasatospora. The sequence goes on along the minus strand of NZ_LIPD01000012.1, from coordinate 35,559 downwards.
ACCGGACGCTGCCGCCTTGCCGACCTCCCACACCCGGACCGCGCCACCGGGCACCCGGTGCGGCGCTACGAACGCGCCGCACCGGGTGAGACGGTCGGGTTGCACCAGCTCGCGCTGGTCATGGTCGGCGGTGCGGCCCGGTCTTTCTTCTCGCTGTTCCCGACTGATCGTCCGTGCGGCTTGGAACGCTGGCGCAGTATTAGAGGTGACGATCGATCAACTCTCGTCGGGCAGGTTTCCGCGCCAGGCGTGGATGCCCGGGGAGAGTTCGACCACCTCGGCCGGGTAGGCGCTGCGGACGAGGCGGAGCAGGGTGCGTTGCTCGGCCAGCCAGTTCGGTGCGGGGGAGAGTACGACCCGGAGGGTGACGCCGGATTCCTCCGCGTCGGAGACGGTCACCCAGAGGCCGCCGGGGCGGCCGGGTTCGATGCGTAGCTCCGGTCCGTGTTCCTCGTCCAGCCAGCGGACCGCGGAGCCGCGGCCGAGTCGGTCCAGGGCGGTTTCCCACTGCCTGAGGTGGCGGTCGGTCACCAGGGTGACGAACTGTCCGCGTACCGAGTCCGCGGTGACGGTGATCTCGCAGTCCAGCCAGTCGTGTCCGAGCAGCGAGCCCGGCGCGTGCCGTCCGAGGACGCGTACGCGGACGTTCCGGCCGCCGGTCCGTCCGTCGCAGCCGGGGGCGTCGTCGGTGCCGGGGCGGTCGGCGAGTCTTATCAACTCGTTCTGCTGCGAAGGGACTTCACTCACGGCGGACTCCTGTTGGCAGCGGGATCCAGGGGGTGACATCCTCGCGCAGGTGTTCGCCCCGGTGCCAGTCCGGGAGCGGGGCGTTCCGGCCGGGGCTGGCCCGTGGTGGGCCCCCCGGAATCGGCTGGTGCCCGTGGCCGCAGCCCCCGCGGGCGTCGTCGGCACGCGGACGGCCCGCCGGACCGGGAGGGTCGGGCGGGCCGTTCGGGTGCTGCGAAGGGGTACTCCGGAGGTCGGTGCGGCGGCGGTCGTCGGGTCAGCGGTGGTCCGGGTGGCCGGTGAGCACGGTGGTGAAGATCGGTTCGCCGTGCTGGTGGCCGGTCACGGTGGTGGTGAGGGCGTCCGGGTCCCCGCCGGGGGTGTGCTGGGCGGTGATCGTGGTGGGCGCGTCGTGCTCGGCGTACCGGTGGAAGGTGGTGGCCGCGGCGGTCGGTGTGACGGTGGCCGGGCTGCTCAGCGCGTTGGCCGCCTGTCGGGCCGCCTCCAGCAGCACCATGCCCGGGATGTGGTCGTTGGCGTGGTCGAAGAGGATCGGGTGCCAGAAGTCGGGGGTGAGGTGCCAGGTGCCGGGGGCGTCCGCCGGGGCCAGGAGGACGTCGCACGGGCGGAGCCGGCCGACCCGGGCCGGCGGGAGCGGCTCGGCGGTCACGGTCGGCGCCGCCGGGAGCTCGGCGGAGTGGCGGCCCCGGCGCAGCCGCTGGTAGGTGGAGTCCGGAACGGTGGTGAAGCGGGCGTAGCCGGTGGCGGCCAGCTGGGCGCCCCGTCGGACGACGGTCTCCAGCGTGAAGTCGACGGTGGTGCCGGAGCGGCGCGGCTGGGCGAGGAGCTGGACCTCCAGGGTGAGGTCGGTCGGCGCCGCACCGATCAGCAACTGCCGCGACCGGGTGGTGTAGTCGAGGTTCCACATCATGAACTTGTGGTCGAGCGGTACGCCGAACCGGGTGTGGGCGAGGTAGAGCCCGGCTTGGCGGATCGTTTCAGCAGCTTGGATCGGGTCGTGCCGGGTGCCGTCCGGGGTGCTGAAGAAGGTGTGCGCCCGCGGCCACTGCGCGGTGACGGCGAAGGTGGTGTCCGTGAGCTGTTCGCTGCCGGTGAGGAAGACCTCGGCGTGGCAGGCCCGGTGGACGTACTCCTTGGCGACGGTGCTGGTCAGGCGAGGCGCCGGGGCTGCTGCGGCCGGGCCGGGGATCGTTCCGGAGTCCGTGCCGGTGGTGAGGACGGATGCGGGCGTACGGAAGGCAAGCAGAGTCATGGGGAGCGCTCCGAAAGGCCGTGACGGGCGGGGTGGGCTGCTCAGGGCTCGTAAGATACGTACCTACCGGTTTGGTTTTCAAGGAGCCAGAACAAAGGTTCGTCGGCGGCCGAGCGTGGTCGGACGGGCACGGTGGGTGGGTGTCGATCACTGCCCGGAGATCGGCTCCGACGGGTGAACCTCGTTGACCTGTGGGGATGTCGACGCATGGGCTTGACAGGTTCATGGCCATTATGTGGTCGTTCGTTGCCACCCCGGCCACAAGTGAGAGCTGGCGTTCCGGTTAAGGGGGCTGGCGGTGAGATGTCGGCCATCTGTTCGTCTCATACCGTCTACGCGGTTTTAGTCCGCTCGAGAACGGCCCTATGTGACCTGGGACGCAGGGATCCCCGCCGACCTCGGCGGGTAAGATACGGGGTGTTTGGTTTTGTTTGCCGAGCGTTTCGGGTGGGGTGGTTGCGGTGGTGCGACAGGAACGGGCGGTCCGGACGCGTCGGCTGATCCTGGAGGCGGCGGCGTCGGTCTTCGACGAGTACGGGTACGAGGGGGCGACGATCGGTGCGGTCGTGGCTCGCGCCGGAGTGACCCGGGGCGCGGTGTACTTCCACTTCGCCTCCAAGCGGGAGCTCGCCCAGGGGGTCGTCGAGGAGCAGTTCGGCCGGGACGAGATTCCCGAACGGCACTGCAAGCTCCAGGAGTTCGTGGACCTCGGGATGGTGGTCGCCCATCTCATGCCGCGCGACCCGGTGTTGAGCGCCGGCGCGCGGCTCTCCCTCGGCCAGGACGTGTTCGGCGACTTCAGCGGCGGCGCGGCGCCCGGCTGGATCCAGCGGGCCGAGACCGTGCTGGAGACGGCCGCCCGGCGCGGCGAACTGCTGCCCCAGGTGGTGCCCGCCGAGACGGCGTGGCTGGTCACCGGGGCCTGGACGGGCGTGCAGATACAGTCCCAGAAGATGTCCGGCCGGTCGGACCTGGAGCGCCGGGTCGCCTCGCTGTACCAGCATGTGATGCCCAGCATCGCGGTGCCCGGGGTGCTGGCCACGCTCGACCTCGCGGCGGACCGGGGCGGCCGGGTGGTCGCGGAGCTGGCGGCGGCCCGGGCGGCCGAGGCGGAGGCCGGGGCGGCTGCGGGCGGGGCGGCCGGGACGGGTGCGGGCGGGGCCGGTCCGGCCTGAGCCGGGGTGATCCGGGCGGGCTCCGGGCGGTTCCGAGTGGTTCGCGGGGGTCTCGGGCGAAGCCGTTCGAGGCCGGACCGGCGGTCCGGTGTCCTACTCCCACGGGCTTGCTCCGCCCAGAAACAAACAGCGCGTTCGGTTTTGTATTGACAAACCGTCTGTCCTGTTTTTGGATAGGTGTCGGGTGCTCGACCGACCTTCCAGCGGACCTGCGCGGACGGTGAGCAGCGGAGCGCCCGCCCGACCGGCGGCCGTCGGGGCCGCCGATCCGTCTGGATGTGGGGTGGTCGTCGTGGAGATCCGCGTGCTGGGGGTCTTGGGGGTCCGACTGTGCGGGGTTTCGGTGGTGCCCTCGGCGCCGAAGCCTCGACAGGTGCTCGCCCTGCTGGCGTTACGGGCCGACCAGGTCGTCCCGGCGAGCGTCCTCGCCGAGGAACTGTGGTCCGGCCGTCCGCCGCGCAGCGCCCGCACCACCGTGCAGACCTATGTGCTCCAACTGCGCGACCTCATCGACCGGGCGCTCGCCCAGGGTGACGGCGGCCCGGGAGCCTCCTGCGCGAAGGACGTCCTGGTCACCTCGGCCGGCGGCTACATGCTGAACAGCGGTGGCGGGCTGGTCGACCTCCAGGAGTTCGACCGCCTCGCCGGGCACGGCTACCGCGCCATGGACGGCGGCGACTTCCCGCTCGCCGCCCGCCAGTTGGGCGAGGCGCTCGCGCTGTGGCGCGGCCCGGCCTTCGCGGACGTCCCGGTCGGCGGCCAACTCGCCGTCGAGGTCAGGCGGTTGGAGGAGACCCGGCTCTGCGCGCTGGACCAGCGGATCGAGGCCGACCTGCGCCTCGGCCGGCACCGCGTACTGCTCGCTGAACTCACCGTCCTGGTCGACCGCTACCGCACCCACGAGAGCCTGCACGGCCAGTACATGATCGCGCTGCACCGCTCCGGCCGCCGGGGCGAGGCGCTGGAGGCCTACCAGCGCCTGCGGAACACCCTGGTACGGGAGTTGGGCATGGAGCCGTCCGCGGCACTGCGGCGACTCCAGCGCTCCATCCTGCTCGCCAGCCCGGAACGCCCGGACCAGGAGCAGCCGGGTGTGTTCGCCGAGGGAGCAGTCGCCCGAACCGCCCGCCTCACCCGGGTCGGCTGAGCCCGGCCCGCGACGTCGCCGCCCGACCGCTCCCGACCACACCGGGCGGCGACGGGCAGCGACGGGCAGTGACGGGCGGCGCGGGGTGGCGGTGGAACCGGTGGCCGGCCGGCGGGCGGCGTCGGTCAGTCGGTGAGCACGCGGGTGTTCTGGCAGGCGTGCAGCAGCCACCGCCCGTCGTCCTGCCTGGTCATGACGTACAGCGGTGCACCCTCCGAGCCGCCGTCCGCGTCGCCGCTCGCCGAGTGGTAGACCTGGCGGACCTTGACGGCGGCCACGTCGGGGCGGAGGAACTGGATGTGCACCGGCTCGTACGTGACCCGGCCGTCCCAGGTCGCGGCGGGCAGGACGGCTCGGGTGAACTCGGCGATCGCGTCCAGGCCGAGGAGGACCTTGCCGTGCGCGGTGGTCCAGAGTGCCTCGGGGTGGAAGAGGGCGAGGAAGGCGTCCGGGTCCTTGGCATGTTGGGCGCGCTCGACGGCGGCCACGACCTGCTCGATGGCCGCGATCTCCGCGAGCTCGGTGTCGGAGGGAGCGGTGTCGGAGGGAGCCGCGTCGGAGGGACCGGCGTCGGAGGGGGCGCTGCCGGAAAGGGCGGTGTCGGCGGGCGCGGGCGTTGCGGATTCGGTGTTCATGAGGATCACCCTGGGACCTCAAGTTCCCTTGAGGTCAAGCCCGTCGGGGCACCTCGGGACGCAGCGCCAGGTAGGTGTCGAGGCGGGCCGAGGCGGTGAGCATCGCGAGCCCCCGGGTGGTGAGGCGCTGTTGCCAGCCGTCGAGGGCGGCGGCCAGTTCGCCGGTGCCGCCCGCCGTGCGGATCTGCCGCAGCACGGTGGCGATGCGGTCCAGCAGGTAGCCGCCCCGGCGGAGCAGGTGGGCGAGTTCGGCGTCGCGGACGTCGGCCGGGAGGTAGCGGCGGTGGCCGGTGGCGCGGTCCCGGGCGGGGGTCAGGATGCCGGCGGCCTCCCAGGCCCGCAGGGTCGCGGGGGTGACACCGAGCCGGTGCGCGACCTCGCCGACGGAGCGGGGGCCGGGCAGCGCGGGAAGGGCGGGGCCGGGCGTGGCGCCGTCGCTCAGGTGGCCGACGGCCGTGCGGACGGCGGCGAGGGTCTCCCGGTCGCGCAGCAACTGGGCGTGGCCCCGGTCGAGTTCGGTGAGGGCGTCGCCGAGCCGGTCGGCGTGGACGGCGGTCATGACCGAGCCGGCGGTCGCGTGCCCGTACGCCGGGACGAGGGCGAGGTAGGCGCGCAGGGCGGCCGCGTGCGGCTCGGTGTAGATCCGGTACCCGGTGGGTGTGCGGTCGGCGGGCGGGAGGTAGCTGTCGCGTTCGTAGTTGCGGATGGCCTGGGTCGAGATGCCGTGCTCGCGAGCGAGGTCGGCGGGTCGCATGGTCGTCTCCGTTCGGGGTCGGGCGGGCGTTCGGAGTCGGCCGATGGTTCAGGGCCGTTTGAGGCTTTCGGCCACAGTTGGGCAATGCCTGGGCGGTGGTGGAGGGAAAAGTTTCAACCGTTCCTTCAAGGATACGCTTGAGGCTCATGAACCAGGACATCAACGATTTCGTCCCCCCGGCGTGTGAGCTTCTGGGCCTCGGTGAGCCGACGCACCAGGAGCCGGCGTTCGGGCGGGTCCGCAACGAGCTGTTCGCCCGGCTGGTCGACCGGGGTTTCCGGTCGATCGCCCTGGAGACCGACCGGGTGGCCGCGTTCGCCGTGGACGCCTACGTCCGGGAGGGTGTCGGCACCCTCGACTCGGCGCTGGAGGAGGGCTTCACCCACGGCTTCGGGGAGCTCGAGCCCAATCGCCGACTCGTCGCCTGGATGCGGGAGTTCAACCGGGACCGGGCGTCCGGTGCGCAGCTGTCCTTCCATGGCTTCGACATCCCGACCGAGAACACCAGTGCCCCCAGCCCGCGCCGCTACCTCGAATTCGCCCGCGACTACCTGGGGCTCGACCTCGACCTCGCCGGGGTGGCGGGCGAGGACGAGCGCTGGAGCCGCACGGAGGCGGTGACGGATCCGGCCCGGTCGCCGGGTGACAGTACCGAGGCCGCGCGGCTGCGCTGCCTCGCCGACGACCTGCTCCTCCAACTCCACATGCGGGCACCGGCATTGATCGCCAAGACCTCGTCCGCCGAGTGGTACGCGGCCCGCACCCGGCTGACCGCCGGGATCGGACTGCTGCGCTACCACGCGCAGTCGGCGGTCCGGGGCCTCGACCAGAGCGCCCGGATCAGCGCCCTGTCCGGCGTGCGGGACGCGCTGATGGCGCAGAACCTCCTCGACATCCGCGCGATCGAGGCCGAGCGCGGACCGACCCTGGTCTTCTCCCACAACCTGCACCTGCGGCGGAACCCGAGCGCCTGGTCGTCGGGCGAGCTGGACTGCCGCTGGATCGGCGCGGGCCACATCGTGGGCACGCTGCTGGGCGAGCGGTACGCCTTCGTCGCCGGGAGCCTGGGGCGCAGCGAGGCGATCGGGCTGGCCGAGCCGGCGCCGGGGACGTACGAGGCCCACCTGCAGGGGCGGGGCGCGGCCTGGGAGTTGACGGACACGGCGCTGCCGGCCGGGGTCCGTACGCGCACCGACACCGTCCTGCGGCAGGGCTACTTCCCGCTCGACCGGGAGGTGCTCGACGGCGCGGCCGCGCTGCTGCACATCGCCGACGGCGCGGCGGTACCGGCCGGAGCCTGAACGGGGGCCGGAGCCTGAGCGGCGGCCGGCCCCGGGTAGGCCCGCCGCAGGTGGGCCACCAGGGCGGCGGTCGGCGGTGCGGCGGGCTGCCCGGTCGGCCAGGTGAGCGCGATCCGGACCCGGGGGACGGGTCCGGTGAGCGGGCGCACCCGCAGACCGGGCAGCGGGCCCGGGTCCGGCAGGACGGCGATGCCCAGCCCGTGTGCGGCGAGTTCGGCCAGCTGCGGTGGCGCGGCCGCCTCGACGCCGACCGCCGGATCGACACCGGCCTCGGCCAGGGCGCACTCCAGCGCGGTGCGCAGACCGGTGCCGCGCGGGGTGCTGACCAGGGCGTGCCCGGCCAGCTCGGCGACCGGGAGCGCGCTCCGGTCCGCACCGGGGACACCGGGGCCGGCGCCCGAGCCGGAGCCCGGACTATCGGCGGAACCCGGGCCCGTACCCGCCGCGAGCGGGTGCTCCGACGCGCAGGCCGCGACCAGCGGGACCTCCAGCACGGTGTGCAGCGCGAGCCCGGTCAGCGCCGACCAGCCGTCGTCGCCCTCCCGCCCGCTCGCCGGGGCGGGCAGGCCGACGACGGCGAGGTCCAGCCGGCCGTCGCGCAGGGCGTCGAGCATCCGCGCGGTGGTGTCCTCGGTGAGCGAGAAGTCGATGCCGGGGTGCTCCTGGCGGAACGCCGCGAGCGTGGTGGCGAGTCCGGGGAAGGTCCCCAGCTCGGCCGGCGGGGTCAGGGCCGCCCCGGCGACCATGCCCAGGCGCACGTGCCCGCGCCGCAGCCCGCCGAACTCCTGGGCCGTGCGGCGGGCCGCGGCCGCGGCGGCGAGCGCCGCCCGGGCGTGCGGCAGTACCGCCTCGCCGACCGGGGTGAGCCGCACGGTGCGCCCCGAGCGGTCGAACAGCGGGTGGCCCAGCTCCCGTTCCAGTTGCCGGATCTGGGAGCTCACCCCGGGCTGGCTCAGGTGCAGCAGCTGCGCGGCCCGGGTGAAGCTGCCGTGCTGGGCGACGGTGACGAAGTACTGGAGCTGCCGCAGTTCCATAACTCCTGATCATAGGTGCCAGAACTTCCCGGTCTTGGACGGGCGTACGGTTCCGGCCGCAGGCTGGACGCATGGAAACCGTGCCGCAGGACCAGGACGCCGGGCAGATCCGGTGGATCCGTGCGCAGATCGCGGCCGAGCGCCGCGAACTCGCCGCCGTGTTCGCCGCCTTCACCTGGGAGCAGTGGAACTCGCCCTCGCTGTGCGGGGGTTGGCGGGTCCGCGAGGTGGCCGCGCACCTGAGCACCGGCTTCCGGCACTCGACGGCGCGCACGCTCCTCGAACTCGCCCGCTCCGGCGGCAACGTCCACCGGATGGCCGACCGGATCGCCCGCCGTGACGCCGCCGCCCTGAGCGAGCGCGAACTCGTCGCCGCCATGGCCGATCACGCCGACCACCCCTGGCGCCCGCCGGTCGGCGGCCGGATCGCGGCGCTCGCCCACGACGCCGTCCACGGTCTCGACATCACCGTGGCGCTCGGGCTGCCGGCCCGGCTGCCGGTGGCGCGTACGACCGCCCTGCTGGCCGGTGTCTCACCCCGCACGCTGCGGTTCTTCGGGGCGCGGGTGGACGGGGTCCGGCTGGAGGCGACGGACGCGGAGTGGTCCTACGGGCACGGTCGGCTCACCGTGGAGGGGCGGGCGGAGCACCTGCTGCTGGTGGCGTACGGGCGCCGGGTGCCGGAGGGGCTGCTGGCCGGGTCCGGCGCGGGACGGTTCACGGCGGGCGGTGCGTAGCGGGCGCGTGAGCGGTGCTCCACCGGCGGGAGGTGTTTCTCGGCCACCGGCGAGGTCGGCCGTCATGCGGGCCTCCGGGGCCGGTGGCTACGATCGGAAGGAGTACTTCCGGATGGTGGTGAGACGGAAGCCAGGTCGCCGATGGCCCCGAGGTCCGTGCAGTGGCCGCCGTACGTGCGGGTCGCGCCGTGGTTGCTGACCGTCGGCGGGCTGGTGTGGAACGCGCTGGACCCGACCGACTACTGGGGCGATCCGATGCTGGCGGCGGCCGCCGTGCTGGCGGGGGCGCTGCTGATGCTGGGGGACACCGTCGCGGTGGGGGCGGCCAACGCGCTGGGCATCCTGGTGCTGTCGGCCCGGGACGGGTCGCTCGGGACCCGGGCCGGCTTCCTGGAGCTGGGGAACACGGTGTTCGCGGCGCTGCTCGGGATCGCGGTGAACCGGGTGGTGGCCCGGCATGGGCGGCGGTTGGAGCGGGTGCGGTCGGTGGCCGAGGCGGCGCAGCGGGCGGTGCTGCCGGAGCCGCCCGCGCGGGTGGGGCGGCTGTCGGTCGCGGCCTGCTACCGGGCCGCCCAGGACGAGGCGCTGATCGGCGGGGACGCGTACGCGCTGCAGGTCACCCCGTACGGCGTGCGCGGGCTGATCGCCGATGTGCGGGGCAAGGGGCTGCACGCGGTCGGGGCCGTGTCGGTGCTGCTGGGCGCCTTCCGGGAGGGCTCGCACCGGCTGCCGGACCTGGTCGCGCTCGCGGACGCGCTGGAGGACTCGCTGCTGCGGGAGAGCGAGCGGATGAGCGAGGAGCTGCGCTTGGAGGGGTTCATCACCGCGCTGCTGGTGGAGTTCCCGCCGGGGGAGGAGAGCGTGCGCACGCTCGACTGCGGGCACCCCGGCCCGTACCTGCTGGGCCCCTACCCGCCGGGCGGGGCCGCGCCCCGGGTGCGCCGGCTGGACGCGGCGGACCCGGGGCTGCCGCTGGGGATGGGCGGGCTGGGCGTGGCGCGTCCGCTGCCGGAGGGGCGGCCGTTCCCGGCCGGGTGCACGCTGCTGCTGGTGACCGACGGGGTCACCGAGGCCCGGGACGCGGCGGGGGAGTTCTACGACCCGGTGCTCGGCCTGGCCCCGCTGGGGCCGTTCACCGGGCCGGGGGAGGTGCTGGACGCGCTGGTGGCGGACGTCGAGCGGTGGACGGGCGGGCCCCGGGACGACGACATGGCGGTGCTGGCGATCACCCGCCGTGCGGAGCCGGGGGCGGACAGTCGGCGCTGAGGGTCGAGGGCGGCGGCCGGTGGACCGGTTCGCGCCGGGGGCGGCTCGTATCCGCCCTGTGATCCCCTTCTACGGCTCGCTTCGGTCACGCCGGTATCACGATGAGGTGACGGTAGGGCTGCACTCCATGGAATCCGGCCAAGTTGAGCGCCTCCGTCCGGTGGCCGGAAAGGTCCCGTCCGAATAGCGGACGTCGAAATGGACCGGCGGGCCCCGGGGTGATCAAGGTGCCCGTCGGGCCGCGCCGCCTTGGCCGAGGGGCGCCGTCGGCGGCGCGGCCGCGCGGGACGCGTCCATAAGGAGCGCGCAAGGGTCCGGCGGGCGAGTGGCGGGATTCGGCCGACCTGCGGTCCGTCCGGAAACGGACCCGGTGCTTGCCCGGTGTCGAAGGGGTGACCGAGAGTCGCACCAATGAACGAGAAGCCCAGCTCCCGCCAGGCCCGTCTGCTCGGCCACCGCGATTTCCGGCTCCTGCTGACCGGAGCCGCGGCGGCCCAGACGGGCACTCAGGTCACCCTGGTGGCCCTTCCCTTGGTGGCGGTGATGGTGCTCGACGCCACGCCGTTCGAAGTCGGCCTGCTGACCGCCGCCGAGACCGCCGCCTTCCTGCTCATCGGCCTCCCTGCGGGCGCCTGGCTGGACCGGATGCGCAAGCTGCCGGTGCTGATCAGGGCCGACGTGGTGCGCTGCCTGGCCGTGGGGTCGATCCCGCCGGCCGCCGCGCTCGGCGTGCTGACCATGCCGCAGCTCTACCTCGTGGCACTGGTCACCGGGGTGGCAACGGTGTTCTTCGACGTCGCCCACCAGTCCTTCCTGCCCGCCGTCCTGCCGCGCGAGCAACTGGTCGGCGGCAACGGAGCGTTGGAGACGGTCCGCTCCTCGGCGCAGATCGCCGGGCCGGGCCTCGGCGGCGGGCTGGTCCAGCTGCTCGGGGCGCCGCTCGCCATCGTGGCCGACGCCTGCGGCTACCTCGTCTCCGCGCTGCTGCTCGGCCGGATCAAGGTCGAGGAGCAGCGCCCGGAACCCGAACCGGGGCGCTCGCTGCGGGCCGAGGCCGGGGAGGGCGTCCGGTTCGTGCTCGGCCACCCGCTGCTGCGGGCGATCGCGACCGCCACCGCCACGTCCAACCTGTTCTCCGCCGTGCTGACCGCCGTGCAGACGGTGTTCTGGGTACGGGTGCTCGACCTGTCGCCGGGCGCCATCGGCGTGCTGCTGTCGGTCTCCGCCCTCGGCGGACTGGCCGGCGCGCTGTGCGCCGGGCAGCTCGCCCGGTGGATCGGGCAGGCCCGGCTGATCTGGCTCTCCACGCTGGTGACGGCACCGTTCGCGATGCTGTGGCCGCTGTCCGGCGGCGGCGCTGGCGTGGTGCTGTTCGGCCTGGCCTCCGGGGTGGTGCTGTTCGGCGCGGTCGCCTACAACGTCGCCCAGGTCAGCTTCCGGCAGAGCCTCTGCCCGCCGGAGCTGCTCGGCCGGATGAACGCCACCATGCGCTTCCTGGTGTGGGGCACCCTGCCGATCGGCGCCCTGGTCGGCGGCGTGGTCGCCGACGCGGCCGGGCCGCGCGCCGCGCTCTGGGTCTGCGCCGTCGGCTTCCTGCTGGTGCCGCTGCCGCTGCTGCTCTCCCCGCTGCGGCGGATGCGCGAGCTGCCGGACCCGGACCGTACGGCGGGGCCGGGCGCGGGCGAGGGCGCGGACGTCAGCGAGGAGGAGAGCGCCGTGAGCCCGGGGGTGTCCTGACCCGCCTGCCTGTCTGTCTGCCCGTCTGCCTGCCCGCCTGCCCGTAGCAACCGGACCTGAGCAACGCCCCGATCGATCACCTCGACCGATCCCGACCGATCCCCGACCCGAGCCGCGACCGGAAACCGGAGACCGTTCCCGTGCACGCCAGCATCACCGCCGCCTACCTCGCCCGGTACCGCTCCGCCGCCGCCGAATCCCCGGTGGAGCTGCTCCCGCTGACCGGCGCCCAGCGACGGTTCCTGATCACCCGCCGGCTCACGCCGCAGAGCCGCAGCGACATCGTCCCGCTGATGTTCGCCTACCCGCGCGGCACCCTCGACCTGGAGCGGCTGGCCCGCGCCGCCACCGCGGTGGCCGCCCACCACCCGGCGCTGTGCGGAGGCTTCGCCACCGTGCGCGGCACACCCGTGCTGCGCGCCGGCGGCCCCTCCGCCGAGGCCGCCCGGATCCCCGTCGCCCCCGGCGGCACCGCCCGCGCCGCGCTGCGCGAGGCCCTGCTGGACTGGCCCGCCGACGGGCCCGCGCTGCGCCTGCTGGTGGCCGCGGACCCGGACGGGGAGCCGTCCGCGGACCCGTCCGGGGCCGAGGAACTGCTCGTCGTCGCACTGGACCACGCCGCCTGCGACGAGCAGTCGCTCGGGGTGCTCACCGCCGAGCTCAGCGCCGCGTACGAGCAGGACGAGACTCCCGCAGCCGGGCCCACCCCCCAGGCGCTGGCCGACTACCGGCAGGCCGTCGAGCTGCAGTTGGACGCCGAGGACGCCGCCGGCGGCCCCGCCACCCAGGCCTACTGGGGCCGCCGGCTGGGCGGCCTGACCGGGGCGGGCGGCAGCGCGGCCACGTCCACCGGCATGCTCACCGAGCGGCTGCCCGCCGCCGAGGGCGCCGCCCGCGGCGCCGTCTTCCCGGCCCTGCTGGACGCGGTCGGCTCGGCCCTGCACCGGCTGCACCGGACGGAGGGGCCCTCCCGGCCGGAGACCGGGGGAGGGGCGCTCGCGCTCGGCTACCCGTGGGGCGGACGGCCGGCGGGCACTCCCGCCGCACTCGGCTGCTTCCTCAACACCCTGGTGCACCCGGCGACTCCGGGACCGGTCGCGGACCTGGACGCGCTCGCGGACGCCTGGTGGGACGACCTGGACCAGGCCGGCACCCCCTTCGACGAGGTGGTCCGCGCCGCCCGCACCGCCGGGGCCCCATGGTCGGGCGCCCTGGACGGCCTGCTCACCCTGGACGACCTGCACCGCCGCCCGCCGCTGGTGCTCGGCGGCACCCCCGGCCGGGAGACCCCCCTGGACGGGCGCCCGCTCGCCGCGCCGATGGCCGTCTCCGCCTCGCACGGCGACGACCTGCTGGTCCGGCTGGCCTGGGACCGCGACCGCTTCCCCGAGGCCGACGCCCACGCGGCCTTCGACGACCTGCTCGCCGTGCTGCGGCACCACCTGCCCGCCCGGCCGAGCCCGGCACCGCAGGCCTGAACCCGCCTGCCCCGCAGGCCCGACACCGCACGTCCGAGACCGTACTTCCGAGACCGTACTTCCGACGCCGCCCGCCCGAGACCGTACGCCCGGAACCACCCGCCCGGGACCGTACGTCCGAGACCGGGACCGTACGCCCGAGACCGCGGGCGCCGAACTCCCACCCAGGATCCCGAACGGCGGATCCGCCATGCCCGTCCGCGCGCGTCCGACACGCCCCCGGACGGGACCCCCGGGCCCCGGGCCGCACCTCACCCCGGTGCGGCCCGGCCACCGGCCGGTACGGGAACACCCCACGCCCGCTTCCGGCCACCGCAGTGCCGACACAGCCCACCACACAAGGGAATCGACGATGTTCGCACTCTCTCCGTCACAGGAGATCGTCTGGCTGCACGAGCAGATGCTGCCGGGCAGCCGCGCCTACAACTTCACCGCCGTCCTCGACCTGTGGGGCGCTCTCGACCGGGACGCGCTGCACACCGGCCTGGCCGCCGTGCTGGCCCACCACCCGGGCCTGCGACTGGAGTTGGTGCCCAGCTCGGAGGGCCTGCCCGGCCAGCGGGTCGCCGAGGACTGCGAACCGGAGCTGCGCCACAGCGACTTCGCCGCCGAGCAGGACCCGGAGGCCGCCTTCCAGCGCCTGCTCGCCGCCGAGGCCGAGGAGCCGCTGGACACCGGCCGGGCGCCGGTGCTGCGCTGGCACCTGGTCCGGCTCGGCGAGGACCACCACCGGCTGATCCACGTCGAGCACCACCTCGTCCACGACGGCCACTCCTTCGCGATCCTGCTGCGCGACCTGTTCACCGTCTACCGCGCCACCGTCCTCGGCGAGCCGTACCAACTGCCCGTCGCCCCCTCGTACGAGGACCACGCCCGCGCCGCCGCCGACCTCCCCAGGGACCGCGGCCTCGACTTCTGGACCAGGGAGCTGGCCGACGCGCCGCGCGAGGTCACCCTGCCCGGGCTGGCCCGGCCGCGCGCCGAACGGCGCCACCACGGCGGCCAGTTGCGCCAGTCGATCGGCGCCGACCTGGCCGGGCGGCTGCGCGAGCGCAGCAAGGCGGACGGCCACACCCCGTTCAGCACCCTGCTCGCCCTGCTCGCCGAACTGCTGCGCCGGCACAGCGGCCACCGCGAGCTGGTGATCGGCACCGCCGTCGGCAACCGCCCGGAGGGCTTCGAGGGCACCGTCGGCATGTTCGTCAACACCGTCCCGCTGCGCCTGCGGCTCGACCCGACGGTCCCCGGCACCGAGGCCGTCGACGAGGTGACCGACGTCCTGCTGCGCGCGCTGCCGTACCAGGACCTGCCGGTCCAGGAGCTGACCCGCCGGCTCGGACTGCACACCAGCGGCGCCGACAACCCGCTGTTCAACGTGATGTTCAGCGCGCACGACGCGGCGCTGCCCGACGTCCAGGCTCCCGGTCTCGAGGTCTCGCTGTACGAGGGCTTCAACACCGGCACCACCCGCTTCGACCTCGACCTGGTGCTGCTGCCCGACGACCGCCGGGTGGTCGGCGAGAAGCACGGCGCCGCCGGGATGACCCTGGTCTGGGACTACGACGCCGACCTGTTCCGCGAGTCCGACGCGGTGCTGCTGTCCGAGCGGCTGCTGGAGCTGCTGCGCTGCTACCTGGACCGCCCGCAGACGCCGATCGCCGACCTGGCCCCCGCACCCGAGGCCGCGCAGGCCGCCCCGGTCGCCGCGGTCACCCCCGCCGTGCTCGACCCGGCCGCCGCCCACGACCCGGCCTCGCTCGCCCTGCTGGCCGGCACCGATCGGATCAGCTACGGCGAACTCGACCGCCGGGTCACCGAGTTGGTCGAGCGAATGAGCGCCGCCGGCGTCACCCCCGGCCAGCCGGTCGCCGCCGTGCTGCCGCGCGGCGCGGACAGCGTGGTCGCGCTGCTCGCCTGCCTGCGCCACGGCGCCGTGTACGCGCCGCTGTCCACCGAGGACCCGGCCGCCCGGCTCGGGCTGCTGCTGGAGCGGCTGAGCCCGGCGCTCGTCCTCACCACCCGGCAGAGCGCGTCGGCACTGCCGGAGGAGGGCGTCACCCCGGCGCTGCTGGACGGCCCCGAATTCCCGAAGGCCGAGCCCGCCGCCGTGCTGGACGGTGCCGCGTACGTGATCCACACCTCCGGCTCCACCGGCGTCCCCAAGCCCGTCCTGGTCGGCCGCGAGGCCCTCGCCGGGTACGTCGCCGCGATCGTCGACCGCTACCACCTCACCTCCGCCGACCGGGCGCTGCTGTTCGCCCGGCCGTCCTTCGACGTGGCCCTGGAGGAGGTGCTGCCCGCCCTCGCGGCCGGCGCCGCCCTCGTCGTGCCGCAGCGCGAAGTGCCCACCGGGCCCGAGCTGGTCGCCGTGCTGGCCGCCCGCGGCGTGACCGTCGCCAACCTGCCGACCAGCTACCTGCTCGCCGTCCGCGAGGACCTGCGCGCGGCGCTGGACGACGGCCGCTGGGCGCCCCGGCTGCTGGTGCTCGGCGGCGAGCGGCTGCCCGCCCGGGCGCTGACCGGCCTGACCGGGGCCACCACCGTGCTGAACGCCTACGGCGTCACCGAGGCCACCGTCACCTCCACCGTGTACGAGATCACCGCCGCCGACGTCGCCGAGGACGGCGAGATCCCGCTCGGCGCCGAACTCGACGGCGTGAGCGTCCACGTCCTGGACGACACCCTGCGCCCGCTCGCCCCCGGCTGTGTCGGCGAACTCGTCGTCAGCGGCGGCCTGTTGGCCGAGGGCTACCTCGGCCTGCCGGAGCCCACCGCGGCCCGCTTCACGACCGTCCCCGCGCTCGGCGGCGCCCGGGTGTACCGCACCGGCGACCGCGGCTACCGCGACCTGGACGGGCGGCTGTGCTTCCTCGGCCGCGCCGACAACCAGGTCAAGCTGCGCGGCCACCGGATCGAGCTGGAGGAGATCGAGGCCGCCGCCTCCGCCGAACTCGGCGGCCGCTCCTGCGCGGTGCTGCTGCACACCGACCCGCGGACCGGCCCCCGCCTGGTCGGCTTCCTGGAGGGCGCCGACCGCCCCGACCAGGCCGCCCTGCACGAGGCGCTCGCCCGCCGGCTGCCCGGCGGACTCGTCCCGGCGAGCTGGACGGCCGTCGCCGCGATGCCGACCCTGCCCGGCGGCAAGCCCGACCGCGCCGCCCTCGCCCGCCTGGTGGAGCAGGCCCCGGAGCCGCAGGAGGGCGCGCCGGGCGAGTTCGCCGACCCCGGACAGCAACTGATCGCCGCCGCCTGGCGCGAGGTGCTCGGCCACGACCGCTTCACCGCGGACTCGCACTTCTTCGAGGTCGGCGGCCACTCGCTGCTCGCCGCCCAGCTCGCCGCGTACCTGGAGCCCCACCTCGGCAGCCGCCCGCCGCTGCGCACCCTGTTCCGCCACGCCGTGCTGGCCGACCAGGCCCGCGCCCTCGCCGCGGACGCCAAGTGAACGCGCCTTCCAAGGCATCGAACTGACGGCTCGTCACTTTCTGTGGAGATGATGATGGAACACCTTGGCACGGAACTCCGGAGCACGGACAGCCTGAGTGCGGGCAACCCGGGTACGGGCAGTCTGAGCATCGGCTACGGCCGCCCGCACCAGGACGGCGCGGTGCTCGACCTGTTCACCGCCTGGGCGCACCGCACCCCCGACGCCCCCGCCCTGATCGACGGCGAGCAGGTCTACAGCTACGCCGAACTCGACCGCCTCGCCGACACCGTGGCCGAGGCGCTGCGCGGCAGGGTCGGCCCCGGCGACCTGCTCGGCGTCTGCCTCGCCCACTCGGTCTCGCTGGTCGCCGTCACCCTGGCCGCCGCCAAGCTGGGCGCCGTCCACCTGCCGCTCGGCCCGCGCCCCGGCGAGCGCCGGCTGCGCGCCGTCGCCGAGCAGCTGCGCCCGGCCTGCCTGGTCGGCGAGCCGGACCTGCTGCCGCCCGGCGGCGAGCGGCTGCCGCTGGACCTGCCCACCGCCGGCGTGGTGGCCGCCCTGACCTCCGGCGGGCAGGTGCGCGTCCCGGTCGGCACCCACTACGCGGTGCTCACCTCCGGTTCCACCGGCACCCCGAAGGCCGTCGCCGTCACCGAGCCCGCGCTCGGCGCGCTGCTGCAGTGGTACCGCGGGGCGACCGGCCTCGGCCCCGGGGAGCGGCACAGCCTGCTGATCGGCGTCGCCTTCGACCCGCACGTGCAGGAGCTGTGGGCCGGCCTCACCTCCGGCGCGGCCCTGGTCGTCGCCCCCGAGGCGGTCCGCTGGGACACCGGCGCGCTCACCGACTGGTGGCGCGAGGCCGGCATCACCGTGTCCATCCTGCCCACCCCGCTGGCCGAGCCCGTCCTCGGCCGGCCCTGGCCCGCCGGGCTGGCGCTGCGCCACCTGGTGATCGGCGGCGACCGGCTGCGCCGCGCCCCCGGGCCCGACGTCACCGCGACCGTCCACAACGCCTACGGCCCCGCCGAGGCCACCGTCACCACCACCATGCACACCATGGCCCCCGGCGGGGACCACGGCGCCGGCGCCCCGCCGATCGGCCTGCCGATCGACGGCGTCGTCGTCCTGGTCACCGACGAGGACGGCCGCCCGGTACCGCGCGGCACGGCCGGCGAGCTGCGGATCGGCGGCCGCGGCCTGGCCGCCGGGTACCTCGACCCCGAGCTGACCGCCCGCCGCTTCGTCGACGCGCCCGCCGGCGTGGTCGGCACCGACCGGGTCTACCGCACCGGCGACCGGGTGGTGATGCGGCCGGACGGCGTACTGGAGTTCCACGGCCGCCTCGACGACCAGGTCAAGGTCAGCGGCGTGCGGATCGAACCCGCCGAGGTCGAGGCCGCCTTCGAGCGCGACCCGCAGGTGCGTCGGGCGGTGGTCGCCGCCGAACAGGCGCCGACCGGCGGGGTCCGACTGCTGGCCTTCGTCCACGCCGAGGACGGCGCCGACCCGGCGGCGCTGCTCGACTCCGTCCGGCCCTGGCTGCCCGAGCAGGCCGTGCCCTCCGCCGTCCACCTGGTGGAGCGCTTCCCGCTGGACGCCAACGGCAAGGTGGACCGCCAGGCCCTGCTGGCCGACGTGGCGGTGCCGGACGCGGACCTGGCGGACGCGGTGGAGGAAGGGCACGGCCCGGTCGAGCGGACCGTGCTGAAGCTCTGCCGCGAGCTGATCGGCCGCGCCGACCTCGGTCCCGAGGACAACTTCCTGGCCGCGGGCGGCAACTCGCTCGCCGCCGCGAGACTGCTGGAGGCCCTGGAGAACGAGTACGGCGTCCGGCTGCGCGCCCCCCTGGTGCTGCGCCAGCCGGACCTGCGGGCCGTCGCCCGGCTGGTCGAGGAACGGGTGGCCGATCTGGCCGCGACCGCCTGACCCCGTCCGAACCTCCTCAGCGGGGCGCCCCGGCTCACCCGGCCGGGGCGCCCGGAAGGGAACCACCGTGACCACCATGTCCTCGCCCGCCGCGGCCCGGTCTGCTGTGACCGACCCGCCGGCCCTGACCGCCCTGACCGACCTGCCCGCCCTGGTCGCCCGGCAGGCCGAACGCCGGCCCGACGCGCTCGCCGTGACCGACGGCTCCACCGTCCTCACCTACTGCGAACTCGTCGACGCCGCAGGCCGGTTGGCCGCCGTCCTGGCCGCCCGGGGGATCGGCCCCGGCAGCGCCGTCGGCCTGCTGTGCGCCCGCTCGACCCGGTACGTCGTCGCCCAGCTCGCCGTCTGGCGGGCCGGCGCCCTGGCCGTCCCGATCGACCCGGCCTACCCGCGCCCGCGGATCGCCGAACTCACCGCCGACGCGGACCTCCGGCTCGTCCTCGGTGACAAGGGGCTGCTCGCCGAGGCCGGGCTCCCCGAGGAGCTCACCCTGGTGCTGACCGAGCGCGGCACCGAGGCCACCGACGGCACGGCGCCCGACGCCGCCGACCCGGCCGCGCCCGCCCTGCTCTACTACACCTCAGGCTCCACCGGCCGCCCCAAGGGCGTCCTCGTCCCGCACCGCGCCGTCGCCGACCTGGTCACCGCCGAGGACGCGGTCGTCCTCGGCCCGCGCGACCGGGTGCTCTTCCACTCCACCGTCTCCTTCGACGGCGCCACCTTCGAACTGTGGGCCCCGCTCGCCCGCGGCGCCGCCGTGGCCGTCTCCCCGAGCGAGCGGCCCAGCGCCGAGGACCTGGTCCGCGACGTCGAGAGCTTCGGCGTCACCACCGTCTTCCTCACCACCGCGCTCTTCCACCACCTGGCCGCCCGGCGCTCCCGGATCTTCGGCGTGCTGCGCACCCTGGTCGTCGGCGGCGAGGCGATCTCCGCCGAGCACGCGGGCGCCGTGCTGCGGGCCTTCCCCTGGCTCGAACTGGTCAACGGGTACGGGCCGACCGAGGCCACCACCTTCACCACCGTCCACCGGGTCACCCCGGCCGACTGCGCCGGCTCCGTCCCGATCGGCCGGACCTTCGGCGGCGCCCGCGCCTATGTCCTGGACGAGGGCCTCGCGCCGGTGGCGCCGGGCGCCGTCGGCGAACTGTGGATCGCCGGCGACCGGCTGGCCCTCGGCTACCTCGACCGGCCGGAGCTGACCGCCGAGCGCTTCCGCGAACTGCCGGGCATCGGACGCGCCTACCGCAGCGGCGACCGGGTCGCCCAACTGCCGGACGGCTCCCTGGAGTACCACGGGCGCACCGACGACCAGGTCAAGGTGCGGGGCTACCGGATCGAACCCGGCGAGGTCGAGCACGCGCTGCTCCAGCTGCCCGAGGTCGCCGAGGCGGCGGTCGTGGTCCGCCGGGCCGGGCAGCCCGACGCCGCGCTCACCGCCTGCCTGGTGCTCGCCGAGGGCGCCCGCCCGGCCGTCGAGGCGCTGCGCGCCCGGCTGGCCGAGCAGCTGCCCGCCCATCTGGTGCCCACCGCCTGGACCGTGCTCGCCGCGCTGCCGCTGACCGGCAGCGGGAAGGTGGACCGGCGGGCGCTGGCCGCCGACGAGCGGGCCGGGGCGCACCCGGCCACGGACGAGACGGCCGTCGGCGGGGCGGCCGACGCGCACCCGCCTGTGAACGAGACGGCCGACGCGCACCCGGCCGGCGGCGGGCCGACCGGGGCGCACCCGGCCACCGGCGCCGGCCTCGGCCCGATCCAGCAGGTCGTCGCCGAGGCGTGGAGCCGGGCCCTGGAACGCCCGATCACCGACCCGGCCGCCGACTTCCTCGCCGAGGGCGGCCACTCGCTGCTCGCCATGTGGGTGGTGGACGACCTGCGCGAGGACCTCGGGGTCGAGCTGTCGCTCGCCGACTTCCTCGCCCACCCGACCGTCGCCGCCCAGGCCGACCTGCTGGAACGCGCCCTGCGGGCCGCCGACGACACCCCCGGAGCCGACCGATGAGCACCGTCGACCAGACCGACCTGCTGCGCCGCGCCCGCGACCGCCGCACCGCCACCGCCCCCGCCCGACCCGTCGCGCCCGGCGGTCCGGCCGCACCCGTCGAGCCGGCCCCGCTCTCGCACGCCCAGCAGCGGATGTGGCTGATGGACCACCTCGGCCAGGGCGGCGCCCTCTACAACGTGCCGATCGCCACCCGGCTGCGCGGCCCGCTCGACCAGGCCGCCCTCGCCGCCGCGATCACCGGCCTGACCGAGCGGCACGCCGTCCTGCGCACCCGCTACCCGCGCCGGGGCGACCAGCCCTACCAGCAGACCGACCCGGTCGCCCCGGTGCCGCTGCCGGTGCTGGACGCCACCGGCCCCGAGCAGCTCCTCGCCGAGGCCGCCCGCCCGTTCGACCTCGCCGCCGGCCCGGTGCTGCGCGCCCTGCTGCTGCGGCACGGTCCCGAGGACCACACACTGCTGCTGACGATCCATCACATCGCGGTGGACGGCGGCTCGCTGCCCTTCATCGCGTCGGACATCGCCGCGCTGTACCGCGCCGGATGTGAGGGGGTTCCGGCCCAACTCCCGTCGATGGCCCCCTCGTACGCCGACTACGCCCGCCAGGAGCGAGCCCGGGGGGCCGAGTTGACGGCCGCCGCCGACACCCTCGCGGCCGGTCTGTCCGGAGCCCGGCCGCTGTCGCTGCTGCGGCCCGTCCCGCCCGGCGCCCGCGAGCGCCGCGCCGCCCTGCACGCCGCCCCGGTGGACCCCGCCGTGGTGGAAGGGCTGCGCGTCCTCGGCGCGCGGCACGGCGCCACGCTGTACACCGTCGTCCTGGCCGCCGCGTTCGCCGTGCTGCGCACCGCCTCCGGGCAGGACGACCTCGTCCTCGGCTGCGCCAGCGGCCACCGCGCGCGGCCCGAGTTCCGCCGGACCGTCGGCCTCGCCGTCAACACCCTCGCCGTGCGGACGAATCCGTCCGGAGACCCGTCGTTCGCCGAACTGCTCGGTCTCGTCCGCACCGCCCTGCTCGACGCCCAGCAGCACCACGAGGTGCCGTTCGACCTCGTGGTCGAGCGGCTCGGCGCGGCCTCGCGCGGGGCGGACGGCACCCCGCTGCTCTCGGTCAGCTGCGACCTGCTCCGGATCGCCGACCCGCTGGTGCTGCCCGGCCTCGACACCGAGAGCGTCGAACTCGACCTGGGACTGGCCAAGTTCGGCCTCACCCTGCTGCTGGAGGACGGCCCGCGGCCGCGCGTCCTGGTCCAGCACGACCGGGACGCGCTGGACGCGACCATCGCCGCCCGGCTCACCGACGCCTTCGCCGCGCTGCTCACCGCCGTGGCCGCCAACCCGGACCTGGCGCTGTCCGCACTGCCCGGCGAGCGGCTGGCCGCCGCCGAACACCCGGTGGTGGCTGCCCTCACGGCCGATCCCGCTGTGGTCGAGGCGGCCGTCGTCGAGCACCCCGACGGCCCGCCGCTCGCCTACGCGGTGGTGCGCGGGCCCGTCGCGCCGACCGGCAGCGCCCTGCGGGCCGCCCTGCGCGGGCACCTGCCGGCCGCCGAACTGCCGCGCGCGGTCACCCTGCTGGACCGGCTGCCCCGCCTCCCGGACGGCACCCCGGACCGCGACCGGCTGCCCGGCGCGGGCCCGCAGCCCGGCACCGCCGCGCTTTCCGGTGTCGCTCCGCTGTCCGGTACCGCTCCGCTGGAGGGCGGCCCGCTGGACGTCGTCCGGCAGGCGTTCGGCGAACTGCTCAGCGCGACCCCGCCCGCCGACGGCGACTTCTTCGCCCTCGGCGGCCACTCCCTCATCGCCGTCCAGCTCGCCGAACGCCTGCGCACCCGCACCGGGCTGCCGCTCACCGGCCTCGACATCCTGGAACAGCGCACCCCGCGCGCCCTCGCCGCCCTGCTCGCCACCCGCGCGGACGAGCGCAGCGCCGCCCTCGCCCAGGCCGGCGCCCGCCCGCGGACCACCGGTGCCCGCACCGGCACCGTCCTGCTCACCGGCGCCACCGGAGGGGTCGGCGCGGCCGTGCTCCAGGAGCTGATGGCCCAGGGCCGGCCGGTCCGGGTGCTGGTCCGGCCCGAGTCCGCGCACCTGCCCGCGCTGAACGGCGCCGAGGTCGCGGAGGGCGACCTCGGCGACCTCGACAGCCTGCGCCGGGCCGTCGAAGGCGTCGACGCCGTCATCCACTCCGCCTGCACCTTCACCGACCACGCCACCGACCTCGCCGCGATGCGCGCACTGGTCGACGGCTGGCGGGGCGGCCCGTTCGTCTTCGTCAGCAGCATCGACGCGTACGGCCGCCCGCCGGGCACCGAGGTCCCCGAGGGCGCTCCCAGCGGCGCGCCGGTCACCCCGTACGGGCAGGCCAAGCTGGACAGCGAGCGGATCCTCTTCGAGGCCGCCGCCACCGGCCGCGGCCAGGCCGTCGCCGTCCGCGCCCCGATCGTCTGGGGCCCGCACCACCGCCTGCGCGACCAGCTCCGCTGGGGCTCCACCGGCGCCCTCTACCAGGCCGCCCTGGCCGGACACCCGATCGGCCTGCCCGCCGACGACGAGTGGTACGGCGCGTCCTGGGTGCACGCCGCCGCCCTGGCCCGCGCCCTCACCGCCTGCCTCACCCCCGACCACCCCGCCGCCGGCCGGGTCGTCAACGCGGTGAGCGGACACGTCTCCTGGCCCGACTTCACCGCCGAACTGGTCCGCCTGCTCGGCTCCGACAGCCCCATCACCACCGCCCCCGACGCCGACGAGGACCTCCGCCGCCCCTGGCACTACCGCGCGGACACCCTGGCCGCTCCCCTCGCCCCCGAACCCGGCGAGGACTGGCGCAGCGTCCTGGCGGCCATGGTCCGCTGAGCCCCCGCCGCGGGCGGAGGAGTCCGGCAATCCGGCCTCCTCCGCCCGCGCTACCGGACCTGCCGCAGCCGGGCCGTGGCGACGTTGCGAGTGCGCCGGGTGCGGCCGCGCTCGGCGAGCAGGCCCAGGACCGGCCGGGCGTTCGACTCCTCGGCGAGGTGCTCCTGGAGCCGGTTCTCCGCCGCGAGCACCTGCTCCTCCGTCCATGGCTCGTCCAGGGTCACCGCCCGCAGCAGCGCCCAGTCCCGCAGGTGGCGGGCGGCGAAGGCGTCGGCGGCCACGACGCCCGACAGCTCCCGGTGCCAGGCCGGGAAGCCCGGGTCCGTGAGCAGTTCCGCCGCCCGCCGGTCCAGGTACTCGCAGACGGCGCCGCTCGCCATCGAGCGCTCGGGGTCGGTGAGCACCCGGGCGGCGAGGCCGGCCGCCTCCTCGGGTGCCACCGTCGCGAAGGCCCGGCGGTACCGGGCGAACCGTACGTGCTCGTCCGGATCGAAGCCCGCGGCACCGGCTGCCACCGTCCCGGTCACCGAGGTCTCCTCTTCCGTCCTGCCGTGGCCGGGGTGGTCCACGGCCGTCACCTGCCCGATTCTCGCACGGCCGCCGGGCGCCCTCTCGGCGATCTCGTTGACCTCAAGCCCGCTTGAGCTCCTAGCCTTCCTCCGACCAGTCGTCAGATGACAGGAGAAGGCAGATGATTCTTGTGACCGGAGCCACCGGAAACATCGGACGCGCCCTGCTGGAGGACCTGCGGGCGCAGGGGGCGGGCCCCCTCCGAGGCCTCACCCGTGACGCCGCCCGGGCCCGGTTCCCCGAGGGGGTGGAGGCGTGCGAAGGCGACTTCGCCGACCCGGCCGCCCTGGCGTCCGCCCTCGACGGGGTGCGCTCGCTGTTCCTGGTGTCGCGGATCGGCCCCGACGCCGAGATCCTCGCCGCCGCCCGCCGGTCGGGTGTCGAGCACGTGGTGCTGGTGTCGTCCATCACCGTCCAGACGCATCCGCACCTGGGCCCCGCCCGCGAGAACGCCGCCGTCGAGCGGCTGCTCATGGACAGCGGCATGGCGTGGACGGTGCTCCGGCCGACGCAGTTCGCCTCGAACGCCCTGTGGTGGGCGCCGGCGATCCGCGAGCGCCGGACGGTCCGCGTGCCGTACGCGGACACCGGGCTGCCCACCGTCCACCCCGCGGACATCGCGGCGGTGGCGCGCGTGGCGCTCACCGAACCCGGCCACCGGGGACGGACCTACGCGCTGACCGGCCCGCGGCGTGTGACGGCCCGGCAGCAGCTGGAGGCCGTCGCGGCGGCCCTGGGGCGGGAGGTGCCCGTCGCGGAGACCGGCCGCGCGGAGGCCCACCGGGAACTGTCCGCGCTCCTGGGGGCCGAGGCCGCGGACGCGGTGCTGGACGTGACGGGCGGCGACGTCAACGACGAGCTGCTCGAGGTGCGCGACACCGTCGAAACGGTCACCGGATCCCCCGCCAGGCCCTTCCACCGCTGGGTCTCCGAGAACATCGCCGCCTTCCGCTGAGCCGCCCCCCGGCAGCGCCCCGCCCGGCTCCGGGTGCTCAACCGATGGCCACCACCCGGGCCCACTCCGGCGGAGTGTCCGGCCGGATGCTCAAGGGCTGCTGGAGGAGGGGTCGAGACGGGTGGTTCGTGGCGGCTTGGGTGTGTTCTGGTGGAGGGCGGAGGGGGCGCGGCGGGGGTGTAGACGCTCGCGCATGGAACTGAGTGCGGAGGCTATGGTTCGCCGGCCCGGAGTGGCCTTGACTGGTGAGCACAAGGACGGACGCGCAGGGTTCACGAACACCGGCGGGTCCGCCGATCCGAACAGGCTCCTACTCCGAGTGAGGGTGTGTGTGATGGCTGGTGTGGTGGATCTCGCGGTCGAGTCCGGTGTCGTGCTGGTGGTCGGTGGGACGGGGAAGACGGGTCGGCGGGTGGCGGACCGGCTGACGGCCCTGGGGTACGGGGTGCGGGTGGGGTCGCGTTCGGGTGCGGTGCCGTTCGACTGGCACGACGAGGGGACGTGGGAGGGGGCGTTGGAGGGTGTGAGTGCGGCGTATCTGACGTACTACCCGGATCTGGCGTTCCCGGGTGCGGTGGAGGCGGTGGGGGCGTTCTCGCGGTTGGCGGCGGAGCGCGGGGTGGGGCGGCTGGTGCTGCTGTCGGGGCGCGGTGAGGAGGCCGCGGAGGCGGGGGAGAAGGCGGTGATGGAGTCGGGGGCCGCGTGGACGGTGGTGCGGTGCGCGTGGTTCAACCAGAACTTCAGTGAGTCGTTCTTCCTGGAGCCGGTGCTGGCGGGGGAGTTGGCGTTGCCGGTGGGTGGTGCGGTGGAGCCGTTCGTGGACGTGGAGGACATCGCGGACGTGGCGGTGGCGGCGTTGACGGAGGCGGGGCACGCGGGGGAGGTGTACGAGCTGACGGGGCCGCGGCTGTTGTCGTTCTCGGACGTGGCGGTGGAGCTGTCGGCGGCGACGGGGCGTGAGGTGCGGTTCGAGGCGGTGTCGGAGGAGTCGTACCGGGGGGTGCTGGAGGCGGCGGGGCTGCCGGCGGACTTCGCGGAGCTGTTCTCGGTGATCCTGGACGGCCGCAACGCGTCGCTGGGCGACGGGGTGCGGCGGGCGTTGGGCCGTGAGCCGCGGGACTTCGCCGACTACGCCCGCGAGGCCGCCGCCTCGGGCGTGTGGAACGCGTGACCAGCCAGAAGGGCAACACCTGCCGTCCGTACGGCAGTCCACTTGATCGTCGGTGCCGGGCGGCGCCGACCGCCTGACCGAACACCCGGCCCCGGCCGGGAGCGGTGAGGAGGCCGGCGGCCCGGACACCGGGAGGGTCCCCGCGTCGGGCGGGGACCGGGGAGACCGAAGGAAAACCGATGCGCTCGAATCAGACCGCGACCCCTGCTTCCTACACCGCCGCACAGTCCTTCACCGGCCTCGCGCCGGGCGGTACGGCCCCGGCCGTACCCGCCACCCGGAGCAAGGCCGCCGGGCCGCTCCTGGTGGGCGCCACCGTCGCGATGGGCCTGATGGCGGGCCTGTTCTTCGCCTTCGACGTCTCGGTGATGCCGGGCCTCGCGGCGGGCGACGACCACACCTACGTGGCGGCGATGCAGCAGATCAACAAGGCGATCGACGGGAACGGGCTGTTCGGCCTGGTCTTCGTCGGCGCGTTCCTCGCCACCGGCATCGCCGCCTGGCTCCAGCACAAGGCCGGTCGGCGCCAGGCCGCGCTCTGGGCGGCGGCCGCGACGGCGCTGTACGTGGTGGCGCTGATCGTCACCATGGGCGTCAACATCCCGCTCAACAACGAGCTGGCGGCGGCCGGCGACCCGGCGCAGATCCACGACCTGGCCGCCGTACGGGCCAAGTTCGCGGACACCTGGGTCCCGGTCAACATGCTCCGCACCGCGCTCTGCGCCGGCGGACTGTTCGCGCTGACCCGCTCCCTGGTGCTGCACGGCCGCGCGGGGCGCTGAACGCCGAACCCCCGTACCGCGCCCCCGGCGGAACCCCGCCGGGGGCCTCGGCATGTCCGATACCCGCGGTGCCCGGCGGTGCCCGGCGGTGCTCGCCACCCGGTGCTCCCACTGGCCGGTTCCGTTCGCTCGCGATCGACGGAGGGTCGCGGCGGACGGCCCCTCGGGAGCAGACTGGCGGCCGGTGCACGGGAGTTCCGACCGCAGGGGGCAGACATGACCGTACGACCCGGCAGGCGAACGGCAGTCGGCAGGATCCGGACCGCGATCGGCGCGCTCGTCGTCGCCCTGGCGGCGGGAGCGGCGGTCGCCCTGCCCGCCACCGGGGCGGAGGCGGCCGGCGCCAACGGCGGCAAGGTGGTCTACCTGACCTTCGACGACGGCCCCAGCCCCGCCTACACGCCCAAGGTCCTGGCGACGCTCGCCCGGTACGGGGTGCGCGCGACCTTCTTCGAGATCGGGCAGAACGTCGCCGCCCACCCCTCGGTGACCGCGCAGGTCGCCAAGCAGGGCCACAGCGTGCAGAACCACTCCTGGTCGCACCCGGACCTGCGCAAGCTCTCCGCCGCCGCGCTCGACGCGCAGGTGGCCGACACCGACCGGGCGATCCGCGCGCGGACCGGCCGCACCCCGAGCTGCCTGCGCCCGCCGTACGGCGCGGTGAACAGCACGGTGCGCTCGAAGGCCGCGGCGCTCGGCAAGCAGGTCGTGCTCTGGTCGGTGGACCCGGCGGACTGGTCCCGCCCCGGCACGGCCGCGATCCGGTCACGGGTGCTGGACAACGTCCGTCCCGGATCGGTGGTCCTGATGCACGACGGCGGCGGCGACCGCAGTCAGACGGTGGCCGCGCTGCCGACGATCATCTCCACGCTCAAGGCGCGCGGGTACGGCTTCGCCACCCTCTGCGGCTGAGTCGGGCCGGCGGCAGAGGGTGGCGGGGGACGGGCGGCGCGCTGGGGCCGCCCGTCGAGCGGGCTCGGCCCGGCTGCTGAGCGGGTCCGGGCCGGCCGTCGAAGGGGCTCGGCCCGGTCGGCTCCGCCCGTAGCGGGTGCAGGCCGGTCAGCTCTGCCCGTTGAGGATCAGCGCCCACGCGAGGCAGGCCAGCGCGCCGGTCGACAGCAGGGTGCGCAGCACGTTGAAGCGCACCCAGCGCGCCTCGAAGCGGCTGCGCACCGCGGCCGGGTCGGCGATCCGCTGGGGCGACCCGGCGGCCTCGAGCTCGTCGTTCAGCGGGATGTTGACCGAGCGGGTCACCCCGATCATCGCGATGTACAGCACGAGGGCGGCGATGGTCGCGGGCAGGACGTCGTGCCCGTCCGAGGGCAGGTGCAGGGCGACCGCGGCCGCGGTGGCGAGCAGGGCGCCGACGAAGCCGAGGACGAACCAGCCGTTCAGGATCGCCTTGTTGATGCGCTGCATGACCTCGATGAAGGTCCGGTCCTCGGCCCGCGCGAGCGCGGGCATGACCGAGCAGGAGAATCCGTAGAACAGTCCCGCGGTCAGTCCACAGGTGACAGTGGCCGCCACCAGGACGAGTGTGCGTGCCGTTTCCATCGTCGTGAGCCCCTCACTTCTCGCTGTCGGTACCGCTGTACCGCCGTACCGCCGTATCGCGTTCGCCGTGTCTCGGTCCATACCCCGTGGGCAGATCATCCGGCATCGGGGCGGTGCGGGCCACCTCGATCACTCAAGAGTCTCTCAAATGACGAAGCGTCAAATGATGTGCCGACGTCTACACTTGGCGGCATGGACACTCTGACGGGACTCCTCGACGGCCCCAAGGCCCGTGGCGCGTTCCTGCTGCGCTCCATCCTCACCCCGCCGTGGTCGCTGCGGATCGAGGACCGGGCCCCGCTCTCGGTCGTGACGATGGTCCGCGGCGACGCGTGGATCCTGCCCGAGCGCGGCACCCCGCTGCTGCTGCACCCCGGGGACGTGGCGATCGTGCGCGGCCCGGAGCCGTACACGGTGGCGGACGATCCGGACACCCCGGTGGACGTGATCGTCGGCCCGGGGCAGGTCTGCACCAAGGGCGGGGTGGACGTCTCCGAGGTGATGTCGCTCGGCGTCCGGACCTGGGGCCAGGGGCGGGAGGGCGACCGGGCCTCCTCGGTGGTGCTGTCCGGCACCTACCAGGCCGAGCACGAGATCGGCCAGCGGCTGCTGGGCTGCCTGCCCGCGCTGCTGGTCCGCCCGGCCGGCACCGGCGCGGACGACACCCTGGTGCACCTGCTGGCCGCCGAGATAGGGCGCAACGAGCCCGGCCAGGAGCTCGTCCTGGACCGCATCCTGGACCTGCTGGTGGTCTCCGTGCTGCGCTCCTGGCTGGCCGCCCCCGACTCCGGTGCCCCCGCCTGGTACCGCGCCCAGCACGACCAGGTGGTCGGCCCGGTGCTGCGGCTGATGCACGACGACCCGGCCACCGCGTGGACGGTCGCCGAACTGGCCCAGCGGGTCGGGGTCTCCCGGGCCGGCCTGGCCCGCCGCTTCACCGCCCTGGTCGGCGAGCCCCCGATGGCGTACCTGGCGGGCTGGCGCCTGGCGGTCGCCGCCGACCTGCTGCGCGAGCCCGAGTGCACCGTCGCCTTCGCCGCCCGCAAGGTCGGCTACAGCAACGCCTTCGCGCTCTCGGCGGCCTTCAAGCGGGTGCGCGGCGTCAGTCCGCAGGAGCACCGCCGGCTGGCCGCCACGGGCAGCCAGCCGCAGGCGGCGGGCTTCTCGGGGCCGGCGGAGACGGTGATCCTGGCGGGCTGAGCGGGCTGAGCGGGCTGAGCGGGCTGAGCTGGTCGTTTCCATTTGCCTAAACCATTTAGGCAATCCCATACTGTCCGTAGGCCACCGACGCGACCGTACGGGAGAACGCACATGGCACGGGCAGGGCTGACCGTCGAGCGCCTGGTCGTCGCGGGCGCCGAACTCGCGGACGAGGTCGGCTTCGACCAGGTGACCGTCGCCGCGGTCGCCCGCCGCTTCGGCGTCCGGACGGCCAGCCTCTACTCCCACCTCAAGAGCTCCCAGGACCTCAAGACCCGGATCGCCCTGTACGCCCTGGAGGAACTCGCCGACCTCGTCGCCGACGCCCTCGCCGGCCGGGCGGGCCGCGACGCGCTCGCCGCCTTCGCGGACGCCTACCGCGACTACGCGGCCCGCCACCCCGGCCGCTACGACGCCACCCGCCTGCGCCTGGACGCCGAGACGGCCGCCGCCAGCGCGGGCGTCCGGCACGCCCAGATGTCCAGGGCGCTCCTGCGCGGCTACGACCTGGGCGAACCGGAGCAGACCCACGCGGTGCGGATGCTCGGCAGCGTCTTCCACGGCTACATCAGCCTGGAGGCGGCCGGCGGCTTCAGCCACACCGCCGTCGACGCGCGGCAGTCCTGGGACTGGATCATCGACTCCCTCGACGCGCTGCTGCGCTCGGGCGGAGTCCGTGCGACCGGCTGACCGACTGACCGGCCTCCCGTACGACCAGTCCGGCCATCCGCCCATGAGCCCGGTCTGACGACCAGGCGACCCGACGAACCGACGAACCGAAGAAGCATCATGACCACGATCACCACCCCCGTCACCGAGGACCTCCTCCACGGCCACCTCGACGTCGAACACACCCGCCGCGGCCTGCTGCCGCACCGCCTGCCCGCTGCCGCCCGCCGACGGATCCCGGACGAGCAGCTCGCGATGGCCGAGTCCCAGCCCTCCGGCGTCCGGCTGGCCTTCCGCACCCGCGCCACCACGATCACGCTGCACGCCGTCCCCACCAAGCGCGCCTACCCGGGCGTCCCGAACGTCCCGGACGGCGTCTACGACCTCCTGGTGGACGGCCGGCTCACCGCGCAGGCCGGCGTCCCCGGCGGCAACCTGCGCACCGTCGACCTCGCCACCGGCCGCTTCGAACTGACCGAAGGACCGTCCGGCAGCGCCCGGTTCACCGGTCTGCCGGAGCGGGACAAGACCGTCGAGATCTGGCTCCCGCACACCGAGACCACCGAACTGATCGCCCTCGACACCGACGCCCCGGTCGAGCCGGTCCCGGCCGGCACCCGCAAGCGCTGGCTGCACCACGGCAGTTCGATCAGCCACGGCTCCAACGCCGCCCACCCCACCGGCACGTGGCCCGCCCTGGTCGCCAACCGCGCGGGCCTGGACCTGACCAACCTCGGCTTCGGCGGCGGCGCCCTGCTCGACCCCTTCACCGCGCGGACCATCCGCGACACCCCCGCGGACCTGATCAGCCTCAAGCTCGGCATCAACCTGGTGAACAGCGACCTGATGCGGCTGCGCGCCTTCACCCCGGCCGTCCACGGCTTCCTGGACACAGTCCGGGACGGCCACCCGAGCACGCCACTGCTGCTCGTCTCCCCGCTGCTCTGCCCGCTCCACGAAACCGTGCCGGGCCCGCTCGCCCCCGACTTCAGCAGCGGTACCCTGCGCTTCCGAGCCACCGGCGACCCCGCCGACGTCGCCGCCGGCCGGCTCACCCTCACCGTCATCCGCGCCGAACTGGCCCGCATCGTCGCCGACCGCCGGGCCGACGGCGACCACCACCTCCACCACCTGGACGGCCTGGCCCTCTACGGCGAGCAGGACCACGAGGCCCACCCGCTCCCCGACGGCCTCCACCCCTCCCCGGAGGCCCACCGGCTGATCGCGGAGCGCTTCGCCGACCTCGCCCTCGCCCCCGGAGGCGCCCTGGCGCCCTGGCGCCGTGACGAGCCGTGACCCGTCGGGACCCGCCGCGGCCGCCTCCCGCCGGGAGCGGCCTCCCGGCTCCGGGGCCGGTCGCACGAGCAGTCAGTTCCCTGTGCTGTACTACGTGCTCCTCCGTACACCACGTACACCACGCGCCACTTCCGGAGCCACCTCTCGATGAGCACCACCTGCCCGACCTGCGCCGCGGCGGACGAGACCGTCACCGTGCGCCTCGCCCTCCTGGACTCCGACCGGCCGCTCGACCCGCCGACGCGGGAGCTGCTGACGATGCCGTCCGAGCCCCGGGGCACGAGCGGGGCCGCGGTCGCCCTCTTCGTCCTGGCCGGCCTGACGGGCCTGCTGGGACTGACCACGCTGGGCTCCGGCGACAAGGCCGCCGACGTCGACGACGCCGCGTACCAGCTCGGCTACCACTACGGCGCGTTCCTCTTCGCCGCGGTCCTGCTGGGCATCGGACTCGCCGTCCACTTCGCCCACCGGAGCCGGCGGAGCGACGCGGCGGACCAGTGGCCGCGGACCTACGAGCAGTGGCAGCAGCTCCACCAGGTGTGGCGGGCGACCTGGCTGTGCCGGCGCTGCCGCGTCGTGTTCCTCCCCGCCGCGTCGCTGCGCCCCGACTCCGCCGCCTCCTCCGCGATACCCGCGGAGCAGTTCCCGCAGTGGTCGGTGGCCACGGCGCGACAGGACGACCGCCCCGGCGCCCCGACCACGGCGGCCTGACCAGCTGCCCGACCACGCCGGTCCGGCCGTCCACCCGGCAGCCGGCCCCCCGGAGGCCGCATCACGTGCCGCCGCCGGGGAGGCCCGGCCGGGTCGGGTCCGTCGCCTCAGGCCTGGCGCCTCAGGCCCGGCGCCTCAGGAACGCGCTGATCTCGTACGGCCCCTGCCGTGCGAGTCCGACCAGCGGCTCCAGGTAGCCCAGCCACGGCGCGTCGAACCCATCCGGGGCCGCCACCGACAGACGGCTCCGAGCCGCAGCGACCCGTCCTGCGGCGGCCGGCAGCGCCTCGTCCTCCAGGCACCCGTACGCCTGCTCCACGAGTGCGGCCATCCGCCGCCGCCCCTTGCGGGCATGCGCCTGCTCGGCGCCGTCGCGGGCCACGAGCAACTGCTCGACCGGGATGGTGACCGCGGCTTCGAACGCGCCGAGCAGCGGCTCCTCGCACAGCTGCCCCACCACGCCCTCGGACAGCGGCGGGTTGCCGGCGACCAGCCGGTCCAGCACGGTGATGCCCAGCACCGCGTACGCGCTGGCCGTACGCCACAGCAGCACCTCCACCGCCTGCGAGAACTCGAAGGCCGCGCCGTTCAGTTCCCGCGCGACCTCGTAGTCGAGCCGCGGCGCCACCCCGTCGTCCCCGTCGTCGCGACGGCCCTCGGCGGCGTCGGCCGCGTACCTCAACCGCATCTCCACGGCGAGCGCCGAGCGCCACTCCGCGTGCAGGCCGCTGACCGTGCCGTGCATCGCCGCCAGCGCGCCGTGCTCGGCCTCCGTCAACCCGTCCAGGGCCTTCCTGCTCGGGAAATCCACCTCAGCGCCCTTCCGTCCGCCGACAACGTCGACGCCACGCTAGAGCCCCGCCGCGCCCGCCGCAGGCGAACCGGCCGCGCGCCACACCGATCAGGGCGAAACCCCGTAGCCCCGCTCCTCGTTCGGCACCAGCCGTACCGGCGTCGAACGAGGAGCGGGGCGGGCGTGGTCCACAGGCGGCGGGCGTCTCACGCGGCGGCCGCCCGGGACGCCGGGAGGGCGAGCGCGGTGACGACCGTGCCGCGGTGCACGCCCCAGGAGCCGGTGCGGACGGCCGGGAGGTGCGGGTGCCGGGCCGTGAAGGTGCCGTCGGCGTGCACGGTGACGGCGATGGCCGCGAGCGGAGCCCAGGTGCCGGTCAGCGGATGGACGGCCTTGTAGGCGGCCTCCTTGGCGCTGAACAGGACGGTGTCCCACGGGGCTTGGCCCTCGGGCAGCGCCGCCAGGCCGCCGCGTTCGGACGCGCTGCTGACCAGCTGCAGCACGCCCCGGGGAAGCGGCCGGGCGGGCTCGGCATCGATCCCGAGCGAGGTGAGCCGCCCGGTGCCGGCGACCGCGCAGGCCGTGTACCCGTCCGTGTGGGTGATGCTGCCCGTGACACCCACCGGCCACCGGGGCGCCCCGCCGGGCCCCGGCAGCAGCGGCACCGGCGGGTGCCCGAGAGCGCCCAGCGCCTGGCGGGCGAGTGCCCGGGCGGTGGCGAACTGCCGTCGGCGGCGCGGCGAACGGTCCTGGATGTACGCCGCCTCCAACGGCAGCAGTCGCTCCTCGGACGGGTCACCGAAGGACTCGGCACAGTGGACGTGGGGCGGGAGCAGCGCGGCCAGGACGCCGGCGGGGGCGGTGGTGGTCACGGTCGTCAGCGGCCGGCCGTGACCAGCAGGTGGACGTGGTGCGCGACGTGCTGCGGGGCCTCCAGCGGCACCATGTGGCCGGTGCCGGGAATCCGGTGCAGCTCGGCGTGCGGCAGCGCCGAGGCGAGCGCCTGGCTGAAGCTGGGCTTCACGATCTTGTCCTCGGTCCCGGTGATGACCGCCGTCGGCGCGGTGATCCCGGCCAGGCCCGCGCGCTGGTCCATCTCCTGGGTCGACGCGAAACAGGCGGCCCGGACGGCCGGCACCGTGGCGGCGAACAACCGGCGGTTGGCCTCCCGCGCCGCCAGGGTGGCACTCGGCCCGTGCGTCCCACCGAGCAGCCGACGGCCCAGCCACGGCGTCCCCAGGGCCCGGCTGAACAGCTTCGACCCCATCATCTTGACCTCGTTCGCCGGCGTGTTCTGCCCGTGCGAAGCCGTCGACACCAGCACAAGTCCCGCCAACCGCTTGACACTTGCCCTGCCCTTCGCGGCGGACGGCCCGGTCGCGGACAGCCCCGCCGCCCAGGCCAGCGCCGCGTACCCGCCACCGGAGTGCCCCACCACCACGACCGGCCGCTCCGGCGTGGTGAGCGTCCCGACCACGGTGTCCAGGTCCCGCGCCAGCCGCTCGATGCCGATCGGCTCCCGCCCGGCCGTCGACGAGGCGTGACCGCGCTGGTCGTACGTGGCCACCGTGTGCCCGGCCGCCGCCAGCTGGCTCGCGGTGGCGTGCCACACGGTCCGGGACGCGGCCCAGCCGTGGACGAGCACCACCAACGGCCGGCTCGGGTCGGGCTCGCCAGGCTGGTGGACGGTGATGGCGAGCCGCGCGTGGTCGTCGGTGGTCGCGGTGTGGTCGGTGGTGGTGACGGCGTGCCGGGTGGGCAGCGTGCGGATCTCGGTGATGGTCACGGCGGGCCTCCTCTTCCTCTTCCGGTGACGGTTCTTACTTCTGGTTGTCGAGGTGGTGGCGGAGGTTGCTCAGGGCGCGCTGGGTGGCGGTGGTGTGCTTGGCGGTGAGGTTGGTCAGCTTGTGGAGGAACTTGGCGAGGCCGTGCGGGGTGGTGGCGAAGGTGACGGTGAGCAGGGTCTGGGCGCCGTCGTTGTGGGGCGTGAGCTGGTACGTCGTCGTGCCGTGGAAGTGGCCGGTGTGGCTCTGGGTCAGCCGGGCGTCGGGCGTCGCGTGGGTGGTCGTGGAGGTGAACCGGAGCTTGGGACCGGGCTTCCCGACGCCACCCGTGTGGACGGTGGTCGTGGTGGTGCCGCCCTCCTGCTGGGGGCCGGTGGGACCGGGCTGGTGGGTGTTGTGGGGGTGCCACCAGGTGGTCCTGCCGTTGAGTTCGTCGACGATGGCCTCCCAGACGGCGTGGGTGGGGTGGTCCAGGATGGCCCGGTCGGTGTGGTGGATGGCGTGCATGGGGAATTCGGCCTTTCGGTCGGCGAACGGGGGCGTGCGACGGGGGATTTCCTATTTCTCCGGACGCGGATTCCGGGTTTTTTGTGTGTTAGGGGAA
>NZ_LIPD01000011.1:1494-323630 GCF_001905545.1 Streptomyces sp. CB02056 | reverse complement strand
CTGGAACGCGTACGTCGGCAGGTCCACCGTCGAACCACCGGCGAGGACCGACACCCAGTCCACCGTGGCGCCCTGGACGTAGGCCTCGGCGAACGACGTCAGCAGGCGGTCCGCACTGCCCTCGTCGCGCCGCAACGTGCCCACCACGACCGGGGACAGCGCCTCCAGGGCGTCACCGATCGCCGGCGTCAGCACCGGGTGCGGCGACACCTCCAGGAACACACCGTGCCCGGACTCACCCAGCAGACGAACCGCCCGCTCGAACTCGACGGTCTCCCGCAGCGACGCGTACCAGTACGCCGGGTCCAGCTCGGAACCCGCCAGCCACTCGCCCGTCAGCGCGGAGATCATCGGGACCTGCGCCTCACGAGGCCGGATCCCCTCAAGGACGGAGAGGATCTCCTCGCGCAGCTCGTCCACATGGGCGCTGTGCGAGGCGTAGTCCACCGGAATCATCCGGGCGCGCGGCGAATCCCCGCACGCCTCGGCGAGTTCACGCAGAGCATCCGCGTCACCGGAAACCACCGTCGCCGACGGACCGTTCACCGCCGCCACCGACAACCGGGCACCATACGGGGCGATCCGCGCCCGGACACCCGCCACCGGCTCCGCGATCGACAGCATCCCACCGCGACCGGCCAGGGCCTTCAGGGTCCGGCTGCGAAGAGCAACAACCTTCGCCGCATCCTCCAGCGAAAGAATCCCCGCGACAGCAGCCGCCGCGATCTCACCCTGCGAGTGACCGACCACGGCGTCCGGAGCGACACCGGCCGCCTCCCAGACCGCCGCGAGCGAGACCATCACGGCCCACAGCGCCGGCTGCACCACATCGGCGGCCTCGAAACCGTGCCGACCGGCCAGCACATCGTCCAACTGCCAGTCCACATAAGGCGCCAGAGCCTCGGCGCACTCCGCCAGCCGCGCCGCGAACACCGGCGACGAAGCGGCCAGCTCACGCCCCATCCCGACCCACTGGCTCCCCTGACCGGGGAAGACGAACACCGTCCGCCCCACCCCACCGGGAGCGAGTCCGCCGGTCACGACACCGGGCGCGGGCTGCCCCGTGGCCACCGCCGCGAGACCCGCCGCGAGCTCACTCCGCTCGCCGCCCAGCACCACCGCACGCTGCTCGAACACCGAACGCGTCGTCGCGAGCGACCACGCCACATCTCCGACCGACAACTCCGGCCGCGCCAACACGTGTTCACGCAGTCGACCGGCCTGACCGGCCAGCGCCACCGCACTACGACCGGAGACCCGCCACACCGACGTCCCGCCGGTCAGCACCGGAAGCTCCGGGAGCTCCGGGAGCTCCGGGAGCTCCGGGAGCTCCGGGAGCTCCGGCCCAGGCTCGGACGCCGCCTCGACGGCCGCCGGGGCCTCCTCCACGATCACGTGGACGTTGGTGCCGCTGATCCCGAAGGCCGACACGCCCGCCCGGCGCGGCCGCTCGCCCGCCGGCCACTCCACCTGCTCCTGGAGCAGCCGGACGTTGCCCAGGTCCCAGTCGACGTGCGAGGACGGCTGCTCGGCGTGCAGGGTCTTCGGCAGCACGCCGTGCCGCAGCGCCATCACCATCTTGATCACACCGGCCACACCGGCGGCCTGCTGGGCGTGCCCGATGTTGGACTTCACCGACCCCAGCCACAGCGGCCGGTCCCCGGCGCGTCCCTGGCCGTAGGTGGCCAGCAGCGCGCCGGCCTCGATCGGGTCGCCGAGCGTGGTGCCGGTGCCGTGCGCCTCGACCGCGTCGACGTCGGACGCCGACAGCTGGGCGTTGGCCAGCGCGGAGAGGATCACGCGCTGCTGCGAGGGGCCGTTGGGCGCGGACAGGCCGTTGGAGGCGCCGTCCTGGTTGACGGCGCTCCCGCGGAGCACGCCGAGCACCTGGTGCCCGTTGCGGCGGGCGTCCGACAGCCGTTCCAGCACCAGCATGCCGACGCCTTCGCCGATGCCCATGCCGTCCGCGCCGTCGCCGAAGGCCTTGCAGCGGCCGTCGGAGGAGAGCGCGCGCAGCCGCGAGAAGCCGACGAACTCGCCGGGGTCGGCCATCACGGTCACACCGCCGGCCAGTGCCACCGTGCACTCGCCCGACCGGAGCGCCTGGGTCGCCTGGTGCAGCGCGACCAGCGAGGAGGAGCACGCGGTGTCCACGGTCATCGCCGGGCCGACCAGGCCCAGGGAGTAGGCGATCCGGCCGGAGAGCACGCTCAGCGCGTTCCCGGTGATCAGGTGGGCCTGTACGCCGGCCTCGTCGCCGACCGCGCCGAAGTAGCCGGACGGGGCCGCGCCGATGAAGACGCCGGTCGCCGAGCCGTGCAGCGTCCGCGGGTCGATGCCCGCGCGCTCGACGGCCTCCCAGGAGGTCTCCAGCAGCAGGCGCTGCTGCGGGTCCATGGCGAGGGCCTCGCGCGGGCTGATGCCGAAGAACCCGGCGTCGAACTCCCCGGCGCCGCTGAGGAATCCGCCCTCCACGACGTAGGTCGAGCCCTCGGCGTCGGCGTCCGCGTCGAACAGCGCCTCGGCGTCCCAGCCGCGGTCGGCCGGGAAGCCGCTGATCGCGTCCCCGCCGGCGGCGATCAGGTCCCACAGCTCCTCGGGCGAGCGCACGCCGCCCGGGTAGCGGCAGGCCATGCCGACGATCGCGATCGGCTCCGAGGGCGCGGCGGCCACCGCGACCACCTGGCCGGGGCCCTCCGCCCCGAACAGCGCGCTCAGGATCTCCTCGGCCAGCACGGACGCGCTCGGGTGGTCGAAGACGACGGTGGACGGCAGGCGCAGGCCGCAGGCGGTGTTCAGGCGGTTGCGCAGCTCGACGGCGGTCAGCGAGTCGAAGCCCAGCTCGCGGAAGGCCCGCGTCGCGACGATCTCGTCCGCCGAGTCGTGGCCGAGGACCGCGGCGGCGTGCGAGCGCACCAGCTCCACGACGCTCCGGCGCCGCTCGGCCGCCGACAGGCCGGCCAGCCGCGAGGCGAACTCGCCGCGCTCGTCGGCGGCCGTCGTGGCGGCCGTCTCGGCCCGGGCCTCGGGGATGGTGTCCAGCAGCGGGCGCGGGCGCGCGGCCGTGAAGACCGGCGCGAACTTCTGCCACTCGACGTCCGCGAGGGCGATGAAGGTCTCGTCGTCGGCGAGGACCTCGCCGAGCGCGGTCAGCGCCCGCTGGGTGTCGAGGAAGTTCATGCCCTGC
The DNA here is from genome assembly GCF_001905545.1 of Streptomyces sp. CB02056. GTDB lineage: Bacteria > Actinomycetota > Actinomycetes > Streptomycetales > Streptomycetaceae > Kitasatospora. The sequence goes on along the minus strand of NZ_LIPD01000011.1, from coordinate 320,443 downwards.
CGCAGCAGGCGCTGGGGCGTCACCCGGCCGGGTGCCTGGTCCATCACCGCGTCGACGGCGTCCCAGTCGCGGGTGTTCCAGACGCCCCACGCGATCGAGGTGCCGGGCAGGCCGCGGGCCCGGCGGTCCTCCGCCAGCGCGTCGAGGAAGGCGTTGCCGGCGGCGTAGGCGCCGTGGTCGTTGCTGCCCCAGGTCGCCGAGATCGACGAGAAGAGGACGAACTCGTCGATGCCCAGGCCGGCCGTGGCCTCGTCCAGGTGGACGGCGCCGGCCGCCTTCGCGCCGAGCGCGGCGACCAGGCCTTCGCGGCTGGTGTCCTCCACCCGGGCCAGGTAGGGCGCGTTGGCGGAGTGCAGGACGGTGGACAGGCCGGGGCCGGAGGCCTCGATCCAGGCCACCAGGCCGGTCGCCTGGCCCCGGTCCGCCAGGTCGCAGCTGACGACCTCGACGGCCGAGCCGCCGTTCGCCACGGCGGCGGCCAGTGCCGCCACGCCGGGCGCCGACGGGCCGGAGCGGGAGGTCAGAACCACCCTCGGCGCGCCGTGCTCGGCAAGCCAGGGGCCGATGCAGACGCCGATCGACCCCGTGCCGCCGGTCAGCAGGACGGTGCCGCGCGGCGACCAGTCAGCCGACTCGACGCGCCGGGCCTCGGCCCGCACCAGACGGCGCAGGAACACACCCGACGGCCGCACCGCGACCTGGTCCTCCCGGCCGTCCGCGAACACACCGACCAGACGAGCGGCGGCCTCGGCGTCCAGCACCGGCGGCAGGTCGACCAGACCGCCCCACCAGTCCGCGTGCTCCAGGCCCACGGCCCGGCCCAGACCCCAGACCTGGGCCTGCACCGGACTGGTCGTCACCTCGCCGGCGCCGACCGCCACCGCGCCACGGGTCAGCACCCACAGCGGGGCCGTGACCCCGGTCTCGACCAGCACCCGGACCAGGTCGACCGTCCCGGCCAGACCGCCCGGAACCGACGGGTGCTCCGCCAGCGGCGCCTCGTCCAGGGCCAGCAGCGACACCACACCGGCCACGCCCTCGGCCAGTGCCGCGTCGACGTCCTCCGGTCCCGCGACGGCGACGACGCTCGCACCGCGGGCCGTCAGCGCGTTCGCGACCGCCTCCCGGTCGGGGCCGTCGCCGACCAGCAGCCAGGTCCCCGACGGCGTGGCGGCCCGGTTCGCGTCGGCCGCCTGCCAGACGATCCGGTAGCGCCAGTCGTCCACCGAGGTGGCCGGGCCGGCGGCCTGGACGGAGGCCACGGCGCCGAGCCAGTAGCGCCGGCGCTGGAAGGCGTAGGTGGGCAGGTCCACGACCGTGCCGCCGCCCAGGAGCGCGGCCCAGTCGACGGGGAGGCCCCGCACGTAGGCCTCGGCGAGCGAGGTCAGAAGACGCCCGGCGCCGCCCTCCTCGCGCCGCAGGGTGCCGACCACGGCCGAGCCCTCGACGTCCTCGACGACGTCGCCCACCGCGCCGGTCAGCACCGCGTGCGGGGAGACCTCCACGAACGCCCCGTGCCCGGACTCGGCGAGGATGCGGACCGCCCGCTCGAACTCGACGGTCTCGCGGAGCGAGGCGTACCAGTAGTCGGGGTCCAGCTCCGGGCCCGAGAGCCAGGCGCCGGTCAGCGCGGAGACCATGGGGATCCGGGCCTCGGTCGGAGCGATGCCCTGGAGAACCGAGAGGATCTCCTCGCGCAGCTCGTCCACGTGGGCGCTGTGGGACGCGTAGTCCACCGGAATCATCCGGGCACGCGGCGAATCCCCGCAGGAGTCGGCGAGTTCGCGCAGCGCGTCAGCGTCACCGGAGACGACCGTCGCCGACGGACCGTTCACCGCCGCGACCGACAGCCGGGAACCGTACGAAGCGATCCGGGCGCGGACACCCGCCACCGGCTCGGCGATCGACAGCATCCCACCGCGACCGGCCAGCGCCTTCAGGGTCTTGCTCCGCAGAGCAACGACCTTGGCAGCGTCATCGAGGGAGAGAATCCCGGCCACAGCGGCGGCGGCAATCTCGCCCTGCGAGTGACCGACCACGGCATCGGGAGCGACACCAGCCGCCTCCCAGACCGCAGCCAGCGAGACCATCACGGCCCACAGCGCCGGCTGCACCACATCAGCGGCCTCGAAGCCGTGAAGCCCGGCCAGAACGTCGTCCAACTGCCAGTCCACGTACGGAGCGAGAGCCGCAGCGCACTCCGCCAGCTTCGCCGCGAACACCGGCGACGAAGCGGCCAACTCACGCCCCATCCCGACCCACTGGCTCCCCTGCCCCGGGAAGACGAACACCGTCCGCCCCACACCCGCGGCATCCACCGAGCCCGTGACCACGCCGGGCGCGGGCTGCCCCGCGGCGACGGCCGTCAGCCCCGCGGCGAGTCCGTCCCGGTCCGGGCCGAGCACGACGGCCCGGTGCTCCAGCGCCGACCGCGTCGTGGCCAGCGACCACGCGACGTCGCCGACCGACAACTCCGGCCGCTCCGTCACGTGTTCACACAGCCGACCCGCCTGACCGGCCAGCGCCGCGGCGCTCTGCCCCGACACCACCCACGCGGGAAGGCCCTCGCCGGACAGGACGCGCGGCGCGGCGCCCGCCACGACCTCCGGGCGTCCCGAGCCCGCCGGCGCCTCCTCCAGGATCAGGTGCGCGTTGGTGCCGCTGACGCCGAACGCGGACACGCCCGCCCGGCGCGGCTGCTCGCCCGCCGGCCACGCCACCGCTTCGCTCAGCAGCCGGACGTTGCCCGAGGCCCAGTCCACGTGCGGCGACGGGTTCCCGGCGAAGAGGGTCTTCGGCAGCACGCCGTGCTGCAATGCCAGCACCATCTTGATCACACCGGCGACACCGCTCGCGCAGCCGGAGTGGCCGATGTTGGACTTCACCGACCCCAGCCAGAGCGGCCGGTCGGCGGCGCGGTCCTCGGCCTGCCCGTAGGTGGCCAGCAGCGCCTGCGCCTCGATCGGGTCGCCCAGCGTCGTGCCCGTCCCGTGCGCCTCGACCACGTCCACGTCCGCCGCGGTCAGGCCGGCGTCGGCCAGTGCCGAGTGGATGACGCGGTACTGCGAGGGCCCGTTGGGGGCGGTGATGCCGTTGGAGGCGCCGTCCTGGTTGACGGCGCTGCCGCGGATCACGCCGAGCACCTGGTGGCCGTTGCGGCGGGCGTCGGAGAGGCGCTCCAGCGCGATGATGCCGGCGCCCTCGCCCCAGCCGATGCCGTCGGCCTCGGCGGCGAAGGACTTGCACCGGCCGTCGGCGGCCATGCCGCCCTGCTGGGAGAACTCGATGTACGCGTCGGGCATGACCAGCACCTCGACGCCGCCCGCCAGGGCGAGGGAGCACTCGCCCGAGCGCAGCGAGCGCACCGCGAGGTGGAGTGCCACGAGCGAGGAGGAGCAGGCGGTGTCGATCGTCACGGCGGGGCCGGTCAGGCCCAGCGTGTAGGAGATGCGTCCGGAGACGACGGCGGTCAGGCCGCCGGTCATCTTGTAGCCCTCGGCGCCGCTGCCGTTGCCGCCCACGCCCGAGCCGTACGCGGTGCCGCTGGCGCCGACGAACACGCCGGTGTCGGAGCCCTTCAGGGACATCGGGTCGATGCCGGCCCGCTCGACCGCCTCCCAGGCGGTCTCCAGCAGGATCCGCTGCTGCGGGTCCATCGCCAGGGCCTCGCGCGGGCTGATCCCGAAGAACCCGGGGTCGAAGTCGGCCACGTCGTAGAGGAATCCGCCGACCCGGGCGTACTCCTCGCCGGCGCGCGCGTCCGGGTTGCCGTAGGCGCGCTCCCACTCCGCCCAGCCGCGGTCGGTGGGGAAGCCGCCCATGGCGTCCGTCCCGGCGGAGAGCAGGTCCCAGAACCGGTCGGGGCCGGTGATGCCCCCGGCGTAGCGGCAGCCGAGGCCGACGACGGCGATCGGCTCGCGCTCGCCGGCTTCCAGTTCCTTGACGCGCTCGCGGGTCCGATACAGGTCGGCGGCGAGCTTCTTCAGAGTGTCGAGCAGCTGCTTGTCGCCGCCCGCCGCCTGCGCACCACCGGTCATCACGAAAGCCCCAATTCCTTGTTGATGAAGTCCAGGACCTCGCCGGCGTCGGCGTCGTCCAGTCGCCCGGCCAGCGTCTGCTGCTCCTGCTCGTCCTGCCGTGGTTGCTCGGTGTCGCCCAGCCAGCGGGAGAGCACGTTCCTCAGCCGCAGGGTCACGTCGCGCCGGGCGCCGCTGCCGCCGGGCACCGCCGCGAGCGCGGCCTCCAGGCGGTCGAGCCCGTCGAGCACCGGGTCGGTGCCGGGGGCGGCCCGGGTGTCGTCGGCGGGCGCGGCTCGCAGGCCGAGTTCGCCGTGCAGGTACTCGGCGAGTTCGGCGGGGGTCGGGTGGTCGAAGACGAGGGTGGCGGGCAGCCGCCGCCCGGTGGTGTCGGTGATCCGGTTGCGCAGGTCGACGGCCATCACGGAGTCGAAGCCGAGGTGGCGGAACGGCCGGCCCTTGGGCAGTGCTCCGGCGGTGTGGCCGAGGACGGCGGCGGCCTGGTCGCAGACGATCTCCACGAGTCGGCGCAGCTGCTCCGCGTGGGGCAGGCCGGCGAGTCGGTCGGCCAGGCCGGTGCCGTCCGGTGCACCGCTCCCGGTGCCGGGGCCGGAGTCCGCGGGTTCCGGTCGGGTCCCGGCATCGGGCAGGTCGGCGAGGAGGCGGCTGGGACGGCGCAGGGTGAACGTCGGGCCGAACACCGACCAGTCGATGTCCGCGACGGTGACGGCGTCCTCTCCTCCGTCCAGGGCCTGGCCGAGGGCGCGGACGGCGAGTTCGGGCGCCATGGCCCGGACGCCGTAGCGGGTCAGCCGGGTGGTCACGCTGCCGCCGCCCATGCCGCCGCCGTCCCACAGGCCCCAGGAGAGCGTGGTGGCGGGGCGGCCGGCGGCGCGGCGTTCGGCGGCGAGGCCGTCGAGGTAGCCGTTGGCGGCGGCGTAGCCGGCCTGGTCGCTGCCACCCCAGACGGCGGCGCCGGAGGAGAACAGCACGAAGTCGTCGAGGCCGCGGTCGGCGGTCAGCTCGTCGAGCCAGCGGGCGCCGCCCGCCTTGGGGGCGCACACCTCGGCCAGCCCGGCCGCGGTGGTCTCGCCGACGGTGCCGCCCTGGCCGACGCCCGCGGTGTGCAGCACCGTGGACAGGGCCGGGCCGCCGCTGGCGTCGATCCTGGCCAGCAGGGCGGCGACCTCGGCGCGCTCGGCGACGTCGCAGGCGACGACGTCGACGCCGGTGCCGCGGGCGGCGAGTTCGGCGGCGCGGGCGGCGACGCCCTCGTTGGCCGGGCCGCGACGGCCGGTCAGCACGACGCGCCGCGTGCCGCGGTCGGCGAGCCAGCGCGCGACGTGCTCGCCGATGGCGCCGGTCCCACCGGTGACCAGGACGGTGCCGCGCGGGGTCCACGCGGCGCCGTTCGCCGGGGCCTGCGGCTGCGCGGCGCGCACCAGCCGTCGCCCGTACGCGCCGGACGGGCGCAGCGCCACCTGGTCCTCGCCGTCGCCGCCCGTGAGGACGGCGGCCAGGCGCCGCAGGGCGGGGCCGGTGTCCTCGGGACGCTGCGGCAGGTCGATCAGGCCGCCCCACAGGTCGGGGTGGGCGAGGGCGGCCGTCCGGCCGAGGGCCCAGATCTGGGCGTGGACGGGCGGGCCGGCCGGCTCGCCGTCGGTGGCGGCGGCCCCGCCCCGGGTCAGCACCCACAGCGGGGCGGCGGGCGTGTCCTCCCCGTCCCCGCGCCGGTCGGCGACGGCCTGGGCCAGGGCCAGGGTGGCGGCCAGGCCGCGCGGGACGCCGGGGTGGGCGTCGAGCGGCGCGGCCGCCTCGTCATCGAGGGCGAGGGCGGAGACGATGCCGGAGAGGTCGGCGACACCGGTGGGCAGCGCGGCGGCGAGCGCCTCGCGGTCGGTGGTGTCGATACCGTCCCCGGGCACCGTGAGGACGCGGGCGCCGGCCGCCGTCAGGGCGTCGGCGACGTCCGACGCGGAGCCGACGAGCAGCCAGGTGCCGGTCAGCGCGGTGCCGTGCTCGGGCAGGGCCGACCAGGCGATGCGGTAGCGCCAGCCGGCGACGGCCGATTCGGCGCGTTCGCGGTGGCGCCAGCCGGTGAGCGCGCCGAGGGCCGGGTCGGCCGGGTCGACGCCGAGCAGGTCGGCGAGAGCATCGGTGTCACCGCGCTCGACGGCGTTCCAGAAGCCCGCCTCGGCGGGCGTGCCCGCGGTGACCGGTACGGTCGGGCCCTCGGTGGGCTCCGGCCAGAACCGGTCCCGCCGGAAGGCGTAGGTGGGGAGGTCCACAACCGTGCCGCCGCCCAGGAGCGCGGCCCAGTCGACGGGCAGGCCCCGGACGTAGGCCTCGGCGAGCGAGGCCAGGAGACGCCCGGCGCCGCCGTCCTCGCGGCGCAGGGTGCCGACCACGGCCGGGGTCCGGTCCGCGAAGGCGTCGCTGATCGCCGGGGTGAGCACCGGGTGCGGGGACACCTCGACGTACGCCCCGTGGCCCGCGTCGGCGAGGATCCGCACGGCGCGGTCGAACTCGACGGTCTCGCGGAGGGACGCGTACCAGTAGGCCGGGTCCAGCTCCGGGCCGGACAGCCACGCGCCGGTCATGGCGGAGACCATGGGGATGCGGGCGTCGGTCGGCGTGATGCCCTGGAGGACGGCGAGGATCTCCTCGCGCAGCTCGTCCACGTGGGTGCTGTGCGAGGCGTAGTCCACCGGGATCATCCGGGCGCGCGGCGAATCCCCGCAGGAGTCGGCGAGTTCGCGCAGCGCGTCGGCGTCGCCGGAAACGACCGTCGCCGACGGACCGTTCACGGCCGCGACCGACAGCCGGGAACCGTACGGAGCGATCCGCGCCCGCACACCCGCCACAGGCTCGGCGATCGACAGCATCCCGCCACGACCCGCCAGCGCCTTCAGGGTCTTGCCCCGCAGAGCCACGACCTTGGCAGCGTCGTCCAGGGAGAGAATCCCGGCGACGGCGGCCGCCGCGATCTCGCCCTGCGAGTGACCGACCACGGCATCGGGAGCGACACCGGCCGCCTCCCACACCGCGGCGAGCGAGACCATCACCGCCCACAGCGCCGGCTGCACCACATCGGCGGCCTCGAAGCCGTGAAGGCCCGCCAGCACATCGTCCAACTGCCAGTTCACGTACGGCGCGAGAGCCTCGGCGCACTCGGCCAGCCGCGCCGCGAACACCGGCGAGACCTCCGCCAGCTCACGCCCCATGCCGACCCACTGGCTGCCCTGGCCGGGGAAGACGAACACCGTCCGCCCGACCCCGTCCGGGGCGACCTCGCCGGTGACCACGCCGGGCGCGGGCTGTCCGGTGGCGACGGCCGAGAGCCCCGCCTCCAGTTCGTACCGGTCCGCTCCCAGCACCACCGCGCGCTGTTCGAAGGCCGACCGCGTCGTGGCCAGCGACCACGCGACGTCACCGACCGGCAGCTCCGGCCGCTCCGCGACGTGCTCGCGCAGCCGGCCCGCCTGACCGGCGAGCGTCTGCCCGTCACGGCCGGACAGCACCCACGCCGGGAGGGGGCGCGACAGGACCGGCGCGAGGTCCTCGGCGGCGTCCTCGGGGACGGTCTCCGCCTCGACCGGCGCCTCTTCGATGATCACGTGGGCGTTGGTGCCGCTGATGCCGAACGCCGAGACACCCGCCCGGCGCGGCCGCTCGCCCGCCGGCCACGCCACCTCGTCCTGCAGCAGCCGGACGTTGCCCGTCTCCCAATCGACGTGCGAGGACGGCTCATCGGCGTGCAGCGTCTTCGGCAGCACACCGGCTTGCAGGGCCAGCACCATCTTGATCACACCGGCCACGCCCGCGGCCTGCTGAGCGTGCCCGATGTTCGACTTCACCGAACCCAGCCACAACGGCCGGTCCTCGAACCGCTCCTGGCCGTACGTCGCCAGCAGCGCACCGGCCTCGATCGGGTCGCCCAGCTCCGTGCCCGTCCCGTGCGCCTCGACCGCGTCCACGTCCGCCGCCGAGATCCGGGCGTTGGCCAGCGCGGCGCGGATGACGCGCTGCTGCGAGGGGCCGTTGGGGGCGGTGAGTCCGTTGGAGGCGCCGTCCTGGTTGATGGCGCTGCCGCGCACCACGCCGAGCACCCGGTGCCCGTTGCGGCGGGCGTCGGAGAGGCGTTCGAGCACCACGATGCCGACGCCCTCGCCCATGCCCATGCCGTCGGCGCCCTCGCCGAAGGCCTGGCAGCGGCCGTTCGGCGACAGGGCCCGCAGCCGCGAGAAGCCGACGAACTCGCCCGGGTCGGCCATCACCGTCACGCCGCCCGCCAGGGCGACCGAGCACTCGCCCGACCGCAGCGACTGCACGGCCTGGTGCAGCGCGACCAGCGAGGAGGAGCAGGCGGTGTCCACCGTCATCGCCGGGCCCACCAGGCCCAGCGCGTAGGCGATCCGGCCGGACAGCACGCTCATCGCCGTGCCGGTCATGCGGTGTCCTTCGGACCCGGCGGTCTCCTCCACCACGCCGAGGTAGGTCGACCGGGCCGCGCCGACGAACACGCCGGTCGCGGAGCCGTGCAGCGACTTCGGGTCGATGCCCGCGCGCTCGACGGCCTCCCAGGAGGTCTCCAGCAGCAGCCGCTGCTGGGGGTCCATCGACAGGGCCTCGCGCGGGCTGATCCCGAAGAAGGCGGCGTCGAACTCGGCGGCCCCGGTCAGGAAGCCGCCCTCGGCGACGTAGGTCTTGCCCTCGGCGTCCGGGTCGGGGTCGAAGAGGCCCTCGGTGTTCCAGCCGCGGTCGGTCGGGAAGCCGCCGATCGCGTCCCCGTGCTCGGCCAGGAGGGCCCAGAGCTCCTCGGGGGTCCGGATCCCGCCGGGGTAGCGGCAGGCCATGCCGACGATCGCGACCGGTTCGGCGGGGGCCGCGACCACGGCGGGCGCCGGCCCGGCGCCGGCCGCCGCCTCGGCCCCGAAGAGCCGGGAGAGGATCTCCTCGGCCAGGGCGGCCGGGTTGGGGTGGTCGAACACGACCGTGGCGGGCAGCCGGACGCCCGCGGCGCCGCCCAGCCGGTTGCGCAGTTCGACGGCGGTCAGCGAGTCGAAGCCGAGCTCCCGGAAGGCGCGCGTGGTCGGGACCTCGGCCGCGGAGCCGTGGCCGAGGACGGCGGCGGCGTGCGCGCGGACCAGCTCGACCACGGCGCGGCGGCGCTCGGCGGCGGTCAGGCCGGCGAGGGCGCGGAACAGTTCGCCGGTGGCCTCGGCCGGCCGGTCCGACCCGGCGGCGTCCGGGCCCCGGTCCTCCTGCTCCCGGGCCTCGGGGATGGCGTCCAGCAGCGGGCGCGGGCGCGCCGCGCGGAACACCGGCGCGAACTTCTCCCACGTCACGTCGGCGAGCGCGATGAAGGTCTCGTCGTCCGCGAGGGTCTGGTCCAGCGCCGTCAGCGCCCGTTCGGTCTCGAGGAAGTTCATCCCCTGCCGGCGGAGCCGTCGGGGCGTCACCCGGCCGGGGCTGTGGTCCATCAGGTCGTCGACCGCGTCCCAGTCCCGGGAGTCCCAGACGCCCCAGGCGATCGAGGTGCCCGGCAGGCCCCGGGCCCGGCGGTCCTCGGCCAGGCCGTCGAGGAAGGCGTTCCCCGCCGCGTACGGGCCGTGGTCGTTGCTCCCCCAGGTCGCCGAGATCGACGAGAACAGCACGAACTCGTCCACGTCCAGCGCGGCCGTCGCCTCGTCCAGGTAGGTGGCCCCGGCGGCCTTGGCGCTGAGCGCCGCCGCCAGGCCCTCCCTGGTGGTGTCCTCGACCCGGGCCAGGTAGCCGGTGTTGGCGGAGTGCAGGACCGTGGACAGGCCCGGTCCGGTGGCCTCGATCCGGGCGACGAGGTCGGTGACGTCCCGGCGGACGCCGGTGTCGCAGCCGACGATGTCGACGGCCGTCCCGGCGGTCGCCATCGCGGCCGCGAGTTCCACCGCCCCCTCCGCGGACGGGCCGGAACGGCTCGTCAGCACGACGCGCGGGGTGTCCCGCTCGGCGAGCCAGCGCGCGACGCAGGCCCCGATCGAGCCGGTGCCGCCGGTCAGCAGCACGGTGCCGCGCGCCCGCCAGGGGGCGCGGCCGGCCGGCCGCGGCTCGGCCCGCACCAGGCGGCGGGCGAGCGTGCCGGAGGGGCGCAGGGCGACCTGGTCCTCCGTGCGGTCCGCGAGGACCGCGACCAGCCGGGCGCCGGTCCGCGCGTCGAACTCCGGCGGGAGGTCGACCAACCCGCCCCAGCTGTCCGGGAGTTCCATGCCGATGACGCGGCCCATGCCCCACAGCTGGGTCTGCACGGGAGCGGTCGTCACCTCGTCCGGTCCGGTCTGCACCGCGCCCCGGGTCAGCAGCCACAGCGGGGCGTCGACGCCGGTCCGGCGCAGCGCCTGGACGAGGTCGACCGTCGCGGCGGTGCCGCGCGGGATCCACGGGTACGCCGGGTCGTGGCCCTCCTCCAGCGCCAGCAGGGACACCACGCCGGACACGGGGCCGGTGACGGCCTGGTCGAGGGTCTCGACGCCGGTCCGGACGACCTGCGCGCCGTGGTCGGCCAGGGTGCGGGCGCACGCGTCGGCCACGTCCCCCTCGCCGACGAGCAGCCAGGTGCCGGACAGGGCCGGTACGGCGGCCGGGTCCGCGTCCGCGGGCTGCCAGCGGATCCGGTAGCGCCAGTCGTCGACGCCCGCCGCGCCCGCCGGCCGGGCCGGGGCCGCCGGCCAGTACCGCTGGCGCTGGAAGGCGTAGGTCGGCAGCTCGACCGCCGTCCCGCCGCCGAGCACCGCCGCCCAGTCGACGGCCGCGCCGCCCGTGTACGCCTCGGCGAGCGAGGTCAGCAGGCGCTCGGCGCCGCCCTCGTCGCGGCGCAGGGTGCCCACCACGGTCGGGGAGCGGTCCTCCAGGCTGTCGGCGATCGCCGGGGTCAGCACCGGGTGCGGGGAGACCTCCAGGAACACGCCGTGTCCGGCCTCGCCGAGGGTCCGTACGGCACGGTCGAACTCGACCGTCTCGCGCAGGGAGGCGTACCAGTACGCCGGATCCAGCTCCGGGCCGGACAGCCACTCACCGGTCAGCGCGGAGATCATCGGGACCTGCACCTCGCGGGGGGCGATGCCCTGGAGCACGGCGAGGATCTCCTCGCGCAGCTCGTCCACGTGGGCGCTGTGGGACGCGTAGTCCACCGGGATCATCCGGGCACGCGGCGAATCCCCGCAGGAGTCCGCGAGTTCACGCAGCGCGTCAGCATCGCCGGAGACGACCGTCGCCGACGGGCCGTTCACCGCCGCGATGGAAAGGCGGGTGCCGTACGACGCGATCCTCGCCCGAACACCCGCCACCGGCTCCGCGATCGACAGCATCCCACCACGACCCGCCAGCGCCTTCAGGGTCTTGCTCCGCAGAGCGACCACCTTCGCGGCGTCATCGAGGGACAGGATCCCCGCGACGGCCGCAGCGGCAATCTCACCCTGCGAGTGACCCACCACAGCGTCCGGAGCGACACCGGCCGCCTCCCACACAGCGGCGAGCGACACCATCACAGCCCACAGCGCCGGCTGCACCACATCGGCAGCCTCGAAACCGTGAAGGCCCGCCAGCACATCGTCCAACTGCCAATCCACATAAGGCGCCAGAGCCTCGGCACACTCGGCCAGCCGCGCCGCGAACACCGGCGAGGCCTCCGCCAGCTCGCGACCCATCCCGACCCACTGACTCCCCTGCCCCGGGAAGACGAAGACCGTCCGCCCGGCGCCGCCGGAGGCCACCGACCCGGTCACCACACCCGCCGCCGGCTGTCCCGTGGCCACCGCCGCGAGACCCGCCGCGAGTTCACCGCGCTCGCCGCCCAGGACCACCGCACGCCGCTCGAAGGCCGACCGCGTCGTGGCCAGCGACCACGCGACGTCGCCCACCGGCAGCTCCGGCCGCGCCAGCACGTGCTCGCGCAGCCGGCCCGCCTGACCGGCCAGCGCGGTCGCGTTGCGGCCCGACACCACCCAGGCCGACGCCGCCGTCGGCAGGACGGGCGCGGGGCGCTCCTCCTCCGGCGTCGGCTCCTCGTTCACCGCCGGCTCCCCGGCCGCCGGCGCGGGTGCCTCCTCCAGGATCACGTGGACGTTCGTCCCGCTCGCGCCGAACGCCGACACACCTGCTCGGCGCACCCGCTCGCCCGCCGGCCACTCCACCGATTCCTGGAGCAGCCGGACGTTCCCCGAGGCCCAGTCGACGTGCGAGGTCGGCTCCCCGGCGTGCAGGGTCCTGGGCAGGGTGCCGTGCCGCAGGGCGAGCACCATCTTCATCACGCCGCCGACGCCGGCGGCCTGCTGGGCGTGGCCGATGTTGGACTTGAGCGAGCCGAGCCACAGCGGCCGGTCCTCGTCGCGGCCCTGTCCGTAGGTGGCCAGCAGGGCGCCGGCCTCGATCGGGTCGCCCAGCTCCGTGCCCGTCCCGTGCGCCTCGACCGCGTCGACCTCGGAGGCCGTCAGGCGGGCGTCGGCGAGGGCGGCCCGGATGACCCGGCGCTGCGCGGGCGCGCTGGGCGCCGTCAGGCCGTTCGACGCGCCGTCCTGGTTCATCGCGCTGCCGCGGATGACCGCCAGGACGCGGTGGCCGTTGCGGCGGGCGTCGGACAGGCGCTCCAGCAGGACGAGTCCGGCGCCCTCGCCCCAGCCCGTACCGTCGGCGTCCTCCGAGAACGGCTTGCAGCGTCCGTCGGAGGCGAGGCCCTGCTGGCGGGCGAAGTCGGCGAACATCACCGGGGTGGACATCACCATCACGCCGCCGGCGAGGGCGAGCGAGCATTCGCCCGTGCGCAGCGAGCGGGCCGCCAGGTGGACGGCGGCCAGCGAGGAGGAGCAGGCCGTGTCGACGGTCACGGCGGGCCCGTTCAGGCCCAGGGTGTAGGAGACCCGGCCGGAGAGCACGCTGATCGCGCTGCCGGTGACCAGGTGGCCCTCGTCGTGGCCGTGTTCGCGCGCGTACCAGTCGTAGCCGGACGCGCTGGCGCCGGCGAACACGCCGGTGTGCGAGCCGCGCAGGGCGCGCGGGTCGAGTCCGGCGTGCTCCAGGGCCTCCCAGGCGACCTCCATCACGAGGCGCTGCTGGGGGTCCATCGCGAGGGCCTCGCGCGGGCTGATGCCGAAGAAGCCGGGGTCGAACTCGGCCGCGTCGGGGAGGAAGCCGCCGCGGGTCTCGTAGCCGTGGGCGGCCGCCTCGCCCGGGTCCCAGCCGCGGTCGGCGGGGAAGTCGCCGACCGCGTCGGTACCGGTGGCGACCAGGTTCCAGAGCTCGTCCGGCGTGCGCACGCCGCCCGGGTAGCGGCAGCCCATGCCGACGACGGCGATGGGCTCGCCGGTCACGGTCTCCAACTCGCGGACGCGCTCGCGGCTCTCGTGCAGCTCGGCCGTGACGCGCTTCAGGAAGTACCGGAGCTTGTCCTCGCTCACGCGTTCCACCTCGGGGTGCTCGGGCTGTGGGTACTCGGTCTGGGCAGCGCTCGGGCGGCCCGCGGGAGGGTCGGCGGTACGGTCATTCGATGCCGAACTCCTTGCCCAGGAGGTCGAAGACCTCGTCGTCGTCCGCGGCGGCGAGGCGCTCGGAGACGTCCTGGCCGGCGGCGGTGCCGGCGCCGTTGCCGCCGCCGGTGGCGGGGCCGCCGGCGCGGCGCTGGAGTCGTTGCCACTTGGCGCTCAGTGCGGCGAGCTGCGCCGCGACGGCCTCCTCGTCCCCGTCCGTCCCGTCGCCGTCCTCGCCGAGCCGGTCCAGCAGGCCCGACAACGAGGCGTCCAGCCGGTCGAGTTGGGTGCGTACGGAGTCCGGGCCGGCGCCGAGCTCGCGCAGCAGGTGCGCGGCGAGGGCGGCGGACGTCGGGTACTCGAAGACGACGGTGGAGGGCAGGGTGACGCCGGTGGCGGCGGCGAGCCGGTCGCGCAGTTCGATGGCGGTCAGGGAGTCGAAGCCGAGGTCCCGGAAGGCGCGTTCGGCGTCGATGTCGGCGGTGCTCCCGTGCGACAGCACCAGGGCCGCCTGGGCGCGCACCAGGTCCGTCACCGCGGCCGGCCGGCGGGCGGCGGGCAGGGCGAGGACGGTGCGGGCGAACTCGGGTGCCGTGCCGCCGTCGGCCGGGCCGGCCGGTTCGGCCGCCGGGGCGGCCGCTTCCGGCAGGTCGGCGAGGAGCGGGCTCGGGCGGTGCAGGGTGAAGGCGGGCGCGAAGGTCCGCCAGTCCACGTCGGCGATGGTGACGAGCGCGTCGCGTCCGTCCATGGCCTGGCCGAGCGCCCGGACGGCGGTGCCCGGGTCCAGGACGCCCAGGCCGTGCCGGACGGAGGACCGGGCGCCGGCGCCGCCGTCGGCCCAGGGGCCCCAGGCGACCGAGGTGGCGACCTGTCCGCGGGCCCGGCGCTGCTCGGCGAGGGCGTCGACGAAGGCGCTGCCCGTGGCGTAGCCGGGCACCAGGGCGCTGCCCCAGGTCGCGGCGACGGAGGAGAACAGGACGAAGTCGTCCAGGTCGAGGTCGGCGGTCAGTTCGTCGAGCCAGCGGGCGCCGGCCGACCGGGCGCCGGCGACGTCGGCGAGTTCCCGTGCCGTGGTGTCGGCGACGGCGGTGGCCTGTCCGGCGCCGACGGCGTGCACGACGCCGCGCAGGGCGGGGCCGCCGTCGGCGGTGATCTGCCCTAGCAGGCCGCCGAGTTCGGCGCGCCGGGTGGTGTCGCAGGCGGCGATGGACAGGGCGGCGCCGGAGGCGGCGACGTCGGCGGCGAGCCGGGCGACGTCGGCGGTCAGCGGTTCGCCGGCGGCGAGGACGACGCGTTCGGCGCCGCGCCCGGCGAGCCAGCGGCCGACCTCGGCGCCGATGGCGCCGGTGCCGCCGGTGACCAGGACGGTGCCGCGCCCGGGCCGGGGGGTGGCGGCGGCCGCGGCGGCGCGGACCAGGCGGCGGGCCAGGATGCCCTGCGGGCGCAGGGCCGTCTGGTCCTCGGCGACGGCGCCGGACAGCAGGGCGGCGAGCCGGGTGCCGGTGCGGTCGTCCCAGGCGCCGGCGGGCGGCAGGTCGACCAGTCCGCCCCAGTGCCCGGGGTGTTCGAGGCCGGCGACCCGGCCCAGTCCCCAGACCTGGGCCTGGGCGGGGCTGCCGCTCTCGCCGGGGCCGGTGGCCACGGCGCCGGAGGTGAGCACCCACAGCGGGGTGCCGGGGGCGCCGGCGCCGAGCTGCTGGATGAGGTCGAGGGTGGCGGCCACGCCCCGGGTCATGGTCGGGTGCCCCTGGTCCGGGGACTCGTCCAGGGCGAGCAGGGAGACCACGCCGGCGGGCGCCGGGTGGGCGGCGAGAGCGGTGCGGTCGGCGTCCGGCAGGGTGCGGACGTCGGTGGCGCCGTGCTCGGCCAGGGCGCGGGCGACCTTCCGGGCGGTCTCCGGGTCGGCGGCCGCGCCGACCAGCAGCCAGCTGCCGGTCAGTTGCGGGGGCGCGGGGTGCTCGGCGGTCCGGGTCCAGGTGATCCGGTAGCGCAGGCCGGTCAGCGCGTCGTCGGGCGCGGGGGCGGCGGGCCGGGCCGGTTCGGGCCAGTAGCGGCTGCGCTGGAAGGCGTAGGTGGGCAGGTCGACGAGGGTGCCGGGGCCGTGCACGGCCGCCCAGTCGACGGGTGCGCCGGCCACGTAGGCGGTGGCGAGCGAGGTGAGCAGGCGGCGGGCGCCGCCGTCCTGGCGCCGCAGCGTGCCGGTGACGACCGCGGCCTCGCCGAGGGTGTCCCGGACGGCGCCGGTCAGCGCGGGGTGCCCGGACACCTCGACGAACACCCGGTGCCCGCTGTCGCCGAGGGTCCGTACGGCCCGTTCGAACTCGACGGTGCCGCGCAGGCTCGCGTACCAGTAGTGGGCGTCCAGCTCCCGGCCGTCCTGCCACTGCCCGGTGTACGCGGAGACCAGCGGGACGTCGGCCGCGCGGGGCTCGATGCCGGCGAGCGCGGCGAGGATCTCCTCGCGCAGCTCCTCCACCTGGGGGCTGTGCGAGGCGTAGGCGATCGGGACGCGGGTGGTGCGGCAGGTGGGCGGGCAGGCGGCGGCGAACTCGTCGAGCGCGTCGGGGTCGCCGGAGACCACGCAGGAGCGGGGGCCGTTGACGGTGGCGAGCGCGAGCCGTCCCTCGAAGCCGGCGAGCCGTTCGCGCACCGTGTCGGCGGGCTCGGCGACGGAGAGCAGGCCGCCGCGTCCGTCCAGGGTGCGCAGGGCCCGGCTGCGCAGGGCGGCGACCTTCGCGCCGTCCTCCAGGGTGAGGGCGCCGGCGACGGTCGCCGCGGCGATCTCGCCCAGGGAGTGGCCGACGACCGCGTCCGGGGAGACCCCGGCGGCCTGCCAGACGGCCGCCAGCGCCACCGAGACCGCCCAGACGGCGGGTTGGAGCACGTCGGCGGCGAGGAAGTCGTGCTCGCCGGCCAGGACATCCGCGAGGTCCCAGTCGACGTACGGGCTCAGGGCCCGCGCGCACTCGTCCAGCCGGTCGCGGAAGACCGGTGAGACCTCGGCGAGTTCGCGGCCCATGCCGATCCACTGGCTGCCGTGGCCGGGGAAGACGAACACGGTGCGGCCGGTGCCGCCGGGCGCGACGGAGCCGGTGACGGCGTCGGGCGAGGACTGTCCGGTGGCCACCGCCGCGGCGGCGGGCAGCAGTTCGGCGTGGTCGGCGCCCAGCAGCACGGCGCGGTGGTCGTGCGGCGGGCGGGTGGTGGCGAGCGACCAGGCCACGTCGCCGACCGGCAGGTCGGGGCGGGCCAGCGCGGACTCGCGCAGCCGGCCCGCCTGGGCGGCGAGGGCGCGCGGGTCGCGGGCGCCGACCGGCCAGGCGACCGGTCCACCGGTCAGCACCGGGGCGGGGCCGGCGTCCGGCGTCACGGGCGCGGGCCGGGCGGGGGCCTCCTCGATGATGACGTGGGCGTTGGTGCCGCTGACGCCGAAGCTGGAGACGCCGGCCCGGCGGGGCCGCTCGCCGTCCGGCGCCCAGGCGACGGGCCGGTGCAGCAGGGCGACGTGCCCGGCGGTCCAGTCGACGTGCGGGGTCGGGGTGTCGGCGTGCAGGGTGCGCGGCAGCTGTCCGTGCCGCAGGGCCAGGACGATCTTCATGATCCCGGCGACGCCGGCGGCGGCCTGGGTGTGGCCGATGTTGGACTTCACCGAGCCCAGCCACAGCGGCCGGTCGGCGGGCCGGTCCTGGCCGTAGGTGGCGAGCAGGGCCTGGGCCTCGATCGGGTCGCCGAGTTCGGTGCCGGTGCCGTGCGCCTCGACGGCGTCCACGTCGGCGGCGGTGAGGCCGGCGCCGGCCAGCGCGGCGCGGATCACCCGCTGCTGGGAGGGGCCGCTGGGGGCGGTGAGCCCGTTGGAGGCGCCGTCCTGGTTGACGGCGCTGCCGCGGACCACGCCGAGCACCTGGTGGCCGTTGCGGTGGGCGTCGGAGAGCCGTTCGACCGCGAGGACGCCGACGCCCTCGGCCATGCCCATGCCGTCGGCGCCCTCGCCGAAGGCCTTGCACCGGCCGTCGGCGGCCAGGCCGCGCTGCTGGGAGAAGCCGACCAGGTCGCGCGGGGTGGGCATCACGGTGACGCCGCCGACCAGGGCGAGGTCGCACTCGCCGGCCCGCAGCGCCTGGGCGGCGGAGTGCAGGGCGACCAGCGAGGAGGAGCAGGCCGTGTCGACGGTGAACGCCGGGCCCTCCAGGCCGAGGAGGTAGGAGACCCGGCCGGACAGCACGCTGGTGGCGGTGCCGATCATGGCCTGGCCCTCCAGGCGGTGGTCGGCGTGGCCGGCGGCGCGGGCGGTGAGGTGGTCGTAGCCGGAGCCGAAGCCGCCGACGAACACACCGGTACGGCTGCCACGCAGGCCGGTGGGGTCGATGCCGCCGCGTTCCAGGGTCTCCCAGACGACCTCCAGCAGCAGGCGCTGCTGCGGGTCCATGGTGACCGCCTCGCGCGGGCTGACGCCGAAGAAGGCGGCGTCGAACTCGGCGGCCTCGTGCAGGAACCCGCCCTCGCGGGCGTAGAAGGTGCCGGGCCGTTCGGCGGTGGGGTCGTAGAGGGCGGCGAGGTCCCAGCCCCGGTCGGTGGGCAGGCCGGTGACGGCGTCCTGTCCGGCATCGAGCAGCTGCCACAGCTGCTCGGGGGTGTGGATGCCGCCGGGCAGGCGGCAGCCCATGGCGACGATCGCGACCGGGTCGGCGAGCGGGTCCGGGCCGGTGGCGCGCGGTGCGGCCGGGGCGGCGGTGTCCGCGCCGTCGCCGACCAGCCGGGTGCGCAGGTGCGCGGCGAGCACCTGCGGGTCCGGGTAGTCGTACAGCAGGGTGGCGGGCAGCGGCAGGCCAGCGGCGGTGCTGAGCCGGTTGCGCAGTTCGACGGAGGTGAGGGAGTCCAGGCCGAGTTCGCTGAAGGCGCGGCCGGGCTCGACGTCGGCGGCCGAGGCGTACCCCATCACGGTGGCGGCCTCGTCCCGGACCAGGTCGCAGAGCAGCCGGTCCTGCGCCTCGGCGGAGGTCAGCGCCGACAGCCGGACGGCCAGCGGGTGCTCCGGCTCGGCGGCGCGCGGCGCCGGGTCCGCGGCGTCGGCCGCGTCGGCGGCCCGGATCTCGGGCAGGTCGCGCATCAGCGGGGCGCGGCGCAGCTGTTCGGGGCCGCGGGCGGTGGCCATCGCGGCGAAGTCGACGGCCATCAGCGACAGTACGGCCAGCCGGGGGTCGGGGTCCTCGACGGCGGCGGCGAGGGCGCGGACCGCGTCCTCGGGCTCCATCAGGACCTCCCACTTGTTGCGGGCGAGCCGCCGGCGGGCGCCTTCGCTGGCCTGGCCGACGCCGCCGCCCGCCCACGGGCCCCAGGCCAGCGAGGTGGCGGGCAGGCCGCGGGCGCGGCGCTGCTCGGCGAGGGCGTCCAGGTAGGCGTTGGCGGCGGCGTAGTTGCCCTGGCCGCCGTTGCCGAAGGTGGCGGAGATGGAGGAGCAGAGGACGAAGGCGTCGAGGTCCAGGTGGGCGGTCAGCTCGTCGAGGTGGGCGGCTCCGCCGGCCTTGCCGTCGAAGGTGCGGGCCAGGCGGGCGGCGTCCAGGCGGTCCAGGACGCCGTCGTCCAGGGCGCCGGCGGCGTGCAGCACGGTGGACAGGGCCGGTCCGGTGGCGGCGACGCGGTCGAGCACGGCGGCGAGCGCGGGGCGTTCGGCGGTGTCGCAGGCGAGGACGTCCACGGCGGCGCCGGCGGCGGCGAGTTCGGCGGCGAGCGCGGCGGTGCCGGCGGCGGCGGGGCCGGAGCGGCTGGTGAGGACGAGGCGGCGGGCGCCGCACTCGCGGGCGAGCCAGCGGGCGGCGTGGCCGCCGATGTGGCCGGTGCCGCCGGTGACGAGGACGGTGCCGCGGGGGGCGAGCGGCCGTCGGTCGGCGGGGCGGGGCGGCCTGGGGGCGTGGGCGAGGCGGCGGGGCCGCAGGCCGTCGGCGCGCAGCGCGACCTCGTTCTCGTCGCGGGCGGCGAGGACGGCGGCCAGGCGGGCGGCGGCCCGCTCGTCCCACTGCCCGGGCAGGTCGACCAACCCGCCCCAGCGGTCGGGGTGTTCGGCGGCGACGGTGCGGCCCAGGGCCCAGACGGGGGCCTGCTGCGGGTCGGCGGCGCCGGTGCCGGGGTCGGTGGTGACGGCGCCGGCGGTCAGCAGCCACAGCGGGGCGGGGACGGCGGCGTCGCCGAGGGCCTGGACCAGGGCCAGGGTGGCGGCGAGGCCGCGGGCCACGGCGGGGTGGGCGGCGAGCGGGGCGGTGTCGAGGGCGAGCAGGGAGAGCACGCCGGCGGGCCGGGCGCCGTCCAGTGCGGCGGTGAGCCGGCGCGCGTAGTCGGCGCGGTCGGCCTCGGCGGTGTCCAGCTCGACGGTGACGGTCCGGGCGCCGCGCTCGGCGAGGGCCGCGGCGCAGGGGTGGACGGGGTGTCCGGCGGGGGTGAGCACCAGCCAGGTGCCGGTGAGCAGCGCGGGGGCGGGCTCGGGGGCGTGGGCCCACTCGGCGAGGAAGCGCCAGTCGTCGGTGGGGTCGGCGGCCGGGCCGTGGGCGGCGGGGGCGGCCGCGGCCGGGCGGGCCGGCGGCCAGAAGCGGCGGTGCTGGAAGGCGTAGGTCGGCAGTTCGACGCGCCGCGCGGCGTCCCGGACGTCGGCGGGGGCGGGCAGCACGGCGGTCCAGTCGACGGGCAGGCCGTGGACGTAGGCGGTGCCGATCGAGCGCAGCAGCCGGTCGGCGCCGTCGTCGTCGCGGCGCAGCGTGTCGATCACCAGCGGGTCGGGCAGGTCGGTGCGGGCGGCCAGCGTCTCCTGGACGGCGGGCAGCAGCACCGGGTGGGCGGAGACCTCGACGAAGGTGCGGTGGCCGGTGGCGGCGAGGGCTTCGACGGCCTCGGCGAAGCGGACGGTCTGCCGGACGTTGGCGTACCAGTACCGCGGCCCCAGCTCCTCGCCGTCCACCAGCCGTCCGTGGACGGTGGAGAACAGCGGGACGGCGGCGGGGCGCGGCCGGATGTCGGCCAGCAGCCGCGGCAGGGTCTCCGCCAGCGGCTCGCACAGCCGGGAGTGCGCCACGAAGTCGGTGACGGGCACGCGCCAGCGCATCGCCTTGCGCTTGCGCAGCACGCGTTCGAACTCGACGAGCGCGTCGGGTTCGCCGGAGACGACGGTCGTGGCGGGGGCGTTGACGGCCGCGACGGCGAGCCGGTCGCCGAAGGGTTCCAGGAGTTCGCGCACCAGCTCGACGGGCAGCACCACGGAGAGCATGCCGCCCTCGACGCCGAGGCCGGTCAGCGCGGCGGCGCGGACGGCGACGATCCGGGCGGCGTCCTCCAGGGTGAGCGCGCCGGCGACGGTGGCGGCGGCGATCTCGCCCTGGGAGTGGCCCACCACCGCGTCGGGGACGACGCCGGCCGCCTCCCAGACGGCGGCGAGCGAGACCATCACGGCCCAGAGCAGCGGCTGCATGACGGCGGCGCCGTCGGGCGCGGGGGCGTCGGGCTCGCCCGCGAGCACGGCGTGCGGGTCCCAGTCGACGTACGGGCGCAGGGCCCGCGCGCACTCGGCGAACCGGGCGGCGAACACCGGCGACTGCGCGGACAGCCGTCGGCCCATGCCCTCCCACTGGCTGCCCTGGCCGGGGAAGACGAACACCCTCCGGTCCTCGCGGGCGGCGCTCTCGCCGGTGAGGGCGTGCTCGGTGTCCTGGCCGGTCATCAGGGCGGCCAGGCCCCGGCCGAGTCCGGCGGGGTCGGCGCCGACGACGACGGCACGGTGCTCGAAGGGGCTGCGGGTGGTGGCGAGCGCCCGGGCCACGGCGGCGGGCGGCGGGGTGTCGGCGGCGAGGGCGTACGCGTGCAGGCGGCCGGCCTGCGCGGCCAGGGCGTCCCGGCCGCGGGCGCTGACCGGCCAGGCGGTGACGTCCGTACCGGCGGCGAGCAGCGGCGGTCCGGCCGGGGCGGCCGGGTCGTCCTGCGGCGGGTCGGCGGGGGCGGGGAGGTGTTCGGGGGCCTGTTCGATGAGGACGTGCACGTTGGTGCCGCTCATGCCGAACGCGGAGACGCCGGCGCGGCGCGGCGCGTCCTGCGGGGTCGTCCAGGGCCGCTGCTCGGTCAGCAGCCGTACGGCGCCGGACTCCCAGTCGATCTCCCGGGACGGCTCGTCCGCGTGCAGGGTGCGCGGCAGCGTGCCGTGCCGCATGCCGAGGACCATCTTGACGAGGCCCGCGAGGCCGGCGGCGGTCTGGGTGTGGCCGATGTTGGACTTGGCGGAGCCGAGCCACAGCGGCCGGTCGGCGGGGCGGTCCCGGCCGTAGGTGGCCAGCAGGGCGTGGGCCTCGACGGGGTCGCCGAGGGGGGTGCCGGTGCCGTGCGCCTCGACCGCGTCGATCTGGTCGGGGGTGAGGCCCGAGGCGTCCAGGGCGGCGCGGATCACGCGCTGCTGGGAGAGTCCGCTGGGGGCGGTGAGGCCGTTGGAGGCGCCGTCCTGGTTGATGGCGGTGCCCCGTACGACGGCCAGCACGGGGTGGCCGAGGCGCCGTGCGTCGGAGAGCCGTTCGACGGCGATGGTCGCGGCGCCCTCGGACAGGCCCATGCCGTCGGCTCCGGCGGCGAAGGGCTTGCAGCGGCCGTCGGGGGCGAGGCCGCGCTGCCGGGAGAAGCCGACCAGCTGGCTGGGGGTGGACATCACCATCACGCCGCCGACCAGGGCGAGTTCGCACTCGCCCGCGCGCAGCGCCCGGCCGGCCAGGTGCAGGGCGACCAGGCCGGAGGAGCAGGCGGTGTCGATGGTGAGGGCGGGGCCCTCCAGGCCGAGGGCGTAGGCGACGCGGCCGGAGATGATGCTGCTGGAGTGGCCGGTGACGAGGTACCCCTCGGCGGCCGGGTCGCCGTCGGCCAGGCCGTCGCCGTAGCCGGTCAGGGTGGCGCCGGCGAAGACGCCGACGGGGGTGCCGCGCAGCGATTCGGGGGCGATGCCGGCGCGTTCGAGGGCTTCCCAGGAGGTCTCCAGCAGCAGGCGCTGCTGGGGGTCCATGGCGAGGGCCTCGCGCGGGTTGATGCCGAAGAAGGCGGCGTCGAAGTCGGGGGCGTCGTGCAGGAAGCCGCCGCGGTGGGTGACGGACTTGCCCTGGCGGGCGGGGTCGGGGTCGTAGAGGTCCGGGTCCCAGCCGCGGTCGGTGGGCAGGCCGCCGATCACGTCGGCGCCGGAGGCCAGCAGGTCCCAGTACTGGTCGGGGGTGGTGACGCCGCCGGGGAACCGGCAGCCGATGCCGACGATGGCGAGCGGCTCGTCGGGGTCGGCGGCGGCGCCGTCCCGGGCGGGCGCGGCGGCGTCGGTGCCGGCGCCGGTGCCGAGGGCCGTCGCGGCGAGGTGGGCGCCGAGCGAGGCCGGGGTGGGGTGGTCGAAGACGATCGTGGACGGCAGCCGCAGGCCGGTGGCCGTGGCCAGCCGCTTGCGCAGTTCGACGGCGGTCAGCGAGTCGAAGCCCAGGTCGCGGAAGGCGCGCTGGCCGGCGATGTCGCCCGCGTCGCGGTGGCCGAGGACGGCCGCCGCGTGGGAGCGGACCAGGTCGGTGGCCAGGCGCTCCTGCTCGGGGGTGCCGGCGGCGCCGGCCAGGGCGCGGGCGAAGTCGTTCCCGGTGGTGTCCGCGCCGTCGGCGGCGGCCGTGGGCGCCCCGGTGGCGGCCGCGCCGCCGTCGAGGGCCCGGCGGGCGGCGGGGATGCGGTCCAGCAGGGCGCTGCGGCGGGCCGCGGTGAACACCGGCGCGAAGTCGTCCCAGGCCATGTCGGCGAGGGCGAGGTAGGGGCCGGTGGCGCCGGCTCCGTCGGCGAGGAGGCGGCCGAGCACGTCCAGCGCGCGGTCCGGGTCCAGGAACCGGGTGCCCTGGCGGCGCAGCACGTCGCCGGTGATGGTGGCCGGCCCGTGCGGGCCGAAGGCGTCCGGTGCGGTCCAGTCGCGGGTGTCCCACACGCCCCAGCCGAGCGAGAGCGCGCCGGCGCCGCGTGCCGCGCGCCGCTCGGCGAGCGCGTCGAGGTGGGCGTTGGCGGCGGCGTAGGCGCCGTGCTCGGCGCTGCCCCAGGCGGCGGCGATCGACGAGAAGAGGAGGAACTCGTCGGCGTCGGTGACCAGTTCGTCGAGGTGGTCGGCGCCGGCCGCCTTGCCGGCCAGGGAGGCGGCCAGGCCCTCGGGGTCGGTGTCGTCGAGGCGGGTGAGGTGGAAGGCGTTGGCCGCGTGCAGCACGGTGGACAGCCGCGGGCCGGTGGCGGCGACGCGGTCGAGCAGGGCGGCGAGCGCGGAGCGGTCGGCGAGGTCGCAGGCGAGCACGTCGACGGCGGTGCCGGCCTCGGCGAGGGCGGCGGCGTGGGCCGCGAGCCGCGGGCCCGGCCCGGAGCGGGTGGGCAGCACGAGGCGCGCGGCGCCGCGGCCGGCCAGCCAGGCGGTCAGGTGCGGGCCGATGGAGCCGGTGGCGCCGGTGACGAGCACCGTGCCGCGCGGGGACCAGCCGCCGTCCGGCCCGGCCGGGCCGGGGGCGGTGCGGGGTGCGTGGACGAGCCGCCGGGCGAAGGCCCCGGCGCGGCGCAGCGCCAGCTGGTCCTCGGCGCCGTCGGCGAGCACGGCGGCCAGCCGGGCGGCGGCCCGCTCGTCCCACTGCTCGGGCAGGTCGACCAGTCCGCCCCAGCGGTCGGGGTGCTCCAGCGCGGCGACCCGGCCGAGCCCCCAGACCTGGGCCTGGACGGGGGCGGGCGGGGCGTCGTCGGCGGCGACCCGGACGGCGCCGCGGGTGAGCGCCCAGAGCGGGGCGTCGATCCCGGCGTCGCCGAGGGCCTGCACCAGGGCCAGGGTGGCGGCGGTGCCGTGCGGGACGGCGGCGGTTGCGGGCGGGGCAGCGGGTGCGCCGGGCAGCGGCCTGGGGTCCAGCGCGAGCAGCGACAGCACGCCGGCCGGCTTCGCGGGCGCCCCGGGGAGGGCGGCGAGCGCGGCCGTGAGCTCGGCGGCGAGCGCCTCGCGCAGCACCGCGTCGGTGCGCAGCACGACGGCCTCGGCGCCGTGCGCGGTCAGGGCCTCGACGTGCCGGGCCGGGTCGCCGTCCTCGCGGGCGACGACCAGCCAGGTCCCGGCCAGGGCGGGGGCGGTGGGGCCGAGCGGCTCCCAGGCCGTGCGGTAGCGCCAGCCGTCCTCGGCGGCGGTGACCGCCGCCTGCGGCGCGGCCTCGACCCGGCGGGGCCAGTAGCGGCCGCGCTGGAAGGCGTAGGTGGGCAGGTCGGCCCGCTCGGCGCGGGGCAGGACGGCGGTCCAGTCCACGGGCGCGCCGTGGGCGTACGCCTCGCCGAGGGAGGCGAGCAGCCGCGCGGCGCCGCCGTCGTCGCGGCGCAGCGTGCCGACGACCACGGGGTCGCGGTCCGCCAGTTCCTCGCCGACGGCCATGGCCAGCACGGGGTGCGGGGACACCTCGACGAAGGTGTCGTAGCCGTCGTCGCCGAGCGTGCGCACGGCACGGGCGAACTCGACGGTCTCGCGCAGGCTGGCGTACCAGTAGGCGGGGTCGAGCTCCGGCCCGGCGAGCCGGCGGCCGTCCATCGCGGAGACCATCGGGATCCGGGCCGTGCGGGGCTCGATCCCCTCCAGGGCGGCGGTGACGTCCTCGCGCAGCTCCTCGACGTGGGCGCTGTGCGAGGCGTAGTCCACCGGCAGGACGCGGGTGCGCACGTCGGGGTGGAGCGCGGCCAGCTCGTGCAGCGCGTCCGGGTCCCCGGCGACCACCGTGGCGGACGGGCCGTTGACGGCCGCGACCGACAGGCGCTCCCCGAACGGCTCCAGCCAGCCGCGGACGGTGTCGGCCGCGCCGTCGACGGCCATCATCCCGCCGCGCCCGGCGAGGGCGGTCAGGGTCCGGCTGCGCAGGGCGACGACCTTGGCGGCGTCCGCCAGGGACAGGCTCCCGGCGACGACGGCGGCGGCGATCTCGCCCTGGGAGTGGCCCACCACCGCGTCGGGGACGACGCCGGCCGCCTCCCAGACCGCGGCCAGCGAGACCATCACGGCCCACAGCGCGGGCTGCACGACGTCGGCGGCCTCGAAGCCGTGAAGGCCCGCCAGCACATCGTCCAACTGCCAGTCCACGTACGGCGCGAGGGCCTCGGCGCACTCGGCCAGCCGGGCCGCGAACACCGGCGAGGCCCCGGCCAGCTCGCGGCCCATCCCGACCCACTGGCTGCCCTGGCCCGGCAGGACGAAGACCGTCCGGCCGGTGCCCTCGGCGCGGGTCTGCCCGGTCACGACGTCCGCGGCGGGCTCCCCGGCGGCGAGCGCGGCCAGGCCCCCGGCCGACTCCGGGTCCAGCAGCACGGCGCGGTGCTCGAAGGCGGTCCGGGTGGTGGCGAGCGACCAGGCCACCTCGGCGGCCCGCGCCCCTGGGCGGGTGGCGAGATGGGCGGAGAGCTTGCGGGCCTGCGCGGCCAGCGCCTGCGGGGTGCGCCCGGACAGCACCCAGGCGCTCGACCCGGGCAGGACGGCCGGGGCGGCGGCCCGCGCCGGCTCCGCGGCCGGGGCCTGCGGCTCGGGCGCGTCCTCCAGCACCAGGTGGGCGTTGGTGCCGCTGATGCCGAACGCCGAGACGGCCGCGCGCCGGGGGGTGTCGTCCGCGGGCCGGGGCCAGTCCACCGGCCGCTGCAGCAGCCGCATCCGGCCGGCCGTCCAGTCGACGTACTCCGAGGGCCGCTCGGAGTGCAGGGTGCGGGGCAGCACGCCGTGCCGCAGCGCCATCACCATCTTGATCACACCGGCGACACCGGCCGCGGCCTGGGTGTGGCCGATGTTGGACTTCACCGAGCCCAGCCACAGCGGCCGGTCGTCGGCGCGGCCCGCCGCCTGCCCGTAGGTCTCCAGCAGGGCCTGGGCCTCGATCGGGTCGCCGAGCCGGGTGCCCGTCCCGTGCGCCTCCACGGCGTCCACGTCGGCCGCCGTCAGCTGGGCGTTGTCCAGGGCGGCCCGGATGACGACGCGCTGCGAGCTGCCGTTGGGCGCGGTCAGCCCGTTGGAGGCGCCGTCCTGGTTGACCGCGCTGCCGCTGATCACCGCCAGGACGGGGTGCCCGTTGCGGCGTGCGTCCGACAGCCGCTCCAGGACGACCATGCCGGCGCCCTCGCCCCAGCCCGTGCCGTCGGCGTCCGCCGAGAAGGGCTTGCAGCGGCCGTCGGCGGCCAGGCCCTGCTGGCGGGAGAACTCGCGGAACAGCACCGGGGAGGACATCAGGGTCGCGCCGCCCGCCAGGGCCAGGTCGCACTCCTCGGCGCGCAGCGCCTGCACCGCCAGGTGCAGGGCGACCAGGGAGGAGGAGCAGGCGGTGTCCACCGTCACGGCGGGGCCGACCAGGCCGAGGGTGAAGGAGATCCGGCCGGAGAGCACGCTGTTGGCGGTGCCGGTCAGCAGGTGGCCGGTGGCCTCCGCGAAGTCCAGTCCGGCGTCGCTCCCGTAGGCCGCGGCGGAGGAGTAGACGCCCGTGAACACGCCGGTGCGGGAGCCGTGCAGGGTGGCCGGATCGATGCCGGCGCGCTCGACGGCCTCCCAGGAGGTCTCCAGCAGCAGCCGCTGCTGCGGGTCCATGGCGAGCGCCTCGCGCGGGCTGATCCCGAAGAAGGCCGCGTCGAACTCGGCCGCCTCGTACAGGAAGGCGCCCTCACGGGTGGTGGAGCCCGGCAGGTCGGGCGAGTCGTAGAGCCCCGCGGTGTCCCAGCCCCGGTCGGCGGGGAAGCCGGCGACGGCATCGGCGCCGTCCGCGACCAGCCGCCACAGCGCCTCGGGGCTGTCGACGCCGCCGGCGTAGCGGCAGCCCATGCCGACGACGGCGATGGGCTCGTGCCTGAGCCGGTCCAGTTCCGTCCGGGTGCTGCGCAGTTTGGCCGTCACGACCTTGAGGTAGTCGCGAAGCTGCTGTTCGTCGGCCATGGCGGCCCTGCTCCCCCCGTAGTGAACTGCGAGTCGACGTGCTGACCGCGCGCGTGCACGACGAGCGCGGCCCTGCCACTGGAGTACGTGTTCTTCACGGTGCTGCCACCGCACCGCTCCCGCCGGGCGGGCGGGCACGCGGAAGACCGCGGCCGACCGCTCCTCGCGGCGGCCGCGCTCCTCCCCCGGTGCCCGGCGGTGCTGCGGCGCGGATCCCGCGCGGTTGCCGCGGGAACGGCGCCCGGCTCCCGCGCGGTTGCTGCTCGGCGCCCGCGCAGGAGTCGGCCTCAGTCCCCGCGGGGCGGGGACGTGCGTGCCGTCAGGAGACGGCCTCGGCCGCCTCGTTGACGGCCTCCTCGCCGCCCTCGGCCGCGGCCGGCTGGGCGGGCACGCTCAGGCCCGGGACGGACAGGTCCGGGACGGCCTTGACGGCCTCGAAGCCGGCCTCGATGGCCTCGGCGAGCGTGGCCGTGACCCCGTCCTCGAATTCGATCCGGGTGACCGGGACGTCGGCGTTCGTCGGGAGGGTGTCGTCGACGAACGCGATGTCGGCGCGGCTCGCCTCCTTCAGGGTGACCTTCTCCTGATCGTTCACTTCTCGGTTCAGGACAAGCGAGAATCGGTGCGTCATGATTGGCCGCTCCTCTGGTGGATGCGAGATTATATTTCAGGCAAGGCGCAGGAATACTGCAGGCCGACTTCGACTTTATCGGCGGTCCGACAAAGGCACAAGATCCGACCGGAATTACGGCGGGGATTAGAAATCGATTAACGCCGACGGGAAATCAGCCGGTCCGGCCGAAACCCCCCGCGAAGCCATTCCCCCCGGCCGGCGCGGCACCCTTCGGGGAAACCCCCGGCGCAATGGCGGCCCGCTTCACCGGGACGGGCTCCTCACCGCGCTCCAGCCG
This sequence comes from Streptomyces sp. CB02056, assembly GCF_001905545.1. Lineage (GTDB taxonomy): Bacteria > Actinomycetota > Actinomycetes > Streptomycetales > Streptomycetaceae > Kitasatospora. The sequence continues at coordinate 292,089 of NZ_LIPD01000011.1, read as the reverse complement.
CCGCCGCACATCGAGCGCCGTCGCGGGCGACACCCCGGCCGTCCTGGCCAACTGGCGCAGCGAGGCCTTCGGGTTCTCCCCGAGGAGCTCCGCCACGCGCAGCCGCCCGGCCGCGCCGTTCAACGGGCGGGACTTGCCGTCCCGGCCGATCCGGAATCCGGATTCCGCCACGGATTCCGACAGGCGCCGCAGCTCGGCAACGGTTCGCGCGCCAAGGCCGGTCGACTCCGCGACCGCCCGGTCGGACAACGAGGGATGGGCCTGGAGGATCCGCAACGCCGCCTCGGCGCGCGCGGCCCGCTCCGCCGGCCGGCCGCCCCCGGAGGCCGTTTCGGATGCTCCGACCGGACCTCCCGGGCCCCGGCCGCCATCCGCACCGACCGGAGTCGGAGCGGTGCGCAGGCGCTCCCCCATGCTGAACTCCCCCTTCAGAACACGCCGACCCAAGTCCCCATCGCGCCGGTACAACACCACCCGCGGAATCACCGGCAAATTGATTAGTTCATTCGCGGAACCCGGAAGCGGGATTCAGAGCCCAATCCTTCCGCCCCTACCCCCGCCCACCCCTCCGCGGCCGACCGGTGTTCAACTGCGACGCGACATCAGTTGAACACCCGACTGGCCCCCGCTGTCCAAACACCCCCCCGGGGTTCGATCAATATCGAAGCTTTCCGTTGATCATAGGCTCGGCTGTCACGGAAACGCAACACTTTCCTGACCCACCAGTTCACGCCATTCCCTGCACTCACATCCATCACAAGAGTCACGCAAGTCACAGAAGTAACAGAAGCGGAATCCGACATGTCGGATTCCGCTTCGTGGCAGACCCGGCCACCCGGTGCCGGCGGGCGGCCGGCGCGTCAGCTCCGGACGATCCAGATCGTGCCGATGGCCACGAGCGCGGCCAGCAGGAAGAAGAGGACGATGGCGATCAGGTCCCTGTCGTCGCCCTGGTCGGGCTTTCCGGGGTGCCGCCGGCCGCGCGCGGGGAGGAGCGGTGGGCCCGCCGGTGCCGGGGCCGGCGGGGGTTGCGGTGGGGGCGGGTCCTCCGGTCGGGTCGGCACCGGGAGGGCCGGGGCCTCGGCCGGTCCTTCCACGGCCGCCTCCTCCGGCGGGGCCGGCCGGGGCGGCGGGCTCGGCGGGGGCGGGGCCGGAGGCGTGTGCGCCCGCACCGGCGCGACCGGTGGGAGTCCGTGGAGCAGCCGCTGCCAGAGCACGGGCGGCAGGTCGGGCGGGAGGCCCTCCGGGGACGGCCCGCCCGGCGGGGGCATCAGGCCGCGGAGCAGTTCGGTCTCCAGGGCGGAGCTGGAGACGAGGAGTCCCGTGAGCCAGCGGTCGAGCGCCGCGGCGTGGCGCTCCTCCCGGACGTACGGCGAGACGGCCCAGGCGAACACCCAGACGGAGCGCCGGGAGAGTTCGCCGTCGTCGGCGCGGGAGCCACCGCCCTGGTCGGGCCCCTCGCGGAAGAGGTAGAGCCGCTGGCGCAGGACCTCCGTGCAGAGTGCGGCCGCCGCCTCGGCGTTCCGGTGCCCCCGGCCCCGGTGCAGGTGACAGAGCAACTCGGTGGTCGCCCGGTAGGAGAGGTCCTCCTCCCGGAGCAGCAGGAGTGCCTCACGGCCGGTCAACCGGCGGATCCAGCCGTCCAGTTCCTCGGCTTCGGCCGGGTCGGGGCGGGGGTTGCGCAGGACCGCCTGCAACCGTCCGGACGCGGGCGAAGGGGCGGGTGGCTCAGGTGAGGACGGTGCGGCGGACGGCGGCCGGGGCTCCGTGTACACCGACCCCCCGTCGTCCCCCGGCCCCTCGCCGGGATCGCGGGACTCCGGGCGGCGGTTCGTGTCGAGGACGCGCGCGAGCCTCCGCAGCCGCTCCTCCGCCGGCAGGCTCGCGCCGTCCCGCAGTCCGTCCTTCAGTTCCGGCAGGCCGGCGCCGCCGGGCCCGCGCTCGACCGCGGCCAGGCAGCGGCCGACCAGGCGGGCCGCGAGCTCGTGCGCGCGGTCGTCCTCGGGCCGCCTCGGGTCGACGCGGTAGCGCGCCCGCTGCCGGCCGCCGTCGGTCGACCAGTCGGAGACCCAGGTGGCCAGCAGATCGTGGCGATCCGTCATGTCGTGGGTGGCGAAGGTCCAGGGACGGCCCAGCCACAGCCCGAAGATCTGGAGAAGGCCCGCGACGACCACGCCGGACCGGTTCTGCTCCGGCCACCCCGGCAGGGCGTCACTGCGCAGCGAGAGGCGGCACTGCGGGTGGCGCAGCAGGGCGGCGGTGGCGGCGGTGAGCGTGTCACGGACGTCCGGCAGGAGGGCCAGGGTGTCGGCCCAGGCCGGCACCACGGTCGCCTCCAGGTCCGCCATCGCGAGCCGGGGCTGCCCACCGTGGGCCTGTTCGGCGAACTCCTGCCCGCTCCACGTCCAGTCGCGCAGGGCCAGGCAGGTGCGGGGGCCGAGCAGGCCGGTCGGCCCGACCAGGACGTGGGCGGCCGTGTTGGGCCGCCCGCCCGGGTCGGCCGTGGGCCAGCGCTGGACGAGGGCGGCGCGATCGTCCCGCAGCCGGGTGCGGACCACGCTGGGGCACGGCGCGCCGTCGACCCGCAGGAACGGGGCGAGCTCCTGGCCGAGCTCCTCGGCGTCCTCCTCGGGGCAGGACCAGGCGGCGGCGGTCAGGCCGGCGCTGCGCCGGCCCTGGTTGCCCTGCCAGCGGAAGACGATCTGGTCGACGGCGTCCCGGTCGGAGCCGGGGCCCTGAGCACTCATCGGTCCACCTCGTCGACGGGTCGGCCCTCGGGGAGTTCGACGATGCCGTGCATCGCGAACAGCGAGAGCAGGGGTTCCAGGACCCGCTGGGCGCGGACGCCGCGCGGGTAGCGGCTGTCCTCCTGCCGGCCTCCGGTCGCCGAGGCCACGTGCAGGGTGCAGTGCAGAGCGGTGTCGAAGGGGCGCAGCCAGGCCTTTCCGGCATCGCGGTCGAGCAGTGCGTACACGTCGCGGCTCTCCTCGTGGAGCCGTCGGCGGCTCAGCGCGGTGTGGCCCGGTTCGCCGAGCCAGCGGTCGACGGGGGGTTCGGACCGCAGCAGGTCGGCCTTGGCGACGACCACGGCGGACGGGACGGTCAGGTAGGGGCCGGTGCGGGGGACGCGGTCCAGGACGGTGGCGAAGGCCGGGTCGCCGTCCCGGTTGACGTGCTGGTCGAGCGTCGTGCGGACCTCGTCGAGCTGGGCGAGCGGCATGGCGATCGTGGGGTCGACGACGAAGATCAGGGCGTCGATGCCCAGCAGGAACCGCAGCAGGGCGTCCGTGCGCAGCAGGTCCTCGCCGGCGAGGTCGAAGAACGCGAGCGGCCTGGTCCGTCCGGACGCGTCGGTGATCAGCAGGGACTCGACGAACCGGGCGGTCTCGTCCTGGCCGAGGCCGGCGGTGTGGGCGAGCACCCGGCCGTCGCGCAGCGGCACCACCCGGCTGTTCAGGAATCCGGCGTGCTGGCGCGGGTTGACGGACTGCCAGCTGATGCCGTACGGCTTCAGCCGGTCGTCGGCGATCTCGGCCACCATCTGGGTGAGCAGGTGGCTCTTGCCGGTGTTGGACTGCCCGATCATGGCCACCGTCAGCGGGCGGCCGTTGGTCAGGTAGGGGACGGGGATGTGGTGCTCCCGGACGGTGCCGTTGCCCGGGCAGAGCTGGAAGGCGCCGCGCAGTTCGTCGGCGAGCAGTCGCGGGTTGGGCTGGGCGTGCGGGTTGTAGGGGCGGAGCTCCTGGACGGCGTCGGGGGTGTGGAGGGCGGTCGGGTCGTAGCGGATCGGCTCCAGGCAGTACGGGCAGAGCACCTCGCCGGTCGGAGCACCGGCCGGGTGGCCGATGGCCTCGCCGACCGCTTCGCCGGGCGCCACCGCGCCGGCCGGACGCTTCGACGCCAGCGCCCGGTCGTACCCGGCGCGGTGCGCGGCGAGCCCGTCGGCGGGCAGCCGGTCGGCGGCGGGGGCCCGGTCGGGGGCGAGCAGGGCGAGCAGGGCGGCCGGGGTGGGGCGGTCGGCGGCGCGCGGGGCGAAGGAGGAGCCCATGGTGTGCGCGAGCGAGCGGTGGTCGGCCAGGTCGGGCGGCGGCCGGTCCGGGGCGCCGGGCCGGCCGGTGACCAGGCTGTACATCACCTGGGCGGCGCTCCACAGGCCGTCGCGGGGGTCGCTGCGACCGGCGCCTTCGCGTACCTCCGGCGGTGCGTACGGCGCGGCGCCGCGCGGTGTGCGGGGGCGGCCGGCGTGGGTCACCGCGTCGAGGCCCCAGAGCTGGATCCGCCGGCCGTCCCAGCGGACCGTCTCCGGGGCGATCCCGTGGTGGACCAGGCCGAGCTCGGCCAGCACGGCGAGGGCGTCCACCAACTCCTGTTCGATGACGCGCAGTTGGGCGCCGGGCAGCCCGTGCATCCGCTCGACGGTCCGGCCGCGCGGCGGCCGGTAGAGCGCGAACGGCTCGGCCGCGTCGAGCTCGTAGCCGATCAGGACCGGGAACGGCCCGCTCGCGCCGGGGGCTCCGAGCGCGCGGTGCAGCCGCAGCGCGACCGCGGTCTCGGCGTCGATGGCCGCGCAGGAGGCGAAGGCCGCCTGGGCGCCGCCGGGCGCGTCCGTCCCGGCGGCCCGGACCTGGACGCACTTGACGGTGTTGTTCAGCAGCGTGTTGCGGGTCCGGACCGGGCCGCGGGAGAGCGGGCCGGTGTCGGGGCCGAACCGGGCCCAGGTCCGGTTCCGCCGCCCGTCGGGGGTCAGGAAGGACAGCTCGACGTGTTTCGCGCGGGCGGGCTCGCCGGACCGGGGACCGGGCCCGGGGGTGGTCACCACTCGTACTCCTCGCTCTCCGGTGCTTCGTCGTGCCACTGCCGGACGGTCCTGACGACACCGGGTTTCAGGCCGGTCAGCCGCAGCAGGCCCGCGTACCGGCCGGCCGCGGTCAGCACCTCCCGCTCCCCCCGCGGGCCCGGCGCGCCGCCGAAGTACCCGTCACCGTAGGGCGTGTCGGGTCCGACGGTGTCGCGGGCCGCCTCCGGGCCGAAGCGGATCAGCGCGACGGCCGACGGATCGCGGCTGAGCAGGTCGAGCTGCTCCGACGCGTTCAGCTGGACCACGGTGTGCCCGTCGGGGTCGAGGGCGGTGGAGTCGGCGGCCCGTCGGGCGTCGATGCCCAGCAGGCCGACCGGCCCGCCGCGGTCGCGGTGCGGCGAGGCGAAGGGCGGGGCGGAGAGCACGTCGTTGTGCCGCAGGTGGTCGCGGGCCACGCCGAGGAGCTCCCGGACCCGCTGGGCGATCCGCTCCTGGGCGGCGTCGCCGACGTGGCCGCGCTCGACCGCGCCCCAGTACGGTTCCAGCGCGGTCAGGGCGGCATCGGTCAGATCGCCGGTCAGCACCGTGACGAGGTCGGGGCCGCCCTTGGCCTCGCCGCGCTCCAGCCAGGGCGGCACGACCGCGGTGGGCCCGGGGTCCGCCCCGGCGCCGGACCCGTCGGCCCCGAAGTCGGCCCCGAAGTCGGAGCCGCCGTCGCCCGCGGCGCCGAACTCCCCTGCGGACCGCGGCGGTTCGAGGTTCCAGTCGTAGTCCTCCGTCCACGACGGCTCGTCGAACTCGGGCCCTTCCTCACCGGACTCGTACAGCCAGAGCTCGGCCCCCTCCTCGGAACTCTCGGCTCCCTCGGCCGCCTCGGGCCGGTCGGCGGCGAGGCCGCGCGCCGCCTCCTCCTCCGCGGTGTCGGCCGTCGTCCGCAGCACCCCGACCACGGCCAGCGCGGCGTCCGCGCAGTAGCGCCGCTCCTCGACGGCCCAGAACTCGCGCAGCGCGCGGGTCAACAGGGCGTCCAGGCCGTCGAGTTCGCCCCGCAGCGGGACGACGCCGCGCTCCCGGCCCCAGCGCTGGGCGTAGCCGTGCCACAGCCCCAGCAGCAGCCGGCCCCAGCAGCCGAGGGCGAGCAGCAGGGCGAGCGCGGCCGCCCAGACCGGCAGACCGGTCAGCCAGGCGCCCGCAACGCCCCCGGCGGCGCCGACGAGCGCGGCCGCGCCGAACCACGACGCGTACACCGCCCGCGCCGAACCGCCCGGCAACCGGCGAGCGACCAGCAGCACGCCCACCAGGACCAGCACGGGGACGGTCAGCGCGGCCGGCAGGGCCGCCCCGCTCCACAGCCCGCCGAGGACGCCGGTCAGCGCCGTGAGGGCGAGGACGCCGGCCCCCGGCGGGTCGGGCTCCGGGCGCCGGCCGTCCGGTCCGCCCGCGCGCAGCCCGTCGAGGGCGGCGAGCAGCGGCGTGTTGGACAACGGCTGCACCTGTTCGGCGAGCTGGGCGAAGCGCTGCGCCACCGCGCGCAGCGGCAGCCCGTCGCGCAACAGCCCCAGAGCGAGGCTGCGCAGGCTGTCGCCGATCCGCTCGCCGCTGGTGGCGGCGGGCGCCACGGCCACCCCGAGCCGGGCGAGCCGGGCCGCGGACTCGGCGGCGGGCTGCGCACCGGCCGTCCCCCCGTCGCTGCGCAGGACCTGTCCGACCACATCGTGGTAGCGGTCCAGTGCCTGCCGGGCGCGGCCGAGCGCCGACTCCAGCTCGGCGCGGCCCGCGCCGGTGAGCAGGCCCGCGGGCCTGCCGAAGGCCAGCAGTCCGGCGTCCGCGTCGGCAAGGGCCTCGGCCGCCGCGTCGTGGGCCCGGGCGGCGTCTCCGCCCTCCTCCCGCCGGCCGGGGCTGCCGGAGGCGGCGCCGACGGCCAGCGTGGAGAGGGCGGGCGGCAGGTCGGCGCCGGTGTGGGCCGCCACCCCGGCCGGGGCGGCGGTGCGGGAGCCGGCGAACCGCAGCAGCGCCTCGCTCCACGCCTGGCTCCGGACCTCCGGGGCCAGGCCGTGCTCCAGCACCCACAGACCGGGCGCGGCCACCCCTTCGGGCAGCGCGCCCAGCACGTCCAGGGTCTCGTCGAACACCTCGGGGAGTCCGAGCAGGTCGACCAGGACGGCCAGCGCGTGCGGGTCGTCGGGCGCGGCGGCCCCGGGCCGGCCGTCGCCGGCGTGGAGGTCGCCGGCCCAGATCAGCCCGGCCTCGGGGCCGCGCAGGGTGTCGGGACGGACCAGTCGGCGCTCGGCCGGGTGGCCCTCGGGGGGATGGGCGGTCAGGTCGCCGACCAGCAGGCAGAGCACCCGCACCCGGCCGGGCGCGGGGTACCCCATCAGCTGCTCGTACCTGGTGCGGTGTCCGACCAGGCCGGCGGGGGTGTCGACGACCAGGAAGCGGTGGTCGTGCGGCCGCGGCCGGGGGAGCCGGGCGGTGACGGCGTTCCGCAGGTCGGCCGGGTCGGTGCCGGCGAGTTCGGCCGTGCGGAGGTCGAGGTGGACGACCGGGGTGTGAGGACGGATCGACTCACTCATGCCGATTCGCCTCCCTCACGGCCGACGGCCTGTCCGTCGAGGTCGTCGTAGTACCAGGACGGCGGCTCGGCGGGCCCGTGGTGCGGCTCGGCCGGCTTGCCGTACGGCTCGGCGGGCTTGCGGTACGGCCCGCCGTTCTCGTGCCGGTGGTCGGGGGCACCCCGGCGCTCATCGTCGCGGTCGCGGTCCTGCTCCGAGGCCCGAACCCGTTCGGGCTCACGCTCCCACCTGCCGTCCCGCTCCCGAGCCCGGTGCCGGTCCTGTTCGGGCCCGCTCTCCCGCTCCCGGTCCGGACCGGTCTCGCGCCGGCCACCGCCGTCGGCGGGACGGACGGTGCCCCAGTCGTTCTCCTCGCCGCGCGAAAGCCGCGCGGGCCCGTCGTCCTCGACCTCCTCGATCTCCTCGACCGGACGCGACGACAGCTCGCCGCGCTGGATCGCCTCCAGGAGCCGGCCCAGGTTCGGCTCGACGGCGCGGTGGTCGGGGAACTCCGCCTTCAGCGCCTCCGGCAGGGTCTCCGCCCAGAACTCCCACAGCGGGCGGAACCAGCCCTCGACGCGCTCCCCGCCCGACTCCCGGCGGGACGCGAGCAGGCGCAGCTGCTGCGGCGCGATCTGCTCGACCAGCCGGACGAACAGCGGGTCGGGACGGCCGACCGACCGGGTCAGCCCGACCGGACGGGCCTCCATCAGCTGCTCGCAGTAGTCCCAGACCGTCCGCTCGTCGTCCAGCACGGTCCAGCGCTCGTAGGCGCGCAGCAGCTCGGCCCAGCTGGAGACGCCGTCGTGCTGCGCGCCGAGGCGCAGCCGCACACCCGGCGCGTCGGTGCCGCGCTCGCGGTGCAGCCGCAGCCGGATCACCCGGGGCGAGTCCTCGGAGCCCTCCAGCACGTCCACCTGGCCGTTCCACAGCAGGCAGAGCAGCCGGTGCAGCACGTGCCGGCGGTCCGCCTCGGTGGACACCAGCCAGTCGTCCCGGTGGCCCAGGCGCTGGCGCCAGCGCAGGACGTCCTCGGCCTGCTCCCCCTCCCTCGCCTTGGCCCACTGGCGCAGCACCTTGCGGACCTCGGGCACCTCGGTGAGGCTCATCTCGCTGCGGAACAGCACGACCGTGATCGACTCCGTCTCGACGCCGCGGAACTCCGCCCGCGCGTCCCCGGGCAGCCGCAGCGCCCGGCGCAGGTAGTCCACGACCTCGTCGACGTTCCCGACCTTCGGGTAGGTCACCAGCGCCTTGAGCGGCCCGGTGCCCTCCGGCACGAAGCCGGCCGGCAGCAGGCCGGCCACCTTGCGGCCGAACTGTTCCAGGGCCTCCCTGCTGACCTGGTCGCCGGCCTCGGCGCTGCCCGCCGCCGCGGCCAGCAGGACCCCCATGGACGGCAGCAGCGGACGCTCCTCCAACTGCTCGCCGCCATCCGCGAAGAGCCGCTTGACGCCGGCCTCCACGATCGCCTTGACCCCGCCGACCGCGCCGTCGGGGTCGCGCCGGCTCGCGGCGTGCGCCGTGCGCCACTCGTCACCCCCGACCAGCCGCAGCAGCAGGGCGGCCTGGTCCCCGCTGTCGGCCAGGCCCTGGCTGGTGGCGAGCCTGGCGACCAGGTCGTCGTAGAAGTGCCGCAGGTCGCGCTGCGGCGGCAACAGGTAGGAGACGCCGGTCCGGTCCTCGTACAGCACCCGGGACTGCTCGGCGAAGGCCTTCGGCTCCTGCGCGGAGTGCCGGTGCAGGGCCTCGACCAGGCGGGTGACCTCCCGCTCCAGGGCCCGGGCGGCCGGCTCCCAGCGCTGCTGCTGGTCCCGCCAGCCGTCGTGCCAGATCTGTCGGCCGCGCCAGCGGTACCAGGCGTCCTGCTCGCGCAGCACGGTCTGGACGTCCTCGTCCCCCCAGCGCGGCTGGGCGAGCCCGTAGGCCCGCCGCCTGATCCGGGGCACCGGCGGCGGCTGGTCCGGGGTGCCCGGGGGCAGGGCCGGGCGCCGGGTGCGGTTGTCGAGCAGGCCGAGGAAGCCGAGGCGGGCGAGGTCGTTGGCCTCCTCCGGCACCCCCTTGACGATCCGCTCGACGGTGAACGGGTCGACGGTGGCGAGCAGTTTGTCCACCGCCCGCCGGGGCGCGAAGTTCTGCGCCATGTCCGCGGTGCGCTGCGCCACCCGGCGGGCCAGGTCGGCGAGGGCCTGCTGCATGTCGCCCTGTCGGGCCATCAGCGCGGCCTCGATCGCCGAACCACCGCGCGGCTCCGAGGCGAACGGCTGGAGCTCCAGCGCCCGGCGCTCCAGGAGTTCCTCCAGACCGGAGTCCGCGAACATCTGCTTCACCAGCTCCTCGGCGGGCCGGTGGGTGCGGCGGGAGCCGCTGCTCAACTGCTCGACCGAGGCGCGCAGGAAGCGGCCCGAGACCAGGGACGCCAACTCGTCCACGGGCGCGGTCATCGAGGCGACCAGGCTGGTCGAGACGCCCTTGCGGCCGATCCCGGCGTCGGACACGATCGACCGGGACACCCCGCGGTTGATGAAGCTCTGGGCGAAGGTCTGGTAGTCGTCGTCGGCCCGGGACCGCCCGTTCTCCCGGCCGTCGCCGAGCTCGGTGCCGATCAGCGACATCACCAGCGAGACCATCGAGCGGCGCAGGTCGTCCTGGCGAATGCCGGCGGTGCGGCTGAACAGGAAGGCGGTCGGCAGGATGCCGCTGCGCAGCCGGATCGGCGCGGTGTGCGGGTAGCGGATCCGCAGCGTCAGGTCCTTGTCGAGGTCGCCGAGTTCGGCCCCCTCGATCGGCGCGTTCTGCTCGTCCACCAGCCGGAACAGGTCGACCAGGGCACGGGCGGAGTTCAGCTCCGCCTCCCGGCCGCCCCCGCGCGCCGCCGGGAACGCGGAGGGCATCACCACCAGCGGGTGGATCTTGACACCGTCGAGGCGCTTCTCCTGGAAGGCGTGGTTGATCAGGTGCAGGTAGTCCAGGAAGATCCCGGCGCCGGTGCCACCGGCGACCGAGAACGCCACGAAGACGTCGCAGCCGGTCACCTGGCCGCCGCCGAGCTGGCTCAGGACACCGCCGGCGCGCGCGAGCACGTCGATGGCGTCGGTCAGCGGGGCCAGCACCGGGTCCAGCCCGTCGCGCAGGGTGCCGAACAACCCGGCGCGGCCGACCGTCGGCAGCTGCCCGGCGCCGTTCTTGAGCGGGACGACTCTGGGCTCGTTGGCGCGCGGCGGCAGCCAGGAGGCCGTCTCGTCGGAGAGGCTGGCCCGCAACATCTTGGTGATGTCGGGCGAACTGTCGTAGTTCGGCAGCAGGTTGGGGGTGGCGCGCGAGGTGCGGCTGTACGCGGCACGCAGCGCCGGATCGGCGGTGGCGAGCGGCAGGTGGGCCAGGTCCGCCTCGCTGAAGTCGGCGTAGACGAACTGCAGGCAGTCCGGCAGCTGGTGGGGCGCCATGCCGCCGATGTGGGTGAGTGCGGTGCCGTCGGGGCCGCACAGTTCGGCGCGCAGGCGCCGCTCCAGTTCGGCGCCGACGAGGCCGCCGGTACCGCCCAGGCCGACGAACAGCATCGGCTGGAAGATCTTCATGGGTTCCGCCTTCATCCGGCCGCGCGGGCGCGGCCGGCTCGGGTATCGACCGGCACGGGTCAGGGGTGGTGGAACGGGTGCTCGGGGACGGGGGTGCTCAGATGTAGTCGTCGACGACGGTCTGCGCGCCGGCGTCGGGTGGTGTGGGACGCCCCGCGGGACGGGTCCTGCCGCGCCGTTCGTCCCGGATCCCCACGGCGAGCCCGCCCGCGAGCGGCACCGGCCGGTCCGGCTGGATCCGGGCCCTCGCCTGCCCACGCCGCTCCAGCACCACTCCGCCGTCCAGGCTGCGCTGCACCCGGTACGGTCCGCCGGGCTGCCGGACGAGCCGGGGGTCGGGGCCGCCGAGGCCGTGCACGTCGAACGCGTACCAGCGCTTGGTGCCGGAGTCCGCGGCGATGTCGGCGACTTGGCGGCCCTCCGGGTCCAACAGGAGCAGCCTGAGCCCCGCCGGGTCCTTGCCCAGCCGCGCCCGCAGGCGCAGGGCCAGCCCGGCCAGGACGGCCAGCACCGCCACCAGGCCGCCCAGCAGCAGCGCCCACCACCAGGTCTCCCAGAAGGTCGGCGGCCGGGTGATCGTCAGCGACAGGGGGCTGTCGACCAGGACCCGGTCCCGGTCGGTGGTGTCGACCACGGTGACCTTGCCGCCGAGCCGCAGGTCGCCGCCGTCGAGCAGTCCGTGGAACGCGCCGGGCCGGGCCGCCGTCACCGCGACGTCCACCCGGCGGGACTCGCCGGGCGCCAGGGTGATCTCCTCCGGGGTCACGGCCAGCAGGCCCGGGGCGGTGTCCCGGAGGGCCGGCCGCAGCGTGTGCGGGGCGCCGTCCGCGTTGTGCAGGGCGAGGCTGCCGGCCAGCTCGTCCCCGGGGTGGAGCCGCCGCCCGGCGCCGTCGTCGAGGGTGAGGGCTGCGGTCACCAGCGGCACCGCCGGGGCCACCAGGGTGCCCTGCGAGCGGTCCTCGTCGGCCGTCAGCCCGGACGCGGCGAGGGTGCCGGAGACCTTGATCCGGCCGGTCGCCGCGGCGGGTACGGTCACCGTCCCGCTGAACGCGCCGTCGCCGGCCCTGCCGTCCGGGGCGGAGCCGTCGTCGGCCAGCTTGACCGGCACGGGCGCGAACCCCTCGCCGCTCAGGACGGCGCTGACCCGCAGGTCCTTCAGGTCCTGGGGATCCGTCACCTCCACCCCCTGGCGGGTCTGGAGCCTGAGTGTCACCACGGCCCGCTCGCCGGCCCGCGGCGAGGGCGGCGCCATGGTGATGGAGCCGCGCAGCGCGCCGCGCCACAGCACGTTGACGGTGGCCAGCTGCGCCCGGTGGTCCGCCGGGGCGTCCAGGTGGACCCGCCACTGGCCCGGCTTGGGGTCGGTGATGCGCAGCGACTCGACCGTCTGGTCGCGGGGCGAGAGTTCGAACTTCGAGACCGGGTCGGTGGTGGTGCCGGTGATCTCGCGGCCGTCGGGGTCGACGTAGGTGGCGGTGACGAGGGGGTCACCCTTGTCGACGACGATGCTGCCCACGGTGGTGAGCGGGGAGATCCGCACCTCGATGTCGATCGGCGGGTGGCCGGTGCCACCTGCGGTGGCGCGCAGGCAGTGGGCGGCGGCGAAGGCGGTCCGCATCGCGTCGGCGACGGCGGTGGCGTCCGGTACCACGGTCGCCCGGGGCTGGGCGTCGGGCAGGTCGACGCAACCGCCCTGGAAGCCCGCGGCCGCCATCCGGTCCAGGGCGGCCCGGTCGATGTCCGAGCCGAAGCCGAGCGGCCAGACCTGGATCCGGGCGGCCTGAGCGGCGGCGAGGGCACGGGTCAGCGCCTCCTCGCCGGCGGCGGCGCGGTGGGCCGGGTCGCCGTAGGCCGGGCTGTCGCCGACGTCGAGCCTGCCGTCGGTGAGGAGGAACAGGACCCGGGGCGTGGCCGGGTCGGCCCCGGCGGCGAGCCGGCTGACCCCTTGGAGGACGGCGTTCGGGAAGTCGGTGCCCTGTCCCTCGTCGGGCCTGCGGCTGCGCAGGTCGCTGATGCACCTGCCGATCCGGTCGCGGCCGGCGCCGTCCAGGACGGTGGGCGGGCAGACCTCGTCCACCGGGTGCTGGGACTCGTTGTCCGCGCTGGCGAAGCCGAGCACGGTGACGGTCGACTTCGGGTGGACCTCGCCGAGGGCGATCCCCGCGGCGGCGGCCCGCTCGCGGTCGACCTCGGCGGGCTTGAGGCTGCCCGACTCGTCCACGGCGATCGCGTAGTCGACCGGGCCGACGGCGGCCGGCGGTGCACTCGTCGGCGCGGGGGCCGTCGTGGGGGCCGCCGTGGGGCTCGGCTCGGCGGAGGCCGGGCCGGGCAGGAGGCCGACGGTCAGCAGGGACGCCGCGGTGAGGGCGGCGGCCCGCCCGAGTCCGCCGGTGGCACGCCGGCGTCCACGGGCCCGTGCGCCGGTCGGGCCGCGCCCGGGAGGGCGTGCGAAGAGCAGGTGTGGCACCGTCGTCTCCTCTGGATCGGGGGTGCGTTCCACCGGTCGGCGGACGGACAGGCGTCGGCCGGTGGCAGGCGGTCGGGGTCTGGCGGTCGAGGTAGGGCGGTCGAGGTGGGGCGGTCGGGGCCGGGCGGCTCAGGTGAGCAGGATTCCGGCGGTGGCGAGGACCGAGCCGGGGGCCAGGCAGGCGACGCCCCAGCGGATCCGGCGGTACTTGGCGGCCAGGATGGTGCTGACGTCGACGGCTTGGACGAGCAGCCAGTCGAGCGGGTCCCGGCCGGCCGCGACGATCTGTTCGGTGAGCGCGGGCCGGCCCTCGGAGGTGAGCAGGTCACCGAAGAAGGTCACGCCGTCGTGGTCGCGCAGGGTTCCGGTGCGGGGCAGGATCGCCCGGACCAGCGCGACCGCCCCGGCGGCCCAGAACACGCCGCCGAGCGCGAGCAGGACGGCGGCGAGCGTCCCGGGCCGGCCGTCGGCCCAGTTGCGGTCCAGGAGCAGGGCGGGCAGGCCGAGGGCGGCGGTGAGCAGGATCGAGGACTTGGTGTCGGCCCGTCCGATGTCCTCGCGGACGACGCACAGGAGGCGGTCCGCGACGAAGCGGGCCTCGTCCGAGCAGGGGACGGGTTCGGGGACGGGTTCGGGGGCGGGCGCGGGGGCGGGTTCGGGGGCGGGCGCGGGTGCTGGGGCGGGTCCGGTAGCGGTCATGAGCGGTCAGCTCCTGTCACCGGGGGACCACGGGCGGCGGTCCCGGTCGTCGTCGTGGTCGTCGTGGCGGTCCCTGCGGCGGTCGTCCTCGGAAGCGGCGTGGTCCTGCGGTGCGGTGTCGGAACCGGTGCGGCCCCAGTCGTCGAAGGCCTCGCTGGGCCGGCGCGCGGGCGGAGCCTGCGCGGGGATCCGGTCCCGGGGGGCGGGTTCGGCCTGCACCCACATAGGGGTGAACGCCGGGCCGCCGTCCCGGCGGTCGTCCCGGCCGCCGTGGCCGCTCCCCGGGAGCTCGGGCCTCGCCGCCGGCTCCCGGATCGGCGGCCGGCCGAAGGAGCCCTCGATGCGATACGCGGGCGTTCCCAGCAACTCCCGTACCTGCGCCTCCAGTTCGGCCGACTGGATGACGCCCTTCTCGACCAGCCGCAGGGTGTGCTCCAGCAGCTCGTGCTTGTCCGCGCGGGACTCCTGGCGCAGCAGCTCCATGAAGGCGCGCGCCTGGTCCGGGTTGTCCGAGAGCATGAAGCAGATCTGGTTCCACTCACCGCCGTCCAGCATCGCCCGGAAGGTGCGCATGCGGATCTGGAGCAAACCGGTGCGGTGGTGCTCCGCCGCCACCTCGCGGTCGTAGTCCCGGGCCGTCGTGCGGTCCTCGTAGGCGGAGTTCCGGTCCGCGTCGGCGTGCCGGATGGTCGTGCTGTCCACCGCGACCCGCACGTAGACGTCCGCGTGCAGCCCGAGGTCGTAGCCCAGGTCGTTCCACTGCCCGGTGCGGCAGGCGGAGTTGGCCGCGCGGTCGACCTCGGCGGCGGCGGTCACGGGGTAGCCGGAGCAGATCGCGCGCAGGCGCTCCAGCAGCGGCCCCTTCAGGCGCTCCGCGACGTTCCTGACCTGGCCGTCCACCACCTTGCGGTAGTCGACGACCGACCAGTGCACGTCCACCTCCACCTCGAAGAAGGTGGCGCTGCCGACCGCCGGGATCTGGAGGGACAGCTGGCAGAGGTGGGTGCCCCGGGCCACCTCGCAGATCGTCACCGGCCGGGCGAAGCGCGGGCGGTCGACGTGCTCGGTGCCCATCGCGGTGACCACGCTGTGGCCGCCGTTGCGGTAGAAGTGCACCAGGGCGACCTCGGCGCTCGGCTTGCGGGTGCACTCGGCCGGGCTCCCGTACTCCTTCAGCAGCGGTCCGGCCGGCCGTTCGGGCCGGCCCGCCTTGGCGAGGGCCGGTGGGCCGGCGGCCTGTGGATCGTCCGTCATCGTCGTTCCTCCGTTTCCCTGGTGCCCTCGCCCGGCCGCCCGTCCTCACGGCGGTCCGAGGGCCGCTCCGGTCCGCCGCGCCGGTCGCCGTCAGGGCGGCCGCCGGTGGCGAGGTCCCACAGCTCGCGGGCCCGCGCCGTCGGCAGCGGCTCGTCCGGGTCGCTCATCATGCGTCGCAACAGCCAGTCCAGGAGCCGCCGTTCGCGGTCGGTGCCGACCAGGGCCGGGAGCAGTGCGGCCAGACCGGCCCTGGTGTCCGGGCCGTCCTCGTCGACGGCGGTCCGCAGCCAGAACTCCAGGCAGTCGGTGGCGGCCTCGTAGGAGCGCGGTGTGCGCAGCGCCGTCCACAGCAGGTCGGCCAGCGGGACGGCGCGGTCGGGGCGGGTGGCCGCGAGGGCCAGCGGCAGCGGCCACTCCAGGTACCGGCCCAGGTCCGGCCAGGCCTCGCCGTCCCACACCTCGCCGACCGTGGTCACCGCGAGCCGGACGACCGCCAGCAGGCCCAGGTCCTGGTAGGGCACCCGCTTGTCGGCGGTCCATTCGGCGAGGCGGCGCAGCACGGCCCGGTCGTCGGGGCCGGCGAGCAGCCGGACGATGCCGTGCGAGGCGATCGGCGCCTTGTCACCGTCCTCGTGGGTGCCGATCCGGGCCAGGCCGTCGAGCGCGGCCTCCACGGGCGAGGCGTGGCCGAAGCCGAGCACCAGCGCGGCGGTCCAGCGCAGGTGCGCGGAGGGCGACCTGCTCCAGTCGCCGACGAGGGCGTGGACGGCCGGCCGGTGGCTCTCGTGCCGGGCCGCCTGGTCCAGCACGGTGGCGGCGAAGGCCCGGCGCCGGGCGGCGCGGGCGGTCGCCATCGGCCGGACCAGCTTCTCGTAGCCGGTGGCGAAGTCGCGCGCGCAGAGCTCGCCGGAGGCGAGCGCGGCGCGCACCCAGATCTCGGGCCGGGGGTCGTCGGCGAGCAGCCGCATCCAGCGGACCACCGGCTCGCGGGCCGGGTGGTGCCGGTCCCAGACCTCCGCGAGCACTGCCCCGGACAGGGCCGAGCCCCGGTAGCGGACGATCCGGGCCGGCGCCCGGATGCCCGCCGTCTCCACCTCGCCGTCGGTCAGCTCGGCGCGCAGGGAGGCGAGATCGGAGACCGGGTCGTCGCAGAACAGCGGGCGGGCGGGCGTGTTGCCGGGGTCGCGGGCCACCGCGAGCTCCCAGGTCAGCAGGCGGGCGGCCTCGGCCACCGCACTGTGGGCGGCACCGTTGAGGACCGCCAGGGCGATCCGGGAGGCGGTCGGGTGCAGGACGGCGGCGGCCGACTGCCCGGAGGCCCGGCGGGTGGACGGGCCGGGGGAATCGACCGGGTCGGCGATCTCGCGGTCCGCGCCCGCGAACCACTCCTGGGCCTGCTGCGGGGCCAGGCTGGCGCAGCCCGCGAGGAGTTCCGCGAGGGTCAGCCGGCCGAGCACGTGGGCGGCGGTCAGGTCGGCGAGCAGCTCGGCCTCGGCGGGTCGGAGGTCCTCCAGGCCGACCGCGGAGCGCAGTTCGGCGTCGTCGACGAGCTCGTCGGCCCGCGCGACCAGGTCCTCGGGGGACTCCGCGGCGGCCGCGGCCCCGTCGGCCAGGTGGACGGCGATCCTGGCCCGCAGCAGTTCCTCCGTGGGGGCCGGCGGGCAGATGAGGCCGTACCGGCCGGACAGCAGCGGGGTCGCCGTCGGACCGGCGGCCACCACCAGCACGGCGAAGGAGTCGGAGGCGGAGAGCGCCGTGGCGAGGGCGTCCAGTTCGAACTCGCCCGGGGGCTCGGCGACGCCACCGCGGACGAAGGGGAGTTCGAGCAGGTAGCCGTGCCCGCGCCGGGCGTCGTCGGACACGGTGGCGGCCAGCTGCCGTACGGCGGTCTCCGGGGAGACCCGGGAGACCC
Organism: Streptomyces sp. CB02056; assembly: GCF_001905545.1. Taxonomy (GTDB): domain Bacteria; phylum Actinomycetota; class Actinomycetes; order Streptomycetales; family Streptomycetaceae; genus Kitasatospora. The sequence goes on along the minus strand of NZ_LIPD01000011.1, from coordinate 274,829 downwards.
GGGACGACGGCTCCGCGACGGCGCCTGCCGCGGGGCCGTCCGTCGGGGCGTCCTGCGCGGCGCCCTCGGCGGACGGCCGGTGCTGCGTCAGCTCGTCGAGCAGGGCGAGCGCGGTGCAGGTCCGCCCGGTGCCGGGGGCGCCGGCGAGCACCAGGACCCGCTGCCGGCGCAGCGTCCGCTGGAGCTCGACGTAGCCCGCCGGCTCCCGGTAGATCCGGCGGACCCGCCGCAGCTCCGCCTCGGGGACCGGTCCGCCGACCCCGCCGACCGCCTGCCGGCTGTCCAGCCGCAGGTGGATGTCGCCGATGTGGGCCTGGTGGAAGACGGTGCGGTCGAACAGGTTGTGGTCGCCGGCCACCCGGTAGGAGCCGCGGGCCTCGCGGTGGGCCCGGGAGGTCGCCCCCAGGCCGGCGGCGGGCCCGCCCTCGTCGTCCTCCTCGTCGAGCAGACTGTCGCGGCTGCGCTCGCGGAACCGGCCGGCGGCCTGCTCGCGTTCGGCGCGCTCCTGCTCCTCGGGGTCCGGACGGCGGCCGTCCCCGACGTGGCCTTCCGGCTGCGGAACGCCGGCTCCGGCGCCCGGCCCGGCGTTCGCCCCCGCGCCCGCTCCCCCGCCGACGGGGGCGGGGCCCTGGTCGGCGGGAGTCCGCGGACGGCCGGCGTCGGAGCCGTTCGGGTCGGAGCCGGCCTCGGGGCGGTCGTCGCCCAGCGGCGGCTTCCACAGGCTCACTTCGGGGGCCTTGACGACGTTCAGCGGCTTAGGCACGGTACGTCCCCCTGACGGTGCGGCCGATGTGCACCGGCCCGTGGTAGACGTTGCCTTCGTTGTTCGACGCATCACCCCCCACGTACACCCCGCCCGGCGCGTGCGGGGCCGCGAGGGTGTCGTCCGCCCCGCCCGGCGCCGCACCCGGTCCGGGGCCCGGCGGGCCGGCGGGCCGGTTGTCGGGCGGGCCGTCGGAGCCGGGCTCCTCCGGCCCCCCGTCGTCCGGCAGCGGTGCCGGCCGGGGCCGGCCGGGCAGCCGGACCCAGGCCGGTGTGGCGCCGTCCTTGAGGCGCAGCCGGGCCGGGGCGTAGTCCTCTGGGTCGACGAAACGGCCGCCGTGGCAGACCACCTCGCGGTAGAGCGAGTCGGAGACGACCACGACCAGGTCGGCCCGGTCCCGGTCGAGCAGCCGGCGGGCCGCCTCCGCGTCGGCGAGCCGGCAGGCGAGGTCGACGGCGTGGCCGCTGATGCCCTGGGCGTCGTGCGTCACCGGGCCGACGTGCAGGGCGATGCGCAGCCCCAGCCGCGTCGCCAACTCCGCGTTCAGCTGACGTAGTTGCTCATGCACCTCGGTGACCCAGACACCGAGGATCCGGGCCGGCGCGATGCCGGGGCCGAGGGCCGCCAGGATGCCGTCGCCCCGGTCCTCCCGGTGGACGGCGCCGGCCGGCACTGCGGCCTCGGTGAACGCCTGGTCGATCACGGCGTACAGCCGCCGGCGCATCCGGGTCTTGCTGGCGTCGTCGTAGGCGCCGGACCTCCGGACGTCCACGCTGACCACCAGCTTGTACACGGCGTCGACTGCGTGGTCGAGCACGGTCACCCCCGCGGTTGTCTTCGACATGCCGCCAGAATCCGGCGCCGCATGCCGGGTTGTCTGTGATGCTTTACATGCGGGCCGGAGTCCCTCCACACCGGTCCCAGGCGTTCGGGTCTCAGGTGTTCGGACGGCCCCCCGGTCCCGGCCCGTACGGCCCCTGGGCGAGCAGCAGGAGCGGGGCGGGGTCGAGGATCTCGACCATCCGGGTGCCGGTGCGCACCAGTCTCTGGTCGCGGAGCAGTTTCAGGGCCTTGGCCACCGCTTCGCGGGTGGCACCGACGGTGGCCGCGAGGTCGTCCTGCGCCAGGTGCACGACGGCGGTCGAACCGCCGCAGGGGCCACGGGAGTCGGCCGTCCGGGCCGTGGCGCCGGTGGCGGAGAGCTCGACGAGGCGCCTGGCCAGGCGCTGGACCACGGTGAGCGAGGCGAAGGCCGAACGCTCGCGGTCGGACTCCCTGAGTCGCGAGGCGAGTTGGGACATCACCTGACTGCCGACCCGGGGGGTCTCGGCCAGGAACCGCCGGAACCGGTCGCCGGGGATCACGAGCGCCTGGACCGTGCCGAGCGCCTGTGCGGTCGCGCTGCGCGGCCGCTCGTCCAACGCGGCCAGCTCGCCCACCAGTTCGCCCGGGCCGCGCAGGCCGAGGACCAGCCGGGTGGCCCCGCGGTCGGTGGCCACGTAGACCATGGACCAGCCGGCCAGCACCAGGAGGACGTGGGTGGTGCGGTCCCCCTCGGAGACCAGGTGCCGCCCGGGAGCGTAGGTCTTCGGGGCTCCGAGTGCGAGAAACGCCTCATGGTCGTGCGCGCTCAGGGTACGGGCGAACGGCAGGTCATCGCCGAGCAGGCCCATGTCACCCCCCAAAGATCGTCAACGGCCTTGGTTCGGTCCGACGTTGGGAGATCGTAGACCTGCCGGAGGCGAACTTCGGCCAAAGCCGCCACAACGCACCCAAGATGGTGCGCAGGGGGTGAATGAGTCTCCTGGGACGCGCGGGGGAAGGGCCCCGGACCGCTCGCGGAGGCGCCGGCTCCGCAACCCCGGCGCCCTCACGGCGACGTACCGGCCGCGCCGCGCCCCGCCGGGTTCAGGAGACCGGCGGCAGCAGGCGGTCGGTGACGATGCGGACGATCTCGCCCTGGTGGTGGGCCAGGTAGAAGTGGCCGCCGGGGAAGACGTGCAGGGCGGAGCCGCCGGTGGTGTGGTCGCGCCAGGACCCGGCCTCGTCGACGGTCGCCTTCTCGTCGCTGTCGCCGACCAGGACGTCGACCGGGCAGGAGAGCGGCGGCCCCGGCCGGTAGCGGTAGGTCTCGACGGCCTTGTAGTCGGCCCGGACCGCGGGGAGGATCATCCGCAGCAGCTCCGGGTCCTGCAGGGCCCGCGGGTCGGTGCCGTCCAGCTTGCGGAGTTCCGCGACGATGCCGTCGACGCCGCGGAGGTGGACGTCCTCGTCCCGGTGCCGGGAGGGTGCGCGGCGGCCGGAGGCGAACAGGGCGACCGGCGGGGTGCCGAGGTCCTCCAGGCGCCGGGCGACCTCGAAGCCGACGACCGCGCCCATGCTGTGGCCGAACAGGGCGAGCGGCAGGTCGCGGTGGGGCAGCAGCGCCTCGGTGACCTGCTCGGCCAGCGCCTCGACGGTCTCGACGCAGGGTTCGTGGCGCCGGTCCTGCCGCCCCGGGTACTGGACCGCGAGGACCTCGATCCCGGCCGCCGTGGCGGCGGACATCGGGTACCAGTAGCTCGCCGACCCTCCCGCGTGGGGCAGGCAGACCAGGCGGACGCGGGCGTCCGGGGCCGGGTGGAAGCGGCGGATCCAGCTGTCGGCCGCGCCGTCGGTGAGCGTCATGGTGTTCCGGTGGTCCCTTCTGGACGGGGTCCTCGCCCCGCCGGCGGGTCCTCCCCACTCCGAGCCTGGTGCAGGCCGGACGGCCGGACAACCCCTCACCACCACCCCCCTTCTCCCGCGGCGGAGCCGGCCGGGACAAGGGCCCGTAGGGGAACCGTAGGGGTGCGGCCCCCGCGGACGGCTGGACGAGACTGCCACGGGATACCGAATGATGCGTCACCCCTCTCTGTTCTCCGGGAGTCCCCAGCCTCCCGTGCTGTTTCCGCGTGCCCAAGGAGCCGTTGACATGCCGCGTACCGAGCTGATCAGGCCGCTGCCCGAACTGCTGCGCTCCCAGGCCGCGTCGCTGCGCGACAAGCCGGCCTTCCGGGACGGCCGCCGGTCCGTGGGCTACGCCGAGCTGGAGCTCCGGACCGGACGGCTGGCCGGCCACCTGGCGGCCCTGGGCCTGGGCCGCGGCGGGCGGGTGGCGATCCACCTGGACGCCGGTGTCGAGGTGGTGGAGGCCTACCTGGCCGCCGTCCGGGCCGCCGGTGTCGCCGTCCCGGTCAACCCGCACTCCAGCGACGAGGAGCTGGCCCACATCCTGGACGACAGCGGCGCCGCCGTGGTCGTCACCGACGCCCGCCACCTGGACCAGGTGCTGCGGCTGCGGGCCGACCGGCCCGGGCTGCTGGTGGTCGTCTCCGGTCCGACGGCGCAGGCGCCGCAGGGGCCGCAGGCGGCGCGGGACCTGCCGTCGTTCGAGGCGCTGGCCACCGTCGAGCCCCCGGTGCCGCCGCGCGACGACCTCGGCCTGGACGAGACCGCCTTCATGCTCTACACCTCGGGCTCCACCGGCGCCCCCAAGGGCGTGCTGTCGACCCAGCGCAGCTGCCTGTGGTCGGTGGCGTCCTGCTACGCGCCGCTGCTCGGGCTCTCCCGCGACGACCTGGTGCTCTGGCCGCTGCCGCTGTTCCACAGCCTGGCGCACATCGTCTGCGTGGTCGGCGTCACCGCGACCGGCGCGACCGCGCACATCATGCCGGGCTTCTCCGCGGACGAGGTGCTGGCCGAGCTGCGCGGCGACGCGTACACCTTCCTCGCCGGGGTGCCCGCCCTCTACCACCACCTGCTGCGGGAGGCCGACGCCGGGCGGCTGGACATGCCGCGGCTGCGGGTCTGCCTGTCGACCGGCGCGGTCACCTCGGCCTCGCTGGCCCGGGACTTCGAGGACGCGTTCGGCATCCCGCTGCTCAACAGCTACGGCTCCACCGAGACCTGCGGCGCGATCGCGACCGAGGCGCCGGGCGCCGAGCGGGTCTCCGGTTCGTGCGGCCTGCCGGTCCCCGGCCTGGAGGTGCGGGTGGTCGACCCGGAGACCGGGATCGACACCGACCCCGGGACGGAGGGCGAGGTGTGGGTGCGCGGGCCGAGCCTGATGCAGGGCTACCACAACCGGCCGGAGGCCACCGCCGAGGCGCTGCGGGACGGTTGGTACCGGACCGGCGACCTGGCGGTCCGGGCGGCCGGCGGCCAGCTGACGATCAGCGGGCGGCGCAAGGAGCTGATCATCCGGGGCGGGGAGAACATCCACCCGGGCGAGATCGAGGACGTCGTCCGCACGGTGCCCGGTGTGCTGGACGTCGCCGTGGCGGGCCGGCCGGACGAGGTGCTCGGCGAGGTGCCGGTCGCGTTCGTGGTCGCCGCGCCGGAGGGCGTCGACGCCGAGCTGGTCTTCGCCGCCTGCGCCGAGCAGCTGTCCTGGTTCAAGGTGCCGCAGGAGGTCCGGGCGATCGCCGCCGTGCCGCGCACCGCCTCGGGCAAGGTCACCCGGCACCGGCTGTTCGACCAGCCCGGCACCCTGCTCGGCGCCCGGGGTGTCCGGCAGGAGTCGCTGTACCGGATGGACTGGGTGCCGCTGCCCGCCGGGCCCGTGGAGCCGGTGCGCGCCGCGCTGCTGGGGAGCCCGTCGGACGGAGCCGCCCGGCTGAACGAACTGGACGGACTTGACGGCCTGGACGGCCTGGCGGTCGACCGCTACGCCGACCTGGCGGAGCTCACCGCGGCCGGTGCGCCCGAGGTCGTCTACCTGCCCTGGCCCGCCGCCGGCGCGGAGCCGGTCGCGGACGCGGCCCGGCGGACCGCCCGCGAGGCCGCCGAACTGCTGACCCGCTGGCTCGCCGACGACCGGCTGCGGGAGACCCGCCTGGTGGTGCTGACCCGGGGCGCGCTGGCCGTGCACCCGGGCGAGGAGGTCCCGGGGCTGGCGCAGGCTCCGCTCTGGGGGCTGCTGCGCGCCGCGCAGACCGCGCACCCCGGCCGCTTCACCGTGGCCGACCTGGACGGCGAGGCCGCCTCCGCGGCCGCCCTGCCGGCCGGTCTGGCCACCGGCGAGCCGCAGTTCGCCGTCCGCGGCGGGGTGCTGCGGGCGCCCCGCCTGGTGCCGGTCACCGCCGCCGCGTCCGGCCGCCGCCTCGACGGCACCGTGCTGGTCACCGGCGCCGGCGGGACGGCCGCGGCCGCGATCGCCCGGCGGCTGGTCGCCGAGCACGGCGTCCGGCACCTGGTGCTGGCCTCCACCACCCCCGACTCGGCCGCGCTGGCCGTGGAGTTGAGCGAGTCCGGCGCGGAGGTCACCCTGGCCGCCTGCGACGCCGCCGACCGCGCGTCCGTCGCCGAGCTGCTCGCGGGCGTCCCGGCCGAGCACCCGCTCACCGCGGTGGTGCACGCGGCCGGCTCCCCCGGGCTGGCCGCCGGCGGGCAGGCCGACCGCTGGGTGCGGACCGGCGTCGACGGCGCGGTGGCCCTGCACGAGCTCACCGCCGGGCTCGACCTGACGGCCTTCCTGCTGGTCTCCTCCACCGGTGCCCTGCGGGGCGCGGACGACGGCGACCACGGCGGCTGCGCCGCGTTCCTGGACGCGCTGGCCCAGCACCGCCGCGCCACCGGCCGGCACGCCGTGTCGCTGGCCTGGGACACCACCGACCCGGGCGCCGTGTCCGACGCCGAGCTGGGTGCGCTGCTGGACTCCGCGCTGGGCGGCGCCGACACCCCCGTGGTCGCCACCCGGGACACCACCGGCGTCCTCTTCCGCGACCCGGCCGCCGCCGACGGCGCGGCGGACACCGTGTTCGCCGCCCGGCTGCGCGCGCTGCCCCGGGCGGAGGCCCGGCAGACGCTGCTCGGCCTGGTGCGGGCCGAGGCGGCCGGGGTGCTCGGCCGGGGCCTGCCGCGGACGATCGCGCCCGAGCGGGCCTTCAAGGACCTCGGGGTGGACTCCGCCTCGGCCGTCCGGCTGCGCAACCGGCTGCGGACCGCGCTCGGCCTGCGCCTCCCGGCGACCGTGGTCTTCGACCACCCCACCCCGGCCCGGCTGGCCGGCTTCCTGCTCGCCGGACTCCTCGACGAGGCACCGGCCCCGGCCGCCCCCGCCCGTCCGGCGGTGGCGGCGGACGAGGACCCGATCGCGATCGTCGCGATGAGCTGCCGCTACCCGGGCGGGGCGATCACCCCCGAGGCCCTGTGGCAGCTGGTCGCCGAGGGCCGGGACGCCGTCTCGGAGTTCCCGACGGACCGCGGCTGGGACACCGACGCCCTGTTCGGCGGCGCCCCCGGCTCGGCCGGCAGCTCCTCGGTCCGGGAGGGCGGATTCCTCTACGACAGCGCCGACTTCGACCCCGACTTCTTCGGCATCAGCCCGCGCGAGGCCCTCGCCATGGACCCGCAGCAGCGGCTGCTGCTGGAGACCTCCTGGGAGGCCATGGAACGGGCCGGGATCGACCCGGAGGCCCTGCGCGGCAGCCGGACCGGCGTGTTCACCGGCGTGATGTTCCACGACTACGCCAGCCGGCTGCCCCGGGTGCCCGAGGAGGTGGAGGGGTACCTCGGCACCGGCACCGCGGGCAGCGTCGCCTCCGGCCGGGTGTCGTACACCTTCGGCTTCGAGGGCCCGGCGATCACCGTGGACACCGCCTGCTCCTCCTCCCTGGTGGCCCTGCACCTGGCGGTCGCGGCCCTGCGGCGCGGGGAGTGCGACCTGGCCCTGGCGGGCGGCGTGGCGCTGATGGCGACGCCCGAGGTGTTCGTCGAGTTCAGCCGCCAGCGCGGCCTCGCCGAGGACGGGCGCTGCAAGTCCTTCGCCGCCTCCGCCGACGGCACCGGCTGGGCCGAGGGTGCGGGTGTGCTGCTGGTCGAGCGGCTGTCGGACGCCCGCCGCAACGGGCACCCGGTGCTGGCCCTGGTCCGCGGCACGGCGGTGAACCAGGACGGCGCGTCCAACGGGCTGACCGCCCCGAGCGGCCCGGCGCAGGAGCGGGTGATCCGCGAGGCGCTGGCCGCCGCGGGCCTGGCCCCGGCCGAGGTCGACGCCGTCGAGGCGCACGGCACCGGCACGAAGCTGGGCGACCCGATCGAGGCCAACGCCCTCCTCGCCACCTACGGCCAGGGCCGCGAACTTCCGCTGCTGCTCGGCTCGTTGAAGTCGAACATCGGGCACGCCCAGGCGGCCGCCGGGGTCGGCGGCATCATCAAGATGGTGCTGGCGATGCGGCACGGGGTGCTCCCCCGCACCCTGCACGTGGACGAGCCCACCCCGCACGTCGACTGGACGGCCGGAGCGGTCGAGCTGCTGACCGAGGACCGGGAGTGGCCGGAGACCGGCCGTCCGCGCCGGGCCGGCGTCTCCTCCTTCGGCGTCAGCGGCACCAACGCCCATGTCATCATCGAACAGCCCGTCGTGGAGGAAGGCCCCACCGGCGAGCCCGCCGCGCACGGCGTGCTGCCGCTGCTGCTGTCCGCGAAGTCGGCGGACGCCCTGCGCGCCCAGGCCGCGCTGCTCCAGGAGTCCGAGGCCGCCCCGATCGACCTCGCCCACTCGCTGGCGACGACCCGCTCGCTGTTCAACCACCGTGCGGTGGTGCTCGGTTCGGACCGCACCGAGCTGACCGAAGGCCTCCGGGCGCTCTCCGAGGGCACCGAGAGCGCCACCGTGCTGACCGGTACGGCGGACGCCACCGGCGGGACCGTCTTCGTGTTCCCCGGGCAGGGCTCGCAGTGGGTCGGGATGGCCGTCGAACTCCTCGACAGCGAGCCGGTGTTCGCCGCGCGGATCGCCGAATGCGCCGACGCCCTGGCCGAGTTCACCGACTGGAACCTGATCGACGTCCTGCGCGGCGCCGATGGTGCCCCCGGCTACGACCGGGTGGACGTCGTCCAGCCCGCCCTCTGGGCCGTCATGGTCTCCCTCGCCGCGCTCTGGCAGGCGCACGGCGTCCAGCCCGACGCCGTCATCGGCCACTCCCAGGGCGAGATCGCCGCCGCCACCGTCGCCGGCGCCCTCACCCTCCAGGACGGCGCCCGCGTCGTCGCCCTGCGCTCCCAGGCCATCACCGCCATCGCCGGAAACGGCGGCATGGTGTCGCTCTCCCAGTCCGCCGAGGACGCGCTCGCCACCATCGCGCCGTGGGCCGACCGCGTCTCCGTCGCGGCCGTCAACGGCCCCTCCTCCGCCGTCGTCGCCGGGGACGCCGACGCCCTGGACGAGCTGCTGCGGCGGTGCGCCGACGACGGCACCCAGGCCCGCCGGGTCACCGTGGACTACGCCTCGCACTCGGCCCATGTCGAGGCCCTGCACGCCGAGTTGCTCGACCTGCTCGCCCCCGTCGCCCCGCGCGGCGCCGACATCCCGTTCTGGTCCACCGTCGACAGCCGCTGGCTGGACACCACGACGATGGACGCCGCCTACTGGTACCGCAACCTCCGCCAGACCGTCCGACTCGCCGACGCCACCCAGCAGTTGGCCGACCAGGGCCACGACCTCTTCATCGAGGTCAGCCCCCACCCCGTCCTCACCGGCGCCATCCAGGACACCCTCCACCACACCACCGCCCACACCCTCGGCACCCTGCGCCGCGACCACGGCGGCACCCGCCGCTTCCTCACCTCCCTCGCCGAAGCCCACGTCCACGGCGCCCCCGCCGACTTCACCCCGCTCCTCACCGACGGCCACCGCACCGACCTCCCCACCTACCCCTTCCAGCGCAACCGCTACTGGCTGGAGGCGGCCCCCGGCGCGTCGGACGTGACCGCCGTCGGTCTGGCCGCGGCCGACCACCCGATGCTCGGCGCGGCCGTCCCGCTCGCCGACGGCCACGGCCACCTGCTGACCGGCCTGATCTCGCGCACCACCCACCCGTGGCTGGCCGACCACACCGTGATGGGCACCACCCTGCTGCCCGGGACCGCCATGGTGGACCTGGCCGTCCGGGCCGGTGACGAGGTCGGCTGCGGCCGCCTCGACGAACTCACCCTGGAAGCCCCGCTGGTGCTGCCCGAGCAGGGCGCCGTCCAGGTCCAGGTGGTGGTCGGCGAGGCCGACGCCACCGGCGCCCGGCCGGTCGGCCTGCACTCGCGGCCGCAGGACGCCGCGGCCTCCCGGCCGTGGACCCGGCACGCCGCGGGCACCCTCTCCCCCGCCGCTCCCGCCGCCCCCGCGGACCTCACCCAGTGGCCGCCGGCCGGCGCCGAACCGCTGCCGGTCGAGGACCTGTACGAGCGGCTGCCCGCCGGGTACGGACCGGCGTTCCAGGGTGTCCGCGCGGCCTGGCGGCGCGGCGAGGAGGTGTTCAGCGAGGTCGTGCTGAGCGAGGAGGTCGCCGACCGGTCGGCCCGCTACGGGCTGCACCCCGCGCTGCTGGACGCCGCCCTGCACGCCATGGACCTCGGCGCCGTCCGGCACCGCGAGGAGTCCGCCGAGGGCCACCTGGCGTTCGCCTGGAGCGGGGTCTCGCTGCACGCCGCCGGCGCGACCGCCCTGCGGGTCCGGCTCTCCCCGGCCGGTCTGGACTCGGTCGCCCTGGAGGCCTCGGACGAGCACGGCGTGCCGGTGGTCTCGGTGGACGGCCTGGCCGTCCGGCCGGTCTCGGCCGACCAGCTGCGCGCGGTCCACGCCGGGCCCGACGGCGACTCGCTGTTCCGCGTCGACTGGACGGACCTGCCCGGGGCCGCCCCGGTCACCGGCCGCTACGCCCTGGTCGGCGAGGACGCCCTCGGCCTGGCCGCCGGGCTCACCGCGGCGGGCAGCACGGTGGACGCGTACCCCGACCTGGCCGCCCTCGCCGCCGCCGACGGCGCCGCCCCCGACACCGTCCTGCTGCCCCTCGCACCGGGCGCCGCACCGGAGTTGGTCCCCGCCGTGCGGGCGGCCACCCACGCGCTGCTGGGCCTGCTCCAGCAGTGGCTCGCCGAGGAGCGCTTCGCCGAGAGCCGCCTGGTCGTGCTCACCCGGGGCGCGGTGGCCGGGGACGGCCCGGGCGACGGCCTGCCGGACCTGGTGACCGCCCCGCTCTGGGGCCTGGTCCGCTCGGCGCAGTCCGAGCACCCGGACCGCATCGTCCTGGTCGACCTGGACGAGCAGGACGCCTCCTACCGCGCCCTGCCCGCCGCCCTGGCCGGCGACGAGCCGCAACTGCTGCTGCACGACGGCTCGGTACGGGCCGCGCGGCTCACCCGGGTCCGGCCCGCCGAGCAGGGCGCCCCCGCGCTCGACCCGAACGGGACGGCCCTGGTCACCGGGGCCACCGGCGGCCTCGGCGTGCTCGCCGCCCGCCACCTGGTCGCCGCCCACGGCGTCCGGCACCTGCTGCTGACCAGCCGCCGCGGCGAGGCCGCCGAGGGCGCCGCCGAACTCCTCGCCGAGCTGCGCGCGACGGGCGCCGAGGTCACCCTGGCCGCCTGCGACGTCGCCGACCGCTCCGCCCTCGCCGAGTTGCTCGCCGCCGTCCCCGCCGAGCACCCGCTCACCGCCGTGGTGCACACCGCCGGGATCGTCGACGACGGCGTGATCGAGACGCTCACCGACGGGCAGTTCGACCGGGTGCTCGCGCCCAAGCTCTCCGGCGCGCTCAACCTGGCCGAGCTCACCCGCGACGCGGACCTGGCCGCCTTCGTGCTGTACTCCTCCGCCGCCGCCGTGTTCGGCGCCGGCGGGCAGGCCAACTACGCCGCCGCCAACGCCTTCCTCGACGCCTACGCCCGGCACCTGCGAGCCGAGGGCCGGTCGGCCGTCTCGCTGGCCTGGGGCCTGTGGGCGGAGCGCAACGGCATGGGCGGCCGGCTCACCGGCACCGACCTGCGCCGGATGGCCGGCGTCGGCACCGCGGCGCTCTCCGCCGAGGAGGGCCTCGCCCTGCTGGACGCCGCCCGCGCGGCCGGTGAACCGGCGCTGATGCCGATCCGGCTCGACCTGGCCGCCGTACGCGCCCAGTCCGACGCCGTCCACCCGCTGCTGCGCGGCCTGGTCCGCACCCGCTCGGGCCGTCGGCGGCCGACCCACCGGGCCGGCGGCTCGGCCCTCGCCCAGCGGCTGGCCGGGCTGACCGGGCCCGAGTGCGACCGGGAGCTGCTGGACCTCGTCCGCGCCACCGCCGGCACCGTGCTCGGGTACCCGGCCGGCACGGCCGTGGACCCCGAACGGACCTTCAAGGAGCTGGGCTTCGACTCGCTCACCGCGGTCGAGCTCCGCAACCGCCTGCACGGCTCGACGGGCCTGCGCCTGCCCGCCACGCTGATCTTCAACTACCCGACCCCGAAGGCCCTGGCCGGCCACCTGCGCGAGCAGGTGCTCGGCGACCGGCTCCCGGCCGCCGCACCGGCCGCGGCCACCACCGCGGCGGCCCGGGACGACGACCCGATCGCGATCGTCGGCATGGGCTGCCGCTTCCCGGGCGGCGTGCGCACCCCGGAGGACCTGTGGGAGCTGGTCCTCGCCGGGCGCGACGCGGTCGGCGCCCTGCCGACCGACCGCGGCTGGGACCTCGACGGGCTCTACGACCCCGACCCCGACCGGGTCGGCACCTCGTACACCCGCGAGGGCGGATTCCTGTACGACGTGGCCGAGTTCGACGCGGCGTTCTTCGGGATCAGCCCGCGCGAGGCGCACGCCATGGACCCGCAGCAGCGGCTGCTGCTGGAGACCTCCTGGGAGGCCTTCGAGCGGGCCGGCGTCGACCCGGTGTCCGTCCGGGGCGGGCAGGTCGGCGTGTTCGTCGGCACCCACGGCCAGGACTACGGCACCCTGCTGGCCGCCGCCCCGCCCGGCAACGAGGGCTACCTGGTCACCGGCAACGCGGCCAGCGTGGTCTCCGGCCGGATCTCCTACGCGCTCGGCCTGGAAGGGCCGGCCGTGACCATCGACACCGCCTGCTCCTCCTCCCTGGTGGCGCTCCACCTCGCCGTCCAGGCGCTGCGCGCCGGCGAGTGCTCGATGGCGCTCGCGGCCGGTGCCGCCGTGATGGCCACCCCCGAGGGCCTGGTGGCGTTCAGCCGCCAGCGCGGCCTCGCCGAGGACGGGCGCTGCAAGGCCTTCGCGGCGGCCGCCGACGGCTTCGGCATGGCCGAGGGCGTGGGCGTGCTGCTGGTCGAGCGACTGTCGGACGCCCGCCGCAACGGGCACCCGGTGCTGGCGGTCGTCCGGGCCACCGCGATCAACCAGGACGGCGCCTCCAACGGGCTCACCGCCCCCAACGGCCCCGCCCAGGAACGCGTCATACGCCAGGCCCTGGCCACCGCCGGCCTCACCGCCGCCGACGTGGACGCCGTCGAGGCGCACGGCACCGGCACCCGGCTCGGCGACCCGATCGAGGCCAACGCGCTCCTCGCCACCTACGGCCAGGACCGCGAACTGCCGCTCCAGCTCGGCTCGGTGAAGTCCAACCTCGGCCACACCCAGAGCGCGGCGGGCGCGGCGGGCATCATCAAGATGGTGCTGGCGATGCGGCACGGGGTGCTACCCCGCACCCTGCACGTGGACGAGCCCACCCCGCACGTCGACTGGTCGGCGGGCGCGGTGGAGCTGCTCACCGAGGAGCGGGAGTGGCCGGAGACCGGCCGCCCGCGCCGGGCCGGCGTCTCCTCCTTCGGCGTCAGCGGCACCAACGCCCACGTCATCCTCGAACAGCCCTCCCCGGAGGCCCCGGCGGGCGAACCGACGGCGCACGGCGTGCTGCCGCTGCTGCTGTCCGCGAAGTCGGCGGACGCCCTGCGCGCCCAGGCCGCGCTGCTCCAGGAGTCCGAGGCCGCCCCGCTCGACCTCGCCCACTCGCTGGCGACGACCCGCTCGCTGTTCAACCACCGTGCGGTGGTGCTCGGTTCGGACCGCACCGAGCTGACCGAAGGCCTCCGGGCGCTCGCCGAGGGCACCGAGAGCGCCGCCGTGGTCGAGGGCACCGTCTCCACCACCGGACGCACGGTGTTCGTGTTCCCCGGGCAGGGCTCCCAGTGGGTCGGGATGGCCGTCGAACTCCTCGACACCGAGCCGGTGTTCGCCGCACGGATCACCGAATGCGCCGACGCCCTCGCCGAGTTCACCGACTGGAACCTGATCGACGTCCTGCGCGGCGCCGACGGCGCACCCGGCTACGACCGGGTGGACGTCGTCCAGCCCGCCCTCTGGGCCGTCATGGTCTCCCTCGCCACCCTCTGGCAGGCCCACGGCATCGAGCCCGACGCCGTCATCGGCCACTCCCAGGGCGAGATCGCCGCCGCCACCGTCGCCGGCGCCCTCACCCTCCAGGACGGCGCACGCGTCGTGGCCCTGCGCTCCCAGGCCATCACCGCCATCGCCGGAAACGGCGGCATGGTCTCCGTCGCCCTCCCGGCCGAGGACATCGACCTCACCCCCTGGCACGACCGCATCTCCGTCGCCGCCGTCAACGGCCCCTCCTCGGCGGTCGTCGCCGGGGACGCCGACGCCCTCGACGAACTCGTCGAGCGCTTCACGGCGGACGGCATCCGTGCCCGCCGGGTCACCGTGGACTACGCCTCGCACTCGGCCCATGTCGAGGCCCTGCAGGCCGAGTTGCTCGACCTGCTCGCCCCCGTCACCCCGCGCGGCGCCGACATCCCGTTCTGGTCCACCGTCGACAGCCGCTGGCTGGACACCACGACGATGGACGCCGCCTACTGGTACCGCAACCTCCGCCAGACCGTCCGACTCGCCGACGCCACCCGGCAGTTGGCCGAGCAGGGCCACGACCTCTTCATCGAGGTCAGCCCCCACCCCGTCCTCACCGGCGCCATCCAGGACACCCTGCACCACACCACCGCCCACACCCTCGGCACCCTGCGCCGCGACCACGGCGGCACCCGCCGCTTCCTCACCTCCCTCGCCGAAGCCCACGTCCACGGCGCCCCCGCCGACTTCACCCCGCTCCTCACCACCGGCCACCGCACCGACCTCCCCACCTACCCCTTCCAGCGCAACCGCTACTGGCTGGACACCGTGGCCGGTGCGGCCGCCGTCACCACGGCGGGCCTCACCGCCCCCGAGCACCCCCTGCTCGGCGCGGCCGTGCCGCTCGCGGACGGCCACGGCCACCTGCTGACCGGGCTGCTCTCCCGGCACAGCACGCCGTGGCTGGCCGACCACACCGTGATGGGCGCGACCCTGCTGCCCGGAACGGCGTTCCTGGAGCTGGCCGTCCGGGCCGGCGACGAGGTCGGCTACGGCCGCCTCGACGAACTCACCCTGGAAGCCCCGCTGGTCCTGCCCGAGCGCGGCGGGGTCCGGCTCCAGGTCCTGGTCGGCGCGGAGCAGGACGGCCTCCGTCCGCTGCGGATCGACTCCCGCCCGGCCGACGCCGCCGAGGACGAGCCGTGGACCCGGCACGCCTCGGGCACGCTCTCCGCGGCCACCGACGCGGCCCTCGACGCGGCAGCCGACGAGTCCGCCGCGGACCTCACCGCCTGGCCGCCGGCCGGCGCGACCCCGCTGGACGTCACCGACGCCTACCAGCGGCTCGCCGACGCCGGGGTGGACTACGGCCCGGCCTTCCAGGGCCTGCGGGCCGCCTGGCAGCACGGCGACCAGGTCTACGCCGAGGTCGCCCTGCCCGCCACCGAGCAGGCCGCGGCCGCCCGCTACGGGCTGCACCCGGCGCTGCTGGACGCCGCCCTGCACGCGATGGGCCTGGTGCCGGACGCCGAACAGGGCAGGCTCGCCTTCTCCTGGGCCGGGATCCGGCTGCACGCGAGCGGCGCGACCGCGCTGCGCGTCCGGCTGGCCCGGACGGCTCCGGAGACCCTGTCGCTGACCGTCGCGGACCTCGGCGGCGCGCCCGTCGCCTCGGTGGACTCGCTGCTGCTGCGGCCCGTCTCCGCCGAGCGGCTGCGCACCGCCGACCGGGCCGTGCGCGAGTCGCTGCTGCGGGTCGAGTGGCTGCCGGTGCCGGCCGGCGACCCGGCCGCCCGCTCCTGGACGCTCCTCGGCACCGACCGCGCCGACAGCGCCGACGGCACGGACAGCACCGACCGCACGGACGGCGCCGGCAGCACGGACTGCCTGGCCGCCCTGGCCGAGCTGGGCTCGGCGGTGGACGCCGGCGCGGCCGTGCCCGACGTGGTCGCGGTGGAACTCGCCCCGTACCAGGGGTCCGAGGCGACGGACGAGCTGGCCGCCGCGGTCGGTGCGACGACCGTACGGGTGCTGCGACTCGTCCAGGAGTGGCTGGTGGACCCGCGGTTCGCCGAGGCCCGGCTGGCCGTGCTGACCCGCGGCGCGGTCGCCACCGGGGAGGGTGCGCCCGATCCGGTCCTGGCCGCCGTGTGGGGCCTGGTCCGGTCCGCGCAGTCGGAGAACCCGGACCGGCTGGTCCTGGTCGACCACGACGGCGGTGAACTGCCGCTGGCCGCACTGCCGGTGGACACCGAGCCGCAGCTGGCCGTCCGGCGGGGCGCCCTGCTCGCCCCGCGCCTGGCCAAGGCGCCGACCGCCGCCGGGAAGGCGGGTGCTGGTGCGCAGGTCCCGCTGGACGTCTCCGGGACCGTCCTGGTCACCGGCGCGATCGGCGGCCTGGGCGAGCTGACCGCCCGCCACCTGGTCGCCGCCCACGGCGCCCGGCACCTGCTGCTGACCAGCCGGCGCGGCCCGGCGGCCGAGGGCGCCGCCGAACTCCTCGCCGAGCTGCGCGCGGCGGGCGCCGAGGTCACCCTGGCCGCCTGCGACGTCGCCGACCGCCGGCAGCTCGCCGAGCTGCTCGCCGCCGTCCCCGCCGAGCGCCCGCTCACCGCCGTGGTGCACACCGCGGGCGTGGTGGACGACGGAACCGTCCTCTCCCTCTCCCCCGAGCAGTTCAACCGGGTGCTCGCACCCAAGGTCACCGGCGCGCTCAACCTGCACGAACTGGCGGGCGACGTCGGCGGGTTCGTCCTCTTCTCGGCCGCGGCCGGTGTGCTCGGCAACCCCGGGCAGGCCAACTACGCCGCCGCCAACTGCTTCCTGGACGCGCTGGCGCAGCGCCGCCGCGCCCAGGGCCGGCCGGCCGTCTCGATGGCCTGGGGCCTGTGGCAGGAGCGGTCCGGCATGGCCGGGCGCCTCGTCGACGCCGACCTGGAGCGGATCGTGCGGGGCGGCGCGGTGCCGATGAGCGCCGAGACCGGACTGGCCCTGTTCGACGCGGCCGTGGCCTCGGGCGAGGCGGTGCTGGTGCCGATCCAGCTGGACCGGGCCCACCTGCGCGGCCGGGCGGCCACCGTCCCCGCGCTGCTGCGCGGCCTGGCCTCCGGTGGCCCGGGCCGCCGCACGGCCGGCGCCCCGGACGCCGCTCCGGCGGGCGGTCTGGCCGGGCGCCTGGCCGGGCTCTCCGGCGAGGACCGCCGGCGGACCGTGCTGGACCTGGTCCGCGGCCACGTCGCCGCGGTACTCGGGCACGACTCGGGCGACGCCGTCGAGGAGGAGAAGGCGCTCAAGGAGCTGGGCTTCGACTCGCTGACCGCGGTGGAACTGCGCAACCGGCTCAACTCCGCGACCGGGCTGCGCCTTCCGGCGACCCTGGTGTTCAACCACCCGACGCCGCGCGCGCTCGCCGCGCACCTGGTCGAGGAGCTGCTCGGCGCGGACGCGGACGACTCCGCCCCGGCCCCGGCCGCGGTGGCGGTCACGGCCGACCCCGACGAGCCGATCGCGATCGTCGCGATGAGCTGCCGCTTCCCCGGGGGGATCGCCACCCCGGAGGCACTGTGGGAGGTGCTCGCCGAGGGCGGTTCGGTGCTCTCGGAGTTCCCGGCCGACCGCGGCTGGGACCTGGAGGGCATCTACCACCCCGAGCCGGGCACCCCGGGCCGCACCTACACCCGGACCGGCGGCTTCCTGACCGACGTGGCCGGGTTCGACCCGGCGTTCTTCGGGATCAACCGCCGTGAGGCGCTGGCGATGGACCCCCAGCAGCGCCTGCTGCTGGAGACCTCCTGGGAGGCCTTCGAACGGGCCGGGATCGACCCGCTCGGCCTGCGCGGCAGCCGGACCGGCGTGTACGCGGGCATGGTCTACCACGACTACGCGACCTGGGTTCAGGACGTGCCCGAGGAGGTCGACGGCTACCTCGGCAACGGCAGCGCGGCCAGCGTGGCCACCGGCCGGGTGGCGTACGCGCTGGGCCTGGAGGGCCCGGCCGTCACCGTGGACACCGCCTGCTCCTCCTCGCTGGTGGCGCTGCACTTCGCGGCGGCCGCCCTGCGGCGCGGCGAGTGCGACCTGGCGCTGGCCGGCGGCGTGACCGTGATGTCCACGCCGAAGCTGCTGATCGAGTTCGCCCGCCAGCGCGGCCTCGCCGAGGACGGCCGCTGCAAGGCCTTCGCGGCCGGCGCCGACGGCACCGGGTTCTCCGAGGGCATCGGCATGCTGCTGGTCGAGCGGCTGTCGGACGCCCGCCGCAACGGGCACCCCGTGCTGGCGGTGCTGCGCGGCAGCGCCGTCAACCAGGACGGCGCCTCCAACGGGCTCACCGCCCCGAACGGCACCGCGCAGGAGCGGGTGATCCGCCAGGCGCTGGCCGCCGCCGGTCTCGCCGCGGGCGAGGTCGACGTGGTGGAGGCGCACGGCACGGGCACGAAGCTGGGCGACCCGATCGAGGCCCAGGCACTGCTGGCCACCTACGGCCAGGACCGCGAACTGCCTTTGCTGCTCGGCTCGGTGAAGTCCAACCTCGGCCACACCCAGGCCGCGGCGGGCGTCGCCGGGGTGATCAAGACGGTGCTCGCGATGCGCAACGGGGTCCTGCCGGGCACCCTGCACGTCGACGAGCCCTCGCCGCACGTGGACTGGACGGCCGGAGCGGTCGAGCTGGCCACTGCGACGCGGGACTGGCCGGAGACCGGCCGCCCGCGCCGGGCCGGCGTCTCCTCCTTCGGCATCAGCGGCACCAACGCCCACCTCGTCCTGGAGCAGGGCGACCCGGCGCCGACGGCCCCCGAGCGGAGCCACGAGGGCCCGGCCGTACGGCCGTTGGTGCTCGCCGGCCGGTCCGAGGAGGCGCTGCGCGGCCAGGCCGGGCGACTGCTGGAGCTGGTCGAGGAGCGGCCGGAGCTGCACCCGGCCGACCTCGGGCTCTCCCTGGCCACCACGCGCTCGCAGTTCCCGCACCGGGGTGCCGTGGTCGCCGCGGACCGGGACGGCCTGCTGGCCGGGCTGCGGGCCCTGGCCGCCGGGACGCCGCAGGCGCCCGGGGTGCTGAGGGCGGTGGCGGCCTCGGGCCGGACGGCCTTCCTGTTCACCGGCCAGGGCGCCCAACGCACCGGCATGGGAAGCGAGTTGTACGCGGCGTACCCCGCGTTCGCGGCGGCGTTCGACGAGGTCTGCGCGGAGCTGGACCGCCACTTGGAGCGCCCGCTGCGCGAGGTGATCGCCGAGGGCGGCGAACTCCTGGACCGTACGGGCTGGACCCAGCCTGCCCTGTTCGCCGTCGAGGTCGCCCTCTACCGCCTGGTCGAATCCTGGGGCGTCCGGCCGCACTTCCTGGCCGGTCACTCGATCGGCGAGGTCGCGGCCTTCCATGTGGCCGGTGTGCTGTCCCTTCCGGACGCCGCCCGCCTCATCACCGCCCGCGCCCGTCTGATGGAGCACCTCCCCACCGGCGGGGCCATGGTGGCGCTCCGGGCCGGCGAGGAGGAGGTCCTGCCGCTGCTCACCGAGCGGGTCTCGATCGCCGCCGTCAACGGCCCCCGCTCCCTGGTCATCGCCGGTGACGCCACCGAAGTCCGGGCCGTCGCCGCACAGTTCGACAAGGCCCGCGAACTGCGCGTCAGCCACGCCTTCCACTCCCCGCTCATGGAGCCGATGCTCGACGAGTTCCGCGACGTCCTCGCCCAACTCACCTACCACGCCCCCGCCATCCCGATCGTCTCCACCCTCACCGGCCGACCCGCCACCACCGACCAGCTCACCGACCCCGACTACTGGATCCGCCACGCCCGCCACACCGTCCGCTTCCACGACGCCGTGGAGACACTGCTGGCGGAGGGCGTCACCACCTTCCTGGAGCTCGGCCCCGACGGTGTGCTCACCGCCATGGGCCAGGAGTTCCTGGATGGCACGGCGGCCGGCGGCCGGGCGGCCCTGGTCGCCGCGCAACGCCGGGACCGCTCCGAGGAGTTCGCCCTGGCGTCCGCGCTGGCCGCGCTGCACCTGCGCGGCGTGCCGGTGGACTGGACGGCGTTCCACGCGGACGGCCACAGGGTCGACCTGCCGACCTACGCCTTCCAGCGCGGGCGGTACTGGCTGGACGTCGTCCAGCCGAAGGCCGCGGCCGGGACGGCCGACCCGCTGGACGCCTCCTTCTGGGCGGCCGTCGAGCAGCAGGACGAGGCCTCGCTGGCCGCCGTCCTGCGGCTGGAGGGCGACGGCGGGGACCTCCCGTCCGAACTGCGGGCCGCGCTGCCGCTGCTCGCCGCCTGGCGGCGCGCCGCCAGGACGGACGCCCCCGCGCCGCGGTCGGCCGACGCGCAGGACGCCGACGCGCCGGGCACCGGTGAGCGGCCGGACCGGTCCGCCGGGCTGCGGGAGCGGCTCGCCGGACTCACCGAGCCGGAGCGCGACGAGCTGCTGCTGGAGCTGGTCGAGGAGTGCGTCGCCGGCGTGCTCGGCGAGGCCCCGCACAGCGGCCTCGACCCCGAGTGCGGCTTCCTGGAGCAGGGCTTCGACTCCCTGACCGCGGTCGAGCTGCGCAAGCTGCTCACCGACGCCACCGGTCTGCGCCTGAGCAGCACGCTGATCTTCGACTACCCGACCCCCGCCGCCCTCGCCAAGCAGCTGCGCACCGCGCTGGACCCCGAGCTGCCGGGCGTCGGCCCGGCCGCGGGCGACGGCGCCGGGGCGACCGGCACCGCCGAGGCGGTCGGCGACGAGCTGATCGACGACATGGATCTGGCCGAGCTGCTCCGCCTGGCCCGCGACAACTCCTAGGCGGCCCCGGTGATCCGCGCCGAGTACCCGGCGCGGATCACCGCCCCCCTAGCCCCGACCTGAGCTTGATGTACGGAGATTTGTGATGAACGCAGCACCCCAGGAAGTCGTCGCGGCACTCCGGGATTCCCTCAAGGAGATCCAGCGGCTGCGCCGGGAGAACCGGCAGCTGGTGGATGCCGGCCGCGAGCCGATCGCGATCGTCGGCATGGCCTGCCGCTACCCCGGCGAGGTGACCTCGCCCGAGGAGCTCTGGCAGCTGGTCGACGGGGGTGTGGACGCGATCTCCGGCTTCCCGGTCAACCGGGGCTGGGACGTCGAGGCGCTGTACGACCCCGACCCGCGGACGCCGGGCACCAGCTACGTCCGCGAGGGCGGCTTCCTGCACCGGGCCGACGAGTTCGACCCGGCGTTCTTCGGGATCAGCCCGCGTGAGGCGCTGGCCATGGACCCGCAGCAGCGGCTGCTGCTGGAGACCTCCTGGGAGGCCTTCGAGCGGGCCGGGATCGCGCCGACCTCGGTGCGCGGCAGCCGGGTCGGGGTGTTCGCCGGTATCGCCACCGCCGACTACGCGGCCCGCTTCCAGTCCGTCCCCGAGGAGGTGGAGGGCTACCTGGGCAACGGCAGCGCCGGCAGCGTGGCCTCCGGCCGGGTGGCGTACGCGCTGGGCCTGGAGGGCCCGGCCGTCACCGTGGACACCGCCTGCTCCTCCTCGCTGGTGGCGCTGCACCTGGCGAGCCAGGCCCTGCGCTCCGGCGAGTGCTCGCTGGCCCTGGCCGGCGGCGTCACGGTGCTCTCGACCCCGGCCGGGTTCGTGGAGTTCAGCCGCCAGCGCGGGCTGGCGCCGGACGGCCGCTGCAAGTCCTTCGCCGCCGCCGCGGACGGCACGGCCTGGGGCGAGGGCGTCGGCATGCTGCTGCTGGAGCGGCTCTCCGACGCCCGGCGCAACGGGCACCCGGTGCTGGCGCTGGTCCGCGGCTCGGGCATCAACCAGGACGGTGCGAGCAGCGGGCTGACCGCGCCGAACGGTCCCGCCCAGCAGCGGGTGATCCGGCAGGCGCTGGAGAGCGCCGGGCTGGCGGCCGACGAGGTGGACGTGGTGGAGGCGCACGGCACCGGCACCACCCTCGGCGACCCGATCGAGGCCCAGGCGCTGCTGGCCGCCTACGGCCAGGACCGCGAACGGCCGCTGCTGCTGGGCTCGTTGAAGTCCAACATCGGCCACACCCAGGCCGCCGCCGGGGTCGGCGGCATCATCAAGATGGTCGAGGCGATGCGCCGGGGCACCGTCCCGCGCACCCTGCACGTGGACGAGCCGACGCCCGAGGTGGACTGGACGGCCGGGTCGGTCGAGCTGGTCACCGAGGCCCGGGACTGGCCGCAGACCGGCCGCCCGCGCCGGGCCGGGGTCTCCTCCTTCGGCGTCAGCGGCACCAACGCCCACGTCATCGTCGAGCAGGCGCCGGAGGCCCCGGCCGACCCGGAGGCCGAGGCGCCGGCCGGGACGGCGCCCGCGCTCGCCCCGCACCTGCTGTCGGCGAAGACCGTCCCCGCGCTGCGGGAGCAGGCCGCCCGGCTGCGCGCCCGGCTGGACGCGGACCCCGGGCTGGACCTCACCGACCTGGCCTACTCGCTGGCCACCGGCCGCGCGCGGTTCGCCCACCGGGCCGCCGTGGTCGCCGCGGACCGCGCCGAACTCGCCGCCGGACTGGCCGCGGTGGCCGAGGGCGACGGGATCACGGCGGCGACGACCGGCAAGACCGCGTTCCTGTTCACCGGCCAGGGCGCCCAACGCGTGGGCATGGGCAGCGAGTTGTACGCGGCATTCCCGGCGTTCGCGGCGGCGTTCGACGAGGTCTGCGCCGAGCTGGACCGGCACCTGGAGCGACCACTGCGCGAGGTGATCGCCGAGGGCGGCGAACTCCTGGACCGTACGGGCTGGACCCAGCCCGCGCTGTTCGCCGTCGAGGTGGCGCTCTACCACCTGGTCGAATCCTGGGGCGTGCGCCCGCACTTCCTGGCCGGCCACTCGATCGGCGAGGTCGCGGCCTTCCACGTGGCCGGTGTGCTGTCCCTGCCGGACGCCGCCCGCCTCATCACCGCCCGCGCCCGTCTGATGGAGCACCTCCCCACCGGCGGCGCCATGGTGGCGCTCCGGGCCACGGAGGACGAGGTCCTGCCCCTGCTCACCGAGCGGGTCTCGATCGCCGCCGTCAACAGCCCCCGCTCCCTTGTCATCGCCGGTGACGCCACCGAAGTCCGGGCCGTCGCCGCACAGTTCGACAAGGCCCGCGACCTGCGCGTCAGCCACGCCTTCCACTCCCCGCTCATGGAACCGATGCTCGACGAGTTCCGCGACGTCCTCACCGAGCTGACCTACCACGCCCCCGCCATCCCGATCGTCTCCACCCTCACCGGCGAACCCGCCACCACCGAGCAACTCACCGACCCCGACTACTGGATCCGCCACGCCCGCCACACCGTCCGCTTCCACGACGCCGTGGAGACGCTGCTGGCGGAGGGCGTCACCACCTTCCTGGAGCTCGGCCCCGACGCCGTGCTCACCGCCATGGGCCGGGACCACGGCGACGACGCCGACGAGGCCTTCGTGCCGGTGCTGCGGCGCGACCGGGCCGAGGTGCGGACCGCCGTGTCCGCCGTGGCGGCGCTGCACGGGCGCGGGGTGCGGGCCGACTGGGCGGCGTTCTTCGCCGGTTCCGGCGCGCGCCGGGTCGACCTGCCCACCTACGCCTTCCAGCGCCGCCGCTTCTGGCTGGACGCCGCGCCCGTCGCGGGCGCCGCCGACCCGGCGGACGCCTCCTTCTGGGCCGCCGTCGAGCAGCAGGACCTGGCCGCCCTCGGTTCGAGCCTCCGGCTGGCCGAGGAGGAGCAGCGCTCGCTGGGCGACCTGCTGCCCGCGCTCTCCTCCTGGCGGCGCGAGCGCCAGGACCGTTCGCTGCTGGACTCCTGGCGCTACCGCGTCGAGTGGCAGCGGCTCGCCGACCCGGCCGCCCCGCCCGGGCTCTCCGGCGACTGGCTGGCCGTCCTGCCGGCCGGCTGGACGGAGGAGGGCACCGGCGGCGCGCTGTCCGCGCTGCGGGCCCGCGGCGCGCGGGTGCTGACCGTCGCGGCGGCCGAGGGCGAGGACTGCGCCGGGCTGGCCGCCCGGCTGCGGGCCGCCGCCGGGGAGCGGCAGCCGGACGGCGTGCTCTCCCTGCTGGCCCTGGACGAGCGGGAGGCGCGGCCCGGGGTGCCGGCCGCGCTGCCCGACACCGTGCTGCTGCTGAACGCCCTGGACGAGGCCGGGCTGGACGCGCCGCTGTGGTGCGCGACCCGGGGCGCGGTGGCGGCCGGGACGGGCGACCGGGTCAGCCCCGCGCAGGCGCAGCTGTGGGGCCTGGGCCGGGTGGCGGCGCTGGAGTGCCCGGTGCGCTGGGGCGGCCTGGTCGATCTGCCGGAGACGGTGGACGGCAAGGCGGCCGACCGGCTGGCCGCGGTACTGGCGGGCGGGTCCGGCGAGGACCAGGCCGCCGTCCGGGCGGACGGGCTGTACGCGCGCCGCCTGGTCCGGGCGGCCGGTGGCGCGGCGGGCCGCGAGTGGCGGCCGCGCGGCACCGTGCTGGTGACCGGCGGTACCGGCGCGCTGGGGGCCCGGATCGGGCGCTGGCTGGCCGCGAACGGCGCGGAGCACGTGGTGCTGACCGGCCGTCGGGGCGGTGCGGCCGCCGGGGCCGCCGCGCTGGAGGCCGAGCTGTCCGCGCTGGGCGCCCGGGTCACGGTGGCGGCCTGCGACGTCGCGGACCGCGCGGCGCTGGCCGGGCTGCTGGACGGGCTCGGCCCGCTGAGCGCCGTGGTGCACGCGGCCGGCTCGGGGGCGATGGGCCCGCTGCGCGAGCTCGACGCGGACGCGCTGGCCGCGTCCAGCGCCGCCAAGGTGACCGGAGCGGCGCACCTGGACGAGCTGCTGGACGGGCAGGAGCTGGACGCCTTCGTGCTGATGTCCTCCGTCGCCGGGGTCTGGGGCGGCGGCGGCCAGGCCGCGTACGGCGCGGCGAACGCGTTCCTGGACGCGCTGGCCGAGCAGCGCCGGGCGCGTGGCCTGACGGCCACCTCGGTGGCCTGGGGCCCGTGGGCCGGGGAGGGCATGTCGGCCGGTCAGGAGGGGCCGCTGCGGCGGATGGGCCTCGGCGCGCTGGCGCCGGACCTCGCGGTCGCGGCCCTGCGGCAGGCGCTGGACCTGGACGACACGGCCGTGACCGTCACCGAGGTCGACTGGTCGCGCTTCCACCCCGGTTTCACCGCCGTCCGGCCGAGCCCGCTGCTGGGCGCGCTGGCCGAGGTGCGGGAGCTGGAGCGCGCCGAGGAGCGGCCCGCGCCCGCCGACGACGCCGCCTCGGCGCTGCGCTCCGCCCTCGCCGGCCTGCCGGTCGCCGAGCGCTCCCGTTCCCTGGTGGAGCTGGTGAGCGGCCTGGCGGCGGAGGTCCTGGGCCACCCCACGGCCGACGGGATCGAGGTGGTCCGCCCGTTCCAGGAGCAGGGCTTCGACTCGCTGACGGCGGTGGAGCTGCGCGACCGGCTCGCCCGGTCGACCGGGGTGCGGCTGCCGAGCACCCTGCTGTTCGACCACCCGACCCCGGAGGCGGTGGCCGCCCGGCTGCTCGGCGAACTGCTCGGCGAGGACGGCTCGGCGGCCGCCCCCACCGCCGGCCCGGTGGACGCCGGGGAGCCGATCGCGATCATCGGGATGAGCTGCCGCTACCCCGGCGGGGTCGGCTCGCCCGAGGAACTGTGGCAGCTGGTCGCCCAGGGCCGGGACGCCGTCGGCGGCTTCCCGCAGGACCGCGGCTGGGACACCGCCGCGCTGTTCAGCGACGACCCCGAGCAGCCCGGCACCTGCTACGCCTCCGAGGGCGGCTTCCTGTACGACGCGGCCGGGTTCGACGCGGCGTTCTTCGGGATCAACCCGCGCGAGGCGCTGGCGACGGACCCGCAGCAGCGGCTGCTGCTGGAGACCTCCTGGGAGGCCTTCGAGCACGCGGGCGTGGACCCGGTGTCGGCGCGGGGCAGCCGGACGGGCGTCTTCACCGGCATCTCGTACCACGACTACGCGGCCCGCTTCAGCACCGTCCCGGAGGAGGTGGAGGGCTACCTGGGCAACGGCAGTTCGGCCAGCGTCGCCTCCGGCCGGATCGCCTACACCCTCGGCCTGGAGGGCCCGGCGGTGTCCGTGGACACGGCCTGCTCCTCCTCGCTGGTCGCCCTGCACCTGGCGGGCCAGGCCCTGCGCTCCGGCGAGTGCTCGCTGGCCCTGGCCGGCGGCGTCGCGGTGATGTCGACGCCGGGTTCGTTCATCGAGTTCAGCCGCCAGCGCGGGCTGGCGCCGGACGGGCGCTGCAAGGCGTTCGCCGAGGCCGCGGACGGCACCGGCTGGGGCGAG
The DNA here is from genome assembly GCF_001905545.1 of Streptomyces sp. CB02056. Lineage (GTDB taxonomy): Bacteria > Actinomycetota > Actinomycetes > Streptomycetales > Streptomycetaceae > Kitasatospora. The sequence goes on along the minus strand of NZ_LIPD01000011.1, from coordinate 248,747 downwards.
GGCGTCGGCATGCTGCTGCTGGAGCGGCTCTCCGACGCCCGGCGCAACGGGCACCCGGTGCTGGCGGTGCTGCGCGGCAGCGCCGTCAACCAGGACGGCGCCTCCAACGGCCTGACCGCGCCCAACGGCCCCTCCCAGGAGCGGGTGATCCGCCAGGCCCTCGACCGGGCCGGGCTGGCCGCCACCGAGGTCGACGTGGTGGAGGCGCACGGCACGGGCACGAGGCTGGGCGACCCGATCGAGGCCCAGGCGCTGCTGGCCACCTACGGCCAGGACCGTGAACGGCCGTTGCTGCTGGGCTCGTTGAAGTCCAACATCGGCCACACCCAGGCCGCGGCCGGGGTCGGCGGCGTGATCAAGATGGTCGAGGCGATGCGCCGGGGCACCGTCCCGCGCACCCTGCACGTGGACGCGCCGTCCTCGCAGGTGGACTGGTCGGCGGGCGCGGTGGAGCTGCTCACCGAGGCCCGGGACTGGCCGGAGACCGGCCGCCCGCGCCGGGCCGGCGTCTCCTCCTTCGGCGTCAGCGGCACCAACGCCCACGTCATCCTCGAACACGCCCCCGAGGAGCAGCCCGCCGAGGAGTCGGCCGAGGAGGCTCCCGCACCGGGCGCGCTCCCCTTCCTCCTCTCCGCCAAGACCGACCAGGCCCTGCGCGACCAGGCCCGCCGCCTGCGCGACCACCTGGACACCGAGGCCGCCTCGGCCGACCTCGGCCTCTCCCTCGCCGTCTCTCGCACACAGTTCGCCCACCGCGCGGCCCTGGTGGCCGCCGACCCGGACGGCCTGCGGGCCGGACTGGAGGCGCTCGCGGCCGGCGAAGCGGCCCCCGAGCTGGTGCGCGGCACCGTCTCCCCCGGCCGCACGGCCTTCCTCTTCACCGGCCAGGGCGCCCAACGCATGGGCATGGGCAGCGAGTTGTACGCGGCGTACCCGGTGTTCGCGGCGGCGTTCGACGAGGTCTGCGCCGAGCTGGACCGCCACCTGGAGCGCCCGCTGCGCGAGGTGATCGCCGAGGGCGGCGAACCCCTGGACCGTACGGGCTGGACCCAGCCCGCCCTGTTCGCCGTCGAGGTCGCCCTCTACCGCCTGGTCGAGTCCTGGGGCGTGCGGCCCGACTTCCTGGCCGGGCACTCCGTCGGCGAGCTGGCCGCCGCGCACGCGGCCGGGGTGCTGTCGCTGGCCGACGCCGCCACGCTGGTCGCCGCCCGCGGCCGGCTGATGGAGCGACTGCCCGCCGGCGGCGCGATGGTGGCCGTGGCGGCCGCCGAGGCCGAGGTGCTGCCGCTGCTCGGTGGCGAGGTGGCCGTGGCCGCCGTCAACGGCCCGCGCGCCACCGTGCTGGCGGGCCCGGAGGAGGCCGTCCTGCGGATCGCCGGGCAGCTCGCCGACGCCGGGCACCGCACCCGGCGGCTGCGGGTCAGCCACGCCTTCCACTCCCCGCTGATGGACCCGATGCTGGCGGAGTTCCGCGAGGTCGCGGCGGCGCTGACGTACCACAAGCCGCGGATCCCGGTGGTCTCCGGCACCGGCCGCCCGGTGGCCGCCGAGGAGCTGTGCACGGCGGAGTACTGGGTCGGCCAGATCCGTGCCGCCGTCCGCTTCGACGACGTGTTCCGGCGGCTGGCCGCCGACGGGGTGAGCCGGTACCTGGAGCTGGGCCCGGACGGCGTGCTGACCGCGATGGGCCAGGACTGCCTGGCCGGGACGGCGCCCGAGGGCGGCTTCGCCCTGCTGCCCGCGCTGCGCCGGGACCGGCCGGAGGCCGCGGCCCTGGTCCGGGCGGTCGGCGCGCTGCACACGCTCGGCGCGGAGGTGGACTGGCCGGCCTTCTTCGCCGCGGCCGGAGCCGCCGCTTCCCGCCGTGTGGAGCTGCCCACCTACGCCTTCCAGCGCGAGCGGTTCTGGCTGGACGGCCCCGCGCCGGCGGCCGACCCGGTGGACACCGCCTTCTGGGCGGCCGTCGAGCAGCAGGACCTGGCCGCGCTCGGCGCGAGCCTCCGGCTGGCCGAGGAGGAGCAGCGCTCGCTGGGCGAGGTGCTGCCCGCGCTGTCCTCCTGGCGCCACCGCAAGCGGGACGGCTCCCGGCTCGACTCCTGGCGCTACCGGGCGGGTTGGCAGCGGCTCCCGGAGCCGCGGGCCGACCGCCCGATGGGCACCTGGCTGGCCGTGCTGCCCGCCGGGGGCGCCCCGGCGGCCGTCGAGGGCGCCCTGGCGGCGCTGGAACGGCACGGCGCGGACCTGCTGCGGGTGACGGTCGCCCCGGACGGCCTCGACCGGAGCACCCTGGCGGGCCCGCTCCGGCAGGCCCTGGACGGCACGGCCCCGACCGGGGTGCTCTCGCTGCTGGCCCTCGCGGACGGCGCCGACGAGCACACCGTCACCTCCGGCGCCGTGGCACTGCTCCAGGCCCTCGGCGACCTCGCCCCGGACGCCCCGCTCTGGTGCGCGACCCGGGCCGGCGTGACGGTCGGCGGGCAGGTCGCGAGCCCGGCGCAGGCCGCGCTGTGGGGCCTGGGACGGGCCGCCGCGCTGGAGCACCCCGACCGCTGGGGCGGCCTGGTGGACCTGCCGGAGGAGTTCGACGGCCCGGCCGGGGACCGGCTGGCCGCGCTGCTGGCGGGCGGGTCCGGCGAGGACCAGGTCGCGGTGCGGCCCGACGGCCTGTACGGGCGGCGGCTGCTGCCCGCGCCGTCGGCCCGGCGCGGCGACGCGCCCGGCTGGGACCCGGAGGGCACGGTACTGATCACCGGCGGCACCGGCGCGCTCGGCGCCCGGCTGGCCCGCCACCTGGTCGCCGGGCACGGCGTCCGCCACCTGCTGCTCACCAGCCGCAGCGGGCCCGGGGCCCCGGGCGCGGCCGACCTGACCGCCGGACTCCGCGCCCTCGGCGCCACCGTGACCGTCACGGCCTGCGACGCCGCCGACCGCGACCGGCTCGCCGCGCTCCTCGCAGACATCCCGGCCGAGCACCCGCTCACCGCGGTGGTGCACGCCGCCGGGGTGCTCGACGACGGCGTGATCGACGCGCTGACCCCGGAGCGGCTGGCGACCGTCCTGCGGGCCAAGGCCGCCTCGGCCCGCCACCTGCACGAGCTGACCCTGGACCTGGAGCCGGCGGCCTTCGTGCTGTTCTCCTCCTTCAGCGGCACGCTCGGCGCCCCCGGGCAGGCCAACTACGCCGCCGCCAACGCCTACCTGGACGCCCTGGCCGAGCGGCGCGCGGCCCTCGGCCTGCCCGCCACCTCGGTGGCCTGGGGGCCGTGGGACGAGGGCGGCATGGCCGCCGGGGGCGAGGTGCTGGAGCGCGCCCGGCGCACCGGGGTGACCCCGCTGGCGCCGGAGTCGGGGCTGGCCGCCCTGGACGCCGCGCTGGCCCAGGGCGACACCGCGGTCGCCGTGGTGGACGTGGACTGGTCCCGGTTCGCGCCGGGGTTCGTCGCGGCCAGGCCCAGCCGGCTGCTCGCCGAGCTCCCGGCCGTCCGGGCACTGGCCCCGGAGCGGGACGGCCCGGCCGCCGCGGCCGAGGACGGGAACGCACTGGCGGCCAGGCTGGCCGGCGTCTCCGCGGCGGAGCGCGAACGCGTCCTGCTGGAGCTGGTCCGCCGGCTCACCGCCGAGGTGCTCGGGCACCGCGGGCCGGAGGCGGTGGAGCCCCGGAAGGGGTTCCTGGAGCTGGGGTTCGACTCGCTGACGGCGGTCGAGCTGCGCAACCGCCTCGGCGGCGCCACCGGCCTCCCGCTGCCCGCCACGCTGCTCTTCGACCACCCGGACCCGGTGGCGCTGGCCGCCCTGCTGGCGGGCCGGCTGGCCCCGGTGGAGGACACCGCCGGGGAACCGGACGTGTTCGCCGGGCTGGACGCGCTGGAGGCGGCGCTCACGGACGCCGGGCTGGACGACGAGGACGGCCGCCGGGTCACCGTCAGGCTGGAGACCCTGCTGGCCAAGTGGCGCGAGTTCAGGGGTGCAGGGGTGGCGGTCAGGGGTGTCCCGGCCCCGGGTGCGGCTGCCACTGTCGAGGCGGACCTCGAACTGCAAGCCGCATCGGTGGATGAGGTGCTCTCCCTGATAGATGCGGAATTCGGCCTCTGAGCGGACAACCGCTGCCTGGAAGGTGTGCAATGCCGACGGATGACAAGGTCGTCGATTACCTCAAGAAGGTGACCGCAGACCTGCGGCGGACGCGTCAGCGGGTCCGCGAGCTGGAGGCCGCGGAGCACGAGCCGATCGCGATCGTCGCGATGAGCTGCCGCTTCCCCGGCGACGTCGGGACACCCGAGGAGCTGTGGCGGCTGCTCGCCGACGGCCGTGACGCGGTCGGCGGGTTCCCCGCCGACCGCGGCTGGGACACCGACCGGCTGCTCGGCGGCAACGCCGACGGCACCGGCGCCTCGTACGTCCGCGAGGGCGCGTTCCTGTACGGGGCCTCGCGGTTCGACGCGGGGTTCTTCGGGATCAGCCCGCGCGAGGCGCTGGTCATGGACCCGCAGCAGCGGCTGCTGCTGGAGACCTCCTGGGAGGCCTTCGAGCGGGCCGGCATCGACCCGCGGTCGCTGCGCGGCAGCCGGACCGGCGTCTTCGCCGGCACCAACGGGCAGGACTACGCGGCGCTGGTGACCAGGGCCCCGGAGGCGGCCGAGGGGTACCTGGCGACCGGCATCGGCGCCAGCGTGGTCTCCGGCCGCATCTCCTACACCTTCGGTCTGGAGGGCCCGGCGGTCACCGTGGACACCGCCTGCTCCGCCTCACTGGTCTCCCTCCACCTCGCCGTCCAGGCGCTCCGCCAGGGCGAGTGCTCGCTCGCCCTGGCGGGCGGGGTCACGGTGATGTCGACCCCGCTGTCCTTCGTGGAGTTCTCCAAGCAGCGCGGGCTCGCCTCGGACGGGCGCTGCAAGGCGTTCGCCGAGGCCGCGGACGGCACCGGCTGGGGCGAGGGCGCCGGCATGCTGCTGCTGGAGCGGCTCTCCGACGCCCGCCGCAACGGGCACCCGGTGCTCGCGGTGGTCCGCGGCAGCGCCGTCAACCAGGACGGCGCGTCCAGCGGTCTGACCGCCCCCAACGGCCCCTCCCAGCAGCGGGTCGTCCGCCAGGCCCTGGAGAACGCCCGACTCTCCACCACCGACGTGGACGCCGTCGAGGCGCACGGCACCGGCACCCGGCTCGGCGACCCGATCGAGGCCCAGGCCCTGCTCGCCACCTACGGCCAGGACCGCGAACGGCCGCTGCTGCTCGGCTCGGTGAAGTCCAACATCGGCCACACCCAGGCCGCCGCCGGGGTGGCCGGCGTGATGAAGATGGTGCTGGCCATGCGGCACGGCCTGCTGCCGCGGACCCTGCACGTGGACGCGCCGTCCTCGCAGGTGGACTGGACGGCCGGGTCGGTGGACCTGCTCACCGAGGCCCGGGAGTGGCCGGAGACCGGCCGCCCGCGCCGGGCCGGCGTCTCCTCCTTCGGCGTCAGCGGCACCAACGCCCACGTCATCCTCGAACAGGCCCCCGAGGAGCAGCCCCCGCCAGCCGCACCGACCGGGCACGGCGCCCTGCCGTTCCTCCTCTCCGCCAAGACCGACCAGGCGCTGCGCGACCAGGCCCGCCGCCTGCGCGACCACCTGGACACCGAGGCAGCCTCGGCCGACCTCGGCCTCTCCCTCGCCGTCTCCCGCACGCAGTTCGCCCACCGCGCGGCCGTGGTCGCCGCGGACGGCGCCGAACTGGCCGCCGCCCTGGAGGCGTTCGCGGCCGGCGAGGAGCCCGCCCGACTGGTCTCCGGCACGGCCGACGTGACCGGCAAGACCGTCTTCGTCTTCCCCGGCCAGGGCTCGCAGTGGGCCGGCATGGCCGTCGAACTCCTCGACAGCGAGCCGGTGTTCGCCGCGCGGATCACCGAATGCGCCGACGCGCTGGCCGAGTTCACCGACTGGAACCTCCTCGACGTCCTGCGCGGCACCGAGGGCGCCCCCGGCTACGACCGGGTGGACGTCGTCCAGCCCGCGCTGTGGGCCGTCATGGTCTCCCTCGCCGCCCTCTGGCAGGCCCACGGCGTCCAGCCCGACGCCGTCATCGGCCACTCCCAGGGCGAGATCGCCGCCGCCACCGTCGCCGGCGCCCTCACCCTCCAGGACGGCGCCCGCATCGTCGCCCTCCGCTCCCAGGCCATCACCGCCATCGCCGGAAACGGCGGCATGGTCTCCATCGCCCAACCCGCCGAGGACATCGACCTCACCCCCTGGCACGACCGGATCTCCGTCGCCGCCGTCAACGGCCCCAGCTCCACCGTCGTCGCCGGAGACGCCGACGCCCTCGACGAGCTCCAGGCCGCCCTCGACGCCCGGGGCGTCCACGCCCGCCGCGTCCCTGTCGACTACGCCTCGCACTCCGCCCACGTCGAGCGGATCCAGGACGAGCTGCTCACCCTGCTTGCCCCGATCGCCCCCCGGACCTCCGAGGTGCCGTTCTACTCGACCGTGGACGACGCCTGGCTGGACACCGTCCGGCTGGACGCCGCGTACTGGTACCGCAACCTGCGCCGGACCGTCCGGCTGGAGGAGGCCGTCCGCGCCCTCGCCGCCGACGGCCACGCCTTCTTCGTCGAGGTCAGCCCGCACCCGGTGCTCGCCTCCGCCGTGCAGGACACCCTGGACGCCGCCGAGGCCACCGCCGTCGCGGCCGGCACCCTGCGCCGCGACCACGGCGGCCCCGCCCGGTTCCGTTCGGCGCTCGCCGCCCTGCACGTCCGGGGGCGCACGGTCGACTGGCCGGCCGTCTTCCCCGGCGCGCGGCGGACCGACCTGCCCACCTACCCCTTCCAGCACGAGCGGTACTGGCTGGAGGCCACCGCCTCCGGCGGGGACGCCGTCGACCTCGGCCTCGGCTCCGCCGACCACCCGCTGCTCGGCGCCTCGCTCACCCTCGCCGACGACGACGGCCTGCTGCTCACCGGCCGGCTCTCGCTGCGCACCCACCCCTGGCTGGCCGACCACGCCGTGCTCGGCTCGGTCCTACTGCCGGGCACCGCCTTCCTCGACCTGCTCGTCCACGCGGGCGACCAGGCCGGCTGCGACCGGGTCGACGAACTCGCCCTGGAGAGCCCGCTGGTGCTCCCGGAGACCGGCGGGATCGCCCTCCAGGTGCGGGTCGGCCCGGCCGACGAGAGCGGCCGGCGCGAGGTCACCGTCCACTCCCTCCGGGAGGACGCGCCGCTGGACGCGCCCTGGGTCCGGCACGCCAGCGGCTGGCTCGCCCAGGCCGCCGCACCGGCCGCCGCCGAGGACCTGACGGCCTGGCCCCCGGCCGGCGCCACCGCCGTCGACCTGGACGGCTACTACGAGCGGCTGGCCGCGGGCGGTCTCGGCTACGGCCCGGCCTTCCGCGGTCTGCGGGCCGCCTGGCTGGACGGCGACGACATCTACGCCGAGGTCCGGCTGCCCGAGGAGCAGCGCTCCCGGGCCGAGCGCTTCGGACTGCACCCGGCGCTGCTGGACGCCGCCCTGCACGCGCTGGGCTGCGCCGTGGACGGCGGCGAGGGCCTGAACCTGCTGCCGTTCGCCTGGAGCGGGGTGACCCTGCACGCCTCCGGCGCGGCCGAGCTGCGCGTGCGGCTCAGCCGCACCGGCCGGGACAGCGTCTCGCTGCTGGTCGCCGACCGGTCCGGCGCCCCGGTGGCCACCGCCGACTCCTTCGTGCTGCGCCCGATCGGCGCCGCCGGCACGACCGCCCGGCCCGCCACCCCCGACTCGCTGTTCCGGATCGACTGGACCGCCGTCCCGCTGCCCGAGGACACCGTCGAGCCGTACCGGACCGACGGCCTGGACGCGCTGCCCGCCGAGGTGCCGGCCACCGTCCTGGTGCCGGTCGACGCGCCGGCCGACGGCGGCACCGCCGAGCAGGCCCGGGCCGTCACCCACCGGGTGCTGGAGCTGCTGCAGACCTGGCTGGCCGAGGACCGCTTCGCGGGGTCCCGGCTGGTCCTGGCCACCAGCGGCGCGGTCGCCGCCCACCCCGGCGAGGCCGTCACCGCCCTGGCCTGCGCCCCGCTCTGGGGCCTGGTCCGCTCCGCGCAGTCCGAGAACCCGGACCGGATCGTCCTGGTCGACCTGGACGGCACCGCCGCCTCGGCCGCCGCGCTGCCCGCCGCCCTCGCCACCGGAGAGCCCCAACTCGCCCTGCGCGAGGGGACGGTGCTGGCCGCGCGGCTGGCCCGCGCGGCCACCTCCGGCGCGCTCACCCCGCCCGCCGGCGAGCCCTGGCGGCTGGACACCACCGGCCGCGGCACCCTGGACAACCTCGTCCTGGCCGGCTGTCCGGACACCCTGGAGCCGCTCGCCCCCGGCCACGTCCGGGTCGCCCTGCGGGCCGGCGGCCTCAACTTCCGCGACGTGCTCAACGCGCTCGGCATGTACCCCGGCCAGGCCGGCCTGCTCGGCAACGAGGGCGCCGGCGTCGTCCTGGAGGTCGCCGGGGACGTCACCGCGCTCGCCCCCGGCGACCGGGTGATGGGCATGTTCGCCGGCTCCTTCGGCACCACCGCCGTCACCGACCACCGGCTGCTGGTCCGGATCCCCCGGGGCTGGGACTTCACCGAGGCCGCGTCCACCCCGATCGTCTTCCTCACCGCCTACTACGCGCTGAAGGACCTGGCCGGGCTGCGCCCCGGCGAGTCCGTCCTGGTGCACGCCGCCGCCGGCGGCGTGGGCATGGCCGCCGTCCAGCTCGCCCGCCACCTGGGCGCCGAGGTGTACGGCACCGCCAGCCAGGGCAAGTGGGACGCGCTGCGGCCGCTCGGCCTGGACGACGCCCACCTGGCCGGCTCCCGCACGCTGGACTTCGGCCGCGAGTTCCTGGCGGCCACCGGCGGCCGCGGCGTGGACGTCGTGCTCAACGCGCTGGCCGGGGAGTTCGTCGACACCTCGCTCGGCCTGCTGCCCCGCGGCGGCCGGTTCGTCGAGATGGGCAAGACCGACATCCGGGACGCCGAGGAGGTCGCCGCCCGGCACCCCGGCGTCGCCTACCGCGCCTTCGAGCTGTTCGAGGCCGGCCCGGAGCGGATCGCCGCGATGCTCGCCGAGCTGGTCGACCTGTTCGAGGCCGGCGTGCTGCGGCCGCTGCCGATCACCACCTGGGACGTCCGCCGCTCGGGCGACGCCTTCCGGTACGTCAGCCAGGCCCGGCACACCGGCAAGGTCGTGCTGACCGTGCCGCCCGCCCCCGACCCGGACGGCACCCTGCTGATCACCGGCGGCACCGGCACCCTCGGCTCCCTGCTCGCCCGCCACCTGGTCACCGAGCACGGCGTCCGCCACCTGCTGCTCACCAGCCGGACCGGCGCCGACGCCCCCGGCGCCGCCGAGCTCACCGCCGAACTCCGCGCCCTCGGCGCCACCGTGACCGTCGCCGCCTGCGACGCCGCCGACCGCGACCGGCTGGCCGCCGTCCTCGCGGAGGTCCCCGCCGCGCACCCGCTCACCGGCGTGGTGCACACCGCCGGGGTGCTCGACGACGGCGTGATCGGCTCGCTCACCCCGGAGCGGATCGACGCGGTGCTGCGGCCCAAGGTCGACGGCGCGCTCAACCTGCACGAGCTGACGCTCGACCGGGACCTGGCCTGCTTCGTCCTGTTCTCCTCCGCCGCCGGTGTGCTCGGCGGCGCGGGCCAGGGCGGCTACGCCGCCGCCAACACCTTCCTGGACGCCCTCGCCCAGCACCGCCGGGCCCGCGGCCTGGCCGGCTCCGCGCTCGCCTGGGGCCTGTGGGAGCAGCGCAGCAGCATGACCGGGCACCTGGACGCCCGGGACGTCGAGCGGATGAGCGAGGGCGGCATGACCCCGCTCGGCTCGGAGCTCGGCATGGCCCTGTACGACGCGGCCGCCCTGCTGGACGAGCCGCTGCTGCTGCCCGCCGACCTCGACCTGTCCGCCCGGCGCGGCCGGGGCCCCGTCCCGGCGCTGCTGCGCGGCCTGCTCCGGGCCCCGGCCCGGCGCAAGGCCGAGGCGGTGTCCGGGCCGAGCGGCTCGGCGCTGACCCGCAGGCTGGCCGCCCTCCCCGAGGCGGACCGTACGGAGCTGCTGCTGGACCTGGTCCGCGGCCACGCGGCCTCGGTGCTCGGGCACGGCTCGGCGGAGGCGATCGACGCGGACCGCGCGTTCAAGGACCTCGGCTTCGACTCGCTGACGGCGGTGGAGCTGCGCAACCGGCTCGGCACCGCGACCGGGCTGCGCCTGCCCGCCACCCTGGTCTTCGACCACCCGAGCCCGACCGCGCTCGGCCGCCACCTGCGCGCCCGGCTGCTCGACGAGCAGGCTCCGGCGACCGCGGGACCGGCCGCGGCCACCGGCGCGACGGCCCGGGACGGCGACCAGGACACCATCGCGATCGTCGCGATGGGCTGCCGCTACCCCGGCGGGGTCGGCTCGCCCGAGGACCTGTGGCGGCTGCTGCGGGCCGGCGGCGACGCGCTGACCGGCTTCCCGGCCGACCGCGGCTGGGAGCCCGGCGGCCAGGGCGGGTTCCTGCACGACGCGGCCGAGTTCGACGCGGCCTTCTTCGGGATCAGCCCGCGCGAGGCGCTCGCCATGGACCCGCAGCAGCGGCTGCTGCTGGAGACCTCCTGGGAGGCCTTCGAGCGGGCGGGCATCGACCCGGCCTCGGTGCACGGCACCCGGGTCGGCGTGTTCACCGGCACCAGCGGCCAGGACTACGCCTCGCGGCTGCGCCGCGTCCCCGGCGAGGTCGAGGGCTACCTGGGCAACGGCAGCGCGGCCAGCGTGATCTCCGGCCGGGTGGCGTACACCTTCGGGCTCGAAGGCCCGGCGATCACCGTGGACACCGCCTGCTCCTCCTCGCTGGTGGCGCTCCACCTGGCGGCGGCCGCGCTGCGCCGCGGCGAGTGCGACCTGGCGCTGGCCGGCGGTGTGGCCGTGATGTCGACGCCCGGCCTGTTCGCCGAGTTCGACCGCCAGGGCGGCATGTCGGCGGACGGCCGCTGCAAGGCCTTCGCCGCCTCCGCCGACGGTACGGGCTTCGCCGAGGGCGTGGGCGTGCTGCTGGTCGAGCGGCTGTCGGACGCCCGCCGCAACGGGCACCCGGTCCTCGCGGTCGTCCGGGCCACCGCGATCAACCAGGACGGCGCCTCCAACGGGCTCACCGCCCCCAACGGCCCGGCCCAGGAGCGGGTGATCCGCGAGGCGCTGGCCGCCGCCGACCTGGCTCCGGCCGAGGTCGACGCCGTCGAGGCGCACGGCACCGGCACCCGGCTCGGCGACCCGATCGAGGCCAACGCCCTCCTCGCCACCTACGGCCAGGGCCGCGAACTGCCGCTCCAACTGGGCTCGTTGAAGTCCAACATCGGGCACTCCCAGGCCGCGGCCGGGGTCGGCGGCATCATCAAGATGGTGCTGGCGATGCACCACGGGGTGCTCCCCCGCACCCTGCACGTGGACGAGCCCACCCCGCACGTCGACTGGACGGCCGGATCGGTGGAGCTGCTCACCGAGGAGCGGCAGTGGCCGGAGACCGGCCGCCCGCGCCGGGCCGGTGTCTCCTCCTTCGGGATCAGCGGCACCAACGCCCACGTCATCGTCGAGCAGGCCCCCGAGGAGCAGCCCCCGCCGGTCGCGCCGACCGGGCACGGCGCCCTGCCGTTCCTCCTCTCGGCCCGCTCCGAGCAGGCGCTTTCCGCCCAGGCCGAGCGGCTGGCCGCCTTCCTGGCCGAGCGCCCGGAGGCCGTCCTGCCGGACCTCGCCCACTCGCTGACCGCCGCCCGGGCGGCGCTGCCGCACCGCGGCGCGGTGGTCGCCCGGGACCGCGAGGGCCTGCTGGACGGCCTGGCGGCCCTGGCCGCCGGCCGCGGCCCGCGCGGCACCGCCGCGACTGGGAAGACCGCCTTCCTCTTCACCGGCCAGGGCGCCCAACGCCCCGGCATGGGCCGGGAGTTGTACGACACCTACCCGGAGTTCGCGGACGCCTTCGACGCCGTCTGCGCCGAGCTGGACCGGCACCTGGAGCGGCCGCTGCGCGAGGTGGTGTTCCAGCAGGGCGAGCTGCTCGACCGGACCGGCTGGACCCAGCCCGCCCTGTTCGCCGTCGAGGTCGCCCTCTACCGCCTGGTCGAATCCTTCGGCGCGCGGCCGGACTTCGTCACCGGCCACTCGGTCGGCGAACTGGCCGCGGCCCACGTCGCCGGGGTGCTGTCGCTGGCCGACGCGGCCGCGCTGGTCGCCGCCCGCGGCCGGCTGATGGAGCAACTGCCCGCCGGCGGTGCGATGGTGGCGGTCCGCGCCACCGAGGAGGAGGTCCGGCCGCTGCTCACCGGGCAGGTCTCGCTGGCCGCCGTCAACGGCCCCGAGGCCGTGGTGATCGCCGGACCGGAGGAGCCGGTGCTGGCCGTCGCCGCCGTGCTCGCCGAGCGCGGGCGCAGCACCCGGCGGCTGCGGGTCAGCCACGCCTTCCACTCCCCGCTGATGGACCCGATGCTGGCGGAGTTCCGCGCCGTCGCCGAGTCGCTGACCTACCACCAGCCGCGGATCCCGCTGCCGGCCGAGGCCACCGACCCCGAGTACTGGGTGCGGCACGTCCGCGAGGCCGTCCGCTTCCACGACACGCTGCTCGCGCTCGCCGAGCGGGGCGTCACCACCTTCCTGGAGCTGGGCCCGGACGCGGTGCTCACCGCGGCCGGCCGGGAGAGCCTGCCCGGCTCCGGGTTCGCGCTGATCGCCGCCCAGCGCCGGGACCGGCCCGAGGAGCAGTCCCTGGTCGAGGCGCTGGCCGCGCTGCGGCTGCGCGGTGCCGCGGTCGACTGGTCGCGGCTGCTGCCCGGCGCCCGCCGGACCGAGCTGCCCACGTACGCCTTCCAGCGCGAGCGGTACTGGCTGGAGGACGACGGGGGCCCGGTCGGCCTGGCCGGGGCCGGACTCGGCTCGCCGGAGCATCCGATGCTCGGCGCGATGGCCGAACTGGCCGACGGCACGGGCTTCCTGTTCACCGGTTCACTCTCCGAGCGGACCCACCCGTGGATCGCCGAGCACGGGGTGATGGGCCGCACCGTCGTCCCCGGCGTCGCCTACGCCGAGCTGGCCCTGCACGCCGCCGAGCAGGTGGGCTGCGACCGGGTCGAGGAGATCACCCACCTCGCGCCGCTGGTCCTGCCGCGCACCGGCAGCGTGCTGCTCCAGCTGCGGGTCGGCCCGGCCGACGCCGCGGGCCGGCGCCCGCTGGCCGTGCACTCGCGGCCGGAGGACGCCCCCGAGGGCGAGTGGACCCACCACGCCGACGCCGTGCTCGGCACCGGCGCCGGCGCCCCGGACTTCGACCTCCGGGCCTGGCCGCCGGCCGGCGCGGAGCAGGTCGACCTGACCGGCTTCTACCGGCGGGCCACCGAGACCGGCTTCGCCTACGGGCCGCTGTTCGCCGGCCTGACGGCGCTCTGGCGGCGCGGGGACGAGGTCTTCGCCGAGGTCGCGCTGCCCGAGGAGGGCCGTACGGCGGCCGCCCGGTTCGGCATCCACCCCGGCATGTTCGACGCGGTGCTCCAGGCGATGGCCGCCTCCACCCTGCTGGAGCGGATCTCCACCGACGAGGCCCCGCACGGCCGGCTGCCCTTCGCCTGGACGGGCGTCGAGCTGTACGCCTCCGGCGCCGCCACCGTCCGGGCCCGGCTCACCCCGGCCCGCGCCGGCGGGGTGGCCTTCGCCATCGCCGACGCCACCGGTGCGCCGGTCGCCTCGGTGGAGTCCCTGGTGATGCGTCCGGTCTCGCCGGAGGCGATCACCGGGGCCGGCACGGGCGGCCGGGACGCGCTCTACCGGGTCGAGCCGGCCGGGCTGCGGCTCCCGGCGGCCCCGGCCACGGCCGACTGGGCCGTGCTCGGCGAGCCGGCCTTCGGCCTGCCGGGCCGGCCGGACCTGGCCGCCTTCGACGCGGCCGCCCCGCACACCGTCCTGGTGCCCTGGACGGCCGAGGTGGCGGGCCCGCTCGCCGAGCGGGTGCACGCCGCCACCGGCCGGGCGCTGACCCTCCTCCAGGAGTGGCTCGCCGACCAGCGGTTCGCCGACTCCCGGCTGGTGTTCGTCACCCGGCACGCGGCCGGGGCCGACCTCCGGGACCTCGCGCACGCCCCGCTCTGGGGCCTGGTCCGCTCGGCCCAGGCCGAGCACCCCGGCCGGTTCGTCCTGGTCGACCTGGACGGGGACGAGGCCTCCGCCGCCGTCCTGCCCGCCGCGCTGGCCACCGACGAGCCCCAGCTGGTCGTCCGCCGGGGCACGGTCTCCGCGCCCCGGCTGGCCCGGGCCGGCGCCGGCGCCGACGCGACCGACGACGCCACCGCCCCGGCCCTGCGCCCGGACGGCACGGTCCTGGTCACCGGAGCCACCGGTGCGCTCGGCCGGCTGGTCGCCCGCCACCTGGTCACCGCGCACGGCGTCCGCCGCCTGCTGCTCACCAGCCGCGGCGGCCCCCGGGCCGAGGGCGCGGACGAGCTCACCGCCGCACTCACCGCGCTCGGCGCCGAGGTCACCCTCGCCGCCTGCGACGCGGCCGACCGGACGGCCCTGGCGGCGCTGCTCTCCGCGCACGACGTCACCGCCGTGGTGCACACCGCCGGGGTGCTCGACGACGGCGTGCTCGACGCGCTCACCCCCGAGCGGGTCGCCACCGTCCTGCGCCCCAAGGTCGACGGCGCGGTCAACCTGCACGAGCTGACGGCCGGCCGGGACCTGGACGCCTTCGTCCTGTTCTCCTCCGTCGCCGGGGTGCTCGGCGCCGCCGGCCAGGCCGGCTACGCCGCCGCCAACACCTTCCTGGACGCGCTCGCCCGCAGCCGCCGCGCCGACGGCCTGCCGGGCACCGCGATCGCCTGGGGCCCGTGGCAGCTCGACGACCCGGCGCACGCCGGCATGGCGGGCGGGCTCGGCAGGGCCGACCTCGGCCGGCTGGCCCGCGGCGGGATGGCGCCGCTCCAGGCGGAGCAGGGCCTGGAGCTGTTCGACGCCGCCCGGACCGGCGCCGACCCGCTGGCCGTCGCGGTCCGGCTGAACCCGGCCGCCTTCCGGGGCGGGGAGGTGCCGCCGATGCTGCGCGGCCTGGTCCGCGCCACCGGCCGACGGGCCGCCGAGACCGGCGCCGGCCAGGACCCGGCCCGCCGGATCGCCGGCCTCACCGGGGAGCACCGGACCCGGGCCCTGCTCGACCTGGTGCGCACCCAGGTGGCGGACGTGCTCGGACACGCCTCGGCGGAGTCCGTACAGGCCACCCGGGCGTTCAAGGAGATCGGCTTCGACTCGCTGACCGCCGTGGAGCTGCGCAGCCGGCTGCACGAGGCGACCGGGCTGCGGCTGCCGGCCACCCTGGTGTTCGACTACCCGACCCCGGCCGCGCTGGCCGGCTTCCTCGACGGTCGGCTGCCCCGGGAGGGAGCACCGCGGGAGGAGCCCGTCCTCGCCGAGCTGGACCGGCTGGAGGCCGCCCTGGAGCGGCGGCTGGCGGACGGCCACGCGCTCGACGGCCTGTCGCCGCGCCTGCGGGCCCTGCTCGACCGCCTGGACGGCCCGGCCGCCTCCGCGGCCGGCCTGGCCGGGGACGACAGCGACCTCGACGCCGCCTCCGACGACGAGCTCTTCGCCCTCGTCGACTCCCTGGACTGATCCAGGAACCCCCCGCGCCGCCGGGCCGGCCCCCTCCGGGGCACGGCCCGGCGGCCCCGGACACGCCCGGACGCGGCCGCGCCCCGCCCCGGAGCCGGACGACCCCGGCAGCCACCACTCCGCCGCAGGAAAGTGATCTGAGATGGCCAACGAAGACCAGCTTCGCGAGTACCTCAAGCGGGCGGTGGCCGATACCCGTAAGGCCCACCGGCGGCTCAAGGAGCTCGAGGACGAGCGCCACGAGCCGATCGCGATCATCGGCATGGCCTGCCGCTTCCCCGGCGGCGTGCGCAGCCCCGAGGGGCTGTGGCGGCTCCTGGTCGACGAGGCCGACGCGATCTCCGAGTTCCCGACCGACCGCGGCTGGGACCTCGACTCGGTGTACGACCCCGACCCGGGCGCCGCCGGCACCAGCTACACCCGCCACGGCGGCTTCCTGGACGGCGCGGCCGGCTTCGACGCGGGCTTCTTCGGCATCAGCCCCAACGAGGCGCTGGCGATGGACCCGCAGCAGCGGCTGCTGCTGGAGACCTCCTGGGAGGCCGTGGAACGCGCGGGCATCGACCCGCAGTCGCTGGCCGGCGGCCGGACCGGCGTCTTCGTCGGCACCACCTCGCAGCTGTACGGCACCGGTTCGGACATCCCGGAGGGCGTGGACCTGTACCTGGGCACCGGCACCACCTCCAGCGTCACCTCCGGCCGGATCGCCTACCACTTCGGCCTGGAGGGCCCGGCGGTCTCGGTCGACACCGCCTGCTCCTCCTCGCTGGTCGCGCTGCACTGGGCCGCCCGCTCGCTGCGCCAGGGCGAGTGCACCACCGCGCTGGCCGGCGGCGTGACGGTGATGTCCAACCCCGGCATGTTCGTGCTGTTCAGCCAGCAGAAGGGGCTGGCCCCGGACGGCCGCTGCAAGGCCTTCGCGGGCGCCGCCGACGGCACCGCGTGGAGCGAGGGCGTCGGCATGCTGATGCTGGAGCGGCTCTCCGACGCGCGCCGCAACGGGCACCGGGTGCTCGGCGTGATCCGCGGCAGCGCCGTCAACCAGGACGGCGCCAGCAACGGCCTGACCGCCCCCAACGGCCCCTCCCAGCAGCGGGTGATCCGGCACGCGCTGGCCGACGCCCGGCTGGCGGCGGCCGAGGTCGACGTGGTGGAGGCGCACGGCACCGGCACCACCCTCGGCGACCCGATCGAGGCCCAGGCGCTGCTCGCCACCTACGGCCAGGAGCGTGAACTCCCGCTGCTGCTGGGCTCGGTGAAGTCCAACATCGGCCACACCCAGTGCGCCGCGGGCGTGGCCGGGGTGATCAAGACGGTGCTGGCCATGCAGCACGGCGTGCTGCCCCGCACCCTGCACGTGGACGAGCCCACCCCGCACGTGGACTGGACGGCCGGGTCGGTCGACCTGCTCACCGAGGCGCGCGCGTGGCCGGAGACCGGCCGCCCGCGCCGGGCCGGCGTCTCCTCCTTCGGCGTCAGCGGCACCAACGCCCACGTCGTGCTGGAGCAGGCCCCGCCGGTCGAGGCTCCCTTGGTCGAGACCCCCTCGGCCGCGCCGACCGGCCCGGTCGCGCTGGCCTTCTCCGCCAAGAGCCCGGCCGCGCTCCGGGACCAGGGCGCGCGGCTGCGCGAGCTGCTCGCCGCCGACCCGGCGCTCATCCCCGCCGACCTCGCCTCCTCGCTGGCCTCGTCCCGCTCCGGCTTCGTCCACCGCGCGGCGGTGGTCGGCGCCACCACCGCCGAACTCCACGACGCCCTCGGGGACTTCGCCTCCGGTACGGCGGACGTCACCGGCCGGACGGTGTTCGTGTTCCCCGGGCAGGGCTCGCAGTGGGTCGGGATGGCCGTCGAACTCCTCGACAGCGAGCCGGTGTTCGCCGCCCGGATCGCCGAATGCGCCGACGCCCTCGCCGAGTTCACCGACTGGAACCTGATCGACATCCTGCGCGGCGCCGACGGCGCACCCGGCTACGACCGGGTCGACGTCGTCCAGCCCGCCCTCTGGGCCGTCATGGTCTCCCTCGCCACCCTCTGGCAGGCCCACGGCGTCCAGCCCGACGCCGTCATCGGCCACTCCCAGGGCGAGATCGCCGCCGCCACCGTCGCCGGCGCCCTCACCCTCCAGGACGGCGCCCGCGTCGTCGCCCTGCGCTCCCAAGCCATCACCGCCATCGCCGGAAACGGCGGCATGGTCTCCATCGCCCTCCCGGCCGAGGACATCGACCTCACCCCCTGGCAGGACCGGATCTCCGTCGCCGCCGTCAACGGCCCCACCTCCACCGTCGTCGCCGGAGACGCCGACGCCCTCGACGAACTCCTCGAACGCCTCACCACCGACGGCATCCGCGTCCGCCGCGTCCCCGTCGACTACGCCTCCCACTCGGCCCACGTCGAGCGGATCCAGGACGACCTGCTCACCGCCCTGGCCGACCTGCGCCCCCGGCCCCCGAAGGTCCCGTTCTGGTCCACCCTGGACAGCCGCTGGACCGACACCGCCGCCTTCGACGCCGCGTACTGGTACCGCAACCTCCGCCACCCGGTGCAGCTGGAGGAGGCCGTCCGCGCCCTGCTCGCCGAGGGCTTCACCACCTTCGTCGAGATCAGCCCCCACCCCGTCCTCACCCCCGGACTCCAGGAGACCCTGGACGAGGCGACCGCCCCCACCGTCGCCTGCGGCACGCTCCGCCGCGACCAGGGCGGGCTCGCCCGCTTCCTGGCCTCCGCCGCCGAACTCTGGGTGCGCGGCGTGGCGGTGGACCTCTCCGGCCGCTCGGCCGGCGCCCGCCCGGTCGACCTGCCCACCTACCCCTTCCAGCACGAGCGCTACTGGCTGGAGCCCTCCTCCGGCACCGGGGACGTCACCGCGGCCGGTCTCGGCGCCACCGACCACCCGCTGCTCGGCGCGGCCCTGCCGCTGGCCGAGGGCGACGGGGTGGTGCTCACCGGCCTGCTGTCGCTGCGCAGTCACCCGTGGCTGGCCGACCACGCCGTCTCCGGCACCGTCCTGCTGCCCGGTACGGCCTTCGTGGAGCTGGCCGTCCGCGCCGGTGACGAGGTCGGCTGCGGCCTGGTCGAGGACCTGGCCATCGAGGTCCCGCTGATCCTCCCCGAGCGCGGCGCCGTCGTCCTGCAGGCCGTGGTCGGCGCGGCCGACGAGTCCGGCCTGCGGCCGGTGGCCGTCTACGGCCGCCCCCAGGACGCCCCGCACGGCGAGCCGTGGACCCGGCACGCCGGCGGTCTGCTCGCCGCCGACGACGCCCAGGCCCCCGCCGAGAGCGGGCCCTGGCCGCCGGCCGGCGCCGCCCCCGTCGACCTGGACGGCTTCTACGACCGCCTGGAGCAGGCCGGTTACGGCTACGGCCCGGTGTTCCGGGGCCTGACCCGGGCCTGGCGGCTCGGCGAGCAGGTGCACACCGAGGTCCGGCTGCCGCGGCAGGCGCACGCCGACGCGGACCGCTTCGGCCTGCACCCCGCGCTGATGGACGCCGCCCTGCACGGCATGGGGCTGGCCCGCCGGGAGGGCGCGGCCGAGGGCAACGGCCTGCCGTTCGCCTGGAGCGGCGTCCGTCTGCACGGCACCGGCGCCACGGCGCTGCGGGTGACGGTCTCCCCCACCGGGCCGGACTCGGTGTCGCTGGCCCTGTTCGACGAGACCGGCGCCCCCGTCGCCTCGGTGGCCTCGCTGGCCGTCCGGACGATCTCCGCCGGTCAGCTGCGGGCCGCCCGGCGCGGGCAGCGGGACGCGCTCTTCCGGGTCGAGTGGACCCGGGTCGTGCCGGGCGACGGCGGGCGGGCGGAGCGCTGGGCGGTGCTCGGCGACGACCGGGCCGTCCCCGGGCTCCGGCTGGACGGCCTGGCCGGACTCGACCGCCTGGACTCCCTGGCCGGGGCCGCCTGCGGGCCGGAGGTCCTGCTCCTGCCCGCGCCGCCGGCGGACGGCGGGTCCCCGGCGGACGCCCACCGGGTGACCGGTGAAGTCCTCGGCCTGCTCCAGGAGTTCCTCGCCGACGAGCGGTTCGCCGGGACGCGGCTGGCCGTGCTGACCGGGGGCGCGGTCGCCGCCACCCCCGGCGACCCGGTGCCCGGCCTGGTCCACGCCCCGCTCTGGGGCCTGCTCCGCTCCGCGCAGGCGGAGCACCCCGACCGGTTCGTCCTGGTCGACCTCGACGGCACCGTCGACGCGGCCGCCGTCCTGCCCGCCGCGCTGGCCAGCGGCGAGCCGCAACTGGCCATCCGGGAGGGCGAGTTGTTCGCCCCCCGGCTGGTCCGGGCCACCCCGACCGCCGACCTCCGTCCGCTCGACCCGGCCGGGACGGTGCTGGTCACCGGCGGCACCGGCACCCTCGGCGCCCTGCTCGCCCGCCACCTCGTCACCGAACACGGCGCCCGCCACCTGCTGCTCACCAGCCGCAGCGGCCCCGACGCCCCCGGCGCCGCCGACCTCACCACCGAACTCACCGAACTCGGCGCCACCGTCACCGTCACCGCCTGCGACACCGCCGACCGCGACCGACTCGCCGCCACACTCGCCGACATCCCCACCGACCACCCCCTCACCGCCGTCGTCCACACCGCCGGCGTCCTCGACGACGCCGTGGTCGAGACCCTGACGCCCGAGGCCCTCGCCCGGGTGCTGCGGCCCAAGCTCGACGCCGCCGCGCACCTGGACGAGCTGACCGCGGAGCTGGACCTGGCCGCCTTCGTCCTGTTCTCCTCCGCCGCCGCCACCTTCAGCAGCCCCGGCCAGGGCAACTACGCCGCCGCCAACGCCTACCTGGACTCGCTCGCGGCCCGCCGCCGGGCGGCCGGGCGGCCGGCGCAGTCGCTCGCCTGGGGCCTGTGGGCGCAGCCCAGCGGCATGACCGGCCACCTGGGCGAGGCCGAGCTGGAGCGGATGAGCCGGGGCGGCACGGTGCCGCTGTCCGAGCGGGACGGGCTCGCCCTGTTCGACGAGGCGCTGGCCGTCCCCGCCCCGCTGGTGGTGCCGGCCGCGCTCGACCTCGCGGTGCTGCGCGGGCGGACCCCGGTGCCGCACCTGCTGCGCGCGCTGGTCCGGCCGGCCGCGCGGCGCGCCGCCCGGTCCCGTACCGGGGAGGACGGCGGCCGGCTGGCCGAACGGCTGGCCGCGCTCTCCGGGGCCGACCGCCGCCGTGCCGCGCTCGACCTGGTCCGGGCCCAGATCGCCGGGGTGCTCGGGCACTCCTCGGCCGAGCAGGTCGACCCCGAACTCCCGTTCAGCAAGCTCGGGTTCGACTCGGTGACGGCCGTGGAGCTGCGCAACCGGCTCTACCAGGCCTCCGGTCTGCGGCTGCCCGCGACGGCGGTCTTCGACTACCCGACGGCCGGCGCGCTGGCCGAGCGGATGCGGGCGCTGCTGCTGCCCGAGGCGGAGGCCGACGGCGGCACCGACGGCGGCACCGCCGAGGAGCAGGCCGCAGAGGAGGCCCGGGCGGCCGAGATCGACGGCATGGACATCACGGACCTGGTCGAACTGGCGCTGGGCACCTCGGTGGACCCCGCAGGCGTCTGAGGAAGAGGACAGCATGACTACCCCGCCGGAGCGGATCGTCGAGGCGCTGCGCGCCTCGATCAAGGACAACGAGCGGCTCAGGAAGCAGAACGAGCGGCTGTCGGCGATCGCCGACGAGCCGATCGCCGTCACCGGCATGGCCTGCCGGCTGCCCGGCGGGGTGCGCACGCCCGAGGACTTCTGGCGGCTGCTCACCGAGGGCGGCGACGGCATCGGGCCGTTCCCCGCCGACCGCGGCTGGGACCTCGGCGAGCAGAGCGCCACCGCCCAGGGCGGGTTCCTCTACGACGCCGCCGAGTTCGACCCCGGCTTCTTCGGTATCGGCCCGCGCGAGGCCCTCGCCATGGACCCGCAGCAGCGGCTGCTGCTGGAGACCTCCTGGGAGGCCGTCGAGCGGTCCGGCATCGACCCGCTCACCCTGCGCGGCAGCCGGACCGGCGTGTTCGCCGGCGTGATGTACCACGACTACGCCGCCCGGCTGGACGAGGTGCCCGACGAGGTCGCCGCCTACCTGGGCAACGGCAGCGCGGGCAGCGTCGCCACCGGCCGGGTCTCGTACGCACTGGGCCTGGAGGGCCCGGCCGTCACCGTGGACACCGCCTGCTCCTCCTCGCTGGTGACGATCCACCTGGCGGTCCAGGAGCTGCGCCGCCGGGGCTGCGACCTGGCCCTGGCGGGCGGCGTCGCGGTGATGTCCACGCCCGGACTGTTCGTGGAGTTCACCCGGCAGAAGGGCCTGGCGGCGGACGGCCGGTGCAAGGCCTTCGCGGACGCGGCGGACGGCACCGGGTTCTCCGAGGGCGTCGGCATGCTGATGCTGGAGCGGCTCTCCGACGCCCGCCGCAACGGGCACCCGGTGCTCGCGGTGCTGCGCGGCAGCGCCGTCAACCAGGACGGCGCCTCCAACGGCCTGACCGCGCCCAACGGCCCGGCGCAGGAGCGGGTGATCCGCCAGGCCCTGCTCTCCGCCGGCCTCACCGCCGCCGACGTGGACGCCGTCGAGGCGCACGGCACCGGCACCACCCTGGGCGACCCGATCGAGGCCCAGGCACTGCTCGCCGCCTACGGCCAGGACCGTGAACTCCCGCTGCTGCTGGGCTCGGTGAAGTCCAACATCGGCCACACCCAGAGCGCGGCCGGGGTGGCCGGGGTGATCAAGACGGTGCTCGCGCTGCGGCACGGCGTGCTGCCCCGGACCCTGCACGTGGACCGGCCGTCCTCGCACGTGGACTGGTCGGCGGGCGCGGTGGAGCTGCTGACCGAGCAGCGGGAGTGGCCCGAGACCGGCCGCCCGCGCCGGGCCGGCGTCTCCTCCTTCGGGATCAGCGGCACCAACGCCCACGTCATCGTCGAGCAGGCCCCGGAGGAGCAGCCCACCGAGCAGCCCGCCGAGCAGCCCGGCGAGGAGCAGGCCCCGTCGGCCGGCACCGGCGCCCCGTGGCTGCTGGCCGGCCGCACCGAGGCCGCCGTACGGGCCCAGGCCGGGCGCCTCGCCGAGCACCTGGACGCCCACCCCGCGCTCGCGGCCGTCGACGTCGCCCACTCGCTGGCCACCGGCCGCTCCGCCTTCCCCCACCGCGCGGTGGTGGTCGGCGCCGACCGGACCGCGCTCGCCGCCTACGCCGCCGGGCAGGACCCGGCCGCCGTGGTGGCCGGCACGGCGGACGTGACCGGCCGGACGGTGTTCGTGTTCCCCGGCCAGGGCTCCCAGTGGGCCGGCATGGCCGTCGAACTCCTCGACACCGAGCCGGTGTTCGCCGCACGGATCACCGAATGCGCCGACGCCCTCGCCGAGTTCACCGACTGGAACCTCCTCGACGTCCTGCGCGGCGCCGACGGCGCACCCGGATACGACCGGGTCGACGTCGTCCAGCCCGCCCTGTGGGCCGTCATGGTCTCCCTCGCCGCCCTCTGGCAGGCGTACGGAATCGAGCCCGACGCCGTCATCGGCCACTCCCAGGGCGAGATCGCCGCCGCCACCGTCGCCGGCGCGCTCTCCCTCCAGGACGGCGCCCGCACCGTCGCCCTCCGCTCCCAGGCCATCACCGCCATCGCCGGAAACGGCGGCATGGTCTCCGTCGCCCAGCCCGCCGGGGAGATCGACCTCACCCCCTGGCACGACCGGATCTCCGTCGCCGCCGTCAACGGCCCCTCCTCCACGGTCGTCGCCGGAGACGCCGACGCCCTCGACGAACTCGTCGAACGCCTCACCACCGACGGCATCCGCGCCCGCCGCGTCCCCGTCGACTACGCCTCCCACTCCGCCCACGTCGAGCGGATCCAGGACGAACTGCTCACCCTGCTCGCCCCCGTCACCCCGCGCGGCGCCGACATCCCCTTCCACTCCACCGTCGACAGCCGGTGGCTGGACACCACGACGATGGACGCCGCCTACTGGTACCGCAACCTGCGCCGGACCGTCCGGCTGGAGGAGGCCGTCCGCGCCCTGCTCGCCGAGGGCTTCACCACCTTCGTCGAGATCAGCCCCCACCCCGTCCTCACCCCCGGACTCCAGGAGACCCTGGACGAGACGGCCGCGCCCACCGTCACCTGCGGCACGCTCCGCCGCGACCACGGCGGCCCGACCGCCTTCCTGGCCTCCGCCGCCCGGCTGCACGTCCGGGGCGTCCCGGTCGACTTCTCCCCCGCCCTCGCCGGGGCCCGCCGGGTCGACCTGCCCACCTACCCCTTCCAGCGCGGCCGCTACTGGCTGGAGGGGCCCCGCGAGGACGCCTCGGCCGGCGCCCTGTTCCGGACGGTCTGGCGGCCCGTCGGGGGCGCCCGCACCGGCCGCCCGGACGGCCCGATCGCCGTCCTCAACGCCGGGCCCGGGTCCACCGACGGGCTGGTCCCGTACGCCGACCTGGCCGCCCTCGCCGCCGCCGAGGCCGTCCCCGCCACCGTCCTCTACCACCTGCCCGCCGCGGCGGGCCCGGACGCCGGGCTGCCGGCGGCCGTCCGCGCCGCCGTCAACGGGACCCTCGACCTGCTCCGCGCCTGGCTCGCCGAACCCCGGCTGGCCGCCTCCCGCCTCGTCCTGGCCACCCGCCGCGCCGCCGGCCCCGGCCTGGACGACCTCGCCCTGGCCCCGGTGTGGGGGCTGGTCCGCTCCGCCCAGGCGGAGTACCCGGGCCAGTTCGCCCTGCTCGACCTGGACGACTCCGCCGCCTCCGCCGCGGCGGTCCCCGCCGCCCTGGCCACCGACGAGCCCCAGCTGGTGATCCGCGACGGCGTTCCGCACGCGGCCCGCCTGCTGCCCGTCCCCCACGAGCCGGCCCGCCCGATCGACCCGGCCGGAACGGTGCTGGTCACCGGCGGCACCGGCACCCTCGGCTCCCTGCTCGCCCGCCACCTCGTCACCGACCACGGCGCCCGCCACCTGCTGCTCACCAGCCGCAGCGGCCCCGACGCCCCCGGCGCCGCCGACCTCACCACCGAACTCACCGAACTCGGCGCCACCGTCACCGTCACCGCCTGCGACACCGCCGACCGCCACCAACTCTCAGCCCTGCTCGCCGACATCCCCACCGACCACCCCCTCACCGCCGTCATCCACACCGCCGGCGTCCTCGACGACGGCATCCTGGACTCGCTCACCCCCGAGCGGGTGGACACCGTGCTCCGCCCGAAGGTCGACGCCGCCGTCCACCTGCACGACCTGACGGCCGGCCACGACCTGGCCGCCTTCGTGCTGTTCTCCTCCGCCGCCGCCACCCTCGGCAGCGCGGGCCAGACCAGCTACGGCGCGGCCAACGCCTTCCTCGACGCGCTCGCCGAGCGCCGCTGCTCCCGGGGCCTGCCCGCGCAGTCGCTCGCCTGGGGCCTGTGGGCGCAGCCCAGCGGCATGACCGGCGGGCTGGCCGAGGCGGAGCTGTCCCGAATGGTCCGCGGCGGGGTGGCCCCGCTCTCCTCCGCCGAGGGCCTGGCCCTGTTCGACGCCGCGCTGGCGGCCGGGGACGCCACCCTGGTGACCGCCCGCCTGGACCTGCCCGCCATCCGCCGCCGGGCCGCTCCCGGCCCGCTGCCCGCACTGCTGCGCGACCTCGCGGCCGGTACGCCGTCCCGGCGCCCGGAGCCGGCCGGGGAGTTCCCCGAGGACACCGCGGGCCCGTCCGCCGCCGAGCGGCTGGCCGGGCGGCTGGCGGACGCCGGGGAGGTGGAGCGGGAGCGGATCCTGCTCGACCTGGTGCGCGGCGCGGTGGCCGGGGTGCTCGGCCACGCGGGGCCCGAACAGGTCGACCCGGGGCTGCGGTTCCTCGAACTCGGCTTCGACTCGCTGACGGCGCTGGCGCTGCGCAACCAGCTGGGCGCGGCCACCGGGCTCCGGCTGGCCACCAGCCTGATCTACGACCAGCCCTCCTCGGCCCTGCTCGCCGCCCACCTGCGCGAGCGCCTCGCCGAGCGGGCCGACGCCCACGCCGACGGCCGGACCGCCGGAGCGGGCGCCACCACAGGCGCCGAGCCGGACGGCCCGCTGGCGACGCTCTACTGGCAGGCCTGCGAGCAGGGTTCCTCGATGGCCGCGCTGGACCTGCTCAAGGCCGCGGCCGGCTGCCGGCCCGCGTTCCGGACCGCCGAGGAGGCCCCGGCCGCCGAGCCGGTCCGGCTCGCGCAGAGCCCGGACGGCCCGGTGCTGGTCTGCCTGCCGTCCTTCGGCCCGGTCTCCGGCCCGCACGAGTACGCCCGGTTCGCCGCCGCCTGCCGCGGCCGCCGCGAGGTCCTGGTGCTGCCCCAGCCGGGCTTCCTGGCCGGTGAACTGCCGCCCGCCGACCTGGACGCGCTGGCCGGCCTGCACGCCGGGTCGGTGCTCCGGCACACCGGCGGCCGGCCGTTCGTCCTGGTCGGCCGCTCGGCCGGCGGCTGGATCGCGCACGCGGTGGCCGCCCGGCTGGAGCGGCTCGGGACGGGCCCGGCCGGGCTGGCCCTGGTCGACAGCTACGACCCGGACTACGACCAACTGCCGCTGCTGGAGCCGTCGATGTCCGCCGCGATGAGGGACCGCGAGTCGGCCTTCGCGCTCGCCGACGACACCCGGCTGGCCGCGATGGGCGCGTACCACCGGCTCTTCGCGGGCTGGCGCCCGGAGCGGATCGCCGTACCGACCCTGCTGGTGCGGGCGGCCGACCCGTGGACCGAGGAGATCCGGGAGTCGGCCGGCTGGCAGGCCGTCTGGTCGCTCCCGCACACCGCCCTGGACACCCCCGGCGACCACTTCTCGGTCCTGGAGGACCACTCCGACACCACCGCGCGCACCGTGCTGGCGTGGCTGGCCGACGCCGTCGAGCCCGCCCTCAGACCCCTCTGACGGCCGGCCGCTGATCCACCGTTCTAACCTCCTCAGGAGACAGCTCATGAAGATCGTCATCATCGGTGCAGGGCTCGGCGGCGTCGCCTCCGCCCTGGCGCTCACCCGCTCCGGCCACCAGGTCGAGCTCTACGAGCAGGCGGACGAGCTCCGCAAGGGCGGCTACGGGGTGATCCTGTGGCCGAACGCCACGGGCATCCTGACCCAGCTGGGCATCGACCACACCGACCTCGGCCACCGCCTCGACCGGGTGGACATCACCTCGGAGACCGGCCAGCCGCTGGTCAAGGTCGACCTCGACCGGATCGCGCGCGACTTCGGCTCGCCGAACAAGGTGATCCGCCGCAGCGAGCTGGTCGAGGTGCTGGCCGCCGCGCTGCCGCCGGGCGTGCTGCGGTTCGGTGCCCGCGCCACCGTCATCGACGAGCCCGCGCCGGGGACAGACGGGCCGGTCGCGATCACCTTCGAGGACGGCCGGCGGATCGAGGCCGACGTGCTGATCGGCGCGGACGGCCACCGCTCCTTCGTCCGCAAGCACCTCTTCGGCTTCTCGCCGGCCGAGCACACCGGCTGGGCGACCTGGCACGGCACCACCCCGCTGCCGGTGGAGCTGACCAACAGCAACCGGGTGCAGACCATGGCCGGCGAGCACGGCCTGTGCGTGATGCACCCGCTCGGCGAGTCCATGCTCTACTGGGCCTTCGAGACGCCGTGGGCGGACGGCGACGCGGTCCCGCCCGGCGCGCCCGGCTCCCCCGACGGCACCGGCCCGCTCGGCGCCGACGGCCGGCCGCAGTCCGCGGTGGCCAACCTGCGGGCCCGGTTCGCCGGCTTCTCCTCCCCGCTGCCCGAGCTGCTGGAGTCGATCAGCGACGAGGACGTCCAGGTCTTCCCGCACATCCTGCACCAGGTCCCCAAGGTGTGGGGGCGCGGCCCGGTGACGCTGCTCGGCGACTCGGTGCACGCCGTCCCGCCGCGCACCGGCATGGGCGCCAACCAGGCGCTGGAGGACGCCTGGGTGATCGGGCGGGCGCTCTCCGGCCAGGGCTCCCCCGCCGAACTGCTGCGCCGCTACGAGAAGATCCGCCGCCGCCGGGTCAAGATGCTCTACCACTACGCCGCGGCGACCGGGAAGCAGGGCCAGTCGGTGCCCGGCCTCTTCAAGCGCTCCAAGGACGGCATCTCCTTCACCGGGTTCCAGCGCTTCCAGATCAAGGCCTTCAGCAACTACCTCAACGCCAAGCCGCGCTGACGGTCCGTCAGTTCACACGCCACCCGTTCCCAGAGAGAGTGACACCCGCCATGAAGATCATCCGTCAGCACGCCTACGGCGGCCCCGAGGTGCTGGAGCTGGAGGACCTCGAACTGCCCGAGCCCGGCCCGGGCCAGGTGCTGCTGCGCACCCACGCCGCGGCCGTCACCTTCTTCGACATCCTCAACCGGCGCGGCGACCTCGCCAAGCGCGACTACTACCGGGCCGACGCCGCGCTCCCGCTGGAGCCCGGCTACCAGGGCTCCGGCTACGTCGAGGCGCTCGGCCCGGACGTGACCGGCGTGCGGGTCGGCGACCGGGTCGCCTGGGCCCTGGCGGCCGGCTCGTACGCGAGCCATGTCATCGCCCCCGCCGCGCAGTTGATCCCGGTGCCGGAGGACATCGACCTCGGCGAGGCGGCCGGCCTGCCGGTGCAGGGCCTGCTCGCGTACAAGCTGACCCACGAGGCGTACCCGCTGGCCGAGGGCGACTGGGCCCTGGTGCAGTCGGCGGCCGGCGGCGTGGGCACGCTGATCACCCAGTTCGCCCGGATGCGCGGCGCGCGGGTCATCGGCGTGGTCTCCGCCGAGGAGAAGGCCGTCGTCGCCAAGGAGGCCGGCGCCGAGGCGGTGATCGTCTCCGGCGGCACCGAGGACGTGGCCGCCGAGGTCAAGCGGATCACCGGCGGCGAGGGCGTCCGGGTGGTCTACGACGCGGTCGGCAAGGACACCTTCGAGGCGAACCTCGACAGCCTGGCCCCGCGCGGCTACCTGATCAACTTCGGCCAGGCGAGCGGCTTCGTCCCGCCGCTGGACCTGATGACGCTGAACGACAAGGGCTCGCTGTTCGTCACCCGCTTCTGCCTGCCGCACTTCTTCGACGAGTCCTGGCCGCCGCTGAACTTCCTGGAGCGCTGCTTCCAGTGGATGCGCGAGGGGAAACTGACCGTCCGGATCGACTCCCGCTTCCCGCTCGGCCAGGCCGCCGAGGCGCACGCCGCCGTCGAGGAGCGCCGCACCAGCGGCCGCGTCCTGCTCATCCCCTAACACCCCCCTACACCCCCTGAATTCCCCTCAGAACACGCTTCTCGCACCATATTCGGATCTGCCTCGCAGACCGGGACGGGTAGGCTCCGCATCATGAGTGACACGAGTGCGATTTCGGTCGCGCGCGCCACGATCGACGAATTCACCGGCTCGACCCCCGCCGAAATCGACGGCGTATTCCGCCGGCTCGCCGCGGAATTCCAGGCGGACGGTTCCCTCCGCCCGGACGCGCTCGCCGGAATTCCGGCCCTGCTGGACGCGCTGGACACCGTCCCGCCCGCACACCAGGCCAGGCTCGCCCTGCTGCTCGGGCTGCTGGCCGAGGCCGCCGGCCCGGACGGCGGCTTCCCCGCCCACGAGGCCGTCCGGGCCGGCCTGGACCGCTACCTCCGGCTGCTGTCGGACGGCGGGACGGACGCCGGTCGCGGCGCCGCCCTGTTCTTCCTGCTGGGCCACTTCCCCGAGGACGGCGAGCGGATCCTCGCCGCCCTCCCCGGCACCGGGGTGGACCGGGACGACCTGTCCCGGCTGGCCCGCTGCCTCCAGCCGTGGGAGACCGCGGACGCCGCGACCCGGTGGAACCTCGGCCGGGTCTTCCCCTCCCCCGCCGTCTGGGGCCTGACCGAGCAGGAGCGGGCCACCGCCCCCGCGCTCGACCAGTGGCTCGGCCTGCCCGCCGAGCGCACCGCCGAGCTGTGGGCGACCGAGACCCGGGCGCTGCTGGCCTACTCCGGTGCCAAGGCGGTCTGGGCCTGCGAGCACGGCGCCACGGTGTCCCCGTTCGTGGTGCCCGCCCCCGAGGAGGAGCGGACCGCCGAGCCGTCCCCGGCCGCGGACGTCCTGCGGGGCCACGCCCGGGCCGTCCGCTGCCCGCGCTGCCGGCAGCCGCTGGCCGGCGGCGCCGAGGCCGCCGTCTGCACCGGCTGCGAGGCCGTATTCCCGTCGGTGGACGGGCTGTTGGACTTCCACGACCAGCCGTCCGGCCCGAGCGACCCGCTGCTGGCCGGCCGGTACGAGCGCGGCCTGCGGGCCGGGTTCGTCCGGATCATGGGCGCCAACTGGGGCGGCTGGGTGTCGCTCGACGACGAGGACGCCTACCTCAGCGAGCACGTCCGGCCGGTCGACGGCCCGGTGCTCGACCTGGCGGCCGGCGCCGGCCGCTGGACCAGGGTGCTGGCCCGTTCGCTCGGCGAGGAGCGGGTGATCGCGCTCGACCTCTCCGCCGAGATGCTGGCCCAGCTGCGGGCCAAGCTGGACCGGGTCCTCACCGTCCGCGGCAGCGC
The DNA here is from genome assembly GCF_001905545.1 of Streptomyces sp. CB02056. Classification (GTDB taxonomy): domain Bacteria; phylum Actinomycetota; class Actinomycetes; order Streptomycetales; family Streptomycetaceae; genus Kitasatospora. Next base: position 218,699 of record NZ_LIPD01000011.1, on the reverse strand, counting down.
CCTGGAGCTGCCGTTCGAGGACGCCTCGCTGGGCGGGGTGAACTGCTGGAACGCGCTGCAGGCCATCCCCGACCCGGAGCGGGCGATCCGCGAGGTCGGCCGCTGCCTGCGCCCGGGCGGCACCTTCACGGTCATGACCTTCCGTCAGGCCGCCGACCCGCTCTACCGACAGTTCCAGAGCCGGCTGGAGCGCCAGGCGCACCGCGGCTCCTTCGACCCGGAGCAGCTCACCGGCTGGCTGGCCGACGCCGGGATGACCGTGCGCGACCTGTCCGGCCCCGGAAACTTCCTGTTCGTCACCGCCGTCAAGGCATAGTCCCGCACGAGGAGAGGCCATGCCCGTCAGCCCCGACCCTTCCCAGACGTACCTTCCGGGAATGGACAACAAGGTGGTGTTCCTGAAGAACCTGATCAGCTCGCCGCTGATCGAGGTGGGGGAATTCACCTACTACGCCGACATCGACGACCCGGCGGCGTTCGAGACCCGGAACGTGCTCTACAACTTCGGGCCCGAGAAGCTGGTGATCGGCAAGTACTGCGCCATCGGCACCGGCACCCAGTTCATCATGCCGGCCGCCAACCACCCGATGATCGGCTCCACCACCTACCCGTTCTTCATGTTCGGCGGGGACTGGACCGCGCGGACGGTGGACGCACTGGCTACTGTCGCCAGCCGCGGCGACACCGTCATCGGCAACGACGTGTGGATCGGCCGGGAGGCCGTGATCATGCCGGGCGTGACGATCGGCGACGGCGCGATCATCGGCACCCGGGCCGTGGTCACCTCCGACGTGCCGGCCTACGGCGTGGTCGGCGGCAACCCCGGCAAGCTGATCAAGAAGCGTTTCGAGGACGCGGACATCGACCGGCTCGCCCGGATCGCCTGGTGGGACTGGCCGGTCGAGGCCGTCACCGAGCACGTCCGCACCATCTTCACCGGCTCCCCCGCCGAGCTCGAACTGGCGGCCAAGGAAGCCGGTCTGATCAACTGATGTTTTCCCCGGTCCCCGGCCGCCCTCGGCCGGGGACCGGCGTACGTTCGGCCCGATCACCTGTGAATGGAGTAGCACCATGGACGCCGCAGTCCTCCACACGCTCGGCAAGCCGCCCCGCTTCGAGCGGTTCCCCGAGCCGACCGCGGGCGAGGGCGAGGTGCTCGTCCAGGTCCTGGCGGCCGCGCTCAACCCCTCCACCAAGGCGGTGGCCGGCGGCGGCCACTTCGCCAGCTCCGACAACCTGCCCGCGGTGGTCGGCCTGGACGGCGTCGGCCGGCTGGAGGACGGCAGCCGGGTGTTCTTCGGCGGGGCCCGCAAGCCGTACGGCTCGATGGCGCAACTGACCGTCGCCCGCGCCCCGTTCACCTGGCCGGTGCCGGACGGCGTGGACAACCTCACCGCCGCTGCGCTGCCCAACCCGGCGCTCTCCTCGTGGATACCGCTGGAGCACGCCGCCAAGCTGCAGCCCGGCGAGACCGTCCTGGTGCTGGGCGCCACCGGCGCCGCCGGCAAGCTCGCCATCCAGATCGCCAAGCACCTGGGCGCCGGACGGGTCGTCGCCGCCGGCCGCAACCAGGAGGTCCTGGACACCCTGGGCGAGTACGGCGCGGACGCCACCGTCCCGCTGAACGGCACCCAGGAGGAGATGGCCGAGGCCTTCGCCGCCGCGGCCGGCGACACCGGGTACGACGTGATCCTGGACTACCTGTGGGGCAAGCCGACCGAGGCGCTGCTGACCGCGATGACCCGCAAGGACTTCCACCTGAAGAGCTCCGGCCCCCGGCTGGTGCAGATCGGCGAGTCGGCGGGCGCCACCATCGAGCTGTCGGCCGGCACGATCCGCAGCGCGGGCCTGACCATCGTGGGCGGCGGCTTCCCGCCGCCGCAGGCGTTCCTGGACATGTTCAACCGCCTGATGGCGGGCGCCGCCGCCGGTGAGATCCGAATCGACACCCGGGCCGTGCCGCTCGCGGAGATCGAGCAGGCCTGGCAGGCCGAGGACACCGGGCACAAGCGCCTGGTCATCGTCCCGTAGTCGCCGCGGTCGACGCGGTCACCGCACGACGACCGAGGCCGCCGCCGGATTCCCGGCGGCGGCCTCGTCGTTGCCGTCACTGTCGCGTCAGGTGCCGGTCCACTCCGGTTCGCGCTTCTCCAGGAAGGCCAGCGGGCCCTCCTCGGCGTCCCGGCTGTGCATCCGGCGCTCCTCCCAGACGTAGCGGGTGGCGAAGGACTGCTCCAGCGGCGTGGTGAGGGCCTTGGCCGCCGCCTCCTTGACCGCGCGGACGGACAGCGGGGCGCAGCGCAGGATGTCGCGCACCCAGCCGTCCACGCAGTCGTCCAGCTCCCCGGCCGGCACCACGTCGTTGACCAGCCCGTACTCCAGCGCGCGCCGGGCGCTCAGCCGGCGGCCCGTCATCAGGTGGCCCAGCGCGGCCCGGTAGGGCAGCTGCTGGGCCAGCCGGAACACCCCGCCGGCGCCGGCGATCAGGCCGAGCTTCGCCTCGGGCAGCGCGAAGACGGCGTCCTCGGCGGCGACGATGATGTCACAGGCCAGCGCCAGCTCGAAGCCGCCGCCCATGGCGAAGCCCTGGACCCGGGCGACGACCGGCTTGGAGAGCGCGAACCGCTCGGTGAGCCGGGGGTAGCCCGGCTTGCCCCGGCTGCCGAAGGTGGAGGTGGCGGTGCCGGCCCTGACCCGTTCGGCCAGCTCCTTGAGGTCCTGGCCGACCGAGAAGGCCCGGTCCCCGGCGCCGGCCAGCACCACCACCCAGACCTCGGGATCGGCCTCGACCTCGTCCCAGATCCCGCACAGCTCCTCGTGCATGCGCAGGTCCATCGCGTTCAGCACCTCGGGCCGGTCGAGGGTGACGTACCCGACCCGGCCCTTCCTCTCGTACCGCACCCGTGTCGGCTCGGCCATCAGAACGGGTACCTCGCCGGGGTCTCGCGGACGGTCAGCCACTGCCACTGGGTGTACTCGTCCCAGCTGTGCTCGGAGCCGTGCCGGGTGCCGTTGCCGGAGGCGCCGCGGCCGCCGTGCGGCACGTGGGCCTCGTCGTTGATGGTCTGGTCGTTGACGTGGACCATGCCGGTGCGCAGCCGGTCGGCGATCGCCCGGCCGCGCCGTACCGAGCCGGTCTGGACGGCGGCGGTGAGCCCGTACGCGGTCCGGTTGGCCAGTTCGACGGCCTCGTCGTCGTCGGCGACCACGGTGACCGGGGCGACCGGCCCGAACACCTCCTCGGTGAAGGCGGGCATGTCGGGGGTGACACCGGCCAGCACCGTCGGCTCGAAGAACGGGCCGCGCCGGGCGCCCCCGGCCAGCACCACGGCGCCGGCCGCCACCGACTCGCGGACGATCCGCTCGACCCGGTCGAGCTGCCGCTCGCCGATGACCGGGCCGAGGTCGACCTCCTCGCGGAAGGGGTCGCCGAGGCGCAGCTTGCGGGCGCGGTCGGCGAGCAGCTCCAGGTACCGGTCGGCGACGGCGCGGTGCACCAGGTGGCGCCCGGCGGCCATGCAGATCTGGCCCTGGTGGAAGAAGGAGCCCCAGGCCCCGGACGAGGCCGCGGCGTCGAGGTCGGCGTCGTCGAGGACGATCAGGGCGTTGTTGCCGCCGAGTTCGAGCGAGACGCGCTTGAGCATGCCGCCGGCGACCGCGCCGATCCTGGCCCCGACCTCGCTGGAGCCGGTGAAGGCGATCATCGGCACGTCGGGGTGGCGGACCAGGGCCTCGCCGACCTCGGCGTCGCCGGGCAGGACCTGGAGCAGCCCGGCGGGCAGGCCCGCCTCCTCGAAGAGCCGGGTGATCACCCGGCCGCCGGAGACCGGGGTGTGCACGTCGGGCTTGACCACCACGGCGTTGCCGAGGGCCAGCGCGGGGGCGACCGCGCGCATCGCCAGCACCAGCGGCACGTTCCAGGGGCTGATCACGCCGACCACCCCGAGCGGCACCCGGCGGGCGAAGCTCTCCCGGCCCGGCTCGGAGGCCAGCAGGTGGCCGTTGGGGCGGGTGGGCAGCGCGGCGGCGGACCACAGCTCGTCCAGGACGGCGCCGACCTCGAAGTCGGCCTTGCCGCGCACCGATCCGCCCTCGCGGACCAGCAGGTCGACGATCTCCTGGCGGTGGCGCTCCAGCACGGCGGCGGCGCGGCGCATGACGGCGGCGCGCCCGGTCGGCGGGGTCGCCGCCCAGCCGGGCTGGGCCTGCGCGGCGGCGGCCACGGCGGGGTCCACGTCCGCGGCCGCGGCCAGCGAGACCACGGCGATCGGGCGCCCGGTGGCGGGCTCCCGTACCTGGAGCTCGCCACCGGAGAGTGCCGGGTCGAGCCCGGCGTCCAGCTGAATGAGACCGCTCATCGCGGCCACCTCCCTTGTCAGTGGTTCGGCCCCGACGAACGGCGTACCGGGGCGTGTCCGTCGGGCACGCCCCCGGTTCAACGAGGCGGGGTGTGCCCGGTGATGGGCACGTCGACCAGGAGCGGCGCGGTCGCGGACGCCGACTTGGCGACGATCTCGGTGAGTTCGGCGGGGTGGGAGGCCCGGACGGCCTCGATGCCGAAGAACTCGGCGGCGGCCCGGAAGTCCAGCCGGTGGCGCCCGCTGTCCGGGCCGAAGGCCAGGTCCAGGCCGAGGTAGCGCCCGCCCCGGGTGGAGCGGCTGTCCCAGGTGTCCAGGGTCTCCTTGAGGGTGCGGTACTCGCCGTTGTTCATCACCACGAAGGTCACCGGGACGCGGTAGTGGCCGGCCGCCCACAGGCCCTGGAGGCCGAACATCGCGCAGCCGTCGCCGAGCACGGCGACCACCGGGCGGCTGTCGTCGCCCATCCGGCGGCCGACGGCGGCGCCGATGCCGTGGCCGAGGCCGCCGCCGACGGTGTGCAGGTACGAGCCCGGGCGGTCCTGGCGGAGCACCTGGCGCAGCCGCAGGCCGGTGGTGATGGCCTCCTCGACCACGACGGCGTCCTCGGGCAGTCCGGCGGCCACGGCGTGGGCGGCGGCCAGCGGGTCGAGCGGGCCCGGTCCGTACGCGGCGAGCGCGGCGCGGTCGGTGGCGGCCCACCCGGCCGCCGCCCGCCGGCCGGCGGCGGCGGTCCGCTCGGCGGCCCGCGGGACGCGTCCGGCGAGCTGCTCCGCGAGGGTGGCCAGGGAGGGCCGCAGCGCGCCGTGCAGGCCCAGTCGGACGCCGAAGTTGCGGCCCAGTTCGGCGGCGTCGGCGTCCAGTTGGAGGACGGTGGTGGTCTCCGGGATCGGCGAGCCGGGGGTGTAGTGGTGGGCCATGAAGGCGTGGGTGCCGACGATCAGGACGGTGTCGTGGGCCGCCAGGGTCTCCCGGATCGCGGCGTGGGTGGCGCCCAGCATGCCGCCGTACAGCGGGTGCGAGGTGGGGAAGTCCAGGTTGTCGTTCATCGGCTGGTGGTACGTCACCGCGCCGAGCGCCTCGGCGAGCGCGGTGAGTTCGGCCACCGCGCCGTCGCGGCCGACGGCGTCCCCGGCCACCAGGGCGGGGCGCTCGGCGGCGGCCAGCAGCCCGGCGGCGGCGGCGAGTTCGGTGGCCGGGCCCTGCGGGGCGAGGGTGGAGCGGCCGGGCATCTCGACGTCGACGTCCTCGGTGAGCAGGTCCATCGGGATGGACAGGAACACCGGCCCGGCGGGGGCGCGCCGGGCGGCGGCGAAGGCCCGGGTGAGCATCAGCGGCAGGTCGTGGGCGTGCTGGACGTCGAAGGTCTGCTTGACCGCCGCGGAGGCCAGGCCGATCAGGTCGCCCGAGAGCATCGGGTCGAAGGCCAGGTGGCGGCGGTCCTGCTGACCCGCGGTGACGACCATCGGGGTGCGCGAGCGGCTGGCGTTGAGCAGCCCGACCAGGCCGTTGGCGAGGCCGGCCGCGATGTGCAGGCTGACGAAGGCGGTGCGGCCGGTGGCCCGGGCGTAGCCGTCCGCCATGGCGACCACCGAGCCCTCGTGGGCGCCGAGCACGTAGTCGATGTCCCCGGCCGCGCTGAGCGCGTCGGTGAAGGGCAGTTCGCTGGTGCCGGGGTTGCCGAAGACGGTGGTGACGCCCTCGGCCCGGAGGATCTCCAGCATCGCCTCGACCGGGCGCATCAGGCGTCCTTCGCGGGGCGGCGGGTCCAGGACGCGCCGACCTTGGCGATCACGTCCAGCCCGTACAGCCGTAGGGCCTGCTGGAGGGCGAACTCGGCGAGGTAGTGGCGGAAGGTCTCGACGGGCTCCTCGGCGTGGTGGAGCATGTGCCGGTTGGCGACCACCGCGGGGCTGGCCAGCCGGGCGGCGGCGGCCTCCACGGCCGCGTCCATCGCCTTGGGCTCGACCACCTCGTCGAACAGCGCGGCGGCGTCGGGCTCGCGGGCCCAGATCTTGCGCCCGCCGAGGATGACCTGGCGGGAGACCCGGCCGCCGGCGAGCCGGGTGAGGCGCAGGTTGCCGAGGCCGGGGACGATGCCCTCCTGGGCGGCCGGCAGGCTGAAGTAGCTGTCGGCGGCGGCGATCACGTGGTCGAAGACCATCAGCAGCTGCGCCCCGCCGCCGATCGCGAAGGTGTCCACGGCGGCCACCCAGGGCTTCTCCAGCGTGCGCTGCGGCCAGGCGCGGTCGTCGTCGACCAGCAGGCCGCGGTAGATCTTGCTGATGTAACCGATCTCGCGGCGCATCAGGAAGTCCGCGTACGAGATGGTGCCCTCGTGCAGCTCGGTGAGGTTGATCCCGGCGCTGAACACCCGGCGGCCGAGGTAGCGCCGGTGGGTCATCTCGCCGCCGCGCAGGACGCCGACCTCGGTGGCCGGGTCGAGCAGGACGAGGTCCACCGCGGTCTCCATGTCCTCGACATGGGCGTTGGTCTCGGCGTTCAGGCAGTGGTCGTTGTGGACGGTCACGTGGGCGGTGCCGTCGCGGCGCTCGATCCGGACCACCCCGAGGTCGGCGCTGCCGGTGCGGCTGAACTCCGGGAGCAGGGCCAGCGCCCGCTCGGTGGGGCGCAGCATCGCGTCGATCAGGTGCCGGCCGCACTCGGGGTGGGCGAGGACGGCCTGGAGGAAGATGCCCTGGTCGATCTCCAGGCCCTCCTTGTCGGCCTGCCGCAGCCCGTGCTCGGCGGCCAGCTGCGCCTCGCCGGGCACCAGGCCGGGGTAGCGCTCCCCGGCCCGGCGCAGCAGCTCGTCCAGTCGCAGGTGGACGGTGCGCTCCTCGGTGAGCGCACCGTAGACCTCTGCGACGTGCTCCCGCAGGAAGCGCTGCCGGGACAGCCTGGCCTCCGGGGCGGTGTCCACGCTGCGCGCGGTGTCCAGGGTGAAGACTGGGACGGTCATGACAGCTGTTTCCCTCGGTGGGTCGGGTACGGGTCGGGTCGGGCGCCGGCCGGCCCGGGCGCGGGACGGTCGGGCGCCGGACGGGTCAGGCCCGGTCGGCGGACTGGTTGCGGAGCGTCCGGTCGCAGGCCGCCAGGTGGGCGCCGAGCGACTCCTCGAAGCTGGTGGTGGTGGCGTCCAGCAGCAGCCGGCGGCGGATCGCCAGTTCGCCGCCGACCAGCCCGCCGAGCAGCGCGCCGGCGCTCTCGACGGCGGCGGCGACGCCCGCGCGGTCCTCGACGACCCGGTCGAACAGGCCCAGCTCGGCGCCCTCCGCCGCGGTGACCTCGGTGCCGAACAGCACCAGGCGGCGGGCGCGGGCGACGCCCAGCTGCTGGACCAGGCGGTGGACGGCCATGCCGGGCCACAGCCGGCCGGCGGTGACCGCCGGGCTCAGCCGGGTGTCCGCCGTGGCGATCCGGTGGTCGGCGGCCAGCAGCAGGTCCAGCGCCGGGCCCGCGCACTCGCCGGCCGCGACGGCGAGGACGCCGGCCGGGACGCGCTCCAGGCGGCGCAGCGCGCGCTCCCACTTGTTGACCAGGTGGATGCCGACCTCGCCGGGCCAGGCCTGCTCGCGGACGCCGGCCGTCCCCTCGACGTGCAGCACGGCGAAGGTCGCCCGGTCGGCGTCCTCCAGTTCGTCGCAGACCTCGACGACCTGGCCGATCAGCTGCTCGGTCAGCGGCGCGGAGCAGTCGATCAGGACGTGGCGCCCGGCCGACCCGGTGCGTTCGGGAAGCAGTTCGCTGACGGACATGGGAATTCCTCTTTCGGAAGGTGCGGGCTGTGTCTGGTGCATTCCGGTCAGTACCGGACGAGGGCCGTCTCGATGGTCGATCCGGGGCCCATCGTCATGAAGACCCCGAGGTCGCCGGGCCGGACCTGCCCCTCGGCCATCAGCCGCTCGTAGGAGAACAGGAACGAGCCGCTGGAGAGGTTCCCGTAGTCCCGCAGCACCCCGGTGGTGTGCCGGACGTCGTGCCGGGTCAGTCCGAGGTTGATCTGGACCGAGTCGATGACCTTCTTGCCGCCGGAGTGGACGATCCAGTGGGCGATGTCGCTGCGCCGCAGGCCGGTGTCCTCCAGCAGCCTGTCGACGACGAGTTCGGCGTGCGCGCCGACCACGTACGGCACGTCGCGGTCCAGGAAGAAGCTGAACTTGCCCTGGTCGTCGTCCCAGTCGTAGCGCATCGCGTCGACGGCCTCGGGGATGATGCGGCTGGAGAACTTGAGGACGGTCGGGCCCTCGGCCCGCACGCCGCTCTCCGGGCGGTCCAGCAGGCCGTCCGGGTCGGCCATCAGGATCACCGCCGCGGCGCCGTCGCCGAACAGGCTGTTGACCACCGCGGTGCGCATGGTGCCGTCGAAGACGTAGGCCGCCGAGCAGGTCTCGACGCAGACCATCAGGGCTGGCCGCCCGGGGTTGGCGGCGGCCCAACCGGCCACCGCGGTCAGGCCGTTGAGCCCGGCGTTGCAGCCCATGCCGACCACGTCGAGCCGGCTGGTCCGGACGTCGAGGCCCAGTTCCTTGATCAGGTGGGCGGAGAGCCCGGGGGTGAGCAGACCGGTGGTGGTGACGCAGCAGATGTAGCCGATCTCGGAGAGGTCGAGGCCGGTGCGGGCCACGCACTCGCGCACCGCCCGCGCGCCCGTCTCCACGCCCGACGCCCGGTGCTTGCGGAGCAGTTCGCCCTGGGTCTCCATCCGGCGCCCGCCGTCCGGCCCCTCCGGCGGGAGAATGAGGAAACGGCGATCGATCGCGCTGTTCATGAAAAGCGACCGAATGCGCTGGTCGGTTATCCCGAATATGTCGAGGATATCGCTCTGCGCATAGGAGTCCGGCGGGTTCGCGGTGGCGATGCCGATGATCCGGGGCAATGCCCCGTCCTGTTCCGCGAGCGGTGGCACGTCCTTCTCTGACAAGGTCAGCGCCATGTCGCCCCCCTTTCTGGAAAATTCCGGCCATGGACGACTGACAGACGCATTCCAGCAGGGGCGGACCCGCTCGAACACCCCGGTCCGCCCCTTAGGGCCCCCTGTCCCGGCGGGGCCCCCTGCCCGGCCCCGCCGGGGCTCGGCCGGGGCTCAGCCGGCCCGGGTCAGCGCGCCCATCGCCGTGGGCAGGTCGACCCGGGAGCTGACCCGCAGCTTCCGGTAGGCCCGGGTCAGGTGCTGCTCCACGGTGCTGACCGTCACGTACAGCCGCTTGGCGATCTCCCGGTTGGTGTAGCCGTGCGCGGCCAGCTCGGCGACCCGGCACTCGGCGTCGCTGAGCACCGCGTCGGACACCGCCGGGGCGCTCTCCCGGGCCGACTGGTCGCCGCCGCTGCTCCAGCCGAACTCCACGCCCAGCAGCCGGGTGAGCGGCTGGGCCTGGCACTCCTCGGCCAGCATCCAGGCGCGGCGGGCGGTGAGCCTGGCCCGGCGCAGCTCGCCCAGGTCGTGGTAGGTCCTGGCCAGGTCGGCGAGCGCCCGGGCCAGCTCGTACCGGTCGCCGGCCTCCTGGAGCACGTCCGCGGCCTTGCGCAGCAGGGCCGGGCGCTGGCGCAGGTCGCCGGTGGCGGCGAGCTGGCGCATCGCCACGCCCCGCGCCCGCGGCGCGCACTGGTCGACCATCGCGAGCTGCTCCTCCAGCAGGCGCCGGGCCCCGTCGCGGTCGCCCAGCTGGAGCATCGCCTCGGCGGCCTCGCCGCGCCAGGCGACCAGGCCGGGCACGTCCAGCCCCCACTGGCGCATCAGCTCGCCGCAGGCGAGGAAGTCGCCGAGCGCGGCGTTCAGGTGGCCGGTGGCCAGCTGGTACCGGCCGCGGGCCTGGAGGTAGTGGAGGCCGTAGCGGCTCTGCAGCATCGCCTCCGGGACGGGCAGGTTGAGCTGGTCGGCGGCCTCGTCGTGGCGGCCCATCGCGGTCAGCGCGGTCAGCAGGCTGGCCAGCGCGCCGCCGACCGCCACCCCCCAGCTGCTGGCCGGGATGATCTCCAGCGCCTGCCGGGCGTACCGCTCGGCGCCGGGCAGGTCGCCCTGCCGTACGGCGATCTCGGCCCGGATGGTCGCCAGCCGGGCCTGGCGCCCCGGGGACTGGCGGGCGGCCGCCTCCGCGATCAGGCCGTCGCACCAGGGCGCGGCCCGGTCGGCCCGGTCGCCGTAGGTCAGCGCGAGCAGCGCCGACTCGACGGTGTCCATGCCCGTCTCGTCCAGCCGGGAGGTGCGCAGGATCCGCTCGGCCTCGGCGACCGCCTGCTCGGACGGGCCGCGGCTGAGCACCGAGTCCAGCGCGGTGGCCGCCTCCAGCCGCCAGCTGACCGCGGTGGACGGCGCCGGGCGCGGGTCCGGCTCCTCCTCGGCGGACGGCACGTGCGCCAGCAGCGGCGCGTACCAGCAGCGCAGCCACGGCCGGGTGGTCCGCAGCTCGGCCGCGGTCTCCGGGTCGTGCGGGCCGCTCTCCAGGCCGAGCCGGGACAGCACGTCCCTGGCCTCCTCGAAACGGCCGTGCCACAGCAGGGCCTTGGCGAGCACCAGGCCGTCGCTGGGGCGCAGGTGGCCGCGGTGCAGGGCGGTGGTGAGCTCGGTGAGGTGCGGGGTCGGGGCGCCCGGGTTGATCCGCCACTCGGCGCGGACCAGGGCCGTCCTGATCCGGGCCAGCCGGGGCCCGTCCGCGCAGACCCGGCAGGCCAGCCGCAGGTACTCGACGGCCTGGCCGACCCGGCCCTCGGCCAGCGCCAGCGTGGCGGCCTCCTCCAGTACGGGGACGGTCCAGGCCTCCTCGACCCGCCCCGAGGCGAGCAGGTGCTCGGCCGTCGCGGCCGCGGCGCCCCCGCCCGCGTGCAGCAGTCCGGCGGCCCTGCCGTGCAGTTCGGCCCTGCGCTCGGAGCCGGTGTCGAGCAGCACGGCGGCCCGGGCGGCCGGGTGGCGGAAGCCGTCGGGGGCCAGCAGGCCGCAGTCCGCCAGCTCGCGCAGGCCGCGCGCCGCCTCCGCGCCGTCCACGCCGAGCAGCCGGCCGACCCCGTCCGGGGCGCCGAGCACGGCGAGGGCCTGGACGAGCGGGAGCAGCCCGGGGGCGCTCCGGTGCAGCAGGTCGCGCACCGCCTGCCCGTAGCCGTCGGCGACGGCCAGCCCGCCGTCGTCGGTGCCGGCCCGCACCGCCGCGAGCTGGCCGTCGAGCAGGGCGGTGAGCAGCAGCGGGTTGCCGCCGCTGATCCGGTGGCAGTCGGCGGCGAGCCGGTCGGCGGCCTCCCGGCCCAGGCGCTCGGCGACCAGCCGCTCCACACCGTCGGGGGTGAGCAGGGGCAGGACCAGGCTGTGGCAGCCGGGGCGGCGCAGCAGCTCCTGGTGGAACTCGGCGGTGCGGTGGGCGGCCCGGCCGGTCCGGCCGAGGACCGCCATGATCCGGGAGCGGCCGAGCCGGCGGGTCAGGTGGGAGAGGCAGGCCAGCGAGTCCGGGTCGGCGTGCTGGACGTCGTCCACCACCAGGGCGAGCGGCTGCCGTTCGGCCAGGTCGAGCAGCAGGGCGCTCAGTTCCCGGGCGGCCGACTCCCGCCGGTCCGGGCCGGCCGCGAGCAGTTCGCGGACGGCGGCCCGCTGCTCGGCCGGCACCGGGGCGCCGCGCAGCAGCTGGCCCAGCACGCCGAGCGGCAGGCCGGTCTCGGCGGCCGACCCCACCGCCGTCAGCGGCAGGACGCCCGCCCCGGCCGCCTGCTCGACGAACTCGTCCAGCAGGGCGCTCGTTCCGGTGGCCGCCGGGCCGCTCACCACGGCGATCCGTCCCCTGCCCCCGACCGCCTCGGTCAGCAGACCGGCCAGGAAGGCCAGGTGCTCATCGCGTTCGACCAGCATCATTGCTCAGACTTTCTCTCGTGCGTACGTGCGGGTGTGGGTGGGGGAACCGGCTGCGTGGGACTCAGCGGTGCTCGGGTGGTGCTGGGTGGTGCTCGGTGCTGCTCCGGGGCTCCCGGTGGTGCCCCGTCGGTGGGTCTGTGGTGGGCCCAGCTGGTGTTCGGGCTCAGCGGTGCTCAGCGGTGCTCGGCGGGGAGCGGGGCGGCGCCCCGGGCCCGGGCCGACTCCGGTGCGGGCGGGTCCGGTTCGGCCGGGCCCTGGCCGGCCCGGGCGGCGGCGGCCCGGATCGCGGAGAAGGCGGCGGCGTGCAGGCCGGGGCCCCGGCCGAAGCCCCAGGCCGGCCCGTCGGGGAAGGCGCAGCGGGCGTAGACGGCGGCCTCCCGCCCCGGGTCCGCGGACTTGCCCTCGGGGCCGGTGTGCCGGACGTCCCGGACCTCGACGCCCCAGGGCGCCAGGGTCGCGCCGAGGCTGCGCACCTCCTCCGCGCGGACCGTGCCGTCCGCGCTGGCGGGGCCGGCCCCGTCGACGAACAGCTCGGTGGGGACCGGCGCGTGGCGTACGGCCAGCGGCTTGGTCTCGTCCGCGGTGGACCGGTACTCCCGCTCGAAGAGCCGGCCGATCCGGTCCGGCGCGACCTCGGCGCCGGTGGCCTCGGCGACCGCCTGCACGGTGCGGGCGAACTCGATCTGCAGCCCGCGCGGCAGGTCCAGGCCGTGCCGGGCGCTCATGACGTGGGCGACGCCGCCCTTGCCGGACTGGCTGTTCACCCGGACCACCGCCTCGTAGCCGAGGCCGAGGTCCTGCGGGTCGATCGGCAGGTACGGCATCCGCCAGGCGCGGTCGCGCGGGCTCTCGCCGGCTGCGGCGGCCTCGGCCTCCAGGGCGGCGAAGCCCTTCCTGATGGCGTCCTGGTGCGTGCCGGAGAAGGCGGTGTGGACCAGTTCGCCGCCGTAGGGGTGGCGGGGGGAGACCGGCAGTCCGGAGCAGTGCTCGACGGTGCGGCGCACCCGGTCGATGTCGGAGAAGTCGATGCCCGGGTCGACGCCCTGGGTCAGCAGGTTGAGGCCGAGGGTGACCAGGCAGACGTTGCCGGCCCGCTCCCCGCCGCCGAACAGGCAGCCCTCGACCCGCTTCGCCCCGGCCAGCAGGGCCAGTTCGGTGGCGGCCACCCCGGTGCCCCGGTCGTTGTGCGGGTGGATCGACAGGCAGCGGTGCTCGGGACGGGAGAGGGTGCGGTCCAGCCACTCGATCTGGTCGGCGAACACGTGCGGCATCGAACGCTCGACCGTGGCCGGGAAGTTCAGCACGATCTCGCGGCCCGGGCCGGGCTCCCAGAGGTCCATCACCGCCTCGCAGACCTCGACGGCGAACTCCGGCTCGGTCTCGTTGAACAGCTCCGGGGAGTACTGGTAGCCGACCTCGCAGTCGCCCAGCAGCCGCTCGGTGTGCCGCATCATCGACCGGGTGCCGCGCAGGGCGAGGTCGACGCACTCCGGCCGGCCGATCCCGAGGACGAGGTCGCGGAAGAGCGGCGCGGTCGCGTTGTACACGTGGACGGTGGCGGCGCGGGCGCCGCGCAGGCTCTCCACGGTCCGTTCGATCAGCTCGTCGCGGGCCGGCACCAGCACCGAGACGCGGACGTCCTCGGGTATCCGGTCCTGCTCGATCAGCATCCTGACGAAGTCGTACTCGTCCTGGCTGGCGACCGGGAAGCCGACCTCGATCTCCCGGTAGCCCATCGCCACCAGGAGGTCGAACATGGCGAGCTTGCGGGCCGGCGTCATCGGGCGGGCCAGTGCCTGGTTCCCGTCCCGCAGGTCCGTGGAGAGCCAGCGCGGCGCCGCCGTGGGGGTCCGGTCCGGCCAGGTGCGGTCGGGCAGGGTCATCGGGACGAACGCCTGGTAGCGCCGGGGCAGCCGGTCAGCCTTCACGGTCTGGTTCCTCACAACTGTTTCTTGTTGCGAACATGCGGGAAGTACTGGTCTTGTTGCGGACATGCACGAAGTGATGCTCTTGTTGCGGACATGCAGGAAGTACCGGTCGATTGCGGACGTCCTGTGAACGTCACGCTAGAGAGCCGCCGTAGTCCCGGACAACGGTCTCGCCGGCGCTGTCGGCCCATCCGCGCCGGAGGGATGAGCGGGGGGTATCGAAGGGAGTAGTGGACACTCCACCCCCGGGCCACTCCGCTCCGGCCCCGGTACCACCGGCGGTCCCTCCGCCCGCGCCCGGCCGGGTGGCGGCCGGCACGACGGGACGACTTCCGGCCACCTCCGCCGTCCACTTCTTCACGGCGCGGCCGACCCCCCCTTTGTCACCGGTCCCGGCATTCCGGCCACGCCTTTGAACTAGTTGAAGATTCGAACACGCTCGACCGGCGAGGGGGGCTCCCGGAGGCCATCTTCACGCCCTCGAATTCGCACGGCGTTCTGGTATCTTGACCCCGCTTGGCCAAGGCGACACGGGGGCCGGCACGTGACCGGTTTGGAGAAGGCAGCCTTGACGACTCGCCAACAGGTGGCGGACCTGATCGAACAACGCACGCCCGAGATAGTCGAGGCCTACGAGGCCTCGCTCCGGGCGGCCGGCAACGCCATCGCGCAGAGCCCGGCCTCACTGGACCAGGCCCTGGCCACCGCCCGCCAGATCGTCGCCGACGTGGTCACCAGCCTGCGCGTGGGGCAGGTCGAGGTCGACCAGACGTGCAAGCTGCTGGCCTGGGACGTCGGCGCGACACGCGCGGCGGACGGGGTCCACCCCCGGGAATCCGTCCAGGCCTCCTCGGCCTTCTTCCACGCGGCGCTGTCGACGATATTCAGCCACCTTCCGCCCGGATCGAGACAAGTCGACACCCTCACCCTGATCACCCTCGCACTGGAGCGCGGTGTCGCCCTGCGGATCCGCGAGTCGGTGGCCGCGTACACCGGGTTACTCGTCGACAAGATCCACGAGGCGCAGCTCGACGAGCGGCGCCGGATCGCCCGCGAGCTCCACGACCGGATCGGGCACGGCATGAGCGTGACCCACCGCCAGCTGGAGCTCTACACCCTCTACCTGGACAAGCAGCCGGACCGGGCGAGTGTCAAGCTGGCCACCGCCCAGCAGGCCATCCAGGAGTCGATGCACCACCTGCGCGCGGTCACCTCCGACCTGCACACCCGCCAGCCGTTGAAGAGCCTGGAGAAGGCCCTGCTCAACGACCTGGAGTCGCTGGGCCCCGACGGCGTGGCCGCCCGGCTCCGGGTGAACGGGGACGAGGCCTGGGCTCCGCCGGAGGTGCTCGACGAGGTGTTCCTGATCCTCCGCGAGGGCGTCCGCAACTCCCTGCGCCACGCCCGGGCCACGGTGCTGCTGGTGAACGTCGAGATCACCCCCAACGAACTCCGCGCCACCGTCGAGGACGACGGCTGCGGGCTGCCGCAGGAGCGGCCGGCCGACGCCGGCGTCGGCCTGTCCTCGATGCGCGAGCGGGCCGAACTGCTCGGCGGCCGACTGCTGGTCAACGGCCGTCCGGACAACGGCACCAGGGTGGATCTCTCGGTACCTCTCAAAGGACGGCTCCTCGATGAACCCGCGCGACGCCGTAGCTGCTGACCCCGCGTCCGCCACCACCCGCGTCGCCCTGGTCGACGACCACGCGCTGGTCCGCGAGGGGGTGCGCGAGATCCTGGAGTCGCAGGACGACATGGTGGTGGTGAGCGAGGCCGCCAACAGCGGCGACGCCATCGCCCAGGTCGCCCGGCACCGGCCGGACGTCGTCCTGCTGGACGTCGAACTCCCCGACGGCGAGCCCACCGACACCGTCACCAGGATGCGGGCGCTCTCGCCGTCCTCGCAGATCATCATGCTGTCCATGTACGACGGCCCCCAGTTGCTCCGACGGCTCATCAACGCCGGCATCCGGGGCTACCTGCTGAAGAGCGTGTGCGGCGACGAGCTGCTCGCGGCGGTCCGCAGCGTCCACCGCGGCTCGGACCGGATGGTCCTGGCCGTCTCCCGGGACAGCCTGGCCCGGATGCAGGGCATCACCGAGAACGTGCTGTCCGCCCGGGAGCTGGAGATCCTGGAGCTGGTCGCGCAGGCGCTGAGCAACGGCCAGATCTCCACCCGGCTGACGATCACCGAAGCCACCGTCAAACGCCATCTGCGCAACGTCTTCGCCAAGCTGGGCGCGGTCTCCCGGATCGACGCCGTGAACAAGGCGATCGCCGCCTCCCTGATCGCGCCCCCGCACGACCAGTCCTGCCACCGCCACCGGGCGGGCTGAGACCTCCTCCGCACGCTCCTTCCCGACTCCCCCGCGCGGCCGGCCGGCACCCCGCCCGGCGCGCCGCCCCGTGCACCGGTCGGCCCGGTCGGCCCGGTCGGCCCGGTTCCAAGCCTCGCCGCGGCCGGCCGGGGCCTCAACCCCTGCCGACCACCTACCGCCCCTGCACCCCGACGGCCGGACCCGCGCCCCACCCCACCGGTGCTCCCGCCCTTCGCCGCCGAAGCGCCGGTCCGTACCGGCATGCGGAGGCCGGGGAACCGGGGGGGGAATTCAGGGCCGGAGCGGATTCGACGGCCATGAGGGACTTCTCCCCACATCCGCCGCCGGCGGTGGTCACCACCCGCTCGTGCGACGGCAGGTGACGACACCTCAAGGTCAAGGACAGCCCTTCGGGGGCCAAAGCCGGCACCAAGGTACGGAACTTCGGCCCGCCCGGCAATGTCGACGGCCACCACACCGCCGGGCGGGCGGATGGTGCCGGCCCCCGGGGGCGGGACGGCCGGGGCCGTCCCGCCGTTCCCGCGGCCCCCGCTACAGGCCGCGCAGGGCATGGCGCACCGTCCTCACGTCGAAGCAGTCGTCGCGGACGACGTGGGCCTCGTGGAAGATCCGGCCGGCGAGGAACTCGAGGTCCCCGTCGCCCGTCGGCACGCCCAGCAGGCGGCGCACGTCCTGGCCGATCAGCCGGTCGGCCAGCTCGTTCACCAGGGAGTTGGCCTCGTGCAGCGGGGTGGTCGCGGTGATCCGCGTCCGCGTCCGCGCGATCCTGGCCAGGACGTCCCGCACGGCGGCCCCGGTCGGGTCCGGCAGGGCGGAGACGGCGTCCCGCAGGCCGTCCAGGGACCGCTCGACCGCGGCCGGGTCCGGTGCGGGGTCGCGCAGCGGCTCCAGCAGGTCCAGCAGGGCGGCGGCCAGCTCGGCCCGGGCCTGCTCCGCCGCGGCGGCCTCCTCCCCCGGGTCCGCCGAGGAGCCGTGGAGGACGTACCCGGCCCGGAGCAGCAGTCGGGCGTCCTCCTCGTGCGGGAGTTCGGCGAACAGCTCCGACGGCAGGGCCGCCACCAGCGCGTCCGCCTCGGCCAGCAGGTCCGCCGCCACGTGCTCGGGGGCGAGCCACTCCCGCAGCATCGGCAGCAGCCGGCCGCGCTCCTGGCGGTAGGCGCGGTTGAGCAGTGCGCGGACGGTGTCCCAGGGGATCCGGGACTCCCGCGGGTCCGACGGCGAACCGGCCCGGACGGCCGAACTCGCGTACGGGGGGCGGCCGGTGAGGCCGGTCCCGTCGAACCGCAGGCCCCCCAGCGCGGGCAGCGGCGGCGGCCCGGCGGGGACCACCGGCGGCGGGGTCGCGGACACCGGGGCGGAGCCGGTGCTGGCCGGGGCGGCCAGGACGGCCGGGGCCGCACCGAAGGCCGCCGGCGGCCGCACCGGCGGCACGGCGGCCGGGGTGACCGGGGCAACCGGGGCCGCCTCCACGACGGCCGGCTGCTCCTGCTCGACGGCCTCGTGCGGCCCGTCGTCCCCAGCTTCCTGGAGCTGCCGCCCGGTGGCCGGGCGCAGCGCCATGAGTGCCGGCGGCCGCTGCCCGGCGGGGCGCGGTCGGCGCTGGTTCTCGAAGGTCTGGCCCGGCGTGCCCTCGAAGCGGACGATCCGGCCGTCCTCCAGCGTCACCCGGAGTTCCACCCCCGCGAACCGCCCGGTGACCGTGCCCGTCCGCCCGTCCCCCAGCTCGGCCAGGTGCTCCCGCGCGACCATGCGCGCCGCGTGCCCGCCCTCGGCGGCCGTCCACGCGGCGGGCAGTCCCCCGGGCCTCTCAGCTCCCTCGGCCCGCTCGTCCGCGAGGGCGAGCGCGCGAGCGAGGGCCGGGTCGAGGGCCGGCGCGTCGATGCCCGCCGCCTCCAGGTCCTGGAGGCGGGTACGGGCAGCCGGGCGCTCGCCCGTGCCCGGGGTCACCGGGGTGAGCAGCGGCGGCTCCGGCGCGGGTGCGCCGTGCAGTCCGGCGACCAGCTCCTCGGCCTCCTCCAGCCGCGACCGCAGCTGCCGCACGAAGGCGCTCGGGAAGGACGAGACCGGCGGCATCGCCTCCGGGCCGTCCGCCTCGGGGACGAACCGGAGCCGGATGCGGACCGGCCGGCCGCCGGGCTGAGCCGTGGCCGGGAACAGCTCCGCGGCCTGCTCGTCGGCGAGCCGCTGGAGCCCGGCCCGCTCCTCGGCGGTCAGGTCGCCGTGGTCCCGCACCTGGACGACCAGTTCGGTGTCCGGCAGGCCGGCCCCGCCCGGCCGTACGCGGCGGTAGCCGATGGAGTAGTCGACGTCGTCCCGCACCAGGGGACGCTCCCAGACCGGGACCGCCCCGGCCCCGGTCTCCCGACGGGACCGCTGCCAGTCGGTGGGCCGGTGGACGAGGTGCCGCCCGTCCCGGGTGACGCCCTCGATCCACACGTCGTGGGCCACCCCGACCCAGCGCACGGCGCCGTCCGGCAGCACCTCCTCGAACAGCCTTTCCTGGTAGGCCCGGTCGACCCGCTCCAGGACGTCCTCGGACACCCAGGACTCGGGGTAGAAGGTCCGGGCCTCCTGGTTCTCGGGGCGGCGCCACCGGGACGGGAACTCGCTCAGCGGCGCGCCCGGCGCGATCCCCGGGTCCAGGAAGTACACCGGCGCCCGGTAGGTGCCGTTGGCCCGCGGCGGCCGGACCGGCCCGAGGTGCAGGCCGTGGTCCGCCGGGTCCACCGCGAGGGCCCCGCGGAGCCGGGCGCGGTGGTGGAAGCCGGTGAGGGTGTGCCGGTCCCCGTAGCGGTTGAGGTCCTCGACCCGGTGGCCGAAGGGCAGCGTGGCGGGCTCGGGCGCGGGGGCCGTCGCGGTGAGCCCGGACTGGTCCTCGGCGGGGCGGAAGGAGATGAACTCCCCCGACCGGATCCGGCCTTCGATGCGCACGCCGTCGTACTCGCCGACCCAGCGCTGCGCGAGGTCTCCGTGCCCGCTGATCCCGCCGGTGCGGCGGGCGTGCAGGTAGGCCTGCCGCGCCGCGTACACCGCGTCCTCGGCCGTCCAGTGCGCGGGGAACATCGTCCGGTACCGGTCCAGCGCCGCTTCGCCCGCGTCGGCGCGGTACGTGCCGTTGGGGTTCTCCGCGCCGACCCGGGGCAGCCTGCGCCGCCCCGACTCCGCCGGCGGGGTCAGGTACCCGCCCGTCCGGTCCGGCCCGTCGAAGAGCGCGGTCCGCAGCGCGTCCTCGCCGAAGGCGGCCCGCACCGGGAACTCCCCGGCCGGCACCGGCCGGAGGTCCGTCCGGAAGACCCGGTCGAGGACCGCGCCCAGCTCGTTCAGGTTGTGCGGCCGGAGCGAGACCGCCGGGTTCGTGACGCCCAGCTCCACCGGGTGCCCGGCGTCGTACCAGACCCGGCCGTAGGTGTCGCTCCCGGGCGCGGTCATCAGACCGAACTCCGGGTGGACGGGTCGCGGGCCGGCGCCCCGGCGCCGGTACTCGTCGGCCAGGCCGAGCAGGTGGCCGACCTCGTGGCCGATCACCCTCGGCGGGGAGTCCACGCCCCAGTGCTGGGCGTGCTCCTGGGAGGTGTAGGAGCGCACCTCGACGACGTGGTGGGCGCTGTCCCGGTCGACGAACCGGATCGCGACCTCCAGCAGGCTGCCGTCGGGCAGCCGCAGCCCCTGGCCGAAGACGTCCCGGACGCCCGCCTCGGCGTTGAGCCGCACCCGGTCGAGGCCCCGCTCGGTCTCGGCGCGGCTGCCCACCAGGCCGTCGTCCTCCAGGTGGACCCGCACCGTCAGGACGGTCCTGGTGTCCCCGTCGGAGTCCACCACCCGCCGGACTTCGTACGACTGGATGAACTGGGCCTGCAGCGAGCGCAGGAACCGGCGGACCGGCGGACGCACCTCCGCCGTGGCCAGCACCCGTACCGGCTCGGCCGGTTCGGTCGCGTCGAAGCGCTGCCCCGGCTCGGCCCAGTAGTCGATGATCTGCCGGTTGCGGACCAGCAGCCTGATCCGGACGTCACCGTACGCGCCGGTGACGATCTCGTCCCCGTTGCGTCCCCTCGCCTCGCCGTTCTGCTGCTCGTACACCCACAGGGCCGCGTGGCGGGTCTGCTCCCGGGTCCATTCCGGGGGCAGCCCGGTGCCGCCCTCCCGCCTGGCCTGCTCGCCGAACACGCGCAGCTGGTCCGGGGTGAGCACCGGGGCCCCGTCGAGCGACGGGACGTCGACCGCGCCGGCGCCCGGCGCGTGGGCGGGCGCCACCAGGCCGCGCTGGTCGGCGGCCGGGCGGAAGGCGGTGACCGTCCCGTCCTCGTCCGACCTGCCCTCGATCCGGACGCCCTCGTACACGCCCTGCCAGAAGATCCCGTTCTCGGTCACCTGGAAGGTCTCGTTGCGGACCGCGTCGACGGCCGCCTGCTCGACGGCGTACCGGGCCTCGGCGGCGGTCCAGTGCTCGGGGAACAGGGTGCGCCGGCCCGCGCCGGTCTCCACCAGCAGGGTGCCGTTGGCGTGACGGCGCACCAGCTCCAGCTGTTCGGCCCCCTCCTCGCCGATGGCCGACGGCAGGTGGCCGCCCCGCGTCCCGACGGCCGGGCCGAGTTCGGCCTCCAGGACGCCGTCGGCGAACTCCGTCCGGGGCGACTCGCCGTCCTCGGTGTCGTGCCCGAGGCGGCCCAGCCGGTCGTCCGCGAGCTCGCCGAGTTCGCGCAGGACGCGCACCGACGGCGCCGGGACGACGTGGGTCGTGCCGCCGCCCGCGTACTCCGTGACGGAGATGCCGAAGGCCCGGCCCAGCTGGTGGACCAGCGCGTCCCGGGAGATCTCCAGGTGCCAGTTCCCGGCGTCCTGGGCGACGCTCCGCTCGTGCAGGAGCACCGTCCGGTGCGGATCGCCGGTGGCGTCCACGAACTCCACCCGCACCAGCAGCGGGGTGCCGTCCGGGAGCCTGGTGCGGTTGTCGAACCGCGCGGCGGCGTCCCGGATCCGCGCGCCCAGCGCGGCGACCCTGGCCCGGGCGTCCTCCCCGGTCAGGCCGGAGCCGTCCAGGTGGACGCGCAGGACGAGGACGGTGACGTCCTCGCCGCCCGGTACGAGCGGGCCGCGCCGGAGCTCGAACGGCTGCGCCGCCGGGTCGTCCGGTACGGCCTCGGCCGAGGCGTGGCCCGGCAGCAGCGCCGTCGCCGGGTCCTGCGCCGGCTGCGGGATCGCGCCGGCGGGCGCGGAGGACGAGGACGACGAGGAGGAGGACTCGGGGGCGTGGCGCGGGCCGGTCGGGAAGACCAGGCCCTGGCCGGACGGCTCGGGGACGGCCTTGGTGAACTGGGCCGGGACACTCCGGTCCGGCAGGCCGCGGAAGTCCACGATCCGCCCGTTCTCGGTCCGGACCTCGATCGGGACGCCGTTGAAGCGGCCCTTCACGAGCTCGCGCCGCCGGCCGCGCCAGCCGGCGAGCACCTGGAGCGCCGCGTACCTGCCCTCGCCCGGCGTCCAGCCGGACGGCAGTCCCCGCCCGGCGTTCCCCGCGAGCGTCGGGGCGAAGGCCCCGTCGATCATCCACTGCTGCCCCGCCATCTCGGTGACGGTGACCGGGCGGGTGCCCGTTCCGGGCCCCGCGGGCTCGGTCAGCTCCGGTTCGACGAGCACCCGCTGTCCGTACCCGGCCTGCGCCCTGGCGGTGGCCGTGGCCGGGCCCGCGCTGCCCGCGACCGTCGCGGAGAACCCGGGCGTCAACGCCCCGGCCACACCGGGCAGGAGCACGTCCAGCCCGGCGCCGTCGGGGAGGGAGTCCGCCCCGGCCACCGCGCCCGGAAGGGCGTCCGCCTCCGTGTCGACGAAGTCGAGGGTCAGCAGGACCGGCGGGTCGCCGGCGGCGCGAGGCTGCCGGACGAAGTCGTCGGCGGCCCGCTGGAGCCGCTTGCGGGCGTCCGCGACCGCCGCGGGCGTGGTGCCCGCCGCGACCCTCAGGTGCACCGGTGCCGCGACCTCGATGCCCAGCTGTCCGTCCACCGTCCGGACGCGGCGGCCGCGCAGGCCGGGCCCGGTGGACCCGTCCGCCGCCGGGGGCGCGTACCAGTCGGTGAGCGGCTGCCGGGCGGTCGGACGGTGCGTCAGGTGCCGGCCGTCCCGGGTGATCCCCTCGATCCGCACGCCGTCGGCCTCGCCCACCCAGCGCACGGCGCCGGAGTCCAGCGGCTCGGAGGCGTGCCGGGCCGCGTACGCCCGCTCCACCGCGGACAGGATGCGCGACGGCGTCCACGCCTTCGGGTAGAGGGTGTGGGTCTCCCCGTCCGCGTGCTGGTGCCACCGCGACGGGAACTTCGCCATCGGGGCGCCGGGGGTCACGGCCGCGTCGAGGAACCAGACGTCGGCCCGGTAGGTGCCGTTGTCGTTCTCCGCGAGCACCGAGCCCACCTTGACGCCGTGCGCCGTGGCGGCCGCCCTCTCCGGCTCGGCGTGGACGCCGGTGAGGGTCTGCCGGTCGCCGTACCGGACGAGGTCCTCGACCCGGGTGCCGAAGGCCCCACCGGTCGGGCGCCACGGCATGTACGCCGGGGTGTCCAGCCCGCTCTGGTCGTCGGAGGGACGGAAGGAGACGAACTCCCCCGCCCGGATCCGGCCCTCGATCCGCACCCCGCCGTACTCGCCGACCCAGTGGTGGGAGTGCAGGCCGGTCGCGGTGACCCGGCCGGTGCGCAGGGCGTGCTGGTACGCCTGCTCGGCGGCGTACACCGCGTCGTCCGCCGTCCAGTGCTCGGGGAACACCGTCCGGTTCCGGCGCGGGCCGGGCAGGTCGCCGGCCAGGGCGCCGACCTGCGTGGCCGCCGCGTCGGCGGGCCCGCCGACCACCTTGAACGTCCCGTTGCGCTCCTGCGACCCCGGCACCCGCTCCGGGCGGGGGCGCGTCGACCCCCGCGGCGGCACCAGGTGGCCGTCCCGCCCGCCCGGACCGCCGTACAGGGCGCGCCGCAGCACCTCCTCGCGGAACCGGGCCCGGGTCGGCGCGTCGCCGACCGGCGTCGGGCCGCGGTCCTCGCCGAAGGCCTCGTCCACCACCCCGCCGAGCTGCCGCAGGTTGCGGGCGGCCGGCGGCGCGAAGGGGGCGAGGATCTCCAGCGGGCCCTCGTGGAGGTGGTTCATGTCCAGCCAGGGGCGGCCGAACCGGTCGGTCTGCCGGCCGCCCATGATCCCGCTGTCGTCCGGATGGATCGGCCGGGGCGTGGAACCCGCCTCCCGGTACTCGTCGTCCAGGCCGAGCAGGTGGCCGATCTCGTGGGCGATCGTCCGCGCCCCGGTGTTCAGGCCCCAGGTCCGGTGGTTGGCCCGGTCCTGGCGCTCCCGGACGGCGACCGTGTGGTGCGCCGTGGACCGGTCGGGGACGAACTCGACCTCGACCCGCAGCAGATCGCCGCTGGGCAGCCGCTGCCCGGTGTTGTAGACCTTCTCGACCCCCTCCCGGCCCGCCTCCCGGAGGGCCTCCACGGCCGCGGCCGTCGGCCCGTCCGCGAGGTCCAGCCTCGCTTCGAGGTCCAGGTACAGCCGGACGGTCAGCACCGTCTCGGTGTCCCCGTCCGGCAGCCGGACCCGGCGGGCGTCGAAGGACTCCAGCTCCCGGGCGGTGATGGCCCGGATGAAGGCGTCCTGGGGCGGCCTGACCTCCTGCGCGGGGACCAGCACCGCCTCGGTGCCGGCCACCGGGGCGGTCAGCTGCGGCCGCAGCTTCTGGTGCGGCTCGCCCCAGACGTCGGTGATGACGCCGTCCTCGACCCGGACGTTCAGCCGCACCCCGGCGAACCGGCCGCGGCGGACCTCGGGGGCCGGGCGGCCCGCGGCCGCCTCGCCGACGACCTCGGCCGTCCCCGTCCGCAGCACGTGGTGGGCGGCGTACCGGGCCTCGGCGGTGCCCCACTCCGGGGGCAGCCCCCGGCCGGGGCGGTCCCAGGCCGGAGCCGTGAACGACGGGCGCAGCCCGGCCGTCCAGTCCCCGCCGACGTGGACCTCCCGCACCGGCGGGGACTTGCGCAGCTGCGTCCCCGTCACGAACTCCAGGTCGACCGTTCCGGCCGCCTCCCTGAACTGCCGCGGCAGCACCTGCGCCAGGCTCGGCACCGCGCCCGGCGCGACCGGGAGCGTGGTGACGCCGTCGCCCGCCTCCTCGGTGAACTCCACGCCCACGTTCAGCAGCCGGTCGAAGGCCCCGACCTGCTGCCCGGCCGTGAAGTCGGCCATGAGCGTCCGCACCTGCTGCCGCACCGCGTCCAGCTCGGCGGGCGTCATGCCCGCGGACGGCTCCAGGTGCAGCCGGACGGTGAACTCGAAGCCGTCCTGCCCGCTGTCGAACCGCACCCGCTGGAGCAGCACGCCCGGGTACCCGAACAGGTCGACCCGGTCGCCCCGGCCGACCACCGCCTCCTCCTGCCACGCCGCGTACGGCGCGGGGGAGTTGGGGAGCGGGTGGTGGTACAGGATGTATCCCTGCTGGTCCAGGACCGCCTCGACCCACAGGCTCCCGGACCAGCCGACCGCCCGGTCCAGGCCGTCCGGCCCCGGCGCGACGCTCGGATTGTTCCGCATCGCCGCCTGGACGTGCCGCAGGACCGTGTCGGCGCTCCAGTCCTCCGGGTAGTACGTCCACTCCGGCGCCGCCACCGGCCGCTGCCAGGCACCCGGGAACCGCGTGATCGGCGCCCCCGGGACCGCTGTCGGCTTCAGCTGCCAACCGCCGTGGTCCCGCACCACCCCGTTGGGGTCGGTCTGCGGGCCCGGGCCGGGGCGCGGCGTACGGTCGGGGCGGAGCGGCTCGGCCGCCGTCCCCTGGGCGGTCGTGAACGGCTGCCAGCCGGGGAAGTTCGCCGGGTCCGTCGCCGCGGGCGGCTGCGGCACGGCCTGCTGCTGGGGCGTGCCGCGGGTCGGCGCGGTGGTGCCGGCCGTCGTGCCGTCGGTGCCGTCGGTGCCGCCGGTCGGCGCGTGGAACTGCCGGCCGGGTGCCTGACCGGCCTGGCCGTCGGCCGTCTCCTCCTGTCCGGTCGCCTCCTCCTCTTCGGCCACCTGCTGCTGCCCCGCCGGTGCCGCGGTGGGCACCGTCGCGGCGGGCGGCGGCACGTCCTCGGGCCGCAGCATGCGCACCCGTTCCACGCCCGGCCTGGGCTTGGCCTCCTCCACCCTGACCAGCAGGCTGTCGGACCACGGCGGGAGGACGACCGGAGTGCCGACCGGCTTCGTCGCCCCGTCGTACTTCTGGACGGTGCGCCACTGCACCCGCTCCCGCAGCTCGGGATGCCGGGCCAGGAAGCCGATCACCGTGTCCCAGAGCAGGTCGGGCCGCGGGTGCCGGGCGACCCGCGCG
Organism: Streptomyces sp. CB02056; assembly: GCF_001905545.1. Classification (GTDB taxonomy): domain Bacteria; phylum Actinomycetota; class Actinomycetes; order Streptomycetales; family Streptomycetaceae; genus Kitasatospora. The sequence goes on along the minus strand of NZ_LIPD01000011.1, from coordinate 192,903 downwards.
GCCACCTCACTCAGCGCCAGCTTCCCGCTCTGGTAGGAGAGTTCGCGGATCAGCGTGTTGATGATGCGACGGGCCGCCAGCAGCGTGGCCTCGCGGTCGGGCACCTCGGGCAACTGGACGGCCGCCGCCGGCCGCTCCCGCGGCACCCAGGTGTTCCCGGTGCCGATCTCGAAGATCTCCGAGGGGACCAGCGGGAGCGCTTCAGGGCCATCGAGCCCCAGGCCGTGCGCCAGGTCCGCCCAGATGTTGACACCGGTCCCGCTCAGGTACAGGACCGCGTTCTTCTCCCCGTCGTCCGTGTGGCGCTGCGCCTCGGCGGGGACCTTCCCCACCCACTCCTCCGCCTCCTCGAACTCCTCGGCGGTGATGTGCGCCCGGTCGCGGGACTGGAAGTACATCCCGCGGACGGTGTTCTCGTGCGAGCTGCGCAGGTAGTTACGGCGCAGCACCTCCAGGTGCTGCTCCACACCCGGGTGCCTGGCCGGGGCGATCAGCACCGCGTTCGCCATGCCCGCGTTGCCGACCTTCGCGACGGCGAAGCTCCGCCGGGCGTTGACGATCCGCTCGACCACCGGGGCGGGGTCGGCCTGGAGCCGGTTGTCGCCGTCGGTGTAGACCCCGCCGAACCGGCGGAGGACCTCCAGTCGCAGGATGTCGCTGGCCGAGGCGTACCCCTGCCCCAGGCCCTTGGCGGTCTCCATCTTGTAGGCCGCTTCGAGGCTCATCGGCGCCTCGGCCGAGAAGACCTCGTCGACGTTGACCAGCACCACATTCCCGTGCGGTCGGGTCCCCGCCCACGCCACCATGGCACGTACCGTGGCGAGTTCGGGCGTGTCCCGGTCCGTCCCCGCGGCCGCCCTGGCCTCGGCGACCCGCGCACGGGTGACGTCCGTCCAGATCACATGGGTGAATCCCTGGCCGAGACCGTCGGCCGAGTCCTGCACATTGGTCATGAACGGGCCGGTGTGCTCGTTGTCCATCGACAACGGGCCGCCCAGCCAGATCGAGTGCACCAGGCGGGGAATCCGCACCCGCTTCCGCCCGAACGCCGGACCGGTACTCCGCGACATCGTCTGGAACCGTCCGGACTCGACGACCGAACCCTGCTCCAGGCCCAGGGCCTCCGGGGCGAGCCCCTCGGCCGTCGGCGCCGTTCCGCTCGCCAGGTCCAGCGCCCGGAAGAACGCCACCCGGGACTCGGACTTCAACTTCCGGTAGTCGTACCCCTGGAGGAACTCCGGGGCGGCCGGGACGACCCGGTCACCGAACACGTCCGGACCCAGCAGACCCACCGGCGCCACCGACGCCTGCGGAACCCCGGGCATCAGGCCGATCAGCTCGTCGATCAAATCCTGGGCCGAGAAACGGAGTTCCGGCTGCACGACGACCTGAACCGGCACCGCCGGCTGGGCAGACCCCGATCCCTCTCCCTGGTTCCCGGGGTACTGGGGCTGACGCGACCGCGCGATCGCCTCCTCCAGATCGAGCTGTTCCAGGTCGTCCAGGTCCTCCTCGGCGGCCTCGTCGACCCTGCCCTTGCCCTTGTCCGTACGGGAGTTCGCGGCCGGGAGCTCGTCCTCCTCCTCGCCCTCGACGCCCGTCATCGCGACGTCCGTCGAACTCTGCGACGGCACCAGGGGAACGCTGGCACGCGGCGCCGGGCCCGCCTCAGAGGCGCCCATCGACTCGTCCGAGGCCTGGGCGGACTCAACGCCGTTCGGGGTGAAGCGGATCCAGGCACCCGGCGTACCGTCGGCCGCCGGGTACATCAGGAAGCCCGCATCAGCGTCCAGGTCGGTCGACAGCGCCGCGATCTTCCCCGTCGGCGCCCACACCACCCGACCGGTAGCGTTCGCCACCTCCTGCGCCAGCGACAACCCGCCGTCCGAAGCGGGCAGCGCCGCGTCGCACGCGGCCAGCACGATCTCGTCGCCCGCCGCCAACTGCTGAATGCTGGGCCTGCGCCGCAACGTCCGGGCCAGACCCGTCGCCGTGACCTTCACCGTGCCGACCGGGCCGGACAGCGGCAGCACCGCGAAGTCCCGGTTCCCGTGCAGCAGCGCGAGGTAGCGCCGTCCGCCGGTGCCCCACGGCACCTTCCGGTACCCGATGACCTCCTGCCCCTGCCCGTCGACCTCCAGCAGCCACCGCCGGCCCAGGTCGAAGTTCCTCAACACCTCGTGCCGCTGCGCGAGTTCGTCATCGGTGTGGAAGGCCCGACCCTGCGGAAGACCCGTCCCCGGCGCCACGACGGTCAGGCTCTGCACATCGCCCAGCCGCACACTGCCGCCACCGACCAGCGGCAGCTCCAGATCCGCGTCCCACAACTCACCCGGTTCCACGGTGCCCGGCACCACCGGACTGTGGACCACCGGCGCCACGGACTGGTCCACCGGACGGGAACGCCCGAAGAGGTTCTTCCAGCGTGACGGGGCCGAAGCCTTGACCTTGGTCCACAAGTCATTCAGGCCCCCCTGCACCTCGTGCAGGGCCCCGAGCGCGGCGGCCAGTTGCTCCTGCTCCTCCGGTAGCAGGCGCTCCAGCCCGTTCGGCGGCTCGGCCACCTGCGCGGTCGCGGCCTTGTCCTGCTCACCCCCGTACGCCCGGTGCAAGCGCTGCCGCAGACTGAGAGCCAGGAGGTAGGCGTCCACCAGCCGCCGGCCGAGGTCCGGCGGCAGCACCTTCCCGTCGGTCAGCTCCTCCAGCCGCTCGCCGGTGCTGAGCCGCCACGGCGTGTCCGGCTTCGCCACCGCCCGGTAGGCGGCATAGAGGTGCCGCGTGGCAACCGTCAGCTGCCGCATGAAGTCGGCCTTGACGTTGACGCTGTCGACCTGCGCCAGCGTCTCCGGACGCGGGAGACGGTCGAACGCCTCGCGCAGGGCGATCCACTCCACCTCGGGGTCGATGCGCCGGCCCCGCTCCTCCGTGAACGTCCGGAACAGCCCCCGCTGGCCCTCCGACGACGTGACGGCCGCGAGGGCGCCGGACAGCGGCGCCAGCTCGATCAACCGGGTGTCGTGCATGACACCGTGCTTCAGGCCCGGCTCCTCCCCCGGAGCGGCGAGCGAGCCCGCCAGCACCGCCCTGGGGTCGAAGACCCTGAGGTTGGGGTTGAACCACATGATGTCGGCCTGGAACGGCGCCGGCACCGACCCGTTCACCGGCAGGAACTGGCGGGCCAGGTCCAGCCAGCCAGCCGTCAGGTTGGTCAGCGACCGCAGCCAGACCTCGTCCTCGTCGGAGCCGAGCAGGCCGAAGTCCAGGTCGGCGGCCGGCGTCAGGTCCGTACGACCGTAGCCCGCCACCGCCACCACCGCGTACGGCGCGGTCGGAGCCCCCCGCATCGACTCACGGGCCCACCCGACCGCGTCCGCCATGATGCCGTCGGCGAACCCGGTCAACCGCCTGGCCAGGTCACGCGGGGACTCCCCCGCGGCCGCCACCGGCACCTCGTCCCGGATCTGCTGCGCCGCGGCCAGGACCGTCACCAGCAGCGCCACCATCGGCTGCGCCCCGTGCCCCAGGCGATCCCGCAGCGCCTGCGCCAGCAGCCGGAGCACCTGCACGCGCTGCGTCTGACCAAGGTCCGCGAACGCCTGCCGGAAGGACCCCATCTGCAGGGCCACACCGACACCCTGCCGGTCCTCCGCGTCCGCACCGCTCTCGTCCAACGCCGCCAGCAGCTCGTCCAGCCGCGCGCCGATCTCGGCCCGCTCCCCCTCATCCGCACCCGCCGCGACCAACTGCTCGCGGGCCCGGTCCAGCTCGGACTGCTCCTGAACAACGGTCTCCACCGCCGTGGCGACGCCGTCGACGGACTGAGTCGGTACCTGGAGCAACCCCGCCACGGCCCCCGTCGCGGCGGGCGGCGGCACCTCCCCGGGCGCCACCATGCGCACCCGCTCGACATCCGACCCGGCGGTGAACCCCGCCACCGGCTCGGACGCGGGCACCAGGAGACCGGCGGACCACGGCGGGAGCGCCACCGGCTGGTCGGCCGGCCCGGTTCCCGCGCCGACCTTCCGGACGGTGCGCCACCGCACCAGGTCCCGCAGCTCGGGGTGCCGGGCCAGGAACCCGATCACCGTGTCCCACAGCAGCTCGGGTCGCGGGTGCCGGGCGACCCGCGCCGCCACCTCGCTCAGCGCCAGCTTGCCGTTCTGGTACACCAGTTCACGGATCAGCGTGTTGATGATGCGACGGGCCGCCAGCAGCGTCGCCGCGCGGTCGGGCACCTCGGGCAGCTGGGCGCCCGGCACCGCCGACGGCCTCGGCGGCACCCAGGTGTTCCCGACCCCGATCTCGAACACGCCCCGCTCGACCACGGGAAGCGCACCGGGGCCGCTGAGCCCCAGGCCGTACGCCAGGTCCGCCCAGATGTTGACACCGGTCCCGCTCAGGTGGAGGACCGCGTTCTTCTCGTTCTCCTCCGTGTGGTTCTGGACCCAGACCGGGGGCCCCGCCACCACGTCCGCCTGCTGGAAGTTGGCCTCGGTGTTGTCCTCCTGCCCCCGGGGCCGGAAGTACTCCCCGCGGAAGGTGTTCTGGTGCGAGCTGCGCTGGTAGTTGCTTCGCAGCACCCTGAGGTGCTCCTGCACGGCCGTGTTCCCGGCCGGGGCGATCAGCACCGCGTTCGCCAGACCGCCCCTGGCGGTCGTGCCGGCCCTGGCGCCCGGCGCATCCGCCAGGCTGGCCGTGGCGACGGCGAAGTGCCGCTTGGAGTCGGCGATCCTCCTGACCTCGGGAACGGGGTTCTTCAACAGCCGGTTGTCGCCGTCGGTGTAGACCCCGCCGAACCGGTCCAGGACCTCCAGCCGCAGGATGTCGCTCGCCGAGGCGTACCCCTGCCCCAACCCCTTGGCGGTCTCCATCTTGTAGGCCGCTTCGAGGCTCATCGGCGCCTCGGCCGAGAAGACCTCGTCGACGTTGACCAGCACCACGTTCCGGTGCGTCCGGCTCCTCGCCCACGCCACCATCGCCCGTACGGTGGCGAGTTCGGGCGTGTCATCGCCCGTCCCAGCGGCCGCCGCGGCCTCGGCGACCCGCGCACGGGTGACGTCCGTCCAGATCACATGGGTGAACTCCCGGCCGAGACCGTCGGCCGATTCCTGCACGTTCGCCATGAAGGGGCCGGTGTGCGCGTTGTCCGCCGACAACGGGCCGCCCAGCCAGATCGAGTGCACCAGCTGCGGAATGCGCACCCGCTTCGGCAGGTGCATCGACCCCGACCTGCGCCGCACCGTCTGGAGCGCCCCGGACTCGATGACGGACTCCGGGTCCTGGCCCAGGGCCTTCGGGGCGAGCCCCTCGGCCGTCGGCGTCGCCGCCTCGCTCGCCAGGTCCAGCGCCCGGAAGAACGCCGTCCGGGACTCCGACTTCAACTGGTCGTAGCCGTAACCCTGGAGGAACTCCGGGGCGGGCGGGACCACCCGGTCGCCGAACAGGTCCGGCCCCAGCATGGCCTCCAGCGGATCCGCAGGCGCCGCCGGCGCCTGCGGGCCGCCGGGCATCAGGCTGACCAGCTCGTCGATCAACTCATGGGCCGTGAAGGGCGGTTCCGGTGCCTGCGCCTGCGCCTGGGTCGACCCTTCTCCCTGATTCTCGGGGAGCTGGGGCTGCTCCTCCACGACGTCCGTCGTCGCGACGCCCGTCGAGCTCTGGGACGGCACCTGGGGAGCCGTGCCACGCGACACCGGGCCCGCCTCGGAAGCGCCCACCGACTCGTCCGATACCTGGGCGGTCTCAACGCCGTTCGGGGTGAAGCGGATCCAAACACCCGGCGTGCCATCGGCCGCCGGGTACATCAGGAACCCGGCGTCCGCGTCCAGGTCGGTCGACAGCGCCGCGATCTTCCCCGTCGGCGCCCACACCACCCGGCCGGTAGCGTTCGCCACCTCCTGCGCCAACGACGGCCCACCGTCCGAGGCCGGCAGCGCCGCGTCACACGCGGCCAGCACGATCTCGTCACCCGCCGCCAGTTGCTGGACACTCGGCCGGCGCCGCAGCGTCCGGGCCAGCCCCGTCGCGGTGACCTTCACCGTGCCGACCGGACCGGACAGCGGCAGCACCGCGAAGTCCCGGTTCCCGTGCACCAACGCGAGGTAGCGCCGCCCACCCGTTCCCCATGGCACCTTCCGGTACCCGGTGACCTCCTGGCCCTGCCCGTCGACCTCCAGCAGCCACCGCCGCCCCAGGTCGAAACTCCGCAACACCTCACGCCGCTGCGTGAGTTCGTCCTCCGTGTGGAACGCCCGCCCCTGCGGCAGGCCCGTCCCCGGCGCCACGATGGTCAGGCTCTGGACGTCACCGAGGCGCACACTGCCGCCACCGACCAGCGGCAGCTCCAGATCCGCGTCCCACAACTCGGCCGGCTCGACCGTGTCCGGCACCAGGCCGACGGACTGGTCCGCCACCGGACGGCGCCCGAACAGGTTCTTCCAGCGCGACGGAGCCTGGACCGGGGGCCTGACCGTGACCCACAGGGCGTCGAGGCTCCCCTCCAGCTCACGCAGGGCCCCGAGCGCGACGGCCAACTGCTCCTGCTCCTGCGGCAGCAGGCGCTCCAGCCCGTTCAGCGGCCCGGCCGCCGTCACCGTCGCGACCTTGTCCTGCTCACCCCCGTACGCCCGGTGCAGCCGCTGCCGCAGACTCAGGGCCAACCTGTAGGCGTCGACCAGCCTCTGGCCGAGCGCCGCCGGCAGCACCCGCGCCGTGATCAGCTCCTCCAGCCGCTCGCCGGTGCTGAGCCGCCACTCCGTCTCCGGCTTCGCCACCGCCCGGTAGGCGGCATAGAGGTGCCGCGTGGCGACCGTCAACTGCCGCATGAAGTCGGCCTTGACGTCGACGGTGTTCGCCTGCGCCAGCGTCTCCGGACGCCGGAGACGGTCGAACGCCTCCCGCAGGGCGATCCACTCCACCTCGGGGTCGAGGCGCAGGCCCCGCTCCTCCGTGAACGTCCGGAAGAGCTCTCGCTGGCCCTCCCGCGACGTGACGGCGGCGAGGGCACCGGGCAGCGGCGCCAGCTCGATCAGCCGCGTGTCGTGCATGACACCGTGTGTGGGCCCCGGCTCACCTCCCGGACCGGCGAGCGCGAACTCCAGCACGGCCTCCGGGTCGAAGACCACCAGGTTGGGGTTGAACCACAGGATGTCGGCCTGGAACGGCGCCGACACCGTCCCGTTCACCGGCAGGAACTGGCGGGCCAGGTCCAGCCAGCCCGCCGCCAGCTTGGTCAGCGACTCCAGCCACACCGCGTCCTGCTGGGAACCGAGCAGACCGAAGTCCAGGTCGGCGGCCGGCGTCAGGTCGGTACGGCCGTAACCGGCCACCGCCACCACCGCGTACGGCGCGGTGGCCTCACCCCGCATCGACTCACGGGCCCAGGCGACCGCGTCCGCCATGATGCCGTCGGCGAACCCGGTCAACCGCCTGGCGAGATCACGCGGGGACTCCCCCGCGGCCGCCACCGGCACCTCGTCCCGGATCTGCTGAGCCGCGAGGAGCACCGTCACCAGCAGCGCCACCATCGGCTGCGCCCCGGGCCGCAGACCGTCCAGCAGGGCCTGGGCCAGCAGCTGGAGCACGCCCAGACGCTGCGTCTGCCCCAGGTCGGCGAAGGCCTGCTGGAAGGGCCCCATCTGCAAGGCCGTGCCGACGCCCTGCCGGTCCTCCGCGCTCGCGCCGCTCCCGTCCAAGGCCGCGACCAGCCGGTCCAGGCCCGCACCGATCGCGGCCCGCTCCCCCGCATCCGCACCCACGGCGACCAGCAGTTCACGGGCCCGGTCCAGCTCGGACTGCTCCTGAACAGCGGTCTCCACCACCGTGGCGACGCCGTCGACGGACTGGGTGGGAACCTGGAGCAGCCCCGCCGCGGGTACCGTCGAGGCGGGCGGCGCCACAGTCTCGGGCGCCACCATGCGCACCCGCTCGACGCCCGCCCTGGGCTTGGCCTCCTCCACCCTGACCAGCAGGCTGTCGGACCACGGCGGGAGGACGACCGGACTGCCGGTCGGCTTCGTCGCCCCGTCAAGCTTCTGGACGGTGCGCCACTGCACCCGTTCCCGCAGCTCGGGGTGGTGCGCCAGGAAGCCGATCACCGTGTCCCAGAGCAGATCGGGCCGCGGGTGCCGGGCGACCCGCGCGGCCACCTCGCTCAGCGCCAACTTACCGCTCTGGTAGGAGAGTTCGCGGATCAGCGTGTTGATGATGCGACGGGCCGCCAGCAGCGTCGCCTCGCGGTCGGGCACCTCGGGCAGCTGGACGGCCGCCGCCGGCTGCTCCCGCGGCACCCAGGTGTTCCCGGTGCCGATCTCGAAGATCTCCGAGGTGACCAGCGGGAGTGCGTCGGGGCCCTTGAGCCCCAGGCCGTGCGCCAGGTCCGCCCAGATGTTGACACCGGTCCCGCTCAGGTACAGGACCGCGTTCTTCTCCCCGTCGTCCGTGTGGCGCGTCGGCTCGCCAGGGTCCGTCTTCACCCACGTCTTCGCCTCCCGGAAGTCGGCACCGGAAATGTGCGACGGCTTCCGGGACTGGAAGTACACCCCGCGGACGGTGTTCTCGTTCGAGCGGCGCAGGTAGTTACGGCGCAGTACCTCCAGGTGCTGCCGCACGGCCCGGTGTCCGGCCGGGGCGATCAGCACCGCGTTCGCCAGGCCGCCCTTGGAGGTCCTGGTGGTCTTTGTGAACCCGGTGGTCGTACCGATCGTGCTGGTCGTGGCGCTCGGCACCGTGGTCGCGGCACTGGCCCTGGCGACGGCGAAGCCCTGCTCGGACTCGACGATCCGCCGGACCTCCCGGTCCAGGTCCTTCAACAGCCGGTTGTCGCCGTCGGTGTAGACCCCGCCGAACCGGTTCAGGACCTCCAGTCGCAGGATGTCGCTCGCCGAGGCGTACCCCTGCCCGAGACCCTTGGCGGTCTCCATCTTGTAGGCCGCCTCCAGGCCCATCGGAGCCTCGGCCGAGAACACCTCGTCGACGTTGACCAGCACCACGTTCCGGTTCGGCCGGCTCCTCGCCCACTCCACCATGGCCCACACGGTGGCGAGTTCAGCCGGGACGTCGTCCGTCCCCGCGGCCGCCGCGGCCTTGGCCTCGGCGACCCGCGCACGGGTGACGTCCGTCCAGATCACATGGGTGAACCCCTCGCCGAGACCGTCCGCCGAGTGCTGCACATTGGTCATGAAGGGACCGGTGTGCTCGTTGTCCATCGACAGCGGGCCGCCCAGCCAGATCGAGTGCACCAGCCGCGGAATGCGCACCGGCTTCGGCAGGTGAATCGGGCCCGACCTGCGCGGCATCGTCTGGGACTGGTCGGACTCGACGACCGACCCCGAGTGCAGGCCCAGGGTATCCGGGGTGAGCTCCTGGGCGGTCGGCGCGGTCTCGCGCGCCAGGTCCAGCGCCCGGAGGAACCCCACCCGGGACCGCGACTTCAACTTCCGGTAGTCGTAACCCCGGAGGAACTCCGGCGCGGCCGGGACGATCCGGTCGCCGAACACGTCCGGACCCAGCAGACCCACCGGCGCCACCGACGCCTGCGGAGCCCCGGGCATCAGGTCGATCAGCTCGTCGATCAACTCCTGTGCCGTGAAGGGCGCCTCCGGTTGCATGACGGTCGACACCTGGGCCTGGACAGACCCCGACCCCTCGCCCTGGTTCCCGGGGTGCTGGGGCTGCTGCGACCATGCGAACCCCTCCGCCGGATCCAGCTCTTCCAGGTCGTCCAGTTCCTCCAGGTCGTCCGCGTCCTCCTCGGACTCGGACTGTTCCTCCTCGGTGTCCTCGACGCCCGTCATCACGACGCCCGTCGAACTCTGCGACGGTGCCAGGGGAACGCTGGCACGCGAAACCGGGCCCGCCTCGGAAGCGCCCACCGACTCGTCCGAGACCTGGACGGTCTCAACGCCGTTCGGGGTGAAGCGGATCCAGACACCCGGCGTGCCGTCGGCCGCCGGGTACATCAGGAACCCGGCATCAGCGTCCAGGTCGGTCGACAGCGCCGCGATCTTCCCCGTCGGCGCCCACACCACCCGGCCCGTGGCGTCCGCCACCTCCTGGGCCAGCGACGGCCCGCCATCCGAAGCGGGCAGCGCCGCGTCACACGCGGCCAGCACGATCTCGTCACCCGCCGCCAACTGCTGGACACTCGGCCTGCGCCGCAGCGTCCGGGCCAGCCCGGTAGCGGTCACCTTCACCGTGCCGACCGGGCCGGACAGCGGCAGCACCGCGAAGTCCCGGTTGCCGTGCAGCAGCGCGAGGTAACGCCGACCGCCCGTCCCCCACGGCACCTTCCGGTACCCGGTGACCACACGTCCCTGCCCGTCGACCTCCAGCAGCCACCGCCGCCCCAGGTCGAAGTTCCTCAACACCTCACGCCGCTGCGCGAGTTCGTCCTCCGTGTGGAACGCCCGCCCCTGCGGAAGACCCGTCTCCGGCGCCACGATGGTCAGGCTCTGGACATCACCCAGCCGCACACTGCCGCCACCGACCAGCGGCAGCTCCAGATCCGCGTCCCACAACTCACCCGGCTCGACCGTGTCCGGCACCAGGTCGACGGACTGGTCCGCCACCGGACGGCGCCCGAACAGGGTCTTCCAGCGCGACGGCGCCGAGGACTGAACCTTGGACCACAGGGCGCCGAGGCTCCCCTGCACCTCGTGCAGCACCCCGATCGCGGCCGCCAACTGCTCCTGCTCCTCCGGCAGCAGACGCTCCAGCCCGTTCGGCGGCTCGGCCACCTGGGCCGTCGCGACCTCGTCCCGCTCACCCCCGTACGCCTGGTGCAACCGCTGCCGCAGGCTCAGGCCCAGCACATAGGCGTCCACCAGCCGTCGGCCGAGCGGCCCCGGCAGCACCTTCCCCGCGATCAGCTCCTCCAGCCGCTCGCCGGTGCTGAGCCGCCACGGTGTGTCCGGCTTCGCCACGGCCCGGTACGCGGCATACAGGTGCCGTGTGGCGACGGTCAGTTGGCGCATCAAGCCGGTCTTGACGTTGACGCTGTTCACCTGCGCCAGAGTCTCCGGACGCGGGAGGCCGGCGAGCGACTCCCGCAGGGCGGCCCACTCCACCTCGGCGTCGCCGCGCCCGCTCCGCTCCTGGGCGAACCTCCGGAAGAGCTCCCGCTGGCCCTCGTGCGACGTGACGGCGGCGAGGGCGCCGGTGAGCGGCGCCAGCTCGATCAGCCGGGTGTCGTGCATGACACCGTGCTTGGGCGTCAGCTCGTCCGCCGAAGCGGCGAGCGCGTGCTCCAGCACGGCCTCCGGGTCGAAGACCGCCAGATTGGGGTTGAACCACATGATGTCGGCCTGGAACGGCGCCGCCGCCGACCCGTTCACCGGCAGGAACTGGCGGGCCAGGTCCAGCCAGCCGGCCGCCAGGTTGGTCAGCGACCGCAGCCAGGCCGCGTCCGCCTGAGCGCCGAGCAGACCGAAGTCCAGGTCGGCGGCCGGCGTCAGGTCGGTGCGGCCGTAGCCCGCCACCGCCACCACCGCGTACGGCGCGGTCGGAACACCCCTCATCGACTCACGGGCCCAGGCGACCGCGCCCGCGAGGATCCCGTCGGCGAACGTGGTCAACCGCCTGGCGAGGTCGCACGGGGACTCCCCCGCGGCCGCCACCGGCACCTCGTCCCGGATCTGCTGCGCCGCGAGGAGCACCGTCACCAGCAGCGCCAGCATCGGCTGCGCGCCGGGCTCCAGCCCGTCCCGCAGCGCCTGCGCCAGCAGCCGGAGCACCTCCAGACGCTGCGCCTGCCCCAGGTCGGCGAACGCCTGCTGGAAGGAACCCATCTGCAAGGCCGTGCCGACACCCTGCCGGGCCTCCGCACCCGCACCGATCTCATCCAGCGCCGCGACCAGGTCGTCCAGGCGCGCGACGATCGCGGCCTGCTCCTCCGCCCCCGCGCCCACGGCGACCAGCTGTTCGCGGGCCCGGTCCAGGTCGGTCACCGCCGGGACCACGCCGTCGACGGCCTGGGTGGGGACCTGGAGCACCCCCGTCGCGGCGGGCGGCGGCACCTCCTCGGGCGCCAGCATGCGCACCCGCTCGACACCCCGCCCGGTCTTGATCCCCTCGACCTCCCCGGGCTCGGGCACCAGGAGGCCGGCGGACCACGGCGGGAGCGGAACCGGGGCGCCGATCGGCCTCGTCCCCGCGTCGTACTTCTGGACGGTGCGCCACTGCACCCGCGTCCGCAGCTCGGGGTGGCCGGCCAGGAAGCCGATCACCGTGTCCCACAGCAACGCGGGCTGCGGGTGCCGGGCGACCCGCGCGGCCACCTCGCTCAGAGCCAACTTGCCGTTCTGGTAGGAGAGTTCGCGGATCAGCGTGTTGATGATGTTCCGGGCCGCCAGCAGTGTCGCCGCGCGGTCGGGCGCCTCGGGCTGCTGGTCGCCCTCCGCCGGCTCCGCCTCCGCGGCCGGCTGCTCGCGCGGCACCCAGGTGTTCCCGACCCCGATCTCGAACACACCCGGCTCGACCACCGGGAGCCTGCCGGGGCCCTTGAGCCCCAGGCCGTGCGCCAGGTCCGCCCAGATGTTGATGCCGGTCCCGCTCAGGTAGAGGACCGCGTTCTTGTCCCGCTCCTCCGTGTGGCCCTGCACCCAGACGGGGTCCTCCCCCGCCATCTTGTCCGCCTCGCGGAAGTCGGTCTTGGACACGGACATCCGGTCCAGGTACTGGAAGTAGCCTCCGCGGACGGTGTTCTCGTGCGAGCTGCGCAGGTAGTTGCGGCGCAGCACCTCCAGGTGCTGCCGCACGGCGCGGTGCCCGGCCGGGGCGATCAGCACCGCGTTCGCCATGCCGGAGTTGCCGACCTTGGCGACGGCGAAGCCCTGGTCGGATTCGACGATCCGCCGGACCGCCGGGGTGGGGTCGGTCCGGAGGCGGTTGTCGCCGTCGGTGTAGATCCCGCCGAACCGGCCGAGGACCTCCAGTCGCAGGATGTCGCTCGCCGAGGCGTACCCCTGCCCGAGGCGCTTCGCCGTCTCCATCTTGTAGGCCGCTTCGAGGCCCATCGGCGCCTCGGCCGAGAAGACCTCGTCGACGTTGACCAGCACCACGTTCCCGCGCGGCCGGGTCCCCGCCCACGTCACCATCGCCCGTACGGTGGCGAGTTCGGGCGTGTCGTCGCCCGTCCCCTCGGCCGCCCTGGCCTCGGCGACCCGGGCGCGGGTGACATCCGTCCAGATCACATGGGTGAACTCCTGGCCCGGACCGTCCGCCGAGTCCTGCACATTGGTCATGAACGGGCCGGTGTGCTCGTTGTCCGCCGACAGCGGGCCGCCCAGCCAGATCGAGTGCACCAGCCGCGGAATGCGCACCCACTTCCGCAGAAACCCCGAACCGGTACTCCGCGACATCGTCCGGATCCCACTGGACTCGACGACCGACTCCGGGTGCTGGCCCAGCGTCTCCGGGGCGAGCCCCTCGGCCGTCGGCGCGGTCGCGCGCGCCAGGTCCAGCGCCCGGAAGAACGCCACCCGGGACTCCGACTTCAACTGCCGGTAGTCGTAGCCCTGGAGGAACTCCGGAGCGGGCGGAACGACCCGGTCACCGAACACGTCCGGACCCAGCAGACCCGCCGGCGCCTGGGGAACCCCGGGCATCAGGCCGACCAGCTCGTCGATCAACTCCTGCGCCGTGAAAGGCGCCTCCGGCTGCGCGACGACGGGCACCTCCGGCTGAGTCGACGCCGACCCCTCCGCCGGGGAGACCTCGTCGAGGGCCTGCGTGGGGACCTGGAGGAGCTTCGCCTTGGCCTCGGGCGTCAGCGCCGACCCGGTCCGGCTCCCGGACGCGGCCGACGCCGAGGTGATCGGACCCCCGCCCCCGCTCGGCTGCTGCCGGAGCCGCGTCGACAGCTCGATCGCCGCCGCCAGCTCGCGGGCCTCCCGGGCCTCCATCTGCGCCCAGGTCTCGTCCGGGTTCGGAGCCCGCAGAACCGTGATCTCCTCCTCGGGCTCCTTCACGACGGTCTCGACGGCCTCGACGGGCTTGCCGGGCTTGACGGCCTCGACAGTCTCAACCGGCTCGACGGCCAGGCCCTTGCCCTTGCCCCCGACCGGTCCGGTCTTCGAGACCGGGGACGCCTCGGCCTCGAAGGCGACCCTCCCGCCGGGCCGCTCCGGAAGGTTCCGGGGGAACGTCGGCATGAGGCCCTGCCGAGCCAACGAGCCCACGTTGATGCCGAGTTCGCGCGCCAGCTCGTGCCAGGCCTCGGCCTCGGCGGCCACCTGGTGGGGAGCCAGGTAGCGGTCCATCGCCTCGAAGTCCGCCGGCCCCGTGTACTCGCGCATGGGCTTGCGCAGCGCGGCATCGGCCCGCTGGGTGATCCGGGCCCTGGCCTCGGCGAAGGAGATCTCCCCGATCGTCCCGGAGTTCCCACCCGACTTGTCCCGCAGGTCCTGCAACAGCTCCCGCCACCGGGCGTCCTCGGCGGCCGCCGCCTCCGCTCGCCGGCGGTCGGCCCGGGCCTCGGCCTCCGCGACCTGCGCCTTCGTCCGCTCGGACGCCTCCCGCTCGGCAGCGGCCCGCTCCCGCCGCTCCGCGGCCACCTCCGCCCGCCGCTCCGCCTGCTTCTCCGCCGCCTGGCGCGCCTCCTCGGCACGCTGCTCCGTCAGCTTCCGGGTCTCCGGATCCTGCCGCTTGTGCTCCAGCCAGCGGTCCATGACCTCCGCGTGCTTCTGCGCCGCGAGCCGGGCCTCCTCGCCCCGCGCCCCCGGCGAAGGCTTCTCCGGCACCCGGGACCGGGCAGCCGATCCGGCGCCGGGCTTCTCCACCGCCGCCGCATCGGCCTCGGCCTTGGGCGTCACCCAAGCCTTCCCCGCGGCCTCCCGCTTCGCCGCGGCCTCCCGCTTGTCCGTCAACTCCGACGGCGACTTGACCCGCTCCGACGAACCCGAACCCCCCACCGCCGCACCGGACTTCTCGGACGCCCCAGCAGGCTCCTCACCCTTGGGCGTCACCCAATCCTTCCCCGCAGCCTCCCGCTTCGCCGCGGCCTCCCGCATCTCCGAAGACGCCGCCGACTCCGACGGCGACTTGACCCGCTCCGACGAAGCCGAACCCCCCACCGCCGCACCGGACTTCTCGGACGCCCCAGCAGGCTCCTCACCCTTGGGCGTCACCCAAGCCTTCCCCGCAGCCTCCCGCTTCGCCGCGGCCTCCCGCTTGTCCGTCAACTCCGCCGACGACTTGACCCGCTCCGACGAACCCGAACCCTCCACCCCCGCACCGGACTTCACCTTCGCCCCAGCAGGCGCCTCACCCTTGGGCTCCGTCGCCCAGGCATTCCCCGCGGCCTCCCGCCTCGCCGCGGCCTCCCGCTTGTCCGTCAACTCCGACGGCGACTTGACCCGCTCCGACGAACCCGAACCCTCAACCCCCGCACCGGACTTCACCTTCGCCCCCGCGTTGCCGGCCTCGGCCCCCGCACCCGCCTTCGCCGCTGCCGCCGCATCGGCCTCGGCCTTGGCCTTGGCGATCCGGGCGTTCGCCGCGGTCTCCTGCTTCGCCGCCAGCTCCGACTGCGGACCCCGGCTGTTCGTCGATGTCTCCGCGTTCGGGAACTCCTGCTGGGATCCGCTCCGCGGGCCGGTTCGGTTCGACGCTCCGGCGTCCTCGGAGACCCGCGCCCCCCCGCCGAGACGATCGCCCCGGCCGGAGAAGGGCTCCGTCTTGCTCACGGGCTTCTCGGTGGACGATCCGACCTTGGTCGAGCCGCCCGCCCCCGATTCGGTCGGCTTGGCCTCGGTGACGGTCTTCACATTGGAGCCGCCGGATCGCATCCCCGACTCCGAGGTGCTGCTCCTCGGCCCCGCCCCGTCCTGGGGGCCATCGGCGAGGGTCCTCACCTTCTCGGGACCGAACGGCCGCACGGTGGGCTTCTTCGGCGCCGAGCCCTCGGACTTCGTCGTCGTCCCCTCCTGCCGGCCGTTCTGCCGCGTCTGGTCCGGGGTGGGCCGGTCCCCCTTGCCCGGGGCCTCGCCCGCGGAGGGCTTCTGCTTCGACCCGTCGGTGCCGCCCTCGTGCTCCCTCGGCGAGGGGGTGTCCGCGTCCCCCGACTTCTTGAGGTCGTCCATGGTCGTCGACCTGCGGTCGCCCGAGTCCCGGGACACCCACTTCTCACCGGGCTTGCCGTCCAACGTGGACCCGGTGCCCCGGTCGACCAGCGGCTTCTCCTTCGGCGACCCGCCCTTCACCGGACCATCCGCCGGCAGGTCGTTCACGGTCATCGACCTGCGGTCGCCCGAGTCCCGGGACACCCACTTCTCACCGGGCTTCCCGTCCAACGTGGACCCGGTGCCCCGGTCGACCAGCGGCTTCTCCTTCGGCGACCCGCCCTTCACCGGACCATCCGCCGGCAGGTCGTCCATAGTCATCGACCTGCGATCAGCCGAATCCCGAGACACCCACTTCTCACCGGGCTTCCCGTCCAACGTGGACCCGGTGCCCCGGTCGACCAGCGGCTTCTCCTTCGGCGACCCGCCCTTCACCGGACCATCCGCCGGCAGGTCGTCCATGGTCATCGACCTGCGATCAGCCGAATCCCGGGACACCCACTTCTCACCGGGCTTCCCGTCCAACGTGGACCCGGTGCCCCGGTCGACCAGCGGCTTCTCCCCCGACGATCCGCCCTTCGCCGAGCCGCCCGCCCCGTGTTCGCTCGGGAGGTCGTTGAGGGTCCTCACGTTGGAACTGCCGGGTCGCATCCCCGGTTCCGGGGCGCCGCTCTTCGGCCCCGACCCCTCCGGGGGGAGGTCGGCGATGGTCATCACCTTCCTGGCACCGAACGGCCGCGTCGAGGGCTTCTTCGACGCCACACCCTCCGACTTCCCGGTCGTCCCCTCCTGCTGGCCGTTCTGCCGGGTCTGCTCCGAGGTCGGCCGGTCCCCCTTGCCCGGGGCCGTGCTCTCGGAGGTGGTCTGCTTCGTCCCGTTGGTGCTGCCCTCGTGCTCCCGCGCCGAGGAGGCGGTCGACTGCCGGTTGCTGTTCTCGGGTGCCTGGGGCTCCAGTTCCCTCGTCAGGGGCTTCTGCCCCCCGGTCGACTGGTTGGTCCGCTCGTTGCCCTTGGGCGCGGAACCGGAGGAGCCGCCGGACTTTCCGTTGTCCCGCATCGGCTCCAGCGGGGTGTCGCGGGGGGTGGTGCCGCCTCCGGTGGCGGTCCGCTGGTTGTTCGTGGGCGCCTCCGCGCCCTCCTTGAGGGGCTGCTTCACGCCCTCGGGCCGGTTGTTGTTGCCGCCGGGGAGGCCGTCGTGGTTTCCGGGGGTCTTCGCGGAGAGCGAGTTGCGGTCCGTGGCCACAACGGCGTTGTCGCCCTCGACGCGGGCGGAGGCCGAGGACGGCCGGCCGTTGGCGCCGACGTCGCTGCCGGGCCGCGTTCCGCCGGGCTGCCGGTCGAAGGAGGCCTTGTAGGTCTGGTTGTCGACGGGCGTCTCGGACTGCGAGTGGCCGGGGGTCTGCTCGTTCGGGCCGGGCCGGGTGACGTTGCCGGTGCCGTTGCCGTTGACGGTGCCGCGCGAACCGCCGTTCCCGCCCGTCTCGTTGACGGAGCGCGAGGTGGCGTCGGGCAGCGAGCCGTCCTTGCCGCCCAGCGGCCCGTGCGTCTCCTGGCCGCCGATCTGGCCGCCGGTGCTCTTCGGCGGGGCGACGTTGCCGATCCCGCCCGCCCCGGGCTCGTGCACTCCGGTCCCGGGCTTCACCTGACCGCCGGGGGTCGGCTGGTGGGTTCCCGACGGGTTGAGCTGGCCGGGCTCCCGGGTCACCGGCTCGGGGCCCCGGCCGGGCGTCGTGGTCCTGGGCGGGCCGGGCGGGGTGCTGCCGGGGGCCTCGTGGGGGATCCCGGTCTTGGGGGGCTCCACCCCGCCGGGGGCGACGGGCGAGCGTCCCGGCGGCACACTGCCCGGTTCGGCGCCCAGCGGCTTGCCGCCGCCCGGGAACAGCTCCGGCGGCGGGACCTTGCCGATGCCGCCCGGGGTGACTCCGCCGATGTGCCCCGGCCCTTCCGGAAGCGGCACGGAGCCGCGCCCCGGCAGCGGGACGTGCTCGGTGACCGGGGGCTTCACACCCGGCGGGTCGACCTTCGGCGGGGTCACGCCCTTGCCCCCGACCCCCTTGGGGCCGCCGCCGATCCCGACCTCCTTGGGGCCGCGCAGACCGGCCAGGCCCCCGAGGCCGCCGAAGACGGCCCCGAAGCC
The DNA here is from genome assembly GCF_001905545.1 of Streptomyces sp. CB02056. GTDB lineage: Bacteria > Actinomycetota > Actinomycetes > Streptomycetales > Streptomycetaceae > Kitasatospora. Next base: position 174,709 of record NZ_LIPD01000011.1, on the reverse strand, counting down.
CATGCTCATGCCCTCGGCGGCCCAGTCGATCTCGAACGGGACGTCGTAGATCTTGTCGGCGATCAGCTGGGCCAGCAGGTCGGTGCCCAGCTGGAGCAGGCCGCCGGCCACGGCGCCGCCGATGAAGGCGCCGATGTTGAGGATGGTCTGCAGGCTCTCACCGATCGTCCTCAGGATGTTGGTGATGAGGGTGATGAGGCCTTCGAGGAGCGGCGCGATCAGCCTGGCCAGCAGGCCCAGGCCGAAGGGGAGGACGAACCCGAGGATGGTGGCGATGATGCTGGCCAGCCCGGCCGCGTTGGCGGCCTTCTGCTCGGCGGCCATGATCTTCTCCAGCGCCCGGCCGTAGTCGTTGATGGCGTCGCCGATCTTCCAGCAGGTGGTGACCGCCGGGTCGAGCACGCTGTTGCCGACGAGGTTCCAGGCGTCGTGCGCGGCCACCATGCCGTCACCGGTCCACTGGAACTTGTCCATGGCCATGCTGGTGCCGTACCGGGCCGCGTACACCGTGTTGCCCAGCTCGATCCACTGGTTGCCCAGGGCGTAGATGTCGCTGATGCTGAAGCCGTTGTCGGCCATCGGGGATCCACCTCGAAGCAACTGCCGCGGAGAGCGCGGGCGGGAAGGTACGAACGGGCCGGGGGCTGCGAGAGCCCCCGGCCCGGCGGGAGGAGCCCGGCTGGTCAGGCCGGCTCCTCCTCGCGGAGCGCGACCTGGAGCAGCCTGGCCGGTCCGGAGCGCCGGACGAGGACGCCGCGGCCCGGGGGGCGCTGGGCCGCGCGCTGGTCGCCCAGCAGGACGCCCTCGCGCGGGTCGCCGGAGAGGATCAGGCCGCCGGTGCCGAGGTCCTTGAGCCGGGAGAGCAGCGGGTCGGACATCAGCGGGCGTCCGACCCCGGCCACCCGGCGGGCCAGCACCACGTGCAGGCCGATCTCACGGGCCTGGGTGACGTAGTCGGCGAGCCTGGCCAGCGGGGACTGGTGGCCGACCGCGACCAGGTCGTAGTCGTCCACCACCACGTACAGCTCGGGACCGTCCCACCAGTCCCGGGCGCGGAGCTGGGCGGCCGTGATGCCGGGCGGCGGCATCCGCTCGGCCAGCTTGGCGACCAGCTGGTCGACGTAGGCCTCGGCGGCGGCCGCGTCGCCCGCGTAGGCGCCGATGTAGTCCTCCGGCACCGCGTCCAGCAGGCTGCGCCGGTAGTCGATCACCATGAACCGGGACTCCCAGGCGGTGCTCCGGGCGGCCGTGGCGGCCATCCAGGTGCGCAGGAAGGCGGACTTGCCGCTGCCGGCGTCGCCGAACACCAGGAAGTGCGGGTCGCCCGGCCCCATCGCCAGGCCGACCGGCGCCAGGTCGCGCTCGCCGACGCCGATCGGCACCTCGTCCGCGGCGAAGCCGGCCGTCCCCGTGGGGTCGAGGTCCTCGAGCAGCACCCGGTCGGGCAGCATCAGCACCGGCGGGGCGCCGGCGCCCGGCCAGGAGGCGGCGATCTTGCCGAGCGCGTCCTCCTGGGCCTCGGCCAGGCCGTCGGTGCCCTCGCGGCCGTCCAGCCGGGGCAGCACGGCCTGGTACAGCACGCCGGGCGACACGATGCCGCGGCCCTGGATGTTGGGGACCTGCCGGCTCGCCTGGCGGCTGACCTCCGACTCGGTGGGCTCGTTCAGCCGCAGCTCCAGGCGCCCGGAGAAGCTGTCGCGCAGGTTCGGCCGGATGTCGGCCCAGCGGTTGGCGGTGACGATCACGTGCACGCCCACGCCCAGGCCGCGGGAGGCGATGTCCAGCACCGAGGCCTCGGCGCCCTCCAGTTCGGTGCGGATCGCGCCCCAGTTGTCCAGCAGCAGGAAGACGTCGGCGGCCCGGGTCCCGGCCGGCAGCCGGTCGGCCTTGCGCAGCGCCCGGAAGGCCGCCACCGAGTCGACGCCCAGCTCCCCGAAGAGCTGCTCGCGGGCGGCGACCAGGAGGCCGAGCTCGGCCAGCACCCGGCGGGCCCGCTGCTCGTCGCGGCGCCCGGCCACGGCGCCCACGTGCGGGGCGGCCTCCAGCGGGCCGAGGCTGCCGCCGCCGTAGTCCAGTCCGTAGAACTGCACCTCGTCGGGGGTGTGGGTGAGCATCGCGGACAGCACCGTGGTGCGCAGCAGGGTGCTCTTGCCGGTCTGCGGCGCGCCCACCAGGGCGAGGTTGCCGTGGACGCGTTCGAAGTCGAACTGGAGCGGCAGCTGCTGCTGCTGGAGGGGCAGGTCGAGCACGCCGACGGGGAAGGCGAGCCGGCCGGTGCCGGGCCACAGGCCGGCCTGGCGGCCACGCCCCGGCTGCTCGGAGACCGGGCCGATCAGGCTGTCCAGCGGGATCGCGGCGGGCAGCGGGGCGAGCCAGACCTGGTGCACGGACTGCCCGAACCGGCAGACCTGGTCGACCGCCACCTCCATCTCGGTGGGGCCGGCGGGCAGGGCCGGCGGCTGGGACTCGGCGGGCTCCTCGGGCTCCTCCTGCGGCGCGGTGCGCAGCTCGAAGGGCACGACCGGGAGGCCGGCCGCGGCGCCGTCCTCGCCCGTGCCGGGCTCCTGGTACGGGCCGGAGATGTGGGCGACCCGGAAGCGCTGGTAGACCGACTCGTCCACCTTGAGGTAGGCGGAGCCGGGGATCGGGGGCAGCTGGTAGGCGTCGGGGGTGCCGATCACCGCGCGGCTCTCGGCGGCGCTGAAGGTGCGCAGGCAGACGCGGTACGACAGGTGCGACTCCAGGCCGCGCAGCCGGCCCTCCTCCAGCCGCTGGGTGGCCAGCAGCAGGTGCATGCCCAGGCTGCGGCCGACCCGGCCGATCTGGACGAACAGGTCGATGAAGTCGGAGCGCTGGGAGAGCAGTTCGCCGAACTCGTCGACCACGATCAGCAGGTAGGGCAGCGGCTCCAGCGGCTTGCCGTCCACGTCGCACTGCCCGGCCGCCTGGCGCAGCTGGTACTCGCGCAGCGAGTCGACGTTCCCGGCCGCGCGCAGCAGCCGCTGCCGGCGCTGCTGTTCGCCCTGGAGGGCGGCGCGGACCCGGTCCACCAGGGAGAGGTCGTCGGCGAGGTTGGTGATCAGGCCGGCCACGTGCGGCAGTCCGGTGACGCCGGCGAAGGTGGCGCCGCCCTTGAAGTCGACCAGCACCAGGCTGAGCAGCTCCGGGGAGTGGGTCATCGCCAGCCCGGTGACCATGGTGCGCAGCAGTTCGCTCTTGCCGGAGCCGGTGGCCCCGACGATCAGGCCGTGCGGGCCCATGCCGCCCTGGGCGGACTCCTTGAGGTCGAGCAGCACCGGGTCGCCCTCGCCGGACAGGCCGATCGGCAGGCGCAGCAGCCGCTCGTCGCCGGCCGGGATCCAGCTGACGGACGGGTCGAAGGCGGCCACGTCGGGGGTGCCGAGCATCTCGGGCAGGGTGATGGTGCGGGCCAGCAGCTGCTCGGGCTCCTCGGACAGGCTCAGCGGGGCCAGCGCCCGCGCGGTGAGCTCGCAGAGTTCCGGGGCGGGGGCGTCCGCGACGGCCCCCTCGACCCGGCTGTACAGCTCGGTGTTGCGGCCCTCCAGGACCAGCGAGCCGTCCTCGCCCACCCGGGCGCGCACCTCGGTGCGGGTGGGCTCGTCGCGCTCGGCGCCGACCAGGCAGATCACGGTGATGCCCAGGTCGGGCCCGGCCGATTCGAGCAGGGAGGTGGCCACCGGGCCGCGGGCCCAGGCGGCGGCCGGGTCGTACGGGTCGAGCAGGACGACGAGCCGGCGCATCACCGGGGCGGGGGCGCCCGCCAGGACGGGCCGGCGGGTGGTCCGTTCGGCCTGGGCGCGGGTGATCGCGCCCTCCAGGGCGTCGGCGAGCGCCTCGAACTCGGCGGCGACCAGCGGGACCACACCGGCCGGGCTCGGGGCGCCGGCCTCGTGGGTGTGCGGGAGCCACTTGGCCCACTCCCAGTCGGGGTCGCCGCCGGTGCAGACCACGACGGTGACGTCGTCGGGGGCGTGCAGCACCGCGAGCTGGCAGAGCAGCGAGCGGGCCAGCGCCCTGGTCCGGTCGGCGGGGCCGAGCAGGCTGAGCACGCCGGTCCTGACCAGGTCGACCAGGGCGGGCTGGCGGCCGACCGTACCGGCCTGGTCGACCACCCGCTGCGCGGCGGCGTGGGTCTGCTCGTCGTACTCCGCGAGCGGGTCGTTGCGGGTGCCGAGCTGGATCGGGGTGGCCAGCGGGCCCTGCCCCTGGCCCAGGCGCAGCTGCAGGAAGTCCTTGTCGGTGGCGCGCCGTTCCCAGACCCGGCGGCGGCGCTCGGCGAGCGCCCAGAGCCGCTCCGGCGAGGGGTGCAGCCAGCCGGCCGCCAGCCGCTGGCTGTCGGCGACCTGGCGGGCCGTCTTCTTGACGTCGGTCAGGTAGCGCAGGTAGCGCTCGCGCTGGCGGTCCTTGGTCTGACGGGTCGCGCTGCGCATCTGGTGGCGGACGGCGAGGGTGGCGGCGATCGAGATCAGCACGAAGCCGACGCCCAGCGCGATCAGCAGCGGATTGCGGTACATCACCATGTAGGCGGCCATGCTGATGCTGCTCATCAGCGGCAGCAGCAGGGAGAGCCAGGTGCTGGCCGAGGAGTTGGCGCCCTGCGGGGTCTGCGGCGGGGCGGGCAGCACCACGCGCTGGTCGGGCAGGGCCGGCGGCAGGGCGCGGGTGGGCCGGTGGAAGGGGATCCTGCTCACCTGGTTGTGCCTCTCGGTGCTCGACTGCGGCGGTGGTGCGGCGGGCCCTGGCGCGGGGGCGCGCCGGGGCCGGGGCGGGGGTCGGGCGGGGTCAGAAGATCTCGGCGACCACGGTGTTGCTCTTGTCGTTGACGAGGTCCTTCGGCGGCGGGTTGTAGGCGTTCGGGTCGCCGGAGCCCGTCGAGGGGGCGCCGATGGCGGCGGTGAGCGGCGCGAAGAGCTTGGTGACGATGAAGTCCTCGGCGTGGTCGTAGTTGGCGGCCGCGCTGCCCACGGCGATCATCAGCCGCTGGAAGACCCCGTCCGCGCCGTCGGGCTTGGCCTTGGTCTTGGTCCCGACCAGTTCCGCCATGCAGGCGTTCCACTGGTCGAAGATCGCTTTGGCCTGGTCCGCGGTCTGTCCCGCCCAGCCCAGCTTGAGGTCGGCGAGGGTCTGCTCGATCGTGACCAGGCTGTCCAGGATGCTGTTCAGGGAGGTCTCGACGGTGGCCTTGACGGCCGCCATCTCGTGCAGCGGGATGGTGAGCTTGACCGTGTCGTAGTCGGGCGTGGCCGGGGCGGGGGTGCCGGCGCCGGGGTCGACGCTCATCAGGCGCGCACGTTGTTGTAGTTGGCCAGTTCCATGTCGTGGTACATCCGGTAGGCCGACCGCATCCGCCTGGTCATCTCGTCGAGCAGGTTCTGCAGGTCGACCATGTCGTCCTTGTAGACCTTGGTGATGGCGGCGAAGGAGGTTCCGGCCGGGCCGATCCAGCCGGTCTCCAGGGGTGCCAGGGCCGTCGCGATCGCGTCGATCTCCCCCTTGATGTTCTCGCTCTCGGCGCCCAGCGTGCCGGACGCTTCGAGCAGTTGCTGCAGGTCGACCTTGAATTCCTGCAAGGTGTAGGCCACGGCAGGCGCTCCCCGGGGGCTCGTCGTTCGGCCGATCCGCACCGGTCCGGCCCGGCCCGATCCGCGTACGGCTGGTCCACGTACGCACGTCGGCCCTGCGGAGTCTAGGCAGCGGCCGGACGGGCGGGACAGACCCGCTTTCTGTCCCCCCGGCGTCCCCGAACGGGGACCTCCCGCCCCGGGCGGCCGGTGGGCGAGGATGGCCCTGTTCACTGCCCGCTCCCTGCTCCGGAGGTCCGCGTGGTCGCCCCGATCAACTCCCCGATCTACGTCCCGTCGCCCGAGGACGGCGGCGGCGGAGACCCCAAGCCGGGCGGGGGCGCGGCCGACCCGACCCTGAAGATGCTGTGGGAGAACGGCTACGTCCCGGGCTTCAACGAGGGCTTCACGAACCCCGCCAACGCCCCGTCCGGGACCGGCCCGTCCGGGACCGCCCCCGCGCCGCCCAGCCACGCGTCCTTCTCGGTGGACCTGTCGACGGTCTACTCCGTCATCGTCGGCGGGGCGTCCACCACCTCCGGGGTGGTGGACGCCTACAACGCCCTGAAGGCCAAGGTGGACGCCGTGGTCGCCAGCGGCACCTTCTGGGGCCAGGAGTTCGCCCCCGTCGGGACCTGGTACGACAACTCGGGGCTGGCCGGCGGGATGGGCCCGATCGCGCGGACGGGGCCCATCCCGGACAAGGGCGTCCAGAAGGCCGCCCAGAAGTTCGCGCCGATCATCAACCCCGAGCTGCAGACGGCGCTGCGCCAGGTGGCCGACGCCGTCGAGATCTACGGCGTCTACCTGGCCCGGCTGGACCTGGCGGGCCAGGCCTACGCGTCCGCCGACCACGGGTCGATCCTCCCGGAGGTCGCGCCGAGGCCGACGGCCTGACCGGTCGCCGGCGCCGTGCCCCGGGGCGGGGAGCCCCGGGGCGCCGTGCGCCGGACCGCCGTGCCCCGGACCGCCGCGCCTCAGACCGCCGCGCTCAACTCCGGCAGGTCCTCCGGCAGGACGGTGGTCAGGTCCTCGGCCGTCGGGGCGTCGAGGTCGGCGATCCGCTGGGCGTGCCGCTCCGTGATCCACTGGAAGACCTGGCGGGCGGTACGGCCGTTGCCGAAGCCCTCGTCGCGCGGCAGCTCCGTGAAGTACCCGGCCAGCGCGGCCAGGGTCGGCTCCGGCAGGTCGTAGCGGTGCTGCTCGGCCTGGTGGGCGACGATGTCGACCAGCTCCGGGCCGAGGTAGTCGTCGAAGGTCAGCGTACGGGTGAACCGGGAGGCCAGGCCCGGGTTGGCGTCGATGAAGCGCTGCATGTCCCCGGGGTAGCCGGCCACGATCACCACGACCTCGTCGCGGTGGTCCTCCATCAGCTTGACCAGCGTCGAGATGGCCTCCTGGCCGAAGTCGCCGCCCTGGCCGTGCGGCACCAGCGCGTAGGCCTCGTCGATGAAGAGCACCCCGCCCAGCGCCCGGCGGAACACCGCCGTGGTCTTGGGCGCGGTGTGCCCGACGTACTCGCCGACCAGGTCGCCGCGGTCCGCCTCGACCAGGTGGCCGCTGGAGAGCATGCCCAGCGCGTGCAGGATCCGCCCGTACAGCCGGGCCACGGTGGTCTTGCCGGTGCCCGGGTTCCCCGCGAAGACCACGTGGCGGCTGGTGGGCGGCGGCGGCAGGCCCAGCTCCTTGCGGCGCCGGACCAGCTGCATCAGCTTGACCATGGTCTCGACGTCGCGCTTGACCCGCTCCAGGCCGACCAGCCGGTGCAACTCCGCGAGCAGGGCCGCCAGTTCGGCCTCGGCACGGTCCCGCTCCTCCGTCCCGCCCGCCTCGCCGTCGCCCGCCGGCGCGCCGGCCCCCGCCGTCGCCCCGGCCGTCGTTCCGGCCGTCGTTCCCGGCAGCGACCAGGGCCGGGCGATCCCGGCCGGGGTGCCCGGGGCGACCGGCTCGCCGACGGCCGGCAGGGTGGCCTGCTCGACCCGCTCGGTCCGGCAGTCCTCCAGCACGGCGGCGGCCCGCTCGGCCAGCGCGACGTCCTCGGCGGTGTCGTGGACGAGGCAGCGGCGCAGCACGGGATCGGCGCCCGCGCCGACGTACAGGGCCGGGTAGCCGGTCTCGGACAGCGCGCAGTCCTCCAGCAGGCCGTGCGCGCCCTCGTCCAGGTACAGGCCGTTCTTGGCGGTGCGCGCGATCGTGCTCGCCCGCACCCGCGGGTCGGCGCCCGCCCGCACCACGATGCCGCTGCCCGCCGTGTCGGTGATCTCGCAGCCGTCCAGCACGGGGGTGCTCCGCTCGGCCGCGAGCAGGCCGGAGCCGCCGGTGTCGTGGATCCTGGTGCGGTTCAGCAGCACGCCGGTGCGCTCGCCGACCTCCACGCCCGCGCCCGCCGTGGCGGCGATCTCGCAGTCCTCCAGCAGCGGGCGGTGGCGGGTGTCCAGGCGGACGCCGACGCCGGTGGCCCGTACGGTGCAGCCGCGCAGCACCGCGTCGGCCCGCTCCTCCACCGAGACCCCGGCCATCCGGGCCTGCTCCACGGTGGTGCCCTCGGCGCTCAGCAGGGAGTTGCCGGTGACCCTGATGCCGTGCTCCGGTGTGCCGTGCAGGCGGCAGTCGGCCAGGTCGGCGGAGCCGCCCTCGCCCAGGTGCAGGCAGCTGAAGCCCGCGTCCGCCACCTCGCTGCCGCTCAGCGCCAGTTCGGCCTCGCCCGCCACGTACACGCCGTTGCCGGTGGCGCGCAGGAAGCCGCCGCCCTCGACCCGCGCCGAGGCGCTCTGGCCCAGGGCCAGCCCGGTGTCGCCGGTGTCGGTGGTGACGGTGTCGTACAGGCGCAGGCGGCTGCGGTCCACGGCCACGATCCCGGCCCCGCCGGTCCGCGCGACCCGGCAGTCCCGCAGCAGCACCCGGGCGTCCTCGTCGGCGAGGACGCCCACGGTGGCGGCGCCCGTGATCTCGCAGTCCGTCAGCACGGTGCCGCCCTCGGCCGGGTCGGCCGACCCGGCCGCGAGCGGCTCGGGGGTGTCGGCCGAGACGTGCAGGCCCGCCGCGTGGTTGCCGTGCAGGCGGCAGGCGCGCAGCACCGGGGCCGCCGCGTCGGCCACCCGGACGGCCGCGCCACCGCTGCCGGTCACCTCGCAGCCCTCGAACGAGCCGCCGCCGGTGCCGCCGACGTACAGGCCCTGGGCGCTGCTCGGGCCGATCCTGGTGCTCCGCACCTCGGGGACGGCGCCCTCGGCGACCAGCAGCCCGACGCCCTCGGTGTCGGTCACCGCGCAGCCCTCGACCACGGCCCGGCTGTCCCCGCCCAGGCGCAGGCCGACGCCGACCGCCCCGCGGACGGCGCAGTCGCGCAGCACCGGCGCGGCCCGCCCGGCCACCTCGACCCGGCCGCCGACCACCTCGCAGTGCTCCAGCACGGGTGCGCCGCCGCCGATCAGCACGGCCGGCTCCCGCGGGTCGGCGCCGCGCAGCAGCAGCCCCCGCACGGTGGGGCTGCCGCCGGCCACGGTGAGCGCGGGCCCGCGCGCCGGGGCGATCGTGACCGTCCCCGGCCCCTCGGCCGCTTCCAGGCTGACCCCGCGCTCCAGCAGCACGCTCTCCGCGTACTCGCCCGGCATCACCGAGACGACCCCGCCGTCGGCGGCCGTGCGCACCGCCGCGCCGATGCTGCGCTGGACGCCCCAGCCCCGCTGGGCGACCTTGACCCACGTCTTGCTCATGCGCGCATCCCTTCGGGGCCTGGTACCGCACCCACAGGGCTCAATTGCAGGTCGCCCGCATCTGGGCGACCGCCAGGTGGGCGTTGGTCTTCGTCTTCCCGTGCCAGTCCAGGCCCCGGCTGTCCAGCTTGATCATCAGCACCCCGGTCGTGGTCCTGAAGGTGCCGACGTCCTTCCACTCGCCGAGGTGGCCCCGCTGGTCGACGTCGAAGGCGTTCAGCATCCCGGAGGAGAGGCTGGACGACCCGTAGGCCTCGAAGTGCGCCGGCTCCCCGCCGACGTGCGTGATGTCGCCGTCCTTGGGCGTGTACACCTGGACCTGGCAGGTGGCCGTGCGCAGGCCCGCCGCGCCCGGGGAGAAGGTCCACAGGGCGTAGTTGCTCCGGTCGTCCTCCTTCGCGTCGCCCGACATCGGCATCGCGTCGAACTGGCCCTTGCAGCCGTCCTGCGCCCAGCCGGCGCTGCCCACGCTGACCCAGCCGGCGCTGCCGTTGGAGTACCGGCCGGCCTCGGAGAAGCCCTGGAGGCTGTTGGACGGGCAGCCGTAGCCGGCCACCGCCGTGTAGGCGGCGGACTTGGCCGCCGCCAGGTTGGGCGCCGGGACCGCCGGGGCCGGGGCCGCCGGGGCGGGAGCGGCCGGGGCGGGAGCCGCCTGGTTGTTCTGGGGTACGAGCGGAGCGCCGCCGGCCGGGGCGGGCGCGTTGTTGTTCGAGGGCGCGGGCGCGTTGTCGCCGGGCGCGGGGGCCGACCGGCCCTGCGGGTTGCCGCCGCCCGAACCGCCGCCCGAACCGCCGGCACCGGTGTCGGTGTTCGCCAGGGGCGGGGCCGCGTTGCCCGGGGTGCCGGGCGCCGGCTGGCCGGAGCCGGTCGAGGCGCTCGGCGAGGGGGTGGCCGTCACCGGGTGCTCGGCCGCCGCCTTCGCCGGCCCGTGCTGACCGCTCTTGGCCAGCATGCCGACGCCGACCGCGCCCGCACCGACGACGAGCACGGTGAGGCCCACCGCCCAGGCGCGCGGCACCACCTTCGAAGGGCCGCCGTCCCCGCCCCGGACCTCCTTGACGAAGGCCGCCACCATGTTCCGCCGGTCCGTACCGTCCTGCTCGGCCTCAGCCATGATCAACCTCCACGGGCGCGGGCGGGCGCGCGGCCCCCCGACCGAATACGACATGTTCCGGTGCGGGCGCCCGGACGAACAGCCCGTGCCGCTCCGCACACTGATGGTTCGACGGAGCGTGCGCGAGCGGGCGCCGTCGCCGTCTCGCAACCGATCCGAACATCTCAGGCCCCGGCTGCGTAGAACGGAGTGACGGCACGTGACGCAGACCTCCCGACGCGGCTCAGCTGGCGCGACCGCACGGGAGACGGAGAGAGGGAAGGCCGGTTATGCCGACCATAGGCATCGTCGAGGACCACCGCATGACACGCATGGGGATCGAGCAGGTCCTGGCCCGCAGCCCCCGGCTGGAAGTGATCGCCTCGGTGGACACCGTGCACGACCTGGCCGAGAGCGGGCTCCGCCCCGACGTGGTGGTGCTGGACCCCACCCCCTACTCCGGCACGTCCGTCCTGCACGTGATCGGCGCCCTGAGCGCCACCAGCGCGGTCCTGGTCCTCTCCCCGTCGGCCGAGCCCAGGGACCTGCTGACCGCGCTCAAGGCCGGCGCGTACGGCTTCGTCACCAAGCACGCCGACGACACCGAGTTCCTGTCCGCCGTCGAGGCGGTCGCCCGCGGCAGCTTCTACCTGGCGGCCGGCCTGGGCGGCCACCTCCACTCCGAGCTGAGCCGTCGCAGCCCCGGCGAGAGCCAGGGCCTGGCCCGCCGCGAGGTGGAGACGCTGCGGCTGATCGCCCAGGGCTACACCCACGGCCAGATCGCCCGGCTGATGGCGCTCAGCGAAGCCACCGTCAACACCTACGTGAAGCGGATCCGGGCCAAGCTCAACGCCGGCAACAAGGCGGAGCTGACCCGCAAGGCGATCGAACTGGGCTACGTCGACGAGACCGGTCCCGAGCCGGCGGCCTCTCCCGGCCCGACGGCTCCCGCCGCGGTGGCGGACCCCCTCCGGTTCGGCGTCCCGGAGCAGTTGAGGGTCCACCAGCTCAGCGGGCGCTAGGCCGTCCGACCAGCCGTCCGACCGGCCGCCCGGGACCGGCCGGGGCAGGACCGGGCGGCAGGCCGTCCGGCTCACAGGTGGTGTCCGAACGCGGCGAGGTTCTGGAACACGCCGAACACCCCGAGCGCCAGCGGCACCGCGGCCACCCCGCAGAGCGTGCCCAGCACGTTCAGCGCCGGCGGCCGCGCGGCCTCGCGGGCCGCCGTACGGCGGAAGGACAGCGCCACCCCGGTGCCCGCCATCAGCACCCCGACCACGCAGAGCGCCACCGGGCCGACCCAGCCGGGAGCCGCCATCGCCTCGGGCGCGAACAGCAGGGTGGTGGCCAGGCCGACGGCGCCGGCCACCACCACGGGGGCCGCCTCGGCCAGCAGCCGGAAGGTTCCCGCCCGCAGCAGCGCGGCGACCGCCAGGCAGCCCGCCAGCGCCGGCGGGTAGCCGCCGTGCGCCGAGCCCAGCACGGCCAGCGCGACGGCCAGCAGCAGGGAGACCGCAGCGGTCCAGCAGAGCAGCAGGGTCCGCGCCCGGTGCACCATCACGCGGACCGCGCCGTCCTCCGACCCGCGCTCGGTGGGCCACAGCGCGGCCAGCTGGCCGGCCAGCCAGGGCGCGATCAGCAGCATCCCGTAGCCGACCACGGCCACCGCGGCCGCGCCCTGGGCGAGGTCCGCGTGCACCGCCTCCAGCAGTCCCACCACGGCCGCCCCGGCCACGCCGAACAGCAGCACGGCGGCGGCGACCACCGAGGGCGCCGCCCAGAGCGCGGCCCCGGCGCCGACCATCGCCCCCAGCGCCGCCGCGGTGGCGTTGCCGTCCACGGGGTCGGGCAGGAACCAGCCGGCCACCGCCGCGCAGGGCACGGCGGCCAGCGCGATCGGCAGGCCCAGCCGGGACGGCAGGTCCAGGGTGGAACGGCCCAGCAGCCAGCCGGTGATGACCAGGACGAACGCGGCGCCGACCGCCACCGGGCCGGCCACCGCCCCGGACCAGCCGCCGCGCGAGGCGGCCGTCACGCAGGCGGCGGCCAGGCCGAGCGCGCCCAGGACCGTCGCGCAGACCGCGCGGGCGCGTGAGGTCCAGCGCAGGTCGCCGAAGGAGTCGGCGACGTCGGCGACCAGCTCGTCGACGTCGCGGATCAGCGGTTCCTCGAACTCGCCCTCGGCGGCGTCCCGCAGGTACAGCAGCTGGCCGTCCTGCACCCCGGCCTCGCGCAGCGAGGAGACGGGGTGGAGCGTCGGCCCGCCCGGCACCGCCAGCGACCACGCCGCCGGCAGCGCCTCCAGCTCCTCCTGGCCGACCAGCCGGGCCAGCGTCGTGACGTATTCCGCGATCGGGGCGGCGGCGGGGACCGCGAGGTCCACCCGCTTGTGTTCGCCGACCACTGTCACTCGGCAGTGCCCGTCAGCCATGCGTAGCTCTCTTGCCCTCGTTCATGCGGAATGTCGTACGGATGGCGGCCGACCGCGACGGCGGCGGCGGCCCCGGCCTCAGCGCCGGCCGGCGGTGTTGTTCCAGGTCTGCGAGTTGGCCCACTCGGCGCTGCTGTAGTTCGCCCAGTTGACGTTCATGGCGTGCGCGATCTGGCCGAGCACGCCGTCGGGGCCGAACAGCCCCTCGGCCGCGATGTTCCACTCGGCCTGGAGCCCCTGGTAGTAGCCGGAGGCCGCGCCCTGCCAGAGCTCCGGCAGCTGGTTCAGGTACATGGCCAGCTCGTGCAGCTGCTGGGCGATGTCGGCCGCCTGCGCGTTGAGGTAGGGGCCGGCGTGCTCCAGGTCCTGCTGGACGCTGATCGGGACGGCGTCGGAGAAACTCATCGCGGTGCTCCTGGGAGGGGGTGGGGAGGGACGCGGCGTCAGAACTTGGCGGCGGGCAGCGTCACCTTGCGGAGGTTGGCGAGGTTCGCCTGCTCCGACTCGACGTAGTTGACGTAGTTGCCGCGCAGCCCGGAGGCGATGTCGGTGAGCGCGTCGTGCATCATGCGCGCGTAGATGTCGTAGTCGGCCATCAGCACCTCGAAGGCGCCGTGCGCCGAGCCCTGCCAGCAGCCGCTCAGCCCCGCGACGTACGTCCGGAGCGTGGCGATCTTGGTGTCGATCTCGCCGGCCTGGTTGGTCACGTAGACGGACGCCGCGGAGACGTCGTCGGGCGTGACCTTGTAGCCGCCCATCGACGGACCGCCACTGCCCGTGGTGTTGCCCGGCGTCGTCATCCCTGGCCCCTTCGACGTCTGCTGACGGAGAGCGAGCGGCGGCCGGCCGCCACCCGTCGGGGCGCGGCCGCGAGCACCACGCCCGGATTGTCGCCGCCAGCCTCCCCCACCACCCCGGGACGCCTCCAGTCACCGTTTCGGATGTCCCTCGCCCCCCCGCCCCGCCGTGGCGCCGCCCCCGCCCCGCCGCGGCGCCGGCCGGGAGCCCGGTCCCGGCCGGGGCGGCTCCCGGGAGCCCGCTCCCGGGTGCGCTCTCGTCCTGGGAACCGATGAACTCCCGTGCCCCTGAATGGTCTTCTTGCCGCAGGCCGGGAATCCCCGGCGCCAACCACCAGAGGGGATCCTCCGTGTACGAGCACGCACCGCACCACCGCCTTCCGCTCCGCCGCCGCAACGGCCGGCACCGGGTGGCGGTGGCCGTGGCGGCGGCCGCCGCCGTGGCCGCCGGCGTCCTGGCACCGACCGCGGCGTTCGCGGGCGGCAGGCCCGACAGCGTCCAGTCGAGCCTGGACACCCTGGCCAAGGACGACGGCGTGCCCGCCGCGCTGGCCGCCGTCAAGGGCCGCGACGGCCGCACCCGCACCTACACCGCCGGCGTCGGCGACCTCGCCACCGGGGCCAAGGTCCCCACGGACGGCCAGATACGGATCGGCAGCAACACCAAGCCCTTCACCGCGGTCGTCGTCCTCCAGCTCGTCGCCGAAGGAAAGGTGGGCCTGGACTCGCCCGTCGAGACCTACCTGCCGGGCCTGCTGCGCGGCGACGGCATCGACGGGCGCGGCATCACCGTCCGCCAACTGCTCCAGCACACCAGCGGCCTGCCCGAGTACGTGGACAAGGGCGCCATCCTCGCCAACCCGAACCGGTACTACGAACCGCGCGAGCTCCTCGACGCGGCCCTGGCCCAGAAGGCCCACTTCGCCCCGGGTGCGCGGTGGGAGTACAACAACACCAACTACCTGGTGGCCGGCCTGATCATCCAGAAGGTCACCGGGCGGCCGCTCGGCGAGGAGATCAACCGGCGCGTCGTCGACCGGATCGGCCTGCGCCACACCTACTTCCCCACCCCCGGCGACACCACCATCCGCGAAGCCCACCCCAAGGGCTACCACCAGGAAGCCGACGGCTCGTTCCGCGAGTACACGGACCTGGACCCGTCCTGGGGCTGGGCGGCGGGCGCCGTCGTCTCCACCACGAGCGACCTCAGCCGCTTCTACGCCGCGCTCCTCGGCGGCCGGCTCCTGCCCGCGGCGCAACTCGCCGAGATGCGCACCACCGTCCCCGCCGACTCGGTGGGTCCCGGCGTCCGCTACGGGCTGGGCCTGATGAGCAACCCGCTGTCCTGCGGCGGCCTGTACTGGGGCCACCTCGGGACCATCCCGGGCTACTTCAGCTCCGGGGGCGCCACCGACGACGGCCGCGCCGCCGGCGTCGCGGTGACCATGATCCCGGGCGACGCGGCCGAGCAGCACGTCAAGGCCGCGGTGGACACGGCCCTCTGCCGCTGACCCGGTCCGAGCGTCCGCACCGGCACGACCACGACCAGCGGGTTCCGCGCGCCTCGGCGCGCGGAACCCGCCCGCCCCGCCAATTCCCGCCTCCAGCAGAGGAGTTCCTCCATGAACGAGCACGTACAGCACAACCGAACCCATCGCGGACGCCGTGGCCGGCACCGGGTGGTGGCGGCCGTGGCGACCGTCACCGCCGTGGCCGCCGGCGTCCTGGCGCCGACCACGGCGTTCGCCGGCGGCAAGCCCGACATCGTCCAACAGAGCCTGGACGCCCTGGTCAAGGACGACGGCCTGCCCGCCGCACTGGCCGCCGTCAAGGGCCGCGACGGCCGCACCCGCAACTACACCGCCGGCGTCGGCGACCTCGCCACCGGGGCCAAGGTCCCCGTGGACGGCCAGATCCGCGCCGGCAGCAATACCAAGACCTTCACCGCCGTCGTCGTCCTCCAACTCGTCGCCGAAGGAAAGGTGGGCCTGGACTCCCCCATCGAGACCTACCTGCCGGGCCTGCTGCGCGGCGACGGCATCGACGGGCGCGGCATCACCGTCCGCCAACTGCTCCAGCACACCAGCGGCCTGCCCGACTACATGGACTCCCCCGAACTCTCGGACTTCACCACGGTGCAGTACCGCTACTTCGAGCCCCGCGACCTTCTCGACGGCGCCCTCGCCCAGAAGGCCCTCTTCCCCGCGGGTACCGGCTGGGCGTACAGCAACACCAACTACATCGTCGCCGGTCTCCTCGTCCAGAAGATCACCGGACGGCCCGTCGGCGAGGAGATCACCAAGCGCGTCATCGACCGCATCGGCCTGCGCCACACCTACTTCCCCGCCGTCGGTGACACCACCGTCCACGAGGCCCACCCCCACGGCTACCTCCCCAGCACACCGGGCGCACCCCGGTTCGACTACACCGAGATGGACTCCTCGATGGCCTGGGCGACGGGGGCGATCGTCTCCACCAACACCGACCTCAACACGTTCTTCACCGCGCTCCTCGGCGGCCGGCTCCTGCCCCCGGCGCAGCTCGCCGAGATGCGCACCACCGTCCCCGCCGATCTGATCGGCCAGGGGATCCGCTACGGACTGGGCCTGCAGAGCAGGCCGCTCTCCTGCGGCGGCCTCGTCTGGGGCCACGGCGGCACCGCCCCCGGCTACCGGTCCCGCGGCGGCGTCACCGAGGACGGTCGCGCCGCCACCATCACCGTCACCACCGTTCCGGGCGAGGCCGGCGCGCAGCACATGACGGACGCCCTGGACGCGGCCCTCTGTCGCTGACCCGGGCCTCGGGCCGGCCCCCTGCCCACGCCGGGGGCCGGCCCGACCCGGCTCGGTCCGACTCGGCCCGGCTCGGCCCGGCTCGGCCCGGCTCCAGCCCGCTTCGGCCCGCTTCAGCCCGCCGGATTCGCGGACCGGGCCTCGACCAGACCGGACTCGTAGGCCGCGATCACCGCCTGGGCACGGTCGCGGACGCTCAGCTTGGCGAAGACGCTGGTGATGTAGTTCTTGACCGTGGAGACGCTGATGCCCATCGCCGAGGCGATCTCGGCGTTGTCGAGGCCGGTGGCCAGCAGGTGCCACACCTCGATCTCACGGGGCGTCAGTTCACCCGGAGCGAACACCGGCACCGGCGCCGACACCGGCGGCCGCGGCAGCCGGGGCGAGGTGACGTAGGTGGAGATCAGCCGGGTGAGCAGGCGCGGCGCCACCACCGCCTCCCCGCCGTGCACCGTCCGCACGGCCGCCGAAAGCTCCTCCGGGGAGACGTCCTTGGGCAGGAACCCGGAGGCGCCGGCGCGCAGGGCGGCGACCACGTACTCGTCCATGTCGAAGGTGCTCAACGCCAGGACCCGGCACGCGGGCAGCTCCTGGGAGAGCCGCTCGGTCGCCTGGACCCCGTCGAGGACCGGCATCCGGATGTCCATCACCACGACGTCGGGCCGGTGCAGGTGCGCGAGGTCCACCGCCCGCTGCCCGTTGTCCGCCTCGGCCACCACCTCGAACGCCGGGTCGGGGGCCAGGATCAGCGCCAGGCCTCGCCGCACCAGCGGCTGGTCGTCCGCGATCAGCACCCTGATCCGTTCCGTGGTTCCCGTCATCCGAGCCGTTCCTCTCCGTCCGCCGGCGCCACCGGCAGACTGGCCACCACCCGGAAGCCACCACCGTCGATGCCCCCGGCCACCATGCTGCCGCCCTGCAGCGCGACGCGCTCGCGCATGCCCATCAGACCGTACCCGGTGCGGTGCGCCCGCGGTCCGGGCGCACCACCCGCGCCCACCGGGGCGCCCGCCGGGGAGTCGGGCGGCGCGGCGGTGCCGTTGTCGGACACCTCGACGGTGACCCGGTCCGGGTGGTAGGTCAGCCGGACCCTCGCCCGGGCGGCCCGGCCGGCGTGCTTGCGGGTGTTGGTGAGGGCCTCCTGGACGATCCGGAACACCGCCAGGCCGGCGCTCGGCGGCAGCGGGCGCTCCTCCCCCAGGACGGCGAAGTCGGTGGGCAGGCCGGCCCTGCGGGACTCCTCGACGAGCTGTCCGAGCTGCCCGACCCCGGGTTGCGGCGCGGACGGCGCCCCGCCCGACGCCCCGCCCGGCGCCTTGCCCGGAGCCCGGTCCGCCCCGTCCGGCTCGTCGTCGGCCCGCAGCACGTCGAGCAGGTGGCGCATCTCGCGCAGCGCCATCCGGCCGGAGCCCTCCAAGGTGACCAGGGCCTCGCGCACCACCTCGGCGTCACCGCCGAGGTTGGCCCTGGCACCGGCGGCCATCAGCTGCATGGTGGTGATGTGGTGGGCGACGATGTCGTGCAGCTCCCGCGCGATGCGCCGCCGTTCCTGCGCCACCGCGCGGTCGGCCAGCAGCCCGCGCCTGACCTCCGCCTCGCGCTGCCACCACGTCAGCCCCTCGGCCGTGACGACGACCAGCGCCGCGGCGACCACGTTGCCCGCCACGTCCCCCACCGCGGGCGGCAGCGGATACCCCCGGCCCACCAGCGGTACGGCGGCCGCCACGAGGCCGGCCGGCACGGCCACCGCGACGCCGCGGGACCGGGCCACGGCGAACAGCGCGACGCAGAGCGTGCCGGTGAAGTGCGGCGGCATCGACACACTCAGGTTCAGCGCCAGGCCGAGGACCAGCACCCCCGCCAGCGAGGCCAGCGGGTGGCGGCGCCTGGTGAGCAGCGGCACGGCCGCCAGTACCAGCAGGACCAGCGCGGTCGCGGCGATCGGCGGTCTTCCGTCCGAGCCGCCGATCGTGTAGCCGAGGAGGTCCAGGACGGCCACCCCGACGGCCACCAGCGCGTCACCGGCCGTCCAGGGCAGGCCGGCGCCGCTCGGCTCCGGCGCCGGCCGACGTGGCAGTGGCAGTGGCAGCAGTGGCCCGTGGTGCGTCGACATGCTGTGGCGCTCCTCTCTACGGCCGGTCGGCCGCCCCGGGCCTCGCCGGTCCACCGAGACCGCCGCCCGTGGGCCGTCCCCTCGCGGCGGCCCGCGGCCCGGGGAGCGCTCCGGCGTCCCCGGTCGATCCTCCCAGCGGCCCCCGGCCCCGGGCAGGCTCCCGGGACCGATCCCGGACCGGGCCCCTGGTCCTGGCCGGGGCCGTACCCCGGGGCCCCGGTCCTGATCGCGTTCCCGCCCCCGGCGCCGCCGTCGTCGCCGTTACCGCCGGGCCGGGGCCTGCTCCCAGGCCTGCCCGCCCGCCGGGTAGGCGTACAGCGGCCGGTCCTTCACCGCGCTGGTGCGGAACGGGGTGCCGTGGCCGAGGTCGACGGGCAGCATCCCCTTCCGGTTGCCGCTGGTCCACTCCAGTTCCAGGTACCAGCTGACGTCGTGGGTGGTGGTCTCGGCGGTGACCTCGATGACCGCCGGTTCGCTCTGGGTCACGACCACCGGCAGGCTGCCGCTGCCGTCGGCCACGACCGGGACGGGGCGGGCCGCGTCCAGGTCGATGCGGTAGGAGCGGGCGCCGACCCCGCCGGCGCAGCCCTCGCCCATGGAGTAGGCGTTCCAGGCGAGCGGGGCCGCGACCCGGGTGACCCGGACGTTGAGACCCGTCAGCAGCACGGTGTCCCAGCCGGTGCCCTGCACGGTGAGCTTGACCGACCGGGAGTGGCCCGGCACCGCGCCGACCTGGGAGGCCCAGCCCGCCGCCTCCGGCACGGCGGGCGGTCGGGGGACCTCGGACGGCGGGCGGTTGACGACGTACTGGTCGCACTTGGCGTCCCAGCCGGACGGGTGGACGGCGACGCTGATCGGTGCGCTGGTGCTCGGGTCCGCCCCGCCGGTCGCCCCGGACGGGCTCGCCCCGGCAGCGGCGACGGCGGCGGCGACGGCGGCCGCGGACAGCTGCGGGGACAGGGACGGGGCCGGGGATCCGGCGGACGACCCGGCGACGGCGGCGCGGGCGGGGTCGGTCTCCCCGTCCGGACGGAGCCTCAGACCGGTGACGACGACCCCGACGGCGACCAGCAGCGCGATGACCGTCACCGCGGCGAGGACGCCCCGGCGGCGGGTGCGCCGCCGCGGCGGCACCGCGGGGGCGCGGTCCGGGACGGGCTCCGGTGCCGGGGCCGCCTCCGGTACCGCGGTCGCGGGCGGTGCGGGTGCCACCGGCTCAGGGGCGGCGGTCGGCCTGTTCCCACGCGTCGCACGGACGACGACCCACAGCCGGTACAGCTCGACACGTTCCTGCGGCGTCGCCTCGCACACCCGCGAGAAGTGGTCCAGCGGGGCGAACTCCGTCGGCATCACATCGCCGTTGCAGTAGCGGTGCAGGGCCGACGTGCTCAGGTGCAGCCGCTTCGCCAGCGCTCCGTAACTGAGCCCCGACCGGCTCTTCAGCTCCTGCAGCAGCCGGGCGACCTCGTCCGTCTCCCTCAACTTCCCGATTCCCTTCGGCACTGTTCCTTCACCCGCCCCCGGCGGTCGGGCTCGGCACCGTCACGTCCCCCGCCCCCGCCCCCGACGGCTGTGGCGCGGGCTCCGGCAGACAAGCACGCGGCACGCCGTCCCACGGTTCCGCCATCCCGCGAACGCGTCCCAGGAAGCTTACGTCTTCCCAGCTCAGAGCGGGTACGGGCGTCCCCGGGTCCCTGATCGCCGGCTCACCGTTGTGGCCGGGACGAGCGGGCGGACAAGCTGGCGACCAACACCGAGAAGGAGCACCTGTGAGCACTGTTCGGGCGGCCCGTTCCGCCATACGCACCACCGACCGTTTCAACCGCGGCGCGGTGGCACTGACGATGGGCGGGGTCCTGCTGATGACCGCGGCCTGCGGTGACGAGCAGGGCAAGGGCGGTGAAGCGGCCGGCCCGGCGGGTGCCTCCGCCACCACCGCCCCCGGCGCCACCGGGGACGGGAACGCGAGCACGACCACCTCGAAGACGTCCGCCGCCGTGCTGGACGTCGAGCCGAAGGACGGCGCCCGCGGCGTCGCGCCGAACGCCCTGCGGGTGTCCGTCTCCAAGGGCAGGCTCACCACCGTCGACGTGACCGACAAGGACGGCAAGCCCGTCCAGGGCTCGATCACCCCGGACGGCACCGGCTGGAAGCCCGCCGCCGCGCTCACCCCCGGCACGGCGTACACGGTGAACGCCCAGGCGGCGGACGCCGACGGCCTGGTGGCCGCGTCCACCTCCGCCTTCACCACGCTCACACCCGAGAAGCAGGTGTCCACCAACGACAACATCGGCGACGGCCAGACGTACGGCGTGGGCATGATCGTCAAGGTGGACTTCAGCACGAAGGTCGTGAACAAGGACGCCGTCGCCAAGGCGATCACCTTCGAGACGGACAACGGCACCGAGGTGAAGGGCCACTGGTTCGACGACAACCGGCTGGACTTCCGCCCGGCCGACTACTGGAAGCCGGGCACCAAAGTGACCATCCACTACCGGCTGAAGAACGTCGAGGTCGCCCCGGGCGTGTGGGGCGACGTCGACAAGGACGAGCCGTTCAGCATCGGCCGCTCCCAGGTCTCCACCGCGGACGCCGCCACGCACCAGATGACGGTCGTCCGGGACGGCAAGAGCACCACCGTCGTGCCCGCCACGCTCGGCGACGCGAAGCACCCGTCGTGGGGCGGCACCATGGTGATCATGTCCAAGGAGAAGGTCACCCACATGAACTCCCAGACCGTCGGCCTCGGCAACGAGTACGACATCCCCGCCGTCCCGCACGCGATGCGGCTGACCAGGAGCGGCACCTACCTCCACGGCAACTACTGGTACGAGGGCGACCCCTTCGGCAAGGCGAACACCAGCCACGGCTGCGTCGCGCTCAAGGACACCGAGGGCGGCAGCGACACCTCCAGCGCGGGGGCGTTCTTCAACAGCTCGCTGATCGGCGACATCGTCACGATCGTGAACACCAAGGAGAAGACCGTCGCCCCCGACAACGGCCTGGGCGGCTGGAACCTCCCCTGGGCGAACTGGTAACCCCCACCCGCCCCGGCCGGCTCCAGAAGCCGACGGACTGCCACCGACCGCGACAGCGACAGCGGATCCGCCGTGCAAGAGGCCCCCGGGCCCCTCCTCACCACGGCGGCTCCGCCACGCCTGGGCGCGGCCTCGGGCAGGCGTCAGGCGTCAGGCGTCAGGCGGGCATGCCCGGCTCGGCGAGACCGCTCTCGTAGGCGATGATGACCAGTTGGGCCCGGTCCCGGACGTTCAGCTTGGCCAGAAGGCTGCTCACATGCGTCTTCACGGTGGGCAGGCTGATCACCAGCCGCTGGGCGATCTCGGCGTTCGACAGCCCGTTCGCGATCAGCACGAGCACCTCCTGCTCCCGCCTGGTGAGCCCGACGAGCCGCGGAGCCGGCCGCGCCGTCGGCCGGGTGCGGGAGACGGTCTCGATCAGGCGGCGTGTGACCGTGGGCGCCAGGACGGCCTCGCCGGTGGCGATGACGCGAATGCCGGCGACCAGGTCCGAGGGCGAGGCGTCCTTCAGCATGAATCCGCTCGCGCCCGCCTGGAGGGCCGGGTAGACGTACTCGTCCATGTCGAACATCGTCAGGGCCAGCACCCGTACGCCGGCCATGGTCTCGTCGGAGCAGATCTCCCGGGTGGCCGCGATGCCGTCCATGACGGGCATCCGCAGGTCCATCAGGACGACGTCGGGCCTGAGCTCCCGGGCGAGTTCCACCGCCCGGGCGCCGTCACCGGCCTCGCCGACAGTCTCCATCCCCGGTGTCGAGTCGACGAGGACGCGGAAGCTCCCGCGCAACAGCGCCTGATCGTCCGCGATCAGCACCCGGACCGCCTCGGCCATCCCGCATTCCCCGCAAACTGCTCATCGAGCCCTCGAAGTCCGCGATTCTAGCAGCAGCGCCTGTTCCGTCCCCTCAACTGCCGTTGAGCATACGGCCTGTTGAGGGCGGTCCGGCCGGGGCTGAAGGACCCCGGCCGGCCGCGCCCGTCACGATCCGTCGAGCACCAGCTCGCCCGTCCCGGCCTCCCCGACCGTCACCCCGGTGCCGTAGGGCTCCGCGAGCCGGACGACGTCGGCGAGGATCTCCCCGGCGACGACGGAGTCCGCCAGCCGGGGGCGGCCCCGGTGGTGGACCGGCCGGCCGAAGCCCAGGTCGACCGGGTGGAGGCGGGCGCCCACCAGGACGCCGTCGTCGAAGGTGAGCACCGGCACGAGCGACTGCCAGTACCGGCGATGCGGGGCGAACATCCGGCGGCCGTGGCCGCCGAGTTCGTCGAAGTACCGGCCCGGGGTGAGCTGCTCACCGGCGGAGACCTTCGCGTAGTCCTCGGCCGGCACCCGGTCGGCGAGTTCGATCTGGCTGACGATGTTCCCCAGGCTGTAGAAGATCGGCTTCCCCCGGTGGAGCTCCACTCCGCGCAGGTGGTGCGGGCCGTGCCCGACCACGATGTCGGCGCCCTCGTCGATCATCCGGTGGGCGAACTCGCGGAGGAACTCGCCGGGTGTCTCCGGCGTCAGTCCGGGCTCGTGGGAGTGCACGCTGACCAGGACGAGGTCCGCGCGGCGCCGGGCCTCGGCCACCCACCGGGAGATCCCGTCGAGGTCCGCCGGATCGCACCGGGTGGTGAAGCCCGGCGCGTCCGCGGTCTCGAAGCGGGTGCCGAACAGGTTGAGCCGGCCGGGCGAGGGCATGGCGGGATCGAAGCCGAGCAGGGTGCGCGCCTCGGCCCGCCGGTCCCGCAGCCCCGTATCGCCGTCGATCCCGCGCAGGACGTCCATCTGCGCCGGCGTCACCCGCAGCGTCGCGCTGTGCCGCAGCGGGCTCAGCCCGGGCCGGCCCGGCAGGTCCGGTGACGGGGCGGCCGCCTCCTGCCCGGGCAGGAACGTGGAGCTGCATGAGATCACGGCCAGGCTGCCGGCGGGACGGTCGACGTAGACCGGCCGGCGGGCGGCGGCGAGGTCGGCGCCGATCCCGGCGAACGGGACGCCCTTCGCGCGCAACAGGTCCACGGTGCCGAGCAGTCCGTCCGTGCCCAGGTCCAGCGCGTGGTTGTTGGCGCAGCCGAGCACCGTGAAGCCGGCCGCCGCGACCTCGTCGACCACGCCCTGGTCCGCGACCAGGCAGCCGCCGCCCGCCGCGTTGTGCACCGGGTGCCCGCGTCCGGTGGCGGGGACGACCTCCAGGTTGGTGAAGGCGAAGTCCGCTGCGCGCAGGGTCTCGCGCAGCCCGGCGGCGGCCGGTTCGGAGCTGATCAGCGCTCCCCGGGTCGCCATGCAGTCCCCGGAGAGCGCCACGGTCAGCCGGGTCATCCGCGGGCCTCCGTCACCGCGCGGGTGAGGGTGGCGACCGCGTCAGCCCCGGTGACCTCGACGCGTTTGCCGTTCACCGTGACGGTCGGGGTCAGCGCGACCTTGCGGGACGCGGCGACGTCGGAGACGTACCGCACCCAGGGCGTGTACGTGCCTGCCCGGACGCACTCCTCGAAGGCGGCGCCGGTGATCCCGGCATCCTGCCCGGCCGCGATCAGCTGGGCCTCGCTCAGGCCCGGCCCGCGTTCGGCGGGCTGCCGGTCGAACAGCACCGCGGTGTACTCCTCGAACCTGCCCTGCTCGACGGCGCAGGCCGCGGCGGAGGCCGCCCGGGTCGAGTAGCCCGCGGGGCTGCTGCGGTTGTCGAGGAAGGTGACCGGGTGGTAGACGACGCTCACGTCGCCGCTCGCCTGGAGGGTCTTCAGCTCGCCGGCCAGCGCCTTCTCCGTGTTGCGGCACTCGGGGCAGAGGTAGTCGAGGTAGAGGTCGACGCGCACCTTGCCCCTGGAGGCGAGCAGCCCCGCCTTGTCGTCCGTCGCCTGGGCGGGGACGGTGCCCGGCACCTTGTCCGGCATGGTGTTGCTCGCCCGGACGAGGCCGACGCCCACCAGCGCGGCCCCGACCACCACGACCGCGGCCAGGAGCGACACCAGCAGGGTGCGCCGCCGGCGGTGCCGTTTCCGCACCATCTCCCGCACCATGGCGTCCGTTGCCTGCATGGCCTATCGCTCCTTCGTGTCCAGGACCCAGGGGTCCAGCGCGTAGCGGGTTCGCGGATTCCGGATCAGGAGGACGGCCGCGGCGAGCAGGACCAGGTCGCGCGCGATGTCGATGACATAGCCGCGCACGGCTCCGTCCGTCACGGTGCCTCCGCTGCTGAAGCAGCCGCAGTCGATGGACAGTCCCCGGGCCCAGACCGAGGTGATGGCCGCGATGTACACCACCATCAGCACGGCCGCGCCGGCCGCCACCACCCTGGTCGCCAGCCCCGCGAGCAGCAGCACGGCGAGCGAGACCTCGATGAACGGCAGGACGCCGCCGACGAGTTGGGCGGTGTCATCGGGCAGGATCCGGTACAGGACGACCGTGCGGCCGGCCTCCGTGAGGTCCTGGACCTTCAGTAGGCCCGCGTAGCCGAGGACCGCCGCCAGCAGGAGCCGGGCCGCGGTCCCCGTCCACTCCCATGCCCGTACGGCACGCGCCGGGTGCACTCCGGTTCCGTTCACGGTCCCGCTCACCGCGACCGCGCGAACCGGTGGGTGGCCACGCCGAGCGCGGCGGCGGTGATCGCCACCAGCAGCCCGAGTTCCGCGACCACGGGCGGGTGCCAGTGCCCGAGCATCAGCCGGGTCTGCTCCGAGGTGAGGATGTCGGGCCCGGGCAGGGTCCGGCGGACCGCGTCGACGCCGTAGGTGAGGGGGTTCAGTTTGACCACGGTGTCGAGCCAGCCCGGCAGCCCGTTCGGCGGGAACATCGCGCCGGAGAAGAACATCAGCGGCATCAGGCTCAGGTTCACCACGATCTGGAACGTCTCGACCTGTCGGATCGTGACCGCGGCGAGCAGCCCGATCGAGGTGAACATCAGCGAGACGAGCAGCGTCTCCAGCAGGACGACCAGCAGCATCGGCGTGTACCGGATGCTCGCGATGCCTCCGACCGACAGGAGCATGAGGCCGTAGACCGCGCCCGTGGTGGCCCCGCCGAACGCGAGGCCTAGCACGATGCTGGAGCGCGGGAACGGCGAGACGAGCATCTGCCGGAGCATGCCGAGCTTGCGGTCCCACACGAGCGAGATGCCCACGGCGACCGCCGGCGCCTGGACAGACATGATCAGCGTGCCGGGGAACAGGAAGGCCCGGTAGTCGTTCAGCTGGGCCTTGCCGAGGCTGGAGGACGCCGCGTCGAGGCCGGTGCCCAGGACGACGAGGAACAGCAGCGGCGTCACCAGACCCATGATCAGGCGCACCGGGTTGTGCCGCAGTCGCGTCATCTCCCGCCGCCAGAGCAGCGCGTACGGCCTGAGGGCGAATCCCCGGCGGCCGGCGGTCGGGCCGGCTGGGGCCGCCTTCCCGGCGGGAGCGTCCAGTACGGTGTCCAGACCGCTCATCGCATTCCCTCCCCGATATCGCTGAGTGTGCGGGTCTTCGTCCCGCTCTCCCGGATCTCGGACCCGGTGTGGTGCAGGAAGACGTCGTCCAGGGTCGGCGAGGTGGTGGTCACCGAGAGCACGGTCACCCCGAGTCCGGCGCACAGCCGCGGCACCAGGGTGGGGCCGTGGGGGACCCTCAGGCGCAGTCCGTCGGGCGCGGGCTCCGTCGTCAGGCCGAAGCGCTCGGAGAGCTGTTCCGCCGCGAGCGTGTCGTCCTCGGTGCGCAGCACGACGAGGTCGGACCCGATGATGGACTTCAGTTCCGCGGGCGACCCCTCGGTGACGACCTTGCCCTTGTCGAAGATCGCGATCCGGTCGCAGTGCTCCGCCTCCTCCAGCTGGTGCGTGGTGAAGAAGACGGTGATGCCCTGCTCCTGGCGCCGCCTGCCCAGGTACTCCCAGACGGCCGCGCGGGTCTGCGCGTCGAGGCCGGTGGTCGGCTCGTCGAGGAAGAGGACCCTGGGGGAGCCGAGCAGGCCCCGGGCGATCTCCAGGCGGCGGCGCAGACCGGTGGAGAACTGCCCCACGGGGACGTTGCTGCGTCCGGACAGTTCCATCATGTCGAGCATCTCGGCGATCATTCCGCGTGCCTCGCGACGGCCGAGCCCGCACAGGTCGGCCTGGAAGCGGAGGTTCTCGGCCGCGGTGAGGTCCTGGTCGAGCGTCGACTCCTGGAAGACGATGCCGATCCGGCGGCGCACCTCGGCGGGCCGGCTCACCACGTCGACACCGGCCACCTCCGCCCGGCCCGCCGTGGGCTTGAGGAGCGTGGTCAGCATGCTGATCGTGGTCGTCTTGCCGGCGCCGTTGGGCCCCAGGAAGCCGAACGTCGCGCCGTCGGGGACGGTCAGGTCGAGGCCGTTGACGGCCGCGTTCGTACCGTAGTAGGCGTAGAGGCCCTCGGCCCGGATCGCCGTCATCGGAGGTTCCTCCTCTCGGGGCGGCGCACGGCCAGCACGGTCTGGAACACGCCCATCTCACCCGGTTCGTCCACCGGCCGTCCGTCGATCTCGACCCAGGCGTGGGCGGCGAAGGGCTGGGTGCGGAACCCCGTGCACCAGTCCGCCCATCTGCCCCGGGCCCTGCACAACAGGACGGTGGCGACGGACCGTTGGAGGCAGCCGAGGCCGGCGCAGCGCGTGCTGACCGAGACGACCGACCGTCTGGCCCGCGCCGTCTCGGCGTACCCGGCGGGCCGGGTGCCCCGGCTGATCACGCGCAGCACCCGCTGGAGCCGGGCCGGAGGCAGCCTGACCAGCAGCCGGGCCGCGCCGGCCGCGCACCTGGGCGCGATCTGGCGGTGCAGCGGAAGTCGCGGGGCCTGTTCCGCGACGGCGGGGGTGGTCACCGCGAGACCTCCACGAGGTTGGCCGCGCTCAGTCCGTCGACGAGGTCCATCACGTCCTGGTGGGCCTGGTCCCGGCTCACGGGGGCGGCCTCGGACATGAGTACGGCGAGCGTGTCGGGGGAGTCCCCGTCGAGCAGCTTGCGCAGGATGGCGGAGCCGGTCGCGTTCAACTGCCAGTAGCGACCCCGGCGTCCGTCGAGCAGTACCGCCCCGGTCTCGATCGGGGTGAGGGTGACGTCGCGGGCAAGGCTCAGCTTCATCTGCGTTCTCCCGTGTCCTGGAGGTGGGGCCGAAGGTGCGTCCTGAGCCAGCTCTCGCAGGCCACGGTGGTCTCGATCGGCTGGATGTGATGGGCCATCGGCCCGGGGTTGAGCACCGCGGACCGGAACTTCGCCGGGTCGATGAGGCCGAGCCGGGCGAGCTGCGAGTCCTCGCAGAGTTCCAGGAGCCGGGCCCGGTTGCGGGCAATGCCCCGGAACGCCTCGGCGCTGAACTCGCCCTTGTCGCGGCGGTCGAGGATGTCCGCGGGCACGAGACCCCGGACTGCGTCGATCAGCAGCGGCTTGAACCGCCCGGTCGCCAGTCGCTCGTCGATCCGGGTGGACATCGCCGCCTCCAGGACGCGGTCGTCGAGGAAGGGGGCGTCCCAGACGATGCCGCTTGCGGCGACGACGGTGTTGACCTGACGGACCGTCTTGCCCTCGAAGGCGATCGAGGCGAGCGCCTGGTGCCGGGCCCGGTCCGCGTCGAGCGGCTCGGGGGTCTCCCGAGCGGCGTCGGTGAGCAGCTTCCGGACGGCCGCCGCGGCGTCCGGCGTGGCCCAGGCCGGCAGGCGGGGCGCGAACACCCAGCCGAAGTCGGGCTCGTCGAGCGGCGAGGGCGGGTCGCTGATCCGGGCGGCGACCCGGGCGAGGCTCTGGGCGAACGTCGACCGGTCCGTGAGCGCCCGCACGGTCCCGCCCAGGGACCAGCGGTTGGCGAGCCGGTAGCGATTGAGCAGCTTCAGGCCGTTGACCGGCTGGGCACGGGCCAGCGACCAGGCGCAGGCGGGCATCCTTCCGAACAGCTCGTCCCCTCCGAAGCCCGTCAGGTGCAGGGTCGCGCCCTCGCCGGTGGCCCGTGTCGCCAGGTCCCGGATGTGTGCGAGCCCGGAGGCCCAGGTCGACGGCCCTTCCGGGGCCAGGTCCGCGTAGTCGGCGGTGTAGCCGACGTCGAGCAGGTTCTCGGCGCGGTCCGAGGAGAGCATGTGGTGCTGGGCCGACGGGAGCATGGCGGCGGCCTTGCGCGCCCAGGCGGTGTCCTCGTTGGCGCCGTCGATCGGCATGACGTGGTACGTGACCAGGTCGGCGCCGGCCGCGTCGGCGAGGAAGCAGAGCGAGGTCGAGTCCAGGCCGCCGGACAGGTCGGCGCTGATCGTCCGGTCCGGACGGATCCGGGTGGCGACCGCCTCGGACAGCGCGGTGCGCACGGCCCGCGCGCCCTCCGCGAGCGGGAGGCGGGCCTCCGGCAGGTTCCACCAGCGGATCTGCCGCGACCGACCGGCCGCGTCCAGTTCGAGCCAGTGCCCGGTGGCGAGCGCGTCGACACCCCGGCGGACCGGGCGCAGGGACAGCGGCCACGGCGCTCCGCCGGGTGCCAGGAGGCGGGCGGCCAGCAGCGTCTCGTCGAGGCCCGCGCCGGTGAGGCGCAGCAGCGGCCCCACGGCGCCGGCCGCCACGGTCACCCCGTCCACCACGGCGGTGAAGACCTGGCGCACACCGGAGACCGAGCCCTGCACTCGGACCTTGCCGTCCATCGAGGCCATCAGGTGGACGAGGCCCGGCAGGCGGGACGCGACGGCGTCGATGTCGTGGAGGGAGCGCATCCGCCCGAGTGCGGCCGTGGTGGCCTGCTCGTCGAGCCGGGTGCGTCCCAGGAGCGCCAGGCGCCGTGGACCGGCCTGGAGCACCGTCATCTCGTCCTGCTGCCAGTCGCCCACGATCCAGGGCCGCCCCGACGCGTGGTCGATCCGGTGTGTCGCCCGCAGCCGCGCGGCCGCCTCGGCGCCGGCCGCGCTGTCCGGAAGAACTACGAATTCCATGTCGTCTCGCTCCCTGGGGTGGTGCCGGTGCGCCTGAGCGCACCGGCACCCCTTGTGATCAGAAGAAGCAGACGACGGCGTAGCCGCAGCCGACGAAGTCCTGGCAGCTGCCGATGCCGAGGCACTTGGTGAGCTCGTCGAAGTCGCCGACCTCGTGCAGTGCCGGGGGCTCGTAAATGGCGGACATGGTTCCTCCCAGATGGGGATCGTCCGGGCCGACCAGTTCGGCCCGTGACATGTCTGGGAATCTACGCAGCGTCATGTCCCACGGTCATGGGTCAGGTGCCTCACGACCGTCCCGCCGCCCGTCCCGTCAACCGTCCCAACGCCGGTGGCGCAGCCAGCCGGCCGCCAGTGCCACGACGGTCCACGCGAGGAGGACGGCGAACCCGGTGAGCGCGTCGTCCGAGCCGACCGTGAGCATCCGCATGCCGGCCCGGTCGGGGAGGTACCGGACCATCTCCTTGGTCGCGCCGATGGTGGACAGGATCTGGGAGCCGGCGAGCACCATCGGGAGCAGGACGGCCAGCGGGACGACGGCGCCGCGGGCCGTCGAGGCCACGCCCGCCGCGAACAGGCTCATCATCGTCAGATAGACCACGGCGCCGGCGAGGGCGCGGGGGACACCACTCGTGTCGATGCCGGCGCCGTGGGGACCGAGGGCGAACTGCGTGAGCAGGTAGCCGAGGACGGTGACGGGGATCGCGACGGCCACCGCGGCGGCGGCGGTGACGGCCGCCTTCGCCAGGTAGAGCCGCCCGCGCCGGGGCACGGCGAGCAGCGAGACCCGCATCATGCCGGACGAGTACTCGCTCGAGACGAGGAGCACGGCGAACACGATCAGCGCCAGCTGGCCGTAGAGGACGCCGTCCATGCCGGTCTGCTCGGGGGTGAAGTCGGAGCGGAGCAGGGGGTTGTCCGACTCGATCGCCTTCCTCGCGGACCAGCCGCCCAGGGCGGAGAGGAAGAGGCTGGCGGGGGCGAACAGCAGCAGCGCGACGAACGTGCCGCGGACGCCGCGCAGTTTGGTGAACTCGGCCCGCATGGCCGCGGCCGTCTCAGACACGGGTGCTGCTCCCTTCGGGGCCGGTGAGCTTGAGGAAGGTGTCCTCGAGCGATCCCGTGTGGGTGCTCAGCTCTTCGAGCGGGAGGTCGCCCGCCGCGGCCAGCCGGTTGATCTCGGCCGCCGTCATGCCGTCGACCTCCAGGCTGCCGTCGTGCGCGAGGCTCAGCGAGGCGCCGTTCCGTTCCAGTTCCCGGTGCAGGCGCAGGGGTTCGGAGGTCCGCACCCGCACGTAGGTCCGTGCGTGGCGCCGGATGAACTCCTCCGTGCCGGTCTGGGTAAGCAGTCGTCCGCGGCCGATGACGACCAGGTCGTCCGCGACCACGGACATCTCGGCCATCAAGTGGCTGGAGACGAGGACGGTCCGGCCCTCGGCGGCCATCGAGCGCAGCAGGTCGCGCAGCCATCGGATGCCCTCGGCGTCCAGGCCGTTGACCGGCTCGTCGAGCACCAGGACGGGCGGGTCGCCGAGCAGGGCCGCGGCCAGGCCGAGCCGCTGTCCCATGCCGAGGGAGAACGTGCCGACCCGCCGCCGGGCCGCTCCGGTCAGGCCGACCGCCTCCAGGACCTCCGCGACCCGTCGCCGGTCGATCCGGTTGCTCTGCGCGATCCAGCGCAGATGGTCGGCGGCGGTCAGGCTGCGGTGCGCGACCGCCGTCTCCAGCAGGGCGCCGACCTGCCGGGCGGGGTACGTCAGTTCGTGATAGGGGCGGCCGCCGATGAGGGCGGTTCCGGCATCCGGGCGGGTGAGGCCGAGGATCATGCGCATCGTCGTGGACTTCCCGGCCCCGTTGGGGCCCAGGAATCCGGTGACGGCGCCCGGCCGCACCGTGAAGGTGAGGCCTGCCACGACGGTGGTCTCCCCGTACCGCTTGGTCAGGTTCTGGACTTCGATCACGGGACGAGTCTCGTCGGGCGGGCCGGCCGGCCGCATCGGTCCGGGGTCGGGATTCCGCGGCGGCCCGCGCGGGCCGAACCCATACCTGCGGATGAGTCCGGCACCCGGGAACGGGTCGGGCTCAGTACGGCAGTGTCACCACGATCCGAAAGCCGCCGCCCGGCCGCGGCCCGGCGCCGAAGGTGCCGCTGTGCGCGGCGACCCGCTCCTTCATCCCGACCAGGCCCATCCCCCCGCCGGGCACGGTGGGCCGGTGCCCGGGCCCGGGGCCCTCGTCGGTGATGTCGATCGTCAACGTGCCCTGGACGGCCGCGATCCGGACCCGGCAACGAGTGGGCGCGGCATGCTTGACGACGTTGGTCAGGGCCTCCTGGACGATCCGGAACACGGACAGCGCGACACCGTTCGGGGGCTCCTCCTCGTACTCGCTCCGCAGGTCGACGCGGACTCCGGCGGCCTCGGCCGTGCGCACCAGGGCCGGCAGGTCCGTCAGCCCCTGGACCGGCCGCAGGTCGCCGGCGCCGCCGTCCTGCTCGCGGCGCAGCACCTTGAGGGTGGCCCGCATGTCACGCAGCGCCCGGCGGCTGATGTCCTCGATCACCGCCAGGGCTTCCCGCGCCTCCTCGGGGCGGGTGGCGGCCACGTGGTTGGCGACGCTCGCCTTGATCGCGATCACGCCCACGCTGTGGGTGACGACGTCGTGGATGTCACGGGCGATGCGCAGGCGTTCCTCGGCCTTCGCCTGCTCGGCCGCGTGCTCGATGGCGCGCCGCAGGCTCTCCCGCCGTTCCCTGACCGCGGCCCCCGTCGCCCAGGTGGCGCCGAGGACGAGCACTCCGAGCACGACCTGTACGGCCCTGCTCCCGCCCTGGTACCCCTGCCCTCCCGACACCGTCATCAGGACCGCGCCGGCCGTGCACAGCCCGGCGACGAGGGCCACGGAAAGCCCCGGTCGCCCCCTCCTGGTGGTGGCCACCAGGTACAGGGCGTAGGCGGCGGCGAGGAAGGGGGTCGGCCCGACCCCGGCGACCAGCGCCAACCAGGCCGCGGTGAACGCGACCACGAACACCGGGACCGGCCACAGCCTCCGTACGACCAGCGGCAGCGCGGTGCCCAGGGACAGCAGCCACACGGCGGTGGCGCCCACCTCGCCGCCGTCGGCCGGACGCAGCACCGACACCTGCGGGAGGATCACGAACCCGAGCGCGGCCAGCCCGTCCAGTGTGATCAGGCGCCGACGAGGAGCATTACCCATGTGCCGAACGTAGGGGGCCGGTTCGAGGCGCGTCCAGTACGGGCGTGGATCAAGGTCGGCGTGTACCGCAATTCGCCCTGCGGGTGTACTGTCGCCCGCCGGCGACCAGGCCCATTGGTCCACACCATATGCCTGTCGACAATGCCCCCCCTGTCTCTGGATAAACATCCGTTCCTCGGGAAACAGTCGTCACCTCCCCGTTTCGGCCACCGTCCGCCGCGCCCGCACGGTGCCCGGCGCGGAGGGAGGGCAACTGGTGACGGGGCCGCGCCGGGCCCGTGGCCCCAGGGACTCCGGGCTCACCCGCGAGCCCAGGGGACCGCCGGCGTCCCCGCGCCACACCCGTCCGGCGAAGACATACCGGATGACCGGATAGTCACTCATCAAGCGGAACGATCCCTTGCAGTTAAGAGCGGAACTTGCGTTTCGATCATTCGTCTACCCATACTCGCTGGAGCACCGGACCGGCCTTTCTCCTGCAAAGAATGACGCACCGAAGAAAAACGAGCCGTACGACGTGCCAAACGGGGGACGTACAAATGGAGATCAACCTGTTCATCATCAGCGACAATCCGGTTTCACTCGCCGGACTGGAGACAATCATCGAACAGGATGGCAGATTCACACTCGTCGGCCGGGCCGTGGGCGTCCTCGACGGCATGCGATGTCTCGAGAACACCGAATTACAGCCGCACGTGGTCATCCTGGGCGAGCCGTCCTCGAAGAGGTCCATCTACGAGAACGCCCAGCAGATCGTCTCGACATACCGCCGCCACAAGACCAGGCCCAAAATGATGGTGGTGTCGCAGAACGACGACGACGACGCCGTCTTCACCGCCCTGCGCGTCGGGGTCAGCGGATACCTCTCGCACATGAGGTCCTCCGAGGAACTCCTCCACTCCATCGAGATCGTGGCCAAGGGGGGCGCCGTCTTCAGCCGGACCATCGCCTCCCGGCTCAGCCTGCATTTCTCCACCATGCGGATCCTGCCGGAGACGACCGGGCTGTCCGAACTGACCAGCAGGGAACTCGAGATCCTGGAACTGGTCGCCGGCGGACTGAGCAACCACCAGATCGCCCGTCGGATCTTCCTGGCGGAAAAGACCGTACGCAATTACGTCTCGCGGATCTTCGCGAAACTGGAGGTGCACGACCGGGCCTCCGCCGCCGTGCTGGCCCGCGACGCCGGTCTCGGAAAGGAGACGCGGGAAGTCCGCACCGCGTAGCACGAGTTCACCTCAGGCGTGGCATGACATAGCTCTGCCGAACGCGCCTGACCCGCAGGAAGAAGCTCCGGTTGGAGCGGGTGGCCGACGTCGGCCCCGCCGAGCCGGGGCTTCGGCGTGCCATGCCCGAAATGAGCATTCCGGCCCCATCGGAACACAAGGAGTGAACGAGTCGTGTCCCCCACCGAGTTGCCCCTCGTCTGCCTTCCCTTCGCGGGCAGCGGAGCCGGGTTCTACCGCGCCTGGAACGTCGCACCGCCCGGCCTCAAGGTCGTACCCCTCCAACTTCCCGGCCGCGAGGAGCTGTTCCTGGAGGAGCCGTTCACCGACGCGTCGGAGGCCGCCGCCGACCTCGCCCCGCGAATACTGGAACTCGTGGGCGGCGAGGCGCCGTTCGCGCTGTTCGGCCACAGCCTGGGTGCCGTCCTCGCGTACGAGCTGGCCCGCGAGCTGGGCGGACGATCCGGACTCCGCCACCTCTTCGTGAGCGGGTCCCCCGGCCCCGGCAGCGGGCGCGAGCGGCGGGCGACCGGGCTGGACGACGAGGAGTTCCTGGCCCGCGTCGGCGAGTTCGCCGGCTACCGGCACGCGGCCTTCGACGACCCCGACCTGCGGGAGCTGCTCCTGCCCCTGCTGCGCGCCGACGTGGCGATGCACGAGGACTACGTCCCCGCCTCCGACACCCCGCTGCCGCTCCCGGTCACCTCGCTGCGCGGCGCCGAGGACGGGCTCGTCTCCCGGACGCAGGCCGAGGAGTGGCGGAGCACCACCGGGGCGTCCTTCGACTACCGGGAACTGCCCGGCAGTCACATGTACCTGGTCGACTCCCCGGAGGTGCTGCTGGCCACGGTCGCGCAGGTACTCTCCGACGGCGGCGCCGCCCCGGCCGACCCCGACCGCGGAGGGTCGCCGTGCAGCTGAAGGGCAAGACGGCCGTGATCACGGGGGCGGCGCGCGGGCTCGGCCGCGCCTGTGCCGTCCGCTTCGCGGCGGAGGGCGCCGACCTGCTGCTGCTCGACATCGCCGACGACCTCCCCGGCGTGGGGTACCCCATGGGCTCGGCCGCCCAGCTCGCGCACACGGCCGACCTGTGCGCGCGGCACGGCGTCACGGTGCTCCCGGCGCACTGCGACGTGCGCGACCTCCGAAGGGTCACCTCGGTCGTGGCGGAGTGCCTCGACCGGTTCGGACGGCTGGACGTCCTGGTCAACGGCGCGGGGATCGCCGCGCCCTCCGGCCGCAGGGTCCACGAGATCACCGAGGACGAGTGGTCGCTCATGCTGGACGTCGACCTGTCGGGCGCCTGGCGGATGACCAAGGCCGTGGTTCCGGCGATGATCGAGCAGCGCTCGGGCAGCATCATCAACATCGCCTCGACGGCCGGTCTCGTGGGCTACCGGCACTTCGCCGGCTACGTCGCCGCCAAGCACGGCATGATCGGCCTGACCAAGGCGGCGGCACTGGACTACGCGCCGCACCGCGTCCGGGTGAACGCGCTCTGCCCCGGCTCCGTCCGGGACGACCCCCTGGTCGAGGGCCGGATGCTCTCCGAGATAGCGCGCTCGCTCGACGTCCGCGTCGACGAACACGAGGAGGTGTTCGTCCAGGCCCAGCCGATGAACGCCCTCATCGAGCCCCCGGACGTCGCCGGTGCGGCCCTCTGGCTGGCGGGCGACGACTCGCGCCAGGTGACCGGCAGTGTGCTCACGGTCGACGGCGGCTTCAGCGCCCGGTGACCGTGCCCGCCCGCCCCCTTCGGAGACGGAGATCTGATGACCGTACGCACTCCTGCCTGCCACAGCCTGGTGGTACGCGCCCGGTACCCGGTCGACCGGGAACAGAGCCGGACGTTGTTGGAACAAGAGAGCAGGGAACGGCCGGAGCTGGCAGGGTCGAGGCTGTGGACCCTGCCGCTCGCGGTGGACTCCTCGACCGGCCCCGGGCACGCCCGCGTCCGCCAGGAGGCCGAGCGGCCCCTGCACCCCTGCGGACCCCCGTTGCGCGCCGTGCTCGTGGAGTACGCCGACGGGGTCGTCGACGCGGTCCTGGTGGCGCGGCGTTCGGTGCCCTACGGCGTCCTCGTACGGCTGGCGGCGCTCCTCCTGGACGGTGAGCCCCTCGACGGCGACCCGCTGCCCTCCCTCGACACACCGGACGCACAGGACGCGCAAGACGGGTCGGACGGGGACACCACGCCGCTCACGGTGCCCTGGGGCCTGGGGGACCGCCAGGCGCCGGACCTCACCGCCGCCGCCGGGACGGTCCAGCTGACGGACCGTCCGGAGTGGCCCGGGGAGGAGCCGCTGGTGGCCGCGGCGGCGCTGGCGCTGGCGCGCTACCAGGGCGGGCCGGAGGCGCGCATCGCGGTGTTCGACCGCGCGTTCCGGGCGGGCGGTCCCGCGGTGCGCTCCGTCCGGGTCGACGCGGACGGCACGGTCGCGGACCTCCTCGCGGCCGGCACCGGCACTCCGCTGCCCGGCGCTGCGGTCGCGAGCGTGGGCGTGGTCCTCGGTGACGCCGCCTCCGGGACGTCCTACACCCCGTTCCCGGGTTCCGGGTTCTCCCTCCTCCTCCATCTGGAACGGCAGCCCGACGGCACCTGCGCCGCCCGCCTCCACCACG
This sequence comes from Streptomyces sp. CB02056, assembly GCF_001905545.1. Classification (GTDB taxonomy): domain Bacteria; phylum Actinomycetota; class Actinomycetes; order Streptomycetales; family Streptomycetaceae; genus Kitasatospora. The sequence goes on along the minus strand of NZ_LIPD01000011.1, from coordinate 138,204 downwards.
ATCCGCGCACGGTGGCCCCGCCGACCGCGGAGTGGTTCGGACGGAGCGTCCTGCACCTGGCCGAGCGGCTGCGCACCCTGCCCGGGACGACTCCGACGGCGCGGCTGGGCCTGCTGGACCACGCCGCGGCCGAGGCCGTGACCCGGCTGGGCGGCTTCCGTCCCGCGGCCGACCCCGGCGAGCCCGCGCCCGCCGGGCCCGGGCCGGAGCGGCGGACGCCGCCGGAGACCATCGACGGGCGGATCGCGGAGCTGGCCCGGCAGCGGCCGGACGCCGTCGCGGTGACCGACGACGCGAGCAGCCTGACGTACGGCCAGCTGGACGACCGGGCGGAGCGGGTGGCCGCCGGGCTGCGCGCCCTCGGGGTGGGCGGCGCACGGGTGGGGGTGTGCCTGGAGCGGGACACCACGCTCGTCGCCACCCTGCTGGGCGTGCTGAAGGCGGGCTGCGCCTACGTCCCGATGGACGCCCGGTACCCCGAGGAGCGGCTGCGCTACACCGCGACCGACGCTCAGGTGCCGGTCGTCATCGGGGACCCGGCGCGCTTCCCCCGGATCGAGGGGGTGACCGTGGTCTCGCCCCAGGAACTGACGGACGCGCAGGAACCCCTGGAGACCGGGAAGACCGGCAACACCGACACGGCCGCCTACGTCATCTACACCTCGGGATCCACCGGCCGCCCCAAGGGGGTCGTGGTCCCCCACCGCAACGTACTGGCCCTGGTCGGTGCCACGTCCGCGGACCTCGGGCTCGGACCGGACGACGTGTGGACGTTCTTCCACTCCAGCGCCTTCGACTTCTCCGTGTGGGAGATCTGGGGCTGCCTGCTCACCGGGGGTCGGCTGGTCGTCGTACCGCACTGGGCGGCCCGTGACCCGGACGAGTTCCACGAGCTGCTGGCCCGGCGGCGGGTGACCGTCCTCAGCCAGACCCCGTCCGCGTTCTCCCAGCTCATCGAGGCCGACACCCGGGCGGCCCCGGGCGCCGCACCGCTCGCCCTGCGGCTGGTCGTCTTCGGCGGCGAACCGCTGAACACGGCGATGCTGGGACGGTGGTTCGCCCGTCACTCCCCCGCCCGGTGCCGGCTGGTCAACATGTACGGCATCACGGAGACGACCGTCCACGTCACCGCGCAGGAGGTGACCCCGCGCGAGGTCCTGGAGCGGTCCCGGTCCGTGGGCCGGGCGCTGCCCGGCTGGTGGGTGTCGGTCCGGGACGAGCACGGGCATGTCCTGCCGCCGGGGCCCGCCGGTGAGATCTACGTGGGTGGTGCCGGGGTGGCCGACGGCTACCTCGGCCGTCCCGAGCTGACGGCGGAGCGTTTCCTCGACGACCCGGTGACCGGGGAGCGGGTCTACCGCAGCGGCGACCGGGGCCGGCTGAGGCCGGACGGCCGGCTCGACCACCTCGGCCGGCTGGACAACCAGGTGAAGGTGCGGGGCCACCGGATCGAGCTGGACGAGATCACCTCCGTCCTGGCCTCGGACCCCGGGGTCGCCGACGCGGCGGTCGTCTTCCGGGAGGGCGAGGCGGGGGACCCGGCCGGCGCCCGCATCGACGCCTACGTGGTGCTCCGGGACGGCGGTTCGGTGGACCAGGTCTGGCGGACGGCCCGGCGCGTGCTGCCGGACCACATGCTGCCGGCCGGCCTCACCGGGGTGTCCGGCATCCCGCTGACCCTCAACGGCAAGCCGGACCTCTCCCGGCTCCCGGCCCCGTCCGCCGGCCCCGCCCCGGCCCCGGCTCCGACCGCGGCACCGGCACCGGCACCGGCACCGGCACCGGTCACGGACCGGGACGGCGCCACGGCGGATCCGGAGGCGAAGGGCGGCGACCTCGGGACCGAGATCCTCGCCGTGTGGTCCGGTCTGCTGGGCGTCGACGTGGAACCCGACGGCAACTTCTTCGAACTCGGCGGCAACTCCCTCCTGGTGGTCCGCATGCTGTCGGACCTGCGGCAACGGGGGCTGCCCAAGGTGACGCCGCGCGAGTTCTACGGGAACTCGACGGCGCGGTCCTTCGTGGAGCTGGTCCTCGGCCGCGTCGGGGAGGCCCCATAACGGTCCCCACACCAGCGGTGTTCACACCAAGGGGGCGAAGAAGTACGTGACGCGGTGGGCGAAGAGGCCGGTGCCGTCCGTCCGGAAGAAGTCGGCGAACCGCAGGCTCACCGCGTCACCCCCCTTGAGCGTTCCGGTGAAACTGCCGCGCACCGCGGCCTCCCGCCCGGACAGCAGCAGCTGGTCGACCGTGTGCCGGCCGTCGGCGATGACCCGCTCCCCCTGGTAGAAGGCGGTCAGTTCGCCCCGGCCGACCAGGGGCTGGTAGCCCGGCCGTTCGTAGGTCGCGTCGGCGGTGAAGAGTGCCACCAGTTCGTCGAAGCGGTTGGCGTCGACCAGCGCGTAGTAGCGGCGGACCGCGTCCTGGATCGGGGAGGCTCCGGTCATGACTGCATGCTCCCCGCCAGGCCGCGCGGCCGCATGTCGGTCCACTGCCGGTCGATGTACTCCAGGCAGGTGTCGCGGGTGTCCTCGGCGTGGGCGACCGCCCAGCCGCCGGGCACCGCGAGGGAGGCCGGCCACAGGGAGTGCTGCCCCTCGTCGTTGACGAGCACGAGGTAGCCGGCGTCCGGGTCCTCGAACGGGTTCGTCATGGGATGTCCTCATCTCTGCGTCTACGGAAATCTCTGCGTCTACGGATCTACGGACTTCTGGAGCTGGTCTCCGGTCTCTCCCCGCGGGCCCGGGGAACCGTGGCCGCGGTTGCCCGGGCCCACGGTTCCCCGGCACGCGGTTCCCCGGCCGACGGTTCCCCGGCACGCCGCTCAGGAGAGCCGGCGCATCCTCTCGGCGAGGATCGGCCCGATCACCCGCAGCGCCTCCGGGCCGGCCATCGCGGCGTGGCCGCAGTCGACCGTGCGGTGGTCGAGCGGGCCGTCGATGTACGGGGCCCACATCTCCGGGGTGACCAGGTCGGACGGGTCCTTCCGGGTGGCCGCGAACACGACGGCCTCCGTCGCCACCGGCGTGTGCCGGTGGGCGGGGGTGATCCGGAGGTCGTTGGCCATGACCCGCAGGACGTCGGCGATCCGGTCCTCGGTGAAGTCGGCCACGGCCGCGTGGTGTTCACGGGCCAGCTCCGTGAACCGCGCGTGCGTGAGCGGTTCCCCGTCGCCGACGGGCACTCCGAACGCTGTCAGCAGCGTCCGGTACACCATGGACGTGTCGAGGGTCGCCTCCTCGGCGAGTTCCTCGGCGGTCCTGGGCCGCGCGGGCTGCGCGTCGAGGAGGACCAGGAACGGGACGTCGAACCCGCGCTCCCGCAGCCGGGCCGCCATGGCGTGGGCGACCACCCCGCCGAACGACCAGCCCAGCAACGGGAAGGGGCCCTCGGGACGCAGCCGGAGGAGCTCGGCGATGTAGTCGTCGGCGATCTCCTCGACGCTGCCCGGCAGGTCGTCCGGCTCGGACAGTCCACGGGCCTGGATGCCGTAGACGGGCACCTCCGCGGGCAGGTGGCGCAGCAGTCCGGCGTACGACCAGCTCAGGCCGCCGCCCGGGTGGACGCAGAACAGCGGCACGCCCTCGGCGCGGGGCCGCAGGGGCAGGACGACACCGAAGGCGTCGGCCGAGCCGTCGTGGTCCGCGTCGAGGCGGCGGGCGAGCCCGGCCACGTCGGAGGTCTCGAACAGGGCGCGCAGCGGCAGCTCCACGCCCAGCACGTCCCGGACGCGGTCGATCAGCCGGGTGGCGAGCAGGGAGTGGCCGCCCAGGTCGAAGAACCCGTCGTCCACGCCGACCCGCTCCACCCCGAGGACCTCGGCGAACAGCCCGGCCAGCACCGCCTCCTGGGGGGAGGCGGGCCCGCGGCCGGCGGCGCCCCGGTCCGGGGCCGGCAGGGCTCGGCGGTCGAGCTTGCCGTTCGGGGTCAGCGGCAGGGCGGGCAGGGTGAGCACGGCCGACGGCACCATGTACTCGGGCAGCCGCAGGTGCAGGGCGTCCCGGAGGTCGCGGCGTTCGGCGAGGTGCGGCGCGTCGGCCGGCTCGTCGGGCACCACGTAGGCGACCAGCCGCTGGTCACCCGGCCGGTCCTCCCGTACCACCGCCACGGCGTGCGCCACGCCGGGCTGTTCCCGGAGCAGGACCTCGATCTCGCCCGGTTCGATCCGGAAGCCCCGGATCTTGACCTGCTGGTCGGCCCGGCCGGCGAACTCCAGCAGGCCGTCCCGGTTCCGGCGCACCAGGTCGCCGGTGCGGTACATGCGGGTGCCGGCCGGACCGTACGGGTCCGCCACGAAGCGCTGGGCGCTCAGCCCCGGCTGCCCCAGGTACCCGCGCGCCACGCCGGCGCCGGCGATGTACAGCTCGCCCACCACGCCGGGCGGCACCAGGCCGAGGCGCTCGTCGAGGACGTGCACCCGCGTGTTGGCGATCGGCGTTCCGATGGGCGTGCGCTCCGGTGCCGCCCCGGGGGCGATGCCGGCCGCCGTGGACCAGATGGTGGTCTCGGTCGGTCCGTACAGGTTGACGACCTCGGCGGCGCGGGCGGCGAGGGTCCGCGCGAGGTCGGGCGGGAGCGCCTCGCCGCCCACCAGGACCCGGAGCCCGTCGAGGCACCCGGGCTGCTCGTCGGCGAGGGCCCGCCACAGCGTGGGGGTCGCCTGCATGACGGTGGCTCCGGTGGCCCGGAGCAGACCGGCGAGCGCGGCGGGCGTGCGGGCCGTGTCACGGTCGGCGAGCACCAGCGTGGCGCCGCTGGTCAGCGGCAGGCAGAGCTCCAGCACGGAGATGTCGAACCCGACGGTCGTCACACCCAGCCAGCGGTCCCCGGTGGTCAGCGGGAAGCGCGCGGCCATGTCGGCGAGGAAGTTCGACAGCGCCCCGTGCTCCACGACCACGCCCTTGGGCGCGCCCGTGGATCCGGAGGTGTAGAGGACGTACGCCGGGTCCGCGGCACCGGCGACCGGCGCCGGGTCGGTGTCCGGGCACAGTGCCAGGGCGGCCGCGGTATCGGGGGCGTCGGTGACGACCGTCGCCGAGGAGGGGCGCTCCGCGAGGGCGCCTGCTCCGGCGCCCGTGGCGACGGCGTCGCTGGTGAGCAGGAGGGCGGGAGCGGCCTCGGTGAGGATGTGCGCCACCCGGGCGCTCGGGAACTCCGGGTCGACCGGCAGGTAGGCCGCACCCGTCTTGAGGACGCCGAGGAGCGCGGCCACCAGGTCCGCCGACCGCTCGTACATCAGCGCCACCGTGTCGCCCGGTCGGATGCCCCGGGCGAGCAGCCAGTGGGCGATCCGGTTGGCCCGGGCGTTCAGCTGGGCGTAGCTGAGCCGCGCGGCCCCGGCGACCAGGGCCTCGGCCTCGGGCGTCCGGGCCGCCTGTGCGGCGAACAGCTCCGGCACGGTCGTCGCCGGCACGTCCCGGCCGGTGTCGTTCCAGCCCGACAGCAGCTGGTGCCGCTCCTCGGGGGTGAGGATGTCGACCTGGGCCACCGGCAGTTCCGGCCGCGCGGTCAGCCCCTCCAGCAAGCGCACCCACCGGTCCAGGAACCCCTCGACGGTGGACCGGTCGAAGAGATCCGTCGCGAACTCCGCGACCCCGCGCACCCCGCCACCCGGCTCCTCGACCAGGCTGAGGGTGAGGTCGACCCGGGACACACCCGTGCCCACCGGCTCCTCCGCCACCTCCAGACCCGGCAGCTCGAAGCGGGCCTGCTCGGTGTTCTGCAAGGCCAGCATCACCTGGAACAACGGATGCCGAGCCGCCGACCGCCGGGGGTTCAACTCCTCCACCAGGTACTCGAACGGCACATCCTGGTGCGCGAACGCGCCCAGACCCGCCTCACGCACCCGGCCGACCAGCTCGGCGAACGACGGATCACCCGACACATCCGTCCGCAGCACCAGCGTGTTCACGAAGAACCCGACCAGATCGTCCAGGGACCCGTCGGAGCGACCGGCCACCGGAGAGCCGATGGGGACGTCCTCCCCCGCACCCAGGCGGGACAGCAGCACGGCGAGACCCGCCTGCAACACCATGAACAACGTCGCGTTCGACGACCGCGCGAGCTCGCCCAGTGCGCGGTGCAGGTCCGGGCCCAGCTCGAACGACGCCGTCCCTCCCGCGTACGAGGCCACCGCCGGCCGAGCACGGTCGGCGGGCAGGCTCACCTCCTCCGGAAGTTCCGCCAACTGGCCGCGCCAGTAGGCGATCTGGTCGTCGCGCACCTCGTCCAGGACCTCGCGCTGCCACAGCGTGTAGTCCGCGTACTGCACCGGCAGCGGCTCCCACCCCGGCGCCGAACCCTCCAGCCGGGCCGTGTACGCCTCCGCCAGATCACGCGCCAGCGGCGCCAACGACCAACCGTCGCCCGCGATGTGGTGCAGCACGACGAGCAGGACGTGCTCCGACGGGCCCGAGGCGAACAACCACGCCCGGAGCGGGATCTCCGCCGCCAGGTCGAAGGCGTACCGGGCGGCCTCGGCCATCGCGTCGCGCAGTCCGTCGGCGTCGACCTCCACCGTCACCAGCGGGACCGGCGCCTCGGCCAGCACCCGCTGGCAGGATTCGCCGTCCACTTCGGCGAACACCGTCCGCAGCGACTCGTGCCGGCCCACCACGTCGTCCAGCGCGGCCGCCAACGCACCACGGTCCAACGCGCCCGACAACCGCAGCCCCAAGGGCATGTTGTACGTCGCCGACGGACCCTCCAAGCGGTGCAGGAACCACAGCCGCTGCTGAGCGAACGACAACGGCAACCGCTCCGGCCGCACCCCCGCCACCAACTCCGGGCGCACCACACCACCGGAAGACAACCGCTCCGCCAGCCCGGCCACCGTCGACGACTCGAACACCGCACGCAACGGCAGCTCCACACCCAGCACCGACCGCACACGGCTCACCAGCCGGGCCGCCATCAACGAGTGACCGCCCAGACCGAAGAACCCGTCGTCGATCCCGACCCGGTCGACCCCCAGCACCTCCGCGAACAGACCGCAGAGGATCTCCTCCTGCGGCGAGCGCGTCGTCCGCACCGCCCGCGGCACGTGGTCGGGGCCGGGCAGGGCGGCCCGGTCGAGCGCACCGTCCGCCGTCAGCGGGAGGGCGGGGACGGGCATGACCACCGCGGGCAGCCGGTGTTCCGGCAGCCGGTGCTTCAGGTCCTCGTGCAGGCGCGACACGGAGAACTGGTTCATGACGAGCGGCACCACATAGGCCACCGACCGCGTCGCCTCGCCGTCCACCACCACGGCGGCCTCGGCGACGCCGGGCAGTGTCCGCAGGACGGCTTCGATCTCCAGGGCGGCGGCCAACGGGTCGGCGGGGCCGACGAGTTCCAGGTGCCCGTCGTCGGTCCGGCGGCGGGCCAGGTCGCCCGTGCGGTACATCCGCGCGTCCGGCGCACCGAACGGGTCCGGCACCCAGCGCTCCGGGTCACTGCCGGCCAGGTCGCTCTCCGCGCCCCTGGCGTACAGCTCGCCCACGACACCCCGTGGCACGAGTCGGAGGTTCCGGTCCAGGACGTAGTCCAGCCGCGACAGTTCGCGGTATTCGTCGGAGGTGAGGATGTCGGCCTGGCCGACCGGCAGCTCCGGCCGCGCGGTCAACGCCTCCAGCAAGCGCACCCAGCGGTCGAGGAGCACCTCGACGGTGGACCGGTCGAAGAGATCCGTCGCGAACTCCGCGACACCCCGCATCCCACCGCCGGGCTCCTCGGCGAGGCTGAGCGTGAGGTCGACCCGGGACACGCCCGTGCCCACCGGCTCCTCCGCCACCTCCAGACCCGGCAGTTCGAACCGGGCCTGCTCGGTGTTCTGCAACGCCAGCATCACCTGGAACAGCGGATGCCGCGCCGCCGACCGCCGGGGGTTCAACTCCTCCACCAGGTACTCGAACGGCACGTCCTGATGCGCCAACGCGCCCAGACCCGCCTCACGCACCCGGCCCACCAGCTCGGCGAACGACGGATCACCCGACACGTCCGTCCGCAGCACCAGCGTGTTCACGAAGAACCCGACCAGATCGTCCAGCGCCTCGTCCGAACGCCCCGCCACCGGCGAACCGATGGGAACGTCCTCCCCCGCACCCAGACGGGACAACAGCACGGCCAAGGCCGCCTGGAGCACCATGAACACCGTGGCGTCATGGGCACGCGCCACCTCGCCGACGGCACAGTACAGGTCCGGATCGAGGACGAAGGACGTCATGTCGCCGGCGTACGAGGCCACGGCCGGCCGGGCCCGGTCGGCGGGCGGGCTCACCTCCTCGGGAAGATCCGCCAACTGACCACTCCAGTAGGCGATCTGGCCGTCGAGAACGTCGTCCAGGACCTCGCGCTGCCACAGCGTGTAGTCCGCGTACTGCACCGGCAGCGGCTCCCACCCCGGCGCCGCACCCTCCAGCCGGGCCGCATAGGCCTCGGCCAGATCACGGGCCAACGGCGCCATGGACCACCCGTCACCCGCGATGTGGTGCAGCACCACGAGCAGGACGTGCTCCGACGGACCGGTACCGAACAGCCAGGAACGGATGGGCAGTTCAGTCGAAAGGTCGAAGGCGTACCGCGCGGCCTCGTCCAACTCCCGGCGCAAAACTGCCGGTTCGACCTCGGACACCGAGAACGGCACCCGCACCCCGGTCAGCACCCGCTGGCACGGCTCGCCGTCCACCTCCGCGAACACCGTCCGCAGCGACTCGTGCCGGCCCACCACGTCATCCAACGCGGCCGCCAACGCACCCCGGTCCAACGCGCCCGACAACCGCATCGCCAACGGCATGTTGTACGTCGCCGACGGACCCTCCAACCGGTGCAGGAACCACAGCCGCTGCTGCGCAAAGGACAGCGGCAACCGCTCCGGCCGCTCCCCCGCCACCAGCTCCGGCCGCACCACCGCACCCGAAGCCAGCCGCTCGACCAGCCCGGCCACCGTCGGCGACTCGAACACCGCACGCAACGGCAGCTCCGCACCCAGCACCGACCGCACCCGGCTCACCAGCCGCGTCGCCAGCAGCGAATGCCCGCCCAGGTCGAAGAAGTCGTCGTCGATCCCGGCCCGGTCGACTCCCAGCACCTCCGCGAACACCTCGCACAACGCCGCCTCACGCGCCGAACGGGGCCCCCGGCCACCCTCCGACACCGACCCGCCGAAGTCGGGCACCGGCAACGCGGCCCGGTCCACCTTCCCGCTCGGGGTGAGGGGAAGCCGGTCCAGGGGGACGACGGCTGCCGGGATCATGTGGTCCGGCAGGGTGGCCCGCAGGTGCTCCCGGAGCTGCCGGGTGTCGATCCCGGCGCCCTCCTCCGGCACCGCGTAGGCCACCAGGGCGTTCTCCCGGGCGACGACCAGGGCCTGGCGAACCGCCGGATGGCTGGTGAGAGCCGCCTCGATCTCGGCCGGCTCGATCCGGAAGCCCCGGATCTTGACCTGCTGGTCGGCCCGGCCGAGGAACTGGAGGACGCCGTCGGCCGTCCAGCGGGCGAGGTCTCCCGTGCGGTACATGCGGTCGCCGGGTGCGCCGAAGGGGTTGGCCACGAACCGCTCGGCCGTCACCCCCGGCCGCCGCAGGTAGCCGTCGGCCAACTGGACTCCGGCGATGTACAACTCGCCGGGGGCGCCGGGAGCCACCGGTCGCAGCGCCGCGTCGAGCACGTACAGGCGGGTGTTCCAGACCGGCCGGCCGATGGGTACGACCCCCGGGTCGGCGACGCTGTGCCAGGAGCTGACGTCCACCGCGGCCTCGGTCGGGCCGTAGAGGTTGTGCAGTTCCGCGTGGGGCAGCGTGTCGTGGAACCGCGCGGCCAGGTCCGCCGGGAGCGCCTCCCCGCTGCACATCACCCGGGTCAGGCCGGTGCAGCGGGCGGTGGACTCGTCGGCGAGGAACGCTTCCAGCATGGACGGCACGAAGTGGACGGTGGTGACGGCCTCCGTCTGGATCAGCCGGCTCAGGTACGCCGGGTCCCGGTGGCCTCCGGGTTCCGCGACCACGAGCGTGGCGCCGGTGACGAGCGGCCAGAAGAACTCCCAGACGGAGACGTCGAAGCTCGACGGGGTCTTCTGGAGCACCCGGTCGTCGGGGCCGAGCCCGTACTCGTCCTGCATCCACAGGAGCCGGTTGACGATGGCCCGCTGCGGGACGACAACGCCCTTGGGGCGCCCGGTGGAGCCCGAGGTGTAGATCACGTAGGCGGGAAGGCCGGGGTGCTGTTCGACGGCCGGGTCGGTGGCGTCACCGCCGTCCCCGTCGAGCAGCCCGCTGATCAGGTCGAGGTCGTCGACCACGTACGCGGGCTCCGCGTCACGGCACATGAACGCGGTGCGCTCCGCCGGGTAGTCCAGGTCCAGCGGCAGGTACGCGGCACCGGCCTTGTGCGTGGCCAGGAGCACGGCGACCAGTTCGACCGACCTGGGCAGCGCCACGGCCACCGTGTCGCCCGGTCGGACGCCCTGGGCGAGGAGCCAGTGGGCGATCCGGTTGGCCCGGGCGTTCAGCTGGGCGTAGCTCAGCCGCGCGGCCCCGGCGACCAAGGCCTCGGCCTCGGGCGTCCGGGCCGCCTGCGCGGCGAACAGCTCCGGCACGGTCGTCGCCGGCACGTCCCGGCCGGTGTCATTCCAGCCCGACAGCAGCTGGTGCCGCTCCTCGGGCGTGAGGATGTCGACCTGGCCGACCGGCAGTTCCGGCCGCGCGGCCAGCCCCTCCAGCAGCCGCACCCACCGGCCCAGGAACCCCTCGACGGTGGACCGGTCGAAGAGATCCGTCGCGAACTCGGCGATTCCCCGCATCCCGCCGCCGGGCTCCTCGGCGAGGCTGAGCGTGAGGTCCATCCGGGACACGCCCGTGCCCACCGGCTCCTCCGCCACCTCCAGACCCGGCAGCTCGAAGCGGGCCTGCTCGGTGTTCTGCAAGGCCAGCATCACCTGGAACAGCGGATGCCGAGCCGCCGACCGCCGGGGATTCAACTCCTCCACGAGATACTCGAACGGCACGTCCTGGTGCGCCAGGGCGCCCAGACCCGCCTCACGCACCCGACCCACCAGCTCGGCGAACGACGGATCACCCGACACATCCGTCCGCAGCACCAACGTGTTCACGAAGAACCCGACCAGATCGTCCAGCGCCTCGTCCGAACGCCCCGCCACCGGCGAACCGATGGGGACGTCCTCCCCCGCACCCAGACGGGACAGCAACACCGCCAAGGCCGCCTGGAGCACCATGAACAATGTCGCGTTCGACGACCGCGCGAGCTCGCCCAGTGCGCGGTGCAGGTCCGGGTCGAGGGCGAAGGTGGTCACGTCACCCGTGTACGAGGCGACTGCCGGCCGCACGCGGTCGGCGGCCAGGCTCACCTCCTGCGGGAGCTCCGCCAACTGGCCGCGCCAGTAAGTGATCTGGTCGTCGCGCACCTCGTCCAGGACCTCGCGCTGCCACAGCGTGTAGTCCGCGTACTGCACCGGCAGCGGCTCCCACCCGGGCGCCACACCCTCCAGCCGGGCCGCGTAGGCCTCCGCCAGGTCACGGGCCAGCGGCGCCATGGACCAGCCGTCACCCGCGATGTGGTGCAGCACGATGAGCAGGACGTGCTCCGACGGTCCGGTACTGAACAGCCATGCCCGAATGGGCAGTTCAACCGAAAGGTCGAAGGCGTACCGCGCCGCACCCGCCAACGCCCCACCCAGACCGCCGGGTTCGACCTCGGACACCTCGAACGGCACCCGCACCCCGGTCAGCACCCGCTGGCACGGCTCGCCGTCCACCTCCTCGAACACCGTCCGCAGCGACTCGTGCCGGCCCACCACGTCATCCAACGCGGCCGCCAACGCACCCCGGTCCAGCACACCCGACAACCGCAGCCCCAAGGGCATGTTGTACGTCGCCGACGGCCCCTCCAACCGGTGCAGGAACCACAACCGCTGCTGCGCGAACGACAACGGCAAACGCTCCGGCCGCACCCCCGCCACCAGCTCCGGCCGCGCCACCGCACCCGAAGCCAGCCGCTCGACCAGCCCGGCCACCGTCGGCGACTCGAACACCGCACGCAGCGGCAGCTCCGCAGCCAGCCGTTCACGGACGCGGCTCATCAACCGCATCACCAGCAGCGAATGGCCGCCCAGGTCGAAGAAGTCGTCGTCGATCCCGACCCGTTCGACTCCCAGCACCTCCGCGAACACCTCGCACAGCGCCGCCTCACGCGCCGAACGGGGCCCCCGGCCGCCCTCCGACACCAGGGCGCCGAAGTCGGGCGCCGGCAACGCGGCCCGGTCCACCTTCCCGTTCGGCGTCAGGGGTATCGCGGGGACGGCCGTGATCAGGGCGGGGACCATGTACTCCGGGAGTCGCCCGCGCAGTTCCCCGGCGATCGCGGACGGGTCGAACCCGGTGCCGGGCTCGGTCACCACGTAGGCGACCAGACGGACATCGCCCTCCCGGACGGTGTGGACGACGACAGTGGCGTGCGCTACTCCGGCGCAGCGCCGCAGCCCCGACTCGACCTCGCCCGGCTCGATCCGGAAGCCCCGGATCTTGACCTGGTGGTCGGCCCGGCCGGCGAACTCCAGCAGGCCGTCCCGGTTCCAGCGGGCGAGGTCGCCCGTGCGGTACATGCGGGTGCCCGCCGGGCCGTACGGGTCCGCCACGAAGCGCTGGGCGCTCAGCCCCGGCTGCCCCAGGTACCCGCGCGCCATGCCGGCGCCGGCGACGTACAGCTCGCCCACCACGCCGGGCGGCACCAGGCCGAGGCGCTCGTCGAGGACGTACACCTGCTTGCCGGTGACCGGCCGGCCGATCGGCAGGGACGGCTCGGGGTCGTGGCCGGGCGCCATCGCGTGCAGGGTGGCGAAGGTGGTGGTCTCACCCGGTCCGTAGCCGTTGACCACGGTGAGGTCCGGGCAGGCCGCCATGACGCGCCGCACCGGGCCCTGCGGGACGACCTCGCCGCCGGTGAAGACCTGGCGCATGGACGCGAAGCAGTCGGGGTGGTCCTCGGCCATCGCCTTGAACAGTCCCGCGGTGATCCACATGGAGGTGATGCCGTGGTCGCGGACGATGTCGCGCAGATGCGGTCCGTCGAGCGGCACGTCGGGGGCGATGACGACCCGGCCGCCGAGCAGGAGGGGCATCCACAGCTCGAACGGCAGGGCGTCCCAGGCGGTCGGCGAGTGGAGGAGCACCCGTGCGGGGTACCCGCCGACCACGGGGTCGTCGGCCAGGGACGTGATGTCGGCGTGGGTGAGCCCGATGCCCTTCGGGGTGCCGGTGGATCCGGACGTGTAGATGACGCAGGCCAGCTGGTCGGGGTCGGGGGCCGCGCCGCGGTCGCCGGCGGGCGGGGTGGACGGGGCGGACGGGGACGTGGACGTGGACGGGACGTGTGCGGCGTCGTCCTGGACGAGCAGCACCTGGTCCCCGGGCACGAAGGCCGGGACGCGGGTCGGCGAGTCGGTCAGCAGCAGGTTGACGTCGTTGTCCGCCCACATCCTGCGGACCTGGCTCTCCGGGTACCGCGCGTCGAGCGACAGGTACATGCCGCCGGCCTTGACCACGGCCAGCACCGCGACCACGAAGCCGATCGACCGCGGCATGGCGATGGCCACCAGGCGTTCCGCGCCGACCCCACGGCCGATCAGCTCGTGGGCGAGGCGGTCGGCCCGCTCGTCGAGCTGGGCGTACGTGAGCCGGGTGCCGTCGGCGACGACCGCGACGGCGTCGGGGACCCGCTCGACCTGCGCCCGGAACGCCGTGACCAGGCTGCGCACGGGCAGGTCCGTGTCGTTCCGGCCCGACAGGAGCTGCCGGCGCTCCTCGGGGGTGAGGATGTCGACCTGGGCCACCGGCAGTTCCGGCCGCGCGGTCAGCCCCTCCAGCAGCCGCACCCACCGGTCGAGGAGCACCTCGACGGTGGACCGGTCGAAGAGGTCCGTCGCGAACTCCGCGACCCCGCGCATCCCGCCGTCAGGGTCCTCGGCGAGGCTGAGGGTGAGGTCGACCCGGGACACGCCCGTGCCCACCGGCTCCGCCGCCACCTCCAGACCCGGCAGTTCGAAGCGGGCCTGCTCGGTGTTCTGCAAGGCCAGCATCACCTGGAACAGCGGATGCCGCGCCGCCGACCGCCGGGGGTTCAACTCCTCCACCAGGTACTCGAACGGCACGTCCTGATGCGCCAAGGCACCCAGACCGGCCTCACGCACCCGGCCCACCAGCTCGGCGAACGACGGATCACCCGACACATCCGTCCGCAGCACCAGCGTGTTCACGAAGAACCCGACCAGATCGTCCAGCGCCTCGTCCGAACGCCCCGCCACCGGCGAACCGATGGGAACGTCCTCCCCCGCCCCCAGACGGGACAACAGCACGGCCAAGGCCGCCTGCAACACCATGAACACCGTGGCGTCATGGGCCCGCGCCACCTCGCCGACGGCACGGTGCAGAGCCGGGCTCAGCCCGAACGACGCCGTCTCTCCCGCGTACGAGGCCACGGCCGGCCGAGCCCGGTCGGCGGGCGGACTCACCTCCTCCGGCAGGCCGGCCAACTGACCGCGCCAATACGTGAGTTCATCCTCCCGTACACCGTCCAGCAGCTCGCGCTGCCACAGCGTGTAGTCCGCGTACTGCACCGGCAGCGGCTCCCACCCCGGCGCCGCACCCTCCAGCCGGGCCGCATAGGCCTCCGCCAGATCACGGGCCAACGGCGCCATGGACCACCCGTCACCCGCGATGTGGTGCAGCACCACGAGCAGGACGTGCTCCGACGGACCGGTACCGAACAGCCAGGAACGGATGGGCAGTTCGGCCGCCAGGTCGAAGGCGTACCGCGCCGCGCCCGCCAACGCCGCATCCAGAGCTGCGGGTTCGACCTCGGACACCTCGAACGGCACCCGCACGCCGGTCAGCACCCGCTGGTACGACGCGCCGTCCACCTCCGCGAACACCGTCCGCAGCGACTCGTGCCGGCCCACCACGTCGTCCAACGCGGCCGCCAACGCACCCCGGTCCAGCACACCCGACAACCGCAAGGCCAACGGCATGTTGTACGTCGCCGACGGACCCTCCAGCCGGTGCAGGAACCACAGACGCTGCTGCGCGAACGACAACGGCAACCGCTCCGGCCGCTCCCCCGCCACCAGCTCCGGGCGCACCGCACCGCCGGAGGACAACCGCTCGACCAGCCCGGCCACCGTCGGAGTCTCGAACACCGCACGCAACGGCAGTTCCGCGCCCAGCACCGACCGCACCCGGCTCACCAGCCGCGTCGCCAGCAGCGAGTGACCGCCCAGGTCGAAGAAGTCGTCGTCGATCCCGGCCCGGTCGACTCCCAGCACCTCCGCGAACAGGCCGCAGAGGATCTCCTCCCGCGGCGTACGGGGCCCGCGCGCCGACCGCGACGCGTAGTCGGGAGCCGGGAGGGCCCGCCGGTCGAGCTTGCCGCTGGAGGTGAGCGGCAGCGCGTCGAGGGCGATGACGGCGGACGGCACCATGTACTCGGGCAGCCGTTGCCGCAGGGCGTCCCGCAGCCCGGCCAGGACGCGTCCGGTCGTCCGGGAGCCCAGGGGGTTGTTCACCAGGGCCGACAGGGGCTTGTCCTGGGTGTACGCCGGCCGGTGCACGTCCGTGTAGACGGCGTCCGCGCGCCCGCCGGGAACGAGTACGGCGTCGAGGGCGTCCGGCGCCCCGGGCGCCCAGGTGGTCAGCACCTGGCAGCCGTGCCGCTCGCCCCACTCGTGCAGGGCCTCCGGGTCGACGGCCTCGGGCGCGTTCCCGTCGGCCCGCCCCGTGCTCAGCCGGGCGCGGAGCCGCTGCGGCGACGCCTCGTGCGCGAGTTCCTCCGCCGCCGCGACCTCTCCGGTCAGCCGGCTGTTGACGAGGCCGGTGACCCGGACCGGCCCGGCCCCGGAGGTGAGGGCGTCCAGGCCCGCCAGGTCCTGGAGGCTCGTGAGATCGCGGCCCCAGACGAGTTCCGGCACGTCCGCGAGGGACTCGGCCCGGGCGGTCCCGTCCGCCTTGTGCAGGACGACCTCGTAGCGGTGCCTGGTCAGCTCGTTGTGGTGGGCGCCGCGCTTGAGCCGGATGTCGACGCCGGCCACCGCCTCGGGGTGGCGCCGCGCCCAGACGGTGAAGAAGTCCGGGTCGATGACCAGTTCCTTCTCCATGATCACCGCGTGTTCCACGGCCGCCCTGAGCTGCTCGCCGGTGCCGTCCTCCGCCGCGTGGCCGAGGTGGATCCCGGTCTGGAAGGCGCGCAGCGAGCCGCGGTGGCGGACGTCGCCCACGACGATGCGCCCGCCGGGGGCGAGCCGGCCGAGCGCGCCGTCCAGGACCCGGGCCAGGTAGTCGGCGTCGGGGAAGTACTGGATGATCGAGTTGAGGACGACGGTGTCGAAGTACTCGGCCGGGATGTCGTCCACGACGTCGGCGGGCCGGCACAGCAGCCGTACCCGGTCGGCGAGTCCGGCGGTCTCGCACTGGGCGGTGAGGCGTTCGATCACGGGCGCGGAGAAGTCCGTCGCCCAGTAGGTCTCGGCCCGGGGGGCCAGCGGGCCGAAGAGCAGGCCGGAGCCCACACCGATCTCCAGGACGCGCCGGGGCGGGCGTTCCGTGATGCGCCGCACCGCGGCGTCGCGCCAGTCGCGCATCTCGTCGAGCGGGATCGGCTCACCGGTGTAGGAGCTGTTCCAGCCGGTGAAGTCCTGGCCGAACCCGGGCGTCTCCGTCCCGGCGCCGCCGTAGACGTCGTCGTAGATCTCGCGCCACTCGTCCACCTGGTCGTCCTCGGCGCCCTCGCCCTCGGGCACGATGTACGCGACGAGCCGCGGGTCGCCCTCGCGGTCCTCGCGGACCACCACCACGGCCTGGGCGACACCGGACTGCTCGCGCAGGACGGCCTCGATCTCGCCGGGTTCGATCCGGAAGCCGCGGACCTTGACCTGCTGGTCGGCCCGGCCCAGGTACTCGAGTTGCCCCTCCGCCGTCCAGCGCACGACGTCGCCCGTGCGGTACATGCGGGTGCCGGCCGGGCCGAACGGATCGGCCACGAAGCGCTGGGCGCTGAGCCCGGGCCGGTCGAGGTAGCCGCGGGCCAGGCCCGCGCCCGCCAGGTACAGCTCGCCGGGGACGCCCGGCGGCACCGGCCGCAGGCGTTCGTCCAGGACCCGGACCCGGGTGTTGTCGACGGGTCGTCCGATCGGTACGTCACCGCCGGTGAGCGGCTCGCTGATGGCCGCGACGACCGTGGACTCGGTCGGGCCGTAGGCGTTGACCATGCGGCGTCCCGGCGACCAGGTCCGCACCAGGTCGGCGCCGCACGCCTCGGCTCCCACGATCAGGGTGCGGAACCCGGTGAGCGCCTCGGCGGATCCGGCCGGCAGGGTGCCGAGCACGGACGGCGGGACGAGCGCGTGGGTGATCCGGCGGTCGGCCAGGACGTCGGCCAGTTCGGCGCCGACGAGGCGGTCCCGGCCGCCCAGGACGAGGGCGGCGCCGGCCGCGAAGGCCATGGTCAGTTCGAGGACGGCCGCGTCGAAGCCGGGCGACGACAGCTGGAGCACCCGGGAGTCGGGGGTGACCGCGCACTGTCGCAGCAGGGTGCTCGCCAGGCTCCCGAGGCCCTGGTGGGTGACGACGACGCCCTTGGGCACGCCGGTGGAGCCGGAGGTGTGGATGACGTAGGCCGGGTGGCCGGGGTGCGGCGGTGCGGCGGGCTCCGGGTCGTGGTCGGGGCAGCCGGCCAGGGCGGCGGCCGTCCCCGGGTCGTCGGTGGCCACGGTCTCGGTGCCGTCGTGCAGGGTGCCGATCGTGTCGGCGAGCGCCCGGGTGGTCAGGATCAGCTCCGGGGCGGCGTCGGCCAGGATGTGGCCGACCCGCTCGGCGAGGTACTCGGGGTCGAGGGGGACGTAGGCGGCGCCCGCCTTGAGGACGCCGAGGACGGCCGCGATCTGCTCGGGCGAGCGCTCGTAGAGGACGGCCACGTGCTGCTCGGCGCCGATGCCCCGGGCGCGCAGCCAGTGGGCGATCCGGTTGGCGCGGGCGTCCAGCTCCCGGTAGGTCAGTTCGACGTCCTCGCAGACCAGGGCCGTCGCGTCGGGGGTGCGGGCGGCCTGGGCGGCGAACAGCGCCGGCAGGCTCGAGCCGGTGGTGTCGCGGGTGGGGCCGGCGTTCCACCCGGTGATCCGCGCGTGCTCCCGCGGGGTGAGGATGTCCGCCGCGCCGATGGGGGCCGCGGGGTCGCTGACCAGGGCGCGCATGAACGCGGTCCACCGGTGGATCAGGGCGTCGACGGTGGAGGCGTCGAAGAGCTCCGTGGCGTACTCGACGTACGCGTCGATGCCGGCGGGTTCGCCGTTCGCGCCGTGGCTCTCCGTCAGGCTGAAGAAGAGGTCGAAGCGGGAGGTCCCGGTGCCGACGAGTTCCGGGCGGACGTCGAGTCCGGACATCCGGAACCGGGCCTGCTCGTTGTTCTGCAGGGTCAGGGCCACCTGGAACAGCGGGTGGTGGGCGGTCGAACGGTGCGGGTTGATCTCCTCCACCAGGGACTCGAAGGGGACGTCCTGGTGGGCGTAGGCGGCGAGGCTGGTCTCCCGTACCCGGGTGACGAGTTCGGCGAACGACGGGTCGCCCGAGGTGTCCGTGCGCAGGACCAGCATGTTGACGAAGAAGCCCACCAGCCGGTCGAGCGCCTCGTCGGTCCGGCCGGCGATGCCGCTGCCGAGCGGGATGTCGGTGCCGGCGCCGAGCCGGGTCAGCAGGGCGGCGAGAGCGGCTTGCAGGACCATGAAGACGGTGGCGTCGTGGGCGCGGGCCAGTTCGCTCAGCGCGCGGTGCAGGTCCGGGTCGAGCGCGAAGGGGGTCACGTCTCCGGCGTACGAGGCCACGGCGGGCCGCGCCCGGTCGGCGGGGGCGCTCACCTCCGTCGGGAGGTCGGCCAACTCCTGTCGCCAGTAGTCCACTTGGCGGCCGAAGAGGCTGTCGGGGTCGTCCGCCCCACCCAGGAGGTCCCGCTGCCAGAGGGTGTAGTCCGCGTACTGCACCGGCAGCGGCTCCCACCCCGGCGCCGCACCGTCGAGTCGGGCCGCGTAGGCCTCGGCCAGGTCGCGGGCCAGCGGCACCATGGACCACCCGTCGCCCGCGATGTGGTGCAGCACGACGAGCAGGACGTGTTCGGACGGCCCGGTGCTGAACAGCCAGGACCGGATGGGCACTTCGGTCGCCAGGTCGAAGGCGTACCGGGAAGCCACGGTCAACTCGCCCCGCAGGTCGGCGGTTTCGAGCCGCCGCGTCTCCAACGGCACCTCGAACTCGGCCAGCACCCGCTGGCACGGCTCGCCGTCCGCCTCCTCGAACACCGTCCGCAGCGACTCGTGCCGGCCCACCACGTCGTTCAGCGCGGCCGCCAGCGCCGCCGGGTCCGGCTCCCCCGACATCCACAGCGCGAGCGGCACGTTGTACGTCGCCGACGGGCCCTCCAACCTGTGCTGGAACCAGAGGCGTTGCTGCGCGAAGGAGAGGGGAAGGACGTCCGGTCGGGAGACGGGCGCGAGGCGGGTGCGCCGCTCCCCGGTTCCGTGACCGAGACGGAGTGCCAGGGCGCCCGGGCTCGGGTGCTCGAACAGCTCGCCGGGCTGGATCTCGGCGTCGAGGACACCGCGGACACGGCTGATCAGGCGGGTGGCGAGCAGGGACTGGCCGCCGATGTCGAAGAAGCTGTCGCCGGGTGCCACCCGGGTGAGGCCGAGCAGTTCGGCGAAGAGCCCGCAGAGGACCGCCTCCCGGGCGTGCGGCTCGTCGGCGCCGAGGATCTCGACGGGGGCGAGGTGGGCCGGCAGGCGGTCGCGGAGCTCCTGGAGCACCTTCGGGGACGGGCCGGGCAGGACGTAGGCCACGAGCCTGGTCTCGGCCCGGGCCGTCGTCCGCTTCTGTTCCTGCTCCTGCTCCTGCTCCTGCTCCTGCTCCTGCTCCTGCTCCTGCTCCGCGGGATCTTCGGCCCGCACCAGGACGGGAATCGCGTGGGAGACCTCGGGGTGTTCGAGCAGCTGGTCGCGCAGTCGGTCGAGCAGACGGCGGCCCCGCTCGTCCTCCCGGCCGCCGGACAGCAGGCCGGCCAGGGAGAACGACTCGGCACCGGTGGCCGCGATCCGGCGCGGGCGGCGTACCAGTCGGCGCAGGACGGAGGGCACCGGCCCGGCGGAGCGCTCGCGCAGGCCGACGGAGTCCAGGCGGACGGGAGCCATCACGGGCCGGTCCGTGCGGATCGCGAGGTCGAGGAGGGCGAGCGCCCGCGGCGTGGGCAGCGGCAGGACGCCGGAGCGCCGGATGCGGCCGAGGTCGCCCTCGTCGAGGCCGGCGGTCATGCCGGACTCCTGCTCCCACAAGCCCCACGCCAGCGAGAGACCCGGCAGCCCCCGGGCCGACCGCTCCTGCGCCAACGCGTCCAGGAAGGTGTTCGCCGCCGCGTAGTTCGCCTGACCGGCACCGCCGATCAGGCCCGAGACCGAGGAGTACACGACGAACGCGGCCAGCCCGGGGCACCGCTCCCGCGTCACCTCGTGCAACGCCCACGCGCCGTCCACCTTCGACCGCAGCACCTCCCCCAGCGCCTCCGCACCCAGCGACACCAGCACCCCGTCGCGCAGCACACCCGCCAGGTGGAACACGCCCGCCAGCGGACGCCGGGCCACCACCTCGTCGACCAGCACCCCCAGCGCCACCCGGTCGGCCGCGTCACACGCCCGCACCACCACAGTGCGCGCGCCCAACTCCAACAGCTCGTCCCGCAACCCCACCGCCCCGGGCGCCTCCACACCCCGACGGCCCACCAGCACCAGGTGCCGCACCCCGCACGCCACCACCAGATGACGCGCCAGCAACGCCCCCAACACCCCCGTACCACCCACCACCAGCACCGCACCCTCCGGATCCAACGACACCGGGGCGCGGAACTCGGCCGGTGCCGTCCGGGTGAGTCGGGGGGCGAGCAGAGTGCCGCCGCGCAGGGCGAGTTGCGGCTCGCCGGTCGCGAGGGCCGCGGCCAGGGTGTCGCGGTCCGGGTCGGTGTCGACGTCCAGGAGGACGAAGCGGTTCGGGTGTTCGGTCTGGGCGGAGCGCAGCAGACCCCACAGGACCGAGGCGGACAGCGCGCTCACGCCCTCGTCGGGGGCGGTCGCGACGGCCCCGCGGGTGAGGACGACGAGGCGCGAGCGGGCCAACCGCCCCTCGGCCAGCCAGTCCTGCAGCACCTCCAGTGCGCGCTGGGCGACGGCCCGGGCCGCGCCGGGCACGTCCCGCCCGTCGCCCTCCACGTCCAGGCAGGGGAGGATCACCGTGCCGGGCACCTCGGCGGCCCGGGCCAGGGCGGCCGGGTCGGGGTACGCCACGGCACCGGGGAGAGCGAGCCCGTCGGCGGAGCCGAGCACGCCCCAGGAGTCCTCGGCGGAGGGCCGGACGGCGTGGCCGCCGAGTGCGGTCCAGTCCAGGTGGAACAGGTCGTCGTGAACCTCGGCCTCGACCTCGGCCATGGTTTGCTGACTCATCGTCACTTCACCGATGCTCAGCACTGGTTCGCCCATCGCGTCCACCGCCGACACCCGCGCGGTGTCGGCTCCCGTGGGCGTCAGCGACACGTGCAGCGCGGTGGCACCGGTGGCGTACAGCTCGACGCCGGACCAGGTGCGGGGCGCACCGGTTCCGGCGAACGGTCGCAGTGCGGCGGCCAGCAGCACCGGGTGCACGCCGTACCCCACGGGGTCGGTGTGGGCCGGGAGTTCCACATCCGCCCGGAGGACCTCGTGGTCCGGGCCCGTGGCGGCCGGCGCCGGCCCGGCGTCGACCGGGGTCTCGGTCAGTTCCCCGGTGGCGTGCCGGATCCAGGTTCCGGAAGCCCGCGAGAAGACGGAGAGGGAGCAGCGGCCGCGGCCCAGCGTCTCGACCACGACCTGCACGTCGGTCGCGGTCCGTCCGAGGCTCAGGGGCGTCTCGACGGTCAGCCGCTCCAGCCGGTCGCACCCGGCCCGGTCGGCCGCGGCCAGCGCCAGTTCGAGCAGTACGGCGTGCGGAACGTCCGCAGCCCAGGGGTGGGTCGTGGGCGAGAGCCGGCCCGTGAGCACCCAGCCCTTCCCGTCGGGCCGCTCGACCGCCGCGCCCAGCAGCGGGTGCCCCACCGTCTCGAGACCCGCCGAGGCCACGTCCGCGACGGCGGTGTCCTCCTTCAGCCAGTAGGACCGGCGCTGGAAGGCGTAGGTCGGCAGCTCCACCGGCCGCGCCCCGGCGAAGAGCTGGGACCAGTCGACGGGCAGTCCGCCGGTGTGGAGGCGGGCCGCGTTCGTGAGGATCTGCCGGACGGCCCCGTGATCACGGCGCAGGGAGCCCACGACGACCCGCTCGCCGCCGAGGGTCTCCTCGATGCCGGCGGTCAGGACGGGGTGCGGGCTGGATTCCACGACGAACCCGTGGCCGCCGTCGGCCGCGGCCTGGACGGCCTCCTGGAACCGGATCGGCCGCCGGAGGTTGTCGTACCAGTAGTCGGCGTCCAGCCGCGCGGTGTCGAGGGCGGTAGCGGTGACGCTGGAGTAGAAGGCGGTGTCGCAGGTCGTGGGGGTGATGCCGGCCAGCTCCGCCAGGAGCTGCTCACGCAGCGGCTCGACGCTCGCGGAGTGGGAGGCGTAGTCGACGTCGATGCGGCGGCTCACGATCCCGCCCGCCTCGCAGCGGGCCGTGAGCCGGTCGAGGGCCTCGGGGCCGCCCGAGACCACGGTCGAGGAGGGGCCGTTGACCGCGGCGATCTCGGCATGGCCGTCGATGGTGGCCAGCAGTGCGCGCACGTCCTCGACCGGGGCGGCGACGGAGACCATGCCGCCGGTGCCCGCCAGGCGCAGCAGGGCCCGGCTGCGGATGGCGACGATCTTGGCCGAGTCGTCCAGGGACAGCGCTCCCGCGACATGGGCGGCGGCGATCTCGCCCTGGGAGTGGCCCACCACCGCGTCGGGACGCACGCCCAGGGAACGCCAGACCGCGGCCAGTCCGATCATCACGGCCCAGAGGGCCGGCTGGACGACGTCGACCCGGTGCAGCGGGGGTGCGCCGTCACGGCCGTTCAGCACGTCGAGCAGGGACCAGTCGACGTACGGGGTCAGGGCCTGGTCGCAGGCGCGGAGCTGTTCCTCGAACGCCGGTGACCCGGCGAGCAGTTCCCGTGCCATGCCGGCCCACTGGGAGCCCTGGCCGGGGAAGACGAAGACGGTGCCGCGCCGGCCGTCGGGGGGCGTGGTGGAGGGCGTGACGGTGACGTTGTCCGCCCTACCGCCCTCGGCCAGGACGCTCAGCCCCGCGAGCAGTTCCTCCCGGTCGGCGCCCGTCACGACGGCACGCTGCTCGAACAGCGAGCGCTGCGCGACCAGCGACCAGCCGGCATCGCCTGCCCCGACCTCCGGGTGCTCCGTCAGGTGCTCCGCCAGCCGGCCCGCCTGCGCCCGCAACGCCTCCACCGACCGGCCGGACACCACCCACGGCACCACATCATCAACAGGGCCATCGGGAGAGGTAGTTGCCTCTTCTGAGACCCCTTCCACGATCACATGCGCGTTCGTCCCACTGATCCCGAAGGACGACACACCCGCCCGTCGCGGCCTGTCCAGCTCAGGCCACTCCCGCGCCTCGCTCAGCAGCTCCACCCCGCCCGAGGACCAGTCCACATGCGATGACGGCACCTCCGCGTGCAACGTCCGCGGCAGCACCCCGTGCCGCATCGCCAGCACCATCTTCATCACACCCGCCACACCCGCCGCGGCCTGCGTGTGACCGATGTTCGACTTCACCGAGCCCAGCCACAACGGCACTTCACGCCCCGCCCCGTAGGCGGACAGCAAGGCCTGCGCCTCGATCGGATCGCCCAGCCGCGTCCCCGTCCCGTGCGCCTCCACCGCGTCGACGTCGCCCGCCGACAGCCCGGCGTCCTCCAAGGCCCCGCGCACCACCCGCACCTGCGCCCGACCGCTCGGCGCCGTCAACCCGTTCGAGGCACCGTCCTGGTTCACCGCCGAACCCCGCAGCACCCCCAACACCCGGCGCCCAGCCCGCCGCGCATCGGACAACCGCTCCAGCACCAGCACGCCGCAACCCTCGCCGAACCCCGTGCCGTCGGCCTCCTCACCGAAGGCCCGGCACCGGCCGTCCGGGGACAGACCGCCCTGTTTGCCGAGTTCGACGAGCGTGGACGGGCCCGCCATGACGGTGACACCGCCGGCCAGCGCCATCGAGCACTCGCCCCGCCGCAGCGACTGCACCGCCAGGTGCAGCGCCACCAGCGACGACGAGCACGCCGTGTCCACCGACACGGCCGGGCCCTCCAGCCCCAGCACATAGGCCACCCGGCCGGACGCGACACTGGCCGTGTTCCCCGTACCGGCGTAGCCCTCGGCCTCGGCGGGGACGGAGGACAGCCGGGAGACGTACTCCCCGGAGATCAGCCCGGTGAAGACACCGGTCGCACTGCCCTTCAGGGTGTCGGGACGGATCCCCGCCCGCTCCAGCGCCTCCCAGGACACCTCCAGCAGCAGCCGCTGCTGCGGGTCCATCGCCTCGGCCTCGAGCGGCGAGACGCCGAAGAACCCCGCGTCGAACAGGTCCGCGTCGTGCAGGAATCCGCCGCTCCGGGTGGGGATCGAGCCGGGTCCCCGCGCGTCCTGGTCCCGGGCCGGGGCGCCGGAGCCGTCCAGGTTCCATCCCCGTCCCTCGGGGAAGCCGGAGATCGCGTCGCGCCCCTCCGACAGCAGCTGCCACAGGTCCTCCGGCGAGCTCACCCCGCCCGGGTACCGGCACCCCATCCCCACGATCGCGATGGGTTCGTGGGCCTTCTCCTCCAGTTCCCTGGCCTGCTGTCGTGCCTCGCGCAGGTCCGCCGTGGCGCGCTTGAGGTAGTCGCGGAGCTTGGCTTCGTTGGACATGGGGCTCACCTTTCCCTTACCTCAGCGCGACAGTTCGTTGTCGAGCGCGTCGAAGAGTTCGTCGTCGGTCACGTGGTCGAGGTCGTCGGCGGGTTCGGCGGGTTCGTCCTGCTCCCGCTGCCAGGCGCGAAGGATCTGCGTCAGTCGGGTGGTGACCCTGGTGCGGTCCTCGCGCTCGCCGGCGAAGAGCTTCAACGCCTCCTCCATCCGGTCGGCGTCGGCGAGGATGCGCGAGACCGGGTCCGGTTGCCCGGGTTCGAGGGCCGCCAGGAGGTGGGCGGCCAGTTCGTCCGGTGTGGGCTGGTCGAACAGCACGTTGACGGGGAGCCTGAGCCCGGTGGCCGCGTTGAGCCGGTTGCGCAGTTCGACGAGGGTGAGGGAGTCGAGGCCGAGCCCCCGGAACTCCGCGCCGGTGTCGATGGCTCCGGGCCCCGGGTGGCCGAGGACGTCGGCGATCTCCTGGCACAGGAGCTCCGTCACGACGTCGAGGCCGCGTCCTCCGGCCGCCCCCGCGATCCGGTCGGTCCAGGTGGAGGCGCCCGCCGTCCTCGGTGCCGCGGCCGGGGCCGCCGTACGCCGGGCCGGGGCTGAGACGAGGCCGCGCAGCAGCGGTGGCAGGTCGGCCACGGCGGCCCTCGCGTGCAGTCGCGCCGGGTCGAGCACCAACGGTGCCACCGCCGGCTCGCTTCCCTGCCGCGCCTCGTCGAACAGCGCCATGCCCTGCTCGGAGGGGATCTTTCCGATGCCGTACCGCTCGAAGCGCTGGAAGGCCGTGTCGTCGAGGCCGGCGGTCATGCCGGACTCCTGCTCCCACAACCCCCACGCCAGTGACAGACCCGGCAGCCCCCGGGCCGACCGCTCCTGCGCCAGCGCGTCCAGGAACGTGTTCGCCGCCGCGTAGTTCGCCTGGCCCGCGGTGCCCACCAGGCCCGACACCGAGGAGTACAGCACGAAGGCCGCCAGCCCAGGGCACCGCTCCCGCGTCACCTCGTGCAACGCCCACGCACCGTCCACCTTCGACCGCAACACCTCCCCCAGCGCCTCCGCACCCAGCGACACCAGCACCCCGTCGCGCAGCACACCCGCCACGTGGAACACACCCGTCAACGGCCGCTGGGCCACCACCTCGTCGACCAGCACCCCCAACGCCACCCGGTCGGCCGCGTCACACGCCCGCACCACCACAGTGCGCGCGCCCAACTCCAGCAGTTCGTCCCGCAACCCCACCGCCCCGGGCGCCTCCACACCCCGACGACTCACCAGCACCAGGTGCCGGACCCCGCACGCCACCACCAGATGACGTGCCAGCAACGCCCCCAACACCCCCGTACCACCGACCACCAGCACCGCACCCTCCGGATCCAACGACACCGGAAGGGTGAGCACGTTCTTGCCGGTGTGGCGGCCCTGGCTGATGTGCCGGAAGGCCTCCCTGCCCCGGCGGACGTCCCGGACGGTGAGCGGGAGGTGGGTGAGCGCGCCGGCCTCGAAGAGGCGCACGAGCTCGGTGAGCATCTCCTGGATGCGGTCCGCGTCGACCACCATGAGGTCGAACGCCTGGTAGGAGACGTCGGGGAGGGACGCGGGGTCCCTGACGTCGGTCTTGCCCATCTCCAGGAACCGGCCGCCGGGGCGCAACAGGCGCAGCGAGGCGTCCACGTACTCGTGGGCCAGCGCGTTGAGGACGACGTCGAAGCCGCCGTCCTCGCCGAGCACCCGGCGGAAGCCCTGCTCGAAGAGAAGGTCCCGGGACGAGGCGATGCGCTCGTCCGGCAGGCCCATCGAGCGCAGCGTGTCCCACTTGCCGGGGCTCGCGGTGCCGAAGACCCGCGCGCCGAGGTGGTGGGCGAGCTGGACCGCGGCCATGCCGACGCCGCCC
Organism: Streptomyces sp. CB02056; assembly: GCF_001905545.1. Classification (GTDB taxonomy): domain Bacteria; phylum Actinomycetota; class Actinomycetes; order Streptomycetales; family Streptomycetaceae; genus Kitasatospora. The sequence goes on along the minus strand of NZ_LIPD01000011.1, from coordinate 111,406 downwards.
GCCGCCGCATGGACCAGCAGCGACTGGCCCGGGGCCAGGGCGGCCAGGTCGGTCAGCGCGTAGTAGGCGGTCAGGAAGACGACGGGAACGGCCGCCGCCTGGGCGAACGTCCAGCCGTCCGGGACGGTGACGAGCATCCTGCTGTCGGTGGCCACCACCGGCCCGAACGCGCCGGGCAGCAGGCCCATGACCCGGTCGCCGGGCGCGAACCCGGTCACTCCGGGGCCGACCTCGGTGACCACGCCGGCACCCTCGATGCCGAGCGGGCCCGCGTCGCCGGGGTAGAGCCCCAGGGCGTTCAGCGCGTCACGGAAGTTGAGGCCCGCGGCGCGGACGGCGACGCGCACCTCGCCCGGCAACAGGGGGGCGAGCGCCTCGGGGCGGGGCCGGAGGGACAGCGCGTCGAGGGAGCCGCTGGCGCCCGGTTCCATCCGCCAGGCCGGCGCGCCCTCCGGGGGTGCGAGCAGCTCACGGGGTGTCTGCCGGGCCAGCCGGGCGGCCTTCAAGGTGCCGTTGCGCAGCGCCAGTTGGGGCTCTCCGGTGGCGAGCGCGGCGGCCACCAGCCCGGGGGTCGGGTCGGCGTCGGCGTCGAGCAGGACGAAGCGGCCCGGGTGTTCGGTCTGGGCGGTGCGCAGCAGGCCCCACAGCACGGATGCGGCGAGGTCCGCCACGCCTTCGGCCGCTTCGACGGCCACCGCGTTCCGGGTGAGGACCACCAGGGGCGCGGAGGTCCGGTGCTCCTCGGCCAGCCAGCTCTTCAGCAGGCCCAGGACCTCCCGGGCGGCGTCATGGGCCGCGGACGGCACCGCGTGCTCCGGCGCGCTCGCCGTCCACGGGAGGACGGCGACCTCCAGGTCCTCGACCGCACCGGCCAGCATGGTGAGGTCGGCGTGGCGGGCCACGCCCGGCAGGTCCGGGCCGCGCGTGCCGAGGACGGCCCAGCGGTCCGTCGGCGGGCCCGTCGGCAGGTCCGGGGCCGGGCCGGCCGGAGCGGTGCCGGCGGCCGGGTCCGGCACGGGCACCCAGTCCACGGCGAACAGCGGCGTACGGCCCCCGCCCGCCGCCGAGTAGGGGCGCAGGGTCAGCGCTTCGACGGTGGCGACCGGCGCCCCGGCGGCGTCGCAGACGGCCAGGGCCACGGTGTCGGTGCCGGTGGGCGTCAGCCGTACCCGCAGCGCGGTGGCACCGGTGGCGTGCAGTTCGGCACCGGACCAGGCGAACGGCAGCCGGAGCCCGGCCGCCTGGTCGCCCTCCAGGACGAGCAGGTGCAGCGCCGCGTCCAGCACGGCCGGGTGCACTCCGAAACCGGAGGGTTCCACGCCGGCCGGGAGCCCGACCTCCGCGTACAGCACGTCGCCGTCGCGCCAGGCGGCGCGCAGGCCCTGGAAGGTCGGCCCGTAGTCGTAGCCGCGGGCGGCCAGGGCCTGGTACGCGTCGGCCACGTCGAGGGGGGTCGCGTCCTTCGGCGGCCAGTCCGTCAGCGCGCTCCCGGTGCCTTCGGCCCCGGCGGCCAGCACGCCGGTGGCGTGGCGCCGCCAGGTGTCGTCGGAGCGCGAGAACACGGCCAGTGACCAGCGTCCTTCCTCCTCGGGGTCCAGCACCACGCGCAGGTCGGCCGGGGCGTCGGGGTGGAGGGACAGCGGGGCTTCCAGGGTGAGTTCGTCCAGCCGCCGGCAGCCGGCCCGGGCGCCCGCCGCGAGGGCGACGTCGAGCAGCGCCACACCGGGCAGCAGCACCTCCTCGCCGATGACGTGGTCCTCCGTCCAGGGGTGGGTCGTGGGCGACAGGCGGCCGGTGAACACCCAGCCCCTCCCGTCGGGCCGCTCGACCGCCGCGCCCAGCAGCGGATGCCCCACCGTCTCCAGACCCGCCGAGGCGACGTCCGCGACGGCGGTGTCCTGCGTCAGCCAGTAGGACCGGTGCTGGAAGGCGTACGTCGGCAGCTCCACCGGCCGCGCGCCCGGGAAGAGCGGGGACCAGTCGGGCAGGTGGCCGGCGAACGCGGCCTGGGCGACCGCGGTGAGCAGGGAGCCGGACTCCGGGCGCCGGGCCCGCAGCAGCGGCAGGGTGACCGCGTCGGTCCCGGCCGGCAGGCAGTCCGGGACCAGACCGGTCAGGACACCGTCGGGGCCGAGTTCGAGGTAGGTCCCCACGCCGAGCCCGGCGAGGTGCTCGACCCCGTCGCCGAACCGGACGGCACGGCGGATGTGGGACACCCAGTAGTCGGGGGAGCAGAGCTGCTCGGCGGTGGCCTCCCGCCCGGTCACGTTGGACACGACGGAGAGGACGGGGGCGCTGAAGGTCAGGCCTTCGAGAACGGTGCGGAACTCCTCCAGCGCGCTGTCCATGTGGGGAGAGTGGAAGGCGTGGCTGACCCGCAGCCGCCTGGTCCGGCGCCCCAGCGCCGCGAAGTGGTCCGCGACCTCGGTGGCGACCGCGGCATCACCCGAGACCACCACGGACCGCGGGCCGTTGACGGCGGCGATCCCCGCCAGGTCCTCGCGCTCTCCGAGGACCGTCAGGACCTCCTGCTCGGTGGCCTCCACGGCGATCATGGCGCCGTCGCCGCGGGCGGCCTGCATCAGCCGTCCCCGCGTCGCCACCATGAGCGCGGCGTCCGGCAGGTCGAGCACGCCCGCGACATGGGCGGCGGCCACCTCGCCGACCGAGTGTCCGAGCAGGTGGTCGGGCCTGATGCCGTAGTGCTCCAGGAGCCTGAACTGCGCGGTCTCCAGGGCGAACAGGGCCGACTGGGCGTACAGGGTGCGGTCCAGGAGGTCGGCGTCCGTACCGAAGACGACGTCCTTCAGGGGGACGGGCAGGTGCGCGTCCAACTGCGCGCACGCCTCGTCGAACGCCTTCGCGAAGACGGGGAAGTCCCGGTGCAGTCGGCGGCCCATGCCGAGGCGTTGCGCGCCCTGGCCGGTGAAGAGCAGCGCGAGCCTGTTCGAGCCGTCGGGGGGCGTGGTGGAGGGCGTGACGGTGACGTTGTCCGCCGTGCCGCCCTCGGCAAGGGTCCGCAGTCCGGCGAGCAGTTCTTCACGGTCGGCGCCCGTCACGACGGCGCGCTGCTCGAACAGTGAGCGCTGCGCGACCAGCGACCAGCCGACGCTGCCCGCGCCGACCTCCGGGCGCTCCGTCAGGTGCTCCGCCAGCCGGCCCGCCTGCGCCCGCAACGCCTCCACCGACCGGCCGGACACCACCCACGGCACCACATCATCAACAGGGCGCCCAGCTGCGGTGGTTGGCTCTTCGGCGACCCCTTCCACGATCACATGCGCGTTCGTCCCACTGATCCCGAACGACGACACACCCGCCCGCCGCGGCCGGTCCAGCACGGGCCACTCCCGAGCCTCGGCCAGCAGCTCCACCCCGCCCGAGGACCAGTCCACATGCGACGACGGCACCTCCGCGTGCAACGTCCGCGGCAACACCCCGTGCCGCATCGCCAGCACCATCTTCATCACACCCGCCACACCCGCCGCGGCCTGCGTATGACCGATGTTCGACTTCACCGACCCCAGCCACAACGGCACTTCACGCCCCGCCCCATAGGCGGACAGCAAGGCCTGCGCCTCGATCGGATCGCCCAACCGCGTGCCCGTCCCGTGCGCCTCCACCGCGTCGACGTCACCCGCCGCCAACCCGGCATCCTCCAAGGCCCCGCGCACCACCCGCACCTGCGCCCGACCGCTCGGCGCCGTCAACCCGTTCGACGCACCGTCCTGGTTCACCGCCGAACCCCGCACCACCCCCAACACCCGGCGCCCAGCCCGCCGCGCGTCCGACAACCGCTCCAGCACCAGCACGCCGCAACCCTCACCAAACCCCGTCCCCTCGGCCCCCTCACCGAACGCCCGGCACCGGCCGTCCGGGGACAGACCCCGGTGCCGGGCGAACTCGATGAGGGTGGCCGGGGCCGCCATGACGGTGACGCCGCCGGCCAGGGCCATCGAGCACTCGCCCCGCCGCAGCGACTGCACCGCCAGGTGCAGCGCCACCAGCGACGACGAGCACGCCGTGTCCACCGACAGGGCCGGGCCCTCCAGCCCCAGCACATAGGACACCCGGCCGGACGCGACACTGCTCTCGTTGCCGGTCAGGACGTGCCCTTCGAACTCCACCGGGACCCGGGCGGGGGCGGGCCGGTAGCCGCTGGTCATCACTCCGGTGAAGACGCCGGTCGCACTGCCCTTCAGGGTGTCGGGACGGATCCCCGCCCGCTCCAGCGCCTCCCACGACACCTCCAGCAGCAGCCGCTGCTGCGGGTCCATCGCCTCCGCCTCGCGCGGCGGAACGCCGAAGAACCCCGCGTCGAACAGGTCCGCGTCGTGCAGGAAACCCCCGCCGCGCGTGTACGTCCGCCCGCCTTCCCCCGCGTCGGGATCGGGGTCGTAGAGGTGCTCCAGGTCCCACCCCCGCCCCTCCGGGAGGCCGGAGATCGCGTCGCGCCCCTCCGACACCAGCCGCCACAGGTCCTCCGGCGAGCTCACCCCGCCCGGGTAGCGGCACCCCATCCCCACGATCGCGATCGGCTCGTCGTCGTGGGGGGTGCGGAGGGGTGCGGTGCCGGTGTCGGTGCGTTCGCCCGCGAGTTCCGTGCGCAGCCACTCCGCCAGGAGGGCGGGTGTGGGGTGGTCGAAGATCAGGGTGGGCGGGAGGGGGACGCCGGTGGCGGCGGTCAGCCGTTCCAGGAGGTTGACGGCGTCCAGCGAGTTGAAGCCGAGGTCCTTGAAGCGGCGGGAGGTGTCGACCAGCCCGGGCTCCGGGTGGCCGAGCACGGCCGCGGCGTGTTCCCGTACGAGGCCCGTCAGTTCGCCGTGGCCGGGCCGCGACGGCCCGGGTGCGGGGGCCCCGGTCTCCGCGCCGAACGGCACACGCCGGTCCGCCACCGCGGGCCCACGCCGGTCCACCGCCACGGTCTCGCGCCCGTCCACCGCCGCGGTTTCGCGCCGGTCCTCGCCGTCGAGCCAGTACGACTGCCGCTGGAACGGGTAGGTGGGCAGCCGGAGCCGGCGCCCGCTGCCCGTCCGGAGCGCGGGCTGCCAGTCGACCCGCGCACCGCGCACGTGGAGCCGGGCGACGGAGTCCAGCAGACGGCGCGGACCGCCCTCGCCCCGCCGGAGCGTCCCGGTGACCGCCGCCGCGGCACCGACGGTCTGCTGGAGCGCGACGGTGAGCACCGGGTGCGGGCTGACCTCGACGAACGTCCGGTGCCCGGCCTCCAGCAGGTGCCGGGTGGCGGTCTCCATCCGGACCGGCCGGCGCAGGTTGCGGTACCAGTAGCCGGCGTCCAGCTCCGTGGTGTCGGTGATCTCACCGGTGACGGTGGAGCAGAACGGGATCCGCGACCGGCGCGGGGTGATCCCGGCGAGTTCCGTCAGCAGCGCGTCCCGCAGGACCTCCACGTCGCCGGAGTGCGAGGCGTAGTCGACCGGGATCGCGCGCACCCAGACGCCCTCGGCCTCGTACTCCGCCAGCAGCCGGTCGACGCTCCCGGGCGGGCCGGAGACCACCGTGGACACCGGCCCGTTGACCGCGGCGATCTCCACCCCGTCCCAGCCCCGTTCGAGCCGGTCGCGGACCTGCGCCACGGGCAGGGAGACGGTGGCCATGGCGCCGGTGCCCGCCAGCCGGCCGAGCGCGCGGCTGCGCAGCGCCACGATCCTCGCGCCGTCCTCGACGCTGAGGGCGCCCGCGACGCACGCGGCGGCGATCTCGCCCTGCGAGTGCCCCACCACGGCGTCGGGACGCACCCCGAAGGAGCCCCACACCTCGGTCAGCGCGAGCATCATGGCCCACAGCGCGGGCTGGACGACGTCGACCCGTTCCAGGGGCGGGGCGTCGGGCGTCCCGCGCAGGACGTCGAGCAGCGACCAGTCGACGTGCGGCCGCAGCGCCGCGTCGCACTGCTCCATCCGCTCCCGGAAGACGGCCGAGGTGTCGAGCAACTCCCGTGCCATGCCGTCCCATTGGGAGCCCTGGCCCGGGTAGACGAAGGTGACCTCGCCGTCCTCGGCGACGCTGCCCCGGACCAGTGCCGGGTCGACTCCGCCGGGTTCGGCGGCGGCGGTCAGGGCCCGGAGGAACTCCTCGCGGTCGGCCGCGACGACGACCGCGCGGTGCTCCCGGGTCGCGCGCGTGGTGGCCAACGCGAGGGCCACGTCGGCGGGTTCGGCGTCGGGCTCCTCGGCCACGTACGACCGGAGGCGGTCGGCCTGGGCCCGCAGCGCCTCCGGTGTGGCACCGGACAGGACCCACGGCACCACGCCGGAACCGCCGTCCGCCGGCGCCCGGGTGTCCGCGGCGGGGGCGGGCGGCTGGGACAGCACGACATGGCAGTTGGTCCCGCCGAGACCGAAGGAGCTGACGCCCGCGAGGCGGGTGCCGTCCGCCCCGGTCCACGGCAGGCGGTCCGTCACCATGCGCAGCCGCAGGGCGTCCATGTCGATCAACGGGTTGGGGGTACGGAAGTCGAGGCTCGGCGGCAGCGTCGCGTGCTGGAGCGACAGTGCCACCTTGACCAGGCCGACCACGCCCGCCGCGGCCTCCAGGTGGCCGACGTTCGTCTTCACCGAGCCGACGTGCAGGGGGCTTTGGCCGGCCGTCCGGGCCGCGCCGAACACGGCGCCCAGCGCGGCGGCCTCGACCGGGTCGCCGACCCTGGTGCCCGTCCCGTGCAGTTCGACGTACTGGACGTGCGCGGGGTCGACACCGGCCCTCGCGCAGGCCCGCCGCAGCACCTCTTCCTGCCCGGCCCGGGCCGGCACCGTCAGTCCCTCTCCGCCGCCGTCGTTGTTCAGGGCGCTGCCGAGCAGGACGCCGTACACGGGGTCCCCGTCCGCGAGGGCCCGGCTCAGGGGCTTGAGCACCACCATCGCCCCGCCCTCGCCGCGGACGTAGCCGTTCGCCCGCTCGTCGAAGGTGAAGCAGCGGCCGTCGGGCGAGAGCGCGCCGAGCCCGGCCATCGCGTGCGCCGTGTCGGGCAGCAGGTTGAGGTGCACCCCGCCCGCCACGGCGAGCGCGGAGTCGCCGCGCCGCAGGCTCTCGCAGGCCAGGTGGACGGCGGCCAGCGACGACGCCTGGCCGGCGTCGACGGTGAGGCTGGGGCCGTGCAGTCCGAGGGCGTACGAGACGCGGTTGGCCGTCATGCCGCGCTGGGTGCCGGCAACGGTGTGCGGGGTCCGGGCGGCCGGCCCTCGCCGGTCGAGCAGGAGGCCGTAGTCGCCGGACGCCACGCCGAGGAAGACGGCGGTGTCCTGGGAGCGCCAGGTCTCCGGGCGGATTCCCGCGTCCTCGAAGGCCTCCCAGCTCAGCTCCAGGGCCAGGCGCTGCTGCGGATCCATCGCGGCGGCCTCGCGCGGGCCGATCCCGAAGAACCCCGCGTCGAACCGGTCCACGTCCTCCAGGAACGCCCCCCACCGCAGGGCGGACGGCTCGTCGTCCCCGGGCCCCCCGGAACCGCCCCGGCGGTCGTCGGGAGTTTCGGTGACGGCGCTGCGGCCGTCCCGCAGGAGGTCCCACAACTGCCGGGGTCCGGCAGCCCCCGGCAGGCGGCAGGAGATTCCGACCAACGCGATGGGTTCCTCCGGCACCGACCGATTTCCCGCGGAATTCACGGAGGCCTCGGAATGCCCATGGCGGAGATCAGACATGACGCCCCCTGTTATCACTTCGAACCGACCGACGGCATGACGGAACGCATCCCGGAGAACCAGGGAAAGGAAAGAGAGATTCGGAATTCCCCGTCAGAACACTGTGGAACACGGCACACGGCCCCCAGAGACTGACATACGCACCGCACCGCCCGACAAGCCCGTTCGACGGCCGACCACGCGTTTTCGGCCCATCTGGCGGAAGACCGCAGGTCAACGTCCGTCCCGGTCCCACCTGGTGGTTTCCGGAAGATCACGGTCCGGCACGGCCGGTCGCGGAACCCGCCGTCACCACGGACACCTGAGCGATCTCGGCAAGAAATCGACGGGACATGTTTGGGCACCCGTGGGACTCCCGCACCCGCGACACCGCCCCGATCGTCCGTATCCTGCGGGCATGACGAGCCCAGCCGCCGCCCCCGTTCCCGTCGCCCGCCACGCCGCCGCCCACGCCTCGTCCGTGCGGGAGATCCTCGAACTCACGGCGCGGCCGGAGGTGATCTCCTTCGCCGGCGGCCTGCCCGCCCCGGAGCTCTTCGACGTCGACGGCCTGCGGGCCGCGTACGACCACGTGCTGGCCACGGCCCCGCACCGCGTCCTCCAGTACTCGACCACCGAGGGCGACCCGGCGCTGCGGGCGGCCGTCGCGGAGCGGCTGGGCTCCCGCGGCCTGCCCACCCCGGCGGACGACCTGCTGGTCACCTCGGGCTCCCAGCAGGCACTGACGCTGGTCTCGACGGCGCTGCTGGCCCCCGGCGACACCGTCCTCGTGGAGAACCCCACCTATCTGGCGGCCCTGCAGTGCTTCGCCTTCGCGGGAGCCCGCGTCGTCCCGGTCCCGTCCGACGAGGACGGCGTCGACCCGGTCGCGCTGGCCCGCCTCGTCGCCTCGGAGCGGCCCAGACTCCTCTACCTCGTCCCCAACTTCCAGAACCCGACCGGCCGTACGCTCTCCGTCGAGCGCCGCCGGGCCGTCGCGGAGGTCGCGGCCCAGCACGGCCTGTGGATCGTCGAGGACGACCCCTACGGCGAGTTGCGCTTCGACGGCGCTCCGCTGCCGTGGATCGCCTCGCTCGACGCCGCGGCCGACCGCACGGTGCTGCTCGGCAGCCTCTCCAAGACCATGTCCCCGGGCATGCGCCTCGGCTGGCTGCGCGCTCCGGCCGAACTGCGCCGCGCCTGTACGACGGTGAAGCAGACCACCGACCTGCACTCCTCCACCGTCGACCAGGCCGCCGCCGCCCGGTACCTCACCCATGCCGACCTCGACGCGCACCTGACGCGGGTCCGCGCCGCCTACCGGGAACGCCGTGACGCGCTGCTCGACGGCCTGCCCCAGGCGCTCCCCCACGGAAGCACCTGGAACCGGCCGGACGGCGGGATGTTCGTGTGGGTGCGCCTGCCGGACGGGCACGACGCCACCGCCCTGCTGCCCCGGGCCGCCGCCCACGACGTCGCCTACGTACCCGGCGCGCCGTTCTTCGCGGACCGGCCCGACCCGGCGACCCTGCGGCTGTCGTTCACCGGACACCCCGCCGAGGCGATCAGGGAGGGACTGACCCGCCTCGCCGGGATCTTCGGGTGACCATCGGGGCCCGCCGACACCCGGCGACGGCGGGGCCGGCGCCCGGCAACGGCGCGGGTATGCTCCCGTTCTGACGGTGCGCTCCCGTACTTGTGGACACTCGTGCGCAAGCCGCCGTCACCTACAATGCGGCCATGACTGGCTTACTACGCCTACGGGTTGCGCGAGGAGCTTCCTTGTCCGGTGACACGCCTCGACGACTGGGCACCATGACAGCCGTGGCAATCGCACTGCTGGCGTCGGATTTCATCACCAAACAGATAGCGCTGACACATTTCTCGGGGACCGATCCGACATCGACCCTCGGCGGGCTTCTGAAATTCACGCTGGTCTTCAATTCGGGCGGGGCGTTCTCCATCGGCGCGGGGGAGACCTGGTTCTTCACCACGGTGAAGATGCTGGTCATCGTCCTCATGCTGGTGGTGTCGCCCCGGATCCGCACCCCCCTCTGGGCGGTCTCCTTCGGGCTGGTCATCGCCGGTGCGGCCGGCAACCTCATCGACCGGCTGTTCCGGGACCCGTCCCCGTGGGAGGGACGCGTCGTGGACTGGATCCAACTGCCGCACTGGCCGGTCTTCAACCTCGCCGACTGCGGCGTGGTCTGCGGCAGTGCCCTGGTGATGTGGGCCTCGATGCGCGGCATCCGCCTGGACGGCACGCGCGCCACCGAGGAGCCGGCCGAGCCGGACGCGACGGAACGGACCGCCGAGGTGAAGAACCCGTAGGGCAGCCGGCCGTCCGGCCCGGGGAGAGCCGCCCGGCCGGCCCCCAACCCGCCTGCGGGGCCCCCGGGTCGTGCGCCGGGCCCCGCACGGGGCCCCTTCCTCACGCCGCGGCGTGGGCCCTGAGCAGTCCGTACCGCTCGGCCGGGACGGCGGCCTGGGTCCGGTTGCGGACGCCCAGATTGGCGAGCAGCTCGCTGACGTAGTCCTTGACGGTCGCCGGGCGGAGGTACAGCCGCTCGGCGATGTCCGCGTTGGACAGACCCTCGCCCAGGCAGACCAGGAGCTCCCGCTCACGGGCGTTGAGCCGGGCCGGGACCTGCCGGTCGGGCGGCTCGGGAGCCACCGCCGGTGCGGCCGACCGGAGTTGCGGGAAGACCACGGTGCCGCCCGAGGTGAGCACCCGGACGGCGTCCAGCAGCAGGCCGCTCGGGGCGTTCCGCCGGAGGCAGCCGACCGCGCCGTGCCGCAGCGCCCGGTTCAGCAGGTCGCCGTCCTCCTCCGTGGCCAGCATGGCCACCCGGGGCGCCCGGGGCAGGTAGATCAGCGAGAGCAGGGTGTCGAGGGCCGCGTCGGCCTGGCGGCCGAGGTCGAGCAGGACCAGGTCGGGCTGGAGCGCGCGGGCCTGCTCGACCGCCCGGTCCACCGGACAGTCCGCCACCACCGTCAGCACGGGGTCGGATTCGATGATCAGGCGCAGTCCCGAAGCGACCGGTGGCTGCCGGATGTTCCCAACCACTCCCTAAAAGTGGCGAACTGGAGATTAACATGTCCGTTTTCTCGACCCCGAAGAAGCGCATCGCCGCCGCCGGCGCGGCCGTTGCCGGTCTGAGCGCCCCGCTCCTGCTGGCCGCCACCACCCCTGACGTGCTGACCGGCTACTTCGGCCTGGAGTGCAAGAGCGCCGACCGCGTGCTGACCGCCATCGAGGCCGGCACCGACGTCGCCGCCGCCCTCTCGCTGTTCGGTGGCGTCACCGCCGCCGGCGGCGTGGCCATGTGGATGCTCAAGAAGGCGATCACCGCCGGCGGCCGCCGCGCCATCATCGCCTGACCCGGGCGCCGGCCGGACCCCGCCGCACCGGCGGGGTCCGGCCCACCGGCCGTGTGCAGCAGACGACTTGGGGAGGGACGACGTGATCGCGGGAGTCCGCGGAGGGCTCGCAGCCGCCTGGGCCCGGCAGCGCTGGGCCGTGGCCGCCGGGCAGTTGCTCTGGTTCGCCTGCATGGCGATCGGGATCTCCTGCTCGGGCGGCATCGAGTCCGCCGTCCGCGTGGAACCCAAACCCGCCGGTCCGGGCCTGTGGCTCGAGGTCTTCCTCAACAACGCCAAGGTGGCCGCGCTGGCCTTCAGCGGAGTCGCCACCCTCGGCCTGACCACGGTCGCCTTCTCGCTGCTCTCCGGCCTCGGTGTCGGCGTGCTGATCGGGCACGCGTACGCGCTGGGCGGGAGCCAACTGCTGCGGGCCGTCGGACCGCACGCGGTGCTCGAACTGCCGGCCCTCGGCCTCGCCGTCGCGGCCGGCCTGGCCCCGGCGCTCGGGCTGTCCCGCCGCCTGGTGTCCGGACGGGGCGCCCCGTTCAGCCAGCACGTGGTCGACGCCGCTGTCCTCTTCGGAACCTCGCTGGCCGCGCTCGCCGTGGCCGCGGGCGTGGAAACGTGGGTGAGCCCCCGATGACCTTGACCACCACGACGGACCACCGTCCCCTGCTCGATCCGGAGGCCGCGCCCGAGGGCCGGGACGACGGCCGGGACGACGGCCGGGCCGGGCGCCTGCGCCACCGCGTCGCCCTGGCGCTCGCCGTCCTCGTCCAACCCCTGGCCGGTCTCGGCCTCCTGGACCGCTACCGCGCGGCCGTCCTGGAGAAGATCCCCGACGCGGCACCGGGCGCAGTGAAGGCCGGCGTCTGGGCGGGCTGGCTGTTCGGATCGGTGCTCGGCGCGATCGGCGTGCTGCTGGCCGTCCTGCTCGCCGGCGCCGCCGGTGCCGCCGCCTGCCGACTGGCCGGCGCCCGCGACGGCTTCGCCCGGGACCGCGCGACCGTCGGCACGGTGGCCGCCCTCTACTTCGTGGGCAAGCTGCTGCTGCTCGGCGCGGGCGCCGCCCTGGTCGGCCGCCCCTCCTGGGACGGCCTGGTGGACGCGCTGGGCAGCGCCGACCTCGGCCTGGTCGTGCTGTTCGCGGTTCACCGAGGTCCTGCGCCGCAGCACCGGCCTGAGCCCCGCCCGCAGCGCGGCGGCCGCGCTCGCGCCCACGGCGGTGCTCCTCGCGCTCTGCCTGATCCCGCGCTGAGCCCGCGCCGGGCCGGGACCGGGCCCGCGCCGCCCGCACCGCTTGAGAGAACGACCCCGTACGACCCGTACGACCCCGCACGACCGAGGAGCCGACATCACCGTGGTATCGCAGATCAAGCCGACCGGTGCGGCCGTGGCCGGCCTGCTGGCCGTGGCCGCCGCCGTCCTGGCCGGGGTCCGGACGGTCTGGTACTGGACGAGCCGGCCGGACACCCTGGCCGCGGTCGACCGGGCCGACCGGGTCGTCGACGCCGCCCGGTCGACGGTGGTGCAGACCCAGGACCTGCTCAACTGGGGCTGGCTGGCGGCCGCCGTCCTGCTGCTCGCCCTCGGCGCGGTGGTCGCCCTGGCCTCCACCGGCCGCTGGCTGCTGTTCGGCTTCTCGGCCCTGGTCTGCATGCCGCTCGGGGTGGCGGGCTTCCGGCTGCCCGCCGCCGCCGGACTCAACGGGACGGCCGCCGGCTTCTGCGTCCTGGTCGTCGCGGCCAGCGCGGTCGCCCTGCTCACCGGCCGGCGGGACTGATGGACGGCCGCCGACTCGCCTGGACCGCCGGGCTGGCCCTGGTCGACGCCGACCTGCGGCGCCGGCGCAACCGCCTCCCGGGGCTGCGCACCCTCGCCCCGCCGGCCCGGGCCGTGCTCGCGCTGGCCGTCGGCGTCGGCCTGGCCACCGTCGCGGCCCTGCTCTGGGGGATCGGCTCGGCGCTCGGCCGGGTCTTCCCGGTCGGCCCCGAGGACGGCACCGTCGTGTCCGGCGCCTGCTGGTCGGTGGTGGTGGTGCTGGTCGCCGGCCACCTGCTCTCGGCGCGGCCCAACCAGGCCCGGCTGCTGCTCGATCCGCCCGACCGCGCCGTCCTGCTCTCCTGGCGGGTGCCGCAGCAGTCCGTGTTCCTGGCCCGCCTCTGGCTGCCCGCCCTGGCCGGGGCCGTCGGCTCCGTGGCGGTCGCGGGCCTGGCGGCCGGCCCCTGGCTGGCCGCCTCCCCCGCGGGCCGGGCCCTGCTGCCCGCCGTGCTCACCGCCGTCGCCGGATCCGCGCTGGCCGGAGCGCTCGGCCACGTGGCCGCGACCGCCGCGCTGATGCTGGGCCCGCGCCGGGCCCTGCCGCTCGCCGCGCTCGGCGTCCTGCTGCCGGGGCTGTCCGCCCTCGGGCTCGTCCTCGGACCGCTCGCCGACCGCCTCCACCTGTCCGGCCGGGCCGAACCCGAGGAGTACGGGGCGGCGCTGCGCTCCGCCGTGGCCCGCCTCCGCCCGGACCTCTGGGACCGCCTGCTCGACCCCGACCGGCTCGGGACGGCCCTGCTCGGCTGGTGCTCGGCCCTGCTGCTGCTCGGCGGCCTCGCCCACCTCCTTGCTGCGCCGGGCCGCCGCCCGCGGCGCGCTCCGCCCCGCCGTCCCCGGCGGGCCCGCGGCCGCCGCACACACCTCCAGCACCCTGCTCGACCGGGTGCCACCGGTGCTGCTGCCCGCGGCCAAGGACCTGCTGGCGCTGCGCCGCCGCCCCGTCGCCAGCACCGGCGCGCTGTTCCGGACGGCCCTGGTCGGCCTCGCCCTGGCGGCGCTCGGCGCGGGGGTCCGGCTCGGCCACGGCGGCGAACCGCCGTGGCGGCTCCCGCTGGGCGCCTGGAGCGTTCCGCTGGCGCTCGCCGTGTTCCTGGCACTGTCCACCGTGGTGGCCCAGGTGGCGGGGGTCGAGGCCGAGCAGCGGTCGCTCGACCTGCTCCGCCAGGCGCCGGTGCCGTTCGGCCGGATCCTGGCCGGGAAGGTGGCCTCCTGCTGCGCCGTCGCGGCCGTACCGGTCGTACCGCTGTACCTCGGGCTGCTGCTGGTCGGCGGCGGGAGCGTGACCGCGGGCGCGCTGCTCGCCCTCCCCGTCGCGCTGCTGGCCGGAAGCTGCGCGCTGGTGGCCGCCGCCTTCCTGACCCCGGCCGCCGAGGGCTTCGCCGACGGCCGGGCCGCCCGTTCCGGCGCGGCCGAGACCGTGGAGGGCCTGCTGGCCGCGGTGCTGGCCGCCCCCGCGGCGGCCGGGCCGCTACTCCGCTCGGCCACCGGCACCGGCGGGGCCGTCGAGGCGGCGGCCTGCCTGCTCGACCTGGCCCTGCTGCTGGCCGTCCTGCGGTTCGCGGCCCGAAGTGATCTCCGAATCCGGAAGGTGTGCCCGTGATCGCCGTCGAATCCGCCAGTGTCCGGTACGCCGGGCACACCGCCCTCGCCGAGGTCGGACTCACCGTCGGGGAGGGCGAGTTCGTCGCCCTGGTCGGCCACAACGGGTCGGGCAAGACCACCCTGCTGCGGCTGCTCGCCGGGCTGGAGGAACCCACCTCGGGCCGGGTCGCCGTCGCCGGCCGGCCGGCCACCGCGCTCGCCGTCCGGGCCGAGCGCGGCTACGCCCCCGCCGAACCGCCGCTCTACGACTACCTGACCGTCCGTGAGCAGCTGGTCCTAGCGGCCAGGCTGTACGACGCCCCGGTGCGGGAGGCCCTCGCCGCGCTGGCCGGCACCGCCCTGGAGGACCGCCCGGACGCCCTCGTCCGGGAGCTCTCGCTCGGCATCCGCAAGCAGCTCGGCCTGCTCGTCGCCACCGTGCACCGGCCCCGGCTGCTCCTGCTCGACGAGCCGACCAACGGCCTCGACAGCGGCGCGGCCGGCGCGCTCCGGGCCGCCGCCGCCGACTGGCGGGACCAGGGGCGCACCGTCCTGTTCTGCACCCACGACCTCGGCTGGGCCGACGAGTTGGTGAGCCGGCTGGTCGTCCTGGACCACGGCGCCGTCCGCCACGACCTCCGGCTCGACGGCGAGACGGCCACCGCCGCGCTGCACCGCCTCGACCCGACCGGCACCCTCCTCACCACCGCCGACTCCCCGACCCACCCGGCCAGCACGGAGCCCGCCACACCATGACCCCTCCCAGCGCCCCTCCCAGCGCCCCTCCCAGCGCCCGGACGGCCGGCCCGGCGGTCGAGGTCCGCGGACTGCGCCGCCGCTACGGCGCCCTCACCGCCCTCGACGGCGTCGACCTGACCGTCCCCGCCGGCTCGCTGACCGCGCTGATCGGGCCCAACGGCTCCGGCAAGACCACCACCATGCGCGTCCTGCTGGGCCTGGACCGCCCCGACGCGGGCACCGGCACCGTCCTCGGGCACCCGCTGGACCGGCCCGAGCGCTACCTCCACGCGGTCGGCGCGCTGATCGAACAACCCGCGCTCTACCGGCGGCTCGACGCCCGCACCAACCTGCGGGTGCTCGCCGAACTCGGCGGCATCCCCCGCGGCCGGGTCGACGAGGTGCTGGAGCAGGTCAGCCTCACCGCCCACGCCGGCCGACCGGTGGGCGGGTACTCGCTCGGCATGCGCCAGCGGCTCGGCATCGCCGCGGCCCTGCTCCCCGAGCCCCGGCTGCTCGTCCTGGACGAGCCGATGAACGGGCTCGACCCGATCGGCATCCTCCAACTCCGGGAGCTGCTGCGGTCCCTGGCCGACGCCGGCGCCACCGTGCTGGTCTCCAGCCACCAGCTCAACGAACTGGACGCGATCTGCGACCGCTTCGTCCTGATGCACCGGGGCCGGGTGCTGTTCCAGGGCGGCAGGGCGGAGCTGACCGCCTCCCGGACGGCCGTCGTCGAACTGGCCCCGGAGTCCGCCGCCGACGGCGCGGCCCTCCACGACGTGCTGAACGGGGCCGGGTACCCCAACCGCCACGAGGACGGGCTGCTGCTGGTCGAGGCCCCCGCCGACGCGGCCGCCGAACTGAACCGGATCGCGGCGGCGGGCGGCGTGACCCTCGCCCACCTGGCCGTCCGACGGACCTCCGTGGAGCAGGCCTTCCTCGCCCTGGTCACCGGCGCCGGGCCCGCACCGACCGCCCCTCCTCGCCCGACCAGCCCGACCGAGAGGACAGCTGTCCCGTGCTGACCCGCGTGCACCAGGCGTTCCGCAGCGAGCTGGTCAAACTGCTCCGGCCGCGGCTGCTCTGGCCGCTCCTCGGCTCCGTCGCGGCGGCCACCGCCGCGGTCGCCGCCGGCACCGCCGCCGGCACCGCCGCCCTCCGGGACGACCCCGGCCCGGTGGACCTGCTCGGCCCCGCCCGTACCGCCACACCCCTGATCGGCCTGGTCATGATGTGCGTGGCCGCCAACGCCTTCTGCCAGGAGTACCGCGAGGGCACCTGGCGGAACCTGCTGGTCCGCCAGCCGGCCCGCGGCGCACTCGTCACCGGCAAGCTCGCCGGGCTGGCCCTCCTGTCCCTGCTGGTCGCCGCCACCGTCTGGGCCACCTGCGCGGCGACCACCACCCTGACCACCGCACGCCACGGCTCCCCACCCCACTGGGACGGAGCCCCGTCCACCACCCTGCGCCTGCTCGCGGCGATGCCCGCCTACACGGTCCTAGGCTCCACCACCGGCCTGCTCCTGCGGTCGACCGCGGCAGCCCTGGGAACAGTCCTGGGGTGGACCCTGGTCGCCGAGTCCGCCCTCACCGCCCTCGCCGCCACCAAGGGCTGGGACATCTCCCCCTGGCTCCCCGCCTCCGCCGTCACCCGCCTCTCCGCCGCCCCCTCCCCCACCCTCCCCACCCTCACCACCACCGCCTGGTGCACCCTCCTCTTCACCACCGCCACCCACCACTTCACCCGCACCCCCCACCTCTGACCCACCCCCCACCCGCCCCGACCGCCCGGGCGGCCCCCTCCATCCCCCCGCCGACTCCCTGAATCCCAACACCGAGGGCCGGCGCCGCAAACAGAACCACAAACAGTTCACCAAGGTCGCCAACCCGAACCCGCCCAACGACGACTCGCTGGTCATCCCCTACAGCCCCTGCCGGAATCCACCCGCCAAACCGACCACACCTTGCACGCCCTCGACGCCCCCACCTGACAAAGGCCGCCCTCGCCGAGACCATCACCAACTCGCCGCCGTCGAGACCGCCGACGACCGAAACGACCAACAGCCCGAACAGCACCAGCGCCGCAGCCGCGACACTTCGCCCAACCCGTTCACGAAACCCGCCGCCCGCGCAGCCTTCGACGCCATCACCTGGATCCTCGACAGTACCGACCACACCGTCCTCGGCCACCCCGTCTGCCGCGCCCAGCGCCCGCACTTCCACCGGCAACTGCCCGCTTACCAGCCGACCAGAAGGACCGCCCACACCCTGGCCGATGCGGTCCGGCGACCACCAGCCGACACCACAACAGAAAGAGCCGGCACTCGGTTTCCCAAGTACCGGCTCTCACAACCGACATCACTGTCAGGACGACAGGATTTGAACCTGCGACCCCTTGACCCCCAGTCAAGGGGTTAAATTATTGTCGACAGTCGAGGCCTTGAAGCCTCGGCTTTTTGTTGCTCAACTACCTTGAGGTGAAAGTGAGTTGGAAGATTTCTTCGAGAGCAGTGCGGCGCGGAACTGACAGTGGCTCATTGTTTACTTTGCACACGAGCGTCCGTTTTCGCCCATCAGCGTTCTGAGCACCCATCGGGCGTGGTCCCAAAAATGGTCCCCAGGCCGATCACCCCGCCGCAGCTACTGCCGGTGACCAGGATCTGGCGGCCCTTCATCAAGCACCACCACGCAATCCCGACGGCCACTGCATCGATGATGCTGGCCAGCTCGCGGGTCCGACTTCTGCGGGCGGAGTACGGTCGCTTACCCACTGGCTACGGATCGTGGTCTTCCGGGCGGTGTGTCGTCTTGAGCGCCTCTTCGCCGTCTGGTTCTGAGTGCTTCGCGCACCGCCCCGCACGCTCTGCCGCCACACCCAACACTGCTGTCACCCTTGCCCCAGGGTCACCACCCAGTCCGAGAGAAGGGGAAGCTCATGGGGCAGCGTGCGCAGCGCGGCCGGGTCTACCGGCGGTGCGGTTGTTCGGACGAACGCGGGAAGCAGTTGGGGTCCGTGGTGTGTGCGGTTGCTGGAGAACGTGGGTCACAGGTCGTGGACGTACTGCGTGCCACGTACACCCTGCGCAGCTCACCGTCCAGCACCGCCCCCCTCTCGCGGGTCTCCTTCACCCCGGCCGAAGATCAGGTACATCGCAAGGGGAACCGCAGAGTTCGTCTCCCTGACACGAGACTTGGGCGGCACATAGCTGCCAGCAAAGCACGTGCGCGGGAATTGGGTCACGGGGTGCCGCGGCCAACTGCTTCGACCCTCGCATGCGGTGGCAGAGGCCATTATTCTCGCCGCGCGAGTTCGTTGAGCCATCGATGCAACTGGGGAAGTACCTGCTCGTGGAGTCCTTCCTGCTCGCAGCGCATTCCCCCGTGAGCGACGATCGCTGCGAGGAGCCCTTGAAAGTGCGCCGGCACAGACTCGGTCATCGTCTGGGCAGCTGCTCGCCAGCGTTCCAGCTCCGCCGGTTCTTCGTCGAGCTTGCTTCCGTTGTGGTAGAGGACCGCATCCATGCCGATTGGCCGGATGGCCCGGTCGCTCTTCTCCGCGAGGTTGAGGATGATCCCGACACCAGGCGGGTCGAGGTCTCCCCATGCCGCGATCGGGAGCGAAGGCGGCACGCGACTGCGCAGGAAGAGCGCCAGTGCGTCGGAGGCGAAGCCTCCGGTCCAGATGCACAGCCATTCGGTGGGGACGGTCGTGCGCGAGGAAACGGCCTCGAAGGTCTCCTGGTTCTCTATCAGGAGAACCCCCGTGGCCTGGAGGTCGAGGTGGCCGTCCTGGGCCGCAGCTCTTCCGGGCAGTTCGATGAACGGCTCGGCCCGAGAGAGGTCGGCCACGAGGCCCTGGCGGTGCCATTCAGCAGGGCCGGTCATTCGCAGGCCGGTGTCCGTCGTATGGACCGCATCGCTGAACGGCCTCCCTATCAACTTGGAGAAGGCAGCCTTGGACGCATCGGTCCACTGCTTGCTTCCACCGAGGGCTTGCGTCGCAAGTTCGCGCTCGCCGTACTTCCAACCACGGCTCGATCCTCGGTACCACTCTGCCGCAGCTCGTACGGCGGCGTAGTAGGTGGCCCAATGGCTGGTTCCGGTGTGTGTTCCGGCTGGCGCGAGCCTGCGGCTGTCGTCCGGGAGCGCCGCGAGCAGGGAGCGTTCCGATGTGAGCTCCCGCACACCAGCCATCGCGGCCAAGGCCTCCGCACGTTCTCTGAGTACCTTCTGGCGCTTGACGATCGAGCGATAGCGGGCTTGGCCGCGTTTGGTCCTGATAGGTCCGTCCGCACCGATGAGAAGTTGCCGTAGGGGCAACGCATGGCGGCTGCCGCGCAGTACGGCGTCAGCCCGCCCGAGGTGGATACCTTGACCGGTCACGGCGTTGGTGCCGAAGAGGTCGACCAGGTCGGCACGTTCACGTGCGGTCAGGCGCATACGCATGGGACGGTCCAGCTTCCCCCCATTGGCGATGCGCTCGCGCGCCAGGGTGCAGAAGAGCCGGCCGCCCGGGGTGGCCGTCCATTCCGCGAGGTCGGGGTGGAGCACGACGTGAGCGCGCATGTCAGTCCAGGTCCGCTTCGCTGATCAGGTCGCCCGTCCGGCTATAGAGGTCGTCGTCGCCCTCGGCGTCGAAGACGTCCTCCTCGTCGTCCGGGTAGAGCTCATCCTCGTTCTGGTCGAGGTCGTCGCCGATGTCCTCGTCCGTGCCGAAGTCCAGCGCCGCGCCGCCGACGAGTGCCGGATCGACCATGACGTGACGCCGGGTGCCGTCCCAGATGATCGGTGTGGTCAGCACGCCTTCGGTCTGAGGATCACGGAAGAGTTGGTAGGTGGCGACGCCGGGGACCTCCTCGTAGAAGCCCCACTCGTCGTGGCTCGCCATGACGAAGTCCAAGTCGAGTTCGACGAGCAGGCCCATGCACTCTCCCCGCATTTCGGCATCGATTCCGGCGAACGCCTCATCCAGGTAAACGGGGCGGGGGGCAGTGGGTGCTGCGCCGGTGTAGTGGGCGGCGGCAGCGGCGAAGAGAGGGAGCTGCAGCATCACGGCCTTCTCTCCACCCGAGCCCTTTCCGTGCATGCCGGCGTCGATGTCGATCCACTTCTGCTGTGGTCCGGTCTTGTACTGGACGCGGATACGGCTCCAGGTCCTGTAGTCGAGAGCGGCGCGCAGATGGGCCTTCCAGTCGGTTCCACCCTCGGCCTCACGAGCCGTCGCGATCTGTTGGCCCAGGAATGTGATGAGGTGCTCGCGCGCGCTGTCCGGGAGAAACCGGCTCGCCTGCTTGTCCAGCGTGTCCAAGGCCTCCCGGGTCTCCCTGCCCTTTTCGGGGTCCGGCTCCCAGACCAGCCGCATGACCTGTCCGGAGGCGGTACGGCGCAGCCCGAGCAGCCGGTTCATCTCCCCAACCAGGGCCTTGGCTCCTGCCCGGCGACGGCGCAGGTGGTCGCCGACCTGTCCGAGGAGGACCTCGGTGAAGAGGTCGTGCTCGCTCGCGTCGAGGAGGCGGCTGCGTTCGCGGACCTCCGTCTCAACAACCGCCAACGCCTGGGTGATGGTGTGGCTGCGACCGTTGTGGATCAGCCGGACAGTGACCAGCCGGTCGTCGTTTCCGCTGCGGACGGTCCAGTCCTGGCCGGCGAGCTCCCGTTCGAGCTGGTGCCTGGCCTGGTCGACATCGTCGCGCGCCTGGTCGAGCGCGCCTTGGTCTCCCGGGTCGTTCGCGAGTTCGGGCAGCACGGCCCGGGCCCGGAAAGCAGCGCTCGTCTCAGGGCTCGGCACGGAACCCATGACGGACACCAACTCCATGAAACCGAGTTGCTGGAGCCTGTCGTAGTCGCCGGACCGATCGTTCAGCAACTCTTGGCGCTGTTCGACCAAGGTGATCGACTGCTCGTGTGCCGCCTTGCGACGGACGGCCTGTTCCATCGCCCGTTCGACCATCCGGTCATTGTTCTCCTGCTGCTTCGCCGTATCCGCGAGCGCTTTCTGGGCAATGGCCAACTCGGCCAGCACGGAATCGACATCCGCACCAACCACACGCCGCCGCACGTCGTACTGCTCGCGCTTCTGGCTGGCATCCCGGATCGCCGTCTTCTGATCCTTGTCGACCACAGCCAGGTGGGTCTGACAAATGCTCAGGAGACTATTAGCATCCTCGAACTGTTGTTCCCGGTGTGCCCATGCCTCAACCTTGCGGAACAGTTCGTCAAGGCTTGTGCGGTACTCCTGCAGTGCGTGCTGTTCGGAAGCCAGCAGGTCGAGTCGGGTGGCGGTCGCCCGTTCCCGCGCGTAGAGATCGAGGGCGGCTCCGGCGTCCTCAAGCTCCCGTTTCCGCCCGGCTGCGGCAGCCTCGTCGAGTTCGCGTTGTTTGTCGTGTGCTTCGAAGACCTTCCGAGCGGTGGCCAATTCCTGCTGGCAGTTGCGCAGTGGCACGTCAAGGTCGGCCGCATCCTCGTACTCGGAAGCGAGGTCGTTCTGACGCCCGCGAGTGGTTTCGAGCCGCTCGTCCAGATCGAGGAGCGTGGCGTCCAGCTCGGCGATCTGCTCGTCGAGCACACGCAGGCGCCGCTGCCGCTCCGCCTCGCGGGCTGCGGCGCCGATGTAAGCGGGCTCCGAGACGGCAGTCCGGCCGTGAACGGGCCCGATTCGCCAGGACCCGTCGGTGGCGATCCAGTCGCCGGAAAGCGGCGGGGTGCCAGGTCGGGCGAGGGCCAGGCCGGCGAGGACACGGGCGGTCACCTCGACGGGGACCATCGGGTTGTCAACAGGCTGCAGGACAGTCATCAGTGAGGGCCCGGGAACCGGCGCACGGTCGGCCAGCAGGACAGTATCGAGCGTGCTGCTGTCGAGGACCGCCCCTGAGGAGGTGACCCAGGCGTCGAGGACGCCCGAGCCGAGGAGCGCGGACTCCAGCCCGGTCCTCTCCGAGTCGGTGAGGTGCGGGGCGAACTCCAAGAGTCTCCACAGCGGCGCTCCGTCGGCGGCGCCAGTGCGGTCCCGGCGCCGGTGGGGCGGTGGAGCCGGCAGCGGGTCGGTCTCCTGAGCCACCCGCAGACGAGTCCGTGTGAGCGCCTTCTGATCGTTCGCGACGCGGCGCCGGTCGCTCTCCAATCCGGCTGCTGTGATGGCCAGTTGCTCGTAGAAGCGCTTGGCCAGGCGAGTGAGCTCCTGGGACAGGGTGGAAGCGCTAGGCAGACCGAACGTCGGTACGGCGGTGTTCAGCTCGGTGAGATCGCCGTCGGTAAGTAGGAACTCGCGGCAGCGGTCGCCCCAGTCGGACAGGCCTTCGCGGAGTAGGGCGACCTGGTTGGCCACTTCGGTTTCGTGGTCGCTCATGGTCTTCCTTGAGGCGTTGCAGAGCGTCCTGCTCTTCTGGAACGCCTCGTTGGCATGGTCGAAGGCAGCCTGGGCCTTCTGGACCGATGTCGCGAGCTCCACGGCTCGTTCGAGCACGCTGACGCGGGCCTGTACGTGGCCGAGAAGTGTGTCCTCCGCTTCCTGCGGTCTCGTACGGATCACTGGAATGCACTGGGTGTGCGTGTCTTCGATCCGGGTTTGGGCCGCGCGGACCGCCGACAATTCCTCGGCCTTGCCAAGTGCCGCTGCCGCCACAATGAGGCGCTGCCTCTTCCCGTCAGCGGCTGACGCGGCGTCGGTGACTGCAGTCTCGGCCTTCTTGTACCGCTCCTGTAGTTCGGGGAGCTTTGCCTTGGCTTCTTCAGCTTGCTCCTGCAGCCGGGAGAGGAGCTCGTGCTGCTCCATCAGGGGATTGGAGCGCAACTCCCCGAGAGTGGTCTGGAGCTTCTCGTGCCGCTCCTTGAGCTGCCGCCGTTCCCCAGTGGCCTGATCAAGTGCCTGCTCGGCCTCCGCGAGCTCGTCCGATGCCTTGCCGCGGCCACGGGTGGCCTCGTCGAGTGACTGTTCGGCTTTGACCACGTGGTCAGCCAGACTCCGGGTCCAGCGGCGTGCATACCTGGTGTACACGGATTGGAATGCCTGCATGCCTAGGAGGTGCCGCTCCTGCTGCGCGAGGTCCTTCCGGTCGCGGGCCAACTGGTCGAAGCGGACTGCGAGGTCATCCAGGAGCACGGTGCTGACCGGCGGGAGGCCGTTGCTGAGCATCCGGCTGAGCTTCTCGCCGTTGAAGTTCTCGCTAAGCTTGGGCTTGCGAAGGACAAGAAGCAGCTCCACCAGTGACGCCAGGCTCCCGGAGCTGAATCCGAAGAGGCGTTCGGCAACTGCGGCCCGATACTCGCGACGGTCCTCGAAGACGCTCTGGGGGCCGAGCCGGGCCTCCAACTGCTTCCGCAGATGTGGCTGCCGGTGCTCGTTGAACAGGTCGAAGTCCTTGCCGACACGCTTCTCGGTGACGAAAAACCAGGGTTTGTGCAGCCCGCCCTTCACAGACGTGCTGGCCCGCATGCCGATGCCGATCGTGACGTACTCGTGGCTGCCGTCCTCGGCGACACGTCCGTACTCGCACCAGCTGTATCCGACGCGCTGGGTGCGCCCGCGGTGCAAGAGGTTGTCCCGCATCGGACGGGCAGTGGAGCCGAACGGGTCCAGCCGGCGGGCGCTGAGGACCGCGTCCAGCAGGAGTGGGCTGGTGGCTTCCATCACCTTCGTCTTGCCGGCCCCGTTCCGGCCGCGCAGGATCAGGCCGTGGCCGTATGAGACAAACTCCTGCTCCTCGTACTCCCAGATGCCGATCAGTCCCAAGCGGAGCTGCTGAAACCGCTTTCGTTCCGGCACGGGGAGTGCGCCGTCGAGAATGCGCTGCAGTGCCGCGCTCGGCGCTCCGTCAGTCGATTCCATCACCGTAGAGGTCTTCCGTTTTCGAAGGGCGAACAGTCGATGGCGTGCCTGACTTGGTCCCGGTTCCGGCCTGCTCCGGGCCGAACAGCAGGAGCGCTTCTCCCTGGACGCGGGCACCACGCCCGGTGGGATCGCGGTACCGGGCGGCAGCGGCACGGACCCGGACACCGTCATCGTGGGGGTCCACGAGGCCGAATTGGACCAGCACAGGCAGTGCGTACCGGAGTGTGGTGGCAGCATCGACCGGCCTGCCTTCGATCTTCGCCACGACGCGGCTGATCCTCGCGGCCACCAGATCGGCCAGTCCGAGGAGACGGTCGTCGCGGACCATGAAGCTCGTTCCGGTAGTCACATTCGCCTCACCGGCGAGCAGATCGGCCAGCGCGAGGGCGGCGACGGACGCGGCGCTCGCGGCAGGGAACTCCAGGTCGGAGAAGTCCTGGTCCACAATGGCCACGCCGTCAGCGCGAACCTCCACGCGGGTGTCCAGACTCAGGCGGAGGTCGGCAACAAGCTCGTCCCGGTGCTCGGCGAGGTAAGCCCGCTGGGCGACTGGAAGGTCCTCGCCGTACACGACGGGATGGTCGACGAGCCGACGCATGACGGCCTGCCGCAGTTCGCCGTCAGTGGGTCCGTGATCTGCGAGATCACCGCCCTGCACATACAGTAGGGTGTCCGGTCCCTCCGCCAGGCTGGGCGGCACCGGGCAGGCTATCGCGAAGGCGGCCGTGCGATGGTCTATGTCGTAGAGGGCGTTGCCTCCGCCAGTAACGTATGCCTGTTCGTGATCCGCTGTGATCCCAGCATCCCGGGTGGGCAACAGGACGCCGTCCTCCGTGAGGCGGCGAATTGCGGCGACCAGGTCGCGGCGTTCGCGGGTCGTCGTGGCGTCGAACCGGCGGATCGAACTGCTTGCAGTGGTGAGCGCAGTGACACGGTCGGCGAGCTCGGTGATTACGGTCTGCTGCCCGCAATCCACCAGTACGGCCAGGACTGTGCAGTACAGGGTGCACTGCCGCGCTGTCGGAATCGAGGGATCGGGGAATCGGCCGGGGTCCTCGGGGACCTTCAGCAGCCGAACGCGGTCTCGTTCCACCAGCAGTGTCCAGCCCAGCCGGTGGTCGAACCAGGTCCGCAGCTCCTCCTCGTGCACACGGGCCTGATCGATCAGCCGTCCGCGCCGGCCCCGCCGTCGGAGGGTCGGATTCCGCAGCAGTGCGCGGATCACTTCACGACGTTCGTGGCCGTCCTGTCCAACCCAGTCGCTCATCTTCTACCCCGCCCGTTCAACGACAGAGTCAGCTGGAAATCCTTCGTGCTCAGCCTCCCGCCGCGAAGCCCCACTCCTGCCCCGGTACGTTCGGTCGGCGCGATACCCAGAGTGACCAGAAGCCGCCCGTCCGGTGTCCGGGCACGTCGAATTCCACCAGTGCTCTGACGTACGGACAGTGCCAAGGACAGGCAAGCGAGGAAGATCTCGGCCTCGGAGCTGTTGAGCTGGCCCAGTTCCGACAACCGGATCGGCCCTCTGGCGGCAAGCGACCTCTCGGCGGCCTCCACGGTCGCGTGCTCCTGCTGCTGCCGGGCTGCTAGAAGGCTCTTCGCACGCCGCGGGTTGCGGATGCGGGGCAACGGCCCGGTTTCCGCTCGCGGTCCCCTGGCCCGGAGCTCGGCCGAGACCGGTGCGGGATCGCTGTGCCACCAACTGATCTCGGGCTGCAGATCGGTGCCGGCCTCCGGCGCTGCGGGATGACCGAGATGGCGAGCGGAGTAGTTCCCGAAGGCCGTGCGCCAGAGGGCGGTGGACTCGCGCACACTGCCTTCCCGGTCGAAGCGGTCGAACCAGCCGGCCAGGGCCACCAGGTCAGCCGTTCGGCTCGCCCTGCGAAACCGCTGGTCGTTGATGTGGCCAACGGTAAGGATGATGAAGTTGATCGCGTCGGAAGCACGGTCGAGCAACAACTCGGCAACCGGAGACCGTTCGGTGGCGGGCACGAACCATCGGCGCAGGCCGTTCCACCTCTCGCGCATCCGTTCCACCTCCCGATCAACGGCTTCCTCATGACTCAGACCGAGGACCGGGGCAGTCTCCAGGGCAGCGAGCTCCGGGAGCCTCGACAGCAGGCGCGCCCTTTCAGCCTGTGTGATCAGCTTGGCGATCAGAGGGGAATTCTGATGCAGCACCACGGTGAACGAACGCAGGTACCGGACCACGACGTTCTTGTAGGCGATGAAGGTCTCCGGGTCGCGGATCTCCTCCGAGGCCAGGGAGCCGTTGAGGCTTTGGACGAAGAGCTTCGCGTCTTCCGAAAGCCGTGCGAACCCGTTGGTCGTCGTCCGGAAAGCGCCAAGTGCCGCCTCCAAGTCCTCCTCGCCAGAACGCAGGGCACGGACCAATGTGGCAAGAGAGGTGAGGATCTCCGGCAACATCGAGGACTGCAGGGCGCCAGCATCAGCCATATCCTGGTCGATCCGGGTCATCTCGCGGTGGACCCGAGCGCCGGCCGACGTCAGTTGGTACAGGAAATCTCGTTGGAGGTACTCCTCAGGCGTGGTGATCCGCCGGGTGTTATGAATACGGTCCACATTGCCCCAGCGGTACAAGTCCTCCAGCAGAGCATCAACGGAGGGGAGTTGCGCCAAGAGTTCCGGCTCGACCGACAGTGCTTCCCGGACACGCTGCGCAACCTCCTTCGTGCTGAGGTGGATTCCCAGCCGGGATTCCTCGTCCAGCAGTACATCCAGGACCACCCGGTAGAAGAGTGCTTTGTCGTGGTTCAGATAGGCAACGACCTTCATGCGCCCGCCGAACACGGGTACCCCTGGCATGACACCTCATCAAGATCAGTTAGCCTAACAGCACTGCGCCTGCGGCCGGAGAATCGATCATTTAGAGATGACGCCGCTCGCGCGCCAGGCGAGGCGGGTTCGGCCAATCTCTGGTGCTCAGCTTATACGTATGAAACAAAGCTGGGACCGGGCTCGATCAACCGGAATTCACGCCTGAGCTCGCCTTGCGTTGAGCTGATGGTAATACGGTCGCCCTACGCAGCTGTGCCGAACCAGACCCGGGACACGGCCCGCCACCAAAGCACTGAGTCCCCTCTTGCCGTCATCACCGCCTATGCGTACGGGTCGCGCAGCGGTCGAGGCTCGCGCACCCCTCGCGTGATCTTCTCGGGCAGGTCCGGGCCGGCAATGTAGTAGCGGCCCTGCGCTCCACCCTGGGCCTCGAGCCAGCTGGCGCGGACGAGTTCGCGGATGTCGCGTTGCGCCTGCTGCTCGCTGAGTTCGGCGTCGGCCTGATAGGTGGCGCGGCGCAGGCGATTGCCCATGGCCGCGGGGTAGAGGGCGTAGAGCATGCGGTCGGGCCAGCCGCGTTGCTCGACGGCTTCGTCGAGGGCGGTCCAGACCTCGCGGGTGGTGTTCACCTGGCGCTCGACGCTCTGGGCCTGCTGGTGGTGGGCACGCAGGCAGAACCGGATCCAGGGCAAGGTGTTGCGGTCCGGAGTCCAGACGGGGCCCCCGACCTCGGCGAGGATGTCGTAGTAGCGGTAGGTGTTGCGGGCTCGGCCGAGCCATTCCTCGATGCTAGAGAACTCCGGTGCCATGATCCCCTCACGGGCCAGGACCAGGGTGTGCAGGGCGCGGGACATCCGCCCGTTGCCGTCCGACCACGGGTGGATCGACACCAGGTTCAGGTGCGCCATCGAAGCCCGGACCAGACCCGGTGCGTCGAGGTTTCCGTCGTTCAGCCACTCGACCAGCTCGCTGGTCAGGCCGGCCAACTGCTGGGCGTCAGGGGCGGTGTACGCGGCGATGGTCGGGTCTTCGGCGGAGGTGACATACACCGGCCCGGTACGCCACCAGCCGGGCCGTTTGAACAGGTGGTGACCCTGCATCATGAAATGCAGCGCGTTGAGCAGGCCCTTGCTGTAGGCGAAGTCGTCACCTGCTTCGGCGAGGCGCTGGATGTAGGTCATCGCCTGCCGGTAGCCCTCGATCTCGGCCGTGACGGTGTCGTTCGCATCGATCGGCGCCTCGCCGACCATGATGTCCTCGACGTCCGACACGCTCGCGGCGTAGCCCTCGATCGTGTTCGATCCGGCGATCGCCCGCGCCGTGAGGTTGCGCCGCAGTTGCCCCTCCCAGCGACGTGACGTGCGCAGATGGAGACGTAGCCGGTCGCGCATCTCGTCGATCTCCGCGAGAACGGACTGGTCGATGTCCTGCAGCGACGGCACACCATAGAGCATGAAGCAATGACACCATGACGGCATCAATCGGTCAAGGGAGATTTGGCGCAACCATGGCGCATGAATGCTTCAACAAACCCTTGGGAAGCAGCCGCCCTGGATCCGTTTAGCGAGATCACCGCCGCCGGGCTTCCGGCTCCGGCGAGCGCCCGGCGCTCGCAACACCGCACTTCACCGCATACCGGCCGCCGCTTGCCGTCCGCCCAGGTCACCCCGGCCCAGACGCACGCCTGGGCCAGCTTCCTCGCAGGGGCCGTCCACAATGGGCTCGACCCGATGCTGGTCACCGAGTGGCTGACCGTCCTAGCCGATGCCACCGGCAGCCCCGTGCTCCCTTCCCTGGCCTCCATGCCACTGGCCGACTACGTCAACCTCCGCCTCTCGGCCATCCTGACCGGCCTGGAAACCACCACACACGTCCCTTACCTCGCCGGCTGGCACCTGCGGATCGAACCCGAGCTCGGGCGCCTCCCCCTCCGCCTAATCACCACCGCTCTCATCACTGCCGCGGTGTTCGGCTGGATCGCCGACCGCTGCAGACGCTCCACGATCAAGAACACCCTCGCCATGCTCTCCCGCATCTTCGAACAGGCCATCGTTGACGGCATCCTCGAACGTAACCCCACCCACATCACCGGTTGGCAACATGAATTCCAACAAGCCGAGGACGAACTCCGAGACCCCCGCACCCTCGCCCTGCGCGACTGGGATGCCCTCACCGAGCTCGCCGACGCCCTGGTCGAAGCCTCGTACAACCGCTACCGCGGCTGGGGCGACGTCGTCGTCCACAGCGCTTGCACCGCCACCCGCATCGGAGAAGTCTCTGGAATTCGGGCCCGCGACGTCAACACCGACAAATGGCTCCTGATCTGCCGCCGACAGACCACCCCCGCACCCGGCGGTCTGGTCGACAAGCACACCAAAGGACGGATCACCCGCTTCATCCCGATCATCGAGCCGCTACGCCCGCTCATCGCCCGCCGACTGCAGGCCACCTGCGGCGACCCCGACGCCCGCCTCTACACCGGCCCGCGCGGCGGTCGCATCAGCACCGCAGTCCTGCGCGACGCCACCCACTGGGACGACGTCACCCGGGACCTCGACTACGAACACCTGTGCCGCCACGACCTGCGCCACACCGGCCTGACCTGGATGGCCGACACCAGCATCCTTCCGCACATCCTCAAGGAAATCGCAGGCCACCGGCTCATCACCACCACCCAGCACTACTTCCACCCCGACGTGCTCCGGATCCTGGAAGCCAGCCAAGCCCTCACCCATCACCTCGAGAAGCTCCAACGCGACGGCCAGATCACCCGCCGCTGGTAACACGCTGTAACTGCCATCGCCTCGAAATAGCCGCTGCCAAGCCACTCCGATGCTGCCCGTGTCACACCGCGGCAAGCAGTGGGCGCCAGAAAGGCCTTAGAAATGACCGACATGAACCAGTTTGACCCACTTGACCCGCGACCGGCGCACTTGACCGAAGGTCAAGTGCGCCACCCGCCCTGCTCCAGCGATCAGCGAGGAGGTATCGCACTACACCTTGAGATCAATGGACACCCCACACAGCAACTACCGAAGCGAGGAATGGGCACAGTTCCACGGCCATCCCGGGGACCACACGGGAACCAGAAACTCATCCCGCAAACCAGCAAGAGCGGGCACCCGGTTTCCCAAGTGCCCGCTCTCGCAACCGACTTCACTGTCGGGACGACAGGATTTGAACCTGCGACCCCTTGACCACCAGTCAGGAAGGGTTTTCCCATTCCTGCCTGAATTGCGTTCACATACACGTCGTACGTGTGCAGACGAGCGCGCTTCGTGCACCTCGTGCGACGGCGCGCATGACGTGTGGTCCCCAGCTGGTCCCCAGCTCAGGGGCTTGACGAAGGGTCCGGGTGGCGTCCATGCCTCAAGGGTAGCGGCGCCCCGACCACGGATCCAGTGGTTCCCGTGGACCATACAGAAATTTCCCGGCAGGACGCCAATGGCCGTCGAGGAAAATCAATCCGACCCGGCCGAAGAGCAGCCAGAGAACAGTCATTGGAAATCCCATGGCCCGCCATTCCCGGCAGGCCCACGAGAATTCTCGATGCTCGCCGTGGCGCACCCCGAAGACCCGTGCGAGACCCACCGCCACCGCACCATGTGTGCTCTGGGTTGTACGAGCCCAACAACCCACGGCCGACCAGCGGACGTATACTCCCGGCCCGCAGCCACTCGTCGCGCGGCGACTCCTTGCAGACCGATACCGCGCGATCAAGCAGCCCTACCCACCATCCGCACAGCGTGATCACCCTCACGGCGTGTCGCCAGCGCGTGTCCCGGCCGGTCGATCTCGCTGCGCTCCACGCCCCACCCCGCGCGCTCTGCCGAATCACCCACCACTCCCGCAACTCTGGACACGCCATCACCACTTGGTTCGAGGAGGAGCCCATGGCGCAGTGTCCCAAGCGTGGTCGGGTGTACCGCAGGTGTGGGTGCAAGGACGGCAACACCGGGAAGCAGTTGGGTTCGTGGTGCCCACGACTGGCCGCCGATACGGCGCACGGGCGGTGGACGTACGCGGTCGATCTGGCGCGGGAGGACGGCAAGCGTCGGACTCGGCGGCGGGGCGGGTTCGCCAGCCGGGCGGAGGCGGCTCGGGAGATGGCGCGGGTGCTGGATGCCGAGTGCCGGGGCGTGTACGAGGACCGGACGCTGCGCGTCGGCCTGTTCCTGTACGAGTGGCTGGAGTCGAAGCGGCCGGCGCTGGCACCGAACACCTGGGCGGGCTACCGGGCGTGCATCGAGCGCGACCTGGTCCCGGCGTTCGGCGGCATGCTGCTGCTCGATCTGCGGCCCAAGCACATCGATGCCTGGGTTGGCGCGCAGCTCGCCGCCGGCCGCGGGAGCACCACCGTGCACCACGCGGTGGCCATGCTCCGCAACGCCCTGAACCACGCGGTACGGACGTGGCGGCTGCGATACAACCCGGCCAAGCACTCCGTCCCTCCCAAGCCCCGTGCCGCGGTGCGCACTTGCTGGACCCCGGACCAGGCGGCGGCGTTCCTCCGCCACAACGCGGAGCACTACGCGGACCGGCTCACCGACCTGTTCGAGGTCATGCTCGGCACCGGCATGCGCCGCGGCGAGATCCTCGCCCTGCACTGGTCCGACGTCCACCTCATGGACCGCAAGCTCTACGTCCGCTGGACCCTAACCGCCGTGAACAACGGGAAGATCCACCTCGGCGAACCCAAGACCGAAGCCAGCCGCGCCTGGATCAGCCTCTCTCCCCGAGTGATGGCCGCCCTCCACCGCCAGGCAGCCCTCCAGATGGCCACCCATCCCAACAGCCGATTGGAAGGCCTGGTCTTCACCCGCCCAGACGGAGAGCCCCTGCGCCCCCAGTGGGTCCTCGAGCAACTCCGCAAACGCACCGCCGAACTCGACCTGCCTCGTATCGGCCTGCACGACCTGCGCCACACCGCGGCCAGCATCATGATCGCCGCCGGCATCCCCCTCGCCGTCGTCTCCAAGACCCTGCGCCACTCCAACCTCGCCATCACCGTCGACCTCTACGGCCACCTACTCAAGGACTCCGCCGACGAAGCCGTCGTAGCCCTGGCCGCCGCGCTTGACCGCGCTGATGCCGGACGCGAGCGGATCCCTCGGAGCTTGTGCCGGGCTGCGTAGGCCGCCTGAGCTTCAAACCAGTTGGCAGTGCGGCTGGTTGTACCAGGCGAACGCCGGAGCATGCAGGCCGATCCTGGGCGCGCCGCAGCCGACGCCGTTCACACAGTCCAGCTGATCCCCGAACAGCGAGGCATCTCCGCCGGCCAGAACGCGGAGGAGATCTGTCGGGCGGAGCAGGCCGCGCGCAGTGCCCTGGAAGGCAGGGTTCGTACCATCCTGGAGAAGCTGCTGGAGATCTGCCGGTACGTGACCACCGAGGAGGACCCCCGCAGCGGATGGCTACGTGTCGTCGCCACGGAGCACGGCCACAATCAAGGGACGAGAACCAACTCTGTCGGTGCCAAGACCCTTCGCCAAGCGCTGTCCGATCTCGATCTCGCCTTCACTTCCCTGGAAGACGACTTCAACGAGCAGGTCCAGATCGAGATCAAGGGAGTCGGCTTCTCCGAGCTCCGCAAGGACATCAATATCCGGATTCACACAGCCGAGAAGATCGTCAAAGTAATCCGCACCAGGCTCACGAAGATGCGCACCGGCGTCGCCCGGATCGGCGTGAAGCTGGACTGGAAGCCCAAGAACGAGTGGGCCGGGTTCGTCACGGACCTCGGGCAGGACGGCTTCTGACCGACCTACCCGAGGTGGCCGTATTCAGGCTTCGTGACGCGGGCCCTTCCCCGGCGGCGGGTCGAGTACGGTTCGGTACTCGTCGCCGGTCTCGCGGGCCTCCTCCATACGGTCGTAGATGTCGAGGATGAGGTCCTTGGTGCGGTAGGCGCCGCCGTGGGCGGCCTCGTCCCGCTTCTTGACAGTGGGGAATGCATCCATCACATACTCCACGTCCGCTCGGCTGATTCCGTAAGCGTGGAACATGGCCGCATCCAGCTCCCCGCGGAGCAGTTCGCGGCGCGCCTCGTCCCACCGGTAAGGAGCTCCTTCGTCCCCGTGGTCCTTGCCGAAGGCGGCCATGTCATGCGAGGTATAGGAGAGTTCCAGTACACGCGGAGTTAGCCAGTCCGCCAACCGCTCTTCCCCCGAGGCGCTGAACGGCAGCACCGCGTCCAGTGGCGGCACCGGGAACTGCATGACGTAACCGTAGGTCATCGAGGTACCGGCGACCTTCTGCCGGACGACGTAGTCGAAGGCGAACGACGCCACCACCCCGCTGAGCGCGGCGGCATCGGTTTCCACGAACATGAGCGGGAACTTGTGGCCGACGCCGAAGGCCGGGAGAGGCGTCCCGATCATGGTGCGGGTGTCCGTGGAACGGGCTACGTCCCGCCACCCCATCAGCCACCCCTTCCACCACTTGCGCTCAGCCAGCCGCGTCTCCACCCCCGCCCACAGGATTCGGTTGCCCTTCTTGTCCCGCTTCCCCGAGTCCAAGTCGAACTCCGGCACCCAGTATCGAGGCATCGGAGCGAAGTCCGGATCGTCGTGTTGTTCCGGCGTCACGCGCGGGAGCGTGCCGACGTTGGCCTGGGCCTGGGTCTGGCCCTCGTACGTACCGAGGCGGTGGTCAAAGTGGTGGAGCATCTTCGCCTCGTACAGGGGCAGATAGCGGCGCGTCTTCCCCTCTTCGCCGATGCGCGTGAAGACGTTGCCAGTCAACTGCCAGCCCTCGTCAGCCAGTTCCTGCTTGCCCTTGAACAGGTGGGAGTCGTTGGACATGTGGAACATGGTCATGAACGTCAGACCCCACGGGTTGGTCCCGCCCCAGCCGTTCTCGTCCGGCTCCTTCATCAACACCGGGACCCGGCGGTAGATCCCGAGGGTGATCTCCGCGTCCCGCCGGGTGCGGAACACCGGAAGCGTGCCCGTGTTGGGGTTGACCAGCAGGATCTCCTCCGGGGGCATGGCGAACCGCCGGCCGTCCAGGTCCTCCATGTACCGGGTGCCGAAGGCGAAGGACGCCTCGTCGACGCGCGCGCCGACGCCGGTGACGGTGAACAGGGAGAAACGCACGGAGTGGTGCACGTCCCGGCTGAGGATGAACGCCTCGTTCTCGAAGTCCAGGAACGACGCGAGCCGCGCCGTACGCACCAGGTCCGAGAAGAACGGCGCCGTCGTCGCGTCGGTGGCGATACCCGTCGGCAGGACCAGGCCCAGCCGGCCCGTCGGCGCGATGCCCAGCGAGGCCGCCTCGGCGAAGACGGCGTACGTGTTGACGTCGCCCCGTCCGGCCAGCGGAAAGCGGCCCGAGTCGCGCAGCAGATGGCTGACGCCCTCGGAGAGGCGGCGCGCGGCGATGAACTCGGTGTGCAGCGTGCAGTCCGTCTCCTCCTCGCTCTGGGCCAGCGCGTCGATCATGCGCTCGCGGGCCGCCTTGTTCGCGGCGTTCGCGATCTTCTCGTCACGGGTGGCGAAGAACTCCTGTTCCTGCAGCTTGACCCGCTCCCACGGCGGATTCCCCAGCACACAACTGAACCCGCCCTTCCACCCGGTCCGCTCGTCCACCCCCGGCGCCTTCGCATTCGCCGGAACCCGGAACACCTCCGGGAACTCCAGATGCCAGTGGAAGAACCGGTACTCCTCCCGCAGCCGTACGACCTCCTCCACCGTGCCGTGCGGCAGGCTCGCGCCACCCTCCTCGGAGTGCAGCGCGAGCAGCGACCTCGTGGTCAGCGCGGGCGGCGTCACCGACTTCGTCTTCTTCCAGACGAACGCCGCGCACCACGCGTCGGCCAGCTCAAGTGCCCGGGTGTAGTCCGGGGAGGTGGTCAGCTCCCGATACGCCTTGGCCTGGTTCTGGACGTCCTCCAGCTCCTGCGAGTTCGTGCCCGTGATCGCCGAGACCTTCTCACCGAACTCCGCGTTGGACTCGGCCAGCACTTCCTCCTCCGCGAACAGCGCGTCCTGGTTCACCCCGTGGCGCAGCGCGACCTTCCACGCCGTCCGCTCCGCGGCGTTGCGCTTCCTCAGGTCGGTGACGTGCTTCGGCTCGTCGCCCTCCAGCGGCTTGAACGCGTCGTCCGGCAGGCCCTCGGCCAGCAACTTCGGCGTCGTGCCCAGCAACCCGTTGCCGTGCTTGATGTGGGCGTCGAGGAAGGTGAGCGGCCGACCCGGCTCCATCGCCTCGATCCACAGGGACACCTTGGCCAGCTCCACAGCCATCTTGTTGAGGTCGACGCCGTATACGCACCGCGCGATCACGTCGCGCAGCGCGTGCCGTACGTCCTCGGCGCTCGGCTCGGGGTCGTCCGTGCGGATCTCGGCGAGGCCGCGGGCGATACGGCGGGCGGCGGCGACCAGGAAGTGGCCGGAGCCGCAGGCGGGGTCGCACACCGTCAGGGCGAGCAGCGCGTCCTCGCGCTCCTTCTTCGTCGTACCGGAGCGGACGGCCTGCTCGATGACCGGGTCGAGCGCGGAGTCGAGGAGGCAGTCGATGAGGGGGGACGGGGTGTAGTAGGAGCCGGAGGTCTTGCGGTCGTTGCCGTCAAGCTTGGCCAGTACGTACTCGTTGCCCTCGCCAAGGCGCGGCTCCAGTTCGAGCAGGGACTCGTACACCGAGCCGAGCTCGTCGGCACCGAGGTGGCGGTAGTCGACCTTGCGGGGGCGGCCCAGCTTGGCGTCGTACACCTCGGACAGGGCATGTACGGCCTCGTACAGGGACTGGTTGGACAGGCTAAGGCCGTCCAGGATCGCGTCCGTGGCCGTGGGCTCGAACAGGCCGCCCAGCGCCGGGAGTCCGAGTTCGGGGCGGCCACCGGGAGTACCGAGGCCCTCGATGACCAGCCGCAGCGCCTGCCACTGGTCGCCGTGAAGGGTGCCGGTGCGGCGGGCGACGCGGCGCAGGCGGGCCGTAGAGAAGTACTTCTCGTACGTCTCGCGGGCCTTCTCGGTGGCGTCGGGGTGCAGGAGCAGGTCGCGGTCCTCGGTGACGAAGAGGAACAGCAGGCGGTAGGCGAGGCGCAGCAGGGCCGGGTGGAGGTCGTCGCGGACGTTCTTGTCGCGGGTGCGCAGGGCGTCGCGTAGGCCGGCGTTGTCGGGGTGGGCGATCAGGCCCGTGCCGATCACGGTCAGGGCCTTCTCGACGCCCTTGCGGAGTTCCTTCAGGGCGCGGGTGCCGCTATCGATGGCCTCGGTGCGCCACTTCTCCAGGGGGCAGGTCGCGGCCGGCTCGCCCTCGGCACGGGGCTCGAAGCGGGTGCGGTGCAGCAGGCGCCATAGGAGGACGAAGTCGTCGGAGCGGTCGCCGTCGAAAATCGCCTGGAGGTCGAACTCGATGAACGCGGCGCCGGTGAGGGACGCGGACTCGCGCAGCAGGCGCAGCTGGCAGCCGTTGGAGAGGACGCCCCAGAGGGTGGAGTCCGCCGAGCGGTTGAGGTACTCCTGCACCATCGACTGGGGGGCCTGCTTGGCCAGTTCAGTGGTACGCGTATCGAGGGGGACGTTCCAGCCGGTGAGGTGGACGGGGACGTGCGCCCAGCGGTGGCTGACCTCGAAGTCCTTCTCGCCGTCGTGGGAGGGCAGGCCGGGCGCGGGGACGGGGGTGAGGGCGCCGAAGCCGAGCTGCTCGAAGAGGGGCAGCAACCAGCGTTCGGTGGTGACGCCGACCGCGTGCACGCCAGGGTCGGCGTCGGCACCGTCGCGGGCCAGGGCGTCCTGGTAGGCGGCCCACACTCCGCGCAGGTAGCCCCAGGAGCGCTCGGCGGCGTCCCGTACCGAGTCGCCCTTGGCGTACAGGCGGTAGTCGGCGGGCTTGGAGCCGGTCTGCTCCTTGCCCTCCTTGATCCGGACCAGGAGGTCGAACGGCAGGAGGCCGCCGACGGTGGCGACGGTGTCGGTGACGAGGGTCCTGGCGGTACTCATGCGCCCACTCCCTGGGAGAACGTCGGGGCCGGGCGGTAGTGGTACACGCCCAGGATGTCCGGGTCGCCCTGGTGGACGACCTTCAGGCCCGCGAGACGGGCGCGGGAGGCGGTACGAACCCTGCGGTGCGAGGCCTCCAGGTTGCGACCCAACTCGGCCGACTGGTCTCGCAGTTCGGGCATGATCGCGGGCAGGGCGGTCAGGATCTCGGCGATGTGCTCGGTGGCGAACTTCGGGTCGGTGTTCTGTGTGGCGCGGGCTGCGAGGAGGGCCACGGCCTCGTCCTCCGGAAGCCACTCGGGGGCATCAGGCCTGCCCCGGTAAGCGACCACTCGGGCATCCTCGGCGAGCTGCTCGCGCACCGAGCCATCGCGGGCGGGCAGGTTCAGCTGGAAGCGGTGGCGCACCAGCAGGAGCGTGGTGTTCCGCTCCACGGCCTTCGTACGGATGACTCCGCAACGGCGCGCCGGGCGCTGCCACTCCGGGACCTTGCCGGCGTCGTCTAGGGCCGCGTCCAGGACGAAGCGGGCGACGGCGGCGACCACCGGGTCCGTGCGGGTGAGGGCGGCCTCGCCGCGCGGGGCGCTGGGGGCGTCGTGGAAGACGACCGGGCGGGGGTGGCGGGGGCCGAGCGCGTGCGAGACGGTGTCGCGCAGGCCCTGTGGGAGGGCATCGGTGTGCGCGGTGAAGCCGCCCTGCTTCGTAGCGGCGGGCATACCACGCAGGGCGCCCAGGGCGCGGCGGGTGAAGTCCCGTACCTCCTCGC
This sequence comes from Streptomyces sp. CB02056, assembly GCF_001905545.1. Classification (GTDB taxonomy): domain Bacteria; phylum Actinomycetota; class Actinomycetes; order Streptomycetales; family Streptomycetaceae; genus Kitasatospora. The sequence continues at coordinate 73,931 of NZ_LIPD01000011.1, read as the reverse complement.
CGGTACCGAGCGCGGCACGGACCTCGTCGACCTCGGCGGCGACCTCGGCCTTCTTGATGGTGAGTTGGGCGTACCGGGAGCGGTAGCGCTTCTCCCGCTCGGCGGAGGACTGCCAGGCGATCTCCAGCTGCTCCGCCACCTCCTCCTGTGCGAACAGCCCTTCCTGCTCGTACGCCGACCGCTCGCCGCGCAGGATCAGCCCCTCGAACACGGCCTGCATGGCGCTCTCGGACTCCTGCGGCACGGGCACGGAGATGCCGGTGACCCGGCGGATGCGCTCGTGCTTGCGGAGCAGGACGTTGAGGACGATGCCGTCGACCGGGTTGTCGGCGCCGTACAGGGTGAGCGCCTTGACGATGTCGGTGCGCTGGCCGAAGCGGTCCACGCGGCCCTCGCGCTGCTCGTGGCGGGTCGGGTTCCACGCGAGGTCGTAGTGGACGACGGCGTCGAAGGACTCCTGGAGGTTGACACCCTCGGAGAGGCAGTCGGTGGCGACTAGGACGCGGCGCTCGGGCGCGGGGTTGCCTTCCTCGTCGGTGCCGGTCAGCTCGGCGATGCGGGTGACCCGCTGGTCGGGCGAGAGTCCGCCGGTCACGGAGGCCACCGCGACCAGGTGCTCGGCGCCCTTCTTGTTGAGGACCTTCTTGAGGTGGTCGGCCACGTAGTCGGCGGTCGCGATATAGCGGCAGAAGACGATGGGCCGGTAACCCTTGTCGAGGAGGTCGGAGACGGTGGTGATCAGCTTCTTCAGCTTGGCGTCGCGGGTCGGGCCGTAGAGCTTCTTGGCCGATTCGGCCATGGCGACCAGGCGGGCCCTCTCCTCGTCGTCGGCCTCGGTGCCGGTGGCCGCGGCTCCGGTGGCCGTGGGGAGGCGGGTGCCCGGTACAGCGTCCGCGGACTCGGGGGTCTCGCTGTCGGCCGGGTCGGAGACGGTGCGCTCCCCGGTGCGGTCCGCCTCGGCGGGGGTGCCCGCCTCCTCGACGCCGGCGCGCGTGTTCAGGGACTGCACGGCGGCGGCCGGGGAGGAGGACAGCGTGCGCAGCAGAGCGAGGGTCGACCACCAGCGCTGACGCTGCTGGAGGGCGCCGTCGGCCGCGCGTACAGTCTCCCGGGCGTAGGACAGGACCTCGTCGAGGAGCTTCTTGTAGTCGCGGTGCAGGGTGTAGGCGGTCTCGGCGGTGTCCCGGGAGGACGGGAAGTGCGCGCCGTCCTGGAAGTCCTCGCGGATGTCGGCGCGGCGGCGCTGCACGAAGAACTCGGCGAGCAGCCTGCGGCCCGCGTCGGTGTCAAGGGGGACGGCGGCCAGGCGGTCGTCGAGCAGGCCGATCAGGCGGCGGAAGGGCTCTTCCTTGCCGCTGTGCGGGGTGGCCGTTACCAGAAGGAGGTGGCGGTCGGTCCGGTCGGCGAGGGCGCGCAGCAGCGCGTACCGCTGCTGGGAAGAGCGGGCGGACGCGCCGACCGTGGTGTCGGAGACGCAGGAGTGCGCCTCGTCGACGATCACCAGGTCGGGGCAGTGGCGCAGGAAGTCCTCGCGGTGTCGGGGGGACTTGATGAAGTCGGTGGAGACGACGTACGCGCCGTCCGAGCGGAACACCGACTGGCCGTACGGGGTCTCACGCTCCAGACGGCCGATCGTGGACGGCAGCACGAGACGGGCGTCGACGCCGAACTTGCCGTACAGCTCGGCCCGCCACTGCTCGGCCAGGGCGGGCGAGCACAACACGACCAGGCCTCGTGCGTCGCCCTGCGCCAGCAGCTCGGCGGCGATCAGCCCGGCCTCCACGGTCTTGCCGATGCCGACGTCGTCGGCGATCAGCAGCCGGACGGTGTCCTGACGCAGCGCCATCAGCAGCGGGACCAGCTGGTAGGGGCGGGGGTCGACGGCGATCGAGGCGAGCGACCGGAAGGGGCCCGCGCCGGAGCGGAAGCCGATGCGCAGGGCGGTGCGCAGCAGCCCGGCGGCCTGCTGGTCGCCCAGGTCAGTGGGAGTGGGCGGGGCGAAGGTGGCGGGGACGACGGTCTCCAGGCCGGGTAGGACGCCCGCGATGTCGTCGTCGGCGCCGCCGAGCGGGCGCAAGACGAGGAGGTCGGGTGTGGAGTCGGGCAGCACGACCCACTCGCGGCCCCGGGCGTGGACGAGGGAGCCGACGGCGTATTGCCGGGTCGACTGGGCGGCGGTGGTCATGCGGGCCTTCCGGGTCGGGGCGGTAGGGGTCGTTCGGGCGGGTCGGCCGGGGCAGTGGCCGGAGCACTCGTCGGCGGGCCGCGGGAGGGGGCGGGCCGATGGGGTCCGCCCCTCCCCGAGGTCAGCGGCGCGCTTCGCCGAACACCGAAGGGTAGTCGGCGACGGCCTTCGACCAGTCGTCGTCGTAGCGGATGCGGATGACCTCCCAGCCGATCTCCTTCAGCCGCTCGGCGGCCTCCTCGTCGCGCAGGGCCGTCTCGGCGTAGTCGTGGTGCGGGCCGTCGACGAAGACCGCGACGGGGCCGAAGGAGGTGTCGTAGACGAAGTCCGGCTTGGACAGGGCCGCGCTCAGCCTGACCTGCTGGTGGTCGGGCAGGCGGTGGCCGTGGGTCCTGAGGTAGGCGACGAATCGCTCCTCCAGGGAGGAGTCGGCGCCCTCAATGAGCGCGTCGGCCTGCTCGTCGCGGCTGCGGCCCGCATGGCTGGAGCCGACCTCGCCGCCCGCGAAGTCCATCAGCAGCTGCTTCACCAGGTGGCGGTCGATCATCCGATGGTGGCGCTGGTTGCCGAAGGAGAGCAGGCAGTCGTAGCAGCCCTTCTCGCACGGGTCGCCATTGCGCTTCTCGGCTCCCCGGTCGCGCCCGACCTGGTCGAAGTGCGCGATCTTCAGGGCCCGGCCGGCGGCGCGGGCAAGCGCGTCGGGCTCGGCCTGGAGGCGGCGCAGGACGCCCGCGCCGCCCTCGGCGCTCTCGATGAACAGCAGCCGCTCGCGGGGCCCGTCATGCGGCGGCAGCTCCTCGGTGTCCAGCTCGGAGTCCTCCAGCTGGAACTCGGCCTCGATGCCCCGCTCCAGCGCGTACTGAAGGGTGATCGCGGTGTCCTTGTCGACGGGGGCCGCGAGCTTAAGGACGAGGATGTTGCGGGTGTCCTGGACGTACGGGATGACGGGGACCTTGCGCACGACCTTCTCCGCGTCGGCGAGGCCCTCGTCCTCCACCGGGGTCTCCCGGCCGGGCGCGCTCGTGCTCGGCCTGCCGGTGGAGCCGGCCAGCCACTGACCGGTGACCGGGTCGAGCCAGAAGCCGATGTCGCCCTTGGCGACCGAGCGGCGGTAGCCCAGGTTGGTGAGACGGACGGTGGCGCTGTCGCCGTAGACCAGTTCGGCAAGGAGGCGGCCGGCCGCGGCCTTCGCCTCGGCGCGCAGCGAACCGTCCCGGCCGTCCTCATGCTGCTTGAAACGGTAGGAGATCTCCACCGCGTAGCCCGTGCGCTGGCGCTCCTCCTCGTCGGAGGAGATCCGGTCGCGCCGGTGGGTGAAGACGGTGTGCAGGTGCAGCAACCCGGTACGGGGGTCGCCGTACGAGGTGCCGCAGCCCAGGCAGGTGTCCTCGCGCCGCTCCTCGGGGGACAGATAACCGCAGCCCTGGCACACCTTGGCACTCTCGGTGGTCAGTTCGCCGCTGGTGTCCGGCGGCAGCTGCACCCGGTCCACCTTGAACCGGCTGCCCTCGTGGTAGATCAGCGCGCCCGGCCCGAACTCGCGGATCGCGATGAACCGGGACCGCTGGAGGTAGTCGCCGTCGTAGCCGCGGCTGGTGCGGCCGGTGCCGGGGATGTACGCGGCGAGCGGGAGCCGGGGGAAGGAGTAGCCGGGCAGGAAGCCCTCGGAGGCGAAGTAGCGGTACGGGTAGAAGTCGGACAGCACCGTGCGCTCGCCTCCCTGCCTGTTCTCCAGAAGGGCGATCTGGTTCTCCGCCTGGGCGCGGCGGCGGACGGCTTGAGCCTGGGAGCGGCCGGTCGCCGTGCGGTTGCGGATGTTGTCGTGCTGGATCTCCCGCTCCTCCAGGGCCTTGCGGTAGAGGTTCCGCCAGCGTCCGCACTTCTCGTCGAAACGGCCGGGGGCCTTGGCGACGGTGTCCTCCAGCCACTGCTCGTGCCACCAGGACGTCTCGCGCAGGGCGTCGACGCAGCCCGCGAGGACGGTGCGGGCCCGCAGGAGGGCGCGCTGCTGGGCGGCCGGGCCGCCGATCTGCTCCCGCACCCCGGGCAGCAGCTCCAGCGAGGGGGTCTTGCCGTCGGTGTCGAGGATCTTGGTCATGGTGCGGCCGAGTTCCAGGCGGGTCTCGGCGAGCCAGATGGCGTGCACGTGCGAGGCGAGCAGGTCCTCGTTGGCCAGGTCGAGGCGGGGCGCGGCGACGGTGCCCGCGACCATCTGGTCGGAGCGGGTGAAGTAGTACTGGTCATGGCTGTTGCCGGTCGCGCAGTACGTGGTGACCAGCGCGGGCTGGCCCGAGCGGCCCGCGCGGCCCGAGCGCTGGGCGTAGTTCGCGGGGGTCGGCGGGACGTTGCGGAGGTTGACGGCGTTGAGGCTGGCGATGTCGACGCCGAGTTCCATCGTGGGCGAGCAGTACAGCAGGGGCAGCGGCAGCCCCTTGCTGAACATTTTCTCCCGTTCCTCGCGGACGTCGGGGTGGACCTGAGCGGTGTGCTCGGCAGCGTGCAGTCCGGCGAAGGTGGACGCGACCTCCTTGTAGAGCCCCTTGAAGAAGGCGTTGACGCGGGGGCCCCGGCCGGTGCGGTAGGTGCGGCGCAGCCGGTCCACCGCGCCGTGGTCGTCGTCGCGGGTGTGCCAGCGGATCACCGGGTGGTGGATCTGGTAGCCGGGGTCCTCGCCCCGACCCTGGGTGATCCGGCTCAGGACACCTCCGTCGGCGAGGACCTCCAGCAGGTCGCGGATCACGTCCTGGGCGTCGTCGAGGGAAAGGTCGTGGCTCCAGTGCGGGAAGGTCTCCGGCTTGCGGACGTGGCGGCCGAAAGCGCCGCGGCCGGTGAGGTTCTTCTCGCTGCGGCTGCGATCAGGCCGCCCCACGCGCGGCAGGGCGACGGTCGGTGTGGGAGGCGCCGCCTCGGTGTCGGCGATCCCCCAGGCGTCGTTGAGCTTCGCCGACTCCTTTCGCAGCTCGTTGAACTTCGCCTCGGTGAAGTACGGGGTGTCCACGGCCCGCTGGCGGCGCAGCTCGTCCATGAGGACCCGGGCGAGATCGAGCCGGGTGGCGGGAGTGGCGGTGCGCAGCGGCTCTGCCGCCCGCTGCCAGCGCTCCTCGTCCTCGGCGATCTGGTCGAGCCCCGCGTACTCCAGCCCGAGCAGACCGGTCTGTTCCAGGTTGGGCATGGTGACCCGCCAGCCGCGCTCCAGGTCCAGGAAGAGCCGGTACTCGACCACCTGGGCCAGCGCGTCCCGCGTCTCCTCGGCGAGCGCCTCCACTTCGGTGGGGTTGTTGGCGTACTCGTGCGGGGCCAGCCCCATGGCCTCGACGACCTCCTCGCCCAGCCGCTTCCAGCGCAGCCCCTTATCCCTCGCCTTCAGCATCGCGCGGTACAGCGCACCCCGCAGCTGGGTGACCATCACGAAGTCGTTGAAGTGACCGGACTGCAGGCTGGCGTCCTGCCGGTTGTCGACGAAGGTGAGCAACTTGCGTGCGTCCTTGCCGAGTTCCTTCTCCGGCAGGCTCTTCAGGTGGCGCACGATGGAAGCGCTGACGACAGACGTGGCTGTGGACCGGCCCTCCTGGTCGAGCGTCATCAGCTTGGCGAAATCCCGCTCCCGCACTTCCTCGTAGCTGACCCCGCACTCAAGGCAGAACAGGAACGGGGCGGGCACATAGGCGGCGTACAGGCCGTCCCCGTCCTTGTTCACGGCCGTGCCGTCGGGCCTCACCCACACGGGCTGTGGAGCGCGCTTCTTGCGGCTCGCGGTGAGGACGGGCGTGCCCTTCTTCGGGTCGAGGGTGAGCCAGCTGTCGGGGAAGCGGCGCTGGTCGATCGCGTCGGTGACACGCTCGGGCCAGGGGTTGGCGGCCGAGAGGTAGAGGTAGCCCTGCTCGTCGTCCGCGTCCTCACGGGTGCGGAAGGAGACCGTGCCGTCGTCGCTCTGCTCGCGGGCCACGGTGAGGTACTCCTGGCCGCACTCACGGCAGAAGGACAGCGGCAGCAGGAGCTTCTCCGGCTCTCCGGGCACCCGCTGCTGGTAGGTGCGGGTGATGTGGCGGCTGTCCGCCGGCTCCAGGGAGACGTACGCCGAGCCACCCTTGGAGAGGAACTGGTGGAGGCGGAACGCGAACAGCGCGCGGTCGTCGGCGTCGCGGACCTGTGTGCCGGCCCGGAGGGTGGACCGGATGGCCTTGGCGCAGGCGATGTACGGCTCGTCCTCGGGCGCGTCGCGCGGGATGTCGAAGGCGTCCTCGCGTAGGACGCGCGCGGCGAGCTCCACGGTGGTGGGCTTGGCGCGCACCAGCAAGCGGGTGCCGTCCTCGTCGGTGGTCTCGGTCAGGCCGAAGGCGGTCTCGACCCAGTGGGCCAGAGGGTCGGCCTTAAGTGCGTCGTACTCCAGCGGAGGGTTGTTCTCCATTACGCGGGCTGCGAGTTCGGCACGTGTGGGGGTCGTGTCGCCGGTCGCGCGGACCAGGGTCTCGCCCACCACCCAGTCTGGGGAGATCTCCGTGTCGAACAGGGTGGAGGCAACCTCGGCGACCTCACGGCGGCGGGCGGCGGGGGTGCCTTTGGTGGACATGGTGGCGGAGGTGCCGACGCACTGCAGGGCGGGCGACTCGCAGGCCTCGCGCACGCGCCGGACCAGCAGGGCGACGTCGGCGCCCTGACGGCCGCGGTAGGTGTGCAGTTCGTCCAGGACGAGGAAGCGCAGGCCCTTGGCCCGGCCGATGAGACGCTTGCGCTCCTCGGGGCGGGTGAGCATCAGCTCCAGCATCACGTAGTTGGTGAGCAGGATGTCCGGGGGGGTGTCGAGGACCGCGTCCTTCTCGGACTGCTTCTCCTGGCCGGTGTAACGGGCGTACGTGACGGGCTCGTTGCCCACGCCGTATCCGTCGGTGAGGAACTTCCTCAGCTCGCCCCGCTGGCTGTTGGCCAGCGCGTTCATCGGGTAGACAATGATCGCCTTGATGCTCGGGGGGTCTCCGGGCCGCTTCTCGCTCAGGATCCGGCTGACGATGGGCACGATGTAGCCGAGGCTCTTTCCGGAGCCGGTGCCGGTCGTCAGGACGTACGAGTCCTTCGAGTCGGCGGCCTCGATGGCATCGCGCTGGTGCTGGTGGAAGCGGATGGGACGGATCGTCGTGCCCCGCTTGTCCTTGCCGGTGCGGAAGATCCGCTTGCACTCGGGGTGGAGGAGGCCGAGGTCGTCGGCGAGGTGGTCGACGGTGCCGCCGCTCGCGAAGCTCGGGTTGAGCGAGAGCCAGGGGTCAGGCCACTGGTCGCCGTCGGCAAGGGACTTGGACACCTTCTCGCCGATCCGCGGGTCGTCGATCACCACCGAACCGGACGTGTATTCCTTGTAGTCCTGGATGAGCCGACGGTGCACCTCGAAGACGTCCACGTGATCCTCACTAGCTCCCGACGTAATCCCCGCATCACCGTAGTGGGTGCGGCGCGCGGGACGAACCGCCCCGCCTTCACCCCATTAGAGCAATAGCGTGTGAACTAAGTCAACGAACAAAGCGCCGCGCGGGCGGCATTCGAAGCACCACCGTGTCACACTCTTCCCGACACCAGCCCGGGCAGGGCACGGCAGGGCACGGAGGGGACGGGCCGCAGCGCGAATGGACACCGGAACACTGATCGCCGGTCGCTACCGGATCAAACGCCTCATCGGCCGGGGCGGCATGGGAGTCGTCTGGCTCGCCCACGACGAGAACCTGGGCCGCGACGTGGCGTTGAAGACCATGAACGTCGATCCGGGACTCACGGGGGAGCAGCGCGCCCGCGACGCCGAAAGGTTCCGCCGGGAGGCGCAGGCCGTCGCGCGACTCGACCATACGGGCCTCGCCACCGTCTACGATCTCGGCGAGGAGAACGGCACCCGCTTTCTCGTCATGCAGTACGTGATCGGGCCCCCGCTCGACGACCGGATCGCCGAGGAGGGCCCGCTCTCCATCGAGGAGATCGCGTCGGTCGGCGTCCAGATCGCCTCCGTCCTGGGCTCGGTGCACGCTCGCGAGGTCGTGCACCGCGACCTCAAGGGCAGCAACGTCGTGATCCGCACGGACGGCGTGGTTAAGGTCCTGGACTTCGGCGTCGCCGCCTTCCTCGACCCGGGCACCACAGGCCTCACCACGACCGGTGAGCACCCCGGCAGCCTGGAGTGCATGGCACCGGAACAGGTGCAGGGCAAGCCGGTCGACCCCCGCACCGATCTGTACGCGCTGGGCTGTCTGCTGTACGCGATGCTGACGGGCGAACCGGTCTTCACGCACGAGTCCGAACTGATGCTGCCCGGCATGATCCTTGAGCAGCCGCCCGTACCGCCCGGAAGGCTCCGCGCAGGCATCCCCTCCGAACTGGAGGACCTGGTGCTCCAGTTGCTGGCCAAGGACCCCGACGAGCGCCCCGCCCACGCCGGCGAGGTGTGGCAGCGTCTCGCCGTGTGGCTACCCGAGCGCCGTACCCCCGAACAGGCACTCGTCCCATGGGCCGAAGTGGACCCGCTGCGGCCCTTCACCCACCCGATGGGGCCCGAAGCCCGGCCTGTGCGGGCATGGGCAACATCGGGGCGGAACAGCCGACCCGGGCGGACGGGGGCAACGCCAGGGCGGCACAACCAGCCGTCGCGCTGACCCGCGCGCCTGACCGACCAGAACGCGACGTACGCCCCCAAACCCGCCATGGTGCATCTGTGAACAAAGTCAATGGTCATGTACGCTGACCGATGCAGTTCAGAGGAAGGGTGGCTTGATCACACACCCATGACCGAGGGGAAAGTCCTCCCTCCACCAGAAATGCCCTGGGAGTGTAGATGTCCACGTCGCGCGCCGTACCGGTGACCTTGGCCGAAATCGCCCGCCTTGCGGGTGTAGGACGAGCCGCGGTGAGCAATTGGCGGCGGCGGCATCCGTCCTTCCCTGAGCGGATCGCCGGCACCGACACCAACCCTCAGTTCTCCTTGACCGACATCGAGGGCTGGCTGCGCAACAACAAGAAGTTGAAAGAGTCCGCCGAGAGGGAATGGCTATGGCCCGGTTTCGAGGCGCTCGGCGGGCGTGACGAGACCGGGGCCGCGATCGCCGAGGTAGGACGGCTCCTCTCCGGGCGGGCGAGCGACGAAGGCGAGGAGATCCGTGCCGACACACGGGCGCTGATCGAACGGGCCGTGGATCTCGGACAGCGTGAAGGGGGCACGGAAACGTTCGCGTTTCTGCTGCGCCGTTGGCTCGACGTCCATGTGCGCCAGATCGCCACGACCCCGGAACCGCTGGCATCCCTCATGGCACAACTCGCCCTCAGGGCTGCCAACGACGTGGCGGGCGACAGCCCAGGCAGCTCCGGCGACACAACGGTCATGGACCCTGCGTGTGGCCCCGGGCATCTCCTCCTGGCCGCGGCCGACGCCGTGAGGGCGTCCGGCGCCGGGGCACTCACGCTGCTCGGCAGTGACCGGGACGCCGTCCTCGCCTCGCTGGCGGACTCCCGCATGGCCCTCGCCGAGAGCGAGGGCCACGGGCAGAAGGAGTGGGCGCAGGTCTCCGTACGGGCTGCGGACTCCCTACGCGACGACCCGTTCTCCGGCACCTCCGCCGACATCGTCCTGTGCAACCCGCCCTTCAACGAACGGGACTGGGGATACGAGGAGTTGGCCACCGACGCCCGCTGGGGCCACGGCCTTCCCCCGCGCACCGAGCCCGAACTCGCCTGGGTCCAGCACTGCCTGGCACAGCTGCGGCCGGGCGGCACCGCGGTACTACTGCTGCCGCCCGCCGTCGCGGCCAGGAAGGCCGGCCGCCGCATCCGCGGCTCGCTGCTGCGCACCGGGCAACTGCGAGCCGTCGTCGCGTTGCCGCCGGGCTGCGCCGCCCCGCACAGCGTCTCCCTGCACCTGTGGGTACTGCGGATGCCCGCCCACGGGGAAGGCACACCGGTGGGCGATCGGCTGCTGGTCGCCGACGCCGCCTCGCGCTTCCCCCGGGACCCGGAGGAGAAGTGGACCCCCGACTGGGCGGCGATCAGCGCTTTCGTGCGCGAGGCCGTCGAAGAGGCCGACTCCCCGCAGGCCCCTGCCTACGTGCGACAGGTGCCCGTCATCGAACTCCTCAACGACGAGGTCGACCTCACCCCTGGACGCCACATCGCCCCGTCGCCGGTGGACACGGCACCCCGACTGGCCGAATCCTGGCGGGAATTCACCGGGCTCACCGCGCACGTGAACAAGTTGGCCAGGCTGCTCGCGGCGCTCGACCTCGCCACGGCCGAGGCGGACACACCGACCGCAACCACAGTCGCCGAGCTCGCCCGAGCCGGAGCGCTCACCCTGCGCGGCGGCCAGCAGCCGCCGGAGGAATCGATCCACGCCGGCCCGCCGTCCGACGACGACATCCCCCTCCTCACCGTCCCCGATCTTCTGGTAGACGGCGAACCCCGAAGTTGGCTCGCTCCCGGCACCGCGGCGGCCGGAGAGGCCGTCATCGCCGAACCCGGGGACATCGTGGTGGTGGGCGTCGCCCGCGCCTTCTCCGCCTGGGTCAACGAGGGGCCACCGACCGCCCTCGGTCCCCAACTGCATGCCGTGCGAGTACAGCCCGAACAGCTCGACGCCTGGTTCCTAGCCGGTTCACTGCGGGCTCCCGCCAATGCCCGGCAGGCCGGCACCCACACCACGAGCTCCTCCCGCATCGACGTCCGCCGTCTCCAGATCCGCCAGATCCCTCTCGGAGAACAGCGGCGCTACGGAGAGGCGTTCCGCGAACTCACCGCCTTCGAACGGCTCTTGCGTCGCGCAGCCGACCTCGGCACGAGCCTCGTCCGCGATCTCGGCGACGAGCTGGCGGCGGGGCGGCTGGCCAACCGGGCGTAGCACATCGGCTCGCCAACACCAGTCAGCGTCACGCCTCCCTGCGCCTGGGCTCGGCCAGGCGGGCCGTGAGCTGGGCGTCGACCGCGCGGCGTAGGGCCTCGACACGAGCCGCGAGTTCCGCTGGCAGGCCAGCGGCCGTGCGGCCCGCCGTGTCGACCGCCGCGATGACCGCCTCCAGTTCCCCGAAGGCGAGTCGACATTCAGCCATGCGCAGCCGAATCAGCGCGCGATCGGCCTGCTCGGCCGGCCCGTCCCCATGAATGAGACCGTCGTCGACGGCCTGATAGAGGCGGGCCGCAGCGCCGAAATTGCCGGAGAGGCGGAATCCGTCCGCAGCCCCATGCCACACGCGACGCACCAGAGGGCGCTTCTCACCCCACTCCTCGCGGACCCGTTCTGTCAGACCGTGCAGCCGGTCGCTCGCGTCGCCCGGCTCACCGGTCGCGATCTCCGATTCGGCCTGCGCGCAGAGCTGTTCCACGACGCGGGCGTCCAGCCACTCATCTGCTGGTGCGGACGCGACAGGCAGCGTGAGAGTGACCGGGCGCAGACGAGCAGCCCGGTCCCGCGGCCGACGCATGGGGGCTGTGGGGTCGGGGTGGGTGCGGGGCCGGGGCTCGGGATCGCCAACCCCCGGGGCGAACGGGTCGAGGACTTCCAGGACCTCGTCAACGGCCGGGCGCTGCTCGGGCTTCTTGGCGAGCATGCGCAGCACCAGATCGTCGATCGGCTCCGGGATGCCCGCGGCGTACGTGCTCGGCGGCAGCGGCACCTCGTTGAGGTGCTTGTCGGTCAGGCCGGACTCCGCGCCGAGCGGGAACGGGGGCCGCCCGGTGAGGAGCTCGTAGAAGATGCAGCCGAAGCAGTAAACATCCGTGCGCGTGGTGGGCTCGCGCTCCAGGAGCTGCTCCGGCGCCAGATAACCGCGGGTGCCAAGCGTCGAACCGTGCGCCGTGTAACGGGTGACGTCGGCGTGCAGCGGCCTGGCGATGCCGAAGTCGATGAGGACGACCCACCCCTCTTCATCGATCATGAGGTTCGCGGGCTTGAGGTCCCGGTGTACGACCGGGAGAGTATGTGCGCAGGCCAATGCCCCTGCCACCTGGACGGCGACGGCGACCGCCGTGGCCAGGGGCAGGGGGCTGTGCTCGTCAAGGAAGGTCCGCAGACTCACTCCGGTCACCAGGCGCATGGCGATGTAGGGGACACCCTGGTGCGATCCGCTCCCGTACAGTTCGGTGATTCCCCGGTGGTCGAGCGTGCCCAGGAGGTTGGCCTCGCGCCGGAACCGGGCGTTCCTGACGGCGAGTTCGGCATCTCGCTCGTACGGGTCGAGGCAGTACAGGGCCTCGGAGTCGTGGCGCAGGAACTTCACCGCCACCTCCCGCCCCCCGGACACCTCTCGGGCCCGCCAGACCTGGGCCATCCCGCCCTTGCCCAGAGAGTTCTTCAACTCGTAGCGCCCGTCGACCAGATCACCCACGCCGGGCTTGTACGTATCCGCGTCCACCACTGTGCCCCTTCGCACCACTGCGCATCAGACCCACCAGCGTAGCGTGAAAGATTCTGGACGCGGGACGTCCATGGACTCAGTTCACAAATCTATGCCATGCTCAAGTGGTGCCCGGACGTCCTCGGACTCCCGTTGCCCTGGGCACCCTCCTGCCCATACCGCCTGCCACGGAGGTCACCATGCGAAATCCACCCGGCGTCGCCGGCCACGACTGGTTGATCAGGGCGAGCCCCCGGATGGCCCGGCCCGACGACGCGGCCTGTCCCACCCACCGACGCACCGCCATGCGGCCCCTGCTCGTCGCCGACCCGACCGTGCCGTTCCGGCGGCCACCCCGCGAGGAGTTCGGGTTCGGCCCGCTCTTCACCGCCCTCGACCTGGTGGAACACGACGGATGGCCCGTGGAGCGGGTACGCGAGGAACTCCGGGGCACCCGCGGTCCCTTCCGGGGATGGGGCGCCCCGGTCCACCCCGCCCACCTGGCCTGGACCGCCCACGCCCTGGAGCGCTACGTAGCCGCCCGTACCCGCGAACAGGCAGCCGCCGTCGAGGCCGGGCTGCCTGAGACCAAGCCGGTGAAGCAGGCATGGACGTGGCGCACTCCCCGCACGGACACTCCCGACGCCCGTGGCGCCCGGCAGTACGAGCACACCCTCTGGGGCCGCATGTACGCCTCCTCCGACGGAAGGGTGCGCGACCTGTGGCTGCCTTCCATGGGCCGGGCCAAGACCGGCCGCCCCGACGCGGAACTCGGGGCCGTGGCGCAGGTGATGGCCTTCGGCGCGCCCACACCTCGCCGCAAACAACGCGCCCAGCCCCCGCCCACCGCGACCGAAAGCACCTGCCCGCCCGAATTGGTCCGTGTCTTCGACATCGGGTGTGCCGACGGGTCCGTGGAGGAGCTGCTCTCCGAAGGCCCCGACGAGGCGAGACAGCGGTTCAGGACCGACGCTGCGCCTGCCTTCGTCACGGCTGCCACCGAACCCGGCGTGCGGCCCGGGGAGAGCTGTGTCAACTGCAAGGCCATCGCCGGCTGCGCGGATCTGAAGCGCACCCCACGGCTGTGGGGCGGGCGCCCTCCGGCTCTCGCACGCGAACGCCGCTCCGTCTCCGTCTGGGACCTGCGACTGCACGCCGAGTGCCCCGCCCAGTATCACCTGGTGCGACGACTGCACCTCAACGACCTCTCGGCCGAGGACCGGGGGGCACGGCGCGGCAGAGCCGTCGACGCCTGGCTCGACGCAGAGCACGCCGAACGCCCGGTGCGCGGCTGCCGGGACCGCGAGATCCCCGAGCCGATGGCGGTACGGGCCAGGGCCGGGCTCGACGACACCTCCGCACGCGAGGCTGCCGGGATGCTCGCGGAACATCGACTGCTGTGCCCCCTCAACGGACTTGACGCCGACGAGCAGGTGCTCGTACAGCATCGGGTCACGGCCTACGTGCCAGAACTCGACATCGTCGTCCTCGCTGTACCCGACCTGGTGTACACCCACCGCGGCCGATGGATCTGGCGCGAGACCAAGACGTCGGCCCGACCGCTGTGGGAACGCGATTCCCTGCTCCGCACCTATCCCCAACTCGCCCTCGGTGTCCTGCTGTTCCACGCGGGCGCGCTCGGCGACGACCCGCGCCGCACCTGGGTCGAACTGGAGCATCTGCGTGAGGTCCGTGGGGAGAGTCGACTCGAACCCATCGACCCCGGCCGCGCCGAGATCGTCGACGAAGCCCGGGCCGTCATCGCCGAACTCGCCCAGCCACTCCTGGACGACACCACCTACGAACCGAGGACCGGACGCCACTGCCACGGTTGTCAGGCCCGGACGTGGTGTCGGCCCGGCACCGCCTACGTCATTGACCATCCGCGCCCGTCGAGCCCCGACACACAGACCTCGCCGCGAGGGGACGCCCCGCCCCATGCCTGACCAACAACTCGTACCGGACTGGCTGTCCAACCCCGATGTCGTCCTCCTGCGGGACGTGGCCACCGCCGTTCTGCACCTGGCGGCCGTCGACCGCCTTGACTCCTTCACTCTGCCCTACCCGGCCGGCGCGCAGCGGGCCCTGGATGCCCTGGTGCTTCAGTGCCTGCGCAGCGGCGCCAAGCCCCCGGCCGGGGTGCCCGAGATGATGCGCTGGGCCCGCGCCCGTCCCTTGGGCAGTTGGCCCCTCGACCGGCTGCCCGCGGACCTGTTCGACACCGCAGACCGGATGATCGACGAGGATTCCGGAGAGCCCACGCAGCTCTGCCACGAGCTCGCCGTGCGGGGACATGGGGACAGCACCGGTCGGCAGTACGACCGCTTGGTGATCCATGAGGCCCTGCGCGCCTGCCGGGCCGTGTCGTCACCCGAGTCGTACACGGCCTTCCGTCGTCTCCTGGTGAATCGGCCCGTCCTCACCGAAGCGGACTGGGCCGAGGTGAGCACCGACCTCTTCCTCGACCCCGTGCGCTTTCTCATCGAGGAGATCTACGCCCCCGTCCCCCTCGGGTTCCGCCGGGACGGCGCGTACCTGTGCTGTCATCGCTGCCTGACCCTGCTCCATCCGGTGTCCGACACCGAGTGGTGGTGCGAGCGCGACCAGTGCCGGCACCAAGGTCCCCCGCCACACGGCCGGGAACTCGTCGCGTCGGAGGTGGGCGAGCTGCGTCAACTGCGGAAACCTCTGAGGCAGTTCGTCACCGGGCCCGGACGCGCCGAGGTCTCCCTGGAGGACGAGCTACGCGCCTTGGGTCTCACCGTCGAGATGTGGCCCGGCTTCGACGCGTACGACCTTCGCATCACCTTCCCCGACGGTCACGTGTGGGCCGTCGACGTCAAGGACTGGGCACACCCCGCCTTCCTCGGACGCGCCGCCACGGCCGTCCGCCCCGAGCCTCCGTACGACGAAGCCTGTTGGGTGGTGCCCGCATTCCGGGTGCGCGCTCGCCGCGACTACCTGGCCATGTATGCCAAGGAGCGGGGCCCGGGGGCTTGCGGTCTGCGGCTGCTGACGGACGACCAGCTGAAACGGACCACGCGGCTGCGGCTGTCCGGCGAACGCGGGCCGGACGCGTCCATCGCGCCCCTGCACACCGTGCCTCTGGCAAGGAAGCACGATGGGGCCCGCACAACGTCGTCCCGGTCCGGAAATCAGACGGCGGCGACCGACGGTGCCGGGAAGCAGGGAGCAGACCATGCGTGACCGCAGCAGCTGGTATCAGCCGGTCGTCGCCGCACTGAAGCCTTGGCCCGAAGAACACGCCGGGACCCGGCCCGCTCTGCTCTGCCAGGTCGAGCTCGCCCTGCGGCTGATGGAGACCGTGGCGCCCGGTCACGCTGCCGACGGGGCGTGGACGCTCCTCGGCGGCTACGGCCTCGCCTTCGCGCGGGCCTCGAAGCTCCCCACTGGCACCACCGAACAGGTCGCGCTGACCGCGGCCCGGCACCTGCTTTGGCCCATGCGCCGCGGCCGGATGTGGCGGCAGAGCCTGGACGCCTACCTGGAACTGCCCGAACGGCTGCGCGCGTACCGCGTCCAGGCGGCCGGGGAGCCCGCCCATCGGGTCCCCCTCAAGGTAGCGGCCGACCGCTTCACCACCTACGACGACGCGCTCGCGAACCTCCCCGGCTTCGCCACGAAGGGACTTCCCCCAGCGGAGGCGGGCGAACACCGCTTCATGGACCGCCGTCACCGGCGCACTTCCGTCACCGTCCCCGCCGATCTCGTGCGGGCCCCCTTCCCCGGCCACCCCCTCACCGCCGAACACCCGGCCACTGCAGGCCCCCTCGACGTGCCGCTCGACGAGCTCGCCGACGTCGCACGGTGGATGGACGCGGAGGAGCAGCGACGGGGGCTCAAGGCGGGGAACTGGGAGCAGCGTCTCGCCCAGCTCGACCTCGACACCCGTACCCCGGACGGGACAGCCTTCGAATCGGCGTCCGCGCTACCGCTCGATCGGCTCACCCACCTCGTCGGTATGGTCGGCGCCGGCAAGTCGACCTTGATGACCCTGCTCGCCGTCTGGGCGTACCACAACGGCCTGCGCATCACTCTCATCGTCGGCGATGTGGCCGAACAGCTGACACTGACCGAGCTGTTCCGCACGCTCGGCCTGAGCGCCGCCCTGGTACAGGGGGGCACGACGCGGCCCCAGCACACCCAGCGGCTGCACCGCAGACTCGCCGCACGGGGAGAACACTCCCTGCTGGCTCACACCGGACCCGTCTTCGCCCACCTCAGCACCGCCTGCCCGCTGGACGCCCTGCGCGCGCTCGACACGTCCGAGCCGCTGCGCTACACCGACGCGCCGTGCGGTGCCCTTCACCCCGCTCGGCGCCAGGAGACCGCCAAGGAGTCCGCGGTCGAGCGGGCGGTACGCGAGCTCGAACGAGCCCGAGGCTCCGTCGACAGGGAGGGTGCCACGGACGACACCGGGGCCGACGATGAGGACCTAGGCACCCCGCACGCCTGCCCGCTGTGGAGCGTCTGCCCCCGACACTCCGCCGCGCGTGACCTCGTGGACGCGCTGATCTGGGTGGCCAACCCGGCCAGTCTCGTCCAGACCGCGGTTCCGCGTCAGCTCAACGCCGAGCGCCTGCGCTATCTGGAGCTGGCCTGTCTGCGCAGCGACATCGTCGTCGTCGACGAGGCAGACCGCGTACAGATGCAGCTCGACCAGATGTTCGCCCCGTCGGCCACCCTCGTCACCACCGGTGTCTCCGACTCCTGGCTCGACCAGTTGCAGACCCACGAGATCGCCGAACTCGCCCGGCAGGGACGGCTGCAGCTCTCCGACCAGGACGTGGAACGGTGGTCCGCCGCCCTGGACGTCGTTGGTTCCGCCGCGGACCGGCTGTACGCCATGCTCATCGACGACGGAGCGATGCGGGACTGGGCGCAGATCGACTACTTCAGTGCGTGGACGCTCCAGGAGAAGCTGCTGCACGCCTGGTACCCGCTGACGCGAGGCCAGGCCGCCGGGCGACCGGACAACACGAGCGAAGGGGACGTCGAGGACGAGAGCGCACTCTACGAGGATGAGGAAGGGCTCGGGGCCGACGGCAACTCCCCTGTCCCCGAGGCTCCCTGGGCGCAGCGACGCACGGAGATCACCGGGTTCTTCGACACGTTCCGCGACGATCCGCTCGGCGGACGCGGCCCCTATGGAACCCCCGCCGACAAGCTCACTGCCCTCGCCCACGACGTCCTGCACACCCTCGACGAGAAACAGACACGGCGCCGGGTCCGCGCGCTCCTCGACTCCTTCCTCGTCGGAGCGCCGGGCCCGGAACAGCGCCCCGTGCCCGCCGCCGAACGAGGCAAAAAGCCTGCCCCCGAGGACGTACCACTCACCGCGGAGTGGCGGGAACTCAACGCACGGCGACTGGAGTTCACCCTCGTCCTCGCCGCCCTGCACCAACGCCTGGACCGGGTGACGTTCTTGTGGCCCCAGGTGGAGGCAGCGCTACGGCTGGACTCCGCGGCCCATGAACTGACCCGCCGCCCACCCCTCGACTACGCGCCACTTCTACCCGAAGCGCCCATGGGCAACGTCCTGGGCTTCCAGTACCTGGTGGACGAACGGGCCGCCGCCCGCGACAAAGACGGGCACCGCACCGGCACCCTGCGCTTCTTCCGTTGCGCGGGCGTGGGCCGGGAACTGCTCCTGGGTCTTCCCCAGCTCGGCGCCGACCCAGGCCTCGGCAAGGCAGGCCCACACGTGCTGCTGATGTCGGGCACCAGTTGGGCCGGCACCTCTACCCGGGCCCATGTCGTCGCCCCCGTCCGTGCCGTACTGAAACCGCAGCGCAAGGCTCTCGCCGCCATCCGGGAGACCGTGTTCCGCACCGAGTTCCTCTACGACGCCGCAGGACAGCCGATCCGGCTCTCCGGCCAGGACCCCGACCAGCGCGAGGATGTCCTGCGCCTGATGATCGACCGGCTCGCCCGATCCCGGAGCGACGGCAACTCCTCCCCTCTCCAGAGCGAACTCGCCCGAATCCCCGACCAGCGCCGCAAGCGTGCTCTGCTTCTGGTGGGCAGCTACACGGAAGCCAAGGTGGCCGCCACAGCCCTGAACGAGATCCCGCGCTGGCATGGCCGGGTACGCGTTCTGGCCGCCGACGACGCCGAACTGGAGGCCGCCGTCGACGGGGCGGCGCCGACGGGGAGTCAGGCGCCGGGCATGGGATCAGGTGCGGGAGCGGTCCGGCGTGGGGACCTCGCGTCCTTCGCCGACGATCCGGACGCCGAACTGCTCGTGGCGCCCCTCCTCGCCGTGGAACGAGGACACAACATTCTCACTGCCCCCCAACGGCCCGGCGAGGAGAAGGTGGCGGCGTTCGGAACGGTGTTCTTCCTGGTCCGTCCGCACCCCCGCCCTGACGACCTCTCCCTGGCGGTCTTCGCCATCAACGACTGGGCGACGCGGTTCGTACGCGGTCAGCTGAAGCTGCCGGGCGAAGGGACGTTCAGCGACATGGTCACCCAGGCCGGGGACCTGAACGCGGCAGGTAGTGCTTTCAGGACCACCGCGCGCGGCGTGTGGCGGCACGTACTGTCACGGCCCTACATCTACTCCTCGCTCTCCGATGACGAGAAGAAGTCCTTCGTCTGGGACCAGCTCGTCACCATCTGGCAGGTCATCGGGCGCCTCGTCCGCGGTGGCGTACCCGCCCGCGTCGTGTTCGTCGACGCGGCTTTCGCACCGCGACTCGCCGAGGCACAGGCACCCTTCACCGGCCAGAACCGGCGCCCACGCCGCGCAGGCGACCCCGGGCTGCTGGTCAGGCTACGGGACGTTCTGGCGCCGTACTTCGCGCACACCAACACGGACGCTGGCACCGTCGGGTACGGCGCGCGCACCGATCCCGCCGACGCCGCACTCGTCAAGCTGCTCTACCGACCGCTGTACGAAGCGCTGTGCGCCATGGGGACATCACCCGGCCCACGATCGGTCAAATGAAGCACGCCAACCACCGCCCTGGGCAGCACTGTTAGCGGGCAACCGCACCCGCCACGTACGGACATCGCAGGGAGAACCTACATGTACAAGAACATCCGCCGATCCGCGTACCACTTGGCCGAGGAGGGCACCCCCTGGAGCGAGGACTTCCACGCACTCCCTTTCCCCGAACACTGGCACGCCGGACTCCTCGAACTGCACAACCACGGGCGGGACGAGGAGAAGCGGCAGCCGACGCTGCCCACCCGCCGACTCGACGGTGTGCTTCAGACCCTCGCCCCCGACGTGATCGTCCGCCCCCGGCCGCGGATCCCCGTGGAACCGGGGCCGCAGGCCGCCGAGGACTTCTGGATGTATGTACCGGCCTCGGCGCCCGACCCCCTCCCGGGCCGTTCCATGCAGCAACTCCTCGACGCCTGGCTGCGTACCCTCGGCCCCAAGGACTCCGCACAGGATCCCAGGTTCCGCTCGCTGTTGCTCGCGAGCAGCACCGGGCTGAAGCAGAACCTGCCTAAGTGGCAGCCCGTCAAAGGCGTCGACCTCCTCACTACCCCGACCATCCGGGGCGGCACTGCCGCTCCGGAACCGCGCCAGTTCCAACTCGCCACCGACGCCCTGGCACGCCGCATCCTGACCCTCGACCCCTTCCCGTTCGAGGGCGGGGAGCTGCGGTTCCGGGCACTGCCCCGCGGACCTCGCGACCAAGGCGCGGAACTCATGTCGCAGCCCCTGTGCCGGACCGTCAAACGCAAGGAATGGTGGTTCTCCGTCCTCCTGAACATCTCCCTGCACACCACACCGTTCGACCCCAGGCCGCGTCTCCACCTGCACTGGGGTGTACGCCGCTGGGCGACCCACCCTCGGACCACCACCAAACGCCTCAACCTGCCCTACCGAGAGGCCACTACCGTCTACCTGCGGCCCACCATCCCCTGGCTGCCCGGCGCACCGGCCACCGAACGCTACGCACTGGCACGCCTGCGCCGCGACCGGGCCGCCGACACCTTCGTCTGGTCGGAGAACGACACCGCCGGCATCCTGCGCGGACTCAGCCTCGCCGGCAACTTCCCCGACCCCGAACAACTCCTCACCGAACCGGTCTCCTGGATCGGCGAGGGCCGCGGCGTCCGCGCCGCCGTGGTCCACAGCACCAGAATGGGCAAGCACGAGATCGGCACCGGCTTCATGCCCAACCAGCGGGCCCAGCTCACCGAATGGGCCGAGCAGGCCCTTCCTGAAACACTGGCCCGGGTACCCGACCTCACGCGCGGACGCAGCAAGGGCATCGGCGCGCCGGAGAACCGGCGGCCCAAGCCCAGGACCGACGAGGCCAAGAAGACCGAGCTGCTGCGCGAGACCCGGGCACGGCGCGTGACACTCGCGGCACAGGCCCGGATCGCCTCCCACGGCCCGGAACAGGCCGGCCCGCCCGTGGTGGAGGCCCGGCTGCTGTGGCAGTCGCCCGAGGTACGCGGCGAGGCAGTGGAACAGTTCGCCAAGGCCCTGGGCCTCGACGGCGACGGCGGCGCCAGTGCCGCCCACGTCACGGACCGGGACTTCGACGAGGCCACGCCCGGAGCACCGGTGGTCCTGGAGTGGCGGACGGCGGAGGTCACACTCCGGCTGCGCTGCCTGCCCCTCGCCGACGGACTGGGCGACCGGCTCGTGCCCGACCTGGTGGTCAAGGGCAAAGGCGCGGCGCTCGCGGCGGCCGTCGCCGAACGGCGCCGCGCCCTACGCGCCTGGCTCCGCGCGGACGACGCGGACCCCTCCCGCCCCGGACTCGCCCTCGTGGAAGTCGCACACCGCAGTACATTTCGCCAGGCGTCGACGGACCCCAAGTTCGCCATCCGCCTCGGGTGCGCCGACGCAGGCCTGCTGACTCAGTTCGTAGTCACCCCGTCCACCGATCGGCAGATCGATAATGCGGAAAGCCTCGACCACCGCACGTACAGCTCGTGGCTCGACGGACTGCGCCAGCTCGGTGTCCGCGTCCTGCCCCAGCACACCCTCGGTGACGATCTTCCGGACTCGCTGCAATACGCGGCGGTGTGGATGGTGAAACGTCGCAAGGACGGCCCGACCCGGTTGCCCAAGCACCTGCCTGTGGCCGTCCTCGTCACCCCGCTCCCGGCCGGGGAAGGCCTTGCAGCCGTACGCGGCTGGGATGACACCGCGGGGGAATGGGTGCCCTACCCTCAGTTCCTCCTCGGTCTGGTGAAACAGGCGGAGATCGGCCCCGAAGCGTTCACGGAACCCGAGACTTCAGACGATGACGCACGCCCCGATGCCCCTCGGGTCACCGGCAAGCAGTGGCGCAGTAACCTCGCCCAACAGCGCAGGGAGACCGCGGCCTTCCTCCAACGTGTGCTGCACTCCCTCCGAGGGCAGCCCACCGCACTGATCACCCATGCTCAGAACAGCCGACTCCACTGGCCATGGCTCCAGGACGGCCAGATCGAACGCGACCTGATCAAGCCCGGCCACGCCCCTGCAGGCCGACTGGACGACGAACTCCGCCTCGTGCGCGTGCGCGGGTGCGGCGGTCGCGAGAGCGCCCAGTGGTGGGGCCTGGCCGACCCGGGCAAGCCCCACGGGCAGCCGGCCGGCTTCTGGGCGCAGGATCCCCAACAGCGGTACGGGGAAAGGGCTTCGTCGCGCGAGCGGGTCTTCTACAGCACCACCGAACGCCCCGGAACCCATGCGATCTCCCCCGCACTCGACCGCCTCGCCACCCGGGTCAACGCGGCAGGCAACCTCACCTCGCAGGCCGGCACCAGCGCCTGGAACCCGACGCTGGTGGAGATCGCGGTACTGGGCTGCCACGAGGACGACGACTCCGCGGCCCCCGTACTGGAAAAGCCCGACGACCCCGAGGCGCTGGCCCTCGCCATGCACCAGCTCCGCCAAGCCCCGGATTACGCCGCCGCCCTGTCTCTCCCCCTCCCCCTCCACCTCGCGGGGCTGGCCCAGGCATACGTCCTCCCGACACTCGCCAACGACGACCGGACTTTGAACGAGGAGTCGGACACACCCGCCGGAGACCAGATCGGGGAGGATCCAGACCTCGCCGACGCGGCCGGACTATCCACGACGCCGGACGACGAGGCCGAGACGGCCCACGGCTGACGAGGGGATCGACAACTACGCAGTGCTGACGATGGAGGACACCGTATCCACGAGACCTGTGTTCTGACTGGGCGTTTCGCCGTGATGACGGGGTTCAGGTTCCTCACCCGGTCGGGGTGGTTTCCCTGGTGAGGCGGCGGATCATGAGGCCGATCATCGCGACATGGATCGCGGCTTCCGAGCGGGCGGGTAGGGCTTCGTAGTGGTTGATCCGAGTTCCGGTCCCGCGCAGTTCCGCGGTCACCCTGGGCGAGCCGTAGGCGCCGCCGGAATCGGCGTGGATCCGGCGGATCCGTTCGGCCAGGACCTCGTCCTGGTACCTGCGGACGGCTCTGGCATCAGCACCGCTGAGCCACTTGTAGTAGCTGGAGCGGTTGACGTCCAGGACCTGGCACAGCCGCTTCACCTCATAGGCGTCTCTGTGGTCGTGGACGAACTGGAAGCGGCTCACCAGTTCGTCTCGCCGGCGAAATACTTGGCCGCCCTGCGCAGGATGTCCCGCTCGGTGGCCAGCTTCCGCTCGTTGGCCTCGAGCTCGGCCACACGGGCCTCCAACTGCCGGGTCCGCTCGGCCGGATCGGCGGCCACGGCCGACTGTCCTGCCAGGGCCGCCTTCCCGCCCGACCTGGGGACGGTGGGGACGACACCGCGGCGTTCGCGGTCCCGCAGCACCCACTCACGCAGCGTCGCCCTGTTGATGCCCAGGTCAGCGGCAATGTCCTTGTACGTCGCTCCGAGCGTGGACTCGTACAGGGCCACGGTATCGGCCCTGAACTCGTCCGAGTAGTCCTCCATCGCTATCGGCGGTGTTTTCGCTTCCTCCGGATCAAGCAGATCCAGTATCAGCGTGTCCCCCCATCAGGGCGAAGGCCCGAGCCGCGGAAGCGTTCGCTGTCGCACAGGCTGCTCGATCACAAGCACAACTGTGCAGTGCTGGGCGGCGATCGCCGATGCGCGATTGCTGGCGCAAGAAGTGAAGGTAGACAACCTCGCGTGGCGCTGCAACGGGCGACCCATTTCAGACTGGGCAATATCAATATCGGATCGTTGACCGTCGGAGTCTGCCTCGCCCACTCCTCTTCATTCCCACACTGGTGATGGTGGCGTCATAGCCGCCAACTACTGCTTGTTCGATGGCTCGACCAGATCGAGGCGTGGCTCCAGATGGGCTCGGGCCCGTGCGGAACGCCGACGCCTGGCGGCGCTGTACCAATGCCGACAACGCAGCGTAACGGGAATCGGCCAGGGCACGCCTTCGTAGGCGACATCAACCACCGAGGGTGACAGGGCGCCAGCGTTGACCTGCCAGGAACCGCGCCGCGCTGCACGAGGCGCAGCCATCAAGTCCAGGTGCGGGTGCTCACCGGAAGTCGCAGGTCAGGCCACAAATTCCGTGTTGGTGATCGCATGGTGGTCGCAGTCGGCCATCCAGACGTGAAATCTGTAGCCTCGCGGGCTGATTGAGAAAGTCAGGACCGCAGGAGGCAGGAGAAAGTGGTGCGCAGTTCGGGGCGGCGGCGGGGTCGGGTCTACCGTCGGTGCGGGTGCCGCGACGCGGCTCGGCGCCAGCTCGGCGCCGGATGCCCGCGCCTGGTCGAGGAGGGGCACGGCACGTGGACCTTCGCCGTGGACATCCCCTCGCTCAGCGGTCGCAGGCGCACGGTGCGGCGCGGCGGTTTCGAGGACGACTTCGCCGCCGAGAGCGCGCTGCGACGCTTCCTCGAAGGCCGCCAGCTGGGCTTCGACGCAGACCCGCACGAGACGGTGGCCGCCTACCTCACCAAGTGGCTGAAGTCGATGGAGTTCCTGCTCAAGCCCACCACGTACGCCCGCTACCGCACCTATGTGCTCTGCGAGTTGATCCCCGTGTTCGGCAAGATGCGCCTGGAGGAGCTCGCCCACGATCACATCGCCTCCTACGCACACGAGCAGCTCGAGTCCGGCCGCGGCCGCCAGGCCGTCTACCACTGCCTGGCCACGCTCTCCAGCGCCCTGGGGACCGCCGTCCGCACCCACCGGCTCCCCTTCAACGCGGCTCAGCCCCTGCCCATGCGCCGGCCCCGCGCCGACGAGCGCGTGCCCTGGAACGCGGAGCAGGCCGTCACCTTCCTTGCCCACTGCCGCGACGTCGACCCCGCCTTCGCCGACCTCTTCGAGGTCATCATCGGAACCGGCCTGCGCAAGGGCGAGGCACTCGGGCTTCAACGCCAGTGCGTCCGGATCGAGGACCGCGTCATGTACATCCGCCACACCCTCTCCGCCATCGACAACCACGAACTCGTCCTGACCGCACCGAAGACGAAGAAGAGCCGCAACTGGGTGCCCCTGTCGGAGCGCGTCGCCGCCGCCCTCCAGCGCGCCATGGCCAGGAGCACCTCCACCGACAACGACCATGTCTTCCAGGGCACGGACGGCAACCCCCTCCACCCGGCCGCGGTCCGCCGACGCTTCCACGAGCTGCGCAAGCAGACCGGCCTGCCCCACGTGACCATCCACGACCTACGGCACCTTGCCGCGACCCTCGCCCTGGAGGGCAACGTCTCCATGGCGGTCATCTCCAAGACGCTGCGGCACTCCACGCTCTCGACCACTGCGAACATCTACAGCCACCTGACCTGGGAAGTGGCCATGGCCGCGGTCCACACCATCGAAGCCAGGCTCTGCCTCGTCGAAGCCCGCGCGCGCGGCGTTGACGCCCTCGCCCTCAGCGGCCCGGCACCGAACGCGCTCTTCAGCCACGCCGCCTGACGGCGCTACAGCCCACGTCCAACGCCAGGGGCACACAGAACACCCGGGCAGCCGGTCTATAGCTGACGTCCACCCAAGCAACCGCCCACAAACGGATGCCGCGGGTCTCACAGGCATACCCGCCCACAGGAAAATCAACGTCACTCCGACGCCGAACAGCGTCCAAACGGGCTGTCAGCTGCGCTCAGCTCGCCAGCGAAGGACGGGCCAGCCACCCCGAGGAGCTCCCGAGTGCAGGTAGTGCCCTCCGAGTGCGACGTGAACGGGCGTTCACGACCACACTGCGACCACCAACCACGAAGGCCGTCTCCGCCATCCGGCGGAAACGGCCTCTGACCTGCAATGATGCAAGTCGGGACGACAGGATTTGAACCTGCGACCCCTTGACCCCCAGTCAAGTGCGCTACCAAGCTGCGCCACGTCCCGTGGTCTCGGCGCCTGCAGCGGGGCCTGGGGGGCTCTGCTGTGGGCTTCTCGACCTTGTCTCCGGTTGTCCCGGCGACGTGGAAAACAATACAGCACGTCGGGGGGTGCTCGCTGCCAGGTTCGGGGGGTGGGGTGGGTCAGGGGGTGGGGTGGCGGGCGTCGTAGGTGAGGAAGGCGGGGCGGCGGGCGGCGAGGAGGAGGACGGCGGCGACGCAGGCGAGACCGCCGGTGATCACGGAGGTGGCGGGGTTGGTGAGGGCGGCGACGGTGCCGGACTCGAAGTCGCCGAGGCGGGGGCCGCCGGCGACGACCACGATGAAGATCCCCTGGAGGCGGCCGCGCATCTCGTCCGGGGCCGCGACCTGCATCATCGTGTTGCGGAAGATCATGCTGACGGTGTCGGCGCAGCCCGCGACCGCGAGCAGCAGGAGGCCGAGCCAGAGGTTGTGGAGGGCGCCGAAGGCCGCGATGGCCAGGCCCCAGGCGGCGACGGCGGCGAGGACGGCGACGCCCTGGCGGTGGACGCGGCCGACCCAGCCGGAGAAGAGCGCGCCGATCAGGGCGCCGACGGCCGGGGCGGAGACCAGCAGGCCGACGGTGCCGGCGTCGCCGCCGTAGAAGGTGACCGCGATGGCCGGGAAGAGGGCGCGCGGCATGCCGAAGACCATCGCGGCCAGGTCGGCGAGGAAGCTGGTGCGCAGGTTGGGCTGCTCGCGCAGGAAGCGGAGGCCGTCGAGGACGGAGGCGCGGCCCTTGCGCTCGCCGAGCGGCCGCATGGCGGGCAGGCGCCACATCGCGTAGAGGGTGCCGGTGAAGGCGACGGTGTCGACCAGGTAGGCGGCCTGGGATCCGTAGGCGCCGATGAGGACGCCGCCGAGCATCGGGCCGACGGTGAGGCCGAGGTTCATGCTGACGGTGTTCAGGGCGTTCGCCGCCGGGAGCTGGTGGCTGGGCACCAGGCGGGGGATCATCGCGGAGCGGGCGGGCGAGCTGATCGCGAAGAAGCCAGCCTGGACGGCGACGGCGGCGTACAGGACGGCGACCAGGCCGAGGCCGGCCAGCGCCTGCGCGGCCAGGGCGGCGGAGACGACCGCCAGACCGGCCGAGCCGAGCAGGCCCAGCCGGCGCCGGTCGACGGTGTCGGCGATCGCGCCGCCGTAGAGGCCGAAAGCGACCAGCGGGACGAGGGAGAAGATGCCGACCAGGCCGGTCGCGAAGGCGGAGCCGGTCAGGTCGTAGACCTGGACGGAGACGGCGACGGCCGTCATCTGCTGGCCTATGGAGGAGACGGCCTGCCCGGCCCAGACCCGGCGGTAGTCGGGGTGGTCGCGCAGCGGGCTGAGGTCGGCGAAGGCCCGCCGGTACCAGGGGGAGCCAGCGGCCGCCTCCGGCCCGGGTCCGTCCCCTGCCCCGGGTCCGTCCCCCGGTCCGGGTTCCGGTTCGGGTTCGGGATCGGCGGCGGAGGGCACGGAGGACGGGCCGGGCGCGGGGGACGGCATGGAATGTTGATTGTTCGACATAGTCCCTCATGCTCCGCTCCGCCCCCGGACAGCCCCACACCGGGGCCGCCCCAGCGAAAGCCCGCCCCCGCCCGCGACGCCCCGGCCCCACCCGCGAGGCCCCCGCTACCGGCTCAGCACCTGCCTCTCTCCCGCCTCCACCGCGAAGTCCAGCCGGTTGCCCGGCGGCGGGAACGGGCAGATGAAGTGGTCCGAGAAGGCGCACGGCGGCAGGTAGGCCCGGTTGAGGTCGAGGACCGTACGACCCTCGGCGTCGGGCGCGGGCAGGGTGATGAAGCGGAAGCGGTAGGTGTCGATGCCGCTGGTCGTGTCCGCGATCACGCCGCTGAGCCGATCGCCCGACCGGCTGACGGTCAGGGTGCGGTGCTCGCCCGCCACCGTGAAGGCGATCTGCCCGGAGACGGCCAGCGGGCGCTCCCGGCCGTCGGCGTTCGGCACGACGACCGACCGCGCGTCGTCGTCCTCGAACGGGGTGAAGACGGCGGGCACGGCCCACTCGGGCGCGTACGGGAAGGCGGAGATGCCCGCGAACGCCGTCCGGCGGGGTGCGGCCGGGTCGAAGACCCGCAGGGCCAGCTCGCCCTCGCGCTCGATCGGGACGAGCAGCAGGCCTCCCAGGACGGCGGTGTCGGCGGCCGGGTCGCTGTCCGGGCGCAGCAGCGCCTCGCCGTCCACCGGTGCGTCGGCGCCGTCGACCGTGATGCCGTCGGACGCCGCCGCCCGGACCCGGACGCCCTCGGCGTCGGCCCACCAGCGCCCGGGCAGGCCGGGGATCTCGGCGGGCTCGGGCTCCAGCCAGTGCGTGCCGGTGAGTGCGAGCTGGCCGTGCTGCGCGCTCACCGACGCCGCCCGGCCGTCACTCCAGTGCTTCCAGTCCTCCGCGGCCGTCTCCGTCATCGGTCCACCCTCCCGGTCGGTCCGTGGACGGCCCGCTGTTCGGGCCGCCCGTCCTCCGTCATCCACAACACCGTCCGCGCGGACGGATCATTCCCGTCGGCCCGATGTCGCCGAAACCGCAACACGGCGGCAACGCGCCGACACCGGGCACAACACGGGGCACCACTCCGGCCACACACCTACCCCTCGCGGCGCTTCAGCGGACGGAACAGCCCCTCCTGCACCACGGACACCACCAGCCGGCCGTGCCGGTCGAAGATCTGCCCGCGGGCCAGGCCGCGCGCGCCGTGCGCGATCGGGGACTCCTGCTGGTACAGCAGCCAGTCGTCCGCCCGGAACGGCTGGTGGAACCACATCGCGTGGTCGAGCGAGGCCATGTCGAAGCTCCGCTCGCCCCACAGCGGCTCGACCGGGGCGCGGACGGCGTCCAGCAGCGTCATGTCGCTGGCGTAGGTGAGGGCGCAGACGTGGATCAGCGGGTCGTCCGGCAGCGGGCCGTTGGTGCGCAGCCAGACGCCGCTGCGCGCCTCGACGCCCTCCAGCTCCTCCTTCGTCCAGCGCAGCCGGTCGACGTAGCGGATGTCGAAGGGCTGGCGGCGGCTGATGAACGGGGGCAGCTCGCCGAGCCGGGAGCCGACCTCGTCCAGGGCGCTGGGCAGCTCCTCGGGGGCGGCGACGGGCGGCATCGGGTACTGGTGCTCGATGCCGGCCTCCTCGGGTCTGTGGAAGTCGGCGGTGAGGGCGAAGATCGACCGGCCGCCCTGGATGCCGAGCACCCGGCGGGTGGTGAAGGACCGGCCGTCACGGATCCGGTCGACCTGGTAGACGATCGGCACACCGGGGACCCCGGGGCGCAGGAAGTAGGCGTGCAGCGAGTGGACCGGGCGCTCGTCGTCCACCGTGCGCCCCGCCGCGACCAGCGCCTGCCCGGCGACCTGGCCGCCGAACGTCCGTTGCAGCGCCTCCTCGGGGCTGCGCCCACGGAAGATGTTGAGTTCGATCTGCTCAAGGTCGAGCAGATCGACAAGGTCGTCGACGGGGGTACCCATGGGCACGTTTCCTCTCCGGACTCCGAACAATTCTCCAGCTCAATCGAATCCTTTGGCGACCCGGGTCATTCCCGCGCAGCGGTCCGGAACGCCCAGTTCACTCGAACGAGTAGGCGAGCCGACGAGCAGGTGACGGACGGGACGGCCCGGTCGGCCAGGAGGCCCCCACCGGCCGCACGACCTCCGGCTACGCCCCCAGCCCCGACTCCCGCACCGTGATGTTGAGCCGCCCGAGCAGCCCCAGCGCCGGATCGGCCGTCCCCGGCAGCGTCCGCACCACCCCGTGGTACGCGAACCGGGCCGGGCCGCCGAACACCAGCAGGTCGCCGCTGCGCAGCTCCAGGTCCGTCCACGGCCGGGTCCTGGTCTCGGTGTTCCCCAGCCGGAAGACGCAGCCGTCGCCCAGCGAGAGCGAGACCACCGGCGCGTCCGCCCGCTCGTCGCGGTCCTGGTGGAGGCCCATCTTCGCGCCGTGCGCGTAGTGGTTGACGATCGCGATGTCCGGCGCGTACGACGCCGCCCCCGCGACCTCCCCCAGCGCGGCCCCGTACGCCTCGGCGACGGCCCTGCGCGCCAGGTCCCCGAGCAGCCGCGGGAACGGTTTGACGGGCGCGCCGTCCTCGGCGACCTCCCGGTACCCGTACGGGTACCAGTGCAGGCCGAGGCTCACCATCCGGACGGACATCATCCCGCCGGTGGGCATCCGCACGGCGTGCAGACCGGCCGGCGGGCGGGCCCACTCCCGACAGGCGGTGACCAGGCGCCGCTGCGCGTCGAGGTCCAGCCAGCCGGGCAGCAGGACGGCGCCGGGGGCCGGCTCGGAGCGCTCGCGCGCGCCCGGGGACCCGCCCGGATCACCGAACAGCTCGCCCTGGATCACCCCACCATCCTCCCGCACCGCGCCCACCCGGGCCGACCCGCGCCGGGCCCGGGCCCAGCCCCGGGCCCAGCCCGGTCGCCGACGGCGGGCACACCCCCGCGCGACCTCGACTCCCGCCCGCGGGAACGCCGACGGCCGCTCCCCCGACCGGCGGAGGAACCCGCGCGGCGGAGAAGCGGCCGTGAAAGCCGTGCACATCGGTACGCACATCCGTACGTCGACGCACCGACAGCCGACGCACCGACAGATCAGCGCATGAACAGATCGGCACATCGGCACCCGGTCGGGCACCGGCACGGTGAGCCCCGGGCAGCCGACACCGACCGCGCACGGGGCCTCACGTGCTCGAGGAGGCCTCAGCTGGGCAGACCTCAGATGCTGAGGGTCTGGCCCGGGAAGATCAGGTCCGGGTTGCCACCGATGACCTTGGCGTTGTTCTGGTACAGGTCGTGCCAGTCCAGGCCCTGCGCGGCGGCGATGGAGCTCAGGGTGTCACCGGCCTTGACGGTGTAGTCGCCCTTGGCGGCCGGCTTGGCGTCGTTCGAGCGGTTCCAGGACTTGGCGCCCTGGTCGGCCTTCGGCGCGGACTTCTGGGCGTCGGCCTTCGGGGCGGCAGCCTTCGGCGCGGCGGCGTCGTTCTTCGGCGCGGCCTGAGCCTTCGGCGCGGCCTTCGGGGCCTCGGCCGGCTTGGCGGCGGGCTTCGGGGTCTGCGCCGGCTTGGCGGCGGTCGAGCCGGCGGCGGAGCCCGCCGAGGTGTCGACGGCGGCCGGGGCGCCGCCCTTGGTCAGGCCGGCCTTGACGGAGCAGACGGGCCAGGCGCCCGGGCCCTGCGAGGCGAGGACCTTCTCCGCGACGGCGATCTGCTGCGCCTTGGTGGCCTGGTTGGCCTGCGACGCGTAGGCGGTGCCACCGAACGCGGCCCAGGTGCTGGAGGTGAACTGCAGACCGCCGTAGAAACCGTTGCCGGTGTTGATGGCCCAGTTGCCGCCGCTCTCGCACTGGGCGACGGCGTCCCAGGTGGAGACGGAGGCGGCGGAGGCCGAGGTGGCCGTGACGAGGCCGGCCACCGGCAGGGCCGCGACAGCGGCGCCCGCCACGACAGCCATCCGAACGCGGTTGCGCTTGGTGGCGGTGGAGGTGGTGGCAGCGGCGGTCTCGTTACGGAAGGTCATGAGGTTCCTCTCGACAGCCCCGGGCGGGCATGCGGAACCAGACCCCGGGAAGGGCCGTGATCACTCGCTGCGTCCGTCGGGCGGCCGGGCACGTGTCGGACGTGCCGCTTGCCGCCCCGGCCACCCAGCCGCTCGCCGACGACGTGTTCGAGCGATCGCGTCGGCGGGCACCTGCCACGCCCGGCGGACCGGGGGGCTGTGCGTCGGGGGTGAACCCGGGTGGCGCTCGTTGCGCCGTCCAAGAAGCTACGAGCCGATCAACGGGGAATCCAAAACCTCGACGGTCTGCCCAGCTCAGCCAAGGGTTACCGGCGGTAACGACCATGCAATCATGCCCGAATTGTCCGCTTTAACCGTCGATTCCTAGATCAAACATCCGGACTCCGTGACTCACCTCACTGTTTGATTCCGGCAGTCCCGGCACCGACATCGACAGATTGCGACCACGAGAACACGCGGTGCGGTCGGATCCGAGGCAATTCACGTCAGCCTCCAGGGGCACCCGTGACGCCTGACACAAGGGCCCGTTGGGCATGGCGACCTCTCCGTGTCCGCCCCAGCACCCCATCCACACCCATCCGAGGAGACCCTGTGCCGCGCATGCTCGACGTCAGCGACGAGGTCCGGTCCGAGATCGGCGACGACGAAGCCGACCGCCTGCTAGGTGGCGACCGCGCCCCCGACGGCTACGAGTGCACCTCCTGCCGGACCCCCGGCGACACGCACGTGGAGCCCACCAGCACCGTGCTGTTCGTCGGCGACGAGACCGCCGTCCTCGCCTTCGCGCACGCCCGCTGCATCCCCTCCCAGGTCGTCCCGGTCTCCGAGGAGCAGCTGGCGGGCGCCGTCCGCAGCATCAGCCAGACCCAGCCCGGCGGCCCGGACCTCGCCGTCCCCGCCGCCGTGCCGAGCGCCCCCGCGCCGGCCCCGGCCGCGCCCGTCGGCCCGGCCCCGACCCAGCCGGCCGCCCCCGGCCAGGCCGCCATCCTCGGCATCACCTGCGGGCTGGTCCTGCACGGCAAGGTCGGGCACGCCTCGCTGGTGGTCGAGCCGACCGGGCCGGTCGGCCGCCCCGGCAGCACCTCGGGCGAGGACGAGTTCCTCGACCTGCTCCAGGACGCCGGCTTCCAGCCCGTCACCGACCTCGACGAGACCCCAGACCAGCTGCCCGGCTGGTCCGTCCTGGTCGCGATGGGCAAGCTGCACGCGATCCTCCAGCCCGCCGCGGCCGGCGGCAGCACCGGCTGGTGGCAGGCGCACCAGCCGCTCCAGGTCACCGACGCCTGGCGGATGGCCGCGAGCCAGCTCTCCGAGGTGACGATGTACGCCGTGCCGGCCGGCATGGTCGGCCGGCAGCCCCGCGAGGACCTGCTGCGCCAGGCGCTGGAACGGGCGGTGGCGCTGGGCCAGGTGGTCGCCGCCTCCCTCCCGCTCGCCGGCACCTGATCCGGCTCCGCGCCCCAACCCGCCGGACGGCCGCCTCCCACCCCACGGCAGCCGTCCGGCGGGCGCACGCCCGCGACACCCAGCCGCGCGCCATGCCCGGGAACACCCCGCCACACCCGCCCGCGCCCTGCGCTCCCCGCTTCACTCCGCCGTGCCCGCGCCCGCCCCGGCGTGCCCACACCCCGCCCGGCGCGCGCACCCGTTGCGCACTCCGGCGTGTAGGTGCACCCCCGCCCCCAGGGCCCGCATCCCCCGCCCCTCTCGCTCGTTGGCCCCTACGTGTACAGCTACGACGTCTCCGCGTCCCCCGGCCGGTCCGCCAGCGCCTCGCGCTCGATCCCGGGCATGCGCCCCTCGTACGACGCCGAGCACCCGCACTCCGCGACGCCGATCTACGACGAGCTGTACTCCGAGTACCGGCGCCTCTTCCGCGCCCTGCCCGGTGACCGCTCGAACGAGGAGGACCTGAAGTTCACCGGCTTCGCGGTCCGCGACAGCTACCCGCTGCACGGCGAGCAGCGCCCGTACCCGCCCCAGCAGCAGACCTTCCACACCCTCCCGGGCCAGACGCCGGGCCTCCCCCAGTTCATGCCGGGCTCCCAGCACCACGGCTCCGGCCCCACCGGCGGCCAGCAGCACAGCCACAGCGGGGGCCACACCGGCGCCCACGCCACTCCCCACAGCAACTCCCAGACCGGCAACCACACCGGCGGAGGCCACCCCGGCACGCACGCCGGAAGCCACACCGGCCGTCACACCAGCAGCGCCCACCCCGGCACCCACAGCACTGGCCACCACCACGGCCACCACCCCGAGTCCCCCACCGGCGACAGCCTCGGCCCCGCCGCCCCGGCCCCCGTCCAGGACCAACCCGCCGTCCCCGCCGCCCAGTTCACCGACGGTCAGGGCTGGGTCGCGGCCGGCTACCTGGGCGCGGCTCCGCACCCGATGCCGGTGCCCGCGCCCGCACCGCCGGCGCCGCCCGCGCCCTCCCCGGTGATGGGTACGGCCACCGGTCTCGCCCCCGCGCCGTCCAGCGGCGGCCGCCACCGCCAGATGCTCTCCCTCCCCCCGGGCCCCACCGTCGACCACCGCTGACACCCGGCCCGCACCCCGGACCGGCCCCGACCGGGAAACCCACCCCGGACACGCCGGAGGGCCCCGCCACCACCGTGGCGAGGCCCTCCGGCCGTCGGTCGGCGGACCGACCGGTCCTACCGACTGCTGCTGCTCCTACTACTTCTTCTTGCGCTTCTCCCGGACCCGCACCGAGATCGAGATCGGCGTCCCGACGAACCCGAACTCCTCGCGCAGCCGGCGCTCGATGAAGCGCCGGTAGCCGGCCTCCAGGAAGCCCGAGGCGAACAGCACGAAGCGCGGCGGACGGGTGCCCGCCTGGGTGCCGAACAGGACACGCGGCTGCTTGCCGCCGCGGATCGGGTGCGGGTGGGCGGCGACCAGCTCGCCGAGGAAGGCGTTCAGGCGCGCGGTCGGGATGCGGGTCTCCCAGCCCTCCAGCGCGGTCTCGATCGCCGGGACGAGCTTCTCCATGTGCCGGCCGGTCTTGGCCGAGACGTTGACCCGCGGGGCCCACTGCACCTGGACGAGGTCGCGCTCGATCTCGCGCTCCAGGTAGTAGCGGCGCTCCTCGTCGAGCTGGTCCCACTTGTTGTAGGCGACGACGACGGCGCGCCCGGCCTCGACGGCCATCGAGATGATCCGGGTGTCCTGCTCGGCGAGGGTCTCGCTGGCGTCGATCAGGACGACCGCGACCTCGGCCTTCTCCAGCGCGGAGGAGGTGCGCAGCGAGGCGTAGAAGTCGGCGCCGGCGGTCAGGTGGACCCGGCGGCGGATACCGGCGGTGTCCACGAACTTCCAGGTCTTGCCGCCGAGGTCGATCATCTCGTCGACCGGGTCGCGGGTGGTGCCGGCCAGCTCGTTGACGACGACCCGCTCCTCGCCGGCGACCTTGTTCAGCAGGCTGGACTTGCCGACGTTGGGCCGGCCGATCAGCGCGATGCGGCGCGGGCCGCCGGGGGCGGCGTCGCCGAAGGTCTGCGGCGGGGCCTCGGGCAGCGCGTCCATGACGGCGTCCAGCAGGTCGCCGGAGCCGCGGCCGTGCAGGGCGGAGACCGGGTACGGCTCGCCCAGGCCCAGCGACCACAGGTAGGCGGCCTCGGCCTCGGTGGAGGGGCCGTCGACCTTGTTGGCGCACAGGACGGTCGGCTTGCCGGCCCGGCGGATGATCTTGATCAGGGCCTCGTCGGTGTCGGTGGCGCCGACCTTGGCGTCCACCACGAACAGCACCGCGTCGGCCTGCTCGATGCCGAGCTCGGCCTGGGCGGCCACCATGGCGTCGATGCCGAGGACGTCGATCTCCCAGCCGCCGGTGTCGACCACCTTGAAGCGGCGGCCGTTCCAGCTGGCCTCGTACGTGACCCGGTCGCGGGTGACGCCCGGCTTGTCCTCGACGACGGCCTCGCGGCGGCCGATGATGCGGTTCACCAGGGTCGACTTGCCGACGTTCGGGCGGCCGACCACGGCCAGCACCGGCAGCCGGACGTGCGCGCCGCCGTCCTCGGCGTCGAAGCCGTCGAGGTCGATGCCCTCCTCGGCCGCGAGGGCCATGAACTCGGCGTAGTCGGCGGCGTCCAGCCCGCCGTGATCGGCGGTGTCGTGCTCTGCGGTCATGTTCGTCTGTTCCGTTTCCCGGCCCGGCCCTTCCCAGGGGCGTGCCGTGCGTACCTGCCCCGCTCGGGGCAGCGCGATGGTTTCCGCCGCGGCGCCTCGACGGCCCGCGGTTCGTTCAGTGGGTCGGACCGGCCTCCACGGCCGCTCCGGTACCCGGTCGATCAGCGCCGGTCCGACGTCCGGTCGGCCGATCAGCCGATCAGCCGATCAGTCGGTCGGACCATCGGCCGATCGGTCGGTCAGACCGACGACAGCCCGGCCCGCTCCTCCACCAGCCCGGCGATCCGGTCGATCACCTGCTCCAGGGTGAGCTCGCTGGTGTCCACCAGCACCGCGTCCGCGGCCTGGGCCAGCGGGGCCGTCTCCCGCGAGGAGTCGGCGGCGTCGCGGCGCGCGAGGTCGGCGGCCATCGCGGTGATGGTCGCCTCGTCCACGCCCTTGGCGCGCAGCTCGGCCGCCCGGCGCGCGGCCCGGGCCTCCACGGAGGCGGTCAGGAAGACCTTGACGGTGGCCTGCGGGAACACCACGGTCCCCATGTCCCGGCCCTCGGCGACGATGCCGCGCTCGGCGACCTCGGCGCAGCCGCGCTGCAAGTCCACCAGCCGGGACCGTACGGCCGGCACCGCGGACACGGCGCTGACCTTGGCGGTCACCTCGGGGCCGCGGATCGGGCCGGACACGTCCTGGCCGTCCACCGTGATGGTGGGGCCGTCGGCGTCCGTCCCCGACACGATGACGGGCTTGCCGCACGCGACGGCCACCGCCTCCGGGTCCTCGACGTCAACCTCGTTGACCAGCATCCACCAGGTCATCGCCCGGTACATGGCGCCGGTGTCCAGGAAACTCAGACCCAGCCGGGCGGCGACCGCCCGCGAGACGGTCGACTTGCCGGAGCCGGAAGGTCCGTCGATGGCGACGACGACCGGGGCGTGCGCTCGGTCGGCAGTGTCCACGGGCGAACCTCTCTCTGAGCATGGGAGCCGGAGCCTGGGCAGGCGGACGGCCGGGGATGTCTCCCTCAAGGTTAATGGACCGCCGCCGTGACCCGCTCCGCCGCCGGTCGGCCGACCTCCGGGCCCGGGACCAGGCCGAGACCAAGCCCGAAACCAGGCCCGACCGCCAGGCCCCTCCGACCCGCCCGGACCGGCCCCGCACCTCAGCCCCGCACGCCCCGCACCTCAGTCCCGTACGCTCCAGCCGCTCGCCCGCAGCGCCTTGGTCAGCCGCTTCACCGCCGTCGGCGCCACCGACAGCTGGACGAAGCCGACCTGCTGCCCGGTCGAATGCTCGATGACGACGTCCTCGATGTTGACCCCGGCCTCGCCGACCTCCCCGAACAGCCGGCCCAGCTCGCCCGGCTGGTCGCCCAGGACGACCGCCAGGGTCTCGTAGCGGGTGGGCGGCGCGCCGTGCTTGCCGGGGATGCGGGCCTGGCCGGTGTTGCCGCGCCGCATGACCGCCTCGATCCCGGCCGCGCCCACCCGGCGCTCGCCCTCCTCGTCGGCCTGCATGGCGCGCAGCGCGGTGACGGTCTCGCCGAGGTCGCGGGCGACCCCCTCCAGCACGTCGGCGACCGCGCCGGCGTTGGCGGAGAGGATGTCGACCCACATACCGGGGTTGGAGGCGGCGATCCTGGTGACGTCGCGCACGCCCTGGCCGGAGAGCCTTATGGCGGTCTCGTCGGCGTTCTCCAGGCGGGCCGCGACCAGCGAGGAGACCAGCTGCGGGGCGTGCGAGACCAGGGCGACCGCCCGGTCGTGCTCGGCGGCGTCCATCACGATCGGCACCGCGCCGCAGAGCGCGACCAGCTCCAGCGCGGCGTTGAGCGTCTCGGTGTCGGTGTCCGCGGTCGGGGTGAGCACCCAGGGGCGGCCCTCGAAGATGTCGGCGCGGGCGGCCAGCGGGCCGGAGCGCTCGCGGCCGGCCATCGGGTGACTACCGATGTAGTGGACGGTGTCGCAGCCGAGCTCGGCGACCTCGCTGCCCGGGCCGGCCTTCACGCTGGCGACGTCGGTGTACCAGTGGGCCAGGTTGCGGCGCTGGCAGTCGGCGAGCACCTTGCCGACCAGCGCGGGCGGCACGGCGATGATCGCCAGGTCCACCGGGCCGTCCACCGGGTCGGTGATGCCCGCGCCGAGCGACTCGGCGGTGCGGGCCGCGTCCGGGTCGGCGTCCTCCAGGTGGACGGTCAGCCCGCGAGCGGTCAGGGCGAGCGCGGCGGAGGTGCCGATCAGTCCGGTGCCGACGACGACGGCAGTGCGCATGGCGGGTCGCTCTCCTCATCACGATTCTCGACAGGTGCCGGAACCGTCCGGGAGCACCCGCGCCCCATCCTCCCTCATCCGCCCCGCCCAAGTCCCCACCCGCCACCCGGCAACCACGGGGGCGGCCCCGGCAGCTTCCGGCACCGGCAACCGCCACGCGCCCGCCCCCGTCCCACACAGTGCACGCGCCGCACCCGGAAATCCTGCGACGTCCGCCCCGAAGCCGGGCAGACTGGCCGCCCGGGAAAGGGGAAGGCACGGGCGAGCACCGCGGGAACAGCAGGACGGCACGACGAGCGCCACGCGGCGGGCGACACGCGAACGAAGGGGTTGCGCATGGACGATCAGCACAGCGGCCGGAGCGGGCAGTCGAAACCGCCGGCCGTACCGGCCCACCCGTCGGTCCTGGACTCCGTCGTCGTGTACGCCGAGGGCGCGGTGTGCCGCCGGCGGGCGACCGTCCCGGTCCCGCCCGGCGGACGGCTGCGGCTGACCGGCCTGCCCGCCGCCCTGGACGGCCGATCGCTGCGCGCCCGGGTGCTCGCCGGACCGGCCGGCGCCGCCGTCACCGAGGCCCGGTTGGAGCTGCTCGCCGAACTCCGTGAACCGGACGAACTCCCGGAACTGAAGCGGGACTTGGACGAGGCCAACGAGCGCCGCAGCGCGCTCGGCGAGCGCCTGCGGCTGGTCCAGGCCTCGGTCGCGGAGAGCGCCGCGCTGCGCGCCGTCCCCCCGCAGCGCCGACGCGACGAACCGCTGCGCCGCACGCCCGCCGACGCCTGGCTGGAGCTCGCCGACTTCGTCGAGGAGCGGCTGGCCCGGCTCCAGGAGCGCGCCGAGGAGCTCACCCGGCAGCTGGAACTCGCCGACCACGAGCGCGACCTGGCCGCCGACCGGCTGGAGCGGGCGTCCACCGCCGACCGGACCGAACCGGTCGGCACCAGCACCACCGTCCTGCTCACCCTCACCACCGCGAGCACTCACCCCGACCAGGACCAGGGCCACGAGCAGGACCAGGCCATGGAGCTGGAACTGGAGTACGGCGTCCCCGCCGCCCGCTGGGTCCCGGCCTACCGGCTGTCCTACCGGACCGGCGCCGACACGGCCCACCTGGTCCTGCGCGCCGCCGTCGCCCAGCGCACCGGCGAGGACTGGACGGGCGTGCGCCTCGCCCTGTCCACCGCCGACCTCGACCGCCGCACCGACCTGCCCCGGCTCGCCTCGCTGCGGATCGGCCGCAGCCAACCCGCCCCGCCGCCCTCCGGCTGGCGCGAGCCCCCGGCCGGCCTGGCCGACCTCTTCACCGGCTACGACGCGGCCGGCGCCGACCGACCCGCCCCGCGACGCGAGACCCCGATCGCGGTGTCGGCCGCCGTGGCGCCCCGCTCCGCCCGCCTCGGCGGCGTCCGTCCGGGCGGCTCCCGGGCCGAGGCCTTCGCGGCCGAGGAGCAGTTCGCCCCCACCGTCCCGTACGGCGGAGGCGGCCTGCTGAACGCCGACCAGCCGATGCCCGCGCCACCCGGTGCCCCGATCGAGCCGGGCGCCCCGATCGCCCCCGGCGGCTTCGCCGGCTACGGCGCCCCGCCGCCCACCCCTTACCCGGTCGCCGCCGCCGCGCCGCCGCCGCAGGGCCCGGGCGGCTTCCCGCCCGGGGAGGTCCGCCGCCGCGTCGGCCACGCCGCCCCGCCGCCACCCGGCCTCGCCCCGGACGCCACCCTGCTCGACTACCCCGACCTCGTCCTGGCCGGCCCCGAGGAGCCCGCCGCCCGGCGCGGCACCCTGCACCCCCGCCCCGAACGGACCGGCCACATCACACGGCCCGCACAGTTCGAGCGGTTCGAGTACGAGGAGCCCGCCTGGACAGCACCCGGCGGCAGCGGCACCGCGCAGCTCCGCACCCTCGCCCTCCCCCGGCACGCCGTCCCGCCCCGCGAGTCGGCCGGCTCCTTCGACCACCGCTTCGACGCCGCCGCCCCCGCCGACATCCCGTCCGACGGCACCTGGCACACCGTCACCGTCGGTGAGATCCCGCTCGCCGTCCGCCCCGAGTACGTCACCGTCCCCGCCGTCGAGGAGAAGGTGTACGCGACCCTGGTGCTCGCCAACCGCACCGACCAGGCCGTCCTGGCCGGCCCGGCCGAGGTCACCGTGGACGACGAGTTCCTGCTCACCGCCGCCCTGCCCACGCTGGCCCCCGGCGGCACCCGTCGGCTGGGCATCGGTGTCGCCGAGAGCATCGAGGTGGCGCGCCGCACCGAGCTGCACGAGTCCACCACCGGCATGCTGAAGGGCAACAGCACCGTCCTCGACCACCGGGTGCACGTCCAGCTGGCCAACCGGCTCGGACGCGCCGTCACGGTGGAGGTCCGCGAGCGGGTGCCGGTCGGCTCCGACGCCGAGATCCGGATCGAGGAGCGGGCCGACTGGCACGCCCCGACCGTCTCCACGCCGGACTGCCCGCCCAGCACCCGGCTCTGGCGGGTCGACCTGCCGCCGGGCGGACGCACCGAACTGGACGGCGGCTACCTGATCAAGATCCCGGCCGGAAAGGCCATCGTCGGCGGAAACCGGAGGAACTGAGCGATGACCGTCGAGACCCGTCCCCTCCCCGTCACCCTTCCCCTCCCCGTCACCGCCGTGACCTGCCTGGAGGACCGCGGCCAGGTCGAGCGCGGCACGACGGTCGCGCTCGCCGCGGGCGTGCAGCGGCTGCGCCTCGGCCCGCTCACCGCCCTCGCCGTCGACCGCACCCTGCGCGTCGAGTCCGGCACCGACGGCGTCCGGGTGCTGGAGTCCCGGCTGGTGCGCGGCTGGGCCCCGCGCGCCCCGCTGCCGCCCGGCCCGGAGGACTCCGACCTGCGCCACCGGCTGCACCGGCTGGACGCCGAGAGCCGGCTGGCCGACCAGGCCCGGGCCCGGCTGGAGGCCCGGCTGGCCCTGCTCGCCCAGCTCTCCGCGGACCTGCTGCGCGAGATCGGCGAGGCGGCCGGCCTCGGCGAGCTCGAACCCAACCGCTGGGCCCGGGAGCTCGACCGGGTGGACGCCGAGCGCGAGCGCTACGGCGAGGAGCTGCGCGCCACCCACTCTCGGCTGCGCCGCCTGGAGGAGGAGCGCTCGCAGGCCCTGACCGCCCTGGACGAGGCCGAGGAGGACCCGGCCGAGCTGACCGCCCACCTGGAGCTCACCGTCGAGGCGGCGCGGCC
Organism: Streptomyces sp. CB02056; assembly: GCF_001905545.1. Taxonomy (GTDB): domain Bacteria; phylum Actinomycetota; class Actinomycetes; order Streptomycetales; family Streptomycetaceae; genus Kitasatospora. Next base: position 32,999 of record NZ_LIPD01000011.1, on the reverse strand, counting down.
CGGCCCCGCCGAGCTGACCGTCTCCCACCTGGTGCCCTGCGCGCTGTGGCGGCCCTCCTACCGGGCGACCCTGGACGGCGGCGAGCTGCGCCTGGAGTCGGAGGCGGTGGTCTGGCAGCGCACCGGCGAGGACTGGACGAACGCCCGGCTCACCTTCTCCACCGCCCGCTCCGCCCTCGCCACCGCCCCGCCCGCGGTGGCCGAGGACGTCCTGGTGCTGCGCGAGCGCACCGACGAGGAGCGCCGCACGGTCGAGGTCGAGCTGCGCGAGGAGGCGGTCGCCGTCCTGGGCCCGGCCTCCCGGGTGCCGGGCGTGGACGACGGCGGCGAGGTCCGGGTGCTGCCCGCCCCCGCCCCCGCGACCGTGCCCTCCGACGGCCGCGCGCACCGGGTGCCGCTGGGCGCCTTCACCGGCCCGGCGGGCAGCGAGTACGCCTGCGCCCCGGAGCTGTCCCCGCTGGTCACCCAGGTGGTCCGGTTCCGCAACGCGGCCGGGCACCCGCTGCTGTCCGGCCCGGTCGAGCTGGTCCGCGGCAGCGGCTTCACCGGCCGCGGCGAGCTGCGCTTCACCGCCGCCGGTGCCGAGGCCGAGCTGTCCTTCGGCAGTTCGGACGGCTACCGGGTGGTGCGGGAGAGCGAGGAGCGCCAGGCCACCGCCGGCCTCACCGGCCGCCAGACCACCACCCGGACGGTCCGGCTGCACCTGTCCCGCTTCTCCGGCCCGGAGGAGCGCGACGAGCGGATCGTCACGGTGCGCGAGCGGGTGCCGGTCTCCGAGGTGTCGGCGGTCGAGGTGCGGTTGCGCAAGGAGGAGTGCTCCCCGGCGCCGGACTCCTTCGACGCCGAGGGGATCGTCCGCTGGGACGTCCCGCTCGCCCCCGGCGCCCGGCGCACCCTCACCCTGGTGTACGAGGTGTCCGCCTCCGCCAAGGTGGCCGGGCTCTGACCGCCGCGGGCGGCACCCCAGGACCAATCCGGAGACAACGGGTAGAAAAGGAACCATGATCCTCCACCTCGCCCCCCTGGACGACTGGCTGTCCGACCCCGGCCGCCCGTACGCCACCGCGTCGCTGCTCACCGACGGGTTCATTCACTGCTCGGCGGACGAGCGGACGGCGCTCGCGGTGGCCAACGCCTTCTTCTCCGACACCCCCGACCCGCTGATGGCGCTGCTGATCGAGGAGTCGCTGGTGGAGCCGATGGTGAAGTGGGAGGCCCCGCACGGCGCCCCGCCGCCGGGTGCCACTCCGGGCGTGCTGTTCCCGCACATCTACGGGCGGCTGAACCGCACCGCCGTGGTCGGCCTGGAGAAGGTCGAGCGCGGCCCGGACGGCCGCTGGGCCTCGCTCAGCCCCTGGAGCTGACGGGGCCTCCCGTCCCCGCTACAGCCACCCCCGCTCCCGGGCCGCCATCCCGGCCTGGAAGCGGGTGGTGGCGCCCAGCGAGCGCATCAGGCTCTGGAGGCGGCGCTGGGTGGTCCGGGCGCTCCAGCCGAGCGACCGGGCGATCGACTCGTCGGTGAGCCCGGCCGCCAGCAGGCCCAGCAGCTTGCGGTGGTCGGTCTCCGGCTCCGACCCGGCGTCCTCGGTGCCGACCGCCGCCTGGAGGCGGACGGCCCGCTCCCACTCCGCCTCGAACAGCGTGTCCAGCGCCTGGAGCAGTGCCGAGGGGTGGATCACGTACGCGGCGTCCAGCACGCTGTCGCCGACGCTGATCGGGATGATCGCCATCCGGTCGTCCGAAATGATCATCTTCATCGGCAGCGTCGGCCGGACCCGCGCCTCCTCACCGTCCTCGACGCCGACCAGGATGTTCTTCTCCAGCCGCCCCGGCCAGGCCACCGCCTCCCGGTCGTAGACCGTCCGGAACTTCACGCCCTCGCGCAGCCGCCGCCGCTGCAGGGTCAACGGCGCCACCGGGTCCTGGATGTACGGCGGGCGGTCGAAGCCGCGCACCTGGTACTGGCTGGTCTCGGTGATGTGCTCCAGCCGCTGGGCGATCGCCTCGCCGCCGGTCAGCACCTCCACCGAGTGCGCCGGGTCGGTGTACCGCGAGGCCTCCCGGAAGGCGTCCATCAGCCGGTGCATCTCGGCCCGGGCGTAGCGCAGCTCCGACTCCCGGTGGCCGATCAGGGTGCCGATCGCGACGTCCGGGGGGACGGGCAGGTAGCGGTGCCGGTCCACCGGCGCCCGGGTGGCCATGCCCTGCTGCGCCAACCGGTCCAGGGCCCGCACGCTCTGCTGGAACGTCAGCCCGCAGCTCTCCGCCAGCTCCTCCGCCGTGGACTGCGGGCTGGCCACCAGGGCCGCGTAGACCTGCCCGTCCGGCTCCGCCAGTCCCAGCGCGCCGAGGGCCTGTCCGCCGGCCCGCCCCAGTGCTGCATCGGACACGACGCCCTCTCCCCCTGCTCGCCCGTTTCCGTCGGCCGCTCCCGCCCCGACCCGCGCACCCCGTGCTGGCGCAGTCCCGCCACCGGGCGGGGCGGCGCTCCGGTGGCCATCCTCGGCCACGGATCATGGCGCTGACAAGGCCGTGACCAGCGGTTGCGTCCCGGCTCACACGACCCGTCCGAAACGTGGACATCCGCCCCCGGACATCCCCACAGCACATCCGCACCGGGCGTCCGCGCACGGACGCCCGCACGCCGACCCGACCCCGCCGCGGGAACGCCGGAGCCCCCGGCCGCAGCACGTGCGACCGGGGGCTCCGGTGGAGCGGACGGGGCCTACAGGCCGACCTCGCGCATCAGCTGGCCGACCTCCGGGTTGGTCAGGCGGCGCAGCCAGCCCGACTTCTGGTCGCCCAGGGCGATCGGGCCGAAGTGGGTGCGCACCAGCTTCTCGACCGGGAAGCCGGCCTCGGCCAGCATCCGGCGGACGATGTGCTTGCGGCCCTCGTGCAGGGTCACCTCGACCATGTAGTTCTTGCCGATGTTGGAGATGACCTTGAAGCTGTCGGCGCGCGCGTAGCCGTCCTCCAGCTCCACGCCCTGGGCCAGCCGCTTGCCCAGGTCGCGCGGGATCGGGCCCTGGATCGCGGCCAGGTAGGTCTTGGTCACGCCGTAGCGCGGGTGGGTGAGGCGGTGGGCCAGCTCACCGTGGTTGGTGAGCAGGATGATGCCCTCGGTCTCGGTGTCCAGGCGGCCGACGTGGAACAGCCGGGTCTCCCGGTTGGTCACGTAGTCGCCCAGGCACTGGCGGCCGTCCGGGTCCTCCATGGTGGAGACCACGCCGGCCGGCTTGTTCAGCGCGAAGAACAGGTACGACTGGGTGGCGACGGTCAGGCCGTCCACCTTGATCTCGTCGTTCTGCGGGTCGACCCGCTTGCCCTGCTCGGTGACGCGCTTGCCGTTGACCTCGACCCGGCCCTGCTCGATCAGCTCCTCGCAGGCGCGGCGGCTGCCGATGCCGGCCCGGGCCAGCACCTTCTGGAGGCGCTCGCCCTCGGGCTCGCCGAAGGTCTTGGGCAGCTTGACGGCCGGCTTGTCGTGCCGGGCGAGGACGGCGTCCTCGATCTTGGCCTGGAGCTCGCGGGAGCGCTGCGGCTGACGGCGCGGGTCGCCCGGGGCGCCCTGGCCCTCACGGCGCGGGCGCGGGGCCGGGCTGGGGCGCCGGCCGGCGTAGCCGCCGCGGGCCGGGGTGGCGTTGGGGCCGCCGCCGTACTCGGGGCGGTCGTACCGGCGCTCCTCGGGCCGCAGCGGGCGGTCCGGGTAGCGGCGGTCGTCCCGACGGTCGTCCCGACGGCGGTCGTCGCGCCGGTCGTCACGGCCGAACGAGCCGCCGCGCGAACCCGCGCTCGAACCCGAGCCCGAACCGCCACGGCCGCCCCCGTACGAGGAGCCGCCACCGCTGCCGCCGCCGTACGAGCCGCCGCGCGAACCCGCGCTCGAACCCGAGCCCGAACCGCCACGGCCGCCCCCGTACGAGGAGCCGCCACCGCTGCCGCCGTACGAACCCCCGCGCGAGCCCGAGCCGCCGCGGCTACCGCCGCCGCCGCTGCCGCTGCCGTAGGAGGAGCCGCCGCCCCGGCCCCCGCCCTGTCCGCCGCGACCGCTACCGCCGCCGCTGCTGTTCCTGCCGTTGCCACTGCTACGCATCAAAGTGTCCGTACGTCGTTCCGTCTGGGATGTGCGGTCGTTTCGGCCGACCTCACCGCCCCCTACCGATCGGGCCCGGCCCGACCGGCCTCGCCACTGCCGTCCGCGGCCTGCGCGGCAGCGGCGGCGACCGCCTCCGCGATCATCGTGCCCTCCAGGGACTCCGCTTCCACGTCGTCGACCTCGGGCAGGAAGGGAGCGAGCTCCGGCAGCTCGTCCAGGCCGCGGAGCCCCATCCGTTCCAGGAAGTAGTTCGTCGTCCGATACAGGATCGCACCTGTTTCGGGCTCGGATCCGGCCTCTTCCACCAGTCCTCGCTGTACCAGGGTACGCATCACGCCGTCACAGTTCACACCACGGACGGCGGAAACCCGGGATCTGGACACCGGCTGCCGGTAGGCGATCACCGCCAGGGTCTCCAGTGCGGCCTGGCTGAGCCGGGCCTGCCGGCCGTCCAGGAGGAAGCGGTCGACGGCCGCGGAACAGGTGTCCCGGCTGTAGAACCGCCAGCCGCCCGCGACCAGCCGCAGGTCGAAACCGCGGCCCTGGGCCGTGTACTCGGCGGACAGCTCGCGCAGCGCGGCCGCCACCTCGGCCCGGGGCCGCTCCAGCACCCCGGCCAGCCGCTCCTCCGCCACCGGCTCGTCGACGACCATCAGCACGGCCTCCAGGTCGGCCCGCAGCCCGGCGTCGGCGGGCCCCTCGGCACCGGAGGCCGGCGGGGCCGACTTCTGGTGCACGACGACCGCCCCGGCCGGCTCCACCGGCCCGACCGGCCCCGCGGGCTCCACCGGGTCCGGCAGCAGCGCGAAGGCCGGCTCCAGCCACTCCTCGGCCCTCGGCCGCCCCGGCATCCCCAGCGGGCGCCGCACCGGCCGCCCGCCCTCGTCCCGTCCGCTCATCGCCGCCGACCCTCCTCGACCCCGCCGTCTCCACCGGCCTCACCGGCCGGCCGGTCGAACTCGTCCGTCACCTCGACCGCGCTCCGCCCCTCCTCGGCCACCCAGCGCACCAGCAGCTCCCCGAGCGCCTCCGGCTGCTCGAAGGCGAGCACCCGCTCCCGGTACAGCTCCAGCAGCGCCAGGAAGCGGGCGACCACCACCAGGTCGTCCGGCGCGTCCTCCACCAGTCGCCGGAACGAGGCCTCGCCCAGCTCGGTGAGCAGCCCCACCACCAGGGAGGCCTGCTCCCGCACGCTCACCGGCGGGGTGTGGATGTGGTCCACATACACGACCGGCGCGGGCCTGGGCTCCATCGCCCTGGCCGCCAGCTCGGCCAGCCGCCGCGGCCCGATGCCGAGGACGACCTCCGGCAGCAGCTCCGCGTGCCGGGGCTCCAGGGCGGCGGTCCGGGGCCGGCGCAGCAGCTCGGCCGCCCAGCGTTCGCCGAACAGCGCCGCCGCCCGCTTGTACGCCCGGTACTGGAGCAGCCGCGCGAACAGCAGGTCACGGGCCTCCAGCAGGGCCAGGTCGGCCTCGTCCTCGACCTCCGCCACCGGGAGCAGCCGGGCGGCCTTGAGGTCGAGCAGGGTGGCGGCCACCACCAGGAACTCGGTCGCCGCGTCCAGGTCCCAGTCGGGGCCCATCGCCCGGATGTGCGCCATGAACTCGTCGGTCACGGTGGCCAGCGCCACCTCGGTGACGTCCATCCGGTGCTTGGCGATCAGGCTGAGCAGCAGGTCGAAGGGGCCCTCGAAGTTGTCCAGCCGTACCCGGAAGCCGCCCCGCGACTCGTTCTCGGTCGCGCTCGCGGCGGTGGTGCTAGCGGTGACGGTGGCGGCTGGTCCGGCGGTTCTGGGCATGACGGTCCATCTTCACCCGTCCCCGCCTCCGGTCCGGCCCCGGGGCCGACCGACACGCCGTGCCACCCGCGCCCCGGACCGGCGCCCGCCCGGCGCTCCGCCGGCGCTCACCGGCCCGTACGAGCCCCTCCGCACGCACCCGTCCCGTCGAACAGGCCACGGTGGGTCCCCCGGGCCCCGGGAACGCCCCTGCGGCGCCCGACACGGCCCTCCGGCACCCGGGACGTCGCCTGCCCTCCGGCCCGCGTCCCGCGGGCCTCCTGCCGCCCTTGCGGCGCCCTGCGGCGCCCGACACGGCTCCGGCGGCCTCCCCACGCCGGGCCCGCGGCCCCCCTCGACGCCCGGCGCAACCGCCGGCCGCCCTTCCGCGCCGCCTACCGGCCGCGCAGCCGCCGTACCAGGATCGAGGCCTCGCCCCGCTGCTCCAGGTCCGCCAGGACGACCGCGATGGCCTCCCGGACGATCCGCCCGCGGTCCACGGCCAGGCCGTGCTCGCCGCGCAGCACCAGCCGGGCGTGCTCCAGGTCCATGAGCTCCTCGGCGGACACGTACACCGTGATCTTCTCGTCGTGCCGCTCGCGCCCGCTGGGCCGGCGCGGCGCGCGGCCGCGCGGCCGGGCACGGCCGGCGGCACCGGACGGCTCCTCGGCGGCGCCCTGGTGGGTGCGGGCCGCCGGGGCGGCACTCCGGCCGCCCTGGACGGCCTGCCCGGCCGCGGCGACGCCTGCGGCGGGCCCGACGCCCGCTCCGGACCGCTGCGCGGGCGCCGGCACCGAGGCGCCCGCCTGCTGCTCCGGCGTCACCTGCCGGTCGTCCTGGGCGCCCTGGGCGGCCTCGGTGCCCTCGGCGCCGTCCGGTCGGCCGTTGACGGTCCGCGCGGTCTCCGGTCTGGATGCCTCGGCGGCCGGACGCGGCGCGAGGGAGGGCGACAGCGCCATCCCTCCCGTGGTCCGGAACAGCTCGTCGGCACCCGGGAGACTCACTCGGCGGGGCGGCACCGGTCGAGCACCTCCCTGGCGAGCTGGCGGTAGGCGGCGGCACCGACCGAGTTGGTCGCGTACGTCGTGATGGGCTCGCCGGCGACGGTGGTCTCCGGGAAGCGCACGGTCCGCCCGATGACGGTGTGGAAGACGTGCTCGCCGAACGCCTCGACGACGCGTGCCAGCACCTCGCGGCTGTGCACGGTGCGCGAGTCGTACATGGTGGCCAGGATGCCGTCCAGGCGCAGGTCGGGGTTGAGCCGCTCGCAGACCTTCTCGATGGTCTCGGTCAGCAGCGCGACACCGCGCAGCGCGAAGAACTCGCACTCCAGCGGGACGATCACGCTGTGAGCGGCCGTCAGCGCATTGACCGTCAGCAGGCCCAGCGAGGGCTGGCAGTCGATGATGACGTAGTCGTAGTCGGGCAGCAGCGGCTTCAGGGCGCGCGCCAGCGCGGACTCCCGGGCCACCTCGCTGACCAGCTGCACCTCGGCGGCGGAGAGGTCGATGTTGGACGGCAGCAGGTCCATCCCCGGGACCGCCGTCTTCAGCAGCACCTCGTCGGCCGTCAGGCCCCGCTCCATGAGCAGGTTGTAGACGGTGACGTCGAGCTCCATCGGGTTGACGCCGAGGCCGACCGAGAGCGCGCCCTGCGGGTCGAAGTCGACGAGCAGCACCCGGCGGCCGTACTCGGCCAGCGCCGCGCCCAGGTTGATGGTCGACGTGGTCTTGCCGACGCCGCCCTTCTGGTTGCACATGGCGATGATCTGGGCGGGGCCGTGCTCGGCGACCGGCGCGGGGATCGGGAAGTACGGCAGCGGACGGCCGGTCGGGCCGACCCGCTCGCGGCGCTGGCGCGCGGCGTCGGGGGCCAGCGTGGCGGCGTACTCCGGGTCCGGCTCGTACTCGGCGTCCGGGTCGTCGTAGGCGCCGTAGGCGAACTCGCCGTAGGCCAGGCCGTAGGCCGCCAAGTCGGCGTCGTAATCGGTCACCGTGGTCACCTGTGCTGTGTTCTGGCGTGCTTCGAAAGTACGGAGTGCGACCGAGCCGACCTCGGCCGAGCCCACGGAGGGCTGCCGGGCCCCGGGCTCCTCACTCGGCTGGCCGGCGGTGAGCGCCGCCAGTCCTGGCTGACCACCCCCGGGAGCAATTGTCGACTCATTCACAAGTCGTCTTACCTCCTTGGGCATCCAGGACTCTATGTCGATTCGTCAGCGTGGCAGCATGCCGACGGTTTGCGACTCTAGGCCGTTCAAGGCGTTCGCAGCAACACAATCCACGGTAGTGGGCAGGATGTGTCGACTATCGAGCGGGCTGCTGTCAAGGGATGAGCGGGTCACCGGCCCCAACGTTTCTGCGGGCGGGTGACGTGACCGACAGATATTGACGACAGAGCGACCTACCCGATCCACCCGCCGTTCACGGGCACGGCGAAGCCCCCGGCCCGAAGGGATCGGGTCGGGGGCGAACGACCGCCGGGCGGTCAGGGGGTTCAGGCGAGCACGCTCTCCAGGGAGACCGACTCCAGGCCGAAGGCCTCGGCCACGGCCGGGAAGGTGATCTGGCCCTCGTGCACGTTCAGGCCCTTGGCGAGCGCGGCGTCGCGGCGCAGCGCGTCCTTCCAGCCGCGGTTGGCCAGCTCCAGCACGTACGGCATGGTGGCGTTGGTCAGCGCGTAGGTGGAGGTGTTCGGGACGGCGCCCGGCATGTTGGCCACGCAGTAGAAGACCGAGTTGTGGACCTTGAAGGTCGGGTCGTCGTGCGTGGTGGCGTGCGAGTCCTCGAAGCAGCCGCCCTGGTCGATGGCGATGTCGACGAGCACGGAGCCCGGCTTCATGCGGGAGACCAGCTCGTTGGTGACCAGCTTCGGGGCCTTGGCGCCCGGGATCAGCACGGCGCCGACCACCAGGTCGGCCTCCAGGACGGCCTTCTCCAGCTCGAAGGAGTTCGAGACGATGGTCTTGACCTTGGTGCCGAAGATGCGGTCGGCCTCGCGCAGCTTGTTGATGTCGCGGTCCAGCAGGGTCACCTCGTAACCCATGCCGACGGCGATGGTGGCCGCGTGCCAGCCGGAGACGCCGCCACCGATGACGACGGCCTTGGCCGGGTGGGTGCCGGGCACGCCACCCGGCAGGGTGCCGCGGCCGCCGGCCGGACGCATCAGGTGGTACGAGCCGACCTGCGGGGCCAGGCGGCCCGCGACCTCGGACATCGGGGCGAGCAGCGGCAGCGCGCCGTTCGACAGCTGCACGGTCTCGTACGCGATGGCGGTGGTGCCCGAGGCGATCAGCGCGTCGGTGCCGGCCCGGTCGGCCGCCAGGTGGAGGTACGTGAAGAGGGTCTGGCCCTTGCGCAGCCGGTGGTACTCGGAGGCGATGGGCTCCTTGACCTTCAGCAGCAGGTCGGCGGTGGCCCACACCTCGTCGGCGGTGGGGAGGATGGTGGCGCCGGCGGCCACGTACTCCTCGTTCGGGATCGAGGAGCCGACACCGGCGTTGTCCTCGATGTAGACCTCGTGTCCGTTGCGGACCAGCTCATGCACGCCGGCGGGCGTGATGGCCACGCGGTACTCGTGGTTCTTGACCTCGCGGGGGATGCCGACCTTCACGGCTAAACACGTCCTCTTGCCATGGGGGTCCCGACCGGAGAAGACCGGTGGGCGACGCGCACGTGGGGAAGCCTCCGGGACAGCCCGGGGCCGGGATCGCTGCGCGACTGAGTTCGAGTGTAATGAAGCCCAGGCGGCGTGTCAGCCTTCCAAAGTGAATAAATTTTCCGAACACATTGGCAGATTCGTAGGCTTCCCCTGCGACTTACCCACCAAAGACGTCGTAACCGGGCACTTCCGACAATACCTCCGAAAGGCCCATCACCACCCGGCGTCGACGCGTTCCCGCAGGTCCGCGAGGGCGCCCCCGACGGCCTCCAGGCCCCGCTCGTCGCCCAGCCGGCGCAGCACCGCGAGCGCGGCCCGGTACTCCCGGTCGGCCTCGTCGAAGCGGCGCTGCGCGGTGTGCGCCTCGGCCACCCGGGCGAGCAGCCGGGCCTCGGCCGCGTGGTCCCCGAGCGCCTGCCGCAGGCCGAGCGCCCGGCCGTACCAGTCGGCGGCCCGCACCGCGTCGCCGAGCGCCCGGTGGCAGTTGGCGGCGCTCTCCAGGGCCCGGGCGCAGAGCGGTTCGTCGTCGGCCCTCCGGGCGTGCTCCAGGGCGGCCCGGTAGTGGGCGGCGGCCTGCTCCCAGCGGCCCGCCGAGGCCTGGAGGTCGCCCAGGTTGAGCAGCGCGGCCGAGGCCCGGCGGGGCCGGCCGTTGCGCTCGGCGACGGTCAGCACCAGCTCGTGCAGCCGGTAGAGGTCGGTGGGGGCGGCGGCTCCGGTCAGCGGCAGGGCCCGCAGCAGCGCGGTGACCAGCCGCCCGGCCGATCCGTCCAGGTCGCCCTGGCCGATCGCGTCGGCCACCGCGCCGAGCAGCAGCTCCCGCTCGCCGAGCAGCCACTCGCGGGCGTGCGCGGCCGAGCGCAGCCGCAGCGGGGCGGGCAGCGGGTCCTGACCGGAGCCCGGGCCGGCCGCCGGGTCGAGCAGCGCGCGGGCCGACTCGGTGAGCCGGACCAGCCGCTCCAGCAGCCGGGCCCGGGCCAGCTCGGTCTCGGTGGGCCGGTCCTCCTGCTCGCGCAGCCGGACCAGTCGGGGGTAGAGCCGCCCGGGCACCCGGTAGCGCGGGGTGCCGTCGGCGGTCGGCGCCTCCTCGCCGAGCAGCTCCCGCTCGGCCAGCGCGGCCAGCGTCGCGGCCGCGTCCGGCACCGGGCAGCCGACCAGGGCGGAGGCGGTGCGCGGGTCGGCGGTCTGCGCCGGGGCCAGGGTGAGGGTGCGCAGCATCCGCGCCTGGGCGGCCGGCAGCCCGCGGTACAGCAGACTGAACGCGCCGAGCAGCGGATCGTTGTCGGGGACGGGCACCGGCTCGGCCGGCTCCGGGCCGGGCTTCACCCAGGCCGCCGGGTCACCGGCCGACTCGGTCACCGCGGCGGCGGCCGCGGCGGGCTCACCGGCCCGGCCCTCCCCCGGCTTCCCCGGGGCCGCCTTCCCCGAGGGGCCCCGAGCGGCCCCGCCCGGCCCGGCTGCTCCGGCCGCTCCGGCGGGCCCGACCGAAGGGGCACCGGAGGCCTTGGCCGCCCGCTCCCCCTCCTTCTTCTTCGGCGCCCTCCCCTTCTCCTTCTCCTTCTCCTTCGACGAAGCAACCGCGGCGGCCTCGCCGCCCGCGGCCGGCTCCGCGACGGCCCCCGTGACCGCCGTCTCCTCCCCCACCACCCGGTTGAGCTCGCGCGCCGCCTCCGTGACCGCGATCTTCGGGTTCCCGCGCAGCCACCCCGCCATCAGCCGCAGCGCGGCCGGCCGGGAGGCGCAGGCCTCGGCGAGGTCCGCCCCGCCGACCGGGTCGCAGGAGATCCGGGTGCCGCCGACCAGGTCGGCCAGCAGCTCGCCGGAGGCCTGCCGGTCCAGCCCGCCGAGGATCACCGGGTCGATGTCCTCGATCCCGGTGAGCGGCCCGGCCGTGGTGGCGAGCACCAGGCAGCCGGGCTCGTCGGCGAGCAGCGGCCACACCTGCCCGGCGTCCCGGACGTCGTCCAGGACGAGCAGCACCCGCAGCCCGGCGAGCGCCTCGCGCAGCGCCACGCAGCCCGGCTCGTCCCGCCCGTCCTCGCCCATCCCGGGCAGCGGCACGGCGGTCTGCGGGTCGAGCTGCTCCAGCAGCAGCCGGGCGGCCCGGGCGGGCGCCACCCGGCCGCCGTCCGGGGCGGACAGCCGGACGAACAGCACGCCGTCCGGGTAGTCGGCGGCGACGGTACGGGCGAAGCGGGCGGCCAGTACGGTCCGTCCGGAGCCGGGGCGCCCGGCCAGCACCAGCACCGGGCAGCGCCCGCTCGCCGGGCGGGCGGCGGCCGCCCGCAGCGCGGCCAGTTCGGCGCGCCGCCCGACGAACAGCGTGGGTGCGGCCGGCAGCCGCTCCAGGCCCGGGACGGCCCCGGCGGGCGCGCCGGGGCCGGGGTCCATCGTCGCCGTCTTCCTCGCCACCCGTGCCACTCCCGACGTCATCCCGCGCTCGGCATCCGACACCCGGCTTCCGGTGCCCGGCCTCCGGAGTTCAGCGGAGGCGGCCCGGGACGGGCGCCCTGTCTGCGAAGCGTAGTTCGACCGTCCGGCTCAGCCGAGGTGACATCCGGTCGTACGAATCCGCAAATCACCCCAACGACTCAACGACCGGCGGCCGGCCGTCCCCCGAGCGGCCGACTCAGGCCTCGAAGGGGCGAGCCGGCCAGGGCGAGTCCGCCGGGCGCAGCGCGTCCAGCCCGTCCGGGCCGGTGAGTGCGGCGTGCACGGCGAGGGTGCCGGTGACCAGGGTCGGGTTGTGCAGCTTCCCGGCCTGGATCAGCCGGATCAGCTCCGGCACCGGCACCCAGGCGACCTCGATCTCCTGCTCCTCGCCCTCGGCCGCGTAGCGCTCGCCCTCGGCCGGCGCCAGGTCGGTGGCGAGGAACATCCGCAGCGCCTCGTCGGTGCCGCCCGGGGAGGTGTAGTAGTCGGCGAGGATCCGCCAGGTGCCGGCCTTGCAGTACGCCTCCTCGTACAGCTCGCGCTGCGCGGCGTGCCACGGGTTCTCGCCGGGCACGTCGAGCAGGCCGGCGGGCAGCTCCCACAGCCGCTGGCGCACCGGGTGGCGGTACTGGCGCAGCACCAGCACCCGCTGCTCGTCGTCCAGGGCGAGCACCGAGACCGAGCCGGGGTGGGTCTGGTAGTCGCGGCGGGCCCAGCTGCCGTCGGGCATCCGGACCTCCTCGCTGCGGACCCCGGTGACCTTGCCCTGGAAGGGCGTCCCGCCGGCCCGGACCTCCCACTCCTCGGCCACGTCGGCGATCCCCTGGCGGCTCTGCTCGTCCATCGCTCTCCCCTTTTCGTCAGTACGACACAATCTAACGCCGAACGGCGGCCCCGCGGGAATCGCGGGGCCGCCGTTCGGTGAACGACCGGGGAGGACTACTCGGAGACCGCGGTCTTGATCTCGATGGCCGCCTTGACCAGGCCCGCGAACAGCGGGTGCGGGCGGGTCGGGCGGGACTTCAGCTCCGGGTGGGCCTGGGTGGCCACCAGGTAGGGGTGCACCTCGCGCGGGTACTCGACGTACTCGACCAGGTCGCCCTTGGGAGAGAGGCCGGAGAACTCCAGGCCGGTCTTCTCCAGGTCCGCGCGGTAGGCGTTGTTGACCTCGTAGCGGTGGCGGTGGCGCTCCTCGACGTACTGCTCGCCGCCGTAGACCTCACGGACGATCGAGCCCTCGGCGAGCTTGGCCGGGTACAGGCCCAGGCGCATGGTGCCGCCCAGGTCGCCCTTGCCGTCGACGATGGCCAGCTGCTCGGCCATCGTGGAGACGACCGGGTGCTTGGCGGCGGCGTCGAACTCGGTGGAGTTGGCCTCGGGCAGGCCGGCCAGGTTGCGGGCCGCCTCGATGACCACGCACTGCAGGCCCAGGCACAGGCCCAGCAGCGGCACCTTGTTCTCGCGGGCGAAGGTGATCGCGCCGACCTTGCCGTTGACGCCGCGGTCGCCGAAGCCGCCGGGGATGCAGATCGCGTCGACGTCACCGAGCTGCGCCCGGGCGCCCTCGGGGGTCTCGCAGTCGTCCGAGGTGACCCACTTGATCTCGACCCGGGCGTTGTTGGCGAAGCCGCCGGCGCGCAGCGCCTCGGTCACCGACAGGTACGCGTCCGGCAGGTCGATGTACTTGCCGACCAGGGCGACCTTGACGATGTGCTGCGGCTCGTGGACGCGGCGCAGCAGGTCGTCCCAGGTGGTCCAGTCGACGTCGCGGAACGGCAGGTCCAGGCGGCGCACCACGTACGCGTCCAGGCCCTCGCCGTGCAGCACCTTGGGGATGTCGTAGATCGACTTGGCGTCGATGGCCGCGACCACGGCCTCCTCGTCCACGTCGCACATCAGCGAGATCTTGCGCTTGATCGCCTGCGGGACCTCGCGGTCGGCGCGCAGCACGATCGCGTCGGGCTGGATGCCGATGTTGCGCAGCGCGGCGACGGAGTGCTGGGTGGGCTTGGTCTTCAGCTCGCCCGAGGGGCCGATGTACGGCAGCAGGGAGACGTGCACGAAGAACACGTTGTCCCGGCCGACCTCGTGGCGGACCTGGCGGACGGCCTCCAGGAACGGCAGCGACTCGATGTCGCCGACGGTGCCGCCGACCTCGGTGATCACGACATCGACGTCCTCGGTCGCCATCCGGCGGATCCGGGACTTGATCTCGTTGGTGATGTGCGGGATGACCTGGACGGTGTCGCCCAGGTACTCGCCGCGGCGCTCCTTGGCGATGACGGTCGAGTACACCTGGCCGGTGGTGACGTTCGCCGAGCCGTGCAGGTTGGTGTCCAGGAACCGCTCGTAGTGACCGATGTCCAGGTCGGTCTCGGCGCCGTCGTCGGTGACGAACACCTCACCGTGCTGGAACGGGTTCATGGTGCCCGGGTCCACGTTGAGGTAGGGGTCGAGCTTCTGCATCGTCACGCGCAGGCCGCGGGCCTTGAGCAGCGCGCCGAGGCTGGAGGCGGTCAGCCCCTTTCCGAGCGAAGAGGCGACACCCCCGGTGACGAAGAGGTGCTTGGTCGTCACGGCGCGGCCGTTCGCTGCCTTGCCGGAATGGGGCTGTGCCAAGAGGGGGCTCCCGTGGGTCGCGTGTCGAAGCAGACGTGGGCGGGAGGCTCGGGGTTCGCCGTGACGGGAGGCCGGCTCGGTGCGCGGCGCTCACTGGGTCGTCGGTTCGGCTGGTCCGGGGCGTTTGATCCCGCCGGTCCACGGGATACCAGGGTATCAGTGACGCGACCCGGACGCCGATCGAGGCACGCGCACCGCGCCGGGAGCGCGCGCGGGGCGCACGACCGGCGCATCACACGCCACAGGTTTCACACCGGTCGCACAACCCCCCGGACCGGGCCAGAGCGCGGTGTCCGTCCGGACCATCCCGGCTCCCCCTGCCGGGCCAGGCGGAGGTGATCCTTCCGGACCATCCTGCGCCGCGCCCTCGCGATGCACGGCATTTCCGCCGAATTGCGGCGCCACACCGGGCTGCGTCCGCGTGCTTCGCCCCTTTCGTCCGTCGTAAGCTGCTCGGACGCATCGCCGACAGCACGAGCACGCGGAGGGCGTGGGAGGGTCAGGACACTCCCGGTCCCCGATGCGCGACCGGACCTCCCCGTATTCCCGCTCATCCCCACCCACTCCAGGGGCTCGACCGAGCCCCGCGGACACTCCAGCAAGGCCCGCCACCACCCCCGGCAGGCCGGACGTCCCGGGGTGGACCTCCGGCCCCGCAGACCGCTCGCTCCCTCCGCTCGCCGATGCCCTGACCACATTGCGAACTGGAGATCCACGTGGCCGGCCGTATCGAGGACTACGCACTCATCGGGGACATGCAGACCGCTGCCCTGGTCAGCAGGGACGGGGCGGTGGACTGGCTCTGCCTTCCCCGCTTCGACTCGCCGGCCGTGTTCGCCGGCCTGCTCGGCACCGATGAACACGGCTTCTGGCGGATCGGCCCGGCCGAGGCCGTCGTCACCTCGGTCCCCCTCCCCGCGACGGCCCCGGCCCCCTCGCCCGCACGGGTCCGCATCGCCGAGACCGCCGACCTGCGGGTGCCCCCGCCCACCGCCGCCGCCCCGGCCGTGCCCGCCGACCGCCGCCGTTACCGGGGCGACTCGCTGATCCTGGAGCAGGAGTGGGACGCCCAGGGCGGCACCGTCCGGGTGATCGACTTCATGCCGCCGCGCCCGCTGGCCGGCAAGGACGCCGTCCCCCAGGTGATCCGGATCGTCGAGGGCGTCTCCGGCACCGTGCGGATGCGCTCCGCACTGCGGATGCGTTTCTCCTACGGCCGGGTGGTGCCCTGGGTGCACCGCGTCGAGCAGGCCGACGGCGGCCACCGCACCGTCGCCGTGGCCGGCCCCGACTCGGTCTGGCTGGACGGCAGGGCCGAGACCTACGGCCGCGACCTCACCACCTACGCCGACTTCACCGTCACCGCCGGGGAGCGGATCGCCTTCGCCCTCACCTGGCAGGCCTCCCACCTCGACGCGCCCAAGGCCCCGGACGCCGAGGGCATGCTCGACGCCACCGCCGACTTCTGGCACGACTGGGCCGACCAGTGCACCTACCAGGGCCCCTACCGCGAAGCCGTGATCCGCTCCCTGATCACCCTCAAGGGCCTCACCTACGCCCCCACCGGCGGCATCGTCGCCGCCCCCACCACCTCCCTGCCCGAGGACATCGGCGGCGAACGCAACTGGGACTACCGCTACACCTGGCTGCGCGACGCCGCCATCACCCTCTCCTCCCTGCTGCGCACCGGCTACCGCGACGAGGCCAAGGCCTGGCGCGAATGGCTCCTGCGCGCCGTCGCCGGCGACCCCGAGAACCTGCAGATCATGTACGGCATCGCCGGCGAGCGCGAGCTCACCGAGTCCTCCCTCGACTGGCTGCCCGGCTACGAGGGCTCCCAGCCCGTCCGCATCGGCAACGGCGCCGCCGGACAACTCCAACTCGACGTCTACGGCGAGGTCGTCGAAGCCCTCCACCTCGCCCACATGACCGGCCTCGTCCGCAACGACCACGCCCACCAGCTCCAACTGCGCCTGATCGACTACCTCGAGGACCACTGGCAGAACCCCGACGAGGGCATCTGGGAGGTCCGCGGCCCCCGCCGCCACTTCGTCCACTCCAAGGTCATGGCCTGGGTCGCCGTCGACCGCACCATCAAGCTCCTGGAGCAGACCCCCGAGGACGAGCCCACCGGCGGCCACCTGGAGCGCTGGCGCGCGCTGCGCGACACCATCCACGCCGACGTCTGCGAGAAGGGCTACGACCCGGAGCGCAACACCTTCACCCAGTACTACGGCGGCAAGGAGCTGGACGCCTCCCTGCTGCTGATCCCCCAGGTCGGCTTCCTGCCCGCCGACGACAAGCGCGTCATCGGCACCATCGAGGCCATCCAGCGCGAACTGTCCACCGAGGACGGCTTCGTGCTGCGCTACCCGACCCACGACGAGTCCGGCAACAACGTGGACGGCCTCTCCGGCCACGAGGGCGCCTTCCTGGCCTGCTCGTTCTGGCTGGCCGACGACCTCGCCATGATCGGCCGGGTCCAGGAGGCCCGCGAGCTGTTCGACCGGCTGCTCGCGCTGCGCAACGACGTCGGCCTGCTCGCCGAGGAGTGGGACCCGCGCCTCAAGCGCCAGGTCGGCAACTTCCCCCAGGCCTTCAGCCACGTCCCGCTGATCGACACCGCCCTGCGGCTGACCGCCTGCGGCGCGGCGTACCTGTCCGCCCAGCCGGACGGGCCGGCCACCGACCGGGCCGAGCGGGCCACGGTCTAGGAGCGGACCTAGGGCCTGTCTTCAAACTCGCGTCTGCGGGGCGACGCCGGGGCACGCACCTCGCCGCGTTGTCGTCGGTCGCCAATGCTCCGCAGTGGCTCCCTCCTCCGCCTTGCGATGCACGCACCCCAACGCCGCCCCGCCCGCCCTGCGGGCGGACGACGGGAGTTTGAAGACAGGCCCTAGCCGCGCTGCACCAGCTCGTCGTAGGTGCTGAGCACCTGGGCGACGGTGGCGGCCTCGTCCGGCCAGGTGTCGGCCTGCTGCCGGCCGGCCGCCACCTGCCGCTCGCGGCGGGCCGGGTCGGCCAGCAGGGCACGCACCGCGCGGCCGAGCGCCGCCGGGTCGCCGGGAGGCACCAGCTCGGCGGCGTCCCCGACCAGTTCGGGGATGCCGCCGACGGCGGTGGCGACCACCGGCACGCCGGCCCGCATCGCCTCCTGCACCACCAGCGAGCGGGCTTCCCAGCGGCTGGGGACCACCACCACGTCGGCGGCGGCCAGCAGGTCGGGCACGTCCGTCCGGTAGCCGAGCAGCCGCACCGGCAGCTTCTCCGCGGCCGCCCGCTCGCGCAGCGCGCCCGCCTCCGGGCCGTCCCCGGCGAGCAGCACGAGCGGCTCCGGGTCCAGCGCGGACAGCTCCCGGGTGGCGTCCAGCAGCAGCCCGAAGGCCTTCTGCGGGACGAGCCGGCCGACCGCCAGCACCAGCGGACGGTCCGGGCCGTCGCCGAGCAGCGCGGCGCGCGCCTCGGCGCGGCCGAGCAGGCCCTCGGGCATCGGCGGCGCCGCGACCGGGCCCAGCCGGGCGTCGGTGGCGCCCAGTTCGCGGGCCCGGGCGACCAGGTCGGAGGAGGCGCCGAGGACCAGGTCGGCGGCGCGCGCCACCCGGCGCTCCATCAGCCGCTGCAGCCGGCGCTCCATGCCGGTGGCCAGCAGCGCGTGGTGCGAGGTGACCACCAGCGGGGTCTCGGGGCGCAGGCCCGGGAAGCGGCCCGCGGTGCGCAGCGCCAGGTCGGACAGCAGCCCGGCGCGCAGCCCGTGGGCGTGCACCACGTCGGCGCCGGTGAAGGCCCGGCGCAGCTCGCCGATCGCGGTGGCGTCGCTGCGGGCTCCCGCGGTGGGAGTGATGTCGACGGTGTGGAACCTGGCGCCCGTACGGGAGAAGCCGAACAGCGCGTCCGTGCCGGCCGGCGCGCAGACCGTGACGTTCACCCCGTGTGCGACCAGGCCCTGGGCCAGGGAGCGCACGTGCGCACCGATGCCGCCGGTGCTGGCGGCCAGGACGAGTACCACGTGCAGCTGCCCCGGTTCGGGGACGGCCGCGGTGGCCCGGGCGGCGGAATGGTCCACGTCGTCTCGCATCCGACTCGATCAGGTTCGCGCGCCGCTTCGCGAGGATTGCCCGCCCGGCGGCGCTCGGGGCTGGGAAGCCAGTGTCCAGCCGCCACGATGCCAGGTCGGCGGCCCTCTTGGACAGTCGGCGCCACGGGGGCGCGTCGCCGACGTCCGGGGGGCCGCCGGCCCCGGCTAGCGGCGGCGCGGGGCCCGGGCCGCGGCCAGCAGTTCCTCGGCGTGGGCGCGGCCCAGTTCCGAGTCCTCCAGGCCGGCCAGCATCCGGGAGAGTTCGCGCACCCGCTCCTCGTCGTTCAGCACCTTGACACCGCTGCGGGTCACCGTGCCGTCGTTGGTCTTCTCCACCACCAGGTGCCGGTCGGCGAACGCGGCGACCTGCGGGAGGTGGGTGACGACCACGACCTGGGCGGACTCCGCGAGCTTGGCCAGCCGGCGGCCGATCTCGACCGCGGCCTTGCCGCCGACGCCCGCGTCCACCTCGTCGAACAGGTAGGTGGGGACGGGGTCGGCGCCCGCGAAGACCACCTCGACGGCGAGCATCACGCGCGACAGCTCACCGCCGGAGGCGCCCTTGGCGATCGGGCGCGGCTGGGCGCCGGGGTGCGGGGCGAGCAGCACCTCGACCTCGTCCACGCCGTGCGGCCCGTACGCGACGGTGCGCCCGCCGACCTCGATCCCGGCCAGGTCGTCGACCTGGCCGATCGCGAAGGTCACCCGGGCGTGCGGCATGGCCAGTTCGGCGAGTTCGGCGGAGACCGCGTCGGCGAACCGCCCGGCCGCGGCGTACCGGGCCTGCGACACCTCGGCGGCCAGCTCGGCCAGCTCGGCCCGCAGCTCGCTCTCCCGGGCGCCGAGCTCGTCGATCCTGTCGTCGTCGCCGTCGAGCTCGGCGAGCCGCACCGCACTGGCCTCGGCCCAGGCGATCACCTCGGCGAGCGAGTTCTCCTCGCCGCCGTACTTGCGCAGCAGCTGGGCCAGGACGGCCCGGCGGTCCTCGACGGCGGCCAGGCGCACCGGGTCGGCGTCCAGGTCGTCCGCGTAGCCGGCCAGGTCGCCGGCCACGTCGGCGAGCAGGTAGCCGACCTCGTTGAGGCGGTCGGCCAGGGCGGCCAGCCGCTCGTCGTGGTGGCGCACCGCGTCCAGGGCCCGGCGGGACTGGGCGAGCAGGGTGCCCGCGTCCAGCGCCTCCGGGTCGACCGGGTCGCCGGCCAGGGCGGCGTGGGCGAGGGTCGCGGCGGAGGACAGCGCGTCGGCGTGGCCGAGCCGCTCGGCCTCGGCGGCCAGCTCGGCGTCCTCGCCGGCCACCGGCTCGGCGGCGGCGATCTCGTCCAGGCCGAAGCGCAGCAGGTCGGCCTCCTGGGCGCGCTCGCGGGCCCGGGTGGTCAGCTCCTCCAGGGTCGCGGAGACCTCGCGCAGGACGCGGTAGGTCTCCCGGTAGCGGGCCAGCGGCCCGGCCACCGAGGCGCCCGCGTACCGGTCCAGCGCGCCGCGCTGGCGGGCCGGGCGCAGCAGGCGCTGCTGGTCGGTCTGGCCGTGCACGGCGATCAGGTCCTCGCCGAGTTCGGCGAGCAGCCCGACCGGGACGGACCGGCCGCCGACGTGCGCCCGGGAGCGGCCCTCGGCGGAGACGGTCCGGCTGATCAGCAGCGCGCCGTCGTCCAGTTCGGCCCCGGCCTCGAGCGCGCGGACCGCCGCCGGGGAGCCGGGGGGCAGCTCCAGGCGGCCCTCCACGACGGCGCGTCCGGTGCCGTTGCGCACCAGGCCCGGGTCGGCGCGTCCCCCCAGCAGCAGGCCGAGGCTGGTCACGACCATGGTCTTCCCGGCGCCGGTCTCACCGGTCACGGCGGTGAAGCCGGGGGCGAGTTCGACCACCGCGTCGTCGATGACCCCAAGATCCCGTATCCGCATCTCGTCCAACACGGAGACGACCTTACGAGGTTCCGCCCCCGGCGCGCGACGAGCGACAACGGCGCGCGGCAACTCCGTGCCCGGAAGTTCATCCCTTCCGGGCGTCCTCGGCGGGCACCGGGACGGTGCACCAGGGCAGCAGGAGCTGCACCAGCGGGCCGATGGCCAGCGCATACGCGACGGTGCCGGCCCCGGCGGTGCCGCCGAGCAGCAGCCCGGCGGTGAGGACCGTCACCTCGATGCCGGTGCGGATCAGCCGCAGCGAGCGGCCGGTGCGCCGGTGCAGGCCGGTCATCAGGCCGTCGCGCGGGCCGGGGCCGAGCCGGGCGCCGATGTAGAGGCCGCTGGCCAGCCCGTTGAGGGCGATCGCCGCGGCCGTCAGCGCGATCCTGGCGGGCAGGGCGCCGGGGCCGTCGACGACCCGCAGGGTGAGGTCCATGGCCGCGCCGATCACCAGCACGTTGGCGACGGTGCCCAGGCCCGGGCGCTGGCGCAGCGGGATCCACAGCAGCAGGACGAGGGCGCCGCAGATCGTCACCCAGGTACCGACGGAGAGGCCGATGGTGCGCTGCAGGCCCTGGTGCAGGACGTCCCAGGGGTCGAGGCCGAGGCCGGCGCGGAGCATCAGCGCCATGCTCACGCCGTACAGGGCGAGGCCGACAAACAGCTGCGGTATCCGGCGGCCGAGGGCGTGGGTGTCGCCGAACACCCGGACGGCGAGCGTCCGCCCGGCGGCCGGTCCGGGTCTGGTGGGGGTGGCTGATCCTGGTGTGGTCGTGGTGGCCAAGGCCTGCTCCTGCGGTGGTGCTGCACCACCGGGGCGCCCGGTGGTGGCGGCCGGCATGGCCGCCCTGCCATGATGGCCAGTCCAAAGCTGCCCGCTCCAGGGCCAATCCCGAGCAAGTGGACTTTTCAGCCATGGTCGACTGGCACACCACCGTCACCCCGCCCGCACTCGCGCGGCTGCTCACCACCGCCCGGCTCCCCGAGCCGGCCGCCGCCCGCCGCCCCGCCTACCGCACCCTGGCCGGGCAGATCCGGCTGCTGGTCACCGAGGGTCGGCTGCCGGTCGGCGCCCGGCTGCCCGCCGAACGCGAGCTGGCCACCGCACTGGCGATGAGCCGCACCACCGTCGCCACCGCGTACGAGACCCTGCGCGGCGACGGCTACCTGCGCAGCCGGCGCGGCGCGGGCAGCTGGACCGCCCTGCCCGAGGGCGCGCCGCCGCCCGGCGAGGCCCTGCACCCCGTCCCGCCGGACGAGCAGGGCCGCATCCTCGACCTCGGCGTCGCCGCCCCGCCCGCCCCCCAGCCCTGGGTCGGCCAGGCCGCCGCCCGGGCCGTCGAACAGCTGCCGTACTACGCCGCCGGGCACGGGCACTACCCCACCGGCGTCCCGGTGCTGCGCGAGGCCGTCGCCCGCCGCTTCACCGAGCGCGGACTGCCCACCACCCCCGACCAGATCCTGATCACCACCGGCGCGATGGGCGGCCTGCACCTGCTCCAGCGGGCGCTGGTCGGCCGCGGCGACCGGGTCGCCGTCG
This sequence comes from Streptomyces sp. CB02056, assembly GCF_001905545.1. GTDB lineage: Bacteria > Actinomycetota > Actinomycetes > Streptomycetales > Streptomycetaceae > Kitasatospora. Next base: position 10,900 of record NZ_LIPD01000011.1, on the reverse strand, counting down.
AGGCGCCCAGCTACGCCCACACCCTCCAGGCGCTGCGGCTGGCCGGCGCCCGCCTGGTCCCGGTGCCGTACGCCTGGACGCCGCGGCCCACCTGGGACCTCGACGAGTGGCGGCGGGTGCTGCGCGGGGCCGGCCCCAGGGTCGCGTACGTGATCCCGGACTTCCACAACCCGACCGGCGCGCTGATCGACGAGGAGCAGCGCCGCGAACTGCTGGCCGCCGCCAGGGCCGCCGGGAGCATCGTGCTGGCCGACGAGACCACCGCCGAACTCGGCTGGGGCGTACCGCCGTCCACGCCGCTGCCGCGCCCGACGGCGGCCCTGGACCGCGCCGCCCAGGTGGTCACCGTCGGCTCGGCGGGCAAACTGCTCTGGGGCGGCCTGCGGATCGGCTGGGTCCGGGCCGCGCCCGCGCTGGTACGCCGGCTGGCCACCGAGCGGGTCTACAGCGACGTCGGCACCCCGGTGCTGGACCAGCTGATCGCCGCCGAGCTGCTGGGCGATCCGCTGCCCGACGTGCGGGAGCACCAGCTGACCCGGCTGCGGGCCACCGCGCGGGCCTTCGCCGCCGCCCTGCCCGAACGGCTGCCCGGGTGGAGCTTCACCATGCCGTCGGGCGGGCTCTCACTGTGGGTCTCCACCGACGGGCTGTCCGGCGCGGCGCTGGCCCGGGCCGGGGAGCGCAGCGGGGTCCGGATCGCCTCCGGCAACCGCTTCGGTTCGGACGGCGCCTTCGAGCACCACATCCGCCTCCCGGTCACCGTGCCCGCCGCGACCGTCCCCGCCGCCGTCGAACGCCTCGCCGACCTGGCCGCCCAGGCAGCGGCCGGCGGACGCCTCGAACCGGCGGACGAGTCCCAGCCGCTGGCGGTCTGACGGCCGCGCGGCGGGGCAAGTCCCTTGGCGCGCGGGAACTTTGGCGCGTTCGCGCGGGCCGCGGCCGGCCGTGCCGCAGTCGGACGAACCGCGTCTGTACGGGCCGCGGTCGGCCGTGCCGCGGCCCGCCGCGGCTACTGGTGGTCGGCCCGGCCGCGCCAACCCGTCACCGGCAGCGCGAACTTGGCCACCAGCCGGTCGGTGAACGGCGCCCGGTGCAGTCTGGCCAGCCGCACCGGCGTCCGGCCCCGGCGGACCTCCACCCGCGCCCCGGCGGGCAGTTCGACCGAACGCCGCCCGTCGCACCAGAGCACCCCGTGCGGGGTCTTGGGCTGCACCTCGACCGCCAGCACCGACTCCGGCGAGGTCACCAGCGGGCGGGCGAACAGCGCGTGCGCGGAGATCGGCACCATCAGCAGCGCCTCCACCTCCGGCCACACCACCGGCCCGCCGCCGGAGAACGCGTACGCGGTGGACCCGGTCGGCGTCGCGCACACCACGCCGTCGCAGCCGAAGTTGGAGACCGGACGGCCGTCCACCTCGGTCACCACCTCCAGCATCCGCTCCCGGGACGCCTTCTCGATCGAGGCCTCGTTCAGCGCCCAGTCCTCGTGCACCACGTCGCCGTTGGTGCGGACGATGACGTCGATCGTCATCCGCTCCTCGACCTCGTAGTCGGCGTCGACCACCCGCTCGACGACCACGGCCAGGTCGTCCCGCTCGGCCTCGGCGAGGAAGCCCACCCGGCCCAGGTTGATCCCGAGCATCGGCAGCCCGTGGGAGCGCGCCAGCTCCGCCCCGCGCAGCAGCGTCCCGTCCCCGCCGGCCACCAGGATCAGCTCGCAGCCGTCCGCCGCCCCGGGGCCCTCGGTGACCTTCTCGACGCCCTCCGGCAGGTCCAGGTCCACCGCCTCGGCTTCCAGCAGTCTGATCCGGAGCCCCACCTTCAGCAGCCCGTGCACCAGGGCCTCGACGCTGCGCAGCGCCGTCTCCCGGCCGGTGTGCGCGATCAGGAAGACCGTACGTTCTTCATCGCTCATGCCGCTGCCCTCTCCCTAACGCCTGCCGGGTCGCCCTTGGTCCCGGGGCGGCCGCGCCATACGACATGACGGGCCGGACGCTCGCAAGGCACCCTACCGGGGCCCCTCCGCCACGGCCCGGTCCGCGTCCGCGGGGTCCAGCCGCGGAGCGTCACGGCGCAGCCAGAGGAAGTACTCGACGTTGCCGGACGGCCCCGGCAGGGGGCTCGCGGTGACCGCGCGCACGCCCAGCCCGAGCTCCCACGCCTGCCCCGCGACCTGGCGCACCATCTCGGCGCGCAGCTGCGGGCTGCGCACCACCCCGCCGCTGCCCAGCCGCTCCTTGCCGATCTCGAACTGGGGCTTGACCATCAGCACCAGGTCCGCGTCCTCGGCCGCGCAGGAGGCGAGGGCCGGGAGCACCAGGCCGAGCGAGATGAACGACAGGTCGCCCACCACCAGGTCGACCCGGGTGCCGCCGATCAGCTCCGGCGTCAGCTCGCGCACATTGGTGCGGTCCATCACGGTGACCCGCTCGTCGCTCTGCAGCGACCAGGCGAGCTGCCCGTAGCCGACGTCCACCGCCAGCACGTGCGCGGCGCCGGCCCGCAGCAGCACGTCGGTGAACCCGCCGGTGGACGCGCCCGCGTCCAGCGCCCGGCGGCCCTCGACGACCAGGCCCTGCGGCACGAAGGCCGCGAACGCGCCGGCGAGCTTGTGGCCGCCGCGCGAGACGTAGTCGGGGTCGTTCTCGTCCTTCGCCACCACGACCGCCGCCGAGGTCTCCACCTGGGTGGCCGGCTTGGTCGCGGTGGCGCCGCCGACCGTCACCCGGCCGGCGGCGATCAGCTCGGACGCGTGCTCACGCGATCGGGCCAGCTTGCGGCGGACCAATTCCGCGTCGAGTCGACGTCGTGCCACTGCCACTGGTGTTTCAGCTCCTACGGATCCTGCGGGTCATTCCTGGTCGAGCGCGGCCAGTGTGTCGACGAGCCGCTGGTGAACATCTTCGTACACCGCGACGTGTGCCTCGGCGGGGACCCCGTCCAGGGCCTCCAGCCGGGCCAGTCCGGCGTCCACCCCGGGGTGGCCGGTGGGGAGCAGCTCGACGCCGAGCGGCTCGGCGGGGAGCACCGCGTCGAGCGGTGCCGGCGGCCCGGCGTGCCGGACGGACCGGGGCGGTTCACTCGTCTCGGGCATCGGGCTTCTTCGCGTCGTCGGACTTCTTCGTGCTGGTGGCCTTGCGGACCGTGGTCTTCCTGGTCGCCGCACGCTTCGCGGGCGTCCCGGGCTCGGTTCCGGCCTCGGTGTGCCGGGCGGTGGCGGACTTCTTGACGGTCGTCGTCCGCTTCGCGGCGGCCTTCCCGGCCTGCGTCGTCTTGGCCGACGTCTTCTTCGCCGGGGTGGCCTTCTTCGCCGTGCTCTTCTCGGCGGCGGCCTTCCCGGCGGAGCTCTTCCCGGCGGCGCTCTCCTGCCCCGCGGGCTCCTCCCGCGGGGCCGGGGCGACCGCGGACACCCGCGGGACGGACGAAACGGGCGGGACCGGCGGGTCGACCTCGACCGGCTCGTCCACCTCCACCCGCTCGGCGACTATCGGCTCACCCACCGTCCGGGCGGCCGACCGCTCCTCCTCGGCCTCCCACCCGCGCCCGAAGAGGTCGCCGGCCCGCGGCGCCGGCACCGGCTCCTCGGCCCCGTACGCCCCCGGCCCGGACGCGGCCGCCGGGGCCTCCTCCTCAACCTCGCGCAGCTTGGTCTCCAGGTACGCCAGCACCACGCCGACCTTGGTCACCTGGTCGCCGACCCTCTCGAAGACCTTCTCCGCCTCGTTGCGCGCCACGCCGACGGCCAGGTCCACCCCGGCCCGCCCGGCGGTGACCGCCTCCCCGGCGAGGGTCTGCAGGGTCTCCACCGACGGCGGGAACTGGCCGCCCAGCCTGCGCTCGACCCCGGCGACGTCGACCCCGGCCTTCTCCAGGATCGAGCTCGCCGTCCCGACGACCAGCTTGCCGACCTCCTCGACCACTCCGGCGGCGGTCTCCACCACTCCCCGAACCGTCCTCGGCAGCATCCGGGTGCCTCCCAATCGCCTCTGGGCGTCGCTCCGTCGCCCTCAGTACCCGGGCGCCGTTCCGGGCACCCCACCGACGACGCTACCGCCAAAACCCGCCTGAGGTACCGTGGCCCGCAGTCAGCACCGTAGCGACCGGGGGAGGGAGCCGGCCCGTGGCGAACGCCGAGGAGTGCCGGGAGGCGCTGGAGCAGCTCAGCCGGAACATGACGAAGTCCACCGGCGACGTCCGCAAGGCCGCGGCCCTCGACCGCTCGCTCAGCTGCCGGATCACCGACCTCGACCTGACCTTCACCGGGCGGCTGCGCGACGGCCGGATCCAGGACGTGGTGGTGGCCCCCGGCGCCCCGGCCGGGAAGGCGGAGATCCGGCTCACCATGAGCAGCGACGACCTGGTCGCGCTGGTCGGCGGGCGGCTCAACTTCGCCTCCGCGTGGGCGAGCGGCCGGGTCAGGCTGGAGGCGGGCTTCCGCGACCTGCTTCGGCTGCGCACCCTGCTCTGACCCCGGCCGCCGTCCCCGCCGACCGCCGGACCGTCCTCAGAACCCCAGGTCGGCCAGCGCCTTCCGGCCGTCCACCGGCGCGCCGCCCGCGTCCAGCACCGTCCACGCGGCCGCGCACAGCGCCCGCAGGCCGTCCCAGCGGTCCCCGGCCCCGGACAGCCGCAGCACCCCGGCCTCGACGCCCGCGACCCAGCCGCCGCACCCGAAGCCGCCGTCCACCGGCGTCACCGCCGGGTGCGGGACGAGCAGTCCGCGCAGGTCCGCCGCCAGGTAGGTCGGCCGGTGCTCGACCGGGGCCGCCAGCAGCAGCTCCGGGGTGGTCACCCCGGTGAACACCAGCAGGCTGTCCACCCCGCCGTTGAACGCGCCCTCGATGTCGGTGTCCAGCCGGTCCCCGACCACCAGCGGCCGCTCCGCGCCGGTGCGCAGCACGGTCTCCCGGTGCATCGGCGGCAGCGGCTTGCCCGCCACCTCCGGCTCCACCCCGGTCGCCGCCCTGACGGCCGCCACCAGGGTGCCGTTGCCGGGCGCGATGCCGCGGGCCCTCGGCACCGTCAGGTCCAGGTTGGACGCCACCCAGGGCAGGCCGCTCTGCACCGCGTACGCGGCCTCCGCGAGGTCCGTCCACCCCACCGAGGGGTCGAAGCCCTGGACCACCGCGAGCGGCCCGTCGGCCAGCGAGCGGACCGCGACCAGCCCCAGCTCGGCCAGCGCCTCCTCCAGCCCGAGACCGCCCACGACCAGTACCTTCGAGCCGGCCGGCACCTTCTCGGCGACCAGCCGGGCGGCGGCCTGGGCCGAGTTGATCACGTCGGCCGGCTCGGCCGGGACGCCCAGCTCGGTCAGGTGCTCGGCGACCACCCTCGGCGGGCGGGAGGCGTTGTTGGTCACGTACGCGAGCCGCATCCCGGCCGTCCGGGCCGCGTCCAGGGCGTCCACCGCGTGCTCGATCGCGTGCGCGCCGGCGTAGACCACGCCGTCCAGGTCGAGCAGCGCGGTGTCGTACGCGTCGGTCAGCGGCCGCTCGCTGCCTCCGGGGGCGGTCCGTCGCACGGGGGTGGCCGTCTCGGTCATGGCTGCGCTACCTCATTCACTGCGTCGTCGTTCACTGCGTCGTCGTTCACTGCGTCGTCCGTGTCGCACGTCCTCGTGCGTCAGGGTGTCAGGGCGTCCGGTACGGCCTTCGCGGCCCGGCGCCTCGTACGGCGTCCGGCCGGGTCGCGGCGCCCACCGGTCAGGCGCCGCCGTCGGCACCGGCGGTGCCCGCCGTTCCGCCGGCCGGGCCCTCGGCGCCCGCCGGGGGCTCCACGTACCCGGGGGCTCCCGGCAGCAGCGGGCCGTACGCCCCGGCGCGGGCCGCCAGGGTCGCCCTGGTCTGCCGCAACGCCTGCCGGTAGTGGTCGGACTCCGGCCGCATCGCCACGGCCAGCGCCAGGTGCTCGGCGGAGGTCTCGAAGTCGCCCAGCCGGGCCGCCGAGACGCCCCATCCGAACTGAGCGTAGTCGTCCGCCGGATCGGCGAGCGCCACGGCACGGAAGTTCGCCAGCGCCGCCGCGTACGAGCCCGCGTCGAACTGGGCCCGCGCCAGCGCCTCCCGGATGCTGCGCGAGTGCGGCTCGGCCGCCACCGCCCGGGCGAGCAGCTGCTCGGCGGCCGCCGGATGCCCCTGCGCCAGCAGCTGGGCGCCCCGGCGGAACCAGTCGTAGACGTCCCCGGTGGGCTCCCCGGAGCGGCTCTGCCGCGGCACCCCGCCGACCGGCACCGCGCCGGACTCCACACCGGTCTCCGGACCCGCCTCCGAACCGACCGGCACCGCACCGGCCGTCGAACCGTCGCCCGGCACGCGGCCCGGCACGCCGTCGGCCGGAGCGTCCCCGCGGGTGGCACCGACCGGCCCGCCCGACTCGGCCGGGCCGCCGCCGTCCACCCGTTCCTGCCCGTCGTCCATGCCGTACCTCGCCCTCGGTCGCACACCCGCCCCACAGATCGGCACGGGTATTCCGATCTCTCAACAACGCGTACCCGGTTACGATGCCCAGAATGAGCACACCCAGTGCAGAAGACGGAGTCGAGACTCCCGAGGGCGGCCCCGGCGATCCCGGGCACGTCGCCACCGCCGGCCTGTCCCTGTCCCCCTTCCGCGGCCTGCGCTACGTCCCCGACCGGGTCGGCACCCTGGCCGCCGTGACGTCCCCGCCGTACGACGTCGTGGACCCGGGCCGCCGGCTCGACCTGGAGACCGCCGACCCGCACAACGTGGTCCGGCTGATCCTGCCCAGGCCCGAGCCCGAGGACGCCGGCGACCGCCCCGACCGCGACACCCGCTACCGGCACGCCGCCCGGCTGCTGGCCGCCTGGCAGCGCGAGGGCGTCCTGGCCGCCGACCCCGAGCCCGCGATCTACGTCTACGAGCAGCGGCTCCCGGCCACCGCCGACTCCCCCGAGCTGCTCCAGCGCGGCCTGATCGGCGCCCTCGCGGTGAGCGGTCGGGAGGGCGGCGTGGTGCTCCCGCACGAGGACGTGATGCCCCGGCCGGTCGCCGACCGGGTCGGCCTGATGCGCACCACCCGGGCCAACCTGGAACCGCTGCTGCTCACCTACCGGGGCGGCGGCGGCGCCTCCGGCGTGATCGAGCGGACGGTCGAAGGCGAGCCGCTGCTCTCCACCGCCACCAGCGACGGCACCCACCACCGCCTGTGGGCGGTCACCGCCCCGGCCGAGATCGCCGAGATCAGCCGCGACCTGGCCACCTGCCGGGCGCTGATCGCCGACGGCCACCACCGCTGGGAGATGTACCTCCGCCTCCAGCGCGAGCACCGCCACCTGCCGCGCAGCCCCTGGGACCGCGGCATGGTGCTCCTGGTGGACACCGCCCGCTACCCGCTGCGGGTCCGTGCCATCCACCGCGTGCTGTACCGGCTGCCGGTGGCCGAGGCGCTGGAGCGGCTCGGCGACCAGTGGAAGGTCAAGGAGGTCCCCGGGCCGCTGTCCGCCGCGCTCCAGGCCCTCGCCGAGCAGAAGCGGCACGGCGGCAACGGCTTCGTCCTGACCGGCGGCGACGGCGTCTACTGGCTGCTCGGCGAGCCCGAGGAGTCCCTGCTCGACGCCACCGTGCCGCACGGCCGGCCCGAGGAGTGGCGCCACCTGGACGCCACCGTCCTGCACGCCACCCTGCTGGACCGCACCTGGCACGTCCCCGACGGCCCGAACGACATCGGCTACCTGCACACCGCCGTGGCCGCCGAACAGGAGGCCGCGCGCACCGGCGGCACCGCCGTCCTGCTGCACCCGGTCCGGGAGTCCGTGGTGCGACGGCTGGCCGAGCAGGGCGTCACCATGCCGCGCAAGTCGACCTCCTTCGGGCCGAAGCCGGCCACCGGGCTGGTGCTGCGCAACCTCGCGCTGGGCTGACACCGCGCGGGGCTGACACCTCGGCCGGCCCGGACACGGGCCGGAACGCCGTGAGGCCCTGCCGTTCCCGGAGTTTCCCGGGGAACGGCAGGGCCTCACGGCGTTTGCCAGGGAGCTGCTCAGCTCTTGTCGGCGTCGGCCTTGGCGGCCTTCGACTCCTCGGCCTCGGCGGCCTCGGCCTGCTGGGCGCGCTCGGGGACGACGCCGTCGAAGTCGTCGTCGATCTCGAGGTCGTCCTCGTCGTAGAACTCCTCGACGTCCTCCTCGTCCTCGAAGATCACGCGGTCCTCGGAGTGGTCGCCGCCACCGCGCTTCTTCTGCACCGGGGCGTCCGTCGACTCGGCCTCGTCCTCGGCCAGCTCCGGGTCGAGCGTGTCGGTGAACTCCACGCCGTCGATCTCGGCCAGCCGCTCCGAGGCGTTGGTGGTGCCGTCGGTGTCGGCCTCGGCGGCCTTGGCGAACCAGTCACGGGCCTCGTCGGCCCGGCCGGCCGCGATCAGGGCCTCGGCGTAGGCGTAGCGCAGACGCGCGGTCCACGGCTGAACGGAGTTGGAGGCCAGCTCCGGGCTCTGCAGCGTCACCACGGCGGCGTCGAACTGCTCCATGTCGGCGCGGGCACCGGCCGCCACCAGGCGCATCTCGACCTGGCCGGCCTTGTCCAGCTGCTTCACCTCGGGCTCGCCGGCCATCGCCAGCGCCCGCTCCGGACGGCCCAGACCGCGCTCGCAGTCGGCCATCACCGGCCACAGGTCCGCCCGGCCGGTCATCCGACGGGCGGCGCGGAACTCGGTCAGCGCCTCGGAGTAGCGCTGCGTCATGTACGAGGCGAAACCGGCCGCCTCACGGACGGCCGCCACGCGGGAGGCCAGACGGAGCGCGATGCGCGAGTACTGGTAGGCCTCCTCCGCCTCGCCGTCGAGCAGGCGGGCCACCATCACCAGGTTGCGGGCGACGTCGTCCGCGAGGGTCTTGGGCAGGCTCTTGAGCTCCTGGCGCACGTCCGCGTCCAGCTCGTAGCCGGTGACGTCCTCCGGGATCGGCAGACGCTTGACGGGCTCGTAGTTGCCCCGGCGGTCGTCGTACTCCCGGCGGTCGCCGCCGCGCTCGTCCCGGTCACGGCGGTAGCCGCCACCCGACGGGCGGTCGTCACGGCGGAAGCCGCCGCGGTCGCCACCACGGTCGTCGCGGCGGAAGCCGCCACGGTCGCCACCGCGGTCATCGCGGTTGAAGCCACCCGAGGGGCGGTCGTCACGGCGGAAGCCACCGCCGGCCGGACGGTCGCCACGGTCGCGGTTGAAACCGCCACCCGACGGACGGTCGTCACGACGCGGACGGTCGTCACGGTCGTCCCGACGGAAACCGCTCGGGCGGTCGTCGCGGCGGAAACCGCCACGGTCGCCGCCGCGGTCATCGCGGTTGAAGCCGCCGGAGGGGCGGTCGTCGCGGCGGAAGCCGCCACGGTCGCCGCCGCGGTCGTCACGGTTGAAGCCACCCGAGGGGCGGTCGTCGCGGCGGAAGCCACCGCCG
>NZ_LIPD01000011.1:0-1293 GCF_001905545.1 Streptomyces sp. CB02056 | reverse complement strand
GCCACCGCCGGCCGGACGGTCGCCACGGTCGCGGTTGAAACCGCCACCCGACGGACGGTCATCACGACGGAAACCGCCACGGTCGCCACCACGGTCGTCACGGTTGAAACCGCCGGAGGGGCGGTCGTCACGACGCGGACGGTCGTCACGGTCGTCCCGACGGAAACCACCGGACGGGCGGTCATCGCGGCGGAAGCCGCCACCGGAGGGGCGGTCGTCGCGACGGAAACCGCCGCCGGAGGGGCGGTCGTCACGACGGAAGCCACCGCCGGCCGGACGGTCGCCACGGTCGCGGTTGAAACCGCCACCCGACGGACGGTCATCACGACGGAAACCGCCACGGTCGCCACCACGGTCGTCACGGTTGAAACCACCCGAGGGGCGGTCGTCACGACGGAAGCCACCGCCGGCCGGACGGTCACCGCGGTCGCGGTTGAAACCGCCACCCGACGGACGGTCATCACGACGGAAACCGCCGCGCTCGCCGCCACGGTCGTCACGGTTGAAACCGCCCGACGGACGGTCGCCGCGGTCGCGGTTGTACCCGCCGGTGGGGCGGTCGTCACGGCGGAAGCCGCCACGGTCGCCACCGCGGTCGTCGCGGTCGCGGCCGTACCCGCCGCCCGACGGACGGTCGTCACGACGCGGACGGTCGTCACGGTCGTCGCGACGGTAGCCGCCGGAGGGGCGGTCATCGCGGCGGAAGCCACCGCGGTCGCCGCCACGGTCGTTGGACCAGCCCCCGCGGGACCGGGGCTCGTAGCCTCGGCCGTCGTCCGATCGACGCTCGGGACGGTCCTGGGGCTGGTTCGACATCGTGGTGACTCCTTCTGCTGCTTCAGCTACACCGCGGGCGGAGCATGCGACTCCACCACCGCCACGCGGCTTCGACGCCGGCCTGCTGGCCCGCGTACCTTCTCCATTGTCCGACATGCCGGGACCCTCCGCGTCTGGGCGGAAGTCCCGCTTTTGCCGATCTTCTTCACGTTCGCAAAACACGAAAAGGCCGCGGCCCCAGCGAGTCGCTGGGGCCGCGGCCTTGAATAATTGTTCGGCGGCGTCCTACTCTCCCACAGGGTCCCCCCTGCAGTACCATCGGCGCTGTGAGGCTTAGCTTCCGGGTTCGGAATGTAACCGGGCGTTTCCCTCACGCTATGACCACCGAAACCCTATCGGGTATTCAGCGAAACACACTTTTCAGTTGATAAGTGTTTCTTTGTTCGCCGGTGATAACTGTTCGTTACCCGGGAACCACACAGTGAACGCGAGCGTCTGAGGACAAGCCCTCGGCCT
>NZ_LIPD01000010.1 GCF_001905545.1 Streptomyces sp. CB02056 | reverse complement strand
TTGAGCGGCACGGCAACCACCGGAATAGGGCGGCCCCGCGCACTGCGTCCTCGCTAGTGTTTGTTTCAAAAGGAATCTCCAACCCCAGTCGCAATGACCGAGGCCGGGGATGTCAACATATCTGGCGTTGACTTTTGGCACGCTGTTGAGTTCTCAAGGAACGGACGCTTCCTTCGGACCGCCTTCCAGCGGACCCTCCGGGCTTCGTTCTTTCGTGTTTCCAGCTTATCAGATGTTTTCCGCTCCGTTTCCGGGGCTTCGTTCATCCAACTCGCCGGTGTCTTCCGGGGTTTGACGCCCTGTCCGACGTTTCAAACTCTAGCCGATCCCCGCTCCGAAAAGCGAATCCGACCGCAATCCGATAAAACGAACACGCCATATACAGACTGGGCCGCACCTGCGCATGACAGATTCGCCCCAGCCCGAGCCGGGAAGTGTTGGTTCAGAGGATTGGCCACCCCGGGACCGTCCGCGTTGACACGTGTCCGGTGCTCCCAGTCGAGCGACTGGGAGACCCTACCCCTCCCCGGTGCCCGAGACAAAATGCCCTGTCCGGACGGCACCGGCCCCCTCCTTCTCCCCTCTCTCCCGCGGGCTCCGGGTCGGCGCCCGCGGGAGAGAGGCCGGGCCCCCTACCCGCGACGAACGGTCTCCTACCTGAACAGGCGGTCGCCGCTGGTGGCCATGCGGTGGGTCCCGCTGTGGCGGTTCACCCAGTCCCGGACGAGGTTGACGGCGTTGGCGCACTGCCAGCCGTTGTCGTACTCGCGCACCCCGGTGAAGGCGCCGTAGCCGGCGATGATGCCGTCCACCTGGGCGTCACCGAGGAGCTTGTCGACGTACCACGGGTCGTTGTAGGTGGTCGTCCAGGACAGGGTGGCCGCGAGTCGTCCGGCGGACCGGTCGGCGGCTCCCTTCTTCAGTTCCGCGCAGGTGTTGTAGGTGGCCTCCGTGCAGTTGCCGAAGCCCTTGGTGATGTCGCTGTCGCCGTAGTCCATCGCCCGGCGGCCGGCCGGGAAGCCGGAGCCGGACCGGTTGAAGGCGCTGTTCACCTGGTCGCGGGTGCCGGTCGTGGTGATGCCCTCCAGCGGGCCGAGCCTGCCCTCCAGGCTCTTCCAGCCCCGGCCGCCGACGTCCGGGGTGCTGCCGCCGTGGTACTCGTAGAAGCCGTAGAGCACCTGGATGCCGGCGGCCGTCAGCCGCTGGGCCTTGTCGCGCAGTCCGGCGACGCTGCAGGTGCGGTTCGGCTCCTCGCCGCAGTAGTTGGGGTCCTTGATGTCCAGCCAGACCAGCGACAGCCGGCGGCCCGCGTCGGCGTTGGAGAGGATGCGGTCGAGCATGCTGTCGAAGCTGGGGCCGAGCCGGTTCTCGCCGGCCGAGGAACAGTCGTGGTAGGCGCGCCACTCGTTCGGGTTCCACCAGGCGCAGACGTCGATCTCGATGGCGTTGGCGCCGTGGTTGATCGCGGCGTCCACGCCGTCCAGGGTGTCGACCCGGTGCGCGATGGCGTAGATCGGGTGACGCTGGTCGGCGGCGGCCGCCGGGGTGGTGCCGAGCGCGGTGACGCCGACGATCCCGGACAGCGCCGCCGTCAGGGCCGACAGCGTCCGCAGGTGGGCACCGCGCCTGTGGTGAGTGGTCAAGAGGTGCTCCTTCTCGCTGGTGCTCGAAGTGGTCCGTACTCACGCGTGCTCGGACGTAGTCGGACGTACTCGGACAACCGATATCACCGACTCCGCGTCGCCGTACGGTGAATGAGCGATACCTGCGGTCTCGCGGGCGCCACCGCTCAGCCGAGCGGCGCCAGTACCCCGTAAGCGTCGGAGGAGTACGCGGCGAGGTCGGGGTGGCGCTTGAGCAGGCCCGCCAGGTCGTCGAGCGCCCCGGGCTGCTCCGTCATCCGCCGCGGCAGCACCAGCCGGCCGCCCTGCTCCGGCGGGACCAGGCCGCCCACCAGGGCGCGGCGCACGGTCCGCTCGTGCCGGGTACCACGGCCGGTGCCGCCGTACGGGTCGCGGGCCAGGGCGCTGACGCCACCGCGGGCGGAGAGCTGGTCGAGCTCCGGGACGAGCCGCCAGACCTGCTGGGCGTGGTGGCTCTGCACCGACCCGGCCAGGTTCACCTCCAGGCCGTGGGCGTGGCACAGCTCCACGAGGAACCGGATCTCCTCCAGCGAGAGGATGCCGGCCCTGGCCAGGCCGTGCCGGTCGGTGTCGTGGCGGTCGAGGTCGGCGAGCTCCGGGCTGCCGGCGGTGGAGACCAGTCCGATCCGGGCGACCTTCAGCAGGATGCTGGTGTCCACCATGATCGCGTCGGCGCCGGCCGCCGCGCTGGCCTCGACCATCGCGCGGATCGCCTCCCGATCGGTGCGACGGGCCGTCGTGAGACCGTAACCCGCGTGGGAGAACGGCTCGTTGACGGCCACGAAACCGCCGGTCGTGCCCGTCGGCAGGGCGCCGGAGGCCCTCAGCTCGGCCGGCTCCGGCCGCCGGCCGCCGAACAGCGGCTCGCCGTGCGGGTCGAGCAGTGCGTCCGCGTACTCGGCGAGGTCGAACGCCCCGGGCGTGGACGGCTCGCACGGGTAGTACTCCCGCAGGCCCACCAGGGCGCGCCGCACCTGCGGGAGCGTCTTGCGGGCGTCCCACAGGTCGAGGTCCTGGGCGAACAGGACGGACATCACCCGGGTCTGCGACAGCCGGTCGGTCCGGCGCAGCGTCGCCGTGATCTCGCCGAGCACGTCGGCCAGTTCATCGGTCCGCATGCCGTCCAGACCGACCTTGACGATCCCGCAGGGATGCACCCGGGTGCCCATCGCCAGGGCGACGCCGAGGGCGGCCTGGGCCGCCTTGCCCACCTGCTCGTACGCCGACTTGGGCAGGGCCAGACCGTTCTCCGCGCGCCGGTACAGCAGCTGGTCCTCGCCGATGTTGGTGCTCAGCTGGACCGGGAGGTCCCGCCGGGCGGCCAGCACCGCGTCCGCGATGTCCATGATCCGGCGCGGTTTGATCGTGCCGAGCGCGCTGCGCGGATCCTCGCTGTCGATGATCCGCGCGCCGCCGAGGACCGCCTCCCGCGCCTCCTGCGGGTCGAAGACGCTGACCAGCAGCCGTCGATCCGCCCCGACCTCGCCGGGTATGCCGGACATTCCGATGGTCGACACCGTTCCCCCTCCGAGAACTGACTGTGTTCGTTCGGGGGTCAGTCTTGACCGCGAGAGGTGCTCCACCGACCGATCGGCGACCGATCCTCACTCGAAGGAGTGAGATCACTTGACAGCAGGGTGACCAGGCGGCGATGCCGCCCCGGCACGCGGCCGGTCCGCGGGCGCCTCCGGGTGCTCCGTCGGCGCCCACGGGCCCGTCACCGTCACGGGCCCGTCACCGTCGCGGGCCGGCCACCGCGTACAGCGCGCCGCCGGTCACCAGCAGGGCCACCGCGGTCCAGGTGGACACCCCCGTCCCGGCCGGACAGGTCATCCAGCCGATCGCCTTCCCCACGGTGGTGGGCGGCAGCGGGGGGACGAGGATGGTGAAGCCGAGCCAGCCGATCGGCAGGATCCAGGCGAGGTGCGCTCCGCAGAGCACCGCCCCGAGCGCGGCCAGGCCGGCCAGGCCCGCGGTGTCCCGGAGGACGACCTCGGTGGGGGCGAACCTCGGCCCCGCGGCCTGGACCGCCAGCACCGCGGCGCCGACGACCACGCCGATCAACAGCGCGTGCGCCGCCCGGCGGGGCGCCCACCGGATCGCGGCCGTCCGGTCCAGTGCGGAGTCCTGCCCGCCGAGCCCGACGGAGCCGGCCGCCACGCCCGCGGCGAGCACGAAGTACACGATCGGGTTGATCGCGTCCGCCTCCACCGCGCCCGTGCCGCCACCCCGGTTGAAGGCCCACACCACCAGGGCGGTGAGCGCGACCGCGGCCGCCGACGTGGGCACCTGCCGTGAACGCGCGTACAGCGTCAGCCACCTCACTGCGACACCTCCCCGGCCAGCACCGGAATCTGGTCCTGCCGCGCGCAGGACAGGGAGGCGGCGTGCAGCGCGACGATCCGCGAGCGCTGCTCCGCCGGCGGCAGTGCCGTCAGCTTCTGCCACGCGGTGTCGGCCGCCGCCCAGGTCTCGACCTCGTACGCGGTGGTGCCCTTCGGCGCCAGCGGCTGGAGCTGGGGGTCGTGGAGCGCCCAGCTCACGGCGATGCTCTGGGCGGGGATGGCGACGTGCCCGCCGCCCTCCTTGTCGTTGTCCGGGTAGCAGCTCGGTGCCAGGCCCTTGGCGATCAGCGCGCGGGTCGGCTGCTCGCCCGTCGCGTCGGCGAGCAGCCGTTCGCTGAAGTCGACCAGCAGCACGTCCGCGGAGAGTTCGCGCGCCTCGGCGAGCTCGTGCAGCGCGGTGTCCTCCCGCACCGAGGTCGGCGCCCGGTCGCCCAGGACCTCGTGCAGCACGCGCAGCGCGTCCTTGCTGCGCTGGGTGAGCTCGGCCAGGTGGGAGCGGCTCGCCTGGGTCACGCACACCGGCCCGTCGCACACCAGCGCCGCGGCGGCCTTGTCGACGACGTAGACGTCGCGTGCGGCGGACGGGAGGACCAGCAGGGCCAGGGCCAGGCCGGCCAGGGCGGGAGTCACCGCGAGCAGCCGGGCCCGCCGGGTCGCGGCCGCCAGCAGCGCGACGCCGGTGGCGAGCAGGCCGAGCAGCCAGAGCGTCTGGCCGAGGTGGACGGAGCCGGACAGGGTCAGCAGCATCTGCCGCGGCTCCGGGGTCGCCGGGGACAGCAGGGCGAACCGGTTCGCCACCCGGCCCGTCGGTACCGCCCCTTCGTTGTTCATCCGCAGGAACAGGCCCGTCCCGACGAAGACGATCACCACCAGGGCCGGCGGGGTGAGGACGGAGGGCAGCGCCCGCGCGACGCCCATGCCGAACACGGCGCCCGCGACCAGGGCCAGTGCCGCCACCAGCGAGATCGGCAGCCAGCCGAGGGGGGTGTAGGTGGTCGGACCGGACGCCACCTGGACTCCGCCCACCAGGACCAGCAGGCCGAAGCCCGCCGCCAGCGCGAGCCCGATCGCACCGGCCGGCAGCGCCGCACGGCGCCAGGCCGGCCGCGGCGTGGTCGTCAGCAGCTCGGTCATCCGCGAGCGGGGTTCGCGCAGCCCGTACACCGCCCCGACGCCGATCACGAAGGGCCACCAGAAGGTCAGCAGGGACCGGGTCCAGAACGCCATGGTGGTCCACTGGGCCGTCCACCCCGCGGTGCCGTGCCACCAGAACGCGTCGAACGGGAGGAAGACCGCCAGGCTGCCGCCCAGGACGACGACTCCGGCCCAGGGGGCGGCCGAGCGCTTCAGCTCGGTTCGCAGCACGCGTGCGTTCACCAGGCGCTCCCCTGCTGGCCGGAGGTGCGGAGCAGCGCCGAGTAGCCGCGTTCCAGGGGGCTGTCGCCGGGGTGCTCGGCGCTGCCCGCCGCGCCCAGCTCGTCCGGCGTGCCCTGGAAGACGAGGCGGCCGTCGGCGAAGAGCACCACGTCGGAGCAGGCGGCCGCGACGTCCTCGACCAGGTGGGTGGAGACGACCACGCAGGTGTCGCGGCCCAGGTCGGTCAGCAGTTCGCGGAAGCGCAGCCGCTGGGCCGGGTCGAGGCCGGCCGTCGGCTCGTCCAGCAGCAGCACCGCCGGGGAGTTGACGATGGCCTGGGCGATGCCGGCCCGCCGCACCATGCCGCCGGACAGGGTCTTCATCCGGTGGTCGGCGCGGTCCGCCAGGCCCACCCGTTCGACGGCGCGCTGGACGGCGTCGGGGACGTCCCGCTTCGGGACCTCCTTCAGCCAGGCCATGTACTCGACGAACTCGCGTACGGTGAACCGCTTGTAGTAGCCGAAGTCCTGCGGCAGGTAGCCGATGCGGCGGCGCAGGGCCCGGTGGTCGCCCACCCTGCCGAGGGAGGTGCCGAGCATCTCCAGCTCGCCCTCGGTGGGGCGCAGCACGGTGGCCAGCGTCCGGATCAGGGTGGTCTTGCCCGCTCCGTTGGGCCCGAGGAGGCCGTGGGCACCGATGCCCAGCGAGAGGTCGAGGCCGTCGACGGCCATCTTGCTCCGTCCGACGCGGACCTTCAGGCCGCTGGCCCGGATCTCCCAGGGGTAGGTCTTCGGCGCGGTGTCGGCCGCGCTCGCCGTATACGTCATGCGATGGTCCCTTTCGAGGACGGACAGGGTGGACATGGGTTTCACAACGTCGAGTACGTGTCCCGGCGGGCGATCACGGCGCAGACGCCGAGCGCGAGGAGCAGCCCCCAGACGGGCAACTGGTCGCGCTGCAGAGCCAGTTGGAGGAAGGCGGGGACCCGGCCGGTGATCGAGGTGGGGGCCACGACCACGAGGCCCCACCCGGCCGCCAGCCCGAGGGCGGCGCGGGTCACCCCGACCACGCTGCCCAGCGCCAGGGCGGTGGAGGTGAAGGCCAGGGAGGGCAGCAGCCACTGCGCGGCCGTCGTGCTCCCGGTCAGCCATCCCCCCAGCAGGAGGACGGGCAGGACCACCACGAGGACCGAGGTGGTGCGCCTGAGCAGCAGGGGCAGGCCGGCCCGGGCGGTGGAGGCGGTCAGTTCGTGGGCCGGGTCCAGGCCGCTGGACCAGGACGCGGCGACGCCGCACAGCGGCAGCACCGGCGCGATCAGCGAGACCGGTGAGGAGCTGCCGAAGACCTCCGCCGGGGCGGTCGCGTCGAGCAGCAGCGCCACCAGGGTGACGACGGCGGTCATGGCCAGCCACGGGGTCATGGCCGGCGTCAGCCAGGACGACACCCACCTCGGCCGGCGCCACCGCGGGGGCACCGCGCCCACCGCGTCCAACCGCGGTTCCAGGCCCGCCCGGACGGTGTCGACGAGCGCGGCGATGTCGGGTGCCCCGGTGGCGACGGAGGCCGCCAGCAGGCTCCGGCAGGGCGCGCACGTCTCCAGGTGGGCCTCCAGCGCCCAGACCGTGTCCGCCGCCATCGTCGTGACGCCACGTGCGTAGTCGTCGATCAACTGCCTGGTCGCGTGTTCCCCACTCATGCCAGCGCCTCCCGCATCGCGATCCGGGCCCGACGGGCACGGGTCTTGACCGTGCCTTCGGGCAGTCTGAGCAGGACGGCGGTCTCCCGGACGGAGAGCCCGTCGAGCACCGTGGCCTGCAGTACCTCTCGGAGTTCCGGCGCCAGCCGGCGCAGGGCGTCCCCGACGTCGCCGCCGACGGTGCCGGCGAGCGCCTCCTCCTCCGCCGCGGGCACCACCGCGCGCTCGGCGGCGGCGACCGGCGGTTCGGCGTGGTGGGCCCGGCGCCGGAACGCGTCGACGAGGCGGCGTGCCGCGATCGTCCACAGCCAGCCGACGGCCGTCCCGCCGACCGCGCTGCCGGCGAACGCGCCGGCGGCGCGCCAGACCGCGAGGTAGGTCTCCTGCATGACTTCGGCGACGATCTGCTCGTCCGCGCAGCGGCGGCGCAGCCGTACGGCGAGCCAGGGCGACGTCCGCCGGTACAGCTCGTCGAAGGCCCCGCGGTCGCCCTTGGCCACCAGCCGGAGGAGGCGTTCCTCGTCCAGGTCGTCCAGTGTTCTCCTGCGTGATCTCACACCAGCCAGACGCCCGATGCGGCGTGCGGGTTCTGCATCGGAGGTGACCTGTGTCACATCCGGGGGGAATCGGCCGACCTCCGCTGACCGGCCTTTCAGCAACCGCACGGGGCCGGCGCCCGCGCCCCGGTAAGGTGGCGGATCGTGGCCAGTCGTAAAACGTCGATCTTGGAAGCAGCGGCGCGGGTGATCGCGCGACGCGGGGTGCGCGGGCTGCGGGTGGAGGAGCTCGCCGCCGAGGCGGGTGTGTCCACCGCGCTGATCTACTACCACTTCAAGGACCGGACGGGGATCCTCCGGCAGACGATGGAGTTCATCAACGACCGGGCGGAGCGGTACACGACCGAGCGCGCCGAGGACGCCCCGCCGCTGACGCCCCGCGAGGAGCTGGAGCAGACCCTGCTGCTGGAGCTCCAGGACACCGCCGAGGTGCGGGAGAACAGCACCGCCTGGGGCGAGCTGCGGGCGAGCGCGGTGTTCGACGAGACGCTGCGCGAGGACCTGGCGCGGGCCACCCGGATCTGGGTGCAGGAGGTCGCCGAACTGCTCGGCACCGTACGGCCGATGTCCTCGGCGGTCGCGCTGGCCGGGGCGGCGGAGCGGCTGACCGCGCTGCTGGAGGGGCTGAGCACGCGCTGGCTGAGCGGCAGCCTGCCGCTGGCGCACGCCCGCACGCTCATGGCCGACGCGGTCGACGCCGAGGTGGCCCGGCTCGGGTCCTGATCCGTACGGACCGCACGGGGGGCCTCACTCTGCGCACGGAGCCCGTCAAGGATGCGTTAGGGCACGACCGCGAGTTTGACTGACTTTTCAGTCAGTGCGAGCCTGAACCCGCGGCAGGGTGCTGCCGCCCGTCCGTCCCCACGTGCGCCGCCCCGGCGCGGCGCGAAGAGTGGAGTCGGCGGCCCCCGGCACCCCTCCCGGCACCGTCGCACGATCTGGAGGCCCTCATGACCCACTACCGCGATGACCGCTCCACCGAGCCCTACCCCTGGGTGCCGGCGGACGACGTCCCGCACGCGCGGACCTGGATGTCCTGGCCCTCCCGCCGGGGCGTGTGGGGACTGCGGCTGGGCGGCGTCCAGGAGGACATCGCCCTGATCGCCCGCACGATCGCCGAGTTCGAGCCGGTGGTGATGTGCGCCCCCGACGACTGGACGGCGGGCAAGGCCCAGTCCTGGTGCGGCTCCGGAGTCGAGGTGATCACCGCGATCCCCACCGACGACCTGTGGATGCGCGACACCGCGCCGGTGTTCCGCCGGGACGGGTACGGCGGCCTGGACGCCGTGGTCCTCAACTTCAACGGCTGGGGCAACAAGCAGGTGCACCACGACGACGCCCGGGTCGCCGAGCTCGTCGCCACCCGCCGCGGCCTGCGCCACACCTTCGCGGACTTCGTCGGCGAGGGCGGCGCGATCGAGACCGACGGCGACGGCACCGTGATGGCCACCGAGAGCAGCCTGGTGAACAAGAACCGCAACCGCGGCATGAGCCGGGACGAGATCGAGGAGGCCGTCCTGGAGGCCTACGGCGCCGACACGATGATCTGGCTGCCCGGGATCAAGGGCCAGGACATCACCGACGACCACGTGGACGTCAACTCCCGGTTCGTCCGCCCCGGCACGGTGATGGTGCAGCTGCCGCCGGCCGACCGCAACGACGCCTGGGCCCGGGACGCCCGCGAGCAGTTCGCGATCCTCTCCGCCGCCACCGACGCCCGGGGGCGCCGCCTGCAGGTCGTCCCGGTGCACGGCCCGGACACCGTCCGCTCCCGCAGCTCCAAGTTCGTCGACTCCTACCTCAACTTCCACGTCGTCAACGGGGGCGTCATCACCGCCCAGTTCGGCGACGCGTACAAGGACGCCGCCGCCCGGGACGCGCTCGCCGCGGCCTTCCCCGGCCGTGAGGTGGTGCAGATCGACGTCGACCGCCTGATGGCCGGGGGCGGCGGCATCCACTGCTCGACCATGCACGAACCGCTGCCGTAGCCCGGCCGCCCCGCGCACTCTCCTCCACCACCACCCAGACCCTCAGCTGGAGTTCCCGCATGACCAACGCCCTGTCCCGCCGTACCCTGATCCGCAGGCTCGCCGGCGTCGGCGCCGGAGTCGGCGCCCTCACCCTCGGCCTCACCGCCTGCGACCCCAACGACCTGAAGGACCTCGACGGCGCCGTACCGCCCACGCGGCCCGGCGGCACCCCCGGTGTGCGCCGCTTCGGCGCCGAGTGGGACAAGCACCTGCGCACGGTGATGTCCTGGCCCGCCTCCGAGAACGTCTGGGGCGACCAGCTCGCGGACGTCCGCCGGGACGTCGCCGGCCTGGCCCAGGCCATCGCCGCCCGCGAACCCGTCGTCCTGATGGCCCGGCCCGAACAGGCGGACGCCGCCCGGAAGGCCTGCGGCTCGGCGGTCGAGGTCGTCCCGATCGCGGTCGACGACCTGTGGGCCCGGGACACCCTGCCGGTGTTCGTCGAGGAGGGCGGCACGGTCAAGGGCGTCGACTTCAACTTCAACGGCTGGGGCGGCAAGCAGCAGCGCGGCAACGACTCCAAGGTCGCCCGGACGGTGCTGGCCAAGTACGGCGTCGAACGGATCGAGACCCGGCTGGTCGCCGAGGGCGGCTCCTTCGAGACCGACGGCCAGGGCACCCTGATGGTCACCGAGAGCTCCGTCGTCAACGACAACCGCAACCCGGGCATGAGCCGGGACGCGGTCGAGGCCGAGCTGAAGAAGGTCCTCGGCGTGACCAAGGTGATCTGGCTGGCCGGCGTCAAGGGCAAGGACATCACCGACGCCCACGTCGACTGCCTGACCCGCTTCGTCGCCCCCGGTGTGGTCCTGCTCGACCAGGCCTTCCCCGGCACCCCGGCGGACGTCTGGTCCCGCTCGGCCGACCAGGCCCGGTCCGTCCTGAAGGACGCCACCGACGCGACCGGCCGGAAGCTCCAGGTGGTGGAGCTCCAGCAGCCCGACCCCGACAAGATCACCGGGCGCGGCGACGCCTTCGTCTCCTCGTACATGAACTTCTACATCGGCACCAAGGGCGTCTACCTGCCGAAGTTCGGCGACGCCAGGGCCGACGACCGGGCCCAGCAGCTCATGAAGCAGTACTTCCCGGGCCGCGAGATCGTGCCGGTCAAGATCGACGCGATCGCGGCCGGCGGTGGCGGCATCCACTGCGCCACCCACGACATCCCCGCCCTGGGCTGACCGGACCGGCCGGGCCGGGGGTGACCCCGGGCCGGCCTCCGTTCGGGGCCGGGTCCGGTCGGCGGGCCGGACCCGGCCCCGGCGGGTTCACGCCGCGGGCTGCTGCTGGGTGACGCAGTGGATCCCGCCGCCGCCCGCCCCGAGGGAGTCGATGTTGAGCTGCTCGACGGTGCGGCCGGGGAACAGCCGGGCGAGGGCCGTCCTGGCGGCGCTGTCGGCCTTGGTGTCGCCGAACTGCGCCGCGATCACCGCGTTGTTGCACAGGTAGTAGTTGGCGTAGGAGCCGACGAAGTTGGGGTCGGTCGAGCGGATCAGGTTGTAGTCGGGCCCCTGGATCCGGCTGACCGCGAACGGGGTGCCCTGGGCACCGGTGGTGGTGGTCAGGATCCGGTACTGCTGCCGTGCGTCGTTCGACCAGGCGTCGGTGTCGCTCGCCAGCGGCATCTGGACCACGGCCGTCCCCGCGTCGAGGAAGCGGGAGGTGGCGTCCACGTGGTCGTCGGTGATGTCCTGGCCGGCCACACCGTTGAACCAGATCACCGTGCTGGCGCCGTAGGCCGCGCACATCGCGCTCTCGACCGCGGCCTGGGACATGCCGGGGTTGCGGTTGGCGTTGAGGATGCTGCTGCGGGTGGCCATCAGCGTGCCGGCCGCGTCGGTCTCGATGGCGCCGCCCTCGGCGACCAGCCCGGCGGCGGTGAACGGCAGGCCGAGGTAGGCGGCGACGCGCCCGGCGACCAGGGCGTCGTTGCCGTGCGGGTTCTGGTGGTTGCCCCAGCCGTTGAAGTTGAGGCCGATCGTGTCGAGGCCGCCGGCGCCGTCGGTGCGGAAGACCGGACCGGTGTCACGCATCCAGCAGTCGTCGACCGGGATGTCCCCGATGACGGTGACGGCCGAACCGCACATCGAGCGCGCCTTGGCGACGCTCGCCGGGTTGGCGCACATGGTCACCGGCTCGTACTTCGCGATGGTCTTCGCGATCAGGGCGATGTTCGACTGGACACCGCCGAGCTTGTTCCGCCAGATGGTGCTGCTGTCCGGCCAGGCCATCCAGGTGCGGGTGTGCCGGACGGTGTCCAGCGGCACCCGGAGGCCGGCGGCGACGGCCGGGCCCGCGGCGGCGGTGCGGGGTTGCGCGGCCCGGGCCTGCCCACCGCTCGCCGCGGTCAGCGCGGTGCCCGCGACGGCGAGCCCAGCCGCCGTCAGGAACCGGCGTCGGCCGAGCCCTCCGTCGATCGCCGGATGGGATCTGAAGCTGCCCTCCATCACTACCTCCCTGTCAAAGTGCGCTGCCTGTCCGGCAGTTGACCGAAAAGGTAAAACTGACCAAGCGCTCGGTCAATACTTTGCGCAGAGATCGGTGCCGATGCGCCCCTGCCGCTCCCCCGCAGTCGTTACAGTGGCGGCCATGGCGACACAGGCGACGGGCGCAGCCCCGCGTACGGCCCCCGGCCCCGGCGGCACCGGCCGGGCGCGCGCTTCCGCCAAGGGCGAGCAGACCCGGGCCCGGCTGATCGCCGCGGCCCGCACCCTGCTCGCCGGCGACGGCGCGGGGCGGTTCACCACCCGCAACGTGGCCGCGCTGTGCGGGGTCTCGCACGGGATGTGCCACTACCACTTCGCGGACCGCACCGACCTGATCGTCGCGGTGGTCGAGGACATCCGGCCCGAGTGGATCACGCCGCTGGAGGAGGCGGTCGCCGGCCCCGGCGGCTACGCCGAGCGCTCCGAGCGGGTCCTGGCACTGCTCACCCGGCCCGAGAGCCCCGACCTCGCCCGCCTGCACGCGGCCCTGCACTGGCTCGCCCTCAACGACGAACGCGTCCGCGCCAGCCTGGAGGCCGAGTACGCGCGCTGGCGGTCCTCCTTCGTCGGCCTGTTCCGCTGCCTGCTGGACGAGCGCGGCGACGGCGCCGACCCGGTGCCGCTCGGCGAGGCCTTCGCCGCCGCTGTGGACGGGCTCGCCGCCATCGGGTCGCTGGACGGGACGGTGGACGCCGAGCGGGTGCTGCGGACGCTGCTGGACTCGCTCTCCTCCGCCGCTGCCCGGCCGTCCGGCGCCTGACGGTCCCACTATCTGACCCCGCGTCACCCGGTGGACCCGGGTGCGACGGGCTGCTGCTGGGTGGCGCAGTGGATGCCCCCGCCGCCCGCGGCGATGTGGTTGATGCCGACCTGGGTGACCTTGCGCCCCGGGTGGAGGTCGCCGATGATGCCGGCCGCCCGGTCGTCGGTGGCCTGGTCGCCGAAGCGCGGGACGATGACGCCGCCGTTGCAGACGTAGTAGTTGATGTAGGTGGCGAGGAAGTCCTTGCCCGCGCCCTGGATCAGGGTGACGTCGGGCTCGGGCAGGTCGACCACGGTGAACGCGCGGCCCTTGGCGTCGGTCTCGGACTGGAGCACCTGGACGGCCTGCGCGGAGGCGGTGGTCCAGACGTCCGGCGGGGTGTCGGCGGCGGGCCGGTGCAGCACCACGGTGCCCGGCTCGGCGAAGCGGGCGAGGGCGTCGACGTGGCAGTCGGTGATGTCCTGCCCGGCGACGCCCTTGAACCAGATCACCTTCTCGACGCCGAGCAGGCCCTTGAGGCTCGCCTCGATCTCGTCGCGGGACTTGCCGGGGTTGCGGTTGTCGTTGACCCAGGAGCTCTCGGTGGCCATCAGGGTGCCCTCACCGTCCACCTCGATGCCGCCGCCCTCCCCGGTGACCGGCGCCTGGACGCGGGTGATGCCGTAGTGGTCCAGGAGGTAGCGGGCGACCAGGGCGTCGTTGGCGTGGGTCTGCTTGCCGCCCCAGCCGTTGAAGTTGAAGTCGACCCCGGCGAGCCCCTTCGGGCCCGTGACGAAGGTCGGGCCGGTGTCCCGGGCCCACAGGTCGTCGACCTTCAGTTCCAGCACCTCGACCGAGGAGCCGCAGGCCTGCCGGGCCTGGTCGGCCTGGTCGGGGCGGGCCAGCAGGACGACCGGCTCGAAGCCGGCGATGGCCTGGGCCAGCCCGGCGATGTCCTGCCGGACGGCCGGCAGTTGGTCGCCCCACACCTCCTCCAGCGCCGGCCAGGCCATGAAGGTGCGGGTGTGCGGGCCGGACTCGGCCGGCATGGCCCACCCGCCGGCCGCCGGGCTCCCCGACCCGGCCGCCCCCGAGGCCGTACCGCTCTGACCGGACTGCTCCCCCGATCCGCTGTCGGAGGAGCAGCCACCGGTCAGGGCCAGCGCGGCGAGCGCGGCCCCGGACTGCAGGAGTGAACGGCGGGACGGCCGGGGGTGAGCCATGGGGCCTCGTTCCGGTTGGGGTCGGGTTCGGCTCCGCAGGCTACTGATCGGAAGGTCAGATTCCGGTGCGGCACGCACCCGCCGTTCGGGGGAATCCGCTCACCGCCCCCGCTCACCGCCCCTCGGCTCACGCCGCCTCGGTCACCGCCTCCCGCTCGCGGCGCAGCCGGTGCTCGGTGCGGATGCCGGACCAGGCGGTGCAGGCCAGGCTGGCGGCGATGAGGCCCTCGGCCCAGAAGAACGCCACGTAGTCGATCAGGGATCCGATCGGCGGCGCCCCGGGGGCCGCGTTGCGCATGCCGATCAGGGCGAACAGGCTCGCCGCCATCCAGCCCAGGGAGGGCCAGACCAGCCCCTCGCGCTTGCGGTACAGCACCTCGGCGGCGCCGAGGACGGCCAGGGCGATGGCCCACATGGCCGCGATCATGAACCAGGAGAGGATGAAGGTGCTGCGGGACCGGGTGATCCGCGTATCCAGGGTCACCGCACCGGAGCTCGCGGTGGTGGCCTGCGGGCGCAGTACGAAGAACGGGTCGGTGTCGGTGAGGACCAGGCCGACCGGCACGGCCGCGCCCCCGCTGGTGGCGGTGAAGCCGGCCTCGGCGCGGTAGCGGTCGAACGGGTAGTCCGTCTTGGTGCCGTCGTACGTCCCCACCTGGACGAGCTGGGACGCCGCGGCCTCCCCCTCGGCCGCCCGGATGGTCACCCTGGGGGTGCCGGTGACGGTGATCTCGACGGGGCGGGCGAAGGTCTGGGAGTCCGGCCCGGCGGCGAACCTGCCGTGCGGGACGGGGGTGACGTAGAGGGTCAGCTGCTGGGCGGTCGGGTCCACGTCCTGGGCGGTGACGTCCAGTTCGATCCAGTCGGGCGTCGAGGGGACCGCCAGCTCCCTGGTCTGTTCGCGGGTGTCGCGCTCGTTGAGGTACAGCCCGATGCCCGACCCGCAGAGGGTGACGACCACCGCCAGGACGGCGGCGAACCGCCAACGGCGGCGGGGGGATCGGTGCGCGGCCCGGTCGGTCGCGCTGGTGTCGTCGGTGGTGACCTGCACGGTCGTCCTTCCTGCGGCGGTGGCGCCGGGCCGGCAGGGTCGCTGCTGCCCGGCGTCGCCCGCCGGTGTTGCTCGGTCGCTCCGGCCCGGCAGGTCCCACCACCTGCCGGGCCGGAGCCGTCTTACAAGGCGCGGCGCGCGGCGGCGATCCGGTCGGGATCCCAGCCGGGCCGGGGGACGGACTCCAGCAGCAGCCGGGTGTAGGCGTGCTGCGGGGAGTCCAGGACATGGGCGGTGGGGCCGGATTCGACGATCCGTCCGTGGCGCATCACGACGACCTCGTCGGTGACGCAGCGGACGACGCCGAGGTCGTGGGTGATGAACAGGTAGCCGATGCCGGTCCGTTCGCGGATGTCGGCGAGCAGGTTGAGGACCTGCGCCTGCACGGAGACGTCCAGCGCGGCGACCGCCTCGTCCAACACCAGGACGGCCGGTTGGACGGCCAACGCCCGTGCGATGGCGACGCGTTGACGCTGGCCGCCGGAGAGCTGCCGGGGCAGCGCGTCGGCCGCCCGGCTGCCGAGGCCGACCTGGTCGAGGAGTTCGCGGATCCGGGCCGCGTGGTCGGTGCCGGGGAAGTGCAGCCGCAGGGTCTCGCGGAGCACGGCCTCGACGCTGGTGCGCGGGTCCAGGGAGAGGTACGGGTCCTGGAAGACCATCTGGACCTCACGGGCGCGGGCCAGCCGCCCGGCCCTCCCCCGCACCCGGCCGGCGCGGGCCCGGCCCCGGACGGCGACCCGCCCGTCGTCGGCCTGTTCGAGGCCGACGACGATCCGGGCGGTGGTCGTCTTGCCGGAGCCGGACTCGCCCACGATGCCGAGCGATCCGCCGGCCGGGAGGGTGAAGGAGACGTCGTCCACCGCCCGTACGGTGCCGAAGGTCCGGCACAGTCCGGTGACCTCCAGTACGGCCTCAGGCATCGGCGCGGCTCCCTTCGAGCGGGTGGTGGCAGGCGACCGGGCCCGGCGCCGGGGTCTCCTCGCGGCACAGGGCGGTCGCCCGGGGGCACCGGGGGGCGAACGCGCAGCCCGTCAACTCCTCGCGCAGGTCCGGTGGTTGGCCGTCGATGGCGGCGAGTCGGCCGCTCCCGGAGTCCAGCCCCGGGGTGGCGGCCAGCAGCGCGGCGGTGTAGGGGTGGCGGGGCCGGGCGAAGAGCGCCTCGGCGGGGCCGCTCTCGACGATCCGCCCGGCGTACATGACGTGGACCCGGTCGCTGATGGCGGCGGCGAGACCGAGGTCGTGGGTGACGAACAGCAGGCCGGTGCCGAAGCGTTGGCGCAGCCGGTCGAGGAGCGCGACCACCTCGGCCTGGCTGGTGACGTCGAGCGCGGTGGTGGGCTCGTCGGCGAGCAGCAGGACCGGGTCGCCCATCAGCGCGGCGGCGATCATGACGCGTTGGAGCATGCCGCCGGACAGCTGGCCGGGGTAGCGGCGCAGCAGTTCCGGGCCGAGGCCCACGGCGTCGAGCAGTTCGACCGCGCGCCGCTCGGCGTCCTCCCGGCTCGTCCGGCCGCCGAGACGGACGCCCTCGGTGAGGAAGTCGCCGACGCGGCGCAGCGGGTTGATCGCGGCCCTGGGGTCCTGGAAGACCATGGCGGCCCGGCCGGTGCGCAGGGCGCGCAGCCGGTCGGGGCCCATCGTCAGGACGTCCTCGCCGTCGACCAGGACGCTGCCCTCGGCGGTGGCGCCGGGCGGCAGCAGGCCGAGGGCGCTGCGGGAGGTGAGGCTCTTGCCGGAGCCGGACTCGCCGACCAGGGCCACAGTCTCCCCGGGGCCCACGGCGAGGTCGACCCCGTCGAGGACGGGCCGGGCGGTGCCGGGCAGGCGGAGCCGCAGGCCCCGGATGTCGAGGGCGTTCACGCGGTCCTCCGGTTCGGGGCTGCGCCGGTTCGTCGGGTCCCCCGGTTCGTCGTTCTCCGGCTCGTCGTTCTCCGGCTCGTCGTTCTCCCGGCTCATCGGCTCCTCCGGGCGACGCGGTCGGCCCAGCGCTCGCCGACGACGTTGAACGCGACGACGGTGAGCACGAGGAGGACGCACGGCAGGATCGCGGAGAGCGGGTAGCCGTGCTGGATCGCCGTCTGGCCGTCGAAGACCATCCGCCCCCAGTCGGGGGTGAGCGCGGGGACGCCGAGGCCGAGGAAGGAGAGGCCGGCGAGGTCCATGAGGGCGTAGCCGAAGTTGATGGTGGACTGCGCCAGGACGATCGGGGCGATGTTGGGCAGGACGTGCCGCAGGCAGATCTGCGCGGCGGAGTGGCCCTGGACCTGGTACGCGGCGACGTAGGGGCGTTCGCGTTCGGCCAGCACCAGGGAGCGGGTCAGCCGCGAGACGTACGGCAGGTAGGCGATCGCGAGGGCGACGACGGGGGCGAGGAGGCCCTCCCCGTACACCGAGACGATCAGGATGGCGAGCAGCATGCCCGGGAAGGCGAAGACCAGTTCGGTGCCGCGGGAGAGGACGGAGTCGAGCCAGCCGCCCCGCCAGCCGGCGACCAGGCCGACCAGGACGCCGGCGACGGTGGAGAAGGCGACCACGCCGAGCGGGCCGAGCAGGGAGGTGCGGGCCCCGAGCAGGAGCCGGGAGAGGGTGTCGCGGCCGGCGGCGTCGACGCCGAGCAGGTGGTCGGACGAGGGGCCGGCGAGGGCGTTGCCGAGGTCGACGGCGTTCGGGTCGTCCGGCGCGATCCAGGGGGCGAACAGGGCGGCGAGCACCACCAGGGCGACGAGGCCGAGGCAGGCCAGGTGGAGCGGGGCGCGGGCGGCCCTGAGACGGCCGAGGCCGGGCCGGCGGGTGAGGGCGACACTCATGCGTCGGCCCTCCTCGAACCGAGGGCGACCCGGGGGTCGACCAGCGGGTGGAGCAGGTCGACGACCAGGTTCACGGTCATGAACAGGGCGACGATCAGCAGCGAGATGGCCTGGACGGTGGGGAAGTCCTTGGTGGTGGTGGACAGTTCGAGGAGCTGGCCGATGCCGCCGATGCTGAACGCGGACTCCACCAGGATCGTGCAGACCAGCAGGGTGGAGACGATCAGGCCGCCGGTGGTCAGCACGGTGCCCAGCGAGTTGCGGAACACGTGGCGGCGGATCACCTCGCGCTCGGGCACGCCGCGGCTGCGGGCGACGGCGACGTGCTCGCCCTCCAGGGCGTCCAGCATCGCCGAGCGGGTGACCCGGGCGAGCATCCCGATCAGGTACAGCGCGAGGGCGACCGCCGGCAGGGTGAGGTGCCACAGCAGGTCGCCGAAGCCGTCGCCGGTGCCGCTGGTCGGGAACCAGCCCAGCTTGACCGCGAACAGGCCCTGCAGCAGGACGGCCGCGACGAAGGAGGGGGTGCCGACCGCGAGCGTGGTGGAGAGCAGGACCGCCGAGTCGGTCGCGCCGCCGCGCACCGCGCCGATCCAGCCGAGGGCCAGGCCGAGGACGGCGACCACGAGCAGGGCCATGACCACCAGGGTCAGGGTCGCGGGCAGCCGGTCGGCGAGCAGCCGGGACACGTCGGTGCGGTAGGTGATGGAGCGTCCGAAGTCGCCCTGCAGCACCTGGCCGAGCCAGCGGAAGTACCGCACCAGGAACGGGTCGTCGAGGTGGTACTGCTCGTTGATCGCCTGCAGGGCGGCCGGGGAGGCCGACCGGCCGGACAGCAGGAAGCTCGCCGGGTTGCCCGGTGCCAGGTACATCGCGCCGAAGACCACGAAGGACGCGCCGAGCAGGGTGGCGGCCATCTCGGCCAGCCGCCGGGCGGCGAATCTCAGGAAGTTCACCGGGCGGCCCCCACGTCGGCGGCCCACGGGTAGTACATGTACGAGATGGTGGTGGGGGCGCCGGTGACGCGCTTGTTGAGGAAGACGGAGGTGGGCCACTCGGCGACCGGGATCCACAGCAGCTGCTCGGAGGCGGTCTGCTGGAGCCTGGCCTCGATCGCGCCGCGCCTGGCCGGGTCGTACTCGGCGGTGGCCTGGTCGACGAGGTCGTCGTAGGCCTTGTCGCTGAAGCCGGCGTAGTTCTGGTAGGCGCCGGTCCGGAAGTTGGCGAGCAGGTCGAGCGGGTCGGTGACGGAGTCGTAGTACGTCTCCGGGAACAGGTCGATGCCCTCGCGCGCCTTGGCGTCGGTGAACAGCGCGGTGAAGGCGTTCGGGGCGATCGTCTTCAGCTGGACGTTCAGGCCGATCTTCGCTCCGGCGGCCTGGACAGCGGTGGCGAGCAGCGAGACGTCCTGGCCGATGGTGCTGGTGGCGACGGTGAGCGTCCTGCCCTCGGCGCCGGCCTCCTTGACCAGGGCCTTGGCCCGGTCGATGTCCGGGGCGGTGGGGGTGAGGTGGTCGAAGGCCGCCTTCCGGACGTCCTCGGGGGCGCCGGCCCAGGCGGCCCTGGTGGTGAGGGAGCCGGTGACGGTGCCGGCGCCGGCCAGGCCGGTCCGGACGAAGCCGGAGCGGTCCAGGGCCAGCGAGAGCGCCTGGCGGACCCGCAGGTCGCCGAGCGGGCCGTTCATGCTGGTGACGTTGAGGTTGACGGTGCTCAGGCCCTCGCCGAAGTAGAGCGTGCCCGGGCCCTCGCGCTTCAGCCGGTCGTAGCTCTCGGTGGGGATCAGGTAGCCGCCGTCGACGTCGCCGGTGAGCATCGCGTTGGTGCGGGCGGACGCGTCGGTGAGGAAGCTGAACACGACCTTCTTCGACTTGGCCTTGGCGCCCCAGTAGCCGTCGAAGCGCTGGAGCTCGATCGACTGGCCCTTGGCCCAGGTGCCCAGCGTGAAGGGGCCGGTGCAGTCGAGGCCGCCGCTGGTGCCGTAGTCCTTGCCCGCGGCCTCCACCCCCGCCTTGGCGGCGACGACGCCGGCGGCGGTCGCCATGTACTGCGGGAACTGGGAGTCGGGCTGCTTGAGCTTGACGGTGACCTGGAGCGGGCCGGTCCTGGTGACGGACTCGACGTTCTGGAACACCTGCGCCCAAGCCGCCGCGTTGTCCGGGTTCATCTGCCGGCCGAGGCTGTAGACGACGTCGTCGGCGGTCATCACCGTGCCGTCGTGGAAGTGGACGCCGGAGCGCAGGTCGTAGACCCAGGTCGCCGGGTCGGGGTTGGAGGCCTTCTCGGCCAGGCCGGGGGCCAGGGTGAGCTGGGGGGTCCAGCGCATCAGGCTCTCGCAGACGTTGGAGAGCACCGTGTTCTGCGGGTAGTCGAAGGCCTGGAGGTAGTCCAGGGTGGGCGGCTCGGCGTAGGTGGCCCAGGTGAACGAGTCGAGCTCGCCCTTGGCGGGCGGGGTGTCGGCGGAGAGCCGGACCGCCGCCTGGTCGGCGCCGCCGCGGGGCGGGCCGGAGCAGGCGGCGACCAGGGCCGCCGCCGAGAGCAGGGCGGTGGCGAGGACGAGCCGGCCGCGGGCTCCGGCGCCCCTCGCGGGCGCGGTGGGAGTCATGAGGGTGGGGTCTCCGTTCGCTGGCGAGGGTCAGGCGTGGGCGGCCGGGATCTGCTGGGTGATGCAGTGGACGCCGCCGCCGCCGTAGGCGATCACCCGGGCGCGCACGCCGACGACCTTCCGGTCCGGGTAGGCGGCGGCGAGCACGGCCAGGGCGCCCGCGTCCTCGGGGTGGTCGGCGACCGGCACGACGACGCCGCCGTTGGCGAGGTAGAAGTTCAGGTAGCCGACCTCGACCTCGCGGTCGTCGACCTCGACGAAGGCGGCCTGCGGCAGGTCGACGATCTCGAAGGGCCGGCCCTGGGCGTCCGTGGAGTGCTCCAGCACGGCGCGGTTGGCCCGCATCCGGGCGTGGTCCGGGTGCGCGGGGTCGGCCGGGAGCTGCACCACGACCTTGCCGGGGGCCACGAACGCGCAGACGCCGTCCACGTGCCCGTCGGTCTCGGTGTCCAGGGCCCCGCCGTACGGCAGCCAGACCACCTTGGTGACGCCGAGGCGCGCCTTCAGTTCGGCCTCGATCTCCTGCCGGGTCATCTCCGGGTTGCGGTTGGGGTGCAGCAGGCACTGCTCCGTGGTGATCAGCGTGCCCTCGCCGTCGACGGTGATCGCGCCGCCCTCGAGGATCATCTCGGAGCGGATCGCCGGGGTGCCGAGGTGCTCCAGCAGCAGGCCGCTGATCCGGTCGTCGGCGTCCCAGGGGCTGTGCTTGCGGCCCCAGGCGTTGAAGCGGAAGTCCACGCCGGCCCGGCGGCCGTCCCCGTCGAGGACGAAGATCGGCGCGGAGTCGCGGAACCAGGAGTCGTCCGTCGGCAGCTCGACCACGGTGATGCCCTCGCCGCACCGGGCCCGGGCCTCCTCGCCGTGGCCGGGCGGCGCGACCATGGTGACCGGTTCGAACTGCGCGATGGCGCGGGCGACGGCCGCGTACTCGCCCTTCACCTCGTCGAGGGTGTCGCCCCACAGGTCCGGGCGGACGGGCCAGGCCATCAGGCAGCCCTCGTGCTCGGTCCACTCCGCGGGCATTCGGTACGTCACGGGAAACCTCTTCTGTTCGGGCCCCTCCGGGCGCGGCGCGGCGCGCCGGGCAGCGACGTGGCCGTCGGTGGTGTCCGGGAGGGGGTGGGGGTCTACGGGGCGCTCCCTGGCTGATGCGGGAGGCGTGGGGGTTGCCCCGCATCCTCTACCGTACTGAAAATTCAGTCAAGACTTGGAGGCAAAGCTGATGGAAACCCCTGAAACGATCATCAGGAACCTGTCTGACCAGCCGGGAAGCCCGGTAGAGTGGGCGCCCATGTCGGACCGTCGGACGGAAATACTCAAGGCCGCGACCCGGGTGATCGCCCGGCGCGGCGTACGCGGACTGCGCGTGAACGAACTCGCCGCCGAGGCCGGGGTGTCCACCTCGCTGATCTACTACCACTTCACCGACCGGGCCGGGATCCTCCGGGAGACGCTGGCGCACATCAGCGACCGCGCGGACCACTACACCGCCGACGAGGAGCCCGCCCCGGCCCGCGCCGAGAGCCCCCGGGCCGACCTCGAACGCGTACTGCTCCGGGAGCTCCAGGACAGCCCGGACGTCCGGGAGAACAGCACCGCCTGGGGCGAGTTGAGAGCCACCGCGGTCTTCGAACCGCACCTGCGCGAGGACCTGGCGCGGACCACCCACACCTGGGTGCACGACATCGCCGAACTGCTCGCCCGGGCCGATCCGTGCGGGACCGCCCCGGCGCACGCGGCCGCCGCCGAACGGCTCACCGCCCTCGTCGAGGGCCTGAGCGTGCGCTGGCTGAGCGGCTCGCTGCCGCTCGACCACGCCCGCCGGCTGCTGTGCGGGGCCGTCGAGGCGGAGCTGGCGCGCGACTAGCCGGGCCCCTGCGGGCGGACCGTTCCCGTCGGGCTCCCGCGTCGGACACCCCTCGCCGGGGCCGATTCGGCCGATCCTGATAAAACCTCTAAACTCTGCGGCGCCGTGCGTGCCGTGCGTGCCGTGCGTGCCGCGTGTGCCGCGTGTGCCGCGTGTGCCGTACGCCCGCTTCCGGCCCGTCCGGCCCGTCCGGCCCCCGTGCCGCCCCCTGACCGCCGAGAGAGGCAGCCCGCATGTCCGCTGACCGGTCCCCCTTCGCCCTCCAGCCGGTCTTCCAGGAGCTGGCCGACGACGACCCGCGCGAGGTCGGCGGCCACCTGCTGGCCGCCCGGCTCGGCGCCGGCGGCATGGGCCGGGTCTACCTCTCGTACACCCCCGGCGGCCGGCCGGTGGCGCTCAAGGTGGTGCGGCCCGAACTGGCCGGGGACCCGGAGTTCCGGGCCCGGTTCGCCCAGGAGGTGGCCAGCGCCCGGCGCATCCACGGGCTGTACACGGCCCAGGTGGTCGACGCGGGCGTGGACGCCGCCACCCCCTGGCTGGCCACCACCTACGTGCCGGGCCCCTCGCTCCAGGAGGTGGTGCAGCGCCACGGCCCGCTCCCGGAACGGACCGTCCTGCTGCTGATGGCCGGCATCGCCGAGGCGCTGCAGGCGATCCACGCCACCGGGGTGGTCCACCGGGACCTCAAACCCGGCAACGTGCTGATCGCCTCCGACGGCCCCCGGGTGATCGACTTCGGCATCGCCCGCGCGGCCGACGCCAGCGCGCTGACCGGCACCGGCCTGCGGATCGGCTCGCCCGCCTACATGGCGCCCGAGCAGGCCGTGGGCCGGGCCGCGACCCCGGCCACCGACGTGTACTCGCTGGGCGCCCTGGCCGTCCACGTCGCCGGCGGCGCTCCGCCGTTCGGGGACGGCCCGGACCCGGCGGCGCTCTACCGGACCGTCCACGAGGAGCCCGACCTCGGCCGGGTCCCGGAGAGCCTGCGCGCGCTGCTGCTGCGGTGCCTGGCCAAGCGGCCCGAGGACCGTCCGACCACCGCCGAGGTGATCGCCGCCGCCCGGAGCCACCCGGCCGTGGGCGGGCGGCTCAGGTTCGGCGACGACTGGCTGCCGCACCCGCTGACCAGCCAGATCACCCGGCACGCCGAGCTGCCGCGGGTGCCGGCCGAGGGGCCCGGGGCCGCCGGGCCCGGGTGGGACTCGGCGCGTACGGTCCTCGCCCCGACCACCGCGCCGACGCCGACGGTGCTCGCGCCGGCGCCTGCGACCGGAACCGCCCCGGCACCCGCCGGGCCGCTGCCCGCCGGGTCGCAGGTGTCGGCAGGCCGTCAGGCCCCGCGCGCGGGCGGCCGCAGACGCGCCCTCGGGCGCACCGCGCTGACCGCCGCCGTCGCCCTGGCCGTCGGCGCCGCCGCCGCGACGGCCCTGCTGCTCGACGACCAGGAGTCGGGGGAGGCCTCGGCCGCCGAGGCCCCGGTGTCCGGTGCCGCCGAGCCCGGCGCCCCGACCGCCGCCCCGACGCCCGCCGGGTCGCCGTCGCCCACCCGGTCCGTCCCCGTCGCGCCGGGCGCCGCACCGCCGTCCGCCCCCGCCCCCGAGTACGCCCCGGCCTACCGCGCGGTCGAGCTGACCTCGTCGGACGCCGGTTACGAGTTCGACCTCGCCACCGGCACCGTGGTCCCGACCGACAGCGCGACCTGGTACGTCGGCCGCGGCGAGGGCGAGTTCCTGGTGCCGGAGAACGCCGACTCCTTCATCGGCCGGGACGCCGGACTGGGCCCGGCCGAGTGCCTCAAGGGCCTCGGCAGCCGCCCGGCCGGGCGGATCCCGTTCGCCGCCGTCGGGCCGCGCGGCGCCTTCTGCGTCCGGTCCGCGGACGGCCGGGACCTCGCGGTCGTCCGCGTGCTGTCGACCGCGGGCCCGGACGGGCCGGTCCGGGTGTCCCTGGACCACTACCGCCGCAACGGCTGAGAGCCGTCGTTCCCCCGTCGGGCGGCGGGGGGACGACGGCTCCCGACGTCGGCGGCGGGCTCGCGTACGGGCCCGCCGGTCAGAGCGGCCGCTTCACCGGCCTGGCCTGCGGGGCCGCGGGCGGCTCGGTGACGGCTCCACCGGGCACACCCGGCGTCGCTCCGCCAGGTGAACCGGCCGTCGCTCCGCCGGGCGAACCCGCGGTTGCTCCACCCGGCGGCTCGGTGACCGCCCCGCCGGGCGCCCCGTCCTCCCGCAGGGCCGCCGTCTCGGACTTCAGGATCCGCATCGACTTCCCCAGTCCGCGCGCCATCTCGGGCAGCTTCTTGGAGCCGAACAGCAGCACCAGCACGGCCACCGTGACCAGCACGTGCCAGGGCTCCAGACCATTGCGCAGCATCGCCGCCTCACCCGGCCTTTCATCGTCGTGACCTGGGCCGCTCGTACGGCGCCCCCGGTCGTCTCGGGGTGGTTTGGGTGACTTCACCGTAAAGCTTGACTGATTTTTCAGTCAATGCGAGAGTCGGTCCCGGCGCTGCCGACCGACCTCGTCCTCCCGGACGACCTCCTCGTCCGCCGCCGACCATCGCCGCGTGGGCCGCTCCCCCGGAGCCCGCCCTCCCCGCCGCGCCGGATCCACCCCCCAGCCCCACCGGAGTCCACCGTGTCCCAGTCCCCCCTCGCCCGCCGCACGGTGCTGCGCTCCCTCGCCGGAGCCGGTGCGATCGCCCTCGGCGCGACGGCCTGCGCCACCGCCGGCGACGAGCCGGCCGGCCCCGCGGCCCCGGCCTCCGGCACCCCCGGACAGCCCGCCGCGCAGCCCCCGGCGCCCGCCTCCGATCCCACCCCCGCGCCCGCCCCCGCCCGCGGCCGGCGGCTCGGCGGCGAGTGGGAGAAGCACGAGCGGACCTTCATGGCCTGGCCCGCCTCCGAGAACGTCTGGGGCGAGCAGCTCGGCGCCGTCCGCAGGGACATCGCCACCGTGGCCCGGGCCATCGGACAGCGCGAACCGGTGGTCCTGCTCGTCCGCCCCGGCCAGGAGGCCTCGGCCCGCAACGCCTGCGGCTCGGACGTCGAGCTGCTCGCCGTCCCGGTGGACGACCTGTGGGCCCGCGACACCTTGCCGGTCTTCGTCGAGGAGGGCGGAAAGGTCAAGGGCGTCGACTTCAACTTCAGCGGCTGGGGCGGGAAGCAGGAGCACGCCAACGACGCCCGGATCGCCCGCACCGTCCTGGAGAAGTACGGGATCGAGCGGCTGGAGACCCCGCTCACCGCCGAGGGCGGCTCCTTCGAGACCGACGGCCAGGGCACCCTGCTGGTCACCGAGAGCTCCGTGGTCAACGACAACCGCAACCCGGGCCGCACCCGCGACGAGGTCGAGGCGGAGCTCAAGCGGACGCTGGGCCTCACCAAGGTGATCTGGCTGGCGGGCGTCAAGGGCAAGGACATCACCGACGCCCACGTCGACTGCCTCGCCCGCTTCGCCGCCCCCGGCGTCGTCTTCCTGGACCGCGCCTTCCCCGGCACCCCGCCCGACGTCTGGTCCCGCTCCGCCGACCAGGCCCGCACCGTCCTCGCCGAGGCCACCGACGCGACCGGCGGGAAGCTCAAGGTCGTCGAGATCGGCCAGCCCGACCCGGACCGGATCACCGGCCGCGGCGACGCCTTCGTCTCCTCGTACATGAACTTCTACATCGGCAACAAGGGCGTCTACCTGCCGCTCTTCGGCGACGCCAAGGCCGACGGCCACGCCCAGGAGGTCTTCCGGGAGCAGTTCCCGGACCGCGAGATCGTCCCCGTGAAGATCGACACCATCGCCTCCGGCGGGGGCGGCATCCACTGCTCCACCCACGACCAGCCGGCCGGCTGACCCCCGCCGCCCCGCACCGAGGGAGAAGGGAACCCCCGTGCAGCTGACCCCCACCGAACGCGACCGGCTGCTGATCTTCACAGCAGCCGAACTCGCCCGCGCCCGCCGCGCCCGCGGCCTGCGGCTCAACGTCCCCGAGGCCACCGCGCTCGTCTCGGACACCGTCTGCGAGGCCGCCCGCGACGGGCTGCGCCTGGCCGAGGCCGTCGCGCGCGGCCGCTCCGTCCTCTCCCCCGCCGACGTCCTGCCCGGCGTGGCGGACCTCGTCACCGAGATCCACGTCGAGGCCGTGTTCGAGGACGGCACCCGGCTCGCCGTCATCGCCGACCCGTTCGGCGGCGGCGCCCTCGGCGAGGCCGCACCCGGCGCCGTCCTCACCGACGGCGACGCCGCGACCGGACCGGAACCCGTCCGCACCCTCGCCGTGCGCAACACCTCCGGCGTACCGGTCTCGGTCACCTCGCACTTCCACTTCTTCGAGGCCAACCCGCGGCTGGCCTTCGACCGGGCCGCCGCCTACGGGATGCACCTGGCCGTGCCGGCTGGCTCCTCGGTGCGCTTCGACCCGGGCGCCACCGTCGAGGTCGGCCTGGTGCCGATCGGCGGCGAGCGGGTCGCGATCGGCTTCGCCGGGCTGGTCGACGGGCCGCTGGACTCGCCCCGGGTGCGGCGCGAGGCGCTGCGCCGGGCCGCCGAACAGGGCTACCTCGGAGCGGCCGACGAAGGACTGGCCGGCGCGGGAACGGTCGACGGCGGAGCGGCCGGCGCAGGAACAAGCGGCGAAGGACAGGAGCAGCACCCGTGAGCAGCAGCATCGACGCGTCCGAGTACACGGCCGTGCACGGCCCGCGCGCCGGGGACCGGGTCCGGCTCGGCGACAGCGGCCTGGTCGTCCGGGTCGAGTCCGACTCCCAGCGGCCGGGCGACGAGTTCCTGGCCGGCTTCGGCAAGACCGCCCGGGACGGCCTGCACCTCAAGGCCGCCGCCGTCCGGGACACCTGCGACGTGGTGATCAGCAACGTCCTGGTGATCGACGCGATCCAGGGCATCCGCAAGACCTCGATCGGCATCCGGGAGGGCCGGATCGCCTCGATCGGGCGGGCCGGCAACCCGGACACCCTGGACGGCGTGGACGTGGTGGTCGGCACCGGGACGGCCATCGTCTCCGGCGAGGGCCTGATCGTCACCGCCGGCGCCATCGACACCCACGTGCACCTGATGTCCCCGCGGATCATGGAGGCCTCGCTGGCCTCCGGCGTCACCACCATCATCGGCCAGGAGTTCGGCCCGGTCTGGGGCGTCGGCGTCAACTCGCCCTGGGCGCTGCGGCACGCCTTCAACTCCTTCGACGCCTGGCCCGTCAACATCGGCTTCCTGGGCCGCGGTTCGTCCTCCCACCCCGCCCCGCTCGTCGAGGCCCTCGCCGAGGGCGGAGCCTGCGGCTTCAAGGTGCACGAGGACATGGGCGCGCACACCCGCGCCCTGGACACCGCGCTGTCCGTCGCCGAGGCCCACGACGTCCAAGTGGCCCTGCACACCGACGGGTTGAACGAGTGCCTCTCGGTCGAGGACACCCTGAAGGTCCTCGAAGGCCGGACCATCCACGCCTTCCACATCGAGGGCTGCGGCGGCGGACACGTCCCCAACGTCCTCAAGATGGCGGGCGTGCCGAACGTCATCGGCTCCTCCACCAACCCCACCCTCCCCTTCGGCCGGGACGCGGTCGCCGAGCACTACGGCATGATCGTCTCCGTCCACGGGCTCAAGACCGACCTGCCCGGCGACGCCGCGATGGCCCGCGACCGCATCCGGGCCGGCACCATGGGCGCCGAGGACGTGCTGCACGACCTCGGGGCCATCGGCATCACCTCCTCCGACGCCCAGGGCATGGGCCGGGCCGGCGAGACGGTGCGCCGCACCTTCGCGGTGGCGGGCAAGATGAAGGCCGAACGCGGCCCGCTGGAGGGCGACGGCCCGGACGACGACAACCAGCGCGTGCTGCGCTACATCGCCAAGCTCACCATCAACCCGGCCATCGCCCACGGCCTCTCCCACGAGGTCGGCTCGATCGAGGTCGGGAAACTCGCCGACCTCGTCCTGTGGCGCCCGGCGTCCTTCGGCGCCAAGCCCCAGCTGGTCCTCAAGGCGGGCTTCCCCGCCTACGGCGTCACCGGCGACCCCAACGCCGCAACCGAGACCTGCCAACCCCTCGTCATGGGGCCCCTGTTCGGCGCCCACGGCGCCACCCCCGCGGACCTCTCCGTCGCCTTCACCAGCCGCGCCGCCGCCGAGTCCGGCACCCACGCCCGCCCGTACGACACCATGACCACCCGCCGACGCCGCGTCGCCGTCCGCCACACCCGCGGCATCGGCCCGGGCGACATGGTCCGCAACAGCCGCCTCGGCGAGGTCCTCGTCGACCCGCGCGAAGGCCTCGTCACCCTCGACGGCACCCCCCTGCGGTCCGACCCCGCCGAGGAGGTCCCGCTGAACCGCCTGTACTTCCTCTGATTCCTCTGATTCCTCTGCCCGTCGACCGGGGCGGGCCGGTGGACTCCTCGCCGGTCCGCGCGCGGCCCACCGGGGCGAGCCGGCCTCCGGCCCCGTGCGCCGCGCAGTCCACCAGCGCGCCCCGGCGCGAAGGGTTCGCAGGAGGTGCACCGGGCCGCAGACTGTGTCCCGACCCCGCACCGGAGGAACGACGATGCCCACCGCCAGCCGTCCGCCGGCCCCTCCCGTCGCTCCCGGGCGGCTCCCGCTGATCGGCCACGCCCTGGAACTGTGGCGGCGTCCGCTGGAGTTCCTCGGCAGCCTCACCGCCTACGACCGGATCGTGGCCGCCCACCTCGGCCCGAAGCCGAGCTACGTACTGACCAGCCCGGAGCTGGTCCACCGCGTACTGGTCACCGACGCGGCGAGCTTCGCCAAGGGCCGCTCCTTCGACAAGCTCCGCCCCTACCTCGGGAACGGACTGGCCACCTCCCAGGGCCCCCTCCACCTCCCAGGGCCCCCTCCACCTCCGACAACACCGACGACATGGGCGAGCGGCCGGACCTGCTGTCGACGCTCCTCCAGGCCCGGGACGCCGACAGCGGCGAGGCCATGACCGACCGCCAGCTCCACGACGAACTCATCACCCTGCTGGTCGCCGGCACGGAGACCGCCGCAGGCGGGCTCGCCTGGCTCTTCCACGAGCTGGGCCGGCACCCGCTCGTCGACCAGCGGCTCCACCAGGAACTGCGGGACCACGTCGCCCTTCCCCTCGGCCCCGAGCGGCTGGCCCGGCTGGAGTACACGCGCCGCGTCGTCGACGAGGCGCTGCGCGTCCGCAACCCCGGCGGCATCACGATCCGCCGCGCGACCACCGACGTCGAACTCGGCGGCTACCGCCTCCCCCGAGGCACCGAGTTCATCTTCAGCGCCCTGATCCTCCACCGGAACCCTCGCTACTTCCCCCACCCCCTGCGGTTCGACCCCGACCACTGGCTGCCCGACCGGCCCCCCGTCCCGCGCGGCGCGTTCGTCCCCTTCGGCGCCGGCAGCCACCTGTGCATCGGCGAGTCCTTCGCCCGCACCGAGATGATGACCGTGGTCGCGGCTATCGCGGGCCGCTGGCGGCTGGCGCCCGTCCCGGGAGCGCGGGTACGGGGCGTCATGACCAGCACCAACCGTCCCGAGAACCTCCTGATGACGGCGGAACCGCGCACGGACCCGTCCGGGAACCGCCCGGCCGGGCCCTGACCGGTGCCGGGAGCCGTCGAGAGACCCCGTCCCGGGGCCCGCGGCGGACCGTGGCGCGGATCACAGCGGACTTCGCGCGGACGGTGAAATGCGGGAGCCGCCAAGGCGGTTGGCACGGGCGAACGATCACCGTCACCGCCCTGGCGCCCGCCACCGCCACCGCCGACCGCGAGGAATCCTCATGACCGTCACCGAGCCCGCCGCCTCCCGCGCGGCCGACCTCCTGTCCCGGCCCGTCACGATCAACGGGCTGACCGTGCCCAACCGGATCGTGATGGCGCCGATGACGCGCTCGTTCTCCCCGGGCGGCGTGCCCGGCGAGGACGTGCGCTCGTACTACGCCCGCCGCGCCGCCGCGGGCGTCGGCCTGATCGTCACCGAGGGGACGTACGTCGGCCACGAGTCCGCCGGCCAGAGCGACGCCATCCCGCGCTTCCACGGCGAGGAGCAGCTGGCCGGGTGGGCCCGCGTCGCCGAGGACGTCCACGCGGCGGGCGGCACCATCGTGCCGCAGCTCTGGCACATCGGCATGGCGCGCAAGCAGGGCGACCCGCCGTTCGCCGACGCCCCCGCCATCGGCCCGTCCGGCATACGGCTGGACGGCACCGAGGGAACGGGGCGGGCGATGACGCGGGCCGACCTCGACGCCGTCATCGGGGCGTTCGCCGAGGCCGCCGCGGCCGCCGAGCGGATCGGCTTCGACGGCGTCGAGCTGCACGGCGCCCACGGCTACCTGCTCGACCAGTTCCTGTGGGCCGGCACCAACCGCCGCACCGACGCCTACGGCGGCGACCCGGTCGCCCGGACGAGGTTCACCACCGAGCTCGTCGCCGCCGTACGCGAGGCCGTCTCCCCCGGTTTCCCGGTGATCTTCCGCTACTCGCAGTGGAAGCTGGAGAACTACGACGCCCGCCTCGCCGAGACCCCGCAGGAACTGGAGGCGATCCTCACCCCGCTCGCGGAGGCCGGCGTCGACGCCTTCCACGCCTCGACCCGCCGCTACTGGGTCCCCGAGTTCGACGACTCGGACCTCAACCTGGCCGGCTGGACCAGGAAGCTCACCGGCCGCCCCGCCATCACCGTCGGCTCGGTCGGCCTCGACGGCGACTTCATGCGCGCCTTCGCGGGCCAGGGCTCCGGGGTCCAGGGCCTCGACAACCTGCTCGACCGGCTGGAGCGCGACGAGTTCGACCTGGTCGCCGTCGGCCGCGCCCTCCTCCAGGACCCGCAGTGGGCCGCCAAGGTCCTCTCCGGCCGCTTCGCCGACCTGCTCCCGTACGACGCCGCCGCGAGCCGCACCCTGAGCTGACCGCCACGGGCCGACCGGGCCCGTACCGCTGCGCTCGCGGTGCGGGCCGGGCCCGGTCGGGTCGGCGGGCGGGCTGGCTACAGGTGGTCGGACCTCCGTGCCCCGCTCAGCCGCCGAGGGCCTCCGCCACGGGCTGCCGCGGGTCGTAGGCGGCCCAGCCCGGGTCCCCGGTCCCGGCGAAGGCGACCCAGGTGCCGTGCACCCGGGCGGCGAGTCCGGCCGGGGCGGGGTCGGGGCCGAGCAGGCCGGTGTCCCCGTGCAGCCAGGGCTCGTCGGCGAGGTCGAACACGAAGGGCAGCTCGACGGTGTGGGCGGCGCCGAGCCGCCCGTCCAGGGCCGTCGAGCGGTACCCGAACGAGTAGCGGTACGTGCGGCGGCCGCCCGAGATCCGGGCGTGGGCCTCCGCCATGCGCGTCGTCCCGGCCTCGAACAGGGCGTGCGCGAGCACGGCGGAGCGGAGTTCGCCCGGCGTGGCGCCCGGCCGCGCCGCCCGCAGGGCAGGGAGGACGGCCGCCGGATCCGCCAGCAGTCCGGCGGCGACGGCGTGGAGGCCGGCCTCCGTGGTGGACTCCAGCTCCCCCTCCGGCACGAGGTAGAGGTTCGCCTCCTCGGTGTTGGTGCCGATGAGCAGGTCGACATCGTGGGCCGGTCCGTCCGCGAGGGCGTCCGCGGGCTGGACCGGCAGGACGAGGCCGAGCGGGCTGAGCCCGACCAGCGGGTCGGTGGCGGTGTCCGTCCGCAGGTCGAGGCCGAGCAGCGCGGGCAGGACCGTCAGCAACCGCTCGTCCGGGATCGGGGAGAACGCCGCGGCGGTCGCTTCGACGCCCAGCGCGGCGGCCGCGACGGCGGTGACCCGCCCCGCCTGCTCCGGGGTGAACGCGCCGGTGCCGCTGCCGCTCTGCACGATCGCCCGCCGGAACAGCCCGTCGGCCTCCGGCGCCGCCAGCAGCGCGCAGACCAGCGTCGCGCCCGCGGACTCCCCGAAGACGGTGACGTTCCCCGGGTCGCCGCCGAACGCCGCGATCGTGTCCCGCACCCAGCCGAGTGCGGCGAGCACGTCGAGCAGCCCCCGGTTGGCCGGGGCGCCCGGCAGGTCGAGGAACCCGGGGATGCCGAGGCGGTAGTTCACCGTCACCAGGACGACGCCGTCGCGGGCGAACGCGCCGCCGTCGTAGAGGGCGGCGCGGTTCGAGCCGGTGATGAACCCGCCGCCGTGCACGAACACCATGACCGGGCGCCTGCCGCCGTCGGCCGCGGGCGTGTGGACGTCGACGGTCAGGTACTCCGCACCGGGCGCCCAGCCGGGCCCGAAGTAGGGGCTCACGTCGAGCCGGTCGAAGGCGCGGACCGGCTGCGGGGCCGTCGGCGAGGGCCGCGTGCCGTCGCGGACGCCGGACCAGCCCGGGTGCGGTACGGGCGGGGCGAAGCGGCCGGCGCCGGTCGGTGCCGCCGCGTACGGCAGGGCGCGGTAACGCTCGCCGGAGCCGTCCCGGACGCCGCGCACGGCTCCTGCCGGGGTTTCGACGACCGGATCTGCCTGTCGGGGCATGGGAAACGATTCCTCTCTGACGGTTCTGGAGCTCTCTGGCGGTGCTGGGGCCGACGTACCGGCGGAGCGGGCGCGTCGGCGGATCAGGCGGATGACCGGATCATCAGGAGATGCGGGAGAAGCCCGCCCACTCCCTGATCGCGAACTTCGACCCGTTGCGCGCGACCTCCACCGCGCCCCGGCCGCCGAAGTGCGCCGGGAAGAGCAGCGCACGGCGCTCGGCGGCCTGGCCGAGCAGCCGGTGCCGGGTGGCGCGGGACAGCGCCGGGTCCTCGCAGAAGCAGGAGTTGGTGTCCGGTTCGGCGATCTGGAACGGGCTGTGCACCAGGTCCCCGACGAACAGGGCCTGCTCACCGCCGGACTCCAGGGTGAGCACGGACGAGCCGGGGGTGTGCCCGGGCGCGAGGTCGAGCCGCAGGTTCCGGTCGATCCGGTACGTGCCCTCCCACAGCCGCGTCAGTCCCGCCCGGTGGACCGGCGCGACGCTGTCCTCGAAGACGTTCTGGTTCCCGCGGCCGAGCACGCTGCGGTGCCCGTTGGCCGGGTCCCAGAACTCGAAGTCCCGCCGGGTCATCAGGTACCGGGCGTTGGGGAAGGTCGGCACCCAGGTCCGGCCGTCGAGGCGGGTGTTCCAGCCGACGTGGTCGACGTGCAGGTGGGTGTTGACGACGAGGTCGACGTCCTCGGGCCGCACCCCGGCGGCGGCGA
The DNA here is from genome assembly GCF_001905545.1 of Streptomyces sp. CB02056. Taxonomy (GTDB): domain Bacteria; phylum Actinomycetota; class Actinomycetes; order Streptomycetales; family Streptomycetaceae; genus Kitasatospora. The sequence goes on along the minus strand of NZ_LIPD01000010.1, from coordinate 304,585 downwards.
GGTTGTCGAGGTAGTCCGTGTCCAGGTGGTTCCAGACCGGCGCGTGGGGCCGGTCCTTGTGGTTGCCCGCCCCGGTGTCGACCAGGATCGTGCGCCCCTCGCTGCGCAGCAGCCAGGACTGGACCGCGGTACGGCACTCGTCCGTCGCCGGGTCCCAGAAGTCGGGCGCCAGCCAGTCGCGGTGCCGCTCCCACGAGCCGTCGTGGCCGTCGGGAGCGGCCGTGCTGTCCGGGCCGTCGGCGCCGTTCGGGCCGTCCGGGAAGAACCGGCCCGGGGACAGCCCGGCCGAGCCGTAGAACTCCTTGATCCGGGTGACGGTGACGTCACCGATGGTGATCTGCTCCGGGTTCCGCCGCATGGGCTCCCCTCCTCGGGTCCGGGGCACGCGGTCGACCGTCCGCCGACCGCTCCCGACCGTTTCCGGTCGGGACCGAGCCTGGCCCCTCCGAGCGGCACCGACCAGCCCCCGCTCGTCCTACCCCGGCCCGTCCTACCCCTCACAGGGTGTGGCTGGGACCGCTCCGGGCGCCGAATACTGGGGGGCATGAACGGACCCGGCCCGCTCGGCACCTTCCTCAGAGCCCGACGGACGCGGCTGCACCCCGAGGACGTCGGCCTGCGCGAACTCGGGCCCCGCCGTCGGGTGGCCGGGCTCCGGCGCGAGGAGGTGGCCCAGCTGGCGGGCGTCAGCGTCTCGTACTACACCCGGCTGGAGCAGGGCCTGTCCCGCGGGGCGTCGGCCGAGGTGCTCGACGCGATCGCCCGCGCGCTCCTGCTCGGCGACCACGAGCGCGAGCACCTCGACCGGCTCGCCGTCGCCGCCCGCCACACCCCCCGGGTGCGCCGACCGCGACCCGAGCGGCTGGCGGACGAGACCCGCGACCTGCTCCGCGCGGTCGACGGCGTCCCGGCCGTGGTGCTCGGCCGCCGTACGGACGTGCTGGCCTGGAACGCCCTCGGGCACGCCCTGCTGGCCGGCCACGTGGACTTCCACGGCCCGGACGACCCGGCGCGACGCCCGAACCTGAGCCGGATGCTGTTCCTGGACGGGCACACCCGGGAGCTGTACACGGACTGGCAGCACAAGGCGCGCACGGTGGTCGGCAGCCTGCGCGCCACCGTCGGCAGGCACCCCGAGGACCCGCTGCTGGCCGAGCTGATCGGCGAACTGACCATGAAGAGCCCGGAGTTCGTCGCGCTGTGGGGCGACCACCGGGTGGCGCCGTGCGACACCCGCTCCTACCGGCTGCACCACCCCGTCGTCGGCGCGCTCACCGTGACGCAGCAGATGCTGTCGATCGCCCGCTCACCCGATCAGGTGCTCGTCGTCTGCACCGCCCCCGCCGGCTCCCCCTCCGAGGCGGCCCTCGCCCTCCTCGCCCGGGCCGGCGTCGGCGGCGGGGTTCCGCGGAGCAGCGGTCCGCCCCGGAACGGCAAAGGGCCCGCACCGTGCGTGACGCACGGTGCGGGCCCCTGTCTGCCGGGCTAAAGCGCGGCAGGGAAATTACAGCGGGCGGATGTTCTCGGCCTGCGGGCCCTTCTGGCCCTGCGTGACGTCGAACTCGACCTTCTGACCCTCGAGCAGCTCGCGGAAGCCCTGGGCGACGATGTTCGAGTAGTGGGCGAACACGTCAGCGCCGCCGCCCTCCTGCTCGATGAAGCCGAAGCCCTTTTCCGCGTTGAACCACTTCACGGTGCCAGTAGCCATGAGAAATCTCCTTCGAGAGACTGTGCGAAGTCTGCACCATGCAGACATTCGAGTCGCCGCGATGAGAACCCGCCGGAAAGAGCCGGTAAAACAAAAAATGCGCCCGCAACAATAAGCAGGCGCACACAAAGTTCATGGGAACCACAACTGCAACTAAGAAGAGCTTAGCAGACTCCGGCCCGCCGGCGCGGATTTTCACTCGTCTATTTTTTTCCCGCCCTCCCGGGCACGACCGTCTCACCCCGAAAGCGACAGCAACGATCGATTCCCGCACCAGAGTTGGCGACACCGGACCCCGCGCCGCCCCGGTCATGATTTTTTCGCCACGCCCAGGGGGCGAGTCGCCCCGGGGACACCCGGCAACGGATTCACACCCTCCGGAACGGCCCGTTCCGTCGATTTTCGGAGCATACTGACCGGGATGAGGAAAACACCGGCAGTCCGACGCCCCCTGCCCACCAGCCCCTTCAAACCCCGGCCCGACGCACCGCCCAAGCTATTCGCGGTGGGCGACCGCGTGAGCCACGACAAGTATGGTCTCGGCCGCGTCCTCGCGGTGGAGGACGGAGCCTACGCGGCCGTCCTCGTCGACTTCGGCACCCGACAGGAGCGGATCGCCCCACCGTACGCCGCCTTGTTCACACTCTGACCGGCACACCCGCGGCCCTACCGTCACCGCTCCGGGGCGCATGCCGGAGCCCGATCGGCCGCTCACCTGGGTCCGGCCACCCGGCCGGACGCCAGGCGTTTCGTGATGCGTCGACGCGCCCGGCCCGCAGCCCGGTTCCGCACCACGCCCGGGCCATGCCCGCGCCCTGTCCGCACCGCACCCGCACCCGCGCCCGCACCCGTGACGCGGCCACCCGGCGGCCCCGGCCACCCGCACGGCCCCGCGGACGGCTTCGGATTTTGGACTAGACCAATACCGATCCGGTCAACTCCTCCACGCCCCGTCCACGCGCCCTCCCCTCCCCCGTAGCGTGTCCACGCCTCGCACAGCGCGAGGACACCGTCCGGGGAGATCTCCATGAACTCGCTTACGGGTACGGCTCGTTGGACCACCGCCCTCGCGGCATCAGTCACGCTCCTGTGCGCCGTGCCGGCCGGCGCCACGGCCGGCACCACCGGCACCGCCCACACCGCCGACACCGCCGTCGGCTGGCGGGCGCTCGGCATCGCCGTCAGCTCCGACGGCAACCGCGCCTACGTCGTCGCCGAGGACCACGTCGGCACCGGCTACCCCACCCTCCTGCGCACCGTCGACACCCGCACCCGCACGGTCGTGGCGCAGACCCTGCTCAGCCAGGACGGCACCGCCGGCCGGCCCGCCCTCAGCCCCGACGGCAACCGGATCTACGTCCTCGCCGCCGAGCAGCTGCTGGTCGTCGACCTCGCCACGAACACCGTGCTGTCCCGCACGCCCGTCGACCGCCCGCGCGCACTCGCCGTCAGCGCCGACGGCTCCCGGGTGTTCGTGACCCAGCAGGGCACCGCCGGCCCCGGCCGGGTGCTGGTCTTCGACACCTTCACCCGTTCCTTCACCGGCGCCGTCCCGCTGGGCGACCCCGACGTCGACGGGATCGCCCTCCACAACGGCGGCGCCGACGCCTACGTCGCCACCGGCGCGGGCGTCGTCCACCTCGACCTGACCTCTCCCGTCCCGACCGTCACCCGCACCGTCCAGCCGCTCGCCGCCGCGACCGAGGTCACCGCCTCCCCGGAGGGCACCCGCCTCTACGCCCTCGGCAGCCGGGCCGCCCAGGGCTCCGGCTACGAGCTCGACCCGTTCACCGACACGTCCCGCACCGCCTTCACCCTCGGTGGCCCGGCCACCTCCGCCGACACCCACCTGGTGGCGGTCTCCCCGGACGGCGGCCGCCTGTTCGTCCTCAAGGACGGCTGGAAGCCCTCCGCCACCGTGCTGGCCTACGACACCGCCACCAACACCGCCCTCCCGGCCGCCGACCTCACCGGCTTCGGCCTGGACGGCGTCGGCACCGCCGCCCTCGGCCCCGACGGCCACACCCTCTACCTGGCCGGTCCGCGCGGCGAAAGCAGCTACCTGAAGGCCGTCACCTTCTGACCCGCCCGCCGAGCGGGTGCGCGGCCCCGCGCCACCCCGCGCACCCGCCCGTCCACGCCCGTCCGCGCCCCTCCGCGCCCGTCCGTGCCCGCCGACGGGTCGGTGGCCCCGTCGGGTGATCCCAGGGCGCGGGTTCCACGGCGGCCCGTCCACGACTCGCATAGTCGGATTCGTCATACCCGCCGATCGTGGGACGAGCCGACCATGCGATTTGCCTGCCGAGAGATCCTCACAGCCGCCACCGCCCTGCTGCTCTCCCTCACCGGCTGCGGGTCACCGCAGGAACGGCAGCCCGCGCCGTCGACCCCCCGCGATCCGAGCTCCCCGGCCGCGCCCACCCCGGCGGGGCCGCGGGCGTTCACCCTCGTCGCGACCGGGGACGTCCTGCCGCACACGGAGATCATCCAGCAGGCCAGGGAGGACGCCGGGGGCAGCGGTTACGACTTCACCCGGATGCTCGCCGGGGTCAAACCCGTCATCAGCGCCGCCGACCTGGCCATCTGCCACATGGAGACGGTGTACGGCGCCGACGGCGGGCCGTTCACCGGCTACCCGTCGTTCATCTCGCCACCCCAGGTCGCCCAGGCGCTCAAGGACACCGGCTACACCTCCTGCGACACCGCCTCCAACCACACGCTCGACGGCGGCCCGGACGGCATCCGGCGCACGCTCGACGCCATGGACGCCGTCGGCCTGAAGCACACGGGCTCCGCGCGCAGCGCCGACGAGGCGGGCAGCCCCACGACGCTCACGGCGGGCGGCGCCACGGTGGCCCAGCTCGCCTACACCTACGGCACCAACGGCATCCCCCTGCCGAAGGACCGGCCCTGGGCGGTCAACCTCATCGACCGGGAGCGGATCCTCACCGACGCCCGGGCCGCCCGCGAGCGCGGCGCGGACATCGTGGTGGTGAGCCTCCACTGGGGCACCGAGTGGCAGGACACCCCGGACGAGCGGCAGCTCGCGCTCGCCCGCGACCTGGCCGCCGAGCAGAGCCCCGGCCGGCCCGACATCGACCTGGTCCTCGGCACCCACGCTCACATCCCGCAGGCCTACGAGAAGATCAACGACACCTGGACGGTCTACGGCATGGGCGACCAGCTCGCCGGCCACATGTTCAACCCCACCGGCGCGGAGGACCCCCGGGGGAACTGGAGCTCGATCGCCCGCTTCACCTTCTCCCCGCCGCCCGGGCCCGGGCAACGATGGACCGTCACCAAGGCCGAGTTCCTCCCGCAGCTGACCGACCTCGGCCCGCCCTACCGGGTCCTCGACCTGACCGAGGCCCTCCGCCACGCCCCGGACCGCGCCGACTACACCCGGGCCCTCGACCACATCCGGTCGGTCGTCCTGAGCCGCGACGGCGCCTCGGCCGGGCTCACCATGGCCCCCTGAAGGGACGGCGGGTCCGACGGTGACGGCGAAACGACGGCGCCCGCCCCGGAACGGGGCGGGCGCCGTGGCCTGCGGGACGGCCGTCGTCAGCGGCGGCGCCTTCTCACCGACAGGACCAGGGAGGTTCCGGCGAGCAGGATCAGTGCCGCGTACCCGAGCACGGACACGGTGGCCGTGCCGGACTGCGCGAGTTCGGGGTGGTGCGGCCCGGGGTGGTGCGGCCGGGGGTGGTGCGGCCGGGGGTGGTGCGGGCCGGGCTTCGGCGGAGTCGGCGGTGCGGGCGGGACGGCGCCGGTCGGCTCCACGGCCACCTGGGCGGTCGACTCGGGCGAGGTGACGGTCGCACCGCCGGGCGCGTGGCCGGAGGCGGTCGCGGTGTTCTCGATCAGGTTCTCCCGCAGGTCGTCCTCGGTGACGGTGTAGTCAGCGGTGCAGGTCACCTGCCCGCCGGGGAGCAGTCGGGCGGTGTCGGCCGGCGGGCAGTCGGGTGTCAGCGGGGTGCCGTGGCCGTCGAACGCGGTTTCGGTCACGGTCACGTCGGTGAGGGCGACGTTGCCGGTGTTGGTGGTGGTGAAGGTGTAGTGGACGGTGTCGCCCGCCTGGTGGACGACGGCCGGGGAAGCGGTCTTCACCAGGGTCAGGGCCGGGGTGGCCCGGGCCGGGAAGACGGCGGTGGCGGCTTCGGCGCGCACGGTCCGGCCGCCGGGGTCGGTGGCGCTCGCGGTGGCGGTGTTGGTGATCCGGCCGGCGTCGACGTCGGCCGCGGTGACGGTGTAGGTGGCGGTGCAGGCGATGGCGACGCCCGGGGCGACGGAGCCGGCCTCGGGCGGGCAGGAGGCGGTGGGCGGGGTGCCGTGGCCGTCGAACGCGGTCTCCTGGACGTCGAGTCCGGTGAGGGTGACGTTGCCGGTGTTGGTGGCGAGGAACCGGTAGGTCACCGTGGCGCCTTCGGCCAGCGGCGTGTCGGCGGGGCCCGCGGTCTTGGTGAGGGTGAGCGCGGGAGCGGCTGGTGCGGTGACGGTGGCGCGGGCCTCGGCGGAGACGGGGCTGTCGAACCCGGCGGGCGCCCGGCCGGTGGCGGTGGCGGCGTTGGTGATCCGGCCGGCGTCGATGTCGGCCTGGGTGGTGGTGTAGGCGGCGGTGCAGACCACGGAGCCGCCCGGTGCCAGGGTGAGCGCGGCGGCCGGGCAGTCGACCAGTGGCGCGCCGCCGGAGCCGGTGAACGCGGTCTCGTCGACGTGCACGTCGGTGAGGGGGACGCCACCGGTGTTGGTGACGGTGAAGGAGTAGGACACGGCGGTGCCGGCCCGGTCGACGGTGCCCGGGGTGACGCTCTTGGCGAGCGTGACGCCGGGCGCGGTGACGGTGCGCACGGTGGCGGTGGCCTCGTTGCTCACCGGGTCCGGTCCGGTGGCCGCGGTGGCCGTCGCGGTGGCGGTGTTGGTGATCGATCCGGCGGTCACGTCCTGCGCGGTGACGGTGTAGGTGGCCGTGCAGGTCGTGGTGGCGGCGGGGGCGAGGTCGGTGCTCCGGCAGATGGGGACGGGTTTGGTGCCGCTGCCCGTGAAGACGCTCTCGTCGACCGTCACGCCGGTGACCGGGACGGTGCCGGTGTTGGCGACCTCGTAGGTGTAGGTGACGGTGTCTCCGGTGGTCGCGGTGGCCCGGTCGACCTGCTTGCTGAGGCTCAGTTCGGCGTTGGTGCCCAGCGGGGTGGAGCTGACGACCCGCTGGTCGGCCTGCGGTCCGAGGCTGTCGATGACGGAGGGGTTGATCACCGTCGGGCCGGTGTAGTGCAGGCCGCCGGGCGGGGTCGGCGGCGGGTTCTCGGTGATGGTGCACCGCTGGCCGTCGTAGAAGGCGAGCGGCGCGGCGGTGGCGGCGGTCGCTCCGGCCGGGACGGTGACCGACCAGGTCTGCGGTTCCTGGGTACCGCAGGTGACCGTTCCGCTGAAGGTGAGCGGCGACGGCAGGCCGCCGGCGGGCAGGCCCGTGAGCTGCTTGACGACGGTGATGGTGGAGGCCGTGTTGAAGACCTGGAGCGAGACGGTGCTCTCGTTCGAGGCGGGGATGGCGTCGAGGAACGCGTCGGGGCCAGTGGAGGACCGGGCCGTCGCGGTGTTGGGGTAGGTGCCGGGGACCGGTCCGGCGGTGCCGGTGACGGTGATGGTGACGTAGTCCCCGCCGCCGCTGATCTGCGGGATCGTGGACGTCACGGTGCGGGTCGCCGGGTCGAACACCACCGGGCCGCACGCCGAGGCGGCGGAGTTCGCCACGCAGGTCGCCGAGCCGTACTCGAAGGCGGTGGCCGGGGGCAGCGGGTCGGAGAACTCCACCGACCTCGCCGTCTGCGGTGACGCGTTGGAGACCTTGATCGTGTAGGTGACGGCCTGCCCGGCCTGCACCGCGGCCGGCTCCACCGCCTTGTTGACGGCGATGTCCGCGCACGGAGCCGTCGCCGTGGTGGAGGCGGAGCTGTTGCCGGTGTTGACCAGCGGCGACGCGACGAAGAAGTCCGCGTTGTTGGCGACGATCGTCGCGGTGCTCGGGCAGGCCGCCAACGGGGTCGGGTCGGCCGGGTCCAGGGTCAGGACGACGGTCAGCCTGGCACCGGGCGGGAACGCGCCCACCGTGCCGGAGTAGACCGGCGCGTTGTAGGCGATCGTGGTGTCGGTGATGAACGACGGGCAGGACGCGCCTCCGGTGCCGTCGCAGGACACGATGTGCACGGCGTACGAGCGGAAGAGGGTCGTCGACGAACTGAGGTAGTCCCGGATCAAGGACCCGTCCGCCGGGTTCGGGCCCCTGTTCTCGTACGTGATCGTGTACGTGTTGGGCTTGCCCGGCAGGATCACCGTGTTCGCCTGCGTCTTGGTGACGGAGATGCTCGTCCGCGGACAGGGCTCGGGTGTCAGCCCGGTCGCGCTGGTCGTCGCCGTGTTGTTGCCGGTGTTGACCAGGGGGGAGACGGTGAACAGCTGTGCGGTGTTGCCGACGATGTCGGCCGTCGGATTGCTGCTGCACGTGGTGGGCGTACCCGACGGGTCGACCGTCATGACGATGGTCAGCTTGGCTCCGGGCGGGAACGCTCCCAACGCTCCGGAGTAGACCATCGTGTTGTTGCCGGCCGTGGTGTCCTGGACGAACGACGGGCAGCTCACCCCACCGGTGCCGTCACAGGACACGATGTGCACGGCGTAGGAGGTGAAGTACTGGTTCAACGAGGTCAGGTAGTCGCGGATGGTCGCGCCGTCCGCCGCGATCGGGCCGTTGTTCTGGTAGGTGACCGTGTACGTGTTGGGCATGCCCGGCAGGATCTGCGGGTTGCTCTGCGTCTTGGTGACGGAGATGTTCGTCTGCGGGCACTGGCCCGGGGTGAGGCCGGTCGCCGAGACGTACGCCTGGTTGGACAGGGTGTTGGTCACACCGTTCGGCGCGAAGATGTTGGCGGTGTTGCCGACGATGTCGGCGGTCTGTGACGAGGAGCATGCCGGCACCGGACCGGACGGGTCCACCGTCATCACCACCGTCAGCGTCGCGCCCGGCGGGAACGCACCGATCACGCCGGAGAAGATCATGGTGCTGTTGTTGGCCGTGGTGTCCGTGATGAACGACGGGCAGCTCGCACCGCCGGTGCCGTCGCAGGACACGATGTGCACGGCGTACGACGTGTACAGCGACTTCGACGCGCTCATGTAGTCGCGGATCGTCGAGCCGTCCGCCCAGCCCCTGCCCTCGTTGCCGAACGTCACCGTGTAGGTGTTCGGCTGGCCCGGCAGGATCGTGGTCGCCGACTGGGACTTGGTGACCCGCAGGCTCATCTGGTTGCTGATCGTCGTGCTGACCGAGCTGTCGTTGGAGCTCGGGTCCGAGTCCGTGGCCCCCGGCGGCGGGTCGATGTGGGAGGACGCCGTCACCGACGACGGCGAGGGGGCGCCGAAGCGGCCGGTCACGGTCAGCGTCAGCACCCCGAGGTGCGGCAGGCTCACCGCCGTGCCCGAGACCTGGCTGTCCGACACGGCCAGCGAGCCGGGGCAGGCGGCACCGGCGGCGGCCGAGCAGCTCGCCGCCACATGCGTCGCGGCGGCCGGCAGCGTCACGGTGAACGGCGCTCCGTCGGCCGCGGTCAGCGTGTTGTTGCTCATGGTCACCGTGTAGGTAAACTCCTGGCCCGCGTACCCGCTGGTCGGCCCGGCGATGTTGGTCGTCACGTCGACGACGTCCGCGGCGCGATCCGTCCGCGGTGCCACCGGCGCGGACGCGGGGGACACGGACGCGGACGGCACGGACGGAACCGCCTGCGGCACGGACGCCGGAGACGCGGACGCGGGAGACACGGCCGGAACGGTCGGCGGCACGGACGCGGGAGACACGGCCGCGGGCGACGCGGACGACGCGGACGGAACCGTCGGCGGCACGGACGCGGGCAACGCGGCCGGGACCGTCTGCGGCGAAGCCTGCGCAACCGGCGCGGGCGACGCGGCCCGGGCAGCCGCGGGTGTCCGGTCGGCCGGGCCCGGATCGGCCGCGGCCACCGGCGGCGCGGCCAGCGCCACCAGTCCCCAGGTCAGCAGTGCGGCCACGAAGGGCGCGCACCGTCTCCGTCGAAATTCCGACCACGTCCGAACCATGGCGAACCAGCCCTCCGTCCCGGCCGATCGGACCGGGTGGCCCCTGGAACGTCGATCGGTCGATGAGTCACGACGGCCCCACGCTCACCCGCCGACGGGCACACGCCCGACAGGCAGACGCGGAAGGGCCGGGAAATCAGTCGCATGCCCTACCGGAGACGGGGAGCCGCCGCCCGGTAGGGCGCCACGTCTGGTCCGCGCCCACGGGGTTGCCCCGCTTCCCGGTGTCCGGCGGCCTTCGGCACCGGCGGGCGCGGTCGGCGCGGGTGCCGCCTCATACCTGAGAGCCAGGCCGAGGACGGCTCCGCAGCGGGAGGCCGGTCGGCCGGTCCGCTCCGTAGCCTGGTGACCGAATGCACCCCGGCCGAGGAAGGCACCGTGAGCGTCCGAACCGCTGAGCACCCCGGCCGCGGCCGTCCGGTGGACGAACCGGACAATACTGTCCGCATGGACAGGACTGGGCGGCGGCCGGTGCGCGCGGCGCTGCGCACCGTGCGGAAGGATCTGTTCACCCTGGCCCCGCAGCCCATGCCGCCCATGAGCGGGCCGGGACCGCTGAGGTGGCTGCCGCACGGTGCGGTCGTCATGGTGGCGGTCTTCGCGGCCGTCTCCGCCACCGAGGACATCCCGCTGCGGCCGCTCGGGATGCTCCACGCCGCGCTTCTCGTACCGGCGCTGCGCCGACCGCTGCCGGCCTGGTGGCTCTCGCTGGTGACGCTGCCGGTCTTCTCGCTGTACCCGCCATTCGCGCCCTACACGGGATGGGCGTGGGCCGTGCAGGCCGGACTGTCGTTCCTGGTCGCGCTGCGCAACCCGCCGCGGGTGACGGCCGAGACGGTGGGGCTGAGCACCGCGCTGCTGCTGGGTCTGCAGCTGGCGGGCGGGCGGATCGGGCCCTGGTACTTCACGGTGATCGTGCTGGTGCTGTTCGCCCTCGTCGCGGCCGCCGCGACCGGGGTGCGCCGGACGCGGGAGGTCCGCGTCCGGCTCGCGGAGCAGGAGCGGGCCCTCGCCCAGGAACGGGCGCACCGCACCGTCCTGGAGGAGCGCGCCCGTATCGCGCGCGAGTTGCACGACGTGGTCGCCCACCACATGTCCGTCATCTCCATCCAGGCCGAGGCCGCGCCGTACCGGGTCGCGGCCCCGCCCCGGGAACTCGTCGCGGCGCTGGCCGACATCCGCGCGGGCGCCCTGGAGGGACTGACCGAGCTGCGCCGCCTCCTCGGCGTGCTGCGGTCCGAGGACCACCCCGGCGGGCGTGCTCCCGAGGCTCCGCAGCCCACCCTGGAGCGGCTCGACGACCTGCTCGCCGGGGTGCGCGCGGCCGGGCTCGACGTGCGGGCGGTGGTCTCCGGGACACGCCGCCCGCTGCCCGAGGGCGTGGAGCTGTCGGCCTACCGCATCGTGCAGGAGGCGCTCAGCAACACGCTGCGCCACGCCCCGGGCGGCTCGGCCCGCGTCGAGCTGGCGTACACCGAAACCGCCCTGCGGCTGCGGATCCGCAACGGGCCCGGCACCTCGGCCGCCGGGCCCTCGCCGGGAGCCGGGCACGGCCTCCTGGGCATGCGCGAACGTGCCGCGATGCTCGGCGGGGAGTTCTCCGCCGGCCCCGCCCCCGACGGCGGCTACGAGGTCGCCGCGCTGCTGCCGGTGCCCGCCGCCCCGGCCGTCCGGACAGACAGGGAACAGACCGCATGACGATCCGAGTGATGATCGCCGACGACCAGGCGATGGTCCGTGAGGCCTTCTCGGTGCTCCTCGGCGCCCAGCCCGGCATCGAGGTGATCGCGACCGCCGTGGACGGCCTGGACGCGGTGGCCAAGGCCGAGGAGCTGCGCCCCGACGTGATCGTGATGGACATCCGGATGCCCGGGCTGAACGGCATCGAGGCCACCCGCCGGATCACCGGGCAGGCCGGCCTGTCGACCAGGGTCCTCGTCCTGACCACCTTCGACCTCGACGAGTACGTGTACGAGGCGCTGCGCGCCGGCGCCGGCGGGTTCCTCCTCAAGGACGCCTCCGGGGTCCAACTGGCCGAGGCGGTACGCGTCGTGGCCGCCGGGGACGCGCTGTTGTCACCCGGGCTCACCAAGCGGCTCATCGAGGAGTTCGCCCGGCTGGGCGGCTCGGCGAAGCCGTCCGCCCGGGTGCGGATCGACATCCTCACCAACCGCGAGACCGAGGTGCTCACGCTGGTGGCCCGGGGCCTGTCCAACGCGGAGATCGCCGCCGAACTCGTCGTCGCCGAGCAGACCGTCAAGACGCACATGGGCAGCATCCTGCAGAAGCTCCAGTTGCGGGACCGCACCCAGGCCGCCGTCCTCGCCTACGAGACGGGACTGGTCGTTCCCGGCCGCACCGGTCTGTGATCCCGCGTCCGTGATCCCTCGGTGGTGATCCCGCCGTGGTGCGGCGGCACCGGCCCGGACGTCCCCGTCCGACCCCTACCTGAGAGCCGCTCCGGGAAATGGCTCCGTGGTGGGAGGCCCGTGCGGGTGCCGGATTCCTAGCGTTCTCGTACGAGCCGGTCCTCGCCTCCCCCGTGTGCGGTGGCGAGGGCCTCGCGGCTCCCGACACGTTCCGCGGGCGGCGGCGACCGTCCCGCGCACCATCGCAGGAGTACAGCCATGACCACACCCCGAAGCTCCGCCGCGTCGCCCGGACGGCCCGCCCGGCCTGCCCGTCCCGGACGGCCCGTCCGGATCCTGCGGGCCGCCTCCGCCGTCCTGGCGTCGTTCCTCGCGTTCCTGGCCGCCGCCGTCGTGCTCGGCGCGTACGTCCCCTCGATACCCAAGGCGGGCGTGATCGGCCCGGTGCTGGGCGGGCAGTACCCGTTCCACATCGCCCTGCTGGCCCTCGTCGCCGCCGGCCTGGCCGCGCTGGCCTGGCGGGCCGGCCTGGTGCGCTGGGGACGCGTGGTCACCGTGGTCTCGACGCTGTGCACCGTGGGCGCGCTGGTCATCGGCGGCATCCAGTTCCAGGCCGCCCGGGAGGCCGGCGCCGACGTCTCCCTGGGCCAGGTGTTCACCGAACTCGGCTACCCCGCGGCGAAGCCGGACACGACCGAGACGTTCGCGAGCCCCGAGGGCGAGCCGCTGCGGGTGGACGCGTACCTGCCCGCGAAGGTCCCGGGCCAGCGGACCCCGGCCGTCGTGCTCGCCCACGCCGGCGGCTTCCACACCTTCGACAGGAGCGACCTGCGCGGCACCGGCCGCTGGCTCGCCGACCACGGCGTCGCCGTCTTCGCCGTCGACTACCGCCTGGCCGGTCCCGACCGTCCCACCTGGGACAAGGCCCCGCAGGACCTCCTCTCCGCCATGGGCTGGGTGCAGCGCAACGCCGACGCGTACGGCGTCGACGGCGCGCGGATCTCGCTCGGCGGCATGTCGGCGGGCGGCACCCTGGCGATGAACACCGCCTACCGCCTCCACAACGGCACCATCAAGGCCGTCGAGGGCGCCACCCCCGCGCCCCCGGCCTCCGTGATCGGCTTCTACCCCGGCACCGACGTCGCGCAGATGTGGGCGGACGACGTGGCCGGCACCCGCGAGGCGGCGCAGATGTACACCGGCGGCACCCCGCAGCAGTACCCGGACCGCTACCGCGAGGTGTCCCCCACCTCCGACGTCCGCCCCGGCCTGCCCCGCACCCTACTCGTCGTCGGGGACCGCGACCGCAGCGCCCGCCCCGAGACCGTCACCGCCCTCGGCGACGCGCTGAGGAAGCAGGGCGTCGACGTCGAGGTGGAGGAACTGCCCTTCGCCGACCACGCCTTCGACGACGTGTACGGCAGTCTCACCTCCCAGACGAGCCGCCGGATCCTGCTCGACTTCCTCCTCGCCGACCCGCGCTGACCGCGTTGACCGCGTTGGCCCCGGGGCTCCCCGCCGGCCGGCGGGGAGCCCCGGCCCGCTCGACCGGCATGGACGAGGCCGAAGCGCCGGTGGTAGCCCTCGGCCCGTCGGACGGGCCGTCGTCCTATCCGTGCAGGTGCGCTGCCAAGTCGTCGAGGAGGAGATCGGCAACCACTTCCTCGACCACTGCGGTGCGCGACTCGGTCATGGAGTCGATGAGCGAGCGGTCCCACGGCGCCGGCGTCAAGCGACCCGGGTCAGGGCCGAAGGGAACCCGCGGTGCGGCGGCCCGGTAGTCGTCGGCTGTCATCCGCCAGGGTGCGGCACCGGTTCTGGCCATGACGTGCGCCGCGATGCGGATGCCCTCGCCGTCGAAGTCGCCGTGGTAGTGCAGGGACGCGCCGTCGTCGGCGAGTCGGCGCAGCAGGTGGATCACGGCGGTGTTGGGCCAGCCGGAGGTACAGACCAGCGGCGGGCAGTGCGAGCCGAAGCGGCGCAGGGCCAGAGCGAGCACGCTGGGGTTCTCGGTGATGTGCACGGGTCCTGCGGGACCGGTGAACTCACCGGGTGTGCGCAGTTGGGCGAGGGTGAGGCTGACGGGGTGGCCGGCTCCGGCGCAGATGCGGGAGATCATGGCAACCGGCCCTTCTCCCACGGGGCGGAGACCCGCGGCGAGCACGGCGGCGGACAGCTCGTCGTCGGCCACGCCGGCTCGGCTCCACAGCGCGCGTCGTCCCTCGGCGGCGTCTGGCATGTCGGTGCCGTACAGCACCGCCAGCGCACGCAGGACGAGCGAGGACAGCCGGGTCCCGTCGTCGAGGGCGTGGGAGTCGCCGTCGAGGAGACGGGCGGCGAGGACCGGTAGTGGCTCACCGTCGGCTGGGAGTGCGTGAAGGACGGTCAGCGCGGCGGTCAGCAGGCCTCGGGTCCGGTCGGGAGAGCCGTCGACGAGGCCGCCGGCCCGCAGGTGGCCGACCCAGTCCAGCAGGGCCGGCTGGACGGTGACCACCTCGTGGCCGGCCAACCACGCCCACAGGGCCTCGCGTTGGCCGGTCCTGTGGTGGCGCTCGGCGGCCCGGTCGTGGATCGGGCCGAGGATCGCGGTCACCACGTCCCGGACGGGTCGGCCGCAGGCGTCCAGCACGGCACTGTCGAGCCCGGCGAGGGGGATCGTCGGTTCGGCGCCGGGGAGCCGGTCGAGCCCGAGGAGGTCGGCCAGTGCCTCCCGGCCCGCCTCGTCGAGTGGTCCGGACCGTACCCGGCTGACGGGGCGACCGGTCGAGAGACGGCCGTGAACGGCCGACCACAGGGGTCGGAGCTCGGGGAGGTCGAGGGGGTGGCGGTCCGTCATGCCGGTTCTTCCGTGTCGGCTTCGTCGGGCAGCAGGTCGGTGCCCGTCCAGGTGAAACGGGCACTGGTGACGGCGTCGTCGCCGTCACCTCCGGTGATCAACTGGTGGACGGCGATGCCGGAGAGCTCCCGGTAGGTGCACCATTCGTGGTCCGAGGTGAGCACCAGGTCGAGGTCGAGTGCCGCGAGGAGGCCGAAGACCTGCCCGCGGTTGACGGTGTCGACGCCGACGAAGACCTCGTCGAGCAGGATCAGCCGCGGAGACTCCGGCACCGCCTCGTAATGGGCGGCCACGGCGGCGAACAGCGGCAGGTGGAGGGCGATGGCCTTCTCGCCGCCCGAGAGCGCGCCGTGGAGCTTCTTGGTGAGCAGCTGCCACCCGGAGCCGTTGGCGCGGTCCAGTTTGACGACGAACTGGTGCCAGGCCGTGTAGTCGAGGACCTCGGCGAGCTGCTCCTCCCAGGTCGCCGCCGTGTTGCGGGTCTTCGCTTCCTCGATCCGGCCCCGGAAGAAGGCGTGGAGGGCCTCGCGGTCGGCTTCGGTGATCCGCGCCGGGTCCTTGAGCAGCAGCTCACGGGCCGTCCGGGTACCGGCGGGCAGGTCGGGGTGGATCTGCCACACCAGACGGACGGCCACCCGTGAGGCAGTGCGGATCCCTTCGAGGTGGCCGTTCATCCGCTCGACGAGTTCACCGGCCTGACGGATCCGGGAGGCGAGGTGGCGGCGCGTGTCGCCGGTGAGGGTCCGGTCGAAGAGGCCGCGTTCGGCTGCGGTGATGTCGTCCTGACCGCGGTCACGCTCACCGGTGAGGATGACGAGGAGGCCGGTCGCGCCGACCCGGATGCCGTCGACGGTGGCGGTGAGGACCTGGACGTCCTCCTCCGCTTCGAGCTCGAGGTCAGCGCGGCTGCTGAGGCTCTGGCGGGCTCGGTGGACGGCCTCGGAGAGACGGTTCAGGGAGTCACCGAGGTTCCTGGTGCCGTGCGGCAGGTCGGGCCACGCGGCAGCGGTCTCGCGCGCCGCTTCGAGGGTGGCGCGGGTGCCGTCCGCGGAGGTGAGGACGAGCCCGAGGCCCGCGTCCTCGGGGAATCCGAGGACGCACAGGCGCCGGAAGCCATGGGCGGCCTCGTTCCGGGCCTCGACGGCCCTGTCGTGCAGGGCCTCGTCCTGGGCCGCGGTGGCGCCGAGCGCGCCGATGCGGCCTTCGAGCGCGAGAAGTGCCTGGGTGCCGGATTCGAGGTCGCGGCGAACGCGGTCGAGGGACTTCCGGAAGTCACTGATGCGGGCGGCCACTTCGCGGTAGTCCTCACCGACGGTGCTCTCGACCGCCCGGAGCGTGGAGCGGAGCCCGCGGGCGGCGGCCTCGGCGGTCTCGGCCTCCGCCAGGCCCTCGGTCGCAGCCCCCCTCGATGCCTCGGCATGGCCGCGCGCGGAGTTCCAGGCCTGGTGGGCGGCTATCCAGGCGAGATGGGCGTCGAGCCAGACGTCGGCCTGTTCGCGCAGCGCTTCGACGGCCGCGGCGGTCTTGTCCAGGGCGGCGCGTTCGGTCGGCAGGGCATGCTCGGCGGAGGCGACGGCGAGTGTGCGCAGCGCGTCCGCGACCGCCTTCTCCTGCCGCGCGAGCTGTTCGACGGCCTCCCGCACGGCGTCCTCCCGAGCGCCCACTTGGGACTCGGCCCGGTCCCAGCCGCCCTTGGCCTCCTCCACGTCCCGGTGGTGCGGCCGGGAGCGGAGGTCGGCTTCGAGGCGCGTCCGGCGGTCGGCGAGGGCGTGCAGCCGCGTCTCGTAGCCGACGACGGCGGTGTCGGCCTCGGCCAGTTCGGTGGTGAGTTCCGCGATCCGCCGCTGCCTGGCGCGTTCCCGGGCCGCGGCGCCGATGTGGCTGGACTCCTCCTTGGCCCAGGAGCCGACCGCCATCGCCAGCCGCCAGCTTCCGTCGGCGCCCACGACGGCCGGGTGGTCCGTCGTCAGTGCGGGGCCGTAGGCGACACCGGCAAGCAGCCGCCGCACCCGGGCGGGCGGCACCGGGCCGTCGGGTTCCGGAGCCAGGACGTCGAGCAGCGAGGGGCCGGGTGCGGGCGCGGCCGCTGCCGGATCGGCCAGGACGTCGTGCCCTGCGACGACGAGACCGCCGTCGGGGGTCATCCAGGCGTCGAGCAGGCCGGCCGCTTCGAGGGCCGCTTCGACGCCGGCCTGATCGGCGGGCGGAACGTCCGGCCGGAAGGCCAGCAGACGCCACAGTGGCGCCCCCGGCAGGACCGACCGGTCGGCCGTGCGAGTCCGTGGTGGAACCGGCGGGAGATCGGCCGCGGCCGCGATGCGTTCCAGTTCCCGGAGGACCCGGTCACGCCCGGCGCGGGCGTCGTCCCGGCCGGCGCGGGCGGTCGTCTCGTCGGCGGTGATGGAGCTCTCCGCCGCCCGGGCCGCGGCTTCGACCAGCACGAGGACATCAGTCTCGACGGCGGCACGGGACGCGAGTTCCTCGGCGTCGTCGATCGAGAGTTCCGCGCAGTCCTCCCTCGCCCAACGACGCAACAGGGCGGCGTGGGCGTCGACGGCGGCCTGGTAGGCGCGGGCGTTCCCCTCGCGCTTCGCGGTCGCCCCGGTCAGCCGTTCGCGCGCCGAATCGAGGTGCTGCTCCGCCGTCGTCCGGCCCGCGAGGGACCGCTCGTGGCGCTCGACGGCGGCTCGGACGTCGGCGATCTGGTGGTGCCGCGAGACGACCGCACCGCGCAGCAGACGGCGCGCCGTACGCCCCTGCTCCTCGTTCTCCCCCGACGGACCCGGTGCGGTGCCGAGCACCGTCTGCACCTCGGCGCAGACGGACTCCATGGCTGCTCGCCGCGCCGCGCCACGTGCCTCCTCGCGAGCGGCCCGGGTCTGTTCGGCCCGCTGTTCGGAACGCAGCCGCGCATCGTCGGCACGCCCCGCGTCCTCGTCGGCCGCCCGAACCTTCCGGTCGGCGGCGGTACGGGCCCGGGCGGCGGTCTGGTCGGCCTGCTCGCTCCTACGACGGAGCTGGTCGAGCTCCTGCCCCTGCCGGTAGACCTCGGAGTCGAGCAGCCCCTCGATGGCGCCCTCGATCTCCTGCCGCCCGTGTTCGAGTTCCTGTTGCGTCCGGTTGCTCTCGTCGCGCTCACGCACGGCTCCCGCGTGCGCCTCCCCGCTCTCCCTCGCGAGGCGGGCGAGGTTGTCCATCTCGGTCGTCGCGGAGATGAGACCGGCTGCTCCGGCACGCAGGACGCGCTGGGCGTAGCCGCGTTGCTGGTTCGCGACGGCGGTGGCCGCGGCCACCTCGTCGTCCAGTGTCTTCAGGTGTTCGCGCTGGCGGTCGAGGCGCTCGAAACCCTCGGCCAGTTCGGTGATCTCGCCCTGGCCGAGCGGGGGCAGCGCCCGCGAGAGCAGCGAGGACAGCAGCGACGGATCCAGGCGCTCCGAGAGCTTGGGGGTGCGGAGCTGGAGCAGCGCGGTGATCAGGGCGTCGAAGCGCTGCTCGCTCAGCCCGGGGAAGAGCGTGCTGCGGACCGTGTTGCGGTAGTCGGTGGGTGCCCCGTGCAACTCGCCCCGGCCGTGCAGGGCATCGGCCAGGGCGGCGCGGGTGAGCGGCTGGCCCGCGTCGTTGACCAGGGAGAGACCGCCTGGGCGGTCGATCCGCGCGCCGGTGGTGAAGTAGTCGACGGTGACACCGGGGGTGTGCACGCTGGCCTGGAGCCTGGCGCCGCAGGTGAACCACCCGGGATCGCCGTCACCGCGGACGAACTCCAGCCACACGTACCCGACACGGGTCTTGCCCGTGGTGCCCTCCCCCATCAGGTTCCAGTGCATGGTGCGCTCGGAGCCGCCGAAGGTGGACAGCCGGTTGGGTCGCAGGCTCGCGTCGAACAGGAACGGCAGGAGCACCTCCAGCGCCTTCGACTTGCCGGTGCCGTTCTGCCCCCGCAGGAGCAGCCGGCCCTTGTGGAAGGTGAAGGTCTCGTCGTAGTAGCGCCAGACGTTGAGGATGCCCGCCCTGGCGGGCCGCCATCGCACGGCTGCGGCCGCCGTCGGGGGCACGGGGCTCTGCGGTGGCTGTGTCACGGTCATCGGAGGTCTTCCCTGGTCAGGTTGCGGGACCGTCGGTCACGGTGGTGCGGTACCGGAACGCCGCGGGCCGGGGAACGGTGCGGTCGCCGATCCGGCGGGCCAGGCCGAAGTCGTCGAGGACACGAAGGGCGTCGGCCGTGAGCCGCTGGGCGCCGTCCTCGGACTGGTAGCCCTTCGCCCACCGCGGGAAGCGCCGCAGCAGCGTGTTCGCCTCGGCCTCGAGCTGTTCCGGTGTCAGCCCGTCCGGGGCTGCCGTCAGCGGTTCCAGCAGGAGCAGGGCGGCGACGCGGGCCGTCGCGGAGTCGTCCGGGAAGCGGCTGTCGGTGGCGATGGCCTCCGGGTCCACGAGCAGCAGGCCGTCGGCCCGTTCCTCCAGCACGAAGCCGCCCTGCTCGGCGGCGCGCTTGACGATCTGGCGCCCCGTCGGTGAGGCCAGGTAGGCCAGTTCGTCGGCGCCGAGTTCGTCGTGGTGCAGGACGGGATCGTCGAGGAGCCGCCGGAGCACCGAGTGCCGGAGCCGGAGGTTGCGCTGCGCGTCGGAGGCGTCGGCCCCGCCGTACCGGCTCTCGCGCACCGTGCCCCGCAGGAGTTCCTCGAAGCGCAGCGGCACGTCCTGCGCCGGAACGGCCAGCCGGGACGGGCCGACGGGCGCGGCGAGCAGGCGCATCAGGACGGTGGCGTCCACGCGGTAGAGGACCTTGGCCTTCGCCGAGTCGACGAAGCTCTCCGTGACGCCGTCCACGGTGAGGAGCGCGCCGTAGGCCTCCAACAGCTTGAGCACGTCCACGAACGCCATGCGCTCGGACCTGCTCGCCGTGTCGAAGGGCGGCAGTGCCTCGTCGGTGGCACAGGCGTGGACGACCCGGTCGGCGAGCAGGCCGACCGTCGTGACCGGGACCGGAAGCAGCTCGGCCGCGACGACGCACAGCAGCGTGTAACGGCGGCGGTCGAACGGGGCCTTGCCGGACCGCAGCCGACGGGCGGGGCGCGAGGCGTCGGGCACGGTCCGGATCTTGAGCAGACGCGCATACCCCAGGCGCGGCTCCACCACCAGCTGCCAGCCGCAGTTGTAGTCGAACCACTTCGTCAGCGGATCCTGACGGCGGCGGATCAGCTCGAAGGCGGGCGGGTCACCACGCTCGGTGATCAGCGGCAGGCCGAGGAGCAGTCTGATGCCTCGGGCTATGTCCTGCCGCTCGGCCAGGACCAGCTGGTTGGCGAGGGTGCTCATGTGCCGCTCCTGGTGGTGTTCATGCGCTGTCCTCCCGGACGACCGCCCGCAGTGCGCTCGGGCTCCGGATCTCCACCAGGTAGTCGGGCCCTTCGAACCGGCCGTGGGAGGTCCGCAGGACGGCCCGTCCGCCCTCGGGAGAAGGCCGGAGCACGATCTCCACGCGGCCGTCCGAGGTGACCGCCCGACGTGCCCCGCCGGCGTCCGGTCGTACGGCCAGCGCCCGGCCGAGGAGGTCGAGCAGCCGCTCGAAGACGGTGTGGTCCAGCACGTGCAGGTCGGAGAGCCGCACCGGGCCGTCGGTTCCCAGAACGTCCCAGGCCGCTTCGAGTTCGGCCCGCTCCTTCCGGGCCCGCTCGGCCCGGGCCGCCTTGATGCCTCCGATGTCGCGCACCTTCCCGGTGCGGGTGAACCGCTCGGTGCGGCCGCTGGTGCGCAGCAGCGCCGAGACCTCCACCGGCGGGGTCTCGGCCCAGCTGCCCGAGGAGGGCACCAACTCCGGGTCGGGGTGGGCGAGATGGGCGTGACGGGCCGACCCCAGACCGAAGGCGGCCGACCAGAGGCGGTGCAGGTCGTCCTCGGTGGGCGCGGCGGCGAACCAGCGGGCCAGCTCCCGGAAGTCCTGGACGGCGCTGGAGGAGCGGCGCCGTGACTCGGTGATCCGGTCGAGAACCTGAAGGAGCGTCACGATCGCCCGCCGCGCCACGTCGTGCAGCTGCTCCACGCGGGGCCGTGCCCCGTCGGCCGGCCGGAACCAGGACCGGAGCCCCTCCCAGCGCGCCCGGCGCCGCTCCAGCCAGGCCGGCGCGGGATCGCCGTCGGCGACCGGCGGCAGCTCGGCGCCCCGCAGCGCCCGCGCGTGCAGCAGGCTCACCCCGAGCCGCTCCACACGCTCGACGGCGGTGGCGACCGCCTGGCCCCGCTGGTCGAGGTTGACGAGGAACTCCTGGAGATAGGCCACCGTCGCGGCCTTCACCTCGCGGAAGGTCGCCAGGTCCGCACCTTCGGCGCGCAGCAGGCGCTGCAACTCGCCGTTGAACGCCTTGGTGTTGGCCAGCAGCGCCTCCAGGTGGCCCTCCAGCTCCTGCAGCGTGGTGAAGACCCGACGGTCCGAGGACGCGGAGTCGCCCAGCAGGACGTACAGCTCGTCGAGCCGGTCCGTGATCGCCTCCAGCACCGCCGTCTGGAGCGCCCCCGTCGAGGCGAGGACGAACAGGGCGTGCTCGACCCCGGCGGACGCGGCCTCACCGCGTCGGGTCAGCGAGTACTGGAGGTTGCGGCGCTCGTACTCCTCGGCGGTGCGGTAGTTCTCCGCGTGGTTCTGGACGACGTCCAGCAGCTGCCACTCCCTGAGCTTGCGCAGCGCCTCCTGGAGGTCGTCGTCATGGACCGCGTCGAGCCAGCCCACCGTCCGCAGCCGGGTGCGGACCTCGTCCAGCCCGAGCGCGGTCTCCAGCCGCTCGTTGGCCGCTCCGAAGGCCTGAAGGATCGCACCGTAGAGTTCGGCCTTCTCCCCCGTCGTGAACCGGAACATCTCCGGCGGCACCCTGCGCAACGGCTGCCCTCCCCGTCTTCCGGGCACCACAGTACGCGGACGCGCCGACGCCCGACGACGCGGTTGTCGACCGGCCAGGTCGCGTGCGGCAGGTACAGCTGGTGCAGGTGCGCCCGGGCCTCCGGGGAGGCCTGTGTCCCGGCTCCGGCAACCGCCGGTGAGGTTTCACAGAGCTGAACGCGCTCGGATCAGTTCTCTTCCGTCCCCGCCATCCCGCTCACCTCCGCGATTCCCTCGACCGTCGCGCGGTCGCTCGCCCGCCGGCCCTCGGCGGCGTCAAGCCGGTCGCGCATGTCCCGCAGGCGGGCCGGATCGGAAGCGACCTCCGGCGGTACGAGCGACATGACCCCCTTGGCCCGCTCGCCGTCGCCGAGGTCGGCCACCACACCGTCGGCGCGGTCCTCGTGTCCGGGCACCAGGGCACCGAGCAGGCCGAGGAGAACGAGCAGTTCGCGCTGCACCGCGGGTGTGAACAGCTCCCGTTCCTCTGCGTCCAGCTTCACCTCGATCCGCCCACCACCGAGCTCGGCATAGCCGCGCAGGAGATCCATCAGAAGCTTGAACTGCCGCTCGGGCATCAGGACCTGGAGCGACTCGATGTAGAGCTTCAGCCGCAGCGCCGGTAGTTCCGCGTCCATCCGGGCCTCCCTGGTACGTCAGTCGACCGGAATCCTCACCGATCGTAGTCACCCGATGGCACGGGTGGCGAGGACAGGTGACAGCGCGCGGAGGCGGGCGGAGTTCCCATGGCCGTCAAGGATCGGACGACACTCCCTTCCCCGCCGCGATCCTGACCCGCACCCCCTTGCCCAGGCCTTGACTAACGTCCGGATTCCGCATGGTGACCGGCGATCAGGTCGCGGTACCAGGCGTAGGAGGCCTTCGGGGTGCGCTGCTGCGTCGCGAAGTCGACGTGGACGAGGCCGAAGCCCTGGTGGTAGCCCTCGGCCCGTCGGACGGGGTGTCATTGTGGTCACGACCCTCAGTCGGCCGACGAGGTTGCCGAACATTCCGTGCAGAGATTTCTTCCCGTCCGGGAGCGCTCGGCGAGGGTGCTGCGGGCACGGAGGAGACGCACGGACGCACCCGGCGCACGCCAGGTCCCACAACGCCGGATCAGTCCGTGCCGGGCTGAACGAGCTTGAAAGCCAGGCGCGCTGCGGCGCGTTGGGCCGCTCGGCGGATGCGCACCGGGGCCGACGGCGCCGGCAGCGGTGCCGGGCGGGTGGTGGCCAGCCTGGGGAAGAGTGCTTCGGCGTTGGTGCGGTTGACGGCCGTGAGCGTGCCGGGGTCGACGCCCGTGTCGAGGCCGTTGGCGAAGTACTGCCCGGCGGGGGTGGGGGCGAAGGGCCAGTCGCTGCCGAACAGGACGTGTCCGGGGCGGGCGAAGGCGAGGAGGGTGGGCAGGGCGGCCGGGCTGGAGGACAGGGCGGTGTCGAAGTGGAAGGAGCGGAAGTCGTCCAGCACGTCGAGCGGGCTGCGTGCGGTGTCGTTGGCGAGGGTGACGGCCATCCGGTGCGAGGCGTAGGGGACGAAGCCGCCGGCGTGGCTGAGGATGAAGCGGATGTTCGGGTAGCGGCGCAGGATGCCGTTGCGGACCAGGAGGTAGGCGGCCCTGGTGGTGTCGAGCAGGAAGTCGGCGGCGAAGGCCGGGATGCCGCTGACCGGTGGGGCGGGCAGTTCCGCGGGGTGGACGAAGGCCACCGCGCCGCGGTCGTCGAGTGCCTGCCACAGGACGTCCTGGCCGTCGGCCCCGAGGTAGGTGCCGTGGTTGTTGGCGAGCAGGGTGACGCCGTCGGCGCGCAGCTCGTCCAGCGCGCGTACCGCCTCGGCGGCGGAGGCTCCAGTGTCGGGCATGGGCAGGGTGGCGAAGAAGCCGAAGCGTCCGGGGTGGTCCGAGGCGAGGGACGCGCCGTGGTCGTTGAGACGTCGGGCCAGGTCGGCCGCTTCGGCGGGGTCGGCGAGGAAGCCCGTCGCGGGCGTGGACACGGAGACGATCGCGGTGGCGGTGTCCAGGAGGTCCATCAGGTGCAGGGCCGACTGGGCGCTCCAGTCGGGCAGGGCCCGGCCTCCGGCGTCGGTGATGCCGGCCCTGGCGAGCTCGTCGCGGTAGAAGCCGGGCACCACGTGCTGGTGGACGTCGATGCGTTGTGCCGAAGGAGACATGCCGCGGCCTTTCGTGCGCTCTGTGGGGGCGGAGCGGGGTTGTCGTACCGGCCGCCGGCCGTACGGCGCCGGGCCGGGCGCGTGCCGCTCGCGGGTCGTCCGCGGCTCGGCCGCGGCGGGCGTCCCCTCCGGTGGTGCGCGGTTCCGGTCACTTGACCCTCTCCGACGGCGAGCATACCGTAGCAGTCATTCCAATTGGAGTGAGCACTACAGCAACAGTTGCGCGGTGCGATCGACACGGTGAGGTGGGCCTGATGCGTCAGACCGGGGCTGGGACAGAGCCCGAGGACGGCTCCTACGACGTGGCCGTCATCGGTTACGGGCCCACGGGCGTGACCGCGGCGAACCTGCTGGGCGCCGCGGGGCTGCGCGTCGTGGTCCTGGAGCGGGACGCCGAGGTCTTCTCCCGCGCCCGGGCCATCTCCACGGACGAGGAGGTCGTGCGGATCTGGCAGCGGATAGGACTGGCCGAGCGCCTCAAGCAGGACATGCTGACCGAGCGGCCCGTGGACTTCGTCGACGCGGACGGCCGCCCCTTCATCCGTGCCCGCCCCACCCCGCGCGGGCACGGGCACCCGCCGCAGATGTTCATCTACCAGCCCGCGCTGGAGCAGGTGCTGCGCGACGGCGTCGACCGGTACCCGAACGTGGAGGTCCTGCTGCGCCACGAGTGCCTGCGCCTGCGCCAGGACGCCGACGGGGTGGAGCTGACGGTCGTCGGCACGGCCGACGACTCCGTGCACCGGCTGCGCGCCTCCTACGTGATCGCGGCCGACGGCGGCTCCAGCCTCACCCGCGCCCAGCTGAACATCGGCTACGAGGGCCGGACGTACGAGGACCGCTGGGTCGTCATCGACACCGAGATGCTCAAGCCCTGGCCCGACCACGACAAGCTGCGCTTCCACTGCGACCCCGCGCGCCCGGCCGTCGACTGCCCGACCCCGCTGGGCCACCACCGCTACGAGTTCCCGCTCCTGCCCGGGGACGACGAGGAGCACCTGGTCACCGAGGACGCCGTGTACGGGCTGATCTCCCGGTACGGGATCGGCCGCGACAGCGTCAAGGTGCTGCGCGCGACCGTCTACAGCCACCACGTGCGCTTCGCCACGCGCTTCCGTGCGGGGAGGGTCTTCCTCGCCGGCGACGCCGCCCACGCCATGCCGCCGTGGATCGGCCAGGGCATGGCCGCGGGCGTGCGCGACGTGGCCAACCTCTGCTGGAAGCTCGACGCCGTCCTGCGCGGCGAACTGCCCGAGACGGTCCTCGACAGCTACGAGGCCGAACGCAAACCGCACGTCAAGGAGGTCACCCGGCGGGCGGTGCTCGTCGGCCGGACCATCACCGAACGCCGCCGGCCGGTCACCAAGGTCCGCGACGGCGCCCTGCGCACCCTGGACCGCGTCCCGGGCTTCAGCAACTGGCTGCAGAGCGCGAACTGGATCCCCGTCGCCCGGTACGACGCCGGCCTGCGGGCCCGCTCCCGCGCCAGGGCGACCGGCCACCAGGTGCCCCAGCCGTGGGTGACCGGCCCCGACGGCAGCCGCGTGCGCCTCGACGACGCGCTCGGCGGCCGGTGGCACCTGCTGCACGCCCGGACCGCCGCCCCCCAACTCGCCTGGGACGTCCTGGGCGTGCCGTCCCTGACCGTCACGCCGCTGGGCTCCGCACCCGCGGAGGGCACCCTCGTCGACAGCGACGGCGTCCTGCTGCCCTGGATGGCCCGGCACGGCGCGGCCGCACTCGCCCTGCGCCCCGACGCCTACGTCTACGCGGCGGCCCCCGCGGGCACTCCGCTCCCGCCGCCGCCCCGGGGCTTCGCCCCCACCACCGCCCCCCGCCCGCACGCGTCCACCGCCCAGTGAGGACACCGGCACCATGACGACGACACCGACCGGCCTGCCGACGATGCAGGAGACGACGTACGACATCGGCGGAAGGAAGGTCTTCGCCGCGGAGACCGGGGACGGCCCGCCGCTCCTGCTGCTGCACGGCGGCGGCCCGGGCGCCTCCGGCGTCTCCAACTACACCCGCAACATCGCCGCCCTGGCCCGGGACCACCGGGTCATCGTGCCCGACCTGCCCGGCTACGGCCGCAGCACCAAGGGCGTCGACGCCGGCGACCCCTTCGGCTTCCTCGCCGACCACGTCCGCGGCCTGCTCGACCGCCTCGGCCTCGAGAAGGCCCACCTGGTCGGCAACTCCTACGGCGGCGCCTGCGCCCTGCGCCTGGCCCTGGACACCCCCGACCGGGTCGACCGCATGGTCCTGATGGGCCCCGGCGGCATCGGCACCACCCGCGCCCTGCCCACCCCCGGCCTCAACAGCCTGCTGAACTACTACACCGGCGACGGGCCCTCGCGGCCGAAGCTGGAGAAGTTCATCCGCGACCACCTCGTCTTCAACGCCGCCGACGTCCCCGACTCCGTGATCGACGAGCGCTACCGCGCCAGCATCGACCCGGAGGTGGTCGCCGCACCGCCCCTGCGGCGGCCCTCCGGGCGCGACGCCCTGCGGACCGTGTGGAGGATGGACTTCACCCGCGACCCGCGCCTGTCCCGGCTGCCCGTCCCGACCCTGGTGCTGTGGGGGGCCCAGGACAGGGTCAACCGGCCCTCCGGCGGCCGGATGCTCGCCGATCGCATGCCCGACTGCGACCTGTACACGGTCGCCAACACCGGCCACTGGGTCCAGTTCGAGCGCGCGGAACTCTTCAACCGGCTGTGCGCCGACTTCCTGGCGGGCCGGCGATGACCACCGCACCGGCCCGCGCCACCGTCTTCGGCGCCGTCCACCTCGGCTACGTCGTCATCGAGACCGACCGCTTCGCCGACTGGCGCCGCTTCGGCACCGACGCCATCGGCATGCACCACGACAGCCTCTCCCCCGACCTGATGCGCTTCCGCCTCGACGACCACCAGTGCCGCTTCCTGCTCACCCGCGGCCCCGCCGAGGACGTCGTCGCCACCGGCTGGCACGTCGACGACCACGCCTCCTTCGAACGGATCGAAGCCCACGTCCGCGCCCACGGCGTGCCCCTCACCCGGGGCACAGACGAGGAGGCGGCCCTGCGCGGCGTCGAACGCCTGCTGCGCTTCCCCGGCCCCAAAGGCATCACCCAGGAGATCTACACCAACCCGAAGCGAGCGGCCGAACCGCTGCGCATGCTCGCCTCCGGCTTCGTCACCGGCGACTCCGGCCTGGGCCACGTCGCGCTGACCTCCACCAGGCCCGCGCAGATCCGGGGCTACTTCGACACCGTCTTCGACGCCCGCCTGACCGACTACATCGACGAGACCATCAGCGGCGTCAAACTCAAGATCCGCTTCCTGCGCGTCAACGAACGCCACCACTCCATCGCGATCGCCGCCGTCCGCGGCCTGCCCCTGGACCCGATCCGCACCCGGGTGCAGCACCTCAACATCCAGGCCGCCACCCTCGACGACGTCGCCCGCAGCTACCAGCGCGTCCACGAACTCGGCTTCGAGATGGCCCTGTCGGTGGGCCAGCACACCAACGACAAGGAACTGTCCTACTACGCCCGCACCCCCTCGGGCTTCGAGTGGGAGGTCGGCTGGAACCCGATCGTCATCGACGAGAGCACCTGGGAACCCACCACCCACCAGGGCATCAGCACCTGGGGCCACCTCCCCGTCGGCCGGACCATCGTCGACAAGCTCGCCCAGTTCCGCGCCGGCGCCCGCTCCCTGGCCCGCCCGGAGCTCACCGTGCCCGCCCTCAGCGGCACGGGCATCCCCGACGACTGACCCGGGACAGCCGCCGCACCGCCGGTACGGCTCCGTCCCCGCCCTTCCCGGCGTCGGCGGCGCACGCCCGCACCCGGCACAAGCCGGTGCCCCGGCCGTTCCCCCCACCCCTCGACGATCCCCCGGAGGCCACCCTCGTGCTCGGCTCCGCACCACCCCACCGATCCCTGCCGGTTCCGACCCGGCCCGCCCGCGTCACCGAGGCGGCCGCCCTCCTGGAGGAGGCCGCCCGCACCGGCATCCCGTGCGCCCCGGTACGCACGCTGCTCCCGGAGGCCGACATCGAGGCCGCCTATGCCGTGCAGCAGCTCCACGTCGAGCGCGCCCTCGCGGCGGGGCGACGGCTCGTGGGCCGCAAGATCGGCCTGACCTCGCCCGCCGTACAGCGCCAACTCGGCGTCGACCGGCCTGACTTCGGCGCCCTGTTCGCCGACATGGCGGTACCCGAGGGACAGCCCGTCGCCCCCGGCCGACTGCTCCAGCCAAAGGTCGAGGCCGAGGTCGCCCTGGTCCTCGGCTCCGACCTGCCCCACCGCGACCCGACCGTCGCCGACCTGCTGCGCGCCACGGCGTTCGCACTACCCGCGCTGGAGATCGTCGACAGCCGCATCGCCGACTGGGACATCACCATCGTCGACACCGTCGCCGACAACGCCTCCTGCGGCCTGTACGTCCTCGGCGGCACCCCGGTGCCGCTGGACCGGGTCGACCTGCGGGCCGTGACCATGACGCTGACCAGGAACGGCGAACAGGTCTCCCGGGGCACCGGGGCCGACTGCCTGGGCAGCCCGCTCACCGCCGCCCTCTGGCTCGCCTCCGCCCTCGCCGGGCTCGGCGACCCGCTGCGGGCCGGCGACCTCGTCCTGACCGGCGCGCTCGGCCCGATGGCCGCCGCCGCCGCGGGCGACGAGTTCACCGCCGTCATCGAAGGGCTGGGCACGGTCACGACCGCGTTCGCACCCGCCACCGAGGAAGGAGCCCTCGCATGACCACGAAGGTCGCCGTCATCGGGTCCGGCAACATCGGCACCGACCTGATGATCAAGATCCTGCGGCTCTCCGAAACCTTGGAGATCGCCGCGATGGCCGGGATCGACCCCGACTCCGACGGCCTGGCCCGCGCCCGCCGCCTGAAGGTCGCCACCACCCACGAGGGCGTGGACGACCTGGTGGGACTGGACGAGTTCGCGGACGTGCAGATCGTCTTCGACGCCACCTCCGCCGGCGCGCACCGCCGCCACGACGAGGTGCTGCGCTCGCTGGGGCGCACCGTCGTCGACCTGACGCCCGCGGCGCTCGGCCCCTACGTCGTCCCGCCGGTCAACGGCGATGACCACCTCGACGCCCCCAACGTCAACATGGTCACCTGCGGCGGACAGGCCACCGTTCCGATCGTGGCCGCGGTCTCGGCCGTGACTCCCGTCCACTACGGCGAGATCGTCGCCTCGATCTCCTCGCGCTCCGCGGGCCCCGGCACGCGGGCCAACATCGACGAGTTCACCGAGACCACCTCCTCGGCCATCGAGAAGGTGGGCGGCGCCTCCCGCGGCAAGGCGATCATCGTCCTGAACCCGGCCGAGCCGCCGCTGATCATGCGCGACACCGTGTACTGCCTGGTCGGCGACTGCGACGACGCCGCGGTGACCGACTCGGTCGAGCGGATGGTCGCCCGGGTCCAGGCGTACGTCCCCGGCTACCGCCTCAAGCAGAAGGTGCAGTTCGACCGCGTCGCCGCGGACGACCCGCTCCGCTCCCTGCTGCCCGCGCCCTCCCGCACCGGCGGTGCCGCGAAGGTGTCGGTGTTCCTGGAGGTGGAGGGGGCCGCCCACTACCTGCCCGCCTACGCCGGCAACCTCGACATCATGACCTCGGCCGCCCTGCGCACCGCCGAACGCATGGCCGCCCACCGCGCCCCGGAGGTGGCGACGCGATGACTTCCCTGTACGTCCAGGACGTGACCCTGCGGGACGGCATGCACGCCGTGCGCCACCGCTACACCGTCGACCAGGCCCGCACCATCGCTGGCGCCCTCGACGCGGCCGGCGTGGCCGCGATCGAGATCGCCCACGGCGACGGCCTGTCCGGCTCCAGCATCACCTACGGCGTCGGCGCCCACACCGACTGGGAGTGGATCGCCGCCGTCTGCGACAGCGTCCACCACGCGGTGCCCACCACCCTGCTGCTGCCCGGCATCGGCACCCTGCACGACCTGCGGCAGGCGCAAGCCCTCGGCATCCGCTCGGTGCGCGTCGCCACCCACTGCACCGAGGCCGACATCGCCGCCCAGCACATCGACGCCGCCCGCGGCCTGGGCATGGACGTGGCCGGTTTCCTGATGATGTCCCACCTGGCCGAGCCCGCCGAACTCGCCCGGCAGGCCAGGCTGATGGAGTCCTACGGCGCCCAGTGCGTCTACGTCACCGACTCCGGCGGACGCCTCACCATGGACGGCGTGCGCGACCGCCTGCGCGCCTACCGCGACGTCCTGTCCCCCGACACCGAACTCGGCATCCACGCCCACCACAACCTGGGCCTGGGCGTCGCCAACTCCGTCGTGGCCGTGGAGAACGGCGTCACCCGCGTCGACGCCTCCCTCGCCGGCCAGGGAGCGGGCGCCGGCAACTGCCCTCTGGAGGCGTTCGTGGCGGTCGCCGACCTGATGGGCTGGGAGCACGGCTGCGACCTGTTCCCGCTGATGGACGCCGCCGACGACGTGGTCCGCCCGCTGCAGGACCGCGAGGTGCGCGTCGACCGCGAGACCCTCACCCTGGGCTACGCGGGCGTGTACTCCAGCTTCCTGCGCCACGCCGAGACCGCCGCCCGCCGATACGGCCTGGACACCCGCGCGATCCTGGTCGAGGTCGGGCGGCGCAAGATGGTGGGCGGCCAGGAAGACATGATCACGGACATCGCCCTCGACCTCGCGACGGCCCGCTCCGCCGACTGACCGAACAGCCCTCGCACGCCCCGGGCCGACGGACGCCGCGACGCGGGACGTCGAGGACCGGCGGAACGCTTCGCCGCCGGCATCCGACCGGCCCTGGTGCCGGCGGCCTCCCTCCCCGAGGTCACCGGTGTCCTGAGGCTGCGCGGCATGCAGCACATCCGCACGGCCGACGGGCTCGGGCCCCTGCCCCTGCCCCTGCCCCTGCCCCTGCGCGATCTCGAACCCGGGCGCGCAGCGGGCCGGTTCCGGACCGAGGCCCCCGTGGTGCCCCTCGGCGCGATCGGAGGGGCCGTCCTCGGCCTGTTGCGGTCGCGGTTGCGGTTGCGGTTGCGGTCGCGGTTGCCCATGGTGAAGCGGCTCGACGACGGCGACGGGACCGCGGATGTCCGAGCTGCTGGTGCTCACGCCGGGTCTGTCGGACGAGGACGCCCACGAGGTGGCCAGCCGTCCCTGCCACCCTGGCCCCGGAGCGGCGGGGTCCGCTGACGGGCGCGGCCGAACCGCCGGCCGACCGGGTCGTGGCCGTCGGGTCCGGGTCCTAGGCGGTGCGGGACCGCAGCTCGACACCGTGCCCGGACATGCGGGCGACGATGCCGTGGTCGGTGACGGCCACGGACCGGAGCGCGAGCCCCTCGGGCAGGTCGTCGAGCGGGGTCCGGCGCTCCAAGGCCCTCGCCAGCAGGGTTCGTGCGGCCGGGGAAACGTTCTCGGGGAGCCGGACGTCGTCGAGTCCGACGGCGTCCGGAGCGGCGACGCCGACATGGGCGGAGGCGGTGACCTGCCCGAACAGCGGCAACCGGGCGGTCGCTGCCACCCGGTCGTCACCCTCGCCCCGGCCGATGGCGACCCCGTAGAAGGCCGAGAGCTCGTCGTACGCGACGGTCGCCGTGACCTCCGCCTCGTCGGCCCGCTCCCCGCCGTCCCGTTCCCGGTGCACTCCTCGCAGGTGGACGGCAACGTCCTCGACGGTCAGGACGCGGCCGTCCAGGTCGGCCGGCACGCGTGCGGCGTCGATGTCCGCCTCGGTGACCACTCCCCGGGCCAACTGCAGAGACACGGGGAAACCGTGCACGCGCACCTCGGGAGCGGCTGCGAGGCCGAGGTTCCAACGAGCCGAGTCGGCGATGCGCTCCTGGGTGTACTGCGTGGCCAGTACCTCGCCGCCGCCGGCGGCGGCGAGCAGCGTCAGGGCCACCGCGATCCACCCGTTGCGGCGGCGCTTGAGGCGCGGCGCCCGGCCGTTGACCGGTTCGTGCATGTTCTCTCTCCTCTGCGGTAATGGCCTGGTCCGACCGCGGTGTCGGACAGCGGCGGTGTTGGTTCGTCAGTGACGGACCGGCGACGGGGAGGAGCACCGGGCCGGGACCGGTGCTCGTGCGCGGTGCCGAGGGGCTGGGTCCGCTGCCCGTCGGGGTGCGCGGGGAAGGGCGGCGCGGACCTCGCGCTGGAAGCGGCTCCGGGCGGCGTCGTCGAGGGCGAGCCGCGGGTGCATCGGCTTCACGGCGACCGTACGGTGCGGGAGCAGGTCGTCGGCCGACCGGACCTCGCCCGCGCCGCCGCGGCCGATCACCCCGCGCAACGCGTACCCGCCGCCGGTCAGGCCGACCCACTCGTCGTAGGGGATGTACTGCATGGCGGCGTCTGCGGTCCTACTGATGACCGGGCTGGCTGCCGAACGGACGGCCACATCTTTCGACGGACCGTCACCGGCGGTGCGGGAGGGGCGGGTTCAGTCCGACGTCGGCGGTGTTCTCGGCGCGCGGAACAGGCAGCCGACGGCTGCGGCCAGGACGATGGCACCGACCGCGACGAGCGAGGCCGACAGTCCGTCCATGAAGGCGGCCTTGACGCCGTCCGCCAGGGCCACTCCCCCGACGCCGAGCCGATCGGCGACGTGCAGGCCCGCGGCGGCGGAGTCGCGCGCGGCCGAGGCCGCCTCGGCGGGCAGCTGGTCGAGGGAAGCGGGGAGGCTGGATCGGTAGTGGCTGCCGTAGATCGAGCCCATGAGGGCGATGCCGACGGCCGAGCCGACCTCGCGGGTGGTGTCGTTCATCGCGGAGGCGACGCCCTGCCGGCCGCGGCCGAGCGAGCCGGTGATGGCGGAGGTGCCCACGGCCCCGGACAGGCCGATGCCGAAGCCCGCCAGGACGAGCCCGCCGAGGAAGGGCAGGTAGCCGGAGTCGACGTCGATCCGGGAGATGACGAACAGGCCGGCGCTCAGCAGGGCCAGGCCGGCGGCCATGGTGACCTTCATCCCCACCCGTCGCACCAGGCGGGGGGTGAGCTGCGAAGTGGGCAGGACGACCACGGCGACGGGGACGAGGGCGACGGCGGCCTTGAGCGGGCTGTAGCCGAGGATGAGCTGCAGGTATTGCAGGCCGACGAAGAAGAACCCGAAGACGGCCATGAACTGTACGAGGACGGTGATCGCGCCGGCCCGGAAGCCGCGGATGCCGAACAGGGCGGGGTCGAGGAGCGGGTGCTCGTTGCGCAGGCCGAGCCAGGCGTACGCGGTGAAGGCCAGAACCGTGACGACGAGTGCGGCGACGGCCGGGGGCTGCGTCCAGCCCTGCTCGTTGCCCTCGATGATGGCGAAGACCAGGGTGCCGATCCCGAGCGCGGTGCAGACGGCCCCGGGCACGTCGGGCGGCTCGGGGTGCGGGTCCTTGGTGTCGGGCGCCAGGAGGATCCCCGCCAGCGCGGCGACCAGGGCGACCGCGGCGCCGGTGACGAAGATCGACCGCCAGGAGTACCACTCCAGCAGCGTCCCCGCGGCGAGCATGCCGAGGATGGCGCCGGCCGCGGCGAATCCCGACCAGGTAGCCACGCCCTTGGCCCGCTGCTCGGGCGGGAAGGCGGCCGTGATGGTGGACAGCGTGCCCGGCATGATCATCGCGGCGCCGATCCCCATGACGACCCGCCAGACAATGAGCGTGGTGGTGGAGTCGGCGAAGGAAGCGGCCAGGGAGGCGGCACCGAAGACCACGGTGCCCGCGACGAGGACGTTGCGGCGCCCGAGCCGGTCGCCGATCGCGCCGAGGGGCAGCACGAGCGCGGCCAGGGCGACGGTGTAGGCGTCGGCGATCCAGGTCAGCGAACTGTTGGTGGCCGACAGGTCGAGCGCCAGGTCCGGCAGTGCGAGGTTGAGGGCGGAGACGGAGGCCACGACGAGGACCAGGGCCAGGCACATGGCGGCGAGTACGCCGTTGTGGCCGGCCCGGCCGGCCGCGACGGCGCCGAGGCTCTCCCCCGCCCGGTCGTCGGTCTGGTGTTGAGGGATGGTGGACATGGGGAACCTGTCTCGGTCGATGCTGTGCTGAGAGGGCCCGAGGGGCGGACGCGCCGCGGGTGCACCGGGCCGCACGGAACGGACGCACCGCGATCGGGCGGGCGCCTCACAGCGGCAGGGCCGGGAGGCGACGCTCGGGCGGGGACGCGCGCTTCGGTGTCGGAGCGGCCGACGGCCCCGGACGCGTACGGGGTGGCACCGGGCGGATCCGGGCCGGCGGCACGGCCCTGCCCGGTTCCGGCCGGGTCGGCGGCCGGGCGGCGCGGGGAGCCGGCCGCGGAGTCGCGCGACCGGCCGGGCTCACTCCTCCTTCTCCGCCGCCATGCGTGTAGCCGCCTCGTAGACGAGCCGGGCGTGCAGTTCGAACATCGCGACCAGGTCGACGCCGTCCCCGTTGATCTCGCGCTGGACGAACAGTCCGTCGGCACCGGCGACGGCATAGGTCGTGAGCAGGCGGACAGAGTCCTCGTCGAGGTCCGGGACGAGCTCCCGGGCCATCTCGGCGATCTTCGCGCCCGCGATCTCACGGACCTGGAGGAACACCGTCCGGCCCCGGGGCTCCGTGGGGCGCCGCTCCAGCGCGAGCATCAGCCCGAACCGGAGGAAGTCGGGAGCGTCGATCAGCGACTTCGCCACGCTCACCGCCATGGCGGTGACCCGCTCCAACGGAGTGCCCGCTTCCTCGCCCGGCAGCTCGACGGCAGCCAGCCAGGTCGCGAAGCTGCGTTCGATCACCGCGGCGATCAGGTCGTCCTTGTCCTTGAAGTGCCAGTAGATCGAGCTGGCGGGCAGCCCGCACTTGGTGCTGACGGCCGCGATCGAGGTGCCCTCGTAGCCGCGCTCGCCCGCGATCTCCACGGCGGCGTCCAGGATGCGCTGGCGCGACTCCACCCCGTTCGCGCGCTTCTTGCGGTTCGTCTGCGGCCCGGCCATGGCGGGTGCCTCCTCGTGTTCGGGTGCGTTCGACTGTCGTCGACGGCGATCCTACTGCAGCGTTCACTCCAATTGGAGCGATCACTACAGCAAGTGTGCCACAGTGCGCTCGTCGGCGCGCTCCGCCTGCCGGATCGGCCGAGCGCGTCCGGCTCGGGGGTCAGCCCGTACGGGCCCCGAGCCGGGCGGCCAGCGCCGGGAACTGGGCCAGCGCATTGCCCCGCTCGACAGCCAGGCGCTCGTCGGGACCGAACGTCTCGTCCAGTTGGGGCGCGGGATCTCCGGCCCCCAGGAACAAGGGACTGCTGAACGGCCAGTCGGTGGCGAACAGGATGTGCTCGGCGCCGGCCAGCTCCCGCACCGACTTCATCGCCTGGGGCGCCGGCGAGAGGGCCGTGTCGTAGAAGAGGCCGCGGAACTGCGCACTGCTGTCCGCCGACCCGGAGGCGCCGAACCGCTGGGCGAGCTCGGGGGTCAGCGTCAACAGGCTCGCACGGTAGGAGATGTAGGGCAGCGTGCCGCCGGCGTGGGCGGCCAGCCAGCGGATGCGCGCGTGCCGCTCGTACACCCCCTTGTAGAGCATGTTGACCAGCGCTCGCGTGGTGTCGAACGTGAACTCGTAGAGGAAGGGCGGCAGCCCCAGGTCGGGATAGGCCGAGGGGGTCACCGGGTGGACGAACACCATGGCCCGCAGGTCGTCGAGTTCACGCAGCAACGGCTCGAAGACGGGATCGCCCAGGTAGGTCCCGCCGTAACTGCTGAACAGGCCCACGCCGTCCAACCCGAGTTCACGCACCGCCCTCCGGGCTTCCACCACCGCGTCGCCCACGTCCATCGCGGTCACCCTGCGGCCCAACGGCAGGACCGCGAAGCCGCCGAAGCGCCCCTGGCGGTAGGTGGATCCGCGGACGAGCTCACGGCTCATGTAGGTGTTCAGGCGCCGCGCCATGGCCAACCGGTCGGCGGCGGCATCCAGATAGGTGACCCCCGGCTCGGAGACGGAGACCACCTGCGCCTCGATGCCGTAGCGGTTCATGAAGTCGACCGCGAGGGCCGGGCTCCACACCGGGACCGGCACTCCGCCGATCTCGACGATGCCGTGCGCGGCGAGGGACTGCCGGTAGAAGTCCGGGAGCAGGTGGCAGTGCACGTCGATGCGGCCCCGGCCGCGCGTCACGGGCGACCGCGGCGCCGGGTCGGGCGATGCCGCGCGGGCCGGCGTCGGATCGAGCGCCGCGGTGGCGACGGCGAGCGGCAGGGCGGCCTTGAGGAGCCTTCGGCGCCCCGGACTTGGGGCATTCTCGGTTTCGGTGTCGGTCATTACGCGCACCTCCTGTGGGCAACGGGACGCAGCATGAACCGTTGGCGGGTCGTCATCGGCACCAAGCAGGCATGCCGGACCGGCGGGTCTGCGTCGCCACGGACGCACCCGTTCATG
This sequence comes from Streptomyces sp. CB02056, assembly GCF_001905545.1. Lineage (GTDB taxonomy): Bacteria > Actinomycetota > Actinomycetes > Streptomycetales > Streptomycetaceae > Kitasatospora. Next base: position 268,159 of record NZ_LIPD01000010.1, on the reverse strand, counting down.
TAGCGGTCACTACAGACTCATGTAGTGACCGCTACGGTAAGAGGGGCGAAGGTCGGAGTCAATGGGCAGGGCACGGCGAGATCCGGTCCAGGGGACCATGCAGGGCGCACCGCCCACCGCCGCTCTCTCCGGATCCCGGTGCGGGCCGCCACACCGCCCTGCGGGCAGCTCACTTCAGCCGACAGGTCTTCGACGACTTGCCACTGCGACACGAGCGCCCAGGTACGTAGAGCCCACCAGGCGCGGCCGCTGCTACCGATCCGCCGACTTCGCCCGGTGGGCGGCGATCAGGTCGCGGTACCAGGCGTAGGAGGCCTTCGGGGTGCGCTGCTGGGTGGCGAAGTCGACGTGGACGAGGCCGAAGCGCTGGTGGTAGCCCTCGGCCCATTCGAAGTTGTCGAGGAGGGACCAGGTGTAGTAGCCGCGGATGTCGATGCCTTCGGCGGTGGCCTGGGCGAGGGCGTCGAGGTGGGCGGACATGAAGTCGATGCGGGGCTGGTCGGGGGCGGTGGACTCGTCGACGGAGCAGCCGTTCTCGGTGATGGTGAGGGGTGGGAGGGCCTTGCCGTACGACTCGCGGAGGTTGAGGAGGAGTTGGCGGAGGGCTTCGGGAACGACGGGCCAGCCGAAGGCGGTGTGGGGGACGTCGGGGATGTCGACGAGGTCGAAGGGCAGACCCGGTTCGGTGGGGGCGGCGACGCGGGTGGGGTTGTAGAAGTTGAGGCCGAGGCCGTCGAGGCCGGGGGTGTGGATGAGGTCGAGGTCGCCGGGGTGGACGGCGCCGAAGATGTCGTCGGGGACGCCGAGGGCGGTGAGGTCGGGGTAGCGGCCGAGGAGGACGGGGTCGGTGAACAGGCGGTTGTGGAGGGCGTCGTAGGCCTCGGCGGCGGCGAGGTCGGCGGGTGAGGGGGTGGCCGGCTCGACGGGGGTGAGGTTGTTGGAGAGCATCGCCTCCAGGCCGCGGTCGTGGAGGACGGTGGCGGCCAGGCCGTGGGCGAGGAGCTGGTGGTGGGCGGCGGGGAGGGCCTCGAACATCAGGGTGCGGCCGGGGGCGTGGGTGCCCAGGGCGTAGCCGAAGACGGTGTGGACGAAGGGCTCGTTGAGGGTGATCCAGGCGGGGACGCGGTCGCCGAGGCGGTCGGCGGCGATCCCCGCGTACTCGGCGAAGCGGTACGCGGTGTCGCGGTTCAGCCAGCCGCCGTGGTCTTCGAGGGCCTGCGGGAGGTCCCAGTGGAAGAGGGTGGGCAGCGGGGTGATGCCGGCTTCGAGGAGGGCGTCGACGAGGCGGTCGTAGAAGGCGAGGCCGGCCGGGTTGACGGCGCCCGCGCCGGTGGGCTGAACGCGGGACCAGGCGACGGAGAAGCGGTAGCCGTCGAGTCCGAGGCCCTTCATCAGGGCGATGTCCTCGGGGTACTGGTGGTAGTGGTCGCAGGCCACCGCGCCGGTGTGGCCGTCGCGGACGGCGCCGGGGCGGGCGGCGAAGGTGTCCCAGACGGAGGGCCCGCGGCCGTCCTCGTTCACCGCCCCCTCGATCTGGTAGGCGGCGGTGGCGGCACCCCAGCGGAACCCCGCCGGCAGGTCGAAGCGGTCCGGCATGACAGCCTCCTGACAGAAACATGAGGGGAAGTCATGTTACCGGCGCGGCGCCGAAACACCAGAGTGGGACGACGGAAGGGACCGGAGCCCCGCAGAGGGCCTCGGTCCCTTCCGTCGTCCGGTGGCCAGGGGGTGAGGGACTCACCCCGGCCCCGTCACCACACGTCGGCGAGCTCCCGCAGCAGTTCGACCACCCGTGCCGTCTGCGCCGGCCCGAGCCGCGGGTCCGGCGCCACCGAGGTGAAGACCAGGGCCAGCATCACCGCCGCGTCCAGCCGGTAGAGGAGGTCGGCCACGGGGGTGACGGAGGACTTCCCGCCCGCGGCCTCGTAGCCCTGGCGGATCGCCCGCTCGTCCAGGCCGTTCTCCGGGATGAGCGCGTACTCGGACATCCGCGCCAGTTCCATCGCGGGGTCGCCGATCAGCACGTTGGACCAGTCGATCAGCGCGGCCACCCGCCCCTGGCCGCACAGCAGGTTCTGCCGGCGCAGGTCCAGGTGGAGCAGCGCCGGCTCGGCCGACGTCTCGGCGAGCCGGGCCGCGATCGCCGCGCGCTCGGGCAGTTCGCCCAGGCCCGGGCGGAGGTCCAGCAGCCTGCCGAACCGGTCGGGCAGCCGCTGCGCCAGCAGGTCGGGGACGGGCCGGCCGTACTGGACGACGGGCGCGAGGTCCGGGGCCGGCTTGGCGTGCAGCGCCGCGAACAGCGCCCCGACCTCGGACCAGTCCGGTGCCTGGGCGTCGGAGTCCACGAAGGCCGAGAGCAGCACCGGCGTGCCCGTCCGGGTGTACTCGATGCCCAGGGCGCGGGCGACCGGGAAGCCGTCCGGGGCCAGCCACTGGGTGATCCGGAGTTCCTGCTCCAGCAGGCCGTCCGCGCCGACGCCGACGTTGTTCGCGGTGTGGAACGTACGGGCGCGCGGCACGCGCAGCACCACGTCCTCGTGCGCCGCGCCGCTCAGCGGGCTCGCCCGGTAGACGAGGAACTCCACGCCGCTGCTGAGCACCACGGGCGGGGTGTAGCCGAGCGAGCCCGCGAGTTCGGCGAGCCCGTCCGTGACGTCCTGGTCGATCAGTTGTCCAGTGGCGGGAAGCCTCACCAGAAACCTTCCTCTGTTTGTCATTTGACGGCCAGGAAGCCCTCGAAGCAGGTGTACTTCTGGGCCGTCATGGCCTGGCCGGACCCGGCCCTGCTGCCCTGGCGACGCTCCGCCAGGGTGCGGATCAGGGTACCGGTCGAGCAGCCCACGTCGAGGAGGAGGCCGTCCTCTACGACGATGCCGGCGTAGTGCCGGGCGACCAGCTCCGGCAGTTGCGGGAACTCCCTCGGCCGGCAGCGGGGCGATGCTCGTGTGGGTCTGGAGGTCGCGGACGGCGTGGCAGTCGCCGATGACGGCCGGGAAGTCGCCCGTGGCGAGCTGGTTGGTGCTCTCCTGGGGCGGCACGCCGGATTCCGTCGAATCCGCCACGCTGCCGTGTCGCCGTACTGCCGTGCTGCCGCGCCGACCCGGTTCGGGACGCGGCCGGGCCCGCCCTCCCGGTGGGGCGGGAGGACGGGCCCGGGCGGGTCAGCGGTGGATCAGCGGTGAATCAGTGGCGGGTCAGTGACGGACCGGCGGCGGCAGCTGCCGCTCCCGGGCGGGCGCGGTGAAGGCGACCGGACCGGTGCTGGACGGGGTGCTGCCGCCGCGGACGGGCAGGCCGCCCTCGACGGCGTACATGGCCTCGTCGTAGGCCTGGCCGTCGGCCGGGGCCCTGCCGACCGCGAAGATCGCCACCGCCTTGCCGTCGAGCACGGAGGTGGAGAGGTAGTCGCCGACCATGGCGCCGCCTCCGGTGGCGGCGATCCGGGACAGCGGCATCGGGCCGGCGACGGTCCGCGGCGCGCTCCAGGTGGCGCCGCCGTTGGCGGAGGAGATGAAGCCGACCTCCAACTCGCAGGTGGCGTCGGTGCAGTCGGCGTTCGGATAGAAGTAGTAGTACAGCCCGAGCTTGGCGCTGCGCCCGGAGGTGGCGCGATCGACGCCGAGGCCGGGGAGGAAGTGGTCGGCGCCGCTGGTGGTGGCGTCGATCGGCACCCGGGTCACGGCGGACCAGGTGGTCCCGTCGGTCGAGGTCGCGTAGACGATGTCGTTGCCCGGGCAGCCGGCCCGGAACCGGCAGTCCTGCCAGGCGACGTAGACCCGGCCGGCGCCGTCGATCTCGGCCGAGGGCAGGCCCTCGCCGTCGCGCAGGCCGCCCGCGACGCCGTGCGCCACGACGTCGGCGACCAGGACGGTGGAGCCCCAGGACCGGCCCCCGTCGGTGGAGTTGAAGGAGCGGATCGAGGTGGTGTCGGTCGAGAAGGGGACCACGACCCGGCCGTCGGGCTGCACCAGCGGCTGGCCGCCGAGGCCCAGGTTGACGCCGGACGGGCCCGACGGGGCGGACCAGGTGGCGCCGCCGTCCCGGGAGGCGGACATCACCACCAGGTTGTCGGAGGAGGGGATGTCGACCTCGATGTAGCAGGTGCCGAAGTACGGGCTGGACGGGGTGTTGTCGCAGACGATCCACTCCTTGTCGTAGCCCTGGCCGTCGAAGCCGACCGCCCGCACCGGGTCCTGCCAGCGCAGGCCGTCGGCCGAGCGGCTGACGGTCACCCCGACGGGGTTGATCGCCGCGTCGATGACCAGGCCGGCGATCATCCAGGTGCCGTGCCTGGCGTCGTAGGCGATCGAGGGGTCGGAGGCCCGGGCCCAGTTGCCGCCGCCCTGGTGGGTGGTGATGCCGGGCAGGATGCCGTGCCGCCAGGTGGCGCCGCCGTCCCGCGAGGTGTTCCAGCTGAGGGCGGCCGAACCGCCGGCGGGGAACCGCCCGACCTGGGACGAGGAGACGATCGTGCCGCCGTAGGCGAAGGTGTCGGGCTCCACCTCGGTGGCGTGCTGGCTTCCGGTCCCGGTGTCGGTGAACGGGTCGGCGCTCACCTGCAGCAGGCGCGGTCCGCCGCCGTCGACGGTCAGGGCGTACGGGGCGGCGCCGGCGGCCGGGGCGGCGTTCCAGGCCGCGCCGGTCAGGACGAGGGCGGCCGCGGCGGCGACGGCGAACGGCCGCCGCCAGCGGGCAGGGGTGCGCGGGTGCTTCATCCGAAGCTCCTTCGCGTGGGGGGAAGGTACGGACGACGAGGGGCGGGCCGCGGTCCGAGGGCGCGGCGACCCGCCCCGGTTGGCGCGTGCGGATCGGAGGGGTCCGGCGCCGTCGAGGCTCGTGGGGGCGACGCCGCCCGATCGCGTGCCGCGCGCAGAAGTGCACACGTGTTCGCAAATCGGAAGTGTGAGCCGGATCATGACATCGCACAAGATGTGCGACCAAAACGGAACGGCGCCTCGCGGACCGTCGGGTCCGGTGCCCCTCCCCCGGCGCGGGGCGGCGCCCCCGCGGACGTGAATACTGGCTGGTTGTCATCCGTTTTCCGTGGCTGGGGCGTCCTGAAGGCATGAAGCGCGAATCGATCCTCCCGGGGGGCTCCGGATCCGACCCGTTCGACGAGTTCGTCGTAGCCCGGTACCAGGCCCTGCTGCGGGGGGCGTACCTGATCACGGGTGACGTCCACGACGCCCGGGACCTGCTGCACGACGCCCTCGCGCAGGTGTACCCGAAGCGTTCGACGATCCGGGACACGGCCGCGACCGAGGGGTACGTCCGCAGGACGATGGTCCGCACCCACGTCTCGCGCTGGCGGCGGACCAGACGCGAAGTGCTCACCTCCGCGCTGCCGGACGGACCGGCGGCGCCGGAGGGCGAACGGGACGACCAGCTGGCGGCGGCACTGGCCGGACTGCCCAAGCGGCAGCGGGCCGCCGTGGTGCTGCGCTACTACCTGGACCTGCCGGTCGCGCAGGTGGCGGAGGAGCTGGGGTGCTCGGTGCCCACGGCGAAGACGCACCTGGCGCGCGGGATCAAGGCGCTTCGACAGGACATGGAAAACGTGAGGGAGCTGGTAGGCCGTGAGCGCTGAGGACAGGTTCGAGGAGGAGCTGGTCACCCGGCTCGGAACACACGCGGCAGGGATCGCCGGCACCCCGCCGCTGGCCGAACTGCACCGGGCCGGGCGTCGGCGCGCCCGGCGGCAGGCCGCCGTACGGGGGGTGACGGCGGCCGCGGTGCTGGTCCTCGGAGCGGGAGCGCTGACGCAGCTCGGTGGCGGCGGCCCCGGGAGCGACCGTACGGGGGCGGCCGGGACGGGCCTCAGCGTGCTGACTCCGACGGCGGGGGCGACGGCGCCGGGGCGCACCGCCGTGATGCTGAACTGTGTGAACGGGCCCACGTCGATGCGGACACCGGGCTGGCACCAGCACTCCAGCCAGCAGCCCTGGGAGACGCCGTCGGCGATCACCTCGTCGGGCTACTCGTCGTCGTGGACGCCGCCGCCGGGCTCCCCTTGGTTGGGCCTGTTGTCGCCTGCCACCCTTCCGCCGGGACACTCGTCCTCGGACGTCCCGTCGACAGGCACGCCGTTCTCCGGCCTCCCGTCGTCGTCCGGCTCGCCGTCGCCCCTGCCCACGGACTCGGCCTCGGGCTCGGCCTCGGGCTCGGGCTCGCCGTCGTCGCTGTCGTCGGAAGACCCGGCGGAGGCCCGCGTGACCCGGGCGGGTGAGTCCATCGAGACGCTGGCGATGACCGACTACCCGGACCACTACTTCGGCACGTGCCGCGACAGGAACACGGACACGCTCTACGTGATGCGGGTCCCCGGCAGCGGCCTGGACGCCGCCGTGACCGCGAGGGCGGCCGACTGGCCCACGGTGAAGGTGCGGTTCGCCGACGCCGCGGGCTCCCGCGAGCAGCTCATGACCGTCCTGAACCGGATCCGCGCGGACACCGAGGAGTGGCGGGCCAGGGGCGTGGTGATCGACGGGCTGACGCTCGCCATCGACGGCACCGGCGTCGTGGTCGACACCCCGCAGTGGCAGTCCGCCGAGGCGGACATCAAGGCGAAGTACGGGGCCCTGGTGGCCGAGGTCCGCTAGCGACCCTGCTTTTCAACGTCATTGGCCACCAAGGGACTTGGACCAGGTCCGGAGGGCGGTGTCACCGATCGGGTCGGTGGCTCCGCCGTCCGGCGTGTCCGGGTGCCGGCGCGCTCACTCGTGGGCGCTGATCTCGCCGCCGGCGCTGAGCACGATGGAGACGCCGTTGGCGTCGACCCCGACATCGTGCTGGTTCGCCTCCAGCGTGCCGTACACCGCGTTCTCGTTGCCGAGGATCTCCGCGCGGTACCGGAGTTCGCCGACCTTCGTGACCTTGGCCGTCCAGCCGCCCGCCAGCTTGAAGGTGCCCGGCCCCTGGTGGCTGCCGCCCATCCAGGAGCGGATCCGGCCGTCCAGCGAGAGCATGACGAACATGCCGTTGGCGTCGAGCCCGTCGTCGTGCTCCTTCGTCTCCATGGTGGCGAGGACCTGACCGGCGTTGACGATCTTGGCGGTGTAGTGCTGGTTGCCGAGGTCGTGGATCTCGGCCTTGCTGCCGTCCACCAGGGTCTCGGTACGGACGCCCTGGCCCCCCTTGGGCGGGGTGGCCGACGTGGTCGCGGCGTGCCCGCTGGGCGCGGCGGCCGGAGGGGTGGCGCCGCGCGTGCCGGTCGGGGTGGGCGCGGCGGAGGCCGTGGCCGGAGGCTCGGTGGCGGGCGCGGCGGGCGGCGCGGTGGCGGCGGCCGCCGCGGTGGTCGGCGCGGCCGCGCCGGTCGCGCCCGACGTGGAGGAGCAGGCCGTCGCGGCGGGCACCAGCAGGGCCGCGGTCAGGACGGTTCCGGCCAGCGTACGGGCAGTGGTCGCGCGGCGGATCGTCGAGAAGGGCATGCGGTTCTCCTGAGCGAAGTGCGGGTGAGGAGCGCGCGGCGCCCTCTCCTGCGGGGACCGGAGGGCGGCTTCGCGTGCAGTTCGAAGGTAGTGCGAACAGTCGACGGAATGGAGCCTTCCGTGTCACCGAACTGCAACGCCCCTGGCCGCACGGCTCCGGTCACGCCGGCGCTGAGCCGTACTCAAATCCCCTGCCACCGCCGTCGGTACGGCCGCGCCGACGGGCGGTCAGCGCTTCGCGGTGGCGTCGGACAGCTGTCCGCGCACCCATGCGGGGTCGGGGTTGGTGTGCGGCCGGCCGGTCACGACGACGGTCGGCACGGTCTCGTTGCCGTCGTTGGCCGCGCGCACCACCGCGGCCGCCTCCGGGTCGCTCCAGATGTTCACCCAGTGCACCCGCCGGGCCGCCCGGCCCAGCCGGATCCGCAGCCGCAGGCAGTACCTGCAGCCCGGCCGCCAGTACACCACCGGCCGGCCGTCGGCCGCGCTGCGGCGCTGCGCCTCCGCCGCGCCGAGCGACTTCGGGAAGACCAGGGTCGAGCTCACGGCCGCGAGCCCCGCGAACCCCAGCAGGTACACGACGGCCGCTCCGCGGCTCCCGCTCAACACGAGTCCGCCCGCGACGGCCGCACCGCAGAGCACCAACAACAACGGCAGCATCCACACACGCATCATGGCGGCCCAGGCTATCCGTACACGGCCCCCGCCGTTCCACTCCCCCGGCTGTGCCGCGCGAGGGCCTTCGACACTCGAATCAACACCCCTGCAAAAACCGGGTGGTGACGCTGCGTCAGGACATCTCGCGATGGCTCGGCGGACCCGCCGGGAAGCCCGAGGGCCGAGGTCAGGCGAGGTCGCGCCGACGGCGGAGCGAACCGGCCGTCAGGATCACCGGGCCGGCCAGGCTGCACACCGCCAGCAGGAGCAGCGCCGTACGCGGCCCCCAGGCCGTGGAGGCGGCACCGGCCAACAGCGCGCCGACCGGGATGGAGCCCCAGGAGACGAACCGGACGGTGGCCATCACCCTCGGGAGCAGCTCCGGCGGAGTGTGGGTCTGCCGGTGGGTGCGGGCGACGATGGTGGTGACCACGACGCCCGCCGCGAAGCCCGCGTTGCCGAGGGCGAAGAGCAGCACCGCCCACCCCGAACCGGCCGCCGGGAGCAGGAAGGTGACGAGCGCGGCGATCCGTGCCGACCACCGCAGGGCCCCGCCGCTGCCGATCCGGGAGACCACCCGGGGCGTCAGGACGGCGCCGACCAGGCTGCCCAGGCCGCCGGTGGCCATCAGCGCGCCGACGGCCGCGGCCGGGGCGTCGAGGGCGTCCACCAGGAACACCGGAGTGAGCGTCATCAGCCCACCGGAGACGAAGTTGACCGCGGTGGCGTAGGCGGCACACGGCCCGATCACCGGATGCCGGGTGACGAAGTGCCAGCCCTCGCGGATCTGCTTCCCCATCCCCGCGCCGCCCGGCCGCCGGGCGGGCCGCTCCGCGCGCGGCAGACTGCGCAGCAGCGCCGCCGAGACCAGGTAGCTGACGGCGTCCAGCACCATCGCGGCCGCGCCGCCGACGAGTTGGACCAGCACCCCGCCCAGCGAGGGGCCGGCCAGTTCGGTCGCGGCGCTGCTGCCGGAGAGCAGGCTGTTGCGGACGGTCAGCTCCTCCTTGGCGACGATCGAGGGCAGGAAGGTGGAGTTGCCGACGTCGAAGACCACACCCGCCAGCCCGACCAGCAGCGCGACCACCACCAGCTGCGGCAGGCCCAGTACGCCCAGGGCCGCCGCCACCGGCACCGAGGCCACCGCCGCCCCGCGCAACAGGTCCATCGCCACCTGGGTGCCGCGCAGCGGGAGCCGGTGGACCAGGACCCCGGCCGGCAGTCCGACCAGCAGCCAGGCCAGGTACCCGGCGCCGGTGACCAGGCCGACCTGCCAGGCCGTCGCGTGCAGGGTGAGCACGGCGATCAGCGGCAGGGCCACGACGGACACCTGGTTCCCGAGCCGGCTGACCAGCGATCCGGTCCAGTAGCGCCAGAACACCCCCGCCGAGGTCCGGTGTCGCGCCTCCCCCTCCGCTGCGCGGTCCGCCGCGACCGCCGTCCGCGTCGTCACATCCATCTTCGGTCCGTCCCTTCAGTCGCAACCGGCCCACCCATCGCTCCCCTGCTTCCCCGGCGCCGGCGCTCCCGGCCGCACGCTGGAGTCCGGCGCCCATCGAGACCGCACGGCCGCACGCACCACCCGCGAGGCCCCGGGCCACCGCACCGGCGCCCAAGTCACGGACCAGCCGGTCGCGTTCGCCGAGCACGCCGCGCCGCACCCGCCCACCGTCCGGGCCGCGGGCGTCGACCGGCCCGAACGGATCACCCTCGCGCCGGACGCCACCCGCACCATCCGTGGGGTCCGCTACCGGTGATCGACCCGGCGGGATCGGTGAAGGGCGCCCGCGGCCCGGTCGACAGGCTCACGGCACACTGACGGCGGGCCGTGACCGGCCCAGCCCTGACGCACCGGGCGTCCGCACAGCCGCCCGGGTCCTGACGCGTCCCTGCCCAACTCACCCGACGCCCACACCCCGAACGACCGAACACGCCACGGCCGTCACACCGAAACCCGGCCACCCCATGCGGCGGCCCGCACACCCGGCCGAACCCTGGCCGGATCCCGCCGCCCCCGCCGCGCCATGCCGCGCCGCGCCGCCGATCCGACCGCAGCGCGACCGGACGATCCCGCCACCCGCCCCCGCGGCGCGGCTGTCCCCGCGGGAGAACCACCCGGAAGGCCTGCTTCCGGATTGTGACGTGCCCCTGTCTAGTTCGTTCCCGTCCCGGTGTGGTGGGATGAGCCTCACGGGGATGAACCGCTGACGGGGGTGTGTGCTGGTGCGGAATGGATGGTTGCGGGAGCTGGACGGGGACGCGGTGCGCCTGGCGGCCGTGGGGCTGGTGCGACTGGGGGCGCAGGACTGGCTGAGTACGGAGGGCGGGGCGCCGGCCTGGGTGGGCGGGTTGCGGGCGGCCTCGTTCGCCGATGCCTGGCTGGCGTTCGGGGACGGGCCCGCGTCCGGGTTGCGGGCGCCCGCGCCGGAGGTGCTGCGGGCCGTCGTCGCCCGGGCCGCGGAGCTGGTGCTGCGCTCCTGCCGGGAGGACGGTCCGGCGGCCCTGGAGTGGCTCGGGCAGCGCTCGGCGGAGGCCCGGGAGCAGGCGCGTCGGGAGGGCGCCTCGCACCCGGCCGAGCCCTGTGCGCTGACCCTGGTGTGGCACGGGGTCCAGGCGCTGACCGCCGAGGACGGGCCGGATCACGCCCGCCGGATCGAGGAGCGCGCCGAGGCGTACGTGCGGGAGCGGCACTGCCGCCAGGACACCCTGGCGCTGGTGCTGTGCTGCACCCGGATCGCCGCGGCCGCGCTGGTGGAGCTGTGCGAGGGCGATCCGGAGCGGGTGGCCGGCCAGCTGGAACAGGACGCGGCACGTTCCATGCCGCGCGCCGGCCGGGTGCCGCTGTGGGTACCGGGCCGACCGGCCCTGCCCGCCGGCTGACCGGGGCACCGATCGGGCTGGCCGGAACGCCGGCCGACCCGGTCAGGCCGCGTCGAGCAGCCGGGCGACCTCCGTCATGGCCGCCCCCAGTGGCAGGTCGAGGCGGAGCCCGGCGAGTTCGTCCCCGCGTGTCGGCCCCTGGTTGACGATCGCGACCGGCAGCCGGGCCCGGGCGGCGCGGCGGACGAAGCGCAGCCCGGACAGGACCGCCAGGGAGGATCCGAGGACCACCAACGAGCCCGCCGCGTCGACCAGTTCGTAGCAGTGCTCGACCCGGGGCGGTGGGACGTTCTCACCGAAGAAGACCACGTCGGGCTTGAGCACGCCGCCGCACGCCGTGCAGGCGGCGACCCGGAAGCCGTCCACCGCGGACTGCGGCAGCCGCGCGTCGCCGTCGGGCCGCAGCTCCGCCCGGGCCGACCGGAAGCCCGGGTTGAGCTCCTCCAGCCGTCCGTCCAGCTCGGCCCGGGTGCTGGTGCGGCGGCAGTCGAGGCAGACCACCCGGCGGAGTCCGCCGTGCAGCTCGACGGCCTCCCGGGTGCCGGCCGCGTGGTGGAGGCCGTCCACGTTCTGGGTGATGACCGCCGCGACGTGCCCGGCCCGGCGCAGCCGTTCCACCGCGTGGTGCCCGGCGTTGGGCCGGGCCCCGGCGATCGCGGGCCAGCCGGTGTGGCTGCGGGCCCAGTAGCGGCGCCGGGCCTCCGCGCTGCCGGTGAACTCCTGGTACGTCATCGGGGTGCCGCTGCGGCGGCGGCCGGTGGCGCCGCGGTAGTCGGGGATACCGGACTCGGTGGACAGGCCGGCCCCGCTGAGCACCACCGCGCCGCGCCGGTCCAGCAGCCGTACCAGGCCTTCCAGCTCCACTCCCGGGGGAACGGCGGCCTGCCCGCCCGGGTGTTCGAACGCGTCCATACCGTCGAGGTTAGGGCGTGGCGCCGCAGGAGGGGCCGGCACAGGTCCCGGACGCGTCGGGACGTGATCGCGGCACCGCGCGGTCCTGTCAGCTCTTCCGACCCCGCGGCACGTGGTTCCCCACCCGCCCGGACGGCTCCTCGGTGACACCGGCGGCACCGGCGGCGAAGGCCGTGATCCGCTCCAGCGGCGGGTTCCAGCCCCGGGTGGTGTCCACGGCCAGGCAGGGGGCGTCGAGCGCGATCGGCACCCAGGACTCGATCGGCCGCTCGCCGCGCGCGATGCGGCGCAGCAGCTCACCGTCCGCGTGGACGGCGCGACCGGGTTCCTCGGCGGCCCTGCGGGCGATGCGCTCGCGGGCGGTCCCGGGGTCGACGGTGCAGCGTACGATGCGCAGCTCGGCGCGGCCGACGAGCGGCAGCAGACCGGGCCGCCACAGCCGGTCCTGGAAGGCCGCTTCCGCCACCAGGTCCGTTCCCGCGCGCAGGAGTCCGTCGACGGTGCGGAAGAACTCGGTCAGCGTCCGCTGGTTCAGGTCCTGGTCCACGTCCGGGTCCAGGTCCTCGGCCTGGGCCTGGGCCTGCCGGGCGGCGGCCATCCGCTCCTTGATCGAGTCCCGGCAGACCGCCGGGCGGCCGAGCGCGTCGGCCAGGGCGTGCGCCAGCGTGGTCTTGCCCGCTCCGGGCGGGCCGCTCACGACGAGCAGGTGCGGGCGTCGGTCCGTGCTGGGGGTTCGGTCCGTGGTCGGGGTTCGGTCCGTGGTCGGGAGGGCGGGTGTCATGCCTGGTGAGTCTGCGCCGGGCGGCCGCCGCCCGCCACCTCCCCTGCGGGTGGCGGACGGCGGACGGCGGCATCGCGCCGCCGGAACCCGCCGGAGCCGCCGTTCCAGTGGACCCGCCCCTCGGGAAACCCCGCCGACGCGGAGGTGAACGAGGCCGAACCGCCGCTACAGGAGCAGATGTTGCCGCATTCCGGCGACCGGACGCCGGACCCGCCGCCTCAGCCCCAACCGGGCACCGGCGGCAACGGCCACCCCGGCGGCCCGGGCAGCGGCCCGTCCGCCCGCAGGCCCTCCGCCCGCAGGCGCTCCGCCGACCCGCGCCCCGACAGCCAGGCGAGCAGGGCGTGGCCGGGGCCGCTGACGGTGGGGCCGGACGGCGCCAGGGCCCAGTCGCGGCCGAGGTCGGTGGCCGTCAGCCGGGCGACGGGGAATCCGCGCGCGGCCAGGGCGGCCGCCGTCCCGTCGAGCGCCCAGGCGACGTACCCGGTGGGCCAGTCGGCGGTCGAGTGGCCGAGGTCCAGGTCGACGTGGTGGGTTTCGAGCTCCCGCCACGCCCGGTGCAGGGTGAACCACGCCGGGTGCCGCCAGCCGGCGAGGGCGGTGACCGGCGTGGACCACCGTTCGGCGGGCATCGCGGCGGCCGCCGCGAACATCCCGTCCAGGCTGTTCCGCAGGTCGGCGGCCGGCTCCGCCGCACCGCGCCCGGCGCCCTCGCGCGGGGCGCGGTCCGGCGCGGCGGCCCCGGCGCGCGGACCCGGCTCGGTGCCGGTGCGGGCCACGGTCAGCAGCCACCGGTACGCGTCGGCGCTGCGGGCGAGGTGGGTGAGGACGTGGGCGCGGCTCCAGCCGGGCAGTGTGGAGGGCTCACGGGCCTGCCGGTCGGTCAGCGTGCCGACGGTGGCGAGCACCCGCCCGGCGGAGGCGCGCACCGCGGCGAGCAGCACGCCGGCCCCGGCCCCGTCCAGGCCTGCGGGCGGCGGCCCGGGGGACGTCACGGGCGGCGCGCCCACGCCGAGATCATCGGGGCGGTGGCCAGGTCGAGCCGGCCGGTCGCGACGTTGGCCAGGTGGCGGTCGATCTCCTCGTCCGTCGCGAGGCCTTCCCGTACCAGCAGTCTGCGGATCTGCCGGACGGTCGCGTCCTCCAGGACCGCGCAGGCCGGCGAGGTGATCGGGAAGTACGCGTCGGCCTGGACGTCGACCAGGCCCGCCTCGCGCAGCGCCCTGGGCAGCGTCCGCCCGTACGCGAGGTCGGCGCCGCGGCCCGCCATCAGGGTGCGGAAGCCCGTTCGCAGCCGGTTGGCGAGGCGCTCGTCGGGGCCTGACTCGTCGGGGCAGAGCAACGGTTGCAGGGCCGGGTCGGCGTCCTCCAGGAGCAGCCGGCCGCCGGGGCGCAGCGCCCGCACCATCCTGCGCAGGGCCTCGGCGCGGTCGGCGACGTGCACCAGGACCAGCCGGGCGTGCACCAGGTCGAAGCCGCCGGGCGGCGGCGGGTCGGCGGCCACGTCGTGGCGCAGCACCTCGATCACGCCGCCGGCGGCGGGGGCGGTCCAGGAGACGTCGATGTCGGTGGCGACCACCGCGCCGGTCGGGCCGACGCGTTCGGCGAGCCCGAGCGGCACCGAGGGGCCGCCCGCGCCGACCTCCCAGCAGCGCATGCCGGGGCCGATCCCGAGGGCGTCGACGTGCCGGAAGGTCACCGGGTCGAAGAGTTCGGCGAGGGCGCCGAAGCGGATGCCCGCCTCCGACTGGCGGTTGTCCAGGAGGTAGCCGTGGTCGCTCTCGTGCTCAGCCATGCCGGGATTCTCGCAGACGCGAGTTCGAAGACAGGCCCTCGGGGCGCGGCGCTCGGGGCGGGCCGTTCAGGGCTGCGGGGCCGGGTCGGTGAGCGCCGGGATGTCGTAGGTCACCTTGCCGATGTCGGAGATCAGGTAGCCGCCGTCGGGCCCGCGTCGGAGCGTCAGTCGCGGGGTGTACGACTGCCTGGGCGTTCGGAACCAGCCCTCCTCGGCGGCGTAGGTGCAGTAGGCGGAGACCTCCAGCTCGACCACCTCGCCGGTGAGGTCGCGCGGATCGAAGCGGCCCGCCGCGGGCCCCGCGACCACCCATCTGACCAGCGACCAGCCCCGGCGTGCGGTCAGGTCGGCGGGCCAGGCCGACCCGTTCTCCTCGCAGGCGGTCAACCCGCCGCCGGCGGCGGCCAGTTCGGAGGTCAGGTACCGGCGCGACCGGCTCAGGACGGCCGCCGGCCCGGTGTCGCCGCGGGAGGTGTCGAAGGTGCCCGAGGCGACGGCCCAGGCGATCGCGACGGACTCCGCGTCGTGCCCGTCCACCGTCAGCGGCGGCGTCTGCGCGGTCGGCCGGTCCTTCGGCGGGGCGATCGGATCCCCCGGCTGGTATCCCGGTTCGGAGGGGAAGCTGTAGCCGGCCGGAGCGACGGCGACCGTGGTGCCCGGGATCTCCTGCTGGTCCTGGTCGTAGCAGGGGTTGCACCGGATGCGCTCGCCGGAGCCGGTGCCGTAGCTCGTCTCCCAGCCCCTGCCGTGGGTCGACAGCTCGGTGCCGGACTCCCTGCGCACCCCGGAGACGTGGAACGGGCGGTCGCCGTCCTTCAGCGTCCAGGTGCGGCGCTTGCCGTCGACGGTGCCCTCGACCGTGAGCACGTAGTCGTAGCTGTGCCGGGTCGCGAGCACGGTGAGGCTGACGATCTCGGGCTTCCGGTCCTCCAGATAGAGGTACTTGTCGGTGAAGTAGGGGGCGAACGACACCGGTCCGGCGGCCCCGATCAGCGCGACCGGGTTCGGGGAGTCCAGGTCGACACCCATGTCGATCTTCTTGCCCTCCCCCTGTCCGGCGCAGTCCACGACCGTGCCGGACAGCGGGTCGCGGGGCTCGCCCACGATCGTCGCCCGCACCTGTTCGATCGCCACGGTGTGGCCGTTGCCGACCATCGAGACCGACAGCGGCGACGCGCCCACGTCCGTACCGCCCTGCGCGTGCGCCCACGTCCGGGCGGCTTCGCAGCCGGTGACGGCCGGCGGGTCGGTCGGTTTGACGACCCGGGGGACGACCGTGGTCGAGTCGGCGTCGGCGTGCTCGGGGTCGTAGTGGGCTCCGAGTTCCGGCCCCTTGCCGCCCTCCGTCGCGGTCAGCGCCCAGTACGTCGTGCCGGCCCCCAGCAGGGCCAGCACGCTCAGCACGGCGATCAGCAGCCGCAGGCGCGGTCTGCGGCCGCCCATCAGCGTGAGGACGCCGCCCATGAACACGTTGCCGTGGATGGTGCTCTGGCTGATCCTGTTGTGCGTCTCGTGCTGGTCGCCCACTCCACCCACCCCGTCCGAGGGATCCGCGTCCACCACAGTGGCGGTTCCCGGCGGGTGGAGGGAAGACCCGCGCCGGAAGCCCGAGCGTCGCGCCGTCGTGGCGTCGTGGCGTCGTCGGCGCGGACGGTCTTGCTGACAAGGACGGTCTTGTTGACGAAATGTCAGCAAGTTCGTCCGATCGCCTTGACGGCATGCGGTCACGGCTGGACCCTGTGGACCCGGAAACGCCGCGCGCTCCCCGGCCCCCACCGCTCGGGAACGCGCGAGAGGACGTCTTCTCGCCCCTCACCGAGGAAGAGGTTTTCCCATGCGCTTCAGCCGCCGCCTCCCCGCCACCGCCGCCGCCGTCTGCGCGACCGCCGCGCTCACGCTGGCCGCCGTACCCGCCTCCGCGTCGCCCGAGTCCCTCGCCGCCGGCCCGGTGCTCACCGCCGGGAGCGCGGGCGGCACCGCCGTCGCCGTCGGCGACGCGCTCGCCGCACCGCTCGCCCCGGGCACCAAGGCCACCTTCTACTCGACCGCGACCAGCACCACCGGTGTCACCTGCGCCACCTCCCAGCTCTCGGCCTCGGTGCTGGGCAACCCGGCGGCGCCGGGCAGCGCGACCGCGTCGCTGACCGGGCTGACCTTCGGCTCGTGCACCGCCAACGTCACCGGGGTCACCTCGGTGCGCAGCCTGACGGTCGGCAACCTGCCGTACGGCGTCACCGTCTCCGACGCGCCCGGCCTGCCGGTCACCCTGACCGGCGGGTCCGCCGGGACGATCCAGGCCACCGCCGTGCTGGACACCTGGTTCGGCACCATCACCTGCTCCTACCAGCTGAGCGGCGCGTTCACCGGCAGCGCCGACAACACCGCGCACAGCCTGGCCTTCCGCACCGAGCACTTCGCCAAGAGCGGCGGCTCGACGCTCTGCCCGGCCGACGGCTACTTCTCCGCGACGTACGGGCCGGTCGCGGACACCAGCCAGTCGGGAAGCCCGGCGGTCTTCGTCAACTGACCGCACCCGCGAGGGAGTCGGGGTGGGTGCGGCAGCCCCGCCGGGCCCACCCCGGCTCCGGTCAGATCCGGAGCAGGCCGAACTCCCGGGCGGCGGACCGGAGTACGGCGACCAGTGCCAGCAGCATCAGCGCGCCGTGGGCCGGCATCGACAGGTACGGCGCCACGCCGGGTGCGATGAACTTGAGGTAGCTGCCGAAGGACGCGAGCTGGACCAGCACCGGCAGGTACCAGAGCTGCCGGGGCAGGTGGAAGGCGACGATCACGCTGAGGACGTCCGCGACGTAGAAGTAGCGCTCGTGCATGGACGGCAGCAGGAACGGCACCGCGATCGCGGAGACGGTGGCCAGCAGCAGGATCCCCGTCCCGGTGAGCCCCGCCCCGCCGCTCCCGGCCGTGGACCTGTCGGCAAGGGGCTCTCCGGCCGCGCCTCCGGTGCTTCGCAGGGCCCGGACCGCCAGGGCGATCAGCGCCAGCACCAGCAGGCCCGCGACCAGCACGCCCGCCCGGCGCACCGGGTCGTCCTCGCCGGACGGCACCGAGACGAACTGGTAGACCGACGGCGCGTTGAGGGTGAGGTCCCGGTAGGTCCCGGTCTGCCGGGCGTACACCGTCAGCAGCTGCCAGGGGTCGGCGCCGAGCAGCACGGCGGGGACGTCGAGCGCCAGGTAGGCGGCCGGGACGGCCAGCAGGCACCGCCACGGCATCCGCCGGGCCAGGACCACGACGAGCAGCAGGGGGAAGAGGAAGACCGCCTGGAGCTTGAAGGCCAGGGCGATCCCGAAGAAGGCGCAGGTCCACCAGGGCCGGCCGCGCAGGAGGTGGTGGACGCCGCCGAGCAGGAAGGCGGTGAAGATCGCGTCGGCTTGGGCCCACCACCCGCTGTTGGTCACGACCGTGGGCAGGAACAGCACGGTCACCGCCGCCGCGAACGGCCGCCAGGGCCGGTGCGGCCACCGCAGCGCGACGATGCGGTGGGTGTAGTAGGCCAGCGCCAGGTCGAAGAGGACCGACAGGCACTTGACCGCCGCCAGCGCGGGCACCGGCAGTCGGCCGAGCGCGGCCATCAGGTACAGGTAGGGGACGTTGTAGTCCGAGAAGCCGGTGTCGCCGAGGGCCTGGAATCCGCCGTGCGCCGCGATGTACCGGTACCAGGGGCCGAGGAAGTAGTACCAGTCCGACGACTCGTACTGCAGCAGCAGGCCCCGGAGCAGGAGCGCGGACGCCACCGCCGCCACCGCGACCGCGGCCAGCACCGGATCGGCCCGGCGCGGAGGCGGGGTCCCTCGTTCCGGCGCGGCTTCCTGGGGGCCGGGGCGCAGGTCGGGTTCGGGTCGGACTGGACAGTGGTTCATACCACCAGGACGCGGCACCCACCGGAAACGGACGACAACGAACCGGTACGGATTTCCGCGGGCCGCCGACCGACCCACCGACCGACCCGCGGACCGACCCGACCGGGCCCGCCCCGGGCCTGAGCTCGTACGGCTCCGGCCCGGGGCGCGAGCGGGCGACCGGCAGCGGTCAGTCCCCGGCCTCCCGGTGCCGCCACCGCACCGGGTCCTCGGCCACGGCGGCGCCCGCCGCGGTCCGGGCCGGCGTCCGGTAGCCCGCCGTGGCGAGCACCAGCATCTCGTTCTCCCCCGGCCGGAACTCGTAGGCCACCCGCTCCACCCGGCTGGGGACGCCGAGGTCCGCCAGTTCCTCGCGCAGCGGCTCCAGCCCGGGGTAGCGCTCCCGCGTGTCGTACACCATCAGCGGGAACACCCGCACCTCGCGCCGTGCCACCCGGGCGAGCTCCAGCAGGGCCGCCCGGTGGAAGTCCCCGTCCAGCCGGTTGCCGTACGAGAACAGCAGGTGCGAGCTGAGCACCAGGTCGAAGGAGTCGTCGGCGAAGGGGAGTTCGGGCAGCGAGCCGGCCACGTAGCGGTCCGGGCGGGCGGCGATGTCGGCGCGGAAGTCCCGGGCGTTGGCGGTCCACTGGCGGATCATGTCGTCCGCGTCGGTGTACCAGGACCACACGTGGTCGGCCGTCTCCTTCACCAGCCGCTCGCGCTTGAACCCGGTCTCCCGCTCCACCAGCAGGCCCAGCTCCTCGCGGTGCTCGGCGTACTGGCGGTCGACGGCGACGGCGTCGATGCCGCGCCGCCCGGCCTCCGCCACGAAGCTCGCGGCGCCGGCCGGGCAGTCCAGGACGCGCTGCGCCAGGTCGCGTTCGGTGAGCGCGAACATCGCCCGGTACTCCGCGAAGGAGCGTGCGCTGACCAGCACGGCTCAGCCCCTTCCGACGAACGGCATGGTGGTCGGCAGCACGACCAGGGACTGGATGGTGGTGTCCGGCGGCTGCGAGGCCATCAGCACCAGGGCCTCGGTGAAGCGGTCCACCGGGATGGTCGCCTCGACGGCCATGGTCCGGTCGGCCTGCATCGCGGCCGGCTGCGGGCCGCCGTCCACCGGGGTGACGTTGCCGACGTCGATCTGCCCGCAGGAGATGCCGTACGCCCGGCCGTCCAGGGCGAGCACCTTGGTGAGGCCGAGCACGGCGTGCTTGGCGGCGGTGTACGCGATGGAGTTGGGGCGCGGCACGTAGGCCGAGGGCGCGCCGTTGTTGATGATCCGCCCGCCCTGCGGGGTCTGGGTGCTCATCACCCGGAAGGCCTCGCGGGCGCAGAGGAAGCCGCCGGTGACGATGGTGTCCAGCACCCGGTTCCAGTCCTCGAACGGGGTCTCGGTGATCGGCCGGCGCGGGGCGGCGGCGCCCGCGTTGTTGAACAGCAGGTCCACCCGGCCGTAGCGGTCGAGGACGGTGTCGAAGAGCCGGGCGACCTCCTCCGGGCTGCGGATGTCCGTCGGGACGGGCAGCACCCGGGCGGCCCCGGGCCCGGCCAGGGCGGCGGTCTCCTCCAGCGCGTCCTTGCGCCGCCCGGCGACGGCCACGGTCCAGCCGGCCGCCAGCAGGGCCAGTGCCGAGGCCCGGCCGAGGCCGCTGCCCCCGCCGGTGACGATCGCCACCCGCCCGTGCGGTGCGGGCGCGCCTCCGGTGCCGGCTCCGGCGGTCACGGCTCCCGTGCTCTCGGCTCCAGCGGTCACGGCGTCCACTCCTCCCCCTCGTTCACCCAGACCCGCAGCATCCGCCGGGCGTACGGGCCCGGCTCGTCGATGAACGGCGAACGCCCGTGCAGCACACGGCTGTTGCGGATGATCAGCAGGTCACCGGCGGCCATCGGCAGCCCGAAGGCGATCTCCGGCCGGTAGAGCACCTCGTCCAGCACGCCGAGCGCCTCCCACTGACGGTCCGTCAATTCCGGTCCACCGCGGTCGGGAGAGGAGCGGACGGTGCGGGTCTGGTAGTAGCACCCGATCGTCCCGTCCTTCCGGTCGTACAGGATCGGGGTGACCACCACCTGCGGACCGGCCCGGCCGCTGCGCTCGAAGGTCCACTCCTCGCGGAGCGTGGCCAGCGCGTCCGGCCGCTCCCGCTCGATCAGGTCGTGCACGTGCCGGGCGCTCGCCAGCTTGGTCAGCCCGCCGCCGTCGAAGGCGGGCCGCAGGCAGAGCAGGACCAGCAGGTCGCAGGTGTCGCAGTGGAAGCCGAGCTCGGTGTTTCCGTCGCCGTCCTGGTCGTGCAGCACCGAGGTGAGGTCGCCGCGCCCGTTCTGCGGGACGATCCGGCCGAAGTCGCCCAGCAGGAAGGAGAGCACCTCGGTGATCTCCTGTTCCGGGCGGGTCGCGTCCACCAGGCCGCTCACATGGGTGATGCCCACCGAGTCGGCGGCGTTCCGGACGAACTCCCGCAGCCTGGTCCGCACCTGCTCACCCGCGCCCCACTGCCCGGCCCGCGCGTCGGCCCAGAGCAGCCGCCGCTCCCGTTCCTCCAGCGGGAGCGACCAGAGCTCCCGCCGGGCGTCCAACTCCAGGCTGCTCCAGCCGATTTCGGTCACCGCGTCCATGTCCTCTCCTCCCTACCGGCCGCCGGCCGCGACGGCCTTCGCCCACAGTTCCAGGCCCTCGTCGATCTGTTCGGCCGTGACCACCAGCGCGGGGATCATCCGGACCGTGTTGAGGTGGATCCCGCACAGCAACAGCAACAGGCCGTGCTCGGCCGCGGCCTGCTGGGCGCGCCGGGCCGCCTCCGGGTCCGGGGTGCCGTCCGGGCGGCAGAACTCGCTGGCGGCCATCAGCCCGAGCCCGCGGACGTCGGCGATCCCGGGCGCCTCGGCGGCGACCGCCCGCAGCCCGGCCAGCAGCCGGGCGCCCTGCTCGGCCGCGTTCTCGACCAGCCGCTCCTCGCGCAGCACGTCCAGGGTCGCCAGCGCGGCGGCGCAGGCCACCGGGTTGCCCCCGTAGGTGCCGCCCTGCGAGCCGGGCCAGGCGCGGCCCATCAGCTCGGCGGGCGCGGCGATCGCGGACAGCGGGAAGCCGCTGGCCAGGCCCTTGGCGGTGATCAGGACGTCGGGGCGCACCCCTTCTTCGTACTGGTGGGCCCAGAACCGGCCGGTGCGGCCGAAGCCGGTCTGCACCTCGTCCACCACCAGCAGGATCCCGTGCCGGTCGGCCCGCTCGCGCAGCCCGGCCAGGAAGCCGGGCGGGGCCGGGACGTAGCCGCCCTCGCCGAGCACCGGCTCGACGAACATCGCGGCCGTCTCGGCGGGCGCGGAGACGGTGGCGAGCACCTCGTCCAGTCCGCGCAGGGCGTGCGCCACCGCCTCGTCCTCGGACAGCCCGAGCCGGAACGCGGCCGGGAAGGGCGCCACCGCGACCCCGGGCATCAGCGGGCCGATGCCGGCCCGGAACCGGGTGCCGGCCGTGGTGAGCGAGGCCGCGCCCATGGTGCGGCCGTGGAACGCGCCCTCGAAGACGATCACGTTCTGCCGTCCGGTGGCGTGCCGGGCGAGCCGCAGCGCGGCCTCCACCGCCTCGGTGCCGGCGGTGGCGTAGAACAGCGAGTCCAGGCCGGACGGCAGGACCTCGCCGAGCCGCTCGGTGAGCGTGAGGAGCTGGTCGTGCAGCACGGTGGTGTACTGCCCGTGGATGAGCCGGCCGGCCTGTTCCCGGACGGCCTCGACCACCTTCGGGTGACAGTGGCCGGTGCTGGTCACCCCCACGCCGGAGGTGAAGTCGAGGTGGCGGCGGCCGTCGGCGTCGTAGAGGTGGAGTCCTTCGCCGCGTACGGCGACGACCGGGGTGGCCTGCTTGAGCGCCGGGGAGAGCTGGGACACGGGGCCTGCCTTCACGGGTTGGTCCTGCCTTCACGGATGTCGTCTCGGGTCTCGTGACCGGCGCCGTCGCGGACGTCGTCACGGGTGTCGTGACCGGCGCCGTCGCGGACGTCGTCACGGATGTCGTCACGGGTGAGCGGGATCGGGCCGACGGGCGGCAGGTAGCCGGCCTCGGCGGCCCAGGTGAGTGCGGCCGACCACCACCGCGGGGTCGGCGCGGCGAACCGCACGCCCAGGCGGTCGAGCACCGCGGTGGTGTACGAGCTGTCCACCAGGACGCGGCGCTCCTCCTGCGCCGCCCAGGCGGCGGCCACCCGGGCGGCCGTCGGGTGGCGGCGCTCGGCCCGGGCGAGGGCGGCCGCGAAGGCCGCCTCGTCGGTGAGCCGTACGGCGTGGCCGTGCCCGGCCAGCCACCGCACCAGCTCGTCGTGCGGGACGGCGTGCGGCGTCTCCACGTGGTACGCGCCGGGCGCGGCGTACGGGTCGAGGGCGATCGCGGCGATCCCGGCGGCCACCGTGTCCACGTACGAGAACGCGAAGGCGGTGCCCGGCCGGCTCGGCGCGGCGCCGGCCAGCAGGTAGCCGCGGAGCAGCTGGTAGATCCGGTTGTCGCCGGCGTTGGCCTGGAACGCGCCGGTCCGGCTGTGCGCCGCGATGTGGCCGCTGCGGTGCAGGTAGGCGGCGTGCCCGCGGGCGGCCCAGGCCCGGACGGCCTGTTCGGCCCGGTACTTGGTCCGCTCGTACGGGGTGCGGAAGTGCTGGCCGATCTCCAGGTCCGCCTCGCTGAAGCGGCGCGGCGGGCCGTCGACGCCGCCCGAGACGGCCAGCGTGGAGACGTGGTGGACCCGGGCGTCCGGGGCGTGCTCCCCGACCCAGTCGAGCAGTCGGCGCACCGCCGTGTGGTTGGTGCGCTCCAGCTCGTCGGGTGAGGCCACCAGTCGGACGTCCGCCGCCGCGTGCACCACCAGGTGGGCGCCCCGGGCGTGTTCCAGTGCGGCCGGGGAGAGGCCGAGGCCGTCCCGGTCGATGTCCCCGGCGAGCGCCCGGGCGGGCCGGACCGTGCCCGCCGCGCCGGTGCCGAGCCGCTTCAGCGCCTCGGCGTCGTCGGCGGCCCGCACCAGGCAGGTGACCTCGGCGCCGCGCGCCAGGAAGGCCTCCAGCAGGTGCCGCCCGAGGTAGCCGGTGGCGCCGGTGAGCAGCACCCGGGCGGGTTCGCGCACCGTCGCCCGGGCCGTCGGGGCGACACCGGGGTGCAGCAGTTGGCCGGAGGTGGACAGCGGTGCCCGGACGGGCGGTGCGGCCTCCGGCGCCTCGGCGTCGGCCCGCGCGTCGGCCTGGCCGACGACCTCGGCCCGCGCCTCGGCCGCCACGGCGCGGGCGAACCGCCCGGTGATCCGCTCGGCGGCGGGGTGCGGCAGGCCGGGCCGGCCGTACACCAGGTCGGCGACCAGCCGTTGCTCCACCACCCGTGCGGTGAGCCGCAGTTCGTACAGCGGGTCGCCGCCCGTACAGCGGGCCGTGCCGGCCTGTTCGGCGGCGACGGTCCAGTCCAGCGCGGGCTCCTCGGGCAGCCGGAAGGTGCCGAGGAAGTTGAAGCCGACGGCGGGCCGTCCGCCGGGCCCGTCCATCGGCCGGACGGGGGCCTCGCGCAGCCGCCGGGCCACGGTGTCCGGGAGGGCCCCGGCGTCCAGCTCGACGTGCTTGACGGCGGTGAACCAGCCTACGGTGTCCAGGAATTCGCCCGGGTCGCCGACCGCGTCCCGGCCGTGGGTCTCGACCTCCACCGCGAGCCGGGGGCGGCCGCCGTCACCGGTGACGGCCTCGGCGAAGGCGGCCAGCAGTACGGCCTCCAGCCCGGCCCCGGCACCGTGCCGGGCGATCAGCCGGGCGGTGGCGTCCGGGTCGAGCGCCCAGCTGAGCGCGGCGGGCTCCTCGGCCTCTCCGGCCTCCCCGGCTTCCCCGGCTTCCCCGGCTTCCCTGACGGTGGCGTCCCCGGCAGCGGGCTCCGCCGCGACGGAGGACGAGACCGCCGCCCAGGCGTAGAAGTCCGCCGTCGGCGGCAGGTGGACCGGCTTCCGGTCGAGCACCGCCCGGTACGCGTGCGCCAGGTCGTCCAGCAGGATCCGCCAGGACAGCCCGTCGACCACCAGGTGGTGCGCGATCAGCGCGAGCCGGTCGTCGGTGCCGGGCGGGCCGGTGAACAGGTGGGCGCGCAGCAGCCGGCCGGCCGACGGGTCGAGGCTGCGGTGGAGTTCGGTGCAGACCCCGGCGACGGTGTCGGCGATCTCCCCGGCCGCGCGCGGGATCCGGGAGAAGGAGACCGGGTCGAGCTCGGCCACCGCCCGGACCTCGCCGCAGCCGTCCGGGGTGACCGGCCGGCGCAGCGCCGGGTGCCGTTCCAGGACGGCCGCGACGGCCGCCGAGAGCGCCTCCGGGTCGACGGCGGTGCGACAGCGCAGCAGCACCGACTGGTTCCAGTGCCGCAGGTCCCGCACCGTCCGCTGCCGGTACAACCACCGTTGGGCCGGGGCGAGTCGGCGACCGCTCGTGGAGCCGCGCGGGGCCGGGACGGACGGCGCGACCGGGACGGCGACCGCCGCCAGGCCCTCCGCCGTCGGGTACCGGTAGAAGTCCTCGTAGGCGACCCGCAGGCCGGAGCGCCGCAGGAGGGCGATGGTGCGCATGGCGAGGATGGAGTCCCCGCCGAGGCCGAGCACGTCGGCGCGCGGCCCGACGGCGGGCAGGCCCAGGGCTCCCGCCCAGAACCGGGCGATCTCCCCGACCGGTCCGCTCCCCGCACCGCCGTTCACCCCGGTGTCGTCCGGTTCGGTTCCGTCCGACCCGGTTCCGTCCGAATCGGTTCCGTCCGACTCGGCCCGGGCCTCGACCAGTTCGGCCGCCAGCTCGGCCAGCCGCTGCCGGTCGAGCTTGCCGTTCGGTCCGACCGGGAACCGCGGCAGCACCAGGATCGGCTGCGGCACGGAGTAGCCGGGCAGCCGGTCCCGCAGGTGCGCCCGCAGCCCGTCCAGGCTCCCAGCCCCGTCCAGGCTCCCGACCCCGTCCGCGCCGTCCAACAGCCGGACGACACCGATGAGTTGGTTGCCGAGCGCGGTCTCCCGCAGCAGCGCCGCCGAGCGGGCGACGCCCGGGTGGCTGTCCATCGCCCGCTCGACCTCGGCGAGGTCCACCCGGTAGCCGCGGACCTTGACCTGGCGGTCCACCCGGCCCAGGAAGACCAGGCTGCCGTCCGGCCGCCGTCGGCACAGGTCGCCTGTGCGGTAGACGAGTCGGCCGTCGCGCCGGACGAAGCCGCGGGCGGTCTCGTCCGGCCGGCCGAAGTACCCGGCGGCGACGCCCCGGCCACCGATGAGCAGTTCGCCCACCGAGCCGTCCGGCACCGCCCGGCCGTCGCCGTCCACCACGGTCAGCAGCACCTCGCCGATCGCGGTGCCGATCGGTACGGTCGGCTCCTCGGCGGGCAGTTGGCGAGCGGAGGTGACGAGCAGGCAGGTGGCGCCGACGGTGGTCTCGGTCGGTCCGTAGTGGTTGGCCAGCCGCGCGGTGGTGCCGCCGTCGAGCAGGGCGGCGGCGAGCGGGCGGGGCAGCGCCTCGCCGCCGAGCAGCACGGTGTGCAGCGGCGGGGTGTCGGCCGGGCGGCCCTCCAGCAGGGCGGTCAGGTGCGAGGGGGTGGTCTTCAGCACGTCCACCCGGGCCCGGCGCAGCGAGGCCCAGAAGGCTTCCGGGTCGCGTACCTCGCGGTCCGGCACGAGGTGCACCGAGCCGCCGGTGGCCAGGGCGAGCAGCCAGGCGGTGTGGCCGAGGTCGGCGGCCAGGGTGGTGACGTGGGCGGCGCGGGGCGCGTCGGCCTCGGTGAGGTCGAGCCGCCCGGCCAGGGCCCGGGCGTAGTGCACGGCGTTGGCGTGGGTGACGGCCACCGCCTTGGGCTCGCCGCTCGACCCGGAGGTGAAGGAGAGGTACGCGAGGTCCTCGCCCCGTACCTCGGTGGCCACCGGGGGCAGCTCCGGCAGCGCCTCGACGTCCACCACCTCCCCGCCGAGGCCGCCCTCGGTGGCGAGCACCCGGGCCACCCGGACGGAGGCCAGCCGCCGGGCCAGGTCGGCCGCCGACCAGTCCGGATCGGCGAGCACGGCCGCCGCGCCGGCGCGCAGCACGCCGTACAGCAGTACCAGCATCCGGGCGTCCCGGGGCCCGAGCAGAGCGACCCGGTCGCCCCGGCGGGTGCCGGCGGCGGCCAGCCGGGCGGCGATCCGGTCGGCCGCGGTGTCGACCGTGCGGTAGTCGAAGGTGCGGACGCCGTCGCCCAGGGCGGGCCGGTCGGGGTGCGCCCGGGCGTGGTGGGCGAGCAGGTCGGGCAGCGAGCGGGCCCGGTGGGCGGGGTCGGCCGGGTGGCCGCAGGCCGCGGACCGGAGGTGCTGCGTCGCGGAGGTCACGCCGACTCGTCCCCCCTCCGGCCCGCCCGGGCGGGGCCGGCGGCCACTCCCGGGTCGCCCACCAGGTAGCCGTCCAGCAGCGCCCGCTCGGGCAGCCGTCCGGCCAACTCCCAGGCCAGCATGCGGTGCAGGCCGTCGAGGTGGATCAGTCCCGACCGGAGCACGAGGTCCCCGTAGTCGGAGTGGTCGACCGGGGCGGTGCTGAGGAAGACGGGCGTGAGCGGGGCCCACCTCAGCAGCCGCAGCTTCGCCGCGCAGACCGGGTTGGCGGCGGTCCAGGCCGCTCCGCCGGCCCGGACCCGCTCGGCCGCCTCGGCCACCGTCAGCCCGGAGCGCGGCACCAGTTCGAGCTCCCCGCCCTCGCTCAGGTGCCAGGGCAGCACGATGCCCAGGACGTCCGTCCGGGAGAGCCGGATCCGCCACCAGCCGCCGGGGATGCGGTCGGCACGGTCGAGGTTCTCCTCGCCGTACATGTTGCTGTTCGCCTCGTGGGCCCGATCCACCGGGTGGTCCCGCAGGTAGGCGTCGTGGACCTCGGGGTAGGCGACGGCTGTGACGATCTCCACGGCAGTGCTCCTCAGACGGTTCCGGTGTACTCGGTGCGGGCGTGTTCGCTGCCGGTGTACTCGGTGAAGTGCCGCTCCGCGAACAGCTCGGGCCACTGGCCGTCGGCCAGGTCCAGTTCGCGGGCCCGGGCGAGCATCTGCCGCCAGTACGGCTTCACCGGGCGCCAGCGCGCTCCCACCTGGCAGTAGGAGGCGTCGACGAAGTACCGGGGGCGGCCCGGCCCTTCGGGTGCCGGCCGGCGGGTGTGGAACAGCGCCGAGTTGAGCAGCACGGTGGAGCCGGGCGGCAGCCGGTCGATGACCACCTCGCCGGGCAGTTCGCCGGTGCCGTGGTGGGCGTAGGCGGACTTGCCGACGGTGCGCAGGTGCGAGCCGGGCAGCACGGCCAGACTGCCGACCTTCTCGTCCAGTCCGCCGAGGTAGTGCAGCGCGTGGACCATCAGCAGCGACGGGTCGGAGCGGTCGTTGGGCTCGCAGTCGTGGTGCCAGGCCTTGCCCGGGATCCCCGGGTCCTGGCGGTCGCTGTGCAGGTGGTGGAAGACGAAGTCCGGCCCGAGCAGGCGGGTCAGGGTGCGCAACAGGGGCGGGTGGGTGAGGAGTTCGCCGTGGGCGGGCAGTTCCAGTTCCAGCAGCGGGGGCGGTCCGTGCCGTAAGGGGTCGGCGCACGCGGCGATCGACCGGGCCCGCAGGCCTTCGTCGACCCACCGGTCCACCTCGGGCGCGAGCCGTTCGCGCAGCGCTTCCGGCAGCAGGCCGGGCAGGACCAGGTACCCGGACTCCAGGAACTGGCGGCGGTGCTCGGTGTCGAGGGCCTCACACCCTCCGGAGGACGGCGTCACCGAACCGATCCCCTCC
The DNA here is from genome assembly GCF_001905545.1 of Streptomyces sp. CB02056. Classification (GTDB taxonomy): domain Bacteria; phylum Actinomycetota; class Actinomycetes; order Streptomycetales; family Streptomycetaceae; genus Kitasatospora. The sequence continues at coordinate 240,090 of NZ_LIPD01000010.1, read as the reverse complement.
TTCCGTTCGGCGGGGAACACACAGGGAATCGGCGCCACGGGACGTGGCGCGGGCAGTGGGGGCACACGGCGTCATCCAGACCTCGGGTGGCGGCGGAGCGTCCGTCACAGGCGCCTCGGCCGCCACAGCTGAATCGTGATCACCACGAAGAGGCATGCGTTGATCACGCAAGGTAGTCCGCCTCAGGAGTATGAACCTGTCTTCGCGTCCACGACAAGACCAATGCCAACCCGTGGACACCTTCCCGCCACCGTGCCGTTCAGCTCCGGCCACCAGTCGTCTCCCGTCCCACAGGGAACTCCGGTCCGTTCGCGCCCCGGTGATTCGCCGCCGCAACAGCGGATGCGGCACAGTGAGGTCATGAGCGACAGGAGTCACCCCGCCCCCGGACCGGTCCGGCGCCGCCCGGTCCAGCAGCGCAGCCTGGAGCGGTACGGCCGCATCCTGGACGCCTGCGCCGGGCTGCTGGACGAGGTCGGGGCGACCGCGCTCACCACCAAGGAGGTCGCCCAGCGCGCCCAGGTGCCGATCGGCACCCTGTACCAGTTCTTCGCCGGCAAGGAGGACCTGCTGGCGGCGCTCGCCACCCGCAACCTCGACCACTACCTCCAGCGCCTGGACGCCCGGCTGGCCGCCGCCGCGCCGGTCGGCCCCGCCGTCTTCACCGATCTCGCGGTGGAGGAGTTCGTGGCGATGAAGCGCGCCGTGCCGGGCTTCGGCCAGCTGGACTTCGGCCTGGCCGGACCGGCCGTCCCCACCGGCGTCCGGGACGACCGGTACCTGCTGGACGCGGGCGTGGACAACAACACCGCCGTCGCCCTGCGGCTCCAGGCGCTCGGCGGCGAACTGTTCCGGGCGGGCGACCCGACGGCCGTCATGCTGACCCTGCGGGTGGCCCTGGAGGCCGCCGACGCGGTGCTCAAACTGGCCTTCCGGGAGTCCCCGGACGGCGATCCGGCGCTGATCGCCGAGTGCAAGCGGCTGGTCCGCGGCTACCTCGCGCAACAGCCGTCCGCCCGCTGAGGCCCGGCCCCGCCGGCCCCGCCCGCCCGAGGCGTTGCGCGGCCGCCGCCCCCGCAGCACAGTGGATAGCGGGAACCGTCCGCGGAGGCGGCCCGGCACACGACCCGAGGGAGCAGACCATGCACGCGGCGGTAGGTGACCGGCTCCACATCCACAGCAGGTCGGTGGGCATGGTGGACCAGAAGGGCGAGATCGTCGAGGTGCGCGGCACCGACGGCGAACCGCCGTACGTGGTCCGCTTCGAGGACGGCCACGAGGGCCTGATCTACCCCGGCCCCGACTGCAACATCGAACAGCGCCAGGCGGAACGCTGACCCACTCCCCCGCCACCCCGCCCCGCGCGAGGTGGTGAGGAGCGGTGCCCGCCCCCACGACCCCGCTGCCCGGGGCACTCGCCGGACTCGCGCCACTGCTGGACCACTACGGGTACCTCGCGGTGGCGGTGCTCGTCCTGCTGGACAACTGCGGCGTCCCGGTGCCCGGGCAGACCGTCCTGGTACTGGCCTCGGTGTACGCCGGCACCGGGCACCTCGACCTCGCCGCCGTCCTGCTGATCGCGACCGGCGCCGCCGCGCTCGGCAACGGCCTCGGCTACCTGATCGGCCGCACCGGCGGACGCGCCTTCGTCCACCGCTGGGGCCGCTACGTGCTGCTCACCCCGGCCCGGATGGAGCGCGCGGACGGCTTCTTCGCCCGGCACGGCGGCAAGGTGGTCGCGGTCGCCCGCTTCGTGGACGGGCTGCGCCAGTACAACGGGATCATCGCCGGGACCACGGAGATGCCCCGGCGCCGGTTCCTGGCGTTCAACCTGCTCGGCGCGGTGCTGTGGACGGCGGTCTGGGGCACCTTCGGCTACCTCGCCGGTGCCAACATCGGCGCCGTGTACCACACGGCGCTGCGCTACCAGGTCTGGTTCGCGGTCGGGTTGGGCGTGCTGGTCGCCGCCCTCCTGCTCCGGCAGGTGCTGCGCTACCGGCGCCGGCGCCGCGCGGGCACCGACGCCGACGCCGACTCCGGCCCCGGCTCCGGGTAGCCGGAGGTCAACGCAGCGGGAACACCTCGAACGGCACCGCGAAGCGCGTCCCCAGCCGGCTGCCCGCACCCCGGCCGAAGCCCTCCAGGAACTCCCGCGGCTCCGCCATCGCCCCGCCCAGCCCGGCCAGGTACGCCTTGTGCTCCTCCAGCGAGGCGACGCCCTGGTCGAAGGTCCCGGTGGTGTCCACCGCGTGCTTCGCCTCCGGCGAGGCCACCGCCCAGATCTGCCGCACGCCGTTCCACGGCTCGTGGCCCTCGGCCAGCAGCTCGCGGAACACCCAGCGGTTCCCGGCGTCCCGGACCCCGTCCAGGGTGGCCCGGCCGACCGCGACGTGGTCGGCCTGGTTGAGGAACACCCCGCCGTAGGTGTCCCGGAAGTTGCTGGTGATCACGATGTCCGGCCGGTGCCGGCGCACCACCCGGGCGATGTCCCGGCGCAGCGGCAGCCCGTACTCCACGACGCCGTCCGGGTGGCCGAGGAACTCCACGGTGTCGACGCCGACCACCCGCGCCGAGGCGATCTGCTCCGCCTCGCGCAGCGGACCGCACTCGGCCGGGTCCAGCGTGTCGATGCCCGCCTCGCCGCTGGTCACCATCACGTAGACGACCTTCTTGCCCTGCGAGGTCCAGCGGGCGACGGCCGCGGCCCCGCCGTACTCCATGTCGTCGGGGTGGGCGACGATCGCCAGCGCCGTCCGCCAGTCCTCGTCGACGGGCTCGAAGGGCTCGGGGGCCTGCTCGGTCATGCTGCTCGTTCCTCTCGGTGCGGCTCGGGGTCGTCCGGCGGTACGGACGTACGGGGGTATCACAGTCGTACGTCCGTACCACGCGTGACTCTAGAAGACCCGCGTCCCCCACGCCCCGTCAGACACCTCCGTGGCCAGGCGGCTTGCCCCTGACGCAAGGGTCAGGGGTTAGCGTCCGGGCGTCCCGCGGCGGCACCGACCGCCGCCGCCTCCCCCGCCCGCTCAGAGGAGTGCCGCCATGGCCCTGCCCACCACCGCCCGCGTCGTCCGGCTGACCGCCGCACCGGCCGGACTGCCCGCCCCCGGGGACTTCACCGTGACCGAGGAGCCGCTGGCGGCGCCCGGCCCCGGGGAGGTCCTCGTCCGCAACCGGGCCTTCCTGGTCTTCCCCGGGCTGCGCACGCTGATCGGCGGCGCGGGCTCCGGCCTGCCGATGCCGCACATCGCCCCCGGGGACGCGCTGTTCGGGCCCGCCCTCGGCGAGGTGCTGGCCGCACCGGAGGACGGGCCGCTGCGCCCCGGCGACCTGGTCACCCACCTGAACGGCTGGCGGAGCCACGCGCTCGCCGAGGCCGCGCATTTCACCCCCGTCCCGTCGGACTTCCCGGACCCGCTCGCCCTGGTCTCCGCCGCCTCGGCCGGCTACGGCGGGCTGACCCGCTCCGCCGGGGTGCGCCCGGGCGACGTGGTGCTGGTGACCGGCGCGGCCGGCGCGGTCGGCACGGTGGCCGGGCAGGTCGCCCGGCTGCTCGGCGCCGCCCGGGTGATCGGCACCACCCGCTCGCCCGCCAAGGCGGAGCGGCTGACCGCCGAACTCGGCTACGACGCGGCGCTGGTGCCCGGCGGGCGGCCCTTCGCCGAGCAACTGGCCGCGGCGGCACCGGAGGGCGTCGACGTCGTGCTGGACCTGGTCGGCGGCGAGCAGCTGACCGCCGCCGTGGACGCGGCCCGGCACGGCGCCCGGTTCGCCCTGGTCGGCGCGTTGGACGGCCAGCTCGCACCGGAACGCCGGGGCGGCGACGCACCCGCCGTGATCGACGCCTTCCGGGTCGCCACCCTCGGCCTGAGCCTGCGCGGCTTCACCGTGCTCGACCACCCGGACCTGGAGGCCGAGTGGCGGGAGCGCCTGGCCGGCTGGCTGCGCGCCGGGGAGATCGTCCTGCCCCGGACGCCGGTGGCGGGCATCGACCGGGCCGTCGGAGCGTTGACCGGACTGTTCACCGGGGACACCTTCGGGACGACCGTCGTGGAACTCTGACGACCAGGGAGCGGGCATGCGGATCGGGGACGCGGCAGCGGCGGCGGGCACCACACCCAGGGCGCTGCGCTTCTACGAACAGCGCGGCCTCCTCCACCCGCCCGCCCGCTCCGCCTCCGGCCAGCGCGAGTACGGCCACGCCGAGGTCGCCCGGGTCCGGGTGATCCGCCAACTCCTCGCCACCGGGCTGACGGTGGACGACCTGGCCAGCCGGGCCCACCGCCTCGACCTGCTCGACCAGGACCCGCCGGTGCGCTGCTCCGGCTCCCCCGGTCCCGACACCTTCGCCCCCGTCGTCCACGCCCGGCTGGCCGCGCTGGACGCCGAGATCGCCCGCCTCACCGCGCTGCGCGCCAGGCTCGCCCACCACATCGCCACCGGCGGCGCGGACGTCCCGGCCGGGAGCTGACGGGCGCCCGGGTCACCGGCCTCCGCAACAGACTCGCCCGGCACCTCGCGACGGGGGTGCGCGAGGTGCCGGGCGAGGGTCCGGGGGTGGGGTCAGGTCGCGTCGGCGGCGAGCCGGGGTTCGGCGGGGGCGGCGGGGGCGTCCTGGTCGGGCCAGCAGATCCGGGTGGCGCAGAGCGAGACGACGGCCGCCGAGGCGGCAACGGCGGCCATGCCCCAGAGCAGGCTGGTGGCGCCGGCGATGAAGCCGATCACGGCGGGGCCGGCCAGCAGGCCGGTGGTGCCCATGGCGGCGACCAGGGAGAGCGCGTCGGGGCCCTGCCGGGCGGCGGCGACGTAGACGCACGGGGTCACCGCGGCCACGCCGAGGCCGACGCAGGCGAACCCGAGCAGGGTCGGGACGACACCGCCGACCGCCAGGGCGAGGGCCAGTCCGAGGCCGGCCAGCAGGCTGCCGGTGCGCACGATCCGGCCGTCGCCGAAGCGGGTGCGCCAGCCGTCCGCGAAGATCCGGGCGCAGACCATCATCACCGAGACCACCGCGATGCCCATCGGGGCGAGTCCGGCGCCGGCCTGCACGTAGTCCTTGAGGTAGAGCGCCGACCAGTCGTTCATGGCGCCCTCGGTGACGGTGCCGAACACCATCGCCAGGCCCATCCAGAGGGTCACGACGGTCGGCAGCACGAAGCCGCGGCGCTCCTTCCGCTCCTCCGGCTCGGCGGCCGCGGCCGGGCCGTCGGTCAGCAGCCCCGGCCGGGCGGCCACGACCAGCACCGCGAGCAGCGCGGCGGCCACGCCGAAGTGCGCCGCCAGGGTGCCGGTGACGGAGGTGACGCCCGAGGCCAGCAGGGCGGCGAGCAGCGAGCCGGCGCTGAAGGTGGCGTGCAGCCGGGACATCGTGGTCCGCTCGAAGCGGGCCTCCAGCGCGGCGCCCTGGGCGTTCATCGCGACGTTCAGGGCGCCGACCGCGACGCCGTCGAAGAACAGCACCAGCAGCGTCACCGGATAGTTCGGCACCACCGACAGCGCGAGCAGGACGACGCCGAGGGCGAGCGCGGACAGCACCGAGAGCAGGCGGGAGCCGAGCCGCCGCATCAGCACCGCGACCAGGGGGAAGGACACCGCCGCGCCGACCCCGCAGGTCATCAGCAGCAGGCCGATCTGGGCCTCGCCCAGGTCAAGCCTGGCCTTGAGCGCGGGCACCCGGGAGACCCAGGTCGCGTACTGGAATCCGAGGACGAAGAACAGTGCGCCGATGGCCACTTGGGACCGGCGGAAGTCGTCGCGAACGGGGGACATCGGTATCAGCCCACTTCGGCTCTGGAGTGCGGCCCGGGGGTCGGGTCGGTGGGGTGCGGCAGCGGCCGGGACGGGACGGGGTCCAGCGGCATCGCCATGTAGACCGCCCGGGTGCCGTAGCTCTCGGGCAGGTCGATCTCGGGCCGGGCGCGGTAGCCCAGCGTGGTCCACAGCACGTGCGAGCCGCGGACGGCGACCAGCGAGACGCTCCGGTAGCCGGCCGTCCGGGCGGTCTCCTCCAGGTGCCGCAGCATCCGCAGGGACAGGCCCCGGCCGCGCAGCTCCTCGGCGACGACCAGGTCGTGCGCGTGCATGTTGCTCGGCCGCTCGCCTGTGCCGTCCCCGTCCTCGCTGCGGGCGAGGTCCGGGCAGCGGAACAGCGGGTACGGCAGGGCGAGCAGGTACCCGCCCACGCCGCCCTGGCCGTCCTGGCCGTCCGGGTGCTCCAGCACGAAGCAGGTGTCCGGCGAGGCGCGGTGCCGGGACCGGAGCGCCTCGCGCCCCTCGGACAGGCCGCTGGCGGCGTAGGCGCGCTCCTCCAGCGCGACCACGGCGTCCCAGTCCTCCTCCCGGAGCAGCCGGATGCGCAGGTCGGTCGGAGCGTCGACGAGGGCGTCGGTCATGCGGTGCCTCCGTGGTGGTCCCGGCCGTCGCCGCCACCGATGCAGGTGTACGGCAGCGGCGCGAAGCCGTTGAACCCGCGGGTGGCGTAGGCCGTGGCGTACGCGCCGCAGGAGTGGATCCAGACCGGGTCGCCGGAGCGGACCGCGCGCGGGACGCGCACCCGGCCGCCGTCCTGGGCGTACGCGTCGTCGCTGTCGCAGGTCGGGCCGGCCACCACGGCGTTGACGAACTGGCCGCCCGGGTGGGCGGGGAACTCCAGCCGGTACTGGAGCTGGTCCATCTCGTACAGGCCGTTGAACTTGCCGCAGCTGAGGTAGAGCCAGTCCTCCCGGGTGCCGTCGAGGCGGTGGCGGGAGGTGAGCCGGGAGACGTGGGCGCGGATCGCGCCGTGGTCGGCGACCAGGTGGCGCCCGGGCTCCAGCAGGAACTCCAGCGGCCCGGCGGTGACGGCGCGCAGCCGTTCCATGCCCTCGCGGATCACCACGAACATCTTGTCCAGCGGCGGGTCGAGCGGGCGCCCGCCCCGGTCGAGGACGCCGAGGGCGGGCAGGCCGCCGCCGAGGTTGATCCGGGTCGGCGTGATCCCGCGCCAGTTGAGCGCCTCCAGCACGGCGGCCAGCGCGTCCACGGCGGCGGTCCAGGCCTCGGCGGTCATCTGCTGGGAGCCGACGTGCACCGACAGGCCGGACGGCACCAGCCCGGCGGTCCGGGCGGCGTCGAGCACCCGCACGGCGTCCTCGGGCGAGCAGCCGAACTTGTGGCTCAGGCCCCACAGGGCGCCCTCGCCGGTGGTCGCGATCCGGCAGAACACCCGTGCGCCGGGGGCGTGTTCGGCGATCGCCGCGACGTCCTCCAGGCTGTCGGTGGCGAAATCCCGCACGCCCAGCCGGTAGGCCTCGGCGATGTTGCGGTCCGACTTGATGGTGTTGCCGTAGTGGATCAGCTCGGGCGGCACGCCGGTGCGCAGCGCCTGGGCGATCTCCTGCGGGCTCGCCGCGTCGAAGCCGGAGCCGAGCGCGGCGAGGTGCTCCATCACCTCGTCCACCGGGCAGGCCTTCATGGCGAACCGGACGGCCACGCCGGGCAGTTCGGCGCGGAGCGCGGCGTACTGGCGGCCGATGCCGTCGAGGTCGTAGATGATCCGGTCGTCGGTGCCGTCGGCGAGTGCGGCGCGCAGCGCGCCGCGGTCGTGTTCGTCGGCGCGGGGTGGTTCGGTGTGCAGCACGGAGACGGACGGGGCGCGGTGGGCGGGCGGGTGGCCGGCTACGCGGGCGTTGGCGTGGCCAGCGGCCGTACTGGTCTTGCTGGTGGTCTGGCGTATCACGGTGAGCTCCCCGTCCGGCTAGCGCGGCGACCGGTCGGCGGGGGTGGCCTTGGCCGCCCGCACCAGCGGGCCCCACGCGTCGATCAGCGCTGCGAAGTCCTCGATGTCCGCCTGCGCCTCGTCGAGCAGGCGCGCCCGCAGGGGCGCCAACCGGTCCGCGAAGTCGGCGTACTTCCCGCCGAGCCGCCGGTAGCAGCGGTCGAGTTCGGCGAGCCTGCGGTGGTTCTCCGCGCGGTCCGTCGCGGCGCTGCGACGGGCGGAGTCGGCGATCGCCTCGGGGCGGACGCGGTGCTGCTCGTCCAGCAGGGCGCCGCCGGCGGTCTCCATGTCGGAGTAGACCGGGTAGAGGTAGAGCATGGAGAGCAGGAACTTGGCGTAGCGCAGCTGGTAGGCGGTGAAGCCCGGGCCGGTGCGGCGTTCCGGGGTGTAGTAGTTGACGATGTGGCGGTTGTGGGTGACGCCCGGCAGGGTCGCGTCACGCACCAGGTGGTGCAGGAAGTAGTCGCTGCCGATGGTGTCGGTGGCGGGCGGCAGCGGCACCCGTTCGTACACCTCGTGGTGGAGGCCGATGTTGCACATGTCGATGTGCCAGATGTCGGGCAGGTCGAGCACCGCGCGGTCGGCGGTGAACGGCTCGCTGCCGCCGCCGGTGAAGGAGTCGGCGACGAGTTCGCGCTTCTCCTCCTCGCTCGCCCCGGTGGGCGCCCAGAGCGCGACCACGTCGTGGTAGACCTCGGGGTCGAGTTCGCGGATCTCGCCGATGTCGACGGAGAGTTCGCCGACGAAGGAGGCGCCGACCAGCGCGACCGGCTTGTCCGCGTGCGCCGGGTCGAGGCGGTTCTCGGTGACGGCGGCGGCCGCGTCGGCGGCCTTCAGGCCGAGCGTGGCCAGCTCGTGCTCGATCGGGAACACCGGTTCGCCGTCGAGCAGTTGGTAGCTGCTGTCGGAGTCGCGGCGGTGCACCGACGCGCAGCCGAGCGCGGCGGCCAGCAGGAACGCCCGGTTGGTGCAGGCGCCGTAGGAGAGGGCGTCGGGCAGCATCAGGCGCAGCAGCCGGTCCGGCTCGGCCGCGCCGGAGCGCTCGACCGCCTCGCGCAGGAAGGCGCGTTGGGCGTCCTCGTCCAGGTGGTGGACGACCACGCCCTCGACGGCCGGCAGGGCGGCGAGGGCCGCGGCGTGCCGGGCGCGGGTCGCGGGGTCGGCGGAGTCCAGCACCAGCAGGTGCACCCGGACGCCGAACCGCCGTACGGCGTGGGCGGCTTCGGCGCCGATCGCGGTGATGGTGTCCGCGCACGGGCGGTTGGTGGGCAGGGTCAGGCAGACGTCGCGCATTCCCGCTCCCCCGTGTCCCCGCGTTCGTCGAACGGCTTGCCGCTCCAGGAGCGCAGGCCGAGCAGCTTCTCCCCCAGCTCGGTGAGTTCGGCGGTCCCGTAGCGCTGCGCCTCGGGCCGGTCGGCGTCGCCGACCAGCGTGCGGTTCCAGTCCGGCGTGCCGAGCGTGCGCCAGGACTCCACCCGGGAGCGGCGCAGCTTCTCGGACTCCTCCAGCGCGGGCATCATCGACAGGTACTGCACCGCGCGCACCCCGCCCGCGGAGGTGTTGGGCGCCACGCCGTGGGCGAGCAGGCCGTTCCAGATCAGCAGGTCACCGGCCTTCAACTCGGGCCGGACGACCGGGTACTCGGCGCGGTCGACGTCCGGGCGGATCGGGTCGCGGTCGGCCGGCTGGGCGGCCTGCCACTGGTTGAAGCGGCGGAACAGCTCCGGGTCGCACTGGAAGCCGCCGTGGTCGGGGGCGGTGTCGTTGAGCGCGATGATGCCCTGGACGCGCTGCGGCAGCACGCCCCGGGTGGTGTCGACGTCCCAGTGCAGCTCGATGTCGAAGCCGCGGTCGGTGGGCTCGATCAGCGCGCGGTCGCGGTTGCGGACGTTCGGCGGGTTGAGGTTGAGCCGGTCGAGGGTGACCCAGAGCTCCTCGCAGTCCCACACGTCGACGAAGGCGTCGTAGACGCGCTGCGCCTGGCGGCTGTCCCAGATGAGCTGGTGGTGGTAGGCCTCGACGAAGCCGTAGATGTGCAGGTGCCGGTCGAGTTCGTCGCGGTAGTGGCGCTCGCGGTACCAGTCCTCGGGGCGGTCCGGCGACAGGCCCTGGAACTCCCAGGCGAAGTCGAGCAGTCGGCGCGCGGCCTCTGCCGGGATCGCCTGCTTCACCACCACGTAGCCGTAGTCCTGCCAGAAGGCGTGGTCCTCCTCGGAGAGCACGCGCAGCGGGCGGGTCTTGCGGACCTCGCGCAGTGCGGTCGGGGCGAGGTAGCTCTCGGTGTCGGCGCTGAAGTAGGGGCGCTCCGACGCGGCCCGGTACAGGTATTCCCCCGCGGGTCCGTCGGAGTGTGGGGCAGGGCTCGGCATGGGCAGTCACTCCATGGTTCGTAGTCGACGCAGCGCTTCCTCGTACGCCAGGTGCGGGCACGGCGAGTCGGCGGCCGGTCACCGGCCGCAACGGGAATTCGAGCGCGGACCGGAAGGCCGTCCGCACACGGCCCTTCTCCCCTCGGCCCGCGGGCGCGGAACAGCGCCACGTCAGGGGGTCAACTCGTCCGTCCGGCAAGGCCGCTCACCCTGCATCAGCCATTGCCGAACCGCGCTCCCCATACGTTGGACTAGACCAACTAATGGTGTCAACCCTTTCCCGCGGGTTACCGATTGGGAAATCAACGCAGCTCACGGCGCCTCTCGGGGTTCGCTTTATGTTTCGGAGGCTGACATAAGCGCGGGTATGTTTCCGGAATTGACATAAGCGCGAACGGTGAACCGCCCGGGTCCGCCGTACGTTGGGCACATGGCACGCGCGTTGACGGCTCCCCCGTGGCTGACCGAGGGCCTGCGCCCCCGGTCCGCACCGGTCCCCTGGGCGGCGGCGGCCCGCGCCTCCGTCGCGCTCGCCGCCCCGCTCGCGGTGGGCACCGCCACCGGACGGCCCGGCTACGGCGCGCTGGTGTCGATGGGCGCGCTGTCCGGAGTCATCGGGGACACCGCCGACGCCTACCGGATGCGGGTGTTCAACATCGCCGTGCCCCAGCTGTTCGGCGCCCTCGGGATGCTGTTCGGCACCCTGGTGTTCGGCACCGGCTGGACGGCCGTCGTGACGGTGACCGTCGTCGCGCTGGTCTCCGGCATGATCTCCTCGATCGGCGCGGTCGCCTCCGTCTCCGGACTGCTCCTGCTGCTCAACGCGGTGGTCGGGGCCGGCCTGCCGCTGCCCTCCCCGTGGTGGCTGCCGCCCGCCCTGCTGCTGCTCGGCGGCCTGGTGGTGCTCACCCTGACCCTGCTCGCCTGGCCGCTGCGGCTGGGCGTCCCCGAGCGGGCGGTGGTGGCCGGCACCTACCGGGCGGCCGCCGACCTGCTGGAGGCCGCCGGCACACCGGAGTACGACGGCCGCCGCCACGCGCTCACCCAGTCGCTCAACCAGTCCTACGACCTGCTGCTCGCCCGGCGCGCCCGCCGGCACGGCCGCTCACCCACCCTGGCGCGGCTGCTCGCCCAGCTCAACGCGCTGATCCCGGTGGTCGAGGCGGCCCCCGCGGCCCAGCTGCGCCCGCCCGAGTTCGGCCCGCTGCCGGCCGACTACCCGGCCGCCGTCCGCGCGCTCGCCGACGCCGTCGAGCGGGACCGCGCCGGCCCGGCGCCGCCCCTCGCCCTGCCGAGCCCCGCCGGGCCGTCCACCCGCGCCCTGGTCGAGGCGATCGAGCACGCCGCCACCGTGGCGTACGAGGCCTCGCCCGACCCGTACGCCGCCGACGACCGGCTCGGCCGGCCGGCCCGCCTCGCGGTGCGGGCCCGGCGGGCGGCCAGGGCGCTGCTGCTGTCCGGCGCGTCCTGGCGGTACGGGCTGCGGCTGGCGCTGTGCATCGGGCTGGCGCAGGTGCTGGTCTCGGTGATCGCGGTGCCCCGCTCGTACTGGGTGGCGCTGACCGTGACCTTCGTGATGAAGCCCGACTTCGGCTCGGTGTTCTCCCGCGCGGTGCTGCGCGCGTTCGGCACCGCGGCCGGGCTGCTGATCGCCATCCCGGTCCTGGCCGAGGTGCCGCACGGCTGGTGGGACGTCCCCGTGATGGCGGTGCTGGCGACGCTGATCCCGGTGCTCTCCGCCAAGGGGTACGCCTTCCAGACCGCGGCCATCACCCCGGTCATCCTGCTGCTCTCCGACCTGCTCAACCACCAGGGCTTCCACCTGGTGCTGCCCCGGCTCTACGACTCGCTGATCGGCTGCGGGATCTCCCTGCTGGCCGGCTACCTGCTGTGGCCGGAGTCCTGGCACACCCGGATCGGCGACCGCCTCGCCGACGCCGTCCAGGACACCGCCTCGTACGTGTCGCTGGCCTTCGCCACCGGCCCCGGACCGGACGAACCGGCCGCCCGCGCCCGCTACCGGCGGCGGCTCTACCGGGACCTGTCCGCCGTGCGCAGCGAGTTCCAGCGGGCCCTCACCGAGCCGCCGCCGGTCGGGGCCCGGGCGCGGGCGTGGTGGCCGGTGGTGATCGCGGTCGAGCGGATCGTGGACACCACCACCGCCACCCGGGTGCGGATCGAGCACGGCGCGCCGGTGCCGACCACCGCCGAGGTCGCCGCCGTCACCCGGGAGCTGGCCGACCTGGCCGAGGCGCTGCGCACCGGCGAGCGGCTGCCGGAGGCGCGGCCGGACGCGCTGTCGCCGGACTGCGCGCTCGCCCGGCTGCACCACGAGGTGCGCGCGGCCCGGGCGGTGGCGGCGCCGCTGCCCTGAGCGTCACCGCCCGGAACGTGTCACCGCCCGGAGCACCGGGGTCCTGAGCAGCGGGGTCCTGAGCAGCGGGGTCCTGAGCAGCGGGGCCCTGGGCGCCGCCACTCCGAACGCCGCCGTCGCCGAACGGCCGACCGGGCCCGGACCGGCCCGCTCAGTCCTGGATCCGCCGCCAGGGCCGGTCCGCCTCCAGCGCGAAGGCCAGCTCCAGCAGCAGCCGCTCCTGCCCGTGCGCCGCCGACAGGTGCACCCCTACCGGCAGCCCGCCGGGCGCGGAGCCCGCCGGCAGGGCGATGCCCGGGCCGCCGGCCACGTTGTTGACCGGGGTGAAGGCCACGTAGCGCGTCAGCCGGTCCATCAGCTCGTCGAAGTCCACGTTCGGGCTCAGGTGCCCGATCGGCGGGGTGGTGTGGGCGAGCACCGGGGAGAGGATCACGTCGTGGGTGCGGAAGATCCGCGCGTACACGCCCTCGGCCCGGCGCAGCCTCCGCAGCACGCCGGGGGTCCGCGGGAACTCGGCCTGGAACCGGCGGCGCAGCCCGGTGGTCAGGCCGTCCAGCCTCCCGGCCCGGAAGCCCGGGTCGATCAGCAGCCGGCCGGTGGCCGCGACGGCCCAGGCGATGTAGCCCCAGTAGCTGACGAAGTCGCGGGAGAACTCCTCGCCGAAGGGCAGTGCGGCGGGCTCGACCAGGTGGCCCATCGCCTCCAGCCGGGCGGCGGTCTCCTCGACCACCCGCCGGGTCGGCCCGTCGGTCCTGGCGGTCGGCGAGTCCACCACCAGGCCGATCCGCAGCCGCCGCTCGCCGGGCCCTTCGACCAGGCCGAGCGGGGGCAGCGCGGGGTTGCTCCGGTGCCGCTCGGCGGCGGCGAGGAAGGCGGCGGTGTCGCGCACCGAGCGGGTCAGCACGCCGTCGGTGACCAGGTCGATCGGCAGTTTGCCGCTCTGGGCGTTGGTGACCAGCCGGCCCCGGGTGGGCTTGAGGCCGACCAGCCCGCAGCAGGCCGCCGGGATGCGGATCGAGCCGCCGCCGTCGTTGGCGTGGGCGATCGGCACCACGCCGGAGGCCACCAGGGCGGCCGCGCCGCCCGAGGAGGCGCCGGCCGAGTGCGAGGGCTTCCACGGGTTGCGCACCGGCTGGGCGGTGGCGAACTCGGTGGAGGCGTTGAGGCCGAACTCGGGCAGCCGGGTCTTGCCGAGGACGGCCAGGCCGGTGGCGAGGAACTGGTCGGTGAAGCGCGCGTTGCGGCGGGCCGGGCGGGCGGGGAAGGCCTCGCTGCCCATCCCGGTCGGCAGGCCGCGCAGGTCCACGTTGTCCTTGAGGTAGGTCGGCACGCCCCAGAGCGGACCGCCGATGCCCTCCCGGCTGATCCGCGGCCTGTCGTACGAAGCGTGGGCGACGGGCAGCAGCGCGCCGTCCACCCGGGCGGCCCGGTCGACGGCCGCGCCGACCAGTTCCCGGGGGTTGACCGTACCGGCCCGGACCAGCGCGGCGAGCGCCACCGCGTCGTGGGCGCCCAGGGCGTCGTCGGCGAACGCGTGGACCCGCTCGTCGGTCATCCGAACTCCCCACTCCCCGCCGGACGTTCCGCCGTCCGACCATCGCACCGGCTGCTCGTACCTGCCCGGTTCTACTGACCGGTAATCTCACTGGGCTCCGAGTGTAGGCCCACCCCGCGCCGCCCTGCGGCCCGGGGCGCCCGCTCACGGGCGGACGAGCCGTCAAGACAGCGAGGGCGCACGATCGTTCGCCCCGCGCCCCCGCGTTCACCCCGTCCGCCGGTCAACGATCGTTTCGCCGCACACCGCCGGGAAAGATCACGTTCGCGATTCGTCCCGGTCCTCCCGCCCCAACCAAGGTGACGCCCGTGCCGACCCCGTTCTTCCCGACCACCCGGTTCACCGCGGCCACCGCCCCCGGCGGCCTCCCGCTGCTCGGCCACGCCCCCGCCCTCCTCCACCACCCCCACGAGTTCGTCGCCGGCCTGCCCGCCCACGGCGACCTCGTCCGGCTGCGCCTCGGCCCGCTCCGCGCGTACGTGGTCTGCCACCCCGAGCTGGTCCGCCGGATGCTCACCGACGACCACACCTTCGACAAGGGCGGGCCCCTCCTCGACAAGGCCCGGGAGGTCTTCGGCAACGGCCTCGCCACCTGCCCCGCCGCCGCCCACCGGCGCCAACGGCGCATGCTCCAGCCCGCGTTCCACCGCGACCGGCTGCCCGGCTACGCCGCGCTGATGATCGAGGAGATCGCCGGCGCCACCGCCCGCTGGCACGATGGCGACGTGATCGACGTCCCCGCCGCGATGTACCGCCTCTCCACCGCCGTCACCGCCCGCTGCCTGTTCGCCGCGCACGAGCGGGCCGGCTCGCTGCCGGTGCACCGGAGCATGGACGTGGTGACCCGCGGCGTCGGCCGGCGGCTGATGCTGCCGCTGCCCGGCACCGACCGCCTCCCCACCCCCGGCAACCGCCGCTTCCGCCGCGCCCAGCAGGACCTGCGGGAGATCACCCGGCGGCTGATCGCCGAGCACCGCGCCACCGGCACCGACCGGCACGACCTGCTCTCCACGCTCCTCGACGCGACGGACGAGGACGGCCGGGGCCTGTCCGACACCGAAGTCCACGAGCAGGTGGTCACCTTCCTGCTGGCCGGCATGGAGACCACCGCCGCCACCCTCTCCTGGGCCTGGACACTGCTCGCCGCCAACCCGGCCGTCCGGACCCGCCTGCACGCCGAGCTCGACACCGTCCTGGACGGCCGGCCCGCCCGCCACGAGGACCTGCCCTCCCTGCCGCTCACCGCCCGGATCGTCAGCGAGACCCTGCGGCTCTACCCGCCGCCGTGGATCCTCAGCCGCACCGCCACCACCGACACCGAGCTCGGCGGCCACCGCGTCCCGGCCGGCGCCACCCTGCTGTACAGCCCGTACCTGCTGCACCGCCGGCCCGACCTGTTCCCCCGCCCCGACCGCTTCGACCCCGACCGCTGGCTCACCACCGCCCGCCCCGCCCCCGGCACCTACGCGCCCTTCGGCCTCGGCGCCCGCCGCTGCATCGGCGACGCCTTCGGCACCACCGAGGCCGTCCTCGCCATCGCCACCATCGCCGCCCGCTGGACCATCGCCCCCACCCCCGGCCGGCCCGTCCGCCCCGTCCGCGGCTCCTCCCTCGTGCCCCGGCCCTTCACCGCGACGCTGACCCGCCGGGTCCGCTGACCGGAGCCCCACCGGGCTTCGGTACTGTCCCGGCAGGGCCGGCCGCACGGGCGCCGGCCGCGGACCACACCGCTCGACCGGGACACCACCAGACCATGAACGCACCCATCCCATCGGGGCTCCTGACCGGGCTGCTCCGCGCCGTCCGGACGTACCCGCGCCGCTCGCCGCTGACCTTCGGCTACGTCCTCCTGCTCCTGCTCGGGAACGTCTGGGTCGGGAACCTGCTCGCCCCGGACCGGGCGGACGCGCTCCGCGACCACATCAGCACCAACCTCGACAACCTCCACGACCACCCGGTCACCGCCCTGTTCGGCAGCGCGCTGCTGTTCGACGGCACCCTCACCGAGATCCTCTCCACCGGCTTCGGCGGCACCCTGATCACCCTCGGCCTCGGCATCGGCTGCTGCCTCGCCTGGACCGAGCGCCGCTTCGGCAGCCCGCGCGCCGCCGCCGTCCTCCTCGGCGGGCACATCGGCGCCACCCTGCTCACCGCCGCGGTGATCGTGTTCGCCCTGCGGCACGGCTGGTACCCGGAGAGCGTGCGCCAGGCCTCGGACTACGGCATCAGCTACGGCGCCCAGACCGTCCTCGCCCTCGCCGTCCTCGCCCTGCCCCGCTGGGCCCGGCTGCCCTGGGCCGCCTTCGTCCTCGCCTGGCCGCTCTCCGGCGACGGCGAATGGCCCGGCCCCCTCCCGCCCTTCACCACCGTCGGCCACCTGCTCTCGGCCGCCCTCGGCTTCGCCCTGGCCGCCGCCGTGGCCCTCACCGCCGCCCGCCGCCGGCGCGCCGAAACCCTTGCCCCGGCGCCGGCCGACCGGTGATCATGCCCGGATGACCAGGAGTGCGAAGACCCCCTTCCACAGCCCCCGCTCCTTCCAGCTCTGGCACTACGGCATCGGCCACAAGGAACTGGTGCTGCGCAGCCAGGCGGGCGGGCAGGAGCCGGAGACCCTCGACATCGTCTTCGAGACGGTGCGGGCGATGAAGCTCCACACCCACTACCCCACGCTGACGATCCGTTCCGCCACCCCCGAGGAGCGCAAGAGCATCCGGGAGTTCTCCGACGGCGGCCCGGGCGAGCTCTCCGGCGTGGGGCACTACTACCTGGTCCTGGAGTCGGAGCGGGACCCGGCCTTCGTGGTGTGCCGCCGGGTCGAGGCCTACGCCCGGCCCGGTGCGGAGGCCGACTACCGCATCACGGCGTCGACCGGGCGCCTGGTCTGGGCCGGCAGCCGGGCCTGAACCCGCGCCCGGGCCCGGCTCTGAGCCTGGACCCGAGCCCGAGCGCGAGCCCGCGTCAGCCCGGCGGGCGCCGGTCGGCGGCGATCGCGGTGAGCAGCCGCTCGATCTCCGCCAGCCGGCGCCGCAGGTCCTCGACGTCGGCGCGGGTGGCGCTCTGCTCGCCGTGCTTGAGGGCCACCAGCAGCTGCCCGTCCGGCTCCAGCCGGGCGCGGGCGACGTCGCCGACCTTGTCGCCGTTCTGGATCCGGATGGCGTGCTCCAGCTCCGACGGGCGCAGCGCCAGGCTGTGCAGCGCGCCCTCGACCAGCTTGCCGTCCTTCACCACGGTGGTGGGCCTGCCCTCCAGAAGCCGGGCGGCCTTCGGGTCGCGGGCGAGCCAGCGGGTGACGCCGGCGTTCACCGCGACCAGCGTGACCGCCCCGATCGCGCCGCCAAGCAGGCTGTTGTCGTTGCCGATGATGGCGTTCTGCACCACGTTGGAGAGCAGGAAGACGACCACCATGTCGAAGGTGTTCAGCCCCGCCAGCCCGCGTTTCCCGGCCAGCCGGAACAGCACCAGGATCAGCACGTAGACGGCGACCGTACGGAGGACCTTCTCCACGATCGGAATCTGGACGGCCATCAGGTCGTGCCACACTGCCCCGCTCCTCCCGCCTCGACTGCAAGCGAACGGGGCAGACGCTACGCCACGGTCACCGCTTGGGCCTGCCGCGCCGGGCCGCCGCGCCCCGCCCGCCGGCCTTGGCACCCCCGGCCTTCGGCGCCCCCGCGCGCTGTCCGCCGGACTTCTGCCCGCCCGCCTTCTGCGCGCCGCCCTTCTGCCCGCCGGACTTCTGCGGCTGCGGCTTGCCCCGGCCGGCCGCCGCCTTCTTCGGCTGCGCCTCGGGCGCCGCCTGCCCGGCCCCGCGCCCGCGCGAGCTGTTGACCGTACGGCCGCGGACGATCCCGATGAACTCCTCCACCAGGTCCGTCGTCCGCTCCTGCGGCCAGGCCAGCGCCACCTGGGACTGCGGCGCCTCCACCACCGGCCGGTAGGTGAGGTCCCGGCGGTGGTGCAGCCGGGCCAGCGACTGCGGCACCAGGAGCACGCCGACGTTCGCCGCGACCAGCTCGATCGCGTCCTCCGTGCTGTCCGGACGCGCGATGGCGGGCCGCCCGGGCAGGGTGTCGGCGGTGAAGCCGAGGGTGTCGTCGAGCGGGTGGAAGACCACCTCCTCGGCCAGGTCGTCCAGCGCGACCTCCTCGGCGGCGGCGAGCCAGTGGTCCTTGGGGAAGACCACGACGGTGGTCTCGCTGTAGAGCGGGATCGCGCTCAGCACGTCCTTGTCGACCGGCAGCCGGACCAGCCCGGCGTCCGCGCCGCCCTCGCGCAGCGTGCGCTCGCCGTCGCCGAACGGTACCGCGAGGAGGTCCAGCGGCACGTCCGGGAGCCGCTCGCTCCAGACCCGGACCCATTTGCCGGGGGTCACACCCGGGACGTACACGAGCCGGAAGGACGGGTTCACCTGCATGTCTGTCACAAGGCAAGGCTACCGACCGTGACCGGGAGCGCCCGCGCACTCCCTTACCCTTGTCACCATGACATCGCTCAAGCAGAAGACCAGCCAGACCATGAAGCCGGCCACCGCGGCCAAGAAGCTGGGGATCTACCTCGACGCGGCGCCGACCGGCTTCCAGGAGGGCGTGGTCTCCCGCGAGGAGCTCAGCGCGCTGCAGGCCGAGCCGCCGCAGTGGCTCCAGGACCTGCGCAAGAACGGCCCGCACCCGCGCCCGGTGGTCGCCGCCAAGCTCGGCATCTCCATCTCCGGCCTGGCCCGCGGCGGCGTGACCGAGGCGCTCACCACCGAGCAGATCGAGGCGGTCAAGGCCGAGAACCCGCTCTGGCTCCAGCACGAGCGCGCCAACCAGGTGGACGTCCGCAAGGAGACCGCCCGGATCAAGGAGAAGCACGAGAAGGAGGCCGCCGCCCAGGCCGCCAAGGAGGGCAAGGCCGCCAAGGCCAGCTGACCCGTCCTCCCCCGCCCGGCACGGCGGCGCCCCGGCGCCGGTTGCCGGGCCCCCGCGCGACGACGGTGCCGGCGTCCGTTCCGACGGACGCCGGCACCGTCGTGTGCGCGGGTCCGTACGCGGGTCCGCGGGTGGGTCCGTACGCGGCTTCGCAGGTGGGTCCGTCCACGGGTCCGTACGCGGGTTCGTGCGTGGCGACCGCCGGCGGGAGGGGACGGAACCCCCGTCCCACCAGCGCGTATTGACCGGGCCGCCGGTCGCTCCGAATAATCGGCGGGACCGGGCACGGCGGTACGCCGCGCCGCGGTACACCGCATCGGGGGAGCGACCGTGATCGAACAGCCTCAGCACACCGGACTCGCCGCACTCGCGGACGAGTTCTTCGACGCCGAGAACACCCACAACCCGTTCGACGCGACCCTCAGCGGGGTCGAGGGCTACGCCCACCTGGTGCCCGACCCGTCCCGCGCGGCCGCGCACCGCCACCGCGAGGCCCTGCTGGGCTTCACCGCCCGGCTGGCCGCGATCCCGCTGGACTCGCTGGCCGGCGAGGACCGGATCACCCACCGGGTGCTCGCCCGGCTGCTCGCCAACGGCATCGGCCAGATCACCCACGGGCTGGCCGAGTTCAGCGTCTCGGCGACCATCGTCGCCCCGCAGAACGAGGCCTTCACCGCGCTCGCCATGACCTCGATCGACCAGGAGGGCGCCGACGCCTACCTGGAACGCCTCGCCGCGCTGCCCGACTACTTCGACGCCGTCCTGCGCCGCACCCTGGACGCCGCCGCCGAGGGCCGCCACCCGCTGCGCAGCGGGGTCGACGCCGCCGTCGCCCAGCTGGAGGCCCACCTGGCGACCGCCCCGGCCGAGGACAAGCTGCTGCGGCCGCTGGCCGGCCGCCCGGAGTCCGAGCGCGCCCTGGCGATCGTGCGCGAAGCCGTCCGCCCCGCGGTGGCCCGCTTCCTGGCCGGGCTGGCCCAGCGGCTGGCCCCGGGCGCCCGGCCGGACGACAAGCCCGGGGTCTGCCACGTGCCGGGCGGCGCCGAGGGCTACGCGGACGCCGTCGCCCGCTTCACCCGGCCCGGGCTCACCCCGGAGGAGGTGCACCGGATCGGTCTGGAGGCCGTCGCGGCGCTGCGCGAGGAGTTCGCCGAGCTGGGCGGCAAGGTGCTGGGCATCACCGACCCGGCCGCCGTGCTGACCGCGCTGCGCGAGGACCGCTCGCTGCGCTTCGGCAGCGCGGCCGAGATCGTCGCCCTGGCGGACGGGGCGCTGGACCGGGCCCGCCGCGCCGCCCCGGACTGGTTCCGCCCGTACCCGATCGCCGACTGCGTGACCAGGGAGATCGACCCGATCGAGGCGGAGACCGCGCCGCTGGCCTACTACCAGCCGCCGGGCCCGGGCGGACTGCCCGGCACCCACTGGATCAACACGCTGCGCCCGGAGACCCGGTTCAGCTACGAGTACGAGGCGATCGCCTTCCACGAGAGCGTTCCCGGCCACCACCTCCAGCTCGCCGTCGCGCAGACCCTGCACCACCTGCCGCGGTTCCGGCGGAACCCGAGCGGCCAGCTGACCGCCCACGTCGAGGGCTGGGGCCTGTACACCGAGCGGCTCGCGGACGAGATGGGGCTGTACGGCTCGGAGCTGTCCCGGTTCGGGATGCTCTCGCTGGACGCGATGCGGGCGGTCCGGCTGGTGGTGGACACCGGGATGCACCACTACGGCTGGTCCCGGGAGCGGGCGAAGGCCTACATGCGGGCCAACACCGCGACCCCCGAGGCCAACGTCCGCAACGAGATCGACCGCTACATCGCCTGGCCGGGCCAGGCCACCGCCTACCTGATCGGCCGCCGGGAGATCGTGCGGCACCGCGAGCGGGCCGAGGCGGCGCTCGGCGCCCGGTTCGACGTCCGGGAGTTCCACCACCGGCTGATCGGGCACGGCAGCCTGCCGCTGGGGGTGCTGGAGGAGCTGGTGACGGACTGGATCGCGGAGCAGTAGGCCGGCGGTCCTCCGACCCGGGGAGCGGTCACTCGACCGGGCTCAACGGCCCAGCACCGCACCGCCGTTGAGCCCGATCACCTGACCGGTCAGGTACCCGGCGGCCGGCGAGGCCAGGTAGGCGACCGCCTCGGCCACGTCGGCCGGGGTGCCCGCCCGGCCGACCAGGGTGTCGGCCACCTTCCGCGCGTGGAACTCCTCGCTCCAGCCTGCCCCGAAGATCTCGGTGGACTCGACGTACCCGGGCGCGAGCACGTTCACCGTGATCCCGTCCGGCCCCAACTGCCGCGCCAGGCCGAAGGCCCAGCCGTGCAGCGCGGCCTTGGCCGCGGCGTACGAGCCCGCCGAGTGCGGGCCCGCGCCGCCGCGCTGGGCCGCGGCCGAACTGATCACCACCAGCCGGCCGCCGGGCCGCCGCAGCGCGTCCTGGAGCGCGGTGGTCAGCAGCACGGCGGTGAGCAGATTGCCGTCCAGGTCCCGCCGCCAGGCGGCGGCCAGCGCGGCCAGACCGTCATCGGCGGGCGGGGTGACGATCGCGCCCGCGTTGTTCACCAGCACGTCCACCGGCCCGAGCGCGGCGATCCGGGCCGCCGCCGCCTCGACCGCCGCCGGGTCGGTCAGATCGGCCGCCACCGGCACGACGCGCCCCGGTCCGGCGGTCCGCTCGATCTCCTCCCGGGCCTGCTCCAGCACCGCCGCCCGGCGGCCGAGGACCACCACCCGGTGCCCGTCCCGGACCAGCCGCGCCGCGATCGCCCGGCCGATCCCGGTCCCGCCGCCGGACACCACCGCGAGCCGCTCCACCGTCGTCACTCCGCCCCCCTCGGGCTTCGGCCCGTACGCGCCGGGCGATGTTCGGCAGCCCCACGGTCACCTGGCGGTACCGGGGGCCTGGTCGTCCACGTCATGATCAGACCGCCGAGGGCCTTCGCCCCCTCGGCCCCCTCGGCCCCGGCGGCGCGCTCGTCCGGACCGGTCAGACCACCGGCGGGACGACCGGCAGGTTGCGCTTGTGCTCGGTGCGGCGGTAGTGGCCGAGGACGGTGCGGAAGACCTCCTCGCTGACCGGCATGCCCTCCAGGAAGTCGTCCAGGGCGTCGTAGCTGACGCCGAGGGCGTCCTCGTCGGGGCGGCCGGGGGCGAGGTCCTCCAGGTCGGCGGTCGGGATCTTCTTGACCAGCTCGGCGGGCGCGCCCAGCGCCTCGGCGACCGCCCGCACCTGGCGCTTGGTGAGGCCGGACAGCGGCATCACGTCGGCCGCGCCGTCCCCGAACTTGGTGAAGAAGCCGACCGCGGCCTCGGCCGCGTGGTCGGTGCCGACGACCAGCCCGCCCTTGGCGCCCGCCGCCGCGTACTGGACCACCATCCGCTGGCGGGCCTTGACGTTGCCGCCGACGAAGTCCTCGTGGCCGTGGTCGCCGTAGGTCAGGCCGGCCGCCTTCAGGGCGGCGAGCGCGCCGTCGGTGGCGGGCTTGACGTCGACGGTCAGCACCTCGTCGGCGCGGATGAAGCCGAGCGCGAGCTGGGCGTCCGCCTCGTCCGCCTGGACGCCGTACGGCAGCCGCATGGCGGTGAAGGTCACCTGGTGCCCCTCGGCCCGCAGCCGCTCGACGGCGAGCTGGCACAGGCGCCCGGCGGTGGTGGAGTCGACGCCGCCGCTGATGCCGAGCACCAGGCTGCGCGCGCCGGTGGCCCGCACCTGGCCGACCAGGAACTCCACCCGCCGCTCGGACTCCTTCGCGGGGTCCGGCACGGGGACGACCCCGAGGGCACGGGCGATCTCCCGCTGGACGTCGGCGGGCAGGGGCTCGGTCATTCCGACTCCTCGGGACGGTGGGTACGTGACGCGATCACGAGGATACGACCACCCACGACGCGGCCGTCACGGGCGGGGGGCCTCCCCCGGTTCCGCCTGCGCGTCCGTGTCCGCCGGTGCCGCCTGCGCGTCCGTGTCCGCCGGTGCCGGCCGCGCGTCCGCCGCCGCCGCTCCTTCGGGCCCGTCCGGCTTCCGCAGCGAGACCGGCCGCTCCGGCCCCGGCGCCGGGTGCGACAGGATGTCGAGCACCACCCGGCCGTCCACCGTCTCCTGGGCGACCAGCAGCGCCGCCAGCTCGTCCAGGTGGTGCCGGTGGTCGGTGAGCAGGGCGACGGCCCGCCGCTCGGCGCCGCGCAGCAGGCGGGCCACCGCCTCGTCCACCGCGCGCTGGGTCTGCTCGGAGTACGGGCGGCGCAGCAGGTCCTCGGGGTTGTCGCCGAGGTAGTGCGGGGTGCCGCTGGAGTAGCCGACCGGGCCGAGTTCCGGGGAGAGGCCGAACTCGCGGACCATCCGGGTGGCGACCGAGGTGGCGTTGGCGAGGTCGTTCGCGGCGCCGGTGGAGCCCTCGCCGAAGACCACCAGCTCCGCCGCCCGGCCGCCGAGCTGGACGGTGATCAGGTCGACCAGGTAGGCCTCGCTGTACAAGTGCCGTTCGGCCTCGGGCAGCTGCTCGGTGGCGCCCAGGGCGACGCCGGCCGGGAGGATCGTCACCTTGGCGACCGGGTCGGCGTGCTCGCACAGCGCGGCGACCAGCGCGTGTCCGGACTCGTGCACCGCGACGGCGTGCCGCTCGTCGGGCAGCAGCGCGTTGGAGGACTCCCGGCGGCCGAGCAGCACCCGGTCGCGGGCGGTGTCGAGGTCGTCGGCGGTGAGGGTGGCCCGGTCGGCGCGCACGGCGTTGATGGCGGCCTCGTTGACCAGGTTGGCGAGGTCGGCACCGGAGAAGCCGGGGGTGCCGCGGGCGAGCCGCCCGAGGTCGACGTCCGGGGCCAGGGTCTTGCCGCGGGCGTGCACGGCGAGGATGGCGGCCCGCTCGGCCTGGTTGGGCAGCGGGACGGTGACCTGCCGGTCGAAGCGGCCGGGGCGCAGCAGGGCCGGGTCGAGGGCGTCCGGGCGGTTGGTGGCGGCGATGACGACGATGCCGGTGCTCTGGTCGAAGCCGTCCATCTCGGCGAGCAGCTGGTTCAGGGTCTGCTCGCGCTCGTCGTTGCCGCCGAGCCGGGTGCCGCCCGCCCGGCGACCGCCGACGGCGTCGATCTCGTCGATGAAGATGATCGACGGCGCGCGCTTGCGGGCCTCGTCGAAGAGGTCGCGGACCCGGGAGGCGCCGACGCCGACGAACATCTCCACGAAGCCGGAGCCGGTCACCGAGAGGAAGGGCACCGAGGCCTCGCCGGCGACCGCCCGGGCGAGCAGGGTCTTGCCGGTGCCGGGCGGCCCGACCATGATCACCCCGCGCGGCCCCTTGGCCCCGGCGGCGGCGTACCGCTCCGGGCTTCGCAGGAAGTCGACCACCTCGCTGACCTCCTGCTTCACCCCCTCGTACCCCGCCACGTCGGCGAACCCGGTGTCCGGCCGCTCCGCCTCGATGATCTTGGCCCGGGACCGTCCGATGGCACTCAGACCGCCGCCCAGCGAACGGGCGGCCATCCGGCCGGACCAGAGGAAGAGCCCGCCGAAGATCAGCAGCGGCAGGAACAGCAGCAGGGAGGACCAGATCGAGCCGCCGCCGCTGCTCCGGCTGCCGGTGACGGTCACGTGGTGGTCGGAGAGCGCGCTGCTGAGCTGGGAGGTGTCCAGGGCGGTCGGGATCTGGCTGGTGAAGCGGGTGCCGTCCTTGAGCGTGCCGCTCACCGCGCCGGTGTCGCTGACGTCCACGGTCTGCACCTGGCCGGCGTCGACCCGGTTCACGAAGTCGGTGTAGCCGTAGCGGGTGCCGGGCTTGCCGGGGTTGGAGAAGAGCACCAGCAGGAGCAGCGTCACCAGTACGGCGACGGGCAGCAGCCAGCGGCGCCACGAGGGCGGCGGGGGCTTGGCCGGGCCGCCGGGGCCGGGGCGCTGGTTCCGGCCCGGGTCGGGGCCCGGGCCCGGGCCCCGTGGTTGGCCCCAGCCCTGCCTCGGGCCGGGGTCGGGGCCGGAGCCCGGCGGGGTCGTGG
Organism: Streptomyces sp. CB02056; assembly: GCF_001905545.1. GTDB lineage: Bacteria > Actinomycetota > Actinomycetes > Streptomycetales > Streptomycetaceae > Kitasatospora. Next base: position 215,150 of record NZ_LIPD01000010.1, on the reverse strand, counting down.
GGTGACGGGCGGCGCGCAGCCGGATTCGTGCGATCATCCACGCTCACCGCCTCTCGGGGGGGCCGGACAGCCTCCGTCCCTCCATGGTCGGACTCTCCGCGCCCGGACGGGAGCCTGAAGGGGGTGGCAGCGGTCCACTCGGGGGAGAACGACCCGCTCGGCGCCACGGCCCGCGGCGCCGGATCGGACACGGGAGGCGGGCACGGCGTCGGACACGGGAGGCGGACTCGGGCAGGCCGAAGGCCGGTCCGGTACGTGGGGTCGGGCCGTCGCGAACGGTTTGCGGAAGCCTGCCGGGCGCTTCCAGCGCACCCGGCGAAGCCCGTCGTCCGGCCGCTCCCTCGGCTGCCCCTCCGACCGCTCCTCCGGGTGCGCTCAAGGATCCTCGGGCCGTGCGGAGTTGGCGATCGAGCCGCCCACCAGAACGATTCGCGACCTAGAGTAGCCGCATGGTCAACGAGGAACTGCCAGCGCCGCACAAGACGCCCGGGGCCGCCGTGGAACCCCGGGCCGGGGACAGCGACCGGGAGGCGGTGGCCGAGCAGTTGCGGATCGCCGCCGGCGACGGCCGCATCGACCTCGGGGAATTGGAGGAGCGGCTCGACCGCACCTACGCCGCGCGGACGTACGGCGAACTCGACGTCCTGGTGGCCGACCTCGGCGGCCGGCTGGAGGCCCGGGAGGCGTCCGCGGCGGAGGAGGTCCTCACGCTCCGGCCCCGGATGAACAACATGGTGCAGAGCGGCCGCTGGTCCGTGCCCCGTCGGATCGTCGCGGAGACCAAGATCTCGCTGCTCACGGTCGACTTCACCGAGGCCGTGTGCCCCCACCGGGAGATCATGGTCGAGGCATCGACCGGCATGGGCCACATCCGGCTGATCGTCCCGCGCGGCTGGGGCGTACGGATCGACCCGTCGAGCACCAACACCGGAAACATCGTCAACAAGGCGGCCGAGCAGGCGGAGCCGGGCGCCCCGGTGCTGACCGTGATCGGCCACCCCCGGTCGGGGCCGATCAGGATCAAGCAGCGCCGCCGGGGCTGACGGGCCGCAGGCCGGGCCCGCGGCAGTCCTCCGTGCGGGCCCGCCCGAGGCGGGCTCGGCGAGGGCTCAGTGCGGGCTCGGCCCGGCCTCCGCCGGGGCGGGTCAGGAGAAGTCGAGCGCGTCCGTCCGGGTCCGCTTGAGCTCGAAGAACTTCGGGTACCCGGCCAGCAGCCGCACACCGTCGAAGACCCGTACGGCGTCCTCGCCGCGCGGGATGGCGCTCAGCACCGGACCGAAGAAGGCGACGCCGTCCACGTGGATGGTCGGCGTCCCGACCTCCTCGCCGACCGGGTCCATGCCCTCGTGGTGGCTCTTGCGCAGGGCCTCGTCGTACTCCGTGCTGTTCGCCGCCTCGGCCAGCTCCTCCGGCAGGCCCGCCGCCGCCAGCGCCTCCCGGATGACGGCGTCGTCGGCGGCCCTGTCCTGGTCGTGCAGCCGGGTGCCGAGCTCGGTGTACAGCTCGCGCAGCACCTGCGGGCCGTGCTGCTCGGCGGCGGCGATGCAGACCCGCACGGGGCCCCAGCCGGTGGTCATCAGGCGCTGGTAGCGCTCGGGCAGGTCGGTGCGGCCCTCGTTGAGGACGGACAGGCTCATCACCCGGAAGTTCAGGTCGAGTTCGCGCTGCTTCTCGACCTCCAGGATCCACCGGGAGGTTATCCAGGCGAAGGGGCAGACGGGGTCGAAGTAGAAGTCGACCTTGACGGTGTCGTTCCTGACGGTGTCGTCGCCGGCCCGGTGGCCGTTGCCGGGGTGCCGGTCGGGAAGCCGGGCGGCGAGCTGGTCGAGGTGGTGCTGGGCGGGCGCGGTGTTCGTCACGTCGTTGGTCACGCTGAGAAGACTAGTGACAGAGTGGCCCACTCTCCAGGGCCAATCGATGGCCGTTCCAGTGGGCCACTTTCACTCCCGGCCGTCCGTCCCCGCACGCCCTACGCGCCCGGCACGGCCCGCACACCCTGCACGCCCCGCACGCCCCGCCGACCGCTCAGCCGCAGGTCGTCCCGTCCGCCGGCACCGTCCCGTCCAGCAGGTAGGCGTCCACGGTCTGCTTCAGGCACGGGTTGCCGGTGTTGTAGCCGCCGTGCCCCTCGCCCTGCAGCGTTACGGTGACGCCGACGCCCGCGCCGAGCTGCTGCGCCATCGTACGGGCGCCCTCCACCGGGGTGGCCGGATCGCCGGTGGTGCCGACCACCAGGATCGGGGCGGCCCCCGGCGCGGACACCTCCGGATGGGCGGCCTTGCCGGGGACGGGCCAACCGGTGCAGGCGGTCAGTCCCCAGGCGGTGTAGGACCCGAACACCGGGGAGGCGGCCTGGAACTGCGGCAGCTGCTGCTGCACGTCCTGGTCCGAGTAGCGCTGCCGGGCGTCCACGCAACTGATCGCCCGGTTCGCGGCGTTCAGGTTGCTGTAGTGCCCCTGCGCGTCGCGCCCGTTCAGCGCGTCGGAGAGCTGGAGCAGCGTGTCGCCGGTCCCCTGGTCCATCGCCTGGGTGAGCCCGGCGGCCAGCACGGGCCAGGTCTCCTGGCTGTACAGGGCGCCCGCGATGCCGGTGATCGCCAGGCTCTCGGTGAGCTGCCGCCCCTGGGTGGTCGGCAGCGGCGACTGCGCCAGCTTCTGCACCAGGGCGGTGACCTTCGCGGTGCCCTCGTCGCCGCCCGCGCCGGTCGGGCAGGCGGCCCCGACCTGGGCGGCGCAGGCCTTCATGAAGTCGTCGAGGGCGAGTTGGAAGCCCTGGGCCTGGCCGAGCGCGGCCTGCTGCGGGTCCTTGGTGGGGTCGACCACCGAGTCCAGCACCATCCGGCCGACCTGCTGCGGGAACAAGTGCGCGTAGACGCCGCCGAGCTGGGTGCCGTAGCTGATGCCGAAGTAGGAGAGCTTCGGGTCGCCCAGCACCTGCCGCATCAGGTCCATGTCGCGCGCGGCGCTCTCGGTGTCCACGTACGGCAGCACCGCGCCGGAGTTGTGCTCGCAGGCGGCGACGAAGCGGGCGTTGCCGTCGTCCAGGGCCTTCACCGCGTCGGGGGTGTCGGGGGTGCTGTCGGCGGCGGTGGCGGCGTCCATCGCCCGGTCGTCCAGGCACGTCACCCCGTCGCTGGCGCCGACCCCGCGCGGGTCGAAACTCACCAGGTCGTAGCGGGAGTTGAGGGAGGAGTAGGTCGCGGCCAGGGCCGGCAGGGTGGCCACGCCGGAGGCGCCGGGGCCGCCGAAGTTGAACAGCAGCGAGCCGATCCGGTGCTGCTCGTCCTTGGCCCGGCTGCGGATCAGCGCGAGGCCGATCGTCGTGCCGTCCGGTTTGCCGTGGTCCAGCGGGGTCTTGAGGGTGGCGCACTGCCAGTCGGCGGCGGGCGCGGTGCCGTCGCCCTGGGCGCCGGTGGGGGCGGGGCAGGCGTGCCAGTCCAGCTGTTGGGCGGCCAGTCCGGTGGCGGTGCCGGTGGCTGCCGCCGTCCCGGTGGTCGGGGAGGTCGGGGAGGTCGGCGCGGGCTCGGCGGCGGAGGAGCCGTCGCCCTGGCAGCCGGTGGCCGCGGTGAGCAGCAGGACGGTCAGGCCGAGCGCTCCGGCGCCGCGGACGACGGTGTGCATGGGGCGAGTCCACCTCTCGGTCGGCCGGGCACCCCGGCGCGCGGTCTCGGGCCTGCCGGACACCCCGGCGCACGGCGGGAGGGCTCACGGCGGGACGGCCGACGCCTGGCGGGCCTGCGTGCGCGCGGCACCCGGTTCGCCGACGCACCACAGACCCTAGGGGCCGGGGACCGCCGATGCCCTGCGGAGACCCCCGGACGGGGGGCGTGCGCCGAACCGACTGCCACCGGCCGAACGGGTGCCGGGCCGGTGGGCCGACGGGCTCCGGCTGACGGGCCGACGGGCTCGGACTGACGGGCTCGGCCCGGCTGCGGGGCCTCTCCTCGGCGGCGGGGCACATCTCTCTCCGCCCCCGGGCCCTGTCGCCGTTCCTGTCTCGACCCTGCCGATCGGCAGGGTCGAGACAGGACCGGCGCAGCAGGAACCTCCCGATCGGCACATGTGCGACGGACCGGCGGCACGCAAGGATGACGGCCATCGGAGCCCCGCCGATGGGGCCCGGGAAGGAGCCTCCCGTGACCGTCCTGACTCTGTCGTCCCTTTCCCCGCTGTTCCCGTTCCCGCTGTTCCCGTTCCTGCCCTTCCTCTTCCTCTTCCTGCTGTTTCGCCGGCGCACCGCCTCAGGACAACGCCATGCCCGGGGTTCCCCGCACCGCGTACGCCGGCAGGCGCAGCCCGCCGAAGGCGTCCCGGGGCAGGCTCAGTCCGAAGCGCCGCTCGACGGCGCCGAGGGTGCGGCGGCGGGCGGCCCCGTCGGGCTCCCGCCCGGGGTCGCAGGAGGTCACGCCGTCGGCCTCCAGGACTCCGGCGGCGACGAGGTCCGGCACCAGCAGGTCCGGCTCCTGGCCCCAGCGCCAGCGCTCCTCGCCGAGGCCGAAGCCGCACAGCACGGCACCGTCCCGGGCGTAGTCCAGCAGGGCCGGCCGCCGCTCCGGCATCGGGCGGAAGTGCACCACCTCGGCTCCGTCGCGCGCTATCTCGGTGAGCAGCTCACCGCCGGTGGAGTCGCCGTACTCGATCGCGAACGACCAGCCGGCGCACGCGCCGACCCGGATCACGCCGTCGCCGTCGTCGCCGGGGCGGTAGACGTCGATGTCCAGGTCCCGGATCTCGGTGTCACTGATCGGCTCGGTCGCGGTGGCCGGGTCGGCACCCATCCGGTGGGCGAGCTCCGCGGGCGTGATCCCCCGGGCGAAGACGACGCCGCCGACCTCACCGTCCGTGCCGGGCCCACCCATTGACGACCGGCTGGTGCCCGGTCGGCCGGTGCTCGGCCGACCGATCTCCAGGAGCCACTGGATACCGTCGCCGTCCTGCCCCACTCCCCCGTGCGTGCCGTCGGTCATGCCGCCCTCCCCTCGCGCGCGGCCTGCGGTGACCGGGCGCGCCCGTGGGCACCCTAACCGACCCGGCCGACACCCGGCCGCCGGTCGCCGGATCGCCGCCCGAACCAGCCGCGCCCGGATCGCCAACCACCCCTGATCGATCGGAAGGAGACCGATCCGAAGCCGAACTCACCCGTCCCCCTTAGCCGTTCACCCGGAAGAGGCGGCACACGCCCCGCCCCCGCCACTCACCGGGACGCGGCCGGTACCTTCTTGCCCACCGCCTCGAACAGCAGCTTCGCGGCCACCGTCGCCCCGTCGGTGCGGATGCCGCCGGCCACGGCCTCCGCCCGTACCCGGGTCTCGGGCGCCAGGGCCGTGGCGAGCGCGGCGGAGAGCGAGTCGACGGTCGGCGTGCGGTCGAGATGGGCCGCGCCGATGCCCAACTCGGCCACCCGGCCGGCCCAGTACGGCTGGTCGGCGATCCGGGGCACGACCACCTGGGGCACGCCCGCCATGGCCGCGGTCGTCGTGGTGCCCGCACCACCGTGGTGGACGACGGCGGCCACCCGGCGGAACAGGGCCTGCTGGTTCACCTCGCCGACGACGTGGCAGTCCTCGTGCTCGTCGACCGCGGCGAGCCCGGCCCAGCCGTGGGCCAGGAGCACCCGGCGGCCGTGCGCGCGGCCCGCTTCGACAGCCACCCGCGCGATGTCCTCCGGGGCGTGCGCGGCCATGCTTCCGAAGCCGACGTACACGGGCGGTTCACCGGCGGCCAGGAACGCCTCCAGGTCGGCCGGGAGCGGCCGGTCGTCGGGCAGGATCCACGCCCCGGTCTGCACCACGTCGAGTTCCGTCCTGCCCTCCGACGGGCACAGCGTCGGGTCCGCCGCCAGCCACGGCCGTCCGGTGAGGACGTGGTCGCGGACGTTCTCCACCGGCGGCAGGCCGATCGCCGCCCGGTGGCTGTTGAGCGCGTCCCCGTACAGCGCGTTCACCCGCTGGGCGTCCTGCTCCCAGAGCTTCCGGTAGTCGGTCTCGTCGTCCGGGGACGGCGTGCCCGGCCGCCGGCCCGGCCGGGAGTGCCGCGAGGGCAGTCCGAGGATGTGGAAGCAGGCCAGCACGTAGGGCAGGCCGAGCTTCTCGGCGACGTCCCGCGCACCGGCCGGCATCAGGCCGGTCGCCAGCACCACGTCACAGCCCTCGGCCGCGGCGGTCAGCGTCTCGAACCGCACGGCGACCAGCTCACGGGCGAGCCGGAACGCGTCCTCCGCCGTCGGCGGCTTCGGGCCGGCCACCACCGACCGCACCGACGGACCGAGCGGCACCAGCGGCACCCCCGCCCGCCCCAGCACCGCCGCGAACTCCTCGTCCGGCGGCGCGCACACCCGCACCTCCGCACCGAACCCCCGCAGCGCCACCGCCAGCCCCGCCAGCGGCTCGACATCCCCGCGCGACCCCCAGGTCGTCATCAACACACGCATTTCACGACTCCCGTTTCCGCAGGTCATGGCCTTACGGCCGGGATTCTGCGCTATGCCGGGGGCCTTGCCGCAAGCCCCGGGGCACGGTATAGCTTGAAAGTGGCAAGGGGATTCACTCTCCTCGCCTTTTTCTTTGGCCGCCCGGTCCCACCCACTCCCCCGAACCGGCCACACCGGAGCAATCCCCACCCGGAACCCGCCGCCTACCACGCGCCGCTCACTCCGAACCACCACCACCGAGCAGCCCGCTGCGAGCCACCGCCCCCTACCGCGTGGCCGCATACCCCCCCCGTGGTGTCAACTCCGGAACACCCACCGCAGTCACCGTCACGAAGCACCCACTCCGGGCCCCGCCATCGGCCGCTTCCCCAGACCTCACACGCCCGGGCCGTCCGCACAGGGGCCACCTGCCCGGTCAGCCCATCCCAACACGCCTGTTCCAGACGGCCCCACACTCGACCCGCCCACCCAGGACCCCTCCCCCCAAGACCCCGGAACTCACCCCAGCCACACACACCCAGCTCTTCCCCACTGGCGTGCCGAGGCGCCCACAGCAGACCTCCTGACCAGGGCAGCCCACCCCAACACGCCTGTCCTGGACGAGCCTGCGTTCCTGGCGGCTCCTCAGCCGGGCCGCCCAGCCCCGGGCCCCGTCCCGGAGACGCCGGACCCCCAGCCGGTCGGCCGTCGCGCAAAGCGGCGGCCCCGCGTACGACCCGCCGCCGCCACCGTGCCCACCAGCAGCACCAGGTCCGCCCCGACCAGCGCGACCACAGAACCACCCACGCCCCAGCGCGAACCTCACTCGCCGCCAGCGACAGCACCGAACCGACTGCCCCCAACCGCCCGGCTCAGGGCCGACCGCAAACAGGGCAGCCCCGGCCCCCGAGCCGGCGGAATCACCACCCAACCCGCCCCGCGGCAGCGCAGCCGGGCCACGACCAGCAGCCCCGACCGGCGTCACACCCACCAACGACGCATCAGCACGGCGTGCTGAACCACCACCGCCGTCACCATGCCCACCCGCAGCGCGAGGTCCACCCTGGCCGGTCGGCCAACCGACGCGGAAACGGCGGCCCGGCGTACAGATCCGCCACCACCACGCCTACTGGAAGCGCGAGATCTTCCCCGCCCGGCCCAGCCACAGAACCGCCCACACCCCAGCGCGAACCTCACTCGCCGCCCGCGACAGGCACCGAATCGGCTGCCCGACCCACGACCAACCGCCCGGCCCACAGCTGGCCGCCACGGGCAGGTCACCCACCAACCCGGCCAGCCCGGGCGCCCGGCCGCCCGGGCGGTGGAAGCACGCCCACCCGCCCTGCGGCGCGCACGCGGCCGGACCGGCGTCACCCCCGCCGGCGAGGCATCAGCACGGCGTACAGGACCGCCGCCACCACCATGCCGACCGGCAGCGCGACGTCCGCCCCGGCTAGGGCGGCCAGTGGGCCGGTGTAGAGGGTGTCCACGCCGAGGGCTGCGGCTGTGACGCCGCCTGTGAGGGCGATGGCGCCGGCCGGGTTGACGCCGGCGCGGTACCAGAAGGGGCTGCCGGGGCGTTCGTCGCCGAGGGCACGGCCGTCGTAGCGGTTGCGGCGGAGCAGGATGTCGGTGGCGTAGACGGCGGTGCTGGGGCCGAGGAGGACGACGGTCAGCTGGAGCACGTTGCTGACGGTGTCGAGGAAGTTGGAGACCAGGAGGGCGTACAGCGTGAGCGAGACGGCGACCGCGCCGTCGAGCAGCACGCTGCGGGTGCGGCGGATGCGGATGCCGACGGCTTGGAGGGCGAGGCCCGCGCTGTAGGCGGTGAGGGCGTTGACCGCGATGGTGCCGACCACCAGGGAGAGCAGGAAGACCGGGTTGAACCAGCCGGGCAGGATCTGCCGGAGGGCGGCCTGCGGGTCGGTCATGTCGACGGCGGTGGCGCCGAGCACGCCGAGGCCGCCGACCACCACGCTGGGCAGGAAGCCGCCGAGGGCGGTCCAGCCGAGGACGGCGCGCGGGGCGGTGGCCGCGGGCAGGTAGCGGGAGAAGTCCGCGCTGGTGGTGTAGGAGAGCGGGCCGGAGGCGATCAGGGTGACGCCGGCCAGGACGGCCGCCCAGAGTCGGCCGCCGGTGAGGGGTTCGGGCTGGGTCCAGCCGGGGTCGGCGTGGGTGACGATCGCGTAGCCGACCACGGCGAAGGCGGCGGTGAGGGCGAGGGTGATCGGCAGGTACAGCCGGACGATCAGGGCGTGCCCGTAGACGCTGATGGTGAGGGTGAGTACGACGATCACGATCACGATGGCGATCTTGATCGGGGTGGTCGGGGTGATCCCCGCCTCCTCGGCGAGCGAGAAGGCGGCGACGGCGGCCGCGGCGAGGTTCAGCGCGAAGTAGCAGACGGAGATCATCCAGCCGGTGACCGCGTTGTTCACCCGGTTGCCCCGGATGCCGTACATGGCGCGGGTGATCACCTCGCTGGGCGCGCCGGCGGCCGGTCCGGAGACCGCGAGCAGGCCGGTGCCCAGCCAGAACAGGTTGCCGAGGACGACCACGGCGAAGGCCTGCCAGAGGCCGAGGCCGCTCAGGACCAGGGCGCCGCCGACCACCAGGTTGAGGTAGTTGACGCTGGCGGCCGCCCAGACGGGGAAGAGTTCGCGGGCGCGACCGCGTCGCTCGGTCTCGGGGATGTGGTCGATGCCGTGGACCTCGACCCGGCCGCCCGGTTCCCGCTGGGGCGGGACGGCGGGGTGCGCCGGGTGGTCCGGGTGGTCCGGCGAGGTGTGGGGGTGGTCCGGGAGCGTGGACGTCATGCGGGGGCCCTCCGTGGGGGTGTCGTGCCCACCTGCTTGCTTATTGGTCGCACACTCAATAGCATCCGCCCCATGACGTCAAGCGTTCAGCGCAAAAGGGTTCGCAAGTCCCCCGAGGACCGCCGGGCGGAGATCGTCGACGCCGCGGCCGAGGTCGCCCTCACCGAGGGCCTGGAGTGCATCACCCTGCGCCGGATCGCCGACCAACTGGACGTCCGACCCGGCCTGATCAGCCACTACTTCCCCGCCGTGGAGGACCTCGTCGCCGAGGCCTTCGGCAGCGCCGCCACCGCCGAACTGGAGGCGCTGCTGCCCGCCGACCCGCGGGACGGGTCCCCGTTGCGGCACCTGGCCCGCTTCTTCGCCCGCACCACCGGCCCGTCCTACGACGACGTGAGCCGGCTCTGGCTCAACGCCCGCCACCTCAGCCGCTACCGCCCCGTCCTGCGCGACCGCGTGCTCGACCAGGAGGCGGACTGGCGCGGCCGGCTCGGCGACGTCATCGCCGCCGGGGTCGAGCAGGGCGAATTCCGCACCGCGGACCCGGTGTTGACGGCCGTCCACATCCTCGTCGTGATCGACGGCCTGGCCGTCCACGCCAACACCGGCCTGCGCAAAGACCCGTACGCCGCCACCCGGCTCGCCGCCGCCACCGCCGAACGCGAACTGGGCCTGACCGACGGCGCGCTGACCTCCCCGGGCCTCGCCGACCCCACGGACCCGACGGACCCGGCGGACGCGCCCGAGACCCCCGCCCCCGAGCAGCTCTGACCACCACCCCAGCCCCCTCAGCCCCCTCAATCCCCTCAATCCCTGCAGACACCACGCCCCCACCCCGAAGCACCACTGGAGTCGAAGTGCGCACCTCCCTGGTCCTCCTCTCCGCCCGTCTGCTCGACCCCGCCTCCGGCGGCTTCCTCCCGCAGACCGCCCTCGCCGTCGTGGACGGCCGGATCGCCGCCCTCGGCGACGACCGCACCGTCCGCGAACTCGCCGACCCCGCGACCACGGTGATCGACCTCAAGGGCGCCGTGGTCACCCCCGGCCTGGTGGACGGCCACCTGCACCCGGTCACCGGCGCCGAGCTCACCCAGGGCCTGGACCTCTCCGGCTGCACCGACCTGGCCGGCGTCCGCGCCGCCCTCGCCGCCGAGGCCGGACGCCTCGCCCCCGGCGCCTGGCTGCACGCCTGGGGCCTGGACCCGAACGTCTTCGGTGACCGCCCGGTGGAGTCCGCCGCCCTCGCGCCCGTCCTGGACGGCGTCCCGGCGCTGCTCCAGCTCTTCGACGCCCACTCCATGCTCGCCAGCCCGCGCGCCCTGGAGCTGGCCGGCGTGGACGGCCCGCGCCGCTTCGACCAGGCCGCCGAGGTGGTCTGCGACGCCGACGGCCGCCCCACCGGCCTGCTGCTGGAGGACGCCGCCTGCGAGCTGGTCGAGCGCGCCGCGCCGCAGCCCACCCGCGCCGAGCGCCGCGACCGCCTGGCCGCCGCGCTGCGCGCCATGGCCGCCGCCGGCCTCACCGGCGGCCACGCGATGGACGCCAACGGCGACAGCCTCGACCTCTACACCGAGCTGGACGAGGCCGGCGAGTTGCCGCTTCGGCTGCGCGTGGCCCCCTGGTGCCAGCCCGGCGTGGACGCGGACGGGCTGCGGGCGCTGATCGGGCAGCAGGGCCGGGGCGGTCGGCTCTGGCGGGTGGACGGCGTGAAGCTGTTCATGGACGGCACGATCGACAACGGCACGGCCTGGCTGGAGCGCCCGGACTGCCACGGCGAGTCCACCCACGCCTTCTGGCCGGACCCGGCGCACTACACCCGCGTCGTCCGGGAGCTGCACCAGGCCGGGGTGCCGACCGCCACCCACGCGATCGGCGACGCCGCCGTACGGCACGCCCTGGACTCGATCGGGGCGGCGGCGGACGGGGGGACGACGCACGGGGCATCCCCCGTCCGCCACCGGATCGAGCACATCGAGACCGTTCCGGACGCGGTGGTCCGGCGCTTCGCCGAGCTGGGCGTGGTCGCCTCCATGCAGCCCACCCACTGCTGCGACTTCACCCGGGCCGACCACACCGACAACTGGTCCCGCCGCCTCGGCGAGGAGCGGGCCGACCGCGCGTGGCGCTGCCGGGACCTCTGGGACGCGGGCGCCACGGTCGTCCTCGGTTCGGACTGGCCGATCGCCCCCTACCCGCCGCTGGGCGTCATGGCGGGCGCCCGCCACCGCCGTCCCACCCGCGACCTGAGCCAGGCCCCGCACAACCCCGGCCAGGCGCTCACCGCCCTGGAGGCCCTGCTGGCGATGACCGCCAACGCCGCCCACGCGGCCGGCGAGGAGCAGCTGGCGGGCCGGATCACCGTCGGCCACCGCGCGGACCTCACCGTGTTCGCCGCCGACCCGCTCACCACCCCGGCCACCGAACTGGCGGACCTCCCCGTCCTGTTGACCGTCCTGGACGGCCGACCGACCCACCGCTCCGCCACGCTCTGAACCCTCACCCGGTACCGGCCCCGGCATACCCCCGCGTACGGGTGTGCCGGGGCCGCCCGGGGGTTATCCCCCTGGTCGATCCGGCGGCACTCCTCAGCGCGCCGAAGGCCCCCGGTGATCGACTATTCATTGACCGGCACGTTCGCCGGCGAACCACTCGAACCACCGTGGCCGTTCCGACGGGTTGACGGTTCGACGAATTTGAGGAGCCCCCGAAGTGACCGTACGCAGCGAGATGCACGGCAAGCCCATCGGTCGACGCGCCCTGCTGGCCGCCACGGCGGCCGTCGCGACCACCGCCCTGCTCGCCCCGGCGGCACACGCGGACCAGCCCGGCACCGACAAGATGACGAACAGTCAGATATCCACCGTGGTCCGCGAACTGAACGGTCTCGCCCACCCGTTGCGGTCCACCGAGCCCGGGGGCCGGACCACCGACCTGCGTCCGCTGGGCGCGATGATCGGCGACGCCAAGGTGGTGGGGCTCGGCGAGGCCACACACGGCGCCCACGAGTTCTTCACCATGAAGCAGCGGGTCCTGCGCTACCTGGTCGAGGAGAAGGGCTTCACCGCCTTCGCCCTGGAGACGAGTTGGTCCTCCGGTCTGCGGATCGACGACTACGTGCAGGGCCGCACCGGCGGCGACGCCCGGCAGCTGGTCAAGGAGACGATGGGCAAGTCCCCGTGGGAGCGCCAGGAGTTCGCCGACCTGATCGACTGGATGCGCGACCACAACCGCGAACACCCGCAGCACCCGGTCCACTTCGTCGGCGACGACCTGGACTTCCCCGCCATCGGCGACCAGCTCTTCGACCGGGTGACCTCCTACGTCCGCGAGGCCGCCCCCGCGTCACTGCCGCGCCTGGAGCAGCTGTACGCCGGGCTGCGCCCGTTCGACGACGCCATCGGCTACATCACCACACGCCCTCTCGCCGAGCGGCGGCAGAACGCCGCCGTGGCGCAGCAGACCCTGGAGCTGGTCACCGCGGCCAGGGGCGAGGGCGGCGAGGCGTACGACTGGGCGGTGCAGAACGCCCGGAGCATCGCCCAGACCTTCACCTTCACCGCCATGAACCTCGAGGACAACAGCGAGGTGGCCGCGATGCAGAACCTCCGCGACCGCGCCATGACCGACAACACCCTCTGGTGGCAGCGCCGCACCGGCGGGAAGGTGCTGCTGTCCGCGCACAACGGCCACGTCGGCTACCAGAGCAGCGACCCCGAGCTCTACCCCAAGACCCAGGGCTCGTACCTGCGCGACGCCCTCGGCGCGGACTACCTCGCCGTCGGCTTCACCTTCGACCGCGGCTCCTTCCTCACCAAGGACGACCCGTTCGCCGCCGCCTGGAAGCCGGTCACCGTTCCGCCGGCCACCGCGGACATGAACGAGTACCCCCTCGACCGGGTCCGCTACCGCGACTACTACGTCGACCTGCGCTCCGCCCCGCCGGCCACCCGGTCCTGGCTGAACACCGCCCGCCCGACCTACGACGCCGGGACGGAGTTCCGCAGCGACCCGCTGCCGCGCCTCGCGATCGGCACCGCCTACGACGCGCTGGTCCACCTCCACGAGACCAGCGCGGCCCGCACCCTCTGATCATCGTCGCCTGCGCGCCTCTCCGTCGGCACGGGCCGCACAACGCGCGGCCGCACGGTCGACGGGGAGGCGCCCGCCGACCGCACCACCGACGGGGAGGCCCTCGCCGGCCGCGGGACGCCCGTCAGCCCGTGAACCGCCCGTCCCGCGCCACCACCCGGCCCGCGCGGACCACCAGCTCACGCGCCGGCAGGTCGATCACCACCTGCGGCAGGCACTCGCCCGTCACCAGCATGAAGTCGGCGGGCGAGCCCGGCTCCAGGGTCACGGCCGGCAGGTCCAGCAGTTCGGCGCCGCCGTCGGCCGCCAGGGCGAAGCAGTCGGCGAGCTGCTCGTCGGTGCGGGCGTCGGTGGTCCAGCCGAGCAGGTGCGCGCGGTGCAGCGGGTCGGCGTTGCCGTACGGGCTCCACGAGTCGCGCACGCCGTCCGAGCCGAGCCCGACCCGCACCCCGTGCGCCCGCAGCTCGCGGAACGGCAGCACCTGGTGGGCCGAGGGCGCCACGGTGGTGAGGCCGACGCCGGACTCGGCCAGCTCGGCGGCGAGGTCGGCGAGCTGGGCGCCCGCCAGCTCCGGGACGCAGAAGGCGTGGCTGACGACCACCCGCCCGGCCAGTCCGGCCGCCCTGGTCCGCGCGGCGATCTCGCGCAGCGGGCCGAGGCCGCGCTCGCCCCGGTCGTGCAGGTGGATGTCGAGGCGCAGTCCGTGCTGTTCGGCCAGGCCGAACAGCAGCTCCAGCTGGGCGGGCCCCTCGCCGTCCGGGCCCTCGGCCGGGACGGCGTCGAAGCCGGCCGGGTCGATGCCGCCGATGGCGTCGACCAGCCCGCTGGCCGCCGCCTCCGCGAGCAGCGCGCCCGCGCCGGGCGTCCGCCGGACCCCGTGCTGCGGGAAGGCCACCAGCTGGACGTCCAGCGCGCCGGCCAGCCGCTCGCGCGCCTCGGCGAGCCCGGTCACCCCGGCCAGCCCGTACGCGGGCGCCACGTCCACGTGGGCCCGCACGGCGCGGGTGCCGCGCGTCACGGCGTGGCTCAGCAGCCGGTGGGCCCGCTCGGCGAGCGGGGTGCGCTGGTGCCGGTGGAGGTCGACGTCGCCCTGGACGTACTCGGGCAGCGAACCGGCCGGGCGCCGGCTGTACCAGGGCTCGCCCCAGGCGGTCTTGTCCGGGTGGATGTGCGCGTCCACCAGGGTGGGCAGCGCGATCCGGCCGCCGCCCTCGACCACCTCCGGCGCCGCCCCGTCCGGCACCCGCTCGGCCAACAGGCCGTCCACGGCGATCAGGTCGACGGCCCGGTCGGCACCGTACGGGCGAACGTCCCGGAAGACGGTGACGGAAGGCGTGGTCATGGGCTGCTCTCTCTCGCTCTGGTTCCGCGGCTCGCTCTGAATCCCCGGCTCGCCCTGAATCCCCAGGTGGTCCTGCCCCCTGGACGGAATGTGCCCGACAGGCAAAACGTCCTACCTTTCATTCAACAGTCTGTTTATCATCTCCGGGTCCCCGTCCCTCGTCCGGAGTAGCTCACGCATGTCCACACCACCGCCCGCCGCCACGCCCGGACGGCACCCGCTGCACGCCCTGCGGGCCACCGTCTTCGCCATCGGCGCCCTGCTCCTGCTGGTCGGGGTGGGAGTACTGCTCGACCAGCCACTGCTGATCCCGCCACTGGCCGCCAGCGCCGCGCTGGTGCACGGCGCGCCCGGGCTGCCGATCTCGCAGCCGCGCAACCTGGTCGGCGGGCACCTGATGTCGGCCCTGATCGGCTTCGCCGTCCTCGCCGTCACCGGCAGCACCACCTGGGGCGCGGCCGTCGCCGCCGGGCTCTCGCTCGGCGCGATGATGCTCACCCACCTCTCGCACTCCCCGGCCGCGGCCACCGCCGTGATCGTGGTCCTGCAGGCGCCGCATCCCGTGCCCTTCCTCCCGCTGCTCGTCCTGGCCACCGGGCTGCTGGTCGTGATCGGCCTGCTGCCCGGCCGGATCGGCGGGCACCCGGTCCGCTACCCCGTGTCCTGGTGACGGCCGCGCCGTACTGACCGGCTCTCCACTCTCCCGCCGAACGCCGACGGCCGGGTCATCCGATCGGATGACCCGGCCGTCATCCGTTCCACCCGGCACGGACACCCGCTCCACCCGCGCCACAGCGAGCGCTCCCGGCACGACGCACCCCGAGCATCGGCGCGCCGCCCCTCCGTCGTACATCACCGCTCTTGTAGAGAACTGCTCTCGAACAGATGCGGGTCGACACCCGCCCGCCGCTCCCGCCCACAGCGTCCGGAACGCCGGCGGGTCAGCGGGCGGGTTGCCGCCCTGGGCCCTGGTCCGATGATCGATCCCGCGCAACACCCAAGTCAATCCGCCGATTTGCTGGGACCCCTCCAAGCGATACCTTGGGTCTCCGTGACCATTGACGACCTCCGCGTCTTCGCCGCGGTCTGCCGGGCCGGCTCGCTCAGCGCCGTCGCCCGCGAGCTGAACTGCACCCAGTCCGCCGTCAGCCAGCACGTGAAGCGGCTCGAACGGGAGGTCGGCCTCGCCCTGATCGAGCGCCACCCGCGCGGGGTCGTCCCCACCGCGGCGGGCAGCCTGCTGCGCACGGCGGTCGCCACCGGCCTCGGCGGCATCGACCACGCGCTGCACCGGATCGCCGAACTCTCGCGCGGCGAGGGCGGATCCGTCCGGATCACCACCGGGGCCACCAGCATCCGGCACTTCATGTCCGCGGCCGTGGTGGACTTCCGGCGGCGCTTCCCCCGGGTCAGCCTGGAGTTCCAGACCGAGGTCTCCAGCCGCAGCTGCCTGGAGTCGCTCAACGCCGGCCGGGTCGACCTCGCCTGGATCACCCTCGGCGCCCCGGCCCGGGGCATCGACCAGCAGCCGGTGGTCGACCTGCCCTGGGTGCTCGCCGTCACGGCGGGCGACCCGCTCGCCGCCCGGGACCGGATCTCCCCCGCCGACCTCCAGGACGCCCGGCTGATCGGACTCCCGCAGAACTCCGTCTCCCGCTCCCAGGTCGAGTCCTGGCTGGGGAAGTCGGGCATCCGGCCGGTCTTCGACACCAGCGTCGCGGACTGGGACACCGCGATCCTGCTCGCCGAACTCGGCCTCGGCCACGCCGTCGTCCCGGCCCTCCCGCAGTGGCAGGGCCCCGGCCACCCCGGCCTGCGGCTGCTCCCGCTGCCCGACCTGCCCGCCCTCACCGCCGGGTGGGCCGTCCGGGACTGGGAGAACCTCGGCCCGCTCGCCCGCGCCTTCGCCGACACCGTCGCCGCCCACTGCGGCCGCGAAGCCCCGCCGGCCGTCGATCCGGAGACGGCCTGACCCCGTCGTGCCCCGCCCCCGCCCGTTACCCGGAGCTCGCCGTCCGCAGCGGGGCGAAGTCCTCCGGCAGGACGTCCAGCAGGCCGCGCGCCCGGCCCCCGCCCGCACGGCGAGCGCCACCTCACAGCGCAACTACCTTGGCAGCTCCGGCTAGTGGAGCAGACCGTGCCACCGCCCCGCACCCCGACCGTCACCGACCGTAGAAGGCGTGACCGCGCCCGATCTCCTCGAAACCCCGGCGGCCGTACCACTCACGCGGCCAGTCCACCGCGTCCGCGAGCAGGAACAGCTGCGGGACACCGGCCTCGGCCGCCAGCGCCAGGCCGGTCGCCAGCAGGGTGTCGCCGTGCCCCGCACCGCGGTACCGCGAACCGGTCACCAGGTCATCCAACTGGCCCAGCCCGACGGCCGGTTCGAGATAGAGGTCGCTCCAGGCCGCGACCTCGCCGACCGGCGTCCGAGCGGCCAGGAAGTGCACCCGCTCGGCACCGCGCAGCCGGGCGGAACGGCGGTCGGTGAGCTGCCGGGCGAGCTCCTCGTCCTCGATCCACTCCCGCTGTTGGCGCAGCACCGCCGCCCGCACCTCGGCCAACTCGACGGGGATCGCGGCCGGTTCGGGCCGCCGGCAGCCGAGCGTCGACCGGGCCAGGACCACCACGCCCTCCCGCTCCCATCCCGCCGCCGCCAGCACCGGGGCGGCGCGCTCGCCCGACTCCGGGTCCAGCACCGTGACGCGGTACCGGTGGCGGCGCCCCAACCACCGGGCGGCCAGCTCGGGCAGCACCGCCGGGTCGGTTCCCGGGCCCTCGACGATCAGCTGGTTGTGCTCCTCCGATTGGCCGAACGCCGCGTCCCGGACGGCGAACACCCCGGGGAACTCCGGGAGTTCGACGGTCTCCGCCGCCTGGCGGCGGGCGAAGGCGGCGCGGAAGGCGGTCACACGGGCGAGTAGATCCGACATCCCGCCATGATCAGCCCCCGGTCGCCCGCCGACAACAACTTTCCGGTACCGCCTCAGGATTCCGCACCGGAGGACGAGCTGCCACCGGAGGACGAGCGGTCCAGGAAGCGCCGGATCCCGTCCCGTACACCGTCCGTCGGCACGGTCGCCGCGAAGGCCGTCGCCTCCACCGCGAGCCCCTCGTCGATCGGCAGGTTGATGCCCCGGGTCACGGCCCGCAGGCAGGCGGCCACGGCGGTCGGCGCGTGCCGGATGATCCGCTCGGCCAGATCCCGTGCGGTGTCCAGCAGTTCGTCCGCCGGGACGACCGAGTTGACCAGGCCGATCTCGGCGGCGCGGGCGGCCGGGACAGGGTCACCGGTGAGGATCATCTCCAGACCGCGCTTGCGGCCCACGTGCCGGGGCAGCCGCTGCGAGCCGCCGAAGGGCGGCGGGAAGCCGAGCGAGATCTCGGGCTTCGCGAAGGTCGCGTGCTCGGCCGCGACGGCCAGCGGGGCGGCCTCGGTGATCTCGCAACCACCGCCGAAGGCAAGGCCGTTGACGGCCACGATGACCGGCTTGGGGAACTCCTCGATCCGCCGGGTGAGGGTGTGCCCGCGCCGGACGAACTCGCGCAGCGCCCGCTCGGGCCCGCCCGCGATGCTGGCCGCCAGCGACGGGATGTCGGCACCCGCGCTGAACGCCCGCCCGCCGGCGCCGGTGAGGATCACGGCGCGGACGGTGTCGTCGGCGTCGATCCGGTCGAGCTCGGCGAGCAGCGCGTCGATCGTCGGGTAGTCGAGGGCGTTGAGCTTCTTCTCCCGGTCGATGGTGAGGGTGACGACGTGCCGGTCCCGCTCGCTGCGGATGGTCATGGGCGCGTGCTCCGTTCCTGGCCTCGCTGCTGGATGTGACGAGGCTAGGAACACCGGCCCAGGACAATCCACTTATTGTCCTGGATACACTCCGGTACGCACCCGTCCACGCCCGTGCACGCCCGTGCCCGGACCGTCCACTCCCCGGAAGGGCAGGTGACCCATGCGACCGCCCTCCTACAAGGCCATCGTCGACGAGTACGCGACCGCCATCCGCTCCGGCGCGCTCCCGGCCGGCACCCGGCTGCCGACCCACCGCACCCTCGCCCGCGAGCGGCGGATCGCCCTCGCCACCGCCACCCGGGTGTACGCCGAACTCGCCGCCGCCGGGCTGGTGGTGGGCGAGCAGGGCCGCGGCACCTTCGTCCGGCTGCGCTCCGGCTACGACGGCCTCGAACCCTCCCGCGCGCTCCCGGTGCCCCGGGTGGCCGACCTCTCCTTCAACCAGCCGCTCTCCCCCGGGCAGGGCGACCAGCTGCGGCAGGCCCTGCGCGCGCTCACCTCCTCGGGCGACGCCGAGGCCCTGCTGCGCCAGCACCCGCCGGGCGGCCACCGGCACGACCGGGCCGCGGTGGCCACCCACCTGCTGGACCGCGGGATCGACACCGCGCCCGAGAACGTCCTGCTCACCAGCGGGGCGCAACAGGCCCTGGACTGCGTCCTGCGCACGCTCACCCGCCCCGGGGACGTCCTCGCCGTGGACGCGCTCGGCTACCCGGGCATCAAACTGCTCGCCGCCGCCCACGGACTGGACCTGGCGCCCGTCCCGGTCACCGCCGACGGCCCGGACCTCGACGCACTCGACCGGCTCTGCCGCACCCGGCCGGTACGGGCGGTGTACACCCAGCCGACCGTCCACAACCCGCTCGGCTGGGTGCTCGCCCCGGCACAGCGCGAACGCCTCGTCCGGCTCGCCGCCGACCACGGCCTCACCCTCATCGAGGACGGCACCTACGCCTTCCTGGAGGCCGCCCCGCCCCCGCCCCTGCACGCCCTCGCCCCCGAGCGCACCTGCTACCTGGCCGGCCTCTCCAAGAGCGTGGCACCGGGCCTGCGGTTCGGCTTCGCCGTCCTGCCCGACCACCTGCTCCGGGCCGCCACCACCAGCCTGCGCGCGGCGGCCTGGGGCGCCCCCGGCCTGATCACCGCCCTCGCCACCGGCTGGCTCACCGACGGCACGGTCGCCCGGCTGGAACAGGAACGCCGCACCGACGCCGCCGCCCGCCAGTCCATCGCCCGCACCGCCCTGACCGGCCTGACCACCACCGCCCACCCCACCTCCTACATCCTCTGGCTCACCCTCGAACCCCACCAGCGCCCCGACCACGCAGCCGCCGCCCTGGCCGCCGAAGGCATCCTGATCTCCACCGCCGACGCCTTCGCCACCACCACCCACCACCCCAACGCCCTCCGCCTCGCCCTCGCCACACCCCCACTCCCCACCCTCCCCACCGTCCTCACCCACCTCCGCACCACCCTCGAAGCCATCGCCCCCTGACCCCCACACCAAAAGCCGACAGCCCCGACGTCCCACTCCGCCACCACAACCCGGCCATACCGAGCGCCGACAGCACATCAGGCCCCACCCGACCCGCTCTCACCACAACCG
Organism: Streptomyces sp. CB02056; assembly: GCF_001905545.1. Taxonomy (GTDB): domain Bacteria; phylum Actinomycetota; class Actinomycetes; order Streptomycetales; family Streptomycetaceae; genus Kitasatospora. Next base: position 195,098 of record NZ_LIPD01000010.1, on the reverse strand, counting down.
CACCAGAAGTCGGCCAGGCCGACTTCCCACGCCACCCCGCCCACAAGGACCCACCCCACCCCCACCTGACAAGCCCCACTTGATCCCCCACGCCCGCGCGTACGTCTACGGGTCCGACTTCCCACTCCGCCACCACCAGCCAGCCATAGCGGTCTCCGAGGGCTGCCGCCACAGCTACACAGACCGGAGAAACTCGGCATTCGCTGGCAGGGGACACACTCACCGGTCACACCGGCACTCAGCCCCGTCGACTTCCGACGCCAGCACCTGCACCTGCACTGGGCCGAGGCGCTAACGCCCCAACGGCCACCCGTCAGAAGTCGGCCTGGTCGACTTCCTACTCCGCCACAACGGGCCGTCGTCCGCCCATGGCAAGCACCGAAGCAGCAGACCACGACGAAGCGGCCGCAGGAGCGGTGCACCACACCCCCTTCCCGACGCCGGAAGTCGGCCAGGCCGACTTCCTACGCCTACTCCCCCTCCGCCGCTGCGCGGGCGAAGCGGGTGCTCCAGTCCGTGAGCAGGGTCCGGAGGGCGTCCGGGGCGAGTACCTGGAATTCGGCGCCCAGGGAGCCGAGGGCCATGGCGGGCCAGTCGAGCGAGTCGGCGGTCATCCGTAGGCGGCAGCGGTGCGGGGTGACGGGTTCCACGGTGCCCCAGCGGCCGACGCGGGCGCGGACGAACTCCGCCGGTGCCTCGATCAGGGCCTCCACCTGGTGCGGTCGGGGCATCCTGTTGAGGCCCGCGCGGACGAATTCCGCCGCGTCGGCCGCCGGGAGGGTCCGGGGGGCGAAGCGGGCGCCGCTGCCGGTGGGGGCGGTGAGGCGGTCGAGGCGGAAGCTGCGCCAGTCGGCCCGGTCGAGGTCGTACGCGACGAGGTACCAGCGGCGGTTCAGGCAGACCAGCCGGTGCGGTTCGACGTGCCGGTCGGTACCGCGCCCGTCGGCGGCCGTGTACGAGAACCGCACCCGCTCGCTGTCCCGGCAGGCGAGTGCCACCACCGTCAGGACGTCCGGGTCGACGCCCGTGCCCGTCCGCGTCCCCCAGTCCACCGGGACGGTGACCGCGCGCAGCGCCTCGACCCGGCGGCGCAGCCGGGCCGGCATCACCTGGACCACCTTCGCCAGCACCCGCGCCGAGGCCTCGGCGACGCCCTCGACCGGGCTCTCGGCCGCCGCCTGGAGGCCGACCGCGAGGGCCACCGCCTCCTCGTCGTCGATCACCAGCGGCGGCAGCGCCGCGCCCGCCGCCAGCTGGTAGCCGCCGTCGACGCCGCGCTGGGCCTCGACGGGGTAGCCGAGTTCGCGCAGCCGGTCGATGTCGCGGCGCAGGGTGCGGACGGAGACGCCGAGCCGGTCGGCCAGTTCGTCGCCCGGCCAGTACCGGTGGGTCTGGAGCAGGGAGAGCAGTCGCAGCGTCCGCGTGCTGGTGTTCGCCATGCGTCGATTCTCCCTGGGATTCAGGACAGGAAGTGACCGCAATGGTCCGTAGCGTTGTTCTTGTCCGAGGGAGCAGGAACCCGTAGCAGGAACCCAGCGAAAGGCCATGACGATGACCACGACCACCACCCCCGCCGCCACCACCCCCGCCGCCACGCAGAACCTCGCCGGCGAGCGCGCCGACCTCCTGGCGGCCCTGGAGAAGCAGCGGCACTTCCTGCGCTTCACCACCCGCGACCTCACCGACGAGCAGGTCGGCCTGCGGACCTGTGCGAGCGAGCTGTGCCTGGGCGGCCTGATCAAGCACGTGACCAGCGTCGAGCGGCTCTGGGCGGAGTTCATCGTGCAGGGCCCGTCCGCGATGCCCGACTTCACCGCCTGGACCGAGGAGGACTTCGCCCGCCGCGCGGACGAGTTCCGCATGCTGCCGGGCGAGACGCTGGCCGGTGTCCTCGCGGCGTACGCCGAGGTGGCCGTGCGCACCGACGAGCTGGTGGCCACCCTCCCCGACCTGGACGCCACCCAGCCGCTGCCGAAGGCCCCGTGGTTCGAGGCGGACGCCGAGTGGTCGGCCCGCCGGGTGCTGCTGCACATCGCCAACGAGACGGCCCAGCACGCCGGTCACGCCGACATCATCCGCGAGTCCCTGGACGGCGCGAAGAGCATGGGCTGAGCCCGGCCGACGGGACGGCAACGGGGCCCGTCGACAGCAGTCGCCGGGCCCCGCGCCCCCCTGCACCGCATCCCCGGACCGCCCCTCCCCGGAACCGCCCTCAGGCCTGCCCGACGAAGGTGAACCCGGCCCCGTCGACGACGCGGCGGACCAGGGCCTCGTCCAGCGGCTGCGCGGAGGCCACGGTGACCCGGCCGCTCGGCGCGTCGGCACTGACGTCGGTGACGCCCGGCAGGACGGCGAGCCCGGCGCTGACCGTCTTCTCGCAGTGGCCGCAGCTCATGCCGTCGACGGTGAAAACAGCGGTGGTGGACATGACGGCGCCTCCGATGGCAGCTCGCTCGGGACAGGGCCGACCCGGACGGATCGACCCGCCCTACGACACCCGAATCCGACGGCGCCGCCCAGGGACACGCCGCCGGGGTGACACCATCGAGCGGTTCCGGGAACCACCCGGGCCTCCCGTCCGACAGGGGCCGGCACCGTGCGCACGCCACCGCCCGAACCGCGAAGGCGCCCTGAACCGCCGCCGCACCCCGCCCCGTTCCTCCAGGTACCACCCTTTCGCACGACCGGGCGACGGCCCGGTCGCCGATCGGCCGCCCCGGCCCGCCGATCCCGTCCTGGAGCACTTCCGCCATGTCCACCCTGGCCCCGATCCACGCCCGACCGGACACCACCGCCCTCCTGATGGCCCACGCCGCCCTGCGCGGCGTGTACGGCCATCTGGCCGCGGCGGGAGCGGGCCGGTGAGGGCGCCCGCGCGGTTGCGCCGCTGGAAGCCCCGGCACGCTCTGCCCGCCCTCGCGCTGGTCGCGGCGCTGACCGCCGGGCTGCTCTGGTGGCAGCCGTGGAGCGGCGGGGACGGTGACCGGCTGGCGTTCACCACCGCGCCGGGCGGCTCCGCCCGCTTCGGCACCGGCGAGCACCTGTACCGCTACAAGGTGCGGGTGGAGGACGGGATCGCGGAGAGCCCGGCGCAGTTCGCCGCCGAGGTGGACGCGGTCCTCGGCGACGTCCGGCACGGCTGGGCGGCCGGCGGCACGGCCTCGTTCCAGCGGATGCCCGCCGACCCGGTGGACTTCACCGTCTACCTGGCCACCCCGAAGTCCACCGACCGGATCTGCGGCCAGTACGGGCTGGACACCGGCGGCTGGGTGAACTGCGGCGTCACCCACCAGGTGGTCGTCAACCTCACCCGCTGGACCGAGTTGTCCGAGTTCTACCAGGGCAGGCCCGAGCAGTACCACGCGCTGGCCGTCAACCACGAGGTCGGCCACATCCTCGGCAACGGCCACGTCGACTGCCCCGGCCCGGGCGCCCCGGCGCCGGTGATGATGCAGCAGATCAAGGGGCTGCACGGCTGCGTCCCCAACGGCTGGCCGTACTCGGACACCGGCACCCTGCTCACCGGCCCGCCCGTCCAGGCCCCCACCAACGCCCCGTAGCCGGCCCGCACGCCGCCGCACACCGCCGAGCGGCACAACCCGGCACCGACGGCCTCACGACACCGCACGGGGCGAACCACCCACCCCCCTCCCGACCCACCCGCCCGAAACACGGATAATCCTGGTCGGACCGGACGCACCCGCACCGCGCGCCCGGTCCCGGTCGTGTTCCCAGTCGGTGCCGGTGGAGGAGAAGCGTTGAACGGTGTGCCCGGCGGGGAGTACCTGGACTGGCCGGTCCTGCTGGAGGCCGCCGAGGCGGCCGCCCGGGCGACCACGGGCCGGGGCCGGGTCGCCGACTACATCCCGGCCCTCGCCACCGCCGACCCGGAGGCCTTCGGCATGGCCGTCGCCACCGTCGAGGGGGAGCTGCACGGTGTCGGGGACTGGCAGCGGCCGTTCTCCGTCCAGAGCGTCTCGAAGCTGTTCTCGCTCGCCCTCGCGGTGGCCTACGGCGGTGACACCCTCTGGCAGGGCGTCGGCCGCGAGCCGTCCGGCAACCCGTTCAACTCCCTGGTGCAGCTGGAGACCGAGCACGGCATCCCGCGCAACCCGTTCATCAACGCGGGCGCCCTGGTGGTCACCGACCGGCTCCACACCATGACCGGCGACGCCTCGGGCGCGGTACGGGAGTTCCTGCGCCGCGAGTCCGGCAACCCGCTGCTGGACACCGACCCGGCGGTCGCCGCCTCGGAGGCCGAGCACGGCCACCGCAACGCCGCGCTGGCCCACTTCATCGCCAGCCACGGCAACCTGGAGAACCCGGTCGAGACCGTCCTGGAGCACTACTACGCCCACTGCGCCGTCGCGACCAGCTGCCGCGACCTGGTGCTGGCCGGCTCCTTCCTCGCCCGGTACGGCGTGCGCGCCGACGGCACCCGGCTGATGTCCCGCAGCGAGACCAAGCGGATCAACGCCGTCCTGCTCACCTGCGGCACCTACGACGCCGCCGGCGAGTTCGCGTTCCGTGTGGGCCTGCCCGGCAAGAGCGGCGTCGGCGGCGGCATCCTCGCGATACTCCCCGGCCGCGCCGCCGTGTGCGCCTGGGGCCCGCGCCTGGACCAGGCCGGCAACTCCGTCGCCGCGGTCGCCGCCCTGGACACCCTGACCACCCTGTCCGGCTGCTCGGTGTTCTGACCCGCGGACAGCGGAACGCGGGCCCCGGCCGTCCGCACAGCGACCGGGACCCGCGGGTCCGTGACGAGCGCCCTCCTCTCCGAGGACGCCCTCCTCCGAGGCTCCGGGGGACTACTCCACCGTCACGCTCTTCGCGAGGTTGCGCGGCTTGTCCACGTCCCGCCCCAGGGCGACGGCGGCGTGGTAGGCGAGCAGCTGGAGCGGGATGTTGAGCAGCAGCGGGTCCAGCTCGGGCTCGCTCTTGGGCACCAGGATGCAGTGGTCCGCGAGCTTCTCCTCGGGCCGCCGGTGGCCGACGGCGATGACCCGCCCGGAGCGGGCCTTGATCTCGCCCAGCGTGGTGAGGTTCTTGTCCAGCAGCTCGTCGTCCGGAACCAGTGCCACGGTGGGCAGTTCGGGGCTGATCAGCGCCAGCGGGCCGTGCTTGAGCTCGCTCGCCGGGTAGGCCTCGGCGTGCACGTAGGAGATCTCCTTGAGCTTCTGCGCGCCCTCGCGGGCCACCGGGTACCCGCGCACCCGGCCGATGAACATCATGCCCGCGGAGTCGGCGTACTCGGCGGCGAGTCCGGCGATGGCCTCGCTCTGCTCCAGCACCTCGCGGATCTGGTCGGGCAGCGCCTTGAGCGCGGAAACGATCCGGCGCCCGTCGGCGGGCGACAGGTCGTGGATGCGCCCGAAGTGCAGGGCGAGCAGCGCGAAGGCGACCACGGTGGAGGTGAACGCCTTGGTGGAGGCGACCGAGACCTCCGGACCGGCGTGCAGGTAGATACCGCCGTCACACTCTCGGGCGATAGCACTGCCCACCGTGTTGACGACGCCGAGCACCCGGCCGCCCTTGCGCTTGACCTCCTGGACGGCGGCCAGCGTGTCGTAGGTCTCGCCGGACTGGCTGACCGCGACGTACAGGGTGTCCGCCTCGATCACCGGGTTCCGGTAGCGGAACTCGGAGGCCGGCTCGCTGTGCGCGGGGATCCGGGCCAGCTCCTCGATCAGCTGCGCGCCCATCTCGCCCGCGTAGTAGGCCGATCCGCAGCCGAGGATCTTCACCCGGCGGATCTCGCGCAGCTCCCGGGCGTCCAGGTTGAGGCCGCCGAGGTGCGCGGTGGCGAAGCGCTCGTCGAGCCGGCCGCTCAGGGTGCGCTCGACCGAGCCGGGCTGCTCGTGGATCTCCTTGAGCAGGAAGTGCTCGAAGCCGCCGGTGTCGTAGGAGTCGACCTCCCAGTCCACGGTGGACGGCTGGCGGTGCGTGGTGCGGGCGTCCTCGGTGAAGGTCCGGAAGCCGTCGGCCCGGACGGTGGCCAGCTCGCCGTCCTCCAGGTGGACGACCTGGCGGGTGTAGCGGACCAGCGCGGAGACGTCCGAGGCGGCGAACATCTCCTTCTCGCCGATGCCCAGCACGATCGGGCTGCCGTTGCGGGCGACGACGATCCGGTCCGGCCGCTCGGCGTCGAGCACCGCGATGCCGTAGGTGCCGACCACCCGGCCGAGCGCGGCCCGCACCGCGTCCTCCAGCTCGACACCCTCGGCCACGTTCGCGGCGATCAGGTGGGCGAGCACCTCGGTGTCGGTCTCGGAGCGGAACACCGCGCCGTCGGCGGCGAGCTTGGCGCGCAGCTCGTCGGCGTTCTCGATGATGCCGTTGTGGACGACGGCGATCCGCTCGGCGTTGTCCAGGTGCGGGTGCGCGTTGGCGTCACTGGGGACGCCGTGGGTGGCCCAGCGGGTGTGGCCGATGCCGGTGGTGCCCTTGAACCGGGCCGGCACGGCCGCGGCCAGGTCGGCGACCCGGCCCTTCACCTTGCGGAGCTTGATCCCGCCGCTGCGCCCGGTGACGGCGACACCGGCCGAGTCGTAGCCGCGGTACTCCAGCCGCGCCAGCCCCTCCAGCAGGAAGGGGGTCGCGTCCTTGGGGCCGATGTAGGCCACGATTCCGCACATGCGTGGTCTCCTCTTCGAAGTCTTCGGAAGGTCGGGAACGAGGGCGGTCAGCCCGATGAGGGCCGTGAGGGCAGTCAGCCCGATGAGGGCCGTGAGCGCGGTGAGGGCGACGGGCGCTCGGCCGCCTCGGCCGCCTCAGCCGTAGACGATCCGCCGCAGCTGGCGGGCCGAGAGCTCCGGCGCCGAGACCCGGCGCTGCGGCAGCTCCTCGGTGAGCCGGGCGAAGATCCGCTCGTTGGTCAGACCGCGTGCCTGGAGCTCGGTGTGGCGGCGGCGCACGTACTCCTCGGTGCTCTCGGAGAAGTACGCCAGCACCTCCGCCACGACCCGCGCCGCCTCCCGGGGCCCGAGCGGGCTGGTCCGGGTGAGGTGGGCGAGGAGGTCTTCGTGGGGGTGGGGTGAGCTCGGCACGAGTGTGGAGCCTAGGTCGGGCCGGCCGCCGAAGCCAAAGTTTCTGCCCGAAATCGGGCAGACATTACGACTTTCAGACCACATCCACGACTCCTTCACATTCGGCCGTCGAACGGCCACCCGTTCGCCCCTGTTCCCGAAAGCCCCTTGAAGCGGCGCCAACTCCGCACGTAGCGTGACCCCCTGAACACGAAGCGGAAGACCGGAGGCTTGCTGATGTGCGGGATCACCGGATGGGTCGCGTTCGAGCGCGACCTCACCGCCGAACGGGGGGTCATCGACGCGATGACGGCCACCCAGGCCCGCCGCGGCCCGGACGCCGGCGGCGTCCACCTGGAGCCGCACGCCGTGCTCGGCCACCGCCGGCTCGCGGTGATCGACATCGCGGGCGGCGTCCAACCGATGACGGTCGAGCACGACGGCCGGACGCTGGCCGTGCTCACCTACAGCGGCGAGGTCTACAACCACCGCGAACTGCGCGCGGAACTGGAGGCGGCCGGGCACCGCTTCCGCACCCGCAGCGACACCGAGGTCGTGCTGCGCGCCTACCTGGAATGGGGCGAGCACCTGGCCGAACGGCTCAACGGCATGTTCGCCTTCGCGGTCTGGGACATCCGGCGCGAGGAGCTGCTGCTGGTCCGCGACCGGATGGGCGTCAAACCCCTGTACTACCACCGCACCCCGGACGGCGTGGTCTTCGGCTCCGAGGTCAAGGCCCTGTTCGCCCACCCCGCCGTCCGCCCGGTGGTGGACCTGGACGGGCTGCGCGAACTGCTCGGCTACGCCCGCACCCCGGGGCTCACCCCGTACCGGGACATCCACGAGGTCCGGCCCGGGCACGTCGTGCGGGTGCGCCGCGAGGGCCTCTCGGTCCGCCGCTACTGGGCGCTGGAGGCGCGCGAGCACCGCGACAGCCTGGAGGCCACGGTCGCCACCGTCCGGGCCCTGCTGGACGACATCGTGCACCGTCAGCTGGAGGCGGACGTCCCGCTCTGCTCGCTGCTCTCCGGCGGCCTGGACTCCAGCGCCGTCACCGCCCTGGCCGCCCGGACCCTGGGCGCGGCCGGGGCCGGCCCGGTGCGCTCCTTCTCCGTCGGCTTCGCCGGGCAGAGCGAGACCTTCAACGCCAACGACGTCCGGCAGACCCAGGACGGCCCGTTCGCCCGGCTGCTCGCCGACCACGTCGGCGCCAACCACAGCGTCGTCGAGCTGGACGCGGCCGACCTGACGGACCCGGCCCGGCGCTCCGTCGTGCTGCGCGCCCGTGACCTGCCCAACGGCGTCGGCGACATGGACACCTCGCTGCTGCTGCTCTTCCGGGGCGTGCGCCGCCACTCCACCGTCGCACTGTCCGGCGAGTCGGCGGACGAGCTCTTCGGCGGCTACCGCTGGTTCCACGACCCGGCCACCATCGCCGTCGACGACTTCCCCTGGGCGCTCGGCCTCACCGGCATCGCCGGCGGCGGAGCCACCCCGCGCGAGCACCTCCTGGACGCCGAACTGCTCCGCAAGCTCGACCTGGACGGCTACCGAAGGGCCCGCTACCGCGAGGCGGTCGCCGAGGTCCCGCACCTGCCGGAGGCGGATCCGCTCGAACGACGGATGCGCGAGATCTCGTACCTCAACCTGACCCGCTTCGTCTGCATCCTGCTCGACCGCAAGGACCGGATGAGCATGGCCAACGGCCTGGAGGTGCGGGTGCCGTTCTGCGACCACCGGCTGGTCCAGTACGTCTTCAACGCCCCGTGGGCGATGAAGTCCTTCGACGGGCGGGAGAAGAGCCTGCTGCGCGCCGCCGTCCGGGACGTGCTGCCGGCCGCGGTCGCCGAGCGGGCGAAGAGCCCGTACCCGGTCACCACCGACCCGCACTACCCGGCGAAGCTGCGCGCCGAACTGGCCCGGCTGGCCGTCGAGCGCACCTCCCCGGCCCTGGACCTGCTCGACCGGCGGCGCCTCGCCGACGCGCTCGCCCCGGACACCGACCCGCAGTCCGTCCGGCTGGCCGTCGACCTCGCGCTGGACTTCGACGCCTGGCTGACGGAGTACCGGGTGACGCTGGAGCTCTGACCGCCGGGGCCTGAACGCGTGTGGGGCGCGGGTGCCGCCACCCGAACGGCGCACCCGGCGACGCCCGCGCCCCCGTACTCCGTCCGGGTGATTGTGCGGAACCATCCCGCCGGGCCCGGAGGTCCCACGGTGCGATAGCGTCGCCGACACCTCCCGAATGGCGGGCGAAATCGCGGCTTACCGCTCACGTGCCGTCAGGATGGGAGCGAAACGTTCACCTCGATCCGCCGGGGGATCCCGTCATGCAGCCGCGAGTCTTCGCGATTCTCACCGCCCTGCTCCTGGGCGTCCTGGGCCTGGGGTCGGTGGCCGTCACCGACTGGTCGCCCGCGGCGGCCACCGCGTCCCTGACCGCCGTCGCCCCCGGGGCCCCCGCCGCCGGCGCCCGGCCGGCCGCGGCTGGCCCCGCGAGCGCCACCCCGACCGGCGACCCCGCCGTGTGGACCCGCTCCACGCTGCGCAACAAGGTGATGGCCGAGATGGACGCCACCGACCCCGGTGTCGCCCTGGCCGACCTCGACAAGATCACCAAGGAGAAGCCGTACACCGTGCGCTTCTGCCACCCGATCGCGCACGAGCTCGGCCACGCGGCGGTCAAGCGCTTCAACGCCGACTTCCAGAAGGTCATCTCCTTCCCGCACGAGACCTGCGCGGCCGGCTACCTGCACGGCGCGGTCGAGGAGATGCTCAACGCCTCCACCCAGCCCGAGACGGACCTGCTCAAGCTCTGCGCGCCCAAGAACACCGGGCCCTGCATCCACGGCGTCGGCCACGGCACCATGTTCGTCGCCAAGCAGGACGTCGCCAAGGCGCGCGACCTGTGCAACAAGTTCCCCTCCGACCAGAACCGGATCCGCTGCTCCGAGGGCCTGTTCATGCAGCTCTTCGGCCCGGACGAGGAGGACGAGCAGGCCAAGGCCAACCTGCCCGCCGACAAGCTCGCCCAGGACCCGCTCTACCCGTGCAAGGACCAGCCGTCGCTGTTCCAGTCGGCCTGCTTCTTCTACGCCCCGACCTTCTTCCTCTCCTCGCACGACTACCCGAACCACCCCGAGGTCTACGCCGAGGCCCTCAAGTGGTGCCTCAACGGCAAGGCCAGCGGCGGGGCGGTGGACTGCAGCCGCGGTGTCGGCTCGCGCACCATGAAGTACAACCTGGACCGCGAGGACTGGGCGTCCGAGCAGTGCGCGACCGCCGCTGACGGCTGGCAGCGCAAGGCCTGCGCCGAGGGCCTGGTCAGCTACTACACGGTCAACTACACCGACGGGGGCGCGGCCGGACGGCTCTGCGCCAAGATCACCAACAAGGAGATGCAGGGCTACTGCCGCTCGGCGAGCGGCCTGTCCAGCTCGCTGGACTGATGCCCCCGGTCCCCCGGACCGACGCCCCCGGGTCTCAGCAAGCAGGCTCGCACCGCACGGTGCGGGCCTGCTTGCGTAGGATCACCCGATCATCGCCTGACCCGGGTGCGCCAAGGACGCCGCGCCTCGCCCAGCCCGTCCCCCGGCCTCCCTGGAGCACGCCATGACCACCGAGGACTCCCCCGGCACCGACTTCACCGGCACCGACGTCACCGACGCCGACTTCCGCCGTGCCGCCCACGCCACCGCCGACCTCGTCTCCGACTACCTCGCCGACCTGCCCGGACGCCCGGTCTGGCAGCCCATGGACGAGACCGCCCGCCGGGCCCTGCTCGACGCCCCGCTGCCCACCGAGGGCCGCCCGCTCGACGAGCTGATCGGCGCCATCGGACGGGACGTCCTGCCGTACCCGATGGGCAACGGCAACCCGCGCTTCTTCGGCTGGGTCAACTCCGCCCCCGCCCCCGCCGGGGTGCTCGCCACCCTCGCCGCCTCCGCGATGAACCCCAGCTCGGCCGGCGGCGACCACGCCGACGTCCACCTGGAGCGCGCCGTGGTCCGCTGGATAGCCGAACTGGTCGGCTTCCCGCACCCGGCCGGCGGCGGCCTGCTCACCTCCGGCACCTCGATGGCGACCATCGTCTGCCTCGCCGCCGCCCGCAACCGCGCCGCCCGGCGGGCCGGCCGGGACGTCCGCGAGGAGGGCCTGGCGGGCCTGCCGCCGCTGGTCGGCTACGTCACCGGCGAGACCCACTCCTGCGTCCGCAAGGCCGCCGAGCTGCTCGGCCTCGGCAGCCGGCAGCTGCGCACCGTGGCCACCGGCCCCGACGGCCGGCTGGACACCGCCGACCTGCGAGCGGCCGTCGAGCGCGACCGCGCGGCCGGCCTGCTGCCCTTCCTGGTGGTCGCCTCGGCCGGCACCGTCGGCGCCGGCGCGGTGGACGGGTTCGGCCCGATCGCCGACCACTGCGAGGAGCAGGGCCTCTGGATGCACGTGGACGGCGCGTACGGCGCCTTCGGCCGGCTCGACCCGGCCATCGCCCACCGCTACGCCGGGCTGGAGCGCGCCGACTCGCTCGCCCTGGACCCGCACAAGTGGCTCGGCGTCCCGGTCGACTGCGGCTGCGCGCTGGTCCGCGACACCGAGGAACTGCGCGGCACCTTCAGCCTCGTCCCGTCCTACCTGCGCGACGAGTCGGCCGGCGCCCTCGGCTGGTTCTCCGAGTACGGCACCGAGCAGACCCGCCCCTTCCGGGCCCTCAAGGTCTGGGCCACCATCGCCCACAAGGGCCGAGCCGGGCTCGCCCGGGACATCGCCCGGTGCACCGCCCTGGCCCGCCGGCTCGGCGAACTCGTCGAAGCGGACGAGGAGTTGGAGCTGCTCGCCGAGGTGCAGACCTCGATCGTGGCGTTCCGCCACCGCGCCCCCGGCCGGGACGGGGCCGCCCGCGACGCCCTCAACCGCGACCTCCCCGCCGCCGTCCAGCGTCGCGGCCGGGTCTTCGTCACCGGCGCCCGCCTGGACGGCGCCGAGCTGCTCCGCGCCTGCCTCCTCAACGCCGCCACGACGGAGGCCGACCTCCACCTCCTGCTCGCCGAGGTCAAGGCCGCGGCCCGCGACCTGCTCGGCTAGACCACCGGCGGCCCGGCCTCCCGACTTTGCCCCGCGCGTTCCTCCCGTAACACCCCGGCGCGGACCGTAACCGGCCGGTCACGACGGATGCCCGACCGGGAAACACCGGTCGGGCACGGTGGTGGCATGGAGCATTCGAAGCCCTCTCCCCTCCGTGCCCCCGCCGGCCCCGGTGCCCGCCGCACCCACCGCTGGCGCCGTGACACCGTCGAACTCGCCGCCGTCTTCCTCTCCGTCACGGCGGCCGACCTCATCGCCAAGATCGTCGTCCACGGCCCGGACGGCCCGGTCGTCGTGGCCGCCTCCGCGCTCGCCCTGCTGGCCACCGCCCTGCTCCACAGCTGGTGGTCACCGCACGCCCCGCCCCCGGTCGCGCTCTGGCGGGTGCGCACCACGGCCCTCGCCCACACCCGCACGACGCTCGCCGACCACCGGATCACCCTGCTCTCCGTCCACCCCCACCCCGCCGCCGACGAGCTCTACCTCCGCACCGAGCACCCGGTGACCCCGGCCGTCCTGACGACGCTGCTGACCGCCACCGGCCACACCCTCCAGGACGCGCCGACCCGCATCGCCTGAGCCGTCGCCTCAGGCCGGGCCCGGGTCGTTGGGGTGCGGTTCGAGCGGGGTCACCACAACGGTCATCCACGGCCGCAGCGGGAGGCTGCCGAGCACCTCCGCGCGCAGCCGGGCCTCGTCGGCCGCCCGCCAGACGCCGATGCTGCGCCGTTCGCCGACCGGGCGCCACAGCCTGGCCAGGTGGCCGGTGGCGGCCAGCTCGCGGGCGCGGACGGCCTCGGCGGCGCACCGCCGGTCGACCTCCTCCTCGGCGGTGCCCTCGGGGACGCTGGTGGTGATCTCGACCAGGAACTCCTGCACGGTCCTGCTCCCTTCTCGCCCCCCGCCCCGCCCCCGCCCCCTCATCGTCGGCCCGGCACCCGACCGCCGCCACGACCGGCCCGCGCCCGGTGGGCCGGCCGGGCGAATCCGGAGCCGGCCTCCGGCGGCCCCGCACCCGGCGCGGGCCCGGGATCCGGCTCCGCCGGCGGCGGCCCGAGGAGGGCGGCCACCGCCGGCGGATTCCCGGGAGGCGTCAGCCCTTGTCGGCCGGCTGCACGACGCAGACGGCCTCGCCGAGCATCGGCCCGAAGCCGCCGAGCAGGGCGCCGAGCACCTGGTGGCAGGTGGCGGCCTCCTCGGGCGTCTTGGGGCCGTTGCTGTCGGCGGCGGCCGACTGGGCGAGGGCGAGCGGCAGGGCGAGCAGCAGGGCGCAACAGGCGGTGGCCAGTGCGGAGTTCTTCACGGACATCGGAAAGCCCCTTCGGAGGAGACGGGATCGGCGGAAAAGCCGAGCCATCCCTATCCGAAGGGGCTCCCCCGCTCACGGATCCTGAGCCATCCGTGAGCGTGTCCACATCATCCGATCAGCGGCCCAGGGGCTCCCCGGGGCCCGTCCGTTCCACCTCCCGGATCGCGGCGGCCAGCTCGGCCACCCCGTGCTCCCGCAGCACCCCGTAGTGGTCGCCCGCCAGGTCGACCACGGTGGGCGGGGCCGCCGAGTAGCCGGTGCTGCCCTCGATGAACGAGTAGTCGTCACCCGCGGCCTTGAAGACGGTCACCGGCGCCTCCAACCGCCGCTCGGCGAGCTCGCGGAAGCTGTACTCGAACTCGTAGGTCTCGCCGACGATCCCGGTGATCCGCCGGATCAGCTCCTCGTCCAGCTCCGGCAGCATCCGGTGCACGGAGGCGACGAAGGTCGCCTCGTCCACCGTCTCGGCCAGGCAGCGCTCCAGGTCGGGGCCGCTGATCCGGCCGGCGAACACCCCGAACAGGATGGTCAGGTACGCCGGGTTGGCGTACGAGGCCTCACGGCCCCACGACCGGGCATCGTCCCGGCGCACCTTCGGGTTGCCGGGGCAGATCAGCAGCAGCCGCTCCACCCGCTGCCCGGCCCGCTCCAGCTGCCAGGCCGCCTCGAAGGCGACCCGGGCGCCGAAGGAGAAGCCCCACAGCGTGTACGGCCCCCGCGGCTGCACCCGGCGCAGCTCGGCGACGTCGGCGGCGGCCATCTCCCGGATGGTCGGGTACGGCGTCTCGCCCGGGTTGATGCCGTGCGCCTGGACACCGTAGAAGGCCCGGCCCGCACTCGCCTCCCGGCCGAGCGGCCGCAGGTTCATCGGGTAGCCGCCCAGTCCGGGCCAGCAGAACACGGCCCGGTCGGCCGCCCCCGGGTGCAGCGGCACCAGCCGGGAGGCCGCGCTCCCGCCGGTGCCCCCGCCCGCGCGCTCGCCGCCCTCGCCGCAGGCCCGTTCGACGCGTGCGGCCAGGTCGCCCAGCCGGGGGCACTCGAACAGCACCTGGAGCGGCAGCGCGACGCCGAACTCGCGGTTGATCCGGTGGACCAGGGCGACGGCGATCAGCGAGTTCCCGCCGACGGCGAAGAACTCGTCCGTCACCGACACCTCCTGGCACCCCAGCGCCCGCCCCCAGGCCTCGGCCAGCCGCCGCTCGTACCCGGTGGCGGGTGCGACGTACGCGCCGCGCACGCCGGCCGTGCGGACGGCCTCGGAGGCGGCCAGCGCCTTGAGGTCCACCTTGCCGTTGGCGGTGAGCGGCAGGGCGTCCATCACCAGCACCCGGTTGGGCAGCATGTAGTCGGGCAGCAGGGTGGCCAGTTGGTCCTTGATCAGCTCGGCCGGTCCCTTCATGTGGACGGTGTCCTCGTGCATGCCCTCGCTGCGGATCTGCTCCTCGCTCACCTTGCCGCCGAGGAAGAAGTAGGACGGTCCCGGGGTGATGCCGCGGCCGGCCAGGATCTCGTCGATGCGGCGCGAAGCGGGCAGCGGGTGGCCGGACTTGGAGCTGTAGCCGGAGGACATGAGGCCCAGCCCCAAGCCGTTGCGCTGGAGGCGGTGCAGCTCCGTGCCGAGCACGATGTACCGCAGCCACTCCTCCTCGGCACGGGCGACGGCCGTGATGCCGAACGAGGCCCGGGCGTAGACGGCCTGGTTGATCGCGATCACGTGCCGGGACTCCACCACCTCCTCCGAGACGTGCGTCAACTCGCCGTCGGCGTACCGGTAGAGGCCGCCCGGCAGGCCGTCCACCCGGCCCTCGTGGGCCTGGACGTACAGCTCGGTGCCCTCGTCCCGCGCCGGGCCGCCGGCCCGGACGACCGCGAAGGCGCCCAGGTAGTGGTCCTCCTCGGCGACGTCCAGCCGGTCCTTGGCCGCCGGGTCGAGGCCGATCGGGCGCACGTCCAGCCCGTACTCGGGCAGCACCTCCGCCAGGACGCCCAGCATGTGGCCGGTCTCGAACTCCAGCACCTCCCGGATGTTGTTCTTGTAGACCGGCTCGATGGCGCCGTGCTTCCCGGAGAAGTGCAGCGTCAGGTAGGCCCCGCCATCCGGGCCCGGCCGCGCCCCGGCGGGGCCGATCCGGACCAGGACGTGCTCGACCGGGTGGTAGTAGTACAGCCCGGCCGCGAGCCCGTCCAGGCCGCCGGTCTCCAGGTACAGCTGGGTCGCGTACAGCGCGCCGGGCGAGGCGTAGGCGTACTTGGGCAGCAGCCGCTCCTCGCTGTGGAACTGGCCGAACCACCGCAGGACGCGGCCGAGTTCGGGCAGGCTCAGCAGTTCCAGGTCGCGGCCGAAGGTGCCGGCCGGGCCAGGGCCTGTCTTCGAACTCCCGTCGTCCGCCCGGAGGGCGGGCGGGGCGGCGTTGGGGTGCGTGCATCGCAAGGCGGAGGAGGGAGCCACTGCGGAGCATTGGTGACCGACGACAACGCGGCGAGGTGCGTGCCCCGGCGTCGCCCCGCAGACGCGAGTTCGAAGACAGGCCCTATGGGCGAGCAGCGCGGTGAGGTCGTCCCGGGTGACCGCGCCGCCGTCGTAGAAGCGGTAGCTCTTGCGGGCGAAGGCCTCCCGGCGCTGGGCGTCGGTCTCCTTCCGGCCGGGCAGCCCGACCCGCTCGCGGCCCGCCAGCCGGGCCCGGTCGCGCAGGCCCGGGTCGGACAGCTGGGCCTTGACCTGGAGCTTGCTGGCCTTGGACTGGTGGTGGCCGCCGTGGCTGCCCTGGTCCATCAGGGCGGCCTCGCGCGGGTTGAGCTCGACACAGGCGACCAGGTTCGGGTGCCCGGTGCGGTCGTCCCCGGTGACGACCGCGGCCGAGCGACGCACCCAGGTGTGCTCCTCGATCGCGCGGGCGATCTCGTCCAGCTCGACCCGGTACCCGCGCAGCTTGACCTGGTTGTCCACCCGGCCGGCGAACTGGAGGGTGCCGTCCGGGTTCCACCGCACCAGGTCGCCGGTGCGGTACAGCCGCTCGCCGGGGGCGAACGGGGAGCGGACGAACCGCTCCGCGGTCAGCTCCGGCCGGTTCAGGTAGCCGCGGGCCAGCTGGACGCCGCCGATGTACAGCTCGCCGACGCCGTCGGCGGCGACCGGCCGCAGCTCCTCGTCGAGGACGTGGCACTGGGTGTCGGCCACCGGTCGGCCGATCGGCACCGAGCCGGCGCCGTCGGCCGGATCGGCCGGGTCGACCAGGTGCCAGGTGGCGTTGATGGTGCACTCGGTCGGGCCGTACAGGTTGACCAGCGCCGCCTCCGGGAGGGCGCGGCCCAGGTCGCGGGCGAGCCGCCGGGAGAGCGCCTCACCGCCGGAGAACACCCGGGTCAGGCCGGTGCAGTCGGCGAAGCCCTCGGTGTCCAGCAGCGCCCGGAGCAGGGTGGGCACGCACTGGAGCGCGGTCACCCCGTGCCGCCGGACGGCGGCGACCAGCGCCTCCGGGTCCCGGTAGAGGCCGGGCGTGCCGGCCGCCACCCGGGCGCCGACGGCCGGGGCGAGGATCTCCCACTGCGCGGCGTCGAAGCTCATCGGGGTCTTCTGCAGCACGGTGGTCCCGGGGTCGAGGTGCCCGGCGGAGTGCATCCAGCGCAGCTGGGAGACCACCGAGCGGTGCTCGATCATGACGCCCTTGGGGCGGCCGGTGCTGCCCGAGGTGTAGATCACATAGGCCAGCGACTCCGGCTCGGCGGCCGCCTCGGGCGCTTCCTCGTGTACCTCCTCCGCCGCCGCCTCCGGCAGCGGAGCGGCGTCCTCGCAGGCCTCGAAGGTGACGACCGCGGTCCCGGCCGGGACCAGCGCGGCCAGCCGCTCGCGCAGGTGCGCCTGGGTCAGCACGATCCGGGTGCCGCTGTCCTCGACCATGTAGCGGATCCGGTCCTCGGGGTACTCGGGCGACAGCGGCAGGTAGCCGGCCCCGGCGTACAGCACGCCCCAGGCCCCGGCGACCAGCTCGACGGACGGCTCGACGAACAGGCCGACGCAGCCGTCCGGGACGGCGCCCAGGCGGCGCAGCCGCGCGGCCAGCCGGCGGGCCGTCCCGGCCAGCTCCTGGAAGGTGAGGCCGCCGCCCTCGCCGAGGACGGCCGGCGCGCCGGGCCGGGTCTGCGCCTGCCGGTCGAGCAGCCCGGTGAGCGCGGTGCCGACCGGGGCCCGGCGGGCGCGCGGGACGGCGGGGGCGCCGGTGGTGGCGGCGGTCTCGGTGGTGCCAATGGTGCCGGTGGTGGCGGTGGTGTCGGTGGTGGGGACGGACGGGGTGTCGCGCATGGAAACGGCCTTCGGTGCGTGGACGTACGGGTGTGGCCGTACGGGGCGTGGCCTCCTGCTCACCAGGAGCACCGGGGAACGCCCTCCACCGTCGGCCGCCCGCTGTCCCACCCGCCTGAGGCACCGGTCGCGACCTGCGCCGATGCCGTCCCGGCCACCCGTGCCGCCGTCCCGGGCGGGGGCCCGCCCTGTCCCACCCCGCCCGGCCGCGCACCCGGGCATTCGCCCGTTCACGATCACGTAACCGAACGGAAGCGCACCGTCGGTAGCGTCGGCGGCATGAAGGCATCACGCACTCGCCCCGAACGGCTCTGGCACCGGCCCTTCCGCAGGTCCGACCGCAGGTGCGCGGCGCCCGAGGGCCAGGCCACCCGGCCGCCCGCGCTCACCGGCGGCCCGTACCGGACCGTGCGGCCGCACCCGCCCGCCGTCCGCGCCGCCGGTCCGGCGCCGGAGACCCCGTCCCGACTGTCCCTGCCGGATGGGACCGGGCTGCTGCTGCGCCCGGCCGGGCCGGCCGACCGGGCGGCGGCGCTGGCGATGCACGGGCGCTGCTCCCCCGCCGCGCTGCGGCTGCGCTACCACGGCCCGGTCCGCGACGCCGGCCGCTACCTGGACCACCTGCTGGACCCGCGGCACGGCCGCAGCTACGCGGTGGCCGCCCCGGACGGGCGGATCCTCGCGCTCGGGCACCTGATGTGGGACGACGGCGAGGCCGAGCTGGCCGTCCTGGTCGAGGACGACTGGCAGCGGCACGGGTTGGGCGCGGCTCTGCTGCGGCGGCTGTCGGCGACGGCCCGGGCGGCCGGCGTCCGCACGGTGTACGCGGTGACCCAGGGCGGCAACACCGGGCTGATCGCCGCGATGCGACGGCTGGACGCGCCGCTGGACTTCCGGGCCGAGGACGGCACTCTGGTGATCACCGCCACGCTGGCCGCCGGGGATCCGGCCGGCTGCGCCCACCATCCGGGACGCTGATCATTTCTTCACCAGATCCTTACCCGGGCAGGTCGGGAACCCGACGGTGGTCGTCGAGCGTCGTCAAAGCAGTAGGGGTTCGGAGCCGAACCCTTGGGGCTGCTCCGTACACCGCTCTCCCCGACAGGCCGTCAGCAGCACCCGCGAGCGCGTCGCAGCAGGCGGCACGGGGTCCGGATCGTCCGGTCGGGCGACGGAGTCGGTAGGCTGACCCCCGTCCCCGCCGCCCGACGGCCCGTTATTCGGCCACGGGTGGTGCCGCAGCAAGGAGGAACCACTGAGCATGGCAGGCACCGAATCGGAGCCCACAGGCGCACGCGACGCCTCGCTGCCGGCCCGCGCCAAGATCGCGGTCACCGCCGGCCGGGTCGCCGCCGCCGTGTCGCGCAAGGCCGGGCGCGGGAGCGGCTCGGTGATCGGCGGCAAGGTCGCCCTCAAGCTCGACCCCGACCTGCTCGCCACCCTCGCCGAGAACCTCGACGTCGTCCTGGTCAGCGCGACCAACGGCAAGACCACCACCACCCGCCTGATCGCCGAGGCGCTGCGCGCCGCCGGTCCGGTGGTCTCCAACGCCCTGGGCGCCAACATGCCCGCCGGCATCACCTCCGCCCTGGCCGGCGGCAACGACGCCCGCTTCGGCGTGATCGAGGTCGACGAGAAGTACCTGGCGATGGTCGCCCGCGACACCCGCCCCAAGGCGATCGCCCTGCTCAACCTCTCCCGCGACCAGCTCGACCGCGCCGCCGAGACCCGGATGATGGCCGAGAAGTGGCGCGAGGGCCTCCAGAACACCGAGGCCGTGGTCATCGCCAACGCCGACGACCCGCTGGTGACCTGGGCCGCCTCCTCCTGCAAGAAGGTGGTCTGGGTGGCCGCCGGACAGGCCTGGAAGGAGGACGCCTGGTCCTGCCCCGCCTGCGGCGGTGTGATGCAGCGCCCCGGCGACGACTGGTTCTGCCAGGACTGCGGCTTCCGCCGGCCCAACCCGCACTGGGCGCTCCAGGGCACCCACGTGATCGACCCGCAGCGCGGCGCCTGGCCGATCCAGCTCCAGCTGCCGGGCCGGGCCAACCTGGCCAACGCCACCAGCTCGGCCGCCGTCGCCGCCGTGTTCGGCGTCGCCCCGCAGGTCGCCCTGGAGCGGATGCGCTCGGTGGCCGCCGTGGCCGGCCGCTACGACGTGGTCCAGTACCAGGGCCGGGACATCCGCCTGCTGCTGGCCAAGAACCCGGCCGGCTGGCTGGAGACCTTCTCGCTGATCGACGGCCCGCCCGCCCCGGTGATCCTCTCCGTCAACGCCCTCGACGCCGACGGCACCGACACCTCCTGGCTGTGGGACGTCGACTACGAGCGCCTCGCCGGGCACCCGGTCTTCGTGATGGGCCAGCGCAAGCTGGACCTGGCCGTCCGCCTGGAGGTCGCCGGACTCCAGTTCCACGTGGTCGACACGCTGGAGCAGGCCGTCCGGATGGCCCCGCCCGGCCGGATCGAGGCCATCGCCAACTACACCGCCTTCCAGCAGCTGCGGAAGGTCGTGGCCGGCTGATGCCGCGCCCGCACACCAGTCTTTACGTGACGGAAGGCCTTCGAGGATGAGTGAGAGCAGCCTGCGCGTGGTCTGGGTCTACCCGGACCTGCTCAGCACCTACGGCGACCGGGGCAACGCCCTGGTCGTGGAGCGCCGGGCCCGCCAGCGCCACCTCAACGTGACCCGGATCGACGTCCGCTCCGACCAGGCGATCCCCACCAGCGGCGACATCTACCTGATCGGCGGCGGCGAGGACCGCCCGCAGCGCCTGGCCGCCGAGCGGCTGCGCGCCGACAGCGGCCTGGTGCGGGCCGCCGAGAACGGCGCGATCATCTTCGGTGTCTGCGCCGGCTTCCAGATCATGGGCCACGAGTTCATCAACGACCTCGGCGAGCGCGAGCCGGGCCTGGGCCTGCTCGACGTCTGGACCACCCGCGGCGAGGGCGCCCGCTGCGTCGGCGACGTGCTCGCCGACGTCGACCCCCGGCTCGGCCTGCCGCAGCTGACCGGCTTCGAGAACCACCAGGGCGTCACCCATCTCGGCCAGGGCGTGCAGCCCTTCGCCACCGTCAGCGTCGGCCGGGGCAACGGCACCGGTGACGGCACCGAGGGCGCCTGGCGGGACACCGTGTTCGGCACCTACCTGCACGGCCCGGTGCTGGCCCGCAACCCCGCCGTGGCCGACATGCTGCTCAAGCTGGCGCTGGACGTCGCCGCGCTGCCGCCGGCCGACACCACCTGGTACGACGCGCTGCGCGCCGAGCGCATCGCGGCCGCGACGCGTCCCCAGTAGTACATCCGTACGCCCCGGCCGGGTGCCCGCCATGCGGTCACCCGGTCCGCGGGCGGCCCCGGACGTACCACAATGGGGCTGCCTACTGCACACCCTCCTCGGCAGCAGGCTGCAATTCCGCGCGGGGGCGCCGACGGCGCCGCTCCCGCGTCGGCTCCTGCCCGGCCGGACCAGGGGCCGTATGCTCGACTTCGCGGCCGTTTTCGGGCGTTCTGTCCGGATCGGCCGGTCCTTCACCCCGCGGCCACCTCCCCGCCACCACGGCGAGGGAGCGCCCCGTTACGGTGACGGCTCGTCGTCCCAGCCTGTAGTCCGGCCGTTCCTCGGTTCTGCTCGGGAGTTGCAAAGCTAATGCGTATCGGAGTGCTGACCAGCGGCGGTGACTGCCCCGGCCTGAACGCGGTGATCCGCTCCGTGGTCCACCGGGGGGTGGTCGACCACGGCGACGAGATCATCGGGTTCGAGGACGGGTGGCGCGGTTTCCTTGAGGGCCACCACCGCCCCCTGACCCTGGACTCGGTGAGCGGCATCCTGGCCCAGGGCGGCACCATCCTCGGTTCCTCCCGGGTCCAGCCGAGCCACCTGCGGGACGGCGTCGAACGGGCCAAGAAGTACTGCGCCGACCTCGGCCTGGACGCGGTCATCCCGATCGGCGGCGAGGGCACCCTGAAGGCCGCCAAGCTGATGAGCGACGCGGGCCTGCCGATCGTCGGCGTGCCCAAGACGATCGACAACGACATCGCCGCCACCGACGTGACCTTCGGCTTCGACACCGCCGTCTCGGTCGCCACCGAGGCGCTGGACCGGCTGAAGACCACCGCCGAGTCCCACCAGCGCGTCATGGTCGTCGAGGTCATGGGCCGGCACACCGGCTGGATCGCGCTGAACGCGGGCATGGCCGCCGGCGCGCACGCCATCGTCGTCCCGGAGCGCCCGTTCCACATCGACAAGCTCACCGAGGTCGTCCGCGAGCGCTTCGACCGCCAGAAGAAGTTCGCCATCGTGGTCTGCGCCGAGGGCGCCAAGCCCGAGCCCGGCACCATGCACTGGGAGGAGGGCACCAAGGACATCTACGGCCACGAGCGGTTCACCGGCATCGCCACCCAGCTCTCCCGCGAACTGGAGCACCGCCTCGGCAAGGAGGCCCGCCCGGTGATCCTCGGCCACACCCAGCGCGGCGGCACCCCGACCGCCTACGACCGGGTGCTCGCCACCCGCTTCGGCTGGCACGCCGTCGAGGCCGTCCACAAGGGCGCCTTCGGGCACATCACCGCGCTGCAGGGCACCAACATCAACCTGGTGCCGCTGGCCGAGGCGGTCGCCGAGCTGAAGACCGTGCCGCAGGACCGCTACCTGGAGGCCGAGACGGTCCTCTGACCGCCCCCGCCCTCCCCGGAGGCCCCCGGCCCGCCCCGCGCGGCCCGGGGGCCTCCGTACGTCCCAGGCCTCCGTACGTCCCGGGGGCGCTTGCCGCACCCGGCGGGCGTCCGGCGGCCCCCGCCGCTAGCGTGTCCGGCATGGAGATCCTCGCCTACGGAGTGCAGGCCGACGAGCGGCCGCTGCTGGAGCAGGCCTTCGCCGGCCGCCACGGGCTGCGCTGCCTCGACGTGTTCCTCAACCGCGACACCGCCCCGCTGGCCGCCGGCTACCCGGCCGTCAGCAGCAGCGTCAACGCCGTCCTGGACGCCGAGACCCTCGCCGTCCTCGCCGCCGGCGGCACCGAGCTGATCGCCCAGCGCTCCACCGGCTTCAACAACATCGACCTCGACGCGGCCGCCGAGCTCGGCCTCACCGTCGCCCGGGTCTCGCATTACAGCCCGTACTCCGTGGCCGAACACGCCTGGACCCTCGCGCTGGCCGTCAACCGCCGCCTCACCCGCGCCGCGAGCCGCTCCCGCGAGTTCGACTTCCGCCTCGACGGGCTCCTCGGCCGCGACATCCACGGCATGACCGTCGGCGTCATCGGCACCGGCAAGATCGGCGAGTGCTTCGCCCGCATCGCCGCCGGCTTCGGCACCGAACTCCTCGGCTGGGACATCGCGCGGAACCCGGCCTGCCTCGACCTCGGCATGCACTACACCGAACTGCCCGAACTCCTCTCCCGCGCCGACCTGGTGAGCCTCCACGTCCCCCTCCTCCCGGCCACCCACCACCTCATCGACGGCGCCGCCCTCGCCCGCATGAAGGACGACGCCATCCTCATCAACTCCAGCCGCGGCGGCCTCGTCGACAGTGCCGCCCTGGTCGAGACCCTGCGCGCCGGCCGCCTCTCCGGCGTCGGCCTCGACGTCTACGAGGAGGAGACCGGCGTCTTCTTCACCGACCGCTCCATCGAGGGCATCACCGACGACACCCTCGCCCGCCTCGTCACCTTCCCCCAGGTCCTCGTCACCAGCCACCAGGCCTACTTCACCCGCACCGCCGTCGGCCAGATCATCGACGCCACCGCCCGCAACATCGACGACCACGCCGCCGGCCGCCGCAACGAGAACACCCTGGTCCCCAGGAACTGACGCCGCGGATGGTGACCCGGATCACGGGAACCGGCCCTCCCGCCCGGACAAGGCATGACGTGAACCATCCACACTCCCGGCTCCGGGCCGGGAACCCCGAAGCGTTCCGCGACCTCTTCCGGGACCACGCCTCCCTGGTGTACCGCCACGCCGTGCGCGTGACCGGGAACTGGGCACTCGCCGAGGACGTGGTCTCGCTGACCTTCCTCGAGGCCTGGCGCCTGCGCGGGAAACTCCGCGACGAGGGCGACAGTCCACGCCCCTGGCTCATGGGCATCGCCGTCAACGTGCTGCGCAACACGACGCGCGCCGCCCGCCGCCACAGCGCGGCCCTGGCCCGCATGCCCGCGACCGACCCGGTCCCCGACTTCGCCGACGAACTCGTCGGCCGCATCGCCGACTCCGAGCAACTCGCCGCCGCCCACAAGGCCTTGGGGCGCCTGCGGCGCTCGGAACGCGAGGTCTTCGCGCTCTGCGTCTGGTCCGGGCTCGGCTACGCGGAGGCGGCGGCCACCCTCGGCATACCCGTCGGCACCGTACGCTCGCGCCTCTCCCGCGCCCGCACCCGACTGCGCAGACTCGCGGCCGAGGAACTGCGCGCCGCGCAGCAGAACACGGAACCGCTCCCGATCCCCGGACAAGTACAGGGCAGCCGCAGCACCGCGGCCCGGCCGCACAAGGAGACGCACCGATGATCCGCAACTCGCGGCGGCACACCGAACCGCTCGACCACGCGGAACTGGCCCGTCTACTGCCGGCGCCGGCCGATCCCCGCCTGGCGGCCGACCGCCAGGACCTGCTCGAGGAGCACTTGATGAGCGAGATCCACCGGCCCGACCAGGCCGCCCCCGCGGCCGCCCCGGTACGGCGCCCGCTGCGCCGCACCGTCCTCTTCGCGGCGCCGGTCGCCGCGGCCGCGGCCCTCGCCGTGGTCGTCTCCCTGAACACCCCGGCCGACACCCTCGGCTCCCCACGGCTGGTCAGGGCACCCGTCGTGCAGATCGAGGAGGGGAGCACCGTCCAGCTCGCCTCGACGGTCCACGCGATCGCCGCCGCCGCGACGGCGCGCACCACGCCCCAGCCCGGACCGGGCCAGTTCGTCTACGTCAAGAGCCAGGTCTCCTTCATGGCCACCCGTCACAACGCGGACACCGGGGAGTCCGCCACCTGGGTCCAGCCGCTCCACGACCGCGAGGTGTGGAAGTCCCCCGACGGCACCAAGGGCTGGCTGGACGAGCCGGGCTACCAGTCGAAGGGCGGCATCACGCTGGACACCAAGGAGCCCCGCGAGCAGCTGACCTACCAGTGGCTCGCGGCCCAGCCCGCCGACCCCGACGCGCTGCTGAAGTCCGTCTACTCGACGGTGAGCGGCGACCGGGACCACGACCAGCAGGCGTTCAACGAGATCGGCTCCATCATCCGCGAGCAGCTCGTCCCCTCCGCCCTCGCCGCCGCGCTCTACGAGGCCGCCGGCAAGATCCCGGGCGTGGTGGTGGTCGAGCACGCGCAGGACGTCTCCGGCCGCGACGGGATCGCGTTGGCGCGGCTCGACCCCCAGACCGGCGAGCGATCGGAGTGGATCTTCGATCGGGAGAGCCACCAGTACCTCGGCAGCCGTGGCGTGCAGGTCCGGGAGGAGTACGGCATCAAGCCCGGCACCGTCGTGGAGCGCACGACCATCGTCACCCGGGCCGTCGTCGACGCGAAGAACCAGCGCCCCGGCGCCGGGCAGGCCACGGCCTGACGGTCCCACGCCCGATGGGGGCCGCCGGCCGCCGCAACGGGAACACCCCGGCACCGGCGGCCCCTCAACGATCGGGCCCGCCTCGTCGGTCATCGGCGGAGCCGCCCCCGCCCAGCAGGGCGGCGGCCACCTGGTCGAAGTACGGTGCCACCTCGGGCAGGGTCGCGGCGGCGAGCACCTCGCTGCGCACCACGGTCCGCACCACGCTGATGCCCAGCAGCCAGGCGCTGAACAGCTCCGCCCGCAGATCCGCGTCCGGCCCGTCGACCAGGGCGCGCAGGCCCGCGATGTAGGTGTCGCACACCTGGTCGTGCAGCTGACCGCGGATCGTCTCGTCGCCGGCCGACCGCAGCATGGCGATGAACGGGTGGTCGCCCACCGACTCCGGCCGTTCCTCGCGGAGGATCATCTCCAGCAGCCTGTAGGGGAGTTGGCCGGGCGGGCCGGCCAGCACGGCCCCGGCCTCCTGCGCGTCCTCGGCCGACGCCTCCTCGAACAGCTTCCGCTTCGAACCGAAGTACCGGAACACCAACGAGGCGTCCACGCCCACGTCCTGGGCGATGCCGCGGACGTTCGCCCCGGCGTAGCCCTCGCGGCCGAAGTGGACCCGGGCGGCCGCCAGCAGGGCGGCTCTGGTGGCCTCCCGGTCGCGCTTGTGGCGCGGCGGCCGGCCGCTCGACGGTGCGGTCACGGCATTCTCCCGGTGTGTCGACAGGTGCTGCGGCATCAAGTCATCAGCTGTTGACATGGTATCCCGGCGCGATTAGCTTCGACCGAGTCATCAATCGATGACTTGGCGGCGCGCGTATCCGCACGCCTTCCCACAGGTCGGCTCCCGCCGCACCGGCGTTCCCCGCCGCGAGTTCTCCCGTGTTCACCGTTCCGTGGAGGTCCCAGCGTGAAAACGATTGTTGTCTCGGGTGGTACGGACGGCATCGGCAAGGCCGTTGCCCTGACGTACCTGGGGCGCGGCGACGAGGTCGTCGTCCTCGGCCGCAACGCCGAGAAGGGCGCCGAGGTGCTCGCGGAGGCCGAGCGGATCGGCGCCGGGAACCGCGCACACTTCATCGCCGCCGACCTCAGCCTGGTCAGCGAGACCCGCAGGGCCATCGGTGAGATCCGGGACCGGTTCGCCGGGATCGACGGACTGGTCCTGTGCGCCCAGCACTTCCGCTCGTCGCGCCTGGTCACGACCGAGGGCTTCGAACACACCTTCGCGCTGTACTACCTCAGCCGCTTCGTCCTCAGCCACGAACTGGCCGACCTGCTGGCCGCCGCACCGGCGCCCGTCGTGGTCAACGTCTGCGGCCCGGGCGTCGACTTCGGCGAGATCCGCTGGGACGACCTGGGCCGTGAGCGCGACTACAGCGGCATCGACGCCCTGATGCAGGGCAGCCGCCTCAACGACCTGCTCGGCGTCGGGTTCGCCCAGCGGCGGCCGGCCGGTCCGGTGCGGTACGTGCTGCTGAACCCGGGCAGCGTCCGCACCAGCTTCTCGGGCGAGTACGACCCGGTCATGGCCGAGCAGATCGAAGCCGCGCGGCGGAACGCCAGGCCGGTGGAGGAGGGGATCGTGCCGGTCCTGGCGGCGCTCGACGCGCCGCCCGCCGAGATCCTCTCCGCCTCCATGACGGGCGAGCCACTGGAGATCACCGGCCCCGCCTTCGACCCCGAGGCGGCGCGGCGCCTCCACGAGCTGACCACCGCGCTGCTCGCCGACGCGGCCTCCTGAACCGGGACCGGGAGGACCCCGGCCGCGACGCCCGCCTCCCGGCGACCCCTCAGGGCCGGCCGAGCGCCTGGCGGTACCAGGGGGCGGCCTCGGGGAGGCGGGCCAGGGGGCCGGGGCCGGGCGGGCAGGCGGCGAGGTGCCAGATCCGGTCGCTGCGGTACCAGTGGTCGCGGGCGATCAGGCCGAACTGCCGCTCGGAGACCCGGCCGGGCGCGGCGGCCAGCAGTCGGCGGCACTCCTCCCAGGGGGTGTCCGGGCCGTCCGGGGCGGGCAGCAGGCCGAGGGCGGCCAGGGCCGTGAGCAGGTCGCCGCCGCGGACCGGGTCGGGGTGCGAGGCGTGGTGGACGCCCGGCGGGGCGGCCTGCCCGTCCAGGGCGAGCGCGGTGATCAGCCGGGCCAGGTCGGCGCGGTCGACCATCGAGAGCCGGGTGCGGCCGCCCTCCCAGCGGACCGGCACCCGGCGGACCAGCTCGGCCAGCGCGGGCACCACCCAGCGGTCCCCGGTGCCGGTCACCAGTCCGGGGCGCAGCACGCACCCGCCGGCCGCCAGCGCGTGGCGCTCGCCGAGCAGCCGGGTGCGGCTGGCCTCGGACACCGGGGCAGGCGGCACCTCGTCCACCTCGATGCCCTGGTGCGGGCCCTCGCCGTAGACCGCGGCCGTGGAGAGGTGGACGATCCGCCGCACCCCGGCGCGGGTGGCGGCCGCCATCAGGGCGGCGGTGCCCCGGTCGTTGACCGCCTCGCACTCCTCGGCTCCGCCGTCGACCCGGGAGGCGAGGTGCACCAGTGCCCCGGCGCCCGTACAGAGCTCCGTGAGCGCCGCCGGGTCGGCCAGGTCGCCCGGGACCCAGGCGGGGCCCGGTACGGCGTCCTGGGGCGGTGTGCGGGCCAGGGCGCGTACCCGGACGCCGCGCGCGGCGAGGGCCGCGAGCACGCCGGAGCCGATGAAGCCGGTCGCCCCGGTCAGCGCGACCGTGGTGGGCGCCGCGGGACCGTGTTCCGTCGCCATCTCCGAGCCTCCCTGCCGAATCCCCGAGCCCTCGGACTCCGAGCCCCGAGCCTCTCCGCCGACCGGCCGGTCAGTCTAGCCAGGAGGCGCTCCGGTGGGGAGACACCCGTACGGAGGGGGTGGGGGGATGGCCCGGGGTAAGGCCCACCTAGGCTGTATGTCAAGCAAAACGGGCGAACCGGACCCGCATTTTGGACCACGAGGACGGAAAGCAGGACCCGCCGATGGGCGACGGAATGTCAGGAATGCACCACCACGGCGGGATGACCCAACTAGGCCCGTTCAGCTTGTCCAACGTCTGGACCTGGTCCCCCGACTGGGTGTTCCTGCTCGGCGGACTGGTCCTCCTGGGGCTGTACGCGGCGGGCGTGGTGCGGCTGTACCGGCGCGGCGACCGCTGGCCGATCGGCCGGGCGGTCGGCTGGGCGGCGGGTGTCGCCACCATGCTGCTGGTCACCTGCACCGGGCTGAACGACTACGGCATGGTGCTGTTCAGCGCGCACATGATCCAGCACATGGTGCTCTCCATGCTGACGCCGATCCTGCTGCTGCTGGGCGCCCCGATCACGCTGGCGCTGCGCGCCCTGCGCCCGGCCGGCAAGGGCCGTCCGCGCGGGCCGCGCGAGCTGCTGGTGGCGCTGCTGCACAGCCGGTACATGCGGATCGTCTCGCACGCGGCGTTCACCATCCCGATGTTCATCGCGAGCCTGTACGGGGTCTACTTCACCCCGCTGTTCGACTTCCTGATGCAGTACCGCCTCGGGCACATCTTCATGATGGTGCACTTCCTGCTCACCGGTCTGGCCTTCTTCTGGCCGATCATGGGCGTGGACCCGGGCCCGCACCGCCCGGGCCACGTGATGCGGATCATCGAGCTGTTCATGGGGATGCCGTTCCACGCCTTCTTCGGCGTGGCGGTGATGATGGCGGGCCACCCGCTGGTCACCACCTTCACCGTGGAGGGCGCACCACCGGGGACGAACCTCCTGGAGGACCAGAAGCTGGCCGGCGGCATCACCTGGGCGTTCGGCGAGATCCCGACCGCGATCGTGCTGATCGCGCTGGTCTACCAGTGGATGGGCTCCGAACAGCGGCAGGCCCGCCGCCGCGACCGCTCCGAGGAGCGCACCGGCGACGCCGAGCTGGAGGCGTACAACGCCTACCTGGCCTCGCTGCACAAGCGCGACCGGCGCCCCGGCTCGGCTCCGGCCGCCCCGGTCGCCCCGGTGGCGGGCGCCACCCCGGCGGCCGAGGCCGGCTGAGGCCACCCCACCACTCACCGCGGAACGATCGTTCCCGGGAACCCCCGTTCCGCCTCCGGAACGGGGGTTCCGCCGTTCCGGGAGCGCCCCGGAACGGTCGTTCCGCCGCAGGCGTTCGAACGTATATGCACGTCCTGCTGTTCGTCGCCGTCCTGCTCTGCGGGTCCGTCCCGCTCTGGCTGCTCGGCTTCCTCGGCCTGGCGCTGTACCACCGCCGCCGGCCCGTGCCGGCCGGCTCCGACTACCTGGTGGTCCTGGGCGCCGCGCTGGAGGGCTGCGAGCCCGGGCCCCCGCTGGCGGCCCGGTTGGACGCCGCGCTGGAACGTTTCGCCGCCGAGGAGGCCGCCGGGTACGCCCCGCTGGTCGTGGTGACCGGCGGGAAGGGCCCGCACGAGGACTGCACCGAGGCCGCCGCGATGGCCCGCTACCTGGTCGCCCGGGGCGTCCCGGCCGAGCGGATCCGGCGCGAGGAGCGGGCCGTGAACACCGCCGAGAACCTGCGTTTCAGCGCCGCCCTGATGGCCGCCGAGCGCCCCGGCTACCGCTGCACGGTGGTCACCAACGGCTTCCACACCGTCCGCTCCGCCCTCGCCGCCCGCCGGGCCGGCGCCCCCGCCGCCGTGCTCGGCGCGGACGGCCCGCTGGCGCACGGCCCGTACCTCCTGCTGCGCGAGGCCGTCGGCACCGCCCTCGCCCTGTGGCGCCCGTACGGGGCCGCCCTGCTCCTGGTGGTGGCGGCCGGGGCCGGGGCGCTGCTCGGACTGTCCTGAGGACGGTCCCTGGGCAGCGCGGTCCCGGGGCAGAGCGGTCCCGGGGCACAGCGGTCCCGGGGCCGGGCTCTGGATCGTGTCGCACCCCTCCGCCAGGATGGAGGCGGAGCCGAGTGCGGAGGGGGCACGAGCGTGTCCAAGTGGAGCACGTTGCAGCGGGCCTGCGTCCTGGTGGCCCTGGCGGCCGCCCTGGTCGCGGCGGTGGTGGGCGGGCTGGCCGCCTGGCAGTGGGTGTTCGACGACCCGGGGTGGCTGTCCTGGCACGGGTGGGTGTTCGGGGCCGCCCTGCTGGCGGGCGCGGCGGCCTCGGGACCGTTCCTGCGGTACGAGGTCTCCCCCGGCGCGGTCGTGGGCATCGGCCTGTTCCTGCTCGTGCCGCCGCTGGTCGGCGTCCTGATGGCGGCGTCCGCCACGGACGACATCCAGAGCTGGATGCGCACCGACAAGGCGGTGACGGCCACCCTGAGCGGCTGCCACGTCTCCGGTTCGGAGACGCTGGAGAGCGACCGCGGCCCGATCGGCTCGATCGACGTCTACAGCTGCACCTACCGCTGGACGGCGGCCGGGCAGGACTGGGAGCAGGTCCGCCGCTCCCACGACGGCGACCACCCGGACGGCCATCGGGAACAGGTGTGGGCGGACGGTTCGACCGGCGAGGTGGCCGAGCACCGGCCGGTCAGGATCGGCATGGGCATCCTGGTCGCGCTCGCCTGTCTGGTCGGCACCGTGCTGGTGTGGGGCGGCCAGGCGCTCCTGCTGCACGAGACCGGCCTGCTCGGCCGCCGTCGGCCGGCCGGCGCCTGAGCACGGAGGAGGCCCCCGGGCTGGTCCGTACGGACCGACCCGGGGGCCTCCGGTGCCTCAACTCGCCTGGATTCAGCCGAGGTTGGCGAGCGCCTCGTTGAAGGTCTTCGACGGGCGCATCACGGCGGCGGCCTTGGCCGGGTCCGGCTGGTAGTAGCCGCCGAGGTCGACCGGCGAGCCCTGGACGGCGATCAGCTCGTCCACGATGGCCGACTCCTGCTCGGTCAGCGTCGCGGCCAGGCCGGCGAAGGCCTGGGCCAGCTCGGCGTCGTCGGTCTGCTTGGCCAGCTCCTGGGCCCAGTAGGTGGCCAGGTAGAAGTGGCTGCCGCGGTTGTCGATGCCACCGAGGCGGCGGCTCGGCGACTTGTCCTCGTTGAGGAAGGTGCCGGTGGCGCGGTCCAGGGTGTCGGCCAGCACCTGGGCGCGGGCGTTGTCCGTGGTGGTGGCCAGGTGCTCGAAGCTGGCGGCCAGCGCGAAGAACTCGCCCAGGCTGTCCCAGCGCAGGTAGTTCTCCTTGACCAGCTGCTGGACGTGCTTCGGGGCGGAGCCGCCGGCGCCGGTCTCGAACAGGCCGCCGCCCGCCATCAGCGGGACGACCGACAGCATCTTGGCGCTGGTGCCCAGCTCCAGGATCGGGAACAGGTCGGTCAGGTAGTCACGCAGCACGTTGCCGGTCACCGAGATGGTGTCCTCGCCGCGGCGGATGCGCTCCAGCGAGAACGTGGTGGCGTCGACCGGGGACTTGATCTCGATCTGCAGGCCGGTGGTGTCGTGCTCCGGCAGGTACTTCTTGACCTTCTCGATCAGCACCGCGTCGTGGGCGCGGTTCTCGTCCAGCCAGAACACCGCCGGGACGCCGGTGGCGCGGGCGCGGGTGACGGCCAGCTTGACCCAGTCCTGGATCGGCAGGTCCTTGGTCTGGCAGGCGCGGAAGATGTCGCCCGGCTGGACGGCCTGCTCCAGCACCACGTTGCCCTCGGCGTCGACCAGGCGGACGGTGCCCGCGGCGGCGATCTCGAAGGTCTTGTCGTGCGAGCCGTACTCCTCGGCCTTCTGGGCCATCAGGCCGACGTTCGGCACCGAGCCGATGGTCGCCGGGTCCAGGGCGCCGTGGGCGCGGCAGTCGTCGATGACGGCCTGGTACACGCCGGAGTAGCTGCTGTCCGGCAGCACGGCGAGGGTGTCGGCCTCCTTGCCGTCCGGGCCCCACATGTGGCCGGAGGTGCGGATCATGGCCGGCATCGAGGCGTCGACGATGACGTCGCTCGGCACGTGCAGGTTGGTGATGCCCTTGTCGGAGTCGACCATGGCCAGGGCCGGGCCCTCGGCCAGCTCGGCCTCGAAGAAGGCCTTGATCTCGGCGCCCAGGTGCGGCACGTTGTCGAGGCCGGCCAGGATGCCGCCGAGGCCGTTGTTCGGGTTCAGGCCGGCGGCGACGAGCACCTCGCCGTACTTGGCGAAGGTCTTCGGGAAGAAGGCGCGGACCACGTGGCCGAAGATGATCGGGTCGGAGACCTTCATCATGGTGGCCTTGAGGTGCACCGAGAACAGCACGCCCTCGGCCTTGGCCCGGGCGATCTGCGCGGCCAGGAACTCGTTCAGGGCGGCGACGTGCAGCACCGAGGCGTCGACGACCTCGCCCGCCAGCACCGGCACCTTCTCGCGCAGCACGGTGGTGGTGCCGTCCTCGCCGAGCAGCTCGATGCGCAGCGCACCGTCACCGGCGATCACGGCGGACTTCTCGGTCGACCGGAAGTCGTTCTCACCCATGGTGGCGACGTTGGTCTTGGAGTCGGCCGTCCAGGCACCCATGCGGTGCGGGTGGGTCTTGGCGTAGTTCTTGACCGACTGCGGGGCGCGGCGGTCCGAGTTGCCCTCGCGCAGGACCGGGTTGACGGCGCTGCCCTTGACCTTGTCGTAGCGGGCGCGGACGTCCTTGTCCTCGTCGGTCTGCGGGTCGTCCGGGTAGTCCGGCAGGGCGTAGCCCTGGGCCTGGAGCTCGGCGACGGCGGCCTTGAGCTGCGGCACCGAGGCCGAGATGTTCGGCAGCTTGATGATGTTGGCGTCCGGGGTCTTGGCCAGCTCACCCAGCTCGGCCAGCGCGTCGCCGATCCGCTGCGCCTCGGTCAGACGCTCCGGGAAGCTCGCGATGATCCGCCCGGCCAGGGAGATGTCGCGGGTCTCCACGCGCACACCCGCGGTCGAGGCGTACGCCTGCACCACGGGCAGGAACGAGTAGGTCGCCAGGGCCGGAGCCTCGTCGGTGTGCGTATAGATGATGGTCGAGTCAGTCATCGGTACTCCGCTTCACGTCTCCAACGTCTTGACGTCAAGATATCTCGTCACGGGCCTCCGACTCCACCTCCCCCCGTTTCCGGGCGCGCACCGGCCCGGTCGGCGGGCGCCCCGGCCCTCCCGGAGGGGCGTTCCGACGGGCGGCGTGGAGGACAGAACGGGGGACGGGTTCCACGGTCGTCCGGGTCGGGGCGCTCGGCAAGCGGAGCGCCCGACCAGTGGTTTGGTCCACTCGGGTGAGCCGAACGTCAGGAGTGCGTCAACGCACGACCGCATTCGGTCAACGGTGCGTCAGGACCGGAGCCTCCCGGGCCGGGTCGACCTAGCGTCGAGGCAGTAGTTCCGGCAGGCACCACCACCCCACTCGGGAGCATTCGCATGGCCCGCGCCGTCTGGCACGTTCCGGTCACCGTCTCCGGCACCGGAAGCACCACCGCACTCCGCCTGTTCCGCCTGCGCGACGGCCGCCGCTGTGCGGTCGGATTCTCCAGCCCCGAGGCCCTCGCCGCCCTCCTCGGGCCCGGCCAGGCCCGCACCGAGCTCGGCGAGCCCGCCCTCCGCGACCTCACCGCCCCGCTCGGGATCGACACCCTGGTACTGGACCCGCGGCTGGTCGCCCCCTCGGTCGCGGCCCCCTCCGCCGCCACTCCCTCCGCCACCGCCCCGTCCAGGACCGCCCCGCCCGGCCGCGCCCCCGTCGCGGCGCCCTCCGCCCCGGCCCCGACCGTCCAGTTCCAGCACCGGTGACCGCCCCGCTCCGGCTCGTCCCGGACGAGCCGGACCCGGCGGGGCGGGCCCGCCCGGCCCGGGCGCTGCACGCGATCGCCCGGATCAGCCACGGCCCCGTCCCGCTCGACTTCGACCGCCTCGCGGCGGAGTTCCCCGCCGTCCAGAGCGGCCTGGCCCTGGCCGGCGAGGCCGACCTCGAACTGCGCCTCGCCTGCACCGGCCCCGAGGAGTTACGGACGATCTCCACCGCCCTGTACCGCGCGGGCGCCGCCAAGGTGCGCGTCGACCTCGTCCTGCGCGCCCTCACCCCGGCCCCGGTCACCCTGCGCCCGGTGCCCTGACCGACCCCGTACGGGCTTCGCGCCCCGCTCCCCTGCCCGGGAGCGGGGCGCGGGGCCCGTACGGCGCTCACTCCTCCCCGGGCCGCGGGTTCGGGTTGACCGCCTGGCCGTCGATGGGCTCGCCCCAGGCGTCCTCGCCATCCGCGTCGACGCAGTAGCCGCTGCCCTCGACGTGCCCGCCCGCGCCCCGGCACTGGTCGGCGGTGACGTCCCGGCGCCCGGTCGCCGCCGCCGGACCGGCGGCGGCCACGGTCCCGGCCGCGGTGAGCGGGAGGAGCAGGAGGGCGGAGGCGGTCGCGGCGGCCACCCGGGCCGGCAGTGAGCTGTTCATGCGGACCACGACAGCACGCCACCGGACCCCCGGCGACCACAGGACGCCCGCCCGGGTGGCCCCCGCCCTCCGCCGCTCCCGCGCCGGAGCCGCTACTCCCGCGCCAGCGCCGCGATGGCCGCGAGCAGCAGCGCCGAGCCCGCCAGCAGGCCCGCCGTCAGCGGCTCGCCGAGGCAGAGCACGCCGATCACCGCCGCGGTCGCGGGCTCCAGCAGGACCAGCACCGCGGCCGTCGTGCTGGGCACGGTGGTCAGGCCGGTGAAGTACCAGCGGTAGGCGAACAGGGTGGGCACGGTGCCGAGGAAGAGCAGCGCCACCGCGGTCACCAGCGGGTCCCCGTCGACCGGCAGGACGCCCTGGACGCCCTGGACGGCGACGAGCGGAAGCAGGCAGAGCAGCCCGGTGGTGAAGGCGCCGGTGCCGGCCCGGGCCGAGCCGCCGCCCCGGGCCCAGAGGGTGAGGCCGCTCTGGCCGGCGCCCGCGAGGACGGCCAGCGCGACGCCGAGGGCCGGGCGCGGGCCCGCCGCCGGGGCGGCCACCAGCAGGGCGAGGCCGGCCAGGGCCAGGGCGACCGCGGCCGCCGTTCGACGGGTCAGGCGTTCGCCGAGCAGCAGGTGGGCGCCGAGGCTGGTGAACACCGGGCCGGCGCCGATGGTGATCAGGGTGCCCAGCCCGAGGCCCGCGTACCGCACCGAGCCGAAGTAGGCGCACTGGCTGACCGCCAGACCGAGCCCGGTCAGCGCGGCGGCGCGCCACCCGGCGGCGCCCCGCCCGGCGCGCGGCCGGCGGCCCGGCAGCAGGGCCAGGCAGAGCGCGGCGACGCCGAAGCGCCAGCAGGAGACGCCCGCCGGGCCGAGTCCGCTGGTGCTCATCAGCAGTGCGGAGACGGCGCCGCCGACGCCCCAGGCGACGGCGGCGGCGGAGATGGACAGGAGGCCGCGCCGGAAGGGCACGGCGGTGTACGAGGTCATGCGTCGGTACTCCACGATGAGTTGCCGGTTCAGGTCCGCTGGGTACGCGGGCGGCAGTCATCGCCCCGGCTGCGGGCAGTCCCGTCGAGCCGGAGGAGGTGGAGTGGGCCGCCCGCTAGCGGGCCGGCGGGGGGAGGATCACGAATCGCACGGGGCCAGCCTACGCGCGGTCCGGCCCCGGCGTTCGTGATCTTTCCTTCGCCCACGGACGGGACGTACGGTCGTCCTGGCCGGGACTCCCGGTGGCACGTCCCCTCGACGAAGGAGCGGAACACGATGGACCAGCTGACGTACGACGAGGTCGAGGCCGCCGGGAAGCGGATCGCCGGGCGGGTGCGCCCGGTGGCGGTGGCACCGGGGGACGACGGCGGACGGACCTGGCTGGCGCTGGAGTTCCTCCAGCACACCGGCAGCTTCAAGGCGCGCGGCGCGCAGAACTTCCTGCTGGCGCACGCCGAGGCGGGCACCCTCCCGGACGCCGGGGTGACCATCGCCTCGGGCGGCAACGCCGGGCTTGCCTGCGCCTGGGCGGCCCGCGAACTCGGCGTCCGGGCAACGGTGTTCCTGCCCGAGACGGCCTCCCCGGTGAAGCTGGCGCGGCTGCGCTCGTACGGCGCCGAGGTACGGCTGGCGGGCCGGGAGTACGCGGAGGCGCTGGCCGCCTGCGAGGAGTTCGCGGCCGGCAGCGGGGCGCTGTCCTCGCACGCGTACGACCACCCGCTGATCGCCGCCGGCGCCGGGACGGTCCTGTCGGAGATCCGCGCCGGGGTGCCCGGGCTGGACACGGTGGTGGTGTCGGTCGGCGGCGGCGGGCTGTTCGCCGGGGTGGCGGTGGCGGCCCGCGAGCACGGCATCCGGGTGCTCGCCGTGGAGCCGACGGGCAGCCGCGCGCTGAACGCCGCCCTGGCCGCGGGCCGCCCGGTGGACGTCCCGGTGGACTCCGTCGCCCAGGACTCGCTCGGGGCCCGCCGGGCCACCGCCCTCGCCGTGGACGCCGCCGCGCACGAGGGCGTCCGGTCGGTGCTGGTCGACGACGAGGCCATCGTGCGCGCCCGCCGGCAGCTCTGGGAGGACCGCCGGATCGCCGTCGAGTACGCGGCCGCCACGGCGCTCGCCGCCGTCGACCGGGCCGAGGGCGAGCGCGTCGCCGTGCTGCTCTGCGGCGCCAACACCGACCCGTCCGATCTGGTGGACTAGCGCCGCTCCGCTATACGGAGCCCACTATTCCCATCCTCGGGAATTTCCCCTATCATGCGACCCCGCACTGCGCGGCCCGAATTTCGGTCGGATCGATCGGATACGTAATATGCCGGGCGCCATAACGCCCCCTACCTGCAAGGACGTCCAGAAAAGAATGTAAACATTCAGTAATGAAATCTGTGCAGAGGGGGCTGAAAAGTCCTAGTGTGTGGCAACTCTCATCGCTCCGCCCACCCCGGAGTCCCCACACACAGAGAGATCGTTCATGGCTTCCCTCAACCAGATCTCGCCGCCCGGCCAGGGCACCGGTTCCGAAACCGGCACCGCCCAGCGGTCACTGCGCCGCCACGTCGGCCTCGTCGGCCTCATGTGGGCCTCGGTCGGCTCGATCATCGGCTCCGGCTGGCTGTTCGGCGCCAAGGAGGGCGTCGTGGCGGCCGGCCCGGCCGCCGTCGTCTCCTGGGGCATCGGCACGGTGGCGATCGTGCTGCTCGCGCTCGTGCACGCCGAGCTCGGCAGCATGTTCCCGGTCTCGGGCGGTACCGCGCGGTACCCGCACTACGCCTTCGGCGGCCTCGCCGGGATGTCCTTCGGCTGGTTCTCCTGGCTCCAGGCGGCCACCGTCGCGCCGATCGAGGTCGAGGCGATGATCGGCTACGCCCGGCACTGGCCCTGGGCGGGCGGCCTGCTCAACGACAACAACACCCTCACCGCCAGCGGCTTCGCCGTCGCCACCGTCCTCATGGCGGTGTTCGTCGCGGTGAACTTCCTGGGCGTGCGCGTCCTGGCCCGCACCAACAACGTCGCCACCTGGCTGAAGATCTTCGTCCCGCTGTTCACGATCTTCGTGCTCGCCGTGACCAACTTCCACGGCTCCAACTTCACCTCGCACGGCTTCGCCCCGTTCGGCGCCCAGGGCGTGCTCGCGGCGATCAGCACCAGCGGCATCATCTTCGCCCTGCTCGGCTTCGAGCAGGCCATCCAGCTGGCCGGCGAGAGCCGCAACCCCAAGCGCGACATCCCCCGCGCCGTCCTCGGCTCGGTCGCCATCGGCGCCGTGGTCTACACCCTGCTCCAGGTCGTCTTCATCGGCGCGCTGCCGGTCAGCTCCTTCGCCAACGGCTGGGACAAGCTCGACTTCCCCGGCATCGACGGCCCCTTCGCGGGCCTCGCCACCACCGTCGGCCTCGGCTGGCTGGCCTGGGTGCTGTACGCCGACGCCGTGATCTCCCCCGGCGGCAGCGGGCTGATCTACACCACCTCGACCTCGCGCATCTCCTACGGCCTGAGCCGCAACGGCTACGCCCCGCAGCGCTTCGAGGAGCTGGACAAGAACGGCGTGCCGTGGTTCGGCCTGGTCATCGCCTTCGTCACCGGCGTGATCTGCTTCCTGCCCTTCCCGAGCTGGCAGGAGCTGGTCGGCTTCATCACCTCCGCCAGCGTGCTGATGTACGCCGGCGCCCCGCTGGCCTTCGGCGCGATGCGCCGCCGGCTGCCCGACCGCGAGCGCCCCTACCGGCTGCCGGCGGGCGGCGTGATCTCCCCGGCCGCGTTCGTGGTCTCCAGCCTGATCATCTACTGGTCCGGCTGGCACACCCTCTCCCGCCTGGGCATCGCGATCGTGCTTGGCTACGTCCTGCTCGGGAGCTACGCCGCGTACGCGATCAGGAAGGGCCTGCCGAACGCGCCGCGACTGAGCTGGAAGGCCGCCCAGTGGCTGCCGCCCTACCTGATCGGCCTCGGCCTGATCTCCTGGCTCGGCGGCTTCGGCGACGGCATCGGCCGGATCCCGCTGTGGACCGACATGGCCCTGGTGTCGGTGTTCTCGGTGGCCATCTACTACTGGGCGATCCGGGTGGCGCTGCCGGCCGAGGAGATCGAGCAGGAGGTCGCCGACGTCGAGGTGGTCGACGAGGGCGGCCACTGACCGACGACGAACGACAGGACGGGCCCGCCGGCCGTGCGACCGGCGGGCCCGTCCGCGTCCGTCAGAGGCTCAGCACCGTCCGCAGCGCCGCGGCGAACTCGGCCTCCGCGTCCCGCGGCGGGCCGGGCGAGCGCCAGGCGACGAAGCCGTCCGGGCGGACCAGCACCGCGCCCAGCGGGCCGATGCCGTGCAGGGCGGCGAAGTCCGCGCCGGGCTCCGGCGCCAGGTCGTCCTCGGCCCCGTCGCCGATCCGGAAGCCGTCCAGCGGGACGGCCAGCCGGTCGGCCGCGCGCCGGGCGCCCGCCTGCCAGGCACCGCCCTCGGGGCCGGTGAGCAGCACCATCGTCTGCTCGTACAGGTCCAGCGTGGAGAGCCTCACCCCCGCCCGCAGCAGCCACTGGTGCGGGGCCCGGCTGCCCGGCTCGCCCGCCGACTCGAACTGCTCGGGGACCACCGGGCCGTCCCGGTCCGCACCGACCACCGCGCCCACCGGGTACCGGTAGCCGAGCGCCACCGCCAGCACCCCGGCCTGCCGGCCCGCGCCGGGCACCACCGCGTAGCCCGGGTGGCTGTGCTCGGCGGACCGCGCCGAGGCCCGCTCGCCGGTCACCCGGGCGACCGGGCGGCGCTCCTGCCCGTACGTCTCCAGCAGCCCCGGCCCGGCCCAGCCGCAGAGCACGGCGGAGATCTTCCACGCCAGGTTGTGGGCGTCCTGGATGCCGGTGTTGGAACCGAACGCCCCGGTCGGGGACATCTCGTGGGCGGAGTCCCCGGCGAGCAGGACCCGCCCGGCGCCGTACCGCTCGGCCACCCGCTCGGCGGCGTGCCAGGGCGCCCGGCCGGTGACCTCGACGTCCAGTTCCGGCAGGCCGACGGCGGTGCGGATGTGCCGTTCGCAGCGCTCGTCGGTGAAGGCCTCCAGCGGCTCGCCGTGCTCGGGGTGCCAGGGCGCGTGGAAGACCCACTCCTCCTGGTTGTCCACCGGCAGCAGCGCGCCGTCCGCCTCCGGGTTGGTCAGGTAGCAGGCGATGAAGTGCCGGTCGCCGACCACCTCGGCCAGGCGCTTGGCCCGGAAGGTGATGCTGACGTTGTGGAACAGCTCGCCCTTGCCGGACTGGCCGATGCCCAGCCGCTCGCGGACCGGGCTGCGCGGGCCGTCCGCGGCGATCAGGAACTCCGAGCGCACCACCCGCCGCTCGCCGCTCTCCCGGCTGCGCAGCACCGAGGTGACGCCCTCCGCGTCCTGCTCGAAGGAGACCAGTTCGGTGCTGAACCGCAGGTCGCCGCCGAGTTCGCGGGCGGCCCGCCGCAGCACCGGCTCCAGGTCGTTCTGGCTGCACAGGCACCAGGAGCTGGGGCTGAACCGGGCCAGCCGGCCGCCCGGGTCGATCTCCCGGAACAGCCACTCCTGCTCGGCGCCGGTCAGCGACGGCGCTTGGAGGATGCCGTGGTTGGGGGCCAGGATCGAGGCCGCCTCACGGATCGCGGGTTCGATCCCGGCCACCCGGAACAGCTCCATGGTGCGGACGTTGTTGCCGCGCCCCCGCGGGTGGTGCGAGGTGTCGGCGTGCTTCTCGACCAGCAGGTGCCCGACCCCGAGCCGCCCGAGGAAGAGCGAGGCCGACAGCCCGACCAGCGAGCCGCCCACGATGAGGACCGGCACCCGGTCGTCAACCTTCGGATTCATCAATTGCTCCACCCTGTCAGGGGATTCCGCGGCCCGGAGACTGGGCTCGGCGCCGCCCTCGGCGGGCCCGCTCGACCGGGGGCCCCGCTCTTCCATCCCCCGCCGGAGGGGGCCCGTGGCGCCCCTTCGCCCGGATGGCCCGCAAATCTCGCGCCGCGCCCGCCGCGCCGCCCACGATCGACCTCAGGCCTGGCGCCGACGCGCCCGGCCGACCCGCCGTCGCACCGCCCTCCCAGGCCGGGGAGCACCCGCCGGGCACGGCCGACACGGCCCGCAGCGTGCGGCCCAGAGCAGAAAGTGGATCATGACAACTCTGTCCGAACCCCAGCCGAAGCAGCACGACGAGGCCGACACCCGGCTGCGGGTCGTGCTGATGCTGGAGATCCAGGACGGCGCCCAGCAGCGCTTCCTCGACGTGTACGAGCAGCTGCGCCACCAGGTGGCCTCGGTCCCCGGACACGTCAGCGACCAGCTGTGCCAGTCGATCAACGACCCGCGCCAGTGGCTGATCACCAGCGAGTGGAAGGACCAGGAGACCTTCCTGGAGTGGGTGGACAGCCCGGCCCACCGGGAGATGGTCAAGCCGATGCACGGCTGCGTCAGCGACAACTTCCGCTCGCTGCGCTACGCCGTGCTGCGCGAGACCTCCGCGGCCGGCTCGACCGGCACCCGGGCCCCGATGGAGGTGCCGCCCGGGCTGCCGCGCACCACTCCCGCCGGGCACGTCGGCCCGCCCAGGGTCGACCCCGGCCCGGACGGGGTGGTGCGCCACGCGCTGACCTTCACCGTCAAGCCCGGCAGCGAGCCCGAGGTGGCCCGCATCCTCTCCGGCTACGCCTCCCCCCGGGCCGAGGTGGACGAGCACACCCGGCTGCGCCGCACCTCGCTGTTCATGCTCGGCAACCGGGTGGTCCGCGCCGTCGAGGTGATCGGCAACCTCGGCGACGCGCTGCGCCACGTGGCGATGCAGCCCGAGGTGCGGGCCGTCGAGGAGGCGCTCAACCCGCACCTGGAGGAGAGCCGCCAACTGGGCGACCCGCAGGCCGCCCGGGCGTTCTTCGCCAGGGCCGCGCTGCCCGCCCGGCACCAGGCGATCGCCAGCTCCCCCGCCCCCGCCCGGCTGCACCGGCACGCCGTGCTCTACCCGGTGCGCCCGGACCGCGGGCAGGAGGTGGCCGAGCTGCTGGCCGAGCACGACAACCTCGCCACCGCCGACCCGACCGGGCCGGTCGCGGCGGCCACCGTCTTCCACCGCGAGGACGTGGTGGTCCGCCTGGTCGACCTGCGGGTGCCGGCCGAGGCCGACCCGGCGGCCGCCCTCGGCGTGGCCGACGACCGGCAGGCCGCCGTGCTCGCCGGGCTGCTCGACCTCGGCCCGCAGGGCGACCTGCGCACCGCCGCCGGGCTCGGCGCCTTCCTCGCGGCCCGCGCCATGAACCCGGTCACCGACCGCAGTTCCGCCGACCCGATCAACAACTGACGTTCCGTCATCTCACGGGAGATCTCCATGACCACGCAGTCCCCACGGATCGTCAGCGTCCACGAGGCACCGGAGAACCGCCGCCACGGCGCCGAGCTGCGCACCATGCTCACCCCGACCAGCTGCGGCGCGACCAGCGGCTTCATGGGCCTGGCGATCGTCCGGCCCGGCGAGCGGATCGGCGAGCACTACCACCCGTACTCCGAGGAGTTCGTGTTCGTCGTCTGCGGCGACCTGGAGGTGGACCTGGACGGGAAGCCCCATCCGCTCAAGCCGGACCAGGGCCTGATGATCCCGAT
This sequence comes from Streptomyces sp. CB02056, assembly GCF_001905545.1. GTDB lineage: Bacteria > Actinomycetota > Actinomycetes > Streptomycetales > Streptomycetaceae > Kitasatospora. The sequence goes on along the minus strand of NZ_LIPD01000010.1, from coordinate 152,989 downwards.
CAACATGCGCCACCGCTTCCGCAACGTCGGCGACACCGAGGCCCGGATGGTCTTCCACCTCGGCCCGCTCGCCCCGCGCCCCGACCTCGGCCACGTGAGCACCGAGGGGACCGCGGCCTCCGGCCCGCCGGAACACGCCAAGGTGGTCTCGTGACCCGGCGCGTCGCCGTCACCGGGATCGGCGTGGTCGCCCCCGGCGGGGTCGGCGTCCCGGCGTTCTGGGAGCTGCTGACCTCCGGCCGCACCGCGACCCGGGGCATCACGCTGTTCGACCCCACCGGGTTCCGCTCCCGGATCGCCGCCGAGGTGGACTTCGACCCGGCGGCCCACGGGCTGGGCCCGGAGGACGTCCAACGGGCCGACCGCTACGTGCAGTTCGCGATGGTCGCGGCCGACGAGGCGATCGCCGACGCCGGCCTGGACCTGACCGCCGAGGACCCGTGGCGGATCTCCGTCTCGCTCGGCACCGCCGTCGGCGGCACCACCCGGCTGGAGCACGACTACGCCCTGGTGAGCGCGGCCGGCGCCCGCTGGGACGTGGACCACCGGCAGGCCGAACCGCAGCTGCACCGGGCCTTCGCGCCCAGCACGCTGGCCTCCGCGGTGGCCGAGCGGACCGGCGCGCACGGCCCCGTGCAGACCGTCTCCACCGGCTGCACCTCCGGCCTGGACGCGATCGGCTACGGCTTCCAGGCGGTCGAGGAGGGACGCGCCGACATCTGCCTAGCCGGCGCCTCCGACTCCCCGATCTCGCCGATCACCGTCGCCTGCTTCGACGCCATCAAGGCCACCAGCGAGCGCAACGACGACCCGCGGCACGCCTCCCGCCCCTTCGACGCCGACCGGGACGGCTTCGTGCTCGGCGAGGGCGGCGCCGTCCTGGTCCTGGAGGAGCTGGAGCACGCCCGACGCCGCGGCGCCCGGGTCTACGGCGAGATCGGCGGCTTCGCCACCTTCGGCAACGCCTACCACATGACCGGCCTCACCAAGGAGGGGCTGGAGATGTCCCGGGCGATCGACCACGCGCTCGCCCACGCCCGGGTGGACCGCACCGAGGTGGACTACGTCAACGCGCACGGCTCGGGCACCAAGCAGAACGACCGGCACGAGACCGCCGCGGTCAAGCGCTCGCTGGGCGCGCACGCCTTCAGGACCCCGATGAGCTCGATCAAGTCGATGGTCGGGCACTCGCTCGGCGCGATCGGCGCCATCGAGGTCGTCGCCTGCACCCTGGCGCTCGCCCACGGGGTCGTGCCGCCGACCGCCAACTACGAGACTCCGGACCCGGAGTGCGACCTCGACTACGTGCCGCGCACCGCGCGCGAGCTGCCGCTGAGCCGCATCCTCTCGGTCGGCAGCGGATTCGGCGGATTCCAGTCCGCCGTCGTGCTCAACAGAACGGGGTGAGTTCCATGACGTCACGTCAGCAGGGCCGCCGGGCGGTGATCACCGGGCTCGGCGTGGTGGCTCCGAACGGGGTCGGGGCCGACGCCTTCTGGAAGGCCACCAGGCAGGGCGTGAGCGTCCTCGACCGGATATCCCGCGAGGGCTGCACCGGGCTTCCGCTCCGGATCGCGGGCCAGGTGAACGGCTTCGATCCGCAGTCGGCGATCGACAACCGCTTCCTGGTGCAGACCGACCGCTTCACGCACTACGCGATGGCCGCCGCCGACCTGGCGGTGGCGGACGCCGGGTTCCGGCCCGACCCGGAACAGCCCTTCGCGGTCGGCGTGGTGACCGCGGCCGGCTCCGGCGGCGGCGAGTTCGGCCAGCGCGAGCTCCAGCAGCTCTGGGGCCAGGGGCCCCGGTTCGTCGGCCCGTACCAGTCCATCGCCTGGTTCTACGCGGCCAGCACCGGTCAGATCTCGATCCGCGGCGGCTACAAGGGCCCGTGCGGGGTGGTAGCCAGCGACGAGGCCGGCGGCCTGGACGCCCTCGCGCACGCCGCCCGCACGATCGAGCGCGGCACCGACGCGGTGGTGGTCGGCGCCGCCGAGGCCCCGCTGGCGCCGTACTCGATGGTCTGCCAGCTCGGCTACCCCGAGGTCAGCCTGGCCGGGCGGGCCGAGCGGGCGTACCTGCCGTTCACCGCGCTGGCCTGCGGCTTCTCCCCCGCCGAGGGCGGCGCGATGCTGCTGCTGGAGGACGAGCAGGCGGCCCTCCTGCGCGGCGCCCGCATCCGGGCCCGACTGGTCGGCCACGGCGCCACCTTCACCGGGGCCTCCCGCTGGGCGGAGTCCCGGGAGGGGCTGGCGGCCGCGATCCGGATCGCGCTGGACGAGGCCCGCATCGCGCCCGAGGAGATCGACGTGGTCTTCGCGGACGCCCTGGGGGTGCCGGAGGCCGACCGGGCCGAGGCCCTGGCGCTCGCCGACGCGCTCGGCCCGGCCGCCGAACGCGTCCCGGTCACCGCGCCCAAGACCGGTACGGGGCGCGCCTACTGCGGCGCCCCGATGCTCGACGTGACCGCCGCCGTGCTGGCCATGGAGGACGGCGTGCTGCCGCCCACCCCCAACGTCACCGAGGTCTGCCACGACCTCGCCCTGGTGACCGGCCGCGCCCGCCCGGCCGAACTGAACACCGCCCTGGTGGTCAGCCGCGGGCTGATGGGCTCCAACTCCGCGCTGGTGGTCCGGCGCTGGCGGCCCTGAACCGCCGCGCGGACCACCGCCCCGCACCACCCCGTCACACCTCCGAAAGGGACACCCGTGAGCAACACCCTCAGCTATCCGGAACTCGCCGTCCTGCTCCAGTCCCGGGCCGGCGTCACCGTCGACCCGGGCGACCTGGCGCGGCCGGGCGCGGAGTTCGACACGTTCGGCGTCGACTCGCTCGGCCTGCTCGGCGTGGTCGGCGAGCTGGAGAACCGGCACGGCCTCAAGGTCACCTCGGGCGCCGAGTCGGCCAAGACCCCGGCCGAGTTCCTGGAACTGGTCAACTCCTCCCTCGCCACGAAGGCTGGTGCCTGAGATGCCCGGACACACCGACAACGAGATCGTCATCGCCGCCCCGCTCGACCTGGTCTGGGAGATGACCAACGACCTGGAGAACTGGCCGCAGCTGTTCAGCGAGTACGCCTCGGTGGAGGTGCTGGACCGGCAGGGCGAGCTCGTCCGGTTCCGGCTCACCATGCACCCCGACGAGAACGGCCAGGTGTGGAGCTGGGTCTCCGAGCGGGAGACCGACCGGGACGCGCTCGCGGTGCGCGCCCGCCGGGTCGAGCCCGGCCCGTTCGAGTTCATGGAGATCCGCTGGGAGTACGCGGAGGCGCCGGCCGGCACCAGGATGCGCTGGATCCAGGACTTCGCCATGAAGCCGACCGCCCCGGTCGACGACGAGGGCATGACCGGCCACATCAACCGCAACTCGAAGATCCAGATGCAGCTGATCCGGGAGAAGGTCGAGAAGCGGGCGGCGGAGCTGTGACCGGCCTGCACCGGGCGCTGATCGTCGCCCGGATGAAGCCCGAGGCCGCGCCGGACATCGCCGAGGTGTTCGCCGAGTCCGACCAGGGCGAACTGCCGCACCTGATCGGCGTCACCGGCCGCAGCCTCTTCCAGTTCGGCGACGTCTACCTCCACCTGATCGAGGCCGACCGCCCGCCGGGCCCCGCCGTCGCCAAGGTCGTCGGGCACCCGGAGTTCCGGACCGTCAGCGACCGCCTGACCGCCTACGTGCAGGCGTACGACCCGGCCACCTGGCGGGAGCCGAAGGACGCCATGGCACGGGAGTTCTACCGCTGGGACCGCTGACCCGGCGGCTCCCCGACGGGGCCGCTGCCCCCGCGGCTACCCGACGGGCCCGCTGATCCAGCCCCCGATGGGCCCGCCCCCGGCCGTGCGCCGGGGGCGGGCCCACGTGCGTCCGGCCGGACGGCCCCCCGGGTGGATTCACCCGGATCACCCGGCCAGCCGGGTGAACACACCCGGGACTCCACCCGAAGGGCGCACGCCGCGCACCGGCGCTGCCACACTCCGGTGGCAGGCGGCCGCACGGTGGATGACGGTGGATCAGGCGCACCCCCCGCGAGTCCCCTTGTCCGGCACCGTGTCGGCAGTCGCGGTCCTGCGCGCCGGAAGGATCATCCTCATGCGTTCTGCACGCACGCTGCTCGCCGGGGCGGCCGTCGCCGCCGTCCTGACCGTCGGTACCCCCATCGCCTTCGCCGACGGTGCCGACCAGGGCAAGAACCTGACCTGGCAGGAGAAGCAGGAGAAGACCGAGAGGGCCTCCGACAACTCCAAGGGCAACGACGACAGGAAGGGCGGCGCCTCCGAGGAGCACAAGGGCTCCGACGAGCGGAAGGGCGACGACGAACACAAGGGTTCCGACGAGCACAAGGGCGGCGACGAACACAAGGGCGGCGAGGCCAGGGGGGACGAGGACCACAAGTCCCCGCACGGCGGCGTGCACACCGGTGGCGGCGGCCTGGCGCTGTCCGGCGGCGGGCTCGCCTCCGGCGCGGTGCTGCTGCTCGGCGGCCTCGGGGCGGGCGCGTACGCCCTGCGCCGCGGCCGCCGTGCCTCCGGCGCGGTCGCCTGACGCCGGGCACCCTGCTTCCGCCGCCTCCGGGCGCCCACCCGCACGGGGCGGGCGCACCGGGGGCGGCGGGCCGTCGCGGAACCGGTTGAGCGGAGGAGAGGAATGACGGGCGGTCCCGCCTCTGGAATGCCCCGGCTGCTGCGTGCGGGGATGGGCACGGCAGCGGTCGGGCTGCTGCTGATCTACAACTCGGTGGACACCCGGTCGGACGCGGGCGCGGAGGACGGCAGGCCCGCTCCCCCGGCGGCCGCCGCGCCGGCCGTCCCCGGGCCGGCGGGGGCCGGCGCCCCGGACCCGGCGGCCCCGGCCGCCGCCCCGGGGACGCCCGCGCTCGAACGCGCCAAGCCGACCCGGCTGCGGATCCCGCAGATCGCCGTCGACGCGCCGTTCACCGAGCTGGCCCTCAACCCCGCGGGCCAGCTCGACGCGCCGCCGCCGGACGACAAGAACCTGGTCGGCTGGTACCGGGACGGCGTCACCCCGGGCGAGCGCGGCAGCGCGGTGCTGGCCGGGCACGTGGACACCACCAAGGGCCCGGCGGTGTTCCTGCTGCTGAGCTTCCTGCTGCCGGGCAACAAGGTCGAGGTGAGCCGCGCGGACGGGACGGTCGCGGTGTTCTCGGTGGACTCGGTGGAGACCTTCGCCAAGAACGCCTTCCCCGACGCCAGGGTCTACGGCAGGACCCCCGACGCCCAGCTCCGGCTGATCACCTGCGGCGGCGCGTACGACAAGAAGCGGCGGGACTACCTGGACAACGTGGTGGTCTTCGCCCATCTGGAGTCCTCGCACCCGGCCTGACCCGGCCCGCGCACGACGACCGCCGGCCCCCGATGTCCGGGGGCCGGCGGTCGTTCTCGTCGTACGGTCGTTCTCGTCGTACGGAGGTGTGCGGGGGCGTGCAGGGGTCGGCTCAGCCGCTCACGACGGCCTCGAAGGCGTGCAGGTACGGGTTGACCGGGTTGACCGCGGTGACCACCAGTCCGGCCTCCGCCATCAGCCCGACCATGCTCTCCTCGGAGTGCTTGGCACCGCCCACGTTGAGCATCAGCATCAGGTCCATCGCGGTGGTGAAGCGCATCGAGGGGCTGTTGTCGACCAGGTTCTCCACCACCACCACGCGGGCGCCGGAGCCGGCCGCCTTCACCACGTTGGCGAGGGTGCGGCGGGTGCTGTCGTCGTCCCACTCCAGGATGTTCTTGATGATGTAGAGGTCGGCGCGGACCGGGATCTCCGTCCGGCAGTCGCCCGGGACGAGGCGGGCCCGGGCGGAGAAGGCGCCGCCGTCCTGGAGCCGGGGGTCGGCGCCGGCCACCACCTTGGGCAGGTCGAGCAGGGTGCCGTGCAGCGCCGGGTGCTTCTCCAGCAGGCTGGCCAGCACGTGGCCCTGGCCGCCGCCGATGTCCGCCACCGAGTCGATGCCGGTGAGGTCCAGGTAGTCGGCGAAGTCCTCGGCGGACTGCCGGCTGGAGGTGGTCATCGCCTTGTCGAAGACCTTCGCCGAGTCGCCCGCGTCGCTGTGCAGGTAGTCGAAGAACTCCTTGCCGAACAGGTCGGGGAAGACGTTGCGGCCGGAGCGGACCGCCTCGTCCAGCTTCGGCCAGGCCTCCCAGGTCCACGGCTCGGTGCACCAGAGGGAGATGTAGCGCAGCGAGTTGGGGGCGTCCTCGCGCAGCAGCCGGGACATCTCGGTGTGCTCGAAGCGGTCGTCGCCGCTCTGCGCGAAGAGCCCGTAGCAGGCGAGCGCGCGCAGCAGACGGCGCAGTTGGCGGGGCTCGGTGTCGAGGGCGACGGCGAGGTCGGTCACGGTGGCCGGGGTGTCGCCGAGCACGTCGGCGACGCCGAGCCGGGCGGCCGCGCGGACGGCGGCGGCGCAGGCGGCGCCGAAGACGAGCTCGCGCAGGCGCATCGCGGCCTGGGGGCTGGTATGGACGGGTGCGGTGGTCATGGCTGGGTTTCCTCGGGTCCTAGGGAGTTCCTGGTGCGGCGGCGGGCGGCGAGGGGGTACCGGGGCTCAGCAGCGGCCGGCCGGCTCGGAGCGCCCGCAGGTGTTGCGGGCGAAGGTGTTGTCGGTGCCGGAGTCGCGGTCGGCGAGGTCGGCCGGACCGTTGCCGCTCAGCTCGTTGTCGGCGATCACGGCGCGGGCGTTGGCGACGCCGACGACGCTCTTGAACAGGACGATGCCGCCGGAGAAGTCCGAGGTGCCGGTGTTGTCGCGCACCTCGTTGCCGGTCACCCGGGTGTCCTCGGTGCCGGTGAGGACGATGCCGGCTCCCTGGATGGCGCCCAGGCGCGGGTTGGCCGGGCAGAACTTGTTGTTGCCGATGACGGAGTTGTCCCGGACGTCGAGGTCCCCGGCGCGGGGCACGCCCTCGTCGCCGACCACGAAGACGCCGGCGCAGTTGCCGCTGATCCCGTTGGACTGGACGGCCAGCCCGCGCAGCCGGCGGACGGTGACGCCGACCCGGTTGCCGGTCAGCTCGTTGCCCTCGACCACGGTGCCGCCGGTGTCGGGCGAGCCGCCCTCGCGGTAGGCGTAGTTGGCGAGGAAGACGCCGGACTGGCCGTTGTCGGCCGAGCGGTTGCCGCGGATGACGGCCCGGGTGGACATCTCCTGGCTGATGCCCTGCTGGCCGTTGTCGTGGACGTAGGTGCCGCGGACGGTCAGGCGGGTGGTGCCGCTGGCGTCGATGCCGTTCTTGCGGAAGCCGGTGACGGCGAGGCTGTCGATCCTGACGTCGGACAGCGGGTCCTCCTCGGTGCCGACCACGCAGATGCCGTGCCCGGCGGTGGCGCAGGCGTTCTCGCCGCCGTCCCCGGGGGTGATCACGCTCTCGTCGCCGAAGCCGCGCAGGGTGAGGCGGGGGGTGGTGATGCGGACGCTGCCCTGGTAGGTGCCGGGGAGCAGTTGGACGGTGTCGCCGGGCCGGGCGGCGTCGACGGCCTGCTGAATCGATTCGCCGGGCTGGACGAAGTGCAGCGGGAAGCGGGGGGCGGCGTGGGCCGCGGGGGCGGCGGCCAGCGAGGTGAGGACGGTGGTCAGGGCGGTGGCGGCGGCGGTGGCCGCGGCGAGGTGGTGGACCCGTCGCGTGGGCATGAGTGGTGACCTGTTTCCTTTCGGCGCGCGCGGCGCTCGTACGGGTGCGGTGGTCTTCCGCTCGGTCCAGCGGTGGGGCTGACGCGCTGTGCGCGGGCGGTGACGGCCGGTGGATGCGGCCGTGTCGACGCTACGGGCGGCCCGGTGGGCCCGCCACCAGGGCTGGGCTGCGGGGCTGACGGGGCGTCGACCAGGGGTGGGACGGGCCCGGCGTGGCGCGGCAGCGGGTGGTCGGGCGGCGGGCCTTCCCCAGGGCCCGGGGTCACTCGATCGAGCACAGAGAGCCTTTTCCTCGGGCCGCCGGGAGCCGGGCTGCCGGACCTCCCGAACCGGCCCGCCCGACGACCGGGGCCGGGCGCGTGGCATGCTCGGGGCCATGACCACCGCACCCGTACCGCCCGTCGCCGCCCTCCGCAACCCGATCGGCGCGCACGTCCCGGTGGCCGGTCGCGGGCTGGCCGGCACCGGCCTGGCGTACGCGGGCCGGGTCGGTGCGGAGACGGTCCAGGTGTTCGTGGCCAACCCGCGCGGCTGGGCCACTCCCCCGGGCAACCCGGCGCAGGACGAGGAGTTCCGCACCGCCTGCGCCGAGCGGGGCGTCCCGGCCTGGGTGCACGCCCCGTACCTGATCAACTTCGGCTCGGACAACCCGGCCACCCGGGAGCGCTCGGCCGACTCGCTGCGGCACTCGCTGCGCCGCGGCCACGCCATCGGCGCGCTCGGCGTCGTCCTGCACACCGGCTCGGCGGTCGGCAGCGCGCCCGGCGGCGGCTCGCGCCGGGCCGAGGCGATGGCGCAGGTCCGGTCGGACGTCCGGCCGCTGCTGGAGGAGCTGGACGGGCTCGGCGACGACGCGCCCTGGCTGCTGCTGGAGCCGACGGCGGGGCAGGGCAGCTCGCTCTGCTCGCGGCTGGAGGAGCTGGCCGCGTACATGGAGGCGCTGGACCACCACCCGAAGGTGGGGGTCTGCCTGGACACCTGCCACGCCTTCGCCGCCGGGCACGACCTGGCGGAGCCGGGCGGGGTGACGGCCGCCCTGGACGCCCTGGCCGCCGCCGCGGGGCCGGGCCGGCTGCGGCTGATCCACGCCAACGACTCCGAGGACGTCGTCGGCGCCCGCAAGGACCGGCACGCCAACATCGGCGCCGGGATGATCGGCGCCGAGCCGTTCCGCGAGCTGTTCGAGCACCCGGAGACGGCCGGGGTGCCGCTGGTGGTGGAGACCCCGGACCGCAAGCACGGCGGGGACGGCACCGGGCACGCGATGGACATCGCGGTGCTGAAGGAGCTGCGGGAGCGGGCGGCGGTCCGGGGCACCGGGGCCCGCGCCGCGAAGCTGCCGGAGGCCGCAGCCGCCGGGCGGCCGTGAATCCGGGGGCCGACGCCGACGGACGGTCGTGAGCCCGGGGCCCGGGGCCGGACGCTCGTGAGTCCGGGGCCTCCCGTCGCCGGACAGCGGTGAGCCCGGAGGCCGACGGACGGCCTCCGGGCTCGGGGTGCGGAGGGGATCAGCAGCCGCAGTCGCTCTCGCCGTGCTCGGCGAAGTTGAACCAGGTGGCGTGCGGGCCGAACAGGCCGACGCCCGCGGAGCCGGACTCCAGGCTCTGCCCCTCCGACTGCGTCGGAGCGAAGCCCCCCGCCATGGCCGAGGTCGGGACCGCCACCACGGCACCGGCCACGGCGACGATCACGGCGAGCTTGCGGATCTTCCCACGAAGCGACATCTGCTGTCCTTTGGTTCGTCTCTGGTCCTCAACCCGCGCCCCCGACCGGCCGGTTCGGCCGCCCGACGGGCTGGGCGCGCCCCACCGGGGAGGCGCCGCGCCCACGTTGGCACACGAACGCACGGCTTCGGGCGCGCGCCGCAACCGGGCTGAGGCAATCGGGTGAGGCAACTCCCCCGACCGGACGAATCCGGGCGTACGTCCGTGAATCCGGTCGAACAGCCGCGAGGAGGGCGCCGGACGAGTACCCGTCCGGCCGCCCCGCGACCGCAAGTCTTGCGGTGATGGACCCGACGAACTGAACAAATCCCGTCGATTTGGTGCACAGTGCCGCCCGGTCCGAGCATGAACGGTCGCTCCATGGCGCTCCACCGCTCCACCGGGCGGGAGCAGCAGCGAGCGCGGCCGCGCAACCCGGCGGCGGCAGGAGCAGCACCACGAAAGGCGCACCACCCTCATGCAGACCAGTCCCGCCGCACCCCGGCAGGCGACCCGACCGAGCGGCCCGGAGACCCCGGGGCCGGTCGACTCCCCGCCCACCGGCACCGCACCGACCGGCCCGACGCCGCGGAAGGGCGGCCGCCGCTTCGGGCTGACGACCGCCACCGCCCTGGTGATGGGCAACATCATCGGCGGCGGCATCTTCATGATCCCGGCCGCCGTGGCCCCGTTCGGCACGGTCAGCCTGGTCGCCTTCGTGGTGCTCACCGTGGGCGCGATCGCGCTGGCGCTGGTCTTCGGGCAGCTGGCCCGCCGCAACCCGCGCACCGGCGGGCCGTACGTCTACGCCCGCGAGGCCTTCGGGGACTTCGCCGGCTTCCTGTCCGCCTGGTCGTACTGGATCACCACCTGGGTCAGCAACGCCGCGCTCGCCGTGGCCGCCGTCGGGTACCTGGACGTGCTGGTGCCGCTGCACCACTCCATCCCGCTGGAGATCACCGCCGCGCTGGCCTTCCAGTGGCTGCCGGCGCTGGCCAACCTGGCCGGCACGCGCTACGTCGGGGCGGTCCAACTCGTCTCCACCGTGCTGAAGTTCGTCCCGCTGCTGCTGGTCGCGGTGGGCGGGCTGTTCTTCTTCGACCCGAAGAACCTCGGGCCCTTCGACGCCAGCGGCCAGGGCTGGGCCGGCGGGATGTCCGCCGCCGCGGCGATCCTGCTGTTCAGCTACCTGGGCGTGGAGTCGGCGGCGATGAGCGCCGGCAAGGTCCGCGACCCGGAGCGCAACGTCGGCCGGGCCAGTGTGCTCGGGACGGCCGGTGCGGCGGTGGTCTACCTGCTCGGCACCCTCGCGGTGTTCGGCACCGTGGCGCACCAGCAGCTCGTCCACTCCGCCGCGCCGTTCTCGGACGCCGTGAACGCGATGTTCGGCGGCACCTGGGGCGGCACGGCGATCGCCGTCGCCGCGCTGGTCTCGATGACCGGCGCCCTCAACGGCTGGACCCTGCTCTCCGCCCAGGCCCCGTACGCGGCCGCCAAGGACGGCCTGTTCCCGGCCGCCTTCGGCAAGGAGCGGCGCGGGGTGCCGACCTTCGGCGTGCTGGTCAGCGTGGCGCTGGCCTCGGCGCTGACCGTGCTCAACTTCGCCAGCGGCGCGAAGGGCGCCTTCGACATGCTGGTGCTGGTCACCACCTTCACCGCGACGGTGCCGTACCTGCTCTCCACCGCCGCCCAGCTGTACTGGCTGGTGCGCGGGGCCGGCGAGAAGGTCGACGGCGGGCGGCTGGTGCGCGACGCCGTCCTCGGCCTGGGCGCCTTCGCCTTCTCGATCTGGCTGCTCGCCGGGGCCGGCTACGCCGCCGTCTACCAGGGCGTCCTGTTCCTGTTCGCGGGCATCCTGGTCTACGTCTGGATGGCGGGCCGGCGCCGCGACTGAACTCCCGGCGGCAGTCGGAGAAGCCGGCACATCCCCTGAAATCCTCGTGAACCTCCGTGGCGCGCGCCGGACTTGTCCGGTGCACGTCCGATGTGCACGAGGATTTCACTTCCCGGGTCTACCCGCGTAGGTCATCGAATCGCCACACTGGCGCACGCAATTCAGCAGTTCATCCGATCTGATGATGGAGCGTCCGCCATGGCCCCCAGCGCACCCGCACGCCGGTTCCTGTCCTGCATACCGGTGGCCGCCGTCCTCGCCGCCGTGACCGTCGTCACGGCCGGCACCCCCGCCCAGGCCGCCCTGCCGACCCCGATCTCCGCGGCCACCGCCCGCACGTACCTCGCCGCGATGCCCGCCACCGCGGAGACCCACGGCGACACCTACGACCGCACGCTGTTCCCGACCTGGATCACCGTCAGCGGCACCTGCGACACCCGCGAGTGGGTCGTCAAGCGGGACGGCAGCAACGTCGCCACCGACACCTCCTGCAAGGCCACCAGCGGCAACTGGTCCTCGCCGTACGACGGCGCGACCACCACCAACGCCTCCTCCTTCGACGTCGACCACCTGGTGCCGCTCTCCGAGGCCTGGGCCTCCGGCGCCTGGGCCTGGACCACCCCCCAGCGCCAGGCCTTCGCCAACGACGTCACCCGCCCCCAGCTGCTGCTGGTCTCCGCGAGCAGCAACCGCTCCAAGGGCGACCGCGACCCGGCCGAGTGGCTCCCCCAGGCCTCCTACCGCTGCACCTACGCCCGCGCCTGGGTGCAGGTGAAGCAGTACTACGGCCTGAGCGTGGACAGCGCCGAGAAGAACGCGCTCACCGGCATCCTCGCCAACTGCTGAACCCCGCGGCCCCCGCGGCCCGGCGCTCACCCCGCGCCGGGCCGCGGTGCCGTACGCGCCCCGCCCGGGTACGCCGGTACAGCGGCGCGGCGGCAGCCGGACGGCGCGCTCACGCGACCCGCTCGGGAACCTCCGCCCCGTCCCGCAGCAGCCTGACCTGCCACCGGACCAGCAGGAAGCAGGGCAGGCAGACCGCGGCCATCGCCAGGAACGCCCAGTGCGGGGAGGCCGCATAGAGCGGGCCGGTGACGGCGGTGACGGCGGCGACACCGAGGCCGATGGCCAACCCGGCGTAGAGCGCCTGGGCGTCCGACCAGAGGTCCTCGGGGACGTGGCCCTGCACGCAGCGCGCGTGCGCGACGTGGGTCAGCGCGAAGGTGCCCGCGTGGAGCGTCTGGGTGAGCACGACGCACACCAGCGGCATCGGCACCGCGAGCAGGCCCCAGCGCAGCACCGAGAGCACCGCGGCGGCGGCGAAGAGGACCGGGACCGGGTAGCGGCCGAGCATCGGCCCCGCGTACTTGAACAGGAGCAGCTCGCACCCCACGGCCAGCGCCAGCATGAGGCTGACGTTGATGCTCGACACGCCGAGCCGGCCGAAGTACTCGACGCCGAAGGCGTAGTAGGCCGCGTGCGCGCCCTGGAGCAGCACGGAACTGCCCAGGCCGAGCGCGTAGACGCGGTTGCGCAGCAGCCGGCCGCGGCCGCCGCCGGCCACGGTCGCCACCGTCGGGAACCCGACGGGGTGCGCCAGGTCCGCCAGCGCGAGCAGCAGGCACCCGACGACGAAGACCCCCACCAGCGCGCCGCTGCCGACCGTCCGCCCGACCACGCCGGACACGCCCAGGCCGAAGAGGAACCCCGCCGAACCGAAGTAGCGGACGCTCCCGTAGTCGACCTGCCCGTTCGCCGCGCCGATGGTCGCGAGGGTCTCGCTCAACGGCATCAGCAGCGGGTAGCTGACGCCGACGAGCACCGACACCACCATCATGGAAGCGAACTGAGGATGCGTCAGGTAGAGCGGGCTGAGCGCCGTCGCCGTCCAGGCGAGCAGCTGCGACAGTCTCCGGAGCGGGACCGTCCGGCAGAGCACCGGGAAGACGACGGCGATGGAGACCGAGCGCGACAGCAGACCGGCGGTGATGACCGCGGTGACCTCCGTCGGTCCGAAACCGGAAGCGAGCAGCCAGACCCCCCAGTAGGAGAGGTACGAGCTCCAGGTCAGGAAGAACAGGAAGAACCTGGCCGACAGCCACACTCGGAACGACATCTCAAGCTGCTCCTACACGTGCTCAGTTGCCCGTGGCCAGTTGGGCGACAGCCTCGGCGACCGTCAGTGCCGCCCGCTCGCACTGCTGCTTGTCGACGTCCAAGTGGGCCACCAGGCGGACCGTTTGCGGTCCCATCACCGAGACCCTAACGCCGGACGCCGCGCAGAGCTCCTGCACCCCTGCCGCGTCGGGCACTTCCACGAACACCAGGTTGGTCTGCGGCTCCCGGACGTCCAGTCCGCCGTCGCGCAGCAGACCGGCGATCAGGGCCGCGTTCGCGTGGTCCTCGGCCATCCGCCCGATGTTGTGCTCGAAGGCGTGGATGGCGGCGGCGGCCAGGATCCCGGTCTGCCGCATGGAGCCGCCCATCCGGTGCCGCATGACCCGGGCCTCCTCCACGCGGTCGGCGTCCAGGAGCAGCACGGTGCCGGCGGGCGCGCCGAGCCCCTTGGAGAAGCAGAGGGACAGCGTGTCGAAACAGGCTCCGTAGGCCTCGAAGGGGACGCCGCTGGCGACGTGGGCGTTCCAGATCCGGGCGCCGTCGCAGTGCACCGTGACCCCGGCCTCGCGGGTGACCCGCCGGATCTCCTCCAGCGCGGCCAGCGGGTACACCACGCCGCCCGCGGCGTTGTGGGTGTTCTCCACCGCCACCGCCCGGGTCCCGCTGCCGTAGGCGGTGGCGGGACGGATCATCCGGGCGAGCACCTCCGGGTCGATCAGGCCGTCCTCGGAGACCGTCGTCCGGGTCAGGATCCCGCCGTGCCAGGCGACTCCGCCGTCCTCGTAGAGCAGGAAGTGCGCGCCGGCGTCGGCCAGCAGCTCCTGCCCGGGCGGCACCAGCAGCCGGAGCGCGAGCTGGTTGGCCATGACCCCGCTGGGCAGGAACAGCGCGCCGGTGAACCCGAAGGCGTCGGCGAGCATCCGTTCCAGCCGGATCACCGTGGGGTCGTCGCCGAGGGTGTCGTCACCGACCTCGGCGGCGGCCATGGCGGCTCGCATGGCCGCGCTGGGCCTGGTGACGGTGTCGCTCCGCAGGTCGATGGTCTGGCTGGTCACGGCGCTCCCTTGGGGTCGGGTGCCGGGCGGACGGCCGGGGCCCCGGTGAGGGCGCCGAGGCTGTCCGTCAGGCAGTCGAAGAAGAGGTCCGGGTGGTCCCGGAAGTAGAAGTGGCCGCCCGGAAGGATCCGGACGTCGGACGGGCCGGTGGTGTGCCGGCCCCACTCGCGCAGCCTGCTCTCGTCCTCCCAGTCGTCGGTGGCGCCGAGCGCGAGGACGGGGCAGCTCAACGGGGCGGTCGGGACGTGCCGGTAGGTCGCGACGACGGTCAGGTCCGCGTGCAGGTTGGCCAGGTACAGCTCGCGCATCCGCGGGTCGTTCCCGAGTTCCGGCGGCAGCGGCCCGTACCGCTCCTCGACCCGGGGGACGAAGTCGACGCCGTCGAGGAGGTGGAGCGGCAGTCCGGGGCGGTGCAGGTGCGGGGGGCCGTTCACGGACACGATGAGCCGCTCCGGCTCCGGGCGTCCGAGCGCCCGCAGCGCGACGGCCGTCTCGTAGGCGACGATCGCGCCGAGGCTGTGCCCGAGGAAGGCGTACGGGCCGGAGAACTCGGCCTGTTCCGTCAACGCGCCGACCAGCTCCCGCAGGTCGGTCATGGCCGGCTCGCGCATCCTGCTCCCGCGGCCCGGGAGTTGGACCCCCCACACCTCGACCTCGACGGGGAGCCGGTCCGCCCAGCGCAGGTACTCGCCGGGCGAACCGCCGCTGTGCGGGAAGCAGTAGAGGCGCAGGGCGGCGTCGGGGCGACGCTGACGGCACATCAGCCAACGGGGTGCTGCCACGGTCGTCCCCACCTCCTTCCGTCGGTCAGTTCTTCTGCAGCAGCGTGTCGTGGGCCAGCTCGTCGATCGCGCCGTGGTCGACCTTGCCGTTGGGCAGCACGGGCAGCCGGGGCAGCGCCACGATGCGGCTCGGTACGGCGACGGCCGGCAGGCGTTCGATGAGGTGCGCCCGGAGGCTGCGCCGGTCGACCTCCCCGGTGGTCGGGCTGACGAAGCCGACCACCTTCTTCCGCCCCTGGACGGTGCAGACGCCGACCGCGGCCGCCGCCACGTCCCGGTGGGTGCGCAGCGCCTGTTCGATCTCGGAGCGGTCGACGCGCATCCCGCCGAGTTTGAGCTGGTGGTCGGCCCGGCCGTGGAAGCGCAGCTCGGCCCCGGTGGTGACGGACACGATGTCCCCCGTGCGGTAGAGCTCGCGGGCCGGCTCGGCGAGGCCCGGTCCGCCGATGTGGAGCTCCCCGGGCTCCCCGGGCGGCACGGCGGCGCCGTCGGCGGAGCGGACGTAGAGGCTGGTCCCGGGGACGGCGCCGCCGATCGGCACGTCCGGGAGGTCCGCGTCCGCCGGGGTGCACTCGTGGACCGCGCTCCACACCGTGCACTCCGTCGGGCCGTACTCGTTGTAGAGCCGGGTGCGCGGGAGCGCGTCGAAGTGCTGCCGGACCAGGTCGGGCGGGCAGGCCTCCCCGGCGACGACCACCGTGGAGAGCGTGCCGGCCCGCTCGGCGAGGCCGCCGCGCAGGGCGATGTCGTAGAGCGACGGGAGCATGAGCAGGTGCGACGCCCGGTGGTCCCGCGCGGCCCGGCCGACCGCCAGCAGGTCCGCCGGGCGGTCGCTCGGGATGACCAGTCGGCCGCCGCAGGCCAGGGTCCAGTAGATGCCGGCGACCGAGCTGTCGAAGGAGATCGACGAGCAGAGCAGGAAGGTGGAGACCGGCGTCGGGTAGTACGCGAGCCGGGCCGCGGTCGAGGCCGCCAGCGCGGCGGCGGAGATCGTGACGCCCTTCGGCCGGCCGGTCGACCCGCTGGTGAAGCAGGTGTACGCCAGGGTGCCGCGGACGGTCCCGCCCCGGGGGCCGTCGGTGTCGGCCGGCACCGTGCGGAGGCCGTCGAGCCGGACGTCCAGCCCGGGCTCCGACACCGCGAACCGCGCGCCGCTGGCCTCCGCGATGTAGCGCTGCCTGGCGACCGGGAACCCCGCGTCCACGGGGACGTACCGCGCTCCGGCCCGCAGCACCCCGAGCATGGCGACGACCGCCCAGCGGGACAGCCGCGCGTGCACGACGACCGGGCTGTCCGGCTCCACCCCGGCGGCCCGCAGCGCGGTGGCCACCACGGCGGACCGCTCGTCCAGCTCGGCGTGGTCGAGCGATCCCCCGGCGTCCACGACCGCCGCGCCCCGGCCCCGGAACGGTTCGACCAGGTCGAGGATGTGCGGCGGGGCGTCGAGCGGCACGACCGGCAGGTCCGGTACCCAGTGGGTCATCCGCCTCAGCCCTTCACGGTGGCCCTGCGGGGCACGCCCGCGACGGGCACCCGCTTGAAGCCGGCCAGGAACGTCGAGTGCATCCGCTCGATCCCGCCGACCACCTCGATCGAGGAGAACGTCGCGAACAGCTCGGTGAACAGCAGGCGCAGGGCCAGCCGGGCGAGGTGCGAGCCGACGCAGTAGTGGTGGCCGACCCCGAAGGCGAGGTGCCGGTTGGGGCGGCGCCGGATGTCGAACACGTCGGGGTCGGGGAAGACCTCGGCGTCCCGGTTGGCCGAGGCGAGGTAGGCGACCACGGCGTCGCCCTCGGCGATCCGCACGCCGGAGAGTTCGACCGGCTGGAGCGCGTAACGCATGAAGTTGCTGGCCGGCGTGGCCCAGCGCAGGGCCTCCTCGATGCCGGAGTCCAGCAGCTCCGGGTGCGAGGCCCAGTCCTCGTACCGCGGGCTGCCGGCCAGTTCGACGATCGCGGCGATCGGGACGTGCGGCAGCGTTCCGGCCGAACCCAGCAGCATGCTGTAGCAGTTGGAGATCACCGAGCCGGTCGAGATGGGCTCGCCGTCCACCTCGGTCTCGGCCAGCACGCTGATCAGGTCGTCGCCGGGATCCCGCAGCCGGGCCCGGACCAGGTCCGAGAAGTAGGCGAAGATCTCCCGGTGGCCGCGCTTGAGGGTCGGCTCCACGCCGCCCGGCAGCTGGAACTCCGGGTCCTCCTCCGCCGTCGACATCATGGCCAGGCGGATGAGGCGCTCGTGGTCCTCGGCGGGCAGCCCGAGGATGGGGCTGAGGGCGACCAGGGGCAGCCGGGCCATCGCGACCGCGAAGTCGAAGGGCTGTCCGTCGGCTCCGGGGGCGAGCAGGTCACGGATACCGGCCTGGATCCGGTCGGAGAACGAGGCGAGCGGCTTGACGGCGAGGGCCTGCTTGAGCGGGATCCGCGCCCGGTCGTGGTGCGGCGGGTCGGTCGCCGCCAGCTGCTTCCCGGCCGCCGGGTCGCCTCGGCCGAGCAGGTTGAGCAGGGTGCCCCGCTCGGAGGTGAAGGCGGAGTAGTCGTGCAGCACCCGCTCGACGTCGGCGTACCGGGTGACGACCCAGTAGCCGCCGCCACGGCCGGAGTTCGGCTGCCAGTGGACCGGGTCGTGTTCGCGGAGGCGGCGCCAGACCTCGTGCGGTTCGCCCTGGGAGTAGAGCGCGGGGTCGGTGAGGTCTCCCGCCGTGCCGGTGCTCACTGCCGGCCTCCCGGGTACGCCTCGGCCGTCCCGGGCCGGGCCGCCGCCACCGCCTCTTCGATCACCTGGGTCAACTCCGCGATGGTGGGCGACAGGAAGAGGGTCGTGGCCGACACCTCCACCCCGAATTCCCGGTCGATGTCCCCCTGCAGTTCCGCGGCGGTCAGCGAGTCGCCGCCGAGTTCGAAGAAGTCCTCGTCCAGGCCGATCGACGAGATCTCCAGCCGGGCGGCCCATAATTGTGTGAGGCGTTCCTGGACCGACGTCTGCCGTGCTGTTTCCACTGCCACGAGCAACTCCCTTACGCGTCGAAGGAATAGACCGAGAAGAGAGGCACGCTCACGCGCGACCTTCCCTTCAGGAACGACTTCTCGATCAAGCACGTGATTCCGACCACCGTGGCGCCCAGCTCCTCGAGCATTTCCACGGCGGCCGCCACCGAGTTCCCGGTCGCGACGATGTCGTCATGGATGAGGACCCGGGCACCGGGCGGCACCAGGTCCTTGCGAATCTCGATCCGGTCGGTCGAGTATTCGCCGGAGAACGTCCGCCCCACCGTCTCGCCCGGCAGCTTCCCCTCTTTGCGAATGGCCAGGAAGCCGCAGCCCAGGCGGTCCGCCAGGGCCCCACCGAGGATGAAGCCGCGCGCGTCTATGCCGGCGACGTAGTCCGGGGCGAGTGGAGTCGACCACTCCGTGAGGCCGTCGATCGCCGCACCGAAGGACTCCCGGCTGGCCAGGACGGGCATGACGTCGCGAAACGCCACGCCGGCCCGGAAGTCCTTGAACACTGGAACCGTTGATTCGCCGTCCCGCTGATGACCGGTCTTCATGAGTCCTCCTTGCTGCCGTACGGCAGTGAAAGGTCCCGGCGAGCGCTCGAGCCCGTGAGCCTGTGAGCACGTGAGCACGTGAGCACGCGGGTACGTGAGCACGTGAGCACGCGGGCACGCGGGCACGCCAGGAAAGGCCTGCTACTGAAAGTGGTTCCGGATTTGCAGAGTGAGGGGGACGATCCGCCATCGTGCCGAAGCGGCCGATGCGCCTGCCCGGGGAAACGGTTCTCCTACGCCGGAAATCTCATCGGCGGGCTCTTCCAGAGCCGGGAGCCCCCTGGGCACGTTCACGCAGCCCGTGGCAGTCGGATCACTGGTCAACACCAGAACTTCATCGGCAAACACAGCCCCCCGGTTGATTCCGCACCGCTAGCTGGCGTGTTCATGACGCTACAGACGAAGCTACATCGCGGGCGACCCCTCGGCAAGATCGCCTGGTCTTTCACCCAGAGGGAAACAGTAATTGACGGTAAGTCAGGCCGAAAATGCCCTGGCCGCACCGGCATTGGCGTCGAAATCATCGGGTCTGCCGGATTGCGGGCGGTTTGCCGGAGTCGGTCGCCTGCGGCTCCCCATGCGCCCGCCGGGAACCCGACCTGTCAACAGGCCTCGGGCCCTCAGGTCTGACGAAGTCTCAAACTTGCTTCGCCACAAGGTTGGTCGGATCATTACTGCCATGAACACGACCGAGAACGCGTCCCCCGCACCCGCACTGACCATAGGGTTCGACCTCGACATGACGCTGGCCGACGGCCGGCCGGGCATCAAGGCGGTGCTGGACATGGTGGCGGCCGAGACGGGGGTCACCATCGACAGCGACCTGGCGATCACCCGCGTCGGCCCGCCGATCGAGGAGGAGCTGGCCAACTGGTTCCCCGCCGACGAGGTGGACGCGGCCGCCGACCGGTACCGGGCGCTGTTCCCCCAATACGGCGCCCCGGTGGGCGAGTTGCTGCCCGGCGCGCTGGAGGCGATCGCCGCCGTCCACCGGCACGGCGGTCGGACGATCGTCGTCACCGGCAAGTTCGAGCCCAACGCCCGGCTGAACCTCGCCGCGCTCGGCATCAAGGTCGACGACGTCTTCGGCTCGGTCTTCGCCGACCGCAAGGGCGCCGTCCTGCGCGAGCAGGGTGCCTCCGTCTACGTCGGCGACCACCTCGGCGACATCACCGGGGCGCGGGCCGGCGGCGCCCTCGCGGTGACCGTGGCCACCGGGCCGTTCACCGCGGACCAACTGCGCGAGGCGGGTGCCGACGTCGTCCTGAAGGACCTGACCGAGTTCCCGGGGTGGCTCGACGCCCACCTCGCCGGCTGACGGCACCGGACCCGCGGGTGGTCGAGCCTCCGGCTCTCGATCACCCGCGGGTCCGGTCATGCACGGGCCCGGTCGCCCGCGGAGCCCTTCAGCGGGGTTCCGCCTCCCGAGCCGCGTCGCGACCGCTCACGCCGTTGCTCAGGCGACCGTCCCGGAGGTGTCCCGCAGGGTGACGCTCGCGTGGCTCTCCTGGAAGCTCTGCTCGGACACCAGGGTCAGCCGCGCGGAGGACTGGAACTCCGGCAGCGTCACGGAACCGCAGGAGACCATGGTGGACTTGATCTTCGCCATGGTGGTGGCCAGGCCCTCGTTGAGGTCGCCGGCGTAGGGAACGTAGCCGTCGACCCCCTCCTCGAAGACCAGTCCCTGACCGCCCTGGCCGTAGCGCTGCCAGTTGCGGGCACGGTTGGAGCCCTCGCCCCAGTACTCCTTGACGAAGCCGTCCCTGGTCGGGACCTTCGCGCCGGGCGCCTGGTCGAAGCGGGCGAAGTACCGCCCCATCATGACGAAGTCCGCGCCCATCGCCAGCGCCAGGGCCACGTGGTAGTCCTCCACCAGGCCGCCGTCGGAGCAGAGCGGCACGTAGTCGCCGGTGCGCTCCAGGAAGGCGTCCCGGGCGGCGGCGACGTCGAGGACGGCGCTGGCCTGGCCCCGGCCGATGCCCTTCTGGTCGCGCGTGATGCAGATGGAGCCGCCGCCCACACCGATCTTCACGAAGTCGGCGCCGGCCTCGGCGAGGAACGTGAACGCCTCGCCGTCCACCACGTTGCCGCCGCCGATCGGGATCTCCGGGTAGTTCTTCTTCGTCCAGGTCAGCGCCTCCGCCTGCCAGTCGCTATAGCCGTCGGACGAGTCGAAGCACAGGACGTCCGCGCCCGCCTCCAACAGGGCCGGAACCCGCTCGCGGTAGTCGTGGGTGTTGACGCCCGCGCCCACGCGCAGGCGCTTGCCGCCGTCCACGACCTGGTTCGGGAAGCGCTTGTTGTCCGCGTAGTCGGACCGGAACACCAGGTGCTGGAGGTGTCCCTCTCCGTCCAGCACCGGGAGGCAGTCCAGCCGCTCCTCCCACAGCCTCGCGTTCGCCTCGGAGAGGGTGACGTCGCCGCCCGCGTGGGGCAGCTCGCCGAGGGGGGTCATCCGGCCGCTGACGGGGCCGTCGAGGTCGTGCCGCTGGGGGTGGAAGTCGCGCGAGGTCACCAGGCCGAGCAGGCGCCCGGTCGCGGTCCCGTCGTGGGTGACGGCGGCGGTGCTGTGGCCGGTCCGGCGCATCACCGCGACCAGGTCGCGGAGGGTGTCGTCGGGCCGGACGTTGGTGTCGCTGGTGACGAAACCGGCCTTGAAGTTCTTCACCTTCCGGACGGCCGCCGCCTGTTCCTCGACCGGCTGGTTGTGGTGGATGAAGCTCAGACCGCCGTTGCGGGCCAGCGCGATCGCGAGCTCCGGGGAGCTGACCGCCTGCATGATCGCCGACACGAACGGGGCGTGCAGCTCGATCGCCGAGGCCTCGCCCACCCGGTGCCGCACCAGGGGCGTCCGGAGATCAACAGCCGCGGGCCCGCAGTCGGTCCGAGTCCGGTTCGGGAGCAGCAGGTACTCGTTGAACGTCCGCGACACCTCGGCGATGATCTGTGCCATGCATTCCTCCTGATCCCGAGCGGGCGGCGCCGGTCGGCCCGACCGCGAAGACCGCGCCCGTGCCCGACGGCTCGACCGGTCAGGTTCACGGACGGGCACGGCGGAGCTCCGCCCCACCAGGGCGCGCATCCTGACCGGGCCTCAGGTGCGAGGCGCGGCAGTTGACTACGCACCTTATCGACTGCCCGACTTGTTGACGAATCACCGTCATCGCCGTCGGCGGCTCCCGAGGAGCGGTGCGCCCGACGGTACGGACACGGAGAACCGAGGTGTCGTCAAAGACACTTGACGACGCGGACGGCTCCGGTCGGGCGGCGGACCCCGGGCCGGAGACTCCACGCGCGGGTGGGGCGGGACCGGCCCGTCGCGTCCGCAGCGTGGGCCGTTCGCCTGCTCGCCCGGTCGCCCGGCGGGGCCCGGGAGCGCGGCCGGTCGGCGACGCCGCGCGGCGGTGTGACCCGAACGGGTCCGGTCGGCGGGCGGCGTGGTGGGGTGGGCCCTAGGTTGCGGTGCCAGGGGGTCATCCGAGCGGAAGGCTGTATCTGGCATGGCCGGGAAATTCGAACTGTACGTGGACGAGGGCGGCATGCACCGGTTCCGGCTCAAGGCGAGCAACGGGACGATCGTGGTGACCGGCGACCCGCAGGAGAGCAAGGACGACTGCCTGAGGAGCATCGCGTCGATCCGCAAGCTCGCGCCGTACGCGGAACTCAAGGAGACCGCCGGGTCGGTGTGACGGTCCGGGCCCCGACGCACGGGACGGTGTGACGGGCCGGGACGCGGGACGGTGTGACAGGCCGGGATCCGACGCACGGGACGGCGTGGCGGGCCCGGCTCCGGAGCGCGGGTCGGCGGTGCAAATCGCCGACCCGCGTTCGCCTCTACGACAGATCCCTTTGGCCGGGTGCACGCCGGACGCGGACAGAACACTGGCATGCGCGTCGTCATCGTCACCGAATCCTTCCCGCCCGAGGTCAACGGAGTCGCCCACAGCGTGCTGCGGACGGCCGAGCACCTGGTCCGCCGGGGCCACCGGCCCCTTGTCGTCACCCCCTCGCCGGCGCGGGGCGCCGAGTGCCCGCCGGAGACCTTCGGCGGCGGCGCGGCGCCGGAGATTCCCGTGGTGCGCATCCCGTCGGTGCCGCTGCCGGGATACCCCCAGGTACGGATCGCCCTGCCCAGTCGGCAGCTGGCGGCCGCCGTCGCCGGACACCGGCCGGACCTCGTCCACCTGGCCAGCCCGTTCGTGCTCGGCGCGCGCGGGATGCAGGTCGCGGCGCGGCTCGGGGTGCCCGCCGTCGCCGTCTACCAGACCGATCTGGCCGGGTACGCGCACGCCTACCGGGCCGGGCGGGGGCTCGGGGAGGCCGCCGCCTGGCGGCGGATCCGGGCCGTGCACCGCGCGGCCGCCCGTACCCTGGCGCCCTCCACCCCCGCCGCCCAGGACCTCACCGCGCACGGGGTGCCGAGGGTGCAGCTGTGGCCGCGCGGAGTGGACTCGGTGCGGTTCCATCCCCGGCACCGGGACGAGGCGCTGCACCGGGCGCTGGCCCCGGGCGGGGAGGTGCTGGTCGGGTACGTCGGACGGCTGGCGCCGGAGAAGCGGGTCGACCTGCTGGCGGCGGCCTCGGCGCTGCCCGGGGTACGGGTGGTGGTCGTCGGGGACGGCCCCTCGGCGCCCGGGCTGAAGGCCTCGATGCCGGGCGCCGTGTTCCTCGGCCGGCGCACCGGGGACGAGCTCGCGCGCTGCTTCGCCACCCTGGACGTCTTCGTGCACACCGGTCCGCTGGAGACCTTCTGTCAGACCATCCAGGAGGCGATGGCCAGCGGCGTGCCGGTGATCGGCCCCGCGGCGGGCGGCCCGCTGGACCTGGTCGCCCACCACCGCACCGGCCTGCTGGTGCCGCCCCGGGACGCCGCCGCGGTGGCCCGGGCGGTCGCCGAGCTGGCCGCCGACCCGGCACGGCGGGCCGGGTACGGGCAGGCCGGGCGCGCCGAGGTGACCGCGCGCACCTGGGAGGCGGTCGGGGACCTGCTGCTGCGGCACTACGCCGAGGTGCTGGCGGAGCACCGCGGAGTGCGGCTGCCGTCCGCCGCCCCGGCGTCGGCCGCGCCGGTGGCGCCCGCCCTGTCGGAGGAGCTGCCGGCATGAGCTCCGTTCCCGACGGCGGGGCGCCTACGGCCGGCGCCTCGCCGATCGCCGGTGAGGCTCCGATGGCCGGCGAGGCGCTGACGATCGTCCGGCTCGCCAACTTCGTCACCCCGGTCTCCGGCGGTCTGCGCACCGCGCTGCGCCACCTCGGTGCCGGGTACCGGGCGGCCGGGCACCGTCCGGTGCTGATCGTCCCCGGGGAGCGGCGCTCCGAGGAGGAGACCGAGCAGGGCGTGGTGGTCACCCTGCCCGGCCCGGTGCTGCCGGCCAGCGGCGGCTACCGGCTGCTCACCGACCGGCGGGCCGTCGCCGCCGAGCTGACCAGGTTCTCCCCCGACCGGCTGGAGGTGTCCGACCGCACCACGCTGCGCTGGACCGGCGCCTGGGCGCGGCGGCACGGCGTGCGCTCGGTGATGGTCTCGCACGAGAGCGCCGCCGGCCTGCTGCGCACCTGGGGCCTGCCCGGTCCGCTGGCGGGCGCGACGGCCGACCGGTTCAACGCGGCCACCGCCCGCGCCTACGACTCGGTGCTCTGCACCACCGACTGGGCGGCGGCGGAGTTCCGGCGGATCGGCACCCCGAACCTGGTCCGGGCCCCGCTGGGGGTGGACCTCGACGCGATGCGCCCGCTGCCGCCGACCGCACGGGCGGCCGAGCGGGCCCGGTACGCCGCTCCGGACGAGACGCTGCTGGTGCTCTGCTCCCGGCTCTCGGCGGAGAAGCGGCCCGAGCGGGCGATCGAGGCGCTGGCCGTCCTGCGGGCCCGGCGGCGGCCCGCGGTGCTGGTGGTGGCCGGCACCGGCCCGCTGCGGGACCGGCTGGCGGCGCGGGCCGCGCGGCTGCGGCTGCCGGTGCGCTTCCTCGGGCACCTGGGCGGGCGGGCGGAGCTGGCCCGACTGCTGGGCTGTGCGGACGTGGTGCTCGCGCCCGGCCCGGTGGAGACCTTCGGGCTGGCCGCGATGGAGTCACTGGCCTGCGGGACCCCGGTGGTGGTCAGCCGCTCCTCCGCGCTGCCCGGCCTGGTCGGGCTCGCCGGGGTGGCGGCCGTCGACACCGGCGACGGATTCGCCTCCGCCGTACGGCAGTTGCTGGGTCGGCCGGAGGAGCTGCGACGGGCCTCCGCCCGGGCCCAGGCCGAGCGGTACGGCTGGCCGGCGGCGGTGGCGGCGTTCCTTGCGGCGCACGGTGTACGCGACGACGAGGCGGTGGACGGAGGTCGGAGGTCAGGATGAGCATGCTGGAGGCCGGGCGTGGCCGGGCCGCGGAAGAACGCCCCACGGCCGGCGAGCTGCTGCGCTTCGTCGCCCTCGGGGACTCGCTCACGGAGGGGGTCGGGGACCAGGTCGGCGAGGGCTGGCGCGGCTGGGCCGCCGTCCTCGCCCACGCGCTGCCGCCCGAGGGTCGGGACGTCGAGTTCACCAACCTGGCGTACAGCGGGGCGCTCACCACGGAATTGACGACACGTCAGTTACCGGGCGCGCTGGCTCTGCGGCCGCAGCTCGCGGCGGTGGTGGTCGGCGGCAACGACACCCTGCGCTCGGGCTTCGACATCCGGCGCGCCACCCTGGAACTGGACGCCACGATGGGGGAACTGTCCGGCCACGGCGCCAGGCTGCTGACCGCCTGCCTGCCCGACCCGGGCAGCCTGCTCCGGCTCCCGGCGCCGCTCGCCCGTCCCCTGGCGCGCCGGATGCGGGCGGTCAACACCGTGGTGCACGCCCTCACCGAACGCCACCGGGCGGTGCACCTGCACATCGCCGAGCTGCCGTGGCTCACGGAGCGCCGGCTGCTGAGCGTCGACCGCCTGCACCCCAGCGCCGAGGGCCACCACCTGATCGCCCGGCGCTTCCACGACCTGCTCACCGAGGCCGGCCACCCCCTCGGCCCGCCCCCGACCGCCGCTCCCGCCGAACCACCTCCGGGCCTGGCCGCCGACCTCTGGTGGATGGCCACCCGGGGCACCCGCTGGCTCGCCGCCCGCAGCACCGACCTCCTGCCGGGCCTGCTCGCACTGGCCGCCGCGGAGGGCGTCGCCCGCCTGCGCGGCGGGAGCCGGCGGCACGACGAGCAGATGGCCCGGGCCGCGGCGCAGGCCCTCGCCTCGCTGGGGTGAGGAGCGCGCCGGGGTGGCGGGGACGGCGAAGGCGGTGGAACCGGGGACTGTTGCGGAAGTGCGCGCGGCGGCGGGAGTGGCGTAGTACTTGTGGAGGGTCTCGGAGGCATTCCCGTTCTTGTCTGGAGTCGTCGATGTCCGTTCGCCGTGTCGTGCCCAACATCCGGTCGGAGGCCGCGCAGGAGAGCCGGGAGTTCTACGGCCTGCTGGGCTTCGAGGAGGTCATGAACCACGGCTGGATCATGACGCTCGCCTCCCCGTCCAGTCCGGCGGCGCAGGTCAGCTTCATGACCGGCGACAGGACCGCGCCGGTCACCCCCGACCTGAGCGTCGAGGTCGACGACGTGGACGCGGCCTACGCGGCCGTGCTGGCCGGCGGTGCGGAGATCGTCCACCCCTTGCAGGACGAGGAGTGGGGCGTACGGCGGTTCTTCGTCCGCGACCCCAACGGCCGTGTGGTCAACGTCCTGGGCCACCGCTGACACCGCCGCTCCCCCACGACCGGGGACGGTGCCGGTCACGGCCGGGATCGGCGGGGCCGCTCGGCGGGAACCATCGGGGTGGCCCGGGTTGTCGTGTCCGGGGAGAGCGTGACGGAGGGAGTCGGGGTGGAGAGCTCGGGCGCGGTGGGCCGGGACGTCATGGCGGCGGCGGGGGTGCTGTTCTCCGACGGGGCGGGGCGGCTGCTGGTGGTGCGGCTGCCGTACGACCGGAAGCACCCGGTGGCGATCCCGGGCGGCGGGTGGGAGCCGACGGACCGGTCGCCGAGGGAGACCGCCCTGCGGGAGATCCGGGAGGAGCTGGGCTTCACGCCCCGGCTGGGGCCGCTGGCCGGCGTGGACTGGGCGCTGCTGCGCGAGGGCGACCGGCCGATCGTCGTGTACCTCTACTGGGCCGAGCCGCTGACGGCGGAGCAGGTGGCGGCGTTCCGGCCGGACACGGCGGAGGTCGGCGGCTGGACCTGGCTGACGGCGGAGCAGGCCGGACACGCCCTGCCACCACGGCTGTCCCGCCGGGTGACGGCCTGTCTGCGGGCGCCGGGCGACACCGGGCCACTGGAGCTGGAGGACAGCCGGCCGGTCGGCCACACGCTCGGGCGGTTGCCCGCCGACGCGCCGGTGCCCGAGTACGCCGGGCTGGCCGCCGCACCGGGGCTGACGCCGTCCGCCGAGGAGCCGCCGGAACCCTCGCAGCCGCCGATGGACCGGGCGACCTACTACGCCACCCGGCCGCGCATCCGGACCAAGGCGCGGGCACTGTTCACCGACGCCGCCGGCCGGGTGCTGCTGGTGCGGCTGCGGCCGTGGGACGGGCCGCTCGGGCAGGTGCCGCACTGGACGCTGCCGGGCGGCGGGGTCGAGGCGGACCGGGAGATGCCCCGGGCGGCCGCCCGGCGGGAAATCCGCGAGGAGCTCGGCTGGGACGTGGAACCGGGGCCACTGCTGGCGCTGGACTGGCAGCCGGGGGCGGCGGCCGACCCGGAGGCGGACCCGGCGACCGGCCGGGACACCGCCGTCCTGGTGTACGTGTTCGACGGGGGCACGGTGACGGAGCGGATGCTCGGCTCCCTCGTGCTGCCGGAGGACGAACTGGTCGAGTGGCGGCTCTGCGACCCGGCCGAGGCGCGGGCACTGCTGACCGGCCCGTCCTGGGACCGTACGGCCGCCGCGCTGGCCGCCCGGGAACGGTCGGGCGGACCGGTCGAGCTGGTGCGCGGGCGGGGCGTCGGGCCGGACCTGCCGCAGGGGTGAGGCCGGGTGGACGGAACCCGGCGGGGCGTGAGCCACCGCCGGGGCCTCGTCCGCTTCCTCGCACGTCGGGCGCGGTGGGCCGGCGCGGCGCTTCGGGGCGCCGCGTCAGACCTCCAGCTCGGCCTCGATCCGGCCCAGCTGGTGGCGGGCCATCGCGAGGTTGGCGCGCGCCTTGTCCAGCGCGAGGTAGAGGAACAGGCCCTTGCCGGTACGGCCGGTGAGCGGGCGGATCAGGTGGTACTGGCTGGTCAGGGTGATCAGGATGTCCTCGATCCCGTCCTGGAGGCCGAGCATGTCCATGGTGCGCATCTTGGCGCGGACCACGTCGGTGTTGCCGGCGGCGGCGACGTTGAGGTCCAGGCCGCCGGGGCCGTCGAGGGTGGCCAGCGCCATGCCGCTGTTGTAGTCCACCAGGGCCGCGCCGATGGCGCCCTCGATGCTGGTCATGGCCTGCTTGAGCGCGCCGGCTGCGTCGGTCATCTGGGTAACTCCCGTTCTTTGGTGGGTGGTTCGGTGGCGGGTGGTGCGGTTTCAGGCGGTGCGGTTTCAGGCGGTGCGGTGGTCTGGTGGCGCGGTCAGCCCGCGTCGCGCGGGTCCTTGGGCACGAGGGCGTCGTTGAGCAGCTCGGCGATGCGCTGCGCGCTACGGCGGGCCTCCAGGTGCAGCCGGCCGACGTTGACGTCGGGGTGCGCCAGCAGCGTCAGCACGCAGCTGCCGCCGGCCGCGTAGGTGGCGACGTAGCCGTTCTCGCCGCGCACCAGCGACTCGCGGAACTCGCCCTGGCCGGTGGTGTCGGCGAGCCGCTGGGCCAGCGAGAGCGAGGCCGCCGTCATCGCGGCCAGACCCGAGGGCTCGGTGCCGTGGGTGTCGTGCGCGATCAACAGGCCGTCCACGCTGGCGACCAGACCACCCGCGAGGTGCGGGACGCGGTGTTTGACGGCGCGCAGTTCGGCGAGCAACTCGGTCTCCAAGGCGATCAGTTGTCTCCTTCCGACACGCTGCTTGAGTGCCCGCCTCATGGCCGGAACGACGGGGTCGCGGGCGGGGAATGGGTCAAAGTCGGGCCTCCAGAAGGTCTCGGACCCGGGTCAGCAGCGCGATGTCCGGGTCGGGGACGGTCAGCGGGTGGGCCGCTGCCGTGGTGGGCGGGCGTTCTGATCGCGTGGGGGCGTCGGTCCCGGCGTCGGTCCCGGCGGGGGTGCCGCCGGCGGGGGTGCCGGTACGGGCTGCGGCGGGGTCGGCCGCGACCGGGGCTCCGGGGAGTCCGGCACCCCGGAGGCTGGCGCCGGGGACCCTGCGGTGCAGCCCTCCGGCCGGTCCGCTCGTGACCGGTGGGGGAACTTCGGCTGCCGGTACGGCCGTTGGCGACACCTCGGGCACCTGGGCCGCCGTCGGCACCTCGAACGGGCGCGGTACGTCGGCTGGCAACGGCGCGTCCAGCAGCCCGGCGGCGGCGAGCCGTCGGACGTCGGCCGTCACGCCGAAACCGGAGCGGCCGAGCAGCCGGGCCAGGTCGGCCGGGGTCCTGCGGCCGTCGGCGTGGTCCAGCAGCTCGCGGCGCCGACGGCCGGGCGGGCGGTGGGAGGCTCGGCGGACGTGCTCGACCGGGCGGACGGGCGCGGTGTCGAGCTGCCCCCACGGCCAGATCCCGTCGAGCAGTTGCCGACGGCGTGCGACCTCGCGACGGATCCGGGCCGGGTCGACGTCCGCGACCGGTCCGAGCCAGTGCCGGGCGTCGGCCTCGAACCGCCAGACTCCGCCGCCCGGGTCGGCGAGGACGAAGAACGAGGCGTCGAACAGCGTTCCCAGGTGGCCGAGTTCGAGCTCTCCCCGGGTGAGCAGCCGCCGTTCGACGAGCGCCTCACCGACCCTCGACCGAGGTCCGTGGATCCGGAGCAGCTCCGCCCAGCCCTCGGGGGTGATCCGGCCGCAGCCGATGAGCAGGTCGGCCAGGCCGGGGGCCCGGGAGGACTGGGCGGCGGCCACCCGCCCGTCGACCAGGTGGAGGCTGCCGAGCGGTCCGTGCAGGGCGCCGGTGGCGCGACGGTCGGCGAGCAGGGCGAGCGCCTCGCCCGGGGTCCTCGGGGTGGCGGCCCCCGCCCAGGGCGGCGGCGCGGTGCCGGTCGCGGCGGTCACGCGCTCACCCCAGCACCAGTTCGTCGGTCAGCGCCTGGAGGCGGAAGCGGGCGGCGGCGAGGTTGCCCTCCGCGCGGTCCAGCCAGAGGTGCAGCACGAGCCTGTTGTCGAAGACGGTGTCGATGAAGCGGATCAGGTGGTAGCTGCGGCCGGCGGTGACGATGATGTCCTCCAGCGGGGCCCGCCGGTCCTCCGTCACGGTGAAGGTCTGGCTCTCAACGGCCGCCCGCACCAGGTCGGTTGCCTCGGCGGCGGAGGTTTCGTGCTCTCCGGTCGGGCTGTCCCCGAGGCTGCCGAGGGCGAGCCCGCTGCTCCAGTCGACCAGGCTCGCGGCGCGGGCCCCGGGGATCGCCATCGCTCCGGAGAGGCATTCGTCGATACCGGGCACACCGGCTCCTTCGCGGGGTCTGGGCGGCCGGACGCAGCGCGGCGCCGACCGGTTCACCACCAGCAGTGGCTAGTTCGACACGGAAGGCTACTGCCGGATTCCATCGGACGAACATTCCGATGGCATATTCACACCGGCAACGGCCAGTTCCGGCCAAGAATTGACGATGCATCAGGCCGGGAGGGGAGGTGACGCCACTGGTGGGCCAGGGCGGTTGGAGCGCCG
This sequence comes from Streptomyces sp. CB02056, assembly GCF_001905545.1. Taxonomy (GTDB): domain Bacteria; phylum Actinomycetota; class Actinomycetes; order Streptomycetales; family Streptomycetaceae; genus Kitasatospora. Next base: position 122,536 of record NZ_LIPD01000010.1, on the reverse strand, counting down.
TTCACCGGCCGCCTGGCACGGGACCTTGGCCGATACCGGGCCGTGCCGGAGGGTTTCGTCATCGAAAGTGCGATAAGAGGACGAGCCCATGGAGCGCGAACACGCCGAAGGGGCCCGTTCCGTTGGACGGAACGAGCCCCTTCGATGGGAGCGCCAGGCCCGGATCGCACGGACTCTCCCTACTGAAAGTAGGGCGTGCTCTGGTAGCACCGCTGACGCCTGTTCGAGATTCGTTTCCCGGAAGGTCACTTCCTCTCGACGGGAAGAACACTAGCAGGCCATCACGCCTGGTCAGAAATCGCGGCCGGGGAGCCGCCAGGCACTGCCGGGCCGGCCGGTGCCGGTCAGCCCAGCAGCGCCCGGTAGCCCCCGATCAGGGCGGTGAGCCCGAGTTCGAAGGCCCGGTCCGCGCGCTCGCGCCCGACGGGGACGGCGTCCAGGGCGTCGGCCAACCTCGGGGTGGCGGCGCGGTCGACGGCGTCGACCATGACGTCCGGGGCGACCAGGTCCAGCGCCGAGCCCAGGATGAAGCTCTCCAGGGCGGTGATCAGGCCCATCACGTCCTGCGCGGCGAAGCCCGCGTCCTCCAGGGTGGCGACGGCCCGCTCGTACAGCTCGTGCATGAACGATTCGGCAAGCGGCGCGGTGGCGAGCAGCCGGACGATGCCGGGGTGTTCGGCGAAGGCGTCCCGGTAGGCGTGCGCCCAGGTGCGCAGCGCGGCGTCCCAGGGCTGGTCCCACATCGACTGCTCGCCGATCGTGCGCACCAGCTCGGCGCGCATCAGAGCGACGATCTCGGCCCGGCCGGCCACGTGGTGGTAGAGCGCGGAGGGGCTGACCTTGAGCGCACCGGCCAGCGCGGGGATGGTGAGGTCCCCCGCCTCGTCGACCAGCCGGAGCGCGGTGTCCACGATGCGCTGCCGGTCCAGCAGGGGTGTGCGCGGCCTGGGCATGCCCGGTTCCTCACCTTCGGGGCCGCCGGGCGGCCCGTCGGCCCCCGACAGACCAAGATCGTCGTTATCCAAGCGTTATTGAACGGCTTTCAGTAAAACCCTTCCGCACCCGCCGGTGCCGCGCCTACGGTAACCGAACCCCATTCGGTTAGGCAGGCCGCGCACCCGTCGGCCCGCCCTGCCCCGGAGAGGACGCACACCCCCGTATGCGTGCCGAAACGATCTTCACCGGCGGCCGGATCCACACCGGAGACCCCGCCCTCCCCCGCACCCACGCCCTCGCCGTCAGCGCGGGGCGGATCGCCGCCCTCGGCGACGCCGCCCTCGCCCTGCGCGACGAAGGCACCGAGACCGTCGACCTCGACGGCGGCGCCCTGCTGCCCTCCTTCGGCGACGGCCACGTCCACCCGCTGCTCGGCGCCATCGGCCTGCGCGGCGTGCCCGTCCGCGACTGCACCAGCGTGGAGCAGGTCGTGGCGGCCGTCCGCGACTGGGCGCGGCGCCACCCCGAGGCCGAGTGGATCACCGGCGACGCCGTGGATCCGTCACTGGCCGAGGGCGGGCTGTTCGACGCCCGGCTGCTCGACGCCGCCGTACCGGACCGGCCGGTGCTGCTGCGCACCATGGACCACCACACCGGCTGGGCCAACAGCGAGGCGCTGCGCCGGGCCGGGTACGGGCCGGACACGCCCCAGCCGGTCGGCGGCGAGATCGTCCGACGGCCGGACGGCAGCCCGCTCGGCACCCTGCGCGAGTTCGGTGCGCTGAACCCCGTCCTCGCGCTCGTCCCGCCGCGGCCACTGGCCGAACAGGTCGCCGCGCTGCGGGAGACCACCGCCGCGCTCGCCGCCGCCGGACTCACCTGGCTCCAGGACGCCTGGGTCGAACCCGCGCAGGTGGACACCTGGCTGGCGGCCGTCGCCGAGCAGGACCTGCCGGTCCGGGCCGGACTCGCCCTGCTGCTCGAACCGGACGGCTGGCGCGGGCGGCTCCCCCGCCTGGCCGCCGACCGCGACCGGGTCGAGGCCGCCGGGCGCGGGCGGCTCAGCGCGCGGGCGGTCAAGTTCTTCGCCGACGGCGTCATCGAGTCCGGCACGGCCGCGCTGCTGGAGCCGTACAGCGACTGCCCGCACTCCCACGGCGTCGCCAACTGGACCGGCGCCGAGCTGGCGGAGGCCGTCACCGCCGTGGACGCGCTGGGCTTCCAGCCGCACATCCACGCGATCGGAGACCACGGCGTACGGATCGCGCTGGACGCCGTCGAGGCCGCCGCCCGCCGCAACGGGCCGCGCGCCCGCCGGCCGGTGATCGCACACGTCCAGCTGGTCCACCCGGACGACCTGCCGCGGTTCGCCGAACTCGGGGTGATCGCCAACTTCGAACCGCTGTGGGCGCAGACCGACCCGCTGATGACCGAGCTCACCCTGCCCCGGATCGGCCCGGACCGCGGCTCCCGGCAGTACCAGATCGCCGCCCTGCTGCGCGGCGGCACCCGGGTCTCCTTCGGCAGCGACTGGCCGGTCACCCGCTACGAGCCGCTCGCCGGGCTGGCCACCGCCGTCACCCGGCAGACGCCGGACGGGCTGCCGGACGGCGGCTGGCTGCCCGAGGAGCGGATCGGGCTCACCGAGGCGCTGGCGGCGTACTCGGCGGGCGTGGCGCACCAGGCCTTCGAGGAGACCGAGTGGGGCGTGCTGCGGCCGGGCCTGCGGGCCGACCTGGTGCACCTGGCCACCGATCCGTACGCGGTGCCGGCCGGTGAGCTGGCCTCGATCGAGGTGGCCGGCACCTGGCTCGGCGGACGGCGCACCCACGGTGGGCCGCCCGGCGGCGACCGCTCGACGCGCTGAGGCGCGCCCCGGCTGTCCGGCTGTCCGGCTGCGGCCGGTCCGGCTTGTTTGGCTTGTCCGGCCTGTCTGGCTTGTCCGGCTGCGGCTCGACGCGCTGAGACGTCCTGGCCGCCCCGCCGCCCCGCCCGGACGGATGTCCCGACCGGTTCCGGCCGTCCCCCACGGCGTCCGTGCCTCGTTCCCCGGTCGGCGGCCGACGCGTCCGCGCCGCCGACCGCCCTACCCTCGTACCCACGACCCCAGGAGAGCTCCCCCATGACCCTGCCCTCCGACGCGGCCTCCCCCGCCGCACTCCGTCCCCCCGACCCCGGCGCCCCTTCCACCCCCACCTCCCCCGGCACCGCTGGCGGGCTGGAGCGCGGGGTGCTCGGCACCGGCGACATCGTCTTCTTCGTCGTGGCCGCCGCCGCGCCGCTGACCGTGATGGCCGGCGTGGCGCCGTTCGCCATCTCCTTCAGCGGCATCGGCGCGCCGGTCGCCTACCTGGCCACTGGCGTGGTGCTGGCGCTCTTCGCGGTCGGCTTCACCACCATGACCGCGCACATCCGCAACGCCGGCGCCTTCTACGCCTACGTCACCCGCGGCCTCGGCCGGGCGGCCGGGCTGGGCGCGGCACTGCTCGCGGTGCTCTCGTACAACGCGATCCAGATCGGCATGTTCGGCGCCTTCGGGTTCTTCGCCCACACCACGGCCGAGGACCTGCTCGGGCTGGACCTGCCCTGGCCGGTCTGGGCGCTGCTCGGGGTCGCGGTGGTCTGGTTCCTCGGCTTCCGCTCGATAGACCTCGGGGCCAAGGTGCTCGGGGCGCTGCTGATCGCCGAGACCGGCATCCTGCTGGTGCTCGCGGTGGCGGTGCTGGTCAAGGGCGGGGCGCACGGGCTGAGCCTGTCCTCGTTCGCCCCGGAGCACGTGTTCTCCGGCGGGATGGGCGGGGTGCTCGGCCTCTCCTTCGCCGCCTTCATCGGCTTCGAGGCGACCGCGATCTACCGTGAGGAGGCCCGGCAGCCGCAGCGGACCGTGCCGCGCGCGACCTACGCCGCGATCGTCTTCCTCGGCCTCTTCTACACCTTCGTCACCTGGATGATCGTGCAGGCCTTCGGCGACACCGGGGCCGTCGCGACCGCCACCGCCGACCCGGCCGGGATGTTCTTCACCGCGATGACCGACTACGTCGGCGGCTGGGCGACGGACGTGCAGCGGGTGCTGATCGTCACCAGCCTGCTCGCGGCGCTGCTCGCCTTCCACAACACCATCACCCGGTACGGCTACGCGCTGGCCACCGAGCAGGCAGCCCCGGCCGTGCTGGGCCGGGTCCACCCGCGGCACGGTTCGCCGTGGATCGGCGGCATCGTGCAGTCGGTGGTGGCGGCGGTGGCCGTCGGGGTGGCCGCGCTGATCGGGGCGGACCCGTACAACCAGTTCTTCCTCTGGGCGAACTCCCCCGGGGTGGTCGGGATCCTGGTGCTCCAGGCGCTGGCCGGTCTGGCCGTGTTCGCCTTCTTCCGCCGCAACCGGGCGGCCGCCGCGAGCGCCGGGGCGTTCCGTACGGTCGTGGCGCCGCTGGCCGCCACCGTGCTGCTGTGCGGGGCCACCGCGCTGGTGGTGTGGCGGCTCGACCTGTTCACCGGCGCCGGCCCGGAGGTCAACTGGCCGCTGGTCGCGATCGTGCCGGTGGTGTTCCTGACCGGCGTCGGGATCGCCCTGCGGCTGCGGGCCCGCCGGCCGGAGGTGTACGCGCGGCTCGGGACGACCGAGGTCGACGCGGGCTGAGCGGTAGCGCCGGGCAGCGGGAGGGGAGCAGCGAGCGCCGGGCAGCCGGCGAGGCCCGGCCCGGACCGGTGACGGCTCCGCCTCCTCCGGGCCCGCTCAGGCCCGGCCCGCTCAGGCCCGGCCGACGGCCTCGGCGAGGAGCCGGTAGGAGTCCAGCAGCGCGGCGCGGTCGTAGGTACTGGTGGTGACCAGGAACTCGTCCGCCCCGCTGCGCTCCACCAGCGCCAGCAGCTCGGCGGCGGCCTGCTCCGGGGTGCCCGCGATGTGCCCCTTGAGCGACTGCTCGTACGCGGCCCGCTCCCGGACGGTCATCTCCCGGGCGAGGATCTCCGCCGCCGGGGCCAGGGGCGGGAACTCGCCGTGGGTACGGGAGTACGCGCCGGACCAGGCCTCCGGGACGAGCAGCTCGCGCGCCCGCTCGGCCGTCTCGGCGACCGCCACCGTGCCCGAGACCACCACGTACGGCTCAGCGGCGTGCGCCGAGGGGCGGAACCGGTCGCGGTAGCGGTCGATCGCCGCGAGCATCCGGTCCTCCCCGTGCGGGGCGGCGATCACCAGCGGCAGCCCGGCGTCGGCGGCCAGGTCGGCGCCCGCACCGGTGGCCAGGACGAAGGCCGGGACGTGCAGGCCCTCGGCCGGCCGGGCGTGGACCCCGCGGTGCGCCTGCTGCGAGCCGTCGAAGTAGCCGAGCAGTTCGGCCAGCTGGGCACCGAACTCGTCCGCTGCGCCCTTCTCGCGCCCGAGCGCCCGCCGGACGCCGTCGGTGAAGCCCACCGAGCGCCCGAGCCCCATGTCGATCCGCCCCGGGAACAGCGCGGCCAGCACCCCGAACTGCTCGGCCACCACCAGCGGCTGATGGTTGGGCAGCATCACCCCGCCGGTGCCGACCCGGATCCGGGAAGTGGCCGCCGCCACCGCCGCGGCGAGCACGGTGGGCGCCGACCCGGCCACCCCCGGCACGCCGTGGTGCTCGGAGACCCAGAACCGGTGGTAGCCGAGCCGCTCCGCCTCGCGGGCGAAGGCCACCGTGTCCCGCAGTGCCCGGGCCGGCTCCTCACCCTGTCTGGTCCGGGAGCGGTCGAGCACGGAGATCCTGGTCGTGGACGCGGCGCTGGTCACGTCGGTGCACAACGCCCTCCCTCCGCGCGGGCATTCCCCGGGCGGCGCCGGGCCGGGGCCGGCGGCCGACCGGTCAGGCGCCCGCCCCGGGTATTCGGCCCCGGCGGGCGTCCGCGTCCGCGGCACCGGCCTTGGTCTTCCGGCGGCCCCAGGGCTTGTACACCGACAGGACCACGGTGAACAGGTAGAGCGACAGCGCCACCGCCGGGACGATCACCGTGTTGTACCGGACGAAGCCGAGGTCCGCCGCCGTGATCGGGCCGGTCGGGTGCGCGTCCACCACCCGCACCGCGTCGTGCAGCCGGTCGCTGAGCGCGAAGACGGAGGCCGCCATCGCCCCCAGCGTCAGCCAGAACTTGGTACTCACCCAGTAGTACCGGAACAGCCCCCAGGAGGTGCCGAGCCCGAGCGCCACCCCGCTCAGGAAGGTGAGCAGGCTCAGCGGCAGGATCAGCACGTCGCCGAGCAGGCCCATCGCCCGGTAGGCGGTGCGCAGCCGGTCGGCGTCGCCGGCGCCCACGGCCGTCAGCGCCGTCACCGCCAGGGTGAGCAGGCAGAGCATCAGCGCCAGCCAGCTCACCGAGGCGGTGATGTGCAGGACGACCAGGCGTTTGCGCGCCGCCGGTGTCAGGCGGCGGCCCGCGGACCGCCGCCTGACACCGGACGCCGGTTCGGACGCCGTGACGGCGCCGGTGGGCGAGCGCACGGGGTACCTCCTTCGAGTCGGGGCCACGAGGACGGCCCCAGGCTCTCCCGTCCGATCCTCATCGGGCATCTGACGGTGGAAGTAACCTCGCCTACTCCCCGGCGAGTACACGCACCGGGCGACAGCCGGAGCGCTCCTCCCCGAGGAGCAGCACGGAACAGCGGGGAGCAGCCGGAGACAGCGGGCAACAGCCCCGACCGCGGTGCCCCCGGAGCCGGCCTCAGTCGGTCACCGCGAACCCCTGCGCCGCGCCCAGCTGCTGCAGCGAGGCCTGGCCGGGGATCCCGTCCGCCGCCCCCGCCTGGTACCCGCAGCGCCGCTGCCAGGCCGCGTACGCGGAGACCGTCCGGGTGCCGAACGAGCCGTCCACCCACCGCTGGTCGAGCAGCCCCTCGTCGGCGAGCGCCTGCTCCACGATGGCCACCTCGGACCCGTACGTCAGGTGCCCCTGCGCGGCCCCCGGGTCGGTCCCGGCGGCCGCGACCACATGGGACACCGAGACCGTCCGTTGCCCGGGCAGGTAGCCGAGCAGCCGGCGCAGCGAGCTCTCCCCCGGGACGCCGTCCGCCGCCTGCCCGGCGTAGCCCAGACTCCCCTGGTAGTCCGCGTAGTTCTCGGTGTCCGCGTCCGTCCAGTTCGGGCCGGGGCCGGAGCGGTAGTGGTCGCCGAAACCGTGCGCGACCAGCGCCCGCCCGACCACCGTCACCTGGTAGCCCTGGGCGCCGTAGCCGTACGGCAGGCCGTTGATGCTGACCTGGTAGCGGGCGGTCGTGACCGGGGGCACCGGCTGCTGCTGGGGCGGGATGCCCGGGGAGCCGGGCCCGGCCGTGAGGTCGGGCCAGGAGCCGGGGTCGGTGTGGTCGTTGTACGGCACGTGGGCGTGCGCGTACCAGCCGCCGAGGGCCTCCCAGGTCCGCTCGTCGCGGTGGCCGGAGAAGTCGGTCGGCCGGCCCATCGGCCAGATGTCGGGCACGCCCCAGGAGGAGATCCAGGCGTGGATCCGGTCCCAGCCCGCGCACGGGGTGTCGACCAGGCGCGGGTAGACGGCGCCCTGGTAGCGGCAGTAGGGGAAGAACACCGCCTCGATCTGGATCACCACCCGCCCGGCCCGGTTGGTGCGGGTGGGGCTCTGGCTGGGGCTGAGCAGGCTCTTCGAGCGGGAGTCGGCCGGGAACAGCTGCGCCGTGCGGCCGCTGAACGGGTCCCAGACCAGGTGCGGCGCGTCGCCGGCGCCGCTGCCGGTGAAGTAGCCGACCAGGTCCTCGTAGGAGCACCAGTCCTGCGGCGCGGCGGCGGTCGCGTTGCGGTCCCAGGTGATGTGGGCGATGGCCTTCGGCGGGTACTGCTGATCGGTCGGCGCGTGGTCGCCGAGGTCGTGGATCTCGGCACCGGGCAGCCACAGTTCGGGCATCGTGGGCTCCTCCGAACGGCGTGAGGGCATCACCTCCGGTATCGGCAGGCAGGGGTCACGGATTGACCCCGACGGCGCAAAACCCCGGCAATGAACCCCCCGCACCCGTCCGGCCGTTCGACTCAGCGAGGGCTCTTCGTCCTCGCGTGCGATTCGGGCGCCCGTGCGGGGACGGCCGGTCGTACGGAAGGGGGCGCATTCCACCCCGTCGGGGCGCCGCTGTCAATCGTTGACTTCACAAGTGGTCTAGTCCACGGTGGTCCGGCAGACCGGCCCGAGCCGCCGTCCGGGGTCCCCCTGTGCGCTCAACTGGCAATCACTGCACCGAATCTGACGATCCGATGGAGAAACCCGCACCATGCAAAGAGTCTGCCTCGCCCTGCCCACCATGCGGTCCTGCCCCGACACCATCGCGGAACTCGCCGAGGAGGCGGCCTACGCCGTCGCGACCTTCGGGGTCGAGGTGCACCTGCTCGTCCTCGACACCACCGACGCCGTCGCCTTCGCGGAGAACGCGGGCGCCGTGGCCGCGCTGGAGCCCACCCCCGGCGTGGTCGTCCACCACCTCGGCGAGGCGCGGCAGCGGGAGTTCCTGCGCCGGGTGGCCGAGCGCTCCGGCGCCGCCGACCCCGAACTGCTGCTCGACATGATGCTGCCGCCGGCCGTCGCGTACGGCTCCTGCGTCAACCGGCTCTTCCTCGGCGCGGCCGCCCTGGGCTGCACCTCGGCGCACCTGCGCAACGACGACGCCGACTTCCAGGTCGTCGACGGCCGGAAGGTCTTCCCGATCCACCACGAGCTGCTCTCGATCGGCCGGCCGGCCGGCGAGGCGGCGGCCGTCGTGTCCCGCTCCGAGCTCGACCCGGCCGACGCGGACAAGCCTGTGATGCTGGTCAGCGGCTCCTTCATCGGCGAACTCAACGTGGACATCAGCGAGATCCACGAGCTGGACCCGGCCGTCTACCGCGAGGTGGTGCGCCTGTGGACCCCGCCGGTGTGGTCGGAGGAGGAGCAGGACGCGATGGTGGACGTCTCCTTCAAGGGCGCCGGCTCCGAGCCGTTCACCACCGACGAGTCCGTCCTCGGCGTGCCCGACATCTGGGACGTCTACATGTGCAACATCGCCCTGGACCACCGGGCCTACGAGGTGCTGCCGCTGCTGCCCTCGATCGAGACGATCGGCAGCGACTACGCCCTGCTGCACGCCATGGTCCACTCCCGGCTGCCCGGCGTCGTCCACAACCGGCACATCGTCAACTACTACACGCCCGAGCGCCGCACCGGCTCCGGCTTCGTCAACTACCAGCTGCGGTTCGTCAAGTTCCTGCTCTCGATGCTGTACCTGTACCCGGTCTACGGCGGCATGATCGACCTCGGCCGCGGGCTGCTGGACGAGCGGCACGGGCTGAAGGTCGAGCCGCTCCTCGACCTGGTGCGCGGCAGCGTCGACTGGGACCGGGCCGGGAACGAGCACTGCCTGGACGTCCTGGACCGCTCCTACCGCAAGCTGGGCGGCAAGTACGCCGAGCTCGCGGACGTGGTGGCCGAGCGGCGGCAGCAGCTGCTGGACGAGGCGCGGGCGGACGCCGAGCGCTGGGCGGTGCTGGTGGAGGCCTGGGCGGCACTGGTGGCCGCCTCCCGCGCCGAGGGGCTCGGCGCCTCGGAGGTTCCGGCCTAGTGGGCGAGGACCTCCGGATCCGGCTCCTGGCCGACGGCGACTGGGACGCCGTGGTCGCGCTGGAGTACGACGCCTACGCGGCCGACGGCCTGTCGGAGGGCCGGGAGGCGCTGCAGTCCCGCGCCCTCGGCTCGCCGGAGACCTGCTTCGTGCTGGAGCAGGGCGGCACGGTCCGCGGCTACCTGCTGAGCCTGCCGTACCCGCCGCTGCGCTGCCCGGACCTCGCCCGGGCGGAGGACGCGGTGCACGAGTCGGGCAACCTGCACGTGCACGACCTGGTGATCGCCGAGGACCTGCGCGGCCGGGAGGTCGCGCTGGGGTTCATCCGGCACTTCCGGGAGCGGGCGGAGGAGCTGGGCTTCGAGCGGATCTCGATGGTCGCGGTGCGCGGGGCGGACATCCTGCTGCGGCTGCTCGGCTACCGCGCGCACCGGGAGGTGGCGGTCCCCGCGTCCTACGGGCGACGCGCCGTCTACATGTCGATGCCGGTGCGCTGACCTGCGGGGATACCTGGCCCCATGCCCACTCTTTTGGCCTAGTCCGGACGGCGAAGATCACCCCATCGGGTGAAGCTGGTGGCGGCTGCGCCCGCGCGCGCGGCCGCCGGCAGCACCCGTCCGTACGCCCGAGGGAGAAGCGCATGAAGGCCGCCGTCGTCCACGACTTCACCGCACCGCTGGCCGTCGAGGACCGCCCCCTACCGAAGCCCGCCGCGCACCAGGTCCGGGTCCGGATCGAGGCCTCCGGCCTCTGCCACACCGACATCCACGCCGCCCACGGCGACTGGCCGGTCAAGCCCAGCCCGCCGTTCGTCCCCGGGCACGAGGGCGTCGGCATCGTCGAGGCGGCCGGCGACCAGGTCCGGCACGTCCGGGTGGGCGAACGGGTCGCCATCCCCTGGCTCGCGGACGCCTGCGGGCGCTGCGACCACTGCGTCTCCGGCTGGGAGACGCTCTGCCTCCAGCAGCACAACAGCGGCTACTCGGTGGACGGCGCCTACGCGGAGTACGCGCTCGCGCACGGCGACTACGTCGTCCCCGTCCCGGACGGCATCGACCCGCTGGACGCCGCCCCGCTGTCCTGCGCGGGCGTCACCACCTACAAGGCGCTCAAGGTCTCTGACGCCCGGCCCGGCACCCGGGTGCTGGTCTCCGGCATCGGCGGGCTCGGCCACCTGGCCCTCCAGTACGCCCGGATCTTCGGCGCCGAGACCATCGCCGTCGACGTCACCGACGACAAGCTCGCCCTGGCCCGCGAGCTCGGCGCCGACCACGTCCTGGACGCCCGCACCCAGGACGTCGCGGCCGAGGTCCAGGCCCTGGGCGGCGCCCACGCCTCGATCGCCCTCGCCGTCAGCAACGCCTCCTTCCAGGCGGCCTACGGCGCCCTGCGCCGCGGCGGCACCCTCGTCCTGGTCGCCCTCCCGGCCGAGGGCAGGCTCGAACTCCCGGTCTTCGAGACGGTGCTGAACGGCACCAAGGTGATCGGCTCGATCGTCGGCACCCGCGAGGACCTCGCCGAGGTCTTCCGCCTGCACGCCCTCGGCCGCACCCGGGTGATCCGCGAGACCCGCCGGCTGGAGGACGTGAACGCCTGCTTCGACGAGGTCCTGAGCGGCAAGGTCTCCGCCCGCCTGGTCTTCGACCTGCGCTGACACCCCCGGCACGGGCCGGGTCGGCCGACGGGCCGCGCCCGGCTACGTCCGGATCGCGTCTCAGTCGCGTCTCCGTTCGGTTCGGCATGGGTACGAACCGGGCCCCGGTCCGGGATCGTGGGGGCAACCACTCGTGCGGCAAGGGGAGTTGCCATGGGGGACGGCCGGGGCTTGGCACCGGATGCGGTGGCGGCGCTGCTGGGCGACGGGCCGCACCGGGCGGTGGCGGAGGTCGTCCGGGCGCGGTTGCGGACGGTGCCGGAGGGGGCCCGGGCGCTGACGGCGGCGGAGGCGAGCCCGGGGGACGCGCGGGCACGGGTGCTGCTGACCGCCGCCGTCGACCACCTGCTGGCCGCGGACCCGGCGTTCGCGCGGTACCTCGCCACCACCGGGCTCGGGAAGCCGGCCGACCCGCCGACCGTCCAGCTGCGGAGCGAGCCCGGCACCGTGCAACTGCGGGTCGGACCACCGTCCACGCCGCCGCCGGCGAGCCCGGCCACCGTCCAGCTGCGGCTCGACCCGGGGGCCGCCCGCGCCCGGACGCTCGCCGCCCGGCGGAGCGGCACCGGCATCGTGGTGGCGCTCGCCCTGGTGCTGATCGCCGCGCTGGTCGCGATTGGCATCCACCTGGGCTCGCGTCCGCTGCTGAAGCCGGGCGGGCCCGGACTGGCGCACGCCGCACCGCCGCTGGGCGACCCGGCGCTGGTCCGGGCGGTGCTGCCCGACGCGCGGGCGCTGCCGGGCGGCTGGCAGGTGCGGCGGGAGCCGACGGCGGGGACCGCCCGGGGCGGCGGGCTGCCGTGCCTGCTCCCGGACTCCTGCGACCTTCAACTCGCCTCCGCCACCGTGACCTTCGGTTCGGCCTCGGCGCAGACCGTGGAGTTCGGCGTGGCCTCCTTCGCCTCCCCCGAGGCCGCCGCCCGCGCCTTCGACCACACGCTCGACCGGACCGCCGGCACCGAACCGGCGGCGGCCGTCCCGCGGATCGGCGACCAGAGCGCCGTCCGCGTCCAGGGCTCCTCGTCGGCGGTGGCACTGGCCAGGGTCGGCAGCGTGCTGCTCGTCGTGCGCGAGGAGGGGTCGGGCGACCAGCTCACCGGGCCCGCGTTCACCGGCCTCGCCGAGCTGGTCGCCGAGCGTGCCCGGCAGGCGCAGGAGGGCCGCACGCCCGATGCCGCCGCGGACGGCGCGAGCAGCTGACGGTCCGGTCCCGTCGAGGCGCTCCGGGACGGCCGGTTGCCGCCCGTCCCGGACCGCGGACCCGAGCGGGGAGCCGGGCGACAACGGGGACCAGGAGCCAGGGAGCACCGGAGGCGCCGGGGGGAGCGCCACCAGGGCCGTCGCCCGAATGCGTGTATCGCTCTCTTGACTGGCGTCACCGAAGCGCCATACTGGCCTCACTCCCCGCTCGCACAACGAGGTGCCCGCCCATGGAGCTCTCACCCTCGGCGCACGTGGACACGTTCTGTCGAGACCACCTCCCGCCCTTCGAGCAGTGGCCCGAACTCCTCTTCGAAATCCCGGAGTTGGCCTACCCCGACCGCCTGAACTGCGCCGCCGCCCTACTCGACGACACCATCGAACGCCTCGGCCCGGACCGCCGCTGCCTGCTCACCCCCACCGGGAGCTGGACCTACGGCGAACTGCGCGGCCACACCGACCGGATCGCCCGCCTGCTGACCGAGGACCTCGGCCTCGTCCCCGGCAACCGGGTCCTGCTGCGCGGCCCCAACACCCCCTGGCTGGCAGCCTGTTGGCTCGGCGTGCTGAAGGCCGGCGGGGTGGCCGTCACCACCATGCCACTGCTGCGCGCCGCCGAGCTGACCGAGCTCACCGGCATCGCCCGGCCCGCCCTCGCCCTGTGCGACCACCGCTTCCTCGACGAGCTGGACCGGGCCCGGACTCCCGGGCTGCGGGTTCTCCCCTACGGCGGCCCCGGCCCCGAGGACCTCACCGCCCGCTGCGCCGCCAAGCCCGCCGGCTTCCCCGCCGTCCCGACCGCCGCCGACGACGTCGCGCTGATCGCCTTCACCTCCGGCACCACCGGCCGCCCCAAGGCCACCCTGCACTTCCACCGCGACGTGCTCGCCATCGCCGACACCTTCTCCCGCCACCTGCTCCACCCCACCCCCGAGGACCTCTTCACCGGCACCCCGCCGCTCGGCTTCACCTTCGGCCTCGGCGGCCTGCTGGTCTTCCCGCTGCGGGCGGGCGCCGCCGGCCTGCTGCTGGAGCAGGCCACCCCCGAGCAGCTCGCCGAACAGGTCCGCCGGCACCGGGTGAGCGTGCTGTTCACCGCGCCGACCGCCTACCGGGCGATCCTGGCCGCCGGGCTGGCCGACCGGCTGGCCGGGGTGCGGCACTGCGTCTCGGCCGGCGAGCCGCTGCCCGCCGCCGTCTGGCAGGCCTTCCACACGGCCACCGGACAGCGGCTGATCGACGGCATCGGCGCCACCGAGCTGCTGCACGTGTTCGTCTCGGCCGCCGGCCGGGACATCCGCCCCGGCTCCACCGGCCGGCCCGTCCCCGGCTTCCGGGCCGCGGTCCTGGACGGGCAGGGCCGCCCGGTGCCGGACGGCGAGCCCGGGATGCTCGCCGTCAAGGGCCCGACCGGCTGCCGCTACCTGGACGACGAGCGCCAGCTGGACTACGTCCGCGGCGGCTGGAACCTCACCGGCGACACCTACGTCCGGGACGGCGACGGCTACTTCTGGTTCCGGGCCCGCAACGACGACATGATCGTCTCCTCCGGCTACAACATCGCCGGGCCCGAGGTGGAACAGGCGCTCGCCGCCCACCCCGACGTGGCCGACTGCGCGGTGGTCGGCGCGCCGGACGAGCGGCGCGGCGCGGTGGTCAAGGCGTACGTGGTGCTGCGCGCGGGCGTACCGGCCGGGCCCGAGACGGCCCGCGCGCTCCAGGAGCACGTCAAGCGCGCCATCGCGCCCTACAAGTACCCGCGGGCGGTCGAGTTCGTGCCCGAGCTGCCGCGCACCGCGACCGGCAAGCTGCACCGCGCCGAGCTGCGCCGACGGGCCGCCCTGACCCCGGCCAGCGTCACCGTCGAGCGCCGGGTGGAGTGGTCCGACACCGACGCCGCCGGGCACTACCACTTCTCCGCCGTACAGCGCTGGGCCGAGGCGGCGGAGGCGGCCCTGCTGCGCCGGCTCGGGCTCGCCGAACTGTTCGGGCGGATACCCCGGGTGCACTTCGAGGCCGACTACCGCGAACGGCTCTGGTTCGGCGACCTCGTCCGCACCGAACTGCGGGTCGTCCGGGTCGGCGGCTCCTCCCTGCACTACGCCTTCGAGGTGCACGGCCCGCACGGGCTGGCCGCGAGCGGGCGGATGTCGGTGGTGCACGCCGCGCCGCAGGACGGGGGCTCCCAGCCGTGGCCCGCGCAGGTCCGCCGCACGCTGGCCGAGGCGGGGCCGCAGCGGCCCGAGGTGCTCGCATGAGCACGGCACCGGACCGCGCGGGCCGACCGGACGCGGCTCCGCGGGCGGTGCGCCGGATCGCGGTGATCGGCGCCGGCCCCGGCGGGCTCTACTTCGCCGCCCTGGCCAAGCAGCTGGCACCCGACCGGGACATCACCGTCTTCGAACGGGACGGCCGGGACGACGAGTTCGGCTTCGGCGTGGTCTTCTCCGACGAGACCCTGGACGGCATCGCCCGGGCCGACCCGCTCGTCTTCGCCGCGATCAGCGCCGAGTTCGCCCGCTGGAGCGACATCGACATCCGCTACGCGGGCGAGGTCCGCACCAGCGGCGGCCACGGCTTCGCCGCCCTGGACCGCAACCGGCTGCGCGCCGTCCTCCGACAGCGCTGCGCCGAGCTGGCGGTGGACGTGCGCTACCGCACCCCGGCGCCGCCCGTCGACCGGCTGGCCGCCGAGTACGACCTGGTGGTGGCCGCCGACGGAATCCGCTCCGGCACCCGGGCCGCCCACCCCGAGAGCTTCCGCCCCGACCTGGACGAACGCCACTGCCGCTACATGTGGCTCGCCACCGACAAGGTCTTCGAGGCCTTCACCTTCATCGTCGAGCGGTACGACTTCGGCGTCCTCCAGGTGCACGCCTACCCGTACAGCGCCACCCGCTCGACCTTCATCGTCGAGGCGGCCGCGGACGCCTGGCACCGCGCCGGCTTCGATGCCTTCGCCGCACGGGAGTCGGCGCGCGGAGAGAGCGACCTGGCGAGCGTGCGGCGCTGCGCCGAGCTGCTCGCCGGGCACCTGGACGGCCACCGGCTGATCCCCAACGCCTCCCGCTGGATCCGCTTCACCACGGTCCGGAACGCGAGCTGGCGCCACCGCAACGTGGTCCTGCTCGGCGACGCCGCGCACTCCGCGCACTTCTCGATCGGCTCCGGCACCAAGCTCGCCCTGGAGGACGCCCTCGCCCTGGCCGCCGCGCTGAGCGAACAGCCCACCCTGGACGCGGCGTTGGCCGGGTACGAGGCCGAACGGCGCCCGGTGGTGGAGTCCACCCAGCGCGCCGCGCAGGCCAGCCTGGAATGGTTCGAGACCATCGGGCGGCGCACCGGGCAGGGGATCGACCGGTTCGCCTTCAACCTGCTCACCCGCAGCCGGCGGGTCACCTACGGCAACCTGCGGGCCCGCGACCCCGCCTTCGTGGACGCCGTGGACACCGCCTTCGGCGGCTCGCCCGGGGTGCCGCCGATGTTCCGGCCGCTGAAACTGGGCGCGCTGGAACTGCGCAACCGCGTCGTGGTGCCCCCGCTCGCCACCTTCACCTCCCCCGACGCGCTGCCCAGCGGCTTCGACCGCGCCCAGCTGACCGGCCACGCGCTCGGCGGCGCGGGGCTGGTGATCGCCGGGATGACCGCGGTCAGCCCCGAGGGCCGGGCCACCGACCGCTGCCCGGGCCTGTGGGCCGACCACCAGGAGGCCGCCTGGCGCCGACTCGTCGACGCCGTACGGGCGGTGAGCGACACCCCGCTCGGCATCCAGCTGACCCACGCCGGCCGCCGGGGCGCGACCGCCGCCCCCGGACCGGACGGCGTCGGGCGCCCGCTCGCCGAGGGCTGGCCGCTGATCGCCCCCTCGGCCCTCCCCTGGGACACCGGCAGCCCGGTGCCGCACGAGGCGAACGACATCCAACTGACCGCCGTCACCGCGGACTTCGCGGCCGCCGCCGAGCGGGCCGCCCGGGCCGGCTTCGACGTGCTGGAGCTCCAGTTCGGCCACGGCCACCTGCTCTCCTCCTTCCTCTCCCCGCTCACCAACCGCCGCACCGACCGCTACGGCGGTCCGCTCGCCCACCGGCTGCGGCTGCCACTGGAGGTGCTGACGGCGGTGCGCGCCGTCTGGCCGGCCGGGCGGCCGCTGCTGGTGCGGATCTCGGCGAGCGACTGGGCGCCCGGCGGCACCACCGAGGAGGAGGCCGTGGCGATCGGCCGCGCGCTCGCCGGGGCCGGGGCGGACGCGCTGGACGTCTCCACCGGCGAGGTGGTGGCGCACCAGCGGCCGCCGTACGGGCGCGGCTACCAGACGCCGTTCGCCGAACTGGTCCGCGCCGCCACCGGCCTGCCGACCATCGCGGTCGGCGCCATCTCCGGGTTCGACGACGCGGACTCCGTCCTGCTGGCCGGGCGGGCCGACCTGGTCGCGGTCGGCCGCGCCCACCTGTACGACCCGCTCTGGACGCTGCACGCCGCCGCCGAGCGGAACCACGCCGGGCCGGGCGCCCGCTGGCCCGAACCCTGGCGGGCCGGCAGCCGGAAGCCGCCCGGGCCGAACGCCGACCGGGTCGCCCCGCGCCTGCAGCTGCTGCGCGAGCCTCCCCCGCCCGTCCACCGCCGCTGGTCACCGGACCCTCCGTGAGCGGCCCCCGAGCCCCTCGAGAAGCCGTCGCGTTCCCCACCGCAGCCCCCGAGGAGGGACGAGGAACCATGCCCGACCTGCCCCGCTTCACCGCCGCCGCCGTCCAGGCCGCCCCGGTCTACCTGGACCCGGCCGCCACCGTCGACAAGGCCGTCGCGCTGATCCACGAGGCGGCCGGGCACGGCGCCGAACTGGTGGTCTTCCCCGAGGTCTTCGTGCCCGGCTACCCGTACTGGAACTGGACGATGAACCCGGTGCAGGGCTCGCCCTGGTACGACCGGCTGTACCGGGCCGCCGTGGACGTCCCCGGCCCGTACGTCGACACCCTGCGGGCCGCCGCCCGGCAGGCCGGCGTGGTGCTGGTGATCGGGGTCAACGAACGCGGCCGGCCCGGCCTCGGACCGCTGTACAACACCCTGCTGATCATCGGCGCGGACGGCGAACTGCTCGGCGTGCACCGCAAACTGGTGCCGACCTGGGCCGAGAAGCTGACCTGGGGGCAGGGCGACGGCAGCACCCTCACGGTGCACCCCACCGCCATCGGCCCGCTCGGCGCGCTGGCCTGCGGCGAGAACACCAACCCACTGGCCCGCTTCACCCTGCTGGCCCAGGGCGAACTCGTCCACGCCGCCTGCTACATCGCGCTGCCGGTGGGCCCCGAGGACTACGACATGGCGGACTCCATCGCCCTGCGCACCGCCGCGCACTGCTTCGAGGGCAAGGTGTTCTCGGTCGTCTCCTGCTCCACCGTCTCCCCCGAGATCGTGGACCTGATCGCCGGGGACGACCCGCGGCTCCGCAAGCAGCTCGCCCGCCCGCACAGCGCCCTGTCCGGGATCTTCGGCCCGGACGGCCGCGCCGTCACCGAACCGCTGGTGGACGAGGAGGGCATCGTCTACGCCGAGATCGACCTCGGCCGCTGCGTCCAGCCCCGGCAGATGCACGACATCGTCGGCCACTACAACCGCTTCGACGTCTTCCGGCTGCACGTGGACAACCGCCCGCTGCGGCCGCTGGTGTTCCCCGAGGAGGAGGCATGACCAGTCCCGAACGCACCCCCGGCCACGACGGTCACGACGACCAGGACCGTTACGACAGTCACGACGACGACCGGATCGGCCGGGCCAGGGTCACCGACAGCCCGGAACTGCTCGCCTACTACGAGGAGTTGGCCAAGTACCAGGCCGGCGCCCTGTGGACGGTCGCCAACGAGATCGAACCCTGGTACCCGCAGCCGAGGTCCGTCCCCGTGCTCTGGCGCTACGCCGACCTCCGCCCACTGGTGCACAAGGCCCTGCCCCTGGTGAAGGCCGACGACGCCGGGCGCCGGGTGGTGATGCTGGTGAACCCCGGCCGCCGCGAACTGAGCGCCGCCGTAGGCCTGTTGTACACCGGGCTGCAGATCATGGGCCCCGGCGAGGCGATGACGGCGCACCGCCACCAGGCCTCCGCACTGCGCTTCGTCCACGAGGGCACCGGCGCCTGGACCGTCGTGGACGGGCAGAAGCTCAAGGTCGGCCCGCGCGACTTCGCGATCACCCCGAACAACACCTGGCACGAGCACGGCAACGAGGCCGACGACGCCCCGGTGATCTGGCAGGACGGCCTGGACATCCCTCTGGTCAACACCCTCGACGCCAACTTCTACGAGGTCCACCCGGAGCTGTACCAGCGGCCCGGGCCGGTCACCGACTCCTCGCTGCTCAGCTACGGCGGCAACCTGCTGCCGTACGGCGTCGAGAAGTGGACCCGCCCCTACTCGCCGCTGTTCGGCTGGCCCTGGGAGCCCAGCTACCACGCGCTCTGCCGACTCGCCCGCGCCACCGAGGGATCGCCCTTCGACGGCGTGGTCATGGAGTACACCAACCCCGTCACCGGCGGCCCGGTGATGCCGACCATGTCCGCCCACCTGCAACTGCTGCGGCCGGGCCAGGCCACCCGCGCCCACCGGCACACCGGCTCGGTGGTGTACACCGCGGCCAAGGGGCGGGGCGTCTCGGTGATCGCCGGCCACCGCTTCGAGTGGCAGCGGGGGGACGTCTTCGTCGTCCCGTCCTGGGCCTGGCACGAGCACGCGAACCTCGACCAGGGCGAGGACGCCTGCCTGTTCTCCTTCAACGACTTCCCGGTGATGCACTCGCTCGGCCTCCACCGCGAAGAGGCCCACCCGGACGGGCAGCAGCCCACCACCGCCTGACCAGGAGCCCCACCGCCATGCACCTGTTGACCTTCCGAATCGCCGACCCCGCTGCCACCGCCGAAGCCGCAGCCGCCCCGCGCCTCGGCGCCCGGCTCGACGGCGACCGGGTCGCCGACCTGACCTCCCTGGCCTCCGCCGCCGGTGTTCGACTCCCGCCCGACCTCCTCGGGTTGATCCGCGCCGGGGAACCGGCCCTGGCCGTCGTCCGCGAGCTGCTCGCCGGCTCCCCGGCCACCAGGCCGCTCGCCGAGGTCTCGCTGTGCGCGCCGCTGCGCCCCGGCAAGATCGTCGGCGTCGGCCTCAACTACGTGGAGCACGTGGCCGAGTCGCACCGCACCCTGGACACCGACCGCGAACTCCCCGACCGCCCGGTGCTGTTCGGCAAGCCCTCGACCGCCGTCACCGGCCCGGGCGGGCCCATCCCGCACAACGCCGACCTCACCAAGCAGCTCGACTGGGAGTGCGAACTCGCCGTGGTGATCGGCGCGCCGGCCTTCCGGGTGGCCGAGGCGGACGCGCTGCGGCACGTGTTCGGCTACAGCATCGTCAACGACATCAGCGCCCGCGACCAGCGCCGCTCCGGCCAGTGGTTCTTCTCCAAGGGCCAGGACGGCTACGCCCCCTTCGGCCCGGTCGTGGTGACCGCCGACGAGATCCCCGACCCGCAGCGGCTCGACCTCTCGCTGAAGGTCAACGGCGAGCCGCGGCAGGACTCCAACACCCGCCACATGCTGTTCGGCGTCGCCCGGCTGATCGCCGACATCTCCTCCGGCGTCACCCTGGAACCGGGCGACGTGATCGCCACCGGCTCCCCCTCCGGCGTCGGCGCCGGGATGGTGCCCCCGCGGTTCCTCCAGCCCGGCGACCTCGTCGAGGCCACCATCGAGCGGATCGGCACGCTCGCCAACCCCGTGGTCGACGCCCGCTGACCAGCCCCCGACCGGAAAGGACCGTCCGCCCGATGACCACCTACCGGATCGGCCAGATCGTCCCGAGTTCCAACGTCACCATGGAGACCGAGGTCCCCGCCCTGCTGCGGGCCCGCGAGGCGGTCGCCCCCGAGCGGTTCACCTTCCACTCCAGCCGGATGCGGATGACCAGGGTCACCCCCGAGCAACTGCGCGCCATGGACGCCGAGTCCGACCGCTGCGCCGCCGAGCTCTCGGACGCCCGGGTGGACGTGCTCGGCTACGCCTGCCTGGTCGCGGTGATGGCCACCGGCCACGGCTACCACCGCGAGGCCGAGCGGCGGCTGCACCTGCGCACCATCCAGAACGGCGCCCCCGCGCCCGTGGTCACCAGCGCCGGCGCCCTGGTCGCCGGGCTGCACGAACTCGGGGCCGCCAAGGTCGCGATGGTCACCCCGTACCTGCGGCCGCTGGCCCGGACGGTGGTCGAGTACCTCGCCGCGGAGGGCATCGAGGTGCTCGACCACGCCGCCCTGGAGATCGCCGACAACCTCGACGTGGCCGCCCACGACCCGGCCCGACTGCCCGCGATCGCCCGCGGGCTCGCCCACGCCGGGGCGGACGCCGTGGTGCTCTCGGCCTGCGTGCAGCTGCCCTCGCTGTCCGCCGTCGAGGAGGCCGAGCAGCAGCTCGGCAAGCCCGTGGTCTCGGCCGCCGTCTGCACCACCCACCAGCTGCTGCGGGCCCTCGGCCTGCCCGCCTTCGCCCCCGGGGCCGGGACCCTGCTCTCCGGCGCCTACGCGTAGCGGGCGGTAGCGGTACGCGCAGGAGGCGTCACCCGTAGCAGGTGTTCCGTGCGCTTCCCGCCGGATCGGCGCATCCGGCAAAGATCGGCAAGACCCTTCCGATGTCCCGCACCCTCGTTATGATCGCCACCAGTCGCCGGGGAGGAGGGCCCGCGCATGTCCGAGAACGCACCCCGGCCGAGCTCCCTGATCAACACCGTCTACGGCGAGTTCGTCCGCCGCCTCGGCGGCTGGATATCCATCGCCGACCTGATCGCCCTGCTGGCCGAGCTGGACGTCGACGGCCCGGCCGTCCGCTCGGCGACGTCCCGGCTGAAGAAGGCCGGCACCCTGCTCCAGGAGCGCCGCGGCGGAACCGGCTACCGGCTCGCCCCGGCGGTGGAACCGGTCTTCGAGGAGGGCGACCGGCGGATCTTCCACAGCCTGGAGCCCGCCGCACTCGCCGACGGCTGGGTGGTGGCGGTCTTCTCGGTGCCTGAGTCCGCCCGCGCCCACCGCCACCAGCTGCGCTCCCGGCTGAGCTGGCTCGGCTTCGGCAACGCCGCCCCCGGGGTCTGGCTGGCGCCCGCCCGGCTGCTGCCGGACGCCCGCCGGCTGCTGGACCGGCTCGGGCTGAGCGCCTACGTCCACCTGTTCCTCTCCGCCGAGTACGCCGGCTTCGCCGATCTCCGGACGGCGGTGGCGAGTTGGTGGGACCTCCCGGCGATCGAGGCGCAGTACGCGGCCTTCGCCGACGCCTGGCACCCGGCCGCCGAGGAGCGGCGCGACCGGTCGCCGGTCGACCCGGCCGAGGCGTTCCGCGCCTACGTGCCGATGCTCACCCAGTGGCGCCGCCTGCCGTACCTGGACCCGGGGCTGCCCGCGCAGCTGCTGCCCGCCGACTGGAACGCGGTGCCGGCCCGCGCGGTGTTCACCGAGTTGCACGGACTGCTCGCCGAGCCCAGTCTTCGGTACGTCGAGAAGGTCACCGGGCTGTCCCGCCCCCCGGTGCGTCCGGCGATCCAGGAGCCGCAATGACCGACCCCGCCCCCGCCCCCGCCGACCTGCTGATCCGGGCCGCCGCCGTGCACACCCTGGTGCCCGGCGAGCCGCCCCGCCGGGCGGTCGCCGTCACCGGCGGCCGGATCACCGCCCTGTCCCCCGCGCCCGACGGCCTGGACGCCCTGGTCGGCCCGGCCACCGAGGTGGTGGACGCCCCGGGCTCGACGGTGCTGCCCGCCTTCGACGACACCCACACCCATCTGGTCATGGCCGGGCACAGCGTCCACGGCGTGCCCGTCCACCGGGCCCACGACCTCGCCGGGTTCCTCGCCCTGATCCGCGAGCGCGCCGCCCGCACCCCCGCCGGGGAGTGGATCCAGACCACGGTCAACTGGCAGGAGGTGCTGCTGGCCGAGCAACGGATGCCCACCACCGGGGAGTTGGACACGGTCACCGCGGACCACCCGGTGCTGGTGCGCCGCGGCGCGTACAACATGGTGCTCAACTCGGCCGCGCTGCGGCTGGCCGGGATCACCGAGGCCACCGAGGCACCGCCCGGCGGTGTGATCGAGCGCGACCGGCACGGGCGGCTCACCGGCCGGCTGGTCGACCGGGCGGTCGAGCCGGTCGAGCAAGTGCTGCCGCGCCCCACCCTCGCGGAGCGGATCGAGGGCCTGCGCGCCGCCTCCGCCGACTTCGCCGCCACCGGCATCGGCACCGTCCGCGACTGCCTGGTCCCGGTCGAGGACCTGGAGGTGCTGGACGCCGCGCGGGCCGGGGGCGCCCTGGCCGTCCGGGTCCGGGCGCTGGTCTCCGGCTTCGCCGCCCGCACGCCGGAGCAGGTGGACGCACTGCTGGAGCGGATGGACGCCTGGCGCTCCGCCGGCCGGGACGACGGCCGACTGAGCCTGTGGGGCGTCAAGTTCGGCATCGACGGCGGTTTCGAGGCGGGCGCCGTGGAGGAGCCCTACCAGGGGCAGCCGTGCTACCACGGCCGGCTGCTCTGGGAGCCGGCCGAGCTGCTCGCGGCGGTGGACCGGGTGGTCGGGCGGGGCTGGCGGGTCGGCGTGCACGCCTGGGGCGACCGCGGGCTGCGGGTGCTGCTGGACGTCTTCGAGCAGGTGGCCGCGCGCCGCCCCGGCCTGCCGCCCGGCACGCTGGTGGTCGAGCACGGCGGCCTGGCCCGCCCCGGACAGCGGGCCCGGGCGATCGCCCTCGGCATCCCGGTGACGGTCCAGCACCCGCTGCTGCACGACGGCGCGCTCACCCAGCAGCGGGCCTGGGGCGAGGAGCGCACCGCCGCGCTCTTCCCGCTGCGCGAGTGGCTGGACGAGGGCGCGCTGATCACCGGGGGCTCGGACTTCCCGGTCGGCCCGTACGGCGCGATGGTGTCGGTCTGGGGCATGACCACCCGGGGCACCACGGCCGGGGTGGTCGGCCCGGAGCACGCGATCGGCCGGGCCGAGGCGGTCGCCCTGCACACCGTGAACGCGGCCCGGCTGACCGGCGAGAGCGCGGTGCGCGGCAGCCTGCGGCCGGGGGCGTTCGCCGACCTCACGGTGTGGCCGGTCGATCCGCTGGACTGCCCGGTGGACGCGCTGCGCGACCTTCGCCCCACCCGCACGGTGGTCGACGGCCGCACCACGCACCGGAGTTGATGGATCGTCAGGCCGCCGCGAGCTCCCGCAGGTCGATGCCGCGGTGCAGCGCGCGCAGGTCCTCGTGCAGCGTGGACGGCGGAACGGCGAGCACCCCGCACCGGGCCCGGGCCAGGCACTGCCGGGTGACCGAGCGGCGCGTCAGCCCGCGCAGCCTGACCCGCAGGCCGCCCTGCTCGCCGGTGCTGACCACGAGCAGGTCGCCCGGACGGTCGGCGAGCCCGGTCAGCACCGTGGCGGCATCGCCGCGCACGACCAGCGGCCGCACCGGCACGCCGATCGGCAGACCGCCGAAGGCCTGCTCCAGCGCGCTCGCCATCCGCGCCTCGGCGAGTTCCTGCCAGGCGCGCAGCAGCGGCGGGCACGGCCGGGCCCGGTAGTTGCGCTCGCCGCCGACCGGCGTCCAGGCGAGCACCGGCACCAGCACCGCCTGCCGGACCCGGGCCTCCTCGGCCGCCCGGTGCAGGGCGGTCAGGCTGTGCAGGGAGCCGCTGACTCCGACGATGACGCGGGCGCCGTCCGACATGATCCTTCGCTTTCCGATGTCAAAACTCTTCAATGTCTGCGATTAGGTTGCCACACTCCCAATTTGGCCTGCAAATCGAAGGCATTAACTGAATATCACCGTGCATCGCTCGGTATACCCATGCCCTGGGCGCAATATTCGAGCACCTGTTCGAACAAAGGCGTACGCTGACCCCATGCACGGCACCGTCCACCTCCAGCCCTCGCTGTTCGACGACACCGACCGCGGCGGCGTCCGCCTCGGCCCGCTCGACGGCCTGCGACGGCAGCCGCTCGGCGACGGCGCCTGGCTCGACCTGCTCCCGGGCTGGCTGCACGGGGCCGACGAGCTGTTCGAACAGCTGGCCGCCACCGTGCCCTGGCGCGCCGAACGCCGCGAGATGTACGAGCGGACGGTCGACGTCCCGCGCCTGCTGGCCTCCTACCCGGCGCACGCCGAACCGCCGCACCCGGTGCTCGGCCTGGCCCGGGCCGCCCTGAGCGACCACTACGCCCGGGAGCTGGGCGAGCCGTTCCGCACCCTCGGACTCTGTTACTACCGGGACGGCCGGGACAGCGTGGCCTGGCACGGCGACCGGATCGGGCGCGGCGCCCGCGAGGACACCATGGTGGCGATCCTCTCCGTCGGCGAGCCGCGCACCCTGGCGCTGCGGCCCCGGTCCGGCGGCACGACCGTCGTCCGCCACCCGCTCGGCCACGGGGACCTGGTGGTGATGGGCGGCTCCTGCCAGCGCACCTGGGAACACGCGGTCCCCAAGACGGCCCGCCCGGTGGGCCCACGGATCAGCGTCCAGTTCCGGCCGCACGGGGTGTCCTAGGCATCGTCGTCGGGGACGCCCGCTTGCCGCGCACCCGCCGGGCGCGGAGGCTGGCGGGTGGGGCCGTTGCTCCGGGCACCGGACGCCGGGCGCCGGACACCGGGCCCGCCAGGAGGACCGCATGCCGAAGCCGGGCAACTACCGCGCCGGGGTCCCGTGCTGGGTCGTGCTCACCACGCCGGACACCGCACGGGCGCAGGCCTTCTACGGCGCGCTGTTCGACTGGGAGTTCGTCCCGACCGGCCCCGCCGAGGCGGTGGCCACCCGGTACGGCGCCCAGGTCGCGGCCGTCGAACGGGCCCGGCCGAGCGACCCGCCCGCCTGGACCACCTTCCTCGCCTGCCCCGACCCGCCGCGCACCGCCGCCGCCGTCCGGGCCGCCGGCGGCCGCCTCGCCCGCGAACCGTACGAGGTGCCCGAGCAGGGCCGCGCCGCGCTCGCCGTCGACCCGCTCGGTGCCCGCTTCGGGCTCTGGCGGGCCGGCACCATCGACGGCGCCGGACTGGTCGACGAACCGGGCGCGTTCGCCTGGAACGCGCACCTCTCCCCCGACCCCGACGCCGCGCGGGCCTTCTACCGCCGGGTCGTCGGCTACAGCTACGACCGGCCGCGGGCGGGCCACACCCTCGCCCGGGTGGCCGGTCGGCCCGCGTGCAGCATCGGCCCCTCCAACCCCTCCAGCCCCTCCGGCCCGGGCGCCGGTTCGGAGGGAGGCGCACGCTGGCTGGTCCACTTCGCGACCGAGGACACCGACCGCGCGGCCGACCGGCTGCGCGCCCTCGGCGGCACCGTCGTCACCGGTCCGGCGCCGGGGCCGTTCGGCCGCACCGCGCTGGTCCGGGACGACGCCGGCGCGGAGTTCGTGCTGGTCGCCGTCCCCGCCCGCGACTCCGCGGCCGCGGCCTGAGCCCGGGCCGCCGACGCTCCCGCCCCTCACCCGGGGAGCCGGCGAGGCCGCTGCCGTCCCGTCAACTTGCCTGTACGGCAAGAAGATTCAGTGCGAGCCCACCGCCCGAGGGCGACCGGACCCGCCGACCCGGCTGTCCGTTGCGCCCGCTACCGTGCTGATATGAGTTCCTTCCTGCGCGCGTACCTGGTCGACCCCGCGGAGCTCCGTGCCCGCGTCGGCAGCGGCGACGACGGAGCGGTCGACGAGGCCCTCGCGTACTTCGGCCCGTCCCTGGACAGGTCCGACGAGCACTTCGCCGACGAGATCGCGCAGGGCGCCCCGACCGCCCTGGAGGCGCTGCGCGCCGTGGTGCACGGCGGGCCCTTCTCCGGGAACGAGGACCACGCCTTCCAGTACGGCTACGCGTACCGGCGGCTGTGCTGGCTGGTCGGACAGCCCCTGGAGGTCGACTCCTTCGGCCCGTTCCGGGGCAACTGGCTGGAGGTGGTCGACGACGGTCTGAAGGCGTACGGGATCACCGCCGTCTCGGTCGCGGACTTCCAGTACGGCGGCGGCCTTCCTGCCGGACTCCCCTTCTGCGCGGTGCCGTCCTGCGGCACCTGGTCGGCCGGGGACTGCGGGCAGGCGCTGGACCGGTTCGACCGGGCCGGGCGCGAGGGCCGCGCCCCGGTGCCGGAGCGCGAGGTGGCCGAGGCCGTCGCGGAGGTCGTCGGCTGGCTGCGGATCGCACGGAGCCGGAAGGGCACCGACATCGTCGGCTTCGTCTCCTGAGCCGGTGTCGGCGCCCACGCCCGGAGCGCCCACCCTCACGTACGACAGGGAGTCCCGCACGACGACGGGACTCCCGGCCGCTCCGCACGCGCGGGCGATCAGTCCTTCACCGCACCGGCCAGCCCGGAGACCAGCTTGCGCTGCACCGCGATGAAGAAGATCAGCACCGGCACGGTCATCAGCGTGGACGCCGCCATGATGCCGCCCCAGTCGTTCTCGTCCGGCTTGAAGAAGACCAGCAGCGCCGAGGGCAGCGTCTGGTTCTGGGTGGCGCTGATGATGAAGGTCTTGGCGAAGACGAAGTCGTTCCACGCCGCGATGAAGGAGAACACGCTGGTCGCGGCGAGGCCCGGGGCCACCAGCGGCAGCAGGATCCGCCACAGGATGCGGGTCCGGCCGGCCCCGTCGATCTGCGCCGCCTCCTCGATCGAGACCGGGACGGCCGCGACGAAGCCGCGCATCATCCAGATCCCGAACGGCAGCGAGAACGCCAGCTGCACCAGGACCAGCGAGGCCAGGGTGTTCAGCCCGATGCCCGGGGCGAACCGTCCGGCGTCGCGGAACATGAAGAACAGCGGGATGGTCAGCGCCTCGACCGGGATCATCTGGGCGATCAGGAACATCACCATGATGGTGGTGCGGAACTTGAACCGGAACCTGGTCACGGCCACCGCCGCCAGGAAGACCACGATCGCCGACAGCACCACCACCGACAGCGCGACCACCAGGCTGTTCCCGAAGTAGCGGGCGAAGCCGTCCACGCTGATCACCTGACGGAAGCTCTCCAGCGTGGGGTGGGCGGTCCACGGCCTGGGGTCGAGCGACTGGATCTCGCCCTTGGGCTTGAAGGCCGAGAGCACCATCCAGAAGATCGGGAAGGCGGTGACCACGGCCAGTACGATCGCGCCGCTGTTGGCGGCCAGCCGCCACCGGCCGCGGGTGTTCCGACCCCGGGTGTTCCGGGGGCCGCCGGTGTTCCGGGGGCCGCTCCCGTCCTGGGGGCCGCCGGTGTTCCGGGCCGGCTTCACGGCCGGGGAGTTCGCCGGGGAGTTCGCCGGGCTCACAGTTCGTTCCCCGTCCGTCGCAGGGTGCGGATGAACAGGACCGTCGGGATCACCAGGATCAGCAGCATGATCACGCCGATCGCCGCGCCCAGCCCGTACTGCGAGGAGGCGAAAGCCTTCTGGTACGCGTACACGTTGAGCACGAGGTTCTGGCCGGCGATGCCGCCGCCCTCGGTCATCACATAGATCTGGGTGAAGACCTTGAAGTCCCAGATCACCGACTGGATCACCACGATGGTCAGGATCGGGCGCAGCATCGGTGCGGTGATCCGGCGGAAGGTGGTCCAGGTGTTGGCGCCGTCCAGGGCGGCCGCCTCCATGATCTCCTCCGGGATGGCCCGGATGCCCGCGTAGAGGGTGACCATCACGAACGGGTAGGAGTGCCACACCACCACGGCGCCGACGATCAGGAACGCCGTCCACTTGTCATAGAACCAGTTGAACTCGTGGAAACCGGAGAGTCCGAGCCCCTCCAGGGTGTGGTTGACCAGGCCGAGGTTGGTGTCGAACAGGAAGCTCCACACCGTCGAACCGGTCATCGCCGGCGCCGCCCAGGCGGCCATCGCCGCGGTGGTCAGCACCAGCCGGGGCCACCGGCCGACCTTGGTGAGCAGCACCGCGAGGGTGGCGCCGACGGCCAGGGTGGCGACCACGCAGAACGCCGCGAAGCCGATGGTCTGGAACAGCACCGTCCAGAACTGCTCGTCCTCGAGGATCTTCGAGTAGTTGCCGAAGCCGACGAAGGAGGTCGGGGCGCCGCCCGAGGCCTGGGCCTGCCCGAAGTCCAGTACGGACAGCAGGCCGAGCTGGTAGATCGGGTAGGCGACCAGCGGGATCAGGATGACCGCGGCCGGCAGGAGCAGCAGCAGCGGGGGCCGCCGGCGCCGGCCGCCCGGGGGTGCGGCCGGCGCCCTTCCCCCACGGCGCCTCTGCGGGGAAGGCGGCGCCGGGGCGGTCGAGGTGGATACGGACACGTGCGGGACCTGCTCTCTGAGACGAACCGGGAGGGGGGCCGTCCGTACGCGGCCGGGGGCCGGCGGTGCGGCGCCGGTGGCTCGGTGCCGGCGGCGGTGACTCGGTACCGGCAGCGCCGGTGACTCGCTGCCGGCGGCGGTGACGGTGGCGGTGGCTCACATGCCGGCGGCGGCGGTCGTGGCGCGCCCCCGCCGCCGGCGGTCGGCCGTCAGTGCGCGGCGAAGGCCGAGGAGACCTGCGCGGCCGCGTCGCCCGAGGCCTTGGCCACGTCCGCCTTACCGGTGACGACCTGCTGGAGCATCGTCGGGATCACCGCCTGGGCGTCGATCTGCGCCCACGCCTGGTCGAGCGGGACGAACCTGGTGCCGGCCGCGATGGTGTCGGTGAAGGGCTTCAGGAACGCGTCCTTCGCCGCGACCTTGCCGCTGACGGACTTGAGCGTCGGCAGGTTGCCCATCGCGTCGTACATCTGCTCCTGGTACGCGGGGCTCGCCAGCAGTTCGGCGAACTCGACGGCCAGCGTGCGGTGCTTGGCCGCCTTCATCACGCCCAGGTTGTTGCCGCCGGCGAAGGCCGGGGCGATCGAGCCGGGCTTCTCGCCGGGCAGCGGCACCACGCCGTACTTGCCCTTGACCGCGCCCGCGTCCACCTTGCTGCGGTTGGAGTTGAGCAGCACCGCCATCGCCGACTTGCCGGCCGCGAACAGGTCGACGGTCTTGCCGCCGGTCAGGTCCGCGCACTGCTGGGCGGGGCAGCCGTCCGCGCCGAAGAGGTCGGTGTAGCGCTTGATCCCGGCCTGCGAGGCGGGCGAGTTGATCGCCGCCTTGAACGCGGCGCCGTCCTTGGTGGCGATGTCGCCGCCCGCGTCCCAGACGAAGGGCAGCGCGGCGAAGGTGTACTTGCCGCCGACGGCGATGCCGAAGGTGTCCGGGTGGGCGGCGTGGATCTTCTGGTTGGCGGCGACCAGTTCGGCGTACGAGGTCGGCGGGGTGAGGCCGGCCTCGGTGAACAGGTCGGTGCGGTAGTACAGCGCGCGCACGCCGACCCACCAGGGCAGGCCGTAGGTCTTGCCGTCCACCACGGCGGTCTTGGCGATCGCCGGGTCGAGGTCGCCCTTGTCCTGCCACGTGTCCAGCTCGGTGGTGATGTCGGCGAGGCCGCCGGCGGCGACGTAGCCGGGCAGGTCGGTGTTGCCGAACTCGACCAGGTCGGGGGCGCTGTTCGGGTCGTTGAACGCGCCCTTCATCTTGGCCGCGCGGGCCGAGGCGTCGGTGTCGATGTAGCTGACGTTGACGGTGACGCCCTGGTGGGAGGCCTGGAAGTCGGTCACGGCCTTGGCGATCACGGCCTCCTTGGCCGCGTTGCCCGCCTCGTTGTACAGCCAGACCTGCAGCGTGCCGGTCCGGTCGTCGGCGGCCTTGTCGCTCGCCGGCGAGGCGGTGCCGGGGGCACAGGCGGTGGCGGCCAGGCAGCCGGCGGCGAGCACGACGGCTGCGGCGGTCCGTCCGATGAGTCGCATGGTGGAGACCTCCCCTCCCGACAGCTGCCGCCGAGACGTCCGCCGCGGGGACGGGCACGTCGAAGCAGGCCCTGACCGGGGCCGATGGTGGGTGAAGTGGTGGGGGTACGGCAGGGCGCAGCGCTCGGGTGGGGCGACGTCGCCTGCTCGATGGCAGGGACGTTAGGCGGGGGCGATCGGCGCCAACAAGAGGGAGTTGGGGAAAGTTTTGCACTGCACAACGTTGTATCGAAGATGAGGCGATCCCGTCACGACCGGGTACGTTCTGACAACCGCCGCCGACCTGCGGGGGAACACCGGCAGAACGACACAGGGAACGGACCCATGACGGAGACGGCGCCCAAGAAACCCGCGACCGAACGCAACCAGTCCTCCTCGCTGCGCCGCGCGCTCGCCGTCCTCGGCTACGTCCGCGACCACGGCGACGGGCGCGGCGTGCCGCTCGCCCAGCTCGCCGACGGGCTCGGCCTGAACAAGAGCACCGTGCTGCGACTGGCCGGCCCCCTGCTGGACGAGCACCTCCTCGACCGGGACCGCGAGACCGGCTGGTTCCGGCTCGGCCACGGCTCCCTGCGGCTCGGCCAGGCCTACCTGACCACCCTCGACCTGCGCAGCGTCGCCGCCGAACACCTGCGGCGGCTCCAGCGCGAGGCGGGCGAGACCGTCCACCTGACCGTCTGGCAGGCCCCCGGGATCGTCTACCTGGACAAGGTCGAGGACGAGACCAACGTCCGGATGGCCTCCCGGGTCGGCAGCCGGGCCCCCGCCTACTGCACCGCCACCGGAAAGGCGATCCTCGCCTGGCTGCCCGAGGAGGCCGTCGCCGAGGTGGTCGCGGCCGGACTGCGCCCGGTGACCGCCTGGACCATCGCCGACGAGCCCCGGCTTCGCGCCGACCTCGCCCGCATCCGCGCCCGCGGCTACTCGATCGACGACCGCGAGAACGAGCCCGAGGTCCGCTGCGTCGCCGCCCCGATCTTCGACCACACCGGCGAGGTGACCGCCGCCCTGTCCGTCTCCGGCCTCACCTCACGGATGACCGCCGCCCGGGTCCGCGCCCTCGGCCCGGTGGTCGCCCAGGTCGGCCTGCGGATCTCCCGCGAGCTGGGCTCCGACCGCCAGCCGTCCTGAGAACGCCTCGCCCCGAGAACGCCCCGTCCTGAACGGTCGTCCGGCGGTCGCCCTGTTCCCGGAAACGCGGACAGGGCCCGGCGCCGAACGAACGGCACCGGACCCTGTCCGACTCTGGAGCGCCAGGCCCGGGTCGCACGGACTCTTCCTACTGAAAGTAGGACGTGCTCTGGTAGCACCACTGACGCCTGACGAGGAATCCCTCCCTCGCGACGAGAAGTACGGTACCAGCTCCGTGATCATCCACCGAACCGGAGGGGAACCCCGCATGACGAGCGCTCGACCCGAGGCCGGTCCGCCTGCCGCCCCGACTGCCGCTCCGTACGCGGAAGGGCGGCTGATGGACGTCCACCTCCCCGCCGCCGGCACCGTCGGACCGGCTCCCGTCGTGCTGCTCTGGCACGGCAACGGCCCGAACGAGCGCGACGTGCTGCGGCCGCTGGCCCGGGAGGCCGCCGGGCTGGGGCTACTGGTGCTCGTCCCGGACTGGAGCTCCGAGCAGCCGGACCGCGGCGGCGCCGAACTGCTCGCCTCGCTGGCCCAGGCCCGCCGGATCGCCGCCGAGCACGGCGGGGACCCGGCCCGCTTCGTGCTGGCCGGCTGGTCGATGGGCGGCCGCGAGGCGATAGCCGTGGCCACCCACCCAGACACCCCCGCCGAGCTACGGCCTGTCGCCGCCGTCGGCATCGCCTCGCACTACTCGACCACGGCCGTCACGACCGGCGAGGCCCCGCTCGACCACCTGGCCGCCGGCCCGTCCCCCGTCCCGCTCTGGCTGGTCCACGGCACGGCGGACGGGATCGTGGACATCGAGCACACCCGGCGGTTGAGCGCTGCTCTGACAAAGCAGCGCTCGGCGGTACGGACCCTCGAACTGCCCACCGACCACGCCGGCGTGGTGATGACCACCTACCACCCCGAGGCCGGCCGCTGCCTCCCGGCCACCGACGCCGACACCCTGGCCGCCGGCCGGCGGACCGCCGCCGTCCTCGCCGAGGCGGCCGGGCCGGCCTGACCTCAGTTCCCCGCCGCCGGCTCCCGCAGCCCGCCACCGCGCTCCAGGGCCTCCAGCTCGCGCTGCAGCGGCGGACGCGGGACAGCCAGGACCGGGCAGGCGGCGTGCCGGACGCAGTAGGCGGTGACCGAGGGGTGCACCAGTCGGGCGAGGCGGCCGCGCTCCCGTCCGGCGCCGAGGACGAGCAGGTCACCGGGCCGGTCCGCGCACCGCACCAGCGTGTGGCCGGTGTCGCCGCGGACGGCCTGGCAACGCAGCCGGACACCCGCGTGGCGTCCGGCGAAGGCCTCGTCGAGGGCCTGCCGCAGCCGGGCCACGGCGGCGTCGCGGCCGGCCTCGATCACCGGCGGGCACGGGGTTCGGCGGTAGCCGAGTTCGTCACCGGGCGGGGTCCAGCAGAGCACCGCGAGCACCTCGACGTCCGAGCGACGGGCCTCGGCCACCGCGCGGTGCAGCGCGGCGAGGCTGCCCAACGAGCCACTGATGCCGACCACGATCCGGCCCCCGTCCGCACCACTGTCCGTCATGGCCCGCCCTGCCTCTCCGTCCGCCCGCGCGCCCGGGTGCCCTCGCACCGGGCCGGACCGGACCGCGCCGATTCCACCCCAGCAAAGCGGCCCGCGCCCGTACGGCCACGGGCCGTTGACGCGGCTCTGACGCGGAGCCCGCCCTTCCGTACGCGTCCCTGATGCGGCACGGGCGGAAGCTGGCTCAGGCTTGCGGCGGGCTCGGGCTCAGGAGGGCCCGGGCTCAGGAGGGCTCCGGCTGCTCCGCCTCCCAGAGGTCCGCGAACATCCGGTCCAGGTGCTCCTCCCCGATCGGCGGGACCGGCAGCGGGTGGGTGGCCTGGGCGCGGAAGCCGTCGAGCAGCAGGGCCAGGTAGCGGCGCCAGAGGTCGGGGCGCAGCTCGGTGGCGGCCGGCAGGGCGCGGCAGAGCGGGCCGAGCAGGAAGAGCAGGTCCATGGTGACGACGTCGCGGCGCATGGTGCCCTGTTCCTGGGCGCGGGCGATCAGGGCGCCGACGGTGGTGGCGTGCCCGCGGCTGATCTCGATCATCCCGGGGATGGTCGGGATGGCCTGGGTGACCAGGTCGTTGATGCCCCGGTCGGCGGCGACCAGTTCGAAGATCCGCCCGAAGTACCGTTCGAGGCCGGTCCAGGCGTCCGCGTCGGCGAGCGCCTCCTCGCCCGCGGCGGCCAGGCCGCCCCCGGCGTCCGCGAACACCTCGCCGATCAGCGCCTCGCGGGTCGGGAAGTGCCGGTAGAGGGTGGCGTTGCCGACGCCCGCCTCCTTGGCGATCTGGTCCAGCGGCACGTCCAGGCCGTGCCGGGAGAACATGTCGCGGGCGGCGGCGAGCAGGAGGTCGCGGTTGCGCTGCGCGTCACGCCGGAGCCGCCCCGGGGGGTTCGCGCTGCTCGGTGGTGCCATGCCCCCGACCCTAGCAAGCGGCGGCCGGATCCACCCCGTCCCGCCTCCGCCCCCACCGACCCGCTCAACTACCCTGTGGGGTTCGCGAGATGGACGGTACGCGGGCGTAGCACGGCACGCCTGCGCGAAGGGGGAGCAGGACGATGGCCACGGTGACGGAACTGCGGTACTACCCGGTGAAGGGCTGCGCGGGGGTGGCGGCCGCGCAGGCGGAGCTCACCCGGGCCGGGCTGGCCCACGACCGGGCGTTCATGGTGGTGGACGAGGAGGGCGTGTTCCGCTCCCAGCGCCGGGACCCGGTGCTGGCCACCGTCCGCCCGACGGTGGCGGAGGACGGCCGTTCGCTGACCCTGGCCGCCCCGGGGACGGAGCCGGTGTCGGTCCCGGTGGACACCGGGGGCCCGCGCCGCGAGGTGCGGCTGTTCGGCGCGCCGTTCTTCGGCATCGACCAGGGCGAGGAGGCCGCCGACTGGCTCTCCGGGGTGCTCGGCGCGCGCAGCCGGCTGGTCCGGGTGCCGCCGGAGCACGACCGGGTGACCGACGGGCTGGTCCCGGGCACCTCGGGCTACGCGGACAGCTGCGCCGTGCACCTGGTGTCGCACTCCTCGCTGGAGTACTTCAACGAGCTCTCCGGCACTCCGCCGCTGCCGATGGACCGGTTCCGCCCGAACGTGGTGGTGGACGGCTGGTCCGAACCGCACACCGAGGACCGGGCCCGCCGGATCGAGGTGGGCGGGGCCGAACTGGGCTACGCCAAGCTCGCGATCCGCTGCGCGGTGACGATGGTGGACCAGTCCCACGGCACCAAGGCGGGCCCGGAGCCGCTGCGCACGCTGGCCCGGTACCGCCGGGCGGCGGCGGGCGGGGTGGCGTTCGGCAGCAAGTTCGCGGTGCTGCGGCCCGGCACGCTGCGGGTGGGGGACGAGCTGGCGGTGGGCGCCTGGGGGCCGTCCGAGCTCTGAGCCCGGGGGCGGCCGTAGCGACTACGGCTACGGTTACGGCCGCACGGCGGTGACCTCGGCGGGGAAGCCAGCCGAGGCCACCGTCGTGTCGGAGCGTCCGGGGACGGCCCCGGGGTGATCAGCGGACGGTCAGCAGGTCTGGTCGATCAGCGAGAACGTGGCGTAGTGGTCGCCGGTGTAGTAGTCCTCCTGGCTGGCCTGCCCGGTCACGATCCGGCGGGCGCCGCGGGTCGGGGAGCCCGGGGTGATGACGGTGTACTCGTGGTAGTAGCCGTAGGACTCGCTGGGCAGGACGCCCTCCCGGTTCTGGAAGACCACCCCGTCCTGGGAGTAGGGGAACGGTCCGCCGGAGGCGATCAGGTTGAGGGTGTCGGTGGCCTGCGACGGGAGGGCGGAGAGGCAGACCGAGCCGCTCACGTCGGCGTGCGCCTCGGTGGCGACGGCGACCGGGGCGAGGGTCATCAGGGCGACGGCGGTGACGGCGGCGGCGCGGGTCTTCCACGCGCGTAGAGTGCGAGTCATGTCCACCAGTCTGACGAGACACCGTCAGCTCCGGAAGCCCTCAGAAAAACTATTAACCAGCGAGTAACTACCCTTTACCTACGAGGACTTGAGCCGTACGCCGAGCCCCGCGCCCCTCTCCCGGAGCCGTCCGCGAAACGCCCACGAACCGCCCGTCCAGCGCAAGGGTCGACCGCCATCGAACTCATGTCGGAGCTGTCCCGACCGGACCGTGCCGCATAGAGTGCCGCCTAGCCGGACGGATCACGGCGGGGCCGGGACGACCGCCGGAACGACCGCCGGAGCAATCACCGGAACGATCGCCGGAACGACTCTGACGGGGTGGGCATGGGTACGGGCTCGGGCACGGCACTGACGGCCCACCAGCTGATCGGCCTGCTGGTGGATCCGGGCGGCTTCCGCGGCTGGGACGAGCCACCGGCCGTCGACCGGCCCGACCCCGGCTACCGCGCCTCCCTCGACCGCGCCCGCGAGCACACCGGCCTGGACGAGGCCGTCCTCACCGGCGTCGGCTCGATCGACGGCCGGCCGGTCGCCCTCATCGCCTCCGAGTTCGGCTTCCTCGGCGGCTCGATCGGCGTCGCCACCGCCGAGCGGATCACCCGCGCCGTCGAGCGCGCCACCGCCGAGCGGCTGCCGCTGCTCGCCCTGCCGGTCTCCGGCGGGACGCGGATGCAGGAGGGCTCGGCGGCCTTCCTCTGCATGCTGCGGATCACCGCCGCCGTCCAGGCGCACCGCGCCACCGGCCTCCCCTACCTCACCTACCTGCGCAACCCCACCATGGGCGGGGTCTTCGCCTCCTGGGGCACGCTCGGACAGCTGGTCCTCGCCGAGCCCGGCGCCCGGCTCGGCTTCCTCGGCCCGCGCGTGTACGAGGAGCTGCGCGGCGTGGAACTGCCGCCGGACGTCCAGCGGGCCGAGACCCTCGCCGGCCAGGGACTGGTGGACGCCGTCGTACCGCCGCAGGAGCTGCGCGAGCTGCTCCGCCGCACCCTCGCCGTCCTCGCCGCCGCACCGCCGTCCCCTACTACAGACCCCACCGCCTCTCCGACCCCCGTGCCCGTCCGCACTCATGGGCACCCCGACGCCTGGGACTCCGTCCTCCGCACCCGGCGCCCCGACCGCCCGGGCACCCGCGAGCTGCTGCGGCACACCGCCGAGGAGCTGGTGCTGCTGGACGCCCCCGGCGGGCGCGGCGGCGCACTGGTCCGGGCGCTGGCCCTGCTCGGCGGCCGGCCCGTCCTGGTCGTCGGCCAGCAGCGGCAGACCCCCGGGCACGAACGCCCCTTCACCGCCGCCGACCTGCGGGCCGTACGGCGCACCGCGCGCCTGGCCGAGCAGCTCGGACTGCCGCTCGTCACCGTGGTGGACACGGCCGGCGCCGAGCTGTCCGCCCGGGCCGAGCTGGACGGCATCGCGGTGGAGATCGCCCACTGCCTGACCACCCTGCTCGCGCTGCGCACCCCCGTCCTGGCCGTGCTGCTCGGCCAGGGCTCGGGCGGCGGGGCGCTCGCGCTGCTCCCGGCGGACCGGGTGATCGCCGCCGAGCACGCCTGGCTGGCGCCACTGCCGCCGGAGGGCGCCTCGGCGATCGTCCACCGGGACGGCGCGCACGCCGCCGAGCTGGCCCGCGCCCAGGGGATCGGGGCGCACCGGCTGGCCGAGGTCGGGCTGGTCGACGAGGTGGTCCCGGAGCTACCGGACGCCGCCGAGGAGCCGACGGCCTTCTGCGCCCGGCTCGGGCAGGCGGTCGGCGCGGCGCTCGGCGCCCTGTCGGCGACCACCGAAGCGGACCGGCTCGCGGCCCGGGCCGTCCGGCACCGACGGCTGGGCGACCTCCGTTAGGACCCGCCTCCCACCTCCTGCCGCTCGGCGTGGCGGTGTCGCGCCGATCCCGCCGCTCGGGTGTGGCGCCGCTCCCGCCACTCGGGTGTGGCGCCGGTCTCAGCGCGGGGTTGATCGTCTGTACCCACCGTGCTTCGACCGGGCCGGCGAGTGACGCCCGCCCAGCCCCGCACGGTGAGTGCGCTCACACGTGATCAACACCCACGACGGGCGGTAGTAGACACCCCCGGAACGCCCGCGCCACCCCGGCACCCCCCGCGTTCGCGCAGCTCACCCCCGCTCCGCACGCTCCGCGCGACCGCCCCTTCGAATCCACGGCGGCCCCTTCCGTACGACCGTGGGTCGTACCGAGGGGGTCTTGGCGGGGGCCGATGCCGTCTGCCAACAATGGCTCAGTCGTCAGCCGCACCGGCACCTGTCCCGCCGGTGAACGGCTTGCTGCCGGGTCACGACCCCGCGACCGTTACGGCCCCTGTCCGGCCGAGGTTCGCGGCGGGGAGTGACCCGGCCCAACCCGATTGAGGTCCTGCTCTTTATGCCCGCTTTCAAGCTCCGTATGCGTACCTCCGCCGCGATCCTCGCCGGCGCCGCCGGTCTGACCGCCCTGGGCGCGGGTGTCCTGCCCGCCACCGCGAACGCCGCCACCGCCTCCCCGCAGGCCATCGCCGCCCAGATCGTCCCGGCCAACCAGCTGGCTTCCTTCAGCCAGATCATCGCCCACGAGTCGAGCTGGAACGTGTCCGCGACCAACGCGAG
Organism: Streptomyces sp. CB02056; assembly: GCF_001905545.1. Taxonomy (GTDB): domain Bacteria; phylum Actinomycetota; class Actinomycetes; order Streptomycetales; family Streptomycetaceae; genus Kitasatospora. Next base: position 84,756 of record NZ_LIPD01000010.1, on the reverse strand, counting down.
CTCCGGCGCGTACGGCCTGGCCCAGGCGCTGCCGGGCTCCAAGATGGCCTCGGCGGGCTCGGACTGGAAGACCAACCCGGCCACCCAGATCAAGTGGGCGCTGGACTACATGAACACCCGCTACGGCAGCCCGAACGCCGCCTGGAACTTCTGGCAGGCCAACCACTGGTACTAAGCCGACCCCATCGGCCCACCAGCCTCCGACCGTCACCTGACCACTCCCCCTCACCCCGGGGGTCGGACAGGGACCACTGGGGTGCCCGAGAGGGCCCGGACCCGCGCGATCCGCGTGGTCCGGGCCCTCTTGTGGTTCCCCGGCGCCCGTGGGCGGCGGGCTCCGCAGGTGCTCAGGCTCCGGCTCCTCGGGCCCCGGCTCCTTGGGCCCCGGCTCGGGGACTACAGCTCGCGGACTACAGCTCGCCGGTGAGTCCGAGCAGCTCGCGCATCCGCGCGTACTTGGCGGCCAGCCGCTCGGCGGTCGCCGGGTCCAGCACGGCGAGGCGGGCCGGATCGGAGTTGTGCGCCAGGTCCGCGCGCTTGACCAGCAGCGCGCCCGGCGTGGCCAGGATGCGAGCCGTGTACTCCTCGACCGGCTCGTCCCGGCGCCGGGTGAGCGCGTCCACGATCGCCTTGGTCTCCTCCGGCAGCGCGGCCCCGGCCAGCCACTCCCGGCTCAGCCGGTCGTCCTCGACGGTGTCGTGCAGCCAGCCCGCCGCGACCTGCGCCGCGCTGCCGCCGCGCGCCGCCGTCCCGTGGGCGACCGCCGCGATGTGCTCGCCGTACGGGTGGCCGTTCTTGTCCACCTGCCCCCGGTGGGCCCGGCGCGCGATCGCCTCCACCTCGGACAGGCTCAGGTACTGGTCCTCCATCGGCTCATCGTAGGCCCGGGCGGTCGGCGTCGCTCCGGGCGGTCGACCGCGTTCCTGGCGGTCGGCCGCGTTCCTTGGCGGTCGGCCTCGTGCCTGGCCCGCCGATCTCGCCGACGGCCCGACCCGGCTGGCGTGCCCCCGACAGACCCATTGATCACCTCACCGACGGCCACTGGTTTACTGCCCCGGGGGTTCATGGGCTTCGGGGGGTCACCGCGCTCGGGAGTCGGCGCCCCCGACGGGAGACCCCCGTCGCACCGGCAGATCCGCCCGAGCGATCCGAGGAACCATGCCAGCCCTGCACCCCCTGCTGTCCGCCTTCGCGCCGATCTGGGCGCTCACCGGCGTCGGCTACGTCGTCGGCCGCACCGGGCTGCTCGGGCCGCAGGCCGAGACGGTGCTCAACCGGTTCGTCTTCCACGTGGCGATGCCGGCCGCGCTGTTCCTGATGATCGCCCGCACCCCGCTGGACCGCTTCGCCAACGCCTCGATGCTCGCCTTCACCGCGGGCACGGTGGTCACGATCGGCCTCGGTCTGCTCGTCGGGCGGCTGCTGTTCCACCGCAAACCCGGCGAACTGGCCGTCGGCGCGATGGCCTCCGGCTACGTCAACTCGGCCAACCTCGGCATCCCCGTGACCATGCAGGTCCTCGGCGACGCCTCCTTCGTGGCGCCCGTGGTGCTGTTCCAGATCCTGGTGGTCACCCCCGCCGTCCTGGCCGTCCTGGACGGCGGCGCGGCCGGGCGGCGGGCGCTGCTCACCCTGCCCGTCCGCAACCCGATCCTGCTGGCCACCGCCCTGGGCGCCCTCGCCTCGGCGACCGGACTGCACCTGCCCGCCGAGCTGAATCGTTCCTGCGAACTGCTCGGCGGCGCCGGCGTCCCGACCGCGCTGATCACCCTCGGCATATCGCTGCACAACCGCCCGCCGGCGGAGGGCCGTCCGCGCCGCACCGAGGTCGGGCTGACCGTCGCGCTCAAGACCCTGGTCCAGCCGCTGGTGGCCCTCGCCGTGGCCGGCCCGCTGCTCCACCTGCCCGCGCACCAACTGCTCACCGTGGTGCTGTTCTCCGCGCTGCCCACCGCCCAGAACGTGTACACCTACGCCCGCGAGTACCGGCAGGGCATCGCCCTCGCGCGGGACGCGGTGCTCTGGTCGACGCTGGTGTCGATGGCGACGCTGTCGCTGATCAGCTGGACCCTCGGCCCCGCGTAGCCCCGGCCCTCCCTGGACGCTCAGTCCTCCCGGGCGGCCGCCACCACCCCGGTCATCGCCGCCAGGAAGCGCCGGGCCGTGTCCAGCTCCCCGGGCTCGAACTGCCGCATCGCCGAGACCAGATCGCCGATCAGCCCGCCGAAGAAGCCCTCCCCCAGCTCCATCGCCCGCTCCTCCACCAGCAGCCGCACCCGGCGCCGGTCCCGCGGGTCCCGCTCGCGCCGGATCAGCCCGAGCCGCTCCAGCCGGTCCACCAGACCGGTGGTGCCCGCCGAGTTCAGCCCCAGCGCCTCGCCGAGCCGGCCCGGGGTGACCACCTCCCCGGCCCTGGCCGCGTCCAGCAGGTGGATCAGCGCCCGCAGATCGGTCGGGTGCAGACCGTTGCGGGCCGCGAACTCGGCTCCGAACAGGTCGAGTTCGACCGTCAGGCCACGCAGCAGGTGCACCAGCCGCATCGGGTCGGCAACCTCGGACACCCTGTCGTCCTTCCTCGGGGAGGGCATGTGCGACTATTCTCTCGCTCAGCGAGATACTTGTTCATCGCGATACCTGTTCAGCGTAATACTCGTTCACCGCGACACTTGCCCGGCGAGTGGTCCAGCCGACTCGGCCGCCATCACACCACACCCGCGGAGGCCCTCATGTCCGCCCGCACCGCCCCCTCCCTCACCCCCTTCCTCGCCGCCTACGACGCCCTGCTCGCCCGCTGGCCCGTCCCGGTCGAAGCGCTCACCGTCCGCACCGCCCACGGCACCACCCGGATCAACGCCTGCGGCCCCGCCGACGGCCGCCCGCTCGTCCTGCTCCACGGCGGCGGCGCCACCTCCACCCTGTGGTTCGCCAACGCCGGCGCCCTGGCCGAAGCAGGACACCGCGTCCTCGCCGTCGACCTCATCGGCGACCCGGGCCGCAGCGTCCACGACGGCGCCGCCCTCGACGGCGTCCCCGGCCTGCTCGGCTGGCTGGACGCCGTCCTCGACGGACTCGGCGTCCAACAGGCCGACCTCTGCGGCCACTCGTACGGCGGCTGGATCGCCCTGGAGTACGCCCTGCACGCCCCCACCCGGGTCGGCCGGCTCGCCCTGCTCGACCCCACCCAGTGCTTCGCCGGCTTCCGCCCCGGCTACCTGCTGCGCGCCCTCCCCCTCTTCCTCCCCCACCGCACCCCGGCCCGCGCCCGCGCCTACCTCGACTGGGAAACCGGCACCACCCCCGGCCCCGACCCCGCCTGGCGCGAGCTCTACGCCCTCGGCTACGCCGACTTCCCCGCCTCCCCCGTCGTCACCGGCCCCCGCCCCACCCCCGAACGCCTCCGCACCCTCACCACCCCCGTCCTCACCCTCCTCGCCGCCCACAGCCGCACCCACGACCCCCACGCCGTCGCCCGAACCGCCCGCCACACCCTCCCCCAAGCCGAAGTCGCCATCATCCCGGCCACCTCCCACCACAACCTCCCCATGGCCGCCCCCCACGACCTCAACCCCCGCCTCACCACCTTCCTCACCCCCACCCACCACCCCTGACCACGTACCCCCGCAGCATGAGAAGTCGGCCCATCCGACTTCTCACGTCCCCCCACTCACTCGCACCAGGAGGCGCGGCCCGGATCCGCCACCGCATGCCGCCTATCAGTTTCCGCCGCGTCCACGCCTGCGGTCGGCCCGGCTCGATGCCCTGCGGCAGCAACGGTTCAAACCACGTCAACTGACTGTTCGTCAGATCTCCAGGTCCCGCGGAGCGTGATCGTTTCACCGCCGAGATCCACTTTCGCGACAAGCCCTCGCGCACCCGCTCGCCAGGCAGCAGGCGCTTCACAGGCGGCCGGTCGGGACAGGGAGGCGATCAGTCCGGGCGGAGCTCTTGCAGGCCTTGCGCTTGCCCCGGCCGTCGTCCCACCGGGACTGTTCGCCGGGTTTGCAGCAGATCAGGGTGACGATCGAGACCCGTCGACGGGAGCGGACCTCGCTCCATCTCCCGCTCCACTTAAGCAAATTGCCACTCACTCAGCCCGGGAAGCAAGCGACTGCGGCCGGGCAGTAAGCACCACCTGATCACCGACGCCAACGGTATCCCGCTCGCCGCCCCCTGACCGGCGGGAACCGCAATGACGTCACCCGGCTCATTCCACTGCTTCAGGCACTGCCGTCCGTTCGCGGCAAGCGCGGCCGGCTCCGGCGTCGGCCCGACGCCGTGCTCGGCGACCCTGGCTACGACCACGACAAGTACCGCCGCCTGGTCTGGAACCTCGGCGTGAAGCCGCTCATCACCCGCCGAGGCACCGAGCACGGCTCCGGACTCGGCGCTCAACACTGGGTCGTGGAAGGCGCCTTCGCCCACCTGCACTGGTTCCGACGCCTGCGCATCCGCTGGGAGATCCGCGATGACATCCACGAGGCCTTCCTGAGCCTGGGTTCCATCGGGCGCCGCATTCGCCTGCACCCATGCCGGGTTCAACCGCTGGTTGAGGCCGAGTTCGCATGCCCGCTCCTCCAGCCTGACCAGCGAGGTCGTATCGAGGACCTTCAACTCCCGAGGCACCGGCTCATCCGAGTTCATCGCCCCCATGCTGCCCGATGGCACCCCAGCGACTGGAACCGACCATCGAAGATCATTTCGTTAGGAGTTCTTACTCCTGGATGGTGGACCGACGCCGCGCACGTATCGCACGACGAGGGCGTACCCGCGGATCGACGGCTCTCAGCCTCTGCGGCGAGGCGGGTTCAACCTGAGCTTGTTCCTTATGGTGCGGCTCGGTTTCGCTAGCGGGGCGGGTGTGAGCGGACCGGTCCGGTTCGGTCGCGTTCGATCAGCGTGGCGGGGCGTTTGACGGTCTTGCCCACGTCGCAGCGGGGGGCTTGGTCCGGTTCGGGACGCCGGGCGGCCGGCCTGGGCCCGGGCGGGTCGGCTTGGGTGCACGTTGTCTGTAGTCGGCCCTACTCGGCGTCCTGTGCCTCGATCAGGTCGAGGTCGCGAACGCAGAAGGTGTGGTGCTCGAAGGTCTCCTTGAGCACCGTGCCGAGGCACTGCCGCACCAAGCGGCCCCGGGCGTACGGCGGCCAGACATCGTCGTCGGGCACCGGCGCTCGCGCTGCGAGCTGCACGGCGGTGACCTCATCGAGCCAGGCCTCAAGCTCGGCGGCCTGCGCGTCACGCACGCTCACGATCTCGTCGAGGGCCGGATCGAGCGAGAGGTCAAGCCCGTGCGCTCCACGGTAGGGCTCGACGGTCGGCCCAATGCCCATCGGCGTGAACAGCTCCGTCGAGCCCAGGCAGCAGCGGCGGAACCACGAGTCGTGGACGAAGACCAGGTGGCGCATCGTCTGCACCGCCGACCACTCGTCGTTCACGCTGCGGCGCTCGATGCCGGGCGTACGGCGGATTCGCTCGATCGTGGCGGCCCAGCCGGCATGGAGCTGACGCGATGCCTCGCGCAGATCGTCAGGGTCCTCGGAGCGGATCAGCACCCGCACCGGATGACGCCGGTCGAGCTCTGCCTCGACGTACTCGGTGACCTCGACACCGTTCACTACGAGGTTGGTGACGTGCCCGTCGATCACGGCATCCTGCATGACGACGCCGATCAGGCGCGCCCCGGTCAGATCGCACTCGCGGAACTCCGCACTGTGCAGATCCTCGTCGATATATCGCGTCATGCTCCGCATACTAGGTCCGAGCACCGACAAGCCGGCCTCCCCGGTTTGACTTAGCTTGTTCCTTGGCATCGGGCCCTGATTGTGCTCGTCAATGGCTCACTCGTTCGGGTGATCGGCGGACATGGGGACGGCCCGGTCGTGATCCTGACTCTGCGAGGAGATCGAGGAATCGACGACAGGGCCGTGCCGACGAGTGTGCTCCGACTTGCCACCCGGCGAGACATGTTCGTGGAACTGTCACTCTTCCGGGAGGACTACTACGCCAGCCTGTCCGCGCGGGCGGACGCGTTCTTTGAGCCGACCGACGCGCTGCTGTGCTCGGATGCGCCCACCCGTACGCCGGTGGAGCTGTCACTGACCGCCGAGCACCGCCGCAGCTACGGCTCCCTGTACGGCGCGCTCGACCACGGCCGTCTGGACACCGAGCTGCCGCGGGACCTGCTGGCCGAGCTGCCACTGCCCCGCTTCGCGGGCCGGATCGTGCTCACCGTGGACGTCTCGCCGTGGCTGCGCTCCGACGCCGCCTGCTCGCCCGAGCGGCTGATCTGCCTGGTCCACGGCCGCGCTGGCCAGGCGTCCAACCACGTGGTGCCGGGCTGGCCCTACTCGTTCGTCACCGCGCTCACCCCGGACCGGACCTCGTGGACGCAGGTCCTGGACGTGGTCCGCCTCGGCCCGACCGACGATGCTGCGCTGGTGACCGCCGCCCAGCTGCGGCAGGTGGTCCGGCGCCTGGTCGCCGCGGGTCAGTGGCGCGACGGCGACCCGGACATCATGATCGTGATGGACGCGGGCTACGACCCGATGCGCCTCGCGTACGTGCTGCGGGACCTGCCCGTCGAGGTCGTCGGCCGCCTGCGCTCGGACCGCGTCCTGCGACTGGCGAAGCCCGCCTACGTCTACGACCCGAAGGGCGGGGCCCCCGAAGCGCGGGCCCCGCTTCCCACTCGCCGACCCCGCCGCCTGGCCCGAACCCACGCTGACCACCAGGAACGACACCCCGCGCTACGGCAAGGCCGAGACGACGGCGTGGGACCGGTCCACCCCTACCTCACCCACCGCTCCGCCTGGATCGGCGACGACGGCGAACTCCCGCTGGTCGAGGGCACTCTGATCCGGCTGAAGGTCGACCACTTGCCCGGCGACCGCGACGCGCCACCGGTCTGGCTGCGGTCCTCCAAGACGGGCGCCACCGCCGATGACGTCGACTTCATCTGGTCGGGCTACCTGCGCAGATTCGACCCGGAGCACACCTGCCGCCTGTTCAAGCAGACCCTCGGCTGGGCCCGCCCCAGGCTCCGCTCCCCGGAGGCCGCGGACCGCTGGACCTGGCTCGTGATCGTCGCCCACACCCAGCTCCGCCTCGCCGCCCCACTCGCCGCCGACCAGCGCCGCCCTTGGGAGAAGACCAGCCGCCCCGGCGTCGCGCTGACGCCGACCCGCGTCCGCCGGGGGTTCCGGAACATCCGACCCCCACCTGCCCAGTCCGGCCCGTGCGCCCAAACCCAGCACGCCCGGCCCCGGCCGGCCACCCGGCATCCCGAACCGGACGAAGGCCACCCCCTGCGACGTGGGCAGAACCGTCAAGCTCCCCGCCACGCTGATCGAACGCGACCGAACCGGGCCACAGCGATCAGCGCCCCGGTGAGCACGCCCCCACCCCGTTGGTCAAGGATCAACCTGAGTAACGGCGCAGGAAGTCGGCCAGGCGGCAGGATGTGGGACCCCGTTCCGGAAGGGGGCCGGGAGCAGGGACCGGATACAGCTGGCCGGCGCCGCCGGTGGAGGGTTAGGCCACGAGGTGCAGGGGTGGGTGTCGGAGGTGTGGGGGTGCGGGGGGCGTGCGTAGCGTTGCCGGATGACCGAAGGGACGCGGGGCGGCGGCGCGGCGCAGGTGAGTGCGGCTCATGTGATGGCGCCGGCGGTGGTGTTCGCCATTCCGGTGCTGAAGCTGGCGTGGACGCTCGGGGGTGGGGACGCGGCCCGGGACGCGCTGCTGGCGATGGGGCCGGCGAACTGGGTGGACGTCGTCATCGGGATGTTCTTCGCCGAGCCGGTGCTGGCGGTCGTGCTGGCCGCGGTGCTCTCCTACATCGGCTACGCCTACCGGGCCGCTCACGGCGGGGCCGCCCGGCGCCAGGGGCGGGCCCTGGCGGAGACGGCGGCGCGGGCGGCGATCCTGCCGGGGGCGCTCGGGGTGGTGGTCGGGGCGTTCAACGGGCTGTGGTGGGGTGTGGCGGCGGGCGTCCTGGGCTACCTGTTACGACTCGGCGTGGTGGCCGAGTACCGGACGGGCGCGCGCTCGGCCGACACCGGCCGGCGCACCGGCCGGACCGCCGTAGCCTTCGGGCCCCGGGCCGTCGAGGCGGTCCGGGTCGCGGCGCTGCTGCTCTCCCTGGTGGTGCTTCCGGCGCTCTCGGTCGTCGCCGCCCTCGACGGCCGGTCCTGGACGAGCGTGTTGATGTGCGACGTCGACACCGGCGCCGGCCCGCAGCGCGCCCGGCTGGTCGAGCTGGACCGTCAGGCTCCGGGCGTCGTCGGCTGGGACGTTCCCGCCCACGAGGTGGTCAGCGGCACCAACTGCGCCACCGACCCGGACGACGTCCTCCGCGCCCCGTGGTGGCGCCGGTAGGGCCGACGACCGGACAGGCCGGTCCGATGATGGCCCTCCTCCCTCCGAGGCCATGGCGTACCTTCGCTGGAACGCGCCTCCGTGGGCGCCGTCCACGTCGAGCGCGCGGCCGCCGGGCTGCCCGGAGCCGCTGCGGACCGGGAGGGGCGGGGCGGCCGGTGGGCTCAGTAGATCAGGTAGCCCGGGCGGTGCCCTTCGTCGTCGATCTCCCCGGTCGCCTGGGCCCGCAGCTTGCGGGACAGTTCCTCCAGGGCGCGGGAGGCCGCGACCTCCTCGCCGATCCTGGCGAGCGGACGGTCGTCCGCGCTCTTCACGGACTCGCCGTGCGCGCTCAGGCCGGGCGCCCTGGCGCCGGTCAGCCTGGCGTCACACGCCGTGTGCACGCCGTCTTCCTCGAACCTCAGCTCCACGTCCCACTGGTTGTGCATGCCACACCTCCTGGCGGCGGCCCCCGTCGCGCCTGTCCGGACCGGCACGGACGGTGACCCGTGGCGGCCGCTCACACCAGCGTGCGCCTGCCCTGCCGATGGCGGCAAGCGCTGCCGGAGGGCCTGGTGGCCCGCCCCGCCGCGGGCGTGTCGTGCGATCGGCCCGGGCACCGGCCCGGCGGTAGGCTGACGGGAGCGGCCGCGACGCCCGACCCACCTCTCGGACTCGTCGGCGCGGCGCGGGCAGCGACAACCTGGTGGTCCCTCCGTGGCGGTCTTCCTCCTCGCTCTCAGCGCGGCCTGCTGTCTGGGGCTCGGCTTCGTCCTCCAGCAGCACGCGGCTCAGCAAGCCCCGCGCTCCGATCTGCTGCGCTGGCGGCTGCTGCTGGACCTGATGCGGATGCCGCAGTGGCTGCTCGGCACCGGGTTCATGGTCAGCGGGCTGATCCTCTCGGCGTTCGCGCTCAACCAGGGCGAGGTGTCGCTGGTCGAGCCGCTGCTGGCCACCAATCTGATCTTCGCGATGGCCCTGGCCCGGGTGCTGACCCGTCAGACCCTGGGCCGTTCCGGCTGGGCCGGGGTGGCGCTGCTGGCCCTCGGGGTGACGGCCTTCATCGTGGCCGGGCGGCCGACCGGCGGGGGGCCGCCCGCCGGGGAGCTGCGGCACTGGCTGGTGGTGGGCACCGTGGTCGGGCTGGTGGTGCTGCTGGTCTCGCTGGCCCGTCGGCTGCCGCTGTTCGAGGAGGCAACCCTGCTGGCGCTCGCCGCCGGGCTGCTCTACGGCCTCCAGGACGCGCTGACCCGGACCACCACCCAGCGCCTCGACCACGAGGGCCTGGCCGCGGTGCTGCGCAGCTGGCAGCCGTACGCGGTGGTGGTGGCGGGGGTGGTCGGGCTGCTGCTGGTGCAGAGCGCCTTCGAGGCCGCGCCGCTGCGGATGTCCCTGCCGGCGCTGACCGCCGCCCAGCCGCTGGCCGGGATCGCCTGCGCGGTGGGTTTCCTCGGTGACCGGTTGCGGGTGACCCCGGGGGCGTTGGCGTGGCAGTCGGTCGGGCTGTTGGCGATCGTGATCGGGGTGATCGTGATCGGCCGCCATCCGGCGATGCCCGGGACCGCACGCGACACCCTGGAGAGCATCGGGGCGCCACCGGAGGACGAACCCGGGGAAGAAGCCGGGGAAGAACCCGGGGACGAACCGGAGGACAAGGCCGGGGACGGAGCGGAGCAGGGGCCCGAGGGGGACGACCGCCCCGGGAGCACCGGCTAGGCCACGATGTGCTGGAACGCGCAGGCGGACGCCGTGGCCGGTGGGCTGGTCGCGGTCACGGGCGTGGCGTGTGTGGTCCGTGCCCGTCGGGCCGGCCGTCCCGAGCGTTTGCCGCTCGCCGCGCTCCCCCTGGTGCTGGGTGTGCACCAGCTGATCGAGGCGCTGGTCTGGCTCGGTACGGACGGCGGACTGCCGGACGGCCTCGCCGGAGCGGCCCGCACCGCCTGGGCGGTGGTCGCCCTGCCGCTGCTGCCCGTCCTGGTCCCGGCCGCCGTGTGGTGCGCCGCCGTCGGACCGCGCCGACGGGTGCTCGCCACGCTCACCCTGCTCGGTGCGGCGGTCGCCGTCCCGCTGGCCGTGGCCGTCGGCTCCCATCCGGTGACGGCCGCCGTGCACGGCCACACCCTCGGCTACGCGGTCGGCATCCCGTACCCGGCCCTCCTGCTGGCCGGTTACCTCCTCGCCACCGTCGGCTCCCTCCTGGTGAGCGGCGACCGCCTGCTCCGCCGTCTCGGTCTCGTCACCGGTGCGGGCGCCGTCGTCTGCGCCCTGCTCTGGCACCTCGCCTTCGTCTCCACCTGGTGCGCCCTCGCCGCCCTGGCCAGCCTGTTGCTGCTCCACTGGGCGGGGCACCGCCCGGCGGATGAGCCCGGCCCGGTCACCGATCGGGCCCGCTAGCCACGCCCGGGGGGCGGCTTACGCGCTGCGCGCCGGTTCCGGCTCGACGGCCGCGTCGGCCGCGTCGCCCACGTCGCCCGCGCCGACCACACCGCTCGCGCCGGCCACGCTGTCCGCTCGGCCCGAGCCGCCACGGAGGCGGTCCATCTCCCGCCACTCGGGGCGCAGCCCGGCCAGCGTGGTGGTCGCGAAGTACAGGGCGCCGGCCGCGATCAGGCTGGGTATGAGGCCGACCGTGGCGACCGCCGCACCGGCGACCAGGCCGCCGAGCGGGATGCCGGCCCAGGCGAGGGAGTCGCCGAGGGCGTGGACGCGGCCCAGCAGGTGGCGGGGCACCCGCTCGAAGAGCACCGCGCCGAGGATCGGGTTGAGGAAGCCGGAGCCGAAGCCGCCGATCGCGAAGACCGTGATCACCAGCCACATCGGCGCGCCGAGGGCGAGCACCATGAAGCGCGGTGCGCCGCACAGCAGGAAGCCGGTGAAGAAGACCGTCCGTCGGGGCAGTCGGGAGGCGACGGCCGCCGCTATCAGGCTGCCGACGACCGCGGTGGCACCCATGGAGGCGGCCTGCAGGCCGATGGCGGCCGGTCCGTTGCCGGACTCCCGCGCCCAGACCGGGACGAGGACGGTGATGAACCCGGCATCGATCAGGTTGGTGATCCCGATCATCACGATCACGGTGAGCAGCAGCGGCTCCGAGCGCAGGAACGTGAAGCCCTCGCGGAACATCCGCCAGTAACCCGCGGGCTGCTCCTCCCCGGACGCGTCAACGGCCGGATCGGCGGACGGATCCACGGCCGTGGCGGGCACCGCCGGGCGCCCCATGCCGCGCGGGAGCGCGACCGCGATGATCAGCGACCCGAGCGCGAAGGTGACCGCGTTGATCGCCAGCCCGGCCAGCGGGCCCATCAGGGCGACCAGCCCGCCGCCGACCGCCGGCCCGATGGTGGAGGCCAGCCGCTCGGTGACGCCCGACAGCCCGGTGGCGCGCTCCATCGGCACCCGGGCGTGGTCGGCCGCCTCCGGGACCATGACGGACTTGGCCAAGTCCCCCGGGCCGCGCATCGCCCCGATCACCGCGACCATCACCAGCAGCACCCAGAACGGAAGCAGCCCCTGCGCGTGCAGCAGCGGGACCAGCCCGGCCGCGACGGCGCTGACCGCGTCCGTCGTCCAGGACACCACGCGCGGCCCGAGCCGGTCGACTAACGGGCCCGTCAGCGCCTTGACCGCCACGTACGGCGCCATCTCGGCGAACGCGACAAGGCCCGTCATGGTGGCGCTGCCGGTGGTGGCCAGGACGAACCAGGGCAGGGCGATGGCCGAGACGCGCGTGCCCGTCACGGAGACGGCCATGGCCGTCAGCACCCCGGCCAGCGGGCGGAAGCTGCGCCCCGGCGCGTCGGTGGCGGTAGCAGCGGTGGCGGCGGTGCCGGTGGTCATGCGGTCTCCCCCTCGCTTGCGGTGGCGGTGGCGGTCGCGTCCGGCAGGAGGTGGACGACGACGGCCACCTGCTCGGTGCCCTCCGGCGCGGGCCCGCCGTGGTCGATCTGCCGGTAGCGCCGGACCACCTCGAACAGCTCGCCGGACAGCCGCTCGGCCTCGGCGGGCGTGAGCTGCAGGACCCGGTCACTGAGGTCCGTCACCCGGCGCCACTCGCGCGGCATGGTCTCGAAGGCGTCCAGCGTGCGCTGGGCCGTCTGGGTGTGCGCGGCCAGGACGGACCGCAGGAAGCCGGCGGCCGTGTCGAGCTCGTCGTCCGCCATGTCGTCCACCGTCCAGACGGTGAGCGGGTGGGCCGAACGCCACCACCGCTCGCGGGCGTTGCCGCGCTCCTCGTCCTCCTCGACGAAGCCCGCGGCGGCGAGCTGGCGCAGGTGGTAGCTGGTGGCTCCGGAGTTGAGCCCCAGCTGCTCGGCGAGCCTCGTCGCCGTGGACGGGCCGTGCTTGCGCAGGAGCCCGACCAACTGCATCCGCACGGGATGCGCCATCGCCCGCATGTTCTTGGCGGTGATGGCGATGTGCGGGTCGTCGCTGTGCTTCCAGCCGCGTTCTTCGGTCATGGCAGGAGACTAGAACCCCAAAGAGTTCTTTGCAAAGGGTTTTTTGCGAAAGATCTTTTGCGAAGAAGTCCTTGCGGTTACTCGATCCGCAGTAGGCCACGCCTCCGGGCCCCGCCGGTCGGCGGGTGCCCGGCCGGCCGCTCGGCGGGGGCCCCGGAGCGGACCGCGACCCGGAGCGGGATTGTCACCCGGGCGGCCGAGGCGCACGCTGGCAGGAAGGGCCCGGAAGCCGGCCCACCCCGGTCGGCCGCGGATTCGATGACGGCCGCCGGGGAGCACGAGGGGCAGGGCGATGGCACGCGGGAGGCTCTGGGGCTACGTCGCGACGGGAGCCAAGGCGCTCGGCGCGCTCGGCGGCACCGTCGGCGCGGTCGGCACCGGGCGCCGGGGCGGGTCCGGGCGCGTGGGCGCGGCGGCGCCGGCCGGGGCCGAGGAGGGCCCCGGCCCGTACTCGCCCGGCGCGATGGCCGCGCCCAGGGCGCTCGACCGCACCGAGCTGGAGCGGCTGCGGTGGACCGGCCGGCAGGCCGGCTGCGAACCGATGGCCCGGCACGTCCAGGTGGCCGACGTGGTCCGCCGGGTGGTGCGCGGCGGCGGGCGGGCGGCGGCCGTCACGGTCCGGGTGGCCCCCGGGCTCCCGGTGGTGGCCGGGGACGCCCGCCGGCTGGAGGCCGTCCTCGCCGGGCTGGTCGACCACGCGATCCGGCGCAGCCCGCTGGGCGGCCGGGTGCTGGTCCGGGCCGACGTGGCGGGCGGCGCGTCCGCGCTGCGGGCGCCCGGACGGACGGCGGCGACCCGCGCCCGGGTGGAGGTCCGGGTCTCCGACCGGGGCGCCTACGAGCCGACCGAGGCGCGCGAGCGGCTGATCGCGGGCGTGCGGGCGGACGGCCCGGTCGGGCCCGCCCTGCACCGCCTGGTGGTGGCCGCGGGCGGCCGGCTCGCGGTGGAGCCCACCCCCGGCGGCGGGCTGACCATGGTCCTGCTGCTGACCGTCGCGTACGACTGACGGAGTACACGAGGAAGTACACCCGGCGCCCCCGCCCCACCGACCCTAGACTTGCCCCATGCCCCGGCTCAACGACCAGGTCAGGGAGCTGCTCCAGGAGTACGCCGTCCTGATCAACATCACCGGCGGGGACGCCTTCCGGGCCCGCGCCTACGAGAAGGCCGCCCGCGCGGTCGGCGGCCACCCCGAGGACCTGGCCGGCCTGGACGTCAAGGGCCTGCAGCAGATCCCCGGCGTCGGCAGGTCCACCGCCGAGAAGATCGCCGGGTACCTCGCCACCGGGACCATCCCCGCCCTGGAGGCGCTGCGCGCCGAGGTCCCGTCCGGCGTACGGGAGATGACGGCCGTCCCCGGGGTCGGGCCCAAGCGCGCCCTGGCCCTCTACCGCGACCTCGGGATCGCCTCGGTGGACGAACTCGCCGCGGCCGCCCGGGCCGAGCGGCTCGCCGACCTGCCCGGCTTCGGCGAGCGCAGCGGCGAGCGGATCCTGCACGGCATCGAGCTGATGCGGCAGTCCGGCGGCCGCACCCTGCTGGACACCGCCACCGAGCTGGCCGAGCAGCTGGTCGCCGCGCTCTCCGCCGTCCCCGGCTGCACCCGCTGCGCGTACGCGGGCTCGCTGCGCCGGATGCGCGAGACGGTGGGCGACATCGACGTGCTCGCGACCGCGGCGGACTCCGCCCCGCTGATGGCCGCGCTCACCGAACTCCCCTACGTCGCCGAGGTGATCGGCAGCGGCGGCACCAAGACCTCGGTCCGTACCACCCAGGGCGTACAGGTGGACCTGCGGGTCCTCCCGGAGGAGGACTGGGGAGCGGCGCTGGTCTACTTCACCGGCTCGAAGGCGCACAACATCCGGCTGCGCACGATGGCCGTCCGGGCCGGGCTGAAGCTCTCCGAGTACGGGCTGTTCGAGGTGGACGGCGGCGCCAAGGTGGTCTCGGAGACCGAGGAGGAGGTGTACGCGGCGCTCGGCCTGCCGTGGATCCCGCCGCCGCTGCGCGAGGACCGGGGCGAGATCGAGGCCGCGCTGGAGGGCGGACTCCCGGACCTGGTCCAGGAGTCCGACCTGCGCGGCGACCTGCACACCCACACCGACCTGACCGACGGGCTCGCCACCCTGGAGGAGATGGTCGACACCGCCGCCGCCCGCGGCTACTCCTACTTCGCCGTCACCGACCACGCCCCGGACCTGGTGATGCAGCGGATGACGGACGAGAAGATGCTCGCCCAGCGCGAACAGCTGCGACAACTCGCCGACCGGCACAAGAAGTTGCGCCTGCTGCACGGCACCGAGCTGAACATCGGCCCGGACGGCGGGGTGGACTGGCCACCGGAGTTCCTGGCCGGCTTCGACGTCTGCGTGGCCTCCGTGCACTCGCACTTCGCCCTGGACCGGGCCGCCCAGACCCGTCGGCTGATCCGCGCCTGCGAGAACCCGTACGTGCACGTCATCGGACACCTCACCACCCGCCGGATCGGCCGGCGCGGACCGATCGACGTCGACCTGGACGCCGTGTTCGAGGCCGCCGCGCGCACCGGCACCGCGATCGAGATCAACAGCTCCCCGCAGCGGCTCGACCTGCGCGACGAGGACGTCCTGCGGGCGAGGCGGCACGGCGTGCGGTTCGCGATCGACAGCGACGCGCACGCCACCGGCCAGCTCGGCTACCCGCGCTACGGCATCGGCACGGCGCAGCGCGGCTGGCTCACCGCCGAGGACGTGGTCAACACCTGGACCTGGCAGAAGCTGAAGCACTTCCTCCGCAAGGACGCGGTGCCCAGGTAGCCCCGGGCAAGCCCGCCGCCGAAGGGCACCCGCCGAACCGTCACTCCCCGCCGAAGGAGGCCCCCGGCGAGGCCAGCACCCGGGCCGCGCTGCGGTGCCCGAGGCCGGCCGCGCGCCCGAGGTCCCCGGTGTCCAGGAAGCCGGCCAGGAACCCCGCCGCGAAGGCGTCCCCGGCCCCGGTGAGGTCGCGCACCTCCGCCACCGGCGGCACCGGCACCATGACCAGCGGCTCGCCCGGGACGTCGACGGCGGTCGCCTCGGCGCCCGCCTTGGTGACCACCGTGGTGGCCGCCAGCCGGGCCCGCTCCGGCCCCGGCAGGCCGCCGACCAGCAGTCCGAGGAACGCCGACTCGGAGCGGTCGGCGAACACGAAGGTCGGCGCCAGCCCGGCCAGCAGGACCAGGAAGCGCTCCCGGCCGAAGCGCTCCAGCATCCCGGTCGAGGAGGCGTCCACCGAGGTGGTGCCGCCCGCCCGCCGGACCCGGGCGAGCGCGTCCACCGCCGTACCGCCGACCGGCTCGCCGTCGAAGGAGTAGGCCGGCACGTGCAGGTGGGTCAGTCCGGCCAGCCAGGCGTCCGGGACCCGCTCCAGCAGCGTGGCGGCGCCCCGGTCGGGCAGCATGGTCCGCTCGCCGCCCTGGTCGATCAGCACCACGACGCTGCCGGTCCGGCCGCGCCGGGAGACCCGTACGTCGACGCCGTGGCCGGTCAGTTCGGCGACGACGCCGTCCCCGACCGCGTCCTCGCCGACGCAGCCGAGGAAGCGGGCCGGGTACTGCCCGGCGGCGAAGCAGGCGACGTTGGCCGCGCTGCCGCCGCGCCGCCGGAAGACCCGGGCGCCGGAGTCGGTGCCGTGCCGCAGCGGGCCGTCGGCCCAGACCACGATGTCCTCGACGAGGTCCCCGAGCACCCCCAGCACGGCTCAGGCCCCGGTCTCGACGGCGCCCGCCGAGGCCGCAGCACCCGCCGCAGCAGCACCGGAGGCACCGGAGGCACCACCGGCGAGCGCCGTCGCGATCTCCCCGCCGAGCCGGACGTTGCCCCGGTACACCTCGACGTTGACGTCCAGGCTGCGCCCGCCGGTGTCCCGCTGGATGAAGTCGAGCAGGAACGGCGTGGCGGCGTTCCCGGTGACGCCCTGCCGCTCGGCCTCGGCCCAGGCGCGGGCCAGGATGCCGTCCAGTTCCTCCGGCGGCAGCTGCTTGGCCGGGTCAACCGGGTTGGCGATCAGGACGGCCTGCGGCAGGCCGAGCCGGTCGCGGGCCTCGATCACCCCGGCGGCCTGCTCGGGCGACTCCACGCTGAAGTTGATCTCGTGGCCGGAGTCGGTGACGTAGAAGCCGGGGTACCTGCGGGTGCGGTAGCCGATGACCGGGATGTTGTACGTCTCGAAGCGTTCCAGGGTGGCCCGGATGTCGAGGATGGACTTCACGCCCGCGCTGACCACGGTGACCGGGGTGGCGGCCAGGGCGGTCAGGTCGGCCGACTCGTCGAAGCTCTCCGAGGCGCCGAAGTGCACGCCGCCGAGGCCGCCGGTGGAGAAGACCCGGATGCCGGCGCGGTGGGCGAGGAAGGCGGTGGCGGCGACGGTGGTGCCGCCGTGCCGGCTGAGCGCGGCGACCACCGGGAGGTCGCGCAGGCTCACCTTGTCCAGGCCGTCGGCGGCGGACAGTTCGGTGATCTGTCCGGTGCTCAGCCCGACCGTGGGCACCCCGGCGTGCACCCCGATCGTGGCGGGCACGACGCCCGCCGCCCGCAGCTGCCGCTCCGCCTCCAGCGCGACGGCCAGGTTGCGCGGCCGCGGCAGGCCGTGGGTGAAGATGGTCGACTCCAGGGCGACCACCGGCCGGCCGTCGGCGAGCGCCCGGGCGACCTCCTCGGAGACCTGGACGGCGGGAGCGGCGGGGGGAAGAAGTCCGGTCATGATGCGAACTCTCTGTGAGGCTGCCGCTGCGGTGGGGCAACGTGCTGCTCAGCGTATGGACGGTTCACATCGGAATCCAGAATGAGTACTGAGGTTTCTGATAGGCCATCACCTATTGGTTCGTCTACCCTGTCACCCATGGGTTTCACCTTGCGCCAGCTCCAGGTCTTCCTGACCGTCGCCGAGACGCTGCACTTCGGGCGGGCCGCCGAGCGGCTGCACATCTCGCAGCCGACGGTCAGTCAGGAGGTCGCCCGGCTGGAGCGGACCGTCGGCGTCGAGCTGTTCGACCGCAGCCGCCGCTCGGTCGCGCTCACCGAGGCCGGCGAGGTGATGGCCGCCGAGAGCACTCTGCTGCTCCGGCAGGCCGAGACGCTGCTGACCCGGGTGCGGCTGCACGAGGAGTCCCGGCTGGGCACCGCCCGGATCGTCGCCTCGCCGAGCGTGGTGAACCGCCTGCTGCCCGCCGTGGTCAGCCGGGCCGAGCAGGAGCTGCCCGCGCTCGACACCGCCGAACTGGCCGTGGACACCGGGCAGGTCTCCGCCACCCTGGCCGCCGAGCTGGCCGACATCGGGCTCGGCCGCTTCCTGGACGAGGTGGACGGCTACCGGCTGGAGCGGATCGCCGACGAACCGGTGCTGGTCGCGCTCGGCCGGGACCACCCACTGGCCCGCCGGAGCAGCCTGCGCCTGGCCGAACTGCGCGACCTGCCCCTGCTGTTGTGGCCGCGCGAGCAGCACCCCCGCTACTACGACCACGTGCTCGGCCTCTGCGCGGAGCACGGCGTGGACCCGCCGGTGCTGGTCAGCCCGCCCCGGATCGTCGGCTCCCGGCTCTACCTGCTCGCCCGCAACCGCGCCTTCTCGCTGGTGCCCGGCTCGATGACCGGCCACCTCACCGAGGACGTGGCCACCGTACGGCTGGAGGGGCGGGCCGCGCTGCCGCTGGAGATGCAGTGGCGGACGGACGACCGGCGGCCCCGGCTGGCCTCGCTGCGGGACCTGATCCGGCAGGAGGCCGCGGAGTTGGAGGACCGCTGACCCGACGCACTCCGTGACCGGCCCGGCCCGACCCACTCCCTGACCGGCGCGACCCGACCCACCCGCCGGCCCGGATCCGGTCGGCGCGAATCCTTGACGCTGGCATGCCACCCCCGAAAGGATTCCCGGATCATCCGACCGGCCCGCGGCACCCGCCCGCGGGCCGCCCGACCCCGGGAACCCGCCTTGGCCCTGCGCCCGTTGCTCCGCCGCACCGCCGGTCTGATCGGCGCCGCCGTCCTCACCCTGGCCGGCACCCTCACCGCCGCCGCCCCGGCCCACGCCGACTTCGGCACCGACTACCACGACCCGGTCACCGCCACCAAGCCGCTCACCCGCCCCGACACCCGCTCCTGCACCGTCGAGGTGATGCACGAGCGCGAGTTCCGCAACGGGTACGGCAACCCGCCGGACACCCCGTACAACGCCACCCTCACCCCGCCCGCCGACTGCGCCGGCCCCTGGTCCGCGGTGGTCATGGACCTCCACGGGCAGGTCGCCGGGCGGCAGTTCGACCGGATCTTCAGCGTCCGCGTCGGCGGCGTCCAGGTGCTGCTCTCCTCCACCCCGGAGCCGTCCAAGGACGGCATCGCCTGGAACGTCGAGCGCGACGTCACCCGCTACGCCCCGCTCTTCGCGGGCGGCCCGCAGGAGTTCTCCTTCGACCTCGCCAACGTCACCGACGCCACCTACACCGGCGTCTTCACGATCAGCGCGAAGCTGACCTTCTACACCGCGGACGCGCACTGGCCGGCCGCCCGCTCCGCCGACCGGCTGCTCACCACCGGCCCGTTCGGGCTCACCCAGGCCGCCCCCGCCGCCGGGCGCGACCTCGTCTTCCCGCAGAACCTCGAACGCCTCACCGCCGAGGTCTACGCCCGGGGCGGCGGCGCCTGCGAGGAGTTCGCCTACGCCTCCGCACCGGACGCCTTCGCCGCCGCCAACCCCGGCAGCGGCATCTGCGGCAAGGGCCCGTTCCGCGAACTGCGGCTCACCGTGGACAGCCGGGTGGCCGGCGCGGTCTGGCCGTACCCGGTGATCTACACCGGCGGCTGGGACCCGCTGCTCTGGCGGCCCGTGCCCGGCGTCTTCGCCTTCGACCTGCCCGCCTACCGGCTCGACCTCACCCCGTACGTCGGACTGCTGCTGGACGGCCGGCCGCACAGCGTGGGCGTCACCGTGAACACCGCCGAGGCGCAGAGCAACGACGTCTGGACCGGCCAGGTCAACCTCTTCGCCGAGACCGACCACGGCGCCGCCCGCACCACCGGACAGCTCACCGACCACCGGGTCGCCCCGGAGGCCACCGTCGCCACCGACCTCGCCGACCACGGCGGCGGCAGCGGCGACTGGACGGTCACCGCCGCCCGCGACGACCTCGCCCGGGGCTGGGTGCAGACCTCGCACGGCCGGATCACCACCGAGGTACGCGACGAGCTCGCCTTCCGCTCCGCCCAGCGGCTGCGCGACGGCGGCAACGACGTGACGCTGCACAACGGCACCGACCTCACCCGCACCACCGCGACCTGGGGCGGCGGCCCGCACCGCACCACCACCGTGCACGAGGGCGAACCGCTGGACGTCAGCTACCGGGTGAGCCGCGACGCGGCCGGGAACACCGACCAGACCACCGCCATGGAGCTCGGCTACCACCGCGAGGCCACCGCGGCGACCGGCGGCCACGTCACCGAGCGCTCCACCGTCGACCACACCCTGCGCCCCACCGCCCGGCGGCACGACGGGGACCGCACCGTCCGGACCGGCGGCAGCACGGAGGAGTACCGCAGCACCGGGCCCGACGGGCCGTACCAGCGGACGCTGACCTTCGTGGACGGCTGGCCGCGCTCCTGACGGAGGTCTCGTCGTCCGGCAGTCCCAGTGCCCGGCAGCCCCGTCGCCCGGCAGCCCCGCAAGCCGATCCACCCCGGATTGCCCGAGTTGCGAAAATTGGTTGGATTCATACCGTTCACCCCTGGTGCACAGCCCGCAGGAGGCGCATGATGGGAGATGGACCTGCGAGGTAGCTGAAGGAGTTCGACCGCAGGAGGCAGTGGCGACGGATCGAGACGGATCAGGGTCCGACGCTGGATGACTACCTCGGTCGACGATCGAACTACCGGCCGGAGGACTCACGTCCGGAGGCCACCCCCACCTCGTAGGTTCCGCGCGTCCACGGAGCATCCCCTCGGCCCCGTGGGCGCGCACCCGTCTCCGCGGCACCGCCGCTACCGCTCCTGCGCCGCCCAGCCCATCTCCCAGGCGTGCACCGCGATCCCGACCCGGTTCGCCACCCCGAGCTTGCGCTGGACGCTGGCGACGTGGGTCTTCACCGTCCCCGGCGAGATGAACAGCTCCGCGGCGATGTCCGCGTTGGTGCGGCCCGCCGCGACGTGCCCGGCGATCTCCACCTCCCGCTCGGTCAGCGGCACCACCGGCGCCGGCCGCCGCCGCTCCGGGCGGCGCGGCGCCGTCACGTGCCGCAGCAGCCGGACGGTGACCGACGGGCTGATCAGGCTCTCCCCGTCCGCCGCCGCCCGCACCGCCTCGGCCAGCAGGGACGGGCCGGAACGCTTCAGCAGGAAGCCGGACGCCCCGTGCCGCAGGGCCGGGTACACGTACTCGTCCAGGTCGAAGGTGGTCAGCACCACGACCCGCACCGGCTCCGCCACCCCCGGCCCGGCCAGCCGCCGGGTCAGCTCCAGTCCGTCCATCCGCGGCATCCGGATGTCCACCAGCGCGACGTCCGGCCGCAGTTCGGCCGCCAGCTCCAGTGCGGCGAGCCCGTCCGCCGCCTCGCCCACCACCTCGATGTCCGGCTGGGCCGTCAGGATCCGCCGCACACCGCGCCGTACGGCCTCCTGGTCGTCCGCGATCAGGGTGCGGATCACCCGCGGGCCGTCGCCGTTCGTCCTCGTCACGCCCAGCAGTGTGACGCACGGGTGACGGACGGGAAAGTTCACGCGGCGGACCCGGCGCGGTTCACCTTCGTCCGGTGGGCTGGCCGCCATGAACGATTCCAGTGGACGTCTCCCCGTCAGCAGGCGCGGGCTCCTGGCCGGGGCGACCGGCGTCGGCCTCGGCGGTGCCGTGTCCCTCTCCGGCGTCTCGGCCGCCCCCGCCGCCGCCTCCCCGGTGCTCTGGCAGCGGCCGGACCGCTCCGGCGCGCCGCGGGTGGCCGGCCTCCACCTCCAGTTCGGCTCGGACGCCTCCCGCGAGGTGGTGGTCTCCTGGCACACCACCCGGTCCGTCGGCAACCCCCGGGTGGTGTACGGGACTTCGAACGGCGGCTTCGGCCGGACGGTCCAGGCCGCGACCCGCACCTACCGGGACGCCGCGTCCGGCACCGAGGTCCAGACGCACCACGCCCGGCTGACCGGCCTGCGCGCCGACACGGACTACGTCTACGCCGCCGTCCACGACGGCACCACCCCCGAACTCGGCACCGTCCGCACCGCCCCGCGCGGCCGGTCCGCCTTCACCTTCACCAGCTTCGGCGACCAGGGCACCCCGACCCTCGGCAAGAAGACCGCCAACGGCTACGTGAACGACAACCTCGGCAGCCCCGCCGCCGGCGACACCACCGCCGGGGTCGAGCGGATCGCCCCGCTGTTCCACCTGCTCAACGGCGACCTCTGCTACGCGAACATCGCCACCGACCGGGTCCGCACCTGGTCCGACTGGTTCGAGAACAACACCCGCTCGGCCCGCCACCGCCCCTGGATGCCCGCGGCCGGCAACCACGAGAACGAGAAGGGCAACGGCCCGATCGGCTACGGCGCCTACCAGGCGTACTTCGAGCTGCCGGACGCCCGCTCCGACGCGGAGACGCGCGGCCTGTGGTACTCGTTCACGGCCGGCTCGGTGCGGGTGATCAGCCTCAACAACGACGACGTGGCCTACCAGGACGGCGGCAGCAGCTACGTCCACGGCTACTCCGGCGGCGCCCAGCAGCGCTGGCTGGAACGGGAGTTGATCGCGGCCAACGCGGACCCGGGGATCGACTGGATCGTGGTCTGCATGCACCAGGTGGTGATCTCCACCGCCGACAAGTTCAACGGCGCCGACCTCGGCGTCCGCGAGGCCTGGGTGCCGCTGTTCGACAAGTACGGCGTGGACCTGGTGGTCTGCGGCCACGAGCACCACTACGAGCGCTCGCACCCGATCCGCGGCCAGCAGCCGACCGACACCCGCACGCCGATCCCGGTCTCCACCGGTACCGAGACCATCGACACCACCAAGGGCACCGTCCACATGGTCATCGGCGGCGGCGGCACCTCGGCTCCGTCCAACCAGCTCTTCTTCAGCCCCGCCAAGGCCCGGGTGATCACCGGCGTCGGCGCCGTCGACCCGGCCACCGGCAAGCGCCCGCCGGTGTACGTGATCGAGGACGCCCCCTGGTCCGCCTTCCGGGACGCCGACAACCCGTACGGCTTCGCCTCCTTCGACGTCGACCCGGGCGGGCGCAACGGGCAGACCACGATCGGCGTCACCTACTACTCCGTCAGCGGGCCGTACGGGGACCTCGTCCCGGTCGACCGCTTCACCCTGACCCGCCCGCGCGGCACCCGGGGCGGCGGCCGGGGCCACTGAGCGCGACGCACCCGGAAGCGGGGGCAGCCCTACGGCGCCGGCCGACGCCGCAGGACGCGTGCCTCAGCGCCCCGGCAGGGAGCAGCTGACCCGCCAGCCCCCGGGCGTGCCCGGGCCGGCTGTCAGCGAGCCCCCGTGGGCGGCGGCGCGGGCGGTGAGCCCGGCCAGGCCGGTGCCGCCGGCGCCGGGGCGGCGGCGCAGCAGCGGCCTGCGGGACGGGCCGCCGTCGTCGGTGACGGTCAGCTCGACCGTGCCGTCCGTGCCAGGGGCCACCCGGACGGTGACCTCGGTGGCCTGCGGCGCGTGCCGACGGATGTTGGTGAGGGCCTCCAGGACGACGGCGTACGCGGTCGCCTCGGCCTCGGCGGAGAGCCGGCCGGCGGTCTCGGGCGCCAGCTCGGCGGTGGCGCGCGGGGCACCGGTGGTGCCGCCGGCACCGGTGGCGCCGAAGCGGGTGACCAGTTCGGGGAGGTCGGCCAGGCCCAGCCGGCGCGTGGTCGCCCCGTCGGCCCGCTCCTCCCGGCCCGGCGGATCGGACCGGCCGTCCCGGCCGCCCTCACCGCCCGGCTCGCGCAGGGCGCCGACCATCTCGTCCATCGAGTCCAGCGCCCGCAGCCCGGCCTCCTCCAGGCGCCGCAGCAGTGCGGCGGTCTCCCCCGGCTCCTGGTCCGGGAGTTGACCGGCCTGGGCCTCCAGCACGATGCCGGTGATCTCGTGGGCGACGAAGTCGTGCAGCCCCCGGGCCACCTCCAGCCGCTGTTCGCGCCGGGCCCGGGCGACCGCCCGCTCCCGTCGGGCGTCCAGGACCCGCAGGTAGAGGGCCGCCCCCGCGACACCGAGCAGCGGCAGCAGCGAGAGCAGCACCCCGACCACCGACCAGGCCGCACCGCCCTGCGGCGTCCGCAGGGAGAACCGCAGCGGCAGCAGCACCGCCGCGAGCCCGAGCAGCCCGCCGACCGGGCCGACCCGGCGGTCGGACAGCCCGCGGACGGCCCGGAAGAGCAGCCCGAGCAGGGCGAGCCACTCGAACGGCAGCCAGAACGCGGGCAGCCGGTACGGCCCCGGGTAGACCAGGTCGACCAGCAGCGAGGCCCCGGCCACCGCCCCGACCGCCGCACCGAGCGTGATCCGCCCGGCGGGCCAGGGCAGCAGCGCCACCACCGCGGCGAACGCCGCCGTCAGGGCGAGCAGCGCGGCCGCCGCCCGGGCGTCCGGTTGCGCCAGCAGGACGGGCGCCAGCAGGGCGAGCGCGGAGACGGCGGCGAGCGGCCGCCGGATCCGGGCGGAGCGGGGTCGGGCGGAGCTGGTTCGGGCTTCGGTGCGCACCCACCGAGCCTAGGGGGCAGCTCTCCCGGGGGAGGCCGGTTCCTTCCCGGGGAGGAGCGGCCCACCGTCAACTCCCCTCCGCAGCGGGAGGCCCGCGCGGCCGGGCGGAAGCATGCTGAGTGGCACCGGAACGACCGAGCCCGAAGGAGAACCCACCCCCATGAACCGCCGCCTCGCCACCGCCGCCGTCTCGCTCCTCCTGCTGACCGCGACGGCCGCCACCGCCGCACCGGCCGCCGTCGCCGCACCGACCACCACCGTCGCACCGCTCCCCGCCGCACAGGCGTCCGCAGCACAGGCGTCCGCCACGGAACCGGCCGACCCCGCGGGCGGCTTCGGACCGGTGAGCGTGCGCGGCACCGGCAACACCGTCCTCACCACGGCCTTCCAGGGCTTCGAGGGCGACCCGGTGCAGATCTCGGTGGACGCCCGCACTTCCACCAACACCGATCCGCGCGGCACCGCGGGCCACTTCCACGTCCGTCACGTGCACACCGACGGCCGGCTGGTCGCCGACTTCGAGGGCGACATCACCTGCCTGGCCGTCGGCGGCCGGGAGGCGATCGCCACCGGGGTGATCACCAAGAGCGAGGCGCCGTGGTTCCCGGGCCTGGAGCTGACCGGTCAGAAGGTCGCGCTCTCGGTGGAGGACAACGGGCGGCGCGGGGACCGGATGGGCTGGGTCTGGGGCGTCTTCGGCCAGCCGGTCTCGGACTGCCAGGGCACGGTACCGTTCATCCGCACGACCAGTGGTGACTTCTCCGTGCGCGGCTGACACCCGGCCGACCAGGCCTGCCCGGGCCGCTCGGGTCCGACCGGGGCGACGCGCATGGTCGCCCGAGCACCCACAGACCTGGAGGCCCCGATGCCCCTCGACCATCCGACCACCCCGCCGCGGGCGGGTGCGGGGTTCAACGACCGCACAGGGGACGGCCGTTGAACCCCGCACCCGGCCTTCGGCCGCCGGACTACGCCCGACTCGCCGCCGTCGGGCCGTACTTCGCGCTGGACACCGCACCGGCCGACCGTCCGCCCGAGGGCTTCCGGCCGCTGGCCGAGCTGTACGGCACCGGGCCGGACGCGCCGTTGGCGGCGCGGCTGCGGGTGGTGGCGCGGCGGCTCGGCACCGACGAGCCCCGGGTCGCCGCCTCGATCCTGCACCTGGGACTGGCCGCCCGCTTCTGGTCGGTGGGCCTGGGCTCGGCCGTCCTGCTGGGGACGGTCCCGACCCTGGAACACGCCTGGGTGCGGATCCCGGACCAGGGCCCGCTCGACCTGTGGACCCCGCCGGAGCCCGTCCGGCCGCCCGCCGTTCCGTCCTCCGGGACAGCCGCCGGGCCGACCGCCGGGAAGGCCGCCGGGTCGCTCGCCGACCAGTTGCACGAGGCCGTCCTGCTGGGCCAGTTGGAGCCGCTGGCGACGGCCGTCCGGGCGGCCGCCCCGCTCTCCCGCCGCCTGCTGCTCGGCAACGCCGCCTCCGCGCTGGCCGGGACGCTGCGGATCCTGGACGCCCATGCGCCGGTCGCCGCACGGGCGTTGGTGGCGGAGCTGCTGGACCGTCCGCCGCTGGCCGGGTCGGGCACCCTGCGCACCGGGCCGCGCGGTACGGCGTTCCGCCGGAACAGCTGCTGCCTCTACTACCGGCTGGGCCCGGGCGCCGGTCTCTGCGGGGACTGCTGCTTCAGCACGCCGCCCGGCCGCGGGAAGCGGAACGGCTAATACCTTCACAAATGAAGGTCATATCGGCTTGCCGGCACCGTCCGGTCACCCGTCAGCCGCGCACCACCGTCCAGTCCACCGCCGCCGACGGCACCCCGGCCCGCCCGGCCGCCGGGTCCGCGAGCAGCCCGCGCGCCAGCGAACCCACCGGCAGGGCCGGGGTGGTGGCGGCCAGCACCCGCCCCTCGCCGTCGAGCAGCGCGGCCTCGCCGGCCAGCTCCCGCAGCGGCGGCACCAGCAGCCGTTCCAGCGCGGCCAGCGGGACGTCCCCGGCCGCCACCCCGACGAAGCCGGCGCCCGGGACGACCACCGGCCGGGCGCAGCACAGCACGTACCGGTCGGCACAGAGCAGGTCGACCTGCGGCCCGGCCACCACGGCCCGCCCCTCGTCCCGGGGCCGGGCGAACCAGGGCAGCACCCGGTAGTCGTAGAACTCGGCGTCCGCCGGGTCGAGCACGAGGCGCAGCCGCCGCTCCCCGGCCCCGCGCGCGCCGCGGTACCACCACTCCGCGTGCAGGTCCGCGTCGGCGAGCGCGCCGGGTGCCACGACCGCTCCGCAGCCGAACCAGCGCGAGCCGGGCCGCGCCAGCAGTTCGCCCACCGCCCCGCGCACCGCGGCGAGTTCGGCGGCCCCGGGCCGGCGGCCCTCGGCGGCCGCCCGGGTCCAACAGTCGGCCGCGGCCGCCCGCAGGCCGTCCAGTTCGGCGAGCACCTCGTCGACGGCGGCGGCGACCCGTCGGGCGCAGCGCTCGACGGCGGCGGGCCCGCCGCGGGCTCGGGCAACGGGCAGGGCGGGGCTGGACGCGCTGGTCATGACGGCTCCGGCGGCGAGGGAGGGTTCCGGCGGCAACGGGCTTCCGGCAACGGACTTCCGGCGAGGGACGGCTCCGGGAACGGACTTCCGGCGAGGGGCGGCTCCGGGAACAACGGGTTCCGGGAGCAACCGGCGCCGGCTCAGCCGTCGTCCGCCAACTCCAGGTGCCGCCGGACCAGATGGTGGACGCAGGCCACCGCGTGCGCCTCCGCCGCGGCCCGGGCGCCGACCGCGTCGCCGGCCAGCACCGCGACCAGGATCTCCCGGTGCTGCTCGGCGAAGCGCTCCTGGTCCGGCCCGTGCGGGGCGGGCAGCCAGAGCAGCGGCCCGAGTTCGGCCTGGAGCCGGACGGCGAGCTGGGTGAGCCGCACCGACTGGGCGGCGACGGCGAGTTCGATGTGGAAGCGGGCGTCGGCGCGGCACCGCTCGGCGGGCCCGGCGGCGTCGCGCAGGTCGTGCACCAGCCGGGTGAGCCTGGGGCCGAGGTCGGCCGGGGCGCGTTCGGCGGCGAGCCGGGCGGCGGTGCCGAAGACGGCCAGCTCCTCGTCGCCGAGGTCGCGCAGGTCGACGGTGGCGAGGTCGCGCAGCCGGGCGAGCTGGAGGTGTTGGGAGCCCTCGGCGGGGGTGCGGACGAAGCTGCCGCCGTTGCGGCCGCGCCGGGTCTCGATCAGCCCGGCCTCGCGGAGCAGGGCGAGGGCCTCGCGGACGGTGCCGTTGGCGACGCCGAGCTGGTCGGCGAGGTCGTTCTCGCTGGGCAGTTGGTCCCCGTCCGCGACCAGCCCGAGGGCGATCGCCTCGGTGATCCGGCGGGCCACCGCGTCGGCGCGCCCGAGGTCGGCGAGCGGCGCGAGGACGGCGCTGAGCAGCGGGGTCGCACTGCCGATGGTCGTCACACCGCCCCCTCCTCGATCACCGTCGCCGGGTCGCCCGCCGCCGGATCACCCGCCGCCGTCTGAGCGTCTCCGAACCGCCGACTCCGAACCGCCGTCTCCGGATCACCGTCCGACCGGATGTTTCCCGCAGGGTACCTCCCGGTCGAGCGCGCACCCTTGCCGCTAGAAACTCAATCTCGTATGTTCTCCCGCAGCCTCGGCCCGAACAGCACCCCGCAGCACTCCCCCACGCATCACGACGACGCGTCACGACGACGCATCACGACGACGCATCACGACGACGCGTCCTGACGACGCATCACGACACGTTCCCAGGAGCAGGTCATGACCGATGCCAGTGCCCGTGCCACCGCCCACTCCCCCGACCCGGACGCCGAACGGCTGGCCGCCCTCGGCTACACCTCCGAGTTCAAGCGCGACATGAGCCTCTGGGCGAACTTCTCGCTCGGCTTCACCTATCTCTCCCCCGTGGTCGGCGTGTACACACTCTTCGCCACCTCGCTCCAGACCGCCGGGCCGCCGATGGTCTGGAGCTTCCTGATCGCGGGCCTCGGCCAGCTGCTGGTGGCCCTGGTGTTCAGCGAGGTGGTCGCCCAGTTCCCGGTGGCCGGCGGGGTGTACCCGTGGGCGCGCCGGCTCTGGGGCCGCACCTGGGGCTGGTTGACCGGCTGGGTCTACCTGCTGGCGCTGATGTCCACCATCGCGGCCGTCTCCTACGGCGCCGGTCCGTACGTGGCCGCCCTCCTGGGCGTCGAGCCGAGCACCGCGACGACCGTCTGGTGCGCGCTCGGCCTGCTGGCGCTCGCCACCGTGATCAACCTCGGCGGCACCCGAGTCCTGTCGGCGGCGGCCATGTTCGGCTTCGCCGCCGAGCTGCTCGGCGCCCTGGCCGTCGGCGCCTGGCTGCTGCTGACGCACCGCTACCACGGCCTCGGCGTGGTCTTCGACCGCTTCGGCGCGGGCGGCGACGGGAACTACGCCGACGCCTTCCTGGCCGCCGGGTTGATCGCGGTCTTCCTGTTCTTCGGCTTCGAGGCCTGCGGCGACGTCGCCGAGGAGGTGGCCGACCCGGGTCGCCAGATCCCCAAGTCGATGCGGCGCACCATCTACGTCGGCGGCGCGGCGGCGATCGGGGTCAGCCTGGCCCTGGTGATGTCGATCCAGGACATCGGCGCGGTGGCATCCGGCGACGACAAGGACCCGGTGGCCAAGGTGCTGCACGACGCCTTCGGCGCGGCCGGCGCCCGGGTGGTGATCGGCGTGGTGCTGATCTCCTTCCTGTCCTGCGTGCTGAGCCTCCAGGCGGCGGCGAGCCGGCTCGCGTACTCCTTCGCCCGGGACCGGATGATCGCGGGCAGCCGGCTGCTGGCCACCGTCTCGGGCCGGCTGCGGGTGCCGCCGTACGCGCTGCTGCTCGCCGCGGCGCTGCCCGGCGTGATCATCGTGGGCGCCTCGGCGCTCTCCGAGGGCGCCCTCACGAAGATCATCTCCTTCTCCAGCATCGGCATCTACCTGGCTTTCCAGATGGTGGTGCTGGCCGCCCTGCGGGCCCGGCTGCGCGGCTGGCGCCCGAGCGGGGACTTCCGGCTCGGCCGCTGGGGCCTGGCGGTGAACATCGGCGCGCTGGTCTACGGCGTCGCCGCGATCGTCAACATCTGCTGGGGCCGCACCCCGGACGCCGCCTGGTACGACAACTACCTGGTGCTGCTCTCGGCGGTGGTCGTGCTCGCGGCCGGCGGCCTCTACCTCCTGCTGGCCCGCCCGCACCTGCGCGGCGACGCCCCCTCGGGCGACGCGACGGCCGGTGGCCCGGCGACCGGCGGCGCGACGGCCGCGGCCGGGGCGGCCAGGGGGCGGTCGTGACCGGGCTCCCGCTGGACGGCGTCCTGGTCGCCGACTTCGGCCGGGTCCTCGCCGCGCCCTACCTGACCATGCTGCTGGCCGACCTCGGCGCCGACGTGATCAAGGTCGAGCAGCCCGGCACCGGCGACGACACCCGCGCCTGGGGCCCGCCGCACGCCCAGGGCGAGGCCACCTACTTCCTCTCCGTCAACCGCAACAAGCGCTCCCTCACCCTCGACCTGCGCGACCCGGCCGACCACGCCCGCGCCGTCGAACTCGTCCGCCGCGCCGACGTACTGGTGGAGAACTTCCGCCCCGGCACGATGGCCCGCCACGGCCTCGGCCCGGACCGCGCCGAGGAGCTCAACCCGCGGCTGGTCTACTGCTCGATCACCGGCTTCGGCTCCGGCGAGGGCGCTGGACTGCCCGGCTACGACCTGCTGGTGCAGGCCGTCGGCGGCCTGATGTCCGTCACCGGCCCGGCCCCCGGCGAGCCGGTGAAGACCGGCGTCGCACTGGTGGACGTCCTGACCGGACTGCACGCGGCGGTCGGCGTGCTGGCCGCGCTGCGCGAGCGCGAGGCCACCGGCCGGGGCCAGCTGGTGGAGCTGAACCTGCTCTCCACCCTGCTCTCCGGCCTGGTCAACCAGTCCGCCGGCTACACCCTGGCCGGCGCCGTGCCCGGCATCCTCGGCAACCGCCACCCCTCCATCGCCCCGTACGAGGTGTTCGCCTCCGCCGACCGCCCGCTGGTCGTCGCGGTCGGCAACGACCGGCAGTTCGCCGCGCTCTGCCGGGGCGTGGGCGCCCCCGAGCTGGCCGCCGACCCGCGCTTCGCCACCAACGCCGACCGGGTCGCGCACGTGGGCGCGCTGGCCCGCGAGCTCACCGCCCGGCTCGAACGCCGCACCGCCGCCGAGTGGTTCGCGGTCCTCACCCCGCTCGGCGTGCCCTGCGGACCGGTCAACGACCTGGCCGGGGCCTTCGCCCTCGCCGACTCGCTCGGCCTGCACCCGCGGGCGCCGCTGCCCGGCCCGAACGGCCGCCCGCTGGAGCTGGTCGCCAACCCGATCGGCCTCTCCCGCACCCCGCCCCGCTACCACCTGCCCCCGCCCCGGCTCGGCGAGCACACCGCCGAGCTCACCGCCTGGCTGGACGCCCCGCACGACCAGGACGCCCCGACCTACCCGACCGACCCGTACGACAAGGACCCCGAGGACCGCCCATGAGCACCCCGCACCGCACCCGCACGCCAGGGTGACCCCGACGGGCACCGGCGAGATCCACACCCTGGTGGTCGGCCAGGCCCTCATCGGGCAGGCGGCGTACCGCCAGGCACGTACGGGGGGACGCCGAGGCCCGCGTCCGGCTTGTCCAGGGCCGGGCGCGGGCCGCCGATCCCCACCCGGTGCCGATGCCCGCGGCACCCGGTGAAGCCTTCCGAGGGGCGTGGTCAGACCGCGACCGCCTCCTCCATCTCCTCCTCGGCCTCCGCCGGCGTCTCCACCGGACGGCGCCCGCGGCCCTCGTACATCGCCGCGGCCACCAGCGCCGCCCCGCCGAGCAGCAGCCAGACCAGCAGGGTCACGACGTGCCCGCCGAGGCCCGCGCCGCCGTCGAAGTACATGATGCTGCGCGCGCCCTCCAGGAAGCCGGCGCCGGTCCAGAAGCCGTGCAGGCCGCCGAAGAACCCGTTCTGCAGCTCGGGCCGGTAGATGCCGCCGGAGGAGGTGAAGTTCAGCATCACGAACAGCACCATCAGGGCCAGCGTGGTCCACTTCTTCAGGAAGCTGTGCAGGCCGATGCCGATCAGCACGATGCCCGCCGAGTAGAGCCAGCCCAGCGCCCAGATCGCCGCGTAGTCGTGGTCGACCACGTGGAAGACCGGCCCGGCGGTGACGATGCCGATCACGCTGACCGCCAGCGAGACCGCCACCCCGACCAGCGCCCGGACCGCCATGCTCAGCCCCGCGCCGGCGGCGCCGATCACCGCGACGCTGGCGTAGGAGCCGATGCTCAGTGCGACCAGCAGGAAGAACAGGCCCTGTCCGGTCGGGTCGCCCGCGGCCGGGGTGGTCAGGTCGGTGACGTGCAGCGGCACGCCCTGCCGGTCGGTGACGTTGGTGAACACCGCCGTGGCGGCCACCACCGAGGTGTCCGAGTTCCCCTTGGCGACGATCAGCTCGGGGCTCTTGGCGTCCGGCACGAAGGCGCCCACCAGGTCCCGGTCGCGCAGCTGCTGCTCGGCGGCGGCCCGGTCGTCCACGGTGCGGACGTCGAGCGCGTTCCCGGCCTTGCCCTGGATGGCCTGCGCCAGGCCCTGCGCCTGCGGCGTGGTGCCGACCACCGCCACCTTGAGGTGGTGGGGCTCGGGCTGGTGGAAGGCGCCCTGGTAGGCGAGCGCCATGCCCAGGCACATCAGCAGCGGGGTGATCAGGTGGACGGCCAGGTGCTTGAGCGAGTGCCCCAGGGTGGGCGCTGCGGCGGGGTTCCGGGGTGTGCTCATGGCGTTCGTACCGTCCTCCGGTGGCGTGTCTGTCAGCTTGATCATGAAGGTGGCAAATGCAACCAATGAGGGTGGTAAATGCAACCATCTATCGATGTAGCTTACAACTATCCGACACCGATCGGAAGCCGGGCCCCGAACAGGACCCGGCTCCCCGCCGCACTCGGCCCGGCTACCGCAGCCGCATTCGGCCCGACCGCCCCGCCCGCGCTCAGCCCAGCTCGAACACCCCGTACGAGAACCCGTCCGCCCGCAGCTCCCCGTCCGCCACCCGCACGCCCTGCACCTCCAGCGGCCGGACGCCCGGCGCCGACGGGACGCCCTCCGGCAGGCCCGGCAGCCGGACGGACGCCGGCTCCCGGCGCGGATTGACCGCCACCAGGTACCGCCCGGCCCGGGTGTACACCAGCGGGTAGCCGGTGTGCCGGACCTCCACCCCGCCGGCCGCGCCCAGCCCCGGGTGCGCCCGGCGCAGCGCGATCAGCCGCCGGACGGTGTGCAGCAGCGAGGTCGGGTCGGCACGCTGGGAGAGCACGTCCGGGCGGTGCGGGTCCGGGTCCACCGGCAGGTACAGCCGCTCGGGCGGGGCGCTGGAGAAGCCGGCGGTGGGGCCGGGCATCCACTGCATCGGGGTGCGCGAGCCGGCCCGGTTGAACCGCGGCCCGAGGACGCTGCCCTCGGTGTCGGGCAGGCCCGGCAGGTAGCGCATGCCGATCTCGTCGCCGTAGTAGACCGCCGGGAGGGTGGGCCAGGTGAGCAGGAAGGCGAAGGCGGGGGCGAGCTGCTCCGCGGTGCGCGGGCCGGTGGCCAGCCGGGAGAAGTCGTGGTTGGCGGTGGGCAGCACGATCTGCCCGCCGCCCTCGGTGAGTTCGGCGGCGGAGCGCCAGGCGTCCAGGAAGGACTGCGGGGTGCCCCGGCCCTCGGCCTCGAAGTAGCAGGCCTCCTGGTGCCAGAACTCCTCGACCGTCCCGCCGTTGTTGTTCCAGAGCGAGCGCAGCGGCAGGCCGTGGTCCGCGCCGCCGAAGTGCAGGAAGAAGTCGGCGTGGAAGCCGGCCGTGACGGCGGCGGCCGGGTCTCCCCACTCGGCGAGCAGGACGGCCTCGGGGTGGGCGCGGTCCAGCCAGTCGCGCAGCTCGGTCCAGAGCTTGGCGGTCTCCACCTTGCCGGGGTCGTCCTTGACCAGCGAGTAGGCCATGTCCACCCGGAAGCCGGACACCCCGAGGCCGAGCCAGTGCGCCATGATCGCGCGCAGCGCCGCCCGGTTGGCGCGCGGGCCGTCCGCGTCCACCGACTGCCGCCAGGGTTCCTCGGAACTGCCGCGTGCGTAGCCGAAGTTGAGCGCGGGCTGACAGTCGAAGAAGTTCGGCAGGTACCAGCCGGGGCGGCTGCCGGGCGAGGCGACGAAGCCGTCCACCGGGCGGTCGGACCAGATGTACCGGTGGTCGGACGGGTCCTCGGCGGAGGCCAGGAACCAGGGGTGGCGGTCGGAGGTGTGCCCGGCCACCAGGTCCAGCAGGACCCGGATGCCCTTGCCGCGGGCGGCCTCCACCAGGGCGGCCAGGTCCTCGGTGCTGCCGTAGCGCGGGGCCGGGGTGAGGTAGTCGGCGACGTCGTACCCGGCGTCGCGGAACGGCGAGGCGAAGCAGGGGTTGAGCCAGACGGTGTCGACGCCGAGCCAGGCGAGGTGGTCCAGGTGCTCGGCGATGCCGGCGAAGTCGCCGATGCCGTCGCCGTCGGAGTCGGCGAAGCTCTGGGGGTAGATCTGGTACAGCACGGCGTCGGCGAGCCAGTCGGGGCCGGGGCGGGTCGAGGTCATGGGCGGTTCCTCCTGCCGGGTCCGGGGCCCGGGGCTGGCCGGGCGGGGAGGGGCTGGGCCGGGACGGGCTCGGCCGGGGCCGAGCCGGGTGCCCCCGATTCTCGTCCAATCCCGGCCGTCCCGACAGCCCGCCTCGCCCCGCCGCAGACGCCGATGCCCCGCCGCGAACACCGACGGCCCGACTGCGCCCCCACCGCAGATGTCGACGGCCCGCTACGCCCCCGCCGCCCCGGCGCAGGCCGCCGTGAACGCCCGGGCCCGCCGGGTGATCTCCGCCCAGTCCCCCGCCGCGACCACGTCCGGCGGCACCACGTCCGTCCCCGCGCAGACCGCGAGCGCGCCGTGCGCCAGGAACGCGGCGGCGTTGCCCGCGTTCACCCCGCCGGAGGCCACCAGCGGCACGTCGGGGTACGGGCCGCGCAGGTCCTTGAAGTAGCCGGGGCCGAACGCCCGGGCCGGGAAGATCTTGACGGCGGCGGCCCCGAGGTCCACCGCGTGCGCCACCTCGGTCGGGGTGAGCGCCCCGAGCACCACCGGCACCCCGGCGGTGGCCGCCGCCTCGGCGACCTCGGGGCGGCAGCCGGGGGTGACCAGGAAGGACGCCCCCGCCTCGACCCCGCGCCGAGCCTGCTCGGCGGTCAGCACCGTTCCGACGCCGACCCGCCAGCCGGCCTTCGAGGCCCGGAACAGATGGTCCGTCACATCCGGTGTGGTGTAGGTGAATTCGGTCAGGTTGACGCCGCCCTCGGCGAGGGCGGCGCAGAGCGCGGCGGCGTCCGGGATCCGGGGTGCGCGGACCACCGCGATCACCGGTTCGTCGCGCAGGACGGAAAGCCCGGTCGGAACGGAGGGGTCGGAGGTGGGGTCGGTCGGGGCGGACGGCTCGGTCATATGGCCAGGGTTCCTCGGTCGGTTCGGCGCAGGGCACGCCCGGGTCGGGCGCCGGTGGTGCGGCCCTCCCGGACGACGGCGCTGCCGTTGACGTACACGTACTCGATGCCCTCGGCGGGCAGCCGGGGGTCCTCGAAGGTGGCGGCGTCCCGGACCTTCCCGGGGTCGAGGAGCACCAGGTCGGCGTGGTGGCCGGGGGCGATCCGGCCCCGCCGGTCCAGTCCCAGCCGGGCGGCGGGGCGGCCGGTCATCCGGGCGATCGTCTCCTCCAGCGTGAGAACTCCCAACTCCCGGCTGTAGTGGCCGAGGTAGCGCGGGAAGGTGCCCCAGGCGCGCGGGTGCGGCCGGGCGCCGACCAGCAGTCCGTCGCTGCCGACGGTGTGCGCGCGGTGGCGCATGATCGCCCGGACGTTCTCCTCGTGCCCGACGTGCTGGAGGATGGTGGTGGCCAGCCCGTCCCGGCGCAGCAGGTCCAGGAAGACCTCGGTGCCGGTCCGCCGCTCCTCGACGGCCAGTTCGGCGACGGTGCGGCCGACCGTCCCGGCGAGCGGGGCCGAGCCGACGCCGGAGATCTGGATCGTCGCCCAGTCGGTGACCACTCCGTGGCAGCCGTCGCTGCCCTTCTCCTCCACCTCGTACCGGATCCTCGCGCACTGCGCGGGGTCGTCGAGCCGCGCCAGCGTCGCGGCCGGGCCGCCCTCGGTGGCCCAACTCGGCAGCAGGGCGGCCAGGGTGGTGGAGCCGGGCAGGTAGGGGTAGCTGTCCAGGGTGAGGTCCACGCCGTCGGCGAGCGCCCGGTCGAGGAGCTCCAGCAGCTCGCCGGCCCGGCCCCGGTTGACCCCGAAGTTCATCGTGGCGTGGGTCAGGTGCAGCGCGCAGCCGCTCCGCCGGGCGATCTCCACCATCTCCGCGTAGCCCTCCAACGCCCCTTCGCCGTAAGAGCGTTGGTGCGGGGCGTGGAAGCCGCCGTAGGCCGCGACGACGGTGCACAGCTCGACCAGCTCGGCGGTGTCCGCGTACATCCCGGGGGTGTAGCTGAGGCCGCTGGACATGCCGACCGCGCCGTCCAGCAGGCTCTTCGCCAGCACCTGCCGCATCCGGTCGAGTTCGCCGGGGGTGGGCGGACGGTTGGCCCAGCCCATGACGAGCATCCGCAGCGTGCCGTGCGGGACGAGGTAGCAGGCGTTGACGGCGACGCCGCTGCGGTCGATCCGGTCGAGGTAGCCGGCGACGTCCCGCCAGTCCCAGTCGAAGCCGTCCGGATCGCCGTTCCAGCCCGCGAGTTGGCGGCGCAGCGCGGGCAGCGTGGCATCGTCGACCGGGGCGTAGGACAGGCCGTCCTGGCCGAGGACCTCGCAGGTGACGCCCTGGGTGACCTTGGCCGGGTGCTCGGGTTCGCGCAGCAGGGCGAGGTCGGAGTGGGCGTGCATGTCGATGAAGCCGGGGGCCAGTACCAGCCCGTCGGCGTCCACCACCTCGGCCGTGCCGGGGCCCTTGCCGATCCCGCCGGTCCCGCCGCCCTCACCGGACTCGCCGGTCCTGGCGATCTCGACGATCAGGCCGTCGGCGATCCGGACGTCCGCCCGGTAGCGCTCCGCGCCGGTGCCGTCCACCACGGTGGCGCCCCGGAAGACCGTCGCGCCCCCGCGGGCCGCTCTCTCCCCGGGCATCAGAAGAACGTCCTGACCAGGCCGGTGACCTTCGGCTCGGCCGCGTCCGCGGAGTCCAGCACCGGGATCGCCGTCCACTTGTCGAAGGCGGTGCAGGGGTGCGAGACGCCCAGCCGCAGCACGGCGCCGATCGGCGCGAGGTCGCCCGCGTCCCGCAGGAAGGCGTGCTGGTCGTTGAGTGCCGTGATCCGGGCCGCCGTTCCGGTCAACTCGGCGCCGCCGCGCACCCGTTGCGGCTCCGGCAGGCCCTCGTCGAAGGGCAGGTCGCGCTTGCCGGCGTCCAGCAGCGCGAGCTGCGGCTCGGGCCGGGAGACGACCCGGGCCCAGCCGTGCAGCGCGCCGCGGAACGGCGTCCGCCCGCCGTCCCGGGCCAGCGGCGAGATGCCCCGGTAGAAGCCGTCGTCGTGGGCGATGTACGCGCCCGAGCGCAGCACCGTGAACGACTCCGGCAGGTTCGCCAACTCCTCGACCACCAGGTCGAAGTAGGCGCTGCCGCCGGCCGAGACCACCGGCGGGGTGCCGTCCGGGTAGGCGCTCGCCAGCCGGCCGTGCAGCTCGCCGAGCTCCCGCAGGTAGCCGCGGACGGCGGCCAGTCCCTCGGTCGAGGCGTCGTGCGCGATCGCGCCCTCGTAGCCGCCGATGCCCGCCAGCCGCAGGGTGGGGGCGCGCAGCACCGCGGCGGCGACCTCGACGGCGGCGTCCGCACCGCGGGCGCCGGTCCGCCCGCCGGGGCCGCCGAGCTCGACCAGCACCTCGACCGGCCGTTCGGCCCCGGCGGCGCGCAGCGCCTCGTCCATCAGCCGCACGCTCTCGACGGAGTCGACCCAGGAGAGGAAGGCGAAGTCCGGGTCGGCGGCGAGTTCGTCGGCGAGCCAGGCCAGTCCGGCCGGGTCGAGCAGGGCGTTGGCGAGCAGGATGCGCTGGACCCCGAAGGCCCGGGCGATCCGCACCTGCGGCAGGTTGGCGAGGGTGATGCCGTGGCTTCCGGCGTCGAGCTGCGCCTGCCAGAGGGCGGGCGCCATGGTGGTCTTGCCGTGCGGGGCGAGCGCGACGCCCGCCTTGGCGCACCAGTCGGCCATGGTGCGGACGTTGTGGTCGAGGGCGGCGCCGTCGAGGGTGAGCAGCGGGGTGCCGAGCGAGGAGAGGGTGGGGCCGGTGGCGAGCCACTCCCGCGTGCTGCGGCCCCACGACTGCGGCGGAGCGGCTTTGAACCGCCAGTCGAGCGGTTCGTCGGCCAGGGCCGCCACCGCTCCCCGGGCGATCCCCGGCCCGGTACCGCTGCTTGCGAAGGTCTGCTCCACCGTGTTCCTCCATCCGCACAGGTTGCAACATGCGCAACGAGGGTTGCACATGCTGGCAACACGGTTCTAGCATCGGCGCCGGATCACGGTCAACGGACCGGGCTCCCGGTCGACGGGGTCGGCTCACGTGCGGTGCTCGCGGAGAACGCGGTGCTCACGGACGAACGCGGCGTTCACGCGCCACGGAGTCGGCCCGGTGGGCCCGCTCTCGACGGAACGGCCGCAGACGAGGAGCCCCGCACATGCCGCGACAGGACACCCAGGGCCCGACCCGCCCCGGCGCTCCCCCGACGGCCGTGTGCGTGGGCGAGTCGATGGCCGTCCTGCTGCCGGACCGCCCGGGCCCGCTCGAGTCGGTGGAGAACTTCCGGCTCTCGGTCGGCGGCGCGGAGTCCAACGTGGCGGGCGCGCTGGCCGCGCACGGCGTGCCGACCGCCTGGATCAGCCGGGTCGGCGACGACGGCTTCGGCCGCCGGCTGCTCGCCGAGGTCGCCGCCCGCGGCGTGGACGTCTCGGCGGTCACGGTCGACCCGCACCGCCCGACCGGGCTCTACCTGAAGGAGGTCGGCGGCACCACCGGCGACCGCCACGACCTCGGCCCCGGCCGCAGCCGGCTGCACTACCACCGGCGCGGCTCCGCGGCCGCCGCGCTCTCCCCCGGCCTGCTCGCCGACCCGGCCGCCGCCGCGCTGCTGGCCGGCGCCCGGCTGCTGCACCTGTCCGGCATCACCGCCGCGCTCTCCGACGACTGCCTGGCCCTGCTGCGCGCCCTGCTCGCCGACCGCCGTCCGGGCCGCCTGGTCAGCTTCGACCTCAACTGGCGCCCCTCGCTCTGGCTCGACCGCGACCCGGCCGTCCTGCCGCCGCTGCTGGACGCCGCCGACCTGCTGCTGCTCGGCGCCGACGAGGCCGAGGCCGCCTTCGGCACCGGCGACCCGG
The DNA here is from genome assembly GCF_001905545.1 of Streptomyces sp. CB02056. GTDB lineage: Bacteria > Actinomycetota > Actinomycetes > Streptomycetales > Streptomycetaceae > Kitasatospora. The sequence goes on along the minus strand of NZ_LIPD01000010.1, from coordinate 45,883 downwards.
CCGAGCTCCGCCGCCGCTTCCCCGCCCCGGCCACCGTCGTGGTCAAGGACGCGGCCCGGCAGGTCACCGCCCTGGAGCAGGACGGTACGGCGGTCACCGAGCCGGCCCTCGCGGTCGAGGTGGTCGAGGCCACCGGCGCCGGCGACGCCTTCGCGGCCGGCTACCTGGCCGGCACCGTCCGGGGCCTGGACCAGCGGCGCCGGCTGCGGCTCGGCCACCTGAGCGCCGCCTGCGCGCTGACCGCCCCCGGCGACCAGGCCGAGCTGCCGGACGCCGCCGTGGTGGCCGCCCTGCTCGACGCCTCCCCCGCCCAGTGGGCCGGCACCCGGGTCACCCCGGAGGGCATCACCGGCCCGTCCCTGCCCGCCGGCGTCGCACGCCCGACCGACCGGACGCCGTGCGCCGACCGGTCGTCGTCCGCCGACCAGGCCCGGGCACAATGAGCGGGAACCCCAGCCCTCGAAGCGGAGCAGGATGAGTCAGACCGTCACCCGCGCCCTGCGCATCCTCGCCGAGCTCGGCGAGGGCGAGCGCTCCCTCGACCAGCTCGCCGAGGTGCTCGGCGTCCACAAGACGACCGTGCTCCGACTGCTGCAGAGCCTCGAAGAGGAACGGTTCGTCTATCGCGACGCGGCCTACCGCTACCACCTGGGCGCCGGCCTCTTCGCGCTCTCCGGCCTGGCCCTGGAGCAGCGCGGCGTGCGCCGGATCGCCGCCCCGCACCTGGCCGAGCTGAACGCCGCCACCGGCCAGACCGTGCACCTGGCCGCGTACGAGGGCGGCGAGGTGGTCTACATCGACAAGTTCGACTCCCGCCACCCGGTGCGGATGTACTCCCGGATCGGCCTGCGCGCCGCCCTGCACAGCGCCGCCGTCTCCAAGGTGCTGCTGGCCGACCTGCCGCTGCCGGAGCGGCGCCGGGTGGTGGCCGGGATCGACTTCGTCCGGCACACCGAACGCACCCTGACCTCCCCCGAGGCGCTGCTCGCCGAGCTGGAGAGGGTCGCCGCCCAGGGCTGGGCGCAGGACCACGCCGAGCACGAGTCCTTCATCAACTGCGTGGCCGCGCCCGTCCGGGACGCCAGCGGGCGAGTGGTCGCCGCCGCCTCGATCTCCGTCCCGGACGTCGTCCTGCCGTACGAGCAGGTGCTGGACCTGCTCCCGCAGCTGCTCGCCACCACCCGCGCCGTCTCGGCCGACTGCGGCCGCCCCGACCACAACTGACGAACCGTCACACAACGTAAGGAACCCGATGTCCGCCGAGCACCCCCAGACCTTCGAGAAGACCGAGATCCGCACCGACGGCGCCCCCGCCCCCGCCTGGATGTTCTCCCAGGGCGTCCGCAAGGGCCCGTTCCTCCAGGTCTCCGGCCAGGGCCCGCAGGACCCGGCCACCGGCGAGTACCTGCACCACGGCGACGTGAAGGCGCAGACCCGCCGCACCCTGGAGAACGTCAAGGCCATCGTCGAGGCCGGCGGCGCCACCATCGAGGACGTGGTGATGTTCCGCGTCTACCTCACCAAGCGCGCCGACTTCCCGCTGATGAACGAGGTCTACGCCGAGTTCATCGACGAGAACATCAAGCCCGGCGGCGTGAAGCCGTGCCGCACCACCGTCTTCGTCGAGCTGCCGCAGGAGCCGATGCTGGTCGAGATCGACGCCCAGGCCGTCATCGGCTGACCCGGCCCCGCCCGACGGAAGGGCCCGGACGCCACCCGCGCGTCCGGGCCCTTCCGCCTGCCCGGGCCCGCCTGCTCACCCCACCGCCTGCTTGCCACACCCCCAGCCGCACATTAGGTTAGGCTCACCTAACTAACTGGAGGTCCGTCCATGAGCCTGCCCACCGGCGACACCGAGGTCCCCGAGCCCAGCACCGCCGACCGGATCCACAGCCTGCTCAGCACGACCTCCTCGCTCACCGTCCGCGCCCTGGGCGAGCACCACCACCTGGACACCCAGGTCTCCGTGCACGGCTCCCGGCTGCGGCTGCGCGCCGCCCTGGACGACCCGCTGACCACGGCCGCCGTCGGCGCCGCCGAGGGCCTCGCCGTCGTCCTCGACGTCACCGACATCGCCCCCGTCGCCGTCCGCGACCGCGTCCGCGCCCGCCTCACCCTGGCCGGCCGACTGCGACCGGCCCACCTCACCGACGACGGCCTCGGCGTGCACCTGCGAGTGGACGTCGCCCACGCCGTCCTCGCCACCCCGTACGCCACCGGCGCGATCACCGGCGCCGACCTCGCCCTGGCCACCCCCGACCCGCTGGCCCGGTACGAGGCCATGCTGCTCACCCACCTCGCCGACGACCACGCCGAGGCGCTCGACGTCCTCACCCGGCTGCTCGACCCGGCCGTGCTCGCCCACGCCCCGGAGGTCCGCCCGCTCGCCCTGGACCGCCACGGCCTGGTGCTGCGCCTGGACCACTCGCACGGCCACCGCGACGTCCGCCTGGTCTTCCCCGAACCCGCCCGGGACACCGACGACTTCGGCCACCGGATGCACGAGCTGCTGGCCGCCGCCCAGTACGGCCTGCCGGTCCACCGGCGCTGAACCCGGGCCCGCCCGGCGCGAACGCCCGGGCCCGCCGGCCACCGCGGCCCGGCCCGGTCACCGCTCGACCGCGTCCTCCAGCACCACCCGCCCGATCCGCGCGTACAGCCCGGGCCGCCACCGGCGCACCGCGAGCGCCAGCCCGATCCCGCCCGCGAACACCCCGATCACCAGGTACGGGATCAGCCGGAACAGCAGCGTGTGCGCCGCCTCCCCCGCCGCGGCGTCCCGGTTGAGCACCAGCAGCACCACCACCCCGGCCATCGCCACCCCGCCCGCCAGCGGCGCGGCCAGCGTCCGGAACCAGTGCGCCGTCTCCGGGTGCCGTCCGCGCACGTGGAAGTACCCGACCACGGCGAAGGAGCAGAGCGTCTGCACGACCAGGATCGCCATCGTCCCGAGCAGCGCCAGCAGCGTGTACAGGTGCGCGTAGGGGTCCATGCCGGCCGCCAGGAACCCCGCCACCAGCCCCACCGCGATGACCGACTGCGTCACCGAGGCGACGTGCGGCGAGCCGTGCCGCGGATGGGTGCGGCCGAGCGCCGGGTGCAGCAGCCCCTCCCGCCCGATCGCGTACAGGTACCGGGCCGCGCACTGGTGGAAGGCCATCGCGCAGGCGAACGAGCCGGTGACGACCAGCCATTGGAAGACCTTCACCGCCCAGGCCCCCAGGTGCGCGGCGAGCTGGTCGAAGAACAGGCTGTTGCCGTCCTTGCCCGGCACCGCGCCGCCCGCCACCGCGACCGCCCGCTCGACCCCGTTGCCGGACACGATCATCCAGGACACGAAGACGTAGAGCAGCCCGACCCCGATCACGGAGATCAGCGTGGCCCGCGGCACCACCCGCTTCGGGTCGCGGGACTCCTCGCCGTACATCGCGGTGGACTCGAAGCCCACCCAGGACCAGAACGCGAAGAACAGTCCGAGCCCGGCCGCCGAGGTGCCCGAACTCCCCACCCCCTTCAGCGCGTTCAGCGGGTTCAGGGTCCCGGCCGCGAGCCCGTCCGGCCCGCCGCCGGAGAGCAGCACCGCCAGTGAGACCGCCGACAGGACGCCGATCTCCAGCACCAGCGCGACCCCGAGCACCCTGGCCGTCAGATGCAGGTCGAACCAGCCCATCACCCCGATCACCGCCGCCCCGAACAGCGCGTACCAGCCCCAGCCGACGTCCACCCCCAGCTGCGAACGGACCAGCCCGCGCAGCGAGTACGCGAAGAAGCCGAGGGCCGCGGCCTCGGTGACGACGTACGCGAGCACCGCGAGCAGCCCCGAGGCCATCCCCGCCACCCGCCCCAGCCCGTGCGAGACGTAGCCGTAGAACGCGCCGGCCGCGGTGATGTGCCGGGCCATCGCCACGTAGCCGACCGAGAACACCGTCAGCACCACGGTCGCCACGATGTACGCGGCGGGCGCGCCCGCGCCGTTGCCCTGACCGACGATGATCGGCAGGTTGCCGGTCATCGCGGTGATCGGGGCGGCGGTGGCGAGCGCCATGAACACCACGCCGACCAGGCCGACCGAGTCCGCCTTCAGCCGGTCGACCCCGCCCGCCCCGGGCCGCTCCCGCCCGGCCGTCTCCCCCGCCACGCCCCCGCTGCGGACCGCCATCCGGCCTCCTCGCCTCCCGGCCCCGCCCGACCGCCGGACCGGCCGGGCGCTGACCGTCCGCCAGCATGGCGCCCCGGAGGCGCCCGGAGATCCCGGCGACCGCCCTGCGGGACACCGGAGTTGACGCTTCGTTCGATCGCTCGAACACCCCGGGCGGCCCCGGGAACGAAAGCGGCCGGCCCGGCCGCACGAGGAGGTCCTCATGCGGCCGGGCCGGCCTGGGCGTGTCCCGCGCCCATGTCCGCCGTGCGGCGATCACCCGGTCGAGCGGTCACCCGACATGACCATCCCGGGCGATCGGTTCGCCCGCAGCGGCGGTGGTTCCTGGAATCTCTGGATCAGAGCGCGACGCCGTGCGCGCGCAGGTAGGCGACCGGGTTGATGTCCGAGCCGTACTCCGAGCCGTTGCGGATCTCGAAGTGCAGGTGCGGGCCGGTCACGTTGCCGGTGGCGCCGGAGAGGCCGATCTGCTGGCCGGCGGTGACGGTCTGACCGATCCTCACACCGATCGAGGAGAGGTGCGCGTACTCGGCGTAGTGGCCGTCGGCGAGCCTGATCTCGACCTCGTTGCCGTAGGCGCCGCCGTTGCCGGCCTTGACCACGACACCGTTGGCGACGGCGCGCAGCGGGGTGCCGGTGGAGGCGACGAAGTCCTGGCCGGTGTGGTGACCGGAAGCCCACATCGAGCCGGCCACGCCGTAGGCGGTGCCGAGCCGCGGGCCGGCCAGCGGGGCGACGAAGCCGGAGGTGGCGGCGGCGACCGGAGTGGCGGTCACGGCCTGGGCCGGAACGGCGACCTGGAGCTGGGTCTCGAGCTGCGCGGACGGCTTGGCGGCCTCGGTCTGCACCTGGACCTGGGCCTGCGGCTTGGCGGCCTGGGTCGCCGGAGCGGACGGCTTGGCGGGCTTGGCCGGAGCGGCGGGCTTCGCCGGGGCGGCGTCGGCGGCCGGCGCGGCGGCGTGGCCGGACAGCGCGAGCTGCTGGCCCGGGAAGATCAGGTTCGGGTTGGCGCCGACGACCGAGCGGTTCTGCTCGTACAGCGCGCGCCAGCCGCCCTCGACGTTCTTGGCGTCGGCGATCTTGGACAGGGTGTCACCGCTGACGACGCGGTAGCTCTCCTGCGTGGCCTGGGCGGCCGGAGCGGCGGCCTTCGCGGCCTGCTTGGCCTCGGTGGAGGCGGCGGCCGGAGCGGCCGGGGTGTGGGCCTGGGCGCTCATCGCGGTGACGAGCGGGAGGGCGAAGGACACACCGGTGACGGCGGTGGCGATGCCGATGCGGGCGGCGCGGGGCAGGGCGATACGACGAGCCTGTGCAGGCATGGAATTTTCCTCTCCGACGCCTGCGAGGTGAGCTGTCGGGTTCGGGCTGGAGTTGCCCGGCCGCTTGCGCGGCTTCACCCCAAGCCGGTCCTGGACGCCCGCGCCCTGAGGCGCGAACTCCGGTCCGGCGACTTACCTGTGGGTCCCCCGCTCCTGCCGTACAGAGTTCGTTTCGAACCACCGGGCAGCGGCAGGACTCGGCGTTCCACCCGGCGGATCCGTCCGGACTGGCCGGGCGGTCGCTGAACTAAAACCCATCCGTTCGGGTGAAGCAATGTCGATCTCTTGAAACGGCAACGATCCCCCCTGTCCCAGTGACCCTCCGCAGGCCCGGACCCACGGTGCGTACACAACCCATTCACCCCCCGCCACTGATCCACGACCCTGCGCCGAGATCGGCCACGCCGCGCACCCGTCCGCTCACGCACCGCCAGCCGCCAACACACCCACCGGTGACCCTTGTCACGTGCGCCTCGGCAGCGCAGGATTCGCCCGTGGCCACCTCCGAGGCCGGCACCCTGCGCCTGGGCACCGCGCAGGGTCGCTGGGTACTAATGGCGACGGTGCTCGGCTCCAGCATGGCGATGCTGGACGGCACCGTGGTGAACGTCGCGCTGCCCCGGATCGGCGCCGACCTCGGCGCCTCCCTCGCGTCCCTGCAATGGACCCTGAACGCCTATCTGCTCACCCTGGCGGGCCTGATCCTGCTCGGCGGCGCGCTCGGCGACCGCTACGGGCGGCGCAAGGTCTTCCTGATCGGCGTGGTCTGGTTCGCCGTCGCCTCCGCGGCCTGCGCCGCCGCGCCGAACATCCACGTGCTGATCGCCGCCCGCGCCGTCCAGGGCATCGGCGGGGCACTGCTCACCCCCGGCTCGCTCGCCATGCTCCAGGCCGTCTTCCACCCTGACGACCGCTCGGCGGCGGTCGGGCTCTGGTCCGGCCTCGGCGGGGTGTCGGCGGCGGTCGGCCCCTTCCTCGGCGGCTGGCTGGTGGACGGCCCCGGCTGGCGCTGGATCTTCCTGCTGAACCTGCCGCTCGCCGCCGCCGTGATCGCGGTCACCACCCGGTCGGTGCCGGAGAGCCGGGACGAGGGCGCCTCCGGCCGCTTCGACGTCCTCGGCGCCGTGCTCGCCGCCCTCGCCCTCGGCGCGATCACCTACGCGCTGACGGCGGCCGGCGAGGGCCTGTCCCCCGCCGTCTGGGTCAGCGGGGTGCTCGGAGTGGCGCTCGGCGTCGCCTTCGTGGCGGTCGAGCGCCGCGCGCCCGATCCGATGCTGCCGCTCGGACTGTTCTCCTCCCGGCTGTTCACCGCCGTGAACCTGGTCACCCTGTGCGTGTACGCGGCGTTCAGCGGCGTCTTCTTCCTGCTGGTGGTGCAGCTCCAGATCGTGTCCGGCTTCTCGCCGCTGCTCTCGGGCTTCGCGCTGGTGCCGATCACCGTGCTGATGCTGCTGCTGTCCGCGCGCGCCGGGCGCCTCGGCAAGCGGATCGGCCCGCGCATCCCGCTGACCGTCGGCCCCCTGCTGTGCGCCGCCGGGGTGCTGCTGATGCTGCGCGTCGGCCCGGACTCCTCCTACTGGGTGGACGTGCTGCCCTCCGTCACGGTGATGGGCTGCGGCATGACGCTGCTGGTCGCACCGCTGACGGCGACCGTGCTGGCCGCCGTCGAGGTCCGGCACGCGGGCATCGCCAGCGGGGTCAACAACGCCGCCGCCCGCGCGGCCGGCCTGCTCGCGGTCGCCGCCCTGCCGGCGCTGGCCGGGCTGAGCGGCGACGCCTACCGGGTGCCCTCCTCGGTCGACTCCGCCTTCCACACCGCGATGCTGATCTGCGCGGGCCTGCTGGCCGCCGGCGGGCTGATCGCCCTCGCGACCGTACGGGGCAACGTGCTCGCCGCCGACGACCAGCAGGTGGCCGAGCCGAACTGCGACTGGCCGTGCGGCACCACCACCCCGCCGCTGGACCCGGGCCACGTCCCCACGACGCGCGAGGGCCCCGCCACCGGTCCGGCGGCGGGGCCCTCGGCTCAGGGCTGACGAGACGTCAGAGGATGTCGCCGGGCGCGTACTTGGCGGCCTCCGGGTAGGCGGCCGCGACGGCCTCCACCTGGCGGACCACCTCGGCGACCTGGGCGCCGGCCGCGCCGGTGAAGGACAGCCGGTCGGCGAGCAGCGCGTCCAGCGCGGCCCGGTCCAGCGGGATCCGCTCGTCGGCGGCCAGCCGGTCCAGCAGCTCGTTCTCCCGGGCGCCCGCGCGCATCGCCAGCGCGGAGGCGACGGCGTGCTCCTTGATGACCTCGTGCCCGGTCTCCCGGCCGACGCCCGCGCGCACCGCGCCCATCAGCACCTTGGTGGTGGCGAGGAACGGCAGGTAGCGGTCCAGCTCGGCCTCGATCACGGCGGGGAAGGCGCCGAACTCGTCGAGGACGGTCAGGAAGGTCTCCAGCAGGCCGTCGAAGGCGAAGAACGCGTCCGGCAGCGCGACCCGGCGCACCACCGAGCAGGAGACGTCGCCCTCGTTCCACTGGTCGCCGGCCAGCTCGCCGGTCATCGAGGCGTAGCCGCGCAGGATGACGGCCAAGCCGTTGACGCGCTCGCAGGAGCGGGTGTTCATCTTGTGGGGCATCGCGGAGGAGCCGACCTGGCCCTCCTTGAAGCCCTCCGTGACCAGCTCGTGGCCGGCCATCAGGCGGATGGTCTTGGCCAGGCTGGAGGGCGCGGCGGCCAGCTGGACGAGGGCGGTGAGCACCTCGAAGTCCAGCGAGCGCGGGTAGACCTGGCCGACGCTGGTCAGCACGTTCTCGAAGCCGAGGTGCCCGGCGACCCGGCGCTCCAGCTCGGCCAGCTTGTCGGTGTCGCCACCGAGGAGGTCGAGCATGTCCTGGGCGGTGCCGACCGGGCCCTTGATCCCGCGCAGCGGGTAGCGGGCGATCAGCTCCTCCAGGCGGCGGAAGGCGACCAGCAGCTCGTCGGTGATCGACGCGAACCGCTTGCCCAGGGTGGTGGCCTGCGCGGCCACGTTGTGCGAGCGGCCGGCCATGACCAGCTCGGCGTGCTGGGCGGACAGCTTGGCCAGGCGCACCAGCACGGCCACCGTGCGGTCCCGCACGTGCTCCAGGGACTGGCGGATCTGCAGCTGCTCGACGTTCTCGGTCAGGTCCCGGGAGGTCATTCCCTTGTGGATCTGCTCGTGCCCGGCGAGCTCGCTGAACTCCTCGATCCGGGCCTTCACGTCGTGGCGGGTGACCCGCTCACGGGCGGCGATCGAGCCGAGGTCGACCTGGTCGATCACCCGCTCGTAGTCGGCGACGGCGGTCGCCGGAACCTCGACGCCGAGGTCCTGCTGGGCCTTCAGGACGGCGAGCCACAGGTGGCGCTCGAGGACCACCTTGTGCTCGGGGGACCACAGCTGGGCCAGGGTCGCCGAGGCGTACCGGGAGGCCAGGACATTGGGGATCTGGGGCTTCGCGCTCACGCTTCGCAAGAGTAACAGCCGAGGTCACGCCGGACGTCGGCGGAGTGGGGTAGGCTGGGTCAATTGAGCGCCTTTCAGATGACGCACCGCAGCCTTCTCACCGCAAGGATACCACACCGATGAGCGAACCGCCAGTGACCGCGCGGGACTCCAGCGCCCTCGCCGCGGCCCTGCGCACCGAGCAGGCCCACCTCGCCCGGCTCTACGCCCGGCTGGACACCGAGCGCGAACGGGCCCGCCGCACCGCCGACGGCGCCCACGACGGCGCCGGATCCGGTGGCACCCACCAGGCCCGGCTGGAGCGCGAGGTGCGCTCCCGCGAAGCCGCCCGCCACGCCGCCCGGCTGGAGGCGGTCGAGCGCGGCCTCTGCTTCGGCCGGCTCGACGAGCGCGACGGCACCGTCCACTACATCGGCCGTACCGGCCTGACCGACGAGACGTACGAACCGCTGCTGCTCGACTGGCGCGCGCCGGCCGCCCGCCCCTTCTACACCGCGACCCCCGTCCACCCCGGCCCGGTGGTGCGCCGCCGCCACCTGCACACCCGGGGCCGCACCGTCACCGGCCTCGACGACGAGGCGCTCGACCTCGCCGGGCTGGACGAGTCCGGCCGCGGCACCCTGGTCGGCGAAGCCGCCCTGCTCGCCGCCCTCGACCGCGAGCGCACCGGCCGGATGGGCACCGCCGTCGCCACCATCCAGGCCGAGCAGGACCGGGTGATCCGCTCCCCGCTGCGCGGCGCCCTGGTCGTCCAGGGCGGCCCCGGCACCGGGAAGACGCTGGCCGCCCTGCACCGCGCCGCCTACCTGCTGTTCACCCACCGCGCCGCGCTGGAGCGCCGGGGCGTCCTGGTGATCGGCCCCAACCCCGGCTTCCTGCGGTACATCGAGGAGGTGCTGCCCGCCCTCGGCGAGACCGAGGTGGTGCTCCGCACCGTCGCCGAACTCCTCCCCGGCCTCGCCGCCACCGGCACCGACGACCCCGCCGCCGCCTTCGCCAAGGGCGGCCCCTGGATGGCCGGGGTGCTCCGCGCCGCCGTGGCCGCCCACCAGACGGCCCCCGTCGAGGGCCTGGACCTCGGCGAGGGGCTGCGGGTCTCCGCCCGGGCCTGCGCCGAGGCCCGGGACGCCGCCCGCGGCCTGCGACTGCCGCACAACCGGGCCCGCGCCTTCTATCTGGGCACCCTGCTCGACGCCCTCGCGATCGGCCAGGCGCTCAGCCTCGGCCGACCGTACGACGACGAGGAGGCGCACTACGCCCCGCGCGAGCTGTGGGAGCGGCCGGACGTCCGCGCCGCGCTCGACCCGCTCTGGCCCCGGCTCACCCCGCAGCAGCTGATCGAACGCCTGCTCACCGACTGGGAGTTGCTCGCCGGGGCGGCCCCCGAGCACGCGACCGCCCTGCTCCGCCCGCCCGGCTCCGAGTGGACGGCCGAGGACGTCCCGCTGCTCGACGAGGCCGCCGAACTCCTGGGCGCCGAGGGGCCCTTGGCCCCCACCGGTCAAGACCCGGACGAACTGGCCTTCGCCCAGGGCGTGTTGACCATCACCGGGCAGACCGACGACGCCCTGCTGGACTCCGCCGCCCTGGCCGAGCGCTTCCGCGACGACGGCCCGTACCGCTCCACCGCCGAGCGCGCCGCCGCCGACCGCACCTGGGCGTACGGCCACGTCGTCGTGGACGAGGCGCAGGAGCTGTCCGCGATGGCCTGGCGCGCCGTCCTGCGGCGCGTCCCGACCACCTCGCTCACCATCGTCGGCGACCTCGCCCAGACCGGCTCGCCCGCCGGCGCCCGCAGCTGGGCCGAGACGCTCGACCCGCACCTGCCCGGCCGCTGGCGCGAGGAACGGCTCACCGTCAACTACCGCACGCCGGAGCCCGTCATGGCCCTCGCCGCCGCCGTGCTGCGCACCGCCGTGCCCGGCCACCGGCCGCCCGAGTCCATCCGCCCGGGCACCGAGCGGCCCCGCGCGGTCCGCGTCCCGGCGGGCGGCTTCGCCGCCGCGCTCGCCCGGCTGCCCGTCGGCCCGGGCACCCTCGGCGTGATCGCACCGGACGCCCTGGCTACGGAGCTGGACGCGCTCACGGTCGCGGACGCCAAGGGGCTGGAATTCGACGCGGTCGTGGTGGTCGAGCCGGCCGCGCTCGCCCCGCGCGACCTCTACGTCGCCCTGACCCGGACCACCCGCTCACTCACCCTGCTCCACCACCGGCCGCTGCCACCGGAACTCGCCGGGCTGCTCTGACCGGGACGAAGCACGGGCGGCGCGCGGGCGGCGCGGGGTCCTACTGCGCGCCGCCCGTACGACCGGCCAGCACCGGCAGCACCTGGGAGCAGATCGAGTGCAGGGCGATCCGCTGCTCGTCGGTCATCGCCTCGAAGGCCTGGTGGGTCCGGGCCATCTCGCCGCGGATGCGGTTCAGGATCTCCCGGCCCTCGGCCGTGATCACCACGATCTTCACCCGGCGGTCACCGGCCGCCGCCTCCCGGTTGGCCAGGCCCAGCGACTCCAGCCGGTCCACGATCCCGGTGACGTTCGAGGCGTCGCAGCCGAGCCTCCCGGCCAGCGCGCGCATCGGCACCGGCTCCTGCACCGCGCCCAGCGCCTTGGCCTGCGAGGAGGAGAGCCCGTGCCGGGCCGCGGCGGCCGCGAAGTCCTGGAAGTACGCGGCACCGACGGAGGCCAGCGCCTCCATCAACTCGGCGTTGGTCGGTACGGTCGTCGTCGCTGTCGAACCCATGGGGCCAGAGTACGACCAGGTGCTTCAGTAACTCAAGCTTTGACCACGGCAACCGTCCGCGAGCCGCCCCGGAACCCTCCGGTGTCAGAGCACCAACTGGTCGAACAGCCGCCGGAGCTCCGCCTCCGGGTCCGCGGTCAGCCCGGTGTGCACCGGCCCCGGCTGGACGATCGCGCTGCGCGGCGCGGTCAGCCAGCGGAACCGCTGCCCGGCGCTGTCCCCCGCCGCCGGACCGGCCTGCGGGCCGCCGTGGCAGACCGCCTCGATCCCCTGCAGCGCCCGCCGCACGCCCTGCACGTCCGCCACCGGGTCCAGCGCCAACAGCCGGGCCTGGTCCAGGTGGGTCCGGGCGGCCAGGTGCGATTCCTGTCGGCAGTACAGCAGCACCCCGACGTTGACGCACTCGCCGCGCTCGACCCTCGGCACCGCGCGGATCACGGCGTACTCGTAGTCGTGCAGCTCGACGGCGGCCGGCAGCACGGACAGCGTGAACTCGGTCATGCGGGCACCTCCGGCAGCCAGTCGCGCGGACCGGCCAGTCGCTCGGTCAGCTGGGTCCGGTACGCGGCGCGCACCTCGTCGGGCGAGTCGAAGCCGAACTCGTCCACCAGCCAGACCTCGGGGATCTGCGCCACCGCGGCCTCGATCGCCGCCTCGGCGAGCGGCGCGAGCGCCTTGTCGGCCGCCGCCAGATCCGGCCGGGCCCCCAGCAGCGCGTGGTCGGAGGCGTCGTACGGACGGCGGATCCAGGCGGCGGCACCCGGCCAGTTGTGGTGGAAGATCAGGCTCGCGCCGTGGTCGATCAGCCGCAGCCCGCCGGTCGCCACCAGCAGGTTGGGGTTGCGCCAGGAGCGGTCGACGTTGCCGATCAGCGCGTCGAACCAGAGCACCTGCCCGGCGAGCTCCGGATCCACCTCGAAGCAGAGCGGGTCGAAGTTGAGCGCACCGCTGACGAAGGCCATCCCGAGGTTGGTCCCGCCACTGGCCCTCATCTGGTCCTGGATCTGGTGGTCCGGCTCGCTGCGCGCGAGCACCGGGTCCAGGTCGACCGTCACCAGCTCCGGCACCGGCAGCCCGAGCCGCCGGCCGAGCTCCCCGGCCAGCACCTCCGCGACCAACGCCTTGCGGCCCTGCGCCGCACCGACCCATTTCAGCGCGTACAGCCGCCGATCGTCGGCCTCGACCAGGCCCGGCATCGAGCCGCCTTCTCGCAGTGGCGTCACGTACCGGATCGCCGTCACCTCGGGTAGCACGGCCGACAGCCTATCGGTGTCGCCGCCCTTTCCTCTCTCCCCCTCCCGCCGCCACCCCGTTCTCCCTCTTCTCCCTTTTCTCCCCGCCCTCCTCCACCCCACCCCCACGGCCCCACCCCGGTGGCAGCCCCCGCTGCTCCGTGCGAGTGTGGCGGACAGTAATGGGGACCTTCACGGCAAAGGGATGAGCGATGGAACGACCTCGGATCCTGATCGTGGGCGGTGGCTTCGCCGGCCTGGAGTGCGCCCGCCGCCTCGAACACAAGCTGTCACCGTCGGAGGCCGAGATCTCGCTGGTCACGCCGTTCAGCTACCAGCTCTACCTCCCCCTCCTCCCCCATGTCGCGGCCGGCGTCCTCACCCCGCAGTCCGTGGCCGTCTCGCTGCGCCGTACGCTGCGCCGCACCCACATCGTCCCCGGCGGCGCCATCGGTGTGGACCCGGCCTCCAAGGTGTGCGTCGTCCGCAAGATCACCGACGAGGTGGTGGCGCAGAAGTACGACGTCCTGGTGCTCGCCCCCGGCAGCGTCACCCGCACCTTCGACATCCCCGGCCTCACCGACTACGCCCGCGGCATGAAGACGCTCGCCGAGGCGGCCTACGTCCGCGACCACGTGATCGCCCAACTCGACCTCGCCTCGGCCACCTTGGACCAGAAGGAGCGCGAGTCCCGGCTCCAGTTCGTGGTGGTCGGCGGCGGCTACGCGGGCACCGAGACGGCCGCCTGCCTCCAGCGCCTGACCACCGCCGCCGCCCACCGCTACCCGCGTCTGGACGCCCGGCAGATCAAGTGGCACCTGATCGACATCGCCCCGAAGCTGATGCCGGAGCTCGGCGACCCGCTCGGCGAGGCCGCCCTGGAGGTGCTGCGCGACCGCGGCATCGAGGTGTCGCTGGGCGTCTCGGTGGCCGAAGTCGGCGCCGAGACGGTCAAGTTCACCGACGGCCGGGTGCTCCCCTGCCGCACCCTGATCTGGACGGCCGGGGTGGCCGCGAGCCCGCTGATCGGCACCCTGGACGCCGAGACGGTCCGCGGCCGGCTCGCCGTGACGGCGGAGATGCGGGTGCCGCAGTTCGAGGGCGTGTTCGCGCTCGGCGACGCCGCCGCCGTCCCCGACCTCGCCAAGGGCGACGGCGCGGTCTGCCCGCCGACCGCCCAGCACTCCGCCCGCCAGGGCCGCGCGGTCGCGAACAACGTGATCGCCTCGCTCCGCAACCAGCCCCTGGAGCCGTACTACCACAAGGACTTGGGCCTGGTGGTCGACCTCGGCGGCAAGGACGCGGTCTCCAAGCCGCTCGGCATCGAGCTGCGCGGGGTGCCCGCCCAGCTGGTGGCGCGCGGCTACCACCTGATGGCGATGCGCACCAACGCGGCCAAGTTCCGGGTGGGCGCCAACTGGCTGCTCAACGCGACCGCCGGCGACGACTTCGTCCGGACCGGCTTCCTCGCCCGCCAGCCCGCCCGGCTGCAGGACTTCGAGTACACCGACGCGTACCTGACGAAGGATCAGGTCATCGCGCACGCCCAGTCCCTGCTCGCCAAGGGCTGAGCACGGCGGAACGGCGGTTCGGCGCCCCCACGGCCGAGGCCGCGGGGGCGCCGACCGTGTGCTCACCGTGCGGTGAGGTACATCCCGCTCGCGTCCTGCCCGGCCGTGTTGCGGCACGCGTAGTCACCGCTCGGGCGCGCCCACAGCAGCGTCAGGCAGCGCCCGACCGCCTGCTGGCCGTAGTAGTTGGGGTGCATCGACTCCTGCAGCACGCCCTGCGTGGAGTTGAGGCCGCCGTCCAGGAAGCGCGCCCACTCGCTGGTGGTCGCGGACGGGCCGGAGCTCGCGGTCGGCTGCCGGGTGGCCGTCGAGCAGACCTCGCGGCCCTGCAGCATGTCCGACAGGTCCAGGAACTGCGCGCCCTTGGCGGCGGCGACGCCCGCCAGCGCCTGGGAGATCTGCGGCACCATCGAGTCGCGGGCCCAGTCGGCGTCGCCGTCCCAGAACGGGCAGCCGCCGGTGTTGGAGCGGGTCCAGCCGCTCTCCGGGTACCGCATCTCGGCGCCGCGCGGGATCGGCGACGGGTAGGACTGCAGCACCAGGCGGTAGTCCGACTGCGCGTAGCCGGCGCCGGCCATCACCGCGCGGATCTCGTCGATCGCCTTGCCGACCCCGGCCATCGCGGCGGGCATCTTGGCGTCGATCCCGGACTGCGCGGAGTCGTGGCAGTAGGAGTACCAGATCAGGTAGTCCTGCACGCAGGTGGAGATGACGTCCGAGAAGCCCAGGTCGTTGCCGCCGATCGACAGGGTGATCAGCTTGACGTTGTTCTGCCGTGCCACGGTGGCGAGTTGGTCGGCCTGTGGGGCCTCGCCCTTGAGCGACTGCCCGCCGTTGGCGGCACGGAAGACGTTGGCGCTGACGGCGCCGGAGCAGGCCAGGTCGATCTCGTTCTGGGCCCCGGTCGAGGCGCTGAGCACCTCGGCGACGTCCGAGCGGTCGCACCCGCTCGCGGCGGTGGCGCCGTAGACCCGCGAGGGGTCGTACGAACTGCCGGTCCAGGCCCGGTCGGTGCCGTTGCGGCCGCCGCCGGTGCCGGCCGCGTTGCCCTTCCAGCGGCCGGCCTCGCCGGAGATGTAGCTGTCGCCGAGGGTGACGCTGGCGGTGGGCCCGGACGGCACGACAGCCGGTGCGGCCGGGGCGGACGGAGCGGCGGAGGCCGGCGAGGCGACGGCCAGGCCCGCGACGGCGATCGGGAGGGCCAGGGCCGCGGCGAGCAGCCGTCGGCCGGGGCGAGGGGCGCTGCTGCTGCTTCGGGCACTGCGGGTGCTGCGGGCGCTGCTCGAACAGTTCTCGGGCACTGCGGAACTCCTGCGGCTCGGTCCTCCCGGGGAAACGGGGAACGGGAGGACGCCTGGGTGAGGGTGGGCCGCCGGCCGGTGGCGCGATGAAGATGACATGCGCGCGCCCACCACCGCTAGGCGTCTGCGGGAGGTTTCCGCTTTTGTTACCGCCGGGTTCAGACCAACCGGGCGGGCGACGCCCGGACGCCGCCCGCGGTTCACACCCGCCACACCTGCCCCACCCGCCCCGCACCCCAGGGCCCGACCACGACTCACACCAGCCGCGACCCGCCCCCGCCCGCCCCCAGCACCGCCGCCAGGTCCTCCGCCAGCTCCCGCGCGTGGGCCGCCTCCAGCCGCGCCGTGGTGAACCGCAGCCCGGGCGGCGACTGGATCCGGTACCGCACGCCGGGCGCCGCGACCCAGCCGCGCTGCACCAGCGCCGCCAGCACCGAGGTCTCGTCCGGCACCGGCACCCAGACGTTCAGTCCGCTCCGTCCGTGCGCCGCGATCCCGCGCGCCGACAGCTCGTCCAGCAGCGAGTCCCGCCGGGCCCGGTACGCGGCGGCCACCCGGTCGGCCGGCGCGGCGTCGCCGCTCCACAGCTCCGCGACGGTGCGCTGCAGCAGGTGGCTGACCCAGCCGGCGCCCAGCCGCAGCCGGCCGGTCACCCGTCCGATCGTCTCCTCGTCCCCGACCGCCACCGAGACCCGCAGGTCCGGCCCGTACGCCTTGGCCGCCGAGCGCACCACCGCCCAGTGCCGGGTGCCCGCCCCGACCAGCGGGTGGTACGGCTGGTCGACCATGCCGTGCCCGTGGTCATCCTCGATCAGCAGCACCCCGGGGTGCTCGGCCAGGACGGCCTTGAGCGCCTCGGCCCGCCGCGCGGTGAGCGCCGCACCGGTCGGGTTCTGCGCCCGGCTGGTGACCACCACGGCCCGGACGCCCTCGGCCAGCGCGGCGGCCAGCGACCCCGGCAGCGGGCCCTCGTCGTCCAGCCGGACGGGCACCTGCTTCAGCCCCAGCGCGGGCAGCAGGTCGAGCAGGCTGCCCCAGCCCGGGTCCTCGACGGCCACCGCGTCGCCGGGGCGCAGCCGGGCGCCGAGGATCCGTTCGACGGTGTCCAGCGAGCCGGAGGCGACGGCGATCGGGCCGCCGGGCAGGCCGTCGGCCTCGAAGGAGGCGCGGGCGAGCGCGAGCAGCCGCGGGTCGACGCCGGCGTGCCCGTACAGCACGGGGTCGGTGCGCGCGGCCTCGGCGGCGGCCGCGAGGGCCTGGGCGAGGTCGGGCAGCAGGGCCGGGTCGGGGTTGCCGGTGGACAGGTCGCGGGCGTGCGGCGGGACGGGGATGCGGATCTGGTCGCGCGGGGTGAGCGCGGGTCTGGGCAGGATGCGGCTGCCCTTGCGGCCGGCCGTCTCGATCACGCCGCGGTCGCGCAGCAGCCGGTAGGCGGCGGCGACGGTGTTGGGGTTGACGCCCAGTTCGGCGGCGAGGTCGCGCAGCGGGGGCAGCGCGGTTCCCGGGGCGAGCTGCCCGCTGCTCACGCCCTGCTCGACGTGGGCCGCGATTTCGCTGGCGCGTCGCCCTTTCAGCGGATAGTCTCCTAGCACAAAGCTAAGTATGCACTAGTACATAGAGGATGTCATGTCGGCCAACCCGGAAGACTCGCCCAGCTACTCCCGCACCCCCAGGACCACCCCCACCCGCTACCGGGACCGGGCCACCTGGGAGCAGGAGGCGATCCACGCCATCCTCGACAGCGCCTACATCTGCCACCTCGGCTTCGTCGTCGACGGCGCCCCCGTGGTCCTGCCGACGATCTTCGCCCGGGTCGGCAGCCGGCTCTACGTCCACGGCTCCACCGGAAGCCGCCCGATGCGCAACGCCTCCGGCGAGCAGGGCATGCCGGTGTGCGTCACCGTCACCCAGGTCGACGCGCTGGTGCTCACCAAGTCCGCGTTCAACCACTCGGTGAACTTCCGCTCGGTGGTCGCCCACGGCACCGCGCACCAGGTCACCGACCCCGAGGAGCTGGACGTCGCGCTCGCCGCCCTGGTCGACCACGCGATACCGGGGCGCTCCGCCGAGGTCCGTCCGGCCAACGCCAAGGAGCTCGCCGCCACCGCCGTCGTCCGGCTGGAGCTGGACGAGGTCTCGGCCAAGACCCGGGAGGACGGCGCCGCCGACGACCCGGAGGACACCGGCCTGCTGTACTGGTCCGGGCTGATCCCGGTCACCACCGTGCACGGCACCCCCGAGCCGCACCCCGGCACCGCCGTCCCGCTCCCCGCGCACCTGCGCGGCTACCCCCGCTGACGGGAGGCCCACCCGTGCTGATCAGATCCTGGGACCGCGGCGACGAGGCCGAGTGGCGCGCCTGGCTGGCCGAGGGCCGCGACTTCGGCCTGCTCGCCGCCAACGGCGGCCCCGGCGAGGGGCCGGTGCTGGTCCCGACGCACTTCCTGCTGGACGCCGACCGCGGCGAGATCCTGCTCCACCTCGCCGCGCCCAACCCGCTGCTGGCCGCCGTCCGGGCCGACCCGAAGGTCACCCTCGCGGTCACCGACGGCTACGCCTTCGCCCCGGGCCACTGGCGCGGCGCACCGGGCACGCCCACCAGCTACTACGCCTCCGTCCACTTCCACTGCACCGCCGAGGTGGTGGAGTCTGCGGCCGGCAAGGCCGAGATCCTCAACCGCCAGCTGGCGCACTTCCAGCCCGAGACGCCGGAGGTCCGGGTGGTGCCCGGCGAGGGCGAGCTGGCCCGGCAGCTGCCCGGCCTGCGCGGGCTCCGGCTGACCGTCGACGAGGTGCGGGCCAAGTTCAAGTACGACGACAAGAAGCCCGCCGAGGCGCAGTACGCGATCGCCGACCGGCTCGCCGAACGCGCCGACGGCCGGGGGCGCGGCCGCGACCAGTACGCCGCCGCCCGGGCCCAGTTGCTCCGCCGTCACCGGCGGCGCACCGCCGAGCCGCGGGGCGCCGCCGGCCCCGTGGGCGACGCCCCGCGCGCCGACCTCCCGCGCACCGTCGACCGGCGCACCGAGCGGCCGCGCGCCGCCGACTGACCCCGGATCACCCGGTCGGCCGCCCCCTCGGGCAGGTCGGCCGCCGCGCTGCTCGAATGTGAGACGAGCCCTGCCCACTCGGCGTCAGAGCGGGCCCGTCCACCCCCGGGAGCGCGCGTGTCCTCAGTCAACAGCCAACGGGCGGCCGGCGAGGCCCACCTCGGCCACGTGGTGTTCATCTCGGCGGCCGCCGCCATGGGCGGCTTCCTGTTCGGCTACGACAGCGCGGTGATCAACGGCGCCGTGACGGGCATCCAGAAGCACTTCGGGGTCGGCCACGGCACCACCGCCTTCGTGGTGGCGATCGCGCTGCTCGGCTCGGCGGTGGGCGCGGTGATCGCCGGCCGGCTCGCCGACCGCCTCGGCCGGGTCCGCACGATGCTGCTGGCCGCCGCCCTGTTCGCGGCCAGCGGCATCGGCTCGATGTTCCCGCCGAACATCGAGACCCTCGCCACCTGGCGCGTGGTCGGCGGCATCGCGATCGGCATCGCCTCGGTGATCGCCCCGACCTACATCGCCGAGGTCGCCCCGACCGCGTACCGCGGCCGGCTCGCCTCCTTCCAGCAGATGGCGATCGTGCTCGGCATCACCGTCTCCCAGCTCGCCAACTGGGCCCTCAACCAGGCCGCCGGCGGCGAGTCCACCAACCACCTCGGCGGCATCCAGGCCTGGCAGTGGATGCTCGGCGTCGAGGCCATCCCGGCCCTGGTGTACGGGCTGATGGCGCTCGCCATCCCGGAGTCGCCGCGCTTCCTGATCGCCGACCACCGCGAGGAGCAGGCCCGCAAGGTGCTGGTCGAGGTCGAGGGCGAGGGCGTGGACCTGGACGCCCGGGTCGCGGAGATCCGCTCGGTGCTGGAGTCCAGCCACAAGCCCCGGATGAAGGACCTGATGGGCGGCCGCTTCGGCCTGCTGCCGATCGTCTGGGTCGGCATCGGCGCCTCGGTGTTCCAGCAGTTCGTCGGCATCAACGTGATCTTCTACTACTCGTCCCTGCTGTGGCAGTCGGTCGGCATCAACGAGTCCAACTCGCTGCTGATCAGCCTCTCCACCTCGATCATCAACGTGATCGGCACGGTGATCGCGATGGCCCTGGTGGACCGGATCGGCCGCAAGCCGCTCGCCCTGGCCGGCTCGATCGGCATGGCGGCCGCGCTGGGCACCGCCGCCTGGGCGTTCTCCTACCGGGAGGGCACCGGCGACACCGCCACCCTGGACAACACCCACGCCACCGTCGCCCTGGTCGCCGCGCACGTCTTCGTGCTCTGCTTCGCCTTCTCCTGGGGCGTGGTGGTCTGGGTCCTGCTCGGCGAGATGTTCCCCAACCGGATCCGCGCGCTGGCGCTGTCCGTCGCCGCCTCGGCGCAGTGGATCGCCAACTGGGCGATCACCGTCAGCTTCCCGGACCTCGCCGACTGGAACCTCTCCGCGACGTACGTCATCTACGCGGCCTTCGCGCTGCTCTCCATCCCGTTCGTGGCCTTCTGCATCAAGGAGACCAAGGGACGCGCCCTGGAGGAGATGGGCTGACCCGGACCGCCCCGCCGAACTCCCGCCGCTCGCGGCCCGACCCACCGAGAGGAAGCCATGCCTGACCAGGGCGGCTCCCGGCAGAACGTCACCTTCCCGAGCAACGGCCGTACCGCGCACGGCTACCTGGCCCGCCCGCCGCAGGGCGTCGGACCGGGCCTGGTGGTGGTGCAGGAGTGGTGGGGCCTGACCTCGCACATCGCCGACATGGCCGACCGCTTCGCCGCCGAGGGCTTCACCGTCCTCGCCCCCGACCTGTTCGGCGGCGCCACCACCCACGACGGCACCGAGGCGGCCCGCTTCCGGCGCGAGCTGCCGGTCGACCGGGCGGTGGAGGACCTGGCCGGGGCGGTCGACCACCTGCTCGCGCTGGACGGCGTGGTCGGCGACGCGGTCGGCGTGGTCGGCTTCTGCATGGGCGGCGGCTTCGCCCTGCTGCTGGCCGCCCGGGCCGGCGACAGGGTGGCCGCCGTGGTCCCGTTCTACGGCCTGCCGCCCGACCCGGACTTCGACTACCGCGGCCTGACCGCCCACGTGCTCGGCCACTTCGGCGAGCTGGACGGCTCGATCCCGATGGCCGCCGTGGACGAGGCGGCGATCCGGATCGGCGAGGCCACCGACGTCCGCCCGGAGATCCACTTCTACCCGGCCGGGCACGCCTTCATGAACGACGAGAACCTGATCGGCACCTACGACCCGCTCCAGGCCCGGATCGCCTGGCGCCGCACCGTCACCTTCCTCTGGGGCCACCTCGGCTGACGGGGCCGGAACGGCCGGCGGGGCAGCCCTCGACGTTCGGGGCCATCTCGGCCGACGGGGCGGACTCGGCCGACGGGGCTAGCTCGGCTGAAACCCCACCCTTCCGACGCCCCGGTACGACAACCGGATGGACACCCGTACGCCCCCACGGCATAGTCTCCGGGTGCCGACCCCACCCTCACGCCGCTTCGCCTGGGCGAGCCGCAACTTCCGCATCCAGACCGCCGCCACCGTGGTCAGCGGCCTCGGCAACGCCGGCGCCCCCATCGCCACCGCCTTCGCCGTGCTCGGCACCGGCGGCACCACGACAGAGGTCGGCTACGTCACCGCCGCCCGGCTGGTGCCCACCGTCCTGCTGATGGTGGTCGGCGGCACCCTCGCCGACCGGCTGCCGCGCCACCTGATCATGGTCGCCGCCAACGTGTTCAGCGGGGTCTCCCAGGCCGTCCTGGCCGCCCTGGTGCTGACCGGTGACGTCCGGCTCTGGCAGATGCTGGCGCTCTCCGCGGCCGGCGGGGCCGGCTACGCCCTCTACTCCCCCGCCTCCGGCGGCATGATCATGCAGGCCGTCCCCCAGGAGCACGCCGCCCGCGCCTTCGCGGTCTTCCGGATGGGCCTCAACGCCTCCCAGATCGGCGGCGCCGCCCTCGGCGGGGCGCTCACCGCCCTCGTCGGCCCGGGCTGGGTGCTCGCGCTGGACGCCCTGTGCTTCCTGGTCGCCGCCGCCCTCCGCTTCTTCCTGGAGCCGGAGAAGGCCCCCGCGTCCTCCGGCAGCAGCATGCTGCGCGACCTGCGCGAGGGCTGGCGGGAGTTCGCCTCCCGCCGCTGGCTCTGGGTGATCGTGCTCCAGTTCTCGGTGCTGGTCGCCTGCATCAACGCGGTGGAGTCGGTGTACGGGCCGACCGCCGCCAAGGAGCGGCTCGGCGGGGCGGGCGCCTGGGGCCTGGCGATGGCCGCCTACGGCGTCGGCCTGGTGGCCACCGGCGTGCTGATGACGCGCTGGCGGCCGCGCCGGATCCTGCTGGTCGGCAACTGGGGGGTCTTCCTGTTCGGCGTGCCCGCCCTGGCCCTCGCCGCCGAGGTGCCGCTGCCACTGCTGGTCGTCGCGATGTTCCTGTCCGGCGTCGGCGTCACCGTCTTCGGCGTCAACTGGATGGTCGCGCTCCAGCAGGAGATACCCGAGGAGATGTTCTCCCGGGTCACCGCGTACGACGAGCTCGGCTCCTACTCGCTGGCCCCGGTCGGCACCGCGCTGGCCGGCCCCGCCGCCGTGGCGCTCGGCCTGTCGGGCGCGCTCTGGGCGTGCGCCGCCGCCTGTCTGGTGCTCAGCGCGGTCGTCCTGCTGGACCCGCAGGTGCGCCGGCTGAGCCGTCGGGGCACGACGGACGCACCGGTGCCCGTCAGCGAGCCCGCGCCCGCTCCGTGAGCCCCCTGTGCGCCCCGCGTGCGCCCGCCCGTGGGCAACCGCCGGTGCGCGGGTGACGTCCGAAGTGTCAGGAAACACCACCGTCTCCGAGGGGCCACCGGTGCCGAAGCCACTGCTGTTCCTGGACGTCGACGGCGTCCTCAACCCGGTCCGCCCCCACCCGGACGCCGGGTTCGACACCCACACCCTCTTCGGCTACACCGTCCTGCTGTCCGCCCGGCACGGCGCCTGGCTGCGCGAGCTCGCCGGAACGTACGACCTGGTCTGGGCGACGACGTGGGAGGAGAACGCGAACACCCACATCGCCCCGGCGATCGGCCTGGACCCGCTCCCGGTGGTCACCTTCACCGGCTACGTCCCGCAGCCCGGCGACCCGCGCGTCCCGCTGATGGAGCTGTTCTCCGCCGCCAAGTGGGCCCCGCTGCTGCGCTACGCCGCCGGCCGGCCGTTCGCCTGGGTGGACGACGTCATCCCGCCGCGGCTGGTCCGCCGCTCCCAGTTGCGCCGGGACCGCCTGCTGCTGCCCGTCGACCCCGGCGAGGGCCTGGAGCGCCGGCACGTCGACCGGCTGCTCGCCCGTCCGCCGCGCGGCCGGGCGCGGTCGCTCAAGGGGTCGGCAGCCAGCTGACGTGCCCGGCCAGCAGCGCGTACCCGACAAAGGCCACCGTGTCGATCAGCGCGTGCGCCACCACCAGCGGCATCACCCGCCCCCAGCGCCGGTACAGCAGGCAGAACACCGCGCCCATCACCATGTTGCCGACCAGCCCGCCGACCCCCTGGTAGAGGTGGTACGAGCCGCGCAGCACCGAACTCGCGGCCACCGCCGCCGGCCAGGACCACCCGACCTGCCCCACCCGGCGCAGCAGGTAGCCGAGGACGACGACCTCCTCCAGGATCGCGTTCTGCCAGGCCGACAGCAGCAGCACCGGCACCCGCCACCACACGTCCGGCAGCCCGGACGGCGCCACCGTCAGGTTGTACCCGGCCGCCTGCGAGGCCAGGTAGAGCGCCAGCCCCGACCCGCCGATCGCGGCCGCGACGGCGGCGCCCCGGCCCAGGTCGCGCAGCTTCTGCCCGAGGTCGAAGCCCAGTACCCGCAGCGCGACGCCCTCGCGCACCAGCAGGTACCCGACCAGCACCACCGGCATCAGCCCGCGCCCGATGTAGTACAGCTGCCACACCAGGTCCAGCCAGGGCCGCCCGGGCGCCCGCGAGCCGTTCAGCGTGGCGACCTGCTGGCCGAGCTTGAGCGGTTCGGTGAGCGAGCCGGTGAAGCTGATCAGCGCGCTGATCCCGCTGGCCCCGAGGGAGAGGCCGAGGACGATCAGCAGTTCCGCGCCGAACAGCCGACGGGTGGGCTTCGCGGTCTCCGGCGCGGTCGGGACGGTGGTCACGGGGGCTCCAGCGGACGGGCGGTCGCTCCGGCCGTCGGCCGACCGCCGGAGCGATCATCCTGACACAGCCGCCGGACCGCCCCGACGGGGAGGGCTCAGCCCACCGGCCAGGTGTGCACCGGCTCGCCGCCGCGCATGAGTTCGGCGTAGCGCCTGGTCATCGCCGCGAGCGCGGCCGGCCGGTCCATCCCGTACTGCTCGCGCAGCCGGTGGAAGGTGGCGGTCTGCCAGGACGCGCCGTTGGTGCGGCGCAGGCAGCGCTGCTCGATGATGCCCAGGTAGCGGTCCCGGTCGGCGGGCTCCACGCCCCACTCGTCCAGCCCCTGGTAGGCCATCGGCAGCAGCTCGTTGAGCACCAGGTCGACCGCGGACACGGTCTGCAGCCCGCCGCCGCGCCCGGCCCGCCCCGAGCGCGGCCACTGGAACACCGCGTCGATGCCGTACCGGGCGCCCTGCTGGAAGTTCTCGTCCGCCCGCTCGAACGGCAGCCGGGTCCAGATCGGCCGGGGCTGCTCGGCCAGCACCCGCACCAGTCCGTAGTAGAAGGCGGCGTTGGCGAGCGTGTCGGCAACCGTCGGCCCGGCCGGCAGCGCCCGGTTCTCCACCCTCAGGTGCGCCACCCCGCCCGCGATGTCGTACACCGGGCGGTTCCAGCGGTAGATGGTGCCGTTGTGCAGCCGCATCTCGGCGAGCCTGGGCGCGCCGCCGGAGGCCAGCACCTTCATCGGGTCCTCGTCGTCACAGATCGGCAGCAGCGCGGGGAAGTACCGCAGGTTCTCCTCGAACAGGTCGTACGCCGAGTCCACCCAGCGCTCGCCGAACCAGGTGATCGGGCGCACGCCCTGGGCCTTGAGCTCCGCCGTACGGGTGTCACAGGCCTGTTGGAAGAGCACCGGACGGGTCTCCCGCCACAGCTCCCGCCCGAACAGGAAGGGCGAGTTGGCGCCGAGCGCGAGCTGCGGCCCGCAGATCGCCTGGGCCGCGTTCCACACCGAGGAGAACCGCTGCGGGGTCACCTGGAGGTGCAGTTGGAGCGAGGTGGCGGCGGCCTCGGCCACCATGGTGATCGACTCCAGCTGGAGGTGCTCGACGCCCTCGATGTCCAGCGCGATGTCCTCCCCGCGGGCGGCCAGGATCTGGTCGCTGAGCAGGCTGTACCGCTGGTTGTGGCTCATCGCGTCCAGCCCGGTGTGGGCGTGCTCCAGCGTCGGCAGGATGCCCACCATGACGATCCGGGCGCCCGCCTCGGCCGCCTGCCGGTCGGCGTAGCGCAGCCCGGTGTCGATCTCCTCGCGCAGCTCCTCGAACACGTGCCCGCAGAGCCGGTGCGGCGTGATGTTGACCTCGATGTTGAAGCGGCCCAGTTCGGTCTGGAAGTCGCTGGAGCCGATCGCGCTCAGCACCTGCGCGTTGTTCATGGCCGGCAGGCCCTGCTCGTCGGCCAGGTTGAGCTCGATCTCCAGGCCCATCACCGCCCGCGGCCGGTCGAAGCGGTCCTCCCGGATCATCCGTCCGAGCACGTCCAGACACGTGTGGAGCTTGCGCCGGTAGAGCTGCCGGTCCGCCAGTTCCGCCCGAGTCGCCACGACCTTCTCGCCCACGGTCCCCTCCTCCAGAGCCACCCCGTCGAGCACCCGGTCGACCGACCGTGCAAGCATGATGCCCACCGCGAAGATCGATACCCGAACGTGCGTACTGGCTTGCAATGCAAGGCATCTGACGGAAAATCAGACGAACTGTGGACTTGCCCGACACCACAGCCTGTGATAAACAGATCACCCTGCGCACCTGTTCGAATTCGCACAGCGCTCCGGCCGGTCCGCCTCGCCCCGAAAGCCCTCGTCGAGGCGGCGACCGCGCCGGCACCGCGATCCTGCACAACCGGACACGGCCCGGCCCCGTCACCGACGACGCGTCGCCCCGCCACGCCGGTATGCCGCACTCGCACGCCGATCTCGCTTGGAGAGGCGGACCCCGCCATGACTCTGCAAACCCCCCAGCCCCCGCCGAGCGCCCTGCGCGCCGTCCTGGGCGCGCTCGACTCGGAGACCGCGCTGCGCCAGCCCGCCGCCGCAGCACTGCGCCATCCGACCGGCCCACTGCTCCCCGCCCACCCGCTCGCGGTGCACGTCCTGAACGGCCCGCGCCCGGAGCTGCCGGCCGCCCGCCGCACCGGCTGGCGCTTCCTGATCAAGGACGGCGCCGAGGTGGCCGCCGCCGCCGAGGTGGTGCAGAGCGCCGAGGGCCACAGCTTCTCCCACTTCACCGCCGGCCCCTACCTCGACTCGACGGTCCGGGCGCTGCGCGAGGCCTGGCAGCTCGCCCAGGGCTCCCGGACCCGCCGGCAGCCCCGGCTGCTGACCTTCCCCGGCCAGTACGCCACGGCGCTCTGGCTGCACAACCCCGACGCCGACCCGGACGGCGACCTGCTGATCCCCCTGGCCCCGGCCCCGCTCGGCGTCGCCGCGCACCGCGCCCGGCCCGCCGCCGAACTGCTGCCGCTGCTCGCCCGCGCCCCGCTCGCCGGGCCGCTGCTGCTCGGCACCTCCTGACCCGCCGACGCCCCACGGGCCGCCGGGCCCACCCGCCCGGCGGCCCTCGACCGCGCCCGCGCGCCCGCTCCCAAACCCTCACCCGAACGGTGACCACCCGTCCGGGCCATTCGGCATGGCCCCAACGGGCCATGTCCCGACTGACCCACCGGTGCGCCTTTTCCCGTCGGCCCCACCTGAACGGGTGATCTCTACCCGGGAGTTGTGGCGCATGTCACGAAATCCCTGCGCGCGGCTCCCGGGATGCCGACACTGGGAACCAGCGTGGAAGGACCCCCTGTCCTACCCACTTGGGCGCCGGCCCACACTTGGCCGGCGCGCGGACAGGATCCGACCACCGCGGCGGCCCCGGACGGCACCACCTCCGGCGACCGCACCACGGGGAGGATCGCAGAGCGAAGCGAGGGTACGCATGTGCCAGCACCGTCCTGAGTGCCCGACGGCCGAGTCCGAGGACCGCGAGGCGGCCGTATCGGTGGCCCGTCACCCGGAGCAGGGCTGGAGCCTGCTCTGCAACGGCGTCGTCCTGTTCGAGGACACCGGCGAACTGCTGCCCGACGGCCGGGTGATCGCCCCGCGCCGCCCCGTCGCCCACGCGGCCTGACCACCCGGTCCGACCGTACGGCGGGGGCAGCCGCCGACCAGCGCAGACGGGCAGGGCCCCGGCGGAGAACTCCGCCGGGGCCCTGCCGTCCGACCCGGACCACCTGGGCCCGGTCGGGTCAGACGCCGTACTCGTCCAGCGGCGGGCAGGAGCAGACCAGGTTGCGGTCGCCGTACGCGCCGTCGATCCGGCTCACCGGCGGCCAGTACTTGTCCGCCGGGTTCACGCCCGCCGGGAAGACCGCCTCCTGCCGCGAGTAGCCGTGCGCCCAGTCGCCGGCCAGCGTGGCGGCGGTGTGCGGGGCGTTGCGCAGCGGGTTGTCGTCGGCCGCCCACTCGCCCGAGCCGACCTTGTCGACCTCGGCCCGGATGGTGATCATCGCGTCGCAGAAGCGGTCGATCTCGTGCAGGTCCTCGGACTCGGTCGGCTCGATCATCAGCGTGCCGGCCACCGGGAAGGACATCGTCGGCGCGTGGAAGCCGTAGTCGATCAGGCGCTTGGCGATGTCGTCCACCGTCACGCCCGTCTCCTTGGTCAGCGGGCGCAGGTCGATGATGCACTCGTGCGCGACCAGCCCGCCCGGGCCGGTGTAGAGCACCGGGAAGTGCGGCGCCAGGCGCTTGGCGATGTAGTTGGCGTTCAGCACCGCGACCTGGGTCGCGTGCTTGAGGCCCTCGCCGCCCATCAGCCGGACGTACGCCCAGGAGATCGGCAGGATGGCCGCCGAGCCCCACGGCGCGGCCGAGATCGGGCCCACGCCGGTGGCCGGGCCGGCCTCCGGCTGCAGCGGGTGGTTCGGCAGGTACGGCGCCAGGTGGGCGCGCACCGCGACCGGGCCGACGCCCGGGCCGCCACCGCCGTGCGGGATGCAGAAGGTCTTGTGCAGGTTCAGGTGCGAGACGTCCGCGCCGAACTTGCCCGGCTTGGCCAGGCCGACCAGGGCGTTCAGGTTGGCGCCGTCCACGTACACCTGGCCGCCGGCCTCGTGCACCAGGGCGCAGATGTCGGTGATCTGGGTCTCGTACACGCCGTGGGTGGACGGGTAGGTGACCATCAGCACGGCGAGGTTGTCGCGGTGCTGCTCGATCTTCGCCTTCAGGTCCTCGACGTCCACGTCGCCGTCGACCAGGGTCTTCACCACGACCACGCGCATGCCGGCCATCACCGCGGAGGCCGCGTTGGTGCCGTGCGCCGAGGACGGGATCAGGCAGACGTCGCGCTGGGTGTCGCCGTTGGCGTGGTGGTAGGCGCGCACGGCCAGCAGACCGGCCAGCTCGCCCTGCGAGCCCGCGTTCGGCTGGATCGACACGGCGTCGTAGCCGGTCACCTCGACCAGCTGCTGCTCCAGCTGGCGGATCAGGGTCAGGAAGCCCTGGGCCTGGTCGATCGGCGCGAAGGGGTGCAGCTGGCCGAACTCCGGCCAGGTCACCGCCTCCATCTCGGTGGTCGCGTTGAGCTTCATGGTGCAGGAGCCCAGCGGGATCATGCCGCGGTCCAGCGCGTAGTCCCGGTCCGACAGGCGGCGCAGGTAGCGCAGCATGGCGGTCTCCGAGCGGTGGCTGTGGAAGACCGGGTGGGTCAGGTACTCGTCCTCGCGCAGCAGCGCGGCGGGCAGCGCGTCGGCGGCCTCGGCGACCTCGACGGCGGGGACGCCGAACGCGGCCCAGACGCCGGCCAGGTGCTCGCGGGTGGTGGTCTCGTCGGTGGAGACGGAGATCCGGTCCGCGCCGTCCTGGTGGACGTTGATGCCGTTGGCGCGGGCGGCGGCGGCGATCTCCGCGGCGCGGCCCGGGACGACGGCGGTGACGGTGTCGAAGAACTCGCCGTGCAGCAGCTCGACGCCGCCGGCCCGCAGGCCCTCGGCGAGGGCGGCGGCGTAGCGGTGGGTGCGGCGGGCGATGTCGGCCAGGCCGTCGGGGCCGTGGTAGACGGCGTACATCGAGGCCATCACGGCGAGCAGCACCTGGGCGGTGCAGATGTTGCTGGTGGCCTTCTCGCGGCGGATGTGCTGCTCGCGGGTCTGCAGCGCCAGGCGGTAGGCGCGGTTGCCGTCGACGTCGACGGAGACGCCGACCAGGCGGCCGGGCAGCGAGCGGGCGAACTCGGCGCGCACCGACAGATAGCCGGCGTGCGGACCGCCGAAGCCCATCGGCACGCCGAAGCGCTGCGAGGTGCCGCAGGCGATGTCGGCGCCCAGCGAACCCGGGGACTTGAGCAGGGTCAGCGCGAGCAGGTCGGCGGCGACGGCGACGATCGCGCCCAGGCCGTGCGCCTGCTCGATCACCGCGGTGAGGTCGCGGACCACACCGGTGGCGCCCGGGTACTGGAGCAGCACACCGAAGACGCCGCGCTCGACGATCTCGGCCGGGATGCCCTCGGACAGGTCGGCGACGACGACCTCGACACCGGTCGGCACGGCACGGGTGTTGATCACCGCGACGGTCTGCGGCAGGGTCTCGGCGTCGACCAGGAAGACGCCGCCCTTGACCTTGGTGACGCGGCGGGCCAGCGCCATCGCCTCGGCGGCCGCGGTGCCCTCGTCCAGCAGCGAGGAGCCGGAGGTCGGCAGGCCGGTCAGGTCGGAGACCAGGGTCTGGAAGTTGAGCAGCGCCTCCAGGCGGCCCTGCGAGATCTCCGGCTGGTACGGGGTGTAGGCGGTGTACCAGGCCGGGTTCTCCATGACGTTGCGCAGGATCACCGGCGGGGTGAAGGTGCCGTAGTAGCCCAGGCCGATCATCGGCTGGAGCACCTGGTTGCGGCCGGCCAGCTCGCGCAGCTCGGCGAGGACCTGGGCCTCGGTCCGGCCCGCGGGCAGGTCCAGGGCGGTGATGGAGCGGATCGCCTCGGGCACCGCGGTGGCGGCGAGCTCGTCCAGCGAGCCGTAGCCGACGGACGCCAGCATCTTCTCCTGCGCGGCGGCGTCGGGGCCGATGTGGCGGTTCTCGAAGGGGCTGGCCAGCTCAAGCTCGGTGAGGGTCGAGGCGCCGGTGGGGCGTCCCGCGTTCGGCTGGGCGTTCATGGTGGTCGAGGCCTCCTGGTCACGGACCGGCGGGGGTACGCACGCCGGCCGGCCTCGCCGCTGCGGACAGCGGACGAACCTGGGCGGGCGGACCCGACAGGCCTCCCCCTCTGTCATCGGGACCTGAGAGCTTCACCCGCACGGGGCGCTGTGGGCGCTCCGTCGGCTTGCACCGTCGGTGAGGGTGGTGATCGCCGGCTTCCGCGCCGACGCTCCTGCCCTGCTTTCCAGAGTGACCTACCCCACACGGTACGGATGCCTGAGAGATTCCGGGGAGGAGTTGCTCCTTCGGCGCTCCGACCAGCGGCTTTCGCAGTCGGAGACTCTCCCGAGCGGGCTCTGCGGTCGTCGCCCAGGGTACCAGCGGGAGGCCCCCCGATCACGGGTGCGTCAGGTCGTTCGGGGTCTACGCGCGTCCCCCGGACGGTCCAGCGCGCAGCCCGTCCGGCGCACCCCGCTCGCGTCCGTCCGATTCATGGCTTTTGGTGTGAAGTGGCGGACGGAACGGGTGCTCCGGCCGCCTTCCTGCGGGAGTTCCGCAAGCTCAGCGCACGGGAGGAAAGAGTGCAGACCGACATCGACCCCCGGGACCTCATCGGTCACAAGGCCGTCGACCGCAACGGAGACAAGATCGGCACGGTCGACGAGGTCTACCTGGACGACGCCACCGGCCGGCCCGAGTGGGCCGCGGTCCGGACCGGCATCTTCGGCCGGGACGCCTTCGTCCCGCTGACCACGAGCGAGTTCGCCGGCGACGAGCTCCGGGTGCCGTACGACAAGTCGCTGGTGAAGGAGTCGCCGGACTTCGGCGTCGGCCAGCACCTGTCCCCCGCCCAGGAGCTCCAGCTGTACCGCTACTACGGGCTCGACACCCCGATGGACGGCCGCCCGAGCCACGAGAACGGGAGCCGGCCCAAGCAGGCCGACCTCGACTTCGGCACCACGGCGGCGGCCGCCGCCGCCACGACGACCGCGGCGGCCCCGGCGAAGTCGCTCACCTTCCACACCCCCGAGCGCTCCCCCGAGCCCGTTCCCGAGCCCGCCCCGGCCAGAGCCCCCGTCGCCACCGCCCCGCCCACCGCCGCCGTCACCGCCGCGGTCGCCGACAGCACCAGAACCGCCCCGGAGGCCGACATGCGGATGCTCAGCACCCCCGAGGCCACCACCGCCACCCCGGCGGCCGCCCCCGTCGCACCCACCGTGGAGCCGAGGCCGCAGTCGCAGCCCGCCCCCGCCCCCGCGTCTACGCCCGCCCCAGCGGCGACCGTCGGCGCCGCGCACGCCGACGGCGCCCCGTCCGCCCCCAGCGGCCCGGTCGAGATCACCTGCCGCGAGGAGCGGCTGGAGGTCACCACCGAGTGGCACACCCTCGGCACCGCGAAGCTGCGCAAGTACGTGACGACCGAACAGGTCGAGCGCCGCATCCCCGTGGTCCACGAGCGCGTCCGGGTCGAGCGGATGCCGGTCAGCGACGCCGAGCGCGCCACGCTCAGCGAGAAGGACATCGCCGAGGCCGTCGAGGAGGTCACCCTCCGCGAGGAGCGCGCGGTGGTCCGCAAGTACCTCGCGCCCGTCGAGCGGGTCCGCCTGGTCGTCGAGCGCTACACGACGGAGGAGGTGGTCCGGGAGGAGCTCCGCCGCGAGCACGTCGAGGTCCACGACACCACCGCCACCCAGAACACCTCCCCGGCCGGCTCGACCCCGCCCCCCGCCTCACCCCCCGCCGCCGACTCACCCCGCCCGGCCGCACTGCGCCCGCTCGTCTGACACCACCCGCGAAGAGGGGCCCCGGACACCGTCCGGGGCCCCTCTCGCACACCCACCACAGGCGCCCCTCCCTGCGCCCACCCCCCGCCACAGCCCTTGTCACGTACCCGACCGTTCACCTTTGCCAAAACTTAACCACTCGATATTTGACACTCTGAAGTATCTCCCTGCATGGTTACTTCAGTTCATTCACTATGTACGGGAGGAAGCAACCGTGAGTGAGGCACCACAGCCCACCACCGCGGCCGAGAAGCAGAGCAGCGCCCGGGTCCTGCCGGCCCTCATCCTGGCGATGCTGTCGTTCAGCGTGGTGCAGACCGCGGTCGTCCCGATCCTGCCCTCGCTGGCCAAGGAACTGCACGTCTCCGCGTCCAGCGTCACCTGGCTGATGACCGCCAACCTGCTCTCCGCAGCCGTGCTGACTCCCCTCCTGGGCCGCTTCGGCGACCTCCGGGGCCGCAAGCCGATGCTGCTGATCTCGCTGGCCGGCCTGGTCGCCGGTTCGGCGCTGGCGGTCAGCACCCACTCCTTCACCTGGCTGGTCGTCGCCCGTGTCCTCCAGGGCGCCGGCGGTGGTGTCCTGCCGCTGGCGATCAGCATCGTCCGTGACGAGCTGCCCAAGCAGAAGGTGACCGGCGGCGTCGCCGCCATCAGCGCCTCGATGGGCGTCGGCTCCGGCCTCGGCCTGGTCGCGACCGGTCTCCTGCTGGAGCACTGGAACTACAAGTCGATCTTCTGGATGGGCCTGGTCTTCGGCCTGATCGCGATCGCCCTGGTCGCCTTCCGCGTCCCGACCGACCCGGTGACCGACAAGGAGGGCGGCGCCGACCCGCTGGGTGCCCTCACCCTGGCCGGCTGGCTCTCCGCGCTGCTGGTCGCGGTCAGCCAGGGCAACCACTGGGGCTGGACCTCCAACAAGACGCTCGGCCTGTTCGCCGTCGCCGCCGTGGTCGCCCTGATCTGGGGGATCATCGAGACCAAGGTCGCGCACCCGCTGGTGGACATGAAGATGATGGCCCGTCCGGCCGTCGCCTTCACCAACGTGGCCGGCCTGCTCATCGGCTTCGGCATGTACGGCTCCTTCATGGTCATCAGCAACTTCGCCCAGACCCCGGAGAAGCTGACCCACTACGGCTTCACCGCCAGCGTGCTGCACGCCGGCCTCCTGCTGCTGCCGTCCGCGATCGGCTCGATGGTCGCCGCCCCGGTCGGCGCCCTGCTGATCGCCCGTCGCGGCCCGCGCCTGCCGCTGGTCCTCGGTGGCGTCCTCGGCGCCATCGCGATGGCCTACCTGGCCGTGCGCCACGGGCACGAGGGCGACATCTACACCGCCTCGGCGATCTTCGGCCTCGGTGTCGGCCTCGCCTTCGCCGCGATGCCGGCCTACATCAACGGCGCCGTCCCGGTCGAGCAGAGCGGTATCGCCAACGGCATGAACTCCGTGCTGCGCACGGTCGGTGGCGCGATCGGCACCGCCGTCATGGCCGCCATCCTGACCGGCGACACCATGAAGCTGCCGCCGCAGATCCCGCTGTCGCTGCCCACCCTGGACGCCTACAAGCACGCGTTCTGGACCGCGGCCGTGGTCTGCGTCGTCGCCGGCATCGTCCCGTTCCTGATCCGCGGCACCAAGTCGGCCGCCACCGCGACGGTCGTCGGCGGCTCGGCCCAGCAGGACTCCAGCCCCGAGCTGGTCAAGACCGACGCCTGACGAGGCGTCCGGCCCCCGCGCTCAGGGACAGGGCGCGGGGCCCGGTCCCCGTACATCGTGAGGGCATCACGAACGCACGGGGTCCGGCACGGTGATCGGCCCCACCCGGTACTCCCCCACCGGGTGGGGCCGCTTCGCGTTTCAGGCTCCTTCCCCCGGCCCGCCGTTCCCCTCCGACGCACCGTCCGGCCCCTCGTCCGCACCCGCGTCCCGGCGCAGCGGCAGCGGCCGGGACGGTTCGAGCGCCGGGTCGTCCACCGCGAAGGTCCGTACCCGCCCCGGCCCGTCCCACGGCGTCTCGAACCGTACGGTGACCCTCCCGACGCCACTGCCCTGTACCCAGCCCGGACCGAACTCCTCGTGCCGGACGTCCTGTCCGGGCACCCACCGCCGCACCACGACGGCCTCCGGCTCCGCCTCGGCCTCCTCGGCCTCGGCCGCCGCCTCCGCGTGCTCCGCGGCCTCCTCCCGCAGCGCCTGGGCGAACAGGTCCTCCTGGGTGTAGTCGGCGAGTTGGGCGACGCCCACGCCGAGCAGCCGGACCCCGCCGGTGATCTCCACCTGCTCGGCCAGCCGGCGCGCGGTCGCGGTGATCACCGCCTCGTCGTCGGTGGGCCCGCCGAGCGTCTCCGAGCGGGTCAGCGTCGAGAAGTCGAACCGCCGGACCTTGAGCACCACCGTCCGCCCCGAGCGCCCGGCCGCCCGCAGCCGCCGTACGCACCGGCCGGCCAGGGCCTCCACCTCGCGCAGCACCCGTTCCCGGTCGGCCAGGTCCACCTCGTAGGTGTCCTCCACCGACACGGACTTGGCGTCCTGGTCGGCGATCACCGGCCGCTCGTCCAGCCCTATGGACATCTGGAAGATCCCGGCGCCGTGCGCCCGCCCGACCAGCTGCACCAGCTCCGCCTCCCCCGCCTCCGCGAGGTCGGCCACCGTGCTCAGCCCGGCCCGGCGCAGCACCTGTTCGGTGGCCGGCCCGATCCCGGGCAGCGCCCGCACCGGCATCGGGCCGAGCACGGCCCGCTCCTGCCCGGGCTCGATCATGACCAGTCCGTCCGGCTTGGCCTGCTCGGAGGCGATCTTGGCCATCAGCTTGGACCCGGCCGCCCCGACCGAGCCGGTCAGCCCGGTCGCCCGCTGGATGTCCGCCCGCAGGTCCTCCGCGAGCGCGAGGACCAGCCGTTCGCCGGTCTCGTGGTCCGCCTCCAGCAGTGCCGGTCCGTACGGGCCTGCCTCCAGGTCCACGAAGGCCTCGTCCAGGCTGAGCGGCTGCACCAGCGGGGACAGCTGCCGCAGCAGCCCCATCACGATCTCGCTGTTCTGCCGGTAGGCCTCGAACCGCCCCGCCAGGAAGGCCGCGTTGGGGCAGAGCCGGCGCGCCTGCGCCATCGGCATCGCCGAGTGCACCCCGAACCTGCGCGCCTCGTACGAGGCCGTGGAGACCACCCCGCGTCCGCCGAGCCCGCCGACGACCACCGGCTTGCCGCGCAGGCTGGGCTTGGCCGCCTGCTCCACCGCCGCGAAGAAGGCGTCCATGTCGAGGTGGATGATGCTCGGCAGAGATCGCACCCGCCGATCATCGCGTACGGGTCCGACAGTGCGTACGAACCGGGCCGGAGGCCCCGCTCCCGGCCCCCGTCGCTACTGCTTCGCGGCCTCCGCCAGCGCCTTCGGAATGCCGTCCTCCCGGGGCCCGAGGAACACCGGGTCCGGCCGCAGCCAGGCGTTGGCCGCCGCCTTGCCCGCCCCGGCGACCTCCCGCAGCCCGCCGTACAGCCAGGTCGCGTCGTGCAGTTCCGGCACCCCGACCGCGTACGAGCGGATCCCCGCCGCCTCGCACAGCGCCAGCGCCCGGCGGACGTGGAAGTCCTGGCTGACCAGCACCGCATGGTCCACCCCGAAGATCCGGCGCGCCCGGGTGCAGGAGTCCCAGGTGTCGAAGCCCGCGTAGTCCCGCACCACCCGGTCCTCGGGAACGCCGTTCCGGGTCAGGTAGTCGTACATCGCGTCGGGCTCGGAGTACTCGACCCGCCCGTTGTCCCCGGTCACCAGGATCGCCCGCACCTTCCCCTCCCGGTACAGGTCCACCGCCGCGACCAGCCGGTGCTCCAGGTACGGGGAGGGCTTGCCCTGGTACAGACCGGCCCCGAAGACCACCGCGACCGGCGCGGCGGGCGCGCTCTCCACGGTGCCCACCCGGTCCCCCGCGGCGAACCACACCCAGGCGCTCGGCGCCAGCGCCAGCGAGCAGAGCACCGTTCCGACCTGGAACACCCTGCGCTGCGTCCGCCGCTGCCGCAGCCGGGCCCCCAGCAGTCCGGCCCTGCGCCGCAGCAGCCCCGATATACCGGTACCGACTCCCACGTGCCCTCCCTCGATCACGTCAACCGGGGAACACGACGGGGCCGCGGGTCCGAACGGTTCCCCGTCCGGGCCCGCGGCCCCGTCGAACGCCTGCTCAGACCGCCCGGTTGCGCCGCTGGGCCAGCTCGTCGGCCGGGTCGTGCCCGACCATCGTCTCGCCGGTGTCGGTGCGCTCGGCGTGCAGCCGCCCGAGGGTGAGCTCCAGCTCCTGCCAGACCGCTCCGACCGCGATGCCGAAGACCCCCTGACCGCCCTTCAGCAGATCGACCACCTGCTGCGGCGTCGTGCACTCGTACACCGTCGCGCCGTCGCACATCAGCGTCATCCCCGCCAGGTCGGCCTGGTCGGCGGCCTGGAGGTGGGCGACCGCCACCCGGATGTTCTGCAGCGAGACACCCGCGTCGAGCAGCCGCTTCACGATCTTCAGCAGCAGGATGTCGCGGAAGCTGTAGAGCCGCTGGCTGGTCGACGGGTACGCGGTGCGGACGCTGGGCTCCAGCAGTCCGGTGCGGGCCCAGTAGTCCAGCTGACGGTAGGTGATGCCGGCCGCCGCGCAGGCCGTCGGGCCCCGGAAGCCGAGCAGGTCGGACGTCGGGGCCAGCCGTTCGATGGCCGGCTGGCCCGCCTGTACGGCCGGGAACCTGCCGACCCGGGGGAAATCCGTGACGGTGCGAGCGGTGCGCGGCATGTGCACGGCGCACCGGCCTCCCACGGCCGCGTCATCGCCGGTGCTGCTCATGCCTGCCTCCGTCCACTTGTGCTGCGGGCAACCCGACTGCGGGCATCGGCCACCCGGACAGCCACTCCTGACGGTAGGCAGTCCCCTATGACCCGTCAACGATCGCCACGCCGGGCCAGACAAACCACATCACTCAGGAGAGTGGTTTTTCGTGCCCCTAGTGTGGGTAGATGGACGGATTTTGGCAAAACGATGGGCCGAAAGGCCGCACGGTCGGGCCCCGCTACTGCGGGCCGCTGCCGCCGAAGTCCTCGGGCGACACCTGGTCGAGGAACTCGCGGAACTTCTCGACCTCGTCCTCCTGCTCGTCCGGGATCGCGATGCCCGCCTCGGCGAGCACCTCCTCGCTCCCGTAGATCGGCGTGCCGGTGCGCAGCGCCAGCGCTATGGCGTCGGACGGCCGCGCGCTCACCTCGACCCCGCCGGCGAACACCAGCTCGGCGTAGAACACGCCCTCCCGCAGGTCGGTGATCCGGACCTCGGTGAGCTGCTGGCCGAGCGCCTCCAGGACGTCCTTGAAGAGGTCGTGCGTCAGCGGGCGCACCGGCGTCATGCCCTGCTGGGCGAAGGCGATCGCGGTCGCCTCGCCGGGGCCGATCCAGATCGGCAGATAGCGATCTCCCCCGACCTCCCGCAGCAGCACGATCGGCTGGTTGGAAGGCATCTCCACTCGGACACCCACGACGTCGAGCTCATTCACACAGGCAACCCTATGGCTCCGCTCCCGGATATGAAAGCGCAGGGCCGACGCCGCTGGTCAGCGCGGTGCGGCCAGGGCGCGCCGCGGGCGGCACGCGCTATCCGCGCGTCCGCATCCCGGCCTGGACCATGGCCGCGTGCAGCCGTACGGACAGCGTCGCGAGCTCCCGGGCGGTGGCCTCCGCGTGCGCCCTGGTCTGCGGGTTCCGGTGCCGGCGCAACGGCGCCACCACCTGTTCCACCAGCGCGATCTCGCGGTCCGCCGCGGCCTTCATGGCGCGCAGGTGCCGTGGCTCCAGCCCGTACCGGCCGAGCTCCGCGACCAGCCGGGCCACCTGGAGCGCCTCACCGTCGTAGCCGCCGTCCGGTCCCGGGGCGACGAGCCCGTAGGACTCCCACTCGGCCAGCTCCGGCTCCCCGGCCTCGGCCGCCGCGAGCAGTTCGGCGCGCCCCAGCCGGACGCCGGAGGGCACCTCTCCGCCGGCCACCAGCTCCCGGTCCGCCTCCTCCAGCGGCCCGGGCCGGGTGTCGGCGGCGGAGGGCAGCGCGGGCGGGTTCTCACCGCGCTCGATGGCGTCCAGGTGCTCCCGGATCACCCGCAACGGCAGGTAGTGGTCCCGCTGCATGCGCAGGACGTAGGCCAGCCGCTCGACGTCGGCCGGGCTGAACTTGCGGTACCCCGAGGGCGTGCGCTGCGGCTCGACCAGTCCCTCCGCCTCCAGGAAGCGGATCTTGGAGATGGTGACCTCGGGGAAGTCGTCGCGCAGGAAGGCCAGCACCGCGCCGATGCTCAGCAGCTCGTCACCGCCGCGCCGGCGGCCGGCGGGCCGCTCGGCCCGGACCGGCTGCCGCGGGCCCGCGACCACCCCGCGCCCGCCGCGGTCCGCCTGCGGACCGGACGGGGTTGGGGTGGCCGCCCCGAGAGAAGAGGAAGGGGTATTCGTATTCACTCGGGCTCCTGCCGACGTCGTTTTCAGTACCCCCGGTTGTGGCCGGCGAAGAACACCAGCCGGTACTTCCCGATCTGCACCTCGTCGCCGTTGTTCAGCGGCACCTCGTCGATCCGCTCCCGGTTCACGTAGGTGCCGTTGAGGCTGCCCACGTCCGCGACGCTGAAGCCGGCCGGGGTGCGGCGGAACTCCACGTGGCGGCGCGAGACCGTGACGTCGTCGAGGAAGATGTCACCCTGCGGGTGGCGACCCGCCGTGGTGACGTCCGAGTCCAGCAGGAACCGGCTGCCGGAGTTCGGACCGCGCTGCACGATCAGCAGGGCCGAGCCCGGCGGCAGCGCGTCGATCGCCGACAGCACCTCGGCCGACAGGGCCGGCGTGGCGCCGGTGCCGGTCGTGGTGGTGGGGTCGTACGACTCCAGGCCGGAGATGGAGATGGTCGACGTGGTCTCCGCCGCCCCCTCCGGGAGCAGGCCGCCGCGCAGCGCCGTGCCGCAGTTGGAACAGAACCGGGCCGCGGCCGGGTTCCGGTTGCCGCACCTGGGGCACGGAGTGGGGCCAGCCATGTTCACAGCCTCCTGGCGCGGCACACCCGACGGGTTGTGCCCGGCGTACGGATCCGGGGCAAACCCTCCACCAGAGGTTGAGGGTCCTGACGGGAAACCTATGCGCGGCTCGCCGGAGGGGTCAACCGACGCGCCGTAGCCCGCCTGATTCCCCGCGTACTGGGCGGCGCCGCCGTCCCGGTACAGCTGCTGACCTGCGTACGGCGCGGCCTCGGGGGCCGGACGCATGCCCGGCACTGCGGGCTCGTCCTCCGGTCGGCGGTGACGCGCGGTGGGCGCCTCGACGGCGGCGGCGTCACGGCCCTTGTTACGACCGAACAACTTCGAGAAGAAACTCACGGGCGAATCCCCTTGCGTGTGACAGACCCGCCCGCGGGGCAGGGTGAGAACCTCGGACATGCTGCGGGCCCGGTCGTTGCGGCTCGGGCCCGCTGGAGTGGTACTCCGGCGGTTGGTACTGCGGTTGTTGCTCCGGAGCGTACTGGTGCGAACCAGTCTCGCCCATGTGACGGCGGCGCCCCGCAGCGGGTGCCGCCCGCCCTTGACGGGCCGTTCGCCGGGCGCCCCGTCACTTCGAAGCCGGCTTGGCGTACTGCGGCGACTTCGGGTCCACGAGGGCGTCGACGACCACCTTCTGCTGCTGGGCGATCGTCGCCCGCGCCTGGTGGCTCTCCAGCGTGCGGACGACACCTCCCGGGATGTTCAGCGCGGGTGTCAGATCCTGCGGGTTCCCCACGACCGTGAAGCGGTAGGGCTGCGAGACCTTCTTCCCGTCGATCTGCACCCCACCGGCCGACAGGTCGGTGAAGTAGGTGTTGACCACCACGCGCACATCGTTGATCTGAATCGCCTCCGCCCCCGCCGCTCGAAGTTCTTGCAGGGTGTCCAGCAGCATATCTGCCTTCACCTGCCCTTGGGGATCATCGACCGTGAGTACGATGCCCGGACCAGTGGCTTTGACGGTACCGGCGAGCACGCCGAGCTCCGTCGCCTTCTTCCTGGTCTGCTCCTGGGCCTCCTTGGCCTGGTTGGAGCTGTTCTCCAACTTCGCCAGGGACTGCTCCAACTCCGCCTTCTCCTGCTGAAGACGTTGCTGACGGCTGTCCAGTTCATCGAGGATCCGCACCAGGTCCTCCTGGCGGGCCCCGCGGAGCTGACTGTGGTGGTCGTTGGTCGACCGCACCTGGATCGCCAGCCCCAGGCCGAGCGAGAACAGCAGCAGCGCCACCACCAGCTGGCCGCGCGACAGCCGCGGCGGCCAGAGCGCCGCCTTCAGGCGCCGCCGGCCGGCACTCCGGTCCGCGACGGGCTCGGGCTCGGGTTCCGGCTCGGACTCCGCTTCCGCCGCGGGCTCCGGGGCCGGCACGGGCTCGGGCGTGGGCTCGGGCTCAGCGGCAGGCGCGGACTCCGGCTTCGCCCCGGTCTTCGGCTCGGTCTTCGGCTCGGCCCCGGGGGCCGGCGCGGTGACCTTCGTGAGCCGCAGCGTCGGCTCGGGCACCGAACCGGCCTGAAGCTCAGCCTTAGCGTCAGACTTCTCCTCCGAGGCAACGACGGGCTCCACGGCCTCGGCGGTCTCCCCGGCCGTCCCGGCAGCCTCGTCCGCGTCCGCCGCACCGTCCGTCCGAGGTGCGTCCACGACCTCCCGGACGGGCTTTGAAACCGCCTTCTCGATCGCTTTCCCGCCCGGCTCTCCAGCCGGTTTCCCGGCGGCCGGCCCGGCCACCGCCGCCTCCCGCCCGTCCTCCGCCGCGGGCTCGCGGCCCGGCTCAGGCACGGAAGACATGGCGCCGGATCGCGGCCGCGTTGGAGAAGATGCGGATGCCGAGGACGACGACCACGCCGGTGGACAGCTGCGAGCCGACGCCCAGCTGGTCACCGAGGAAGACGATCAGTGCCGCGACCACCACGTTCGACAGGAACGAGACGATGAACACCTTGTCGTTGAAGATCCCGTCGAGCATCGCCCGGACGCCGCCGAACACGGCGTCCAGCGCCGCCACCACCGCGATCGGCAGGTAGGGCACGACGGCGTCCGGCACCTCGGGTTGGACGAAGAGGCCGACGACCACCCCGATCACAAGACCCAGTACGGCAATCACGGTCTGGCTGCTCCTGTCCCTGTCGTGGTCTTGGTGGTTCCGGTCGGCGGACGCCGCTTGGCGGTGGAAGCACCGCTGGTCGGGGCCGACGAGGCGGAAGCGGAAGGCGAGGCCGACGGTGAGACGGACGCGCCGGGGCTCTCCTGGGTTCCGGCTCCGGCCGGCGGCGTTGCGCCCGCGGTCGCCGGGGGCGAGGCCTCGGGCGTCACCGGCTGCGCGGTCCGCAGCGTCACCCCCACCGCCGCCGGCAGCGTCAGGTTCTTCTGCACGGAGAGCGTCGACTTGATGCCGTACTGCTCCTGGAGCAGCCGCAGGTACTGCCCGGCCATGTCCTTCTCGAAGGCGGTGAGGAGCTTCGAGCCGTCCCCGATCGCCTGGATGTTGTACGGCGGCACCAGCGGCCGGTTGTCCACCAGCACCGCCTCGCCCGCGGCCCGGATCGCGGACAGCGCGGTCAGCCGCTGGCCATTGATCGCGATCGCCTCGGCCCCGGATCCCCAGAGGCCGTTCACCACCAGCTGCAGGTCGCGGTCCCGCAGCCGGCCGCTGTTGGAGAAGCCCTGCCCGGCCCTCGGGTCGACGTTGCCGCCGCTGCCCGTGCCCGCGGCGTCCTCCAGGACCAGCTTCACGCCCGGCCCGGTGACCTGGCCCAGGCCCACGGCCCCGCTCACCCCGCCGGGATCGGCGTCGCCCGAGGCGAGCGCCTGCTGCTGCGTGCTGTCGACCTTGAGCCGCAGCTCCTGCACCTGCTTCTGCAACCGGTCGGCCGAGGTGTTGCTGTCGTTGATCCGGTGGATCAGCGCGTCCCGTTCCTTGGCCAGCGAGGGCTCGGCCTTGTGCGCGTTCACCGCGCCCACCGTCACCACCGCGCCGACCAGCGCCAGCCCCGCCCCGAGCGTCAGCAGCCCCGGCAGGGTCCCGGGTATCCGGCTGTCGCGGGCACCGCCGCGCGCGGCGGCCGCCTCCGCGTAGCCCTCGTCCAGGCTGTGGTCCATCACGTTGGTCAGCAAGGACATCGAGGCGTCCGGGCGGTTGTACCGTCCGTTCGGGGCACTCGGCGTCGGCGTCGCTGGCATGGAGACCATCGTCCCATGTCGTCGAGGAGGCCCGTGCACGGCCCCTGAGCTGCACACACGCTGCACACATGACGGAATGTGACGGAGTATTCCGAATGATGTGAAAACGGACAGAGGGGCGCGCGGGTCACACCGCGCGCCCCGCCGTCCGAGGCGGTTCCGAGCTCAGCTCCTGATCCTGCTCAGTCCCGGTTCGTCACCGTCCCGCCCCGTCGACCACGGCCGCCCACTCGTCCAGCAGCGCCTCGGTGGCCTCGTCATCGGGGCCCTCCGCCCAGAGGTGGGTGACCGCCTCGGCCGGGTCCGGGAGCACCAGCGTCCAGCGCCCGTCCGCCTCGACCACCCGGACGCCGTCGGTGGTGTCCAGCCGACGGCTGCCGGCCGCCTCCACCACCGAGCGCATGACCATGCCCTTGGCGGCCCACGGCGTCGCGATGTCCCGGCGCCGGATGTGCGCCTGCGGGATCCGGGCGTCGATCTGGCTCAGCGTGAGCTGGGTCCGCGCCACCAGGCCGACCAGCCGGACGAACGCCGCGGCACCGTCCAGCACCCCGCTGAACTCGGGCACCACGAAGCCGCCGCGCCCGTCCCCGCCGAACACCGTGCCCTCGGCGGAGGCCGCCTTCGCGAGGTCGTCCGGCGTCGTCGTGGTCCAGATGACCTGGGTGCCGTGGTACGCGGCGACCTGCTCGGCGATCCGGGTGGTGGTCACCGGCAGTGCCACCTGCCCGCTGCGCCGCTCGGCGGCGACCAGGTCCAGCAGCACCAGCAGGGCTCGGTCGTCGTCGATCACCCGCCCGAGCTCGTCCACGAACGCGACGCGCTCGCCCACCGGATCGAACCGCACCCCGAAGGCCGCCCGCGAGGAGGCGACCAGCTCACCGAGCCTGGCCAGGCCGGCCCGCCGCGTTTCCGCGTCCTCGGTCGGCCGCGCCTCGTCCAGCCCGCTGGAGACGGTGAGCGCCTCGACGCCGAGTCGGCCCAGGATGCTCGGCAGGACGAGGCCCGCGCTGCCGTGCGCGGTGTCCACGACCACCTTCAGCCCGGCCTCCCGGACTCCGGTCGTGTCCACCGTCCGCAGCAGGTTTCCCGCGTAGGAGTCGAAGACGCTGGAGGGGAAGGTCAGGTCCCCGATCTCACCGGGGAAGGCCCGCCGGAACTCCTGGCGCGCGTAGACGCGGTCGAGCTTGCGCTGGCCGGCCTGCGAGAGGTCCGCCCCGCGCTCGTCGAAGAAGAGGATGTCCAGCGAGTCCGGCACACCCGGCGTGGTCCGCAGGAAGATCCCGCCCGCGCTCCCCCGCGCCGTGTGCTGCCGGGCCACCGGCATGGGCACGTTCTCGAGGTCGCGGACGTCGATCGCGGAGGTCTGGAGCGCCGAGATCATCGCCCGTTTGAGCGCACGCGCACCACGCGAGTGGTCACGCGCGATGGTGACGGTGGCACCCTTCTTCAGCGTCGTCGCGTACGCCCCCGCCAGCCGGACGGCCAGCTCCGGGGTGATCTCGACGTTCAGGATGCCCGAGACGCCGCGGACCC
The DNA here is from genome assembly GCF_001905545.1 of Streptomyces sp. CB02056. Lineage (GTDB taxonomy): Bacteria > Actinomycetota > Actinomycetes > Streptomycetales > Streptomycetaceae > Kitasatospora. The sequence continues at coordinate 2,244 of NZ_LIPD01000010.1, read as the reverse complement.
CGAACAGGTGCTCCTGGCCGCGCGACTCCCAGATCACCGAGGTGTTGACGACGGCGCCGGCCTCGATGGTCTTGAACGGGTAGACCCGGACGTTCGCCCCGATGATCGACTCCTCGCCGACCAGGCACTCGTCCCCGATCACCGCGCCGTCCTCGATCCGCGCGGCCCGCATCACGTCGGTGTTCTTGCCGACCACGCAGCCCCGCAGGTTGCTCTGCGGCCCGACGTACACGTTGTCGTGCACCACCGCCCTGTGCAGGAACGCGCCGCGCTTGACGACCACGTTGCTGCCCAGCACGGTGTGCTCGCGGATCTCCACGCCGGCCTCGACCTTGGCGTAGTCCCCGATGTACAGCGGCCCGCGCAGCACCGCCTCCGGGTCCACCTCGGCGCCCTCGGCGACCCAGACCCCCGGGGAGATCTCGAACCCGTCGAGCTCGACGTCGACCTTGCCCTCCAGGACGTCCGCCTGGGCCTTGCCGTAGCTCTCGTGGGTGCCCACGTCCTCCCAGTAGCCCTCGGCGACGTACCCGTAGACCCGCTTGCCCTCCTTCAGGAGCTGGGGGAAGACGTCACTCGACCAGTCGACGGACTCGCCCGCCGCGACGTAGTCGAAGACCTCGGGTTCCATCACATAGATACCGGTGTTCACCGTGTCGGAGAAGACCTGCCCCCAGGTCGGCTTCTCCAGGAACCGCTCGACCCTCCCCTCCTCGTCCGTGATCGTGATGCCGAACTCCAGTGGATTCGGCACCCTCGTGAGACAGACGGTGACCAGAGCGTTCTTACTGCGGTGAAAGTCGATCAATTCCGAGAGATTGAAGTCGGTCAACGCGTCACCGGAGATCACCAGAAAGGAATCGTCCTTGAGCGCGTCCTCGGCGTTCTTGACACTCCCCGCAGTGCCCAGTGGCGTCTCCTCGTGGGCATAGGTCAGATGCATGCCCAGCTCTTCGCCGTCACCGAAATAGTTCTTGACCAGCGACGCCAGGAACTGCACGGTGACGACGGTGTCGGAGAGGCCGTGCCGCTTCAGCAGCCGAAGCACGTGCTCCATGATCGGCCTATTGGCGACCGGAAGCAGCGGCTTCGGCATGCTGGAGGTCATCGGGCGGAGTCGGGTGCCCTCGCCCCCTGCCATTACAACGGCTTTCATTACGGGTGCGTCCTCCTTCGCGGTGGTGGACCGGCAGGTCCATCAAAGCGTTCCAGAAGGTTCTCTACCCGGAAGGTATCGTCCGACGCACCGAGGAGGCGTGGGGCTTCTCTCAGATCACGTCTCAGACTGTGGACGCCGGGCCCGCGGTGCTCCCCCGGACGATCTGCCGCGCCTGGACCGCGTAAAGAATCGCGGCCCACCAGTACAAGGTCGTCCCCCACCAGATGAACGCCCAGCTCACCACCTCGGCCGGCCGGGCGATCCAGCTGTCGACACTGCCGAGCAGCAGAAGCGGAAACGCGTACATCAGATTGAAGGTCGCGGCCTTCCCCAGAAAACTCGTCTGGAGCGGTCCGTAACCGCGCCGGGCCAGAATCGGCAGCAGGCCGGCGATGAATGCCTCACGGGCCAACAGGATCGCGGTGAGCCACCACGGCAGAATCCCACGCCACGTCAACCCGACCAGCGTGGACAGCACGTACAGCCGGTCGGCCAGCGGATCGAGCAGCTGCCCCACCCGGCTGATCTGCCCCCACCGGCGGGCGAGCTTCCCGTCCAGGTAGTCGCTGATCCCGCTCAACATCAGGATCAGCAGTGCCCAACCGTCATTGTTGGGCCCGTCGAAGACCGGCCACAGGATGAGCCAGAGGAAGAGCGGAACACCGACCAGCCGGCCCATGCTCAGCATATTGGGGATGGTGAGGACGCGATCGGTCTGGACCCGCGTCTCCTGGACCTCCACCCGGGGGGCCTCCTGTCCCGTGTGACGACAATTGCATGTTGACCCTACAACAGAGAAGCCCCCGACCGGTTCACCCGGCGGGGGCTTCTCTAGAAGAATTGTTCGGCGGCGTCCTACTCTCCCACAGGGTCCCCCCTGCAGTACCATCGGCGCTGTAAGGCTTAGCTTCCGGGTTCGGAATGTAACCGGGCGTTTCCCTCACGCTATGACCACCGAAACACTATGAAACTGTCAACCGCACACCCGACAAGATTCGGGCGGGTCGTTGTTTCAGAACAACACAGTGGACGCGAGCAACTGAGGACAAGCCCTCGGCCTATTAGTACCGGTCAACTCCACCCCT
>NZ_LIPD01000001.1:871622-907558 GCF_001905545.1 Streptomyces sp. CB02056 | reverse complement strand
CAACCCGCCCCGACCGGCAGACACTTACCGTCCCACGCCCAACCCAACCGACTTCGCCAGCAGAGTCGCCCGGCCGACTTCCTGCGCGGCGAGGCTGGCCGTCCCCTGGTTACGGGGTGAGTCGCAGGTGGATCGCGAGGACGCCGAGCTGCTCCTTCTCGGGTGGGTAGATCTCGCGGCAGGCGGCGAGGAGTTCGGCCCGGCTCATCCCCTCGGAGCCGATCGCCTCCGGGTCCTCGGTGTCGAGCATCGCGTCGAAGCTCGGGTACTCCGCGACGCCGGTGACCTGGGTGCGGCAGTGGGCGTCGCCGGATTCGAAGACGAGCGTCTGTCCCGGACGGATCCTGCGCATGCTCGGGTAGCCGACGCGTACCTCGATGGTCTTGGTGCCGGCGGCGATCAGGTCGAGGTAGGGGCGGCGGATCCGGATGACGCGTTCCTGGTCTGACATGGGGGCAGGTACTCCGCTTCTATGCCGGGGGAGGAGGGGGCGGGCGGCTAGCGCACCACGGGGATCGCCCCGGAGCGCCAGTCCGTCAGCCGCTTGCGGACGCTCGGCACCATCGCCAGCCCGTCCGTCTCGGCCGGGGTGAACCACGCGACCTCGTGGGACTCGTCGGACACCCGCAGCTCCCCGCCGACCGGGCGTCCGAGGAGGCAGACGGAGAACTCCTGGCGGACTTCGCCGTCGTCGTAGGCGAGGACGTGGCCCGGGTCGGTGTAGGTGCCGACGATCCCGGTGATCTCGACGTCGATGCCGGTCTCCTCGCGGGTCTCGCGGATGCCGCACCCGGCGATCGACTCGCCGATGTCCATCCGGCCGCCGGGCAGCGCCCACATCCCGTTGTCGGTGCGGCGCTGGAGCAGGACGCGGCCGGCGTCGTCGACCACGACCACGGACGCGGCCGGGACCAGCGAGTTCGCCTCGGGGGCGTTCGGGTCGTCCTCGTAGTCACGCCTGGGCACGGCCTGCCACCTCCGCAGTCGGGGCCGTCCGCATGTCATGCCCTTTCTCCCACAGTCCTCGACCCGTCAGGTGCGAGCCGCGGCCACCGCGTCCGTGTACAGCTCCGTCGTCAGGTCGTCGTCACCGCTCCCGAGGCCGTCCAGGGGGTGTCCTTGCCCCGTTAGGCTGCGGTCGTGACGATCAAGGCTGTGGTGTTCGACGTCGGGGAGTGCCTGGTCGACGAGACCCGGGAGTACGGTACCTGGGCCGACTGGTTGGGCGTGCCGAGGCACACGTTCGTGGCCCAGCTCGGCGCGGTGATCGCGCAGGGCCGGGACTACCGGGAGACGTTCCAGGTCTTCGCCCCCGGCTTCGACCTCTCGGAGGAGCGCGAGAAGCGGGCGGCCGTCGGCCGGCCGGAGACCTTCGGTGAGGAGGACCTCTACCCGGACGTCCGGGGCGCCTTCGCTCAACTCCGGGCGGATGGCCTGTGGTTGGCGATCGCCGGAAACCAGACCGTGCGGTCCGGGGCGATCCTCCGCCGACTGTTCACGGACGATGTCGACCTGATCGGCACCTCCGACGACTGGGGCGCGAGCAAGCCGGACCCCGCCTTCTTCGAGCGCGTCGCCGAGGCGGTGCCCGCCGAGCCGCACGAGATCCTGTACGTCGGTGACCGGCTCGACAACGACGTGCTCCCCGCCCGGGCGGCCGGGATGCGGACGGCGTTGATCCGGCGCGGCCCGTGGGGCTGGATCCAGCAGCACGACCCGGCCGCCGGGCAGGCGACGTTCCGGATCGACTCGCTGGCGGAACTCCCGGACCTGATCGCCAAGTTCAACGCCGCGGCGAGCTGAGCCGCCCCACCGAGACCATGAGGTACGAGTGAGCAGTGAGTGGACCGTCCACGGCAGCCGTCCCGTCTACACCAGCGCGTGGGTGCGGCTCGACCTGGTCGACGTCGAGCCGCGCGGAAGGGCCCGGTACGAGCACCACCTGGTGCGCTTCGCACCGGTCGCGGCCGTCGTCGTGGTCAACGACCGGGACGAGGTGCTGATGATGTGGCGGCACCGCTTCGCGACGGGCACCTGGAGCTGGGAGATTCCCAGCGGCATCGTCGAGGACGGGGAATCCCTCGAGGCCGCAGCGGTCCGCGAGGTGTTCGAGGAGACCGGCTGGCAGGTGGACGAGGTCGAGGCCCTTGCCTATGTCCAGCCCATCGGCGGCATGAGCAACGCCGAGCACCATGTGTTCCTCGCCCACGGTGCCACCTACGTCGCACCGCCGGTGGACACCCACGAGGCCGACCGGATCGAGTGGATCCCGATCTCCCGGATCCAGGGCATGATCGACCGGCGGGAGATCGTCGCAGGCGTCGCGGTCACCGGCCTGCTCCAGGTGCTCGCCCGGCGTCCCTAGATCGGCAGGGCCGGCATCTCGCGAAGAGCAACAGCCAGATGGCGGCGGGCCGCGCACGTCGGCGTAGCCGTCCAGCGGATCCCGCCGGGCTTCGGGGCCCGCGGCCCGCCGGAACGCGGTAGCTTCCCGGTGGTACCGCGGCCTCACGGACCGGGCAGGCGGGTGCGAGCGCGGGAGGGCTGCTGTGCTGGAGGAACGGGAGTCGATCGGCAAGCGGGTGCGGCGGGCGCGGCTGAGGTTGGGCATGACCCAGGCCGACCTGGCCGCCGCTACCGGAAGGACCCAGGGCTGGGTGTCGAAGGTCGAGAAGGGCACGATCGAGCTCGACCGGGCCGGCACCATCAACCAGATCGCGGCGGCGCTGCACTGCCACCCCAACGACCTCATCGAGAGGCCCTTCGTCGCGGGCAGGCCGTCGGAGAACCAGTGGCAGGTGTCGGCCGCCGCCATCCTGCGGGAGCTTCGCCGCTACGACCTCACGCCGGTCTTCGACGGCGCGCCCCGGCCGTCGGCGGAACTCTGGCGCGAGACGGAGCGCCTGCACCGGCTCCGGGACGCGGCCGCCAACGTGGCCATCCTGAAGGTGCTCCCGGACATGCTGCGCGAAGCGCGTGCGCTGGCCGAGGTGTCCACCGGCCGCGAACGCGAGGAGGCGTTCGCGGTCTACGCGATCGAGTGCAAGTTCGCGCACACCGCCGCGCACACGCTCGGCCACCCCGAGCTGATCGCCATGGCCTGCGAGCGGGCCGCCTGGTCGGCCCGGCTGTCCGGCGACCCGGTGATGGAGGCGGTCGCGGACTGGATGCGGGTGTGGGACATGTGGGCCACGGCGGACTGGGACGACGCCCTGGCACTGTCCGACAAGGCGCTTCGCCTCGTCGAGGATCGCTACCGCGCCAACGACCCCCTGGCCGTAAGGGCTTGGGGCGCCATGCACCTGCGCGCCGCCGTGTCCGCCGCCCGCGCCGGCCGGCGGACGGAGGCAGAGGACCGCATCCGGCACGCGTACGCGGCAGCCGAGTTGATGGACGGAAGCCGGGCCGAGCCCCCCTTCGACCGGCACTCGCTGACCTTCTCCAGTGGCAACGTCCAAGTCCACGCGGTGTCGGTCCAGTTGGAGATGGGCGACCACGCCAGGGCCCTGATCCTCAACGAGCGTGCCGACCCGGCGAAGGTCGCCGCCCTCCCGGCCTCCCGGCGGGGCCACCACCACATGGACCTGGCCCGCGCCTGGCTGTGGGACGGCAACCGCGACAAGGCGCTCCAGGCCCTGGAGGCGGCGGAGAAGACCGCCCCGCAACTCGTGCGCAACCACCCGATCGCCCGCGCCACCCTGCGCAGGATCGTCTACGCCGAGCGCTCGGCCACCCGCGAGAAGCTGCGCCACATGTCCGACCGCTTCCACCTGGACGGATAGGGCGGCCGGGCGGTACCAAACCCACGGCCGCACCCCCGAGCGCCGGGCAGTCCGCCGATCCGCCGTCACGTCGGCTGCTCGGCTGGGAGACCCAGTCGAGCAGCTGGCCGGCCGACCAGGTGCTACGGCATGCTCCGGAAGTAGTGCCGGCCGGGGAAGCCCTCGGTTCAGACGTCGCCGAACTCGCTCCTGGCTCCCGCGCAGGAAGTCGGCTCGGTCGACTTCCTGCGCGGCGAGGCCGGCCGTCCCCTGGTTACGGGGTGAGTCGGAGGTGGATCGCGAGGACGCCGAGCTGCTCCTTCTCAGGTGGGTAGATCTCGCGGCAGGCGGTGAGGAGTTCGGTCCGGCTCATTCCCTCGGAGCCGATCGCCTCCGGGGCCTCGGTGTCGAGCATGGCGTCGAAGCTCGGGTACTCCGTGACGCCGGTGACGAGGGTGTGGCAGTGGGCGTCGCCGGATTCGAAGACGAGGGTCTGTCCCGGACGGATCCTGCGCATGCTGGGGTAGCCGACGCGTACCTCGATGGTCTTGGTGCCGGCGGCGATCAGGTCGAGGTAGGGGCGGCGGATCCGGATGACGCGTTCCTGGTCGGGCACGGGATGGTGTTCCTCTTCTATGCCGTGGAAGGGAGGGGAAAGACGGCGAGGCGCTCATGCAGTTCGCCGACGGCACCATGACGGGGGTATCGGCGGGCGAGGTAGCCGGTGAGGTCGGTGGCGCGGGCGCGTACGGAGTCGACGACGCGCTCGGAATCCAGCGCCTGGTTGCCGAGGGCTACAGCGTTGTCGGGGTCGCCGAGCTGGGCGTGGGCGAGGGCCAGATCAATGCGGGCGATGGCCTCGCGGCTGGGCGAACGGGAAGCCGCCGGGGCGGACTCGTACACGGAGAGCGCGTGTTCTGCATGGCGACGGGCATCCTCGGCCTTGCCGAGCAGGATGCAGGCGGTGGCCGGGTAGGACGTGAGGGCATAGTCGGCGAGTGGCAGTGGGTCGAGGCCGAAACGGCGGGGGATCCGGGCGGGCAGGAACTGGTGGGCGTCCTGGGCGGCGCGCAGGGAGGACACGAAGCCCTCGGGATCGCCGTCTGCGGCCGAGGCGCGGGCGGCCTGGGCGTGGAGACGGACGGCGAGGGGGTGCGTGGCGGGTGCCTGGGTCAGGCCCTGACGAGCGGCAGCCAGTGCCCGATCAGGGCGGTGCTCGTAGAGGTTGATGGAGGCGGCGGCGTCCATGGCCCATCCGCACAGCTCACCGTGGCCGGCCTGCCTGCCGTGTACGAAGGCGTCGTTGGCGAAGGCGAGGCCTGCTCGAGGGCTACCGAGGTCATGGGCCAGCCAGGCAAGGAGTTCGGAGAGCCATCCTGCGTAGGCGAGGAGTTCGCGGCCCTGCTCGTGGGTGTGCTTCGCCTTCAACAGGGCGTCCACCTTGCGGCGGTAGTCGAGCGTTTCAGCGAACACCTGTTGCGGCGGCATCACGGAGTAGGCGTCGTTGAAGTCGGTGACCGCTAGCTCCAGGTGGTCGAGTGACCCGACGCCCAGTGAGCTGGCCTCAGCCTGACGCGTGAACTCCATGGCTTCGGCAGCAGCCTGGTCGAGAACCTGGGCGGCTGAGGTCGGGGCCGCGATCGTAAGACCCGTCAGCATGAGCGCGGTTCGACGCTTCGTGGCCGCCACCTCCTCCAGTTCCGCCCCCGCATGCGTGGAGGTGGTTCCTTCTGGGAGTGTCGCACCTTCCGGGCCGTCGGCTCGGAATGCCACGGGTGTGTAGTCGGCGGCCAAGCCCAGCTGGACGGGACTGGTCTGGAAGAGGCGGCAGAGCAGGTCCTGGTACTCAGGACTCGGCGCCTTGCCGGCCTCCCAGTCCTTCCAGGACCGTTCGGTGAGTCCGATCTTGCGTAGGCGTTCCCGGTCGACCAGGTCGTGAGCTTCCTGGACCGCCTCAGTGACAGGCCAGCCCACTGCCAGTCGGAAGGCCTTGAGGCGACGGTGCCCACAGTGCGCCTCGATCTCCTTGACGATCAGCTCGACCAAGTCGTAAGGCACCTGTTCGGGGTTCCCGGCCTGACCGATCATCCGTTCTCTCATCCGGCGCCCGCACGCGGCTGCGTGCGGGCCACCTTGTGATGCTGCGGCGACAGTCATGGGAGACATTTCCTTGCGTGGTGATTCCTGTGCGTCGGTGCGGCGTCATGCATGTCCGGACTCATTTGCTGCTGGTTGGTCGAACCATGACCTCGTGCGATGGGTCTCTTCCTGCCGGAACCGGGCGATGGCCTCGCCCGATCGGGGCGGCGATCTCTCACTACCTGCGATCAAGCTGTAACGCCAGGCTACTGGGTGGCGCTGCATTGGGTGTACACAGCGTGATGTCGCGCCCCTTCTCGCATGTCCCCTCCCCGCTCCCTTCGAGGTCCACCATGCTCAAAGCCCGCCGGCCCCGCGCGTTCGTCGCGTGCCTCGACTCCCGCATCGAATCCACGCCCCTGGCGCGGTACTTGCTCCGTGCGTACCTCTCCGGGCTGCCGTCCGGTGACCGCTACGCCGACACGGCCGAGCTGCTCCTCGGGGAGCTGTTCGCCAATGCCGTCCAGCACTCCGACGGGCCGGACGACTGCCACATCGAGGTTCGCTTCGCCCTCGTCAACTCCCGGCTGCGGCTGGAGGTGCACGATGCCGGTAGCGGCCGTCCGTCCGTCCGTGTCGCCGCGCCCTCGGACGAGCGCGGGCGTGGGATGTTCCTCGTCAACGAGCTCGCGGAGCGCTGGGGTTGCTCCTCCCGGCCGGGTGGGATCGGCAAGTTCGTGTGGGTGCTCGTCGCCCCGATCCCCGCGCCCGTCCTCGTCAACGCCTGAGAGTCCGACTACTGATGAACCTCACAACCCTGGCGCGGCACGCCCTCTCCCGTGGCCGCACGCCCGCCGAGACGTACGCGCTCCTCGCCCGCCGTACCGGCAAGCCGCTCTCCTCCGCCCGCGCGGTGTGCCTCGCCCTCGACATCCCGCTCGCGGAGACCGGCCGCCGCCTGGACGAGTGCTACGACGTCCTGCTCTCGGACCCCCGGCCGGACTCCGAGACGGACACCGGCGAACTCCTCGAAGCCCTCGGGGTCTTCGACGTCCCCAAGTCGCTCACCGACGCCGAACTCGCCGTCGTCGACCTGTTCCTGGCCGCCGTCGATGCCATGGGCGGCATCCGCGCCGGCCACCAGCACGGCCTCACCCGCTGGTTCACCACCGGCAACCTGACCACCGCGTACCTCTCGCTCGCCGCCGCCCGGCCCATGCCTCGCACCGGCGATCCCGTCCGCTACTGGTCCACCCTCGTCGCCGCCGGCGAACTCCTCACCACCACCGCCCACTCCGAGATCCGCGTCAAGTACGCCCTCGCCCACTGCCGCACCCAAGCCACCCGCGCCTGACTCCCGCGCAGAGCGGCCGGATCGGCCGAGCGCGTCCGCTGCCGCAGGCCTGCGAGCAGGGCGAAGGGCAGCTCCGGGCGGAGTCGACAGAGGACACGAGGGCGCGAGGACAGGCTGAAGGCGGGTGCCGCCGTGGTCGGCGGCACCCGCGGGGAAACCGGTGCGGGCCCTGGTCAGGCCTTGACGAGGGCGTAGGTGCCGGTGCCGTCGGCCTTGCCCATGCTGTACTGGCGCAGGGGCTGGCCGTCGGCGTTGCGGTCGTGGCCGACCATGTGGCCGGTGTACTTGTTCTGGACGCCGATCTTGTCGCTGCCGGGGACGTCGCGGTAGAAGTAGAACCGCTGCAGGTCGTCGACCTTGCAGTCGGCCTGTTGCAGGATGGTGCCCTCGGTGGCGGCGGTCGCCTCCGGGACGGCCAGGCACTTGTTGGTCGAGCGGTTGATCAGGATCTGCTCCGCGATGCCGTTCGCCGTCGGGCCGCTGCACAGCTGCCACTGGTCCTGGCCCTGCGGCCAGCCCTGGGCGGCGGGCCGCAGCTGGATGTTGTTGCTGCCCCAGTCCAGGAAGCCGGGCGCGGACCAGAACAGCGCGCGGTCGGGTGTGGTGATCTTGTAGTTGGCCGTGTCGCAGGTGAAGCCGGGCGGCGCGGTGGTGCCGGGGAATCCGGGCCAGTCCTGCTTGACTCCCGAAGCCTTGGCCGGAGCGGCCGGAGCAGCGGGAGCGGCCGCATCGGTGCGGAGCGAAGTGGTGCAGCCCAGGATGTCCTGCGCCCGGCGCATGATGCTGTTCGCCGGTACGGCGTCCTCGCAGCGCACCGCGCCCTCTTCCAGGGTGGTGAAGGTGGTGTAGCTGCCCCCGCCGGGGCCCTCGACCCACTTGGTGGCGTACGTGCCGTTGCCCGTGTCGACGCGGTTGCAGTTCAGGCTGCCGTACTGGCCGGTGACCTTCCGCGTTCCCTCGTACAGGGCGTAGTAGCCGGGCTTCTGGAAGTTCCAGGTGATCGACTTCGACTCGGTGCTGGTCGTGGAGGACTCCAGTTTGACGCTCAGCTTCGCGCTCGCCTCGACCTTGGCGAGGGTCGCGATCTCGAAGTTGCCCGTGATGGAGGCGTCGAGGCCGACCGAGACCGTCACCACCGACTGGGTGGTGGCCGTCACCGTCTGGGAGCCCGTCGCGCCGTCGGTGACGTACCAGCCCTTGAAGTGGGTGATCGTCGGGACGACCTGGAGGGACTTGATGAACGGGTAGCGCTTGCCGAGGTCCGCGGCCGTACAGGTGTCGCCGAGCGCGGGGTCCCCGGCCACGGCGGCGGCCGTCCGCGCCGGGGCGGGGGTGGCGGCCGCGGCCGGGGCCATGGCGGCCATGGTGCCGAGCGCGGAGACCGCGGCGAGGGCGACCAGCCCCGCGCGCCGGCGTCCGGATGAGCGTGAGTGACGCATCGTTGTTCCCCCCTGGCGCCCGGACTCCGCGTCAGGACAGGCGGGAGCCCGGGTGGTGGTGTGGTCGGTGTGGTGGTGCCGGTCGCAAACGAACATAGCTGCGGGATTGTTGACGGGACCATGCCAGAACAGGTCAACGGGCCGCCGGTCCGGGACGGGTCGGAATGGCCGGTTCCCCGATCGCGCGGGCGGCGCCCGACCGCCACCACCGCGGCCGTGCGGCGCGGGACGCGGGAGCACGGGACGGACGCGGCGGCCGGGCGCCGGGGCGGCCCGGGGGGTTGTGCGGCCAGCCCTGATCCGACGGAGTGGCACATTCGCCCGCCGAAGGTGCACTTGCCTCCGATCCGGGGCCGGGCCGTCCCCGCCTGCGCGCAGGCGCCCGGGGCCGGAGGGATATCCGGTCACCCCGGCCTGGCCGATGTCCTCCCCTCCGCGCACCACGACGGCCCGGCACCCCGCGCTGCGGCGGGGTGCCGGGCCGAGGGGACGCCGGACGCCCCGCGCTACCCCCGGCCGCTGCTGCGGGTGCGGCGGGTGAGGGAGTCGAGGACGACGGCGGCCAGCAGCACGGCGCCGGTGATCATGTACTGGATGGCCTGGGCGGCGTGGACCATGTCCAGCCCGGTGGTGATGGACTGGATGACCAGGATGCCCAGCAGCGCCGACCAGGTCTTGCCGCGGCCGCCGAAGAGGCTGGTGCCGCCGATGACGGCCGCCGCGATCGCGCTCATCAGGACGTTGCCGCCGCCGAGTTGCTTGTCGGCGGAGCCCTGCTGGGAGGCGTAGAAGAGGCCGCCGAGGCCGGCCAGGAACGCGGAGAGGACGAACACGGAGATCCGGACCCGGGCGACGTTGACGCCCGCGCGCCGGGCCGCCTCGACGCCGCCGCCGACCGCGAAGACCTGCCGGCCGTAGCGGGTGCGGCGCAGCACGAAGTCGGTGGCGAGGACGGCGCCGAGCAGCACGACCAGGGACAGCGGCAGGCCGCGGTCCTGGTTGAGGGCGTAGGCGGTGGCCAGGGTGAGGACGGCCAGGGCGCCGGCCCGGATCGCGCTGTCGGAGGCCGGCGCGGCGGTGAGGCCGGCGGCGCGGCGGCGGCGGGCGGTGTGCAGGCGGGCGGCCAGGTAGAGGACGGGGGCGAGGAGTGCCAGGCCCCAGGCGTAGGCGATGTCGCCGTCGCCGAGGAAGGTGGTGTCCAGGCTCGCGACGACGCCGTCGTGGCGGTTGTTGACGGTGCCGGCGTCGCCGAGCACGTACTCCTGCAGGCCGCTCCAGGCGAGCATCCCGGCGAGGGTGACCACGAAGGCGGGCACCCCGACCCGGGCGAAGAACAGGCCGTGCAGCAGCCCCATGACGCAGGCCGCGCCGAGGGCGGCGGCGATGGCGAGCCACTCGTTCCAGCCCTGGCGCACGGCGAGCACCGCCGCGATCGCGGCGCTCGCGCCGGCCACCGAGCCGAGGGAGAGGTCGATCTCGCCGAGGATCAGCACGAACACGACGCCGACCGCGATCAGGCCGGGGCCGGCGATGAAGCGGGTGATGTTGGTGAGGTTGTCGGCCTGCAGGAAGTGGTGGGTGACGGACTGGAAGACGATCGCGATGACGACCAGGCCGACGACGACCGGCAGCGAGCCGAGCTCGCCGGAGCCCAGGCGGCGCCGGGCGGCCCGCGCGAGTCCCGCCCAGCCCTGCGCGGGCGGATGCAGCCGCGGATCGGCCGGCGAGGGGGTGGCGGGTGCGTCGGGGGTGCTCATACGGCCTCGGCCTCCTCGGCCTGCTCGGTGCGGCGGGCCCGGCGGCGGGCGTGGGCGTTGTCGGTGGCGCCGGTGATCGCGGCGACGATCTGCTCCTGGGTGGTGCCGGCCACCGGGAAGACCCCGTTGTTGCGGCCCAGGCGCAGCACGGCGACGGTGTCGGCCACCGCCCGTACGTCGGCCATGTTGTGGCTGACCAGCACGACCGCCAGGCCGCGCTCGCGCAGCCGCTCCACCAGGTCGAGGACCTGGGCGGTCTGCTCGACGCCGAGGGCCGCGGTGGGCTCGTCCAGCACCACCAGGGCCGGCTCGCCGACCAGGGCGCGGGCGATGGCCACCACCTGGCGCTGCCCGCCGGACAGCGCGGCCACCGGGGCGCGCACGTCGGGGATGCGGATGGCGAGGGTGTCCAGGAGGCGGCGGGCGTGCTGCTCCATGGCGACCTCGTCGAGCAGGGCGGGGCCGAGCAGGGCGCGGCGGCGCTTCTCGCGGCCGAGGAAGAGGTTGGCGATGACGTCGAGGTTGTCGCAGAGCGCGAGGTCCTGGTAGACGGTCGCGATGCCGAGGGCGGCGGCGTCCTGGGGGCGGGCCAGGCGGACCGGCTCGCCCTGCCAGGTGAGGGTGCCCTCGTCCACGGGGTGGACGCCGGCGATGGTCTTGACGAGGGTGGACTTGCCGGCGCCGTTGTCGCCGACGAGGGCGAGCACCTCGCCGGCGTGGACGTCGAGGTCGACGTCGGTGAGGGCCTGGACGGCACCGAAGCGCTTGGAGACCGAGCGCAGCTGCAGGACGGGTGCGCCTGTCACGGGAACCACCTTGGGGGATGGGCTACTTGAAGACCTGGTCGAAGGGTTCTGGTGCGGGGCGGGCTACTTGAGGGCCTGACCGGTGGATGCCGTTGCGGGCCGGTCTACTTGAGCCCGGCGGCGGCGCACGCGGCGGCGTAGTCGGCGGTGCAGATGTCGGAGGCCTTGTAGGTGCCGTCGGCCAGGACGGTGGAGGCGATGGTGTCCTTGGTGACGATCTTGGCGTCCAGCAGTTTGGTCGGGATGTTCTTGGCGGTGGCGCTGTCGACGCTCGCGGTGGCGATGGTCTTCACGTCCTTGCCCTGCAGCAGGGCGACGGCCAGTTCGGCGGCGGCCTCGGCCTGCGGGCGGTAGGCCTTGTAGATGGTGTACGCCTGGTCGCCGGCCACGATGCGCTGGATGGCGTCCAGGGAGGCGTCCTGGCCGCCGACGGGGACCTTGATGCCGGCGCCCTTGAGCTGGGTGATGATGGCGGCGGCCATGCCGTCGTTGGCGGAGTAGACGGCCTGGAAGCCGTTCTTGCCGAACTCGGTGACGGCGGCGGAGATCTTCTGTCCGGCGACGACGGGGTCCCACTGCCCGGACTGCTCGTAGACGACCTTCTTGACCTTGCCGTCGAGGACCTTGTGCGCGCCGGTCTTGAAGTCCGCGGCGTTTGGGTCGGCCTCGTCGCCGTCGATCATGACGATGTCGGCGTCGGCGGCCTGCGCGCCGAGCGCGTCCAGCAGGGCCCGGCCCTGGAGTTCGCCGACCTTCTCGTTGTCGAAGGAGGTGTACGCGGCGATCGGGCCGGCGGCCAGGCGGTCGTAGGCGATGACCTTGACGCCCTTGGCGGCGGCCTCCTGGACCCAGTCCTGGGTGGACTTGGCGTTGTACGGGTCCAGGACGATCACCTTGACGCCCTGGGCGAGCAGGGTGTCGAACTGCTGCTTCTGCTTGGCGGCGCTGCCCTCGGCGTTGTTGTACAGCACCTTGCACTGCGCGCACAGGGCCTTGACCTTGGCCTCGATGTACGGGCGGTCGAAGGACTCGTAGCGCACGGAGGAGGCGTTCTCGGGCAGCAGCAGGCCGATGGCGTTCGGGTCGCCGGCGGCGGAGGAGGAGTCGCCCTTGGCGCCGGCGGCCTTGCCGCAGGCGGCGGTCATGGACAGGGTCAGGACGAGGCCCACGGCGGAGACGAGGGCGCGGCGCAGTGCGGCGTTCATCGGATACCTCTCCCTGGGGGTCGCCGCGGCTTCGCGGCGGGGTGGGGGGAGTTAAACCTGGGCGCGTACATGACGTCAATAAGTAAAACCAGACTGCCGGGAATCCACCACTACTCGTTATGTTCGTGAACACGCCTCAGGGGGTGGGGTCACGCGACGCGGCAGTGCCCGCCGCTCCCCTCGCGCGGCGGGCACTGCCCGATGGGAACTGAGTGACCGTCAGGGGCGGTCGAGGGTGATCGAGTTGATCGGCCCCAGGTCGTAGTAGACGCCCTTCGGCGAGGAGAGGTCGTAGACGCAGTCGGCGCCGCCCGAACCGCGGCACAGGCGGGCGTGCGCGCCGCCGGTCTGGTTGTTGAGCACCCAGTGGTGGCCGTACTGGCCGCTCAGGTTGTGCGCGCCGTAGCTCCAGTAGACGTCGCTGGGGCTGACCGCCGGGTCCTGGTCCTGCGGGTAGACGCAGACCGCGCCCGACGGGCAGCCCGCCCACGCCCCGTCCGCGGCGCCGGCGCCGCCGGCCTCCACGGTGGTCAGGGCGGCGGCGGCCAGGGCCAGGGCGGCGACGGTACGGGTGATCCTGCGCATGGGTGGTTCTCCCTTGGCTGGTACGAGGACGGACGACCGTTGCGTCCGGTGCCCGTCAGCCTAGGAATCCGGTGCCCGCGGCGGTCCCTGACATCTGACAGGGGCGCGCCTCCTTGCCCCCGCAGCCGCAGCCGCAGTCGGACTCGGAGCAGGAACCGGGGCCCGCCACGGAGCTACGGCAGCGGGAGTGAGGCCGCCCCGGCGACCAGCGCCGGCAGCTCCCGCATGTCCGCGAAGGTCCGGGTGCCGGGCCCCGCCAGCCACGCCTCGGGCGTCAGGCCGCCGTGGAAGCCGAGCGACCGCATCCCCGCCGCCCGCGCCGCCGCCACCCCGTACTTGCTGTCCTCGACCACCAGGCACGCCGCCGGCTCGACGCCCATCGTGGCGGCCGCGTGCAGGAACAGGTCCGGGGCGGGCTTGCCGCGCTCCACGTCCTCGGAACTGAAGACCCGCCCGGCGAAACGCGGCAGCAGCCCGGTCCGCCCGAGCGTGGAGCGCAGCCGCGCATGGCTGCTGGAGGACGCCACGCAGTCCGCCACCCCGGCCCGCTCCAGGGCCGCCAGCGCCGCCACCACCCCCTCCACGGGGGCGAGTTCGGCGGCGAACACCTCGTCGTACAGGTGCTGGAAGCGCTTGTCCCAGCCCGGCTCCAGCGGCACGCTCGCGTGCGCCTCGATCTCGGCGGTCATGAACGCGTGCGAACGGCCCAGGAACCGCTCGACGATCTCCTCCTGCGACAGCGGCCACCCCACCTCCGCGACCACCCGCTCGTCCACCCGCACGGCCAGCCGCTCGCTGTCGAGCAGCACACCGTCGCAGTCGAAGACCACCAGCTCCACGGGAAGGGACATGCCGCCACCCTACGGGGCGCCCGCGGCGGGGCGGCGGGCGCGTCCGCAGCGGGGTCGCCGGGGGCCCGGCGGGCTCAGTGCGGGTGGCCCAGGTACGGGAAGGCGGGCAGCAGGTCGGTGTGCGGGCCGATGTGGTCGCCGGGCACCTTGCCGTCGGTGAGCATCGTCAGCCGCGCCGAGGTGACGTCGTCGCTCAGCGTGCGACCGTTCGGGTAGCCGGCCGGGCGGGCGCGGTCGTAGCGCAGGATGTCCGGCAGGACGATCCGCAGCTGGGCCTCGGCCGCGTCCGTGGTGTACCCGCCGAAGTGCTGCAGCTTCGCCGTCCACGGCTCCCGGTAGTTCTCCCAGTCGTCCACCGGATCCCCGGCGTTGTACGCCTCCTTGACGTCCTCCTCGTTGAAGTACGCCGTCAGCGACGGGTGCGCACCGCGGTCCACCGACACCAGGTGCCCGTCCTTGCGCACGCTCACCCGCGCCCACACCCCGATCTCCGGCGCCGGCCCGAACTGCGCGTCCGGCGCCTCCAGCACGATCCCGAACACGTTCTTGTCCGCGCCCCAGTCCACCCCCGTCCACTGGAAGTCCTTCACGATCCCGTCCAGGTCCGCGAAGAACGGGTCGCTGCGCAGCCCCGCGCTGACCCGGTGCGCCCCCGCCTCCACCACCGCGGGCGTGCCCGTGAAGCTCACCGGCGCGTCCGCCACCAGCACGTCGCCGACCGCCTCCAGCCCGCGCGCCCCCTCGCCGGCGGCCCGCCGCACCGTCATGGTCTGCGCCCCGTCCCGCGGCTCGGAGAAGGTGAAGCTGTACGCGAGGTCGGCCCGCCGGTCCCCGTCGGTGTCGATGTCGATCCGGTACACCGCCTGCGGGTGGAAGGCCTGCCCGCCGGACGGCGCGACCGGGTTCACGTTCATGATCAGCACTGTCCGCCCCGGCTCCGGCGCGGCGAAGGCGAACAGGTCGGTCAGGTCCAGGCGCGCGTCACCCTCGGGTGAGCGCAGGTTCGGTCCGCTGAGGTGGTGCGACAAGACGGCCTCCGAGGTCGGGCGGGCTGCGCGGGGACACCCCCCGACCCCCTCGGCCATTGCTAGCACGCCCGCCCGCCCCCGGCCCGCCCCGCTGCGCCACCCGGGCGGGCGCGGGCGGGGGTTCGGGTACGGGCGCGGGTGCGGGCGGGCGCGGCCCGGTGGCGGCGGGCGGGGCGTCAGCTCGCGGGCAGCCGCGCGGTGAAGGGGTCCGCCCCGGTCCTGGCGTCCGGGGCGCCGTAGCCGAAGAGCCAGGTGGTGCCGTCCGGGCCGGTGGTGAACACGCCCGGTTGGGTGAAGGCGAACGGGGCGGGGGCCACCGCCCAGGAGGACCCGGTCCACCGCTGGACGGGGGAGTCTCCGCTGTAGCCCACGCCCCAGACCTCCGTGCCGCGCAGGGACAGCCCGAGGAAGTAGTGCGGGTCGGTGGCCGGCGGCGTGCGGGTGCCGTTCCAGGCGGTGCCGTCCCAGCGGGTGGCGAAGGCGTTCCGGAGGCCGGACTGGCTGTACCGGCCGGTGCCGCCGGCCAGCCACACCTCGGAGGGGCCCGCGACCAGCAGGTCGAGCACCCGCACGTCGAGGTTCGGGTACGACGGCGCGGCCACCTGGGACCAGGCGCTGCCGTCCCAGTGCACGACGAACGGCCGGTACAGCGCGCCGGAGGACGCCTGGTAGTCGCCGGCCGCCCAGACGTCGCCGGGCCCGGCGACCCGCACCGCGGTGAGCTGGGAGGTGCCGGGCGGCAGCGGGAGGGCGGCGCCCTCCCAGGACGAGCCGTTCCACCGCGCGGCGGCGGCGGACGAGCCGGCCCGGCCCACCGCCCAGACGGCGCTCCCGGCCCCGGCCACGGCGAAGCCGGAGAACGCGCCGCCGGCGGTGCCGGGCACCGTGCTCCGGCTCCAGCCCTGCCCGTCCCAGTGGACGGCCAGCCCGCTGTCGCCCACGGCCCACACGTCGGCCGGGCCGGCCGCGGTGGCGGCGTACAGCCGGCCGCTGGCCCCGGTGACCGCGCCCTCGACCTCCGTCCACCGGGCTCCGTCCCAGCTCCACACCGCGGGCACGTCGTACGGGACCGGCCCCCAGAAGGCGACCTGGTACCCGACGGCGAAGCCGGCCGCGGCGCCGGTCATCGCCAGGCCGCTGACGCCGAAGTCGTTCCGCAGCGGGAACGGCGTCACCTGCCACTGCGGCGTCGCCTGTTCCCGCGGTGCCGACCGCTCCCGGGCGGTGGCCGCCGCCGCCCCGGTGGGCGCCGCCGCGCCCCACGCGAGGGCGGGAACGGCGGCCGCGGCGGTCCGCAGCACGGACCTGCGGCTGATGCTCATGCCTCGTCTCCTCTTCCTGTCCCGTCGTCCTGTCCCGGCCGTGCGCTCTCGCCGGCTCACCGGCCATGCTGTCCGGGCGCGCTGACACCGTGCTGACCGACCGACCGGCCCGCGCCGTCCGGACGCCGGGGGGTCACGCCCGCAGGCGGCCCGCCTCGTGGACCAGCGGCGGCGCCACCGCGTCCGCGGCGCGCTCGAACAGGGCGCCGCTGCGGCTGCCGGCCGCGGTGCGCACCCAACGCCAGCCCCGTGCGCGGTAGTAGGCGTGCAGGGCGGCGTTGTCGCTCCACACGTTCGCCCGCAGCAGGGCGGCGCCCGCCCGCGCGGCCCGCCAGGAGGCCCAGTCGCCCAGGCGGGTGCCGATGCCGTGCCCGGCGTACCGGCGGTCCACCGTGAAGGAGCTCACGTAGCGGGCCGGGCGGGCGAGTTCCTCGCCGGTCCACAGCCGGGGGCTGCCGGTGGGGCGCAGCGTGAGGGTGGCGACGGCCTCGCCGTGCGGCGACAGCGCGGCGACCACGGTCAGGCCGAGGGCGATCAGCGCCAGGCCGCGCTGGGCGTCGTACGGGTCCGACCACTGGGCCGAGCCGTGCTCCAGGGCGATCCACGCGGCGGCCTCCGCGCGCAGGGCGGCCAGCCGGGGCAGGTCGGCGGGCACCGCGGTGCGGACGTACAGCGGGTCGGACCGCGGGTCGGGGCGCGGGTTCACCACGGCGCTCGCGGGGCGGAGGCGGAGGGGATGGCGGCGGGGCCGGAGGGCCCGGGGAGGCCGTACGGTTCGAGGGGTTCGAGGACGAAGCCCGCGCGCAGCGCGTCCAGCAGCTTGCGTCCTGGCGCGGTGAGCGCGGTGCCGTCGGGGGTGGTCAGCGGATGCCGGGCGACGATCCGGGCGAGCGGCACACCCGGGTGCAACACCATTCCGGGGGAGGGGAGTTGCAGCAGCACGCAGTCGTCGGGCCCGCACTCCAGCAGGCCGAACCCGGCACCGCAGTACCGCAGCCGCCCGTCCTTGAGCCGGTGCAGGCCGCCGGCGGGCGCCGCCGCCACCCGCACCGGGGCGCCGGTGTGCCGCACCACCAGCTGCACGGCGCCCGCCGCGTCCGTACGCGGCTCGCCGCCGGTGGCGTGGCCGTAGAGCTCCAGCACGTGGCGCAGCGCGGACGGCAGCGCGCGCTCGGCCAGTTCCAGCTCGCCCAGCAGCCAGGTCGAGCCCTGCATACGGCAGTTGAGCTCCAGCAGCAGCGGACGCTCGCCGTCCAGGACGAAGTCGGCGCCGAACAGGCCCCGATAGCCGAGCGCGGCCAGCGCCTCGCCGACGCGCCGCGCCGCGGCGGCGGCCCGGGCCAGGGCGAGCGGCGCCAGCAGGGCGGGGGCCGCGAAGTCGCAGCCGGAGTAGGCGCCGAAGGGCGCGCCGACACCCTCGATACGGGTCAGCTGGACGGACGGGCGCAGCACCCGCACCGTGCTGTCCGCCGACACCAGCACGTGCACGTTGAGCGCGACGCCCTCGACGTAGCCGCTCACCAGCCAGGGCCCGCCGCCGACTTGGCGGATCGGCTGCAGGTCCGCCTCGTCGACGACCAGGTGGGTGCCCTTGCCGCTGGAGCCCACCGGCGTCTGCACCACGTAGGGGGAGCCGAAGCGGCGGCGCAGCTCCCGGTGGTCGAGCGCCGGGACCACCGCGTCCGCCGGGGTCGCGGCCCCCACCGACCGCAGCCACGCGCGCTGCGCCCGCTTGTCGCTCAGCATCGGCAGGGCCACGTGCGAGGGCGGCTCCAGCAGGCGGGTGCCGAGCGCGCCGAGTGCCGTGCGCCACTCGGGTTTCATCGCCGAGTAGGGCAGCAGCGCCAGCTCCCGGCCCCGCCAGCCGCCACCCGCCGCGCCCGCGCCCCCGTCCGCGCCCCCGTCCTCGTCCAAGGTGCCGGCGAGCGCGCGGAGCACCGTGTGGACCCCGTCCCCCGCCGGGGTGTGGTCGCGCACCCCCCGCTCCGGTTCCAGCGCGTGGAAGGAGGCCCCGAACTCGCCCGCCCAGCCCGTGTCCGGGCCCTCCACGCTCACCACCGCGGACAGGCAGCCGGTGCGCAGCAGCGGCAGCACGTTCAGGGGACGGGCACAGCACGACAGTCCGGGCAGGGCCCGCAGCCGGGCCACCGCTTCGTCACAGGATGTGATCACCCACGCGATTATGGAGAGCCCGGGACGGCGCTCGCCGCCACCGCACGCCCCGCCCCGCCCCGCACGAGGCACGCCCCGCCCCCACCCTCACCCGAACGAAGGAGCCCCCCGTGTTGACGGCCCGTCGGGCCCGCTGTCGGCACCCGGCAGTACCGTGCACGAATGAACAGCCGCACCGCCCCCGACCCGAACCGCCCCGCCGAACGCCCCGCCGAACACGCCGCCACCCGCACCGCCGCACCCACCTGGCGGGTCACCGAGACCGCCGGCCTGGAGACCTCCTGGATCGACCTCGGCCCCACCTCCCTGACCGCCCACGGCCGCGCCGCCGCTGCCGAGCCCGCCCCGTACTGGCTCGACTACCGGCTCGACACCGGCGACGGCTTCACCACCCGCCGCATGCACGTCACCGCCCGCACCCCCGACACCACCCGCACCCTCGACCTGCGCCGCGACGAGACCACCGGCCACTGGACCGTCGACGGCACCCCCCGACCCGACCTCGACGGCGCCCTCGACTGCGACCTCGGCCTGTCCCCGCTCACCAACACCCCGCCCGTGCTGCGCCACGGCCTCCACCTGGGCCCCGGCGAGCACCACTTCCTGATGGCCTGGATCCGCGTGCCCGAGCTGGTCGTCGTGCCCTCCCGCCAGACCTACACCCACCTGCGCCGCCACGAGGACGGCCGCGCCACCGTCCGCTACGCCTCCGGCGACTACCGGGCGGACCTGCTGCTGGACGCGGACGGCCTGGTCGCCGAGTACCCGGGCCTGGCCCACCGCATCGCCTGACGGGCCAGGGCCCGGGGCCCCAGGCCCGGCGCGGGCCTGAGGCCGGGGGTGTTCAGACCGCGGTGCGCCCGCCGTCCACCGGCAGGAGGGCGCCGTGGACGAAGCCCGCCGCGTCGCCGGCCAGGAAGACGACCGCGGCGGCGATCTCCTCGGCCTCGGCGGGCCGGCCCGCCGGCGCCTCGGCCGCCATGTCGCTGAGGCCCTCGCCCATGACCGCCGTGCCCTCGGTGCGGGTGGGCCCCGCGCCGACGGCGTTGACCCGCACGCCGCGCGGCCCGTACTCGGCGGCCCAGGTGCGGGTCAGCAGGTTGACCGCCGCCTTGCTGGAGCCGTACAGGGACGTGTCCGGCGCGCCGTGCGAGGCGGCCTGGGTGCTGATGTTGACGATCGCCCCGGCGCCGCGCGCGGCCATCGCCGGGGCCAGCTCGGCCACCAGGAAGTAGGGCGCCCGCACGTTGAGGGCGTAGACGGCGTCGAACTCCTCCTCGGTCGTCTCCTCGGTCGGCCCGAACGGGTAGACGCCGGCGTTGTTGACCAGGATGTCCACCCGGCCGCCGCCCAGCGCCGTGGCCGTCCGGGCGAGGCGCCGCACCGCGGCGACGTCGCGCAGCTCGGCGGCGACGAAGTCGGCCCTGCCGCCGCCCGCCCGGATCGCGGCCACCACCGCCTCGCCGCGCGCCGCGTCGCGGCCCGCGACCAGCACGTGCGCGCCCTGCTCGGCCAGCGCGGTCGCGGTGGCCGCGCCGATGCCGCTCGTCGCGCCGGTCACCAGCGCGACCCTGCCCGCGAGGGAGGAGGAGATCATGACCACGGCCCTTCGGAGAACGGGGTGCTTCGCAGCGGGGGCGGGCGGGCGCTCGGCGCCCGCCCCTCCAGCGAACCACGCCCGGCCGCGCGGCGCCCCGTCGTCCAGGCGGCGCGGTACGGGCGGACGCGCCCGCCGCGGCACGGGAGCCCGCCCGCCGTCCGGGTGCCCCGGCCCCGGATTCCCCGGCCCCGGGGCTCAGGTGCCGTGGGCGTGCGGGAGGACGTCCGCCGCCTCGGCGGCGACCTCCCGCACGTCCGCGTCCGGCCGGTGCTCCAGCGGCCCGGTGAGCGGGGCGAGGAGGTGCCCGGCGGCGGCGCGGTCGGGGTCGCGGGGGCGGGCCGGGGCGGGCCGTTCCGACCATCCCCGTGAAGGCCTCACGCGTACGAGTGAACGAGCTGGACCGGACGCCTTTCGACCACGTACAACTGCGCCCACAGGGCCTCCCGTTGAGCGATCCGCCACCCTCCGGCCCTGCCGCCCCACGCACCCCGAGGAGGGCCCGATGGCCGCCGAGATCACCTACGAGGAACTCGCCACCCTGGTCAGGACCCGCGCCGGCGTCCAGGTCACCGCCGAGGAACTCGCCGAACCGGGCCGCATGTTCCTCGACCTCGGCGTCGACTCGCTCGGCGTGCTGGGCGTCCTCGCCGACGTGGAGAACCGTTACGGCGTCTCCGTCGACAGCGCGGAGCTGCTCGGGCGTCCCGTCGCCGAGTTCCTGAAGGATGTCAACGCCCAGGTGGCGTCCGGCTCCTGAACGATCCGGAGGGGGAGGCAGGCCCGGCCGTCCGGGTGCCGGCCCGTACGACTCGACCGCCTCGGCGGCGCCCGGTGTCGTGATCATGGAGAACGGCAGCAACTTCCAGCAGGTCCGGGACCCGCAGGGCGGCCAGTGCTACCCCGGCCTCGGCGCCGACACCGCCATCGCCAACCGGACCGGCGGCACCATCCTGCTCTTCCCCGACGGCAACTGTCAGGCGAGAATCCTCAACCCCCTGGGGCCGGGCGAGTTCCGGCCGGACGAGAACGTCGGCAGCTTCCTGGCCCTGGACTGACCCCGCGCCACCCCTGTCCGTCCGCCCGCCCTCCGGCCCGAACACCGGAGGACGGGAGGACGGGCGCGTCCGGACCCGCTCGCGTGCCTCAGATCGCGAGCGGGTCCGCGCACACCGCCAGGTCGTGGACCGTCGCCGTGAAGCGGGGCGCCACCGCGCCGGGGCCGAGGACGTCACGGGCCGCCGTCAGCAGCGCGTTGCGCAGCCGCCCGTGCGCGGCGAGGTAGCCGAGCTGGGTGAGCGCCGCCGACTGCAGCGCCCGCGCCCGCCGCTCCACCGGCGCCGGGACGGCCGACGGGATCGCGCAGGCACCGATCACCGGGTCCAGCAGCAGCACCGCCCGCGCGTAGTCCGGCACCGCGCCCCCGCCGCCACCGCCCCCGCCGTCGTACGCGCGCTGCGCCGCGTCCACCGCCCGCCGCGCGCCGTCCTGTTCGGAGCCGTACCGTTCCGTGCCGTCCCGGTGCGCGCCGTCCGCGGCCGCGAGCTGCGCCCGGGCGGTGACGGCCGGCCGGGCGGCGCCCAGGGCGGTGCCGGTCAGGCGCGCCCACACCTCGCGCACGGTGCGGGAGGGGGTGTCCAGGTGGCCGGGGGCGGCGAGCAGCGGGGCGACGGCGCCCGCGTCGGGCAGGGCGCCGGCGGCGGCGCGGTGGGCGGCCAGCCACGCGGACACGTACGGGGCGCCCCACACCGGGTGCCCGTACGCGCCGAGTCCGACCTCGGCCGGGGTGCCGAAGGCGGCGGCGGTGGCGTCCAGCAGTTCGGCGCGGGCCGGGCCGGGGGCGCCGAGCAGTCCGGCGCCGGCCAGGTACACGGCGCGGTGCGCGGGCAGGTAGAGGTTCAGTTCGGCGGGGGAGGCGTGCCCGCCCGCGGGCCGCAGGACCATCCGCACCCCGGCGGCCTCGACCGCGTACAGGCCCTCCTGCCAGGGGATCCCGGTCCAGGCGGGCCAGTGGGCCCGGGGCGTCGGGGCGGACAGCGGGCCGCCGACGGTGTCGGTGGGGGCGAGGAAGTCCGGCCGGCCGGTGGAGACGGTGCGGCCGAGGTCGGAGCCGGCCAGGGCGAGCGGGCCGATGCCGAGCCGGGTGCCGTAGGCGTAGTCGACCAGGCGGGCCTGCCGGGCGCCCTCGGTGACCTGGCGCAGCACCGCGTCGGCGAGGAACCCGTCGGGCGCGTACACCGCGAGGTCGGCGGGCGGTCCGGCGGGCGGGCCGGTGCGGGATCCGGTGAACAGCCCGCGCACGCCGCCGAAGTGGTCCACCCCGCTCTGGGTGTGGACCACGGCCCGCACCGGGCGGGCGTCCCCGGTGGTGGAGCGGTACAGGGCCAGGGCGGCGCGGGCCGTCTCGTACGAGCCGAGCGGGTCGATCACCAGCAGGGCGTGGGGGCCGGTGACGACGGTCAGGTTGGCGAGGTCGAAGCCGCGTACCTGGTAGAGGCCGTCGGCGACCCGGAACAGGCCCGAGGGGACGGCGAGTCGGCCCTGGCGGCGCAGCGCCGCCGCCACCGGGGAGTCGGCGTCGGCGGGGGTGTCGGAGGTGTGGAAGTCGAAGGCGTGGAAGTGCCAGACCGCCTCCTCGCCGTCCAGGGACGGCAGGGCCCGGTAGGGCGGGGCGGCGAGCAGGCCGCGTTGGGCGTTCTCGAAGTCGGCCGGGGCGTCGGGGAGTTCCTTGGCGCCGGCCAGGTTCCGTCGCGTGACGTACGCGGTCGGCTCCATGGGCACGAAGGTGTCGGCCACGGGCTTGCCCTCCTCAAGGCGTGACGGTCTCCGCGCGCTGCCCCGCGCGCGGAGACCGCCGACACTAGGGGTGACGGGCCGTATACACAACGGCAGGGGTGTGTGGAATGCGTGCGGGGTCGCGGCCGGTGCCGGGCTGCGGGGGTCCATCACCCGTTCGGGTGGCCGCGTGGCGGCTTCCGGTGCGGGCGGCGGGCGCGTGGGTAGCGTCGGGCCATGATCGCGGACTCGTCAACCGTCCTGACGTGTCGACGATTTGACTTATTGTCACATCAGTTAAGAGGCATCGTCGCATGGCAGAGAAGCGCCTGAAGTCCTGGGGCAACAACCGCTCCGGCCAGCTCGGGGACGGCACCTGGGCCGACCTCCGCACCACGGCCACCACCGTCCTCGGGCTCACCAGCACCGAGGTGGTGAAGATCGCCGCCGGCGGCGCCGGTGCGAGCCTCGGGTACGGGCTGGCCCTGCTGACAGACCGTACGGTGCAGTCCTGGGGCGTCAACGGCTCGGGCCAGCTCGGCGACGGCACCGTGTTCAGCCACAACGCCCCCGGCCAGGTGGTCGACGTCTCCGACGCCACCGACATCGCGGCCGGCGGCGCGCACAGCCTCGCCCTGCTCGCCGACGGCACCGTGGTGGCCTGGGGGCAGAACACCCACGGCCAGCTCGGCAACGGGACGAACTCCGACAGCGGCGTCCCGGTCCGGGTCGAGGGCCTGCACAAGGTCGTCGCCATCGCCGCCGGCCTCCACCACAGCCTGGCGCTGCGCGAGGACGGCACCGTGTGGGCCTGGGGCTACAACGGCAACGGCCAGCTGGGCGACGGGACTTCGGCGAGCCGCGGCCTCCCGGCACCGGTCACCGGCCTGACCGGCGTGAGCCGGATCGCCGCCGGGGCCGGACACAACCTCGTCCTGGTCGGCAAGCCGGGCGCCGGCGCCTCGGTGAAGGCCTGGGGCTACAACGCCACCGGCCAGCTCGGCGACAACACCACCATCAACCGCTTCACCCCGGTCGCCACCCGGCCGACCTGGTCGGGCGGCGTCTCGCAGATCGCGGCCGGCTGCAACCACAGCATGGCCGTGGTCGACGACGACAGCCGCCTCAAGGCCTGGGGCCAGAACACCGCGGGCCAACTCGGCGACGGCACCACCGTCTTCCGCGTCCTGCCCGTCACCGTCCCCGGCCTGACGGACGTCCGCCTGGTGGCCGCCGGCCGGGAGCACACCGTGGCGCTGTCGGGCACCAGCACCGTGCACTCCTGGGGCAGCAACGGCTCCGGCCAGCTCGGCGACGGCACCACCACCGACAGCTGCACCCCGGTGCCCACCCTCACCGCGCTCGTCGGCGTCGACAAGATCGCCGCACCGGTGGGCGGCGACTTCAGCCTCGCCAACTGAGGCCCCGGGCGGGCGGCGTGGCGGGTTTCTTGCTCAGAGCGGGATGACGTCGACGGCCTGCGGCCCCTTGGGCCCCTGCTCCACCTGGTACTCCACCCGCTCGCCCTCCGTCAGGCTCCGGAACCCGCCCCCGATGATGCTCGAGTAGTGGACGAAGACGTCCGGGCCGGGGATGTCCGGCGTGATGAAGCCGAACCCCTTCTCGGCGTTGAACCACTTCACGGTGCCGAAGTTGACCAGGGCCCGGCGGCCCTGCGCCGCCACCGGGCCGGGCGCGGCCCGGTTCGCGCTCGCCTGCGCGGGGGTCGCCTGCGCGGGGGTCGCCTGCGTCGGGGTCGCCTGTGCCGGGGTCGCCTGTGCCGGGGCTGCCTGTGCCGGGGCGCAGAGCGCGATCAGGGCCGCGAGGGCGAGGAGCGGCACGCACACCACGGCCGTCACGCGGCCGCGGACAAGGGAGAGAGGGGACATCGCGCACTTCCTGACGGGACGTAGCCGATCGCCCACTCACAGTGCGGGCGGGGGCCGTTCTCCCGCAAGTCCCCGGAGCGGGAAGTCGGCCCGGCCGACTTCCCGCGTCCCGGCGCCACGACGGGAACCTCAGCAGCCCCGGCCGCCCCTCCTGCCACAATGCGCGGTGAGCGTTCTCGTAGCCGCCACCATGCAGACAGTGAGGTCATCATGTCGAAGGTCAAACTGAGTACCAACCACGGCGACATCGTCCTGCGCCTCGACGCGGAGAAGGCCCCGGCGACGGTGGAGAACTTCCTCCGGTACGTCACGGACGGCTTCTACGACGGGACGGTCTTCCACCGGGTCATCGACAACTTCATGGTCCAGGGCGGCGGGATGGAGCCCGGACTGAAGCGGAAGGAGACCCGCGCGCCCATCCAGAACGAGGCCGACAACGGCCTGAAGAACGTCAAGTACTCGGTGGCGATGGCCCGCACGGGGGACCCGCACTCGGCCACCGCCCAGTTCTTCATCAACGTCGCCGACAACGACTTCCTCAACCACAGCGGCAAGAACCCCCAGGGCTGGGGCTACGCCGTCTTCGGCGAGGTGGTCGAGGGCCAGGGCGTCGTGGACGCCATCAGGGCCGTCGCCACGGGCTCCAGGGCCGGCCACCAGGACGTCCCCAAGGAGGACGTGGTCCTGGTGAAGGCCGAGGTCGTCGAGTAGGGCGGACGGGCGGGCGGGGAGCGGTCGGGAGTGGGAAGTCGGCCCGGCCGACTTCCCACTGCGCGCGGCGCGCCGGAGCAGGGCCGGGAAAGCCCGGAGGTCGGAGCGCGGAAATCCGGATGACCGCGGCCGCCACCGCCCCCGACAATGGCGCATGCTGACCGACCACTGGCCGCTGCTGGGCCTGCGCCTGCGCACCCCCCGCCTCGAACTGCGCCTGCCCGCCGACGACGAACTCGCCGCCCTGGCCGACCTCGCCGCCCAAGGCGTCCACGAACCGGACCGGATGCCCTTCATCGTCCCGTGGACCGACCTCCCCCCGGCCCAGCGCGCCCGCTCGGTGGTCCAGCACCACTGGCTGCGCCTGGGCAACTGGTCCCCGGACGACTGGGCGCTGAACCTGGCCGTCTTCGAGAACGGCCGGGTCGTCGGCCTGCAGACCGTCGCCGCCCGCGACTTCGCCGTCCTGCGGCAGGCCTCCACCGGCTCCTGGCTCGGCGCGCGGCACCAGCGGCAGGGCATCGGCACCGAGATGCGCGCCGCCGTCCTGCACCTGGCCTTCGCGGGCCTGGGCGCGACGGAGGCGGTGTCGGGCGCCTTCGAGGACAACCCCTCCTCGTACGCCGTGTCGCGCAAGCACGGCTACGAACCCGACGGCGTCGACCGCCACCTGGTCCGCGGGCGCGGCGTGACGGAGCGGCGGCTGAGGCTCACCCGGGAGCGCTGGCAGGCGCGGCGCGAGGTCCCCGTCACCGTCGACGGACTGGCGCCCTGCCTGCCGCTGTTCGGCCTGCCGGGCGACCGCGGCGAGGGCATTTCAGACCCCGCGTGAGTGGGGCCTTTGGGACGGTACGGTCAGGCGATGTACACGCTCCCGCCGAACCGCACGACCACCCGCGGCTGTCCGTTCACTCGTCCGTGAGCACCGGAAAGCGGCGCCGAGGCCTGGCAGACTCGACCGCATGCCCGAACAGACCCCCGTCCCGGCAGCGGACGAGGACGACGCCCTGCGCCCCTACACGGCCCACTACCCCGACGTGGCGCGGGCCGGGTCGCTGCTGAAAGCCCTTCGGGCACAAGCCGATCGGGCGGGGCTCCGGCTCGGGGGCGAGCCGGCCGCCGAGCCGGGCCGGCGCCGGACGGCGGCCCGGGTGACCACCGGGGACCGGTCGACACGGGTCGGGATGACGGCGAGGGAGCGCGGCTTCGACGTCGGCTGCTGGGCGGGCGGAGTCCACCTGGCCACCGGCAGCACCGGCGACCTCGCCGAGGCCGCCGGGGCGGTGGCCACCTGGCAGGCAGGGGCCCGCCTCGCCGAACTCCTCGCGCGGTGGCCCTTCCTGCGGACCTGGGAACTGGCCGAGGCCCACGAACGGGGCGACGCCGTGCCGGTCCGGTGGCGCCGACTGCGCGAGTCCGCCACGTACGAGCGCCGACACGAAACCGGCCTACGGGAACTCGTCGAGGCGGCCCACGCACAGCCACGCCTGCGGGCCCTGTCGCCGGGCCGGAGCATGTACTGGCTCACCTTCAGCCGCCGGGCGGCGCCGCCGATCTCCTACGACCTGCCAAGGGTCGCGCCACTCGGCGACGGCCGCTACCGGGTGCGGTTCGACGACGGGCGGCTGCAGGACGTCGACGGCGCGGAGGCGGCCGTCGCGGCGGTCGTCGACGCGCTGCCCGACGACGCCGTGCCCTCCTGAGCCGACGACCGCTACGAGTTCCTGGCCGCACGCGAGCGCCGTCGTCAACTACCGGGCCGGGCCGGGCCGGGCCGCCCCGCGTGCTGCGGCCAAGCGGGCGCGCGGCCTCCCGGGTGCGCGAACACCATGCGCGTCGACAAACGATGAACCGCACATGTCACGGCGTTCACCGCGCCGTCCACCGTTCGTTGACCGGCCGGCCGGATCGTTCACCACGGCGCGGAACACAGCCCGCGCACCCCACCCACGACCCACGGAATCGAGGGAGACCATGCGTATCTCCGCACGTACCGCCGCGCTGGCCGCGGTGACCGCCATCGGGCTCGGCACCATCGCCACCGGCACCGCCCAGGCCGCCCCGGCCCCCGCCCAGGCCGCCCTCTCGGCCGCCCGCAGCACCACGGTCCACCTGCACAACGGCACCGGCTGCACGCTCAACCGCACCGACTACTCGCTGTCCCACGGCATCTGGACCCAGGGCCAGGAGCCGCCGCAGTGGCTGGGCAACACCGGGGACGCCGTCTTCCAG
This sequence comes from Streptomyces sp. CB02056, assembly GCF_001905545.1. Classification (GTDB taxonomy): domain Bacteria; phylum Actinomycetota; class Actinomycetes; order Streptomycetales; family Streptomycetaceae; genus Kitasatospora. The sequence goes on along the minus strand of NZ_LIPD01000001.1, from coordinate 879,995 downwards.
TCGGAGAGCAACGGCTTCATGACCGGCACCGAGGGCTCGGTGACGTTCCAGGCGTCCAACTGCGAGGAGGGCTGGCGCAACGGCGCAACCGTCAGGCTGCACTGGAACAACCCCTACACCGGCTCCAACGGCTACGACGACAACGGCACCACCCAGGGCATGTTCCGCACGACCCGCGACAGCGGCTCCGGCAACAACGCCGACGTCTACTGGGGCGCCTGGAAGGCCTGACCCGGTCCCCGGGCACCGCCGATCGCACCGCTGCGCCGCCCACCCGGCGCAGGCGCGCGAAGGGCGGTGCCCCGTGGCTCGGTGCCGAACGGCCCGGACAGCCCGGGCCGTTCGGCACCCGGAGCGGCCGGGCCGCTCCCGGTGCCGAACGGGGCCGGTCCGGAAACCCGCTTGGCCGGCCGCCCCTGAGCTGCGAGGATGCCTCCGTTTCCCAGACGGAGGACAGTTGTTCGTTTTTGTGTGCGCGGGGTGCGGGGCCGAGCTGACCACCGCACTGTTCCGAGTCGCCCTGCCCGTCCACGCCCACCAGAAGTACGGAAACGGGCTCCAACTCCCCGTGCTGATGGAACCCGGCACGTTCGCCGTGGACCCGGAGCCCTGGGGGCCGCCTTGGCGGCGGTGGGAGGAGGTCCGTCCCGACGAGGCGGCCGCCCGCGGCATCCACGCGCCGGTCCCCGCCCTGTCCGACGGTGCGCCCGGCGCGGTCGTCATCGCCCCGGGGGACGCGCGCAACACCCTGCTGATCCCGGAGGGGCGCGGCGGCTCCTGCTGCGGCCTCGACGGTGCCGACGGCCCCAACACGGCCTGTGCGGCCTGCGGTCGGCCGGTGGCGAGCCGGGTCGACGACTGCTCGCTCTGGCAGGCGGTGTGGCTCGCGCCGGACGCCGTGCGTCGCCTCCCCGTCGACGGAGAGCCCGTCGCGCCGCTGTCCTGGACGGAGGCGGTGGCGGAGGGGAAGGGCACGCCCCCGTTCGAGCCGATCGCCACGTGGGGCGGCTCGCGGCTGGGGTCGGGCCACTTCTGGTCGTGGAGCCCGCAGTGGGAGGCCGCGGCCGGCCGGGCCCTCGCCCACCTGCTGGCGGCCTCGGAACGCCGTCCGGTGACCGTCCCGCACGGCCCGGCCGCGGAGGTGTTCCAACGCGCCCTCGACGCCCTGCTGCCCGCGGGCCCGTCGCCGCGCCGCGCCGTCCTGGCCGGACCGGGACTGCCCGCCCCCGACAGCGGGGCCGACATCCTCCTCGTACCGACCCACCCCCGGACGGGGGAAGCCTGGGCCCCGCCCGCTCAGGCCTCCCACGCGTACCCGGTGCCGCTGCCGGTCGGGGTGTGGCGGTGGCTGGCCTTCCCCGAGCCGCACCTGCCCGTCCCCGCGTCGGGCGGCATGCCCGACGGCGTCCTGCGCGACGACCCGCCCGCTCCGCGCGCCCGTTACCCCTTTCGGGCCGACGAGGGCGTGTTCCGGCACACCCTGGCCCGGCTGCCGGCCGTCCGGTACCCGTGGTTGCGGGAGATCCTGGAGAACCTCACCCAGTACATGCGCGCGGGCCTCTTCTGATGTAGGCCCCGGGCCCGAACGGACCCTCGTGTCGATGAGCGGGAGGGTCCGTCATCCCACTCCGGGCCCGCGGCGAGGCTGCCTGTTGCCCACCGGTGTCCGACGGAGCACCCCGCCCCGTGCTCGGAACAACGAGCGGGGCACGCTGCTGCCGTCCCGCCCGGAGTGACGTGCCGTCACCACGCCACGGGAGGCGCGGGAAGTCGACCCGGCCGACGTCCTACTCCAGAGCGCCGTTCAGCGGCGCGCGCGTTCGTGGTGGACGAGGCCGGCGCTCGTGCAGGTGGGGGTGAAGCCGGCCTTGGCGAGGACCCGGCCGGAGGCGGGGTTGGCCTCCCGGTGGACGGCGAGCACCCGGGCGGGCAGGCCGTCGCCGGTGAGGAACTGCCGTACGGCGGCGGTGGCGTGGCCGCTGCCCCGGGCGTCCTCGCGCACGATGTAGCTGAGCCGGCCGGTGCCGCGGCCGGGGTCGAGCCGGAGCCGGACGACGCCGAGCAGGTCCCCGCCCACCTCGATGCCGCGAACGAGGAGCCCGGGGTCCGTGGCGGCCTCGCGGACGTAGGCGAGGGCCTGGGCGCCGGTCATCGCGCCGAACCACACATCCGTGGCGGACCCGTCGGCATGGATGCGGCGAACCGACTCGGCGTCGCCGTCGGCCAGTTCACGCAGTCGCAGCACCGGAAGCGGGTGCTCGGGTCAGGCGAAGACGAGGCGGAAGACCTGGTTGTAGATGAAGAAGCCGCCCGGCTGGCCGGGGATCGGCTGCAGGTTGAAGGTCTCGGTGAACTGCATCGGCTTGTCGAAGGCGTTGTCGACGGCGAGGTTGCCGGTCACCAGGACCAGGACGCCGCCGCCCGGGGCGGGCTGGGCGTCGGAGGAGGCGATCTGGTGCTTGACGACGGCGAGTTCGGGCTTGTTGATCGTCTCGATGATGCCCGATTGCCCCTGGACCTGCTTGCCCTCCCAGGTGAGCATCGACTCGGGGCGGTAGAGGCCCGCCAGGTTGTTGCGGGTGGCGATGCCGCCGTCGAAGGTCGCGTAGTAGTGCTGGGTGAACGAGTTCGCGATGCCGGTGAAGTCCATGGGCCGGAACGTAGCAACGCGATCGTGCCGAGCACCCGCAGTGGACCGTTCTTGTCGTGCTCCGGTCGCCTGTGTGGTAGCGAGTGGGAAGTCGGCCTGGCCGACTTCCCACTCCGGCGCGGCCGTTCTAGCAGGGGCTGAGCCAGTAGACCCAGCCCCAGGGGGCCGCGCGGTCCTCGCTGTAGCCGCCGGGCGAGGTCCAGCCGACGTTGCCGTCGGCTCCGTAGAACCTGGCGTACAGCGTGGACCGCTGGTTGTTGATCCACGATCCGGTCCCGGTCCAGTAGATGCGGACCGGGTAGTTGCAGGTGAACAGGCGCAGTTCCTCGCCCGTGAAGTTCGTTCCGCTGTACGCGCACACGTAGGTGTACGGGCAGCCCGAGGACAGGGCGGGGGAGTCGGCCTTGGCGGCGAGGTCCCGGGCCCGCTCCTCCCCGGGCAGCGGGAGCAGCAGTTCGCCGCCGGGCAGGGCGATCTTGTTGACGGCCACCTGGCTCGCCCCGGGGGTCTTGGCGAGGTAGTCGTCGACCCGGTCCTGCAGACTCCTGGCCTGGGCACCGCTCAGCCCCAGGTCCCGGGCCTGCGCCGAGAAGCCGGCCTGGCCGGCGCCCGAGCCACCAGCGCCGGTGGCGGCGGACGCGGCCGGGGCGACGCACACCGCCAGGGCGGCCGCGACGGCGAAGGGCACCGCGAGCAGACGCTTCTTCATGGTTCCCGCTTTCAGGCGTTTCAGCATGAAACCTCCTTGTAGGGGTCCTTCGGAAGCCCATCCTGTCCGGGCGCGGAAGCGGGGGTCTTGTAGGAATGCGTACGGCCGCTTGGCACCGGGGCGCGTGGAGCCGTGATCACGTGGCCGGGAAAAAGGGTTGGACGGGACGAGGCCCGGGCTTGTAGCTTGCAGTCGACCGTGACACCGCCCGAGGAGGTGAGACCCATGACCGCAGTACCGATATGGGTGCTCCCCTTGGGGTTCACGGCCGGCGACTGACGCAGGGTGTCGCCGGGAGCGCCGCGATGAGCAGGCAACTCCCGAAAGGCCACACCGATGCACTCTTCCCAGCCCCTTCACTTCACCGCCGAGTCCACGGCGGACGGCATGACCGAACGCGACTTCACCGTGGGCGGCGTCCCCGGCGTGCTCTGGTCACCCGCCTCCCCTGCCACCGGCACCAGTCGCGCACCCCTGGTCCTGATGGGCCACGGCGGCGGCGCCCACAAGAAGCACCCCTCCATGGCGGGCCGGGCGCGGCTCCTGACGGCCGGCTGCGGCTTCCACGTCGCCGTCCTCGACGCACCCGGTCACGGCGACCGGCCGCGCAGCGCGCAGGACGAGGCGGACATCGCCGAACTGCGCGCGGCGCAGGCGGCGGGCGAGCCGGAGGGCCCGGTCGTCGTCCGCTACAACGCCCGCCTGGCCGAGCTCGCCGTACCCGAGTGGCAGGCGGCGCTGGACGCCCTCCAGGAGCTGCCGGAGATCGGCGCCGACGGGCCGGTGGGCTACGTCGGCATCGCCATGGGCACCGCGCTCGGCGTGCCGCTGGTGGCGGCCGAGCCCAGGATCACGGCCGCGGTCTTCGGGCTGATGTGGCCCGACGCCCTGGTCGAGCAGGCGCGGCGGATCACCGTCCCGATCGAGTTCGCCATGCAGTGGGACGACGAGCGCATCCCGCGCGAGGCCGCCCTCGCACTGTTCGACGCCTTCGCCTCGACGGAGAAGACACTGCACGCCAACGCGGGCAAGCACTTCGACTTCCCCAGGTCCGAGGCCGACAGCGCGGCCCGCTTCCTCACCCGGCACCTCGGCCCGACGGCCACCTCGCCGGCGTGACGTGCGCGGTCGCGGCGCCCGGCATGCCGGCCGGGCGCCGCGACCCCTGGCAGCATCGTCCCGAGGGACGGCTCGGACGCTCCCGGGGCGGTCCGCCCTCCGAGAGCCGAACAAACAGTGCCGGAACGGTTGAACCCGCACTCTGACGACGACCTCCCTGTGAGCTCGCCCGCCATGAGGGCTACTGCGCCCACTTCGACGAGGGCGGCGAGTCCCGCGCAGGCGTGGCGGGGGTTCTACGCGGAGGACGCGCTGCTCACCTTCGAAGGCCAGCAGGTCCAGGGACGACAGGCCATCGAGGCGAAGCTTCGGGACCTGAGCAACGTCGACAGCCAGCGGCTGTCCGACGGGGGCGTGCTCACCGTTGTCGTCGGCAAGCTCGGATTCGACGACTCGGCCGTCGACTCCAGTGAGACCTTCGTGCAGACGCTCACCGGCAACCACCTCTCCCTCAGCCACCACGTCTTCCGGCTGGCTTTCTCGCCCGCCTGGCGGAGGTGGCTCTGGAGCCGAGCCGCACCTGGGCGCGGACGGCCGCTGCCGCCCGCTGCCCCCGGCCGTCACGCCGCGACTGCGGGCAGGCCGCCCGCAGTTGGAGCCCGTGGGGGAGAAGACCCGCCTCCCGCGAATCGAACCGGGCCCCGGCCCCGCACAGGAGCGGGGGAGGGCCCGGCCGGAGGGGTCCTTGGAGTCGCGCACGGACATGAGGCCGGGGACGCCGTCGGCGACCGCCCTGCCGCGAGGGGTCCGTAAGGGCGCGCGTGGGCTGCGGCCATGGACGGCGGAGCGGGAAGTCGGCGGGGCCGACTTCTCACGCGAGGCGTTCGGGGGCGGCTGTGAGGTGCCGGCCCTCGTGGGAGCGGACGCGGGCGGGGCCGGGGTGCAGGGCGTCGAGGACGCGGACGGCGTAGACCTCGGCCATGCCGTCGGCGACCTCCTCGGGGGGTCAACCAGGCGATGGCGGTGGACTCGGAGGAGAGCCGTTCGGCGCCGCCGGTGGGGTGGCAGCGGAAGACCAGAGCGACGACGCCACGGGCCATGTTCTTGTAGACGCCCGTGAGTTGGTCGACGCCGACCTCGATGCCGGTCTCCTCTCGGATCTCGCGGCGCAGGCCGTCCTCGACGGTCTCGGCGAGCTCGAGGACGCCGCCCGGCGGCTCCCAGGTGCCGTTGTCGGCCCGCCGGATCGCCAGCACGCGCCCGTCCTCGCGGACGACCACTCCCGCGACGGACACGGAGTGGAGCGCTGCGGGAGAGGGATCGGCGGCGCCGTCCCCGCAGCCGTTCCGGCCGCCGCTGTTCATGGTGGTGCCCTCCTGGTTGAGCGGTGGAGCAGGAAGTCGGCGGGGCCGACTTCCTATGCGCGGGCCGGGTCGGTGGGGATGGTGTTGCCCCGGGACCAGAGTTCCTCGATGTGCTCGGCGAAGCGGTCGAACATGCCGTTCTCCTCGCTGCGTCGCAGGTGCATCAGCGGGGAGTCGTGGCCGACGGTGCGGGCCAGGTGCGGGGTGACCAGGGCGTGTTCGTCGAAGCGGAAGACGGACAGGCCGATGTGGTTCGGGCCGTCCTCCGGGGAGCTGAAGCGCGCCTCGACGCCCTGGCTGCCGGAGAGCTTGGCCAGGTGCTCCAGCGTGACCCGGACCCGGGTGGACACGGTGAGGGCCACGTCCTCGATCCGCTCGCGCCGGCGCGTCGTCCCGGACTCGGGATCACCGAGGAGGAAGCGGATGCGGCAGCCGCTCTCGGCCTTGCGCCGCAGGGTCTGGAGGAGGGCGGGCTGCTCCAGCCAGACGAAGTAGTTGGTGTACCCGGCGAGGAAGACCTCGGACCGCGCCTCGGCGATCAGCTGCGCCCAGACCGACTGAGGGCAGGCCGACCGGTGCGGATAGACGGCGAACACCTCCCGGTCGTGCCCGGTCTTGACGTTCGCCCGGACGCTGTTGGGCCAGATCACTCGTTCATCAACCCCTGAAGCCGCGCAGACATCGATACGGTTCCGCTGATGCGGCACCAGCGCCGCATCGGAGAGCCGGCGTTCCACTGTCCCAGGCGTAAGAAGCCGTTGGTGGGTCTCCTGGAGGAGCGGGAGCCGGCCGCGCGCGAGCGCGTGGAGGGGCTTCGGGAGGCGGCGGACCGGGTACTCGCTGAGCTCGCCGAAGCGGAGACGGCCTGGACAGGCAGGTGAAGCCGGCCCGGAAGCCGGTGATTCCTCCGGGCCGGTGCCCGCGACGAACGCTCCCGCAGGAGTCTCCCTGCCGAGGGCCCGCGCGATCGGGCTCGATCGTCCCGGTGTGGCGTCCCGCGCTTTCCACGGACGCGCTCGCTCCCCACCGCCAGCGCGTCCTCGCCACGCTCACCGGGCAAGCATCCGGCGGGAAGCCGGTGATGTCCTGTCAGAAGATCAACTTCCGTACTCGGACTGGAGCCGGTTCCGGCTAGTGTGGAGGGACTTCGATCGAGGATGAAGCGGCCGGCCGACCGGGGGTGGGCCGACGAGCCCGCCCCGGGACGGTTCACGCTCGCCGCCGGGCCGGCCGGCGGCTCATGGGCCTCGTCATCGGCCACGGCACCATCCGCTCACGCACGGCGGGGCAGCGAATCGTCTCGTCCTCGCGTGATCGCCAACGAAAGAGCAACCGATGCAACCGATTGTCCTGTTCGACCTGGACGGCCTTTTGATCGACTCCGAGCCGGTCTGGGACGCGGCAAAGCGTGACGTGTTCGGTCCGCTTGGCCTGCACCTCACGACGGAGATGCAGGCGGCGACGCGCGGGCTGCGGCAACGGGACATGGTGGCCTACTGGTTCGATCGGGCCACGATTCAGGCCGACCCCGACGACGTCGAGCGGCAGATCGTGGCCGCCGTGTGCCGCAGGTTGGAGGGAGTGGCGCTGAAACCCGGCGCCGAACACGCCGTCGCGGCGTGCGCGCGCGCATCGAGGGCGATGGCCGTCGTGTCGTCTTCGCCGGAGTCGGTGATTCGGCATGCGCTCGCGAGCACCGGCCTTGACCGATCCTTCGATGCCGTGTTCTCGGCCGAAGACGACGAACACGGCAAGCCCCACCCGGGTGCCTATCTCCGCGCAGCCGCCGCCCTCGGCGCGTCACCCGACGAATGCGTCGTGATCGAGGACTCGCTCAACGGCGTCCTCGCCGGCGTGTCAGCCCAGATGACGGTCGTCGCCGTTCCCGAGGCCGCTGATCGCCGCGATCCTCGCTTCGCGATTGCCACGCTGGTACTGGAGTCCCTCGAGGATCTCGACACCTCTGTATTCGGCGCGTATGTGTCCGGGGGGAGCCGGGACGCCACGTGGGCATCGCGTGCTGTGGATCCTCAACCGTTCCGCGAACCGGATCGTGCTGTATGACGCCCTCGATCGTGGGTCCGGGCCTTCACGGGTGAAGGCCCGAACCCACCCCGGGACGGTTCACGCTCGCCGCCGCTTCACCCGGTTGTGGGCGCCTCCTTGGAGGTGATCGGGGTGGCGGCCGACGGCCTGGCAGGATGACGGCATGGAACGAGTGCTCGGCATCGGCGGATACTTCCTGCGGGCCGCCGACCCGGCGGCGCTGGGCGCCTGGTACCGCGACTGCCTGGGGCTGGACGCCGACGAGCACGGCCTGTGGCAGCAGGAAGCCGGGCCGACGGTGTTCGCGACCTTCGAGTCCGGGACCGACTACTTCGGGCCCCGCGACCAGCAGACCATGCTCAACTTCCGCGTCCGCGACCTGGAGGCGATGCTCGCCCAGCTGCGCGCCAAGGGGGCCGACGTGGCCGGGGAGACGCAGGAGATGGACGGGGTCGGCCGGTTCGGCTGGGTCACCGACCCCGAGGGCAACCGCATCGAGCTCTGGCAGCCCGCCTGACCGCGCCGCCGCGGGCATGCCTCCGGCC
>NZ_LIPD01000001.1:519560-871550 GCF_001905545.1 Streptomyces sp. CB02056 | reverse complement strand
CGGCCCCTGCGGCTACTTCGGGGTGTGCCAGCTGAACTCGAGGACGGTGTCGTTGTAGTCGGAGTCGTCGCCGTTCTCGGCGACGACCACCGCCAGGTTGTAGGCGCCGATCGCGTACGGGCCGCCGGAGTTGAGATTGCTCGGCTTGAAGTCGCCGTCGGCCGCGGCGAACTCGAAGGCGGCGGTGAGGACGGCCGGCCCGGTGACGGTCGACTGCCCGATGGGGGCGTTGCCCTCGCCGGTCCCGCTGAACGCCAGGTCGACGCTGCCGTCCTTGCTGGTGAGCTGCACCTTCTGGACGTTGGACGAGTTGGTCTTGGCCTTGACGGCGACCTGGGCGCCGGCGGGCAGGCTGATCTCGGCGGTGTTGCCCTTGACGTACACATAGGTGTCGGACATGGGATTCCTTCGTTCCGTGGGGAGTTCTCGTGGTGATCACCGCTCACGCTAGCCGCGCCGCGATCGATTCCAAGGAACTCCGTTCCGGAATAACACTTTCGAGGGAACGATCTTGACATCGGGCGCCAAGTGCCAACCCCCGCAAGGAAGGTGGGGTTCTCTGGGGGTTCCTCTCGGGGGCAACCCGGATGTCGGCCCGGGCCGCCAGACCCGACACTCGGTCCATGCGCATCACACGGGCCGGTTGGGCCGTCATGACGGTGCTCGCCACTCTCATCGCCGTGGTCTCCGCCAAGTACTTCAGCTTCGACCCCGCGGGGTTCTTCGAGCAGCAGCGCGCCACCTACCTGCGCCATGAAGTCCCGCTCTACATCCACATCTTCGGCGCGATCACCGCACTCGCGGTCGGGCCGTGGCAGTTCTCCGCCCGCCTGCGCGAGCGCCGGCCGCGCCTGCACCGCCGGATCGGCGTCGTCTACCTGCTCGGCTGCCTGGTCGGCGGGGTGGGCGCGCTGCTGCTGGCGCCCGTCGCGTACGGGGGAGCGGTCGCGAGGCTCGGCTTCGTCGGCCTGGCCGTGGCCTGGCTGGTGACCGGCAACGCCGGGCTGCGGGCGATCCTCGACGGCCGGGTGGCCGACCACCGCAGCTGGATGATCCGCAGCTTCGCGCTCACCTTCGCCGCCGTCACGCTGCGCCTGATGCTGGTCGCCGCGACGGCCGCGCACCTGGACTTCCGCACCTCCTACACCGCCATCGCCTGGCTGTGCTGGGTGCCCAACCTGCTGCTGGCCTGCTGGTTCACCCGCCCCCGCCGCGCCGTCGCGGAGGTGGTCACAGGTCAGTAGGGGTGCTTGTCGGGCCTGGCCCTCCACGCGTCGTACGGGACCTTGCCGAGTTCGGGGCAGAACTGCACCATGCGGATGCTCCGCTCATCGATGGGCTTCTTGAAGTCGTCGTACTGGTACTCGTCGCTGAACCCGATGTCCTGGGTGTCCTGCAGGTCCTGGCTGAAGTAGACGGCGTCGAACCGGGACCAGTAGATGGCGCTCATGCACATCGGGCACGGCTGGCCGCTGGTGTAGATCTCGCAGCCTTTGAGCATCCGGGCGCGGAACGGCTCCTTGTCCGACGGCTCGTTCGGGATGAGTTCCAGCGTGCTCTCCCGCTCGGCGACGGTGGGCTTCCCGGTGTCGGGGACCGGGGTGTCGGGCGCAGGGGAGCCGGCGGCGGCGGGGGAGTCGGAGCAGGCGGCGACCAGGCGGACCCCGGCGCCGAGCGCGAGGCGGCGCGGGGCGTCGCGCCGGCCGATGACGCGGGCCGCGGCGATGAAGTGCCGGAACGTACCGAGGTGACGGTCGCCCGTGTTTCCCCCGTGGACGGCTTCCTTGATCGAACCGGGGGATGCCGGCCCCGGCTAGCCCGGTCGGGCAGCGGTGTTCCCCCGCCCGGGTAGCCGGTACGGCGGGCCTCCGCGCCGGAGTCGGGGGTTCGGGTACGGATCGGGCTCGACGCGGGGAACGGCCCCGCGTCGACGCACCCCGAGCCGCAACCCTCAGGAGCCCCCGTGGCCCGTATGAAGCCCCTCGTCCTGACCGCCCTCGCCGTCGCCGTCACCGGTGTCCTGGCCACGGGCACCGTGGCCGCCGTCGCCGACGGCAAGCCCAGCCACAAGCCCGTCGGAGAGCCCGTCGGCGAGCCGGCGGGCAAGCCCGTGGGCAAGCCCAACGTCAAGCCGACCGTCGTCGTCCCGCACGGCCCGGCCGCCGTCAGCCCCGCACTGATGGCCGCGCACGACCAGGTCGTCGGCGACTGGATCGACGTGGCCCCCGGGGACAACGGGGTCGCCATCGTCAGCTGTCCGTCCGGGGAGGTGCCCACCGGCGGTGGCGGCCAGACCAGCGCCTTCCGGATCTTCGTCACCGACTCCTACGCGACCGACAACTCCTGGGTCGTGCGCGGCACCAACACCGGCACCGGGACCGAGTCCATCCGCGCGACCGCCGTCTGCACCGCGCTCTGACCTTCCGGCCGGCCCTCCGGCCGCACCCGTACGACGAACGGCCCGGGCCCGGGCGGTGGTTGCCAGGGCCCGGGCCGTTCCGTCGCCCGGCTACTTCGGCGCCCGCAGCAGCCCCAGGCCCGAGACCGGCCCGAGGTGGGCGAGCTTGTCGGGGTTGGACACGGCATGGACGGACCGCACCGCGCCGTCGGCGTCGATGTCCAGCTCGATGACGCCGGCCACGCGCTGCTCCGCGTCGTACACCACCGCGCCCGGGCGGCCGTTGACCCGGGCCGGGACGAGGCGCGCGCCCAGGCGGCGGACCCGGCGCAGGCCGCCGACGAGCAGCTGGGCGACGCGGCGCGGGTCGGTGAGGGAGTGGGCGAGTGCGCGGGCCTTGCCGCCGCCGTCGCCCTGGAACGCCACGTCGGGGGCGAGCATGCCGAGCAGGGCGTCCAGGTCGCCGCCCTCGGCGACTTCGAAGAAGCGGCGGGCCAGCTCCTCGCCCTCCGCGCGGCGGGCCGGGGCCGGGGCGACGGCTTCGTCCTCGTGCGCCGCGGGCGCCAGGCGCTTCCTGGCGCGGGCGAGGATCTGGCGGCAGTTCGCCTCGCTCTTCCCCACCATCTCCGCGACCTCCGGGTAGCCGTACCCGAAGGCCTCGCGCAGCGTGAACACCGCGCGCTCGACCGGCGAGAGGGCCTCCATCAGCAGCAGGAACGCCATCGACAGGGTGTCCGCCAGCTCGGCGTGCTCGGCCGGGCCGGGCCGCTCGGCGGTGGTGACGACGGGCTCGGGCAGCCACTGGCCGACGTAGGCCTCGCGGCGCACCCGGGCGGAGGTGAGGTGGTTGATGCCCAGGCGGGTGACGGCCGTGGTCAGGTACGCCTTGGGGTCGGCGATCGCGGTGCCGGCCCGGTCGGCGCGGGTGAAGCCGAGGAAGGCGTCCTGGACGAGGTCCTCGGCGTCGCCGACCGAACCCGTCATCCCGTACGCGATGGAGAACAGCAGCGGACGGTACACGGCCACGCCCGCCACATCCGCCGTACCCGTCATGTGGACCCCCCGCCTGCCCCGCGACCGTGGCCAGCAGGCTATCCGAGGCCCGCCGGGGCCCACTGGCGGGTGGTGTGGCGCAGGTCACGGAGCCCGGGCGGCCGGGGGATGTCACAGAACGGCGGGCCGTCCTGTCTCAAGGGGCAGCAACGGAACAGCGACCGAGGAGCACGCCATGGAACCCCGCCTCAACCCCTTCGCCAGCCCCGTCATCGGCAAGGTCCTCAAGCACCTCATCGCGGCCAACAAGCCCATCGCCGAGTCGGCCCTGCCGTACACCGTCCAGGAGTTGGTGCGGCTGCGCGCCAGCCAGATCAACGGTTGCGGCGCCTGCATCGACATGCACTTCAAGGAGGCCGTGCACGCCGGCGAGGACCCGGTGCGCCTCAACCTGGTCGCCGCCTGGCGCGAGGCCACCGTCTTCACCGAGGCCGAGCGCGCCGCGCTGGAACTCGCCGAGCAGGGCACCCGGCTCGCCGACGCGGCCGGCGGGGTGAGCGACGAGGCGTGGGCGAACGCCGCCAAGCACTACGACGAGGAGCAGCTCGCGGCGCTGGTCTGCGTGATCGCGCTGATCAACGCCTTCAACCGGGCCAACGTGATGATCCGCCAGCCCGGCGGCGGCTACGAGGTCGGCATGTACCACCACTGACCGGCGCGGCTCCGGGCCCCGCTCCTTCCCCAACCGGCCTGCCGGGTACGGCCGGTGGGGAGGCCGGGGCCCGGGCGGTGCGCCGCCCGGACGGGGCGGCGCACCCGTCGCGTTCCACCCGACGGACCGTCAGTACGGACTGTTACGATCTTGGTCCGGGTGAACCGCCCGTTCCGGGAACCGAGGGAGACGTCCATGTCCGAGGAATCGACGCGCCGGATCGTCGTGCTGCGCCACTCCAAGGCCGAGCACCCCGACGTGGACGACCACGAGCGCCCGCTCGCCGAGCGGGGCCGCGAGGACGCGCCGGCGGCCGGACGCTGGATCGCCGGCGCCGGCATCACCCCCGACCTCGCGCTGGTCTCCACCGCCGTGCGGACCCGTGAGACCTGGAGGCTCGCGGCCGCCGAGCTCCCGGTGGTGCCGAAGACCGTCGCCGAGGAGCGCGTGTACGAGGCGAGCCTCGGGGAGCTGATCGCGCTCCTCAACGAGCAGTCCGACGAGGTGCGGGACCTGGTCCTGGTCGGCCACAACCCCGGCGTCCACGCGCTGGCCGACGCCCTGGCGGGCGAGGCCGAGGGGGACCTGCTGGCGCGGATGAACCGCTCCGGCTTCCCGACCTCGGCCATCGCGGTCCTGGAGTTCCAGGGCAGCTGGAAGGCCGTCGAGCACGGCGTCGGCCGGCTCACCGCCTTCTGGGCGCCGCACGCCTGACACCCGCACCGCCCAAACACCCGAACACGGCTGGGCCGCCCGGCAGTTCACCGGGCGGCCCCGCCGCGTTCGGGCCGTCGTGCGGGGCGGCCGGGGTCAGCGGCGCGGCCCGGCGACGTGGTCGCTCAGCCGGATGACGGTGATCTCCACCTGGCCGTGCCCGTCCTCCCAGCCCGCGACCGGTTCGCAGCCCTCGTCGTCCAGGCCGAACGCCGTGGTGTCGGCGGACACGGGCATCAGGCCCATCTCCCCGTCGGTGCAGAAGTAGCCGAGGTGGGTGCGCAGTTCGGGGTTCCCGATCACGGAAAGTTCCTCCTCCCACTCCTCCTCGGGCTCCGCCGTGAAGGGCATCAGCTCCCCGGGGGTGCGGCCGGTGGCGAAGGCCGTGCACAGGGCGTCCAGGAGGGTGCCGTCGGAGACGAGCAGGGGGGCGTAGACCTCCCAGGTGTCGGCCAGGGCCGGGTCGGTGAGGTCGACGCCGTACCGTTCCAGCAGCGGGGCGAGGTCGGCGCCCCGCAGCAGTCCGGGGCTGAAGCAGGCGGCCTCGACGGCGGCGGCGAAGCCCTCGGGGAGATGCGCCCCGGCGTCGGACGGCCGGAACTCGAAGACCGAGCGGCTCGGGTCGAAGACCGGCGTCCCCTCGGCCTCGTCGAACAGGTGGAGCCGGGAGACGAACGGCTCCTCGCCGCGCAGCGCCGCCGGGCGCACCCAGGCGTGCTCGCGGCGGAAGCCGGTCTCGTACAGCAGGTTGCCGGTGACGCAGGCGGCGTAGACCGCGTCGGGGTCGTACTCCGCGAGGGGGCGGCCGAGCAAGGCGGCGAAGGCGTCGGCGAGTTGGCGGTCCCAGTCGGCATCCGCGGGCGCGGTGGGGTGGTAGGTCATGGCGGCACGGTAGCGGCGCCCACCGACAGCGGCCGGGCCGGGTCCGGGGTGCGGGCCAAGGCCGCGCCTACAGCAGCAGCGCCGCCACCTCCGCCGGTGTCCAGTGCCCGGCCGCGCCCGGGCGGGTGGCGAGGTAGCCGGCCGTGCGCCAGGGGCCCCAGCCGTGGGACTCGGCCAGGCCCGCCGCCAGGGTGCGCAGGTAGGGCGGGGTGGGGGCGTTGAGCTCGGCGCCGGCCAGGCCCCGGGCGGCGGTGAAGGTCAGCAGCGGGTGGCCGTCCGACTCGCCGACGTGCAGCAGGGTTTCGTAGCGGCCCGGGCCCAGTTCGGCGCGCCCGGCGGCGAGCACCGGGGCGAGGTCGAGGTCGGTGCCGGGGGAGCGGCGCATCTCCTGGGCGGCGATGTCGCTGAACTGACCGACCGTCACCAGGTAGGCCCGGCAGGGGACTTCGCCGGGAAGGGCCGGGTCGTAGAAGGCCGAGCCGCCGCCCCAGGTGAGCGAGTGGTCGGCGAAGTAGAGCACGCCCGGCAGTACGGTGGCCACCGCCCGGCGCGGCGGGCGCGGGTCGCGGCTGCCGGGGTGGGTCTGCGCCCCGCCGTCGGGGCGGCCGCCGCGCAGGTAGCGGGCGAGGCGGGCGGCGTGCAGGTTCGAGCCGTACGCCACGTACCAGACGAGCACCTCCCCGCCGCTCTCCGTACCGCTCTCCCCGCCGCCCTGCCCGTCACGGTCCAGGTCCCGGTTCCGGTCTCGCCCAGCCGAATCCCAGTCGGGCGCGCCGCTGCCCAGTCCGCTCACAGGAAGGAGCCGCGGTGTGGGCTGCGAAAGACTCCCACAGGAATATGTGAAAACCGTGAACACGCCAGTGATCCGACCAGAACCCCCCGATTCGGCAGCGGCCCCTTCACTACTGGTAGCGAATCGGTCGCCATGGTGTTCATCACTCTTCTCGCTCCCGTCGCACCGCTCCGGTATTCGGCGATTACTCTTCACCAGCGAAAACGATCGGAAACCAGCGAAATAGCATTCGATTCATACCGTTGCTGCCCTCGCGTGGCATCGATGATGAGAATTTTCTTTGATCGATTCCTCACTGCATCCAGCCGACTCCCAGCGGAGTCATGGTGAGTGGGCGCACCCAGCAGGTGACAAAGGCGTCACCCCGCGTGATACCCGTACGCGCCCCCAGGACCCCGGAGCCAAGGAACCCATCCATGGACGCACGCCACGAAACGGCCGGCCCCGGCACGCTGCACCGCCCGAACCCGGGCCCCGTGGCGGGCTGGCCGGCGGCCCAGCCCGCCCACCCCCGCAGCCTGCTCGACATCATCGCCGCCACCGCGCAGGCGCACCCCGGCGCGCCCGCGCTCGACACCGGCGACACCGTCCTCGACTACCGCGCCCTGCTGCACGAGGTCGAGACCCTCGCCGGGCAGCTGGCCGGCCACGGCATCGGCCGCGGCGACCGCGTCGGGGTCCGCATCCCCTCCGGCACCGCCGACCTCTACATCGCGATCCTCGCCGTCATGCGCTGCGGCGCCGCCTACGTGCCCGTCGACGCCGACGACCCCGACGAGCGCGCCGAGATGATCTGGCAGGACGCCGCCGTCTGCGCCGTCCTCGGCCCCGGCCGCGCCCTGCACACCCCCACCGACGCCCGCCCCTCGGGCCGTCCGGCCTGGCCCGCCCCGGCCGACGACGCGTGGATCATCTTCACCTCCGGCACCACCGGCCGCCCCAAGGGCGTCGCCGTCACCCACCGCAGCGCCGCCGCCTTCGTCGACGCCGAGGCCCGCCTCTTCCTCCCGCAGCAGCCGCTCGCCCCCGGCGACCGCGTCCTGGCCGGCCTGTCCGTCGCCTTCGACGCCTCCTGCGAGGAGATGTGGCTCGCCTGGCGCCACGGCGCCTGCCTGGTGCCCGCCCCCCGCTCCCTCGTCAAGGCCGGCACCGACCTCGGCCCCTGGCTCGTCAGCCGGCGCATCACCGCCGTCTCCACCGTCCCCACCCTGCTCGCCCTGTGGCCGCAGGAGTGCCTGGACGCCGTCCGCCTGATCATCGTCGGCGGCGAGGCCTGCCCCGCCGAACTCGTCGACCGCCTCGCCACCGGCGGCCGCGAGTTCTGGAACACCTACGGCCCCACCGAGACCACCGTCGTCGCCACCGCCGCCCGCATGCTCCCCGGCCAGCCGGTGCGCATCGGCGCCCCCCTCGACGGCTGGGAGATCGCCGTCGTCGACCAGGCCGGCCACCCCGTCCCCTGGTACGAGACCGGCGAACTGCTCATCACCGGCGTCGGCACCGCCCGCTACCTCGACCCCGCCAAGGACGCCGAGAAGTTCAGCGCCCACCCCGCCCTCGCCTCGCCCCGCGTCTACCGCAGCGGCGACCTCGTCCGCAACGAACCCGAAGGCCTGATCTTCCTCGGCCGCGCCGACGACCAGGTCAAACTCGGCGGCCGCCGCATCGAGCTCGGCGAGATCGACGCCGCCCTCCAGGCCCTGCCCGACGTGCGCGCCGCCGCCGCGGCCGTCCGCAGGACCCCCGCCGGCGCCGACCTGCTCGTCGGCTACCTCGTCGCCCGGCCCGGCACCACCCCCGACCTCGCCACCGCCCGCCGCCGGCTGCTGGAGCGCCTGCCCGCCCCGCTGGTGCCCGTCCTCGCCCTCGTCGACTCCCTGCCCACCCGCACCTCCGGCAAGGTCGACCGCAACGCCCTGCCCTGGCCGCTCGCCACCACCGGCACCGCCCCCGCCGCCCGGGCCCTGGACGGCACCGCCGGCCGGCTCGCCGCCCACTGGGAGCGCCTGCTCGGCACCGCCCCCGGCCCCGACGACGACTTCTTCGCCCTCGGCGGCTCCAGCCTCACCGCCGCCCGCCTCGTCTCCGAACTGCGCACCCGGCACAACGGCGTCTCCGTCGCCGACCTGTACGCCCACCCCGTCCTCGCCGACCTCGCCGCCCACCTCGACACCCTCGCCCCGGCCGCCGCCCCAGAGGACACCGCCGTCGGCGCCGCCGCCTCCTCCGCCGTCCGCGGCCGCACCGTGCGCCGCACCCCCCGCAGCGCCGGCCTGTGGCAGACCCTCCTGCTCCTCGGCATGTTCTCCCTCGCCGGACTGCGCTGGATCCTCCTCCTGATGGCCCTCGACAACCTCACCGGCAGCCACCTCGCCTGGGCCCCCCACAGCTCCTGGTGGCCCGTCGGCGCCGGCCTGCTCCTCCTCTACAGCGCCCCCGGCCGCACCCTGCTCGCCGCCGCCGGCGCCCGCCTGCTCACCGCCCGCATCCGCCCCGGCAGCCACCCCCGCGGTGGCCACGTCCACCTGCGCCTGTGGGCCGCCGAACGCTACACCGCCATGTTCGGCACCGCCGCCCTCGCCGGCACCCCCTGGGCCCCCCGCTACGCCCGCGCCCTGGGCTGCCGCGTCGGCCCCGGCGTCCAGCTCCACACCCTGCCCCCCGTCACCGGCCTCGCCCGCATCGGCGCCCACGCCTCCGTCGAACCCGAAGCCGACCTCGCCGGCTGGTGGCTCGACGGCGACACCCTCCACCTCGGCCGCATCGACATCGGCGACGGCGCCCGCATCGGCCACCGCGCCACCCTCATGCCCGGCGCCCGCATCGGCGCCGGCGCCGAGATCGCCCCCGGCTCCTGCGTCACCGCCACCACCGCCGTCCCGCCCGGCGAACACTGGACCGGCTCCCCGGCCCGCCCCGACACCACCGCCCCCGCCGACTGGCCCACCGCCCCCGCCCCCGCCCCGCGCGGCTGGAACCTCGCCTACGGCGCCGCCTTCGCCCTCTTCGGCCTCGTCCCGATCCTCGCCGCGCTGCCCGCCCTGGCCATCGTCTACCCGATGATCGACAGCGACGCCACCCTGCTCGGCGCCCTCGTCCAGCTCCTGCCCGCCACCATCCCGCTGGCCGCCCTCACCGTCGTCTGCTACGCCACCCTCATAGCGCTCCTCGTGCGCCTGCTGTCCCTCCCGCTGCGCCCCGGCCACCACCCCGCCACCGGCCGCGTCGCCTTCTGCGCCTGGGCCGTCAGCCGCCTCAGCGACACCGCCCGGCGCACCCTCTTCCCCTTCTACGCCAGCCTCTTCACCCCGGTGTGGCTGCGCCTGCTCGGCGCCCGCGTCGGACGGCGCGTCGAAGCCTCCACCGTGCTCGCCCTGCCCGGCCTGATGCGCGTCGACGACGGCGCCTTCCTCGCCGACGACACCCTCGTCGCCCCGTACGAGCTGCGCGGCGGCTGGCTCCGCCTCGGCCCCGCCCACGTCGGACGCCGCTCCTTCGTCGGCAACTCCGGCATCGTCGGCCCCGGCCGCCACCTGCCCGACAACTCCCTCGTCGGCGTCCTGTCCGACACCCCCGCCCACGCCCCCGAAGGCTCCTCCTGGCTCGGCCGCCCCGCCTTCGCGCTGCCCCGCGTCGCCGACACCGGCGCCGACGCCCGCACCTACAACCCGCCCCGGCGCCTGATGTGGGCGCGCGCCGGCGTCGAACTCTGCCGGCTGCTGCCGATCGTCCTCGCCGCCCTGCTCGGCGACCTCGTCCTCGCCGCCCTGCAGGAACTGCGCGACGACTACGGCCTGGCCGTCGCCCTCGGCACCGCCGGACTCGTGCTCACCGCCGCCGCCGTCGTCGCCTGCGCCGTCACCACCGCCGCCAAGTGGCTGCTGGTCGGACGCTTCCGCGTCGCCGAACACCCCCTGTGGTCCTCCTTCGTGTGGCGCAACGAGCTCTACGACACCTTCGTCGAGGAACTCGCCATGCCCTTCGGCGGCCACACCATCACCGGCACCCCCTACCTGAACGTGTGGCTGCGCAGCCTCGGCGCCCGCATCGGCCGCGGCGTGTGGTGCGAGACCCACTGGCTGCCCGAGACCGACCTGGTCACCGTCGAGGCCGGCGCCAGCGTCAACCGCGGCACCGTCCTGCAGACCCACCTCTTCCACGACCGCGTCATGCGGCTGGGCCCCGTCCACCTCGCCGCCGGCTCCACCACCGGCCCGCACTCCATCGTGCTGCTCAACGCCTCCCTCGGGGCCGGCAGCACCGTCGGCCCGGCCTCCCTGGTCATGCGCGGCGAGAACGTCCCCGGCGGCGGGCGCTGGCTCGGCAACCCCGTCGCCGCCTGGGACGCCGACCCCACCCCGCCCGCCGGCCGGCGCCGCCACCGGGCCACCGCCGGGGTGTGACGCGAATCACTCCGGTGGGGCGATGAGTTCGCGGTGCGGTCACGGTCTACCTCCGTGACCGCACCGCTTCTCCTTTCCCGCCCTCCCGAGAGGAACCGCCCATGACCGCCGCCCCCGCCGCGAAGACCGCTGCGAAGACCGCCGTGAAGACCGCGGAGACCGCCGCGAAGGCCCCCGCCGTAAAGGGCCCCGCCTCCTATTTCCCCTCCATCGAGAAGAAGTACGGCCGCCCGGTCGAGGAGTGGAAGGACCTCATTCGCGCCTCCCCGCTCGCCAGGCACATGGAGCTCGTCGCCTGGCTCAAGACCGAGCACAACATCGGCCACGGCCACGCGAACGCCCTCGTCGCCCACACCCTTGCCGAAAAGTCCTCCTGAGAGGGCCACTTGATGCGATCATCGACGGCATGAAGGTACTCGTGATCGGAGCCTCCGGCACACTCGGCAGCGCTGTCGCCACCGCCCTGGAGAAGGAGCACCAGGTCGTACGGGCCTCGCGCAGCGGCCCGGTGACGGTCGACCTGGAGGACTCCGACTCCCTGGACGCGCTCTTCGCCGGCCTGCCCGACCTCGACGCGGTCGTCTGCTGCGCCGTGTCGGGCCCGATGGTCGACTTCGCCACGGCGACCGACGAGGAGTTCCTCGCCGGGCTGCAGGGCAAGCTGCTGGGCCAGATCGCCCTGGCCCGGCGCGCCCAGCACCACCTGCGCGACGGCGGCTCCATCACCCTCACCGGCGGCACGTTCACCACCCCGATGGTCGGTGGATCGTTGGGCGCCGTCATCAACACCGGGCTGGAGGGCTTCGTCCGCAACGCCGCCGCCGAACTGCCCCGCGACCTGCGGATCAACCTCGTCAGCCCCGGCTGGATCGCCGAGACGCTGCAGCTCCTCGGCCGGGACCCGGCCCCCGGCATCCTCGCCGTCGACGCCGCCCGCTCCTACGTCACCGCCGTGGAAGGCCGGACGAACGGGGAGACCCTGCTCCCCTGAACCGCCGAGCCCGCGCACAGGAAGTCGGCCCGGCCGACTTCCCGCGCACGGCGCCCCGGAGCGGCGGGGGGTTACGGAGCGGCGGGGGTCACGGGCGCCGGGCCACGAAGACGAACTCCCGCCCGCCCTGGCCGGGAGCGTCGCGGACCTCCTCCAGCACGTAGCCGTGGGCGGCCAAGTCCCGCTCCACCTCCGCCCGTTCCCGGAAGCGCAGCGTCGAATCCGACGTCAGCACCTGCCCGTCCACCGCGAACACGTACGTCCACCGGAACGTCACCAGCGGCCCGCGTACCCCGACCAGGTCGACCCAGCTCTCGACGGCGCCCGCGCCCGGGACCTCCGTCACCCGGTGGGAGCGCTCGCGCGTCCACTCCTCCCAGGCGCGGGCGCCCGGATCGCGGGTCTCGAAGACCAGCCGCCCGCCCGGCCGCAGCGCCGCGAAGGCCCCCCGCAGCGTCCCCCGCCAGGCCCGCGGACCGGCGATCGCCTGGGCGACGTTCGCCGTCATCGTCGCCAGATCGACCCGCAGCGGCGGCAGGTCCGTCGCGTCGCCGTGGATCCACCGCACCCGCCCGCCGCCCGGCTTGGCGCGCGCGACCTCCACGGAGGCCAGGGCGGGATCGACGCCGACCACCTCGAACCCGCGGCCGGCCAGCAGGAGCGCGAACACCCCCGTGCCGCAGCCGATGTCCAGCACCCGGCGCGCCCCGAACTCCCGTGCCATCGCCAGGTAGGCGTCGAGGTCGCCGCGGTCGGGGTCGAGCGGGTCGTAGAGCGCGGCGAGCCGCGGGTGCCCGAAGCATGCGTCAGCCATGGGACGACCGTAGGCGAGGCCCCGTCCGGCAGCGGACAGGTCTACACCATTTCGTCCAGGGCTGGCCGAATCCGGCCTCCCGCCCGCCGCCCCCGCCACCCGCTCGCCCGGGTGCTCAGCAGTCCCGCGAGCGCCTGCGGCCACTCCCGCCCGGGCCGTCGGGTTCCGGCCGAAGGCCCCGGCGCCGCTTGTCCGTCGGCGAACCGACGAGGAAGAGTAGGAGCACCGCCGGCCGGCGATCGTGTCCAACTCCCCGCACAAGAGAGGACATTGCCATGACCGACGACGTGTACGAGCCCCCGGTGATGATCGAACTCGGCGACTTCGCGGACCTCACCCGGGGCTTCGACATCGGCAACCAGTCCGACGTCCACGGCTACTACCTCGCCCCCTGAGGACCGAACCGTGAACGGCCACCGGCGGACCTGGTTCGTGGTCCTGCCGGACACCGACGCAGCAGCCGCGGTGGCCGCGGTGTGGGGCACGGCCGAGCGCCGTGCCCTGCACCACCCCAGCGGCCGCCCCTGGATCCTCGGCCACTGGCCGGCCGACGAGGCGGTCACCGCCCAGGCCGGACCGGTCGCGCTGGCCGTGTTCGGCACCAGCGACACCGACACCCACCAGCTGCGCCGCCGCGCCGAACACCTCCGCGACCCGCGCGACGCCCTCGCCCTCACCCACACCGACGGCCCGGCCGGCAGCCACCACCTGATCGCCACCGTGCACGGCACCGTCACCGCCCGCGGCTCGCTGTCCGGACTCCACCGCCTCCACCTGGCCGAGGTCCACGGCGTCCCCGTCCTCGCCGACCGGGCCGACGTCCTGGCCGCCGCGGCCGGCCTCACCCCGTCCACCGAACGCCTCGCCCTGCGCCTCGCCCACCCCCTGCCGCACCCCGCCGACACCCTGCCCCTGTGGCCCGGCATCACCCCCGTGCCACCGCACCACACCGCCCTGCTCGCCCCCGCCCGCCCCGCCCGCACCCTCGCCCACTGGCAGCCGCCCGCCCCCGAACGACCCCGCCCCGAAGCCGCGACGGCCCTGCGCCACGCCCTGCACCGCGCCGTCGCCGCCCGCACCCGCGACGGCGGACTCGTCGCCGCCGACCTGTCCGGCGGCCTCGACTCCACCCCCCTGTGCTTCCTCGCCGCCACCGGCCCCGCCGACCTGCTCACCGTCACCATCGGCTCCCTCGACCCCCACCACGAGGACGCCCCCTGGGCCGACCGCGCCGCCCGCCACCTGCCCGGCACCCGGCTCGTCCTGCCCGCCGAGGACCTCCCCGCGATGTTCGCCGACACCGACACCCCCGGCCCCCAGGGCGACGAACCGTTCGCCTGGACCCGCACCAGGGCCCGCGACGAGGCCGTCGCCCGCCTCCTCGCCGCCCGCGGCGCCCGCCTGCGCATCAGCGGCGAAGGCGGCGACGAAGTCCTCCAGGCCCTCCCCGCCTACCTGCGCACCCTCGCCCCGCGCCACCCCGCCACCGCCGCCCGCCACCTGCGCGGACACCGCGCCCGCCTGCGCTGGAAACTGCCCGACGCCCTCGGCGCCCTCGCCGACCCCCGCCCCTACCCCGCCTGGCTCGCCCACGCCGCCGACCGCCTCACCCACCCCGCGCCGCCCACCACCCAACTCCTCGGCTGGGGAACCGAACCCCGGCTGCCGCCCTGGGCCACCCCGCACGCCGCCGCCCTGGTCCGCGACCAGCTCAAGGCCCTGCGGGACGCACGGCCCCTGGCCCCGCAGCACGCCCAGCACCAGGTCCTGCGCACGGTCCGGCACAGCGCCTCCGCCATGCGCCAGCTCGTCGACGCCACCGCCCGCGCCGGCACCCCGTACAGCACACCCTTCCTGGACGACCAGGTCCTCGACGCCTGCCTGGCCGCCGACCCCGCCACCCGCGGAACCCCCTTCGCCTACAAGCCCCTGCTCACCACCGCCCTCGCCCCGGACGTCCCCGCCGACCTCCTGCGCCGCACCGGCAAGGGCGACTTCACCCCCGACGCCCACCAGGGCCTCGCCCGCCACCGCGCCCGAATCGCCGCCCTCACCGAGGACAGCGCCCTGGCCCGCGCCGGCCTGATCGACCCCGACGCCCTGCGCCAGGCCTGCCTCGGGCTCTACCCCACCGGCACCCCCTACGCCGCCCTGGACGCCACCCTCGCCTGCGAACACTGGCTGCGCGCCCACGGCAGCCGCCACCGCACCGCCGCCACCACCACCGGAGGGACCTGATGCCCGCCCAGCTGCGCCCTGACGTGACGCTCACCCCGACCGACGACGGCGCCGTCCTGCTCGACGAGCGCTCCGGCCGCTACTACCAGCTCAACCGCACCGCACTGCTCGTCCTGCGCTCCCTGCTGGACGGCCGCACCGCCGAGGAGACCGCCGCCGACCTCAGCGCCCGCCACCCGGTCACCGCCGACCGGGCGCGCGCCGACGTCGACCGGCTGCACGAGACCCTGCGCACCGCCGGACTGGTCACCGGCGGACCGGGCGCCGGCGGACCGGCCGGCACGGGAGC
The DNA here is from genome assembly GCF_001905545.1 of Streptomyces sp. CB02056. GTDB lineage: Bacteria > Actinomycetota > Actinomycetes > Streptomycetales > Streptomycetaceae > Kitasatospora. Next base: position 856,323 of record NZ_LIPD01000001.1, on the reverse strand, counting down.
GGGCACGGCCGGATGAGCCTGCACGCCCACGCCACCCGCGCTGGCCGCCCGCCCTGGCACCGGCGGCCCGCCGCCCTCGCGGCGATCGGCGCGGCCCGGCTGATCGAGCGGCTCCCCCCGGCCCGCATCCGCCGGGTGATGCTCGCCCTGCGCCGCGGCGCCCGGCCCGCCGACCGCGCCGAGGCCCTCGCCGCCCGGCAGGCCGTGGTCGCCCTCAGCATGCGCTGCGCCGGCCAGGGCTGCCTCCAACGCTCCATCGCCACAGCCCTGTTGTGCCGCACCCGGGGCGCCTGGCCGACCTGGCGCACCGGCGTGCGCACCGCCCCGTTCCGCGCCCACGCCTGGATCGAGGCCGAGGGCGGCCCCGTCGACGAGCCCGCCGAACTCGCCCACTTCCACCCGCTGATCACCATCGCCCCGGAGCCCCGGCCGGGCTGGTGACCGGCGGAGGGCCGCGCGGGAAGTCGGCCCGGCTTCCCGCGGGCGGCAGGGGGCGCTACCGGTGCGGGGACGGGACGCCGGCGGCGCGCAGCCGGGCCTCGGTGAGCGCGGTCAGCCGGGCCGAGACCGGGGCCTGGTCGTCGCGGTGGCGGTCGATCAGCCGGTACTGGGTGGCGGCCCTGGCCCAGGCACGCAGGCCGGCCGGGTCGCCCAGCAGGGCGGGGTTGGCGAGGTAGTGGTCGGCCATGGCGGCGGCGAGCTCCTCGACCCTCGGATCGTCCGGCTCCCAGGCCTCGGCCTCCTGGCCGCGTCTGGTCAGTTCGACGAACCCCGGGTCGTCCAGGCGCAGTTCGAGCTGGGCGAGGAGGCCGTCGAAGCCCTCCGGCACCAGCGCCCGCGCCAGCACCAGGGCCTCGCGCTGCGCCGCCACGTAGTCGGGGCCGAAGCCGAGCCCGGGCATCCGCTCCAGGACCGCGCAGGCGCGGTCGGGCAGCAGGGCCCGGTCGCCGTCGGCGAGCCGGTGCAGGGTGTCGCGGCGCGCGGTCAGTTCCGTGATCCGCTCGGTCAGGCGCCGCTCCACGTCGGCGAGGGCGGTGGCGAACCGCTCGCCGTCGGCGTCGAGCAGCGGCCCGACCTCCGCCAGCGGCACCCCGGCGGCGGCCAGCGTCCGGACCTGCACCAGCCGCAGCAATTCGCCCGACCCGTACCGCCGGTAGCCGGAGGCGTCGCGCAGCGGCTCCTCGACCAGCCCCTGCCGGTGGTAGTGCCGCACCGTCTTCACCGTGACGCCGACGTACGCGGCCGCCTGCCCGATCGTGACTCCGTTTGCCATCCGTTCAGCCTGCCGTACGACCGGATGCCGTGGGGCCGGGCCCGGTGCCGAACACCTCGTCGACGAGCCGTCGCTGGGCGCTCTGGAACGCCGCGGCGACGGACACGTCGGCGTCGTCCACGTAGGTCAGCCCGGCGGTCAGGGTGGTGCCGCCGTCCGGCGAGCCGTACATCAGCGCGGCCGAGCCGATGGTGGCGCCGTTGTGGTGGAAGACGGTGCCCGTGTCCGTGGCCTGGGCGAAGATCCCCAGCCCGTAGCCGACCGTCGCCTCCGGCGCGCGCATCTCGGCCAGCAGGCCGGGCGGCAGCAGCCGGCCGCCCATCAGCGCGGAGAAGTACACGTGCAGGTCCCGGGTGGTCGAGATCATGTCGCCGCCGCCCGAGACCCAGGACGGGTTGTGCCGGGTGACGTCGACCGTCCGCTCCCGCCCGGCGTCCTCGTAGCGGTAGTAGCTGCGGCCGTGCGGCTCGGGCACCTCCGGCGAGGGGCCCGGGGCCACCGTCCCGGTCAGCCCCAGCGGCTCCAGGACCAGCCGCCGCAGCTCCTCGGCGAACGGCCGGCCGGTGACCCGCTCGACCACCAGCCGGGCCAGCACGTAGTTGGTGTTGGCGTAGCTCCAGCGCGCCCCCGGCGCGAACCGCGCCGGCCGGGACAGCGACAGCCGCACCAACTCCTCGGGCCGGTAGGTGCGGAAGCGGTCCTCCACCCACTCCCGGCCCCGCCACGGGACCCCCGGCACGAACGTCCCGTCCTCCTCCAGCTCGCCGGTGTGGTTGAAGATCCCGCTGGTGTGCTGGAGCAGCATCCGCACCGTGATCCGCCGGTCCAGCCCGAACCCGGGCAGGTGGTTGCTGGCCGGGTCGTCCAGGGCCAGCCGGCCCTCGGCCACCAGCATCAGCACCGAGGTCGCGATGAAGCTCTTGGTGACGCTGCCGACGCGGAAGTGCCCGTCGGCCGGCGGCCTCTCCTCGCGGCCCAGCTCGCGGGACCCGGCGGTGCCGACCCACTCGCCGTGCGCGTCGTTCACCCGCACCTGCACGCCGAGGAAACCGGATCCGGCGATCTCCTCGACCGCCCGTCGCAGCTCCGGGCGGTCCGGGCCGTGGGTGGAGTGGTGGGTGGACATGCTGCCCCCTCGTATCGCGGGGCCCGCGTCGTCGTCGGGCCCGATGAGAGGAGCCTCCACCCTGACCCAAGGTCAACCTCAACCGTGTTCCGGCTCACAGGCGCGGCCCGCCCGCGCGAGGCGGGAGGCGCGGGAGGCGGGGCGAAGCGCCCGGTGGGGTGGGCGGGGGAGCCCGGAGGCCGGGGCCGCCGTCGGCACGATCGGGAAGGCGGCGGCCCCGGCCCCGGTACGGGTTTCCGTACGGGCGGGGCATCGACCGCGGGGTTGCCCGTACGGCTGCGGTCGGCACCCATTCCACGACTTCAACAGGACTTGAAGTCAAGCCCCGCCCGAGGCGAGGCCCCGCCCGAGGGTGCCGCTCCGGGGCCGGGTAGCCTCGCTCCCGGCGGGGGCCCGCGGGGGACGGACACGTACACAACGGACAAGACGGACAGGGGCGGGCGGATGACGGAGCAGCACACGTACTGGCGGGCGTCGGACGGTTCGGCGGTCAGCGCCAGCCAGGCGCACATCGTGTGGACCAGGGCGGCCTACCCGGCCCTGGTGGAGGTGGCGCGCCGCTACCACGCGGTGATCAGCTACCCGGGCCTCGCCGAGGCGGTGCAGGAGGCCTCGGGGGTGCGCACCCGGATCAACCAGCGGCACTGGATAGGCAAGGTGCTGGCCCTGGTGATCCGTGAGGCGCACCGGCGCGGCGACCCACCGCTGACGGCCCTGGTGGTGCACGCCACCGACGGCAAGGTCGGGCCCGGCTACCAGGAGGTGCTGGCGGTGGCCGGACAGCCGCCGGTGGCCGCCGAGATGGACCGCGAGCAGCACGCGGCCGCCGCCCGCCTGGCCTGCTACCGGCACTTCGCCGCCGACCTGCCCGCCGACGGCGGCACGCCCGCCCTGGCCCCGCGCCTGCGGGCCTCGGTGGAGCGCAAGGCCGCCGTCGCCGCGCCGCCGCGCCCGCCGGCGATCTGTCCGAGCTGCTTCCTGGAGCTGCCCGCGACGCGGGTGTGCGACTCCTGCGGGGCGACCGTCGCGCCCTGAGCGCCACCGGTGAGCGGACGTCCCGGGCGGACGTCCCGAGCGGAGGCCCCGGGCGGACGCCACGTCACACGGCGGCGGGCAGCCGCCCGGGCATCTGCCAGCCCTCGGCGAGGCGGGAGGGGGCCAGGCGCCGCCCGTCGCCGAAGAACTCGCAGAACTTCATGATCAGCGGGTCCCAGCCGACCGGGTCGACGTAGTGGTCGCTGCCGGGCACCAGCAGGCTCTCCTCGACGTGGGCGCGCACCACCGTCACCTCGAAGGCGGTGCGCCCGCCGCCCGCCAGCGCCGTCGCCGACTCCACCCGGCACTCCAGCTGCACCGGGCACTCGGCGGCGCGCGGCGCCCGCACCAGCTCGCCGGGCACCTCGGTCAGCCCGGCGGCCTCGAACTTGCGCCGCTCGTGGCGGTAGCCCTGCCGCAGCCGGTACTCGGCGATCCGCGGCTTGGCGGTCAGCAGCGCGAGGGCGTCCACCGCGTCCACCTGCGCGGAGGACGCCAGGTTGAGCACGCACTCGCCCTCGCGCCGCAGGTTCTCGGCGGTCTGCGAGCTGTCGCCCAGGCCGAGCACGCACGACTGCCCCAGCCACCAGGCCGAGGACATCGGCATGAGGTTGGCGCTGCCGTCCTCGTTGCGCGAGCCGATCAGCACCACGGGGGTGCCGAAGTACAGGACCTTGAGATCGATGGCCTTGTGCACGGGAGACTGCCGTCCTCGGGAAATGGGGAATCGTTGCCGGTCACCGACTCTGCCGCCGCCCGCACGGGGGCGCTGGCGGTGATCGGACATCGAGTTCCGGAGGATGCGACTCCGGTTTCCCGAGGACGGCGTCCGCGCCCCGGCGACGGGCGGGACGCGGCGGCCCGCCGTCAGCCCACCGGCCCCCGGGCGGAGACCAGCCGGGCCCGGCCGTCGCGCAGCCGGTAGGACAGGCCCACCACGGCCACCTTCCCCTCGGCGATCCGCGCCGCCAGCGCCTGCGAGCGCTCCACCAGCAGGTCCACGGTCTGGCGGATGTGCTCGTCCACGATCCCGTCCCGGTCCTCGATGCCCGCCGCCCTGGCGGACAGCACGCTCGGGGTCACCCGCTCCACCACGTCCCGGACGAAACCGCCCGGCAGCTGCCCCTGCTCCAGGGAGTCCAGCGCCGCCGCCACCGCACCGCAGGAGTCGTGCCCCAGCACCACCACCAGCGGGCAGTCCAGCACGCTCACCCCGTACTCGATGCTGCCCAGCGCCTCCGCGCCGGTGACGTGCCCGGCGGTGCGCACCACGAAGAGGTCGCCCAGGCCCTGGTCGAAGATGATCTCGGCGGCCAGCCGGGAGTCCGAGCAGCCGAACAGCACCGCGAAGGGCCGCTGCGCCGGGGCGAGCGCCGCGCGGCGCCCGGCGTCCTGGTTGGGGTGCTCGGGGTTGCCCGCCACGAACCGGGCGTTGCCCTGCATCATCACCCGCAGCGCCTGGGCGGGGTCGGTCAGGAAGTCGTCCGTCGGACCGTCGAGCCGGGTGGGCTCGGGGCTGGGTATCGGTGTGGGGATCATGCCTGCACCCTAGATCGCCGCAGGTGGAGCCCGCAGCCGGGGGTCAAGGGCCGGACAGCCCCATGGACGGTCCCGAACGGCCCCGTACGGCCCCGTACGGCCGTGTACAGCCCCGTACGGCCCTGTTCGGCCCGTCCCGGGCGGCTACCGGGCTACCGGGCCGGCGGTTCCGGGGCGGGGCGCAGGGCGAGGACGGTGACGTCGTCGCGGCTGCTCCCGCCGCTCCAGCGCCGGGCCCGCCGGTCCAGGGCCTCGGGCAGGGCGTCGGCGGGGACGGCGGCGAGGTCGGCCAGGCCCCGTTCGACCGGGTAGAACGCGCCGGAGGCGTCCTGGGCCTCGGTGATGCCGTCGGTGAGCAGCACCAGCACCCCGTCCCCGGGCAGGGTGAAGCGCCGCTCGGGGCGCGGTTCGCCGGTGGCGGCCAGGGCGGCGAGGCCGAGCGGGAGCCCGGCGTCCAGGGGGACGGGCTCCACCCGGCCGTCGGGGCGCAGCAGGTAGGGGGAGAGGTGGCCGCAGTTGACGGCCCGCACCTCGGTGGCGCGGCCCTCGTCGTCGGTGCCCCCGTCGTTGCTGTCCGGGGCGCGGACGCAGAGCACGGTGGCCGTGACGAACCGTTCCTGCTCGCCGCTCTGCTCCGCGTAGGCGTTGTGCCGCTCCACCGCCGCCTCCAGGGCGTCGGCGACGGCGGTCAGCCGCGGCTCGCGGAAGGCCGCCTCCCGGAAGGCGCTCAGCACCGCGAAGCCCGTCCCGATCGCGAGCAGGCCCTTGCCCTGGACGTCGCCGACCAGCACCCGGGTGCCGTGCGGGGTCTCGGCGACGTCGTACAGGTCGCCGCCGACCATGGCGTCCTGCTCCAGCGGCCGGTACAGCCCGTCCAGGCGCACGTCCGGGGTGGTGACGGGCAGCGGGCGCAGCAGCTGGCGCTGGAGGGCGACGGCGACCTGCCGCATCCGCGACAGCTGCCGCTCGCGCCGCACCCGCCGCGCGCACAGGCCGATCACGGCGGCCTCGGCGGCGACCACGCCCAGCAGGGTGCCCAGGCGGGCCGGCAGGTCCCCGGGCGGGAACAGCACCGAGTGGGCCACCACCACGGCGGTCACCCACACCGAGGCCGCCACCGTCTGGGCCACGGTGCCCAGGCCCGCCAGCAGCGCGGGCAGGAACACCAGCAGCAGCACCAGGCGGGCACTGGTGCCGCTGACCGCCTGGACGAGCAGCACGGCGACGGTCGCGGCCAGCACGCCGAGCACCACCGCCCGGTTGCCGGGCGCGCGCGGGGCGGTGGGCTGCTCGTCCTCGCCGTCCACCCCTGTCGCCCTCTCCGCCGTCCGGCCCCCGCTCCAGGGTGGTCGGCGCGGCGGGGCGGGCGCGAGCGGGCTGCGCCGGGCGGGGGACGGGGTGGACGGACGGGCCGGGCGCCGTCTGTCGGTGGCAGTCGGTACGGTGGCCGGTGTGTCGTCCCCGTCCCCGTCCCCGTCTTCTACCTCGTCCCCGTCCGCGGGCCGCGTGCCGCTCGACGACCTCGTGCGGCTGCGCCGGGCCCGGGACCGGATGGACCGCGAGTACGCGCAGCCGCTGGACGTGCCGGCGCTGGCCCGCACCGCGCTGATGTCCTCCGGCCACTTCTCGCGCAGCTTCCGCGCCGCCTACGGCGAGACCCCGTACACCTACCTGATGACCCGCCGGATCGAACGGGCCAAGGCGCTGCTGCGGCGCGGGGACCTGAGCGTGACCGAGGTCTGCATGGCGGTGGGCTGCACCTCGCTGGGCTCCTTCAGCACCCGCTTCACCGAGCTGGTCGGGCAGAGCCCCAGCGCCTACCGGGCCCGCGACCACGAGCAGGGCGCGGCGATCCCGGCCTGCGTCGCCAAGATCGGCACCCGCCCGGTGCGGCGCGCGGAGGCCAAGGAGGCGAAGGAGGCCAAGGAGGCGAAGGGGAACGGGAGCGACGGCGGCCCCGGTGCTCCCGTAGCGTGACCGGCATGAGCATCGAACTCGCGCAGTGCTTCATCGCCGTCGACGACCACGACCGGGCGCTCGCCTTCTACCGCGACGTCCTCGGCTTCGAAGTGCGCAACGACGTCGGCTTCGAGGGCATGCGCTGGGTCACCGTCGGCTCGCCCGACCAGCCCGGCGTGGAGATCGTCCTGGAGCCCCCGCTGGCCGACCCGCACGCCTCCGAGGCCGACCGCCGGGCCGCCGCCGAACTCCTCGCCAAGGGCCTGCTGCGCGGCGTCATCTTCCGCACCGACGACTGCGACGCCACCTTCGAGCGCATCCGGGCGGCCGGCGCCGAGGTCCTCCAGGAGCCGATGGACCAGCCCTACGGGGTGCGCGACTGCGCCTTCCGCGACCCGTCGGGCAACATGCTGCGCTTCAACCAGCCGCGTACGGCGTAGCCGGGCGGGGGCGTGCGGCCTGAGGCTCGGGCGGTCCGGGCGGGCAGCGGGTAGTCGGGCAGGGCGATGTCGCCGGCCTTGGCGAACTGGGCGGCCAGCACGGGGCGCAGCGGCCAGCGGCCCATCCAGCGCATGGAGGCGGCACGCAGGCGGATCGCCAGGGCGCTGTCCGGGGCGTAGCCGCCCAGGCCGCCGGGCGGCAGCTCCTGGGCCCGGGTGGCGTAGGGGCGCATCAGCTCCTCGTAGCGGGCGAAGGCGGTGCGGAAGTCGCCTGCGGCGGCGGCGAGTTCACCGGCCAGCAGGTAGGCGCCGACCAGGGCGAGGCTGGTGCCGAGGCCGGTCAGAGGGCTCGGGCTGTACCCGGCGTCGCCGAGCAGGGCGACGCGGCCGCGGCTGTAGTGGTCGAGGTGGACCTGGCCGAAGGTGTCGAAGGCGAAGTCCCCGGCGGTGCGCATCCCGGCGAGCAGCCGGTCCACCTCCCAGCCGGCGCCGGCGAAGCGCTCGGCGAGCAGGCGCCGCTGGGCGGCGGTGTCGCGGCGGTCGTAGGCCGCGGGTGCGCGACGCAGGCCGAGGGAGGCCTTGACCTCGCCGGGCAGCCGGCCGGGGCGGGCGCCGGCGACCAGGCCGCCGGGGGCGTTGTACATCAGGAACCAGCCGTCGAGCTCGCGGGCGAGGGCGGGGTCGTGGACGGTGAACCAGGCGTGGCAGCCGCCGAGCGGCCGGTAGTGGGTGCCGTCGGTGCCGTCTGTGCCGTCGGGGCCGTCGCCGGGGCGGAAGGCGAGGCGGCGGACGGCGGAGTGCAGCCCGTCCGCGCCGACGACCAGGGCGAAGCGGCGGGCGGGGGCGTTCTCGAAGGTGACGGTGACGCCCCCGGCGTCCTGGTCGAGCGCGGTGACGGTGTCGTCCCAGAGGTACTCGACGCCGTCGGTGGCCTCGCGCAGCAGGTCGGCGAGGTCGCCGCGGAGGATCTCGATCTCGGAGACGATGCCCTCGCCGTCGAACAGCCCGACGGGTATCCGGGCGGTGGCCCGCCCGCGCCGGTCGACCAGGGCGATGCCGTGCTGCTCGACGCGCAGCGCGCGGGCCCGCTCCATCAGCCCCATCCGCTCGATCACGGTGCGCCCGGCGCCGCGCAGGTCGACGGCCTGCCCGCCGGGGCGCGGGCCGGCGGCGCGCTCGACGACGGTGGGGGTGAAGCCGTGGCGGCGCAGCCAGTAGGCGAGGGCGGGGCCGGCGATCCCGGCGCCGGAGACGAGGACGTCGGTGGCGGGGGCATCGGTGCCCGTCGGGTGGTCCAGGTGTTCCATGCCGCCGAATGTACGCCGTACGCGTCGGCGCCAACAAGCCTTGCAGTGGGGCTATTTGAGGCTGGTGCACTAGTGCGGTGGGGTGCTCCGGGGCAGGTCCGGCGGCGCGCGGGGGCGTTCGTGCGGGCAGACGGCCCGACGGGTGCACTAGTGCGGCACCATGGTGCGATGGAGAGCACTCGACAGACAGTCAGTTCCGGCTCGCCCCTCGAACCGCGGATCGGCTTCTCCCGCGCCGTGCGCAAGGGCAACCACGTCGCGGTCGCGGGCACCGCCCCGATCAGCGAGCAGGGCACGACGGTCGGCCAGGGCGACGTTTACGCCCAGACCGTCCGCTGCCTGGACATCGCCGAGGCCGCCCTGCGGGAGGCGGGCGCCACCCTCACGGACGTCGTACGGACCCGCGTCATGCTCACCGACATGAGCCAGTGGCGGGAGGCCGCGCGCGCCCACGGCGAGCGCTTCGCGCAGATCCGCCCGGTCACCACCTTCGTGGAGGTGTCGCGCTTCATCGACGAGCGCTGGCTGGTGGAGGTCGAGGTGGACGCGGTGATCGGCTAGCCGACGGGGCGGCCGGGGTCGAGGTCGTCGGGGTAGGGGCGGCCGGGGAGGAATGAAAGGCGGGACGGGTGCTGTTGTCGCTGGTCGAGATACCCCCACCCGTATTTTTTCGGGCCTCCGGACCTCCCGGACATCCGAGAACGGAGCACCACGTGAACCGCCCCGCCGAAGCCGTACGGCCCGCCGCCCCGCCCCCCGACGCCCCCGGCAGCGGCGGCGCCCCCGAGAACGGCCGACCCGGGCCGCTCGGCCGCCTCGGGGTGTGGTCGGCCCGGCACTTCAAGGCCGTCCTGGTCGGCTGGCTGATCGTCGTCATCGGCCTCGGCGCCTTCGCCCCCAAGGTCACCAGCGCGCTGTCCGGCGCCGGCTGGCAGGCCGACGGCTCCCAGTCCGTCCGGGTCCGCGAACTCGCCGAGCGGCACTTCGCCGGCAACGCCTCCTCCGCGATCCAGATCGTCGTCGCCGCCGACCGCCCCGTCACCGACCCGGCCGTCCAGAAGGTGATCACCGAGGCGCACGACCTCGCCGCCGCCGACCCGCGGGTGTCCACCGTCGTCACGCCCCAGCCCGGCGCCACCATCAGCCCCGACGGCCGCACCGCCGTCCTGCTCGCCGGCGCCGCCGCCTCGCCCGACGACATGGTCCGCGCCGCCGACGACCTCAAGGGACCGCTCGGCGCCCTGTCCACGGACGGCGTCAGCGTCCACGCCACCGGCGCCTCCGTCCTGTGGAGCGACTTCAACAAGGCCAACCACGACGCCATGATGAAGTCCGAGGTCATGTCCTGGCCGGTCACCCTCGCCATCCTGGTGCTCGCCTTCGGCTCCCTCGTCGCCGCCGGACTGCCCCTGCTGCTCACCATGGCCGGCCTCGCCGCCTCGGCCGGCTCCCTCGTCCTGATCAGCCACCTCTTCCCGGTGTCCGTCTGGGCGATGAACTTCGCCATGATGTTCGCCCTGGCCCTCGGTATCGACTACGCGCTCTTCCTCGTCATGCGCTTCCGCGCCGCCCGCCGGGCCGACGGCCGTTCCGCCGGTCGCGCCGACGAGGGAGCCGTGCGCGCCGTCGCCGAGACCATGGACACCGCCGGCAAGGCCGTCCTGCTCTCCGGCGCCACCGTCCTGGTCAGCCTCTCCGCCGTGATGCTCGTCCCCTCCCCGGCGTTCCGCTCGATGGCCGGCGGCATCATGCTCGCCGTCCTGTTCGTCCTCGCCGCCACCCTCACCCTGCTGCCCGCCGTCCTCGGCCGGCTCGGCCACCGCGTCGACGCCCTCTCCCTGCCCTGGACCAAGTCCACCCCACCCGCCTCCCCGCGCTTCGCCGCCTGGGGCGAACGCCTCTGGAAGCACCCGCTGCGCTACGGCGCCCTCGCCCTCGCCGCACTGATCGCCCTCGCCGCCCCCGTCATCGGACTGCGCACCGCGATGCCGTCCATCACCGTCCTGCCCGAGGACGCCAGCGCCCGCGCCGGCTACACCGCCGTCCAGCAGGCCTTCGGCCCCGGCGCCCCCGGCACCCTGCAGATCCTCACCCCCACCGACCGCGCCGCCGAGGTCGCCGCCCGGGTCGCCACCACCCCCGGCATCGCCGCCGCCATGCCCGCCCAGGCCGCCGCCGACGGCTCCGGCTGGTCGATGATCCAGGCCGTGCCCACCGTCGACCCCTCCAGCCCCGACCTCTCCGGCACCGTCCACACCCTGCGCGCCGAACTGCCCGCCGACACCATGGTCGGCGGCGCCGCCGTCGAGAACCTCGACCTGCAGCACCTGCTCACCGAGAAGACCCCGCTGGTCATCGGCGTCGTCATGGCCCTCGGCTTCCTGCTGCTCCTCGCCGCCCTGCGCGCCCCGCTGATCGCCGCCCTCGGCACCGCCGCCAGCCTGCTGTCCACCGGAGCCGCCTTCGGCGTCGCCCGCCTGGTCTTCCAGGACGGCCACGGGGCCGGCCTGCTGGGCTTCACCCCGCAGGGCTTCCTGGACGGCTGGGCACCGGTGTTCTTCTTCGCGATGATCTTCGCCATCGCGATGGACTACACCGTCTTCCTCCTCGCCTCCGCCAAGGAGCACTACGAACGCACCGGCGACCCCAAGGCCGCCATGACCGGAGCCCTGGCCCACTCCGGCCGGGTCGTCTTCGCCGCCGCCGGCGTCATGGTCGCGGTGTTCTTCACCTTCGCCCTGTCCGGCCCGCTCCCGCCCAAGGAGATGGGCATCGTCCTCGGCACCGCCGTCCTCCTCGACGCCGCCCTGGTCCGCCTCGTCCTGCTCCCCGTCCTGCTGCGCCTGACCGGGCACGCCGCCTGGCACACCCCCCGCTGGCTGGACCGGGTACTGCCGCGGATCACCTTCTCGCACGGCTGACGGCCCGCCCGTCCCCGCGCGGCCCCTGCCTCCGGCGACCCGCCGGGGGCAGGGGCCGACCGTTGCGGCCACCGGGTACCCGCTTCGCACCGCCGGTCCGGCGCCAGGCTCAGGGTGCGGGCGTGGGGCCGGCGGTCGGGGCGGGGGCGGTCAGGGTGTGGAGCAGGTCCTCGCCGAGGGTGAGGCCGGTGGCGGAGTGGTCGGGCAGCCCGTAGTCGCCGTACCAGTCGGCCGGGGCTTCGGGGTGCGGGCCGCTGACCGCGACCCGGCCCCGGCCGTACGGGGCGACGGCGGCGGCGGTGCGGCCGTTGGGGTAGCGGGCGAGGACGTCCGTGCCCGGGCCGTCGACGTCGAAGTACGGGCCGTCCTGGAAGTACATCCGCTGCGGGCGGCCGCGCCACAGGACGTCGACCAGGCCGTCCTGTTCGTCGGTGACGGTGGCGTCCGGGGAGCGGATGTACTCGCCGGAGTCGCCGGGCAGGAGGTCGAAGCCGGGGTCGCCGGCCAGGTAGCCGCCCATGCACAGCCCCAGGTAGCGGCCGCCGCCGCGCACGTAGGCGCGCACCAGGTCCGGGGTGAAGCCCGGTTCGCGGGCCAGCAGGTCCCACGCGGTGCCCACCTCCTGCCCGTTGGTGCCGCCCGGCTGCACGTACACCGCCGCGTCGGCCAGCGCCGCCGGGCCGAACCGCACCCGCTCCTTGGGCCCGATGAACCGCACCGCGAACCCGGCCCGCTCCAGCAGCCCCCGCGCCGCCTCCGGGCACCCCTCGCAGGCGGCCGGCCCCCGGTACACCAGCGCCGTCGGCCGCTCCTCGCCCCGTTGCGGCAGGGACCTCTCCGTCGGCTCGCCGCCGCACCCCGCCGTCACCAGCACCGCCGCCGCCACCAGTCCCAGCACCCGCCCGACCCGCACTCCCGCCACCCCTCCCGAAGGCCCCGCGCGGCCGCCCCTCGCCGTCCGCCGTGACGACGCTACGGCCCGCCGGGCGCGCACCGGGCGCGCGCCCCCCGATCGGGCGAACCCGCATGGCCGGGGTTGACGCGCGGGGTGCGGAGACACCGATGGCCCCCGCGCCGCCCCGAGGGCACAATGACCTGGTCCGACGGGCGGGAGGGGACCCATGGGGAAGACGGACGGCCTGCGGGGCGGGCGCGGACGGGCGGCCGGCGCGCTGCTGCTGCGCGGCCTGCTCGCCCTGCTGGGACTGGCGGTTGTGGCGATCGGCTTCGTCCGGTTCGACGCAGCGTACGACGCCCGCGGCGCCTACCTCGACGCACCCGCCTGCGGGGCCCGGGCCGCCGGGCCGCAGGAGGACTGCCTGCGCTCGGAGAGCGGCCGGGTGACGAGGAAGTGGGCGGACCCGGGCAACGACTCGACCTCGTACGGGATCGCGGTGGCGCGGGAGAACGGGCCGAGCGACACCTACCCGGTCAGGGAGTCGTTCTACGACGCCGTGGACGTCGGCTCCGTGGTCGAGCTGAGGCTCTGGCACGGCCGGGTCGCCGACATCGCCTACCAGGGCCGCCGCACCGAGCCGCCGAGCACCCCGTGGCTCGCCATGACCGGGGTCGCGCTGCTGGTCGGCGCGGGCACGACGTTGCTGGTCCGCGGCCTGACCGGGACGTTCCAGAGCGAGGGCGACTGGCGGGTCCCGCTGGGAACCGCGATCTCACTGTTCCTCGCCACCGGGTTCGGCGGCGCGCTGATGCTGTCCCAGCACTGGCCGTGGGGCCTGGCGATGGTCGTGGCGGCGGCGGCCTGGCTGGCCGCCGCCGCCCTCGCGGTGGTGCTGGCGCTGCTCTGAGCACACCCGCCGGACGGGTGCGGTGATCAGAGGGAGGCGCTGATCGAGGTGCCGGTGTGGTTGCCGGGCACGGCGGTGAGGTCGAGGTACTCCGGGGCGGTCCAGGTGCCGTCGCCGTGACGGGAGGTCAGCAGCACCCTGTTGTCGGCGGTGGCGACGGCGAACCGGGCGTCGGTGTCGACGGGCGCGGCGCTGACGCTGGTCCCGGCGGCGCCGGCGAGGGAGTCGAACGGCCGCCAACTTCCGTTCGCGTAGCGCACGGTGTGGTACTGCCCGCCGCTCGTGACGACGGCGACGTCGAGGTCCCTGTCCTGCGGGGTGACGGCGACGCCGGTCACCGGCGCGGTGGCCCCGGCGGCCCCGGCGACCGACGTCCAGGAGGACCAGGCCCCGGAGGCGAAGCGACGGGTGTGGGAGACCTTCCCCCCGGACACGGCGGCGATGTGCAGCTCCCCGCCGCGGACGCCGGCGGTGGCGATCGACGTGATGCCGGTGAGCGGCCCGGTCTCGTCGGTGACCACCCCGAAGACGCTCCACCGGCCGTTCGCGGGGCGGCTGCTGTGCAGGAGCCGCCCGTTCGCCACGACGACGATGTGCAGGGCGCCGTCCACGTTGGCGATGGAGACCTGGGTGATGCCGCCGAGGTCGGCGACGGTGGTGTTGAGGTCGACGAACTTCTGGCCCCAGCCGCCGTCCAGGTTGTGGACGGCGTAGTGCAGGTGCCCGTCACCGCCGAGCGCGAGGACGTGGGTGTCGCCGTCGATGCCGACCGAGGAGACGGCGCGCACACCGCCGATGTTCCCGGCCGCCGCCTGGACGTCCTCGTACGGCGTCCACGAACCGTCGTAGAGACGGGTCGTGAGGTACAGGTCGGCGTCGCCGCGCACCAGGGCCCGGGTCTTCCAGCCCCAGGACCTGGCCCGTACCTGCTGGACCCAGCCGGAGACGTCGTCGACCCGGGCGCCGTACGCGCCGGTGCGGGTCTCGCCGGCGGGGGCGCCCAGGCAGCCGCCCTGCCAGGAGCGGGAGGCGACGGCGACCAGCTCGGCCCTGCCGCCCGTCTCGCGGACCACCGGGGCGCCGGTGTCGCCCTTGCAGACCGCCGCGCCGCCCGTGCCGGTGACGCCGAGGCCCGTCGCGCCCACCGTGTCGAGCGAGAACGCGCCGGTGTGCAGCTTCAGCGGCGCCCACTCGTCCCTGGTGCGCCCGTACCCGGGCACCCGCAGCGGCTGCCCGGCGGCGGGGGCGGTGGAGGCGGCCGCGATCGGGGCGATGCCGTCGACGGGCGTCGCGAGGCGGGCCATGACCAGGTCACGGCCCTGGTACGGCACCAGCTCGGAGACCTCGGAGGTCTTGCCGCCGGAGGTGGTCAGGTCGGTGCGGCCGACGGTGGCGGTGGTCTTCCACTTCGGCGCACCGGCGGCCGGGGCCTGCGGCTGCGCCGGGTCGTCGGCGAAGCAGGAGGCCGCGGTGAGCACCCAGTTGCGGTCCACCAGGGCGCCGGTGCAGGTGCGCAGGCCGTCGCCGATCGCCAGGCGGGCGGTGTAGGCGTAGGAGCCGTCGGCGGCGGCGTCACCGACCACGGCGCCGGCCGGCGCGCAGGTGCCCAGCACGCCGGCGGCGGTGGCCGCGGCGAGTACGCCGGTGCGCCAGGAGCGGGACGGGGTCTTGCGGGGCATGGGGATTCCTCTTCGGGTCGGTTCCGGGCCCGGGGCGCTTCCGGGTTCCGGGCTCGGGTTCTGGGCGCAGGTTCCGGGTCGTTCCCGGGGGTCAGTACGAGAAGGCCCACTTCTGGGTGGGGAGGTCGTAGAAGGTCCACTGCTGGGCGCGGGCGCCGTCGGTCGTGAGCGAGTCGTCGATCTCCAGGGCCTTGCCGCTGTTGCGGTTCCTGAGGGCGTAGCCGCCGGCGGCCTTGACGAGGTCCCACTTCTGGGTGGGGAGGCCGTGGAAGGTCCACTGCTGGGCGGGGGCGCCCTCGGCCAGGAGGGAGTTCTCGATCTCCAGGGCCTTGCCGCTGTTGGCGTTGCGCACCTCCCAGGCGTCGTCGGCCCAGTGGAAGGTCCAGCGGGCGGTGGGCAGGCCGTGGCAGGTCCACTGCTGGGCGCGGGCGCCGTCGGTCAGGAGGGAGTCGTCGATCTCCAGGCACTTGCCGCTGTTGGTGTTGACGAGCGGGGTCGTCCAGTCGAGGGCGGCGGTCTGCTGGATCCAGCTCCCGAGGTCGTCGGTGCGGGTCTCGTACGCGCCGGTGTGCGTGGTCGGGGCGGCGCCGAGGCAACCGTTCTGCCAGGAGCGGCTGTTGACGGCGGCGAGTTCGTAGCGGTCGCCGACCTTGCGCAGGGCGGGGCCGCCGGTGTCGCCCTTGCAGACGGCGGCGTCCGCGGGGGCCTTGGCGGCGATGGCGAGGCCGGTCGGGTCGACGGCGCCGACGGTGAAGGCGGCGCTGTGGAGCTTGTCGGGCACCCACTCGGCCCTGGTGCGGCCGTAGCCCGTCACCCGCAGCTCCTCGCCCGGGGTGGGTGCGGTGGTGGCCACGGCGAGCGGGTCGACGTCGATGACCGGGTTGACCAGGCGCAGCATGACCAGGTCGCGGTCGGCGCGGGGGACCAGGTCGACGACGTCCCGGACCTGGCCCGCCGTGGTGCCGAGGTCGGTGCGGCCGACAGTGACGGTCGTCCTGAGCGCGGGCGGGCCGGCCGGGACGGTCGTCGGCCGGGCGGGGTCGTCGGCGAAGCAGGCGGCGGCGGTGACGACCCAGAACGGGTCGACGAGCGCGCCCGTGCAGGAGCGCTTGCCGTCGCCGATGTCCAGCTTGGCGGTGAAGGCGTAGGAACCGGCGGGCGCGGCGTCGCCGACCACGGCGCCGGCCGGGGTGCAGGTGCCCAGCACGCCGGCGGCGGTGGCCGCGGCCAGTACGCCGGTCCGCCAGGAGCGGGACGGGGTCTTGCGGGGCATGGGGATTCCTCTTCGGGTCAGCGGGCGACGGTCCGCCGGGCGGGGCCGCCGTACCGGGCGTTCGCCGGGGACGGCACGAGTCGGTGCGGTCAGCCCGTCGTGGGGATCTGGCCGACGACGGACCAGCCGGACCAGGCCCCGTCGCCGGCCTTGGTGGCATGGGCCATGACGCCGTCGGTGCCCTGGCCGAAGACCTCGGCGGTCCGGGTGTCCGGGTTGTAGACCGCGGCGGGGGAGCCGCCGAACTTCCAGCTGCCGGTCATGGTCCAGGCCGACCAGCCGCCGGCGCGGCTCCACGTCGCCCGGTACATGGAGGCGTCGGTGCCGGTGGCGAACAGGTCGAGGGTGTTGGCGGCCGGGTTGTGGAGGATGGCGGGGGTGCCGGCGAACTTCCAGTCGCTGGGGCCGATCACGTACCAGCCGGACCAGCCCTCGCCGTTGGTGTTGTAGAGGTGGGCCATGGTGCCGTCGGTGGTCAGGGCGAAGACCTCGGCGGTCCGGGTGTCCGGGTTGTAGACGGTGGTGGGGACGCCGCGGAACTTCCAGGTGCCGGTCATGATCCACGGTGTCCAGCCGCCGGCCCGGTTCCACGTCGCCCGGTAGATGGACCCGTCGGTGCCGGTGGCGAACACGTCGAGGGTGTTGGTGACCGGGTTGTGCAGGACGGCCGGTACGCCGACGAAGGCGCCTCCGGGGTTGAGGGTGAACCAGCCGTGCCAGCCCGCCCCTTCGGTGTTGTAGAGGTGGGCCATGACGCCGTCGGCGCGCAGGGCGAAGACCTCGGCGGTCCGGGTGTCCGGGTTGTAGACGGCGGTGGGGGAGCCGCGGAACTTCCAGTCGGCGGTCATGATCCACGGTCCCCAGCCGGTGGCGCGGCTCCACGTCGCCCGGTAGACGGACCCGTCGGTGCCGGTGGCGAACACGTCGAGCGTGTTGGTGACCGGGTTGTGGACGACGGCCGGGGAACCGGTGAACCGCGCGCCGTCGCCGAGGACGTACCAGCCGGACCAGCCCTCGCCGTTGGTGTTGTAGGCGTGGATCATGGCGCCGTCGCTGCGCAGGGCGAAGGTCTCGGCGGTCCTGGTGTCCGGGTTGTAGACGGTGCTGCGGCCCCCGGAACGGGCGGCGACCACGGCGGACCAGGCGGAGACGGCCTGCTGGATCCAGCCCCCGAGGTCGTCGACCCGGGTCTCGTACGCGCCGGTGTGCGTGGTCGGGGCGGCACCGAGGCAACCGTTCTGCCAGGAGCGGCTGTTGAGGGCGGCGAGTTCGTAGTGGTCGCCGACCTTGCGCAGGGCGGGGCCGCCGGTGTCGCCCTTGCAGACGGCGGCGTCCGCGGGGGCCTTGGCGGCGATGGCGAGACCGGTCGGGTCGCCGGCGCCGACGGTGAAGGCGGCGCTGTGGAGCTTGTCGGGCACCCACTCGGCCTTGGTGCGGCCGTAGCCCGTCACCAGCAGGTCCTCACCGGCGGCGGGGGCGGTGGTGGCCACGACGAGCGGGGTGATGTCGGTGACGGGGGTGGCGAGCCGGGCCAGGACGAGGTCGCGGTCGGTGCGGGGGACGAGCTCGGCGATCTCGCGGACCTGGCCGGTCGTGGTGGTGAGGTCGGTGCGGCCGATGGTGGCGGTGGCCTTGAGGGCCGGCGGGCCGGCGGGGACGGTCGTCGGCTGGGCGGGGTTGTCGGCGAAGCAGGCGGCGGCGGTGACGATCCAGTACGGGTCGACCAGGGCGCCGGTGCAGGCGCGCTGGCCGTTGCCGATGTCCAGCTTGGCGGTGAAGGCGTAGGAGCCGGCGGGCGCGGTGTCGCCGCTGACGGCGGGGGCTGGCGTGCCGGACAACAGGGTGCCGGCGAGGGCGGCGGCGGTGACCGTCCCGGCCGTCCATGCGGAGCGTGGGCGTGAGCGAACCATGAGGTGGCTTTCCTTCGTCTGCCGGGCGGTGGCGGTGGCGGTAGCGCCGGGGAAGCGCGGACCGGGGGTCACGCTGTGGCGGTGATCTCCAGCAGGGTGAACACGCGCTCCTGCGGGTCGGCGGTCTCCCCGACCGGCGTCCACTTGTTCTTCTGCACGTCGAAGGACTTGGCCTCGGTGCCCGTCTGCATGTCGACGCGTACGGCGTAGTCGTTGCCCTTGGCGCCGTAGACGGAGGGGAGTTCGAGGCTCAGGCGGCCGGTCGCGCCGGTGACCTGGAAGCAGAACCGGCCGTGGCCGACCGGGTCCGTGGTCGACATGCCCCGGGCGTTCACTTCGAGCAGGCCGGGGCGGCTGTCGCAGGTGGCGAGCAGGATGTGGCCGTCGCCGCTCTTCAGCTTGATGCCGCGCTCCTTGAAGATCCTGTCGGCCTCCGGGTACGCGAAGTCCTCGACGGCCGGCGGCGGGGTGTCGTCCGCGGTGACGGCCCCGGCGGTGGTGGTACCGGCCCCGGCGGCGCTCACGGTTCCGGCGGGCACAGGGGCGGCGCCGACCGTGGTCAGACCCGTCAGGGCGACGGCACCGGCGACGGCACCGACGGTCAGGCAGCGAATCAAAGGCTTCATGCTGGTGGGGCCTCCTCGTTCGGAATTCCACGGGCAAGGGAATGGTGTGATCGAAGTAAACGATGCGCCGACCCGGGCCTGCGCAGGGCGCTTCGCCATCGGGTCGGAGGCCTATTGGTATCACGGTCGCCGAGTTCCGTAAAAGGGTCGGGTTCGAGCCAATATTGCGGACCGAGCGGCCTGCGGCGATCCCCTTCGGAAACCGGTAGCCCGGCCTTGGGGCCCCCTCAAAGTGCCTCTGACCAGCTGTTTCTTCCACTCGACGTCCCAGCGTGCTCGATCCGTGGCATGGCTCGTGAATTCGGTATCGGACCCGTGGGTTCACGACCTGTGCGACAGTTTGACAGGTTGTTGTAGACGGTTCCGAAAATGCCTGGAATTCCAGTCGAAAAGCACTCAAGGAATTGAGGAGAAATGGTCGATAAATTATCCGGGATCACATTCCCGCCTAAGCGTCTCCGACGCGCCCGGCTGACCGCGGTGACGGCGCTGTCGCTGGCCATGGCGGTCTTCGGCACGACGGTGGCGGCGGCGGTCCCCGCCGATCCCGGGCCGGCGCCGCTGCCCGCGGGCGCGCGCACCCAGGTGGTCGAGGCGTGGGCGGCCGGCGGGTCGGCGGTCAAGGACGCGGCGGCCGCCGCGCTGGTCGGCGGCGATGCCCAGATCAGCGACTTCCTGGCCGCCGGCCTGCAGCGGGCGACCACCGAGGACGAGCGCCTCGCGGTCCTGAAGATGCTCGCCTTCGCCGACACCGGCGTGCGGGCCGCGGCGCAGCAGGCGCTGAACGGCACGGACGCGCAGCTGCACGACTTCGTGCTGACCGGCTTCCGGGCGCCGCTGCAGGAGGACCGGCGCGCGGCCGCCCTGGCCGCCATCGGCACGGGCGGCCGCGCCGTCCAGGATGCGGCGCAGAAGGCGCTCGACGACGGTTCCGCCAAGGCGTTGACGGACTTCCTCGGCGAGGGCCTCGCCCGGGCCCGGGAGGAGGACCAGCGGGTCCAGGTCACCAAGGTCCTGGCGACCGGCGGCCCCGAGGCGCAGAGGCTCGCGCAGCGGGCCCTGACCGGGACGGCCGAGGACATCACCGACTTCCTGGACAGCGGGCTGGAGCTGGCCCGCGCCCGTGACCAGGAGACTCTGACGATCAGCCAGCTGGTCGAGGCCGCGACGGAGGCCGGCAAGCGCGCCAAGGCCGAGACCGACGCGGCCAAGGCGGCGGGCGAGCGCGCGCAGGAGGCCTCCCGGCTGGCCAAGGAGGCCGCGCAGAAGGCCGCCGTGGAAGCCGAGGCGGCCAAGAACGACCTGGTGAAGGCCGGTCGGGCCGCGAACCGCGCGGCCGAGGCGGCGGAAGGCGCCGCCAACGCCGCGCGGACCGCGATCCAGGCCTCCAACACGGCGGTGGCCGCGGCCCGGACGGCGGCGAACGCGGCCCGCGGTGCGGCCAGTGCCGCGGCGGCCGCGAGTCAGGCCGCCACGCGTGCCTACCAGGCCGCCTCGGCGGCCCGCCAGGACGCCGGCCAGGCCCAGGCGGCCCGCAACGCGGCGCAGGCCGCCCGGGACGCGGCAGCCGGCGCCCGCAGTGCCGCGGACGCCGCCGCGAGCGCGGCCGTCTCGGGCGCGCAGGCCGGGCTCTCCGCGAGCTCCGCGGCCAGCGCTGCGCGCAACGCGGCGGACGCTGCGGACGCGGCGAGTTCGGCCGGGGTGTCCGCCGGCCAGGCCACGGCGCAGTCCCGGCGGGCTTCGGAGGCGGCCGCACTCGCCCGCAGCGCCTCCGCCTCCGCCGACGCGGCCGCCAAGCGGGCCAACTCGCTGGCCTCCCGCGCGGCTTCGGCCGCGAAGGACGCGCAGGCGGCCGCCAACGGGGCCGCCACCCACGCGGAGAACGCCGCGAAGGCGGCGGACGCGGCCGCCGACCAGGCGGGCAACGCCCAGGACTGGGCGAACAAGGCCACCGAGCACGCCAACGCGGCCGTGGCCGCCGCGAAGGTGGCGGGCGACGCCGTGGCGGTGGCGCAGAAGGTCGAGGTGCTCGCCCGGGAGAGCGAGCAGGAGGAGCTCGAGGCCGACGCCAAGGTCGGGGTCGAGGAGGCCACGACGCTCCGCAAGGACGAGCAGGAGGAGGAGCGGTCGCGGGAGACCGCCATGACCCAGGCGGCAGCGGTCGACGAGGCCACCCGGCAGCTCGTCGCCAAGGCCGCCGACCCGGCGGTCGACACCGCGACGGCGGCCGCCGCCGGCCGCCGGGCCGCCGTCAACCTGATGGCCAGCAGCGGCGCGTGGACCAGCCGGGCCGCCCAGGGCGCACTCTCCGGCACCGACCAGGACGTGATCGGCTGGGCCGTGTCGCAGTACCCGAAGGCCCTGCGGCAGGACGACCGGGAGAAGACCCTGGTGTTCTCCACCCTCGGCGGCCCCGGCCTGGCGGAGGCGGCGCAGCGGGCGCTGGCCGCCGACAGTCCGGCACAGATCGAGGCCTTCCTCACCCAGGGCATCCACGACGTCCAGGCCGAGGACAACCGGATCCGGACCCTCAAGCTGATGAACAACGCGGGCAAGGCGGTCACCGACGCCGGGAACGCCGCCCTGAACGACGGCTCCTCGAAGGCCCTGACCGAATTCCTGGCCACCACCTACTGGCAGGCCAAGGCCGAGGACGACCGGGTGTCCGTACTCGCCGTCATGGGCAAGGGCGGCCCCACCGTGGCGGCCCTCGGACAGGTCGCGATGGCCGGGCCGGACTCGATGCAGAGCGACTTCGTCGCGCGGAGCCAGTACCGGGCGGCCCAGAAGGACCAGGACACCGCCACCCACGTGGCGGCGGTCCGCGCGCTGATCGCGAGCGCCGCCCGGATCGCGGCGCAGGCGAATCAGGACGCGGCCGAGGCGTCCACGGTCGCGGCCCAGGCCCGCTCGGCCGCCGCGGAGGCTGGCCAGTGGGCCGACCGGGCCCGGGCGTCGGCCTCGCAGGCCAAGGGCTACGCGGACGAGGCACGCAACCGGGCCGCCGAGGCCGCGGCTTCCGCCACCGCCGCGGCGGCCTCCGCCCAGCAGGCCAATACCGCCTCCGTCACGGCGAAGCTGGCGAGCCGGCAGGCCAACTACTCCGCGAACCAGGCCGCCGTGTCGGCCCACAGCGCGGTGGCCTCGGCGGCCAACGCCGCCGCGTCGGCGGCCGAGGCCAGGGCCTCGGCGCTGGCGGCCGGCAAGAGCTCGGAGGAGGCAGGGCAGGCCGCCAACGAGGCCGGGAACATCGCGGCCCGCAAGCGCGAGCAGGAGCAGGCGGCGGAAGCGGCCAGGGCGGCGGAGCAGGCCCGGCAGAACGCCGCGAACAACGTCAATCCCGCCGACAACCCGGCCTACGACACGATCGGGCCGATCTCGGCGGGCATCGACTCCGGCGACGACTCCAGGGCCACGGCCCGTGAGTATGCCAAGCTGGCCAACAGTGTCAGCAATTACCTGAGCATTGCGGCCGGAGTGGCCAAGTACATCCCGGGCCCTTACGGGCGGGTCGCCTGGGCGGGCCTCACCGTGGCGTCGGTGGCCGCCAGCGGGGTGAGCGTCGTGCTGACCGGCTACGGGTACGGGTGGACCAGCCAGGAGTTCCGGGCTTCCCTCTTCAAGTTCGGGGAGAAGAGCCTCCTGCCCTTCATGCCGATCGACAAGATCGCGAAGTTCTCGGTAGGCGGGAAGGATCTGGTGAACAGGGGAACACAGGCCGTCGTCCGCTCGGGGTCCAAACTCATGCGCGGCATCAAGCGCTTGTGGTGACGCGGGCCGTGCGGCGGTGGCTCCGGCCACCGCCGCACGTCGCCGCGCACCCGGGCGGCGGTCGATGCCCGGCCGCCGTCCGCCCTCGCCCTACCGGCCGCGCCGCAGCGCCCCTGGCACCGCCGACAGGTCCTGCTCGGCGATCTCCGGGTGCGCCAGCAGCACTTCGCGGGCCGCCGCCAGCACCGGGCCGCCGCCCGCCAGGGCGAGGTCCTTGGCAGCCAGGCGGACCGGGAAGTCCGACCCCGTGCCGAACGCCCGGGCCGCCACCCCCGCGAGCGGCCCGGCCGACAGCACCTCCCGCGCCTGCTCCTGCGGAACGCCCAACTCATCGGCCACCGCCAGGACTTCGCCCAGGACGGTGACGGAGGCGACGATCGCGCCGATCACCACCACCTTCAGTGCCGCGCCCGCGCCCGGGCCGCCGCAGCGCCGTACCCGGCCCAGGTGCTCCAGGACCGGCTGCGCGCGGTCCAGGTCGGCGTCCTCGCCGCCCGCGAAGACCGTCAGGTCGCCGGTGGCCGCAGGGCCCGTGCTGCCCATCACCGGGGCGTCCACCAGGGCGACGCCGTCCGGCAGTTCGGCGCGCAGGGCGGAGGTGGCGCGCGGGCCGATCGAGGACATGTCGATCCACAGGGTGCCCGGGGCGAGGTCGGCCGTGAACCGTCCGGCCAGCTCGGTGACGGCCTCCGGGTCGGACAGCATGGTGACGACGACGTCCGCGCCGCGCACGGCCTCCGCCGGGGTGGTGGCCTCGGTGGCCCCGGCCCCGGTGAGGTCACCGGCGCGGCCGGGGGAGCGGTTCCAGACGGTCAACGGGTAGCCGGCGCCGGCGAGTCGGCGGGCCATCGGCAGGCCCATCCGGCCCAGTCCCAGAAAAGCGATCTTCTCCATGGCCGCCACGCTAGGCAGCCGCAAGCCAGGCGACAAGCGAATGTCCCGCATGGTAGTCATGCGGAATGGACATGGCTTGGCTGGACGTCTTCCGCACCGTCGCCCACCTGGGCTCCTTCACCGCCGC
Organism: Streptomyces sp. CB02056; assembly: GCF_001905545.1. Lineage (GTDB taxonomy): Bacteria > Actinomycetota > Actinomycetes > Streptomycetales > Streptomycetaceae > Kitasatospora. Next base: position 832,638 of record NZ_LIPD01000001.1, on the reverse strand, counting down.
CGGCGAGCGGCTGGGCTTCACCCAGTCCGCGATCTCCCGCCAGATCGCCACCCTGGAAGCCGAGTTGGGCACACCGCTGTTCGACCGGCTGGCACGCGGGGTGCGGCTCACCGAGCACGGCCGGGCGCTGCTGCCGCACGCCGAGGCGATGCTGGAACGGCTCGACACCACCCGGCGCGACCTCGTCGCCCTCACCGAACTCACCGCCGGACGCCTGCGGGTCGGCGCCTTCGACAGCGCCAACGCCGCCCTCGTCCCCGGCGCCCTCGCCGCCTTCCGCGCCGCGCACCCGGACGTGGCGATCAGCCTCACCGAGGGACTGGCGGCGCACCTGCTGGACCTGCTCGCCGAGGGCGCGATCGACCTCGCCCTGGTCGCCTCGTACACCGAACCCGCCGACACCGGCGAGCAGTTCGACTTCCGTCCGCTCATGGACGACCCGGTGCTCGTCGCCCTCCCGCGCGGCCACCGCCTCGCCAGGCGCCGCCGCCTGCGCCTGGCCGAACTCGCCGACGAACCCTGGATCGCCGCCCGCCGCCACGCCGAATCCACCCTCCTCGCCGCCTGCGTCCGCAGCGGCTTCCAGCCCCGCATCGAGTACACCGTCGCCGCCTGGACCGCCAAACTCGGCCTGGTGGCCGCCGGGTTGGGCATCACCCTGATCCCCTCCCTCGCCGCCCGCGTCACCCGCCCCGGCATCGCCCTCATCCCCCTGCACCCCGACGACACCCCGGTCCGGCAGGTCTACACGGTCACGCGGCGCGGCCGGCGGGTGCCCCCGGCGGCCGAGGCCTTCGCGGCCCTCCTGCGCGAGGGCGCCGGTTAGCGGCACAGGGCGGGGAGAGCCGGCCCGGCAACGGCCTGGGCGCGAACAGCGACGTTGCTGCCGGAGCACGGCGGTGCCGGCCGACCGCCACCGGGCCGGCGTGCTGATCGCGTCACCGGTGCTGCGGCCGCGGGACTCCACGACCTGATCCGACGCCCAAGAGGGGCCGGGCCCGCTACTTGACCAGGTGGAAGTCCGGATGCCGAAGCCAGGCGGCCAGGAACTCCACGTCACCGACATGCCGGAACCAGCGGCCGGCGCCGCCCGTGTCGTAGGAGACCTCTGTCACCTTCCCCGGTAGGGATGCCACCAGTGCCCTCGCCCCGGCGAGGTCCGCGTCGCCGCGCGTCCCATCACGCGGAGTGGGACAGCCGAGGACGCCGTCGAAGTCGACCAGCGCGCCGAAACGGCGGGCCATGGCGAGGGCGAGGTGGCCGAGCAGCAGATGGTTCTCCGGCCCGGAGCAGTCGGCGCACAGGACCAGCCCCTGCACCGGGGGCGTCAGGAAGGCCGAGTAGTCCTCGTCGTCCGCCGGCAGGTACTCGTCCTCCGACAGGACGAAGCCGCCGACGCCGACCGGATCAAAGTCCCGCAGCCCCAAGGGCGAAGCCTCCCGTACCCGGAAGGCCAGATCGCCACCGGCCTCGGTCCTGACCGGCTCGCAGAAGGTCTCCAACCACGGGACCACTCCGGCCAGGACGTCCCCGAAGGAGCAAGGTTCGAAGAGCCACAGCCCGACTGCCGGTCCCGACACGATGCCTCCAGACGCGCGTGGTCCGGTGCCACGGGCAGCCCCGGTTCTACCAACTCCTGGAGGCACATGCGTGATCGTTGACGCGACACGTCCTAACGGCGCGCGGCGAGGACGGCGGTCAGGATGCTGACCGCCGGGCCGCCGAGGAGCAGCACGGCCGGGTGGCGGGGCCGGGACTGCAGGGTCAGGCGGAAGCCGCCCACGCGGAACTCCAGGAACGGGCGAGGGGGACGGGAACGCTGCTGTCGGCGCATGGGGATCTCCGTGGATGGGACGACTTCTCGGTACAGCGCCCATCACAATGGTCTGCACGGTGGTTGCGTCAGGTCGCAACCGGAACTTGCGGTGGGAGAGCGCAACTTGCCGAGGGTGCAACACGGAGACCGGCACGGGGTGCCCGTGCGGAGGGGGCTGGCCCCGCTGGACGAGCGGCTGTCGGAGCCGGAGCGGCTCTGTGCGGAGCGCCTGCGCGAGTTGCGAGAGCGGATCGGCCTTACCTCGGAGGAGTTGGCCGACCGGCTGAGCGGGGACGGGATCAGCATCGACAGCACTCGGCTGTCGAAGTTCCTCAACGGCCGGGAGGTGCCCCGCCGGGAGATCGCGGCCCGGCTCCACCTTCTGGTGGCCGAGCGCGAAGGTGTACCGGTCGACGCCGACGAGCTTGCGCGGACCCGGTCGGCCATGTACGCGGCGGCGCGCGTCCGCAGTCCGCTCCAGGCCCGGGAGTTCGAGCTTGCCACGGCCCACGAGGACCTCTGTCGCCACCGTGCCCGGACGGTCCAGGAGCTGGCCGACCTCCGGAACGAGCTCGAAGACGAGCGCAAGCGGCGGAAGGACGCAGAGGCCGCGTTGGAGAACCTCGGCATCCGCAGCCGGGAGGAGGCCCGCATGCTGACCGGGGAACGGGACGCGGCGCTGGACCGCATCGCCCAGCTGGAGAACCAGATCCGGCAGGCGGGGGCCGTGCTCAGGCTCCGTGAGAGGGATGTTGCGGCCCTCGACCAGCTCATGTCCGCAACAGACACCGAACTGGTGCTGTGGGAGATGGGCGGCCCGGGTGGTCTGACGGGGATCCGTGCGGCGGTCGTCTGCCTGCGGGACGCCGACGAGGACGCGGCCGCGGACCGCCTCATCGAGCGTATCGCGTGCGGCTACTCCGTGCGGGACGTCATGCGTCTCGTCGCCGAGTTCGAGGCCATGCGCCGCGTCTACGACAGCACCGGTGTCGAACGAGCACTTGCCCGGTTGCGAAAGCCCGTCGACCTCTTCCACTGGCTCTCCGGCGAGGGCCGCGAGAGCAAGGCGCGGTCGGATGTACTGACGGCGGTGGCTTCGTTCGCGCCGGTCGAGCACCTGGTGCGGATTCACAAGGCCTGTGTGGAACATGGAAGTTCCGAGCTGGACCAGGCGCTGCGGAAGGCCATGGTCGCGGAGCGGCGAGCGGTCCCGGAGGACATCGACGACGTGTGGGCCGAGGACCTCCGGAAAGGACTGGCCGCCCTGAAGGAGTGGAGGGCGACCAGTCCGTAGCCGCCCTTCCTCAGCAGACGGTGTCCGCCGCCGGCAGCGCCCCCGTCGACAGGTAGGTGTCCACCGCCGCGTTCGCGCACGGGCTGTAGCCGTTGAGGGTGAGGGTGTGGACGCGGCCGGGGACGGTGACCAGGCGGGAGCCGGGCAGGCGGGTGTGGAGGGCGAGGGCGCCCTGGTAGGGGGCGTGGGTGTCGCCGGTGGCGTGGAGTTGGAGGGCCGGGACGGTGTTGCGGACCTCGACCGGCGGTTCCAGCGGGGCGCCGCGCCAGGAGGCGCACGGGACGGGGCCGTTGTAGACCGGGCCGAAGACCGGCTCGGCGGCGCGGGAGCGTTCGACGGCGTCGCGGTACCACGCGGCCGTGCGCGGCATCGCCACGTCGTCGCACACGATGGCGACCGTGGACGACAGGCCGGCGCCGGCCTCCGGGCCCGGGGCGAGGAGCATGGTCAGCAGCTGGTGCAGGGCCGGGCCCGCCTGTACCGGCCGGCCGTCGGCGGCGTCCAGCAACTGGCGCAGCGCGTCCGCGTATTCGGCGCTGTCGCGGTCGTCGCTCTGGAAGACCGCGAGCAGGACCGGCAGCAGGGCGCCGTCGAGCCGGTAGCCGTCGACGGCGATCGGCGTCGCCTCGGCCCGGCGGACCAGGCCCTCGACGGTGGACCGCACCGCCGCCGGGGTGGCGCCCAGGTGGTGGGCGGCGTCGCGCGGCGCGGCCCAGGCGGCGAAGTCGTCGAGGGCGCGCTCGTTGGCGCCGCCCATGTCCTGGAACACCCCGATGCCGTACCGCGCCGGGTCGAGGGCGCTGTCCAGCACCAGCCGGTCGACGCGCCGGGGGAACAGCTGCGCGTACACCGCGCCCAGCATCGCGCCGTAGGACTGCCCGAAGAAGGAGGTCCGCTGCTCGCCCAGCGCGGCGCGCAGCACGTCGACGTCCCGGGCGGTGTTGCGGGTGGTCAGGTGGGGCAGCAGGTCCGGGTACTTGCTCCAGCAGGCGTCCGCGTCGGCCTTGGCCAGGCGCCAGGCCTGCTCGAAGCCGGCCTGGCCGGTGCCGGTCGAGCGCAGCCAGGTGCCGCGCGTGAGGCCGCAGTTGGGGCCGCCGGCGCCGACCCCGCGGGGGTCCATGCCGACGAGGTCGTAGGCCGCCGCCGTCCCGGGCGCCAGCTGCTCCCGCAGCGCGGCCGGCATGTCCAGCCCGCGCTCGCCGGGCCCGCCGGGGTTGGTCTGGAGTATCCCGCGGCGCTTGGCGGGGTCGGCGGAGCGGATCCGGGAGACGGCCAGGGAGAGGGTGCGGCCCCGCGGCTCGCGGTAGTCCAGCGGGACGGTCAGGGCCGCGCACTCGGCGCCGGCGGCGGCCAACTGCGGTTCCTGGCAGGCGGACCAGGCGAGCGGCTGGCGGTGGAAGCGCTCCAGCGGGTCGGCGGCGGGGGAGGCCGAGGACGCGGGGGAGGCGGGGGCGGCCGCGCCGAGTACGGCGGCCGCGGACAGGGCGAGGGCGGCGGCGAGCGCCGGTGCGGTCTTCATGTGGGCCACCCTAGAAGGGAGTTGACCAGCGCAGGCCCCCGGGTCCCGGAACTGCCTTGACCTCAAGGCGGCTTGAGGTCCTACGGTCGGTCGTGTCCTGACGGACAGGTGAAGGAGCACCGGACATGACGATCAAGACCTACGAACCGCAGACCATCGCCGCCCAGCCCATCGGGGCGTGGACCGGCGAGCTCTTCCGCCGCCTGGTGGTGGACGGCCTGCGCGTGCAGCTCGCGGTGGAAGGCCTCACCCAGCCGCACTGGTGGACGCTCAACCACGCCGCCGGCCGGCCCGGCGGGTGGACCCGCACGACCCTGGCCGAGCGGCTCGCCCCGTACGACGACCAGGGCACCGCCTTCGACGCCGTCTTCGACGACCTGATCGCCCGCGGCTGGCTGACCGAGGACGCCGACGGGGCGTTCACCCTGACCGAGGAGGGCGAGGCCGGCCGCCTGCGCGCCCGCGAGCGCAACCTGGCGGTCAGCGAACGCGCCCACGAGGGCATCGGCACCGAGGAGTTCGTGACCACGATCAATGTGCTGCGCCGGATGGTGGCGAACCTGGGCGGCAACGGGAACCTCCCCGACTGACGGCGCCCGGGCGGTACGGGGGAGGCCGAGGACGCGGGGGAGGCGGGTCGGCGGGAGGAAATTGACCCATGGAAACGGTCGCTGATTGCCACCTGATCGTGGGTCTTTCCGGCCATAGGTTGGTCACATGACGACGACGAAGAACACCGCCCCCGCCACCACCACCGCCGCCCCCGTGCTGACCCGCTGCGCCGAGGCCGAGATCTGCGCCGACCCGAGCTCCACCATGACGCTGCTCGCCGACTCGGCCCCGGGCGAGGGCGGCTTCACCGTCTACCGCTCCACCTTCGCCGCCGGCGCCCCCGGGGCGCCCGCGCACTTCCACACCCGGGCCTGGGAGCTGTTCTTCGTGATCGGCGGCTCGCTGCGGGTGCTGGTCGGCGAGGAGGTCACCGTGCTGGGCGCGGGCGACTTCCTGGCCGTGCCCCCGCACACCCCGCACGCCTTCGCCGCCGCCCCGGGCTCCGAGGCCGACGTGCTGTGCGTGTTCGCGCCCGGCATGGACCGCTTCGACTACCTGCGCCTGCTGGGCAGCGTCATGCGCGGCGAGACCGCGCCGGGGGCGATCGCGGCCTCGTCCGAGCGCTTCGACAACCACTACGTCGACAGCCCCGCCTGGCGCGCGGCCCTGGCGGGCGACGGCGCCTGAGACCCGCGGGGCCGCTCGACGGGCCGGGTCCTCGACGGGCCGGGGCGCTCGACGGGCCGGGGCCGCCCGGGTGTGGAACGGTGGAAGACCGGAAGTCCCGGCTGCGAGAGGAGTGGCCATGTCGTCGAAGCGCCGCCGCAAGAAGAAGGCCAGGGCCAAGCACGGGGCCAACCACGGCCGCCGCCCCCAGTGCTGAAACGCGGCTGAACGGGTGAGCCGGTGAGCGGGTGAGGGCGCCCGGACGGGCCCGGAGAGGCCGTCCGGGCGCCCCGGCCCCACCGGGCACCCCCCGCTCAGAGCCGCCCGCGCCCCGCGAAGCCGCCGCGCGCCACCTTGTGGTACTGGCAGTGGTCGACCCAGCCCGCGCCGAAGGCCAGCTCCAGGACCACGCCCCGCCCGTCCGCACGGGCCTCGTCCAGCAGTCGTGCCGCGTCCGCGTCCGGCGGGGTCTGCTCCAGCACGAAGAGCCGGTTGGGGTACGGGCCCGCCGGGATCGGGTCCCGGGGCGGGATGCCGGGCCGGTCCCAGGTCAGCTTCGCGCCGGGGCTGGACAGGCAAGGGGGGTCCATCCGCCAGCCGTTGGCGTCGACGCCGCCGTCGCGGTACCAGCGCAGCGCGTGCTCCAGGCTCCCGTGCGGGTCCGGCCCCTGCCCGTTGGCCTGCCAGTCGGCCACGTTCGCCGCCTCGATCCGCGCCAGGACGTCGAGGACGTCCTCCCGGACGACGAAGTAGGCGCGGGCGTGGATCCGGCAGACCAGCAGGGTGTCCCGGGGGTGGTCCAGGCCGTAGGTGGACGGGCGGGTGGACTGGTCCAGCACCTGGGTCAGCAGGTGTTCGACCCCCTCCACCGCTCCCAGCGCCTCGACCAGCGCCCGGATCCGTTCCCGCTCCGCCGCCCGGGCCGCCCGCGCCGTCGGTGAACCGATCAGCCTGAGCTTGCGCCGCTCGGTCGGCCAGTGGTGCGCCCGCAGCGACTGCACGCCGTTGAGGAGCGGGTTCACCAGCATGACGACGAGGTACACGAGGCTCGTCGCCACGTCCTTGAGCAGCTTCTTCACCGGCAGGGATCCTCTCGGGTCGCGCGCGTCCGCGTCCACACCCTGGCCCGCCCGCGCCGCGGCCCGCAATCTGCCCCCGTACTCAACTCCCCAGCGTGCCCGAGCCGTTGCCGAGAGCGAGCACGAGCGCGAGCGCGAATGCACGCCGTCCGCCGCCGCCCGGACCGCGTGCGGACGGCGGCGGGACGCTGCCGCTACTTGGTGCAGGTCACGTCGGCCTCCGGCAGGCGCCCGCCCGCCAGGTAGGCGTTGACCGTGTCGTCCACGCACGCGTTGCCGTACGTCCCGTACAGCCCGTGCTGGTCGGCGCCCCGCAGGGTCAGCAGCCGGGAGCTGGGCAGCAGCCCGTGCAGGGCGACGCCGTCCCGGTAGGGGGCGCGCGGGTCGCCGGTGGCGGAGAGGATCAGCGCCCGGGCGTCGCGGCGCACCTCGGTGGGCGCCTCGCGCGGGGCGTCCAGGAAGGCGCACGGGGAGATGTTGTCGAGCAGCGGGCCGGACAGCGGGTAGCGGGCGCGGTCGCGTTCGATCCGGCGCCAGTACTCCTCGGGATCGCGCGGCGCCGCACCGTCCGCGCACAGGATGGCCTGGGAGACGCTGCCGGCCTGCGAGCCCTGCGGGGTGAACAGGAAGCGCAGCAGGGCGGTGGTCTCGGCCGAGGGGGTGACCGGCCGGCCCGCCGCGGCCTCGGCGAGCACCGCCATCAGCTCGGCGAGGCCCGCCCGTTCCGGGTCGGAGTCGCCCTGGAGGTTCCCGAACACCAGCAGCGGCACCCGGGTGTCGTCGAGTTCGAAGGCGTCCGCGCCGGTGCCGAGGACGAGCGGGCGCGCCGAGGCCGCCCCGACCGTCCGCAGCACCCCGGCGACCACCTCCTCGCGGGTGCGGCCCAGCCCGTAGGTGTCGTTGCGCCGCGCCGCCCAGTCCGCCCAGTCGGCGAAAGCCCGCTCGTTCGCCTGCACCATGTTGGGGAGCAGCTCCGGCCCGACGTGGTCCGGGGCCAGCGCGCCGTCCAGGACCACCCGGTCGAAGCGGCCGGGGAACATCTGGGAGTACACCGTGCCCAGGTAGGTGCCGTAGGAGAGGCCGAGGTAGGAGATCCGCCGCTCGCCGAGCGCGCCCCGCACCACGTCCATGTCCCGGGCCGCGTCGCGGGTGCTCGCGTGCGGCAGCAGGTCCCCGGCCGCCGAACGGCACCGGGCCGCGAGGTCCCGCTGGAAGGCGACCTGGCGCTCGAAGGAGGCCCGGGTGGTCCCGGCGGAGGTGATGTTGTAGCCGATCGGCCAGTCGCAGTCGAGGGGGGCGCTGCGGCCGGCGAAACGCTGGTCCAGCCCGACGATGTCGAAGCGGGCGGCGGTGTCCTTCAACGCGGCGTGCACCCTCGTCGGCGCGCCGAGCGTCGGACTGCCGGGGCCGCCGTCGTTCAGCAGCAGCGTGCCGATCCGGTGGCGGGTGTCGGTGGCCTTGATCCGGGAGAGCGCGAGGGTGACGGTGCGTCCGCCGGGGTCGCCGTAGTCGAGCGGCACGGTGACCTCCGCGCAGCGGGCGCCGGCCTTCTCGAGGTCGGCGCCCACCTGGTCGTCCGGGCCCTGGACGCAGCTGTGCCAGTCGGGGCGCTGCTGGTAGTAGCTGTCGAGCGCCTGGGCGGTGGCGGCCTGGGCGGGGACGGTCGCGGCGGCCGTGGTCAGGGCGGCGGCGAGGGCGAGGCCGGCCGCGAGGGTGCGGCGGCGGGCGCGCGGCCCGGCGGGGCGTGGTTCGGTGCGGTGTGGCTCGGCGGTGCGGGGGCGTGGTTCGCTCATGACGTCTCCTCGGCGGTGCGGGGCCCGGCGCGGGCCGTGGCGAAGGCAGGGGTCGTGACGACGATCGCGGTACCGGCGGCCGTGTCTACGGAGGACACCTGCACCTGTGCGAGCTGACGGTACGTCAAAAAACGGACGCCGGGGACCGGATGGCCAGTGTCCACGGCATTGACATCCCCGCCCGCCCGAAGTGGAGGTCTCCCGTCCGGCCCGCCGTCGCCGGGCGGGCCGGACGGCGGGCGAGGCCGCTGTCGGTGGCGTGTCCTACGGTGATGCCGTCGGTGGGTACGCGGTGCCCGCCCGAGCACCGCCCGATGGAGACGACGATGACCCGCACCACCCCGAAGCGCGCCGTGGACCTGGAGCAGCTGTTCCCCGAGCTGGTGCCGCTGCGCCGCGACGCCGTACGCCTCCACCCGCGCGCCGGCAGCCCGTCCGCGGCCGAGAGCTCGGTCGGCGGGCCGCCGCTGTGGCCCGCCGACGAGCCGTGGCCGCTGTGCCCGAGCACCAGCCACCCGGGGGAGTGGGGCGGGCCCGCCGCGGAGGGGCCGGTGCCGCTCGTCCCCGTCGTCCAGATCCACCGCCGGGACGTGCCCCAACTCGCCTTCCCCGCCGGGACGGACCTGCTCCAGGTGCTCTGGTGCCCGTTCATCATCGGCCGCTGCCCGACCGCGACGCCCCTGGTGCGCTGGCGGAGCTCCGAGGAGGTCGGCCCGGCCCTCGCCGCCGTGCCGCCGACCGTGGGCACCGCGCCGAAGGACAGCATCCCGGCGCCGTGCGTCCTGCACCCCGAGCCGGTGGTCGACTACCCGAGCTGGGACATGCCGGAGGACCTGGGCCCGGAACTGCGCGTGCGGATGGAGGAACTGCGGGCCCGTACCGGCCTGCGGTACGGCTACCACCTGGCCGAGGCGCCGGGGATCAAGCTCGGAGGGTACCCGGGCTGGACCCAGGAGCCCTGCTGGCCGGACTGCCCGACCTGCGGGCGGACGATGGAGCACCTCCTGACGGTGAGCAGCTGGGAGTACGACGGCCAGTCGTACCGCACCTGGCTCCCGCTGGAGGACCGGGACGACGAGACCGGCGAGGAGCGCCGGGACGCCGACGGCGGCCGCGGGGCGCACAGCCCCGCCGGGCTGATGATCGGGGACGCGGGCGGGGTGTACGTCTTCGAGTGCCGGTCCTGCCCGGACCGCCCGGTGGACCACCACTGGGACTGCTCCTGAGGCGCCGCCGCCCGTCCGTCCCCCGGCGGGCCTCAGTGCCCGCCGGGGGCGGACGGGCAGGCCGGAGCCCTTCGCCGGGCCTAGGTCTCCGGCCCGTTACGCCGTCCGTGGCGTCCCGCCTACGGTCCTTGCCGTGGATACGACGGACACGACGGATACGACCGGCATTCTGGACGAGGCGCTCCAACGACTGCACGCCTCCGGGCCCGAGCGGCTCGGACGGCTCACCAACCACGCGCCGATGGCCGTCGAGGCCCTCGCCGCCCACGGACAGGCACGGTCCGTGCACCGCTGGCTCGACCTGTACGCGCGCAAGCTGGAGGACTTCCCGCCGTGCGTCGAGCCGGTCACGGCCGCCAACTGGCGTGCGGCGCTCGGCGATCCGAGCCGCGCGGCCGACTGGATCGACCACTTCGAGCGCCAACTCGCCGACCACCCCTGGCGCGAGGTGCTCGCCCGCTGGTGGCCCCGGCTGCTGCCCGGCCTGTACGGCGGCTCGACGCACCCGGTGATCCGGGTGGGGCACGCCGTGCGCACCCTGCTGTCCGGCGGCGAGGCCACCGGGCCCCGGCTGGCCGAACTCGCCCACGGCCTCGGCTACTGGGCCGCCCGCCACCGGCCCGTCGCCGCCCTCGCCACGCTGTCCGGCGTGCTGTCCGACGCGACCGCCGCCCTCGACGCGGTGCCGCCCATCGCCCTCCAGGACGGCGGCTTCCCCGCCCGGCTCGACCGCGTCACCGCCCTGCCGGCGTGGGCGGCCGGGGTCACGCGGCCGCAGGAGGCGGCCGACCGCCTCGCGGAACTCGTCCGGGCGGCGACCCACCGCTACGCCGCCTACGGGCACGGCGAGGAGACCATGCTCGTCCACGCCGCCACCGCGCCCAACGCCGTGCTGCGCGTCCTGCCCGCGCTCCCGCCGGACCTGTGGCCGGCCGGCCTGCGGGCGGCCTGGACGGCGTCGGCGGCCGTCACCGCGATGTACGCGCCGACCGAGCCGGCGGCCTGCACCCCGCCGGGCACCCTCACCCCCGAGGAGGTCTTCGAGCGGGCCCTGGCGCACGGCGACGAGCACGTGATCAAGCTGGCGGACACCGCCCTCGACGTCGGCGACGCCCCCGCCCTGGCGGCGGCGCTGCGCGCGATGGAGCTGAGCGCCCCGCTGGGGTGAGGCGGGCGCGGGGCCGGACGCGGAAAGGAAATCGGTACCGGGGAGCGTCGTCGGATCCGGCGGCTTGAACGTGTACACCGGGGCGGCAACTCCCCGATGGCGCATGCCCTCCGACCCTCTGGCCCCGTCGACCCCCTCCGACCCCGACGGCTCCGACGGCCCCGCCCCGGGGCGTCCGGCACCCCACCGCAGTCCCGCAGGACGGCATGCCCTCCGAAGAACGGCGCCGCCACCGGGTGCTCCGCAACCGCGCACCCCACCACCTTCACCGCGAAGGAGTCCTGACCATGCGGAAGCTCATCGTCGACCTGGTCGAGCGCACCGTCGCCACGTACGCCGTGGCGTTCCTCGGCCTGCTGCTGGCCGACAAGTTCGACCTCACATCGATCGGCTCGCTCAAGGCGGCGGCGGTCGCGGCGCTGCCCGCGGCCCTGACCGTGCTCAAGGGCGCGGTGGCCACCCGCATCGGCGACCCGGACTCGGCCGCCCTGCTGGGCCGCAGCAACCGCGAGTAGCCGGCCCGGCATAGCAGGGGGCGGGGCGCCATCCGGCACCCCGCCCCCTGCAGCGCAATTGACGGCCAGTCAGTTGCCGACCGGGAACTCGTCCCCCCGGATCGCGGTGATGAAGGAGCCCCAGGCGGCGGCCGGGAAGAGGAGGGCCGGGCCGTGGGGGTCCTTGGAGTCACGCACGGGGACGAGACCGGGAAATCCGGGGGCCACCTCGATGCAGTCGCCGCCGTTCGTGCCGCTGTGGCTGCTCTTGCGCCAGCTGGCCGCGTCGAGCTCGTTCCGCATCATCCCTGAACCCTTCCATCGCCTCGGCGATCAGCGTGAGCGACTCGCCCGCCGTGTGCGCGTCGCCGCGCAGGCGATCATAGCGGTGCCGATGCCCGGAAACGATGATCGGATCATCACAGGGATTGCCCTTGTCAAGGTTCTCGGAGTACACCGAGTGCTGGCCATCCGGCATCTCCAGAATGACCATTGAGGAGTTGATGATCGTCGTCCGAGCCGTGAACGGCACGATCTGAAGGACGATGTTCTCGCGCCGGGCGATGTCCAGCAGGTGCTGCATCTGCCGCATCATCACCCTCGGTCCGCCGACCACCGATCGAATCGCGCTCTCGTCCAGGAGGACCACCAACTGCGGCCCGCCCTCGGCGAGGAAGCGCTTCTGCCGTGCGAGCCTCGCCGCGACCCGCCCCTCGATCACTTCAGGGTGCTCACCCGTTCCGCCTGCCTCGAACATCGCTCGCGCGTAGTCCCGGCACTGAAGCAGCCCGTGCATGTAGTCGGTCTGGAACACGTAGGCCCCGACCGCCTCGGCCTCCGAGTCGGCATGGGTCTGGAACCAGTCCGGATGGTCGATCTGTGCGCTCCAGTCGACCCCGTTGCACAGCCGCTTCAACAGGCCGCCGGTGTTCAGCAGCCGTTCGGTTTCCTCGAGTTCGTCGGCCGGAGGCTTCCGCCGTCCGCTCTCGGTCCGCGAGATCACCGTCCGGTCGAGGTGGAGTTCCTTGCCCAACCGCTCCTGCGTGTAACCCGCCGACTCCCGCGCGTGGCGGACCTCTTCACCGAACAGGATCGCGGAGCTCGCCGTCGGTCCCCGCTTGATCTTCCGCCGTGCCATCACTACCCCCAGCTCGCACGCCACGTGCTCAACACGCGTATCGGGAGGCCACCGTATCCCCGTACTTCGGCGTTCAGTACCGGAATGCGGTCTTTCGCTCGCACGGGGTAGTGGCGCGCGCCCCCGGCGTGCGCCCTTGCCGCCGACCGCTGTTCGGACGGGACAGGCCCGGTTCCCGACAGGCGTGTGCGGGAAGCCGGCCGGGCCGGCTTCCCGCACCGAGGGTGCTCGCGTTCCTCACCTATGCCGTGGGGCGGTCACTGGTTCCAGTCGACCGTGGAGATGCCCCCGAGGTCCTGCGCGATCCTGGAGAGCGGCTGGATGTAGGTGTAGGGCCTCATCGAGTTGCCGGTTGAACCACCGGTCACCGTGCCGACAGCCTTGCTGCCGTAGAGGGCGGCCCCTCCGCTGTCACCGCCTTCGGACTGCATGCCGAGGACCTTGACCTGGTTGTACGAGGTGTACGTCTCCTCCCGCCCGTCCGGCAGCCTCCTCACCGTGGTGTAGGTGGAGATGCCGTCCAGGAACATGCCGCACCGCCAGCCGCTTGTCACGCCCGAGGCGCAGATCTGCCCGCCGTCGGGTATCTCGTTGTCCGCGTTGCGGATGTAGCCGTCGTAGAGGTTGTAGCCGTCGGAAGTCTTGACTGCGCGCCCGCCGGGGGTCCAGCTCCGCGGGTTGTCCATCGCGATCAGCGCGTAGTCCGAGGCGGGGAACTGCCGGTCGGCGATGTGGCCGATCCGGGTGTTGCCCTGGTTGTCCGGCCAGCTGTCGTCGCGCCGGACCGCCGGGTTCGACTGCCCCAGCCAGCAGTGGCCGGCGGTCACCAGGTAGGTCACACCGGCCTGTTTGATCATGATTCCGGCCGAGCAGGTGCCGGTGTTGTTCTCGTCCCGCAGGCCGTCGCCCCCGACCAGGCCGGTCCGGGCGTAGGCGGTCCCCTGGTGGGTGGTGACGCTGACCTTCGCACGGTCGGCGTCGGTGATGCCGGCCGTCCGCAGCATCGCCTCGGCGTCCGTGCCGGCCGGCACGTCCAGCACGACACGGTTGGTCCGGCTGTCCAGGGACCAGGAGCTGTCGCCCGGCGTCAGCTTCTTCTCCGCGGCCGCGTCGAGCCGCTCGTGCACCTCCCGGAGTTCGGCGGTGGTGTAGGCGGCGCGCTGCGGGATGATGCCGGCGGCCCGGGCCGCGCGCTCCCCCTCGTCGTCCAGCACGTTGGCGTGGACCTCGCCGTCCATCACGTCGAGCCACACGCCCGCGGCCCTGTCACCCTGGCTGTCGCGGAACGCCCGGGCGGTCTTCGACAGCCCGCCCTCCGCGGCGAGGCGCTGCGCCACCTGCTGCTCGGGGAGCCCGAGTTGCTGCGCCAGCGCGTGGGCGGCGCCGCCCGGGGCGGCCGGGGGCGTCAAGGCGACGGTTCCGGTGGCCGAGGCCACGGCCGAGCTCTGGGCCGCGGCCGGTGCCAGGGTCACCCCGGCGAGCAGGAGCGCGGCTCCGGCCCTGGCGAGGGTCTTCCTGGAGACCTTCATGGTCATCTCCTTCGTGCGGATCGAACGTGTTGAGGTGAGAGGGGAGCGAGCGGGCGCCGGGCCACCGCTCAGGCGAGGATGTTCATCTGCGAGGACATCAGCCGGTACTGGCCGGAGGCGTAGTCGTAGGAGACGTAGCCGGTCCAGTACGCGCCGACCAGCGAGTCGGTGAGCTCCCGGGTGAAGGTGTACGAGGTGCCGTACGAGGCCCACTGCCAGGCGCCCGAGACGTAGGAGTTCACGCCGCACTTGTCCGGATCGCAGTTGTACAGCCCGACCCAGTCGTACTTCCCGACCGGGTTGCCGTTGTAGTTCCAGCCGATCGTGACGACCTGGGTCTCCTTCACGTGGACGGCGGCGGCCCAGGTGCCCGGCGCGGACTGGGCCGCCGCGGCGCCCTGGGCGGGCAGCGCGCCCAGCAGGGCGAGGGCCAGCGCCGCCGCCTTCGTCGACAGGGCCACCGGCTCAGTCGATGTGGGAGCGGTGGGACTCGATGATGCGGTACTGGCTGGAGGCGTAGTCGTAGGAGATGTAGGCCGTCCAGTAGTCGCCGCTGACCGCCGGGACGCTGGTCAGGTACGAGGTGCCGTGGTTGTAGGCCCACTGCCAGGTCTCGTAGTTGTCGATGCCGATGGCGTTCGGGTCCCGCTTGTAGAGGCCGATCCAGTCGTACTTGCCGACGTTGTTCGGCGGGGTCCAGTTGATCTGGACGTAGCCGCCGTTCTTTTCGGCCCAGGTCGTGGGCGCGTCCGCCGCCAGCGTCGAGTTCGGCGCGCCCTGGACGCTCCGGACGCCTGCGGGCACCGCCGCCGAGGCGGTGGCCGTGCCCGCGAGGGGCAGGGCGACGGCCGTCACCAGGGCCGCGACGGCGGCGGCACGGGTGCGATGGGGAATGCGGGACATGCGAGTCCTCCTGGGTCGTCTGCCGGCGGTGCCACCTGGCGGCCGCCGAGTCCGTGACCGGACCAGGAACACGCTCGTGGACTCCCGCAGACAAGCGGTCAACGTCCTGTCGACACCCTGGTCGCCACGGCCGCGGACACCCCGCCCGGCGCCCCGGGTAGACAACCGATGAACGGCGAAACGGCGAACTCCCGTACCACGCCCATGATTTCAGGAGGACAGGCCTCCGCAACGGGAAGGCCGCCGCAGGCGGCGGGGAATGCGGGGGATGCGGGGAGGGGCGGTGGCGGGGCCTGTCACAAGTGGAGTGCCCGCCACCGCCGGAGTGCAGAGAGACCGCCTCGGGCCACCGGGGCCGGGCGGTCTCTGCTGTTCGGGCGGGCCCATGCGCCAACACGGCCCGCTGCCGATGTTCCCGAGATGTTGGAGTGAACAGCGCCCCCCGGGTTCCGGACCCGCAGGTCCGGGTGACGCCGCTGTCAATCGTCACACCCGGCCAGGACGGCTTACAAGGGCGCGCTGCACAAAGGCGCATCAAAATCCGGTTTCGATTCGTTGAACTGCGGCTTTCTGGTACGACGTTCGCAAGATTTCAGGTAGGGGCCGGGACTGTCGCGCATCAATCCGCGCGATGTTCGCCGAACCGATTGGGATTCACCCATATGCCTGACAGAGTGTCATCCAACGGGCACCCCGTGCGACGCCAACCGCACAAGTGCCCACCCGTTGGAGTGGACAGTGATATAGGAGGGTTCCCTCGATGACGAGGAAGCGGAACAAGCGCGTCCCCATCCCCTGCGCGGACGGCGTCCCGAGGCCCGCGCGCCGCCCGGCCCCGCCCTGGCCGTTCGTGGCCGGACAGTCGTCCGTGACGGCCGTGACCGCCGGCCAGGTGGCCGTGGTGATCGTCGTGGTCGTCCTGACGGTCGCGCTCACCGCCGCCCTGGTGGCGACCGGCATGTCCGCCGGAGTGGCGCTCGAACTGACCACCGGAGGCTGGCTGTTGGCCTCCAGGATGCAAAGGGGACGGGCCTAGGGGAGAGCGCCTGCCTGCGATGGGACGCCGAGAGAACCCGATCGAGACGACCGAGCCGGCGCTGAGCCGACTGGCCGCCTGGCTGCGGGAGCAGCGCGAGCAGGCCGGGTTGACGTACAGTCAGCTCGCCGTTCGGACCAACTACCACGCCACCACCCTGCAACGGGCCGCCAGCGGACGCTCCCTGCCGAGCTGGAAGGTCGTCGAGGCCGTCACCGGCGAATGCGGCGGCGACCTCAAGACGGCCCGGCGCAAGTGGGTCCACGCCAACTACTGGGCCCACGTGCCCCGCCCCTCGGGGAGCCGGCGGCTGCGCGCACCGAGGCGGGTCGACCCCCAACAGGTCGACTCCTTCGCCGACTTGCGCCGGGCGATGCACGAGATGCGCCGCAAGGCCGACTGGCCCTCCCTGCGGGAACTGGACCGCCGGGCCCGCGACCGGGGAGGGCGCCTGCCCTCCAGCACGCTGGCCCTGGTCCTCAAGGGCGAGGCCCCGCTGCGCAAACCCGTCTTCCTCGCCTACATGGAGGTCTGCGGGGTCCGGGAGGCCCGCCGCGCCCTGTGGGCGGCGGCCTGGGACCGGACGAACAACGCCCGCACCCCGTTCCCGGTCAACTCGCGCACGTACCAGAGCGAGTTCACCCGGGCCATGCAGTCCTCCAGCGCCGGGACGTCGACGGACATCCTGTTCCGGCTCTGGATGACCCTGCGCACCAACCTGGCCGCCGACCGCGACGACGGCCCCGGCCACTCCGGCGCGGCGGGCCGCGGAGGCACCGACGACAACCCGCCGGTGCTCGTGTGACCCGGTCCGCGGCCGGGACGCGCCACCCGCGTCCCGGCCGCGGGCCCCAGCCACCCACGGACGGGCACCCGCCCGCGTCCCCGTCGCGGGCCGGCATCCGCCCGCGGGCCGGCGCCCGTCCGCGCCACCTGCGGGAAACCTCGGGACACCTCGGGAAACTCGGGACACCACCATGCCGACACCACCACGCCGCCCGGCCGCCCCCGGGCCCGCCCTGGGCCTGTGGGCGCTGCACGACCTCCACCTGCGCCACTACCTGGACTACGCCGCGCTGCTCCTGTCGCCCGCCGACGCGCCCCTGGCCGTCCGCGCCGCCTTCGAGGAGCTCGGCGGCCACTGGCTCGACGCCCTGGCCACCGCCAGCCCGGCCGCCTGCGCCTGGCAGGCGGTGCGCCGCCGCGTCTGCGCCCTGGCCGGCCCCCGGCCGCTCGGCCCGGTCGCCCACCTCACCGCCGCCCAGCAGGACGTCCTGCTGCTGCACCTGGTCCTCGACCTGTCCGCCGCCGAGATCGCCGCCCTCACCGGCACCGAACCCGCCGCCGTCCACGTCCAGCTCCGCTCCCTGGCGGCCGCCCGCCGCTGAGCGGCCCCGCCCGGGGTGCCCCCGCCGCGCGGCGCCCGGGGCCGGGCCGGCGGGCCGGCCCGTACGGCCGGCGGCGCACCCGGACGTCACCGGTGCGCCGAAGAAGAGCGCCGCGAGAATTCCCGTTTCGGCCCGAGGCCTGTTACGGTCGTAGGAGTTGCAGTTTTGGTTCCCATGAACTCTGTGTGCGCCTGCTGATTCCCATCGCAGGCGTATTTTTTTTCTGAGATCCCGGCGGGTCATCAGTGCGGCGACGAGTAGCCCGCGCAGTGCGGTCTACAGCGCCTTAGAAGGAGAATTTCCCATGGCTTTCGGCACCGTGAAGTGGTTCAACGGGGAAAAGGGCTTCGGCTTCATCCAGCAGGAAGACGGCGGCCCGGACGTGTTCGCCCACTACTCGAACATCAACGCCTCGGGCTTCCGTGAGCTGCTCGAGGGCCAGAAGGTCGAGTACGACGTCACGCAGGGCCAGAAGGGCCTCCAGGCGGAGAACATCCGCCCCGTCGCTCTCTGACATTTCCCGCCGCACGATTCTCGAATCGTAGAGGGAACCGGGGCCCGTACCGCACAGGCGGTACGGGCCCCGGCCCATGTCCGCCCGCCGTCGCCGACCGTTTTCCTTATTCGCGAACCGGAATAAAACGGGCATGAGGGAATCCGCCCGCGCGCCGGACCCGCCGGACCCGCCGTACGAGCCGGACCCGCCGACGCGAACCGGTCCACGCCTTCCCGCCCGCCGCCGACCGTCCCGTGCAGAAGCCGGCGGTCGCGCCCGCCCCGGGTTGAGCCCGGCGGCGGACCGGGACCGTAGACGTGGACGGGGCGCCCGCTGCCGGAGCGGGCGCCGCGGCGCGAGGAGGCAGGCGTGCTCAGGTTCCACGGCGCATGGCGGATCACCGTGGTCGGCACGAGCGCCGACTTCGACCAGCGGGCGGTCGTGCGCGGCGCGTACGGACTGCGGGTGCTGCCGGGGCGGGTCGGCGCCACGATCGCGGTCGACGAGGAGAGCTGGACGCTGTCCCTGGAACACCGCCCGCGGGGCCGCACCTGGCAGCCCAACCTGCGCACCACCCCCGGTCCGGTCACCGAACACGACGGCCTGCGCAGCCAGTTGCTCACCAGCAACGACCGCCACTGGCCGGGCAAGCCGCTCGGCTACGTCAACTTCGTGCTGCGCCTGGAGCAGAGCGTCGCCCCGACCGGCATCCCCCCGCTGCCGTCGCCGTCGCCGGGGGAGCGCGGGCGGGCCACCCGGTAGCCCGACGGCGGGTCCGGGGGCTACCCCCAGGCCGGAGCGGCCCGCTGGCCGGGTGTTGCGGCGGGCGGACGCCGAGTTGACTGGTCGTATCCGCACCAGCCGACCGACCGAAAGGCCGTCACCCGTGTCGTTCCGCACGACCGTCCGCACCGCCCCCCGCACCACCGCCGCCCGTACGACCGCCGGCGAGCCCGCCTCCCGCCGCCGCGGCGCCCGGATCGCCGCCGTCGCCGCCCTGGCCGCCGCGCTGGGCGCCACCGCCATGAGCGGCAGCGCCTCCGCGATCGTCAACGGCCGTGACTCCACCGAGCGTTACCCCTTCATGGCCACCCTCCCGCTGAGCGCGAAGCAACTCGCCGACGGCGCCTGCGGCGGCACCCTGATCGACCGCCAGTGGGTGCTGACCGCCGCCCACTGCGTGGTGGGCACCGAGGACACCGGCGTCACCCTCAAGGGCACCGTGCGCATCGGCAGCGCCCACCGCGACAGCGGCGGCAGCGTACGGAACGTCGAGCGCGTCGTCGTCCACCCCGGCTTCGGCTTCGGCGATGGCGCCACCCGCCCCAACCACGACGACCTCGCCCTCGTCCGCCTGGACCGCCCCGCCGCCGGGCAGCCCATCCGCATCGCCGACCACCCCGGAACCCCCGGCACCCCCACCCGGCTGCTCGGCTTCGGCACCGTCGTCGACACCCAGGACTACCAGCAGATGGTCTTCCCCGACCGCCTCCAGGAACTGCCCAGCCGCATCGGCGCACCGGCCGACTGCGCCCCCGGCTACGCCGACCCCACCCGCCTGTGCACGCTCAGCCGCGTCCCGCAGGCCATGGCCTGCTTCGGCGACTCCGGCGGCCCCCAGATCCAGCGCGGCCGCGGCGGCCGCTGGGAAC
Organism: Streptomyces sp. CB02056; assembly: GCF_001905545.1. GTDB lineage: Bacteria > Actinomycetota > Actinomycetes > Streptomycetales > Streptomycetaceae > Kitasatospora. The sequence continues at coordinate 812,889 of NZ_LIPD01000001.1, read as the reverse complement.
TGGTCGGCACCACCTCCGGCCCCGGCGCCCCCGGCGTGCCCTGCGCGGACGGCCCCGGCCTGTACACCGACGTGCCCGCCTACGCCCCCTGGATCCGCGCCACCATCGCCGCCGGCTGACGGCCCGGCACCACCACGCGGCTAAAGTCCCAGGTGAGAACCGTCGCGCCCGAGGAGAGCCCGCCATGCCGACCGACCCCGCCGCCACCGCAACCCCCGCCCCCGCCGCGCGCCCGCACCCCGCGCGCCTCGGCCTGGGCACGGCGGCCGTCGGCCGGCCCGGCTACATCAACCTCGGGCGCGACACCGACCTGCCCGCCGACCGCACCGTCGACGCCCTGCGCGCCCGCACCCACACCCTGCTCGACGCCGCGTACGCCGCCGGCGTCCGCTACCTCGACACCGCCCGCTCCTACGGCCGCGCCGAGGAGTTCCTCGGCCAGTGGCTCGCCGAACACCCCCGGGCCGCCGCCGAGGTGACGGTCGGCAGCAAGTGGGGCTACACCTACACCGCCGACTGGCGGACCAGCGGAGTCGCCGCACACGAGGTCAAGGAACACTCGACGGCCGTCTACGACCGCCAGATCCGCGAGACCCGCGCCCTGCTCGGCGACCACCTGGACGTCTACCTCGTCCACTCCGTCACCCCCGACAGCCCCGCCCTCACCGACCCCGCCCTGCACCGGCGCCTCGCCGCCCTCGCCGCCGAAGGCGTGCGGGTCGGCCTGTCCACCAGCGGCCCCGCCCAGGCCGACACCATCCGCCGGGCCCTCGCCGTCACCGCCGACGGCCGACCGCTGTTCACCGCCGTCCAGGCCACCTGGAACCTGCTGGAGACCTCCGCCGCCCCCGCCCTCGCCGAGGCCCACGCGGCCGGCTGGCTCGTCGTGGTCAAGGAGGCCATGGCCAACGGCCGCCTGGCCGGCCGCAACGCCACCGGCCCCGACACCGCCGCCCTGCGCACCCTCGCACAGCACACCGGCGCGACCGCCGACGCCCTCGCCCTGGCCGCGGCCGCCGCCCAGCCCTGGGCCGACACCGTCCTCTCCGGCGCCGCCACCCCCGACCAGCTCACCTCCAACCTCGCCGCCACCCACCTGCGCCCCACCCCCGAGGACCTCACCGCCCTCGCGCCCATGGCCGAGCCCGCCGAGGCCTACTGGCGCACGCGGGCCGCACTGCCCTGGTCCTGACGGGGCGCCCGCCGCCGGGCGCTGTCGGTGCCCGCCCCTACGGTGGGCCGCATGATCGAGCACCCGGACCTCGCCGCCGCCCTCGCCGCCCTGCCCGTCGACCTGCCGCCCGGCCGGCTGGTCACCGAGGAGGACGGGCGGGAGCCGCTGCTGTGGATCAGCGACGACCCCGCGCCCGCCGGGCTGTGGCGGCAGCTGCACCGCGCCCACCCGCAGACCGGCCTGTGGCCGCTGCTGCTCAGCCCGCTGGACCACACCGACGACGACTACCGGCCCTGGCTGTCCGGCGAGCTGTACCCGGCCGAGGCCTCCGAGCCCTCCCGCTACGACCCGCAGGCGCTGCTGCGCGGCTGGTGGAGGCAGGTCGACGAGGACGAGGACGGGGACGCGAGCGAGGACGCCGGGATCCTGGACGAGGCCCTGGCCCCCTACGGCCGCACCTGGCCCGGCCCCGCCCCCACCGCCACCGTGCCCGACGGCGCCGCCGGCACCGAGGCCCGGGAACTGGCCGAGGTGCTGGGCTCCGTCAAGGACGTCCGCCTCGGCCTGGTGCGGGCCGGCAGCGGCGCCGAGGCGCTGACGGTCTGCGGCTGGGGCGGCCCGGCGAACCACGCCGGCACCGGCAGGATCGCCGCCGTGCTCGCCGACTGGGAACGCCGTTTCGGCGCCCAGGTGGTCGAAGTCGGCTTCGCCACCCTGGAGTTGAGCGTCCCCGTGCCGCCCGCCACGCTCGCCGAGGCGCTCCCGTTGGCCGCCGAGCACACCGCCTTCTGCCCGGACCTCGTCTTCCAGGGCACCGGCACCCTCACCGCCTACGCCGAGCAGCTGGTGGGCGCCCACCAGTGGTCCTTCTGGTGGGACTGACCTGACCCCGGGGGGTACGGGGCCGGGGGCCCATGCCCCCGGCCCCCGCCCGGCGGCCGAGCGCCGCCGGTGTGGCATGCTGCGCCGGGCCGCGAACCGAGCGCGAGCACCGACCGCACCCCCCCCGAGGAGCACGCCCTGAACACCGCCTGCGCCGAAGCCCTGTCCGCAGGACTGCTGGTGCTCGTCCTGGTCTGCGCCGTCGCCCGGCCCTGGGGCTGGCCGGAGGCCGTCGTCGCCGTGCCGGCCGCCGCCCTGCTGGTGGCGACCGGCGCCGTCCCGCTGGAGCACGCCACCGCCGAAGCCGCCCGCCTCGGACCGGTGATCGGCTTCCTGGCCGCCGTCCTGGTCCTGGCCAAGCTCTGCGACGACGAGGGACTGTTCCGCGCCTGCGGGGCCTGGATGGCGCGCAGCGCCGCCGGACGCCCGCGCCGCCTGCTGGTCCAGGTGTTCACCGTCGCCTCGGTCGTCACCGCGGTGCTCAGCCTGGACGCCACCGTCGTCCTGCTCACCCCCGTCGTCCTGGCCACCGCCGCCCGCCTCGGCGCCCGGCCCGCACCGCACCTGTACGCCTGCGCCCACCTGTCGAACACGGCCTCGCTGCTGCTGCCCGTCTCCAACCTGACCAACCTGCTCGCCTTCACCGCCAGCGGCCTGAGCTTCGGCCGCTTCGCCGCCCTGATGACGCTGCCGTGGCTGGCGGCGGTCGGCGTCGAGTACCTGGTGCTGCGCCGCTGCTTCGCCGCCGACCTGGACGCCGCCCCGGCCGAGACCCCCGAGACCGGACCGGCCCCCGCCATGCCGGTCTTCGCCCTGGCCACCGTCGGCTGCACGCTCGCCGGGTTCGTCCTCACCTCCGCGCTGGACGTCAACCCGGCCTGGGCGGCGGCCGCCGGCGCCACCGTCCTGGCCGCCCGCGCCCTGGCCCGCGGCCACGCCACCCCCGCGACGGTGGTGCGCTCGGCCGCCCTGCCGTTCCTGGCGTTCGTCCTCGCCCTGGGCATCGTGGTGCGCGCGGTCGTCGACAACGGCCTGGCCGCCGGCCTCGCCCACCTCGTCCCGTCCGGCACCGCGCTGCCCGCCCTGCTCGCCACCGCCGCCCTGGCCGCCGTCCTCGCCAACGTCATCAACAACCTGCCCGCCACCCTCGCCCTGGTGCCGCTGGCCGCCCCCGTCGGGCCCGGCGCCGTCCTCGCGGTCCTGCTCGGGGTGAACATCGGCCCCAACCTCAGCTACGCCGGCTCGCTGGCCACCCTGCTGTGGCGCGGCATCGTCCGCGACCGCGGCGTACCGGTGGACCTGCGCGAGTTCACCCGCCTCGGCCTGCTCGCCGTCCCCGCCACCCTCACCGCCGCGGTCCTGGCCCTGTGGGCCTCGCTGCACCTGATCGGGGTCTGACCGGGGCCTTGACGTTCCGGCCCGCCCACCGGGGCCGGGCCGGGCCTACGCGGGGCGCAGGACGGGATCGATCCCCGCCAGGACTTCGTGCAGCCGGCGAGCCCCCGAGGCACCATGGTCGTCGGTGCCCATAGCAAGCCTCGCGTTGCCGAGTCGTGGCGGAGCAGGAAGTCGGCGGGTCCGACGTCCCGCGTCGGGGAGTGGCCGGCGGGCCCGGGCCGGTCAGTACTCGGAGCTGGGGGCCGGTGTGACCGGGCCGAGGTCCGGTGCGTCGCGCAACTCCACCGCCGTGCCGTGGCGTTCGAGTTCCAGGACGACCAGTTCGTTGGCGCCGGCCCGCCACAGCGGGGCGGGGGCGTAGAGGGTGCGCTGGGGGCCGGCGGCGCAGTGGCGGCCGAGCAGGAAACCGTTGAGCCAGAGCAGTCCGCGGCCCCAGTGGGGCAGGGCGACGAACGCGTCGGCGGGGGAGGGGAGTTCGGCGGTGAAGCGGTGGAAGGCCGGTTCCCCGTCGCGTACCCCGGCGTCGTCGGTGAAGCGCAGCGCGGACAGGTCGGTCAGCGGCAGGGGGCGGATCTGCCAGTCGAAGAGCCGCTGGTGGCCGTGCGAGACGCCGCGGGTGATGCCCTTGCGGTCGTCCATCTGCGGGCCGTAGTTCACCCGGCCCAGTGCCTCGACCAGGATGTCCAGCACGACGCCGTCGGGCCCGGTGGCCAGCGGCAGGGTCGCGCCGGGGGAGTTGCGCTCCAGCGTCCCGAGCGGGCGGCCGTCCGCGAAGACCTGCGCCCGGTCGGCCAACCCGTCGATGCGCAGCGGCAGTTCGGGGCGCGGCCCGGGCACGCGGGTGCGGTAGTGGATCAGGCCGCGGTCCTGCCCGACCTGCTCCATCGGCAGCGGTGCGGCGTGCCGGCGCGGCCGCGACAGCGCGTCCAGGGCCTCGGCCAGGGGCGCCCGCCCGTGCGCGCGCTCCAGCCGCTGCGGCGCCACCCGGGGTACGGGGGCGGGCAGTTCGCCGTCCGGCAGGGGCAGGTAGCGGCCGATGACCTCGCGCAGGGCGTGGAACTTCTCGGTCAGCTCGCCGGCCTCGCCGATCGGCGCGTCGTAGTCGTAGCTGGTGACGGTCGGCTCGTAGCCGGCGTCCAGCGGGTGGGCGCCGGAGTGGTTGGCGCCGGACCACAGGCCGAAGCTGGTGCCGCCGTGCGCCATGTAGAGGCTGACGGAGGCGCCGGTGGCGAGGAGTTCGTCGAGCGAGGCGGCGGTCTCCTTGGGGTTGCGGACGTGGTGCGGCAGGCCCCACTGGTCGAACCAGCCGATCCAGAACTCCATGGCGGTCAGCGGGCCTTCGCCCTGGTGGCGGCGGAGCACCGCGAGGCGCTCGGGCGCGCGGGAGCCGAAGGTGGCGGTGGCGAGGTGACCGGGGATGGCGCCGCCCTGCTGCATGGTGTCGTGGGCGCCGTCGGCGGTGAACAGCAGGCAGTCCACGCCGCGCCGCACCAGGCCGTCGCGCAGGTGGGCGAGGTAGGCGGCGTCGTCGCCGTAGCTGCCGTACTCGTTCTCCACCTGCGCCGCCACCACCGGCCCGCCCCGGCTCGCCAGCAGCGGCAGCAGCTCGGGCGCCAGCGCGTCGAACCAGCCGTCCACCTCGGCCAGGTACGCCGGGTCCGCGCAGCGCAGCCGCAGCCCGTCCACCGCGAGCAGCCGGGCGGGCAGCCCGCCGAACTCCCACTCCGCGCAGATGTACGGGCCGGGGCGCAGGATCACGTCCAGGCCGAGGCCGCCGGCCAGCCGTACGAACCGGGCCACGTCCCGCCAGCCGGTGAAGTCCACCGTCCCGTCGGGCAGTTCGTGGAAGTTCCACGGGACGTAGGTGTCCACCGTGTTCACGCCCAGCGCCCGCACCCGCCGCAGCCGGTCCTCCCACAGCCGCGGGTGCACCCGGAAGTAGTGCACCGCCCCGGCCACCACCCGGTGCGGCACCCCGTCCCGCACGAACCCGTCCGCGTCGTACCCGAGCATGCGCACACCCCGCCTTCCCGCAGGACACCCCCGCGGGCCCCGGAGGCCCCGGAGACCCGGCACCGCCGAGCCTAGCGAGGAACCGGCCATGGGGGCCGCCCGTGCTCAGGTGTCGTAGCAGCCGTTCCAGGGGGCGGAGAAGGCCAGGCCGTCCGGGTGGAGCTCCATCCAGACGCCGTCCTCCTCGTCCTCCTCTTCCTCGTCCACCTCCAGGACCAGGCCGAACAGGGCGCCTTCGAAGCGGACGTCGAAGGGCGCGATGGCGATGTCCTGGTAGTGCCGCCCCGGCAGGGCGTCCAGCCACTGCTCCAGCAGCCGCCGGGCTGCGCCGATCGCCTGCTGCTCGCCGTCTGCCGTCGTGCCGGTGAACTCGATGCGCGAGCCCAGGTGGCGGCCGGCCTCGTCGAAGCGGTGGAGGACGGCGTGCCAGCGCTTCTGCGGCTGCCAGTCGTCGCCGCTCCAGCCCTCGCGGTAGGCCGCGACGACGGTCGCGTAGAACTGGCCGCCCTCGCACCGCCCGATGGTGCGGGTGCGGTAGTCGGGCTGGTAGCCGATCGGGATGACCTTGGGAACGTTCACGGGCCGAACCCTAGCTCCCACCTGCGACAACGCGCGCCGACGGGGGCCGGGACGCCGGTGGCCTCGGGGTCAGCCGGTCGGCCGCACCACGGGAGGGAGCGTGATGACCGGGCCGATCGGCCGGCAGCCGTCGTACGTCATCGCCTGAAAGGGCGGGCAGTGGGCGTTCGTCGGCCCCGGCGCGGGTGGCGCGGGCAGCTCCGGCCTCGGCGGGACGGTCCAGTCGGGGGACGGCTTGGCGGCCGGTGCGGCCGGGGCCTTCGACCGGGCGGCCGGTGCGGCGGGCGGGGCCGGCGTGGTGGGCGCGGCCGGGGGCCGGGGGCGGGAGGTGGCCGGCTGGGCGGGCGGCTCCGTCCCGGCGTCCTGCGTCGCGGCGACCGGGACCACCGTCTCGGCGGGGTCGGGGTCGGTGCTCGCCGGGGCCGGAGCCTCCGCCGGAACCGGAGCAGAGCTCTCCGCCGGGGCGCCGGGTGAGGGAGCGGTCGAGGCGCTCGCCGAAGGACTGGCCGAGGCGGCAGGGCTCGCCTGGCCGCCCGGCCCGGCCGAGGCGCCGCCCGGGGACGCGGCCAGCAGTGCCACGCCGATCCCGGCCGCCCCGAGGACGCACACCCCCGCCGCGATGCCCAGTGACCGCCGCCGACGGCGCGTCACCTCGCCGTCCGCTGCCACTGTCGAGCCGTCCCGCATCTGGACCCCTCCCTGTTCTTCCTATGATCATGCCGCCGAACCGCGCGGATGCTAGCAGGCGCCGCGACGCGCAGCCGTAGCCGGGGGCGCGGGAGAACACGAGAGGGAACGACGGTGCACACAACCGACATCAGCGGGCTTCTGGAGCTCATGCCCCCGCCCGAGGGGGCCGGTGAATCCGGTGACTGGGCGATGGTCGAGTCGGCGTGGGGTCTGCGGTTCCCGCGCGACTACGTCGAGTTCGTCGCGCGGTACGGGGCGGGGGAGATCGACCGGTCCCTCGCCGTGTTCGCCCCCGACGAGCTGATGCCGCCGGACGCCCCGCAGCCGGGCATGCGCGGCATGACGGAGGAGGCGCGCCTGCTCTTCGAGGAGGAGGGCGAGCCCACCGGCGAGGTGCGCTCCGCTGGACAGATCGTCGCCTGGGGAGCGTCCTGCACCGCCGACACGCTGGCCTGGCTGACGGTCGGCGACGACCCCGACGCGTGGCCGGTCCTGGTCCTGGACCGCGACGGGGGCGCGCCCCGGGTCTTCGGCCCGGGCATGGTCGGGTTCCTCCACGGGGTGGTCTCCGGGGCGGTCAGCCCGAGTCCCGTCGGCGCCGTCGTCGCCTGGGGCGAGGAGCCGCCCCGCTTCGTCCACTGGCGGGCGGGGTAGCGGCCGGCCCGGGCCGGAGCCGCGTGCGTCCGCTACCGCGGCGGCAGGCCGAGGGTGGGGAGGTGGTCGGCCATCAGGAGGGCGACGAGTTCGCGGCGGGAGCGGACGCCGGTCTTGTGGAGGATGGCGGTGACGTGCTGCTGGACGGTGGGCACGGTCAGGTGGAGCAGCGCGGCGATGTCCTTCGTGCTGGCGCCGCGCACCGCGTGCAGGGCGACCTGCTGTTCGCGCGGGGACAGGCCGTGGGCGAGGATCGCCAGCGGCAGGCGCTGGACGGGGGAGGCCGGGGAGGCGACGACGGCGACGCCGCCGCGCCGGCCGTCCAGCGGGGAGGCGTGCAGGGACAGCCACTGGCCGTCGGGGGTGCACACCCGCACCTCGGCGGGGCCGCCGCGGCGGGCGGCCTGGCGGGCGACGGTGAGGAAGCCGCTGGGCACCCCGCCGGTGTGGGCGGTGGGTTCGGCCATCCGTCCGATCAGTTCGCGGGCCGCCGCGTCCGCCGAGCGCAGCCGCCCGTACCGGTCCAGGATGGCGACGGCCGGGGCGGGGACGGGCGGCAGGGGGCGGGCGCCGCGCAGGGCGGCGAGGTGGGTGTCGCGCAGGGCGGCGCCGATCGGGGCGGCGACGCGTTCGGCCAGGCGCAGGTCGGGCAGGTCGTAGCGGCCGCGGGCGCGTTCGCGCATGAACGCCGCGGAGCCCCAACGGCCGCCGCCCACATCGAAGTTGATCCGCAGCTCGTCGCCGTAGCCGCAGGGGTTGAGCAACTCCCGGTAGCGGACGCTGCGTTCGGGGCGGCCGTCGGTGGCCCGGTCGACGGTCTGCGCCCGGTGGCCGGCGGTGCGGATCGCGGTGAAGGTGGTGGAGTCCTCGCCCTGGAGCTCCAGGTGCACGGCCTGCTCGAACTGGGCGGGGTCCAGGCCGTCGGCGACGGTGGAGGTGGGGAACCCGGTGACCGGGTCGTTGCCGTGCCAGCAGCCGCCGTCGTAGCCGAGCGGTTCCAGCAGCAGGGTGTGCAGCTCGCGGAACAGTGCGGCCGCGGGTAACCCGGAGGACGCCAACTCGCCTATGGAACCCAGGACTTCCCGCTCAACCTCACGTCGTTTGGCCACGGACGGAATCCTACGGACGCAGGGTCTCCGTGTCCGGTGAACGGACGAGGAAGGACGGGTACGGAGCGATGCGGGGGAGGCGCCCGCCCCCGCCGGCGACCGGCGTTCCCGTCCGTCACCGGCCGTCGCGCTCGCGCCACCAGGCGACCGTGGCCCGCAGCTGCTCCTCCAGCGGCGTGGCGCGCACCGTGAACGCGGCCTCGTACGCGGAGCAGTCCACCGTGAACGGCCGGTCGAACTGGTAGCGCGTCTCCCGCAGTTCGCGCAGCAGCGGGGAGAACAGCCCCGCCACGGCCAGCGCCGCCGCGGGCAGGCGGCGCACCGGGACCGGGCCGCCGCCGGCCTCGGCGGCCAGCCGCTCGACCATCGCGCGCACCGACAGCGGAGGGGCGGTGGGCACGTGCCAGGCCCGGCCCCAGGCCCGCTCCTCGCCCGCGAGTTCGGCCATCGCCCGGGCCACGTCCGGCAGGTAGGTCCAGCTGTGCGGGGCGTCCGGGTCGCCGAGCGTCGCGACCGGGCGGCCCTTGAGCAGGTTGGGCATCACCCGCGCGGCCAGGTGGCCGCCCTCGGTGACGCCGGGGCCGAAGAAGTCCGATGCCCGCACCTCCACCGCCCGGATCCGCCCGGCCTCGTGCAGCGCCCGCGCCCGCTCCCAGGCCGCCGCCCGCACCCGCCCCTTGGGGCCGGTCGCGGCGAGCGGCAGGTCCTCGGTCAGCGGCCCCGCCACCGGCCCGTAGCCGTACAGGTTGCCGAGCATGACCAGCACCGCGCCGCTCTCCTCGGCCGCCGCGCACAGCGAGGCGCTCAGCGCCGGCCAGAGCCGCGCCCACTGCGGCAGCGGCGGCGCGGCGCAGCCGTGGACGGCGACGGCACCGCGGGCGGCCCGCGCCAGGGCCGCGGGGTCGCTCGCGTCCAGGGGGAGGTGCTCGACGCCGGGGACGGCCGGCCCGACGGGGCGTCCGGTACGGGTGGCGACCCGGACCTCGTGGCCCTGTTCGGCCAGCAGGCGGGCGGTGGCGGCCCCGGCGGGCCCGTGTCCGACGACCAGGTGGAAGCTCATCCGCCACACCCTAGTGGTGGCCCCGGACGGGCGGGGCGCGGTGCGATATGTAGCCGGGTGGGGGGAATGGGAGATTCGGCAAATAATTGGTATGGCAGTCGTAAAAGTAGATCTATGCTGTTGGCGTTTCATGATCCTTCGTACAAAGCAGGTCTCGCTCAAGATGAAGCTGCCCCGGGTGTCCGCCGTCGTCGCGGCCGCCGTTCTGGCCCCCGCCGTCCTCTTCCCCACCACGGCCTCGGCCACCGACACCCCCAAGCCGACCGGCGTCTCCGGCCCCGACACCGGCTCCGACTCCGCCAAGGACACCGCGCCCCAGGCCGACGGCCAGGAGCAGCGCGACCGCGCCGAGGTCAAGCGCATCCTCGCCGACCCGAAGAGCGGCGTCGGCGTGCGCGAGGCGGCCGAGAAGGCCCTCAAGGGCGGCGCCGCCGAACTGCGCCACTTCCTGGACGTCGAGTTCGACGAGCAGACCAGGATCGACAACCAGGTCCGGGTCTCCCAGATCTACGCCACCGGCGGCCCGGCCGTGAAGGCGGCCGCCAAGGCCGCCCTCCGCGGCACCGACGAGGACATCACCGCGTTCCTGACCACCGGCCAGTACGTCGCCCGCGCCGAGGACGAGGACCGCGCCAAGATCGCGGCCATCATCGCCGACCCGCTCACCGGCCCCAAGGTCCGCGAGGCCGCCGAGAAGGCCCTCAAGGGCGGCGCCGCCGAGCTGCGCCACTTCCTCGAGGTCGAACTCGCCGAGAAGCAGCAGCCCGACAACCTGCTGCGCCTCACCCGGATCGCCGACGGCGCCGAAGGGGCCGGCCCCGCGCTGCGCCTCGCCGCCGCCGTGGCGCTGAACGGCAGCTACCAGGACGTCCTCGACTTCCTGGCGACCGGCCAGTACGCCGCCCGCGCCGAGGACGAGGACCGCGCCAAGGTCGAGGCCCTGGTGGCCGACCCCAAGACCGGCCCCGGCGTGCGCGAGGGCGCCGAGCAGGCCCTCAAGGGCGGCGCGGCCGACCTGCGGACCTTCCTGACGACCAAGCTGCCCAGGCTGCGCAGCGACGACAACCGGGTCAAGCTCAGCCAGCTCATGGACCAGGGCGGCCCGGGCGTGCGCGAGGCGGCCAGCAAGGCGCTGGACGCCGGCACCGACGCGGCCGTCGAGGCCTTCCTCAACGAGGGCTTCGCCAAGGCCCAGTTCGAGGACGACCGGGTCGAGGTGCTGCGCGTCATCGCCGACAAGGAGACCGGCCCGCACACCGCCGCGGCCGCCCAGAAGGCCATGGACGGCAACGCCGAGGACGTGCGGCGCTTCCTGACCGTCGAGCTGCCGAACCTGCGCTTCAGCGACAACCGGCTGAAGGTCTCCCAGATCATCGAGACCGGCGGCCCCGCGGTGAAGAAGGCCGCCATGGCCGCCTACGAGGGCAGCTACGCGGACCTCCTGGCCTTCCTCAAGGACGGCTGGGCCAAGGCCCAGGCCGAGGACCAGGCCGCGGCGGCCAAGCAGGGCAACGGCGCGGGCAACGGTACGGGGACGGGCGCGGGCACCGGTGGCACCGGGCAGCAGCCGCAGACCGTGCAGCCGGCCGGCCTCACCACCGGCACCGGGATCGGCACCCGTACGGGCGGCGGCACCACCGGCACCACCGGTTCCGGCGCGCTCGCCGCCACCGGCACCGACGGGCTCGGCTGGGAGGCCGGCGGCGCCGCCGCGGCCCTCGCCGCGGGCGCGGCGCTGGTCGTGGCCGCCCGCCGCCGCTCCACCGAGAGCTGACACCCGGGAGCAGAACCCGGGAGCTGAATCCGGAAGCAGAACCCGGGGGCTGACACCCCCTCGCGTTCCCGTCCACCGCCCACCCGGGCGGCGGCCGGGGACGCGCTCGCGTTCAGCGGTCAGGGCCGTCCGATCGCCAGGCAGCCCGGCACCCCGCCCCCGGCCGACGCGGCGGCTGGCGCGCCGCCTCGAAGACGGCCCGGCGCCGGTCCCGCCCGGACGCCGACGGCTCAGTTGCCGTCCCCGCCACCGTCCCCGCCGTTGTCCCCGCCGTTGAAGCCCACCTGGCGGCGCCGGCGGCGCTGTGCGCCGCGCAGCGCCTTCCCGGCGCCGAGGGTGAGGGCGGCGGCCGCCCGGGTCCAGCGCGGCCCGCCGCGGTCGGCCCACACCACGCAGCCGCACCCCGCGACCACCAGGACCAGAATCCCCACCAGAACCGCACCGACCATCACGGCCACCCGCCTTTCCCTCGACGCCCTACTGCCTGGTAGGACGTGCGGACCGTCCCACCCGGTTCGGCCACGAGGCCGGACGCTGTGCCAGGATGCGGGTGCCGAACGGCCCAGGTCACCGTACCGGTCGTACGGGAACCGTACCGACCAGCACCACCCGCCACCCACCCGTCAGCCGTACCCCGAGGAGTCACCGTGGCCACTGCCCGGTTCGCCACCCTGCACACCACGGCGGGCCCGATCCGCCTGGAGCTGTTCCCGTTCCACGCGCCGAAGACGGTCCGCAACTTCGCCGAACTCGCCGAGGGCACCCGGGAGTACACCGATCCGCGCACCGGCGAGCCGGGCCAGGGCCCGTACTACGACGGCACGCTGTTCCACCGGGTGATCAAGGGCTTCATGATCCAGGGCGGTGACCCGACCGGCACCGGCACCGGCGGCCCGGGCTACGCCTTCGCGGACGAGTTCCACCCGGAGCTGTTCTTCACCAAGCCGTACCTGCTCGCGATGGCCAACGCCGGCCCGGGCACCAACGGCTCGCAGTTCTTCATCACGGTGGGCACCCCCGCCCACCTCAACCGCAAGCACAGCATCTTCGGCCAGGTCGCCGACGCCGCCTCCAAGGCCGTGGTCGACGCGATCGCCGCCGCCCCGACCGAGGACGAGCGCCCGGTCGAGGACGTGGTGATCACCTCCGTGGAGATCGAGCAGTCCTGACCCGCAGCCCGCCGGCCCTCCCGTCCGGCCGGCGGAAACGCGAAGCCGCCGCCCGGCGCGGTGCGCGGGCGGCGGCCGTGGAGCGGGCGCGGTGTCAGGAGCAGCTGTTGAACGTCGCGCTGGTGTTGGCGATGTAGAGGGTGGCGCCGCCGTTGGGGTCGGAGGTGACCGGGATGGTGATGGTGTCGTCGGCGGTCCACGGGAAGCCCTGGGCGTCGAAGGTCCAGGTGCCGGTGACCTTGCGGGCGAGCTCGGCGAGCGTCACCCAGCCGTACTGCTGCTGCGGGACGGTGACGGTGACGGAGTTGTTGACGCTGCGCGAGCCGCTCCAGACGTTCTGGAAGCTGATGCCGGTCTTGACCGAGGCCTTGAACACTCCTTCGGCGCCGCCGCCGATGTCGCTGCCCAGCTCGGTGCCGATGGTGTTGGACCAGCCGCTGGTGTCGGTGACCGCGAAGGACTGCTGGACGGTGCTGCTGGTGTTGTTGAACCAGATCGCGGAGGCGCACACCCGCGGCAGCGGCGCGGCGGGGGCCTCGCTCTTCGTGGCCCAGGAGCAGGCGGAGATGTTCTTCTGGCACTGCTTGGCGGCGTGGTCGACGGCCAGGTTACGGGCGGCCTGGGCGAAGCCGGTGGCCCACTGCTGGTTGGCGGTGCCGTTGCAGGCGTACTGGTCGGTCCAGGCATCGTCGTAGTTGCCGCCGAGCAGCAGGTCCAGGCAGGTGTTGTCACCGGCGTGGCGGATCATGAACGCGTCCGCGCCGCCGGCCGCCGCGGGCTGGAAGTACCAGCGCTGGCTGGCCTGCCCGGCACAGCTCTGCTGGCGCAGCGCCGGGGTGAAGAAGGCCAGGTCGATGCACTTGCCGGTGTCGTTGTTGACGATGGTGAAGGTGTAGTCCGAGGGGTCGACGTTCAGCCGCCAGGACTGGTGGTAGCCGGGGGCGGAGTTGGTGACGATGTAGGCGCCGTCGCCCATGTTGCCGTTCTGGACGTCGAGTTGGCGCCCGTTGCTGAGCGACTTGATGGTCAGGCACTGCTGCGGCGAGGCGCAGGCGGCGAGCGGGGCGCCCGGCGCGGGCGCGGCGGCGCGGGCGGGGGCGGCGGCCAGGCCCAGGGCGGCGCAACAGGTCACCAGGAGGGCCGCGAGCAGGCGCAGCCAGGGCGCGGTGCGTCCGAGGGGCAGGGTGGGCAAGGGGTGTCCTTTCGTCGGGGGAGAGGGTGGGGAGAGGAGGTCAGAGGTCAGGAGGCGGCGGCGAAGGCCGCCTCCAGGCGCGGGACGTAGTCCACGAGGTCCTGCGCCCAGCAGCCCGCGGTGTGGCCGCCGTGGCAGTCGGCGCCCCAGCCGGTGCCGTCGCCGTAGTCGGTGAAGCGGTACGGCAGGCCGAGCGCGTCCAGGCGCTGCTTGAGGCGCTTGGCGGTGCCCTCGGCCCAGAACTCCATGTCGCCGGGGCTGTTGTTGCCGTTGCCGGTGTAGACGGCGATGCCGGTGTGGTCGAGCACGGCGGCACGCGCGACGGGGTCGGCGGCGTTCCAGCGCCAGTCGGCGTTGAACACCGGGTACGGGCTGCCGAAGATCGCGTCGCTGGAGACGGTGGGGCCGAAGTCCAGGCCGCAGGGGTGGCCGTCGCTGGGGCCGCAGAGCACGGTGCCGGCGTTGACCAGGGTGGCGACCACGGCACCGCGGATGATCATCTCGTCGGTGGACAGGTCGTTGGCGCCGGACATGGTGAGGACCTGGCCGAACAGGTCGGGGCGGTCCTGGGCGTAGTGCAGGGCGCCGAAACCGCCCATGGACAGCCCGCCGACGGCCCGGTGGGCGCGGTCGGTGCGGGTGCGCAGGTTGGCGTCGACGAACGGGAGGACCTGGGTGAGGTGGAAGGTCTCCCAGTTCTGCGCGCCGGCGGCGGTGCCCTGGTCGAGCCAGTCGGCGTACCAGCCGCGCAGGCCGCCGTCCGGGATGACGGTGATCATCGACTGGGCGGCGGTCAGCGCGGGGTAGGCCAGCGCCGGGTCGCTCGGGTTGTCCGAGGCGCCGTGCAGGAAGTACAGCACCGGGTAGCGCTTGTCCGGCCGGGACGCGTAGTCGGCGGGCAGCAGGATGCGGATGGTGTGCGGTCCGGCGACCTGCGGGGTGGTGACGGTGATGACGAAGTTGGTGGCGCTGCCGGTGGGAGTGCCGACCTGGGTGAGGCCGAAGCCGTCGGTCAGCGGGGGCGGCGCGTCGGCCCCTGCCCCGGCCCGTACGGAGGCGGTTGCCGAGGCGGACGCGGGTGCGGTGGGTGCGGCGAGCGGGAGCAGGCAGGCGGCCAGGGCGGCGAGAGCCGCGCGGGCGCGCCGGAGCCGGGCAGGGGGCATGGGCGTCCTCGGCCTTCCGTCGTGTCTTCCGTCGTATGACTGATCGCCGTCAACTCTTGCCAGGGGCCCCGCCCGGACGCCAGAGCCCCCGGTGGCGCACCTGGGCCACCGGCGCATGTGCGCCGCCGCTGCGGGTAGGCTCCCCCGGCTCCGCCCGGGGCGGGTACGAGGGGCGGAGTACACCGTGACATTGGGGGGTGTCGTGCACGACGTACTGGAACCGGACTCCGAACGCGGCCGCGTCTACCACTGCCTGGTCGGCCGGCCGCGCGCCCGCGTACCCGAACTGGCACGGGAGGCGGGCCTGGACGAGGAGGCCGTCCTCGCCGTGCTCCGCGACCTCGCCGACGAGGGCGTCGCGGTGGCCTTCGACACCACCGACAGCGCCGACGACCGCGACCACGCCTGGGAGGCGCTGCCGCCCGCCCGGGTGGTCGAGGCGGTGCTGCAGCACGACGCGCTGCGCCAGGCCGCCGCCCGCCGGGCCGGCGCCGAACTGGAACGGCTCTACCGCTTCGCCCGCCGCGACACCGGCAGCTACGGCGCGCTGGAGGTCGTCGACGACCCGACCGAGGTGCTGGCCGCCAGCCACCGCCTCCAACTCGCCGCCCGTCACCAGGTGCGGGTCATCGACGTGCCGCCGTACTCCGGCAGCCGCGCCCACTACCTCGACCAGGAGGTGCTGCAACGCCGCCGGATGGCCGCGGGCGTCGTCTACCGCGCCATCTACCAGGGGTGCGCGTTCCAGGACCCGGTGGCCGGGCCCAACATGGCCCGGATGATCGAGGCGGGCGAGCAGGCGCGGACACTGGACGAGCCGCCGCTCAAACTCGCCATCGGGGACGACGACCTGGCCATCGTCACGCTGCGCGCCGACGACGGGCCGGGCGTCGTCTCGCTGCTGATCCGGCCGTCCGGGCTGCTGAACGCGCTGAGCGCGGTCTTCGAGACGCTGTGGCGCCTGGCCGTGCCCGCCTCCATGGCCGGCGTCGACCCGCGCATCGACGAACGCGACCGGCGGATCCTCACGTTGATGGCCGGCGGTGCCACGGACGACGCGATCGCCCGCCGGCTGGGGCTGGGGCGGCGCACGGTGGTGCGGCGGGTCTCCACCCTGCTGGCGCACCTCGGGGCCACCACCCGTTTTCAGGCGGGGGTGCAGGCCGCGCGGAGGGGGTGGCTGTAGGCGGGGCGCCGGCCTGACGTCTGACGCGGCGCGTCGGCGCGGAGGGGCGCGAGAAGTCGGATCGGCCGACTTCTCGCGGTGGGCGGCGACGCGGCCGTCGTCGAAGTGGAGCGGGGAGTGGACGGGCCGGTGCTGAGGCGGCGGTTCGGGCTGGGGGCCGGCCGGGTCTCAGCGCCGGACGTGGTCGATCACGTGGGCTGCTGGGCGGGGTTGGCCCAGCTGATGCGGATCTCGCGGTCGCCGGCGGGGATGACGAGGACGGGTTCGTCGGCGAGGTCGCGGATGATGTCGCGCCGGGCGCAGGGGCCGGTGAGGCGGCGCTCCAGGGCGTAGTGCTGGAAGCGGGACATCGGGCGGTAGCGGACCGAGTCCCAGAACCGGCGGAGGAGGTCGTCGCTGAGGGTGTGGACGGCGGGCGGCTGGTGGTCCGGGATCTCCACGAGGACGTCGTGATCGGCCCTCACGCGGCCACCTCCGACCAGACGATCTTGCCGGTGTGCTCGCGCGGGGAGCAACCCGTGCGGGTGGAGAGGGACTTGACGAGGTGAAGGCCGCGTCCGGCCTCGCCGTCGAGGGTGAGGGCGCGCAGGACCGGTTCGCGGTTCCGCCGGGCGTCGTGCACCTCGATGCGGAGGCGGGCGGGGTCGAGGTCGAGGGAGAGGTAGATGCGGTGGCCGGGCGGCGTGCCGTGGACGAGGGCGTTGGTGACGAGCTCCGAGACGATCAGGAGCCCGGAGTCGCGGTACGGCTCACCGGCGGGGGTGGAGGCGAGGAGCGAGGCGAGGAGGGAGCGCCCCTCGCCGGGGGAGCGGCGGCTGCGCGGCAGCCAGGTGGTGGAGGAGTGGCAGGACATGGCGAATCCACCTTCCAGGTGCGGAGTTTGAAGCCATGTGGAGGCATAGGGATGCCCGGCAGCAGGTCAGGATCAGTCACTCAAGAGACCCGAAGGACTACTCCCTGTAGCATGCTCTGCAATGGCTTCGTTGTGCAAGCGCGCCATCACGCAATTGCGCGGAGTCGCAAGATTCTTGTGACCGCCAAGGGAGGTGGCAGACTGTGACCCGACGTCAACCAAGAGGGAGCGACGAGCGTGGACAGTCCAACCGTGCTGCGCCGTAGGCTCGGCTCCGAGCTGCGACGATTGCGCGAACGGACCGGGCGTCAGGCCAAGTCCGTTGCGGACGAACTCGGCTTCAGTGCAACCAAGGTGTCGCGGATCGAGTCGGGTCAGACGACCCTGAAGGAATCAGACATTCGCGCGATGCTCGAACTGTACGGCGTCAGCGACGAGGCCGAGTTGCGGCAGTTCATCTCGCTGACCCGCCGCAGCACGCAGCGCGGCTGGTGGCACGACTACGCGGACACCCTGCCGGACTGGTTCCAGACCTACGTGGGCCTTGAGGCCGACGCCGCGCGGATTCGCTCCTATGAGTCCGAGTTGATTCCTGGGCTGTTTCAGACCGCCGACTACGCACGCGAGGTATTTCGGGCCTTCCGGTCGGAGCGGAACGGTGACCAAGCCATCGAACGGCGGGTGAAGCTCAGGCTGCAACGCCAAGAGCTCGTCCGGAGTCCAGAACCACTAGCCGTTCACGCTGTGCTCTCCGAGGCCGTCCTTCGACGCGTGGTCGGGGGCGCTCACGTCATGACGGAGCAGGTCAGCCACCTGGTTACGACTTCGCAATTGCCCAACATCACCATCCAGGTGCTTCCGTTCAGCGTGGGTGCTCACGCGGCGATGGGGACGAATTTCCGCATACTTTCCTTCTCGGACGTGCCGGGCGAGGTCGTCTACTGCGAGTCGGTCAGCAGCAGCCTCTACATCGAGAAGGAGGCCGACATCCTTCGGCATGAGACTGTCTTCAACCAGCTAACGTCGTTGGCGATGACTCCGGAGGACTCCGTCTCCTGGATGCAGAAGCTGATGACAGAAGGGTACGGAGTATGAACTGGCACAAGAGCAGCTACAGCAATCCCTCTGGCGGCGACTGCGTCGAGGTGGCCGATGGCGTCACCGGCGTGGTTCCGGTGCGGGACAGCAAGGATCCTCACGGGCCGGCTCTCGCTTTCACCGCTGAGGCGTGGCAGTCCTTCGTTGCGGGCGTCCAGGCCGGCGACTTTCCGGCCGGTTCCTGAAGCGTTTCTTGCCGGGCGGCCTGCGGAGCACGCAGGGCCGCCCGGTCTGCTTGATGCGCTGGGCCAACGTGAGGGCCCTTGGAGCGCCTCGACCTCGCAGCGGGGGGCGGGCGGAAAACCTGAAGCCTCCACGCCTCCGCGCGACTACTGTGCTGCCGGGTAGGCCGCCCCGACCGTTGGAGGCTGATTCGTGCTGACCAATTCGCACCCGCCGTAGGTACCTCTGGAGAGCCCGGAGGGCCCTACGGAGGCCCTGATGTCCCGAACCGTCCGCACGACTCCCCGACAACTCCGCGTCCAAGAAGGCGCATCGCACTCCATGTCCTTGTACGACCTGCGCTACACCCGCGCCGAACTGGCCCGGGCCGCCCGCGAAGGCCGTCGCCCCGCCCCCAAGAAGACGCGTCGCCGGATCACCTCCTGGCAGTGGCAGGTGCTCGACTGCAGGACGGGGTACTTCTCCACCGAGATCGCCACGGCCGAAGCCCGGGCCCGCCTTCAGGGCCGGCTCGCCGCCCAGCGGATCCGCGGACTGCACCGCGCCGGCCACGACCTCGACGGCGCGGACATCCCCCCGGTCCGCCACCGCCACGACGCACTCTGGCACGCCTGGTAGCCACGAAGCACCCTCTGCGGCCCGCTCCTCGGCTTCGCCCCGGATGCGTCGCGGTCCTTCGTCGAGGGCGTCCGGGTGGATGGCTTCCCGGTGGTCGGCTGGCCCAGTACCGTGGGCTGCCCCGCGCCGCGCGGGGCAGCCCACCACCGACTGAGGGCCCAGGAGGTCATCCGCGTGACAGCTGGCCTGGCATGGCGCAAGAGCAGCTACAGCGGCGGCGAAGGCGGCGACTGCGTCGAGGTCGCCAGCGGGCTTCTGGACTCCATCCCCGTCCGCGACAGCAAGGACCCCCACGGCCCGGCTCTCACCTTCGCTCCCGAGGCGTGGCGGTCCTTCGTCGCCGGTGTCCGGGCGGGCGATTTTCCGGCCGGTTCCTGAAGCGTCCTTGCCGGGCGGCCCTGCGGAGCACGCAGGGCCGCCCGGTCTGCCGTGGTGTGCGCAGGAAGTCGGCGGGTCGACTCTGCTGGCGAAGTCGGTTGGGTTGGGCGTGGGACGGTAAGTGTCTGCCGGTCGGGGCGGGTTGGCTGTCTGTGGGGGTGGGTCGTGTTGCGTCCTGGTGGTGTGTCGGGGATTCCGGCGGAGACGGTGGCGCTGGCTCGCCGGGTTCATCCGCGGGGGACGGACGAGATGCGGGTTCGGGACGCGCTGGGTCCGTTGTTCAGCGATGAGGACTTCACCACGGGTGAGTTCGAGGAGATGTACGCGGGCCTGGGACGGCCCGGGATCTCGCCGGCCCTGCTGGCGATGGTCACGGTCCTGCAGTTCCTGCACAACCTCTCCGACCGGGACGCCGCGGTGGCGGTGGCCGACCGGATCTCCTGGAAGTACGCGCTGGGACTGGAGCTGGAGTACACCGGTTTCGATGCCAGCGTGCTGTGCGAGTTCCGGGCCCGCCTGGCAGCCGGGAACCGGGCGGATGCCCTGCTCTCGCTGATGCTGGAACGTCTGAAGGCCGCCGGCCTGGTGCGGGCCGGCGGCCGTCAGCGCACCGACTCCACCCACGTGCTGGCCTGCGTGCGCGCACTGAACCGCGTCGAGTGCCTGGGCGAGGCCCTGCGCGCGGCCCTGGAGGAGATCGCCCGCACCGACCCGGGCCTGGTCGTGCCGCTGCTCGGGCCCGGCTGGGACGAACGCTACGGCCGCAAGGTCGAGACCGGCAGGCTCCTGCGCCGCAGAGGCGCCTCCGCCCTCAAGCTCGCCGAGCAGATCGGCGCCGACGGGCAGAGCCTGATCGCCGCCATCGACACGGACCCCGACGCCGTGCGGATGAACGGCCTCCCGCAGGTCAGAATCCTGCGCGAGCTGTGGGACCAGCACTTCGAGGCCACCGCCACCGGCCGACTGCGCTACCGGGACACCGAGGAACTGCCGCCCTCCGCACAGCGCGTGCGCTCACCCCACGACCCTGACGCCCGCTACAGCACCAAAGGCGCGCCCGGCGCCGCACGCATGGAATGGACCGGTTCCAAGGGCCACCTGACCGAGTCCTGCGACGAGGGCCTGCCGCACGTGGTCACCGACGTCCACACCACCCCCGCCACCGAACCCGACGTCACGGCCACCACCCCCGTCCAGGACAAACTCATCGCCCGGGACCTGAAACCCGGCGAGCACCTGCTCGACTCCGGCTACCCCAGCGGGCCCGGCATCGGCGCGTCCCTGGAACGCGGCATCTCCCTTGTCGCCCCCGTCACGGTCCAGACCGGCCGGGGCGCCCGGGGCGGCACGTTCACCCCCAAGGACTTCCACGTCGACTGGCACAGCGGCGTCACCCACTGCCCCGCCGGGGCCACCAGCATCTCCATGCGGCCGAAGAAGGACGGCCTGATCCGCGTCGCCTTCTCCCGCGCGGACTGCCGCCCCTGCCCGATCCGCGCCCAGTGCACCACCGGCGCCCCTCACCTCGGCCGGGTCCTGGAGATCCATCCCGAACCGATCCATACCGCCCGGACACGGATGCAGGCCGAACAGGACACCCCCCGATGGCGCGAGGCCTACCGGGCCCGCGCCGGCATCGAGGGCACCGTCTCACAAGCGGTCCGAGGCCCCGGCCTGCGACGATCCCGCTACCGGGGCCTCGCCAAAACCCACCTCCAGAACGTCCTCATCGGCATGGCCGTCAACATCCGCCGACTCGGCGCCCACTTCGACACCACCACCAGACCAAGCCGCCGCCCCACCCGCATCCACACACTCTGCACCCAACACGGCATCGCAACAACGGCCTGAGCCTGACCTAGATCGAATACTTCGCCAGCAGAGTCGCGGGGCCGACTTCCTGTGCAGGAGCGGCCCGTCGCCGCTTCGGCCAGGCTGGAGCGGCGACGGATGATGGGGTGAAGCGAGTGCTGCTCGGCGGTGGTTTCGGCGGCCCCGGCCATGCGTGGCCGGGGCCGCCGTTGCTCTTGCGGGTTCCTGAAAGGGACGGAAAGCGGGTAGCTTCCTTCGCCTTCTCTTGTCGTCGGGCGGGCCCGCCCGACGACATTGATCGGTCACCGGGCCCGCCCGGCGGGTCGCCTCGCCGCGCGCAGGAAGTCGGCCCGGCCGACTTCCTGCGCAGCGGTAGCGGCGCTGCGTGGTGGGGTGAAGCGCTATTCGGCTGTCGACCATCACCGTCCCCGAGATCCCGCAGGCCGTGGGGGACTTGGCCGCCGTCGGCATCCGTTCGGTGGAGGTGTTCGCCAACAGTCTGCGCCGCGACGAGCGGGCCGCCGGTGCCGTCGCGTCGGACAGCCTGATGGTGCGGGCCATCCGCGCCGTCAAGGACACCGAGCCCGGCATGGCCGTGATGACGGAGAACTGCCTGTGCGGCCACACCGACACCGGCGAGTGCCACCTGACCGTCGGCGCCCGGATCAATCTGGAAACGACGGCCGCGCTGACCGCCGCCCAGGCCGTCATCCAGGCCGGGGCCGGCGCCGACATCGTCGGCCTTGCCGCGATGACCCGGGGTACCACCCGGGCCGTGCGGCAGGCGCTGGACGAGGCCGGTCACCGGGACGTGGCGACCATGCCGCACCTGATCTTCGACTCCGCCCTCTACGAGGGCTACCGCACCACCATGCGGGCCGTCCCCGCCCCCGGCGCCCGCCGCCCGTTCCGGATCAGCCCTCGCAGCCCGCAGACCGCCGTCGACACCGGACTCGCCTTCCTCGGCGAGGGGGCGGACATGCTGCTGCTGGAGCCGGGGATGCCGTCAGTTCAAGCGCCTGCGCATCCGCTACGAACGCCGCGCGGATCTCCACCAGGGCCTACTCGAACCGGCCTGCAGTCTCATCTGCCTCCGACGACTCCGTGCAGCTTGAGTAGCTACGCATCCAGACCGCGTCAGCTTGGGACCACGCTCGTCGCCCACGTCCGATACCAGTCCCCGAAGGCTGGGCCGGGGGTCAACCTGTCGTCTATCCCCAGGGTGTCGAACCAGACCTGGCCACTGGCCGCTCCGGTGACCACCAGTCGGACGAACGCGCCGCACCCCATGTCCGAGATGATCATTGACCCCGGAACGATCCCGTCCTCGTCGTAGTCGTCTTCGAGGTCGTCCGGGCCCACCGCCCGGGTGAACGGAAACGGCGTCGAAAGGTATCCCGGCCACCAGGCTTCGTCCTTCGGGCCGTACGACCTGCTCAGCGCCCAGATGCCGTGGTAGGGCCCCGGGCCACCGTCGCCGATGGTCATCAAGAACGTTCGGTAATCCGCAGGGAGGGCCACCCCGTAGTCACGCTCGAAGGACCGAACTTCCGCCTCCGAAAGGACACTCCTCAGCGGACCACCAGGCACACGGTCCATCTCGTCCCCCATCACCCAGTTCTGCCGTCTCCGCGAGCATAGGGCTCCCACGACAAGTGAACAGGTGCCTCCACCCGGGACATCGAGCAGGCCGGGCCTCACTTTGAAACGATCAGTAAGCGGCGGCAGTGGGCCGGACCTCCGCCAGGATGCCCTCCGCGCCCTGGTCCAGCAGGAGGCCGGCTACGAGCACTCCCAGCTTCTCCGGCTCGCTCACCGGGCCGGAGAGCCGGGCCTCCACCTGCCGCCCGCCGTCCACGGAGGTGACCTGCCCGTGCAGGGTCAGCACGCCGCCGTCGGCCTTGCCGAACGCACCGACCGGCACCGAGCATCCGCCGTGGAGCTCCCCCAGCATCGCCCGCTCGGCCCGCACTTCCACGTCGGTCACGAGGTCACCGGCCCCGGCCAGGACCTCGCGGGCCCACTCGTTGTCCTCCCGGATCTGGATGCCCAGCGCGCCCTGCCCGGGAGACGGCGGAAACAGCCCGACCGGCAGGATCTCGCTAATCTCGTCGCCGCGGCCGAGCCGCTTGATCCCGGCGGCCGCCAGGACGACAGCGTCCAGCTGTTGGGTCCTGAGCTTGCCGAGCCTGGTCGGGACGTTCCCCCGGATCTCCACCGGCACCAAGTCCGGACGGACGTGCAGCAGCTGGGCGATCCGGCGCGACGCCGACGTCCCGATCCTGCCCCCGTACGGAAGGTCCGCCAGCGTCGAGCCGCACAGGGCGTCGTGCACGTCCGCACGGGTGGGTGGGGGCAGGAGGATCAGGCCGGGCGGGTTCGCGGTGGGCAGGTCCTTGAGCGAGTGCACGATCACGTCGACCTCACCGGATACCAGCGCGTTCACCTGGTTCACCGAGAACGCCGAGCCGCCGCCACGCTCCGAGACGTCCCTCAGGGCCGACCTGCGGTCCTGATCACCGGCCTCCGTGATCACTCGCCGGCGGAACACCACGCCGGGGAAGCGCTCCCGCAGCGGCGCCAGGAACTCCCTGACCTGAGCCCGCGCCAGGTGACTGGCCCGCGACCCCACCACCAGTGTGCTCATAAGCCAACTTCCAGCATCAGACGAGGCGTTGACCGCATGCTATCCGCGTCAAACACGCCTGGTTTCCGACGTTATGTCGGAAACCGGGAAAGAGTCACGGGGGACGTACACCACCCGAACCGTCGTCGGCCCAGTGCCGCATCAAGCAACGTTCGCCCTGTGTGACGCGCCGTCCGGATGGTGATCCGGGCGGCGCGTCGTGCGTCATGCCGAGTCTCGTGATCAGGGCCAACGCAGCCCGACTGTCGACGATTTCTCGAAGACCGGCTCTCCACGCCCCGGTACGGAGCATCGCTGAAATCGCGGTCGCGGACAGCCGGGGCTGATGGTCCCCTCCAGAGCGCGTGCTTCGCTCTGGCAGGATGCGCCGGTGATCAACTACAGCACCGATCTCTCCGGTCTTGCGGAGCAGGACCTTTCCGGGTTCTTCGTAGGCTGGCCCGCACCGCCGACGGCCGCGCAGCACCTTGCCGTGCTCAAGGGCAGTTACCGGGTCGTGGTTGCCCTGGATGCCGGGACGGGGCGCGTCGTGGGCTTCGTCAACATGATCAGCGACGGGGTCCTCACGGGCTTCATCCCGTGGCTGGAGGTCTTGCCCGAATACCAGGGGCAAGGCATCGGCGGGCAGTTGGTCCGGCGGGTCCTCGCCGAGGCGGAACATCTGTACTCCGTGGACCTGACCTGCGACGAGCCGCTGCGCGCGTATTACGAGAAGCTCGGAATGCTGCCGCTGAGAGGCATGGCCGTCCGACGGTGGCAGGTACTGGCCCCGGAGCGCCGAGTTCCGGCGGAGTCCTGAAAGCCACGCCCCGCCGACTTCCTGCGCAGGTGTGGCCCGTCGCCGCTTCGGCCTGGCTGCCGTTGCCTTTTGTGGTTCCTGGAAGGTGCGGGCGGGTGGGGCGCAGCCGTTGCCTGTATTCCGACCTGCTCTCTTCGGGCGGCCCCGCCGGCCGCTCCCCTCCTTCCCCGGGCCGGATCCGTCAGCGGTGTGAGAATGCCGGGACGGGGAAGGCGAGCCAGGGGAGGGCGAGCATGCTGACCGAGTCGGTGTACCGGACCGAGGACGTGGAACCGCGGGACCGCTTCGAGTACTGGCAGCAGCAACTCGTCCGGCTGATCGCACCGTTCGACGTCCGCACCGAGCACAGGGCCGACTTCCGGTCCGAGGTGCACATCCTGCCGCTCGGCGGCGTGACGCTCTGGACGATGGAGCACCCGCCGCTCGCCGCGAGGCGGTCACCACGCCTGATCCGCTCGTCCACCGACCCCGAGCTGTACCTGTTCTCGCTCCCGTTCGGCGACTCCGCCACCGCGGTCCGCTCCGACGGCCTCGGCGCCTACCGCCCGCACGACGTGGTCCTGCAGGACAGCGCCCGGCCCCTCCTCCTCCAGGCGAGCACCGACGATCCGCGCCAGCGGGTCCGCGGGGGCTGGCTGACCGTGCCCCGGCAGGCGCTGCCGCTGTCGCCGGACCGGATCGGCACGCTCACGGCCCGCCGGATGCCCGGGGGCACGGGCGTGGGCGCCCTGCTCGTCCAACTGCTCGCCGGCATCGCCGCCGACCCCGGCGCCTACCGGGCCGGCGACGCACCCCGACTGGGCACCGTCGCCCTCGACCTGGTGTCGGCGCTGCTCGCCCACCACCTCGACGCCGAGGACGCCGTACCGCCGGAGAGCCGGCGCCGGGCGCTGGTCCAACGGATCCGGGCCTTCATCCGCTCCCACCTGCACGAGCCGGACCTCGACCCCGGCGCCGTCGCCGCCGCGCACCACATCTCGGTCAGCTACCTGCACCGCCTCTTCGAGGGCGAGGAGGAGACCGTCGCCGCCTGGATCCGCCACCAGCGCCTTGAACGGGCCCGCCGCGACCTCGCCGACCCGGCCCTGGCCGCCACCCCCGTCCACGTCATCGCGGCCCGCTGCGGGTTCCCCCGCGCCGCCGACTTCAGCCGCGCCTTCCGCGGCGCGTACGGGCTGCCGCCCCGCGACTTCCGGCACGGCGCCGCCGCGACGGCCGCGGGTGGACGCTGAGCGAAGCGGACGTGGACCGGCTGCTAACGACAACCCCCTTGGGGCCTCGGCAAGCTGATGCTGTGTTCACCGCGGGGGATCAGGTGGTGGACGCGAACACACCGACACCCTCGAAGGGGGACCATCCATGTCCAGCAACGGACTCCGCAGGAACCCGCGCTCCGCCGCCGTCATCGGCCTCGCCGCCCTGGCGCTCGGGCTCACCGTCCTCGGCGGCGGTCAGGCCGTCGCCGCGCCGCAGGACGACCCGCGCACGATCGGGACGCCCGTCACCATGTCGGAGTCCGCGATCACGGCGGCCAGCCTGCCGTGCATCACCAGCCCCGGGGTCAAGACCTGCTTCGACAAGGCCGGCGACAAGGTGCTCGTGCTCGACACCGCAAAGGACGGCTTCTCCGCCGTCGGCCGGTGGAGCACCGACTACGGCCGCACCGGCGCGTGCCGCAACGCCCTCGGCGTCGGCCAGTGGGCGGAGTGCAACTACGACATGCGCGAGACGGGGCACATCCAGCTGAACAACGCCCTCTACGACGGCGACACCGGGCTGTTGGTGCTGACCGACACGTACTCGGGCTGGCTGTCGATCGGCTGACCTGCCGACGGCCCGGCCCGCTCCCCGCCCGTCGTCTCGCGGGCGGGGAGCGGGCCGACCGTCTACGCGTGGTCGGCCAGCACCTCGGCGATGACGTGGCGGGCGATGGCGGTCATCCTCGGGTCGCTGTCCCGGTAGTAGGCCACTTCCGACAGGGCGACGGACAGGGCCCAGCCGCGGGCGCGGTCCCAGGCCGCGTCGTCGGGGGCCGCGGCCTCGCGGAACGTCGCACGGGCGGCGGCGGGCAGGACGTACCAGGCGGGGATCAGGTCGACGGCCGGTTCGCCGAGGCCCGCGCAGCCGAAGTCGATGACGGCGCTCAGCCGACCGTCCGGGGACACCAGCAGGTTGCCGGGCTGGAGGTCCCCGTGGAGCCAGACCGGCGGGCCGTCGGGAGCCGGGGCCGCCAGGGCCCGCTCCCAGGCGGCGGTCGCGGCGGGGGCGTCGACGAGGTCCGCCACGGCCGCGATCGAGCTCCTGGTCCCGGCGTCCCGCGAGGCCAGCGACTCGCTGCGGTGGGCGGCCGGGGCACCGGTCGGGTCGATCCGGCGGATGGCCGTCACGAAGTCGGCCAAGTCCCCGGCCAGCGCCCCGGGTTCGGCGATCCGACCGGGCACCGGTGTGGTGCCGTCGAGCCAGCGCAGCACCGACCAGGGCCAAGGGCAGCCGTCGACCGGTCCGCCCACGGCCAGCGGGACCGGGACCGGGACCGGCAGCCGCGGGGCCAGCCGCCGCAGCCAGACGTCCTCCTTGGCGATCTCCTCGACCACCCCGGGGATCCGCGGGACGCGCACCACCAGCTCCGCCCCGAGCCGGTACATCGCGTTGCTGGTCCCGGCCGGTTCCACCGGCTCGACCGGCAGGCCGGCCCACTGCGGGAAGCACTCGGCGACCATCCGGCGCACCAGCGCCTCGTCGATGTCCAGTTCGTCGGCGTGCAACTTGTGGGAGGTGGCCATAGCGACCGACCCTGCCAGCCACGGGCCGCGCCCGGCAACCGAATTGCCGACGGACCGACGGCCGCCCGGAGGGCGGCCGCTAGCCCTGGCGGACCGCGCCCGCCGCGATCAGGGCGGGCAGCTCGCGCATGTCGTCGAAGACCACGGTGCCCGGCCCGGCCAGCCGTTCCGCGGCGGTGACGCCGCCCGCGTAGCCGAGTGCGCGCATCCCGGCGGCGCGGGCGGCCTCGACGCCGGGGCGGCTGTCCTCGACCACCACACAGGCGGCCGGGTCGACGCCCATCGAGCGGGCGGCGTGCAGGAAGAGGTCCGGTGCGGGCTTGCCGCGCTCGACCTCGGTGGCGCTGAAGATCCGCCCGGCGAAGTGGTCGTGGAGGCCGGTCCGGCCCAGGGTGTGGCGCATCTTCTCGTGGGTGCCGCTGGAGGCCACGCAGGTGGGCAGGGTGATCGCGGCCAGCGCCTCCGGCAGGCCGTCCACGGGGGTCAGTCCGGCGTCCACCGCCTCGGCGTGCAGTTCGACGAAGCGCTTGCTCCACACCGTCGCCGTCTCGCCGCCGAGCCGTTCGGTGACCGTGGCCCGGTTGGCCGCCTCGGACCGTCCGACGAAGAGCTCGATCGCCTCCGCCTCGGTCAGCGGCCAGCCGTACTCCTCGCCGAGCCGCACCAGCACCCGGACGGCGATCACCTCGCTGTCCACCAGGACGCCGTCGCAGTCGAAAATCACCAGCTCAATCGGCTTGATCATCCCACCAGCATAGGCCGGTGCCCGTGCCCGGGGGCCGGTGGCCGTCGAACTGGCCACCGGCGCCCGGGCGTTGGCGTCAGCTGGTCTGGATGGAGGTGTCGTCGATCACGAAGCTGGTCTGGAGCGAGGCGTCCTCGGTCCCGGCGAACTTCACGGTGACCGACTGGCCCGCGTAGGCCGACAGGTCGAAGGTGCGCTGCTGGTAGCCGGCCGCGGCGTCCACGTTGGAGTAGGTCTTCAGCGCGGTGCCGTTCACCGACAGAGTCAGCTTGTCGTACGCGGTGGTGCCCGACTCGGCGGTGTCGATGTGCAGCCAGAAGCTCAGCGTCGCCTTGCAGCCGGCCGGGATGCTCACCGTCTGCGACAGCGAGTCCGAGTGGGTGGAGCCGTAGCCGTTCAGCCACGCCTTCCAGGAGCCGCTGTGGGCCGCCTGCGAGGCGCTGCTGTCCACCACGCCGCTCGACGTCGTCCACGGCGTGGCCGTGCCCGACTCGAAGCCCTCGTTGCCCAGCAGCTGGGCCGGGGTGCAGCCGCCACCACCGGTGGAGACGGCCCAGGTGAAGCTGGTGGAGGCCGACTTGCCGGCGGCGTCCGTCACGGTGACGGTGACGGTGGAGCTGCCCGCCGTGGAGACGGTGCCCGTGATCGCGCCGGTGGAGGCGTTGATCGACAGCCCGGCGGGCAGGCCGCTCGCGGCGTAGGACAGCGGGGCGGTGCCACCGGAGGCGTTGATCTGGAGGTTGACCGCGCCGCCGACGGCGGTGGACTGGTTGCCCGGGTTGGTCACCGAGACGGCGCTGCCGGCCGGCTTGGTGAGCAGGCAGCCGGCCACGTTGAGGTCGATGGCCCGGGTCGAGGAGTTCAGGCAGGTGGTGAACCAGTACGTCTCCTCACCGTAGCTCTGGCCCTTGTAGGCCTTGGTGGTGCCGTCGGCGGCCACCTCGCACGGGTTGTTGAGGGTGCACATGCCGCCATCGTCGTTGCCGGTGTTGTTGATGCCGACGATCCGGCCGCTGGCGGAGTCGACGATCGGCGAGCCGGAGGTGCCGTGCGTGGTGTTGCAGCCGGAGCTGTAGCGCAGCGAGTCGTGCCAGGTCCAGGCGTCCTCGCGCAGGGTCGGCACGAAGCCGTTGACGGAGCAGTTCCAGACCTGCTTCCAGTACGACGAGGGTATGTACATCGACGCGCCGTCGGTCGGGTGGGCGTCGCTGATCGTCAGCGCGGTGGCGCCGTACTTGGAGCTGATCGACCCGTAGGTGTCGGTGAGTTGGTAGAGGGCGACGT
Organism: Streptomyces sp. CB02056; assembly: GCF_001905545.1. GTDB lineage: Bacteria > Actinomycetota > Actinomycetes > Streptomycetales > Streptomycetaceae > Kitasatospora. Next base: position 783,646 of record NZ_LIPD01000001.1, on the reverse strand, counting down.
CGGTGCCGGTCATGGTCGCGTAGAGCAGCTTGTCGGCCTGGACGGTGCCCAGGCTGTTGCCCGCGCCGTCCAGCAGGGTGCCGCTGCGGCTGGCGGTGGTGTTCTGGATGACCTGGCCGGCCGAGGGCATGGTCGGCAGGCAGTGTCCGTTGGTGAGCATCAGCGCCCGGTCGCCGGCCGCCGAGGTGGGGTAACGGACCAGCGAGGCCGAGCAGTTGCTCAGGGCGATGGTGGACGTCAGGTCGGCCGCCTGGACGGCGTGCGCGGGGGCGGCGGCGAAGGCCAGCCCGCCCGCGACGACGGCACTCGTACCGGCCACCGCGACAAGTCTCTTGAACATGGCTCTCCTTGTGGGGGATCGCGGGGTGTACGACTGGTCGCCGACGCCCGCGCCGCATGAAAGTGCCATGGCCACTTCAAGAGGTCAAGGAGTGTGACCGAACTCGCCACTGCCCGGCACGAGCCGTGCCATCCGACGGCAACGACCCGTCCCGGTATGCCCGTTACGGGCCGGGGCAGTGGATACGGCTGCGGCTGCGGTCGCGGTCGCGGTCGCGGTCGCGGCTACGGCTACGGCTACGGCTACGGCTGCGGGAAGGCGTTCGGGTCCACGTCGTTGGTCTTGGCGTTGCCGTCGGCCACCGGCTGGAGGGTGATCTCCCAGGAGGTCGCGGTCCGGCCGGTCTCGAACGGGAAGGTGTCCTCGAACTTGGTGAACTGGCAGTTCTGGGTGAAGCCCTTGGCATCGGAGTCCCAGTCCGCACCGCCGGAGACATAGACCTCGTACGTCCCGTCCTCCACGCCGTCGACACTGGCGTGCTGCCCCTTGCCGACGAACACCGAGTGCACGGCCTTGCCGTTCAGCGCGAGCGACACCACGGCGTCCACCTTGCCGCCGTTCTCGACCTTGAACACGCCCTCGCCGCGCAGCTTCCCCTTGCGGACCATGGTGCCGTTGTCCAGCGCGCGGGACTGCTGCTGGGGCAGCGACGGGACGGCGAAGGTGGTCTGGTAGCCGGCCGCGGTCATCGTGACGAGGGCCGCCGACACCGCCGCCAGCCCCTGGGAGGCGCCCAGTTCGGCCTCGGCCGAGCTCAACGCGCAGACGTCGTGGAACTTGATGTCGCTGCGGACCTTGCCGGCGTCGGTGGCGAGCGAGGTCAGCGCCGCCACCAGTTCCTTCCGCGCCGCCGTCACCCCGGGCGGCTCGTCCGCCACGCTCAGGGACTTGGCGGCGCCCTGCGCGCTGGTGACGATGCCGCCGAGCACGGTGTCGAGGTCGCCCAGGTCCTTGGCGCCGGCCACCTGGGCGAGCGCGACGGTGACCGGGTCGACGCTCGCGCTGAGCACCGGGCCGTACGGCGCCCGGGTCGGGGTCGGCGTCGGCGTCGCGGTCGGCTTCGCCGAGACCCCCGTCCCCGCCGCCCCGGGCGCGGACGAGCCGCCCGCCGAACCACCGCCCCCGCCGCCGGAGCAGGCAGCCAGCACCAGCGCCGTGCCGACGGCCAGACCGGCCTTCCCCACGAACCCCTCGGACCCCGTGAACCTCATGCCCCACCCCCGGGTAGCCGGACCGCGCGCACACCGCGCAGCCGTGCGGTCACACATGGTCCCGAGCACGAACGACCCCGTCAACCCATTACCCGGCGGTCACCTCCGAGGGGCCCTCCGAGGCCGTCTCCGGAGGTCAACTACGATCGGGCCCGTGCTCAGTCTCACCGGACTCCCCCTCCAGATCATCGCCTCGCTCCTCGCGATCGCCGTCTTCGCCGCCACCATGTGGCTCTGGCCGCGGTTCGGCGGGAAGGGCTGGAAGGCGTGGCTGGGCCGGCTCGGGGCGTTCCTGGCCACCCAGGTGTCGGTGCTGGCCGCGATGGGCCTGATCGCCAACAGCTACTTCGGCTTCTACAGCTCCTGGACGGACCTGCTCGGCACCAGCGGCGGGCTCGGCACGGTGGTCGACCACCAGCCCAACGCCTCCGGGGTGGCCGTCACCGGCGAGCAGAAGTTCTACTCCGCGCAGGGCTCGGACCCGGAGCGCTCCGGCCTGATCCAGAAGGTCGACGTCAAAGGAGCCGGCAGCGGCCTGACCACCGAGGCGTACGTCTACCTGCCGCCGCAGTACTTCCAGCCGGACTACGCCAAGCAGCGCTTCCCGATGGCCCTGGTGCTCACCGGCTACCCGGGCACCCCGGAGAAGCTGATCTCGCTGATGCAGTACCCGGCATCCACGCTGAACGCGATCGAGCAGAAGAAGCTGCCGCCGACCGTCCTGGTGATGACCCGGCCCACCCTGGTCGGCGACCGGGACACCGAGTGCGTGGACGTGCCGAACGGCCCCCAGGTGGAGACCTTCTTCACCAGCGACCTGCCCAAGGCCCTCGCCACCACCTACCGGATCGGCACCGACCCGGCCAGCCGGGCGGTGATCGGCAACTCCACCGGCGGCTACTGCGCGCTCAAGTTCGCGCTGCGCAAGCCCGACGCCTACCGCTCGGCGGTCGCGCTCTCCGGCTACTACGACGCGGCCCACGACGCGACCACCGGCGACCTGTTCGGCGGCAACGACCGGCTGAAGCAGGAGAACGACCTGCTGTGGCGGCTGAAGAACCAGCCGCCCGCCCCGGTCAACCTGCTGCTGACCACCGCGTACGACGAGAACAACTACGACGAGACCAAGGCCATGATCGCGGCCTTCAAGGCCCCCACCACGATGTCCTCCATCACCCTGGACACCGCCGGCCACAACTTCCACACCTGGACCAGGGAGATCCCCCCGGCCCTGGAGTGGCTGGGCAAGCACCTCGCCGTACCGCCATCCGCCTGACGTTCCAGATCACACGCGCCTCACACTCCCGTCTCACGGTTCTCTCAGGCACGCCACCGACGGTATGGCGCATGACCACGAGCAGCTACTCCCCTCCGGCCGGCGAACCGTGGCCCGAGGCCGCGCACTACCCGCCGCCGGAGGTGCCGCGGCCGGACCCGGTCCGGCCGGACCCGGCGCCGCTCTTCCCCGAACAGCCCCTGCCGCCCGCCGGCCCCAAGGGGTTCGCCAGCTGGCCCGACCGGCTGCGCACCCTCCCCGCCCGCGCCTGGCGCGGGCGCGCTGACGACCCTCGCTGGGTGCGCCCGGCCCTGCTGGCGCTGCTGGCCGCGACCGCCGTCCTCTACCTGTGGGGCCTGAGCGCCTCCGGCTGGGCCAACTCCTTCTACTCGGCCGCCGTGCAGGCCGGCTCGCAGAGCTGGAAGGCCTTCTTCTTCGGCTCCTCGGACGCGGCGAACTTCATCACCGTCGACAAGCCCCCGGCCTCGCTGTGGCCGATGGCGCTCTCGGCGCGGATCTTCGGCCTCTCCTCCTGGTCGGTGCTGGCCCCGCAGGCGCTGATGGGCGCGGCCACCGTCGGCGTGCTGTACGCGACGGTGCGCCGGCGCTTCTCCCCGCTCGGCGGCCTGCTGGCGGGCGCCGCGCTGGCGCTCACCCCGGTCGCGGCGCTGATGTTCCGCTTCAACAACCCGGACGCGCTGCTGGTGCTGCTGCTGACGCTGGCCGCGTACGGGATGGTCCGGGCCGTCGAGGCGGCGGGCACCCGGTGGCTGGTGTTCACCGGGGTGATGTTCGGCCTCGCCTTCCTCACCAAGACCCTGGCGGCCTTCCTGGTGCTGCCCGCCTTCGCGGTGATCTACCTGGTGGTGGCGCCCACCGGCCTCTGGCGGCGGGTGCGGCAGACCCTGCTCGCGGGCGTGGCACTGCTGGTCTCGGGCGGCTGGTGGGTGGCGGTCGTCGAGCTGATGCCCGCCTCGGCCCGCCCGTACATCGGCGGCTCGCAGGACAACAGCTTCCTCTCGCTCACCTTCGGCTACAACGGCCTCGGCCGGGTCGACGGCAACGAGCGCGGCAGCGTGGGCGGCGGCGCCCGGATGCCGGCCGGGGTCGACCTGCCGGGCGGCGCGGCGCCCGGCGGCCGCGGCTGGGGGCAGACCGGCCTGACCCGGATGTTCGGCACCGACATCGGCGGGCAGATCGCCTGGCTGCTGCCGGCCGCGCTGATCCTGCTGCTGGCCGGTCTCTGGGCGACCCGCCGCTACGGCCGCGCCGACACCGCCCGCGCGGCCTTCCTGGTCTGGGGCGGCTGGCTGCTCTCCACCGCGCTGGTCTTCAGCTTCATGTCCGGGATCTTCCACCAGTACTACACGGTGGCGCTGGCCCCGGCCGTCGCGGCGCTGGTCGGCATGGGAGTGGACGGGCTGTGGCGGGCCCGGCACCGGGTGCCCTGGGCGCTGGTGCTGGCCGGGACGCTCGCGGTGACGGCGGTCTGGGCGTTCGTGCTGCTCGGCCGCAGCTCCGGCTTCCTGCCGTGGCTTCGCTGGGCGGTGCTGGTGGGCGGACTGCTCGCGGCGGCCGCGCTGGCGGCCGGGCCGTTCGTCGGGCGGGTCTCCGGCCGGACCGGCGCGCGGATCGCCTCGGTGGCGGGCCTGGTGGGCCTGGCGGCGGCGCTCGGCGGTCCGGCCGCGTACGCGGTGGACACCGTGGACTCCCCGCACACCGGCTCGATCGTGACCGCCGGGCCGGGCGTGAAGGGCGGGTCCGGGCCGGGCGGCATGGGGCACCGGGGCGGCAAGGGCTTCCCGGGCGGCACCGGCAACGGCAACGGGCACTGGTTCGGCCAGGGCGGCCCGGGTGCTCCGGGTGGCCAGGGGGGCTTCGCGGGCGGTCAGGGCTTCGCGCCCGGGCAGGGCTTCCCGGGCGGCGGCACCGGCAACGGCGGCGACCGCGCCAACGGCCGCCACGAGCGCGGCACCGGCGGCGGCACCGGCCTCCCCGGCACCCAGGACCCCGAGGGCACCGGCACCGACGGCACGAACAGCACCGGCGGCACGGCCGGCGGCCCGCCCCCCGGCGGCATGGGCGGCCTGCTCGACGGCCCCAAGGTGACCGACGAGGTCGCCGCCATGCTCAAGGAGAACGCCGACCACTACACCTGGGCGGCCGCCGCGATCGGCTCGCAGACCGCGGCCGGCTACCAACTCGCCACCGGCGAACCGGTGATGGCCCTCGGCGGCTTCAACGGCACCGACCCCTCGCTGACCCTGGCCGGCTTCCAGAAGTACGTCCAGGAGGGCAAGGTGCACTGGTTCATCGGTGCGGGCGGCTCCCGCCGCGGCTTCGGCGGCGGCGCGGGCGGCGAGGGCGGGCAGCAGAGCGAGTCCGCCCAGATCGAGTCCTGGGTGACCGCCCACTTCACCGCGAAGACCATCGGCTCGACCACCTTCTACGACCTGACGGCCCCCACCTCCTGACCGGGGGGGCCGCGACCCCGGAGGGGGCGTGCCGCGCGAAAGTGGCACGCCCCCTCCGCGCTGTCCCCGGCCGACCCCCGCCGAGCTCATCCGGACCCTGGCGCCCTCAGTCCGACCCGCAATGGGTGCCCGCCGCCGGCAGCCGCCCGTCCACCAGGAACGCCGTCACGGCCGCCCGGACGCAGCCGCTCTTGTCGTACGCGGTGTGCCCGTCGCCCTCCCTGGTGAGCAGCACGCCGTGCTCCAGCCCGGCGGAGAGCCGCTCGGCCCAGGCGTACGGGGTGACCGGGTCGGCGGTGGAGCCGATCACCAGGAGCGGGGCGCTGCCCGGCGCCCGGACCGGTCGCGGCGGCTCGGCCGGACGGTACGGCCAGGGGCGGCAGTCCGCTTCGAGCAGGGTGCCGACCGGGTCGTGCCCGCTGGTCAGCGGGGCGCGGGCGGCGAGTTCGGCGAGGGCCGGGCGCAGTTCCGCCTCGGTGGGCGGCGGCGGGCCGTCCGCGCAGGAGATGGCGGCGAAGGCGTCGGCCGGGGTCCGGTAGCGGCCGTCCTCGCCCCGGCCGTCGGCGCCGTCGGCGAGGGCGAGCAGGCCGTCGGCGTCGCCCCGGGTGACGGCCGGTTCGAGGGCCTCGCGCAGCCGGGGCCAGGAGCGGCGGCCGTCGGAGAGCACGTCCAGGGCGGCGACCCAGCCGAGCGCGGCGGTGAGGGTCCGGCCGTCGGCGGCGCGCAGCGGGTGGTCGCGCAGGCCGTCGAGGAAGCGGGCGAGGCGCTGCGGGGCGGCGGCCGGGTCGGCGCCGAGCGGGCAGGCCGGCCCGTCCTCGGTGGCGCAGGCGGCGGCGAAGGCCCGGAGCCCGGTCTCGGCGGCGACGGCGGCTTCGATGCCGAGCCGCGCCGCGGGGGCGCTGTGGTCGACGGCGCCGTCGAGGACGAGCCGGCCGGTGCGCTCGGGGAACTCCTCGGCGTAGCGGGCGCCGAGGTGGGTGCCGTAGGAGAAGCCGAGGAAGTCCAGCCGGCGTTCGCCGAGGGCGCCGCGCAGCACGTCGAGGTCGCGGGCGGTGTCGCGGGTGCCGAGGTGCGGGAGCAGGTCGGCGTACCGGGCGCGGCAGGCCTCGGCGAGGATCCGGGCGTGGTCGTAGGCCGGGTCGTCGGTGGCGTTCCACTGGTCGCGGGTGCGGTCGTCCAGGCAGTGGACGGGGGTGGTGTCGCCGGCGCCGCGCGGGTCGAAGCCGACCAGGTCGTACCGGTCGTGCAGCGGCCCCTGGTAGCTCTGCCAGCCCCAACGGACCATGTCGACACCGGAGTTGCCGGGGCCGCCGGGGTTGAGCAGCAGGGCGCCGAGCCGCCGCTTCGGGTCGGCGGCGGGCACCTTGGCGAGGGCGACGTCGACGGTGCGGCCGCCCGGGTCGGCGTAGTCCAGCGGGACCTTGAGGGTGGCGCACCGCACGGCGGCCGCGTCCTGGTCGCCGTCGTCCTCGCCGGGGCAGTTCCGCCAGTCGATCCGCTGGTCGTAGAGCGCGCGCAGGGCGGGGGCCGCGGTGGCGGCGACCCGTTCGTCCAGCGGCGGGCGGACGGCCGGGCGGGCGGCGCCCGTGCAGCCGCTCGACAGGGCGAGGGCGAGGGCGGCGGCGAGGGCGGGCACGGCGCGCCCGGCCGACCGGGGGAGCGGGGAGATCATCGGGGCCACCGCCCACGAATACCACCCGGCCCGCGCCCGGCCGTCACCGGGGGCACACCGCGCCCGCCCTTCGACGGCGGGGATTGACGTTTCGTCAGCCGCCGCACAGCTGGAGCATGGTCTTCTTGTCGGCCTCGGTGACGGGCAGCTGGTACTTCAGCGAGACCTGGGCGAAGCGCACCGCGTAGGAGCAGCGGATCTCGGTGTTGGCGGGCAGCCAGGAGGCCGGGCCGGAGTCGCCCTTGGAGGCGTTCTGCGAGCCGTCGGCGGGGATCAGGTTCAGCGGGTCGTTGGCGATCTGGACGCGCTTGGCCTTGTCCCACTTGCTGGCGCCCATCTGCCAGTCGTAGGAGAGCGGCATCACGTGGTCGATCTGGATCTTGGAGGCCTGCTGCTTGGTCCACTGGACGCTCTTGCCGGTGTACGGGTCCCAGATGGTCATCGCGGTGACCGTGCAGTCCGAGCCGTCCTTGTGCTCGACGGCGGTGCCGTCGCGGGCCAGCAGGTCGTTGCGGGTGTCGCACTTGTTGCCGCCGAACGGGACGCCCTCGACGTTGTCCGTCCAGGCGGGGCCGAACTCGTTGCGGTCGTAGCCGTCCTTGGTGCCGACGGCGGCGGTGGTGACCTTGGCGATGACGTCCCGGCCGGCCTTCTGCTCCTCGGGGGTGGCCAGCGGCGCCAGGCCGGGCTTGGTGCCGTCCGGGTTCTGCAGCGGGCTGGTGCCGGTGGCCCCGGCGGCGGCGGTGCCGCCGTTGGCCTTGGGGCCGGTCGACTTGTGGTCGCGGCCGCCGATCAGCCAGCCGACCAGCGCGAGCGCGCATATCAGGAACACGGTGGCGGCGGACAGGGTGGAGCGGCGGGCGGGCACGGGGAACTCCGGAGGTCAGGGGCGGGTTGACGGCAAGCCAGCAGACCAGCCGCCCGGGGGCAGGTCAAGCCGACGCCACGCGATCCCGCCGAGCATGTCGAAGCTCACACCCGCTCACCCCCTGGTCCGGGCCCCAGCCCCGGCCGCGCCGTCAGCCGCCGATGGCGGACATCGGGCGGTCGGGCCGGACGAACTCCGCGCTGCCGACGGCGTGTCCGGGCCCCTTGCCCGCCACCGCGGCCCGCCAGGCCGCCTCGATCGCCGCGTCGTCCGCCCCGCCGCGCAGCAGCGCCCGCAGGTCCGACTCCTCCGTCGCGAACAGACAGGCGCGCAGCTGCCCGTCCGCCGTCAGCCGCACCCGGTCGCAGCCGCCGCAGAACGGCCGGGTGACGGAGGCGATCACGCCGACGACCGCGTCCGTACCGGCGATCCGCCACTCCTCCGCCGGGGCGTTGCCGGACCGGCCGACGGGGACGAGGTCGAACCGCTCCCCCAGCGCCGCCAGGACCTCCGCCGCCGTCACCATCGCCGAACGGTCCCACGCCCCTTGCGCGTCCAGCGGCATGGACTCGATGAACCGCATCCGGTACCCGTGCCCGACGGCGAACTCCACCAGCTCCACGATCTCGTCGTCGTTGACCCCGCGCACCGGCACCGCGTTCACCTTCACCGGCCCCAGCCCGACCGCCCTCGCCGCCGCCAGCCCCGCGAGCACGTCACCGATGCGGTCCCGCCGGGTGATCGCGGCGAAGCGCTCCGGACGCAGCGTGTCCAGGCTGACGTTCACCCGCCCCAGCCCCGCCGCCGCCAGCCCGGCCGCCGCGCGCGCCAGCCCGATCCCGTTCGTGGTCAACGACAACTCGGCCCCCAGCGGGGCGATCCGCCCGACCAGCCCCGCCAACCCCCGCCGCAGCAACGGCTCCCCGCCCGTCAGCCGGACCGACCGCACCCCCAGCCGCTCCACCGCGATCCGCACCAGCCGGACCACCTCGTCGTCCCCCAGCAGCCCGGCGCGCCCCAGCCAGGGCAGCCCCTCCGCCGGCATGCAGTAGGTGCAGCGCAGGTTGCAGCGGTCGGTCAGCGAGACCCGCAGATCGGTGTGGACCCGGCCGAAGCGGTCCACCAGCGGGGGCGGGGCGGGGTCGCGGGCCTCGGTGTCGTGCGGTCGCGTGTCGTACGGAGGCGCGGTGCGCGGGGCGGGGCTGTGCGGGGCGGTGTTGTACGGGGCGGTGTTCATCGGCCCAGTACAGGCGGGCCGGGCCCGCCCCGGCCAGCGGCCGAACCGCCGGTGCGCGGCCGCCGCGCACCGCCTCCGCTTGTGGCTTCCCACAATGCGCGCCCCGGCCCCGACCGGGCAGGCTGGCCCCATGCAGACAGCGCCGACACCCGCCGGACCGGGCCCGGTCGCCGCCCTGGTCCTCGCCGCCGGCGGCGGGCGGCGCCTCGGCGGGCGGCCCAAGGCGCTGCTCCGGTACCGGGGCCGGCCGCTGGTGGAGCACGCGGTGGCGGTGGTCCGGGCCGGCGGCTGCACGGAGGTCACGGTCGTGCTGGGCGCGGCGGGCGAACGGGTCCGGGCCACCGCGCACCTGCCGGGCTGCCGACTGGTCGGCAACCCGGACTGGGCGCAGGGCATGGGCTCCTCGCTGCGGGCCGGCCTGGCCGCGCTGCCGCCGCACGCCTCGGCGGCACTGGTGATGCTGGTGGACACCCCCGGCGTCACCCCGGCCGCGGTGGCCCGGCTGCTGGCCGCCCACCGGGCGGGCGCCGAACTGGCCGCGGCGGCCTACCAGGGGCGGCGCGGACACCCGGTGCTGATCGGCGCCCGGCACTTCGCCGAGGCGGCGGCGGGCGCCCTCGGCGACGCCGGGGCCCGCGCCCTGCTGGCGGCGCACGCGGCGGAGCTCGTCCTGGTCGAGTGCGCCGACGTCGCCGCCCCGGACGACCTCGACACCCCCGCCGACCTGGCCCGCTGGTCCGCCGGCTGAACGTCCCGGTCCGCCGCGCCGGGCATCCCCCTCCGGAAGGATTCCTTCCCTACCCGAGCAGGCAGGATCCCCTGATCCGTCCCTGAGGATTGCCCCATTCCGCGTCCTGCGCCGGACATTTCGGGGAGCATGGGAGACGTCCCACCCACCCGACACCGACGGACGGAGCCCGCGATGGCCGGACTGCCCGACGACTTCACCGGACACGACCCCGCTCGGACGGGGCCCGGCGGTGGCGCCCGGGCGATCCGCTGCCCCGCCTGCCGCCGCGAGCACCTCTACGAACCGCCCTCCCTCCCCTGTCCGTGCGGGGCCTCGCTCAAGGTGCCGCTGCTGCGCGGCGGAGTGCCGGTGCAGGTGCGCTTCCGGTCCTGGGAGGACTCCTGGCTGAGCATGCGCTGCCCGCACTGCGGCCGCTCCGACCAGTGGCCGCAGCCCGAGTTCACCTGCAACTGCGGCGCCACCGTCCGGCTGCCGGTGGACCGCGCCACCCGCCTGGGCACCGGCACCGCCGCCCCGCTCGCCGCCCCCGGCCCGCAGGCCGCCCGCCCGCTCCCGGCCCACCCGGCGAACGCCCCCGCCCCGGCCCCGCCCGCACCGTCCCCGACCGGCCGCTCCCGCCCGTTCCGCCACCGCGCGCCGTTCCGCCCGCACCCGGTGCGCACCTCGCAGGACGCGGTGTTCACCGCCGCCCGCTACCTGGAGTGGCTCGGCTTCGACGACCTGGAGCTCACCGAGTCCCAGGAGCGCGACGGGGTCACCCTGCTGGGCGGCCGGATGGTCGCCCAGGTGGACACCTGGACCGAGCCCGCCGACGTGAAGTCGGTCGAGTGCCTCTGGCTCCAGACCCTGCACGCCGAGGAGATGGCCGCCGCGATGTTCACCCTCGCGGGCTATTCGCACCAGGCCACCGTGCGCGGCGAACAGCTGCTGGTGGCCCTGTTCAGCCTGGACCTGGCGGGCGTGCCGCAGCCCGCGAACGGCGCCGCCGAGGCCCTGATGGAGACCGGCTGGACCTCCTGACCCACCGGGCGGCCCCGCCGGGCCGCCCCACCGGCCCCCTCCGGCCCCTTTCCCTCGCGCACCCCTAGATCATTTCTCTTCCAAAAGCAACAACCTTCGCTCGTGATCTGGTGCACAAGCTCACCCCCGTGTTGAATTGCCGCCACAGCGCGGGCCTTTCGCCCTGTCGTCGCCATGCGTGCGGGTCGTGGCGACAGGGCCTCAGGGGCAGGTCCGTGCCCATGCCGGATGGCGCACACAAGGAGGTGGCGTTGTCGGAGCACGGATGGGACCCGAGCAACCCGGAGGGGCGGGGGCGGGCGGCAGCGGAGGAGCCGGGTGACACCGTGTGGCGGCTGAGGTCCCGGGGGTGCTGGCAGGAGGCCGCCGAACTACTGCGACCGACCGCCGAGCACGACCCGGACGCGGCCCTGGGGCGGGCCGAACTCCTCATCGAGCAGTGCCTGTTCACCGCCGCGAACTGGACCCAGGCGGAACAGGCGCTGCGCCTGGCGGAGGCCCTGGCCTCCGGCACCGAGCAGCGCGCGGCCGCCGCCTGCGCCCGCGGCTTCCTCGCGTACGTGGCGAGCGTCCTCGGCCCGCGCGACCGGCTGGACGAGGCACAGGCGGCGCTCGGCCGCACCTCGGCCCTGCTGCCGCCGGACGCCCCGGGCCGCCCGCTGCTGGACTTCCGGCGCGGACTGGTCGCCGAGAACCTGCTGCGCGACCGCAGCGCCGCCTGGATCGCCTACCGGCGGGCGCACGAGGGCGCCGGCGAGCGCGGGGACGAACTGCTGCGCTCGTACACCTGGCGGCACCTGGCCGCGCTGGCGCTCTCGCGCGGGGAGCGCGGGAACGCCCGGGAGGGCTTCGACGCCTCCCTGCGGCTGCGCGAGCAACTCGGCTTCACGGTGGGGGTGGCGCCGGCGCTCGCGGCGCTCGCCGAGGTGTCCGAGCCGCCCGAGGCCGCGCGGCTGCGGGCCGAGGCGACCCGACTGGTGGACGCCCTGGGCGGCGTGCCGGTCTGGCTCGCGCGCCAGCTGAACGCCCTCCGCACAACCGGTGCTCCCCCGGACGGGCGCATCACCAGCGAGACCGGGGGGACGATCAGCTAAGGTGAGGCTAACCTGGCTGGGGGGAGCAGTACCCCGGCCAGGTCGCCTTGCCGTTCCCCGGGCACCGCCATGCCCCGGTCCGGCCGCGTCCGGCGCCGCCACCACCCGGCCGGGCACCGCCGGGCGGACCATGGGCGCCCCGGTCGACCCGATGGGGCCGTCCATGACCGCGAGCAGCACCCGGCCCGGCCCCAGGCCGCGCGTCCCCCGCGCCACCGGGGCGCGCACCCCCGCCCCCACCGCCCCGGGCGCCCCCTCGTACCACCGGCTGTCCGGGCTCACCCCCGTCCTGACGGTGCGCTGCGCCCCGCCCCGGCGCGGCGGCGGCTGGCTGCCCGTCGCCGACCTCGCCGCCCGCCCCGAGGCGGTGCGCGAGCTGATCGCCCACGACGCCCGGCAGGGCCTCGCCCGCTACGGGCAGCCGCTGCGCCCGGACGTCGCGGCCGGCTTCGGGCTGCACCGCTTCGTCTGGCCGGTCTCGCTGCTGTTCACGCTGCCGTGGTTCCTGGAGCGGCGCGTCCCGCTGCTCAGCCTCGGGGACGTCGCGCTGCGCCGGCGCCCCGACGCGGTCGAACTGACCGTCCGCCCGGCGGAGTTCGCCTGCCTTCCGGACGACCCGGCGGCCGGGTCGGGGGCGGGTTCGAAGCCCGGGACGGCCGTCGGCCCGGAGTGGGCCCGGACGGTGCCGGACGAGGCGGCGCTGGCCGCCACCCTGCGGTCCGCGCTGGGCGCCTTCCTGGCCCCGGTGCTCACCGCCTTCGGCCCGGAGGCGCGGCGCGGGCCCCGGGTGCTGTGGGCGATGGCCACCGACGCGGTGGTGGAGGGGCTCTGCTACGCGGGCGGGCTGCTCGGGGAGCGGGAGCGGGCGCGCGCCGAACTGTCCGCGCTGCTGGCGCCCGGCGGGCCCCCCGACCCCGCGCGCACGCCCGGCGCGGGCGACCGCCCCGCTCCGGCCCCCTTCATCCCGGGCGCCGGATTCACGCCCCCGGCGCCCGGGGGCGGCGGCGCTCCGGCCCTGGAGCGCTCCCGGGCCAGCTGCTGCCTCGTCTACACCGCCGATCCGAAGGGCATGTGCGGCGGCTGTCCGCGCGTCACGCGGCGTTGACGAAAACCTGTCCGATATCAGGTCCGAAAAGCCCGCGATTCCGGGAAAAGCCCGCTTCATATTCGCATGACAATGCGATGGCAACCGGGTCAGAAATCCCTCTCCTCAGCGCATTGACGGCGAATCGGCCATTTCCTCGCCGCGCGTCCGCCATGATGGTCCCCGCCGTCACGACGCAGAAAAGCGACGCAGGAAAGCGAGGCTGGTTTCGGCGATGAAATTGTCCGACATACCGCTCGGATGGGCGATCACCGTGGTCGTGGGGCTGCTGGTCAGCGCACTCCTGGTGGCCCTGCTCCGCAGCCGGGGGTCCGCCTCCTCCACCGCCGGCACGGATTCCTGGGAGCGCTCCGAGGAACGGCGCCGCCGCAAGGAATCCCTGTACGGCGGCGCCTCCTACACCCTGTTGTTCTGCTGCGCGGGCGTCGCGGCCGCCCTCTCCTTCCACGGCCTGGTCGGCTTCGGCGTGCAGAACCTGGGCCTGTCCGGCGGCTGGGAGTACCTCGTCCCGTTCGGCCTGGACGGCGCCGCGATGTTCTGCTCGGTGCTCGCCGTCCGCGAGGCCAGCCACGGCGACGCCGCGCTCGGCTCCCGGCTGCTGGTCTGGCTCTTCGCCGGCGCCTCGGCCTGGTTCAACTGGGTGCACGCCCCGCGCGGCCTGACCCACGCCGGCGCCCCGCAGTTCTTCTCCGGCATGTCCCTCTCCGCGGCGATCCTGTTCGACCGGGCGCTCAAGCAGACCCGCCGGGCCGCGCTGCGCGAGCAAGGCCTGGTGCCGCGCCCGCTGCCGCAGATCCGCATCGTCCGCTGGCTGCGCGCCCCGCGCGAGACCTACGCGGCCTGGTCGCTGATGCTGCTGGAGAACGTCCGCAGCCTGGACGAGGCGGTCGAGGAGGTGCGCGACGACAAGCGGGAGCGCGCCGACGAGAAGCAGCGCCGCAAGCTGGCCGGGCGCCGGGAACGGGCCGAGATCCGGGCGATCAACCGCTCCCACAGCGCCTGGCGGCGCGGTGGCGGCACGGCGCGGCGGCTGGGGTCCGGCGCGGAGCCCGCGACGGCCGCCGCGACGGACCGCCCCGGGGTGGAACGCGTCTCGACGGAGCGGGTGTCGACGGAGCGGGTGCCGGCTGAGCGCGTCGGGGCCGAGCGTCCCGAGGTGGAGCGCCCCGCCGGTCCGCGCGAGGTGGAACCGGCCGAGGGCACGGTCGTCCAGCCGGGCCTGCCGGCCCGTCCGGAGCGGCGCACCATCGACCTCACCCTGGAGGAGGACACCGTCACGCTGCCCCGGCTGGACGAGATGGAACGCAAACTGAAGGACCTGGAGCAGCAGTTCGGCTGACCGCTCCCCCGTCGACGCCCCGGGAGCCCAGGCCCCGGGCCGGCGCTCAGGCCGCCGACGTCCCGCTGAGCTCGAACCACATCCGCTTGCCGGAGCCGCGCGGCTCCACGCCCCAGGAGTCCGCGAGTGCCTCGACCAGCATCAGACCCCGCCCGGAGGAGGCCTGCTCCCCCGGCGTCCGGCGGGTCGGCCAGAGGTCCGACTCGTCCTCCACCTCGACCCGCAGCCGGGCCCGGCCACCGTCCGCCTCCGGCTCCCGGTAGAGCCGGGCGGTGAACATGGCGTCCCGGTCGGTGTGCCGGATGGCGTTGGTGACCAGCTCGGAGGAGAGCAGCTCGGCGGTGTCGATGAACTCGGCCACGCCCCAGCGGCGCAGCGCGTCGCGCAGCTCGGCCCGGACCTCGGCGACCCGCGCCAGGTCGGCCTGGCCGATCCGGCGGCGCAGCTGCTGGGCGGCCAGCCCGCCGGCCGGGCCGTCCCAGCGCAGGAGCAGCAGCGCTATGTCGTCCTCGCGCTCGCTGGAGTCGGCGGCCTGGGAGGCGATCCGCTCAGCCAGCTCCTCCAGCGGGTCGCGGGCGGCCTGCCCGGCGTCCGGCAGCGGGCGGGCGAGCGCCCGGGCGAGCCGGGCGATGCCCTCGTCCAGGTCCATGCCGCGCGCCTCGACCAGGCCGTCGGTGCAGAGCAGCACGGTCTCGCCCGGGTCCAGGCTGAACCGGGTGACCCGGTACTCCTGGTCCGGGTCGATGCCCAGCGGCAGCCCGCCGGCCACCGGCACCACGGCGGCGGTGCCGTCCGCGCGGCGCACCAGCGGGTCGAGGTGACCGGCCCGGACGGCGTAGACCACGCCGTAGTCCACGTTGACCTCGGCGTAGGTGCAGGTCGCGAAGTGGTCGGTGTCGAGGTCGGCGAGGAAGCGGGAGGCGCGGGCCATCACGGCGGCGGGCGGGTGGCCCTCGGCCGCGTAGGCGCGCAGCGCGATCCGCAGCTGGCCCATGATCCCGGCGGCGTGCACGTCGTGGCCCTGGACGTCGCCGATCACCAGGCCGACGTGTCCGCCGGGCAGCGGCACCACGTCGTACCAGTCGCCGCCGATCTGGAGGCCGGAGCCGGCCGCGATGTAGCGCACGGCGGTGGTCACGCCCGGGACGGACGGGACGGTGCGCGGCAGCATCACCCGCTGGAGGCCGGCCGCGAGCTCGTGCTCGGCGTCGTGCAGCCGGGCCCGGGCCAGCGACTGGGCGACCAGCCCGCCCAGGGTGGTCAGCAGGGTGCGCTCGTCGGCGTCCAGCTCGCGCTCGTCGTCGAAGCTGACCACGCAGACGCCGATCGCCCGGCCGCTGGCCACCAGCGGCAGGTACGCCCAGGAGCCCCGGCCGGTGCGGCTGGTCTGCTCCCACACCTCGGGGTAGCCGTCGCGGAAGTCCTCGCGGGTCGAGACGAAGACCGGCGCGCGGTGGCGCAGCGCCTCGGCGGCCGGGTGGCCGGGCGGCAGCACGGTGCGGTCCCAGACCGCCAGCGAGTCGGAGCGGTAGCCGGAGGCGCCGAGGATCTGCGCCCGTCCGGCCTCGAAGGAGGCCAGTACCAGGCCGTCCGGCGGCAGTCCGGGCAGCGGCAGTTCGGTGAACACCCGGGCCACGTCACGCACGGTGACGGCTTCGGAGAGGGCGCGCGCCGCCTCCTTGATGAACCGGGAGCGCTCCTCGCGCAGCAGGGCCATCCGGTCGGCGTGGTCCCGCTTGTGCAGCTCGACGGTGGCGTCCCAGACGAAGCCGACCATCCGGGAGGCCCGGCCGAAGGCGTCGGCGAGCACCCGGCCGCGGAAGCGCACCGCGCGCATGCCGCCGTTCGCCCCGACCGTCCGGTAGTAGGCGCCGCACTGGCCCAGCTCGGACACCGCGCGCTCGACCCGGCGGCGCACCACGGGCGCGTCCTCGGGGTGCAGCATGGCCAGGAAGGAGGCGGCCGTGCGGTCGAAGCGGCTCTGCCCCAGGGCGTCCAGTCCGACGATCGCACAGGCCCGCTGGTCGCCCTCCAGGACGTCGCGGCGGATGTCCCAGTCGAAGGAGCCGATGCCGTTGGCCGCCATCGCGGGCTCCAGCCAGTCCGGCATGGTGTCCGCGGAGGACGGCGGCAGGCCGCCCGACAGCACGGGCGCCAGCCGGGCGGCGGCGAGGCTCGGGGACGGGCGCACCGCGGAGCCGCGGCGCGAGGACTGGGCGGGCGGCCGGGCCCGGCCCGTCCCGGTGGTGGTGGGGCCGGCGGCGGGCTGCCCGGAGGTGCGCGGCTCCGGGGCGCCCGGCTGCTCGGCGACACGCGGCTCGACGGCTCTCGGCCGGGCGGTGCGCGGCTCCACGGTCCTCGGCTCTACGGCTCGCGGCGCCACCGTCCGCGGCTCGACGACGGGCGCCGCGCCGGGAGGAAGCGCCGGCCCCGGCGACTCGGGCTCAGTGGGCATGCTGCTCCTGCCGCTGCCGTGGCGGACCGCGCCGACCGTCCGGACGGGCCGCGTGGCGTTGTGATGGGTCGTGCTGGATAGGACGGTGCGACGGACGGTCGCCAGTCGAGGTTCGGTCTCCCCGCTGCTTCCCGCACGTGGACACACATTCCCACCATCCTGGCCAATGTTCGGCCGAGCGGCAATGCCAACGGGCCGGAAATCTTCCGTTCCGCCTTCTGTTCTGGGCTTCCTTCGACAGCGAATCAATCGACGGCGAACAATCGTACGTCCTGCCGCCGACCCGGAACACACGGCCCGGAACGCACGGCCCGGAGCACGCCGCCCGGAGGCGGGACTCAGGGCATGGCGAGCTCGAACCAGGTGACCTTGCCGTCGCCGCGCAGCTGCACGCCCCAGGAGTCCGCGAGCGCCTCCACCAGCAGCAGGCCGCGCCCCGAGGTCGCGTACTCGCCCTCCGGATCGCGCCGCCGCCCGGGCAGTCTGCTGGTGCCGTCCTGCACCTCGATGCGCAGCCGGTGGTCCGAGCCGAGCTCCGCGTCGAACACCGCGCCCTTGCCCGTGTGCAGCAGCGCGTTGGTGACCAGCTCGGAGGAGAGCAGCTCGGCGGTGTCGGACAGCTCCGGCACCCCCCAGTGGCTCAGCGCCGAGCGCAACCGCCGCCGCACCGCGCCCACCCCGACGAGATCCGCCGGATCGAGCGTGAGGTGCAGTCTCCGGTGCACGGCACACCCCGGTGCCGGCGCACCCGGCAGGGTCGTCCCGGTGCCGGCGACCGGCGCCTGGACCGGCCCGGACCGGTAGGCGTCGCCGGAACTCGTCCGCTGCCGCGGGAATCGCGACTGACCGTCCATCAACACATGCCCCCGCCCTGAAATCCGGGCCCCCGCCTCCGGATCCCCCGCCGGCCGGGTGGCCCCCTCGTTCTGACCACTCATCCTCATGCCCAGTTGACGGCGTTTGCAACAGTGTGCGTCCGATCACGTGGGGTGAAAGGGGCACGGGGTGGTTCGCGTGATCCAACTGCCCGCGCCGGACAGGTTTGCGAAGCGCAGAGGCTGTTTTCGAAGAAGCCCCCACCCGATCCCGCGCACACCCGGCGCCCGTACCGACCGTGCGCCCGACCACGCGCCCCCCGCCCCGCTCCCGCCGCGCGCCGGGGTCCGGGCACCGGCCCACCCGGTCCTCTTCGCCCCCGCCCCCACTCCCGCCCGCTCACCCCCGTCCCCCGCCCGGCGGGCCGAACGCCCGCGGAACGGCAACGCTGGACAGGGCGGCCCGCTGCGGGTTCAATGACCCCGAGATGTTTGAACGCCGTTCTAACATCGACCCCGACAGCCCCGAGGCCCCGAGCAGACCCCCGTCCCCGGCGACCGCGAGCGAGGAACCGTGCGACTGACCCCCACCGAGCGGGACCGGCTGCTGATCTTCACGGCAGCCGAACTGGCCCGCGCCCGCCGCGCCCGGGGCGTGCGCCTCAACATCCCCGAGGCCACCGCCCTGATCGCGGACACCGTCTGCGAGGCCGCCCGCGACGGCCGCCGCCTCGCCGAGGCCATCGAGGCCGGCCGCTCCGTGCTCACCGCCGACGAGGTGCTGCCCGGCGTGCCGGACGTGGTCACCGTCGTCCAGGTCGAGGCGGTCTTCGAGGACGGCACCCGCCTCGCCGTCGTCACCGACCCGTTCAAGGGCGCCGGCTCGCTCGGCGACGACGCCCCCGGCGGCGCGCTGATCGGCGACGGCGCCGGCTACGACCCGGTCGAGGAGACGCTGCTGCTCCCCGTGCACAACACCTCCGGGGTGCCGATCTCGGTCACCTCGCACTTCCACTTCTTCGAGGCCAACCCCCGGCTGGCCTTCGACCGGGCCGCCGCCTACGGCACCCACCTGGCCGTGCCGGCCGGCTCCTCGGTGCGCTTCGACCCGGGCGCCACCGTCGAGGTCGGCCTGGTGCCGATCGGCGGAGAGCGGGTCGCGATCGGCTTCGCGGGGCTCGTGGACGGGCCGCTGGACGCGCCCGGCGCGAAGGAGGCCGCCCTGGCGAAGGCCCGCGCGACCGGCTACCTGACCGGCTTCGACGACGCGGAGGTGCCCTCGTGAGCGCGATCACCCCGCACGACTACATCGCCGTGCACGGCCCGCGCGCCGGGGACCGGGTCCGGCTCGGCGACAGCGGACTGATCGTCCGGGTCGAGTCCGACTCCCAGGCGCCCGGCGACGAGTTCCTGGCCGGCTTCGGCAAGACCGCCCGGGACGGCCTGCACCTCAAGCCCGCCGCCGTCCGCGACACCTGCGACGTGGTGATCAGCAACGTGCTGGTGATCGACGCGGTCCAGGGCGTCCGCAAGACCTCGATCGGCCTGATCGGCGGCCGGATCGCCTCGATCGGGCGGGCCGGCAACCCCGACACCCTCGACGGCGTCGACGTGGTCGTCGGCACCGGCACCACGATCGTCTCCGGCGAGGGCCTGATCGCCACCGCCGGCGCCGTCGACACCCACGTCCACCTGCTCTCGCCGCGGATCATGGAGGCCTCGCTGGCCTCCGGCGTCACCACCATCATCGGCCAGGAGTTCGGCCCGGTCTGGGGCGTCGGCGTCAACTCCCCCTGGGCGCTGCGGCACGCCTTCAACTCCTTCGACGCCTGGCCCGTCAACATCGGCTTCCTGGGCCGCGGTTCGTCCTCCGACGAGGCCCCGCTGATCGAGGCGCTGGCCGAGGGCGGCGCGTCCGGCTTCAAGGTGCACGAGGACATGGGCGCGCACACCCGCGCCCTGGACACCGCGCTTCGGGTCGCCGAGGAGTACGACGTCCAGGTCGCCCTGCACACCGACGGGTTGAACGAGTGCCTCTCGGTCGAGGACACCCTGAAGGTCCTCGACGGCCGGACCATCCACGCCTTCCACATCGAGGGCTGCGGCGGCGGACACGTCCCCAACGTGCTGAAGATGGCGGGCGTGCCGAACGTCATCGGCTCCTCCACCAACCCGACGCTGCCGTTCGGGCGGGACGCGCTCGGCGAGCACTACGACATGATCGTCTCCGCCCACGACCTCAAGCCCGACCTGCCCGGCGACGCCGCGATGGCCCGCGACCGCATCCGGGCCGGCACCATGGGCGCCGAGGACGTGCTGCACGACCTCGGAGTCATCGGCATCACCTCCTCCGACGCCCAGGGCATGGGCCGGGCCGGCGAGACCGTGCGCCGCACCTTCGCCATGGCCGGGAAGATGAAGGCCGAACGCGGCCCGCTCGACGGCGCCGGCTCGTACGGGACGACGGAGAGCGGCGACGACAACGAGCGCGTGCTGCGCTACATCGCCAAGCTCACCATCAACCCGGCCATCGCCCACGGCCTCTCCCACGAGGTCGGCTCCATCGAGATCGGCAAGCTCGCCGACATCGTGCTGTGGCGCCCCGACCACTTCGGCGCCAAGCCGCAGCTGGTCCTCAAGGCCGGCTTCCCCGCCTACGGCGTGGTCGGCGACCCCAACGCCTCCACCGACCGCTGCGAACCGCTCGTCCTGGGACCGCAGTTCGGCGCCCACGGCGCGACCGCCGCCGACATCTCGGTGGCCTTCGTCGCCCAGGCCGCCGCCGACGGCGCCTACCTCGACCAGGCCGCCGACGGGCTGCCCACCCGCCGCCGCCGGGTCGGCGTACGGAACACCCGCGGCATCGGACCGCGCGACATGGTGCGCAACGCCCGCATCGGCCACGTCGAGGTCACCGAGACCGGGCTGGTCTCCCTGGACGGCTCGCCGCTGCGCTCCGAACCCGCCGACAGCGTCTCCCTCAGCCGCCTCTACTTCCTCTGACCGCTTAGGACTTCACGATGACCACCGCCACGCCCGCCTCCCTCGGCTACCGGATGCCCGCCGAGTGGCACCCGCACGACCGCACCTGGATGGCCTTCCCCACCACCAACCCCACCTTCGACGGCCCCGAGCAGCTGCACGCCGCCCGCCAGGCCTGGGCCGCCGTCGCCGACACCATCGTCCGGTACGAGCCGGTGACGCTGATCGTCAACACCGGCGAGACCGAGCAGGCGCGCACGTACGTCTCCGAGAAGGTCGAGATCGTCGAGCGCCCGCTGAACGACGCGTGGATGCGCGACATCGGCCCCTCCTTCCTGATCGACGGCAAGGGCTCGCTGGCCGCCACCGACTGGATCTTCAACGGCTGGGGCGCCCAGTCCTGGGCCCGCTGGGACAAGGACCAACACATCGCCGAGCACATCAGCGAACTGACGGACGTCCAGCGCTTCGCCTCCCGGCTGATCAACGAGGGCGGCGGCATCCACGTCGACGGCGAGGGCACGGTCCTCGTCACCGAGACCGTCCAGCTCGGCGAGGGCCGCAACGCGACCTGGACCAAGGAGGAGGTCGAGGCCGAGCTGCACGCCTTCCTCGGCACCACCAAGGCGATCTGGCTGCCGCGCGGACTCACCCGCGACTACGACGAGTTCGGCACCCGCGGGCACATCGACATCGTCGCCTCCTTCGTGCGCCCCGGCGTCGTGGTCGCCCACGTCCAGCCCGACCCCTCGCACCCGGACCACGAGGTCTGCCGCGAACTGGTCGCCGTGCTGCGCGCCTCCACCGACGCCCAGGGCCGGCCGCTGGAGGTCCTCGAACTGCCCGCCCCCACCGTCCTGCTGGACGAGGACGGCGAGCCGGTCGACTACTCCTACATCAACCACTACGTGGCCAACGGCGCCGTCGTCCTGTGCGCCTTCGACGACCCGCGCGACCAGGAGGCCGCCGCGATCCTCGCCGAGGCCTACCCGGGCCGCACCGTCGAACTCGTCGACGCCCGCGAGATCTTCGCCAACGGCGGCGGCATCCACTGCATCACCCAGCAGCAGCCGAAGGCGCTCTGACGCCCCGCCCGGGTGGGGGCCGTACGCCCCCGCCCGGGCCGCCTTCCCGCGTTCCGCGCCGCCTTCCCGCGTTCCGGCCCACCGAGGAGAACCCCACATGGCCGACCCCCGCCCGCGCCGGCCGGCCCGCCCCCGCGAGGAGGTCTTCGCCACCGCCCGGGCCGCGATCGCCGAACACGGGCTCGCCAAGCTCACCATGGCCGGGCTCGGCAAACAGCTCCAGATGAGCGCCGGACACCTGCTCTACTACTTCGGCAGCAAGGACCAGCTGCTGCTGGAGACCCTCCGCTGGAGCGAGGACCAGCTCGGCGCCCGCCGCCGCGAGGCCCTCGCCGACCACACCCTCGACCCCTGGCAGCGCCTCGACGCCTACCTGCGCCTCTACCTGCCGGAGGGCGCGGGCGACCCGCGCTGGATCCTCTGGGTCGAGGTGTGGGGCCGCTCCCCCGCGAGCGCCGAGATCCGCCAGGGCCAGCAGGAGATCGAGGCCCCCTGGCAGGCCGACCTGGTCGCCCTCGTCGAGGAGGGCACCGCCACCGGCCGCTTCACCCCCGGCCCCGCCGCCGACCGCGCGGCCCAGATCCGCGCCCTGCTCGACGGCCTCGCCGTCCCCGTCGCCATCGGCCTCCCCGACGCCCACCGCGACACCGCCCTCACCCAGGCCACCGCCGTCACCGGCATCCTCCTGCGCACCTGAGCGGCCCCGCGGCCTGACCGGCTCCGGTTCCGACCCCGGCCCCGGCCCCGGCCCCGGATCCGGCTTCGGCTTCGGCTTCGGCTTCGGCTTCGGCTCAACCACCGGGTGGAGAACGGCGGGTGGAGAACCGGCCGCCGACCTCCACCCCCGCTCCGAAGCCGGGGCCGCCGAGCCGACCTACCGTCAGAGCATGACCGCGATCCTGCGCCGCACGGCCGCGACCGGTGGCCTGCTGCTCTCCCTCCTGCTCCTGCCCGCGGCCGTCGCCCCGCCGACGGCCGACGCCGACGCCGCGCCCACCGCCCTCCGTTGGGGGCCCTGCCCGGCCCCGACCCCCAACGCCAACGGCACGCCCTTCCCCCGCGACCCGCGCCAGCGGTGCACGACGCTGCGCGTCCCCCGCGACTACCGCCACCCCGGCGCCGGGACCCTCACGCTCACCGTCTCCCGGATCCGCACCGCCGACCCGGCCCACCGCCGCGGCGACCTCGTGGTGGTCCCCGGCGGACCGGGCGGCTCCGGCCTCGACTACCCCGGGGAGGCCACCGCCTTCCTGCCGCCCGACGTCCTGCGCTCCTACGACCTGATCGGCTTCGACGAGCGCGGCGTCGGGAACAGCACCCCCGTGCACTGCGATCTGCCCGCCGAGGAGCGCGCCGCCGAACTCAACTACCCCTTCCCCGCCCCCGACGGCTCGATCACCGCCAACCTCGACCTGGCCCGGCGGATCGCCGACGCCTGCGCCGCCGCGAGCGGCCCGTACCTCGCCGACATCACCACCGCCGACTCCGCCCGGGACCTCGACCGGATCCGGGCCGCCCTCGGCGTCCACCGGATCTCCTACCTGGGCTCCTCCTACGCCACCTACCTCGGCCAGGTCTACGCGAGCCTCTTCCCCACCCGCGCCGAGCACCTGGTGCTGGACAGCACGGTCGCCCCCGGCGGGGAGCAGCAGGCGATCGGCCTGTTCAGCGAGGGCACCGAGGAGGCCTTCCCGGCCCTCGCCCGGTACCTCGCCGCCCGCGACGACACCCTCCACCTGGGCGCCACCCCCGAAGCCGTACGGGCCGCCTACCTGCGGCTCGCCGAGGAGCTCGACCGCGCGCCGTTCGGCCTGCCCGACGGCCGGACCCTCACCGGCAACACCCTTCGGGCCGTCGTCTACGCCTCGCTCACCAAACCTCGCTACTACCCGCTGGCCGCCACGGTGCTGCGGATGGCCGCCACCCGCACCGCCCCGCCGCCGGGAGGCTCCCCCGGCAGCGGCCTCCCGTCGGTCATCCCGGACAACTTCGTCGCCGCCCAGTCCGCGGTGATCTGCGGCGACTCCGCCTGGCCCCGCGACCCCGCCGTCTACGCCGCCCGCACCGCGGCCGACCGGCAGCGCTACCCGCTCACCGCCGGCATGTCCGGCAACGTCTGGCCCTGCGCGTTCTGGCACTACCGCCCCGAGGAACCGCCGGTGCGCCCGAACCCGGACGGGCCGCGGAACATCCTGATGCTCCAGAACCGCTACGACGCCTCGACGCCGTACTCCGGGGCCCGTCAGGCCCGGTCGGCCTTCGGCCACCGGGCGGCGATGGTCACGGTGGACGCCACCGGGCACGGCGTCGACTTCACCGACCCCCGGATCCGCGACCCGCTCACCGCCTTCCTCCTCGACGGCCGGCTGCCGGCCTGACCGGCCCGGGACCGCACCCCGCCGCTCCGCATCCCGCCGCCGCCCTCCCCGGTCACTCGGTCCAGACGGCGGCGGCGGTGCGGTCGTCGGCGTAGCCCTTGGCGCGGACCTGGACCTGGCGGAGGAAGTCGACGGTGCCCGGGGGGTGGGGGTGGGTCCAGTGGGTGGAGAGGAAGTGGGCGACGGCCGGCTCGTCGGCGATGGGGCGGGCGAGACCGGGGGTGCAGAGCAGGAGGATGTCGCCCGGCGTCACGGGGACGAGCCGGAAGCGGAACGGGCGCGGACCGGGCACCGGGGCCTCGGGGACCGGCGGCTGGCCGTCCGGGTGGTGCAGCAGGCGGGCCGCGTAGGCGTCGATCCAGTGGCCGGAGCGCAGCAGGTAGAGCCCGCCCGGGCCGACGCCGAAGGCCGCCCGGTAGCCGGCCTCCGGGTCCAGCGACACCAGCAGGCAGTGCAGCAGCGCCGGGGACGGCGCGTCCTCCTCCTCCCGGGGCACCAGGGCGCGCAGCGGGGCGGCGGCACCGGTGGCCAAGCGCTGGAGGCCGTAGCGGAGCCGGTCGCGGGCGCCGGCGCGCAGGTCGGCGGCCAGGCCGGCCCGGCTGCGCCCGATCGCGGCCGCGAGCTGGTGGCACGCCTCCCCGGTGGCGGCCGCGACCGCCTCGGCGGTGAGCGCCTCCTCCTCGGGGCCGCCCGTACGGTCGAAGCCGCCGAGGACGGCGAGCAGCAGGCCGTCGGGGCCCTCGCCGAACCGGGTGACCAGCAGGGCGTCGCGGCGCGGCTCGCCCCGGTAGCGCGCGGAGTCACCCCGGACGGAGGCGGCGCGCAGCACGGACGGCCCGTACTGGGCGCCGTCCAGCACGGTGTCCGGTACGAGCGCGCGCAGTGCGCCCGGGTCCGCCTCGGGTACGGCCGTCGGCTCGGGTCCGTAGGTCGGCGGGCGCTCGCCGACGTGCGGGACGGCGGCGCCGCCGTCGGCGAGCGGTGCGCGGATGGCCAGGCGGGGATCGGGGACGGGCGCGGGGGCTTCCGGCTCCTCCGCCGTCTCCGGCTCGGCCGGCGCCTCGGCAGCGGGCTCCGGCTCCGGCTCCGGCTTGGGCTCCGGTTCGGGGGCGGGCGGCGGGGTGGGCTTCTCCAGCGAGACCGGGTCCGGGACCGGTACGGTCTCCGGCTCAGGTACCGGCTCGGGCTCGGGTACCGGCTCCGGCTGTACCTCCGGCTCCGGCGCGGGCTCCGGCGCGTCCTCGGCGAAGGCGGGGGCCGGGACGTGGTGGGTCTCGGAGGAGGTCCGCTGTCGCCCGATCCCCTCCGCCCCGCCGATCACGCCGACCGCGGTGTCGAACCAGTCGTCGATGCTGTCCCGGTTGTCCGCGCCCTCCGACCCGTCAGGCTCCGCGGGAGCCCCGGCCCCGACCTCCGGCACAGCCGCCGCAGCCGCCACCTCCGGCTCCGGCTCCGGCCGCACCTCCGGCTCCGCCGACCGCTGCTGCCCGATGAGCCCGACCGCCGTGTCGAACCAGTCGTCCACGCTGCCGTCCCCCGGGTCGGCGTGCGGGGTGTCCGGGAGGGTGCCCGCCGGACCGTCGTAGACGGCGTCCCACCAGCCGTCGTCCGGCCGGTGCGGCTGTGCCGGTGCACCCTGCTTGCTCATCTGGCGGCTCCTGGTCGTTCCGTGGTCGCGCCGCCCCCGGGCGGGCCGGGCTGACGACATTGTTCTCCACCCGCGAGGACCCTGTCCGGGTTTCGGCGACAACCGGTCACCCACCGGAAAGTCCCGGCCACCGCGCTCACCTGCCGGTTCGCGAGCCCGGTCCCGGGCGCGTCATCCGTTCGTCCGCTTCCGTTCCGTCCGTGCTTGCCGGATGTGTCCGGAGCAGGGTGTTTCCTGGTCATCCGGGCGTACGGGCCGCCGAAAATGGGGGCCGGTGGGGGGCATCGCATCACTCGTTCGGCTGATTAAATGTGCGCATGACCGCGTCGGCCCCCAGTTCGCCCCGACCGGGGAGGGCCGCATCCGCGGGCCGCCCGGCAGGTGGGCTGTTGGTCCTGCTGCTCGTCGCGCTGCTGACGCTGCTGCCGTGCGCGGGCCAGGCGAAGGCGGTGGACGGCTCCGGCCATCCGACGGCGGCCGCGGCCCCGGCCGGCTCCGTCACCGTGGTCAGCGTGGTCAGCGTCCAGGTCGCCACCGGGCACGCCTCCTACACCGGCCGTGCCGCGAAGGTCGCCAAGTCCGCGAACCCCTCGGACCACCACCGGACGGCCGAGGAGCAGGGGCACTGGATCCTCTGCACCGCCGACGGCCAGCCGCCGCGCAACAACGGCTGCTCCAGCCACCCGTACTGCCCGCAGGACGCCCAGCTGCCGAACCCGCCGCCGCAGCCGCAGCCCGCCGTGTCACCGCTGACCCCGACCGCGCCCGACGCGCAGCCCCGGGTGGTGCCCGCCGGCCTGCTGGACGGCGCGCACCCGGTTCCCGACCTGCACGAACTCCAGGTCCACCGGTCCTGAGCGGAACCCACCGCCGGCGCAGCCGCCGACGGATCCGTCCCTCCTCTCACTCCACCTGACCGCCGCCACCGACCGGTGCGGCGGGGACAAGGACGACCACCATGGGTTCCTCCTCCAAGCAGTCCAACAAGCCCGGCGGCAAGCAGGACGGCCTCGACCGCCGTGCCCGGATCGCCGAGCTGCGCGCCGCCGAGCAGCGCCGCGACCGCCGCAACAAGATCGTCGCCTCGGTGGTGGCCGGTGTGCTGGTGGTCGGTGCGATCGCCACCGGCACCTGGATCGTCATGGACCAGAACCAGAAGAAGAAGGACAAGCAGGCCGCCGCCAACGCGGACATCCCGGGCGTGAAGACCTTCGGCGAGCTGAGCCGCACCCACGTCAAGGACAAGGTCACCTACCCGATGACCCCGCCGGTCGGCGGCGACCACAACGCCATCTGGGCGGACTGCATGGCCCACGTCTACGACCAGCCGCTCGAGAACGAGCGCGCCGTCCACTCGCTGGAGCACGGCGCGGTCTGGGTGACGTACAACAGCAAGGCCACCCCGGACGACATCAAGACCCTCTCCGACAAGGTCAAGAAGACCCCGTACTCGATGATGAGCCCGTACCCGGACGAGCAGGGCACCATCACCCTGAACGCCTGGAGCACCCAGCTGACCGTGGACAGCGCCAGCGACCCGCGGGTGGAGGAGTTCTTCACCAAGTACGTCCAGGGCAAGCAGACCCAGGAGCCGGGCGCCTCCTGCACCATGGGGCAGATGTGACCGCCGACGCGGACCGCCCGGACGACCTGGACGGTACGGAGGAGGGCGCGGCCCCGCGCCGCCGCCGCCTGTGGTGGCCGGCCGCGCTGGCCGCCGCCGTGGCGCTGGCGCTCGGGGTGCCGGCCCTGGTGGCGAGCGGGACCTCGGCGTCCGGCTCCTCCACGCTGTCCGTCCCGGCCGACGACTCCCCCGAGGCCGGGTTCGCCCGCGACATGGCGACCCACCACCAGCAGGCGGTGGACCTGTCGTTCGTCGTCCGGGACCGCACCGCCGACGAGCCGACCCGCACCCTGGCCTTCGACATCATCAACACCCAGGCCAACCAGCGCGGGATGATGATGGGCTGGCTGGACCAGTGGGGGCTGTCCCAGCACTCGACCGCCACGCCGATGGCGTGGATGAAGATGGGCCACGAGTACCAGGCCCACGACGGTTCGCTGATGCCCGGCATGGCCACCAACACCCAGATCGCGAAGCTGCGCACGCTCAGCGGGCGGGACGCCGAGGTGTTCTACCTCCAGCTGATGATCGAGCACCACAAGGGTGGCGTCGAGATGGCCCAGGGCTACGTCGACAAGGCCCGGAACGACACCGAGAAGCGGCTGGCGCAGTCGATGGTGGTCGCCCAGACCTCCGAGCTCCAGCTGATGACCGACATGCTCAAGGAGCGCGGCGCCGAACCCGGCGTGCCCGCCTCCTGAGCGGTCGCCCCGCTCGGCCTGTCCGGTCTCTTCCAGCTGTTCCACCTGTTCCGCGCGTTCCGCGCGTTCCCCGGACGGCCGGGGCGCCGGCGGGGACGGTCCCGTACCGTCCCGGCCGCGCCCCGGCCGTCCGCCGTTCTTCCCCGCCCCCTTCAGAACCCCCTTCGGAGCACCCCCGCATGACCCCCGACGCCCCCTGGCTGATCGCCGGACTCGGCAACCCCGGCCCCTGGTTCCGGCTCACCCGCCACAACGCGGGCTTCCTCGCCGTGGACCGGCTCGCCGAACAGCACGGCGCCCGCTTCCGCCGGAGCGGGCTCGCCGGCCTGACCGCCGAGATCGGCATCGACGGCCACCGGGTGCTGCTGGCCAAGCCGCTGTGGTGGTCCATCAACCTGTCCGGACGCCCGGTGGCCGCGCTGCTGCGCCGCCACGGCGTCTCGGTCGAACGGCTGGTGGTCGTACAGGACGACCTGGACTTTCCCTTCGGCTCCGCCCGGCTCAAGCGCGGCGGCGGCCCCGGCGGCCACAACGGCGTGCGCTCGGTGGGCGAGGTGCTCGGCACCCGGGACTTCGTCCGGCTGCGCTTCGGCATCGGCCGCCCCCCGAAGGGCCAGAGCGTCGGGGACTTCGTGCTGAAGAAGTTCTCGGAGGAGGAACTGGCCGCCATGCCAGATGAGTTGGACCGCTGCGCGGACGCCCTGGAGACCCTGGTCCGGCGCGGCCTCAACCGCGCCCAGGACACCCTGAACGCCCGTACGGACGCCTAGGGTCCGGCCCTTCGGGTGCGGACGGGCCGGGTGAGCAGTGCGGCGGCGGCCGCGACGGCGGCGAGGGCGAGCAGCACCGTCCGCCCACCGGACGCGGCGCCCGCCAGGTGGACACCGAGGACGGACAACGCCATGCCGAGCGCCGTACCGAGGCTGCGGGCCATGTTCACCATGCCGCCGCCGACCGCCGAGCACTGGGCCGGGATCGCCCGCATCACCAGGGCGTTGTTGGCGGGCAGCAGCAGGCCCAGCCCGTAACCGGCGACCAGCAGCGGGAACGCCACCGCGTCCGAGGCCGGCAGCACGGCGAACAGCAGCAGCCCGACGGCCGTGAGCAGCGCGCCGAAGCGGCACCTGGTCACGTCCGACCAGCCCCGGGGCAGCCACCCGCCGCCGACGGTCGCGGCGAAGGCGAACGCGGCGGGCAGCAGGGTGACCACCAGGCCCGCGTGGGCCGTCGACACGCCCGCGCCGGTGAGCAGCACCGGGCCCAGCACCAGCGGGCAGAACAGCAGCAGGTAGCCGATCAGCGCCACCACCAGGCCGGAGCGCACGCCCGGGGTGTTGACCAGCCCGGGCGCCAGGATCGGCCGGGCGGCCCGCCGCTCCTGGCGCACCAGCGCCAGGGCCAGGACGGCGGAGGCGAGCAGCAGGGCGGCCACCGCCCAGCCGGGCAGGGGCAGTCCGGAGGCGGTGGACAGGGCGAGCAGCAGCGTGGTGGTCGCCCCGGTGAGCAGCAGCAGGCCGGGCAGGTCGAAGCGGGCGGCCTCGCGGGGGGCTGTCCGGTGGGTGCCGGTCCGACCCTCGCGGGGGCCCGGTACGGCGGCCGGGGCATCGGTCGGGGCATCGGTCGGGGCGCCAGCCGTCCGGGTGCGGGGCAGCAGGTACCAGCCGGCCAGGATGCCGAACACCGCGATCGGCACGTTGACCCAGAAAACCCAGCGCCACGAGGCGTGTTCGACCAGCATCCCGCCGAGGATGGGCCCGAGCGCCAGGCCGAGGCCCTGGGCGGAGGCCTGGATGCCGAGCGCGCGCCGCATCGCGTGCCCGGGGACGCCGCGCGCGACCAGGGCGACGCTGTTGGCCTGCATCATCGCGGCGCCGACCGCCTGGACGGCGCGGAGGCCGACCAGGACCCAGAGGCCGCCGGCGAATCCGGCGCCCAGCGAGGAGAGGCCGAAGACCGCGAAGCCGCCGATGTACATCGTCTTGCGGCCGACCAGGTCGGAGAGCCAGCCGATCGGGGCCAGCAGGGCGACCAGGACCAGCAGGTAGGCCAGGGCGACCCACTCGACGGCGGCGAAGCCCGCGCCGAAGTGGCGGCCGAGGGCGGGGAAGACCAGGGCGATGACGCTGGCGTCGAGCTGGCCGAGGAAGGCTCCGAGACAGACCGTGCCGACGGCGAGCCAGTGGGCGTGGCGCCAGCCGGCTATGCCACGCGGCCGGGGCCGCTCGGTGAGCAGCCTCGTGGCAAGGGCAGTGGCATTCATGACACGAATATATCGGATACAGATATGTTCTTTCTACGAGCAGCTCGCTCTGCGACAGGAGGCGTCCCACGGTACGGACGGTGCCGGAGGGACCCCCGCCGCGAGGCCCGCAACAGAGCCGCAACACCGTGCGGCCCCGAGGCCCGAACCGGCCGCCGAACCGCCCCGTACCAGGCGATACGCTGTCCGCCATGCCGTCGTCACCACACGTTCCCGACCCCGCCACCGGAAGTCCCGACCCGGCGGTCGAGCACGCCCGGCGGCTGACCGACACCGTCACCCGGCTGCGCCGCGCGCTGCGCAGCAGCATCCGCACCGACTACCCGTGGGAGTCCCTGCCGATGGCGCAGGTCGAACTCCTCCAGACGCTGGCCGCCGCACCGCTGCGGGTCGGCGAACTGGCCGCGCGGCAGCGGCTCGCGCCCAACACCGTCAGCGGACTGGTCGGCAAACTGCTCGACGCTGGCTTCGTCGACCGCCAGGCCGACCCCGGCGACCGCCGCACCGCCCGGATCGCCCTCACCCCGGCCGGGCGCCGACAGCTGGACGACTGGCAGCACGCCCACGAACGCCGGATCGCCGCCGCGCTCGGCACCCTCGACCCGGCCGACCGCACGGCGGTCGTCGACGCGCTGCCCGCGCTGGAACAGCTCGCCCGCGCCCTCGCCCAGCCGGGCACCGGGCCCGAGCAGGGGCCCGCCGCCGGCTAGGAAGCCACCGACGGGAAACCGGCCTGCGGGAAACCGCCCTGCGGGAAGCCGGCCGGCCGGAAATCACTGGTCGCCGGGGCCCGTCCGGCGCTACCGTCCCCGGCATGACCACCGCGGACGTACGCATCGAGCCCTGGACGGACGACGACCTCGCACTGCTGCGCCGGGTCAACACACCGGAGATGAAGAAGCACGTCGGCGGGCCGGAGAGCGAGGAGCGGCTGCTCGTACGGCACCGGCGCTATCTGGACTTCGTCCCGTCCGGACTCGGCTGCATGCACCGGATCACGCTGCTGCCCGAGGGCGAGGCGGTCGGGACGGTCGGCTACGGCACCCGGACGTGGGAGGGTCGGACCGTCCATGAGATGGGGTGGAACGTGCTGCCCGGCTTCCAGGGCCGGGGCATCGCGGTTGCCGCCACCCGCGCGGCGGTCGCGGCCGCCCGCCGCGAGGCCGCGCACCCCCACCTGCACGCCTTCCCCTCGGTGGACAACCCCGCCTCCAACGCGGTCTGCGCGAAGGCGGGGTTCACACTGCTCGGCGAGACGGACTTCGAGTTCCCGCCCGGGCGGTTCATGCGGAGCAACAACTGGCGGGTGGACCTTCGGAGTTGAGCCCTCGGGGTCTACTGGGGCAGGGGCCCTGGGGCGTCGGCGGTCAGAACAGGGTGCCGCCCTCCAGATCCAGCAGCCAGCGCTTGCGGTCCACGCCGGCGGCGAAGCCGGTGAGCGCGCCACCGGCGCCGAGCACCCGGTGGCAGGGCCTGACGATCAGCAGCGGGTTGGCGCCCACCGCGCCGCCGACCGCGCGGACCATGCGCGGCTCCTGCCCGGCCAGCTCGGCGAGTTCGCCGTAGGTGACGGTGGTGCCGTACGGGATCTCGTCCAGCGCGGCCCAGATCCTGCGGCGGAACTCGGTGCCCTCGGGCGCGAGCGGGAGGTCGAAGCCGGTGCGCTTGCCGGCGAAGTAGTCGGTCAGCTGGGCGACCGGCTCGGCGAGCGCCTCGGGGTCGCGCACCCAGTCGTCGGCGGGCTCGGCCAGCGCGTACTTCTGGCCGGGCACGGTGACGGTGGCCAGCGCGGCCGGTCCGCCGTCCTCCGGCAGCACCCCGCTGAGCAGCAGCCGGCCGAAGGGGCTCTCCATGGTGGTGTAGACGGTGGTGCTCATGCTCGTCCGATCTCCGTTCCGGTGCTGGTGCTACTGGTGTCGCTGGTACTGATGCTGGTGCTCATGTCGGTGTCGGTCCCGGTGTCGGTCCCGGTGCCTGCGGGGCCGGTGTCTGCGGTCCCGGTGTCTGCGGGGCCGGTGGTCGCGGGGCCGGCCCACAGCCGGTGGACGGCGTAGGAGCGCCACGGGGCCCAGGACTCGGCGGCGCGGGCGGCGGACTTCGGATCCCCGGCGGCGCCGAGGCGGAGCAGGCCGTGCTTGACGCCCACGTCGCTCGGGAGGAAGACATCGGGGTCGGCCAGGGCCCGCATCCGCAGGTAGCCGACCGTCCAGGGGCCGATGCCGGGCAGGTCCAGCAGGCCGGCCGCGGCCTCCTCGCGGTCGACCCCGCTGTCGAGCCGGACCGTGCCCTCGGACAGCGCGCCGCACAGGCCGATGAGCGCGCGACGGCGGGCGGCGGGCATCGCGAAGTCCTCCGGATCGGCGGCGGCCAGGGCCGCCGCGGTCGGGAAGAGCAGGCGCAGGCCACCACTGGGCTCGGGCAGCGCGGTGCCGTACTTCTCGGCGAGCCGTCCCGCCAGGGTACGGGCGGCGACGACGGTGATCTGCTGGCCGAGAACGGCGCGGACGGCGAGCTCGTGCGGATCCACGTGACCGGGCGAGCGCAGCCCGGGGCGCTCGCGGACCAGCGGGCCGAGCAACGGGTCGGCGCCGAGCTGCTCGTCGACCGCGAGCGGGTCGGCGTCCAGGTCGAAGAGGATGCGCAGGCGCTGGACGGCGGTCGGCAGGTCGCGCAGGTCGGCGAGCAGCAGGCGGCAGTCCAGCCAGCCCCGGGTGGGCGGCTCGCCCGGCGCCAGGCCCTCGACCTCGGCGATGCCGTGGCCGTACGGGAGCGCGAGGGTGCGACGGTACACGCGCACGCCGGGGCGCGCGCCGGGGACGACCTCCTCCACGCCGGGGACG
Organism: Streptomyces sp. CB02056; assembly: GCF_001905545.1. Taxonomy (GTDB): domain Bacteria; phylum Actinomycetota; class Actinomycetes; order Streptomycetales; family Streptomycetaceae; genus Kitasatospora. Next base: position 750,471 of record NZ_LIPD01000001.1, on the reverse strand, counting down.
GCGCGCAGGGCGAGGAAGTCGATCAGGTGCTCGCTGTCCAGCGCACCGCGGTAGGCCAGGCGCAGGGTGAGACCGCCGGCCGGAGTCGCGATGCGGCGACCGGCGGCGACCTCGGCGCGCAGGCCGCTGGGAGTGCGGTCGTAGACCTCGCGCACGGTGTCGTTGAACTGGCGGACGGAGGCGAAGCCGGCCGCGAACGCGATGTCGGTGACGGGCAGTTCGGTGGTCTGGAGGAGCAGGCGGGCGGTCTGCGCGCGACGGGCGCGGGCAAGCGCGATCGGGCCGGCGCCCAGCTCGGCGGTCAGCTGGCGCTGCAGTTGGCGGGAGCTGTAGCCGAGGCGGTCGGCCAGGCCGGCGACGCCCTCGCGGTCCACCACGCCGTCGCCGATCAGGCGCATCGCCCGGCCGACCAGGTCGGCGCGCTGGTTCCACTCGGGCGAGCCCGGCACGGAGTCGGGGCGGCAGCGGCGGCAGGCGCGGAAGCCGGCCCCCTGGGCGGCCGCGGCGCTGGGGTAGAAGACGCAGTTGACCCGCTTGGGGGTCACGGCGGGGCAGCTCGGACGGCAGTAGATGCCGGTGGAGGTGACCGCCGTGAAGAAGACCCCGTCGAAGCGGGAGTCGCGGCTGTCCACGGCTCGGTACCGGATGTCGTCGTCGATCACGTTGTCCAGTTTGCGGCACTGGGCGGGGGGTGACTGGCGGAAATCGGACATCACCGTTGATCGTCGCCGATCCCTGCTTCGGGGGCCCTCCCCCTCCCCCCGCCCCCACCCTCCCCCCATGGCCCATCGGCCCATGGCGCCTTGGCCCGGAGGCCTGCCGGCCTGCCCATTCGCCGGCCCGCGCCCGAGACCACCCGCACGGCACGGCACCCCTGCAAGCCCCGGGCCTGGGCACCTGGCACCTGACACCTGGGCTCCGGGCGCCAGGCACCGGGCACCTGTCACCTGGGCTCCGGGCGCCAGCGGCCGGGCACCGGGAGCCTGGGCTCCTAGGCTCCTAGGCTCCTGGCCCCCGGGCTCCAGCGGCCGGGCACCGGGCGCCGAGAGCCCCGGGCCCGAAATTCGCGGGCCCGCCAGCCGTCCCGCCGTTACCCTCGCGGCATGAGCGAGCAGCACTCCTACACCGGTCCGGACGACCCGCGCGTCGTCGCCCTGCCTCCGGCCGAGTTCGCGTTCCCCGGCCCGCTGCGGGACCAGCTGGTCGCGGCGATCCTCGACGGCGCCAAGACCAGCACCACCGGCCTGGTCGCCGACTACGACCACGAGGGCGAGCCCCTGCCGCTGCCCGGTGAGCTCTCCGCGGTCCTCGACTCGGACGGCCGCAGGGTCGCCGTGATCGAGACCACGGACGTCCGGGTGGTCCCGCTCGCGGAGGTCGACCTCCAGCACGCCCTGGACGAGGGCGAGGGGTGCACCAGCGTGGCCGAGTGGCGTGCGGTGCACGAGCGGTTCTGGCGCAGTCCGGAGATGCTCGACGCCCTCGACGACCCGGGTTTCACCGTGGACGACAGCACTCCGGTGGTCCTGCAGAGCTTCCGCCTGGCGGCCGACCTCCACTGAACCGGGTGGGCCCGGCGGAGGCCGGCGGCCGTGGCGCGACGGCCAGCCGGTGCCGGGGTTCAGCGCTTCACCGGACCTCCCGCGGCTCGCATCGACTTGTTGATCGTCTTCCACTTCTTCAGCCGCGCCTTGGCCACCCGGGCGTCCGACCGCGAGGCGATCCACTCGTTCTCACGCTGGAGCTTGAGGTAGCTGTCCATCCGGCGCTGCGGCAGGGTGCCGTCGGCCAGCGCCGCCCGCACCGCGCAGCCGGGCTCGGTGTGGTGGCCGCAGTCGTGGAAGCGGCAGTCCTCGGCCAGCTCGGCTATGTCGGCGAAGGCCAGGTCCACGCCCTCACCACCGTAGAGGCCGACTTCGCGCAGCCCGGGGGTGTCGATCAGCACGCCCCCGCCGGGCAGCGGGATCAGCTCGCGGGTGGTCGTGGTGTGGCGGCCCTTCTGGTCGACCTCGCGGGCCTCCTGGACGGTCATCACCACGGAGCCGGCCAGGGCGTTGGTGAGCGTGGACTTGCCGACACCGGACTGGCCGATCACCGCGGTGGTGCCGGGGGTGCAGGCGCGGAGCACGTCCATGCCCTCGCCGGTCTCGGCGCTCACCACGACCACCGTGACCCCGGGGGCGACCGCCTCGACGTCGGCCCGGATGAAGTCGGCGTCGTCGACGAGGTCGGCCTTGGTGAGGACGACCAGCGGATCGGCGCCGGACTCCCAGGCCAGGGCGAGGAAGCGCTCGATCCGGCCGAGGTCGGGATCGGTCGCGAGGGAGGAGGCGATCAGCACGGTGTCGACGTTGGCGGCCAGCACCTGGCCGTCGGAGCGCTTGCCGGCCACCTTGCGGATGATCGCGGTGGAGCGCGGCAGCAGCGCGGCGACGGAGGCCATCGGCTGGGCGTACAGGTCGACCGCCGCCCAGTCGCCCGTGCAGGGGCAGTTGATCATGTCGGCGTCGCCCACCGGCCGGGTGTCGAACCGGACGGTGCGCGGCTCGCCCGTCTCCGGGTCGGCGATGACGGCATCGCACTGGCCGCGGTCGACCCGGACGATCCGCGCCGGGAGCAGCCCGGCCTCGCCGAACGGGGTGAACAGCTCCGCGAGCTCGGCCGTCCAGCCGTAGCCGGTCAGCCCGGAGGCGTCAGCGGAGGTCGAGGAAGAGGAGGAAGAAGAGAACGACGGAACGGAGGCAGCGTTGAACAACGCAGTGGCCCTTCGGGAGGAGATGTCCCGGCGGGCTACGGCTGGCGCGAAGGGCTCAGCCGGCGGCCGGGAAAAGGAGGTGAACGCGAGTGCTGCCCTGGGCAGCTATCGGGGCGACAACGACCACGGGGTTCACCTCCTGCTCTCTACTCCTCGGGCGGCCCAATGGCCCCCGAACCGGATGTGTCACACGCTAGCGGAGCGGGGGATCCCGGCCAACCTATTTTTGACCTGCGGAAATGCGGGAAAGAGGCCGTCGGGAAGGCCTCGAAGGGCCACAATTGGCCCGCCGCAAACAGCCGCTCGGCCACCCCTGCCAGACCCGGCCACCCGGCTGCCCGGCCACCCCGCCAAACCCGGCCACCCCCGCCAGGCCCGGCCACCCCGCCACCAGACACCCGCCCCCGCCGCGCCCTACCCCCCGTACCGGTGCTTGAGGTTCGGGTCGTCCAGCCACCACGGCCGCATCCCGGTCTCCTCTTCCTCCGGCTGCCCCGTCTCCCGCGCCCGCTCGGCCGCCGCCGCGAAGCGGGCGTCCAGCTCGGCGTCCACCGCCTCGGTCTCCTCCCGCCCCTGCACCACCATCCGCCGCACCAGCGCGGCCAGGAACGGCAGCCCGACCAGGTCCCCCAGCACCCAGAACGCGTTGCCGCCCCAGGTCTGGTCCTGCGCCGGGCTCGGCCCCCACGGCCGCCCGAGCGCCAGGTAGTAGTGCTCGGCGACCAGGTGCCCGCCGTAGATCAGCACGATCCCGAGCCCCGCGTCGAAGATCACCTCGGCGAAGGTGATGAACAGCCCGACCAGGTGCGGGTACTCGTGCCCGACCGGGTCGAGCTGCAGGCGCGGCCAGAAGTACGCGAGGCCGAGCAGCACCAGCGCCAGGTGCAGCACCACGTTCCCGAGCCCGCTGGACACCGACCACTCGTACCAGGGCGTGAAGTAGAGCAGCCACGGCGGCGCCATCAGCAGCGCGGTGGAGACCGCCGGGAACATCAGCACCTTGGACGGCCGGCTGCGCAGCGCCCGCAGGACGCGCTCCCGCCGGGCCGCCGGCGCCGCCTCGACCAGCAGCGAGACCGGCGCGCCGAGCGCCAGCAGCAGCGGGACGACCATCAGCAGCAGCACGACCTGCACGGCCCGGTCGGTGAAGAGGATCCGGTCGTACACGCCGAGGCCGGAGCAGGTGCACCAGATCCACAGCAGCAGCCCGCCGAGGAACGCGACGGTACGGGTGGGCTGCCAGCGCCCGCCGGCGGACCCGGCCCCGCCCCCGACCCCGACCCCGGAACCAGCCCCACCCCCGCTCCCGGCCCCGCCGGCCCGGTTGACGCGGCGCACCGCCGCCAGGTACCAGGCGCCGAGCAGCACCGACAGCGCGAGCACCAGCGGCTCGGCCGTCCAGGAGGTCGCCAGGTCGGACCACTGCCACGGCGGCGGGCCACTGTAGGCGAGCACCGAGGCGGGGCCGCCCACCGGACCGCCCGCCGGGCCGCCCATCAGGCCACCCGCCGGAGCACCCATCGCGCCGTCCAGCACCGCGCCCATCCGCCCGCTCACCTCGCTCGTCCCGGTGGTCCCCGCCTGTCGCGAATCCCATCGGTCTGGAACCCATCGGCCGGGAACCCGCCGATCGGGAACCCCGACACCGGAGCACCCCGGCGCCCGGCCATGATGTCCCTCGGCCGCGCCCCCGCCGCACCCGGGGCCCGCCTCTATACCCGGGCCTGAACAAAGCTTTACCAAGCCCCAACAAAGCTTTGCCCAGGCAAAGTTCTGCCCTCCTTCCCCTCTTTTCCGCAACCGCGGGCGAAGACACAAACGTCTGGCAGGATGCCCCGTCGGCGAGACCCGCCACGTGGCCGACAAGGGGATGACAAGGGTGCGAACCACTGCACGCGGCGACGGCCGCCGGCTGGCGGCGCGCCACCGCAACATCGAACTGGGCCTCCTGGCCCTCGCGGTGGCCGTCTGTCTGGCGGGACACATCGACGCCGACCTGGCGCTCACCGGCAGGATGCCGCCCGGGCTGCTGGTGCACGGCCTGTCGCTGGGCGCGCTGGCCGGGGCGGCCCACCTGGCGGTGCGCCGGTTCGCGCCGTACGCCGATCCGCTGATCCTGCCGCTGGGCGTCTTCCTGACCGGCTTCGGGCTGGTGCTGCTGGACCGGCTGGACTTCAGCTACAAGGCCGCGCACGCCGCCAAGGGCGACTACCAGAAGCTCCCGGCGGCGCCCTCCCAGCTGATGTGGGTGTTCATCTCGGTGGCGGCGGCGCTCGCGCTGATCGTCTTCGTCAAGCACCACCGTTTCTTCCAGCGCTACGTCTACCTGCTGATGGCGGGTGCGCTGATCCTGCTGGCCGCGCCGGTGCTCTCCCCGGGCGACAGCTTCGGCGCCAAGCGCTGGATCCGGCTGTTCGGGCTCTCCTTCGAGCCGGACGAGTTCGTGAAGGTCGCGATCACGATCTTCTTCGCGGGGTACCTGATGGCCTCCCGGGACGCGCTGGCGCTGGCTGGGCGGAAGGTCTGGGGGCTGACCCTGCCGCGCGGCCGGCACGCCGGCCCGGTGCTGGCGATCTGGGTGGTCAGCCTGCTGGTGCTGATCTTCGAGCGCGACCTGGGCACCTCGCTGATCTTCTTCGGCGTCTTCATCGTCATGCTGTACGTGGCGACCGAGCGCACCAGCTGGGTGGTGCTCGGCCTGCTGATGGCGGTCGGCGGCGCGGCGGTGGTCGGGACGGTGGAGCCCCATGTGCACGGCCGCGTCGAGGCCTGGCTGCACCCGCTCGACTACTACAAGCCGGTGCACGACATGGCGATCTCCGAGCAGCCCGCCGAGGCGCTGTTCAGCCTGGGCACCGGGGGCATGACCGGGACCGGCCTGGGCTCGGGACGGCCCTGGCTGATCGGCTTCGCCGGGCGCAGCGACTTCATCTTCACCACCATCGGCGAGGAGCTGGGCCTGGCCGGGGTGACGGCGATCCTGCTGGTCTACGTGCTGCTGGTCCAGCGCGGCCTGCGCACCGCGATCGGCCTGACCGACCCGTTCGGCAAGCTGCTGGCCACCGGTCTGTCGGCGGCGCTGGCGCTCCAGGTGTTCGTGGTGGTCGGCGGGGTGAGCGGGCTGGTCCCGCTGACCGGCAAGGCGTTGCCGTTCCTGGCCGCCGGCGGCTCGTCGCTGCTGGCGAACTGGCTGATGGTGGCGCTGCTGATCAAGCTGAGCGACTCCTCCGGGCGCACCGCCCTGGACCCGGCCCAGCCCTCCCCCGAGCCGCTCCCGGCCCAGGCCCGCCCGGCCGAGCCGTCCACGCCCGGCCCGTACGGCCCCACCGACCCCGACGCCCCGCACGACCCGTCAGCCCAGCGCCCGACGGACCCGACCCCGGCGGGACCGCTCTCCTCCACCCCCGGCGCCGCCGACCCCTCCGCCCCGACCGAGCTGCGCCCCGCGTACGGCCACCCGCCGCACCCGTCCGCCCCCTGACCCACCGACCGGCCCACGACGCACCCGCGGCGCACCCCACGCCCTGACGCACCGGGGCCTCCCCCGCACCCGCGGGAGAGGCCCTGCCGTCACCGTCCGTCCGCCCCGCCTACCGCTGTTCCCACGGCGGCCGGGGCGGCCTCGGCGGGTACCCCGGCACCTGCTGCCCGGGCGGCACCGGCCCCAGCCCCGGCCCGGACGGCGCCCCCGGCCCCGAACCCGGCCCAGGCCCAGGCCCAGGTCCAGGCCCAGGCCCAGCGCCCGGCCCCGGCTGCCCCGCCCCCGCCCCGCCCGCCTGCGGCGGCCCGGCCGGCCGGTCGCTGTCCGGCGGCGGCGGCCCGGGCCGGTGGTGCGGCCCGCCGCGGGCGGTGAGCCGGCCGCGCACGTTGTCGGCGGCCAGCACGTCGGCCCACCGCTCCGGGTACTCGGAGGGCACGTCCTCGCCCTCGTCCTCGCCCCACTCCTCCTCGACGCCCTCGGCGAGCCCGAGTTCGCGGGCGCGCCGGGCCCGTTCGGCGGCCCGCCGGGCGGCGACCTCGCGGACCACGGCGGCGGCGGCCTCCTCGTGGGCGCGCTCGTTCTCGGCGCGCGCGTCGGCGGTCTCCAGGGTGGGCCAGCGGCGGTCTATCGCGGCGTTCATCGCGGCGCCGATGAGCACCGCGAGCGCCACCACGAAGATCCACAGCAGGACGGCCACCGGCGCCGCCAGCGAGCCGTACACCGAGGGGCCCTCGACCGAGCTGACCAGGTAGACCCGCAGGCCGACGCTGCAGAAGACCAGCACCACCAGGGCGACCAGGGCGCCGGGGATGTCCTCGCGCCACGGGGTCGAGACCGGGACGGCCAGGTGGTAGAGGGTGGTCAGCGAGACGGTCAGCAGCACGATGGCGACCGGCCAGTAGAGCGCGCCGACCAGCCCGGACACCCCCGGTACGGCGTTCTCCAGCAGTCCCGGACCGACCATCAGCAGCGGCAGCACCAGCGAGCCGATCACCAGGGCGCCGAAGTAGAGGCTGAGCGACATCAGCCGGGTCTTGACGATGCCCCGCTTGCCGTCGAGCCCGTACATGACGGTGATGGTGTCGATGAAGATGTAGAGGGCCCTGGAGCCGGACCACAGGGACAGCAGGAAGCCGATCGAGACGAGGTCGGGCCGGGTGCGGTCGAACACCCCGTCCAGCAGCGGGACCACGACCTCGTTGACGGAGGAGTCCGACAGCACCGTCCCGGAGGCCGAGAGGATGCTCTTCTTGAGCCCGGCGATGGTGCCCGCGCCGACGAACTCGTCGAGGTAGCCGAGGGTGCCGGCCAGCCCGAGCAGCAGCGGCGGGATCGACAGCAGGGTGAAGAAGGCCGCCTCCGCGGCGAGCCCGGTGACCCGGTACTCGACGCAGGTGTTGGTGGTGTCCCTGATCAGTTCCCACGCCGTGCGGCGCCAGGTGGCCTGTTTGGCCGCGCGCCGGGAGCCCTTGCCCCGCCGCCGGGAGGGCCGCTCGGCGTTCGCTCTGCTCGTATCGCCTGCTGCTTGCACAGGGCCAACCGTATCGGGCCGGGGCCCGGCGGTTGATCTCCCCGGGGGTACGGGCGCGTGGCCGGGCGGGGTGGGGGCGCGTCGCCGGACGCGTCGCCGGACGTCCGGGCGGGGAGCGGCGGGAACATCCGGATGTCCCACATGACGAAACCTCAGAGTCCAGTATCTGGATGTTAGTGGACCGCGAGTCCCGCGCCGTGCGAATCTCTTGCCATGCCTAGCGCCGGAACCACCCTAGTAGGTCGACTCCACGTCGATCTCCTTCGCGTGTCCAGCGCCATCTGTCCGGTGACCTGAGCCCCCCGTCTCCGCCGCACCACCGCACCCGGCGCCGACCTTCCCGCCATCCCCGCCGCAGCGGATGCGCAGGCGCCCGCCCGGTCCCGGCCACCGCCCTCAAGACCTTGAAATCCGCAGGTCAGAGCGGTACCGCACGGCCGGACACGCCCCGCGACCCATTCGGCAGCAGCGCCATCCGCCCAGAAGGACTTCACCATGGCCACCTCCCCCGAGACCGTCGAGCCCACGGCCGACCGCGCCGCCGAGCGGCGCCCCGCAGCGGCCCGCAAGGTGACCCGCCACCGCGGCGAGGGCCAGTGGGGCATGGGCCACTACACCCCGCTGAACGCCAACGAGCAGTTCAAGAAGGACGACGACGGTCTCAATGTGCGGACACGTATTGAGACGATCTACGCGCACCGGGGCTTCGACTCCATCGACCCCGCCGACCTGCGCGGCCGGATGCGCTGGTGGGGGCTCTACACCCAGCGCAAGGAGGGCATCGACGGCGGCAAGACCGCGATCCTGGACCCGCACGAGCTGGACGCCGAGTTCTTCATGCTCCGGGTCCGCATCGACGGCGGCCGGCTGACCGTCCCCCAGCTGCGGGCGGTCGCCGAGGTCTCCGAGCAGTACGCGCGCGGCACCGCCGACCTGACCGACCGCCAGAACATCCAGTACCACTGGATCCGGATCGAGGACGTCCCGGCGATCTGGCAGAAGCTGGAGGCCGTCGGCCTGTCCACCACCGAGGCCTGCGGCGACACCCCGCGCGTCATCCTCGGCTCCCCGGTGGCCGGCATCGCCGAGGACGAGATCATCGACGGCACGCCCGCCATCGAGGAGATCCAGCGCCGCTTCATCGGCAACCCGGACTTCTCCAACCTGCCGCGCAAGTTCAAGAGCGCGGTCTCCGGCTCCCCGCTGCTGGACGTCGCGCACGAGATCAACGACGTCTCCTTCGTCGGCGTGGTCCACCCCGAGCACGGGCCCGGCTTCGACCTGTGGGTCGGCGGCGGCCTGTCCACCAACCCCAAGCTGGGCGTGCGGCTGGGCGCGTGGGTCCCGCTGGACGAGGTCGCGGACGTCTACGGCGGCGTCATCGGCATCTTCCGCGACTACGGCTACCGGCGCCTGCGCAACCGCGCCCGGCTGAAGTTCCTGGTCGCCGACTGGGGCGTGGAGAAGTTCCGCCGGGTCCTGGAGGAGGAGTACCTCGAGCGCCCGCTGCTCGACGGCCCCGCCCCGGCCGAGCCCGCCGCCCGCTGGCGCGACCACGTCGGCGTCCACCGGCAGAAGGACGGCCGCTACTACATCGGCTTCGCCCCGCGCGTCGGCCGGGTCGACGGCAAGCTGCTCGGCCGGATCGCCGACCTCGCCGCCGCCCACGGCAGCGACCGGGTGCGCACCACCGCCGAGCAGAAGATGATCGTCCTCGACATCGCCGAGGAGCACGTCGACTCCGTGGTGGCCGGCCTGGAGGCGCTCGACCTGCGGGTCACCCCCTCGCCGTTCCGCCGCGGCACCATGGCCTGCACCGGCATCGAGTACTGCAAGCTCGCCATCGTCGAGACCAAGGAGCGCGGCCGCACGCTCATCGACGAGCTGGAGCAGCGCCTGCCGGACTTCGCCGAGCCGCTGACCATCAACATCAACGGCTGCCCGAACGCCTGCGCCCGCATCCAGGTCGCCGACATCGGCCTCAAGGGCCAGCTGGTCACCGACGAGCACGGCGAGCAGGTCGAGGGCTACCAGGTCCACCTCGGCGGCGCGCTCGGCCTGGAGGCCGGCTTCGGCCGCAAGGTCCGCGGCCTCAAGGTCACCAGCGCGGGCCTGCCCGACTACGTCGAGCGCGTGCTGACCCGCTACCAGGCCGACCGCACCGAGGGCGAGCGCTTCGCCCAGTGGGCGGCCCGGGCGACCGAGGAGCAGCTCTCGTGAGCGAGCGATGGGGGCACCCCCGGCCGGAGGCTGGGGGAGAGCGAACCAAAAGGCAGGGCGTTGTTCGCGAAGCGAACGCCGAGCGCAGCGAGGTGGGCAATGAGTGAGCGCGCCGCCCCTTTCTTCTGCCCGTACTGCGGGGACGAGGACCTGCGCCCCTCCGAGGCCGGGCACGGCGCCTGGGAGTGCCACGGGTGCCGCCGCGCCTTCCAGCTGAAGTTCCTCGGCCTGCTGTCACCGACCAACCACGGGGGTACGTCACATGAGCAGCACCGCGACTGACCACGAGGCGATAGCCGTCCGGGCCGGCCGCGAGCTGGAGGAGGCCACCGCGCAGGAGGTCCTGCGGTGGGCCGCGGACACCTTCGGCGCGCGGTTCTGCGTCACCTCCTCGATGGAGGACGCGGTGGTGGCCCACCTGGCGTCCTCGGTGTTCCCGGGGGTGGACGTGGTGTTCCTGGACACCGGCTACCACTTCCCGGAGACCCTCGGGACGCGCGACGCGGTGGCCGCGACCATGCCGGTCAACGTCATCACGCTCACCCCGCTGCGGACGGTGGCCGAGCAGGACGCCGAGCACGGGCCGGCCCTGCACGACCGCGACCCGGACCTGTGCTGCTCGCTGCGCAAGGTCGAGCCGCTCAACCGGGGCCTGGCCGGCTACGACGCCTGGGCGACCGGGCTGCGCCGCGACGAGTCGCCGACCCGGGCGAACACCCCCGTGGTGTCCTGGGACCCGAAGCGCCGCAAGGTCAAGATCGCCCCGATCGCCCGCTGGACCCAGGAGGACGTGGACGCCTACATCGCCGCCCACGGCGTGCTGCTCAACCCGCTGCTGTGGGAGGGCTACACCTCGATCGGCTGCTCCCCGTTGTCCTGCACCCGCAAGCCGGGCGAGGGTGAGGACGCCCGGGCCGGCCGCTGGTCCGGCTCCGGCAAGACCGAGTGCGGCATCCACCTCTGATTCGATCCGTTCTGATCGTCCGTCCATCCTCGTGTAAGGAAAGAACCGTGACAGCTGACACCCTGGCCGCCGACGGAGCCGCAGAGGCGGCCCGCACGGCCGCCCCGTGCGAGCGCGGCGCCACCGTGTGGCTGACCGGGCTGCCGAGCGCGGGCAAGACCACCCTGGCCTTCGCCCTCGCCGAGCGGCTGCGCGCCGAGGGCCACAAGGTCGAGGTCCTGGACGGCGACGAGATCCGCGAGTTCCTCTCCAAGGGCCTCGGCTTCTCCCGCGAGGACCGGCACACCAACGTCACCCGGATCGGCTTCGTCGCCGAGAAGCTGGCGGCCAACGGCGTCAAGGTGCTCGCCCCGGTGATCGCCCCGTTCGCGGACTCCCGCGCCGCGGTGCGCGAGCGGCACGCGGCGGCCGGCACCGAGTTCCTGGAGATCCACGTCGCCACCCCGGTCGAGCTGTGCGCCGAACGGGACGTCAAGGGCCTGTACGCCAAGCAGGCGGCCGGCGAGATCTCCGGCCTGACCGGCGTGGACGACCCGTACGAGGCCCCGGAGCGGCCGGAGCTGCGCCTCCAGACCCAGGGCCGCGCGGTCGCCGAGTCCGCCGCCGAGCTGCACGCCTTCCTGACCGAGAGGGGTCTGGCATGACCACCGAGACCGACAGCCCGGTCCGCACCGCCGGCGACCCCAACCAGAATTCAGGGGGGCCCTTCGCGCTGTCCCACCTGGACGCGCTGGAGGCCGAGTCGGTGCACATCTTCCGCGAGGTCGCGGGGGAGTTCGAACGCCCGGTGATCCTGTTCTCCGGCGGCAAGGACTCCATCGTCATGCTGCACCTGGCGCTCAAGGCCTTCGCGCCCGCCGCCGTCCCCTTCTCGCTGCTGCACGTCGACACCGGGCACAACTTCCCCGAGGTCATCGACTACCGCGACCGCGTCGCCGCGCGGCACGGCCTGCGCCTGCACGTCGCCCACGTCCAGGACTTCATCGACCGCGGCGTCCTGCGCGAGCGCCCCGACGGCACCCGCAACCCGCTGCAGACCGTGCCGCTGCTGGACGCCATCGAGACGAACCGCTTCGACGCGGTGTTCGGCGGCGGGCGCCGCGACGAGGAGAAGGCCCGCGCCAAGGAGCGCGTCTTCTCGCTGCGCGACGAGTTCGGCGCCTGGGACCCGCGCCGCCAGCGCCCCGAGCTGTGGTCGCTCTACAACGGCCGCCACGCGGTGGGCGAGCACGTGCGGGTCTTCCCGCTGTCCAACTGGACCGAGCTCGACGTGTGGCAGTACATCGAGCGCGAGGGCATCGAGCTGCCGGAGATCTACTACGCCCACGAGCGGGACGTCTTCGCCCGCAGCGGCATGTGGCTGACCGCCGGCGACTGGGGCGGCCCCAAGGAGCACGAGCCGGTCGAGCGGCGGCTGATCCGCTACCGCACCGTCGGCGACATGTCCTGCACCGGCGCCGTCGACTCCGACGCCACCACCATCGAGGCCGTCATCGCCGAGATCGCCGCCTCGCGCCTCACCGAGCGCGGTGCGACGCGGGCCGACGACAAGCTCTCCGAGGCCGCGATGGAAGACCGCAAGCGCGAGGGATACTTCTAATGAGCACCGCCACCAACGCCACCTCGCTGCTGCGCTTCGCCACCGCCGGCTCCGTCGACGACGGCAAGTCCACCCTCGTCGGCCGGCTGCTGCACGACTCCAAGTCGGTGCTCGCCGACCAGCTGGAGGCCGTCGAGCACGCCTCCCGCAGCCGCGGCCAGGAGGCGCCCGACCTCGCCCTGCTCACCGACGGCCTGCGCGCGGAGCGCGAACAGGGCATCACCATCGACGTGGCCTACCGCTACTTCGCCACGCCCCGCCGGCGGTTCATCCTCGCCGACACCCCCGGGCACGTGCAGTACACCCGCAACATGGTCACCGGCGCCTCCACGGCCGAACTCGCCGTCGTCCTCGTCGACGCCCGCAACGGCGTCGTCGAGCAGACCCGCCGGCACGCCGCCGTCGCCGCCCTGCTGCGCGTGCCGCACGTCGTCCTCGCCGTCAACAAGATGGACCTGGTCGACTACGCCGAGCCCGTGTTCGCCGCCATCGCCGCCGAGTTCACCGCCTACGCCGCCTCGCTCGGCGTCAAGGACGTGCTGGCCGTCCCGATCTCCGCCCTCGCCGGGGACAACGTCGTGGAGCCGTCCGCGCACATGGACTGGTACGGCGGCCCGACCCTGCTGGAGCACCTGGAGACGGTGCCGGTCGGCAGTGACCCGGGCGCCGAGCCGGCCCGCTTCCCGGTCCAGTACGTCATCCGCCCGCAGACCGAGGAGCACCCCGACTACCGTGGCTACGCAGGCCAGTTGGCGTCCGGCGTGCTGCGCGTCGGCGACACCGTCACGGTCCTGCCGTCCGGCCACACCACCACCGTCGCCGGGATCGACGCCCTCGGCCGCCAGGCCGACGCCGCCTGGGCCCCGCAGTCGGTGACCGTCCGCCTCGCCGACGACCTGGACGTCTCCCGCGGCGACCTCATCGCCGCCGGCCCCGTGCCCGTCCCCACCAAGGACATCGAGGCCACCGTCAGCCACCTCAGCGAACGGCCGCTGCGCGCCGGGGACAAGGTCCTCCTCAAGCACACCACCCGCACCGTGCGGGCGCTGGTCAAGGACGTCGCCTACCGGATCGACATCGACACTTTGGAACAGCGCCCCGCCCCCGACGGGCTGAACGTCAACGACATCGGCCGGGTCGTCCTGCGCACCGCCGAGCCGCTGGCCCTGGACGGCTACTCCGACAACCGCCGCACCGGGTCGTTCCTGCTCATCGACCCGGCCGACGGCACCACCCTCACCGCCGGCATGGCGGGCGAGGCCTTCGCCACCGTACCCACCACCGGCACACCCGACGAGGAGGACTGGGTCTGATGCCCAGCGAGGCGTTCTCGGGCATGGACAAGGAAGGCGGCCGCATCGGCAGCGGCGTCCTCGGCAGCGGCCAGGGCGGCCTGACCCGATGTGCGGGCCGACGGGGCTGAGAACGCCCTGTCACCGGGCTGTCTCCCCCCACAGCCGCCCGGCTTGCCCCCGGCACACCGCTGCCGCGCGCACCACCTTCCAACCGTCCGTCCGAGACCGCCTCCTGACGGTCCGTCCGCGAACAGGACTCTCGCCATGGCACCGAACCCGGCCCTCCCGCATACCCGCACCCGCCCCGACGCCGGGCGGATCAGACGCTCCGCGGCCGCCGCCGCGGCCGGCCTGACCGTGGCGGCCCTGCTGTCGTCCTGCAGCTACGGCTCCAAGGCGGACGACAAGTCCTCCGACGCCAAGGCCAACACCGCTGCCACCACCGGGAGTTCCGGCGCGAAGCTGTCCGCGGACACGGTGAAGATCGGCTACTTCGCCAACCTCACCCACGGCACCCCGCTGGTCGGCCTCCAGGAGGGCTTCTTCCAGAAGGAGCTCGGCGCCACCCAGGTCAAGACCCAGGTCTTCAACGCCGGCCCGGCCGAGATCGAGGCGCTGAACGCCGGCTCCATCGACATCGGCTGGATCGGCCCCTCCCCCGCGATCAACGGCTACACCAAGTCCGACGGCAAGTCCCTGAAGATCATCGGCGGTTCGGCCTCCGGCGGCGTCAAGCTGGTCGCCAACCCGGAGAAGATCGCCACCCTGGACGACCTCAAGGGCAAGAAGATCGCCACCCCGCAGCTCGGCAACACCCAGGACGTCGCCCTGCTCAACTACCTGGCGGGCAAGGGCTACAAGGTCGACGCGGCCACCGGCGCCGGCGACGTCTCGGTCGTGCGCACCGACAACAAGGTCACCCCCGACGCGTACAAGTCCGGCTCCATCGACGCCGCCTGGGTGCCCGAGCCCACCGCCTCCAAGCTGGTCACGCTCGGCGCGAAGGTCCTGCTCAACGAGAAGGACGTCTGGCCCGACAAGAAGTTCGTGATCACCAACATCATCGTCTCGCAGAAGTTCCTCACGGAGCACCCGGACGTGGTGGAGGCCGTGCTGCGCGGCTCGGTGAAGACCAACGCCTTCATCAAGGACAACTCCGACAAGGCCAAGGCCGACGCCAACGAGGCGATCAAGAAGGAGGCCGGCAACTCCCTGGAGCCCGCCATCCTGGACCCGGCCTGGGCCGACATCGACTTCCTGGACGACCCGCTGGCGAACACCCTCCAGGCCGAGGCCGACCACGCCGTCACCGCCGGGCTCCTCAAGAAGCCCAACCTGAACGGCATCTACGACCTCACCCTGCTGAACAAGGTCCTCGCCGCGGAGGGCCGGCCCGCCGTCGCGGACGCCGGACTCGGCGCCAAGTAGCGCCCGCAGCAAGGCCGTTCGTCACGACTCCGCGGTCCGGCCCCCGCCCGCCCGGTCGATCCCCGATCGATGCCCACCGGGACGGGCGGGGCCCGGGCCACGGCCCCGACCTCGCCAGACCACTCATCCAGGAGGTGCCCGGATGACCCCGGCACTGACCACCTCGGCGGACGCCCCCGGCGCCGACGCCCACGGCGGTGCGCCCGCCGTCCGGATCTCGCACGTGCACAAGTCCTTCGGCCGCCCCGGCGCCCAGACCCACGTCCTGGACGACATCACCCTCGACGTCGCCCCCGGCGAGTTCGTCACCCTGCTCGGCGCCTCCGGCTGCGGCAAGTCCACCCTGCTCAACCTCGTCGCCGGCCTCGACCGGCCCACCGCCGGCGGCATCGAGGTGCCCGGCGGCCGCCCCGCGCTGATGTTCCAGGAGCACGCCCTCTTCCCCTGGCTCACCGCCGGCCGGAACATCGAACTCGCCCTCAAGCTGGCCGGCGTCGCCCGCCCCGAGCGCCGCGCCGAAGCCGAGCGGCTGCTCGAACTCGTCCGCCTGGACGGCGCGTACGGCAAGCGCGTCCACGAGCTGTCCGGCGGCATGCGCCAGCGCGTCGCCATGGCCCGCGCCCTCGCCCAGGGCAGCAAGGTCCTGCTCATGGACGAGCCCTTCGCCGCCCTCGACGCCATCACCCGCGACGTCCTCCACGACGAGATCACCCGGATCTGGGCCGAACGGCAGCTGACCGTCCTGTTCGTCACCCACAACGTCCGCGAGGCCGTCCGCCTCGCCCAGCGGGTCGTCCTGCTCTCCTCCCGCCCCGGCCGGGTCGCCCGCGAATGGCACATCGACCTGCCCCAGCCGCGCCGCATCGAGTCCGCCGGCGTCGCCGACCTGTCCATCGAGATCACCGAAGAACTGCGTGGGGAGATCCGTCGCCATGGCCAGCACTGACACCACCCCCGTCCTGGACAAGAACGACAGGAACGACAAGCACGACCGGAACGACAGGACCGCCGACACCGCGGGCGTCGGCGCCGGCCTGGACGCCCTCGACGCCGTCACCGCACAGCGCGGCTCCCTCGGCGAGGCCCTGCGCAGCAAGGCCCTGCCGCCGCTGATCGGCGTGCTCGTCGTGCTCGCGCTCTGGCAGGGCGCGTACAGCCTGGAGCTCACCTCCTCCTACAAGCTGCCCAGCCCCGCCGACGTGTGGCGCTCCGCCCAGGACCTCTGGTACCAGGGCACGCTGTTCTCGATCATCTGGACCAGCGTCTGGCGCGGCCTGTCCGGCTTCCTCCTCGCCGTGGTGATCGGCACCCCGATCGGCCTCGTCGTCGCCCGCATCAGACCGGTGCGCACCGCCATCGGGCCCGTCCTGCAGGGCCTGCAGTCGCTGCCCTCGGTCGCCTGGGTGCCCGCCGCCGTCATCTGGCTCGGCATCAACGACTCGATGATGTACGCCGTCATCCTGCTCGGCGCCGTCCCCTCCATCGCCAACGGCCTGGTCGCCGGCATCGACCAGGTCCCCCCGCTGTTCCTGCGGGCCGGACGCACCCTCGGCGCCACCGGCCTCACCGGCGCCCGGCACGTCCTCATCCCCGCCGCCCTCCCCGGCTACCTCGCCGGCCTCAAGCAGGGCTGGGCCTTCTCCTGGCGCTCCCTGATGGCCGCCGAACTCGTCGCCTCCTCCCCCGACCTGGGCCGCGGCCTCGGCCGCTTCCTGGAGGACCAGCGCGAGTTCTCCGACATGTCCGGCGTCCTGCTCGGCATCATCCTCATCCTCTTCGTCGGCATCGCCATCGAGCTCCTCGTCTTCACCCCCGTCGAACGCCGGGTGCTGCGCAACCGCGGCCTGCTGGCCACCGGCAAGTGAGGCAGCGCTGATGCCCGCCCTCCTCCTGATCGCCCACGGCAGCCGCGACCCGCGCCACGCCGCGACGGTGGCCGCGCTCGTGGAGGAGGTGCGGGCCCAGCGGCCCGGCACCGAGGTCGCCACCGCCTACCTGGACCACTGCGCGCCGCGGATCCCCCAGGTGGTCGGACGGCTCGCGGACGCGGTGGCGGTGCCGCTGCTGCTCAACCGGGCCTTCCACGCCAAGCACGACATCCCGGCCGCCCTGCGCGCCGCCGGCTCCCGGCTGCCGGTCGCCGACGTGCTCGGCCCCTCCCCCCTGCTGCTCGCCGCCCTGGACCGCCGCCTCGCCGAGGCCGGCCTCGCGGTCGGCTCACCCGCCGCCCGGGCCCGTACCGGCGTCGTCCTGGCCGCCGCCGGCTCCTCCGACCCGGCCGCCGACGCCGCGACCCGCGCGGTCGCCGCCGAGTGGCGCCGCACCCGCGGCTGGGCCGCCGTCGAGGTCGCCTACGCCTCCGCTACCGGCCCCCGCGTCCCCGACGCCCTCGCCGCCCTGCGCACCGCCGGCGCCGCACACACCGCCGTCGCCCCCTACCTGCTCGCCCCCGGCCTCCTCCCCGACCGCATCGCGGCCGCCGCCGAGGACGCGGACCTCGTGGCCGACGTCCTCGGCCCGTCCCCCGAGCTGGCGACCCTCCTCCTCCACCGCTACGACCAGGCCCGCCACGCCGCGGACACCACCCCAGCCCTCACCGCCTGACCCTCACGACGCCCGACGGTGCTGGTACTCCGCCACCGCCGCGGTGATCACACTGAGCGGCACCGGCTCGTCCACGTCCGCGATGGCGGCCTCGATCCACTCCCTCATGATCGCCGTCGGCTTCAGCCCCCGCTCCCGCGCCCGGCGCCGGACCTCGTCCATCACCGGCTTGGGCAGCCGCAGCGAGGTGGTGATCATCACCGACTCGGCCGCCACCGGCTCGCCCGGCTCGGCGCTCATGATCTCGTCCTCGGTCAGCTCGTGCGTCTCGTAGTACTCGGCGATCGCCTCGAGGTCCGCACCGTTGTCAGTCATCCGTCACCTTCAACTCGTCCGCTTGAGGAACAAGCGCCTCTCGGCAGCTGTCATGTCGCGTGCGGTGGCGCAGTACCACGCTGACGGCACCACCGCGCTCTCCGCCAACACCACCAACAGGTAGCGCCCGGCCCGCGTCACGCCATGGCACAGGGTCGTCCCCTGGCGGCCGTCCGAGAACCAGTGCGGACGGCAGAACACGACATCCTCGACCTCCTCCGGATCCACTCCGTGCCTGGCGATGTGCTCCTCGGACCGCTCGGTCCAGTAGATCTCACTATGCACGAGCAGCAGCGTGTTGCAAACGCAATGCACGACTCAAGCCGCCGTCACTCGGGCGAGTGACGGCGGCCAGGAGCACCGGCAGCGCGTACGGACGGGCCGTACGCCCTGGCCGACGCGGGCGTCAGGCCGGGAGGTTCCACTTCTGGTTGGCGGCGCCGTTGCAGTCCCAGATGCCGAGCTGGTTGCCGTTGTCGGTGGAGAAGCCGAGGTCGTCCAGGCAGCGGCCGGACTGCGGGTTGAGGAGCGAGCCGTCGGGGCGGGCCTGCCACTGCTGGGCGCCGCTGCCGTTGCAGTCGTAGATCTGGACCTTGGTGCCGTTGCCGGTGTTGCCGCCGGAGACGTCCATGCACTTGCCGAGGGCGCGGATCGTGCCGTCGACGCCGATCCGCCACTTCTGCGCGACGGAGCCGTTGCAGTCGTAGATCTGGACGGCGGTGCCGTTGCCGACGTTGGCGCCCTTCACGTCGACGCACTTGCTCGCGTAGCCGGAGATCTGGCCGGTCGGGCCGGCCGGCGGGACGGCGCCGAGGACGACGCGCGGGAACTGGACGCTGTCGCCGATGCCGCAGGACGCGGACATGGTGCCGTCGCCGATCGCGATGCCGCCGATGGCGGGGCGGGAGAACTGCACGGTGTGGTTGGAGTTCCAGTAGAGGCAGTTGGCGGTCACGGTCCAGGTCTGCATCGGATCGAGGCCGGTACAGCTGCCGACGGCGTTCCAGGCGGAGGCCCAGGCGCCGCAGGCCGGCGCGGCCTGGGCGGAGGTGGCCGGGGCGGCCAGGGCGGCGGCCCCGGCGAGCAGGGCGGTGGTCAGCAGGGCGGAGGTTCGGCGCATGGGACGGTCGTCCTTCCGAGTGGGGGGATCACGTGGACTCACCATCCGCGCCTCCGTGGTGACGGGGCGTCGGATGTGTGGGCCGCGTCAGAGACTCGGGGGTGCGCGGTCGGCCGTCAACCGGCAGGGCACCGGCAGCTGCCGGGTGCGCCGGGGCTGAGCTGGGCGGTCGGTCCGGGCGGCAGTTTCGCCGGGGCACGGCGCGGCGCCGGTCCCGGAAAGCCGGAGGCCCCGCACGCCCCCTGCTGCGAGGGGGTGTGCGGGGCCCGTACGGCGTGGCCGGGACGGCCGTCAGTCGGCCTTGCGGCGCTGGCGGCCGGTGCCGTAGTTGGAGCCGGACTTGGTGCCGCTGCCGGGCTTGGCGCGGCCCGAGGAGCGGCCGATGAAGCCGGCCGCCTGCGGGCGCTCGCCCTGGGCGGCGCCGCCGATGCGCTGCTTGGGGCGGGGGCGGCGCGGGTTGCCGTTCATGTCGACGTCGGCGGGCAGCGCGGAGCGCTTGCCGGGCCGGCGGCGGGGGGTGCCGGACTTGGCCCCGGCGGGCTTGTCGGCGCCGCCCTTGGCCCCGGCGGCCTGGTCGGCGGTGACCGGTACGGCCAGCGTCACGGCCACGCCGCTGGGGGTGCGGGCGCCGGTGATCCGGGTGAGGTCGGCGTCGCCCGGGCGGATCTTGGTGACGGTCGGGCGGATGCCGGCCGTCGTCATCAGCCGGTTGACCTCGCGGCGCTGCTCGGGCAGCACCAGGGTGACGACCGTCCCGGACTCGCCGGCCCGGGCGGTGCGGCCGCCGCGGTGCAGGTAGTCCTTGTGGTCGACCGGCGGGTCGACGTTGACGACCAGGTCCAGGCCGTCGATGTGGATGCCGCGGGCGGCGACGTTGGTCGCGATGAGCGCGGTGACGTGGCCGTCCCGGAACTGGTCCAGGACCCGGTTGCGCTGCGGCTGGGACTTGCCGCCGTGCAGCGCGGCGGCCTTCACGCCGTTGGCGAGCAGCTGCTTGGCGAGTCGGTCGGCGCCGTGCTTGGTGTGCACGAACATGATCACGCGGCCGTCGCGGGAGGCGATGTGCGCGGTGGCGGAGGCCTTGTCGGCCTGCTCCAGCTGGAGGACGTGGTGGTCCATGGTGGTGACCGCGCCGGCCGAGGGGTCGACCGAGTGGGTCACCGGGTCGGTCAGGAAGCGCTTGACCAGCCGGTCGACGTTGCGGTCCAGGGTGGCGGAGAACAGCATCCGCTGCCCGCCCTCGGCGACCTGCTCCAGCAGCTTGCTGACCTGCGGCAGGAAGCCCATGTCGGCCATCTGGTCGGCCTCGTCGAGGACGGTGATCGCGACGTCGGAGAGGTTGACGTCGCCGCGCCCGATCAGGTCGTCCAGCCGGCCCGGGGTGGCCACCAGGACCTCGGTGCCGCGGCGCACCGCGTTGGCCTGCTTGTTGATCGACATGCCGCCGACGACGGTGGTGATCCGCAGGTTGACGGCGGTCGCGTACGGGGTGAGCGCCTCGGTGACCTGCTGGGCCAGCTCGCGGGTGGGCACCAGGACGAGCGCCAGCGGGTACCGGGCGTCGGCGCGGCGCCCGGCGGTGCGGGCGAGCAGCGGGAGGCCGAAGGCCAGGGTCTTGCCGGAGCCGGTGCGGCCGCGGCCGAGGACGTCGCGCCCGGCGATCGAGTCGGGCAGCGTGGCGGCCTGGATCGGGAAGGGCTCGGTGACGCCCTGGCGGCCGAGCGCGGAGAGGATCGCCTTGGGCATCTCCAGCTCGGCGAAGGACGCCGCCGGGGGCCGGGCCGGGGTGCCCTGGACCACGGTGAAGTCGGTGGCCTCGGGGGCGGCGGCGGGGCGGGCCTGCTTGGGGGCGCCGCTACGGCCGCGCGGCTTGCGCGGGCGGTCGCCGCCGGCGGTGCGGCGGGCCTGGTCGGTGGTGCGGGGGCCGCGGTCGCGCGGCGAGCGGGCAGGGGTGGTCACGGATTCTCCGTCCGTCGGTCTACAGCCCGGGCTGCGGGCTGGAGTCGGCCGTCGGATGCATGGAGTGCGCCGCCCCGGCCGTACGGCGGCATGAGCGGGGGCCCGCACCGTGCGGTGCGGGCCCCCGCTTCGCGATGATCGCGAGTCAGCGTGGAGGCTGACGTCAGCCGATGATCTGGATGTTCTCGGCCTGCGGGCCCTTCTGGCCCTGGGTGACGTCGAACTCGACCTTCTGGCCCTCGAACAGCTCACGGAAGCCCTGGGCAACGATGTTCGAGTAGTGGGCGAACACGTCGGCGCCGCCACCATCCTGCTCGATGAAGCCGAAGCCCTTCTCGCTGTTGAACCACTTCACGGTGCCGGTAGCCATAACCGTCTCCTCTAAATCCTGGGGGCATCAGGGATCCACACCTCGTGGATCCCCGTGGTAGCCGCGATCCCCATCCGGAGACTGAAACACCGGACAAAACAAATGCGCCTGTCGGTTGGTACCAGCAGGCGCACACCACGTTCATGGGAACCAAAACTGCAACTGCTTCGACTGTAGCACGGTGGCACGGGGGTTGACCGGGGATTTTCCCGCCCAGGAGATCACGTTTGGTGGCCTCGGAAACGGGGCAGCGGCGCCCCGCCGTAGCGGGGCGCCGCCTGTTCGTACCGACCCGGTCAGGGCCGGGTCAGGGCACCGTTCACACCGACCCGGTCGGCTCAGCGCCGGCCGGCCGGCTCCGGCATCCCGTGGGCGCCGGCCACCGGGGCCGGGCCCTCGCCGTGACCGTGGCCGTGGCCGTGGCCCGGGGCGTCCGCGTGGCCGGGCCACCAGGCGCGGTGGCCGAGCAGCGCGGTGAGCGCCGGGGTGAAGAACATCGCCATCACGAAGGCCGCGATGAGGATGCCGATGGCGATCGAGAAGCCCATCTCGCTCATCATCGTGTTGCCGGCCAGCAGCATGGTGGCGAAGGTCGCGGCCAGGATGAACCCGGCGGCGGCCACCGTCGGGCCGGCGTGCCGGATCGCCTGGCTCGCCGCCTCGCGGGGGCTGCGGCCCTCCTGGGCCTCCTCGCGCAGTCGGGCGATCATCAGGATGTTGTAGTCGGTGCCGAGCGCGACCACGAACAGGTAGATCAGGATCGGCAGCATGAACATCAGGCCCTGCTCGCCCTTGATGTTCTGGAACAGCAGGGTGGTGGCACCGAGGGTGGCGCCGAAGCCGAGGCCGACCGAGGCCATCAGGTACCAGGGGGCGACCACGCTGCGCAGCAGCAGTCCGAGGATCACCATGATCAGGACGGCGGCTATCGGGAAGACCAGGCTGTAGTCGTGGGCCATCGCCGTGTTGATGTCCTTGTACACGGAGGTGGTGCCGGCGACGTAGGCCTTGGTGCCGGCGGGCGCGTGGTCGTGGGCGACCTTGCGGACCTCGCCGATGGTGTCGATGGCCTTGTTGCTGGCCGCCTCGTCCTTGAGGACGACGGTGATGTCGGCGGTGAGCCCGTCCTTGCTGACCCCGTGCTCCGGGTCCGGCAGGGCCGCGCTGGAGACGCCGTCCACCTTGCCCAGGTCCGCCACGTAGCCCTTGAGGCCGGCGACGTCGATCTTGTTGCCGTTCTGGCTGGTCAGGTAGATGTGCGCGGGGTCGGCGGCACCGGCCGAGTAGGCCTTGATCATGGTGTCCTGGACGACCATCGACTCCTTGGTCTTCGGCATCGAGCTGCCGGCCATGTCGAAGGTGCCCTGGTAGCCGAGCGCGGCGACCGCGAGGCCGGCCATCACCAGGCCGGAGAGCAGGGCGGCGGCACCCGGGCGGCGGCCGACGCTGCGGCCCATCGCGGCGAAGCGGGCGTTGGACGGCTCGCGCTGCCAGGCCTTGGAGGGCCAGAACAGGACCTTCTCGGGGATCAGGCAGAGGATCGCGGGCACCAGGGTGACCGAGGCGATCGCCGTGACGGCCACCGCGATGGCCAGCGACGGGCCGAGCGCCTTGAACATGCCGAGGCTGGACAGGACGAGCACGGCGAAGGCGACCACGACGGCACCGGCGGCGGAGGCGATCGCCTCGCCGACCCGGCCGACCGCGTTGGCGACGGCCTGCTTGCGGTCGTCACCGGCCCGCAGCCGCTCGCGGTAGCGGAACATCAGGAACAGGAAGTAGTCGGTACCGACGCCGTAGAGCACGACGGTGAGGATCTGTTCCATCGAGTTGTCGGCCTTGAGCCCGAACAGCTTGCTGGCGTCCGCGATCAGACCGTTGGCGACCATCGAGTAGATGATCACCGAGAGGATCGGCAGCAGCGCGATGATCGGGCTGCGGAAGATGATCCCGAGCGTGAGCAGGATGATCACGACCGTGCCGAGGCCGATGAGCATGCCGGCCGTCTTGCCGGCGTCCTTCTGGTCCAGGTTCATCGCGGCCGGGCCGCCGACCTGGAACTTCAGGGTGCTGCCGGAGGCGAGCGCGGTGCCCTCGTCGCGGAGCTTCTTCGCGGCGTCGGTGAACTCGTCCGACTGCATCTTGGTCTTGTCGATGGAGACCATCGACATCGCGTACTTGTGGTCCTGGGAGTAGGACGCCGGAGAGACCGGGACGACCAGCTCGACCAGCGGGATCTTCTTGTCGGCCAGCCCCTGGGTGACCTTGGTCATGGTCGCCGCGTCGCCCTCGTCCAGCTTGCCGCCGTCGGTGCGCTCGAAGAGCAGCAGCGCGGAGGGCGAGATGTTGGACGGGAAGGCCTTCTGCTGGAGCTCGGCGGCCTGGATGGACTCGTAGTGCTTGGGCAGGAAGGCGGCCTCGTCGGTGTTCGCCTTCAGCGGCGGGGCGGTCGCGACGATCGCGACCGCGGCGATCAGCCATGCGCCGATCACCCACCAGGGGCGGCGTACGACGAATTGTCCTAGTCGGTGGAACATGCTCGTGTGCCTCCTGGGCATGGTTCACCGCAGCCCTTGGGGGACGGGACGCTGGGCGACGGCAGGACCGGCGCGGGGAGTGCCGACGGCACTCCCTTGCCGGTCGGCAGGTAAGTAGGTTTGGGGCATCATCCTACGAGTACTTGCTTGCCGCCCGGCAAGGAGCCCCCGTGTGCTTCAACCCCCGTCGGGCCGCCCGAAGCGGCCCCGGCCCAGTCTCTCCCGGACGCACCCCTCCTGACCTCGTGCTCCGGGTGGAGTCATCTCCCCCTCAGGGTGGAGGAGCATCCCCTACCCCCCAGGAGGAGATCTCGGGGTCGGAGGGTAGGGAAAACCCCACCCGGGCCCCGAAGGAAGCACCAGGAGACGGCCACCCGCCAGCCGGATTACCCGTCAGGACCGGCTTCCCTACTGTCGATCGGGACGCCGGAGCGCAGCCGGCGCACCCCAGAGCGGCGGTCCCCCGACCCAGGGCCCCCGCCGCTCCCGTCCGGCGACGACCGCCGCTCTCCCAGGGGGGAAACCACCGTGAAGCCCGTGAAGTCCAGACTCGGCCTGGCGGCCGCGATGGGCGCCTGGAGCGCCCGGCACCGCAAGACCGCCGTGTTCGGCTGGCTGCTCTTCGTCGTCCTGGCCGCCGCGCTCGGCTCCGCCCACGGCAGCGTCAGGATCACCGACGCCGAGTCGGTCCCCGGGCAGGTCTCCCGGGCCGCGCGGATCCTCGACGAGGCCGGGCTGAAGAGCCCGGCCGGCGAGACCGTCCTGGTCCAGAGCGCCACCCGCACCGCCGACGACCCGGAGTTCCGCACCGCCGTCGGCCAGGTGGTCGCCGCCGTGAACGGCACCGGCCGGGCCGCCGAGGTCCGCTCGCCGTACGACACCAAGGCGGTCTCCGCCGACGGCCACTCCGCGCTCGTGACGCTGACCCTCAAGGGCGACCGCACCGAGGCCGCGGACCAGGTCCAGCCGGTGCTGGACGCGGTGGCCGGCGTGCAGGGGCAGCACCCGGACCTCACCGTCGTCCAGCTCGGCGACGCCAGCTCCGGCAAGTGGATGCGGGACCAGGTCGGGAACGACTTCGCGCGCGCCGAGTGGACGGCCGTGCCGCTCGCCCTCGGCATCCTGCTGGTCGCCTTCGGCGCGCTGGTCGCCGCCGTGCTGCCGGTGGTGCTCGCGCTCACCGCCTTCGTCGCGGCCGCCGGACTGGTCGCGCTCGGCAGCGGCTTCCTGCACACCAGCGGCGACGCCTCCTCGGTGATGCTGCTGGTCGGCCTCGCCGTCGGCGTCGACTACTGCCTCTTCTACCTGCGCCGCGAACGCGAGGAGCGGGCCGCCGGGCGCGACGCCGCCACCGCGCTGGCCGTGGCCGCCGCCACCAGCGGCCGGGCGGTACTGGTCTCCGGCGTCACCGTGGTGGTCGCCATGGCCGGGATGTTCCTCACCGGGATCGCCACCTTCAAGGCGATGGCCTTCGCCACCATCCTGGTCGTGATCACCGCCGTGCTCGGCTCGCTCACCGTGCTGCCGGCGCTGCTGTCGATGCTCGGCGACCGGGTCGAGAAGGGCCGGGTGCCGTTCCTCGCCAAGCTGCGCCGCCCGGACGCCGCGCGGACCGGCGGGCGCTTCTGGAACGCGGTGCTGACCCCGGTGCTGCGCCGCCCGCTGGCCGCCACCCTGCTCGCCGGCGCCTTCCTGCTGGCCCTGGCCGCGCCGCTGCTCACCATGCACACCGCCAAGCTGACCTTCCAGCAGCAGCTGCCCGCGGGCAACGCCCTGGTCGCCGCCTCGCAGAAGATCGAGGCCGCCTTCCCCGGCAGCCCCGCCCCCGCCACCGTCGTGATCAAGGCCGCCGACATCGACTCCCCCGCGATGACCTCCGCGATCGCCGACCTCAAGGCGAAGGCCCTGGCGAGCGGGCGGATGCACGGACCGGTGGAGGTCACGGTGCACGCCGACAGGAACGTCGCCACCGTCGACATCCCGCTCAACGGCACCGGCAACGACGCCACCAGCAACGACGCCCTGAGGGCCCTGCGCGAGGAGCTGGTGCCCGCCACCGTCCTCACGGTGCCCGGCACCGAGGCCCCGGTCACCGGCGACACCGCCGGGTCGTACGACTTCAACCGGAAGATGGGCGACTCGATGCCGCTGGTCTTCGGCTTCGTGGTCGTCCTCGCCTTCCTGCTGATGCTCACCACCTTCCGCTCCCCGGTCGTCGCGGCCACCGCCGTGGTGCTCAACCTGCTCTCGGTCGGCGCCGCGTACGGGGTGCTGACCCTGGTCTTCCAGCACGGCGTGGGCGCCTCGCTGCTGGGCACCGCCGGGGTCGGCGCGGTGGAGTCCTGGGTGCCGCTGTTCCTCTTCGTGATCCTCTTCGGGCTCTCGATGGACTACCACGTGTTCGTGGTCTCCCGGATCAAGGAGGGCCACGACCGCGGCCTGCCGACCCGGGCCGCGATCGCCGACGGCATCCGCTCCACGGCCGGGGTGGTCACCAGCGCCGCGGTGATCATGGTGGCGGTGTTCTCGGTCTTCGGCTCGCTGTCCATGCAGGTGATGAAGCAGATGGGCGTCGGCCTCGCGGTCGCGGTGCTGATCGACGCCACGGTGATCCGCGGGGTGCTGCTGCCCTCGGTGATGACCCTGCTGGGCGACCGCAACTGGTACCTGCCGCGCTGGCTGAACTGGCTGCCGGACCTCTCGCACCGCGAGCCCGTCCCGCCGGCCGGCGCCGACCGGGGCCTGCCCGCCCAGTCGGCCGGGCCGGCGGAGGGGGCCCGGCACCGCCGGGCCGGGGTCTGAGCCTCCCCGGCCTCCCCGACCCGTTCGGCCTGTCCGACCCGTCCGGCTTGTCCCACCCGCCCGACGCGTCCGGTGCCGGGCCCCGCAGCGCGCGGGGCCCGGCGTCCGTGCGTCATGATGATCACCGTCCGGGGTCCCCCGGATGAACGTCGGCGGAATGGGAACCCCAGTCATGATCCCCTTCGACGAGGGCCGCGCCCGGCTGCTCCTCGCCCAGGCCTGCGAGTCGGCCGGGCTGGCCGCCCCCGACGGGGCCACACTGCTCGCGCTCGGCGAGAACGCCGTCTTCGACCTCGGCGACCCGGCCGTGGTCGCCAAGGTCGGCCGCGGTCCCGAGCTGTACGACCGGGCGCACCGGGAGCTGGCGCTCGCCCACTGGCTGGCCGGCCAGGACGTGCCGGTGGTCCGCCCGTACGACGCGGTGGCGCCCGAGCCGCAGCTGGCCGACGGCCACCCCGTCACCTTCTGGCACCGGCTCGCGCCCGCCGTCCGGCCCGCCCGCCCGGTCGACCTCGCCCCGCTGCTGCGCGCCCTGCACCAGCTGCCGCCGCCGCCCTTCACCCTCGGCCGGCGCGACCTGCTGGCCCCGGTCGAGCGCTGGCTGGCCTCCGCCGAGGGCCACGTCGACCCGGCGGACGTCGCCTTCCTGCGCCACCGCCGCAACGCCTTCGAGGCCGCCCTGCCCGACCTCGTCCCGCGGCTGCACCCCGGGGTGATCCACGGCGACGCGCTGCCGCGCAACATCCACGTCGGCCCGGACGGGCCGGTGCTGCTCGACCTGGAGTTCATGGCGAACGACCTGCGCGAGCACGACCTGGTGGTCCTCGCGCTCAGCCAGGACCGGTACGGCGTGCCCGCCGAGGAGTACCGCGCGTTCACCGAGGCGTACGGCTGGGACGTGCGCGAGTGGCCGGGCTTCACGGTGCTGCGCGGCGCCCGGGAGACGGCCAGCGCCTCCTGGGTGGCGCAGCAGGCGGCCAGCAACCCGGCCGCGCTGAAGGAGTTCCGGCGCCGGGTCGACTCGCTGCGGGACGGGGCCACCGAGGTGCGCTGGTACCCGTTCTGACGGGCGCCTCCGGTACCCGCGGCGGCGCGGGGCCGCCACCGGGGCGAGTGTGAGAAGACTCTTACGGCGGTTCGGTCCGGTCGGCAACCGGTGCACGTACGATCGGCGTCCTATCGGACAGTCATCCTGACCCGAGAGATCGGCACCGTACTCGCACCTCAGGAGCCGCCGCCATGCACCGGACCGCCCGCCGCCCCTCCGCCCCGAACCGACTGTCCCGATCCCGGCGCCGGCTGCTCGCGGGCTGTGCCGCGGTGGCCGCCGCCCTGGGGCTGGCCGCGTGCGGGACCGCCAGCGGGGCGCTCCAGCCGCCGAGCGCGGCGGCGACCTCCGGGACGCCGTCCCCGGCCGACGCCCGGCCGAGCGGGACGGCGGCGACCGCCCTCACGCCGACCCCCGGCTCCGACGCCGTGCCGCCGGGCGCGGGCTCCCCGGCCGCCTCCCCCTCCTCCCCGTCGGCGCCGGCCAAGCCGCACCCGACCGCGGCCACCGGCACCCCCCTCTCCGCCACGCCCACCGCACCGGCCGCCGACCCGTCCTCGCCCGCCGCGCCGCCCCCGCACACCGGGGCGGGCACCGTGATCGGCTCCACCGCCTCCGGTGGGCGCACCGTCGCGCTCACCTTCGACGACGGCCCCGGCCCGGCCACCGGCCAGGTCCTCGACCTGCTGGCCCAGTACCACGCCAAGGCCACCTTCTGCCAGATCGGCCAGAACGCCGCCGCCAACCCCGCCACGGTCAAGCGGATCCTGGCCGCCGGGCACCGGCTCTGCGACCACAGCGTCCACCACCCGCAGCCCTTCGCCAAGCTCCCCCACGACAAGGCCGCGTACGAGATCACCGCCGCCCGGAACATGATCCTCCAGGCGGGCGGCCCCGGCACCGAGGTCGGCTGGTTCCGCGCCCCGGGCGGCGGCTTCAACGCCGACAACGAGCACATCACCGCGAGCCTCGGGATGTCCTCGCTCGGCTGGTCCGTCGACCCGCGCGACTGGGCCCGCCCGGGGACGCCGGCGATCGTCTCGGCCGTGCAGAAGCAGCTCAAGCCCGGCGGCGTGGTCCTGATGCACGACGGGGGCGGCGACCGCGGCCAGACCGTGGCCGCGCTCAAGCAGCTGCTGCCCTGGCTGGTCGCCCAGGGCTACACCTTCGACTTCCCTGCCGCGTAGGGCCGTCGGGGCCCGCCGCCGCGGAGTTTCCCCCTCGTTCACCGACCGGACCGCGGGCGCGCGTACCGCCCGCCCCGGCCGTCGCACTAGCCTCCGGGCATGACTGCCGGTCCCCCGTCGAGCAAGCAACTCCCGTACCTGGAACCGCGCCTGGGCTTCGGCCGGGCGGTCGCGGCGCTGCTCCTGCTGGCGCTGTGCGCGGTGGCCGGCCGGCTGTTCGCGGCCGGGGTGGTCGCCTACCGGGAGCCGGAGACCTGCACCCAGCAGCTCTGCCTCGGCTCGGCCGCCACCCAGGCGTACTGGGCCGGCGCCCTGTTCTGCTGGCTGACCGGCATGCTGGCGGCGGGCCGGGTCGGCCGCTCCCCCGGAGCCGGGGCCCCGAACCGGCTTCCCCCCGGCGGCGTGCTGTTCCTCGCCCTGCTGCTCGGGCCGCTCGGCGCGGCCTTCGGCCCCGGCGGACCGTACCGGCCCGCCCTGCCCGCCCTCGTGATCCTGGCGGCGCTCACCCTGCCGCTGGTCGTCCACTCCGAGTCCCGGCTCCGCGCGCAGCACCGCGCGTACCGCGCCGCCCGGACGGTCGCCGACCGGCTCGCCGCCCACGGGGTGAGCACCGCCGGCACCGTCACCGCCGTCCAGCCCGGCGAGCCCAGCGGCTACGCCCAGCCCCAGTTCCGGCTCACCGTCGGCTACACCACCCCCGACGGCGTCCAGCGCAGCCTGGTCTGCGCGATCCGCATCCAGGCCTACCTCGCGCCGAGGGTCGGACAGCTCATGACCGTCCGCTACGACCCGCTCGCGCCGGACACCGCCGAGGCCGCCATCGTGCCCCCGCCGGAGGGTGTCCGACCGCGGGCCTAGGTGTTCCGTCCCGTGAGGTCGGGGACGCGGCCGGCGGGCCTCACCGGGCGGGCCAGCGCGGGTCGACCACCGCCTGCGGGTCCTTGCCGCGGCGCAGCCAGGCCTGGAGGCCCTCGGCCCACTGCCGGTACCAGTCGATCTGCCGGCGGTGCAGCTCCGCGAGCGGCACCGCCCCCACCTCGGCCGGGTAGCGCCCGGCCAGCGCGACGGCGACCCGGACGGCGGCCAGCGCGTCGCTGCCCGCCTCGTGGGCGTCCGTCAGCTCCACCCCGTACAGCTCGCAGACCCGTTGCAGGGTGCGCGAGCCCTTGCGGTACTTGTCCACGGCCCGGTCGATCACCAGCGCGTCCAGCACCGGCCCGACCGGCCGCCCCAGGCGCTCGGCGAGCGTCGCCAGCCCGTGCCGGCGCAGCTCGGCGTCGAGCAGCGACAGGTCGAACGGCGCGTTGAACGCCACGACCGGCCGCCCGGCGGCGATCCGCTCGCACAGCGCGGCGGCTATCTCCTCCACCGCCTCCTTCGCCGGCCTGCCCTTGCTCCGCGCCACCTCGTCACCGATCCCGTGGATCGCCTCCGCCTCGGCGGGTATCGGCACCCCCGGGTCGATCAGCCAGTGCGCGGCGTCCACCCGGGCGGCCCCGACGGTGTCCACGAGCGCGGCCGTGACGATGCGGTCCACGGCCGGGTCGGTGCCCGTGGTCTCCAGGTCGAAGCCGACCAGTGGCTGCTGCCACCAGCTCATCAGGTGTGTCCTTCCGTCCTGCCTCTCGAAACAGCCCCTATCATCACCCGCCCCACCGACAACCCGTCCCGCGGGGAGCCGTGGGCGCGGCCCGCCGGACGGCCCGCCGCGCCGGTCCGGGAGGCCGCCGGGAGGCTCCGGGAGGGGCAACCGCCCGGCCCTGTAGGGCCGTTGGGCGGCGCGCTAGCGGGGCCGGGTGGGGAGGGCGAGGCGGGTGGGGAGGACGCTGGAGGCGGCGGCGAGCAGCAGGCACAGGAGGGTGCTCCCGGCGAGCGGGGTCCAGGGCAGGCGGAGGGGGACGGCGGCCTGGCCGGCCAGGACGCGGTGGTTGAGCAGCGCGGTGGTGCCGTACTGGGTGAGCGCGGTGACGGCGAGGGCGAGCAGGGCGGCGGTGGCGACGACCAGGACGGCCTCCAGGGCGACCATCCACGTCACCTGGCGGCGCACCGTCCCGGCCAGCCGCAGGACGGCGAAGTCGCGGCGGCGGTCGGCGGTGCTCATCACCATGGTGTTGACGATGGCGATCAGCGCGTAGAGCAGGGCGGGCCCGAGGATCGTGGTGGTGGCGATCCAGGCGTAGTGGGCGCCGGGGTCGGGTCCTGGGTCGCGGGCGTCGGTGAGGGTGCCGCCGAGCCGGTCGGCCGGTTCGGCGTCGAGGTGGACGGCGGCGGGGCGGGCGTCGGCGAGGTGGCCGGCGGTGGCCTCGCCGCTGAGCAGGACCTCGTCCAGGCCGAGCTGGGTGCGGTAGACCAGGGCGAGCCGCAGGCTGGTGACGGTGCCGTCGGCGAGGCGCAGGTTGACCTGGTCGCCGAGCTTCCAGCCGTGGCCGCGGGCCTGGTCGGTGGAGGCGGCGAGGGTGGCGCCGTGCAGGTCGGCGGCGCTGCCGTCGACGGCGGGCAGGGTCCAGGCGGTGGCGAGGTCGCCGTCGACGACGGTGGCGGCGGAGGGCACGCTCGCGGGCGAGTCCTCGCCGTGGTCGTCGAAGTCGGCGGTGGCGGCGCCGAGGCCGGTGACCACGGTGGCGGTGGTGGCGGTGGCGTGCAGGTCGGGCCGGGCGGCGGTGAGCCGGCGGGCGGCGTCGGCGGGCAGCGGGGCGGCGGCGGGGCGCAGCACATACCGGGCGGCGGCGGTGGCCCGGTTCTGGGCGGTCATGGCGTCGGCGAAGGCGGCGGTGGAGCCGATCACGGTGCCGGTGAGCGCGATGGCGAGGAAGGCCGGGGTGGCGGTGGAGACGGTGCGGCGTACGGCGGTGAGGGCGTTCTGCCGGGCGAGCAGCGGGGCGGCGGCGACGGCCCGGGTGAGCGGGGCGCTGAGCAGCCGCAGCAACGGCGGTACGACGGCCGGTGCGAACAGGGCGAGCGCGGTGATGGCGAGCAGGTCGGCGCCGAGGACCCACTGGGAGGCGAGCTGCGGGTCGGCGGGCTGGTCGCCGGGGGCGGCGGGCAGGGTGGGCGCGGCCAGGTAGTAGCCGACGGTGGCGGCCAGGGCGGTCAGGCCGAGCAGCGCGCAGGCCCAGCGCAGCGGGGTCATGACCCGGCGGTCGGCGGCGGCGTCGCCGAGCGCCTCGACGGCGCGCACCCGGCCGGCCCGCAGGGCGGCGGTGACGGCGCCGAGCAGGGCGACGAGCAGGCCGACGGCGGCGGCGAGCAGCATCGGCCCGGCGGCGGGGCGCGCGGTGAACCCGTCGGGGGCGGCGCCGCGGGCGGCCAGCCAGGCGGCGAGGGCGGGGGCGCCGGGCAGTGAGAGCAGGCAGCCGCTGACGGCGGCGGCGAGGGCGACGACGGCGGCCTCGCCGGTGATCAGCTGGACGATCTGCCGCGGTGTGGCGCCGACGGCGCGCAGCATCGCGATCTCCTGGCGGCGCTGGGCGACGGCGAAGGCGAAGGTTCCGGCGACGACGAAGACCGCGACGAAGGCGGCCATCGCGGCGGTGAACTGGAGCACCTTGTGCAGGGAGGGCGCGCCGAGCGGGGAGTCGTCGCCGGCGGTCTCGTTCAGCAGGCTGCCGGTGGTGGCGACGAGCAGGACGCCGAGGGTGAGGGCGACGTAGGAGCCGGCGAAGGCGGCCTTGCGGCGGCGCAGGCTCGCGGCGGCGACGGGCAGCAGGGTGAGCGGTGAGGTCATGCCGCCGTCTCCAGGGCGGTCATCCGCTCGGCGACCTGCTGGGCGGTGGGGCGGGGCAGGTCGTCGACGATCCGGCCGTCGGCGAGGAAGAGGACGCGGTCGGCGTAGCCGGCGGCGACGGGGTCGTGGGTGACCATGACGGTGCTCTGGCCCTCGCGGTCGACGAGGTCGCGCAGCAGGGCGAGGACGTCCCGGCTGCTGGCGGAGTCGAGGGCGCCGGTCGGCTCGTCGGCGAACAGCATCCGGGGCCGGGTGATCAGGGCGCGGGCGATGGCGACGCGCTGCTGCTGGCCGCCGGAGAGCTGGGAGGGCAGGTGTCCGGTGCGCTCGCCGAGGCCGACCTGGGCGAGGGCCCGGCGCACCTGCGCGGGGTCGGGTCGGCGGCCGGCCAGTCGCAGCGGCAGGCCGACGTTCTGTTCGGCGGTGAGCGAGCCGACCAGGTTGAAGGCCTGGAAGACGAAGCCGATCCGTTCGCGGCGCAGCACCGTCAGTTCGGTCTCGCCCAGGCCGGAGAGGTCGGTCCCGTCCAGGGTGACCCGGCCGCTGTCGGGCCGGTCGAGGCCGGCGCAGCACTGCAGCAGGGTGCTCTTGCCGGAGCCGGAGGGGCCCATGACGGCGGTGAACCCGCCGCGGGCGAACTCGACGTCCACCCCTCTGAGTGCCCGTACGGCCTCCGGCCCGGTTCCGTAGGTGCGGTGTACGTCGTCGAGGCGCAGTACGGCCCCGCTCTCCCCCGTGATCTTCACGGGGGCTACACCTACCACGGGGGTCACGGCCCTGACCAGGGCGTTTGGGGGAATCGTTATGCCGCCAGTTATGCCGTCAGCTACGCCGCCAGTTACGCCGTCAGCCGTCGTGCCCCGACGTGGACTTCGGCGCGGGCTTCGGCTTCGCGGACTCCGGTCCCGCCGACGGGGCGGTGCAGGTGGACGTCGACCGGGTCCTCGTGGACGACGGTGAAGCCGTGGCGTTCGTACAGCCGCTGGGCGGCGCTGCCGCGGAGGACGACGAGGCGAAACGGTTCTCCGGCGGCGTCGGCCTCGGCGAGGAGGTGGCACAGGACGGCGGTGCCCAGGCCCCGGCCCTGGAGGTGCGGGGCCAGGTAGAAGAGCTCCAGGTGGCGTCCGCCCCGCTCGTCGGGGCGGACGGTGACGCAGCCGGCGAAGGCCCGGTCGACCAGGAGTACGGAGGTGTACCTGGTCGAGAAGGACGCCCGCACCCGCTCGCGGGAGCGGGCCGGGTCCCAGCGGCCGAGGCGTTCCAGGTCGGCGCGCATGACCCGGGCCTTGAGGTCCGTGACGGGTTCGAGGTCGTCGGGGGTGGCGGGGCGCAGGCTCCAGGCGGGGTCGCTGTTCACGGCCCGCAGTCTGGCAGCCGCGCCGCCGCCCCGACCAACTGCCCTAGGAGACGGACCGGGAGTCGGCCCAGATGCCCTCGAACTCCTCGCGGTAGACCTCCAGCAGTCCGGGCTCGGTGCCGCCGGGCTGCTGGCCGGCGCCGCCGCGCAGCACCAGGGCCGGGGACTCCATGCCGCGGGCGCGGCGCAGGTAGGGCTGGATGACGCCGAGGTCGCGGCCCTGGCGGCGGCCGCCGGCCTGGCCGGGCGTGCGGGGGCCCTCGACCAGGTAGGCGGTGAAGCGCGGGGTCTCGTCGAAGACCCGGATCTCGAAGCCGCCCTGGTCCCGCAGCCGGGCCCGGACCCGCCGTACGTGCATGATGTTCATCTCGATGGAGCGGGACAACTCGCTGCGGCCGAGGCCGAGTTCGCGTTCGCGGCGGCGTACGGCGCTGCTCGCCGGGTTGAGGAAGAGCAGCCGGACCCGGCAGCCTTCGCCGGCGAGGCGCACCAGGCGCTTGCCGGTGTAGTTCTGGCAGAGCATGCCGAGGCCGATGCCGAGCGCGTCCAGCCGCCGGGCGCCGTCCAGCAGGTCCTCGACGGGCAGGTCGCGCTGGAGCCGGACCCGGTCGGCGTGGACGGCGACGACGTCCGCGTACCGGCCGGCCACCAGGGACTCGACGACGTCGGCGGGCACCCCGCCGGCGCCGCCGTCCAGCACGGCCAGCAGCCGGGCGGCGGCGCGTTCGGTCTGGGCCAGCACGGTCTGGGTGAGCACCCGGTTGCGGGAGACGACGTGCCGGGCCACCTCCAGTTCGTCCAGCGCCAGTTCGATCTCGCGCCGGTCGGCTAGGTACGGCTCGAAGCAGGGCCAGTGCTGCACCATCAGTTCGCGCAGCTGGGGCAGGGTGAGGAAGACCAGCGGGTCGTCGTCGGCGGGGTCGAGCAGGTAGCCCTTGCGGCGGCTGACCTCGCGCACGGCGCCGGCCCGGTGCGCCCACTCCTCGCCGGCCGGGCCGGCCGCGGCGGTGACCCAGTCCTCGCCGTGGGCGGGGGCGTAGATCGGGTGCAGCACCTCGTCGACGAGGGCGCGCAGCCGCTGTTCGACCAGGTTGAGCCAGACGTAGGCGCGGCCGGACAGCCGGACCCGCTGGTAGGCGTCCTCCCACTCGGCGGCCGACCAGGCCAGGGCGGGTATCTCGACGGGGCCGCTCTGGGCGGGCACCAGGGCCCGGCCGGTCAGGGTGGGGCGCATGACCACCGTGGGCGCCTCGCTGCGGGCCGCGCCCCGGCCGGGCCCGTCGGGCCCGGTGCCGCGGCCGCCGGCGGGGAACACCATGCGCCACCTCATCTGGTCGCCGCACCGACCCCCGCGGGCGCGGGGACCGTTGACGGGCTGTCGGGAGTCGGCCCAGGCGGCCGGACGATCAAGGGTACTGCCCGTCGCGAGCCGCCCGCAGCCGGATGCCCGGGGGCTCTCCCGCACCACCGGGAGCACTCTTCACACGAATGCCCGACGGGCGCTCGTTCGGCCCAACCCGGGCCGGATCTCCCGGACGCCGGGGGAGGGCTCGGGGAGTATGCGCTGTGCCGCGCGTCACGGCGACTGTGCCGTGCGTCACGGCGCACGCTTGCGCACATGCCCGGCCGTCCGGCCGGGAAGAGAGCGTCCGGGTCCGGGCGGACGGCCGGGCCATTCATCGGACTACACGTCAGTTTCCGTCGGCAGCAAGGAAGTTGAGGAGTCATGCAGGTCTGGCCCGGTACTCCCTACCCGCTCGGCGCCACCTACGACGGGGCCGGCGTCAACTTCGCGGTGTTCTCCGAGAGCGCCGACCGGATCGAGCTGTGCCTGATCGCCGAGGACGGCTCCGAGACGGCCGTCGAGCTGCGCGAGACGGACGCCTTCGTCCGGCACGCCTACCTCCCGGGCATCCAGCCCGGCCAGCGCTACGGCTTCCGCGTGCACGGCCCGTACAACCCGGGCCTGGGCCAGCGGCACAACAGCGCCAAGCTGCTCCTGGACCCGTACGCCAAGGCGATGAGCGGCCACATCGACTGGGACGAGTCGGTCTACGGCTACCACTTCGGCGCCCCCGAGCGCCGCAACGACCTGGACTCCGCCCCGCACACCATGCACTCGGTGGTCATCAACCCGTACTTCGACTGGGGCACCGACCGCCCGCCGCGCACCGACTACCACCGCACCGTCATCTACGAGGCCCACGTCAAGGGCCTCACCCGGCTGCACCCGGGCATCCCCGAGGAGATCCGCGGGACGTACGCGGGCCTGGCCCACCCGGCGGTGATCGAGCACCTGGCCAAGCTCGGCGTCACCGCGATCGAGCTGATGCCGGTGCACCAGTTCGTCCGCGACCACCGGCTGCGGGACCTGGGCCTGGCCAACTACTGGGGCTACAACACCGTCGGCTTCTTCGCCCCGCACTCCTCCTACTCCTCCACCGGCGACCGCGGCCAGCAGGTGCAGGAGTTCAAGTCCATGGTCAAGGCGCTGCACGCGGCCGGGATCGAGGTGATCCTGGACGTCGTCTACAACCACACCGCCGAGGGCAACCACCTGGGGCCGACACTGTCGCTGCGCGGCCTGGACAACGTCTCCTACTACCGCCTCGCCCGGGACCAGCGCTTCTACGAGGACACCACCGGCACCGGCAACAGCCTGCTGATGCGCAGCCCGCACGTGCTCCAGCTGATCATGGACTCGCTGCGCTACTGGGTCACCGAGATGCACGTCGACGGCTTCCGCTTCGACCTCGCCGCCACCCTCGCCCGGCAGTTCCACGAGGTGGACCGGCTCTCCTCCTTCTTCGACCTGGTCCAGCAGGACCCGGTGGTCTCCCAGGCCAAGCTGATCGCCGAGCCCTGGGACCTCGGCGAGGGCGGCTACCAGGTGGGCAACTTCCCTCCGCTGTGGACGGAGTGGAACGGCATGTACCGGGACACCGTGCGGGACCTGTGGCGCGGCGAGACCGCCGCCCTCGCCGAGTTCGGCTCCCGGCTCACCGGCTCCTCCGACCTCTACCAGGACGACGGCCGCCGGCCGATCGCCTCGATCAACTTCGTGACCTGCCACGACGGTTTCACCCTGCGCGACCTGGTCTCGTACAACGAGAAGCACAACCAGGCCAACGGCGAGGAGAACCGGGACGGCGAGTCCTTCAACCGCTCCTGGAACTGCGGCGTCGAGGGCCCCTCCGCCGACCCGGCCGTCGAGGAGCTGCGGGCGCGCCAGCAGCGCAACCTCATCGCCACCCTGATGCTCTCCCAGGGCGTGCCGATGCTCTCGCACGGCGACGAGCTCGGCCGCACCCAGCTCGGCAACAACAACGCCTACTGCCAGGACAACGAGCTCACCTGGGTGCACTGGCCGGAGGACGACGGGCCGCAGGCGCGGCTGCTGGAGTTCACCCAGGGGATGATCTGGCTGCGCCGCGACCACCCGGTGTTCCGGCGGCGGCGGTTCTTCCACGGCCGGCCGGTGTCCGGGCGGCCGGGGGCGGCCGGGCCCGCCTCCGCCGTACCGGGCCGGGGCGGGCACGGCCCCGGCCCGCAAAGCCCGGGCGGGCCGGCCGTCGGCGGGTTCGACGACCTCACCGACATCGCCTGGTTCACCCCGGCCGGCGAGGAGATGACCAAGCGCAACTGGGGCGCCAGCTACGCCAAGTCGCTGACCGTCTTCCTCAACGGCTACGCGATCTCCGAACCGGACCGGCGCGGCGGGCGGATCGTCGACGACTCCTTCCTGCTGCTGTTCAACGCCCACTTCGAGCCGCTGGAGTTCACCGTGCCCGCCGACCACGGGCAGGAGTGGCAGGTCGTGGTCGACACCGCCCGGCCCCGGCTGCCCGCCCCGGGGACGGGCGCCCGGGTCAAGGCCGGGGACTCCCTCTGGCTCACCGACCGCTCGCTGATGGTGCTGCAACGGCCCGCGTAGCACGGTGACGGCGGCGCCGGACCGGCTCGTACGGGGGCGCGTGGCGCCGTCGGACGGCCGGGGCGGTCACCTGTTCGGGTCAGCAGCGGGTCTTGGCGGCGGCCTCCCCCGGGTACCTATGGAGCTATGACCCCCGCCGCCGAGCCCGCGCAGCCCCGCCCGGCCGCCGCCGTCCCCTCGTCGTCGTACCGCCTCCAGCTCCAGCCCGGCTTCACCCTCCGCGACGCCACCGCCGCCGTCCCCTACCTGGCCGCCCTCGGCGTCTCCCACCTGCACCTCTCCCCGCTGCTGGAGGCCGTCCCCGGCTCCA
Organism: Streptomyces sp. CB02056; assembly: GCF_001905545.1. Lineage (GTDB taxonomy): Bacteria > Actinomycetota > Actinomycetes > Streptomycetales > Streptomycetaceae > Kitasatospora. Next base: position 711,930 of record NZ_LIPD01000001.1, on the reverse strand, counting down.
CCCACGGCTACGACACCGTCGACCACACCCGGATCAGCGAGCAGCTCGGCGGCGAACCGGCGCTGCGCGCGCTGGCCGCCGAGGCGCACCGCCACGGCCTGCGGCTGATCGCCGACGTGGTGCCCAACCACATGGCCGTGCCCGCCCCCGAACGGCTCAACCGGCCGCTGTGGCAGGTGCTGCGCGACGGGCCCGACTCGCCGTACGCGCACTGGTTCGACATCGACTGGACCGCCCAGCCGGGCCCCGCCGACGCCCCCGGGCGCGGACGGGTGCTGCTGCCGCTGCTCGGCGACCGGCTCGGCGCCGTGCTGGACCGGCTCACCGTGGACGGCGACACCCTGTGCTACCACGAGCACGAGCTGCCGCTGCGCCCCGGCACCGCCGGGCTCCCGCTGGAGGAGCTGCTCGCCCGCCAGTGGTACCGGCTCGCCTGGTGGCGCCTGGCCCGCACCGAGCTCAACTACCGGCGCTTCTTCACCGTCAACGAGCTGATCGCGCTGCGCGCCGAGGACCCGGAGGTGTTCGCCGCCACCCACGCCGTCCTGCTCGCCCTGCACGCCGACGGCGTCCTGGACGGCTTCCGGATCGACCACCCCGACGGGCTCGCCGACCCGCGCGGCTACCTGCGGCGCCTGGCCGACGCCACCGGCGGCGCGTACGTGGTGGTCGAGAAGATCCTCACCGGCGAGGAGCGGCTGCCCGAGGACTGGCCGGTGGCCGGCACCACCGGCTACGACGCGCTGCGCCGGATCGACGGCGTGCTCCTCGACCACGCGGGCGCCTGCCGGCTGGCCGGGGCGTACGAGTCCTTCCTGCACGGCGGCCCGGTCCGGGACCTCTGCGCGGACCCGCACCCCGCGGTCGCCGAGGCCCGGCGCGGGCGGGCCGACATGACCGGGCCGGACGGCGAACTCGCCGCCGAGGTCGAGCGGCTGGTCCGGATCGCGCTGCGGATCGGCGCCGCCGAGCCCGCGCACGCCGACCACGCGCCGGGGCAGCTGCGCGCGGCGCTCGGCCGGCTGCTCACCGGCTACCCGGCGTACCGGCCGTACGCCCGGCCCGGCGAGGCCGTCCCGGCCGCCTCGGCGCGGCAGCTGCGGGCCGCCCTGGACGACTCCGCCGACCCGACCGACCGGCTGGTGGCCGCGCTCGCGCTCGGGGAGCTGGGCCGCGGCGCGGACAAGGACGAGTTCTGCGCGCGCTTCGCCCAGACCGCCGCCGCGGTGGCCGCCAAGGGCGTCGAGGACACCGCCTTCTACCGCTGGAACGCCCTGCCCGGCCTCAACGAGGTCGGCGGCGAGCCGGCCCGGCCCGGTCTGCACCCGGCGGAGTTCCACGACTGGTGCCGCGCCCAGGAACGCACCTGGCCGCACGGCATGACGGTGCTCTCCACCCACGACACCAAGCGCAGCGCCGACGCCCGGGCCCGGCTCGCCGTGCTCGCCGAGCGGCCGGACGCCTGGGCCGCCGAGGTCGACGCCTGGTCCACCGCCGCGGGCCCCGCCGCGCCCGGCCTCGACCGGGACGCCGACTGGCTGCTCTGGCACACCCTGGTCGCCGCCTGGCCGATCGACCCGGACCGGCTGGTCGCCGCCCTGCTCAAGGCCGTCCGCGAGGCCAAGCTGCACACCTCCTGGACCACCCCCGACCCCCGCTACGAGCGGGCCCTGGAGCAGCGCGCCCGCTCCGTCCACGGCAACCCCGGGCTGCTCCCCCGGGTCGAGGGCGCCGTGCACGCCCTCGCCCCGTACGCCCGCGCCAACACCCTGGCCGCCGCGCTGCTGCACCTCACCGTGCCGGGCGTGCCGGACCTCTACCAGGGCGGCGAGGAGCCGCTGTACACCCTGGTGGACCCGGACAACCGGGGCGTGGTGGACCTCGGCGCGCTGGCCGTGCGGCTCACCGACGCGGCCGCGCCGCGCCCCGGCGACCTCGCCCGGGAGAAGCTGCACCTCACCGCCACCGCGCTGCACCTGCGCCGCTCCCGGCCGCTCGGCTCCTACCGCCCGCTGCCCGCTACCGGCCCGGCCGGCGAGCACCTGCTGGCCTTCGCCCGGGGCGCGGACGTGGTCACCGCCGTCACCCGGCTGCCGTACGGGCTGGAGCGGGCCGGCGGCTGGCGCGACACCGTGCTGGAGCTGCCGGCGGGCGGGCCGTGGACGGACGAGCTGACCGGGCGGGGCTTCCCGGCGGGCGCGGTGCCGGTCGCGGAGCTGCTGACGGCGCTGCCGGTGGCGCTGCTGACGAGGAGGGGCTGATGCCGGTCTACCAGGTGTGGGCGCCCCGCGCCGCCACCCGGGTACGGGTCGACGTCGACGGCACGGCACACGAGTTGGCCCGCTGCCCGGACCGGGACGGCTGGTGGTCCGGCGAGGCCCCGGCGGGCGACTACGCCTTCCGGCTGGACGACGGCCCGCCGCTGCCCGACCCGCGCTCGGCCCGGCAGCCGTACGGCCCGGACGGGCCCAGCCGCGCCGTGGACCACGCCGGGTTCCGCTGGTCGCGGACCGGCTGGCACGGCCGGGCACTGCCCGGCGCGGTGCTGTACGAGCTGCACGTCGGCACCTTCACCCCCTGCGGCACCTTCGAGGCCGCCGCCGAACACCTGGACCACCTGGTCGAGTTGGGGGTGGACTTCGTCGAGCTGATGCCGGTCTGCCCGTTCCCCGGCAAGCACGGCTGGGGCTACGACGGGGTCTCGCCCTGGGCCGTCCACGAGCCCTACGGCGGGCCCGAGGGGCTCAAGCGCTTCGTGGACGCCGCCCACCGCAAGGGCCTCGGGGTGGTGATGGACGTCGTCCACAACCACCTCGGCCCGTCGGGCAACTACCTTCCCGCGTACGGGCCGTACTTCACCGACCGGCACCACACCCCGTGGGGCGCGGCGGTCAACCTGGACGCGCCCGGCTCGGACGAGGTGCGCGCCTACCTGATCGGCAGCGCGCTGGCCTGGTTGCGCGACTACCGGATCGACGGACTGCGGCTGGACGCCGTGCACGCCCTCGCGGACGACCGGGCCGTCCACTTCCTGGAGGAACTCTCCACCGAGGTAGGGAAGTTGGCGGCCGCCACCAACCGGCCGCTGTTCCTGGTCGCCGAGTCCGACCGCAACACCCCGGCCACCACCACCCCGCGCGAGGCGGGCGGGCAGGGCCTCACCGCCCAGTGGAGCGACGACTTCCACCACGCCCTGCACTGCGCGCTCACCGGCGAATCCCACGGCTACTACCGGGACTTCGCCCGCGAGCCGCTCGCCGCCCTCGCCCGGACGCTCACCCGGGGGTTCTTCCACGACGGCACCTGGTCCTCCTTCCGCGGCCGTACCCACGGGCGCCCGTTCACCCCGCTCGACGCGGGCCACCGGCTGCTCGGCTACCTCCAGACCCACGACCAGGTCGGCAACCGGGCGCTCGGCGACCGCGTCTCGGCCGGCCTCTCCCCCGGCCGGCTCGCCTGCGGCGCGGCCCTGGTGCTCACCTCACCGTTCACCCCGATGCTCTTCATGGGCGAGGAGTGGGGCGCCGCCACCCCCTGGCAGTACTTCACCGACCACACCGACCCGGACCTCGCCGAGGCCGTCCGACAGGGCCGGCGGCGGGAGTTCGCCGAGCACGGCTGGGCCGCCGAGGCCGTCCCCGACCCGCAGGAACCCGCCACCGTGCTGCGCTCGGTCCTCGACTGGACCGAGCTCCGGCGCGCCCCGCACAGCGAACTCCTCGCCTGGTACCGGCAGTTGATCCGGCTTCGGCGCGAGCGGCCGGAACTGTCCGACCCCGACCTCGGCGCCGTGCGGGCGACCCACGACGAAGCGGCGGGCCTGCTGGTGGTGCACCGGGGGCCGTACCGGATCGCCGTCAACCTCGGGCCGCGGGAGGCCGCGCTGCCGCTGGGGGCCGCCGGGCGCGAGGTGGTCGCGGCCTTCGGGGCGGCGGAACTGGAGGGGACGGCGGTGCGGGTGGCGGCGGACGCGGTGGCGATCGTGCTGACCTGAGCCGTCAGACCCGGCAGGCTCACCCGGCCGGCTACCAGAGGAAGGTGCCGATCCGCTCCCGCAGCGACGGGGCGTCCAGGCCGTAGGCGGCCAGGTGCTCCTCGATCGAGCCGTAGTGCCGGTGCTCCTCACGCGGCACCCCCAGGCCCAGCACCCGGTGCGGACGGTCGGCGAGCGCCGCGTGCGCCTCGTTGGCGGAGGTGCCCGCCAGGTACGGCTCGACCAGCACCACGTCCGCCCGGTCGCCCAGCGCCGCGCGCAGCCCGGCGGCGTCGAAGGGGCGCACCGTCGCCGCGTACAGCACGGTGACGTCCAGGCCCCCGGTGGCCGCGAGCACCGCGTCCAGCATCGGCCCGACGGCGAGCACCACGCCGCGCGATCCCGTCCGGACGGTGGCGAAGCGGCCCGGCTCGACCGGCACCGCGGCCGCGTTCTGGTGCCCCGAGAGCCGCACGTAGACGTTGCGGTCGCCGTCCGCGTAGGCGTGGCGCAGCAGCCGCTCGGCCTCGTCCGGGTGGCCGGGGACGTGGACCGTCCAGTCCGGCAGGGTGTCCAGCAGGGCGACGTCGCCCGGGGACATGTGGGTACGGCCGCCGGCCGGCCAGTCGTACGAGCCCGCCGCGCTCACCAGCACGGCGCCGACGCCCTGGTGGACGAGGTCCAGCTTGACCTGCTCGAAGGGCCGCTCGATCAGGAAGCTGGCGAAGGTGTGGGCGATCGGGCGCATCCCGGTGAGGGCCAGGCCGCCGGCCGCGCCGACCAGCAGCTGCTCGCGGATGCCGACGTTGACGACCCGGTCCGGGTGGCGCTCCTGGGCCGGGGCGAAGGCGGCCGCGGTGATGTCGGCGAGCACCACGGCCAGCCGGGGGTCCTCGTCCAGCAGGCGGGTGGTGACGTCCACGAAGCGGTCGCGCATGGTGTCCATCGGTGAAGTGCCTTTCGTTACTGGGGTGGTCGGCGGTCGGTGGTCGGGTCCGGCGGGGGCGGGCCGCCCGCTCAGGAGTCCTTGGGCTCGACCCGGGCGACCACCACGTGCGGGCGGCCCGGGTGCTCGGCGGTGTAGGCGCGGTGCAGCGCCTCGTGGTCGCGGCCGTCCACCGTCGCGGTCGACCAGCCCTCGGCCGCGAACCGCTGGGCGAGGCCGCCCTGCCAGCCGTGCGTGGCCGAGGAGTTGTCGATCACCACCACGTGCAGCCGGTCCAGTCCGTACGCCCCGGCGAAGGCCACCGCCTCGGCGTTGGAGCCCTCGTCGAACTCCGCGTCGCCGACCAGCACCCACACCGCCGGGTCGGTCAGGCCCTGCGCCCGCAGCCCGAGCGCGGTGCCGACGGCCAGCGGCAGGCCGTGCCCGAGCGAGCCGGAGGCGATCTCCACGCCGGGGACCAGCGTGCGGTCCGGGTGGTGGCCGAGCGGCGAGTCGTAGCCGCCGAAGCTCGGCAGCACCTCCGGGGAGATGAAGCCCTTGGCCGCCAGCACCGCGTAGTAGGCCATCGGGCCGTGGCCCTTGGAGAGCAGGAAGCGGTCCCGGTCCTGGGCCTCGGCGGTGGCGGGGGTGACCCGCAGCACCCGGTCGTACAGCACCCAGAGCGCGTCCAGGGTGGAGGTGGCGGCGGGGCCGTGCTTCTCGTCGCCGGTCATCAGGCCCATCAGGGCCGAAAGGTCCTCGAACCGGGCCCCGGTGGCGGTGCCCGCAGTCGCGTTCGTCGTCATGACCACGATGGTGCAACTTAAAGCCAGCTTGAGGTCAAGCGGTTACAGTGGGCTCCCATGACCGCCCATTCCGACGGCCGTCGGACCCCCGGCCCGCACCACACCGACCTGCTCACCATCGGCCAACTCGCCGACCGCAGCGGACTCGCCCCCTCCGCGCTGCGCTACTACGAGAGCCTCGACCTGATCCAGGCCACCCGCACCACCGGCGGCCAGCGCCGCTACACCCGCGGCACGCTGCGCCGGATCGCCTTCATCCGCGCCGCCCAGCGGGTCGGCCTCTCCCTGGACGAGGCCCGGGTCGCCCTCGACCGCCTCCCCGAACGCCCGGCCCCCAGCGGCACCGAGTGGGACCGGGTCGCCGGGTCCTGGCAGAGCCGGATCGACGAGCAGATCGCCGAACTGGAGCGGCTGAAGGCCAAGCTCACCGGCTGCATCGGCTGCGGCTGCCTCTCGCTGACCCGCTGCGCCCTCTACAACGCCGCCGACCGCGCCGGCGAGGCCGGCCCCGGCGCCCGCTACCTGCTCACCCGCGACCCGGACACCGGGCCCGAGCCGGTCCCGCCGGCCGTCGAGACCTGCGGCACCCGCCGGAGCGGGCGCTGAAAAGCCTTTGCGCTGCGGGTGCCCGCCTGCTTACGGTGCCGCCGTGCTGCCCTTGGTGCTGACGGACGAGGAGTGGGACGCGGTCGTCCCCGACGAGACGGTGATGCGCCCCGGCGCGGAGGCGCTCTGCGCCCGGCTGGGCCTCGCCGGCCTGCCCCTGGAGCGCTTCCCGGAAGGCTCCGTCCCGGTGTACGCGGTCGGCGACGCGCTCGTGCTCAAGCTGTTCCCGGCGGCCGGCGCCCGGGACGCCATCGTCGAGGAGCGCGTGCTCACCCGCCTGGACGGCGCCCTGCCGATCCCCACCCCGGCCCTCCACCAGGCCGGCGAGGACGCCAACGGCTGGCGCTACCTCCTGATGTCCCGGCTGCCCGGGCAGGGCCTCGCCCCGGCCTGGCCGCGCATCCCGCGGCCCGACCGCGAACGGATCGCCCGCCGCTGCGGCGAGGCGCTCGCCGCCCTGCACGCCCTCGACCCCGAACCGCTCGCCGACACCCTCGGGCCCGGCGACTGGCCGGCCTTCCTCGCGCGCCAACGGGCGGGCGCGGTGGACCGCCAGCGCGAGCGCGGGCTGGCCGAGGAGTGGCTGGAGCAGGTCCCGGACTTCCTCGCCGCCGCCCCGCTCCCCACCGCCCCCGGGCGCGCGCTGCTGCACACCGAGTTCATGCGCGAGCACCTGCTCACCGACCCCGCCGACGGCTGGCGCCTCACCGGCCTGCTCGACTTCGAGCCCGCGATGATCGGCGACCCGGCCTACGACCTGGTCGCCGTCGGCCTCTTCACCACCCGGGCCGACCCGCACCTGCTCGGCCACCTGCTGGACGCCTACGGCCGCGCCGTCGACCCGCGCCTGCTGATGGCGTACACGCTGCTGCACGTCTACAGCAACCTGCCGTGGTACCTCCGGGAGTTGAAGCCCTCGGCGCGGACGCTGGACGCCCTCGCCGAGGAGTGGTTCGGGGTTTCCTAGGGACGTTTTGCGGACGCTTTGCGACGCGGGTCAGGGACGCGGGTCGGTGCGCAGCAGGCTGTACCGGACGACGTCGCGCCACTCGCCGCCGCGGAAGGTCACCGCGCGCTGCACGCCCTCCCGGGTGAAGCCGAGCTTCTCCAGGACGCGCTGCTCCGCCAGGTTGCCCGCCTCGGTGTCCGCCTCCAGCCGCATCACCGGCGAATGCGCGAACAGGTAGTCCACCAGCAGCCGTTGGGCCCGGGTGCCGATCCCCCGCCCGCGCGCCCCCGGCACCAGCTGCACACCCAGGCTCCAGTACGGGGCGGACGGCCGCACCCCGCTGCGGTTGGCGGCGACGAAGCCGCCGAACCCGCCGTCGACGACGACCGCGAGCATCACCTGCTCGTCCTCCAGCAGCCCGCTCGCCGCCCAGCGACGACGGTGCCGCTGCGGGTCCCGCCAGCCGTACCACTGGAATTCACCCAGCGCCTGCGGATCGTTCACCAGCTCCTCGAGGGCGCCGAGGTCGGCCTCGACCATCGGGCGCAGGGTGACGCTTTCTTCGCTCATGTCGGCGTCAACGCAGGATCCGGTGGCACCGGTTCCTCATTCCGTCGGAAATTCCGCGCGCCTGCCCCGCGCCTGTCCCATCGCCTCGCGATTCACCGCGCCGGGCACGACGTCGGCGCCGCCTTCACAGGACGATCGAGCGGGCGAGCCGGAATCCGACGTCGTCGATCCGCAGGGTCGGGTGGCTGCGGCGGCGGACGGAGGCGCGGCAGCTCCAGTGCTCGTCGAACCAGCCGCCGCCGCGCAGGACGCGGTAGTCGCCGTACACCTCGGGGTCGTAGCGCTCCCAGCACCACTCCCAGACGTTGCCGAGCAGGTCGTACAACCCGTAGGCATTGGGGAGCAGTTCGCCCACCGGGTGCGGTCGCTCGTCCGAGGTGCCGCGGTGCCAGGCGATCTCGTCCAGCGGGCCGTAGCGCGGGCCGTCCGTACCGGCGCGGCAGGCGTGCTCCCACTCGGCCTCGGTGGGCAGCCGGTAGCCGTCGGCGGCGCGGTCCCAGGAGACCTCCTCGCCGTCCACCCGGTAGGCGGGGGCGAGGCCTTCGCGCCGGGAGAGCTCGTTGCAGTAGTGGACGGCGTCGAACCAGGAGACGCTGTGCGCGGGACGCCGGTCGCCGCCCACCCCCTCGTACTGCTCACGGGTCACCGGACAGGCCGCCAGCTCGTACGCGGCCACGTCGACGGCCCAACTGCGCTGGGTACGACGGTCGGAGAGGGTGACGCGGCCGGCCGGAACGGTGATCATCCACCGATCCTAGGCGGCGCCCCGCAGCAGGGCGATCGCGGACTGCTCGGCCAGCTCCTCCGCGTGCGGCGGCAGCGGCGCACCGGCGTGCAGGGGACCGCGGACGACGGCGAGCGGCAGGCCGGTGACGGCCAGGGTGACCCGGTCGAGGTCCAGCGGCGTGGCGGCGCCGAGCCGCCCGGCCAGCCCGGCCAGGGCCTCCCGCACCCGGAGGCCGCCCTGCCGGTCGCGCAGCCGCTGCTCCTCGGACCACTCCGCCCGACCGAAGGCCTCCGAGCCGTGCAGCAGGACGACGGCCCGCTCCCGGTGGGCCCGGCACCAGGCGACGACCTGCCGGGCGAGCGCGCCCGCCGCGAGGTGCGGCTCCTCGTGCGCGTCGATGGCGGGCAGGCAGGCATCCTGGAACTCCCCGACCGTCCGAAGCCACAACTCAGCCAGCAGCGCGGCGCGTTGGGGAAAGCGGTGGTAGACGGACCCGTTGGGCGCGCCGCTCTCCCGGGCGACGGCGGACATGGTGACGGCGGCCGGCCCACCGGCGGCCGCGAGCCGTACGGCGGCGTCGAGGAGGGCGGATTCGTCATGGCGGGGTGGCCTGGGCATGTAGTAGAGAGTACTCTCCAATTCAATTGGAGGGGATCATCCAAAACCAGGAGGGGAGCCCCGGCATGGCCGTGCTCAACATCCACGAACGCACTGTCCCGGCACGGGCGGAGACCGTCGGCGCCCTCATCGACAGCCTCGCGAGCCCGGACGACCGGCTCTGGCCGGGCCCGCGCTGGCCCCGGATGCGGTTCGACCGCCCGCTCGCCCCCGGCGCCACCGGCGGCCACGGCCCGGTCCGCTACACCGTCTCCGACTACGCACCGGGCCAGTGGGTGCGCTTCCGCTTCGACGGCCCGCGCGGCTTCGACGGCCACCACGAGTTCACCGTCCACCCGGCGGGCGACACCACCGTCCTCCGCCACACCATCGCCATGCGCCTGCACGGCCCGGCCCTGCTCGCCTGGCCCCTCGCCTTCCGCTGGCTGCACGACGCCCTCCTGGAGGACTGCCTCGACCGGGCGGTACGGGCAGTCGGCGGCACCGTCCCCCGCCCCGCCCACTGGAGCCCGTACGTCCGCCTCCTGCACCGCCTGATCCCCCACTGACCGGCGAACTCCTCACCACGGGGCTGACGATGGGGGCGCCATGGGATCCGGACCAGTCTCGTAACCGCAAGGCACGAAGAGAGCTAAGACTTCCCCACCCCCTCACCCTCGGGCGGCCCCGCACCCAACGCGGGGCCGCCCACCTCTTATGGGCGCCGCGTCGCTTCGGCCAACGGATTCGCGACGCAGCGGTCCATCCGGAACCTGGTCGACCGCGGGCAAGTTCGAGCAAGTTCATCGCGCGGAGAGCCATCTCCACGGGAAGATCGTTCGAAGCGATCGACTCCGGCCACCAGGAGGCCCATCATGGCGCTGCACAAGCTCGGCCAAGACCCTGACAGTCCTGAAGGCAAGTCCCCGACCGTCTACTTCGACGACGTGACGGGCAACTACATCCTCCAGGGCTGGAAGGTGCTCGACCCGGAACGTCTCGCGCACATGGACATCCCCGCGCACGAGACCGTGATCGAATTCCCCAAGCGCATGATGCGGTTCTTCCCGGAGGTGAACGGTGGCGGTGGCCCCCACGCTTGAGGACCTGCTGCGGAGCTGCACCAGGTCGGCGCTCCACCTTGAGATGCGCGACGGCTACATGCGCGACGACCCGTTGTTCCTCCGTTGGCTCAGCGGGCACCGGGACGATCCGGCCGACCGCTCCTCATGGTGGAGCCCCTGGCTGCAGCTGATCGAGGAGACCACCGGTCGCGGAGTCGACGTGCGACGAGCCCGCATCGTCTCCGAACCGGCGAGCGAGTACATCCGCTTCGAGCACGAGATCACGTTCCGGAACCTCGCTTCCGGCGAACAGGTCCGGTGGCTCCCCCGCCGCCAGACGACGGATCTGGCGCTCCCGGGCAACGACTTCTGGCTCATCGACGGCCAGTACCTCCTGGTCCACCACTTCAGCGGCGAGGGCGACTTCGTGGACGACGAAGTCAGCACCGAACCCGACACTGTGGCTCTCTGTACCTCGGCCTTCGAGGCCGTGTGGAGGCGCGGGGTGCCGCACGAGGACTTCCGGCTGACCTGACCCGTGTCCGCGTCATCCAGTGTCCAGCAAGCGAAGCAAGCCCTCGGCCAGCGTCTGCGCGACATCCGGCGAGATTCCGGACTCAGCGCGCGGGCGCTGGCCGAAGCTGCGCGGTGGCACGAATCCAAATGTTCCAAGATCCAGAGCGGTCGCGTCATGCCGTCAGAGGCCGACATCCGTATCTGGACCGCCATCTGCGGCGCTCCCGATCAGGCAGCGGACCTCATCGCAACCGCCCGGAACATCGAGGGCATGTACATCGAATGGCGCCGGCTTGAGCGGACAGGTCTCAAACGGGCGCAGGAATCCGTGCGTCCCCTATTCGACCGCACACGCCGATTCCGCATGTACCAGTCGTGGGTCGTCCCTGGCCTGCTTCAGACAGCGGCCTACACGCGTGCCGTGCTCAACACGATCGTGTCGCTGCGCAGCACTCCCGACGACGTCGACGACGCCGTCGCGGTTCGGATGGATCGGCAGAAGGTGCTGCACACCGGAGACCACCGCTTCGCCGTCCTGGTCGAGGAGTGGGTACTTCGGACGGTCATCGGCACCCCGGACGTCCTCGTCGGTCAACTCGCCCATCTGATCGCGGTCGGCACCCTGCCGTCCGTCAGCCTCGGGGTGATCCCGCTCGGCTCGACCAGGGGGTCTGGCTGGCCGGTTGAGTCCTTCACGATGTATGACGACATGCAGGTGAACGTCGAACTCGTCTCCGCCCACCTCACCATCACTCAGCCCGCCGAGATCGCCGAGTACGGCCAGGCGTTTTCCGAACTGGCAGGCATCGCTGTCTACGGGGCCGATGCGAGGTCGCTCATCACCAGCGCCATCGATGCGCTCGGATGACTCCGAGCAAGCTCCGGCAAGCTCGTCGACTGCCGACGTCCCCACTGCCTACCGTCTCCAGCGTCACCACTCCTACGAGCTGAGCGGAGCAGTGCCTTGCAGGTCACCGACCCACCGCAGCCGAAACCGAAGTCCGAGCCCAGGCCGACGACACCGCGTCCGCCGGACCGGTACCGGCCCACCGGGCCGCACACCCGCAGCAGTGGCCACCGCGGACCCGCGATCGGGGTGGCAGGGAAGCACGCGGGCGACCAGGACCCGGGCAAGGACAAGCCGTCGAAGGACACCTCGCGCCCGGCGCCCGCCCCGAAGCACGAGAAGAAGGACAAGTGACGGAGAGCCTCCACCCGCAGCAGGCCGCCTCGCGCGGCCTGCTGCGGGCCATCAGCGAAGAGCTCGGTCGTCCCGTCCCGTCGGAGTGGAAGGACGCCATCACGGCGGTCCCGCGCCACCGTTTCCTCCCGGAGCGGATCTGGCTCTCCGACGACAGCGGCGACCTCGAACCGTGCGACATCCGCTCCGAGCCCGACCGCTGGTTCGCGGCCGCCTACGACAACGCTCCGGTCGTCACCCAGGTCAATGACGGCGTGGAGCCGGCCGACGGCTCCGACGCCTGGCCGTCGTCCTCGGCGTCCTCACCGGCGATGGTCGTGCGAATGCTCGAAGCACTCGATGTCCGCCCCGGCCAGACCGTCCTTGAGGTCGGCACCGGCACCGGCTGGAACGCGGCTCTGCTCGCGCACCGGGCCGGTCCCGGCCGTGTCGTCTCGATCGAGATCGACCCCGCGGTCACCTGGCGGGCCCACTCGTCCCTGAACGCGGCGGGCGTGGACGTGGAGGTCGTCTGCGGGGACGGAGCCCTTGGTTGGGCCCGGCGGCAGCCGTACGACCGGGTCGTCTCCACTTGCTCGGTCAGCCGGGTGCCGACGGCGTGGATCGAGCAGACCCGCCCCGGCGGCACCATCGTGACGCCGTGGGAGAGCCCGATGCTCTCCTGGGGACTGCTCACCCTCACCGTCGAAGGCGGGCGCGCGACCGGGCGGTTCAGCCCGGACGCCTCGTTCATGCTGATGCGCGGCCAGCGGATCGACCTGCGCATCTTCCGGGACGTCGTCCGTGACGACCACGAACCCGAGGAGTCCACCACCCGGCTCTCACCGTGGCAGGTGAGCGGCGAGGACCTGGACGCGCGGTTCGCCCTCGGGCTGAAGCTCGGCGACGTGTGGACGGCCTGGCAGCACGAGCCCGATGCCGAAGGAGTGGCCTCCCGGCTCTGGGTGGCCACGACGGACGCGCGCTCGTGGGCCGCCGTCGACCACGACGGCCGGCAGGAGGACCGCTTCGCCGTCCGGCAGTACGGCCCGCGCCGCCTCTGGACCGAGATCGAGGACGCCCACGCCTGGTGGGAGAAGCAGAACCGGCCGGGCCCGGACCGGTTCGGGCTCCGCATCACCGGCGAGGAACAGCTCGTCTTCCTCGACGAGCCGACCGCCGCCGTCGGCCGGGTGCCGTAGCGCGCGACCGAGCCGGGGCAGCCGACAAACCGCCCCGGCTGGTCAGGTGGCTACTCCCAGCGCCAGCCGTTGTTGTCCCGGCAGGTGAGAGCACGGCCGTTGGCGTCGCTGCCGGTGTCGCCGTGGGCGCTGTTGGGGCAGATGCGACCCCGGACTATGCAGTTGCCCTTGGAATCCGTGGTGCAGGCTGACGCCTGGTGCTCCGAGGGTGCGGCGGGCTGCGGCGCCGGCGGGGCGTGCGTCGGGGCCGGGGCGGGCGGGGCGGCGGGAGCGGGGGCAGCAGGGGCGGCCGGGGCGGGGGCCGCCGGAGGGGCACTCGGTGCCGCCGGCTCGGCCAGTGCGGTCGCGGTCGGGGAGGCCGGGGCCGGGGCAGGGGCGGGGTCCGCCGGGGCGGGCGCGGCGCCGCCCGGGCAGTCCTCCTCGTTCTTCACCACGGACAGCGTCACCGTCGTGTCCTTCGCCGAGGGTTCCCCGGCGGCCGGCTGCTGGGAGCAGACCTTCCAGTGGCTCGGCATGAGGACGGACCGCGTGTGGGACTCGCCCGCGTGGACGTCCTGGAACGTCACGGTCTTGGCGGCCCGGGCGTCCGGCTGCTGGAGGGTGTCCTTGGCCTTGTCCCCGTGCATTCCGACCACACTCGGGATCGGAATCGGCGTCGCCGCCGACGACGTCTCGTCGGCCGAGGCCTTGCACCCGGCCGCGAGGAGGGTGGCGGCCAGCGCGGCGGCGGCGAGGGCGGTCGCCCGCCTCCGGCGGGAGGGGCGCAGCGGTCGGGCTTCGTGGGTCTGGGCAGTCGTCGGCTGTATCACAGCAGGCACTTGGTCTTCCGGGTGAGCGGCGGGCATGGCGGACGGAACTTCGAGCGGGCAAAACTTTTCGAACGTACACCACCTCACTGGCGGAAGCCTGGGAATCCCCGCCGGGAATCCTTGATCGAAGCGTGACGTCGACCCCCTCCCCGGCACCTCTCCCCGCCCGACGGAAACGGCCCGTCCCGGCCTCCGGCGACAGCGACGCCGCTCTCCTCCACGCCCCGAGGCACCCGTCCACACCAGAGCCAGAGTGCCCCCAACAGCCCACCACCCAGCGGCTTTTGCCGCGATCGCGCCCACCCCCCGAGCGTCCTACGCTCGGCCGTATGAACCGTACGATCCGCACCACCGAAGACGTCCTCGCCCTCCTCGACGGCTTCTTCCGGCCGGCCGAACCGTTCTGGGACCGGTTCTACGAGGACCGGTCCGCCGAGCGCCCGTTCTTCGCGCCGAAGCCGGACGAGAACCTGGTCTCCTACCTGGACCGCGGCCTGCTGCCGCCGGCCCCCGGCCGGGTGCTCGACCTGGGCTGCGGCACCGGCCGCAACGCGATCCACCTGGCCTCGCTCGGCTTCGAGGTGGACGCCGTCGACCTCTCCGCCACCGCCCTCGCCTGGGCCGAGGAGCGCGCCCGCGAGGCCGGCCCCGGAGCCCGCCCGCGCTTCCACCGGGCGAGCATCTTCGAGGTCCAACTCCCTTGCGACGCCTACGACCTGGTCTACGACTCCGGCTGCCTGCACCACCTGCCGCCGCACCGCCGGGTCGGCTACCTGGCCCTCCTGGACCGCGTCCTCGCCCCGGGCGGGCACTTCGCCGTCACCGCCTTCGCGGCCGGGGCGATGGGCTCCGAGCGGCCCGACGAGGAGCTCTACCGGCTCGGCTCGCTGGAGGGCGGGTTGGCCTACTCGCCGGCCGAACTGCGTTCGCTGTTCCGCGAGTTCGAGCCGCTGGAGATCCGCCCGATGGCGGCGCACGGCCCGGATTCCGAGGCCTTCGGCGTCCCCTTCCTCCTCACAGCGCTCTTCCAGCGAACTGCCAGCCTCTAACCAGCCTCTCATCCTCCGCCCCTAGCCTCCGGCCCTATGAACGTCTCCCTGCTCGACGGCTGGTTCCCGTGGACGGTCCAGGCGGCGGCCCTCTCGCTGCTCCTGGCCACCGCCGCCCGACGGGAGCGGGCGTGGCTGCGGAGGCGGGGGCCGATCGCGCTCGGGACGGCGCTGGCGCTCACCGCGGCCGGCGCCGTCGCCGTGCTGACGCTGGGCGGGATCACCGACCCGGTCCCGTTCGGGGTCTGGCTGTGGAGCGGGGTGGCGGTGGCGGCGCTGTGCGTGCTCGGCTTCGGCTGGCGCGGCGCGCGGTGGTGGCGCCGGGCGCTGGTGGCGCCGACCGTGCTGCTGGCGCTGTTCTGCGCGGCGAACAGCGTGAACATCGCCACCGGCTACTACCCGACGCTGGACGACGCGATCGGCGAGCTCGGCGGGCAGCCGCTGCCGGAGCAGATCACCCTGGACGAGCTGAAGTCGATCCACGGCCGGACGGGCACGGGCCGCATCGTCCAGGTCGACATACCGGACACCGCCGGCGGCTTCGCCCACCGCCAGGAGCTGGTCTACCTGCCGCCCGCCTGGTTCCGCAGCCAGACCCGGCCCAAGTTGCCCGTCCTGGAGATGATCGGCGGCGAGTTCGCGGCGCCCGACAACTGGATCCGCTCGGGCAACGCCGTGAAGACCGCCGACGCCTTCGCCGCCCGGCACAACGGCTTCGCCCCGATCCTGGTGTTCGTGGACGCCACCGGCGGCTTCCGGGTGGACACCGAGTGCGTGGACGGCCCGCACGGCCAGGCCGAGAGCCATCTGCTCAAGGACGTCCCGCCGTTCGTCCAGAAGACCTTCAACGCCGCCACCGACCCGCACAAGTGGGGCGTGGCCGGCTGGTCGATGGGCGGCACCTGCGCCGTCGACCTCACCGTCGAGCATCCGAACGTCTTCACCCACTTCGGCGACTTCTCCGGCGACAAGGGCCCGTCCACCGGCGACAAGGACCACACCGTCCAGGAGCTGTACGGGGGCGACGCCGCGGCCTGGGCCGCCCACGACCCGCTGACCGTGCTCGCCCACCACCCCAAGTACCAGGGCGTGTCCGGCTACTTCGCCCAGGGCGACGAGGAGCACGGCCAGATCGACTCCGCCAAGGCCCTGGAGGCGGCGGCCCGGAAGGACGGCATCCGCACCGTGAACGTGGTCGGCTCCGGCAGGCACACCTGGCAGACCGGTGCCGCGTCCTTCGCCCAGGCCCTCCCCTGGCTCGCCCAGCAGCTCGGCGTCCCGGGCACCCATGCGTAACGGCACCCACGCGTAACGGCTCACCCGCACTACGGCGCGCTCCCTCCTCCCCGTTCGACGGCCGCCGCCCGTCGCGCGGTTCAGCTCCGGGTGTTGACATCGCGCACCCCTCCGCCGCCGGTCGCCGGGCCCGGCACACCCGCCTCCACCAGCCCGGATGCGCCGCACCCGGCCCGCGCGCGGTGCCGGTCGCGCGCCCCGGGGATCCCCCGCACGCCGTCCGCCGTCCGACACCACCCGCCCCACAGGACCCACCAACCCCAAAGGGAATCCGGGCCTCCGGCCGGAACCCGGCTTTGCGAGCGGCCGTTCGGTGGCATAGGTTTCGACCGCCGCCGATGCGCCGCCACGACCCTGACCGCCCCTCATCTCCGAGGCGGGCGGCGGGCCGAGGAGCCGACGGCCCTAACGCACAGGGGGAGGCCCGCCATGCCGAGTGCCCGCGACCGCGCGTCGCGCGGGCGGCGAGGACGGACGGCCGGCGCCGCGCACCAGCGGCCCGCGGCCGACCCCGTCCTTCGCCCCCGGCAGCAGGGCGGTGCGCGGCCGACCCCGTTCCACGCCACCGGACACCCGAGGAACAGTCAGTTGCGCACCACCAGAGTCGTCACCGCCACCGCCGCCGCCCTCGTCTGCCTGGGCGCGCTCAGCGCCTGCGGGCCCGACAACGGGGACGGCGGCCAGACCGCCCTCCCCGCCGCGGCCCCCACGCCCAGCACCAACCCCACCAAGCCCGCCGGCTCCGACAAGGGCATCCCGGACAAGGCCTGGATGGACACCAAGAACATCCCGATGGACGAGAGTTACCACTACACGCCGCTGGCGGCCAACGCCAAGCAGGTCTCCGGGCCGGTCCAGTTCAAGGGCCTGGAGCTGTGCCGCGCCGCGATCGCCAAGGACGACGAGCCGCTGTTCACGGGCACCGCCGCCGCGAAGTCCGAGGTCGGCTTCGGCGGGGACCGCTGGGCGGCCCAGCAGACCCTGCTGTTCCACGGCGACCCGGTCCACAGCAGCGCCGCCAAGCAGTCCACCAACATGGCCGAGGCGCGCCTGGCGGAGGCGCTCAAGTCCTGTGCCAAGACCGCGCCCGGCGCCACCGTGAAGGTCGAAAGCGCCCCGGACGCGCCGTACTTCGCCGCCGTCCTGACCGTCCCGCAGGCCGACGGCGGCACCGTCACCCTGCACGAGTACGTGGTCGGCGACGGCGGTACGGTCAGCGAGCTGGCCGTCTGGGCCACCACCAAGGCCGGCGCCCAGCCCAAGGACGCCTGGAAGGCCCCCGAGGACAAGGCCGTCGGCACCGGCATGACGGCGGCGATGTGCGAGGCGCTCCCCGGCTGCGACGGGCGCTGACGTCCGGCGCGCGCCCGGTCCGACCGACCCCTCCCGAGGACCGGGACGGGGTCGGACGGACCGGGCGGCCCGATCAGATCAGGCCCGGGCTCACAGCCCCAGGACGCTGAGCGCGGTGGTCCAGTCCTTCGCGATCGCGGCGCGCGCGTCGTCGAGGCCGGCCCGGCCGCCGCAGACCGCGTTCTTGAGCTTGGTCTCGACGGAGTCCTTGCTCTGCGCCGGCTGGCTGCCGTAGCGCGGCTCGGGCCACAGGTTGGCCGGGTCGCGCGGGGCGCCGCCGAGCTCCAACGGGACGAGGTGGTCCTCCTCGTAGTCCGCCGTGCTGGTGTCCGCGTAGCCGTAGGCCGCGATCTGCTGCACCTTCAGCGCGTTGGTGTAGCTGGTCGGCGGGCGGACGGTGGCGGTCCAGCCGGAGACGCAGATGGTCTGGCCGATGGTCGCCTGGGTGACGTCCGGGTTGTACGCACCGGGGGTGCAGGACGGGTCGGGCAACGGCAGGTACGCCTGCGAACAACTCGCCGCGAGCGTACGGGCCTTCTGGGCGGTGCCGTGGGCCGGGGCGGCGGCCGGGGCGGCGGCCTGCGCGGTGCCGGCGGCGAGCCCGGCAGCGGCGAGGGCGGCCGCCGAGGCGGTGACGGTGAGACGGTGACGGAGCATCATGGGGGGAAGCACTCCTGGTCCGGCCCGGCCTCTCGCCGGGCGACTGTGCTCATGACAGCACCACCCGGCCGACCACCGTCAGATCCGTGACGTGAACGCCTGGTGACCGCGTCTCCACAACCGCGCCCCGACGAGCGCCCCGCGCGAGGACCCCGCGCGAGCGCCCCGCCCCCGTCTCCCGGCCCCCGGCCCGTGCGGTCAGCCCCGCAGGACCGCCAGCTCGACCTCCCGGCCGGCCAGACCGCCGGGCGCCGGCAGCGTCACCCCGGAGGGCTCGAAGCCGGCCTTCCGGTACATCGCCTCGGCCCGGGGGTTGTCCTCGTGGACGAACAGCCGCACCCGCTCGATCCTGGGCCCGGTGAGCGACCACGCCCACTCCTGGAGGGTCCGGATCAGGTCGAGCGCCAGCCCGGTGCCCCGCGCCTCCGCGCGGACGAACACCCCGACCACGTGCACCTGGTCGACCTCGATGACGTCGCCCTCCAGGGCGCCGTTCCCGCCGGTCAGCTCGACCACCCCGGTCATGCTGCCGAGCCAGCGCCCGTCCTCGGCCTCCGCGATGAACTGCGCCGCGTGCGGGTCCGTCGCCGCCCGGGTCGTGCGGTCCTGCCAGAACTCGTCGGGCTTGGTGACGGCCTGCTCGTAGACCTCCAGGAAGGCCACGGCCGCGACCGGGTCCCGCAGCGCGTCGAGGCGGAGGTCCCGGGCCCGCTGCCAGTCCTCGACCCGTACCTGTCTGATGATGATTCCGGTGCTCATCGCCTGATCATTCCATCGGCACCATTGGCCCGCGCAACCGATTTCCAAGGCCGAAGACCTCTAGCCCCGGGACGACTCCAGCAGCCGCGCCAGCAGCGCCGCCGGCCCCTCCGGCAGGCTGCCATGGACGAGTTCGATGCGGTGCACCAGCCGGGGCGCGGCGATCGGCGCGTACCCGACCCCGGGCGCCGCCGCGAGCACCGGCTCGGGCAGCAGGGTGAGCCCGTGCCCGGCCGCCACCAGCGCGAGCAGTCCGTGCAGGTCGGTGCCCTGGTAGCGGGTGGCCGGCCGGAAGCCGTCGACGCCCGCGGCCGCGCGCAGCCGGGCCGCGGGCGGGGTGAGGTCGGGGGCGTCCAGCCAGCGGGCGGCGGAGAGGTCGGCGAGCGCGAGGCCGGCGCGCCCGGCCAGCGGGTGGCCGACGGGCAGCGCGACGGCGACCGGCCGCTCGGCCACCGCGACGGTGCGCAGCGGGCCGACGTCGGGCAGCGGCAGCGGGTCGCTGGGCGCGGCCAGTCCGTCGACCAGGGCGAGGTCGACCTCGCCGGTGGCGACCTGGGCGGGCAGCACGTCCTGGGCGAGGACCCGGACCACCGGTTCCACCCTCGGGTACGCCCGGCGCACCTCGCCGAGCGCGCGCCCCAGTGCCGCACCGACCGCCAGCGCGGTGGCCCCAAGCACCAGCCGGGTGTTCGGGGCGCCCGCCAGGCGTGCGACGTCGGCGCGCGCCGCCTCCAGCCGGACCAGCAGCGGTGCGGCGTGCTCCAGCAGCCGCTGCCCGGCCCCGGTCGGGCCGACCGGGCGGCGGAGCAGCAGCGCGGTCCCGAGGTCCGCCTCCAGCGCGGCGATCTGCTGGGAGACCGCGGACTGGGTGTAGCCGAGCTCCCGGGCCGCCTCCGAGAAGGAGGCGAGGCGGGCGACGGTGACGAAGGTGCGCAGCTGCTGCGGGTCCACGGTGGACATCAACCGTTCTGATCGAAGCTTAAGGAATCATCGTTGGCGCTGATCTCGGGTGCGGGGTCAGGATAGCCGCATGACGCATCAGACCCCGCGGGTCGCCCTCGTCGGCGACCGCTCCCCCGCCGTCCGCTCGCACGCCCGGATCCCGGGCCTGCTGGACGCCCTCGCCGAGCACGACCACCTCGTCCTGGACGCCTACTGGATCCCGACCGGGGACGCCGCCGCGCCCGGCGCCCTGGACGGCTTCGACGCGGTCTGGCTGCTGCCCGGCAGCCCGTACCGCAGCGAGGCCGGCGCGCTGGCCGCCGTCCGGACCGCCCGCGAGCGCGGCATCCCCTTCCTCGGCACCTGCGCCGGGTTCCAGCACGCGGTGCTGGAGTACGCCCGGAACGTCTGCGGCCTGGCCGGGGCCGTGAACGGCGAGGACCACCCGGACGCGGAGCAGCAGGTGATCGTCCCGCTGGCCTGTTCGCTGGTCGGCCACGAGGGGGCCGTCACCGTCACCCCGGGGAGCCTCGCCGAGCGGGTCCTCGGCGCCACCCGCACCCTGGAGCGCTACCACTGCGCGTACGGACTCAACGGCGCCTACCTGGAGCGGCTGGCCGCGCACGGCCTGCGGTTCAGCGGCGCGGACGAGTCGGGCGAGGTGCGCGTCCTGGAACTGCCCGGCCACCCGTTCTTCCTGGCCTCGCTCTTCCAGCCCGAGCTGTCCGGCGACGGCACCCGGGCGCACCCCATGATCCGTGCCCTGGCCGGCGCCGCCGTGGCGCACGCGGACGCGGACACCCCGGCCGCGACCGTGGCAACGGCCTGATCAAGCCCCGCACCTGAGCGCGTCTCATGCGCGAGCGCGTCTCACATCGGCAGCGACCGCAGCCGCACCGGCCCCTCCGGCCACCCGGCCCCGACGGCCAGCGGCGCCCACATGGTGCGCAGCGGCATCTCCGCCAGCCGCCCCTCCGGCTGTTCCACCGTCACGCCCTCGGCCACCTCCCGGAAGCCGAGCCCCCGGTAGAACGCGGCCAGCGGCGGGCGGCAGAACAGCAGCGCGTACCGGTGGCCGAGCGTGCGCGCGTGGTCGAGGGCGGCCCCGACCACGGCCTGCGCGAGGCCGCCGTGGCGCCGGTCGGGCGCGACGCAGACCCCGCCGACGCCCATCACGGCCAGGTCGGTGCCGCCCACGGTGAGCGGCAGCGGCACCAGTCCGGTGTGGGCGACGAGCCGGCCGTCGGCGGCCCGGACGCCGAAGTGGATCTCCTTGGGGCGGAAGGTCAGCCCCGTGTACGCGACGCCGTACGGGTCGTCCCCGGGGCCGAGGATCTCAGCCTGCTCGGCGCGGCCGTACTGCGCGAGCCGTTCGACCACGGGCGCTCCGACGAGCGGCTGTTCGGCGGGAGACTGTCCGGCGGGAGGCTGTCCGGCGAGCGGCGGCGCGGGCGAGAAACGATCATCCATTCCGCCATGCTCCCCTCCCGCCGGAGCCTTCCACCAGTCCCTTCCCGGCCACTCGGTCCGACGACTGCTCGGGCCGACGGCCGCCGGCCGCCGGGCGCCCCGATCGGTCGCCGGGGGCCGACCCGGCGTCAGGCCGCCGCGCGCCGCACCAGCTCCGCCCAGACCTCGGCCACCCGCGCCTCCAGCTCCGCCAGGCCGCCGCCGTTGTCGATCACCAGGTCCGCGATCTCCAGCCGCCCGTCCCGGGAGGCCTGCGCGGCCATCCGGGCCCGGGCCTCCTCCTCGGCCATCCCGCGCAGCCGCACCAGCCGGTCCAGCCGCACGTCGTCGGCCGCGTCCACCACCACGACCAGGTCGAACAGCGGCGCCAGGCCGTTCTCGGCCAGCAGCGGCACGTCGTGCACCACGACCGCGTCCGGCGCGGCCGCCGCCTCCAGCTCGGCGGAGCGGGTCCGCACCAGCGGGTGGACGATCGCGTTCAGCGCCTTCAGCCGCTCCGGGTCGGCGAACACGACCGCGCCGAGCGCCGGACGGTCCAGCGAGCCGTCCTCCCGCAGCACCCCCGGTCCGAACTCGGCGACCACGGCCGCCAGACCGTCCGTTCCGGGGGCGACCACCTCGCGGGCGATCACGTCGGAGTCCACGATCACCGCGCCGTGCGCGGCGAACAGCCGGGACACCTCGCTCTTGCCCGCACCGATGCCGCCCGTCAGTCCGATCTTCAGCATGGCGTCAGGCTACCGGTGCCCCCTCGAACCCGTCAGCAGAGGCCCGGCCGGCCCAGGCCCGGTCGGCCCGGCTCCGACCCGAACAGGCCCGGCTCCGATCCGAACAGGCCCGGCGAAGCCCGGACCCGGTCGAGCGCAGGCCCGGTCAGCCCAGCTCCAGGCTCTCGCCCTCCCCCAGCACCAACAGCTCCGCACCCGTCCCCGGCCCGTCCGGCCCGACCAGCCGGGTCTGCACGGCGAGCCCGATCGGGCTGAGCACCGCCTCGTGCACCGGCACCGCACGGCGCGGCGAGGCTTCCCGGACGTAGTCGACCACCTCGGAGGCCTTGCTCCAGGGGGCCGCGATCGGCAGCAGCAGGGTCTCCACGGCGTGCGGCGGCACGGTGAACGCGTCGCCGGGATGGAACAGCCGGCCGTCGAAGAGGAAGCCGATGTTCCGCACCGGCGGGATGTCCCGGTGGATCTCCGCGTGCCACTCGCCGTGCACCGAGACGCCGAGCCCGCCGACCTCGAAGGCGTCGCCCTCGCCGACCACGCCGACCCGCTGCGCCACGCCGTCCAGCTGGTCGGCGACGGCCCGGTTGGTCCACACCCGCAGCGCCGGGTCGGCCTCCAGCGCGGCGCGCAGCCGGGACTCCTCGAAGTGGTCCATGTGCTCGTGGGTGATCAGGACGGCGTCCGCCCCGGCCAGGGCGGCGGGGTCGGTGAAGCTCCCGGGGTCGACGACGACCGTGCTGCCGCCGTGCTCGACGCGTACGCAGGCATGTCCGAACTTGGTGATTCGCATGCTCGAAACCCTACAGCAAGGCTGTACAGCAGTGCTGGATATTTTGCCGATAGACTTCCCCCATGACCAGCGAAGCCCCGCACCCGGACACCCTGGAACTCGCCGCCGACCTGCGCGCCGCCCTCGGCAGCCTGGTCCGCTCCCTGCGCGACAGCGACGAACTGCCGCAGAACCAGGCCGCCGTCCTCGGCCTGCTGGTCCGCGACGAACGCTCCTGCACGGTCGCCGAACTCGCCGCCCTCCAGCGGGTCCGCCACCAGTCGATGGCCCGCACCGTCGCGCTGATGACCGAGGCCGGACTGGTCGTCCAGCAGCCCCACCCCACCGACGGCCGCAAGCTGCTCGTCACCGCCACCGGGGCCGGCCGCACCGCCCTGCTCGACCAGCGCGCCCGCCGCGAACACCGGATCGCCACCGCCATCGAGTCCCGCCTCGACCCCGCCGAACGGGACCGGCTCCGCGCGGCGGTCGACCTGCTACGCCGGCTGGGCTGAGCCCACCAGGCCGTCGCGGGCCGCCGCCTCCCCGTCGGCCGGCCTCGGTGCCGGGACCACCGCCGACCCGTTCTCCGGCACCGACCCGCTCTCCGCCGCCGGCACCACCGGCCGCGGCACCGGGACATCCGCCGCCCCGATCTCCGGCAGGTCGACGTGCTCGCTCAGCCCGAACCGCCGGTGCAGCCGCCGCAGCGGGGCGGGCGCCCACCAGTTGAACTCGCCGAACAGGCTCATCGCGGCGGGCACCAGCAGGCACCGCACCAGGGTGGCGTCCACCGCGACGGCGACGGCCAGCGCGATGCCCATCTGCTTGACCATCAGCATGTCCCCGAGCGCGAACCCGGCGAAGACGATCACCATCAGCAGCGCCGCCGAGGTGATGATCCGACCGCTGCGCTGCACGCCCAGCTCCACCGCCCGGACGCAGCCGTGCCCGCGCAGGGTCAGCTCCCTGATCCGGGCGAGCAGGAACACCTCGTAGTCCATCGACAGCCCGAAGGCGAAGGCGAAGACCAGCACCGGTATGAAGGTCTCCAGCCCGCCGGTCGGGCTGAACCCGAGCAGCCCGCTGAACCAGCCGTCCTGGAACACCAGGGTGAGCGCGCCGAGCGAGGCGCCCAGCGAGAGCAGGTTCATCAGCAGCGCCTTGACCGGCATCACCACCGAGCCGGTCATCAGGAAGAGCAGCACCAGCGTCCCGGCCGCGACCAGGCCCAGCGCCCACGGTCCGCGCGAGAGCAGCTCGTCCTGGAAGTCCACCACCGAGGCCGCGCCGCCGGTGACGTAGGTGGTCAGCCCGCCGCGGTCGGCCCGCAGCTCCTCGACCACCTGCCTGGCCTGCCCGCCCTGCGGGTCCCCGGGCACCAGGACGTCGATCGTGGAGACCGCGTCGCCCACCGGCGACACGGCCCGCACCCCGCTCACCCCGGGCAGCTTGGCGACCACCTCGTCCGCGTACGCCTGCGCCACCGGCGCCCCGCCCTCGACCACCACGGTGATCGGCGCGGCCGAGGCCTGCGGGAAGCGCTGGTCGATCGTCTCGGCGACCTGCCGTCCGGCCGAGGAGGCGGGCAGGACGGCGGCGCCGGAGCTGCGCATCTCGGCGTGGAGGAACGGCGCCCCGGCCGCCAGCAGCAGGGCCACCGAGGCGAGCGTGACCAGGACCGCCCGCTTGCGCACCCGGCGCACGGTCCGGCTGAAGAACCCCTCGTCGGCCACGGGCGCGGCGGGCGCCTTGATCCGCGCGCCGGCGAAGCCGAGCAGGGCGGGGATCAGGGTCAGCGCGGCGGCGACGGCGATCACCACCACGCTCACCCCGGCCGCGGCCACCGCGCCGAGCACCGGGCTGGTGAAGACGAACAGGCCGGAGAGGGCGACGGCGACGGTCAGTCCGGAGAAGGCCACGGTGCGTCCGGCGGTCGCCGCGGTCCGTTCGACGGCGGCGGCGATGTCCGCGCCGTGGCCGCGTTCCTCGCGGAAACGATTCACCATGAGCAGCGCGTAGTCGATCGAGAGCCCGAGCCCCAGCACCGTGGCGATCGGCAGCACGCTGGTGTCGATGTCCATGATCCGGCTGAACCCGAACATCGCCAGCAGCGCGCCGCCCACCGAGGCGACCGCCCCGATCGCCGGCAGCGCGGCCGCCGCCAGCCCGCCGAAGACCAGCACCATGACGATCAGCGTGAGCGGCAGCGTCACCAGCTCGCCGAACCGGGTGTCCTTCTCGGTCTGCTTCTTGACCTCCTGCTGGAGCACCAGGTCCCCGCCGACCGTGACGTGGGCGCCGCCCGCCCCGTTCAGCGCGGCGAGCCGCTGGGTGACGGCGTCGGTCTGGGCGGTGCTCGCGGTGTCGGCCATCCGTACGGTGACCAGGCTCGCCGTCCCGTCGGCGGAGCGCAGCGCGGCCGGCGCCGGTCCGGTGCCGTACCCGTCGAGGGCGGAGGAGACCCCGGGCAGGGCGGCGATCTCGGCGGTGGCCCGCTCGACGGCGGCCCTCACCTGCGGATCGTCCACCGGCCGGCCGTCCACCACGGCGGTGACGGTGCCCTTGGCCGGGTCGGCGGCGGCGACCACCGCGCCGCCCCGGTCGGCCTCGGCGCTGGCGGAGGAGGCCCCGGCCACCGAGCCCTCGAAGACCCGGCCCCCGATCAGGACGCCGACCACCAGGACGACGGCCCACAGGCCGAGCACCCATCGGCGGTGGCGGAAGCAGAACCGGCCGACGGCCGCGAGCCTGCCGCCGACCACGGCGGTGGGGGCGGCGGGAGAGGGAGTGCGCATGAGGAGCCTTTCGGGCGGCTCCCCTCAATCTAGGGGCAACCCGAACTACGGCCTATAGATGGGCAATGAGCCCCATCTCACACTTTCCTTCACATAAACCACACATAAGTCAGGGCGTGATAAGTCATGGCGAAAAGCAAATGACGGAAAGCGCATGGGGAAAAACAAATGGGCCCCACCCGGAAATCCGGGTGGGGCCCACCGTCTAGCTATCGGCTAGCGGGAAGCGAGAGCCTCAGCTCTGGCCGCCGGCCAGCTTCTCGCGCAGAGCGGCCAGGGCCTCGTCGGAGGCCAGGGCGCCCGAGCCCTCGTCGCTGCTGGACGAGTAGGAACCACCGGCGGCAGCGGCGACGGCGTCGCCACCCTCCTCGGCGGCCTGGGCGTCGGCCTCGCGGCTCTTGATGACCTGCGCCTGGTGCTGCTCGAAGCGCGACTGCGCCTCGGCGTACTGGCGCTCCCACTCCTCGCGCTGCTTCTCGAAGCCGGGCAGCCAGTCGTTCGCCTCGGGGTCGAAGCCCTCCGGGTAGATGTAGTTGCCCTGGTCGTCGTACGAGGCGGCCATGCCGTACAGGGTCGGATCGAACTCGACCTCGGCCGGGTTGGCACCCAGGGCCTCGTTGGCCTGCTTGAGCGACAGGCTGATGCGGCGACGCTCGAGGTCGATGTCGATGACCTTGACGAAGATCTCGTCGCCGACCTGGACGACCTGCTCCGGGATCTCGACGTGGCGCTCGGCCAGCTCGGAGATGTGGACCAGACCCTCGATGCCCTCGTCCACGCGGACGAACGCACCGAACGGAACCAGCTTGGTGACCTTACCCGGAACGACCTGGCCGATCTGGTGGGTACGGGCGAACTGCTGCCACGGGTCCTCCTGGGTCGCCTTCAGCGACAGGGAGACGCGCTCGCGGTCCATGTCAACGTCGAGAACCTCGACGGTGACCTCCTGGCCGACCTCGACAACCTCGGACGGGTGGTCGATGTGCTTCCAGGACAGCTCGGAGACGTGCACCAGGCCGTCGACGCCACCCAGGTCCACGAAGGCACCGAAGTTGACGATCGAGGAGACGACGCCGGAGCGCACCTGGCCCTTCTGCAGGGTGGTGAGGAAGGTCTGGCGGACCTCGCTCTGGGTCTGCTCCAGCCAGGCACGGCGGGACAGGACCACGTTGTTGCGGTTCTTGTCCAGCTCGATGATCTTGGCCTCGAGCTCCTTGCCCACGTAGGGCTGGAGGTCGCGGACGCGGCGCATCTCGACGAGCGAGGCCGGAAGGAAGCCACGGAGGCCGATGTCGAGGATGAGACCACCCTTGACGACCTCGATGACGGTACCGGTGACGATGCCGTCCTCTTCCTTGATCTTCTCGATCGTGCCCCAGGCACGCTCGTACTGAGCGCGCTTCTTGGACAGGATGAGACGACCCTCCTTGTCCTCCTTCTGGAGAACCAGGGCCTCGATGTTGTCACCGACGGCGACGACCTCGTGCGGGTCAACGTCGTGCTTGATCGAGAGCTCGCGGGACGGGATGACGCCCTCGGTCTTGTAACCGATGTCGAGGAGGACCTCGTCACGGTCGACCTTCACGATGACGCCCTCGACGATGTCGCCATCGTTGAAGTACTTGATGGTCTCGTCGATGGCGGCGAGGAAGGCCTCCGCGTCGCCGATGTCGTTGACCGCGACCTGCGGGGTGGTGCTGAGGGAGGAGTCGGTGGGGCTCGTCATTAGGAAAAGGGCTCCGGTACGGACATGAAAGTCGTAGGTAATGCCACGCGGAGGGCCCGTATCGCTCCCACCGAAAGCCGGACAGCCAAGAACACGGCACACCGGTGGTCCCGTAACAACGAGAACCGGCGTCCGTCTTGCGACCGTGGGGTCTTCGACAGATGCGAGCGCGACCTGCTCCGTCCGAGGCGCGCAGGCCCGCAGCGCAACTTGTAGCATACGGGGACGGCCAGGCACGGTCAATGCCGAAGGACGGCAAGACGGTGGAGCCCGGTACGGATCAGGCCATATCCTCCGAATGCGCGCCTCGCGGCGGCGCCCGAAGGGGCCACGTCCCCGGATGCCACCGCCAGGATCCGGACCCTGACGGGCCGGTTCGCGGCAGCGGCGCTTCCGCACTCCATACCCTACGCGATGGGCATTGTCACCGTGGCCACCACCCCCCAAGCAGACCTGCACGATCTTGACACCTCCGCCGCGCGGGTCGAGGAAGAGGGCGACGACGCGGTGCGCCGCGCGGCCGGCACCGGGGAGAGCAGCCGGGCCAGCCGGCACTGGTGGGACCGCAACGCCGACGAGTACCAGGACGAGCACGGCGAGTTCCTCGGCGACGACCGCTTCACCTGGTGCCCCGAGGGCCTGGACGAGGCCGACGCCCGCCTGCTCGGCGACGTCGCCGGCCGCGACGTGCTGGAGATCGGCGCCGGCGCCGCCCAGTGCTCCCGCTGGCTGGCCGCCCGGGACGCCCGGCCGGTCGCCCTCGACATCTCCTACCGCCAGCTCCAGCACTCCCGCCGGATCGACCTCGGCCGCGGCACCACGCCCGTCGCCGTCGTCCAGGCCGACGCCGCCGTCCTCCCCTTCGCCGACGCCTCCTTCGACCTCGCCTGCTCCGCCTACGGCGCCGTCCCGTTCAGCGCCGACACCGCCGCCCTGATGCGCGAGGTCCACCGGGTCCTGCGGCCCGGCGGGCGCTGGGTGTTCTCGGTGACCCACCCGATCCGCTGGGCCTTCCCGGACGAGCCCGGCGTCGAGGGCCTCACCGCGACCTCCTCCTACTTCGACCGCACCCCGTACGTCGAGCAGGACGAACAGGGCCGCGCCACCTACGTCGAGCACCACCGCACCGTCGGCGACCGGGTCCGCGAACTCGTCGCCGCCGGCTTCCGGCTGGTCGACCTGGTCGAGCCCGAGTGGCCGGCCGGCCTGGAGCAGGAGTGGGGCGGCTGGTCCCCGCTGCGCGGGCGGCTGATCCCCGGGACCGCGATCTTCGTCGCCGAACGGGGCTGATGTCTTGCTGAACCCGGCCTGGCGCGAACTGCCCGTCCGCACCGCCCTGCCCGCCCTGCACGACGCGCTGGACGGCCCCGGCACCGCCGTCCTCGCCGCGCCGCCCGGCACCGGCAAGACCACCCTGGTGCCGCTCGCCCTGGCCGGACTGCTCGCCGACGGCCGGCCCGTACGCCGGGTGCTGGTCGCCGAACCGCGCCGGCTCGCCGTACGGGCCGCCGCCCGGCGGATGGCCTGGCTGCTCGGCTCGTCCGTGGGCCGCGAGGTCGGGTACACGGTGCGCGGCGAGCGCCGCACCGGGCCGGACACGGTCGTCGAGGTCGTCACCACCGGCGTCCTGCTGCAACGCCTCCAGCGGGACCAGGAGTTGCCCGGTGTGGACGTCGTCGTCCTGGACGAGTGCCACGAACGGCACCTCGACGCCGACACCGCGCTCGCCTTCCTGCTGGACGTCCGGGCGGCGCTGCGGCCCGAACTGCGCCTGGTCTGCGCCTCCGCCACCTCCGACACCGAGGCCTGGGCCGAACTCCTCGGCGGCGCCCCGGTGGTGGAGGCCCACGGGACCTCCCACCCGGTCGAGGTGGTCTGGGCACCGCCGCCGCGCGCCGTCCGGCCCGCCCACGGCACCCGGGTCGACCCGGCACTGCTCGACCACGTCGCGGCGGTGGTGCGGCGAGCGCTGAGCGAGCGGGACGGGGACGTGCTCTGCTTCCTGCCCGGCGTCGGCGAGATCTCCCGGGTCGCCGGGCAGCTGGGCGGCCTGCCTTCTGTTGATGTCCTCCAGCTGCACGGCCGCGCCCCGCAGGCCGTCCAGGACGCCGCGCTCACCCCGTCCCCTTCACGGCGGGTCGTGCTCACCACCGCCGTCGCCGAGTCCTCGCTCACCGTGCCCGGCGTCCGGGTCGTCGTCGACGCCGGACTGGCCCGCGAACCCCGCACCGACCACGCCCGCGGCCTCGCCGGGCTGGTCACCGTCCGCGCCTCGCTCGCCGCCGCCCGCCAACGCGCCGGCCGCGCCGGGCGCGAAGCCCCCGGCACCGTCTACCGCTGCTGGAACGAGGCCGAGGACGCCCTCGCCGCCCGCTTCCCCACCCCCGAGATCGCGCTCGCCGACCTCACCCCCTTCGCCCTCCAGGCCGCCTGCTGGGGCGACCCGGACGCCACCGGCCTCGCCCTGCCCGACGCCCCGCCCGCCGGGGCGATGGCCGCCGCCCGGCAGACCCTCACCGCCCTCGGCGCGGTCTCCCCGGACGGACGGGCCACACCGCGCGGCGTCCGGCTCGCCCGCACCGGGCTGCACCCCCGACTGGGGCGCGCCCTCGTCGACGGGGCGGCGGCGGTCGGAGCGCGGCGGGCGGCCGAGGTCGTCGCACTGCTCTCCGAGGAGCCGCCGCGGGCCCTGGGCGACGACCTCGGCGCGGTCTGGCGGACCGTCCGTTCCGCGAAGGACCCGTACGCCGGCCGCTGGCGCGACGAAGTCCGCCGCCTGCTCCGCGCCACCTCCGACGAACCCGCCACCGACCTACCCGACGCGGCCGCCGCCGGACTCGTCGTCGCCCTCGCCTTCCCGGAGCGGATCGCCCGCGCCCGCGTCGAACGGCCCGCCCCCGGCGAGCGCAGCCCGTACCTGATGGCCTCCGGCACGGCCGCCGAACTCGCCCCCGGCACCGTGCTCGGCACCCTGCCCTGGCTCGCCGTCGCGGTCGCCGACCGCCCGGCGGGGTCGCACTCGGCGCGCATCCTGCACGCGGCGGCGCTCGACGAGGCCACCGCCCTGGCCGCCGGGGCGGCGCTGGTCAGCAACCGTGCCGAGGTCCACTGGGACACCCGGCGGGGCGAGGTCGTCTCCCGCCAGGTCGAATCCCTCGGTGCGATCGAACTCGCCGAGAAGCCTCTCGACCGCCCCGACCGCTCCCTCGTCCGCGCCGCCCTCCTCGAAGGCCTCGGCCGTGAGGGCGTGAGCACCCTGCTGACGTTCCGCTCGGGCCTCCGCGAGCGCCTCGCCTTCCTCCACACCGCCCTCGGCGCCCCCTGGCCGGACGTCAGCGACGAGGCCCTCCTCGCCCGCGCCGACGAGTGGCTGGAGCCCGAACTCTCCCGCGCCCGCCGCCGCACCGACCTCGCGAGGATCGACACGACCGCTGCCCTCCAACGCCTGCTCCCCTGGGCGAGCGGAGAAGCCGGCCGCCTGGACGAGCTGGCCCCCGAGCGCATCACCGTCCCGTCCGGCTCGAAGATACGAGTCGACTACACGACCGAACGCCCAGTGCTGGCCGTCAAGTTGCAGGAACTCTTCGGCTGGACCAAGACCCCCACCCTGGCCGCCGGCCGTGTGCCCCTCACCATCCACCTCCTCTCCCCCGCCGGCCGCCCCGCCGCCGTCACCGGTGACCTGGAGTCCTTCTGGCGCGAGGGCTACCGCGCCGTCCGCGCCGACCTGAGAGGTCGCTACCCCCGCCACCCCTGGCCCGAAGACCCCACCACCGCCGAACCCACCCGCCGCCTCAACGCCCGGAAGTGACAGGAGAGGACGACCCCCGCATGACACTGACCACCCCGACCGTCACTCGCCCCGGCGAGGCCGGACTCCCCTTCGCAGCTCTGATCCTGGACTTCGTCGGCGTACTGACCGCCAATGCCGGCCCCGCACACGGCGAGTGGTGCCTCGCCCAGGGCCTCGACGCCGGGGCGTGGCGGCAGACGCTCGGTTACGAGCCGGAAGCCAGCCGCCTGTACACCGAGCTCGAAGCCGGCCGGCTGAGCCAGGCGGAGTGGAACCGGCGGGTGGCTCCCATCCTCGGCGTGCCGGAGCACGAGAACCTGATGGGCCGAGCATGGTCGGGCGTCCGGCCCGCCGACGACATGATCGCGCTCGCCCGCTCGGCACGGCGGGCCGGCGTCAAGGTCGCGCTGCTGTCCAACTCCTTCGGCCTCGACCCGTACGACCCGTACGAGGCCCTGGGCGTGTGGGAGCTGTTCGACGTGACGGTGATCTCCGAGCGGGAGGGTCTGGCCAAGCCCGATCCGGCGATCTACCAGCTCACCCTGGACCGACTCGAACTGCCCGGCGAGGCCTGCCTGTTCGTGGACGACCACCCGAGGAACCTGCCCCCGGCCGAAGCACTCGGCATCACCACCGTCCTCGCCGACGGGCAGCCTGGCACTCCCGCCCGGATCGCAGCTCTGCTGGGATTCCCTGCCGAGCTCTGAGCCTTCACAGCGCGTTGGACCTGCGGCCGAACAACGAACAGTGGCTGGCGCACCACGAGAATCGCCCCGGAGCGCCAGTCAGCCAACCGCTTCCGGATGTCGGGACGACCATGGAAGCGGCCAAAACCAGTGAGTCCGCCGCGGAGCGTCCGGGGCACCCTCCTAGACACGCCTGGACATGGCCCACCACCTCCGCCGCCTGGCCTGTCACAGCAGGTGACGACCGTCATGAGCCCGGACA
The DNA here is from genome assembly GCF_001905545.1 of Streptomyces sp. CB02056. Classification (GTDB taxonomy): domain Bacteria; phylum Actinomycetota; class Actinomycetes; order Streptomycetales; family Streptomycetaceae; genus Kitasatospora. The sequence goes on along the minus strand of NZ_LIPD01000001.1, from coordinate 679,718 downwards.
CTTGGCGCAGCGTCGCCCCGAAGCCCGTCCAGGACACGCACGGCATAGACCTCGGCCATGCGTTCGGAGACCTCGGCCGGCGAGAGCCAAGCGACCTCGACCGACTCCTCCGAGAGCCGCATCGCCTCGTTCTCCGGTCGGCATCGAAGGACGAGGGCGACAATACCTCGGCTCACGTTCTTGTAGACGCCGGTCAGCCGCTCCACGCCGACCTTGATCCCGGTCTCCTCGTAGATCTCGCGGCGCACGCCGTCCTCGATGGCCTCGCCCAGTTCCAGCACGCCACCCGGGGGTTCCCAAGTTCCGTTGTCAGCCCGACGAATCGCCAGCACGCAGCCGTCCTCGCGCACCACCACTCCGGCGACGGACACCGAGTGGAGTGGCATTGACCGGGCCTTCCCTGCACTGTTACTCATGTGCAGGAGAATAGGAGCCCTGAAGGACTATGGCGAGTGGTGAGGTGGCCTCGTCGGCCACAGCGAAGTACCTACAGATAGCGGCCGACCTCGCCGCACAGATCAAGTCGGGCGCCCTGCCTCCCGGCGCGATCGTGCCGAGCGAGGCCGAACTCATGCAGCGATACGGAGTCGCGTCCGGGACAGCACGCAAGGCTGTCGCCGAACTCCGAACAGCTCAACTCATCGAGACGCACCACGGTCGAGGCTCGTTCGTCCGGTCCCGCCCGCCGGTACAGCGGAAGTCCGCGGACCGATTCCGCCGCGCCCATCGCAAGGCCGGCAAGGCCGCGTACCTCGCCGAGGCTGAGACCTCTGGCGGCATCCCATCCGTGACCGTGCTGTTCGTGGGCCCGACAGAAGCGCCTCCTGAGATCGCCGATCGATTGGGCCTTCCCACCGGCACCCAGGTACTGGCTCGCAAGCGCCGGTACTTCCGCGATGGGACACCCACCGAGGAAGCCACGTCGTACCTGCCGTGGGATGTGGCCAAGGACATCCCTGAGGTCTTCGCCGAGAACCCTGGCGGCGGCGGCATCTACGCCCGTCTCGAAGAGCACGGCTACTCTCTGGCCGAGTTCACCGAGTCCGTTCGGGCCCGGCTCGCGACCAAGCCCGAGACCAGAGCGCTCACCCTGAGCCCCGGCGCGCCAGTGATCCATCTCGTTCGCGATGCCATCACTACAGATGGCCGGGTAGTGGAGGTATGCGACACCGTCATGGCCGCCGACCAGTTCGTTCTCGACTACCGGTTCCCTGCCCATGACTGACTAGCCATCAACTCCCTCAACCCGTCGCGAGATTCTTCTCGCGACGGGTTGACTCATGCACAGGAGTAGGGCACTCTTCTATTCGCTACTCATGTACATAAGTGCATGGCGTGGTCTCATTTACAGGAGATGGCCGAGTCGTGCCACCCGGCCGCTGGATGGCGTCGCAGCAGGAACGTGAGGCACGACGAGCCTCTCCATCCGCACACACTGGTTCCCTTGGGGTACTTCGCCATGGTCAAAACCTGCTATCGCCCCCGCCGACGCCCACACGAGCTCCTGGGTCGGCTGTCAGAACACCGGCGGCCGACCCAGCTTCGCCATCCGCCACACCGTGCTCCACCGCATCGGCCGTCGCGGCGGACAGGGCGTGCGCACGCCCTCGAAGAAGCCGGACCACCACGCCTTGAGACCGGACAGCGGCGGTCGGCGGACCACCGTGTAGGCCGCCCAGGAGGTGAGGTAGACCGGCACCAGGATGGCCGGCAGGTGGCGCTTGGCCAGCCAGACCCGGTTGCGGGCCGTCAGCCGGTAGTAGGTGGCGTGCCGGGCAGGGTCGGTGCGGGGATGCTGGAGCACCATGTCGGCGCGGTAGTCGATGTGCCAGCCCGCGTCCAGGGCGCGCCAGGCGAAGTCGGTCTCCTCGTGGGCGTAGAAGAACGCGCCGGGGAACAGCCCGACCTGGTCGATCACGCTCATCCGGATGGCGTGGCCGCCGCCCAGGAACGTGGTCACCGGCCCGGACCGCATCGGGTCACTGGCGCCGAGGCGGGGAACGTGCCGGCGCTGGGTGAACCCGGTCTCGTCCGCGATGCGGAAGGAAACAATCCCGAGCCCCGGGTCCTGCTCGAAGGCTTCCCGGACCAGCCGGAAGGTGTCGGTGCGCGGCAGCAGGCCGTCGTCGTCCAGGACCACCAGCACGTCCGTACCCCCCAGCTCGCGCAGCCGCTCGACGCCGGCGTTGCGGCCGCCGGGGATGCCGAGGTTCTCGGGCAGTTCCACGGGGTCCACCCAGTCCGGCAGTTCGGGCAGCTCCACGCCCTGCCCGAGCACCACGGTCCGCACGCCGTCACTGCCGCCGTCCTGGGCCCGCACCGAGTCCAGCAAAGCCGTCAGCTCCGCCGGCCGGTTTCCCATCGTCAGCACCACCACGCCCAGCGTGACGCCCATCGCACTCAACCCAACCGTGTGAGGAAACCTTCATGATCTCGCCGACACCGCGACCCGGATACGCGCCACTGCGCGTACCGGCCGGGCCGGGCCGACTGCCGGGCCACCCTCCCACACTGTCCGCTCCTGCCGGCGCCCGAATGCTCCTGATTCGCCCGTAGGGAGGCTGTCGGCTCCATCCGCAGCCGCCCGGGTGACGCCCCCGGTCCCCCTCTCCCCTTTGCGGGCAGGCGCCGTCCGGTCGCCCGGACAAGCCCAGCACGCAGTGCACTCCCTTCACACGCACCCCTCCCCCGAGGTACTTCGCCATGCTCGAAACCCACCGCCCCCGCCCCTTCGTCGCTCACCTCGACTCCCGCATCGAGTCCACGCCCCTGGCGCGCTACCTGCTCCGCGCGTACCTCTCCGGGCTGCCCTCCGGTCACCGCTACGCCGACACCGCCGAACTCCTCCTCGGCGAACTCTTCGCCAACGCCGTCCAGCACTCCGACGCCCCCGACGACCGCCACATCGAGATCCGCTTCACCCTCGTCAACTCCCGCCTCCGGCTGGAAGTCCACGACGCCTGCGCCGCCCACCCCACCCTCCGAGTCGCCACCCCTGACGACGAGCACGGGCGCGGCCTGTTCCTCGTCAACGAGCTCGCCGAACGCTGGGGCTGCACCAACCGACCGGGCGGCATCGGCAAGTTCGTCTGGGTGCTCATCTCCCCCGTGCCCGCCCCCGCCCTCGTCACCGCCTGAAAGCCCGAACCCCCATGCACCTCACGACCCTGGCCCGCCACGCCCTCTCCCGCGGCCGGACCCCCGCCGACACCTACGCCCTCCTCGCCCGCCGCACCCGCAAGCCCCTCCCCTCCGCCCGCGCCGTCTGCCTCGCCCTGTCCATCCCCCTCGCCGAAACCACCCGACGCCTCAACGACTGCTACGACGCCCTCCTCGCCGACCCCCGCCCCGACTCCGAAACCGACACCGGCGAACTCCTCGAAGCCCTCGGCGTCTTCGACATCCCCAAGTCCCTCACCGACACCGAACTCGCCATCGTCGACCACCTCCTCACCGCCGTCTACGCCCACGGCAGCCTCCGCCCCGGCCACCACCACGGTCTCACCCGCTGGTTCACCACCGGCAACCTCACCACCGCCTACCTCTCCCTCACCACCACCCACCCCATGCCCCGCACCGGCAACCCCACCCTCTACTGGACCACCCTCACCACCGCCGGCGAACTCCTCACCACCACCCCCCACTCCGACACCCGCATCAAGTACGCCCTCACCCACTGCCGCACCCAGACCACCAAGCACCAGAAGTCGACGGGTCCGACTTCCTACTCCTCGCCGCCCGAGGCGAGCGTCCGATGAACCTTCCACCCCCTCGGCATCTCCAACCGCCTGAGTCCCGCCGAGCCATGGCCAGAGCCCCTCCCCTCCAGGACGGGGCTGCAACGACACAATCCGGACCACGACCAGGAGAAACGCATGACCCAGACGCCCGCACCGTGGGGCATCAGCAGGATGGGGCCCTACCCGGCCACCGCCACGCTCCCGTCGTTCACGCCCGTGATCGACCCCGAGACGCAGATCGCCGTCATCGTGGACGAGAACGGCCGAACGGTCGAGCTGGGGAACCACGGCACCAGCACCAGCGGTCTCACGCCCACCCACACGAGCCCCGGTGACGGGGCCAAGCCGGGCGGGGCCACGGACAGCGACGTGACCGAGTCCTACGACCAGGACCAGAGTTCCGGCTGATGGACAACCGAAGCAGGTCGGTGCTGGTGCTGACCAACTCCTCCGACGTGACAGCGGATGTGGTCCTGCGGGTGCTCGCCGAGCGCCGGGTACCGGTGGTCCGTCTCGATCCCGGCACCGACCTGCACGCGGGTGCCTCGCTGACGGCCGTGTACGGCACCGGTGCTCGGCGGGGCATCCTGCGCACGTCGAGCCGCGAGCTCGACCTCACGGCTGTTCGATCGGTCTGGGTCCGCCGACCGTCCCCCTTCGAGGGGCCGCCCGACCTCGCCGGGCAGGACCGCCGGTTCGCCGCCTCACAGGCCTTCTGGGGGGCGGGCGGCATCCTGGCCTCACTTCCCGGGGCGCACTACGTGAACCACCCGTGGCTCAACCGGGCAGCGGAGTACAAGCCGGCTCAGCTCGCCACCGCGCAGCGCTGCGGATTCCGGGTGCCCGACACCCTGATCACCGACGACGACCACGAGGCACGGAGTTTCGCCGCCGACCACGTCGTCGGCATGGTCTACAAGCCCCTGTGGAACACCCCGTACTCGGTGGACGGGCAGGCCCGGGCCGTCTGGGTGCACGAAGTCCGCGGCCAGGACATCACCGAGGCCGTGACAGCGTGTCCGCACCTGTTCCAGGCCAGGGTTCCCAAGGCGTTCGACACCCGGGTGACCGCTGTCGGAAACCGGCTCTTCGGCACCCGCATCGACAGCCCGGACCTCGACTGGCGATACCGCCAGGACCGAATGCGTTGCAGTCCGATCGACGTCCCCGCCCCGGTCGCCGAGGCCATCACCCGCTACCTCGCCGCCTTCCAACTGGTTTTCGGGGCATTCGACTTCGCCGTCACCACTGACGGCACGTGGTCCTTCCTGGAGTGCAACCCGAACGGGCAGTGGGCGTGGCAGCCGGCCGGGACCACCCATCGGATCGCGCACACGATCGCCGACCAACTGGAAAGAGGTCACCACGAATGACCACGTCCGACATCCTTCGCGCAGCCCTCGTCGACCAGCTCACCGGGAACGGCACGCTCACCGACCCCGCGTGGATCGACGCCGCCACCGCTGTACCGCGTGAGCTGTTCGTCTGCGGCTACTTCGTCCCGATCGACGGGAGCGCCCCCACCGGCTACCGGGCCGTGCGCCATGGCGACCCCGGATACCTGGAGGGGGTCTACGCCGACCAGACCCTCGTCACCCAACTCGACGGTCGCACATGCCCGGAGGAGGCCGGGGAGCAGTCGGTCTCCGGGGCACCCTCGTCGTCATCGACGCTGCCCTCGCTCGTGCTGGCCATGTGGCAGCGACTCGGTGCGGACGCCGGCCACCGGGTGCTCGAAGTCGGCACCGGGACCGGCTATTCGACCGCCCTCGGGGCTCGCCGCCTCGGCGACGGAGCCATCACCAGCATCGAGTGCGACCCCCGGGTCGCCGAACGCGCGGCCGCGGCCGTCGAGGCCGCCGGCTACGCCCCGCGCCTCGTCACCGGCGACGGCCTCGGCGGGGACCCGGACGGCGGCTCGTTCGACCGGCTGATCGCGACATGCTCGGTCCGGTACCTGCCGACGGCCTGGCTCCACCAGGTGAAGCCGGGCGGCCGGATCCTGGTCACCTTCTCCGGGTGGGGCTACGCCAACGCCCTGGCGCTGCTCGACGTGACCGGCCCGGGCGAGGCCACCGGCAGGTTCCTGCCCGGCCACACCAGCTTCATGATCGCCCGCCCTCACGACCGGCCGCCCCGGCCGGCTCTTGCCCTGCTCCCCGGCGAGGAGCGCGCGAGCCGCATCGACCCCGCGAAGCTCGACACCTGGACCGGAAGCTGGGTCGCGCAGCTCGCGGCACCCTCAGCGGAACGGATGGGGGCGGGCGGTCGGCAGATCCTCTCGGACGTGGCCACCGGATCGCAGGCCCGGACCGTACCCGATCCGGCAGGCGGCTGGACCGTCGTCCAGCGCGGACCGCTCCACCTGTGGGACCAGGTGGAGACCGCCATCGAGGCTTGGCAGAGCGCGGGCGAGCCGCCCCAGGACGCCTTCGGCATCACGGTCTCGGCAGCCGGCCAACGCGTCTGGCTCGGCAGCCACGACGGCCCGGGCTGGAACCTGCCGATCTGACCCGACCCCTTCGGATCGGACGCAGCCCGCCGCCCCAACCCGTGCGCGGGTTGGGGCGGTCCGCGCCACCCGCTGTCACGGGGTGTGCTGCGGCCCCTGGGTGGACGCGCTGCCCGCGGTGACGAGGACGGGGCCGGCGGCGGTCCGCGGCGCCGGGGCTCCGGCGCCGCGACGGCCGGGCGCGGCGGGCGCGGCCGGCCGCAGGAGGACGGCGCAGGCGACGGCCGCCAGCAGGGCGAGCGAGGCCGACACGACCAGGCAGAGCTGGAGGCCGTCGAGGAAGGAGCCGCTGAGCGCGCTCAGGGCCGGCCTGGTGGCGGGGCCGAGGTCGAGCCCGGCGACGGCGCCGAGGCCCTGTTCCCGGGCGACGGCGAGGACGTGGCCGCCGGTCTCCGTGGGCACGCCGGCGTCGGCGAGCCGGCCGGGCAGGGCGTCGAGGGCGCGGGTGGTGAGCAGGGTGCCGAGGACGGCGGGGCCGAGGGCGCCGCCGAGCTGGCGGAAGGCGTTGTTGCCCGCCGCGGCCATGCCGGCCAGGTGGTGCGGTACGGAGGAGACGGCGGAGGCCGTCATCGGGGTGAGGACGGCGCCGATGCCGAGGCCGAGCAGGACCAGGCGCCAGGCGAGCGACCCGTACGAGGTGGCCGCGTCGACGCCGGTCAGCGACAGCAGCGAGCCCGCCATCACCACCAGACCGGTGGTGATCATGACTCGGGGGGACACCCGGTGCATCAGCCGTCCGACCGGGATGCCCGCGACCAGGGACGTCCCGGACACCAGGACCATCCGCAGTCCGGCCTCCCACGTGCTCAGGTGCTGCACCAGGCCGAAGTACAGGCTCAGGACGAAGAAGAAGCCGATCAGCCCCAGGAAGCTGATCATGGCGACCAGTGACGTGGCGGCGAAGGCGGGACTGCGGAACAGGGCCAGGTCGAGCATCGGGCTGTCGCTGCGGCGCTCCACGAGGACGAACGCGACGGCGCTGACAGCGCCGATCACCAGGGCCGCCACCACGGAGGGCGTGCCGAAGCCGTCGGCGCCGCCCTCGATCACGCCGTAGACGACGGCGGTGACCGTGACGGCCGCGCTGATCTGCCCGGGCCAGTCGAGCCGCCGGCCGTGCGGCGCCCGGGAGTCGGGCAGCAGGAAGGCCGCGACGACCAGTACGACCAGGGACACCGGGATCGGCAGGAGGAAGATCCAGCGCACCGCGACGTGCTGCTGCAGCAGCCCGGCGATCAGCGGTCCCATGGCCAGCGAGGCCAGCATGGACATCGCCCACAGGCCGATGAACCTCCCGCGCTCCCGGTGGTCGGGGACGGCGTGGCTGATCAGGGCCAGCGTGGTGGGCAGCAGGGCAGCCGCACCCAGTCCGGAGGCCGCCTGCCCGACCCACAGCGACTGCACCGAGTCCGCGGTCAGCGAGACGGCCGCGCCCAGGGCGCAGAAGGCCATGCCCGCCTGGAACACCCGCTTGCGGCCGTGGACGTCGCCCCACACCCCGGTGGTCAGGATCAGCGCGGCCATCGGCAGCACGAACGCGTCCGAGACCCAGGACAGTTGGGAGGTCGAGGCGCCCAGCACCCGCTGGAGCGCCGGCAGGCTCACGGACACGGTGGTCACGGGAAGGTAGGCGACGAAGACGCCCAGGCAGGCCATGACGAGCGTGACGCCTCGTCCGGCCACGGGGCGCTGCACCGTTGCGGAGTTCACGGGGTGGTTCCTTCGACTGCGGGATGCCGCGCGGGCACCGGTTGCTGGGGGCACCGCAAAGCTTCGGCCCCACGGGCGGGGAATCCCCAAGCGATCCCGGTAGACGTACCGGAACCTCCGTTCCGGCCCGCGCCTGTGTCAGGATTCCTCCGTGCCTGACGATCTGGACCGCAAAATCATCCACGGGCTCTACAGCGCCCCCCGGGTCTCGTTCCGCCGCCTCGGCGAGGTCGTGGGGGTGTCCGAACAGACCGTGGCCCGCCGCTACAACGCGCTGCGGCGCGGCGGGATCCTGCGCGTCATCGGGCAGCGGAGCCCGTCCGCCCACGGGCAGGCGGAGTGGGTCGCGCGGCTGCGCTGCCGCCCGGAGGCCGTGGGGCCCGTCGCCGACTCCCTGGCCCGCAGGCCCGAGGTCGGCTACGCCAGCATCGCCTCCGGCGGGTCGGAGATCATCTGCACCATCCGCTCGGCCGCCGGCACCGGGCGCGACGACGTCCTGCTGCGGCAGCTCCCGCGCGCCGCCTCGGTCCTCGACATGAGCGTCGACCTCCTCCTCCACGCGTTCGGCGCCCCGGACGCGGTCGGCTGGGCCGGCGGGGAGCGCTCCCTGACCGACGAGCAGGTGCGACTGCTGACGGCGGAGCGCCCCGTGGCCGCCGGGCCGCCGCTCGCCCCGGCCGACGAGGACCTCCCGCTCTTCGAGGCCCTGGCGGAGGACGGCCGCGCCTCCCACACCCGCCTGGCCGAGGTCACCGGCTGGTCCACGCCCCGGGTCGCCCGCCGGCTGGAGGCCCTGGAGGCCTCCGGCTCCCTCGCCTACGGCATCGACATCCTGCCGGAGCGCCTCGGCTACGAGCTCAACGCCGTCCTCTGGCTCCAGGTCGACCTGCCCGGACTCGACCGGATCGGCGAGGAGCTCGGCCGGCACGAGGAATGCGCCTTCGTCGCGGCGACCAGTGGCAGGCACAACCTCATGGCCGTCGTCATCTGCCGGGACACCCCCGACTTCTACCGCTACCTCAGCGGCCGCCTGGCCCGCATCGAGGGCATCAGGGGCTACGAGATCAGCATCCGTGTCCGCCGCCTCAAGCAGTCCGTGTCCCTGATCCACCACGGACGGCTGATCCACCCCCCGCTGGGCTGACGCGGGCGCACCGAGGAACGGGCCCGGACGCCTCGCGCGCCCGGACCCGCCCGAAGGCCACCCGTCAGTGCGCGGCGGCCTCCCAGTTCGGACCGACGCCGACCGAGACGTCCAGCGGGGCGCGCAGCGGGTAGGCGCCCGCCATCTGCTCGCGGACGACGGCCTCGACCCGCTCGCGCTCGCCGGGGGCCAGCTCCAGCACGATTTCGTCGTGCACCTGGAGCAGCATCCGGGAGGTGAGGCCGGCCGCGCGCAGCGCCTCGTCGACCCGGAGCATGGCGATCTTGACGATGTCGGCGGCCGAGCCCTGGATCGGGGCGTTGAGGGCCATCCGCTCGGCCATCTCGCGGCGCTGGCGGTTGTCGCTGTTGAGGTCCGGCAGGTAGCGGCGGCGGCCGAGGAGGGTCTCGGTGTAGCCGGTGGCCCGGGCCTCGTCGACGACCCGGCGCAGGTAGTCCCGGACGCCGCCGAAGCGCTCGAAGTAGGTGTCCATCAGGCCCTGGGCCTCGGTCGGCTTGATGCCGAGCTGCTGCGAGAGCCCGTACGCGGACAGCCCGTACGCCAGGCCGTAGGACATCGCCTTGATCTTGCGGCGCATCTCGGCGTCCACCGCGGCGCCCGGCACCTCGAAGACCTGGGAGGCGACGGTGGTGTGCAGGTCCTCGCCGGAGGCGAAGGCCTCCAGCAGCGCCTCGTCCTCGGACAGGTGCGCCATGATCCGCAGTTCGATCTGCGAGTAGTCGGCGGTGAGCAGCGACTCGTAGCCCTCGCCGACGATGAAGGCGCGGCGGATCGCCCGGCCCTCCTCGGTGCGGACCGGGATGTTCTGCAGGTTCGGGTCCTGCGAGGAGAGCCGGCCGGTGGCGGCGACCATCTGGTTGAAGGTGGTGTGGATCCGGCCCTTGGGCGAGACGGTCTTGAGCAGGCCCTCGACGGTGGTGCGCAGCTTGGCCTGGTCGCGGTGGCGCAGCAGGATGACCGGCAGTTCGTTGTCGGTCTGGGTGGCCAGCCAGGTGAGCGCGTCGGCGTCGGTGGTGTAGCCGGTCTTGATCTTCTTGGTCTTGGGGAGCGCGAGCTCGCCGAAGAGGATCTCCTGGAGCTGCTTGGGCGAGCCGAGGTTGAACTCGCGGCCGGCGGCGGCGTGCGCCTCCTCCACCACGCGCTGGATCTCGGCGGCGAACTGCGCCTCCAGCCGGGTGAGCCACTCGCGGTCGGCGGCGATGCCGTAGCGCTCCATGCGGGCGAGCAGGGCGGCGATGGGCAGTTCCATGTCGCGCGTCAGCTCGACGGCGCCGACCTCGGCGAGGCGGGTGTCGAAGAGCGCGGCGAGGTCGAGCACGGCGCGGGCCTGGAGCATCAGCGACCGGGCGGCGGCCGTCTCGTCCTCCTCCGGCGCGTCGAAGGAGAGTTGGCCGCTCTCGGTGGCGGGGGCCGGGGTGAGCGAGCGGCCCAGGTACTCCTCGGCGAGCACCTCCAGGGTGAAGGTGCGGCGGCCGGGCTTGATCAGGTAGGCGGCGAGCGCGGTGTCGGCGACGACGCCGTCGATCGTCCAGCCGCGCTCGGCGAAGGCGCGCATGACCTGCTTGGCGATGTGCAGGGCCTTGGGGGCGGCGGCGTCGGCGAGCCAGCCGGCGAAGGCCCGCTCGTCCTCCTCGGCGAGCAGCGCCGGGTCGAACCAGGCGGCCGTCTCTCCCGCGGCGAGGGCGACTTCGGTGACCTCGCCGGTGCCGAGCGCCCACTGGTAGACGGCGGCGAGGGCGACGGTGGTCTTGCCGTCGGAGGCGTGCTCGGCCAGCCAGGCGGCCAGGGTGCCCGGGTCGGTGAGGAGTTCGCCGTCCACCTCGACGCCGGGGGCGAGTTCGGCCTCGGCGGCGTCCGAGCCGGTGGACGGGTCGATGCCGAAGACGCGGTCGCGGAAGTTGGCGTTGCGGAACTCCAGCGACTCCATCAGGGTGCCGACGGCGTCCTTGTCGAACGGCTTGCGGTCCAGGTCGGTGACGCCGAGCGGGAGTTCGACGTCGCGGACCAGCTCGGTGAGCACCCGGTTGCGCTTGACCGAGTCGAGGTGGTCGCGCAGCTTCTCGCCGATCTTGCCCTTGACCTCGTCGGCGCGGGCGACGAGTTCGTCGAAGGAGCCGAACTGGTTGACCCACTTGGCGGCCGTCTTCTCGCCGACGCCGGGGATGCCGGGCAGGTTGTCGGACGGGTCGCCGCGCAGGGCGGCGAGGTCCGGGTACTGGCGCGGGGTGACGCCGTACTTCTCGGCGACCTTCTCCGGGGTGTAACGGGTGAGCTCGGAGACGCCCTTGGTCGGGTAGAGCACGGTGACGTGGTCGGTGACCAGCTGGAGCGAGTCGCGGTCGCCGGTGACGATGTCGACGTCGTAGCCGGCCGCCTCGGCGGCGGTGGCCAGGGTGGCGATGATGTCGTCGGCCTCGAAGCCCTCGGCCGTCAGCCGGGGGACGTGCATGGCGTCGAGCAGTTCGCCGATCAGGCCGACCTGGCTCTTGAACTCGTCCGGCGTCTTGGCGCGGTTGGCCTTGTAGTCGGGGAACTCGACGGAGCGGAACGTCTGCCGGGAGAGGTCGAAGGCGACGGCGAGGTGGGTGGGCTGCTCGTCCCGGACGGTGTTGGCGAGCATCGAGGCGAAGCCGTAGACCGCGTTGGTGGGCTGGCCGGTGGAGGTGTTGAAGTTCTCCACGGGCAGGGCGTAGAAGGCCCGGTAGGCCATCGAGTGCCCGTCGAGCAGCATCAGCCGGGGCCGCGGGCCGGCCCCGCCGCCACCCGTCGCGCCCTTGTCCGTACTCTGCGTAGCCACGTCAACGTCCGTTCCTGCCGATTCCACTACCGGCCACCGATCCTATGGCCCGGCACCGACAAAAAGGACGCCGCGCCGGTCCGGCCACCGCTGCTACCTATGAGTAGGACGGTCGTACGATCACAGGCGGCACACCCCCGAGCGGCAGGAGTTCCCCCATGACCGACGCGGTCCCCGACACCGCCCCCGAGACCGTCCCCGGCACCGCCCCCGACAGCGCGCACGACGGCACGCCCGTCCTGAACGTCCCGCAGGACGTGCTGGACCACTTCGCCAAGCTCGGCGTGAACGCGCGGACCTTCTCCGGCGGCCACCTCGGCGAGAAGCTCGGCATCCGGATCGTCGAGGCCTCCGGCGACCGCGTGGTCGGCACCATGCCGGTGGAGGGCAACCAGCAGCCGTACGGGCTGCTGCACGGCGGCGCGTCGGCGGCGCTGGCCGAGACGCTGGGCTCGATCGGGGCGATGCTGCACGCCGGTCCCGGCCGCTACGCGGTCGGCGTGGACCTCAACGCCACCCACCACCGCTCGGCCACCTCCGGGCTGGTGACCGGGGTGGCGACGGCCGTGTTCAAGGGCCGCACCGCCGCCACCTACGAGATCGCGATCACCGACGACACCGGCCGGCGGATCACCAGCTGCCGGCTGACCTGCATGCTGCGCGACCTCTGACCGAACCCCGAGGCGCGACAACGTCCGCACAGCGGACCGGAGTTCACTCCGGACAACATCAAGTCCCTTTTCCGCCCCCTTGTTTGACCTTCCGCCACCTTGGGCAGGCGTTGGTCTGGACAAGGGGGCGTTCACATGTCCGGGCGCGGTCGGCACACATCCCGCGCTCGTAACGCTGCGTAACAAGTAGGAAATCCGATCAATTGCCGGTTCCGAGGCCTTCAGGCGCCCCGGGACCACTCGGCCGCGCCCCCGTTGTCCGCAATGCGGACGCTCAAGGTCGGAAGCAGGGCATCGGACACGAGCGTCCGATAATCGGCGCTGCCAGCTGCAACCCCCATTTCTGGGCCTTACATCGCCCTACCAGCGCGTAAACGCCCGCCATCTCGGGATCGATCGAACCGGAACGACCACATGGTGAGACAAATACTCCGTGTGCTCATAACAAGAGAATCACAGCCTGCGCCCAGTACTGCCCGAGTCGCCCAAGGGCATCTAGAGTCACGGCCAGTCACCGCGCCATTCGATTGGGCCAGGCCCTCCGCGCACTCCGGCTCCCGCCACTCCGGCGCGGGCGCCTCCTGAACCGAAGGGGACCCTCGTGCGTCACCGTTCAGCAGTTGTCGTGAGCATTGCCGTTATCGGTGCCCTCAGCCTCAGCGCCTGCGGCTCCCGCGGAGAGAAGAAGGCCGACGGCGGCAACTCCAACTCCGGCTCCACCACCGTCGTCATCGGCGTCGACTCCCCGCTCACCGGCGACCTCTCCGCCCTCGGCCTCGGCATCCGCAACTCCGCCGACCTCGCGATCAAGAAGGCCAACGAGACCAACGAGGTCCCCGGCGTCAAGTTCGAGATCAAGGCCCTCGACGACACCGGCAAGCCCGCCCCCGGCCAGCAGAACGCCACCCAGCTGGTCGGCGACCCCAAGGTCCTCGGCGTCGTCGGCCCGCTCAACTCCAGTGTGTCGCAGTCGATGCAGCAGATCTTCGACGACGCCAGCCTGGTCCAGGTCTCCCCCGCCAACACCGGCGTCGCCCTCAGCCAGGGCGAGAAGTGGGCCAGCGGCGAGAAGAAGCGCCCGTTCACGTCCTACTTCCGCACCGCCACCACCGACGCCGTCCAGGGCCCGTTCGCCGCCCAGTTCCTCTACAACGACGCCAAGAAGACCAAGGTCTTCCTGATCGACGACCAGAAGACCTACGGCGCGGGCCTGGCCGGCACCTTCAAGGGCGAGTTCACCAAGCTCGGCGGCCAGCTCGTCGGCGAGGAGCACGTCAACCCCGACGACCGCGACTTCGCCGCCATCGTCACCAAGGTCAAGAGCTCCGGCGCCGAAGCCGTCTACTACGGCGGCGAGTACCCCGCGGCCGGCCCGCTCTCCCTCCAGCTCAAGGAGGCCAACGTCAACATCCCGCTGATGGGCGGCGACGGCATCCAGAGCGGCGACTTCATCAAGCTCAACCCCAAGAGCCAGGGCGACTACGCCACCGCCGTCGGCCTGCCGGTCGAGAGCCTGGACACCGCCAAGAAGTTCATCGCCGACTACAAGGCGGCCGGCTACAAGGACGCCTACGAGACCTACGGCGGCTACTCGTACGACAGCGCCTGGGCCATCATCCAGGGCGTCAAGCAGGCCGTGAAGGACAACAACGGCAAGGTCCCCGACCGCAAGGCCGTCCGCGACGCCGTCCAGAAGGTCAGCTTCGCCGGCGTGACCGGCACCGTCTCCTTCGACGAGTTCGGCGACACCACCAACAAGCAGCTCACCGTCTACACCGTCAAGGACGGCAAGTGGGCCGTGGAGAAGTCCGGCACCTTCAAGGGCTGACACCCAGTCACCACCATTACCACAGGCGCCACTTCACCACCACCACGCGCGGGGGCGCCACGAGTGCCCCCGCGCGCACCCACATCCACCACCCACGCGGACACCCCGAACGCACTACGGAGGCCCAGCGGTGCACGACCTACCGCAGCAGCTGGCCAACGGCCTGATCCTCGGAGCCCTCTACGGGCTCGTCGCGATCGGCTACACGATGGTCTACGGCATCGTCCAGCTCATCAACTTCGCCCACGGCGAGATCGTCATGGTCGGCGGCTTCGGCGCCCTGACCGCCTACCTCGCCCTCCCCGGCGGCACCACCCTGTGGCTGGCCCTGCCGCTCATGCTGATCGCCGGCATCCTGGTCTCCACCCTCACCGCCGTCGCCGCCGAGCGCTTCGCCTACCGCCCGCTGCGCAACGCCCCACGGCTCGCCCCGCTGATCACCGCGATCGGGCTGTCCATCCTGCTCCAGCAGCTCGTCTTCTCCTTCTACCCGGACGCCAAGAAGGCCCGGGTCTTCCCCAAGATCCCCGGCGACCCGTTCAGCCTCGGCTCCGTCACCATCCAGCGCAGCGACCTCTTCCTGATCATCGCCGCCCCGCTGTGCATGCTCGCCCTCGGCTGGTTCGTCACCCGCACCCGCTCCGGGCGCGCCATGCAGGCCACCAGCCAGGACCCGGACACCGCCAAGCTGATGGGCATCGACACCGACCGCATCATCGTCATGGCCTTCGCCATCGGCGCCGCGTTCGCCGCCGTCGCCGCCGTCGCGTACGGGCTGCGCAGCGGCCAGGTCGACTTCCGGATGGGCTTCATCCTCGGCCTCAAGGCCTTCACCGCCGCCGTCCTCGGCGGCATCGGCAACATCTACGGCGCCATGCTCGGCGGCCTCGCCCTCGGCCTCGCCGAAGCCCTCGCCACCGGCTACATCCAGCACCTGCCCGGCATGCACCTCTTCGGGGGCGGCGCCTGGAAGGACGTCTGGGCCTTCGTTCTCCTCATCCTCGTCCTCCTGATCCGGCCCCAGGGCCTGCTCGGCGAGCGCGTCGCGGACAGGGCGTGACCACCATGACCACCACCCACACCGAGACGACCCCGGTCATCCCGCTGCCGGCCCGCGCCGCCGCCGCCGTCACCGGACTCGGCGCCCTCGCCACCGCCGCCTCCGCCGCCATGTCCTGGACCTGGACCTCCGACTTCCCCGGCGACCTCACCTACTACGGCTCCCCGGCCGGCCTCCAGTGGCTCGCCCTCGCCGCCGGCCTGCTCACCCTGGTCCTGCTGCTCGCCGCCCAGGGCGTCCCCGGCCTGCGCTGGGCCGCCCCCACCCGCAGCAACAACGCCGTCCTGTACGCCGCCACCGGCGCCCTCACCGTCGCCGTCTACGCGGTCGCCGCCATCTCCTCCGAGCTCGGCGGCACCACCAACCTCGAACCCGGCGGCTGGGTGCTCGCCGCGGGCGGCCTGCTCGCCGTCCTCGGCGCCCTCGGCCTGCCCCTCGACCGCCGCACCGCCGTCCCGCTGCGGATCCTCGACAGGCGCCTCTTCCTGCTCGTCCCGGTCGCCCCCGCCGCCTGGTTCGGCGCCCACGCCATCCCCGGCGACAAGCCGGTGGCCCCGGTCATGACCGCCCTGGCCGGCGGCCTCGCCATCGCGGCCGCCGTCGTCCTGCTGCTCCAACTCGGCCACCTCGCCAACAGCGGGCTGCGGCTGGGCCGGATCGACCGCCCGCTGGCCGCGCCGCGGGCCCTCCCCTCCTGGGTCGAGGTGCTGCTGATCGTCCTCGCCTTCGGGACCGGACTGTTCGCGATCACCTTCGGCATCGACACCGAGTACGGCGAACTCTTCACCGGCTACCTGCTGTTCGTCGCCCTCGCCGTCCCCGCCCTGACCAGGTCCGGCCTGCTCGCCCGGCTGCGCGCGCTGACCGTCAAGCACCGCCCGGTCACCACCGGCGCCGCCTTCGCCGCCGCCGCCGGCTTCCCGTTCACCCAGACCAGCGACCAGTACACCTCGGTCGCCACCAACATCCTGATCTTCGCCACCGTCGCCCTCGGCCTCAACATCGTCGTCGGCCTGGCCGGCCTGCTCGACCTCGGGTACGTCGCCTTCCTCGGCGTCGGCGCCTACGCCGCCGCCCTGGTCTCCGGCTCCCCCGCCTCGCCCATCCACGTCCAGTTCCCGTTCTGGGCCGCGATGCTCACCGGCGCCGTCGTCTCGATGGTCTTCGGCGTCCTGATCGGCGCCCCCACCCTGCGGCTGCGCGGCGACTACCTCGCCATCGTCACCCTCGGGTTCGGCGAGATCTTCCGCATCACCATGCTCAACCTCAACGGCACCACCGGCCCCAAGGTCACCAACGGCTCCAACGGCATCCCGCGCATCCCGGACCTGCAGATCCTCGGCTTCGACCTCGGCAAGCCGCACACCGTGGCCGGCGTCGAACTCGGCCGCTTCTCCAACTACTACCTGCTGATGCTGCTGGTCACCGCCCTGGTCGTGCTGGTCTTCGCCCGGGTCGGCAACTCCCGCATCGGCCGCGCCTGGGTCGCCATCCGCGAGGACGAGACCGCCGCCGAGGCCATGGGCATCAACGGCTTCCGGCTCAAGCTGCTCGCCTTCGCCCTCGGCGCCCTGCTGGCCGGCCTGGCCGGCACCGTCCAGGCCCACGTCAGCTACACCGTCACCCCCGACCAGTACACCTTCGCCGAGGCCCTCCCGCCGAACTCCGCCTTCCTGCTCGCCGCCGTCATCCTCGGCGGCATGGGCACCATCAGCGGCCCGCTGGCCGGCGCCACCCTGCTCTTCCTCATCCCGAAGAAGCTCGAGTTCCTCGCCGACTACCAGCTCCTCGCCTTCGGCGCCGCCCTCATCGTCCTGATGCGGGTCCGCCCCGAGGGCCTCATCCCCAACCGGCGCCGCCAGCTGGAGTTCCACGAGGCCGCCGTCCCGGCCCAGGCCGCCGGCGAGCCGACCGCACTCACCAAGTCAGGGGCGTGACCGACCCGATGACCACCACCACCGCCGCACCCCTGCTCGAAGTCACCGGCGTCACCATGCGCTTCGGCGGCCTCACCGCGGTCAACGACGTCTCCCTGACCGTCGGCGAGGGCGAGATCATCGGTCTGATCGGCCCCAACGGCGCCGGCAAGACCACCTTCTTCAACTGCCTCACCGGCCTGTACGTCCCCACCGAGGGCGCCGTCCGCTACCGCGACACCCTGCTGCCGCCCAAGCCCCACCTCGTCACCCAGGCCGGCATCGCCCGCACCTTCCAGAACATCCGGCTGTTCGCCAACATGACCGTCCTGGAGAACGTCCTGGTCGGCCGGCACACCCGCACCAAGGAGGGCATCTTCTCCGCCATCCTGCGCGGCCCCGGCTACCACCGCGCCGAGGCCGAGAGCCGCGAGAAGGCCATGGAACTCCTGATGTTCACCGGCCTCGCCGAGAAGGCCGACCACCTCGCCCGCAACCTCCCGTACGGCGAGCAGCGCAAGCTGGAGATCGCCCGCGCCCTCGCCTCCGAGCCCGGCCTGCTGCTGCTCGACGAACCCACCGCCGGCATGAACCCCCAGGAGACCCGGGCCGCCGAGGAACTCGTCTTCGCGATCCGCGACAAGGGGATCTCCGTCCTCGTCATCGAGCACGACATGCGCTTCATCTTCAACCTCTGCGACCGCACCGCGGTGCTCGTCCAGGGCCAGAAGATCGTCGAGGGCGACCGCGAGACCGTCCAGAACGACGAACGCGTCATCACCGCCTACCTGGGCGCCCCGCTCGAAGGCACCACCCCCGCCGTTACGGAGTCCGACCAGTGACCGCACTTCTCGAGGTCGAGGACCTCCGCGTCGCCTACGGCAAGATCGAAGCCGTCAAGGGCATCAGCTTCACCGTCGAACAGGGCGAGGTCACCACCCTCATCGGCACCAACGGCGCCGGCAAGACCACCACCCTGCGCACCCTGTCCGGCCTGCTCAAGCCCACCGCCGGACGGATCACCTTCGACGGCCAGGACCTCTCGGCCGTCCCCGCCCACAAGATCGTCGCCCTCGGCCTCGCCCACTCCCCCGAGGGACGGCACATCTTCCCCCGGATGACCATCGAGGAGAACCTCCTCCTCGGCGCCTTCCTGCGCACCGACGCGGCCGGCATCACCGCGGACGTCGAACGGGCCTACACCCTGTTCCCGATCCTCGGCGAACGCCGCCGCCAGGCCGCCGGCACGCTCTCCGGCGGCGAGCAGCAGATGCTCGCGATGGGGCGGGCCCTGATGTCCCGGCCCAAGCTGCTCATGCTGGACGAGCCCTCCATGGGGCTCTCCCCGCTGATGATGCAGAAGATCATGTCCACCATCGTGGAACTGAAGTCCTCCGGAACGACCATCCTCCTGGTCGAGCAGAACGCCCAGGCGGCCCTCTCCCTCTCCGACCGCGGCTACGTCATGGAGACCGGCCGCATCGTCCTCTCCGGGACGGGCGCCGACCTCCTGCACGACGAGTCCGTCCGCAAGGCCTACCTCGGCGAGGACTGAGCCCCTGCACGCGAAAGGGCCCGGCAGAAACGTTCTTCTGCCGGGCCCTTCCCGCGCGCCTACTCGGGCTTGGCCTCTTCCGCCTTCTTGCGGTCCTGGGCCTCGCCCTCCTCGATGACCGCCTCGGCCACCGCCGCCATCGTCATCCGACGGTCCATCGACGTCTTCTGGATCCACCGGAAGGCCGCCGGCTCGTTCAGCCCGAACTTGGTCTGCAGCACGCCCTTCGCCCGGTCCACCAGCTTCCGGGTCTCCAACCGCTGGCTGAGATCCCCGATCTCCTTCTCCAGCGCCCGCATCTCGGCGTACCGGGACACCGCCATCTCGATCGCCGGCACCAGGTCCGACTTCGAGAACGGCTTGACGATGTACGCCATCGCCCCCGCGTCCCGCGCCCGGTCCACCAGCTCCCGCTGCGAGAACGCCGTCAGCATCAGCACCGGCGCCAGGTGCTTGTCGTGGATCTGCTCGGCCGCGGACAACCCGTCCAGCACCGGCATCTTCACGTCGAAGATCGCCAGATCCGGCTTCAGCTCCTCCACGAGGCGCACCGCCGTCTCCCCGTCGCCGGCCTCACCGACGACGGTGTACCCCTCCTCCTCCAGCATCTCCTTCAGATCGAGACGGATCAGCGCCTCGTCCTCGGCGATCACGATCCGGGTGATCTGGGGCGTATCGGTCTCAAGCGGCTGCGCCTGCTCGTCGGCGGTGCTCACGGGGCTCCTAGTTCCGGCGGGGTACTGCATGCACGAGGGTACCTAGCTGCGCCCGACAGCGCTCACAGGGTATCCTTCACGGGCGCGAACCAGCCGGGTTGGTGGAAGGGCAGACACGATCGCCTCAAAAGCGATTGCCTGAAAGGGCGTGTGGGTTCGAATCCCACACTCGGCACCAGATTTTCCTCATATTCCCAGGTTTTGGGGATTTCACCGTATCCAGTGGACCACATCCAACGTGTCCACGGACCGGGCTGTCACGTCCCATTCTGGCGCACATGACCACACTCTCTGTGCGCGAACAGGCCGTCCACCTCCTCCGTCGAGGTCTCAGCAACGCCGAGGTGGCCCGCCGCCTCCGCGTCCCGAAGGGCACTGTCTCCTGGTGGAAGCATCAGGACCTCGCCAAACGCGACGAACTCCCCGGCCGCAAGCGCTCCGCGTGCGTGCACTGCTACGGCGACGAGCTGAACCGAGCCGCCTACTCCTACCTGCTCGGCCTGTACCTCGGCGACGGCCACATCCTGCTGCCCAACGAGTACCGCAGGACCCAGAGCCTCCAGATAACCTGCGACGACAAGTGGCCGGGCGTCATGGATTCCGTCGAACAGGCGATGCGTCACGTTCTCCCCGACAACAAGCCCTGCCGGGTGCGCCGCACCGGGTGCCACGACATCAAGATCTATTCGAACCACCTCACCTGCCATTTCCCCCAGCATGGCCCAGGCAAGAAGCACGAACGCACCATAGCCCTGGAACCCTGGCAGCAGGAGATCGTGGACGCCCACCCCTGGGAGTTCCTGCGCGGCCTGATCCATTCCGACGGGTGCCGCATCACCAACTGGGCCACCCGTACGGTCAACGGGGTCCGGAAGCGCTACGAGTACCCGAGGTACTTCTTCACCAACACCTCGACCGACATCATCGGCCTCTTCACCGCCACCCTCGACGCCGTCGGCGTCCAGTGGAAGGCCTCGATCCCCCGCCCCACCGGCCAGGTCAACGTCTCCGTCGCCCGCAGGGAGTCCGTCGCCCTGATGGACGCCCGCATCGGCCCCAAGTACTGACGGCGGCGCGGCCCTGCGGGGCCGCGCCGCCGAGGGGCCTCAGGCGTCCAACGTCCCCACGTGGTGGACGCGGACGAGGTTGGTGGAGCCGGCCAGGCCGGGGGGTGAGCCGGCGGTGATGACGACGATGTCGCCCTTCTGGCAGCGGCCGAGGGAGAGGAGGGCCGCGTCGACCTGTTCGACCATCTGGTCGGTGGTCGGGGCGAACGGCCCGAGGAAGGTCTCCACGCCCCAGGTGAGGGCGAGTTGGCTGCGTACGGCCGGTTCGTAGGTGAAGGCGAGGACGGGGATGGGCGAGCGGTAGCGGGTGAGCCGGCGGGCGGTGTCGCCGGACTGGGTGAAGGCGATCAGGTACTTGGCGTGCAGGAAGTCGCCGATCTCGGCGGCCGCGCGGGCGACGGCGCCGCCCTGGGTGCGCGGCTTGTTGCCGGTGGTGAGCGGCGGGAGGCCGGCGGCCAGGATGTCGTTCTCGGCGGCCTCGACGATCCGGGCCATGGTCTTGACCGTCTCGACGGGGTACTTGCCGACGGAGGTCTCGCCGGAGAGCATCACCGCGTCCGTCCCGTCGAGGACGGCGTTGGCGACGTCGGAGGCCTCGGCGCGGGTCGGCCGGGAGGTGTTGATCATCGAGTCGAGCATCTGGGTCGCGACGATGACCGGCTTGGCGTTGCGGCGGGCGAGCTTGATGGCGCGCTTCTGGACCAGCGGGACCTGTTCGAGGGGCATCTCCACGCCCAGGTCGCCGCGGGCCACCATGATCCCGTCGAAGGCGTCGACGACGGACTCCAGGTTGTCCACCGCCTGCGGCTTCTCGATCTTGGCGATGACCGGGACGTGCCGCCCCTCCTCCGCCATGATCCGGTGGACGTCCTCGATGTCCCGTCCGCTGCGGACGAACGAGAGCGCGATGAGGTCGGCCCCGGTCCGCAGTGCCCACCGCAGGTCGGCGACGTCCTTGTCGCTGAGTGCGGGGACGGAGACGGAGACGCCGGGGAGGTTGAGGCCCTTGTGGTCGGAGACCAGGCCGCCCTCGATGACGAGGCACCGTACGTGCGGCCCGTCGACGGCGACGACCTCCAGGGTGACCCGGCCGTCGTCGACCAGGATGCGCTCCCCGCGGCCGACGTCCCCGGCGAGCCCGGAGTAGGTGGTTCCGCAGCGGTCCTTGTCCCCCACGACGTCCTTGTCGGTGGAGATGGTGAACTCGTCGCCGCGTTCGAGAAGTACCGGCCCGTGGGCGAAGGTGTCGAGCCGGATCTTCGGGCCTTGAAGGTCGACGAGGACGCCGACGCTGCGGCCGGTCTCGTCGGCGGCCTTGCGGACGCGGCGGTAGCGTTCCTCGTGCTCGGCGTGCAGGCCGTGGCTGAGGTTCAGTCGGGCGATGTCCATCCCGGCGTCGACCAGGGATTTGATCTGGTCGTACGAGTCGGTGGCGGGCCCGAGGGTACAGACGATTTTTGCTCGGCGCATAGTGCTGAGACTAGGCATTACCGACGCGTAACCTCGACGCGGGTCCGGACTGCGGGATGACCGTTGCCGTAAGGCGAGTTGAACAATCTGACACATCCTCGGACCGCCGTCCGAACACCCGGCTCGACTCCCGTTCCGCGCGCGCGCCGCACGCCGCGCGCGCCGCCCGTCGATGCGATTCCGTGAAGGGGTGTTCACCCCTGGTTCACCGTTGCTTCCGCCCTCGCTCCCTGCCCGGCGGGACGCTCGTCACCCCCGGGTGAATCCCCGGGAGCCCGGGTGACCACCCGGACGAAGGAGCGGACGAGGGGGAAGCGTTCGGCATGAAACGCGCAGTGAGCGTGGCGGCTGCTCTGGCTCTGCTGGGCGGGGTGGCCTGCGTGCTGGTCCTCGATGACTCGGACAAGGTCGTGACGTTGAAGGGGGAGATCGGATCGGAGAAGGCCGAGTTCTTCAAGGACCCCGAAGTGGTGAAAGCGCTGAAGGATGAGGGGCTGAGGGTGGAGTCGTACCCCATGGGCTCCCTCACGATGATCGGCAAGAACCTGAAGGACGACTACGACTTCGCCTTCCCGGCCAACTACGAGATCGCGAAGAAGATCAGCGACGACGCCCAGATCAGCCAGGCGCTCAACAGTCCGTTCTCCTCGCCGATGGTGGTGCTCGCGCACCGGCCGGCGGCGGAGCTGCTGAAGGCCAACGGCCTGGCGGCACAGGACGCGGCCACCAATGTGTGGAGCCTCAACATGAACTCCTACCTCACGGAGCTGGGCAGGGGCCGCTCCTGGCCGGATCTGGCGGGCTGGAAGGCCGATCAGGGGCTGGGCCGTTCGAACATCATCATCACCACCACCGATCCCCTCTCCTCGTCCTCCGGCTCGACCTACATCGCCCTCCTCTCCTATCTGCTGAACGGGTACAACCCGGTGCACAGCGACGCCGAGGCGACCGCGGTGCTACCGACCCTGCGACTGGCGACGAAACAGCAGGGCGCGCAGAAGGGCACCACGGAGGAACTCCTCAACGACTTCCGGCGCAGCAGCAACAGCCTGGTGTTCACCTACGAGTCGGAGGCCACCGAACTCCAGGACCCCGACACCGTGGTCCTCTACCCCGACACGGCGTACCAGACCGACCACACGATCGTCGCCAAGAACAGCCAAGGCGAGAAGCTGGCCAACCTGTTGAAGGACAACCGGCGACTCCAGGAGTTGGAGACCAAGCACGGCTTCCGCAACAAGAGCACGCCGACGTGGAACGCGGAGCCGACGCGGAAGGGCCCGGTCTTCATGTCGAACCCGACGGCGAACGCCATGAAGTCCCCGCCCGAGTCCCAGTGGCTCAAGGTGCTGTCCACCAAGGCCAAGGAGGACCGGTGAGCAACAGCCCGGCCGGCAAGACCCGTTGGCTGGTGCCGGTCCTCACGGCGCTGCTGGTGGCGACGGCGTGCACATCCTCCGGCAGCTCCCCCAGTCCCACCGACCCTCCGGCCGAGACGGCCCGGCCCGGGGTGCTCCGGGTCCTGGCCGGCAGCGAACTCCAGGACCTGGCACCGATCCTGGAGGACGCCCGGAAGGCGACCGGGGTGACGGTGCAGTTCTCCTGGACGGGCACCCTGGACGGCGCGGACGCGGTGTCCCTCCGTCGGACGGACGGCAAGTACGACGCCATCTGGTTCCCGTCCAACCAGTACCTCCGCCTGGACCCCGCCGCACAGGACAAGCTGGTGTCGGAGGTCCCGGTGATGGCCTCACCGGTGGCGGTCGGGGTGCGCACCTCGATGCTCGACGGGCTCGGCTGGGGCGACGGCTCGAAGGTCACCTGGTCGCAGATCGGGGACGCGGCCTCGGCCGGGAAGCTGTCATACGGGATGGCCGATCCGACCCGGTCGAACTCGGGACTGTCCACGCTGGTCGCGGTCGCCTCGGCCTTCTCGAACGCGAGCGCGGCACTGACCCAGGAGGACGTGCAGAAGGAGACCCCGGCCCTGAAGCGGTTCTTCACCGGCCAGCGGCTGACCTCCGGTTCCTCGGGCTGGCTGGCGCAGTCGTACACCCGGGCCGAGACGGGCACGGTGGACGCACTGATCAACTACGAGTCGGTGCTCCTGTCGATGAACCGGACCCTGCCGCCGGCCAAGCAGTTCACGGTGGTGCGCCCGGTGGACGGCCAGGTGTCGGCGACCTATCCACTGACCCTGCTGTCCAGCACCGCGCCGAGCGAGCGCGAGTCCTTCCTGCGGCTGACGTCGTACCTCCTGAAGAAGGACGTGCAGCGGCGCATCTCCGACGTGACGCTGCGCCGCCCGGTGGCCCCGGACGCCACGGCGGCACCGGGGCTGCCCTCGGACCTCCGCCCGGAGCTGCCGTTCCCGGGCTCCCGAGCGGTCGCGGACGGCCTGCTGGCCGCCTACCAGAACGAGCTGCGCCGCCCGTCCCGGACGGTGTACGTGCTGGACACCTCGGGCTCGATGGAGGGCTCGCGGATCGCCGCGCTGAAGAACGCACTGGCCAGACTGACCGGGACGGACGACAGCCGGGGGGTGCGCCGCTTCCGGAACCGCGAGGAGATCACGCTGCTCTCCTTCGCCTCCGCCGTGAAGTGGACCAGGACCCACCTGGTGCCGCCGACCGGCGGCAGTCCGGGCCCGGAAGCGGAGCTGGCCTCGATCAACGCGGACGTGCAGTCGCTGACCGCCTCGGGCGGGACGGCGGTGTACTCCTCACTGGAGGAGGCGTACCGGGTGATCGAGCGCCAACAGGCCGCGGCCGGCGACGACCGGTTCACCTCGATCGTGCTGATGACCGACGGGGAGAGCAACGCCGGTGCGACGGACGGCGACTTCAAACGCTTCCATGACGCGCTGCCGGCCGGGGAGAAGGCCATCCCGGTGTTCCCGATCAGGTTCGGGGAGGCGGCGGTGAACCAGCTCCAGGGGATCGCGGACCTGAGCGGCGGCAAGCTGTTCGACGGGACGGGCTCGCTGGACGGGGTGTTCGAGGAGATCCGTGGCTACCAGTGACGGGGTCGGTTCCCGGCTGCTGCGCTACCTGGAGTCGCCGAAGAACCTGGTCGGCTGCGCCGGTGGCGCGGCCGGGCTGGTGCTGCACCTCACCGACGTGACCAAGGGCTGGTGGCTGGTCGTGGTGGCCGGGCTGTACGGGGCGGGCGCGCTGCTGGCGCCCGCCCCGAAGCCCCCGCCGCCGCTCCCGCCGGGGCCGCCCGGGGTCTCCGCGCCTCCGGTGGCGGAGCCCCTGGGGGTCGCGCCCCCGGCCCCCAAGCCGGAGCCGGTCCCCGCACCGGAGCCCGCCCCCGCGCCCGACCCGGAGCTGGTGGCGCTGGCCGCCTACCTGGACACCGTGCCGCTGCCGCCCTCCGCCGGGGTGGACGGCCTGCTGGCGGCGCTGCGCGCGGCCGGCCCGGGCCCGGTGGCGGAGCGGATCGTCCGGGACCGGCTGCCGGTCGCGGTGGCCGGCTACCTGCGGGCGCGGACCTGGCAGCCCTGGGCGGGGCCGGACGATCCGGACCCGGCGGTCCAGCTGGGCCGCGAGGTCGACCGGTTGGCGGGCGAGCTGGCCTGACCGGGCGTCGGCCGGCCCGCGCCCTTCGCACCTCCGCCCCTCAGGCCTCCGCACCTCCGTACCACCCCACGTCTCCCCCACGCCCGTCACGAACGAGTCGCCAAGATCTCACCTCCTGGACAGGTCAGGGGGCTATTCAGCACCCCGGCTCGCACGGCACACTTCTACGCGCGTCCCTCTACGCGCGTCGACGCGTGCACGCACACTTTTGTTCACGAACACCAGTTGACGGTCCATCCGCCGTCGTCCCACTCGGGAGAGTCGTCCATGACCCTGAACCGCCGTGACTTCGTCACCCGGTCCGCCGCCACCGCCGCCGGCGCAGCCCTGGCCGGCGGTGCCGCCCTGGCCGCCGCCCCCTCCGCCGCGGCCGCCCAGCCGGACGCGGCGGCCGCCAAGGGCCAGCAGCGCAAGCCGCGCACGCAGGCCTTCACCGTCATGGGCACCACCGACCTGCACGGCCGGGTGCTCAACTGGGACTACTTCACCGACGCCGAGTACACCGACAAGGCCCACAACGCGGTCGGCCTCGCCAAGATCTCCACGCTGGCCAACCAGGTGCGCGAGGAGAAGGGCTGGGACCGCTGCCTGCTCATCGACTCCGGCGACACCATCCAGGGCACCCAGCTGTCCTACTACTACGCCCGGATCGAGTCGATCGACACCGAGGCCAACACCGTGCCGGACCACCCGATGGCCGTCGCCATGAACCTCATGGAGTACGACGCCGCCGCGCTCGGCAACCACGAGTTCAACTACGGCATCCCGCTCCTGAAGGCCTACGAGGAGCAGCTGGAGTTCCCGCTGCTGGGCGCCAACGCGCTGAACGCGAAGAACGAGAAGCCGGCCTTCAAGCCGTACGTGATCAAGGAGCTGCGCCTGGGCGGCGGCCGTCCGGTGCGGGTCGGCATCCTCGGCCTGACCAACCCGGGCATCGCGATCTGGGACAAGGCCAACGTCAGCGGCAAGATGGTCTTCCCGGGCATCGTGGAGACCGCCGCCACCTGGGTGCCGAAGATGAAGGCCGCGGGCGCGGACGTCATCGTGGTCTCGGCGCACTCCGGCTGCGACGAGGCGACCACCTGGGGCGACCAGCTGCCGTGGGCCGAGAACGTCTCGGTCGCGCTGGCGGAGACCGTCCCGGACATCGACGCGGTGCTGGTGGGCCACGCCCACAAGGAGGTCCCGCAGCGCCTGGTCGTCAACAAGAAGACCGGCCGCACGGTCGTCCTCTCCGAGCCGCTCTGCTACGGCCAGCGGCTGACCTGCTTCGACTTCGAGGTCGAGTTCACCGGCGGCGCCTGGAAGGTCGCCTCGGTCTCCTCCCGGCTGCTGAACTCCAACACCGTGCCGGAGAACCCGGAGATCACCGACGCGATCGCCGGGCAGCACAAGAAGGTCGTCGCGTACGTCAACCAGAACATCGGCACCAGCAAGATCGCGCTGTCGATCGCCGACGCCCCCTTCAAGGCCACCCCGATCATCGACCTGATCGGCCGGGTCCAGGCCGACGCCGTCAAGGCCGCGCTGGCGGGCGGGCAGTACGCCAACCTCCCGGTGCTGGCCCAGGCCGCCCCGTTCAACCGCACCGCCCTGATCCCGTCCGGCCAGGTGAAGCTGCGCGACGCCGCGGGCCTCTACATCTACGAGAACACCCTGGAGGCCCGCATCATGACGGGCGCCCAGCTCAAGGACTACCTGGAGTACTCGGTCAAGTACTACAACCAGCTCGCCCCGGGCGCCCCGGTCGACAAGGACAAGCTGACCGGCGCCGAGGCCACCCCGGACTACAACTACGACTCGCTCTACGGCCTGAGCTACGACATCGACATCGCCCAGCCGAAGGGCTCGCGGATCGTCAACCTGTCCTTCCAGGGCAAGCCGATCGACCCGGCCGCGGAGTTCGTCCTGGCCGTCAACAACTACCGTGCCAACGGCGGCGGCAACTTCCCGCACGTCGCCAAGGCCAAGATGGTCTGGTCGAACTCCGACGAGATCCGCAACACCATGATCGCCTGGGTGAAGGCCAAGGGCGTCATCGACCCCGCCGAGTTCTTCACCGACTCCTGGCGCCTGGTCCGCGCCGGCCAGCCGGTCTTCTGATCCGCACTCCCCGAGCGAAAGGCCGTCGCCCCGTCCGGCGACGGCCTTTCGGCCTGTCCGGTGGAAGAATGGCGCCATGAGCGAGTTCCAGATCCCCGAGCGCCACGCGAGGCTGCTGGCCTACGCGGAGAGCCTGACGCCTCCGGCCGGGTGGAAGATCGAGATCTCCGGCGACGAGATCATCATGATGGCCGGCCCCTCGGTGATCCACCAGCGCAACCTGCTGCTCGTCCGCGAGCAGTTCGACGCCCACCGCCCCGCCGGAACGATGCCGAGCGAGAACACCGACCTCGCCTCCCCGAACGTCGGCAAGCTCCGCAACCCCGACCTGACCTACATCCCCCTCTCGGCGCTGGAGGAGGGCGGGAACCAGGTCCCCGCCGAGCAGGCGGCCATCGCGGTGGAGATCGTCTCCCCGTCGAACCCGGAGAACGACCTGGTCGGCAAGGTCCGCGACTACCCGCTCATGGCCATCCCGCTGTACCTGCTGATCGACCCGCGCGAGGGCGACCTGACGCTCTACGCCGAGCCGTCCGACAGCGGCTACCGCTGGCGCTGGAACGGCAAGTTCGGCGACCCGGTCCCGCTCCCGGCCCCCTTCGGCTTCGAGCTCGCCACCGACGCCCTGCTCCGCTACCCCGCCTGACGCCACGGGCCTCCCGGCGGCAGCCGCCGGGAGGCCCTCGCGTCCGAACCGCGGGTCAGAAGGGGAAGACCGCGCGCTCGTGCTGGACGGATATCCACTTCAGGGTGGTGAAGGCGTCCACCGTGGACTCGCCGTTGAGGCGGCCGACGCCGGAGTTCTTCTCGCCGCCGAAGGGCACGCCCGGCTCGTCGGCGATGGTGCCGCCGTTGACGTGGATCATGCCGGTCTCGATCCGCTGGGCGAGCTTCACGCCGCGCTCGGTGTTCCCGGTGTGCACCGCGCCGCTGAGGCCGAAGGGCGTGGCGTTGGCGAGCCGGACGGCCTCGTCCTCGCCGTCGAAGGGCACCAGCAGGACGACCGGGCCGAAGAGTTCGGTCCGCAGGATCGGCGCGTCCTCGGCCAGGCCGGTGAGGACCACCGGCTCCATCAGGCTGCCGACCGTGTCGCCGCGCAGCAGCGCGGTGGCGCCGGCCGCGACGGCCTGGTCGACCTGGGCGCGCAGGCCGTCGGCCTGGACGGGGTTGATCAGCGGGCCGATGTGGGTGGCCGGGTCCCGCGGGTCGCCGACGGTGAGCGAGGCGACCTTGGCGACGAACTTCTCGGTGAACTCGGCCTCGACGGACCGGTCCACCAGCACCCGGTTGGCGGCCATGCAGACCTGTCCCTGGTGGACGAAGCGGCTGAACACCGCGGCGTCCACGGCGTGGTCCACGTCGGCGTCGTCCAGCACGATCAGCGCGCTGTTGCCGCCGAGTTCCAGGACGGTGCGCTTGAAGTGCCCGGCGGCGACGGTGGCGACGTGCCGGCCGACCTTGTCGGAGCCGGTGAAGGAGATCACCTTGGGCACCGGGTGCTCCAGGAAGCTGTCGCCGATCTCGGCGATGTCGGTGATCACCACGTTCAGCAGGCCGGGCGGGAGCCCCGCGTCCTCGAAGAGCTTGGCGATCAGCCCGCCGCCGACCACCGGGGTCTCCTGGTGCGGCTTGAGGACGACGCCGTTGCCGAGCGCGAGCGCCGGGGCGACGGCCTTGAGCGCCAGGAACAGCGGGAAGTTGAACGGGCTGATCACGCCGACCACGCCGACCGGCAGCCGGTAGAGGCGGTTCTCCCGGCCCTGGGCGGGCGAGGTCAGCAGCCGGCCCTCGGGGGCCACCGACTGGTGCAGGCAGTCCCGCAGGACGTCCTTGACCAGCGACAGTTCGAAGCCCGCCTTCAGCGCGGTGCCGCCGAGTTCCGCCATGATCGCCTGGACGATCTCCGGCTCGCGCTCCTCCAGCAGCCGCAGCGCGCGCTCGAAGACCGTCCGCCGCTGGTAGGGGTTGGTGGCGGCCCACTGCTTCTGGGCGCGCTCGGCGGCGCGGTAGGCCAGGTCGACCTCGGCGACGGTGGCGACGGTGATGGTGGCGAGCTTGTCACCGGTGTAGGGGTCGACGTCGACGATGTCCCAGGAGCCGCTGCCGCTGCGCCACTCGCCATCGATGTACTGCAGGGCCAACTCGGAGAAGTACGACATCTGATCCCTCTCATGCACCCGACCTGATGGGGGATCATCGTACTGACGTATTACAGTTCCTGGCGCACGGAATGGAGCAGGTCGCGGGTCAGTGCCGGGCTCAGGCTGTCGGCGACCAGGTCGTCCATCGCGTGCCGGTACTCGGCCACCTCGGCGGGCTTGTCCAGGTAGAGCGCGGTGGTGAACTGCTCCAGGTACACCACGTCCGACAGTTCGGCCTCGGCGAAGCCCAGGACGGTGAACGCGCCGCTCTCGGCGCTCAGCCCGGCGTTGCCCAGCGGTAGCACCTGGAGCCGGACGTTGGGCAGTTCGCTCAACTCCAGCAGCCGGTCCAGCTGGCCGCGCATCAGCTCCGCGCCGCCCCAGGGCCGGCGCAGCGCGGCCTCGTCCAGTACCGCGACCAGCCGCGGCGCCCGCTCGCCGGTCAGCACCGCCTGCCGCTTGAGCCGTACGTCGACCCGGCGCTCGATCTCCTCCGGCCCGGTGGTGTGGCAGCCGGCGGTGACCACGGCCCGGGCGTAGTCGGCGGTCTGGAGCAGCCCGTGGACGAACTGGACCTCGTAGCTGCGGATCTCGGCCGCGGCCTCCTCCAGTCCCAGGTAGTTCTGGAACCAGCCGGGCAGGACGTCCCCGTACTCGTGCCACCAGGAGCTGGCGTTGGCGTCGCGCAGCAGTCCGAGGACGGTGGCCCGCTCCTGTTCGACCTCGACCCCGTACAGGGTGAGCAGGTCGGCGACGTCGCGTTCCTTGAAGCCGACCCGGCCGAGCTCCATGCGGCTGATCTTGGACTCGGAGGCCCGGATCGAGTACCCGGCCTCCTCCCGGCTGACGCCTCTGGCCTCGCGGAGCTTGCGCAGCTGGGTACCGAGCAGCAGGCGCCGTACCGTGGCGCCCCCGCCTGCCTGAGTCGTGCCCATCGACGTCATCCTCCGCGCTCGCCCAGCCCCCCGGCCGTCGGCCGCAGTCTGCCACCTGGCACCGACGAACAACAGCCCACTGTCCCGGAACCCGCCGGGCGCCGAACAACTCCGGCCGTTTGTCCGAGAGTTGCCGCGGCCCGGGGAGGGCTCAGGGGCCTCCGTACGGGTACGCGACGGCGCCCGCCCTCCAACTGGTCGGGGAAGAGGGCAGGCGCCAGGAGACCGCGTTGGCCCGGCGACTCTGACGGGGGCAGCGGGTTGAGCTCCCGGCGATGCGGCGCCGGGGGTTCGGGGTGGGCCGGTCGGAGCGTCCGGGGCCCGTCAGACCACCAGGGGGCGGTCGGTGGGCCGGATCGGCGCGGGAAGCGGGGTCTTGCCGCCGAGGTACTTGTCCACCGCCGCGGCGGCCGAGCGGCCTTCCGCGATGGCCCAGACGATCAGCGACTGGCCACGGCCGGCGTCTCCGCAGACGTACACGCCATCGACATTGGTGGCGAACCGGCCATCGCGGGCAATGTTACCGCGCGCGTCGAGGTCCGCTCCCAGCTGCTCGACCAGCCCGTTGCGCACGTCCGTCCCGGTGAAGCCCATGGCCAGGGTGACCAGCTGGGCCGGGATGGCCCGCTCGGTGCCGGGGACCCGCTCGAAGCGGCCGTCCCTGAACTCCACCTCGACGAGGTGCAGCTCCTGGACGTTGCCGTCCTCGTCGCCGCTGAAGTGGGTGGTGCTGACCGAGTAGATCCGCTCGCCGCCCTCCTCGTGCGCGGAGGTGACCTTGTACGTCATCGGCATGGTCGGCCACGGCTGGTGCCCGGGCCGGTCCTCGCCGGGCCGCGGCATGATCTCCAGCTGGGTGACGGAGGCCGCCCCCTGCCGGTGGGCGGTGCCGACGCAGTCCGCGCCGGTGTCGCCGCCGCCGATCACGACCACGTGCTTGCCCTTGGCGCTGATCGGGGACTCCACGAAGTCGCCCTCCTGCACCTTGTTGGCCAGCGGCAGGTACTCCATGGCCTGGTGGACGCCCTTGAGCTCGCGCCCGGGCACCGGCAGGTCGCGGGCGGTGGTGGCGCCGGCCGCGACGACCACGGCGTCGAAGCGCTCGCGCAGCTGCTGCCCGGTGATGTCCTCGCCGACGTGCACGCCGGTGCGGAACCGGGTGCCCTCCGCCCGCATCTGCTCGATGCGGCGGTTGATGTGGCGCTTCTCCATCTTGAACTCGGGGATGCCGTAGCGCAGCAGTCCGCCGATCCGGTCGGCCCGCTCGTACACGACGACGGTGTGCCCGGCGCGGGTGAGCTGCTGGGCGGCGGCGAGGCCGGCCGGGCCGGAGCCGACGACGGCGACGGTCTTGCCGGAGAGCCGCTCCGGGACCTGCGGGGTGACCCCGCCGCGGTCCCAGGCCTTGTCGATGATGGTGACCTCGACGTTCTTGATGGTCACCGCGTCCTGGTTGATGCCGAGGACGCACGCGGACTCGCACGGGGCCGGGCACAGGCGGCCGGTGAACTCCGGGAAGTTGTTGGTGGCGTGCAGCCGCTCGATCGCGCCGACGAAGTCGTCCCGGTAGGCCAGGTCGTTCCACTCGGGGATGAGGTTCCCGAGCGGGCAGCCGTTGTGGCAGAACGGGATGCCGCAGTCCATGCAGCGGCCGGCCTGCTTGGTGATGATCGGCAGGAGGCTGCGCTCGACGTAGACCTCGTTCCAGTCCCGCAGACGGACGTCCACGGGGCGGCGCTCGGCCAGCTGCTTGGGCGTGGTCAGGAAGCCCTTGGGGTCAGCCATTAGCCGCCTCCATCATCTTGCGAGTGGTCTCGGCCTCGGAGAGGCCATCGCGCTCAGCGGCGTCCTTGGCGGCGAGCACTGCCTTGTAGTCGGTCGGCATGATCTTGGAGAAGCGGGAGACCCCGCTGCCCCAGTCCGCCAGGAGTTCGGCGGCGACGGTGGAGCCGGTCTCCTCGTAGTGCTGCTGCACGGTCTCGCGCAGCCAGTCGCGGTCGGCGGCGGTGGGGGCCTCGATGCCCACCATGCCGTCGTTGACGTTCGCGGGGCGCAGGTCCAGGACGTACGCGATGCCGCCGGACATGCCCGCCGCGAGGTTGCGCCCGGTCTCGCCGAGGACGACGACCCGGCCGCCGGTCATGTACTCCAGGCCGTGGTCGCCGACGCCCTCGACCACCAGGGTGGCCCCGGAGTTGCGGACGGCGAAGCGCTCGCCGGCCTTGCCGCGCAGGTGGACGCGGCCCGCGGTGGCGCCGTAGCCGATGGTGTTGCCGGCGATGACGTGGTTCTGCGCGTCGTTGCCGATGGCGGCCGCCTCGCGGGCCGGGCGGACGATCACCACGCCGCCGGAGAGGCCCTTGCCGACGTAGTCGTTGGCGTCGCCCTCCAGCCGCAGGGTCACGCCGCGCGGCAGGAACGCGCCGAAGGACTGCCCGGCGGAGCCGGTGAAGGTGACGTCGATGGTCCCCTCCGGCAGGCCCTCGCCCCGGTACCGCTTGGTCACCTCGTGGCCGAGCATGGTGCCGACGGTGCGGTTGACGTTGCGGATCGGCAACTGGATCCGGACGGTCTCGCCGCGCTCCAGCGCGTCCTCGGCCAGCGCGATCAGCTGGTTGTCCAGGGCCTTGTCCAGCGCGTGGTCCTGGGTGGTGGTGCGGTGGCGGGCGGCCCCCTCGGGCAGCGCCGGCACGTGGAACAGCGGGGCGAGGTCCAGCCCGGCGGCCTTCCAGTGGTCGATCGCGGCCCGGGCGTCGATGTGCTCGGCGCGGCCGACGGCCTCCTCGATCGAGCGGAAGCCCAGCGAGGCCAGGATCTCCCGGACCTCCTCGGCGATGAACTCGAAGAAGTTGACCACGAACTCGGGCTTGCCGGAGAACCGCTCGCGCAGCACCGGGTTCTGGGTGGCGACGCCGACCGGGCAGGTGTCCAGGTGGCAGACCCGCATCATGATGCAGCCGGAGACCACCAGCGGGGCGGTCGCGAAGCCGAACTCCTCGGCGCCGAGCAGCGCGGCGA
Organism: Streptomyces sp. CB02056; assembly: GCF_001905545.1. Classification (GTDB taxonomy): domain Bacteria; phylum Actinomycetota; class Actinomycetes; order Streptomycetales; family Streptomycetaceae; genus Kitasatospora. The sequence goes on along the minus strand of NZ_LIPD01000001.1, from coordinate 645,733 downwards.
TGACCACGTCGCGGCCGGTCTTCAGCTGGCCGTCGGTCTGGACGACGATGCGGTCGCGCAGCCCGTTCAGCAGCAGGGTCTGCTGGGTCTCGGCGAGGCCGAGCTCCCAGGGACCGCCCGCGTGCTTCAGCGAGGTGAGCGGCGAGGCGCCCGTCCCGCCGTCGTGCCCGGAGACCAGGACGACGTCGGCGTGCGCCTTGGACACGCCGGCCGCGACCGTGCCGACGCCGACCTCGGAGACCAGCTTCACGTGGATGCGGGCCGCCGGGTTGGCGTTCTTGAGGTCGTGGATCAGCTGCGCCAGGTCCTCGATCGAGTAGATGTCGTGGTGCGGCGGCGGCGAGATCAGGCCGACGCCCGGGGTGGAGTGCCGGGTCCTGGCGACCCACGGGTAGACCTTGTGGCCGGGCAGCTGGCCGCCCTCGCCGGGCTTGGCGCCCTGGGCCATCTTGATCTGGATGTCGTCGGCGTTGACGAGGTACTCGGAGGTGACGCCGAACCGGCCGGAGGCGACCTGCTTGATCGCCGAGCGGCGCTCCGGGTCGTACAGGCGGTCCGGGTCCTCGCCGCCCTCGCCGGTGTTGGACTTGCCGCCGAGGCGGTTCATCGCGATGGCCAGGGTCTCGTGCGCCTCGCGGGAGATCGAGCCGTACGACATGGCGCCGGTGGAGAAGCGCCGGACGATCGCGGAGACCGGCTCGACCTCCTCGACCGGGATCGGCTCCCGCTCCAGGCCGTTCAGCCGGAACAGGCCGCGCAGCGTCATCAGCCGCTCGGACTGCTCGTTCACCCGGTCCGTGTACTGCTTGAAGATGTCGTACCGGCGGTTGCGGGTGGCGTGCTGGAGGCGGAAGACGGTGTCCGGGTCGAACAGGTGCGGCTCGCCCTCGCGGCGCCACTGGTACTCGCCGCCGATCTCCAGCGCGCGGTGCGCGGCCGGGATGCCGGAGGCCGGGTACGCCTTGGCGTGCCGGGCGGCGGTCTCGCGGGCGATCTCCTCCAGGCCGATGCCGCCGAGCTTGGTGGTGGTGCCGGAGAAGTAGCCGTCGACGAGGTCCTGGGAGAGGCCGATGGCCTCGAAGACCTGGGCGCCGCGGTAGGAGGCGACGGTCGAGATGCCCATCTTGGACATGACCTTGAGCACGCCCTTGCCGAGCGCCTTGATCAGGTTGCGGATCGCCTTCTCGGGCTCGACGCCCTCGATGAACACGCCCTGGGCGACCAGGTCCTCGACGGACTCCATCGCCAGGTACGGGTTGACCGCCCCGGCGCCGTAGCCGATCAGCAGCGCGACGTGGTGCACCTCGCGGACGTCGCCCGCCTCGACCAGCAGCGACACCCGGGTGCGCTGCTTGGTGCGGATCAGGTGGTGGTGCACGGCCGAGGTGAGCAGCAGCGAGGGGATCGGCGCGTGCTCGGCGTCGGAGTGCCGGTCGGAGAGCACGACGATCCGGGCGCCGTCGGCGATCGCCGCGTCGGCCTCGGCGGCGATCTCGGCGAGCCGGGAGGCCAGGCCCTCGCCGCCGGAGGCGACCTTGTAGAGGCCGGAGAGCGTGACGGCCTTCAGGCCGGGCTGGTCGCCGTCGGCGTTGATGTGGACGAGCTTGGCGAGCTCGTCGTTGTCGATCACGGGGAAGGTGATCCCGACCGAGCGGCAGGACGCGGCCTCGGCGGCCAGCAGGTTGCCCTCCGGGCCGAGGTTGGACAGCAGCGAGGTGACGAGCTCCTCGCGGATGGCGTCCAGCGGCGGGTTGGTGACCTGCGCGAAGAGCTGCACGAAGTAGTCGAACAGCAGGCGCGGCTTCTCGCTCAGCGCGGCGATCGGCGAGTCGGTGCCCATCGAGCCGAGCGCCTCGGCGCCGGTGCGCGCCATCGGCGCGAGGATGACCCGCAGCTCCTCCTCGGTGTAGCCGAAGGTCTGCTGGCGGCGGGTGACGGAGGCGTGGGTGTGGAAGATGTGCTCGCGCTCGGGCAGCTTGGCGAGCTGGATCTGCCCGCCGTCGACCCACTCCTGGTAGGGGTGCTCGGCGGCGAGGGCGGACTTGACCTCCTCGTCCGGGACGATCCGGCCCTCGGCGGTGTCCACCAGGAACATCCGGCCGGGCTGGAGGCGGCCCTTCCGGACGACCTTCTCCTGCTCGATGTCGAGGACGCCGACCTCGGAGGAGAGGACGACCAGGCCGTCCTCGGTGATCCAGTACCGGGCCGGGCGCAGGCCGTTGCGGTCGAGCACGGCGCCGATCTGGTTGCCGTCGGTGAAGGTGACGCAGGCCGGGCCGTCCCAGGGCTCCATCAGGTTGGAGTGGTACTGGTAGAAGGCGCGGCGGTCCGGGCTCATGGTGGCGTGGTTCTCCCACGCCTCCGGGATCATCATCAGCACCGAGTGCGGCAGCGAGCGGCCGCCGAGGTGGAGCAGCTCCAGGACCTCGTCGAAGGAGGCGGAGTCGGAGTGCTCCGGCGTGCAGATCGGGAAGATCCGCTCCAGGCCCTGGCCCTTGCTGTTGGCGGGGATGAGGTCGGTCGCGAGCTGCGACTCCCGGGCGTGCATCCAGTTGCGGTTGCCCTTGACCGTGTTGATCTCGCCGTTGTGCGCGACGAAGCGGTACGGGTGGGCGAGCGGCCAGCTCGGGAAGGTGTTGGTGGAGAACCGCGAGTGCACCAGGCCGATCGCGGACGCGTAGCCGCGGTCCGACAGGTCGGGGAAGAAGGGCTCCAGCTGGCCGGTGGTCAGCATGCCCTTGTAGACGATGGTGCGCGCGGACAGCGACGGGAAGTACACCCCGGCCTCGCGCTCGGCCCGCTTGCGGACCACGAAGGCGGTCCGGTCGAGCTCGATGCCGGCCGTTCCGTCCTTCGCCAGGAAGAGCTGCCGGAACCGCGGCATCACGCTGCGCGCGGTGGCGCCGAGCAGGTCCGGGGTGACGGGGACGTCGCGCCAGCCGAGGACGGTCGTGCCCTCCTCGGCGGCGATGGCCTCGATCCGCGCGACGGCGGCGGCGTCCTTCTCGTCGTCCTCGGGGAGGAAGGCGATGCCGACGGCGTAGGAGCCGGCCGCCGGGAGCTCGAAGGGGACCTTCCCGCGCAGGAAGGCGTCCGGGACCTGGGTCAGGATGCCGGCGCCGTCGCCGGAGTCCGGCTCGGCGCCGGTGGCGCCGCGGTGCTCCAGGTTGCGCAGGACGTTCAGCGCCTGCTCGACGATGGTGTGGTCGGCGATGCCCGTCAGCGTGGCGACGAAACCGACGCCACAGGCGTCGTGCTCGTTCCGCGGGTCGTACAGGCCCTGGGCAGCAGGTCGCGCATCCGGCACGAGCGCGTACGGCTGGCGGGCGGCGCCGGCCTGGGGCTCGTTGGCGGAGTGCATGGATGCAGACAGCATCGGCTCTCCCGTCGTCGTCTTTCGGCAAGGTGGTGCAAGGAGGGACGACGTTGGCCCTGATGCGATGGTGCGGTGTCGTGCGAGTTACATGATGCCCACGATCCCGAGAAGCGGAATATCCCGTCCACATGGCGGGACGGTGCGCAGGTCGGGGGGCGTATGAGAGGACGTGCCACAGTGCACGTCCCGACGATTGTGCCCAACCGTCCACCGCCTGAAACAGGGGCGAAACCGGGCCGCCACAGAAGCCGATCATGGACGCCTGGGAATCCATCCCGGGAGCCCGTCCACGGATGCGAATCCGCGGCTCGGAGGCCCGAATGCTGAGACACTGCCAGGCGCCGCCCGAGGCCCATGTGTGAAACGTCACCCACTCACCAGCATAACCATGCACTCCATGGTCACCCCAGATGGCCGCCGATCAGCCACCCGAGCAGGTAGGTCACCCCGGCCGCCGCGCCGCCCAGCACCAGCTGCCGCAGCCCGCTGAACCACCAGCTGCGCGCCGTCACCCGGGCCACCACCGCGCCGCACAGGAACAGCCCGGCCCCCGCCAGCAGCATCGCCGGCAGCAGCGCGGTCGCCCCCAGCAGGTACGGCAGCAGCGGCAGCAGCGCGCCGAGCGCGAAGCACAGGAACGACGAGCCGGCCGCCACCAGCGGCGAGGGCAGGTCGGTCGGGTCGACGCCCAGCTCCTCGCGGGCGTGCACCTCCAGGGCCAGCTCCGGGTCCGCGGACAGCTGCCGGGCCACCTCGTGGGCCAGCTCCGGGTCCACCCCGCGCGAGACGTACAGCTGGGCCAGCTCGGCCAGCTCCCCGTGCGGGTTGCGGCTCAGCTCCAGCCGCTCGGCCTCGATCTCGGCCTGCACCAGCTCCCGCTGCGAGGCCACCGAGGTGTACTCCCCCGCCGCCATCGAGCAGGCGCCGGCCGCCAGGCCCGCCAGCCCGGTCAGGATCACCGTCCCGTTGGACGCCGCCCCGCCGACCACGCCGGTCATCAGCGCGAAGTTGGACACCAGCCCGTCCACCGCGCCGAACACGGCCGGTCGCAGCCAGCCGCCGTTGACGTCCCGGTGGTGGTCCGCCGCGGGTATCCGGGGCTGGTGCCCGGCGTCGGCCTCCATCATGGTCGCACTCATCGTCGTTCCCCTCCGTCGTCGTTCGTCAGCCCTGAACGTAGCCCGTCTGACCTGGGCATTTCCAGCAAAGTAAGGCTGTCCGAACACCACTGAGGCCACCCTTCGCGAGCCTCGCGAAGGGTGGCCTCAGCCGGGGGAACTCCCAGGTCAGATCGGGTTCTTGACGTCCTCGCCGGCCGTCTCGGCGGCCGGCTTCCCGTCCACGGGCCCGGCCGGCTTCCGCAGAACCGGCTTCCCGTCGGCCTTCTCCTCGGCCTTGCCGTCGGCCTTCTCCTCGGCCTTCCCGGCCTTCCCGGCCTTCTCCTCGGACTTCTCGGCCTTCTTGCCGCCCTTGCCCTCGCCCCGGGCGGCCTCCGACGCGGCACCGCCCGTCGCGGCGGCCTCCGCCGCGGCGTCCCGCTCCTCCTGCGCGGCCGGATCGATGCTCGCCGGGTCCTCCCGCCCGGGCCGCCTCCTGCCCACGATCACGAAGTACGCCACCGCGCCCACGAACACCGCGATGGACACCCAGTCGTTCAGCCGCAGGCCGAAGTAGACGTGCGCGTCGTCGATCCGCAGCCACTCGATCCAGAACCGGCCCACCGTGTACGCGGCCACGTACAGCGCGAACGCCCGGCCGTGGCCCAGCGTGAAGCGGCGGTCCGCCCAGATCACCAGCAGCGCGACACCGACGCACCACAGCGACTCGTACAGGAAGGTCGGCTGGTAGACGCCCTTCACGACCTCGCCGTTGGGCAGCGTCTTGTCGATCTCCAGGCCCCACGGCAGGGTGGTCGACCGGCCGTACAGCTCCTGGTTGAAGTAGTTGCCCCAGCGGCCCAGCGCCTGCGCGAGGGCGATGCCCGGCGCGATGGCGTCGGCGTACGCGGGCAGCGGCACGCCCCGGCGGCGGGCGCCGATCCAGGCGCCGACCGCGCCCAGCGCGACCGCGCCCCAGATGCCGAGGCCGCCCTCCCAGATCTTGAGGGCGTCCCAGGGGTTCTTCCCCTCGGCGAAGTACAGGCGGCCGCCGTCGGTGATCACGTGGTAGAGGCGGCCGCCGACCAGGCCGAACGGCACGGCCCACACGGCGATGTCGCCGACGGTGTGCTTGGCACCGCCCCGGGCGACCCAGCGCTTGCTGCCGAGCCAGACGGCCACGACGACACCGAGGATGATGCAGAAGGCGTAGGCGCGCAGCGGGATCGGTCCGAGGTACAGGACGCCCCGCGACGGGCTGGGAATGTAGGCGATATCCATGGCAGTTCCGACGCTACAGGGTCCGAAGGCCCGCTCGGACACCCTTGGGGTCACAGAAACCGAACAACGGGCCGCGCCGCCGCCTCCGGACGGGGAGGGGCGGCGCGGCCCGGCGGGCTCAGCCGGCCGTCGGCGACGGGTTGTTGGCCTCCGAGGCGGTGCCGGTCGGCGCCGGGGTCTGCCCGTGCGAACCCGCCGTGCCCAGCTGCTTGCCCTGGTTCGCGGCGTCCACCCACTTCGCCAGGTTCGCCGGGGTGATCTCCTCGCTGCCGTTCTTCGGGTAGACCGGCTGGCCGTTGAGCAGCACCGTCGGCGTGGACTTGAAGCTGGACTTGTCGAAGTCCTGCTGCACCGCGGACACCCAGCCGCCGAACCTGCTGTCCTTGACGCAGGACTGGAACGCGGGCGTGTCCAGGCCGTTGACCTGCTTGGCCAGGCCGAGCAGCACGGCCTTGTCGCCGAAGGCGTCGTTGGTCTCGTCCGGCTGGTTGCGGTACAGCACGTCGTGGAAGTCCCGGAAGTGCCCGGCGTCCTGGGCGCAGCCCAGCGCGTTGGCGCCGTTCCGGGAGCCCTTGCCCGCCACGGCCCGGTCGATGAACGACACGATGTGGTAGTTCGTGTAGATCTTCCCGGCGTCCTCCAGCTGGTCGATGGTCGACGAGAACTCGCGCTCGAAGGTGCCGCAGGCGGGGCAGCGCGGGTCCTCGTAGACGGTGAGGACGGAGGGCGCGTTGTCGGCGCCGACCGGGATGACCAGGTTCTTGTCGCCGATCGTCCCGGCCGGGGCGGCGACCGGCGTCTCCGGCTTGGAGCGCTGGTTCTGCACCACGACGCCGACGATCACCGCGGCGGCGATCACCGCGAGCACGGAGCCGCCCACGATCAGCTTCTTCTTGCGCCGGGAGGAGGCCTCGTCGGCCGCCCGCTGCTCCAGCATCCGCTCACGGGCGGTGCGCTTGCCTTCTCGGTTCTTCTCGCTCATTGCGTTGACATCCACGGTCGGGGCCTTCGTCGGGGTGCAGGGATGTGGGGGTCAGCTCGCCAGCCAGCCGTCCGCCGACAGCCGGGTGCGGGGCCGCCACAGCAGCCACCCGGCCAGCAGCAGGAACCCGGTGTCGCGCAGGATCTCCTGGAGGTACTCCGTCTGGGACGCGTCGACGTGCCCGCCGCCGCCGAAGCAGCCGCAGTCGATCGAGATGCCGCGCGCCCAGGCGGAGGCGATCCCGGCGATGAACGCCAGCAGCAGGAGCGCGGAGACCCCGGCCACCAGCCGGACGCCGAGGCCCACCACCAGCAGCAGGGCCAGCGCCAGCTCCAGGAACGGCAGGCCGTAGCCGATCGGCTTGACCAGGCCCTCGGGGAGGATCTCGTAGGCCCGGACGGCCTGCGCGGCCTCCGCCGGGTCGGAGATCTTCGCCAGCCCGGCCCACCCCCAGACCACCGCGAGGCCGAGCCGGACGACCGTGCCGAGCCACTCGCTCCAGGCCGGCACCGGCCGCCCCGCGGTCGGCGTGGGCGCGGAGCCACCGGGCTGCGCGGTCATCAGGGAACCCCCCTCGGGAAACTCGTTCACTCCCTGAGGAACCGTCGGGGGCGGAGGGGGGTTTCTCGGCGGTCGGGAATGACGCCGGATGAGTGACGTTCCGTCCGAACAGTCCGAACACCCGTGCGTCAGCGGCACCCCGCCAACCACCCCGCCTCGAACAGGTCGGGGTGCCGGGCGGCCTCCGCGCACGCCACCGCCTCCCGCTCCGCCCGCTCGGCGCCCCGCTTCGCCAACGCGTGGCCCACCTCCACGTGCACCCCGACCGCGCCGACGAGCACCACCACGGCCGCCGCCGCCCGCAGCAGGACGGCCCGCTGGACACTCCGCACCGGCTCACCCCTTCCCGCTCGCCCCGGCAACCGTTCGTGCACTCCTCCCTCCTCTCAACGTCCGCCAACCCCGCCTGATGCGTGTCCCCACCCCTTGTTCACCCGTTCGGGTCCGCACTCCGGTCGGCGCGCACGGCAAATGCCGCGCGCCCGGGGCCGCGCCCCTCAGGAGCGCGGCCCCGGAAACACACCCACGAAAAGACCGGCGGCCCCCCACTCCCGAGGAGTGGAGGGCCGCCGGCCTGATGGTCCTACCGCGCGTCAGTTCCGCCGCACGCCCGAGGCCAGTTCCCCGGCCAGGGCCCGCACCGCGTCCAGCGCCGCTTCCTCGTCCTCGCCCGCGGCCAGGATCCGCTTCACGAACGCCGACCCGACGATGACCCCGTCCGCGAACCGGGCGACCTCCGCCGCCTGCACCGCGTCCGAGACCCCGAGCCCGACGCAGACGGGCAGGTCGGTGGTGGCCCGGGTCCGGGCGACCAGGTCCTCGGCCATCGAGCCGACGGCCGACCGCGTCCCGGTCACGCCCATCACCGCGGCCGCGTACACGAACCCGCTGCCCGCCGCCGTGACCTCCGCCAGCCGCGCGTCCTTGCTGCTGGGGGCGACCACGAACACGGTGTCCAGACCGTGCTCGTCCGCCGCCTTGCGCCACTCCTCGGACTCCTCCACCGGCAGGTCCGGCAGGATGCAGCCGGCCCCGCCCGCGGCCGCCAGGTCGGCGGCGAACCGCGCCACCCCGTAGCGGTCGACCGGGTTCCAGTACGTCATCACCAGCACCGCCGCCGCGGGGTGCGCGGAGGCGACCTCCTGGACGGTGCGCAGCACGTCCTTGATCCGCACGCCGCCCCGCAGCGCGATGTCGTCGGCGGTCTGGATGACGGCGCCGTCCAGCACCGGGTCGGAGTGCGGCAGCCCGACCTCGACCACGTCGCAGCCGCCCTCGATCAGGGCGTTGACCGCCCGGATGCCGCCGTCCACGGTCGGGAACCCGGCCGGCAGGTAGCCGATCAGCGCGGCCCGGTCCTCGGCCTTGGCCGCGGCCAGGATGTCGCTCAGCTTGGAAGCCATGATCACTTACCCCCCTCGGCGGAGTCGGCCGGCCCGGCGGACCCGGCCCCCGGCTCGTCGTACAGCCCGAAGTACTCGGCCGCGGTGTGCATGTCCTTGTCCCCGCGTCCCGACAGCGAGACCAGGATGGTCGCCTCCGGCCCGAGCTCGCGCCCCAGCTCCAGCGCCCCGGCGAGCGCGTGGGCGCTCTCGATGGCCGGGATGATCCCCTCGGTGCGGGACAGCAGCCGCAACGCCTGCATCGCGGCGTCGTCGGTGACCGGACGGTACTCGGCCCGCCCGGTGTCCTTCAGCCAGGCGTGCTCCGGCCCGACGCCCGGGTAGTCCAGCCCGGCCGAGATCGAGTGCGACTCGATGGTCTGCCCGTCCTCGTCCTGGAGGACGTACGTCCGGGAGCCGTGCAGCACGCCCGGGTCCCCCTTGGTGAGGGTGGCCGCGTGCCGGGGCGTCTCGGCGCCCTCGCCGGCCGCCTCGCAGCCGATCAGCCGCACCCCGGCGTCCGGGATGAACTCGTGGAAGATCCCCATCGCGTTGGAGCCGCCGCCGACGCAGGCCACGACGGCGTCGGGCAGCCGGCCGGTCCGGTCGAGCACCTGCTGCCGCGCCTCGACGCCGATGACCCGGTGGAAGTCCCGGACCATCATCGGGAAGGGGTGCGGCCCGGCGACGGTGCCGAACAGGTAGTGGGTGGAGTCGACGTTGGCGACCCAGTCCCGGAACGCCTCGTTGATGGCGTCCTTGAGCGTCCGGCTGCCGGACTTGACGGCCACCACCTCGGCGCCGAGCATCCGCATCCGGGCGACGTTGAGCGCCTGGCGCTGGGTGTCGACCTCGCCCATGTAGATGGTGCAGTCGAAGCCGAACAGGGCGCAGGCGGTCGCGGTGGCCACGCCGTGCTGGCCGGCGCCGGTCTCGGCGATGATCCGGGTCTTGCCCATCCGCTTGGTGAGCAGCGCCTGGCCCAGCACGTTGTTGATCTTGTGCGAGCCGGTGTGGTTGAGGTCCTCGCGCTTGAGCAGGATGCGCGCGCCGCCCGCCTCGGCGGAGAAGCGGTGCACGTCGGTCAGCGGGCTCGGGCGCCCGGTGTAGTCCTTGAGCAGCGCGTCGAGCTCGGCGGTGAAGGCCGGGTCGGTCTTGGCCTTCTCGTACTCCTCGGCGACCTGCTCGACCGCGGCGACCAGCGCCTCGGGGATGAAGCGGCCGCCGTACGCGCCGAAGTAGCCGCGCGCGTCCGGCACCTGGGCGCCGGGCAGGTAGTCCTTTTCGGACATGGTGGTTTCCCTTGAACGGAGATGGACGACAACGACGTCTTCCCGGCTGGGCTTCAGCCGGACGTCACGCGCCATCGCCGTCCCGGCACCTGCCCGGGCTCGCACCCGATGACGTACCGCACCCGACGCCCCAGCACCCGGCGTGCGGGCGCGCGGCAGCCGCGCGGGCGGCAACCGGGGGCGAGTCGGGCGGCGATCTTCATGGGGTGGGGGTCAGTCCTTGTGCCGGACGGCGGGGTGGGCCCCGGCGGCGACCAGGTCGGCGACCGCGGCACGCGGGTCCTTGCCGGTCACCAGCGACTCGCCGACCAGCACCGCGTCGGCGCCGAGGTTGGCGTAGTTGATCACGTCCAGCGGGCCGCGCACACCGGACTCGGCGATCTTGACGATGCCGTCCGGGATGGCGTGGGCGACGTTCTCGAAGGTGTTGCGGTCCACCTCGAGCGTCTTCAGGTTGCGGGCGTTGACGCCGATGATCCGGGCGCCGGCGTCCACCGCGCGCTTGATCTCCTCCTCGTCGTGCACCTCGACCAGCGGGGTGAGGCCGATCGACTCGGCGCGCTCGATCAGCGACACCAGGGCCGGCTGGTCGAGGGCCGCGACGATCAGCAGCGCGAGGTCGGCGCCGTGCGCACGGGCCTCCCACAGCTGGTAGGCGGTGACGATGAAGTCCTTGCGCAGCAGCGGGGTGTCCACCGCGGCGCGGACGGCGTCCAGGTCGGCCAGCGAACCGCCGAAGCGGCGCTGCTCGGTCAGCACGCTGATCGCGGCGGCACCGCCGGCCGCGTAGTCCACCGCCAGGGCGGCCGGATCGGCGATCGAGGCCAGGGCGCCCTTGGACGGGCTGGAGCGCTTCACCTCGCAGATCACCCGGACCCCGTCGCCCCGGAGGGCGGCGACGCCGTCCTTGGCCTCCGGAGCCTTGGCGGCCAGCGCCTTGAGCTCGTCCAGGGAGACCCGGGCCTGCCGCTCGGCGAGGTCCTCGCGGACCCCTTCGATGATCGAGTCGAGCACACTCACTCAGGAGCCCCCATCTTTTCTGCCAGTTGGCCGGCGTGAGCCGGCGGGCGACAGCCCACCGACTCTTCGATGGTATCGGCACCCGGGGGCGGGGGGCGCACCGGTTCGAACCGCGTCTCGCGGACCGGACTCCCGCTCCGGCGCTCCCCAGCTGCGGCTTCACCGGGCGTGCACCGGTTTTCGGACGGTCTTCGCACCGGTTTTCGGACGCTCTCCGAGCCGGCCTCGACCGGTGGCCGGGACGTGGCGTCAGGGCGTACGGGAAGCGGCGGCCGCGCGGTCGAGGACCACGGTCAGGGTCCGCGGTACGGCAGCCGGGACGCGGCGGTCAGGCGGCCCGGTCAGGCGGCCCGGTCAGACCAGCGGCGGCGCCAGCCCGGCGCCGACCCCCGAGTTGCGCACCACTGTGAACACCAGCACCAGCAGGGCGATCAGCGCCCACCGCCGGCCCCCGACGGTGACCCTGGGCGGCGGACCGCCGGTCAGCGCGGCCCAGCCCCAGCGCAGCCACAGCACCGCCAGTACGCCGAACAGCAGGACCACGACGGCGTTGTCGTGCAGGGCGCCGGTGAGGTCCCCGTGGCTCAGCGCGTGGACGCAGCGCAGCCCCCCGCAGCCGGGGCACCACCAGCCGGTGGCGGTCAGGAACGGGCACTCGGGGTAGTGCCCGGGGGTGTTCGGGTCCACCACGGCGACGTACGCGGCGGGGACGGCCACCGCCGCCAGCGCGGTCAGCGGCGGGCTCAGCCGGCGCCGCACGGGCGGCGGGGCGGAGGCGGTGGAAGCGGTGGGGGCGGCGTTCACGCCCCGATTCTGCCCGGGTCGGGCCCGGACACGACGAAACGGCGGGCGTGGCGCGCCCGCCGTTCCGATGTACGACAAACGTGTGGTCGTGTGGTGCGACGAGCCCGTCGTCAGGCGGCGACGGCGGCGCGGGCCTCACGGGCCGCGAGCTGCTCCTCGGCCGACTTGTAGACGTTGGCGCTGGGCTGCTTGCCCATGCCCGCGAGGGACATGGCCTTGCCGACCACGCCACCGGCCAGGATGACCGCCAGGCCGACCCAGACGAGCAGAACCGACGGCAGGATCATGGCGACGCCCGCGACGCCGAAGCCGACGAAGGAGATGACGACGCCGGTCCAGGCGGCGGTGGTGTGGCCGTGTGCTGCTGCTGCCATCTGAGTGGTGCTCCTTGGCTCTCGGGGCCCGGCCGGGCCTGCGGGGCCGCCGGCGGGTTGACGGGTTCCATTGTGCCGGGCCACACACCGACGGCCCAAAGCGGGTGGCGGGTCTATCGCGTCACATGCGCGCGGGCCGCGTCACATGCGCGCGGCTCACACCGCGGTCGGGTCCTCGCCCCGGTCCAGGGCCTTCCACAGGTCGCCCGGCGTCTCGGTCCGCGCCGGGGCCTTGCGGGTCGGCGCCTCGTAGCGGCTGCCCATGGCCGGCCAGCCCCGGCCGTAGCGCAGGGTGAGCAGTCCGGCCAGGGCCAGCAGGACCCCGCCGACCAGCGCGACCCAGGGCCAGGCGGTGTGCGAGACCTCGGTGGCCGCCGAACCGGTCAGCGCCAGCTTGCGGGCGGCCTCGGCGTCCAGCGCGGCGGTGTCGCCGGCCCCGGCCACCGAGGCGGCGGCCGCGCCGAGCCCGGCCAGCAGGGTCAGCGCGCCGACCGCCAGCCGGCCGGCGCCGCGCACCGCGAACACCGCGACGGCCGCGGCGAGGCCCACCAGGGCCAGCCCGCCGGGCAGTTCGGAGATCCTGCCGCCGGTGACGGACACGTCCAGGGTGCCGGCCCGGCCCTCGGCCCAGGTCCGCCCGACCGCGGTCAGCACCAGCACGGCACTCAGCACGGTCAGCAGCAGCATGATGCCGAGGGTGCGGCGGCTGGGGGCGGCGGGGGCGGGGGTCTGCTCAGCGGTCACCCGTCCACTATCCCCCGACCGACGCCGGGGTCCGTACCCGGGGTGGGGAACGGGCCGTCGGGCGAGCCGTCGGGCGGGGCGGTCGGCGCGGTGGCGGGCGGGTCGGCCGGCGGGGTGGGTTACGGCGTGGGGAACCCGTCCGTCCGCAGCACCACCGTGCGGCCGCCGAGCGGCAGGAACAGGTCGTTGCCGAACGGCACCCGCTCCGCCTCCCGGTACACCCCCTCGGGGGACGGCGCGGTGTGCACGGTGCAGACCGCCGCCGCCGGATCGACCACCACGTACAGCGGCACGCCGCTCTCCGCGCAGGCCCGCGCGAAGACGTGGTCACGGCCCGGGTGCGCCACCTCCAGCACCGCCTCGGCGTCCGCGGCCCCGTACCGGCCCCGGGCGGTGCGGGCGGCGCCGGGGGCGACCACCACCAGGTCCGGGGCGAGCGGGCCGTGCGCGGCCGGGAAGTCGATCAGGACCCCGGACAGCACCCGCCCCGCGCCCGCGAGCCCTTCCCGGATCTGGGAGGCCGTCCCGAAAACGGCCTCCCAGCGCAGCTCGTCGTACGGCGCCTCGGGCATCCCGGCCGCCTCCTCACACGTCAGGACAGTTCCGGCGTCCGCAGCGTATTGGCGGTGGCGACCGCCCGCAGCACGGCGGCCGCCTTGTTGCGGCACTCGGTGTCCTCGCCGTGCGGGTCGGAGTCGGCGACCACGCCCGCGCCGGCCTGCACGTACGCGGTGCCGTCGCGCAGCACCGCGGTGCGGATCGCGATCGCGGTGTCCGAGTCCCCGGCGAAGTCCAGGTAGCCGACGCAGCCGCCGTACAGGCCGCGGCGGGTGGGCTCCAGCTCCTCGATGATCCGCATCGCCCGCGGCTTGGGCGCGCCGGAGAGGGTGCCGGCCGGGAAGCAGGCGGTCAGCACGTCGAAGGCGGTCCGCCCCGGGGCGACCGTGCCGGTCACCGTCGACACGATGTGCATCACGTGGCTGTAGCGCTCGATGTGCATGAAGTCGACCACCTCGACGCTGCCCGGCTCGCAGACCCGGCCGAGGTCGTTGCGGCCGAGGTCCACCAGCATCAGGTGCTCGGCCCGCTCCTTGGGGTCGGCGAGCAGCTCGGCGGCCAGCTCCGCGTCCTCCTGCGGGGTGTCGCCGCGGTGCCGGGTGCCGGCGATCGGGTGCAGCATCGCCTCGCCGTCGGTGACCTTGACCAGCGCCTCCGGGCTGGAGCCGACCACGTCGAAGCCGCCCTCGGCCCCGCCGTCCGGCCCGGGGAAGCGGAACAGGTACATGTACGGGCTGGGGTTGGTGGTGCGCAGCACCCGGTAGACGTCCAGCGCGGAGGCCGGGCAGGGCGCCTCGAAGCGCTGCGAGGGCACCACCTGGAAGGCCTCGCCGGCCCGGATCCGCTCCTTGATCGTCTCCACCGCGGCCCGGTACGGCTCGCCACCGAACGGCGAGTGCACCTCGCCCGGGCCGGCCGGGGTGAAGGTGGCCAGGCCCGGGTCGACCGGCTTGGACAGCTCGGCCTCCATCGCGTCCAGCCGGGCCACCGCGTCCGCCCAGGCCTCGTCCGCGCCGCTGGCCAGGTCGTTGTGGTTGACGGCGTTGGCGATCAGCAGCACCGTGCCGTCGACGTGGTCGAGCACCGCGAGGTCGGTGGCGAGCAGCATGGTCAGCTCGGGCAGGCCCAGGTCGTCCGGGTTGAGGTCGGGCAGCTTCTCCAGCCGGCGGACGATGTCGTAACCGAGGTAGCCGACCAGGCCGCCGGTGAGCGGGGGCAGGCCGTCGTCCTCCAGCCGCGGGGTGTGCAGCGCCTGGAGGGTGGCGCGCAGCACCTCCAGCGGGTCGCCGGCGGTGGGGATGCCGACCGGCGGGGTGCCGAGCCAGCGGGCCCCGCCGTCCGGGCCGACGGTCAGCGCGGCGGCGCTGCGCACCCCGACGAAGGAGTAGCGCGACCAGCTGCGGCCCTGCTCGGCGGACTCCAGCAGGAAGGTGCCGGGCCGCTCCTCGGCGAGGGTGCGGTAGAGGCCGATCGGGGTGAGACCGTCCGCGAGGAGCCTGCGGGTGACCGGGATGACCCGGGTGTCGACGGCGAGCTTGCGGAAGGCTTCGAGATCCATGACGGGCGGCACCTTCTTGAGTTCTTCGAGTGGACTGGGGTCAGGAGAGCGGGAGCACGTCGGCGTCGAAGCAGGTGCGGTCGCCGGTGTGGCAGGCCGCGCCGCTCTGGTCGACCCTGACCAGCAGGGTGTCGCCGTCGCAGTCCAGGGCCACCGACTTGACCGCCTGGACGTGGCCCGAGGTGTCGCCCTTCACCCAGTACTCACGGCGGCTGCGGCTCCAGTAGGTGCAGCGGCCCGTGGTGAGGGTGCGGTGCAGCGCCTCGTCGTCCATCCACCCGAGCATCAGCACCTCGCCGGTGTCGTACTGCTGGGCGATGGCCGGGACCAGCCCGTCCTCGGAGCGCTTGAGCCGCGCGGCGATCTCGGGGGCGAGGGCGGTGCTGCCGGGAGCGGCGGGTGTGGTGGACATGCACCCCATTGTGTCAGCCCGCCCCGCCGCACCCGCCTCGCTCCCCCGCCGGAGCCGCTACGGGCGCAACTGCCCGGTGAGCTTGGGGCCGCCCTGCTTGTTGCTGGCGGCCAGGGTGCAGGTGTAGTCGCGCCAGCCCTGCTGGTAGTTGGCCATCGCCGGGCCGAACTGGCGGCCGTAGTAGGTCTTCCCGTCGCCCTGGCGGGCCTTGGCGGCGGCTTCGACCTCCTTGCAGCCGTCGCGCATGGCAAGCGCGAGCGGGATGTCGCCGGTGATCCCGTCCGCGAGCTTGAGGTCGGCGATCACCTCGCCGTCGTGGTCCCCGGCGCAGGGACGCTCCTCGGGCTTGGTGATCACCGGGCTCAGCTGCGGGTGATCGAAGCAGGCGCCGACCGGGAAGAACGCGTACGGCGGCTGCGGCGTGGGCGTAGGGGTGGGTGTCGGCGCCTGGGTGGCCGTGGGAGTCGGCGTGGGCGGCGGCGGCGCGGCGGCCGGCTTCTTGTCGTCCGGCCACAGCACCGCGGTGGCCACCACCGCGAGCAGGACGACCAGCACGGCGGCAACGGTGAGGACCAGGCCGCGGGACGGGCGGGAGCCGACTGCGGACGGCGGCTGCTCGGAGGTCATGGCCACGAGGATGGCCCACCCGACCCCCACCTGGCAGCCGCTTCGCCAAACTCGCCCCGTACGGGCGGCCCGCCGGGACCTGAAGGTCGGTAGACCCGCCATCCGAGACCGGCTCACCAACCGGCTGCACCCTGGGGTGACGCCGCAGGAAACCTATCCTGGATAGAGAAAATTCAAATAAGAGAAAATTGTTTCTTCCGACCCCTTCACACACAGGGGAAGGGGTCGGAAGAAACAAAGAATCCCCGAGAGAAAAGCTTCCCGCGCCTCGCTGCCTCGCCCGGACGGCGAGGCAGTACTCGGTGCGCGGGGTGCGCGCGCGGAGTCGATGGACCGGGCGGTGATCGCTTCGACCTGTTCACGGGTGCGGGGTTCGAAGCTGAGGTGCCGGGTGGCCCCAGGTTGGGGGCAACCCCTCACGAGTTCGAATCTCGTATCCTCCGCCTTCACGAAGGCCCCGATCGGTTCGCCGGCCGGGGCCTTCGTCGTTCCGCGATTGCCGTGCCGGGGCCCGGGGTCACGCCTCCGCGACGGCTTCGAGCGGCTTCAGGGCGGCTGCCCGGCGGGCCGGTACGGCGGCGGCGAGAGCGCCGACCGCGAGGGACAGCAGGCAGACGAGGAGCAGGGTCCCCCAGGGCAGCGCCAGGGAGTACTGCTTCACCGCGCCGTTGGCCAACGCTCCGACGGCCCAAGCACCGAACAGGCCGCCGGCCAGGCCGAGCAGGGTGCCGAAGCCCGCGACGGTCACCGCTTCCAGGCGGATCATCCGCCGGACGCCCGCGCGGTCCATGCCGATGGCGCGCAGTACACCGATCTCGCGGGTTCGTTCGGCGACCGAGATGGCCAGGGTGTTCACGATGCCGAGCCCCGCGATCACGACGCCGATGGCGAGCAGCCCGTACATCAGGGTCAGCAGGTTGCCCATGGTGCCCGCGGCCTCGCGGACGAGCGCGGGCCGGTCCTGCACCTTCAGCAGCGGGTTGTTGCCGACGGCGGCACGCAGCCGGTCCTCGGTGGCGGGGGAGACCGAGCCGGGGTCGGTGCGGACCAGGATCCGCTGGACGGAGTCCGGCAGGAAGCCGTCCTGCTGCACCTCGGCGCGGGCGCCGAGGGCGTCGTGGGCGGTGGGATTGTCCTGGTAGACGCCCACGACGGTGTACTTGGCGAAGGTCCGGCTCCGGCCGATGGTGGCGTCGACCTGGCTGCCGGTGCTCAGGCCGCTCTCCCGGGCGATGGTGCTGGAGACGGCGATCCGGCCGGGTCCGAGGTCCTTCGCGGAGCCGCTGAGGAAGTCGAGCCTCATGACGTCGTCCACGGAGTCGGGGTCGACGCCGGAGATGTCACGGACCCGGCCGCCGATGAACAGGACGGAGTCCGCGACGGCGCTCGCGGCCCGCACCCCGGCGGTGTGGGCGACTCGCTGGACGGCGGCCGGGTCGACGCCGGTCGTGGTGGTGCGGGTGCTGATCACGTATTCGGCGCCGAGGCCGGCCGCGGCCTGACGGTCGAGCGCCTGCCCGGTGGAGTTGCCGATGACGGCGAGGCCGGTCACCAGCGCGGTGCTGACCAGCAGGGTGGCGGCGGTGGCGGCGGTGCGCCGCGGGTCGCGCAGCGCGTTCTGCTGTGCGAGGTGGCCGGTGATCCCGGAACGGCCGGTCAGGCGGCCGATCAGCCGGATCGCCGGGACCACGAGTAGCGGCGCCAGCACGATCAGGGCGAGGACGAGGACGCCGCAGCCGAGCATCGCGCCGCGCAGGTTCCCCTCCGAGGCGTCCTTCGCGCCGGTGAGCGGGACGAGCAGGCCGACGCCCAGGGCGAGGAGGGCGAGCCCCGCGACGGCGCGGACGCGGAACCGGCCGGCGGGCGGCTGCTGCGCCGTACGCAACGCCTCGACGGGCGCGACGCGTGCGGCCTTGCGAGCAGGCAGCCAGGCGGCGAGCACGGTGACCCCCACCCCGACGCCGAGCGCCGCCAGGACGGGGCGCGGGCCGATGACCAGCGGGCCGTCGGGCAGCAGGTCCCCGCCGGTGCTCAGCAGGCCGGGCAGGACGGCGGCGATGCCGAGGCCGAGGACGAACCCGGCCGCCGAGGCGGCGAGCCCGACCAGGACGGCCTCCACGAGGACGGACCGGACCACCTGACGGCGTGAGGCTCCGATCGCCCGGAGCAACGCGATCTCCCGGGTGCGCCGGGTGACGAGCATGGTGAAGGTGTTGATGACCAGGAAGGACCCGATGAACAGCGCGATTCCGGCGAAGACCGTCGGCATCTTCTGGTAGCCCCGCGTCAGGGTGCCGACGTAGACCGCCTGCTGGGCGGCCCGGGCGGCGGCGGTGGTGACCTCGGCCCTGTCGGGCGGGAGCACGGTGGCGACCCGCCGGGCGAGTTCGGACTGGCCGGTGCCGGCCGCGGCGGACAGGTCGATCGCGGTGTAGTGGCCCGAAGTGGCGAACAGTCGCTGGGCGGTCGCCCGGTCGAACAGGACGAGGGTGCCGCCCGCGAGCACCCGGGTGTCCGTGGTGGTGACGACGCCGACGAGCCGCATGGTCATGGCCGGGCCGTCGGTGGCCAGCGTGACCGAGTCACCGATGTGCAGGTGCCCGGCGGCAGCGGTGCCACTGTCCACGGCGATCTCGTCGCCGCCCGCCGGGGCACGGCCTGCGGCGAGGGGGTGGCGGCGGTCCTCGCCGTCGGGGCCGGGTACGTAGGCGGCGGCCGGGTTCGCGCCCGGCCTGACCCGCAACGGGGTACCATCCGCCGCGTTCAGGGCGGCCCGGCCGTCGACGGACGGCCGCACGGCGGCGACACCGGGGACGGCGGCCAGTCGCCGGGCGAGCGCGTCGTCGAGGACGCTGTCCGGCTGGTCCGCGGCGGACCCGGCCGGGGCCTGTCGTGCGGTGACGGTGACCGCGATGTCGGCGAAGTTCCTCGACGCGGCGGCGCGGTAGGCGGCCGCGGCCGAGTCCGCGAAGACGAGGGTGCCGCTGGCGAATGCGACACCCAGGCAGACCGCGAGGACGGTCATGGCCAGTCGGGCCTTGTGCGCCAGGACGTTGCGCACGGCTGTTCTCAGCATGGGTTCGGCTTCCGGGGGCGTGGGATGGACGGGGCGTGGGAGCGGCGGGGCGTGGGAGCGACGGGGATGTGCGGGCGCGGGTCAGCTGGTGCGGGCGCGGGTGTCGAAGCGCTTCATGACGTCGAGGACCCGGTCCGGGGTGGGGCGGGTCATCTCGTCGACAAGCCGTCCGTCGGAGAGGAACACCACGCGGTCGGCGTAGCCGGCGGCGACGGGGTCGTGGGTGACCATGACCACGGTCTGGCCGAGTTCGCGCACTGAGTCGCGCAGGAAGCCGAGGACCTCGGCGCCGGAGCGGGAGTCGAGGTTGCCGGTGGGCTCGTCGCCGAAGACGATCGCGGGCCGCGAAGCGAGGGCGCGGGCGACCGCGACGCGCTGCTGCTGACCGCCGGACAGCTGCGCGGGCCGGTGGTCGAGGCGCCCGGAGAGGCCGACCATGGAGACCACGCGGTCCAGCCACTGCCGGTCGGGGTGGCGGCCGGCGATGCTCAGCGGCAGCGTGATGTTCTCCAGCGCGGTCAGCGTCGGCAGCAGGTTGAACGCCTGGAAGACGAAGCCGATCCGGTCGCGGCGCAGCCGGGTCAGCGGCCGGTCGCGCAAGGAGCCCAGCTCGGTGGTGCCGATGCGGACGCCGCCGGAGGTGGGGGTGTCGAGCCCGGCGGCGCAGTGCATCAGAGTGGACTTGCCGCAGCCGGAGGGGCCCATGATCGCGGTGAACTCGCTCTCCCGGAAGCCGATGCTGACCCGGTCCAGGGCCACGACCCGGGTGTCGCCGCTGCCGTAGACCTTCGTCAGGTCGGTGGTGGCGGCCGCGATCCCGGGGGCCGGGTTCGGCGGGTACGGGGTGAGGGGGACGGTGGTCACGGGGACTCCTCTTCGGTGCGGACGGTGCACTTCGAAGGGTGTCCGGGCGACGTATCGGGACCCGCGCCGGCGTGTATCGGCGTCCGCTCCGCTTCGTAGCGGTTCCGCGGAGCCGGGCGGTCAGGCCGGCAGACTCAGAGTGGCGACGGCCCCACCGTCCGGGGCGTTGTCCAGGCGAAGCTCGGCGCCGAGCAGCCGAGCCTGTCCGAGGGCAATGGTCAGGCCCAGGCCGTGGCCCGAACCGCGCTCGGCGGCGCCGCTGTGGAAGCGACGCGGGCCGTGGAGCAGCAGGTCCGCCGGGAAGCCGAGGCCGTGGTCGCGCACCACGACGGTGCGGCCCTCGACGGTGACCCGCACCGGGGCCCGTCCGTGGCGGTGGGCGTTGACGACGAGGTTGCTGACGATCCGTTCCAGGCGGCGCGGGTCGGTCTCCACGGTCGTGGCGTCCTCCGAGCGGTGCGCGGCGGCCGAGCGGTGCGCGTCCTCCGGGCCGTGCGCGGCGGCGACGGTGACCTCGGCGTCGAGGCCGGTGCGCGCCACGGCATCGGCGACGACCTCGCCGAGCGGCACCCGGGCGCGGACCGGCTGCTCGGCCCCGGCGTCCAGGCGGGAGATCTCGAGGAGGTCCTCGACCAGGGTGCGCAGGTCGCGCACCCTGGCGCGGAGCAGGTCCTCGGTCTCGCCGGGCGGCAGCAGGTCGACGGTGGCCAGCAGGCCGCCGACGGGTGTGCGCAGCTCGTGAGCCACGTCCGCGGTGAACTGGCGCTCGGTGCGCAGCCGCCGGCCGAGGCTGTCGGCCATGAGATCGACGGTGGCCGCGATGTCGGCGACCTCGTCGTTGCCCCCGGTGGGCCCGGTCCGGGCATCGAGGTCACCGGCGGAGATCCGGACCGCGGTTTCGGAGACCTGCCGCAGCCTACGGGCGACCAGCCCGGCGCCGTAGACGGCCAGAGGCGTGGCCGCCGCGAGCGCGACCAGCGACGCGACGGCCATGGTCAGGTCGAGCCGGTGCAGTCCGTAGAGTTGCGGGCCCGTGTTGACCCGGACGGCGAGGACCGGGCTGCCGGGGCCGGCGGTTCGCTGGGCGGCCCAGACGCTCGGCCCGAGGGGTCCGTCGACCCGCCCGTCGTAGACCGTGTGCCGGGCGTCGTCGGCCGGGTGGCGCAGCTCGGCGGGCAGCTCGGCCGGGTCGAGTCCGGCTCCGTCCGCCAGAGTTCCGGTGCGTCGGTAGACGTCCATGGCCGAGTACACGGCGTTGAAGGCCTGCGCCTCGGCCCGGCTCCGGATGTCGCGGGCGGTCCACAGGTGCACGAGCACGCCCACCGCCGCCACGACCAGGCAGGCCGTGGCCGCCGCCAGCGCGGCGATCTTCCACCGCAGGGACGCCCGGGCCGGCCGCGGCCGGCGGAACCCGCGCACCGGGCTCAGCGCCTGAACTTGTAGCCGAAGCCGCGGACCGTCTCGATCCGCTCCCGCCCCAGCTTCCTGCGCAGCCGCTGCACGCACAGGTCCACGACCCGGCTGTCGCCGTCCCAGCCGTAGTCCCAGACGTTGCGCAGCAGGGTGTGCCGCTCCAGAACCACGCCCGGGTGTGCGGCGAACTCCAGGAGCAGCTTCAGCTCGGTCGGGGTGAGCGCCACCGGTTCTCCGGCGACGGCCACCTCCAGTCCGGCGGTGTCGAGGCGCAGGTCCCCGAACACCAGCACCTCCCCGTCGACGGGCGGCGCCCCGGCAGTGACGCGCTCGGGCTGAGAGGCGGCGGACGGCGTGTAGGTGGCCCGCCGCAGCAACGAGCGGATGCGTGCGACCAGCACGTAGGTGTCCACGGGCTTGACCACGTAGTCGTCCGCCCCGGCCTCCAGGCCGGCGACGACGTCGAGCCCGTCGCCACGGGCGGACATCATCAGGACGGGTACCAGGCTGGTCTCCCGGACTCTCCTGCACAGGCCGATCCCGTCCAGCCCAGGCAGCATCACGTCGAGGATCAGCAGGTCGAAACTCCCGTCACGGAAGATCTCCAGCCCGCTCAGACCGTCGGCGGCGGCCGCCATCTCGTAGCCGTAACGTTCCAGCGCGACCGTGAAGGACCGGCGCATCAGATCGTCGTCCTCCACCAGCAGCACGCGGACCGGGCGCGAGGAAGCCCCAGCCGGGGCGGAAGATGACACGGGCGGATGGCTCCTGTTCGAACGGTCCGGTGACCAGCCGACTGCCCACGGGACGGCAGCCACAAGGGGACGATACGGCAGGCACCGAACACGCCCCCGGCGCGCGGCAGGACCTGCGACGCCATTCCCACACCCCCTCTCCTACGCGAAACCCCAGGTCATCCCAGGTGCGATCGGCCCGACCACCGAGGGGGGCCGCCGTACTCCCGCACCCTGTCCACCCCTTCGCACGGACCGGCGCACCCATTCGATGGACAACCAAGCGCTCCCTGATACCCACCCGATACAGAACCCCGTCGGCCCCGGCGACACCCTCCCGACCGCTACCCGGAAGGAGTCGGCCGACTGCCCGACCGACGGCTCCGTGGTCTCGGTTCGGGCTTCCGTCCCGTCAGGGCTTTGATCCGCCCCAATCGCGCGGGGCGGCCGTGCGCGGGATGTCGGGCCCGTCGCGGTTGCGGGGCCGGGCCCGGGGTGCCTCAATGGCCCCGGCGGCGACCACCGCCTGCGGGCGAGGAGGGCGGACATGCCACGGGTCGCGGTGAACGGCGTCGAGCTCTTCTACGAGGTGGACGGGGACGGCGAGCCGCTGGTCCTGGTGCACGGCTCGTGGGGCGACCACGGCAGCTGGGGACCGGTCCTGCCCGCCCTCGCGCAGAAGCTCCGGGTCCTCGCGGGCGGAGCCGGCGGTACCAGGAGCACAGCGAGACCTGCTCCATGCGGTACTCGAAGGGCCCGCATCCGAACGGGTCGGCGATGCGCCGCAACCGACCGGGCCCAGTGGGCAGATGAGCCCATAGGCTTCCACCATGTCGAACCATGCCCTCGCCGAACGCCACCGGCTCGCCCAACTCCTCACCGCTGCCGGGCCGGACGCCCCCACCCTCTGTGAGGGGTGGACGACCCGGGATCTGGCCGCGCATCTGGTGGTCCGGGAGCGGCGGCCCGATGCGGCGGCGGGGATCCGGGTCGGGGCGCTGGCCGGCTGGACGCGGCGGGTGCAGGACGGGTACGCCGAGCGGCCGTACGAGGAGCTGGTGCGGCTGTTCCGGGCCGGGCCTCCGGTCTACTCGCCGTTCGCCCTGCCCGGCGCCGACGAGGCGGCGAACACCGTCGAGTACTTCGTCCACGCCGAGGACGTGCTGCGCGCGGCCGACGACTGGACCCCACAGCCGGTCCCGCCCGGCCGCGCCGAGGCCCTCTGGCGCCGTCTCCCCATGATCGCCCGCCTGGAGGCCGGCCGCCGCTCCCCCGTCCGACTGGCGCTCGTCCACCCCGACGGCCGTTCCCTCACCGTCGGCCCCGCCGGCTCCCCCACCGTCCGCCTCACCGGCGAACCCGCCGAACTCGTGCTCTTCACCTACGGCCGCGGCGCCCGGACCACCCTCACTGTCGACGGCGACCCCGACGCCCTCGAAGCCCTCCGCCACGTCCTGCCGCTGCCCCCGAAGTAGCAGAGCAGCGGAAGCCGGTGTGGCCTCTCGGCATGCCGAGGGGCGACGCTCGCGGGCGGGACCGCGGGCGCGGGCGGTCAGCTTCCGGGGCGGCCCTTGGAGATGAAGAGCTGGACGGGGGTATCCGCCGCCGTGGTGTGCCCGGGCAGGGGCGCGGAGTTGATGACCGAGCCGGCGGGCAGCTTCCAGTCGGTGAGTTCGTGGACCTCGTAGTGCAGTCCGGCCGCGTCGAGCAGCCGGGTGGCGGCGTCCCGGGTCAGGCCGGCGACCGGGGGGACGGTCACGGTCGTGGCGCCGGGTGCGAGCGGGGCGGCGGGGGACGGGGTGCCTTTGGTCGCGGAAAGGGAGGAAGGGGAGGCGGAGGGGGACGGGGGCGCGGAGTGGACGGCCGGGGCCGGCGCGGTCCCGGCCGGGCGGTCGCCGCCGCTCGGCGATCCGGGCAGGAGCAGGGCCGCGCCCGTGGCGATGGCGGCCACCGCCGCCACGGCCGCGGCCCCGGTGAGGGCGGTGCGCCGGCGGACCGTGCGCCGGATTCCGGCGGCGTCGATCACGGGGGTGGCGGTGGTGTCGGCGAACGCGGTCATGGCGGCGAGGAGTTCCTTGTCGAAGTCGGGGTCGGGGCCTGGGGTGGGGACGGGGTCCTGGGGCGGGAAGCGGATCATCACGCACCTTCACGCGGGGTCGACGACGCGGACGGGACGTCCTGCCGGGGCAGCGCGGCCCGCAGTTTCGCGAGCCCGCGGGAGAGTTGCGAGCGCACGGCGCCCGGGGAGATGTCGAGGGTCTGCGCGATCTCCCGGTCCCCCAGGTCGTGGAGGTAGTACAGGACGACCACGGTGCGCATCCCCATCGGCAGGGTGTGCAGCGCCGCGACGAGTTCGGCGCGCAGTTCCACCGACCGGTAGGCGTCACGGGGGTCGGGGTGCTCGACGGCGGGCTCCGGCGCGGGGCGCTCGCCCGAGCGGTGCAGGCGCCGCCAGCGGTCGTTGGCCAGGTTCACGAGGATCCGGCGCACGTACGCCTCGGGCACCTCGGCGCGCGCGACCCGCCGCCAGTGCCGGCAGGCCCGTTCCAGGGCCTCCTGTACGAGGTCCTCCGCGGTGTGGGCGTCCCCGGTGAGCACGTACGCCGTGCGGAACAGCGCGCCCGAACGCTGTTCCACGAACTCGACGAAGTCGATCCCGGGACTGCCCCTGCGCAGCCTCACCCGTGGCCTCACTCTCTGCCGCCGTCTTTTCCACCCTCTTGACGGCGCCCGCCCGCCGGCTGCTGCACGGCGGGCGGGGAAGTGACGCGGCTCACAGCGGGCCCCGGCGGCCTCCCCCGGCTGCGGATGTCAGACCCCGGGTGCAGACTCGCAGGTGGCCGGGGTCCGACCCGGGCACGCCCGGCCGTCCCTCCGTCGAAGGGCACCCCGCACATGCTCACCACCGACTTCCCCATCGGCTCGCCCTGCTGGATCGACCTGGGCAGCCCGGACATCCCCGCCACCGCCGGGTTCTACAACCAGGTGTTCGGCTGGACGTTCCTGGAGATCCCCGGGACCGGCGGCTACGGGTTCGTCCAGCTGGACGGCAGGACCGTCGGCGCCATCGGCCACCTCGACGAGGGTGCGCGGTCCGCGTGGACGACGTACTTCCGCACCGCCGACGCGGACGCCACCGCCAAGGCGGCCGAGCAGGCCGGCGCCGGCGTCCGGGTGCCGCCGTCGGACGTCATGCAGGAGGGCCGGTTCGCCGCGCTCACCGACCCGCAGGGCGCCGATTTCGCCGTCTGGCAGGCGGGGAGCACCAAGGGGCTGGACGCGGTGTCCGAGGAGGGCGCCCTGGTCTGGGCCGAGCTGCACACCTCCGCCCCGGACGTCGCCTTCGCCTTCTACGAGAAGCTGTTCGGCTGGCGGGTGGAGAACTTCGAGCCGTCGCCGGGGATGAGCTACCGGGTGGTCTCCACCGCCGAGGGCGACCAGCAGGCGACCAGCTTCGGCGGCATCGCGCCGACCATGGCCCCGGCGCAGCCGTCCGCCTGGACGCCGTACTTCGCGACCGCGGACGTGGACGCGCGGGTGGCCAAGGCGACGGCGGCCGGTGGCTCGGTGCTGATGGGGCCCGAGAACGTGAAGAACGTCGGCCGGATCGCGTGGGTCGCGGACCCGAACGGCGCCCCCTTCGCACTGATCAAGGGCGACCCGAACCAGGCCTGAGCGAAGGAACAACGGACACGGTGCCTGTTCGCGTTCGCAAAACGCGCCCGCGAACAAGCACCGCGAAAAACTCACCGCACCGGGTGCCCGGCCTCCCGCAGCGCGCCCTTGACCTCGCCGATCCGCAGGTCCCCGAAGTGGAACACGCTGGCGGCCAGCACCGCGTCCGCGCCCGCGTCGACGGCCGGCGCGAAGTCCGCGAGCTTGCCCGCGCCGCCGGAGGCGATCACCGGCACCGAGACGCTCTTGCGCACGGCCCGGATCAGCTCCAGGTCGTAGCCGTCCTTGGTGCCGTCCGCGTCCATCGAGTTGAGCAGGATCTCGCCGGCGCCCAGCTCGGCGGCGCGGCCCGCCCAGGCGACGGCGTCGAGCCCGGTGCCCTGCCGCCCGCCGTGGGTGGTGACCTCGAAGCCGGACTCGGTCTCCGTCCCGGGCGGGCAGCGCCGGGCGTCCACCGAGAGCACCAGGACCTGCCGCCCGAACCGCTGGGCGATCTCGCGGACCAGCTCCGGCCGGGCGATGGCCGCGGTGTTGACGCCGACCTTGTCGGCGCCGGCCCGCAGCAGCTTGTCGACGTCCTCGACGGCCCGGATGCCGCCGCCCACCGTGAGCGGGATGAAGACCTGTTCGGCGGTGCGGCGGACCACGTCGTAGGTGGTCTCCCGGTCGCCGGAGGAGGCGGTGATGTCGAGGAAGGTCAGCTCGTCGGCGCCCTCGGCGTCGTAGAGCTTGGCCATCTCGACCGGGTCGCCGGCGTCGCGCAGGTTCTGGAAGTTGACGCCCTTGACCACCCGCCCGGCGTCCACGTCCAGGCAGGGGATGACACGTACTGCGAGGGTCACGGCTGTTCGCCTTCCACAACTTCCAGGGCTTCCGAGGCTTCCGGGACGTCCGAAACTTCCGGGGCGTCCGGGGTTTCCGGGGCTTCCAGGGTCTTTGCCAGTCCGGACCGGTACGCGTCGAGTTCGACCTCGACCAGCATCCGGGAGTCGATCAGCCCGTCGACCACCACCATGGTGGCCACCGGGCGTGCGGCGTCGAAGAGTTCGCGGTGGGCGCGGCCCACTTCCTCGGCGTCGCGGACGTGGGTGATGTACATCCGGGTGCGGACCACGTCGTCGGTGGTCAGACCGTACGCGGCCAGGGCGGTGAGCCCGACGCCGAACGCGGCGAGGGTCTGCCGGTACGGGTCGCCCTCGTGCTCGATCCGGCCGTCCACCCAGGCGGTGGAGCCGGCCACGTGCACGTGGTCGCCCGCGGCGACGGCCCGGGAGTAGCCGAACTCGTCCTCCCAGGGGGAGAATCCGCCGACCCGACCGGCCACGACCTGCCCGGCGACGACCCGACCCGCTACGACCTGCCCGCGTACGATCCGACCGTCCGTCATCCTGAAACCGCCTCCAGGGCCTCTTCGAGGGTGAACTTCTGCTCGTAGAGTGCCTTGCCCACGATGGCGCCCTCGACACCCTCGCCCACGAGCGAGGCGATGGCGCGCAGGTCGTCGAGCGAGGAGACGCCGCCGGAGGCGACCACGGGCCGGTCGGTCGCGGCGCAGACGTCGCGCAGCAGCTGGAGGTTGGGGCCGGTCAGGGTGCCGTCCCGGTTGACGTCGGTGACGACGTAGCGGGCGCAGCCCTCCGCGTTCAGCCGGGCCAGCACGTCGAAGAGCTGGCCGCCGTCGCGGGTCCAGCCGCGGCCGCGCAGGGTGGTGCCGACCACGTCCAGGCCGACGGCGATCTTGTCGCCGTGCTCGGCGATGGCCTTGGCGACCCACTCCGGGGCCTCCAGGGCGGCGGTGCCGAGGTTGACCCGGGTGCAGCCGGTGGCGAGCGCGCGGGCGAGCGACTCGTCGTCGCGGATGCCGCCGGACAGCTCGACCTTGACGTCCAGCTGTCCGGTGACCTCGCGCAGCAGCTCGTAGTTGCTGCCGGTGCCGAAGGCGGCGTCGAGGTCGACCAGGTGCAGCCACTCGGCGCCGGCGTTCTGCCAGGCGAGGGCGGCGGCGAGCGGCTCGCCGAAGGAGGTCTCGGTGCCGGAGGCGCCCTTGACCAGGCGGACGGCCTGGCCGTCACGGACGTCGACGGCGGGCAGCAGTTCGAGGCTCATCAGAGATCCAACTCTCAGAAAGTCAGAGGGTGTTGACCCAGTTGGTCAGCAGGGCGGCGCCGGCGTCGCCGGACTTCTCGGGGTGGAACTGGGTGGCCCACAGCGGGCCGTTCTCGACGGCCGCGACGAACGGCTGCCCGTGGGTGGCCCAGGTGACCAGCGGCGGGTTGATCCGCGCGCTGTGGGTCTCCAGCTCCCAGTGCCGCACCCCGTAGGAGTGCACGAAGTAGAAGCGGGTCTCCGGGTCGAGGCCGGCGAACATCCGGCTGCCCTCGGGGACGTCCACGGTGTTCCAGCCCATGTGCGGGACGACGGGGGCCTCCAGCGGCTCGACGACGCCCGGCCACTCGTCGCAGCCGGCCGTCTCCACGCCGTGCTCGACCCCCTTCTCGAAGAGGATCTGCATGCCGACGCAGATGCCCATGACCGGTCGGCCCCCGGCGAGCCGGCGGCCGATGATCCAGTCCCCGCGGACGGACTTGAGCCCGCGCATGCAGGCCTCGTAGGCGCCCACGCCGGGGACGAGCAGGCCGTCCGCGGCCATCGCGGTGTCGTAGTCGGAGCTGACCGTGACGTCCGCCCCGGTCCGCTCCAGGGCGCGCTGCGCGGAGCGGAGGTTGCCGGAGCCGTAGTCGAGGACGACGACGTTCTTGCCCATGTTCAGGTGTCCAGTCTCTCTACGGCGGGTGTTACAGGCGCATGAGGCCGGAGGCCAGGCACATCACGGCGCCGAAGGCCAGCACCAGGATGACGCTCTTCGACTGCTTCTGCTTCCAGAAGGAGATGACTCCGCCGGCCAGGAAGAGGCCGACGAAGATGAGGATCATCGCAGTATTGCTCACAGCGCACCCTTGGTGGACGGGAGGATTCCGGCCGCGCGCGGGTCGCGCTCGGCGGCGTAGCGCAGCGCCCGGGCCAGCGCCTTGAACTGGCACTCCACGATGTGGTGCGCGTTGCGCCCGTACGGCACGTGGACGTGCAGCGCGACCTGCGCCTGGGCCACGAAGGACTCCAGGATGTGCCGGGTCATCGTGGTGTCGTACGAGCCGATCATCGGGGCGATGCCCTCGGGCTCGGTGTGCACCAGGTACGGCCGGCCGGAGAGGTCCACGGTGACCTGGGCGAGCGACTCGTCCAGCGGCACCGTGCAGTTGCCGAAGCGGTAGATGCCCACCTTGTCGCCGAGCGCCTGCTTGAAGGCGGCGCCGAGCGCGAGGGCGGTGTCCTCGATGGTGTGGTGGGTGTCGATGTGCAGGTCGCCGTCGGTCTTGACGGTGAGGTCGAACAGGCCGTGCCGGCCGAGCTGGTCGAGCATGTGGTCGTAGAAGCCGACGCCGGTGGAGATGTCGGTCCTCCCGGTGCCGTCGAGGTCTATCTCGACCAGGACCGAGGTCTCCTTGGTGGTGCGCTCGACGCGTCCGATGCGGGACATGGGGTTAGAGCTCCTTGATCACAGAACGGACGGCGTCCAGGAAGGCGTCGTTCTCGGCGGGCGTGCCGGCGGTGACGCGCAGCCACCCGGGGACGCCGTTGTCGCGGACCAGGACGCCCTGGTCGAGGATGGCCTGCCACACCGCGTGGGTGTCGGCGAAGCGGCCGAACTGGACGAAGTTGGCGTCCGAGTCGGTGACCTCCAGGCCCATCCCCCGCAGCGCGTCGACCAGCCGGTCGCGCTCCTGCTTGAGCCGCCCGACGTACCCGAGCAGGGTGTCGGTGTGCTCCAGGCAGGCCAGCGCGGTGGCCTGGGTGACGGCCGACAGGTGGTACGGCAGGCGCACCAGCTGGACGGCGTCGACCACGGCCGGGTCGGCGGCCAGGTAGCCCAGGCGCAGTCCGGCCGCGCCGAAGGCCTTGGACATGGTGCGGCTGACCACCAGGTTGGGGCGGCCCTCGATCAGCGGCAGCAGCGAGGCGCGGTGCGAGAACTCGACGTACGCCTCGTCCACCACGACCAGGCTGGGCCGGGCGGCCTGCGCGGCCTCGTACAGCCGCAGCACGGTGTCGGCGTCCACGGCGGTGCCGGTCGGGTTGTTGGGCGAACAGATGAACACCACGTTCGGCCGGTGCTCCGCGATGGCGGTGACGGCGGCGTCCACGTCGATGGTGAAGTCGTCGTTGCGCGGGCCGGAGATCCAGGCGGTGCCGGTGCCCCGGGAGATCAGCGCGTGCATCGAGTACGAGGGCTCGAAGCCGAGCGCGCTGCGGCCGGGGCCGCCGAAGGTCTGCAGCAGCTGCTGGAGCACCTCGTTGGAGCCGTTGGCGGCCCACACCTGCTCCCGGGCGACCGGGAAGCCGGTGGTCTTCCCGAGGTACGCGGCGAGGCCCTCGCGCAGCTCGACCGCGTCCCGGTCGGGGTAGCGGTTCAGCCCGCGGGCGGCCTCGGCGACGCGCTCGGCGATCCGGGCGACCAGCTCCTCGGGCAGCGGGTACGGGTTCTCGTTGGTGTTCAGCTGGACGGGCACGTCCAGCTGCGGCGCGCCGTACGGGGACTGGCCGCGCAGCTCGTCCCGGATCGGCAGGTCATCGATGGCAGTCACGATCCCGGAACCGTCCAATCGAAGCGGGCCTTGATGGCGTCCCCGTGCCCCGGCAGGTCCTCGGCGTTCGCCAGGTTGACCACGTGCGCGGCGACGTCCGCCAGCGCCTCCCGGTCGTACTCGACGACCTGGACGCCGCGCAGGAAGGTCTGCACCGACAGCCCGGAGGAGTGGCAGGCGCAGCCGCCGGTCGGCAGCACGTGGTTGGAGCCGGCCGCGTAGTCGCCCAGCGAGACCGGGGTCCAGCGGCCGATGAAGATGGCGCCGGCGTTGACCACCCGGGCGGCCACCGCGTGGGCGTCGCGGGTCTGGATCTCCAGGTGCTCGGCCGCGTACGCGTTGACCACGGCGAGGCCCTGCTCCAGGTCGTCGACCAGGATGATGCCGGACTGCCGGCCGCCGAGCGCCTCGGCCACCCGCTCGCCGTGCTTGGTCCGCGCGACCTGTACGGCCAGCTCGGCCTCGACCGCGTCGGCGAGCGCCGGGGAGTCGGTGACCAGCACCGAGCCGGAGGTCGGGCCGTGCTCGGCCTGGCTGATCAGGTCGGCGGCGACGTCGGACGGCAGCGCGCTGTCGTCGGCGAGGACGGCGATCTCGGTCGGGCCGGCCTCGGAGTCGATGCCGATCCGGCCGGCGAAGTAGCGCTTGGCGGCGGCGACGTAGATGTTGCCGGGGCCGGTGACCACGTTCACCGGCGCGCACTCCTCGGTGCCGAGGGCGAACATCGCGACCGCCTGGGCGCCGCCGACGGAGTAGACCTCGTCCACGCCGAGCAGCGCGCAGGCCGCCAGGATGGCCGGGTGGACGCTCCCCCCGAACTCCTTCTGCGGCGGCGAGGTGACGGCGATGCCCCGGACGCCCGCCTCCTGGGCCGGCACCACGTTCATCACCACGGAGGACGGGTAGACCGCCAGCCCGCCCGGCACGTAGAGGCCGACCCGCTCGACCGGCACCCAGCGCTGGGTGACCGTGCCGCCCGGCACCACCTGGGTGGTGTGCCCGGTGCGGCGCTGGTCGGCGTGCACGGCGCGGGCCCGGCGGATCGACTCCTCCAGGGCGGCCCGCACCTTCGGGTCCAGCGTCTCCAGGGCCTCGGTCAGCTGCTCGGCCGGGACCCGGGTCGACTCCAGCCGGACGCCGTCGAAGCGTTCGGTGATCTCGATCAGCGCCGCGACCCCGCGATGGCGTACGTCCTCGGCGATCGGCCGCACCTTCTCCAGGGCGGCCGCGACGTCGAACTCGGCACGGGGCAGCAGGTCACGCGGGTCGTCCAGCGAGCCGCGGAGGTCGATTCGAGAGATCACGCCACCCAGTGTAAGGAGTGGCCGGAACCGCTGGTCCCGCATTTCAGTCCGTGATACGAAAGGCGAGACGACCGGGGGGACGGGGAAAACCATGGCGGAGCGTGCTCCAGAGGGCTGGACGGACACGGAACGCGCGCTCTGGGAGGCCTACCGCCAGGGCGAGATCCTGGACCTCCGCAGTGGCGAAGCCAACACCGACGACCCCTTCGGCGACGCCCCCTGGGGCCCCGACCGCACCGTCCGCGCCGAGGTGCTCGCCCATCTGCTGCTGGTCGGCCCGGAGCCCGCCCCCGGGCGGGTCGCCTCGCTGCGGTTCAGCGGCGTCCTGGTCACCGGCGCGCTCAACCTGGCCGGGGGCGCCATCGACGACTACGTCGAGCTGCACGACTGCCGCTTCGCGCACAAGATCCTCATCTCCGAGGCGGCGGCCTCCACGCTGCGCTTCGTGAACTGCCTGATCCCCCGGCTGGAGGCCTCCCGGCTCTCCACCACCGGCGACCTCCACCTCGCCCGCTGCCGCGTCCCCGACGGCATCCGGCTCACCGACGCCCGGATCGGCACCGACCTGCTGCTCAACCAGACCGTCGTCGGCGGCGACCGCCACGGCCGCGCCGTCTCCGCCGACGGGATCACCGTCAACCAGGACTTCGAGGCCGAACGCCTGGAGACCCGGGGCGAGCTGAGCGTGCGCACCGCCCGGATAGGCGGCCGGCTCTCGCTGCGCGGCGCCCAGCTGCGCGCCGACCGGCGGCACAACCCCACCTGCCTCAACGCCGTGCGGGTCACCGTCGGCCACACCCTCTACCTGACCGGCTCCGCCGACCTCGGCTGGGTCGGCTCCCGCGGCTACTACGGCTCCGGCTACGGCGAGAACCCGCCGCCCGACGGGCCCGTCACCCCGTTCCGCGCCTTCGGCCGGGTACGGCTGTCCGACAGCCGCTTCGACGGCGCCTGCCTGGTCTCCGGCGAGTTCCACCTGGAGGACGAGGACGAGCTCTCGCTGCGCCGCATCCACACCCCGGAGCTGCGCTTCACCTGCAAGGTCCGCCCGACCGGCACCGTCTCGCTCTCCCGGGCCCGGGTCGGCAACCTGGTCGACACCCCGGAGGCCTGGCCGCTCGGCAAGCACCTGGGCCTCACCGGCTTCGTCTACGAGAACCTGCGCCCGGTCGGCGCCTTCCCCGTCCAGCAGCGGATCGCCTGGCTGGAGGGCTCCTCGGTGGACTTCCAGCCCGAGTCCTACGAGCAGCTCGCGGCCGCCCTGCGCCGCGACGGCGCCGACGACGACGCCCGCGAGGTGCTGTACGCGAAGCAGCGCCGGCGCCGCCGCACCCTGCCGCTGCCGGCCCGGGTCTGGGGCGCCGTCCAGGACGCGACCGTCGGCTACGGCTACCGCCCGGGCCGGGCGGGCCTGTGGCTGCTGCTCGCCTGGGTCCTCGGCAGCCTCTGGTTCGCCACCCACCCGCTGGATCCGCTCAAGGCCGACGAGCGCCCGCACTGGAACCCGGTGCTGTACACCCTCAACCAGCTGCTGCCGATCGTGGACCTCAACCAGGGCGGCTGGAACCCCGGCGGCCTCACCCAGTGGATCTCCGCCGGGCTGGTCGTGGTCGGCTGGCTGCTCGCCTCCACGGTCGTGGCCGGCGCCACGCGGATGCTCCAGCGCGGTTGAGCCCTCCGGTGGACGGGCCCGGCGAGCGGCCGGGCCCGTCAACCGTGCGACAAGGCCCCCGTCCGGGGAACTACGCTGTCCGCCGTGACAGAACGGCTGCCGCTCTTCCCGCTGAACACCGTGCTCTACCCGGGCCTGGTGCTGCCCCTGAACGTCTTCGAGGAGCGCTACCGCCGTCTCGTCGCCGATCTGCTCGAACAGCCCGAGGACACCCCCCGGCGGTTCGGCGTGCTCGCGATCAGGGACGGCCGGGAGGTCGCCCGGGTCAGGCCCGAGGAGGGCCCGGCCGGTCCGCTGGACGGCCTCGGCACCGTCACCGGGGACCCGCTGGAGGCGGTCTTCCAGGTCGGCTGCGTCGCCGACATCGCCTCCGTCCAGCACCAGCCGGACGGCCGCTACGAGCTGCTGGTCACCGGCACCACCCGGTTCCGGCTGCGCTCGGTGGACGTCTCCGGCCCGTACCTGACCGGGGAGACGGAGCTGATCGAGGAGCGCCCGGGCGAGGGCTCCGGCGCACTGGCCTCCGAGGTCGAGCGGGCGTTCCGGGTCTACCAGAAGCGCCTGGCCGGCGCCCGCGAGGCGAGCACCGTCGGCCACCAGGAGCTCCCGGACGACCCCCAGGTGCTCTCCTACCTGATCGCCGCCGCCTCGGTGTTCGAGACCCCGGTCAAGCAGCAGCTGCTCGCCTGCCCGGACACCGCCCAACGGCTGCGCGCCGAGCTCGACCTGCTGCGCCGCGAGTCGGCCGTCCTCAGCTGGCTGCCGTCGCTGCCCGCCGTCGACCTCACCCGCCAGTCCTTCAGCCCGAACTGACCGAGGACCCCAAGGACCTCAAGGACCCCGAGGACCCCGCATGGCCAAGAAGACCAGGAAGGGCGGCCAGGGCACACCCGCCACCGTCGCCCTGGAAACCGCCGCCGTCCCGTTCACGGTGCACGCCTACGACCACGACCCGGCCGCCGCCTCCTACGGCGGCGAGGCCGCCGAGGTCCTCGGCATCGCCCCCGAGCGGGTCTTCAAGACCCTCGTCGCCGACGTGGACGGCACCCTCACCGTCGGTGTGGTCCCGGTCGCCGGCCAGCTCGACCTCAAGGCCCTGGCGGCGGCCGTCGGCGGCAAGCGCGCCGCCATGGCCGACCCGGCCGCCGCCGAGCGCAGCAGCGGCTACGTCCTCGGCGGCATCTCCCCGCTGGGGCAGCGCCGGCCGCTGCGCACCGTCGTCGACGTCAGCGCGCTCGGCCACCCCACCGTCTACGTCTCGGCGGGCCGCCGCGGCCTCGAAGTCGAACTGGCCCCCACCGACCTCGTCGCCCTCACGAGGGCCGACACCGCCCCCATCGCCCGCTGAGCCCCCTCCCCGGGGGAAAGCCCCTCCCCCGGGGGAAAAGCGAGGGCGCGGGGCCGGTGCGGGACGACCCGCACCACCCCGCGCCCGACCACGCTCAACGCTCCGTACCGCTCCCCGGACCGTTTCCGGCGCCGCTCCCCGCACCCGGCCCGGCCCACGGCCCGGTCGGTGCCTGCGCAGAAGGCCCCGCCGAGGGCCCCGCCGAGGGCCCCACCGAGGGCCCCACCGGAGGCATCACCGGGGGCCCCGCCAGCGGAGCCTGCGCCACCGGTGCCCAGTACGGCGGCGGGTCCTCCTCCCGCTTCCCGAACGCGGCCGAGAGCAGGAGCAGCACCACCATCGCCGTCATCGGCCAGACCAGCAGCGCCCCCAGCGCCCCCAGGTCGATGCCCGCGTCGAAGTGCCCGCCGTTGCCGACCCGCCGGGCCTCGCCGATCAGGTCGCCGCTCGGCCCGAGCCACCGCCCGATCCGCCAGGCCCCGATCGATCCGAGCAGCCCGCCGACGGCCAGTCCCAGCGCGACCGCGATGCCGCCGCCGCGCCGCCGGGTCACCAGGAAGGCGCCGAGCGCGGTCAGGATCCCGGCCCCCAGGCCGATCAGCACGAACACCGCGTCGGCCCCGGCCCGCTGCTCGCCCTCGGGGTCGGCGTAGAGGATGCGGTCGCCGTCCACCACCAGCGGCACCTTCGGCGCCAGCCAGGCCCACAGCCCGGCCATCACCAGACCGGCCACCAG
Source organism: Streptomyces sp. CB02056 (assembly GCF_001905545.1). Taxonomy (GTDB): domain Bacteria; phylum Actinomycetota; class Actinomycetes; order Streptomycetales; family Streptomycetaceae; genus Kitasatospora. Next base: position 610,200 of record NZ_LIPD01000001.1, on the reverse strand, counting down.
GCAGGCGACCACGACGCCCGCCCCGACCCGGACCTCCGGCAGCAGCCGCCGCCCCAGCGGAATCGTCCCGTGCCCGAGGGCGGTGGCCCCGTACGGCGGCGCGAACGGGTCGGGCGCTGCGTCCGGCACCGCCTGCACATCGGCGGGCGCGGGATCCGGAGGTGTGTTCGGTACGGTCACGCGCCCCATCGTTTCACGACGGCCACCCGGACGACCCACCCGTACCCGCCACCGTGCCCACCGGTCGTGGGCCCGCTACGCGACGCCCGGCCGCGGGACGCCCTACCGCGAGACCGCCCGCCGGTACGCCCAGGTGGCGACGGCCAGCGACACCACGCCCACCCCCGCGCAGACCGCCAGGTCCACGAGCACCAGCGCCCAGTCCGGGTCCGGCGCGAAGGTCCGCGCGAAGGCGTCCACCCCGTACGTGGACGGCAGCAGGTCCCGCAGCCACTGCACCGGCTGCGGCAGGTGGTCCACCGGCAGCACGCCCAGCAGCAGGGCGGCCGACATCCCGAGCTGCCCGAGCATCGTCGCGAGCTCCTGGCGCGGCGCCAGCAGCCCGCAGGCCGCCCCCAGCCCCGACAGCGCGGCCCCGGCCAGCGGCACGACCGCCAGCAGCACCCACAGCTGCCCGAGCGGCAGGCCGAACATCACCGCCCCGAACGCCGCCGTGGCGAGCGTCCCGGGCAGCGTGAAGGAGGCGTACGCGGCGGCCGTCCCCAGCACCACCGAGGCGGCCGGCACCGGAAGCGTCGCGTAGTGGTCGAGCCCGCCGGTGGCCCGCAGCTTCCCGAAGTACTGGGCGAGCAGGTTCAGCGCGACGAACGCCACCACCAGCACGCTGGACCCGGCGACCACCGACCGCGCCGCCGAGGACTGCCCGGCGTCCACCACGCCCCGCATCATCACCAGGATGCCGACGGACTGGAAGGTGGCCACGAACAGCAGCGGGATGCGCGCCACCCGTGCCCGGGCGAGCTGCGCCCGGTACACGGCCGCGAGCGCCGGCAGCAGCCTGGCCGCGGGGGCGAGCGGGGCGGGGGCGGCCGTGGACCGGTCGGTCCGCGGCGGCACCGAGAGCAGCGTCACTTGGCCAGTCCTCCGTGGCGGCCGCCCAGCTTGAGGTAGGCGTCCTCAAGGCTCGGGGTGGCGAGGGTGAAGTCGTCGAGCGCGGCGAAGGCCGGGCCGGTGGTGACGGCGGCGACCAGTTCGCGGGCCTGCTCGGGGGTGGTGCGGACGGTCCAGCGGCGCCCGGTGCACTCGGCCCGTTCGCGCAGCGCGGCGACGGCGGGCACGCCGAGCGGCGCCTCGTCCCGCCAGACCAGGTCGAGCCGGACGTCGCCGTCCACCAGCGCCTTGAGCCCGCCGGGCGTGTCGCAGGCGATCACCCGGCCGTCGTCGACCACGGCGACCCGGTCGAGCACCGTCTCGGCCTCGATCACGTTGTGGGTGACCAGCAGCACCGTCGTCCCGTGCTCGGCGCGCCGCCGGTCCACGGCGCTCCACACGGCCCGCCGGGCGACCGGGTCCATGCCGGTGGTGGGCTCGTCCAGGACGAGCAGCGGGCGCTCCCCCACCAGGGTGGCCGCGAAGCAGGCGAGCCGCCGCTGTCCGCCGGACAGCTTGGCGAGCGGCCGGGCGGCGATCGGCTCCAGCCCGAGTTCGGTCAGCACGTCGGCGGCCGCGCCGCGGGCCTGCGCCCGGGTGAGTCCGCGCAGCCGCCCGGTGGTCTCGGCGGCGAGCGCGACCGTCAGCTCGTCCAGCGCGGTGGATTCCTGCCCGAGGTAGCCGAGCAGCCGGGCGGCCCGCTCGGGGTGCCGCACGATGTCGTGGCCGAGGAGTTCGACGGAGCCCGAGTCGGGGCGCAGCAGTCCGGTGAGCTGGCGCACCAGCGTCGACTTGCCGGCTCCGTTCGGCCCGAGCAGCCCGAAGACCTCGCCCTGGCGGACGGTGAGGCTGATCCCGTCGTTGGCCCGGATCTCGGTGGCGGCCGCGCCGCGTCCGCTGCGGTAGGTCCTGACCAGGTCGCGCACGGCCACGCACGGCAGGGGTTCCTCGGGTGCTCGCCCCGCCGTCTCGCTCACGACCGAAGACTCTACGCGCTCATACGGGCGAACCGGACAACGGGGCCCCGCCCGCGCCCGGGCCGCCGACCTGGCGGGTCGTCCGCCGGGCCGCCGCGGCCCTCGGACCCCCTCGGTCGTCGCGCCGCCCCGGCCGTCGGGCCCGCTCGGTCCGCCGCCCGGCTCAGTCGTCGACGACCATCGACCCGCCCGGCACCCGCGCCGCCAGTTCCTTCCAGAACCCGGCCCGGATGGCGTAGCGGTCGTGCTCGTCGATCTGGTCGTCCTTGTGCGCCAGCAGCCCGAAGCGGGCGGCGTAGCGCAGCAGCTCGCCGTCCACCCGGTGCGGGATGCGCGGGTAGTCGGGCCAGAGCATGGTCAGTCTTTCCGCGTCGCCGACGCGTTCGCTCCAGCGGCGGGCGAAGACCTGCCCGACCTCGTGGGCGTCGCCGCCGATGGAGGTGATGTCCTCCTCGCGGTCGGCCCAGCGCTGCTCGGCGGTGGTGAGCTGGGCGAGGGTGGGCAGGCTGTCGCCGGCGGTGACGGCGGGCTCCGGGACGGGCCGGTCCACCCAGCCGCGGTCGGAGGACCAGCGCAGCACCGGCCCGGTCTGCGCGACGGCCCCGTTCCCGTTCACGCCGTGGCCGTTGCTGCCGTTCGCCACCGGGGTGAGCGCGGTGACCGGGGTGACGGAGGAGGCCCGCCCGGCCAGGTCCTTCGGTGTCGGTACGACCTTGAGCGCGGCCGCGGCCGGCTGCGGCTGTCCGTCGGTGGCGGGGGCGTCCGCCGGGGCCGCGGCCGTGGCCGCCGGGCGGACCACCGGCGGCACCACGGTGGGCAGCGGGGCGGCCGGCGGGGCGGCGAGGATCTTGGCGATCTCCTGCCGGGCCCCCGGGGCCGGGAACATGCTGGAGTGCTCCCGCAGGGAGAAGGACCCCTCGATCCACTCCCGGTCGAGCACCCGCCGCTCGTCCGCCTCGCCGACCAGGTCCTCGGACTGGTTGAAGTCGCCGTCGGCGGCCTGGAGGGCCCACAGGTGGACGGCCACCCCGTGCTCCTTGGCGGTCATCATGCCGGGCAGCAGGTCCCCGTCGCCGGTGATCAGCACGACGTCGGCGCAGGCCCGGTTGCGGGCGAGTTCGGAGAGTTCGGCGTGCATCGCGGCGTCCACGCCCTTCTGCACCCAGCGCCCCTCGGCCCGGGTGAGGGCGCCGAGCCGTACGGTGACCCGGGGCAGTACCCGCAGCCGCCGGTGCTCGGGCATCGGGCGCCGGTCGGGCGCGGCGTCGAACCAGTAGATCCGCAGCAGCGGCAGGCCTGTCTCGGCCTCGGCGCGTTCGCGCAGTGCGGCGATCAGGGCCGTGTGGTTCACGGTGACCTTGGAGCGGGACGGATCCCCCGCGAGCAGGCTGGCGGCGGCGCCCAGCAGATATCCGGCGTCCACCAGGACGACACAGCGGTCCATCGCGCACCTCTTTTCGCTCGCCCTCGGAATCAGTCGGGTGGGTCGATTCGGGAATGGGCGGTCCGCCCGCCGTCCGGGCGTGCCGAGGTGAGGGGCCCCCGTCGTCGCCCGATCGTTGGGTCACCTTTTACCCGCGGTTCGCCTGCCGAACCTCGCCGGTTGTCCCGGTAGCGCAACGGCCGTCCCAACGAGGAGCAAACAAAAGCGAAGGCGGGCCCCGTACAACGACGGGGCCCGCCCGAGGTCACGCGGCGGTGGTCCGGCCAATGTCCCGGCCGGTGGTTCACCCCGGTGGCGCTCAGCCGATGGGGTTCACCCGGAGGCGCTCAGCCCTTGAGCTCAGGGGCGCTCAGCCCCTGAGCTCGGCGGCGACCAGCTCGGCCAGCTGGACGGCGTTCAGCGCGGCGCCCTTGCGCAGGTTGTCGTTCGAGACGAACAGCGACAGGCCGTTGTCCACCGTCTCGTCCACCCGGATGCGGCCGACGTAGCTCGGGTCCTGGCCGGCGGCCTGGAGCGGGGTGGGGATGTCGGACAGCTCGACGCCGGGGGCGCCGGTGAGCAGCTCGACGGCCCGCTCGGGGCTGATCGGGCGCTCGAAGCGGGCGTTGATCTGCAGCGAGTGGCCGGAGAAGACCGGGACGCGCACGCAGGTGCCGGAGACCTTCAGCTCCGGGATGCCGAGGATCTTGCGGCTCTCGTGGCGGAGCTTCTGCTCCTCGTCGGTCTCGTTGGAGCCGTCGTCCACGAGGGAGCCGGCCAGCGGCACCACGTTGAAGGCGATCGGCCGCTGGTAGACCTTGGGCTCCGGGAACTCGACGGCGGCGCCGTCGTGGGCGAGCGCGGCGGCGCCGAGCTCCACGACCTTGGCGGCCTGGTCCTGGAGCTCCGCGACGCCGGCCACACCGCTGCCGGAGACGGCCTGGTAGGTGGAGACGACGAGCGCGGCCAGGCCGGCCTCCTCGTGCAGCGGGCGCAGCACGGGCATGGCGGCCATGGTGGTGCAGTTCGGGTTGGCGATGATGCCCTTGGGGCGGTCCGCGACGGCCTCCGGGTTGACCTCGGAGACGACCAGCGGGACCTCGGGGTCGCGGCGCCAGGCGGAGGAGTTGTCGATCACGACGGCACCGGCCGCGGCGACCTTGGGGGCCAGGGCCTTGGAGGTCGAGCCGCCCGCCGAGAAGATCACGATGTCCAGGCCGGTGTAGTCGGCCGTGGCCGCGTCCTCGACGGTGACCTCGGTGCCCTGCCAGGGCAGCGTGCGCCCGGCCGAGCGGGCCGAGGCGAACAGCCGCAGCTGCTCCACCGGAACGTTGCGCTCCGCCAGGATCTCGCGGACCACGCCGCCGACCTGGCCGGTGGCACCGACAATGCCGATCTTCATCTCCGACTACTCCTCTGAAAGGTGCTGTTCACAGCCGCACTCCGCCCATCATGCCTTGTCACGGGCGTCGTACGACCTGGCGTTCCACGACGTGAGAGTGCGCTAGTGGTCCAGACCACTAGCGAGGGCCAGCGCCGCCTCCACCTCGGCCCGCCCCGCCGGCAGCAGCGGCAGCCGCACGTCCGGGGTCGGGATCCGGCCCTGGGCGTGCAGCACGCCCTTGGTCACCGTCGGGTTCGGCGCCGTGAAGGCGGACAGCGCCAGCCCGGTCAGCCGGTGCCCGAGCGCCCGGGCCCGCGCCACGTCCCCGGCCTGCCAGGCCTCCGTCAGCTCGACGAACCGGGCGGTCGCCAGGTGCGCGGAGGCGAGGATGCCGCCGGCCGCGCCGAGCGCCAGCATCGGCGAGAGGAAGGCGTCCTCGCCGGTCAGGAAGGCGAACCCCTCGGGGGCGTCGGCGAGCAGCTCGGCGGCCGTCTGGTCCAGCCCGCCGGTCGCGTACTTGACGCCCACCACGCCCCCGATCGCGGCGAGTTCGCGCAGCGCGGCGGTGGAGAGCTGCTGCCCGGTGCGGTACGGGATGTGGTAGACGACCAGCGGCAGCGGGCTGCTCGCGGCCAGCGCCCGGAAGTGCGCGACCGTCCCGGCCTCGCCGGCCCGGACGAAGGACGGCGTGGTGACCAGCGCCGCCGCCCCCGGCACCCGCGCGCCGAGCGCGGCCAGCGCCTCGCCGACGGTCCGGGTGTCGCCGCCGGAGGCGCCGACGGTCAGCTGGGCCCCCCGCGCGGCGCAGGCGGCCGCGGCGACGTCGACCACCGCGTCCCGCTCCCCCGCGGTCAGCGCGGCCGGCTCGCCGGTGGTGCCGAGGGCGACCAGCCCGGCCGCCCCGGCGTCCAGGACCTCGTGCGCGAGCTTCTCCAGCGCGTCGAGGGCGACGGAGCCGTCGGCGGCGAACGGGGTGACCAGGGGGACGTGGATGCCCTTGAGTTCCATGCCCACGATCCTGCGGCCCCCTGATCGCCCAGGTCCAGTTCACATTTCCGACGCTTCTCGTAAGCTCAGCCGATGCTCGGCTAGCCTGGACGGATGCTGGACGTCCGACGCCTGCGCCTGCTGCGCGAACTCGCCCACCTCGGCACCATCGCGGCCGTCGCCGAGGCGCTCTCCTTCAGCCCCTCGGCGGTGTCCCAGCAGCTGTCCGTCCTGGAGAAGGAGGCGGGCGTCCCGCTGCTGGAGCGCACCGGGCGGCGGGTCACCCTCACCCCGGCGGGGCGCAACCTCGTCCGGCACGCCGAGGCGGTGCTCGCCCTGCTGGAGCAGGCCGGTGCCGAACTCGCCCACGCCAAGCGGGGGTTGGCCGGTCCGCTGCGGATCGGCACCTACCCCTCGGCGGCCCGGGCGATCATCCCGGCGGTGCTCGCGGAGCTGGCCGGCTGGCACCCGGGGCTGGAGCCGATGGTCACCGAGGTGGACCCGGCGGCCGTCGGCGCGGCGCTGCGGGCGGGCGAGCTGGACGTGGCGCTGGTGCACGAGTACGACCTCGTCCCGACCGACCCGGAGCCGGGCCTCGCGGTGACCCGCCCGGTCTTCACCGAGCCCATGTACCTGGCCGCCCGCGTCCCGGGCACCGTCGCCGAGCAGCGCGGCGCGCCGTGGATCATGTCCTCGCCCGGCACGCTCTGCCACACCATGGCCGTCCGCGCCTGCGAGGCGGCGGGCTTCGCGCCCCGCATCCGGCACCAGATCGACGACTTCACGACCGTGCTGGCCCTGGTGGCGGCCGGCCAGGGCGTCGCCCTGGTCCCCCAGCTGGGCACGGCCGGCCTCCCGCCCGGCGTCGTCCTCACCCGCCTGCCGATGTACCGCCGCACCCGCGCCGCGTTCCGCGCCGGCGCCGGCTCCCACCCGGCCATCTCCGCCTTCGTCTCGGCCCTGCACACGGCGGTCCCCCCGGGCCTCGGCGGCGGCACCTGACGGGCCCCTCCCCCGTACGCGAAAGGCCCGGGTGTCCGCCGCAGCGAACGCCCCGGGCCTTCCGCTCCCGTCCTAGCCCGCCAGGCAGCTCGGCCCGAGCAGCTGCTTCAGGTCCCCGAACAGCGCCGGGTCGGACTTCACCCGGTGCCGGTCGAGCCGCAGCACCGTGGTCTTGTCGCGGCCCTCCAGCCGCACCCGCACCTCGGTGGTGCCCCGGTGGCTCCCGAGCACCTCGCCGAGCCGGGCCACCAGCGGCGGGGTGACCTTCGCGCTCGGGATGAGGATGGTGATCGGCGCCTCGGCGTGCGCGTTCGACAGGTCGGGGACGGACAGCTCCATCCCCATCAGCCGCGGCACGTCCTCCCGCTTGTCCAGCTTGCCGCGCACGAAGACGACGGCGTCCTCGGCCAGCTGCGAGGAGACCAGCTGGTAGCTGGCCGGGAAGAACATGCAGTCGATGGAGCCGGCCAGGTCCTCGACGGTCGCGATCGCCCAGGCGTTGCCCTGCTTGGTCATCTTCCGCTGGAGGCCCGAGATGATGCCGCCGATGGTGACGATCGTCCCGTCCGGCCGCTCCGCGAGGTCGGCCACCGCGCAGTCCGCCTTGTCGGCGAGCACGTGCTCGATGCCGTGCAGCGGGTGCGAGGAGACGTAGAGGCCGAGCATCTCCCGCTCCTGGGTGAGCAGGAAGGACTTCTCCCACTCCTCCTCGGAGAAGACGACGTCCAGTCCGAAGCTCGGCTCCTCGGAGGCGGTGTCGCCGCCGAAGAGGTCGTACTGTCCGACCGCCTGCTTGCGCTTCACGTCGACGACGTTGTCGATCATCGGCTCGAACTGGGCGCTCAGGCCCTTGCGGGTGTGGCCGAGCGAGTCGAAGGCGCCAGCCTTGATCAGCGATTCGACGGTCCGCTTGTTGCAGACCACCGACTCCACCTTGTCCAGGAAGTCGGGGAAGGACGCGAACTTCCCCTTGGCCTTCCGGGTCCGGATCATCGAGTCGACGACCGGCCCGCCGACGTTGCGGATGGCGGTCAGGCCGAACCGGACCAGGGTGTCACCGTGCGGGGTGAAGTCCGAGTCCGACTCGTTGACGTCCGGCGGCAGCACCTGGATGCCCATCTTGCGGCACTCGTTGAGGTAGACCGCGGACTTGTCCTTGTCGTCCTTGACGGAGGTGAGCAGCCCGGACATGTACTCGGCCGGGTAGTTGGCCTTGAGGTAGGCGGTCCAGTACGAGACCAGCCCGTAGCCGGCGGTGTGCGCTTTGTTGAACGCGTAGCCGGAGAAGGGGACGAGGACGTCCCACACGGCCTGGATGGCCGCGTCGGAGTAACCGCGCTCGCGGCAGCCCTTCTGGAAGGGGACGAACTCCGCCTCCAGGATCTCCTTCTTCTTCTTGCCCATGGCGCGGCGCAGCAGGTCGGCCTGGCCGAGCGAGTAGCCGGCCAGGATCTGCGCGGCCTTCTGCACCTGCTCCTGGTAGACGATCAGGCCGTACGTCGGCCGGAGCACCTCCTCCAGGGGCTTCTCCAGCTCCGGGTGGATCGGGGTGATCTCCTGCTGGCCGTTCTTGCGCAGCGCGTAGTTGGTGTGGGAGTTGACGCCCATCGGGCCGGGCCGGTACAGCGCCAGGACGGCGGAGATGTCCTCGAAGTTGTCGGGCTTCATCAGGCGCAGCAGCGAGCGCATGGGGCCGCCGTCGAGCTGGAAGACGCCGAGCGTGTCGCCGCGGGCGAGGAGTTCGTAGGTCGGCTTGTCGTCCAGGGGCAGATCAAGCAGGTTGATCTTGACGCCCTTGTTCTTCTCGATCGCCTTGACGGCGTCGTCCATGATCGTCAGGTTGCGCAGGCCGAGGAAGTCCATCTTGAGGAGGCCGAGGCCCTCACAAGTCGGATAGTCGAACTGCGTGATGGTGACGCCGTCGGTGTGCCGGGTCCAGACCGGGATGTGGTCGGTCAGCGGCTCCGCGGACATGATGACGCCGGCGGCGTGCACGCCGGGCTGACGGATCAGGCCCTCGATGCCGCGCGCGGTGTCGATGACCTTCCGGACGTCCGGGTCGTTCTCGTACAGCCCGCGGATCTCGCCGGCCTCGCTGTAGCGGGGGTGCGAGGAGTCGGTGATGCCGGAGAGCGGGATTCCCTTGCCCATCACGTCCGGCGGCATCGCCTTGGTGATCCGGTCGCCCATCGCGTACGGGTAGCCGAGGACCCGCGAGGAGTCCTTGATGGCGGCCTTCGCCTTGATGGTGCCGTAGGTGACGATCATGGCGACCTTGTCGGATCCCCACTTCTCGGTCACGTAGCGGATCACGTCACCGCGTCGGCGCTCGTCGAAGTCGATGTCGACATCGGGCATCGAGATGCGCTCGGGGTTGAGGAAGCGCTCGAAGATCAGGCCGTGCGGGATCGGGTCGAGGTCGGTGATGCCCATCGCGTACGCGACCAGCGAACCGGCCGCCGAACCACGGCCCGGGCCGACCGCGATGCCCTGGCTCTTGGCCCACATGATGAAGTCGGCGACCACGAGGAAGTACGCCGGGAACCCCATCTGGATGATGGTGTCCATCTCGTACTCGGCGAGCTTCTTGTGCTCCTCGTCGTACCCGTTCGGGAAGCGCCAGTCCATGCCCTTCCACACCTGGGACTTGAAGAAGTCCGCCTCGGACTCGAAGCCCTCCGGGATCGGGAAGCGCGGCATGAGGTTCTTGAACTTGAACATGCCCTCGGTGTCGACCCGGGAGGCGACGAGGAGTTGGCTGTTGCGGCAGCCCTCCTGCCAGGCGTCCGAGGAGTCGAGGGCGTACATCTCGGCGGCCGACTTGATGTAGTAGCCGGTGCCGTCGAAGCGGAAGCGGTCCGGGTCCGAGAGGTTCTTGCCGGTCTGGACGCAGAGCAGCAGGTCGTGCGCCCCGGCGTCGGCCTCGGTGGTGTAGTGCGAGTCGTTGGTGACGACCGGCGGGATGTCCAGCTTCCTGCTGATCTCCAGCAGCCCGTCGCGGACCCGCTTCTCGATGTCGAGGCCGTGGTCCATCAGCTCCAGGAAGTAGTTCTCCTTGCCGAAGATGTCCTGGTAGTCGGCGGCGGACTTCAGCGCCTCGTCGAACTGGCCCAGGCGCAGCCGGGTCTGCACCTCGCCGGAGGGGCAGCCGGTGGTGGCCATCAGGCCGCCGGACAGCTCGGCGATCAGCTCCTTGTCCATCCGGGGCCACTTCACCAGCCAGCCCTCGGAGTACGAGCGCGAGGTCAGCTTGAAGAGGTTGTGCAGGCCCTCCTTGTTGCGGGCCCAGATGGTCTTGTGGGTGTACGCGCCGGACGCCGAGACGTCGTCCCGCTTCTGGTGCGGCTGGCCCCACAGGATGCGCTTGGTGTTCGAGCGGGACTCCGGGGCGACGTACGCCTCGATGCCGATGACGGGGGTGATGCCCGCGTCGGTCGCCTGCCGGTGGAACTCGGCGGCGCCGTACATGTTGCCGTGGTCGGTCATGGCCACATGGGTCTGACCGAGGCGCTCGACCTCCTTGAACATCTGCTTCAGCCGGGCGGCACCGTCCAGCATCGAGTACTCGGTGTGGACGTGCAGATGCGCGAACGGCTGGTCGCTCAAGGCGGGGCCTCCGGAGGCTCTGGTGCTGATCTGGCTGGCCGGCGAACGTGCAGGTCACAGGGGGTTCCCCTGGAAATGGATGTGGCCCGGAGCGCCTCGCGGGGCCCGGGCCATCACTCACACGTTCACGCGTCCACTCTAGCCCCCGGGGCGGCTGACCGGATCGCCCTCAGTCGCCCCGGCAAGTCGTGCCCCGGCGGCCGCGCGGACCTCCGGCTCCTCCATCGGGTCGTCGCGGAGGCAGGCGATCCTCCGCAGCGCGTAGGGCCGGTCGGGGGCCCGCTCGACGCCCAGCAGACGGGCTCGCGCCTCGCAGTCCCACAGCGACTCGACGTACGCCTCGGCCATGCCGGCGGCCCCCATCGCCGCCAGCGCCTCCAGGTAGTCGGCACGCTCGTACGAGTGCGGGGTCCAGAGCCAGAAACGGCGCAGCAGCGAGACTGCCTCGGCGGCCTCCGGCCCGAAGCGGGCGAGACCGCGCGCGAGATCGTCCGGGCCGCACCAGGACCGGTCCACCCACCGCCGCTCCAGTTCGGCGATCAAGCTCGGCACGTCATTCTCGTCACCGTGGGCGGCCAGCACGCCGAAGCCGATCTCGGCGAGCCACGCCTGCTCCGAAGCCGCCCACTCCCGGGCCGCCGGCACGGCCTGCCCGGCCAGCCGGTCGACGGCCTTACCCAGCAGCGGCAGCGGTCGGGTGCCGTCGGAGGCAGCGAGGGCGGGGACCAGCGGGATCAGCTCGGGCTCTGGCGGCCGGAGCGACAGCGCGAGGAGAGCGGTCGTCTTGGCAACGTCGGCGACTCCCGGGTCGCGCAGCAGGGCGAGTAGAGCCGCGTTGTCCCGGTCCGGGTACGGGTCCACGCGTTTCGCGGGGTGGCGCGGGGCCGGACCGTCCCCCTCGGAGATACGGTCCGGCAGCGCCCGCCGGGCTTCCTCCGAACCGCCGAGTGCCAGCAGCTCCAGCACGCCGGTGGCCCGGTCCCGGGTGTCCTCGTCACCGGACAGGAGGTCCACCACCGGGGCGACCGGGAGCTCCAGGTCCAGGATCAGCCGGGCCAGGTAGAGGTGTCGGTCGTCCACCTGCGAGTCCCAGCGCCAGTCCCAGCGGATGCAGCCGTGGACGAGTTCGGCGACCGCCGCCGGATCCTCGGCGGCTATTCGCGCGCCCTGGCCCCGGCCGCGCTGGAGGAGGCCGAGGAGGGTGGTCGGCGGCGCGTAGTGGTCGCTGTGCATGGGGTCCATCGTGCCGCAGCCCCCGGCGCGTGGGCGGCGGGGGCTGGCGGGGTCAGGCGTCCTGGTCGGGCGGCGGGGCCGCGCGGAGGGTGGTGACGACGCCCAGGGCGACGATGGCGGTCGCGAGGGCGAGGAGGACGGCGAAGGCCGTCCCGATCAGGTATCGCACGAGGTCCTGCGCTCGGCGTCGAGGAGCAGGGTGAGGAGGTTCAGGAGAGTTGAGGCCGGCGCCGTGTTGAAGCGGACGAGGACGCGGCCGTCCATGGTCCGGTCGGTGCCGATCGAGGGGAAGATGAGGCCGAACTCGCGCCCCCGCTCCACGACTTCGTCCAGGAGGGCGCTGATGTGGTCCTCGGTGTAGTAGCGGATCCGGGGGTCGGTCGGCAGCATCGGGTGACGGCCGGGACGGTAGATCATCAGACGGCGCCCTTCCGCAGCTCGAACCAGACGGATTTGGCACGCTCGTGGGGGTCGACGCCCCAGCCGTGGGTGAGGGCGGCGACGAGCTGGAGGCCCCGGCCGGACTCGGCGAGCAGGGACAGCGGCGGGGCGGAGGGCAGGACGGGGCTCTCGTCCGTGACGGAGACCCGGAGGACGTCCCCCTCGGAGATGATCTCGACCAGCGGCGCGGGGGTCTCGGTGTGCCGCCAGGCGTTGACGAGGAGCTCGCAGAGCGCGAGCTGCGCGTCGAAGATCGGGGAGGCGGGCCAGCCGACGCGGGTCATGGTGTTGCGGAGCGTCTGCCGCGCGACCGCGATGGTGGGGGTGTTGATGTGACGCATGGGAGTTCTCCCGAGGCGTGAGTGAGGGGGAACCGGCGGAACATGTGTCGCCGTGAGCCAGGCCGATGGAGAAGGACATGGCTGCTCTGCGGTGCTTGCTAGCAGGCGTTACTGACGATCCGTCGGATCGATGTGAGACCGACCATAACGCAGGAACTACTTAATTTTAGGTTGTTCTGCCGAAGTTCCCTCTCCCGAGGGACAGATGGCCCCATCACGTGCTGGCGAGGCAGACTGTCACCATGCCTGGTCGCCAGAACCCAACCCTTCGTCAGCGCCGCCTGGGCGCCGAGCTACGGAAGATGCGCGAGCAATCCGGCCTCGGTGGCAGCCAGCTCGCTCGTGCACTTGGCGTGAGCGCTGCCCAAGTGACACAGATGGAGAACGGAAAGACCAGCGTAAACGTGGACCGACTCCGGTCCTTCGCGGCAGCCTGCAAGTGCATAAACCCGCCCTTGATCGAGGCTCTGGAAGCCATGGTTCGGGACCGCTCCAAGGGCTGGTGGGAGAAGCATCGAGGCGCTGTCCCGGACGGCGTCCTTGAGAACGCAGAGTTTGAGAAGACCTCCCGTGAACTCATGCTGTGGCTTCTCACCCACATGCCCGGCCCTTGCCAGACCTTCAACTACGCCTCAGCTGTCTTTGGACGCGTCTTTCCTCCGCTGCCTCAGCACGAGCTGGAGGCCCGCACCGCGTTCAGGATGCAGCGCAAGGCCGAACTGCGTCGCAGTCCGAAGCCCCTGACCTTCTTCATCTACGAATCAGTACTGTGGACGCGGTTCGGCGGCACGGCGGTCCTCAAGGAACAGCTTTCCTCCTTGCTCGAAGACTCCGAGTTGCCTTGGATGACCATTCGCGTGGTGCCGTTCGACATCGAGACCTTTCCCGGGCCCGCCGAGAACCTCACGTACTCGTTCGGTGCGGTCCCTGAGCTCGACACCGTTGAACGGGAGTCCTCCCACGGTCCCGAATACCTCGATGCCGTCAGCGAGCTGGCCAGCTACCGGGCCATCTTCGAACGCACCGAAGCATCGGCACTGAGCGAGGATGACTCCCGCGACTTGATTCGCAAGATCGCGCGAAACCTGTGAAAGGGCCCAACATGACCGACACCGAGTGGCAGAAGTCCTCCTTCAGCGGCAACGTCGAGAACTGCGTGGAGGTCCGTACGGTGGGTTGGGCAGTCGAACTCCGCGAATCCGACGAAGGCCACCTCACCATCCGCAGCACCCCCACTGCCCTCGCCGCCCTCCTCCTCGGCGTCAAGGCCGGCGAATTCGACCACCACGCCTGACACTCCACACCATCCACGCCCCCTCGCCTGCCCCGGCGAGGGGGCGTAGCTCGTTCAGGTGACGGCACGCCGAGGCCCCTCCCTCGTCTTCCTCCGAGCACGTACAACTGTCCTGCACCTCGCCCGCATCGCGAAGGAATGACAGCCATGGCCCAGCTGGAGTCCGGTCTCTACACCATCCAGAGCGGCGACGCCCGGATCGGCCGCGCCCGTCACGAAGCCCTGGACCTCTCCCCCAAAGCCGTCTTCGCCAACACCGACGACCAGGAGGCCGTCTGGCTCGTCGAGGCCTATCCCAACAACCACTACCGGCTCTACGCCAAGGGCGCCCCGACCGCCGTGGAGGACCTCCAGCCCGCCGGCCCGCTGGTCTCCCTCCTCCTCGACCAGGGCGACGCCCCGGAGTGGGAGCTGATCCCGGTCGACGGCGTCCCGGACACCTACCGGATCAAGTCCCCCCAGGGCTCCTCGTGGACCGTCCTCGAACCCGGTCGGCAGAGCAGGATCGAGGTCATCCCCGTCCTCGAAGGCTCCACCGCCTTCACCTTCGCCCGCATCGGCCGCTGACCCCCGAGCGGCGTGACGCCCCCTCGCCCTCCCCAGGCGCGGGGCGTACCATCAGCAGCCCAACCCAGGAGGCCGACATGCCCAACTGCGACTGGCAGAAGTCCTCTTTCAGCGGCAATGCCGAGTACTGCGTCGAGGTCCGCACGGCCAACGGCTCGGTCGAACTCCGCGAGTCCGACGAGGGCCACCTCACTCTCCACACCACCCCCACCACCTTCGCCGCCTTCCTCCGAGCCACCCAGGCCGGCGAGTTCGACCACCACGCCTGACCCGCTCCAGCGCAGGAAGTCGGCCCGCCCGACTTCCTGCGCTCCGCGCCCCTCGCCGCCAGTCCCGGGCGCGGGCGCAGGGGCGTCACATCGCCCCGGGCCGGCTGCGCGCCCGGGTGAGCCAGCGGTACGCGAGGTGGACCGCGAGGCCCACCAGGACCATGACCACCGACGCGACCAGCGCGACCACGTCGAGCGCGTTCCGGACCAGCGAGTCCCAGAAGCCGATGCTCGAAGCGAGGGCGGCGACGTCGGTGTGCCGGGGGTCGTACACCACCGTCACGGTGTCACGGGCCTTGACGGTGCCGGTGACGTAGGCGAGTCGGGTCTCGACCGACGCACCCTCGGCCGTCGTGAACCGCACCCGGCACTCGGAGTTGCCCGCCGGGTTGTCCCGCGGCCCGCTCACCTCCACGCACTCGGTGACGACCGCGGGGACGTGGACGCCGCGACTGCGCAGATCCGACGTCACCCCCATGTCGTGCGGTATCAGGTAGACCAGGCTGAGGACGAACAGCAGGACCCCCAGGCCGATCATCGCCAGCGAACCGTTCCGCACGGTCCGGCCGTGGTCCGGCGCGTTCTCCATCGATCCCCCCGGTGTCAGCCCAGCTGCCCACGCACGCCCACGCCAGCCCCGTACTTCACAGGTCACTGATCCAGTTCGGGCGGATGCCGCCCAGCACCTGACCGCCGCCGACTGACGCAGCGTCAGCTCGGCTCAGCTCAGTGCGGCCTCGCCCGAGTGGACGGCGCGGATGGCGCGTTCGACAGTCTCTTGGTTCTCACCGACCGGGGCGACGTAGCCGATGACGTCGCGCGCGGCGTCTTCCCCGAGCACTCGGGTGATGACCCAGGTGGCGAGGTACTGGGATGCCAAGCAGCCGCCCGCCGTGGCGATGTTCCCCTCGGCGTGAAACGGTGCGTCCAGCACGGTGACGTCGCAGGCTTCGACGAAAGGGCGGCTCTTGATGTCCGTGCAAGCGGGCATGTCCTTCAGGAGCCCGAGCCGGGCGAGCACCAGCGCGCCCGAGCACTGCGAGCCGATCAGCTGTCGCGACGGGTCGAGCCGCAGCCTGGAGATCAGCTGGTCGTTCGCGACCACGTCTTGTGTTTTCACTCCGCTGCCGATCAGCACGACGTCGGCCTCGGTCACGAACTCCATCGGGCGCTGCCCGGTCACCTTGACGCCGTTCATGGACGTGACCACCGGCGTCGGCGTTGTGATGAAGGCCTCCAGCCCGTCCTTGCGGCACCGGTTGATCAACGCGGAGGCGATGAAGCTGTCGAGTTCGTTGAAACCGTCGAAGGTGACCACGGCTACCTGCATCACAACTCCTTCAAGACCAGGTGTCCCAGTCTCTCCTGGCACGCCGTTCCGCGTCGAGATCCTTTCAGCGGCGGGTGGATCGTGCCGGCCTTCGTCACTCATCGACTGGCTCCATGTTCTCGCACGTCGCTGGTTCAGGTCTGTGGCCGGCGGGTTTGTCCGATGTCGACGTCGAGGAGGTCGGGGAGGCGGAGTTGGACGCTGCGGTGATCCGGATGGTCGGCGGGTCGGTGATGTGACCGATGCGGAGGGCGAGTGTCCTCCAGGGCGCGGTAGACCTCCCGCTCGTGCGAGTTCGAGGAAACGGCCCTACACCCGGACCCTCCGGCGCACCAGTTCCTTGATCTCCTCCGGGAGTGCCTCCGCCGCCAACAGGCCCGGCAGCAGCTCCGGTTCGGTCGTCACCGCGCGGAACGACCGGGCCACCGTGACGTCGTGGTCCGGGCGGTGCACCACCTCCACCGCGTCCCCCGCGCGCAGCTCGCCCGGTTCGACCACCCGCAGGTAGGCGCCGGGCAGGGCCGCCTCGGTGAAGCGCCGGATCCAGCCCTTCCTCGCCAGCCAGCCCTGGAAGGTCCCGCAGGGGATGCGCGAGCAGGACACCTCCAGGACGACGTCCGGGCCGATCCGCCAGCGCTCCCCGATCAGAGCGCCGCTCACGTCCAGGCCGGTGGTGGTCAGGTTCTCACCGAAGGAGCCGTTGGCCAGGTCCCGGCCGAGCTCCGTCTGCCAGCCGTCCAGGTCCTCCCGGGCGTAGGCGTACACCGCCTGGTCGTCGCCGCCGTGGTTCTTCACGTCGTAGACCCGGTCCCCGGCCAGGGCGACGGCGCCCGTCCCCTTGGGGCCCGGCGCGGCCACCGCGACCGGGCCGTCCACGGGGCGCTTGTCGATGCCGGTGAGACCGAGGTCTTCCTTCCACGGGTTAGGCCGGGGCCTGCCGACGTTGACCGAGAGCAGTCGCGCACGTACGTCCATACGTCGACCGTACGCCGAACGGGCCGCCCGAGGGGCCGCTCCGGCCTCTTCCCCCCGACACAGGAGGCCCACCCGACCTCCCGCACAGCGAGGCCCCTCGCGCCCGAACCGGCGCGAGGGGCCGCACCCCCTCCGTTCCCGCGCCCCGCCCCCACGACGGGTCGGACCGGAAGGGCCGGACGGTGTGGCTACGGGGTGACGATCGGGAACTTCGGGTTGTCGTACCCGTACCAGCCCATGTACCGCTGTTGACATCCTCACCCGCCTAGAGGCGAGTGATTCCCGTCTGTCGCACCGTTGCCCGGTACGGCTTCGGGTGGGTTCCTGCTTCACCGCGCTGCGCCGGAACGCGTTCCGGTCTTACCTGCGCTCCACAGGCCGATACCGCCAGTCCGGCGGCCTTGGCGACGTTGACCGCCGCGTTGACGTCCCGGTCCAGGACGGCCCCGCACGCCCCGCACGTCCACTCCCGGACACCGAGGGGTTTGGGGCCGTCCTTGACGCCGCAGTCCGAGCACACCTGTGAGGTCGGCTCGAAGCGGCCTGTCCGGTGGAAGGCACGCCCGTACCGCACGGCCTTGTACTCCAACATGGTCACGAACGCCGACCACCCGGCGTCGTGCACGGACTTGGCCAGGCGCGTGCGGGCGAGTCCCTTCACCGCCAGGTCCTCCACGGCGACCGCTTGGTTCTCGCGGATCAACCTGGTGGAGAGCCGGTGGTGGAACTCGCGCCGCGCATCGGCCACCCGCGCGTGCGCACGGGCGACCCCGACCCGGGCCTTGTCCCGGTTCTTCGACCCCTTCACCTTGCGACTGAGCACCCGCTGCGCCTTCTTGAGCTTCTTCTCGGCGCGGCGCAGGAACTTCGGGCTGTCGATCTTCGTGCCGTCCGAGAGCACGGCGAAGTGGGCCAGTCCGAGGTCGATGCCGACCGTGGCGTCGGCCGCGGGCATTCGCTCACGGTCGGCGGCCGGGTCGGTCTCGACCACGAAGGAGGCGAAGTACCGCCCGGCGGCGTCCTGGACCACGGTCACCGTGGACGGCACCGACGGCAGCGCCCGCGACCACTTCACCCGCACATCACCGATCTTCGGCAGACGCAGTTTCCCGCCGTCGGTGATCCTCCATCCGGCGTTGGCGGTGAAGCGGATCGCCTGCCGGCTGTCCCTACGGGACTTGAAGCGGGGCGGTCCGGCCTTCGGCCGTTTGCCCCTGATGCCGTCGAAGAAGTTCCGGTACGCGGTGTCCAGGTCCCGCAAGGACTGCTGCAGGATCACCGAGGACACCTCGCCGAGCCAGGCACGCCCGGGGGGCTTCTTCGAGGCCGTCAGCCGCTTGGACAGCTCGGCCGACGTGACGAACGGCAGCCCGGCGGCGCGGGCGTCCTCACGGACGCGGAGCGCGTCATTGAAGACCACCCGCGCACACCCGAACGACCTTGCCAGCGAAGCACGCTGACCGGCACTCGGGTACACGCGGAAGGCATACCGAAGCTGCACGATGCCCACCGTAGCGCTTTGGCTCATGTCATCGCGCTGGAATCCGAACCCCGATGTGCGCACCGGCCGCCATGTCGTCCACAGCCTGCACGTCCACTTGGGTTCGTCACGAAGTGCCGGCGCAGGGCCTTCCGGACGCCACGCCGACCCGCTACGAAGAAATCATGCGGGACGTATGCGCGGACTTCGAGGCCGAGTCGAAGCAGTTCGATACGAACAGGATCATGTGCATCCGCTGTTGCGCTACCCGCCCGAGATCCAGCTCTCCACACTGGTCAGCAGCCTAAAAGGCGTCAGTTCCCGAAGGCTCCGACAGGAGTACGACAGCCACGTCCGCCGCTACCTGTGGGGCGGCCGCTTCTGGTCCGGTTCCTACTACGCGGGCTCATGCGGTGGTGCGCCGCCCACCGTCGTACGCCACTACATCGAGAGTCGGCAACGCCCGACCGCCTAACCCTCGCCCCGGAGGCGCAGAGAACTCCGGCGCTCCGCTCCTCCGAGCCAGGGACGGCCTTCACGTCCGGCGTGAACGCCGGGGCGCTGGCCAAGAACAGAGGTAGCCCGCCTTGAGGTCTCGGCTCGGCGTAGTCGAGGTTTTCGGGCATGGCGAAGCCACCTCTCTCATCGGGCTGGCAGGAACCGCGATGCGGCAGGCCGTCACGCTATGCGTCCGATCAACTACCCACAAGGGTCGCTTTCAAGCCACCGTCCGCTCTCCGACCACCCCCGCCGGACATGCCGTGGCCCCTCGCGCCCACCGGCGCGAGGGGCCACGCCAACGGCCGACCGCCGTCCGCGAGTTGCTCAGTCCTCGTCGGCCACGCCGGCGGGCTGCCCGGGCGGGCTCGGGTACGTCGCGTCCTTGCCGACCGGCTTGGCGCCGGACGGGCAGACCTTGGGCGCCTTGGCCTTCAGGCCCAGCAGCCGGAAGTAGTTCTGGCCGAGCGCGATGTCCCGGAAGGCCTCGTCCCCGAGCGCGCGGTTGATCCGGCTGGTGACTTCCAACTCCTGCTCGTACACCGCGTAGTCCTTGTTCCGCGCCGCCACGAAGTCCGTCCCCGTGATCGCCCGGGTCGGGTGGCGGTCGAGGAAGGACGCGTACTTCTGCCGTACGCCGGGCAGGCTGAAGTACTGGTCCTCCAGCACCCGCCAGCTCAGGTCCACGGTCAGGTTGGGGTGCTGGTCGAGCAGCCGCTCCAGGATGCGGATGTGCTCGTCCGGGTCCATGTGGGAGAGCTCCTTCGAGAGGCCCATGTGCGCCCAGACGATCTTGTTGTCGGGGTACTGCGCGAGGATCTCCTCCATCAGGTGCAGGTACTTCGTCGGCTCGACGTCGTTGCCGAGGTCGGAGTGGAAGGTGACGGGGAGCCCCCGCTCGCGGAACACCTTCATGAACGGCGCCCAGTTCGGGATGTCCTCGCTGGTGGCCGGCTCGGCGAGGTTCGGGAACAGCGCCTGCTTGACGACGTTGACCTCGCCGGCCCAGCGGAACATCCCCGGGTACTCGCGGTCCAGCAGCTCGATCCCGGGCGGGACGGTCTCGGGGTGGTGCAGGTCCATGAACGTCATGGAGAGCGTGAGGTCCGGGTCGGTCGGCCGGAACTCGCGCAGGCTCTCGGCGTTGGCGAAATCGTTGCGCATCCTCGGCCGTACGGGCGTGCCGGGACAGTCGAGGTAGTACACGCAGTCGGAGTCGGCGGGCAGCACCTGCCCGATGCCGAACATGTTCGCGTAGCGGACCCCGCTCTTGCGCAGGTAGTCGGTCATCTCCTCGAAGGGGATCGCCGGTCCGCCGAAGGGCCGGAAGTGCAGGTGGCTGTCGACCACCGAGGTGTACGGCTCGACGGACCGCTCGAAGCAGGCCCGGGCCGCGAAGGCCTCTCCGGCCCCGGCCGGGGAGAGGACGACCGCCGTCGCGGTCGCGCCGACGACAGCGGCGGTGAACCGTCGACTGGTCCAGTGGCTCTTTCTCAAGGGGTTGCCTCCGGTGGCGAGCGGCCGGCGCCCGACGCGCCGGCACAGGGGCTGGTGGTGCCACACAGAAGCGTCAGTGCTCGAACCATCGGCCGGTGCCGCCGCACACGGTGTCGACCCGACCGCCGCTCGAACGGGCGCACCGGTACGGCCATCGGGGTCGACCCCGCCCGGGCCGCCGGCCGGGCCCTCACCCCCGCCCTCGCCCGGGGCCTCGGCCGAGCCGGCGGCCGGGGCGGTGTCTCGAGTGGCGAACCACGGTGCACGAGGAGATGGTGACCGGCAGGGACCCCTCACCAGAAAGGGCGATCATGCCCGAAGTCACCACCCCGTACGCGACCGGCACCCCGTGTTGGGTCGACCTGATGGCCAAGGACCAGCAGGCCGCACTGGACTTCTACCGCGACCTCCTCGGCTGGCAGGGGCAGGCCGGCCCGGCCGAGTTCGGCGGCTACGCCGTCTGCACGCTCGACGGCAAGGCCGCGGCCGGCATCGGCCCGGCGTCGGCCCCCGAGGGGATGCCGGAACCGCCCACCGTCTGGACCAGCTACCTGGCCAGCACCGACGCCCAGGCCACCCAGGACGCGATCGTCGCCGCCGGCGGCACCCTGCTCGTCCCGGTCATGGACGTCGGCGACCTGGGCCGGATGCTGATCGCCGCCGACCCGCAGGGCGCGGTCTTCGGCGTCTGGCAGCCGGGCGAGTTCTTCGGCGCCCAGGTCGTCAACGAACCCGGCGCGCTGACCTGGAACGAACTGCACACCAGCGACATCCCGGCCGCCACCGGCTTCTACGGCGAGGCGTTCGGCATCGAGATCGAGCCGATGCCGGGCGTGGACTCGTACTGGGTGCTACAGGTCGGCGGCAAGGCGGTGGGCGGCGCCACCCTGCTCGCCAACGACCCGCCCGGCACCCCGGCCCACTGGCTGACCTACTTCGCGGTCGACGACGTCGACTCCACCGTGGACGCCCTGGTCAAGCGCAACGGCACCGTCCTCGCCCCGCCCTTCGACATGATGGCCGGCCGGATGACCGTCGTCGCCGACCCGCAGGGCGCCCCCTTCGCCATGATCAAGCCCACGCCGGCCTGACCCCGCCCGCCTCCGCCCCGCCCGCCCGGATCCCCGTCCGGGCGGGCGGTTCCGTGCTCCGCCCCTCCGTCGGCCGTCAGCCGTCCAGCTCCGCGAGGAAGTCCAGCGACGCCGCCCAGGCCCGCTCGGCCGCGTCCTCGTCGTAGTCCGGCAGCGACGGGTCGGTGAACAGGTGCCCGGCGCCCCGGTAGCGGTGCACCTCCACCTCCGCCCCGGCCCGGCGCATCCGCAGGTACCAGGCGTTCAGCCAGTCCTCCGGCTCGAACGGGTCCGGCTCCGCGATGTGCAGCTGCACCGGGATCTCGGTGACCGCGTCCTCCCGCAGGTCCGAGGTGCCGTGCAGGAGCAGCAGCCCGCGCGCCTTGTCGTCGGCCAGCGCCAGGTTCTGCGCCACCGCGCCGCCGAGCGAGAAGCCGGCGTACACCAGCCCGCCGTCGGACACCGGCGCGGCCGCCGTCACCGCCCGGCGCAGCAGCTCGTCGCGGCCGCCGAGCTCCTCCTGGAACTCCTGCGCCTCCTCGACGGACTCGAAGGTCCGCCCGTCGAACAGGTCCGGCGTGTGCACGGTGTGCCCGGCGGCGCGCAGCCGCTCGGCGGCGGCGTGCACGGCGGGGCGCAGCCCGTAGGCGGAGTGGAAGAGGACGATCTGGGCCACGGTTCGGGTCCTTCACCAGGGAGGTCAGCTACCCACCCATGATCCCGCATCCCCCGCCGAACCCCGCGCCCCCGCCTCCGGCCCCACGTCCGCCCCCACCTCCGGCCCCACGTCCGCCCCGCCTCCGGCCCCAGCCCCACGCCCGGCTACGACACCACGTCCTTGCGCGCGAACCCCCGGAACGCCAGCGCCAGCAGCACCACCGCGTACGAGAGCGACAGCGAGACGCCCTGCACCATGCCGCCCCACTCCAGCTGCGGCTGCAGGGCGTCCGCCCAGGAGTACTGCCAGTGCGCCGGCAGCCACTCCCGCAGGTCGCCGAGCGCGGTGACGGCGTCCAGCACCCCGGTGATGATCGAGGCGAACACCGCGCCGCCGACGGCGCCCAGCGGCGCGTCCGTCGCCGTGGAGAGCCAGAACGCCAGCGCCGCGATCACGATCTCGCTGAGGAACACGAAGGCCACCGCGATGGCGATCCTGGGCAGCGCCTGCCCGGCCGGCAGGCTGACCCCGGCGGGCAGCTTGAGGTCCCCCCAGCCGTACGCCGCGGTGCCGACGACCAGCCCGATCGCGGGCAGCATCACCACCGCCACCGCCGAGAACCCCAGCCCGACGGCGAACTTGCGGGCCAGCAGCCGGGCCCGGGGCACCGGCGCGGCCAGCAGGTAGCGCAGCGAGGACCAGCTGGCCTCGGAGGCGACGGTGTCCCCGCAGAACAGCGCGACCGGGATGACCAGCATGAAGCCGGTGCCGACGAACAGCATGGTGACGGCGAAGTTGGCCCCCGAGGCGGTGGCCAGCTCGATGAAGGTGGTCCGGTCCGGCCGGCCCGGGGTGCCGCCGAGCTGGAACGCGGCCAGGATGACGAACGGCATGGCGGCCAGCACCCCGCCGATCACCATCGTGCGGCGCCGGCGCAGCTGCCGCACCGCCTCCACCCGCAGCGGCAGCGTCCGGCCCGCCCGGTACCCCTCGGCGTGGTCCATCGACCCGGCACGGTCCTCCGGCTCCGTGTGGTCCTTCGTCACGGCACTCACGCTCCACCTCCGATCAACGACAGGAACGCGTCCTCCAGCCGCCGCTGCGGCCCGGCGCTCTCCACCGGCACCTCCAGCCGCACCAGTTCGGCCAGCAGCTCGCTGGCCGCCAGTCCGTCCAGCCGCACCAGCAGTCCGCCCTCGACGGCCTCCGCCGAGCCGACCCCGGCCAGCGCGGCCACCTTGTCGGCCACCGAGGCCGGGTCGTACGGCTCGGCGATGCCGATCATCAGCAGCTCGCCGGCGCCCACGATGTCCGCGACCGGGCCGGCCGTGACCAGCCGCCCGCGGTCCATCACCACCAGGTCCGTGCAGCTCTGCTCGACCTCGGACAGCAGGTGGCTCGACACGATCACGGTCCGCCCGCCGGCGGCGTACCGGATCATCACCTCGCGCATCTCCCGGATCTGCGGCGGGTCCAGCCCGTTGGTGGGCTCGTCCAGGATCAGCAGGTCCGGCATCCCGAGCATCGCCTGCGCGATCGCCAGCCGCTGCCGCATGCCCTGCGAGTACGTCCGCACCGCGCGGTCCAGCGCCTCGCCGAGCCCGGCGATGGCCAGCGCCTCGTCGAAGCGCGCGTCGGCCTCCGGCCGTCCGGTCGCCTGCCAGTACAGCCGCAGGTTGGCCCGCCCGGTGAGGTGCGGCAGGAAGCCCGCGCCCTCCACGAACGCCCCGACCCGCGACAGCACCGGCGCGCCGGGCCGCACCAGGTGCCCGAAGATCCTGATCTCCCCGGCGTCCGGCCGGATCAGTCCCATCAGCATCCGCAGCGTGGTGGTCTTGCCCGCGCCGTTCGGCCCGAGCAGTCCGAGCACCTGCCCCCGCTCCACCCGGAAGCCCAGCTCCCGTACGGCGTAGCGGTCCTGGGCGCCCTTGTAGCGCTTGCTCAGCCCGCTGATCAGCAGCGGCACGGCGGCCAGCTCCGGGTCGAAGCCGGGCCCGGCGGCGGCCCGCCGGCGCCGCAGCCGCGGTGCCAGCAGCAGGGCCGCGGCCGCCAGGACGGCGATCACCGGCAGCAGCCAGGTCCGCGCGGGCAGCGGCGCCGCCTCGGTGACCAGCTCCTCGACGGTGGGCACGGTGAGCGCCCCGGCCGGCGCCACCCGGTAGGTGGCCGGCTCGACCGGCGAGGCGTACGCGAGGTCGGTGCTCGCCAGCACCAGCCGCACCCGGTGCCCGGCCGGGAAGGTGTGGTCCACGGTCGGCAGCGCCACCGTGACGGTCTGCCCGGCGTCCGCGCCGGTGACCCGCAGCGGGGCGGCCAGCTGCTGCGGCAGCACCGCCTTGCCGTCCGGGCCGACGTCGTACAGCTTCGCGAACAGCACCGCGTCCGGCCGGTCGGCCGTCACCCGCACCGGGACGGTCGGCTGCCCGGTCAGGTGCAGCGGCGAGTCCAGCGGCGCAGAGTCGAAGGCGGCGTTCTGCCCGGGGAAGTCCAGGGAGAGCCCGGCGCCCAGCGAGGCGGCCTGGCTGAGCGCGCCGACGCCGGGCAGTGTCGAGATGCCGGGCGGCGCGCCGCCGGGCGGGTTGGCGAGGGTCTGCTCGCCGCCGGCCAGTTCGACGGTCCGCGAGCCGGTCCCGCCCAGGCCCGGGTACCGGTCGGCGGTGGCCCCGCGCAGCACGGCCTGGAAGCCGGTCGAGTCGACCCCGCCGGTGCGGGTGACCCGGAAGTCGGCGCCGGTGTCGTTGCCGCGGCCCTTCAAGTAGTGGTCGAACCAGGCGGTGACCCGGTCGTCGACCCGGGCGCTGGTGTCCGTCCCGCCGTCGTGGCCGCCGGCGAACCAGTCGACCGCCACCGGGGCGCCGTTGGCGGCCACCGCCTTGGCGATCCGGTCGCCCTGGTCCAGCGGGAACAGCGAGTCCTGCTGCCCCTGCACCACCAGCGTCGGCGCCTTGAGCTGCGCCGCCACCGAGGACGGGCTGGAGCGGTCCAGCAGCGCGACGGCCTCCGGGTCGGCGTGCCCGGCGGTGGCGACCCGGTCGTACATCTGGCAGAGCGACTCCAGGAACCGCCCGCAGCCGACCGGCCCGTCCGCCTTCGGCCCGGGGCCGCCGCTCTCCCGCGGCGCCTCCCCGGAGGGCCCGAGGTCCCCGGCCGAGCCGGTGGTGAAGAAGATCCCGGCCCACAGCTTCTTGAACACGCCGTCCGCCGCGCCCGAGCCCTGCACGCCCTGCGGGAACAGCGCGTCGGCCAGGTTCCACCAGGTGATCTGGGTGGCCACCGCGTCGATCCGGTGGTCGTACGCGGAGGCCAGCAGCGAGACCGCCCCGCCGTACGAGGCGCCGGTGATGCCGACCTTCGGGTCGCCGGGCCCGTCCAGCTGCACCTCGGGCCGCTGGGCCAGCCAGTCCACCAGGTGCTTGACGTCCTCGACCTCACGGTCGGGCGCGTTCAGGCCGATCTTCCCGCCCGAGTGCCCGAAGCCGCGCGCCGACCAGGTCAGCACCGCGTACCCCTGCCGGGCCAGCTGCTCGGCGCGCTGCCGCTCGCCCTCCTTGGAGCCGCCGAAGCCGTGGGCGAGCAGCACCGCCGGGCGCGGACCGCCGCCGGTGGTGAAGAAGGAGGTGTCCAGCTGGACCTGCTGGGCGCTGCCGGGCGTCTCCGGCATGCTGAGGAAACGGTCCTCCTGACGGACCGCCTGCTCACCGCCGGACGCCACCGTCGCGGTGCCGGCCGCGGCCACGGCCGCCAGGGCCACCGCCCCGGCCAGCAGCCTGTGTCTGACCGTTGTTCCCCGGGCGCGCCAGCGACGCCATGCCCCACCGAACTCCATGGCCGCTGATCGTATCCGCCGTCCGGGTAGGCGTCCGATAAAGGCACCCCCTGGAAGCACCGCCCGGGGTGTCACCCGAGCCCCGCGCCGCTACGTCCGCTTCGCCCCACTGTGCCCGGGTATCGTACGGCGCATGCTCCGGCCGCTGCTCTCGCTGCTCGCCACCGTCGCCGCCACCCTGGCGATCGGCTGGATCGTCGACCAGGCCCTCCAGCGGATCGCCGCCCGCCAGCCGTCGGCACCGGTCTGGCCGCTCCTGCGCCGCTGCCGGATCCCGCTCCAGCTCGCCGTCGTGTCGGCCCTGCTGCTCGCCGCCAAGCCGCTCCAGCGGATCTTCCACCTGAAGCACGACGACGGCGCCCAGCACCTGCTCCTGCTGCTCCTGCTCGCCTCGCTGGGCTGGCTCACCGTCCGCGTGGTGGCCGCCGTCCTGGAGGCCCTGCTCAGCCGGTACGAGAGCCGCGTCGACGACCCGGCCCGGGTCCAGCGGGTGCGCACCCAGATCAGCATGCTGCGCCGGGCGGCCGACGCGCTGATCGTCGTGGTCACGGTGGCCGTGATGCTGCTGACCTTCTCCGCCATGCGCACCATCGGCGCCAGCCTGCTCGCCTCGGCGGGCATCATCGGCATCGTGGCCGGCATCGCCGCCCAGAGCACCCTGGGCAACTTCTTCGCCGGCCTCCAGATCGCCTTCGGCGACACCGTCCGGATCGGCGACACCGTGGTCGTGGACGGCCAGCAGGGCACCGTCGAGGAGATCACCCTCAGCTACCTGGTGGTCCGGCTCTGGGACTACCGCCGGCTGATCGTCCCGGTCTCGTACTTCGTCAACAAGCCCTTCGAGAACTGGACCCGCCGCGACCCCGGCCTGCTCGCCGCCGTCCTGCTCCACCTCGACCACACCACCCGGGTGGACGAGCTGCGCACCACCCTGCGCGCCCGCCTCGACCGGCACCCGCTCTGGGACGGCGGCGAGTGGGCCCTCGACGTCACCGACACCACGCCCAGCACCATCGTCGTCCGCGCCACCATGACCGCCCGCACCCCCGACGACGCCGCCCGGCTCCGCTTCGACATCCGCGAGCAGCTCATCGCCCACCTGCGCGACGAGCACCCCCACGCGCTCCCCCGCCTCCGCACCACCGACACCTGACCGGCGCCCGGCCCCGCCGGCGAAGCCCCGAAAAGCGGAGTTCCCCGCGCCCCGGACAGGGGCGCGGGGAACCGCGCGATCAGAACGGGTCCTACAGCACCCGTGTCATCGTCCGGTGCGGTATCCCGGCGTCGTCGTACACCGGCCCCTCGGCCACGTACCCCAGCCGCTCGTAGAACCCGAGCGCCTGCACCTGCGCGTGCAGCTCGACCTCCACGCCCCCGCGCTCGGCCCCCGCGGCCTCGACGGCCCGGACGAGCTCCGCGCCCAGCCCCGTCCCCCGGGCGGCCGCGACGACCGCGAGCCGCCCGAGCAGCACGCGCCCCTCGACACCCCCGGTGAGCCCGCGCGCCTGCTCGCCGAAGATCAGCCGCGCCGTCCCCAGCGCGGCCCCGTCGGCCCCGACGGCCAGCAGGTGCACCGAGGTCGCGTCGTACTCGTCGTACTCCAGCTCCTCGGGCACGTTCTGCTCGACGACGAAGACCTCGCGCCGGACGGCCCGCGCCAGCTCCAGGTCCGCCTCCCCGTCGACGACCCGGACGGTGACGGCCGGCACCTCGGCGGCCGTCATCTCAGCTCTCCGCCGCGATGATGTCCAGCGCCTTCTTGAGGTCCTCCGGGTACTCGCTGGAGAACTCGACCCACTGCCCGTCCGCCGGGTGCTCGAAGCCGAGCGAC
Organism: Streptomyces sp. CB02056; assembly: GCF_001905545.1. GTDB lineage: Bacteria > Actinomycetota > Actinomycetes > Streptomycetales > Streptomycetaceae > Kitasatospora. Next base: position 582,401 of record NZ_LIPD01000001.1, on the reverse strand, counting down.
ACCGCGTGCAGCCACTGCCGGGTCAGCCCGAGCCGCTTGGCCAGCGTGGGGTCGGCGCCGTACGTGAGGTCGCCCACGCAGGGGTGCCGCAGCGCGGACATGTGGACGCGGATCTGGTGGGTGCGCCCGGTCTCCAGCTTGATCGCCAGCAGCGACGCGGCCCGGTACGCCTCGATCAGGTCGTAGTGGGTGATCGACGCCTTGCCGTCGCGGGTGACGGCCCACTTCCAGTCCGAGCTGGGGTGCCGCCCGATCGGCGCGTCCACCGTCCCGCTCATCGGGTCCGGGTGGCCCTGCACCAGCGTGTGGTAGCGCTTCTCGGTGATCCGGTCGTGGAACTGCCGCTTGAGGTCGGTGTACGCGCGCTCGGACTTGGCGACGACCATCAGCCCGGAGGTGCCGACGTCCAGGCGGTGCACGATGCCCTGGCGCTCTGCGGCGCCCGAGGTGGAGATCCGGTACCCGGCCGCGGCCAGTCCGCCGATCACGGTGGGGCCGGTCCAGCCCGGGCTGGGGTGCGCGGCGACGCCGACCGGCTTGTCGATCAGGACGATGTCCTCGTCGTCGTGCACGATGCGCATGCCCTCGACGGGCTCGGCGACGATCCGCACCGGCGCGGCCGGGGCGGGGATCTCGACCTCCAGCCAGGAGCCGGCGGTCACCCGGTCCGACTTGCCGGCCACGGCGCCGTCGATCATCACCTTGCCGTCGGCGGCCAGCTCGGCGGCCTTGGTCCGGGAGAAGCCGAACATCCGGGCCAGGGCGGCGTCGAGGCGCTCGCCCTCCAGGCCGTCGGGAACGGGGAGGCTGCGGATCTGCGCTGCGGTACTCACCCGTACGAGTATGCCGGAACCGCGGCCCTCCCCCGCCCGCCGGCGGTCCGGCGCTACTTCTCGCCCTGCTCCGGCTTCCCGGCCTTCTCGACCTCCTGGTGGACGGTCCCGTCCGGGTTGCTGCCCCGGAAGGAGAGCAGGACCACCAGGATTCCGCCGCAGACGATCGCCGAGTCCGCGAGGTTGAAGACCGCGAAGTACTGGACGGAGACGAAGTCCACCACGTGGCCGCGGAAGACCCCGGGCGCGCGGAACAGCCGGTCGGTGAGGTTGCCGAGCGCCCCGCCGAGCAGCAGCCCGAGCGCGATCGCCCAGGGCAGGCTGTACAGCTTCCGGGCGATCCGCCAGATCACCACGATGACGGAGGAGGCGATCACCGTGAAGACGACGGTCAGCGCCTGCCCCATCCCGAAGGCCGCGCCCGAGTTCCGGATCACCTGGAGGGTGAGCACGTCCCCGATCACCTTGATCGCCGCGTGGTTCTCCAGCCGGGCGACCACCAGCAGCTTGCTGCCGAGGTCGATCAGGAGGGCGAGCACCGCGACGACCAGCAGCACGCCGATCCGCCGCGGACCCTTGGGCTTCCCGTCCGTCGTGGTGTCCGCGGACGCCCCGGTCGGCTCGGCCACGGGCACCTCCACGGCATCGGCGGGGGTCGGGACGGCGTCGTCCCGGGTCTGGGGGGAACCTTGCGTGCTGATGATCCGCTCCGCTGCCGGTGGAGCTCCCCCGGTCCGCAGGAGGGGGAGGGTGGTGGGCCGGTGATGGCCTGCCCGCGTTCACGAACGCGTCAGGCGGCATCCTTCAGGCGACGTTACGGGGTCGAGCGTACGGCAAGCCCGACCCCTCGCGTCCCTCCGGCCGCCCTGGTCAGCGGCGTTCCTGCTTGGCCTTGCACTGCACACAGAGCGTCGCCCGGGGGAAGGCCTGCATCCGGGCCTTGCCGATGGCCTGCCCGCAGGACTCGCAGGTGCCGAAGCCGACGCCCTCCAGCCGCTCCAGCGCGCGCTCGGTCTGCGCCAGGCTGTCGCGCGCGTTGTTGGCCAGCGCCAGTTCGCTCTCCCGCGAGATGTTCTTCGTACCGGCGTCCACCTGGTCGTCGCCGGCCCCGTCGTTGGAGTCGCGCATCAGGCCGGAGATGGCCGCCTCGGCGGCGTCGATCTCGCTGCGGAGCCGGTCCAGCTCGCTGATCAGCTCGTCGTGCAGCTCGTGGACCTCCTCGGTGGTCCACGGGTCCTCGCCCGGCCGGACCGGCAGCGTGGCCGGGTCCACGGACTCGGCGCCGCGCGGCGCGGTGACGGTGTCGGTGCCGTTCTTCGGTGCGGTAGTGGTCACGGTCCCCTCCCCTGGGTCGACCGCCACGGCCTTGCGTGCCCGCTTGGTGGCGGTACCCGCGCCGGTTCCCTTCTCAGCCATGGCTTTCGACCCCATCTACGAACGAATCGAGCCGCCGGTTCCCGGCGGCTTCCAGTGCCGGAACGATAATCCCGATCAAAACCGGTCACAACATGACATACCGACGCCTCATAACGTTCCCACCCAGGCAGCCGCCCCAACCGTCACGCCCCGTGCGCTCATGGATTTGTGCCCAGATCGACTCCGGCTAACCTCCGCCGCCGCACGCCCCCGGAGTGCTCCCGAAGCGCTCCCGGAGCATGGCCGGAGCACTCCCGGGGCGCCCGTCGGCGCGCCCGCGGACCGCCTGCCGGGAAACGCTTTGGACAAACCGACTCGCCCGGCCGATACACTGGGCCTGCAAGGCGCAGATGGGACGAGTACCGACGTACGCAGCCACCAGCGACCCGGGGACGGTGCGAGCCCGGGGGTGTGCACGGCGGGAAGATCACCCCGGAGCCGCCGGAAGAACGGCCGCCGCGATGCCGCAGCGGCCCACTAGAACCGGCAGCAAGCCCAAACAAGAGGGCCGCGAACAGCAGTACCGCGGCCAAGGAGGGTGGTACCGCGGGGCGGCCTGGTCCGTCTCGTCCCTCCGGAGGATCCAGTCCCAGCATCCGCCGGAGGTAGACGCCGCGATGGCCAGCACCTACAACCCCGTCCCCGCGCAGGTGGATCTGCCTGCCCTGGAGCACCAGATCCTGTCGTTCTGGCAGGACAACAAGATCTTCCAGCGCAGCCTGGAGCAGTCCGAGGGCCGCCCCGAGTGGGTGTTCTACGAGGGCCCGCCGACCGCCAACGGCATGCCCGGCGCCCACCACATCGAGGCCCGCGTCTTCAAGGACGTCTTCCCGCGCTTCCGGACCATGAAGGGCTACCACGTCGCCCGCAAGGCCGGCTGGGACTGCCACGGCCTGCCGGTCGAGCTCGCCGTCGAGAAGGAGCTGGGCTTCTCCGGCAAGCAGGACATCGAGGCGTACGGCATCGCCGAGTTCAACGCCAGGTGCCGCGAGTCGGTCACCCGCCACACCGACGCCTTCACCGAGCTGACCACCCGCATGGGGTACTGGGTCGACCTCGACGAGGCCTACCGGACGATGGACCCGTCGTACGTCCAGTCCGTCTGGTGGTCGCTCCGGCAGATCTTCGACAAGGGCCTGCTGGTCCAGGACCACCGCGTCGCCCCCTGGTGCCCGCGCTGCGGCACCGGCCTCTCGGACCACGAGCTGGCCCAGGGCTACGAGACCGTGGTCGACCCCTCGGTCTTCGTCCGCTTCCCGCTGACCAGCGGCCCGCTGGCCGACCGGGCCGCCCTGCTGGTCTGGACCACCACCCCGTGGACCCTGGTCTCCAACACCGCCGCCGCCGTCCACCCGGAGGTCACCTACGTGGTGGCCACCGACGGGAACGAGAAGCTCGTCGTCGCCGAGCCGCTGCTCGCCAAGGCGCTCGGCGAGGGCTGGGAGACCACCGGCGAGTCCTTCACCGGCGCCGAGATGGAGCGCTGGGCCTACCGCCGCCCCTTCGACCTGGTCGAGATCGAGAACGCCCACTACGTCGTCACCGCCGAGTACGTCACCACCGAGGACGGCACCGGCATCGTCCACCAGTCCCCCGCCTTCGGCGCGGACGACCTCGCGACCTGCCGCCGGTACGGCCTGCCGGTGGTCAACCCGGTGCTCGGCGACGGCACCTTCGCCCCCGAGGTCCCGCTGGTCGGCGGCCAGTTCTTCAAGAAGGCCGACGAGGACCTGGTCGCGGACCTCAAGGAGCGCGGCCTGCTCTTCCGCCACCTGCCGTACGAGCACAGCTACCCGCACTGCTGGCGCTGCCACACCGCGCTGCTCTACTACGCGCAGCCGTCCTGGTACATCCGGACCACCGCCGTCAAGGACGCGATGATCCGTGAGAACGAGGCCACCAACTGGTACCCGGACACGGTCAAGCACGGCCGCTTCGGCGACTGGCTGAACAACAACATCGACTGGGCGCTCAGCCGCAACCGCTACTGGGGCACCCCGCTGCCGATCTGGCGCTGCGAGGAGGGCCACCTCACCTGCGTCGGCTCGCTGGCCGAGCTGTCCGAGCTCACCGGCACCGACCAGAGCGGCCTCGACCCGCACCGCCCGTACATCGACGCGGTGACCTTCGACTGCCGCGACTGCGGCGGCACCGCCACCCGCGTGCCCGAGGTCATCGACGCCTGGTACGACTCGGGCTCGATGCCCTTCGCCCAGTACGGCTACCCGTACCAGAACAAGGAGCTGTTCGAGAAGCGCTACCCGGCGCAGTTCATCTCCGAGGCGATCGACCAGACCCGCGGCTGGTTCTACACGCTGATGGCGATCGGCACCCTGGTGTTCGACAAGAACAGCTACGAGAACGTCGTCTGCCTGGGCCACATCCTCGCCGAGGACGGCCGCAAGATGTCCAAGCACCTGGGCAACATCCTCCAGCCGATCCCGCTGATGGACCAGCACGGCGCCGACGCCGTCCGCTGGTTCATGGCGGCCGGCGGCTCGCCCTGGTCGGCCCGGCGGGTCGGCCACGGCACCATCCAGGAGGTGGTCCGCAAGACCCTCCTCACCTACTGGAACACCGTCGCCTTCCAGGCCCTGTACGCCCGCACCTCGAACTGGGCGCCCTCGGCGAGCGACCCGGCCCCGGCCGACCGCCCGCAGCTGGACCGCTGGGTGCTCTCCGAGCTGAACACCCTGGTCCGCGAGGTCGACGCGGCCTACGAGGCGTACGACACCCAGCGCGCCGGCAAGCTGCTGTCCGGCTTCGTCGACGACCTGTCCAACTGGTACGTCCGCCGCGGCCGCCGCCGCTTCTGGCAGGGCGACGCCGCCGCGCTCGCCACGCTGCACGAGGCGCTGGAGACGGTCACCCGCCTGATGGCCCCGCTCACCCCGTTCATCACCGAGCGGGTCTGGCAGGACCTGGTCGTCCCGGTCGCCCCGGAGGCCCCGGCCTCGGTGCACCTGGCCACCTGGCCGGAGGCCGACGAGTCGCTGATCGACACCGAGCTCTCCCGGCACATGGCGCTGGTCCGCCGCCTGGTCGAGCTGGGCCGGGCCACCCGCGCCGAGTCCGGCGTGAAGACCCGTCAGCCGCTGTCCCGCGCGCTGGTCGCCGCCCAGGGCTGGGAGGAGCTGCCGGCCGACCTGCGCGCACAGATCGCCGAGGAGCTCAACGTCTCCACCCTGGAGTCGCTGGCGGAGGTCGGCGGCTCGCTGGTCGACACCAGCGCCAAGGCCAACTTCCGCGCGCTGGGCAAGCGTTTCGGCAAGGGCGTGCAGGACGTCGCCAAGGCGGTCGCCGCCACCGACGCCGCCCGCCTGGCCGCCGAGCTGCGCGCCACCGGCGAGACCTCGGTCGAGCTGGACGGCGAGACGGTCGCCCTCTCCCCGGACGAGGTGATCATCACCGAGACCCCGCGCGAGGGCTGGGCCGTCGCCAACGAGTCCGGCGCCACCGTCGCCCTCGACCTGGCCATCACCCCGGAGCTCAAGCGGCTCGGCATCGCCCGCGACGCCATCCGCCAGATCCAGGAGGCCCGGAAGAACTCCGGCCTGGACGTCGCCGACCGCATCGTCCTGCGCTGGCGCGCCGCCTCGGAGGAGACCGCCGAGGCGATCGCCGAGCACGGTCCCCTCGTCGCCGAGGAGGTCCTCGCCACCGACTTCGCCGCCGGTGCCGCCGACTGGGAGTCCGAGACCTTCGCCGACGAGTCGCTCGGCCTGGCCTTCCAGCTCCGCAAGGCCTGACCACCCGACAACGAAGCCGCCGTCACCCCGGGGTGACGGCGGCTTCGCCGTACCCGCCCAAGCCCCGCAGCCACCCCGGCTCCCGCACGCCCCCGCCCGGATCCCCACGCCCCCGGCCGCAGCGCTTCCCCTCCCCGCACGCCCCCCACGCAGAAGAGCGCCCCCTCCCCGACCCGTGGGTCGGAAAGGGGGCGCTCTCGGAAGGCGCTGCTACAACCTCAGTTGTCGCCGTCCTCGTCGATCAGGAAGCCCCGCATCGGCGCCGGAGCCTGCTGCATCGGCTGCGGCGGCTGCGGACGGACGGCCGCCATCGGCTGGGTCATCCCGGCCGGCTGCATCTGCGGAGCACCGCTGTTGCCACCGGTCGACTGGCCGCCGAAGCTCGGCGCCGAGGAGTTGCCACCGAAGGAGCTGTTCCCGCCGAAGGACGGCGAGTTGCCCCCGAAGGACGGCTGGCCGCCACCGAAGCTCGGCGCACCGCCGCTCATCGCGCCGGCACCGGCCGGAGCCATCGACGAGGCCGCCGGCGGCAGCGACGCGGTGGCGGGGATCCGCGGCGGGGCGAGCGAGTCGTCGGCCTGCGACTCCAGCTGACGCAGCTGGGTCTCCAGGTACGACTTCAGACGGGTGCGGTACTCACGCTCGAACGCCCGCAGGTCCTCGACCTTGCGCTCCAGCGTGGCCCGCGCCGACTCCAGCGAGCCCATCGCGACGCGGTGCTTCTCCTGCGCGTCCCGCTCCAGCGCGTCGGCCTTCGCACGGGCGTCGCGCTCCAGGCCCTCGGCCCGGCTGCGCGCCTCGCCGACGATCTTGTTGGCCTCGGAGCGGGCCTCGGAGATCGCCTGGTCGGCGGTCTGCTGAGCGAGCGCCAGCACGCGGGCCGCGCTGTCGCCACCGGGGCCCTGCTGCTGCATCGGGGCGCCCATCGGCTGCATCTGCTGCTGCGGGCCGCCCATGGGGCCGCCCATCGGCTGCATCTGCTGCTGGCCCATGCCCTGGCCCATCGGGTTGCCCATCTGCTGCGGGCCACCGGGACCGCCCATGGGCTGGAGCATCTGACCGCCCATCGGCTGGACCAGCTGCTGCTGGCCGCCCATGGTCTGGTTCATCTGCTGCTGCTGCGGGCCACCGGCAGCGGGAAGCTGCGGGGCGGATCCGGCGGGCAGGCCGAGAGGCTGGTTGCCCATCTGCTGCTGCGGGCCGCCGGGGCCCATCTGCTGCGGACCACCCGGACCCATCTGCTGCGGACCACCGGGGCCCATCTGCTGCGGGCCGCCCGGACCCTGCTGGCCGGGGACCGGCGGACCGGATATGGCGGCCGGCACCGGAGCGCCGCCCTGTCGGGGCGCGTCCTGCTGCGGCTCCTTGCGCAGGTTGGCCTGGTTCTGCGCGGCGGCACGAGTCGCCGCGGCCAGCTTGGCGCGCAGGTCCTCGTTCTCCCGGAGGAGGCGGGTCAGCTCCGCCTCGACCTCGTCGAGGAAGGCATCGACCTCGTCCTCGTCATAGCCTTCACGCAGGCGGACGGTCGTGAACTGCTTGTTCCGAACGTCCTCGGGGGTCAATGGCATCTCTTCACCTCAACGTGATCGTCGGCACACCGGCATCCTGTCGCATCGCTCACCTACGACTAGGGGTGCACAAGCGAGATCAGGACATACACAATGATCATCAGTACGAAGAAGGACAGGTCGAGCGCCACGCCCCCGAAACGCAACGGCGGAATGAGCCGCCGAAGAAGCTTGAGCGGCGGATCCGTGACAGTGTACGTGGCCTCCAGGACCAGGACCATGGCCTTGCCGGGCCGCCACGAACGCGCGAACTGGAAGACCCAGTCCATGACCAGTCGTACGAGCAGGAACACCAGGAAGACGGTCAGGGCGTAGTAGAGCACCGCCCACACGATGTCCATCGCGTTTCCCTCTCCCCGGTCCCGATCCCTCGGGCCTGCCGCTCGTCACCTGTCGCTAAACCACTGTTGATCAGATCCACACGTAAAGTCGTGGCCGGGTCAGCTCTGGTTGAAGAACCCACCCTCGGCGATCCGAGCCTTGTCCTCCGCCGTGACATCGACGTTAGCAGGCGACAGCAGGAACACCTTCTGTGTCACGCGCTCGATACTGCCGTGCAGACCGAAGACGAGTCCAGCGGCGAAGTCTACGAGGCGCTTCGCGTCGGTGTCGTCCATCTCCGTCAGATTCATGATCACGGGGGTGCCGCCGCGGAACTGTTCCCCGATGGTACGGGCCTCGTTGTAGGTCCGGGGGTGCAGCGTGGTGATGCGGTAGGGCTCTCGTTCGTTCACGACCTTGGGCATGATCACCGGTGCGCTCTTCTCCAGGTTGTGGCGACGTTCGGGTGTGATGGACGACACGGGGGCCATCCTCGGAGTCTCCTGTCGGATCGGCACCGCCGCGGGCACCGGCTGCGGGGCGATCGAGGAGACCGGAGCGGGCGCGGCGGCCACCGGAGCCGGGGCCGGCCGGGGGATGTCCTCGGTCCGCTGGCCCGTCCGGATCGGCTCGGGGTCCGCGTCGTAGTCGTCGTCGGGGTCGTACCCCTGGCCGTCGTACGTCTCGTCCTCCACGAGGCCGAGGTAGACCGCCATCTTGCGCATTGCGCCGGCCATGCTCCTGTCTCCTCCGCTCATAGCCACCTCGCTGACGCTCGGTGGCGGGCTTCGCGATGCGCGCACCTTCTGATGGTCGCTCGCTCCGCTCGCTCCGTCAGGACCGGCTCCGTCCCGGCAACCCGGGCACATGACGGCCCTGCCTGCGGATTCCGCGGCCCCTCCACGACGGCGCGTCAGCCCGACGGCCGGTCAGTTTCGTGGAGTGGGGGCCGCGGAGCTGCGATCCACGGTTCGCTAGCGCTCCGAAGAGCTGCTAGATTCTGTCCTATTTTGTCCTGCTGTCTGATCTACTTACCCGGTGACGTTACCTGAGGGGTGACCTCACTCCGAGTACCGCCGTTCCGACGCGCACATGTGTCGCTCCGGCGGCAATCGCCTGCTCAAGGTCGCCGCTCATCCCTGCGGAGACCATGGTGGCAGCCGGATGGTCCGCCCGTACGGCGGTTGCGATTTCCGTCAGCCGATCGAAGGCGCGGGCCGGATCCCCGGCCAGCGGGCCCGCCAGCGGAGCGACGGTCATCACACCGTCCAGTCGCAGCCCGGGCGTGTCGGCGATCGCGTCGGCCAGTTGCGCGACGTCCTCCGGCGCGACCCCCGCCCGGTGCTCACCCTCCCCGTACGCCTTGTCCAGCGCCACCTGCACCAGGCAACCCAGCTCCGGGCGCTCCGACTTGAGCACCGCCGCGGAGAGCGACTGGACCAGCCGGAGCCGGTCCACCGAGTGCACGTGGTTCGCGTACCGGACGACCGAGCGGACCTTGTTGGTCTGCAGCTGGCCGACGAAGTGCCAGTCAAGAGGAAGGTTTCTGCACTGCTCCGCCTTGGGAGCGGCGTCCTGGTCACGGTTCTCCGCGACATCCGTCACACCGAGTCCGGCCAGCAGCGCGGTGTCCTCGGCGGGGTAGGTCTTGGTGACGACGACCAGGGTGACCTCGCTCCGGGCGCGCCCGGCGGCCGCGCAGGCGTCCGCGATCCGGCGCTCGACCACGTCGAGGTTGGTGCCGAGTTCCTCGTACCGGGCCCGCTGGCCCTCCGTCAGCGCCGCCACGAACGCGGCGCTCCCCGGGAACGGTCCGTAGATGTCGTTCGTCATCAGTGATCAGAGCCCAACCAGACGTAGCTCGCGAGCCGGCCGGTGCGCTGCTCGCGGCGATAGGAGTAGTGATCGGCGGATTCGAGGGTGCAGACCGGTGACCGCACCAGCTCCTTGACCCCCGCCGCGGCCAGCTGGGCCGCGACTCCCTCCGGCACGTCCAGGGCCGGAGTCCCCCAGGACGTCTCGGCGAAGGCCTCCGGCACCACCGCGGCGACCTCGGCGCGCAGTTCGGCCGGCACCTCGTAGCAGCGGCCGCAGACCGCGGGCCCGGTGGCGGCGGTGATCCGCGAGGGCTCCGCGCCCAGTTCGACCATCGCCCGGACGGCCGCGGGCACCACCCCGGCCGCCAGCCCGGGCCGGCCCGCGTGGGCCGCGCCCACCACGCCCGCCACCGGATCGGCCAGCAGCACCGGGGTGCAGTCGGCGGTCAGCACCGCCAGCGCGAGCGCCCGGTCGGAGACCACCGCGTCCACCGTCGGGGCCTGCCCGAGCGGCTGGCGCTCGGTCACCACCGCGACCTCGGCGCCGTGCACCTGGTTCATCCACACCACGTCGGCCGGGTCGAGCCCCAGCCGCCGGGCGGCCAGCGCCCGGTTCTCCCGCACGGCCTCCGGGTCGTCCCCCACCGCGCCGCCGAGGTTGAGCTCCCCGTACGGCGAAGTGCTCACCCCGCCCCACCGTGAGGTGAAGGCGAAGTGAGCACCCGCGCGGATCGCGTGATCGATCACTTAAGGAAATCCGGGACGTCGAGCTCCTCGGCCGGGCTCTCCACGAACGGCTGCCGGGCCGGCTGCACCTGCGGCGGAACCGGGGCGGAGGCGGTCGTGGTGGTCGAGGTCTCGGCGCTCCGGCTCGACGTGGTGGTCGAGGACTCGCCCTCCGAACGGGACGTCACCGAGCCGATCGTCCCGTACGGGCGGCCGGCCGGGCGCTCCGGGGCGGCCGGCGGGGTGGCCGGGCGCTCCGGGGTGGTGGACTTGACCACCGGGTCGCGGACGATCGCCGGCGGCTGCCCGCCGTCGAAGCCGGCCGCGATGACGGTGACCCGGACCTCGTCGCCGAGCGCGTCGTCGATGACCGCACCGAAGATGATGTTCGCCTCGGGGTGCGCCGCCTCGCTGACCAGCTGGGCCGACTCGTTGATCTCGAACAGGCCGAGGTCGGAGCCGCCCGAGATGGACAGCAGCACGCCGCGGGCGCCGTCGATCGAGGCCTCCAGCAGCGGCGAGGAGATCGCCATCACGGCGGCGGCCTTGGCGCGGTCCTCACCGCGGGCGGAGCCGATGCCCATGAGCGCCGAACCGGCGTCCGACATGACGGACTTGACGTCGGCGAAGTCGAGGTTGATCAGACCCGGGGTGGTGATCAGGTCGGTGATGCCCTGGACACCGGAGAGCAGGACCTGGTCGGCCGAGCGGAACGCGTCGAGGACGCTGACCTGGCGGTCCGAGATGGACAGCAGCCGGTCGTTGGGGATCACGATGAGGGTGTCGACCTCTTCGCGCAGGGAGGCGATACCGTCCTCGGCCTGGTTGGCCCGGCGGCGGCCCTCGAAGGTGAAGGGGCGGGTGACCACGCCGATCGTCAGGGCGCCCAGCGAGCGCGCGATGTTGGCGACGACGGGCGCGCCGCCCGTGCCCGTGCCACCGCCCTCGCCGGCGGTCACGAAGACCATGTCGGCCCCCTTGAGGACCTCCTCGATCTCCTCGCGGTGGTCCTCGGCGGCCTTGCGGCCGACCTCGGGGTTGGCGCCGGCGCCGAGGCCCCGGGTGAGTTCACGGCCCACATCGAGCTTGACGTCGGCGTCGCTCATCAGGAGGGCCTGCGCATCGGTGTTGATCGCGATGAACTCGACGCCCTTGAGACCGACCTCGATCATCCGGTTGATGGCGTTGACACCACCGCCGCCGATTCCGACGACCTTGATGACTGCGAGGTAGTTCTGCGGTGCTGCCACGTCGAAGGCCTCTCGCCTCGAATTTCCGGGTCGGCCCGACCCGGGGCGGGGCCGTACCGACGGATGTCGATGGGTAGGGAGCCTGGTTTCTGACTGAATGTCCGAAATGCCGACCGCCGACCCCAACCCTAAACTTGACCTTTAGGGTTAGTTCTGTGTCTCCGTCACATCACCAGGAAACACAGTCTGGTGACACAGGACACTAGGTGGCTCCAGGCACGCGTTTCAACGAACACGCCGAGCTTCCCTTTTTCTTTTGAGCCTATGTGATCATCGGCCGGCTTAGGAAACCGGGGGTGACCACCAAGAGTCGGGCCGACACTTCAAGGCGTCAACCCCTCCCTCAGGCAGAGAACCTACCGGATCATCCCGACACCGCCGGCGCCTCCGGCGCCGTCACGTCGAAGTTCGTGCCCTTCTGGTTCAGGAGCGCGACCAGGACCCGGGCCTTGCGGTCGATCTGCTCCGGACTCCCCCAGCGCACCGTCGCACCCCCGCTGAGCTGCAACTGGATGTCGTCGTACGAGTGCACCAGCACCGAGCCGACCCGCTTGGCGACCTCCGGCGGCAGCCCGGCGGCCACCGCCACCGCGCCCTGCACCAGCTGCGGACGGGAGATCACCCCGTCGACGTCGTTCGCCTGCTGACTGAGTCGCAGCTCGACCACCGGGACGCCCTCGGGCGGGGCCGGTTCGGTGGCGAAGCTCACGCCCCCGGCGTCGACCTGGGTGAACCGGCCGTCGTCCCCCTTGACCGCGGCCACCGCCGTGCGCTGGACCACCTTCACCCGCAGGGTGTGCGGCCAGCCCCGCCACACCTCGGCCCTGGCCACCCGGGGGATCCCCTCCACCCGGTGCCGGACGCCGTCCAGGTCCACCCGCGCCAGCGGCCCGTCGCCGAGCCCGCCGACCGCCTCGCGGACCTGGTCCGGCGTCAGCTTGTCGTCGCCCGCGCCCTGGACGGCGACAGTGCGCACGTCCAGGACCGAGGAGAAGAACACCAGCCAGGCCAGCACGCCGAGCACCGCGGCGCCGAGCGCGCCCAGCACCACGATGCCCCGCCGGGAGAGCCGGAGGCGGGGAGCGGACTCCTCCACCTCCAGCTCCTCCTCCAGCGGGTCGGCGAGCCGGCCGTCAGCCACGGCGGCGGCCGCCGCGGTGGGCCTGGATGGCCTCGTAGACCATGCCGACCAGCAGGTCGTCGGCGTCCCGGCGGCCGAACTCGGCGGCCGAACGGCTCATGTCCCACAGCCGCTGCGGGTCGGTGAGCACCGGCAGCACGTTCTGCAGCACCCAGTCCGGGGTCAGCTCGGCGTCGTCCACCAGCAGACCGCCGCCGGCCTTGACCATCGGCTGGGCGTTCAGCCGCTGCTCGCCGTTGCCGATCGGCAGCGGGACGAACGCGGCGGGCAGGCCGACGGCCGCCAGCTCGGCCACCGTCATGGCGCCGGCCCGGCAGAGCATCATGTCGGCGGCCGCGTAGGCGAGGTCCATCCGGTCCAGGTACGGCACCGGGCGGTACGGCGGCATCCCGGGGACGTCCGCCACCTGCGGCAGCTCGTTCTTCGGGCCGACCGCGTGCAGGATCTGCACGCCGTACTGCTGGAGCCGCGGGGCGATCGCGGTGATCGTCTCGTTGAGCCGGCGGGCGCCCTGGGAGCCGCCGGAGACCAGCAGGGTGGGCAGCCGCTGGTCGAGGCCGAAGTACTGGCGGGCCTCCGGACGGGCCGCGCCGCGGTCCAGGGTGGCGATGGTCCGGCGCAGCGGGATGCCGATGTACCGGGAGTCGCGCAGCTTGCTGTCCGGCGTGGAGACCGCCACGAAGTCGCTGTAGCGGGCGCCGATCTTGTTGGCCAGGCCCGGGCGGGCGTTCGCCTCGTGCACCACGATCGGCACCCCGGCCCGCTTGGCGGCCAGGTAGGCGGGCATCGCGACGTAGCCGCCGAAGCCGACCACGGCGTCCGCGTTGACCCGCTCGATGATCTCCTGGGCCGCCCGGACGGTGCCGCGCAGCCGGCCGGGGACGGTGATCAGCTCCGGGGTGGGCTTGCGGGGCAGCGGGACGGCCGGGATGAGCTCGAGCTGGTAGCCGCGCTCGGGTACCAGTCGGGTCTCCAGTCCGCGCTCGGTGCCCAGGGCGGTGATCCCGACGGACGGGTCGTGCCTGCGGAGGGCATCCGCGAGGGCCATGGCCGGCTCGATGTGACCGGCGGTCCCCCCGCCGGCGAGTACGACATGCACCGAAATTCACCGCTCCCTGCGTGCCGGCCCCGGGGCCGGGCGCGCTGTGGTTCGTCGTCGTGGCAGCACCCGGGCCAGTTGTCTCCTGATCCGGGAGTTCTTGCTCCGGGCGGCCAGGGCCGCCTTCGCGCCCGAGGTGCTGCGCGCCAGGCACAGCAGCACACCAATCGCGGACATGGCCGACAGCATGGCGGAACCGCCGTAGGAGAACAGCGGGAGCGGGACGCCCGCGATGGGCAGCAGTCCCAGCGCCGACCCCAGGTTGATCATGGCCTGCGCCATGATCCAGGTGGTGGCGGCTCCCGCGGCGTACCTGACGAAGGGGTCCTTCGTACCGATGGCCACACGGATACCCGCGTAGCCTAGTGCCGCGAAGAGACCAAGCACCGACAGCGTCCCCACCAGACCGAGTTCCTCGCCGGTCGCGGCGAAGATGAAGTCGGTGTGCGCCTCGGGCAGCTGGCCCCATTTCTCCACGCCGGCGCCGAGGCCGGTACCGAAGCCGCCGCCGTTGGCGAACGCGAAGACGCCGTGCAGGGCCTGGAAGCAGGCGCCCTCCGGGTCGAGCTTGGTGACGCCGATGCAGCCCAGCCGCTCGGCCCGGTGCGGGACGGTGACCACCAGCGCGGTGCAGACCACCACCGCCACCCCGACGGTGGCCACGAACAGCCGCAGCGGCGCGCCGACCATCCAGAGCAGCGCGAACAGCATCGCCACCAGGATCATCGAGGTGCCCATGTCGCCGCCGAACATGATCAGCGCGAGCAGCAGCAGGGCCCCCGGCACCAGCGGCACCAGCAGGTGCTTCCACGAGTTGAGGGTGCCGGCCTTCTGCTTGCGGGCGAGCAGGTCGGCGCCCCAGAGCACCAGCGCGAGCTTGGCGAACTCCGAGGGCTGGAACTGGAAGAAGCCGAAATCCAGCCAGTTCTGGTTGCCGTTGATCCGCACCCCGATGCCGGGGATGGCGACCAGGGTGAGGGCGCCGATCACCGCGATCATCACCGGGTAGGTGATCACCCGCAGCACCGCCACCGGGACGGAGGCGAAGCCGATCAGCAGGACCAGGCCGAGGATGGCCGCGATCAGCTGCTTGAGGAAGTAGTACTGCGCCGTGTGGTGCTGGTTCAGGGCGAGGATCTGCGAGGCCGAGAAGACCATCATCAGGCCGAGCACGACCAGCAGCAGGGTGCTGCCGAGCACCAGCAGGTACGGGGTGAGCGGCCGGTCCAGCCAGTACCGCCACCGGGCCCGGAAGGCCTGGAGGCGGGCCAGCGGACCGGCCGACTTGTACTTGGTCGTGGTGGCGGAGATCACCCTCATCGGCTCGGCGGCGTCCCGCTTCACAACGCCGGAATCCGCTCTGCCCTGCCCCGCCACCGCTCCCCGCTCACTCTCTCCGTCCGACGCGCCCGCGCCGGCCCGTCCACCCGCCTGACTACTCGCCCGCCAGCTCCCGGACGGACGCCGCGAAGAGGTCGCCGCGCTCGCCGTAGTTGGTGAACATGTCCATCGAGGCGCAGGCCGGCGCCAGCAGCACCGTGTCACCCGATCGGGCGAGCGACGCGGCCGTTCGAACGACCTCGGCCATCGCCACCGCGCCAGTCTGGCCCTCGGCCGCCTCGATCACCGGCACATCCGGAGCGTGTCGCTCCAGCGCCTCCCGGATCACCGCCCGGTCCTGGCCGATCAGCACCACGGCGCGCAGCCGCTCGGCCGCGCCCTGCACCAGGTCGTCGAAGGTCGCGCCCTTGGCCAGGCCCCCGGCGATCCAGACGATCGGCCGGTAGGCGGCCAGCGAGGCGGCCGCCGCGTGGGTGTTGGTGGCCTTGGAGTCGTCGATGTACGTGACCTCGCGGACCACGCCGACCTCGGCGATCCGGTGGGCGTCCGGGCGGAAGGCCCGCAGGCCCTCCCGGACGGCCTTCGGCTCGACGCCGTACGCCCGGGCCAGCGCCGCCGCGGCGAGCGCGTTGGCGATGTTGTGCGGGGCCGGCGGGTTCACGTCCGACACCGCGCCCAGCTCGGCCGCGTTCTTGGCCCGGTCCTCGACGAAGGCGCGGTCCACCAGCAGCCCGTCCACCACGCCGAGGTTCGACGGGCCGGGGGCGCCGAGGCCGAAGCCGATCGCCCGGCAGCCCTCCTCGACGTCGGCCTCGCGGACCAGCGCCTCGGTGGCCGGGTCGGCCAGGTTGTACACGCAGGCGACCGTGTTGCCCTCGTAGATCCGGCCCTTGTCGGCGGCGTACGCCTCCATCGAGCCGTGCCAGTCGAGGTGGTCGGGCGCCAGGTTGAGCACCGCGGCCGAGTGCGGGCGCAGCGAGGGCGCCCAGTGCAGTTGGTAGCTGGAGAGCTCGACGGCGAGCACGTCGTACGGCTCCTCGGCGAGCACCGCGTCCAGGACCGAGACCCCGACGTTGCCGACGGCGGCGGTGCGCTTGCCGGCGGCGGTGAGGATCGAGGCGAGCATCTGGACGGTGGTGGTCTTGCCGTTGGTGCCGGTGACGGCCAGCCAGGGGGCGGGCTCGCCGGTGCCGGGCAGCGGCCTGCGCAGCCGCCAGGCCAGCTCGACGTCGCCCCAGACCGGCACCCCGGCCGCCTCGGCGGTGGCGAACAGCGGGCTGTCCGGCGCCCAGCCGGGCGAGGTGACGATCAGTTCGGTGCCCTCGGGCAGGCTCGCGCCGTCGCCGAGCCGCACGGTGACGCCGAGCGCCTCCAGCTCGGCGGCCCGGGCGGCCAGGCCGGGGCCGCTGCCGCCGTCCACCACGGTGACCCGGGCGCCGAGGCCGTGCAGGACGCGCGCGGCGCTGATGCCCGAGACGCCGAGCCCGGCGACGGCGACCGGCAGGCCGGCGAAGTCCGGGTTGGCCGGGGTGGTCAGGTCGGGGTCGGTCATCCGGTCACCCATCCCGCGTAGAACAGGCCGAGGCCGACGGCGACGCACAGGCCCTGGATGATCCAGAACCGGACGACGATCAGGACCTCGGTCCAGCCCTTGAGTTCGAAGTGGTGCTGCAACGGCGCCATCTTGAAGACGCGCTTGCCGGTCATCCGGAAGGAGCCGACCTGGATGATCACCGAGAGGGTGATGATCACGTAGAGGCCGCCGAGCAGGGCGAGCAGCAGCTCGGTGCGGGAGCAGATCGCCAGACCGGCCAGGGCGCCGCCGAGGGCGAGCGAGCCGGTGTCACCCATGAAGATCTTGGCGGGCGAGGTGTTCCACCACAGGAAGCCGAAGCAGGAGCCCATCAGGGCGGAGGCCACGACGGCGAGGTCCAGCGGGTCCCGGATGTCGTAGCAGTTGGCGGTCGCGGTGATCGCGTAGGCGCAGCTCTGGGTGTGCTCCCAGATGCCGATGAAGGTGTAGGCGCCGAAGACCATCACCGAGGCGCCGGTGGCCAGGCCGTCCAGACCGTCCGTCAGGTTCACGCCGTTCGACATCGCGGCGATCATGAAGTACGCGAAGATGACGAACAGGACGGGGCCGATCGCCCACTTGAAGTCCCGGACGAAGGACAGGCTCTGGGACGCCGGGTTGAGCCCGCGGTCGTCCGGGAACTGCATCGCCAGGATGGCGAACCCGAGGCCGACGATCGACTGGCCGGCCAGCTTCGCCTTGGCCCGCAGGCCCAGCGAGCGGCGCTTGACCACCTTGATGTAGTCGTCCAGGAAGCCGACCAGGCCGAGGCCCGCGGTCAGGAAGAGCACCAACAGCCCGGAGGCGGTCGGGCTCTCGCCCGTTATCGCCTTCGTGGCGAAGTACGCGATCAGGGTCGCCAGGATGAAGGCGATGCCGCCCATGGTGGGCGTGCCCTTCTTGCTGTGGTGCGCCTTGGGGCCGTCGTCCCGGATGTACTGGCCGTAGCCGTGCTTCGCGAGCACCTTGATCAGGGCGGGGGTGCCGAGCAGCGACAGGATGAGACCGATCATCCCGGAGAAAAGGATCTGCTTCATCAGGCGGCCACACCGTCCGTCAGGAGGGCCTCGGCCACCTTCTCCAGCCCCACCGAACGGGAAGCCTTCACCAGGACCACGTCCCCCGGCCGCAGCTGACTGCGCAGCAGCTCGACCGCCGCGTCCGCGTCGGACACCAGCACCGACTCCTCACCCCACGAACCTTCGTTCCTCGCGCCGAGTTCCATGCAGGCCGCCTCGCGTCCGCCGACCGCCACCAGCTTGGTGACGTCCAGCCGGACGGCGAGCCGCCCGATGGCGTCGTGCTCGGCCAGGCTGTCCTCGCCGAGCTCCCGCATCTCGCCGAGCACCGCCCAGGTGCGGCGGCGCTCCGGGCCCCGGCCACCCATCGAGACGAGCGCCCGCAGCGCGGCCCGCATCGAGTCGGGGTTCGCGTTGTAGGCGTCGTTCACGACGGTGACACCGTCGGCCCGGTCGACGACCTCCATGCGCCAGCGGGACAGCGCACCCGCTTCGCCCAGGGCTGCCGCGGTGTCGTCGACGGACATCCCGAGCTCCACCGCCACCGCTGCGGCGGCGAGGGCGTTCGAGACGTGGTGCTCACCGTACAGGCGCAGCTGCACGGGCGCGGAACCGGCCGGGGTGGTGAGCGTGAACGATGGCCGCCCGGTGGCGTCCAGGCGAACGTCGGTGGCCCGGACGTGGGCGTCCGGCGATTCCCCGAACAGGACCACCTTCGCCCTGGTACGGGAGGCCATCGCGCGCACCAGCCGGTCGTCCGCGTTGAGGATCGCGGCGCCGTCGGCCGGCAGCGACTCCACCAGTTCGCCCTTGGCCTCGGCGATCGCCTCCTGGGAGCCGAACTCGCCGACGTGGGCGGTGCCGACGTTGAGCACCACGCCGATCCGGGGCGGGGTGATCGAGGTGAGGTACTCGATGTCGCCCTTGTGCCGGGCGCCCATCTCCATGACCAGGTGCCGGGTGCCGGCCTCGACCCGCAGCGCGGTCATCGGGTGGCCGATCTCGTTGTTGAGCGAGCCGGGCGGGTAGACGGTCTCGCCGCGGCGCTGGAGCAGCTGGGCGATCAGGTCCTTGGTGCTGGTCTTGCCGGCCGAGCCGGTCAGGGCGACCACGGCGGTGCCCTCGGCGCGGGCGACCACGGCGCGGGCCAGCCGGCCGAGCGCCTCCACCACACTGTCGACCAGGACGGCGGGCACGCCGACCGGGCGGGAGGCCAGCACCGCGACGGCGCCGTCCCCGACCGCCTTGGCCGCGTAGTCGTGGCCGTCCACGTGCTCGCCGACGAAGGCCGCGAACAGGCCGCCGGGGGCCACCTTCCGCGAGTCGACCTCGACCGGGCCGGTGACCAGGGCGTCCGGGTCGGCGCCGTCCAGCGTGCCTCCGACGGCGGCGGCCACCTCGGCGAGGGTCAGTGCGATCACTGCTGCTCTACTCCTCGGTCGCCCCGTGCGGCCGTGGTCCGCGCGATGGATTCGCGCAGCACCTCCCGGTCGTCGAAGGGGCGGATCTCGTCTCGTACGTACTGGCCGAGCTCGTGGCCCTTGCCGGCCACCAGCACGGTGTCCCCCGCCCGGGCGCGCGCGACGGCGAGGCCGATCGCCTCGGCCCGGTCGGGGACGACCAGGACGTCGCCGCGCTCGGCCTCGGGCACCGCGGCGGCGCCGGTCAGCATGGTGGCGAGGATCGCCAACGGGTCCTCGCTGCGCGGGTTGTCACTGGTCAGCAGGGCGGTGTCGGCGAGACGGGCGGCGATGGCGCCCATCGGGCCGCGCTTGTGCGGGTCGCGGTCGCCGCCGCAGCCGACCACGACGTGCAGCCGGCCCTCGGTGACCTCGCGCAGCGAGGCGAGGACGGCCTGCAGGGCGTCCGGCTTGTGCGCGTAGTCGACGACGGCGACGAACGGCTGTCCGGCGTCCACCCGCTCCAGCCGGCCGGGCACGCCGGGGACGGCGGCGACGCCGGCCACGGCCCGCTCCAGCGGCAGGCCGGCGGCGACCAGCAGGGTGATCGCGGCGAGCGCGTTGGCGACGTTGAACGGGCCGGGCAGCGGGACGGAGGCCTCGGCCTCGGCGCCGTCCGGGCCCAGCACCTTGAAGGTGGAACCGACCGGCCCGAGCCGGACGTCCACGGCCCGCCAGTCGGCCGCGGCGGCGCCGGTCGCGGAGAAGGTGGTCACCGGGATCTTGGCCTCGGCGGCGAGCCGGCGGCCGTACTCGTCGTCCAGGTTGACCACGCCGTGGCGGGACTTGCCGGGCTGGAAGAGCCGGGCCTTCGCCTGGAAGTAGTCCTCCATGTCCGGGTGGAAGTCGAGGTGCTCGGGGGTCAGGTTGTTGAACAGCGCGACGTCGTACGCGACCCCGTCGGTGCGGCCGAAGACCAGGGCGTGGCTGGAGACCTCCATGGTCACCGCGTCGGCGCCGCGCTCGGCCATCACGCCGAGGATCGCGTGCAGGTCGGTGGCCTCGGGGGTGGTGCGCTCGCTCTTGATCCGCTCCTCGCCGACCCGCATCTCGACGGTGCCGATCACGCCCGGGCTGCGCCCGGCGCCGCGCAGGCCGCCCTCGACCAGGTAGGAGGTGGTGGTCTTGCCGTTGGTGCCGGTCAGCCCGATCATCAGCAGCCGCCGGGAGGGGCGGCCGTAGACGATCGCGGCCAGCTCGCCCATGACGGCCCGCGGCCGGTCGACGACCAGCAGCGGCAGGCCGGTGGCGGCCGCCTGCTCGGCGCCGGCCGGGTCGGTGAGCACCGCCACCGCGCCGGACTCCGCGGCCTTGCCGGCGAACGCCGCGCCGTGGTGGTTGGCGCCCGGGAAGGCCACGTACACGTCGCCCGGACGGACCGCGCGGGAGTCGTGGGTGACGCCGGTGACGGCGCCGCCCTCGACGGGCGGCAGGCCCAGTTCGGCGGCCAGCTCGGCGAGCGGCAGGGCGGTGGTCCCGGTCGGACGGGGCGGACTCACGGTGGTTTGATCGGGTTTCGGCACGGCGGGAAGGCTATCCGCCGAAGGGTGTCCAGGGCCAAACCGGCCCTCCGCCGCGCCGTGCTCCGGCCCGGCCGGTCCGTTGCTCATCGTGCGCTCACGGCTTCCACTCGACGGCCAGGTTCGGCGCCGGGCTGCCGCTCGGCGGGACCTGCATGGTCTTCAGGGTGAACTCCATCACCTGCTTGAACACCGGGCCGCACAGCTGGCCGCCGAAGTGGCCGTTGACCGGGCCCTGGAGGGTGCAGGAGACGGTGTAGCGGGGGGCGTCGGCGGGGGCGAAGCCGATGAAGGAGGCGGTGTAGCCGTCGTAGCCCTTGCCGTCGGCGGCGCCCCGGTCGGCGGTGCCGGTCTTGCCCGCGACCCGGTAGCCGGGGATGGCGGCCTTGCCGCCGGTGCCCTGCTCGTCGTCGACGACCGACTCCAGCATCGAGGTGAGGGTCTTGGCCGTCTCCGGGCTGACCACCCGGGTCTGCTCCCCCGGCGCGCTCGGGGCGTACTTGCCGTTCGGGTCGGTGACGCCCTGGACGATGCTGGGCGCGACCCGGACCCCGCCGTTGGCGATGGTCGAGTAGACCGAGGTGGCCTGGAGCGCGTTCATCTGCAGCGGGCCCTGGCCGAAGGAGATGTTGTACTTCTCCGAGGCGACCAGGTCCTCCGGCTTCTTGAGCATCCCGGAGGTCTCCCCGGGGAAGCCCAGACCGGTCGGCTGGGCCACCCCGAACTTGCGCATGTAGCCGTCCAGCACCTGGTTGGTCTTCAGCTGGTCGCCGCCGCCGAGGGTCTCGACCGCCTCGATGGTGCCGATGTTGGAGGACTTGGCGAGCACCCCGGCCAGGGTCAGGTGCCAGTCGCCGTGCTCGACGTCGTCCTTGAACTGCTGCCCGGCCCGGACCAGCCGGTTGGGCACGGTGACCTTGGTGTCCCAGTTGGCCGTGCCGGAGTCCAGCACCGCGGCCAGGCTCATCAGCTTGGCGGTGCTGCCCGGTTCGTACGCGTCGACCAGGGCCGGGTTGCCCATCTGGGACTGCTTGGCCAGGCTCAGGTCGTTCGGGTTGAAGCCGGGCGCGGTGGCCATCGCGAGGACCTGGCCGGTCTTCACGTCCTGGACCACCACGTAGCCCTTCTCCGCGCCGGAGTTGGCCACCTGGTCGGTGATCGCCCGCTGGGCGGCCCACTGGATGTCCCGGTTGATGGTCAGCTTCACGTCGTCGCCCGGTACGGCCGGCTCCATCGAGCCCCCGGCGGTGGGCACCAGCCGCCCGCCCGACTGGGCGTAGCTGCTGTGGCCGTCCTTGCCGGCCAGCAGCTTCTGGTACTGCTGCTCCAGGCCGCCGGCGCCCTCGCCCTCGGCGTTGACGAAGCCGACCAGGTTGGCGGCCAGGCCGTCCGCCGGGTAGATCCGCTTCTGGGTCTCCCGGTTGAACACCCCGGCCAGCGGGTTGGCGCACTCGTTGTCCACCCGGGTGCGCCCGCCCTGGTCGGCGGGCTTGCCGAGCAGCTTCTTCTGGGCCTGGCAGGCCCGCGAGCCGGCCTGCTTCTCCAGACCCGACTTGAGGTCGCTGATCTGCTTCTTGGCAGCCGGGGTCTGCTGGGCCGCGAGCCGCTTGTAGCGGGTCTTGGGGGTGTGCAGGTCGGTGGCGATCCTCTCCTTGGGCACGCCGAGGATCGGCGACAGCAGCGCGGCCGCCTGCTCCGGCGCGTCCGGGATGCCGGTCGCCTCCGGGGTGAACATCGCCGGGTCGGCGGTGATGTCGTACGCGTCCACGGTGGCCGCCAGCGCGACCCCGTCGGAGGACGTTATCGAGCCGCGTTCGGCGGTGATCGGGATGTTCATGTAGCGGTTGGTGTTGGCGTCGGCGGCCAGCGCGTCGGCGTCCACCAGCTGGAGCTGCACCAGGCGGCCCGCGAAGACGGAGAACACCAGCGACAGCACCACGGAGATCACCCGCAGCCGGCGCTTCGGCTCGGCCAGCTTGAGCGCCTTGGGGCGCAGCGGCGGACGGCTCTTCGGGCGCACCGCCGCCTGGCTGCGGGCCGGCGGGCGCCCCTCGGGGCGGCGCTGCTGCGGCGCCCGCGGGGTACGGCCGGCGGAGGCCGACTTGGCGGGCTGGGCCTTGGCCGACTGGCTGCGCGCGGGCTGGCCCTTCGCCGGCTGGCTGCGGGCGGGCTGGGCCTTGGCGGGCTGGCTCCTGGCCGGCTGCCCCTTGGTGGGCTGGGCCTTGGTGGGCTGACCGCGGCCGGCGGCGGACTGCGCTCGCGGCGCGGTGCCCCGGGGCACCGGACGGCGGCCGTTGCCGCTGCCGGAACCGCCGGTCCCGCCCGGCTGACGTGGAGTGCTCATGCGGCCACCTCGCCGCGCTCGCCGGGCGCCTCGCGCCCGTCACCCCTTCTGACGGTCCACTGGCTCATCGGCCCGCGCCTCCGTTCGGCTTCGCGGCCGCGGCGGGCGAGACCGGGTTGAGCTGGATCACCGAGTCGCCGGCGGACGTCGCCGGGGCCGGTGCGGGCGGCGGCGCGGCCGGCGAGGGGGCACCGCCCGGCTGCGGCGCGGCCGGTGACGGCCCGGCGGCGGGCGGGGCCGCGCTCGGCTGGGCGGCACCGGAGGGGGTCCTGGTCGGCCACGGCTCGGCCGTGGACCGCTTGACCGGCGGGCTGTCCTGCGCCGGGCCGGGGGTGCCGACCACCTTGCCGCCGTTCGGGACGTCCAGGAAGGCCATCCCGCCGGCCGGGACCATGCCCAGCTCGGCGGCGCGCCTGGCCAGCGCGTCCGGGGCCGAGCTCTGGTCGATCTCGTGCTGGAGGCTCTGCTGTTCGTCGGTCGCCACGGTGGTCTGCTTCTGCAGTCGGGACAGCTCGAAGGAGCCCTCGTTGAGTGCGGTGTTCAGCGCGAGCAGGCCGAGCAGCCCGGCCGCCAGCAGCACCACGACGAGCACCGCGAACGGTGTGCGCCTCCGTACCGGACGCCTGCCCGGCCGGACCGTGATCCGCGCCCTGCCCTGCCCGGGGAGTCCTCCCCGCCCCGCCCGGACCTCACCGGCCACCGGCCCCACCGCTTTCCTCCGCCCTTCGGACCCCGCCGGGCCGGTTCGTCAGCCCCGCTTGCTTCGGTCCCTGATCCTCTCCGCCACCCGCAGCCGTACGGGCGCGGCGCGCCGGTTCTCCTCGATCTCCTCCTCGGTGGCCAGCTCGGCACCGCGGGTGATCAGTTTGAGCCAGGGCTGGTGCTCCTCCGGGATGAACGGCAGCCCCGGCGGAGCGGTGTTGGTCGCACCGGCGGCCAGGTACTGCTTGACGAGCCGGTCCTCCAGCGACTGGTAGGACATCACCACGATCCGGCCGCCGATCGCGAGGACGTCCAGCGCCCCCGGGATCGCCCGGTCCAGGACCTCCAGCTCGCCGTTGACCTCGATCCGCAGCGCCTGGAACGTCCGCTTGGCCGGGTTACCGCCGGTCCGACGGGTCGCCGCCGGAATGGCGTTCCGCACCAACTCGACCAGACGCGCGCTGTTGGTGAACGGTTCCTTCTCCCGCTCCCGCAGGATCGCCGAGGCGATCTTCCCGGCGAACCGCTCCTCGCCGTACACCTTGAGGATGCGGGCCAGGTCGCCGTGGCCGTAGGTGTTCAGCACCTCCGCCGCGCTGATCCCCCGGGTCTGGTCCATCCGCATGTCCAGCGGCGCGTCCTGCGCGTACGCGAAGCCGCGGTCCGCCTCGTCCAGCTGCATCGAGGAGACGCCGAGGTCGAACAGGACGCCGTCGACCCGGTCGATGTCCAGGCGCTCCAGCACCTCGGGGATCTCGTCGTAGACGGCGTGCACCAGGGTCGCCCGGTCGCCGAAGGGGGCCAGCCGCTCGCCGGACAGCTTCAGCGCCGCCGGGTCGCGGTCCACCGCGACCAGCCGCACCTCCGGGAACTGGGTCAGCAGCGCCTCGCTGTGCCCGCCGAGGCCGAGGGTGGCGTCCACCACGACGGCCCCGGGGCGCGAGATCGCCGGTGCGAGCGCGTCCATGCACCGCTGGAGCATCACCGGAACGTGCTTGGGGCCCGGTTCGTTGGTGGTCATGCGCGGTGGCGCCCTTCCTCGGTGCGGAGCAGCCCGACGTCCGGGAGCTGCGACCATTCTCGCCCACCGTGCCCCGGCACGACGAAGCGGCCCGTGGTCCCCGCCCGCTCGAGGGGAAGGTCGTGACCGCCCGGCGCCGGGGAAGGTGCGCCAGGTGGGCACGGAGCGGGAGGAGGCCACGGGCCGCTTCGACCGGGCCGCACCGGCCGGGGAAGCCCCGTTGACGGGCCCCGGCGGGTGTGCTCCACTGCGCCGCAAACTCTATCGCGCGGCCCCTGCCAGTCAATGGCCCGCTCCGGCGCACCACCCGGGCGGCGGTACGGATCACCGCAGGTCGCGGCCCTCGGGGCGGACCTGCGGCGGTCCGGATCGGGGGCCTTCGGCGGCGGGCGCGCGCCCCCTGGCCGCCCCGCGTGCGGGGTCGGCGGCGGCCGCTCCGGGAGCAGCTCCTGTTGTGGCGATGCACCCGATCACGGCCCGCCGTTCTGTAGCTCCCGGCCCCACCGCGCGGGCCCGATCCGCACTAACGTCGCCCCCATGACAGTGACACCCGACCGGCCCTCGCCGAACGCCGCTGCCGACCCTGCCAGACCCACCGTCATCGACCGCTTCGTCACGGCCAACCGCGCCTACGCGGTGACCTTCCGGGACGGCGGCATGGACGCCCGCCCGGTGCAGAAGATCGCCGTGGTCGCCTGCATGGACGCCCGACTCGACCTGTTCGCCGCGCTCGGCCTCGAACTCGGCGACGCCCACGTCATCCGCAACGCCGGCGGCGTCGTCACCGACGACACCATCCGGTCCCTGACCATCAGCCAGCGCGCCCTCGGCACCCGCTCGATCGCGCTGATCCACCACACCGGCTGCGGCCTGCTCGGGCTGACCGAGGACTTCCGCCGCGAGCTGGAGCTGGAGGTCGGCCAGCGCCCGCAGTGGGCGGTGGAGGCCTTCGTCGACCTGGACGGCGACGTCCGCCAGTCCATGCAGCGCGTCCGCACCTCTCCCTTCCTGCCGCACACCGACGACGTCCGCGGCTTCGTCTTCGACGTCCACACCGGCCTGCTCCGCGAGATCGACTGAGCGACCCGCCCCGACCCTGCCCGGCCGACGGTGTCCGGGCATTCGGGCACCGCCGAATGGTGACTTCTGGCCATCCCGCGGGGGAGAATGCGCCTGCCGGTCGGACCCCGAACCACCTGGGGCGGCCAGGCCGCAGGCCGCCTTCCCGGCCGCCGGCTCCTCGTTCGGAACCGCCCCCGGGACGGCCGCGTCAAGCATGGGGTGGGGTCCGGCCTCGGGACGGGGCGGGCACAGGGTGCCAGGGAGCGTATACGGGTGACGAGCTACAAGGATCAGGCCGGACTCGGCAGTCCCGCGGGGGGCGAACCGCAGCGGGCGGGCGGGTTCCGGCAGACCGGGCTCCCCGAACTCGCCGCGGTCGTGGACCGCGTGCGCGGCAACGTCGAGAGCGTGATCGAGGGCAAGCCGGAGGCCGTCCGGATCGCCCTGACCGTCCTGCTCGCCGAGGGCCACCTGCTGCTGGAGGACGTGCCCGGCGTCGGCAAGACCATGCTGGCCAAGGCGCTCGCCCGCTCGCTCGACTGCACCGTGCGCCGCATCCAGTTCACGCCCGACCTGCTGCCCTCGGACGTCACCGGCACCAACATCTACGACCAGCAGCGGCACGACTTCGAGTTCCGCCCGGGCGCGATCTTCGCCCAGGTCGTGGTCGGCGACGAGATCAACCGCGCCTCGCCGAAGACCCAGTCGGCGCTGCTGGAGTCCATGGAGGAGCGCCAGGTCACCATCGACGGCACCAGCTACGAACTGCCCTCGCCGTTCATGGTCGTGGCCACCCAGAACCCGGTCGAGATGGAGGGCACGTACCCCCTGCCGGAGGCCCAGCGCGACCGCTTCATGGCCCGGATCTCGATCGGCTACCCCAGCCCCGAGGCCGAGCTCGCGATGCTCGACACCCACGCCGGCGCCAGCCCGCTGGAGGACCTCCAGCCGGTCGCGCACGCCTCCGACATCCTCAAGCTGATCGACCTGGTCCGCACCGTGCACATCGCCGACCCGGTCCGCCGCTACGCCGTCGACCTGGTCGGCGCCACCCGCACCAGCCCCGAGCTGCGCCTGGGCGCCTCGCCCCGCGCGACCCTGCACCTGGTCCGGGCCGCCCGCGCCGCCGCCGCGCTGGACGGGCGCGACTACGTCACCCCCGACGACATCCAGCGCCTCGCCGTCCCGGTCCTGGCGCACCGTCTGATGCCGACCGCCGAGACCCAGCTCAGCCGCCGCACCTCCGAGCAGATCGTGGCCGACCTGGTCGCCCGGCTGCCGCTGCCGCGCCCGCAGGGCGGCCCGGCCGTCCGGAGGGGCTGAGGTGGCCCAGTCCGAATCATCGGGACTGCGGGCCGGGTTCCGCGGTCTCACCACCCGGGGGCGGTCCTTCCTCGCCGCCGGGGTCACCGCGGTGGCCTGCTCCTACCTGCTCGACCAGGACGCCCTGCTGCGCGTCGGCGTCCTGCTCGCCGCGCTGCCGCTGGTCGCCGTGGTGGTCGTCGCCAACACCCGCTACCGGGTGGCCAGCGGACGCCGGCTCAGCCCGCGCCGGGCGGTCGCCGGCCAGGAGGCCCGGGTCCACCTGCGGGTCGACAACGTCTCCCGGGTGCCCACCGGGGTGCTGCTGCTGGAGGACAAGGTCCCGTACGTGCTCGGGCCGCGCCCGCGCTTCGTGCTGGACCGGGTCGAGCCGCGCGGCCACCGCGAGGTCTCCTACCGGGTCCGCTCCGACCTGCGCGGCCGCTACCCGCTCGGGCCGCTCCAGCTGCGGCTGGCCGACCCGTTCGGGATGTGCGAGGTGACCCGCGCCTTCACCGCCTCCGACGTCCTCACCGTCGTCCCCCAGGTCCAGGCGCTGCCGTCGGTACGGCTCAGCGGCGAGTGGATCGGCCAGGGCGAGAGCCACAGCCGCACCCTGGCGCTGGCCGGCGACGACGACGTGATCCTGCGCGAGTACCGGCCCGGCGACGACCTGCGCCGGGTGCACTGGCGCTCCACCGCCCGGTACGGCGAGCTGATGGTGCGCCGCGAGGAGCAGCCGCAGCAGGCCCGGGCCACCGTCGTGCTGGACACCCGGGAGATCGCCCACCGGGGCAGCGGCCCCGCCTCCTCCTTCGAGTGGGCGGTCGGCTGCGCCGCCTCGGTCGCCGTGCACCTGCTGGAGCGCGGCTACCAGACCCGGCTGCTCACCGACACCGGGCTGTCGGTGCCCGGGCCGGGCGCGGGCGGCAGCCACAGCGGCGCCGACACCTCCGGGCTGGTCCTGGACGCCCTCGCGGTCGCCGACCTGTCCGACGGCGGCACCCTCTCCCGCGCCGAGGACCCGCTGCGCGCCGGCGGCGAGGGCCTGCTGGTCGCCGTCCTCGGCGAGCTGGACGACGCCCAGGCCACCCGGCTGGGCCGGCTGCGCAGCCGCGCCGGCGGGGCGATCGCCTTCCTGCTGGACACCGGCACCTGGGCCGGCCTGCGGATGCTCGCCCCGGACACCGGCGGCGACGACTTCCGGGCCCGGGTCCAGCAGCTGCGCGAAGCCGGCTGGACGGTGATCCCGGTACGGGCCGGGGACTCCGTACCGGACCTGTGGCGGGCCGCCGACGGCAGCCGGACGACCGCCCCCTACCGAGAAGAGGCCGGCGCGTGACCACCCGGGCCAAACTGACCGCGTACTCGGCGCTGGCCACCGCCCTCGCCGCGCTGTGCATGATGCCGCTGCTCACCACCCGCAGCTGGCTCACCCACGCCCTCCTGGTGATCGCCGTGGTCGCCGCGGCCGGCGCGGGCCTGCGCCGCGCCCCGGTGTACCGCTGGACGGTGCCGCTCGGGCAGCTGCTGGTCCTGCTCCTCCTGCTGCTGCTCGGCTTCGCCGGCGAGGGTGGGATGCTGCCCGGCCCGTCCGCGCTGCGGGTCCTGGACCAGGTCTTCACCGCCGGCCTGGACGACATACAGCAGTACGCCATCCCGGCTCCGCCCACCGCCGGACTGCGGCTGATCCTGGTCTCGGCGATCGGGCTGATCGCCGTCGCGGTGGACACCGTCGCGGTGACCTACCGGCGCTCGGCGCTGGCCGGGCTGCCGCTGCTGGCGCTGTACTCGGTCGGCAACGGCCTGGCCGGGGAGCACGGCAGCTGGGTCTGGTTCGCCGTCGCCGCGGCCGGCTACCTGCTGCTGCTGTTCGCCGAGGGCCAGGACCGGGTCTCCCGCTGGGGCCGGGTGTTCTACGGCGGTGCGCGCGGCTCGGTGGAGTCCGGCCGGGTCAGCCCGGGCGGCCGGCAGGTCGGCGTGCTGGCCCTGGCGGTGGCGCTGCTGCTGCCGGTGGTCCTGCCGCACTGGAGCTTCGGGCTGCTGAACTCCGGCTCCGGCGGATCGGGCGGCAAGGGCGTCGGCGGGAGCCTGTCGACCAGTCTCGACCCGCTGGTCAGCCTGGAGGCCGCGATCTCCAAGCCGACCGACGCGGAGCTGCTCAGCTACACCCTGGACACCCCGCTGGCCGACCAGGTCTACCTGCGGACCGGCTCGCTCGACCAGTTCGACGGCGTCAACTGGCGGCTCGGCAGCACCACCGTCCAGGACCTCCCGGCGGCCCTGCCCGCCCCCGAGGGCCTGCGCGATCCCCAGGTGGCCCGGTTCGACGGCGACTTCAAGGTCGACGAGCGGCTGGGGGGGAGCTGGCTGCCGATGCCCTACCCGGCCGCCTCCGTCCAGCTCCCCGACCGGAGCGCCTGGAAGCTCGACCCGCTGACCCGTACCGTCCTGCCGACCAGCGACAAGGCGATCCGCGGCCTGAGCTACCACGTCACCGCCCTGGACGTGCGGCCCACCGCCAACGAGCTGCGCCTCGCGGGCACCGCGCCGTCGGACATCAGGGAGCGCTACACCGCCCTCCCGACCGACCTGCCGCCGGTCGTCGCCGAGCAGGCCAAGGCCGTCACCGCCGGCGCGAAGAACGACTTCGACCGGGCGACGGCGCTGGTCAACTGGTTCACCGGGCCGGGCTTCACGTACGACACCGCCGTCAGCGGCGGCACCGGCAGCAACGCCATCGCCGTCTTCCTGCGCGACCGCCGGGGCTTCTGCGTGCACTTCGCCTCCACCATGGCGGCGATGGCCCGGGAGCTGAAGATCCCGGCCCGGGTGGCCGTCGGCTTCACCCCCGGCGACAGCAAGGGCGGCAACGTCTACTCGGTGACCGGCCGGATGTACCACGCCTGGCCCGAGCTGTACTTCACGGGCTACGGCTGGCTGCGCTTCGAGCCGACCCCGAGCCGCGGCGTCCCGACCCGCTACACCGAGGCGTCCACCGCCCCGACCACCGCGCCGACCCAGCAGGCGACCGCCGCCCCGCAGACCGCCTCGGCCGCCCCGCTGCCGAGCTCCGGCTCCGACTGCACCGCCAAGCAGCGCCAGCTCGGCGAGTGCGGTTCCAAGGACAAGGCCGTCGCCAAGACCGCCGAGGAGTCCTGGCTGCTCTCCGGCCAGGTGCTCGGCACCCTGGCCGCGGTGCTCGCGCTGATCGCCCTGCTGCTCGTCCCGATGGTCTGGCGCGCGGCCGTACGCCGACGCCGCTTGGGCGGCGGCGGGCGGCGCGGGCCCGGCGGGAGCGGAGCGGCGGAGCTGACCGACGCCCAGGTGCTGGCCGCCTGGGACGAGCTGGTCGACTCCGCCTGGGACCTCGGAATTCCCCCGGACGAGTCACGCACCCCGCGCTCGGCGGCCCACCGGATCACCGAGAAGGCCCACCTGGACGCGGACTCTGCGGCGGCCACCGGCCGACTGGCGCTGGCCACCGAGCGGGTGCTCTACGCCCCGCCCGGGCAGCCCGTCACCGAACCGCTGGCCGCCGACGTCCGCACCGTGCGGCGCGGGCTGCGGGCGGCCGCCGGCCGGGCCGGACGGACCAGGGCGCTGCTGCTGCCGCCGTCCTCGGCGCAGCTGTGGTGGCGGATCTCCGACGCGGCGCGGGCGGCCCGGGCGACGGCCGGCGCCGCGGTCGGCCGGGCGGTCGAGGCCGTCTCCGCGCCGGTGCGGCGGGTCCTCACCCGGGGCAAGCGGTCCACCCCGGAGTCCTGACCCGGGGGTTTCCCTTCCGGACACGAAGCCGGGGCGGGCAGTCGATCGACTGCCCGCCCCGGCTTCGTACGTATCGGCCGAGCGGCTCAGAACCCGCCGGTCTGCTCGTCCCGGCGGCGCTGCCAGCGCTGCTCCACCCGGTCCATCATCCCGGCCTTGCGGCGCGGGGCGGCGGCCGGACGGGCTCCGGCGCCCTGGCCCGCGGGACCGCGGCGCCAGCCGGTCACGGCGAACACCGCGCACCCGAGCATCACCAGGAAGCCCACGACGCTGACCCAGATCTGATCCGGTACGACCATGCCGCCCATCAGCAGGCCGATGCCCACCACGAAGCCGGCGACGGCCAGGTAGACCCGCCGACGGGTGTAGGTGCGCAGCCCGGTTCCCTCAAGCGCAGACGCGAATTTGGGATCTTCGGCATACAGCGCTCGCTCCATCTGGTCGAGCAGTCGCTGCTCGTGCTCCGAGAGCGGCACGGAGTCCTCCTACTCGTCGGTCGCGGGTGCGACCGGTCCGCCCACCCCGGTCGGGGAGGCAAGTCCAATCAGCCTTGGGGCACACGGTCGGACGCCCGTGCGGGGGACCCGGCCCGTGTCGTCCATATGCCCCACGCGTCCGGCTGTCATGCTTTCCGGCTTTACCCAGATCATACGGTCCGTGGGCCCGTTACGGGGTGGTCTGCGCCGCGTGGGACGGGCCACTTCGAGCGGGGACGGCCGCATCGGAGTCAACGCGCCACGCCCCGGACAAGTGCCCGATCGGATGGAATCGTCCCGGACCTGGGGAGGTTTGCCGCCGGGCGGCACCGCCTGGCCGCCGCCGGGCCCGGAAACGGGCGGGCCACCGAGGGGTCACGGCGCGGGAACCGGCGGGCCTCCGGGGCGCGAACCACCGCCGTACGGCGGGCAAAAAAAACCGTACGACGGCGGAGGCGCGCGTGATGGGGCGCGCGGGCCGGGAGGGGCGCCTCAGGCCAGGGTGGCCAGCAGGTGCAGCTGGGTCGCCACGGCGTGGAAGGCGGGCTGCGCGGCGGCGGCCTCCTCCAGCTTCAGCAGCGCGTCCAGCGCGCCCGGCTCGGTGTCCACCAGCACACCGGGGACGAGGTCGGAGAAGACCCGTACACCGTGCACCGACTGCACCCGCAGGCCCGCGGCCTCGGCCAGCCGGCCCAGCTCCTCGCCGGTGAAGCGGCGCGGCATCGGGTCCTGCTCGCCCCAGCGGCCGTCGGCGGCGGACAGCACGGTGCGGGCCTCGGTGAAGTGGCCGGCCAGCGCGCGGGCCAGCACGGCGCCGTTGCGGTTGGCCGCCAGCAGGCTGACCACGCCGCCCTTGCGCAGGGCGCCCGCCAGGCTGCCGAGCGCCTCGGCCGGGTCGTCCACGACCTCCAGCACGCCGTGGCAGAGCACCGCGTCCACGCTGCCGGGGGCGACCAGCTCGGGCAGGGTCTGGGTGTCACCCTGGACGGCCCGCACCAGGTCCGTCACACCGGCCTCGGCGGCCCGGCGCTCCAGGGCGAACAGGGCGTCCGGGCTCGGGTCGACCACGGTGACGCGGTGGCCGAGCTTGGCGACCGGCACCGCGAAGTTCCCGGTGCCGCCGCCGGTGTCGACGACGTCGAGCACCGGCTGGTCCAGCTCGGCCGACCGCTTCTCCAGGGCCGCCCGGACCACCTCCCACACCACGGCGGTACGCAGGGCACTGCGGGGACGCGTCGGGTACAAGGTGGGGCTCCTTGGCACGTGCAGTTCGATCAGGTTGCCTCCACCTTAGAGCCTGTCCCAGGGATCCTTGCCGGGCCCACGACGCCGTCCGACGGGAGCCGGGGCGGGGGCGGCGCGGCGTGCAGGCCGAGCAGGCGCTCGACCAGACGCAGGAAGAGGGCGGAGTTGCGGACCAGGTCGTCGGCGTCGCGGGCCGAGGCGGCGCCCCTGATCCCGGCCTCGGCGGCGGCCCGGCGGCGGGCGCCGGCACCGTAGTAGACCGCCCACTCGGCGAGCTCCGGGGCCACCTCGGGCAGCACCTCCCAGGCGCTGCGGATGGCCTTGCGCCGGCGCGGGCTCTTCTCCGGGCGGCCGCGCACCGCCAGGACGGCCGCCACCGTGCGCAGCGCGGCCAGGTGGGCGGTGGCGTAGCGCTCCAGCGGGTCCTCCAGGGCGCGGGCCCGGGTGAGGGTGCGGTGGGCGTCGGCGAGCAGGTCGAGGGCGGCCGGCGGCGCGGCGACCCGGCGCAGCACGGGGTGGACGTCGGCTCCGGCGGGGCGCCCGGCGGACGGGCCCGGGAGCTGCGGCGGGGCGGCGGAGTGGAGGCGGGCGGTGACGGGCTCAGGACGGCTGACGGTCATGGTCTCCCCCGTTCCGAGGCAGCGCGCGGACCGGGTGGTCCGTGCCCCTCCATCGTGAACGGCACCACTGACAATCCGGCCGGGCCGGCCGCGCCCCGGGCGGCTCCGGAAAAGGCGTAGCGGCGGCGGGCGCGGTCCTCCCCCGGTTCCGCGCCGCCGCCGTGCCGTCGCTCCGCCGCTCCCCCGTGGTCGGCGGTGGCGAGCTCCCCCCTCGCGGCCGGTCTCCCCCCGGCCCGCTCCGCCGCCCCGTGTCGGCGGTGCGGGGACCGTGACCAGCCCCGTGGCGGTCCGTCCGCCGCCTCCCCGGGCCGGTTCGGCCGGGGGACGGACGGATCCGCCACCCGGGCGGGCCCGGCGCCCGACGCGCCGCCCTCCCGGGTGCCACCACTCTCCCGTCTCCGCAGGTCGGGGGCCATCCGCTGACGTACTCAACCGCGGATCTGAGTATTTGTACTCAGTGCGCCCCGGCCCGTCCCGGTCCGGCCGGCCGCCGGAACCGGCGGGTGCGTCCACGGCGTCCCGGGTGCCGGGTACGGTACGGCGGGGCCGGGCGGTACCGGCCCACCGGACGACCAGGGGACGCGATGACGAGGAGGGGGACGCGATGACGGTCCTGCCGCTGATCTTCACCAGCGGACTGGCCAGCGGCATCAACGCCTACGCGGTGGTGCTGCTGCTCGGCCTGCTGGGCAGGTTCGCCGACGCGGACTCGGTGCCGCAGGCGCTGGAGCGCACCGACGTGCTGATCGTGGCCGCGGTGCTGTTCGCGCTGGAGGCGGTGGCCGACAAGATCCCGTACGTGGACAGCGTCTGGGACGTCGTGCACACGGTGATCCGGCCGGTCGCCGGCGCCACCGTCGGCGTGCTGATCGCGGGCAACGACCCCGGCTCGCTGAGCGAGGTCGCGGCCGGCGCGATGGGCGGCGCCTCGGCGCTGGTCAGCCACCTGGTGAAGGCCTCGCTGCGGATGGCCGTCAACACCTCCCCCGAGCCGGCCAGCAACATCGTGGTCAGCATGGCCGAGGACCTCTCGGTGGCCGGCCTGATCACCCTGGCGATCTTCCACCCCTGGCTGGCCGCCTCGGTCGCCGCCGTGGTCCTGGCCGCCGGGCTGCTGCTGGTCTGGCTGGCGGTCAGCCGGATCCGCGCCTTCCGGGCCCGCCGCCGCGAACGCCGGGCCGCCCGGGCGGCGGCGGGGAGCGCCTGAGACTGGTCCTAGGATCAGGTGCCATGGCAAAGATCGTCGTCATCGGCGCAGGAATGAGCGGGCTCGCGGCGGCCTCCCGGCTGGCGACCCTCGGCCACCGGGTGACGGTCTGCGAGGCGGGCGGCACCTACGGGGGCATGGTCGGGCGGTACGAGCGCGAGGGCTTCGCCTTCGACACCGGGCCCGGCCTGCTCACCCTCCCGGCGGTCTACCGCGACCTCGCGCTGAAGACCGGCAAGGAGCCCCTGGAGCAGCTGATCGAGCTGGCCCCGGTCGACCCGGAGAGCCGGCACCTGTTCCCCGACGGCACCGCCGTCACCCTGCCGAACGCCTCCCGCGGCGGCGTCAGCCAGGCGCTGGACGCCGCCTTCGGGG
The DNA here is from genome assembly GCF_001905545.1 of Streptomyces sp. CB02056. GTDB lineage: Bacteria > Actinomycetota > Actinomycetes > Streptomycetales > Streptomycetaceae > Kitasatospora. The sequence goes on along the minus strand of NZ_LIPD01000001.1, from coordinate 547,446 downwards.
CCGGCTCCGGCGCCCGCTGGAGCGCGGTGATGAACCACGGCCGGACGGTCTGGGAGGCCACCCGCCGCCCGCTGCTGGAGGAGCCGCTGCCGGCCGAGCGCGGCGTCCTGTCCCCGGCCGACCGGGCCCTGGTGGGCACCGACCCGTACCCCGTCCCGCCGCGCACCGGCCTGGCCCGGCTGCGCCGCGCCCAGCCGTGGTCCCTGGAGCACGTGGCCGCGCGCGAGCTCGACGGCCACCCCGGCCTGACCGCCCTGCTGTGCGAGCCCGCGCTGCGGTACGGCTTCACCTCGGCCGAGGCACCCGCCGGGGCCACCGTCCTGCCGTACATGGAGCAGTCCTTCGGCGTCTGGTACGTCCGGGGCGGGCTGCGGGCCCTCGCGGACGCGGTGTTCCGCCGCTGCGAGCTGCGCAAGGTCGCGTTCCGCTTCGACACCCCGGTCACCCGGGTGGTCGTCGAGGGCGGCCGGGCGACCGGGGTCGAGACCGCGGACGGCCGGATCGACGCGGACCTGGTGGTCTCCGCGATGGACACCGACGCCTTCTACCGCCACGGCCTGGCCGAGTGGCCGGGGCTGCCGCCCGGGGAGTGGGAGCCGGTGGAGGTGCCCGGCCGCTTCAGCGTGCTGCTCGCCCTGCGCGGCCCCCGGCCCGAGGGCACCCCGCACCGCACGGTCGTCCACGCGGCCGACCCCGCCGCCGAGGCGAACGCCCTGACGCTCTCGGCGCCGCCCTGCGAGCGCCCCACCGTCCAGGTGCTGCGCCCGGACGACCCGGCGCTGCGGCCCGACGACGACCACGAGAGCGTGGTGCTGACCGCGACCGTCCCGGCCCAGGACGAGGTCGACTGGACCGTCCCCGGGTTCGCCGACCGCTACGCCGACCGGCTGCTCGCCCACGTGGACGCGGCCGGCCTGGGCCTGCGCGAGCGGATCCTGTGGCGGGTCGTGCGCACCCCGGAGGACACCCGCCGGGAGACCGGCGCGCTGTTCGGCGCGGTCGCCCGCCCGGCCCTGGCCGGCTCCGCGGGCTCCTGGCTGAAGGCCGCCAACGAGTCCCCCGTCCCCGGCCTCTACCTGATCGGCGGCAACGCCCACCCCGGCGGCGGCCTCGCCCGCGTCGGCATGTCGGCCTGCATCACCGCCGGCCTGATCGGCCCGGCGTAACGGGCCGGTCGGGCCGGTCAGCCCTGCTGGTGCCAGGTGTTCTGCTGCTGGTAGCCGTGGTTCTGGTCGTACATCGGCTGCTGCGGGATGCCCTGGGTGTGCGGGTCGGGCTGGGGCTGCCACTGCTGGGGCTGCTGCTGGGCGGTCTGGTCCCAGGCCTGCTGGTGCTGCGGCTGCTGCTGGTAGCCCGCGTACGGGTCCTGCTGCTGGTGCTGCTGCTGCGGGTAGCCGCCGTACGGGTCGGGCTGCTGCTGGGGGTAGCCGCCGTAGGTCTGCTGCTGGTCGTAGGCGTAGGCGGGCTGCTGCTGGGTCTGCCACTGCTGCTGGTCGTAGCCGGCCTGGTAGGCGGGGGCGTACGGGTCCTGGGGCTGCTGCTGGACCTGCGGCTGCTGCTGCTCGTAGTACCCGGGGGCGTAGACGCCGTCCTGGGCGAGCTCCTGCATCTCGAAGGCGGCGGTCTGCTCGACCTCCGGCACCTCGTCGGGCACCGGGGAGGGCAGCGGGGTGGGCAGCGGCGCGGGGGCCGGGGTCTCCTCGACGGGGCTGACCTCGCCGACCCGCCTGCGGGCGACCGCGGCGGCCGCCACCGCGGCGGCGCCGCCGGTGAGGGCGCCGAGCAGCGGCACCTTGGCGAGCGGGCCGGGCAGGCTGCCGTCGGGCTTCCGCAGGGACCAGCCGGTCTGGTGGCCGCGCTTGACCGAGAGGGTGACGAAGGCCTGTCCGACCGCGAACAGCGCGGCGCCGGCCCCGATCACCACGACCGAGCCGAGGACCATCCCGGCGGCCACGCCCAGGAAGCCGGCCAGGGCCAGGACCCGCCAGTGCAGCGGTGCCCGGTTCTGCAGCAGCACCTCCGCGACCAGCCAGAGCGCCACCACCGCCAACGCGACGTACAGCAGCAGGTATCCGATGCCCATCCGCCCCGCTACCTCCAGTCGCGTACCCGCGCGTGTGCGCCGCGCGTGTGCGGCGACTGTACCGGTTCAACGGCCGGGGTACCGCATCGCGTTCCCGCCGCCCGGGCACCGGCCGCACACGACCGAGCCCGCCACCGTCGGTACGGTGACGGGCTCGTGAACACCCGGCGTCGGCGCGGCGGGAGCAGGCCCCCGCAGCGCCCGCTCAGCGCTGGTGCAGCCCCAGGTTCTGGTAGATCTCCAGCGTCGCCGTCGAGTGGTTCAGCGTGATGAAGTGCAGACCCGGCGCGCCCTCGGCGAGCAGGCGCTCGGCCATCGCGGTGGCGTGCTCCATGCCGATGGCCCGCAGCGCCGCCGGGTCGTCGATGGCCGCCCGCAGGCGGGCCTCCAGGTCGACGGGGAAGGCCGAGCCGCTGAGCTGCGGGAAGCGCTCCAGCTGCTTGGCGTTGGTGACCGGCATGATCTCCGGGATGATCGGCGTCTCGCAGCCGGCGGCCGCCACCCGGTCGCGCAGCCGCAGGTAGTCGTCCACCTCGAAGAACATCTGGGTGATCGCGTAGTCGGCCCCGGAGCGGATCTTCGCCACGAAGTGCCGGATGTCCTCGTCCCAGTCGGTCGAGCGCGGGTGCATGTTCGGGGAGGCCGCGACGCCGACGCAGAAGTCGCCGATCCCCTTGATCAGCTCCACCAGCTCGTACGCGTAGGTGACGCCCTCGGGGTGCTTGACCCACTCGCCCATCGGGTCGCCGGGCGGGTCGCCCCGGACCGCGAGGACGTTGCGCACGCCCTGGTCGGCGTACTGGCCGATGATGTTGCGCAGCTCCGCGATCGAGTGGTCCACCGCGGTGAGGTGGGCGACCGGGGTCAGGGTGGTCTCGGTGGCGATCCGGCCGACCATGTTGACGGTGCGCTCGCGCGAGGAGCCGCCGGCGCCGTACGTCATGCAGACGAAGTTGGGGTCGAGCGGTTCGAGCCGGCGGATGGCGTCCCAGAGCTTCTGCTCGCCGGCCTCGGTGCGGGGCGGCATGAATTCGAAGGAGAAGGAGCGCTTGCCGGCCGCCAGGAGTTCGCGCACCGTCAGTGCGCGATCCGTTCTCGTGGAAGCGATTCCGAGTGCCATGCTGGCAGGCTATCCGGCGTTCGAAGGGGCCGGACAACCGTATTCCATCTATTGAGACAACTGATGGAAGACGTTCCGTTTCGCCCCGGAACGGCTCCGCCGCCCCTCCCCCGCACCCCGGGCCGAGCCGCTCGCACAGCCGTTCCCGGCCGCACCGCTACGCTTGCTGCACCCCAGAGAACCAGCGGAGCCCCATCGTGACCTCGTCCAGCACCCGGCCGGCCAGCCCCGGTTCGGCCCTCAGTGCGGCCACCAGTGCGGCCGGCAACGCGGCCGGCAGTGCGGCCAACCCCATGGACGTGGAGGACGTCCGTACCCGTGTCAACGCGGCGCTCGCCGCGTTCATGGACGGCCAGTCCGTGCTCCTCGACAAGATCTCGCCCCAGCTGGCCCCCGCCGCCGACGCGCTGCGCGACTTCCTGCTGGACGGCGGCAAGCGGCTGCGCCCGGGCTTCTGCTACTGGGGCTGGCGCGGCGCCGGCGGCCCGGCCGCGGGCGCGACCGGCGAGGCGATCGCCAACGCGGCCGCCGCCCTGGAGCTGCTCCAGGCCAGCGCCCTCGTCCACGACGACCTGATGGACCGCAGCGACACCCGCCGCGGCCTGCCCTCGGTCCACCGCCGCTTCGAGGCGCTGCACCGCGACAGCGGCTGGCGCGGCGACCGCGAGCAGTACGGCGCCTCGGCCGCGGTGCTGCTCGGCGACCTGCTGCTGATCTGGTGCGACGAGCTGTTCCTGCGCTCCGGCCTGGAGCCCGCCGCCGTGCTCGCCGCCAAGCCGGTGTTCGACCTGATGCGCACCGAGGTCATGCTCGGCCAGTACCTGGACGTGCTGGAGCCGGTGGCCGGCGACTCGACGGACGAGGGCGCGCTGGAGCGGGCGCAGACCGTCCTGCACTACAAGTCCGCGAAGTACACCATCGAGCGACCGCTCCAGGTGGGCGCGCTGCTGGCCGGCGCCGGGCCGGAGCTGGTCGAGGCGTACGGGGCGTTCGGGCTGCCGCTGGGCGAGGCCTTCCAGCTGCGCGACGACCTGCTCGGCGTCTTCGGGGACCCGGCGGTCACCGGCAAGCCGGCCGGGGACGACCTGCGCGAGGGCAAGCGCACCCTGCTGGTCGCGCACGCGATGCGGGGCCTGCCGGCCGCCGACGCCCGGCACCTGGACGAGCGGCTGGGCGCGCCGGACCTGGCGGCCCCGGAGGTCGCCGAGCTGCGCGGGCTGGTCGCCCGCAGCGGGGCGCCGGAGCTGGTGGAGCGCCGGATCGAGGAGCTGATGCGGCAGTCGCTGGCCGCGCTGGAGGCGGCGCCGCTCGCCGACGAGCGGGCCCGTACGGTGCTGCTGGCACTGGCCGAGGCCGCCACCGTCCGCAAGTACTGAACGCACTGACGGGCGGCGACGGCCCCGGGCCGGTCCTGCGGGTCCTCCCGGGATCCGGGACGCTCAGAGCGCGGCGCGCACCCGGCGGGACAGCTCGGCGGCGGCCGCCCGGGGGTCCGCCGCGGCCGTGATGGCCCGCACCACGACGACCCGGCGGGCACCGGCGGCGAGCACCTCGTCCAGGTTGCCGAGGTCGATCCCGCCGATCGCGAACCACGGCCGGTCGGTGTCCTGCTTCGCCGCGTACGAGACCAGGCCGAGGCCCGGGGCCGGGCGGCCCGGCTTGGTCGGGGTCGGCCAGACCGGGCCGGTGCAGAAGTAGTCCACGCCGGGCTCGGCGATCGCCGCGTCCACCTCGGACTCGGCGTGGCAGGAGCGGCCGATCAGCACGTCCTCGCCGAGGATCGCCCGGGCGGCCGGCACCGGCAGGTCGTCCTGGCCGAGGTGCAGCACGTCCGGCCGGGCCGCGTGGGCGACGTCGGCGCGGTCGTTGACGGCCAGCAGCTTGCCGTGCCGGCGGCAGGCGTCGGCGAAGACCTCCAGGGCCTCCAGCTCCTGCCTGGCCTCCAGGCCCTTGTCGCGCAGCTGGACGATGTCCACCCCGCCCGCCAGCGCCGCGTCCAGGAACTCGGCGAGGTCGCCCTGCTCCCGGCGGGCGTCGGTGCACAGGTACAGCCGGGCGTCGGCGAGCCCGGCGCGCGGCGTGTCCGCCGCCATCAGATCAGCATCGCCTGGGCGCGGCGCTTCACCTCGGTGCCGCGGTTCTCCCGCAGCGCCTGGATCGGGCTGCCGGGCAGCGACGGGTCCTCGGTGAAGAGCCACTCCAGGATCTCCGCGTCGTTGTACCCGCAGTCCCGCAGGACGGTCAGGGTGCCGGACAGGTGCTTGACCAGGCCCGGGCCGTCGATGAACGCGGCCGGGACCTGCAGCGACTTGTTGGGGCCGCGCCGGACGGCGATCAGGCCGCCGTTCTTGACCAGGTCACGCACCTCGGTGACCCGGACCCCCCACTGCTCCGAGATGTCGGGCAGGTACATCCAGTCGGTGACCAGGGATTCAATCTTGCTTTCGATCTCACTCACGCCACCAGACTGCCACCTCCGCGGCCCACCGCGCACCAGACCTGCCCCGCGCCTACCCCGCGACGGCCGCCTTCAGCGGTACCGCGGGGTCGGCCGCCCGGGCCGGGTCCAGCACGGTGCCGCGCTCGATCAGCCGCCGCCCCTGGGCCAGGTCGCGCGGCCGGTCCACGGTCAGCAGCGCGCTCGGCACGCCGTCGCGCAGCCAGAGCACCGACCAGTCGGCGCCCCGCGGGTCGCCGCGCCGGACCAGCTGGTCGCCCTCGGCGTGCCGGCCGGCGTACTGGACCATCCGCCCGAACTGCTCGGACCAGAAGTACGGCACCGGGTCGTAGGCCGGCGCGTCCGCGCCCAGGACGGCGGCGGCCACCGCCTCGCCGGACCGCAGCGCGTGGTCCCAGTGCTGGACGGCCAGCCGGACGCCGGCCCGGGCCGAGGGGTAGCTGACGCAGTCGCCGGCCGCGAAGACGCCGGGCACCGAGGTGCGCAGCCGCCCGTCCACGACGACGGCGCCGGTCGCGTCCAGCTCGACCCCGGAGCCGGCCAGCCAGCCGGTCGCGGGGCGGGCCCCGATGCCGACCACCACCTCGTCGGCGGGCAGGTGCGAGCCGTCCGCCAGCAGCACCGCGCCGGGCTCGACGGCGGCCACGCCGACCCCGCAGCGCAGCTCGACCCCGGCCTCGGCGTACCAGGCGGCCATCGCCGAGCCGAGCTCCGTCGGCAGCGCGCCGGGCAGCGGCGCCGGACCGGCCTCGACCACCGTCACCTCGCAGCCCGCCGCGCGGGCCGCGGTGGACACCTCGGCGCCGATCCAGCCCGCGCCGACCAGCACCAGCCGCAGCCCGGGGCGCAGCAGCGCGCGCAGCGCCAGGGCGTCGTCCAGGGTGTGCAGCAGGTGCGCCCGCTCGGCGCCGGGCAGGGCGCGCGGCACGGCGCCGGTGGCGATCACCAGCGAGCCGTACGGGAGGTCGCCGCCGTCGGTGTGCAGCACGCCGGGGGTGAGGCCGGTGGCGCGGCGGCCGGTGAGCAGCTCGATGCCGAGCTGCCCGTAGTCGATGTCCAGGGCGGTGGAGTCGGCCTTGCCGAGCAGCACGTCCTTGGAGAGCGGCGGCCGGTCGTACGGCGCGTGCGGCTCCTCGCCGACCAGCGTGATCCGCCCCTGCCGGCCGCCCTGCCGCAGCTTGAGGGCGCACTGCGCCCCGGCCAGCCCGGCTCCGACGACGACCACCCGATCCGTTCCGCTCAGCTCTGCCACGCCCGCCACTGTACTCAGCGCGACGCGGCGGCCTCCGGGCCGTCCGCCCCGCGTACGGGCCTTCGGCCGGGCCGACCCCCGGCGTTAAGGTGGGAGGACCACACGGGAGCCCGGCGGACCGGGCTGAGAGGCGGGCTGACACGGCCTGCGACCGTCCGAACCTGATCCGGGTCATACCGGCGAAGGGAGAAGAGCAGCCTTGTCACGCTTGCCATCAGGCACCCATGCCGACGTGCTGGTGATCGGCGGGGGCGTCATCGGCCTCGCCGTCGCCTGGCGCACCGCGCGGCGCGGGGCGCGGAACGTGATCGTGGTCGACCCCGCCCACGGCGGCGGGGCCGCCGGGGTCGCGGCCGGGATGCTCGCCCCGGTCACCGAGCTGCAGTACGGCGAGGAGCCGCTGCTGCGCCTCGGGATGGCCTCGAACGAGCGGTACGAGACCTTCGCCGCCGAGCTCTCCGAGGCGAGCGGCGGCCTGGACGCCGGCTACCGCCGCTGCGGCACGATCGCCGTCGCGCTGGACTCCGACGACCGCGAGGAACTGCGCGAGTTGTACGCCTTCCACCAGCGGCTGGGCCTGGACTCGACCTGGCTGACCGGCCGGGAGGCCCGCAGGCTGGAGCCGATGCTGGCCCCCGCCGTCCGCGGCGCCCTGCACGCCGCGGACGACCACCAGGTGGACCCCCGGCGCCTGCTCACCGCCCTGGTCGCGGCCTGCGGGCGCGCGGGCGTCCTGCTGCACCGCGCCGAGGCCGTCGAGCTGCTGGTCGAGGACGGCCGCGCGACCGGCGCCCGACTGAGCACCGACGAGACGGTGACCGCCGACCAGGTCGTGCTCGCCGCCGGCCCGCACAGCCACCGGCTGCCCGGTCTGCCCGAGGGGGTGCTGCCCGCGATCCGCCCGGTGAAGGGGCAGGTGCTGCGGCTGCACGTGCCGGAGGCCTACCGGCCGTTCCTCTCCCGCAACGTCCGCGCCGTGGTCCGCGGCCGGCACCTGTACCTGGTCCCCCGGGAGAACGGCGAACTGGTCGTCGGCGCGACCACCGAGGAGCAGGGCTACGACACCACCGTCACCGCCGGCGGGGTGTACGAACTCCTGCGGGACGCCCACGAGTTGGTCCCGGGGATCACCGAACTCCCGCTGCGCGAGACCTCCGCCGGGCTGCGCCCCGGCTCGCCGGACAACGCCCCGCTGCTGGGCCCGACCCCGCTGCCCGGGCTGGTCGCCTCCACCGGCCACTACCGCAACGGCGTGCTGCTCACCCCGGTGACCGCCGACCTGGTCTCCGAGTACCTGGTCACCGGTGAAGTCCCCGAGCTCGCAAGGCCGTTCACCCCCACCCGGTTCTCCTCCGAATCCCCCGTCGCGAAGGCCTCCGCATGACCGAGAACGCCCTGACCGAGAACGCCCCGAACGAGCACGCCGTGAACGAGGACGCCCCGGACCCGGTCGCCCCGGCCGAGATCGCCCTGACCGTCAACGGCGAGCCCCGCCGGGTGCCCGCCACGACCACCCTCGCCGAGCTGGTGGCCTCCGTCAGCGCCGCCAACACCGGTGTCGCCGCCGCGCTCAACGAGGCCGTGGTGCCGCGCGGTTCGTGGCCCGGGACGGCACTGGGCAGCGGCGACCGGATCGAGATCCTCACCGCCGTCCAGGGAGGCTGAACCATGGCCGACGATCTGCTGACCATCGCCGGGACGGCCTTCTCCTCCCGGCTGATCATGGGCACCGGCGGCGCCCCCAGCCTGGAGGTCCTGGAGCGCGCGCTGCTCGCCTCCGGCACCGAGCTGACCACCGTCGCGATGCGCCGGGTCGACGCCACCACCCAGGGCTCCGTCCTGGACGTGCTGACCCGCAACGGCATCCGGGTGCTGCCCAACACGGCCGGCTGCTTCACCGCCGGCGAGGCCGTGCTGACCGCCCGGCTGGCCCGCGAGGCGCTCGGCACCGACTGGGTCAAGCTGGAGGTGATCGCCGACGAGCGCACCCTGCTGCCCGACCCGATCGAGCTGCTGGACGCCGCCGAGACGCTGGTCGACGACGGCTTCACCGTCCTGCCGTACACCAACGACGACCCGGTGCTGGCCCGCAAGCTGGAGGACGTCGGCTGCGCGGCCATCATGCCGCTGGGCTCGCCGATCGGTTCGGGCCTGGGCATCCGCAACCCGCACAACTTCCAGCTGATCGTGGAGGGCGCGGGCGTCCCGGTGATCCTGGACGCGGGCGCCGGCACCGCCTCCGACGTGGCGCTGGCGATGGAGCTGGGCTGCGCCGCGGTGATGCTCGCCTCCGCGGTGACCAGGGCTCAGGACCCGGTGCTGATGGCCGAGGCGATGCGGCACGCCGCCGAGGCGGGCCGGCTCGCCCACCGGGCCGGCCGGATCCCGCGCCGCTTCCACGCCGAGGCCTCCTCCGCGATGGCCGGCCGGGCCGACCTGGACACCCGCGAGCACCCGGCGTTCTGAACCGTCGCGCATGTCACAAGCCGGTCCCGGAGGCGGTGTCCGCCGGGACCGGGCGGTCCCGCACCCTAGACTCTCCGAGTGGACATGGCACTGCACGACCCCCTGATCGGCGCCCTGCTCGACAACCGGTACCGGGTCGAGCAGCGGATCGCGACCGGCGGGATGTCCACCGTCTACCGGGGCACCGACACCCGGCTGGACCGGGTGGTCGCGCTCAAGGTGATGCACCCCTCGCTGGCCGGCGACGAGGGCTTCACCGCCCGCTTCATCCGCGAGGCCAAGGCGGTCGCCAGGCTCACCCACCCCAACGTGGTCAACGTCTTCGACCAGGGCGCGGACGGCGGCCACGTCTTCCTCGCCATGGAGTACGTGCCCGGCCGCACCCTGCGCGACCTGCTGCGCGACCGCGGCGCGCTGTCCGTCCGGGCCGCGCTGGACGTGCTGGAGCCGGTGCTCGCCGCGCTCGGCGCCGCCCACCGGGCCGGGCTGGTCCACCGCGACGTCAAGCCCGAGAACGTGCTGATCACCGAGGGCGGCCTGGTCAAGGTCGCCGACTTCGGCCTGGTCCGGGTGCTCGGCAGCGCCGACGGCGCGCCCACCTCGACCACCACCGCGACCGGCGGCACGGTCATGGGCACCGTCTCCTACCTGGCCCCCGAGCAGATCCTCCCGGACGCCCCCACCGACCAGCGGGTGGACGTCTACGCGTCCGGCATCCTGCTGTACGAGATGCTCACCGGCCGCCGCCCGCACACCGGCGACAACCCCGTCCAGGTCATGTACAAGCACCTGCACGAGGACGTCCCGGCCCCCTCGCTGGTCGCCCCCGCCGTCGGCCCCGAGCTGGACGCGATAGTGGCCGCCGCCTGCGCCCGGTCCGCCGGCGCCCGCCCGTACGACGCGGTCGAGCTGCTCGCCGCCCTCCAGCGGGTGCGCCGCACCCTCGCCCCGGCCGCGCTGGACGCCGAGCCGCCGGCCTCCACCCGCCCCAGCCCGCGCTACCCGACCAGCGAGCCGACCTCGGTGATCCAGCCGCTGCCGCGGCCCGCCGAGGCCCCGCCGACGGAGCGCACCAGCGTGCTGGACATGCCGCCGGAGCTGATGGACGAGCTGCTCGCCGAGCCGCGCCCGTACGACGAGCCGGCCCCGGTGCACCGGCGCCGGCCCCTGCCGGGCCCGCTGCGCCGCCTCCCCCGCAGGACGCTGGTCTGGACGGCCGCGCTGGCCGCGCTGGTGCTGGCGATCGGCGGTGTCACGTACGGGATCTCCGAGGGGCTGTACGGCTCAGTGCCGGGCGTGCTCGGCAAGGACCGGGCCGAGGCGCAGCGGGTCCTGGACAAGGAGGGCCTGCACGGCAGGTTCGTCGAGGTGTTCAGCGAGTCCGTCCCGTCCGGGCAGGTGATCGCCACCGACCCCGGGGTGGGCGCGCGCACCCGCAAGAGCGACAGCGTCACCGTCACCCTCTCCAAGGGCCCCAAGCGGATCGCGGTGCCGGACCTCACCGGGAAGAGCGCCGCCGACGCCGCCGCGGCCCTGACCGGCGCCCAGCTGACCAGGGGCGGCGTGACCGAGACCTACGACGACACGGTGCCCGAGGGCTCGGTGATCAGCAGCTCGCCGGCGGCCGGGCAGCTGCTGCAGGAGAACAGCGCGGTGTCGCTGGTGGTCAGCAAGGGCATGGTGCCGGTCCCGAACGTCACCGGGATGGGCAAGGACGAGGCGCAGAAGGCGCTCCAGGCCGCGGGCTTCACCATGCAGACCAGCGGCTGGGACGTGTTCGGCGCGGTCACCTCCTCCGGCCAGAGCCCGGCGGCGGGCGAGCGGCGCCCGCAGCGCAGCGTGGTGACGGTCAAGTTCTCGCTGTTCTAGGCCCCGGGCGGGCTCAGCGCAGCGGCCCGTCGCCGGGCTCCTCCTGGTAGGAGTAGCGCTGCTCGCCCCAGGGGTCGGCGAGGTTGTGGTAGCCGCGCTCCTCCCAGAAGCCGCGCCGGTCGGCCCGCATGTACTCGACCGCGCGCACCCACTTGGGGCCCTTCCAGGCGTACAGCCGCGGCACCACCAGCCGGACCGGGAAGCCGTGTTCGGCGGTGAGCGCCTCGCCGTTGCGGTGGGTGGCGAGCAGCGTGCGCGGGTCGGCGAAGTCGGCCAGGCGCAGGTTGGCGCTGTAGCCGTACTCGGCCCAGACCATGACGTGGGTGACGCCCGGCGCCGGGGGCACCAGGTCGAGCACGGCGGCGGCCGACACGCCCGTCCACTCGTTGCCGAGCACCGAGAACTTGGTCACGCAGTGCAGGTCCCCGACGACGGTGCTGCGCGGCAGGGCGCTGAAGGCCTCGAAGTCCCAGCTGTGCTTCTCCGCCGAGGCGGTGGCGCCGAACACCTGGAGGTCCCAGGTCAACGGCTTGAAGCGGGGCACCGGCCCGTAGTGCAGGGCGGGCCAGCCGCGCTGCGCGCGCTGTCCCGGGGGGAGCCTCGGGTCAGACGGCGGAAGCGGTTCGTGTTTCGACTGACCCATGGATCCATGGTGACAGACGGCGGACGAGCCTCGGCGCGCGCCCCTTTGCGCGGATCCGCGCCCCTGCCCGTACGGCCCAGCGGTCGGCCGCCCACCAGCACGTTTCACCATGAATCGGATATTCCGACACATGTCCTAGTGAGTGTGAACTTACTGGAATTTCCTCCCAAAGCGGTGCCAGGATGCGCAGCGCAGGACTCAGTACCGGACCCACCGCAGGACTTCACGCAGGACTCAGCGCAGGACACACGGCAGCACGAGTGCAGGAGGCATCACCATGCAGGGCGATCCCGAGGTCATCGAGTTCCTCAACGAGCAGCTCACCGCCGAGCTGACCGCGATCAACCAGTACTTCCTGCACGCCAAGATGCAGGAGAACTTCGGCTGGACGAAGCTCGCCAAGTACACCCGGCACGAGTCCTTCGACGAGATGAAGCACGCCGAGACGCTCACCGACCGGATCCTGTTCCTGGAGGGGCTGCCCAACTACCAGCGGCTGTTCCACGTCCGGATCGGCCAGACGGTCAAGGAGATGTTCGAGGCGGACCGCCAGATCGAGGTCGAGGCGATCGACCGGCTCAAGCGCGGGATCGTGGTGATGCGGGCCAAGAACGACGTCACCTCGGCGAACATCTTCGAGGACATCCTGGCCGACGAGGAGCACCACATCGACTACCTCGACACCCAGCTGGAGCTGCTGGAGAAGCTCGGCGAGGCGCTCTACCTCGCCACCGTGATCGAGCAGCCGGAGTCCTGAGGCCGCGGCCCGCTCGGGCCGGTCAGGCCGCCCGGTTCGCCCGGGTCACCCGCAGTGGGACCACCGGGGCGGCCTCCGGGGCCGGAGCGGACGGCACCGCCGGGTCCTCCGGGTCCGCGAGGCCGAGCTTCGCCGCCAGCCGGGCGGTCGGGCAGGGGCGGGCGCCGTGCTCGCCGAGCAGCGCCTGGATGCGCCGCACGCAGGACCCGCAGTCGGTGCCGGCCCGGCAGCCCTTCGCTATCTGGCGCGGGGTGTTGGCACCGCCGTCGATCGCCTTCTTCACCTGGTCCTCGGTGACCGCATGGCACATGCACACGTACATCGCGGTCTCTCCCGGGAGTGAAGCGGAGTGGATCTTGACTAAGGTCAGCCTTAGTTCACTGAGGCTTACCTTACCCGGCGAAACGGGTACGAAAAAGCCCCTCCGGGCTCGGGGACACCGAATCCGGAGGGGCCTTCGTCACATCGGACGGGCACCGGGCCTACTGGCCGCGGTACATCTCCGCCACCAGGAACGCCAGGTCCAGCGACTGGCTGCGGTTGAGCCGCGGGTCGCAGGCCGTCTCGTAGCGCTGGTGCAGGTCGTCCACCAGGACCTCGTCGCCGCCGCCGACGCACTCGGTGACGTCGTCGCCGGTCAGCTCCACGTGGATGCCGCCCGGGTGGGTGCCGAGCGCGCGGTGCACCTCGAAGAAGCCCTTGACCTCGTCCAGGACGTCGTCGAAGCGGCGGGTCTTGTGCCCGCTGGAGGCCTCGAAGGTGTTGCCGTGCATCGGGTCGCAGATCCACACCGGCCGGGCGCCGGAGGCGGTGACCTTCTCCACCAGGGTGGGCAGGTGCTCGCGGATCTTGCCCGCGCCCATCCGGGTGATGAAGGTCAGGCGGCCGGGCTCGCGCTCCGGGTCCAGCTTCTCGATCAGGGCGAGCGCGTCGTCGACCGAGGTGGTCGGGCCGAGCTTGACGCCGATCGGGTTGCGGATCTTGGAGGCGAACTCGATGTGCGCGTGGTCCAGCTGCCGGGTGCGCTCGCCGATCCACACCATGTGGCCGGAGACGTCGTACAGCTCGCCGGTGCGCGAGTCCACGCGGGTCAGCGCGGTCTCGTAGTCCAGGACCAGCGCCTCGTGCGAGGAGAAGAACTCGACCGCCTTGAACTCCTCCGGCACCACGCCGCAGGCGCTCATGAACGCCAGGGCGTTGTCGATCTCCCGGGCGAGCTGCTCGTAGCGCTGGCCGGCCGGCGAGTTGCGGACGAAGTCCTGGTTCCAGGCGTGCACCTGGCGCAGGTCCGCGTAGCCACCGGTGGTGAAGGCGCGCACCAGGTTGAGCGTCGCGGCGGACGCGTTGTACATCCGCTTCAGGCGCTCGGGGTTCGGGATGCGGGACTCGGGGGTGAACTCGAAGCCGTTCACCGAGTCGCCCCGGTAGACCGGCAGGGTCACGCCGTCGCGGGTCTCGGTCGACTTGGAGCGCGGCTTGGAGTACTGGCCGGCGATGCGGCCGACCTTCACCACCGGCACCGAGGCCGCGTACGTCAGTACGGCGGCCATCTGGAGCAGCGTCTTCAGCTTGTTGCGGATGTGCTCCGCCGAAACGCCGTCGAAGGCCTCGGCACAGTCACCGCCCTGGAGGAGGAAGGCCTCCCCGCGCGCCACGGCTCCGAGCCGGGCGCGCAGCTGGTCGCACTCGCCGGCGAAGACGAGCGGCGGATAGGACGCGAGCTCGGCAAGGGTCTTGCGCAGAGCCTCTTGGTCCGGCCATTCAGGCTGCTGCGCCGCGGGCAGGGACTGCCAGGAGTGGGCAGCCCTCGATGTCTCAGTCGTAGCGGTCACACCGCCAAGGCTACGGGGTGGCAGGAGTGACTCGTGCCTATTGCCCGAGGAATGAGACACATCTCGGACAAAGACGTGATGCCCCTCACCCGCCCCGACGCATCCGCTAGTCTCGAACCATGCACGCGCCCCACAGCCACTCCTGGTGGTGGGCCTCCCCCCAGGGTGGCCCACAACTGGCGCGTTCCTAGACGAACACGACGGCCGCCCCTCGGGGCGGCCGTCGGCGTCTGAGCAGACGGCCCTCCGGGAGCGGACCTTGCACCGCCTCTCACCAGTCCACCCGGAAGGAAGCCGTTCCCGTGACCACCGCTGTCGACCTGCTCGCCCGTCTCACCGGCCCCGATGCCCCCGCGTTCGCCCTGCTGCACCGCCGCACGCCCCGGCTCAGCCCGGACACCGTCGAGGTGCTGCTGGGCACCGTCGACAGCTACGAGCACCTCGCCGACCTGCCCGTACGCAGCGGCCCACCGGCCGGCGGCGGCCCGGTGCACGACCTGCTCGCGCTCGTCCCGTACCGCCAGATCCGCGAGCGCGGCTTCGAGGCGCACGACGACGACACCCCGCTCCAGGCCCTCTCGGTGACCGAGCAGCACGCCCTGCCGTTGGCCGAATTCACCTACGCCCTACCGAAGTTGCCGGTCTCACTTGCCGGTGGCGGGTTCGATGTGGACGACGACGCGTACGCCGCGATCGTCCGCCGGGTGATCCAGGACGAGATCGGGAACGGCGAGGGCGCCAACTTCGTCATCCGGCGCGACTTCCACGCGACGATGGAGGACTTCTCCCCCGAACTCGCGCTGACGCTCTTCCGGCGGCTGCTGGAGCAGGAGCGCGGCGCGTACTGGACCTTCCTGGTGCACACCGGCGACCGGGTCCTGGTCGGCGCCTCCCCCGAGGTGCACGTCCGGCAGAGCGGCGGCACCGTCGTGATGAACCCGATCTCCGGCACCTACCGCTACCCGGCCGGCGGCTCCGACCTCGACTCGCTGCTCCAGTTCCTGCACGACCCCAAGGAGTTGGAGGAGCTCACCATGGTCGTGGACGAGGAGCTCAAGATGATGTGCACGGTCGGCGACCTCGGCGGCCAGGTGCTCGGGCCCCGGCTCAAGGAGATGGCCCACCTCGCCCACACCGAGTACGAGCTGCGCGGGCGCACCTCGCTGGACGTCCGCGACGTGCTCCGCGAGACGATGTTCGCGGCCACCGTCACCGGCAGCCCGGTCGAGAACGCCACCCGGGTGATCAAGCGCTACGAGCCCACCGGACGCGGCTACTACTCCGGCGCGCTCGCCCTGATCGGCCGCGCCGCCAGCGGCGGGCAGCTGCTGGACTCGCCGATCTGCATCCGCACCGCCGACATCGACCCGGCCACCGGCCGACTGGTCGTCCGGGTCGGCGCCACCCTGGTGCGCCACTCCGTCCCGGAGTCCGAGGTCGCCGAGACCCACGCCAAGGCCGCCGGCGTGCTCACCGCGATCGGCGCCCGGCCCGCGCCCACCCGGCTGCCCCACCCGACCGGGCCCCGGCTCGCCGACGACCACCGGGTGCAGGCCGCCCTGGACTCCCGCCGGGCCGACCTCGCGCCGTTCTGGCTGCGGATGCAGCAGCCGGCCGAGATCACCGAGGCCGAGCCGACCCTGGTCGTGGACGGCGAGGACACCTTCACCTCGATGCTCTCCCACCTGCTCGGCTCGCTCGGCCACCGGGTGACGGTGGCCCGCTACGACGAGCCGGGGCTGCGCGAGCGGGTCGCGGCGCACCGGGGCGCGCTGGTGCTCGGCCCCGGCCCGGGCGACCCGGCGCTCGCCGACGACCCCAAGATGGTGCTGCTGCGGCCGATCGTCGCGGACGCGCTGGCCGCCGTCCGCTCCGGCGCCCGCACCTCGCCGCTGCTCGCGGTCTGCCTGAGCCACCAGCTGCTGGCCGCCGAACTCGGGCTCCCGCTGGGCCGCAAGGCCGTCCCGTACCAGGGGGCGCAGGAGCGCATCGACCTGTTCGGCGCCAAGCGCACGGTCGGCTTCTACAACACCTTCACCGCGCGCTGCTCGGAGGCCGACGCGGCGCGGCTCCTCGGCGAGGGCGTCGAGGTCTCCCGGGACGCCGCCACCGGCGACGTGCACGCGCTGCGCGGGCACGGCTTCGCGGGGCTCCAGTTCCACCCGGAGTCGGTGCTCACCCGTGACGGGGTCGGCATCGTGGCGGGCCTGCTGCGCGAGGCGACGGCCGCGCTGCGCTGAGCCGGCGGCGCGGCCCCGGGCGGATGTGCCCCGCCCGGGGCCGCGCCGTCCGACGGGGCGGCGCCGTGGAGCAGGCCGGGCGGCGCTCAGATCTCGTCGTCCAGGCCCTGCTCGATGGCGTACCGGACCAGCTCCACCCGGTTGTGCAGCTGCAGCTTCCCGAGCGTGTTCTGCACGTGGTTCTGCACCGTCCGATGCGACAGCACCAGCCGGTCGGCTATCTGCCGGTACGACAGCCCCTTGGCCACCAGCCGCAGCACCTCCGTCTCCCGGGCGGTCAGCTGCGGGGCGGCCGGCGCCGAGGCCGGGGCCGGCTCGGCGGCCAGCCGGCGGAACTCGCCGAGCACCAGCCCGGCCAGGCCCGGGGTGAACACCGCGTCGCCGACGGCCGTGCGGCGCACCGCGTCCAGCAGCTCCTCCCGCCCGGCCGACTTCACCAGGTAGCCGGTCGCGCCGGACTTCACCGCCTCCAGCACGTCCTGGTGCTCGCCGCTGGCCGACAGCACCAGCACCCGGACCGCCGGGTCGTGCGCGACAACCTGGCGGCACACCTCCGCGCCGGACAGGCTGGGCAGGTTGAGGTCCAGCACGACCACCTGCGGCGTGCAGGCACGGGCCCGGCGCACGGCCTCCTCGCCGTCGCCCGCGGTGGCCACCACGTCCAGTCCGGCCTCGGCGAGGTCGCGCGAGACGGCGTCCCGCCACATCGGGTGGTCGTCCACCACCATCACCCGCACCGGCCGGTCGGCGGTCGGCTGGTCGGTCATCGGCTGGTCGGTCATGGAGTGGCCTTCCTCGGGACGCGCAGTTCGACCTCGACGCCCTCCCCGGGCGCCGAGTACAGCTCGGCCGTGCCGCCGAGGTCCAGCAGCCGGCCGCGGATGGACTGGGAGACGCCGAGCCGCCCGGCCTGCTCCGCCTCGCCGAGCCGGCCGGGGGCGAAGCCGGGGCCGTCGTCGCGGATGCTGACCGTGACGGCCTCCGGCTCGTCCTCGACCAGGATCCAGGCCCGGGCCCGCTCCCCCGCGTGCTTGCGCACGTTGTCGACGGCGGCGCCGACCGCCGCCGCGAGCTCGCCCGCCGCCGCACCGGGCAGCGGCACCGGGGTGCCGGGGGCGGAGAGCGTGATCCGCTCGTCCGCGTACGGGCGCAGCAGCGCGGTGAGGTCGCGCGGGGCGTCCGGGTCCGGCGGCTCGGCGGCGTCGGACCGCGGCGCGCGCTGCTCCGGCAGCGGACCGCCCGTCATCAGGGCCCGCAGCGCGCGCTCCTGTTCACCGGCCAGCCGGCCGAGCTCGGCGAAGTCCGTACCGGAGCCCGTCCCAGCGCCCGGCTCCGTACCGCTCAGCTCCGCGCCGCGCCGCTGGACCAGGGCGAGCACCTGGAGCACGCCGTCGTGGATGTCCCGGGAGAGCCGCTCGCGCTCCCGGGTGGCCGCCTCGACCTGGAGCGCCCGGGTGAGGGTGGCCTCGCTGGCCCGGGCCAGCTCGATCACGTAGCCGATCGCGCAGCCGGCCACCATCAGCAGCACGATGTTGTGGATGTTGTCGCCGGTCGGCCCGCCGTGGCCGAGGATGTTGGCGACGCCGATCACCGAGCCCGAGGCCGCCGCCGGGCGCCAGCCGCCCTTCGCGGCGAAGCCCAGCACCGTGCCGGCCGCCCAGATGGTCGGCAGGGTGGGCGCGCCGTGGCTGATCCGGGCCGGGGAGTCGGTCATGCCGCTCATCACGATGCCGGTGACGGCGAGGGCGAGGTCGGTGCCCAGGACGAACCGGGTGCAGCGCTGCGGGTTGGCGAAGGCCCGGGTGCTGGCCAGGGTCCACAGGGTCAGCGCGCCGAGGAAGATCCAGCCGGCCACCGGGTGCAGGAAGTGCAGGTACGAGTTGAAGTACCGCAGCAGCGCGTAGCACAGGGCCAGCACCCGGAAGTAGGAGATCGCCTTCCAGAGCGGGAGTTCGACGGACATGCCGCCGGCCGCCACCGTGCCGCCGACCGCGCCGGCTCTGCCGCCGTCGTCCGTCATCCGCCCCGCCCCTCCCCGGGCCGGTCCGGGCGGCCGCTCGGACCGGCCGCCCGGACGCCTACTCCGGCTTCTCCGGCTTCTCCGCGGTGCCCGCCCCGGCGGACTTCTCGGCCTCGGCCGCCTTCTCCGCCTCGGCGGCCCGCTCGGCCTTCTCCGCCTTCTCGGCCTCGGCCGCCTCCGCCTTCTCCGCCTTGGCGGCGGCCCGGCGCTCGGCGTCGGCCTTCTTCTTGTCCTCGGCGATCTGCCGCTTGGCGGCGGTCGCGTAGATGTCCACGTACTCCTGGCCGGAGAGCCGCATGATCTCGTACATCACCTCGTCCGTCACCGAACGGAGGATGAAGCGGTCGTTCTCCATGCCGTGGTAGCGGGAGAAGTCCAGCGGGCGGCCGATCCGGATGCCGGGGCGGATGCCGAAGTTGGGGACCACCTGGCCGGGCGGCTGCACCTTCTCGGTGTCGATCATGGCGACCGGGATCACCGGGGCGCCGGTGGCCAGCGCGACGCGGGCCAGGCCGCCGACCTTGCCGCGGTACAGCTTGCCGTCGGGCGAACGGGTGCCCTCGGGGTAGACGCCGAACAGCTCGCCCTCCTCCAGCACCGCGATGGCGCTGCGGATCGCGGCCTCGCCGGCGCCGCGCACGCCCGAGCGGTCCACCGGCAGCTGGCCGACGCCCTTGAAGAACGCGGCGGTCAGCCGGCCCTTGAGGCCCGGGGTGTTGAAATACTCGGCCTTCGCGATGAAGGTGACCCGGCGCTTGATCAGCGCGGGGAAGAAGAACGAGTCCGAGAAGGACAGGTGGTTGCTCGCGATGATCGCCGCACCCTCGGTGGGGATGTTCTCCTCGCCCTCGATCCAGGGCCGGAAGAAGATCCGAAGCAGTGGCGCGACGATCATCTTCATCAGTCGGTAGAACAACCCGGGCCTCCTGTTATGCGGACCGGTCGATCCTAATGCCCCGCGGCCGCCCGCTGTGCCCGGCCCCGCCGTAGCGGCCGTACCCGGCCTGCTCGTAGGGGGTGTACGACCCGGCGCGGAGCGTGGGACGATGCGAATTCGCAGCACCTCCCCTCCAGCGTCCCCTCCCCCAGCGCCACCCGCCCGCGAAGGAGTCCGCCATGCCGTTGCTGCCCGGTGCCGAGCCGTACCGCCACCGCGGCGGACCGGTGGGGGTGCTGCTCTGCCACGGCTTCACCGGCTCGCCGCAGTCGCTGCGGCCGTGGGCCGACGAGCTGGCGGCGGCCGGTCACACCGTGTCGCTGCCGTTGCTGCCCGGGCACGGCACCCGCTGGCAGGACATGCAGCTCACCCGCTGGGAGGACTGGTACGCCGAGGTCGAGCGGGAGCTGCTGGCGCTCGCCGAGGAGTGCGAGCAGGTCTTCGTCTGCGCGCTGTCGATGGGCGGCGCGCTGGCGCTGCGGCTCGCGGCGCTGCACGGGCCGACGGTCTCCGGCCTGGTGCTGGTCAACCCGTCGGTGCGCTCGGACACCCCCGCGAGCGCGCTGCTGCCGGTGCTGCGCCACCTGGTCCCCAGCCTGCCCGGGGTCGCCAACGACATCGCCCGGGCCGGCGTGACCGAGGTCGGCTACGACCGCACCCCGCTGCACGCCGCCTGGTCGCTGAGCCTGCTGTGGCGGGAGGTCCAGCGGCTGCTGCCGGAGGTGACCCAGCCGGTGCTGCTCTTCCACAGCCCGCAGGACCACGTCGTCTCGTCGGCCAACTCGGAACTGGTGCTGGCCCGGATATCCTCGACGGACGTGACGGAGCGGCTGTGCCAGCGCAGCTTCCACGTCGCGACGCTGGACCACGACGCGGCGGAAATATTCGCGGCCGGCCAGGACTTCATCCGACGGCTGGCTCCCGCGCACGCGGCGGGCGTCACCCGGGTCGAATCCGACGATCACCATGGCTGAAGGGCCGGAAGTGCACGAGAGCAGCACGGCGGGCGGCGGGGACGAGACTCCCCGCGAGGACGGCGCGACCAAGGACGGCGGGACGAACGCGGCCGCCCCGGGCGGTGCGCCGACGGACCGTACCGGCCCGGACGGCACCCCGACGCCCCCGCCCGTCCAGGACGTCGCCGGGGGCTCCGCCGGGAACACCGCCGAGGGCGCCCCGGGGGAGGCCGCCGAACGCCGTCCGCGCCGCGCGCCCGAGCGCAGCCAGGCCGAGCAGGACGCGATCTTCGCCGCCCTGGTGGCCCAGTTCGACGACCCGGTCGACCTCAACAACCCGAACTGGCCCGAGGTCGAGAACCTCCGGGCGCAGAACGAGCTCAAGGGCGGCCACAAGGAGGGCGGCCCCGGCGGTCGCGGCGACCAGGACGACCTCTCCGACCTCGCCCCCCAGCCCCGCCCCCGCTCCGGCCGGCCGGTGATGCCGGCGGGCGGCGCGGGCCCGCGCGACTTCGAGCTGGCCGAGGAGACCGACGAGGGCCACTTCGTCCCGCCGGAGCCCCCGCCGCTGCCGCCCGCCGACGTGACCGCCAAGTTCGCCTGGCTGGCGGTGCTCGGCGGCCCGGCGCTGCTGCTGGTCGACGCGGTGGTCTGGCGGGAGATCTCCGGCTGGCCCGCCTGGGTGGGGATCACCGCCTTCCTCGGCGGCTTCGTCACCCTGGTCGCGCGGATGAAGGACCGTGACGAGGACGAGCCGGAGGACCCGGACCACGGCGCCGTCGTCTAACCGTCCGTCCGGCCGCCCGTCACGCTGTCCGGTCGGCCGGTCGGTCGGCCGGCAGTTCGAGGACGGCGAGCACCGGCAGGTGGTCGGTCGCGGCCCGCAGGTCGGCCTCGGTGACACCGGGCAGCCCGTGCGGCACCCCGCAGCCGAGGACGGTGATCCCGGGCGTGGCGAAGACGGCGTCGATCCGCTGGTAGGGGCGCTCCGGCACGGAGGTGAACTCGCCTCCCCAGGGCGCGGTCGGGTACCCGTCCTGGAGCCGGGAGGCCAGCAGCCGCCAGCCCGGCCCGTCCGGGTGCTCGTTGAAGTCCCCTGCCACGATGCCGAGTTCGGCGATCCCGAGCTGGTCGAGCAGCAGCTCGAACTGCCCGTACCGCTCCTCCTGGTCCAGGCTGAGGTGGCAGCTGGTGACGGTGAACGGCGCCGTGCCGGGCAGCCGCAGCAGCGCACTGGCGAAGCCCCGGGCGTGCAGGCCGCGGGTCTTGGGCAGCAGCCGGTCGTGCACCCCCAGCAGCTCCACCGCGCCGGGCCGGCCGAGCAGCAGCGGGCCCGCGGCGGTGCGGCCGCCGCCGGCCAGGACGACCGTCCCGGTGCTCCGGGCCAGCCAGGCGGCCTGGCCCTCGGGCCGCCAGTAGCGCGGGGACTCCTGAATGCAGACCAGATCGGGCTCGCAGGCCCGGATCACCCGGGCCAGCGCCCGCCGGTCGTCGCGCAGCGAGCGGATGTTGTAGCTGAGCAGGCGCAGCCGGCCCGGGCCGGGCGGCGGCAGCGGCTCGGCCCGTACGGCGGTCGCGGCGCCGGGCCCGGCCTCGGCGGTCGTGGTCGCGGCGGCGGTCGTGGTCGCGGCGCTCATGGTCCTCCCCTGGGCGGTCACCGGAACGCTCCGACCGTACGCGGCCGGGCCGGGACGTGCGACGGCGGCGGTGCGTCCGGGAGCGGTCGGGGCCCGGTCGCACCGCCGCCGGCGGGCTCGAAGGGGTACGGCGGTTACGGGACGCGGGCGAGGTCCGCCGCGCCGACGATGCCGGCGGCGGAGCCCATCGAGGCCAGCACGACCTCGGCGCGCGGCCGGTGCACCCCGCCGGTCAGGTAGTGCTCGAAGGCCTTGGCGACCGGGTCGAGCAGCAGTCGGCCGGAGTCGGAGACGCCGCCGCCGAGCACGAAGACGGCCGGGTCGAACAGCGCGGCGAGGTCGGCCATGCCGCGGCCCAGCCAGTCGGACAGCTCGGCGTAGCACTCCAGGGCGAGCGGGTCGCCCTCCTCGGCGGCCTGGGTGATGTGGATGCCGCGGATGGTCTCGGCCACGCCGTCGTTGAGCTCCAGCATCCGGTGGCCGCGCCGCGGGTCGGCGGCGGCCTTCTCCCGGCCGTAGCGGCGCAGCGCGCGCCCGGAGCCGTACTGCTCCCAGCAGCCCTTGCCGCCGCAGCCGCAGGTCAGGCCGTCGGGGACCATGTTGAGGTGGCCGATCTCGCCGGCCACGCCGAAGCGGCCGCGGTGCAGCCGGCCGTCCAGGACGATGCCGCCGCCGATGCCGGTGCCGACGGTGATCAGCACCATGTCCTGGTGGTCGGCGGCCGCGCCGAAGCGGAACTCGGCCCAGGCCGCGCAGTTGGCGTCGTTCTCGACGACGGTGGACAGGCCGGTGAGCTCCTCGACCCGCCCGCGCAGCGGCTCGTTCTCCCAGTCGATGTTGGGGGCGAAGATCACCGTGGAGCGGTTGCTGTCGACGAAGCCGGGGGCGCCGACGCCCACCGCGGTGACGTCGGGGTGCTCCTCCTTAAGCTCGCGCACGGCCTGCGCGATGGCGTCGACCGCCCACTGCGGGTCGGCCGGGGTGGGCACCCTGGTCCGGGCCAGGATCGCGCCCGCCTCGTCGACCACGCCTGCCGCGATCTTGGTCCCGCCGACATCGACGCCGATGGTCAGAGCCATGTGTCCCTCAGCTATTCACTCGTTCCGCTGGACGGAACGCTACCGCCCAACCCGGCCCCCGTACACAGCCTCGCATACATTATCCGAAGACAACTCTGGGCCGACGCGGCCGGGATGCTTCAAAAGTCGTATCTAATCTCCTTCTTCGTGACGTACGAGAGCAGCGCGATCACCCTCCGGAAGTCACGGTTTCACTGCTTGGCGGACGGCCCGTCAGCCTCGTCAAAGCCGGAGCCACGGCCGCCGTCGCCGTCGAGGTCGATCTTCTCCGTCGGCGCGCCTTGCCCGGCGGTCCAGCGGCTCTCGTGCCCGGCCACGGCGGCGCGGTAGGCGGCCAGCAGCTCACTGCCCGCGGCGGCCAGCCCGGTGCCGGCGGCGGCGAGGTGGGAGTAGACCTCTGGCTGCTGGGTGCGCAGCTTGTCGGCCAGCCCGGAGAGGGTGATCAGGGTGGTGGCGCTCGCCTCCTGGGCCTTGTCGCCGAGCGCACCGGCGAACCGGCGCACCTCGTCCACCAGCGGGCCCAGCTCCGGGCCGAACGGGTGCCCCTGGCCGCCCTGCTCGCCGTCCGGCCGGCCGCCGGGCTCGGTGCGGTCGTCGGTGCTGGTCATCGCGGGCGCCTCCTCAGCCGTGGCCGCACCCCGCGGCCCTCCGGCCCGACGCTACCCGACCGGCCGGGCCGCCCGGAAAGCCGCCGAACCCGGTCCAGGGCCCGCCAGAGCCCCGACCGAATCCCGCCGGTCCCCCCGCCGAACCCCCGTCAGCCCCGGGGCCAGAGCGCCGGGTCCGGCGCGAACCGCACCGAGAGCACGCCGTCGTGCAGCCCCGCCCCGGCCACCGTGCAGCGGCGCAGCGCGGACGGCAGGGTGAGCACCCGGCGGTGGGTGCCGACCCCGACGACCAGGTCGTCGCCCCGGCGGACCAGGTCCAGCTCGGAGCGGTCGGCGCCGGGCAGGTCGAGGTGCCAGACCAGCAGGCCCTCCTCGGCGAGCCGGTCCTCGACCGGCCAGGGCTCGGGGGCGAGCCGCTCGGGCCCGTCCCCGTCGCCGTAGAGCCGGTCGGCGACGGCCTCCAGGGTGGCGTCGTCCAGGCCGGCGACCAGTACCGGGGCGTCGGTCTCGGCGGCGAGCCCGGTCAGCTCCTCCTGCCGGCGGCGGGCCAGGGCGGCCAGCCACGGGTCGGGCGAGGAGGCGGCGGCCGCGGGCAGCGCGCCGTGCACCACCACGGCGTCCGGCCGGTGCCCGTGCAGGGCGAGCCCGGCCCGGATCCGGCGCAGCTCCGTGTACGGGTGGCCGTCCGCCCGGACGACCAGCCGGACGCTGGTGCCGGGGTCGGTGAGCGCGGCGCGGGACTCGGCCAGTGCCGCGGCGGCCTTGGTGCGCCCCTCGTACAGCCAGTCGGCGGGCATCGGGACGCCGGCCAGCCCGGCCAGCAGCGGGCGCAGCGCCCGGGCGGCCTGCCGCTGCTCGGGGACGAGCCGGTCCAGGTAGCGGGCGAGCTGTTCGGGCAGGGCGAGGGCGGCGATCAGCTCGGCGGGCGGCGGGGCGAGCACGACCAGGACGTCCTGGTCGGCGGCGGGCAGGGCGCGCAGCAGGGCGAGCCGGGCGATGCCGGGGAGGGCGGTGAGCTCCTCGGGGTCGAGCTGTTCGGCGCCGAGCAGGTCGAGGGCGGGCTTGAGCCGGCCGGTGAGCGCGCCGACGGCGTAGCGGAAGGCGGCCTGCTCGTCGATCCGGGAGACGGTCAGGCCCGGTGCGTGGTGGAGCGGTTCGGGCTCCAGCCGGGTGCCGAGGGCGGAGTCCAGGGCACGGTGCGGGTCGTCGGCGGCCAGCAGCCAGGTGCGGTGGCCGCGCCGGGCGGCGTGCAGGGCGGTGGCGGCGGCCACCGTGGGTGCGCCAGCGTCGCCGCTGACCAGGATGGTGCGTGTCGCCGTCATGCCGTCCGGCCCCCGTTCGGTCGTGTCAGCCTTCGACGCGCTTCTTCAGACCGGCCAGGGCGCGGTCGATGATGACCTTCTCGGCCTTGCGCTTGATCATGCCGAGCATCGGGATCTTGACGTCCACGGCGAGCTGGTAGGTCACCTCGGTGCGGCCGCCGGCGAGCGGGGCGAGGGTGTAGGAGCCGTCCAGCGAGCGGAGCATCTGGCTTCGGACGAGGGTCCAGGAGACCTCGCGGTCGCCGTCCCAGGTGTAGGCGAGGACGTGCTCGTCGCGGATGGCGCCGGCGTCGAGCAGCAGCCGGACCTCGGCGGCGCGGCCGTCCTCGCCGGTGCCGAGGACCTCGATCTCCTTGACCTCGCCGGTCCAGGCCGGGTAGGCGGCGAAGTCGGCGATCACCGCCATGACCGTGGCCGGGGTCGCGTCGATGGTGATGCTCGACCTGGTGTGCTCCGCCATGGAATGGCCCTCCGCCTCGTCCATCTGCCTGCCGGTCCGGCCGGGGCGCGCTCGGCCCGGTCCGCCCGGAGCAGGCTATCGCGCCCGGTGGGCGGCGCGGCGGCGCGGGGCGGCCGAGGTGCGGGCGGGCGCCGGGCGGGCGGGCATGTTACCGGCCGGTCGCCCTGCGCTGTCGTAGGGTGCCATTCGAACGACCCGGTCACGGCCAGGTCGGACCCGGCCGGGTGTGACACTTCGAACACCGGAGCCGACCCCCCTGGTCGAAGCTGCCTACCGGGCAGTAACGTCCTGCCGTCCCGCAGCGTCGCGAACGAGGAGCAGTCTTGCTCGACTTCAGCCTTCCGGCCCTCTACCAGGTACCGAGCGGCGGCAACCTCGCCGACCCGGTGCACCGGAACGCCGAGGAGCACCCGGACGTCGCCGTGCTCAGCCGCAAGGTGGACGGCCACTGGCAGGAGTTGACGTCGGTCCAGTTCCTGGCCGAGGTGCACGCCGCCGCGAAGGGCCTGATCGCCGCGGGCATCGAGCCCGGCGACCGGGTGGCCGTCATGTCCCGCACCCGCTACGAGTGGACGCTGCTGGACTTCGCGATCTGGACGGCCGGCGCGATCGTCGTGCCGGTGTACGAGACCTCCTCCGCCGAGCAGGTCGAGTGGATCCTCGGCGACTCCGGCGCGGTCGCCGTGATCACCGAGACCGACCAGCACGTCGGGGTGGTCGCCGAGGTCCGCGACCGGCTGCCCGGGCTGGAGCACACCTGGCAGATCGACGGCGGGGCGATCGCCGCGCTCGCCACCGCCGGGCAGGACGTCCCGGACGCGACCGTCCACGAGCGCCGCCGGACCGCCGGACCCGACGACATCGCCACCATCGTCTACACCTCGGGCACCACCGGCCGCCCGAAGGGCTGCCAGCTGACCCACGGCAACTTCCTGGCCGAGTGCGGCAACGTGGTCGAGCGCCTGGCCCCGCTGTTCCACACCGGCGAGAGCTCCGTGCTGCTCTTCCTGCCGCTGGCCCACGTGTTCGCCCGGATCGTCGAGATCGCCCCGATCATGGCGCCGATCAAGCTCGGCCACGTCTCCGACGTCCGGAACGTCACCGCCGAGCTGGCCTCCTTCAAGCCGACCCTGATCCTGGGCGTGCCCAGAGT
Organism: Streptomyces sp. CB02056; assembly: GCF_001905545.1. Lineage (GTDB taxonomy): Bacteria > Actinomycetota > Actinomycetes > Streptomycetales > Streptomycetaceae > Kitasatospora. Next base: position 520,554 of record NZ_LIPD01000001.1, on the reverse strand, counting down.
GTTCGAGAAGGTCTACAACACCGCCCGCGCCAAGGCCCAGGCCGACGGCAAGGGCAAGATCTTCGACAAGGCCGCCGACACCGCGATCGCCTACAGCCGGGCGCTGGACGCGGGCGGCGCGGGCCTGGTCCTGCGGCTCAAGCACGCCGTCTTCGACAAGCTGGTCTACAGCAAGCTGCGCGCCGCGCTCGGCGGCCGGGCCACCCACGCCATCTCCGGCGGCGCCCCGCTCGGCGAGCGCCTGGGCCACTTCTACCGCGGCATCGGCTTCACCGTCCTGGAGGGCTACGGCCTGACGGAGACCTGCGCCGCCACCGCCTTCAACGAGTGCGCCAAGCCGAAGATCGGCACGGTCGGCCAGCCGACGCCCGGCTGCTCCGTCCGGATCGCCGAGGACGGCGAGGTCCTCCTCAAGGGCCCGCACATCTCCACCGGCTACTGGAACAACCCGCAGGCCACCGCGGAGGCCTTCAAGGACGGCTGGTTCGCCACCGGGGACCTCGGCTCGCTGGACTCCGAGGGCTACCTGACGATCACCGGCCGCAAGAAGGAGATCATCGTCACGGCCGGCGGCAAGAACGTCGCCCCGGCCGTGATCGAGGACCGGATCCGGGCCCACGCCCTGGTCGGCGAGGTCATGGTGGTCGGCGACCGCAAGCCCTTCATCGCCTGCCTGATCACCGTCGACCCGGACTTCTTCCCGAAGTGGAAGGAGCTCAACGGCAAGCCCGCCGACGCCACCGTCGCCGACCTCGCCGCCGACCCGGACCTGCTGGCCGCCCTCCAGAGCGCGGTGGACGACGGCAACGCGGCCGTCTCGCACGCCGAGGCGGTCAAGAAGTTCCGCCTGCTGGACACCGAGTTCTCCGAGGAGAGCGGCCACCTGACGCCCTCGCTCAAGCTCAAGCGCAACGTCGTGCTGAAGGACTACGCCGCCGAGATCGAGGCCCTGTACCGGAAGTAGGGCCGCACCGGTACGCCGAAGGGCCCCGGG
>NZ_LIPD01000001.1:0-519537 GCF_001905545.1 Streptomyces sp. CB02056 | reverse complement strand
CCCGGGGCCCTTCGGCGTACCCGCGTCAGCCGGCCAGCAGCGAGGTCAGCCGCCCGGCCAGCAGGTCCCAGCGCCAGGAGCGCTCCACCCAGCGCCGCCCGGCCTCGCCCATCCGCCGCCGCAGCTCCTCGTCGCGCAGCAGCCGTACGATCCGCTCGGCCGCCGCCGGGGCCGAGCCGCCGGGTACCACGTACCCGGTCTCGCCCTCCAGCACCGCGTCCGGCGCGCCGCCGGAGTCCCCCGCGACCACCGGCAGGCCGGTCGCCGAGGCCTCCAGGTAGACGATGCCCAGGCCCTCGACGTCCAGCCCCCCGCGCCGGGTGCGGCACGGCATCGCGAAGACGTCCCCGGCCCCGTAGTGGGCGGGCAGCTCCTCCCACGGCACCGAGCCGGTGAACCGCACCGAGTCCCGTACGCCCGTGGCGTCCGCGAGCTTCTCCAGGTCCGCCCGGTACGGGCCGCCGCCGACGATCAGCAGCACCGCGTCCGGCACGTCGGCGAGGATCTGCGGCATCGCCTCGATCAGGGTGTCCTGGCCCTTGCGGGGCACCAGCCGGGAGACGCAGACCACCACCGGCCGGTCCGCCAGCCCGAGCCGGCGGCGCACCTCGGCGCCCCCGGAGCCCGGGTGGAAGGTCGTCTCGTCCACGCCCGGCGGCAGCTGGACCATCCGGGCCGCGGCCTGCGGCCCGACCGCGGCGGCGATCCGGGAGCGGGTGTACTCGCCCAGGTAGGTCAGCACGTCGGTGCCCGCGCCGATCCGGCGCAGCAGCTGCCGGGAGACCGGCAGCTGGGCCCAGGCGGCCTCGTGCCCGTGGGTCATGCCGAGCAGCCGCCCGGCGCCGGCCCGGCGCAGCGCGGGCGCCATCAGCCCGAGCGGGGCGGCGGCGCCGAACCAGACCGAGTCGCACTTCTCCGCGCGCAGGATCTCGGCGGCCCGCCGGGTGACCCGCGGTGTGGGAACCATCACCTTCGTCCGGTCCCGGATCACCGGGAACGGCTGCTCGGCGTCGAACCGGGCCACCTCGGTGCCGTCCCGCCAGGTCGAGGCGTAGACCACGACACTGCCTGCGGGCTGACGCACGGCCATGTTGTGCACGAAGGCCTGGATGCCACCGGGGCGGGGCGGGAAGTCGTTGGTGACGATCAAGGTTCTGTGCATCAGGCCACGGCTCGCTCGGTCGGGGGGTGCGCGGTGTACCGCTGGGTGATCCGTACGATAGGTCAACACCATGACCCACCGGGAACGGAACCGCGCACGGCAACCGTTTGACCCCCGGGTCAGTCCTAGTACCTAGGCCGTCGTCCAGCACGCGGCCCGGGCGTCCGTCGGTACGACGCCTCCGGTGGGGACGTCCGAGACGAACGAGGGAGCGCAGTGGAATTGGCCCCGGCCACCGAGCCCGGTTCTTCGCGCGGCCGCCTCGGCCGCCCGCTCGGGGCGCTCGCCGCGCTCGGCGCGACCTGGGTCGCCACCCGCGCCCTGCTGGTGCTGCTGGCGACGGGTGTGCTGAAGGCGCCCGGCGGCGACGTCACGGCGGACGTCTGGATGATCTACCACGCCTGGTACGGCGTGCTCCAGACCGGCACCTTCCCGTTCGACGACGTGACCTGGCAGTACCCGCCGGGCGCCGCCCTGGTGATCCTGCTGCCGGGCCTGCTGCCCTGGTCGTACCTGGTCTCGTTCTGGGTGATCTGCGGGATCGCCGACGCCGCCGCGGCCGCGCTGCTGGTGCGCACCGGCCTGCGCCGGGGCCGGGCGCTGACCGGCGCCTGGATGTGGGTGGTGGGTGTCCCGCTGCTCGGCCCGATGATCTACAACCGCTTCGACGTCATCGTCACCGCGGTCGCCCTGGCCGGCCTGCTGGCGCTGATCCGCCGCCCGGCGGTCGGCGGGCTGCTGCTGGGCCTGGGCGGCATCGTCAAGATCTGGCCGCTGATCGGCCTGATCGGCACCCCTTCCGGCCGCCGCACCCGCCGCTCCTGGACGCTGGCGGCGGCCACCGCCGTCTCGATCGGCTTCCTGCTGACGGCCGGGATGAACGGCGCCTTCGAGTTCCTGGCGTTCCAGAAGGACCGCGGCATCGAGGTGGAGTCGCTCGGCGCGCTGCCGCTGCACTTCGCCCGGATCGCCGACGCCTGGGACGGCAAGGTCACCATGAACTACGGCTCCCCTGAGATGCTCGGGCCGTGGGTCGACGTGATCAGCAAGGTCATGCTGGCCGGCACCCTGCTGGGCTTCGCCTGGCTGCTGCTGTGGCGCTACACCTCCAAGCGCCGCAGCGCGGCCACCATGTACGACGCCGCGCTGTGCGCGCTGCTGATCTTCGTGGTGACCAGCCGGGTGATCAGCCCGCAGTACCTGGTCTGGCTGGTCGGCGTCGCGGCGGTCTGCCTGACCGTGCGCAACAGCAGCCAGCGGCCGGTGGCGGTGCTGATCCTGCTCGCCTGCCCACTGACCCTGGTCGAGTTCCCGACCATGTTCACCCAGGTCCTGGCCAGCGAGCCGGCGGCGGTCGCCGTCCTGGCCGCGCGCAACCTGCTGCTGCTGGCCGCCGCCGTGCTCTCCTGCGTGCGGCTCTGGCGCTCCACCCGCGGCGAGGCGCCGCTGCCGCCGACCGTGGTGCTGGACCGCGAGCCCGCCGCGCTGCCGTCCGCCGGCTACCCGGTGCGCCCGGGCATCGCCTACGAGCAGGACCTGCTGGACGGCATCGACCACCCGGGCACCCCGGCCGAACAGCGCCGCTGACCGGCCCTCCGCGGCCGGTCAACCCTTCAGTGCCGCCACCTGCTCCAGCCAGAGCCGGGTGAACTCCGCCAGGCCGACGCCCAGTTCGCGGCGCATCAGCCGGTCGGTGCGGCGCTCCCGGTCCTCGCCCTGCCCGTCGGCCGCGCCGATCGCCCGGTAGAAGGCGACCAGCCGCTGCGGCCCGTGGGTGCGGCCGATCAGCTCGCAGGCCAGCCAGGACTGCTCGTAGGCCTGGGCGATGCCGGTGGCCCCGGCGGCGAAGTCCCGGTCGGCGGGCAGCGCGGCGGGCAGCTTCCCGGCGGCCACGTCCCGGGCCAGCTCGGGCGCGATCTGCTGCGGGCCGCGGCCCGAGTCCCGGTACGCCGTCCAGTCGGCGACGCCCTCGGAGAGCCACAGCGGGGTCCAGGCCCGGGTGTCGTCCCTGGTCGCGACGTGGGTGGCCTCGTGGGTGACCACCACCTGGCGGCCGAAGCCGCTGAGCCGCCCGTACGCCTCCGGGTTGACCAGCACCCGGTCCGCCGGGGTGTGCCAGGGCGCGCCGGGGGCGGCCACGGTGACCGCCGCCATGCCCGTCCAGCCGGCCGGGTCACCCTCCAGCAGCCGGGCGAACTGCTCCTCGGTGGCCGGCCGCTCCAGCAGCAGCCGCTCCGGCCAGGCACCGCCCCAGACCTCGGTGACGGCTGGCACCGCCCGGTCCCCCACCGCGACCAGCTCGGCCTGGTCGGGTCCCGCGGCCGGCCCGACCACCAGGCAGTGGGCGCCCGGCGAGGACCGGAGCGGCCCGAAGTCCCACGGCGCGGGCGGCCCGGACGCGCTCTCCTCGCGCTCGACCCGCCAGCCGTCCCCGGCCCGTACCAGCCCGATCCGGCGCGGGTACACCACCGGGTGCTCGTCGTACCCGGCGATCCGCACCGCCAGGTCGGCGGCGGCGGTCACCCGCTCCCCGCCGGCGGCGCCGAGCACCAGGTTGCGGTACCCGGCCTCGGCCACCGGCAGCCCGGCCCAGGGCGGGGCCGAGCGCGCCCGCTCCGCCAGCGCGGCGGCCACCTCGGCGCGCCGGTCCACCGGCCGCGCCGCGGGCGCCGGCGGGGCGGCCGGCGGCAGCGACAGCTGGGCCAGCCCGCCGGCCGCGAGCAGCAGCGCGCCCCGCCGGGACAGCACGCGGCGGGGGCGACGTATGGCGGCGGGTCCGGCGGGGCCGGACGGCGGGGCGCTCAGAGCCGGACCACCCCGGAGACCGGCATGGCGGTGACGCTCTCGTAGCGGACCCTGGCGCCCGGGCGTGGGGCGTGCACGATCACGCCGCCGCCGGCGTACATGCCGACGTGGTGCATGTCCCGGTAGAAGATCACCAGGTCTCCCGGTCGCGCTTCGGACAGGCTGATCCGCTGCCCAGCGTACGCCTGGGCCTGCGAGGTGCGCGGCAGGGTCACTCCGGCCTGCCGCCAGCTGTAGTACATCAGACCGGAGCAGTCGAACGCGTGCGGGCCGGTGGCCCCGTAGACGTACGGGGAGCCGATCATCCGCACCGCGGCGGCCAGCGCGGCCGCCCCGCGCTCGGAGGCGGGCGGGGCGGTGCCGAGGTCCAGCCGGTCGGTGCCCCGGGTGGCGCGCTGCTCGGCGTCCCGGGCGTCCTGGACCGCCAGCCGGGCCCGCTCGACGGCGCCCAGGCCGTTCAGCAGCTTCTGCGCCCCGGCCAGCCGCTGCTGGACCTGCTGTTTGCTGTCGGCGAGCGAACGCCGGGTCCGGTCCAGCTCGGCGAGCTTGTCGGCCGCCTCGGTGCGGCGCTGGTCGAGCCGGCGCTGGCGGGTGATCAGCTCGTGCAGGGTCTCCTGCTTGCGCACGGCGGCCTGGCCCTGGGTGCGGGCGCGGGCCAGGTAGCCCTCCGGGTCGGGCGAGAGGATGAGCTGGGCGGTCTGGGTCATCCCGCCGCCGCGGTACTCGGCCCCGGCCACCATCGCCAGGTCGCCGCGCAGCCCGTTGAGCTGGTCCTGGGCGAGGGCGATCTCGCCCTGGAGGATCGTGGTCTCGCCCTGGAGCCGCCGCTGGGCCTCCTGCGCGGCGTTGAACCTCTCGGACGCCTGCTCGGCCTCGTCGTACAGCTGCTCGACCTGCGTCTTGACGTCCTGATGGTCGCCCGGGTCGGGGCTGGCGGGGGCCGCCTGGGCGCTGCCTCCGGTGGCCGCGCCCAACGCGGTGGCGGCGGCCGCGGTCAGCACCAGCGCCCGGGTGAGCAGTTGGGAACGGCGGTGCACGGGCATGGCGGCAGCGGCTCCAATCCTGCGGCGCGGCCCCCGCCGCCGCACCGGGACGGGCGGCCGTCGAGCGGGAGTCCGGTGGCAGACGTTAGCGAGTCCGGGCAAGCGAGTCCAAACCCCTCCCAACCCGAATATTCACTCCCTAATCGGACATCAGATCGAGCCGCCGGAAAAGCCGCAGGCCCGGCCTCCCCTGGGGGAGACCGGGCCTGGAGACGTCCGAGCGGGGATCAGACCCGCACGATGCCGGTCAGCGGCATGTTGGTGACCGCCTCGTAGCGCACCGACGCGCCCGGCTTGGGAGCGTGCAGCACCTGGCCGTTGCCGGCGTAGATGCCGACGTGGTGGGCGTCGGTGTAGAAGATCAGCAGGTCGCCGGGCTGGGCCTTGGAGAGGTCCGTCCCGAGCCGGGTGCCGGCCGAGGCCTGCGCCTGCGAGGTGCGCGGCAGCGACACGCCGGCCTGGTTGTACGCCCAGACCATCAGACCGGAGCAGTCGAAGGAGCCCGGGCCGGTGGCGCCCCAGACGTACGGGCTGCCGATCTTGGAGGCGGCGGCGGACAGCGCGGCGGCACCGCGCGAACTGCCGGGGGCCACGTTCACCGGAGCGGTGGTCGTGGGGGCCGAGAGGCTGCTGCGGCTGTTGTCGCGGGAGGCGCGGTCGGCCTGCTGCTGCTGGGCCTGGGCGGCGTCGGCCTTGGCCTTGGCCTCGGCGGCGGCCTTCTCCTCGGCCTGGCGCAGCGCCTGGCGGTCCTGCTCGGTCAGCGTGTTGAGCAGGTCCTGGGCCGCCTTCAGCTTGCCCTGGACCTCGTCCTTGGAGGCCTTCAGCTGCTGGGTGGTCGACTCCAGCTCGGCGAGCTTGCCCTGGGCCTCGTTGCGGTCCTGGTCGAGCTTGCGCTGCTGCTCCTGGAGCTCCTTCAGCTGACCCTTCTGGGTGCTGCCGGCCTGGTTCAGCGCGTCGGCCTGGCTGAGGAAGCTGTCCGGGCTGGAGGAGAACATCAGCTGGACGGTGGGGGATATCCCCCCGTTGCGGTACTGCTCGCCGGCGATCTCGGCGAGGCCGCCCTGGAGCTCGGTGACCTGGGCCTGCTGACGGGCCACCTGGTCCTGCAGGCCGGAGACCTGCTTCTCCAGGTCCTGCTGCTTGGCCTGGGCGGCGTTGTAGTTCTCGGTCGCGACCTCGGCCTGCTCGTTGAGCTGGTCGACCTGCCCCTTGACCTGTTCCTTGGTCGGCTGCGGGTCCGCGTGGGCACCCTGCGCGGAGAGGACGACGGCTGCGGCGGCGACGCCGGTCAGGATCGAGACCCGGGCGCGGCCGGCGGGCTTGGGACGACGATGGGACGCCACGAAGGCGGACTCCTTCTTCCTACGGCCGCCTACCGGGTGAGCTGACGGGTTCGGGCCGGAAGCATGCCCTACGACGCCTCACGGCCGTTCCACCGGCCGACCTGGCGCCGATTCACCCCGGAGGAACGTGGTTCCCCGGCTCCGCTCCGCAGCGCCCCCTACCACTGGGCTCCCCTGTCGGACAGTCGCTTCGACCTGTCCCGCTGCCTTGCGAACTCGACGGTAACCACCGCCGCCACCCTGGCTGGGCGATCGACAGTGCGGTGGTTCGGAGCATGACCCTAGTAACTGAACCGTGATCGGTTCAAATCCTTGTCAGAAAAAAGACAGAAGATTACCCAAGTTCCTTTGTGAAAATGACCGATGGTGACCATTGACGCACACAAGGCTGATCGGTTCTCACCATGTGGTCGTCGAAGGGCCGGAAACCCGAAACGCCACCCCGAACGGGGGTGGCGCTTTTCACAGGCCCCCGCGGGAGCCCCCGGGCGTGTCGGTCCGTCAGACCCGGCGGATGGTGTTGATCGACATCGCGTCGGCCTTCATCACCTTCACCACGTCGCCGGTGTGCGGCGCGTGGACCACCATGCCGTTGCCGATGTACATCCCGACGTGGTGCATGTCGGGGCCGTAGATCACCAGGTCGCCCGGCTGGGCCTGGTCCAGCGAGGGGATCCGGGTGCCGTAGTGGCCCTGCTCCTGCGAGGTGCGCGGCAGCGAGACGCCCGCCTGCCCGTACGCCCAGACCATCAGGCCCGAGCAGTCGAAGGTGGTCGACCCGGTGGCGCCCCACACGTACGGCGAGCCCTGCTTGCTCATCGCCTTGGCCAGCGCCGTGGCCGCGTAGCCGCTGGCCGGCGGCAGGCTGCCGAGGTCGACCCGGTCGCTGCCGCGCGAGGCGCGGTCGTCCTGCGCCTGCTGGGCCCGCAGCGCCGCGCGGTCGGCGGAGCTCAGCGAGTTCAGCAGGTCCTGGGCGGCCTTCAGCTTGGTGTTGACGTCCGACTTGGCCTGGTTCAGGTCCTTGGTGGTGGTGTCCAGCGAGGCGAGCACGGCGGCCGCCTCGGTCTTCTCCTGGTCCAGCCGGCGCTGCTGGTCCAGCAGCCCCTTGAGCGCCTCGGCCTGACTGGTGCTGGCCTGCTGGACGGTGGAGGCCTTGTCCAGGTAGCCGGACGGGTCCGAGGAGAGCATCAGCTGGACGGACGGGTCGATGCCGCCGCTGCGGTACTGCTCGCCCGCCACCTCGGCGAGGCCGCCCTGGAGCTGGGTCATCTGCTCCTGGCCGCGGGCCACCTGGTCCTGCAGCTGGTCGGCCTGCTTGCGCAGCTGGTCGGCCCGCTCCTTGGCGCCGTTGTACTTCTCGGCCGCCTGCTCCTGCTCCTCCTGGAGCTGGTCGATCTGCGCCTTGACGTCCGTCTTGTTCGGCTGCGGCGCGGCGTGCGCGGCCACCTGGGCGGAGAGGGCGACCGCGGTCGCAGCGGCCGCGGTGAGCACGGAGATCCGTGCGCGGCTCGGCTGCTTGGGACGGCGGTGGGAGGCCAAGGGACCGGCTCCTTCTTCCAACGGGCTCACCTGATGGGATGAGATTCCGGAAAATAGGTTTGACGCCAGACCCTAGTGAAGATCTATCCGTTTTGCCACTCCCCCGAAGGCGTGAACTCCGGTCCCCACACTGACTTCACCGGACTCGCACAATGCTCCGAAACAGGCCCTGACCAGGCATCATGCGAACCTCCCCGGGTTCAGGGCCGGGCCAGCCGGTTCAGCAGCAGCACCGACGCCACGGGGCGCGCGCCCGCCTTCCGCACGCCCTCCGCGACCTCCCGGTCGGTGGACACCACCACCACCGGACGGCCCTGCGGCTCGGCCCGCACCAGACGGCGGATCAGCTCGTCGGCCGTCTCCCCGGTCCGGCTGAACCGCACCCGGACCCCGCGCGGCGGCGCCATGATCACCGGGACGTCCAGGTCCTGCCCGTCGAACACGCAGGTGACCTCGGCCTGGGTCCGCTGGGCCAGCATCGCCAGCCCGCCCAGCAGCCGGATCCGCTGCTGCTCCAGCGGCAGCGTCGGATAACCGGTCTTGGTCACGTTGTAGCCGTCCACCACCAGGTGCACCTGGGGGATCGCCAGCAGCTGGTCCAGCAGCGCCGGATCGTCCTCGGCCAGCCCGCGCCGGGCCACGTCGTGCGGCGAGGCCGCCCCCGGCACCACCGCCTCCACCAGGTCCGCCGGGCGGATCTGGGCGACCGGCAGCGCCAGCTCCCGCTGGAGCCCCTGGGCCGACTGCAGCACGGTGTCCAGCAGCAGCCGCAGCCGCATGTCCTCGACGCTGCGCCCCTCGCGGGCCGAACGGCGGCCCTGCTCGGCCGCGTTCTCCAGCTCCAGGACCCGGTGCCGGAGCCGGCGCGCCTCGCTCTCGGCCGCGCCGCGCTCGGCCGCGGCCTGCGCCTTCAGCGCGTCCAGCTCGCCGGCCACCCGGCGGGTCTCGGCCTGCGCCCGGCGGGTGTCGCTCTCCAGCGACCGCACCCTCTTGCGCAGCGACTCGGCCTCTCTGCGGACGCCGTCGGACTCGGCCCGCTGCCGGTCCGCGTCCGCCCGCGCGGAGGCCCGCACCTCGGCCAGCTCGGCCTGCAGCTTCTCCACCAGCCGGACCGCCTCCGCGGCCGCGTCCTCGGCACCGGCCCGCTCGGCCTCCTCGCCGGCCTCGGCCACCAGCCGGCTCCAGCCCGTCGAACGCACCAGGTAGGCGGCGGCCGCGACGTCCATCGGATCGGCCGCGCTCGGGACGGTGCCCGACTCCAGCGCCTTCACCAGGTCCGGCTGCCCGAGGCGCAGCCGCTCCGCTATCCGCACCCGGAAGGCCGGCTCCGCCTCCAGCGCCGCCGCCAGCGCGGTGGCCGCGTACTTGGCCCGCCGCGCCGGGGTGAACTTGACGTACTGACGCAGGCTCTGCGGGAGCTCGGCCGGCGGCACCCCGCCGAGCGCGTCCGAGGCCAGGCCGACCACCCGACGGCGCACGCCCTCGGGCAGCGGCCGGTCGAGCTTCTCGACGGCACGCTCCGCCGCGGACCCGGAGGCGCCGTCCGCCGTCCCGGCAGCCTCGGCCGGGGCCTCGGCCGCAGCGGGCTGAAGCCCCTGGGCTGCGCCGGGCTCCTTCGCTGCGTCCACCACGTCCTCGGCTCCGATCCTGGTCCAGCGGGGCACGGCCGCGGCCGCCCCCGTCGGCACGCTCCGTGCGTCCTGTTCTGTATTGTCCCGTGCGGCGCGGGCGGGTGCGCCGCGCACCCACCCCGCCGCCGCGGCGGGGATCAGCCCTGGTCGGCGGGGGCCTGCGTCTCCTCGGCGCCCGGACGGGCCACCAGCTCGACCTGGTCCACCGCGTTGCACCAGCGGCAGCGCACCGACTCGACGGTCTCGCTCAGCACCTCGGTCTCCTCGACCTTGGACTCGCCGGCCAGGTCGAAGTGCAGGAACTCGGTCACCCGCGCGGTGCGGGTCACGTCGAAGCGGGTGAGGTTGCCGCACAGGGTGCAGCGCCAGCGCGTCTCGGCGGTCAGAGCGGGGACGGTCATCGGGGGTCCTCTCGGGTGGTCCCTGGGTGGGGCAGGCGCTCCCCCCGGAGCCCCGGCGTCGGCGGCGGGAGGCGGGAATGCCCGCCCCAAGCCTATTGCCTGGGGCAACCGTCGCGACCACCGGTTGCCTGAACACCCGGGCTAGTCCACCTGCCGTAAACCGCCGTGTCACCTGCGGCGCCCGGAGGGATGCTTGGCCGCATGGCGCTCGCGGTCCCCGACCACACCGCCGCCCGGGGCGGCCGCCCGGCGGCGACCGCCCCCGTGGTCAGCTACGCCCTGATCGCCCTCAACACCCTGGTCTTCCTGCTCGGCCCGGCCGCGGGGCTCAACCCGCTGTACGGCACGGGCCAGGCCCGGGTCTGCGCGGAGCAGCGGTACGAGCAGCGCTGGGGCGCCGTCCCGGCCGAGGTGCTGGCCGGACGGCCGCTGACCGCCGGACAGCTCGCCGAGGCCCCCGACCCGGTCCCCGGCTGCCCGGCCGCCCCGACCCCGGGCAAGCGCCCGGCGCTGTCCGTCCTCACCGGGCTCTTCCTGCACGCCGGCTGGCTGCACCTGCTCGGGAACCTGCTCTTCCTCCAGGTCTTCGGCCCCACCGTCGAACGGCGGCTGGGCCGGGCCCGGTACGCCGTCTTCTACCTGGCCGCCGGCAGCCTGACCACGTACGGCTTCGCGCTCGCCGAGGCGCACTCGCCGAACTCCACCCGGGTGCTCATCGGGGCCTCCGGGGCGATCGCCGCCGCCCTCGGGGCCTACCTGCGCCTCCACCCCCGGGCCCGGGTGACCACCCTCGTCCCGCTGCTGTTCTTCCTGCCGCTGCGCTTCCCGGCCTGGCTGGTGCTCGGCCTCTGGTTCGTCCTGCAGTGGTGGTCGGTGCACGCGGCCGGCCCCGGGGTGGCGTACCTGGTCCACGTGATCGGCTTCTCGGCCGGGTTCCTCTACGCCTGCACCGTGGTCCGCCACCCCCCGCGACGACCGGGCTGACGCCCGATACGCTGGCGGCACCCCACAAAGGAGCCCGAACTGTGATCACCGCCATCGTCCTGATCAAGACCAGTGTCGACCGCATCCCGGAGATCGCCGAATCCATCGCCGCCATCGACGGCGTGAGCGAGGTCTACTCGGTGACGGGGGGCTACAACCTGGTGGCGATGGTGCGGGTGCGCCGGCACGACGACCTGGCCGAGGTCATCCCGGGCCGGCTCAACAAGGTCCCGGGCGTGGCCCACACCGAGACCCAGATCGCCTTCCGCACCTACTCCCAGCACGACCTGGAGGCCGCCTTCGCCCTCGGCCTGGACGAGTAGCGGTCAGCCCTCGGCGCGCCGGCCCCGCTCGACCTGCACGGTGGCGACGCAGCGCCCGCCCTCGTTGCGGTAGTTCCACGCCGCGCCCTCCGTGACCAGCTCCCGGACGGCGGTCAGGAAGCGGTCGACGTGCTCGTCCGGCGTCCCGGCGCCGAAGCTCACCCGGATCGCGTTCAGGCTGCGCTCGCCCGGCAGCGACGGCTCGGGCGCACCACACTCGGACGGTGCCTCGTCCTCGTCGCCCAGCAGCGTGCGCACCAGCGGGTGGGCGCAGAACAGGCCGTCGCGCACCCCGATGCCGTACTCGGCGGACAGCGCGGCGGAGAAGTGCGAGCTGTTCCAGTCCCGGACGACGAAGGACAGCACGCCCACCCGGGCGGAGCCCTCGCCGAACAGGTTCAGCACCTTGACCTGCGGGATCTCGGCCAGCCCGGCCGTCAGCCGGGCGATCAGCTGCTGCTCGCGGGCCTCCAGCCCGTCGAAGCCGGCCTCGGTCAGCGCCCGGCAGGCCGAGGCGATCGCGTAGGCGCCGATGACGTTCGGCGAGCCGGCCTCGTGCCGGGCCGGGCCGGTGTGCCACTGCACGGCCACCGAGCCGTCGGCCTCCCGGGCCACCGTCCGGGTCGCCCCGCCGCCGGCCAGGTACGGCTCGGCCGCGTCCAGCCAGTCCGCCCGGCCGGCCAGCACCCCGGCGCCGAACGGCGCGTAGATCTTGTGGCCGGAGAAGGCGATCCAGTCGACGTCCAGCTCGCGCACCGAGACCCGGTGGTGCGGCGCCAGCTGGGCGGCGTCCAGCACCACCCGGGCGCCGTGCCGGTGCGCGGTCGCGGTCAGCTCGGCGACCGGCCACAGCTCGCCGGTCACGTTGGAGGCGCCGGTGACGCAGAGCAGCTTGGGGCCCTCGGGCGCCTCGGCGAGCGCGGCGTCCAGCGCGGCCACCGCCTCGGCCCGCGAGCGCGGCGCCCGCAGGTAGGTGACGTCCAGTCCGGCGTGCGCCCAGGGCAGCAGCGAGGCGTGGTGCTCGGTCTCGAAGGCGAACACCCGGGTGCCGGCCGGGACGGCGGAGGCCAGCAGGTTGAGCGAGTCGGTGGTGGCCCGGGTGAAGACCACCTGGTCGCCCTCGCGCAGGTCGAGGAACTCGCCGACGGTGCGGCGGCTCTGCTCGAACAGGTCGGTGGACAGCTGGGAGAGGTACCCGGCCCCGCGGTGGACGCTGCCGTAGTACGGCGCGTAGGCGGCGACGTCGTCCCACACCCGCTGGAGCGCCGGCGAGCTCGCCGCGTAGTCGAGCGCCGCGTAGCCGACCTTCTCACCGCTGGCGAGCGGGACCTGGACGTCGGCGCCGAGGACGGCGAGCGGGGTGCGGATTTCGGTGGCCAGAGACATGGGGATGCACTCCTTCTGGGGCAAGGGACCCCGGGAGTGCTAGTCGTCGGGCGTCCGCGCTTGTCGCACGGACGGCTTGCCGTGACGACCCGGTCCTCACCCAGGGCACCCCGCCACGGACGGAGGGTTGCCGGACAGCCAGCTGGGGCTTCGCGCTGTCACTCATGACCTGGCGAAGACTCTAGGCCGGGTCCACCGGGTGGTCAAACGGGCATCCAGCATCCGGACAGCACGGGAGCCCGCACCGGCGTACCGGCACGGGCTCCCCAACTACCGCCTCAGGCCCGGCTGGTGGCCTCCGACCAGCGCCGCAGCAGGTCCTGCGCGGCACCGGAGTCGATCGCCTTCGCGGCCCGCTCCATGCCGGCCGCCAGCTGCTCGGTGAGCGGCGCGTCGCCCAGTTCCAGCGCGACCAGCGCCGCCGCCGTGTTCAGCAGGACGGCGTCCCGCACCGGCCCGTGCTCGCCGGCCAGCAGCCGCCGCGCGACCTCGGCGTTGTACGAGGCGTCCGCCCCGCGCAACGCCTCGATGCCGACCAGCTCGATGCCCACGTCCCGCGGGTCGAAGGTGGACTCGGTGACGACCCCGTCGCGCACCAGCCAGACCTGCGAGGTGGTGGTGATGGTCAGCTCGTCCAGCCCGTCGTCGCCGCGGAAGACCAGCGCGGTGGCGCCCCGCCGGGCCAGCACCCCGGCGATCAGCCCGGACAGCCGGGTGTCGAAGCAGCCGATGGCGTGCGCGGTGACCTTGGCCGGGTTGGTCAGCGGACCGAGGATGTTGAAGGCGGTCGGCACCCCGAGGTCGCGCCGCGCGGTGGCGGCGTGCCGCATCGAGGGGTGGAACTTCGCCGCGAAGCAGAAGGTCAGCCCGACCTCCTCGGCCACCTCGGCGACCCGCCGGGGGGAGAGGTCCAGCGCCACCCCGAGCTTCTCCAGCACGTCCGAGGAGCCGCTGGTCGAGGAGGCCGACCGGTTGCCGTGCTTGACCACCTTGGCGCCGGCGGCCGCCGCGACGATCGCCGACATGGTGGAGATGTTGACGGTCTTCGCCCGGTCCCCGCCGGTGCCGACGATGTCCACCGCCGGGCCGGGGATCTCCAGCGGCTCGGCGTGCGCGTACATCGCGTCGACCAGGCCGGCGATCTCCTCGACCGACTCGCCCTTGGCCCGCAGCGCGATCATGAACCCGGCCACCTGGACGGGGGACGCCTCGCCGCTCATGATCCGGTCCATCGCCCACGCGGTGGACGAGCGGTCGAGGTCCTCCCCCTGCAACAGTGCCGCCAGGAGGTCCGGCCAGGTGCGGACCACCTGCGCGGGGTCGCTACCGCCGTTCGCAGGGTTCACGTTCACCATGGCTGACTCCAGCTGTTGTCGGTTCCCCGCTCCGGGGACGTCCGTACGGATGGAGCCAGCCTATCGAGCGGAGCGCCCGCTTCTACCCCTGTCTTTCCTACTCCTGGCGCGGATTTCAGCGGACTGCCGGAGTCCGCTTCGCCAGCCGGTCCCGCAGCAGGGTGGCGACCGCCCCGGCCAGCGCCACCGGCTCCACCGGACGGGAGATCGCGGCGTCGGCCCGGCTCCAGGCGGCCAGCCAGGAGTCCTGCGGCCGGCCGATCAGCACCAGGACCGGCGGGCAGCCGTAGATCTCGTCCTTGAGCTGGCGCCCGAGGCCCAGCCCGCCGGCCGGAACGGCCTCGCCGTCCAGCACGCAGAGGTCCACTCCCCCCTTCTCCAGTGCCTTGAGCACCGCGGGGGTGGTCGCGCACTCCAGGTAGGACAGTTCCGGAAGGTCCTCGGCAGGGCGGCGGCCGAGCGCCGTCAGCACCTGCTCGCGGGTGTTGCGGTCGTCGCTGTAGACGAGGACGGTGAGCGTCTCATCGGTCGTGTACGCCATGGGCCCTGCTCCCTCAAGTGTGATCCGGACCACGTTCGCCTGATCCGGATGCTACTCCCGATCACCCTCCGCCGAGTCCCCCTCGCGCACGTTCCTCCTCAAGCCGCCGCGCCCTGGACTCACCCGCCTGGAGGACGGCCCGTCACCCGACCCCGCCCGGTCCACCCGTACGGCTCACCCGGGCGCCTTCCCCCCTACCTCCCTCGGCTACTCCGACCGTGCACCGGCGCGCCGGGCAACGGGGTCCAAGCTCCTCCGAGGAACCATCAGAAAAGGGACACGCCGCTGCTCACCCCCCGTACGGGCACCCCGTCGCCCCCCAAGCGGGCATACCGCACGCACCGGACACTCCGAGGGACACCCCCCGACGTGAAGACGGAATAAGGGACCGACATAATGTCCGTCGTGGCGACAGCAACAGCAGTAGAAACCGGGCACGCGCACGGATCGGTCAACCGGCCGAACATGGTCAGCGTCGGAACGATCGTCTGGCTCAGTTCCGAGTTGATGTTCTTCGCGGCCCTCTTCGCGATG
The DNA here is from genome assembly GCF_001905545.1 of Streptomyces sp. CB02056. Classification (GTDB taxonomy): domain Bacteria; phylum Actinomycetota; class Actinomycetes; order Streptomycetales; family Streptomycetaceae; genus Kitasatospora. Next base: position 504,490 of record NZ_LIPD01000001.1, on the reverse strand, counting down.
TACTTCACGCTCCGCTCCGTCAAGGGGCCGGAGTTCTGGACCGAGAAGGCCCACGCCCTCAACGTGCCCTTCTCCTCGGTCAACACCACGATCCTGGTGCTCTCCTCGCTGACCTGTCAGCTCGGCGTGTTCGCCGCCGAGCGCGGAGACGTGAAGAAGCTCCGGGCGTGGTTCATCCTCACGTTCGCCATGGGCGCGGTCTTCATCGGCGGCCAGGTCTTCGAGTACACCGAGCTGGTCAAGAAGGACGGCCTGTCGCTGTCCTCCGACCCGTACGGCACGGTGTTCTACCTGACCACCGGCTTCCACGGGCTGCACGTGACGGGTGGTCTGATCGCCTTCCTGCTGGTCCTGGGACGGACGTACGCAGCCAAGCGCTTCACGCACGAGCAGGCCACCGCCGCGATCGTCGTGTCGTACTACTGGCACTTCGTCGACGTCGTGTGGATCGGCCTGTTCGCGACCATCTACCTGATCAAGTAACCAGCTGATCAGGTCGCTGGCCACCGGCTGCGGCCCCCGCCCTCACCGGCGACGGGCCGCTTCTGCCGGTGCCGACGCTCCCACCGACCGACCGCGCGCGCAGCCCTAGACAGGCAGCCTCGTGCCGGCCAGACCGGCCGCCGGGTGCACCCACCAGTCGACCAGATCCTGACACCGGGGTTATTCCGTGAAAAAGCTCTCCGCACGACGGCGCCACCCATTGGCGGCGCTGGTCGTCCTACTTCTCGCCCTGGCGGCAACCGGGGGGCTGTACGCCGCGTTCGCGCCCGCCGACAAGGCGCAGGCCGACGTCGCCGCGCAGTCGCTCGCGATCGATGAGGGCAAGAAGCTCTTCGCCGTGGGCTGCTCCTCCTGCCACGGCCTGAACGGCCAGGGCAGCAGTGACGGTCCGAGCCTGGTCGGCGTCGGCTCCGCCGCTGTCGACTTCCAGGTCGGCACCGGCCGCATGCCGGCCCAGCAGCCCGGCGCCCAGGTCCCGCGCAAGAAGAACATCTACTCGCAGGCGGAGATCGACCAGCTCGCCGCCTTCGTCGCCTCCCTCGGTCCCGGCCCGGTGACCCCGACGGAGGAGCAGTTCACCTCGACCAACCCCGAGGACGTCTCCAAGGGTGGCGAGCTGTTCCGCACCAACTGCGCCCAGTGCCACAACTTCGCCGGCCAGGGTGGTGCCCTGACCAAGGGCAAGTACGCCCCCTCGCTGGAGGGCGTGGACGCCAAGCACATCTACGAGGCCATGCAGACCGGCCCGCAGAACATGCCGTCGTTCCCGGACACCACCATGCCCGAGGAGCAGAAGAAGCAGATCGTGGCCTTCGTCCGCCACACCACCAACGATGAGCCCAACCCCGGCGGTCTCACCCTGGGCAGCCTCGGTCCGGTGACCGAGGGTCTGTTCGGCTGGATCTTCGGCCTCGGCACGCTCATCGCGGTCGCGATCTGGGTCGCCGCCCACACCACCAAGGCCAAGAAGTCATGAGCCACGACATGTCAGAAGAGAAGCTCCCGGAGCCGCACGGCTCCGCCGGCGAGGTGGCCGACCACGGCAGCCCGTTCGCCGACCCGGGCCTGCCGGCCCACGAGCCCCGTCGCACCGACATCGACGAGAAGGCCGCGTCGCGTGCCGAGCGCCAGGTCTCGCTGATGTTCGTGGTCTCGATGCTCGCCACCGTCGGGTTCATCGCCTCGTACGTGGCCATCGACCCGGACAAGATCGTCTACATCTTCCCGCTCGGTCACGTCAGCGCGCTGAACTTCGCGCTCGGCCTGACCCTGGGCGTCGCGCTGTTCATGATCGGCGCGGGTGCGGTCCACTGGGCCCGCACGCTGATGTCGGACGTCGAGCTGCCCGCCGAGCGTCACCCGATCGAGGCCTCCGACGAGGTCCGCAACGACGTCATCGAGCAGTTCAAGACCGGTGCCGCCGAGTCCGGCTTCGGCCGCCGCAAGATGATCCGCAACACCCTGATCGGCTCCATGGCGCTGGTCCCGCTCTCCGGCGTGGTCCTGCTCCGTGACCTTGGCCCGCTTCCCGAGAAGAAGCTCAAGGAGACCGGTTGGAAGGAGGCGACCGAGACCAAGCCGCTGCAGCTCATCAACATGAACACCATGCAGCCGATGAAGCCCGAGGACATCATCGTCGGCTCGCTCACGTTCGCCATGCCGGAGGGCCTGTCCACGCACAGCGAGGACTTCCAGCAGCGGATCGCCAAGGACGCCCTGATGCTGGTCCGCATCGCGCCCGAGGACATCAAGGACGACAAGTCCAAGGAGCTGGGTTTCGAGGGCATCCTCGCCTACTCCAAGATCTGCACCCACGTCGGCTGCCCGATCAGCCTGTACGAGCAGCAGACCCACCACGCGCTCTGCCCCTGCCACCAGTCGACCTTCGACCTGGCGGACGGCGCCCGCGTGATCTTCGGCCCGGCCGGCCACCCGCTGCCGCAGCTGAAGATCATCACTGACGAGAAGGGCAACCTGGTCGCCACCGGCGACTTCGCGGAGCCCGTCGGCCCGAGCTACTGGGAGCGTGCTCGATGAGTAGCGCGAGCAGCACCACGACCGGTGCCGCCAAGCCCTCCAGCACGCGTGAAAAGCCCGCCAACAAGTGGGAAGCCGCGGCTGACTGGACTGACGGCCGGCTGGGGATCTACTCCCTCGCCAAGGCCAACCTGCGGAAGATCTTCCCGGACCACTGGTCCTTCATGCTGGGCGAGATCTGCCTCTACACCTTCGTCATCATCATCCTGACCGGTGTCTACCTGACGCTGTTCTTCAAGCCCTCGATGGCCGAGGTCGTCTACGACGGCTCGTACGTGCCGCTCAAGGGCATCCCGATGTCGGAGGCCTACGCCTCCACGGTGGACATCAGCTTCGAGGTCCGCGGCGGTCTGCTGATCCGGCAGATCCACCACTGGGCCGCCCTGGTCTTCGTGGCCGCGATGCTCGTCCACATGATGCGCGTGTTCTTCACCGGCGCGTTCCGCAAGCCGCGTGAGATCAACTGGGTCTTCGGCTTCCTGCTGCTGATCCTGGGCATGTTCGACGGCTTCTTCGGCTACTCCCTGCCGGACGACCTGCTGTCGGGCACCGGTATCCGCTTCATGGAAGGCGCGATCCTCGCCGTCCCGCTGATCGGCACCTACGTCCAGATGTTCCTGTTCGGGGGCGAGTTCCCCGGCCACGACATCGTGCCGCGGTTCTTCACCATCCACGTGCTGCTGATCCCGGGCATCATGCTCGGCCTGCTGGTGGCCCACCTGATCCTGGTCTTCTACCACAAGCACACCCAGTGGGCGGGCCCGGGCAAGACCGAGAAGAACGTCGTCGGCATGCCGCTGATGCCGGTCTACATGGCCAAGGCCGGTGGCTTCTTCTTCCTGGTGTTCGGCCTCATCGCCGTCATCTCGGCGATCGCCACGATCAACCCGATCTGGGCGTACGGCCCGTACCGTCCCGACCAGGTGTCCACGGACGCCCAGCCCGACTGGTACATGGGCTTCTCCGAGGGCCTGATCCGGATCATGCCCGGCTGGGAGATCAGCGTCTGGGGCGGCCACACCCTCAACCTGGGTGTCATGGTCCCGCTGGCGATCTTCCCGCTGGTCCTGGTCTCGATCGCGGCCTACCCGTTCATCGAGGGCTGGATCACCGGCGACAAGCGCGAGCACCACATCCTGGACCGCCCGCGCAACGCCCCGGTCCGCACCGCCCTGGGCGCCGCCTGGATCAGCCTCTACCTGATCCTGCTGATGGCCGGTGGCAACGACCTGTTCGCCACCCACCTGCACCTGTCGATCAACTCGGTCACCTACTTCGTCCGCGTCGGCTTCTTCGTCGTCCCGGTCGTCGTCTTCATCATCACCAAGCGCTGGTGCCTCGGCCTCCAGCGCCGTGACAAGGAGAAGGTGCTGCACGGCCGCGAGTCGGGCGTCATCAAGCGCCTGCCGCACGGCGAGTTCGTCGAGGTGCACACCCAGCTGCCGCAGAAGGACCTGTACAAGCTCACCGCGCACGACCAGAACCAGCCGGTCGAGCTGCCGGCCCAGACGGACGAGAACGGCGTGGCCCGCAAGGCCGGCGTCGTCACCCGCACCCGGGCCAAGCTCTCCCGCGGCTTCTACGGCGAGGGCAGCCAGATCCCCAAGCCGACCGCCGAGGAGCACCACGAGATCACCAGCGGCCACGGCCACCACTGATCCCGTAGGCACCACCGCGTCACCCCGAGGGCCGCTGACCAGAGTTCTGGTCGGCGGCCCTCGGGCTTTCCCGTACCCGCCGCCCGCGTCCTCAGGAGCCCCCGTGCAGCTGTCCGTCGACCCCGCCTCGGCCACTCCCCCGTACGAGCAGATCCGCGCCCAGATCGCCGACCGGGCCCGCTCCGGCGAGCTGCCGACCGGGCTGCGGCTGCCCACCGTCCGCGCCCTGGCCGAGGAGCTGGGGCTGGCGGCCGGCACCGTCGCCCGGGCCTACCGCGAGCTGGAGGCGGACGGCGTGGTGGAGACCCACGGCCGGCGCGGCACGCTGATCGCCGCCACCGGGGACGCCGCGCACCGGCTGGCCGCCGAGGCCGCCGCCGAGTACGCCGCCCGGGCGAGCCGCCTGGGCGTCTCTCGCGCGGAGGCCCTGGCCGCCGTGGACACCGCCCTGCGGCTGGCCTACCCGCAGGGCTGAGCGCCCCCCGGAGGGGGCCTCAGGGGGTCTCAGAGCTCGGGGCGGACCATCCCGGCGGCGGGGGCCTGGGAGGCCGGTGCGGTGGTGCTGACGGGCTGTCCGGAGGCGCTGTGCTTGACCCAGTCCGTCCAGGCGATGTTCCAGTCCCCGAAGCCGTTGCCGAAGGGCTCCATCCGGCCGCCGCGGCTGTTCACCACCGTCACCAGGTCCCCCACCCGGGTGTGCTGGAAGAACCACTCGGCGTTGCCGGTGCTCATGCCGGTACAGCCGTGGCTGACGTTCTCGACGCCCTGCGAGCCGACCGACCAGGGCGCCGCGTGGACGTACTCGCCGCTCCAGGTCACCCGGGTGGCCCAGAGCACGTCGAGGTCGTAGGACTCCGTGCTGCCCGGCGCTATCCCGATCGTCTCGCCGTTCATCCGGACCGACCGCTCCTGGCCGAGCACCACCTTGACGCCGTTGCGGGTGTCGAAGCCGGGCTTGCCGGTGGTGACCGGGATGGTCCGCAGCGCCTCGCCGTCACGCTTCAGGGTGAGCTCGTGGGCGGCCGCGTCGATCACCGACTCCACCCGCTCGCCGATCCGCAGCTTCAGCGAGCTGCGGTCACCGCCGTACAGGCCGTCGGCGATCCGGCTGCCGGTGCCGTCGAAGGCCAGTGAGACGGTCGTCCCGGCCGGCCAGTAGTCCTCCGGACGGAAGTGCAGGTTCTTGTCGTCCACCCAGTACCAGGCGCCGGTGACGGCGGGCTGGGAGCCGACGGTCAGGGCGCGCTCGACCTCCTGGCGGGCCTGGGGGTCCTTCACCGCCTCGGAGAGCTCCACGGTGAGCGGCTGGCCCACCCCGTAGACGCCGCTGCCGGAGGAGTCCGGGCCGAGCTTGGCGGTGAGCAGGCGTTCGGCGGCGAGGGTGCTGAAGCTCGCGGTGGTGTCGCCGCGGCCGCCCTTGCCGTCGTCGGCGGAGATCCGCACCGTGTACGCGGTGGCGGCCTTCAGCCGGCCGGTGGTCTGCCAGCTGCGCTGGTCCTCGGCGAGCTTCCCGGCGACCACCCGGCCGTCCGGGCCGACCACGGTGACGTCGGTGAGCCGGCTGTCCTGGACGGCCGTCACGGTGACCGGCTGGGAGGGGTCGGCCTTGGCGTCCGCCGAGAGGTGGACCAGCGGGGCCGCGTCGACCCGGTGCGGTCCGACCGGCTCCTCGTCCCGGGCCGTGCAGCCGGCCAGCGGGGCCAGCACGGCGAGGGCCAGCGAGATGCCGCCGAGAGCTGCGATTCCGCGCCTGTCGGCCATGGCCGCCTCCGAAGGTTTCGCACGATTGATCAGATCGTAGGAACGCCCCCGGTGAAGCGACATCCGAGGGACATCCGGTTCACCCAGCTGAGTGAGGCCGTCATCCCGGGGACGCAGCGGCGTCCGGGAACGCGGCAGGGCCGGTCCCCCCGTACGGGAGGACCGGCCCTGGTGCACGAGCGCGAACCCTACTGGTTCTGGTTCTCGCCGCGGTAGAACTCGAAGACCCATCCGAAGATGCCGATCATGATGATCGGGGCGGCCCAGAACATCAGCCACCAGCCGAAGATCACGCCCAGGAAGGCGAGCGCGCCACCGAGCGCCAGCGAGAGCGGCTGCCAGCTGTGCGGGGCGAAGAAGCCCAGCTCGCCGGAGTCGTCCGCGACCTCGGCCTCGGGGTTGTCACCCGCGCCGCTGTCCACCCGGCGGGCGGTGAAGGCGAGGTAGTACCCGATGAAGGCGCACAGCGCGAAGGCCAGGAACAGCGCCGTGGTACCGGCGGCCTCCAGACCCGGGCCGTTGGTGTCGGAGTTGGTCCACAGGCCGTAGGTGATGGCCATGGCCAGCACGAAGACCGACAGGCCCAGGAAGATCTTTCCCTGTTCCTTCATCAGGCGTCGCCCTCCTTGTTGCCCTTGCCCAGCTTCGGGGCGTCGTACTTCGCCGGGGTCACGCCGGCGAGGTGCTTGGCCGGCTCACCGTGGTTCTCCAGGTAGTCCAGCGCGGCGATCTCCGGGTGGTGGAGGTCGAAGGCCGGGGATTCGGAGCGGATCCGCGGGAGGGTGAGGAAGTTGTGCCGCGGCGGCGGGCAGGAGGTCGCCCACTCCAGCGAGCGGCCGAAGCCCCACGGGTCGTCCACGGTGACCTTCTCGCCGTACTTGGCGGTCTTCCAGACGTTGTAGAGGAACGGCAGGATCGACAGGCCGAGCACGAAGGAGCCGATGGTCGAGACGGTGTTCAGGGTGGTGAAGCCGTCCGAGGCCAGGTAGTCGGCGTAGCGGCGGGGCATGCCCTCCGCGCCGAGCCAGTGCTGCACCAGGAAGGTGGTGTGGAAGCCGAAGAACAGCGTCCAGAAGGTGATCTTGCCGAGGCGCTCGTCCAGCATCTTGCCGGTCATCTTCGGCCACCAGAAGTGGAAGCCGGCGAACATCGCGAACACGACGGTGCCGAAGACCACGTAGTGGAAGTGGGCGACGACGAAGTACGAGTCCGAGACGTGGAAGTCGATCGGCGGGGAGGCCAGCAGGACACCGGTCAGACCACCGAAGAGGAAGGTGACCAGGAAGCCGACCGTCCAGAGCATCGGGGTCTCGAAGCTCAGCGAGCCCTTCCACATGGTGCCGACCCAGTTGAAGAACTTCACACCGGTCGGGACCGCGATCAGGAAGGTCATGAACGAGAAGAACGGCAGCAGTACCTGTCCGGTGACGTACATGTGGTGCGCCCACACCGTCACGGACAGACCGGCGATCGCGATGGTGGCCGCGATCAGGCCGGAGTAGCCGAACATCGGCTTGCGGCTGAAGACCGGGATGATCTCCGACACGATGCCGAAGAACGGCAGCGCGATGATGTACACCTCGGGGTGGCCGAAGAACCAGAACAGGTGCTGCCAGAGCATCGCCCCGCCGTTGGCCGGGTCGAAGACGTGGGCACCGAACTTGCGGTCCGCCTCCAGGGCGAACAGCGCGGCGGCCAGCACCGGGAAGGCCAGCAGGACCAGCACCGAGGTCAGCAGGACGTTCCAGACGAAGATCGACATCCGGAACATCGTCATGCCCGGAGCGCGCATGCAGATGATCGTGGTGATGAAGTTGACCGCACCGAGGATCGTGCCGAAGCCGGAGAAGGCCAGACCCATGATCCACATGTCGCCGCCGACGCCGGGCGAGTGCACCGCGTCGGACAGCGGGGAGTAGGCGAACCAACCGAAGTCGGCGGCGCCGTTCGGGGTCACGAAGCCGGCCACCGCGATGGTCGAGCCGAAGAGGTACAGCCAGTACGCGAACATGTTCAGACGCGGGAACGCCACGTCCGGTGCGCCGATCTGGAGCGGCATGATCCAGTTCGCGAAGCCGGCGAAGAGCGGCGTCGCGAACATCAGCAGCATGATCGTGCCGTGCATCGTGAACGCCTGGTTGAACTGCTCGTTCGACAGGATCTGGGTCCCGGGACGAGCCAGCTCGGCACGCATGACCAGGGCGAGGATGCCACCGATCAGGAAGAAGGCGAACGACGTGCCCAGGTACAGGGTGCCGATCGTCTTGTGGTCGGTGGTGGTCAGCCACTTGATGATGGTGGAACCCGGCTTCCGGGTCCGCTGCGCCCCGACCGTGACGGCATCGGCGCCCCCGCCGGCCGCGGCGGGCTCGTTGAGGATGGTCACTTCTCTTCACTTCCCATGCCGATGAGGCCGGAGGGCACCCAGCCGTTCTGGCCCTTGGCGCGAAGCTCGGCCAGGTGCTTGTCGTAGTCGGCGCGGTCGACGACCTTGACGTTGAACAGCATGCGCGAGTGGTCGACGCCGCAGAGCTCGGCGCACTTGCCCATGTACTCGCCCTTGACGGTCGGCGTGACCTCGAACTTGTTCACCACGCCCGGCACGACGTCCATCTTCATCATGAAGTTGACGGGCCAGAAGTCGTGGATGACGTCACGCGAGGTGAGGCGGAACTGCACCGACTCGTTGACCGGCAGCCACAGCGTCGGAACCTCCTTGGGGGTTCCGACGTCGTACGCGGCGTCCTTGTTGGCCGGGTCGGGGGTCTCGGTGTTCTCGTAGTTGAACGCCCAGCTCCACTGGAAGCCCACCACGTTGACGTAGTGCTGCGGCTTCTCGGAGGTGGCCGTCAGCTTCGACTCGTCGCGGGCGACGAAGTAGAAGAGGACCGAGACGATGATGATGGGGACCGCGGTGTAGAGCGCCTCGATGGGCACGTTGTACCGGGTCTGCGGGGGGACCTCCACACCGGTGCGCTTGCGCCGGTGGAAGATCACGCTCCAGATGATCAGACCCCACATCAGTACGCCGACCACCAGCGCCGCGATCCAGGAGCCCTGCCACATCTGGAGGACCATGGGCCCTTCCTTGGTGACGGGGCTCGGGAGGCCAAGCCTGGGGAGGTCGTTGGCCGAGCAGCCGGTGGCGGTCGCGATGACGAGGCCCAGTGCCAGCGCCTGAGGCAGCTTCCGCCGCATCGTGCGCCGCGGCGAGCGGTCGGAGCCGTTGGGACTCACGTAGCGCCTTCCCGAAGTCTCGCCCGCCTTCGCGTCGCCCCGGGGAGGAGTGTGAGCCTCCCCGGCGACCCGTCCACGGGCACGGTTTGAATGCTTATGCGGGCCAAACCCTACTCCAGCCTTATGCGCTCCTGACGGGCAGCCCCCGGTAACGCGCCGCCCGCTAGCCCGATCAGGCCCGGTGGGGGCTGCGCCGCAGGTCATCGTAGGCATTCGAGGTCCGTACGCCCGATCGGGGGATGACCTCGGGCGACGCCCGTGACGGCCCGTCGGGCGCGGACGAAGCGGACATTCGGGATGATCGACTGACGGCGGGTGAGCCGCGCGACCGACCGGGGACGCGGCCGGGTGTGTCGTTAAATGTGACCGTGTACTTCGACGCGGCCTCGACGGCCCCTCTGCACCCCGTCGCCCGGCAGGCGCTGACCGCCGCCCTGGACGAGGGCTGGGCCGATCCGGCCCGGCTGTACCGCTCCGGCCGGCAGGCCCGGATGCTGCTGGACGCCGCCCGCGAGACGGTGGCCGCGGTGCTGGGCACCCGGGCGGACGAGATCTCCTTCACCGCGAGCGGCACCCAGGCCGTCCAGCTCGGCCTGCTGGGCGCGCTGGCCGGGAACCGGCGGCGCGGCGGCCACTTCGTGCACTCCTCGGTGGAGCACTCCAGCGTGCTGCACGTCGCCGAACGCCACGAAAGCGCCGGGGGCGAGGTGTCGGTGGCGCCGGTCGACCGGGGCGGCCGGGCCGACCCGGCGGCCTTCGCCGCGCTGCTGCGACCGGACACCGCGCTGGCCGCGCTGCAGAGCGCCAACCACGAGGTCGGGACGGTGCAGCCGGTCGGCGAGGTCGCCGCGCTGTGCGCCGGGGCCGGCGTCCCGCTGCTGGTGGACGCGGCGCAGAGCGCCGGTCGGGCGGACGTCCCGGCGGGCTGGTCGCTGCTGACCGCGAGCGCCCACAAGTGGGGCGGCCCGCCCGGGGTCGGGGTGCTGGCGGTCCGCAAGGGCGTCCGGTACGCCTCGCCGCTGCCGGCCGACGAGCGCGAGGGCGGCCGGGTGCCCGGCTACGTCAACGTCCCGGCGATCGTGGCCGCGGCCGCCTCGCTGCGCGCCGTACGGGCCGAGGCCGAGCGGGAGAACGCCCGGCTGCACGCGCTGGTGGAGCGGATCCGCACCCGGGTGCCGAGGCTGGTGCCCGAGGTCGAGGTGGTCGGCGACCCGGTGCGGCGGCTGCCGCACATCGTCACCTTCTCCTGTCTGTACGTCGACGGGGAGGTGCTGCTGACCGAGCTGGACCGGGCCGGCTTCGCGGTCTCCTCCGGCTCCTCCTGCACCTCGTCCACGCTGACGCCCAGCCATGTGCTGGCGGCGATGGGGGTGCTCACCGAGGGGAACGTCCGGGTCTCGCTGCCGTACGGGACGGCCGAGGCCGACGTGGAGCGCTTCCTCGCGGTGCTGCCGGACCTGGTGGCCGGCGTCCGGGCGCCGCTCGGGCTGGACCTGCCGGCTCCCGGGCCGGCGCCCGCCGCGATCGGGGCTGCGCCCCGAGCCGAAGGGCGCGCCGGTGCCGAAAGCGAGGAGCGACAAGCGGCCGACGAAGGAGGGAGTGCCGGAGCGAGGAGCGTCGGCGCCGGGTCAGAGCGCCCGGAGGCGAGCGGGCGGGTCACAGTGATCGACGCGCTGGGCAAGCGCTGCCCGCTGCCGGTGATCGAGCTGGCGAAGCGGATCGGCGAGGTGCCGCCGGGTGGCACGGTCGTCGTGCTGGCGGACGACGAGGCGGCCCGGCTGGACATCCCGGCCTGGTGCGGGATGCGCGGACAGGAGTACGCGGGCGAGGCCCCGGCCGCCGAGTACGGCGGCGACCGGGGCTCGGCCTACCTCGTCGTCCGGCGGACTACTTGACCAGGCGGGCGCTGATCTCGGTGGCCGCCTCGGCGCCGTAGGCCTCCTCGAAGCGCTTCAGGAAGGCGGCCGGGCGCAGCTCGTACTCCTGGGTGCCGACGGTCTCGATCACCAGGGTGGCGAGCATGCAGCCGATCTGGGCGGAGCGCTCCAGGTCGAGGTCCCAGGACAGGCCGGCCAGGAAGCCCGCGCGGAAGGCGTCGCCGACGCCGGTCGGGTCGACCTTGGCCTCCTCCTTGGCGCAGCCGACCACGATCGGCGCCTCGCCCTTGCGCTCGATCCGGACGCCCTTGCTGCCCAGGGTGGTGATCCGGGTGCCGACGCGGGTGAGCAGCTCCTCGGCGCCCCAGCCGGTCTTGGTCTCGATCAGCGCGGCCTCGTACTCGTTGGTGAAGAGGTACGCGGCGCCGTCCACGATCTCGCGGATGTCCTCGCCCTCCAGGCGGGCCAGCTGCTGGGAGGGGTCGGCGGCGAAGGCGTAGCCGCGGGTGCGGCACTCCTGGGTGTGGCGGACCATGCCCTGCGGGTCGTCGGCGCCGACCAGGACGAGGTCCAGGCCGCCGACGCGGTCGGCGATCGGCTTCAGCTCGATGTTGCGGGCCTCGGCCATGGCACCGGTGTAGAACGAGGCGATCTGGTTGTGGTCCTCGTCCGTGGTGCACATGAAGCGCGCGGTGTGCCGGGTCTCGGAGATGTGGACGGAGTCGCAGTCCACGTTGTTGCGCTCCAGCCAGCTGCGGTACTCGGCGAAGTCCGCACCGGCGGCGCCGACCAGGACCGGGCGCAGGCCGAGCACACCCATGCCGAAGGCGATGTTCGGCGCGACGCCGCCGCGGCGGATGTCCAGGGTGTCGACCAGGAAGGACAGCGACACGGTGTGCAGCTGCTCGGCGACGAGCTGGTCGGCGAACCGGCCGGGGAACGTCATCAGGTGGTCGGTGGCGATCGAGCCGGCGACGGCGATACGCACGGGGGGTCTCCTCAGGGTGGCTGCGGGGCCAGCGGGCAGGCGGGGACGAACCCGCCTACGGTACCCGGCCCCGGGGAGCGCCCGGCAAGAGTGCCGCAAGTTGCCGCCCCACGGCCATGGTGGCACCCGTCGCCCTCCTCCGTGTACTACCTCCCGGTAGCACTGGTGGGCGGCCGGGCCCCTGCCTAGGGTCGGCCGTGGGGGGCCCGTCGTGCGGGCCCCGTCGTCGACCGCGGCAGCGTGGCCGCGGCCCTGGATCGGAGCGATACCGGATGATGACCGACCACTGTGCCCTGCCCGTCCTGCGGACCGAGGACGGCGAGACGCTCGACGCCCTGCTGGACTCCTCCCGGCGGCTGCGCCGGTTCTGGCCGCAGCTCGCGGCCGGCCCGGAGCCCGTCGCCCCCGCCTCGACCGGCTTCCGGGTGTCCTCCGGGGCCCAGCGGGTGGTCGCCGGGATGGCCGAGTACGGCTTCTGAGCCCGCGCCGGACCGGATCGGCCCCGCGTGGAACCGCCGCGGAACCGGTGCGGAACCGGATCCGACCGGAGCACGTCACATCCGCGCGGAGCGGCGAGGAGGCGGCACCGCTGAACCCTCGGGAGGATGTGCAGATGGATCTGGAGACGATGCCCCGGCGCGGTCGGCGAGCGGTGGCCCTGACGGGTCTGGTGCTGGCGGCGGTGGTGACGGTGGCCGGCTGCGGCAGCGGCGGCGGCAAGCCCGCCTCGGACGCGGCGACGAGCGGCTCGGCCGCCGCGTCCGCCTCGGCCAGTGCCTCGCCGCCGGCCCCGGCGGACTCCGCGAGCCCGTCCTCGGCGGCTCCGACCGGGAGTTCCTCCGGGGCCGCGCAGCCGGCCCAGCCGCCGACCGGCTTCACACCCAGCCCGGCCTCGCCCCCGCCCGGGCAGCCGGCCCCGGCCACTCCCCCGGGCAACGGGATCGCGGTGGGCGAGCCGAACCCGAACGGTTCGGACGCGCCCGTCCGTCCGCCGGTCGCCTACCGGGTGGACGGCACCACCAAGCTGACCGTCTACTTCTTCGGCGGGGTCTGCACCACGTACGCGCTGAAGGCGGACGAGTCGCAGCCGGGCCGGGTGGACGTGCTGGTCGTGCCGGGCCCGCCCACCGTCCAGCCGGGGCAGGTCTGCAACGCGCTGGCCAAGCGGCAGTCGGTCGCGGCCGACCTGCGCTCGCCGCTGGCCGGGCGGACGGTGGTCGACAGGACGAGCGGTCAGGAGCTGCCGCTGGAGGGCGACCCGCACATGGGGCCGGACCCGGTCACCCCGGACGTCGCGGGGCGGTAGGCGCCGCGGCGCCCGCGGGCGGAAACGGAAAGGCGGCCCCGGGGATCACCCCGGGGCCGCCTTCCGCAGCGGGCTTAGCTGAACGAGTCGCCGCAGGCGCAGGAGCCGGTGGCGTTCGGGTTGTCGATGGTGAAGCCCTGCTTCTCGATGGTGTCGACGAAGTCGACGGTGGCGCCGCCCAGGTACGGGGCGCTCATCCGGTCGGTGACGACCTTGACGCCGTCGAAGTCCTTGATCACGTCACCGTCGAGCGAGCGCTCGTCGAAGAACAGCTGGTAACGCAGGCCGGAGCAGCCACCGGGCTGGACGGCGACGCGCAGCGCGAGGTCCTCGCGGCCTTCCTGCTCCAGCAGGGCCTTGACCTTGGCCGCGGCGGCATCGGTGAGGAGGATGCCACTCTCGACGGTGGTCTCGTCCTGGACGGTCATCTGCTTTCTCCCGGTCTTGACGACGGTCTGCCGCCAGTGCCAACCAACGGCCGTCCGGTTTCATTTCCCGGGCGGCGATCGATTTCTGCGGCCTGTTCGCGGCTGGTTGTCCGTAGGCCGGGTGTGCCACCCGCGTCCCCTACGCTCCCCATGCTCGCACACCCCCGGAGGGCCGGTCACCGCCCGAGGCACGGATCCGGGTGAACGGGCCCCACGGCCGCCCGTCGGACGCCAGGATGGTCGGCATGATCCTTCGCCAGGTCAGGGACACCGCAGCGGACGCGGAGGTCGTCCGGGAACTGTCCTTCGCCGCGTTCGCCGCACCGTCCGACGACCCCGCGCGGCCACCGCGGCCGACGCCGCTGCAGCTGGCCCGGACCAGGCACCTGGCGCGCACCGATCCCGGGGGCTGCTGGCTGGCGGAGAGCGGCGGGCAGGCGGTCGGGGTGGTGCTGTCGATGCGCCGCGAGGGCCTGTGGACGCCCTCGCTGTTCGCCGTCCGGCCGTCCGCGCAGGGCCGGGGGGTGGGGCGGCTGCTGTTCGAACGGGCGATGGCGCACGCCCGGGGCTGCCTGCGCGGGATGGTCTGCGCCTCCGGCTCCCCGGCGGCGGCCCGCCGCTACCGGCTGGCCGGGTTCACCCTGCACCCGGCGATGCGGCTGACCGGGACGGTGGACCGGCAGGGGCTGATCGATCCGGGCGACATACCGGTGCACCGCGGCAACGCCACCCACCTGCACCTGCTGGACTCGGTGGACCGCCGGCTGCGCGGGTCCGCGCACGGGCCGGACCACGAGCTGATGCTCGGGCACTTCGAGGAGCTGCTGGTCGCGGACGCGCTGGCCGGCAGCGGCTACTGCTACCGGGACGGCGGCACGGTGCGGCTGCTGGCGGCCACCAGCAAGCGGATCGGGGCCCGGCTGCTGCGCGAGGCGCTGGCCCGGGTGCCGGACGGGGCCGAGGCGCGGGTGGAGTACCTGACCGCCGAGCAGGAGTGGGCGCTGGACGTCGGGCTGGAGGTCGGGCTGACGCCGGAGACCGGCGGCTTCGTCGGGGTGCGCGGGATGCGGCCGCCGGCGCCGTACCTGCCGAACGGGGCGTTCCTGTAGGCGGGCACGCGTACGGCCCCCTCCGGAGCGCTCCGGAGGGGGCCGTACGGACGTCAGGGTGCTCAGACCATGGTGTCCAGGATCTCCTTGACCATCTCCATGGTGGTGCCCGGGTGCAGGAAGGCGAAGCGGGCGACCGTCTCGCCGTCCCAGCCGGTGGGGGTGACGAAGCCGATCTGGTCCGCGAGCAGCTGCTGCGACCAGCGGTAGTAGTCGTCGTTGGTCCAGCCCCTGCGCTTGAAGCAGACCGCCGAGAGCTGCGGGTCGAACAGCAGCTCCAGGTGCTCGCTCTCGCGGATCAGCTGGGCCGTCTCCCGGGCCAGGGTGAGGCCGGCCTCGATGGCGTCGGTGTAGGCCTGGACGCCGTGGACGGCCAGCGAGAACCAGAGCGGCAGGCCGCGGGCGCGCCGGGTCAGGTGGTAGGCGTAGTCGGTGGGGTTCCACTCGTCGCCCTCGGTGTGCAGGACGTCCAGGTAGGAGGCGTCCTGGGTGTGCACGGCGCGGGCGAGCTGGGGGTTGCGGTAGATCAGCGCGGCGCAGTCGAAGGGGGCGAACAGCCACTTGTGCGGGTCGACCACGAAGGAGTCGGCGTGCTCGATGCCGCTGTAGCGCTCACGCACCGAGGGGGCGAACAGGCCCGCGCCGCCGTAGGCGCCGTCCACGTGGAACCAGAGGTCGCGCTCGCGGGCGACCTCGGCCAGGCCGGCCAGGTCGTCGACGATGCCCTCGTTGGTGGTGCCGGCGGTGCCGACGACGGCGATCACCGTCTCCGGGTTCGGGTCGGCGGCCAGGGCGGCGCGCAGCGCCTCGCCGGTGAAGCGCCGGTTGACGGTCGGGACCTTGAAGGCCTCGACGCCGATGATGTTGAAGGTGTTCTTGACCGAGGAGTGCACCTGGTCGGCGACGGCTATCCGCAGCCGGGCCTCCGGGCCGACACCCAGCTTGCGGCGGGCGGTGTCGCGGGCGACCACCAGGGCGGAGAGGTTGCCCGCCGAGCCGCCGGACACGAAGCAGCCGCCGGCCGACTGGGGCAGGCCCGCGCGGTCGGCGATCAGGCGCAGCACCTGGTTCTCGGCGGCGATCGCGCCGGCCGCCTCCAGCCAGGAGATGCCCTGGAGGGAGGCGCAGGAGACGACCATGTCGAACAGCAGCGCGGCCTTGGTCGGGGCGCACGGGATGAAGGACAGGTAGCGGGGGCTGTCGGCGGAGATGACCGCCCGGGACAGCTCGTGGTCGTAGAGCTTGAGCACGTCGACCGGGTTGTTGCCGTCCTGGTTCAGCAGGCCGGCCAGCTGGGTGCGCAGGTGCTCGCCGTCACCGGGGTGGTCGAGCGGGACGGGGTCGTACTGCAGCCGCTCCCGCATGTAGTCGAAAACCAGGTCGACCAGCTCGTTGTCGGGCCGGTGCATGCGGTCGGGTGCTGCGGACACGGCGGTCCCTCTCGGCGTGGGGGTGTCGGGGGGCGTCCGGTCGGCGGGACGCTTCACCGCGACGACCGGACGTGATCAGCGTAGGCAGCACCGGGCCCTCCCCGCGCGTCGGAACGCGGCTGGTCAGGCAGGTTTCGGGCGTCTTCGGGCGGGTCCGCGCAGGATTCCTGCGTACGGTCCGGGGGCGGCCGGCGGGCGGTCAGCCGATGAGCTGGGAGAGGACCACCGAGGAGCGGCTGCGCTGCACTCCGGGCTCGCGCCGGATGCGCTCGATGACGGCCTCCAGGTGGCGCATGTCGGCGGCCCGCAGGTGCACCAGGGCGTCCGGGTCGCCGGTGACCGTCCAGGCGGCGACCACCTCGGGGAACTGCCGCAGGCTGGCGAGGATCTCCTCGGGGGCGGTGCGCTCGCGGCAGTAGACCTCGACGAAGGCCTCGGTCTGCCAGCCCAGCACGGACGGGTCGAGCACCACGGTGAAGCCCCGCACCACGCCGCGCGCCCGCAGCCGGTCGATCCGCCGGCGCACGGCGGTGGCGGAGAGGTTCACCTGCAGCCCGATCTCGGCGTACGAGGCGCGGCCGTCGCTGCCGAGCCGGGCGAGCAGGAGCCGGTCGGTCTCGTCCAGGTCGGCCCCGACCACCTCGTGCGCTCGGCTGCTGGTCATGGGTGAGGGGCTCCACGGGTCGTACGGGGGGTTCGGCGGGGCGCTCCGGCGGTGGGCTGCCACTGCCGAAACGGTTCGCCACCATTCTGGCGGATGACCTGGACGAGTTCACCGCCGTCGGATGACGGGCGGGCGGCCGTCACGGGACGAGCAGCACGATCTTCCCCCGGGTACGGCCCTCGGCGCTGAGCGCCTGGGCGGAGGCGGCCTGGGCCAACGGGAAGGTGGAGGCGACGGTGACGGTCAGCCGGCCGTCGTCGGCGAGCGCGGCCAGCTCGGCGAGGTCGTCGGCGTCCGGACGGACCCAGACGTACCGGCCGCCGAGCGCCTTGACCCCGTAGTCGGTGATCGAGGCGATCCGGCCCGGGTCCGCCACCAGGCCGGCCGAGAGCTGGACGGCGCCGTGGCCGACCAGGTCGAGGGCGGCGTCCACCCCGTCGGGGGCGAGCGCGCGGACCCGGTCGGCCAGGCCCTCGCCGTACACCACCGGCTCGGCGCCGAGGCCGCGCAGGAAGTCGTGGTTGCGCTCGGCCGCGGTGCCGATCACCCGGGCACCGCGGGCCCGGGCCACCTGCACCGCCAGGTGGCCGACCCCGCCCGCGGCGGCGTGCACCAGGACGGTCTCCCCCTCGGCGAGGCGCAGCGCCCGCAGGCCCTGCAGGGCGGTGAGCCCGGCCAGCGGCAGGCCGCCGGCCTGCGCCCAGTCCAGCGCGGCCGGCTTGCGGGCCAGGGTGCGGACCGGGGCGGAGACCAGTTCGGCGTAGGTGCCGTGCTCGACGGCGTCCTTGCGGACGTAGCCGTACACCTCGTCGCCCGGGGCGAACTCGGTGATCCCGCCGCCGACCGCGCGGACCACGCCGGCCACGTCCCAGCCCATGACCAGCGGGAAGTGCGCGTCGAGGATGCCGTCCAGGGCGCCGTCCCGGACCTTCCAGTCCACCGGGTTCACCCCGGCTGCCCGGACCTCGACCAGTACGGAGTCGGGCCCGACCTTGGGGTCGGGCAGGTCGGTGTACTCGACCACCTCGGGGCCGCCGTAGCGGTTGATCGCGATTGCTTTCATGGGCTCAGCCATACCCGTCGGCTTCGAAGTATCGATTCGGCCACGCCCGGAAGCATCCGATTCGACGAGCGGTTCTCGTCACATCGACAGGATGGCCATCGTCACTCTGACGCTAAGCGGTTAGAATAGATAGCGTCAGTTAGACGAAAAGGCCCCACCGCTAGCTCGGCCGCACAGAAGGGCACCCGCCCGTGACCACCACCATCACCGAGACCCACGGCGTCGACCCCACTCCGACGCCGCTCGCTCTGCTGCTGCTCGGCCGCGAGGCCGACCCGAACAGCGAGCGCGGCGTCGAATGCCCCGGTGACCTCCCCCCGGCCTCCGACCCCCACCTCGTCGAGCGCGCCCGCGCGGCCAAGACCGCGCTCGGCGACCGCGTCTTCATCCTCGGCCACCACTACCAGCGCGACGAGGTGATCGAGTTCGCCGACGTCACCGGCGACTCCTTCAAGCTCGCCCGCGACGCGGCCGCCCGCCCCGAGGCCGAGTACATCGTCTTCTGCGGCGTGCACTTCATGGCCGAGTCCGCGGACATCCTCACCAGCGACCGCCAGCAGGTCGTCCTGCCGGACCTCGCGGCCGGCTGCTCGATGGCCGACATGGCCACCGCCGAGCAGGTCGCCGAGTGCTGGGACGCGCTGACGGACGCCGGCATAGCCGACGTCACCGTCCCGGTCTCGTACATGAACTCCTCCGCCGACATCAAGGCCTTCACCGGCCGGCACGGCGGCCTCATCTGCACCTCCTCCAACGCCAAGCGCGCCCTGGAGTGGGCCTTCGAGCAGGGGCAGAAGGTGCTCTTCCTGCCCGACCAGCACCTCGGCCGCAACACCGCCGTACGGGACATGGGCTTCTCGCTGGACGACTGCGTCGTCTACAACCCGCACCGGCCGAACGGCGGCCTGACCGCCGAGCAGCTGCGGGACGCCAAGATGATCCTCTGGCGCGGCCACTGCTCGGTGCACGGCCGGTTCAGCCTGGACTCGGTGAACGACGTCCGCGAGCGGATCCCCGGCGTGAACGTCCTGGTGCACCCCGAGTGCAAGCACGAGGTCGTCGCGGCCGCCGACATGGTGGGCTCGACCGAGTACATCATCAAGGCGCTGGACGCCGCCGAGCCCGGCTCCAAGTGGGCCATCGGCACCGAGCTGAACCTGGTCCGCCGCCTGGCCAAGGCGCACCCGGACAAGGAGATCGTCTTCCTGGACCGGGCGGTCTGCTTCTGCTCGACCATGAACCGGATCGACCTGCCGCACCTGGTCTGGGCGCTGGAGTCGCTGGTCGAGGGCCGGGTGCCGAACGTGATCACCGTCGACCCGGAGACCGAGACGTACGCCAAGGCGGCGCTGGACCGGATGCTGGCCCTGCCGTAGCCGTCCGCGGACAACAGCCGAAGGGCGGGCCCCCTCCGTGGTGGAGGGGGCCCGCCCTTTCGTCTGGCAGCGGCCGCGGCCCTACTCCGGGAAGCCCGGGATCACGCCCTCGCCGTCGGCCATCAGCAGCTCGCGGACCTCGTCGATCGTCGCGTCGGCGCTCGGCAGGATCAGCTCGGACGGCTCCAGCGAATCCAGCGGCACCGGGGTGCCGTACTGCTTCACCGCCTCGATGAGCTTGCCGTAGGCCTCACGGAAGAGCGCCTCGTCCCCCGACTCCACTGCGGTGACGAGCTCGGCGTCGAGCTCGTTGAGCAGGTTCAGGTGGTCGTCGCCCACCTCGTACTGCCCCTCACCCATGACCCTCATGATCATGCCGTGCGTCTCCCTGGTTCGTGGGGTCGAGCTCAGATCACTTGTTGTAGTTGATGCGCGGGGTGTCCTGCTGCGGCTGCGGCTGGACGTCCTGCTTGCCCTGCTCGATCGCGGCGGGGCCGGCCGAGGAGGGACCGGAGAGCTCGGCCTTCATCCGGGCCAGCTCCAGCTCGACGTCGGAACCGCCGGCCACCCGCTCCAGCTCGGCCTCGATGTCGTCCTTGCGGCCGAGACCGCTCGCGTCGTCGAGCGCACCGGAGGCCAGCAGCTCGTCGATCGCGCCCGCCCGGGCCTGCATCTGGGCGGTCTTGTCCTCGGCACGCTGGATCGCCAGGCCGACGTCGCCCATCTCCTCCGAGATCCCGGAGAAGGACTCGGCGATGCGGGTCTGCGCCTGGGCGGCGGTGTACGTCGCCTTGATGGTCTCCTTCTTGGTGCGGAAGGCGTCCACCTTGGCCTGAAGTCGCTGGGAGGCGAGGGTGAGCTTCTCCTCCTCGGCCTGGAGCTGCTGGTACTGCGTCTCCAGGTCGTTGATCTGCGACTGCATGTTGGCCTTGCGGGTCAGCGCCTCGCGGGCGAGGTCCTCCCGGCCGAGCGACAGCGCCTTGCGGCCCTGGTCCTCGTACTTCGCCGACTGCTGCTGGAGCTGCGTCAGCTGGAGTTCGAGCCGCTTGCGCGAGGTCGCGACATCCGCGACACCACGCCGTACCTTCTGGAGCAGCTCAAGCTGCTTCTGGTAGGAGTAGTCAAGCGTCTCACGCGGATCCTCCGCCCGATCCAAGGCCTTGTTCGCCTTGGAGCGGAAGATCAGCCCCATACGCTTCATGATTCCGTCGCTCATGGGCCTCGGGTGCCCCCTTCTCCGGCCTGCGGTCTCTATCTCGTTACCAGACACGACGAGTGTATGTGCAGCGAGCCCTTCGCCGCAGTGCACCTGCCTGCAACAAGACTGCTACAGCGACCAGTGGCGTTTCCTCCTCCCCCGGGTGGATCCGCCCCTCATCCCCCCCATCGTCCATCCGACTGATCCCCTACGGGAAGGGCCCGGGAAACCCGCTTCGGACGGCGACCTGGCGGTATCGATATGTGTTCGGTTCCGAGGGCGCCCGTGGAAGCCGCGTCGCACCCCGTACGCTGGTGGTGTGTTCCGACGCCGTTCAGATGATGCCGCCGCCTCCGCCACCGTGCTGGAGAAGCAGGACGAGACGACCCAGGCCCGCGATCCGCAGGCCAAGAAGGGCCGCCCCACCCCCAAGCGCAGTGAGGCCGAGGCCAACCGGCGTACCCGGGTGACCGTGCCCAAGGACCGCAAGGAGGCCGCCCGCCAGGGGCGCGAGCGGATGCGCGCCGAGCGCGAGAAGCAGCGCCAGGCGCTGATGAACGGCGACGAGCGCCACCTGCCGGCCCGTGACAAGGGCCCGGTGCGCAAGTTCGCCCGCGACTACGTGGACTCCCGCTGGTCGCTGGCCGAGTTCTTCCTGCCGGCCGCCGTGGTCATCCTGGTGCTCAGCATCGTCAAGGTGCCGGCGCTCCAGCTGCTCTCCACGCTGCTGTTCCTGCTGTTCTTCGTGCTGGTGATCCTGGACTTCGTCCGCCTCGGCTTCGGCCTGCGCAAGCAGCTGGCCGAGCGCTTCGCCGACCAGAACACCCGCGGCGCCGTCGCGTACGGCATCATGCGCACCCTCCAGATGCGCCGGCTGCGCCTGCCCAAGCCGCAGGTGCGGCGCGGGGAGAAGCCCTGACCGCCGAACCGGTCGGCTCCGGCTGGGCCCCGCCCTCCTGGGAGGGGCCCGGCCTCTACGCACTCCCCGGGCAGGGCGGCGCGCTTCCGGGGCAGGGCGACGGCGGCCACGACCGCCTCGCCCAGGAGCGCCGGCTGCCCTCGCGCAGCGGCTCCTTCGCGGGCGGCACCGGCGCCTGGCTGGACCGGCTCGGCGGGCTGCGCAACTTCGTCCGCCAGGAGCTCGTCGCCCGCCAGCTCGCCGAACAGCTGGCCGGCCGCAGCGGGCAGCGCGTCCTCGACATCGGCTGCGGCCAGGGCACCCAGGCCCTGCGGCTGGCCCGGGCCGGCCACTACGTCACCGGGATCGACTCGGACCCGGTCGCGCTCGGCGTCGCCCAGGGGGCGCTCGCCGAGGAGCCGCCGGAGGTCCGCGGCCGGATGCAGCTGCTCAGCGGCGACGGCCACCAGTGCGGGCGCTGGTTCGGCCCGCGCAGCTTCGACGTGGTGCTCTGCCACGGCGTCCTGATGTACCTGCCCGACCCGGACCCGATGATCGCCTCGCTGGCCCGGCTGCTGGCGCCCGGGGGGCTGCTCTCGCTGCTGGTCCGCAACCGCGACGCGCTCGCCCTGCGGCCGGCCGCCGCCGGGGACTGGCGGGCCGCCCTGCACGCCTTCGAGAGCGACCGGTACTACAACCGGCTCGGACTGGCCGCACGGGCCGACCGGCTCGCCGACCTCACCGTCACCCTCTCCGAGGTGTCCGTCCCGCTGCGGCACTGGTACGGCGTGCGGGTCTTCACCGACAGCGCCCCGGACGACGCGGCCCCGCCGGTGGACGGGCGGCAGCTGGCCCAGCTCCTGGAAGCCGAGGACCGGGCCGGCCGCACCGACCCGTACCGGCAGGTCGCCGCGCTCCTGCACGTGATCGGGGCGAAGTAGCCGCGCCGCGGCCGCTCCACCCCGTCCGCGCTACTCCTCGCCCAGGCTCATCGAGTAGACGACCCGGTCGTCCTCCAGCAGCACCGCGGTGTCCACACCGTCCTCCGCGAGCTGCTTCCAGGTCTCCCCGATCCAGGTCTCGGCGTCCCCCTGGCCGGCGAACTCCTCCTGGCCGGCGCCCGGCGTCACCGCACTGCCGTCCGCCTTCTCGTACCGCCACGTCCAGACCATGCCGGCTCCTCCCACTGACCACGCTGCCTGTGTTGCTGCGCACCATAGCCTGCCCGGCCCGATCTTCCGTATGCCTGCTCCGGCAGGATGGACGGCATGGCGACCCGATCCGAGCCCACCCGTCCCCCGCTGCCCCGCACCCTGCTGCTCGGCGGCGCCCGCTCCGGCAAGTCCACCCGCGCCGAGCAGCTGCTCGCCGACCGTCCGGACGTCCTGTACGTGGCCACCGGCGGCACCCGCGACGGCGACGCCGAGTGGGCCCAGCGGGTCGCGCTGCACCGGGAGCGCCGGCCGGCGAGCTGGCGCACCGCCGAGACCTGCGACCTGGAGGCCGTGCTGGCCGACCCGGCCGACCCGGCACCGGTGCTGGTCGACTGCCTCGCCCTGTGGCTGACCGCCGTGATGGACGAGTGCGGCGCCTGGGACGACGAGGTCTGGGCGGCCGGCGGCGAGGCCGCCGTGCAGCGCCGCTGCGAGGCGCTGGCGCGGGCCTGGGCGGCCACCGGACGGACCGCCGTCGCGGTGAGCAACGAGGTCGGCATGGGCGTCGTCCCGGCCACCGCCGCGGGCCGCCGCTTCCGCGACACCCTGGGCCGGCTCAACATGGCCGTGGCGGACGCCTCCGAGCGGGTCCTGCTGGTGGTGGCCGGTCAGGTGCTGACCGTCAAGCCAGCCGTTGGCTGAACACCCGCGCCGTGTAGCCTTCCGGACGATGGACACGACCGTGGATCTCGATACGTTCTCCTCGCTCGTCGAGCGCCCCGACGAGAGCGCCCGGCGGGCCGCCGAGGAGCGCTGGCAGGCGGCCGACCGGCCGCGCGGCGGGCTCGGCCGGCTCGAGGAGCTGGGCAGCTGGCTGGCCTCCGTACAGGGGCGCTCGCCGGTGCTGCCCGTCTCCGCCCCCAAGGTGCTGCTGTTCGCCGCCGACCACGGCGTGGCGGCGCTCGGGGTCTCCCGGATGCCCGCCCGGGGCGGCACCGCGGCCCGGGTGCGGGCCGTGCTCGACGGCAGCGCGCCGGTGTCCCGGCTGGCCGCGCGCTACGGCGCCCAGGTGCGGGTCGTCGACGTCGCCGTGGACGCCGACCCGACCGACTTCCCGGACGAGGTGGTCGCCCACCGGATCCGGCGCGGCTCCGGGCGGATCGACGTCGAGGACGCGCTCACCGCCCAGGAGACCGTCCGGGCGTTCCGGGCCGGCATGGCCGTCGCCGACGAGGAGGCCGACGCCGGCACCGACCTGGTGCTGCTCGGCGACCTCGGGGTCGGCGCCACCACGGTGGCCGGCGTGCTGGTCGGCGCGCTCTGCGGGACCGACGCGGCGGCGGTGACCGGGCGCGGCTCCGGGATCGACGACCGGGTGTGGATGGTCAAGTGCGCCACCATCCGGGACTCGCTGCGGCGGGCCCGGCCGGTGCTCGGCGACCAGCTGGCCCTGCTCGGCGCCACCGGCGGCGCCGACTTCGCCGCGATCACCGGCTTCCTGCTCCAGGCGGCCGTCCGACGACTGCCGGTGGTGCTGGACGGCGTGGTCTCGGCGGCCTGCGCGCTGGTCGCACAGCGGATCGCCTTCCGGGCGCCGGAGTGGTGGCGCGCCGGGCAGTCCAGCGGCGAGCCGGCCCAGGCGAAGGCGTACGACCGGCTGACCCTGACGCCGCTGCAGGACCAGGGCATCACCATGGGCGAGGGCGTCGGCGCGCTGCTGGCGCTGCCGCTGCTCCAGGCCGCGGGGGACGTGCTCGCGGACGAGGCGCCGAAGCCCTTCGTGCCGGCGGCGCCGGGCGCGCCGAAGGAGCAGCCGAGGCTGCCCTCGGCGGCGGATCTGCTGCGGAAGCTGTAGCGGCGGCCCCGGCCGTCCGGAGAACGCCCCTTCGCCGGGGCGTTCTTGCTTTCCCGCCCTCTCCTACTGTCCTGCTGTCTGACTGTCCTGCTGTCTGACCCTTCGAGAGGAACACGCACATGACGGACCGCGGCGACCGGGCCGGCTGGGCCGAGGGCCTGCGGTTCGGGTTCGGGACGCTGTCCGTGCTGCGGGTGCGGGTGGAGCGCTGGGACCGGGCCGCGGCGGCCCGGGCGATGGTGACGGCCCCGGTGGTCGGGCTGGTGCTGGGCACCCTGGCGGCCGTGGTCGGGGCCCTGGTGGCCTGGCGGGCGGGCGGGCCGCTCGGCGCGGTGGCCGCGGTGGGGGTGCTCGCCGGGCTGACCCGGGGTCTGCACCTGGACGGCCTGGCGGACGTCGCCGACGGGCTGGGCAGCGGGAAGCCGGCCGAGGACGCGCTGCGCATCATGAAGCAGTCCGACATCGGTCCGTTCGGCGTCCTGACCCTGGTCCTCGTCCTGCTCGCCCAGGTGGCCGCGCTGGCCGGACAGTTCGGCCACTCCCCGCTGCGCGGCGCGCTCGCGGTGCTCGCCTCGGCGACGGCCGCCCGCTGCGCGCTCGCCTGGGGCTGTCTGCGCTCGGTGCCGGCCGCCCGGCCGGGCGGGCTGGGGGCGATGGTCGCGGGCACCGTGCCGCCCGCCGGGGCCGCCGCCGCGACGGCCGCCGCCGCGCTCGCCCTGGCCGCGGCCGGACTGCTCGACGGATGGTCAGTTCTCCGCCTCCCGCTGGCCGTTGCGGTCGGCACGGGCTGCTCCTGGCTGCTGCTCCGGCGGTGCGTGCGCAGGTTCGGCGGGATCACCGGGGACGTGCTCGGCGCGATGGCCGAAACCGCCGCGACCGCCTCGCTGTTCGCCCTGGCGTTGCTCGGCTGACACCGGGCGGCGCGTGATCCCACCATGCGGACTACCATGCGTGGAGCACCGCAGCCCTGCACCGTGGCAGGTCCTGCCCGCCCGGCGCGTACCGAGGAGCCGGGGCCTCTGGTGTACGCGGCCACCCCGGCGGACGCGCGCAGCCAGGGGGCCCGGACCCGGAGGCCCGCCGGCGGACGGCCTGCGACGGCGCGGGCTGCGCCGGTGCGGCAGCCTCGCCGTGGCCGGCCGTGGACCGCGAAAGAACAGGACGCATTACGTGACTGCATTGTCTGTGAGCACCTCCTCCGCCGCCTCGCTGCGCGCGGACGCCCTGGTGGTCGGTGTCGCGAAGGGCCCGAAGGGCATCGTGCTGGCCCCCGGTGCCGAGGCCGTGAACGAGGCGTTCGAGGGCAAGCTGACCGAGGTCCTCAGCACCCTGGGCGCGACCGGCGCCGAGGGCGAGGCCGTCAAGGTCCCCTCCCCCGCCGGCCTGAAGGCCGCGCTCGTGCTCGCGGTCGGCCTGGGCGAGGCCGCCGAGGACGGTTACGCGCTGGAGACGCTGCGCCGCGCCGCCGGTGTCGCCGCCCGCACCCTGGCCGGTGCCAAGAAGGCCGCGCTGGCCCTGCCGGCCGAGTCCGCTGCGGACATCGAGGCGGTCGCGCTGGGCGGCCTGCTCGGCTCGTACGCCTTCGGCACCTACAAGGGCGACGGCAACGGCAAGGAGCCGGTCGGCGAGCTGGTCGTGCTGGCCGCCCGCAAGGGCAGCAAGGACGCCAAGGCCGCCGTGGAGCGCGCCACCGCGATCGGCGAGGAGATGAACCGGGCCCGCGACCTGGTCAACACCGCGCCGAACGACCTGAACCCGAAGAGCTTCGCCGCGCTCGCCCAGGCGGCCGGCAAGGAGCACGGCCTCAAGGTCGAGGTGCTGGACGAGAAGGCGCTGACCAAGGGCGGCTTCGGCGGCCTGATCGGCGTCGGCATCGGCTCGGCGAACCCGCCCCGCCTGGTGAAGGTGTCCTACACCCACCCGAAGGCCAAGGCCACCCTGGCGTTCGTCGGCAAGGGCATCACCTACGACTCGGGCGGCATCTCGCTGAAGCCGGCCGGCCACAACGAGACCATGAAGTGCGACATGGCCGGCGCCGCCGCCGTGTTCGCCGCCGTGGTGGCCGCCAAGCGCCTGGGCCTGGCCGTCAACGTGACCGGCTGGCTGGCGCTGGCCGAGAACATGCCGTCCGGCTCCGCCACCCGCCCCGGCGACGTGCTGCGGATGTACGGCGGCAAGACCGTCGAGGTGCTGAACACCGACGCCGAGGGCCGCCTGGTGCTGGCCGACGCGATCGTGCGGGCCGGCGAGGAGAACCCGGACGTCATCGTCGACGTGGCCACCCTGACCGGCGCCATGGTGCTGGCCCTGGGCAACCGCACCTTCGGTGTGATGTCGAACAACGACGAGCTGCGCGACGGCCTGCACGCCCTGGCCGGCGAGGTGGGCGAGCAGTCCTGGCCGATGCCGCTGCCGGCCGACCTGCGCAAGGGCATGACCGAGTCGACCATCGCCGACCTGGCCAACATGGGCGAGCGGATGGGCGGCGGCCTGGTGGCCGGCCTGTTCCTGAAGGAGTTCGTGGCCGAGGGCACCGACTGGGCGCACCTGGACATCGCCGGTCCCGCGTTCCACGAGAGCGCGCCGTACGGCTACACCCCGAAGGGCGGCACCGCGAGCGCGGTGCGCACCCTGGTCCGCTTCGCCGAGCAGCGGGCGAACGGCAAGGCCTGACCCGGACACCCCTGACCCGGGGCGTCCCCCGGTCCAGGACCCGCTGCGACGGGGCCCGGCGCACACGCGCCGGGCCCCGTCGGCGTTCCGGCCCGGTTACCCGCGAGTAGGCCGGAGCGCCGCGACGCACGCCTGTTCGCTGCGGGCGAAACTTTGTTCCACAGTGCGGAAGAAGCCGTGGCGGATGGCGCGGAAGACGCCCGTCCGGCGGCTGTCAACACCGCTCTGAGCTGCGATGATGCCCTTCCGTCGGGGGCGTTCCCGCCCCGGTGACCACTCCGCGGGACACCCCTGGGGCGGACCCGGACATCAGCCACCGTGAACAAGTGCGAAGATGTATTTCCGGCACGACTGGGCGCCCCACAAAGGCTTCCGACCCACCGGACCGCGACCGGCCCGGCGACCCACCCCATGCATGGAGGACGTGACGTGGCGAACGACGCCAGCACCGTTTTCGACGTAGTCATTCTCGGAGGCGGAAGCGGCGGTTACGCCGCGGCGCTCCGCGCCGCTCAGCTGGGCCTGAGTGTTGCCCTGGTCGAGAAGGGTGAGCTGGGCGGCACCTGCCTGCACCGCGGCTGCATCCCGACCAAGGCGCTGCTGCACGCCGCGGAGATCGCGGACGAGACGAAGGAGGCCGCCGAGTTCGGCGTCCTGGCCACCTTCCAGGGCATCGACATCAACGGCGTCCACAAGTACAAGGACGACGTGATCGCCGGCCTGTACAAGGGCCTCCAGGGCCTGGTGGCCTCCCGCAAGGTCACCTTCATCCAGGGCGAGGGCAAGCTCTCCTCGCAGACCTCGGTGGACGTCAACGGCCAGCGCATCGAAGGCCGCCACATCGTCCTGGCCACCGGCTCCGTGCCGCGCTCGATCCCGGGCCTGGAGATCGACGGCAACCGCGTGATCTCCTCGGACCACGCCCTCAAGCTCGACCGCATCCCGAAGTCGGTCGTCATCCTCGGCGGCGGCGTGATCGGCGTCGAGTTCGCCTCGGTCTGGAAGTCCTTCGGCGTCGAGGTCACCATCGTCGAGGCGCTGCCGCACCTCGTCCCGCTGGAGGACGAGAACTCCTCCAAGCTGCTGGAGCGCGCGTTCCGCAAGCGCGGCATCAAGTTCGAGCTGAAGGCCCGCTTCTCGGGCGTGGAGTACACCGAGACCGGTGTCCGCGTCTCCACCGAGAACGGCAAGCAGATCGACGCCGACCTGCTGCTCGTCGCCATCGGCCGCGGCCCCGTCTCGGCCGGCCTCGGCTACGAGGAGAACGGCGTCGCGATGGACCGCGGCTACGTCCTCGTCGACGAGTACATGCGCACCAACGTGCCCACCATCTCCGCCGTCGGCGACCTCGCCCCGACCCTCCAGCTGGCCCACGTCGGCTTCGCCGAGGGCATCCTGGTCGCCGAGCGCCTGGCCGGCCTCAAGCCGGTGCCGATCGACTACGACGGCGTTCCGCGGGTGACCTACTCCAACCCCGAGGTGGCCTCCGTCGGCATCTCCGAGGCCAAGGCCGTCGAGCTGTACGGCAAGGACAAGGTCGTCACCCTGAAGTACAACCTGGCCGGCAACGGCAAGAGCAAGATCCTGAAGACCGCCGGCGAGATCAAGCTCGTCCAGGTCAAGGACGGCGCCGTGGTCGGCGTCCACATGGTCGGCGCCCGCATGGGCGAGCAGGTCGGTGAAGCCCAGCTGATCTACAACTGGGAGGCGCTCCCGGCCGAGGTCGCGCAGCTCATCCACGCGCACCCGACCCAGTCCGAGGCCCTGGGCGAGGCGCACCTGGCGCTGGCCGGCAAGCCGCTGCACGCGCACGACTGATCACGCCCCACCCCCTTTCCCGGTACTTCCCGTACGCAAGTACTTCCCGTACGCAAGACTTGATAGGAGTCGCTGAAACCATGGCGGTCTCAGTAACACTGCCCGCGCTGGGCGAGAGCGTTTCCGAGGGCACCGTCACCCGCTGGCTGAAGGCCGAGGGTGAGCGTGTCGAGGTCGACGAGCCGCTGCTGGAGGTGTCGACCGACAAGGTCGACACCGAGATCCCGGCCCCGGCCTCCGGCATCCTGGCCTCGATCAAGGTCGCCGAGGACGAGACCGTCGAGGTGGGCGCCGAGCTGGCGATCATCGACGACGGCTCGGGCGCCCCGGTCGCCGCCGCGGCCCCGGCCGTCGAGGCCGCGCCGGCCCCGGTCGCCGCCCCCGCTCCGGTCGCTGCCCCGGCTCCGGTCGCCGCTCCGGCCCCCGTTGCCGCCCCGGCCCCGGCCGCCGCTCCGGCCGCCGACGCCACCCCGGTGCTGCTGCCCGCGCTGGGCGAGTCGGTCACCGAGGGCACCGTCACCCGCTGGCTGAAGGCCGAGGGCGACACCGTCGAGGTCGACGAGCCGCTGCTGGAGGTGTCGACCGACAAGGTCGACACCGAGATCCCGTCGCCGGTCGCCGGCACCGTGGTGAAGATCCTGGTCGCCGAGGACGAGACCGCCGAGGTCGGCGCCCAGCTCGCGCTGATCGGTGCCGCCGGTGCCGTCGCCGCCGCTCCGGCTCCGGTCGCCGCTCCGGTCCCGGCCCCGGTCGCCGCTCCGGCTCCGGTTGCCGCTCCGGTCCCGGCCCCGGTTGCCGCCCCGGCTCCGGTTGCCGCTCCGGCCCCCGTCGCTCCGGCCGCTCCGGTCGCCGCCCCGGCTCCGGTTGCCGCCCCCGCCCCGGTTGCCGCTCCGGCCCCCGTTGCCGCCCCGGCTCCGGTCGCCCCGGCCGCTCCGGTGGCCGACAGCGGTGACGCCTACGTCACCCCGCTGGTGCGCAAGCTCGCCGCCGAGCACGGCGTCGCGCTGTCCTCCGTCGCCGGCACCGGCGTCGGCGGCCGCATCCGCAAGCAGGACGTCATCGCCGCCGCGGAGGCCGCCAAGGCCGCTCCGGCCCCGGTCGCCGCCGCCGCCCCGGCCGCCGCGCCGAAGGCCGCCGCCGCGCCGTCCGCCCTGCGCGGTCAGACCGTCAAGATGACCCGCATGCGCAAGGTCATCGGCGACAACATGCTGAAGGCGCTGCACGAGCAGGCCCAGCTGACCAGCGTGGTCGAGGTGGACGTCACCAAGATCATGTCGCTGCGCGCCAAGGCGAAGGAGGGCTTCCTGGCCCGCGAGGGCGTCAAGCTCTCCCCGATGCCGTTCTTCGTCAAGGCCGCCGCCCAGGCGCTGAAGGTCCACGCGGTCGTCAACGCCCGGATCAACGACGCCGAGGGCACGGTCACCTACTTCGACACCGAGAACATCGGTATCGCGGTGGACTCCGAGAAGGGCCTGATGACCCCGGTCATCAAGGGCGCGGGCGACCTCAACATCGCCGGCATCTCGAAGAAGACCGCCGAGCTGGCCAGCAAGGTCCGCGACAGCAAGATCACCCCGGACGAGCTGTCCGGCGCCACCTTCACCATCAGCAACACCGGCTCGCGCGGTGCGCTGTTCGACACCGTGATCGTGCCGCCGAACCAGGTCGCCATCCTGGGCATCGGCGCCACCGTCAAGCGCCCGGTCGTCATCGAGGCCGACGGCGGCACCGCCATCGGCATCCGCGACATGACCTACCTGTCGCTCTCCTACGACCACCGCCTGGTGGACGGCGCCGACGCCGCCCGCTACCTGGTCGCGGTCAAGGAGATCCTGGAGGCCGGCGAGTTCGAGGTCGAGCTCGGCCTCTGACCCCACCGGGTCCCCGCGGCACCCCGCGTACGGAACCCCGCGTCGTCCCCGGACGGCGCGGGGTTCCGCCGTTCCCGGCCCCCGGGCGCACCGGGTTCCGGGGCCCCGGGCACACCGGGCACGGGCCCGTGTCGAGTCGTGGCATGCGCGGAGGCGGCCGAACGGGGATGCTTGAGCGGTGATGGACGAGACGGACTTCTGGCAGATCATCGACGACACCCGGGACGCCGCCGACGGCGACCCCGACGAACAGGCCGACCTCCTGGTGGAACGGCTCCTCCAGCTGACCCCGGACGACGTGATCGACTTCGCCCGGCTGTTCCAGGCGCGGTTCCGGCGCGCCTACCGCAACGACCTGTGGGGCGCGGCCTACCTGCTGCTCGACGGCGCCTCGGACGACTCCTTCGACTACTTCCGCTTCTGGCTGATCGGCCAGGGCCGCGAGGTCTTCGAGGGCGGACTGGCCGAACCGGACGACCTGGCGGACCTGTTGCCGGAGTTCGACGAGGAGGAGGACGGCGACGCCGAGGACCTCGGCTACGCCGCCGACGAGGCGTACGAGCGGCTGACCGGGCTGCCGCTGCCCGAGGTGGGCGGGCGGCAGGCCGAGCAGCCGTCCGGGCCGGCGCTGGACTTCGACGACCCGGACGTGATGGCCAAGCGCTACCCCAAGCTCTGGGAGCGGTACGGGGATTAGGGCGTACCGGCCGGGCCGGCGGGCCGGCCCTCGCGGTTTCGTCAGGTGCTGCTGCCGGAGGAGCTGTCCTGCTGGATGCCGTTGAGGATCTGGTCCAGCGCCGAGAAGTCCGGCGCGGCCGGGCTGTCGTCCACGCCGCCCTCCATGACCACGTAGCCGCCGCCCTTGGCCGGGAGGGCAGCCAGCAGGACGTAGCCCTGGGTGCCGTCCGTGGTGCGGATGTGCCAGCGGGTGGCGTAGCCGAGCACCCCGGCCACCCTGACGTACCCGGATCCGGCGTCGGTGTGCGAGCTGACCCCGGAGAAGATCTGCCCGGCGTAGACGGGGATCTGGGCGTCGGCGGCCGCCTTGGGGGTGGTGCCCTGGACGGTGTCCTTCTCGACCGAGAACTGGCCGCGGATGCAGGAGCTGCCGTCCGGGCAGCTGTAGCGGCCGGTGCCGAGGTAGACCGTCGAGTGCGGCGGGTTGGTGGACACGTCCCAGCCGTCGAAGACCGGCACGGTGATCGCGTGCTGGGGGTCGGGGACGGTGCTCTTGACCACCGGCAGGGGCTTGGGCTTGGGGGTGGGCGTGGGCACGGTGGGGCTGGGGCTCGACGTGGGGCTGCCGCTCTGGGTCACGGTGACCGTGGGGTCCGGGGTCGGGTCCGCCCTCCGGTCGCCGCCGCCGCTGAACACGATGCCGGCGACGATCCCGCCCACGGCCAGCACGGCGACCGCGATGCCGATGACCAGGCCGGTCTGCGGCCCGGCCTTGGCCGCCGGGGGCGGCGGGTAGCCCGGGCCCGGGTACCCGTAGCCGGGGCCCTGGCCGGGGTAGGCGCCCTGGGCCGGGTAGCCGCCTTGGGCCTGGGCCTGGTAGGCGTCCTGGCCCGGGTAGCCGTAGGCCGGGGCCTGGTGGGCGTCCTGGCCCGGGTGGCCGTAGGGCGCCGCCGGGCCGCCGGGGTAGCCGTAGCCGGGCCGCTGGTCGGACGGCGGCCGGGTCTGGGTGGGGGCGTCGGCGAGCCCGCCCGCGACGCCGTCCTGGAGCGGTCGGACCTCGCTGCTCCAGGCGTTGCCGTCCCACCAGCGCTCGTGACCGGGGGTGCCGTCCGCACCCGGGACCGGGTACCACCCGGGAGGCGTCGAGTTGCTCACGGGCGTACGGTACCCGGCGCGGCGGCGGTCCAGACAGCGCGGAACCGTCACGACTCGGCACCGGCCCGGAACGCCGAACATCCGCCCGCGGCAAGCCTGTTCGGATCTTCGGCGCGGGCCCGGGCGGGCTCGGCGGGGTGCCGTCCGGGGCTCAGTCGGCCAGGCGGCGGGCCATCCAGACGTCGTCCACGTACCGGCCGTCGATGAGGAACTCCTCGGCCAGCGAGCCCTCGACGACGAAGCCGCAGCTCTCGTAGAGCCGACGGGCCGGGGCGTTCCAGCCGAGCACCCGCAGGGTCAGCTTGCGGGCGCCTTCGGCCCGGGCCGCCGCGCAGGCCGCCTCGACCAGCCGGCGGCCGATGCCCCGGCCGCGGACGGTGTCGTCGACGGCCAGGCCCTGGATCTGCCGGACGTGCCGGTTGCTCGCCAGCGGGGTGGCCGGGACCTGACGGACGTAGCCGACGATCCGGCCGTCCAGCACGGCCAGCAGGTACTGCTCGGCCGGGTGCCGCTCGTCGAAGACCGGGTCCTCGACGGGCGGTCGCGGGGAGACGTCGGACAGGACGGACCAGGCGGCATGGTTGAGGACGGCGAGTTCGCGCTCGTCCTCGCTCCGAGCCGTACGGATGATCAGATCGTCGTCAGGCATGCGCGTCATGCTAACGGGACGCATGCGAAGGTGACGGGCGGTCGGGAACACCGCGGGAGCGGGCGGGAGCTGCGAGGATGGGCGCATGCGCATCGCTGTCACGGGTTCCACGGGTTTGATCGGTTCGGCGCTCGTCCGCTCCCTGCTGGCGGACGGCCACGAGGTGGTCCGGCTGGTCCGGCACCGCTCGAAGACCGGCCCCCGGCCGGACGGCAGCACGGCGATCGGCTGGAACCCGCTGCTCGGCGAGGTCGAGCGGGACGGGCTGACCGGGGTCCAGGCCGTGGTGCACCTGGCCGGCGCCGGGGTCGGCGACCGCCGCTGGACGGACTCCTACAAGCGGGAGATCCGGGAGAGCCGGGCGTACGGCACCGAGACGCTGGCCGTCGCCCTGGCCGCGCTCAAGGAGCCGCCGCAGGTCCTGGTGAGCGCCTCCGCGGTCGGCTGGTACGGACAGACCGGCGACCGGGTGATCGACGAGGACTCCCCCGCCGGGGACGACTTCCTGGCCGAGGTCTGCCGGGAGTGGGAGGACGCCGCCAGGCCGGCCGAACGGGCCGGGATCCGGGTCGTCCACCCCCGCACCGGGATGGTGCTGTCCGCGGCCGGCGGGGCGGGCGGACGGCTCTTCCCGCTGTTCAAGCTGGGCCTCGGCGGGCGGCTCGGCAACGGGCGGCAGTACTGGAGCTTCATCTCGCTGCACGACGAGGTGGCCGCGCTGCGGTTCCTGATCGACCACGACGGCCTCTCCGGCGCCTTCAACCTCACCGCGCCGAACCCGGCGACCAACGCCGAGCTGACCACCGCGCTCGGGCGGGCGCTGCGGCGGCCGACGCCGTTCCCGGTGCCGGAGGCGGTGCTCAAGGCGGTGCTGGGCGAGCTGGCGGTCGAGGTGGTCGGCAGCCACCGGGTGGTGCCGCGGCGGCTGCTGGACGCGGGCTTCCGCTTCACCCACCCGGACGTGTACTCGGCGGTGCTCGCGGCGATGTGACGGGCCGGCGTGCGTGTGGCGGTGCTCGCGGCGATGTGACGGGCCGGCGTGCGTGCGGCGGTGCTCGCGGCGATGTGATCGGTGGGCGTGCGCGCGGGGGCGCGACGCCTGGGCGTGCGCGCGGCGGTGTGACGGATGGGTGCGCGCGCGGGCATGTGACGCGTGGGTGTGCGCGCGGGGCGTGCGGAGCCGTGCGTACTCCGACTGCGGCATCCACCCTGGCCAGCGGCATATGCCGGGCCCGGCCCGAGGGGGCCCGAGGAGGGGGCGCACGGGAGCACATGGTGGGCGCGTCGCACGCCCCCGGTGACCGTACGCTCCCGCCGACCCCCGAACCCGGCCACCACGGCGCACTGTCCGTGACCGCGCCCCCGCCCGGTGCCGCACAACCCTCCCCGGCCCTCGGATCCGGCCCGATGCGCTTGTCTGATGCTCGTACTGACTGGGCATCACCCTCCACGGACCGTGTCCCGGCACCCCGCTGCCTGCGTCGGCCGGAGCCCCGGGACCAGGGAGGGAGCACCCCAGTGCCCACGTACGACTTCACCCGCCGCGCCCGCCGGCCGTCCGACCCGGACGTCGTCGTGGTCGGCGCCGGACTCGCGGGCCTGGCCGCCGCCCGCGCGCTCACCGGCCACGGCCTCGACGTCCAGGTCCTGGAGACCACCGACCGGATCGGCGGCCGGATGGCCACCCGCGAACAGGACGGATTCCGGCTCGACGACGGCAGTCACCTGCTGAACACCGCCTTCCCCGAGCTGCGCCGCACGCTCGACCTCGACCGCCTCGACCTGCGCCCGCTCGCGCCCGGCGTGCTGGTGCACAGCGCCGGCCGCCGGTACCGCGCCGGGGACCCCCAGCTCGCCGTCGCCCGGCAGGCCGCCGCCCGGGCCCCGCTCGGCAGCCCGCTGGACAAGGCCCGGCTGGCCGGCCGGCTCGGCCGGCTCGCCACCACCCCGGTCGGCCGGCTCCAGGCCCGCCCGGAGACCACCGCCGCCCGCGCACTGGCCGGCCACGGCCTCGCCCAGCGCACCGTGGACGGCTTCCTGCGCCCGCTGCTCAGCGCGCTGCTCTCCGATCCGGCCCTCGGCACCAGCAGCCGGATCGCCGACCTGGTGCTGCGCTCGTACGCGCGCGGGCGGCTCTGTCTGCCCGCCGGCGGGATCGCGGCGGTACCGGCCCAGCTGGCCGCCGCCCTGCCCGCCGGAACCGTCCGCACCCGGGTGCAGGTCACCTCGATCGCCGCGGACGGCGTCGAGACCCTCGCGCACGGGCGGATCGGCGCCCAGGCCGTCATCGTCGCCACCGACGCCCGCTCCGCCACCGGACTGCTGCCCGGGCTGCGGCTGCCGGACTTCCACCCCGTCACGACCTTCTACCACGCGGCCGACACCGCCCCGCTGGGCGAGGCCGTCCTGCTGCTCGACGGCGACCGGCCGAACGGGCACCCGCCACTGGTCTCGCACTCGCTGGTGCTCAGCGAGCTGCACCCGTCCTACGCCCCGGCCGGCCAGGCGCTGATCGCCACCACCGTGCTCGGGCGGCGCGCCTTCGACGTGGGCGGCCCGGCCGGGCTGGAGCCGGCCGTCCGGGCCCGGCTGACCGAGCTGTACGACGTCCCGACCTCGGGCTGGCAGTTCCTCGGCGTACGGCACGTCCCGGACGCGCTGCCCGCGATGCCGCCGCCGCACAACCCCCGCCGCCCGGTGCGGCTGCTGGCCGGGCTGTACGTCGCCGGGGACCACCGGGACACCAGCACCGTGCAGGGCGCGCTGGTCTCCGGGCGGCGGGCGGCGCAGGCGGTCCTGGGCGACCTCGGCGTCCCGGCGGACGCCCGGGAGGCGGAGGCGGCGGCCTGACGGCGGCACGGGTGGCCGTCGGGGCGGTCCGAGCGGCGGGGCGGCAGGGGCGGCCGTTGCCACCGCCGGAGCGCATCGGGGCACCGGGACACACCAGCGGTCTGCCGGGGTGACAGACCGACGGCGTGCCAGGATGCCGGGGTGCCTGCTCTGACCGTTCATCGGATGGTTTCGACCGTTCGGCCGGTTGCGCGGTGAGCGCCGCCGCCCAGCCGCTGACCCTGATCCTGATCCCCGCCGCAGCCGTGGCCGCCCCGCTGCTCGCCGACCGGCTGCTGCGGTGGATCGCCGTCCCGACCGTCGTGTTCGAGATCGTGCTCGGCGTCCTGATCGGCCCGGACGTCCTGGGCTGGGCGCACGTCGACGGCCTGGTCGACGCGCTCTCCCAGTTCGGCCTGGCCATGCTGATGTTCCTGGCCGGCTACGAGATCGACTTCGCCAAGCTGCGCGGCGGCCCGCTGAAACGGGCGGGCACCGCGTGGCTGGTCTCGGTGGCCGTCGGGCTCGGCGTGGGCGCGCTGGTCAACCGGGACCCGCTGGACGGCGCCTTCGCCGGGCTGGTGCTCACCACCACGGCGCTCGGCACCATCCTGCCGATCCTCCGCGACTCCGGTGAACTGCCCACGCCCTTCGGCTCCCTGGTGATGGCCACCGGGGCGGTCGGCGAGTTCGGACCGATCATCGCGATCGCCGCCCTGCTCAGCGGCAACTCCCCGGCCCGCACGGCGGTCATCCTCGGGGCCTTCGCGGTGATCACCGCGCTCGCCGTGTTCGGCGCGCGCCGGCCTCGCCCGACCTGGGCCACCCGGCTGATCGAACGGACCCTGCGCACCTCCGGTCAGTTCGCGATCCGCGCGGTGATCCTGGTGCTGGCCGCCATGGTCGCCGCCGCGCTCTGGCTGGACCTCGACATGCTGCTCGGGGCCTTCGTCGCCGGGATCGTCTCCCGGCTGCTGCTGGCCGGCGTCCGGCAGGCCGAGGAGGAGGTGATCGAGGCCAAGCTGGAGGGCATCGGCTTCGGCTTCCTGGTGCCGGTGTTCTTCGTGGTCAGCGGGATGAACTTCGACCTGGACGCCCTGCTGGACGACCCGGGCACGCTGCTGCTGGTCCCGGTGTTCCTGCTGCTCTTCCTGGCCGTGCGCGGGCTGCCCGCCGCGCTGCTCGCCCCGGCCGGGCTCGGCCTGCGCGACCGCGCGGCGCTCGCGCTGTACGGGGCGACGGCGCTGCCGCTGGTCGTGGTGATCACCACCATCGAGGTGGACGCCGGGCACCTGCCGTCCTCCACCGCGGCGGCGCTGGTCGGCGCCGGGATGCTGTCGGTGCTGGTGTTCCCGCTGGCGGCGCATCGGGTGCGCGGCGGCGCGCGGCCGCCGGTGGCGGCCGACGCGGATCAGCCGAGGGTCCGGGCCGAGAGCTGGTAGGCCCGGGCCTCCGTACGCCGGGTGCGTGAGGCCCGTCCCCACGCACTCCGCCGGTCAGTTCACCTCCGCGCTCAGATCACTCCCGCCTGCCGGGCCGTTTCCTCGAAGGCGCGGGCCACCGGGCTGCCGCGGTAGGGGGTGAGGCGGCGGTGGAAGTCCCGGACGTACTCCAGCGAGCGGGCCGAGCGCATCTCCCCCGCCGCCCGCAGCGCGTCGGTGGCCATGGTGCACGCCTCGTCGAGGTCCCCCATGCCGAGCCGGGCCGTGGCCAGCACCAGGCGGCAGAAGATCCGGCTGCGGGCGTAGGCGGGCGAGCGCAGCCGCAGCGACTTCTCGGCGTGCTGCGCGGCCGTCCGCCACTGCTGGAGGTCGCGGTAGCAGTGGGCGAACTCGTCGGAGAGCTGGGCCTCGTCGAAGTACCGCGCCCAGGAGGGCAGTTCGTCGCCCGTCCGGGCCGCCGCCAGGGCGCGCTCGGCGCGCACCAGGGCGGTGGTGCAGGACCGGACGTCGCCCAGCAGGCCGTGCCCGCGCGCCTCGGCGGCGTGCATCAGCGACTGGACGACCGGCGGCACGGCGGTGCCCACGCCCTGTTGGGCGACCCTGGCGAGCTGGACCGCCTCCCGGCCGTGGCCGAGGTGGACGGCCTGCTGGCTCATCGTCACCAGCACGTAGCCGCCGAGCGCGCGGTCCCCGGCGGCCTGGGAGAGGCGCAGCGCCTGGACGAAGTAGCGCTGGGCGAGGCCGTGCGCGGCGATGTCGAAGGACGTCCAGCCGGCCAGCCTGGTGAGGTCGGCGACGGCGCCGAACAGGGCCCGGCCGATCTGCTCGCCGTAGCGGCCGCGCAGCATCGGCTCGGCCTCGCTCTCCAGGTAGCGGACCAGCGCCTGGCGGGCGTGGCCGCCGCCGTAGGCGTGGTCGAGCGCGCGGAAGAGGTCGCCGACGGCGCGGATGGCGGCGATGTCGCCGCGGCCGACCCGCAGGGTGGGGCGGGACTCGCGGGCCGGGTCGGTGTACGGCGGCTCGACGGCGACCGGCGGCCGGCGGCTCTGGATCGGCACCCGGCCGATGGTGGGGGCGGTGCCGGTCGTCCCGGCGGTGCTGCGCGCGGTGGGGGCCCCGGGGACGCCGGGGGCCGGGCCGCGCAACGGGCTCCCGGGGGACGCGCCGGGCGCACCCGGCGCCGGGGCGCCGGTGATGGCCGCGGAGGTGGCGCTGCCGGAGGGTGGACCGGTGGCGGTGTCCGGCCGGGCCAGGGTGGAGCCGTCCCGGGCGACCCGCTCGTCGGTGCGGCCGATCAGCCAGTCCCGGCTGGGGACGACCAGGCCGGCCGGGGTGAAGGCGATCCGGCGCAGCTCGGACTGCGGGCCGTTGTCCTTGCGCCACATGCTCGCCACGATGTCCACCGCCTCCTGCGGCGTCTCGGCGAACTCCAGGCCCGCGTAGACCGGGGCGCAGGCGTCCAGGCCGAGGTCCTGGGCGGTGAGGCGGCGGCCGAGCCGGCGGGTGAAGACCTCGGCGATCAGCGCCGGGGTGGCCCCGCGCGGCTGCTGGCCGCGCAGCCAGCGGGTGACCGAGGTCTTGTCGTAGCGCAGGTCGAGGCCGTGCTCCAGGCCGAGCTGGTCGACCCGGCGGGCCAGGCCCGCGTGCGAGAAGCCGGCCTCCTCGATCAGCGCCGCGAGCTGGCCGTTCTGCGGGGCCGGGCCGGAGTGGCCGGCGCCGCGGGCCGGGGCGGGCGCGACGGGGTTCTCGTGCCGGTCGGGTGTGGCCTGCACCGGCAGCCGCAGGTCGTCGGCGTCCGGGGCGTCGGCGGTCAACGTGTCGGTGGTCGACGCGTCGGCGGTCAGGGCGTCGGCCGTCAGCGTGTCGGCGGTCATGGCGTCGGCGGTCAGGGCGTCGGGGGCGTCCGGAAGGGTCCGGCCGACCGGACCTCGGTGCTGGCCGAGCGGGTCGAGCGGTCCGTACGCCGGGCTGTCGGTTGCAGGCCGTTGGGGCATGTCTGTCAACACCTCTCGGACGTCGCACCGGGCCTCACCAGCACTTCGGCGGCCTGGGGCGGCGCCCCCTGTCGGGAATCGGCGTGAATGTAGCGAGCATTCGGGCGCTATGGGTGGATCTGACCGAGCAATCCACCGAACGGGTGAAGCAACCGCGCCCATTGTGGGGAAGCGGAGCCGGGAGGGGTTTGGTCTTCCGTAGCCGAACCGTCGGTGGTTCCGGGGGCCTCTCCGAGGGCCTCTCCGAGGGTCGATCCGCCGTTCGGGCCGCGGGTCGCCGTCATGGCGGACGACGCCACAACCTGGCGGGATGCTGTGGCGGTCCGCCACATGGGAGCGGGGCCGCCGGATTCCTACCGTTCTGGGCCATGGACACCTCTACTGCCCGCCCGCTCGCCGGGCGCACGGCCATGGTCACCGGGGCCGCCTCGGGCATCGGCCGGGCCTGCGCCGAGGCCTTCGCCGGGGCCGGCGCCCGGGTCTACGTCGTCGACCTCGCGGCCGGCCCGGCCGAGGAGCTCGCCGAGCGGATCGGCGGCCGCGCGATCGTCACCGACCTCGCCGACCCCGGGGCCGTGGACGCCCTCCCGGACGACGCCGACATCGTCGTCAACAACGCGGGCCTCCAGCACGTCGCCCCCGTGCACGAGTTCCCGCCCGACCGCTTCACCCTCATCCAGCGCGTCATGGTCGAGGCCCCTTTCCGCATCCTGCGCCGCACCCTGCCGCACATGTACGAGCAGGGGTGGGGCCGGGTCGTCAACATCTCCTCCGTCCACGGCCTGCGCGCCAGCGCGTTCAAGTCCGCGTACGTCACCGCGAAGCACGCGCTGGAGGGCCTGAGCAAGACCGTCGCCCTGGAGGGCGCGCCGTACGGCGTCACCAGCAACTGCGTCAACCCGGGCTACGTCCGGACCCCCCTGGTGGAGAAGCAGATCGCCGCCCAGGCGCTCGCCCACGGCATCCCCGAGGACGAGGTGGTCGAGCGGATCATGCTCGACCGCACCGCCGTGAAGCGCCTCATCGAACCCGACGAGGTCGCCCAGCTCGCCCTCTGGCTCTGCTCCCCCGCCTCCTCCTACATCACCGGCGCCAGCCTCCCCGTCGACGGTGGCTGGACGGCGCACTGAGCGGCGGGCGCTCCGTGGTCCGGCCATCCCTCTCATAGGGAGAGCGGGCACATTCGACCCCGGGACTGTGTGGGCCGCCCACATAGTCCCGGGGTCGGCCGCTTCCTACCTTGTGGCGACATCGTCTCCCCCCTGGTTCTGGAAGTGGTGGCCATGAGCACCTCCGCACGAGGTACGGCGGCGAGCAGTTCACTCCCGAGAGTGGTGGCTGCGAGCCTGATCGGCACGACGATCGAGTGGTACGACTACTTCCTGTACGGAACGGCGGCGGCCCTGGTGTTCGGGAAGCTGTTCTTCCCGCACAGCGATCCGCTGACCGGGACGCTGCTCTCCTTCCTGACCTACGCGATCGGCTTCGCGGCGCGGCCGCTCGGGGCGCTGGTGTTCGGGCACTTCGGGGACCGGGTGGGGCGGAAGAAACTGCTGGTGGTGAGCCTGCTGCTGATGGGCGGGTCGACCACGGCGATCGGACTGCTGCCGACGTACGACTCGATCGGGGTCGCGGCGCCGGTGCTGCTGACGGTGCTGCGGCTGGTGCAGGGCTTCGCGCTCGGCGGCGAGTGGGGCGGCGCGGTGCTGCTGGTGTCGGAGCACGGGGACCAGCGGCGGCGGGGCTTCTGGGCGTCCTGGCCGCAGGGCGGGGCGCCGGCCGGGAACCTGCTGGCGGCCGGGGTGCTGTCGCTGATGACGGCGGTGCAGTCGGACGCGGCGTTCCTGGCCTGGGGCTGGCGGGTGCCGTTCCTGCTGTCGGCGGTGCTGGTCGCGGTCGGGATGTGGATCCGGCTCGCGGTGGACGAGTCGCCGCTGTTCAAGCAGGCGCTGGCGGCGCAGCAGTCCCGGAAGGCTCCCGAACGGCCGCCGCTGGTCGAGGTGTTGCGGAACCACTGGCGGGAGGTGCTGGTGGCCATGGGCGCGCGGATGGCGGAGAACATCTCCTATTACGTGATGACGACGTTCGTGCTCGTGTACGCCGTCAACCACGCCCACTTCTCCAAGCAGACCGCGCTGAACGCCGTGCTGGTCGCCTCCGCGATCCAGTTCGCGCTGATCCCGCTGTTCGGCGCGCTGTCCGACCGGGTCGGGCGCAGGCCGGTCTACCTGGTGGGCGCGGTCGGGGTGGGCGCCTGGGCCTTCGTCTTCTTCGGCCTGGTCGACACGAGGTCCTTCGGCTCACTGCTCGCCGCCGTGACCGTCGGACTGGTCTTCCACAGCGCCATGTACGCGCCCCAGGCCGCCTTCTTCTCCGAGCTGTTCGCGACCCGGATGCGGTACTCGGGCGCCTCGATCGGGGCCCAGTTCTCCTCCGTGGCGGCCGGCGCCCCGGCGCCGCTGATCGCCACCGCACTGCTCAAGGACTACGGCAGCGCCACCCCCATCGCGGTGTACGTCGCCATCGCGGCGGCGGTCACCGTCCTGGCGGTGCTCTGCGGCCGGGAGACCAGGGGCCTGGACCTCGCGGAGGTCGAGGGGCAGGCCGGCCAGGACGGCCCGGAGCCGGACGCCGCCGCGGCCGGAAGGCCCGCCGTCGTCTGAGGGCCGAGCCGGTACGATCGCGCTTTCTCGGAACCGACGGAACCGACGCCGATTGGCAGCACGCACCATGAACCACCCTCAGGAAAGCGCCGCGCCCGCGCTGCGGCGACTGCTCGACCTGCTCGCCTCCGGCGCCGCCACCGAGGACTTCGCCGACGTGCTGGCCGACGCCCGCCGCCGCGGGGCGTCGGCCGCCGTCCTCGCCGAGATCGACGACGCCACCTGGCAGGCCCTGCGGGTCCACCGCACCCTGCGTCAACACCGGCGCCGCGAAGCCGAGTTGACCGCCCTGTTCGACACCGCCGGGGACCTCGCCGCCTCCCGGGACCTGGACACCGTGCTCCAGGCGATCGTCCGCCGGGCCCGGATGCTGCTCGGCACCGACACCGCCTACCTGACCCTGCCGGACGAGGCCGCCGGGGACACCTACATGCGGGTCACCGACGGCTCGGTCTCCGTCCTGTTCCAGACCCTGCGGCTCAGCCTCGGCCACGGCCTGGGCGGGCTGGTCGCCCAGACCGCCCGCCCGTACGCCACCCCCGACTACCGCACCGACGAGCGCTTCCACCACACCGGCACGATCGACGCGGGCGTGCTGGACGAGGGCCTGGTGGCGATCATCGGGGTGCCGCTGCTGCTCGGCGGGCAGGTCATCGGCGTCCTGTTCGCCGCCGACCGCTCGCCGCGCGCCTTCTCCCCCGACGAGGTCGCGCTGCTCTGCTCGCTGGCCGCGCACGCCGCGATCGCCCTGGACACCGCCAAGTCGCTGGCCGACACCCGGGCCGCGCTCGCCGAGCTGAACGCCGCCAACGAGCTGGTCCGGGCCCACTCCGCCGCTGTCCAGCGCGCCGAGCAGGCCCACGACCGGCTCACCGACCTGGTGCTGCGCGGCGCCGAGGTACCGGACGTCGCCGCCGCCGTCGCCGCCCTGCTGGGCGGGGAGATAGCGGTCCTGGACGCCGAGGGCGAGCCGCTGGCCGGACGCTCCGCCCCCGCCGCCGAACTGGCCGAGGCGGTCGCCGCCTCCCGCGCCGAGGGCCGGTCCGTACGGCACCGCGAGCAGTGGGTCTGCGCGGTGCTGGCCGGGCACGACGCGCTCGGCACCATGGTGCTGCGCGGCCGCCCCGACCTCGACGACGCCGACCGGCGGCTGTTCGAGCGGGCCAGCGTGGTCACCGCCCTGCTCCTGCTGCTGCGCCGCTCCGTCGCCGAGACCGAGAACCGGATCCGCGGCGACCTGCTCACCGACCTGCTGACCGCCCCCGAGCGCGACCCGGCCGGGCTCACCGCCCGCGGCCGCCGGCTCGGCGTCGACCTCGCCCGGCCGCACCTGGTGCTGGTCGCGGAGCCGGCCGACGGGAAGACCGACGAGCGCGGACGGCTGGCCGGGGCGGCCCGGCGCTACCTGTTCGGCTCCCGGGGCGTCAGCGCCGAGCACGCTGAGACGGTGGTGCTGCTGACGCCCGTCGAGAGCGGCAGCGGCGGCAGTGGCAGCGGCAGCGCGGTCGGCGCCGGCGATCCCGAGGAGACCGCCCGACAGGCCGCCGAACGGCTGGCCCGGCTGGCCGGGTTCCCGGTCACCGTCGGCGCGGGCCGCCCGGCCGCCGGGCCGTCCGCGCTGGCCGCCTCCTACGGCGAGGGTCTGCGCTGCCTCCGGGCCCTGCGGGTGCTCGGCCGGGCCGGGGAGGGCGCCTCCGCCCGGGCGCTCGGCTTCCTCGGCGTGCTGCTCGGCGACGGCCACGACGTGGACGGCTTCGTCGGCGCGACGCTCGGCCCGCTGCTGGCCTACGACGCCCGGCGCGGCACCGAGCTGGTCCGCACCCTGCGCGCCTACTTCGACTGCGGCGGCAGCCTGACCAGGGCCAAGGACGAGCTGCACGTCCACGTGAACACGGTGGTCCAGCGGCTGGACCGGGTCGAGGCGCTGCTCGGGCGGGACTGGAACCAGCCGGAGCGGTCGCTGGAGCTCCAGCTCGCGCTGCGGCTGCAGCTGCTCGCGGGGGGCTGAGCGGGGCGAGCGGCTGGGCGAGCGGCTGGGCGGGGCCGCTGCCCGCAGGCGGCTGAAGGGGTTCGGACGGGCTGGGCGTACAGTGGCGAGGTTGGTCTCGAACGCCTGGCAAGGAGCGGCAGCGGTGAGCGAGAACGTGCGTTTTGTTCGCATGGGCATAGGTGAGCGGACCGTGCCCTACCAGGAGGCCTGGGAGGAGCAGCAGCGGCTGCACGCGCTGCGGGTCGCGGACGAGATCCCCGACACCGTCCTGCTCCTGGAGCACCAGTCGGTGTACACCATGGGCAAGCGCACCAACCCCGCCGAC
Source organism: Streptomyces sp. CB02056 (assembly GCF_001905545.1). Classification (GTDB taxonomy): domain Bacteria; phylum Actinomycetota; class Actinomycetes; order Streptomycetales; family Streptomycetaceae; genus Kitasatospora. The sequence continues at coordinate 459,860 of NZ_LIPD01000001.1, read as the reverse complement.
CTGCCGCTGGACGGCACCCCGGTGGTCGAGGTCAACCGCGGCGGGGAGATCACCTGGCACGGCCCCGGCCAGCTGGTCGGCTACCCGATCGTCAAGCTGCCCGACCCGATCGACGTCATCGCCTACGTCCGCCGGCTGGAGGAGGCGCTGATCCGCACCGCCGGCGAGTTCGGCATCGACTCCACCCGGGTCGAGGGCCGCAGCGGGGTCTGGGTGCTGGGCGAGTCCATCCCGGACGCCGTGGTGGACCCGGCGCAGGTCGTGGACATCGGCAAGCTGACCCTGCGGATGGGCCTGCCGCTCGGCATCGACCCGCGCCTGGCCGGCCCCGAGTACGCCCCCTCCAACGCCGGCCAGCGCGGGGACGACCGCAAGCTCGCCGCGATCGGCGTGCGGGTCGCCCGCGGGGTCACCATGCACGGCTTCGCGCTCAACTGCGACCCGGACATGACCTGGTTCGACAAGATCGTGCCGTGCGGCATCCGGGACGCGGGCGTCGCCTCGCTCACCGGCGAGCTGCGGCGCGGACTGTCCGCCGCCGAGGCGGCACCGGTGGTCGAGCGGCACCTGGCGGCCGTCCTCGCCGAGCTGCCGGAGCCGGCGCTCAGCCGCTGAGCCCCACCGCCCGGCTCCGGCGCACCGCCGGACACCTGCCCTGATGCGTCCTGACGGCCGTCCGCCCCGATGACCGTCCGCCCCGCTGTCCTGACGGCCGTCGGAAATCCCGGCGGCCGCTGGGAATCTACCGACCGGTAGCCATGTTGCCCTGCGATTGCAGGGCAACAGGCCCGACGAAGGCCGTACAACCACAGGCGTACCCTGGGGGTACCCCGTCTAGTTCTAGGAGTCGCACGTGTCCGCTGTCGCGCCCGACGGCAGGAAGCTGCTCCGCCTGGAGGTCCGCAACAGCGAGACCCCCATCGAGCGGAAGCCCGAGTGGATCAAGACCCGCGCGAAGATGGGCCCGGAGTACAACGCCCTCCAGTCGCTGGTGAAGAAGGAGGGGCTGCACACGGTCTGCCAGGAGGCCGGCTGCCCCAACATCTTCGAGTGCTGGGAGGACCGCGAGGCGACCTTCCTCATCGGCGGTGACCAGTGCACCCGCCGCTGCGACTTCTGTCAGATCGACACCGGCAAGCCCGCCGAGTTCGACCGCGACGAGCCGCGCCGGGTCGCCGAGTCCATCGTCACCATGGACCTCAACTACGCCACCATCACCGGCGTCGCCCGCGACGACCTGGAGGACGGCGGCGCCTGGCTGTACGCCGAGACCGTGCGCCAGGTGCACGCGATGACCGCCGACCGCGCGGCCGGCCGCACCGGCGTCGAGCTGCTCATCCCCGACTTCAACGCGGTGCCCGAGCAGCTGGCCGAGGTCTTCTCCTCCCGCCCCGAGGTGCTCGCGCACAACGTCGAGACGGTGCCGCGGATCTTCAAGCGGATCCGCCCGGCCTTCCGCTACGAGCGCTCGCTGGACGTCATCACCCAGGCCCGCGCGGCCGGGCTGGTGACCAAGTCCAACCTGATCCTCGGCATGGGCGAGACCCGCGAGGAGGTCAGCCAGGCGCTGGCCGACCTGGTCGGCGCCGGCTGCGAGCTGATCACCATCACCCAGTATCTGCGCCCCTCGCTGCGCCACCACCCGGTGGAGCGCTGGGTGAAGCCGCAGGAGTTCGTCGAGCTCCAGCAGGAGGCCGAGGAGCTGGGCTTCGCGGGCGTCATGTCGGGCCCGCTGGTGCGGTCCTCGTACCGGGCCGGCCGGCTGTACCGGCAGGCGCTGGAGCGGCGCGAGCAGGCCGCGGTCTGACGGTCTCCTGACCGGTACGGTCCGATCGGTCCGATCGGGCCGGTCGGACCGTTCGGTCCGACCGTGTTGTTCGAGCCAGGGAAAGGGCGGAGCTTCGGCTCCGCCCTTTCGGTTTCACCACGCTTTGACGGCCTGGTCACGGGCTGGTAACACGGGGTGGGGACGCTGGACGCCTGGTGAGCGTTCGATTCTTCTCGGCCACCACGGCCGGCTCGGTCACCACGGCCACCACGGCCGTCTCACCCGGCTCGGCCGGCTCGGCCCCCATCAGCCCGGAGAGGAGCTGTTCGGCATGCGGATGCGGATCCGATCGGTCGGAGTGGCACTGCGGTACGCCGAGAGCGTCCTGCTGGCCCCCGGCCAGCAGCACGCGCGCCGCAACGCGTGGGCGGCGGTGTGCGAGAACCGCCGGTACGCGGCGGACCGCCGGCACGACGACGCGGAGGCCGCCCGGACCACGCCGCAGCCCCTCTCCACGCCCCCGGGCCGTCCCGCGCCGCGGACCCGTTCCACGCCACGGAAGTGAGCCCCCGGCGTCGCTGTGCGCGACGGCGCACCGGCGCACGGGTCACGGTTGGGGCGAACGGGTACCCGGGCTTGGATATCCCGTACCCGTGCCACGTACCATGAGCGTTATGGCGAGGGAAACATCCGAGAACCCCGGACGGCTGAAGCAGATCCGTCTGGCGTACACCATGACCAAGAAGGTCGACACCAAGATCGGCCTGATCATCGCCGGCGTCGGCCTGCTGACCTTCGGCGTGTTCCTCGCCATCGGCTTCGCGATCGAGCATCCCGTCTACCTGGGCATCCTGGGCTTCATCGTGGCCGTGCTGGCCATGGCGATCGTCTTCGGGCGCCGGGCCGAGCGCGCCGCGTTCGGGCAGATGGAGGGGCAGCCGGGCGCCGTCGCGGCGGTGCTGAACAACATCCGGCGCGGCTGGAGCTCCAACAGCACCCCGGTCGCGGTCACCCGTAGCCAGGACGCGGTCTACCGCGCCGTGGGCCGGGCCGGCATCGCGCTGATCGGCGAGGGCAACCCGAACCGGGTCCGCCAGCTGCTGGCCTCCGAGAAGAAGAAGATGGCCCGTGTGGTCGGCGACGTGCCGGTGCACGACATCGTGGTGGGCAACGGCGAGGGCGAGATCCCGCTGAAGAAGCTCCAGATCCACCTGATGCGCCTGCCCCGCGCCATCACCGCCGCCCAGGTCACCGAGACCAACGACCGCCTGCGCGCGCTGGGCGACCTGCTCTCCAAGGCGCCGATCCCCAAGGGTCCGATGCCGAAGGGCGCCCGGATGCCCAAGGGCGGCCAGGCCCGCTGACCCCTCCCCCGCCCCTCACGACACGAGAACGGCCCCGCTGAATCCTCAGCGGGGCCGTTTCGGCGTCGTCCGGCATCTGCTGCCGGGCTTGTCCGGACCGTGCTAGATGCGGACCTCGACGGTGCCGACCGCCTTGTCGTGCAGGCCCCGGGTGTCGCGGTCCCAGACCAGCGGCGGCACCACCAGGCAGAGCAGCAGGGTGCGCAGCAGGACCTGCGGGATGGTCGCGCGGCGGCCGTCCAGCCGGACCACCCGGAGGCCGAACAGCCGCTTGCCGACCGTCGTGCCGGTGGTGGACAGCATCAGGGCCGCGACGAGGAAGTACAGCGGGCTGGTCCACAGGTTGGCCTCGGCCTGGTCGCCGCGGGCGATCAGCCCGTACGAGATCAGGGCGACGAGCCAGCCGTCCACGAACAGCGCGCCGATCCGGCGGCCGGGGCCGGCGATCGAGCCGGGGCCCTCCTTGGGCAGCCCGAGGCGCTCGCCGCGGTGGCCGAAGTCGGCGCCCATCTTCTCGGCGGCCGCCCGGGGGCCGTCGATCCACGATCCCAACGCTTCTCTGGTGTCCACGAATCCACACTAACCGGGCTGACGGGTCGCACCGCCACCGGCTCCCCTCCGGCCGGGGCATCACCCCCGACCGGGTGAATCGTCATCCCGGCCCCCTTCCAAGTGGTCCAGACCACTTGCGGAAGGGTGCGCAGCTGGGCGGGGCGATTTGTACCGTCCCGTACATCTTTGCCGCCCGCGAGGCGACCGTGGTTAACATCTAGGAAACGAGCGGGTCACCGGCTGGAAACGACCCATTCCTATGGTGAGCCCAATTCGCACGCCGAGGAGGATGGATGTTCAACAACGCCGCCGAAGTGAAGCAGTACATCCAGGACAACGACGTGAAGTTCGTCGACGTCCGGTTCTGCGACCTGCCGGGCGTCTTGCAGCACTTCTCCGTACCTGCGGCGACCTTCGACCCGTCCGAGATCCTGATGTTCGACGGCTCGTCGATCCGCGGCTTCCAGGCCATCCACGAGTCCGACATGGCCCTGGTGCCGGACCTCGCCACCGCCCGCCTCGACCCCTTCCGGGCCGAGAAGCACCTCAACATCAACTTCTTCATCCAGGACCCGGTCACCGGCGAGGCCTACAGCCGCGACCCGCGCAACGTCGCCAGGAAGGCCGAGGCCTACCTGGCCTCCTCCGGCATCGCCGACACCGCGTACTTCGGGCCCGAGGCCGAGTTCTACGTCTTCGACTCGGTCCGCTTCGAGACCAGCGCCAACGCGTCCTTCTACCACATCGACTCGGAGGCCGGCGCCTGGAACAGCGGCGCCGCCGAGGGCGACGTGCGCGGCTACAAGGTCAAGTACAAGGGCGGCTACTTCCCCGTCCCGCCGGTCGACCACTTCGCCGACCTGCGCGCCGAGATGTCGCTGGAGCTCGCCAAGGCCGGACTGGAGGTCGAGCGCCAGCACCACGAGGTCGGCACCGCCGGCCAGGCCGAGATCAACTACAAGTTCAACACCCTGCTGCACGCCGCCGACGACCTGATGCTGTTCAAGTACATCATCAAGAACGTCGCCTGGCGGAACGGCAAGACCGCCACCTTCATGCCGAAGCCGATCTTCGGCGACAACGGCTCCGGCATGCACGTCCACCAGTCCCTGTGGACCGAGGGCTCGCCGCTCTTCTACGACGAGCAGGGCTACGCCGGACTCTCCGACACCGCCCGCTACTACATCGGCGGCCTGCTGCGGCACGCCCCCTCGCTGCTGGCCTTCACCAACCCCTCGGTGAACTCCTACCACCGCCTGGTGCCGGGCTTCGAGGCGCCGGTCAACCTGGTCTACTCGCAGCGCAACCGCTCCGCCGCGATCCGCATCCCGATCACCGGCTCCAACGCCAAGGCCAAGCGCATCGAGTTCCGCGCCCCGGACCCGGCCTCCAACCCCTACCTGGCCTTCGCCGCCATGCTGATGGCCGGCCTCGACGGCATCCGCAACAAGATCGAGCCGCTGGAGCCCGTCGACAAGGACCTCTACGAGCTGGCCCCCGAGGAGCACGCCAACGTCCCCCAGGTCCCCTCCTCCCTCCCCGCCGTCCTGGAGGCCCTGGAAGCCGACCACGAGTACCTCCTCGCCGGCAACGTCTTCACCCCGGACCTCATCGAGACCTGGATCGACTACAAGCGCACCAACGAGATCGCCCCGATCGCCCTCCGCCCCCACCCCCACGAGTTCGAGCTCTACTACGACCTGTAGGACCCTCGTCGGCCCTCGGGTGCGGAACAGGGACCGGTGCCGGGCGGCGCCGGTCCCTTTCGGTTGTGAGGGGGCGGCCGGTGGGGTGGGAAACGGGGTTGCGGGGGTGGGTTGGATGGGGGGATGGGACGCAGGGTGAAGGTGACGCCGACGGTGTACGTGTCGGTGGACGTGGAGGCGGACGGGCCGATCCCGGGGCCGTACTCGATGGTGAGCTTCGGGGCGGTGGTGGCCGGGTGGCACGACGGGGAGGGGTTCCGGCGGGCGGGGGCGGGCGGGGCGGCGTTCTACCGGGAGCTGCGGCCGATCAGTGCGGAGTACGTCCCGGAGACGCTGGCGGTGTCGGGGCTGGACCGGGCGGCGCTGGAGGCTGACGGGGCCGATCCGGCGGCGGCGATGCGGGAGTTCGGCCGCTGGGTGGAGGGGGTGCGGGGCGGGCCGGGCGGGCAGCGGTACCAGCCGGTGATGGTGGGCTACCCCGCCGTGTACGACTGGCAGTTCCTCTACTGGTACCTGGTGCGGTTCACCGGCTCCAGCCCGTTCGGGCACTCCGGCTGCCTGGACCTGAAGACGCTGTACGCGGCGCGGGCCGGGGTGCCGTTCGCCGGGATCGGGAAGCGGTCGATGCCGCCGGAGCTGCTGCCGGACCTGCCCCATACGCACCACGCCCTGGACGACGCCCGGGAGCAGGCGGAGCTGTTCGCGAACCTCTGGGAGTGGGACGGGGCTACGGGGTGTCCGGGGTGAGGGCGAGGACGGCGAGGTCGTCGGCGAGGAGGCCGGCGTAGCGGTGGACGTCCTGGGCCAGGAAGGAGACCACGCGGTCGGGGGCGGTGGTGCCGAGGGCGGCGAGGCGGGGGGCCAGCGGGTAGAAGGCGCCGGTGGTGTCGCGGGCCTCGCTGACGCCGTCGGTGTAGAGCAGGACGGTGTGGCCCGGGGGCAGCGCGACGGCGATCGCCTTGCTGCGCTCGTCGGCGGGGCCGAGGTGGCCGAGGCCGAGCGGGAGCTCGTCGGCGCAGGACACCGGGGATATGCCCCCGCCGCCGAGGAGCAGCGGGGTGGTGTGGCCGCGGTTGACGATCTCCACGCAGTCCGAGCCGGGCCGGTACTGGAGCAGGACGGCGGTGGCGAACAGTTCGTCGTCGCCGCGGTCGGCGGCGTCGCGCAGCACCGCGCGGTCCAGCTGGTCGGCGAGGTCGACCAGCCCGGGGGTGTCGTACGCGGCCGCCCGGAACGCGCCGAGGACGTCGGCGACGGTGCGGACCGCGGCCAGGCCCTTGCCCCGGACGTCGCCGAGCAGCACCCGCACGCCGAAGCGGGTGTCGCACACCTCGTACAGGTCGCCGCCGACCAGGACGTCGGCCTGGGCCGGGCGGTAGAGGCCGGCCACCCGCAGCCCGCCGGCCCGTTCGGGCACCGGGCGCAGCACGGTGCGCTGCAGGGTCTCGGCGACCGTACGGGCCTGGAGCAGGTTGCGGTTCTGCCGGGTGCGCTGCCAGGACAGGGCGGTGCCCATGACGCCGGAGAGCAGGGTGGCGATGTAGACCCAGACGTGGTGCTGCTCGTCGACGTGGTCCGCGCGCAGCGCCAGGACGAGCTGGAGGCCCAGGGAGCCGGCCGTGGTGACGGCGGTCAGCACCGGCCCGTAGCTGAACGCGGCCACCACGGGCAGCGCGGTCAGCAGGAAGCCGGCGGCGACGGCGTCCGGGACGACGGCCTCGGCGACCAGGTCCAGCACCAGCAGGAGCACCGGCAGCCAGGGCACCCACCACGGCGCCTTGGGCTCCAGCGCCGCGGGACACGGCGGGCGGGGTGCTGTGCGCACGGCGGGACCTCCTGGCAGGCGGCCACTCCGGGCGATCCGCCCGGATTGGCCGGTTTGGTCCCTCCATGCTCTCCCACGGACGGCCCTGCCACGAATGGCCGAACGTCCCGGTCCCCGGGGCCGGAGGAGCCAAATCCCCGGCCCCCGGGAGCGGAGCGTCAGCGGACGGTCACCGGCAGCGTCTCGTAGCCGCGCAGCACCAGGCGGTCGCGCCGGGTCGGCACGCCGCCCGGGGCGAGCCGGGGGAGGCGGTCGAGCAGGGCGGGCACCGCGACCTCGGCCTCCAGCCGGGCCAGCTGGGAGCCCAGGCAGAAGTGGGTGCCGCCGCCGAAGCTGAGCGGCTGGCTGTCGGTGCGGGTCGGGTCGAACACCTCGGGGCGCTCGTACCGGGCCGGGTCGTGGTTGGCCGAGCCGATCAGCAGGGTCAGCCCGCTGCCGGGCGGGATCGGCAGGCCCTCGACGACCAGGCCCGGCTCCAGCGCGACCCGCCCGGTGGCCTGGACCGGGGCGTCGAACCGCAGCACCTCGTCGGTGAACCCGGCCGGGGTGATCGTGCCGCGGCGCAGCCCGGCGGCCGCCTCGGGGTGGCGGAACAGCAGGGCCAGGCCGTTGCCGAGCAGGTTGGTGGTGGTCTCGAAGCCGGCCACCAGCAGCAGCACCAGGTTGGCCAGCAGCTCCCGGGCGGAGAGCCGCTCGTCGTCGGCGGCGGCGATCCGGGCCAGGTCGGTGACCAGGTCGTCCTGCGGACGGGCCAGACGCTCGGCGGCCAGCTCGGTGAAGTAGCCGGCCAGCTCGTCGGCGGCCTCGTCGGCGGCGGCCAGCCCGTCCAGGTCCTGCATGATCTCCAGCGCGACGGTCAGGTCGGAGGTGAGGCCGCGGAAGCGGTAGCGGTCCTGCTCGGGGACGCCGAGCAGCTCGCAGATCACCCCGACCGGCAGCCGGAAGGCGAAGGCGTCCATGAAGTCCACCGACGAGCCGTCGGCGCCCTGCTCGGCCATCCCGTCCAGCAGCCGGCCGACCGCCGCCTCCACGGCCGGGCGCAGCGCGGCCACCCGGCGGGCGGTGAACACCGAGGCGATCAGCGAGCGGACCCGCGGCTGGTCGGGGGCGTTGCGCTGGAGGATCGAGCGGCCGAGCAGGGCGAGCGAGGAGTGCGCGGCGTACTCGGTCATCTCGGCGGTCGCGACGCCGAAGGCGGGCGTGCGCAGCACCTTCTTGACCGCCGCGTAGCCGCTCACCACGAACATGCCGTCCCCGGCCGGGGCCACCGGGCCCAGCTCGCGGGCCTTCGCGTACAACGGGTACGGATCGGTCCTGACCTCCGTGGTCATCAGCTGTTCGATGATCGCCGCGCCGTCCATCCGCTGCTCCCCTCCCGAGCTCACGCTTCCTGACCGGTCAACTGCCGGTGGGCGGGGCGGAGTTCCCGTACGGAACGGATCGCGCGCGGCGGGACGGGAGGACAGCGCGCGGCCGGCCGGGAGGACAGCGCGCGCCGGGCCCGGGGCGACATCGCGCGCGGCGGCTGTCGGGGCCGGCGCGGGCGGCTCGGTAGGGTGGCCGGCATGGAGATCTGGATCAACCCCCGGTGCGGCAAGTGCCGGACCGCGCTCGGCGAGCTGGACGGCGCCGGGGTCGAGTACACCGTACGGCGCTACCTGGAGGATCCGCCGACCGCGGCCGAGCTGGTGCGGGTGCTGGAGCGCCTGGGCCTGGAGCCGTGGGACATCACCCGCACCGACGAGCAGGCCGCGAAGGACCTGGGGATGAAGGGCTGGCCCCGGGAGGAGGGTTCGCGCGACCGCTGGATCGCGGCGATGGCCGAGCACCCGATCCTGATCCAGCGCCCGATCATCACCGCGGACGACGGGCACGCCGTCGTGGCCCGCACCCCGGACGCCCTCAAGTCCGTTCTGCCGTAGGGCGGTTGCGGCCCACCCGGCCCGCCCGGCCGACTCATCCGGGTCAGCCGGGTCGGCCGGTCAGTGGATCTGGATCCGCTCCACCGGCCGGCCGGGGTGCCAGTTGAAGACGAGCAGGTGGTCGCCCTCCAGGGCGGTGTGCACCACCTGGTCGAGCTCCAGCCGGAAGGCGTGGAAGGGGGTGGGCGGCGGCTCGGGCAGATCGGCGGCGAAGGCGGCGAGTTCGGTCTCGTCGGTGACCTCCACCGCCCGGCCCGAGACCTTGGAGTCCCCGCCGGCCATGGTCTCGTCCCCCGGGTGCGCGTGCAGCGCGAAGCGGGCGTCGCGCTGGAGCTCACGCGCCTTGACCGCGCCGTACATCGACCCGATCCACAGGTCGGCGCCGACGAATTCGACCTCCGTCCCGCTCACCCGGGGCGATCCGTCCTTGCGCAGCGTCGCCAGGACGTGGTGCTTGTTCGCCTCGAACCGGGCCCGGACCAGGGGCGCCAGGTCGGGGGCCTCGTGCTCGAAATCCTGCCAGGTAGCCATGGCGCCAGTCTGGCACCCGGCACCGACAACCGCCGGGCACGGACGACCGGACGGGCAGGGGCGGTCGGGCGGATGCGGGGCAGGGGCGGCGGGCCGGTCGGGGGCGGCCGGCCGGGAGCGCCGGGCCGCTGTCGGTGGCCGGTGCCAGACTGGCCGGGTGACCACCACGACCACGTACATCGCCTTCCTGCGGGCCATCAACGTCGGCGGCCGGACGGTGCGGATGGAGCGGCTGCGGGCGCTCTTCGCCGAGCTCGGGTTGGGGAACGTCCGCTCCTACATCCAGAGCGGCAACGTCTTCTTCACCACCGCCGAGCCGGACCGCGCCGCGCTGACCGGGCGGATCGAGGAGCACCTGGAGCAGGCGCTCGGGTACCCGGTGCCGGTGCTGCTGCGGACGGTGGACGAGGTGGCCGACCTGCTGGCCGCCGAGCCGTTCCGGGGCGTCGAGGTGACGCCGGACGTCCGGCTGGTCGTCGCCTTCCTCTCCGAGCCGCTGCCCGCCGAACTCGCCCTCCCCCACCGCTCGCCGAAGGGCGACGTCGAGGTGATCGGCGCCGGTCCGGGGGCCGCCTACGTGGTGGTCCACCTCCGGGACGGCAAGTGGGTCACCAAGGAGATGTTCGGCAAGGCCTACCGGGGCGCGGTCACCTCCCGGTTCCTGCACACCACGGAGAAGATCCTGGCCGCCGCCCGCAAGGCCTGACGGCCCGTACGGCAGCCGGGGACGGCCCGGACGGCAGCCGGGGGCCGTCGGTACGGCGACCCGGAACGGCCCGTACGGCACCCCGGAAACGCGCGGAACCGCCCGGCCGGAAAGGGCGTCTGGACTGCCGTGACGTACGAACCCCGCGCCCGCGCCCGGCGTGATCTGGACAGCCGGAATCGGCCGCGCGGACAATGTGGCCATGACGCCTCCTGAGCTCCCCGCCGGCACGGCCGGGCCGACCGGCGTGGTCCGGCCCTCCGACGCCGAGCGGGAGGAGGCGCTCGGGGTGCTGCGGGACGGCGCGGGCAGCGGGCGGCTCTCGCACGACACCTTCCTCGGCCGGATGGACATCGTCCTCCGGGCCACCAGCCGCGGCGAGTTGGACGCGGCGGTGGCCGGACTGCCGACCGGCGGGCCGGTCGAGCGGTTCGTGCTGCGGACGGTCGGGCGGATCTCCGCCTTCGGCGACCGACTGGGCAGGGCCTGGCGCACCGAGCGGCTGCCGGGGCTGAGCCTGCCGCAGTCCGGGGCCGGGAAGTTGACGATCGGCCGGCTCCCCGGCTCGGGGCTGCGGCTGCACGACCCCTCGGTGTCCCGGAACCACGCCGAACTGCGGCACGAGCGGGACGGCTGGATGCTGTACGACCTCGGCTCGACCAACGGCACCCATGTGAACGGGCGCCGGATAGCGGGCGGCGTCCGGGTCCGGCCCGGCGACCAGGTGCGGTTCGGGAACCTGGAGTTCCGGCTCGCCCCGCTCTGACCGGCCCCCCGGCACGGCCCACCCAGGCGCCCCGGGTCAGTGCGGGAACTGCCGGGGCGGCCGCTGACGCGGCAGCTCGTCCTGGAACTCCGCGATGACGGTGGCGATCTGGCGGGTCACCACGGTGTTCTCCAGCCGGTCCAGGTACCGGTGCTCGGCGGCCAGCGCCTCGACCGTGACGCCGAAGTAGAGCGTCATCAGCGGATTGATGAAGAGCTGCTCGCCCTTGGTCCGCTCGGTGAAGCGGACGTCGCCGAACTCGCCGCGCAGCGCCGCCGCCACCGAGCCGTTGACGATGCTGGGGTGTTCCGGGAAGGCGGCCCGGGCGTGCTCGACGGCGTCCAGGTAGAGCACCCCCTCCCGGCTGTCGCGCGGGACGGAGAACGCGCCGAGGTAGCCGCCGGCCCGGTCGATCGCGGCGAGGTTCTCCAGCACCAGGGAGTGGTTGACGCCGTGGTGGGCGTCGATGCCGAAGCCGAGGCAGGCGACCAGCCGCTCGGGCACCTCGTCCAGGCCGGCCACCGCGCCCAGGCTCGCCATGTCCTCCTCCGGGGTGCCGAGTCCGGCCTCGTCGCCGCGCATCAGGATGTCGGTGCCGCCGTCCACCAGCAGGACCGCGTCCACACCCAGGCGGCCGACCAGCGCGCGGTAGGCCTCGCGCAGCGGCTGCACACCCACTGACGGGAAGGCCCACACGGTGTCGGGCATGCCGTGCCGGTTCAGCCAGCGGGCCAGGGTGCGCTCCGGGAAGTAGCCCTCGGGGGCGGCGGTGTCCGGTCCGATCCGGGCCACGTCGGACTCCGCCCAGACGTCGAGCGGCAGGCCGTAGAGGTGGGAGAAGGAGAGGTTGGCCAGGTGCACCTCCTTCCCCGCGGCCCGCAGGGCGAGGGCGATCGGCAGCCCGGCGTACACGTCGAATCCGCCGCCGGCTCCGGCGATCAGGATGCGCTCGGCGGCCAGCAGCCGGGTGAGCAGCGGTGGTTGCAGCAGGGAGGTCACCGGCGGGACGGTAGCAGGACGGCGGCCCGCGGCGAAGCGCCGGTCCCCGCCCCCGCGCCCGGCCGTCGGTGTCAGTGGCGGGTGCGAGGATGCGGGCATGACCGAGGAGACGGTTCTCACCCCCGACGTGCTGCGCGAAGTCCAGGAGCGGGCAAGCGAGTTGATCCGGTGCGGCTTCCAGGAGCCGGACGAGATAGCCGAGTCCCTGGTCGAGGACCTCGACGACCAGGGGCTGACGCAGGAGGAGGCGGAGCGGATCGTCGCTCCGCTGTGGGCCGCGCGGCTGGCCGAGCAGGCGGCCTGGCCGGAGACCACCGACGTGGACCGGCTGGCGGACGCCTTCGACGCGCTGGAGGACCAGGGCATCGTCGCGGCGATGGACTTCACCTGCTGCGCGGGCTGCGGCTACGCGGAGATCGGCGGCGAGGCCGGGGAGGGCTCGGTCGGCTTCGTCTTCTTCCACCAGCAGGACACCGAGGCGGCGGCCGCCGGCCGGGGGCTGATGCTGCGCTACGGCGGGTTCCGCGCCGGGGAGGAGACGACCGAGGTCTCGGAGCGCCGGACGGCGGAGGTCGGGCGGACGGTGGTCGCCGCGCTGGAGGCCGTCGGGCTGACGGCGGAGTGGGACGGCTCGCCGCACACGGCGATCCGGGTCGCACCGCTGGAGTGGCTCAACCGCCTGCCGGAGTAAGCGGCCGGAGCGGCGGGCAGGACGGCCGGCACCCGATGCCGGTGGGCCCAATACCCCTGGAAATACGGAGAGTTGGAATATCAGCCAGCCCCCGAGAGCCGTCAGGCATATGCCGGAGGCCCGTACCGGAGGCCCATGCCACGCGCGTAGATCAACGGCCCGAGAAGAGGCCCCGGGGTCAGTCGGCGACGCTCCCCAGACCGCCGAAGCCGGTGCCGAGGCCAAAGCCAGCGCCCGTGCCGGCACCGCCGACCGGACCGTCCACCGGCCCCCACAGCGGCGAGGTGCAGCGCTGGTAGGTCGCGTGCCAGTGCGGCCAGTTGCGGGCCACGTCGTCGTCGCACTCGGCCAGCAGCCGCTCGACCAGCGCGGGCTCCACACCCTCCAGCAGCCAGGCCAGCGCGTCCGCGACGCCCGGGCCGTCGGCCAGCCGCAGCAGGTCCAGCAGCTCGCCCAGCCCGCCGAGCCGGGAGCCGTCGGCGATCACCCGCTCCATCCGGGGCAGCAGCTGCCGCTCCTCGATCCGCAGGTGGGTCTCCAGCCGGGCCGCCAGGTCCTCCATCGCGTACGCGACCGGCCAGGCGCTGCCGGTGTCCCGGCTCGCTATCCGCACCAGCGTGGTGACCCGGGTGAAGGAGTGGTCCAGGTTGTGGTGGTCGTCCTCCAGCCAGTTGAGCAGCAGCCGCAGCTCGGGCGCGAAGCGGCGCACGATCGGCCAGAGCCGGGTGTCCTGCTGCTCGTGGTGGCAGGTGAGCATGGCGGTGATGAAGTTCCAGTGCCGCAGCAGCGCCTCGCCCTTGTCGTCCTCGTCGGGCTGGAGCAGCCGCAGCGCGTTGGGCAGCCGGGCGAGGTCCCGGCGCAGCGCGGCGTGCACCAGGCGCAGGCCGGCGAACCGCGGGGTGGCCGGCTCGTCGTCCACGACCTGCCCGTACGCGTACGCGTCCCCGCCCAGCGAGTCGGCTCCGGACTGGCCCTGGGCGGGCACGGTGTGGACGGGCTGGGGCACCAGGTGGATCGGCATGGGACTCTCTTCACTGCTTGGGGCACGACGGGTGGTGGCGGCCGGTGAGGACCGCCCCAGCCAAGGTGCTCGCAGTCGATCAGAAGCGAATCAATGTCCGATTGACGCGCAGGTCACGGGGCTGCCGACGGGCGGCGGACCCGCACCGGAACCCCCCGGCGAGCCCCACCGGGGAAGCCGCTGGAAGACCCGCGGAAGAACCGCGGGAAGGCCCGCGCGCAGACCCTCCGGAAGCAGAACCGCCGGTGCCGGGAGCGCGAACGCGTCCCGGCACCGGCGGCAGCGGTGGGAGCAGGTGGGAAACAGGTCGGAGCAGGGGCCTCAGTCGGCCGCCGGCCCCGCCAGGTGGGCGGTGAGCCACACCAGGGTGTCCGGGATCATCTTCTTGAAGTCCGAGGTCAGGTGCTTGCCGCCGGGCTGCTCGTGGTACTGGAGGTTCACCGGCGGCACCGCCTTCTCCACCCAGCTCTTGACCACCTTGGTCTCGTACGGGTTGGCGCCGCCCGCGGTGACCAGCATGCTCACGTCCGCCTTGCCCTGGGTGACCAGCACGTCCGGGTTGTTGGCGGCCTTCTCCGCGTCGTGGCCCTTCCACAGCCCCGAGTCCGGTATGAAGTAGCCGTCGATCGGCACCGCGGCCTTGTAGACCTGCGGGTACTGGAGGGCGAGCTTGGCGCTGCAGAAGCCGCCGGTGGAGGCGCCCATCACGCCCCAGCCGTCACGGCCCTTCACGGTGCGGAAGTTGGCGCGGACGAAGTCCGGGAGGTCCTCGGCCATCCAGGTGGCCATCTTGGCCTGGCCCGGGATGTCGGAGCAGTCCAGCGCGTTCTTCTCGTCGCCGTTGAAGTTCTGCACCGGCATGATCATGATGAACGGGTGGGACTTGCCCTCCTTGACCAGCCGCTCGTTCTCCTCCTGGATCGGCAGCTGGTTGTCGGTCCAGGTGTTGTAGCCGTTGCTCTGGCCGCCCGCGAACAGGGTGAGCACCGGGAAGCCGGTCTTGGCGAACTTGGGGTCGTTGTACTCGGGCGGCAGCCAGACCCAGACCTGGCCGGTGACGCCGGACTTCGCGCCGGTCACCTTGGTCATCATGATCGGGCCGGCGCCGGTGTCCCGGGACTTGCTGAGGGCGGCGGCGGGCCCGGTGGGCATCAGCACCTTGCCGGAGGCGGCGGCCGGGGTCGCGCTGCCGGTCGCGGGCTGGCCGGTGCCGGTGGTGCTCGGGCTGCCCGACGAGCTGCCGCCGGTCGCGCCGGCGCTCGCCGTGGCGCTGTCCCCCTTCCCACCGCCGGAACTCCCGCAGGCCGCGAGCGAGGCGGCCAGGGCGAGCACGGCGGCGCCGGACAGGACGGCGCGGGAACGGGACGACTGCCTAAGCACGGTGAGGACTCTCCGACCGATGTCGCGCCCGGTCCGTGACCGGGCGGCGGCCCCCCGGTGGGGCCGGACATGCCCGAGGGCACAGCGCTGGCGCGTCCCCCGGAGTGATGGCGCGCCGCCCCTTCGCGGGGGTGCGCCTTCCTGCGATCTTATGACGTAGGCCGGGGTGGCCCGGTTGCGCGGTGGCCACCGGAAATCCAATGTTTGTTCGCGATCAGGTAAAAGCCTTCACCCGTCCCCCCGGTCGGCGGGGGCCGGTCGGCGGGGGTGACCGTCGGAGCCCCGTCGAATCGTCCGGATTCTGGTGATTCGACCAGCCTCTCGGCGGCTTCGACCAGTGACGGCGGCCCCCGGATCCGCGAAGATCTCCGGGGCACGCCCAGGCCTTGCCCAGGCTGTGCCCAGGCCATGCCCAGGGCACGCCCAGGCCGGGGCCGACCGGGAACAGTCATCGAGGAGGGTGCCATGAACCAGCGGATCGCCGTCGTCACCGGAGCCGGGAGCGGCGTCGGCCGGGCCGTGGCGGTGGAACTGGCCGCGGACGGCTGGCGGACGATGCTGGCCGGCCGCCGGTCCGGACCGCTGCGGGAGACCGCCGCGCTCTGCGCCGGCCCGGCCGACGTGGTGCCGACCGACGTCACCGACCCGGCCGCGGTGGACGCGCTGTTCGCCGCGGCCGCCGAGCGCCACGGCCGGGTGGACCTGCTGTTCAACAACGCCGGCGCCTTCGGCCCGGCCGTCCCGGTGGACGAGCTGGCGGTCGAGGACTGGCGGGCCGTGGTCGACCTCAACCTGACCGGCGCCTTCCTCTGTGCCCGGGCCGCGTTCCGGCGGATGAAGGAGCAGGACCCGCGGGGTGGCCGGATCATCAACAACGGCTCGATCTCCGCGCACGTCCCGCGCCCGCACTCGATCGCCTACACCGCGACCAAGCACGCCGTGACCGGCCTGACCAGGTCGCTGTCGCTGGACGGCCGCCCGTACCGGATCGCCTGCGGGCAGATCGACATCGGCAACGCGGCGACCGACATGACGGCGGCGATGGGCGCGGGCGTGCGGCAGGCGGACGGCCGGATCGCCCCCGAGCCGACCATGGACGTGGCCGACGTGGCGCGCACCGTACGGCACATGGCCGGGCTGCCGCTGGAGGCCAACGTGCAGTTCGCCACCGTGATGGCGACGGCCATGCCCTACATCGGGCGGGGCTGAACCCCGGCCCGGAGGGCCGCGGGAGGGGCCCCGTCGGTCGATGCCGACGGGGCCCCGGTCCGCTCCGGCCTCACGGCCGCCAGGTGTCGTTCAGCGTGACCGTCCCGCCCGAGGGCACCGTCGCCGTCCGGTTGGCGCCGGACTCCCAGGTCACCGCGCCGCTCGCGTCCTTGCGGACGTACTTGTACTGGAAGGACGTGCCGGCCGGCAGCGACAGCGCAAGCGACCAGACCGGGTAGCCCGCCGAGGAGAGCGGCAGCGCCTTCGCCGGGTCCCAGCCGCCGAGCGCCGCGGCGTCGCCGACCAGGTAGATGTTCTGCCCGGGCGTGGTGGTCGCGTTGACGTTGAACGAGGCGCCGGAGACGCTCGCGCCGGGCTGGACGTACAGCGCGACGGCGTCGCCCGCGCCGACCGTGGCGGTGAACTGCCCGTCGGCGCCCACCTGGTAGGTCGGGCCGGTGCAGCCGCCGCCGGCCTGCGGGTCGCCGTGCTGGACGTCGCAGTAGGTGCCGGCCGGCAGCCCGGTCTGGAAAGTCCGGGTGATCGCGGCGCCCTCGTGGTTGATCGCGACGTAGCCCTTGCCGCCGCGGCCGAAGGCGATCGCGTTGCCGCCGTTGGACCACCAGTTGCTCACCCCGGTGCCCGCCACCGCGTTGCGGAAGCCGACCATGTTGGCGATCTGCCGCCAGGCGTGGGTGCAGTTCCAGCCGTCCTGGTAGCAGGCGTTGACGGTGCCGCCGTTCGGCGGGCCGTCGTCCTTGTTGGTGAAGGAGTAGCCGGAGTAGACGTTGGGGGCGCCGTACGGCGAGGCCAGCAGGAAGACGTTGGCGAGCGTGTAGGTGTTGCCGTAGGTGGAGTTGAGGGTGGAGCCGTTGCGCTCGGTGTCCCAGTTGTCGACGAAGGTGCGCGCCTGGCCGCTCGGCAGGTAGCCCCAGGAGGCGCCCCAGCCGCTGAGGTTGGCGAGCTTGTCGGTGGTGAACATCCGCTTGAGGTCGGTGCCGGCCCGGAACTCGTCCAGGTCGCCGGTGCCGGTGTACTCGGTGGGCTGGACCGGCTCGCCGGCGCCGTAGATGACCTCCTGGACCCAGTACGCCTTGGGGTTGGCCATCCTGGCCTTGATCGCGGCGAGGTCGGCGGCGGCGATGTGCTTGGCGGCGTCGATCCGGTAGCCGTCGACGCCGAGCGAGGCCAGGTCGTCCAGGTAGTGCGCGATGGTGGTCTGGACGTACGCGCTGCCGGTGTCCAGGTCGGAGAGGTTCTCCAGTTCGCAGTTCTGGACGTTGCCGCGGTCCTGGTAGTTGGTGATCGGCTGGCGGCAGCCGTGGAAGTCCTGGTCCTGGTACGTGCCGGGGTAGTTGTACTTGGTGTACGCGGTGCCGCCGGTGCCGGTGCCGGAGCCCGCCGACATGTG
Organism: Streptomyces sp. CB02056; assembly: GCF_001905545.1. Lineage (GTDB taxonomy): Bacteria > Actinomycetota > Actinomycetes > Streptomycetales > Streptomycetaceae > Kitasatospora. The sequence goes on along the minus strand of NZ_LIPD01000001.1, from coordinate 442,009 downwards.
GTTGACCACCGCGTCGGCTATCACCTTGACCCCGGCCGCGTGGCAGGTGGCGACCATGTTCTTGAAGGACGTGCGGTCGCCGAGCCGTCCGGCGATCCTGTAGCTGACCGGCTGGTAGGAGGTCCACCACTGCGCGCCCTGGATGTGCTCCTGCGGCGGGGAGACCTCGACGAAGCCGTAGCCCTTGGGCCCGAGGGTGGAGGTGCAGGCCTGGGCGACGGAGTCGAAGCGCCACTCGAAGAGGGTGGCGGTGACGTCCTTGCCGTTGTTGGCGGGCGGGGCGGCCTGGGCGGCGGGGGCACCGAGGGAGGTGCCGAGCGAGAGGGCGAGCGCCGCCGAGGCGGCGAGCGCACCGGCCGCGCGGGCGGGCCGGCGGGCGGGGGCGGTGGTGACCACGTCGTCTCCTGGGGGTGGCTGGGGTGGGGCAGCCGGAGGGGGAGCCTGCGGAAGGGCCGCAGGGGAACTGCAGGAAGTTTCTGCAACTTGCCGGAAACTTGCAGCGCCGAACCTAGAGGCACCCGCGGGGGCCGTCAAGACCTTGGTCGAAAGCCCGGGAGAAGCCGAGGAGGAGCCGGGGCCGGGCCAGGGGGAGCGGGCACGACAAGGGCCCGGCAGCCGTAGCCGCCGGGCCCCTCACCTGTCCTGGTTCACCGGCCCGTCAGGAGCCGGCCCGGGCTCAGCCGGTCTGGACGGAGGTGTCGTCGATCACGAAGCTGGTCTGGAGCGAGGCGTCCTCGGTCCCGGCGAACTTCACGGTGACCGTCTGGCCCGCGTAGGCCGACAGGTCGAAGGTGCGCTGCTGGTAGCCGGCCGCGGCGTCCACGTTGGAGTAGGTCTTCAGCGCGGTGCCGTTCACCGAGACGGTCAGCTTGTCGTACGCGGTGGTGCCCGACTCGGCGGTGTCGATGTGCAGCCAGAAGCTCAGCGTCGCCTTGCAGCCGGCCGGGATGCTCACCGTCTGCGACAGCGAGTCCGAGTGGGTGGAGCCGTAGCCGTTCAGCCACGCCTTCCAGGAGCCGCTGTGGGCCGCCTGCGAGGCGCTGCTGTCCACCACGCCGCTCGACGCGGTCCACGGCGTGGCCGTGCCCGACTCGAAGCCCTCGTTGCCCAGCAGCTGGGCCGGGGTGCAGCCGCCGCCACCGGTGGAGACGGTCCAGGTGAAGCTGGTCGTACCGGTCTTGCCGGCCGAGTCCTTCGCCGTGACGGTCACGTTGTAGGTGCCCGCAGTGGAGGCGGTGCCGGTGATCGCGCCGGTGGAGGCGTTGATCGACAGGCCGGTGGGCAGGCCGGTGGCCGAGTAGGTCAGCGGGGCGGTGCCACCGGTGGCCTTGATCGCCAGGTTGACCGCGCCGCCGACGGCGGTGGACTGGTTGCCCGGGTTGGTGACGGTGACGCCGCCCGGGTTGGGCGCCGTGCCGACGTTGACGCCCGCCCAGGCGGTGCCGACCGCGGCCAGCTCGGCGCTGCCGGCCCCGTACAGGTCGGTGGCCGCCTTCTCCGTCGCGGTGCGCGCCGCGGCGTAGTTGGTGCTGGAGGTCATGTAGGTGGTCAGCGCGCGGTACCAGACGGCCGCCGCCTTGTCCCGGCCGATGCCGGTGACCGCGATGTTGCCCTGGGTCGGCGAGTCGTAGTTGACGCCGTTGACGGTCTTCGCGCCGCTGCCCTCGGACAGCAGGTAGAAGAAGTGGTTGGCGACACCGGACGAGTAGTGGACGTCCTTGTTGCCGACGGTGGAGGACCAGTAGTCGGCCGAGGCACCGTCCTTGGACGGCTTGTCCATGTAGCGCAGCGGGGTGCCGTCCCCGTTGATGTTGATCAACTCACCGATCAGGTAGTCGGGGTTGTCGGTCGGGATGTTGGCGTAGAACTCGACCATCGTGCCGAAGATGTCCGAGGTGGCCTCGTTGAGGCCGCCGGACTCGCCGGAGTAGGTCAGGTTGGCGGTGGCCGCGGTGACGCCGTGGCTCATCTCGTGGCCCGCGACGTCCAGCTCGGTCAGCGGCGCGGTGTTGTTGCTGCCGTCGCCGTACGTCATGCAGAAGCAGGAGTCGTCCCAGAACGCGTTCACGTAGTTGTTGCCGTAGTGGACGCGGCTGTAGGCGCCGACACCGTCGTTGCGGATGCCGTTGCGGCCGAAGGTGTTCTTGTAGTAGTCCCAGGTGGCCGCGACGCCGTAGTGGGCGTCGACCGCGGCGGACTCGCCGTTGTTGACGGTGCCGTCGCCCCAGGTGTCGGTGGACTTGCTGTACAGCGTGCCGGTGCCCGAGGTCCCGTGGTTCAGGTTGGTGGTGTACATCCCACCGCGGGTGCCGTCCTTCAGCTGGTACGACGAACCCGACTGGGTGGTGCCGATGGTGACGTTGCCGACGAAGACGCCCTTGCCGGAGCCGGTCTCGATGCCGTCCCACTGCTGGATGACCTGGCCGCTGGTGGCGTCGGTGACGACGTGCATCTTGCTCGGGGTGCCGTCGGACTTGGTCGAGGAGACGACGGTCTCCCAGGCCAGCCGGGGGCTGTTGTCCGCGGCCCAGACCACCAGGCGCGGCGCGGTGTCGACCGCGGTGCCCTGCTCGGCGGCGAGCGCGGCGGTCTGCGCGGCCGGGGCGGCCAGCTTCGGCGTGGTGCTGACACCGCTCAGCGGGGCGGTGCTGGCCCGGTCAACGCTCTTGGTCGCACCGGTGGGCGCCTGGTGCACCACCAGGTCCCCACCCAGGACGGGCAGTCCGTTGAGGGTGCGCTCGTACCGCAGGTGGCGGGTGCCGTCCGCGTCCTGGAAGACGTCCTTGGTGACCAGCTTCTCCTCACCGCTCAGCCCGAGGCTCTGGGCGAGGCTGGTGGTCTGCTGGTTCGCGGCAGAGATCAGCTGGGCGCGGTTCGCCTGCTGGGCCGCGACGGCGGCCGGCGCGTCCGGCGTGGCCGCCTGGGCGATCACCGGTATGCCGGTGACCAGCAGCGCGGTGGAGGCGGCCATGACAACCGCCGCCTTCCGTGCGTGAGCGTAACGGGACATGCGGACTCCTTTTCCGACCGGCGCTGGGTCGCGCACGGTGGAGAGAAACCTGGGCCGCGGGGTCGCGGCGCAGTGGGGGCCCCCGCCGGGTGCGACGGGAGTGCGGATGCGGTGCTCACAACTCGTTGCAGGGTCGGACGCGCTGCACCTGAACTGGAACAGCTGCACCGGGGGGTGGGGTCCCCTCGTCTACAGCCGGGGGAATCGTGGCAGCAAACGAGCCGTTAATGACAGATGCATGCCACGGATTGGCCGATTCATTACCGAAACCGTATGGAGGGCGCTCCGTCAGTTGTGTTACCCCACGACGAACTCGTGAACACGGTTTTCATGGCCCCGGACAAAGTTCGATCACCACCGGCAGTCGGTGACCAGCACTCAGGGCCGGTTCCGGCCCCGGCGGGTGGCCGACAGCGCCCGGCAGACCCGGCACGTCACAGTTCCGGCCGTGCCATCAACGGTTTCCGGCCATCGCGCGTCCGGAACGCAACCGTGCCCCCGCCGACCGCGACCGGGCCCCGCACCACCTGAACAGTGGTACGGGGCCCGGGAGTTGTCGGGGTGTACGAATCAGTGTCGGACGGGTCGGCACCGGAACGAACCGGTGCCGACCGGTCGGCGACGGCGGGTCAGCGCTGGACGAACACCGCCACGGTGCGGCCCGGCACGGTGAAGGTGCCGGTCGCGGCGTCGAAGCCGGACCGCTGAACCACCCGGTCCGCCCCGCCCGCCTGGACGGGGTGCAGCGCCTGGCCGGTGCCCTTCAGCGCCGGCACGGTCTGCGCCTGCGCCGTGGGCGTGGCGTTGAAGACCACCGTGACGCCCTTCTCCGCCCCCGGCAGCCCGGTGCCGTCCAGGTGCAGGGTGATCACCCCGGGCGTCTCGCCGGCGGTGCCGGAGAGCGGGTAGGAGAGCCGCTGCTGGACGGCGGCCAGGCTCGGCAGCGAGAACAGCGGCGAGGACTGCTTGATCCGCAGGAACTCCTGGTACTGCGCCGAGGCCGACCGGATGTCGGCCGCGCCGACGGTCAGCTCCGGGTTCGCCAGCAGGGACCGGGCGGCCGGCCACTGCTCCTGGTTGTCCTTCGCCATCGGCAGGCCGCGGCCCCAGCCGTTGCCCTGGGCCGGGTCCCAGTGGATCGCGTTGAACCAGTCCCCCGAGTCGTAGGAGTTGGAGTCGAGCGACTTGGAGCGCAGCAGGTCGCTGCCGGCCTGGGCGAAGCCCGCGCCCTGGGTGAGCGCGGTCAGCGAGAGCCCGAGCGCCTGCATCCGGGCCCGGTCGGCGGGCGCGGTGCCGGTCGGCAGCTTGTACGCGAGCGCGTCGAAGAGGTCGGTGTTGTCGTGGGCGTCCACGTACTCCACCGCCTCGCCGGGCTTGGCCGCGTACCCGGTCGGGGCGCCGTTGTAGTCGACCTGGACGCCGGTGACGGGCTTTCCGGAGCTGTCGGTGAAGGAGTAGCCGGCCAGGTTGCCGGTCAGCCCGACCTTCAGCTGGTCCATCTGGTGCAGCAGCCGGGCCTTCTGCTCCTCCGGGGTGCCGTTCGCGGCCGAGCCGTTCGGGTCGGTGTACAGGCCCGAGGCGAAGCCCTGCTGCGGGGCGGAGTTCAGCATGAAGTTGCCGCCGCGGGCGGCGTCCCGGATCCGGTCGTCGAAGGTGGCGATGCCGGTGCCGGCCATGTTCTGCTGGGTGGCCTGCTCGAACCGGGCGTTGTTCGCGACGGCGCCGAAGTTCCAGCCCTCGCCGTAGAGGAACACGTTCTTCCCGTCCACGCCGTCCGAGTCCGGCGTCATCTTCCGCAGCGCGGCCTGCACGTCCAGCATGGTGGACTTCGGGTCCAGGCCCATCAGGTCGAAGCGGAAGCCGTCCACCTTGTACTCGCGGGCCCACAGCGTCACCGAGTCGACCACCAGCCGGTTCATCATGGCGTGCTCGGGCGCGGTGTCGGCGCAGCAGCTGTCCGCCGTCACCTTGCCGTCGGCGTCCAGCCGCTGGTAGTAGCCGGGGACCACCTTGTCCAGCACCGAGTGCTCGGCCTGGCCGCTCGCGGCGGTGTGGTTGTAGACCACGTCGAGCACCACCCGCAGCCCGGCCGCGTGCATCGCCTGCACCATCTGCCGGAACTGCACCGTGCGGGCGACCCCGTTCGGGTCGGTGGCGTACGAGCCCTCCGGCACGTTGTAGTGCAGCGGGTCGTAGCCCCAGTTGTACGCGTCGTCGGCGGCCACGGCCGCCACGCACTCCTGCTGCTTCGGGCCGTCCGGGGGAAGGGACTCGAGGTCGCAGGCCGGCAGCTTCTGGTCGGCCCGGTTCTCCCGGACGGTGGCGATGTCGAAGGTCGGCAGCAGGTGGACCGTGGTCACCCCGGCCTTGGCCAGGTCCCGCAGGTGCCGCATGCCGGCCGAGTCCGACTCGGTGAACGCCAGGTAGGTGCCGCGCTCGGCGGCCGGGACGGTGGGGTCCTCCACCGAGAAGTCCCGGACGTGCAGTTCCTGGATCTGCTGCTGGGCGGGCGGGACGGCCTGCGGGCGAGCGTGGTCGTCCCAGCCCGCGGGCTTGAGCGCCTTGGCGTCGAGGTCGGCGACCAGGCTGCGCCGGGAGTCGGTGGACAGCGCCACCGAGTACGGGTCGGTGACGGTGTTGACCACCAGCTGCTGGGTGGACGGCGCCCAGACCTTCACCTGGTACAGGTAGTACCTGCCGTCCAACTCGCCCTTGTCGCGGACGACTTCCCAGACGCCGGTCTCGTCGTCGAGCTTCAGCGGCAGCGTCTTCGGGGTGCCCCCGGTGGCGCTGTCGAAGACCTGGACGGAGACCTCCTGCGCGGTCGGCGCCCAGAGCGACAGCGCCACCTTGCCGTTGTAGTAGGCCGGGCCGAAGTCGACCTTGCCGGTCCGCCCGGCGTACAGGTCGTCCAGCACGCCCGGGGTCTGCACCCCGGTGCCGGCCAGGACGGCGCCGCTGGGCAGGTGTTCGGTGAACAGCAGCTGGCCGCGGAGCGCGGCCGGGACGCGGGCGGCGTCCCGGGGGTCCACGGTGAAGGCCCGGTAGCCCGCCAGGTGCGGGTACTCGGCCTTCTGGGCGTCGGTCATCCCGCCCTTGGCCGGGGTGAGCCGCAGCCACTTGCCGGGCTTGGTCAGCGCGCCCTTGTCGGCCCGGATGCCGCCCTCGGGGTCGTAGACCAGCTGGGCGCTGGTGCCGCTGGCCAGGGCGTCGTCGCCCGCGCCGTAGTTCGCCGGGACGACGACGGTCCTCGCGTCGATCCACTGGGCCTTGGCGCCGGTGAGGTCGATCTGCGAGGAGGCGGCCGGGTTCTGCGGCAGCAGGTAGCCCTCGCGGCCGCCGAGCACCCAGACCTCCTTGCCGTTGACGGCGAGGTCCAGCGACTGGTCGGCGGGCAGGTCCTTGTCGTTGCCCTTGTGCAGGATGTAGCTGAGGCTGGTCGCCCCGGGGGCGAGCGGCACCTCGAAGACGGCGCCGAAGGCGTCGCGGCGGGCCGGGGTCAGCGGCTTGCCCCAGTCGGTCGGGGTGGCGGCGCCGGTCCAGTCGTGCAGGCCCCAGCCGTCGTAGTCGCCGTCGGCCCGGTTGTAGTGGATGACGGCGGTGTTCGCCGGCTGGCCAGGACCGGTCGACCCAGCCGGCGGTCCCGGGTTCGCCGTGCGGACGGTCGCGTCCCCCTGCTTCAGCCACACCTCGCCGGTGCTGCCGACGTCGAGGTGCCGGTCGGCGTCGACGTCCTTGACGCCGTCCTTCTCCACGATGAAGCCGACGTCCGAGGCGCCGGGCTTGAGCTTCACGTACGCGAAGGCGCCGTAGGCGTCCCGCCCGGTGAAGGCGTGCCCGGCCGGCCACGGGGTGGCCTCGCCGTCGGCGAGGTCGCCCCAGGCGTAGAGGTTCCAGCCGTCGTAGTCGCCGTCCGGCCGGTTGTAGTGGACGACGGCGTACGGGCGGGAGCCGGCGGTGGGCGCGGGCTTGGGCGCGGGGGTGCCGGTGGTGAAGCTCGCGGTGGCGGAGCGCAGGTGGCCGCTGGAGTCCCGGACGACGGCCTTGTAGCGGACCACCGTGCCGGGGGCGACGGCGGCCAGGTCCTGGGTGACCTTGTACCCGCCGTTGTCGGCGGTGCCCAGGGTCTGCCAGGGCCCGTTGCCGATCTGGGCGGCGAAGCTCACCCGGTTGAAGCCGCCGTCCGTGGTGGCGCCGACCGTGACGAGCCCGGTCGAGCCGTCCGCGGGCGGCTGCACCGAGAGCTGCGGCGCGGCGGCCACCGGCGCGAGCCGGCCGCCCGCCTTGAGGACGAGCGAGGACAGCGCGGGCACGGTGACCGTCACCTTGCGGTCGGCGCCGCTGGTGACGCGGGCGCCCGCCGCCGGGTAGACCGGGTCGAAGCCCATCCCCGCCGAGAAGGTGTCCAGGGTGACGGTCTTCGCCTCGGCGGCGTTGTTGACCGCGACCACGTACTCGACCTGCTGCCCGGCGTCGATCCGGGAGAAGGCGTACACGCCGGCGCCGTCGGCGGCGTACCGCTCGATCTGGGCGCCGTCGGCCAGGGCCGGGTTGTCGCGGCGCAGCTTGGCCAGTCCGGCGATGCCCTGGTAGAGCTCGCCGCCCTGCCCGTACCGGTCGGCCGGGCCGGAGGGGCCGCCGAGCACCCGGTCGCCGTTGTAGGAGGCCGTCTTCGAGGCGAACAGGTCCTGCCGGGCGTCCTTGTCGCCGCCCGCGCCGGTGAAGCCCTGCTCGTCGCCGTAGTAGACGACGGGCTGGCCGCGGGTGAGGAACTGCAGCTCGTTGCCGAGCCGGTCCTTCCTGAGCAGGGTGGCGTCGTCGGCGCCCGGGTTGTCGGCGAGCAGGAAGGAGCCGAAGCGGCCCATGTCGTGGTTGCCGAGGAAGGTGGGCAGCTCGTACGCGTCGGTGTCGGCGCTGGTGTAGCGGTAGTCCTGGGCGTAGACGTCGGCGAGGCCGCGCGCCGAGCCGCCCTGCGAGACGTAGGAGCGGGCCGCGCCCTGGAACGGGAAGTCCAGGGTGGCCTGGAGCCTGCCCTTGGTGACGTACGGCGAGGTGACCGCCGGGTCGCCGGAGTAGACCTCGCCGAACATGAAGAACTTCTTGTTGCCCTGCTTGGCGGCGAAGTCCTTGAGCGCGGGGGCCCACTGCTGCCAGAACGCCATGTTGACGTGCTTGACGGTGTCGATCCGGAAGCCGTCCACGCCGGCGTCCTTGACCCACTGCTGGTAGACCTTCTCGAAGCCCTTCACCACCTTGGGGTTCTGGGTGTCGAGGTCGTCCAGGCCGCTGAAGTCGCCCTCGGTGGCGGACTCGCCGACGAAGGTCGAGTCGCCCCGGTTGTGGTAGAGCGCCGGGTCGTTGAGCCAGGACGGGGTCTTGGCCGCGGCGTCGGCCGGGGTGCGGAAGACCGGGGTGTAGGGGAAGGAGTCCTTGGTGGTCCGCGGCCAGGGGGCGCCCGCGTCGGCGACGGCGGTCTCGTCCACCGGGTTCCCGTCCGCGTCGAGCGTCGGGTAGGCGCCGGCGGAGCGGTAGCCGTACTGCTTCTCGGCGTAGTCGATGACGTCGGCGGTGTGGTTGGTGATGACGTCGAAGAAGACCTTGATGCCGCGGGCGTGCGCCTTGGCTATCAGCTCCTTGAGCTGCTCGTTGGTGCCGAAGTGCGGGTCGACCTGGGTGAAGTCGGTGATCCAGTAGCCGTGGTAGCCGGCCGAGGCGTCGGCCCCGCTGCCCTGCACCGGCTTGTTCTTGAAGATCGGGGCCAGCCAGATCGCGGTGGTGCCGAGGTCCTGGACGTAGTCGAGCCGCTGGATCAGCCCGGCCAGGTCGCCGCCGTGGTAGAAGCCCTTGTCCGCGGGGTCGAAGCCGTTCTCCAGCCGCCCCCCGGTGATGCCTCCGGTGTCGTTGGCGGTGTCGCCGTTGGCGAAGCGGTCGGGCAGGACGAAGTAGAACTGCTCCCGGGTGAGGTCGTGCCGCCCGGCGGTGGCCGCCAGCGCGGCGTCCGAGGGCGGGGCAGGCGGGGCGGCGGCGAGGGCCGCGGGGGCGCTGCCGAGGGTGGCGGCGGTCAGGGCCGCGGCCAGCAGGACGGCCGTGCGGCCCGGAGGTCTGCGGCGGCCAGGGGTTCGTCGGGCAGTGCTCCGTCGGGGGCGGAGCGGGGCATCGGCCACTGAGGGCTCCCTTAGGGGGAAGGGGCGATCGATTTCCCAGGAAGCTAGCGGCCTGCAATATGTTTCAGCAAGATGCAGAAATCGTTTCGTCGCCGGAAGTTCCAGGTGGAGGACCGTCTCCGACCACCCCGATTACTCCCCTGGAGCGACGCGCGTGACAATGGGACGTATGTCCGTCCCACCGGTATGCACCCAACCCCCGAGCACCCCCTACCCCGGTGGGCGCCGGCCCCTACCCCTCAAGGGGGACAGCCGGTGAAGAATCCACTTCCAGAGGATGAGCAGACGGCTACGAGCGGTCTGGCAGACTTGCCGTCCATGGGGGAACCGACCGAGATCCAGCGAGGCGACGCCCGGCGCGCCGACGCGGCCAGCGGTGGCGGTTCCGAAGCAGCGAAGGCCGTCCCCGGCCGCCTGCCCGATGGAGCCACCCGTGCCGCCCAGTCCCGTACCGCCGCCCTGCGCAGCCGCATCAGCGCCCAGCGCCGCTCACCGGCCAGGCCGCGGATCTGGTTCGAGCTGGCGCTGATCGGGATCAGCTACTGGGTCTACTCGATCGTGCGCAACGCGGTTCCCGAACAGGAAGCGATAGCCCAGAAGCACGCGAGCTGGATCTGGGACCTGGAGAACCACCTCGGCATCGCCGTCGAGCGCTCGATCAACCACGCCGTGGACAGCGTCGGGTGGCTCATCACGGGGATGAACTACTACTACGCGACCCTGCACTTCGTGATCACGATAGGCGTGCTGGTCTGGCTCTACCGCAGCCACCCCGGGCGCTACGTCGCGGCCCGCACGGTGCTGTTCGTGACCACCGGGATCGCCCTGGTCGGCTTCTACTTCTTCCCGCTGGCCCCGCCCCGGCTGATGACCGACGGCGGCTTCATCGACACCGTGAAGGTCCACGGCACCTGGGGCTCGATGGCCTCCGGGCCCGCCGCGCACGTCTCCAACCAGTACGCGGCCATGCCCTCGATGCACATCGGCTGGTCGATGTGGTGCGGCCTGGCGATCTTCTTCCTGGCCCGCCGCACCTGGGTCAGGGTGCTCGGCCTGATGTACCCGGCCGCCACCCTGCTGGTGATCGTCTCCACCGCCAACCACTTCTGGATGGACGCCGTCGGCGGCGAGCTCTGCCTGATGGTGGGCTTCCTCACCGCCCGCTGGATGTACCACGAGTGGGTCTACCGGCTGCCGAAGGTGCCCGCCCGGGAGACGGTGGCCGACCGGCCGATCACCGTCCCGGAGCAGTGGAGCGAGCCCGCGGTCAGCAGCGCGCGCCGCTAGCGCCTGTCTTCGAAGGGGCCCCGACCGGGGCCCCTTTCGCGTACCCGGGGCGGGCCGTCCCCGTGCGCGGCCCCGGTCAGTCGGCGCCGTAGAACAGCCGGTCCACCACCGCCCGGGCCCGCCGGGTGGTCCGCCGGTAGTCGTCCAGCAGCTCGCCGCTGTGCCCGGAGCCGTACCCGAGGTAGCGGGCCACCCCCGCCAGCTCCCGGGCCTCCCCCGGGAAGCTGTCCCCGGGCCGCCCGCGCACCAGCATCACCGCCGCCCGCACCCGGGAGGCCAGCACCCAGGCCGTGTCCAGCACCTCGGCGTCCTCCGGCTCGACCAGCCCGGCCTCCGCGGCCGCGGCCAGCGCCGCCCTGGTCCGGGTGGTGCGCAGGGCCGGCAGCTCGTACCCGTGCCGGAGCTGCAGCAGCTGCACCGTCCACTCGACGTCCGCCAGCCCGCCCCGGCCGATCTTGGTGTGGGTGGTCGGGTCGGCCCCGCGCGGCAGCCGCTCGGCCTCGATCCGCGCCTTGATCCGGCGGATCTCCACCAGGTCCCGCTCCGGCACCCCGCCGCCGGGGTAGCGCAGCGGGTCGATCAGCTGCCGGAACCGCGCGCCCAGCTCCTCGTCCCCGGCCACCGGTTCGGCCCGCAGCAGCGCCTGGCTCTCCCAGGCGTGCGACCAGCGCCGGTAGTACGCCGCGTACGAGGCCAGGGTGCGCACCAGCGGGCCGCTGCGGCCCTCCGGCCGCAGGTCGGCGTCGACCAGCAGCGGCGGCTCGGTGGACGGCGCGCCCAGCTGGGCGCGCAGCTCGTGGCAGACCGCCTGGGCGGCCCGGGCGGCCGCCTCCTCCAGCGAGCCGAGCAGCGGCTCGTGGACGAAGAGCACGTCCGCGTCCGAGCCGTAGCCCAGCTCGTGGCCGCCGAAGCGGCCCATCGCGATCACCGCGATCCGGGTCGGCAGGTCCCCGTGCTCGGCCTCCCAGCCGGCCACGCAGGCACGCAGCGCGCCGCCCAGGGTGGCGGCGTTGAGCGCGGTGAGCGCCTCCCCGGCGGTGTCCAGCGCCTCGGCCGGGTCCTCCCCGAGCCGCCCGAGCACGTCCGCCGCGGCGGTGCGGAACAGCTCGCGGCGGCGCACCGAGCGGGCGGCGGCCACCGCGGCGTGGGTGGACCCGGCCCGGCCGACGGCGGCCAGTATCTCCGACTGCAGCGCCGCCCGGCCGCGCGGTTCCAGGCCGTGCGGGTCGCCCAGCATGGCCACCGCCTCGGGGGCGCGCAGCAGCAGGTCGGGGGCGAGCCGGCCGGCCGACAGCACCCGGGCCAGCTGTTCGGCGGCGGCGCTCTCGTCGCGCAGCAGCCTCAGGTACCAGGGGGTGCGGCCGAGCGCGTCGGAGACCTGGCGGAAGTTGAGCAGCCCGGCGTCCGGGTCCGCGGACTCGGCGAACCAGCCGAGCAGCACCGGCAGCAGGGTGCGCTGGATCGCCGCCTTGCGGCTCACCCCGGAGGCGAGCGCGCTGAGGTGCCGCAGCGCGGCGGCCGGGTCCGCGTAGCCCAGCGCCTCCAGCCGGGCCCGGGCCGCCTCCGGGCTGAGCCCGGTGGCGCCCGGCGGCAGTTCGGCGACGGCGTCGAGCAGCGGCCGGTAGAACAGCTTCTCGTGCAGCCGCCGGACCTCCATCGCGTGCCGCTTCCACTCGCGCTGCAGCGCGGCCACCGGGTCGGCGCGGGTGTCGTCGTTGATCAGCGCCGCCAGTGAGCGGGCCAGCCGGCGCAGGTCCTCGGCCCCGGTAGGCATCAGGTGGGTGCGGCGCAGCCGGTACAGCTGGATGCGGTGCTCCAGTGAGCGCAGGAAGCGGTACGCGGCGTCCAGCGAGGCGGCGTCCGCCCGGCCGACGTAGCCGCCCCGGGAGAGCGCGGCCAGCGCCTCCAGGGTGTTGCCGCTGCGCAGCGCCGGGTCGGTGCGGCCGTGCACCAGTTGGAGCAGCTGGACGGAGAACTCGACGTCGCGCAGCCCGCCCGGGCCGAGCTTGAGCTGGCGGTCCAGCTCGGTGGCCGGGATGGAGTCGATCACCCGGCGGCGCATCTGCTGCACGTCGGCGACGAAGTTCTCCCGGGCGGCGGCCTGCCAGACCATCGGGGCGAGCGCCGCCACGTACGCGGCGCCGAGCTCGGCGTCCCCGGCGACCGGGCGGGCCTTGAGCAGCGCCTGGAACTCCCAGGTCTTGGCCCAGCGCTGGTAGTAGGCGAGGTGGCTGGCCAGGGTGCGCACCAGTGGGCCGTTGCGGCCCTCGGGGCGCAGGTTGGCGTCCACCGGCCAGATGGTGCCCTCGCCGGTGGTGTCCGCGCACAGCCGGGTGAGGGCGGCGGCCAGCCGGGTGGCGGCCTTGAGCGCCTCGTGCTCGTCCACGCCCTCGCGCGGCTCGGCGACGAAGACCACGTCCACGTCCGAGACGTAGTTGAGCTCGCGGCCGCCGCACTTGCCCATGCCGATCACGGCGAGCCGGCAGGCCGCGGCCGCCTCCGGGTCCTGCTCGGCGGCGAGGTCCAGGGCGGTCTGGAGGGTGGCGCCGGCCAGGTCGGCGAGTTCGGCGGCGGTCTGCGCGAGGTCGGTGGTGCCGGTGAGGTCGCGGGCGGCGATGGCGAGCAGGCAGCGGCGGTAGGCGACGCGCAGCGCGTTCGCGGGGCCGAGGGTGTCGTCCCGGACGCCCTCGGCGAGGGAGCGGCGGAAGTCCTCCGGGCCGGGGTGCATGTCGCGCAGTTCGAAGGTGACCAGCACGTGCCAGTCGTGCGGGTGCCGGGCCAGGTGGTCGCCGAGCGCGGTGGAGACGCCGAGCACGCCGAGCAGCCGGTCGCGCAGCGGCTTGGAGGTGGTGAGGGTGTCGCGCAGGGTGTGCCGGTCGGCCGCGTCGGCGGCCTCCAGCAGCCGGGACAGGCCGAGCAGCGCGAGGTCGGGGTCGGCGGTGGCGCCGAGCGCGTCCAGCAGCACGGGGTCGTCGGCCAGGCCCTCCAGCCCGGGGCCCTCCAACAGCCGCACCGCCCGCGCCGGGTCGGTGAACCCGCGCCGGACCAGCCGGTTCTCCGGCCGGCTGACCCGGCTCCCGGCCCGCTGCTCCTCCACCGCCATCGGCCCCTCCATCCGTCCGCCCAGGGGCCCGTCCGGGCCTGGCAGGTCCGTCCGGGCCCTAGCAGGTTACGCGCCCCGGCACCCCGTCGCCGGACGCGACCGCCCACCGCCGCCGGCGTGACCTCGGCCCCGCCGTGCTCGTTCACCCGGGCGCCGCCCCCGTCCCCCGCCCCCGGAGCGCCGATGCCCACGACCGGCCCCAGCCGCCTGCCCTCGCTCACCGGGCTGCGCTTCTGGGCCGCCCTGCTGGTGGTGCTGTACCACCTCTCCCGCAAGGTGGGCGAGCTGCCGCTGCTCAGCCCGCTCGCCTGGTACGGCCGTTCGGGCGTGACGTTCTTCTTCGTGCTCTCCGGTTTCGTGCTGGCCTGGACGTACGGGGCCTCGCCCGCCCGGCCGTGGGTCTTCGCCCGCCGCCGGTTCGCCCGGATCTGGCCGCTGCACGTGCTGACCACCGCGCTGTCCCTGGGCGCGGACGCGGCGATCGGCGCGGTGCTGCCGGTGGCGGCGGCGCTCTGGTCGCTGGCGCTGGTGCACCCGTGGGCGCTGCCCACCCTGTACGGCGGCAACCCGGCCTCCTGGTCGCTGGGCGCCGAGGCCTGGTTCTACCTGCTGTTCCCGCCGCTGCTGCGCCTGCTGGCCGCGCGCCGGCGCGCCTGGCTGCCGCTCGCGGCCCTGTGCGCCGTGCTCGGCCCGGTGCTGTGGGCGGCCGGTGCCCTGCTGCCCGCCGACCCGACGGTGCGCGGCTGGCTGCTGGACTACCTGCCGCCGGCCCGGACCCCGCAGTTCGTCCTCGGCGTGGTCACCGGCCTGGCCGTGCGGCACGGCGTGCTCCCCCGGGTGCGCCTCCTGCGGCCGGGGCTCCTCCCGGCGGCCGCCGCCGTGCTGCTCTTCCACGTCCTGCTGGTCCCCTGGCACGCCGCCGTCCCGGACTCCTCCTGGTACGGCCCGTACAGCGCCTCCCAGTTGCTGTCCGCACCGCTGTTCGCCGCCCTGCTGGCGGCCGCCGCCCGGCGCGACACCGCCGGGGCCCCGCCCCGGCTGCTGGCGGGCCGGACGGCCGTGCGGCTCGGCGAGTGGTCGTACGCCTGGTACCTGGTGCACGAGATCGGCGTCCGCTGCTGGCTGGCCGTCCAGGGCCGCCCGGCGCCGGGGGCCGCGACGCTCGGCGTCTGGCTGCTGCTGGCGGGCGGCTCGCTGGTGGTCGCGGGGGCCCTGTACCGCTGGGTGGAGCGGCCCTGCGAGCGGCTGCTGCGCGGCGCCCCGCGGGGCCGGGACGCGGCGGCGCCGCTGCCGCCCCGCGCGGTGCGGGTGGTGCGGCAGCGGCGCCGTGGCCGGACGGTGGATCAGCCCTCGGCGGATCAGCCCTCGGTGGAGCCGTCCAGGTTGACGTAGGCGTAGAAGACGCCCAGGTCGTAGCCGTCCTTGTCGGTGTCGAACAGCACCTTGATGTCGGTGTCGCCGTTGCGCAGGAACGGCGAGATGTCCCAACGGTTGGAGTCGTAGCCGAAGTTGTTGCGGTTGTACGGAGTGCGGATGAACTGGTCGGCCGGGGTCAGCTCCTCGATGGTGGAGTTGAACGCGTCGTTGGAGGCGTGGTTGAGGTCCGAGAAGAGCGCCTGCGGGCCGTTGGTGGACTTGATGGCGAGGGTGTCGCCGGTCCACTTGAGGTCGCCGTCGTAGACGACGAAGCCGAGCTTGCCCGCGACCGGGCCGGCGGCGGGGGTCTGCAGCCCGGTGAGGTCGAACTCGCGCGGCGGGCTGTCCGGCAGCTCGACCCGGAAGCCGTCCCACAGGTGGATGTGCCGGTACGGCTTGCAGTCGTTCTCGTACGCGACCACGATCGTCCAGCCGCCCCAGCTGTGCGGCTTCACCACCGAGTCCATGTTGGCGACGGTGTAGGTGCCGTTGCCGGCCTGCCGGACCAGGTCGGTGATGTCGGCGGAGGCCTGGTAGCTGCTCTCCACGTCGGTGGTGATGTAGCCGATCGAGGGCTGGTCGTTGGCGATGTTGCGGTACTGGCCCTCGCCCGGGACCTTCAGGTACACCTCGTCGATCTGGTTCTCCGGCAGCACGACGTCGTCGATGCCGCGGGTGCCGCCCCAGTACAGCCGGGCGTACTTGACCCGGGAGCCGTCGATCAGGCCCAGGTCGGCGGAGCTGGCGGAGTAGATCCCGTCGCCGAGCGGGCCGACCGAGCCCGGGTCGATGTTGATGTACTTCATCTCGTACTTGTTGTTGATCGGCCGGGAGCCGAGGCCCTTGCGGGCGTCCTCGCAGGACGGCTGCTCCGGGTCGAGCGGCGCCTTCGTCTCGTCGCAGGTCATCAGCGAGTTGCTGATCCGGGTGATGGAGCCGTGGAAGTCGCCCTCGAAGCGGGTGGTGAACGGCAGCTGGTTCTCGGCGATCGTGGTGGCCCGCTGCTGCGGGCGGTGCGGCTGCGGCGACTGCAGCGCCTGGAACGACTGGAGCGGGTTCTTCGACTGCAACGACTGCAGCAGCTCCAGCGGGTTCTTCGGGTGCAGCGGGAGCTGCGGGAGCTGCGGGAGCTGCGAGCTCTGCGAGTTCTGCGGGCTCTGCGCGCCCTGTGGGGCCTGCGAGTTCTGCGAGCTCTGCGGGTACTGCGCACCCGCGTTCGCACCGGTGCCCGTACCCGAACCGCGGGCGTCGGCGACGGTCGGGACGGCCAGCAGCTGGCCCGCGACGGCGGCCACGGCGGCACCCACGACGCAGGTCCGGCGGACGAGCAGTCGGGTGGCGGCGGCGCGACTGACGGAGGAGGTCATGTGATCCTCTTTCAGGATGAAACGGACATTCAGACCCCATCGGACCATGACACCCGGTCATACAAGCTTCACATTCCGCCACCGCGACCGGCGATCCGTCGCAGATCCACTCCATAGGACGGCCCGCCGTCGTCCCTTCGGGCGACAGCGGGCCGGAAACGGTTTGAGCGGCCGTCAGCCGCTCACAGCACCTGGAGGTTCTTCCGCAGCTCGAACGGGGTGACCTCGGAGCGGTACTCCTCCCACTCCTTGTGCTTGTTCCTGAGGAAGAAGTCGAAGACGTGCTCGCCGAGGGTCTCGGCGACGAGCTCGCTGCGCTGCATCAGGTCGATGGCCTCGCCGAGGTTCTGCGGCATCGGCTGGATGCCGAGGGCGCGGCGCTCGGAGTCGGTCAGCGCCCACACGTCGTCGTCGGCGCCGGGCGGGAGCTCGTAGCCCTCCTCGATGCCCTTCAGGCCGGCCGCGAGGGTGACGGCGTAGGCGAGGTACGGGTTGCAGCCGGTGTCCAGGGAGCGGACCTCGATCCGGGTGGAGCCCTGCTTGCCCGGCTTGTACATCGGCACCCGGATCAGCGCCGAGCGGTTGTTGTGGCCCCAGCAGATGTACGAGGGCGCCTCGCCGCCGGCCCCGGCTGTGCGCTGGGAGCCGCCCCAGATCCGCTTGTAGGAGTTCACCCACTGGTTGGTGACGGCGGCCGTCTCGGCGGCGTGCTTCAGCAGCCCGGCGATGAAGGACCGGCCGACCTTGGAGAGCTGGTACTCGGCACCGGACTCGTGGAAGGCGTTGCGGTCGCCCTCGAACAGCGAGACGTGGGTGTGCATGCCGCTGCCGGGGTGCTCGGAGAACGGCTTGGGCATGAAGCTCGCGTGCACGCCCTGCTCCAGCGCGACCTCCTTCATGACCAGCCGGAAGGTCATGATGTTGTCGGCGGTGGAGAGCGCGTCGGCGTAGCGCAGGTCGATCTCCTGCTGGCCGGGGGCGCCCTCGTGGTGCGAGAACTCGACCGAGATGCCCATCGACTCCAGCATGGTGATCGCCTGGCGGCGGAAGTCGTGGCCCACCCCGCGCGGGGTGTGGTCGAAGTAGCCGGACTGGTCGGCGGGGATCGGCGGGGTGCCGTCGCCGGGCAGGTTCTTCAGCAGGAAGAACTCGATCTCCGGGTGTGTGTAGAAGGTGAAGCCCTGCTCGGAGGCCTTCTCCAGGGTGCGCTTGAGCACGAACCGGGGGTCGGCGAAGGAGGGCGAGCCGTCCGGCATCAGGATGTCGCAGAACATCCGGGCGGTGCCCGGGGTCTCCGAGCGCCACGGCAGGATCTGGAAGGTGGTCGGATCCGGCTTGGCGATCATGTCGGACTCGTACACCCGGGCGAACCCCTCGATCGCCGAGCCGTCGAACCCGATGCCCTCCTCGAAGGCCTGCTCCAGCTCGGCCGGCGCCACCGCGACCGACTTCAGGAAGCCGAGCACGTCGGTGAACCACAGCCGGACGAACCGGATGTCACGCTCTTCGAGCGTCCGAAGCACGAACTGCTGCTGCTTGCCCATGGGGACAGTCTCACCTCTGCTCTTTACGCTCGTGTTACGCCCCGGAGGCCGTGGAAAGACCTCGTAAAGCGGTTGCCCCCATCATGGCCGATCCCCGCCCGGCCCGGCAGTGCCGACCCCCGCCGCCGGCTCCCGCCCAGGACATCGCGTCAGTTAGACGATTACACTCGGGGCATGCCCAATCTCCGTCTCGCCCTGTGCCAGACCGACCCCTGGGTCGGCGACCTCGCCCGCAACGGCGACGAGGTGGTGCGCCGGACCAAGCAGGCCACGGAGGCCGGCGCGCAGCTGGTCGCCTTCCCCGAGATGGCCCTCACCGGGTACCCGGTGGAGGACCTCGCCCTGCGCCACTCCTTCGTCGAGGCCTCCCGCGCCGCGCTGGTCGCCCTAGCCGCCCGGCTGGCGGCGGAGGGGCTGGGCGGGGTCCCGGTGGTGGTCGGCTACCTCGGGCGCTCCGAGCACGCCTCGCCGCGCTTCAACCGCCCGGCCGGCTCCCCGCAGAACTGCGCCGCCGTGCTGCACCGGGGCGAGGTGGTGACCCGCTTCGCCAAGCACCACCTGCCCAACTACGGCGTGTTCGACGAGTTCCGCTGGTTCGTCCCGGGCGACCAGCTGCCGGTGCTGCGGCTGCACGGGGTGGACGTCGCGCTGGCGATCTGCGAGGACATCTGGCAGGACGGCGGCCGGGTCACCGCCGCCCGCGAGGCCGGCGCCGGGCTGCTCCTGGTGGTCAACGGCTCCCCGTACGAGCGGAACAAGGACGACCAGCGGCTGGAGCTGGTGCGGCGCCGGGCCGCCGAGGCGGGCTGCGCCCTGGCGTACGTCAACATGGTCGGCGGCCAGGACGAGCTGGTCTTCGACGGCGACTCGATCGTGGTCGGCGCGGACGGTGAAGTCCTGGCCCGCGCCCCGCAGTTCGAGGAGCACCTGCTGGTGCTGGACCTCGACCTGCCGGCCGCCGCCGGCGACGACACCGACGGCCTGCTGCTCAGCGACGGGCTGCACCTGGTCCGTACCGAGCTGGGCGGCGAGCCGCAGGCCGCGCCCGCCGGACCGCTCACCGCCGGGGTGGCGCCGCGGCTGTCCGACGAGGCCGAGATCTGGGCCGCGCTGGTCTCCGGCACCCGGGCGTACGTGGCCAAGAACGGCTTCGACTCCGTGCTGATCGGCCTGTCCGGCGGCATCGACTCGGCACTGGTGGCCGCGATCGCGGTGGACGCCGTCGGCGCGCCGAACGTGCACTGCGTCTCGATGCCCAGCCGCTACTCCTCCCAGCACTCCCGGGACGACGCGGCCGAGCTGGCCCGCCGGACCGGGCTGCGCTTCCGGACCGTCTCCATCGCCCCGATGTTCGACGCCTACCTGGGCGCCGTCGAGCTGACCGGCCTGGCCGAGGAGAACCTCCAGTCCCGGCTGCGCGGCACCCTGCTGATGGCGATCTCCAACCAGGAGGGGCACCTGGTGCTCGCGCCCGGCAACAAGAGCGAGCTGGCGGTCGGCTACTCGACCCTGTACGGCGACTCGGTGGGCGCCTACGGGCCCGTCAAGGACGTCTACAAGTCGCTGGTCTTCCGGCTGGCGCGCTGGCGCAACGAGGAGGCCGGGCGGCGCGGCGAGGTGCCGCCGATCCCGGAGCACACCATCACCAAGCCGCCGTCCGCCGAGCTGCGGCCGGACCAGGTGGACACCGACTCGCTGCCCGACTACGACCTGCTGGACAGCCTGCTGACCCGCTACATCGAGGGCGACGAGGGCCGGGACGCGATCGTGGCGGCCGGCTTCGACCCGGCCCTGGTGGACCGGGTGGTCCGGCTGGTCGACACCGCCGAGTACAAGCGGCGCCAGTACCCGCCGGGCCCGAAGATCTCGGCCAAGAACTTCGGCCGGGACCGCCGCCTGCCGATCACCAACCGCTGGCGGCGCGGCTGATCCTCATGCGGCCGGTCCCCACGCCGCCGGCCCTCAGGAGGAGTAGCGGTACGTGGCGGCCACCGGGAGGTGGTCGCTGCCGTCCCGGGGCAGGGTGCGGGAGTCCACCGGCTTCAGCCCGCCCTTGCTCATGATCTGGTCGATCCGGGCCATCGGGAAGGCGGCCGGCCAGCTGAAGCCGAAGCCGTCCCCGGCGGCGCCCTGGGCCGAGCGCATCTGCGAGGTGACCGGCGCCAAGCTGCGGTCGTTCATGGTGCCGTTGAGGTCGCCGAGCAGCAGGACCTTCTTCAGCGGCTCGGCCTGGATCGCGTCGCCGAGCGCCTGCGCGCTGACGTCCCGCTGATTGACGGTGAAGCCGCCCTCGGCCTTCAGCCGCACCGAGGGCAGGTGCGCGACGTACACCGCGACCGGGCCCTGCGGGGTGGTGACCTCGGCCCGGAAGGCCCTGGTCCAGCCGATCTTCAGGTCCACCGGGGTGACGTCGCCGATCGGGTACTTCGACCAGAGCCCGACGGTGCCCTCCACGGTGTGGTGCGGGTAGGCGGCGGCGAGCCCGGTCTCGTACGAGCGCAGCTGCTTGCCGGCCAGCTCCTGCAGGGCGACGATCTGGGCGCCGGAGTCCACCAGGGTGCGGACGGTGCCCGGCACGTCGGTGTTGGCGGCGGCGACGTTGTGGCTGACCACCGTCCAGTCGCCCTTGCCGCCGCTCTTGTCGCTCAGCAGGCCGCCGAACAGGTTGGCCCAGAGCACGACGGGCAGCAGCAGGGCGATCAGCGCGGTGGCGGAGCGGCGCAGCAGCGCGGGCACCAGCAGCACCGGGACGGCCAGGCCCAGCCAGGGCAGGAAGGTCTCCAGCAGGCTGCCGAGGTTGCCGGCGCTGTTGGGGACCTCGGCGTGCAGGGCGATCAGCGCGGCGGTGAGCACGGCCAGCGCGGCGACCACCAGGCCGCGCCGCCAGGTGGTGCTGCCGCGGGCGTCCCGGCCCCAGTGGCGCAGCCCGAGGAAGCCGCCTCGACGCGACGCGGGGGCCGGGCCGTCGGCGCCGCCCCCTGGGGCCGCGATCCGTTCGGTCCTGTCCGCCTGCGCCATGAAGTGGCTCCCGTTCGCTCGTGCCGCCGCCGTTCCGGTACCCGGACCGTCGAAGGTGCGGGCACGACCGGACCGGTGCCGGTTTGATCGGATACCCGGCTCAGCCTATGCCGGGACAGACGTCGGGCCCGCTGAGCGGGTTCCGGCGTGGCCCGGTTTGGTGAGCGAGGCCACGTCCGGTCCGGCGGGCGCGGCCGCGTCCGGGGCGCCGTCCGGCCGGGTCAGCGGGGTGCGAGGCCTTCGAGCATGGAGTCGACCAGCTTGCGGGCCAGGTCCGGGTCCTCCAGGTCGGAGTCGTCCCACAGGATGCTGCGGTAGAGGATCGGCCCCATCAGCAGGTCGTTGAGCAGTTCCAGGTCGAGGTCGTCGCGGATCACGCCCTCGGCGACGGCCCGGCGGATCAGGCCGAGCCCGACCTCCCGGCGGGGCTTGATCACCCGGTCCCGGTAGGCGGTGTACAGCTCGGGCAGGGTCTGCATCTGGCCGAGGGCGGCCTTGAGCACCCAGCGGGTGCGCTTGGCCAGGCCGCGCCGGCGGACGTGGTCCACCAGGGCGATCAGGTCGGCCCGGGCGCCGGCGCCGGTGGGCTCCGGCAGCGGCTCCTCCAGTCGGCTGACCACGTCGACCAGCAGGGCCTCCTTGTTGGGCCAGCGCCGGTAGATGGTGGCCTTGCCGACGCCGGCGGCGGCGGCGATGCCCTCGATGGTGAGCTCGGACAGCGCGGTGCCGCCGGCCATCAGGTCCTCGACGGCCCCGAAGATGGCCTGCTCGGCGGCCTCGCTGCGGGGCCGGCCACGGCGTACCTCCGCGCAGTGCTGCCCGGTGCCGGCGGTCGGCGTGTCCGTCTTCATCCCCGCTGTCTCTCCCTCGTCCTCCCCGGTCGCCCTGGCGCCGTGGGGTGTCCTCCGGTGGGCCCTCGGCAGGGGGCCTGCCGGGACCGAGGCCCCGCCACCCGGGCGTACCCGGGTGACAGGGCCATTGTCACTCAGTCGCGGTACGGCCGGCCGCCGGTCAGGCGTCCGCGGCCGCGGACTCCCGCTCCTGGCCGCGCTGCTCGGGGGCCGGCCCGGCCGGTCCCGCGGGGGCGGCCGAGCGGCCCGGCAGCAGGAACCAGGCGACGACGGCGCCGATCACCGAGACGCCCACCGAGAGCGAGGCGACCACGTGCATGGCGTGGATGAAGGAGTCGTTCGCCGGGGCGATCAGCGCCTCGCCGCCGGGGATGCGGCCGGCGATGGCCAGGGTGGCCTCCAGCGACTCGCCGGCCTTGTCGCGCAGTCCCTCGGGCAGGTGGGTCAGGGTGTCGGCCATCCCGTCGCGGTAGACGGTGGAGAGCACCGCGCCGAGCACGGCGACCCCGAGCGAGCCGCCGACCTGGCGGAAGGTGTTGTTGACGGCCGAGCCGGCGCCGGCCTTCTCGCGGGGCAGCGAGGCCATGATCGCGACGGTGACCGGCGGCATGACGTGCGCCATGCCGGCGCCCATCACCAGGCCGAGCAGGACCAGCACCCAGATCGGGGTGGTGGCGGTCAGCACGACGTAGCCGACGAAGCCGAGCGCGACCAGCAGCATGCCGCCGGCGGCGGTGGCGGCGACGCCGAGGCGGTCGACCACCAGCCGGGCCCGCGGCGCGAACACCAGCTGGGCGGCGGCCAGCGGCAGCATCAGCACACCGGCCTGGAGGGCGCTGTAGCCGCGCACGCTCTGGATGTAGAAGACGCCGAAGAAGGAGACGCCCATCAGCGCGAAGAAGATCACGCCGACGACCACCACGGAGGCGCTGAACACCCGGTTGCGGAACCAGGTGACGTCCAGCGCGGGGAACGCGGTGCGGCGCTCGTACCAGACGAAGGCGACCAGCGCGACGACGCCGACCAGGGTCGGCACCCAGGCCCCGGCCGCGGTGAAGTCGGCCAGCTCGCCGCCCTTGATGATGCCGTAGATCAGCGCGACCAGGCCGATGATCGACAACAGCACGCCGATCGGGTCCATCCGGCCCGGGTTGGGGTCCTTGGACTCGGGGACCAGGATCACCATCGCTATCACCGCGACGACCACGATCGGGACGTTGACCAGGAAGACCGAGCCCCACCAGAAGTGCTCGATCAGCAGGCCGCCGGTGATCGGGCCGATGGCGATGGCCAGGCCGACCGCGCCGGCCCAGATCCCGATCGCCTTGGGCTGCTCGGAGCGCTCGAAGACGTTCATGATGATCGCCAGTGTGGCGGGCATCGCGAGCGCGCCGCCGACGCCCATCAGGGCGCGGTAGCCGATGAGTTCACCGGGCGAGGCGGCCAGCGCGGACAGCAGCGAGGCGATCCCGAAGACCACCATGCCGGCCAGCAGCGCGCGCTTGCGGCCGAACCGGTCGCCGAGCAGGCCGGAGGTGAACAGCAGCCCGGCGAAGACCAGGGTGTAGGAGTTGATCGACCATTCCAGGTCGCTCTGGGTGGCCCCGAGGCCGACCGGCGCGGGGGTCGCGATGGTCTTCATCGCGACGTTGAGGATCGAGTTGTCGAGCACGACGACGAGCAGGGCGAGCAGCAGGGTGCCGAGGATCGCCCAGCGCCGACGGTGGATGGCTTCCGGCACGCGGGGTGGCGCGGCTGCGGTGGTCATGGGTGTTCCCGTCCGTGGTGGTGTGGCACTGGCGGGCAATTCCGAGCCGAATGCGTCTCGTAACCCCCTGCACCAGACTAGCGGCCGATACGATACGAGACGAACCCGTTTCGTAAAGAGCAGGCAAATTCGGGGGCCTCCCGCGCACCCCGGCGCGGGGCGCCCGCGCACCCGGTGCGGCGCGGATCGCGCCCGGTGTGGCGTGGATCGCACCGGGACGAACGCACCCCTCTTTGCGCCGGAGCCGGGGCGTGCAAGCATGGAGGTGATCCGGGGACGCCGTACGGCGCCACGAGACGACAACCCTTCAGGAGTCCGTTCGATGAACGCTTCTACGCCTTCGCCTGCCCAGAACCAGGCGTCGACCACCACCCTCTACGGCGGGGTCACCAACCGCCGGGTCACCGTCCGCGACCTCGCCGCCGCCAAGCAGCGCGGCGAGAAGTGGTCGATGCTGACCGCCTACGACGCCCTCACCGCGGGCGTGTTCGACGAGGCCGGCATCCCGGTGCTGCTGGTCGGCGACTCGGCGGGCAACTGCCACCTCGGCTACGAGACCACCGTCCCGGTGACCATGGATCAGATGGTGATGCTCTCCGCCGCCGTCGTCCGCGGCACCAAGCGGTCCATGATCGTCGCCGACCTGCCGTTCGGCTCCTACCAGGAGTCCCCCGCCCAGGCCATGCACAACGCGGCCCGGCTGATGAAGGAGGCCGGGGTCGGCGCGGTCAAGCTGGAGGGCGGGGAGCGCAGCGCCCGCTCGATCGAGCTGCTGGTCGAGGCCGGCGTCCCGGTGATGGCCCACATCGGCCTCACCCCGCAGTCCGTGCACGCCCTCGGCGGCTACCCGGTCCAGGGCCGCGGCGACGAGGCGGCCCACCAGCTGCTCCGCGACGCCAAGGCCGTCCAGCAGTCCGGCGCCTTCGCGGTCGTGCTGGAGGCCGTCCCGGCCGAGCTGGCCGCCCAGGTCACCGAGCAGCTGGCGATCCCGACCGTCGGCATCGGCGGCGGCCCGGACACCGACGCCCAGGTGCTGGTCTGGACCGACATGGCCGGCATGACGGCCGGCCGGGTGCCCAAGTTCGTCAAGCAGTACGCCGACCTGCGCACCGTCCTCGGCGACGCCGCCCGCGCCTACGCCCAGGACGTCCGCACCGGCGCCTTCCCCGCGGCCGAGCACAGCTTCACGTAAGGACCGCCGCCGGCGGCCCCGCTCCCCCGCCGGGAGCGGGGCCGCCGCCGTTCCCGGCCCCTCCGCGGCCGCTGACAGCGGCGTGACAGCGAACCGACAGCGCACCGCCCCGGCCGACAGGGAGCTGACAGCCGGGGCGGACAGCCTGGGGGCATGACACGAATCGCGACAGCCCCGAACGACCGGGGAACCACTTCCGGGAACGCCGTGGAGGTGCGGGGCATCGTCAAGCACTACGGCGAGACGAAGGCCCTCGACGGGGTCGACCTGACCGTCCGGGAGGGCACCGTGCTCGCCCTGCTCGGCCCCAACGGCGCGGGCAAGACCACCCTGGTGCGCGTCCTCTCCACCCTGATCAAGCCGGACGCCGGCACCGCGTACGTCGGCGGCTACGACGTGCTGCGCCAGCCCAAGCAGCTGCGCCGCACGATCGGCCTCACCGGCCAGTACGCCTCCGTGGACGAGCTGCTCTCCGGGTACGAGAACCTCTACCTCATCGGCCGGCTGCTGGACCTCCCGCGCCGGGAGGCCAGGGCCCGGGCCGCCGAGCTGCTGGAGCGCTTCTCGCTCACCGAGGCCGCCAAGCGGACCGCCAAGACCTACTCCGGCGGCATGCGCCGCCGCCTCGACCTGGCCGCCAGCATGATGGGCCGCCCCCGGGTGCTCTACCTGGACGAGCCCACCACCGGCCTGGACCCGCGCACCCGCAACGAGGTCTGGGACGAGGTGCAGCGGATGGTCGCCGAGGGCAGCACCGTGCTGCTGACCACCCAGTACATGGAGGAGGCGGAGCAGCTCGCGAACGAGCTGACCGTCATCGACCGCGGCCGGGTGATCGCCAACGGCGCCGTCTCCGAGCTCAAGGCCAAGGTCGGCGGCCAGACCCTCCAGGTCCGCCCGGCCCACCCGGCCGAGCTGCCCGAGATGGCCCGCTGCCTGCACGAGAGCGGCGTCCTCAACGCCACCGTCTCCACCGACACCGGGCTGCTCGCGGTGCCGATCACCGGCGAGGAGCAGCTGACCGCGGTGATCGGCGTGCTCGGCACCCGCGGCTTCGCCATCGCCGGCATCGACACCAAGGTGCCCAGCCTGGACGAGGTCTTCCTCGCCATCACCGGCAAGCCCGCGTCCGCCGCCGTGCCCGCCCCCAGCCTCGCCAAGGAGCCCGTCGCATGACCACCGCCACGCTCACCCCCTCCCGGGCCCGGGACACCCGGCCCCCGGCGGAGGACTCCCGGATCGGCCTGACCGGCACCCTGCGCCACGTCGGCGCGCTGACCCGGCGCAACCTGATGCGGATCAAGGCCGACCCGGAGTCGATGTTCGACGCCGTGCTGATGCCCGTCATCTTCACCGTGCTGTTCGTCTACGTCTTCGGCGGCGCGATGGCCGGCGACCAGGACACCTACAAGCAGTACCTGATCCCCGGCCTGCTCGGGCAGACCGGCCTCACCCTCGCGATGGCCGTCGGCACCGGCCTCAACAGCGACTTCCAGAGCGGCGTGATGGACCGCTTCCGCACGCTGCCGATCGGCCGGGCCTCCGTCCTGCTGTCCAAGATCGTCGCCGAGACCCTCCGCGGGCTGCTCTCCTTCGCGATCCTGATCGGCTTCGCGATGTGCATCGGCTTCGAGGTGAAGACCGGACCGCTGGAGGTGCTGGCCACGATCGGCCTGGCCCTGCTGTTCGGCATGTCGATCGTCTGGATCTCGATGCTGCTGGGCATGGCCCTGCGCAGCGCCCAGGCCGTCCAGGGCGTGGCCATGCTGGTCCTGATGCCGATGCAGTTCGGCAGCTCGATCTTCGCCCGGACC
Source organism: Streptomyces sp. CB02056 (assembly GCF_001905545.1). Lineage (GTDB taxonomy): Bacteria > Actinomycetota > Actinomycetes > Streptomycetales > Streptomycetaceae > Kitasatospora. The sequence continues at coordinate 415,475 of NZ_LIPD01000001.1, read as the reverse complement.
GACACCATGCCGGGCTGGCTGCAGTCCTTCACCAAGGTCAACCCGCTCTCGGCGCTGGCCGACGCCTCCCGCTCCCTGCTCAACGGCACGGGTCCGGTGGCCCACCCGGTGATGATCGTGCTGATCTGGTCGGCCGCCGTGACCGCCGTCTTCGCCCCGCTGGCGGTCGCCCGGTTCCGCAAGCGGACCTGACCCCCATGACCACCGTCGGCTCCCCCGGCCCTCGCCGGGGAAGGCCGCCGGGCAGGACGGCCGGCCGCCCCGGACAGGCGCCGGCCGCCGTACGGGCCCGTGCGGCCGGTGACCAGGGGACGGGCACCGGCCGTACGGGCACCGGCTGTACGGGATCCGACCGCCCGGGCCCGACCGCGCCGTGGCTAGCCGAGCAGCCCCTCCAGCAGCTCGAAGACCTGCTCCTGGGTCATCCCGACCCCGCCGGCCCGGGCCTCCTCGTACCCCGCGTCCCCCAGCGACTCCCGCAGGGCCGCCTCCGAACGCGCCCGCTCGACCCGGTCCAGGTAGCCGCCCTTCGGGCCGTTCAGCCCGCCGTGGGCGCCGGCCAGCACGGCCGCCGCCCGGGCCCGCCCGAGGTCCCCGTCGCGCTGGGCGAAGCTGCCCAGCACCGCCGTCACCGCGGGCACCACCATGACCGTCATGTGCTCGGCGAAGCCGCTCGCGGCCGTCACCGCCCGCAGCTGCCGCCAGCCGGCGCGCAGCAGGTCGAGCCCCGCCTCCGGGTCCCCGGCCCGGGCGGTGATCCAGCCGCGGGCGCTCATCAGCATCCCGGTCACCAGGCTCGGCGCGAAGCCGCCGACCCGGACTATGTCCAGCTCGTCCAGCTCGGCCAGCGCCTGCGCGAACTCGCCGCGGTGGGCGTGGATGCCGCAGAGCGTCAGGTGGCCGAACATCAGCGCCCCGGTGGTGGCCTGGTTGAGGCCCGGGGTGTCGATGGAGGCCAGCGCCTCGCGGACGACCCGCTCGCCGTGCTCCATGTCCTGCTCCAGCAGGGCGGTGCCCAGGTTCACCCGCAGGATCGGCACCTCCTGCGGCGCCCCCAGCTCCTCGATCAGCTCGATCGCCCGCGCGTACGCCTCGGCGGCGGCCGCGGCCTCGCCCCGGTTGGCCAGCGACTCGCCGTGCGCGGACAGCGCCTGGGAGATCCCCCAGAGGTCGCCCGACTGCTCGTACAGCTCCAGCGAGCGGGCGCCGTCCTCGATGCTCTGCTCGGCGCCGCTCGGCCAGTCGTTCATCATCCTGGCCCGGACCTGCAGGATGAACGCCAGGTCGCTCGGCCCGCCGTACTGCTCGCAGCCCTGGACGGCGTCGTCCATCAGGTCCTTCATCATGTCCAGGCGGCCGGCCAGGAAGGCGCCGAACACCCGCATCAGCGCCGGGAAGCGGTAGGACTGCGGCAGGTCCGGGGTGTAGGCGTCCATCAGCCGCTGGGCGACCTCGATCGCCTCCGGGTCCCCGAGGACGTCCAGGTTGCCCTCGAACAGCCCGATCAGCCGGAACATCGCGAGCAGCCGGCGGGCCTCCTCGACCACCGCCGTCGGCAGCGGCAGGTCGTACGCCAGCACGCCGTGCTCCAGCGGCACCGCCCGCGGGGCGTCCGGGCCGAACGGGTCCGGGCCGAGCGCGGCGATCGCGGTGTACCAGGTGCGCGCCTCCATGCTGTAGCCGCGCAGCGACCAGTACCAGCTCATGCCGATGGCGAGGAGCAGCGCCTGCTCCTCGTCCCGCAGGTCGATCGCGCGGCGCAGCGCCGTCCGGATGTTGTCCTGCTCGCGCTCCAGCACCGTCAGCCAGTGCAGCTGCCGGGGGCCGTGGATCTCCGCGTCGGCGGCGGCGAGCAGGGTGCGGAAGTGCGCCAGGTGGCGGGCCTCGGTGGCGGCGCGCTCGGCGGCGGACCCGGCGAGGCGCTCGGTCGCGTACTCGTGGATGGTCTCCAGCATCCGGTAGCGCGGCAGGCTGGCCCCGTCCAGGTCGGCCACCAGCAGGGACTTGTCGACCAGCGACAGCAGCAGGTCGGCGACCTCGCCGGGGGCCACCTCGACGCCGTCGGCGCAGACCGCCTCGGCGTCCTCCAGCTGCCAGCCGCCCGCGAACACCGAGAGCCGGCGCAGCACCGCCCGCTCCCGCTTGCCCAGCAGGTCCCAGCTCCAGTCGACCACCGCGCGCAGCGTCTGCTGGCGCGGCAGCAGGGTGCGGCTGCCCGCGGTGAGCAGCGCGAACCGGCCGTCCAGCCGGTCGGCTATCTGGCGCGCCGTCATCACCCGCAGCCGGGCCGCGGCCAGTTCGATGGCCAGCGGCAGCCCGTCCAGCCGGCGGCAGATCTCGGCGCAGGCCTCCGGGTCGCCCTGCGGGTCGAAGCCGGGACGGGCGGCGGCGGCGCGCTCGACGAACAGCCGCAGCGCGACCGGGTCGGGCAGCGGCTCGACCGGCAGCACCGTCTCCCCGGGCACGCCCAGCGGCTCGCGGCTGGTGGCGAGCACCGTCAGCCCGGGGCACTCGGCGAGCAGGACGTCGGCGAGGTCGGCGGCGGCCTGGATCAGGTGCTCGCAGTTGTCCAGGACGAGCAGCATCCGGCGGTGGCCGCAGTGCTCGACCAGCCGGCGCACCGGGTCCTCGGCCCGCTTCTCGATCACCTCGGCGACCATGCTGGTGCTGTGCAGCACGATCTCGCGCAGGCCGAGCGCCGAGACCACGGCGGCGGGCACCGCGTCCGGGCTCTCCAGCGGGGCGAGTTCGGCCACCCAGACGCCGCCCGGCCAGCCCCCGGCGGCCTGTTCGGCGCGCCCGGCCTCGGTCGAGAGGCTGGTCTTGCCGGAGCCGCCGGGGCCGGTCAGCGTCACCAGCCGACGGTCCGTCAGCATCCCGCGCAGCGCGGCGAGATCGTCCTCGCGGCCGACGAAGCTGGTCAGTCGGCCGCGCAGGTTGCCGACGGCGCGCGGGAGTTGGGGAGCGGCGGCGGCGGGTGCGGGCGCGGGCGCGGCGTGGAGCGGCTCCGGCGTCTCCGGGGCGAGCAACTCGGCGTACAGGGACTGGAGTCCGCGACCCGGGTCGGCGCCGAGCTCCTCGGCCAGGGCCCGCCTGGTCCGCTCGTAGTGGCGCAGCGCCTCGGCCGTCCGTCCGCTCTCGTGCAGCGCCCGGATCATCAGCAGCTGCAACGACTCGTCCAGCGGCTGCCGTTCGCACAGCTCGGCCAGCTCGGCGACCAGGTCGGCCGCGCGGCCGAGGCCGAGGTCGGCGGTGATCCGGTGGCGGCGGGCCTCCTCGCGCTGGGCCTCCAGCCGGACGGCCGGGCCGGTGCGGTCCGGCAGGTCGGCCAGCGCGGGGCCGCGCCACAGCGCCAGGGCGGCGCCCAGCCGCTCGGCGGCGAGCGCGTGGTCCCCGGTGTCCAGGGCGCGGCGGCCCTCGCCGGTCAGCCGCTGGAAGTCGGCGAGGTCGGTGGCCGGACCGGTCAGCCAGTACCCGGCCGGGCCGGAGCCGACCTCGTCCCGGCCGATGGTGCGGCGCAGCCGGCCGACCAGGGTCTGGAGCGCGGCGGAGGAGTCCTGGGGCGGCTCGGCCTCCCACACCTCGTCCACCAGCAGGTCGGCCGGCACCGGCCGGCCCTGCCGGAGGGCCAGGGCCGCGAGCAGGGCCCGTAGCCGGGCGCCGCCGATCGGTACCGGGGTGCCGTCGTCGTGGTGGGCCGTCGTGGTTCCGAGGATGCCGTAGTGCACCGGACCATTCTGGTCGATCGGCGGGGGAAGGGCCGCACAATTGTGCAGGGCCCGGCGCCCCGGCGGAACCGACCCCGGGCCCTCGGACGTTCACCGGAGGCGGCTTGTCCGGCCACCGGCCCGCCCGGCATGATCGGTCCCTGCCGGTCCTTCCCGTTCCCTCTGCCCACGGAGCACCCACACCATGACCTTCGCCGCCACGCCGCGCTCCCGCAGCGAGGACCGCCGGATCAGCCCGGTGTTCTGGGTGCTCCTGGCCGTCCTCGGCACCTCCGGCTGGGCGGTGTACCAGGGCTACGGCAACGCCTCGTTCGGGGTGTTCCTGTTCGTGGTCGCGGGCTGGATGGTCTCGCTCTGCCTGCACGAGTACGCCCACGCGCGCACCGCGCTGCACGGCGGCGACATCTCCGTCGGCGCCAAGGGCTACCTCACGCTCAACCCGCTGAAGTACGCCAACGTGCTGCTCAGCTTCGTGCTGCCGATCGTCTTCGTGATCCTCGGCGGCATCGGCCTGCCCGGCGGCTCGGTCTGGATCGAGCGGCACCGCATCCAGGGCCGGCTCAAGCACAGCCTGATCTCGGCGGCCGGCCCGCTGGTCAACCTGCTCATCGCGGCGGCGCTGCTGGTCCCGATCGGCGCGGGCTGGCTGGACGACCCGACCGTGCACGCGTTCTGGGAGGGCCACGAGCTGATCATCTCGCCGTTCTCCGGCGCGCTGGGCTTCCTCGGCTTCCTCCAGCTGAGCGCGGCGGTGCTGAACCTGCTGCCGGTGCCCGGGCTGGACGGCTACGGCATCGTCGAGCCCTGGCTGTCGTACCAGACCCGGCGCGCGATCGAGCCGTTCGCGCCGTACGGGATGCTCGCGGTGTTCGCGCTGCTGTGGCAGCCCCAGGTGAACGAGTTCTTCTTCGGGATCGTCCACGGCCTGATGAACCTGTTCGGCGTGGACCAGGACTACGCGACGCTCGGCCGGTACCTGTTCAGCTTCTGGAAGAACTAGCCCTGCTCGGCGGCCGGCGCTACTCGGCGGCGGCCGCGGTCGCGGCGGCGATCCTGGCCCGGCGGCGGTCCATCCACAGCACGTTGCTGGCCACGCCGGCCAGCGGCAGCCAGATCAGGCCCAGCCAGAAGCCCTGGACCAGCGAGACCACCAGGGCCACGAGCGCGAGGACGACGGCGGCCAGGGCGAAGCGGGACGTGCGAGGCATGGCGGAGGGCTCCTAGAACGGGTGCGGGCGGCCGGGTCACGGCCGCCACCCATTGTCGCCGACCTCACCTCCGGACCGGGTCCAGGGGTGAGGTCGACACGCCTCTGCCCGGATCCGCTCAGACGTCGGTGATCCGCAGGCCCGCGTGGGCCTTGTAGCGGCGGTTGACCGAGATCAGGTTGGCGACCAGCGCCTCGACCTGGTGGGCGTTGCGCAGCCGGCCCGCGAAGATGCCGCGCATCCCGGGGATGCGCGCGGCCAGGCCCCGGACGACGTCGGTGGCCTCCCGGTCGTCGCCGAGCACCATGACGTCGGTGTCGATGCTCTCCACCGACTCGTCCTGCAGCAGCACCGCCGAGAGGTGGTGGAACGCGGCGGTGACCCGGGAGTCCGGCAGCAGCGCGGCGGCCTGCTCGGCGGCGCTGCCCTCCTCCGGCTTCAGCGCGTACGCGCCCTGCTTGTCGAAGCCCAGCGGGTTGACGCAGTCGACGACGATCTTGCCCGCGAGCTCCTCGCGCAGCGCGGTCAGGGTGGCGGCGTGGCCGTCCCACGGGACCGCGATGATCACCACGTCGCTCTCCCGGGCGACGGTGGCGTTGTCGGCGCCGCGCACGCCGAGGCCCAGCGCGGCCGCCGAGGCCTCGGCCCGGGCGGCGTCGCGGGAGCCGATGATCACCTGCTGGCCGGCCTTGGCCAGCCGCAGGGCGAGTCCTCGCCCCTGGTCGCCGGTGCCACCGAGGACACCGACCACCAGCTGGGAGACGTCCGGGACCTCGTGGGCCGGGTTTGTCGCTGAATCGAGGGAAGTCATGGGCCGATCCTGCCAAATCCCCGGCCCGGCGGGACATCCTGGCCCGCATGGACGCGGTGAGAGTTTCGGCACTCCGGGAACGGCTGACGGGAACGGGCTGGCTGGAGGAGGTCGGCGGCTTCGCCGGCGCGCTGCGCCGCTCCGTGGAACGGCGCAGCGCGAGCGGGCTGCTGCTGGTCGGCACCGAGGCGTACGAACCCTGGCACCTGGCCGCCCACCTGGACGACGAGGCCGCCTGGTCGGACGTCCCCCGGCTGGCGCCCACCCTGCTGCGGCACAGCCCGCCGGCCGACGCCCCGGCCCACCTGACCCACGACCTGCGGCGGCTCACCGAGGCCGGGCGCGGCGACACCGTGCTGGTGGTGGTCCCCCGGGCGGCCGGCGCCGCGCTGCTGGAGCGGGTGCACGACGCCCGGCGGCGCGGCGCGACCGTGCTCGCGCTGGACGGGGGCTCCGCTGACGCCGACGAGTCGGACGGGCCGGACGGGCTCGCCGCACCCGACGGGACCGGTGCGTCCGGCGGGACCGGTGGTTCCAGTGGCCGTGGCGAACCCCACGGCCTCGACGAACTCCGCCGGCTCGCGCACGAGCGGCTGACCGTCGGCACCGCCGCCGAGGGGCCGTTCGACCTCGCCCAGCACCTGGTCAGCGTCGCCGCCGGGCAGCGGACCGGCCGCCGCTCCGTCCGGGACCGGCTCGCCGACCTCGCCGGGCGGCTGGCCTCGGGGCCCGCGATCACCCGCTGGTGACCCTGTTCACCACCCGGCCGAAAAGTTCACGCCCCGGTCGAAAACCCTTTGCGGAAGCGGTGGCCGCCACCCGAGGATGACGGTTCGTGAACGTCGACGAACCCCCGCATCCCCCCGTGCCCGGGCGCGCCCGGAGGCTGCTGCGCTCGCTGACGCCCGACCTGTCGCCCTGGCGCGCCTCGCGCGACTTCCGCTACCTGTGGACCTCCGGCTGCGTCACCAGTTTCGGCGGCTTCCTGACCCTCGTCGCCGTGCCGATGCAGATCAAGGAACTCACCGGGTCCTCCTTCGCGGTCGGCCTGATCGGCGCCGTCGAACTGGTGCCGCTGATCGTCTTCGGCCTGTGGGGCGGCGCCCTCGCCGACGCCCTGGACCGCCGGAAGCTGGTGCTGCGGGCGGAGGTCGCGCTCGGCCTGCTGGCCGGGCTGCTGCTGGTCAACGCCCTGCTGCCGCACCCGCTGCTCTGGCCGATCTACCTGGTCGCCGCGCTGGTCGCGGCCGCCGACGGCATCCAGCGCCCGGCGCTGGACTCGCTCCTCCCCCGGCTCGTCCCGCACCAGCACCTGACCGCGGCGTTCGCCCTCAGGTCGCTGTACCACAACGCCGCTTCGGTGGCCGGCCCGGCGCTGGCCGGTGTCGTGGTGGCCTTCGCCGGGGTGCAGACCGCGTACGCGCTGGACGTCCTCTCCTTCGCCCTCTCGCTGCTGCTGCTCGTCCGGATCAAGGCGGTGCCGCCGCCCACCGGCGCCGAACGGCCGTCCGTCCGGGCGGTGCTCACCGGGGTCCGCTACGCGTGGAGCCGCAAGGACCTGCTCGGCACCTACGCGATCGACGTCTGCGCCATGCTGTTCGCCTACCCGGTGGCCGTCTTCCCGTTCCTGGCCTCGGAGTTGGGGGCGGACTGGGCGCTCGGCCCGATGTACGCGGCCTCCGCCCTCGGCGCCCTGCTGGTCGGCGCGACCAGCGGCTGGACCTCCCGCGTCCACCGGCACGGGCGGCTGCTGGTGGTCGCCGCCGTCGGCTGGGGCGCGGCGATGGCGCTCGCCGGGCTCACCGCGCACATCGGGCTGGTGCTGCTCGGCCTGGCGCTGGCCGGCGGCGCCGACGAGATCAGCGGGCTCGCCCGCTCGACCATGTGGAACCAGTCCATCCCCGACGAGCTGCGCGGCCGGATGGCCGGCGTGGAACTGCTCAGCTACTCCGTCGGCCCGCAGCTCGGCCAGGTCCGGGCCGGCACCATGGCCGGGCTGGTCGGCGTGCGCGCCGCCGTCTGGGCGGGCGGTGCCGCCTGCGTCGTCGCCGTGCTCGCGGTCGCCGCCGCCCTCCCGAAGCTGCTCGCCTACGACGACCGCACCGACCCGAACGCCGCGGCCGTGCGCGCCGAGCACGAGCGCGCCGCACGGGAGGCCGCGCCGACCGCCTGACCGGGGTCGGGATCGGGGTCCCGCCGTGGTTACTCGGCGTCGTCCTTGGGCCGGTCGCTCCAGCGCGGGTCGTTCCGCCACTCGCGGTTGCGCTCGTCCGCGATCCGCAGCGCCTGGGCGGCCTCCTCGGGGCTGCCGTACGGGCCCAGGCGGTCCTTCGCCGGGCACTCCGGGCCCTCTTCGACCTTGTTGTGCTTGATGCAGTAGAACCACTCGCCGGGTTTGCCGGTCGGCTTGCGGTTGAATCCGAGGGGCATGACGCTCTCCCGTTCAGAAGGCCAGAAGGATGGGTCGGTACCGATCATTCCCCGCCCCGGGCCCGGCCGCACACCACCCGGGGTCGGCCGCACACCACCCGGGGCCGCGGAGCCCGACGACTAGACTCGCGGCATGGCTCTCGTACCCGGCATCCAGTCCCCCACCCGCAAGGTCCCGGCGCACATCGCGCGCCCCGAGTACGTCGGCAAGCCCGCGCCGACGCCGTACACCGGGCCCGAGGTGCAGACCGCCGAGACGATCGAGAAGATGCGGATCGCGAGCGGGATCGCCGCCCGGGCGATGGCGGAGGCGGCCAAGCTGATCGCCCCCGGCGTCACCACCGACGCGCTGGACGCCGTCGCCCACGCCTACATGTGCGACCACGGCGCCTACCCGTCCGACCTCGGCTACCGGGGCTTCCCCAAGTCCGTCTGCACCTCGATCAACGAGGTGATCTGCCACGGCATCCCGGACTCGACCGTGCTCCAGGACGGCGACATCGTCAACATCGACGCCACCGCCTACATCCACGGGGTGCACGGCGACCTCAACGCCACCTACCTGGTCGGCGACGTGGACGAGGAGTCCCGGCTGCTGGTCGAGCGCACCCGGGAATCCCTCGACCGGGCGATCAAGGCGGTCAAGCCGGGTCGTCAGATCAACGTCATCGGGCGGGTCATCGAGTCCTACGCCAAGCGCTTCGGCTACGGCGTGGTGCGGGACTTCACCGGACACGGCATCAACACGTCGTTCCACTCCGGCCTGATCATCCCGCACTACGACAGCGAGCGGGCCACCGAGGTGATCAAGCCGGGCATGACCTTCACCATCGAGCCGATGCTGACCCTGGGCACCTACGACTACGAGATCTGGCCGGACGGCTGGACGGTCGTCACCAAGGACCGCAAGCGCACCGCCCAGTTCGAGCACACCCTGGTGGTCACGCCGACCGGCGCGGAGGTCCTCACCCTGCCGTGACCCACCCGGCCCGGTGGGCGCCCTAGCCGATCAGCCACTGCTCCTCGGCGACGGCGCCCACCTCGGTGCAGGCGTCGGTGAGCACGTCCAGGACGCGCAGCGGGTCCGGCAGCGGCTGCTCGGGCCCGCGCAGCCACCGCACGTGGGAGCCGTCCGGCAGCGCGGCCGGCGGCAGCAGGGTGTACGAGCCGCGGCAGTGCCAGCGCAGGCCGGGGTGCTCGGACATGGTGTCCGGGGTGGAGTCGAGCGCGCTCGGCCACCACTCGTCCTCGTCCTGCGGGGTGCCGCGGGTGGCGGTGAAGAAGAGGTAGCGGTCCTCGCCGACGGCGGCGACGGGGCCCTCGACGCCCAGCGCCGTCAGCCGCTCCAGCGCCAGCCGTCCGGCCTCCGCCGGGACGTCCAGCACGTCGTGCACCCGGCCGGTGGCGGTGATGAAGTTCGCCTCCGGATCACGGGAGAGCCAGCGGGAGAGCTGCTCCGGGTCGGTGGTGGCCTGGGTCTGCCAGGCGAAGGAGACCGGGTGCTGCGCCGGGGCCGGACAGGCCACCCGGTCACAGGAGCACCGGTAGCCGGCCGGGTGGGCGGCGGGCGCGAGCGGGAATCCGGCGCGGGCCGCGCCGAGCAGCTGATCGAGGTCGGCGGCCGGCCCGTCCGGGCCCCCCGCCCGCTGACGATCACGCTTCTGCCACCAGGTCGTCCACCTGCTGCCGGCTTCCATCGGGCCCCTTCCGCGCAACTGCCGTGCCTGGTGCGACACAGCGTTCGACGTACCACTCCGACGCAACGCACGGCGCCCCCGTCTGCTTCCCGGGGTGCTCGGCCCTGACGTCGGCGCCCTGCCGGCCGCGGCCCGGGGTCACCGGACGGCCGACGCCCGGGTCACGGTACGCAGTCGCGGCAGCACGCTGTCCGCGCCAAATCGGCCGGAGGGCGCGCGGATTCGCGCCTCGCCCGGCCCGTACGGGCCCGCTGACCCGGGTGGACCCCGAGGGCGTAACAGGAAGGATAAGGGTGCGGAGGGCCTCCGGATGACCGGGGGCGGTGCCTCTCCGGTCACACTCCCGGCGACGGCCGCGGGTGCGGCCCACGGGTGCGCCCCGGGCTCGTCCGCGGAGGTGAGACCCTGGAGGGATGAAGAGCGCGGACACCGCATTCGTCGGCGGCCCCCTGGACGGGAAGATCCTCCCCATCCCGCTGGGGCCGATGCTCGGCGTGCCCAAGAAGTACAAGGTCCCGGTCCCCGCGCACGGCGGGACTCCCGCGCGCACACTGGTGTACGTCCGGAGCAAGCAGGTTCGGGGCCTGAGCTGGTTCTGGCGCTACGAGTACGACGAGGCGGCCTCCGGCTGACGGCCGCCCCCTCCCTCCGCGGCCCCCCGGAGGTCGGCCGCAGTCTCCCCCGGAGGTCGGCATGGCGAGGACGGTACGGCACCCGCGGGACCGCTCCCGGGCGGTCCGGCACCACAACCGGGAGGTCGCCGGCGTCACCGGGGTGCTGCTCCTGGCGGTGTGCCTCTACAGCGTGGTCATCGAGCCGAACCCCTGGCTCTGGTTCGGCTGGGCGGTGCTGCTGCTGGTGTGCGTGGCCCTGTTCACGGTCCGGCCGTGAGGCCCTCCCCCCGGCCGCCCGGACCGCTCGGGCCACCCGGGCAGCAGCACCGCCCGCCCCGCTCCCCCCGGTCGGTCAGTCATCCTCGGCGAGGATGAGGTACAGCTTCTTGCGGGCCTCGGTCAGCACCGTCAGGCCCTTGGCGCGCTGCGCCTCGGTGCCCGTGGCCATGACCTGGCGGATCGCCTGGTCGACGGCGGCGAGCGCCTGGCCGACCTCCTGGACGGCCTCCCAGTCGACCTCCCGGCCGGCCTCCGCCCACGGCTCGGCCGGCCCGGCGTCGGCCTCGGCCCGGCCCGCCTCGGTGAGCGAGACCAGCCGCTTGCCGCCGACCTCCTCCGCGGTGATCAGGCCCTCCTCCTCCAGCAGCTGGAGGTTGGGGTAGATCGACCCCGGGCTGGGCCGCCAGGCCCCGCCGGTCCGCTCGGCGATCTCGGCGATCATCTCGTAGCCGTGCATCGGCCGCTCCTTGAGCAGCGCCAGCAGCGAGGCCCGGACGTCACCGCGCCGGGCCCGCCCGCCGCGCCGCCCGTGCGGACCACCGCGCCGGCCGCCGTGCCCGCCGAAGCCGTGCCCGTACGGGCCGCCCATCGGCCGGCCGGGACCGCCGCCACCGAACGGCGGGCCGAACCCGCCGAACGCCTCCCGGCCCTCGAAGCCCTCCCCGGGCATCCCCCGGAACTCCGGCCCCGGGCCCGGCCCGCGGCGCCGACCGCCGCCGCCGAGGCCACCGGGGCCGCCACTGTCACCGCCGCGCGGGCCCTCCCAGCGGAATCGCCTTCCTTGACGTTCTGAGCGCATCGCGCCCACCTCCTCGAATCTCTGAGGTTCAACGAGGCAGTCGAGTCACTGTCTCGATAGTTCGACGATATATCGGTGACTGTCGCTCGTCAACGGATTCCGACACGCCCACGGAGCACCGCGCAGCCCCCGCCCAGCCGCTACGGTGGCGGGCATGGCCGCAGAACGAGACCTCGCGACGCTGCTGCGCGGCATGAGCCCGCAGCTCAACCCCGGGCGGTACGTCTACTGCACGCTCCCCGCCCGGGTGCCCGCCGGCATGCGGCCGGTGGTGACCGTCGCCGAACCCGAGGGGGTGACGATGGTGATCGCCCAGGAGGAGGCGGACGCGCTCGGGCTGCGCTACGAGTACGTGGCGGCCTGGATCACCCTGCGGATCCACTCGGCGCTGGAGGCCGTCGGACTGACCGCCGCCGTGTCCGGCCGGCTCGCCGAGGAGGGCATCAGCTGCAACGTGGTGGCCGGCTTCCACCACGACCACCTGTTCGTCGCCGCCGCCGACGCCGACCGCGCCGTCCGCGCCCTGGAGGACCTCGCCGCCGGCTCCGCCTGAGCCCCCGCCCGCCCCCTCCGGGTGGCCGCCGCCGACCGGGCCTTCGACACTGGGAGACGAGCCGCCCCACCGGGGTCGGCCCCACCGGAAGGAGACGGCCGCCATGGCCATCTGCGTCACCTGCGGCAACGACTACTGGCTGGCCTTCGAGATCAGGACGGTCACCGGCGACACCTACACCTTCGACAGCTTCGAGTGCGCGATGGAGAAACTCGCCCCACGCTGCGAGCAGTGCGACGTCCGCATCGTCGGCCACGGCGTCGAAGTCGCCGGCATGTTCTTCTGCTGCGCCAACTGCGCCCGCGTCAACGGCGGCCTCGGCGACCAGATCCGCGACGCGGTCGGCGCCCGCCCCGCCTGACCGGCGGGCGGGAAAGGGGGCGGAAGAGTCGGCCTGTACGCCGGGTCCTCCCGACGGTCCACCCTCCAGCCGTGTCCCGCCTGGCCGCAACAGGAGGGCCCGCGATGCGCGAAGGCCCCCGACCGCCGCTTCCCGCACCGGCCGAGGGGCCTTTGGCCGCTCAAGGACGTAGGAGTCGGTCTGTACGCCCGGTTCCGACTCCCAAGGTCGTCCCAGCGCCGGTCAGCGGAGAGCGAACGCCTCTCGGGGCCGACGGCCGGGCAGGATGACGCTGCGGATCAGGCCTCCTCCGGCCCGAGCTTCCGCAGGTACTCGTCGATCGCCTTGCCGATCGCCGATCCGAGCCCGACCGGCACGGCGTTGCCGATCTGACGGGCGATCTGAATCTTGGAACCGTGCCAGACGAAATCCCTGGGGAAGCCCTGGATCAACGCCGCCTCGTAGTGGGTGATCGGTCGGTCCGCCACCGGGTGCAGGTAGCGCCCCTTCTCCGGCTTGTAGAACTCGGTGCGGATGGTCACCGAGGGCCGGTCGGCGTGCAGCCGTCCCATCACATCGCCCGAACCGTTGTTGTGCCGGTCCCAGCTCTCCGTCGAGAGCGGGATCTCCTCTCCGTCGATGACGGCGGTCTTGTTCCGCAGGTTCTTACGGTTGCCTCCGGCCGGAATAGCGGCGTACCGCGCGATCGAGAGCGGGCGCGGTTCCCGGCCGATGTGCAGTTCGGTGGTCCGGTACGGCCCCGGCACACCGCCGTCCGCCGCCGCTCGATCGGGCAGGTCGATCCCGTCCACGGTCTTGGCGACGTGGTCGAAAACGGCTTCCTGAACCGTGCGCCAGAGCGGGCGGCCCGTGAGGTCCGGCTCCCGGACGTGGGTGGCCGGCGGATGGCTCAGAGGCCGCTTGCCGGGGTGTCGTCGGATCACGTCCTTGCGGGTGCCGATCACGATGGTCCGGCGGCGCGCCTGGGGCACCCCGTAGTCGGCCGCGTTGAGCACGGCGGGGACGATCTCGTAGTCCCCCAGCCGATCGTCGTCGAGCGCCCTCTGCAGGTCGGCGAACTGGGGCGAGCGCATGAAGCGGTCGACGTTCTCGATGATGAAGATCTTCGGTCGGACCAGCCCGACAACGCGCACGTACTCCTTCCACAGAAGGTTGCGCGGATCGTCCGGGTCCTCCTTTCCCAGGCCCGAGAAACCCTGGCAGGGCGGACCCCCCACGATCACGTCGGCGCTCAGTACCTCCTGGGGAGGCAACCAACCGGTGATGTCGACGTTGTCGACGTGCCCACCGAAGTTCGCCGCGTAGGTCGCCGCGGCCGCGGGATCGTGCTCGACCGCCGCAATGCTGCGGAACGGGCTGTGCTCCGCGCCTTCCGGCCGGTAGCTCTTCGTGAGTCCTGCGGTGAACCCTCCCGCACCTGCGAAAAGATCCACCACCGTGAGCTCACGGGCGGAGCCGTCGTGGTCGGCGAGGTCAGAGTCACAGATGGGCATGGTGTCGGATTCTACTTTGCGATCAAGGCGGTCGGCCCGCCGTACGGGTGTTCCCGCGTCTGCTGGGACGGTCACGCTCGCGGTCCGAGTACCGCGAGCAGGCTGCGGCCCAACGCCTCGGCCACCACCGGCGGAACCGCCTGGCTGATCTGCCGGTAGACGGACGTCTTCCCGCCCTGAACCTTCCAGCTGGCCGGAAGCCCTTGCAGGAGTGCCACCTGCTCCAGGGTAAGTCGCAGCAGTCCACCGCGCGGAGGGGCCTCCCGATCCAGAACGAAGTCGGCGGCGGGTGGCTCGTCCCCCAGACTCCCCCCGTACACGCCCAAACGGGCCCACATGGCCTTGGACCGCGACGGGCCGAGATCGGCGCCCCCGCGCCCCGTCGCGCCCCCCACGATCAGCGGCGCGGGAACATTCGCCCCGGCGGCCCACTCCGCGGCGTGGGGCCACCCACCGGCGGCCATGGACGGCAGCAGTGTTTCGCCCAGCGTGGGCCGATGACCGGGAAGCGGGGCGGGCCAGGTGAAGCGCGCCATGTCGTTTGCACTCATGGCCACCGCGAAGCCGTGCCCCCTGAGCTGTGGCACGCCGAAGTCCACCGCCTGGAGCTCACCCTTCTCGACCACGTAGCCGAGCTCCTCCGCAGCGGCGAGAACCTTGGCCCGGGCCTCCTCGAACTTGGGCTTCTCCACGAAGTCGGGGATGTTCTCCAACACCAGAATGCGCGGGCGGACGGCTACGGCCACGGCCAACGCACCCACGAGCACGTCGCGGGGGTCGCTGGTCGCCTGCTGTCGACCGGCCGACGTGTACGGGGAGCGGGGCAACCCGCACACCATGACATCGACGTTGCCGCGGAAAACGGAGTGTTCCGGTCCAAGGTGTTGGAGATCGCCTGTCAACACCTGCCAGCCCGGTCGATTGGTCCTGAGCGTGTCACAGCTGTCCGCGTCGATCTCGACCGCCGCGGCGATCTCGAACCCGGCCCGTTCCAGCCCGAGCGCCATGCCTCCGGCTCCGGCACAGAGATCGATCACCGTCAACGGGGCGTCCTCCGCCACGGTGCCGCCCACGGCCGAACCCGTAGGTCCCGCCCCGCCCGTGTCGGGGCCCTCGATCGCGCGCACCGCGTCCAGCGACGGACGCTGGGCCGGAATCGGGACCGGAGGCTCCGGCTCACGCCCCATGTCCCGGCCCGTGACCGTCGCCAGCGACTCCTGGACGAGGGTTCGCAGCTCCTCGTCGAGCTCCTTCTCGTCGAGGGCGTCGAAGGAAACGAACGCGCGCAGTCGCAGGATGCGCTTCAGAAAGTCTCGGAAGACCTGTCGATCGGCGACCTCCTCGTCCGGGATGTCGAACTCCTGCCACACCCGAAGGATCCCGCAGACGAGGTGCGAGCTGGCGCCGATAGATGTCCGCCGGGCGAAGACCTGGTCGAAGGCCTCCTCCCCGAGCACCGAGAGCGCGTCGTAGAGGTCGTCCGGGTCGAGCCGCTCGCCACCCACCAGATGGGCCCGCCACCAGAGGCGCCCAAAAACGTGACGGGTGATGTCGCGGCCGGTGACGCGTCTCGGGTTGAACCCGGGGAAACGCCACGCGGCCACGTCCGGCATCACGACAAGGGAGAGGAACGCCCACAGCTGCGGGGACAGGGCCTCGGCGGGGATGATCCCCGCGTCCTTGTAGAGAAGTCGCGCCACCTCCGTGTCGAAGCGCGCCGCCGCCCGCCGGGCCGGCGGCCTGTCGGACTGCGCCGGGAAACCGTTCTCGGCGGCCACGGCGACGACCGCCTCCCGCAGTGCCGCCAGCCGGTCCGCGGGGAGGCGCCGTCCTCCGGTCGCGGCGTAGTACATGGCGGGGTGGGACACGGCGGCGCGGGTCCGGAGCTCTTCGACCGTCCGGTCCTTGAGTTCCACGCACAACCCGTCGACGGCGGCTGGCAGCAGCTGCGGCATCAGGAAGGCCATCAGGACTCCTTCGCGAAAAGCCGGACGGCGCTCTGGACGCGTGCGGAGAACAGGGAGGGGTCGTTCTCATACACCTTGCGGAGGCCCTCCAAGGAGGTGTCGGGGAAATAGGTGTGGACGATCCCGAGCAACAGGTGCCCGAGCGTGTCCGGTTCGTATCGCCAGTCCTCACGGAGCTCCGGGTTCCGGACCGCGTGCTCGACAAGAAGACGGACCACATCCGCCCTCAATGCCGAGTGGACAGGGCGGTCGGCCGGTGTCGGCTGATCGGCCCTCCTCATGGCTTCGAGCACCGACGGCGTCCCGCTGTTGACCAGCAGGACCATCGCGCCCATGGCGGCCGCCCTGGGGTCCGGCCCGATCGACAGCAGCCACGGGGCGTCCTCCGGATAACCCGCATGCTTGAAGTCGACCACCGACATGGGGAACTGGGAGTCGTCCCCCTGCAACCTGACCTGGGCCTCGTCCCGCCAGAGGATCGACCCGGCGCGGCCGGCGGTCCAGAGGGACGTCGTGTTCACCCGCGAAGTCAGGACGAGTTGGGTGTCCAACACCAGCACCCCACCGCTCTCCCGGCCGTACACGGTGAAGGAGACGGGTACCACCGTCGTCCCCACGGCCGGCAGCGTGACGCGATGTGCCCGCACTCTCAGCCCGGAGCCGGAGGAACTCCAGACGGCCACCAACGTCAGCTCCGCCTCGACGGGGAGTCCGGTGGACCGGCGAACCGCGTCGACGTCGATGCGCACCTCGCGTTCGAGGCGGAGGTCGTACTGGTAGTCCCAGTCCGGGATGAACGACGGGAGCGGCCCGCGTCCCTCCCCGTCCAAGCGGACCGACCAGTCGTCCGCGGACACCTCGCCGTTCTGCGGCCGCCGGTAGGGGAACACCTGACGGCTCATGCGGACACCTCCCTGAACCCGGCTTCGAGTGTCACCTGCGTCACGGTGTCGGGCGCCGGCCTGACCAGGAGGGACCAGACCTTCCCGTCCCCGCCTTCCGCTTGCAGGGTTCTCGTGGTCGCGAAGTCACCCGCGTCGGACGTCCAGCCCATCACCTCGGGTACCGCCGCACCCTCCGGTGGCGAGTCCTCCCGGCCGCCTCCCCCCAGGGTGACGCCGAGAACCGCCTTCACCTCATACGGTCCGGAGTCCGGCAGCTGGAAACGCTGGACCACCACCGGACGCCCTTCGAAGATGTCAGGGAACGGGTCGTCCAGGTGCCGGACCCGGGCACCACGCCTACCGGACCGATTCACCGTCGTGTCCGATGGGCCTTTCGCCATCGAGCCGGCCGGCGCCGTACCGGACCGCTCCCCCGGCTGGCGAATCCCATCGGGCGAGCCGAACACGGCCGCGCCCCCTTGTCCTGCGGCGCCGACCATGAGGCCCGACATCAACCGGCTCATGCGGGCGAGCGAGACGCCGTCGCCGGACTCCACGCCCTGCGCTCGCGGGGCGGCCGCGTCCTTCATTTCGCGCTTGATCTCGCGCATGGCCCATCCGGCCAGACGGTACTCGTCCCCGCTCAGCTTCTCGACCAGCCAGTCGTCGTGGGTGGCCGGCTCGCTGGCCGCGAAGACGCGGTCCATTGCGGAGTCCGCTCGGAAGACCGCCGCGTACCCCATCGCCTCGTCCGTGGGCGCGGGCCCTTCGAGGTACTTCACGACCAGATCGACGGGCCGCATCAGACATGCGTGGTGCACCCGCCCGACGATGCCGGCCTCCCTCGCCGGTTCAGGCGGCTCACCGAACGGTGAGATCAACGGCTTGAGTCCGAAGGTGCCCAGGACCCGGCCGAGGCTTCGGTGCTCGATCGTCCTGTCCATCGAGCGGAACGCGTGCACGAAGGGCCCCAGGTGCGGGACCGCGGCCGGATCGGACACCGGCACCGTGGTGCCGTCGTGCACCACGGAGAGACGAAGCGGCGGCTTGCCGTCGGCACCGGGAAGCATCTTGGGCCACAGGTTCCAGACCATGGCATCGGCGATCCACCGCATCGCCTCGGCCGCGGTGCGGCTTCCGAAATCGGGGTCGACGATCGCGACCGTCGTCCCGGTCGCGTCATCGGGGAACGGGTGCAGGCCGAGTTCCCGGGCTACGGTGTCGGCCGCTTCCCCGGTCAGCGGCTCGACGTACGACACGCCTGTCTGGTCTCCTCGGTCCCGAACCTCGCCCCAGTAGTGGCGCCCGGTGAAGGATCGGGGACCGAGAACGGTCTCCGTGGTGTACCGCTCGTGCAGCGCCCACCCGATGAGGCGGGTCTCGATCCGCTTCCCGATCCGACAGCGGGTGTGAACGAGCACGGTGTGTGCGGCGGACGCGAGGTGGAAGACCACCCGGCCCGCGCCGTACGTACCGCCCCGGCCCTCCGCGTCCTGGGAGTCGCCGACGTTCCTCACGAACGCGACGAAGTCCGAGGCCTCCTCCGACACCTCGTCGGCCCGGGTCGGGCCGCCGAGGCCCTTGGTGCCGAGATCCGTGACCATGAGCATCCTCGGTGCCGAACGGTGGAGGGACGCCCGCAGCGGGAGATGAGCGGGCGTCGGCGCGTCGCGTTCGAGCAACGCGCGCCACGCCGGCGCCTCGGCCGGGCCGAGCGTCCGCAGTTCGATCCTGAAGTCGACCGGCCCGTCCCCGATCCGGGCGTCCCAGCTGTTCTGGGCCGACTCCCGCACCAGCAGGGTCAGGTGATCGAGTTCCGTCGCATCGAGCCGACGCAGCAGCAGGGACCCGCCGTTCCCACCGCCCGGTCCGTGCTGTTCCGAGAACCATCGCGGCACCGTCGTCACGCGTCCCGCCCCATTCGTGTCAGCAGCTCGTCGACGACGCCGGGCTCCAGCGGCTCCGCACGCACCCCGACCAGGTCGACCATGTATCCGACATCCGACACGCCTTCGGGTACGCCGTCGACGAGCGAGCCCACCGTCAACCGCGGGAACGTTTCATCGACCGTGTACCACCGACTCTCCACCAACCGAAGACGGCGGTCGGCTTGCGGGTCGCCCAAGCCCGACCGGTAACCCGCGCTCAGCAGCCTGGTCATGAACCCGGACTCGTCGTCACAGAGGTCGCGCACCCGCTGGACCCGTTCCTTCAGGGTCTCTCCGTCGACACGCTCCTCGAACCTGTGCCAGCCCAGCAGAAGATCGCCGCCGTCTGGCTCCTCGAGCTGGTCCAGTCCGTGCACATGGACGGTTCTCCGCTCCGAGGCGTCGATCGTGCTCTTCACCTCGACGGCGTGGCGTCCGTCGGTGAAGTCGTGGCGTTGCCCGTCGGGGCCCGCCCAGAGCCGAACGGCCCCCGGATCGATCGTGAGAAGTCGCTCCAGGACTGTCAGTTCACCATGCAACCCGACGAGCTGTTCGCGGCTGAGCATCCTCGGGACCCCGGCGAACAACCGGCGCCAGCGGTCCACGACCGCGAGGGCCGTCCGGTACGGGCGTGAACCATCCGCTTCCAGAGCGAGCAGGACGTCCTTGCACAGACCGGTGAAGACGTCGTCAAGCTCCCGGAGCGCACAGGTGATGTCGGCGTACCGCCCGTACGCGTCATCGTCCTGCAGCGGCCGTTCGAATATGCGCAGAGCCGCTCCGGCCCCACTGCCGGCCACGCTCTGACGGCGCTGCAGAGGCACCAGGAGGTGTCGGAATCCGTGACCGTCCACCGCCGCCAACAGACGCCCCTGTTCCGTGTCGACCGGCAACTCCGAGGTCCGGACGACATCGACACCACCGGCGGGACCGGCACCGAGGGCCGCCCAGTGTTCCTCGAGAATCCTCTGAAGGCCTCCGTCCGTCATCAGCCCTGCTCCTCGTAGAGCACGGCCGAGAGGTCCTCCTCCGGCAGCGCGTCCAGGTCGTCGTCCTGCACGACACCGGAGAGGTCCGCGCTGTACCAGTCCACCCTGGTGTCCTCGCCACGCGGCACGGGGAACACCATGCCCACACCGATCACATGGTCGACGGCGTCCAGCGGGAGACGCTTCTTGCGCCTGGTCGGCGAAACCCGGTCTATCGGGTAGAGGACGAGCAGCCCGGTGTCCGGCAGCTGGGTCTGCCTGAGCTGCTTGAGCACGTCCTCGGTGACCTTCCCGCCGGACCAGCCCTCGAGGTCCAGGTCGATACCGGCGTCGATCGGATTCATCAGGGTCTTGATGTCCGCGGTCGCCGGATCGGCCGTGATCTGCCGCGCGCGAACGATCCGGTCGACGGCGATGCCCTCGACGAACTCGTAGAGCATGTCCGACGAACCGCTCGGGGCGTTGCCCACCACCGCGACGTTCCAGCGGCGCAGACCTCCTCCGTTACTGGCCCGGGTGCGCTTCTCGATGTACTCCCGCAGCAGCTTCGTGTCGCAGTCCATCGACTTCTCATGGAATCGGTACTCGTTCAGGAACCTGAGGACCAGGCCGTGCGAGACGTCCCTCAGCACGTGCCTACCGGGCCGGCCGTGAACCGTGTGGTCCTCGTGCCGCGCACCGTCAAGCTGCAACGCGTCACGGAGCAGCCCGCCAGCGGCCTCCTGGTTGGCCCGTAGCCAGGCCGCGTCGTGCGTGTGGAAGTACCGGGTCTGAATGCGCTGACCGCCGTACGACGAACTCGCCTTGATCGCGTCGCGCATCTTCGCGGCTGCGGTGATCCTCAGCGAAGGGTGACTGCGCAGGCGGACCGCGAAGGTCTCCGGCGTCTTGTCCTCGACGAGGAAGCGGTCGATGTCACGCCGCATCTCCGCCTCGACCATCGCGATGTGCCGGAACGAGTCGCGCAGGTCGTCCGTCATCCACACGCGCGGCAGGTCCGCATAGCCGTTGCGGAAACCGAACCAACGCCCCATCTGGAGGAGCGTGTCGTACGTGGACGCACCACGCACGAAGTAGCTGACGATCAGGCCCTCCAGAGTCAGGCCGCGGGAGAGGGTGTTCCCTCCGACCGCGATCGCCGTGACCGGACCGTTCTCGTAGTCGAGGCGCTCAAGGCTCGTGGAGTTGTCCAGAATGATCCGGCACTCCGCGAGAACCGCGGGCAGGTGTTCCAGGAGCTCGTCGAACGAGGTCTCCGTTTCGTCGAACTCGCCCGCGTCCACACGGCAGGTCTCGCTCCCCCACAGGCTGCGCAGCTCGCCGAGTGCGGCCGTGTCCCGGTGCTCGACCAGCGCGGCGACCTCCTCCCGGAAGTCCTCCAGCGGAGCCTTGAAGCTCTCGTGCACAGCGGTGCCGACACTGGTGTGGACGAGCATCGTGGAATGGCGGTTCCCCGTGCCGCGGAAGCGGCGGGCGGCGGTCGCGAGCCAGAAGTAGAGAACGGAATCGCGCAGGGCCCCCTCGATCTCGGGAACGAATCCGTCGATCTCGTCGCGTCCCGGCCGAACCAGGGGGATCTCCTCGTACGGGACCGTACGAATCATGTCGTAGCCGTCCGGAACGTCCTCCGGGTCCTCCCCGTCGATCGGCTGCCGGCCGAACAGCACCTCGGTCCCGAAGTGCCCCTTCGGCTTCGGCAGGTTGACGATGAAATCCTTGGGATAGAGGTCCCCGGCGGCCGGGTCGATCAGCAGGTTCGCGAACGGGGTGGCCGTGTAGCCCACATAGCCGCCACGAGGGAAGAGGTCGATGATCTCCCGGATCAACGGGTTCGTCGTCTTGGAGGCGACACTGGCCTGGTCCGCCTCGTCGTCGATGATGAGCGTGGGGCACGTCTTCAGATAGTCGGGCGCCTGCTCAAGCCAGCTCCTGAGCTTCTTCAGTCGGGGGACGTTCTTCTTCACCACGCAGAGCACGTGCTGCCCGTTGCTCTGGGCGAAGAAGGCAGCCGGATTGCCGTGCGGTTCGAAGTCGCCTTCCGCCTTGGTCAGCGTGTGCCACTGATCCAGCACCGGATCCACCAGCTGGTCCTGAAGCCTCAGCTGGGTCTGCCTGCGCAGTCCGTTGTGCATGCCGGCCAGAACGATGAAGAACTTGTATCCGACGTCTGCCGCCTTGGCGATCAGCGCCGTGAAGTTGGTGGTCTTCCCGGACTGGACGTATCCAACGACCAGTCCGCGAGTGGAGAACGACTTCTCCAGGGGGTGGTCGAGCATCGAGACCACCTTGGTGGAGGCCTCGTCCAGACTCTGAACGGACTCCTCGTCCCACGCGGTCCGCCCGAGCAGGTTCTGGAGCGCGGGCCAGCAACGGTCACCCTCCTGTGGACCGACGTACCAGGTCTCACGGTTGTTGCGGACCACGGAGCCGGGCTGACGCATGTCCCGCACCTTGATGGTCTCCTGCTGGTGCCGTTCGGCGATGCGCCTGACCAGTTCCTCACTCATCCCGAAGAGCCTGATCGTGCTCAGGGCCTGCTCGGGCGTCTTCTGCTTGATCAGCTGTTTAAACGCCTCGTACTGCAGATCGAACTCGTTCATTGCGCCGCCCGGCTCCCCTGTACAGCTGATTCGTCCACGCCCCACCCAAGGCACGACGGCGATGCGAGCGCCCCGGCCATGGATCGATCGCGAAAACAGTACAGGCAATCACCGTTTCGACCGCCTCCTGTTCACCACTCGGCCCTCACGATGGGACCGAGTGTCCGTGGCAGGTCCTAGGCTGGCCCTTGCAGCCGGGCCTTCAAAGGCCACACACGTGCCCGGCAGGCGGAGAACGGGACTGATCAGGATGAACGCCACGGATTCGCGGACCGACCCCGCACGGTCACTGAGCCGGGCCGAGCGATCACGCGAGCAGGATCGTGCAGCCGGGGGCTCGGAAGCCCGATTGGTGGACATCGGAGGTGGCCGGCTACGGCCTGCGAGTGTCGTCCTCACCACATCGCCCCGGACGGGCACCACCCGCGCGGGTCTGCGCTGGTCCGTCGACGGCCGCACGCGCAGCGTCCGGCTCGGCGTCGTCGACCGTCGTACCCGTGGCGCCAACCTGCGCGAGGGATGGCGTCTTGCCCGGGAGGCCGGACTCCTGGTCGACGTCGCCAAGCAGGGTGTCGCCTCCTGGGCGTCCTCGCCCGGGACCCGGCGTTCCATGCGCTCGAACAAGGGCAGGGACACGACCCCGGAGCTTCGGCTTCGCTCGCTGCTGCACGCCGAGGGACTCCGTTACCGCGTGTCGGCGCGGCCCCTGCCCGACCTTAGACGAACAGCCGACCTGGTCTTCCCGAAGACGAAGGTCGCCGTGTTCGTCGACGGCTGCTTCTGGCACGGCTGCCCGGACCACGGCACCCGGCCCTCGGCCAACAGCTCGTTCTGGGAGAAGAAGCTCAACCGCACCCGGGAACGCGATGCGGAGACCAACGAGGCACTGAAGGCTGCCGGGTGGACGGTGGTCCGGATCTGGGAGCACGTCCCGCCGGACACGGCCGCCGAAGCGGTCAGGACCGCGGTCGGCGCCCGCCCCGCCTGACCGGCGGGCGGGGAAGGGGGCGGAAGAGTCGGCCTGTACGCCGGGTTCTGTCTCCCGGGTTGCTTGCGCGGCCCGGGGAGGCGGCCATCCATCTAGGGCTGCCGTTGCCGACAGCCTCGTGCGGTCCACCCGCGGACTCGGGCGAGCAGCCTTCAATCGTCCGCGCACGGCGCCCGAGGGCGCCGATCTTGACCTTGCTCCAGGTGGGGTTTACCTAGCCGGCCGGGTCACCCCGGTCGCTGGTGGTCTCTTACACCACCGTTTCACCCTTACCCACCACGAAAAGCGGTGGGCGGTCTGTTTTCTGTGGCACTGTCCCGCGGGTCACCCCGGGTGGGCGTTACCCACCACCCTGCTCTGTGGAGCCCGGACGTTCCTCGGCGGGTCTGGGACCCGTCGCGACCGCCCGGCCGGCTCTTCCGCCGTAGTGGTCATCGTAGCCGCTCGGGCGGCGCCTCCCGTACACCGGACCGGACGGCCGGCGCCTCGGCGCCGAGGCGGGCGGCCACCCGGGCCGCCGTCACGCTCGCCCGGGCGGTGGTGGTGGCCAGGCCGAGGGCGAGGACGGCGCCGCCGAGGCCGACCAGGATCCACCAGCCGGCGTGGCTGGCCGGGGCGAAACCGGTCGCGACCGGTCCGACCACGGCCGCGGTGACGACCGTACCGATCACCGCCACGCCCAGCGACTGGCCGACCTGACGGCTGGTCGAGGCGACCGCCGCCGCCACGCCCGCCTGGGCCCGCGGCATCCCCGCGACGGCGGCGTTGGTGATCGGCGCGTTCACCATGCCGAAGCCGAAGCCGAACAGCGCGTACGCGACCAGCAGCAGGGCCGGCGGGGAGTCGGCGGCGAGCCGGGTGAGCAGCAGCCCGCTCGCGGCGAGGCCGATCCCGGCCGCGACCAGCGGCAGGCGCGGGCCCCGGCCGGCGACGATCCGTCCGGACAGCGGCGCGCAGACCAGCATCATCCCGGCCATCGGCAGCGTCCACAGGCCGGCCTCGACCGGGCTGTAGTGCCGGACGTCCTGGAGGTAGAGGGTGCTGAGGAAGAGGAAGCCGCCGAGCGCGGCGAACGCGCAGACCGCGGTGACGGCGGCGCCGGTGAACGGCACGCTGGCGAAGAACCGGGGGTCCACCAGCGGCTCGGCCACCCGCCGCTCCCAGAGCGGGAAGGCGACCAGCGCGGCCAGCGCGGTCGCGGCCAGGGTGAGGATCAGCGGGGAGGTCCAGCCGTTGGCCGGGCCCTCGATGATCGCGGCGGTGCCGCAGCCGAGCAGCACGATCATCAGCAACTGCCCCACCGGGTCCAGCCGGCGCGGCCGGGGGGCGCGGGACTCCGGGACATAGCGGGCGGTCAGCGCGATGGCGGCGAGCGCCACCGGGACGTTGATCAGGAAGATCGACGGCCAGCCCGCGCCGTCCACCAGGAAGCCGCCGAGCAGCGGGCCGAGCGCCATCGAGATGCCGACCACGCCGCCCCAGACGCCGATCGCCCGGGCCCGCTCCTTCGGGTCGGTGAAGGTGTTGGTGATGATCGACATCGCCACCGGGTTGAGCATCGAGCCGCCCACCGCCTGGAGCGCCCGGAACGCCACCAGCCAGCCCAGGCTCGGTGCCTGGCTGCACAGCAGCGAGCCGAGCGCGAAGCAGACCAGGCCGGTCTGGAACACCCGGCGGCGGCCGAAGCGGTCGGCCACCGAGCCGAACAGCATCAGCAGCGAGGCCAGCACCAGGGTGTAGGCGTCGATGATCCACTGCAGCCCGGACGCCGGGGCGTCCAGGTCCCGCTGGATCACCGGCAGGGCGATGTTCACCACGGTGTTGTCGAGGCCGACGATGAACAGGCTCAGGCAGCAGATCGCCAGGACGAGCAGACGGCGGCGGCGCCCGAGCGCGGGCCCGGGGGCGGGCGCGGCTGCGGCGGCGCGGGGCTGGGGGGCGGGCACGGGACCGATCCTCCCACCGCGGGGCGGGCCGGGGCGGGTGAGCCGCGCGTCCGGGTGGCGGGTGGCGTAATCCAGGTGGCACGGGGACGCGGCCCGCTAGACCGCCGTGAAGCGGACGGTCCGGGTGGCCGGGTCGGCCGTCGTCAGCCGGACGTCGATCACCCGGCCGAGCGGCAGCCCGTCCGCGGCCGTGTCGCAGCGGGCCCGGACGGCCGGGTCGCGCAGCTGGACGGTGCCGGAGCCGGGCCGCCGCTCGTCCACGTCGATGACCACGGCGGCGAAGTCCTCGCCCTCCCGGCCCGCGAGCAGCTCCGCCTCCACCAGGTCCACGCAGGCCCGTTCGACCTCCGCGGCGCGGCGGTCCCCGCCCGCCATCAGCGCCGGGACGGCCGGCAGCGCCTCGCGCACCCACTCCGGCACGTCCTCGCCCGCCGCCACCGCCGCGCACACCTCCTGGGCGAAGCGGTCGCCGAGGCGGCGCAGCGGCGCGGTGCAGTGCGCGTACGGGGCGGCGAGCGCGGCGTGCTCCGGCTCGGCGGGGGCGGGCAGGCCGCGGGACTCGTCGAAGGCGTGGTAGCCGGCGCCGCGCAGCAGGCCCGTACAGGCGTTGAGGAAGGCGGCGTTGAGCGGGACGTCCGGGTCGAGGGAGCGGATCAGCTCGGGGTACGGGACGGCCCGCGGCCAGTCCACGTCGAGGGCGGCGGCGATCCGGCGCAGCCGCTCGTACCCGGTGGCGGGCGCGGCGGGCAGGGTGCGCAGCAGGCCGACGCCGGCGTCGAGCATCAGGTCGGCCGCGGCCATGCCGGTGAGCAGGGAGATCTGGGCGTTCCAGCCGTCGGCGGGGCCGGGGGCGCGGTAGCCGAGGACGTAGCCGTGCAGGGTCTCCTCGACCTCCTGCTCGGGCACCGGCAGGCTGATCCCGCCGCGGGCGCGCTCCTGCTCCTCGCGCAGCCGTCCGACGGTCGCGAACAGGGCGAGCTGCTCGTCGGCGCCGCCGAGGTCCACCGCGCGCTCGACGGCGGCGTAGTCCAGCCGGCGGTGCGAGCGGACCAGGGCGCGGCGCAGGTCGGCGAGGACGACGGCGCCGTCGGCGTCCAGGTCCAGTTGCCAGAGCAGGGCCGGGCGGGGCTCGCCGGGCAGCAGGCTGGCGGCGTCCTCGGAGATCCGGGTGGGGTGCAGCGGGACGCGGTGGTCGGGGAAGTAGAGGGTCTCGACCCGGCGGCGGGCCTCGGTGTCGATCGCGCCGCCGGGGTGGACGAAGGCGGCGACGTCGGCGATCGCGTAGTGCACCCGGTAGCCGCCGCCGGGCCGGTGGGCGAGGTGCACGGCCTGGTCGAGGTCGCGGGAGCCGGGCGGGTCGACCGTGAACAGCGGCAGGTCGGTGGCGTCGTACTCCGGCAGCCGGGGGCGCTCGGCCGCCTCCTCCGCCTCGGCGAGCACGGCCCGCGGCCACTCGGTGTGGACCTCCAGGCGGGTGCGGAGCTCGGTCAGCTCGGTGTTGATCCGGGCGGAGTCGGCGGCCTTGACGCGCAGTTTTCGGCGAGGCATGCACGCCAGGGTAGAGCGGGGCCAGCCGGTTCCGGGCCAGGCTCTGCCCGGGGGCGGCGTAAGCACTCGTACGGTGGGGGCAAGTGGCCGTGCACGAAGGGGGTTTGGGCGATGGGTGCGGTGAAGGTGGCCGGGGGTGTGGTGGCTGCGGTGCTGGGGGCGACGGGGGCGCTGCACGCGGTGTGGGCGGTGACGCCGTGGCCGCTGGGGTCGGCGGAGGAGTTCGCGGACGTCGTGGTGGGGCAGGGTGAGGGGGTGCCGCCGGTGGGCGCGTGCCTGGCGGTGGCGGGGGCGCTGGGGGCGGGGGCGTACCTGGTGGGGGCGGAGGCCGGGGTGCTGCCGCAGGTGGGGCCGCGGCGGCTGCGGCGGGCCGGGGTGCGGGTGGTGGCGGGGGTGCTGCTGGCGCGCGGGGTGGCCGGGCCGGTGGTGTTCGGCCGGGTGAGTGAGCGTTCGGAGCGGTTCCGGCGGCTGAACGTGCGGTACTACTCGCCGCTCTGTGTGGCGCTGGGGGCCGGGGCGGCCGCAGTAGGGTTGCGGGGTTCGTCCGCCACAGATTGTTGAGGAGTCCGCTGTGCTGGTGCTGTTGCCGCCCTCGGAGGGCAAGGCCGGGTCCGGGGACGGCGGGCCGGTGGCGCTGGAGCGGCTGTCGCTGCCGGGGCTGACGGCGGCGCGCGGCGCGGTGCTGGACGCGCTGGTGGGCCTGTGCCGGGGTGACGAGGACGCCGCCTCCGAGGTGCTCGGCCTCTCCCCCGGTCTGCGCGGCGAGGTCGCCAAGAACGCCGGGCTGCCGACGGCGGGTGCCCGTCCGGCGGGCGAGGTGTACACCGGGGTGCTGTTCGACAACCTCGGCCTGGCCACCCTGGACGCGGCCGCGTACGACCGGGCCGAGCGCTCGCTGCTGGTCTTCTCCGGTCTCTGGGGCGCCGTGCGGATCTCCGACCGGATTCCGTCCTACCGCTGCTCGATGGGCGTCAAGCTCCCGCAGCTGGGGGCGCTCGGGGCGCACTGGCGGAGCGCGATGGCCCCCGTGCTCCCCGAGGTCGCGGACGGGCTGGTGCTGGACCTGCGCAGTTCCGCGTACGCGGCGGCCTGGAAGCCGGCCGGCGAGGTGGCCGCCCGGACCGCGACCGTCCGGGTGCTCCAGGAGCGGAACGGCAAGCGCAGCGTGGTCAGCCACTTCAACAAGGCGACCAAGGGGCGGATCGTCCGGGACCTGCTGGCGGCCGGGGCGGAGCCGAAGACCCCCGGCGAGCTGATGGACGCGCTGCTGGAGCTGGGCCACCACGTCGAGCTGGCGGCGGAGGGCACCGCGCGCAAGCCGTGGCAGCTGGACGTGGTGGTCACCGAGGTGCACTGAGCACCCCGGTGACGACGGGCCCTAGCGCAGGTGCGAGGTGTCGTTGAGCAGCCGCACCGAGGCGTTGCCGTCCGCGTAGTACTGGACGGCGCAGATCGAGGCGGCGGACAGCTCCATCCGGTACATCGAGTCCGGCGGGGCGCCGAGCGCCAGCCGGACCAGGGTCTTGATCGGGCTGACGTGCGAGACCACCAGCACGGTCTTCCCCGCGTACCGGGCGAGGATCTTGTCCCGGGCGACGCCGGCCCGGTGGGTGAGCGTGGTGAAGCTCTCGCCGCTGCCGGTCGGCTTGGCCTTGGCGGAACCGAGCCAGGCGGTCAGGTCGTCGGGGTAGCGCTCCCGCACCTCGGCGAAGGTCAGGCCCTCCCAGGCGCCGAAGTCGACCTCGCGCAGCCCGTCCTCGTACCGGACCTCCAGGCCGAGCCGGGCGGCGACGGTCTCGGCGGTCTGCCGGGTGCGGAGCATCGGGGAGGCGACGACCGCCTGGACGCTGCCGCGCGCGGCCAGTGCCTCGGCGGCCCGCTCGGCCTGCCAGCGGCCCTTGTCGGAGAGCTCCGGGTCGCTGCCGCCGCTGCCGGAGAAACGCTTCTCCGGGGTGAGCGGGGTCTCGCCGTGGCGCAGCAGGACGAAGGTGGTGGGGGTGCCGAGGTCGGCGGGGGCGGCCCAGCCGGCCTTGGGGGCGGCGGTCTCCAGCGGCGGCTCGTCGACGGCCGCGACCGCGACCGCGGCCTTGGGCTTCGGCTCCCACTGGCGGCCGTCGCGGCCCGCGTCCATCGCCTCGTTGGCCAGCCGGTCGGCGTCCTTGTTCCGCTCGCGCGGGATCCAGGTGTACGTGACCCGGGCGCGCGGGAGGACGGTGCGCGCCTCGGCGGCGAGCGGCTGCATGTCGGGGTGCTTGATCTTCCAGCGCCCGGACATCTGCTCGACGACCAGCTTGGAGTCCATCCGGACGTCCACCGAGGCGTCCGGGTCCAGGTCGCGGGCCGCCCTGAGCCCGGCGATCAGGCCCTTGTACTCGGCCACGTTGTTGGTGGCGTGGCCGATGAACTCGGCGGCTTCGGCGATGATCTGCCCGGTGTCCCCGTCACGGACCACCGCGCCGTAGCCGGCCGGCCCCGGGTTGCCCCGGGACCCGCCGTCGGCCTCGACGATGAAGCGCGCCGCCACCGGATCAGACGCCCGAGTCGGAGGTGCGGACCAGGATCCGCGAGCAGTTCTCGCAGCGGACGACCTTGTCGGCCGGCTCGGCCTTGATGGCGTTCAGCTCGGTGATCGAGAACTCGGTGCGGCAGCCCTCGCAGCGGCGCTGGTAGAGGCGGGCCGCGCCGACGCCGCCCTGGGTCTCGCGCAGCTTGGTGTAGACCTTCAGCAGGTCGGCCGGGATGACGGCGGCGACGGTCTCGCGGTCGCGCTTGACCTTCTCGGCCTCCCCGTCGATCTCGGCGAAGGCGGCGTCGCGGCGGCCCTCGGCCTCGGTGAGGACGACGGTGGAGTGCTCCAGGCGGGCGGACAGCTCCTCGACCCGGCTCTTGGCGCTCTCCTGGCGCTCCATGATCTCCAGCACGACGTCCTCCAGGTCGCCCTGGCGCTTGGCGAGCGAGCCGATCTCGTGCTGGAGGTTCTCCAGGTCCTTCGGCGAGGTGATCGCGCCGGAGTCCAGGCGCTGCTGGTTGCGGGCGGCACGGGAGCGGACCTGCTCGACGTCCTGCTCGGCCTTGGTCAGCTCGCGGGCGGTGTCGCCCTTCTGGGCCTCGGCGGCGACGACGAGGTCCTTGAGCGCGGTGTGGTCGGCGGTGACCTTCTCGATCTCGGCGTGCTCGGGCAGGCTCCGGCGCCGGTGGGCCAGCTGGTCGAGCTTCGAGTCGATGGCCTGGAGGTCGAGCAGGCGGTTCTGGTCGGCGGGCGCGGCGTTCAAGCGGAGAGCTCCTGTGAATCGGGTCAGGCGGTGAAGGACATGGGGGCGTGCGCGGTCCACGGGTCGGTGACCCGGTGGGAGACCTTGGTCTCCACGGCCCAGCCGCGCTTGTCGGCGGCGGCCAGCAGGGCCCGCTCGGCCAGGGTGAGCCAGGGCCACTCGGTGGCCCAGTGGGCGGCGTCGAGCAGCGCGACGGGCGACGCCTCCGCGGCCTCGGAGGCCGGGTGGTGACGCAGGTCGGCGGTCAGGTAGGCGTCCACGCCGGCCGACCGGACGTCGGCGAGGAAGCTGTCGCCCGAGCCGCCGCACACCGCGACCCGGCTGACCAGCCGGTCCGGGTCGCCGGAGACGCGGACGCCGGCGGCGGTGGCGGGCAGGCCCGCCGCCACCTGCGCGGCGAAGGCGGAGAGGGTCAGCGGGGGCTCCAGCAGGCCGATCCGGCCGGTGCCACGGCGGCCCAGCGGGTCGGTCGGGTCCGGCACCAGCGGGCCGGTCACCCGCAGGCCCACCGCCTCCGCGAGCGCGTCCGAGACGCCGGGGTCGGCGTGGTCGGCGTTGGTGTGGGCGACGTGCAGGGCGATGCCGTTGGTGATCAGCGTGTGCACCACCCGGCCCTTGAAGGTGGTCGCGGCGACGCTGGTGGTGCCGCGCAGGTAGAGGGGGTGGTGGGTGACCACGAGGTCGGCGCCCCACTCCACGGCCTCGTCGACGACCGCCTGGACGGGGTCGACGGCGAAGAGCACGCGGTTGACCTCGGTCTGAGGGTCTCCGCAGACCAGGCCGACGGCGTCCCAGGACTCCGCCCACTGCGGGGGGTAGACCTCTTCGAGCGCGGTGATGACGTCGGACAGTTTCGGCACCTGTCGAGACTACCGTGCGCGCGGGGGCGGTCGGGCCTCGGCCGTACGGCCGGGCGCCGGGGGAACGGTCTCGGCCGGGTCGCGTCGCGCCTGCGGCGCCGGGCCGCCGCCGGTCCGTCCTCGGTCCGTCGTCGGTCCGTCCTCGGTCCGTCCTCGACGCGTCGCGGCCGCGTCGGCCGGTGCCTCGTGGCCGTTCGGACAGGGGAGCTGGGGGCGTACGGGTGCACGTCAATCTGCGACGAGAGGCGCCCGGCGGGCCCAGCGCGCTCCGTACGCGGCCGCGCGCCGGTCGTCCGTTACTCACAGCAGGGTTCCCGTACGGGTTCGAAACCAGGCCTTTGCACCCTTACGAGTGAAGTGACCGGCTCTGCGTTGAGGCTTCGGTTGGCTCGAAAGTAACTTCACTTCTGCGAACAGGAGTTGCCCCGGCGGCGGCCACGACCAGGAGTCGGGCGGTGCCGTGCCGGGCCGGACGGGATCCGGGTGAGCACTCCCGTACCGGGGCGGTACCGCCGCCCCTTCCGGAAGAACCGATCAGGCCGGGCCGCCGCCCGGGTGCCGCGAGCAGTGGGCACCGGGGGCGGCGGCCGCGACGAAGGGATGTGGTGGCGAATGGGGGCGGGCACATCGCTGCGTACGGCCGGGGACAGGGGATCGGTGGACCGCGGACCGGGTGCGGCGGGTTCGTGGCCGGAGGCGACGCGGGCGGCACCGGCCGGTGCCGGAGGCCGGGGAGGCGGCGGTGACCGAGAGGTCACCGTCGGCGGCTTCCGGCACACGGCCCGGCCCGCCGGGCGAGGGCCGGTGCCGCCCGCCGTCGGTCCGATCGGGCAGGAGGACCCCGCCGTCCTGGTGCAGGAACGAATCGCCGGGCCTCCGTCGTGCCGCGGCCGGGTCGCCGCCCGGCCGGGGCAGGCCGGCGGCCCGGCCCGCCCCGGCGCCGTGGACCCGTCCGGCAACGCGGGCCCGTCCGGCACCACAGGCCCCTCCGACCCGGCGGGCCCGTCCAGCACCACCGGGGTGAGCGGAGCATGAACGTGGCCACCCGAACCATGACCCAGACGCTGCGCCGGCTGAGCTTCACCTTCGCCGCCGACGGCAGCCACGCCGCCTGCCTCGCCTCCTCCGCCGACAGCGGCTGGTACGTGGAGAGTTGGCGGCTGCCGCAGGACGGCGGACCGGCCGCGCCGACCGCGCTGCCGCTGCCCGGCAACCGCGCGGAGAGCCTGCGCTCACAGCTGGTCGCACTGCCGGACGGCTCGGTGCTGACCTGCCGGCACGACGGCGAGCGGCACGACCTGGTCCGCCTCTCGTACGGCGGGAACGGCGCCCTGGAACAGCAGTTGGGCTCGCTGCGGATGACCGGCCTGCGGGTCCTGCCGCTCCCCGCCCAGGCCGGGGCCGACCCGCGGACGCCGGTGGCGGTCGCGCTCGGCAGCGACACCCGTCCGGCGACCACCGCCTGGCTGGTGCGCACCGACGGCAGCGAGCCCGAACAGGTCGCCGAGATCCCGGGGTTGCACGGCGGCGGCACCTGGCTGGACCGTACCGGCACGCTGCTCGCGCTGGACCGGGTGAACGCGGGCCTGGTCCGCAGCGTGGTGCTCGACCTGCGCGCCGGCCGCACCTCCCCCCTGCTGGAGATCGGCCCGCAGAGCAACGACCGCCTGGTGCTGTTCGACCCGGACAGCCGGTTCGCGATGGTGCGCAGCGACGCGCCCGGCACCGACCGGCTCGGCTGGGGCGTCCTCGGCGCCGGGGAGCCGCTGCGCTTCCCCGAGTGCCTGCACGTCGCGGGCATGTTCCTGCGGCCGGTCGCCCTGCGGGTCGCGGCGGACGGCCCCCGGGTCGCGGTGCAGATCGACCACGGCGCGGGCTCGGCGCTCGCGCTGTGGCGGCCCTCGGCCGGGCGGCTGGACCCGCTGCCGGTCCCGCCCGGGCGGCTCGGCGCGGTCGGCCACTGGGGCGGGGCGGGGCTGCGCGTGCCGTACTCCTCGCCCGACCACCCGACGGCGCTGGCCACCCTCGACGTCGACACGCTGCTGACGCACGGACCGCTCCCGCCCGTCTCCGGCCCGACGCCGCTCCCGCTCCAACTCGCGCCGCTGGCCTCGGGGTTGCCAGGGCCGTGGCGGGACACCATCCTGCCCTGGCAGCCCGGCGGGGTGCGCCCGGTGCGGACCGAGCCGCCCGGCTGGCGGCTCGACGGCAGCACCCCGCCCGGGGACGGCGGCCGCTGGCATCCCGCGCAGAGCCTCGAACTCGCGGGCCCGGCAGGCCCGTTGGAGGCCGTGGTGTACGGCGGGGACGCCTGGCTGAGCAGCCCGCACCTGGTGCTGGCGCTGCACGGCGGCCCGGCGGACGCCTGGCGGCTGGAGTTCGACCCGACACTGCAGCGGATGGCCGCCGAGGGCCTGGCGGTGGTCGCGCCGAACCAGCGCGGCTCCACCGGCTACGGCGTGGCGCACGCGCTGGCCATCCGGGGCGCCTGGGGCGGTCCCGACCTGGACGACGTCCTGTACCTGCTGGACGGCATCGCGGGCCAGCGCGCCGCCCTCGGCCTGGAGCCGCCGGCCCTCTTCGGGGTCAGCTACGGCGCCTTCCTGGCACTGCTGGCGGCCTCGCACGCGCCGGCCGAGCAGGTCGCCCGCTGCGCGGTGGTCGCGCCGTTCCTGTCCGGCGCCCGGCTGCTGGCCGAAGCCGCGCCCCCCGTACGGGCGTTGACCACCCGGCTGGGCGGCGGCGAGCAGGTCGCCGACGCCCGCGGACCGCGCGACGTGCTGCAACTGGCGCACCGGCTGAGCGCGCCGCTGCTGGTCGTGCACGGCAACCGGGACGAGGTCGTGCCGGTGAGCCAGTCCCGCTCGCTGCGGCACGAGTTGCTGCGGATCGGCCGGGTCGAGGGCGAGGACTTCCGGTACGTCGAGGCGGCCGGCTCCGGGCACGAGGTGCTCGCCGACGAGGGCGCCGCCGTCCTGCACGAGCTGCTGGCCACGTTCCTGCGGACCGGCCGCCCGGGCTGACCCGCCGCCCGGTGCCGTCCCGGACACCAAGCTCGGGCACCGAGCCCAGGCGCCAGGCCCAGACGCCAGCCCCGGGCGGCCTCGACGCCGCGCTAGGCGATCCGAGTGAACTCTCCTCAGGTGGGCGCCACTTGTCGGCCTTGGCACGGACCTGCCCGTCCCCCGCCCCGGCCGTGCTGCCGGACCGGGCGGCCCGCCGTCCGGACGCCGACGCCGAGGAGCGGGTCGAACGGGCCTCCGCCGCGCACGCGGGGACACTGATGATCGCCGATGATCGTTGCGCGCCGCATCAGTTCCGCACCGCGGGCGGACCCGGCTGCCGCCGCCGGACGGCGGGCGCGGGCCGCCGGCCCGGCCCGGCGGTCTCCGGGCGCCGTCCCCGCGCCGCCGCGAGCCGGTCGGCCGCAGGCCCGCTTCCGGGCCCGGGACCAGCGCGGGACTCGCGTCATGATCTCGATAGGATCTCGTCCGTCCCGGCCGTTATGGTGACCGGGGCACGGGCCGCGATCACCGGCTACGGGCGCGTACCGGGCGCCCGATCGGGGACCAGACCGTGCGCCACCGGCGCCGGCCGGGCGCCGATGACCTGCACCCTCCGCACGGAAAAGACGATTCTCATGTCCGACACCCTCACCGACACCACCGGACCCGCGGTTACCGGGACCGACGCCGACGAGAAGACGGCCAAGGACACCGCGTCGCACGGCCGCCACCGCGGTGGCTCCGCCGCCGACGACAGCCCGGAGTCCGACCCGCACGGCCGCCACCGCGCGGCCGGGGCGCTGGGCTGACCGCACCACCACCAGGGCACCGCGTACGAGGGCCCGCCGGGAGGGCACGGACTCCCCCGGCGGGCCCTCGGCTTTCCCGAGGTCTCCGCCCGAAGTCTCCGTGCGAAGCCTCCGCCCGAAGTCTCTGTGCGAAGCCCCGAGCAGCGCCCCGGCCGCGGCCCGCCCTCAGCCCAGCGTCACGACCGTCCGCAGCGCCTCGCCGCTCCGCATCTGCGCGATCGCCTCGTTGACGTCCGCGAGCCCCACCCGGTGGGTGACCATGCCGTCGAGGTCGATCCGCCCGGCCCGCCAGAGGTCCACGACCAGCCCGATGGTGCGCGCCACCGTCGCCCCGCCGTAGAGCGAGGGCAGCAGGCGCTTCTCGTTGAAGAACAGCTCGCCCATGGTGAACTGCGCGAGGTCGTCCTGCGCGCCCGCGCCGATGACGACCACCGCGCCGCCGCGCCGGGCGGCCTCGTAGCCGGCCCGGACGGTGGCCGCGCGGCCGACCGCCTCGAAGACGTAGTCGAAGCCGCCGCCGGGCAGCTTCTTGGCCGTCGCCTTCAGTTCCTCGGGGGCGATCGCCTCGGTGGCGCCGAACGCCAGGGCGCGCTCGCGGCGCGAGGCCACCGGGTCGACGACGGTGATCCGGCCGGCGCCGCAGACCCGGGCGCCCTGCACGGTGGCCACGCCGACCCCGCCCGCGCCGATCACCGCGACGGAGGCGCCGGGCTCGACCCGGGCGGTGTTCACCGCGGCGCCGATGCCCGTGGTCACGCCGCAGCCGATCAGCGCGGCGGCCTCGTACGGGAGGTCGTCGGGGACCTTGATGACGGCGTTCGCCGCGACCACGACCTCCTCGGCGAAGGCCCCGGTGCCGTAGAAGCCGGAGGCGCTCAGCCCGCCCTCGGCGATCCGGAAGCCCGGGGCGCCGAGGTTGCGCAGGCTGGCGATGCAGAGGTGGCCGCGGTCCCGGCGGCAGTGGTCGCAGCGGCCGCAGGGGGCCATCCAGCAGAGCACCACGCGGTCGCCGGCGGCGAGGCCGGTGACGCCCTCGCCGACCTCCAGCACGTCCCCGGCGCCCTCGTGCCCGGGGACGAACGGCGCGGGCTGCGGCAGGACGCCGCTCATCGCGGAGAGGTCCGAGTGGCAGAGGCTGGCGGCGCGCATCCGGACCCGTACGGTGCCCGGCCCGAAGCCCACGGCCGTCACGTCCTCGCGGACGTCGAGGGTCTCCTGGCCGGTCTTGTGCAGGACGGCTGCGCGCATGGGTGCTGCTCCCGGGGTGCCTGGTGTTCCTCGGATCGGCGGTCGGGCCGATTCTGGCACGGGCGGCGCGACGCGACTAGAACGCGTTCCACAACAACCGGCCGGCGGAACTGTACGAATTCACTGTCCTTCCACCACTGCGACACGCCATGATCACCACCGTGTCGACACCCCTTCCGACGTCCGCGCCGACGTCCCCACCGGCGCCCTCGCCGACCTCCCCCGAGCAGCCCGCCCACGGCGCGGCCTGCCCCCGCTGCGCCGCCGCGCTGACCGCCGACCCGCGCTTCACCGCCTGGTGCCCGGCCTGCGACTGGAACCTGTCCCCCGGTCAGGACGGCGCTCCCGCGCCCACCCGGCGCGAGCGGGCGGCGGCCGACCGCACCGACCGGCTGTTCGAGGAGCAGGCCGCCGGCGGCGACTCCCCGACCGCCCGCCGCGACTGGCTGCTGGCCTCCGCCGCCGCCGGCCTGGTCCACCTGGTCACCGTCGGCCTGCTCTGCCTGGCGGTCTGGCTGCTCGTCACCGGGAGCACGGTGCAGCGCTGCGCGGGCGTGGTGGCGCTGGTGGTCGCGGTCGCGCTGCGGCCCCGGCTCGGCCGGGTGCCGCGCGACCAGAACGTCCTCGACCGCGCCTCGGCCCCGGCCCTGTACGGGCTGGCGGACCAGGTGGCCGCCGAGCTGGGTGCCGCGCCGGTGGCCGTCATCCGGGTCACCGACGAGTTCAACGCCTCCTACGGGCTGGTCGGGCTGCGCCGCCGTCCCGTCCTCGAACTGGGCCTGCCGTTCTGGGAGGTGCTGGACGACCGGCAGCGGATCGCCCTGCTCGGCCACGAGTTCGGCCACCACGTCAACGGCGACCACCGCCGCTCGCTCTGGCTGCACAGCGCGGTCTCGGCGCTCGCGGCCTGGTACGGCATGGTCCGGCCCGACCGGCCGGGCCGCGCGCACGGCGACGAGCTCTCGCTGCTGATCCGGATCGGCGCGCTGGTCGGCGCGGTCGTCCTGCGGGCCGTCGCCTGGCTGCTGCTCCAGGGCCTCTACCTGTTCGACCGGCTCACCTCCCGCGCCGGGCAGCAGGCCGAGTACCGCGCGGACGCCCTCGCCGTCCGGGTCGGCGGCAGCGAGGCGGTCGGCGGGATGCTCGCGACGCTCCTGCTGTTCGGCCCGGTGTGCACCGCCGTGGGCCGGATCCGCGCCGAGGAGCGCCGGCGCCCCCGGACGGTCCGCCGCGGCCGGGGCCGGGGCCCGGAGCGGCCCGAACAGCCCGAACAGTCCGAGCGGCCGAAGCCGCCCGCCCCGGAACTGCTCTGGGAGCGGCTGCGCGAGCACGTCGGCTCCGTCCCCGCCACCGAGCACGAGCGCCTGCTGCGGCTCAGCGCCCGTGACCACGCCGCCGTGGACTCCACCCACCCTCCGACCCATCTGCGGATCGCCCTGGTCGAGCGCGCCGAGGCCCGGCCGGCCGCCGTCACCGCCACCCCCGCCGAGGTCGGGGCGATCGCCGCCGAGCTGGCCCCGCACCGCGCCCGGATCGCCGCCGACCTGCTCGCGGGCTGACCGCGGCCCGATCGACGTACGGCACCGGTCGGCGCCGGCCGCCCCGGCGGCGCCGCTACCGCTACCGTCGAGTAGGGTCCGTGCACGTCCGCCCGCGTCCCGACCCCCCGAGGAGCACCGCATGTCCGACCTGCTGCTGAGCGCCGAGCCGGCACCCGAGGTGCTGGCGGCGTTCGAGGAGGCCACCGGGTTCATGCCGGTGGACGAGGGGCTCGCGCTGTACGCGGCGGCGGTGGAGGCGGCC
This sequence comes from Streptomyces sp. CB02056, assembly GCF_001905545.1. Classification (GTDB taxonomy): domain Bacteria; phylum Actinomycetota; class Actinomycetes; order Streptomycetales; family Streptomycetaceae; genus Kitasatospora. Next base: position 377,655 of record NZ_LIPD01000001.1, on the reverse strand, counting down.
CGGACCACCGGGCTGCCGGTGCTGGAGATCGGCACCTACTGCGGCCGCTCGGCGATCCTGCTCGCGGCGGCGGCGGTGGAGGCGGGGACGGTCGCGCTGACCGTCGACCACCACCGCGGCTCGGAGGAGCAGCAGCCCGGCTGGGAGTACCACGACCCGACCCTGGTCGACCCCGAGGTCGGGCTGATGGACACCCTGCCGCGGTTCCGCCGCGCCCTGCACGCCGCCGGGCTGGAGGAGCACGTGGTGGCGCTGGTCGGCCGCTCGCCGCGGATCGCCGCGCTGTGGGGGCGCCCGCTGGGCCTGGTGTTCATCGACGGCGGGCACACCGACGAGCACGCGACCGGCGACTACGAGGGCTGGGTGCCGCACCTGGCGCCGGAGGGCCTGCTGGTGGTGCACGACGTGTTCCCCGACCCGGCGGACGGCGGCCAGGCCCCGTACCGGGTGTACCTGCGGGCGCTGGCCGAGGGCTTCGAGGAGGTCTCGGTGACCGGCTCCCTGCGCGTCCTGCGCCGCTCCGCGCGGTAGGAGACGCCCGTTCGTTCCCGGGGCCCCGCGCCGATGCTCTAACGTCGTGCCGGGGCTGCCGGGCAGGGGTTCGAACGGTACGGTGGCCGCGCAGCACCAGGCAGAGCATCGGCGGACGGTGGGGGCCAGCAGCGACATGACGGACCAGCAGAACAGCGCTCCGGCGGTCTGGGACCCGACCGCGCGCGGCGGCGCCGGCGGCTGGGTGCGCGGCCCGCAGCGCCCGGCCGACGCGCAGCCCGTCCCCGAGGCGCCCGCCACCCCCCAGCCTCCCGCGGCTCCGCAGTCCACGGCCCCGCAGTCCGCCGCCCAGCCCGGTCCGATGGCCCCGCCGCCCTCGCCCGGCGCCGTCGGCGACCAGGGCCCGCCGCTGGGCGCCCGCCCGTACCTGGCCGCCTCGCCCGGCTACGACCCGCCGACCGCCCGGCTGTTCCCCGGCGCCGCCCCGCCGCCCCCGGCCGCCCCGCCGGCGTCCGCGCCGTTCCCCTCCCACGCGGGTCCGCCGTCCCACGCCCCGCAGCAGGAGACGCGGCAGACCCCCGGCTACGACTACCTCCTGCAGCCGCCCGCCGCCCCGCCGCAGTCCCCGTACGGCGCCCAGCCCCCGTACGGGACCCCGCTCCCCTACGGCGCCCAGCCCGACTACCCGACCGGGACCGCCCACGGGGACGACGAGGACCGGCCGACCAACCGCAGGGCCCCGCTGCTGATCGGCTTCGCGCTGCTCCTGGTGCTGGCGGTCGGCGGCGGCCTGCTGTTCGCCCTGCGGGGCGGCGGCGACAAGGACGGCCAGGCCGCGCCCGCCCCGGCCTCGGCCCCGGCGACCGGCGCGGAGAACCCGCCGCCCGCGACCGCGCCCACGGGTGCGGACGGTGCGCCGAGCGCCGCCGCGAGCGCGTCCGGCTCGCCCGCCGGTACGCCGTCGCCGAGCTCGACCGCTCCCGGTCCGGGCGCCAAGGCGCAGGCCCAGGCGCTGGACGGCCTGCTCAGCGAGGGCGAGAGCGCCAAGGCCCCGATCGGCAGCGCCGTCGCCAAGGTGACCAGCTGCCCGCCGAAGGCCGACATCGAGAGCGCCGCGCAGGACTTCGACAACGGCGCGAGCCAGCGGACCGCCCTGCTGGCCAAGCTCTCCCAACTGAGTGTCACGGACGTGCCGGGCGGCGCGGACGCGGTGAACTCCCTGAAGTCCGCCTGGCAGTTGTCCGCCGACATAGACAAGGCGTACGCGAGCTGGGCGCGCGCCGTCGCCGCCCAGGGCTGCACCGGCCGGGCCCCGGCCACCGCCGACAAGAAGCACGCGGACGAGCTCAACCCGCAGGCCACGCAGGCGAAGACGGACTTCATGACCAAGTGGAACGCGATCGCGAAGAGCTACGGCCTGACTCCGCGCACCCAGGACAGGATCTGACCGACCAGTGACCGGCACCGCCCCCCGACCGCCCCGCCGCTCCGCCCTGCTGCGCGCCACCACCGCCGCGGCCGTGGCCGTTCCGCTCTGCACGGCGGGCTGGTTCGGCTGGCGGGCCCTCGACCACTCAGGCCCGGCGGGCGCCACGGCGGCCCCGGCCGCGTCGGCCCCGGCCGCCTCGTCCCCGACTGCCGACCCGGCTTCGGCGCCGCCCGCCCCGACGGCCACGGACCAGCCGGGCGCCGCCGACCCCGGCGCCCCGGCCGACGGCACCGCCGCGCCCCTCACCCCGCCGGTCGCACCGCCGCCGTCCACCACCCCGGCGGCCGAGGCCCCGCCCGAGCCCGCCGACGCCGCGGTCCTGACCGGCCGCACCGTCCTGCTCGACCCCGGCCACAACCCCGGGAACTCCGCCCACACCGCCGAGATCAACCGCCAGGTGGACATCGGCAACGCCCGCAAGGAGTGCGACACCACCGGCACCGAGACCAACGCCGGCTACACCGAGGCCGAGTACACCCTGGACGTCTCCCGCCGGGCCCGCGCCCTGCTGGCCGCCCGGGGCGCCACGGTGGTCCTGGTGCAGGACGGCGACCGGCCCTGGGGCCCGTGCGTCGACGAGCGGGCCCGCGCGGGCGCCGACGCCCACGCCGACGTCGCGGTCTCGGTGCACGGGGACGGCGGCCCGGCGAGCGGCAGCGGGTTCCACGTGATCATGCCCGCCCGGGTGGTGGCGGGGAAGGCGGACAACGCGGCGATCGTCGCCCCCTCGCGCCGGCTCGGCCTCCTGCTGCGCGACCGGTTCCACGCCGCGACCGGCGAGCCGTACGCGGACTACATCGCCAAGGACGGCCTGGACACCCGCTCCGACCTGGGCGGCCTCAACCTCTCGACGGTCCCCAAGGTGTTCATCGAGTGCGGTAACATGCGCAACTCGACGGACGCGAAGCGGATGACGGACCCTCAGTGGCGCCAGCAGGCGGCCCGGGGGATCGCCGACGCGCTGACCGCTTTCCTGACGACCCAAGAGAAGACCGAAGAGCGGTAAGGGAGTTGGGCCGCGACCGGCGGAGGACGACGCTCCGCCCGGACCGCACGGTTTGCAACGAGTTCACCCCATTCCCGGTCCCGCCGTGCACCGGCAGGACGGTTGGGCCTAGGCTTCTGGTCCGTTCGGGAGTTTCGGCCGGTCGGCCCGACCGCGCGAACCACCGTCCACGACACGTCAACGAGGGGAACGTTAGTGAATCTGCGCGCTCTCACCAGGGGAGACGCCGCCGTCGCAGGCGCGGCCGTCCTGCTCTTCATCGCCTCCTTCCTGCCTTACTGGACCGTGGACTGCGGCAACAGCCGGTACTGCCCGCCGTCGCAGAACGCGTGGAGCACGGACCTGTTCCCCATCCTGCCGTCGATCTACCTCCTCGGCATCGCCGCCGCGGTGCTGATCCTGGTGCAGCGCTTCCAGGGTGCGGCCGCGGCCAACCGCCAGGTGCTCGGCCTGCGGCTGGACCAGTGGGGCATCGCCCTCTCCGTCGCGGCGCTGTGGACCTCGGTCTGGGCGCTCGGCGGCGGCACCTCCAGCTCCGTCGTCAGCCACGGCTTCGGCGCCTGGCTCGGCTTCATCGCGCTGCTCGCGCTGGCCGGCGCGGCCGCCGCGGGCCCCCTGGTGCCCGCACTGAAGGCCCCGCTGGCCGCCGACCGCCCGGCGGCCGTCCCCGGCCAGTACGGCTACCCGGGCCAGCCCGGTCAGCCGGGTGCCCCCGGCCAGCCCGGCCAGTACGGCTACCCGGCCCAGGGCCACGACCCGGCGTTCGGCGGCCAGGGCGGCTACGGCTACCCGGGCGCCGGCCAGCCGCAGCCCGGCCAGCCGGTCCAGGCCGCCCAGCCGCACGACGCCGGCGCCCCGGCCCCGCAGCCGGTCCCGGCCGCGCAGCAGGCGCCCGCCCCGGCGGCGGACTTCCAGCCGTTCTGGTTCGCCGTCCCGGCCCCGCGCCAGCTGGCCCCGAAGGACAACCCGGCCGGCGCCCCGGTCGGCGAGGTCGTGCCGGGCACTTGGTACCTGGCCGTCGAGCAGCGCGGCGCCGCGCTGGTCGCGCAGCTGCCGGACGGCAGCCAGGGCGTGCTGGCCGACACCACGGGCATCCAGCGCGGCTGAGACAGCACGGCTGACGCCCGCGGACGCACACCGCGAAGGGGCGGGACCGGTTCTCCGGTCCCGCCCCTTCCGCGTGTACGCGCCGTGTCCGCGCCGTGTCCGCGCCCTGTGCGCCCGTCCCCCGCGCGCCGTTCCGCGCGCAGTGCGCCGGGCTCAGCAGCAGTCCGCGACCACCAGCCCGGCCGGCAGCTGCTCCCCGCCGAAGACCGCGACCGTCGCCGGGTCCCCGCCGAGCGCGGCGACCGCGAGCAGCAGCGCCCCGGCCGTCCAGGTGGTGCGCTCCTCCGGCCAGATCGCGTCGTCCTCGAAGACGTACCCGGTCCAGTACGAGCCGTCCTCGTGCCGCAGGTGCTTCTGGATCCAGCGCAGGATGTCCACCGCGCGGTCGGACTGGCCGATGGCCCAGAGCGCGAGCGCCAGCTCGGCGCTCTCGCCGCCGGTCACCCACGGGCGGTCGCTGACGCAGCGCACGCCGAGGCCGGGGACGACGAAGCGCTCCCAGTCCCGCTCGATCCGGGCCACCGCCGCCTCGCCGCGCAGGCCGGTGCCGAGCACCGGGTAGTACCAGTCCATCGAGTAGCGGCCCTTGTCCAGGAACCGCTCGGGGTGGTGGGAGACGGCGTGCCCCAGCCGGCCGGCCGCGAGCTCCCAGTCGGGCTGCGGCTCCTCCAGGTACTCGGCGACGGCCAGGCCGCAGCGCAGCGCGTGCAGGATGCTGGACGAGCCGGTGAGCAGCGCCTCGTCGGTGGCGGTGCCGTCCCCGTCGACCCGCCAGGCGATCGGGCCGCCGGGCAGCCGCAGCCCGACGATGAAGTCCAGGGCGCGCCGGACGACCGGCCAGATCCACTCCAGGAAGGCGTCGTCGCCGGTGCTGAGGTGGTGGTGCCAGACCCCGACCGCGATGTACGCGCAGAAGTTGCTCTCCTTGGCCCGGTCGGTGACCGCGCCGTCGGTGTACGCGGCGTACCAGGAGCCGTCCGGGTTCTGGGCGGCGGCGAGCCAGCGGTAGGCGGCCTCGGCGGCGGCGTGCTCGCCGGCCGTGTCGAGGGCCATCGCCGCCTCGGTGTGGTCCCAGGGGTCGAGGTGGTGGCCGGCGAACCAGGGTATGGCGCCGTCGGGGCGCTGCTCGGCCAGGATGCTGCGCACGGTGTCGGCGGCCTGCTCGGCGTCGAGCACCCCGTCGAGCAGCAGCACCTCGGGGACGGCGGCCGTCACGCCGTCCCGCCCGGCGCGCGGTTGGGCTTGGAGGCGTACGCGACGAAGCTCTTGCCGATCACCGGGTTGAGGGCCCGCTCGGCGGCCCTGGTGAGGCTGCTGATCACCGGGGTGCCGACGATGTCCCAGACCAGCAGCTGGTGGTAGGCCTTGACCGGCAGCGCCTTGTCGTTGTCGACGCCGACCGCGCACTTGATCCACCAGTACGGGGAGTGCAGCGCGTGCGCGTGGTGGGTGCCGTACGGCTCCAGGCCGGCGTCCTTGAGCTTCTCGAGCAGTTCGTCGCCCCGGTAGATCCGGATGTGGCCGCCCTCGTTGGCGTGGTACTCGTCGGACAGCGCCCAGCAGATCTTCTCCGGGAGCCAGCGGGGCACGGTGACGGCGAGCAGGCCGCCCGGCTTGAGGACCCGGAACATCTCGTTGAGCACGCCCTTGTCGTCCGGGATGTGCTCCATCACCTCGGAGATGATGATCTTGTCGAAGTACTCGTCCTCGAACGGCAGCGCCAGCGCGTTGCCCTCCATCGCGACCGCCGACGCGCCCTCGGGGGCCTCACCGGCCTGCTCCATCGCCGCGAACCACTTCCTGACCTCGGCGATCTCCTCGGTGTTCTGGTCGAGGGCGATCACGTTGGCGCCACGGCGGTAGCACTCGAACGCGTGCCGGCCCCCGCCGCAGCCCAGGTCGAGCACCCGGTCGCCGGGGGCGAGCGGGAAGCGCGAGAAATCGACGGTCAGCACTGCAGGACTCCCATTCCTATTGCTACCAAGCGTTCTTGACGCTTCGTCACGCCACTCCCGGCACGTCACGCTTCGTCGGGCAGGCTCGCCCTGCCGCCACCGCTCCGCCTCCGCCGACCGGCCGTCACCGACCTGCCGCGGGCGGGCGGCTAGGCCACGTACCGCCAGCCCGGCCCCGAGCGGGCCCGGGCGCCGACGCCGGTGGCGAGCGCCGCGCGGTAGGCCTCGGCGGTCAGCTCGGCGGCCCGCTCCCAGGTGAACCGGGCCAGCACCCGCTCCCGCCCGGCCGCGCCGAGCCCGGCCCGCAGCTCCGGGTCGTCCAGCAGCCGGCCGAGCGCGGCGGCCAGCGCGTCCGCCTCCCCCGGCGGCACCGCCAGGCAGGACTCCCCGTCCGGCCCGGCCACCTCGGGGATCGCCCCGCCGGTGGTCGCGACCAGCGGGGTGCCGGTGGCCATCGCCTCGGCGGCGGGCAGCGAGAAGCCCTCGTAGAGCGAGGGGACGCAGGCCACCTCGGCCGAGCGGTAGAGGTCGACCAGCTCCTGGTCGGTCAGCCCGCTGCGGAACTCGATGTGCCCGGCCAGCCCGAAGCGGCGCACCGCCTCGGCCACCGGCCCGTCCTCCTTCTGCGGCTTGCCGACCACCACCAGGTGGGCGTCCCGCTCGGTGCGGACCTTGGCGAGCGCCTCGACCAGGAAGACCAGGCCCTTCAGCGGGACGTCCGCGCTGGAGGTGGTGACGATCCGGCCGGGGACGCGCTCGATCTCCGCCGAGGGCGACCAGAGCCGGGTGTCGGCGCCGATCGGCACCACCGAGATCGCGCCGGGCGCGACGCCCAGGTGCTCGGCGATCTCGCGCTGCGAGGTGCCGGAGACGGTGATCACGTGGTCCAGCCGCGCGGCGACCCTCCGCTGCATCCGGGTGAAGGCGTACCAGCGGCGCAGCGAGAGCCGCTTGCCGCGGGTGGTGGCGGCGTCCAGCTCCAGCTGCCGGTCCACGGTGATCGGGTGGTGGATCGTGGTGACCAGCGGGAAGCCGTGCCGGGCCAGGCCGAGCAGGCCGTAGCCGAGGGTCTGGTTGTCGTGCACCACGTCGTAGCGGCCCTTGTGGGCGGCCAGGTAGCGGCGGGCGCGCAGCGAGAAGGTGAGCGGCTCGGGGAAGCCGCCGGTGCGCATGGTGGCGAACTCCAGCACGTCCACCGGGCCGCGGAACTCGTCGCGGGCCGGGGTGCGGAACGGGTCGTCGGCGCGGTAGAGGTCCAGGCTGGGCAGCTCGACCAGGCGCACCGAGCCGGGGCCGTCGACCTCGTCGAGCACCGGGAAGGGCTGGGCGCCGATCACGTCCACGTGGTGGCCGAGCCTGGCCAGCTCCCGGGAGAGGTGCCGTACGTACACGCCCTGACCGCCGCAGAAGGGGTCCCCTCGGTACGACAGCAGGGCAATCCGCAGCGGCTGCGCGGTCATCCTGGGCCCTCTTCTCTAGCTGCTTACGGTGCTGCCGGTCGTGCTTCCGGTCGCTAAAGTAGATCAGGTTTCAGTGGCTGGGGAACTCGTCGTCGACCACGTGAACAATGAGAGACCTCGAAGATACCGGCCCGTAGCTTTCCCTCAGGAGCCAGGGCTGGTGATTCCCGCCACGCCGGATCCTGCCGACCATGTGGAGCACGCCGCCACTCTCGCCCGCCCGGGAGCACCCTTGCCGCCACCCCCTCCTTCCACCTCTCCGCAGCTCTCGCCCCCGGGCGAGCCGCCGCTGACCGCGCGCCAGGCCGAACGGCGCCGGCGTATCCTGCGGGCCGCCACCGCGCTGGCGGTGCGGGGCGGGTACGAGGCGGTGCAGATGCGGGAGGTCGCGGAGGGCGCCCAGGTCGCCCTCGGCACGCTCTACCGGTACTTCCCGTCCAAGGTCCACCTGCTGGTGGCGGTGATGCTGGAGCAGCTCCAGGGCCTCCAGGAGCACATCCGGCGGCACCCGCCGACCGACCGCGAACCGGCGCCGCGGGTCGCCGACGCCCTCACCCGGGCCTTCCACGCGCTGCAGCGCGAGCCGCTGCTGGCCGAGGCCATGGTCCGGGCGCTGTCCTTCGCGGACCGCTCGGTGGGGGCCGAGGTGGACCAGGTCAGCACGGCCACCGGGCAGCTCATCCTGGACGCGATCGGCCAGTCCGGACCGCCCACCGAGAGCCAGCGCGCGGCGGTGCGGGTGATCGAGCACACCTGGCACTCGGCGCTGGTCGCCTGGCTCTCCGGGCGCGCCTCGATCGCCGAGGTCCGGGCCGACCTGCACACCGCGGCCCGGCTGCTCGCCCTGCCGTGAGCGCTCCCTCTTCCTCCGCCGACTGGAACCTGTTCCTGCCCGCTGCGGGGCGCCCGTGGCGCTCCGGCGGCTAGAGTCGACAGTCGGCACAACTCCATCCCGCTCCTCCCCCGGGGAAAGCCGGTGCGAATCCGGCGCTGACCCCGCAGCCGTGAGACCGGCGCCGCCATCGGCCGCCCGGACGAGTCGGAGCACCCGGGGAGGGGCGAGCGGCCAGTCCGGACGCACGCGCCCGGCACCGTCGAGGACTACGGAACGGCCCCGCCCGGGCCACCACCGCTCACCGAAAGGCACACCCGCACCATGCTGACCGCCGCCCGCCTGGGCGCCGCCGCCCTGTCCGCCGCGCTGCTCACCGGCCTGACCGCAGGACCGGCCCTCGCCGACAGCCCCGCGCCGACCCCCGCCGCCGTTCCCGACGGGCTGTACGGCAAGAGCGACCCGACGTACGACGGCGTCTGGCGGCAGTCGCTGGCGCTCACCGCGCTGACGGCGGCCAAGGTCACCCCGGCCGACTCGGCCGTCGGCTGGCTCACCGGGCAGCAGTGCGAGGACGGCGGCTGGCCCTCCTACCGGGCCGCCGGCGCGGCCTGCGACCCCAAGACCGAGGACAGCAACGCCACCGCCGTCGCCGTCCAGGCCCTGGTCGCCCTCGGCGGGCACCAGGAGGCCGTCGACAAGGGCGTCGGCTGGCTCAAGGCCAACCAGAACGCCGACGGCAGCTGGGCGTACAACCCGGGCAGCCCCGGCGACGCCGACTCCACCGGCCTCGCCGTCAACGCGCTGTTCGCCGCCAAGACCGACCCGGCGGGCGTCGCCAAGGCCGGCAGGTCCGCCTTCGACGGGCTCGCCCTCTTCCAGCTCGGCTGCGCCGCCCCCGCCGACCAGCGCGGCGCCTTCGCCTACCAGACCGACCCGGCCGGCGGCGCCCTCACCCCGAACGCCCTGGCCAGCGCCCAGGCCGCGCTCGCCGCGAGCGGCGGCCACCTGCCGGTCGCCGGCACGGTGCACGCCGACGCCGCGCCCAAGGCCCTGGCCTGCGCCGACGCCCCGGCCGCCACGGCCGCACAGGGCTCCTCGGCCTCCTCGGCCCCGGTCTCGCACGCGGAGTCCGGCGAGGCCGTCGGCGCCTACCTGACCGCCCAGCTCGCGGCCGGCGGCGACCACCTCACCCTCACCACCCCGGGTGCCGCCCCCACCCCCGACTACACCGCCACCGCCTGGGCCGCCCTCGCCCTCAGCCAGAGCGGCCACCCCCAGCAGGCCGCCGGCGCCGTCGACTGGCTCGGCAAGGAGGGCGCCACCTGGAGCAAGGGCGGCACCGACGCCGGCGCCACCGCCACCCTCCTGCTGGTCGCCCAGGCCGCCCACCGCGACACCGCCGCCCTGACCGGCCAGCTCACCGCCCTCGGCCCGGCGACCGCCCCGGCGAAGAAGAAGGACGGCGGCATCGGCCAGTACTGGCTGATCGGCGTCGGCCTGCTCATCGGCGTCGGCGGCGGCCTCCTCCTCAGCCTCCAGCGCAAGCGCAACACCCACCTCTGATGCGTCCCGCCTCCCATGCCGCTCCCGGCGGGCCGGGCCCCGGCCTGCCGGGCGGGGGTGCCCGCGCGCGCCACCGCACCGCCCTCGCCGCGCTGCTCCTCCCCCTCCTCGGGGCGGTGCTGCTGCTCGCCTCCGCCGCTCCGGCGCAGGCCGCCGGGTACCGGTACTGGTCGTTCTGGCGCGGCGCCGAGGGCGGCAGCTGGACGTACCAGCAGCAGGGGCCCTCCGTCGCGGTGCCGCCGGACGGGGCCGTGGACGGCTGGCGGTTCGCGCTGAGCCCGGACGGCGGGCAGGACGCCGCGAAGCCCCGGACGGCCGGGAGCTTCGCGGAGATCTGCGCGGACACACCCGCGCAGGAGGGCCGCAAGCGGGTGGCCGTCGTGCTGGACTTCGGCACCGCCGAGGACGCCGGCTCCGCTGCCGGTTCGTCCGCTTCCGGCTCGTCCACCTCCGGTTCGTCCGCCGTCGGTTCGTCCGCCGTCGGTTCGTCCGCCGCCTCGGTGCCCGAGCAGCGCACGGCCTGCGCCGCCGTCGCGCCCCGCGCCACCTCGGCCGAGGTGCTGGCCACCGTCGCCCCGCCGCTGCGCTACGACACCAACGGGCTGCTGTGCGCCATCGCCGGGTACCCGAAGGCGGGCTGCGGCGACCAGGTCGGCGCGGCCGGTGCCGCCCAGCCGGCCGCCGGATCCGCCGACCAGAGCACCGGCAGCGGCCCGGACGTCGGCCTGATCGCCGGTGGCGCGCTGGTGGCCGTCCTCGCCGGTGGCGCCGTCTGGCAGGCGCGCCGCCGCCGTCACCCCTAACGTCCCCCACCCAGGAATCACCGTGAGCAGCACCGCCGTCCGTACCACCCGGCCGCCCACCGGCCCCCGTCAACTGCACCCCGGGGCCTGGTGGTTGTGGGCGCTGGGGCTGGGCGCGGCGGCCACCCGCACCACCAACCCGGCGATCCTGCTGCTGCTCGTCGCCGTCGCCGGGTACGTGGTCGCGGCCCGGCGCGGCGATGCGCCGTGGTCGCGCTCGTACGGGGCGTTCCTGCGGCTGGGCCTGCTGGTGCTCGGCATCCGACTGGTCTTCGCGGTCTTCCTCGGCTCGCCGGTCCCGGGCACCCATGTGCTGTTCACGCTGCCCGAACTCCCGCTGCCCGTCTGGGCGCAGGGCGTGCGGATCGGCGGCCGGGTCACCGTCGAGGGGCTGCTCGCGGCGCTGTACGACGGGCTGCGGCTGGCCACCCTGCTGGTCTGCGTCGGCGCCGCCAACTCGCTGGCCAGCCCGGCCCGGCTGCTGCGCGCCCTGCCCGGCGCGCTCTACGAGGCGGGCGTCGCCGTCGTCGTGGCGATGACCTTCGCGCCGAACCTGATCGCGGACGTCCGCCGGCTGCGTGCCGCGCGGCGCCTGCGGGGCCGCTCCGACAAGGGCGTCGCGGCCGTGCTGAGCGTCGGACTCCCGGTGCTGGAGGGCGCGTTGGAGCGGTCCATCGCACTGGCCGCCGCCATGGACACCCGGGGGTTCGGCCGCACCGCCGACGTCCCGCGCCGGCTCGCCCGGGCAACGGCCGCGCTCACCCTGGCCGGACTGCTCGGGATCTGCCTGGCCGCGTACGGGCTGCTGACGGCCGGCGGCGCGGGCTGGGCGCTGCCCGTCCTGCTGCTCGGCCTGGCCGCCGCCTTCGCCGGCCTGCTGCTGGGTGGCCGACGGTCCGTCAGAAGCCGCTACCGGCCCGACCCTTGGGCCGTCCCCGAGTGGCTGACGGCCGGTTCCGGTGCGGCCGTGGCGGCCCTCACCACCTACCTGGCCGCGCGGGACCCGGCCGCCTTCGCCCCCACCGTCGTCCCGCCGACCGTCCCCGCGCTGCCACTGGCCGCCGTGCTGACCGTGCTGCTCGGCCTGGTACCGGCGTTCGCCGCCCCGACCCCGCCCCGGAGGGCATCGTGATCACCTTCGAGCAGGTCTCCGTCCGGTACGCGGACTCGGCCGCACCCGCCCTCGACGGCGTCGACCTGACCGTCCCCGAGGGCGAACTCTGCCTGCTGGTGGGCCCGTCCGGCTCCGGCAAGTCCACCCTGCTGGGAACGGTCAGCGGCCTGGTGCCGCACTTCACCGGCGGGGTGCTGCACGGCCGGGTCACCGTCGGCGGCCGGGACACCCGCGAGCACCGTCCGCGCGAACTCGCCGACCTGGTCGGCACGGTGGGGCAGGACCCGCTGGCGCACTTCGTCACCGACACCGTGGAGGACGAACTCGCCTACGGCATGGAGTCCCTGGGCCTGCCGGGCGACGTGATGCGCCGCCGGGTCGAGGAGACCCTCGACCTGCTCGGCCTCGCCGACCTGCGCGACCGCGCGCTGAACTCCCTCTCCGGCGGCCAGCAGCAGCGCGTCGCGATCGGATCGGTGCTCACCGTGCACCCGCGCGTGCTGGTCCTGGACGAGCCCACCTCGGCGCTCGACCCGGGCGCGGCCGAGGAGGTGCTGTCCGTCCTCCAGCGGCTGGTGCACGACCTCGGCACCACCGTGCTGATGGCCGAGCACCGGCTGGAGCGGGTCGTCCAGTACGCCGACCAGGTGCTGCTGCTCACCCCCGACGCCCCGCCCGTCCTCGGCGAGCCCGCCGAGGTGATGGCGCACTCCCCGGTGCACCCGCCGGTGGTCGGCCTCGGCCAGCTCGCGGGCTGGCGGCCGCTGCCGCTCTCGGTCCGCGACGCGCGCCGCAAGGCCGCGCCGCTGCGCGCCCGGCTGGACGGCCGGACGCCCGCTCCCGCCGACCGCCGTGCCGGCGCCGCGCCCCTCGCCGTCACCGACCGCCTCGCCGTCCGGCGCGGCCCCGTCCCGGCCCTGCGCGGCGTGGACCTCTCCCTCCACCCCGGCGAGATCACCGCCCTGATGGGCCGCAACGGCGCCGGCAAGTCCACCCTGCTGGGCAGCCTGGTCGGCCTGCACGCCCCCTCCTCCGGCAGCGTCAGGGTCGGCGGCCGCACCCCGCACCGCACCCGCCCCGCCGAACTGATCCGCGAGGTCGGCCTCGTCCCGCAGGACCCGCGCGACCTGCTGTACGGCGAATCGGTCGCCGCCGAGTGCGCCGCGGCCGACACCGACGCCGGAGCCGCCGCCGGCACCTGCCGCGCCCTGGTCGAGCGCCTGCTGCCCGGCATCGACGACGACACCCACCCGCGCGACCTCTCCGAGGGCCAGCGGCTCACCCTCGCGCTCGCCGTCGTGCTCACCGCCCGGCCGCCGCTGCTGCTCCTCGACGAGCCGACCCGCGGCCTCGACTACGCCGCCAAGGCCCGGCTGGTGGAGATCCTGCGCGGCCTGGCCGCCGAGGGCCACGCCGTGCTCCTCGCCACCCACGACGTCGAGCTGGCCGCCGAACTCGCCCACCGCACGGTGATCCTCGCCGAGGGCGAGATCGTCGCGGACGGCCCGACGGCGGAGGTCGTGGTCTCCTCCCCCGCCTTCGCCCCGCAGGTCGCCAAGGTGCTCGCCCCCGGGCCGTGGCTCACCGTGCGGCAGGTCGCGGAGGCGCTGGACGCATGAGCACTCGTCCCGTCCCGCTGGGACGCCGGTCCGTCGCGGCGCTGCTGTCCGTCTCCTTCGTCGGCGTCGCCGCCTTCGGCTGGCCGCTGCTCGCCTCCACCAAGTCGGCGCTGGTCGGCCACTCCACCGACGCGCCGTGGCTGTTCGCCCTGCTGCTCCCCCTCCTCCTCGCCGTCGTCATCGCCCAGATCTCCGAGGGCCGCTCGGCGGGCGGCGGCGCCCCCGGCCTGGACGCCAAGTCCGTGGCCCTGCTGGGCGTCCTGGCCGCCGCCGGCGCCGCCCTCCGCCCCCTCGGCGCGGGCACGGCGGGGCTGGAGCCGATGTTCTTCCTGATGGTGCTGTCCGGGCGGGTGCTCGGCCCGGGCTTCGGCTTCGTCCTCGGCTCGCTGTCGATGTTCGCCTCCGCGCTGCTCACCGGCGGGGTCGGGCCGTGGCTGCCGTTCCAGATGCTGGCGATGGGCTGGGTCTGCCTGGGTGCGGGCCTGCTCCCGGGGGCCTCCTCGCTGCGCGGCCGCCGCGAACTCGTGGTGCTGGCGTCCTATGGCGCCATCGCGTCCCTGCTGTACGGCACGATCATGAACCTCCAGGGCTGGCCGTACATCGGCGGCCTGGCCGGCTCCATCTCCTTCGTCCCCGGCGACCCGCTGCCCGCCAACCTGGTCCGCTTCGCCGCCTACTGCCTGACCACGTCACTGGGCTGGGACCTGCCGCGTGCCGCACTCACCGTGGTGCTCTGCCTCACCCTCGGCACCCCCGTCCTGCGCGCCCTGCGCCGCACCACCCGCCGCGCCGCCTTCGACGCCCCGGTCACCTTCCGCCCGCCGGAGCGCTAAGCGCCGCCCGCCCGGCACGCCCCGCACACCTGCCCGGCTCCCGCCACGGGCCGCCCGCACATCCCGCCCCGGCCGGGGCACTCGTGCCGGCGGGGCCCTGTACCTCCCGCCGCTTCGGGGACAGCGGGCACCCTCGCCAACCGCCCCGCCAGGACCGCCCCCACGCTGTGGGTGACCTTCTCCGGCAGCGGCGCCGCCAGGATGCCCAGCAAGGCGCTCCGGGACCAGCCCTGTTCCAGCAGCCGCTCCACCCTCGCGGCCTGATCACGGAGCGGCTTCCCCGCCAGGGCCATCTTCGGCTCCCGGCACCCGAGTTCGAGCAGCAGCGCCATGCCCGCCGTCCACTTCTCCGGGGGACGGACGGAAGGTTCTTCCACGTCCTTGGTTTCCCGTTCCTTGGAAGGGCTTCCCACCTTCCCGACGCCTGGCCCACCTGGAGCTGGACCACCGGCGGCCGGGGGCACGGGAAGCGGCGGCACCGTGTGCACCGCCTTGCCCGTCGTCACCGGCACCTCGTGCACCGAGACGACCGTCCGCACCTGCCCGGTCAGCGGGTCCCGCTGGGTGCGCCGGACGTAGTGCCCGGCCGCCTCCAACTCCCTGAGCGCCCGCGCCACGCTCGTCCGGCCCTCCACGCTCTTGGCGGCCAGCGTGCGGACGTCTTCGCGCGCCCCGTCCGGCAGGCTGAGCAGGTAGCCGAGGAGCCCCCGCGCGGCCCAACTCAGCGAGTGCTTACGGACGACATGCCCGTTGTCCAGGATCGTGTACCCGGGAGCGTGCTGAGGGATACGATGAATCTGCATCTGGAGTTGCTTTCTCCTGGTGCCAAACCCCGGGGTGTTGGAGCACCGCCGGGGTTACTTGTGCCCATGCACCGGGCGCTTCTCCGAGCACCCGACACCGCAATTTTCACCGCAACGCCGTAACACCTCGTCAAACCCCCACCCACATCACCCTTTCGGGCGGCGCGAGCGCACTCACCCCAGCGCGCCCCGGAACCTCCGCTCCCTGGACGCTCCAGCCTCGTCCGCGAGTTGATACCGTCGGTGGACATGACTGACTACGAGACCGCATTTCGGTCGCTGGACGGCACCGCACTGTCCGGCACGGTCACTCCCTCGCCAACTCCCCCAACTGCTCTGGCCGTTCTCGCACACGGCGCCGGCGTCACCCGTGAAGAAGGCGGATTCTTCGGCCGCCTGGCGGCCGGTCTCGCCGCCACCGGCATCACCTGCCTCCGCTTCGACCTGCGGGCCCACGGCAGGAGCGCCGGGCGCTTCTCCGACATCACGATCGCCTCCATCGCCAACGACATCCGGGCCGCGTCCGGACACCTGGCAGAGATCGCCGATCGCCCCGGCCGGGTCCACGTCGTTGCCGCCTCGTTCTCCGGCGGTGCGGCAGCCCTACATGCCGGAAGCCGACCCGATGAGGTCGACAAGCTGGTCCTGCTGAACCCACGTATGGACTACCGGAACCGCTTCATCACCGAAGCAGCCGGATGGGTCGAGGACCGCCTCTCCACAGAGCACGCCGTGAAGCTGGACGAGCGTGGCTTCTCCGTCCGTCAACCGTTCGAGACGGGCCGCGGTCTCCTGAACGAGGTCTTCCACCTCGACCCCGTGCAGCTCTGCACCGGCGTGCGGTCACCCGTACTCATCATCCACGGTACGAAGGACACCTTCGTCGACATCGAACTGTCCCGTCGATTCGCGCCGCTCTTCGGCGCCGGGGCCGAACTGTACGAACTCGACGGCGCGCAACACGGGTTCGCCGTCCACGACGACCCGTCCTACGCCCACCCGCAGTCCAAGGCCTGGCAGAGCGAGGTGATCGCCAAGGTGGCGGAATTCGTCTCGTCCTAACATGACACGGTCACCATCAGACGTTCGTGGAACTCCCGCACCGCCGGACGGTCGCGGTGCGGGAACAGGATCTCTGCCGTGCGGTGGAGTTCGGTGATCACCTGCCCATAACGCGGAGGCGCGGCCACGGCCAGGGCACGGAGAGCCGCGTCAGCCGCCTCGTCAGGCTCACCTGCCTCGGCGAGAGCCCCCGCCAGGAACGCGCTGTAGTGGGCATGGTCGCGAGGTCCGAGGACGCTCCCCGAGAGATGCGCCCGAAACACCGCAACTGCTTTGTCCGGCCGCTTGGCCTCACGCCAGCAGATCCCGGACTGCACCATCAGCCGATCGCGGGTGTAGCCGTCCCCGAGAGGCCCGGTGCAGGTCGCCGCCCCGCACGGCTCGGCCGCCTGGTCCAACGAACCATGCGCCTCGTCCAGGACTCGCTCGATCTGCTTCTCGGCGGCCCCGGTCATCGCAAGTCCGCGCGCCTTCTGCTGAAGTGCCTCAGCACGTGGACGTGGCGGAAGGACCCACGGCCCACTGGTGGCCGCATCTGCCAAGGCGAGTATCCGAGCCGGGTCGTGGCGTCCCATGGCCTGCGCCTGACGCAGGAGAACGTAGGCGTGCATGGCACCGTCGCTGGTGAAGGTGGCCCATTCCTTCGACTGGTTGTGCCAGTAGGTGATCGTCCGGTGAGGCGATCCGGCATCCCGGTGAAGCCACGCTGCCAGTTCGGCCGCACGCGCCCCCAGGCCGAGTAGCTGTTGACGAATGCCGGGCTTGGCATCTCGTGCAGCACCGTTGATCGCGGAGAGGATTCCAAGCGCGGCGGGCATTGCCCGATGCGGCCCGTCGAGAAGATCAATCCGAGCCGTCTCGTCCAGCGCGTTGCGCAGATGATCGACAAGATCCTGGTCGGCGTATCGGTAGGCGTCCCGGGCTGCGGCTGCGAAATGGTCCAGTGCCGCAAGATCGAGCAAGGGTGCGACAAGAGCACCGCCTACGAATGTTCGGCGAAGCACATGATCCTCCATGCCGGGTTCGTCATCGGCCGCAGTGTCCCGCGCCATCGCCTTGCCGGCGGGCGGAACGAAGCCCAGGTGCCCCAAGGGCATACCGAACATCCGGATCAAGACCTGACGCGCGTCCCGGTTCGGCCACAGGGTCTGTCCCGATTCCCACCGTCTGACCTGACGCACCGAGATCCTGGCCTTCGAGCCCGAGGTGCCAGCCGTGGCGTTGTACGCCTCGGCGAAGTCCTCCTGAGTGCGCCACCCACGCTTGATCCGCGCAGTGACGAACGTTCCATTCGGTGTGTGTCCGGGCATCTCTGCACCCCCGCAGATCCAGGCTAAGCCGCCGACATCGGCCAGCGACAGGAGATACGGCGTACCGATCGAAGTGTCCGGTGATGTGTCCTCCAGTCTGACCTCGTCTCATCCGCAGAAGCACTGTTGACTGATGATCAGCCGCTCTGGAACTGGAAATCGCCATCGGGTTCGGGAGTTCCTGGGCGGCCGAACGATCCGGCATCCCAGCGGGAGGCCTGCGTGACCTCCCGATCGCCACGGAGCTGGTCAGCAAATCCTGCAAGACCGTGCACGCAGACCTCCGCTTCCAGTGATCGTCCCTACGCTTGAGAGGACCACCGTGGCCCGCACACCTCCACTCACCTCCCGCGAGCGCTACCGCCGGCGGATCTCCCCCCGACCGCGGTCGGTCGTCGTGCAACCGGACGGCTTCTGCAATGTGGCGTGCAGCTACTGCTACCTCCCCGGAAAGGACCGTCGGACGCCGATGACGTCCGATGTCGCCGAGGCCATTGCCCGGTCGATCCGCGAGATCGCAACCGTCGATGCCCCGATGGACCTTGTGTGGCACGCGGGTGAACCGCTGGCGCTCGGGACGTCGCGTCTCTCCGAGTTGACCGATCCGTTCGAGAGCCTTCGGCATGAAGGCCTGCTGCACCACTATGTCCAGACCAACGGCACCTTGGTCAGTGACCGCTGGTGCGAGTTCTTCGCGGAGCGCGAGGTACGTGTGGGGGTGAGCATCGACGGTCCCGCCGAGTTCAACACGGAGCGCGTCGACCGCCGAGGAAAGCCTGTCTTCGATCGCACCCTCCGAGGCATTGCGCATCTTCGCCGACACGGAATCGGCTTCTCCACGATCGCCGTGGTCACAGTGGACAGCATCGGCCGGCCGGAGGACCTGCTGGACTTCTTCGCCGAACTGGGCTGCCACACCGTAGGAATCAACATCGAAGAGCGCGAGGGAGCCAATGCCCACCGCCCCGTCCCCATGTTCGAAGCCGCAGCCGAGTTCTGGAACCGCGCGATCGCCTGGACTCGTTCGAACCCCGGCCTGACCGTCCGCGAAATCGATCGCCTTGGCGCCTACCTGCGCTCCCTGCGAGGCGGAGACGGCTGGCAAAGCGTTCGGATCGACCCCATCCCGACCGTCTCTTCAATCGGGGACGTCGTTCTTCTCTCCCCTGAGCTGGCGGGCGTCCAATCCCCCGAGTACCACGACTTCCAGGCCGGGAACGTCCTGCAGCTCACCATCCGCGACATGCTGGCCAACGCCCATCGGCTCCGCTACGTGGACGAGTTCCTGACCGGCCTGGACGCCTGCGAGGCCACCTGCGAGTACTTCGGCTTCTGTCGGGGTGCTCAGGCCGGAAACAGGTTCTTCGAGAACGGCCGCTTCGACTCCACCGAGACGAACCACTGCCGCGTGTCGCGGCAGGCCCTTCTCACCGCCCTGTCCGATACCGTCCGAGCGGAGACCGCGTCATGACCTTGCTCGAACTGCTGAAGACCATCGAAACCGACGTGATCAGCGACCTGGTGGATGCCGGCACGACCGGCCCCGCGGTGGCGAAGTTCGACAACCGCCCCACCTGGGACAACGCCGGCCCCAAGTTCGACAACCGTCCGACCTGGGACAACTGGAACAAGAAGTGAGCGTCGCCGGGCCAGTGCCGACCGGCGCTGGCCCGGCGCAACGGAAAGCGAGCATTCACCATGCCCAGCCGTTCCTTCGGCCGTATCAGCATCACCTTGCCCGATCTCACCGGTGGCTACCTCTCCAGCACCTCGACCTTGGAGAGCGGCCGGGGCATCGTCCAGGAGTTCGCCTATGCCGACGCCGATCTACGCGACCTCGACCTGGCCAACACCCGTCTCCTCACCGGCCGCGTCACCAACCTTCGTGCTTCCCGTGTTCGCATGGACGAGGTACGCGTGGACTCGGTCGAATTCACCGACTGCGACCTGGGAAATCTCCAGTGGGTCGACAGCAGGCTGTCGCGCGTCGTCTTCAGGAACTGCAAGATCATGGGCGGGAACTACAACGGCCTCACCCTCGACAACGTGCTGTTCGACCACTGCAAGCTGAACTACTCCACCTTCGAGAAGCTCCGCACCACCGGCCCGCTCGCTTTCACCGACTGCGTGCTCACCGAGTCGGCCTTCAACGGGTGCGACCTCACTGCTGCGGTCTTCGACGGCTGCTCGCTACGAGACACCGAGTTCGGCCGCGGCACCTATCGAGCGACCGACCTGCGCGGCAACGACCTGTCCATGCTTCGGGGTATCGGCAACCTCACGAAGGTCATCATCGACCGCCCCCAGCAGATCGAGCTCGCCCAAGCGCTCATGGCCGAGCTGGAGGTCACTTTCGGGGATGACCTCGACGGGCCCGGGTCCAGGAGGACTCCATGAGTCTCAAGGTCGCCCACGCCTCACCTGCCGCCCTCGCAGCCCGCACCCAGGTCGCCAGTGTCGGCACGACCCGCGGCGACGCCCGGTTCGAAGAGGGTGCTGTCATTCCCATCGGCCCTTGGCGTTCCCTCGATCACGACGTGATCGACCGGCTCCGACCCGGTCGGTCCACGGCCGACGACATCGTCGTCGAGGTGGTCGGGGCCGAGAGCATCGGCCCCGACCACCTCAACAGTCCTGGAACCCACATGCTTGGCAAGGCTCTCAGCGTCGCCAAGTCACCGACCACGACACCCAACTACCAAGATGGTCGGCTGATCGGCCTGCACGTCGACAACTGGGACAAGCTGAGCCACGCACGCAAGCACACCGGTCGGCGACGACTGTGCATCAACCTCGGGCCTGGCACCCGCTACATCCTGCTCGGTGACGTCGACATCCAGAACGTCTGCCGGACGGTCCGCGAGGATCACGCCGCCTGTTACCCGCACACCGATGACCTCCGGTCCTACGTCGCACGCGGATTCCCCCTCCACTGCTTGCGCATTCGGCTCGATCCCGGCGAGGGCTACATCGCACCCACCGAGTTCCTGCCTCATGACGGCTCCACGGAAGACCAACAGGAATCCACTGCCGCCTTCTGGCTCGGCCGCTGGGCATGCGGCGCCATGGGATCGCTGGTCTGACACTGTCCGACAACGTCCCCGAAGGCATCCGAGAGTGTGTCGAGCACCTTCGGGTGCTCCTTGATCACCCGTTCAGGCGGCGCACGCGCGCACAGTCCGGCGCGCCCCGGACCCGCGAGCCCAGGGCGCGCTTCATGCCACCCATCACCCGACGACGCGATCCGGCTCATCCAGCCACACCCGGTGCTCGCCCGCGACGGTGACGGTCAGGCCGAACCGGTCGAGGCTCGGCTCGCCCTGGCGCTGCCACCAGGCATGGGCGGCGGTCACCTCGTCCCACAGGTCGCGGGGGCCGGACTGCGAGACGGCGTGCTTCCCGTCCCGGTCGGCGAGGCGGCAGTGGGCGTACGAGACGCCGTCCCACACCTCGAACCGCCCCGTACCGAAACGGTCGTAGCCCGCCCACACCTCCCGCCGGAACAGGCCCGGCAGCCGCAGCCCGATCGCGAACGCGGCGTCGGTGCACTCGGCCACGGCGGCGGGGTCGAGGGCGGACGGGCCGTGCCGGACGTCCTCGATCTCGAACTCGCCGCTCCCGGGGCGCTGGTCCCGCACCCACATGAACGCCACATCCTCGACGAACGGCCCGCTCGCGGACCGGCCGTCGTCGGCGACGGTGAGCCTCAGCAACCCCCCGTTGCAGAACGCCGTGCCGTACGGGACGACGATCACGCCGCCGGGCACCGTCTGCTCGATCAGCGCCCCGGGGACGCGTTGCACGGCCGCGGTGACATGGATCCGGTCGTACGGCGCGCCCGCCGGATGGCCGAGCATGCCGTCGCCGACAACGGCCGTGACCGGCAGGCCGTTCGCCGCCAGGCGCCGCCGCGCGGCACCGGACAGTTCGGGATCCAGCTCCACGGTGGTCACGTTCTCCACCCCGAGCCGACGCGCCAGCAACGCGGCCGTCCACCCCGCACCGGTGCCGATGTCCAGCACCCGCATGCCGTCGGTGACCCGGAGGTGCCAGAGCATCCGGGCCACGACGGTGGGCATCGAACTGGACGAGGCCGGCGTGCGGCCGTCCTCGTCCAGCATCGTCACGAGCGGGACGTCCGAGGCGACCAACTCCCCCCACTCGCCCGGCCGTTCCGTCCGGTCGAGCCACTCACCCCCGTGGTGGACCCGGTCCGGAACGAACAGCCGTCGGGGCACAGCCCTGAACACCGGCTCCCAGTCGACCGACAGCGCCCCGGACTCCCGGAGCGCGTCGGTGAGCGCGTTCCACTTCACGCGATCATCCCCTTCGTGGAGGAACTCGGTCGGTGCGAGTCGAGTACAGCCCAACTCGCCCTCACCGGAAAGCCATTGCCTGTGGTCCCGGGGTTGTCCCGCCCGCACCGGCGGTAGGCTCGCGGTCACTGTCGATGATGGGATTGACCCCGTGGACGACCCGATCCGGCATCCCCTCGCCTACGCGCGCGAACTGCGTCACTGGTCGCAGGGCGACCTCGTCGCTGAGCTGAACAAGGCCGCCCGGCGTCACGGGCTCCGCTCCGGCGCCGACAAGGCGGCCGTCAGCCGGTGGGAGCACTGGCGCAAGACGCCGAACACCGACTCCCAGCTCCTCATCGCCGAGGCCTTCGACGTCCCGCTGTCGGAGCTGGAGGCGTACGGCTGGCCGTACTGGCTGCCCGGGCGGGACGAGCCGCTGCCCCTGGGCGCCGCCCACACCGTCCGAGCACTCCACGACGCCCAGAGAGCCGCCATGGACCGCCGCAGCTTCATGACCTTCAGCGCGATCTCGCTGGGCGGCCTGGCCGCCCAGCGGGCCACGACCGAGCCCGGGCGCCTCGTCTCGGCCTTGGACGGCAAGCACGTGGACCGCGAACTCGTGGACTGGCTGGAGGAGACCAGCAGGAAGCTGACGGCCCTGCCCACCGAGCAGCGCCAGCACACCGTCCGTCTGATGGACGCCCACCTGGCCACCGTCACGGAGCTGATCGAGGAGGGCCGCTACGGCGAGGCGACCGGTCGACGCCTCCACCGGCTGGCCGCCTCGCTCGCCACCACCTGCGGCTGGTACCGCTTCGACCAGGGCCGGCACTGGGCGGCCGGAAAGCTGTGGGAGGCCGCGCTGCAGTCCGCGAACGCCGCGGGCGACCGCGACCACGGCGCCGGCGTGCTGTCCGACTTCGCCTACCAGGCCACCTGGCTCGGCAAGGCAAGGGTCTCCGTCGGCCAGCTCGGGCACGCCCTGTCCGGCGTCTCGCACCCGACCGCCCGCTCCCTGCTCCTCCTCCGCCGCGCCAGGGCCCACGCGGCGCTCGGCGACCGCGCCGCCTGCTACCGGGACCTGTCCGACGCCGAGTCCGCCCTCGCCGTCGACGCCGTCGATCCCGCACCCGGGTGGTGCGCGTGGATGGGCCCCGCCGACCTGGCCGTGGACTCCGGCCAGTGCCTCCTGGACCTCGGCCGGACTGGCGAGGCCCGGGCCCGGATCGCGGAGGGGATGGCGCTGCTGCCCCGTGCCAGGGACAAGACGCGCGGCGTCTTCCTGACGTACCAGGCCCGGGGCTACCTGGAGGCCAAGGAGGTCGAGCAGGCCGTGTCCGTCACCGGCGAGTCGCTCGACCTGGCCACCCGGATCGGCGCGCCCCGCTGCGTCGCCCTGGTCCGCGAGCTCGCACCGGCCTTCGAGCCGTACCGCCGGGTCGACGGCGTCCCGGAGTTCCTGGAGCGGCTGCGGGCCTGCTGACCACTGGCCCGTTCCTTCGTCCCCGCACGCCCTGGCGCCGATCCATCCGATCAAGCGATCATGGTCTTGACGTTCTGTCATATCCCCATGCCGAAAGGTGTCCACGATGCTGGTCGACTGGCCCACCGAGACGTTCGTCCTACGCCTCCACCGCATTCCTGAGCTGGTGGCCGGAGCCGCGCCGGGAAGCCCCGAGGGCACCCCGGTGGTGCTCGCGCCCGAGACCGGTGGCGACGGCGAGCAGTGGGTGGCCGAGCGGTTCCGGGTGATCAACCACCGGATCCGCCACGTGGCCACCGGCCTCTACCTGACCGCCGAGGAATCGAGCCGGGGCGCCAAGGTCACCCTGCGGCCCAAGTTCTCCGACACCGGCAGCGACTCCTCGTACTGGCGGCAGGCCTGGCGGGCCTTCGTCCAGCGCGACACCGGCCGGCTGATGGCCCTCCACGACTCCTCCAACTGCCTCCTCGGCCTGGCCGAACCGGCGGCCGAACGGCCGGGCGGGCCCCTGATCCTGGAGAAGGGCGCCGGGGCCCAGGACCTGAACTGCACCGCCTGGGCGCCCGCGCCCCTCCCGGCACCGGAGCCCGCCCCCGCCCCGGCGCCGAAGGCCACCGACCTGCCGGTGGGGACGGGACGGGTCCGGGTGCCGGCCCGCCGCTTCGAGAAGCGCGTGCGGACCGTCGAGCAGTTCTTCGAGGAGACCAGCTTCCGGGAGGTCCCCGGCGAGCTCCTCACCCCGGGCACCCGCATCGAGGCCTTCGACTTCGACCATCACTCCCAGGGCGACTGGTACCAGGAGGGGCGGGAGGGAGATCTCGTGACCTTCATCGACAGCTACGACACGGCGGGCGCCGCGCGCAGGGCCTTCCACCGGCTGAAGGGGGAACCCGCCCGCTACGTGGACTCCGGCGAGGTCGACGTCCACTACGTCCCGCCGAAGCTCGTCGCCCGCACCAACTTCCCGGCCGCGCTGTTCGACCGCATCGGCGGCCACGACGCCATCTTCCGGACGCCGTACCGGCTGCCCAACGGACACGGCTTCTACAACCAGCCCGAACGCCGCGAGGGCCTCTACTTCCCCAAGCGCGACGGCGCCGGCACCGTCATCCAGTGGAACAAGACCTGGATCGCGGACAACGACACCACGTCCAAGGTCTTCCTCTGCTTCGACGGCCGCTACTTCATCGACGAGATGGACATCACCTGGGCCGACGACCAGAAGAGCTGACCCCGGCACCCGCGAAGTCGTCCTGCCCGGCCCCGTAGCGTTGCCCCCCTTACCCAGGAGGCGTGTTGAGCGAGATCATCCTCATGTCCGACCCGAAGGTCGCCGCGGTCCCCGTCCAGGACTGCGGCGAGCGGCTGTCGGACGTACGGCTGTCGGACGTACGGAGCGGCGGCGGGCTGCCCGTCGACGGGCGCAAGCAGGACGGCACCGGGGCCTTCGCGCAGCTGCGGGCCGGCGTGCTCGACCGGCTGCTCGACGCGCAGGAGGCCCTGCCGGACGGCCTGCGGCTGCTGTTCGTCGAGGGCTACCGGCCGCCGGCCCTCCAGAGCCGCTACTTCGACGAGTACGCCGCCGAGTTGCGGGCCGCGAACCCCGACTGGCCGGACGACCGGGTCAGGTCGTCGGCCAGCCGCTACGTCTCCCCGCCGGAGATCGCACCGCACAGTGCCGGGGCCGCCGTCGACCTCACCCTCGTCGACGCCGACGGCCGTGAACTCGACCTCGGCACCCGGGTCAACGCCAACCCGGAGGAGAGCGCCGGGGCCTGCTACACCCACGCCGACAACATCGGTACGGAGGCCCGCGCCAACCGGCGACTGCTCGGCAGCGTCCTGACCGGCGCCGGACTCGTCAACTACCCCACCGAGTGGTGGCACTGGTCGTACGGGGACCGCTACTGGGCACTGGCCACCGGTGCGCCGTCGGCGCTCTACGGGCCGGCGCACCGGTAGCCGACACCTCGCACAGCCGACACGACACGCGGCCCGCTGCCTGCTGTCGGCCGCGGCCCCGGGTCAGGATGGCGTCGACACCGACGCCGTCCTGACCCGAGGAGCAGAGCGATGACCGAGCAGAACCCCGAGCACGCACCCCCCGCCGTCGCCGTCGCGATCGTCGTCGAGGACGGCCGGGTGCTGATGGTGCGGCGGCGGGTCGCCGAGGGCGAACTGTCCTGGCAGTTCCCGGCCGGGGAGGTCGAGCCGGGCGAGTCCGCCGGGGCGGCGGCCGTGCGCGAGACCGCCGAGGAGACCGGCCTGCGCGTCACCGCCGCCCGGCTGCTCGGCGAGCGGGAGCATCCGCAGAACGGGCGGCGGATGGCGTACACGGCCTGCGAGGTGGTCGGCGGCACCGCCACCGTGGTGGACTCCGACGAGCTGGACCGGGTGGTGTGGGCGTCCCGCGCCGAGCTGGCCGAGTACGTGCCGTTCCCGCTGTTCCCACCGGTGCGGGAGTACCTCGACGGCGCGCTCGCCGAGTAGGGGCACGCGGTCTCCGGAACTCCTCCCCGCCGGAAGGACGTTCGGACGGGAGACCCCTCTCCCCCGCCCCGGAAGGAAACGCGTGACACCCGCGCACGGAGCCCCGTCCGACCACCCCGCACCGCGAGCCCGCCGGTCGGGGCGGGAACCCGTCACCGACGAGACGGTCGCCCGGCTCCGGGCCCAGGCCCGCACCGACCCCGCCTCGGGCCTGCCCGCGCTGGCCGAGGCGCTGCGGGGCCGGGCCTACGGCCGGCCCGAGCCCCGGCCCGAGGACGCCGTCCCGTTCCTGGAGGAGTCCGCCGGCATCTACCGCGCCCTGGTCGCCGACGGCTGCACCGAGCACCTGGCCGCCGCCGCCCGCGCGCTGGCCTCCCTCGCCCTGCAACTCTCCCTGGCGCACGCCGACGGCCCCGCCCTCGCCGCCCGGCGGGAGGCGGCCGACCTGGCCCGGCGCGCCGAAGCGGACCAGCCGGTGGAAGGCCTCGGCCAGGCCGCCGTCCTGCACGCCGACCTCGCCCACGGCCTCGCCGAGGCAGGACGGTTCGACGAGGCCGTGGACGCCGCCCGCACGGTGGCCGACCGCTCCCGGGCGGTGACCGAGCCCGGCGGGAGCGACCTGGCGTGGCGGCTGCTCGACCTCACCGTGCTGCTCCGCCTCGCGGACCGCACCGAGGAGGCCGTGGCCGTCGAACATGAGGCCCTCGCCCGGCTGCGCGAGGGCCGCACGGAACCGGCCCGCAGCCCCGTCCCGGCCCTGCGGACGGCCGGCGCCGCCCTGTGGTTCGCCGATCTGGGCCGCGCCGAACAGTCCCACCGGCTGCTCGCGGACGCCGCCCGCTCCTGCGAACTCCTGCCCGCCCGCGGCGACGCCGGCGACTTCGGCTTCAACGAGGGCCTGCGGAGCGCCCTGTTCGCCCGCTCCGGCGTACGGGACGAACAGGCCGCGGCCGACGCCCCGGACCCGCTCGCACTCGGCGTCGACCCGGGCCGACCCCTCCAACCGGTGCTGGGCCTGAGCCTCCACCACTGGTCCTTCAGCCTGCGCGAGTCCTTCGAGGACGGCCTGGCCACCCTCGCGCGGGCCGTCGAAGCCGTCACCGGCAGGCCCGAGCCCACCGACCACCTGCCCGACGAGGACGACCCGTCCGAGCACCCCGACAGCCCCCCCCTGCCGGAGGACCGCGCCCTGCTCGCCACCCTCGGCACCCTCACCCGGCGGCTCGACCTGCGCCGGGCGGTCCGCGGAGACCACCCCACCTACTATGCCCACCTCACACTCCCCCGGCTACGGCGGAGCGCCCGGATCGAACGCCGCCTCCACGCGACCGGCCCCGCCGACGACACCCACCGCCTCGTCCGGGCACTCACCGACCTCGCCATGGCCCAACTCGTCCACGGCGCCCACGCCGAAGCGACCGCCACCCTCCACGAGGTCCACACCCTCGCCGCACGGCCGGAGGCCCCGCGCAGCCACTGACCTCCGGCACCCCATCCACCCCGTCCACCCCCGTACCCTGTCCCGCAGCACTCACACGGGCACCGTACGGACCTTCGGGGGAACCGGGGAAACCAGTGGAACTACGTCAGTTGCGCGTCTTCGAGGCCCTCGTCGCCCACCACACCGTCACCGGCGCGGCCATGGCCCTCGGACTCGCCCCGGCCTCCGTCTCCGAACAGGTCCGCACCCTCGAACACAGCCTCGGCACCGACCTGTTCGACCGGGCCGGGCACGACCTGACCCTCACTCCGGCCGGGGAACGCCTCCTGCCCTGGTCCCGCCGACTCCTCGATCAGGCCGACCAGGCCCGCCGCGAAGTCGCCGTCACCCGGCCCCGCCTGCGCCTCGGCGTCCTGGCCGCCGTCTCCGCCACCCACCTCCCGGCCGTCCTGGCCCGCCTCACCGACCACCGCCCCGACCTGGACATCTCCCTCCACACCGACGCCACCCGGGACGTCCTGGTCGACGGCGTCGCCGCCGGAGCCCTGGAAGCGGCCCTCGTCCTCGACGCCCCCGGCCCGCTCGGCGCCCTCGGCTTCCCCCTGCCGCCCGCCCCGCTCGATCACCTCGACCTCCAGGCCGTCCCCCTCACCCTGGTCGCCGCCCCCACCCACCCGCTCGCCCGCGCCACCGCCCTCACCCCCGAACTCCTCCGCGGCCACCGCCTCCTCGTCGACACCCCCGCCTGCTCCTACCACCTCGCCGGCGAACGCCTCCTCGGCCACCACATCCGACGCCTCCACACCGGCACCGTCCCCACCACCCGCGCCTGCGCCGAACAGGGCCTCGGCATCGCCCTCCTCCCCACCCACGCCGTCCACACCCACCTCACCGCCGGCACCCTCACCCGCCTCCCCCTCAACCCCCCACCCCTCCACCTCCGCCTCCTCTGGCCCACCCACCACACCCCCTTCCCCACCCTCCACTACCCCCTCTCCGTCGCAGCCCCCTGAACGCTGCCCACCCCACCGGCCAGCGCCGTCGGACCAGTACGCGACCTCCGACTCAACGACAAGCCGGTGCAGGTTGCCGCCCACAACGCCCTTCCCCCTTGCCATCCCGGCCCGGCGGGCCAATCATCTTGCGGCCGAAGGTCGAAGCGAGTTCTCACAGGGCACTGGCCGCCCACTTGAACGGATTAATATGCAAGGCATTTCCCCAACTGCTAATACATCAAGCTCTGCCATTCATGATCAAGATCGATCCTCCATTTGACCAAGATGATCATATTGGAAATATTTCCAGCATCGCCTTGCGCTTGCCCAAGATTTCCATGTTCAATGATTTTCACGCTAGGAGAACTGCTTACGAGGTTGCAATGGCAATTCCGGAAGAAATGAACACCCTTCGACTTCGTCGACTCAAAATCCTGGATGAACACCACCAAGCCCAGGAGGAGTTGCGCATGCAAATGGCGACCAAACTGCGGGAGGTCGACCATGAGGCCAGGCGTCTCGGCGGTCGAAGCGCAAGCCTCCCATGCCTGGTGCGCATCACTCCAGGCCCCATCCTGACCATCTACCACTCGGCCGATGCCCCCTGCGGGCGTGTGCAATATACAAGCAACTTCCGAAGGGTGACTGAGGCTAAAGCAAAAGACTCGTCACCCTACTTTCGCCTGGAGCGATGCACAGCCTGCCACTGGGGAAACGCCGCGAAGATCCACGGTCAACGGCTGCTGAACGACTCGTAGACCTGCCGCTCCGCAGACGAGCAGACACGGCTTTCGAGGAGCATCCGTCAGATGGACTTTCGAAGGCATGAGCAAGGCATCCACAGCCAGCGCGATTCCCTCCCCGACTCCAATACGGCGGCCGCATCCAGCCCGCACACAGCAGCGCGCCCCGGGGTTCAAGGAACCCCGGGGCGCGCAACTTCCGTACATACGTCAGGCCTTGGGGCCCGCCGACTGGACGACCTCGAAGGACCAGAGGGTGGAGCCGGAGGCGGCGGGGCGCTTGGGGGCCTCGCCGGCGGGGCCGTTCTGGTGGGCGGCCTTCATGGGGCCCTCCATCCAGGCCTTGAAGTCCTCCTCGCTGCGCCAGCGGGTGTAGACGAGGTACTGGTCGGTGCCCTCGACGGGGCGGAGGAGCTCGAACCACTCGAAGCCGTCCGAGTTCTCCACCGCGCCGGCCCGGGAGGCGAAGCGCTGCTCCAGCACCTCGCGCTGCTCGGCCGGCACCGTCAGGACGTTGATCTTGACGACGGACATGGCGCACTCCTTCTGCTCCGGTGACTGCTTACGGGGAGCAGTCTGCTACACCTCACGGCGGGACCGTTCGGAGGCACCGGCGGTCACGGCGGGTGGTGGGGCGTCGACATGCAGGGACCGGGCCCGGGTGGAAGCCTGGAGGTAGAGCCCAGAACCCGAGGGACAGGGGAACGGTCATGGGTATCGGCGACAAGTTCCGGGACAAGGCCCAGCAGGCCGAGGAAGAGGCCAAGCAGCGCATCGGAAGCGGGCAACCGCAACAGGACGAGGCCCAGCAGAAGGCCTCGCAGGCCCAGCAACAGGCCCAACAGCAGGGTCAGCAGAACGTGGACGACCAGGGGAACGACATCGAGGGCCAGCGGTAGCGGCGGCTGTCGAGCGGGGACGGCCGGGGCGAGTCCTCGGCCGCCCCTGTCCCCATCCCCGTCGGCATCGGACTCAGGCGATCCACGGCGGGAGGACGCGCTGGTCGTCGCGCGGGGCGAGGGCGCAGGCGTCGGGCGGGGTGACGGCGTCGGGGTTGTAGGCGTGGGCGGGGGACGGGGAGGCGACGACGGCGGTGAAGCCGGTGTCGGTGGCGATCTGCCGGACGGTGTCGGCGGGGAGGGCGGCGGTGTCTCCGGCGGCGAGGGTGAAGGCCTCCCCCGCCAGGTCGACCCGGGCGGTGCCGGTGAGGAGTGTCCAGACCTGCTCGGTGTCCATGGCGTGCAGCGGGCCCCGGGCGCCGGCGGTCATGTCGACGTGCCAGACGGCGAGGGAGGTGGCGCCCTGGGTGGGCGAGGCGTAGGTGGTCATGACGGCGTTCGGGGTCTCGGTGCGGCGGGCGTCGGTCCGGCGGATGACGGGCATGGCGAGGGAACCCCCTAAGATGGACAATGAAGTTGTCTATATGGTCAATGAGGTTGTCTATCGTGTCAAGTGAACCGTCCCCGCCGGGATTTGAGCTACCGCTGCGCCTGCTGCTGGCCTTCCGGACGATCATCGACGAGCTGCACGAGCGCATCGCCCGCGAAGGCCACCCCGACCTGCGCCCGATGCACGGCTTCGTCTTCCAGGCGATCGGCCCGCACGGCACCACCGCCACCGAGCTCGGCCGCCGCCTCGGCGTCACCAAGCAGGCCGCGGGCAAGACCATCGACGGCCTGGAGCAGCTCGGCTACGTCGAACGGGCCGCCGACCCGGCCGACACCCGGCGCAAGCTGGTCCGGCTCACCGCACGCGGGGTGGACTGCCTGCTCCGCTCGGCCCGGATCTTCGACGAGCTGCGCGAGGAGTGGTCGGCGGCCCTGGGCGAGGAGCAGCTGCGCCAACTGGAGGACGGCCTGCGCCTACTCGCCCCCGGCGACCCGTTCCGCCTCGACACCCCGCGCTGGTTCGGGGCACCGTAACCCCGTTACCGGTCTCAGGAGTTGGGCAGACCGCCGGTCGCCAGGGTCTGGTTCTTGTACGCCTTCACGCCGGTGATCTCGGCGCCGAACCACTCCGGCGCCGAGAACGCCGCCGCCTCGGCCTCCGAGCCGAACTCGACCTCGACGGTGCGCAGTCCGGCCAACTCCCCCTGGTAGACGTCCGCGTAGACCGTGACGCCGGACGCGTCGAAGGTGTAGCGCTCCTTGACCAGCCGCGCGCCCTCGGTGGCCGGCCAGAGTTCGGTGAACTCCTGTTCCCCCAGCTCGCGTTCCACCTCGATCCGCACCGGGGAACCGGCGCCGGACGCCTTGCGCTTGACGCCGAGGACGCAGCTGCCGCCGATCCGCCGCAGCCGCACCTCCGTCCCGTCGTCCTTGATCGCGATGTACCCCTGCTCGATGTGCTGCCGCACCGCCGTCTCCGGCGGCTCGAAGGCCTCCAGCAGGAACTTGCGCTCGATCTCGAGCGGCACGCCGCACCACCCCTTCCCCGGTCACGCCCCACGGGCCGACGGACGAACGGACGGTCAGAACGACCGTCCCTCCCCACGGTACGGCCCCTGCGGCCCCGACGGGTCCGGACGGTCGCGCCGGTCCGCGCAGAGCGAGGAGCTGAGCCGGTTCAGGACCCCGGCGAGCTCGGCGTACCGCTGCTCGTCCCAGTCCCCCAGCAGTTCGGCGAGCTGGGTGCGCCGGGCGGCGACCAGCCGCAGCGCCGCCTCCTCCCCCGGTTCGGTGAGCCGCAGCGGCAGCCCGCCGGCCCTCGCCGCCAGCCCCCGGCCCTCCACCTCCCGGACGGCCTCCTCGATCACCGAGACCGGGACGATCCGCCGCTCGGCCAGTTCGGCCGGCTCGACCGAGCCGTGCTGGTGCATCTGGAGGAGCAGCCAGCTGGAGGCGGGCCGCAGGTCCAGCCCGGCGGTCTCGGTGATCCGCCGGAAGAGGTCGCGCCGGGCCTCGCGGCTGTTCAGCACCGAGAGGGCGCGGGCGATCTCGTCCAGCGAGGTGCGCTCGACCGGGTTGAACCCGATGGACTCGCTGAGGTCCGGAGCGGTGACGGTGGAGCGCAGCTTCTGTTCGCGCAGGAACAGCGACAGCACGAAGGCGACCACCGCGACCGGCACCGCGTACAGGAACACCCGGGTGATCGACTCGGCGTACGCGTGGTAGACGCCCGGCTGGACGGCGGTCGGCAGCCGGGGGATGACCCGCGGGTCGGAGGTGATGACCTCCGGTCGGAAGCCGGGCGGCAGCGGCACCCCCGCCAGGGCGTCGGCGAGCCGGCTGCGCAGTCCGCTCGCGAAGACCGTCCCGAAGATGGAGACGCCGAAGGAGGCCCCGATGGAGCGGAAGAAGGTGGCGCCCGCGGTGGCCACGCCGAGGTCCTCGTAGCCGACCGAGTTCTGCACGATCAGCACCAGCACCTGCATGACCAGTCCCAGCCCGAGGCCGAAGACCAGGAAGTAGAAGCTCATCTCGGCGGTGCTGCTGTGCTCGTCCAGCCGGGAGAGCAGCAGCAGCCCGACGGTCGTCACGGCCGTCCCGGCGATCGGGAAGATCCGGTAGTGGCCGGTGCGGGCGACGATCTGGCCGGAGCCGATCGAGGTGAGCAGCATGCCGAGCACCATCGGCAGCATGTGGATACCGGACATGGTGGGCGAGACCTGCTGGACCACCTGGAGGAAGGTCGGCAGGTAGGTCAGCGCGCCGAACATCGCGAAGCCGACCACGAAGGAGATCACCGCGACCAGGCTGAACGTCCGCGAGCGGAACAGCCGCAGCGGCAGCACCGGCTCCACGGCCGTCCGCTCGACCTGGACGAAGGCGAGCAGCAGCACCAGCCCGAGCACGCCGAGGCCGACGACCTGCCAGGACGTCCAGGCCCAGGTGGTCCCGCCGAGCGAGGTCATCAGCACCAGGCAGGTGGCGACGGCGGCGATCAGGACGGTGCCCAGGTAGTCGATCCGGTGCTCGCGCCGGACCTCCAGCCCGTGCAGCACCGCCGCGATCACCACCAGGGCGACGATGCCGATCGGCAGGTTGATGTAGAACACCCAGCGCCAGCTGAGGTGGTCGACGAACACCCCGCCGAGCAGCGGACCGAGCACGCTGGTGACGCCGAAGACGGCGCCGAAGAGGCCCTGGTAGCGGCCGCGGTCCCGGGGCGCGACGAGGTCGCCGACGATCGCCTGGGAGAGCACCATCAGCCCGCCGCCGCCCAGGCCCTGGAGGGCGCGGAAGGCGATCAGCTCGCCCATGTTCTGGGCGATCCCGCACAGCACCGAGCCGAGCAGGAAGATCACGATGGAGGCCTGGAAGAAGCGCTTCCGGCCGTACATGTCGCCGAGCTTGCCCCACAGCGGGGTCGCGGCGGTGGAGGCCAGCAGGTAGGCGGTGACCACCCAGGAGAGGTGGTCGAGGCCGCCGAGGTCGCTGACGATGGTCGGCAGCGCGGTGGAGACGATGGTCTGGTCGAGGGCCGCGAGCAGCATCGCCAGCAGGAGGGCGCCGATCGGCACCCAGAGGTTGGGGACGGTGACCGCCGGCGGGCCGGGCTCGCCCGCCGGGCTCCGGCCGGACGCGGTGCGCGGCTCCGTCATCGGGTCCCCGCGGGCGTCACGGCGTCCGCGCGGGGCGTCACGGCGTCTCCCCGGGCATCACGGCGTCTCCGTGGGCATGGCGTCTCCATGGGGTCCCGGGCCCGTCGGCCGGGCCGTGCGGATGATCACTCCCAGCTCACCGCGCTGGTCGGTTTCGTCCCGGTATGTTCCACCGGGTTGAGCCGAGCGTAAGCGCCGGGGACAACCGCCGCGCTCCGGGCGTTCTCGGAGGAGCCAACCCGCACCAACCGGCACAACACCCCCGCCGGGGGACGGACGCCCCTGTCCCCCCTTCGGACGGTCCTGCATAATCAGGCCCGATCGTGCGCCCGGATCCGCCGGGAACACGCGCCGAACGCGCACCGGACGATCGACCGACTGAACGAACGAACGACGACTGACCGACGACCGACCGACCGCGAAGTCGACGCGAAACCGAGGAGGACCGGCCGATGCCGGACCAGCACTGCCCGACGTGCGGCACCGCACGCTCCACCGGGTGCGGCTGCGTCCCGGACCCGAGCCTCACCGAGACCGCCGTCCTGCCGCACGTCGAGGGCCCGCCGCTGGTCCGCCCGTACGTTCCGCAGACCGCCGACCAGGTGGCCGACGAGAGCCACCCGAACGCGCCGGTGGTGGACCCGTTCGCGACCACGGTGCTGCCGCCGGTCCCCCCGGGGCAGCCCGCCCCCGGGCAGCCGGCCGCTCCCCCGCTCGGACCGGACGCGGACGCGTACGCCACCACGGTGCTGCCGCCCGTCGCCCCGGGACAGGACCCCTTCGGGTCGGCGCAGGCCCCCTTCGGGTCGGGACAGGCCCCGGCCGGCCCCGGGCAGGACCCGTTCGGCCCCGCCGCCGACGGCTACCCCGGCGCCCACCCCAGCGCCCACCCCGGCGGCCACGGGGACGCGTACGCCACCACCGTGCTGCCGCCGGTCCCGCCCGCCGGGCCGGGCGGGAACGAGATCGGCCTCTTCGCCTTCGGGCAGGCACCCGGCGCCGGGCAGGGCCCGGACGTCGCGCGGGCCCCGGACACGCCCGGGCCCGAGGGCGGCGGCCGGGCCGCCAGACGGGCGGCCGAGCAGGCCGAGCGGCGCCCGCTCGCCCAGCGCAAGGGGCTGCTCGCCGGGATCGGCGCCGCCCTGGTCGCGCTCACCATCGGCGTCGCGTACGCGGTGACGCCCTCCGCCGAACCGCCGGCCAAGCAGGCGCAGCCGCTGCCGACGAGCACCCTGGCGCCCGCCCCGGTGGACCCGCCCACCCTGGCGACGCCCGTTCCGACCACGGCGGCGCCGACCAGCGAGGCGCCCAGCCCGACGCCCACCGCCACCCGCAAGCCGAGCCCGACGAAGACGGTCACCCCGCCGCCGACGGCCGCACCGACCACCGAGGCCCCGGCCGCTCCCCCCGCCCCGGCCCCCACGCCGACCGTTCCCCCGGCCCCCTCCCCGACCCCGACGCCCACCACCGCCCCGACCCCGCGCGTGCTGCAGTCCGGGATGAGCGGGCCCGACGTGACCGCCCTCCAGCAGAAGCTCGCCGTCGTCGTCTGCTGGGCGAGCGTGCCGGTGACCGGGGTGTACGACGACACCACCGTGAACACCGTCGGCTACGTCCAGTGGATGTGGGCCGTCAAGGGGGACAAGCGGGGCGTCTTCGGCCCCAACACCCGTGCCGCCCTGGACGCCCACAACAGCTGCTGAGGCCGACAGGCGGCGGACGGCGAACGACGGACGACGGACGGATCAGCCGGTGATCGCCCCGAAGATGCTGATGCCCGCCAGCACCACCATGATCGCCGCCGCCACCCGGATGATCAGCTTCATCGGCACGTACTTGAGCAGCTTCTGGCCGCCCACGATGGCGATCCCGCCGACCGCGCACAGCGCCAGCCAGGAGCCGAGGCCGACGGCCAGCGGGTCGGCGTACTTGGCGGCCAGGTTGGCGGTCATGATCTGGGTCAGGTCGCCGAACTCGGCGATCGCGACCACCACGAAGCTGGCCCCGGCCACCTTCCAGAAGCTGTTCGAGGACGGCTCCTTGGCCGCGTGCTCGTCCTCGTCCTCGCCGCCATGGAACAGCAGCATCGCCGCGCCGACCAGGAACAGCAGGCCGGTGACGCCCTCCACCCAGCGGTGCGGCAACAGCGAGAGCAGGTGCCCGGCGGCGAGCGCGAGGCCCACCTGGAGGGCGAAGGCGGCGGCGATGCCCGCGAAGACGTAGCTCGCGCGGTACTTGGTGCCGAGCACCAGGCTGGCCAGCGCGGTCTTGTCCGGCAGTTCGGCCAGGAAGATGATGCCGAAGGTCAACGCGGCAACGGTGAGACTCATCAGGGGTTTTCCTCGGTCGGAGGCTGCCCGGCCGCCGCGGCTCCGTCAGGGGACGCTTCGGCCCGACAGCACTGGTCATGGTCACAGCACTGCGGCCGAAGGTCTCGCCGGCACCGTTCATCGAGCGGTGCCCCGGGCGCCGGGCCCCTGGGGGCCAGTATGTCGACGGTCCGGTGGAGGGCTACTCCCCTTCAACGGCCCCAAGCGTACCCGACGGCGTCAACCGACCCCTCTCGGAAGACCGACGAGGGCCGACGGGCACCGCCCCGCCTACCGGCCGCCCCCGTCCGGCTCGACCGCGACCAGCCCGCGCCCGACCAGTTCCAGCACCACCACGATCGCCACCGATTCCACCGCCAGCAACCCGATCAGCACGAACAGCTGCACCGCCCCCGCCTGGACCGGCGAGGACCCGCCCAGCAGCATCCCGACGAACGCCCCGGGCAGGGTCACCAGGCCGACCGTCCGGGTCTGGTCCAGCGCCGGGACGAGCGAGGTCGCCGCCGCCGTCCGGCAGATCTCCAGCCGGGCGTCGCGCTCCTCGAAGCCGAGCGCCAGCGCGGCCTCCACCTCGCCGCGCCGCAGCCGCAGCTCGTCCAGGGCCCGCCGCCCGGCCAGCGAGGTCGCGCTGAGCGCGCCGCCGATCAGGATGCCCGCGACCGGGATGACGGACAGGCCCTCGGCCGGCAGCAGTCCGACGCCCAGCAGCAGGGCGAGCACCGGCAGCACCCCGGCACCGATCGGGGCGGCCGCCCAGACCCAGCCCGGGCCCGGGGTCATCCGCCGGCCGGCGGTGCGCACCGCGACCGAGAACATCACCAGCACAAACAGCGCCGACCACCAGAGCGAACCGACCACCCAGCTGATCACCGCGGCGACGGCCGCCAGCTGCACCACCGCGCGCAGCCCGGCCCGCAGGACGGCGTGCCCGTGGCCGAGCAGGCCCCGCCCGGCCACCGCGACGGCGGCCAGCAGCAGCACGGCGGTGACCACCCCGAGCACCGGGGTGACCGGCAGCAGCTGGCCGCCCGACGCCGCCAGCGGCACCGGCATCAGATCCAGCTGGTGAACCACATCCGGTCCTGCCAGGACGACATCGGGATCACCTCCGCCGTGTACAGCGGGTAGAAGAAGGCGAAGCAGCCGACGATCGCGAGCACGACCGCCCCGGCCCCGATCGCCCCGATCCGGCGGCGCTCGGGGCTGCACCCGGCCGGGCCGAGGATCGCCCCGAGCATCTGGGCGACGGCCAGGCAGAGGAAGGGCACCAGCACGACCATGTAGAAGGAGAAGATCGTCCGCTCCTGGTAGCGGAACCAGGGCAGGTAGACGGCGGCGACCGCGCACAGCACCGCGCCCGAGCGCCAGTCCCGCCGGAAGAACCAGCGCCACAGCAGGTAGACCAGCGCGAAGCAGGCCGCCCACCACAGGAACGGCGTGCCGAGGCCGAGGATCTGCGCCGCGCAGCCGCCCGAGGAGGTGCAGCCGTGCTGCCCGTACGGGATCTGCTCCCAGTACATCGAGACCGGGCGCCCGTCGACCAGCCAGGCGAAGGGGTTGGACTGGTAGGTGTGCGGGGTGCTCAGGCCGGTGTTGAAGTCGTACATCTGCGCGTGGTAGTGCCACAGGCTGCGCAGCGGCGCGGGCACCCAGCCCATCGGGACCTGCGGCAGCGGGATGCCGAGGACGCTGTCCGGGGAGAGCCCGGCGCGCCCGTCGGCCCAGTGCCGGTCGTAGCCGCCCCCGCCGTTGGCGCCGCCGCCTCCGGTGGCCAGCCAGCCGCTCCAGGCGCCGACGTACACCACCACGGCGGAGCCGACCATGGCGAGGAAGGCGGGGACGGCGTCCAGGCGCAGCATGGAGCGCCAGGGGCGGCGGGCGCCGGCCCCGCGGCGGCCGGACTGGTCCCACAGGACGGTCAGGATGCCGAAGGCGGCGAGGATCGGGGCGCCGTTCCACTTGACCGCGCAGGCGGCGCCGACGAACACCCCGGCGGCGATCCGCCAGGGGCGCCAGCCGAGCCGGACGGCATCGGCGTCGGCCGCCCCGGCGAGCCTGGCGCGGACGTGGTCGCGGTCGACCAGCAGGCTGCCGAAGGAGGCGAGCACGAAGAACATCTGGATGCCGTCGAGCAGGCCGACCCGGCTCATCACCAGCTGGAGGCCGTCCACCGCCATCAGCAGCGCGGCGGTGCAGCCGACCAGGGTGGAGCCGAAGAGGCGGCGGCCGATCCGGGCGAGCATCAGCACGGCGAGGGTGCCGAGCAGGGCGGTCATGAACCGCCAGCCGAAGGGGTTGAGCCCGAACAGCTGCTCGCCGGTCGCCATCACCCACTTGCCGAGCGGCGGGTGCGCGACGAACTCGGGCGCGGAGCCCAGCGGGATCGACTGCGGGACGGAGAGGATGTCGGCGTTGGCGTGGTCCGGCCAGGTGCCCTCGTAGCCCTGCTGGAGCAGCGACCAGGCGTCCTTGGGGTAGTACGTCTCGTCGAAGACGAAGGCGTTGGGGTGGCCGAGGTTCCAGAACCGCAGCAGGCCGGCGAAGAGCGCGACGGCGATCGGTCCGAGCCAGCCGGAGCGGTCGGCCGCCCAGCGGACCAGGCCCCCGCGCGGGGCCGGGGCCGGGGCGGCGGAGGTCGGGGCCGCCGGTGGGTGCGTGAGCGCCGCTTGCGTCATAGCCTCGCCGATTTCGCCTGTCTGCTCTGCCCGGGGCCTGGCTCCGCCCGGGTCGCGCCGCGCCCGCCGGGGCCGGGCGGTCAACAGCCACTGACACTATGTGGCGGTGCCCGCGAAGCCAAGCGCGACGGGCGCCGACCAGGTGACCTGGTCGGCGCCCGTGACGAACACCCGTGCGGGCCGTTCCGCTACGCGGCGGTCTGCAGTTCCCGGACCGGGACGGCGTGGACCACGGCCGGGGCCGCGTTGTCCTGCTCCGGCGTGAGGTACGGGCGCAGCCTCAGCGCCAGGACGACGATCAGCACCGTGGAGCCCGCCATGGCCGCCAGGTAGAGCGGCCAGGCGCCGGAGCCGACCAGCAGCACGCCGACGGCGGGGCCGACCGCGATCGCGATCTGCTTCACCAGGGAGTACCCGGCGTTGTAGGTGCCGAGCAGCCGGGCCGGGGCGAGGTCCGCGACGATCGGGCCCATGGTGGGCGCGAGCAGCGACTCGCCGACGCCGAAGAGGGCGTAGATCGAGACGATGGCGACCGTGGCGGCCATGGTCTCCGTCCGGATCAGGCCGGCCACCAGGGCCATCGCCCAGGCACCGAGCCAGACCACGCCGGCCGCGGCCATCGCGGTGGTGCGGCGGCGGCGCGCGGTGATCCGCACCATGAACATCTGCAGCACCACGATGGTCAGCGCGTTGGCGCCGATCGCGAAGCCCAGGGTGGAGGGCGCGGTGCCGACGGTGGAGGTCGCGAAGGCCGCGACACCGGACTCGAACTGGCCGTAGCAGGTGAAGAAGATCAGCCCCGCGAGCAGGCAGAGCCGCAGCATCGCCTTGTCGGCGACCAGGGCGCGCAGGCCGGTCGGGCCGTCGGCCTTCTCGTGGACGGCGGTCAGCTGGACCTTGGATATCCGGGCGGTGCCGGTGACCAGGGCGAGGCCGAGGAACGTCGCCGCCTCGATGGTGAACAGCCGGGTGAGGCTGGCCGGGTCGGACACGTTCACGATCTGCCCGCCGACCAGCGCACCGATGCCCATGCCCAGGTTGACCAGGGTGAACTGGAGCGCGAAGGCACGCGAGCGGGTGGCGGCCGTGGAGCAGCGGACGATCATGGTGGCGAGCGCCGGCTGGCAGGTGGTGACACCCGCGCCGAACAGGAAGGCGGAGACCAGCAGGGCCGGGGTGCCGGTGGCGTGGCCGAAGGCGAACGCGCCGGTGGCGGCGAGCGCCGTACCGGCCAGCAGCACCGGGCGGGGGCCGTACTTGTCGATGCCGCGGCCGATGAACGGGAGGACGGCGAGGGCCGCCAGCGCGAAGAGGGTGAACACCATCCAGGCGACCATCGACCCCAGCCCGCGCACCTGGTCCACGTACACGAACATGTACGGCATCGTGAACCCGCTGCCGAACGCACTGAGTGCGTTGCCGATCTGGACGCGGCGCAGCGGGCCGCCCGCTCCACGCCGCTGCCTCTGCTGCTTCACCGTGCCGGTCACCGTGCACATCCCTTCCTGGCTTCAACTGGATACTCTTAAGTCCAGAAGATTTCAGAGCTAAAGTTTGACGAGATAAAGTCTTAGCACCGGAAGAGTGCGGAGTCAAAGGCTTAAGGAGTGCACGCTCGTGCGACACTGGTCCGCATGACTACGGACAAGCCGCGGCCGGCCACTGACAAGCCCGCCCCGGCCACCCCCCTGGAGTTCGGCATCGCCGAGCAAGTGGCCCTCTACCAGCGGGAGTTCCCCACGGTCGACCCCCAGGTGGAGACCATCGTGCAGACCCTCAACCGGGTCTCCCGGCGGATGGGCGTGGCGTACGACCGCCAGCTGACTGTGCTCGGAATCACCTCCGCCGAGTGGGAGGTGCTCAAGGCCCTGGTGGTCGCCGGCAGCCCGTACCAGCTGGGGCCGGGCGAGCTGGCCAAGCGGCTCGGCCTCACCCCGGCGGCGATGACGCACCGGATCGACCGGATGGTCGCCGACGGCCTGGTCACCCGGGAGCGGGACGAGAACAACCGGGTGCGGGTGATCATCGAGCTGACCGAGACCGGCCGGGACAAGTGGCTGGAGTCGATGCGGATGGCGGCGGTGTTCGAGGAGGAGCTGCTCCAGGACGTCGCGGGCGAGGACCGCGCCGCGCTCTCCGCGATGCTGGGCCGGATGCTGCGGCGGATCGAGGAGAGCCGGCCGGACGCCCCCGGCCGCACCCCCGGCCAGGCGTAGCCCGGCACTGGGAACACAAAGGAGCCCGGGGCCGGGAACGCGGACGAGTCCGGCCCGCCGGGAGGATGATCCTCCCGGCGGGCCGGACTCGTCACTTCAGGTGCCGCGAGGGTCCGTCAGGCCCCTCGGTCAATCGGTGGTGCGGGTCTCAGCAGGGGCCGTTGTCGGTCCAGACGCCCCACTGGCCGCTCTGGCTCGGGTCGTCGCCCTTGGTCCACCACTTGTTGGTGTAGTAGTGGCCCTTCCACGAGACCTTGGTGCCGCCGGCCGCGTAGGTGGTGTTCGCGTCCCAGCTCGGGGCGGCCGGGCAGGAGGCCGGCGTGGTCGGGGTGCCGGTCGGGGTCCCGGTCGGCGTGCCCGTGGGGGTCCCGGTCGGGGTGCCGGTCGGCGTGCCGGTGGGGGTGCCGGTCGAGGTCGGGGTCGGCGTGCCGGTCGGCGGGGCCGGGCAGGCGGACGCGGAGCCGTTGGTGGCGCTCACCATCTTGTCGAACAGGGCGGTCTTGGTGCCCAGGTCGTACAGCGAGAAGGCGAAGGCGCCGCCGAGGCCGTTGCAGTGCGCGTAGTCGAGCTTGGCCTGGATCGACTTGGCGTCCTCACCGCTCCAGAAGGTGTTGCCGTCGTAGAAGTACGTGGCCTGGGCCGCGTCGTCCCAGAAGGTCTTGGACGGGTTGTCGACGAAGCCCGCGAGCTCCTTGAACATCTGGATGCCGGGGACGTTGCCGGACATCGCCGCGCCGGCCGCCGGCTGGGTGGCGGGCTGGTACAGGCCGTGCTTGCCGTTGTCCTTCACGCCGGTCCAGCCGCGGTAGTAGAACGGCACACCCATGTTGATCTTGTTGGCGGGGAAGCCGCCGGGGATGCCGTACTCCTTGTCGCCGACCGTCCACGCCTTGATGGCGTTGTCGATGGAGTACTTGCCGTTGCCCGGCTTGGCCGGGGTCGACGGGTCGTCCGGGGTCGAGTAGAGCGCGGCCTGGTGGTTGGTCGGCCCCTGGGCGTCCCAGCCGCCGTGCATGTCGTAGGTCATGACGTCGAGGAAGGTCAGGTACTG
Organism: Streptomyces sp. CB02056; assembly: GCF_001905545.1. Taxonomy (GTDB): domain Bacteria; phylum Actinomycetota; class Actinomycetes; order Streptomycetales; family Streptomycetaceae; genus Kitasatospora. The sequence continues at coordinate 335,939 of NZ_LIPD01000001.1, read as the reverse complement.
AGCGATCTTGTCGGTCTCGACGTTCATGATCTTGTCCTGGCCGGCGCCGACCGCCGCCGCCAGGGCGTAGGTCTTCTTGTCGGCCGCGCCCTGCGCGTCCAGCTGGGTGCGGAACTCCTTCAGCAGCGCGGTGAAGTTCTGCTTGTCCGCGGGGCTGGAGATGTTGCCGGTGTGGCCGCCGCCACCCGGGTACTCCCAGTCGATGTCGATGCCGTCGAAGACGCCGGCCGCCGAGCCCGGGCCGCCGAAGCCGGCGTCGGCGGGCAGGTTGCCCTTGATGAACATGTCGATGCAGGACGACACCAGGTGCTTGCGCGAGGCGTCCGTGGCGGAGGCCGGCGAGAAGTACTTGGAGTAGGTCCAACCGCCCAGCGAGAGCAGGACCTTGAGGTTCGGGTTCTTCGCCTTCAGCTTCTTCAGCTGGTTGAAGTTGCCCGCGATCGGCTGGTTCCAGACGTCGCCGACGCCGTCGACCGAGATGTCCGCGCCGAAGCTCTTCTGGTAGTCGGCGAACGCGTCGGCGGCGCCGTCACCCGCGTTGGGGTTGTTGTCGTTCGTGTCCGCGGCCTTGGTGGCCTCGAAACACCCCAGGTCGGTCGGGTGGATGTTGGCGAAGTCGTAGATCAGGTAGTCCAGCTTCCCGGCGACGCCGGTGTCCTGGATCGTCTTGGGGTAGTACGCGTTCGCGTAGACCGACCACTGGTCGTAGTAGGCGACCTTGATGCCGCCGCTGGTGGCGGGCGCGCCGGTGGAGTTGGTGGTGGCGGCGTTGGCCGCGGCACCGCCGGTCAGCGCGAGACCGGCGCCGAGCAGCAGGGAGGCGGTGGTGCCGGCCGCGATGGCGGCCAGGCTCTTGGGACGGCGTCGGCGGCCGCCCTGCGGAGCCGGGGTCCCGGCCCTTTCAATGCGTGAGCGCAGCATGGGTGCGTGACTCCTGGTTGTGGGGGTACCCGCCGTCCCGGGGGCGCGCGTCCGGGGTGGGGCCGGACGACCGGGACATGACAGGCATGGGTGGGGAATCGAGCGGATCAGACCATGACGGACTACCGGGATGTGCCGAACCGGCGCCGGCAGCACGAGGCCGCCGACGCCGGTTCAGGGGCTCCCTGCACCTGGGCAATAAAAATGGACTAGACCAACTCGCCCGTCAAGGGGTGCTGTTGGGCCTTGAGCCCCGCTTAAGGTTCCGCACCCGCGCTGAGCTGGGCGGCCGGGTCCAGACTCAATAGCGGACGGCGTTGGCCACCTCGGCCTTGACCGTGCCGGACAGGTCCCGGTTGGCGTGCCCGGTGGCCTGGGCGCTCTGCCCGGCGGCCACGTCCTGGACGGTCACCGCGGTCGCGTCCAGCACCTTGCCGGACTCGTCGGTGAAGTCCAGCTGGATCACGTACCGGTACGACTGCTGCCCGTGGTTGGTGACGGTCAGCGACACCTGCGGCTTGCCGTCCGAACCGGTGCTCACCGCCCCGACCGCGACGTCCCCCTTGGCGTCCAGCCCGCCCTTGATCCCGGCGACGGCCGAGGAGGCCGCCGACACCGCCGCCGAGGCCTGCGCCTCCGCCGAGGCGATCGCCGCACCCGCCCCGCCGGCCACCGAGGCCAGCGCCGAGGCGGCCGAGGCCGCGGCGCTCGCACCCCGCTCCACCGCGGCCGCCGCCCCGGAGGCCACACTGCTCGCGCTCTGGCCGGAGGAGCAGCCCGCGAGCGCCGCCGCACCGACCACCGCGGCGACCAACACCCCTGCCACCGCCCGCCGTTGGCGGCGCAGCGGCGGTGCGTCCAGGTCCTGGGCGGTGGCCCTCGGCGGGGTACAGGCCCTCGCGCGGGTGAGCGGCTGGCGGTCCATGCGGTCCCTCGTTTCCGGTCGGCGCCGGGCTGCCCGGCACACCTCCCGGCCCACCCTCCGAGGGCGGGCGGGCCTCCGCCAGCAGGGCTGCTGCCTCCGGGTGAACCGGCCTGCGGGACCCGCCCCCGCGAGGGGCCCTACGAGAGCCCCGAACCCTCCTGCTCGTCCGCCTCCACCGCGGCCCGCTCCTCGCGCAGCCGCACCTGGTGGCGGCGCCGGGCGACCGCGCCGTACGCCCCGGCGGCGCTCGCCACGAAGGCCACCAGCCCGACCCACGGCCGGTCGAAGACGTGGCCGGTCAGGTGGTCCAGCGAGTACCGGCCGGCACCGGCCAGGCCGATCGCCAGCCCGGTCGCGCCGAGGAAGGCCGGGTACTCGTAGCCGCCGGACATCGCGAAGAAGCCGGCCGGGGCGTGCACCGACACCGCGCCCGCCATCGTCCCGGCCACCACCGCGCCGGCCGCCGGGGTGGCCAGCCCGGCCACCAGCAGCGCCCCGCCGCCCGCCTCGCCGAGGCCGGCCGCGAGCGCGCTCTCCCGGGCCGGGTGGAAGCCCATGTGCTCCATGGCCTGGGTGGTGCCCTCCAGGCCGCCGCCCCCGAACCAGCCGAACAGCTTCTGGGTGCCGTGCGCGATCAGCACCCCGCCGACCGCGCCGCGCAGGGCCAGCAGGCCCAGGTCCTTACGGTTCAGGCACATGTCGCATCCTCGCTTCCGCGGCGGGCTGGTCCCGCTCGCTGGCAGTCCTGCCTCCATAGCAACCGAGAGCGCCCGTCCCTTCGAGCCGGGACCGCCATCCGGGCGAATTCGCCCCTGACCAGGAATGGAACGGCCGCCGGGGAGATTCACGCCACGCCCGGCCGCGGGGCGTGGCGCCCCGACTGCCCGGGGCCGCGCGGTCATGCTGGGCCCATGTTCGTCTTCAACCTGGGCAGCGCCTTCATCACCTTCTTCGCCGTGGTCGGTCCGCCGAAGACCCTGCTGGCCTTCGCCCGGCTGGCCGGGACCAGGAGCAACCTGGAGCTGCGGCGGCTGGCGGCGCTGAGCACGGCCATCTCGGCGGTGATCGGCCTGGTGCTCGGCTTCGGGGCCGACGAGCTGACCACCCTGTTCCACATCAGCGACCAGTCGCTGCAGCTCGCGGGCGGGGCGATCTTCTTCGTCTACGCCGTCGCGCTGGTCTTCGGCGTCCACCTCGGCTCGGACGGCGAGGAGGACGAGCACCTCGCGAACCCGCTGGTGGACGGCATCCGCGAACTGCTGCTGCCGTACATCGCCAGCCCGCTCGCCATCACGGCCGTCCTGGTCGCCTCGCTCAACCAGGACAACTGGGGCTGGAAGGCCGCCGTCTCCGGGGCGTACGTGGCCGTCGCGGTGATCAACTACCTCTGCGTGGCGGTGCTCGCCCCGCTGATGCGGCGCACCCACCGCACCTCGCTGGAGGTGCTGTCCCGGCTGCTCGGGCTGCTGCTGGCGGCGGTCGGCGTCGAGCTGTTCCTGGAGGGCCTGGCCGGGCTCGGGGTGCACCTGCCGACGGGGCACTGAACCCGGCCAGACCCTCAGCCCCCTCCCCCGGCTTAGGCCCCACTCAGCCCGCCGCGAGCCGGGCCAGCACCCCGCCGATCCGCTCGCGCACCAGCGGGTCGGCGACCAGCCCGTCCGGGCCCACCGCGCCGCGCTCCAGCGGCAGCCGGACGCAGGCCTCGTCCAGCACCGCCGCACCGGTGTAGCCGAGGACGGTGCGCAGGGTGGCCTCGGCCCCCAGGCCGCGGCCCGGGCCGGCGGCGTTGATCCAGCCGGTGGGCTTGTCCGAGATCTCGACCCCGCCGACCGTCCAGTCCAGCAGGTTCTTGAACGCGCCCGGCAGCGTCCCGGCGTACTCGGGGGTGCAGACCAGCAGCGCGTCGGCCGCCCCGATCGCGGCCCGCAGCCCGGCCACCGGCTCCGGCAGCGGGTCGGTGTCGTGGTCCGGGTTGAAGTGCGGCAGCCCGGCCAGGCCCTCGTAGTAGGCGGCCCGCAGGCCCGGGGTGGCGGCCGCCACCGCGGCCGCGGTGCGCAGCACCGTCTCGTTGGTGGAACCGGCCCGCAGGCTCCCGGGCAGCAGCAGGATGTGGCGCTCGTTCGGCATGCCGGGCAACCTACCCCTTGACGCCCGCGTCAGGGCCGGCCGGCCTCGGTGCCGCGACCCGACCGCGGCCCGACCGCGACCCGGCGGCGCTCAGTGCGGCACCACCGGCCGCCAGGGCACCGGGCTGGAGAGGATCATCGAGCTGGACGGCTGGCCGTAGCCGCCGAGCCGGTCGCACACCGCCTCGAACTCGGCCATCGTCGACACCGCGACCAGCAGCACGCAGCACGCCCCGCCGGTGACCCGGTGCAGCTGGACCACCTCCGGCCAGGTCGGCACCTCCGGGTCGCGCAGCACGCAGCGCGGGCCGTAGCACTGGATCTGGACCAGCGCGGTGATCGGCAGCCCGGCCCGGGTGAGGTCCACGTGGGCGTGGTAGCCGCTGATCACGCCCTCGGACTCCAGCCGGCGGACCCGTTCGGCCACCGCGGGTGCGGACAGGCTCACCCGGCGGGAGAGTTCGTTGTACGAGAGCCGGGCGTCGGCCTGGAGCTCGGCGAGCAGACGGCGGTCGACGGCGTCCAAGGCGGCCTCCCGGGTGGTCGGGATCAAGGGATTTCCATTCGTAAAGCGAATCGGCGGAACGCCTCGCGAACGACAGCTCCGAAGGCGGTTGTGATGCCCGTCGACCATTCAAGCGGGGGGCACCGCCGCCGCACAATGGGCACCCGGTGGAACCCGGCAGTCCGGCTGGTCCACCGGACCGGGCGACGCGGCCCGGAGGATCTGGAGGGATCGGGATGGGGCACGACACGGTGGAGACGCCCAACCTGTCGTTCGGCCGGGGCGGAGCGCCCGGCCGGGGCACCCCGTACGCCGAGTACGTACGCCTGGAGGAACTGCACGGCCTGCAGCACCCGCGCAGCAAGGAGCCGGCCGAGCTGTCGTTCATCGTCACCACCCAGGTGATGGAGCTGCTGTTCGACCTGCTGCGGCACGAGTGGACGCTCGCCCGGCAGGCGCTGCGCGAGGACGACCTGACCGCCGCCCTGGCCGCGCTGCGCCGGGGCACCCACGTCCAGGACGTGCTGGTGGAGTCCTGGGACCTGCTGGCCACCATGACCCCGCACGAGTTCAACTCCTTCCGCTCGCTGTTCGGCGAGGCCTCCGGCTTCCAGTCCGCCGCCTTCCTGCGGCTGGAGTTCCTGCTCGGCAACAAGAACGCCGCGCTGCTGGCGATGTACGACGGGATGCCCGACACCCGGGCCGAGCTGACCGAGGCACTGCGCTCCCCCGGCCTGTACGACGAGGCGCTGGCGCTGCTGGCGCGCCGCGGCCTGGCCCCGCACCCGGCCCCCTCCGAGCAGCGCTACCAGCCGTCGGCGGAGGTCGAGGCGGCCTGGCGGCGGGTGTACACGGAGCCGGAGCTCGCCGCGCTCCGGCCGCTCGGCGAGGCCCTGCTGGACGTGGCCGAGCGGGTCACCCGGTGGCGCCAGCGCCACCTCTCGGCGGTCAAGCGGACCATGGGCGGCAAGCCCGGCTCGGGCGGCTCCAGCGGGCTGACCTGGCTGCGCAAGTCGGCCGAGCAGGACGTCTTCCCGGAGCTGTGGACGATCCGGGACGGGCTGTGACGGGCACAACGGGTACGGAACGGGACGGGCAGAGGATGACGAGGGAGGGACGGGCAATGACCACGCGCGAGGACTGCGCGGCGCTGGACGCCGCCGACCCGCTGGCGGCGTTCCGCAAGGAGTTCGCCCTGCCGGACGGGGTGGTCTACCTGGACGGCAACTCGCTGGGCGCGCTGCCGGTGCGCACGCCCGAGCGGGTGCGCCGGGTGGTCGAGGAGGAGTGGGGCCGGGAGCTGATCCGCAGCTGGAACGACGCCGGCTGGTTCGAGCAGCCGTACCGGCTGGGGCGGCGGATCGCGCCGCTGGTCGGCGCCGCTCCGGCGGAGGTGGTCGTCTGCGACACCACCTCGGTCAACCTGTTCAAGGTGCTGTCGGCCGCGCTGCGGCTGCGCCCGGGCCGGCGCACGGTGCTCGGCGACGCCGAGGCCTTCCCGACCGACCTGTACATCGCCGAGGGCGTGACCGGCCTGGTCGAGGGCGCGCGCAGCGCGCTGATCCGCCCCGAGGAGCTGGACCGGCACCTGGACGGGGACGTCGCCGCGGTCGTCCTCTCGCACGTCGACTACCGCACCGGCGAGCTGCTGGACATGCCCGGGATCACCACCCGGGTGCAGGCCGCGGGCGCCCTGATGATCTGGGACGTGTGCCACTCCGTGGGCGCGCTGCCGGTCGGACTCGACGCCGCCGGCGCGGACTTCGCGATCGGCTGCACCTACAAGTACCTGAACGGCGGCCCCGGCTCGCCGGCCTTCCTGTACGTCGCCGAACGGCACCTGGCGGCCGGCCCGCTCCAGCCGCTCAGCGGCTGGTTCGGCCACGCCCGGCCGTTCGCCTTCGAGCCCGGGTACGAGCCGAAGCCGGGCATCGGCCGGTTCCTGACCAGCTCGCCCTCGCTGCTCGGCCAGGCCGCCCTCGGCGCCTCACTGGACATCTGGGAGCGGGTCGACCTGGCGGAGGTGCGGGCGAAGAGCCTGGCGCTGACCGACCTGTTCGTCTCGCTGACCGAGGGCCTGGACGGCGTCGAGGTGGCGACCCCGCGCGAGCACGCCCGGCGCGGCAGCCAGGTCGCGCTGCGGCACGCCGACGGCTACCCGGTGGTGCAGGCGCTGATCGAGCGCGGGGTGATCGGCGACTTCCGCGCGCCGGACCTGATGCGCTTCGGCTTCACGCCGCTCTACCTGTCGTACACCGAGGTCTGGGACGCGGCCCGGCAATTGGCCGAGGTGCTGGAGAGCGGCGAGTGGCGGGCGGAGCGCTTCTCCCGCCGGGGCGAGGTGACGTAGCCGGCCGGGAGGGCCGGCCCCCGGAGCGGCGGCACGACCCGGGGGCCGCCGTGACGCAGCTCATGCCCGGGCCGAGTTCGACCTCCGTCGTCCTTGGGGATGCTCAAGGCTGACGGAACGTCACACCCTGGGGAGGCGTGCGTGAACCTCGAACTCGGCCCGCTCAAGCCCGAACCGGCCCCGCTGCTGCTGGGCCTGGCACTGCTCTTCCTGCTGATGTGGGCGCTCGGCCGCCGTCTGCTCCCGCGGATCGAACGGGTGCAGTCCGAACGCTGGGAGGCCACCGAGGGCCGCGCCGAACGCGCCGAGGCCCTGCTCGCCGAGGCCGAGGCCACCCGGGAGGCCCGACTGCTGGAGCTGGCCGAGGCACGGCACGAGGCGGCCCGGATCCGGGAGGAGTACGCCGAGCGCGGCGCGGCGGCGATGGTCGCGGCCCGCGCGGAGGGCATCCGCGCCCGGGACGAACTGCTCACCACCGGCCGCGCCCGGATCGCCGCCGACCGGGCCGAGGCGGCCCGCGTGCTGCGGCAGGACGTCGGCGAGCTGGCCGTCGCCCTGGCCGGCCGGGTGATCGGCGAACCGGTGCACGCCGTCGCCGCGCGACGTCGGACGGTGGAGCGCTTCTTCGAGGCGAACTAGCCTTGCCGGAGCGTCAGTTCGTCAGCTCCTGGACCAGCCCGCGGTAGACCGCGAAGGCCGGCTTGGGCGTGTAGTCGTCGCGCAGCAGGCCGAAGCGCGGGAACAGTCCGGCACCCGCGCTGTCCGCGTCGCGCAGCGCGAAGAACGCGTAACCGGTGACGTGGAGTTCGGCGGCGAGCCCGGCGACCGTCCGGACCACCTCCGCCACCACCTCGGCCTGCCGCGCCTCGCTCCGCCCGGGGCCGGTGGGCCAGCCGTTCTCGCAGATCCGCAGCGGGACGTCCGGCCCGATCCCGGCCCGGGGCAGCGCGTCCCGGCGGAAGCCGGTGAGCACCGCCCCTACCGCGTCGGCGAGTTGGGACGGCGGGACGGGACGGAAGACGTCCGGGAAGAAGTCCAGGCCGACGTAGTCCAGGGCGCGGTGGAAGCGCTCGTCGGCGAGCTCCCCGAGCTCGGTCCAGAAGGTGTCCGCGGGGTCGAAGGAGGGCACCGCGTTGAAGCCGACGGCCAGCCGGTCGAATCCGTGGGCCAGCGCCTCCTCCTTGGCCGCGACCACGCCCTCGACCAGCGCCCGGCGGACGTTCGGGATGCTGCCGTCCACGGGCGGGAGGTCCAGGTTGGGCTCCTCGCAGATCTGGAGCAGGGCGAGGCGGTGCCCCTCGGTCCGGACCGTCCGCCGGACGAAGTCCAGCCAGCCCGCCAACTCCCCGCTCCGCTCCCGGTACTGGACCACCAGGTCGAGCCGGCGGCCGTCGACGGCGTACCGTTCGGGCCGCTCGGGGGTGTGCTCGCCGCCCGGGTACGAGCGGTAGGCGCGGACCAGGAACTCCCCTGCACCGCCCTGGAGTTCGCGCAGGGCGGCGGTGATCCGGGCCGGGTCGTCGGGGCGGGCGGGGGTGATCACGCCGGTGTCGTCGCCCGCCAGCCCGCCGGGATAGATGCCGAAGGTGAAGGTCATGCCGTCACCGTAGCGGATATTTTTGGTGTCACCACAAGTTTTCAGTGACACCATGATTGGCGGATAGGATCCGGCCATGGGACTTCGCGAACTCAAGAAGCAGCAGACCCGGGAGCTGCTCTCCGACACCGCCATGGGCCTGTTCGCCGAGCGCGGCTTCGACCGGGTCACGGTGGTCGAGGTGGCCCGGGCCGCCGGGGTCTCGCCGAACACGGTCTTCAACTACTTCCCGACCAAGGAGGACCTGTTCTTCGACCGCCAGGAGGAGGTGGTCGCCCACCTGGCCGAGGTGGTCCGGCACCGCCCCCCGGGCAGCTCGGCCGTGGACGCCGTCCGGGCCGACCTGCTGGCGGCCTTCGCGAGCGGCGAGCCGACGGTCGGGCTGAACCCGGGGATCGCGGCGTTCTGGCGGATCGTCGAGGACAGCGCCGCCCTGCGGGCCCGACTGCTGGAGCTCGGCGAACGGGCCGAGGCGGCGCTGGCGGCCGCCCTGGCCGAGGAGTCGGGCGCCGCACCGGAGGACCCGCTCCCCCGGATCGTGGCCGGAGCCGTCGCGGGGGCCCACCGGGCGGTGCTCGGCGAGATCCGGCGGGCCATGGTCGCCGGGGAGCCGGCCGAGGCGGTACGGACCCGGGTCGAGACGGCGGTGCGGCACGCCTTCGGCCTGCTCGCCTCGGGCCTCGCCCGCTACCCGGCCGAGCGGTAGGCGGCCGGACCGGGGGGAAGCCCGCGGCGGCGGGGACGGGAACGGCGCAGGCCGCCCGGTCGGGGTCGACTCGGGCGGCCTGCGCCGCTGTCCGGCTGATCAGTTCGTCAGTTCGTCAGTTCGTCAGCCGTACGGTCCGTCAGCTGTGGCGGCCGCGGCGGCGGGCGGCCAGTACGGCCAGACCGCCGAGGCCGAGCAGGCCGACGCCCGCCAGGCCGAAGACCACCGGGGCGTTGCCCGCACCGGTGGAGGGCAGCTCACCGCCACCGGGGTGCTGGCTGGTCGGCGCCTTGGTCGGGTGGTGGCTGGTCGGGCCCGGCCCGGCGCTCGACGTCGTCGCGCTGGCCGACGGCGAGGTCGGCGCCGGAGAGGTCGGCGCGGGGGACGTCGGGCTCGGCGAGGTCGGGGACGGTGATGTGGGAGACGGCGAGGTCGGCGACGGAGACGTCGGGCTCGGCGAGGTCGGTGAGGGGGACGTGGGCGAGGGGGACGGCGTCGGCGAGGTCGGCGACGGGCTGGGCGTCACGGCGCAGTCCGGCAGGTCGCCGTCGAACGGGTAGCTGTGGATCTCGTAGCCGCCGGTACCGGTGTGGACCAGGTTGCCCGCCAGGTACACCCGGCCGTTCATGCCCGGCTGGGCGATGGTCGTGGTGCCGCCCGGGTTGCCGGCCATGACCGAGCCCTGGAACTGGGCGCTGCCGAGGATCTGCGCCGAGGTCGCGGTCGGGAAGTTGTACATCAGCTTCGAGCGCATGTCGGTGGTCTGGTCCCCGGCCAGGCCGGTACCGGTGTAGGTGTTGATGATCGGACTGTCCCCGAGCATGTTCACCACGACGGTGGCGCCGGCCGGGATGTTGTTGAAGACCAGGCCGATCTGCCCGCCGGACGGCGAGGCGAGGTTCTGGGTGACGTTGAAGACCTGCTTCATGCTGGTCCCGTCGCCGGTGAAGGTCGCCTGGCTCGGGGAGATGTCGACGGTGCCGGTCGCGGTGGCCCGGCCGACGCAGTCGGAGACCTCCTCGATCTGGGTCAGCACCGACTGGTAGGGCGCGGCCGCGTTCGGGTCCTGGATCGACTCGCCGGTGGGGTCGATGTTCACGGTGCCGGTGACGGAGCCCGCGTGGCGCAGGTTGCCGAAGGCCGGGCCGTGCGAGTCGCTGCCGCCGATCAGGATCGCGTTGCCGGTCAGCACGTCGACGTTGCCGCCGGTGGTCACGAAGTCGCTGCCGTTCGGCGGCACCACGCGCGAGCCGACGCCGACGACGCCCATGTTGTAGATGCCGCCGCCGTTCTTGTCGACGGTCAGGTTCCCCAGCGCGACGATCTTGCCCTCGGCCTCCGCGGCGCGGCCGGTCACCGTGTAGTCGCCGCCGGTGAAGACGTTGATGGTGGCGTCGCGGCCGGGGAAGTCGCCGTTGTTGGGCGGCGGCCAGGTGGCGGGACAGTCGGGCCCCGAGCAGGCGCCCAGCGGCGGGGCCAGCGGGGCGGCGGAACCGACCGTCAGCACCGCGGCCAGCGGCAGCGCGGTGAGGGCGGTCGCCACCGCCACCCGGACGGCCCGGCGCCGTCGTGTGGCCGGTGTTCTCACGGCGGTCGTTCTGTGATCCGGCGAACCGGTGGCCTGACCCATCGACAATTCCTCCGTGCATGAGAAAAGGACAGGCCGGGACGACCTGCCATGTTCCGTGCCATCTGCTGGCGATCTCACAGATCCGGGACATCCAACCCCAAAACGGACCATCCGCACTTTACAGACCCTCAGATCGGATCCGAAATTCATCCGTACGGAGCAGCGCTTCCTCGGGCGGGCGCCGACGGACGGCAAGGCCCCAGGGCGTGTCTTCGAACTCGCGTCGCCCCGCAGACGCGAGTTCGAAGACAGGCCCTAGGTTGGAGGCATGACCACCGAGGCCCAGGAACAGAGCGCGCCGCTCGTCGCCGTCGCGTCCGCCGACGCCGTACTGCGGCACCCCGAGGCGGGCGAGCACCTGCTGACCGCCATGGAGCGGGAGCGCGCCGCGCGCTTCCGGCACGAGTCCGGGCGGACCGACTTCACCGCCGGCCACGTCCTGGTCCGGCTCTGCGCCGCCCGGCTGCTCGACGTGCCGGTGGCCGGCCTCGTCCTCGCCCAGCAGTGCCCGGACTGCGGGCTCGCCGACCACGGCAAGCCCTACCTGCCGGACCACCCCGGGGTGCACGTGAGCCTGTCGCACACCCGGGGCGTGGTCGCGGCCGGCGCCGGGTTCCAGCCGGTCGGGGTCGATGTCGAGCTGTCCACCCGGGGCGGCTCGCTGCGCTCGGTCGCCCGCCGGGTGCTCGCCCCGGCCGAGCTCGCCCTGGTCGAGGCCGACCCGGAGCCGGAGCGGGCGTTCCTGCGGCTCTGGGTGCGCAAGGAGTCGCTGATCAAGATCGGGCGGGCCACCCTGGACACCCTCGGCCGGGTCGACCTCTCCGCCCTGCCGCTGACCGTCCCGCCGGGCGCCCCGCTGCGCAGCCGGTACGAGGACCTGCACCTGCTCGACTGGACCGACCCGGAGCACGCCGCCGCCGTCGCGGCCGTCAGCACCGCCCCGCCCCGGATCGTGGAGCTCACGGCGGCCGGCTGAGCGAAGGGGGCGGGGCGCCGGGCATCGGCGGGCTCCGGCGGCGGGCTCCGGCGCCCACCCGCGCGGTGGGCCGGTGAATAAGCGGTGTTAGCGTGCCTGGTCGTGGGCCCGCCGATCGCGTGCGCCCCGCCCCCAGCCGACCAGCTGCCCACCGGATTCAAGAGGGTGCCCCGCCATGGCCAAGTTCCTGCTGAGCCTGCACGTCCTCGTGTCGGTCCTGTTCATAGGCCCGGTCGCGGTGGCCGTCAGCATGTTCCCGCGCCGGGCGAAGGCCGCGCTGGCGGGCGGACCGGACCGGGCCTCCGACGCCGGCGTGCTGCGGGTGCTGCACCGGATCACCCAGGTCTACGCGCTGCTCGGGGTCGCGGTGCCGGTGCTGGGCATCGGCCTGGCCCAGGTGATGGACGTGCTCGGGCAGTCCTGGGTGATCGTCTCGATGGTGCTGACCGCGATCGCCGCGCTCTCCCTCCTGCTCTTCGTGCTGCCCGGCCAGCAGGCCGCCGTGGACGCGCTCGAACTCGACCCGTCGGACGAGCAGCACGCCAAGGCCGTCGGCGGCCTGAAGCTGCTGCCGATGACCGCCGGGGTGTTCAACCTGCTGTGGGCCGTGGTCGTGGTGCTCATGGTCATCCGCCCGGGGTCGAGCACTGTCGTCTGAGCCCCTGATCCCCCGGGCCCCGGGCTCCTTGTCGCCTGGTCCCCCGCGCCCCCTCCCGCCGACCGGGGTGGTTCGAGTACCGTCCTGGGCCATGACGATCATGGCGGGCATGGGCAGCCCGACGGGAACCGGCGTCGGTCCGCTGCTGCGCGGCTGGCGGGTACGACGGCAGCTCAGCCAGCTGCAACTGGCACTGCGGGCGGACTCCTCGGCCCGCCACCTCAGCTTCGTCGAGAACGGCCGCTCCCGCCCCAGCCGGGAGCTGGTGCTGCGGCTGGCCGAGGAGCTGGACGTCCCGGTGCGCGAGCGCAACGCCCTGCTGCTGGCGGCCGGCTACGCCCCGCACTACCCCGAGACACCGCTGGACGACCCGTCGATGGCCGCGCTGCGCGGCGGGCTGGAGCGGCTGCTGGCCGCCCACGACCCGTACCCGGCGGTCGTGGTCGACGGGTCCTTCCGGGTGCTGGCGGCCAACCGCTCGCTCGGACTGCTCCTGGACGGCGTCGCCCCGCACCTGCTGGAGCCGCCGTTCAACGCGATCCGGATCACCCTGCACCCGGACGGGCTCGCGCCGCGCATCGTCAACCTGCGGCAGTGGCGGCGGCACCTGCTGGAGCGGTTGGAGCGGCAGCTGGAGCTGGTCCGCGCCGAGCCGCTGCGCCGACTGTACGAGGAGGTCCGCGGCTACCCCGAACCGGCCGACGACCCGGCGGACGAGCCGGCCGACGACCGGGTGGACGGGCCGGCCGCGTACGGGTCCCCGTTCGCGCTGCCGCTGCGGATCCGGTACGAGGAGCGGGTGCTCTCCTTCCTCTCCACCATCGCGACCTTCAACACGCCGCTGGACGTCACCGTCTCCGAGCTGGCCATGGAGACCTTCCTGCCGGCCGACGCGGAGACGGTGCGGTTCCTGCAGTCCGTGGTCGGCCCCGAGCGTCAGGTCGTGCCCGACACGCCTTAGCCCTGCTGCCGGGCCCGGCGCCGCAGGGCGGTGAACTGGAGGACGGCGAACAGGGCCACCGCCGCGGCCTGCACCGGGATCCAGACGAACCCGGCGGTGGTCGGCTCCAGCCACGCCTCCATCGCGACCAGGCTGAGCACCACCCAGGCCAGGTTGACGCCGATCACCGCCCGCACCCCCGGCCCCGGCGGCTGCCGCCGGGCGGCCAGCGCGCCGACCGCGAGGGCGTACCCGAGGAGGAGCAGCCCGACCTCGACCAGGGTGGTGCGGCCCGCGCCGAGCAGCTCGCCGAGCGGACCGGAGAAGGCCAGGTAGGCCAGGCCGTTGCCGCCGGTCACCAGGGCGTCCAGGGTCAGGGCGCCGCGCACCGTCCACGGGGAGAAGACGGAACCGGGCCGGGCGGGGCTGAGGGTGTTCGCGTGGACGGACATGGCGGATCGCCTCCTGTCGGGGGTGGGCCCCGGGACCGTGGCGGCCGCACCGGGTGCCCCCACCCTGCCCGGCCCGGCGGCGGGCGTCGATTACCCCGCAGGTAAGGGCGGGCGCCCGCACGGGCACGGGCGTCGGGCTACGGCCGCCGGGCCACGGGCAACGCGGGCTACGGCCGCTGGGCCACGAGCAGCCGGGCTACGGCCGCCGGGGTGGCTGCCGGAGCAGGACGCCCGCCCGCTTCACCGCGCGGGCGGTGATGGTGGTCTCCGCCCTGGTGACGCCGAGCGGTCCGAGGGTGTCGGTGAGGAAGCGGTAGAGCTCGCCGTGGTCCGGGCAGAACACCGTGGCCAGCAGGTTGGCCGGGCCGCTGGTGGCGAACACCCCGTGCACCCGCGGGTGGCGGGCCAGCACCGTGCCGACCTCGGCGATCCGGCCGGGCGGCACGTCCAGCCAGAGGTTGGCGTCCACGGCCAGGCCGAGCAGCCGCGGGTCCACGGTGGCGTGGGTGCGCAGCAGCCCGGCCCCGTCCAGCCGGTGGAGCCGGCGGCGCACCGTGGACTCGGGCGCGCCCACGGCCGCGGCCAGTACGGCGTGGGACTGCCGGGCGTCCTCGCCGAGCCGCTCCAGCAGCGCGCGGTCGAGATCGTCCAGCGGCGGGGGCTCGGCGGGGCGCGGGACGGCGGGCCGGGCGAGCGCGGCGGCCTCCTCCCCGGTCAGGTACCCGGCCCGCCACTGCCCGGCGTCGGCGAAGGCGTGCAGCACCGCATGGGTGGTGGTCTCGGTGACGGCGCCGGTCGCGGGCAGCTGCCCGTACAGCAGCCGGTCGCGGGAGCCGGCGTCGGTGAGCACCACGGCCCCGACCTCGTGGCCGCCGAGCATCACGTCGACGAACGGCACGTCGGGGCGGTCGGCGAGGGCCCGCGCGATGGCGTCCACCCGGCCGCTCAGCACCCGGACCCGCAGCAGCAGCGCGCCCACGGCGGCGTCCTCGACGTCCGGCAGCCGGACCACCCGCAGCACCCCGGCCTGCCGCATCCGGCCCAGCCGGCGGGTGACCGTCCGGGCGGAGACGCCCAGCACCTCGGCGATCCGGCCGGGCTCGGCCCGTCCGTCCACCTGGAGGGCGCACACCAGGCGGCGGTCGAGGGTGTCCAGCACGCTGTCCGGATCGGCGGTGGAGAGGTCCATGGTGTCCGATCCCCGCCACTTCCGGCGGCTGCTGCGTCCTGTTCGGCAGCCCCGACGGTACTCCTTGTCCCGGGCGGCCGGAGCGGACACCGGCCCGGAGCGAGGAGGAGTCACCGTGACGGACGGGCAGTGGACGCTGGCGGAGGGCGTGGAGGCCGCGGTGCGCGAGGTCGGTGCGGGGCTGGCGGCACGCCGGTCCGCCGAGCCGGTCACGGCGCGGACCGTCGCGGAGGCGGCGGCCCGCTTCGCCGAGCTGGACGGCCCGGCGGCCGCCGCCCTGCGGGAGCGGCTGACGGCGCTGCGCCCCCGGGCCGGCTGGGTGTCCGAGGAACTGGACGGCCCGGTGCCCGCCGAGGGCGAGTGGTGGCTGTGCGACGCGACCGACGGCGCGGTGCAGTACCTGCTCGGGCAGCCGCACTGGGCGGTGACCGCCACGCTGGTGCGGGACGGCGCGGCGGTGCTGGCCGTGGTGCACGCCCCGGAGCAGGACGGCCGTACCTACCGGGCGGTGCTCGGCGGCGGGGCCGAGCTGGACGGGCGGCCGATCGCGCCCCTGGAACGGGAGTTGGCCGTCACCGTCGCCGCCACCAGCCAGCCGCCCCGGGTGGCCGCCGACCCGGTGGCGCTGCGCCGGGCCGGCGAGTCGCTGTCCGCGATGGCGGGCGCCGTCCTGGCGGTGCGCAACCTCGGCCCGACCGCGCTCCAGGTGGCCCAGGTCGGCTCCGGGCACCTGGCGCTGTTCTGGGAGTACGGCCTGGACGCGGGCAACCTGCTGCCCGGCGCGCTGATCGCCCGCGAGGCGGGCGCCACGGTGACGGACGCCGCCGGGGCGGCCTGGACGGCCGGCTCCGACGGCTTCCTCGCCGCCGCGCCCGGGCTGCACGCCCGGGCGCTGGAGGTGCTGCGGACGGTGCGGTGATCAGCCCCTCGGCTCGGGCCCCGCTTCGGACCCCGGTTCGGGTCGCGGTTCGGGTCGCGGTTCCGGTCGCGGTTCGGGTCGCGCTCCGACACCCGGTCCGAGTCCGAAGAGGGCGGCCGCGTTGTCGTGGCAGACCGCCCGCAGCCACTCCTCCCCCAGCCCCAGCCCGGCCAGCGCCTCCAGCTGGTGGACGTACCGGTAGGGGATGTTGGGGAAGTCGCTGCCGAGCAGGACGCGCTCCCGCAGCCCGCGCAGGCGCGGCAGTTCCGCGCGCGGGAACGGGACGTCGGCCTCGGCGAAGTCGGTGAACGCGATGGTGGTGTCCAGCCGGACGGCCGGGTGGCGCTCGGCCAGGTCGAGGAAGTCGCGGTACTCGGGCATCCCGAGGTGGGCGACCACCAGGACCAGGCCGGGGTGCCGCTCCAGCACCGCGCCGATCGGGCCGGGGCCGGTGAACTTGCCCGGCACCGGCCCGGACCCGCAGTGGGTGACCACCGGGGTGCCGGTCTCGGCGAGCAGCCCCCAGACCCCGTCCAGCAGCGGGTCCGCCGGGTCGTAGCCGCCGACCTGGAGGT
Organism: Streptomyces sp. CB02056; assembly: GCF_001905545.1. Taxonomy (GTDB): domain Bacteria; phylum Actinomycetota; class Actinomycetes; order Streptomycetales; family Streptomycetaceae; genus Kitasatospora. The sequence goes on along the minus strand of NZ_LIPD01000001.1, from coordinate 319,470 downwards.
GCGCCTTGAACACCCGGGCACCGTCCTCGATCGCCCGGGCCACGTAGCCGGGCGCCCCGGGCTCGGGGAAGAAGGTCGCGGTGTGCAGGCACTCCGGGGTGCGGGCGGCGAAGTCGGCGGCCCAGCCGTTCAGCCAGCCGGCCATGCCGGGCTTGTGCGGGTAGAGCATGGACGTGAACGCCCGGACGCCGAAGTCCCGCAGCCGCCGGACCCGTTGCTCCTCGGCCTCGCGGTAGGTGATCGGCCACGGGCGGTTCACCAGCGGGCCGGCCGCGTCGAAGTACGCCCACACCTTGTCGAGGACGTTCTTCGGCATGAAGTGGGTGTGCACGTCGATCAGCCCCGGCAGGCCGAGGCCCTGCCAGAACGCCCGGACGCCCTCCGCCTCCCCGACGCCGTCCGCCTCCCGGTCGCTCACGCGATCACCGGGCGGGCGCGGTCGATGATCGCCCCGGTGTCGACGCCGGACGGCAGGGTGCCGAAGGCCGCGCCGTGGTCGCCGCCGAGCCGGCTCGCGCAGAACGCGTCGGCGACCGCCGGGCTGCCGTACCGGACCAGCAGCGAGCCCTGGAGGGCCAGCGCCATCGACTCGACCAGCCGACGGGTGCGGTACTCCAGGTCCCCCGGGTCGGTCAGCTCCTTGCGCAGCGCGGCGACGGCCGCGTCCAGCCGGCGGTCCGCGCCGGCGGCGGCGTCGAGTTCGCCGAGGAAGGCCTCGACGGTCTCCGGGCGCTTGGCCATGGCGCGCAGCGCGTCCAGGGCGGCGACGTTGCCGGAGCCCTCCCAGATCGACACCAGCGGCGCCTCCCGGTAGAGCCGGGGCATCCCGGACTCCTCCACGTAGCCGTTGCCGCCCAGGCACTCCAGCGCCTCGGCGGCGTGCGCCGGACCGCGCTTGCACACCCAGTACTTGGCCACCGCGAGGCCCAACCGCCGGACCAGCGCGTCGGTTTCGTCGCCGGCCAGGGCGCGGTCGGTGGCCCGGGCGAGCCGCATCGCGACGATCGTGGCCGCCTCGGACTCCACCACCAGGTCGGCGAGCACGTTGCGCATCAGCGGCTGGTCGACCAGCGCCTTGCCGAACGCCCGCCGGTGCAGGGCGTGGTGCACCGCCCGGGTGGCGCCGTAGCGCATGCCGGAGGCCGCGCCGACGGTGCAGTCCAGCCGGGTCATGTTGACCATCTCGATGATGGTCGGGACGCCCCGGCCCTCCTCGCCGACCAGCCAGCCGACCGCGCCGTCGTACTCCAGCTCGGCGGAGGCGTTGGACTTGTTGCCGAGCTTGTCCTTGAGCCGCATCAGCTGCAGGCGGTTGCGGCCGCCGTCCGGCAGGACGCGCGGCAGCGCGAAGCAGCTGAGGCCGCCCGGGGCCTGGGCGAGGGTCAGGAAGAGGTCGGACATCGGCGCCGAGGTGAACCACTTGTGGCCGGTGAGCCGGTAGGTGCCGTCGGCGTGCGGGGTGGCGGTGGTGGTGTTGGTGCGGACGTCCGAGCCGCCCTGCTTCTCGGTCATCGACATGCCGGCGATCAGCCCGCGCTTGGTACGCGGCTCGCGCAGCCCGTAGTCGTACTCCCGGGCGGCCAGCAGCGGCTCCAACTCGGCGGCCAGGGCCGGGTTGGCGCGCAGGGCCGGGACGGCGGCGTAGGTCATCGAGATCGGGCAGGTGTGGCCGGCCTCGACCTGGCCCCAGACGAAGAACCGGGCGGCGCGGGCGGAGTGGGCGCCGGGCCGCTCGTCGCGCCAGGGGGCGGCGTGCAGGCCGTACCCGACGGCGGTGCGCATCAGCTCGTGCCAGGCCGGGTGGAACTCGACCTCGTCGATCCGGTGGCCGAAGCGGTCGTGGGTGCGCAGCACCGGCGGGTTCTCGTTGGCCAGCCGGGCCCACTCGGCGGCCTGCTCGGAACCGGCCAGCCGGCCCAGCTCGCGCAGCTCGGGCTCGGCCCAGCCGGCGTCGGCCCGCTGGAGGGCGGCGAGCAGGGTGGGGTCGGCGGCGGTGTCGTGTCCGTACGGCAGGGGCACCTGGTTGGTGACCTCATGCGTAGCTGTCATCGCGTCCTCCCAGGGCACGCAGGGTGAAGGAGACCAGGGCGGGGACCACCGTGGTCTTGTCGCTCTGTTCGGGCTCGGCGGCTCCGGTCCCGGCGGCTCCGGTCTCGGCCGCTCCGGTCTCGGCCGCTCCGGGTGTGGCAGCTGCCCCGGACGCGGCTGTTCCGGGTACGGCTGTTCCGGGTGCGGCGGCGAGCGGGCCGGCCAGGGCCTCGCCGACCGCGCCGACCAGGGCGGCGGCGGTCAGCACCGGGTCCTGCTCGGGCAGTTCGCCGCTCGCCACGGCGGCGGCGATCTCGGTGGCGATCACGTCCCGGAACGCCCGCCGGAACACCAGTCGCTCCTCGTCCACGACCGCGTCGGCCGGCTCGACCAGCAGCGCGTACGCCAGCCGGGGCGCGCGCAGGGCGCGGGCGGCGAAGGTCTCGACCACGGCGGCGATCCGCCGCCTCGGGGTGTCCTGGCGGGCGACGGCGGCGTTGACCGCGTCGATCTCGTGCGTGACCACCCGGCGGAACAGCTGCACCGACAGCTCGGCCTTGCCGCTGAAGTGCTGGTAGAGGCTGCCGGTGGCGATCCCGGCGCGGTCCGCCACGGCGGCCATCGTGCAGCCGCCGTAGCCGCGCTCGGCGAGCAGGCCGACCGCCGACTGGAGCACCGCTTCGCGCTGGGCGTCCAGGCGGGCTTGTACGGCGGGCGTGCGTCGGTAGGCCATGCAAGCATTGAAGCACTGATTCACTGCTTCGGGGAGGGGCTGGGGCGGCCCGACCTTCCCGCCGGCGGGGCGCGGGGGACGTGCGGGCGCGGGGGCGCGGGACGACGCGAGGAGGCCGCCCCGGGTTCCGGGACGGCCTCCTCCTCATGCGTGGTGGTGCGACCTGCCTAGCGCGAGCGCGAGCGCTACAGCGGGCGGCGCTCCTGCTCCAGCCGCTGGCCCTCGACGTCCAGCGGGCCGAAGTCCGAGCCCGGCTGCGGCGTCTTGGCGAGCGAGCGGGCGGCGTTCGCGTCGCCCAGACCGGCCCACTCCAGCACCTTGGCGGTGGCCTCCGCCGACTGCGCGGCGGGCAGCTGCTCGATCTTCGAGCCGTGGTTGCCGCCGGGCACGGTGTAGACGTAGCTGTCCTCGCTGCCCCGGCCGAGGTGGAACGGCTTGGCACCCCACGGGTCGTTGCCGCCGTAGACGTACATGATCCGCTCACCCTCGCGCTTCACCCAGCGGTCGATGTCGGGCATCGCGTTCGGGTTGAAGACGGTCGGGATCTCCTTCGGCACGTAGCTGCGGACCGAGTAGAGCTCCTTGTAGTCGTAGTGCAGCACGTCCTTCAGGTGCGAGACGTCGAAGAACGGCGCGCCCAGCTCGGTCGCGGCCTGGTAGTAGTACGCGGTGTACTTCGCCAGCGACTGGTCGCTGTTGCCGGTGATGCCGGACTGCGAGTCGAACCAGGCGTACAGCTCGTCGTCGGTCGCGGTCGCGGCGACCGGGACCTTGGCGCAGTCGGCCTCCAGGCTGTACTGCCAGAAGCCCCAGACCACGTCCAGCACCCCGGCCTCGTACGCGCGGTCCGGGGAGCCGAGGGTGTTGAAGGTGGAGCCGGACGCCTTGTTGTCGGCGACGTAGCGGGGCACCAGGCGGTCACGGCGCACCAGCAGCTCGCGCTGGGCGGCGTTCAGCCTGGCCCGGCACTCGGGGGTGCCGACGGTCCGGAAGAAGTCGCTGTACGCCTGGTAGTCGTTGACGTTCGTGTTGTTCGGCGCGACGTAGGCGATCGTGCCGGCCACGTCGTCCGGGTAGAAGCGGCGGAAGTAGGTGGAGGACATGCCGCCCTTGCTGGCGCCGGTGGACAGCCACTCCTCCTGGTAGATCCGCTTGAGCGCGGTCACCAGCCGGTGCGAGTCCGCGGCGCCCTGGCGGATGCCGGCCTTCGACCAGTCCGCCGGCTCCGGGCGGGAGGGGGTGAAGAACCGGTACTCGATGGACACCTGGTTGCCGTCCACCAGCCGGGTCGGCTCGGTGCGGGACGGGTTGGTGCCCAGCGTGTAGCCGTTGGTGTAGAAGACGGTCGGGCGGTCGTAGCCGCGGTGCAGCAGGCTGAAGCGCTGCTGGAAGGTGCCCAGCCAGGGCCGGAAGTGGTCGATCGGCTGGGTGTACGTGGCGACGAAGTAGCGGTGACCGGTGGTGGTCGGCTTCTCCTCGGTGATCGTCACGCCGGGGATCGCCGCCAGGCGGTCCTTGATGTCGGCGGTCGGGTCGTCGGCGGGGCTCCGGCCGTGGCGGGACGCCTTGCCCTGGTCACCCTGCGCCCCCTGGGCACCCTGCGCGCCCTGGCCGTCGGCGGCGGACGCCGGGCTCGCCAGGCCGCCGAACGCGAGCAGCGGTATCAGCAGGGCGGAAACCAGCAGCCTTCTCACGGTGGTGGTCATCAACTCTCCATCTGTTCAACTGGCATGACTGCCGCCCGCCGGTACGGCCGCGCGGCGCGGGTGGAGCGGATGGTGCGGGTGGAGCGGGGTGGAGCGGTGGCCGACTGGTGGACGGCCGGGTGGGGCGGGGTGGAACGGGTGGAGCGGTGGCCGGCCGATGGACGGCCGAATGGGCCACCCGCCGTTCGCGGATGGCCCATCGGGGGAAAAGTGCTGGTCAGCGCGGTTGCCCTGGTGGCTTACGGGCGGGGCAGGGTGCAGCCGGCGAGGGTGAGGTCGAAGCGGTTGCCGGCGGCGAAGCAGGCCGGGATCCCGTAGGTCTCCTGGGCGTAGCCGATGCCCGGACGGACCGTCACCGCGCCGTTCTGGTCCACCTCACAGGGGTTGTCCAGGGTGCAGGTCTCGCCGCTCTCGTTGATCGTGTTGTTGACGGCGACCACCTGGCCGGTCGAGGCGTCGACCACCGGCGAGCCGGAGGTGCCGCCGATCACGTTGCAGGTGGAGGTGTAGCGGACCGAGTCCTTGAAGGTCCAGTCGGCTTCCTTCAGCCGGTAGGCGAAGCCGTCCACCGAGCAGGAGTAGATCTTCTTCCAGTAGCCGGAGACGACCTTGATCGAGGTGCCCTGGACCGGGTGGGTGGCGGCGATCGTCAACGGGGCTATGCCGTACCGGGACTGGATCGAGGCGTAGGTGGTGTTCAGCTGGTAGATCGACACGTCGGTGTCGGTCATCGCGCCGTAGACGATCTTGTTCGCGCGCAGCGTGGCGACACCGCTGCCGCTCCCGTTGAGCAGGGTGAAGGTCCGGCTGGAGGACCGGTTGAGGACCACCTCGCCCGGACCGGGCATGCCGGTCTCCAGGCAGTGGCCGTTGGAGAGTATGAGGGCCGGGTCGTTCGCGGTCGAGCCGGGCATCCGCACCAGCGAGCCGGAGCAGTTGCTGAGGGCGACCGTCCCGGCGAAGTTGACGGCGGTGACGGGCTTGGCTGCGGACTTGTCGGCGGAGGCTGCGGCCTGGGCCGGAGCGGCTCCGCCGAGGGCGGTGGCCCCGGCGACCAGGAGCGCGGCGACCGTGCCTATGAGCGGCTTGAGCGGCTTCTTCATGAGAGACCTCTCGATGTGGGGGGATCCACTGGTGGGGGTGCACCAAAGCTGTCGCGGACATGACCCACTGTCAAGAGTCAAAGCAACACCAAGAACCGCCCAAGCCGCAATGACCGGTTATCGTCGCCACCCGGCCAACTCCCGGACGGTCAACCCGCCTGCCAGTGCTCCCGACCGAGACTGATCAGGCGCAGTTGGAGGCGCGCGGTGGCGGCGATCCGCCGCTCCCGGGCCGGGTCCGTCTCCAGCGCCTCCAGGAAGGCGGCGGCCGTGGAGACCATGTGGTCGACGTACAGCTCGGCGAGCATCCGCAGGTCCTGCTCGCTCCACCGCCGCGACTGCGGCTGCAGCGCCAGGGCGGCTCCCACCTCGGCGGCGAAGCGGCCGAGTTCGGCGTCGATCGCCTCGCGCACCCGCCGAACCCCGCCGTGCCGCTCGCGCGCCAGGAAGCGGACGTGCGGCCGGTGTTCGCGGACGTGCCGCTCGATCACGTCCACCGCGCGGTCGATCAGCTCCTCGGCGTCGCCGGCCTCGGCGAGCACCGAACGGATCATGACGTGCAGGCTGGCCAGCGACTCCTCGACCAGCGCCACCCCGAGGGCGGCGAGGTCCGGGAAGTGCCGGTAGAAGGCGGCCGGGGAGAGCCCCGCCTCGCGGGTGACCTCCCGGACGCCCAGGCTCGCCAGGTTCTGATCGGCCAACAGGTGCAGCCCGGCATCCAGCAAGGCCCGCCGACTCTGCTGCTTCTGGGCCTGTCTGGCCCCAACGGTGTGACTCACGCCATTCAGTAAACATTCGTTTGCCGAACTTGGCCAGCCGAGCGTAGAGTGGGGCCGAAGTCAGTGAACACTTGTCAACCGAAATCGGCGCAGTCCCAGCCGCAGCCGAAGGAGTCAGCCGTGATCCTGCTCTCCGCCCTGGTCGCCATGGGCATCCTGATCGGCACCGCCGCCCACACCTCGCTCCCGGTCTTCCTCGCCGCCTCCGCCGGCATCACCGCCTGGTTGCTCGCCTTCGGCGCCCGCGAGGGCATCGCCCGCCTCCGGCACCGCTGACCCGGCCGCTCCGCGGACCGCACCCGCGGCCACTCTCCAGAGAGGACCCGCACCACCATGAGCACCGTCACCGACCGCATCGCCATCGGCCGCATCGCCACCGGCCGCCAGAACATTGACCGCCCGGAGCGCCAGGCCCAGCAGGCTGCTCGTCAGACGACCGGCCGTCAGGGCACCGCCGAGGCCGACGGACTCGCTGTCGCCTCCTTCCTCCTCGGCCTGCCCGGCCTACTGCTGTTCAACATCGTCCTCGGGCCGATCGCCATCACCCTGGCCACCCTGGCCCTGGTCCGCGGCACCAACCGGCGCGGCCGCGCCGTCCTCGGCCTGACCCTCGGCATCGCCTCGCTGGCGATCCTCGCCGTCACCACCGCCACCTCCCACGGGGTGCTCATCGACATCAGCTCCTGAACCGGCCCGACCCCAACTTCCCTTCCACTCCCACTTCCTGATCCCGTCTCCTATCCTCAGCCCGCCTTCCGCTCGGCTCCCGATCCACCGTCCCGGCCCTGACCCGCCGGTGAACCACCGGTGAATCGCCGGGCTGACCTCGGCTCCTGAACCGACGGTTCGAACGACTGATCCCGTCAACCCGCCCCACTCCCCCCGCCCGCCACGTAGGGTGGGCCCCATTGGCCGGGCGACCTCAGGGGGCAGGAGTGACTACGGAGAACCGCAGCGAGGCACAGCCGGAACGGACCACCCCGACGGGTGGACGGCTGCTCGCCGTGAGCGATCTGCACATCTCCTACCAGGAGAACCGCGACCTGGTGGAGAAGCTCCAACCCTCCCACCCCGGGGACTGGCTGCTCGTCGCCGGTGACGTCGCCGAGATCACCACCAGCATCGAGTGGGCCCTCGGCCTGCTCGCCGAACGCTTCGCCCGCGTGGTGTGGGTGCCCGGCAACCACGAGCTGTGGACCCACCCCGAGGACCCGGTCCAGCTGCGCGGAGTGGCCCGCTACGAGCACCTGGTGGAACGCTGCCGCCGGCTCGGTGTGGTGACCCCCGAGGACCCGTACCCGGTCTGGGAGGGCCCCGGCGGACCCGTCCGCATCGCCCCGCTCTTCCTCCTCTACGACTACACCTTCCGCGCGCCGGGCACGACCACCAAGGAGGCCTCCCTGGCGGCCGCCTACGAGAGCGGCATCGTCTGCGCGGACGAGCGGATGCTCTACCCGGACCCGTTCCCGGACCGCGACTCCTGGTGCCGCGAGCGCGTCCGGCTGACCGAGAAGCGACTGGCGGCCTGCGACCCGGACGTCCCGCTCGTCCTGGTCAACCACTACCCGCTGGTCCGTCAGCCCACCGAGATCCTCTGGTACCCCGAGTTCGCCCAGTGGTGCGGGACTGAGCTGACCGCCGACTGGCACACCCGGTTCAACACCGCGGCGATGATCTACGGCCACCTCCACATCCCGCGCCGGACCACCTACGACGGCGTCCCGTTCACGGAGGTCTCGCTCGGCTACCCGCGCGAGTGGCGCAAGCGCGGACTGCCGGACCCGCTGCTGCGGGAGGTCTTCCCGCAGCAGGCGGGCTGAGCCTCCGGCCCACCGTCACGCGGCCGGGTTGCCGGCCCCCGGCGCCGCCGACACCGTGGACCTCCACGGCGTCGGCGACCCGGGCGTCGGCCACCCGGGCGGCGGCGCCCCGTACGACGCCCGGGGCGGTCACTTGGCGCCGCCTCCTCCCGGGTCGCCCCGCGGCGGTTCGCTGAGCACGGCCCGCTTGGCGCGGTACTCCTCGGCGTCGATGTCGCCCTCGGCGTAGCGGCGGCCCAGGACGGCCAGCGGATGCTCCACGACGGCCCCGACTCCGGCTCCCGATCCGGGCCCGAACCCGGCCCTGGCGCCGTACCCGCAGCCGTGCCGCCGCCAGACCGTGCGGCGCAGGACCGCGATCACCAGGACCACCACGGCGATCCAGACCAGGGGGATCAGCAGGATCCACGGGCCCGGGCCGTGCCAGTCGGCCAGCTGGGTGTACATGGTGGTTCAACTCCTCGGTGGTGGGCTTCCAGCGCCTCGGGCGGTTCCCGAGACACCTGAAGCGTCCCGCCGAAGACCCTCATCGCGCGTCCTACCAGCAGCGGCAGTTGGGATACTCCCGGGAGAGTACGAACCACCCGCGACGCTCCGGCCCGGGAGCAGGCCTCAGCCCAGCCAGCCCGGCCGCACCAGCCCCGACTCGTAGGCCAGCACCACCAGTTGCGCCCGGTCCCGCACCCCGAGCTTCACCATCGCCCGGCTGACGTGCGTCTTCGCCGTCAGCGGGCTGACCACCAGCCGCCGGGCGATCTCCTCGTTGGACAGCCCCATCCCGACCAGCGCCAGCACCTCGCGCTCCCGCTCGGTCAGCATCGAGATGTCCGAGAGCCCCTGCGGCACGGTCTCGGGCCGCTTCGACCGGGCGGCGAACTCGCCGATCAGCCGCCGGGTGACCCCCGGTGAGAGCAGCGCGTCCCCCGCGACGGCGACCCGGACCGCCCGCAGCAGGTCGGCCGGCTCGGTGTCCTTGACCAGGAAGCCCGCCGCCCCGGAGCGCAGCGCCTCGAAGACGTACTCGTCCAGCTCGAAGGTGGTCAGCACGACCACCCGCACGGAGGACAGCGCCGGGTCCTCGGCGATCCTCCTGGTCGCCTCCAGCCCGTCCATCCGCGGCATCCGGATGTCCATCAGCACGACGTCCGGCACGAGTTCGCGGGCGAGCCGGACCGCGGCCTCGCCGTCGTCCGCCTCACCGACCACCGTGAGGTCGTCCTGGAGGTCCAGCAGGGCCCGGAAGCCCGCCCTGACCAGCAGTTGGTCATCCGCCAGCAGTACCCGAATCAATCGCTCTCCGCCTTCGGTGTCGGCAGCTCCGCCCGGACCCGGAAGCCGCCGTCGGGCAGCGGCCCCGCCGTGATGGTGCCACCGAACGCCGCCGCGCGTTCCCGCATCCCGACCAACCCGCTGCCCGACCCGCCCGCGTCACCGGGCACCGCGGGCCCCGGGTCCTCCACCCGGACCACCAGCACGGCCCGGTCCGTCCAGTCCAGCACCACGACCGCCTGCCGGGCCGCCGAGTGCCGGACCACGTTGGTGAGCGCCTCCTGGACGATCCGGAAGGCGGTGAGGTCGACGGCGGCGGACAGCGCGCGCCGCTCGCCGCGCTCCTGCACCTCCGCCTCCAGGCCCACCCGGTCCGCCTGCTCGGTGAGTTCGTCCAGCCGGTCCAGCCCCGGGGCCGGCCCGCGCGGCGGCGCGCCGGGCCCGCGCAGCGTCGCGAGCACCTGACGGACCTCGCCGAGCGCCTCCTTGCTGGTCGACTTGATGGTGACCAGCGCGCCGCGCGCCTCCTCCGGCCGCCGGTCGAGCAGCGCGAGCGCGACCCCGGCCTGGATGTTGATCAGCGACAGGCTGTGCGCCAGGATGTCGTGCAACTCCCGGGCCATCTTGAGCCGTTCCTCGTTGGCCCGGCGCTCCTCCAGCTGCTGCCGGTAGGCCCGGTGGGCGGCGATCCGCTCGCGCCGGAACCGGACCAGCTCGCCGCCCGCCATCACCAGCAGCAGCCAGGCCAGCAGCCCGAGCTCCTGCGGCCAGACGCTGCCGGACGGCGGGGCGGCGCGCTGCCAGCTCGCCGGCAGCACGAAGGTGCCCAGCAGGTGCACCAGGTAGACCCCGGCCGCGCCCGTCCAGGCCGCCCGGCGGTGCCCGGAGCCGATCGCCGCGCAGCAGGCGATCAGCCAGCTCACGAAGACCGGCCCGTACGGGTACCCGGCGGCCAGGTACCCGGCGGTGACCACCGAGGTGCCGGCCGCCACCGCGACCGGCCGGCGGCCGCGCAGCACCAGCAGGGCCGGCCCGAGCAGCAGCAGGAGGTAGCCGAGGGCGTCCAGCGGGACCCGCCCGTGCTGGCCGTGCGCGGCGACGGTCGAGCCGACCACCTGGATCGCCGCGACCGCCACCGCCGGCCCCAGGGCGTGGCCCACCGCGGCCGCGCGCGCCCACGGCGGGCGCGGCGGCTCGGGCGGCTCCCCCCGCGGCTGCTCCGCCACGGGCGGCTCGGTCGGCGGGGAGGTGGGCGGCATCATGCCCACAAGCTAGACCCGCGCCGCGCCCGTACGCGTCCTCCAGCAGTGGCGTTCGGGCGTACTCCCCCTGGAGTACGCCCGAACCAGGCCCGCCTCGACCGGATCAGCCCTCGGCGGCAGCGGCGGCGGCCTTCGCCTCCGCCTCCTCGAAGGTCGCCGAGGCCTCCGGCCGCGCCAGCGTGACCACCAGCTCCCCGTCGCTCACCTCCGCGATCAGGGTGTCCCCCTCCCGCACCGAACCGTCCAGCAGCAGGTTGGAGATCCGGTTGTCCAGCTCCGACTGGATCGTCCGGCGCAGCGGCCGGGCCCCGAACTCCGGCTGGTAGCCCCGGTTGACCAGGTACTCCTTGGCCGCCTCGGTGACCTCCAGCCGGATGTCCTGGGCCCGCAGCCGCCGCCGGCTGCGCTCCAGTAGCAGGTCCACCACCGACAGCAGGTCCTTCCGGGTGAGCGCGTGGAAGACGATCACCTCGTCGATCCGGTTGAGGAACTCCGGCCGGAAGTGCTGCCGCAGGTCCCGCATCAGGTCGTCTCGGATCTCGTCCACGTTGCCCGCGTGGTCGAGGATCCGCTGCGAGCCGATGTTGCTGGTCATGATCACCACGGTGTTGCGGAAGTCGACCGTACGCCCCTGGGAGTCGGTCAGCCGCCCGTCGTCCAGCACCTGGAGCAGCAGGTTGAAGACGTCCGGGTGGGCCTTCTCCACCTCGTCGAAGAGCAGCACGCTGTACGGCTTGCGGCGCACCGCCTCGGTCAGCTGCCCGGCCTCCTCGTAGCCGACGTACCCGGGCGGGGAGCCGACCAGCCGGGAGACGGTGTGCTTCTCCTGGAACTCGCTCATGTCGAAGCGGATCATCCGGTCCGGGTCGCCGAACAGCAGTGCCGCCAGCGCCTTCGCCAGCTCGGTCTTGCCGACGCCGGTCGGCCCGAGGAAGAGGAAGGAGCCGGTCGGGCGCTCCGGGTCGCCCATCCCGGCCCGGCCGCGGCGCACCGCCTGGGAGACGGCGGTGACCGCCTCGTCCTGGCCGATCACCTTCTGGTGCAGGTGGTCCTCCAGCTTGAGCAGCCGCTCCTTCTCCGTCGCGTTCAGCTCCGCGACCGGGATGCCGGTCCGGGAGGAGAGCACCTGCGCGATGTCGTCGGCCGTCACGTCGACGACCTCCTCGCGGGACTCGGCGACCGCCGCCAACTCGTCCTCGGTCTGCCGCAGCTCGGTCTTCAGGTTGGCGGCCCGGACGAACTCCTCGTCCGCGACGGCCTCGTCCAGCTCCCGCTTCAGCTTGGTGATCCGGTCCCGCACCCCGGTCGCCTCGGTGGAGCCGCTCAGGCTGCGCAGCCGGACCCGCGCACCCGCCTGGTCCAGCAGGTCGATCGCCTTGTCGGGCAGGAAGCGGTCGCTGACGTACCGGTCGGAGAGCGTCGCCGCGGCGTCCAGCGCCTCGTCGGTGAACCGCACCTGGTGGTGCGCCTCGTACGCGTCGCGCAGCCCCTGGAGGATCTCGATCGTCTCCTCGACGCTCGGCTCGGGCACCAGCACCGGCTGGAAGCGGCGCTCCAGCGCGGCGTCCTTCTCCACGTGCTTGCGGTACTCGTCCAGGGTGGTCGCGCCGACCACGCTCAACTCACCGCGCGCGAGCGCCGGTTTGAGGATGTTGCCGGCGTCCATCGACCCCTCGCCGCCACCGCCCGCGCCGACCACGGTGTGCAGCTCGTCCAGGAACAGGATCACGCTCTTCTCGGCCGCGGTGACCTCGTCGATCACGTTCTTCAGCCGCTCCTCGAACTCGCCCCGGTACTTGGAGCCGGCCACCAGCGCGGTCAGGTCGAGGGTGACCACCCGCTTCTCCCTGAGGCTCTGCGGCACGTCCCCGGAGACGATCCGCTGGGCCAGGCCCTCGACGATCGCGGTCTTGCCGACGCCCGGCTCACCGATCAGCACCGGGTTGTTCTTGGTCCGCCGGGAGAGGATCTCGACGGTCTGCTCGATCTCCTCGGCCCGGCCCACCACCGGGTCCAGCCGGCCCGAGCGCGCCTCCTCGGTGAGGTCGCGCCCGTACTCGTCCAGCGTCGGCGTCTCGCTCGGGTGGGCGCCCGTACTGCTGCGCTCGCCGCCGGTGCCGCGGCCCTCCAGCACCGACTTCAGCGCCTCCTGCGAGGGCGCCGCGTTGCGCAGCGCCACCCCGGCGCCCGAGCGCTCCTGGTCGAGCAGCGCGCCGAGGATGTGCTCCGGGCCGATGTACGAGGCCCCGGCCTCCTGCGAGCGGGCGTGCGCGGCGAGCAGCGCGCGCTTGGCCGAGGGGGTGAGCGCCGGCCGGCCGTCCACCGTCTCGGGGTTGCCGGACGGCAGGGCGTGCTCCAGGTCGCCGGAGAGCCGGTCCGGGTCGATGCCGGCCCGTTCCAGCATCCGGCGCGAGGGGTCCACCCGGGTGGCCGCCCAGGCCAGGTGCGCGGTGTCGAGGTCGCTGGAGCCGTCCTCGGCCGCCCGCTGCGCGGCCAGCGCGAGCAGCTCCTGCGAGGACTCGCTGAGCAGCCGCCCGATCGGCACCCGCTGCACGGCGGGCGGGGAGGCCATCGGGCTCATCCCGAAGAACCGGCTGAGCAGGTCGGAGAACGGATCGTTCGATCCGAACGGGGGCATGGTCACGGCAAGTCACCTCTCCCAAGCGGTTTGCAGCCACACAAACACAGGCCGGACCGGCCCGCCCGTCGAGCCGACCGGGGCCGTCACCCGGCGTGCCCGGGCCCCGCCGCCACGGTCCGGTGGTCCGCCCGTCCGCTCGTACGGACGGGGGTTCGCGGTCACCCGGTGACCTGGTCCAGCAGCACGCCACCGCTGTACGTCACCGCCATCGCCAGCAACCCGCCCACGACGTTGCGCAGGACCGCCCGGGCCGGACCGGCACCCCCCAACCGGGCGCTCGCCCAGCCCGACAGGGTCAGCGCGGCCACCACCGCCACCACCGTCACCACCAGCCGCCACGACTCCGGCGGCAGCAGCACCGCCAGCAGCGGCACCAGCGCGCCCAGCGTGAACGCCGCCGCGCTGGCCAGTGCCGCCTCCCAGGGGTTGGTCAACACGTCGGGGTCGATGCCGAGTTCGGTCTGCGCATGGGCGGCCAGCGCGTCCCGCTCGGTCAGCGCCGTCGCCACCTCCCGGGCCAGGCCGTCCGCCAGCCCGCTGCCCCGGTAGTAGTCGGTCAGCTCGTCGAGCTCCCCTTCCGGGTCCTCCGCGAGCTCCCGCCGCTCCCGCGCCAACGCGGCCCGCTCGGTGTCCCGTTGGGTGCTGACCGAGACGTACTCGCCGGCCGCCATCGACATCGCCCCGGCCAGCAGTCCGGCCACCCCGGCCGCGAGCAGCGCCGTCCGGGAGCCCGCCGCACCCGCCACGCCGGTCAGGATGCCCGCCGTCGACACCACGCCGTCGTTGGCCCCCAGCACGGCCGCGCGCAGCCAGTTCAGGCGCGAGGACAGCTCCGCCCGCGACCCCCCGGCCTGCGCCCCGACCTGCTCCCCGACCTGCTCAGCCATCCGCCCACCGCTCCCAGGGGTCCGACCGGTCCCCCCGATCCTCGCCCGGCGCCCCCGACCCCGCCACCCGCCGCCGAGCACGGCCCGCCGACCCGAGCCCCCTCAGCCCGAGCACCGCCCGCCGGCCCGAGCTCCCTCAGCCCGAGCACCGCCCGCCGACCCGAGCCCCCTCAGCCCAGCACCCCCTCAGCCCAGCACCCCGTCAGCCCGACACCCCCCGCCCGTCCAGCACCGCCGCCAGCGCCCGCCGCAGGTCCTCCGGCCCCCGGTAGCGCACCCCGGTCATGCCCAGCGCCACCGCCGCGTCCACGTTCTCCTGGCGGTCGTCGACGAACAGGCACCGCTCGGGCGCCGCCCCGGCCCGCTCGGCGGCGATCTCGTAGATCCGCCGGTCCGGCTTGGCGCTGCCCACCCGGGAGCTGTTCACCACCTCGTCCGCCAGGTCCGTCAGCCCCAGCAGCGCCAGGTCCTCGTCCAGCCACGCCGTCGCGTTGGTCACCAGCACCACCCGGCAGTGCTCCCGGGCCCGCCGCAGCAGCCCCACCACCGCCTCGTCCGCCCGGAACGGCGAGTCCGCGAACGCCTGCGCCAGGGCGCGCGCCTGTGCGTCCGTCACCCGGCCGGCCAGCCCCCGCGCGATCGAGTCCACCCACCGCGCCTTCCCGATCCGCCCGAGCAGCAGCGGGAGGTCGTTCTCCGGCGCGAACCCGACCTCCGCCGTGGTCCCCTCCGCCAGTCCCGCCGCCCGCTCCAGCGCGGCCACCCGGCTCCCGTCGAAGAACCGGATCACGCCGTCCACATCGCACAGCACCGCGTCGAACGCCACCTCAGCCACCTCAGCCATCCCACCTCCCTATCACCCGGGATCACCGGCCCCCGTAGCGGGTGCGGCACGAGGACCGGGCGGCGGTCCTGGTCCGTTACCGGCCAGAAGGGGCGGAATCGGCCCGTCGGGCGGACCCGGGGGCCAAAACGGCACATTCCCGGCTGGCGTTCGAATAACAACCTCGACGTTCGATTGCAATGTTCGAAATGTGACAAGCCGCCCTACCGCCCTGGCCAGCATCGATGCCGGATGTCACACACCGGAGTCGTCCGGCGACGGGCCGCAATCGAACGCCGATAAAAAACGAAGATTCACCCGTTGGAGTGACCCAGCTGGACATGCACCGTTCCGGAAAGGGAAAGTCTCGATGTCCTCAACAAGGGCCATTGGGGGGCTCCTATGGTGGAATCTCGCTCGAATCAGAAGACGATCGAGCAAAAAAGCGGAGTCGGATCGCTGCTCGGCGCTCAGAAGCCGAGTCGCTCCGCAACTCCCGGGGTCGGAAAACCGTGCGACGGCGGAATGCCGGCGGACACGTTCGACCCCGAGCTGTTCCGGGAGAATTCCGAGACGGTACTGAACCGGCTCGAAAGCCATCTGGCCGATTCCTCGATCAGAGGGCTCGAACTCATCGACCCCGAAACGCTGACGCTGGCCGCCAGGGCCCTGATGACCTCCGAGCGCGAGAAGATCGCGGCCTTCGACGAGAAGCGGCTGGACGCGATCACCGACCTGTACATCAGGACGGGGATCCAGGTCCACTCGCCGGGGTACATGGGCCGGCAGTTCTCGGGCGTGGTGCCGCTGGGCGGGGTCGTCGACTTCGTCAGCTCGGTGGTCAACCAGCCGTCCTCGTTCTACGAGGCCGGCCAGCTGCCCAGCGTGGCGGAGCGCATCATGGCCGAGGAGCTGAACCGTTTCATCGGGTGGGAACCGGACTCCTTCGCCATGGTGACCACCTCGGGCGGGTCGCTGGCCAATCTGACCGCGCTGCTGGCGGCCAGGAACAAGATGTTCCCCGGCTTCTGGTCGGACGGCAGTCCGTCGGGGGACGGCCTGCCCCGCCCGGCCATCGCGGTCGGCGCGGACGTGCACTACAGCGTCTCGCGGGCGGCCGGGATCCTGGGGATCGGCGAGTCGCAGATCGTCCGCCTGCCGATCAACGCGGAGCAGCAGATCTGCCTGGAGCAGGTGCGGCCCGCCCTGGCGGCGGCCGAGCAGCGGGGGCTGAAGGTGTTCGCCCTGGTCGCCTCGGCCGGCACCACCTCGGTCGGCGCCTTCGACCCGCTCGACGGACTCGCCGACATCGCCCGGGAAGCCGGCATCTGGCTGCACGTGGACGGCGCCCACGGCGCCAGCCTGCTGGTCTCCGACCGGCTCCGGCACAAGCTGCGGGGCATCGAGAAGGTCGACTCGGTGGCCTGGGACGCGCACAAGATGATGTTCGTCCCGGCGCCCTGCACGCTGCTGTTCTACCGGAACAAGGAGGACAGCCTCGGGGCCTTCCAGCAACGCGCCAGCTACGTCTTCGACGAGGAGCCGGACCGCTACACCGAGCTCGACAGCGGAGCCCGGAACTTCGAGTGCACCAAGCGGCCCATGATCATGCCGCTGTGGACCCTCTGGTCCGTCTACGGCCCGGCCCTGTTCGCCGAGAAGATCGAGTACCTCTGCGACCTGACCGGGGAAATCCACCGGATTCTCCTGGACGAGCCGGATTTCGAGACGCTGCACCGCCCGGAGGCCAACATCCTGTGCTTCCGCTACCGACCGGCAGAACTTCCGGACGACGGCGTGCACCGCCTCCAGGTGGCGATCAGGAACCGGATCAAAATCCGGGGGAATTTCTTCATCTCCAAGGTGAACATCGACGGGGTGGCCGCCCTGCGCGTGGTGATGATGAACCACCAGATCACCGCCGAACACTTCCGGATGCTGCTCGGTGAGATCAGGCGGGTCGGTACCGACCTCCTGGCCGACGCCCGCTGAGGGCCGCCGAAGAACCGTGCCCGAACAATCCCTGCCGAACGAACGACGGCACATGAACACGTGAACAACAGAAGGACGGGGAATTGACGATGAGTGCAGTGAGTGTCGCGCCCGACCGGCCGGCGGCACCCGGCGGCATCGACGAACTGGCGAGCTGGCTGATCCCCGAGTGGGAGCTGAATCCGGAGTCGGTCGACGCGGTGGAGAAGCTCCCCTCGTTCGCGAGCAAGCTCCGCGAGTGCGAGCGGGTCTGCCAGGCGCCGTACAGCGAGGTGTCGCACGAGCTCCAGGACGCCCTGGTGCTGCGCCGCCTGCAGCAGATGGTCAACACGGTGCGGCTCAACCCGCTCTGGCGCAGCCGCCTGTCGGGCGCCGGCGTCGACGCCGCCCCGCGGACGTACGAGGACTGGCAGCGGATCCCGCTGTCGGACAAGGAGACCCAGCGCGAGTTCTTCATGGGTTCGCGCCCGGGCATGGTGGTGCCGCTGGCGCGCGGCGGCTTCGAGATCGTGGCCAGCGGCGGCACCAGCGGCGGGAAGCCCCTGGAGTCGGTGTACTCGCTGCGGGAGCTGCGGGACACCTACGAGGTGGCCGGCCGCTTCATGGGCGCCTACCAGCTCGCCAGGTACCTGCCCGGCACCGACCCCAAGTGGCTGTACACCACGCTGGCGGACTACCAGATGTGGAGCAGCGGCACCATGGTGGGCGGGGTGCTGGCCCAGGTGCCGGGGGTCAACTACATCGGCGCGGGGCCGGTCACCGCCCCGGTGCTGGAGCACATGTTCTCCTACCCCGGCCCGAAGGCGCTGATGGGGATCACCGCGGGCATCGCGATCCTCAGCGAGCTCGGCGCGGGCATGAGCCAGGAGGCCAAGGAGAGCTTCCGGGTGGCGCTGTACGGGAGCGGGGTGCTGCCGCAGCGCAAGCGGGCGGAGCTCAAGGCGATGTACCCGAACCTGTCGATCCTCAGCTACTTCGCCGCCACCCAGGCCGAGACCATCGGGCTGCAGCTGACGGAGGAGTCCCCCTGCCTGGCGGCCGTGCCCGGGCTGCACCTGGTGGAGATCGTCGACGAGAAGGGCCGCTGGGTCGCCGAGGGCGAGGAGGGCGAGCTGGTCGTCACCCGGCTGCACGGGCACGAGGCCCCGCTGCTGCGGCTGAAGCTGGGCGACCGGATGATCCGCCGCCCGCGGCTGGACGGGCCCGGGCTGAAGACCGGCCAGTTCGAGTTCGCCGGCCGCACCGGGGACATCCTGCACCTGAACGACAGCCAGTACTCGGCCCCGCGCGCGTACGAGGCGCTGCGGGACGACCTGCTCAAGGCCACCGCGATGGACCTGGACGTGGTGGCCCACGAGATCCAGTTCGTGAACCACCGCGAGGGCAAGACGATCACGCTGCTGGCCTCGGTCGACGACGTCGCCGGTCTGACGTACCGGATGGACGCCGCGCTCGGCCCGTACGGGGTCCAGCACGTCTTCGTCAACGCGCTGCCCCGCTCGCTCTCGCTGTTCAACCAGGGCGAGGCGAACCCCGCCTCGATCGAGAAGACCGGTTACCGGTTCCTGGTCAAGTTCGTGCCCCGGGCGTCCACGGAGATCGAGCGGACGTCGGTCGGCAAGGTGCCGCTGGTGCGCGACCGGGGCTGACCGGGACTGACCAAGCCGGCGGGGCGGTACGACCGCCGCTCCGGAACGTTGGTTCGAGGAATGGAGTGAGGATGAAACCGCAAGTGAACATCGCCGTCGTGGTGGACGTGATCGGCGCGCTCTCGGACAAGTCGCTGCTCAACGGCAACCTCTGCCTGATCGACGACGGGTCGTTCGACAGCAAGAACCAGGGGACGCCCGACCTGGTCACCGTGGTGGTCCCCGGCCAGGTGGTCCAGTGGTCCGCCCTGGCGGTGGACCTGCAGACGCCCGTCGAGATCCGGAGCATCAGCTTCGTGCCGGCGGACGGGGCCGCGGACGCGGCCGCGTACGGCGTCGACCCCGCCGCCGCGGTCGGCTCCGCGGTCGAGGGCGTGGACGCCGGTGCGGCGGACGGCGCTGCGCCCACCGACCACCGGGTGTCGGCCGGCCAGCTGGACCTCAACGTCTGGTCCGGCGTGGTCCCGCCGTACCTGGTGCCCGGGGTGCCGTACCGGTACCGGCTGGAGCTCCAGATGTACGAGGGCGAGCACAGCGTGCTGCACATCGACTCGCCCGCACTGATGTGCCTGTAGGCGGAACACCGACAAGGAGGGTGGGCGCATGGCCCAACAACTGGCGATCATCGTGCTCGTGGACGTCGGCAACGCGCTGGAGTCCCGGACGCTGACCGGCAACACCTATCTGTTCGACAACATGAAGCTCCACGGCTCCCTGAACCAGGGCACCGGCGAGCTGGTCACCGCGATCAACGGCAGCTACTGGAGCGACGGCTCGCAGGCCGGCGAGCAGGTGCTCAACTGGCTGCCGTACAGCCTCGGTTCGATCCCCCCGACGGTGCCCCGCGGCTACCACACCACCCGGGCGCGGGCGGCCGAGAAGGAGGCGCTGGCGGAGCTCGCGAACCTGAGCGAGAAGGCCGGGGTCGCGAACGGCGACACCGAGGCCGCGCTCACCCGGATCCGGCAGACCGTCGGCACCAGGGTCAACGGCGCCTCGCGCACCGCGGCCCTCTCCGGGCAGCGGGTCTTGGACGTCACCGGCCGGGTGGTCTCCGACCACGGCCAGGACACCCACAGCTACCCGGCGCCGGTGATCACCGACATCTTCGGCGAGGCGGTGGACGAGAAGATCATCTACCCGGCCGAGTACGGCTCCCCGGACCTGGTCACCGACGGCTGGTACTGGTCGGCGACGATCGACACCTCCCGGCCCGGGACCTACAGCTACAAGATGCGGATCCAGCTCCACGAGCTGATCCAGCGGGCGGGCGAGTGGACCTGGGAGCCGGTCAACCTCACCTGCGAGTCGAAGCTCCGGATCACCGCGGAGCCCAAGCGGAACGGCTTCACCGGGGCGGGCGTGGGCTACCTGCCGATCGCCCCGGCCGCCTTCGGCTGAACCGCTGTCCCAGGAAGTCCCCGTAAGGACGAGGAGGAGTAGATGACCACCAAGCCACGGCTGAAGACCACGCCGAAGCGCCCGATCTCGATCACCGCGGTGGTGGACTGCGTGGGCATGCTGGCGTCCCAGAGCACCCACGGCCACCTGTACCTGTACGACACCAACAAGGCCGGCGGGTCCGCCGACTTCGGCACCGAGGAGCTGCGGACCAAGGTCAAGGCCGGCGACCAGCTGCTCTGGAACGTGCTGGCGCTCGAGTGCGAGGCCTACGTGGCCATCGACGGGATCGAGATCGACCACGAGGTGTGCGAGCCGGTCCGGAAGGTGTACCCGGGCACCGACGTCGCCTACTGGACCGGGACGGTGAAGAAGGACGCCGCGTCCCCCGTGCCGTACCGGATCCGGTTCCGGCTGGGCACCCAGGCCGAGCCGATCACCACCACCGTGTCGCCCGTCCTGGTCGGCCGGGCCACCTGACCGCTCCGCGCAACGGACGGCTCCGGGCGGGTGGACCGCCCGGAGCGGCGCGCTCGAAGGAGGAACCTTGACAACCACGGCAAGCAGCGCCACCGAGGGGAAGCAGAACCCCGGGCAGCTGAACTCGGTCCAGCTCAACGTCGTCACGCTCGTGAACATGGAGCGGGCCACGGCCAACCGCTCGCTGGGCGACGCGATGTACATGATGGACAACAGCGTCGGCGGGTCCGGCCAGGGCACCCGGCAGCTGGAGACGGTCTGCAAGCAGGGCCAGGTGATCAACTGGATCATCCGCCCGCTCGACATGGAGCGGCGGCTGGACGGCACCTGGCCGCCCATGCCCAAGATCAACAACATCGTGGTCCTCGACACCGAACTGGGTGACGAGGAGGACGTGGCCGAGCGGAAGCTCTTCACCGAGCTCAAGATCTACGGCATGCCCGACCGCATGCGCTCCCCGCTGACCCCGGTCTACTACTACTGGGCCGGCACCGTGCTCAGCACCGCCAAGCCCGGCCTGTACCGCTACCGGCTGGTCGTCGAGCTGGAGCAGGAGGGCACCAAGGAGAAGCTCTACCTCAACACGGTCGACCACCCCGCCCTGCGGGTCCTCGAGGTCTGACCCGGCCCCGGCGCCGACACCACGAGAGCCCGGTGCCCCCGACCATCCCGGTCGGGGGCACCGGGCTCCCTGCTGTGGGCGCGGACGGTTTCGAACCGCCGACATCTGCTTTGTAAGGCTTGGCGTCCGCCACCCGCCCCTACCTGCGCCCCGCCTGGCCTGGCCATTCCCCGGCTACCGCACCGCCGGGGCCCATGACTGACCGCCATGTACCGCCCGATCTGGCACGCCTCTGGCACGGCCTGGCCTAGCGGTTACCAGCCACCGCGAGGGCCTGACGCACAGATAGCCACTTCCACAATATTCCGGACACAGCCCCCACACACGTGCCAAGCTACGCCCACTGTTCCTGCCAGCCTCCCGGAGCAAAAATTGAGTAGTGACATGCACGTCTCCATCACACCGCGCGGTATGAGCGTCCAGGAGGCGTACCGCTTGTTCAGGGACGACGCTCTATTGGTCAACAGGCGGTACCAGCGAAAGCTAGTCTGGTCCGTAAGCGAGAAGCAGTTGCTGATCGACAGCATCCTGGATGGATACCCAATCCCTCTGATCTTGCTCGCAGAGCGGCCGGAAATTCACGGCAGCGGAAAGTACGAAATCATCGATGGAATGCAGAGACTCGACGCAATCTTCTCATTCATCGAGCAAAAGTACGACTACAACGGCATGCATTTCGATTTGGACCAGAGCGCGCGAGCCCGGCAGGCCGCAGATGCAGGGTCATTCGAGCCAGCCGAAACCCTATTTATACTCCCAGCAGAAAAGTGTGCAAACCTGCTCGACTATCAACTTGCGGTTACGATCTATCCCACGCAAACCGAGCAGCAAATTACCAATGTATTCAGTCGAATCAATTCGAACGGGCGGCAGCTTAGTGTCCAGGAGAAGCGACAGGCTGGAATGATCAACCCATTCTCAGAACTGGTCAGAACAGTAGCAAGCTCGCTTCGCGGCGACGTCTCCGACGACGTTCTGCTCCTACACAATATGCCCAGCATTTCTATCGATTCGGCCCGCGAGAAGCAACAATACGGCGTTAAGGCTGAAGATACCGTATGGATCCGCCACGGAATCCTTAACGTGAAACAGCTGCGCGAGGGCGACGACGAGCAGATGGTCGCTGATATTGCGGCATCGATCCTCCTTGGAAGCCCATTTCCAGCAAGCAAGGAAGAGTTTGACGACATATACGATGCAGAGAGCGAGAAGCATAAGCGAATCGAGCGCAACCTTGCCGCATACGGCGCACGCCGGCTAGAAGAAGAGATCCAGTCTGTCTTTTCCGTGCTGACAGAGGTCGCGGACCAACAGCTTCCTTCGCCGAATGGACTCAGGAACCTTGTCCGGCCCGGAACTGGCGGCAACCCGATTCGAACGCCTTTCTATGCAATCTTCATGTCATTTTTCGATCTGATCATCCGACAGCAGAAGTCTCCAGACGACTACGAATCAATTGTCTCTGCCCTGCGCGGCGTCAGCCCGCGGCTGAAGACTGCACGCCACTACACCTCGGCCGAGGATCGGGTATCCAACATTGATGCCGTCACCGGCCTGATTCAACGACACTTCGTTGCAAAGGTCCCCCCGGCATTCGGACACGGCCCTGGACTTGCGCTCGACTTTGAAAATTCTCTCCGCCGATCTCGCATCGAAACAAGCCGATACGAGTTCAAACAGGGCCTGCTGCGACTCGACAACAAGCGTGAATGGGACGAGTCGATTTTCAAGCGGCTGGCCGAGACGATCTGTGCGATTGCCAATGTGCAGCCAGGCGTCGAGGGCTATCTATTCATCGGCGTCGCAGACAAGGATGCTGACGCGACTCGAATCCAGTCACTAGACGGAGTAGAGCCCGTAAAGGTGGGCCAGCATCATGTCGTTGGAATCGAAAGGGAGGCGAAATCAAAGGGAATCCCCCTGGAAAGCTACACCCAGAAATTCGTCACCAAAATTTCGCAGCAACCAATCAGTGAGCCCTTGGCTACGCAGATTCTTTCCGGAATCGACATGATCGAATATAAGGGGCTGTCCGTGCTTCGGATGCTAATTCCAGGCCAGTCTGATGTATCTTACGTCGACGACCGGATTTTCACCCGCCGGGGCTCCTCTACGGAAGAGATTAAAGATCTCAAGCAAGTGGCGGCGCTAGTGAAGAGTTTCGGCTAGACCCCGCAGGCGGCGGAGCGGTTTTGGCCGGTGTCCTGCCCGGGCTGGGGTCGAGCATGATCGGGGGGCCGTAAGCTGCTGCGACTCGGTCAGGGCTTTTGGGCCTGACCGCAGTTTGGCCGAGTGGCCCCCCGGTCTTGCCCGACGCGGGTCCCTGGCCGGGGAGTGGGTAAAACCGCGGAGCCGCCCGCCCCAGCCACCCTGCTGCCCCTGTCCGGGCGGTCACGCCGGGACCGGGCGCCAGCCCGCACGCCCGCCGTCGGCCGCCCGGGGCGGGGCAGCGGCGCGCGCAGGGCGCGCGCCCTTGACCTAGTAGAGCGGAATTCGGTAGTGACTCCGGTACGGCTTCGAGGCTCGCGTACTACAGCGTGACGGTCGCAACGGCGGCGTCGTCGTGAGCCTTACCGCGGGGCCAGCGCTGGCCGTTGATGTCGCCGAGTTCGGCAGTGCGGACTTCCCGGATGAGCGCGGCCGGCCCGTGGTCGCGGATGAGCTTCAAGGCCTCGGGCCAGTCAGCGAGGTGGAAGCGGTCGACCAGTCGGGACGCTCCGTCGCTGAGCATGTGAAGCCAGTGACGTCGGCACGCGGGACGCTACCGGTGAGGGTTACGTACGCGGCGGCGGGGTCGGCGGTGGCCGCCCAGAAGCCGTCCTGCTGGTTGCGGTGGGCGCGCATGGCCTCGACGTAGCCACGGAGGGCGTCGGCGTGTTCGGGCGTGCCGGTGGGGACCGCGTCCATGGAGCCCCGGAGCGCGGCACCGACCTGGGCTTCGCGGTCGTCGGTGATGGCGGCCGGGCCGGCAGCGGGGTCGGTGTGTTCGAGGATCAGGGTGGAGTCGGCGAGCAGCAGGTATTCGAGATCCTGGCCGGTGAGGCGAACCGCGATGACAGTGGCGGACGGCGTACCGGGGTGGGTGAGGTCGCACTCGGGGTGCAGTGCCGCGGTGGTGGTGATGGCGTCCGCGAGGCAGTCGGTCAATGCGCGGTCCGGCTGGTTGGTCACGCTCGCAAGGAGGTTGACGCCGAGCCGGGTGACGAACCACGCCACGCCGTGGGAGCAGCCGCAGTCTAATCCGGGCGGGGTGCTGGCGCCGTCGAGCAGGACGACGGCGCTCGGGCTGGCCGCGACGAAGTCCTCATTGGGGCGGTCCTGGCGGGCGGGTTCGGTGGCGATCTCCAGATGCACCCGGCTCGCCTCACAAAACGGGGCCAGCACCCGGGAGCTCATGACCAGGATGGGCCACAGCAGCACCCTGGCGGCGCTGATCTACCAGCACATGACCAGCGACCGGGACCGGGCCATCGCCGACCGGATGGGCGAAGCGGTCCGCCAGGCGCTCGGCGGGGAACGGCCGGCACCGGGGGCATCGGGCACGCGAAGGATCGCGCGGGTCCAGTAAGAGCCAAGAAACGATCGAGGGCCGGTTCGGATGGGTCAGCCTCCGAACTGGCCCACCGTGTGGGCGGGCATAAACCGTTCGAACCGCCGAGTCCCGTCCCAGCCCCTCTCCGGTGGCCCAGATCCATGACGACAGCGAAGGACCGCACCAAGCATCGAAAATGAGCCCGTCTTTGTGTCGGGCCGTGGGAAGCTGAACGACCGCAAAGCTCGGGGAGGGGACGCATCAGTGGTCGAAGCGACATCTGGACAGCACGAGAGTGCGGTCGATCAATACGTGCTTGAACACAGCGAACCCTACTTCTTCAGCCGCTATGGGCGTGTGGAGTTCATCGTCTTCGAGCAGCACTTGGCATCTCTCGCCTGGCTGCACAGGAAGGTGGGAGAGGCCGTCGACCAGGAGACGACGGCGTTGTCGACCCTCCGAAAGAGCGGTGAGCACAGAGTCCCTGGTTGGGAAGCTGAGAGCGACATGGTGCTCGATGACTCCCTATCCGTCCTTGACACCGATACTAGGCAGATCGGCGCCGGGATCATCATCGTGTCGGCCGCTGCAGCCCTTGAAGCGCTGATGAACGAGATCCTGTGTGAACCTACGGACCGCCGGTTCCGCAAAGCTGGACTGGCCCGAAAGGCCGAAGTACTGGCCGAGCGTTGGCAGGGGGAAGGCGATCTGGCGGATTTCGCCGAGCACATCTCGTGGCTGAAGGTCCGGCGGAACGCATTTGCGCATCGCCTCATTGCTGACGATGACGACTCCAAGCAATGCTCGTGGATCTTCGACGACGACATGGCGGAGGAGGCCCTGGAACGGCTCGGTGTCATTGCGGAGACGTTGGAGGAGATCTGGGAGCAGCGGCTCAGGCCCCAGGGCTCAGATGCCACTCACGGCGACGCCGTGCAGCAGGCCCCGGTGAGCTAAGGCCCTCGCCGGAAGAATCTGGCACGGGGCTGGCACGGGGCGAGTAGGGGCGCGGAGACGATCAAGGGCCAGTTCGGGAGGATCAAGCCTCCGAACTGGCCCTTCGTGCTGGTGGGCGCGGACGGTTTCGAACCGCCGACATCTGCTTTGTAAGAGCAGCGCTCTACCACTGAGCTACGCGCCCCCTGCCGTGGCCCGACCGGGCGCACGACGAGAGCCTAGGGTACCTGGTCCCGGGAGGTGGTGGGGGACGGGCGCCCGGTGAGGGGCGGGGCCGTGCGGCGGGCGGGGTGGGAGGGGGTGCCGGGCCGGCGGGGTGATCGGGGAGAATGGGGGCCGGATCAGCGGGTCGGAGCAGGGAGCGCGCAGTGACGGTGGCCGGCGGGAGCGGGCGGGGGCGGCGTCGGGCGGGAGCGGCACTGGCCGACGCGTTGGTGGTGCCGGTGGCGCTGGCGGGTGCGCTGGCCGCGGTCGGGCTGGCCTCCGCCGGAACCGGCGGCTGGTGGGGCCGGCGCGGCGGCGGCGAGGGCGGACGGGCGCAGGCCCGGGAGGCCCGGGCGGCGGCCCAGGAGGCGTTCTACGAGCTGGAGGAGACCCAGCGCGAGGTGCAGCTCGCGGTGGAGACCGTCCGCGCGGCCGAGGAGGGCCCGACGGCGCAGCGCGCGCTGGCCGACCTGGCGGCGATCTCCGGCCGGGTCGAGCAGGTCACCGTGAACTACCTCGCCGCGCTCGACGCCCACAACCTGGACAGCGAGACCCTGGACGCCGGCACGGCCGCGCAGGCCAGGCGCCGGCTGGAGGACGTGAAGAGCCAGCTCGGCTCGGCCCGCGCGGAGCTGAACGACTTCCTGCGCCGCCTGCAGCCGACCGTCGAGCACGCCGAGCAGCAGCTGATGCGGGTCACCCCGGCGGTCGAGCAGGCCAAGCGCGCGCTGCTCGCGGCCACCACCGCGCTGGACGGGGCGCGCGGCGCCGGCCTGCGGGCGGACGACCTGGCGGCCCGGCTCGCCGAACTGGCGCCCGAGCTCGGCCGGCTGAACGAGGGCCCGGCCCGGCACGGGGTCGCGGACACCCTGCGGCGCGCGGAGGACGTGAAGCAGCGCGCCGAGGCGATCGCCGCCGACGCCGGACAACTGCCGGAGCGGGCGCGGGAGATCGACCGGCGGGTGGCGAGCCTGCGGACCCGCATCCAGGCGCTGGAGACCAAGGCCGAGACGGTCGAGCCCGCCCTGAGCGAGCTGCGCCGCCGGTTCAGCACCGCCTGCTGGCAGGACCTCCAGCGGGTGCCGGACCAGGTCGCGGAGGCCGGGCGGGCCGCCGAGCGCAAGCTCGCCGAGGCCGCCCGGGCCCGGGACGAGCAGCGCTGGGCCGACGCCACCGCCGCGATCGGGACGGTCCGCGCGCTGCTGGAGACCGCCGACGGCTCGGTGCTCGCGGCGAACGACCGGCTGCGGCAGCTGAACGAGGTGCAGCACGACCCCAACCGGGAGATCGAGCGCGCCCGCTTCGCCATCCGGGACGCGCAGCGGCTGGCGATGGCCGGGCGCAGCGCGCCGGACCCGCGGCACGCCGCCCCACTGGACGAGGCGGTGGCCCGGCTGGACCGCGCCGTGGCCACGCTGGAGGCGGCCGGCCGGCACCCCGACTACTGGCACTTCCTGACCGAGCTCGCGGCGGTGCGGGACACGGCGGCACGGGTGATCGAGCTGATCCGCGGGGACCTCGGCGGCCACCGGTAGCACCGGGAGCGCCAAGGCATCGGTAGCACCGAAGCACCCGGAAGCCCTGGAAGCACCCGAAGCGGGCTGCCGGCGGGGACCCCGCTCGGTACCCTGCCGGTATGCCTCGCTACGACTTCCGCTGCCGCTCCTGCGGCGCCACCTTCGAGCTCCGCCGCCCGATGGCCCAGGCCAACGACCCCGCCGTCTGCCCGCAGGGCCACCAGGACACCGTGAAGCTGCTGTCCACCGTCGCCGTCACAGGCGGCGCGGCCGCCGCCCCGCAGGCCCCCGCCGGGGGCGGGGGCGGTTGCTGCGGCGGCGGCTGCTGCGGCTGACCCACCCGCAGCCGAACCCGGACCCGAACCCGGACCCGGGGGTCAGCCCCCGACCGGCAGGGCCGACGCCCCCGCCAGGAACCGCCGGACGATCTCCTCCCCCGCCGTCACCCCCACCTCCGTCAGGGCGGTGACGCCGGGGGCCGTCCAGCCGCTGTCCGCGAGTTCGCCGTGCCCCGGGCGCCAGCCCGCGTCCGCCGCGAGCAGCAGGTCGGCGTCGAGCAGCGAGTCCCCGGCCGCCAGCACGGTGTCCGCGCCGCGGCGCCGGACGACCTCGGCCAGCGCGGCGCTCTTGGTGAGCGGCGCGGGCACCGCGTACACCTTGCGGCCCTGCAGGGAGACCGTCCAGCCGCGCTCGGCGCACCAGCCGGTCAGCTCCGCCAGCCAGCCCTCCGGCAGCGCGGCGCGCTCGACCACCAGGTAGGCGAACAGCTCGTCGGCGACCCGCCGCTTGTGCGTCCACTCCGGGTCGGCGCACAGGGCGAGCCGCCGGACGACCT
Source organism: Streptomyces sp. CB02056 (assembly GCF_001905545.1). GTDB lineage: Bacteria > Actinomycetota > Actinomycetes > Streptomycetales > Streptomycetaceae > Kitasatospora. The sequence goes on along the minus strand of NZ_LIPD01000001.1, from coordinate 291,230 downwards.
CCTCCAGCGGGGCCGAGCCGGCGGCTATCCGCGCGGTGATCTCGGCCCGCCAGTCACCGTCCGGCACGCCGTCCACCAGCAGCTGCCCGCCGTTGGCGCAGATCGCGTACGCGGGGACCCAGTCCGGCGTCGGGCCGGGCAGGTTGACCCGCCCGTACTGCTCCGGCGTGCGGGTGGTGGCCGGCACGAAGCAGGCCTCCCGGGCGAGTTCGGCGAGCAGCCCGGCGGCCCGCTCGGTCATGAAGGACAGCGGCCGCCCCTGGTACACCTCGACGCAGAGCAGCCTCGGCGCCAGCCGGTCGGGCCCGGCCAGGGCCATGGCCCGCTCGGAGTAGATCAGCGTCCGGTCGAGGTCGCTGGCCACCAGGACACCCATCAGGATTCCCTCCCCGTCGTCTCGGTCACGGTGCCCCCGTCGGCCACCGCGCGCCCGTCTCCCCCGGTCGCCCCGCGGCTGTAGCGGGGGTGGATCAGGCCGACGCAGGTGTACGGCAGGCCGTCCACCTCCTCGACCTCGACGCCGCGCTGGGCGGCGAGCAGCCGGACGTGGTCGAGGTCCGCCCCGGCGCCGCGCCGGGCGAGGATCCGCCAGGGGACGCGGCGCAGCAGCACCCGGGTGGTCTCGCCGACACCGGGCTTGACCAGGTTGACGTTGTCGATGCCGTACTCGGCGCTGATCCGCTCGACGGCGGCCCAGCCGGCCCGGTCGGGCTCCCGGTGCGGGTCGGCGGCGAGCCGGTCGGCGCCCTCGACCGCCGCGGCGCGGACCTCGCCGAAGCGGGCGGCCACCGCGTCCAGGAAGAGCGCCGAGACGTCGTTCCCGGCCAGCTCGGCGTAGTGCTTGGCGCCGTGGAAGTCGTCCGGCCCGATCAGCCCGGCGCGCAGCACGGTGCGCGAAACCAGCCCGGAGACCGTGGAGTTGAGGCAGGCGGACGGGATCAGGAAGTCGTCCCTGGTGCCGTACGTCCGCACGCAGCGGCCCGGGTCGGCGAGCACCGCGAGGTCCGGGTCGAAGCCGGTGCCGGCCAGCGCGTCGGCCAGTTCGCGGGTGATCGCGCCCTTGCCCGTCCAGCCGTCCACGAACACCACGTCCTGCGCCCGGTGGTGGGCCGCCAGGTACCGCAGCGCGACCGGGTCGATGCCGCGGCCGCGCACGATCGAGACCGCGTAGTGCGGCACCGACAGGCCGTGGGCGAAGGCCAGCCAGCGGCGGACCAGGATGCCGACGGGCGTGCCGGCCCGGGCCAGCGAGGCCAGCACCAGCCCGGGGCCGCGCTCGCGCAGCAGCGTCTCGGCGACGGTGCCGACGGCGAGCGCGATCCGGCCGGCGGAGCCGCGCAGCGCCTGGTGGAACAGCTCCTGGTACTCGGGGCTGGGCTGGTACTCGACCGGCAGCGACTCGGCGTAGTGGGCGCCGCCGTTCTGGACGGCCTCCTCGCGCTCCTCGGTGGGGGCTTCGAGCGCGACCCCGGAGAGGTCCTTGAGCAGCCAGGCCACCTCCTCGGCGGGGTACGAGGAGAACGCCGGCCCGTACAGGGGCGCGGGCAACTCCGAAGAACCGGGCAGCTTCGAAGACCCGGGCGCCGACAGGGGCGCGGGCAGCGACGAGGGCGCGGCGAGCGGAGCGGGCACGACGGGCACCGGCCGGTGCGAGGGCAGCACGGCGAGCACCACCCGGTCGGTCACCCGCCGCAGCTGGCCGAGCAGCGCGTGCTCGCCCTCGTGCAGCGCCGGGGTGTCGGCCACGTCGTCCACCACCAGCACCACGGCGTCGAAGCGCCGCGCCGGGTCGCTTCCGGGGGCGACGTTGTACGCGTAGCGCTCGGACGAGCCGCCGTCCCGCGGGTCGTCATGGGCGGGGAAGGCGAGCCGGGTGCGGATGGCGTAGCCGGGGTCGTCCACCGCCAGGACGGGCGAGCGGGTGGTGGTGGAGAACCGGACGCGGTCGCCGCCGAGCCGCTCGGCGAGGGCGTCGGCCAGGCGCAGCGGCGCGTACATCAGCTCCTCGAAGCCGAGTACCAGCACCCGCCGCGCGCCGGCGGGCAGGGCCTCGGCGAGCTGCCCGGCCAGCCGGGGCAGTGCGGCGTCCAGCCGGGCGCGGTCGCGGGCGGTGAAGCCGTGCCGGCCGCCGTCCGGGAGCCCGGCGGGCCAGTCCAGTTCGACCCGGTCCAGCGGTGCGGGGCCGGCCGACGGCGGCTCCCCGGCCGGGGGCGCCGTGGTCGGCGCCGCCTCGGCGATCAGCCGCTCGGCCCGGGCCACGACGTCCTCCGGCAGCTCGACGCCGCCGCTCGCGGTGGCCACCAGGTCCAGCCGGACGCCGAGTTCGGCGGCGGCCTCATCGAGCCGGCGCCGGTCGGCCGCGGAGCGCAGGTCCACCAGGGCGACCACCACGTAGTGCCCGCGCGGGTGGCGGGCGTGCAGGTCGCGGATGGTGTTGAGCACCGTCCGTCCGGTCGAGAACTCGTCGTCCACCAGCACCAGCGGCCCGTCGCCGGCGAGGAGTCCGGGGTCGGCGGGGAGCAGCAGGTGCGAGGTGGCGTGCGAGTGCTCCTCCTCGAAGCCGCCGACCGGGTCCAGGCCGGGCACCGGCCGGCGGGTGGAGTGCAGGTAGGGGGCGTCCAGGCCGTCGGCGACGCTGTGGCCCAGGCCGGTGGCCGTCTCCGCGTAGCCGAGTACGACGGCCCGTGCGGCCGCCTCCGCGCCGAGCAGGTCGCGGACCCGGCGGCCGAGTTCGAGCCCGGCGCCGTGGACCACCGAGGGCCGCTGCGGCACATGCTTGCCGAGCACGGTGGAGACCAGCAGGTGGGCGCGCTTGGGGTTCCCCGAGCGCAGCGCCAGGCCGACGAGTTCGGGGAGGCGCTCGGAGCCGGTCAGGGCGATCCCGGCCCGGTCGGCGACCCAACGGCCGGTCCACGTCTGCGGTGTTGCTGTCACTGCTGGTCCTGCCTTCGGTGGTGCGATGGTGCGTTCGTCGGTGCGTTCGTGGCCGGCGTTCACGGGTGCGTTCGTCATGTCCGTCGGTGTGTCCGTCGTGTCCGTCCGGGCGCCGTCAGCCGCACAGGCAGGCCGACAGCAGTTCGGCGAAGCTCACGTCCTCCCGGGCCACCCCGAACACCTCCGCCCGCAGCAGCACCCGCTCCGCCCAGGCCCGGTGCGGCCGGGCCTCGTTCATCTTGTTGGTGTACGCCGAGCGCAGTACCCCGCCGCCGTCCTGCTCCTGCCGGAGGATGTCGCGGGCGTCGCAGTACTCCTCGTGCGTGACCACGGAGAGGGCGTGCACGGCCGGTACGTGGCTGGGGTGGATGCAGGTCTTGCCGAGCAGGCCGTTCGCCCGGTCGAGTTCGACCTCCCGGATCAGCCCGTCCAGGTCGTGTTCGATGATCCGCCGGCGGACCTCCTCGCCGGAGGCCCGGAGCACCCCGGCCGCGGCGGGGACGGAGGCCCCGGCGAACGGGGTCCGGCGCAGCTGCGGCTTGAACATCCGCTCCTGCACCGGGAAGTACTCCCAGACCGGTCCGGTGACGGTGTACCCGGTGCCGTCCGCCCGGCCGAGCACGTTGACCACGTCCCCGATCACCGAGGCGACCAGCGCCACGTCGTACGCGGTGAGGTCGGGCGAGCGCCGCAGGCCGTACGCGGAGCAGAGGTCGGTGACCCCGAGCCGGACGGCGAGCACCCGTTCGCGGTGGGCGGCGAGCAGCTCGGCGATGCCGAACAGCTGCTCCCGCCTGGTCTCCAGGTGGGCGAGTTCGGGCGACTCCAGGACGGGCATGGCGAACAGCCGCAGCCCGGTCGCGGCCTCGGCGGCGGACAGCGCGGCCAGGTACCCGCCGCCGTTCGCCGGGGTGAACTTCGGCAGCACGAAGCCGCTGAGCAGTTCGACGGCCGGGCCGAGACGCTCGGCCAGGTCGAGGATCTGGGCGGCGCTGCGGACCCTGATGAAGAGCAGGGGGTGGCTCTGTGCACAGTCGGTGAAGTCCTTGACCAGGTCATTCAACTGCTCGACCAGGTTCCGTTCACCCGCGTCCACCTCGTGATCGGCGATCGCGTCCTCCAGGCAGAGCACCATCGACACCACGCCCCGACCAGCGAGTTTGCGGATGTCGGCGGCCAGGGCGGGCCTGGTGGCCGGACTGTAGAGGGTGCCGCCGAGGGCGGTGGCGATCACCTCCGGCCCGCTCCGCGCGCTGAACGGGCGCGGCTGTTCCAGGAAGAGCCGGCCGCGTACGTCCTCGGCGAGGTGGCCGAAATGGCGCAAGGTGCTCTCCTCCAGGAAGTGGACCGGCCCCCGGCCCGTTGCCGACGACACCCTGGTCAACCGGCCGACCGGGCGCCAAGGTTCCCGGGCACGCCGCCGCCGGACGCCCCTCCGCCGAACCCCCGGAGACCTTTCGACCGCCCATCGTACGGACGGGATCCGGCCGGTCCCGGTTCCCCGGCACTGAACTCCCGGAACATCCCGGTCCACTTGGACGATCATGGGCGCATCGAGGCCCCATCCCGGAAACGACGGCGGCAAACCTCGGAAAGCGCAAGTCTTGGCAAAGTCCGACTCCGCGCGGACCGGTCCGGTCACGTTGTCCGAAGGGGTGGCGAACAGGCAGGATGGTCGGCTATGACGCACGTGATGGCCAAGGGCGCCAACATCGCACTGCCGGCGGCGGCGGTCCGCGCCGTGCTGCGCTGGAGCGCCACGCCCGGTGCGCCGGACGTAGACGCGTCCGCGCTGCTGCTCGGCGCCTCCGGAAAGGTCCGCTCGGACGCCGACTTCGTCTTCTACAACCAGCCCCGCCACCCCTCCGGCCTGGTCCGCCACCTGCCCAAGCAGCAGACCTCCGGCGGCGCCGAGATCATCGACACGGTCGAGGTCGAACTGGGCAAGCTGCCCGCCGAGGTGGACCGCGTGGTGCTGGCCGGCTCCTCCGAGGGCGGGCCGTTCCGCGCCGTGCCGGGGCTGCGCCTACTGCTCTTCGACGCCACGGCCGGCGAGGGCGTCCCCGCACTCGCCGAGTTCGCGATCGACGACGCCGAGAACGTCACCGCCCTGGTCGCGGGCGAGCTGTACCGCCGGTCCGGGGCCTGGAAGTTCCGGGCGATCGGCCAGGGCTACACCTCCGGGCTGATCGGCCTCGCCACCGACTTCGGCATCACCGTGGACGACGAGGCGGAGGCCGACCAGGCCCCCGGCGCCACCCCCGCCCCGTCCGGCGCGTCCGGCGCGTTCGACCCGCGCAGCACCCCGCTGCCGGACCCGCGCTCGACCACCCCCGAGCCGGGCACCTTCACCCTGGCCCCGGCCGTCCCGCAGTCACCGCCCACCCCGGCCCCGGCCACCGCACCGGCCCCGGCCACCGCCGCGAACGCCTCGCCCGCGCCGGCGACCCCGCCGCCGCCCACCGCCCCGCCGACCGTGCCCCCGCCGCCCACCGCTCCCCCGAGCAACCGACCCGGCACCGGCTACGGCTACCCCCAGCAGCCCGGCACGGGGTACGGCTACCCCCAGCAGCAGCCCGCACCGCCGCAGCAGCCCACCGGCGGCTACGGCTACCCGCAACCGGGCACCGGCCAGCAGCCCTACCAGCAGCAGCCGGGCGGTTACGGCTACCCCCAGCAGAACCAGCCCGCGCCGCCGCAGCAGCGCCCCGCCGGCTACGGCTACCCGCAGCCCGGCACCGGCCAGCAGCCGCCCGTCCCGCCGCAGCCGCCGGCGGCCCAGCCCCCGGCGCCCACCGGCGAGGAGTTCGCGCTGCCCCCGCAGGGCCCGCAGTTCCAGCCCCGCTGACACCCCCGGCGGGGCCGCCGGACGACCCCGGCCCCGCCGCGCGCACCGCGCGCCGCCGTGGAACCGCCGCCCGCACCGCCCTCCGCCGTGGAACCGCCGCGCCCGCCGGCGTCAGTCGCCCTTGTACCCGCGCTGCCACTGCATCCCGAACCCGTACAGCCGGTCGATGTCCGCCTGGAACCCGTTGACGTACCGCACCTCGCGCCGCACCGTCAGCTGGTTGTCCCCCGCGTTCTCGATCAGCACCACCGCACAGGAGCGCGCCGCCCGGGCCCGCTCCTCCAGCTTGATCTCGATCCGCGGCCCGGTCTGCGGCACGATCGTGACCACCGCGTGCGACTGCTCGAAGGCCGGCGTGCCGTCGTAGATGTAGACGAAGATCAGCAGCCGCTTGAACTTGTCCTTCTTCTCCAGGTTGACGTACATCGTCTCGCCGGACGGCGCCCCGTACTGGTCGTCGCCGCTGAGCTTGATGTACGGCGCGTTCTGGAGGTCGCCGAAGAGCCCGCCGAGCGGCTGCACCACGCCGGTGCTCCCGTCGGAGAGCTCGTACATGCAGGCCAGGTCGAGGTCGACGTTCATCGGCTCGCTGTTCTGCGGCGAGTCCGGGTCCTGCGGCCGCAGGATCCGCGGGCTGAAGAACCGCTTGACGGACTCCCGGGCGCTCGGCCGGCGGGAGCCCCCGGCGCTCATCGTCCAGTGCAGGTTGACGTAGAGGTAGCCGGTGGTGGCGGCCGACCCGGTGATCGCGTGCTGCGGAGTCGACTTGGTGAGTATGACCTTGTGCTGACCGCCGGGGTTGTCGAAGGTGTAGCTCTTGTCCCCGCGCAGGTACTCCCAGATCGAGACCATGCCGTCCTCTCCCCCTGCTCCCGCCAGGCGTTCTGACGGTCCGCCGACCAATGATCGGGCATCGGCCCGGCCGTCGGATACCCCGTCCACCCCTCCCCTATCCAACCGGCGGGTCGATTGGCAGGAGGAAGCCGCCCTCCCGTAACATGCCGCCCCTTCGGACGCGATATCGTCTAGCCGCACAGGCGTCCCGTCCGCCCCTGCGCGGGTGCGGCGGGCATGCCGTGCGGCGACGAACCGACCGTCAGGCGGTGCCCGTACAGCGGGCCCTGACCACCTGTGTCGCGCTGTGATCCTGTCCCCTGCGGAAACCCGAGGCCCGACCCGCAATGAACCTGACCTCCATACAGCTGGTCTGGACCGTCATCGGCGGCGCAGCCCTGCTGTTCGTCGCCGTCCTGCTGGCGACGCTGCGTTTCAAGAGCTCGAAGAAGGACGAGTCCGGCGACTCCTGGGAGCGCAGCGAGGAGCGCCGCCGGCGCAAGGAGATGATCTACGGCATCTCCTCGTACACGCTGCTGTTCTGCTGCGCCGGCGTCGCCGCGGCCCTCTCCTTCCACGGCCTGGTCGGCTTCGGCAAGGAGAACCTGGGCCTGTCCGGCGGCTGGGAGTACCTCGTCCCGTTCGGTCTGGACGGCGCCGCGATGTTCTGCTCGGTGCTCGCCGTCCGCGAGGCCAGCCACGGTGACGCCGCGCTCGGCTCGCGCCTGCTGGTCTGGGTGTTCGCGATCGCCTCGGCCTGGTTCAACTGGGTGCACGCCCCGCGCGGCGTGTCGCACGACGGCGCCCCGCAGTTCTTCTCCGGCATGTCGATCTCGGCGGCGATCCTGTTCGACCGCGCGCTGAAGCAGACCCGCAAGGCCGCGCTGCGCGAGCAGGGCCTGGTGCCGCGCCCGCTGCCGCAGATCCGCATCGTCCGCTGGCTGCGCGCCCCGCGCGAGACCTACGCGGCCTGGTCGCTGATGCTGCTGGAGAACGTCCGCAGCCTGGACGAGGCGGTCGAGGAGGTGCGCGAGGAGCGCCAGGCGAAGCTGGACGCCAAGGCCCGCGCCCGCACCGCCGACCGCCGCGAGCGGGCCGAGCTGAAGGCCATCTCGCGCCAGGGCGGCATGCTCGCCCGGGGCCGCGGCGGCCGCCAGGTTCCCGCCCTCACGGCTGCCGGAGACGGCCCGAGCGCTACGGAGCCTGCCCTAGCCGCGGAAACCGACGCCACCACCTCGACCTCCCCGGCCTCGTCGTACGCGGACCCGCACCGGTCCGCCGACTCCTTCGAACCGGCCGCCCTGGACGCCGGCCGCCGGCCGCGCGCCGCCGTCGGCTCCTCGTACGCGTCCTCCTCGTACGCGTCCTCCGGCACCGGGTCGTCCCGCAGCGACTCGACCATCGACCTGACGGCCGACGACGACACCCTGTCGATGCCGAAGCTGGACTCGCTGGAGCGCAAGCTGCGCGCGATCGAGCAGCAGCTCGGCTGACCGGGCGTCCCCCGGGGACAACCAGGAAGCACGGGAAAGGCCGCCCCCGGGAGACCCCGGGGGCGGCCTTTCCGCTGTCCTGCGGACCGCGTGGGCGGCTACTTGCCGCTGCCCACCAGCTCCGGTTCCTCGTCCTCGCCGGCGCCCTCGCGCCGGTTGCGCAGGATCGACGAGCCGAGTGCCAGTCCGATGAAGGCGACGCCGATCAGGCCGGTGACGATCTCCGGGATGTGGAACTTGATGCCGACCAGCAGGATCGCCGCCAGCGCGCCGATCGCGTAGTGCGCGCCGTGCTCCAGGTAGACGTAGTCGTCCAGGGTGCCCTTGCGGACCAGGAAGACGGTCAGCGAGCGGATGTACATCGCGCCGATGCCGAGGCCCAGGGTGATCTGGAAGATGTCGCTGGAGATGGCGAACGCGCCGACCACGCCGTCGAAGGAGAACGAGGCGTCCAGGACCTCCAGGTAGAGGAAGAGGAAGAACGCGGCCTTGCCGCCGACCTGCATGATCGACTTGCCGGACTTCTCCGCCTCCTCCTCCCGCTCCTCCTCGGCCTCCAGGCCGGACTCGAAGATCGAGGAGAGGCCGTTGACCGCGAGGTAGGTCACCAGGCCGAGGACGCCGGCGAGCAGAACGGTTTCCGCGTGCTCCCCGGCGAAGAAGTTGGAGGCCAGCAGCAGGGCGACCAGGGCGACGACGGTGGAGAAGGCCTCCAGCTTGCCGACCTTCTCCAGCGGGCGCTCGATCCAGGACAGCCAGTTGTAGTCCTTCTCCCCGAGGATGAAGTCGAGGAAGATCATCAGCAGGAAGACGCCGCCGAAGGCCGCGATGGCCGGGTTGGCCGCCTCCAGGTACTGGCCGTAGGTGAGGCCGTCGTGGGTCTTGTCGGAGTGCAGCGCCAGGTCGATGACCGTCGTGGGGTTGAGCTTCGCGGTGAGGCCGACGACCAGCAGCGGGAAGACCAGGCGCATGCCGAAGACCGCGATGAGCACACCGACGGTCAGGAAGATCTTCTGCCAGTACGGGTTCATCCGCTTCAACACCGTGGCGTTGACCACCGCGTTGTCGAACGACAGGGAGATCTCCAGGATGGAGAGGATCAGCACGATGCCGAAGCCTTGGGCTCCCCAGAGCAGTCCGGCCGCGACCAGGCCGATGGCGGTGATCGCGAGCGACCAGCCGAATGTGCGGAGGAACACGGGAGTTGGCTACCTTTCGGGTTTTGGCCGTGCCGGGGTCGGCCTCGTACCCGAGACGCCCTGACCGGGCCGGGCCCGGTCAGGCCACCCCCGCACTGCCCTCTGTTCTCATGATCGGGTCGGGTGCGATAAGTCCGATTTCCGCCCTTACTGTACGTTCACGCCGAAGTCGAGCGCGATGCCACGCAGGCCGGAGGCGTACCCCTGGCCCACTGCGCGGAACTTCCACTCGCCCGCGTAGCGGTACAGCTCGCCGAAGATCATCGCGGTCTCGCTGGACGCGTCCTCGGACAGGTCGTACCGGGCGATCTCCTGGCCGTCGACCGAGTTGACGACCCGGATGTAGGCGTTGCGGACCTGACCGAAGTTCTGGAGCCGCGCCTCGGCCTCGTAGATCGAGACCGCGAAGATCACCTTGTCGGCCTGCACCGGGACGAGGTCCAGGTTGACCTCGACCACCTCGTCGTCACCCGTGTCGTCGCCGCCGGTGAGGTTGTCGCCCTGGTGCTCCACCGAGCCCTCGGGGCTCTTGAGGTTGTTGTAGAAGACGAAGTACTCGTCACCGAGCACTCGCCCGCCACCGCAGATCAGGGCGCTCGCGTCGAGGTCGAACGGGGCGCCCGTGGTTGAACGGGCGGACCAGCCGAGGCCGATCCGAACCTGCGTCAGGTTCGGCGCGGCCTTGGTGAGCGAGACGTTGCCACCCTTGGCAAGCGTGACCACCATGACGTTCTTCCTCCCTTGCTTCTCCCGGGGCGCCATCCAGGTGTAGTCCCCCGCGGCCCCGGCCGACCGGCTTTGGTCGGCTGAACTTCCTGAACTCACATCCTCGCAGCGCCGCGGACCAGCACGGCACCGGGTCGGACGAAGCCGGGGCGGCCCCGGACCACGGAGGTCCGGGGCCGCCCCGGGAGAACGGCGCGCAGCCCGCGCCGCAGGGCGCCGGCGACGGCTCAGACGTTGACGCCGAAGTCCTGCGCGATGCCGCGCAGGCCGGAGGCGTAGCCCTGGCCGATGGCGCGGAACTTCCACTCGCTGCCGTTGCGGTACAGCTCGCCGAAGACCATCGCGGTCTCGGTGGAGGCGTCCTCGGAGAGGTCGTAGCGGGCCAGCTCCGAGTTGTCGGCCTGGTTCACCACGCGGATGAACGCGTTGCGCACCTGGCCGAAGTTCTGGCTGCGGGTCTCGGCGTCGTAGATCGACACCGGGAAGACGATCTTCTCCACGTCCGCCGGGACGCCGGCCAGGTTGACCTTGATCGCCTCGTCGTCGCCCTCGCCCTCGCCGGTCAGGTTGTCACCGGTGTGCTCGACCGAGCCGTCCGGGCTCTTCAGGTTGTTGAAGAACACGAAGTTGCCGTCCGAGGCGACCTTGCCCTGGGCGTTGCACAGCAGGGCGCTGGCGTCCAGGTCGAAGTCCGCACCGGTGGTGGTCCGGACGTCCCAGCCCAGGCCGACGACCACGGCCGTGAGGCCGGGTGCCTCCTTGGTGAGCGAGACGTTGCCGCCCTTGCTGAGGCTGACTCCCACTAGTCCTCCAAGAATCGGGAGGCACGTCCAGTGGTGCCCCCGGTGGTGCGGTCCGGGGCGGCGGGAGGCCGATCGGCCCCCGCGTCCCACCCCGCCAACGGCCCGAGCGTAGTACGGGGTTCCCGCCCGCACCCCTGATCAGGCCGGACACGGCCCCACGGCACCCGGCCGGCGGGCGCCGAAGGGGCCCGGCGGGCGCGCCCGGGACGCGTCCGGGGCCCCCGGCGGGGCCTCAGAGCGCCGCGAGCACCTTCAGGTACTCCTGCTCGTCCCGGGCGTCCGGGAGGCCGTTGACGACGCTCCAGCGCACCGCGCCGGCGGTGTCGACCACGAAGGTGCCGCGCAGCGGGCAGCCCCGCTCCTCGTCGAGTACGCCGTACGCGCGGGCGACCTCGCCGTGCGGCCAGAAGTCGGCCAGCAGCGGGAACTCCAGGCCCTCCCGGTCGGCGAAGACCCGCTGGGAGAACTGGGAGTCGCAGGAGAGCCCGAGCACCTGCACGGTGTCGTTCTGCAGGCCCGCCAGCTCCCGCTGGATCGCGCCCAGCTCGCCGGTGCAGACGCCGGTGAAGGCGAACGGGTAGAAGACCAGGACGACGTTCTTCCGGCCGCGGAAGTCGGAGAGCCGGACGGACTCGCCGTGCTGGTTGCGGAGCTCGAAGTCCGGAGCCTGGGTGCCGACCTCGATGGCCATGAACGGGACCTTTCTGACGCGAGCGCGCCGCGCGGCGGGCGCGGCAGGCCACATCCTCGCATTCGTTTACGGCCGTTCCGCCGAACGGATGAGGCGGGCGGCCGCGGCCCGCCGCGTTCGCCGTCCGCGAACGGACCGGTCCGGGGCGCCGGCCGGACCCCTCGCGGGCGGCGGGCATGCAGCGGGCCCCGCCGGAGGGGGTTCCTCCGGCGGGGCCCGGTGCGGGGACTTCAGAGCCCGCTCAGCGCTTTCCGCCGCTCTGCTTCGCCGTGGACTTGGTCGCGAGCCGGGTGGCCGCCCAGTCCTTGACGATGTTGATCGAGCTGGTCTGGGAGAGACCGGCGGTCTTGGCCGAGTCGTTGATGTCGGACGCCTCGATGTGGCCGTCCCGCCCGGTCTTGGGCGTCATCAGCCAGATGAGGCCGCCCTCCGCCAGGTACTCCAGCGCGTCGACGAGGGCGTCGGTGAGGTCCCCGTCGTCGTCGCGGTGCCACAGCAGGACGGCGTCGGCGACGTCGTCGTAGTCCTCGTCGACGAGATCCGTCCCGGTGAGCTCCTCGATGCCTTCGCGGAGGTCCTGGTCAGTGTCTTCGTCGTACCCCAGCTCCTGGATGATCTGGCCCTCTTCGAAGCCGAGACGGGTCGCCGGGTTGGACTTGTCCGCGGGGTCCGCGGTCGCGCTCACGGGAATAACCTCCAGTATTCGGCTCGGCATCCATGCCGAGGCTGTGGCCGTAGTCCACACGGGCGCGGCGGTTCGCGCAAGTACCCGACCCCCGATCCCCTCCAAAGGTTGACGTGTCGCACCGGAACACGCCGTGGGACGTGTCGGGAATCACACCGATTTGCCCTTTTCTGCATGGTCCGAGGATGCTTCGGGTGGTCCCGGCCCACAGGCCGTACGTGTGCCCGAGATGCGAACGGCATTCGGGGTCCGCGCGTGCGCGGGCGTAGAGTCTCCTGTTGGCCCTCACCCCGGCCGCCCGCCATCGGGCGGACGGGACACCAGGTCGGACCACCTCTTTTCGTAACACCCGGGGGTGTGCGGAGCGGACGGAGACGCCCGCACCGCGCACCACCAGACCGGACCGCCCACCGGGCGCGACGGTTACCGATCGGTAGAGATGACGGATCTCCGAGCGCGGTAGCACGATGGAGGCGGCGCGACACACCTCAGTTTCGACCGACAGTGAAGGAACAGCGTGGCTTCCGGATCCGATCGCAACCCGATCATCATTGGCGGCCTTCCGAGTCAGGTCCCGGACTTCGATCCCGAGGAGACCGCGGAATGGCTGGAGTCGCTCGATGCGGCCATCGACGAGCGGGGGCGTGAGCGTGCCCGTTACCTGATGCTGCGGCTGATCGAGCGCGCCCGCGAGAAGCGTGTCGCCGTGCCCGAGATGCGCAGCACGGACTACGTCAACACCATCGCGACCAAGGACGAGCCGTTCTTCCCCGGCAACGAGGAGATCGAGCGGAAGATCCTCAACGCGACCCGGTGGAACGCGGCCGTCATGGTCTCCCGGGCGCAGCGCCCCGGCATCGGCGTCGGTGGCCACATCGCCACCTTCGCCTCCTCCGCGTCGCTCTACGACGTCGGCTTCAACTACTTCTTCCGCGGCAAGGACGCCGAGGGCGAGTCGGGCGACCAGATCTTCTTCCAGGGTCACGCCTCCCCCGGCATCTACGCCCGCGCCTTCCTGCTGGACCGGCTCACCGAGCAGCAGCTCGACGCCTTCCGCCAGGAGAAGTCGAAGGCCCCGTACGGCCTCTCCAGCTACCCGCACCCGCGGCTGATGCCGGACTTCTGGGAGTTCCCGACCGTCTCGATGGGCCTCGGCCCGCTCGGCGCGATCTACCAGGCGCGGATGAACCGCTACCTGGAGCACCGCGGCATCAAGGACACCTCGGACTCGCAGGTCTACGCCTTCCTCGGCGACGGCGAGATGGACGAGCCCGAGTCGCTCGGCCAGCTCTCGCTGGCCGCCCGCGAGGGCCTGGACAACCTGACCTTCGTGGTCAACTGCAACCTGCAGCGCCTGGACGGCCCGGTCCGCGGCAACGGCAAGATCATCCAGGAGCTGGAGTCCCAGTTCCGGGGCGCCGGCTGGAACGTGATCAAGCTGGTCTGGGACCGCTCCTGGGACCCGCTGCTCGCGCAGGACCGCGACGGCGTCCTGGTCAACAAGCTGAACACCACGGTGGACGGCCAGTTCCAGACCTACGCCACCGAGACCGGCCAGTACATCCGCGAGCACTTCTTCGGCGGCGACCTGCGCCTGCGCGCCATGGTCGAGAACATGACCGACCAGCAGATCCAGCACCTGGGTCGCGGCGGCCACGACCACAAGAAGATCTACGCGGCGTTCAAGGCGGCCCGCGAGCACAAGGGCCAGCCGACGGTCATCCTGGCGCAGACGGTCAAGGGCTGGACGCTGGGCCCCAACTTCGAGGGCCGCAACGCCACCCACCAGATGAAGAAGCTGACGGTCGAGGACCTGAAGCGCTTCCGCGACCGGCTGCACCTGCCGATCACCGACAAGCAGCTGGACGAGGGCTACCCGCCCTACTACCACCCGGGCCGCGACTCGGAGGAGATCCAGTACATGCACGACCGCCGGGAGGAGCTCGGCGGCTACGTGCCGACCCGCAAGGTCCGCCCGCGGAAGCTGGAGCTGCCCGGCGACGACGCCTACAAGGCGGTCAAGAAGGGCTCCGGCAACCAGACCATCGCCACCACCATGGCGTTCGTCCGGGTGCTCAAGGACCTCATGCGGGACAAGGGCATCGGCAACCGCTTCGTGCCGATCGCGCCGGACGAGTACCGCACCTTCGGCATGGACTCGCTCTTCCCCTCGGCGAAGATCTACAACCCGCTCGGCCAGACCTACGAGTCGGTCGACCGGGACCTGCTCCTCGCCTACAAGGAGTCGCCGACCGGCCAGATGCTGCACGACGGCATCTCCGAGGCCGGCTGCACCGCCTCGCTGATCGCCGCCGGCTCGTCCTACGCCACCCACGGCGAGCCGCTGATCCCGGTGTACGTCTTCTACTCGATGTTCGGGTTCCAGCGCACCGGCGACCAGTTCTGGCAGATGGCCGACCAGCTGGCCCGCGGCTTCGTGATCGGCGCCACCGCCGGCCGCACCACGCTGACCGGTGAGGGCCTGCAGCACGCCGACGGCCACTCGCACCTGCTGGCCTCGACCAACCCCGGCGTCGTCGCGTACGACCCGGCGTACGGCTTCGAGATCGCGCACATCGTCCAGGACGGTCTGCGGCGGATGTACGGCTCCAGCGCCGAGCACCCGCACGGCGAGGACGTGTTCTACTACATGACCGTCTACAACGAGCCGATCAAGATGCCGGCCGAGCCGGAGAACGTGGACGTCGAGGGCATCCTCAAGGGTCTGCACAGGTACGCGCCGGGCACCGCGGGCCAGATCCCGGCCCAGATCCTCGCCTCCGGCGTGGCCGTGCCGTGGGCCCTGGAGGCCCAGCGCATCCTCGCCGAGGAGTGGAACGTCAAGGCCGACGTCTGGTCCGCGACCTCCTGGAACGAGCTGCGCCGCGACGCGGTGGAGGCCGAGGAGTTCAACCTGCTGCACCCCGAGGAGCAGCAGCGCGTGCCGTACGTCACCCAGAAGCTCCAGGGTGCCGAGGGCCCGGTCGTCGCGGTGTCCGACTGGATGCGCGCGGTGCCGGACCAGATCGCCCGCTGGGTGCCGGGTCAGTACCAGTCGCTGGGCGCCGACGGCTTCGGCTTCGCCGACACCCGTGGCGCGGCCCGTCGCTTCTTCCACATCGACGCGCAGTCGGTCGTCCTGGGTGTGCTCACCGAGCTCGCCAAGCAGGGCAAGATCGACCGCTCGGCCCTGAAGGACGCGATCGACCGCTACCAGCTGCTCGACGTGACCGCGGCCGACCCGGGCGCCGCCGGCGGCGACGCCTGACCGGCCGGTAGGCCCTGAGGCACCGAGGGGCCGGACCTCCCGCACGGGGGGTCCGGCCCTTCGCCGTCCGTCGTGTTCTTGACCCTCACACCGGTGTGAGGTCCTGGGCCTGTCGTCGAACTCCCGCCCTCCGGGCGGACGACGCGAGTTCGACGACAGGCCCTAAGCTCGGCGTCATGACCGACGAGACGAGGCCCGGGCCCTCCGGGCGGCACCCCGAACCCGCCGACGGTGCGGGCGAGTTCAACCGGAACGTGATCGCGGAGTTCCGCACCCGGCAGGGGGCCGTCGGCGGCCCGCTCGCCGACGCGCCGGTCCTCCTGCTCACCGTGGTCGGCGCCCGCAGCGGCGAGCCGCGCACCACTCCCCTGGTCTACCTGCCGGACGGCGGGCGGCTGGTGGTCTTCGCCTCCAACGGCGGCAGCGAGCAGGACCCGCTCTGGTACCGCAACCTGGTGGCCCACCCCGAGGTGACCGTCGAGGTCGGCGCCGAGCGCTACCCGGCCCTGGCGGCACCGGTCGACCCGGCCGAGCACGACGCGCTCTGGGCCCGTCAGATCGCCGCCCAGCCCCAGTTCGCCGGCTACCGCACCACCGCCAGGACCGTCCCGCTGGTGGCCCTCAGCCGCGCCTGACGCACAGGGGCGCCCGCCGCCCGGGCACCACGACGGCCCCGGACTCCGAGGAGTCCGGGGCCGTGGCGTGCGGCGGGGCCGTGGGGCCGTCAGATGTGCACGGACGGGCCCGCGTCGGTGGTGCCGCGGCGGGTGAGCAGGCCGAGCGCGGCGGCGGCGAGGGCCACCACCGAGGCCACCGCGAAGGCGAGCGACATGCCGCTCACGAAGGACTCGTGGACGGCGCCGGCCATCGCGTCCACCGCCTGCTGCGGGGTGCCGGCCGGGGCCGGCGGGGCGATGCCGAGCTGGGCGGCCTGCTTGAGGCCCTCGCCCGCCGCGCCCTCGACCGGCGGCAGGCCGGCCTTCGCCCAGTTGCCCGGCAGCACGTCGCCGACCTTGGCGGCCATCAGCGCGCCCAGCACCGCGGTGCCGAGGCTGCCGCCGACCTGCATCGCGGCCTGCTGGAGGCCGCCGGCCACGCCGGAGAGCTCCAGCGGGGCGTTGCCGACGATCACCTCGGTGGCGCCGACCATGACCGGGCTGATGCCGAGGCCCATCAGGACGAACCAGAGCGACATCACACCGTTGCCGGAGCCGGTGTCCAGGGTGGACATGCCGTACATCGCGACGGTGGTGATCAGCATCCCGGCCACGATCGGGATGCGCGGGCCCAGCTTCCCGATCGCCAGGCCGGCCAGCGGCGAGCCGACGATCATCATGCCGGTCATCGGCAGGAGGTGGACGCCGGCGTCGACCGGCTTCATCCCGTGCACGTTCTGCAAGTAGAAGGTCACGAAGAAGATCGCGCCGAAGAACGCGAAGGCCATCAGCGCCATCAGCAGCACGCCCGCCGACAGCGGCACCGAGCGGAACAGGCCGAGCGGCACCAGCGGCTCGCGGGCCTTGCCCTGCCAGAGCGCGAACAGCACCATCAGGACCACCGCGCCGCCCAGGAACAGCAGCGTCCGCCCGTCGCCCCAGCCCCACTCGGGGGCCTTGATGATGCCGAAGACCAGCGCGAACATCCCCACCGAGAGCAGCGCGATGCCGGGCAGGTCGAAGGACTTGGCGGCCTTCTCGGCGCGGACGTCCCGCAGGATCCACAGGCCCAGCGCCAGCGCGATCAGGCCGACCGGGACGTTGATGAAGAACACCGACTCCCAGTTGACGTGCTCGACCAGCAGGCCGCCGACGATCGGGCCGGCCGCGGTCGAGGCGCCGATCACGCCGCCCCAGATGCCGATCGCCATGTTGAGCCGCTCGGCCGGGAAGGCCCCGCGCAGCAGGCCGAGCGCGGCTGGCTGGAGCAGCGCGCCGAACAGGCCCTGGAGCACCCGGAAGGCGATCACGGTCTGGATGTTGCCGGCGAAGCCGATCGCGGCCGAGGTCACGGCGAAGCCCACCGCGCCGACCAGGAAGGTGGCCTTGTGGCCGAAGCGGTCGCCGATCTTGCCGGCGGTGACCAGGAAGACCGCCAGGGCCAGCAGGTAGCCGCTGGTGACCCACTGGATCTCGGCGGGCGCCGCGTGCAGCTTCTCCTGGATCACCGGGTTGGCGATGGCGACGATCGTGCCGTCCAGCGCGACCATCATGACGCCGACCGCGACGGTCAGCAGGGTCAGCCAGGGGTGCCCCTTGAGGCCGCCCCCCGACGGCGGGTTCGGCGGCGGCGGTGCGTCCGCCTCGGAGTTCTTCACGACGGACTGGCTCATCAGGGCCCTCCGGGGGCGTGGCTGGGGTGCAGGACGTGGTCGTGGCGCCCCGGCCCACCCGTCCCCACAGGTGCCCCGGCCCGACGGGCGCCACCTCGGCAGATTATGTCAGCCGCTGACATTCGGCAAACAGTGACTTCTGGCCATAACTGACATTTGTCAGAGCGCTAGGATCGTGCTCCCACCGCCGTACCCAGCCCTCCGGAAGGCCCCTGCTCATGGCCGCTCACACCCCCCGCACCACCGACGCCCCGGAGGGCCCCGGGCGCACCCCCGGACTGCGCGAGCGCAAGAAGCAGCAGACCCGGTACGCCCTGATCCAGGCCGCCCACGTGCTCTTCCTCCGGCAGGGCTTCGCCCGGACGACCGTCGACGAGATCGCCTCCGCCGTCGACGTCTCCCAGCGCACCTTCTTCCGCTACTTCGCCAACAAGGACGAGGTCGCGCTCGCCGTGATGGCCGTGGCCGAGGACTACTTCATGGAGTGCCTGCGCCACCGCCCGGCCGAGGAGACCCCGCTCCAGGCCCTGCGCGCCTCGATCGTCAAGGCCTGGCACGACCTCGGCAGCGAGGAGGCCGCCGGCCCCGGCTCGATCCACAGCGCCCTCGAACTCATGCGGATGATCGAGGAGACGCCCCCGCTGCTCGCCGCCCACCTGCGGCGGGTCAACGAGCAGGAGCGGCTGGTCGTCCGGGTGCTCGCCGAGCGCGAGGGCCTGGACCCGGCCGAGGACCTGCGCCCGGCCGTGCTCGCCGCCGTCTTCGGCGGACTGCTGCGCCTGGCCCACCTCTCCTGGAGCGCCGAGCACGAGCCGGCCGGCCCCGAGGGCATGGTCGCGGTGATCGAGCGTCACTTCGACCAGCTCGGCCCGGCCCTGGCCGGCCACTGGCACGACCGCGCGTAGTACCCGGCCGCGCACCCGCGTCATACCGGGGTATCACCCGGTACCCCGGTAGCACCCGGAAAATCGGGCTCCGGTGCGACGCCCGGCGGGGCCCCGCCCTCCTAGGCTGGCGCGCGATGAAGAACCTCACCGCCGCCGACGTCCGCCCGCACGCCCTGCGCCTGCTGGGCACCTTCCGACACCACCTGACCACCCCGAGCGGCGGCCACACCCCGCTGCTCGGAACGTCGCCCCGGCGCTGGGTGCGCCGGCTGCCGTACGCCGTCGTCCTGATCATGCTGTCCTCGCTGATCCCCGCCGGGATCGCCACCCTGGTCGGCTTCTTCGGCCTGGTGCTCCCGGTGGCCGGCGCGCTCACCGTCGCCCAGACGGTGCCGCTGCTGCTCGCCATCACCCGGCCACTGGCCGCCTGGTGGATCAGCGCGGGCACCCTGGTCGCCACCGCCACCATCACCGCCCGGTACGACCAGGACGGCGGCACCTGGCCGTGGACCGCGCCGATGATCCTCTCGTACCTCTTCCTGCTGATCGCCCTGGCGCTGCGGGAGAGCCGGGCCACCCTGCTCTCGGTCTGGCTCGCCACCATCGCGCTCACCGCGCTCACCACCACGCTCGGCCTGCCCCGCTCCGGCGACGGCACCACCATGCTGCTGATCGCGCTCAGCGGCGCCGTGCTGCTGCTCGGCTGGGCCGTCCGGGACCGCGCCGAGGCGCGCCGGCTGCTCAGCGAGCAGGAGCAGATCAGCGAGGTCGAACGTGAACGCCGCACCCTGCTGGAGGAACGCGCCCGGATCGCACGGGAGTTGCACGACGTGGTCGCGCACCACATGTCGGTCATCGCGGTGCAGGCCGCCAGCGCGCCGTACCGGATCACCGGGGTGCCGGACGAGGCCGCCGAGGAGTTCACCGCGATAGCCGGCACCGCCCGCGAGTCGCTGGCCGAGATGCGCCGGCTGCTCGGCGTGCTGCGCAGCGAGGAGTCCGGCGGGGAGCGGGCCCCGCAACCCGGGGTGGGCCAACTCGCCCAGCTGGTCGAGACGGTGGGCCGGGCCGGGGTACCGGCCGAACTGACGGTGGAACCGGGCCTGGTGGACCTGCTGGACCAGGCACCGCAGGCCGTCGGCCTGTCCGCCTACCGGATCGTGCAGGAGGCGCTGGCCAACGTGGTGCGGCACGCCCCCGGCGCGCGGGCCTGGGTGTCGCTGAGCACGGACGGCCCGGCGCTGCTGGTGACGGTGGTCAACGCGCCCCCGCCGCAGCGCACCGAGTCGCTGGAGGCCTCGGTCGAGGGCACCGGGCAGGGGCTGGTCGGAATGCGTGAACGCGTCCGGCTGGTCGATGGCAGGCTGGACACCGGCCCGTTGCCGGACGGCGGCTTCAAGGTGGCCGCCGTCCTGCCCGTCGACCGCCCCGACACCGACACCCCCCAGGAGACCACCGCATGACCATCCGCGTGATCATCGTCGACGACCAGGCCATGGTGCGCGCGGGCTTCGCGGCCCTGCTCAACGCCCAGAGCGACATCGACGTGGTGGGGGACGCGGCGGACGGCGCCCAGGCCCTGGAGGTCAACGGCCGCACCCACCCGGACCTGGTGCTGATGGACGTCCGGATGCCCGTCATGGACGGCCTGGAGGCGGCCCGGCGGCTGCTCGAACCGGCCGTGCCGGGCGCCCACCGGCCCAAGGTGCTGATGCTGACCACCTTCGACGTGGACGACTACGTGTACGAGGCGCTGCGCGCCGGGGCCAGCGGCTTCCTGCTCAAGGACGCCCCGCCCGCCGACCTGATCGCCGCGGTCCGGGTGGTCGCGGCCGGCGAGGCGCTGCTCGCCCCCTCGGTGACCCGCCGGCTGATCGAGGACTTCGCCCGCACCCGCCCGGCCAGGCGCCGCGACCCCAAGGTGCGGCTCAACGGCCTGACCCCGCGCGAGACCGAGGTGCTGGAGCTGATCGCCCGCGGCCTGTCCAACCAGGAGATAGCCGCCGGGCTGGTGCTCGCCGAGCAGACCGTCAAGACCCACATCGGGCGCATCCTCGCCAAGCTCGGCCTGCACAACCGCGCCCAGGCGGTGATCCTGGCCTACGAGTCCGGCCTGGTGACACCGGGTCAGTAACCGGCAGCTGTTCGCCCTCTCCTCTGATACCCGGGTAGCACCCGGGAGTTGGCCCCGCGGTGTGACGTCCGCGGGGCCGTCGCATTCCTACCTTCCTCCTCGTCGGAAGCCGAACCGAGTCGGCGGCCGAACGGACGAGGAAGGAGCAGGGACATGCGCAGGTTTCGAGCCGGGCGGGCGATCGCCGGCGCCGCGGTGGCAGTGGCGATCATGCTCGGCGCGGGCGGCTGGGCCGCCGACACCCAGACCCCGGTCACCGGCCCGCCGCCCGGCAGCGCCGCGTGGACGGCCGACACCTCGCTCGGCCTGCGGCTGCCCGACCCGGCCACCACCGAACCGGCCCGGGTCGCCGCGTTCTTCGCCGGGCTGGACCCGGCCCGGCAGGACGCCCTGACCGCCCGGTACCCGCTGGTGGTCGGCAACCTGGACGGCGCCCCGGTCGCCCTCCGGTACCGGGCCAACGCCCTGGCCCTGACCGCCGAGCGCACCCGCGAACTCGCCCGGGCCACCGACCCCGCCCTCACCCCGCAGGACCACGAGGCCGCCCGCACCCGCGCCGAGCGCTACCGCGCCCTGCTGGACGGCGGCCGGCGGATCCTCGCCTTCGACCCGCGCGGCCGCGGCCAGGTCGCCGAGGTGTACGGCGACCTCGCCACCGCCCGCCGCACCGCCGTGATCGTCCCCGGCTCCGACACCGACCTGCTCCGCTTCGACCGCGCCGGCGACCCGTACGGCACCCCGGCCGGTATGGCCCGGGCGCTCCTGGACGCCACCGGCGGACAGACCGCCGTGATCGCCTGGGCCGGCTACACCACCCCGCTCGGCCTCGGCCTGGACGCCGCCACCGAGGACCTGGCCCGGGCCGGCGCCCCCCGCCTCACCCGGCTGCTCGACGGACTCGCCGTCACCACCCGCCCGCAGGACCCGCCCACCGTGTTCTGCCACAGCTACGGCTCGGTGGTCTGCGGTCTGGCCCGCCCCACCCCCGCACAGGCCTCCGGCGTGGTGGTGCTCGGCTCGCCCGGCATGGGTGTCGGCTCGGCCGCCGACCTCGACCCGGGCGTCCCGCTCTGGGCCACCGCCCGCAACGACTCCGACTGGATCGGCGACGTGCCCAAGGTCCGGCTGTTCGGCCTCGGCCACGGCGCCGACCCGACCGCCCCCGGCTTCGGCGCCCGCCCGCTGCCCGCCGCCGGATCCCACGGCCACACCGGCTACTTCGCCCCCGGCACCGCCTCCCTCGCCGCCTACGCCGCCGTCGCCCTCGGCCGCGCCTGACCCGCCCGCACCGGAAGGAGCACCACCATGGCCGACACCCTCGCCGCCCCGCCCCGTACCCCCCGAGCGCTCGCCGCCGGACCGCTCACCGCCCTGCGCCGCGCCGCCGCGCGGGTCGACGCGAAGACCCCGGCCGACCGCGACCGCGCCCTGGACGGGCTGCGCGCCCTCGCCCTGCTCGCCGTACCGGTCGGCCACTGGATGCTCGGCGGCTTCACCCGCTCCCCCGACGGCGCCCTGCACAACGCCAGCCCGCTCTCCACCCTCGGCTTCTTCGCCCCGCTCAGCTGGGTGCTCCAGATGCTCGGGGTGTTCTTCCTGGTCGGCGGCCACTCCTCGGTCCGCTCGCTGGAGCGGGCCCGGGCCAAGGGCGTCACGTACGGCGGCTGGCTGCGGGCCCGTGCGGTCCGGCTGCTGCGCCCGGTGCTCGGGGTGGCGGCCGTCTGGGCGGCGCTGATCCCGCTGCTGCCGGCGCTCGGCGTCCCCGAGGACACCGTGCGCACCGGCGCCACCCTGGTGGTGCAGCCGCTCTGGTACATCGGGGTCTACCTGGGCCTGACGGCCCTCACCCCGCTCTGCGTGGCCGCCGGGCGCCGGCTGGGCGGCTGGTCGGCGGGCCTGCTGGTGGCCTCGGTCGCCGCCGTCGACCTGCTGCGGTACGGGCCGTGGGCCGGGTCGGTGCCGTCCTGGGTCGCGCTGCTGAACATCCTGCCGGGCTGGCTGTTCGGCTACCAGCTGGGCGTGCTCTGGGCGCAGGGCCGGCTCGGCCGCCCGGCGGCCCGGGTGCTGCTGCTCGGCGGCGGCGCGCTGTTCGCCGCGCTGCTGCTGGTCTTCCACTACCCGGCCAGCATGGTCGGCGTGCCCGGGGCGGAGCGGACCAACTCGCACCCGCCGTCCCTGCTGGTGCTCGCCCTGGCGGCGTTCCAGTGCGGCGCCGCGGTGCTGCTGCGGGAGCGGCTGGGCCGGCTGCTGACCGGCCGTCCGCTGCTCTGGCTGCCGGTCGTGGTGGTCAACCTGTCGGCGATGACGATCTTCTGCTGGCACCAGAGCGCGATGCTCGCGGTGGCGGTGCCCGGCGCGGCCGCCCTGGGCGCCGTCCCGGGGCTGAGCACGGCGCCGGACTCGCTCGGCTGGGTGCTCGCCCGGCTGGCGCTGCTGCCGCTGTTCGGCGCCGTGCTGGTGGCGGTCGGCTGGTTCACCCGCCGGTTCGACGGCCCGTGGACGGCTCTCTCCCGGGGCGGCAAGGCGGTGGCCGGGGCCGCGGCGGCACTTTTCGCGGCGTACGCGCTGGGCATGGTGTGACGGTCCGCCGGGTGCGGCCTGTTCGAACGGCGGGGCGCACCACCGTCGCAGGGGCGTGGACCGGTCGGTCCGCGCCCCTGCGGCCGTCGCCCACCGCCCCCGGTGCGCCGTGCCGCGCGCCGGGGGCGCGCTGTCAGTGCCCTGCCCTACCCTGCCGCCATGGTGACGTTCGACGAGTTCCGCACGATGGCCCTGGCCCTGCCGGAGGCCGCCCAGGAGCCGACCTGGGACATCGAGACGCTGCGGGTGCGCGGCCGGATCTTCGCGATGGGCGCGCCCGACGGGGACCGGGTCACCGTCAAGGCCTCCCCCGAGGACCAGGCCGAACTGCTCGCCGCCGAGCCCGAGGTGTTCTCCTCCGCCCCGTACGTCGGCCGGCACGGCTGGGTGAGCGTCCGGCTGGACCTGGTGGACGGGGACGAGCTGTGCGACCTGGTCACCGAGGCCTGGCGGCGGACGGCGCCGAAGCGCCTGGTCCGCGCGTTCGACGAATCCGACGGGTCCGGCGGGTCCGAGGGCTGAGCGCGCCCCTTCCCGACGGCCGCACCGGCCGCCGTCCGGGCCTCCGTACGAACCACTTCCCGAACCACTGTCCGAACCACTGGGAGACGTCGGACGGACACCCCTGGTTCATGTGAGCCATCCCACAGTTTAGGCGTTCCCGGCATCCCTTCGGGCCCCCTAGGCTTGCGCAGGGAAGTCAGCAGAGCTATCGCACCCTCCGGGCACCACCGCCCGCGAAACGGTGCGGGCCCCAAGGGAGTTGGTGCGGTGCGCATCCGTCGGCGCTGGAAGCGGGTACTGATCGGGGCGTTCGCCAGCTGCGCGGTGCTCGCCGACGCCGGGGCCGTCGCCGCCGCGGCCGCCGTCTCCTCCGAACAGCTGGCGATCTCCACGCCCCCGGCCGGCAGCGCCGCCTGGGTCGAGGACCACTCCTTCGGCCGCTCCCTGCCCGACCCGGCGACCACCACCCCGGCCGCCGCCGCGGCGTTCTTCGCCTCGCTCGCGCCCACCGAGCTGGACCGGCTGATCCAGGACTACCCGCTGGTCGTCGGCAACTACGACGGCGCCCCGCTGGACCTGCGCTACCGCGCCAACCGGATCGCCCTGGCCGCCGAGCACGACCGGGCCCTGGCCCGCGCCGCCGACGGCACGCTGGACTCCGACACCCGCGCGCTGGCCGTCTCCCGCGCCAACGACGTCGAGCACCTGCTCGCCCCCGACCGGCAGATCCTGGCCTTCGACCCGCGCGGCCGCGGCCTGGTCACCGAGGTGTGGGGCGACCTCGCCGACGCCGAGCGGATCTCCGTGCTCGTCCCCGGCTCGGACGCCGACCTCGGCCACCACGACCAGGCGGCCGACCCGCTGCGCTCCCCGGCCGGCATGGCCCGCGCCCTCCACACCGAGGAGCAGCGCCAGGCCCCGGACACCCGGACCGCCGTGATCTCCTGGACCGGCTACGTCACCCCCTCCGGCCTCGGCCCGGACGCGGCCACCTCCCGGCTCGCCGACGTCGCCGCCCCCCGGCTGGAGCGGCTGCTCGCCGGGCTCAAGGAGACCACCCGGCCGGACGCGCCGCCGGCGCTGCTCTGCCACTCGTACGGCTCGGTGGTCTGCGGCACCGCCGCCCCGGACATCCCGCGCGCGGCCGCCTCGCCGTCCGACACCTCCGGCATCACCGACCTGGTGGTCTTCGGCAGCCCGGGCATGGGCGTGCAGAACACCGGCGAGCTGGGCGCGGGCGTGCACCTCTGGGCCACCCGCAACCCCAGCGACTGGATCGGCAACGTGCCGTTCATGGAGGTCGGCGGGCTCGGCCACGGCGCCGACCCGGCCGCGAGCGGCTTCGGCTCCGAGCTGATCTCCTCGGCCCGCGCGGCCGGCCACAACGGCTACCTCACCGAGGGCACCGACAGCCTGCACAACTTCGCGGCGATCTCCCTCGGCCACTACCAGGACGTGGTCCGGGCCAACCCGGGCTCCTAAGACCTGTCTTCGTACAGCCGCAGGGCCTCCGCCGCCGCCCGGGCCAGTTCGCGCCGGGCGGCCGGCGGGGCCAGCACCTCGACGTCCGCGCCGAAGGCCAGCAGCGACCGGACGGCCGCCGGGGCCGGGAAGGCCATCGCCACCTCGGTCCACTCCTCGGCCGGGACGGCGCCCGGCTCCGGCGGCGGTGCGGTGACCCGGCCGCCGTGGATGCGCAGGAACATGTCCAGCCGTCCGCGCCGGACCCGCACCCGCACCGGCACGTCCTTCGGCAGCCGTTCGACCTGCTCGCGCAGCACCGCCCAGACCTCGCCGAGCCCGACCCCGGTCCGGCGGCGCACCGCCTCCTCGGTGGTGTCGGCGGCCAGCACCCGGTCGGCCCGGAACAGCCGCGGCTCGCCGTGCAGATCGGCCACCAGGTACCAGACCGCGGCCTTGCTCACCAGCCCGTACGGGTCGACGGTGTACTCCACCGGCGCGGGCGTGCCGCTGTGCCGGTAGCGCAGCCGCAGCCGCCGGTCGGCGAAGACGGCGTACTGCAGCTCGCCCAGGTCCGGCCCGGCGGCGGGGCCGGCCGCGCCGGGGGTCTGCATCCAGCGGGCCGGGTCGACCAGGATCCGCTCGCGGACCCGCTCGGCGGCCGGCCGGTGCGGGGCCGGCAGCGCCGCCATCACCTTGCGCAGCGCCGAGCCGAGCGCGCCGTCCAGCCCGAGGTCGCTGTGCGCGCCCTGGGCGGAGAGCACGAACAGCGCCCTGGCCTCGTCCGCGGTCAGGCCGGTGACGTCGGTGCGGTAGCCGGGCAGCAGGCCGATGCCGCCGTGCCGCCCGCGTTCGGTGAACACCGGCACCCCGGCGGCGGAAAGCGACTCGACGTCGCGGTAGATGGTGCGGACGGACACCTCCAGCCGCTCGGCGAGTTCGGTGGCGGGCACCCGGCCGCGGGTCTGGAGCAGCAGGAGGATCGAGAGCAGGCGGTCGGCCTTCATGGTCCAAGAATCCCAGTAATCCTGACGGCCGTTGTCAGGTTTTACTGGGAGATTGCGTTCCGGGCCCGCAAGGGGCCCGAACGACCACCCGACACCAGGGAGTTGAGCGCCATGACCGCCGTCCAGGACGCCCGCCCGCAGTACCAGGCCGCCCTCGACCAGCTGGAGAAGCTGTTCGCCACCGTCACCCCGGCCGACCTCGACCGGCCCACGCCCTGTACCGAGTTCACCCTGCGCGGGCTGCTGAACCACGTGGTCGGCGGCGTCCACCGGTTCGCGTACATGGGCGAGGGCGGCCACGCCGAGGACACCGTGGCCGCCATCGAGGACCCGTCCGACGAGGGCTGGCCGGCCGCCCTGGGCCGGGCCCGCGCCCGGGTGACCGCCGCCTGGGCGGACGACGCCAAGCTCGGCCGTCCGACCGTCGCCCCCTGGGGCGAGGTGCCCGGCGCGATGGCGGTCGGCGGCTACCTGATGGAGCTGGTGACCCACTCCGGGGACATCGCCCGGAGCCTCGACAACGGCTTCGCCCTGGACGACGACCTGGCGCGGACCGCCCTGGGCATCGCCGAGTTCGTGCTGCCGGCCGAGCGGCGGGTGCCGGGCGTTCCGTTCGCCGCCGTCCGGCCGGTCGCCGAGGACGCCGACGTGCACACCCGGCTGGCCGCCTGGACGGGCCGTACGGTCTGAGCCCGGCGGCCGACCCGGGGCGTCCGCCGACTCCCCGGGCCGCCGGTGCCCGCTACTCGCGCGCCGCCGAGGTGGAGCTCATGTCCGCGTAGCGGCTCCCCGCCACCCGGCCGGCCACCGGCTCCAGCAGCGCCAGCTCCTCGGCGGTCAGCCGCAGCGTCGCCGCCGCGGTGTTCTCGGCGAGCCGGCTCCGCTTGCGGGTGCCCGGGATCGGCACCACGGCCAGCCCGTGCACCTCGGCCCGCTGGTGCACCCAGGCCAGCGCGACCTGGGCGAGCGTGACGCCGCGGGCCGCGGCGATCTCCCGCAGCGGGTCGAGCAGTTCGCCGTTGGCGGCCGCGTTGTCGCCGGTGAAGCGGGGGTGGTTGCGGCGGTAGTCGTTCGCCGAGAGCTCCGTGGCGTCCTGGAAGGCGCCGGTCAGGAAGCCCCGCCCGAGCGGCGAGTACGGCACGAAGGTGACGCCCAGCTCCGCCGCGGCCGGCACCGCCGTGCTCTCGACGTCGCGGGCGAACACCGACCATTCGGACTGGAGCGCGGCGATCGGGTGGACGGCGTGCGCCTCGCGCAGCTCGGCCCCGGTCACCTCGGACAGGCCGAGGTGGCGTACCTTGCCGGCCTTCACCAGCTCGGCCATGGCGCCGACCGAGTCGGCCAGCGGCACCGCCGGGTCGCGGCGGTGCATGTAGTACAGGTCGATCTCGTCCACGCCGAGGCGGCGCAGCGAGGCGTCCACCGCGGTCCGGATGTACGCCGGGTCGTTGCTGATGCCGCGGACGGCGCCGTCCTCCTCGGAGCGCAGGATGGCGAACTTGGTGGCGAGCACCACCTTGTCCCGGTTGGCCCGGACGAAGGGGCCGATGAGCTCCTCGTTGCGGCCGGAGCCGTACATGTCGGCGGTGTCGAAGAGGGTGACGCCGGTCTCCAGCGCGGCGTCCAGGGTGGCGAGCGCCTCGTCGGCGTCGGTGGGGCCGTAGAACTCGCTCATGCCCATGCAGCCGAGGCCCTGGACGCCCACCAGCGGGCCGCCGGTGCCGAGTTCGACGGTGGGAAGGACGGTCTGAGTCATGCGCTCTGCTCTTCCTCTCCATGGATGTTCTGGCACTTGGCCGGGATGCCGGCGCCGACGGCGCCCTTCCCGGCATAGATGTCGATCTTGTAGTCGAGGACGGCGAGGGTCGCCTGGAGGTCCACGATCCGCTGTCGGACCTCCTCGCGCTGGGCCTCCAGGAGCAGCCGACGCTCCCCGTAGGTCTGCTCGCCCTGGCGGGCCATGTCCACGTACTTGAGCATGTCCGCCACCGACATGCCGGTCAGCCGCAGCCGGCCCAGGAAGGCCAGCCGGTGCAGGTCGGCGTCGGAGTAGCGGCGCTGGCCGCCCGCCGCCCGGTCGACCGGGTCCAGCAGGCCGATCCGCTCGTACCAGCGCAGGGTGTGGGCGGTCAGCCCGCTCGCCGTGGCGACCTCGCTGATGGTGTGCCTCGGGCTCGGGTCCGGATCGCCGACGGGGCGGCTGAAGACCTCGGAGCAGCTGCGCAGGTCGATCTCGATGCGTGCGGGTGCGGCCATCGCTCGTTCCCCCTTGTCCTGTGCGACGGGAACGACGCTACAGAGTTTGAGTGCACTCCAAGCAAGCCCGGCATCCGGGTGGGCCCGCCACCACCTTTTCCGAGGATTTTCCCGGCGACTAGAGTCGGGCCCATGGAGAGCTTGCGGATGATCGAGAACTGGCCGGTGCCCCATGCCGCGGCGGCGGTGGTCCGGGCGGCGGACGGCGCGGTGCTGGGCGCGCACGGGCCGCAGCAGCACCTGTTCCCGCTCGCCTCGGTGACCAAGCTGCTCACCTCGTACGCGGCGCTGGTCGCCCTGGAGGAGGGCGTGTTCGAGCTGGACGACCCGGCCGGGCCGCCCGGGTCCACCGTCCGCCACCTGCTCGCGCACACCTCCGGCCTGGGCTTCGACGAGGACCGGGTGTTCGCCGAGCCCGGCAACCGCCGGCTCTACTCCAACGCGGGCTTCGACGCGCTGGCCCGGACGCTCTCCGAGGCCGCCGGGATCGAGTTCTCCCGCTACGTCGCCGAGGCGGTGTTCGAGCCGCTGGGCATGACGGACACCCTGATCCACACCGCCCACAAGTCCCCGGCCGGCGCCGGCGGCCTGTCCACCGTCGCCGACCTCACCCGGTTCGCCGCCGAGCTGCAGGCCCCCAAGCTGCTGGACCCGTCCACCGTCCGGCAGGCCACCCGCGAGGTCGCCTTCCCCGGCACCAGCGGCGTGCTGCCCGGCTACGGCCACCGCCGCCCGAACGACTGGGGCCTCGGCTTCGAGATCCGCGACGGCAAGAGCCCGCACTGGACCGGCACCGCCAACTCCCCCGGAACCTTCGGCCACTTCGGCCAGTCCGGCACCTTCCTGTGGGTCGACCCGCAGGCCGGCGCGGCCTGCGTCGCGCTCACCGACCGGGACTTCGGACCGTGGGCGGTCGAGGCCTGGCCGGCCTTCTCGGACGCGGTGCTGGCGGAACTGAACAGCTAGCCGTACGAGACCGGCGAGTGCATCTCCCAGAGCAGGAGTTCGGCGCCGGTCTCCCCCGCCGCCGGGTCGGCGAAGGCCTCGCCGGTGATCCGCACGCTGTCGCCCGGGACCATCGAGCGGCCGCCGCCCTTGGGCCCCGGGACGGTCCGGTAGCCCAGCGAGCCGGCCGTCAGGTGCGCGTACCGCCAGGGCGCCTCGGGCAGCGGCGGCAGCGGCTGCCACGGCCCGGCGGTGGCCAGCCAGAGCGCGGCGTCGCGGCGGCGCAGCCGCAGGGCGTCCGTCCCGGCGTCGCGCTCCAGGCCGGAGGCGAGCAGCGTCAACCCGCCGTCCGCCGGTTCCACCTTGCGCAGGCCGTACGCGGGCGGCGCGTCGAACTCGTCCGGCTGGAGCCACATCTGGACGAAGCGGACCGGCCCGGTGGCGCCGCCGACGTTGCGCTCGGTGTGGGTGACGCCGGAGCCGGCGCTGAGGTGCTGCACCATCCCGGGCCGGACCACCCCGCTGTGGCCGTAGGAGTCCCGGTGGGCCAGCGCCCCCTCCAGCACCCAGGTGAGGATCTCGGTGTCCCGGTGCTTGTGCTCCTCGAACCCGGCGCCGGGGGCGAGGAGTTCCTCGTTGCACGCGAGCAGCGCGCCGAAGTGGGTGTTCTTCGGGTCGTAGTGGCCCGAGAAGGAGAACGCGTGCCGGGTCTCGACGCCCTCGGCCGGGGCGGAGCGGTAGCGTTCGGCGGTGCGGCGCAGGTCGGCGCGGGGGCGGTCGGCGGCTTCGGTCACGCCCCCACCGTAGTCGCCGGCGCGCGGGGTGTGACTCTTGCCACCGCGCCGCTCCGCCGGGGGGTGTGCACGAGCAGTCACTCGCGTGAGGCAGTCTTGTCCTTGTGCCAGCCGCTTCCGCGAACTCCAAGAGCGAACCCAGCCCCAGCCCCGCACCCGACCCCACCGGGAAGAGCCCGGCCGCCCGGGCGGGCCGTGACCGCCCCGGCCGCGCGGCGCCCCGCCTGACGGCGCAGGAGCGCAGAAACGCCGCCGAGCGCGCCGAGCGCCGGGCCGCGACGCTCAAGCGGCTGGAGAAGTCCTCCGGCAAGCTGGCCACCGCCGCGATCTCGCGGATGGACGACCAGCTCGGCTGGTACCGGCGGATGCCCCCGGAGCACCGGTCCTGGATCGGCCTGGTCGCCCAGGCCGGCATCGCCGCCTTCACCGAGTGGTACCGCCACCCCGACGCCGCCCAGGCGATCTCCACCGACGTCTTCGGCACCGCCCCGCGCGAGCTGACCAGGGCGATCACCCTGCGCCAGACCGTCGAGCTGATCCGCACCACGATCGAGGTGATGGAGGAGGCCATCGAGGAGGTGGCCGCCCCCGGCGACGAGGCGGACATGCGCGAGTCGGTGCTGGTCTACGCCCGGGAGATCGCCTTCGCGACCGCCCAGGTGTACGCCCAGGCCGCCGAGGCGCGCGGCGCCTGGGACGCCCGGCTGGAGGCGCTGGTGGTCAACTCGCTGCTGTCCGGCGACGCCGACGAGGGCGTGCTCTCGCGGGCCGCGGCGCTCGGCTGGGGCCAGCCCAGCCAGGTCCGGGTGGTGATGGGCAGCGCGCCGGACGGGGACAGCGAGCTGGTGGTCGAGGCGATCCGCCGGGCCGCCCGGTACGCCAAGCTGAACGTGCTGACCGGGGTGCTGGGCAAGCGCCTGGTGGTCGTGGTCGGCGGCGAGAAGGAGCCGGTGCACGCGGCCCGCGCGCTGATCGGCCAGTTCGCGCCGGGCCCGGTGGTGGTCGGCCCGACCGTGCCCGACCTGCTCTCCGCGACCCGCTCGGCCGCCGCCGCCGCGGCCGGCCTGCGGGCCTGCGCCGCCTGGCCGGACGCCCCCCGCCCGGTGCTGGCCGACGACCTGCTGCCCGAGCGGGCGCTGGCCGGCGACCAGGCCGCGCGCCGCCAGCTGGTGGAGGAGATCTACACACCGCTGGACGAGGCCGGCTCCGCCCTGCTGGAGACGCTGAGTGTCTACCTGGAGCAGGCCTCCTCGCTGGAGGGTGCGGCCCGGATGCTCTTCGTCCACCCGAATACGGTGCGCTACCGGCTACGACGTGTGACTGATGTCACGGGGTACGCCCCCTCCGACGTACGTTCGGCGTTCACTCTGCGGATCGCACTGGCCCTCGGCCGGCTGGACGCCGTCGGGGAGCCCGGCTGAGCCGGAGTGTAGGGACCATACAATCCCGGATGGTTTTCTTCGTTACCGTCGCCTACCCGCCCCTGGGCGCCTGGCGAGAGAGGGTTGAACCGTGCTCGTAATCGTCGCCCCTGGACAGGGTGCCCAGTCCCCCGGTTTCCTCAGCCCCTGGCTGGAGCTCGACGGCGTCGCCGACCGCCTGCGCGGTTGGTCGGAGGTCGCCGGGCTCGACCTGGTGCGCGCCGGGACCGAGGCGTCCGCCGAGGAGATCAAGGACACCGCCGTCGCCCAGCCGCTGCTGGTCGCGGCCGGTCTGGTGACCGCCCGGGAGCTGTTCCCGGACGAGGATGCCGCCCGTGCGCTGGTCGGCGCCGTGGCCGGCCACAGCGTCGGTGAGATCACCGCCGCCGCCGGCGCCGGGGTGCTCACCGCCCACGACGCGCTGACCTTCGTGCGCGAGCGCGGCCGGGCCATGGCCGAGGCCGCCGCCGTCACCGAGACGGGCATGCTCGCCCTGCTCGGCGGCGAGCCGGAGGAGGTCGCGGCCAAGCTGGCCGAGCACGGCCTGACGGCGGCCAACAACAACGGCGGCGGCCAGATCGTCGCCGCCGGCACGCTGGACCAGCTGGAGGCGCTGAAGGCGGACCCGCCGACCCGCTCCAAGCTGGTGGCCCTCAAGGTGGCCGGCGCCTTCCACACCGAGCACATGGCCCCGGGCGTCGAGCGGCTGGCCGAGCTGGCCCCGACCCTGACCAGCGTGGCCGACCCGAAGGTCCGCTACGTCTCCAACAAGGACGGCGCGGTCGTGGACTCCGGCGCGGAGGTCCTCGCCCGCCTGGTGTCGCAGGTCTCCAACCCGGTCCGCTGGGACCTCTGCATGGAGACCCTCGGGCAGCTGGGCGCGACGGCCGTGATCGAGCTGTCCCCGGCCGGCACCCTCACCGCGCTGCTCAAGCGCAACCTCAAGGGTGTGGCCACGCTCGCCCTCAAGACCCCCGCCGATCTGGACAAGGCCCGCGCGCTCGTCGCGGAGCACGGCGGTCAGGAGCAGGAGAACCAGGCATGACCAAGCCCCAGATCCGTCCGGTGAGCGGCGCGCAGTACTCGCGCATCCTCGGCGTCGGCGGCTACCGTCCGGTCCGGGTGATCCCCAACTCCGAGGTCCTGGAGTGGATCGACTCCTCGGACGAGTGGATCCGCACCCGCAGCGGGATCGCCGAGCGCCGCTGGGCCGGCCCGGAGGAGTCCGTCTCCGAGATGTCCGTCCAGGCCGCCGGCAAGGCGATCGCCCAGGCCGGGATCACCGCCGAGCAGATCGGCGGCGTGATCGTCTCGACCGTCTCGCACTTCAAGCAGACCCCGGCGATCGCCACCGAGATCTCCGAGCGGCTCGGCTGCGGCACCGCCCCGGCCTTCGACATCTCGGCCGCCTGCGCCGGCTTCGGCTACGGCCTGGGCCTGGCCGACGGCATGATCCGCGGCGGCAACGCCGAGTACGTGCTGGTCATCGGCGTCGAGCGGCTCAGCGACCTGACCGACCGGTCGGACCGCTCCACCGCCTTCATCTTCGGCGACGGCGCCGGCGCCGTGGTCGTCGGCCCGTCCGACACTCCCGGCATCGGCAAGCTGGTCTGGGGCTCGGACGGCTCGCAGGCCGACCTGATCACCCAGACCGAGGCCTGGGACACCGCCTTCGCCAAGTCCGACGCCGTCAACGGCGCGGGCGAGGAGACCAAGTGGCCGGCCCTGCGGATGGACGGCCAGCCGGTCTTCCGCTGGGCGGTGTGGGAGATGGCCAAGGTGGCCCAGCAGGCGCTGGACGCCGCCGGGATCACCGCCGACCAGCTCGGCGCGTTCATCCCGCACCAGGCCAACATGCGGATCACGGATGCCATGATCAAGGCGCTCAAGCTGCCGGAGTCGGTGCCCGTCGCCCGCGACATCGCCGAGACCGGCAACACCTCCGCCGCCTCCATCCCGCTGGCGATGGAACGCATGCTGGAGAGCGGTGAGGCCCACAGCGGGGACCTGGCCCTGATCATCGGGTTCGGGGCGGGTCTCGTGTACGCCGCGGCAGTCGTTACTCTCCCCTAGGCGCATTCGCCCAATCCACAAGCCTGTGTCCGGCCGCCGGCCGGACGCGTTCAACACCGAAGAGGAGCAGCCAGTATGGCTACCAAGGACGAGGTCCTGGAAGGTCTCGCCGAGATCGTCAACGAGATCGCCGGTATCCCGACCGAGGATGTCGCGCTCGACAAGTCCTTCACCGATGACCTGGACGTCGACTCGCTGTCCATGGTCGAGGTCGTCGTGGCCGCCGAGGAGCGCTTCGACGTCAAGATCCCGGACGACGAGGTCAAGAACCTGAAGACCGTCGGCGACGCGGTGGACTACATCCTCGCCAACGCCGCCTGAGCGATCGAGTCGTTCGACTCGGCCAGCCCGCCCGGCGTCCCGTACGCCGGCGGGGGCTGACCGGTCGGCCGGGCTCGTGGAGCCCGACCGACCCCACCGGCCGGGACGCCCCCTCACCGGGGCGCCCGGCCGGGCCCATCCTCGGCACGCCGCCGACCCCTGCACACGTGAGAGAAGAAGAAACCAGTGACCGCTGAAAACCGCACCGTGGTCGTCACGGGTATCGGCGCCTTCACGCCGCTGGGCGCCGACGCCGCCAGCACCTGGGAGAACCTGGTCGCCGGCAAGTCCGGCGTGGTCGCCCTGACCGAGGAGTGGGCCGAGGACCTGCCCGTCAAGATCGCCGCACGCACCGCCGTCGAGCCCGGCACCATCCTGCCCCGCCCGCTGGCCCGCAAGCTGGACCGCTCGGCCCAGTTCGCGCTGATCGCCGCCCGCGAGGCCTGGGCCGACGCGGGCTTCGAGACCCCCGCCACCGACGAGTCCTCCAAGCTCGCCCCCGAGCGCCTGGGCACCGTCATCGCCTCCGGCATCGGCGGCGTGACCACCCTCCTCGACCAGTACGACGTGCTGAAGGAGAAGGGCGCCCGCAAGGTCTCCCCGCACACCGTCCCGATGCTGATGCCCAACTCCCCGGCGGCCAACGTCGGTCTGGAGGTCGGCGCCCGCGCGGGTGTGCACACCCCCGTCTCCGCCTGCGCCTCCGGCGCCGAGGCGATCGGCTACGCGATCGAGATGATCCGCACCGGCCGCGCCGACGTCGTGGTGGCCGGCGGCACCGAGGCCGCGATCCACCCGCTGCCGATCGCCGCGTTCGCCAACATGATGGCGATGTCCAAGAACAACGACCAGCCCCAGCGCGCCTCCCGCCCGTACGACAAGGGCCGCGACGGCTTCGTGCTGGGCGAGGGCGCCGGCGTGGTCGTGCTGGAGTCGATCGAGCACGCCGAGGCGCGCGGCGCCCGGATCTACTGCGAGGCCGTGGGCCAGGGCCTGTCCTCGGACGCCCACCACATCGCCCAGCCCGAGCCGACCGGCGCCGGCGTGGCCCGCGCGCTGGCCGACCTGTTCGAGCGAAACGAGCTGGACAAGGCCGAGATCGTGCACGTCAACGCGCACGCCACCTCGACCCCGCAGGGCGACACCGCCGAGCTGAAGGCGCTGCGCAAGGAGCTGGGCGACGACCTCGACCACATCGCCGTCTCGGCCACCAAGTCGATGACCGGCCACCTGCTGGGCGGCGCCGGCGGCATCGAGACCGTCGCCACCGTGCTGGCCCTGTACCACCGGATCGCCCCGCCGACCATCAACGTGGACGAGCTGGACGACGACGTGGAGGCCGACATCGTCCGCGACGAGGCCCGCAAGCTGCCCGAGGGCCGGATCGCCGCGCTGAACAACTCGTTCGGCTTCGGCGGCCACAACGTGGTGCTGGCCTTCCGCACCCACTGACGCCCGTGACGAAGGGGCCGGCGCTCGCCGTGAGCGCCGGCCCCTTCGTCGTACCCGTCTTCGCCGTACCGTTCTGTCCGTCCGCTGTCCGCCCGGCCCGCCGGGGCGGCCTCAGACCACCTGGTGCAGCCAGCGCACCGGCGCGCCCTCGCCCGCGTACCGGAACGGCTCCAGCTCGTCGTCCCAGGGCTTGCCGAGCAGCCGGGCGATCTCGGCCTCCAGGTCGGCGCCCTCGCTGCGGGCGCGCAGCAGGACGGCGCGCAACCGGTCCTCGGGGATCAGGATGTCGCCGTGGATGCCCGTGACGGCGTGGAAGATGCCGAGCGAGGGCGTGCTGCTGTACCGCTCCCCCTCCGCCGTGGCGCAGGGCTCGCTGGTCACCTCGTACCGCATCAGCTGCCAGCCGCGCAGCGCGGAGGCGAGTTTCGAAGCCGTACCGGGCTCCCCCTGCCAGGAGAGCTCGGCACGCCAGTGCCCGGGTGCGGCCGGCTGGCGGATCCAGTCCAGGCTCACCCGCACACCGAGCACCCCCGCGACGGCCCACTCGACGTGCGGGCACAGCGCGCGGGGCGCGGAGTGGACGTACAGGACTCCACGTGTCGTCACCGGGACCTCCAGGCTGTGGACGAGGGTCGCCTTCCCCAGCTGCCTCGTGCCTGCAGTTGATCCGCAGTTACTCACGTTAGCCGACATTAAGCTACTAAATTGAGCAAAACGGACAGGCTTTCGCTCAATGCTAGTCGAATCCTCAACGAGGTCTACCCCTCGGCCGGATCTCTCCCCCGAACGGCCCCATCGTCGGCGGGACCACCGTACCGCGAGGCGCCACAGGATGGATGACGCACTTTCGGATCCGGACGGAATGCGGTAGTGCGACCGCAGCGCCCGCGCCCGACCGCGGGCCGCACATGACAGACCGCCCCGCCGCCCGGTGGGGGCGGCGGGGCGGTCGAGTCTCCTGACGGATCGTCAGCCGTCCAGGCGGACGACCATCTTGCCGGTGTTGACGCCGCTCAGCAGACCGAGGAAGGCGTCCACCGTGCCGTCGATGCCCTCGCTCACCGTCTCGCGGTACTTCAGCTCACCGGAGCGCACCCACGCCGAGACCTCCTCGACGAACTTCGGCTGGAGGTCGTAGTGGTCGCCGACGAGCAGCCCCTCCATGCGGAAGCGCTTGGCGATGATCTGCGCCAGGTTGCGCGGGGCCGGAGTGGGCTCGGTGGCGTTGTACTGCGAGATCATGCCGCAGACCACGATGCGCCCGTGCAGGTTGATCGAGTCGATCGCCGCTTCGAGGTGCTCGCCGCCCACGTTGTCGAAGTACACGTCGATGCCGTCGGGGGCCGCCGCCCGGAGCTGGTCGGCGACCGGACCGTTCTTGTAGTTGAACGCGGCGTCGAACCCGTACTCCTCCACCAGGAGTTCGACCTTCTCGTCCGAGCCGGCGGAGCCGATCACCCGCGACGCGCCCTTCAGCCTGGCGAGCTGGCCGACGATGCCGCCCACGGCGCCGGCCGCGCCGGACACGAACACCACGTCGCCGGCCTTGATCCCGGCGACCCGCGTCAGCCCCGCGTACGCGGTCAGCCCCGGCATGCCCAGCACGCCCAGGTAGGTGGAGAGCGGCGCGGCGTCCGGGTCCACCTTGACGGCCGTCCTGGGGTCGAACGTCGCGTACTCGCGCCAGCCGAAGAAGTGCAGGACGTAGTCGCCCTCGGCGAAGCCCTCCGCCCGCGAGGCGACGACCCGGCCGACCGCGCCGCCCAGCATCGGCTTGTCCAGCTCGTACGGCTCCGCGTAGGACTTGCGGTCCGACATCCGGCCCCGCATGTACGGGTCCACCGAGAGGTAGACGTTGCGGACCAGGACCTCGCCCGGGCCGGGGGTCCGGACCGGGGCCTCGACCAGGGCGAAGTCGGTCGGCACCGGCCAGCCCTGGGGGCGGGCGGCGAGGTGCCATTCACGGGCGGTCGCGGGGGTGGCGGCCTGCTCTGCCATCGGGGGCTCCTTGAGGGTTCGGGTGCGGGTTCAGGCGCTGTTCACAACATGAAAGGTTGATGAACTGAAGTAACGATGGGCATGAAAGGTTCACCCTGTCAACTTTTCAGGTAGACTTTTGACCATGGAGACCCAGCCCGTCGAGGACGCCACGCCGCAGCCCGACGAGATCACCCGCGAGGTCGTCGACCTGATGGCCAACCTGGTCGCGCTGTTCCACCGCGAGTACGAGGAGGCCGCCGCCGCCCGCTCGCTCACCGGCGCCCAGGCCAAGGTGCTCGCCCTGCTGCGGCGCGGACCGATGCCGATGCGCCAGATCGCCCAGACGCTCAGCTGCGAGCCCTCCAACATCACCGGCATCGTCGACCGGCTCGAATCCCGCGGCTTCGTCACCCGCGAGGCCGACCGGCACGACCGCCGGGTCAAGCTGGTCGCCGCCACCGGCACCGGCTCGGCCGCCTCCGAGGAGCTCCGCGAGTCGCTCAACTTCGCCCGCGAGCCGCTGGCCGCACTCGGCCCGGACGAGCGGACGGCCCTGCGCGACCTGCTCCGGAGGATGCTCGCGGGCGCCTCCGGCCCGGGCGCGTGACCAGCATCACAGGTCCCGGGGGCTGTCCGTTGGCCCCGGGGGGGTAACCGAACCGCCTCCCGGAACGTCTAACGTTCGAACATCGAACATCGAACGCGAGATACCTGAAGACGGGGGGCACTGAGGATGAGCAGCAGTGCGCGTCGGCGCCGCTACCTGCGGACCGCCATCGGCCTGGCCGCCGCACTGGTGCTGTCGGTCGCGGGTGCCGGAGCCTGGTTCTACCACCGGCTGGACAACAACATCACCACCTTCGACCCGGGCGGCGTCGCCACCGAGCGCCCGCCGGCCGCCGTGCCGGCCAGCCCCGGCGCCCAGGTGCCGGTCAACGTTCTGCTGCTCGGCTCGGACACCCGCGACGGGGGCAACGACTCGCTGGGCGGCGGCGACGAGGGCGTCGGCCACTCGGACACCGCGATCCTGGTGCACATCTACGCCGACCACAAGCACGCCGTCGGCGTCTCGATCCCCCGCGACACCCTGGTCACCATCCCGTCCTGCAAGCTGCCGAACGGCAGCTGGACGACGCCGAAGAACGACCAGATGTTCAACTCCGCCTTCACCGTCGGCCTGGCGGAGAGCGGCAACCCGGCCTGCACCCAGAACACCGTCGAGAAGCTGACCGGGCTGCGGATCGACCACACCGTCGTGGTCGACTTCAAGGGCGCGGCCGCGATGTCCGACGCCGTGGGCGGCGTGGAGGCCTGCGTGCCCAACGACGTCAACCAGTTCGGCATACACCTCAAGAAGGGCCTCCAGAAGCTCTCCGGGCAGTCCGCGGTGGACTACCTGAGAGCGCGCCACGGCATCGGCGACAACTCCGACATCGGCCGGATGAAGCGCCAGCAGGCCTTCCTCTCGTCGATGATCAAGAAGGTGCAGGGCCAGGGCTTCTCACTGCCCACCCTGCTGCCGCTGGCCGACGCGGCCACCAAGTCGCTCACCGTGGACGAGGGTCTCGGCACCGCGATGAAGCTGGTGGACTTCGCCCGCTCGATCCAGGACATCAAGCTCTCGGACGTCTCCTTCGTCACCGCCCCCTGGCGCTTCGCCGGCGAGCGGGTGCGGCTGGTCCAGCCGGACGCCGACGCGCTCT
This sequence comes from Streptomyces sp. CB02056, assembly GCF_001905545.1. GTDB lineage: Bacteria > Actinomycetota > Actinomycetes > Streptomycetales > Streptomycetaceae > Kitasatospora. The sequence continues at coordinate 251,902 of NZ_LIPD01000001.1, read as the reverse complement.
GGAAGCTGCTGCGCGAGGACCGCACCCTGGACGGGCAGAGCACCTCCGGGACGGGCCAGGTGACCTCCTCCCCCGGCGCCGACCCGGGGGCCCCGGCCACGCCGCTCACCCCGGAGCAGGCCGCGGCGCCGATCACCGTGGTCAACGGGGTCGGCACGCCCGGCCTGGCCGGCTCCGGCGCCGAGACGCTCAAGGCGCGCGGCTTCCGGAGCATCACCCTCGGCCCCAACTCCCCCGGGCAGCAGGCCACCCAGGTCTCCTACGACCCCGCGCTGAAGGCCGTCGCCGACCAGGTCGTGGCGCTCTTCCCCGGCGCCAAGGCGGTCGAGGAGCCCGGCTCGGGGGCGATCACCGTCGCCCTCGGCGCCGACTACCGCGGGGCGGGCACCCGGCTCGACGCGGTGGCCGCCCCGAGCCCGGAGCCCGGTGCCGGGACCGCTCCCGGGGCTGCCGCCGGGGCCCCTGCCGCCGCGGCCCCTGCCGGGGCGGGCGCCGCCCCGGGCGCCACCGCGGGCAGCACCCCCGGCGCCCTCCCGGGCGGCGTCCCCACCGGCATAGCGGAGAACACCCGCACCGCCGACACCGACCCGTGCGCGAACCTGACCTTCGGCTGACCGCGCCCGGCCTCCGGCCCGCCTGAGGGCCGGGCCGCCCGTCGAACTCCCGCCCGTCCTCCCCGCGTTCGCCCGGAAAGGGCGGGCGGCCCGGCGTCCGGGCGGGCACCTCGCGCGGCTGAACCGTGGGCGCCTCGCCCCGACGGCCGGCGGCCGCTACTCCGGATCCGGCAGCCCGGTGACGACGGCGGTGAGGCGGGTGCCGTGCGGGAAGGCGCCCGCCGCCGCCAGGTCCGCCAGCGCGGCGAGCAGCTTGGCGACGTAGCGGCGCTCCAGCGGGATGCCGTGGCGGCGCTCGAACCGCTCGGCGAAGCCGGCCAGCTCGGCCGGGACCTTCCCGTAGCCGCCGCCGTGGTGCCCGTGGTCGATCCGCCAGTTGTCGAACCCGCGCCCGTAGGCGGCCCGGTGCAGCCGGGCGACCTCCTCCTCCAGGTAGCCCTCGCCGCCGCGCAGCACCGCCACCCCGAGCGCCCGGGCGCCCGCCGGCAGGCCGGCCGCGATGCCGGCCAGGGTGCCGCCGGTGCCGACCGGGCAGCAGACCACGTCCCGCTCGCCGAGGTCGGGCAGTTCGGCCGGGATCGCGGCCGCGCCGACGGCGGCCAGGGCGTTGGAGCCGCCCTCCGGGAGCACCAGGCAGGGGCCCCAGCGGCGGAGCGGGTCCGCCGCGCCGTCCTCCCCCTCGGCCCGGCCGGTGGCCTCCCGGTACGCGGCCCGGGTCAGGAACTCCAGCCGCATCCCGGCCGCCTCGGCGGCCCGCAGCGACCAGTTGCGCGGCCGGTCGGCCAGTTCCTCGCCGCGGACCAGCCCGACGCTCTCCAGTCCGAGCGCGCCGGCGGCGGCCGCGACGGCCCGCAGGTGGGTCGAGTAGGCGCCGCCGAAGGTCAGCAGCCGGGTGTGGCCCCGCTCCACGGCGGCGGCCAGGTTGGGCGCCAGCTTGCGCCACTTGTTGCCGGGGACGGTCGGGTGCAGCAGGTCGTCCCGCTTCAGCCGCAGCTCCACCCCGGCCCGGGCGAAGGCCTCGTCGGTGCAGTCCACCAGCGGGGTCGGCAGCAGGGCGGCTTCGAGCATCCGGCCAGCATAAGGCGGACGCGCGGAGCCCGGCCCGCCGGTGCGGCGGCCGGGCTCCGCGCCCCGGGACGGGCCGCCACCCCCGTGGACGGCCCGTCAGCCCAGGACGGCGATCTCCGCCGTGTGGCTCGCCTGGCGCCAGGCGAGGGCCGAGCCGAGCGCCTTCGGGACCGGGCCGGCCGCCGGGTACAGCTTCTCGATCCGGCCGCGGTGCTCCCGACGCTGCTTGGGATCCAGCACCGTGCGCAGCCGCCCCGCGGCGACCAGGGCCACCAGCGCCGCGTCGGCCGGGTCCACCCGGCTGAGCGGGCCCTTCAGCGCGGCGGTGACGGAGGCCGCCAGCGCCGCGCGCACCTCGGGCCCGTCCAGGGTGACCCGGGTGACCGGGAACACCCCGGCCGCCCGGCCCTGCTGGAGGCCGATCCAGCCCGCCTCCGCCAGGCCCTCCCGGATCCGCCGGGCCGGCTGGTCGCGCCCGACGCTGGGGGCGCGGCCGATCCACCAGCTCCAGCTGTGCGGCCGCTTCTCCTGGATCCGGCCCAGCAGGTGGGCGCTGTACGGGTCGAGGCCGGCCGAGGCGGCGGAGTCCCGGACCCTCGCGACGGCCGTCCGGCCCTCCTCGCGCACCAGTCCGCGGCGCAGCAGTTCGGTCAGCGCCGCCGCCTGCAGCACCAGGTGGAGGGTGGACTGCCGGGTGATCCGCCCGCGCCGCGGGTCGTAGGCGAGCAGGTACAGCTTCTCGGGCAGGTTGACGGGGAGGTCGGCGGGCGGCTTGCTGGGCAGTTTGGCGAGCAGGTCCATCTCGTTCTCCGGTCGTTCGGTCGGTGCCCGGCCCGCCGCGGTCAGTCCGCCGCGGAACCACCGCTCTGCGGACTCTCCGGGTTCTCCGGGCGGCTCTCCGGGTTCTCCTCGGGCGGGCTCTCCTTGGGCGGGCTCTCCTTGGGCGGGCGTCCGCGCCGGGGGAGCCGGGCCGCGCCGCCGGGCATCCGGCCGGCGTCGGTGAGGGCGCGGCGGAGCAGGAACTCGATCTGGGCGTTGGTGCTGCGCAGTTCGTCCCCGGCCCACCGGGCCAGCGCGTCGTGAACTGAAGGGTCCAGTCGCAACAGGAGCTTCTTCCGTTCCGTCGCCAAGGCCTCGCCTTACTGGTAGAGGGAGCCCGTGTTCACGACGGGCTGGGTGCCGCGGTCGCCGCAGAGCACCACCAGGAGGTTGCTCACCATGGCGGCCTTGCGCTCCTCGTCCAGCTCCACGACATCGCGTTCGGCGAGCCGGTCCAGCGCCTCCTCGACCATACCGACGGCGCCCTCGACGATCAGCCTGCGCGCCGCCACCACGGCCCCGGCCTGCTGGCGCTGGAGCATCACCTGGGCGACCTCCGGAGCGTACGCGAGCCTGGTGATCCGGGACTCGATGACCCGCACTCCGGCCGCGGCGACCCTGGCGGCGATCTCGGCGGAGAGCTTGCGGGCGATCTCGTCCGCGCCGTCGCGCAGCGACAACTGGCCCTCGTGGTGGGCGTCGTACGGGTAGCTGGTGGCGATGTGCCGTACGGCCGTCTCGGTCTGGATGGCGACGAAGTCGGCGTAGTCGTCCACCTCGAAGACCGCCATCGCGGTGTCCTCGACCTGCCAGACCACCACGGCGGCCATCTCGATCGGGTTGCCGTCCGCGTCGTTGACCTTGGTGGTCTCCGTCTCGTGGTTGCGGATCCGGGTGGATATCCGGCGCCGGCTGGTGAAGGGGTTCAGCCAGGTCATGCCCTCGGCGCGGACGGTGCCCCGGTAGCGCCCGAGCAGCTGGACCACCCGGGCCTGTCCGGGCGAGACCACCGTCAGCCCGCACATCAGCACCACCGAGCCGAGCAGCAGCACCGGCCCGAGGACCATCAGCCCGATGCCCAACCCCTTTCCGCCGCCGGAGAGTTGGACCGCGCCGGCGACGAACGAGCCGACTCCGGCGAGCAGGCCGAGCAGCGTGCCGCCGAGGACCGGCAGGCCGGCCGCCCCGGTGATGGCCCGTTCGGTGATCTTGGGGACCGGGAGGTCCAGGACGGCACCGTCCTCGACGGCGAAAGGCGGGGTGGTCATGGGGCGACTCCTTCGGCGAGCATCCGCATCCGATGGCAAAGTGATATCACTTTTTGAGCGTGCGGCGCCAGGGTCCGGTGACGGGAAGAAAGGAGCGAACGGCCGCGGAGAAGGCGGCGGAGAGCCGTCGGGGACGGTCGGGGCCGATGCCCACGGGCGGGTGAATTCCGGCGCGCCACACGGGGAAGGAGGGTGGCCGCGGCCTAGACTCTGCGACGTCGCATGCGGTGGAAAGGCGGCGGGGCCCCGGCTCGGCGGCCCGCCCGCGAAGGGTCATCACGACACTCGTCGCACATCGAGAAGGTGGGGCGGGTGGGACTCGAACCCACGACCAAGGGATTATGAGTCCCCTGCTCTAACCGGCTGAGCTACCGCCCCGGTTCGCCGCGCGCGCCGGTCGTCGACACGGCAGCAGCAGACGGCCCCAGCGAGGCCGTCCCGGGCAGCATAGCCGGTCGATCACCCGTGATGCTCGCCGGGGGCGCACCTGGGTGCGCGACGGTGCGCCCCTCCCGGGCGGCGCAGCCCGGGTGGCGGCGGGGCACCCGTCCGGGGCAGCCTGGGCGGATGACGACACGTGGGACGGGGGCGGCGGCCGCGGCGCTCGCACTGGTGCTGGCCGCGGCGGGCTGCACCACCGCGGCGCGGCCGGGCGGAAGCTCCCCGACCGTCACCTCCGCACCACCCAGCGCCGCCACCTCCGCCGCCGTCAACAGCCACGGCTGGAACCGGCAGCGGTTCAAGGGCGCGTCCGGCCGGCACACCGGCGTCACCCGCACCGCCAAGCCCACCGTGCTCAACGGCCTGGTCGGCGCGGTGTTCACCCGCAACGCCACCGGCGACCACTTCTGCACCGCCAGCGTGGTCGACAGCGCCGGGCTCAACCTCGTCGTCACCGCCGCCCACTGCGTCTGGGACCCGAAGCTCGGCCGGCGCGGCGACCTGGTCTTCGTCCCCGGCTACCGCGACGGCGACACCCCCAGCGGCGTCTGGCCGCTGCTGGCCGTCACCGTGGACGACGCCTGGAACGACCACGCCGACCCGGACATGGACGTCGCCTTCGCGGTCGTCCAGGCCCAGAACGGGCAGCAGGTCCAGCAGGTGCTCGGCGCCAACCGACTGGGCGTCAACCGCGGCTACCGGCTCCCGGTGAAGATCACCGGCTACCCGAGCAGCAGCGGCGTCCCGATCACCTGCTCCAACACCACCCTCCAGCAGAGCCCCACCCAGCTGCGGATCGACTGCCCCGACTACACCGGCGGCACCAGCGGCAGCCCCTGGGTCACCGACTTCGACCCGAGCACCAGGACCGGCACCGTGGTCGGCGTGATCGGCGGCTACCAGGAGGGCGGCAACAGCCCGGACACCTCGTACAGCAGCTACTTCGGCGACCGCGTCCAGGCCCTGTACGACCGCGCCACCGGCTGACCGGGCGGCGGGCGGGACCCCGGCGGTGGCGCCGCCGGGCCCGGCCTGGTAGATCTTCCTCACGAACGGCGGAACGCACGGCCCCGGTGCCCGCCCCGAGGACGAGACGGAGCCCCGATGGCCTCCCGCCCGGCACGGCCCGCGCACACGGCACGAACGGTCGCGCTGGCCGCCCTGCTGCTGGCCGCCGGCACCGCCTGCGGCGGGCAGGATGCGGCGCCCCGCGCCGAGGTCGCGCAGCGGAGCCCCGCCCGGGACCGGATCGGCACCCTCTCCATCCACACCGCGCAGGGACCGCGGGCCTGCACCGCGAGCGTGGTGCACAGCCCCCGGGGCAACCTGCTGGTCACCGCGGCGCACTGCGTGCAGACCCGCCGGATCGGCCTGCTGGACGGCCTGGTGTTCACCCCCGGCTACCGCAACGGGTCCACCCCGTACGGGACTTGGCCGGTGCAGGCGATCACCGTCGACCCGCGCTGGGCGGCCGGCGACGACCCCGAGTACGACGTGGCCTTCGTCACGGTGGGCCCGGTCGACGGCCGGCAGGTCGAGGAGGCGGTCGGCGGCAACCCGGTCGGCACCGGCCAGGGCTTCGGGCTGTCCGTCTCGGTCACCGGCTACCCGAACGAGAGCGACGAGCCGATCACCTGCGCCGTCCGCACCAGCTCGCAGAGCGCCACCCAGGAGCGCTTCGACTGCGGCGGCTACACCGACGGCACCAGCGGCAGCCCGTGGGTCACCTCGAACGGCGCGGTGGTCGGCGTGATCGGCGGCTACCAGGAGGGCGGGGAGACCCCCGGCACCTCGTACAGCGTCACCTTCGACCAGCGGGTCGCCGAGCTCTACCGGAAGGCGACCGCCTGACCCGGGAGCCGCCCCCGGCGCCGGCCCTGCGGCGACCCGGGCCCGCGGGCGGTGTCGCGCACGTCACGCCGCGGAGCCAGCCGGGGACAACACGAAGGCCCCCCGGTCGACCGAGGGGCCTTCGCTCTGAGCAGTCACCGGGCAGGCCCGGTGCAGCTCCCGCAATTGGACTCGAACCAATAACCTGCCGATTAACAGTCGGCTGCTCTGCCAATTGAGCTATGCGGGATCGCGGTACCCAACTTCCGTACCACGGACGGGAACAGGACCCCGGAGGGCCTTCTCCCGAGCTCCCCCAATTGGACTCGAACCAATAACCTGCCGATTAACAGTCGGCTGCTCTGCCAATTGAGCTATGGGGGATCGGCTCCCGCCTCGGCCCCCGGTCTCCCGGGCTCCTCGGCGCTCGCTGCGGGACATACATTAGCGCACTCGGGGGGGTGGTCCGCCAATCGCTTTCCCGGATCGCCCCCGGATCGCCGCCCGGCGTGCCCCGCGCGCGCCCGGCGACGGGGCCGGGGATGCTGGGGCGCGGACGGTTCGCCGTCCCGACGTACGGGTAGGGCAATGCGGCAGAGGCCGCCAGGAGAGGGTGGATCCGACCATGTGGAAGCTGTCGTTGGCCGTGGGTTTCGCGGCCGGCTACGTCCTGGGCTCGCGAGCCGGGCGCCAGCGCTACGAACAGATCGCCAAGGTCACCCGGGAGATCGCCCGGAACCCCACGGTCCAGAACGCGACCGACCGGGCCCGGCAGCAGGCCGGTGCGGTGGCCGGGAAGGCGGCCGACGCGGTCGCCGGCCGGGTCGGCGACCGGCTGCCGAACGCCGTCACCGACCGGGTGCCGTACTTCAACCGCACCAGGGCGGAGGACGACGGCTGGGGGACCTTCCGGCCGTGAGCGCCGGGCCCGGCCCGACCGCCTCACCCGGGGCGGTCGGGCCGGGTACCCGCCGTCCGTGACGGGACGGTGACAGCTGGGCGAAGCGGACCCCGACCCGGGGTCGCGAACCCGCAACAGGCCGCCCGGCCCGGACGCGTCCGGGGCCGGGCTGAGGCATGATCTCGGCATGGCCATCGTCGCGGGGATAGACAGCTCGACCAACCGCACCAGGATCGTCGCGTGCGACGCCGACACCGGCGCCGTCCTGCGCTCCGGCAAGGCGCCGCACCCCGTCCCCGAGGACCAGGACCTGCGCCCGGGCGAGGCCGACCCCCAGGTCTGGCTGCACTCGCTCGGCGACGCCGCGACCGGCGGCCTGCTGGAGAGCGTCCGGGCGATCGGGGTCAGCGCCCAGCAGCACGGGATGATCGGCCTCGACGCGGGCGGGGTGCTGGTCCGCCCGGCGATCCTCTGGAACGACCCGCGCTCCAGCGGCGCCGCCGCCAAACTGCTGGACGCCCTCGGCGGCCCGGCCGCCTGGACGGCCGCGATCGGCTCCGTGCCGGCCCCCACGTACACCGTCGCCAAGCTGCGCTGGCTGGCCGAGTTCGAGCCCGCCAACGCCCGCCGGGTCGCCGAGGTGCTGCTGCCGCACGACTGGCTGGTCTGGCAGCTGCTCGGCCACCCCAAGCGCCGCACCACCGACCGCGGCGACGCCTCCGGCACCGGCTACTGGTCGCCGATCACCGGCGAGTACCGGCAGGACCTGGTGGAGCTGGCGCTCGGCCACGAGCTCAGACTGCCCGACGTCCTGCCCCCGGCCGAGCCCGCCGGGCACACCCCCGAGGGCCTGCTGATCTCGGCCGGCACCGGGGACAACATGGCCGCCGCGCTGGGCCTGGGCCTCGGCCCGGGCGACGCGGTGGTCTCGCTCGGCAGCGCCGGGACGATCTTCGCGGTGCACGAGGAGGCCGTGGTCGACGCGTCCGGCCTGGTCTCCTCCTTCGCCGACGCCAGCGGCCGGCACCTGCCGATGGTCGCCACCCTCAACGCCGCCCAGGTGCTCCGCTCCACGGCCGCCCTGCTCGGCCGGGACCTGGAGGGCCTGAGCGACCTCGCCCTGCACTCCTCCCCCGGCGCCTACGGCCTGGTGCTGCTGCCGTACCTGGACGGCGAGCGCACCCCCGCGCTGCCGCACGCGGCCGGCACCCTGACCGGCCTGCGGGCCGAGGCGATGACCCCTCAGCACCTGGCCCGGGCCGCCGTCGAGGGCATGCTCTGCAACATCGCCGACGCCCTCGACGTGCTGCGCGCCCAGGGCGTCCCGGTGAAGCGGGTGTTCCTGCTCGGCACGGCCGGGCGGCTGCCCGCCGTCCGGCACATCGCCCCGATGCTGTTCGGCGTCCCGGTCGTGGTGCCGCCGCCCGGCGCGCACGCCGCCCGCGGGGCCGCCCGGCAGGCCGCCTGGGCGCTGGCCGGCACCCCGCAGCCCCCGGAGTGGGAGCTGCCGGACGCCGAGACCGTCGAGCCCGACGGGGAGCAGGACCTGGCGATCGGCTCGGCGGTGCGTCAGCAGTACCGGGCCGCCCGCGACCAGGTCCACCCGGAGGCGGCGGCCTGACCCCGGAGCGGGGGCGGCGGACCGAGCCCCGGAGCGGGGGTGACGGACCGCGCGGATGCGTCGCCCGGCACCCGGTGGCAGCGTGGGACGGGACACGGCCACCGACCCGAAGGACGGCAGGACGCCATGGCGCTGCACAAGGGGGCCGGCGGCGACCGCCGGCTGAGCATCGGCCCGTACCCGACCATCGCCGACCCGCTGGGCGCGATGAAGCTGGCCCCGCCGCTGCACCGGCTCGGCGAGGTCCCGGTCGCGGCCGAGACCGCGTACCAGCTGATCCACGACGAGCTGATGCTGGACGGCAACGCCAAGCTCAACCTGGCGACCTTCGTCACCACCTCGATGGAGGCCCAGGCCACCCGGCTGATGACCGAGTGCCTCGACAAGAACATGATCGACAAGGACGAGTACCCGCAGACCGCCGAACTGGAGCGGCGCTGCGTGGCGATCCTCGCCGACCTCTGGCACGCCCCCGACCCGGACGGCGCGGTCGGCTGCTCCACCACCGGCTCCAGCGAGGCCTGCATGCTGGCCGGCATGGCGCTCAAGCGCCGCTGGATGCACCGCAACGCCGACCGCTACGCCGCCGGGGCCCGGCCCAACCTGGTGATGGGCGTCAACGTGCAGGTGTGCTGGGAGAAGTTCTGCAACTTCTGGGAGATCGAGGCGCGCACCGCGCCGATGGAGGGCACCCGCTTCCACCTGGACGCCGAGCGGGCGGTCGCCCTGTGCGACGAGGACACCATCGGGGTGGTCGGCGTGCTCGGCTCCACCTTCGACGGCTCGTACGAGCCGGTCGCGGAGATCTGCGCGGCCCTGGACGCCTACCAGGAGCGCACCGGCACCGACGTCCCGGTGCACGTGGACGGCGCCTCCGGCGCCATGGTGGCGCCCTTCCTCGACCCGGAGCTGCTCTGGGACTTCCGGCTGCCCCGGGTGGCCTCGATCAACACCTCCGGCCACAAGTACGGCCTGGTGTACCCCGGCGTGGGCTGGGCGCTCTGGCGCGACCGGGCGGCGCTGCCGGAGGAGCTGGTCTTCCGGGTCAACTACCTGGGCGGCGAGATGCCGACCTTCGCCCTCAACTTCTCCCGGCCCGGCGCCGAGGTGGTGGCCCAGTACTACGTCTTCCTGCGGCTCGGCCGGGAGGGCTTCCGGGCCGTCCAGGGCGCCTGCCGCGAGGTCGCCACCTACCTGGCCGGGCGGATCGGGAAGCTGGACGGCTTCCGGCTGCTGACCCGGGGCGACCAGGTCCCGGTGTTCGCCCTCACCACCGAGGGGGACGTCCCGTTCGACGTGTTCGACGTCTCACGGCGGCTGCGCGAGCGCGGCTGGCAGGTCCCCGCGTACACCTTCCCGGCGAACCGGGAGGACCTGTCGGTGCTCCGGGTGGTCTGCCGCAACGGCTTCTCCCGGGACCTCGCCGACCTGCTGCTGGCCGACCTCGACCGGCTGCTGCCGGAGCTGCGGCGCCAGCCCGTCCCGCTCCGGGAGCTCGGGGTGCCGCCCCGACCGGGCTTCCACCACTGACCCCGTTCGCGCGGCCGGGCGTGCATCCGGCCGGTCGTACGACCGGGAGAACGTCACAGCGGGGAGGGCGCAGCGAAGCGCCCTCCCCGCCGGAGCATCCCGGCGGACCCGGGGCAGCCTCCCCCCGCGAGGCTGCCCCGGACCGGTGGGGGCCGGGAGCGGGTGCGGACCGACGACGGGTGATCGATCGGGGTCCGAACGGTTCCACCGACGGGTGGACCGCACCGGCCAGAGAACTCTGCACGATGACCACATGGATGTTCGAGCGTCTCCGGGGGTTGTGAGACACTTCCGTCCGTCTCAGCGCCATGACCTGGGGTTTGGGACGCCAGGCCGATCAGGTTGGAGAAGCGGAGACGCCGAACGGCCCGGACCGGGACCCTGCCGCTCCCCCGTTCCCCGCCCCCGTTTCTCGAGTTTGGAGCGCCGCCGTGGGTTCCGCCTGGAAGCAGCTGCCCGACGAGCTGTCCGAGCCCGCCAGACGCCTGGCGGAGGAGCTCCGGGCCGTCAAGGACGCCGCCGGACTGTCGCTGTCCGAGCTGGCCGCCCGCACCCACTACAGCCGGGCCTCCTGGGAGCGCTGGCTCAACGGCAAGCGGGTCGTCACCGAGCAGGCGCTGGACGCGCTGGCCGGGGCGGTCGAGTGCGACGGGGCCGCGCTGCGGGCGCTGTGGCGGCAGGCGGTGGCCGGGCCGGAGGCCGTCACTGACGGGCCCTCGGGCGCCGAGGATGCCGCCGTGGAGGAGGCCGTCTCCGTCACGGAGGCGCCGGTGGCCGGGCAGGAGCCCGGGCCCGCCCCCGCCGTCTGGTGGCGGCGCCCGGCGGCGCTGGTCTCCGGTGCGGCCGCGCTGGCGCTGCTGCTGGTCCTGGTGGGCCTGCGGATCAGCCGGCACGACGGGCAGGCCGCGGCGGCCGACCGGCCCGCCGCGACGACCGGTGCCTCCGCCGCTCCCAAGCCCGGGCCCACCGCCCCGGCCTGTCAGGCCGTCGGCTGCGCGCACAAGGACCCGAAGACCACCGGCTGCGGCAAGGACGCCCGGACCCTGCAGACCCAGGTGGTCGGCAAGGTGGTCGTCTACCTCCGGTACAGCCAGACCTGCCGGGCCGCCTGGGCGGCCATCACCGAGGGCCAGCCGAAGGACTACGCGACGATCACCGACGGCACCGGCGAGAGCGAGACGGCGCTCATCCACTGGGGCTACGACAACTACTCGGCGATGCTGGACGCGGCGGACCCGACCGTCACCTTCCAGGTCTGCGGCTACCAGCCGGCCGGCCACGACTGCACCGCGGTCGTCTCCGACCTGGCCATGGTGGTGGCCTCCACCCCGATCCCGATCGGGCCCGCCTCTCCCCCGCCGGGCACCGGCGCGGGCGCGTCCACGACCCCGGCCCCGGCCACACCGGCCGACCCCGCTCCGACCGACCCCGCTCCGATCGACCCGTCGGCGCCGACCGCGTCGCCGAGTCCGTCCTAGGGTCCGGGCTCAGTCGAGGTAGCCGCGCAGCTGCTCGGCGCAGGCGTGGTCGCGGAGCTTGACCAGGGTCTTCGACTCGATCTGGCGGATCCGCTCCCGCGTCACGCCGAACACCGCGCCGATCTCCTCCAGCGTGCGCGGGCGGCCGTCGTCCAGCCCGTAGCGGAGCTGGACGACCTGGCGCTCCCGATCCCCCAGGGTGGCCAGGACGGCCTCCAGGTGCTGGCGCAGCAGCAGGAAGGTCGCGGACTCGGCGGGCGAGGCGGCGTCGGCGTCCTCGATCAGGTCCCCGAGCGCGACGTCCTCCTCCTCGCCGACCGGGGTGTGCAGCGAGATCGGCTCCTGGGCCAGCCGGAGCAGCTCGCGCACCCGTTCCTCGGTCAGCTCCAGGGCGGCGGCGATATCGGCCGCGGTCGGTTCCAGGCCGCGTTCCTGGAGCAGGCCGCGCTTCGCCCGGACCACCCGGTTGATCAGCTCGACCACGTGCACCGGCACCCGGATCGTCCGGGCCTGGTCGGCCAGGGCCCGGCTCATCGCCTGCCGGATCCACCAGGTCGCGTACGTGGAGAACTTGAAACCGCGGGTGTAGTCGAACTTCTCCACCGCGCGGATCAGGCCCAGGTTGCCCTCCTGGACCAGGTCCAGCAGGGTCAGCCCGCGCCCGACGTAGCGCTTGGCGACGGAGACGACCAGTCGCAGGTTCGCCTCGATCAGCCGGCGCTTGGCGATCCGGCCCCGCACCACCAGGGTGTCCAGCTCGCCGCCCAGCGGGTCGGGCGGCGGTGGGTCGCCGTTCAGCCGCTCCTCGGCGAAGACGCCGGCCTCCACCCGGCGGGCCAGCTCGACCTCCTCCTCGGCGGTGAGCAGGCGGATCCGGCCGATCTCGCGCAGGTACTGGCGCAGCAGGTCGGCGGACGGCCCGGTGTCGTCGCCGGGCCCGCGGCGCTCGTCCGGGTCCTCGGCGTCGGCCCGCGCCCCGGACCCGGCTTCGGGGTCCGGGCTGTCCGGATGGCCCTCCGGCAGGCCCTGGGCGGGGATCCGGGCACCGTCCGGGGGCACCGCCCCGGCCCGGCCGTGGTGGGTGTCCTGCTCCCCGTCCGGTTCGGCGGGGTTCGCTCTCGTACTGGTGGTGGTCGCTGCGACGACGCCTTGCTCCACGGGCATCCCCTCGGGGCGGGCGCGACTCTGGCGGACCCGCGCAGTACGGAGGTGGGACGCCCTCCAGTGTGCGGTACGCCACGCTCCGTGGCCGAGACTCGTGCGCCGACTTTCTGCGCCCGGGTTCGGGCGCCGGGTCCGGGCGGCGGGTGCCGCGGGGCGCGCTACAGCGCCGCCGCGCCCTGGCTGCGCAGCTGCTGCCCGTACTGCTGGAGCTGCCACAGCTCGGTCTGCACCGCGTGCAGCTGCTCGGCCTCGGCCCGGGGGCCGAGCCGCTGGAGGTAGCCGCGGACCTCGGTGATCCGCCGGTCCACCGCCAGCAGGCGCAGCTTGACCAGGAACTCCCCCGCGTAGATCGCGTCCGCCTTGCGGCGCGAGCGGACCGGCTCGACGGTCAGCTCGGTGACCAGCGAGCGCACCTGGTCGTCCGGGGCCGCCTCGCGCACCGCGCTGGTGAAGTCGGGCAGGGTCGCCCCGTACGCGGCGCCGCCGGCCTTGGCGACGGCCTGTCGGACGGCGGTGTACGGCGGGGTCGGGAACTCGTCCTCGCCGTAGTGGTCGAAGGCCGGGCTGACCAGGTCCGGGTGCTGGAGCGCCAGCTTGAGCAGCTCCCGCTCGACGAACTGGGCCGGGTCGCGCGGGTTGAGCCGGTAGGCGGGCTGCGCGGCGCGCTGCGGCTGGGCCGGCTCGGGGCGGCGCTGGGCGGCCGCGCCGCGCGGGTTCTGCTGGCGCTCGCGGTCCCAGCGGGCCAGCTGGGAGATCCGGCGGACGACGAACTGCTCGTCCAGGATGCCGAGCATGCCGGCCAGGCGGACGGCGTACTCGTGCTGGATCGAGCGGTCCTTGATCTTGGCGACGATCGGGGCCGCCTCCTCCAGCGCCGCCGAGCGCCCCTCCGGGGTGTCCACCCGGTGCCGGGCGACCGCCGAGGTCAGCGCGAACTCGAACAGCGGGACCGGGTTGTCGATCAGGTGCTTGACCGCCTCGTCGCCCTGGGCCAGGCGCAGGTCGCACGGGTCCATGCCGCCCGGGCTGACCGCGATGGAGGTCTTGGCGGCGAACTTCTGGTCGTCCTCGAAGGCGCGCAGGGCGGCCTTCTGCCCGGCCGCGTCGCCGTCGAAGGTGAAGACGGTCTCGCCCCGGTACTGCGAGGTGTCCATCAGCAGCCGGCGGATGATCTTGATGTGGTCCTCGGCGAAGGCGGTGCCGCAGGTGGCCACCGCCGAGGTGACCCCGGCCAGGTGGCAGGCCATCACGTCGGTGTAGCCCTCGACCACCACCGCGCGGCCCGACTTGGCGATCTCCTTCTTCGCCAGGTCGATCCCGTACAGCACGTGGGACTTCTTGTAGATCGGCGTCTCGGGGGTGTTGAGGTACTTCGGGCCGTTGTCGTCCTCGCGCAGGCGGCGGGCGCCGAAGCCGACCACCTCGCCCGCGATGTCCCGGATCGGCCAGACCAGCCGGCCCCGGAAGCGGTCGATCAGGCCGCCGCGCTGGCCCTGCGAGGCGAGGCCGCCGAGCAGGATCTCCTTGTCGGTGAAGCCCTTGCCGCGCAGGTAGCGGACCAGGTGCTCCCAGCCCGCGGGGGCGTAGCCGACGCCGAAGGTCTTGGCGGCCTCCTCGTCGAAGCCGCGCTCGGCCAGGAAGCGGCGGCCGATCTCCGCCTCCGGCGAGGCCAGCTGCTCCTGGTACCAGGCGGCGGCCACCTTGTGCGCCTCGACCAGCCGGGTGCGCTCGCCCTGCTGGTGGCGGGGGCTGTAGCCGCCCTCCTCGTAGCGCAGGGTGATGCCGGCCTGGGCGGCCATCCGCTCGACGGCCTCGGCGAAGGTGAAGTGCTCGATCTTCATCAGGAAGGCGATGGTGTCGCCGTTCTCCTGGCAGCCGAAGCAGTGGAAGACGCCCTTGGCGGGGTTCACGTAGAAGGAGGCGGACTTCTCGTCGTGGAAGGGGCAGACGCCCTTGTACTCGCCACCGCCACCGTTGGTCAGCTGTACGTAGTCGCCGACCACCGCGTCGATCGGCAGTGCGCTGCGCACCGCCTGTACGTCTTCGTCCCTGATCCGCCCGGCCACCCCGGAAGTCTACTGGGGCGGCGGGGCATTCCGGCCGTGCCGAGGGCTCGGCCCCGGTCGGGGCACGGCCGCACCGGAGCCGTCGCGGCCGCGCCCGGCGGCTACGCCCAGGCGGCGCCGACGAGTTTGGCGTGCAGGGCCAGGGCGGAGGCGTCCGTGAGGGTGGCGATCTGGTCGACGACCGTGCGCAGGGCGGCGCGGTCGTCCTCGGCCTCGTGGTACATCGCGGCGAACACCGGGTCCAGCCCGTCGGGGGCGCGCTGAGTGAGGACGTACGCCAGCTCGGCGATCACGATCCGCTGCCGGGCCCGCAACTGGGCCTGCTCGTCGCGCTGCATCACGAAGCGGACGGCGACCGCCTTGAGCACCGCGCACTCCAGCCGAACGTCCCTCGGCACCACCAGCTCGGCGGCGTAGCGGGTGAGCCGGCCGGGGCCGTAGCGGGCGCGGGTGGCCTGCTCGGCGGCCAGGCAGAAGCGGCCGATCAGCTGGCTGGTGAGGTCCTTGAGCCCGGCCCGGGCCCGGGCGGTGCCGTCGTAGGAGCGGGGCCACCACTCCTGGGCGAGCAGCCGGTCCAGGGCGGCGGCCAGCTCCTCCGGCTCGGCGTCCGGGGCGTAGCGCTCGGCGACCTTGAAGAGTTCGGCCCGCTCGCCGGGGGCGCGCAGCACGGCCGGGTCGATGTGGCCGGCCTGGAGGCCGTCCTCGACGTCGTGGGTGGAGTAGGCCACGTCGTCGGACCAGTCCATCACGGTGGCCTCGAAGCACTTGCGCCCGGCCGGGGAGCCGGCCCGCAGCCAGCGGAAGACCGGCAGGTCGTCGGCGTAGACGCCGTACTTGGAGGAGGCCGGGTCGGTGGGGTGGGCGCCCTTGGTCCACGGGTACTTGCCGGCGGCGTCGAGCGCGGCCCGGCTCAGGTTGAGGCCGACGCTGCGGCCCGGCCAGGGGGCGAGCCGGACAGCCGGCTGCTCCCCCTCGGGCGCGAAGCGCTTGGGTTCGAGCCGGGTCAGGATGCGCAGCGACTGGGCGTTGCCCTCGAAGCCGCCGCAGGCCTCGGCGGCCTGGTCGAGGGCCTCCTCGCCGGTGTGGCCGAACGGCGGGTGGCCGATGTCGTGGGCCAGGCAGGCGGTCTCCACGAGGTCCGGGTCGCAGCCCAGGGCGGCGCCCAACTCCCGCCCGACCTGGGCGCATTCGAGGGAGTGGGTGAGGCGGGTGCGCGGGAAGTCGCTGCGCATCGGGGCGACCACCTGGGTGGTGCCGGCCAGCCGGCGCAGCGCCGCCGAGTGCAGCACCCGGGCGCGGTCCCGCTGGAAGGCCGTACGGCCCGGGCGCTTGTCGGGTTCGGGGACCCAGCGGGCCTCGGCGGCGTGGTCGTACGTGATCGGGGCGGCGAGGCGGTGCGTGGTGTCGTCCATATGTCCTTCACGGTACGCCGCGCCCCCGACACGCGGGGTGTGCCGCGCACGAAGGGGTGCGGGCCGGGGCGTGAACGGTGCGCGGCGCGCGGGTGCCCGCCCCGGTGGGTCGGCCCCACCCGGCCCGCGCACCCCTCGCGCCCCCTCCGTCCCGCGCCCCGGCGCGGGCGTCCTCAGCCCTTGATCGCCTTCAGGACCACCCCGGACATCGCCTCCTGCCCCTTGGCGTTGGGGTGGATCGGCGCCGACCCCTGGGCCGGGAGCGGCGGCTCCACCCAGCGCTTGTCCTCCCCCGCGCACATGTCGTGCCCGGCCGAGGGCCCGGCGAGGTCGACGAACACCGCGCCGGCCGCGTCCGCGCGCTTCTTGAGCATGCCGTTGAGCTGCTGCTGCTTCTCCACCAGGAAGGCGAGGTCGGAGGCGGCCACCGCGTTGCCCAGCACCGGCAGGCAGCTCGCCGGGTCGGCCGGGAGCAGCCCCGGGTAGCCGATCACGTACACCTTGGCCTTCGGGGAGCGCTTCTTGACGTCCTGGAGCACCTGGCCGATCCGGTCGCCGGCCGCGTCCACCTTGCGCTGGACCTCGTCGGTGCCGCTGCCGGCGGCGTAGTGGTCGCGGCAGGGCGAGTCGCTGATCCGGTCCGCGCTGTCGCTGATCACGCCCTTGACGATGTCCACCAGGTTGGCCTTGGCGCACTCCGTCACGACCTCGATGAAGCCGGCGTCGTTGCCGCCGATCCCCAGGGTGACCAGCCGGGTGTCCGCGGTGAGCGCGTCCAGCTGGGCCGGGTTGGTGCCGTCGGCGACCTTCTGCGGGCCGGTCAGGTCCCCGGTGCGGGCGCCGCTGCAGCTGACGTCCTTGAACTGGTCGGCGGCGAGCGAGAGCCCCTTCGCCACCAGGGACGGGTAGTTGGCCCCGGAGCGGTAGCAGGCGCCCGGCTCGCCGACCTGCGGGGCGATCTTCATCCCCGCGGTGTACGAGTCGCCGAGCGCGACGTACGGGCCGGTGGGCGGCGGGGCGGCGGTCGGCGACGCGGCCGCGCCGGCCCGCGCGCGGTCGGACGCCGTGCCCGCGGCGCCGCCGGCCCCGCTGTCCGAAGCGGTGTTGTCGGTGCAGCCGGCCAGCAGCGCTGCGGCCAGTCCGACGGTCAGGGCGATGGTCGGGCGTACGGTCCTCGGCATGGTCTCCCCCCGGGGATACGGTTCACGGTCGGCTCCTTGCGGCGGCCCGTCCCCCGGGCACATCAGGGGCCAACGAACGGTCCCGGCCGATGACTCCCGCCCCGGCCGAATCGCCTTACGGCGGGCCCGAACCGGCCGGAAACCGACCCCGGGGCCGTCCGGGCACCGGCTTCCGACCGCTTCCGCGCGCCCTCTCCGGCCGGCGCACCACGAAACCGCGTGCGCGTCGGCCGCTCCGCTCGACTACTCCGCGTCGACTACTCCGCGCCGCGCTCGTGCTCGGCCAGGAACTGCTCGAAGCGCCGCCCCAGTTCGTCCGCCGAGGGCAGGTCCACCGGCTCGGCCAGCAGGCTCTCCCGGCCCTCCGCGCCCGCCACGGCGTCGTACTGGCCCTCCATGCCGCGGATCGCCGAGCGCAACTCGCCGTCCCCCTGGGCCAGCTGCTCCTCGATGTCGGCGTAGACCTCGGAGACCTGCTCGCGCAGCCGGGTGCCGGGCAGCACCAGCCCGGTGGCGGACTGCACCGCCTCCAGGACCTGCACGGCCGCCGCCGGGTAGGCGGAGCGGGCCACGTAGTGCGGGACGTGCACGGCGAAGCCCAGGACGTCGCACCCGGCCTCGGCCAGGCGGTACTCCACCAGCGCCTGGGCGCTGCCCGGCACCTGCGCCTGCTCGAACCACTGCGGGTAGCCCGGGGCGAGGTCCAGCCGGTTGCCGTGCGGCGTCATGCCGACCGGGCGGGTGTGCGGCACGCCCATCGGGATGCCGTGGAAGTCGATCGAGAGCCGGACCTCGAAGCGCTCCACCAGCTCGCGGACGGCGCGCGCGAAGCGCTCCCACTCGACGTCCGGCTCGGGGCCGCTGAGCAGCAGGAACGGCGCGCCGGCGGCGTCGTGGACGAGCTGGAGCAGGATCTCCGGGGGGTCGTAGGACGTCCAGTGGTCGTGGTCGAAGACCATCGCCGGGCGGCGGGCCCGGTAGTCCACCAGACGGTCGTGGTCGAAGCGGGCCACGACCTGCGGCGAGCCCGTCTCCAGCAGGTGGGCCACCACCTGGCCGCCGGCCTCCCCGGCGTCCATGAAGCCCTCGTAGTGCTGCAGCAGCACGAGGCCGGCACCGGTGTCGCGCAACTGCTCGTTGGCCGCGGCGACGGCGGCCACGCCCTGCTGATCCAGCTCGTACAACGCCTGGAAGTCACGCACCGCGCACCCAACCCCGTTCCCTGCTCGTTCCGGTCGACCGGCTTCTCGTCCTCTGCAGCGTGCCGGGCGCCGCCGGAATTCCCGCCCCGGCCCCGCCCCGCCCCCGCCCCGCGGACGGACACGTCCACGGGGCCGCGCCGGGGCCGTTCCGGAGCCGCTCCACGGCCGCTCCGGTACCCGTCCGACGGCTCCCCGGGGGGCGCGCCCGACGGCCTCGGCCGACCACTCCGGACCATGATCGCACCCGACCGAAGAGCCCCTGGTCACGACCCTGGTAGCGCCCCCGCGGGAGGCCCGTCCGCGGGGCCCCGGAACGGCCCGCGCGGCCATTCGCGTGCCGCGAAGTGACGCACCGCCTTCTGGCGGGTATCGTCCTCTCGCTGCCTCGCATCGTCGCGTCGTCGCCACGTCGTCCGTAACGCCGTCGGCCACGTCCCGGTCCGCTGCTCGGCCAGCCCCCACGACGCATCTTGCCTTCACCTGGCCGCCCGCTTCCCTTCGCGCTCTCGTCTCCTCTTCGGCCATTTCGCGGACGCACACTGTCCCCTCGCTGTTCCCGCCGGACCGGTCCGAGGACCCGTGTCCGTTCCGGCACCCCCGCGCCGCCCGCTCCGGGCCGCCGCCCCCACCCCGTTCGACCGGACCTCCGGCGTGCGCGGGTACCCGGCGGACGGACCCGGGCCCAGGCGTACCCATGTCCAGCGCACCCCGTGCCGTACCCCGGCCCGGGAGGCTCCCTCCGACCGATGAAGGACAGAAGGTTCCGTGCCCGTACCTGTCACCCTCACCGGCCGCACCGTGCGGCTGGAGCCCCTCGCCGCGCACCATGCCGAGGCCATCGCCGAGGCCGGCGCCGAGGACCGTACGACCTACGCCTTCACCCCCGTCCCGCACGGCCTGGAAGCCGCCCGCGACTACGTCGCGCGGGCGCTCGCCGACCAGGCCGCGGGACGGTCGCTGCCGTTCGCGACGGTGAACGTCGCCGACGGCCGGGTCGTCGGCTCCACCCGCTTCCTGGAACTCGACTACTGGCAGGGCCCGATGGTGTGGCCGCCCGTGCCCGGCGTCCCGTTCGGCGATCCGGCCACGGCCGTCCCGGACGCGGCCGAGATCGGCAACAGCTGGCTCTCGCCGCGCGCCCAGGGCACCGGCATCAACACCGAGGCCAAGCTGCTGATGCTGCGCCACGCCTTCGAGACCTGGGGCGTGCAGCGGATCTCGATGCGCGCGGACGCCCGCAACATGCGCTCGCGCGCCGCCATCGAGCGGCTCGGCGCGACCTCCGAGGGCGTCCGCCGGGCGCACTCGCGCGGGCTGGACGGGGTGGTGCGCTCCACCGCGTTCTACTCGATCCTCGACGACGAGTGGCCGGCCGTCCGCGACATCATCGAGCTGCGGATCGCCGCCGCCACCTCGCCGAGCGCCCCGGATCCGGCGATCAACCAGGAGTGCCTTAGACAGGGCGGCAGCGGCGCCGGGCAGCTGATGATCACGGTCTGAGGCCGGCCCGGAGCGGCTCGTAGCCGAGGCGCGCCAAGCCCAGGACGGCCGGCAGGGTCGTGCGGTCGTCCCAGGCCCGGTGGCGTCCCGGGTGCGCCTCGACCAGCGCCTCCACCGGCCGCCAGCCGCCCCGCACCCGGGCCACCCGGACCCGGTAGGCCTCCGCGCCGCCCACGCCGCGGTGCAGGTGCAGCACGCCCTCGGAGACCACGGACACCCAGCGCTCGTCCATGTCCCGGGCCCGCAGGCCGCGCCTGATCCGCTCCCAGTCGGCGTCCGACCAGAGCAGGTCCGGCACCGGGTGCGGGCGGGGCAGGCGGATCGGCGTCAGGTGCGGTTCCCCGGCCGCGCGGACGCCGCCCGGCTCCGGGAACGCCCACGCGGGCAGCGGCTCCCGGGCGGCCAGCCAGGCCCGCGGGATGCCTCCGGTGCCGGTGTGCGCCGCCACCACTCCCCCGGTGATGGCGGCGACGGTGTCCATGTCGCCGCCGGCCGCGACCGCCTCCCACACGGCGGTGCGGTAGTCGGCCAGGTTCCGGGCGGCGCACCACAGGGCGTACGGGACGGTGTCGGCCGCGGAGGTCCGGCTGCCGTTGCCGAGCACCTGCGCGGCGAGCCGGAAGTCCGGCCGGGCGAGCAGCCCGCGGGCCTCCTCCAGGCCGTCCCTGACCGCCCCGTTCGGGGTGAGGTCGGCGACCGCCGCCAGGAAGGCCTCCGGCGTCATGGCCTCCGCCCGCGCCCGCACCGCGTACGCGGCCGCCACCGCGACCGCGATCGCGCCGTCCACGGCCTGCGGGTGGGTGTGGGTGATGACGGCGGTGTCGGCGGCGGGCCGGACGACGGCGGCCGGGTCCTCGGCGTACGCGGCCCCCAGCGGGGCGACCCGCATCGCGGCGCCGTTGCCGTACGAGCCCTGGCCGTCGAAGAGTTCGGCGGCCAGCCGCCGGGCGTCGCCGCCCTCGCGGACCAGCCGGAGCAGCCGGTTGGCGGCCGGGCCGTAGCCGCGGTCGAAGTCGTGGCGGAGGGCGAAGGCGTGGGTGAGGTCGAAGGTGTCGATCGCGCCGCGCTCGGTGTGGGCGGCGTGGACCGAGCAGGCCATCTCGGTGTCGTCGGTCCAGGGCCAGGGACCGGGCGGTTCGGTGCGGGCGGCGAGGTGGGCCCGGGCGGTTTCCGGGACGAACATCTGGGCGCCGAGGGCGTCGCCCACGGAGAGGCCGTTGAGGGAGTCCAGCGCGGGGCCGGTGTGCGTGGATGGAATGGTCATATGCCCTCCAGCTCACCGGGTTGACCGCCGTCCCGTCAACACCCGTGGCCGGTGTCCCCACCGACGGGGGATGTTTCGCATACCTCCGATTCCGGCGGGCAGGCACCGGGGCATGACCCGCGCGAACCCCCTCGACCCGGTCGCCCTGCTCGGCGCCGACCAGCAGCACATCGCCACCCGGGCGCAGCTGCGCCGGCTCGGGGTGCCCTCCGGCACCATCGCCCACCGGCTGCGGCCGGGCGGGCCCTGGCAACAGGTCCTGCCCCGGGTGATCTGCCTCCAGAGCGGCCGGTTGACGTTCCACCAGAAGCTGCGGGCCGCGCTGGCGTACGCGACGCCGAAGGGCCGCGACCCGCGGGCCGGGGAGGTGCTGCTGACCGGCTTCGCGGTGCTGGCCGAGGCCGGGCTGCCGAGCGCCGGACACCCGTCCGACCTGAACGCCGTGGACATCCTGATCCCGACTCAACGGCGGGTCGGGGACAGGGAGTTCGTCCGGATCCACCGGGCCTCCGGGGCGATGCCGGGCGGCTTCGAGCGGGACGACGGGCTGTGGAGCACCACCGTCGCCCGGGCGCTGGCCGACCTCGCGCCGGGGGAGACCGGGCAGCGCCGGTTCCGGGCGCTGTGCGCGGAGGCCGTCCAGCGGCGGCACTGCGAACTCGGCGAGCTGCTCGACCAGTTGCTGTCCCGCCCGGGTGCGCTCGGACTGCCCCAGGTGGCCCGGGTGGTGGAGGACCTGACGGTCGGGGTGCGGTCGGTGGTGGAGGGCGAGGCCCGCGACCTGCTGGCGCACGCGGGGCTGCCGGAGCCGCTGTGGAACCCGGTGCTCTTCCTGGACGGCCGCTTCCTCGCCGTCCCGGACGCCTACTGGCCGCACGCCTGCGTGGCCCTGGAGATCGACTCCCGCGCCTGGCACCTGCGCCCCGCCGAGCACGAACGGGGCCTCGCCCGCGCCAACCGCCTCACCGCCGCCGGCCTCCCGGTGGTCCGCACCACCCCGGTCCAGCTCCGCCGCGACCCGGCCCCGGTGCTCCACGAGCTCACCGCCCTGGTCACCACCGGCCCGCACGCCCCCCACCCCCGCGTCACCTGGCGCCGGGCCCGGTGAGGGGCGCGGCAAGGGCTGCCGAGGCCCGGCTCAGCAGCGGGAGTCGATCTCCTGGAAGGTGGCGTAGTGGTCGGCGGACCAGTACTGCTCGCCGGAGTCGCCGGTCACCACGCGGCGGGTGCCGCGGTCGTTGGAGCCGGGGGTGACGACGGTGTACTCGTGGTAGTAGCCGCCGGACTTCTTGGGGAGGCGGCTCTCGCGGTTCTCGAAGACGATGCCGTCGCGGTTGTACGGGTAGGGGCCGCCCTTGGCGATCAGGCCGAGGGTGTCCTGGGCCTGGCTGGGGAGCTTGGTGCGGCAGACGTCGGCCATGGCCGGGTCGGTCGGGACCCAGGTGCCGGCCGCGGCGGGGGTGGTACCGGCGCCCCCGGCGGGCGGGCTCGGCTTGGGGGCCGAGGGCTTGGGCGCCGTGGACCCGGACGTCGTGGCACCGGCGGCCGCGCTCGTGGTGGCGCTCGCGGCGGCCTTGGGGTGGCCGCTCCCCTGGTTGGCGAGGAGGTACCCGGCCCCGGCCAGGACCGCCAGGATCAGCACGGCCACGGCCACGAGCGGGTTTCTGCGGTTGGTCATGCGGTCCAGCTTGGCAGGCGGCCGGGCCGGGCCGGGCCAGGTACACACGTGGCCGCCGCCACACCGGCCGGTGCGCCGGCCCGTACGCGGACGTACGGCCGGGCGGGAACGGACGCCGTTGTCCGTTCCCGCCCGGCCGTGTCACGTACGCCGGTTCTCCTGCGCCGAGCTCCGGTGTACGCCCTCCCGACGGGAGGGGAAGCGGTCAGTCGTGCCCGCGCGTGAGGTGGGGATGCCTACCCTCCTCAGCGCGAGTCGCTGCCCGCCGTCTCGATGGCGGCGCGGCCTGCCTCCAGGCGCGCCACCGGGATCCGGAAGGGGGAGCAGGAGACGTAGTCCAGCCCCACCTCGTGGAAGAAGTGGACCGAGTCCGGGTCGCCGCCGTGCTCGCCGCAGACGCCGAGCTTGAGGTCGGGGCGGGTGGCCCGGCCGGCCTCGACGGCGTGCTTGACCAGCGAGCCGACGCCGTCGCGGTCGATGGTCTCGAACGGGGAGACCCCGAAGATGCCCTTCTCCAGGTAGGCGGTGAAGAACGAGGCCTCCACGTCGTCCCGGGAGAAGCCCCAGACCGTCTGGGTCAGGTCGTTGGTGCCGAAGGAGAAGAACTCGGCGGCCTCGGCGATCTGCCCGGCGGTCACCGCGGCGCGCGGCAGCTCGATCATGGTGCCGAGCTTGATGTCCAGCTTGACGCCGGTGGTCCGGGCGACCTCGGCGAGCACCCGCTCGCACTCGTCGCGGACCAGCTCCAGCTCCTGGACGGTGCCGACCAGCGGGATCATCACCTCGGGGCGCGGGTCCCCGCCGGCCAGCCGGCGCTCGGCGGCGGCCTCGGCGATGGCCCGGACCTGCATGCCGAACAGGCCGGGGATGACCAGGCCGAGGCGGACGCCGCGCAGGCCGAGCATCGGGTTCTGCTCGTGCAGCTTGTGCACCGCCTGGAGCAGGCGCAGGTCGTTCTCGTTCGGGTCCTTGCGGGCCTCGGCGAGGGCGACGCGCACCGACAGCTCGGTGATGTCCGGCAGGAACTCGTGCAGCGGCGGGTCGAGCAGCCGGACGGTGACCGGCAGGCCGTCCATCGCCTGGAAGAGCTCCAGGAAGTCGCCCTTCTGCAGCGGCAGCAGGGTGGAGAGGGCGAGCTCGCGGTCCTTGTCGTTGTCCGCCAGGATCAGGTGCTCGACCTCCTTGCGGCGCTCCTCGCCGAGGAACATGTGCTCGGTGCGGCACAGGCCGATGCCCTGGGCGCCGTAGCGGCGGGCGCGCCCGCCGTCCTCGGCGTTGTCGGCGTTGGCGCGCACCGCGAGGCGGCGGCGGCCGTCGGCGTGCGACATCAGCCGGTGCACGGCCTGGACGAGGCCGCCCTGGACGTCGGCGCCGGCGTGCAGGGTGCCCTCGAAGTACTCCACCACCGCGGAGGGGAGCACGGGTACCTCGCCGAGGTAGACCTTGCCGGTCGCGCCGTCGATCGAGACGACGTCGCCCTCCTCCAGCACCAGGCCGTCGGCGGTGGTCATCCGGCGGCGCTTGGTGTCGACCTCCAGCTCCTCGGCGCCGCAGACGCAGGTCTTGCCCATGCCGCGGGCGACGACGGCGGCGTGCGAGGTCTTGCCGCCGCGCGAGGTGAGGATGCCCTCGGCGGCGATCATGCCGTCCAGGTCGTCCGGGTTGGTCTCGCGGCGGACCAGGATGACCTTCTCGCCGGAGCGCGACCACTTCACCGCGGTGTAGGAGTCGAAGACGATCTTGCCGATCGCGGCGCCGGGCGAGGCCGCGAGGCCCCTGGCGATCTGCTTCGACTCGGAGTCGGGGGCGAAGCGCGGGAACATCAGCTGCGAGAGCTGGCCGCCGGTGACCCGCATCAGGGCCTCGTCCAGGTCGATCAGGCCCTGGTCGACCAGCTGGACGGCGATCCGGAAGGCGGCCGCGGCGGTGCGCTTGCCGACCCGGGTCTGGAGCATCCAGAGCTTGCCGCGCTCGATGGTGAACTCGATGTCGCAGAGGTCGCGGTAGTGGTTCTCGAGCGTCTGCATGATCGCCATCAGCTCGTCGTACGACTTCTTGTCGAGCTTCTCCAGCTCGGACAGCTGCAGCGTGTTGCGGATGCCGGCGACGACGTCCTCGCCCTGGGCGTTGGACAGGTAGTCGCCGTAGACGCCCTGGGTGCCGGTGGAGGGGTCGCGGGTGAAGGCGACGCCGGTGCCGGAGTCCTCGCCGAGGTTGCCGAAGACCATGCTGCAGACGTTGACCGCGGTGCCCAGGTCGTTCGGGATGCGCTCCTGGCGGCGGTACAGCCGGGCGCGGTCGCCGTTCCAGGAGTGGAAGACGGCGTGGATGGCGAGGTCCATCTGCTCGCGCGGGTCCTGCGGGAAGGCCCGGCCGGTCTCGCGCTCGACGATGCCCTTGAACACCTCGACCAGCGTCTTGAGGTCGGCGGCGTCCAGGTCCAGGTCGTTGACGGTGCCCTTGGCGTGCTTGGCCTCGTCCAGGGCCTCCTCGAACAGCTCGCCGTCGACGCCCAGCACGGTCTTGCCGAACATCTGGACCAGGCGGCGGTAGGAGTCCCAGGCGAAGCGCTCGTTGCCGGACTGGGCGACGAGGCCGGCCACCGAGGCGTCGGAGAGACCGATGTTGAGGACGGTGTCCATCATGCCGGGCATGGAGAACTTCGCGCCGGAGCGGACCGATACCAGGAGGGGGTTGTCGGCCTGGCCGAGCTTCTTGCCCATCTCCTGCTCGAGGGCGTCCAGGTGGGCGCTGATCTCCTCGTGCAGGGAGGACGGCTCGCTGCCGGTCTCCAGGAAGACCTTGCAGGCCTCGGTGGTGATGGTGAACCCCGGAGGGACGGGGAGGCCCAGGTTGGTCATCTCGGCCAGGTTCGCGCCCTTGCCGCCAAGAAGATCCTTGAGGTCCTTGTTTCCTTCGGTGAAGGAGTAAACAAACTTCTGCTGGGACGGCACGGGTCGGTCTCCTCGTACGCGGTTGCCCTGACGCCGGAGAACATACCCATTTCGAAGGCACTTCTCTGCCCTGAATAGGCCACCCGAGGCTGGTACCCAGCGGTAACCCGCTAGATCGAAAGCACATAAAGGCGTTCACCTCTGTTGGTGAAATCGTCCGCCTGACGCGAGCAAGCATTCAACTCTTGAAGGCATGCGCCCGCGAAGATCGTGCGATCCGGACGCACCGTAGCGACCGCGGGTCCATGGCGTTGCCCCGGCTTGATTTCCTGCACCCGGATCGCCCGATCACCGGTCGACCGACTTCGGGAAGCGATTCACAGCCGACCTGTCCATTTCGTCCACTGACCGGCCGTCAGCCCCCACCCCGTGTGGCAAGCGTCACCAGAGCGTCTCACCGGTCGAACGTAGAGCGCCTGCGCCGATCGTCGCACTGTGTCCAGAAACGTGCCCGCTCCGTGACGTTCGGACGCCGAAAAGGAGCCCTCTTGTCCATGATGGACAAGAGGGCTGGGACCAGGTGGCCATCGACCCGAACGGGTCATTTTCGCCAGGTCGTACAGATCATCCGCCGGAGGTGTCCGATTCGGCGTCAGCACCCGGGCGGGCGCAGTCGTACGGATCGTCCAACCAGCCCTCCGGCAGGACCACCCGGTTGTTGCCGCTGGTCCGCCCGCGCGGGCCGTCCGCACCGTCCGGCCAGCCCTGGGACTGCTCCACCTGGGCGAGGGTTTCGGCCAGTTCGGCCAACGAGGAGGAGCCGGCCAGCCGCACCCGCAGCTCGGAGCCGACCGAGAAGCCCTTGGTGTACCAGGCCACGTGCTTGCGGAAGTCGATCACGCCGCGCGCCTCGTCGCCCAGCCACTCGCCGAGCAGCTGCGCGTGCCGCACCATCGCCGCGGCCACGTAGCCGAAGTCGGGGCGGGCGTAGTCCACGTCGCCCTCGAAGATCGCGACCAGGTCCTTGAACAGCCACGGCCGGCCCAGGCAGCCGCGGCCCACCACCACGCCGTCGCAGCCGGTCTCGCGCATCATCCGCAGCGCGTCGTCGGCCGACCAGATGTCCCCGTTGCCCAGCACCGGGATGTGCGCCGGGACGGACTCGCGCAGCCGGGCGATCGCCGACCAGTCGGCCGTGCCGCCGTAGTGCTGGGCGGCGGTGCGCCCGTGCAGGGCGATCGCGGCCACCCCCTCCTCGGCGCCGATCCGGCCGGCGTCCAGGTAGGTGAGGTGGTCGTCGTCGATGCCCTTGCGCATCTTCATGGTCACCGGCAGGTCGCCCGCGTTGGCGACGGCCTCGCGCAGGATCTCGCGCAGCAGGTTGCGCTTGTACGGCAGCGCCGAGCCGCCGCCCTTGCGGGTGACCTTGGGGACGGGGCAGCCGAAGTTGAGGTCGATGTGGTCGGCCAGGCCCTCCTCGGAGATCATCCGGGCGGCCTTGCCGACGGTCACCGGGTCCACCCCGTACAGCTGGATGGAGCGCGGCTTCTCGCTCGGGTCGAACTTGATCAGCTGCATGGTCTTGGCGTTGCGCTCGACCAGCGCCCGGGTGGTGATCATCTCCGAGACGTACAGCCCCTTGCCGCCGCTCTGCTCGCGGCACAGGGTGCGGAACGGCGCGTTGGTGATGCCGGCCATCGGCGCCAGCACGACGGGCGGCCACACCTGGATCGGGCCGATGTCGAGCGGCGCGAACTCGGTGCCGGACGCGGTGCCGGACGCGGTGGGTGCGGGCGTGACTGTCATGCGCGGCTGACCTCGGGTGGTGGGGACGGGACTCTCCATTGTCCCCCACCCGGGTGAGCGGCCTCCGCCCGCGCCGGGGCTCCCCCGCTACGGGGCGCCTCGGCCACCGGATGCCTCCCTTACCGGCCGCCTCCGCCACCGGACGCCTCCGGAACGGGCCGCCTCCGCTACGGGGCCGGCGAGGCCGACGGAGCCGCCGGGGCGGTGGGCGCCGACGAGGCCGGCGCCGGAGCGATGGAGATCGACCCGGAGGTGACCGCGGCGTGCACCCGGTTCGGGCTCGCCGAGTCCGCCAGCCCCGGGTCGATCCGGCCGTTGCCGCTGCCGACCTCGCTGGAGACGGCGTAGCGACTGTCCTTCGGCAGGCTCATCTCCACCGAGCCGGAGGTGGCCGTGGCGTCCACCTCGCGCGGAGCCCTCGCGAAGCTCAGCTGCACCGAGCCCGAGGTGAGCTGCGCCGTCAACCGCGGGGCGCTCAGGTTGGTGCCCTGCACCAGACCGGAGGTGGCGTGCACGGTCACGTTCCCGGAGGTGTCGGACAGCAGCAGCTGGCCGGAGGTCAGGTCCAGCCTCACGTCCCCGCTCAGGCCCTCCACCTGGACGGAGCCGGAGGTCACCGAGCCGGACACCTCGGTCGCGGCCGGCACCTCCAGCTCGATCTCGGCACCGCAGCCGAGGTCCACGAACGGCAGGATCAGCCGGCAGTGCATCCCGACCGTGAGCACGCCCTTGTCGAAGACGGCGGACACCACCGGCTTGCGCACCAGCCAGTCCAGGCTCTGCCGGACCACCACGTGGCCCTCCCGTCCGGCCCGCACCCGGACCGACGCGGGGCCGGTCTCCAGCTGGACCCGGTGGATCTCCTCGTCGTACGGCCGACTGCTGCTGGTGCGCTGCTGCACCGCCATCGACCAGGTCTGCAGTCCGGCACCGATCATGACCAGGACGATCACGAGCGTCCCGGTGGCCCGCCAGCCCTTCACCCCCTTCACCGCTACCCGACCTCCAGGAAGCGCAGCACCGCCATCACCCGGCGGTGGCTGTCCTCGGCCTGCGGCAGTTCGAGCTTGGTGAAGATCGAGTTGATGTGCTTGGCCACCGCGCTGTCGCTGACCACCAGCGAGCCGGCGATCGCCGCGTTGGAGCGGCCCTCCGCCATCAGTGCGAGCACGTCGCGCTCGCGCGGGGTCAGCTTCTCCACCGGGTCCCGGTGCCGGCGGCGCACCAGCAGCTGGGCGACCACCTCCGGGTCCAGCGCGGTGCCGCCCTCGGCGACCCGCTGGAGCGCGTCCACGAAGTCGTCGACGTTGGCGACCCGCTGCTTGAGCAGGTAGCCGACGCCGCTGGTGTTGGTCGCCAGCAGGTCCGCGGCGTAGCGCTCCTCCACGTACTGGGAGAGCAGCAGGACGGCGGTGTCCGGCCACTGCCGGCGGATCACCATCGCCGCCTTCACCCCCTCGTCGCTGAAGCCCGGGGGCATCCGGACGTCGGCCACCACCACCTTCGGGCGGTGCTCCTCGACGGCGGCCAGCAGTTCGGTGGCGTCCCCGACGGCGGCCACGACCTCGAAGCCCACCGCCTCCAGGACCTTGACCAGGCCGACCCTCAGCAGGACCGAGTCCTCGGCGATCACAGCGCGCACGGCAACTCCACGGTGATGGTGGTGGGGCCCCCGAGGGGGCTGAGAACGGACATCGTGCCGTCGACCGAGGCGGCGCGCTTGCGCAGACCGGTGAGCCCGGTGCCGCGCGAGGCGTCCGCGCCGCCCACGCCGTCGTCGCTGATGACCAGGCGCAGCCGGCCGCCGGTCGTCCGCACCGAGAGGTCGACCCGGCGGGCCCTGGCGTGCTTGGCCACGTTGGTGAGCGCCTCGGAGACGGTGAAGTAGGCGACCGCCTCGACGGTCGGGGCGATCTGCTCGGAGAGGTCGACGTCCAGGCGCACCGGCAGCGGGGCGCGAGCGGCGATGCCGGACAGCGCCGCGTCCAGGCCGCGGTCCTCCAGGACGGCGGGGTGCAGGCCGCGGACCAGGTCGCGCAGCTCGTCGATGGCCGCCTGGGCCTCCTCGTGCGCGTCGATGATCACCTGCATCACCTCGGGCGGCACGTCCTTGAGGGTGCGCCGGGCCAGGCCCAGGTTCATCGCGAGGGAGGTGAGCCGCTGCTGGGCGCCGTCGTGCAGGTCGCGCTCGATCCGGCGGCGCTCGGCGTCCACCGCGTCGACCAGGCCGGCCCGGCTCTCGGCGATCTCCTCGACCCGCCGCTCCAGCGCCTCCGCCCGGTCCGGGCCGAGCAGCCGCCGGGCCACCCACACCTCCAGCCGGGCCAGCTGGGTGCCCGACAGCGGGAGCACCGCCAGCAGCAGCACCCCGCCGAGGGTGAGCAGGACGTCCTCCCCGGCGAGGCCGGTGCGCAGCGCGGTGCCGGCGGGCAGCAGCCAGATCCAGCCGTACACGGTGGCCAGCACCACGGCGGCCGCCCAGGCGTACAGCACCACCAGGGCGCCCGCCGCCAGCAGCGGGCCGGCCACCAGGTGGTGGAGGACCTGGCGCCAGGTCACCCCGAGCAGCCAGACCCGGCGCCCCGTCGGCGGGCGCAGCCGCGGCACCTCCACCCCGTACAGGGCGCGCAGCCGGCCGCGTTGGACGGCGGTCAGCGGGTGGGTGCAGAGCAGGACGGCGGCGAGCACCGGGAAGAGCAGCTTCGACTCGGTGACGGCCAGCCAGACCGGCAGCGCCACGGGTATCCCGGCGGCGGTGAAGCGGACGTCCCGCCAGACCTCGGGCGACCACGGGGGGCGCCGGAGGCTCCTGACGAACGCTCGGCGCAACGTGGTGGAGGGCATGGCCGACAGCGTAGGGCCCGGTGATCACGAGCCGCCATGAAGGGGGGTTCCCGATGGGGGTGTAGCTAGCTACACCCCCGATTCGGTGTGGAGCACCACCGACAGGAGGGGGGTCCGGGCGGAAGGCTTGAGGGCATGACGAGCACTGCACCGCACTCCGCCACTCCGCCGCACGGGCGGCCCGGCCCCGGGAGTGCCGCCGGAGCGGCGGCGGCCCAGGAGGCGCTGCCGGAGCGGGCGCTGCCGGCAGGAGCCCTGCCGGAGGAGACGCTGCAGGAAGGGGAGCTGCCGGAGGGCGCGCTGCCCGCCGGGGCCGGCCCCTGGTCGGTCCGCTGCGTCGCGTCCGGCCGCGGCCGCGCCGCGCTGGAGCTGTACCAGTACGGGGAGTTGGCCGACGTCCTGGTCGCCGCCCGGCTCACCCCGCACCTGCTGCGCGGGGCCCGGCACTGCCCCTCCGCCGGGCGGAGCCGGCACGTGCTGGCCTGGGGCCGGCTGGCGGCCGACGGCACGGCGCCCGCGGTGGTGTTCATCGGGCGGCGGCCGTTCCGCCGGGTGTGCTCGACGGCCGAGGCGGTCACGGTGGCCGACCGGTTCTGGGTCGCCTGGGCCGAGGGGCCGTTCGACGCGGTGCGGGTCGAGCACACGGCGGGCGGGGCCGCCGAGCGGCTGCCGCTGGAGCGGGTCCGGGAGCGCGGCCGGGGTGCGGCGTGAGCGGCACCTTCGCCCTTGCCCTCGGCCCCGCCCGTTCGTCCGTCCTGCCCGCGCGCTTCGCCCAGGTCCCGGTCCTGGCCGCGGTCGCGCTGCTGCCCTGGCTGGCGGTCCTCGCCGTCTGCCACGAGACCCCGTGGGTCGTGCTCGACCTCACCGAGTTCGCCGCCCTGCTCTCGCTGGACGCGCTGCTGCGCCGCCGCAGCCCCGCCGCGCTGTGGGCGGGCGCGGCGGTGGCCCTGCTGCTCACCGGGGACGCGCTGGCCGACATCGCCTGCGCCGGGCCGGGCCACGCGGTGCTCGCCGCGCTGGTCATGGCCTCCTGCATAGAACTGCCGCTCGCCGTGGTGTGCCTGCGGCTCGGGCGGGACGCGGCGGTACGGGGCTGAGGCACGTCGACGCCGCCCGGCCGACGCGAGCCCGAGGAACTCCCTAGGCCCCGGTGGGCAGGCGGTCCATCAGCGCGCGGGTCTCGTCGTCCAGCGGGGTGTACGTGATCATCCGTGTCCCCAACTGCGGGCTGAGCCAGAAGTTGGTGTACTCGCAGCGCAGCAGCCCGACGTCCGGCACCTGGAAGCGCTTGATCCCGTTGCCCGGCCGCATCACGTCGTGCCGCTGCCAGACCTCCGCGAAGTCCGGCGAGGCCTTGAGCAGCCGGGCCAGCAGCGCCTTCCAGGCCGGCTCCGAGCTGTGGTCGGCCATCGCCGAGCGGAACCGGGCCACCATGCCGAGGCGCTCGGTGCGGTAGTCGATCAGCACCTCGCGGAACTGCGAGGGCGTGAACGCCATCCACATCAGGTTCCGGTCCTCGGGAGCCATCCGGTCGAGGTCGCCGACGACCGCGGTGTACTGGGCGTTGTACGCCAGCACCTGGTAGCGGGAGTTGAGCACCACGGCGGGGTACGGCGCCAGCCGCTCCAGCAGCAGCCGCACGCTCGGGGTCACCGAGGGGCACTCCTTCACCGGCGCCGGGTCGTCCGTGCCGGCCAGGGTGAACAGGTGGGCGCGCTCACTCGGGTCCAGCAGCAGCGCCCGGGCCACCGCGTCCAGCACCTGGGCGGACACCTGGATGTCCCGCGCCTGCTCCAGCCACGTGTACCAGGTCACCCCGACCGCGGCGAGCTGGGCGACCTCCTCCCGGCGCAGCCCCGGTGTCCGGCGGCGGCCGGTCATCGGCAGGCCCACCTGCTCGGGCCCGAGGCGCTCGCGGCGGCTGCGCAGGAACGCGGCCAGCTCGTGCCGACGGGCTTCGCCGGGGGCGCTCCGGCGCTGTGCGGCGCTGTGCGCGGCGTCTTGCGCGGCGGGGGTCATCAGGCTCATGCTCCCCAGCATGCGCCAGCCGTAAGCCTGTTGCCAGGTACTTCTTATACCTGGATAACCACACTCTGGTACCAGGGTACGGCGCGGCGGATCGTAGGACCCGTGACCCAACCACTCACCGTCGCCCCCGCATCGAGCCGCGCCGCCACCACCCCGGGCAGCGCGGCCGCCCGTACCTCCGGCACCGGGCCGGCCGGCTCCACCGGTCCTACCGGTCCCGCCACCGGCTCCACCGGTCCCGCCGCCACCCTCGGCACCGCCGGACTGGTCACCGTCCTGCTCGGCGCCTTCCTGCCGATGCTCGACTTCTTCATCGTCAACGTCGCCCTGCCCACCATCGACCACGACCTGGCCGCCGGACCCGCCGTCCTGGAACTGGTCGCCGCCGGCTACGGCATCGCCTTCGCCGTCCTGCTCGTCCTCGGCGGACGCCTCGGCGACAGCTACGGCCGCCGCCGGCTCTTCGTCATCGGCGCCGTCGCCTTCGCCCTCACCTCGCTGGCCTGCGGCCTCGCCCCCGGCGCGTGGTCCCTGGTCGCCGCCCGGGCCGCCCAGGGCGCCTCGGCCGCACTGCTGATCCCGCAGGTGCTCGGCACCATCACCGCCGCCACCGAGGGCGCCCGGCGCGGCCGCGCGCTCAGCGTCTACGGCGCCGTCGGCGGGATCTCGGTGGTGATCGGGCAGGTGCTCGGCGGGATGCTGGTCGCCGCCGACCTGTTCGGCACCGGCTGGCGCTCGGTGTTCCTGCTGAACGTGCCGTTCGCGCTGCTCGCCGTGGTGCTCGCGGTCCGCTACGTCCCGGAGAGCCGGTCCACCACGGCCGCCCGGGTCGACGTCCCCGGCACCGTCCTGCTCACCGCCACGCTGCTCTCCCTGCTCGTCCCGCTGATGGAGGGCCGGGCCGCCGGCTGGCCGCTCTGGTCCTGGGTGCTGCTGGCGCTGTTCCCCGTCTTCGCCGTCGCCTTCGGTGTCGTCGAGCGGCGCGCCGAGCGGCGCGGGGACACCCCGCTGGTGCCGCCGTCCCTGCTGCGCATCCCGGAGATGCGGCGCGGCCTCGGCATCGCGCTCCCCTACTTCGCGGGCTTCGGCGGCTTCATGTTCGTCATCGCGGTCGCCCTCCAGCAGGGCCTCAGGCTCGGCCCGGTCGCGGCCGGCTGGGCGCTCGTCCCGATGGCCGTCGGCTACTTCTCCGCCTCGCTCGCCGGCCCGCGGCTGATCGGCCGCTGGGGCAGCCGGGTGCTCAGCGCGGGCGCCGTCGTCCAGGCCGCCGGCCTCGCCACCCTCGCCCTGACCGTCCTGGCCGACTGGTCGCACTTCTCCCCGCTGCGGATGGCCCCGGGCGTCGCCCTCGCCGGCATCGGGCAGGGCCTGATCGGCACCCCGCTGTTCCGGGTCGTCCTCGCCAAGGTGCCCGCCGCCCGGGCCGGCGTCGGCAGCGGCGTCCTCGCCACCGGCCAGCAGTCCAGCCTCGCGCTCGGCGTCGCCACCCTCGGCACCCTTTACCTCTCCCTCTCCCCCGTCCTCGGCATGGACCGCGCGCTCGCCCTCTGCCTGGGCATCCAGCTCCTCGGGTCCTTCACCATCCTGTACCTGACCACCCGCCTGCCCCGCTCCATCGGCTGAGCCGTGGCTCCGGGGGCTCCGGGGGCCGGTTCACGGGTTCCGAGCTCCGGACTCCTGCGGCGGTGGACGGCCTCGCGACCGGTACGACCGGTCGCGGGGCCGTCAGCGTTCCCAGGGCCGTCGGCGTTCCCGGCGCCGGCCCTCAGCGCGGGAGCGCGTCGAGCCAGCGGCCGACCAAGGTGCGGACGGTATCGGCGGCCTCGACCTGGGGGTTGTGGCCGACGCCGTCGAGGACGGCGGCGGCCATCCGGGGGTAGTGGTCGAGCAGGGCGAGCTGGTCGCGCCAGCCGACCAGGGCGTCCTGCCGGGTGGTGACCAGCAGGTGGCGGCCGCGGTGCCGCGCGGCCCGGTGCTCGGGCCAGTGCGGCAGCAGGAAGTCGGCTTCGAGCTCGGCGGCGGCCGCCCGGTCGTGCGCCTCCCAGCCGGGCCGGACGTACCGCTGGAACAGCTCCCAACTCGGGCCGGTGTGGCGGGCCATGACGTGCCGGAACAGGTCGCGGTCGGCCGCCGGGAGACGGGCGAGGAGGTCCTCGTCGCGTTCGACCACGGACTCCTCCGGCAGGTCGCGGTCGGCACCCCAGCGCACCACCGGCACCAGCAGCGCCGAGCCCAGCACCTGCTCGCCGAAGCGCGCGGTCACCGCCCGGGCCAGCTGGCCGCCGAAGGACTGCCCGACCACGGCGAAGGGCCGCCTGCCGACCTGGGCCTCGATCCACCCGGAGAGCGCCTCGGCCAGGGCGGCCGCCGAGGTCGGGCCCGACAGCCGGGGGCTGGCGCCATGGCCAGGGAGGTCGAGGTAGAGGCGCCGCCAGCCGGGGCGGTCGGCGAAGGCGGGTTCGAGCGGGAGCAGGACGCGGTGGTCGACGGTGTAGCCGTGGATCAGGACGATCGGGGTGCCGTCGCCGAAGGCGGTGTGGTGGATCGCGGGAGCGGTCGCGACGGTCGTGTCGGTCGCGGCGACGGCGTCGTTCAGGTCGGTCGTGTCGGTCATGACGGCAGCGTCCAACCCTGACACCCGTGGCAAGGTCAAGCCGTCGAGTCCGGGTGGTGGATCAGGAGAGGCCCTTGACCACGTCCAGGTACTCCCGGATGGCGTCCCGGTTGCGTGTCAGGCACAGGATCCGGCGGGTCATCCGGTCCGTCTCGGACTCCAGGGTGGCGAGCATCTCCGGTGTGGCGTCGGCGAAGTGGATCGTCCGTGGGGCGTCCAGGCAGGGCAAGATCTGCTTGATGATCCGGGTCGGCAGCCCCGCGTCCAGCAGCCCGCGGATCTGCAGCACCCGGTCCACGAGGTACTCGTCGTACGCGCGGTAGCCGTTCGCCTCACGGCGCGGTGTGATCAGCCCCTGCTGCTCGTAGTAGCGCAGCAGGCGCGGAGTGGTCTCCGCCCGCCGGGCGAGCTCGCCGATGCGCATGTGTGACCACCCTCACCCCGGGCCGGCGCCATCCCGGCTGGACCTTGACACGAATGTCAACGATAGACGATCGGGCCCATGCCCACTCCCGAACTCCGCACCCCCGCACAGCCGGTGGCCCCCGTACCGAGGCTCCCCTGGCCCGCACTGCTGGCCATGAGCACCGCCGGATTCGTCACGATCATGACCGAGGCCCTGCCCGCCGGAGTACTGCCCGCGATGAGCGCCGACCTCGGCGTCGGCCAGTCCGCTGCCGGGCAGTCCGTCACCCTCTACGCCGTCGGCTCCATCGCGGCCGCCATCCCGCTGACCGCCGTCACCGGCCGCCTGCCACGCAAGCGCCTGCTGCTGGTCGCCGTCGGCGGCTTCGCCGCGGCCAACGCCGTCACCGCCGTCTCACCCGACTACCCGCTCACCATGGCCGCCCGGTTCGCGGCCGGCCTGGTCGCGGGACTGCTCTGGGCACTACTGGCCGGGTACGCCCGCGGCATCGTCGCGCCGGAACAGCGCGGACGGGCGATGGCCGTCGCCATGGCCGGCTCGACCGTCGCCCTGTCGGTGGGCGTGCCCGCCGGCACCCTGCTCGCCGGCCTGGTGGGCTGGCGGGTCACCTTCGGGCTGATGAGCGTGATCGCCGTGGCACTGACCGGCTGGATGCTGCTCGCGCTCCCGCCACTGCCCGGCCGCGCCGACCAGGCCCGCGTCCCCGTCCGACGGGTGCTGCGGACGCCGGGCGTGGCCACCGTCCTGGCCGTCACCGCGACCTTCGTGCTCGCCCACAACGTCCTCTACACGTACGTCGCCGCCCTGCTCGCGCCGCTGGGGCTCGACGGCCGGACGGACACCGTCCTGCTCGTCATCGGACTGTCCTCGCTGGTGAGCATCCTCGGCACCGGCGCCCTCATCGACCGGTACCTGCGCCCCCTGACCATCGCCGCCTCCGTCCTCCTCGCGGCCGCGGCCCTGCTCCTCGCCGCCGCCCTGCTCGGTTCGACCGGCCGGCCCGCCTACGCCGCCGCCGCGCTCTGGGGCCTCGGCTTCGGCGGCGCCGCCACCCTCCTCCAGACCGCCGTCGCCGACGCGGCCGGCCTGGCCGGGGACATCGCCCAGTCGCTGCTCGTCACCTGCTGGAACCTCGGCATCGCCATCGGCGGCCTGGCCGGCGGCCTCCTCCTCGACCACGCCGGGCCGACCGCCCTGCCCTGGTCCGCCCTCGTCCTGCTGGCCGCCGCCCTCACCACCACCATCGGCGGGCGCCGGCACGGGTTCCCGGGGCATGGCGGCACTCGTTCGTGTGAAGTCGACGCACATTCCTCGTAATCGCCGCACGCCTGGCTCTACCGTGAGTCGTATGACAGCCAGAGTCCGCATCCGACAGCTCCAGCAGCACGCCAGCGAGTTGATCGACCGGGTCGCGGCCGGCGAACGCGTGGAGATCACCCGCAACGGGCGGCTGATCGCCGTCCTCGCGCCGCCCGACCCGGAACAGCGGGTGCTGGAGGACCTCGTTCGAGACGGCACGATCGCCCCCGAGAACGCCGCCACCGCGCGTGGCCTGGCCGACTGGACGTTGCCCGAATCCGGCGCCGGGCTCGCGTCGGCCGCCGACGCCCTGCACGCCATGCGGGAGGAGGAAGGCCATTGATCTACCTCGACTCACGCGCGATCCTCAAACTTCTGGTGCCTGAGGACGAATCCACCGCACTGCGCACGTTCCTCTCCTCGCACGGCTCCGAGGGCCACGCGACCAGCGCGCTGGCCCAGGTCGAGGTGCCGCGCGCGCTGATCCGGGTCGGCGCACCACAGGAGTTGCTGGACGCGTCGGTGGACCTGTTCGACCGGCTTCTCCGCGTCCGGCTCTCCGAACCCGTCCTCAGGGCCGCCTGCCAGTCCCCCACCCGACACCTCCGCACCCTCGACGCCATCCACCTCGCCACTGCCGAGCACCTCGAGCACGCGCTCACCGCCTTCATCACCTACGACAAGCGCCTGGCCGACGCAGCCGAGGAGCGAGACCTGCCAGTGGTCGCGCCCGGACGGCCGACCGACTCCCGGTAAGCGGGCGCCCGGGCGCCCTTGGCCACGTCGGCGCCGGACGGTGGCACCGGCGGGCGGTGACCGGCTCGCTGCCGCGCTTCCACGAAACCAGGCAGTGATACCTGTCGACGTCGTAGCCGCGGTCGGGGAACAACCGCCGCGGCCGTTGGCGCGGCCGACCGTCTTCCCACGGATGCGCGGAATCGCGTGCGGCAGTGGCGGCAGCAGCAGCCGGGTGACGTCGTGGCGGTGGCCGGCGGTGTGCCCCGGCCGGCGGTGACCACGTGATGCTTCAAGCGGCCGGGCGCGGCCGCTCCCTGGCCTGGTGCCGGTCCCCGCGGTCGGCGCCGGCAGGCCATGCCCGAGCCGAAGCCGGGCTCCCGCGGCGGCCAATCCCCTTGGATCCAGGCATGCGACACGAACAGGCTCCCCTGCGGACAGCCCCGGTCGCCCGGCGGCCGACGGCCTGGCTTGCGAAGCCGGTGCGGCCGCACCGGTAGCAGCGGCTCGGCCCGGCCACGGCGGTCTCTGCCCCGCAGGGCTTCCGTCCCTACTCCCTCGTCGCCAGGGAGGCGACGAAGCGGTCCAGGCGGGAGGTGACCTGCCGCAGGACGTCGATCGAGCCCAGGGGGTCGTCCGGCAGCTCCAGACCGTGGTCGGCGGCGGGTACTTCGAGGACCTCGTGTCCGGTCGATTCGGCGGTCCGGCGGTCCCACAGCTTGTCGGCGCCGCCGCCGACGAGGAGGGTCGGGGCTTCGGCGCGGGCGAGGGCGCGGGCGACCGGCTCGGAGGTCAGGACGGGGGTCAGCCAGGCTGCGGCGAGGCCGCGGTCGGCGGCGACGCCGCAGGCGAAGGAGGCCAGGGACTTGCCGACGAGCAGGCGGCAGGCGCCGCGCTCGGCGTCGACGGCCTCGGCGACCTGCCGCTCGACCCAGGCGGTCCGGTCCTTCGGCTCGAACGCCCGGAACTCGTCCGGGAGTTGCCACCACAGCTCCTGGACCGTCCAGCCGTGCCGGAGGAGCACCGAGCGGGCGAAGTGGAGGAGGGGCCTGGCGGGCGTGTACCCGATGCCCGGGACGACGAGCGCGACACGGTCGGGGGCTCCGTCGAAGCGGGTGGGGACGGCGAGCGGGGAGGGATCCGGCATGGGCGCAGGGTACGTGGCCGGTCGCTGTGACGTGATGTCAACCCTGACCATCGTCAGGGGCATTGCTTGACTTTCGGGTCGGGTGCCAAGGGGGTCTCGGCCTCTACCGTCCGGACCATGACGTACACGGACAGGAATTCGAGGCAGACCGGCGCCGCCAGGGCCACCGCCAGGCCCAGGGCCAAGCCCAGGGTGAGGCCCAGGCCCGTCCTCGCCGTGGCCCTGCTCTGCGCGGGGGCCGGGGTGGTGGCGTG
Source organism: Streptomyces sp. CB02056 (assembly GCF_001905545.1). Lineage (GTDB taxonomy): Bacteria > Actinomycetota > Actinomycetes > Streptomycetales > Streptomycetaceae > Kitasatospora. The sequence goes on along the minus strand of NZ_LIPD01000001.1, from coordinate 212,817 downwards.
GCTGGCGCCGGAGCGGGGTGGCGGGGCGGGGCCGGTGCGGGTGTCGGCCGGGTGGTCGGCCGGCGGCTACCGGCGGGTGGCGGAGGCCGTCGGCGAGGCCCCGCACGCGGTGGCCTCGCTGCTGGAGCCGGCCACCGAGGTCGGGCTGCTGGTGCTGGGTCTCCTGCTGGTGTTCTGCTGGTGGACGGCCCGGGCCCGGCGGGCCGCCGGGGTGGTCGCGGGGGTGGCGCTGGTCGGGCTGGGCACGGTGCTGGCCTACGGGGCGAGCGAGGTGCTGAAGGTGGTCCTCGACGAGGAGCGGCCCTGCCGGGCGCTCACCGGGCTGCCGGGCACGGCGGTCGCCGCGTGTCCGCCGCCGGGCGACTGGTCCTTCCCCAGCAACCACGCCACCCTGGCGGTCGCGCTGGCCACGGGGCTGGTGCTGCTGCGCCCGCGCTGGGCGCTGCTGGTCATACCCGTCGGCGGCGCCACGGCAGCGCTGAGGGTGGCGGCCGGGGTGCACTACCCGCATGACGTGATCGCCGGTGCCGCGCTCGGCGGCACGGTCACGGCGGCGGCGGTCCTCGCCCTGCGGCCGGCGGCCACCACCGCCATGACGGCCCTGGCCGGGGTGCCGGTCCTTGGGCGGCTGCTGTCGGCACCGCCGATACCGTCGGCCCCGGGCTCGGGCTCAGGCTCCAGCTCAGGCGCGGGTTCCGGCTCCGGCTCCGGCACCGCCCCGGGCGCGGCGGCCTCAGTCCCGTGGACCGCCCGCGCAGGTCGCGCCGAGGGTCAGTCCGGCCTCGTGCGCGAGGACGGCGGCGGCCGCCCGGTTGGCCACGCCCAACCGGGCCAGGATGGAGCTCACATGGGCCTTCACGGTGCCTTCCACCACCCCCAGCCGACGGGCGATCTGACCGTTGGACAGCCCGGCGGCGATCAGCGTCAGCACGTCCCGTTCCCGGGTGGTCAGGGCGGCCACCTGCTCCCGGGCGCCGGCACGCCGGTCGGCGGGGCCGCCGGCCCCGGTGGCGGCCAGGTGGGCGACCACCCGGGCGGCCACTTTGGGTGAGAGGTAGGCCGCCCCTCCGGCCACCGCGTGCACCCCGGCGAGCAGTTCCTCGGGCTCGCCGGACTTGATCAGGAAGCCGTTCGCGCCGCCGCTGAGCGCGCGCAGGATGTAGTCGTCCTCACCGAAGGTGGTCAGCATGAGTACTCCGGTGGCCAGGCCGTTCCGGCGGATCTCGGCGGCGGCCGTGATGCCGTCCGTCCCGGGCATCCGGATGTCCAGTACGGCGACGTCCGGCCGGTGGCGCCGGACCAGTTCGACGGCCTCCCGGCCGTCCCCGGTCTCGGCGACGATCTCGATGCCCGGGTCGGTGGCGAGCACCGCGCGCAGTCCCGCGCGGATCATGGGCTCGTCGTCGGCGAGCAGCACCCGGATCGGTGCGGTGGTCATCGGTGGCTCCTGTCGGTCGCTCGGTACGGAGGTGGTGGGGAAAGGGAGTTGCGGCGGGAGCGCGGGAGGTGGAAGGCCGGAAGACAGGGCTTCAGGAGACGAGCACGTCCCGCGAGACCAGCCGGGAGTCCTGGAAGCAGAGCCGGTAGGCATCGCCGGCCCGGTCCACGAACAGCTGGGCGGTGATGGCGTAGTACACGCACGAGACCCCTTCCCCCGGCGGCGGCGCGGGCGTCGCCGGCCCGCTCGGCGGGCGGTACGGCAGCCGGTGGCCCGGCAGCAGACGCTCGACGGAGGCCTGGTCCTGCCCCATCTGGAGGGCGGCGTAGACCTCCGGCTCCAGCACCGACAGGCTGACCACGTAGAGCGTCCATACTCGCAGCGCCACGGTCAGCAGTACGGCCGTCCCCAGCGGGACGAGCACCACGGCGGCCAGCGTACGGCCCACCCTGCGCCGCGCCCGTCGCAGCTCGCGCACCGGCGACGACGGGGCGGCGGGCGGCAGCGGGACGGGCCCGGCGGCGCGGCGCGGCAGAGTGGCCTCGACCTCGAACCCGCCGTCCGGGCGGGCGCCGTGGGCGAAGGTGCCGCCCGCGAGCCGGACCCGCTCGGCCAGCCCGACCAGGCCGCGGCCACCGGTGGGCGGCACGGCAGGCGTCGAGGCGGACCTTCCCGCGGGTGCGGCGGACGTGCCGACGAACGCTCCGGTGAACGTTCCGGTGGGCGTTGCGCCGCGCGGGGTTGACGCAGGTGCCGAGCCCGTCGCCCGGGCGACGGTGAACGCGGGCGCAGGTGCGGGCATGGGCGCAGATGCAGGCATGGGCGCGGGCACAGGCCCGGGGCCGTTGACCACCCGGAGGCGGGCGCCGTCGGCCGAGTACGCCACCTCCACGGTGACGGCCGCTCGTGGTGCGTGCTTGGCGGCGTTGGTCAGCGCCTCCTGCACCACCCGGTACGCGGCGTGCTCGGTGGCGCGCGGGAGCCCGTCCGGCTCACCGGTGATCTCCGAGCGGACGTCCAGGCCGGCGGCGGCCGCCTCGGCGACCAGGTGCGGGATGTCCGAGTCGGCCGGTCCGTGGGCCGCGCGGGCGGCGCCACCGCTCTCGTCCCCGTCGCACAGGATGCCGATCACCTCGCCGAGCCGGTCGACGGCGGCGGCCGCGCCCGCCCGGATCTCCTGGACGGCCTCCCGGTGGGGCGGGGCCAGGTCGGGGGCGAGCTTGAGGGCCCCGGCGCGCAGGGCGATCAGGCTGAGGTCGTGGCCGAGGGCGTCGTGCATGTCCTGGGCGATCCGGGCCCGTTCGCGCAGTCGGGCCTGCTCGGCGACGAGTTGCTGCTCGCGCTCCAGCCGCTCGGCCCGCTCCCACCCGGCGCGCACGAGTTCCTGCGACTGCCGCCAGAACCGGCCCAGCAGCCAGGGGCCCATCCCGGTGCTCACGGCGAGCGCGACGAACCGCAGCCCCAGGACGATCCAGGAGGGCACCGCCCCGACCACCAGCACCCCGGCCGCGACCAGCACGGCGAACACCACTGCCGCCGGCCGCACCCGTTGCATCCGCAGCCCGGCCAGGAAGGAGAACCCGATCGCCGGCAGCGCCCACCAGAGGCTCGTGACACCGAGCCCGATACACACCGACGCCACCACGGGCAGCGCCGCCCCACTCATCCGCATGCCCACGACCCTACGAGGGCCGCCGCCGCACCGGATCTGTCGAAAGTCATGCCCGAGGCGCTCCGCCCGGCACCCCGAGCCCCATTCCCCGGCCCTGAAAATAGTAGCCATGGACATAGCAGCTATGTACTGTATCTGCCGTGAGTTCAACAGCTGAGGGCGCCACCGCAGGATTCCTGGTCTGGCGCCTGTCGATGAAGTGGCGGGTGGCGGTCGACCGGGCGGTCGCACCGCTGGGTCTGACGCACGCCCAGTACGCGGTGCTGGCCTCCCTGTACGGCATGTCGCGCTCCGGGCTGCGCCCCAGCCAGCGCCGCCTCGCCGACCACACGGGCCTCGAAGCGCTCTACGTCTCCAAGCTCGCCCGCGCCCTGGAGGCCGCCGGGCTGGTGGCCCGCACCCGGGACCCGGACGACCCGCGCGCCATGCAGCTGTCGCTCACCGAGCAGGGCGGCGACGTCACCCGCCGCGCGATCACGGTGGTCCAGGGCCTCCTGGACCAGCTGCTGGCGCCACTCGGCGGCCAGGACAGCCCCCGCGCCCGGGAGTTCACCCGCGAACTGGCCGCCCTGCTCGACGCACCTCTGGATCCGCCGCACGCCGAGACCGTCGAGAACGCCGAGGAGCCGTCATGACCACCGCCGCCGCGCCCGACACCGCCACCAACACCGCCACCACGGCCAACGCCGCACCGGCCACGGCCCCCACCGCCCCCACCGCCCCCACCGCCCCCACCGCCGTCAACGGCCGGGTCATCGCCCTGGCCCACTACGCGGCGCGCGCCCTCCTGGAGGGCGTGCTGGACCGCCACGGAGCGACCTTCCACCAGAGCGTGACGCTCCGGGTCGTCGCGGTCGCGGGCGGCTCCATCGCCCGGGACGCGCTCGTCCGCGACGTCACCGGCTCGCTGAAGGCCGAGGAGTCGGTCGTCCACGGCGTGATCGGGGAACTGACCTCCGCCGGGCTGCTCTCGCAGGACCCGGCGGAGGCGTCCCGGCTGCACCTCACAGCGGCCGGCCGCGAACTCTACGAGCGCACCACCACCGAGGCCGCCGGGATCACCGCCCGCCTGTACGCCGGCATCCCGGCCGAGGACCTCGCCATCGCGGGCCGCGTCCTGGCGCTGGTCACGGAGCGCGCGAACGCCGAACAGGCCCGCCCCTGACGCCCCGTACGGTCGCCGGAACAGTCGGCCGTCGCGACGGTCTGCCGTCCCGACCACCCGACTGTTCCGACTGTTCCGACGACTCGGGTGCGACCGCCCTACGCCCGTGAGATAAAGGTTGGACGCATTCGAACGGGGGGAAGGTGACGGTATGGTCTTCGTCACGGTGTTCCTGGTCGCGCTCGTCGGCGCCATCGTCGGTGCCACGGCCTTCCTGGTACTCCGGGAACGCGCGCGGCGGCACCAGTCCGACAACGCCGAGGGAATGCTGATCGAACAGCACCGGACGGCTCACGCCACGCGCATGCGGGCGACGTACTCCAGCGTGTCCGTCCACCACGGGAACGGTGTGATCGGCGACGAGGGGAACCACCACCGCTCCTGACCGCTCACGGCCCGGTCACCACCTCAGCGGCACAGGGCGGCGTCGACGACGCCTTCGAGGTGCCGGGTGACGGCGTAGTCGGCCGGGATGGTGGTCATCGCGATGTTCACGGCACGGCCGTCGTCGGTGGCGCCGCCCCGGGTCTCGTAGCCCGGGATGTCGCCGCCGTGCCCCCAGTAGACCCCGCCGCAGGTGAGCGTCCGGCTGAAGATGCCCAGTCCGGCGGCCATGCCGTCGCCGACCGGGACGGTGGTACGCATCTGGGCGAGTTGGGCCGCGGGCAGCAGGCGGTCCGGGACCAGCAGTTCGGTGAAGAAGCGGTTGAGGTCCGAGTTGGTGGAGATCATCTGCCCGGCCGCCCAGGCCGCCGACGGGTCCAGCTCCGTGAAGTCGGTCAGCGGCGCGTCGGCGGAATCCCTGCGGTAGCCCTTGGGGTGGGCCTCCCGGATCGTCCGGTCGCCCACGGCCGGGAAGTAGGTGTGCCGCAGCCCGACGCGCCGGATGATCCGCCGGTCGATCTCCTCGGCGATCGGCCGTCCGGTCACCCGCTGGACGATCAGGCCGGCCAGCACGTAGTTGGTGCTGCTGTAGCCGAACTTCTCCCCGGGCGCGAAGGCGGGCTTCTGCCCGAGGGCCATGTCCAGCAGCTCCCGGGGCTCGAAGTACCGGGTCCGCAGGGCGGTTTCCTCCAGCAGCCCCTCGTAGTCGGGCAGTCCGCTGGTGTGCTGGAGCAGCTGCCGGACGGTGATGCCGTGCCCGTCGATGCCCTCTCCGCGGACCAGGCCGGGGAGGTAGGTGTCGACGGAGGCGTCGAGGTCGACCTTCCCCTCCCCGACCAGCTGGAGCACGACGACGGCGGTGAAGGTCTTGGTGTTGCTGCCGATCCGCACCTGCCCGTCGACGGGGACCTTGGCGCCGGTGGCCAGGTCCCCCACCCCCGCGGTGTAGTCGCGGGTCCGGCCCCGCCCGTCCCGGACGGTCGCGAGCGCGGCGGGTATCCCGTCCGTCCGCACCAGCGCGTTCAGTCCCTGCTGCACGGCGTCCGAAGAAGCCGCGGCCGGCGCGGCCGCCGGTGCCGCCATGGCGGACGGTGCCGACGCCCCGACGGCCGCGACGGCCCCGACGGTCGAGAGCGTGAGGGCGAGTGCCATGTGGCGGATGCGCGAACGACGCACGGGTCAACTCCTGTGGAATCGTGGGGGGTAGGAAACCCCCGGTCACGATCGCCAGTCTGTCCGCGCGACGGCCGGCCGACCTCCCCCGATCGAGGGAGCACCTTTCCCTCCCGACTCCCCTCCGACGACTCCCGTCCGACTCCCCTCCGACATCAGGGCTGAGTCCGACGCCCCTCCGGCATCAGGGCCGAGCGGGCCCGCGCAGCGGCAGCGTCCGGCTGTAGACGACGCTCGTGGTGGTGCTGCCGAAGCCGGCCAGCTCGTCCACCAGGGTCTCCAGGTGCTCCATGGAGGTCGCCGCCACCTTGAGGGTGTAGCAGTCGTCGCCGGTGGTCCGCAGGCACTCCAGGACCTCCCGCCGCTCGGCGAGCAGTCGCCGCAGCGGCTCGTGCCGGTTGCCCGGGTACTTCAGCCGGACGACGGCGAGCACCGGGTAGCCGACCTTCGCCAGGTCCACCGTCGCGTGGTAGCCGGTGATGACGCCCAGCGACTCCAGGTTCCGCACCCGTTCCGTGGTCGCCGACGGGCTGAGGGACACCCGCCGCCCCAGCTCGCTGAGCGAGATGCGGGCCTCCTGTTGCAGCTGCTCGATGATCGCCCAGTCGGTGTCGTCAAGATTCACGGCCATGGCGCGAATCTACCGGGAAATCCCCGGCGATCCGCAGGTGACAGAGGGAGGATGCCGTTCCGTCCGCCATGATCACGGGGATAGCCTCGATCCATGCAACTTGGCCTCAACGTACCGAACTTCGGCCCCGGGACCGACCCCGGCGTGCTGCGCGAGTGGGCCCGGACCGCGGAGGGCCTCGGCTTCGACCTCCTCATGGTGTCGGACCACGTCGCGGTGACCCCGGACGTGGCCGAGCGGTACCCGGAGCCGTTCTACGAGCCGTTCACCACGCTGTCCTGGCTCGCCGGGACCGCCCCCGGCCTGCGGCTGGGCACGACCGTCCTCGTCCTGCCCTACCGGCACCCGCTGCTGGTGGCGCGGACGGCGAGCACCCTCGACCGGCTCAGCGGCGGCCGGTTCGTCCTGGGCGTGGGGATCGGCTGGGCGCGCCGGGAGTTCGAGGCCCTCGGCGTGCCGTTCGGCGCCCGCGGCAGACTGACCGACGAGTACCTGGCCACACTGCGGGACACCTGGGCGGGCGAACCGGGCCACCGGCCGGTACCGGTGTGGGTCGGCGGCCACAGCGAGGCGGCGCTGCGCCGGGCGGTCCGGTTCGGCGACGCCTGGCACCCGCTGCGGCTCCCCGTCGCCCGGATGCGGTCGGTCCTGGCCGAGCACCCGGTGCCGGGGTTCGCCCCCCGCATCGCCCTGCGGCTGACCACCGCGCCGGTCGACGACCCCGAACGGCCCGCCGGCGTCGGCACCCTCGACCAGGTCCTCGACGACCTGCGCCAGTTGCGCGACCTCGGGGCCGAGACCGTCGTGTTCGACCCCTACCACGGCGATCCGGAGGACACCCGTCGTCCGCGGCAGGCCTGGCGGACCCTCACCACCGTCTCCACCCAATGGAGGACCGCGTGATCACCGAAGCCGACGAGGCCCTGCTGCGCCGCGCCATCGCCATCGCCGCCCACGCGGTCGCCCTCGGCGACGCCCCGTACGGCTCCCTGCTGGCCGGCCCGGACGGCGAGGTCCTCGCCGAGGCCCACAACACCGTCCGGCGCGACGACGACATCACGGCCCACCCCGAACTGAAACTCGCCCGCTGGGCCGCCCGCGAACTCTCCCCGGACACCGCCGCGCGCACCACGATGTACACCAGCTGCCAGCCCTGCGGCATGTGCGAAGGGGGCATCCTCCGCTCCGGCATCGGCCGGGTCGTGTACGCGCTCGCCACGGAGCAACTCGTCGAGCTCAACCCCGACTCGGGCGCCTGGCCGGCGGTGCCGACGGACGGCCCCGCCCTGCCCGAGGAGGCCCGGGCCCCGGTCGCGGCCTACTACCGGCGCACCTGACCACCGGCCCCCCGCGCCGGATCCGCTCCCGTCCGCCCGCACCCCGGCGAGGAATGTCAGTGGCACCGGGGACACTCGGTGGCCCGCGCCGTCGAGCAGGAGAGCCCGCACATGCCGATCCACATCGCCGGCCGTCGCCGTACGGCGGCCGCACTGACCGCCGCGTTCCCCGGCGCGGAGATCGTCGACGTCACCTCCAGGGCGCCGGACCCGTGGGTGCGGCTGAGCCCGTTCTACCCGCACGGCGGCATCCCGGTCCCCTACGGCGACGGCGCGACCAGCCAGTCCGTGGAGGGGATCTGGCAGGCCCTCAAGGTCTTCCGGGACGCCGATGTCGACCCCGCCAAGCTGCACGTCACCTCGATGAAGGGCCTCAAGCGGACGGTGCGCCGCTTCGGCCCCGTCCAGGGCCACCGGACCGGCCTGCACGGCGACCGGCTCCTGTCGTACGAGACGGCCCGCCGCCGGATCTACCTGCCGGCCTACCGATGGGTCCTCGAACACCGCGCCGCCGACCTGGTCGAGCGGCTCCGGGAGAAGGACGAGGTCGTACTCCTGGACTACACCACCAACGGCGACGTCGCCGACCCCACCAGCCCGCTCTCCCACGCCGCGCTCGTCCGGCTGTACGCGGAGGGCCGCTGGCCCGCCGAGGACGGCACGGACCCGCACCCCGAGTAACCCCGGGGTGAGCGGTGGGCGGTGGAGCACCGAAGCCGTGCCGCCGGAGGGTGGGCTGATGATCATTCACTGAGTAGGGTGAATCACCGGACCGTGGGCAGCCGTTCGCACGCCGCCCTCGCGCGTCCGCAGGTGACCGCCGGCGCCTGCCACGCACGAAGCAGTCCCCGCGGCCGGCCAGTGCGGCGCAGGGGACCGGAAAGTGAGCAGTAGACAGATGCAACCCACCTTCGTCCTGGTCCACGGGGCTTTCGCGAACTCCTTCTCCTTCGCGCCGCTCCAGGCCGAACTCGGCCTCCTCGGACACCGTTCCGTCGCCGTCGACCTCCCCGGCCACGGCTTCGCCGCGACGTACCCCCGGGCCTACCAGGCGCCGCAGGACCTCGAAGGGCTCGCCATCGCCCCCGGGGCCATCAAGGGCGTCACACTCGCCGACAACGTCGCGCACCTCATCGGGATACTGGAGCGGGCCAAGCGGAACGGGCCCGTCGTCCTCGTCTCCCACAGCCGCGGCGGCCTGACGGCCACCGCCGCGGCCAACCAGCGGCCCGACCTGGTCGACCGCATCGTCTACGTCTCCGCCTGGTGCCCCGTCGACCTCGACATCAACGCCTACTACGCCGAGCCCGAGATGGCCACGGCCGACGCCGCGGGGCTGATGGCGGCGCTGGTCGGGAACCCAGCCGAACTCGGTCTGCTGCGCATCAACTTCCGCACCGCCGACCCCGGCGTCCTCGCCTCCTTCAAGGCGTCCTTCCTCGCCGACGGCACGGACGACGAGTTCATGCTCTTCCTCAACACCTTCCAGCCCGACGAGAACCTCGACACCGGCACCCCCGACGACCGGGCCCGGCCCGACACCTGGGGGCGGATCCCCAGGTCGTACGTCCGGCTGGCCGAGGACGCCGGCATTCCGCTCGCCATGCAGGACCGCATGATCCGCGAGGGCGACGCGCTGACCCCGGAGAACCCCTTCGACGTCCACACGCTCCCCGGCAGCCACCTGAAGTGGCTGGTCGACCCGGCGCCGGCGGCCCGGCTCCTGGGGGACATCGCCGCGCTGCTGCCCGCCTAGTCCTGACCGGAGCCGGAGGCCGTCCGCCGCGTCGATCCCGGCGTGGGCGGACGGCCTCGCGGCCCCGACCCGCTCCGGCCCCACCCCGAGGAGGACGATGAACCCCGACGGCCCGCGGAACATCCTGGAGGTCGGCTCCCCGACCGCCGCCGCCCACCCGCCGTACGACGGGGTCCGCGCCACCGACCCGGTCCGCCTGATCCCCTACGGCTGGGTTCGGCAGACCAGGCCCGGCGGCACCGTCTCGGCCGTCCTCGGCACCTGGCAGGAGGGCGCCGGCCGGGTCGAGCTCACCGTGCTCCCCGACGGCACCGCCGAGGGCCGGGTCACCGGCCGGGCCGCCGTCCCGCGCCCGTCCCGCCCGCCGTTCCTGCCCGGCTGGTCCGGTGCCGACGGCACCGGGCGTCCGACCGACACCTCCCCCACCCTCCTCAACGACCCGACGCCCGCCTTTCTCGTCCAACTCGCCTTCCCCGAGGCATGGTTCTGGGTCACCACGGGCGAGGACCTGGAATCGGTCTACTGTCTCTCCGTCCCCGGCGCCTCCGCCCAGGTCCAGGACGACACCTACGGCTGGACGGTCCACCAGGGCGGCCGGCCCGCCCTCTGGAACGAGATCGAGCGGCTCCTCGCCGCCTGGCAGGAGGCCGGGCGCCCCGACCTCACCGCCGTCCGGCTCCGCGTCACGGCGGACACCCAGACGGCGTGGGTACCCGGACACCCCGCCCTGCGGTGGGAAAAGCGGTTGGTCTGACCGCGCCACCGGGCTGACAATCGCCGGATGACCGACGACCAGAGTGAGTTCCGCCGGCGCCGCGCGGCCCGCATGACCTGCGAGCGCTTCCTCTCCACCGACCGCGTCCTCAGCATCCGCGAACGCCTCGCCCAACTCGCCGCCCTGGACGGTCTGGACGTCCTGCCCGACTTCTACGGCAGCGACGGGCCGGTGCGGCAGCTGGAGGAGCGGACCGCCGCACTGCTCGGAAAAGAGGACGCGGTCTTCTTCCCCACCGGGACGATGGCCCAGCAGGTCGCCCTCCGCCACCACGCCGAACGCACCGGCAACCCGGCCGTGGCGCTGCACCCGCTCAGCCACATCGAGCGGCACGAGCGGCACGCCTACACCCAGCTCACCGGCCTGCGCGGCCTCTGGCCCACCACCGAACAGCGCCAGCCGACCCCCGGGGAACTCCACGCGGTCGGCGAGCCCTTCGGCACCCTCGTCGTCGAACTCCCGCTGCGCGACCCCGGCTACCTCCTCCCCACCTGGGACGAGCTGACCGCCCTCGTCGCCGCGGCCCGCGAGACCGGCGCCCGGGTGCACTTCGACGGCGCCCGGCTCTGGAACACCACGGTCCACTTCGACAAGCGGCTCGACGAGATCGCCGCCCTCGCCGACAGCGTCTACGTGTCCTACTACAAGGACCTCGGCGGCATCAGCGGCGCCGCCCTCGCCGGCGACAAGGCCCTCACCGCCTACGCCCGCACCTGGCGCCACCGCTACGGCGGCCAGCTCTCCCAGCAGTGGCCGGCCGCCCTCGCCGCCCTCCACGGCCTGGACACCGCCCTCCCCCGCATCCCCGCCCACATCCACCACGCCGCCACCGCCCTCACCCCGGCCCTGGCCGCCCTCCCCGGCGCCCGCCTCTACCCCGAGGTGCCGCCCACCCACGAGTACCAACTCTGGCTCCCCCACCCGGCCGAGGCCCTCAACGCCGCCCACCTGGCACTGGCCGAGGAAGAGGGCATCTGGTTCGTCTCCCACTGGGAGGACGCCGCCCCCGGCCTCGCCGTGGCCGAAGTCAGCCTCGGCGAACCGGCCCTGGGATGGACGGCGGACGAGGTGACGGAGGTCGGCCTGCGCTTCCTGGACATGGCCGCCAAGGCCTGACCGGGGAAGACTCGCCGGGTCACCACCCCGAGGGTGATTCACCGCGAAACGGTTCGCGGCACCCACCCCTTCATGTCAGACTGACGATATGAGCGAGATGCACGTGGGGGACCTGTCCACCGTCCGCAGCCGCGAGGAGTTGGCCGTGGCGATGGCCGACGGGGTGCGGCCGAAGTGGGTGATGTTCTGGGGGCACACCGAGCGCAAGGGCGGCGGGACCCGGCAGGAGTGCCTGAGCCAGTGGTGGCCCGGCGAGTTCACCGTCGACGGGGTCGCGTACGCCTCCGCCGAGCACTGGATGATGGCCGGCAAGGCCCGGATGTTCGGTGACGAGGAGATCGTGCGGCAGGTGCTGGCGGCCCGCACGCCCGCCGAGGCGAAGAAGCTGGGGCGGCTGGTCAAGGACTTCGACGAGAAGGCCTGGGTGGACGGCCGGTTCGAGCTGGTGGTGGCGGGCAACGTCGCGAAGTTCGGGCAGGACGAGGCGCTGCGCAGCTACCTGCTGGGCACGGGTGACCGGGTGCTGGTCGAGGCCAGCCCGGTGGACCGGATCTGGGGCATCGGGCTCGCCGCCGACGACATCCGGGCCCAACAGCCCGCCGAGTGGCGCGGGTTGAACCTGCTCGGCTTCGCCCTGATGGAGGCGCGGGCACGACTGGCCGCATGAGCGGGATCGCTCCGCTGCTGGACGGGACGGTCGTGGCCTCGGCCGCCGCCGCCCTGTTCCTGGCGCCGAGGGTGCTGCGGCGGGAGGCCGGGCCCGCGCGGCGCGGGCGCTCGTACGGGCCGGAGCCGGTGCTGGCGGCCGTCGTCGCGCTGATCTACCTCAACCAGGTGCTCGTCGCGGTCTACGTGAACCGCGTCCACCACGGCGACGTCTCCTTCATCACCCGCTACCTCCAGCCCGGCTGGTTCGACGTGCCCCGCCTCGACGCCCTCGCCGCCCGCTTCCCCGCCCCGGAGCTCCTCGCCCCGTCCGTCCTGCGGGTCCAGGCGTTCCTCGAACTGCCGCTGGTACTGCTGGCGTTCGTCGCCGTCGTCCGCCGGCTGGACCGCGCGCTGTACGTCCGGCTGGCCCGCTCGCCGCTGGTCCCGTTGGCCGCCGCCTCGTACACGGTGGCGTTCTGCGCGGTGGAGTGGGACCTGCGGAACCCGTACACCGTGGACGACCTCGTCCTGCGTACGCTCGCGGCCTGCCTCACCCCTCCCCTGATCGCCTGGCTGGCCCGACGCGAAACCGGAGCCGAGCCCGGAGCCGAAGCCGAACCCGAGGCCAAGCCCGTACCCGAGCCCGGACCCGCCCGCGGCCTGTTCCGCTTCGCCCTCGACCTGTGGGCGTACGGCCAGCTGATGCTGGTGCTGTACGACACCGCGCTGCTCTACAACCTCGCCCGGATCGGCGACCATCTCCCGTCTGCCGCGGCCGCGTTGGCGGTGCTCGTCGCCACCCGCACCGTCCCGCCCCGAGGCCCGCGCCCGCAACCCGGCCCGTACACCGCCGCCCTCGCGGGGACGATCGGTCGGGCGCTCGCGCTGTTCCTCGTCCCCGCCCTGTCGATCCGCTACTCGGAGTCCTTCGGCACTCCCGAACTCGCCGCCCTGGCAGGGCTCCTGGTGATCGGCGCGGCGGCCCGCCGGGACGCACCACGGCTCCTGCTGCCCGCCCTGGCGGGCGCGGTGGTCGGATACGCCGTCGCGGCCCTCGCGCCCGGCCCGTACTACGAGGCGACCCTCCTGCGGAGCGCGACCGGCGCACTTCTCGCAACGACCGCCCTCTGCGCGCTCCTTGACACCACTCGGGCACGACTGGTCGTGCGCTCGTAACTCCCCAGCCACATACTGTCGCCAAGATGTCACGCAGTCAGGGTCCGGATGGACAGGTTGGGGCGATCATGCGCATGCGGCCGACGGAACAACCCGCGGGCGGGCAGCCGGAGGGCGAGCTGCAGGCCGCCGAACTCCGCGCGGAGCTGGACGAATTACTCCGCGCGAGCCGCTACGCGAGCCAACGCGAACGGCGCCTGAACGAGGCGATCCGGGCGACCCCGGGCCGTCAGCGGCCGGACGGGGAGCTGCTGCGCCAGCTCGCCCAGGCCCGGACCCTGCGCGAGGGCCTGGGCGCCCGCTGCCTCCAACTCAGCGACCAGCTGGAGGCGTTGGAGAGCCGGATCCGCCACCAGCACCAGCCGCCACCGCCACCGCCACCGCAGCAGCACCAGCACCCCCAGCAGCAACAGCCGGCCCCGCAACCGCCGCGACAGCACCACCAGCCACCCCGGCACCAGGCCCCGCCGCCGCCCGTCCGCCCCGACCTCGGCGCCCTCACCGAGCGGATCACCGCCCTCCACCGGGCCGGCTCCCTCGCCGAGGCCACCGAGGTGATCGACACGGCCGCCGCCCGCCTCACCTCCGCCGACGCGGCGCTGCTGGTCGGCATGCTGGCCCGGTACGGCCCGACCGGCGGCTCGCTCCACCTCGCCCGCAGCATCGCCCGGACCGCGCCCGACCACTCCGTCGCCGTGCTCGCCGAGCTGCGCGAACTGGGCCTGGCCGAGGAGGCGGCCGAGGTGTTCCACGCCTTCTGGGGCTACCCGGCCGCCTCCGTGCCCGGCCTGCTCTCCGCGCTGGACCAGGCCGGACTGGCCGCCGACAGCGCGACCCTGCTCTGGGAGTGGGGGTCGGCGCCGATGCCCGAGCTGACCTCCCTGGCCGCCTGCCTCCAGCAGCACGGCCGCGCCGACGACGTCCGGACGCTGCTGCGCCAGGCCGCCGGCCGCTCCACCGCCGACCTCGCCGCCCTCGCGACCGGACTGCCGCCCGCACTCGCCACCCTCCTGCTGGGCGAACTGGCCGTCCTGCGCCCGCCCGCCGAGGTGGTCGGGCTGGCCACCGCCCTGGACGGCGCGGGCAACTCCGAGCTGTACGCGCAGCTGCTGGCCGCGCTGCTCGCCGACGAGGCCCGCCACCGCACCACCCTCGCCGCCCTGCGCACCGCCGGCCTGCCGACCCGCCCGCCCGCGGCCCCGCGCTCCCGCTGGGGGCGCCGGTAGCGGCAGCACCGGCAGGCGGCCCGAGGGCAGGCCCGAGGGCGGGGCCGAGGACAGGGCCGCAGGCAAGCGCAGGAGGCGCACCAAGGGCCCCGAAGCCCCCCGGAACAGCAAGGGAGCCCCCGCCCGCCCCACCAGGGCGGACGAGGGCTCCCCGAGCAAAAGCTCGGCCACCCGCTGCTAGCAGCCGATCAGCCGCGCGCCCAGGTACGCCTTGACCTGGTCCAGCGACACGCGCTCCTGCGACATGGTGTCGCGGTCGCGGACGGTCACCGCGTTGTCCTCGAGGGTGTCGAAGTCGACCGTGACGCAGAACGGCGTGCCGATCTCGTCCTGGCGGCGGTAGCGCTTGCCGATGGCGCCGGCGTCGTCGAACTCGACGTTCCACGCGGTGCGCAGGTCGGCGGCGAGGCCGCGGGCCTTCGGGGACAGGTCGGCGTTGCGCGACAGCGGCAGGACCGCGACCTTGACCGGGGCCAGGCGCGGGTCGAGCCGCATGCCGACGCGCTTCTCCATGACGCCCTTGGCGTTCGGCGCCTCGTCCTCGAAGTAGGCGTCGATCAGGAAGGCCAGCATGGCGCGGTTGAGGCCCGCCGCCGGCTCGATGACGTACGGGAAGTACCGCTCGCCGGACTCCTGGTCGAAGTACTTCAGGTCCTGGCCGGAGGCCTCGCTGTGCACCCGGAGGTCGTAGTCGGTGCGGTTGGCGACGCCCTCCAGCTCGGAGAACTCGCTACCGCCGAAGTTGAAGCGGTACTCGATGTCCACCGTGCGCTTGGCGTAGTGGGAGAGCTTCTCCTTCGGGTGCTCGAAGAAGCGCATGTTCTCGGTGCGCAGGCCGAGGCCGACGTACCAGTCCCAGCGCTGCTGGAGCCAGTACTCGTGCCACTGCTCGTCCTCGCCCGGCTTGACGAAGAACTCCATCTCCATCTGCTCGAACTCGCGGGTCCGGAAGATGAAGTTGCCGGGGGTGATCTCGTTGCGGAAGCTCTTGCCGGTCTGGGCGATGCCGAACGGCGGCTTCTTGCGCGAAGTGGTCTGGACGGCCTTGAAGTTGGTGAAGATGCCCTGGGCGGTCTCGGGGCGCAGGAACGCCAGGCCGCTCGCCTCCTCGGTGACGCCGAGGTGGGTCTTCAGCATGCCCGAGAAGTCCTTGGGCTCGGTGAACTGGCCCTTGGTGCCGCAGTCGGGGCAGTTGACGTCCTTGAGGCCGTTCGGCGGCGGGAAGCCGTGCTTGGCCTCGTACTTCTCCTCCAGGTGGTCGGCCCGGTGGCGCTTGTGGCAGGAGAGGCACTCGGTCAGCGGGTCGTTGAAGGTGGCGACGTGGCCGGAGGCCTCCCAGACCTCGCGGGCGAGGATCACCGACGAGTCGAGTCCGACGACGTCCTCGCGGGCCTGCACCATCGCGCGCCACCACTGGCGCTTGATGTTCTCCTTGAGCTCGACGCCCAGCGGCCCGTAGTCCCAGGCGGCACGCGTGCCGCCGTAGATCTCGCTGCAGGGGTAGACGAAGCCACGGCGCTTGCTCAGGCTGACGATCGTGTCGATCTTGTCGGCGGCCACAGTGCTCTCTTCAGTACGTACGGCACGGTCAGGGCACGGCTGGTTGCGCGTACCCGAATACCTCAGGTTACCGGCCATACGGGTACGTGATTCAAATCGGTATCGTCCGGCCACTCCCACCCTCCGTCACCTCTCGTTCACCCGTCCGAGTGATTTGACAATCATTTCCATGTGAGATGAGAATGATTGTCATGATGATCGGACTGCCTCGACTCGGACTCTCCCGCCGCACCCGCCGCTCCATAGCCCTCGGCACCACCGCGCTCGCCGCCTCCCTCGCCCTCACCGCCTGCGGAGGCAGCAGCAGCGCCGACAGCGGCGGCGGCCGGCTGAAGGTCGTCGCGTCCTTCTACCCGATGGAGTTCCTGGCCCAGCAGATCGGCAAGGAGCACGTCGCGGTCACCGACCTGACCGCCGCCGGCGTCGAGCCGCACGACCTGGAGCTCACCGCCAAGCAGGTCGGCACGGTCCAGAAGGCCGACGCGATCATCTACCTCAAGGGCCTCCAGCCCACCGTCGACCAGGCCGTCGCGCAGTCGTCCAGCAAGCACAAGATCGACGCCACCGCCGCCAGCCCGCTGGTCGACCACCACCTCGACGAGGGCACCGAGGCCGGGGGCGCGGCCGACGGGGCCCACGGGGCCGACGGCCACAAGCACGAGGACACGGCCGGCGACCCGCACATCTGGCTCGACCCGACCCGCTACGCGGCGATCGCCAAGAGCGTCGGCGACGAGTTCGCCAAGGCCGACCCGGCGCACGCCGAGGACTACCGGAAGAACACCGACGAGCTGGTCGGCAAGCTCACCGCGCTCGACCAGGAGTTCCGGGACGGGCTGAAGGACGCCGGGACCCGGACCTTCGTCACCAGCCACGCCGCCTTCGGCTACCTCGCCGAGCACTACGGCCTCACCCAGGTCGCCATCAACGGCGTCGACCCGGAGTCCGAGCCCACCCCGGCCCGCCTCGCCGCGGTGCAGAAGGCCGCCAAGGACAACGGCGTCACCACCGTCTTCTTCGAGACCCTGGTCAGCCCCAAGCTCGCCGACACCGTCGCCAAGGACCTCGGCCTCAAGACCGCCGTCCTGGACCCGCTGGAGGGCGTCAAGGACCCCGCCAAGGACGACTACCTGACCGTCATGAAGCAGAACCTGGCCAACCTCCAGGCCGCCCTCGGCGCCCCGGCCGGAACCGCCGGAACCGCCGGCACCACCGGCGCCGCCCCGACCGCGCCCGCCACGGCCGACGCCACCACCCCCGCCCCCGCGAACTGACGGGACCGAGCACCATGACCGACCCGATACCCCCGGCCGTCCGCCTCCGTGACGCCGTCGCCTCGCGCGGCGGCCGGCCGGTGCTGCGCGGCGTCGACCTCACCGTCCGCCCCGGCGAGGTCGTCGCCCTGCTGGGCGCCAACGGCTCCGGCAAGTCGACCACCGTCAAGGCCGTGATCGGCTCCGTCCCGCTGGAGCGGGGCACCCTGGAGCTGTTCGGCACCCCGTACGGCTCCTTCCGCGCCTGGCACCGGATCGGGTACGTCCCGCAGCGCACCACCGCCGCCTCCGGCGTCCCCGCCACCGTCCGCGAGGTGGTCTCCACCGGACGGCTGCCGCAGCACCGGCTGCTCCCCTTCCGCCGCCGGGACCGCGAGGCGGTGGACCGCGCGCTGGCCGCCGTCGGCATGCTGGAGCGGGCCGGGGACGGCGTGGCCGACCTGTCCGGCGGCCAGCAGCAGCGGGTGCTGATCGCCCGCGCCCTGGTCGGCACCCCCGACCTGCTGATCATGGACGAGCCGATGGCCGGCGTGGACGCCGCCAGCCAGCAGGTGCTCGCGGACACCCTGCGCGCCGAGGTCGGCCGCGGCGCCTCCGTCCTCCTCGTGCTGCACGAACTCGGGCCGCTGGAGCCGCTGATCGACCGCGCCGTGGTGCTGCGGGACGGCTGCGTCGCCCACGACGGCCCGCCCGTGCCCAACACCGGGCTGCACGCGCTGCCCGGCCACGACCACGTCCACCCGCACGCCGACCTGACCCCGCCGAGGCTGCTGGCATGACCGAGATGCTCTCCTACGACTTCATGCAGCGGGCCCTGCTCGCCGCCGTCCTGGTCGGGATCACCGCCCCGGCCGTCGGCATCTACCTGGTGCAGCGCCGCCAGGCGCTGATGGGCGACGGCATGGGCCACGTCGCGATGACCGGCGTCGGCCTCGGCTTCATCTTCCAGACCAGCCCGGTCTGGATGGCCGTGCTGGTCTGCGTGCTCGGCGCCGTCACCATGGAGCTGGTCCGCTCGCGCGGCAACCAGCGCGGCGACATCGCCCTCGCGATGCTCTTCTACGGCGGCATGGCCTGCGGCAAGCTGCTGGTCTCGATGTCCGCCCAGGCCGGGGCCGGCTCGCTGGAGAGCTACCTGTGGGGCTCGATCCTCACCGTCGCCCCCGCCGACCTGGCCACCATCGCGGTGCTCGGCGCGGTGGTCGTCGCGGTCACCGTGGGCCTGCGCCGCCAGCTCTTCGCGATCTGCCAGGACGAGGACTTCGCCCGGGTCACCGGTGTGCCGGTGCGCACCCTCAACCTGCTGCTCGCGGTGATGGCCGCGGTCACCGTCACGGTCGCCATGCGCGTCGTCGGGCTGCTGCTGGTCAGCGCGCTGATGGTGGTCCCGGTGGTCGCCGCCCAGCAGCTCACCCGGTCCTTCGCCGCCACCCAGGCCGCCTCGATCGCGCTCGGCGTGGTCGTCTCGCTGGCCGGCGTCACCGGCTCCTACCACCTGGACGTGCCCTCCGGCCCGGCCATCGTGCTGCTCGCCATCGCGGTCTTCGCGGTGTTCAGCCTGCTCGCCGCGCCGCTCGCCCGGCGGCGCCACCGCGGCACCGGCGAACACGGGCCGAAGGTGTGCGACGTCGAACTGCCGGAACAGGCCTCCGGCGAACCGTCCGGCACGACCACACCTGAGGGGCGGGCGGGGCTGGCACAATGATGTGCGAGACGCCCACGACCCCAGGAGGACCCACGGTGACCACCGCAGGCCCGTCGCCGCGCGCCCGCTCGACCCGGCAGCGAGCCGCCGTCTCGGCGGCCCTGGACGAGATCGCGGACTTCCGCAGCGCGCAGGAGCTCCACGACCTGCTCAAGCACCGCGGGGACTCCGTCGGTCTGACCACGGTCTACCGCACGCTCCAGTCGCTCGCGGACGCCGGCGAGGTGGACGTGCTGCGCACCGCCGACGGCGAGGCGGTCTACCGCCGCTGCAGCAGCGGGCACCACCACCACCTGGTCTGCCGGCACTGCGGCGCGACCGTCGAGGTGGAGGGTCCCGCGGTGGAGCGCTGGGCCAACTCGGTCGCCGCCGAGCACGGCTTCAGCGACATCGCGCACACCCTGGAGATCTTCGGGACCTGCGCGGAGTGCGCCAAGAAGGTCTGAGGCTCGTCCGCGCGCGTACGGCGAAGGGGACCCACCGGGCAGATCCCGGTAGGTCCCCTCCGTCGTACGCGCCCGTCAGCGCGGGGACGGCACCGGCGCGCCGACCTCGTTCGGGATCGCCCCGCCGAAGCGCCGGTCGCGCATCGCGTACTGCTCGCAGGCGCGCCACAGGTCGCGGCGGTCGAAGTCCGGCCAGAGCACGTCCTGGAACACGAACTCGGCGTAAGCCGACTGCCAGAGCAGGAAGTTGGAGGTGCGCTGCTCCCCGCTGGGGCGCAGGAACAGGTCCACGTCCGGCATGTCCGGGTGGTACATGTACTTGGCGAGGGTCTTCTCGCTGACCTTCTTCGGGTCGAGCTTCCCGGCCGCGACGTCCAGGGCGAGCGCCTGCGCCGCGTCGGCGAGTTCGGCCCGGCCGCCGTAGTTGACGCACATGTAGAGCGTGACGGCGTCGTTGTCCTTGGTCTGCTCCTCGGCGACCTGGAGCTCCTGGACGACGCTCTTCCACAGCTTGGGCATCCGGCCGGCCCAGCGGATCCGCACGCCCATCGCGTCCATCTCGTCGCGGCGGCGGCGGATGACGTCCCGGTTGAAGTTCATCAGGAACTTCACCTCGTCGGGCGAGCGCTTCCAGTTCTCGGTGGAGAACGCGTACAGCGAGATGTTCCTGACCCCGAGCTCGATCGCGCCCTTGAGGACGTCCAGCACCACGGACTCGCCGACCTTGTGGCCCTCGGTGCGGGGCAGTCCGCGCTCCTTGGCCCAACGGCCGTTGCCGTCCATCACGATGGCGACGTGGTCGGGGACCAGCTCGCCGGGGATCTTCGGGGGCTGTGCGCCGCTGGGGTGGGGGGTCGGGGGGACGTACGTCCTCTGCTTGCCGCCGCCGAAGAGCCGTCGCGCTGCCATGTGCTCACTTCTCCACGTATCTCATCGAGCGGATGCCCCGCTCCAGGTGCCACTGCAGATAGGCCGCGACCAGGCCGCTGCCCTCCCGCCAGTACCGCGGCTCGCAGGCGTCGGCCGTCTGCCAGTCCCCTGACAGCAGCGCCCCGAGCAGTACCAGTGTCTCAGGGGAGGGTACGGCACATCCGGGCACTCGGCAGTCGCCGCAGAGCACCCCGCCCGCGGGGAGGGAGAAGAAACGGTTCGGCCCCTCCAGGCCGCATTTGGCGCAGTCGGTGAAGCTCGCGCCGTACCCGTTCACCGCGAGCGAGCGCAGCAGGAAGGCGTCCAGCACCAGGTGCGACTCGTGCACCCCGGCCGCCAGCGTGCGCAGCCCGCCGACCAGCAGCAGGTACTGCTGGACGGCCGGTTCGCCCTCGTTCTCGGCGAACCGCTCGGCCGTCTCCAGCATCGCGGTGCCGGCCGTGTAGCGGCCGTAGTCGGTGACGATCGAGCCGCCGTACGGGGCGATCGTCTCCACCTGGGTGCAGAGCGGCAATCCCCGGCCGAACAGCTCACTCCCCCGGCTGAAGAACTGCACGTCCACGTGCGAGAACGGCTCCAGCCGGGCGCCGAACTTGGACTTGGTCTTCCGCACCCCGCGCGCGACCGCCCGCACCTTGCCGTGCTGGCGGGTCAGCAGGGTGATGATCCGATCGGCCTCGCCGAGCTTCTGCGCCCGCAGCACGACGCCGTCGTCCCGGAAAAGACTCATGGGGACCATTCTCCCCCACCCGCCCCCGGCTCCGGACGGCCCCGCCCGCCCGCACCGGGCTCCGGACAGCCGTGTTGCCCGCACCGGCGGTCGTGGGGGAGACCACGGCGGTGCGGGTCACGGCGGGCCCGGGGTGGGGAGGCCAGGCCCGTTGTGGGGGATTCCGAGGTGGTCTGAGGTGGTCCGCGGATCTTCGGAGGTGGACGGTACGGAGAGGCGGTCGCTACTGGTACGGCGTCCTGGTCGCCGCCTCCAGCAGCGCCCCGACCCGGGACCGCGGCAGGTCCAGGCAGCGCCCGACCGCGGCCAGCGCCTCGCGCTCCTGCGGCAGGTAGCGGCCGTCCGCCAGCGCGATCGCCGCGCCCTGCAGCAGCAGCCGCTCGCGGCCGGAGTGGGCCAGGTGCGGGGTGAGCGGTTCGACCACGGCGTGCAGTTCGACGGCCAGGCCGCCGGCCTCCGCCAGCCCCCGGCCGGGCGGCGCCTCCAGGTCGTGGGCGTGGTAGAGCTCGCCGCCGAGCCCGGAGAGCGCGGCGAGCGCGGCCAGCACCTGGGCCTCGCCGCAGTCCTCGAACCCGGCCTCGCGGACCGCCGCGCAGGCCGCCTCGCGGGCCGCCCGGTGGGCGGTGCCGCCGGCCGCGAGCATGGCCAGCGCGATGGTGTACTGGGCGTCCCGCAGCATCGCGCCGAGGCGCACGCAGGTGGGCTGCTCCAGGCTCTCGACGCCGTACCGGCCGTGGCAGCTGGTGCACTGCACGCTGCCGAGCACCGGCCCGAGCGGGACCACCGGGGTCCCCAGCAACCGCAGCCACCGCCGGCCGTGCTGCCGGCGGTAGTTGCGGTCCCCGCCGCAGCCCGGGCAGAAGAAGTCACCGAGAACGTCAGTCCGCCACCGCGGGCGAACACCCCACAACCTGGTCACGGCGCCACTCCCCAGACATGGCAGGCGGCCTGCTCGACTATGGGCAGGTCACGCGACCGGACACCGAGGCCGTCCCACCGACCCGGCTTTCCGGTGGATCGATGTTGCCACGGTTACCGGCACGTGTCAGTACCTCGAACGGCTTCCGATTCGAAAAAATGTGGCGCAGGCCACAATCCGGGGCGGGGACGACGAAGGGCCGCCCCGTGGGACGGCCCTTCGCATACCACCCGTTCGAATTAGCCGCGCTGCGAGCGGTTGACGGCGCTGATCATGGCCTTCAGCGAGGCCAGCACGGTGTTGCCGTCGATGCCCACGCCCCACAGCACCTTGCCGTCCACCGCGCACTCCACGTACGCGGCGGCCTGGGCGTCGCCGCCCTCGCTCAGCGCGTGCTCGGCGTAGTCCAGGACGCGTACGTCCACGCCGATCCGGGCCAGCGCGTCGGCGAAGGCCGAGACCGGGCCGTTGCCGGTACCGGTCAGGGTCACCGGGGCGCCGTCCAGCCGGGCCTCGGCGGTCAGCGCGTCCCGGCCGTCCTCGGTGGTCAGGGTGCGCGAACCGCTCAGCGAGATCCGGCCCCACGGGTTGCCGGTGGTCGGCAGGTACTCGTCCTCGAAGACCCGCCAGATCTCGGCCGGGCTGACCTCGCCGCCCTCGGCGTCGGTCTTGGCCTGGATGATCCGGGAGAACTCGATCTGCATCCGGCGCGGCAGGTCCAGCTTGTGGTCGTTCTTCAGCACGTACGCCACGCCGCCCTTGCCGGACTGGCTGTTGACCCGGATGACCGCCTCGTAGGTGCGGCCGACGTCCTTCGGGTCGATCGGCAGGTACGGCACGCCCCAGGTGTGCTCCTCCAGCGGCACCCCGGCCGCCTTCGCGTCCGCCTCCAGGGCGTCGAAGCCCTTCTTGATGGCGTCCTGGTGCGAGCCCGAGAAGGAGGTGTACACCAGGTCGCCGGCGTACGGGTGGCGCGGGTGCACCTCCATCTGGTTGCAGTACTCGGCGGTGCGGCGCACCTCGTCGATGTCGGAGAAGTCGATCTGCGGGTCGATGCCCTGCGAGAACAGGTTCATCCCCAGCGTCACCAGGTCGACGTTGCCGGTCCGCTCGCCCTGCCCGAACAGGCAGCCCTCGATCCGGTCCGCGCCCGCCATGTAGGCCAGCTCGGCGGAGGCGACGGCGGTGCCGCGGTCGTTGTGCGGGTGCACCGACAGGCAGACGAACTCGCGGCGGGACAGGTGGCGCGACATCCACTCGAACTGGTCGGCCTGGACGTTCGGGGTGGCCCGCTCGACGGTGGCGGGCAGGTTCAGGATGATCTCGCGGCCCTCGCCCGGCTGCCAGACGTCCATGACGCCCTCGCAGACCTCCAGCGCGAAGTCCAGCTCGGTGTCGACGAAGATCTCCGGCGAGTACTGGTAGCCGAAGACGGTGTCGTCGCCCAGCAGCTTCTCCGCGTACTCCATCACCAGCCGGGTGCCCTCGGTGGCGATCGCCTTGGTGGCCGCCCGGTCGTTGCGGAACACCACCCGGCGGAACAGCGGCGCGGTCGCGGCGTACAGGTGGACGGTCGCCCGCGGGGCGCCGACCAGCGCCTCCACGGTCTTCTCGATCAGGTCCTCGCGGGCCTGGGTCAGCACCGAGACGGTGACGTCCTCGGGGATCGCCCCCTCCTCGATCAGCGACCGTACGAAGGCGTGGTCGGTGGCCCCGGAGGCGGGGAAGCCGACCTCGATCTCCTTGTAGCCCATGGCCACCAGCAGGTCGAACATCTTGCGCTTGCGGGCCGGCGACATCGGGTCGATCAGCGCCTGGTTGCCGTCCCGCAGGTCGGTGGACAGCCAGCGCGGCGCCTTGGTGATCACCTTCTCCGGCCAGGTGCGGTCCGGCAGGTCGACGGTGCCGAACGGCAGGTAGCGCCCGTGCCGCATGCCCGAGGGCTGCTGGCGCACCGAGGCGGCGGTGATCGGGGTGGGGCGGTCGACGAAGGGGCGGCCGGCGGGGACGGACGCGGCGGAGTTCTGCTCGGTCATGGAGGTGACTCGGCTTCCTGTGATGCGTGGTGCGGGCGGGTCGGGGGTGGTCAACACCTGGTCAACACCGACTGGCCGGCCTCTGCTGCCGCTCGCGATACACCCTTGGATCGCCGATTGCGCGCACAGCACGTTCCCCGCGGCGAGGGTGCCGGCCCCAGTGGACTACAGGCCCTCGACGCGGCAGCTAAGAAGAAGCAGCCCGTTGCGCATGATGGGCCCAGCGTAACCCAGCACCGCGCGCCCCCGAAGTGATCCGGGCCACCGTTCCACTCCTTGAGACGCCGACCGGTCCTGCCGGAGGTGGTGACAACCGGTCATCGAGGCCTCACCCTGGGCAACATGACCGCAGCAGCACCGTTCTGCACGATCGTCCCGCCGTTCGTCCTGGACCGCCTCGCCGAGGCCGGCCACGAACCCGCCGTCCACTCCCTGGCCCTCGACGCGGCGCACCGCGCGGCCCGCCTCTCCCCGGCCCCGCCCGTCGCCGCCCCCGGTCTCAACCGGGTCGTCTACGACGCCGGCCACGGCCAGCGGCTGCCCGGCCGCTCCGTGCGCACCGAGGGCCGCGCGGCCTCCTCCGACAGCTCCGTCAACCACGCCTACGACGGCCTCGGCGCCACCTTCGCGCTCTACGCCGACGTCTTCGGCCGGCACTCGATCGACGACCGCGACCTGCGGCTGGACGCCAGCGTCCACTACGGCCGCGACTACGACAACGCCTTCTGGAACGGCCACCAGATGGTGTTCGGCGACGGCGACAACGTGGTGTTCGGCGACTTCACCGCCTGCGTCGACGTCATCGGCCACGAACTCACCCACGGCGTCACCCAGTTCACCGCCGGACTGGACTACCAGGACCAGCCCGGCGCGCTCAACGAGTCGGTCTCCGACGTCTTCGGCTCGCTGGTCAAGCAGTACGCGCTGCGCCAGGCCGCCGCCGACGCCGACTGGCTGATCGGCGCCGGACTGCTCGCCCCGGGCGTCCAGGGCGTGGCGCTGCGCTCGATGAAGGCGCCCGGCACCGCCTACGACGACCCGCGGCTCGGCAAGGACCCGCAGCCCGCGCACATGCGGGACTACGTGGACACCTCCCAGGACAACGGCGGGGTGCACATCAACTCCGGCATCCCCAACCACGCGTTCTACCTGCTGGCCACCGCGCTCGGCGGCTCGGCCTGGGAGCGCGCGGGCCGGATCTGGTACGACGCGCTGACCGGGCGCACGCTGCCCGCCGACGCCGACTTCACCGCCTTCGCCCGGGCCACCGTGGCCGCCGCCAGGTCCCGCTACCCCGACGACCGGTCGGTCGTGGACACCGTCACGGCCTCCTGGGCGCAGGTCGGGGTCAGCCCGGGGTGAGCGGGGCCGCGGACGGCCCCGGGAGTACGCCTGAAGGGTGGTTGAGACCGGGTTGAGGCGGGCTTAAGGTCACGGTCCGGGAAAAGCCCGGCAAACCCCCTCCCCGGGTAGCACCATGGACACCATGCGTATCCAGGTGACCCGGACCGGCGGCTTCGCGGGGATCGTCCGCCAGGCGGAGATCGACACCGCCGACCGCACGGACGCCCCGCACGTGCACGCACTCGCCCGCGAGGCCGTCGCGGGCGGGCTGCGCGCGCCCTCGTACGGGGTGCCGGACGGCTTCCACTACGAGATCACCGTCGACGGCCGGTCGGTGTACTGCGCCGACCCGAAGCTCACCGACTCGCAGCGCGAGCTGGTCTCCCTGGTGCTGCGCGAGGGCGCGTAGCACCAGGGAGCCCGCGGTCGGGGCCTTACAGGGCCTGTCGGGCGGCGGCCCCCGGACTCAGAGCCAGCCGTCGAGCGCCGCCAGGAAGCCGGCCGGGTCGTCCCGGTGGACGGTGTGGCCCGTGCCGGGGACGGTGCGCACCTCGAAGCCGCGGGCAGTGAGCTCCTCGGCGCTCGCCGCGTCCACCAGCATGCTGCCGTCGGCCAGGACCACCAGCGAGGGCACCGCCGGCCCGGCCGGCAGGTCCGAGCGCTGGTCGGCCAGGGCCAGCGCCGAGTCCTCGTCCCAGGCGGCCGCGGCGGCGATCTCGTCGTCCACGTCGGCCGGCTCCCAGGTCGGGCTGAGCGCCACGACCTGCTCCCGGGTGAGGTGCCGCAGCTGCGCCATCACCCGCGGGTCCATCCCGGTCTGGACGAACCGCCAGGCCGGGTCGACGTACACCGCGCGAGCCGGCTTCAGCCGCTCGACCGCGTCCGCCAGGACGATCCCGCCCAGCGAGTGGCCGATCGCGAGCTCGACACCGGCCGGCAGGCTCTCCAGCAGGTCCTCGGCGTACGCCGCCAGGGGGTAACGCTCCAGCGCGGTGGCGCCGGTGCCGCGCGGGCTGGCGCCGTGCCCGCGCAGGTCCACGGCGAGCACCCGGTAGCCCCTCCCCGCCAGGGCCGGGCCGACCAGCCGCCAGGTGCGGTGGTCGGACATGATGCCGTGCACCAGCACGGCCAGCCGGTCCCCGCTGCCCCACTCCCGGGTGTGCAACTCCATCGCGGTGTAACCCTTCTGACGTCGCGTACGGCCGGACCACGGCGAAGGCCCGCCCGGACGCACAACGTCCGAACGGGCCCCAGGCCTCCCGGCTGCCCGAACTCCCTCGTCGGGAGCCCGGGTTCAGAAGCCGAGCTTGCGCAGCTGCTTGGGGTCGCGCTGCCAGTCCTTGGCGACCTTGACGTGCAGGTCCAGGTAGACCGGCGTGCCGAGCAGCGCCTCGATGTGCTTGCGGGCGGTGGTGCCGACGTGCTTGAGCCGCGCGCCCTTGGCGCCGATCACGATCGCCTTCTGGCTCTGCCGCTCGATGTAGACGTTGGCGTGGATGTCCAGCAGCGGGCGGTCCGCCGGGCGGCCCTCGCGCGGGAGCATCTCCTCGACCACCACGGCCAGCGAGTGCGGCAGTTCGTCGCGCACGCCCTCCAGCGCGGCCTCGCGGATCAGCTCGGCGACCATGATCTGCTCGGGCTCGTCGGTGAGGTCGCCCGCCGGGTAGAGCTGGTCGCCCTCCGGCAGCAGCTTGGTGAGCAGGTCCGCGACCAGCTCGACCTGCTTGTCGCCGACGGCGGAGACCGGGATGATCTCGGCCCACTCGAAGCCCAGCTCGATGCCGAGCTGGTGGATGGCGATGAGCTGCTCGGCCAGGCGCTTGGAGTCGACCAGGTCGGTCTTGGTGACGATGGCGACCTTCGGGGTCTTCTTGATCCCGGCGATCTCCTTGGCGATGAACTTGTCGCCGGGGCCGATCTTCTGGTCGGCGGGCAGGCAGAAGCCGATCACGTCGACCTCGGCCCAGGTGGTGCGGACCAGGTCGTTGAGGCGCTCGCCGAGCAGGGTGCGCGGCTTGTGCAGACCGGGGGTGTCGACCAGCACGAGCTGGGCGTCCGGGCGGTGCACGATGCCGCGCACGGTGTGCCGGGTGGTCTGCGGGCGATCGGAGGTGATCGCGACCTTCGTCCCCACCAGGGCGTTGGTCAGGGTCGACTTGCCCGCGTTGGGCCGGCCGACGAAGCACGCGAACCCGGAGCGGTACGAGGAGGAAGGGGCATTCATGGGCTCCATTCTCCCTGATCACCGGAGCCCCGCCGTCCGGGCCCACCCCGCGGGGGTGTCCGGGGCGCGCTCAGCCCTTCTTCCCGGCCTTCCCGCCCTTGCCGGAGGTGGGGATCAGCGAGACCACCACCAGCACCAGCAGGAAGCCCAGCGAGCCGTACAGCCAGAGCTCGGACCCGGTCTCCTGCCACTTGCCCAGCCCCATCACGAACAGCACCAGCCCGGCGAAGAACGCCACCGCCCCCATGCCCCAGTCCCCTCACCGAGTCCACTCCCCCGGTGAGATTATCTGCAAGGCCTGGGCTCCAAGACCATGCCGTCCGACAGCGCCGTACGGGGCACGCGGCGGGGCCGCCGAAGGCCCGCCAACGGCCCCCGGCGGCCCCGTACGGGCCCCTCGACGGGCCTCAGCGCGCCTCGGCGGACACCCGCAGCGTCCCGTCCGGCCCGGCCAGCAGCACGGGCGTCCCGGCCCCGCCCAGGTCCCGTACGGCCGCCAGGTCCGTCTCGGCCGGCTGCTCCGCCTCGCTCACCACGGCCGCCGCCTCCAGCGACCGGGCGCCGCTGGCCACCGCCATCGCCACCGCCGTCTGCAGGGCGCTCAGCCGCAGCGACTCCAGCGCGACCGTCCCGGCCACGTAGGTGCGCCCGGTCTCGTCACGCACCGCGGCCCCCTCGGCCACGCCGTTGCGGGCGCGGACCGAGCGGGCCAGGGTGATGATCTTCTTGTCTTCGGGGTCGAGCTCGACGATGTCACTCATGCCGCCGAGCATAGGCACCCGGCGCCGTTCAGTGGCCGACCGGGTGGGTGGGCCCCGGGTTCGGCTTGAGGACCTTGACGAAGGTCTTCGCGGCGCCGCTCGGCCGAGCCTCCTCGCGCTCGATCCGCTGCCGCCAGTACGGGTTGTCGTGCGGCAGGTGGCCGCTCACCCGGCCGTACATGCCGAAGGTCGTCAGGACGATGCCGAAGATGAACGCGAACAGCACGTTCGACATCCGGAAGTTGAGGATGTTGGCGTCCGGCCGCCCGAGCACCGTCAGGCCGTAGAAGCCCGACAGGACGAACAGCACGCCCACCGCCATGTTGAGGTTGGACGCGAAGTTCCCGCCGACCACCGCCCCCAGCACCAGGACCGCGCCCGCCACGATGGACAGGATGCTCAGCGCCCCGTTGGTCGACAGCCCGGCGATCCGGTCGCCGTGGGTGGCCAGGAAGCCCGGCTCGCCGGCCAGCCCCAGACACCCGAACACGATCAGGAAGACCCCCCCGAGCCCCGCCCCGACCCGCCACACCATGGCGAGCCGACGGTCGACGGTGGGCAGTTCGTCTTGCAGCTTCATGGCGACCTCCAGAGCTCGGCCATGGTCCAGCCGGGTGCCTAGCTGTAGGGGTGGCTCCCCTGCATGTGCGGCACCTCGTGCATGTAGAGCGAGCCGCACTGCTGGCAGCAGCGCAACCCGGTGCCCCACTCCTCCTCGGGCCGCGTCTCGGCGTCGTCGGACATGGTCCGGCCGCAGAGCGCCACCGACAGGTCCTCGTCCCGCACCACGTGCCAGGACTTGACTCCGCCGGCCGCCCCCTGCGGGCCGTACTCCGCGCGAAGTTTGTGCGTCATGCCCTCCATGGTCGCTCGGCGACCGCCCACCCGCTACTCGCCCGCCGGCTCCTCGGCGTCCTCGGTGCGGCGGACGGGGGCGGCGACCATCGAGCCGATCCGGTTGCGGCGGCCCGCCGAGGACTCGGCGGTCAGCAGGATGCCGGACAGGCCGCCCTCCACCGGGTCGGGCAGCGGGATCTCGCAGGAGGAGCCGGGGATCGGCACCCGGCCCAGGTGCTTGGCCAGCAGGCCGCCGACGGTCTCGACGTCCTCGTCCTCCAGCTCGATGCCGAACAGCTCGCCCAGGTCCTCCACCAGCAGCCGGGCGGTGATCCGGTACGAGCCGTCCCCGAGGTCCTCCACCGGGGCGATCTCCCGGTCGTACTCGTCGGTGATCTCGCCGACGATCTCCTCCAGGACGTCCTCGATGGTGACCAGGCCGGCCGTGCCGCCGTACTCGTCGATCACGATCGCCACGTGCGAACGGCGCTGCTGCATCTCGCGCAGCAGGTCGCCGGCCGGCTTGGAGTCCGGGACGAAGACGGCCGGCCGTATCACCGCGCCGACCTCCTCGGACTCCGCCTCCCGGTTGATGTGGGTGCGCCGCACCAGGTCCTTGAGGTAGACGATGCCGACCACGTCGTCCTCGTTGTCGCCGACCACCGGGATCCGCGAGAAGCCCGAGCGCAGCGCCAGGGTCAGCGCCTGCCGGACGGTCTTGTGCCGCTCGATCATCACCAGGTCGGTGCGCGGCACCATCACCTCGCGCACGATGGTGTCGCCCAGCTCGAAGACCGAGTGCACCATCCGGCGCTCCTCGTCCTCGATCAGGTCGTCCTTCTCGGCGAGGTCCACCAGGGCCCGCAGCTCCGCCTCCGAGGCGAACGGACCCTCCCGGTAGCCCTTGCCCGGGGTCAGCGCGTTGCCGAGCAGGATCAGCAGCCGCGGGATCGGGCCCAGCACCGCGGCCAGCGGCAGCAGCACGAAGGAGGCCGCCGTCGCGGTGGTGAGCGGGTGCTGGCGCCCGATCGTGCGCGGCGAGACCCCCACCGCGACGAAGGACACCAGCACCATCACGCCGAACGCCAGCAGGACGGCCTGCCAGGTGGGCGTCACGTTGCGCACGCACACCACGGTGACCAGGACGGCCGCCGCCATCTCGCTGGCCACCCGGATCAGGGTGGCCAGGTTGAGGTAGCGGATCGGGTCGGAGGCGACGGTCAGCAGCCGCGCGGAGCCGCGCCTACCGCTGCGCACCGCCTCCTCCGCCCGAAACCGGGAGACCCGGGAGATGCCCGCCTCGGCGCACGCGGCCAGCCAGCCGAGCACGACCAGCAGCACGGCACCGAGGATGAAGCTCGTACTCTCACCACTCACAGGGGTTCGGGCTCCGCGCTCAGTGGGTGGTGGGGGCCGGGGAGATGCCGCCGAGGCCCCGGCCCGTCCGCCAGTCGTCCAGGATGCGCTTCTGGAGGGCGAACATCTCCTCCTCTTCCTCCGGCTCCTCGTGGTCGTAGCCGAGGACGTGCAGCACGCCGTGCACGGTGAGCAGTTGCAGCTCCTCGTCCATCGAGTGCTTGGAGGGGGCCGCCAGGCCCTGCTGCTCGGCGACCTCGGGGCAGAGCACGATGTCGCCGAGCAGGCCCTGCGGCAGCTCGTCGCCCTCCTTGCCGGGACGCAGCTCGTCCATCGGGAACGACATCACGTCGGTCGGGCCGGGCAGGTCCATCCACTGGATGTGCAGCTCCTCCATCGCCGCACTGTCCACCAGGATCACGGACAGTTCGGACTGCGGGTGGATCCGCATCTTGTCCAGTGCGAAGCGGGCGACGTCGAGGATGGCTTCCTCGTCGGCCTCCCAACCGGACTCGTTGGCGATGTCGATCGACATGACGGGCTGTGTGCTCAGCTTTCGGTGCGATGGGACTGGCGGGGTGCGCGGGGCGCGCGGGGCGCCGTGGCCTTGCCGGGGCGCCGCTGGGCGGGCTTGCGGGCCGCCGGGGCGGCCTCCTCCGCCTCCTGGCGGGCGTCCCAGCGCTCGTAGGCGTCCACGATCCGGCCGACCAGCTTGTGGCGGACCACGTCGGTGCTGGTGAGGACGGAGAAGTGGATGTCGGGCACGTCGGCCAGGATGTCCTGGACGACCTTGAGACCGCTGCGGGTGCCGCCCGGGAGGTCGATCTGGCTGGTGTCGCCGGTGACCACCACCCGGGAGTTGAACCCGAGGCGGGTGAGGAACATCTTCATCTGCTCGGGCGAGGTGTTCTGGGCCTCGTCGAGGATGATGAAGGCGTCGTTGAGGGTGCGGCCGCGCATGTACGCGAGCGGGGCGACCTCGATGGTGCCGGCCGCCATCAGGCGCGGGATGGAGTCCGGGTCCATCATGTCGTGCAGCGCGTCGTACAGCGGGCGCAGGTACGGGTCGATCTTCTCGTAGAGGGTGCCGGGCAGGAAGCCCAGCCGCTCCCCCGCCTCGACCGCCGGGCGGGTCAGGATGATCCGGTTGACCTCCTTGGCCTGGAGGGCCTGGACGGCCTTGGCCATCGCCAGGTAGGTCTTGCCGGTGCCCGCCGGGCCGAGGCCGAAGACGATCGTGTGCTTGTCGATCGCGTCGACGTAGCGCTGCTGGTTGAGGGTCTTCGGGCGGATCGTCCGGCCCCGGTTGGACAGGATGTTCGCGGTGAACACCTGCGACGGCGCCGGGCTGTCCGGGTCCTGGCTGCGGATCATGGCGATGGAGCGCTCCACGGAGTCCTCCGTCAGCGGCTGGCCGGTGCGCAGCACCAGCATCATCTCGGTGAAGAGCCGCTGCACGAGGGCGACCTCGGCCCGGTCCCCGGTGGCGGTCACCTCGTTGCCGCGGACGTGGATGTCCGCGGCGGGGAAGCCCTGCTCGATCACGCGCAGCAGCGAGTCCGCGGTGCCGAGCAGGGTGACCATCGGGTGCTTCTCGGGGATCACGATCCGGGCGCTCACACGGCCGTCGTCGGTCGTTTCGGGGCGCGACTGTCCGTTGGTACGGGTCTGCGATGTGTCACTCATAGGTCGGCGCTGGGGCCTGCCTCATCCCATCCGTGGTCTCGGGTGCCGCTGGGTGTCTCCGGGGCACCAGGGTACGCCGCGAGCGTGATCGCCGTGGCGGGCGGCGGGGCCGCACCCGACGATGCTCCGGCAGATCGCAGGCCGGCGCGAGCCCATTTTTTTCACCGGGGACACTGCCGGGACTCTCCCGTGCCGCTCCGGTTCCCCGGGCCGGTCACGACGGGCGGCGGGCCGGCACCGGCACCCGGTCGAGGTCGGCGGCCAGCACCAGCTCCCCGTCGAAGTGCTTGCGGGCGTCGGCCAGGTGCTGGCCGAGGTCCGGGTAGCGCTGCGAGAAGTGGGTCAGCACCAGGGTGCGCACCCCGGCCTCGGCGGCGGCCTTGGCGGCCTGCCCGGCGGTGAGGTGGCCGTGCTCCTCGGCGAGCCGGGCGTCGGCGTCGGTGAAGGTCGCCTCGACGACCAGCAGGTCGGCGCCCTCGGCCAGCGCGTACACGCCCTCGCACAGCCGGGTGTCCATCACGAAGGCGAACTTCTGGCCCGGCCGCGGCTCGCTGACCTCGGCCAGGGTGACGGTGCGGCCGTCCACCTCGATCGCGCCCTCGTGCTGGAGCCGGCCCACCGCCGGGCCGCGCACGCCGAGGGCGGCCAGCCGCTCCGGCACCAGCCGCCGGCCGTCCGGCTCGGACAGCCGGTAGCCGAAGGACTCCACCGGGTGGTCCAGCCGGACGGCGTCCAGCGCGAAGCGGGCGCCGGGCGCCGGCAGCGGCCCGGGCTCGTCGATCGGCCGGGGCCGCAGCACGGCCGTCTCGTGGTAGGCGGTGGAGTGCCGCAGCCGCTCGAAGTAGACCTCGCCGGAGGCCGGGAAGTAGACGTCGACCGGGTGCGGGACCCGGTCGAGGTTGATCCGCTGGATCACCCCGGCGAGGCCCAGGCAGTGGTCCCCGTGGAAGTGGGTGACCGCGATCCTGGTGATCTGGGTGGCCGTCACCCCGGCGTGCAGCATCTGGCGCTGGGTGCCCTCGCCGGGGTCGAACAGCAGGCCCTCGCCGTCCCAGCGCAGCAGGTAGCCGTTGTGGTTGCGGTGCCGGGTGGGCACCTGGCTGGCGGTGCCGAGGACGACGAGTTCGCGCTGGGACACCTGCGGTCAGACCATGCGCTCGGTCATCGACATGCCGCCGAGCACGTGGACGTGCGCGTGGAAGACGGTCTGCCCCGCGCCGGCACCGGTGTTGAAGATCAGCCGGTAGTCCTCGATGCCCTCGTCCGCGGCCACCGCGCCCGCCTCGGCGAGCAGTTCGCCGGCGGTCTCCGGCTCGGCGGCGGCCAGCGCGGCCGCGTTCGGGTAGTGCGCGTGCGGGATCACCAGCACGTGCACGGGAGCCTTGGGGGCGATGTCGCGGAAGGCGAGGGTGCGCTCGGTCTTGCGCACCACGGTCGCCGGGATCTCGCCCGCCACGATCTTGCAGAACAGGCAGTCGGGCTGCGGCTCGCCGGCCATGGCTCTCTCCTCGGGATCGGTGTGTCGGGTGGTGGGGCCGTACGGGCGCAGCCTAGCCGAGCCGGGCGACGGCCTGCTGGCGCTTCCGGCGCCCCGGGGCCGCACCCGCGGGGCGGGACGCCGGACCGGCCGGCGTCCCGCCCCGGAGCCGCTACGCCCAGGGCAGCGGCGGCGCGGTGCGGGCCGGGGCCCCGGCGAGCTTCGCCAGGGCGAGCCGGACCCCCTCGGACAGCTGCGGGTCCTCGCCGGCCGCCCAGTGGTGCGGGGCGAACGGCACCTCGACGTCCGGGTCGACGCCGTGGTTCTCCAGGCCCCAGCCGTACTTCTCCAGCCACAGCGCGTACTTGGGCTGGGTGACGAGGGTGCCGTCGACCAGCCGGTAGCGGCTGTCGATGCCGATCACCCCGCCCCAGGTGCGGGTGCCGACCACCGGGCCGATGCCGAGCACCTGGATGGCGGCGCTGACCACGTCGCCGTCCGAGCCGGTGAACTCGTCGGCGAGCGCGACCACCGGGCCGCGCGGGGCGTCCGCCGGGTAGGGCACCGGGTGGTCGGTGTCCCGGATGACGTCCCAGCCGATGATCCGGCGGGCCAGCTTCTCGATCACCAGCTGCGAGGTGTGGCCGCCCCGGTTCCCCCGGACGTCGACGACCAGGCCCTCCCGGGCCATCTCGGTGCTCAGGTCGCGGTGCAGCTGGGCCCAGCCGGCCGTCTGCATGTCGGGGATGTGCAGGTAGCCCAGCCGCCCGCCGGACAGCTCGCGCACCGCGGCCCGCCGCCCGGCCACCCAGTCGTGGTAGCGCAGCGCCTCCTCGTCGGCGAGCGGGACGACCACCGGGTGGCGCCGGTCGGTGCCGTCCTTCCCGGCCACCGTCAGCTCGACCGGCTGCCCGGCGGTGCCGGCCAGCAGCGGGGCCGGGCCGGTCACCGGGTCCACCGGGCGGCCGTTGACGGCGAGCACCGCGTCGCCCGGGCGGATCGCCGCGCCGGGCGCGGCCAGCGGCGAGCGGGCCCTGGGGTCGGAGGACTCCCCGGGCAGGATCCGGCCGATCCGCCAGTGCCCGCCGTCCCGGACGAGGTCGGCGCCGAGCAGGCCCTGGCGCCGGGCGGGCTCGGTGTACCGGCCGTACGGCATCACGTAGGCGTGCGAGGTGCCGAGTTCGCCGTGCACCTCCCAGAGCAGGTCGACCAGTTCGTCGTGCGAGCCGACCCGCTCGACCAGCGGCCGGTAGCGCTCCAGCACCCCGTCCCAGTCGACGCCGGAGAGGTCGGGGCGCCAGAAGTTGTCCCGCATCAGCCGGCCGTTCTCGGCGTACATCTGCCGCCACTCGGCGGCCGGGTCGACGGTGATCCGCAGCCGGGCGAGGTCGACGGCGGCCTCCTCGTCGTCGCCGCCCTTGTGGTCCGCCGGGACGACCCTCAGCTCGCCCTGGTCCAGCACGGCGACCCGGGTGCCGTCCGCGCTGACCGAGAAGTCGTCCACGCCGTGCACCAGCTGCTCGACCCGGCGCTTGCGCAGGTCGAAGCGCTCCAGCACCGGACGGGGCCGGTCGTCGTCCAACGAGGCGGCCTCGTCGCCGAGTTCGCCCGTCAGCGGGGCCCTGGTCCAGAGCACGCCGTCCTTCGCGGCGGCCAGCTCCTCGAAGCGGCCGCCCTCGACCGGGAAGGGGATGATCCGGTCGGCGATGCCGTCCAGGTCCACCCTGGTCACCGGCGCGGCGTCGGCGGCCGCCTCGCCGTCCGCCTTCCGGGCCTTCGGCTCGTCCTCCTCCCCGCCGAGCGGGCGCCCGGCCCGCTGCGGCCCGAACGGGGAGGGCGTGTCGGCGGCCAGCGTGACCAGGTGGGGGCGGCAGCCGTTCGGGAAGGACAGGTCGAAGACGTGCGCGTCGTAGACCGGGTCGAAGTTGCGCACCGACAGGAAGGCCAGGTAGCGGCCGTCCGCGGTGAAGGAGGGCGAGGTGTCCACGAAGCGCGGCTGGGTGACCTCGCCGACCGTCCGGGTCGCCAGGTCGGCCAGCACGATCTGGCGCAGCGAGTGCGGGCCCATCCCGCGCACCGGGCGCGACCAGGCCAGCCAGGCCGAGTCCGGGCTGAAGGCCGGGGTGCCGGGCTCGCCGTCGGCGCTGCGGTCCAGCTCGTGCACGGCGCCGTCGGCGAGCGTCACCAGCAGCACCCGGCCGTCGTGCGCGCCGAGCGCGGCCTGCTTGCCGTCCGGGGAGACCGTCAGCGCGTTGACCCGGCCGAGCCGCCCCGCGGCCAGCCGGCGGCGCTCGGCGCCGTGCAGGTCGGGGGCGAACTCCAGGGCGTCCCCGCCCTCGGCGTCGGACACCCAGAGCACCCCCTGGGCGCCGTCCTCGCCGGGCACCACCCGGGCCAGCCGCCCGCGCACGCCCGGGGTCTCGTCCAGCACCCGGGCCGGGCCCTCGCGGTGGGTCAGCCAGTGCACGCCGCCGCGCACCACCACGGCGCTGCCCCGGCCGGTGCGGTCGGGGGCGACGGAGTCCAGCCAGTGCGCGGCGGGCACCGGGCGGGGGCGGCGCCCGGCCCGCGGGCCGGCCAGCCGGACGTCCAGCCGGCGCGGTTCGGCGCCCGCCAGGTCGTCCAGCAGCCAGAGGTCCCCGGCCCGGTGGAAGACCACCCGGGTGCCGTCGGTGCCGGCGCCCCGGGCGTAGAAGCCGTCCGGGTCGGTGGTGTGGCGGCGCAGGTCGGTGCCGTCCGGGCGGCTGGACCACAGCTCGCCGACGCCCTCGTGGTCGGACAGGAAGGCGATCCGGTCCCCGACCCACAGCGGGGAGTCCAGCTGCCCGTCCAGCTCCGCGTGGACCCGGGCGAACTCCTCCCGGCCGAGCCACAGCTTTCCGGCCCGCCCGCCCCGGTACCGCTTCCACCAGGCCGGATCGCGGCCGTTGACACTGCTCAGCAGCACCCGGTCACCACCCGGCTCGAAGGCGAGCCCGCCGACCGGCCCGTACGGCAGCCGCTGCGGCTCGCCGCCGTCCAGCGGCACGGCGTGCGCCCAGGTGCGGCGCAAGCTGGCCTCGCCGGCCCCGGTGGCGGCGATCGGACGGCCGTCGGCGGTCCAGCCCAGCACCCGGGTCTGGTGGCTGCCCCAGTGGGTGAGCCGGCGCGAGGGGCCGCCGTCCACCGGCACCACGTGCACCTCGGGGGCGCCGTCCCGGGTGGAGGTGAAGGCGAGGTGCCGCCCGTCCGGGGAGAACCTCGGGTGGTGGACCGGCAGGTGGTCCGCCGTCAGCCGCCAGGCCCGGCCGCCGTCCAGCGGGGCGAGCCAGAGGTCGTCCTCGGCGACGAAGGCGAGCAGGTCGCCGTGCAGGTGGGGATGGCGAAGGTAGGCGCCCGCCGAGGAGTTCGGGGAGGTGCTCTGGGAGTCCGTCACCCGGCCAGCCTAGGCAGGTACACGGACCGTCCGCGCCGTTTTTCCCAGACTCCCGGCGCCGTCCGCGGGCGGCCGTGCCGCGGTCGCCGCCGGGGTGTACGGGGGCGCGCCGAGGGGCGCGCCGACGGCCTGCCGGGGGTGCGCCCGGGGTGCTACGACCAGCGGCCGGTGCGCCCGAGCAGCAGCGCGCCGGCGGCCACCCCGGCGGTGGAGGTGCGCAGCACCGAGGGGCCCAGCCGGTACGGCCCGGCGCCCGCCCCGGCGAAGGCCGCCAGCTCCTCCGGGGAGACCCCGCCCTCCGGGCCGACCACCAGGACGATGTCCCCGCCCTCCGGCAGCACGGCGTGCGCCAGCGGTTCGGCGCCCTCCTCGTGCAGCACGGCGGCGAACGCGGCCCCCGCCAGGACGGGCGCCAGCTGCCTGGTGGTCATCGGCTCGCGGA
Organism: Streptomyces sp. CB02056; assembly: GCF_001905545.1. Lineage (GTDB taxonomy): Bacteria > Actinomycetota > Actinomycetes > Streptomycetales > Streptomycetaceae > Kitasatospora. The sequence continues at coordinate 175,178 of NZ_LIPD01000001.1, read as the reverse complement.
CCTCGGGGAAGCGCAGCCGGCGGGACTGCTTGCCCGCCTCCCGGGCGGTGGCCCGCCACTTGGCGAGCGCCTTGGCGCCGCGCTCGCCCTTCCACTGGGTGATGCAGCGCGAGGCGGCCCACGGGATCACCACGTCCACGCCGACCTCGGTCATGGTCTCCACGGCCAGCTCGCCGCGGTCGCCCTTGGGCAGCGCCTGGACCACGACGATCCGCGGCGCGGGCTCCGGCTCGCGGCGCACGGCGGCGACCCGCACGTCGATCGCGTCCTTGCCGAGCACCTCGGCGACCGTGGCGTCCACGCCGAGCCCCAGCCCGTCGGCCAGGGTCACCGCCTCGCCCGGCTCCAGCCGCTTCACCGCGGCCGCGTGCCGCCCCTCCGGGCCGTCCAGGCGCACCACGGCCCCGGGCGCGGCGGCGGCGATCCGCTCGGTCTCGACGACGAAGACGGGCGCGGTCATGACGGGGAACCTCTTTCGTGCGGAAGTGGGACGGACACGCGAAAGGGGTGCCGGGGTCGTTGGCCCCCGGCACCCCTCCGCGGACGGCTACCGGCCGTTGAAGGCGTCCTTCAGCCGGGAGAAGAGGCCCTGCTGGCCCGGCGCGAACTGGCCGGACGGCCGCTCCTCGCCGCGCAGCACCGCGAGGCGGCGCAGCAGCTCCTCCTGCTCGGGGTCGAGCTTGCTGGGCGTCTTCACCTCGACGTGCACTATCAGGTCGCCCCGGCCGCCGCCGCGCAGGTGGGTGATGCCCCGGCCGTGCAGCGGGATCGACTGGCCGGACTGGGTGCCGGGCCGGATGTCGACCTCCTCCAGGCCGTCCAGGGTCTGCAGCGGCACCTGGGTGCCGAGCGCGGCCGCCGTCATCGGGATGGTGACGGTGCAGTGCAGGTCGTCCCCGCGCCGCTGGAAGATCGTGTGGGTGGTCTCGGCGATCTCGACGTACAGGTCGCCGGCCGGGCCGCCGCCGGGGCCGACCTCGCCCTCGCCGGCCAGCTGGATCCGGGTGCCGTTGTCGACACCGGCCGGGATCTTGACGGTCAGCGTGCGGCGGGCGCGCACCCGGCCGTCGCCGGCGCACTCCGGGCACGGGGTCGGCACGACGGTGCCGAAGCCCTGGCACTGCGGGCAGGGGCGGGAGGTCATGACCTGGCCCAGGAAGGACCGGGTGACCTGGGAGACCTCACCCTTGCCGCGGCACATGTCACAGGTCTGCGCCGAGGTGCCGGGGGCCGCGCCCTCGCCGCTGCACGTGGTGCAGGTGACGGCGGTGTCGACCTGGAGCTCCTTGGTGGTGCCGAAAGCGGCCTCCTCCAGGGTGATCTCCAGCCGGATCATGGCGTCCTGGCCCCGGCGGGTGCGCGAGCGCGGGCCGCGCTGGCCGGCCGCGGCGCCGAAGAAGGCGTCCATGATGTCGGAGAAGCCGAAGCCCGCCGCGCCGGCGCCGAAACCGCCCGCGCCGCCGCCCGGGGACAGCGGGTCCCCGCCGAGGTCGTAGACCTGGCGCTTCTGCGGATCGGAGAGCACCTCGTAAGCGGCGTTGATCTCCTTGAACCGCTCCTGCGTCTTCGGGTCCGGGTTGACGTCCGGGTGCAGTTCGCGCGCCAGGCGCCGGAACGCCTTCTTGATCTCGTCCTGCCCCGCATCCCGTCGGACGCCGAGTACCGCGTAGTAGTCCGTGGCCACCAAATGCTCCGCTTGTTCCGCCTGTAGTAGTGCTGCGACTGGTCACCGCCGTCGGATTTCCGACGGCGGCCTTTGCTAGGACTCGGCCAGGATCTGGCCCACGTACCGCGCCACCGCTCGCACCGCCCCCATTGTGCCCGGGTAGTCCATCCGGGTCGGACCGATCACACCCAGTTTCGCCACGCTCTCGTCGCCCGAACCGTAGCCGACCGAGACGATGGACGTGGAAGTCAGCCCCTCGTAGGTGTTCTCCCGCCCGATCCGGACCGTCATCGCGGCGTCCGCGGTCTCACCCAGGAGGCGGAGCAGGACGACCTGCTCCTCCAGGGCCTCCAGCACCGGCTGGATGCTGAGCGGGAAGTCGTGCCCGAAGCGGGTCAGGTTGGCCGTGCCGGCCAGCATGATCCGCTCCTCGTTCTGCTCGGCGAGCGTCTCGAACAGGGTCGCCAGGACCGTGCTGACGGTCGGCCGCTCGGCCGGTTCGAACTGCGCCGGCAGCTCCTCCAGCAGCCCCGGGACCTCCGGGAGGCGCCGACCGGCGGCCCTCGCGTTGATCCGGGCCCGCAGGTCCGCCAGCACCGTCTCGCCGACCGGGCCCGGGCAGTCGACCATCCGCTGCTCGACCCGGCCGGTGTTGGTGATCAGCACCAGCATCACCTTGGCCGGGGCCAGCGCCACCAGCTCGATGTGCCGGACGGTGGAGCGCGTCAGCGAGGGGTACTGCACCACCGCGACCTGCCGGGTCAGCTGGGCGAGCAGCCGCACGGTGCGCGCGACCACGTCGTCCAGGTCGACCGCGCCGTCCAGGAAGTGCCGGATGGCCCGGCGCTCGGGGGCGCTCATCGGCTTGATCTCGGCGAGCTTGTCGACGAAGAGGCGGTACCCCTTGTCGGTCGGGATGCGGCCGGCGCTGGTGTGCGGCTGGTGGATGTAGCCCTCCTCCTCCAGCGCCGCCATGTCGTTGCGGACGGTCGCCGGCGAGACCCCGAGGTTGTGCCGTTCCACCAGGGCCTTGGAGCCGACCGGCTCCTCGGTGCCCACGTAGTCCTGCACGATCGCGCGGAGCACGGCGAGCTTGCGTTCGTCCAGCTGGCGGACCTCACCGGCCATGGGGCACGCACCTCCGTCTTCGCACGTTGTCCGACTGTGTCCCTTGCTGCTGCGGGCCGCTCCGAAGACCCTTGCCCTGGCACTCTGAACACGCGAGTGCCAAAACCGTACCTGCCAGTGTAAGGCCCGGGTCCTACGGCAGGAACGGCCGGACCGGGGTGATCCTCCCCGCAGTTCCGCTCACGGCCCGCGGGGCCCCGGCGGTTCGATCCTCCCGGCGCCGGGGTGGTGCCGGGAGGCCGTCCGGGTGGCAGCATCGAAAGCGACGGCGAATGGAGGAGCAAGCGATGTCGAGCTCGGGCCAGCACACCCGTTTCGCGCCGGACCGCGGCCTGACCGGCCGCATGGTCGCGACGATGTTCGTGATCGGGCTGCTGTACGTCGGTTTCACCGGCCTGCTGATCGCGCTGCTGCGCGGCGCCTGGCCACTGATCGTCCTGATCTCCGGCGGGCTGTTCGTGGCCCAGTTCTGGTTCAGCGACAAGATCACCGAACGGGCGATGGGCGCCCGCCAGGTGTCCCCGGAGCAGTTCCCCCAGCTGCACGGCACCATCGACCGGCTCTGCGCCCTGGCCGACATGCCCAAGCCGCGCGTGGCGGTCGCCGACAACGACATGCCGAACGCCTTCGCCACCGGCCGCAACCCGCAGAACGCGGTGGTCTGCGTGACCACCGGGCTGCTGCGCCGACTGGAGCCCGAGGAACTGGAGGGCGTCCTCGCCCACGAGCTGTCGCACGTCGCCCACCGGGACGTCGCGGTGATGACGATCGCCGGCTTCCTCGGCGTCCTCGCCGGGGCGATGACCCGGATCGCGATGTACGGCGGGTTCATGGGCGGCGGGCGCAACAACAACGACCAGAACGCGGCCGTCCTGGCGCTGATCATCCCGCTGGTGTCGGTCGTCGTCTACGCGATCAGCTTCCTGCTCACCCGGCTGCTGTCCCGCTACCGCGAACTCGCCGCCGACCGGGCCGCCGCCCAGCTCACCGGGCACCCCAGCGCCCTCGCCTCGGCGCTCACCAAGGTGACCGGGCAGATCGCGGCCATCCCCAGCAAGGACCTGCGCCAGGCCCAGCCGTACAACGCCTTCTACTTCGCCCCCGCGCTGAGCGCCCGGGAGGCCGCCTCGCAGCTGTTCTCCACCCACCCGAGCCTGGAGAAGCGGCTGGAGCAGCTGGCGAAGATCTCCGAGCAGCTCGGCCGCTGAGCCTCAGTTTTCGACCCGAGAGGACCGCCGTGGGAATCCTGGACGCCCTGTTCGGCCGCACCAAGCCCGTCAAGCCCGACCTCGACCAGCTGTTCGGCGTGCCGTCCGCCGCGCTCACCCTGGAGGCCGGGGCCGGGTTCACCCCCACCGGGCTCGGCTCGGTCTGCTTCGCGGCCGTCGAGGGCGCGGCCTTCGTCCAGGTCCAGCAGCAGGTCCGGGCGCTGCTGGACGCCGACACCGAGCGCGGCGGCGTCCCCGTGGAGGCCTCCAAGGACGGCTACGGCTACTCCTGGCTGCTCGCCCGGCACCGCCCCGAGGAACTGCCCGAACTGGTCAACGACCTGCACGCGGTCAACAGCGAACTGGAGGCGAACGGCTTCGGACCGCAGCTGCTCTGCTCGCTCGTCGGGTTCCGCGACCCGGACGGGCGGTCGCTGGCCCTCGTCTACCTCTACAAGCGGGGGACGTTCTACCCCTTCGCCCCGATGCCCGGCGGCGGGGAGCGGCGCGACAGCCCGCTGGAACTGCAGGTCAACGCGATGCTGGGGAACGACCTGCGGCTGGAGAAGGACCTGAGCCGCTGGTTCCCGGTCTGGGGCGCGCCGGGCCTCTGACGCGCCGTCCGCCCTCCCTATGATCACCCGTATGCGCAGCCGCCAGTACGGACCCGACCTGACCCCGCCGTGGAAGAAGCAGCAGCCCGCCCCGGAGGTGCCCGCCGAGCGGGACCTGGTGGTCGAGGAGGCGGCGACCGGCTACTGCGGGGCCGTGGTGCGCTGCGAGAAGACCGCCGAAGGCTTCACCGTCACCCTGGAGGACCGGTTCGGCAAGCACCGGGTGTTCCCCCTGGTGCCGCGCGGCTTCCTGCTGGAGGGCCGGGTCGTCACCCTGGTCCGCCCGGCCGGCCCGGCCCCCGCCCGCACCCCGGGCCGCACCGCCTCCGGCTCCGTCGCCGTCCCCGGCGCCCGCGCCCGGGTCGCCCGCGAGTCCCGCATCTACGTCGAGGGCCGGCACGACGCGGAGCTGGTCGAACGGGTCTGGGGCGACGACCTGCGGATCGAGGGCGTGGTCGTCGAGTACCTGCGCGGCATCGACGACCTGCCCGCGATCGTCGCCGACTTCGCCCCCGGCCCCGGCCGCCGCCTCGGCGTCCTGGTCGACCACCTGCTCCCGGGCACGAAGGAGCACCGCATCGCCGCCCGGGTCACCGGCGACTCGGTGCTGGTCGTCGGCCACCCCTACATCGACATCTGGCAGGCCGTGAAGCCCTCCTCCGTCGGCATCCCCGCCTGGCCCGCCGTCCCTCGGGGCGAGGACTGGAAGGAGGGCACCTGCCGCCGCCTCGGCTGGCCGGTGGACACCCCCGCGGCCTGGAAGCACATCCTCTCGAAGGTCGACTCCTACAAGGACCTGGAGCCCGAACTCCTGGGCCGGGTCGAGGAACTGATCGACTTCACGGCCCTGCCGGAGTGATCCCGCAAACGCGGATATCCTCTTCAGGAGTTCACCCCACCCCGGAGGTCGCCATGTCCCGGCCGCCGTACGAGCACTGCGACACGGCGATGCGGAACCGCCGCACCGCTGCTCTGGCCCGCATGCGCACGATGGTCACCGAAGGCAGGATCGACTTTGCCGCTATCGGTTACCCGGAGCCGGCCGAGCAGCCGGCTCCGGGAGGTCAGGCCGACCGTCAGGAGTAGGTCTGGAACTCCGTGGTGTCCAGTGTGATGCCGAGCAGGTCCACCGGGATGGGCTCGCCGAACTTGGCGGTTCGCTCGACCCTGTAGTCCGGCAGTCCCGAGGCACTCGCCCGGGTCGGCTCGGCCAGGAGCACGCAGACCGCCTTGATCGGGTCGACGACCAGGTACACGGGAATCCCGCCCTCGGCGTACAGCTCCCGCTTGGTCCGGTAGTCACGGAGAACACTGGTCTTGGAGACGACCTCGACCACCAACGTGAGGACGGGCGCGGGGACCAGGCGGCCGGGGCCCTCGAAGGCGTCCCGCTCGAAGACGACGAGATCCGGTTGGGGCTCGCTCGTCAGCCCGGGAAGATCGATGTCCTGCGTGGTCAAGCGGTACCACCGAGCCCGCGGGATCTGGTCCCGGATGGATTCGACAATGATGTTGTGGACCAGGTCCGGCCCGGCCATCATCACGATTTCCCCCCTGATGAGCTCGGCTTTGAAGCCTTCCGGGACCTCCAGGTTCTCGAAGATCCCCGTCATCCGGTCATCGATGGCGGTCACTGCGCGCTCCCTCCGACGGCTGACACCCACGTTAACGACACTCAGTCCACCAGGTCACGTACGACGGCGTCGGCCAGGAGGCGGCCCTGGAGGGTGAGGGTGGCGCGGCCCCGGGCGTAGGGGCCGGGGGCGAGGAGGCCGTCGGCGAGGTGGCGGTCGGCGGCCTCGCGGCCGGTGTCGGTGAGGAGGTCGAGGGGGATGCCGTCGACCAGGCGGAGCTCCAGCAGGATGCGTTCGACGCGGCGGTCCTCGTCGGCCAGCACCTCGCGGGCCAGGGCCGGGGTGCGGTGCTCGGCGAGGGCTTGGGCGTAGGCGGCGGGGTGCTTGGCGTTCCACCAGCGGACGCCGCCGACGTGGCTGTGGGCGCCGGGGCCGGCGCCCCACCAGTCGCCGCCGGTCCAGTAGAGCTCGTTGTGGCGGCAGCGGCCCTCGGGGGTGGTGGCCCAGTTGGAGACCTCGTACCAGGAGTAGCCGGCGGCGGCGAGCGCCTCCTCGGCGATCAGGTAGCGGTCGGCGTGCACGTCGTCGTCGATCATCGGCAGTTCGCCGCGCTTGACGCGGGCGGCGAGCCGGGTGCCCTCCTCGACGATCAGCGAGTACGCGGAGACGTGGTCGGGCCCGGCGCCGATGGCGGCGTCCAGGGAGGCCCGCCAGTCGTCGTCGGACTCGCCCGGGGTGCCGTAGATGAGGTCGAGGTTGACGTGTTCGAAGCCGGCCGCGCGGGCCTCGGCCACGCAGGCCTCGGGGCGGCCCGGGGTGTGGTGGCGGTCGAGCAGCTTCAGGACGTGCGGGCGGGCGCTCTGCATGCCGAAGGAGAGCCGGTTGTAGCCGCCCTCGCGCAGTTCGGCCAGGTACGCCGGGTCGACGGACTCCGGGTTGGCCTCGGTGGTGATCTCGGCGCCGTCGGCGAGCCCGAACTCCTCGCGGATCGCGGCGAGCATCTTGACCAGGTCGCGGGCGGGCAGCAGGGTCGGGGTGCCGCCGCCCAGGAAGACGGTGTGCACCGGCAGGTCGGCGGAGCCCAGCACCTTCCGGGCGTGGCGGATCTCGGCGACCACGTTGTCCGCGTAGGTCTCCTGGGAGGCGACGGCTCCGGAGGAGCGCAGCTCGGTGGCGGTGTAGGTGTTGAAGTCGCAGTAGCCGCAGCGGCTGGCGCAGTACGGCACGTGCAGGTAGAAGCCGAACGGCCGGTCGCCCAGCCCGTCGAGGGCGTGTGCGGGCAGGGAACCGTCGGACGGCACCGGATCGCCGTCGGGGAGTGCGGAGGGCATGAGCCCATTGTCCCGTACGGCCCGACCGAACCCGGCGGGCCGTACGGGGGCGGGGCCGGTCAGGCCTCGTTGGCGCCCGCGTACATGGCGGTGACCGCGTCGGCGTAGGTCCGCTCGACCACCGGGCGCTTGATCTTCAGGCTCGGGGTGAGCTCGCCGTGCTCGATGTCGAGGTCGCGCGGCAGCAGGTGGAACTTCTTGATCGTCTGCCAGCGCTGGAGGTCGCCGTTGACCCGCTTGACGAAGCCCTCGATCAGCTCGTGGACGGCCGGCTCGACGGCCAGCTCGGCGTAGGACTTCCCGGCCAGGCCGTGCTCGGCGGCCCACGGCAGCAGGACGGCCTCGTCCAGGCCGATCAGCGCGGTGCAGTAGTTGCGGCCGTTGCCGATCACCAGGATGTTGCTGACGAACGGGCAGACCGCCTTGAACTTGCCCTCGACCTCGCTGGGCGCCACGTACTTGCCGCCGGAGGTCTTGAACAGGTCCTTCTTGCGGTCGGTGATCCGCAGGAAGCCGTCCGGGCTGAGCTCGCCGATGTCCTCGGTGTGGAACCAGCCGTCCGGCTCCAGCACCTCGGCGGTCTTCTCCGGCAGGTTGTGGTAGCCGCGCATGACGCCGGGGCCGCGCAGCAGGATCTCGCCGTCCTCGGCGATCCGCACCTCGGTGCCGGGCAGCGGGCGGCCCACGGTGCCGATCCGCACGTCCTCGGCCCGGTTGACGCAGGAGCCGGCGCTGGTCTCGCTCAGGCCGTAGCCCTCCAGGATCGGCACCCCGGCGCCGATGAAGAAGTAGCCGATCTCCGGGGCGAGCGCGGCGCTGCCGGAGACCGCGCCGCGCAGCCGGCCGCCGAAGGCCGCCCGGATCTTCGCGTACACCAGTTTGTCGGCCAGCGCGTGCTGCACCCGCAGGCCGAGCGGGGCGCTCTCGGTGCCGGTGGCGATGCGGCTCTGCTGGACCGCCCGGGCGTGCTCGCGGGCGACCTTGGCCGCCCACAGGAAGATCTTGTACTTGGCGCCGCCCTCGGCCCGGGCCCGGCCCGCGATGCCGTTGTAGACCTTCTCGAAGATGCGCGGCGCGGAGGCCATGATGGTCGGCCGGATCGCCGGCAGGTTGTGGATGATCCGGTCCACCCGGCCGTCCACCGCCATCACGTGCCCGGTGGCGATCTGCCCGGAGATCAGCGTCTTGCCGAACACGTGGGACAGCGGCAGCCACATGAACTGCACGTCGTCGGGGCCCAGCAGGCCGCTGGCCTCCTGCGCCCGGCCCTCGTACGCCCAGCAGTCGTGCACCAGGCGCACGCCCTTGGGGCGGCCGGTGGTGCCGGAGGTGTAGATGAGGGTGGCCAGCTGCTCCTTGCCGAGCCCGTCGACGGCCTTCTCCACCGCGTCCGGGTGCTCCGCCAGGTACCGGGTGCCGCGCTCCTCCAGCTCGGCGAGGGTGAGCAGGTCCAGGCCGCCGGTCTCGGGGGCCTCGGCGGGCGCGTCGAAGAGGATCACGGTGCGCAGTTCGGGCAGCTGGTCGAGCTGCCCGACGGCCTTGGCCAGTTGGGCCTCGTTCTCGGCGAACAGCGCCCGGGAGCCGGAGTCGGAGAGGATGAACGCGGTCTCGTCCGCGTTGGTGCTGGGGTAGACGGTGGTGATCGCGGCGCCCGCGCACATGGCGCCGAGGTCGGCGACGATCCACTCCAGGCGGGTCGAGGAGGCCAGGGCCACCCGGTCCTCGGGCCGGATGCCGAGTGCCATCAGGCCTGCGGCCACCGCCTTGACCCGGACCGCGGTCTGCGCCCAGGTGAGCGAGCGCCACTGCTCGGCGCCGGGCGCGCCGTCGGCGGCCTGCTCGTCCACCGGCGAGGGGTAGCGGTAGGCCTCGGCGTTCGGGGTCAGGGCGACCCGCTCCAGGAACAGGTGGGCGACGGAGGCGGGGCGCCCGGCGACGAGGTCGGGCCTGCCGGAGTCGATCAGGGACTGCGCGGAACTCAACGAGGACCTCCGGTGGCGGGTGGCCGTCTGAGGGATTGTCGCGGCGTCCGTGGGGGCGGTCGCCGGGCCCCCGGTTCACCTGAGCGGTACCGGTCAGTAACAAAGGGGCAATCAGCAGCCTAGGGGGAAACCGGTCATTCCGTAAGGGGGCGGCGCCCGACGGCACGGCCCCGCGCGACCGGTGCCGCACCCCGCCGTTCGGCAAAGGCCCGGCAAACCTCCGGCTCCCGGACGCCGAATGACCTGTACGACGCTACAGAACACCGAGAATTGGGGTGCGAACCCGACCGGCGACGACAAGAGTGTGCTAGTGCTGATCAGACTGCTGAGGGCGTACCTGCGCCCGTACTCCCGACCGATCACCCTGCTGGTGCTGCTCCAGCTGGTGTCCACCCTCGCGGCGCTCTACCTGCCGACGCTCAACGCCGACATCATCGACGACGGCGTGGTCAAGGGCGACACCGGCTACATCCTGCGCGTCGGCGGGGTGATGATCGCGGTCACCGTCCTCCAGGCCCTCTGCTCCATCGGCGCGGTCTACTACGGCGCCCGCACCGCGATGGCCTTCGGCCGGGACGTCCGCGCCGCCGTCTTCGACCGGGTGCAGAGCTTCTCCGCCCGCGAGGTCGGCCAGTTCGGCGCCCCCTCGCTGATCACCCGCACCACCAACGACGTCCAGCAGGTCCAGATGCTCGCCCTGATGAGCTTCACGCTCATGGTCGCCGCGCCGATCATGTGCGTCGGCGGCATCATCATGGCGCTCAACCAGGACGTCCCGCTGTCCGGCCTGCTGCTCGCCGTCATCCCCGTGCTCGGCGTCGTCGTGGTCCTGCTGGTCCGCGCGCTGCGCCCCAGGTTCCGCAGCATGCAGGTACGGATCGACACCGTGAACCGGGTCCTGCGCGAGCAGATCACCGGCATCCGGGTCATCCGCGCCTTCGTCAAGGACGACCAGGAGCAGGCCCGCTTCGCCGACGCCAACGAGGACCTCACCCAGGTCTCCCGCCAGGTCGGCCGGCTGATGTCCATCATGTTCCCCGCCGTCATGCTGGTGGTGAACGTCTCCAGCGTCGCCGTGCTCTGGTTCGGCGCCCACCGCATCGACAGCGGCGCCATGCAGATCGGCGCGCTCACCGCGTTCCTCTCCTACCTGATGCAGATCCTGATGAGCGTCATGATGGCCACCTTCATGTTCATGATGGTGCCGCGCGCCGAGGTCTGCGCCGAGCGCATCCAGGAGGTCCTCGGCACCGACAGCAGCGTCGTCCCGCCCGCCGCCCCCGTCACCGAGGTCCCGCACCGCGGCACCCTGGAACTGCGCGGCGTCGACTTCCGCTACCCCGGCGCCGAGGCCTCGGTGCTGCGCGGCATCGACCTCACCGCCGGCCCCGGCCAGACCACCGCCATCATCGGCTCCACCGGCAGCGGCAAGTCCACCCTGCTCGGCCTCGTCCCCCGGCTCTTCGACGTCACCTCCGGCCGGGTCCTGCTCGACGGCGTCGACGTCCGCGAACTCGCCCCCGCCGCGATCGCCGAGAGCGTCGGCATCGTCCCGCAGAAGCCCTACCTCTTCTCCGGGACCGTCGCCAGCAACCTCCGCTACGGCCGGCCCGACGCCACCGACGAGGAGCTCTGGCACGCCCTGGAGATCGCCCAGGCCAAGGAGTTCGTCGAGAAGCTGCCCGAAGGCCTGGACGCCCCCATCGCCCAGGGCGGCGGCAACGTCTCCGGCGGCCAGCGCCAACGCCTGGCCATCGCCCGGACCCTGGTCCGCCGGCCCTCCGTCTACCTCTTCGACGACTCCTTCTCCGCGCTCGACTACGCCACCGACGCCCGGCTCCGCAAGGCCCTCGCCCGCGAGACCTCCGACGCCACCGTCCTGATCGTCGCCCAGCGGGTGTCCACCATCCGCGACGCCGACCGGATCATCGTCCTCGACGAGGGCGCCGTCGTCGGCAGTGGGACCCACCACGAGCTGATGGCCGACAACCCGACGTACCGGGAGATCGTGCTCTCCCAGCTCACCGAGCAGGAGGCGGCGTGACCACGCCCGGCAACAAGCCCGACCTGACCAAGGGGCCCGCCCCGAGAGGCGCCGCTCCCGAGGACGCCCCGGTGGACGGCGCCCCGGCGAACGGCGCCCCGACGGACGCCGCCAAGGACGCCGAACTGCCCAGCGACTCCCAGGCCGCCGCCGCCCGCCGCGGCCCGGCCGGCCCCGGCCGCTTCATGGGCGGCCAGGGCACCGAGAAGTCCATGGACTTCAAGGGCTCCGGCAAGCGCGTCCTCGGCCTGCTGCGCCCCGAACGCAACACCCTGATCGGCGTCCTGGTCCTCGGCGTGCTCGGCATCGGCTGCGCCGTCATCGGCCCCAAGATCCTCGGCGACGCCACCGACCTGATCTTCGCCGGTGTCGTCGGCGCCCGCTTCCAGGCCGGGATGTCCAAGGACCAGGTCATCGACGGGCTGCGCGCCCACGGCGAGGGCGGCGTCGCCGACCTGCTCTCCGCCGTCCACTTCACCCCCGGCCAGGGCATGGACTTCGGCGCCATCGGCACCGTCCTGCTCTGGGTGCTCGGCATCTACCTCGCCTCCGCCGTCTTCGGCATCTTCCAGGGCCGGCTCGCCACCCGGGCCATCCAGGCCGCGAGCTACCGGCTGCGCCAGGACGTCGAGGCCAAGCTCGCCCGGCTGCCGCTCAGCTACTTCGACAAGCAGCCGCGCGGCGAGGTGCTCAGCCGGGTCACCAACGACATCGACAACATCGGCCAGTCCATGCAGCAGACCATGGGACAGGTCGTCAACTCGCTGCTCACCGTGGTCGGCGTGCTCGCGATGATGTTCTGGATCTCCCCGCTGCTCGCCGTGATCGCCCTGGTCTCGGTGCCCGTCTCGGTCGTCGTCGCCACCAGGGTCGGCAAGCGGGCCCAGCCGCAGTTCGTCCAGCAGTGGAAGTCCACCGGCCAACTGAACGCCCACATCGAGGAGATGTACACCGGCCACACCCTGGTCAAGGTGTTCGGGCGCCAGCACGAGTCCGCGGAGACCTTCCGGGAGCACAACGAGGCGCTCTACCACGCCAGCTTCAAGGCCCAGTTCATCTCCGGCATCATCCAGCCCGCGATGATGCTGATCGGCAACCTCCAGTACGTGCTGGTCGCCGTCGTCGGCGGTCTGCGGGTCGCCAGCGGCGCGCTGTCCATCGGTGACGTCCAGGCGTTCATCCAGTACTCGCGGCAGTTCAGCCAGCCGCTCACCCAGGTCGCCAGCATGGCCAACCTGGTGCAGTCCGGCGTCGCCTCCGCCGAGCGCGTCTTCGAGCTGCTGGACGCCCCCGAGCAGAGCGCCGAACCGGCCATGCCGGAACGGCCCGACGTGGTGCGCGGCCGGGTCGCCTTCCAGGACGTGTCCTTCCGCTACGACCCCGAGAAGCCGCTCATCGACGACCTCTCGCTCAAGGTCGAGCCCGGCCAGACCGTCGCCATCGTCGGCCCCACCGGCGCCGGCAAGACCACCCTGGTCAACCTGCTGATGCGGTTCTACGAGGTCAGCTCCGGACGGATCACCCTCGACGGCGTGGACATCGCCGCGATGTCCCGCGAGGAACTGCGCTCCGGCATCGGCATGGTGCTCCAGGACACCTGGCTGTTCGGCGGCAGCATCGCCGACAACATCGCCTACGGCGCCGAGTCGGCCACCCGCGACCAGGTCGTCGAGGCCGCCAGGGCCGCCCACGTCGACCGCTTCGTGCGCACCCTGCCGGACGGCTACGACACCGTCATCGACGACGAGGGCACCAACGTCAGCGCCGGCGAGAAGCAGCTGATCACCATCGCCCGGGCGTTCCTCGCCCAGCCGTCCATCCTGGTCCTGGACGAGGCGACCAGCTCCGTCGACACCCGCACCGAGGTGCTGATCCAGCGGGCCATGGCCCGGCTGCGCACCGGCCGCACCAGCTTCGTCATCGCCCACCGGCTCTCCACCATCCGGGACGCCGACGTGATCCTGGTGATGGAGAACGGCTCGATCGTCGAGCAGGGCTCGCACGACCACCTGATCGCCGCCGACGGCGCCTACGCCCGGCTCTACCAGGCGCAGTTCGCCGAGGCCGTGGCCGAGGTGGACTGACACTCCCCCGAAGACCGTCGGAGAACGCGGGAAGGGCCCGGGCTGGTGCCCGGGCCCTTCCCGCGTCTCCGAACGCCTGCCGCCGTTACTTCTTCTCCTTCGGCGCCTCGGCGTCGGTGGACAGCGCGGCGATGAAGGCCTCCTGCGGGACCTCCACGCGGCCGACCATCTTCATCCGCTTCTTGCCTTCCTTCTGCTTCTCCAGCAGCTTCCGCTTACGGGAGATGTCACCGCCGTAGCACTTGGCGAGGACGTCCTTGCGGATCGCGCGGACCGTCTCACGGGCGATCACCCGGGAGCCGATGGCCGCCTGGATCGGCACCTCGAACTGCTGGCGGGGGATGAGCTTCTGGAGCTTGCCCGCCATCATCACGCCGTAGCCGTAGGCCTTGTCCTTGTGGACGATCGCGGAGAAGGCGTCCACCGCGTCGCCGTGCAGCAGGATGTCGACCTTCACCAGCTGGGCGGACTGCTCGCCGATGGGCTCGTAGTCCAGCGAGGCGTAGCCGCGGGTCTTGGACTTCAGCTGGTCGAAGAAGTCGAAGACGATCTCCGCGAGCGGCAGGGTGTAGCGCAGCTCGACCCGGTCCTCGGACAGGTAGTCCATGCCCTGGAGGTTGCCGCGGCGGGACTGGCAGAGCTCCATGATCGCGCCGACGAACTCGTTGGGCGCGAGGATGGTGCCGCGCACCACCGGCTCGAACACCTCGGCGATCTTGCCGGTCGGGAACTCGCTCGGGTTGGTGACGGTGTGCTCGGTGCCGTCCTCCATGACCACCCGGTAGACCACGTTCGGGGCGGTGGAGATCAGGTCGAGGTTGAACTCGCGCTCCAGGCGCTCCCGGATGATCTCCAGGTGCAGCAGGCCGAGGAAGCCGCAGCGGTAGCCGAAGCCGAGCGCGACCGAGGTCTCCGGCTCGTACACCAGCGCGGCGTCGTTGAGCCGCAGCTTGTCGAGGGCGTCGCGCAGCAGCGGGTAGTCCGAGCCGTCCAGCGGGTAGAGGCCGGAGAACACCATCGGGCGCGGGTCCTTGTAGCCGCCCAGCGCCTCGGTGGCGCCCTTGTGCATCGAGGTGATCGTGTCACCGACCTTGGACTGCCGGACGTCCTTCACACCGGTGATGATGTAGCCCACCTCGCCGACGCCGAGGCCGTCGGCGACCTTCGGCTCGGGCGAGATGACGCCGATCTCCAGCAGCTCGTGGGTCGCGCCGGTGGACATCATCGAGATCCGCTCGCGCTTGGTGAGCTGCCCGTCCACCACACGGACGTAGGTGACCACGCCGCGGTAGGAGTCGTACACCGAGTCGAAGATCATCGCGCGGGCCGGGGCGTCCTTGACGCCGACCGGGGCCGGGACGGTGTTGACGATGTGGTCCAGCAGGTCCTCGACGCCCAGGCCGGTCTTGGCGCTGACCTGGAGCACGTCGGAGGGGTCGCAGCCGATGATGTGGGCGATCTCGGCCGCGTACTTCTCCGGCTGGGCGGCCGGCAGGTCGATCTTGTTGAGGACCGGGACGATCGTGAGGTCGTTCTCCAGCGCCAGGTACAGGTTGGCGAGGGTCTGCGCCTCGATGCCCTGGGCCGCGTCGACCACCAGGATGGTGCCCTCGCACGCGGCGAGGGAGCGGGACACCTCGTACGTGAAGTCCACGTGGCCGGGGGTGTCGATCATGTTGAGGATGTGCGTCGTCCCGGCGTTCGGACCGGTCTTCGGCGCCCACGGAAGGCGGACCGCCTGCGACTTGATGGTGATGCCGCGCTCACGCTCGATGTCCATGCGGTCGAGGTACTGGGCGCGCATCTGCCGGGGGTCGACGACGCCGGTGATCTGCAGCATCCGGTCTGCGAGCGTCGACTTGCCGTGGTCGATGTGGGCGATGATGCAGAAGTTGCGGATCAGCGCCGGGTCGGTACGGCTGGGCTCTGGCACATTGCTGGGGGTCGCGGGCACCTTGGTCCGATTCTCCGTTGGTCCGGGGCCGGGGGTGTCCGGGTCATCGCTGACCGGTTTCCCGGGGACCGGACGGGCTCGTCCGATCGAAATAGTCCCTGCCATCTTCCCACGACCGCGGGGCGGGCCGCCGTTCGGGCACCCGGGGCCGTCCGGGGCCGCCCTCGCGAGCGGTCGGGGCGGCCCTCGCGGGCGCCCGGGTTTGGGGCGGGCAGCGGGCCCCTGGTAGCGTGGGCTGCTGCACCCGGCCTCGGCATGCCCTCTCAGCTGGTCCGACGGCCACCGGGTGCGAACCCGTTCAAATCCTTAGACAAGACTGAGGCTCCTTCGTGGCGAACATCAAGTCCCAGATCAAGCGCAACAAGACCAACGAGAAGGCGCGCCTGCGCAACAAGGCCGTCAAGTCCTCGCTGAAGACCGCTCTGCGCAAGGCCCGTGAGGCCGCTGCCGCCGGCGAGACCGAGAAGGCCACCGAGCTGGCCCGCGCCGCCTCCAAGGCGCTGGACAAGGCCGTGAGCAAGGGCGTCATCCACGCCAACCAGGCCGCCAACAAGAAGTCGGCCATCACCAAGCGCGTCAACACCGCCGTCCAGGCCTGACGCCCCGGGGTCTTCGACCCCCACCGCTTCGGAGCGACCCGGCCCTCTACCCGGCCCCCCGAGGCGCGCAAGACTCGCACCGCACGCGGCCTGCGTTCGCCACGCGGGTGCGGTGCAACAGAAGCAGTGCGACAGGCGTCGCAGCCGGCCTCTCCCCGAGGCCGCTGCGGCGCCTGTCGCGTTCCGCGGCCCGGCGGCTATCGTCGGTCGGGTCCGACCGGGGTGCGGGGAGCACCTCGGCGCCAGGTCCAGGGGGAAACTTCCATGACGACGCCACCGCCGCCGCAGCCACCGAACAGGCCGGGGTACGGCTTCCCGCAGCCACCGAACGGACCGGGGTACGGCTTCCAGCAGCAGCCGGGCGGGGGCGCGCAGCCCGTACCGGGCGCTCCCGGCCCCGCGGGCGCCGGCGGCTTCGGACCGCCGCCGGGGCTGCCCACCGCGCCCGGCCTGCCCGCCGCCCCCGCCCCCGCCCCCGGGCGGAGCGGGAACCTGCGGCGCAACGCCGTCTGGGCGTTCGTCGGCGCGGTGACCGTCTCGATCGGCTGGGCCGCCGCCGTGACGGCCGTCCCCGGCCTGGTCAGCAGCGACTCCTCGCCGCGCGACCTGCGCGGCTACCACCTCTCCGACGACTTCTGCGCCACCGGGAAGCCCACGAAGCTCCTGCAGACCTACTCCGTCTCGGACACCTCCAAGCCGACCCACCACACCGACCGGCACCCGGCGCTGGACAGCATGAACTGCTCGATGTCGCTCAAGCGCACCGGCGGCACCAGCGACAGCGAGTCCGCCACCCTCTACATGCGCGTCGACCTGCACAAGGCGGTCAACCCGGCGCCCGAGCTGGAGGCCAACAAGGAGCTCTACCGGGCCCGCGGCTACCAGGTCACCGACATCGCGGGGCTCGGCGAGGAGGCGTACTTCCTGTACAAGGACGACGGCTCGGACCAGTACCACAGCGTCTACGCCGAACTGGACATCCGCGACGGCGGGATGACGTACTACGTCACCTACTCGGCCGGCTACACCGAGGGCAAGGGCAAGCCGCCGACCAAGGAGGAGCTGCGCACCGCCCTCCAGTCCGACGGGCAGGACACCGTGCGGGCCATGAAGAAGTAGCGCCGGGGCCCGCGGCGCCGGGCCGTCAGTAGGCGGGCCGGGAGCCGGCCCGGGAGGCCCGGGCGACGGCGACCACCGCGCGCTCCAGGGCGTACGCCGGGTCGTCCGAGCCGCCCTTGACGGCGGCGTCGGCCTGGGCGATCGCGGTCAGCGCGGTGGCCACCCCGTCGCCCGTCCAGCCGCGCATCTGCTGGCGGACCCGGTCGACCTTCCACGGCGGCATGCCCAGCTCGCGGGCCAGGTCGCCCGGGCGCATGTTCCGCCCGGCGCTCGCCAGCCGGCCGATGCTGCGCACGCCGGAGGCCAGCGCGTAGGTGATGCCGGTCGGCGGCTGGCCGACGGCCAGCGCCCAGCGCAGCCGCTCCAGCGCCTCCGCGGCCCGGCCGGTGACCGCCAGGTCGGCGACCTCGAAGCCGGTCGCCTCGGCCCGGCCGCTGTAGTAGCGGGCCACCACCGTCTCGTCGATCGTGCCCTCGACGTCGGAGGTCAGCTGGTTGCAGGCGGCCGCCAGCTCGCGCAGGTCGCTGCCGAGCGCGTCCAGCAGCGCCTGGCAGGCCTCCGGGGTCGCGGAGCGGCCCAGGGTGCGGAACTCGCCCTTGACGAAGGCCAGCCGCTCGCTCGCCTTGGCCAGCTTGGGGCAGGCCACCTCGCGCCCGCCGGCCTTGCGCCCGGCGTCCAGCAGGCCCTTGCCCTTGGCGCCGCCGGCGTGCACCAGCACCACGATCACTTCTTCGGCCGGGGCCTCGATGTACGCCTTGACCTCCTTCACGGAGTCGGCGGAGAGGTCCTGCGCGGCCCGGACCACGATCACCTTGCGCTCGGCGAACAGCGACGGCGTGGTCAGCTCGGCCAGGCTGCCGGGCTGCAGGCCGCCGGGCGGCAGGTCCCGTACGTCGGTGTCCGGGTCCGCCGCCTTCGCCGCCGCCACCACCTGGGCGACCGCGCGGTCCAGCAGCAGCTCCTCCTGGCCGACCGCGAGGGTCAGCGGGGCGAGCAGGTCGTCGGGTGCACTCTTCCTGGCCATCGCCTACCAGCATCCCACGGGCCGCGGACACTCCCGCCCGACGGAGCGGGCGGCCCGACCTGGACAATGTCCGGGTGAGCGAGAACCACACCACCGACCTCCCGGCCGTCGACGACCCGTACGCCCGGCAACTGCTCGTCCTGCCCGACCGCGACACCGCCGAGGAGGCCGCCGAGGAGCTCGGCGCCGCCCAGCCCGACCTCGGCGAGCTCGAAGTCGTCCGCGACGCGCTCGCGGGCGAGGACGACGCCGAGGACGCCCAGTGGCTGGTCGTGGCCGAGGCCCCGGAGAGCGGCTGGACCCCGGCGCTGCTGCACGCCCTCGACCGCCTCGCGGCCGGCTACGAGGGCTGGCGCGAGGAGGCGTGACGGCCTGAGGGCCTGAGGGTCCCTGATCAGAGGTGCGGGGACTCGGGCGCGCCCCCGAGCCGCAGCTCGCCGACACCGTCCAGGACCTTCTCCGCCGAGGCGACGTGGCGGCCCGCCGTGACGATGTCGCGCAGGCAGCGGTCGAGCGGGGTGCGCTCGGTGTAGACCGCGGCCGATCCCACGGCGTCGTACAGGAGTTGGACCGCCTCCCGGCAGGCCCGGTGGGCGAACCGGCGGGCCAGCGCCGCCGTGCCGCGCTCCGGCGCCAGGCCCGCCGCCTGGGCCGCCCAGACCTGCTCCAGCGTGCGGTACACGTAGGCGTCCGCCGCGCCGATCAGCGACTCGGCGTGCGCGAGGTCGGCCCGGACCCCCGGGTAGGGCAGCGCGGTGCGCCGGGGGGACAGCAGCTCCCGGGCGCCGGCCAACGCGGCCCGGCCGATCCCCAGCGGCACGCCCGCCATCTTGAGGGCGAGGTTGTCGGCGCGCAGGTGGAGCGGCTCCGCCCGGGTGCCGGACGGCGCCAGGGCGAAGGTGTGCCGCTCCGGGACGAACAGGTCGGCGACCTCGATGTCGTGCGAACCGGTGCCGCGCAGCCCGGTGGTGTGCCAGGTGTCCAGCACCCGGACCTGCGCGGCGTCCAGGACGGCGACCCTCGGGGTGCCCTCCGGGGTCAGGAACCCGGCCAGCACCCGGTCGGCGTGGGTGATCCCGCTGGCGTGGGTCCAGCGGCCGGTCAGCAGGTGGCCGCCGCCGTGCCGGACCGACCGCCCGGCCGGCGGCAGCACCGTCGCGGTGATCAGGTCCGGGTCCGGGAACAGCTCGGCGAAGACGTCCTCGGGCAGCGAGACCACGGCCAGCGAGGCGTTCAGCGCGACGGACGCGCACCAGGCGACCGAGGCGTCGCCCTCGGCCAGCAGGTCGATCGCCCGGCTGGTCTCCGGCACGGTCAGCTCGACCCCGCCCAGCCGCGGCGGCAGGGCGGCCCGCAGCAGCCCGGTGGCCTTCAGGCCCGCCAGGACGTCACCGGGGATCCGGCCCAGCCGTTCGGTCTCCGGCGCGGTGGCCGGCAGGCCGGCGGCGTAGCTCCGTACCCGGTCCAGGACCGAGGCGGCGGTGCGGGCCGTCCCGGTGCGGGGCGTACCGGTGCGGGCCGTCCCGGTCCGGGGCGGCAGTTCGAGGGTGGTCATCCGGTCCTCCTGGTTCGGCGGGTGCGGTGGGGTTCTCCGGGGCGGCGGGTCACAGGTCGTTCAACGCCTTGTCGAGCTCGGCCGCCAGGGTCTGGAGGTACGGGGCGCGCATGACGCTGTAGTGGTCGCCGGGCACGTCGACGCTCTCCGCCCGGTCGCCGAGCAGCTCCAGCCACCGCCGGGTGGTGGCCGTGCTGGCCCCGTCCATCGCCCGCAGCAGCCGGACCCGGCCCCGGTACGGGACGGGCCGGTGCTCGGCCAGCGCCCGGCTGAGGCGCAGGAACCGGCCCGCGAGCCGCTCCAGGGTGGCGCCGTCGATCTCCTCCGGCAGGACGCCGGCCCGCCGGGCCCGGGTCAGCAGCTCCTCGACCGGGGAGCCGCCGTCGACCGGCTCGAACTCCTCCGGCCCGGGGTTCCAGTCGTGGCCGGCCAGCCCGGCCAGGTCGCGGGCGAAACGGGCCAGCAGCGCCGGCTCGGCGGCGGGCTCGGTGCGGCCGGGCGGTTCGAGCAGGTCCACGGCCGCGACCAGTTCGACCGCCGCGCCCCGGTCGGTGAGCAGCCGGGCGGTCTCCAGGGCGATCACCCCGCCCATCGACCAGCCGCCGAGCCGGTACGGGCCGTCCGGGAACCGCGCGGTGATCGCGTCGGCGTAGTGCGCGGCCAGTTCGGCCACGGTCCGCGGGGCGGTCCGCACCCCGGAGTCCGCCCCGGGGTCCGCTTCGGCGTCCGCTTCGGGGTACTGGAGGGCGTGGACCGGCTGGTCCTCGTCCAGCAGGGCGGCGAGCCCGGCGTAGCAGAGCACGTCGCCGCCGACCGGGTGGACCAGGAACAGCGGCGGCCGGGCCCCGCCGCCCCGGACGGTGACCAGGGCCGCCCGGCCCTCGTCCTCGGCCCGCTCGCGCAGCACCCCGGCGAGCGCCTCGACGGTCGGCCGGGCGAGCAGCGTGGCCACCGGCAGCGAGCGGCCGGTGCACTGCCTGATCCGGGCCATCATCCGCACCGCGAGCATGGAGTCGCCGCCGAGGTCGAAGAAGTTCGCCGTGACGTCGAAACCGGAAGGGTCCGGGGCGGCGTCGGCGGGGTCCGGGGCGGCGTCGGAGGGGTCCGGGGCGGTGTCGGAGGGGTCCGGGGCGGCGTCGGCGGGGTCCGCGGGAGTGCCGAAGAACTCGGCCCAGATCCCGGCGAGCAGCCGCTCGGCCGCGTCGCGCGGGGCGACCGCCCCACCGGAGCGCGGGGCCGCGAGCCCGGGCGAGGGGAGCCGCCGGCGGTCCACCTTGCCGTTGTCGGTCAGCGGCAGCTCCGGCAGCAGGACGATCCGGGCGGGCACCAGGTACCCCGGCAGTTCCCGGCCGAGCGCCGCGCGCAGCTCCTCCTCGGAGGCGTCCGCCACCGCGTAGCCGACGAGCCGCCGCGGGCCGCCGCGCTCGCCCTCGGCCACCACGGCCGCCGCCCGGACGTCCGGCCGGCGCAGCAGCGCCGCCTCGACCTCGCCGAGCTCGATCCGGTGGCCCTGGATCTTCACCTGGAAGTCCGCGCGCCCGAGGAACTCGATGTCGCCGTCCGGCAGGTAGCGGCCGAGGTCGCCGGTGCGGTAGAGCCGCTCCCCCGTCACCGGGTGGCGCGGGAAGGCCGCGCGGGTCTTCTCCTCGTCGCCGAGGTAGCCGCGGGCCAGGCCGGTGCCCGCGATGTACAGGTCGCCGGGGACCCAGGCCGGGCGCGGCCGCAGCGCCTCGTCCAGCACATGGAAGCGCTGGTTCCGCATCGGCCGGCCGTACGGGATGCTCGTCCGCTCCGGGTCCACGTCGGTGATCGGGTGCAGGATCGACCAGATCGAGGCCTCGGTCGCACCGCCCAGGCCGACGACCCGCGCGTCCGGCAGGACCGCGGCGACGGCGCCGGGGAGGGTGACGGGGATCCAGTCGCCGCTCATCATCACCAGCCGCAGCGGGAACGGGCCGCCGAGCGCCCGCACGTGCTCGACGAACATCTCCATCAGCGCGGGGACGCTGTTCCAGACCGTCACCCGGTGCCGGGTCACCAGGTCCAGCCAGGCGGCCGGCTCGCGCTGCGCCGGGGCGTCGGGCAGGACCACGGCGCCGCCGACCGCGAGCAGGCCGAACACGTCGTAGACCGAGAGGTCGAAGTTGAACGCCGACAGCGCCAGCACCCGGTCGTCCCCGGTCACGCCGAACCGGTCGTTGACGTCCCGGATCGTGTTGACCGCGCCGGTGTGCTCGATCATCACGC
Organism: Streptomyces sp. CB02056; assembly: GCF_001905545.1. Lineage (GTDB taxonomy): Bacteria > Actinomycetota > Actinomycetes > Streptomycetales > Streptomycetaceae > Kitasatospora. The sequence continues at coordinate 153,049 of NZ_LIPD01000001.1, read as the reverse complement.
CCTTCGGCACCCCGGTGGAGCCCGAGGTGAAGATGACGTACGCGAGGTCCTCGGGCCGGGCCGGGGAGGGCGGCAGCGGGCCGTCCGCGCCGGTGTCCTCCGGCTCGGTGTCGACGTGCAGCGCGCGGGTGCCGTCCGGCAGGTCGAGCCCGGCCGCGACCGCCGAGCGGGTCAGCACCAGGCCGATCCCGGCGGCCTCCACGATCATCCGCAGGCGGGGGCCGGGCACGGCGGCGTCGACCGGCACGTAGGCGGCCCCGGTCTTGAGGACGGCCAGCGCCGCGACGACCTGCTCCCAGCCCTTGTCCAGCACGATGCCGACCAGCGCGCCCGGGCCGGCGCCGTCGTCGATCAGCCGACGGGCGATCCGGTCGGACCGGCGGTCCACCTCGCGGTAGCTGAGGGTCCGGGCGGCGGTGATGACGGCGGGCGCGTCCGGCCGGGCCGCGGCCTGCCGCAGGAACGCGTCGTGCAGCAGCTCGGCGGGGACGGGGCCGTCGGTGGCGTTGACGGCCCGGCGGACCGCCAGGTCGGCCTCCGGCGCGAGCACGGCCGGCGGGCGGCGCCACGCGCCCTCCTCGCACAGACCGCGCACCAGGTCCCGGTAGGCCTCCCACATCCCGTCGACGACGCCCTCGGGGAACACCTCCTCCACCACGTCCCAGTTCAGGACCAGCTCCCCGGCCTCCTCCAGGGCCTGGTGGTCGAGCCACACCTGCGGGGTGCGCACCGAACTGGAGGCCAGCTCACCGGCGGTGCCGAGCGCGGTCAGCGCGGTCAGCGCCCCGCGCTGCTCCGGGCCGCCGTCGGCGGTGTTGTCGGTGTTGTCGCCGTCGGCGGTGTTGTCGGCGCCGTCGCTCCGGGCGGAGAAGCCGATCGTGCTGGTGAAGACCACCGGCATGCCCGCCAGGCCCGTCCCGCCGCGGGTGCGGTTGAGTTCGCGCAGCACCTCGACGCCGCTGACGTGGCCGTGTTCGAGGTCGGCCAGCAGCTGGTCCTGGAGGCGCGCGGCGCCCGCGGCGAAGGCCTCGCCGGGGGCGGCGTCGACCTCCAGCAGGGTGGTGGCGCTGAGGTTGCCGACCACCCGGCCGGCGTCCTCGTGCAGCGGCCGCCGGTGGAACGCCAGCAGGTTGAGCGTGAAGCGCGGCGAGGCGCTCCAGGCGCCCAGCACCTGCGCGTACGCGGCGCACAGCGCGGCCGAGGGCGAGAGGCCCGCCGCCGCGGCGTGCTCCTTGAAGCGCCGCCACGCCCCGGCCCCGACCCGGGCCGTGCGGTGGACGAACTCCGGCCGCCGGGGCGCCGGGCCCGGGCGCAGCGGCAGGGCGGGCGCGGGCGGCAGCGAGTCGACGCGGGCCCGCCAGTAGGCGAGCGACCGCTCGCGCCCCTCGGCGTCCGCCCCGGCGGCGGCGAGCACGTAGTCGCGGTAGGTGACGGCCGGGGCGGGGGTCGCGGGCGCCCCGTGGCGGTAGGCCTGCGCCCACTCCCGGAACAGCAGCCCGGAGCTGCGGCCGTCGATGATCAGCGCGTCGAAGTTGAGGTGCAGCCGGGTGGTGCGGGCGTCGAGCAGGGTGGCCCGGACGTCGAACAGCGGCCAGGCCCCGGTGTCGAAGACCTGGTCCCGCATCTCCCGGTGGATCGCGGCCAGCCGGCGCTCCCGTTCGACCGGGTCGCAGGCCCGCAGGTCGACGGTGGCGATCCGGTACTCGGGGACCTCGGCGAGCACCCGCTGGTGCCCGTCCCGGGAGACGACCGCGCGGAGCATGTCGTGCCGGTCGACGAGCTGCCGGAAGGAGGCGGCCAGCCGGTCCGGGTCGGTGTCGGTCAGGTCCACCTCGACCAGGAAGGAGGTGGAGACGTTGCCGAGCTCGAAGGCATCGGTCCGGCCGACCAGGTAGGCCTGCTGGAGGTCGGTGAGCGGGAACGGCTCGTGGCGGGCCGCCGGGTCGGCGACCAGCGCCGTCCCGGGTCGTCGGGCTTCAGCGCCGCTACCGCTGCCGTCGGTGTCGCCGCGTGCGGCCCGGACGGCGTCGGCGATCGCGGTGACGCCGCGGCCGTCCAGCAGGTCGCGCAGCGGCAGGTCCACGCCGAGCCGCCGGGCGAGGGTCTGCCGGATGTCCATCGCGATCAGCGAGTCGACGGCCAGGCGCCGCAGCGGCAGCTCCCGGTCGTCGCCGGTGACGGCCGCGCCGCGCGCCCGGCCGACGATGCCGGCCACCAGCTCGACGACGTCCTCGACGGGTCCCTGCGTCGCGGGCGTCTCCGTCGCGGACTCGATGGGCGGCAGGGCGTCCGGCACCGCCTCCAGGCGCACGCCGTCGGCGAGCGCCACCGGCGTACCGTCGGGGCCGACCAGCCGTACCTGCGCGACCAGCGACCCCTCCGGGGCCGGCGCCCCGGCGCGGCGCGGGGCACCGGTCCAGAGCCAGTAGCGCTCGCGCTGGAACGGGTACCCGGGCAGACGCACCGGCGGCCCGGCGGGCTCGCCGTGCACGCGCGCCCAGTCGATCCGCGCGCCCCGGGTGTAGAGCGCGCCGAGGCTGTCGAGGAGGGTGCGCCGGGCGTCCTCCCCCGGGCGCAGCGACGGCAGGACCACGGTGTGCCCGGCCGCCCGGACCTCGTCGAGCAGCGGCGAGGCGGGCCCGAGCTCGACGAAGGTGCGGTGGCCGTCCCGCAGCAGCGCGGCGAGGCCGGCGGCGAACCGCTCCGACCCGGCGGCGTCCGGCCCGGCCGTCTCCGGCGCAGCCGCGTTCCGGACCGTACGGGCCGCCACCAGCGCGTCCTCCGGGCTCATCGTGCCCGTCACGCACGCGGCCACCAGCTCGCCGGTGCCGTGGCCGAGGACGGCGGCGGGCCGCACACCCCACGAGCGCCACAGCTCGGCGAGCGCGTAGCCGACCGCGAACGGCGAGAGCCGGCCGCCCGGCGCCTCGGCGCACTGGTCCAGGGCGCGGCGGAAGACCGGCTCGGCCTCGGCCAGGACGGCGACCGCCTCGGCGTCCGGCCCGGCCAGGGGGCCGGTGGCGCCGGTGAGGAGGAACACCGGGCCCCGGCCGCCCTCCGGGGTCCGGGTGCCGACCCGGACGCCGGGCGGCGGCTCCTCCTCCCGGCGGGTCCGCAGGAGGAGGTCCCGCAGCTCGGCGGCCGAGGAGGCGACGGCCGTCAGCCGGTGCGGGAAGTGCGCCCGGCCGAGGCCGGTGGCCCGGCAGACCGCCGCCAAGCCGGACCCGCCGGTCGCACCCGGCCCGTCGTCCGCGCCTGGACCGCCGTCCGCGAGCAACTCGGTGTAGCGGTCGGTGAGTTCGGCGAGCGCGGCCGGCGACTTGGCGGACAGGGTCAGCAGCCGCGGCCCGCCCGGACCGGCCTCCCCGTCCCCGGTCTCCCCCGCCTCCAAGGCGGCCGGGGCCTCCTCGATGATCACGTGGGCGTTGGTGCCGCTGATGCCCTGCGAGGACACCCCGGCCCGCCTGGGCCCGGCCGTCCCCGGCCAGGCGGCCCGCTCGGCGACCAGCTCGACCGCGCCCGCCGACCAGTCGACGTGCGGGGTGGGCTCGTCCGCGTACAGGGTGGCGGGGAGCGTGCCGTGACGCATCGACAGCACCGTCTTGATCACCCCGGCGACGCCCGCCGCCGCCTGGGAGTGCCCGATGTTGGGCTTCAGCGAGCCCAGCCGCAGCGGCCGGTCCCGGTCCTGCCCGTAGGCGGCCAGCAGGGCGCGCGCCTCGATCGGGTCGCCGAGCTCCGTGCCGGTGCTGCTCGCCTCCACCACCTGGACGTCGCCGGGCGACAGCCGGGCGTCCGCCAGCGCCTGCCGGATGACCCGCTGCTGCGCCGACCCGCTCGGCGCGGTGAAGCCGTTGCTGGCGCCGTCCTGGTTCACCGCGCTGCCGCGCACCACGGCCAGCACCGGGTGGCCGTGCCGCCGCGCGTCCGACAGCCGTTCCAGCAGCAGCACGCCCACGCCCTCGGAGAGCCCGCTGCCGCCGGCCCCGGCCGAGAACGGGCGGCACCGGCCGTCCGGCGCCACACCCTGCATCCTGGTGAACTCGGTGAACAGCTGCGGGGTGGACATGACCGTCGCCCCGCCCGCCAGCGCCATCGCGCACTCGCCGCCGCGCAGCGACCGGACGGCCAGGTGCAGCGCGACCAGCGAGGACGAACAGGCCGTCTCCACGGTGATCGCCGGACCGCGCAGGCCGAGCGTGTACGAGATCCGGCCGGACGCCGCGCCGCCCACCGCCCCGGTGGTCAGGAAGCCCTCGGCCTCCTCGGGCACCTCGCCGCGCCCCAGCCCGTAATCGAGGTTCGACAGGCCCGCGAACACCCCGGTCTCGGTGTCGCGCACCGACTCCGGGTCGATCCCGGCGTCCTCGAAGGCCCGCCAGGCGGTCTCCAGCAGCAGCCGCTGCTGCGGGTCCATGGCCAGCGCCTCGCGCGGGCTGATCCCGAAGAAGCCGGCGTCGAACTCGGCCGCGTCGTACAGGAATCCGCCGGAACCGGTCAGGCTCCGGCCGCCGCCCTCGGGGTCGTACAGCCCCTCCTCCCAGCCCCGGTCACGGGGGAACGCGCCGACGCTCTCCCCGCCCTCGGCCAGCAGCCGCCACAGCGCGTCGGGCGAGTCGACCCCGCCCGGGTACCGGCACGCCATGCCGACGATCGCGATCGGCTCCCGCTCCCCCTCCTCCAGCTCGCGCAGGCGCCCGCGCGCCTCGTGCAGGTCGAGGGTGAGGCGCTTGAGGTATCCGAGCAGCTTCTCGTCCGATGCTGATGCCATGACGGATCGGTCCTCCGTGGGGATCTGGTGGGCTCGTGGTCGTAGGGGGTGGGGGTGGGGCGGCGGACCGGGGTCAGATGAGCTCGCGGTCGATGAAGTCGAGGAGCTCCTCGGCGGTCGCGGCCTCGACGAGGGCCGCCACGTCCTCGTCGAGGGCCGTCGCGTCCGGGTCGCACTCCCCGGCGGCCGGCTCGGGCCCGGTTCCCTCAGCCGGCCCGGTCTCGTGGACGGGCGGGGCGAGCCCGGCGTCCAGGACGGCGACCAGCTCGGGCAGCGTCGGCGCCTCGAACAGCAGGGTGAGCGGGAGCTTGAGCCCCGTCGCCGTGCCGAGGCGGTTGCGGAACTCGACCGAGGTGAGCGAGTCGAAGCCGAGCTCGCCGAACGGCCGGTCGTCCGGGATCGCCTCGGGCCGGGAGCCCAGGACGGCGGCCATGTGGGTCCGGACCAGGTCGGCCAGGACGTCGGCGCGTTCACCGGCGGTCAGGCCGCCCAGCTCCTCGCGCAGCGGGCGGTGCCGCCGTGGCGTCGGGCCGTTCCCGCCCCGCCCCGCCCCGGCGGCCGCCACGACCTCGCGCAGCACCGGCGGGAGGTCCGGTCCGAGGTCGCGCAGGACCTCGCGGTCGAGCCGGGCGGGCACCAGGACGGCGTGCGGTGACGGCAGCGCCGCGTCCAGCAGGGCCAGGCCGTGCCCGGGGTCGATCTCCACCAGCCCGGCCCGGGCGAAGCGGGCGCGGTCGGCGTCGCCGAGGGCGCCCAGCATGCCGTCCGGGTCGCCCCACAGGCCCCAGGCCAGCGCGAGGGCGGGCAGGCCCTGGGCGCGGCGGTGCCGGGCGAGCCCGTCGAGGAAGGCGTTGGCGGCGGTGTAGCCGCCCTGGCCGGCGCCGCCGAGCGTCCCCATCACCGAGGAGACCAGGACGAAGGCGGTGAGCGGGTGACCGGCGGTCAGCTCGTGCAGGTGCCAGGCGCCGTCGGCCTTGACCCGCATCACCCGGTCGATCCGCGCGGGGGTGAGCGAGGCGACGGGCGCGTCGTCCACCACGCCGGCGGCGTGGATCACGGCGGTCAGCGGGCGCCGGGCGGGGACCGCCGCGATCATCGCGGCGACGGCGGCCCGGTCGGCGACGTCCACGGCCGCGAACGCCACTTCGGCGCCGAGCGCGGTCAGTTCGGCCGCCAGCTCGGCGGCCCCCGGCGCATCGCCTCCCCGGCGGCCGGCCAGCAGGAGCCGCCGGGCGCCGTGCCCGGTGACCAGGTGCCGCGCCACGGCCCGGCCGATGGCGCCCGTTCCGCCGGTGATCAGGACGGTTCCGTCCGGGTCGAGGACCGGCGGGACGGTGAGCACGACCTTGCCGACGTGGGTGCCCTGGCGCAGCAGCCCGAAGGCCTCGGGCGCCCGCCGGACGTCCAGGTCGGTGACGGCGGGCCAGCCGAACGCGCCCCGGGCGAACAGCTCGACCGTCCGCTCCAGCAGGCGGGCGAGGTGCTCGGGCGGCAGCTGGAGCAGGTTGAACGCCCGGTAGCGCACGCCGGGGTGCGCGGCGGCCACCTCGGCGGGGTCGCGCTGTTCGGTCCGGCCGAGCTCGACCAGGAGCCCGCCGGGACGCAGCAGCCGGAGCGACTCGTCGACGAGCTCGCCGGTCAGCGAGTTCAGGACGAGCGCCATCCGCCGGTCGCCCGCGTCGGGGCCGGCACCCGGGCCCGCGCCCGGGCCGGCACTCGGGCCGGCACTGAAGCGGGCGCCGAAGCCGGGCTCGCGGGAGGAGGCGAGGTGGTCGTCGTCGAGGCCGAGGGCGCGCAGCGCGGGCCACTTGGCGGGACTCGCGGTCGCGAAGACCTCCGCGCCCAGGTGCCGGGCCAGCTGGACGGCGGCCAGGCCGACGCCGCCCGCCCCGGCGTGGACCAGCACCCGGTCCCCCGCGCCCACGCCGCCCAGTTCGACCAGGGCGTGCAGGGCGGTCAGGTGGGCGACCGGCACGGCGGCGGCCCGGGTGAAGGACCAGTCGTCCGGGATCCTGACCAGGGTGCGGTGGTCGGCCTGGGCCACCGTGCCGAACGCGGCCGGGAACAGGCCCGTCACCCGGTCGCCGACGGCCAGGCCGGTGACCCCGGGGCCGGTCGCGGTGACCACGCCCGCGCCCTCCAGGCCGAGCGGGCCCGGATCGCCGGGGTGCATGTCGAGCGCGCCCAGGACGTCGTGGAAGTTCAGCCCGGCGGCGCGGACCGCGACCCGGACCCGGCCGGGGCCGGGCTCGGCGGCGGCCTCGGGGCAGGGGCGCAGCTCCAGGCCGGTGAGGGTGCCGCGCTCGGGGATGTCCAGGTGCCAGGCCGCCGCGTCCTCGGGGGGCCGCAGCGCGGGATCGCCCACGGCGGACACCAGCCGGGGCACCAGGACGGCGCCGTCGCGGACGGCCAGCTGGTTCTCCTCCGGGGTCAGTACGGCGGCCGGGACCTCGGAGGCGCCTTCGGTCGTGGGAGTGCCTTCGGGCACGGTGGTGCCGGGGGCCAGGTCGACCAGGGTGAACCGGCCCGGGTGCTCGACCTGGGCGGTGCGCACCAGGCCCCAGACCGCCGCCTGGGCGAGGTCCCGGACGGTCTCGCCGGGCCGCACGGCGACCGCGCCCCGGGTGACCAGCACCAGGCGGGACCCGGCGAGCCGGTCCTCGGCGAGCCACCGGGCGAGCAGGTCCCGGGTGCGGTGGACGGCGGTCCTGGCCGCCGTCGCCGGGTCGGTGGCGTCCTGCTGTCCGTACGGTCCGTGCGGTCCGTGCGCTCCAGTCGGGCAGTCCACCACGGTGGGCGTGTCCGGGTCGGCCGCCGCGAGCAGCGCGTCCGGGTCGAGGGCGTCCCACGGGACGACCGGCACCGGGCCGGCCGGCGACGACACCGGCTCCGACGCCCGCAGCGGTTCCCAGCCGAGGGCGAACAGCGAGTCGCGCGCGGCGGCGGCCGGGTCGGCGGGGCGTCCCGCCGCGACCGGGCGCAGCTCCACCGCCTCGACCAGCCCCACCGGCTCCCCCGAGGCGTCGAGCAGGGCCAGCGGGAGGCCGCCGTCCGAGGCGGGCCCGGCCTGCACCCGCAGGGACGTCCGGCCGCCGGCCGGAGCGGCCGTCAGGGACACGCCGCGCCAGCGCACCGGCTGCACGGGCCGCCCCTCGTGGCCCGGGGCGGCGGCGATCAGACCGTGCAGGGAGGCGTCGAGCAGGGCGGGGTGCAGCCGGTAGGACCCGGCGTCGGCCTCCGCCGGCTCCGGCAGGACGGCCTCGGCGTACTGCCCGCCGTCGGCGCCCCGCCAGGCGGCCCGCAGGCCCTGGAAGGCCGGCCCGGGCTGGTGGCCGCGCAGGGCGAGGTCCTCGTACATCCGGGTCGCCGGCACCGGCGTCGCGCCGGTCGGCGGCCAATCGGTGGCGGCCCGGTTCCGGAGCGGGGCCGGAGCCTGGGCAGGGATGTGGTCGGCGCTCAGGGTGCCGGTGGCGTGCTCGATCCACTCGCCGCCACCGGTCGCCCGGCCCGAGATCCGGCAGGTCCGCAGCCCGTCGCCGTCCGCGCCGGACACCCGTACGCGCAGGTCGACGGCGCCGTCCGCAGGCAGTTCCATCGGGGTGGCGACGGTCAGTTCCTCGATCCGCGCCGTCCCGGCCTTCGCTCCCGCGTGCAGGGCCAGCTCCAGGAACGCGGTGCCCGGCACGACGACCGTCCCGGCGAGGACGTGGTCGGCCAGCCAGGGGTGGCTGCGGGCCGACAGCCGTCCTGTGAACACCGTCTCGCCGTCGCCGAGTTCGACGGCCGCGCCGAGCAGGGGGTGCTCGGCCGGCGCCTGGCCGAGGTCGGCCGTGCCGGTCGGCCCGGCCGCTCCGGTGAGCCAGTAGCGGCGGCCCTGGAAGGGGTAGGTGGGCAGGTCGACGTGGCCGGCCGCCGCACCGGTGAGGCGCTCCCAGGCGACGGGCAGACCGCGGACGTGGGCCTCGGCGGCGGAGGTGAGGAAGCGGCGCAGGCCGCCGTCGTCGCGGCGCAGCGAGCCGGTGACGATCCCGTCGACACCGGCCTCCTCCAGGATCTGGCCGATGCTGCCGCCCAGCACCGGGTGCGGGCCGACCTCGACGAAGGTGGTGTGGCCGGAGGCGACGAGCGCCTGGACGGCCTCCTGGAAGCGCACGGTGTGCCGCAGGTTCCGGTACCAGTAGGCCGCGTCCAGCCCGACGCCGTCCTGCCAGTCGGCGGTGACCGAGGACATCAGCGCGATCCCGCCGCCGCACGGCGTCAGCGGCGCCAGCCCGGCCAGGAGCTCCGCCCGGATCGGTTCGACCGCCGGGCAGTGCGAGGCGAAGGCCGCCGGGATCACCCGGGCGTTGACGCCCTCGGCCCGGTACCTGTCGACCAGGGCGGCGATCGCGTCCGGGGCGCCGGCCACGGCGGTGACGGCCGGTCCGTTGACCGCGGCGATGCTCAGCGCGCCGAGGCGCTCCCGCACCCGCGCGGCGGGCAGCGGGACGACGGCCATCGCCCCCCGGCCCATCAGGTCGACGGCCAGGCGGCTGCGCAGCGCGATGGCGCGGGCGCCGTCCTCCAGGGAGAGCGCCCCGGCCACCACGGCGGCGGCGAGCTCGCCCTGGGAGTGGCCGACCACGGCGTCCGGGACGACCCCGGCCTCCCGCCACAGCTCGGCCAGCGACACCATCACCGCCCACAGCGCGGGCTGCACGACGTCGATCCGGTCGAGCGGGGACGCGCCGGTCGGCGCGCCGGTCCGGGAGTCGGTCCGGGCGTCGGACGCGGCGTCCGTCCGGGCCTCGGCCGGGGCGTCCGTCCGGGTTTCGGCCCGGCCATCGGCCAGGACGTCGGCCAACGACCAGTCGACGTACGGCGCGAGCGCCCGCTCGCACTCGGCCAGGCGGGCCGCGAACACCGGGCTCTCGGCGGCGAGTCGCGCCGCCATCCCGCGCCACTGGCCGCCCTGGCCGGGGAAGACCAGGACGGTCCGGCCGGGCTCGCCGGCCCGGCCGGTGACCAGGCCGGGGGCCTCCTCGGCGCGGGCCAGCGCCGCCAGCGCCCGCTCGGCCTCCGGCCGGTCGGCCGCGACCACCACGGCACGCTCGTCCCAGGAGGTCCGGGCGGTCAGGGCCGGCGCGGCGGCGACCGGGTCGAGCGGCCCGTCGGCCAGCCCGCGGGCCCGCTCCCGCAGCGCCTCCGGGGTGCGGGCCGACAGCACGACCGGCACCACGGGCGGTGCCGCCGGTTCTCCCGCCGCCCCGGGCCCGGTCGGCTGCCCGGCCTGCTGCCCGGCCGGCGGCTCGGTCAGGATCACGTGCGCGTTGGTGCCGCTGATCCCGAACGAGGAGACGCCGCCGCGCCGGGGCTCCCCGGTCTCCGGCCAGGGCCGGGCCCGGTCGAGCAGGGCCACCGAGCCGGCCGTCCAGTCCACGTGCGGGGACGGCTCGTCGGCGTGCAGCGTGGCGGGCAGCGCGCCCCGCCGGAGCGCCTGGACCATCTTGATCACGCCGCCGACGCCCGCCGCGGCCTGGGCGTGCCCGATGTTGGACTTGAGGGACCCGAGCCACAGCGGCCGCTCCCGGCCCTGCCCGTACGCGGCCAGCAGAGCGTTGGCCTCGATCGGGTCGCCCAGGGCGGTGCCGGTCCCGTGCGCCTCCACGGCGTCGACCTGCCGCGGCGCGAGCCCGGCGTCGGCAAGCGCGTCCTCGATCACGCGCTGCTGGGCGACCCCGCTGGGCGCGGACAGCCCGTTGGAGGCGCCGTCGGAGTTGACGGCGCTGCCGGCCACGACCGCCAGCACCGGGTGGCCGTGGCGGCGGGCGTCCGAGAGCCGCTCGACCACGACCATGCCCGCGCCCTCGCCCCAGCCGGTGCCGTCCGCCCCGGCGGAGAACGCCTTGCAGCGGCCGTCGGCGGCCAGCACCCGCTGGCGGGACAGCTCCACGAACATGCCGGGCGTCGCCATGACGGTGACCCCGCCGGCCAGGGCGAGCGAGCACTCCCCGGCCCGGACCGACCGCACCGCCTGGTGCAGCGCGACCAGCGACGCCGAGCACGCGGTGTCCACCGTCAGCGCGGGCCCGTTCAGGCCGAGGACGTACGCGATCCGCCCGGAGACCACGCTCACGCTGGTGCCGGTCAGCAGGTGCCCCGCGACGCCGGGCCCGGCCGTCTCCATGCTCGGCCCGTAGCCGGAGTGCATCGCCCCGGCGAACACGCCGGTCCGGCTGCCCTTCAGCGCGGTGGGGTCGATCCCGGCCCGCTCCAGCGCCTCCCAGGCGACCTCCAGCAGGAGCCGCTGCTGCGGGTCCATGGCGAGGGCCTCGCGCGGGCTGATCCCGAAGAACTCCGCGTCGAAGTCCGGGACGTCCCGGACGAAGCCGCCCCGGCGGACGTAGGAGGTGCCGGCCCGGTCCGGGTCCGGGTGGTGGAGCGCCGCCAGGTCCCAGCCCCGGTCGTCGGGGAAGTCGCCGATGGCGTCGGTGCCGGCCTCGACCAGGTCCCACAGGTCCTCGGGCGAGCGCACCCCGCCGGGGAAGCGGCAGGCCATGCCGACGATGACCACGGGGTCGTCGGCCTCGTCGTCGTTTCCGGCCTTGCCGTCGTTGCCGTCGTTGCCGGCCTCCGGCTCGGCCGAGTTGTCGTTGTCGGCCTCGTCGTTCGCCCTCAGCGCGCCGATCGCGGCGGCGAGGGCGGCCGGGCTCGGGTGGTCGTACAGGACGGTGCTCTCCAGGTTCAGCCCCGTCGCGGCCGCCAGCCGGTCGCGCAGTTCGAGCGTCATGGCCGAGTCCAGGCCCATCTCGCGGAACGTCCGCCCGGGCCGGACGTCGGCGGCCGAGCCCGTGCCCAGCACGACGGCGGTCAGGCTCCGGACCAGCTCCAGGACCGACCGCCCGTCCAGGGCCGGAACCGGCGCCGGGGCCGGAGCCGGCGCCCGCGTCCCCTCGTCCGCCCGCTCGCTCCCGGTGGCCCCCGGCATCCCGGACGGCCAGTAGGAGCGGCGCTGGAACGGGTACGTCGGCAGGTCGGCGAGCGGCGCCGAGGCGGGCAGCAGCGCGGACCAGTCGACCGGGACGCCCCGGACGAAGGCCTCGGCCGCCGCCGTGAGGAACCGCCGGCGGCCGCCGTGGCCGCGCCGGAGCGTGCTCAGCGCGGCGCCGTCCCCGCCGTGCAGGTCGATCGCCTGCCGGACGCCCATCGCCAGCACCGGATGCGGGCTGATCTCCAGGAAGGTCGAGTGGCCCGCGTCCAGCAGGCGTTCGACGACCGGCCCGAACCGGACCGGCTCGCGCAGGTTGCGGAACCAGTACCCGGGGCCCAGCTCGGCGGTGTCGATCGGTCCGGCGGTGACGGTCGAGTGGCACGGCACGCCGCTGGAGCGCGGGGCGATCCCGGCGAACGCGACGAGCAGGCCGTCCCGCAGCTCCTCGACGGCCGCGCTGTGCGAGGCGTAGTCGATCGGGATCCGCCGGGTGCGCACCCGCGGCCCGTAGTGGGCGGCCAGCGCGTCGAGCGCGGCCGCCGGCCCCGCCACCACCGTGTGCGCCGGGCCGTTGACCGCCGCGACCGACAGTCCGGGGCCGCCGGCCGCCGCGCGGTCGACTCCCGCGAGCTCGACCGCCGCGAGGTCCCGCTCCACCCGCTCGGCCGGGAGGTCCACCGACAACAGGCCGCCACCGCCCGCGATCCGGTTCAGCACCCGGCTGCGCAGGGCCACGATCCGCGCACCGTCCCGGAGCGACAGGGCGCCCACGGCGGTGGCGGCGGCGATCTCGCCCTGCGAGTGCCCCACCACGGCGGCCGGCTCCACCCCGGCCGAGCGCCACAACGCGGCCAGCGACACCATCACCGCCCACAGCGCGGGCTGGACCACCTCGTCGCCCTCCAGCGGCGGCGCACCGGAGGCCCCGCGCAGGACATCGGCCAACGACCAGTCCACGTACGGGCGGAGGGCCTCGGCGCACTCGCCGATCCGCTCGGCGAAGAACGGGGAGGTCTCGATCAGCTCCGCCGCCATGCCCGTCCACTGCGAGCCCTGGCCGGGGAAGACGAAGACCGGCCGCACGGGCGGCCCCTCGTGCCGGCCCTCCACCACGGCCGCCGACGGCCGCCCGGCCGCCCGGTCCGCGAGTTCGGCGAGGAAGCCGTCCCGGTCGTCCGCGACGACCACGCAGCGGTGCTCGAACGCGGTGCGGGTGACGGCCAGCGACCGGCCCACCGAGGCCGCCCCGAGCGCCGGACGCGCCGCCACATGGGCGCGCAGCCGTTCGGCCTGGTCGCGCAGTGCGGGCTCGTCCCGCCCGGACAGGATCCAGGGCAGCGCCCCGGCCTCCTCCTTCTCCTCGGATGCTGCTTCCACACCCGGCCAATCCGACAGGATCACATGACAGTTGGTGCCGCCGATCCCGAACGAGCTCACTCCGGCGACCAGTTGACCGTGCGGCGAGGGCCAGGCCCCGGCCTCGGTGTTCACCCGCAGCCGCAGCTCGTCGAGCGGAACCCGCTCGCCGGGCCCGACGTGGTTCAGGCTGGGCACGAGCTCGCGCTCGGCGAGGCACAGGACGGTCTTGATGAACCCGGCGATCCCCGCCGCGCCCTCCAGGTGGCCGATGTTCGTCTTCACCGACCCGACCAGCAGCGGGTCGTCCTCGCCGCGCACCGAGCCCAACGCGGCACCGAGCGCCGCGGCCTCGACCGGGTCGCCGGCCCGCGTCCCCGAACCGTGCAGCTCGACGTACTGGACCTCGCCCGGCTCGACGCCCGCGTCGACGCAGGCCTCCAGGAGCACCCGCTCCTGCGACGCCCGGCCCGGGGTCGGCAGCGTCTGCGTCGCGCCGTCGTTGTTCAGCGCGCTGCCGCGGATGACGGCGTGGATGCGGTCGCCGTCCCGGACGGCGGCCTCCAGCAGCTTGAGCACCACCACCCCGCCGCCCTCGCCCCGGACGTAGCCGTTGGCGCGGGCGTCGAAGGTGAAGCAGCGCCCGTCCGGCGACAGCGTTCCGGCCCGCTCCAGCGCCCGGGTGCTCTCCGGCGCGAGGACCAGGCTCACCCCGCCGGCCAGCGCCAGCTCGGACTCGCCGCTGCGCAGGCTCGCGCACGCCAGGTGCACGGCGGCCAGCGAGGACGACTGGCCGGTGTCCACCACCAGGCTCGGACCGTGCAGGCCCATCGTGTACGAGATCCGGTTGGCGGTCACCCCGCGCTGCAGCCCGGTCAGGGTGTGCCCGGTCACCGCGTCGGGGCCCAGCCCGTGCAGCAGCGTCGCGTAGTCGTCCGCGATCACCCCCAGGAACACGCCCGTCCGACTGCCCTCCAGGGCGCCCGGCAGGGTCCTGGCGTCCTCCAGCGCCTCCCACGCCAGTTCGAGGGCCAGCCGCTGCTGCGGGTCCATCGCCACGGCCTCACGCCGTGAGATGCCGAAGAACTCGGGGTCGAACCCGTCCAACCCGTCCAGGAACCCCCCGCGCGCCGGGCCCCGGCCGCCCCGCCGCCCGACCACCGCGTCACCACCGCCGCGCAGCAGCCGCCAGAACGCCTCCGGCCCGTCCGCCTGCGGGAAGCGGCAGCCGACCCCGACCACCGCGACCGCACGCGCCGGGAGCTCACGCCCGCCACGACAACCAGCACTGTCCATCATCGATGCCCCCCGCAGTGAGAATCAGACGGCCGACCACCGGAAGGCCCCGACGGACCACCGGGTCGTCGCCCCGGGGCCGCCCTTGAACCGGCGAGTTCGGTCGCGGGAGATCCCGGCCGCCACCTCGACGCCGATGCCCGCCCCACGAGGATGCGCCCGCCCGCACACCACCGGAACCCGTCCCGGGGGTTCATGATCGTGCGTTGCTGAACCCCGAAGGGGCCCGCACATACCCGACATACCGGGCACCTCGCGGCGAGCCGCCCGGAGGGCCGCCCGAAGCCTCCGGGCCGCGACCATCCACGGGCGGACACCCGCGGACCACCACTCCGGCGCGCTCCGGGTCGGGCCCGGAGCGCGCCGCAACAGCGCCGGGGGCGGCGGCCCGACGACCGCACAGGACCGGGTCACGGCCTCGGAGGAGGCCACAACGGCCAAGTACCGCACAGGGGTTGAGGAACATCCAGGCCGGATCGCGACTGGTGCGCGGCCGACAGGCCGGCGCCGAGGCGACCGGCCCGCTCGCGCCGGGGGGCCGGTCGGCACACCCGGCGGTTCAGTCCTGGAGGGAGGCGAGCCAGGCGGTCAGCAGACGGTTGACCTCCTCGGGGCGCTCCTGCTGGATCCAGTGCCCGCAGCCGTCCAGGATGTGGGTGGAGTCCAGACCGGGGAGGGTGGTCGGGTAGGCGTCGATCGCGTCGGCCATCCAGGTCGTGGAAGCGTCCAGGGCACCGCCGATGAACAGGGACGGCTGCCTGATCGGGGCTCCGGCGTACCGGGCGAGGTCCTCCCAGTCGCGGTCCATGGTGCGGTAGCGGTTGAGGGCCCCGGTCATGCCGGTGCGCTCGAACTCCCCGGCGTATACGTCGAGGTCGTCCTCGGTCAGCCAGGCGGGCAGCCTGCCGCCGGGGAAGCGGTCGCGCAGCCGGCCGCCGGCGCGGGCCACGAAGTGCGGGTCGGGCTCGCCCCGGGCGGGCATGGTGTCGGCGGACATGGCCGCGTAGAAGCCCGCGAGCCAGCCCCGGAGGTCGGGCTCCATCTCCGCTTCGGCCCGGCCGGGCTCCTGGAAGTACGAGACGTAGAACTCCTGGTCGCCGCCCATCCGCGCGAAGACGTCGGTGGGGCGGGGGCCGCCGGGCGGCGCGTAGGGGACGCTCAGCAGTGCGACGGCGCGGAAGACCTCGGGGTGGAGCAGGGCGGAGGCCGCCGCGATGTTGGAGCCCCAGTCGTGCCCGACGACCACCGCCCTCTCCTCGCCCAGGGCGCGCACCAGGGCGACGTTGTCCTCCACCAGGTCGAGCATCCGGTAGGCGTCCGTCGCGGCCGGCTTGGAGGAGCGGCCGTAGCCGCGTACGTCGAGCGCCACGGCCCGGTACCCCGCCGCCGCGAGGGCCGGGAGTTGGCGGCGCCAGGAGTACCAGGACTCGGGGAAGCCGTGGACGAGCAGGACCAGTGGTCCGGTGCCCTGCTCGACCAGGTGCAGGCGCCCGGCGGGTGCCTCGATGGTGCGGTGGCGCAGGTCGGTGGACGGCGCGGGCTGGTGCATCGTTTCTCCTCGGTTCACGGGCGGCCGCGGGTACCCGCCGATCATGCGGCGCGGCGGCCGCGCGACGCGAAAACCCTTGCCATCGTGGCAAACTGGCAGGACAAGGGCGGTGAAGGCGGCACGGCCGCAGGGAGCGGGGCGACGGTGACGGACGACGGCACAGCCGACACGCTGGCGGCCATGGGCCCCCGGCTGCGGACCGCGCGCGAGCGGCACGGCGCCACACTCACCGGCATCAGCCGCGCGACCGGCATCTCGCTGAGCACGCTGTCGCGGATCGAGACCGGCCGGCGCAAGCCGACCCTGGAGGTGCTGCTGCAACTCGCGAAGGCGTACGGCGTCTCCCTGGACGAGCTGGCCGGCACCGCACCCGCGGCGACCGGACCGCGCGCCCCGGCGCCGCGGCGTTCCGGCAACGACAAGGCGGTGCTACCGCTGACCCGCTACGTCGGGGGCCTGCACGCCCACAAGCACGTCCTCCCCGCCGTCGACGCACCCCCGGCGCGGCCGCGGCAGGTCTCCCACGACGGGTACGAATGGCTGTGCGTCCTGTACGGACGGCTGTGGCTGGCACTCGGCGAGCAGGACCTCGTCCTGAGCGCCGGGGACGTAGCCGAGTTCGACACCCGCACCGCCCACGGAGTCGCGAACGCCGGCCCCGGCGGACCGGTCGAATACCTGATCATGTTCGGACCGCAGGGAGAGCGCCTACGACCGCGCACCCCAACCCCCGACCGCGGCACCCGGTAATCCGGAGCACAGCGCCCGGGCCCCGCAACGGTGCCTGCGGCATCACGCCCCAACGGCGTCCGGACCACGCAGTGGCCGCAGCCCGCCGGGCCGGTCGGAGAGCCGGAAGGAGCACCGGCCGAGCAGGTTGATGCGGTTCCGCACGAACGGTGAGAGGCGAGCCACGTCCTCGTCACGGACGTCGAAGGCAGTCCAATCCGTCATGGCGCTCGTCCGCGAGACCATCGCCTCGCTGACCGACACTCAGGAGAAAAGTCCGTGAAGTACACCGAAGTCGAACAGAAGTTCAAGCTCCTCAGCGACCCCCAGGAGCTGAAGGACCAGCTCACTGCCCGGGGCGGCAGGGTCGGCCGGCCGACCCGCCAGGTCGACCACTACTACAACGCCCCCCACAAGGACTTCCTCTCCGGAGACGTGATCTCCGAGTGGCTCCGGATCCGTATCGAGGACGGCATCTCCTCCCTGAACTTCAAGCGGTGGTACCCGCTGGAGCGGAAGATCAAGACCCACTGCGACGAGTTCGAGAGCACCGTCTCCGATGCCACCGCTGTCCAGCACATCCTGGACTCCCTCGACTTCACCAAGCTCACCACGGTCGACAAGACTCGCGAAGAGTGGTTCATCGACAGCATCGCCGTCGCCTTTGACAGTGTGGGCGACCTCGGAGACTTCATCGAGTTCGAGTACAAGGGTGAGGCCGAAACCGTTGAGGAGGCCACCGAGAAGATCGAATCCTTCATCGCCGGCCTCGACATCAAGCTCGGCGACCGCATCCACGCCGGCTACCCCCATCTCACCCTCGGGCTGGCCTGACGAACGGGCGCACGACCGTACCGATATACCTGCACCGGACCCTTTGGCGCCGTGCGGATGTTGCGGTGTTCTGCTCTTTGCCTCCGCGTGGTGAGGCTTTTTTCGCGGCGTGCTCCAGGCCTGCCTGGAGCACGCCGCAACCGCACTTCCAGGCCTTTGCACGCTCCTGCGAAACCTCTCTGCGGGCCACGTTGCCTCCGTGCTTGCGGCATTTCTCCGGCGCGCTCCGGGCTGGGCCCGGAGCGCGCCGGAACGTTTCTGCTGGCTTTGCGCCGCTCCTCCTCCCACCACCCCCTTCTACTTTCCATGCCCCCACGTTGATTGGTGGAAGGAGGAGAGCGCGGGGGTCAGGTGGGCGGGGCCCGCGGGGCGCCCGGGGTCCGCTCGGGGTGGGCGTGGGGTGCGGGGCCGTGCCCGTCGGCCCCACCGGTTCCGCCGGCGCCGCCGGGCCTGGCGTTGCCGCTGGAGTGGCGGGCCGCGTGGGCGGGCTGGGGGTGGACGGCCGCGCCGAGGGTGGCCGGGGAGTCGCCCGTCACCGCGATGTCCCCCTCCCGGTCGGTGCGCAGAACGGTGGCGCCGAGTGCGCGCAGGTGGTCGACCGTCTTCGGGGACGGGTGACCGTACGGGTTGCCCTCGCCGCAGGAGACGAGGGCCAGCCGGGGCCGCATCGCACCGGCCAAGTCCCAGTCCTGGTGGGCCGATCCGTGGTGCGCCACCTTCACGACGTCGACCTTCCCCAGCCGACCCAGCAGGGCCGACTGGGCCTGCGGTTCGAGATCTCCGAGCAGTGCCATCCGTAGTCCTCCTGTCAGTGACACCATCAGTGCGACGCTTGCGTTGTTCGGTCCGGGCGCCTCGGCAGCCGCACCGGGGACGGGCCACACCACGTCCCAGGCCAACTCCGCTCCGACGGAGCGCCGTTCACCCCGACCCGCTCTCAGCAACGGGAGGCCGGCCCCTACGGCCCAGCCCGTCACCCGGGCCGCCTCGCCCGGCGGGTCGTCCAGCGTGGTGCCCTCGACGGCGCCGACCCGGCGGCCCCGCAACACCCCCGGCACGCCCTCGACGTGGTCGGCATGGAAATGCGTCAGCAGGAGTAAGGGGACGGTCGTCACGCCGAGGTCGCGCAGGCATCGGTCGGCGGCGTTCGGGTCCGGCCCGGCGTCGATCACCACCGCGCTGTCCGGCTCCCCCGTCGCCAGGGCCAGCATGTCCCCCTGCCCGATGTCGCACATCACCAGTCGCCACCCCGGCGGCGGCCAGCCAGTGGCGATCCGGATGAGCTGCGGCGGGCGGAGCAGCACGGCCAGCAGGACCATCATCAGCACTGCCGTCACCAGCGCCCGCGCCCAGCGCCGCCGAGCGGGCACCGGCACCGGACTGCCCGGCTCCCGCCGTCGGGGCAACAGGAGCGGCGCCGCCCAGCAGGCCGCCAGGACGGCCAGCGCGACCGTCGCCGTCCCGAACCAACCTCCGGGCCAGGTCAGTTGGCCACCTGGCACCTCGGCGCCGCGCCGTGCGACCAGGGCCAGCCAGCCGGCCGGCAGCCCGGCCGGTTCCGCGAGCAGGCGGGCCAGGGCCGGAAGGAGCGGCTGAAGGGCGAGCACCCCGAAGCCGAGCAACGTCGTCGGAGCCACCGCCAGCTCGGCCAGCAGGTTGCAGGGGATGCCGACCAGGCTGATGTGCCCGGACAGCACCACCGTCACCGGCGCGCACAGCGCCTGGGCGGCCGCCGCCGCCGCGAACGCGCCCGCCAGGTGGTGCGGCCAGCGGCGGGCCCGCAGGGCTTCGGCCCAGTGCGGCCCGAGGACGAGCAGCCCGGCGGTGGCGAGCACGGAGAGCAGGAAGCCGAACGAGCGCGCCAGGAACGGGTCCAGCAGGACCAGCACCAGGACGGCCCCGGCGAGCGCGGGCACGGCCTTGCGGGGACGGCCGGTGGCCAGGGCCAGCATGCCGATCAGTCCCGTCCCGGCCGCCCGAAGCACGCTGGGCTCGGGCCGGCAGACGGTGACGAAGGCCAGCGTCAGAGCCGTGCCGAGCAGCGCGCCGGTGCGCAGTGACAGCCCCAGCACCGCGGCCAGCCCGCGCCGTTCCGGGGTGCCGGCCTGCCCGGGCGCTCCCAGCAGCGCACCGAGGACGATCGCCAGGTTGGCCCCGCTGACCGCCACCAGGTGGACCAGGTCAGTGGCCCGGAAGGCGTCGTCGAGGTCGTCGGGCAGTCGCGAGGTGTCGCCGACGACCAGCCCCGGGAGCAGCCCGCGCGCATCCGCGGGCAGTCCGTCGGTGGCCGTGCGGAGGCCTTCACGGAGGCGCCCGGCGATCCGCTGCGGCAGGCTCGGCGGCGCCAGCTGCCGGGGCGCCCCGTGGACCACCAGCAGCGCGGCGGACTCGGTGTCGTGCCCCTCCCCCGCCGGCCGTACCTCGGCCTCCACGGCCAGCCGCTGGGACGGGAGCAGCCGCTGCCAGGGCTCGCCCTCCGCCCCTCGGGCCATGACGGTCACCGGCGTACGCGTGCGGGTGCTCCGCCCGTCCGGGAGCGGGGTGACACGGTCGGCCACCGCGTCCACGGTGAGGAGCGCCTGCCCGCCGACGGTGCCGCCCCGGGAGGTGTGGACCTTCGGATCCCCCGCGACGGTCAGCTCCACCTCCACCACCGGGGCGGGCTCGCCCGGCGCTCGCGGACCGGCGGCCGCGGACGCACGGGCGAGCTCCGGCACCGGCCCCCGGTGGAGGGCGGCGGTGTGCAGCGGGGTGGCGATCGCGGCCGCCGCACCGGTGAGCAGGACGGCGGCCAGCGTCGCCGAGGCCCCGCGCCGGCGCAGGCCCCCCGGCCGGGTGAGCAGCAGGACGGCCGCGAGCGCGGCGACGCCCGCCGCGGTGAGGACGAGGGCCGCGTACCCCGGCTCCAGACGCAGGAGTGCCGCAGTGACCGCCCAGGCCGAGACGGCGGGCAGCAGCAGCCGGAAGTCGGCGCCCGGAGAACGGGACGCAACGGCCGGACCGACCGGCACGGTGGCGACGGACATGGCGGTACCTCCCTTCGAAGGCCGGGCACGCGGGCGGGGGAAGCGGACAAGGGGGACGGGCAGGGACAGCGGCAGGACAGGGCGTCAGAGGGTGAGCAGCGGACGGAGCTCCGCGTACGTACGGGCGCCGATGCCGCTGACCTGCCGGAGTTGGTCGAGGGAGCGGAAGGATCCGTGCGAGGTGCGGTAGGCGAGGATGCGCTGGGCGAGGGTGGGGCCGACACCGGGAAGGCTGTCGAGCTGTTCGAGCGTCGCGCGGTTGAGGCTGACGGGCGGCCGGGGCACGACGGCGCCCGGAGGGCCGCTCCCGCTTCCGACCACCGGGCCGGGGGCGGGCGCCTGCTCGCCGACCAGGATCTGCTCACCGTCCGTCAGGATGCGGGCCAGGTTGAGGTTCCTGGTGTCCGTCTCCGGCAACGGACCGCCCGCCGCCCGCAGGGCGTCGGCTACCCGGGAGCCGCCGGGCAGGGTGTGCAGGCCCGGGAGGTGGACCCGGCCGCCGATGTCCACCACGACAGCCGGCCCGGTGCCGGGCACGGCCTCGGCACCGGCGCCGGGCCCGGCCCTGGAAGGAGCGGAGTCGGCGGGGACGGACGGCTCCGCCCCCGACGGTGCCGCGACCGCCGCGAGCGCGGGTACGGCGACCGCCTCCGGCCGGGCCAGCCAGAAGTGCTGCACGGCGTAACCGACCGCGAACAGCAGCAGGATGGCCAATCCGGCCACCGCGCGCCGATCGAGTGCCAGCACCGAGGCGAACGAGGGGATTGAGGAGGATGCGGAGAACCGCGAACGCGCCCCGGCCTCCGGCGGACCCATGTCGGCGTCGCCCGGATCCGACAGCACCGGCACCGGCATCGCAACCGGCGACGGCGGCGGGACCGGGCCCGAGGGACCCCCTCCGACACCGCCCTCCGGCTCGTCATCCATCGGCAGCAGCGCGGCCATCCGCAGCCGCACCGTCTCGTTGATCGCATGGCGCTTCGCCGCGCCCAGGCCCATGGTCGTCATGCCGAGGACGGTAGGAGTCCTCCGGCGAACGTGCGGAAATTAACGAAACCCTGTGGATAACCCGGGGGTTGTGGATAAAAAGCGTCACTCACAAGAGTGGGTAGGACCGCCTGAGGTTGACCGAGCGGCCAGCGAACCACCCACCGGACCACCCACCCAGCGAACCGCCCAACGAACCACCCACCGGACCGCCACCCCGCCACCCCCTCAGCGCGGCGCGACCACCACCGCCAGCAGCCCCGGCCCGACGTGCGCCCCGATCACCGCCCCCACCTCGCCGACGTACAGCTCCCGCAGCCCCGGCACCCGGGCCCGCAGCCGCTCCGCGAGCGGTTCGGCCCGCTCCTCGGCCGCCAGGTGGTGCACGGTGATGTCGACGTCCAGCTCCCCCGACCGCTCGACCGCGATCTCCTCCAGCCGCGCGATCGCCCGCGACGCCGTCCGCACCTTCTCCAGCGGCTCGATCCGCCCGCCGTCCAGGTGCAGCAGCGGCTTGACCGCCAGGGCCGAGCCGAGCAGCGCCCGCGCCGCCCCGATCCGTCCGCCCCGGCGCAGGTGTTCCAGGGTGTCGACGTAGAAGAACCCGCTGGTCCCGGCCGCCCGCCGGCCGGCCGCCTCGGCCGCCTCGGCCAGGCCCTGCCCGGCCGCGATCGCCTCGGCCGCCGCCAGCACCCCGTACCCGAGCGCCATCCCGACCAGTCGGCTGTCCACCACCCGCACCGGTACGGGCGCCTCGGCGGCGGCCAGCCGGGCGGCCTCGACGGTGCCGGACAGTTCGCCGGAGATGTGCACCGAGACGATGCCCTTCGCCCCGGCCTCGGCGGCCGCCCGGTAGGCGGCGGCGAAGGTCTCCGGGTTCGGCCGGGAGGTGGTCACCCGCTGCTTGCCGCGCAGCGCCTCGGCGACGTCCTTCGGGGAGATCTCGACGCCCTCGCTCAGCACCGAGTCGCCGACCGCGACGCTCAGCGGGACCACCGTGATCCCGTACCGGTCGAGGGCGTCCTGCGGCAGATAGGCCGTGGAATCGGTGACAAGTGCGAGGTCGGAGGGCATGAGCCGGAGGTTACCCCCCGTCGCTCCGGGAGGACAGCGCCCGGTCCGGGCCCCTCGGGAGGTCCCGTGACGCGCGACCGGCTCAGCCCGTCGGAGCGCCCGTGACGCCCGACCGGCTCAGCCCGCCGAGGGCCCCGTCGAGGGCTTGCGCAGCCGCTGCGCCAGCTTGGCCAGCGGATCGGCGAGCCCGAGCAGCTCCTCCGCGCTCGGCCGTCCCTTCCCGTCGGTCAGCCCGGCCCGAGCCGCACCCCCGGACCGCGCCGCACCCCCGGTCGCCCCCGCGGAACCACCAGACCCCGCAGCAGCACCACCGACCCCCGCGGAACCACCGGACCCCGGGGCTCCACCCGCCCCCGCGGAACCGGCAGCCCCCGAAGCACCCCCCGCGACGTCCCAGTGCCGCAGCGCCCCCGCCTCGCTCTCGCACTCCTGGCTCAGCCGGCTCAGCTCGTCGTCCGCGAACCGGTGCATCCGGTCCTGCGCCGCCCAGCGCATGGTCTCCGCCGAGTGCGTGATCCGCTCCGCCCGCTCGCGCAGCTCCGGCAGCTTGGCGGCGATCCGCGCGGTGTCCGGCTCGCGCTCCAGCATCCGCAGCTCGCCGTCGAGCTCGGCGGCGTGCGTGTCGAGCCGGTCGAGCAGGGCGAGCGACTCGCCGAGCTGGCTGTCCTGCGCGAGGCCGCCCTCCAGTACCTGCCGGGTGCCGTCGAGCGAGGTCCGCAGGCCCAGCCGGACGGTGGCGATCTGCGCGGGCGGGCCGACCCTGGTGTACGTCTTCGCCTTGAGGGTGGCGGTCTCCACGGCGCGCCGGGCGTTGGCCTCGTGCTTCTCGATCTTCGCGCCGACGGCCTTGGCGGCCTTGACCGTGCCGATCACGGCCAGGACCATCGCCGCGACCCCGAAGAGCAGGACCAGCCCGATCATCACGCCGAACACGTCCATCGCGCGCCACCTTCCGCCGTCGTTCCGGCCCCCACCGGGCCCAACGCGGGCCGCATTGCCGAGGGTTCCACGGTAGCCGCCGGAACCCGCCCGGGGGCAGCCGAGAGGGCCCTGGCGGACGGAGATCAGGGTCAGATCCGGGATCTCCCCGAGGGCCCCCGACCACCCTGGAAGCCCCCCGCAAGCGCCCCGCAAGACGCCCAGCCGGCACCGAACCCGAAAACGCCGACTCCCCGAAAGCACCGAACCCCGAAACGCCCCGAAAACGCCGGCCCCCCGAAAGCACCGGACCCCGAGAACGCCGACTCCCCGAAGCGCCGACCCCCGAAAGACCCCGAAAACGCCGGACGGGCGCCCCGAAGGACGCCCGCCCGACCGCTCACGCGACCGCTCCCGCGATCACCCCGCGGTCACTTCCGCACCAAGAACACTCAGCCGGTGACGATGTTCACCAGCTTCGGCGCCCGCGCGATCACCTTCCGCACCTCGGCCCCGCCGATCGCCGCGACGACCGCCGGCTCCGCCAGCGCCAGCGCCTCCAGCTCGGCGTCCGAGATGCCCGGCGCGACCTCCAGCCGCGCCTTGACCTTGCCCTTGATCTGGACCACGCAGGTCACCGTCTCGTCCACCACGTACGCCGGGTCGGCGACCGGGTAGTCGGTGTGCGCCAGCGACTCGCCGTGGCCCAGTCGGCGCCACAGCTCCTCGGCGACGTGCGGGGCCAGCGGCGCGACCATCAGCACCAGCTGCTCGGCCACCGCCCGCGGCGTGGAGCCGCGCTTGACCAGGTAGTTGTTCAGCTCGATGGCCTTGGCGACGGCCGTGTTGAAGCGCAGCCCGGCCATGTCCCCGCGGATGCCGTCGATGGCCTTGTGCAGGGCGCGCAGCGTCGCCTCGTCCGGCTCCTCCTCGGTGACGACCAGTTCGCCGGTGGTCTCCGAGACGACGTTGCGCCACAGGCGCTGCAGGAAGCGGTACGAGCCGACGACGGCGCGGGTGTCCCACGGGCGGGAGACGTCCAGCGGGCCCATCGACATCTCGTACAGGCGCAGCGTGTCGGCGCCGTACTCGTCGGCGATGTCGTCCGGGGCGACGGCGTTCTTCAGGGACTTGCCCATCTTCCCGGCCTCGCGCTTGACCGGCTCGCCGTCCCAGAAGTACTGGCCGTCGCGCTCCTCGACCTCGGCGGCGGGCACCGGGAAGCCGCGCTCGTCGCGGTAGACGTCGGCGGTGATCATGCCCTGGTTGAACAGCTTGTGGAACGGCTCGACGGACGAGACGTGGCCCAGGTCGTGCAGCACCTTGTGCCAGAAGCGCGCGTACAGCAGGTGCAGCACGGCGTGCTCGGCGCCGCCGACGTACAGGTCGGCGCCGCCGGCGGGCTTGGTCTCCGTCGGGCCCAGCCAGTACTTCTCGTTGGCCGGGTCGACGACGGCCTCGGAGTTGGCCGGGTCGACGTAGCGCAGCTCGTACCAGCAGGAGCCGGCCCAGTTGGGCATGGTGTTGGTCTCGCGGCGGTACTTCCTGACGCCGTCGCCCAGGTCCAGTTCGACGTTGACCCAGGCCTCGTTGCGCGACAGCGGGGTCTCCGGCGAGGAGGCGGCGTCGTACGCGTCGTAGGTGCGCGGCGAGTAGTCGTCGACCTCGGGGACCTCGACCGGCAGCATCGACTCGGGCAGCGCGTGCATCACGCCGTCCTCGTCGTAGACGATCGGGAAGGGCTCGCCCCAGTACCGCTGGCGGCTGAACAGCCAGTCGCGCAGGCGGTAGTTGACGGTGCCCTCGCCGATGCCGCGCTCGGCCAGCCAGGCGGTGACGGCGGCCTTGGCCTCGACGACGCTCAGCCCGTCCAGGGACAGCGACACGTCGCCCTCGGTGCGGGCGGAGTTGACGATGACGGAGTCGTAGGTGTCGAACGCGTCGTCCCACTCGGCCGGGTCCTGGCCCCGCCCGTCGGTGGGCTCGACGACGCAGCGCATCGGCAGCGCGAAGGCGCGGGCGAAGGCGAAGTCGCGGTGGTCGTGGGCGGGGACGGCCATGATGGCGCCGGTGCCGTAGCCCATCAGCACGTAGTCGGCGATGAACACCGGGACGGACTCGCCGCTGACCGGGTTGACGGCGTGGGCGCCGGTGAAGACACCGGTCTTGACCTTGGCCTCGACCTGCCGCTCGACGTCCGACTTGGCGGCGGCCGTGGCGCGGTAGGCGGCGACGGCCTCGGCGGGGGTGGCGGCACCGCCGGTCCACTCGGCGGGCACGCCCTCGGGCCAGGCGGCGGGGACGATCGAGTCGACCAGGGCGTGCTCGGGGGCCAGCACCATGTAGGTGGCGCCGAACAGGGTGTCGGGCCGGGTGGTGAAGACGGTGATCTTCTGGTCGCCGGGGGCCGCGAAGTCGACCCGGGCGCCCTCGGAGCGCCCGATCCAGTTGCGCTGCTGCAGCTTGATGGCCTCGGGCCAGTCCAGCAGGTCCAGGTCCTCGATCAGCCGGTCCGAGTACGCGGTGATGCGCATCATCCACTGGCGCAGGTTGGACTTGAACACCGGGAAGTTGCCGCGCTCGGAGCGGCCGTCCGCGGTGACCTCCTCGTTGGCCAGGACGGTGCCCAGGCCCGGGCACCAGTTGACCGGCACCTCCTTGGCGTAGGCCAGTCGGTACTCGCCCAGCACCTCGTCGCGCTCGGCGACGGTCAGCCCGGCCCAGGCGCGCCCGTCCGGCAGCTCACGCGCGCCGGACTCGAAGTCGGCGACCAGCTCGGCGATCGGGCGGGCCTTGCGGGCGTCCGCGTCGTACCAGGAGTTGAAGATCTGCAGGAAGATCCACTGGGTCCAGCGGTAGTAGTCCGGGTCGATCGTGGAGATCGAGCGGCGCGGGTCGTGGCCCAGGCCCAGCCGGCGCAGCTGCTGGCGCATGTTGGCGATGTTGGCCTCGGTGGAGACCCGCGGGTGGGTGCCGGTCTGCACCGCGTACTGCTCGGCGGGCAGGCCGAAGGCGTCGTAGCCCAGCGTGTGCAGCACGTTGTGGCCGGTCATCCGCTGGTAGCGGGCGAAGACGTCGGTGGCGATGTAGCCCAGCGGGTGGCCGACGTGCAGGCCCGCGCCCGAGGGGTACGGGAACATGTCCATGATGAAGCTGTGCGGCTTCGCGGCGACGTCGCCGGCCGCCGGGTCGGCCAGCGCACCGGTGGGGTTGGGGGCGTGGAAGGTGCCCTCCTTCTCCCAGATGTCCTGCCAGCGGGACTCGATCTCGGCCGCCAGCGCAGCGCTGTACCGGAACGGCTCGGTCGCGGTCTCGGCCGCGCCGGACGCAGGGGTCGTCTCGCTCATGGTCCTTCAAGCTCCATCGGTGTCGGTTGGCGAACCGCGCGGGCGGCCGGCCCGTGGACCCGGCCCGGGACGGGATCGGGGGGCGGAAAACAAAAAATCCCCTCGCAGGAGGGGACGCCACGCCGACTCCGGCACCGCCCGAAGGCTCAGCCGGTCCTGGTCAGCGCGGCCGGCTAAGGAGCAGGCGCACGGTTCGCATGGGCTCAGGGTACCGCAAGCGGGTCGACGGGCTGCGGGGTATACCGCCGGGACGGCGGCACGGAGCCGCCCAGGGCCGCACGGAGCCGCATGAGGCCCCGCGGAGCCACCCGGGAGCCGCAGCGAGCCACGCAGGACCGCACGAGGCCGCACGGAACCGCGCGGGGCCGAGCCGCAACCCGCCCTACCGCGCCGCCACCCGCCCCGCCGCGTCGAACTCCCGCAGCGCCTTCGCCACCCGCTCGGACTGCATCCCCGCCGCGAGCGAGCGCGCCAGCGAGGCGGTGCGGGCCGCCTCCCGCTGGTCGCCGAGCCGGCGGTGGGCCTCGGCGAGGCGCACCATCAGCAGCGTCTTGGTGCGGGCCCGTCCCGGTCCGAGACCGGCCACCGCCTCGGCGAGCAGCACCTTGGCGAGCCGGTGCTGGCCGAGCGCCAGCCGCCCCTCCCCCACCATCCCGGAGAGGGCGGCCCGGACCTCCTCGGTGCCGGGCAGGCCGTCCAGTTCGGCGAAGGCCCGGGCGGCGGCTGCCTCGGCCCGTTCGGCCTCGCCCCGGCGGCCGTACGCGCCGGCGAGCCGGCCGTACTGGCGGGCCCGGGCGACGGGGCTGAGCGCGGCGCCGTGGGTGTCCAGGGCGGTCACCAGCGCGGAGACGGCGTCCAGCCCGCGCCCGCCGGTGCCCTGGGTGGCGAGCACGACCAGCGCGCCGAGCACCGCGACGCCGAGCCGGGGGTCGCCGCTGACGTGGGCGGCGCGCAGCGCGGCGACGAAGGCGCGCTGGGCGGCGGCGTCGTGGCCGAGGTCGTACGCGGCCCAGCCGGCCAGCCGGGCGAGTCTGCTGGCCGTGCCGTAGAGCTCGCGGCCGAGCCGTTCGTCGTACGCGCCGAGTTCCAGCAGCTTGGCCAGCATGGCGAGTTCGGCCCGGACGGGGCCGAGGACGAGGCCGCCGCCGCAGGCCCGTTCGAGCTTCTGCTTGCTGCGGTAGGACAGGCCGAGTTCGCCGGCCAGTCCGGGTTCGACGCGCAGCGCGCCCTCGCCGCCGCCGACGGGGGGCGGCGGGGAGTCCAGGCGGGCGGCGGCCTGGTCGAGGTCGGCGCCGCGGAACAGGTCGGTGAGGCGCACCGGGCCGGCGTCGGTGGCGGCCTCGCGCAGCGCGGTCTGGGCGGTGTCGGCGGTCCACGGGTCGGTGAGCAGCCGGGGCGAGAGGATCTTGGCGCCGCGGTGGCCGCCCATCCGGCCCCAGAGCTGTTCGTAGGTGACGGCGATGCCGAGGGTGCGGCTGAGCACCTCGCAGACCGCCTGGTCGTGCGGGCTGCGCGGGACCATGCCGCGGTCGCGCCACTTGTACGGGGCGGTGGAGCTGATGGCGAGGCCCGGCGGCAGGGCGAGGCTCACCTCGCGGGCGAGCCGTTCCGGACTCCATCCGAGCTGGTGGAGTATCCGGGCCAGTTCCTCGTTCCGCCTTCGCTCCAGATCGGCCATGGCACGACGGTAGCGGGATTCCGGCCGCCGGGACCGGCGGCGCGGGCAGAACGGCGAAGAGCCGCCCCCCGTTTCCGGGAGGCGGCTCTCGACTGCTGTGGAGCTATGGGGAATTGAACCCCAGACCTCTTGCATGCCATGCAAGCGCTCTACCAACTGAGCTATAGCCCCTTGACCTGCGTTGTCACCGTGGTTCCCGGTTGTTTCCGGCCGTTTCCCTCGGCGACATCGACTACTTTACACGCTCCGGGGCGTGCTCCTGAAATCCGTTTCCCGAGGTCCGCACCACGCGCCCCGGAGGCCCCGTCTCTCACGCTCCGGGCGTACGGCGCCCGCCCCCGGCGCCCGCGCCTGACGCACGCTCCCAGCGCGCACTCCCGACGCACGCGCCCCGCCAACGCCCCGCCACCGCACCACCCGCCGACCGCACGCCCCCCCGGAGAACCGCGAAGCCGCACCACCCGCCGACCGCGCGCCCACCAGGAGAACCGCGAGGCCGGGCCCGAAACGCCGGAAGGCCGCCACCCCTTGGGTGACGGCCTTCCGAACTACTGTGGAGCTATGGGGAATTGAACCCCAGACCTCTTGCATGCCATGCAAGCGCTCTACCAACTGAGCTATAGCCCCGCGACACGGGCGACCCTGGCTGACCACGACCGCCGATGCGGAGTGGAGCTATGGGGAATTGAACCCCAGACCTCTTGCATGCCATGCAAGCGCTCTACCAACTGAGCTATAGCCCCGCACTCACCGGATCTCCCGCTTCCCTTCCGGGCCGCGTTCCTTCCCTGCGAACGAGGAAGACTCTAGCTGGTCAGGGCCGGAACTGCGAAATCCGCTCCCTCCGGACCCCCGCCGAGGGCCCCGTGAGGGCCCCCGGCACCCGGTGCCGCCCGAGCCGGTACGGCTCGGCTCAGGTGTCGTCGCCGATGACCGGCTGCGGGAGGGTGCCCGCGTTGTGCTCCAGCAGGCGCCAGCCGCGCGTGCCCTGGCCGAGCACCGACCAGCAGCAGTTGGACAGTCCGCCGAAGCGCTCCCACTGGTCCGGCTCCATGTCGAGCAGCCGCCCGAGCATGGTGCGGATCGTCCCGCCGTGGCTGACCACCACCAGCGTGCCGTCCTCGGGGAGCTTGCCGACGGCGTCCAGGACCACCGGCACCGAGCGGTCGGCGACCTCGGTGGCCAGCTCGCCGTCACCGCCCCGCCGCACCGGCTCACCGGCCGCCCAGGCCTCGTACTCCTCCGGGAAGCGCTCGCGGATCTCGGCGTTGGTCAGGCCCTGCCAGGAGCCCGCGAAGGTCTCCCGCAGGCCCTCGTGGTGCTGCACGTCGAGCCCGGTGACCTCGGCCAGCTCCGCGGCGGTGCGCCGGGCCCGCTGGAGGTCCGAGGAGATCAGCAGGTCGGGACGGAGCCCGGAGAGCAGCCGGGCCGCCCGCTGGGCCTGCTGGACGCCCTGGCCGGTCAGCTCGATGTCCGTGGTGCCCTGGAAGCGCGATTCGAGGTTCCAGGAGGTCTGGCCGTGCCGCCAGAAGACGATGCGCGGGCCGCGCGGGCCCCGGCTCAGTGCAGGTCCTCGGGCTTGCCGAAGTCGTCGGCGGGGGCGACGACGTTGCCGGCCTCGTCGGTGAACGCGTCCGGACGGTTGCGCGAGGCCAGGGCGTCCTCGGGCAGCGGGAGCTCGGGGCAGTCCTTCCAGAGCCGGTCCAGCGAGTAGAAGGAGCGCTCCTCGGCGTGCTGGACGTGCACGACGATGTCCAGGTAGTCGAGCAGGATCCAGCGGCCGTCGCGCTCGCCCTCGCGGCGCACCGGCTTGATGTCCAGCTGCTCGCGCAGCTGGTCCTCGATCTCCTCGGCGATCGAGCGGACCTGGCGGTCGTTGTTCGCGGAGGCGATCAGGAAGGCGTCGGTGATCGACAGCACCTCGCTGACGTCGAAGGCGATGATGTTGTGCGCGAGCTTGTCGGCCGCCGCCTGCGCGGCGACGGTGATGAGCTGCTGGCTGTGGTCGGTAACGGTCACGGTGTTCTTCCGGCTCGGCGGCTTGGGGGGCGCCCCGGCGCTCGGCCGGGGTCGCCTTCCAGGATCTCACGCCGCCCGGGCGGGCCCGGAACCGTTTTTCCAGGCCCCCGAGCCCCGGGCCCCCAAGCCAATACCGGGCCACCGCCCCCGCCGCCACCACGCCCGGACCCCCGCCGGGCCCGGGCCACCGCCCCCGCCGCCACCACGCCCGGACCCCCGCCGGGCCCGGGCCACCGCCCTACTGGGTCTTCGGCGGCTGGTAGTCCTTGCCGAGCACCACCAGCAGGTCCGCGTTCTGGGTGTCGCCGGTCACCTTCTTCACCGCCGTGTCCGGCAGGCCGAGGCTGGTCGCCAGCGACTTCGCCGCGCCCTGCCGGGCGTCGTCGGTGTAGCGGATCTCACTGGTGGCCTGCGGGGCGCCCTTGGCCCCGCCCGGGATGAAGGTCAGACCGGAGTTGACGATCTGGACCTGTACGGCGGCCGCCGCCGCGTCGTTGCCGCTGGAGTCCTGGACCGCGACCCGGACCGGGGCGTCGCCGGCGGCCGCAGACTTCACGGTGCCGCCCAGCACGTCCTTGACCTGCTTGCCCGCGGTCGCCTCGTCCAGGCTGCCGTCCGGCTTGACGGTCAGCGCGGTGGTGCCGAAGTGGCCGTCCTTCGCCTGCTGGGAGAGCTGGACGAGCACCCCGGCGAGGGCGTCCTCGGGCAGCGAGGGGTCGAGCACCGCGTTCATCCGGTGCACGTCGTCCTTGGCGTCCTTGAACTCGGTCGGCATCGCGCGCACCAGCGCGTCCATGACCTGCCCGAACCGGGCCAGCTGGGCGTCCCGGTTCTCGCCGGGGTTCTGCAGCGTGGCGTAGGCGACCGCGGCCTTCCCGCTGAGCATGGTGTTCTTGCCCGCCGCGGACAGCAGCTTGCCGTCCGGCTTGCCGCCCTCGTGGGTCTCGGCGTTGGTGTCCACCCGGACGCCGCCGAGCTGGGAGACCAGCAGTTCCAGGTACGGGGTGTCCAGCCGCCAGGTGCCGGCCACCGGGGCGCCGAGCACGGTGGACAGGCCGTCGCGGGTCGCCGAGGCGCCGATGCCGTCCATGGACTGGCCGACCGTGGTGACCGGCGGGTCGCCCGGGCCGGGCAGCCGCAGGGTGTCGGGCAGCAGCAGCACCGTGCCCTTCTTCCCGGAGGCGTCGTTGACCAGCAGCGCGCTGGACACCTTGCCCTGGAGGTCGCGCAGGTGGACGACGTTGACCTGGCGGCCGCCGGCGGCGGCGGCCGCGGTCGGCTTGCCGCCGGTGAGGAAGAGGTACCCGCCGACGCCGGCGGCGGCCAGCGCCACCACCGCACCGAGGCCGATCAGCCGGTTGCGCAGCTTGCGGCGGCGCTCGGCGCGCACCTCGCTGCGGGACTCGGCGAACTTCAGCCAGTCGATGACGTCCTCGGTCTCCTCCGCCTCCTCGTCGACGAAGGTGAACTCCCCCGTGGTGTAGCTGTCGTCGGGCGCCTTGCCGCCGCCCTTCCCGCCCTTCCCGCCCTTCCCCGCCTTCCCGGCCCGCGCCCCGGCGACCTGCTCGGACGGCGGCTCGGCCTTGGCCGGCACCGGCTCGGCGGCCGGCCGGGGCACCCGCGGACGCGCCGGTGCGACCGCCGCGGCCGCGGCCGGCTCGGCCTGCACCGGTTCCTGCGCCTGCGACGGCGCCTGCGGTTCGGTCACGACCGGGGCGGCCGCCTGGTACGGCTGCTCCTGGTACCCCTGGTAGCCCTGCTGCTGGTAGACGTACGTGCCCTGCCCGTACACCGGCTGCCCGTACTGGTCGTACTGCTGGTCGTACTGCTGCTGCTCGTACGGCTGTTGCTGCGGGAACTGCCCGCCCTGCTGGTACCCGTCGTACCCCTGGTAGCCCTGCTGCTGGTAGCCGTACGCGCCCTGCCCGTACACCGGCTGCCCGTACTGGTCGTACTGCTGCTCGTACTGCTGCTGCTCGTACGACTGCGCCTGCGGCTGCTGCTGTGGCTGCGGCTGCGGCTGCGGGTCCTGCGGCTGCTGGTAGCCCTGGTACGGCTGCTGGTACTGCCCGGTGGACCAGTCCTCCGGCCGCCGGCCGTCGCTGCGATCAGTCATGCACCGCTCCCGGATCAGTCCCCGCGCGGCGCGTACAGCGCCCGCTTGTCGATGTAGCGGACCACGCCGTCCGGGACGAGGTACCAGACCGGTTCGCCCTTGGCGACCCGGTTGCGGCAGTCCGTGGAGGAGATGGCCAGCGCCGGGACCTCCACCAGGGAGACCCCGCCCACCGGAAGCCCGGCGTCCGACAGAGTGTGCCCCGGGCGGGTGCATCCGATGAAGTGGGCCAGCGAGAAGAGCTCGTCGGAGTCGCGCCAGGACAGGATCTGGGCGAGCGCGTCGGCGCCGGTGATGAAGAAGAGGTCGGCGTCCGGGTGCAGGGCGTGCAGGTCGCGCAGGGTGTCGACGGTGTACGTCGGGCCCTCGCGGTCGATGTCGATCCGGCTGACCGAGAACTGCGGGTTCTCGGCGGTGGCGATGACCGTCATCAGGTAGCGGTCCTCGGCCGGGGTGACGTGCCGGTCGCTCTTCTGCCACGGCTGCCCGGTCGGCACGAAGATCACTTCGTCCAGGTGGAACGCGCTCGCGACCTCACTGGCGGCGACGAGGTGGCCGTGGTGGATCGGGTCGAAGGTGCCGCCCATCACGCCGAGGCGCTTCTTCACCGGTTCCGGTCCGCCGGGATTCCCGGCCTGCTCTCCCATGCCGCCACACCTTACGCGACACGCGTTACGGTGCGGGAACGGCCGGGTGGGGGTTCTCCGCAGACGCGTGAGGGAGCGTCCGGCCGGTGGCCGGACGCTCCCCGAGCGGCCCCAGGCCCCGGCTCAGCGGTCCCGGTTGAAGCGGGTGGTGATGAAGAGCAGGACGAGCAGGATGACCAGTGCGGCGCCACCGGTCAGGGCCGGGTTCAGACTGTCGTGGTTGCCCCCCTCGCCCTCGGCGAGCAGGTTCAGAACGGGGAGTGCGGCAGCAGTGCTCATGGTCGGCGGGACCTTCTCGGCTCGGTGAACGGACCTGGGGGTTGTTCCGGGCCGGGTGAGGGCCCACCCGTCATCGTACGGGGGGTTACACGGCAACCGCTCGGCGGCCCACCGCCGCTGACCGGGCGTGAGCGCGGGCCGAGGGAGCGACCGGCGAACGGGCCCGGGCCCCGGCGAACGGACCGGAACGGCCCCGGCGAACGGACCGGGGACGGCCCCGGGGAACGGACCGGGGACGGCCCCGGGGAACGACCGGCCCTAGTTGTTCTTGAAGGCGCGGGCCATGATCCAGATCAGCAGGCCGATGCCCACGAAGGACGCGACCACGATGATCCGCAGGAACAGGCCGGGGCCGGACTCGTCGGAGATGGGCGCGGCCAGGCTGACAAGCGTGTCGGTGGACATCTGCGGGGGCTCCTCGTACTGCTCGGTACCGCGGCCGGGTCCGGTCTCGGTCGTCCAGGCCTCAGGGTAAACCGGCCTCACACCGGCGGAGCCCCCCGGCCCCGCGGACGCGCCCCGCAGGCCCCGCGGGCGCGCCCCGGCGGCCCGCCGAGCCGCCCACGGCCCCGGCGCCCACCGCGCGGACCGCGCGTACGCTGACCCCGGGGACGAGTACGCAACCGCGCACGTTGCACAGACAGTCGTTGCAGGCGAAGACCAGCGGGGGGCGGGCCAGCGGGCCGCGGCCGCCGTCGACCAGGAGGTACTCACACCATGACCGACACGACCTCGAAGACGCCGAGCCGCCGCCGCGAGCGCTTCCCCGGGATCTCCACCCGGGCCTGGGAGCACCCGGCGGACCGCTCGGCCCTGGTCGCACTGCGCAGGCTGACCGGCTTCGACGACATCCTGAAGAAGCTCGCCGGCCTGGTCTCCGAGCGGGCGATCCGGCTGATGTTCCTGGCCACCGCGGTGAAGACCTCCGAGCGCCAGTTCCCGGAGCTGCACGACATGGTGCGCGACGCCGCCTACGTGCTCGACCTGGAGCAGGTCCCCGACCTGTACGTCTCCCAGGACCCGACGGTCAACGCGTACTGCATCGGCATCGACACCCCGGTCATCGTGATCACCAGCGGCCTGGTCGAGCTGCTGGACGAGGAGGAGCTGCGCTCCGTCATCGGCCACGAGGTCGGCCACGCGATGTCCGGCCACGCCGTCTACCGGACGATGCTGATGATCCTCACCAACATCGCCACCCGGATCGCCTGGGTGCCGCTCGGCAACCTGGCGATCACCGCGATCATCACCGCGCTCAAGGAGTGGTTCCGCAAGGCGGAGCTGTCCAGCGACCGGGCCGGCCTGCTCGCCGGGCAGGACCTCCAGGCGTCCATGCGGGCCCTGATGAAGCTGGCCGGCGGCCACAACCTGGCCGAGATGAACGTCGACGCCTTCCTGGAGCAGGCCGAGGAGTACGAGAAGGCCGGCGACCTGCGCGACGGCGTGCTCAAGGTGCTCCAGCTGCTGCCGCAGACCCACCCCTTCGCGGTGGTCCGGGTCGCCCAGCTGAAGAAGTGGGCGGAGAGCGACGACTACCGCTCGATCATGGCCGGCGCCTACCCGCGCCGCTCGGACGACCCGGACACCTCGGTCACCGAGCAGTGGAAGGCCGCCGCCGAGCACTACACGACCTCGGTCAAGGAGAGCAAGGACCCGCTGATGGGCCTGCTCCGGGACGTGGCCGGCGGCGCCGCGACGGTCGGCGGCAAGCTCCGCGACACCTTCACCGGAGGCGGCGGCAGCAGCAACGGCAACGGCAGCCGCGGCGGCTCCGCGGACCGCGACGGCAGCTGACCCACCGCGACCGACCACGACCGCGAGCCGCGACGGCGGCCGGCGTCCCGCCCGGGGCACCGGCCGCCGTCGCGTTCCACGGCCCGGGCGCCTCAGCCGCCCGCCAGCACCTCGCACACCTGCCAGCCCGGCCGGGCGTGGTTGCCGGGGTCGACCGGCGTCGGCGGCGTGACCGCCGTGCCCTGCGCGGTGGCCAGCACCGGCTGCAGGAAGCCCGCCATCGAGGCGCCGCAGGGCTCCGGCCCGGCCTGCACCACCGAGTCCACCAGCCGCAGCTGCCCCGAGGCCAGGTCCACCCGGTCGAACTCGAAGGTCAGCTGCCGCCGCACGGTCTCCAGGGTGACCGGCGCCCCGGCCGGGGCGCCGGCCGGCTTGAGCGCGTAGACGAAGGTGTGGTCGGTGGTGATCTGCAGCGTCCCGCTGTCCGCCTCGTCGATCCGCATCGCGCCGACCACCTTCACGGTGTTCGAGGCCAACGCGACCTGTGCCGGGTCGAAGCGGACCATCCAGCCGGTCACCGCGTGGTGGCGGTCGTCCACCGGCTGCGCCACGCTCGCGTCGAACTCCGCCTGCTCACCCGGCGTGACGAAGACCCGTACGTCGGCGGTGGCGCCCTGGACCAGCGTCGCCGGGGAGAGCGAGGAGGCGACCAGGTAGCGCTGGACGGTGTCGAGCGCCTTGGCCACCTCGACCCGGCCGAAGTTCCCGGTGGCGGCGCCGGTCGGGGTGTTCAGCCCGATCGTGCCGTCCCCGTACCCGAGCGGCAGCGCGGCGAACGGGTCCGCCGGGTCGGCGACCGGGTGGACGGCCGACGCCGGGCTCAACGCGACCAGGCTGACGGTCAGTTGGCTGCCCTCGGGCCGCACCGCGGTGCCCTTCGGCGAGCTCACCCCGAAGTACACCGCGGCCCCGAAGGCGAGCAGGATGAGCAGCAGCAGGATGAGTGCCTGGCGCGGGACGGTGCCCAGCGGGCCGAACCGCACCCGCGACCGGGTGGCCTTGCCGAAGGAGCCCGCCAGCCGCTCCCGGGCGGAGAGTTCCTGGATGCGGGCAGCCCGCACGAACGATTCGTCGAACACGACGGACCGGAATTCGTCCTCGTTGCCGGAACCGCCCTCGGGCGTCCCCTCAGGAGGCTCTCGCGGGTCACCCACACCACCAGGGTAGGCGGACACCAGCGCCGCCACGAGGGTCCGGGCGCACATTCCCGGGAACGCTCCGTGACCACTGCCCCGGGGCGTGCGCCCCCGGGCGCTCGGGCTAGCCCGCGGGCGCCGTGACCACCAGCGGGGGCTCCGCCGGGGCCTGCCCGGGGGCCACCCCGGTGCTGCTGCTGCCGGACTGGGGGCGCCGGGGCGTGCCCGAGGGGCCGCCCACCCCCTGGTAGATCGCCGCGACGGCGACCGCCACCAGGCTCACCCCCATGATCACGGCGAGCACCCAGGCCACCGGCCGGTGCCACCGCTGCTGGGCCACGTACCGCCCGGGAACGCGCACCGGGTCGTCACCGCGCCGCCACCGCCGGACCCGGCGGTCGGCCGCCCGGCCCGGCCCCGACCAGGGGTCGGGGTAGAGGTGGTCCGCGTCGAGTCCGCTCGGGTACGGGCGCAGCTCCAGCGGCAGCCCGTCCCCGGCCGGAACGTCACGGCCCCAGCCCGGCCCCGCGGCGTCCGGCTCGAACCGGGCCTCGGCGGCGGCGAGTTGCCGCTCCTTGGCGGTCGGCTCGTGCACGGCGGCGGACCGGACGAAGGCCTCGTCGAAGACCACGGTGGCGAACTCGTCGTCCGCACCACCGTGGTCGGAGCCGTCGGGGTACGGGAAGCCCCCCACATCCTCAGCCACGGATTCAGCGTATTACCGGCCGGACGATTTGTCTGTGGCTCCCGGCAGTTGGTCCGTCGCACGTGTGACGGACGCCCCGCGCGCGCCGCCCGGCGGCCGTCCGCGCCCCCGCCCGCGGCCTGCGGCCTGCGCGCCTACTCGACCCCGCCGCCCACGGTCTGCGCGGCCTCGCCCCGCACGTGCCCGTCACCAGTGACGATGTACTTGGTGCTGGTCAGCTCGGGCAGGCCCATCGGGCCGCGGGCGTGCAGCTTCTGGGTGGAGATGCCGATCTCCGCGCCGAAGCCGAACTCGCCGCCGTCGGTGAAGCGGGTGGAGGCGTTGACGGCCACCGTGGTGGAGTCCACCAACCGGGTGAAGCGGCGGGCGGCGGCCTGCGAAGTGGTGACGATCGCCTCGGTGTGGCCGGAGGACCAGCGGCGGATGTGCTCGACGGCGGCGTCCAGCGAGGGCACCACGGCGGCGGCCAGGTCCAGCGAGAGGTACTCGGTGCCCCAGTCCTCGTCGGTGGCCGGCACCACGGTGGCCGGTCCGCCCTCGGCGGCCTTCAGCACCGCCTCGTCGCCGTGCACGGTGACCCCGGCCCCGGCGAGCGCCGCCAGCGCGAGCGGCAGGAAGGCGTCCGCGACGTCCTGGTGGACCAGCAGCGTCTCGGCGGAGTTGCAGACGCTGACCCGCTGCGCCTTGGAGTTCAGCAGGATGCCGACGGCCATCGCCAGGTCGGTCTCGGCGTCCACGTAGACGTGGCAGTTGCCGGTGCCGGTCTCGATCACCGGGACGGTGGAGCCCTCGACCACGGTGCGGATCAGCGAGGCGCCGCCGCGCGGGATCAGCACGTCCACGTAGCCGCGGGCGCGCATCAGCTCCCGCACCGACTCCCGGCTCTCCCCCGGCACCAGCTGGACCGCGTCGGCGGGCAGCCCGGCCGCGGCGACGGCGTCGCGCACCACGGCGACCAGCGCGCTGTTGGAGCGGTAGGCCGAGGCGGAGCCGCGCAGCAGCACCGCGTTGCCGGACTTGAGGCAGAGCGCGGCGGCGTCCGCGGTGACGTTCGGGCGGGCCTCGTAGATGATGCCGACCACGCCGAGCGGCACCCGGACCTGCCGCACGTCCAGGCCGTTGGGCAGGGTGTAGCCGCGCACCACCTCGCCGACCGGGTCGGGCAGGCCGGCCACGTCGCGCACGTCCGAGGCGATCGCGGCGATCCGCTCGTCGGTCAGGGTCAGCCGGTCGATCACCGACTCGGCCGTGCCGGCCGCCCGGGCCCGCTCCACGTCCTCGGCGTTGGCCGCGACGATCTCCGCGCTGCGGGCCACCAGCGCGTCCGCGACCGCCAGCAGCGCGGCGTCCTTCGCGCCGCGCGGCAGCGGGGCGAGCGCGGCGGCGGCCTCCCGGGCTCGGCGCGCTACGGCGAGGACGGGGCTGTCGGCGGTGGCGAGATCGCTGGTCATGCCGCCAAGGGTAGCGACTGCGCCGGCCCCGCCCGGGCGGCATTTCGCCCGGTGAGACAGCTCGGTACGGCGTTCGGTACGGGCGCTCAGTACGGGTGCACGCCGCCCAGGTGCGGCGGCGGCTCGCCGAAGCCCTCCGCCACCCGCTTGTGGTACGTCGCCCGGTCGACCACCTCCAGCCCGACGATCTCCCAGGGCGGCAGGTTCGAGGTGACCTTGTGCTCGCCCCACAGCCGCAGCGCGATGGCCGCCGCGTCGTGCAGGTCCCGGGCCTGCTCCCAGTAGCGGATCTCGGCGTGGTCGGCCGCGTAGCGGGCGGTCAGGAAGAACGAGTGGTCGTGCGCCAGCTGCTCCAGCGAGGCGCGCAGCGCGGACAGCGGGGTGACCTGCCCGGCCACGCTCAGCACCACGTGCCACAGCCGCGCCTGCTCGGGCACGGTGGGCGGCTGGGCCGCCCGGTCGAGTTCGGGCCGCATCCCGCGCATCCCGCCGGGCCGCTGCGTCGGCGGACCGGCCGGCTCGGCGGGGCCGTCCCCGCGTCCGCCGTCGATGCTGGTCAGCCGCCGGCCCGCGGTCCCTGCGGTCAGCGCTGCCTCGCGCCTGCGTTCCACCGGCGGCCTCCTGTTCGGCGATGTCGTGTCGTCCCCACCGGCCCCGTCGGCCCTCGGCCGACCGGTACGGCTGCGCCCCTCCTCGCCCGCGGCCGGGCCGCTCCCGGTACGGAGCGGCCCGCCGTCCGCGCGGCGCCGATCGGCCGGGCGGCCGGTGCCGGGGCAGGCCCCGGCACGGTCGACCGGGCCGGTCAACCGCGCAGAACGACCAGGTCGTCGCGGTGGACGACCTCGCGCTCGTACGCGGCGCCGAACTCCTGGGCCAGGTCGCGGGTGGACCGGCCGAGCAGGCGGGGCAACTCCCTCGCATCAAAGTTGACCAGTCCGCGAGCCACGATGTGGCCGTTTTCGGCAAGAAGGTCCACCGGATCACCCGCGGCGAACTCCCCGTCGACCTTGGTGACCCCGGCGGGCAGCAGCGAGGCGCCGCCGGAGACGACCGCCCGGACGGCGCCCTCGTCCAGGTGCAGCGCCCCGCGCGGGCTGCTCGCGTGGGCCAGCCAGAGCATCCGGTCGGAGGTGCGGCTGCCGGTGCGCAGGAAGAGCGTGCCGGTGGGCCGGCCGGCCAGCGCGTCGGCGGCCTGGCTGGCGGCGGTGAGCACGACCGGGATGCCGGCGCCGGTGGCGATCCGGGCCGCCTCGACCTTGGTGACCATGCCGCCGGTACCGACGCCGGCCTTGCCGGCGCTGCCGATCTCGATGCCGTCGAGGTCCTGCGGGCCGCGCACCTCGGCGATCCGGCTGGTGCCGGGGCGGGACGGGTCGCCGTCGTACAGGCCGTCCACGTCGGAGAGCAGTACGAGCAGGTCGGCGCGGACCAGGTGGGCGACCAGGGCGGCCAGCCGGTCGTTGTCGCCGAACTTGATTTCGGCGGTGGCGACGGTGTCGTTCTCGTTGACGATCGGCATCGCGCCCATCGCCAGCAGCTGGTCCAGGGTGCGGTACGCGTTGCGGTAGTGGGCGCGCCGGCTGGCGTCCTCGGCGGTGAGCAGCACCTGGCCGACCCGGATGCCGTACCGGGCGAAGGAGGCGGTGTAGCGGGCGACCAGCAGGCCCTGGCCGACGCTGGCGGCGGCCTGCTGGCGGGCCAGGTCCTTGGGCCGGCGGTCCAGGCCGAGCGGGGCGAGCCCGGCGGCGATCGCGCCGGAGGAGACGAGCACCACCTCCGGGGCCTCGGGGCGGCCGCGCAGCTTGGCGAGCGCGTCCACCAGGGCGTCGACGCGGTCGGCGTCCAGGCCGCCGGTCGCCGTGGTCAGGGACGAGGAGCCGACCTTGACGACGATCCGCCGTGCGGTCAGCACCTCCTCCCGCAGAGGGTCCTCGCTCATCTCGCTGTACGCCCTTCCGGTGTGGTGCGGGTACGGCGGGGCCCGGGCCCGGCCGTCACCCCCGAAATCTACGCGATCCCCGCAGGTCACCGGCGGGGTGTTTCACCGGATGGACCGGATCCGGTACGGGTCGCCGCGGGCCGCCCGCCAAGCCGGATGGCTGGTATGGTCCCTGACCGCAAGCCAGATCGGGGGACGGCTTCTTGCCCGCTGTACCCATGTCGTCATCGACCCTTCCTGTCA
The DNA here is from genome assembly GCF_001905545.1 of Streptomyces sp. CB02056. Taxonomy (GTDB): domain Bacteria; phylum Actinomycetota; class Actinomycetes; order Streptomycetales; family Streptomycetaceae; genus Kitasatospora. Next base: position 112,184 of record NZ_LIPD01000001.1, on the reverse strand, counting down.
CGACGGGCGGCGCCGCACTGGGCAAAGGCCGGCAACGGTCGCGGCCGTGCGCCCAGGAGAAATGCGCACCATGCGTTCGTATACCACCAAGCTGACCGTCGCCGCGCTCGCGGCGGCCACCGCCCTCTCGCTCGCGGCCTGCGGGCCGGACAACCCGGACACCCCGGCCGGTACCGGCGGCGCCACCGGCGCGGCCCCGGCCCAGACCGGCGCGCCCCAGACCGGCGCGACCCCGGGTGCCACCGCCGGGGGCGCGGCCGGCGGTTCGGCCGCGGCCCCCTCCGGTGCGGCGGGCGGGACCGGCACGGCCGGTGCGGCGGGCGGCGGGGCGGGCGCCGGGGCCGTCCCGGCGGCCGCCACCAGCGTGAAGGTCGGCCAGAGCGCCACCGTGGACTTCGCCGACAAGACCTCCAAGGTCGCCACCAAGCTGGAGGTCACCGTCACCGGCGTCGAGGCCGGTTCGGCGCAGGACTTCACCGCCGCCAAGATCAGCATCGTCGGCCTGGAAGGCCGCACCCCGATGTACGTCAGCTACACCATCAAGAACCTCGGGGACGCCAGCCTCTCCTTCACCGCCCCGGACTCGAAGCTCGTGCTCTTCGACACCACAGGCAAGAAGGGCGTCAACGTCCTGACCGCCGCGACCCCGCTGCCCAAGTGCACCGGCGCGAAGTTCCAGGGCGTGGCCAAGGGCGCCGAGGTCAAGGGCTGCACCATCATCTCCACCCCCGGCAACACCCCGGCCGCCGTCGGCTACACCGACCTGGCCGACCCGCTGAAGCTCCAGGCCTCCTGGACCAAGTGACGCCCAGTCACCGCCGGACACGCGGACGGCCCCCGCCACCTCGACAGGTGACGGGGGCCGTCCGGACCGGACCGGTCAGCGGTCCTCAGTCCTCAGTCCTCGTCGTCGTCGCCCTCGATGGCGGCCTGGCGGCCGCTGGAGAGCGCCTCGAAGGCGAGGAACTCGGACTCGGCCGCGTCCCGGCCCTTCTGCTTCTCGCGACGGCGGTCGACCGCCGGGCGCGGGGTCTCGAAGCGGTGGTCCTCACCACGGCGGCCGAGCATCTCGGCACCGGCGGCCATGGTCGGCTCCCAGTCGAAGACGACGGCGTTCTCCTCGGGGCCGATGATGACGGTGTCACCCTCGTGCGCCCCGATCTTCCACAGCTCCTGCTCGATCCCGAGGCGGGCCAGCCGGTCGGCGAGGTAGCCGACGGCCTCGTCGTTGCTGAAGTCGGTCTGGCGGACCCAGCGCTCCGGCTTGACGCCGCGGATGCGGTACGCGCCGTCCTCCTCGGTGATGGTGAAGCCGGCGTCGTCGACGGCCTTGGGCCGCAGCACGATCCGGGTCGACTCCTCGGCCGGCTTGGCGGCGCGCGCCTCGGCGACGATCCCGGCCACGGCGAAGCTCAGCTCGCGCAGGCCCTTGCGGGAGGCGGCGGAGACCTCGAACACCCGGTAGCCGCGCTCCTCCAGGGAGGCGCGGGTCAGGTCGGCGATGTCCTGGCCGTCCGGGACGTCCACCTTGTTGAGCGCGACCAGGCGCGGACGGTCTTCCAGACCGCCGTACTCGGCGAGCTCGGCCTCGATGGTCTCCAGGTCGGTCAGCGGGTCGCGGCCGGGCTCCAGGGTGGCGCAGTCCAGCACGTGCACCAGCACCGAACAGCGCTCGACGTGGCGCAGGAACTCCAGGCCCAGGCCGCGGCCCTGGCTGGCGCCCGGGATCAGGCCGGGCACGTCGGCGATGGTGTAGACGGTGTCGCCCGCGGTGACCACGCCCAGGTTGGGGATCAGGGTGGTGAACGGGTAGTCCGCGATCTTCGGCTTGGCGGCCGAGAGCACCGAGATCAGCGAGGACTTGCCGGCGCTCGGGTAGCCGACCAGGGCCACGTCGGCGACGGACTTGAGCTCCATGACGATGTCACGGGCCTCGCCGGGCTCGCCGAGCAGCGCGAAGCCGGGCGCCTTGCGGCGGGCCGAGGCCAGCGCGGCGTTGCCGAGGCCGCCGCGGCCGCCCTGGGCCGCGACGAAGCTGGTGCCGTGGCCGACCAGGTCGGCCAGCACGTTGCCCTTGCGGTCCAGCACCACGGTGCCGTCCGGCACCAGCAGGACGAGGTCCTCGCCGTCCGCGCCGGTGCGGTGGCCGCCCGCGCCGGGCTTGCCGTTGGTGGCCTTGCGCTTGGGCGAGTGGTGGTACTCCAGCAGGGTGGTGACCTGCGAGTCCACGGTGAGGATGACGCTGCCGCCCTCCCCGCCGTTGCCGCCGTCCGGGCCGCCGAGCGGCTTGAACTTCTCGCGGTGCACGGAGGCGCAGCCGTGGCCCCCGTTACCCGCGGCGACGTGAAGTTCGACGCGGTCCACGAAGGTGGTCATGGGTGTGCCTCCAGTGCGCGAGAGTCTGCTTGCTACCTGCGTAAAGCGTGAAGGGTGGACCGGAGAATTCCGGCCCACCCTTCACTGTGAGTCTTGTCCCGACCCGGTGGGTCTTCTCAGACTCGGGAGTCCGCGGGGACTCAGGCCTCGACGGCCACGATGTTGACGACCTTGCGGCCACGACGGGTGCCGAACTGCACCGCACCGGCGGTCAGCGCGAACAGGGTGTCGTCGCCACCGCGGCCGACACCGGCACCCGGGTGGAAGTGGGTGCCGCGCTGGCGGACGAGGATCTCGCCGGCGGAGACGACCTGGCCACCGAAGCGCTTCACGCCGAGGCGCTGGGCGTTCGAGTCACGGCCGTTACGAGTAGAGCTTGCGCCCTTCTTGTGTGCCATTTTTCGCTATCCCCTTACTTGCTGACCGAGTCGATGCTGGTGATGCGCACCGCGGTGTGCTGCTGACGGTGACCCTGACGGCGGCGGTAGCCGGTCTTGTTCTTGTAACGCAGGATGACGATCTTGTCACCCTTGGTCTGGTCGACCACCTCGGCGTGAGCCTTCACGCCGGCCAGGACCCACGGGTCGGAGGTGACAGCGTCACCGTCGACGACGAGGATGGTCGAGAGCTCGACCGAGTCACCCGGCTTGGCCTCGATACGGTCGATCTCCAGCACGTCGCCGACGGCGACCTTGTGCTGGCGGCCGCCTGCGCGAACGATCGCGTACATGCGGTACCTGCTTTCCTTGCTCGGTCGGAACCCCCGACGCCAGCCACCTGGGTACGGACACAGGAGCCTCTCCCCGGCCCTCCGCGCGAACGCGGTGACCTCGGGAAGGTGATGTGCTCGGGAGCAATGGCGTAGACACGCCGATGGTCAAGAATACGGACCGGCCGCCCGGGGGGCAAACCGGCCCGTACGGCCCGGGGCGGGATCACTCCCGCCCCGGGGCGTGGGCACTACTCGGACGCCGTATCACCCTCGGCGGCCGCGGCCTTCTTGGCCGCCGCGCTCGTCCGCTTGGTGGCGGTCTTGCGGGCGGTGGTCTTCTTGGCCGCCGTGGTGGTCTTCTTGGCGGCGGTCTTCTTCGCGGCGGTCTTGCGGGCGGCCCGCTTCTTCGGCGCCGGCGCCTCCTCGGCCGCAGCCTCGGCGGCGGCCTCGACGGCCTCGGCGGTCTCCGGTGCCTCGACGGCCTCCGGAGCCTCGGCGACGACCGCGGCCACGACCGGCTCACCCGGCGCCTCGGCGACGGCCTCGGCCGCGGCTTCCGCGACCGCCGGGGCGGCGGCCTCCAGGGCCGCCTCCAGCGCCGCCTCGGCCTTGGCCTGGAGCACCACGATCTCGGCGGTGCCCGGGGAGCCCGCCGGAGCGGTCGCCTTGCGCACCGCGCGGCGGCGCGGACGGCCCGCCGGAGCGGCGGCCGGGGCCTCCGCCACGGGAGCCTCGACGACCGGGGCCGGGACGGCGGGAGCCGCCTCGGCCGGGGCCTCGACGCCCGGGACCTCCAGGGCCAGCTGGCCCTCGATCTCCTCGCGCACCGGCTCGGCCGGCTCGGCGAAGGCCTCCACCGCGACCGGCTCGGCCGCCACGGTCACCGCGGCCTCGACGGCCTGCGGCTCCTCGTGGCCCGCGCCGCCCTTGCCCCGGCGACGGCGCTTGCCGCTGCCCGCACCGGCCTCGCCCGCCACCACGGGGGCGTGGACGTGGGCGCTCGGCTGCTCCATGTGGACGATCACGCCGCGGCCGTTGCAGTGCACGCACGGCTCGGAGAAGGACTCCAGCAGGCCCTGGCCGACCCGCTTGCGGGTCATCTGGACCAGGCCCAGCGAGGTGACCTCGGCCACCTGGTGCTTGGTCCGGTCCCGGCCCAGGCACTCCAGCAGGCGGCGCAGCACCAGGTCGCGGTTGGACTCCAGCACCATGTCGATGAAGTCGATCACGATGATGCCGCCGAGGTCGCGCAGCCGCAGCTGGCGCACGATCTCCTCGGCCGCCTCGATGTTGTTCCGGGTGACCGTCTCCTCCAGGTTGCCGCCCTGGCCGACGAACTTCCCGGTGTTGACGTCGATGACGACCATCGCCTCGGTGCGGTCGATCACCAGCGAACCGCCGCTGGGCAGCCAGACCTTGCGGTCCAGCGCCTTCATCAGCTGCTCGTCGATCCGGTAGGTGGCGAACACGTCCACCTCGGAGGTCCACCGCTGGAGCCGCTCGGCGAGGTCCGGGGCCACGTTGGAGACGTACTCGTGGATGGTCTTCCACGCCTCGTCGCCGGAGACGATGACCTTGGTGAAGTCCTCGTTGAAGATGTCGCGGACGACCCGGACGGTCATGTCCGGCTCGCCGTACAGCAGCGCCGGGGCGTTGCCGGTCGCGGCCTTCTTCTGGATGTCCTCCCACTGCTGCTGGAGGCGCTGGACGTCGCGGGTCAGCTCCTCCTCGGAGGCGCCCTCGGCGGCGGTGCGCACGATGACGCCCGCGTCGTCCGGGACGATCTTCTTGAGGATCTGCTTCAGCCGGGCGCGCTCGTTCTCCGGGAGCTTGCGCGAGATGCCGGTCATCGAGCCCTCGGGCACGTACACCAGGTAGCGGCCGGGCAGCGAGATCTGGCTGGTCAGGCGGGCGCCCTTGTGGCCGATCGGGTCCTTGGAGACCTGCACCAGCACGGACTGGCCGGACTTCAGCACCGACTCGATCCGGCGCGGGCCGCCGTGGCCCAGCGCGCCGAAGTTGACCTCGCCGGCGTACAGCACCGCGTTGCGGCCCTTGCCGATGTCGACGAAGGCGGCCTCCATCGACGGCAGCACGTTCTGGACCTTGCCCAGGTAGACGTTGCCGACGTACGAGGTGGCCTGCTCCTTGTTGACGTAGTGCTCGACCAGCACGCCGTCCTCGAGGACGCCGATCTGGGTCCGCTGGCCGCTCTGGCGCACCACCATGACGCGCTCGACCGACTCGCGGCGGGCCAGGAACTCGGCCTCGGTGATGATCGGCACCCGGCGGCGGCCCAGCTCGCGGCCCTCGCGGCGGCGCTGCTTCTTGGCCTCCAGACGGGTCGAGCCCTTGATGGACTGCACCTCGTCCGGGTCGAACGACGGCTCGGTGGAACGGCGGCGCGGCTCGCGCACCTTCACCACCGTACGGACGCCGTCCTCGGTGGTCTCGGCGGTCTCGACGGCGCCGGCCTCACCGCTGCGGCGGCGACGGCGACGACGGCGACGCGACGAGGACAGGCCGGCGGCCAGGTCGTCGTCCTCCTCGCCCTCCTCCTCGGCGACGGCCTCGGCCGACTCCTCGACGGACTGCTCGGTCTCGACGGCCTCGGCGGCCTCGAACTCCTCGGCCTCACCGCGGCGACGGCGGCGACCGCCCCGGCGGCGACGGCGCGACGGACGGCCGTCCTCCCACTCGTCCTCGGTCTCCGGACCGGCGGCGGGGGCCTCGACGGCGGGCGCCTCGACGACCGGGACCTCGACGACGGGCGCCGCGACCGGCGCCTTCGCCGCGGCCTTGGCGGCCTTCGCGGCGGCCTTCACCGGAGCCTGGGCGCCCGACTTGCGACGGGTCGGCTCGACCCGGGTGCGGACCCGGCGGCGACGGCCGACACCGCTGTACTCGAACTCGTCGTCCTCCTCCTCGCGCCCGGCCTGCACCGGGGCCGCGGCCGGAGCCTCGGCCTTCGCCGGGGCGGCGGCGGGCTGCTGCGGAGCGGCCTGCGCCGCCGGAGCGGACGGCGCGGCCTGTGCCGCCTGAGCGGACGGCGCGACGAAGGCGGCGGGCTCCTGGAACACCGGCGCCTGGAAGACGGCGGTGGCCGGGCGGACCGCACGGCGGCGCACCCGGTGGGGCGGCTCGGCCTCGGCGGCCGGGGCGGCAGCGGCGGGCCGGGCGGCCGGCGCGGCGGCGGGGGCCTCGACGGCCTCCTCCTCGGGCTCCTCCACGACGGCGGGCTCCTCGGCCTGCGGCTCCTCGGCGGCGGGCTCCGCCACCGGGGCCTCGACGACCGGCGCGGCCTCGACCACGCGACGGCGGCGGGGGCGGCGGGCCGGAGCGGCCGAGGCCTCCTCGGCCACCGGCTCGGCGGCGGGGGCCTCCACGGCGGGGGTCTCGACGGCCGGCGCCTCGACGACGGGGGCCGCGGCCTCGGCTGCGGGGGCACCGGCGGGCGCCTCGGCGCGCTTGCGGGTACGGCGGGCCCGGACCGGCTTCTCGGCGGCCGGCTCGGCCGTCGGCTCGGCGGTCTCCGCCTTCGCGGCCTTGGCGGCCCTGGTGGTCTTCGAGGCCTTCGCGGCCTTCACGGGGGCCTCGGCCACCGGGGCCTCGACGGCCTCCGGCGCGGTCACCACGATCGGGGTGGCCTCCGGCGCCCCGGCCGGGGCCTCGGCGCGCTTACGGGTACGGCGGGCCCGGACGGGCTTCTCGGCGGCCGGCTCGGCCGTCGGCTCCACGGCCGGAGCCGGGGCGGCCGCGGGGGCCTCGGCCGGCACGACCGTCTCGGCCGCGTCGGCGGCCGCACCCTGCGGGGTACCCGCCGGGCGGGACACCGCGCGGCGGCGACGGCGCGGCGGCGCGGCGGACGCGCCCTCACCACCGGTCGCGGCGGTTTCGTTCTGTTCCGTGGCCGCAGTCTGCTGCGGATCGGTGTTATCGAGCATGCGGGTGGATCTCCCGTCAGGCCCCCGGGCTCCGCATCCGGGCACGGCACGGCACCGCTGGGCGGCCGGCATCACGACGATGCCTGGACCGGACCCTTGGAACGGTGCCGCCGCGCGGACGCGAGGCCGCACAGGGGCTCGTAGTCTCGCTCGGCGCCCCGCACACGGCGGGGTGTCGAAAGTCTTCTGGTCTGACCAGTCTTCTGAGGTTTTCCCAAGCTGCGCCGTCCCCCAACCCCGGGTGGCTCCCGGACGGGGTCCCGGACCGGCCGACCTTCCTGGTCGGCAGGCCCCGGTTGGCAGGCCTGCGCTGCGACGACGCTCGCTCCCCTGGGGAGCCGCGGGAACCCTGGAGGACCGTCGGGCCCAGTGAGGCACTGGGCCCGGCCTCCCCCCGCTAGGCGGACGCGGTAGCGTGCGGCCCTGCTGCCGGCTCCGAGCCGACCGGGGCCGCTGCGCGGTCGAGCGCCAGCGGGTCGGTCACCGTGCCGGACTCCTCGTCGAGCGGCCCCTGCGCCAGCCTGGTCACCTCTGCGGGGACCGGCGGCGCCAGGTCGGCCGTCACACGGAGACCGGACAATACGTCGTCGGGTCGTACGGCTGGTGTGGCGTGTCGTACTACCAGGCGCAGTATCGCACAGGGACGGCCGGTCCGAACATCGCGGTCGGTTCCGGCCCCGGCGTCCGCACCGGCCTCGACCTGGGCCGGGACGGCTTCCAGCGCCGCCACCGCGCCCCGCGCGTCGAAGACCCGCAGGCCGTTCTTGGTGCGGCGCTCGACCTCGACCCGCTCGGCGGCGAGGAAGCGCGCGACCGCGTCGGCGGCCGCGTCGGGCTCGACACCGTCCAGCCGGAGCAGCCACTCGGAGGCCTCCAGGCGCTCCACGAAGTTCGGCGTCCGCACCTCGACCGCGTCGATCACGTCCAGGCCCGTCGGCAGCGACTCGTCCAGCTGCGCCCGCAGCTGCTCGGGGTCGCGGACAGCGGCCAAGCCGATCTCCAGGTACTCCGCCTCGCTCGCCACCCCGGTCGGGGCCGCGTTCGCGTAGGAGACCTTCGGGTGCGGGGTGAAGCCGGCCGAATAGGCCATCGGAACGGCGGACCGGCGCAGGGCGCGCTCGAAGGCGCGCTGGAAGTCGCGGTGGCTGGTGAAGCGGAGCCGGCCGCGCTTGGTGTAGCGGAGACGAATCCGCTGCACCGTCGGCGCGGGCGGCGGACCGTCGGGCGTACGGCGTGCCAGGGTCGCTCAGTCCTTAGTCAGTTGTCCCCGTCCGGCGTGGCGTCTTCCCGCCACTGTCCGGACTCTGTCACCTCAAAGGGTACGCGCCCCGCCACCCCCCTCGCTCCGCCCCTGGTCAGCCACCGGTCCCCGGCACGCCGCGACCCCCGGCCGAATCAGTCCGGCCGGGGGTCGCGGGTGTGACGTGCGCTACTTGTTGACGACTGTCAGGGGGAGCATCTTCTTGCCGGTGGGGCCGATCTGGATCTGGGTGTCCATCTGCGGCTAGATAGAGGCAGTCCCAAAACCGTCGAAGGGGTCACCGACATGGCGAAGCGCACCCGTACGACACGCGCCGCGCAGCAGAAGGCGTACACGGTCGAGGCCGAGTGGACCGCCGCAGATCTGGCACTGCTGGCGGACCTGATGAGAGCCGAGGCCGCCCTTCCGGCGGACGCGCCCCGGGCCCTGCTCTCGGTCCGGCTGTCCGTACTGACGGAGGACACCACCTCCCCCGTCCGCCAGGAGCTCGACCTCCGCCGCGAGGCCCTGAACCGGGGGTGCCGCGTGGTCGGCGTCGCCAGCGACCTGAACGTGTCCGCCACCAAAGTGCCCCCGTGGAAGCGGAAGCAGCTGGGCGACTGGCTGAACAACCGGGCGCCGGAGTTCGACGTGCTGCTGTTCTGGAAGCTCGACCGGTTCATCCGACGGCTGTCCGACCTGCACACGATGATCGACTGGGCGTTGAAGTACGGGAAGAACCTGGTCTCCAAGCACGACTCGATCGACCTGACCACGGTCGTCGGCAAGATCCTGGTGACGCTGATCGGCGGCATCGCGGAGATCGAGGCCACCAACACGAGCACCCGGGTCGCGAGCCTCTGGGACTACGCCAAGACCCAGTCCGCCTGGCTGGTCGGCAAGCCGGCCTTCGGCTACACAACCGCCGAGGACGAGAACGGGAACGTCATCCTCGCCATCGATGCCGACGCCCACAAGGCCCTGCACTGGTGCCGACGCTTGGCCCGCCGGGACGTCTCCGCCACCCGCATGGTCAAGCTGCTCAAGCGCGCGGGTCTCGCCAGCGACGGCCTCACGGCCACGACCCTCCTCCGCCAGCTCCGCAACCCCGCCTTGATGGGCTACCGAGTAGAAGAGGAGAAGAAGGGCGGCGCCCGCCGGTCCAAGCTCGTCCTGGACAAGGCCGGGAAGCCCATCCGGGTCGCGGAGGCTGTCTTCACCGACGAAGAGTTCCACGAGCTCCAAGCGGATCTCGACAAACGCAGCAAGAACCAGCCCCAGCGCCGACCCGGTGGAGCCACGCGGTTCCTCGGGGTCTTCATCTGCGTCGACTGCAAGACGAACATGTTGGAGCAGCGGAACCGCATCAAGGACCGGGTGTACGAGTACCTGCGGTGCCAGGGCTGCAAGGGCGGTGGCCTGGGCGCCACCAACCCCGACGCGATCAACGCCAAGCTCGTCCTCGACGTGCTGTCGGTCCTCGGCGACGAGCCCGTGCAGGTGCGCGAGTACGCACGAGGCGCAGAAGCACGCGCCCATGTGGCGCAGCTTGAGGAGTCCATCGCCTACTACATGAAGGAACTGGAGCCCGGCGGCCGATACGCCAAGACCAGGTTCACGCGCGAGCAGGCGGAGCAGACGCTGGACAAGCTGATCACCGAACTCGGGGAGATCGACCCCGAGACCACCGAGGATCGGTGGGTGAACGTGACCAACGGGAAGACGTTCCGGCAGCAGTGGGAGGACGGCGGTACCGAGGCCATGGCGGCGGACCTCCTGAGGGTGGGCGTCCGCTGCGAGGTCACCCGGACCAAGGTCCAGGGTCAGCGGGCTCCCGCGATCAAACTGCGGCTCCTGATCCCTAAGGACTACCGCGACCGGCTGATCGTGAAGGAGGACGACTTCGCGAGCAAGCTCTGACGGCGGCAGCCCCCGTCATCACGGCGGGGGCTGCTAACCGTCAGTGCTTGGCCGAGTCGTACGGCTCCTCGTGCCCGTCGGCGTCCACGATGACGATCTCGCTCTCGATGACCAGGGCCCGGAGCACCATCGGGCGCAACGCTGCCGGTGCTGCCTCGCACGGACTCGCCGCTGCTCCGGCCCCCGCCTGCTTGGCCGTCACGGTCTCTCCCCTGCCTGCTCCGCGCGGACGATCTCCCGGTTGGTGGCGAGGTCTTCGGCGATGCCGGCCGCGACGAGCGCTTCGGCCGGGGTGTGCCCGGTTCCGGCAAAGCGCCAGGCGCCTTCGGCCACGGTCCCGTCGTCCCAGTCCGCGTACAGGCCGCAGGCGTGCTCGGCGCGGGCGGCTCTGAGCTGCCCATATGTAGTGGAGTAGGCCCGCGTCTTGGTCAGGCAGTGCCCCCGGTACCCGAGCATGTGGGCCCAGGCCCGAAGCCGCAGGTGCTGAAGTTCGGGCAGGCCGCCGAGGCGCCAGGCAGTGGCGGTGAGGGCGCGGACGTGCGGGCTGACCCGCAGGGCCTGTATCTCCGCCAGAGACTCGATGCGACGGTCGACAGCGCCGGCGGCCTCCACACTCTTGCTCGTGTACTTGGCGACGTAGGCCGCCACTGCATCGTCCGAGATGTGCCCGCCACCTCCCTTTATAAGGAGGTGCACATCCAGCTGAGCACCGAAGCCGAGCCGTCCGCCGCCGGAGGCCATCGAGTCGGGACACGGGAGCGCCACGGCAGCGGCCGCCGAGCGGACGGCCTCCAGCAGGAGGTCTTCTGCTGCCCACGGCGGAGGCGGAGTAGTGGGACCATCCGGGCCGTCGAGTCTGATGACAGCGTGGAAGTGGACGGCGCCACGCTTCTGGTACTCGGCGACCTTGGCGGTGGAGACCCTGACCAGGGTGCGGACCTCTGAGCGGCCGACGCCCGCCCCGGTGGCGAGGTGGTGGTACAGGTTGTCGCGGAAGGCCTTCCACAGGGCCGGGGCCATGGCGTTCCACAGGACGTGCCCGGGGTAGTCGTAGCAGTCCGCGCAGAGCGGTTGCCCGACGAGCGGGTCAGCCTCCAGGTGGGTTCGACCGCAGCCTCGGCAGCCGCCGCGCTCACACCGTCGACGCCGAGCCGGGTGGCAGTCGCCCGCCCGGTGCACCGGCCCGAACGACGGCGCGGTCAGGGTGACGAACAACCGCGGGTGCGTCCGTACCGTTTCCGGGACGCCTTTGCCGCCGACCAGGCCGGAGCGGACCAGGTGGAAGGTGTCGCCGCTGTGCTCCCGGGAGCAGGGCGCGCAGCGGGAGGCCCGCCGGTTGCGGCAGCGGACGGCGAGCCGGCCACCGGGTTCGGTGGCGGTCGAGTAGTGGCGCAGGACTTCGCCGGTGTCGGGGTCGACCATGGTGGTGTGCCCCGCGAGGTAGACCGGTTCGGCACAGCCACCGGTGGTACGGATCTGCTCCAGCCAGCGGCCCAGGTCCGGCATCTCACCGAGGCGGACGAAGTCACGTTCTGTCGGCGGCAGTTGGCGCAGCCGCGCCTCCCGGTCGAGGAAGGCGCGGCGTGCGGTGGGGTCGGTGTACGGGTTGGTGTTGGCGGTCATGGTGGATGTCTCCAGGGCCAGGGTCTGCCGGGCCCCGGCCGGGCCAGGCATGCGGTGGCGCGGCCGGGGGCGGCGGTGGGACGGGCGGGCTGGGTGGCTGGTCGGGTTGGCACGGTGATCACGCCTCTCAGGTGGTGTGGGTGAGTCCCTGGACGAGCCAGGTCACCGCGTAGACAACGGGGTCGGCCCAGCCGATGCGGTCGAGGTAGATCCCGAGGACGCCGACGAGGACGACGTGCCAGATCTTGAGTTCGCCGGAGCGAACCAGGAGGTAGGTGACGAGGGCCAGGACGGCGGTCAGGATGAGAGCGGCGGCCATCAGATGTAGACCCCTTCGTTCGGCTCGTCCGCCGTGTGGAGGCCGGGCCAGGACGGAGCCAGCCGGGCGTGCTTCCTTGCCGCTCGGCGTGCCTGTTCGGGGGTGACGTGGACGGACCGGGCGCGGGTCCACCGGCCGTCGGCGCCAACCGTGATGGCGACGCCCTGCTCAGCGGCGGTGATCTGCTGAGCAGCGGCCAGGGCATCCTTGTCGAGATCGCCGAGCACCATCTCCGCCGTCCCCGCATCGTTCACCCGGTGGCAGACCCGGCCGGCCAACTGGGCCCGCAAGGCGGTCACCCCGGGCCCGAGGTCGGAGCCGACCCGTTGTCCCGCGACCACCAGGTGGACGCCCAGAGCGGCACCGAGCTGGGCGAGCCGGAGCAGGTTGGTGGAGATCTCCCCCACCTCCGCCTTGTCGTCCCTGGTCGCCACCAGGTACAGCTCCGCTACCTCGTCCACGATGACGACGACCGGCATCTTGCGAAGCTTCGGCGGCAGGTCCCAGACGGACCGGGCCCCGACCGAGCGGCACAGCTGCATCCGGGCTTCGGTCTCCGCGACCAGCTCCGCGAGCAGGTGGGCGGCTTCCGCCCGGGTGGCCGCCAGAGCCGACAGCCGGTCCTCGAACAGGGACAGCTCCATGCCGCCCTTGAGGTCGATGCCGAACAGGGCGACGCGTTGCGGGGCGAGTTCCTTCACCAGCGCGGCGATGAGGGTGGACTTCCCGGAGCGGGTCGCGCCGACGATCAGCCAGTGCGGCGCTCGCCGCAGGTCGATCGTCCAGGCCCGGCCGTCCTCCAACAGCCCGACCACCGCCCGCAGCAGCCTCTGCTTCAACCGGTACGGCGCCACCGGCGTGATCAGCGGGTCCCAGGCGAGCGCCGAGAGGGTGACGAACCCGCGCTCGTCCGCGACCAGCCGTACCGCGTGCACCCGCCAGGCATGGGTGAGCGCGTCGAGGGCCTCGGCGAAGTGCTCGGGCACCTGCCCGGGGTGAAGCCGCACCCGCACGTCGACGCCGCCCCGCCGGTACTTCGCCACGCCCAGACGGGGCGGAGTCGGCCGCAGCGGATCCCCGCGGACCATCAAGTCCCCGACTCGGGCCCGTCCAGGACGCTTGGCCACGGCGAGGCCGAGGTTCGTGGTCAGACGCCGCCACGTCACCCGGACTCGGATCACGGTCGCCGGGTAGCCGAACAGGTGCCACCAGAGGTAGGGGTGGCTGCGCCTCAGCACCGGGGCCATGCTGAACGCGATGAGCACCGTTGCCAGCATCGCCACCCAGAGCAGTTGAAGGACGATCACAGCCGTCCCCCGTTCTCCACCGCCGTGTTGTGGGCCACGGTCTCCAGGTCACGGGCCTGACCGGCAACCTTGGTAGCGATGCCGGCGATGTGGTCGAAAAGCTGAGCCCCCTCGTCGTCCCGCCCGAACGGGTCGACCTCTTCGGCCAGGTCGCCGAGTTCACGCAGCAGGCCGCGCAGCTTCACGCGGGTCGCGCCGCTCATCAGGCGTCGCCGCCCTTGCGGGAGGCCGCCGGAGCCGGGACGGCAACCGGAACCGGGGTGATGGCGTCGGCCCGGAAGGACAGGCCGTGCCGGTCCCCCATCGCCCAGGAGAAGGCCGTCAGGCCGGTGACGTGCACCCGCACGCCCTCCACGACGCCGACCGGTTCGCCGGACACGCTGATCTCGATGATCGAGGCCCGCCGGCCGTCCTGCCGGACCGCGACCCCGACCGTGTAGACGGTCTGGCCCTCCCGGTCCTTCCTGATCTCCCCGGTCTCGCGGTTCGCGATCCGCGCTTCGGGGGCAACGATGCAGGTCATCGCGCCGAGCCGGGTTCCGTCCACGGGAATGGACTGCATGAGCGCACACTCCTCTGGCACCAAGGGCCGCATGACATCAGTCGTCAAACGTACTTACCTTTGGCGCCTCGATGATGCTCCTCCTTGACGCCTCGACGCAAGCAATTCATGCTTACGTTTAACGGCTAGCAACTGACGACAGACCTAGAGATGCCGCCCGACCAGGGCAAACGACCACAGACGAACCCTCGAAAACGACACGGCACACGCGAAGCGGGCCCGTTCCCCGGCGTCCGCACCAAGGGGTCAACACCATGGCGATCATTCGGAACGAGGCACTGCACAAGCAGGTGGCGGCGGCGATGCGACAGTCGATCGCCACCGGCGAATGGCCCCCCGGTACCCAGCTGCCCACCGAAACCGATCTCGCCGAGACCTACGGCGTCTCCCGCCCCACCGTCAGGCTCGCCGTCGCCGCCCTCCGCAGCGAGGGCCAGTTGGACGTGAAGCAAGGCCGCGGCACCTTCGTCCGCGCCGCCGTCCACGGCCCGAGCGGCAGCCTGGACCGGACCATCACCGCCCAGGGCGACACCTTCTCAACGCCCGTCGACGCCTGGTTCGACCACGCCGAGAAGCCCGCGGTCTACCGCACCCGCACCGACGCCATCACCGCGCCGCTGCTGGAGATGGACCAGGACGAACTGATGCTCGGCTGCGACCGCCTCCTCACCGCCCCATCCGGCGACGGCCGCGCCCTCCACCGCCTCCTGCTCCCCATGGAACGCATCGAGGCCACCCCGCTCGCTCAACACCCCACCGCCACCCCGGCCGAGGCCTACGCGGCGCTCGCCGCCGCCGGCCACGACCTCACCTGGCGCGAGCGAGTCAGCGCCCGCGTCCCCCAGCCCGACGAGCGCGAGGCTCTCCACCTCTCCGAGGCCGCCGTCCTCCTGATCGCCTACCGCATCACCTGCGACCAGACCACCAGCCTCCCCCTCATCCTCGAAGAGACCCGCCTCGGCGCCGAAACCACCGCCCTCACCTACGCCATCGACGCCCACAAACCCAAGCGCGCCAAGGCCTCCCGCTAACCACCCCGAACACACCAAAGCCCCCATGCCCACACCGGGCACGGGGGCTGTCGCAACTCTTCTTCACTTACTCAAGGGCGCGCACAGCGCGCCAGCGCGCGGCCCGGCCGCTCGCCGCCGCTCCTGTCTTCGCCCCGCTTCGGCGGCGGCCGGCCGCACACGCGAGCGTGCGGCCGGGAGGGTAGCCGAGGCTAGAGCCCGTCGTGGCTGGGGTCGGGCGGCTCCACGGTTTTACCCACCTCCCAGGCTCGGGACCCGAGTCGAGCAAGAACGGGGGGCCACTCGGCCAAATTGCGGTCAGGCCCAGAAGCCCTGACCGAGTCCGCAGCAGCTTACGGCCCCCCGATCATGCTCGACCCCAAACCAGGCAGGACACCGGCCAAAACCGCTCCACCGCCCAGAGGTTGCCCCGGCGAGGTGCACCGGAACGACCCGTGTAAGTGTGTCAGGATCGTTGAGCTTCACGGTTTGATAGAGAACCTTTCCACAGATATCTCGGCGACATTTGCCACGCTGCGATCGCATTGGATCCAGCAGCCGATCTCTAGCGGAACATGTGCGGTTGTTGATTCATAGCTAAACTCGACAACCGAATTCATCTTGACGTAGCACACCACAGATTCTCCCACCTCATATCCGGAGAATTCGCCCGATCCTTCGATGGTCAGATGCTCGTCAAGTACATCCCCTTCGGCGACCCCTGCCCATTCGATTTCCATGTTGTCATCCAGAGCGTGAACCTGGGAGAGGATATCGTCTCGAATCTCGGCGCCAAATAGATCGGGGACCACATCAATGGACCGCCGGACCGCGAGAACGGAGAGCAGGTCTTCGAGCTTTCGATGATAGTGAAACTGGCTGCCAGTTGACATTTCGGCAGCAAGGTCCGGATGGAGGCTTTTCTTGTCTGAGGCCGCGAAATCTCTCCAGTTATCAGAGACAAAGTGCGTTTGATCGCCTGGCGACGAGCAGTGCGACCGCTTCACCGTAAGCCATATAGCCGCGTCCCGAGCGCCTGTGCCATCAGTTTTCGCAGGCTTTTTGCGCAAAGCCTCCCTCTGGAGGGCTTCGGTAGCA
Source organism: Streptomyces sp. CB02056 (assembly GCF_001905545.1). Taxonomy (GTDB): domain Bacteria; phylum Actinomycetota; class Actinomycetes; order Streptomycetales; family Streptomycetaceae; genus Kitasatospora. The sequence goes on along the minus strand of NZ_LIPD01000001.1, from coordinate 96,073 downwards.
TCATCGCCGGTTACTGGTATGACTTGGAAAGCGTCTCGCAACTGCCCTTCCCAGTCCGCAACGATCTCTTCGATTCCTGGGATGTAGATCGGATCAAGGTCGGTTAACTTCGACATTGCGGAGATCGCTGCAGACAGCGACTCGACAGTCGAGGTCGCCATTTGCCTCCGCTGGCTCAAAGACTCATCAAGCACGATGGAGGGAATAGCCACGGCTATCCCCTTTGCCTTTGCGACGCGCAGGATGGTTGAGATGATCACGTTCTTGACCACGCGCTGCCGAGGAAGGACGTTGGTGTCGAGGAAGATTGTCATTACCTCAGTCCACCTCCTCGACGCGGCGCGCAATCTCGGTGGCCAGTTGATTGAATAGTTCGAATGTCCTTCGTGCGCGCGTGAACTGTGCGCCGCGCGCCTCCGAGCCACTTAGTTCGAAGACCGCCCGGTTGGTGCGTTGGGCCATCGGAACCAAGCTCGAAAGGTTCGGAACGCGGCCGATTAGGTTATCCCCGGATGGAATTCCTACGCCCGTTGGAGCAATTTCATCAATCACTCCAGCCTTGTAGGCGGATGGAATTCTTTCATTCCAGACCTGAAATGCGGCGGCTGGCTGATCCCGATACACCGCAAACTGCTGCGTTAGGTAGCCCAGGGGGGATGGCCTGCCAACAGGTAGGGGGAATTCGAGATTTGGATTTCGGCGCAAAATTGACTCGCGGGCGATGGCCCAGTCCTCGATCCATCTGGCCGCGCTTCGCCCGACACTGGGAAGCGCGGTAACCGAGAAGAGGTCGGGGGCTAGTGGGATGACGAAACCTGAAGATGCAAGAATTGCCGTGCGGTTGAGTGCGCCCACATTGGGGCCAAGGTCAATCAGGGAATAGTCAGCCTCTACCAGATCGGCCGAGTTCTTGATGAGGCGAAACAGGGCGGCGCTTGTGCGAGCTCCCCGGGGGGTCCCCGCCAGCGCCTCGGTCCAGCCGATTGAGCTAAACTCCTCAAATTCACTAAGTCGGATATCTCCGGGAATTATCCAGGCATTTTCTCGAATTTTCGATGGGTGGATTGAGGAGAGATCTCCCGACCCCTCGATGATTGGCTTGAGGGCTCCATAGATGGTGCCTTCGCGGTTGAATAGTTCTTCGATTTCTGCTGCCGGGATTGCTGCACTTGTGAGATTTCCCTGCGCGTCTGCATCGACGAAAAGGACTCGCTTTCCCTTGCGGGCTAGGGCAAGTCCGACGTTATAGATCAGTGTGGTCTTTCCTACTCCGCCTTTGTGGTTGAAGAATGAGACTGTCTTCAAGGGGAAGCCACCTTCCGGGGAGGAGGATGCATGCCCTGATGCTGACGGCATGCTGCTGGTCGCGATCAGCCGCCATCCTGCTCGTCGGCCAACCATGATGAAAGGGCGTCATGACTCAGGCTCGCAGGAGATTGAGTAACCTCTGCGGCCCGTTAGCGAGAGAGCGTACTCCTTGACTAGCTGGCGCGGCGCTGTTTGCTCTCTCTGGTCCATAGTTCTTCGGACGTTGGTCACGAGACTTGGGATTGGCGTCCGGATCGGTTCTTGTTGCAGGACAACGGTGTCTAGTGCTGCCGGCAAACCAAAGCATTCCTCGGGTGAGCTATCTCAGATGGATCCTGTGTGCCAGCCATGCCAGATTGGGCGGTACGTGGCGGTCAGTCGCGGGCGCCGGCGGCGCGGTGGCGGGGGAACCGGCAGGGCAGGGGAGCCGTAGGTCACGCAGGGTTCCGAACGCCTGTCCTTGTAAAGAGGAGGTGGAACAACTCGCCTCCCGCCACTCATCGTTGGCCTCCGGTCGGGAGTGAATGACCAGTGCAGGTGGGTTCCTGCACTGGCCCTGTCATGTCAGTTCGCCACGGACGTTGGCCGCCAGGCAAAGCAGCTCCTTGAGACTCATCCAACCTTCCAGGATGCCCTCAAGGCGGACCAGCGCCCCTCCCTGAGCATCGGTATCGGCGATCGCCCGAAGCTGCGAACGATCCACACCGCATGCTGCCAGCAGGGTGTTCACCTCGTCCGCCGTCTGCCGCGCGACCCTCCAGCCGGCGGTGTAGTCCACACCCGGCAGCCACAGCCACGAGTCCGGGTCGAGGCTCGCCGCCAGCTCCGCGCCGAAGTCGTCATCCCCGTCCAACTGTCCTTCAACTCCCCTGGTCACGAACCGAACCGGCTATCCATGCGCTGGCATGCCGAGGAGCCCGATACCATCGGCATCGGGTTCCGACCCACCGGACCACCCCTCTCCCGCCAAGGTTCCGGGGTGGTCCGGCACGTCTTCAGTTGTCCCTGATCAGGTCAGGTGTGGTCCCGCGCCGACTGCTCGCAATCGAAGATCCGCCGGAACAGCTCCGCCTCGGTCAAGTCGAGCAGCGGATCATCGACGCCGGTCTTCTCACGCCAGATCTTCCGCATGAGCTGCAACCGCTGATCTTCGGCGAAGTCGGGCTCCGTGAACCACGCCACCGCGTCACGGTGCGCGGCCCGCCGGCTCGGCGAGACAGCTCGCACCGGCCAGGAGAACTGGCCGTCCAGCAGCCACCACATCGAAACCCGGTCCCACCAGGTCCGCAGGTGCCGGATCACTGCTGCCTCCCGGGGCCAGCGGAGTATAGGCGGACGACGGTCGGGGTCAGGTCGAGGAAGGCCAGGGCCCGCACCTCTCCGTGCGTTGCGAGTCGACGCCCGATCGACTGAACCTCCGACGGCCCGAACAGCTCGACGAAATAGGCCTGCTGGTCCGGGCCAAGCGGAAGGGTGCCGACCGCGGTCAGGAGCGCGGCCATCGCCTCCGGCAGCTTGCCGAAGTGCTCGGGCTCCGCAACACCGCGAACTTCCAGGATCACCGGGAAGGGGTACGAGGAGACCGTCTCCGGCGCATCGGGGACTCCAAGCGGCGTCACTTCTCCGACACCTCCCCCGCGCGACGTGGGTGCCACTTGTGGACACCCACCGTCTGCCCATTCACCACGATGCTTCGGGTCGGCGCTTTGCTCAGCCCCGCGCCGCAGTAGTAGCACCGCGTCGCCGCCCCAGACGCCCGCCTGCTCATTCCACACCGCCTTCCAGGCCCACCAGGGCCCAAACGATCTTTCCGATGCCTTCGGGTCGGGGCTCGAAACCCCATTCCCGGGACAGGGCCTCCACCAGGTACAGCCCGCGCCCAGAGACATCGCTCAGGTCAGCGGCGCACCGGATCGCGGGCTTCTCGCTGCTCGCGTCGTGCACCTCGATCCTCAGGTGGTCGCACATCACCTCGAACCGGACGGCGATCTCGCGTCCAGGCGAAACACGCGCGTGCGTCACCGCGTTGGCCACCAGTTCGCCGAGCACCAGCTGGGCGTCGTCCATGAGGGCCGGGCCGCCCGGGACGTTCTGAAGGAAGTCGCGCAGGTGGTTCCTGGCCACCGTGGCGGACCGCCTGTGCCGCGTGAGCCTCGCCTCGAACGCGGGTATCCCGGGGGCCGGCTTGTAGGGTTCGGAGCCGTCGGGGGGTTCTCCCGAACTGGTCACGTGCACCGCCTCCCGATGCCCAATTGGCGGCCCGAAACCCGGACGTTCCGGCCCTTTACTCCAGGCTGCCGGGAGGAAGTGCGGACTTCGTACCCAAGCTGGTTACCCAATGTGGGTAAACTCACAGGCAATCAACTTGCTTGCAGCGGCTGCTGATCGACAGCGGGGGCAGTGGTGACCGAGGCTCGCGTACCGGACCGGCTCCCAGCGGGCCTGCTGTCCAACCCGGAGATGATCGCCGCGTGTCGAGCACGAGACTTCGCAGCCGTGTTCCGGCTGCTCAAGACGGCGGGGATCTACCCGTCGCTCATCGCCCGTGCCTGTGACATGACACCGAGCCGGGTCGGTGAGGTCATGTCCGGGAAGCGCAGGATCGAGAAGATCGATCTCATCGAGCGGATCGCCGACGGCCTCCACATCCCGGGCCGAATGCTCGGCCTGGCTTCTCGTTCATGGGAGCTGGAGACGCCGGTCCGGCAGCCCCGCCGCCGCCAGCCGGAGCCGTCCACCGACGGCCGGGGCCCCAACGCACCGATCGACGCCGAGCTCTTCGTGAGCCATCTGCGCGGTGCGATGCCCGGCCACTACAAAGCCGCGAACCTGCTCGGCTCCCGCCACGCACTCGACCCAGTGACGAGGCACGTCCGGCTACTCGACCACCTCCAGCAAATCGCTGAGGGCCGCGCCCGCGACGAACTGCTCGCAATCGGCGCGCGCACCGCGGAGTTCCTGGGGTGGCTGAACCAGGATCTCGGGGACTTCGACCGGGCCCTGTTCTGGTCGGACCGCGCCATGGAGTGGGCGCAGGAGGCCCGCGACGACGTGATGGCCGCCTACGTGCTCTTCCGGAAGAGCAACCAGGCCACCGCCCAGCGGAACGCCCCGAAAGCCGTCAGCCTTGCCCGCGCGGCCCAACGGTCGGTCGGGGCCACTCACCGGATCCGGGCACTGGCGGCGCAGCAGGAAGCGCAGGGCCACGCGATGATGGGCAACCCTCGCTTCGCACAGGCGAAGTTCGACGAGGCTCACGAGATCGCGGCCGCGCCGGACGACTCGCACGCCGACGACGCTCTTGATCTCGCCTACTGCACACCGACCTACATCGAGATGCAGCGCGCGAACTGTCTGATCGAACTCGGCGACCCGCACACGGCCGTGGGCATGTTCGAGGCGGAGCTCCGAGTGCTGCCGCCGGTCTACCGTAACGACCAGGGCGTCTACCTCTCCCGACTGGCGCGGGCCTACGCGGTGTCCGGTGAACCCGAGCAGGCGGTCGCCGCAGCCGACCGCGCACTGTCCATCGCCGTCGACACCGAGTCAGCGCGCGCAATGTCCGAACTATCCACCGCCGGAAAGGCCCTCCAGCGGTGGAGCGCCGTACCCCAAGTGGCCACGTTCACCCACCGTTTGGCACTGATGAGCAGCGGAAGCCCTCTCGACCGCTGAGGACCCTATGGGAGAGGCTGGGCCCATGGACGCACTGATCACGGCCGCCACCTCCGCAGACGAACGCCGGCGCGGCGCCAAGATCGCCGTGCTGCCGGTCGGCAGCTTCGAGCAACACGGCGATCACCTGCCCCTGACCACCGACACCGTCGTCGCCAGCCTGATCGCCCAGCGGATCGCCACCGACTACGACCTGTTCCTCCTGCCACCCATCACCCTGTCCTGCTCCCACGAGCACGCCCACATGCCGGGCACCGTCAGTATCAGCGCCGCCACGCTCTACGCCGTGATCAACGACACGTGGAAGTCCCTCCGGGCGTCCGGCGTCCCCGGTCTGCTGATCGTGAATGGGCACGGCGGGAACTATGTGCTCTCCAACGTGGTCCAGGAGGCCAACACCGAGGGCCCACGCGTCGCCCTCTTCCCGGTCCGCGAGGACTGGCACCAGGCCCGCGAGGCCGCAGCCCTGGAGAGCAGCGGCGGCGAGGACATGCACGGCGGCGAGCTGGAGGTCTCACTCCTCCTCCACGGCGCTCCCCACCTCGTCCGCGAGGGCATCGAGCAGGACGACCACGACGCCCCGGAGCGCCCCCACCTCCTCACGCTGGGCATGGCCGGCTACACCGAGAACGGCATCATCGGCCGCCCCTCCCTCGGTACCGCCGAAAAGGGCGGGGCCATCCTGGAGAGCCTGTCCAAGTCGGCCGCCGCCCACCTGTCACTCATCAGTGGTAGCTGACAGCCACAGGCCATCACTCGAAGGCGTTCAGCGCTCCATCGAACACAGGAGCCCTCCCTGACAGGATCGGGGAGGGCTCTGGGCGTGGCCTCAGCGGGTCAGACCCACTCGATGGAGGACTCGATGTCCGGGGTGCTCCGGGCGGCGGGCAGGGGGGTCTTCCGGCCCCTCTGCCGGGCCTCCCGTGGGGCCGGGGCGGGCCCGCCCGGGGCGCGCGTCACACCGAGCGCGCCCAGGACGAGCTGTCGTTCACCCTCCGAGAGGCTGTGAAATACGTCACACAGCTCGCCGAGTGGGTCCCCCATGCCTCTGGCTAACCCTGCTGGCCAGTGGCGTTGACGACCGTCAACGGCAGCATCTTCTTGCCCGTCGGGCCGATTTGTATGGCCGTGTCCATCTGGGGGCACACGCCGCAGTCGAAGCACGGGGTCCAGCGGCAGTCGTCGACCTCGACCTCCTCCAGGGCGTCCTGCCAGTCCTCCCAGAGCCAGTCCTTGTCGAGGCCGCTGTCCAGGTGGTCCCAGGGCAGCACCTCCTCGTAGGTGCGCTCGCGGGTGGTGTACCAGTCGACGTCGACGCCGGTGCCGGCCAGGCCCTTCTCGGCGCAGGCCATCCAGCGGTCGTAGGAGAAGTACTCGCGCCAGCCGTCGAAGCGGCCGCCGTCCTCGTAGACCTCGCGGATGATCGCGCCGACCCGGCGGTCGCCGCGGGAGAGCAGGCCCTCGACGATGCCCGGCTTGCCGTCGTGGTAGCGGTAGCCGATGTTCTTGCCGTACTTGCGGTCGCCGCGGATGGAGTCGCGCAGCTTGGCCAGGCGGGCGTCGGTGGCCTCGGCGGACAGCTGCGGGGCCCACTGGAACGGGGTGTGCGGCTTGGGCACGAACCCGCCGATGGAGACGGTGCAGCGGATGTCGTTCTGGCCGGTGACCTCGCGGCCCTTCTGGATGACGTTCTTCGCCATCTCGCCGATCTGGAGCACGTCCTCGTCGGTCTCGGTGGGCAGGCCGCACATGAAGTACAGCTTCACCTGGCGCCAGCCGTTGCCGTACGCGGTGGCGACGGTGCGGATCAGGTCCTCCTCCGACACCATCTTGTTGATGACCTTGCGCATGCGCTCGCTGCCGCCCTCGGGGGCGAAGGTGAGGCCCGAGCGGCGCCCGTTGCGGGACAGCTCGTTGGCGAGGTCGATGTTGAAGGCGTCGACGCGGGTGGACGGCAGCGACAGGCCGATCTTGTCCTCGGTGTAGCGGTCCGCGAGGCCCTTGGCGATGTCGCCGATCTCGGTGTGGTCGGCGCTGGACAGCGACAGCAGGCCGACCTCCTCGAAGCCGGTCGCCTTCAGCCCGCGCTCCACCATCTCGCCGATGCCGGTGATGCTTCGCTCCCGCACGGGGCGCGTGATCATGCCGGCCTGGCAGAAGCGGCAGCCGCGGGTGCAGCCGCGGAAGATCTCCACGGACATCCGCTCGTGCACCGTCTCGGCGAGCGGGACCAGCGGCTGCTTCGGGTACGGCCACTCGTCGAGGTCCATCACGGTGTGCTTGGACACCCGCCACGGCACGCCGGGGGCGTTCGGCACGACGCGGCCGATCCGGCCGTCGGCCAGGTACTCCACGTCGTAGAACTTGGGGACGTAGACCCCGCCGGTGCGGGCCAGGCGCAGCAGCAGCTCGTCCCGGCCGCCCGGGCGGCCCTCGGCCTTCCAGGCGCGGATGATCTCCGTGATGTCGAGGACGGCCTGCTCGCCGTCGCCGACCACGGCGCAGTCGATGAAGTCCGCGATCGGCTCCGGGTTGAAGGCCGCGTGGCCGCCGGCCAGGACGATCGGGTCGTCGATGGTGCGGTCCTTGGCCTCCAGCGGGATGCCGGCCAGGTCGAGCGCGGTCAGCATGTTCGTGTAGCCGAGCTCGGTGGAGAACGACAGGCCGAACACGTCGAAGGCCTTCACCGGGCGGTGGGCGTCCACGGTGAACTGCGGGACGTGGTGCTCGCGCATCAGCGCCTCGAGGTCCGGCCAGACGCTGTAGGTGCGCTCGGCGAGCACACCCTCACGCTCGTTCAGCACCTCGTAGAGGATCATGACGCCCTGGTTGGGCAGCCCGACCTCGTAGGCGTCGGGGTACATCAGCGCCCAGCGGACGTCGCAGGCGTCCCAGTCCTTGACGGTCGAGTTCAGCTCGCCGCCGACGTACTGGATCGGCTTCTGGACGTGCGGGAGGAGGGCCTCCAGGCGTGGGAAGACCGATTCGACAGTCATGTACTAGGAACCCTTACGACGTGATTCGGTGCCGCGAGTCGGCACGGGAGGGGTGACCCTCAAGGGTAGCCCAATCCGGGGAACGGGCCGTCTGCCCCGGTTCACGGGCCCTCCGCGCTCCGGCGCGACCCCGGACGGGCCGGTCTCCGCCCGCACCCGCCGGTGTCCACCGGTGCCCACCGGTGGCCTCCCGAGCCCGCTGGTGCCCGCCCCGGCACGCGCGGTGGGCGCCCGCCGGCCGGTCCCGTCCGCCGTTGACACGCCCGGACGGCCCGTGCGGTACTGACAGGGCTCCGCCAAAGACATCTGCACCCCTTCCGGACAAGGAAGTTGAGTCGTACGCTCGGCCCTCGTCGGTTTTCCGGCCGGCACGCCTCTCCCTCCCCACGGGCCGCCCACGGACGGCCCCGTCCGTCCCCGCACGGCCGCCGTTCCCGGCCCGCGGTGCCACGCCCAGCCCCGTCCCCCTCCCCCGTCCCCCCGCCCGCACGCCGTGCCCGGCGGCGCACCCGCACGCCCGCGCCCCGGCGGCCGTACGACCGGCGCAAGGAGAACCATGACCGACACCGGTCGGCGGATCCGCCCGCTCCGGACCCTCGACACCCGGCCGGCCCGCTACCCGACGCCGGCCCAGGCCGAGTCCGCCGCACGGCGGCTCGCCCTGCGGCACCCGGACCGCTGCCGGCTGCGCGAGGTGGGCCGCTCCCGGGCCGGCCGCCCGCTGCTGCTGCTCTCCGTGGACCGCGGCCCGCGGGCCGTCCTGGTGGTCGGCGGCCCGCACCCCAACGAACCGATCGGCACCGCCGGGACCGTCCGGCTCGCCGAGGTGCTGCTCGACCGCCCCGCCCGCCCCGGACTCTCCTGGCACCTGCTGCTCTGCCTCGACCCCGACGGCGCCGCGCTCAACGCCGGCTGGCTGGACGGCCCGCTCACCATGCGGCGCCACTACGAGCACTTCTTCCGCCCCTCCTTCGAGGAGCAGCCCGAGCTGCTGCCCGCCCCCGGCTCCGGCCGCCCGCCGATGCCGGAGAGCCTGGCGCTGACCGGACTGATCGACGAACTGCGCCCGTTCCTCCAGTGCTCGCTGCACGGGGTGGACTTCGGCGGCGCGTTCGCCCAGCTCACCCGCCCCGTCCCGGGCCTGGCCGGGCGCTTCGCCCGCTCCGCGCAGCGCGCCGGCGTGCCGCTCGACGTGGACTCCTACGACGCGATCGGCTGGGCCAGCCCGGACCCGGGCACCTACCTGATGCCGTCTCCGGGCACCGGCGGCTCCCGGGCCCTGCCGGACGAGCCCGAGCTGTCCACCTGGTCGTACGCGGCCCGGTACGGCGCGGTCTCCGCGGTGCTGGAGGTCCCGATGTGGGCCGTCGACGCGGTCGGCGACGCCCACCGCCACCCGGCCGGCCCGCAGGCCCTCGCGGCCGCCGCCCGCGACCTCACCGCACGCGCCGCGGACCTCACCGCCCTGCTCCCGACGGTCCGCGCGCACCGGCACGGGACGCCCGGCCACGAGGCGTACGGCCCGCTGCTGCGCACCGCCGAGTCCAGCCTGGCGGTCGCCCCGCGGGTGGCCGAGGAGTGGCTGGAGCGCTGGGGCGCCGAACCGCTCACCGCCTCCCGGGTGACCACCGCCGGACTGGTCGCCGCCCGCGTACCGCTGCGGGTCGCGTCGATCCTGCTGCGGCTGCTCGCCGACACCCGCGGCCCCGGCGTCGAGGCCGCCCGCGACCGCGCCCGCACCGTCGTCGCCGACAGCCTCGACCGGCTGCGCCACCGCTTCGGCACCCGCTGGGTGCCCGTCCAGGAGCAACTCGCCCACCAGACCCGCGCCGTCCTCACCACCGCCGACTGCCTCCTCTGAACCCTCCCCGGCCCCGGACACGACAGCGCCCCCGGACACGACAGCGGGGCCGGCCCGGGAAGTCCCGGACCGGCCCCGCCGCCGCACGGCGCGGCGCGCTCAGGCCGCTATCGGCCGCTGGCTCCGCACCGCCTGGAGCAGCCCGATGGCGATCCAGTTGGCGAACATCGACGAGCCGCCGTACGAGACGAACGGCAGCGGGATGCCCGCGACCGGCATGATGCCCAGGCACATCCCTATGTTCTCGAAGGCCTGGAAGGCCATCCAGGCGATGACCCCGGCCGCCACGATCGTCCCGTACAGGTCGGTCGCCTGCCGGGCGATCCGGCAGGCCCGCCAGAGGATCACGCCGACCAGCGCGATGATCGCCAGCGCCCCGACGAAGCCCAGCTCCTCGCCGGCCACGGTGAACACGAAGTCGGTCTGCTGCTCCGGCACGAACTGCCCGACGGTCTGGGTGCCGTGGAACAGCCCCTTGCCGGTGAGCCCGCCCGAGCCGATCGCGATCCGGGCCTGCGCGGTGTTGTAGCCGACGCCGTTCGGGTCCAGCTGCGGGTTGGCGAAGGCGGCGAAGCGGTCGATCTGGTACTGGCTCAGCAGCCCGAACTTCCAGATCGCCACGCATCCGGCGGTGCCCGCCACCAGCAGGCCGAGCACCCAGCGGTTCGCCGCGCCGGAGCCGAGCAGGATGCCCAGCACGATGGCGGCCATCACCATCACCGAGCCGGCGTCCGGCATCAACAGCACTATGCACATCGGCACCCCGGCCCAGAGCAGGCCCCGGAACACCGCCCGGTGCGAGGGGAACTCCCGCTCCCCCGCGTCCACCTGGTCCGACAGCACGACGGCCATCGCCAGCACGATCGCGAGCTTCGCGAACTCGGCCGGCTGGATCGAGAAGCCGCCGCCGAGCTGGATCCACGAGTGCGCGCCGTTGATGGTCGAGCCGAGCGGGCTGAGCGTCGCCAGCAGCAGGACGAGCACGCCGACGTACAGGAAGGGCACGATCGTGCGAAAGCGCCGGCTCCCTATCGCTATCACCACGGAGCACAGCACCAGCCCGACCACGAAGTTGGTCAGGTGCCGGTACAGGAAGTACTGCGGGTCCCCGTGGGTCAGCGAGTCGCGCCCGCGGGTGGCCGACCAGACCAGCAGCGAGCTGCCGGCCGAGAGGGCGAGGGCGGCCACCAGCAGTATCCAGTCGAGCCGCCAGAGCGGGGAGTCCTTGGACAGCGCCTTGGAGACCCCGCGGCGCTGCGGGGCCAGCCGCAGCTGCCGGTACGAGCCGTAGGAGGTCATGCCCGTCCCCTTCCCGGTCCGCGCGTGGGTTCGAGCGCGGCGTCGGCCGCGGTGTACGACGCCGGACGGTCGGCCGGCGGCGTCCGGTCGAGGAAGGCCGTCGCCGGGGCCGGCTGCGCCGTGGCCGTGTCGAGCAGCGCCGGAGCGGCGGCGACGGCCTGGGCCTGGAGGCCCGGGGCCTGGGCGCCCTGCGCCGCGTCGGCGCCGTACGAGACCGGCTTGATGATCGCGGTGCCGTCCGGGTTGAACTTCGGCAGCTCGGCCTGCGGCGCGGGCAGCAGCGCCTTGCCGCTGTCGATGCCGCCCTTGTCGTCCACGCCGTACAGCGCCTGGTAGATCCGGCGGATGGCGTCGCCGGAGCCGCCGGAGCCGGTGCCGCCCTGGCTTATCGTCATGACGACCGCGTAGTCCTTGCTGTACGTGGTCAGCCAGGAGGTGGTCTGCTTGCCCTCGACCTCGGCGGTGCCGGTCTTGGCGTGCAGCGTGATCTTGTCCTGCGGCCAGCCGTTGAACTTCCAGGCGGCGGTACCGCTCTTGATGACGCTCTCGGTGGCCTGGTTGATGTAGCTGAGCAGCTTCTCGTCGCCGGGGAACTTGGCGTCCTCGTGCGGGGCGATCTCGCGGACGAGGTCCCCGCCCGGGCTTATCACGGCCTTGGCGATGGTCGGCCGGTAGAAGGTGCCGCCGTTGGCGAGCGCCGAGTAGATCCGGGCCATCTGGACCGGGGTGACGAGCGTGTCGCCCTGGCCGATCGCGAAGTTGACGGCGTCACCGGCGCGCATCTGGTAGCCGTCGACGCAGTTCTCCCGGGCGATCTGGTCGGAGTAGCTGTTGCCGCCCTTCTGCCCCTGAGCGCACCAGGCGTCCTTGTTGTTGTCGTAGAAGGACTGCTTCCACTGCCGGTCCGGCACCCGGCCGGTGACCTCGGACGGCAGGTCGATGCCGGTCTTGGCGCCGAGGCCGAACTCGTGGGCGGTCTTGAAGAACCAGTCGCCCGGGTCCTTCTTCGGCTTGATGCCGCCGTCCTTCATCCACTGGTCGTACGCCAGGCCGTAGAAGACGGTGTCGCAGGAGACCTCCAGCGCCTTCTCCAGGGAGATCTGGCCGAAGTTCTCGCTCTCGAAGTTCTTGAACTCGCGGCCGCCGATGGTCATGCTCTTCGGGCAGTCGTAGCGGCCGTCCAGCGAGTAGCCGGCCTGCACGGCGGCGGTGGTGGAGATGACCTTGAAGGTCGAGCCGGGGGCGGACTGACCCTGTATGGCCCGGTTCAGCAGCGGGAAGTTGGAGTCCTTGCTGGTCAGCGACTGGTAGTCCTTGCCGCTGATGCCGCCCACCCAGAGGTTCGGGTCGTAGGTCGGGGCGCTCGCCATCGCGACGATCCGCCCGGTGTGCACGTCCATCACCACGGCGGCGCCGGAGTCGGCCTCGTAGTTGCGGTTGGTGATCTTGTCGAAGGTGTTCCGGGCGTCGTTCATGGCCTGCGCCAGGTTGTCCTCGACCACCTTCTGCACCCGGGCGTCGATGCTGGTGACCAGGTTGTCGCCGGTCTGCGGGGCGACGGTGCCGGCGTTGCCGATCACCCGGCCGAGGTTGTCGACCTCCAGCTTGGTGATGCCCGCGGTGCCGCGCAGGTCGCGGTCGTACACCGACTCCAGGCCGGCCCGCCCGATCTGGTCGGCCGGCAGGTAGCGGTCCAGGCCGCTCTTGCCGGCGGTCTTGCTGACCTCCTCGTCGGTGACCGGCGAGAGGTAGCCGAGCACCTGGGCCATGTTGGCGCCCTCGGCGCCGGTGTAGCGGCGTACGGCGGTGGGCTGCGCGGTGATCCCGGGGAAGTCCTCGCGGCGCTCCATTATCTGCATCGCCTGCTGGGTGGTCGCTTCCTTGGTGACCGGGATCGGCTGGTACGGCGAACCGTTCCAGCAGGGCTGCGGGGTCTTGGCGTCGCAGAGCCGGACCTTCTCCTGCACGTCCTTGGCCGGCATCCCCAGCACCTCGGCCAGCCGGGACAGCACCGCCTTGCCGCCGTCCTTCTGCTGGAGCAGCGAGGTGCGGCTGACCGAGACCACCAGCCGGGTCTCGTTGCCGGCCAGCACCCGCCCGGAGGCGTCCAGGATCTCGCCGCGGACGGCCGGCTCGACCACCTCGCGGATGTGGTTGCCGGTCGCCTTGGCGGTGTACTCCTTGGCGTTGCGGATCTGCAGGTACCACAGCCGTCCGCCGAGGGTGGCGAGCAGCGACAGCACCAGGATCTGCAGCACCACCAGACGGATCGTCACCCGTCGGGTGCGGCCGGTCTCGGGGATGTTGCTCACGTCTCGTGCGCTCCAGGATGCGGGGAGGTCGGGTGGTCGGGGCCGGAGGGCCGGGCGGCCGGGGCCGGGGCCGGGAGGCCGGTCCGGTTACGGGCGGCGGGCGAAGCCCGGCACGCGCCGCTTCTTGTACGACGGGCCCGTCGAGGTGTCGCGGGTGGTGCGGTAGCGGGCCAGCGTGCCCAGGCCGGAGCCGCCCTCGTCGTCGTCCGCGGCGGCCACCGGGTCGCGGCCGAAGCGGCGGCCGAGGTACATCACCAGCGGCACCACGAAGGGGGCCAGCAGCAGGTCGTAGAGCAGGGCGCTGATGACCAGTCCGCCGAGGCCGACGTGCCGGGCCGCGGTGTCGCCGACCAGGGCGCCGACCATCGCGTAGAGCAGGGTGGAGGCGACCGCCGCGGCGCCGACCACGACCAGCGAGCCGGCCACGGACCGCTGGCGGCCGTGGTCCGGGCGCAGCAGCCCGGCGGCGTAGCCCATCAGGCAGAGCACCAGCGCGTAGCGGCCGATGGCGTGGTCGGAGGGCGGCGCGAGGTCGGCCAGCAGGCCCCCCGCGAAGCCGACCAGGCAGCCGCCGGTGGGCCCGTAGACCATGGCCAGGCCGACCACGACGAGCAGCAGTATGTCCGGGGTGGCTCCCGGGAGCTGGAGCCGGCCGAACACGCTGACCTGGAGGATCAGGCCGAACAGGACGAGGCCGGCGGAGACGGGGATGCGGGCGAGGCGCATGGCTCAGTTCCCCCCAGTGGGCTTGGCGGGCGGGGCGGCGGGCGCGGAGGCCGGGACCTGGCCGGGCACGGAGGCCGGGACCTGGCCCGGCGCGGCGGCCGGCTGGCCCGCGGCGGGCGCCGGCGGCAGGACGGCGTCGCGCGGGTCGGCGCGCGGCGGCACGACCACCACGCCGACCAGGTCCAGCCGGGTGAACTGGACGAAGGGCTCGACCAGGACGGTCTTGGTCAGCTGGCCGGCGTTGGCCTGGACCTCGACGACCTTGCCGACCGGGACGCCGGGGACGAACGGGCGGCCGCTCTGCGAGCCGAAGGTGACCAGCCGGTCGCCGGCCTTGACCTGGGCCTTGCCGTTGAGCAGGGAGACCTTCATCGGGCTGTCGCCGCCGCCGGAGGCGAAGCCGATCTCGCCGGTGCCCTCCAGCCGGGTGCCGGCCGAGAAGCCGGGGTCGGAGGCGAGCAGCACGGTGGCGGTGGTGGGAGCGACGGTGGTGATCCGGCCGACCAGGCCCTGACCGTTGATCACCGTCATGTCGCGGGTGAGGCCGTCGTCGCTGCCGGCGTCGATGGTGATGGTCCAGGAGAAGCCCTGGGCCGGGCCGATCGCGATGACCTGGGCGGCCTTGACGGTGTAGCCGCCGGCGCCGGCGGTGCGCAGCAGGTCGTCCAGCTGTTTGGTGCGCCCGGTGGCCATGTCGGAGGAGGCGAGCTTCTGCCGGAGTTCGGTGTTCTCGCGGGCGAGCTGGTCGGTGCGGCCGCTGTCGGTGGCCGCGTCGCGGAAGGCGCGGACGGTGTCGGCGACCGGGTCGACGACGGTGGCGGCTCCGCGCTCGACCGGTCCGAGGACGCTGGCGGCGGCGTGCCGGGCGGGCCCGAGCGGGGAGTCCTCACCGCCCTTGATGTCCACGGTGATCAGCGCGAAGGCGACGGCCACCAGCAGGATCAGCAGCAGCCGGCTCTCTCGTGTGTCCCTCACGGTGCTGGTACTGCCCCTTCGTACCTGGCCGCCGCCCGGGGCTGTGGGGCCCGGGCGGCGGCCCGTTCAGTCGAGTGTCTGATGTGACGCGTGGTGCCGGTGGTGCGGCGACCTGTCAACGACGCGGCGAAGCGTCGAGTACCTGCTGGAGCGCCTCGAACTCCTCGACGCACTTGCCGGAGCCGAGCGCGACGGAGTCGAGCGGGTTCTCCGCGATGTGGATCGGCATGCCGGTCTCGCGGCGCAGCCGCTCGTCCAGGCCGCGCAGCAGGGCGCCGCCGCCGGTGAGCACGATGCCCCGGTCCATGACGTCGCCGGCCAGCTCGGGCGGGCACTGGTCGAGGGTGGTCTTGACCGCGTCGATGATCGCGTTGACGGGCTCGTCGATGGCCTCGCGGACCTCGGCGGCGGAGATGACCACGGTCTTGGGCAGACCGCTGACCAGGTCGCGGCCGCGGATCTCGGCGTGCTCGTCCTTCTCGCCCTCCAGGCCGAAGGCGCTGCCGATGCTCATCTTGATCTGCTCGGCACTGCGCTCGCCGAGGAGCAGCGAGTACTCCTTCTTGATGTGCTGGACGATCGCGTTGTCCAGCTCGTCGCCGGCCACCCGGATGGACTGGGCGGTGACGATGCCGCCGAGGGAGATCACGGCGACCTCGGTGGTGCCGCCGCCGATGTCGACGACCATGTTGCCGGTGGCCTCGTGGACGGGCAGGCCGGCGCCGATCGCGGCGGCCATCGGCTCCTCGATGATGTGCACCTGGCGGGCGCCGGCCTGCGAGGAGGCCTCGATGACGGCGCGGCGCTCGACGCCGGTGATGCCGGAGGGCACGCAGACCACGACGCGGGGGCGGGCGAGGTAGCGGCGGCGGTGGATCTTGAGGATGAAGTACCGCAGCATCCGCTCGGTGATCTCGAAGTCGGCGATCACGCCGTCCTTGAGCGGGCGGATGGCGACGATGTTGCCCGGGGTGCGGCCGATCATCTTCTTGGCCTCGGCGCCGACGGCGAGGATGCCGCCGGTGTTGGTGTTCACCGCGACGACGGACGGCTCGTTCAGAACGATGCCCTTGCCCCTGACGTACACCAGCGTATTGGCTGTTCCGAGGTCGATCGCCAAGTCGCGGCCGATGAACGACAGGTTGCTCGCCATGGGGTGTGGGTGCCTTCCCGGGCTCGGAGTTCATGGGGGGGTGGACGAATGCGCGCGTCCACGCGTGGGCGGAGAACAGCTGAGCTGTCTTACCGGGCCCTTGAGTCGCGTCCATCGTAGCCACGCCACTCGGTACGGACGTCGGCGTGGGGCATACCGTCCATTGTCCGGGGCGTGATCGCATCTCCGAGGATTGGGACGCCGTGTCGGCGTCGCCAGTTCCCTATTTCACGATAAGAATGCCCCGGCCGGGCCAATGGTCCCGACCGGGGCGGTACGAACGTCCCCCCGGGCGTGTCGCCCGGGTCCCGCTCGCCGGATCAGGCGTGCGCGGGGAAGAAGATCTTGATCTCGCGCTCGGCGGACTCCGGGGAGTCGGAGGCGTGGATCAGGTTCTCGCGGGTGATCGTCGCGTAGTCGCCGCGGATGGTGCCGGCCCCGGCCTCCAGCGGGTTGGTGGCGCCGGCCAGCATGCGGATGCCCTTGACGACCTCCTCGCCCTCGACGATCAGCGCGATCGACGGGCCGGTGGTCATGAACTCCAGCAGCGGCTCGTAGAACGGGCGGCCCACGTGCTCCGCGTAGTGCTGCTCCAGCGTCGCCCGGTCGAAGGTGCGCAGCTCGATGGCGGCGAACCGCCAGCCGGCCTTGCGCTCGATGCGGCTGATGATCTCGCCGGCCAGGCCGCGGCGGACGGCGTCGGGCTTGAGCAGGACGAGAGTGCGCTGGGACACGGTGCGTCTCCTGGGGATTCGGTTCGGCAGACAGTCGGGTCGACAGGCGGCGCCGACAGGGCAGAGATTACCTTGCGTACACGGCGTGTCGGTCCGCTGGTCCGGGCCTCAGGCCTGTACGGCGGCGGCCTCCGCGGCGGCCCTGGCGGCCTTGAACGCGTCCACCTTGCGGCCGTAGTGCACCGAGCACCACCACAGGCCGGCGAAGACCACGCCGAGCCCGAACATGGTCGGCAGCACGAAGCCGCTGGCGATCAGCCCGATCTGCAGCGCCCAGCCGATCTGCACCGCGCCGGGGCGGTCGATCATGCCGCAGAGCAGGACGCACAGTGCCATCGCGATGCCGCTGACCGTCCAGATCTCCGCGTTGGAGACATCGGTGAGCCGCATCGCGACCAGCGCCGCGAACAGGACCAGCAGCACTTCGCCGATCAGAGTCGAGGAGCAGAGCGTCCTCATGTCACTTCCTCCCGAGCAGCAGGCGGGCCTCGCCCACCGTGATGACCGAACCGGTGACCAGCACCCCGGCGCCGCCGAGGTCGCCCTCCTCCTCGGCGAGGCTGACGGCGGCGGCGATGGCGTCGTCGAGCCGGGGCTCGACCTGCACGCGGTCCTCGCCGAAGATCTCGACGGCGAGGGCGGCGAGCGCGTCGACGTCCATCGCGCGGTGGGTGGAGTTCTGGGTGATGACGACCTCGGCCAGGATCGGCTCGAAGGCCTCCAGCACGCCGGCCACGTCCTTGTCCCCGGAGGTGCCGATCACGCCGACGAGCCGGGTGAAGCCGAAGGACTCGGTGAGCGCGGCCACGGTGGCGCGGGCGCCGTGCGGGTTGTGCGCGGCGTCCAGGACGATCGTGGGGCTGCGGCGGACGACCTCCAGGCGGCCCGGCGAGGAGACGCCGGAGAAGCCCTGGCGGACCTTGTCCACGTCCAGCTGCCCGCCGCGCGCGCCGCCGACGCCGAAGAAGGCCTCGACCGCGGCCAGGGCGAGGGCCGCGTTGTGCGCCTGGTACTCGCCGTGCAGCGGGATGAAGACGTCCTCGTACTCCTCGCCGCCGAGTCCGCGCAGCGTCACCAGCTGGCCGCCGACGGCGAGTTCGCGGCGGATCACGCCGAACTCCATGCCCTCGCGGGCGACCGTGGCGTCCACCTCGACGGCGCGGCGCAGGATGTTCTGGGCGGCGTCCAGCTGCTGCTGGGCGACGACGGCGACGGCGCCGGACTTGATGATCCCGGACTTCTCGACCGCGATCTCGCCGGTGGTCTCACCGAGCTTGTCGGTGTGGTCCAGCCCGATCGGGGTGATCACGGCGACGGCGGAGTCGATGACGTTGGTGGCGTCCCAGGAGCCGCCCATGCCGACCTCGACCACGCCGACGTCCACCGGGGCGTCGGCGAAGGCCGCGTAGGCCATGCCGGTCAGCACCTCGAAGAAGGACATCGGCACCGGCTGCGCCGCGTCGACCATCTGCACGTAGGGCTCGATGTCGCGGTAGACCTCGACGAAGCGCTCGGGGGTGATCGGGGCGCCGTCCAGGGTGATCCGCTCGGTGACGGACTCCACGTGCGGGCTGGTGTAGCGGCCGGTGCGCAGCTCGAAGGTGTTGAGCAGCTGCTCGATCATCCGGGCGGTGGAGGTCTTGCCGTTGGTGCCGGTGATGTGGATGGACGGGAAGGACCGCTGGGGCTGGCCCAGGATGTCCATCAGCGCCTCGATCCGGTCGAGCGAGGGCTCCAGTTTGTTCTCCGGCCAGCGCTTGGAGAGCTCCACCTCGACGTCGCGCAGGGCGTCGCCGGTGCCGCCGTCGGCGGGGCGGATGGTGTACGGGTTCGGGTCGGCCTTGTCGCTCACGTCCACAGTCTACGGAGCGCTGGCGGGTCCTCCTCACGGGGTGAGAACGACCACTTTGCCCGCTCTTTCCCATGATCAGCTAATTTCCTCCCTTTACTATTGATTTAGCGATTTGAACCGCAATGAAGCATCGATTCGCAACCGATAGGAGCCTTCGGCCTTTGATCACTGGGAGCGCTGCGCCATGCCCGACGCCCTGCACGAGTGGATCGTGCTTCGCCAGGACGCCGTCGTCTGGGTCGCCGGACTGATCTCCCTGGCGCTCGTCGGCTACATGGCCCTCGTCTTCGGACGCTTCCTCGTGTACTGGGCCGGCTCCCGCCACGCCTTCCGGCACGGCCGCCCCGCCGAGCCCGGCGACCCCGCCGCCTTCCGGTGGCACCTGGTGATCCCCTGCCGCGACGAGGAGGCCGTGGTCACCCAGACCCTGGACGGCCTGCGGACCAGCGCGCCCGAGGCCCATCTGTGGGTGATCGACGACGACAGCGAGGACGCCACCCGCGAGCTGGTCCTCGCCGCCGCGGCCCGCGACCCGCGGATCCACCTGGTCCAGCGCCGCCGCCCGCACGCCCGGATCGGCAAGGGCGCCGCCCTCAACGCCGCCTACCGGGAGATCTCCGCCCGGCTGCCCGAGGGCACCGACCGCTCCCGGGTGGTGATCGGCGTGGTCGACGCCGACGGGCAGCTCGACCCCGGCACCCTCGCCCGGGTCTGCAACCCCAAGGCCCTCGGCCGGCCCGACACCGGCGCCGTCCAGATCGGCGTCCGGATGCGCAACGCCGACGACGAGCTCCCGCTGCCCGGCCGGGGCCGGCTCGCCAACGCCCTGGCCCGCGCGCTGGTGCGGATGCAGGACGTCGAGTTCCAGGCCACCAACACCGGCATGCAGCTGCTGCGCCGCCGCACCGGCAGCGTCGGCCTCGGCGGCAACGGCCAGTTCGTCCGGCTCACCGCCCTCGACTCGCTCACCGCCGAGGAGGGCCGGGCCGGCCGGCCCTGGCCGGAGCGCGCCCTGCTGGAGGACTACGAGTCCGGCCTCGACCTGCGCCTGGCCGGCTGGCGGCTCACCCACGTCACCGAGGCCCAGGTCTCCCAGGAGGGCCTGACCTCGCCGCGCCGCTTCCTCACCCAGCGCACCCGCTGGGCCCAGGGCAACATGCAGTGCCTGCGCTACACCGGCCGGGTGCTGCGCTCCCCGCACTACACCGCGACCGGCAAGGCCGAGGTGCTGTACACCTTCCTCCAGCCGGTGGTCTGCGTGCTGCTGGTGCTGCTCTTCCCCGTCTCGCTCGGGATCACCGGCGCCGGGCTGGTGCTCTTCCCGGAGGAGACCGCCGAGTTCCAGCTCCGGTTCGGCCCGTGGATGCTGCTCGCCTTCGTGCTCGCCACGCTGCCGATGGTGTTCTGGGGCTTCGCCTACCGCCGGGCCGTCCACCCCGACCGCGGCCGGCTCACCGGGCTGCTCTGGGGCGTCCTGGTCTGGCTCTACGCCTACCACCTGTTCGTGGTCGCCACCCGGGCCGCGGTCCGGATGCTGCTCGGCCGCAACGGCTGGGCCAAGACCCGCCGCAACGCCGAGAAGACCGCCCTCGGCGCCCCCACCGCGCTCGAGTCCTGAGCCCGCCCCTCTCCCTTCGCGCCGCCCCTCCCCCACGCCACCGGAGCCCCGCATGAGCATGTGCCTGCCCCCGTCCAGCGTCGCCGTCGTCCTCGGCACCCGCCCCGAGCTGGTCAAGCTCGCCCCGCTGATCCACGAACTCGGCGACGCCACCCGGCTGGTGCACACCGGCCAGCACTGGGACGAGGCGATGTCCGGCCGCTTCCTGCGCGACCTGGACCTGCCCCGGCCGGAGCTGCTCACCGGGGTCGGCGGCCGCCCCCGGGCCGGTCAGATCGCCCAGTCCCTCGGCCAGTTGGACGCCGCCTTCGCCGAGGACCGCCCCGCCGCCGTGGTCGTCCAGGGCGACACCAATGCCACCCTCGCCGGGGCGCTGGCCGCCAACGCCCGGGAGATCCCGCTGGTCCACGTCGAGGCCGGGCTGCGCAGCTTCGACCGGGCGATGCCCGAGGAGCACAACCGGGTGATGGTCGACCACGTCTCCGACCTGCTCTGCGCCGCCACCGGGGAGAACGTCGCCAACCTGCGCGCCGAGTCGCTGGCCGAGGACCGGATCGAGCTCACCGGCAACACCGTCGTCGAGGTGGTCCGCCGTCAGCTGCCGGACGGGGCCGCCCGCGCCGCGCTGCTCGCCGCGCACGGCCTGCGCCCGGACGCGTACGTGCTGGCCACCGTGCACCGCCCGGAGAACACCGACACCGCCGAGGCGCTCGGCGCGGTGCTCGCCGAGCTGGACCGGATCGCCCGGGCCGGCACCCCCGTGCTGTTCCCGATGCACCCGCGCACCCGGGCCGCCGTCGAACGCTTCGGCCTGGACGGCCTGCTGGAGCGCCTCGCCGTCACCGGCCCGGTCGGCTACGGCGACTTCCTGGGCCTGGCGTGCCACGCGGCGCTGCTGGTCTCCGACTCCGGCGGCGTGCAGGAGGAGTGCACCGTGCTCGGCCGCCCGCTGCTGGTGGTGCGCCGCTCCACCGAGCGTCCGGAGGCGGTGGCGGCCGGCTTCGCCGCGCTGGTGCGGCCCGGCGAGGAGCTGGGCACCCTGGCCCGCGCCTGGCTCTCCGACACCCCCGAGCGGCTCGCCCGGCTGGCGGCCACCCCGAGCCCGTACGGCGACGGCCTGGCCTCGGCCCGGATCGCCGCGCTGACCGCGGCACTCGCCGACCCGGCCGGCCGGCAGGCCCTCCCGTCGGCCGCCTAGGTCCTCTTGACAGCAGAATTGGTCTACTCCACCTTGTGAGGCAAGTCTCCGTTCCCGACCGGGACTTGAGTTGTCGGTAGCTCCCGCACGCGCACCATCGACACCCCGGACGGCGCTCCTCCCCCACGAGGCGCCCGCCGGGCCTCCCCCACTGGAGACGGAGTCATGCCACCTGCCCGACACCGGCGCCCGCGCGCCGTCCACTCCCTGCTCGCCGGAGCGAGCGCCCTGGTCATCGGCCTGGGCGGACTCGTCCTGGCCGGCGGCACCGGCGCCCACGCCGCCGACACCGACCTGATCGTCAACGGCGGCTTCGAGACCGGGAACCTGTCCGGCTGGACCTGTTCGAGCGGTACGGTCCAGCGCACCACCGTCCACTCCGGCACGTACGCCCTGCAGTCCACCCCGGCCGGGAGCGACACCGGCGAGTGCACCCAGACCGTCCAGGTGAAGCCCTCCTCCGCGTACACCCTGAGCTCCTGGGTGCAGGGCTCGTACGTCTACCTGGGCGCCCGCGGCACCGGCGGCACCGACCCGAGCACCTGGACCCCCGGCGCCGGCGGCTGGACCCAGCTGACCACGAGCTTCACCACCGGCCCGAACACCACCAGCGTCACCGTCTACCTGCACGGCTGGTACGGGCAGCCGGCCTTCGCCGCCGACGACGTCTCGCTGCTCGGCCCCGGCGGACCGCAGCCGTCACCGAGCCCGACGGCCACCGCCACCTCCACCGCCTCGCCGAGTCCGACGGCCACCCCCACGGACAGCGGCACGCCCACCCCCACCTCCACCGGCAAGCCGCCGGACCTGCCCAAGCACATCCTCACCGGCTACTGGCAGAACTTCGACAACGGCGCCACCGTCCAGCGGATCAGCGACGTCCCGGCCGCCTACGACATCATCGCGGTCTCCTTCGCGGACGCCACCGCCACCCGCGGCGGCCTGAGCTTCACCCTCGACCCGGCGCTCTCCTCCCGCCTCGGCGGCTACACCGACGCCCAGTTCAAGGCCGACATCGCGGCCAAGCGGGCGGCCGGGAAGCGGGTGGTGCTCTCCATCGGCGGCCAGAACGGCACGGTCTGGGTGGGCGATTCCGCCTCCGCCGCGACCTTCACCAGCACCGCCTGGGCGCTGATGCAGAGCTACGGCTTCGACGGGATCGACATCGACCTGGAGAACGGCATCAGTTCCACCTACATGGGCCAGGCGCTGCACGCCCTGGCCGCGAAGGCGGGGAGCGGATTCATCCTCACCATGGCGCCGCAGACGATCGACATGCAGTCGACCGGCATGGAGTACTTCAAGCTGGCGCTGAACGTGAAGGACATCCTCACCATCGTCAACATGCAGTACTACAACTCCGGCGCGATGAACGGCTGCGACGGGAACGTCTACTCCCAGGGCACCGAGAACTTCCTCACCGCACTGGCCTGCATCCAGCTCAAGGGCGGGCTGCGGCCCGACCAGGTGGGCCTCGGGGTGCCGGCCTCCACCAGCGCCGCCGGCGGCGGGTACCTCGCCGCCGGCACCGTCAACAACGCGCTGGACTGCCTGGCCTCCGGCACCAACTGCGGCAGCTACAAGCCGGATACCACCTGGCCGGGCATCGGCGGCGCGATGACCTGGTCGACCAACTGGGACGCCAAGGCGGGCAACCCCGTGGCCGGCACCATCGGCTCGCACCTGCACGCCATGCCGTAACCGGCGCGGCCGGCCTGCCGGAGGCCCGGGTTCAGACCCCGGCCCGGGCCTCCGGGACGTGCGCGGCGCCGCCGTGCCGACGGCGCAACTCGGCCGTGATCTCGGCCAGTTCACCGTCGGGCAGCAGCGGCAGCATCATCGCGACGCCCTGCAGCAGACCGCCGAGCAGGAAGGTGGTGTCGGGCGTCGCGGCCACCAGGCCGCGGACCTCGGCCACCTCGCCGGCCGCCACCGCCTCGATCAGCTGGGCCGCGCTCGCGGTCTCCTCGTCCACCGCGACCCCGCCGGTGTCCTCCGGGGCCCGCCGGGCCATCGCCCGCAGCACCCGGTCGCCGACCTCGGGGGCGTACGCCTTGCGGACGGCCTCGGCGGCGATCCAGGCGAGCAGGGTGGTCACCTCGCGCTCGGCGTGCTCGGCGAACAGCAGGTCCAGCTCGTGGTCGAACGCGATCTGGTTGCCGTGCCGGAACGCGAGCAGCAGGGTCGCCGCCCTGGCCTTGGCCTCCTCGACCGCCTCCAGAGGCAGTTCGTCGGCCAACTCCTCGGTCACCACCACGCCATGCCCTCCCGTCCGTCGCTCAGCAGGAACGCTCAGCGGAAACGCCCATTCGGAAACTCCGTGCACACGGTACACAGCGGACCTGCAAACTTCCGCGAACCCGCGCGGGCAAGACCGGAATCAATTCGCTCGGAATAGGACCTCACCCGGTCGCAGGATGATAATTCGCCGGAAGGGAGCAATGTTCCTGGGCTATTTGGTGTAAGGAAAGCGGCCGGGGAAGCCGAACCGGAACCGGAACCCGGAAAACGCCGAGGGGCCGCACCCCGCGCGTCGCGGAGTACGGCCCCTTCGGCGGGGACGGGCGGTCAGCCCTGCGGCAGCGCCGCGAGCTGGGCGGTGATCCGGGCGATGTCGGCCTCGGCGGCCTCCTGGCGGCCCCGGATCTTGGCGACCACCTCGTCCGGCGCCTTGGCGAGGAACGCCTCGTTGCCGAGCTTGGCGGTGGTCTGGGCCTTCTCCTTCTCGGCGGCCGCGAGGTCCTTGGCCAGGCGCTTGCGCTCGGCCGCGACGTCGATGGTGCCGGAGAGGTCCAGCGACACGGTGGCGCCGGCCACCGGCAGCGAGGCGGTGGCCGCGAAGCCCTCCTCGGGCGCGGTCAGCCGCAGCAGCGAGCGGATCGCGTCCTCGTGGACGGCCAGCACGGTGCCGGCCAGCTCCAGCCGGGCCGGGACGCGCTGCGCGGGCTGCAGGCCCTGGTCCGAACGGAACCGGCGGACCTCGGTGACCACCTGCTGCAGCGTGGCGATCTCCGACTCGGCGGCCGCGTCACGGTAGCCGCTGTCCTTCGGCCACTCGGTCACGACCAGCGACTCGGCGCCGGTGAGCGCCGTCCACAGCGCCTCGGTGACGAACGGGACGACCGGGTGCAGCAGCCGCAGGGTGACGTCCAGGACCTCGCCCAGCACCCGGCGCGAGGCGTCCGCCTGCGGACCGCCCTTGGCCAGGGTGGTCTTGGAGAGCTCGACGTACCAGTCGAAGACCTCGTCCCAGGCGAAGTGGTACAGCGCGTCCGTGGCCTTGGCGAACTGGTAGTCCTCGTACAGCCCGTCCACCTCGGCGACGGTGGCGTTCAGCCGCGACAGGATCCAGCGGTCGACCGCGGTCAGCTCCTCCGGCGCGGGCAGCGGGCCCTCGACGGTGGCGCCGTTCATCAGCGCGAAGCGGGTCGCGTTCCAGATCTTGTTGCAGAAGTTGCGCGAGCCCTTGACCCAGTCCTCGCCGATCGGCACGTCGGCGCCCGGGTTGGCGCCGCGGGCCAGGGTGAAGCGGACGGCGTCGGCGCCGTAGGCGTCCATCCAGTCCAGCGGGTCGACCGCGGTGCCGGAGGACTTCGACATCTTCTTGCCGAACTCGTCGCGCACCAGGCCGGTCAGGGCGACGGTCTTGAACGGCGCCTCGCCGTCCATCGCGTACAGGCCGAACATCATCATCCGGGCGACCCAGAAGAAGATGATGTCGTGGCCCGTCACCAGGACGTCGGTCGGGTAGAACTTCTCCAGGTCGGCGGTCTTCTCCGGCCAGCCGAGCGTGGAGAACGGCCACAGGCCGGAGGAGAACCAGGTGTCCAGGACGTCCGGGTCCTGGTGCCAGCCCTCGCCGGTCGGCGGCTGCTCGTCCGGTCCGACGCAGACGACCTCGCCGTCCGGGCCGTACCAGACCGGGATCCGGTGGCCCCACCAGAGCTGGCGCGAGATGCACCAGTCGTACATGTTGTCGACCCAGTCGAAGTAGCGGCGCTCCAGCTCCTTCGGGTGGATCTCCACCTTGCCGTCGCGGACGGCGTCGCCGGCGGCCTTGGCCAGCGGCTCGACCTTGACCCACCACTGCAGCGACAGCCGCGGCTCGACCACGGTGTGGCAGCGCGAGCAGTGGCCGACCGCGTGCATGTACGGACGCTTCTCGGCGACGATCCGGCCCTGCTCGCGCAGCGCGCCGACGACGGCCGAGCGGGCCTCCAGCCGGTCCATGCCGAGGAAGGGGCCGTGCACGGTGATCGCACCGCACTCGTCCATGACGGACAGGTTGGGCAGGTCGTGGCGCTGGCCGATGGCGAAGTCGTTCGGGTCGTGCGCGGGCGTCACCTTGACGGCGCCGGTGCCGAACTCCGGGTCGACGTGCTCGTCGGCGACGACCGGGATCTCACGGTCGGTCAGCGGCAGCTTGATGGTCCGGCCGACGAGGTGCTTGTAGCGCTCGTCCTCCGGGTGGACGGCCACCGCGGTGTCGCCCAGCATCGTCTCGGCCCGGGTGGTGGCCACGACGATCGAGTCGTCGCCCTCGCCGTAGCGGATCGAGACCAGCTCGCCCGGGGTGTCCTCGTGCTCCACCTCGATGTCGGACAGCGCGGTGAGGCAGCGCGGGCACCAGTTGATGATGCGCTCGGCGCGGTAGATCAGGCCGTCGTCGAAGAGCCGCTTGAAGATGGTCTGGACGGCCTGGGACAGGCCCTCGTCCATGGTGAAGCGCTCGCGCGACCAGTCCACGCCGTCGCCGAGCCGGCGCATCTGGCCGAGGATGCGGCCGCCGTAGCTCTTCTTCCACTCCCAGACCTTCTCGACGAAGGCCTCGCGGCCCAGGTCGTGGCGGGACAGGCCCTCCTCGGCGAGCTGCTGCTCGACCTTGTTCTGGGTGGCGATGCCGGCGTGGTCCATGCCGGGCAGCCAGAGCGTCTCGAAGCCCTGCATGCGCTTGCGGCGGGTCAGCGCGTCCATCAGCGTGTGCTGGAAGGCGTGGCCCAGGTGCAGGACGCCGGTGACGTTCGGCGGGGGGATGACGATGGTGTACGCGGGCTTGTCGCTCTTCGCGTCCGCGGTGAAGTAGCCACGGTCCACCCAGCGCTCGTACAGCTCGCCCTCTACGTCCGCGGGGGTGTAGGTCGTCGGGAGGGTCGCTGCTTCGTCCCCGGCAAAGGTGCTCACGGGGCGCTGGTTCGTCGTGTCGGTCACGACGCACAGTTTACGTAACCGGGGGGTGGGTCACGAACCGCTTTCCGGTCCGCGGCCCGGGCGCGGACCGGACGGGTCCCGGTCCGGCGCCGTGCGGTAGCGTGCCCGGGCACTCGTCCGGTGGACCGGACGGGCACGGACGACCGGACAGACGACAGGCCGCGGGTGCGGCGGGGGAGCACGGACGCAGATGTACGGCCAGGGACAGCAGTACCCGCAGGGACAGCCGCAGCCGTACGGGGGTCAGCCGCCGTACGGCCCGCCGCCGCAGCAGCCGTACGGCGCGCCCCCGCCCCCGCCCGCGTACGGCCGGCCGCAGTACGGCCAACCGCAGCCGCAGCCCCCGTACGGCCAACCGCAGTACGGCCAGCCCCCGCAGCAGCCGTACGGTGTGCCTCCGCAGGCCCCGTACGGCCAGCCGGGCTACCCGCAGCAGCCGGAGCAGCGCAAGGGCAGGGGCGGCCTGGTGATCGGGCTGGTGGTCGGCGCCCTGGTGCTGGGCGGCGGCGGCTTCGCCGCCTGGAAGTTCCTCGGCGGGAGCGACCAGGGCGGCCGGTACCGGATGTCCGCCCCGGACACCATCCCGGACGGCTACTCCCAGAAGTCGGCCGAGGACAAGGCCGTCGACCCGAACAAGCCGGAGGCGGCGGACTTCGGCAAGGACCTCCACGTGATCGCGGCCAGCTACAGCCGGGGCACCGACCTCGACACCTTCTCGGTGCTCGGCGTCTACGGGAAGCTCAACGACCCCGGGAAGATCATCGCGGACGCCAAGAAGAGCACCGGCGACGACGACGTCACCTGGACCACCCCGCTGACCGACTTCCCGGCCCGCGACTCCAGGAACTCCTCCGCGAAGCTCTCCTGCGGCGTGGCCGGGATCGCGGGCAAGCCCGGTCCGACGGTCTGCGTGTGGGCGGACAGGTCCACCACCGGCCGGGTCACCTTCAGCAGGATGAACGTGAACAGCCACGGCCAGCTCACCGGCGGCCAGGAGACCACCCTGACCCAGGCGGCCGACCAGACCAGGGCGATCCGCGACGCCATGGTCGTCGCCAAGTAGCGCGCACCACGAGGAGGGGCCCCGCACCGGATCCGGTGCGGGGCCCCTCCTCGTGGCGTCGGCCTCGGGTCAGGCGCTCTTCTCCCGGCGCTCGCGCTTGATCATGTCGCGCGGCACCAGGGTGGGGATGGCGTGCTTGGAGACGACGTCCCCGGTGACCACCACGCGGGCGACGTCCTGACGCGAGGGGACCTCGTACATCACGGACATCAGCACCTCCTCCATGATGGCCCGCAGCCCGCGCGCGCCGGTGCCGCGCAGGATCGCCTGGTCGGCGATCGCCTCCAGCGCGTCCCGGGAGAACTCCAGCTCCACGCCGTCCAGTTCGAACAGCTTGCGGTACTGCTTGACCAGCGCGTTGCGCGGCTCGGTGAGGATCTGGAGCAGCGCCTCGCGGTCCAGGTTGTGCACGCTGGTGATCACCGGCAGACGGCCGATGAACTCGGGGATCATGCCGAACTTCACCAGGTCCTCGGGCATCACCTGGCGGAAGTGGTCGCTGGCGTCCGACTCCCGCTTGGAGCGGATGTTGGCGCCGAAGCCGATGCCCTTGGCACCCGCGCGGCCCTCGATGATCCGCTCCAGGCCGGCGAACGCGCCGCCGACGATGAACAGCACGTTCGTGGTGTCGATCTGGATGAACTCCTGGTGCGGGTGCTTGCGGCCCCCCTGCGGCGGCACCGACGCGGTGGTGCCCTCCAGGATCTTCAGCAGGGCCTGCTGCACGCCCTCGCCGGAGACGTCCCGGGTGATCGACGGGTTCTCGCTCTTGCGCGCGACCTTGTCGATCTCGTCGATGTAGATGATCCCGGTCTCGGCCTTCTTGACGTCGTAGTCGGCCGCCTGGATCAGCTTGAGCAGGATGTTCTCGACGTCCTCGCCGACGTAGCCGGCCTCGGTCAGCGCGGTGGCGTCCGCGATCGCGAACGGCACGTTCAGCATCCGGGCCAGGGTCTGCGCCAGCAGCGTCTTGCCGGAGCCGGTGGGGCCCAGCAGCAGGATGTTGGACTTGGCCAGCTCGATGGCGTCCTCGCGGCCGTTGCCCCCGCTGCGGCCCGCCTCACCCGCCTGGACCCGCTTGTAGTGGTTGTAGACGGCGACCGACAGCGCCTTCTTGGCGAGGTCCTGGCCGACCACGTACTGGTCCAGGAACTCGTAGATCTCGCGCGGCTTCGGGAGCTCCTCGAAGCGCACCTCGGAGGTCTCGGCGAGTTCCTCCTCGATGATCTCGTTGCACAGGTCGATGCACTCGTCGCAGATGTACACGCCTGGGCCGGCGATCAGCTTCTTCACCTGCTTCTGCGACTTGCCGCAGAACGAGCACTTGAGCAGGTCGCCACCGTCTCCGATGCGTGCCACGAGGTGCTTCCCCTTCGCCAGGGGCCCCGCAGGGGTTCCGGGGCCTGGTGCTGTGGACCGTCAACGCCGACGGCGCTCGGTCTCGCTATCCGACGGTACTCTGCCGGGCCCGTGATTCCGTCCTCTTCGCCAGGTCTGCCCTACGCCCTGGGCGAATTGATACCGAACAGATGCCGTCGCACGGGCCCGCCGATGGGCCGGGGCGGGGTGCGCACCCGTGTGCGCACCCCGCCCCGACGGGCCCCGCCGACCCGCTCGCGGGCCGGAGGGAGCCGACCTCAGGAGGTCAGCGAGGTCTTGCGGGTGGAGATGATCTGGTCGATCAGGCCGTACTCGGCGGCCTCCTCGGCGGTCAGGATCTTGTCGCGCTCGATGTCCTCGCGCACCTGCTCCGCCGTCCGGTTGGAGTGCTTGGACAGCATCTCCTCCAGCTGCTCGCGCATCCGGAAGATCTCCTTGGCCTGGATCTCCAGGTCGGACACCTGGCCGCGGCCGGTCTCGGTGTACGGCTGGTGGATGAGGATCCGGGCGTTCGGCAGCGCCATCCGCTTGCCGGGGGTGCCGGCCGCGAGCAGCACGGCCGCGGCGGAGGCCGCCTGGCCCATGCAGACCGTGGTGATGTCCGGCTTCACGTACTGCATGGTGTCGTAGATGGCCGTCAGGGCCGTGAACGAGCCGCCGGGCGAGTTGATGTACATCTGGATCTCGCGGTCCGGGTCCATCGACTCCAGGCACAGCAGCTGCGCCATGATGTCGTTCGCCGAGACGTCGTCGACCTGCGAGCCGAGGAAGATGATGCGCTCCTCGAACAGCTTGGCGTACGGGTCGTACTCGCGGATGCCCTGCGTGGTGCGCTCGACGAAGCGCGGGACGATGTAGCGGCCCTCGGCGCGCATGTCCTCGACGCGGGCCTGGGCGGCCGACAGGCTGGGGATGTTCATGGGGGTCCTTGTCCTCCGAGGCGTTGGGGCTGTGGTGTCGCGGGCCGGGCCGAGGCTCAGGCAGCGCCCGTGCCGCCGCCGCCGGGGACGTCCGCGGCGCTGTGCATGATCGCGTCGATGAGGCCGTACTCCAGGGCCTCCTCCGGGGTGAACCAGCGGTCGCGGTCGGAGTCGGCGGTGATCTGCTCGAAGGACTGGCCGCTGTGGTGCGCGATCAGCTCGGACATCCGCTTCTTGGTGCGGAGCAGCTGCTCGGCCTGGATCCGGATGTCGGTGGCGGAACCGCCGAGGCCCGCGGAGGGCTGGTGCATCAGGATCGTGGAGTTCGGCAGCGAGAAGCGCTTGCCCGGGGCGCCCGCGGTGAGCAGGAACTGGCCCATCGAGGCCGCCATGCCCATCGCGATGGTGACGACGTCGTTCTTGATGTACTGCATGGTGTCGTAGATCGCCATGCCGGCCGAGATCGAGCCGCCCGGGGAGTTGATGTAGAGGAAGATGTCCTTCTCCGGGTCCGCGGCCAGCAGCAGCAGCTGCGCGGTGATCTTGTTGGCGATGTCGTCGTCCACCGCCTGGCCGAGGAAGATGATCCGCTCGTTGAGCAACCGGTTGTAGACCTGGTCGCCAAGGCCGCCGAGCACGTCACCAGCGGCGGCGTGCGGTGCCATCGGGCCAGGCATCTGCATCTGCGGGAACGTCACTTAGCCACCTGCTCAGTCGATTTGGACGGTCGCTCCACGGCCGTCGCGGTGTCGCACAGCTTCCGGGTATCACGTCGTGATTGTTGCTGTCCAAGGACCCTAACGCGCAGGCCCGGCCGCAGAATCCCTCACGCAGAACTGTTCGCTGTGAGCGCAGGGTCGCGGCGGCCGCCGGGCCGGACGACAGCGGGCCCGGACACCGTACGGCGTCCGGGCCCGCTGCGGCCGGAAGGGGCTACCGGGGCGCTCAGGCCTCGGTCTTCTCCTCGGTGGCGGTCTCCTCGGCGGCGGCCTCGACGGTCTCGGCCGTCTCGTCCTCGTCGTCGAAGTTGACCTCGTTGCCCTCGGTGTCGACGACCTTGGCGGCCTCGACCACGGTGGCCAGCGCCTTGCCGCGGGCGACCTCGCCGACCAGCAGCGGAACCTGGCCGCCCTGGACGACCTGCTGCGCGAACTGGTCCGGGGTCAGGCCCGAGCCGGCGGCGCGGCGGATGAGGTGCTCGGTGAGCTCCTCCTGGTTAACACCCAGCTCCTCGTTGGCGACGATCTGGTCCAGGACGAACTGGGTCTTGATGCCCTTCTTCGCCTGCTCCTCGATCTCCGCGTCCCACTCCTCGCGGGTCTTGCCCTGGGTCTCCAGGTACGCGTCGATGGTGAGGCCCATCGGCTGGAGCTGGTGGTGCTCCACGTTGTGCTTGCGGGTCTCGACCTCGTCCTTGAGAAGCTTCTCGGGGTACTCGATCTCAACCAGCGCGAGCAGCGCGTCCAGGACCTTCTCCTGGGCCTGGGTGGCCTGGTCGTACTCCTTCATGCGCTCCAGGCGCTTGCGGGAGTCGGCGCGCAGGTCCTCCAGGGTGTCGAACTCGCTGGCCAGCTGGGCGAACTCGTCGTCCAGCTCGGGCAGCTCCTTCTCCTGGACGGCGGTGACGGTGACGGAGACCTCGGAGGTCTTGCCCGCCTGGGTGCCACCCTTGAGCTCGGTCTCGAAGGTCTTCTCCTCGCCGGCCGACAGGCCGATGACGGCCTCGTCGATGCCGTCGATCAGACGGCCCGAGCCGATCTCGTAGCTGACGCCGTTGGCGGTGCCGTCCTCCGGCACCTCGCCGTCGACCTTGGCCACCAGGTCGACGACCACGATGTCACCGGCGGCGGCGGCGCGCTCGACGTCCTTGACCGAGGAGAAGCGCTCGCGCAGCTGCTCCAGCGACTTCTCGATGTCCTCGTCGGAGACGGCGATCGGGTCGACGGTCACCTCGATGGAGGAGAACTCCGGCAGGGTGACCTCGGGACGAACGTCCACCTCGGCGGTGAACTTCAGGTCGCCGCCATCGGCGATCTTCTCGACACCCTCGATGTTGGTGATGTCGGGCTGTCCGAGGACCTCGATCTTGCCCTCGTCGACGGCCTGCGTGTAGAAGCGCGGCAGGGCGTCGTTGACGGCCTCCTCCAGCACGGCGCCACGGCCGAAGCGCTGGTCGATGACCCGGTTCGGGATCTTGCCCTTGCGGAAGCCCGGGACCGAGACCTGCTGGTTGATCTTCTTGTACGCCGCGTCGAGGCTGGGCTTGAGCTCCTCGAAGGGCACCTCGACGGTGAGTCGAACCCGGGTCGGGTTCAGAGTCTCGACGGCGCTCTTCACGGTTAGGTCTCCTAGGGGCTTGCGGTCAGGTTGTCTCCGCCCGTCCCCGTCGTCCGGACGGAGCCGGAAGGGGGGTCGGACGAGACGGGCGATGGGCGGTTGGAGCTGCATCTCCCGTGGGGTGGACGGTGAGCTTGACTCCTCGCCCTCGTGCGGTTGACCTGGGTTGACGCCACAGGGACTACCGCCAGCGCCCCATCCTACCGGTACCACCAAAGGCGGACGCCAGGCGCCACCGTACCGCCGTCCGGGAGCGCCGAGACAGAACAGGGCCCCGCCCCTACGGACGAGACCCTGCCGCACTGTCGGGGTGACCGGATTCGAACCGACGGCCTTCCGCTCCCAAAGCGGACGCGCTACCAAACTGCGCCACACCCCGTGGTGCCGAGAGGAAGCGTACACGCCGGGCCTGGGCGGCTCGCCGACACAATCCGCCCGGGCGCGACGCGGGATATACCGCGCGGGCGCGCAGGGGGTGTGCGCGATCCGGTGTGCACGCGGGCGGCCGGACCAGGTAGGCTGTCCCCCGAACTTCCGGCCGGTGACGGCTGGGAAGGTCGTGCGGGCGTAGCTCAATGGTAGAGCCCTAGTCTTCCAAACTAGTCACGCGAGTTCGATTCTCGTCGCCCGCTCTCCGGTCCGGCCCCGGTGTGCCCAGCACACCGGGGCCGTCGACGTTTTCCCGCCCGGAAGCCCCCGGAGGCATTGCGGGGCACCCGGAGGCATCGCGGGGGCCTCAGAGCCCGAGCCGGGCGGCCCGGGCGGCGGCCCGGTCCAGCAGCTGGTGGACGTCGCCCTCCCGGGTGGTCGGGCGGTCGTTGTACTCGTCCGGGGAGCGCGCCGGGCGGCCGGTGGCGTGCAGCACCTCCATCAGCTGGACCCGGGCGGTGCGCACGGTGGCCGGGGTGCCGTAGCCGTGCGCCAGCACGGCGGCCTGCGCGCCGAGCAGGCAGACCCGGCCGGCCTCGTCCCACATCGCGCCCTGGAGCCAGCCGTGCGCCCCGATGTAGCGGGAGGCGAGCCTGAGGTGGTCGGCCGCCGCGACCGGGACGGGCCGGGCGGGCCGGCCCAGCGCCCGGTCGAGCAGGGTGGCCCGGGGCTCGGGGTGGCCGGCCTGCCAGGGCCGCATGGTGCTGCCGTACGGGCAGACGTACGGCACCGGGGTGCGCGCGGGGGCGGGCAGCGAGGCGAGGTAGGCCTCGATCTCGGCGACCAGTCCGGAGTCCGCGGGGCCGAACGGCGGCGGAGCGGGGGCGAGGAGGACGGACGGGGGCGGGGCGGCGCTGCGGGGCATGCGGGTCCTCCGGGCGGACGGCCTTCAGGTTCCGCTGCCCAAAGTGGGGCATTCCGAACATTTCCGCGACCGGAGGGCCGCGGGGTCCGCACGGTTTCCCGGTGGGCTGCCAGGCCGATAGCCTCGGCGGCGTTCGAGCGGAGTTCGAGCGCGACCTCATCCGCGCGCTCCCGAGGTGGAGGAGTCCCGGTGGGTCCTCAGGAGCGGCTGGCCGTCATACAGCGCTGTGTGGTCCGCGAGATGGCGCGGCTGGGCCAGGTGTTCCGCCCGGACGGCGAGGTGGTCCGCGGCCCCGGCACCACGGCGGTGGCGGTCCGCGAGCACCCCGGGGACGACGGCGCCGGGCACGTGGACCTCGGCTTCGTGCTGCACCTGGGCCGGGCGGACGCCCCGGTGGTGTGGGACTGCGCGGCCGGCCTCGGCAAGACCGAGGAGGAGAAGCTCGCCAACGCGGTGAAGATGTGGGCGACCACCACCGCCCCGGTGCTGGTCGAGTTCGCGGAGGGCCGCGGGGTGCACGCCGACCGCCCGGCCCTGCCCGAACTCCCGGGCTGGCGGGCGGTGCAGGGGCCGGCCGCGGTGTTCGGCTTCGGCAACGAGCACCTGGCGGGCTGGCTGGCCGAGCACCGGGTGCTGCCGGCGCTCGCGCCCGCGCTGCGCGCGGAGTTGACCGGGACCGGGCCGGTGGGCGTCAAGCTCTTCCTGGGCGGCAAGGCGGGGGACGACGTCGCCGAGGTCCGGGTGGGCGGCGAGGTGTCGGAGGCGGCCTCGGCGGCGCTGCGCGCGCTGGACTGGCCGCGGGGTGAACGGCTGTGCTGGGCCCGGCTGTTCGTCCTGCTGACGGCCGAGCCGGCGGCGTCGGGGCAGCACACGTCGGCGGGTGCCGTGGCACCCGCACCGATGCGTGTCCCGGCCCCGGCGGCCGCGCGCCCCCGGGGACTGTTCGCTCGCTGGCGGGAAGCCAGACGGGCCGGCCGGTAGCCCCGCGGCGGGGGTGCGGACGGCCCGGCCGGATCAGCCTCCGGTGATGCCGGAGATGCTGTGCGCGAGGTTGGCCAGCAGGGAGTTGATGGAGGTCGCGACCGTGGTCTCGTGCAGCATGAAGCCGAACAGGGCGGCGACGATCGCGTGCGGGATCTTCATCTGCTTGTTGCGGATGAAGATGATGCACAGGATCGCGAACAGGACCAGTGCGGAGACGGAGAGTGCCACCCGGACTCACTTCCTCGTTTTCATAGCGTGGTGCCGCCGCCCGGCGGCACCTGCG
This sequence comes from Streptomyces sp. CB02056, assembly GCF_001905545.1. Lineage (GTDB taxonomy): Bacteria > Actinomycetota > Actinomycetes > Streptomycetales > Streptomycetaceae > Kitasatospora. The sequence continues at coordinate 60,897 of NZ_LIPD01000001.1, read as the reverse complement.
AAAGCCGGACCCCGGCCTGTCCGACGGTCCCGAGGCGGAATCGCGGACCGTCCGGCACACCGCCGGTGAGGGAGCCCGCGGTCGACCGCTGTCTGTCGTGCCGCACGTGACGCCCCCTATCCCCCGAATCCTGAACAGTCCCGCCCGGACTCAGTGTGGTCGACCGTGCCGATTGCGTAAAGGTCTGAAAGTCAGCCCAACGCCGATATCCTGCGATGCGAGACGAGTTTCCGCCGACCGGGACGATAGCGGAGCCGTCCTGACGAATCGTCGGCGGGGCCGTGCTGAGCGGCCGGGAAACCGTCGGGGGCGGGTAACGGAAGCCAGTGGTCCGGTCAGTCGACGGGGCGTCCGATTTGGCTGAAGATCAGCTGCCAGGCTTGACAGCCGCGGCTGCCTCCGGCATGTGCCCCGGCAGCGGGGGCCGGGCGGGCGTCGGCGGGCGTCAGTCGCGCCAGAGCAGCAGCACGGCGCGGTCGTCGTTGATGTCCCGGGCGACCGTCTCGATCAGCGCGCCCGCGGCGCCCGCGCCCGTGCCGGGTCCGCCGCCGGGCACCAGCCGGTCCGCCTCCCCCATCAACCGGTCCATGCCCTCCCCGAGGTCCCGGCCCGGCGCCTCGACCATGCCGTCGGTGCACAGCATCAGCACGTCGCCCCGGTTCAGCCGGCCGCGCACGCCCTCGAACTTGGCGCCGTCGTAGATCCCCAGCAGCGGGCCCTCGGCCTGCTTGACCTCCCAGCGCCCCTCCCCGGCCAGCCGCTGCATGCCCGGCAGGTGCCCGGCCGAGAGCAGCTCGTACTCGCCGGTGTCCAGGTCCAGCACCAGGTGGACGGCGGTGGCGAAGCCCTCCTCCCAGGACTGGCGCAGCAGGTAGCCGTTGGCGGCGGGCAGGAAGTCGTGCGCGGGCAGCGAGCCGACCAGGCCGCCGAAGGCGCCGGAGAGCAGCAGGGCGCGGGAGCCGGCGTCCATGCCCTTGCCGGAGACGTCCGCGAGGACCACCTCCAGCAGCCGCTGGCCGGGGCCGGTGCGCGCGGCGACCACGAAGTCGCCGGAGAAGGACTGGCCGCCGGCCGGGCGCAGCGCCATGTCCGCGTGCCAGCCGTCCGGCAGCTCGGGCACCCGGCTCTGCACCCGCAGCCGCTCGCGCAGGTCGAACAGCATGGTGGAGCCGCCCCACCACGGCACGCCGACCCGGGCCCGGAACTGGGCGAGCAGCAGGCCGCCCACGCCGGCGGCGCCGACCACCAGGGCCGCGCCCGGGGTCACCCCGTAGAGGTACGCCTCGGGGTTGTTGCTGGCGACCCGCTGGCCGGTGTGGATCACGGACTCGGAGGAGAGGCCGAGGGCGGCCAGCGCGTAGAGCACCACCAGGCTGCCGGGGCGCAGCAGCAGGGCGCCGGCCAGGATCGGCAGGACCAGGGAGGTGGGCGGGGCCCAGCCGGGGATCCAGATGTTGAGCATGATCAGCAGCGGGACGAGCAGGGCGAGCGCGCAGAGCACCGGCCAGTCGGCGGCGCCGCCGCGGAAGTAGTCCACCCCGGCCGTGCGCAGCCTTCGGCGGACCCGGCGGAGCCTCTTGCGCAACCGGGCCGTCACGGACTCGGACGCCGGGGCGGCGCCGGGCCTCGTCGCAGTCGTCTGGGGCGGTGTGCCCGGCGCTCTGCCAGCCATGGGGTCCGACCCTATCCACGGGCACCGCCCGGCGTCGACGGGACGGGGGCGGGCGGTGGCGCCGGAGTGCGGGGCGTCCACCGGGTTTCGGCCGATCGGAACGGTTGCGGGCGTGCCGTCAGGAGGCCTGCGCGGGTTGGGCGTACGAACCGTGCGGGCGGCGCGTGCGCCCCGCGCGCGGGGATTCCGGCGCGCGGGGGCCTGTGGCCGATCCCACAGGCGGCGCGGGGCCGTTCCGGGCGCGTCACGCGCTTCCGGGGGCCCGGAGACGGCGGCGGCCGGTCGCACGGGAGCGTGCGGCCGGCCGCCGGAGAGGGTGGGTGGCGGGATCAGCCCTGCGGGTGGTGGGCCGGGATCGGCGGGAGCTCGCCGGTGGTCTCGTACTCGCTCAGCATCTCGATCCGGCGGGTGTGCCGGGCCTCGCCGCTGTAGGGGGTCTTGAGGAAGACCTCGACGAAGCCGGTGGCCTCCTCGACCGTGTGCATGCGGCCGCCGATGGAGATCACGTTGGCGTTGTTGTGCTGACGGCCGAGCTCGGCGGTCTGCGCGCTCCAGGCCAGCGCGGCCCGGACGCCCTTGACCTTGTTGGCGGCGATCGCCTCGCCGTTGCCCGAGCCGCCGATGACGATGCCCAGGGCGTCCTCGTCGGCGGCGGTGCGCTCGGCGGCGCGCAGGCAGAACGGCGGGTAGTCGTCCTCGGCGTCGTAGATGTGCGGCCCGCAGTCGACCGGCTCGTGGCCGGCCCCCTTGAGCCACTCCACGAGGTGGTTCTTCAGTTCGTATCCGGCATGGTCTGAGCCCAGGTACACGCGCATGCCATGAGTGTGGCATGCGCGTGCGCCCGGGCCCGACAACGGGGGCGCCGGCGGGGAGCGGTCGGCGCGGCGGGGGTGGTCAGCGCCGGCCGAGCAGCTTCCAGGCCAGCGGCAGGGCGCCGGCGGCGAGGGCGGCCTTGAGGGCGTCGCCGACCAGGTACGGGTAGAGGCCGAGCTCGGCGGCGCGGGCGAGCGGGACGTGCAGCGACAGGGCGAGGTACGGGACGCCGACCGCGTAGATGGCGAGGCTGCCGAGGACCATGGTGACGGCGGTGTTGACCGGGGTGCGGTCGGCGCCGCGGCGGGCCAGCGCGCCGGTCAGGGCGGCGGCGACGACGAAGCCGAGCACGTAGCCGAAGGTCGGGAACGCCCAGCCGGTGGCGCCGCCGGTGAACCAGGGCAGGCCCGCCATGCCGGCCAGCAGGTACAGCACCAGCGAGGCGGCGCCGCGGCGGGTGCCGAGCGCGGTGCCGACCAGCAGGGCGGCGAAGGTCTGGCCGGTGACCGGGACCGGCGAGCCGGGGACGTTGACCGACAGCTGGGCGGCCACGCCGGTCAGCGCGGCGCCGCCGGCCACCAGGGCCAGGTCGCGGGCCTGGGCGCCGAGGCGGGTGGAGGCGGCGGGCAGCAGGTCGGCGAGGACGGCGCGGCGCGGTATCGGGGTGGTGGCAGTGGCCATCGGGGCTCCTCCGTGAGAGTCCAGGTGAGTGAACACCTGTGAACCTACGCGGTGATCCACTGGGCGAACGGCACGGTTTCGGACAAACCCCCGCCCTCGGGCGTTGTCGGAACCGACTCGGGACAACCCCCGGTCACAACATGATCACTTTGGGTTTCGGCATGGTCCGCATACTGGGCCCGAACCGATCATCTTTGGCATGGACAGCGGCGGCGCCGGATATTGGACAGCTCATGTCGCATACCGCACAGTCTGGAACCACCCCTATGGCCCCCACTTCCGCCCCTCCGGCGCCCGGGACCCCCGACGGCACCCGACCGGCCGCGGCCCCGGCGCCGGGTGGCCAGCAGCTCACCCACGGCCTGAAGCAGCGCCACCTGTCCATGATCGCCCTCGGCGGCGTGATCGGCGCCGGCCTCTTCGTCGGCTCCGGCGCCGGCATCGCGGCCGCCGGTCCGGCGATCATCCTGGCGTTCGTGCTCTCCGGCCTCCTGGTCATGCTGATCATGCGGATGCTCGGTGAGATGTCCGCCGCCCGCCCCGCCTCCGGCTCGTTCTCGGTGCACGCCGAGAAGGAGATCGGCCCCTGGGCCGGGATCACGGCCGGCTGGATGTACTGGGTGATGCTCTGCTGCGGCGTCGCCGCCGAGGCCACCGCCGCCGGGAAGATCGTCAACGGCTGGATACCCGGCGTCTCCGCCTGGGTCTGGGTCGCCCTGTTCATGGCCTTCTTCTGCGCCAGCAACCTCACCGCGGTGAAGAACTTCGGCGAGTTCGAGTTCTGGTTCGCCGCCATCAAGATCACCGCGATCATCGCCTTCCTGGTCCTCGGCGGGCTCGGCATCGCCGGGGTGATCGGCCCCGGCGCCCCCGGCGCGCACAACCTCACCGGCGAGGGCGGCTTCCTGCCCAACGGCGTCAGCGGGCTGATCGTCGGCCTGCTCGCCTCGGTCTTCGCGTACGGCGGTCTGGAGACCGTGACCATCGCCGCCGCCGAGTCCGACGACCCCAAGAAGAACGTCGCCAACGCCGTGCGCACCGCGGTGTGGCGGATCGCGATCTTCTACATCGGCTCGATGGCCCTGGTGGTCACCCTGGTCTCCTGGAAGGACCCGAAGGTCGTCGCGGACGGCCCGTACGTCACCGTGCTGAGCCACCTCGGGGTGCCCGCCGCCGGACTGATCATGCAGGTGGTGGTGCTGGTCGCGCTGCTGTCCGCGATGAACGCCAACATCTACGGCGCCTCCCGGATGGCGTACTCGCTGGTCGGCCGCGGCCAGGGCCCCAAGGCGCTGGCCAAGGTCGGCGGCGGGGTGCCGCGCAGAGCCGTCCTGGCCTCCTGTCTGTTCGGCTTCGGCGCCGTGCTGGCCTCCAAGTTCTGGCCGGACACGGTGTTCACCTGGCTGATGAACACCACCGGCGTGGCGATCCTGGTGGTCTGGCTGTTCATCTGCGTGGTCCAGCTGCGGATGCGCCGCCGGCTGGAGCGCGAGGCCCCCGAGCTGCTCACCGTGAAGATGTGGGGCTACCCGTACCTGACCTGGATCGCGATGGCCGCCGTGGCCGGCATCCTCGCCCTGATGACCACCACCGAGGGCAACCGCCAGCAGCTGTACGCGGCCGGCGTGCTGGTCGCGGCGCTCACCGTCGCCGGGCTGCTCAAGCAGCGCCGGGACGCCGCCGCACTCCGCTGACCTCCCCGCGCACGCGGCAGGGCCCGGTACCGGGCCCTGCCGCGTGTCCGGCGCCGTTACTCGAAGGACGGGCCGGCCGTACGGGTGCGCTTGATCTCGTAGAAGCCCGGGGTGGAGGCCACCAGCAGGGTGCCGTCCCACAGCCGGGCCGCGGCCTCGCCCTTCGGGGCGGGGGTGACCACCGGGCCGAAGAAGGCCACCCGCTCGCCGTCCGCGCCCTCGACCGCGATCACCGGGGTGCCGACGTCCTCGCCGACCAGGGTGATGCCCTCCTGGTGCGAGGCGCGCAGGGCCTCGTCGTACGCGTCCGTGTCGGCCGCGGCGGCCAGCTCGGCGGGCAGGCCCGCGGCCACCAGGGCGGCCTCGACGGTCTCCCGGTTCTGCGGCAGGCCCTGGTTGTGGAAGCGCACGCCCAGCTCCGTGTAGAGCCGGCCGAGCACCTCCGGCCCGTGCTGCTCGGCGGCGGCGACGCAGACCCGCACCGCGCCCCAGGCGTTGTCCAGCAGCTCCCGGTAGTTCTCCGGGAGGTCCCGGTGCTCGTTGAGCACCGACAGGCTCATCACGTGCCAGCGCACGTCGACCGGACGCACCTGCTGGACCTCGATCAGCCAGCGGGAGGTCATCCACGCCCACGGACAGGCCGGGTCGAACCAGAAGTCGGCGGTCTTGCGCTCAGCGGCAGTCGTCACTGCGGGTGCCCTTCGTGAGGTGGTCCGGGACACGGAGGAGTTCCGCCCCGGGAACGCCAACACCCGCCCCGCACCGCTGATTCCGATGCGAACGCGGCGGCCTGTGCAATGGTACTGACGCCGCGGGGCGTGAAAGGATGACCCCGCGTGCGCGGGGCACACCCCGCGCCGAGACCGCACCACCCACAGGCGCACCACCGTGCGAGCCGGACAAAGGAGTACCGCCGTGCCGGGCAAGAACCTCAGCCGCGACGAGGCGCAGCAGCGGGCCAGCATCCTGGCCGTGGACGGCTACCAGGTCCGGCTGGACGTGACCTCGGCCCCGGACCGGGAGGCCGGCACCTTCCGCTCCACCACCACCGTCACCTTCCGCTGCTCCCAGCCCGGTGCGGACACCTTCCTCGACCTGCTCGCCCCCGCCGTCCGCTCGGTCACCCTCAACGGCCGCGCCCTCGACCCGGCCACCGCCTACGACGGCGCCCGGGTGCACGTCGACGGCCTGGCCGCCGAGAACGTGCTGACCGTCGAGGCGGACTGCGCCTACAGCCGCACCGGCGAGGGCCTGCACCGCTTCGTCGACCCGGTGGACGGCGAGACCTACCTCTACACCCACTACGAGCCGGCCGACGCCCGCCGGGTGTTCGCGAACTTCGAGCAGCCCGACCTGAAGGCCCCGTTCGCCTTCACCGTGACCGCCCCGGCCGCCTGGGACGTGCGCTCCAACGCCCCGCACGAGGACGTCACCGAGCAGGACGGCGCCCGCACCTGGGAGTTCGCGCCGACCAGGCCGATCTCCACCTACCTCACCGCCGTCGTCGCCGGCCCGTACCACGTCGCCCGCGACCACTACCGCCGCGAACTGGCCGACGGCACCGCGCTGGAGATCCCGCTCTCCGCGATGTGCCGCAAGTCGCTGGCCCCGTACTTCGACGCGGACGAGATCCTCGGCGTCACCAAGCTCGGACTCGACTTCTTCCACGAGCAGTTCGACTACCCGTACCCCTTCGGCAAGTACGACCAGGCCTTCGTCCCCGAGTACAACATCGGCGCGATGGAGAACCCCGGCTGCGTCACCTTCCGCGAGGAGTACGTCTTCCGCTCGAAGGTCACCGACGCCGCGTACGAGGCCCGGGCCAACGTCATCCTGCACGAGATGGCGCACATGTGGTTCGGCGACCTGGTCACCATGCGCTGGTGGGACGACCTGTGGCTGAAGGAGTCCTTCGCCGACTTCATGGGCTCCTACGGCCTGATCGGCGCCCGCACCCGCTACTCCTCGGCCTGGGTCACCTTCGCCAACCAGCGCAAGGCCTGGGCCTACCGGCAGGACCAGTTCCCCACCACCCACCCGATCACCGCGGACATCCGGGACCTGGAGGACGCCAAGCTCAACTTCGACGGCATCACCTACGCCAAGGGCGCCTCCGTCCTCAAGCAGCTGGTGGCGTACGTCGGTTCGGAGGCGTTCTTCGAGGGCGCCCGCCGCTACTTCAAGCGCCACGCCTTCGGCAACACCGAGCTGGGCGACCTGCTGGAGGTGCTGGAGGAGACCAGCGGCCGCGACCTCAAGGCCTGGGCCGCCGCCTGGCTGCAGACCTCCGGGGTCAACGCGCTCACCCCGCAGGTCACCACCGACGCCGAGGGCCGGATCACCGAGCTGGCCGTGCTCCAGGACGGCGACGTGCTGCGCCCGCACTGGATCGCGGTCGGCCTGTACGACCGGGACGCGGACGGCGCCCTGGTGCGCACCGGGCGGATCGAGCTGGACGTCACCGGCGCCCGGACCGTCGTCACCGAGGCCGCCGGCCTGCCCCGCCCGGCGCTGGTGCTGCTCAACGACGACGACCTGACCTACTGCAAGATCCGCTTCGACGAGGAGTCGCTGGAGAACCTGCGGGCCGGCCTCGGCGAGATCCGCGACGAGCTGGCCCGGGCGCTGACCTGGTCCGCGGTCTGGAACCTCACCCGGGACGGCCTGATGCCGGCCCGCGACTACGTCGCCCTGGTGCTGCGCTTCGCCGGCCAGGAGGGCAACATCGGCGTGCTCCAGTCGCTGCACGCCCAGGCCAAGACCGCCGTCGACCTGTACGCCGACCCGGCCTGGCGCGGCGAGGGCGGCCGGCTGCTCGCCGACGGCGCCCTGCGCGAGCTGCGCGAGGCCGTCCCCGGCAGCGACCACCAGCTGGCCTGGGCCCGCTTCCTCGCCCAGACCGCGGGCGGCGCCGAGCACCTCGGCCTGGTCCGCGGCCTGCTGTCCGGCAGCGCCCGGATCGACGGCCTGGAGGTCGACCAGGACCTGCGCTGGTCGCTGTGGCTGGCGCTGGCCGCGGCCGGCCAGGCCGCCGACGAGGAGCTCGACGCCGAGCTGGCCGCCGACAACACCGCGAGCGGCAAGCGGCACCACACCCAGTGCCTGGCCGCCCGGCCCACCGCGGAGGCCAAGGCCGCCGCCTGGTCGGCCGTCATCGACTCGGACGAGCTGCCGAGCGCCCTGGTCGAGGCCAACACCGGGGGCTTCTCGATCCCCTCCCAGCGCGACCTGACGGCCCTCTACGCGGCGCCGTACTTCAAGCTGCTGGAGCGGGTCTGGGCCGACCGGACCATCGAGATCGCGATCCGGATCGTCGGCGGCTTCTTCCCGCTCGCCCAGGCGTCCGAGCAGACCCTGGCCGAGGCCGACGGCTGGCTGGCCGGGCACCCGCAGGCCGCGCCGGCGCTGCGCCGCCTGGTGCTGGAGCGCCGGGACGACCTGGCCCGCGCGCTGCGGGCGCAGGCCTGCGACCGGATCTGACGGGCCGCCGTACGCCGCACCGACCGCGCCGCGACAGCCGTACGCGGTAGAGGCCGTGGGCCCCGGCCCGCTCCTGGAAACCAGGGGCGGGCCGGGGCCCACGGCCGTTCTCCGGCGCGGCCGGTGCACCCAGCCGGCGCTCAGCCGGTGCTCAGCCGGCGCTCACGGAGACCGGAACGCTGGGGTGCACCTCGCGCTCGACCCGCGGCAGGATGTCCGGGATGTAGACCTTCTGGATCGCGTCGCCGCCGTCGTGCGCCTCCCAGGCCTCCCGGGTCGCCCAGCGCTCCACCAGGACGAAGCGGCCCGGGTCGTCCTGCGAGTGGTACGCCTCCCAGCTGACGCAGCCGTCCTCGGCGAGGCACAGCGGCCGCATCCGGGCCAGGGCGTCGGCGACCGCCGGGACGCCGTCCGGCTCGGTGACCCTGACGATGACGATGAGGTCGAACATCACTGCTCCTTGGCGGTGGTGGGATCGGTGTCGGCGGCGGCGGCCCGGCCGAGCGCGGGCAGCCACTCGGCGATGGGGGTGAACCGGTAGCCGAGCGAGGCGGCCCGGTCGGCCGACATCGCGAAGTCGGCCGGGCAGGAGAACGGGGACAGGTCGGGGTCGCCCGCCGGGTCCTCCTTCTCGATGACCTGGGCCGTCAGCCCGGTCGCCCCCTCCACCGAGGCAACGACATCGTAGACGTCGGCGGTGTCCGGGGAGGCCACGTTGACCGCGCCGGTCACCTCGTTCACGGCCGCCCAGGCGAGGAAGCCGGCCGCGTCCTCGGCCCGCACCAGCGAGGTCCGGCCCGGCCCGGCGTGGGCCACGATCGGCCGCCCGTCCCGGATCCGGTCGACGTGGAAGCGGTAGCGGCCGGTGAAGTCGCCCTCCTCGGCCAGCACGTGGGCCACCCGGGCCAGCAGCACCGGTACCCGGGCGCGGTCGGTCACCGCGGCCTCGGCCTGGCGCTTGCCCTCGCCGTAGTTGGCCTCCAGGTAGTCGTCGTCCTGCCAGGGCAGGGTGAGGTCGTACGGGTAGCCGGCCGGGTCGAGCTCCTCCTCGCGGGCGAGCGCGCCGAACTCCGGTGCGGCGACCGGCCCGCGGAAGGTGTCCCGGTTGTAGACCTCGATGGTGCTGGTCAGCACCAGCTTCCCGGCCCGGTCCCCGAAGGCCTCGCAGGCCTCCACGGCGGCGTTGGGGGTGTAGCACATCTGGTGCACCACGGCGTCGAACCGCTCCCCGGCGACCGCCTCGGCCAGCTCGCCGGGACGGTTGACGTCCGCGCGCAGCCGCCGGACGGAGTCCCCGAACGGGTCCGGGGTCCGGCCGCGGGTGACGAGGGTGACGCGGTGGCCGGCCGCCAGCAGCCGGCGCACCAGCAGCTTGCCGAAGTAGCGGGTCCCGCCGATGACGCAAATGTCTGCCATCTGCTCTTTCCTGTCTCTTTCTCTCTCGTTCCGTCCGCGGCCCCGCGACGCGCGACCGCTCGGGTTCTGTCAGGCGGACGCGGCGCCCACGGCGTCCGAGGTGCCCGCCTCCGCCTCCTGGGCCGCCGCGGCCTCGGTGCCCTCCGCCCGGCCCACCAGGCAGACCACCGCGCAGCCGGCGGCCACCACCGCGTCGACGTACCAGTTCGCGCCCGGCACCCCGGCGGAGCGCGACAGGTCGAACAGCACACCGGCGAGCACCGAGCCGGCCATGTTCCCGGCGCTGCGGAAGAAGTGCATCGCCCCCATCGCCTTGGCGAGTTGGCGCTCGGGGACCTTGCGGGCGATCCACATGTCGAAGGACGGCACGAAGAGGATCTCGCCCAGCACCACCGTCAGCGCCCCGACCACCACCCAGGCCGCGCCGCGCCCCGCGCCGAGGGCGGTGAACGCCACCGTCATGCCGGTGAGGCCGATCGCCATCACCACGGCCGGGCTGAACCGGCCGATCAGGAACTTGAACACCGGGTACTGGAGCACCAGGATGCTCAGCCCGGTGATCCAGAACGGCGAGGACGGCGCCCACTGCGGCACGTACCGCTCCATGTGCAGCGGGATGCCGACGATGAAGCCGATCGACAGGAACCAGAACACCGCCGACAGCAGGAAGTAGCGGGTGGCGCCCCGGATGTCGATGCCCTTGAACACCGCGGTGGAGAACAGCGGCTTGCGGGCCGCCGCCCCGGCCCCGGGCTCCACCGGCGCCGGGGGCTGGAAGCCGTCCCGGGGGATGAAGGACGAGGCCGCCAGGCAGAACGCGAGGAAGATCGCGAACACCACCGAGAACAGGGTGCGCAGTTCGACGTCGGCGAGCACGGCGCCCAGCATGGCGCCGCCGAACACGCCCACCTGACCGGCCATCTGGAAGGTCGAGAAGGCCTTGGGGCGCTCGTCGTCGGGGTAGGAGGCGAGGACGTTCTTCAGGCCCGGGAAGGAGGTGCCGGAGCCGAAGCCGATGAAGAAGGCGAGCACGGCGTAGACCAGCACCCCGGTGCCGAAGCCCATCAGGCCCAGCGCCACCGCCTCCAGGGCGGTACCGAGGAAGACCGCACCGCGGATGCCGATGCGCAGCGCCACGCCCTCGTAGAAGAAGGTGGCGAGCAGCCGCCCGACGTACGTCATGGCCATCACGACGCCGGCCCAGAAGCCGCTGTCCACCCCGCCGAGCGAGGCCACCAGCACGGGGAACCAGATGTAGCTGCCGGTGTTGGCGAGCAGGATGCCGGCGTTGACGCCGATCAGCGCCCGCTTGCGGTCGACGGTCACAGGGCCGCCCCCTCCTTCGTGTCGTGCGTCGTCGTGCCGGCCGCCGCGGCGGCGCGGAGCCCGGCGATGGCCCGGGCGACCGCATCGCGGTCGATCGGTGTCCCCCGCACGACGGTGGCGGTGGGCAGCGCGGAGAGCGGCCGGCCCGGGGCGTGCAGGTTGTAGGTGGCCGGCGCCCCGACGCTGATCGGGTGGGCGGCGCCGGACTCGCCGCGCAGCTCGTCGAAGTAGCGCCGGCCGCCGACGGTGGCCTGGTGGCGCAGCGCGTCGGCGAGCGAGGGGTCGTCCCCGCGCAGCAGGTCGAGCTCGCCGAGCAGGGAGTAGCCGTGGTAGGCGCCGGTGTTGCCCGAGTCGGTGCCGACCAGCAGGTTGCCCTCGCGCAGCGCGGCCAGCGCGTTGCGGCGCATGTCGCCCAGCGCGCCGGTGCGGGTCTCCTGGAGGCCGTAGGTGATCCCGTACGGCTGCTCCAGGCCGCGGACGGCGTCCAGGTTGCGGACGTCCTGGGTCTCGGCGAAGCCCTCGCGGCCGTACGCGGCGAGGAAGTCGTCGGCCGTCATGACCATCGGGCGCAGCCCGGAGAGGGTGGAGACGAACCGGGCGCCGGCCAGGTCCTTCCACTCGGCGTCGCCGAGGGTGCGGTCGCGGACGGTGTGGGCGAAGAGCCGGAAGCCGCAGTCGTAGGCCCAGCGGGTCTCCTCCAGCGTGTTGCAGTCGATCACCGCGGTGATGCCGCGCTCGGCGGCGATCCGCGCGGTGAACCGCAGCACCCGCTCCGACAGCCGGGAGAAGCGCACCTTGGAGCCCGGCTGCTCGGTGCCGTCGGTGAACATGACCTTGAGGAAGGTCGCGCCGCGCTCGGCGTTGTTGCGCAGCGCCTGGTCGAGGTCGGCCTCGACCGCGAGCATGTACACCGGGGTCGGGAACTCCACGCCGTGGCCGGAGAGGCCCGCCGCGTTGGTCATCGCCGTCACCGCGTAGCCGCAGTGGACCAGTTCGGGGTACGGCAGGTCCGAAGCGGCCCGGCCGGCCTCCCAGGCGTCGGCCACCATCGGGTAGCCGAACATGTCCACCACGTGGGTGACGCCGTGGTAGAGGTACTGGAGGGCGATGATCCGCGGGTCCTCGGCGGTGTCGTCGAAGTTGGCGGGCAGGGCGATGTGGGCGTGGGTCTCGGTGTAGCCGGGCCACAGCTCCGGCTCGTCGCCGCGGCGGGTGCCCGAGGGCTCGATCCGGGTGAAGACCCCGTCCTCGACGGTCACGTCGAACAGCGCCTCGGCGTCCAGGGCGGGGACGGCCACGCCCGACAGTACGGCGGGCCGCCGCTGCTCGGGGGTGGCCGCGCTCACCGGGCCACCTCGACCGACAGGCGCAGGTCGATGCGGTCCAGGCCGTCCTGGCAGCGCTTGGCGGCCTCGTCCCGGTCGCCGCCGGTGAAGATGATGTGGCCGATCCAGTCGAAGTTGCTGCGGGACAGCCGGTTCACGGCCGTGCCGGGCTTCTTGTAGCCGAGGGCGCTGTGGAAGCCGGGCAGGTCGGTGAGGGCGTCGAAGCCGATCGCCTCGACCGTCCCGGCGACCGGGGAGCCGAACCAGTGGCCGCTGGCCGTGGTCTCGCGGGGGAAGGCCAGCTCGGGCCGCTCGCCGAGGGCCTGGCGGATGACCTCCAGGTACGGGTCCACGCCGGAGGTGATCTCCATCAGGGTCGGCACGATCCCGCCGGCCAGGCGGCCGTTGACCTCGCACAGCACCGGGCCGTCCGGGCCGAGCAGCCACTCGGTGTGGATGAAGCCGAAGTCCACGCCGAGCCCGTTCAGCACGGCGGTGGTGGCGGCGAACAGCTCCTCCTGGAGCGGGTGGCCGCTGAAGTAGGTGAGGCCCATCTCGATGAAGTACGGGAACCCGCTGAGCGAGCGGTCGGTCAGGCCGAGGTTGACCACCTCTCCCCCGGCGAGCACGCAGGACTCGACGGAGATCAGCTCGCCGGTGACGAACTCCTCGATGACGATCTCCGGGATGCGCACGACGCCGCGCCCGTAGTCGGCGACCTGGGCCAGCTCGGCGAGGTACTCGCGCAGGTCCGCCTCGTCCTTGAGGTGCAGGACGTGGAGGCTGGCGGTGCCGTCGGAGGGCTTGGCCACGCAGGGGAAGCCGACCTCGCGGACGGCGGCCTCCACCTCGGCCGGGTCGGTGGCCACCGCGAAGCGCGGCTGGCGGATGCCGGTGCCGGCCAGGGTGGTGCGGGTCAGGTGCTTGTGCCGGGCGTTGCGGGCGCCGTCGACGCTCATGCCGGGCAGGCCGAGCGCCTCGGCGACGGCGGCGGTGTGCACGGTGTGGTACTCGCTGTACGTGGTGACGCCGTGGATCGGCTTGGCCTCGTGCAGCCGCCGCGCCAGGTCGGTCAGCTCGTCGAGGGAGAAGGCCTGCTCGCTCTTGACGACCTGGCAGTTCGGGTGGGCGTAGGCGGCCTCGGTCAGCGGCGAGACGCTGAGGTAGAAGTCGGGGTCGACCGAGACCAGGGTGACGTCGTGGCCCAGTTCCAGGGCGTTCGCGATACCGGCGATCCCGTTCGGGTTGCACTCGATCATGAGGATGTGCATGGCTGTGCTCCTTGTCGGACTGTGGCGGATCAGGGGATGACGGGGGCGGGGGCGCGGCGGACGCGGGCCCCGGCGGCTCAGCGGACGCAGGCTCCGGAGGCGGCCGGCAGCCGGCCGGCGCCGCCGGCCCGGGCCACCGCGGCGAGCACGGCGGGCAGCGTGAGCCCGACCGCGGCCATGACCTCCTCGTGGTCGCCGCCGGTGGACGGCCAGGTCAGGTCCGCGCTCGCCGCGGTGACCTCGCACCCGGGCATCAGCAGCGCGAGGGCCTCGGCCGCCCCGCCCTGGGCGCGGTGCTCCTCGACCACGACGAACCGCCGGTGGCGGCGGGAGAGTTCGGCCGCGGCGCGGGCCAGGTTCGGGTGGTCCAGGTAGACCAGGTGGGCGTGGCCGGTGCCGGGGCGGGCCTCCCGCGCGGCCAGCGCCAGGCGGGTGCCCTCCTCGCCGACCGACACCAGGCAGACCTCGCCCGGCTCGGCCCGGGACTCCCAGGTGACCAGCGGCGCCCGCTCGCCCTCCCAGTTGAGCGAGCGGTACTGGGCGTTGCGCCCGGTGCGGATGTAGTGCGGCCGGCCGGAGCGCACGGCCTCGCGGACCACCGCACGCATCTCCGCCTCCCCGTAGGGGGCGGCGATGACCACGCCCGGGATGCTGCGCAGGACGGCGAGGTCCTCCAGGCAGTGGTGGGTGGTGCCGAACCAGGCGCCGGAGACGCCCGCGTACGGCGCCACCACGGTGACCCCGGCGTTCAGGTAGCCCAGCGTCAGCTTGAGGCTCTCCGCCGCGCGCAGCGCCGCGAAGGGCGCGAAGGTGCTGACGAAGGGCTTGTACCCGCCCGCGGCGAGGCCCGCCGCCATGTCGACCATGGCGCCCTCGGCGATGCCGAGGTTGAAGAAGCGGTCGGGGTGGGCCGCCTGGAACGGGTGGCCCTTGCCGCCGAGGTCCGCCTCCAGGCAGAGGATGGTGTCGTCCTCGGCGGCGAGCCCGGTCAGCTCGTCGCGGTAGGCGTCACGGCCCGAGAGGGTCATCGGATCGCTCGCTTCCACTTGGCGGCGCGCGTGGCGTCGATGGTCACGTAGTGGGAGCCGGCCTTGCCCTCCACGGCGGGCACGCCCTTCCCCTTGACGGTGTTCGCGATGACGGCCAGCGGCCTGCGGGCCCCGGCCCGGTCCCCGGCGAGCAGCCCGGTGAGCGCCGCCAGGTCGTGCCCGTCGGTCTCGGCGACCTCGAACCCGAAGGCGGCGAACCGCTCGGCGAGCCGGGGCAGCGGCGAGATGTCGGCCACCATGCCGTCGTTCTGGCCGCCGTTGCGGTCGACCACCAGCACGAAGTTGCCCAGCTCCTGGGCCACGGCGACCTGGCAGGTCTCCCAGACCAGGCCCTCCTGGAGCTCGCCGTCGCCGGCGACGGCGATGCCGAGTCCGCTCCGGCCGCCGATCCGGCGGGCCATCGCCCAGCCGGCGGCGTACGGGACGCCGTGGCCGAGGCTCCCGGTGGGGAAGCGCACGCCCGGGACCTTGGGGCCCGGGTGGCCGGTGAACGGCTCGCCCGCCAGGCCGTAGCGCGGTGTCGGGTCCTCCGGGAGGACGCCGCTGACGTGCAGGGCCGCGTAGAGCCCGGCGGCGGCGTGGCCCTTGCTGAGCACGACCTCCGTGCCGTCCCCGGCCGAGGCCCGGTGCAGCGCGGCGATCAGGATGTCCAGGACGGACAGGCTGCCGCCGAGGTGGCAGCCGCGCGGCCCGGCGGCCATGTCGACCACCAGCCGGCGGGCCCGTACGGCCCGGTCGGCCAGGGTGGCCAGCAGGTCGTCCCCGGTCTGCGGCGGGGCGAGCAGGGTGCTCATCGACGGCTCCCCTCGGGCAGGGCGAACCACCGGTTGACGGCGTCCGCGAGCAGCGAGCGGGCGGTGCGGTACTCCATGGCGCCGATCCGCTCCTCGTCGGTGTGGTCCAGCGAGGAGTCGCCGGGGCCGTACGCGACCATCGGCACGTCCCGCCAGGTGGTGGCCAGGGTGTTCATGTCCGAGGTGCCCTTCTTCACGACGAAGCGGGGCCGGACGCCGGTGTCCGCGAAGGCCCGGCTGAAGACCTTGACCAGGGAGCTGGAGCGGCCTCCGACGTACCCGGGGGTGGCCCGCAGCACCTCGATCTCCACCCCGGGCCGGACCTGGTCGAGCGCCGCTGAGCGCAGCGCGTCGAGGTCGGCCGTGGGCGGCACCCGGAAGTTGAGGATCCCGGTGGCGTGGTGGTGCTCGCGCCCGGTCCGGCTGCTGATCTCGATGACCGCGCTCAGCGCGTCGGTCGCGTGGGCCAGCACGGCCGTCCGGATGCCGCCGAGCGCCTCGATCAGCAGGTCGGGGGCGGAGACCGCGTCCTGTCCGGCCGAGTGGCCGCTGGACACCGAGGCGGTCACCTTGAGCTTGAAGAGCCCGAAGTAGCCGAGTGTCAGCTTCTCCGAGCCGCTGGGCTCGCCGATGACGACCGCGTCGGCCGGGTAGTGGTCGCGGACGTGGAACGCGCCCTTGGAGGAGGAGATCTCCTCCTCGACCGCGCCGACCACGCACAGCTGGCCGTCCTCAGGGATGTCCGCGTGCGCGAGCACCTCCAGGAAGTTGGCCAGGCAGCCCTTGGCGTCCACGCTGCCGCGGCCCCACAGTTCGCCCTCGCGCCACTCGGCCGGCCAGCGGTGCGGCACGGTGTCGAGGTGGCCGAGGAGGAGCAGCCGGCGGGGCCCGATGCCGCGGCTGGCGACGAGGTTGCCCGCCTCGTCGACGGCGGCGTCCATGCCGCGCTCGCGGCACCACTCGGCCAGCAGGGTGGCGAGTTCGGCCTCGTCACCGGAGACCGAGGGCACCGAGACCACCCGGGTCAGCAGGCTCAGGTCGGCGGAGGGCTCGCGCACCCGCCAGAACCTGGTCCAGTTGGCCGGCTCGGACATGGTGTGCGGCCCGGTGATGGCCACGTCGGCGCTGCCCTCCAGGGCGATCTCGGCCGCGCGGACCTTCTGCCGCATGCGCCCCGCGGCGTACCGCGCTCCGTCGCCCGGGTAGGCGTCGGCCAGCGTGGAGCGCGGGTCGTCCTTGTCCGTCAGCAGTCCGGCGGTGCCGGTGACCAGCCGCAGGTGGTCGGCGTCCAGCGCGTTGGCGAGGACCGCCGCGAGCACGTCGGCGTCCACGTTGAGCGGGGCGCCGCCGTCCGGGTCGGCGACCGGCGCGGACAGGCAGACCAGGTCGTACGTGTCGAGCAGGGCGTTCAGCCGGGCGGTGTCCACCTGGGCGGGCACGCCGGCCCGGTGGTCGCGGACCACGATCGGCCGGCCCTCGGCGGACAGCGCCTTGAGCGGGCGGTTGGCCCGGCCGGTCACCAGGGCGCCGCGCGCCGCGACGGCGGTGAAGACGCCGAGCCCGAGGGCCCGGGCCTCCCGCTCCACGGCGGGCAGGGTGACCCGCTCGTAGGCGTCGACCAGGTGGGTCATCTCCTCGGGCGGGCAGTAGCGCACCTCGTCGCCGTTGGCGAGCCGCAGCTGCGGCATCGGGCGGGCGATCGCGCGGTAGTGGGCCTCGATGCCGGTGGCACCGCCGGCGACCAGGAGCACCCGGGCGCCCCGGGCCACCAGGTCGGCCAGCTCCTTGTGGATCGTGCCGTGGTCGAGCGTGGCGCTGCCGACCTTGATCACGTACAGCGGACGGCTCACGGCGACACCGCCGTGGTGGGCAGTCCGGTCGTCTCGTCCAGGCCGGAGATCAGGTTCATCGCCTGGATCGCCTGGCCGGCCGCGCCCTTGATCAGGTTGTCCAGGGCCGCCACCGCGACGCACTGGTCGCCGCGCACCGCGACCGCCACCTCGGCGACGTTCGAGCCGACGACCGCCTTGAGCATCGGGAAGTCCTGCGCCGCCTTGGGGGCCGGCCGGACCCGGACGAAGGGCTTGCCGAGGTACGCCTTGGCGTAGGCCCGCTTGACGTCCAACGCCGTGACGCCGTCCCGCAGTTCGGTGTACGCGGTGACCATGATGCCGCGCGACACGTCCAGGCTGTGGGTGGAGAACCGCAGGTCCACGGCGGCGCCGGTGAGGTCGGCGATCGCCTGCTGGACCTCCGGGGCGTGCCGGTGCCCGTGCAGCTTGTGCACCCGGATGTTGCCGCTGCGCTCGGCGTGCGGCTCGCCGCCGCCGCGACCGCTCCCGGTGGAGCCGGTCTTGGCGTCGACCACGACCCGGTCGGTCGCGAGCGAGGCGGCGAACATCGGGTAGAGCGCGTAGATGGTGGTGACGGCCATGCAGCCGGGCAGGCTGATGAACCGCTCCTGCGGGACCTCGGGGCTCAACTCCGGTATGTAGTAGGCGAAATCCTCGCTCGGCGGGTTCGCGGCCGTCCTCGGGTAGTGGGTCCGGACGTCGTCGCCGTCGCGGAGCCGGAAGTCGCCGCCCAGGTTGAGCACCCGCTTGGCGTTGTCGGCGATCAGCGGCAGCTGCTCCGGCAGGGTGCCGGTCGGCAGGCAGCCGAAGGCGACGTCGACGGGGCCGGCCTCGGCGAGCTGCGCCAGCGGCCGGAGCGTCAGCGAGCCGGCCCTGGGGTGGTTGCGCAGCCACGGGTGGACGCTGCCGACCGTGGCACCGGCGTTGCGCTCCGCGGAGAGGAACGCGAGCTCCACCCCGGGGTGTTCGAGCAGCAGCCGGATGACCTCACCACCGGTGTAGCCGCTCGCGCCGATGACGGCGACGCGGATCTTCTGGTCAGCCAAGGCGGGCCGCCTTCTCCCACGGACGGCGGTGGTCGCCGCTCTCGACGAGCTTGCGGATGGCGTCCGGGCGCCGGGCGACCTTCCGGAAGGCGTCCGCGTAGCGCAGGATCCGCTCGTACTCGACCGGGGAGCGCAGCTCGCGGCAGAGCACCAGGGTGCTGTCGAGCATGCCCAGGGTGACCGGGAAGTCCTCCGGCCGGTGGTCGCGCACGGCGTCCGGGTTGAGCGAGAACGGGTAGCCGTTGCCGAAGCCGTCGCGGTGCCGGAACGGCAGGTGGCACGGGATCGGGGTGTTCTGCCACTCGCGGGCCGGCACGCCCTCGGCGACCAGCAGCTCGTGCACCGCCTCCTTGACGGCGTGCACCGGCAGGTCCTCCAGGCCGACGGCCTCCGGGTGCAGGGTGGTCCGGTACATGTTGTACGCGTGCACGTGCCCGTCCGGGACGTGCGGCGGCGTGAACAGGCCGGTCCCCGCCAGGGCCTCGCCGAGCAGGGCGGCGTTGCGGGCCCGGATCTCGTCGTAGTACGGCAGCCGGGCCAGCTGGCTGGTGCCGAAGGCGGCGGCCACCCAGGACATCCCGTAGTCGATGGCGTGGCGCTCCAGGTAGGCGACCGCCCGGCCGTACGCCTCCTCGGTGGCGTAGAAGGCGATGCCGCCCTCGCCGCCGAGCGGGAAGTTCTTGTCGGCCATCAGGCTCTGGCCGGCGGCGTCGCCGAAGGAGCCGGCCACCCGGTCGCCGATCTTCGCGGAGTGGGCGTGCGAGGCGTCCTCGACGAGGGCGATGCCGTGCTGGTCGGCCAGGGCGCGCAGGGCCGGCACGTCGGCGGGCAGGCCGTGGACGTGCACCGGCATGAGCGCCCTGGTCCGGGGGGTGATCGCGGCGGCCGCGGCCCGCGGGTCCATGCAGTAGGTGTCCGGGTCGATGTCGACGAACACCGGGATCGCGTGGGCGGCGACCACGGCCTGCGCGGTGGCGATGAAGGTGAACGCCGGGACGATCACCTCGTCACCGGGCTGCACGCCGGCGCCGACCAGGGCCATGTGCAGGCTGGAGGTGCCGCTGGCGGTGGGCAGGGCGTACTCGGCGCCGACGTAGGCGCGGTACGCCTCGGCGAAGTCGGCCACGACCTTGTCGGGCGACTGCCGCTGGGCGAGCATCAGGTTGAAGACGTCTTCCTTGGTGATGATCGGGAAGAGCGTGCGGCGCTGGGCCTTGGGGATCATCGCGCCGCCGCCGAGGGCGGCGAGCTCGTCGGCGAGGTCGGCTTCGGTGGGCAGGGGCAGGGGCGAGTTCGGGAAGTCGGTGATCATCAGCGTGCTCCGGAGCTTGCGGCGGCGGGGCGAGCCGCGTGGGTCAGGGCCATCCGTACGCAACCGGCCACCAGGGGGCTCAGCCGGTAGTTGAACTGCACCCCCGGCACCAGGTCCTCGTCGGCCTCCTGCTGGGTCCACATGGTGCGCAGGTCGTAGGCGCCGAAGATCTTCAGCCGCTCGGCCCGGGCCCAGAGCCGCTCGTCGTCGGTGAGCACGGCGGCGGCCGGGCCGAAGCCGAGCCCGCTCAGGTCCACCACCAGCGCGGGGGCGGTGGCTTCGGCGGTCAGCTCGTCCAGCCGGCCGGCGTTCTCGGGGGTCAGCGAGACCAGGTCGAAGGCGGCCGGGGCCTGCCCCTCGACGGTGACGCCGAGCCAGGCCAGGAAGGCCGTGGTGGCCTCGTCCGGCCCGGCCAGGGCGACGGTGTCGCCGTGGCCGATGCCCTGGCCGGCCAGGGCCGCGTGCAGGGCCCCGGTCCGGCTGTTCAGCAGGACGGCCTTGGCCCGGCCGGTCCGCTTGGTCAGCAGCCGCTCCAGGGCGGGCAGTTCACGGTCGCTCTTCTCGATGCTCATGACCACGCCCGAGGTGAGCACGCGGGCGAGCACCGTCGCGGTGTCGAACAGTTCCATGGTTCCTCTCCGGGTCACACGGCCGCGGCCGTCAGCTGCCCCGCCACGTAGGAGGCGAGGTGGCCGGCGACGTTCACTCCGTGCAGGGCGGAGGAGCGGGCGAATTCGGGGTTGGCGTTCACTTCCAGGACGAGCAGGTCACCGGTGGTCCGGTCCTCCACCAGGTCGACCCCGTAGAAGCCGGGGCCGAGCACGTCGACGATCTGGACGCAGAGCTTCTCCATCTCCGGGGTGATGTCGACGCGCCGCACCTCGGCGCCGAGGTGGGTGTTGGTGCGCCAGTCGTCCGAGACCCGTTGGATCGCCACGACCGGGGTGGTCCCGACGACGACCACGCGCAGGTCGTGGCCGGGCTTGTCGATGTACTCCTGCACGATGACGGGGAAGAGCTTCCCCGCGGCGTCGACGGACTCGCGCCCGGCGGCCCAGGCCTCCAGGCACGCGGCGTCCGCGAGCTTGGTGACACCGCGCCCCCAGGAGCCGCTGACCGGCTTGACCACCGCCGGCATGCCCAGCTCGGCGACGATCGCGCGCACCTGGTCGTAGCTGAAGGCGTGCCGGGTGTGCGGGTGGGGGATGCCGTGCCGGGCGAAGAGCAGGGCCTGCAGGCCCTTGTCGTTGCAGGTCTCGATGGTCGACGCCCGGTTGAGGGTGGTGATCCCGGCGTGTTCCAGGCGGCACGAGACGCTGATCGCGTCCCGGTGCGAGAGGTTGCGGATCAGGGCCAGGGCCGGCGGGTCGGTACGACCCGCCACCACGTCGGCCAGATCCTCCATGAGCAGTGGAGTCGCCGTCAGACCCTCCCCGCGCAACGCCCCGAGGAGGAGTTTCTCCTCGGGGCGCAGCATGGTGGCCGACAGCAGGACGCGGCCGGAGGAGGTCACTCGCCCCAGTCCTCTTCCACCTCGGGGGCCAGGTCGAGGCGGACGCCGGCCTCGGACTTCTCGACGACCTCGTGCTCCTGGCCGCAGGCCGCGCACTCGGTCACCTCGCCCCGCTCCCAGGCCTCGTCGACCTCGAAGTCGGTGTCGCACACCAGGCATTTCGGTACGGCAATCGCAGCGGTCATTTCTCTCTCCTTCTGAATGTCGGCGCGCCGATATCCGCGAAACGTGATTCGCAGCACTCCCGCAGGTCGGCGGATCGGCGCTACTGTCCAGGGGTGGCGGATTCCCACCCGGCCGATCAGGCCCAGCCGGGGTCGCCCGGCAGGAGCGCCACGTCGCTGGCGGCAGCGGTGGGGGCGCTGCTGGGGGCGTCCGGCGCGGCGGAAACGACGATCACCGCGACGGCGGCCATAACGAAGGACGCGAGGATTCGACCCGGGAACCGCATGATCTTCATTTCCACCCCTAGATAGACCTATCCGTTCGTGCTGGGGGGTTTCCCCGCACACAGAGAGAATGCCTGGGAATGGGTCCTTGCCAGAAGAGATCCGATGGCTCAGGATCGTGCACTGCAAGATTCCGAAGGGGGTGGCACATGTGCGACATATCGGACGTCAGTGGCCCGGAGGCCCACCCCGGGCCCTGTGACGAGGGGATCACGTTCTACCGCAAGGCCGTCCTGTTGGGGAGGGCCCCGACGGCGGAGCCGCCCGCCTGCCTGACCGAGCTGGGGCTGCTGACGGCGGCGCTGGGCGACCCCTCGGTCCTGGTGCCGGTCCCGCCCGAGGTCGCGACCACGGCGCTGCTGCACCCGATGGAGCAGCAGATCCTCGAACAGCAGCAGCAGGTGGCCGCGATCCGGACCGCCATGTCCCAGGTCGAGAGCGTCTACCGGACGCTGCGCCGGGAGGGCCGGGACAACGTCCAGCGGCTCAGCGGCGCGGCGGTCATCGCCGCCGCGGTGGCCGAGACGACCCAGGCGACCGAGCGGGAGCTGCTCACCGCGCACCCGGGCGGCAGCCGGCCGACCGACGTCCTCGCCAGATCGCTGGTCCTGGCCCTGGACGCGCAGAAGCGGGGCGTCCGCCAGCGCACGCTCTACCAGCACTCCGTCCGGGCGCACTACCCGACGCTGGACTACATCAAGGCCGTCACAGAGGCCGGCATCGAGGTGCGGACCGTCGACGAGGTCTTCGACCGGCTCATCATCTGCGACCGCTCGGTGGCGTTCATCCCCGACAAGGAGCTCGAACACCACAACCACGCGCTCAAGGTCACCGACCCCGGCGTGGTGCACTTCCTGGCCTCGGTCTTCGAGCACGCCTGGGAGCGGGCCGCGCCGGTCGTCTACGAGAGCGACCAGCAGCGCCCGCCGCTGCTCACCGACGAGACCCGGCTGCGGGTGCTCCAGCTCATGGTGGACGGCTACACGGACGCCGCGATCGCCAGCCGGCTCGGCATCAGCTCGCGGACCGTGGCGAGCCACCTCAAGCGGGTGTCGGAGATCCTCGGCAGCAACAGCCGGGCCCAGCTCGCCTACCTGACGGCGCAGAGCGGCATCCTGGACGGCTCCCCGCCGCCCGCCCGGCAGCCCCGGGGCCCGCACGAGCAGCCGGCCGGGCCGACCGGTCCCACGGCGTAGCAGGGCCCGCCGCGGGGGCGTCCGCGGCGGGCCCTGGGCACGGGGAGGGGGAGCGGTCAGTCGCGGCTCAGGCCGCGGTCCAGCGCGGCGATCGCGCTGCCCCGGGCGTCGTCGCCGTCCAGCGACCAGACCATCACCCCGGCCAGGTCGTTCCAGCGCGTGTACCGCGCCTTCTGGGTGAGCACCTCGGCGGTGTCGTAGCTGTAGAACGTGGTGCCGTCGTACTTCCAGGACGCGCCGTGGTCGCGGTCCAGGTAGACCTTGCCCGGCAGCGCGTTGATCTCCTGGTACGAGTGGTCGGGCGCGGACGCGGTGGCGCTCTGGAAGAGCCCGCCGCGCTTGCCGGGGGCGACGCCGGTCCAGCCGTGGCCGTACAGCGGGGCGCCGAGGACCAGCTGCTCGGCGGGCAGGCCGCGCTCCTGGTAGTGGTCGGCGGCCTGGTCGGCACTGCGCCGGCGCGGGTCCGGGTCGGCCGGGTCGGAGTACAGCGGGGCCTGGTGGTTGGCCGGCCCCTTGCCCTCCCACGGGCCGTGCAGGTCGTAGGTCATCAGGTTCAGCCAGTCCACCGACTCGCTCAGCTGCGGCAGTTCGAGCCGGTCGGCGACCGTCTCGTTGGCGGCCACGGCGGCGGTCAGCAGGTACTTCTTGCCCTTCCGGCCGCTCAGCGCGTCCAGCTGGTCGCGGAACTCCTGCATCAGCAGCGTGAAGTTGTGCCCGTCCTCGGGGCGGACCACGTTGCCCGCGTCCCCGCCGCCGCCCGGGTACTCCCAGTCGATGTCGATGCCGTCGAAGACGCCCGCGGCGGCGCCCTTGCCGCCCTCCGGGGAGTCCGCCAGGACCGGCAGGTCGCCCTTGACGTAGAGGTCGATGCAGGAGGAGACGAACTTCTTGCGGGCCTCGTCGGTGGCGGCCGCGTCGGAGAAGTACTTGGACCAGGACCAGCCGCCCAGCGAGATGACCGTGCGCAGCTGGGGGTTCTTCGCCTTGAGCTTGCGCAGCTGGTTGAGGTGGCCCTTCAGCTTCTGGCCCGGGGCGTCGGCCACGCCGTCCACCGACTCGGCGGCGGAGAAGGAGCGCTGGTAGTCGTTGCGGGCGTCGCCCTGGCCGGCCTCGTTGCTCTCGAAGCAGGTGCCCTCGGCGGAGACGTTGCCGAAGGCGTAGTTGATGACGGTGAGCCTGGCCGCCTGGCCGGACTCCTGGACCCTCTTCGCGGAGCTGTCGGCGCCCCACTGGGTGAAGTAGCCGACCCGTTGGCCCTTCAGCTTCGGGCCGTGCCGTCCGTCGGCGGCGTTGGCGGTGGCGGGGGCGGCGAGCAGCGCGGCGACGGTGGCGGCGGCGAGCAGGGCTGAGGCGCGAGTGGGCATACCGGACCTGTTCTCTGAAGCGGCGTCAAATGGTCTGGACCAGATGGCACAGAGGTTTAGTCCATCCGCCGTTCACCGCACAAGGGGGCGACCGCAACCGGCGCAGTATGCAAAAAGCTGGTGCGAGAAGCCGTCGCAAAAAAGAGGAGGCCGGACCGCGGGATGCGGTCCGGCCCCCTCAGAGGCTCATGCTCAGCCGATCAGCGAGCGCAGCACGTACTGCAGGATGCCGCCGTTGCGGTAGTAGTCCGCCTCACCGGGGGTGTCGATGCGGACGACCGCGTCGAACTCCTTGTCACCGGCCTTGACCTTGACGGTCTTCGGGGTGCGGCCCTCGTTGAGCTCGGTCACGCCGGTGAAGGAGAAGGTCTCCTCGCCGGTCAGGCCGAGGGACTCGGCGTTCTCGCCCTCCGGGAACTGCAGCGGCAGGACGCCCATGCCGATCAGGTTCGAGCGGTGGATGCGCTCGTACGACTCGGCGATGACGGCCTTGACGCCCAGCAGCGCGGTGCCCTTGGCGGCCCAGTCGCGGGACGAGCCGGAGCCGTACTCCTTGCCGGCCAGGACGACCAGCGGGACGCCGGCGGCCTGGTAGTTCTGCGAGGCGTCGTAGATGAACGACACCGGCGCGTCGGCCTGGGTGAAGTCGCGGGTGTAGCCGCCCTCGGTGCCCGGCGCGATCTGGTTGCGCAGGCGGATGTTGGCGAAGGTGCCGCGGATCATCACCTCGTGGTTGCCACGACGGGAACCGTAGGAGTTGAAGTCGCGCTTCTCGACACCGTTGGCGGTCAGGTACTGCGCCGCCGGGGTGCCCGGCTTGATGTTGCCGGCCGGGGAGATGTGGTCGGTGGTGACCGAGTCGCCCAGCTTGGCCAGGACGCGGGCGCCGGCGATGTCGGTCACCGGGCTCGGGGTCTTGGCCATGCCCTCGAAGTACGGGGGCTTGCGGACGTAGGTGGACTCGGCGTCCCACTCGAAGGTGTTGCCGGTCGGGACCGGGAGCGACTGCCAGCGGTGGTCGCCGGCGAAGACGTCCTGGTAGCCCTTGTCGAACATGGCCTCGTCGATGGAGCCGGCGACGGTGTCGGCGACCTCCTGCTCCGACGGCCAGATGTCGGCGAGGAACACGTCGTTGCCGTCGGCGTCCTGGCCCAGGGCGTCCCGGGTGATGTCGATGTTCATGTTGCCGGCGAGGGCGTAGGCGACCACCAGCGGCGGGGAGGCCAGGTAGTTCATCTTGACGTCCGGGTTGATCCGGCCCTCGAAGTTGCGGTTGCCGGAGAGCACCGACACGACCGCGAGGTCGGCCTCGTTGACGGCGGCCGAGACCTCCTCGGGCAGCGGGCCCGAGTTGCCGATGCAGGTGACGCAGCCGTAGCCGACCAGGTTGAAGCCCAGCTTCTCCATGTACGGGAGCAGGCCGGCCTTCTCGTAGTAGTCCATGACGACCTTGGAGCCCGGCGCCAGGGTGGTCTTGACCCAGGGCTTGACGTGCAGGCCCTTCTCCACGGCCTTCTTCGCCAGCAGGGCGGCGCCCAGCATGACGGAGGGGTTGGAGGTGTTGGTGCAGGAGGTGATCGAGGCGATCACGACCGCGCCGTTGTCGATCTCGTAGGACGAGCCGTCGGGGGCGGTGACGGCGGTCGGCTTCGAGGCCTCGGCGGAGTAGGTCGGCAGCGCCTCGGCGAACCGCTCGGCGGCCTCGGCCAGGATCACGCGGTCCTGCGGGCGCTTCGGGCCGGAGATCGACGGGACGACGGTGGAGACGTCCAGCTCGAGGTACTCGGAGTAGACCGGCTCGTGCGACGGGTTGTGCCAGAGACCCTGCTCCTTGGCGTACGCCTCGACCAGGGCGAGCTGCTGCTCGTCGCGGCCGGTGAGCTTCAGGTAGTTGATGGTCTCGGCGTCGATCGGGAAGATCGCGCAGGTCGAGCCGAACTCCGGCGACATGTTGCCGATGGTGGCGCGGTTGGCCAGCGGGATGGAGCCGATGCCGTCGCCGTAGAACTCG
Source organism: Streptomyces sp. CB02056 (assembly GCF_001905545.1). Classification (GTDB taxonomy): domain Bacteria; phylum Actinomycetota; class Actinomycetes; order Streptomycetales; family Streptomycetaceae; genus Kitasatospora. Next base: position 34,632 of record NZ_LIPD01000001.1, on the reverse strand, counting down.
ACGAACTTGCCGACCACACCGTGCTTGCGCAGCATCTCGGTGATGGTGAGCACCAGGTCGGTGGCGGTGGTGCCGGCCGGCAGCTCGCCGGTCAGCTTGAAGCCGACGACGCGCGGGATCAGCATGGAGACCGGCTGGCCGAGCATCGCGGCCTCGGCCTCGATGCCGCCGACGCCCCAGCCCAGCACTCCCAGGCCGTTGACCATGGTGGTGTGCGAGTCGGTGCCGACGCAGGTGTCCGGGTAGGCCTGGCCGCCGCGGACCATGACGGTGCGGGCCAGGTGCTCGATGTTCACCTGGTGGACGATGCCGGTGCCCGGCGGGACGACCTTGAACTCGTCGAAGGCGGTCTGGCCCCAGCGCAGGAACTGGTAGCGCTCCTTGTTGCGGCCGTACTCGATCTCGACGTTCTGGGTGAACGCGTCCTTGGTGCCGAACTTGTCGGCGATGACCGAGTGGTCGATGACCAGCTCGGCCGGGGCCAGCGGGTTGATCTTGGCCGGGTCGCCGCCCAGCTCCTTGACGGCCTCACGCATGGTGGCGAGGTCGACCACGCACGGCACACCGGTGAAGTCCTGCATGATCACGCGGGCCGGGGTGAACTGGATCTCCTGGCTCGGCTGGGCGTTCTCGTCCCAGTTGCCGAGGGCGCGGATGTGGTCGGCGGTGATGTTCGCGCCGTCCTCCGTGCGGAGCAGGTTCTCCAGCAGCACCTTGAGGCTGTACGGCAGCCGAGCGGAACCCTCGACGGCGGAGAGCTTGAAGATCTCGTACGACTCGTCGCCCACCTGCAGCGAGCTGCGGGCGTCGAAGCTGTTCGCGGACACGACTGACTCCTTCTGGGTGCTTCGTGCGGTATCCGGCCGTCACGCGGTGGTAAGGTCAGCCTTACTTAGGCTTGCCTTGCCCGCATCGCCGGCGAGCGCCTCTCGGCAAGTATCTTGATGTCGAGATATATCCTAGGCGGCAGTTATCTCGATGTCGAGATAAACCATAGTGCATGCCTCGGCACACCGATCGTCCGGGCCGCACCGCTCGCGCTCCGGCCTCTTCGGCCGGACCGCACCGGCCACGACGGCGGCCGCCGCCAGCGGCACCACCACTAGCTCACCACCGGAACCGCCGGTCGGCGAGGGGGCGGCGTCGGCTGGCGGGGCCGTCCGCACTCTTTCCCCTCTGTTCGCGCCCGGTTCGCGTCCGGACCCGGTTCACCCCCGCGCCCGGGCCCGGGCGGGTGTGGCGGCTCGCCCGCACGGGGTCCGGTGCGGGGTCCGGTCGGGGTCCGGCGCGGGCCGTCCGCCTGACGTGCCGGGGTCCCGGGAGCCCGGAGCGGTGTCCTCCGGGCCGGGGCGCCGTTAGCAGGGGGACCCGTCGCCCCGCCCCCGGAAGGCCCGACCGATGACCGCTCCGCTCGCCGCCGCCCTGCTGCCGCTGGCCCTGCTCGCCCCCGCCGCCTCACCGGTCTCGGTCGTCGAGGCCGACTTCGACCCGGCCACCGCCTTCGTCCCCCCGGCGGCGATCAGCTACGCGAGCGACCTGGTGCCGTACGGCGCCCACGTCCGGATCGTCACCGACCGCTCGGCACCCGGGCGGACGGTGCTCACCCTGAAGGCCTCCGGACTCGCCCCCGACCACGAGTTCCCCGCACACCTGCACACCGGCCGCTGCGGGGCCGACCCGGCCTCCTCGGGGCCGCACTACCAGGACGACGTCGACCCGGTGCAGCCGTCCACCGACCCGGCGTACGCCAACGAGCGCAACGAGCTGCGGCTGGCGCTGCGCACCGACGGGCGGGGCCGGGGCAGCGCCACCACCGTGGTGGGCTGGCAGCCGCGACCGGGCGAGGCGCGCTCGCTGGTGCTGCACGCGGGCACCCCGGCCGGCCCGCACGCGGCGGGCGACCGGGTGGCCTGCGTGAGGCTGGACGGCTGAGCCGCGCGGCCGCCGGGGCGGGCGCCCAAGAGCGGGCACTCATGAGCGGGCACCCAGGAGCCGGTGCCTCAGGAGCCGAGGGTGGCGACCAGCACCGCCTTGATGGTGTGCAGCCGGTTCTCGGCCTGGTCGAACACGATGGAGTGGGCCGACTCGAACAGCTCGTCGGTGCACTCCAGCTCGGTCATGCCGGTCGCCTCGTGCATCTGCCGCCCGACCGCCGTGCCGAGGTCGTGGAAGGCCGGCAGGCAGTGCAGGAACTTCACGTCCGGGTTGCCGGTGGCCCGGACGGTGTCCATGGAGACCTGGTACGGCTTGAGCAGCTCGATCCGCTCGGCCCAGACCTCCTTGGGCTCGCCCATCGAGACCCAGACGTCGGTGTAGAGGAAGTCGGCGCCGGCCACGCCCTCGGCCACGTCCTCGGTCAGGGTGATCCGGGCGCCGGTCGTCCCGGCCAGGGCCTTCGCCGACTCCTGCACCTCCTCGGTCGGCCAGAGCGCGCGCGGGGCGACGATCCGGATGTCCATGCCGAGCAGGGCACCGGTGATCAGCAGCGAGTTGCCCATGTTGGAGCGGGCGTCGCCGAGGTAGGCGAGCGCGACCTCCGGGAGCGGCTTGGCGGTGTGCTCGGTGACGGTGAGCACGTCGGCCAGCATCTGGGTGGGGTGCCACTCGTCGGTCAGGCCGTTCCAGACCGGGACGCCGGCGAACTCGGCCAGCTCCTCGACGATCTCCTGGCCGTGGCCGCGGTACTCGATGCCGTCGAACATCCGGCCGAGCACCCGGGCGGTGTCCTTGACGGACTCCTTGTGGCCGATCTGCGAGCCCGCCGGGTCCAGGTAGGTGGTGGTGGCGCCCTGGTCGTGGGCGGCGACCTCGAAGGCGCAGCGGGTGCGGGTGGAGGTCTTCTCGAAGATCAGCGCGATGTTCTTGCCGCGCAGCCGGGGCTGCTCGGTGCCCGCGTACTTCGCCGCCTTGAGCGTGGCGGCGAGGTCCACCAGGAAGCGGAACTCCTGGGGCGTGAAGTCGAGCTCCTTGAGGAAGTGCCTGTTCCGGAGGTTGAAGGCCATGCCGGGCTCCTGGGGTGACGGGACTGACGGACTACGGAAAGCGGCAAGTCTATACGATACTCGGAATTTATATACGGAGGCTGGGCGGAGGAGGGGAGCCCACGGGGGCTCCGTCGGTTCCGTGGGCCCCCTCCTCGTGGGCTCCGTGGGCTCCCCTCCTCCGCCTCCGCCTCCGCCTCCGTCACAGCCGCGGGTCGACCGGCTCCGACTCCAGCGCGAGCACCGCGAAGACCGGCTCGTGCACCCGCCACAGCGGCTCCCCCGCCGCCAGCCGGTCCAGCGCCTCCAGGCCCAGCGCGTACTCGCGCAGCGCCAGCGAGCGCTTGTGGCCCAGCGCGCGCAGGCGCAGCCGGTCGAGGTGCTCGGTGTAGTCCGGTCCGTAGACGATCCGCAGGTACTCCCGGCCGCGCACCTTCACCCCGGGCTGCACCAGGCCGCCCGGCCGGCCCTTGCCGCGCGCCGTGCGCACCGGCGAGACCAGCGGCTTGACCACCATGCCCTCGCCTCCCGCCTCGGTCAGCTCCTCCCACCAGGCGGTGGCGGCGGCCATCGAGGCCTCGTCCTCGGTGTCCACCAGGATCCGGCGGGTGCGCTGGAGCAGGGGCCCCTCGCGGCGCTCCGGGTCCTCCGTGCCGGTCCCCTCGGCCGGGCCGGCGGTGTCGGTCCCGTCGATCCCGTCGGTCTCGTCGGCGGCGGCCAGGCGGTCGATCCAGGCCAGGTGTTCGTCGTGCGGGCGCACCGCGAGGTTCGCCCCCTCGGCCGCGAGCAGCTGGAACGGCGCGAGCCGGATGCCCGACAGGCCCTCGGTCGGCCAGCAGTAGCGCCGGTACGCCTCGGTGAACGCCCGCGCGTCGGCCGCGCGCTGCCGCTGGCGGTCGGTCAGCCGGGCCAGGTCCAGGCCGCGCCCGGCCGCCCGCTCCAGCGCGGACAGCACCTCCGGCAGGGCGGCGCCCGCCGCCGCGCCGACCGCCGCGTACTGGCGGCGCAGCAGCTCCACCGCCTTCAGCGACCAGGGCATCAGCTCGGCATCCAGCAGCAGCCAGTCGGTGGCCAGCTCCTCGAACAGCCCGGCGCGCTCGGCGGCCGCCCGGACCCGGTCGAGCACGGCGCCGGTCAACTCCTCGTCGGCGAGGAAGGCGCGGCCGGTCCGGGTCCAGATCGCGCCGGGGCCGGCCACGCCGAAACGGCGCTCCAGCGCGGCCCCGTCCCGGGCCACCAGCAGCACCGCGCGCGAGCCCATGTGCTTCTCCTCGCAGACCAGGTGCCGCACGCCGTCCGCCCGGTAGCCGAGGAAGGCCTCCTCCGGGTGCTCCAGGTAGCCGTCCCGGCGGGACGTGGCGCTCGGTGCCATGGTCGGCGGCAGGTAGGCGAGCAGCCGCGGGTCCAGCGCGAAGCGGCTCATCACCTCCAGCGCGGCGGCCGCGTTCTCCTCCCGGACGGCCACCCGCCCGTGCAGCCCGGTCTCGACGGTCCGGCGCCCGGCCACGTCGCCGAGGTCCAGCGGACGGCCCTCGCGGGCGCCCGGCGCGTCGGTGATCAGCGGGCGCACCGGGGCGTACCACTCGCGCTCGGCCTCGACGCCCACCAGCTCGCGCTCCGGATAGCGCAGCGCGGTCAGGCTGCCGCCGAAGACGCAGCCGGTGTCCAGGCAGACGGTGTTGTTGACGAAGCTCGCGGCCGGCACCGGGGTGTGGCCGTAGACCACCAGCGCCCGGCCCCGGTACTCCTCCGCCCACGGGTAGCGCACCGGCAGGCCGTACTCGTCGGTCTCGCCGGTGGTCTCCCCGTACAGCGCGTGCGAGCGGACCCGGCCGGAGTTGCGGCCGTGGTACCGCTCCGGCAGGCCTGCGTGGCAGACCACCAGGGCGCCGCCGTCCAGCAGGTAGTGGCTGACCAGGCCGCGCATGAACGCTCGGACCTCGGCCCGGAACTCCTCGCTCTCCCCCGCCAGCTGGTCCAGCGACTCCTGGAGGCCGTAGGCGACGTTGACCTTCTTGCCGTCCATCGCCCGGCCGAGCTTGTTCTCGTGGTTGCCCGGCACGCAGAGCGCGTGGCCGGCCGCCACCATGCCCATCACCAGGCGCAGCACGCCCGGGGTGTCGGGGCCGCGGTCGACCAGGTCGCCGACGAAGACGGCGGTGCGGCCCGCCGGGTGCGCGGCGTCCACCGGGCGGCCCCCGGCGTCCCGGGTCAGGGTGTAGCCGAGCCGGGTCAGCAGGGTCTCCAGCTCGGAGCGGCAGCCGTGGATGTCGCCGACGATGTCGAACGGGCCGGTGAGGTGGCGCAGGTCGTTGTAGCGCTTCTCCAGCTCGATCCCGGCGGCCGCCACCTCGGCCTCGCCGCGCAGGACGTGCACCTTGCGGAAGCCCTCGCGCTCCAGCCCCCGGAGGGAGCGGCGCAGCTCCCGGTGCTGGCGGGGGACCACATGGGCCGGCAGCTGCCGGTCCGGGCGGGAGCGGTTGCGCTCGGCGCACACCCCCGGCGGGACGTCCAGGACGATCGCGATCGGCAGCACGTCGTGCTCGCGGGCGATCTCGACCAGCCGGCGGCGGGCCTCGGGCTGGACGTTGGTGGCGTCCACGACGGTCAGCCGGCCGGCCGCCAGGCGCTTGCCGACGATGTAGTACAGGACGTCGAAGGCCTCGGCGGAGGCGGACTGGTCGTTCTCGTCGTCGGCGACCAGGCCGCGGCAGAAGTCGGAGGAGACCACCTGGGTGGGCAGGAAGTGGCGGCGGGCGAAGGTGGACTTGCCCGCGCCGCTGGTGCCGACCAGGACGACGAGGGAGACGTCGGTGACGGGGAGGCGGCGGGGGGCGGTGCTCTCCGCGCGGTCCTGGTCCCGGCTCTCGCCGGGGGTGTCGGTCGGGTCATCGGTCATCGGGGCTCGCCTCCTTCGGGCGTCGCGGTCGTGATGGGCACGGTGGTCGCGGTGGGTGCCGGGGTCGTGGTGGATCCCGGGGTCGTGGTGGTCACGGGCGTCGGCGTCGTGGTGAACAGGGCCAGCTGGGTCGGGGCGCCGACCTCCTCGTCCTCCGGGCCGACCGGGCGCAGCTCCACGGTGTAGCCGTACGCGGCCGCGACCTTCCCGGCCCAGGCGCGGAACTCGGCCCGGGACCACTCGAAGCGGTGGTCGGCGTGCCGGACGGCGCCCGCCGGCTGGCTCTCCCAGCGGACGTTGTACTCCGCGTTCGGCGTGGTGACCACGACCGCCCTCGGCCGGGCGGCGCCGAACACCGCGTACTCCAGCGCGGGCAGCCGCGGCAGGTCCAGGTGCTCGATCACCTCGCACAGCACCGCCGCGTCGAAGCCCTTGAGCCGGGCGTCGGTGTAGGTGAGCGCTCCCTGCGCCAGCGTCACCCGGGCCGCCTGACGCTCCGGCATCCGCTCCAGGCCCAGCCTGCGCCCCGCCGACCGCAGCGCCCGGGCGGAGACGTCCACGCCGAGGATTCCGGTGAACCGGGCGTCCTTGAGCAGTTCTCCGATCAACTCGCCCTGGCCGCAGCCGAGATCGGCGACGCGGGCGGCACCGGTCTCGCGCAGCGCGGCGAGGATCGCGGTGCGGCGCTGCTCGGCGAGCGAGGGCCGCCGGGGCTCCGGCTCGTCCCGCACCTCCTCCTCGGACCGGTCGTCGACCGCGTTGTCGATCTCCTCGACCTCGCGGTCGTCGGCCTCCGCCAGCCGGGCCAGCTCCAGGCGCTCCATCGCGGCGCGGGTCAGCGACCAGCGCCGGGCCAGGTAGCGGCGGGTGATCAGGGCGCGCTCGGGGTGGGCCGCCAGCCAGCCCTGACCGGCCGCGAGCAGCTTGTCCACCTCGTCCGGGGCGACCCAGTAGTGCTTGGCGCCGTCCAGCACCGGCAGCAGCACGTACAGCTGCTGGAGCGCGTCGGCGAGCCGGACCGTCCCGGAGGAGAGCGCGATCCGGACGTAGCGGGACTCGCCCCACTCGGGGAACGACTCGTCCAGCGGGACCGCCGTCGCCTCGACCCGCCAGCCCAGCGGCTCGAACAGCCGGACCACCAGGGCCGGGCCGCCGCCCCCGCCCGCACCACCCGCACCGTTCGCGGGCACGGCGGGCAGCTCGATCCGCAGCGAGCGGGCCCGCCCGGGCAGTTCGGGCCGGGCCGGGCAGTCGCCCTTCATCGCGGACCGGAACACCGTCCGCAGCGCCACCGCGAGCAGCGAGGAGGCGGCGTACGGGCGGTCGTTGACGTACTGGGCGAGCGCGAAGTCGGGCGAGCCGCCGCGCCCCCTGCCGTCGCCCCGGCCCTTGCGGACCAGCGCGATCGGGTCGACGTCCAGCAGCAGCGCCGCCGTGCAGACCTCGTCCCCCGCCTCGGGGTAGAAGACGTGGGCCTCACCGTGCGACGTGGTGAACCGCTGGACCTTGTCGGGGTGCTTGTGCAGCAGGAACCCGAGGTCCGTGGCCGGGTCCTCGGCGCTGCCGGTGGTGGAGATCGACATGAACACCCGCTGAAGTATTGCCCAGCGCCCGAACGCCGGGCACCGGGTTTTCCCGCCCCGCGGGCCGCCGACCGGCGCGTTCGCCGGGCGCGTCCGCCCGGTGGGCGTGTTCGGCACCGGGGCCCCGCATTGGTTAACGTGCACGGTGTGACTGCTGAATCCACCTCGCTCGAATCCACCTCCCCGGCGAACGGCGCCGTGGCCACCGGTCTGGCCACCATCGCCGCCGACGGCACCGTCCTCGACACCTGGTTCCCCGCCCCCGTGCTGGCCGCCGAGCCCGGCCCGGCCGGCACCGTCCGTCTGACCGCCGAGCAGGCCGAGGCCGAGCTCGGCGCCGGCGCGGCCGAGGCGCTGCGCGTCGACGCCCGCCGCGGCGTCGAGGTGGTCGCCGTGCGCACCACCATCGCCTCGCTGGACGAGAAGCCGCTCGACACCCACGACGTGTACCTGCGCCTGCACCTGCTCAGCCACCGCCTGGTCAAGCCGCACGGCCAGAACCTGGACGGCGTCTTCGGCCTGCTGGCCAACGTCGCCTGGACCAGCATCGGCCCCGTCCCGGTGGACAAGGTCGAGCAGGCCCGGCTCGCCGTGCGCGCCCAGGGCGGCCAGCTGGCCGTCTACGGGATCGACAAGTTCCCGCGGATGACCGACTACGTCGCCCCGACCGGTGTGCGCATCGCCCACGCCGACCGCGTCCGGCTCGGCGCCCACCTGGCCGTCGGCACCACCGTGATGCACGAGGGCTTCGTCAACTTCAACGCCGGCACGCTGGGCACCTCCATGGTCGAGGGCCGGATCAGCGCGGGCGTCGTCGTCGGCGACCACAGCGACATCGGCGGCGGCGCCTCGATCATGGGCACCCTGTCCGGCGGCGGCAAGCAGGTCGTCTCGGTCGGCGAGCGCTGCCTGCTCGGCGCCAACGCGGGCATCGGCATCTCGCTCGGCAGCGACTGCGTGGTCGAGGCCGGCCTGTACGTGACCGCCGGCACCCGGGTCACCACCCCGGACGGCACGGTGGCCAAGGCCGTCGAGCTGTCCGGCCAGGACAACCTGCTGTTCCGTCGCAACTCGCAGAGCGGCGCGGTCGAGGTCATCGCCCGCTCCGGCTCCTGGGGCGGCCTGAACGCCGACCTGCACGCCCACAACTGACCTTCGGTCGGAGGTCGTTGGGGTCCGGCGCCCGGGTGGCGCCGGACCCCGCCCGCTTCTCGGGGGCCGGTCACTTCTCGGGGGCCGGTCACTTCTCGGGGGCCGGTTACCGCCCGGGGTCCCGTTACGGCCCGGCATCCGGGTCGCGGCCCGGGCCCGCGCGGGCCTCAGGGCTTGCGGTGGCGCCCCGGTGCCTTCCCCGGCCGCCGCGCCTGGCGCCCGGGCCGCGGCGCTCCCGCGCCCTCGGCCCCGTACAGGATCCGCTGGGCGGTGGCGTAGTCCTCGGCCACCGTCTCCGGCAGCCACTGGTAGCCGTCCCAGCGCACGATCAGCCTCGGTTCGCCCGGCAGCACATGGGCGCCCCGCTGCCGCCCGACCGTGAGCCGTACGACCCGCAACTGCCCGACCGGCCGCAGCCGTTGCTCCCGCCTGGCCGCCCACGACGCCAGCGGTTCCTCCTCGTCCATCGCCCCAGTCTGGCCTCCCGACGCCGTCACCCGACACCTGCGTCACCCGACCGGGCGACGCGCGTTCCAGCCCCTCCGCTCCCTCCGTCCGCACCCCGCTCCCTTCGCCGTCTCTTCGCCGTCTCTTCCGACGCTTGACGCTTCACACGCTCCTGAGGACCACCAGCCGCTGGGTGGCCCTGGTCATCGCGACGTAGCGGTCGACCGCCCCCTCGACACCCCCGCCGAACGCCTCCGGGTCGACCAGCACGACCAGGTCGAACTCCAGCCCCTTGGACAGCTCCGGGGTCAGCGACCGGACCCGCGGCCGCGCCTCGAAGCCGGGGGCGCCGATCACACAGGCGACCCCCTCGGCGTGCTCGGCGAGCCAGCCGTCCAGGACGGCGTCCAGCTCCGCCACCCACCCGTGCACAACCGGGATGCCGCTGCTGCGGACGGAGGTCGGCACGTTGGCGTCCGGCAGCGCGGCCCGGATCGCGGGCTCGGCCTCGGCCATGACCTCCTCCGGCGTCCGGTAGTTGATGCTCAGCGAGGCCACCGTGCTCCGGTCGAGCCCGATCCGCTCCAGCCGCTCCTGCCAGGACTCCGTGAACCCGTGCCTGGCCTGCGCCCGGTCCCCGACGATGGTGAAGCTCCGGGACGGGCAGCGCAGCAGCAGCATCTGCCACTCCGCGTCGGTCAGCTCCTGGGCCTCGTCCACCACGATGTGTGCGAACGGCCCGGCGAGCGGCTCCGGGTCGGCACCGGGCAGGGCCGTCTCGTCGACCAGGGTGTCCTGGAGGTCGCGCCCGCGCAGCATCGTCACCGCGCCCTCGCCGTCGTCGTCGGCCTGCAGCAGGTCGCCGATGACGTCGGCCATCCGCGCGCGCTCGGCGGCGGCCGCGGCCTCCCGACGGCGCCGGCGCCGGTCCGCCTCCGGATCGCCGAGCCGCTGCCGGGCCGCGTCCAGCAGCGGCAGGTCGGACACCGTCCAGGCCTGGGGCGCGTCCTTGCGCTGGAGCCTGCGGACCTCCTCGGGGGCGAGCCAGGGCGCGCACATCCGCAGGTAGGCGGGCACCGACCAGAGGTCGCCGACCAGGTCGGCCGCGTCGATCAGCGGCCAGGCCCGGTTGAGCGTCTCGGCCAGCTCCCGGTCCTGCCGCAGCGACCGGCCGAACAGCTCGGGCGAGGCCCCCGCGTCCTCGTCCAGCTTGTCCATCAGGATCGTGGCCAGCTCCTCCCAGATCTGCTCGCGGGCCTCGTTGTGCGGGGTGCCCGGGTCCGGCGCGTCGAACGCGTCGGACCAGTCCTCGGCGCTCAGCCAGAGGTCGGCCCAGTGGGTGGTGACCTCCATCCCCTCGGCGGGCGGCTCCTCGTAGAACCGGACGGCCTTCTCGATCGCCCCCACCATGTCGGCCGAGGACTTCAGACGGGCCGTCTCGGGGTCGCTCTCGGACCCGGCCTTCGCCCCCTCGGCGACGAGGTCCCGCACGGTGCAGGTGCGCACCCCCTCCTCACCGAGGCTGGGCAGGACGTCGGCGACGTAGGCCAGGTAGGGCTGGTGCGGGCCGACGAACAGCACGCCGCCGCGCCGGTGGCCGAGCCGGGGGTCGGAGTAGAGCAGGTACGCGGAGCGGTGCAGCGCGACGACCGTCTTCCCGGTGCCCGGGCCGCCGTCCACCACCAGGGCGCCCCGGGACCCCGCCCGGATGATCGCGTCCTGGTCGGCCTGGATGGTGGCCAGCACGTCCCGCATCCGGGCCGACCGGTTGCCGCCCAGGCTCGCGATGAACGCGGACTGGTCGTCCAGCGCGGCGTGCCCCTCCAGGGCCTCGGCGCTGAACACCTCGTCCCAGTAGTCGCCGATCCGGCCGCCGGTCCAGCGGTACCGGCGCCGGCTCACCAGGCCCATCGGGTCGGCGTGGGTGGCCCCGAAGAACGGCTCGGCCGCGGGCGAGCGCCAGTCGACCAGCAGTCGGCGCCCCCCACTGTCGGTGAGGCCGAGCCGCCCGATGTACACCGGCTCCGGGTCGTCCGCGTGGACGACCCGCCCGAGGCACAGGTCCAGGCCGAAGCGGCGCAGGGCGCGCAGCCGACCGGTCAGCTTGTGCACCTCGATGTCCCGGTCCATCGCCTCCCGGCCGAGGCCGCCCGGCGCGCGGCGCAGCGCGTCGAGGCGGTCGGACAGCTCCGCGATCGACTGCTCCAGGCTCTCCGCGACGGCCGCGAAGTGCCGCTCGTCCTCACCGATCAGCGCCGGGTCGGCCTTGGCGACGAGGCGGGCGGGCAGGTCGAACGCGCTGGTGGTGCGGCTGTTCATGGCATCAGCTCCGATCTGAGGCCTGCGATTGTGCGCCACCACGGGGGCCTTGCCGCAAGACCCCCCATGCGCTATACGTTGAGAGTGGCAAGGGGTGGGTTCTCCCCCGGCCAGTCTCCGGTTCGTCTCCTGCTCGTCTCCGAATCATCCCCGGCTCCTTTCCGGGCGCGCTCGACCGCGCCGCGCTCCGCATCGCCGCTCACGCCCCCGCTCCGCGCCGCCCGGTCCACCCGCACCGTCCGCGCCGCTCAGGCTCCCCGGGCCGCGCCGCGCCTAGCCGAGGCGGCGCCGCGACGGCAACCCCGGCTCACCCGGGAGGCTTACCGCACAGCGGAGTTGGACCGCATCGGGTGGTGTCCGGGTGACGGCATCCGGACCGGTTCGTTGGGTGCTACGGCGGGGGTGGGTGCCCCGGTAGCGGGCACTGCCGCCTCCCGCCGTGCGGTCCGAGCCACCGTCGGCCGCCCTACACCGCACCACCGATCCGAAGAGGTCCCGCAATGTCCGAACCATCTGCCACGCCGCAGTTCCCGAGCAGCCCGACGGGCTCGGCCGACGGCACCTCGGCCGGACCCGCCACCCCCAAGAGCCTGCTGGAGCAGATGCAGGAACTGCTCGCCTCCGTCAGCGCGGACCTCGCCGAACTCCAGGGCTCCGTCCCCGGGGGCGCCGACTCCACCGCCTATCCGACCGGCACGGACACCTCCGGTGCGTCCGAGGCCTCGGACGCACCGGGCGCCCGGTAGCCGACCACCCGGTCCTCCTCGGCCGGCCCGCCCGCACCGGGCGGGCCGCCGCCGGAGGGCGGGCTGCCGCTCGCCGCACCGCCACCGTCACCGCCCGGCGGACCGGTCTCGCCCGGAGGGCCGAGCCGGACCACCAGTAACGGCGCCCCGCCACCCGCCCGCTCGCGTTCCCGCTCCGCACCGCCGAGCGCGGCGGGCTCCGCCGCCCCGGCCCGGAGCGCCGCCGCACGCAGCCGTACCGTCAGGTCCTTGCACTCCGAGACCGCGTCCACACCGTCGATGCACGTCCAGTAGAGGCTCTCGGTGTCCGCCCCGCAGGCCAGCACCACCAGCGTCTCGCCGACCTCCTGGAGCAGCCCGTCCAGCGCCCCCAGGGCCGGCGCCAAGTCCCCCAGGTCGGTGAGCCGCGCGGCCCGGCCGCCGCTCACCAGGGCGGCCCGGACGACGGAGCGGTCCAGGCAGACCGCCGCGTGCGCCCCGGCCTCGGACAGCTGCTGCCCCAGCCCGGTGAGATCCTCGTCCTCCGACTCCGCCAGCCTGGCGCCCACCGCCTCGGTGAGCAGCGCGGCCTGCCGCGCCTCGGCCAGCACGTCCGGTACGTGCCTGGCCTCGGCCAGGGCGTACCGGGCCGTCTTGATCAGTCGCAGCGCCTCCATGGCCACCGCTCCTCCCGCTCGCTGTCGCCGTCGACCCGGGCCGCCGGGAGGGGCGGTCCGCGTGGTGACGGCTGGTCACGGCGAAAGCGTGCGAGGAAGTGCGCGAGCGCGCATCCACGTTGTCAGAAGCTGTGGACAAGTCCGGGGTTGTGGATAACTTTCGTCCCTCACACGGGTTGGTCGTCCACGTCCGGGTTGACGGAGGTCGCCCTCTCGGGCGCGCGGGCCACACTCCCGGCGGCCTCGACCGCCCCTGGGTCGGCACCGCCCGCCCCCTGGTCGGCGTCGGACGCGTCCTGGCCGGCGGCGCCCGCGTCCGTCGGCACCGGGAAGCGGAGCTCGTTCCGCTCGATCTTGGCCGCCAGGGCCTCCAGCGGATCCACCCCGACCGCCGTGCAGAACTGCAGCAGGTACGCCAGCACGTCCGCGACCTCGTCGTGCACCCGGTGCGCGCGCTCCGGGTCGGACATCACCGCGGCCGCCTGCTCAGGCGTCAGCCACTGGAAGATCTCCAGCAGCTCCCCCGCCTCCACGCTCAGCGCCGCCGCCAGGTTCTTCGGGGTGTGGAAGGGCTCCCACCGCCGGGCCGACGCGAAGTCCACCAACCGCCGCCGCAGGACATCCACCGTGGGCTCTGCCGGCCCCGTCACTCGTTCGCTCACCCCTCCAGGTCTACCGCATCCCGGCCCGCCGCCCCACCGCCCACCGAGGACACCCCGCCGCCCCCCGCGAATCCGGCCGCCCCCGCCGGCTCCTCCGACCCGCCCCCGCCCGCTTCCGCCTCCAAGCCGACCGCTTCCCCGGCCGCCTCCCCGTCCACCGCACCAGCCGCGCCCCCGGCCGCCTCCCCGCGCCCGCCCTGGAGCGGCACCCGCGCCGTCTCCGGCCGCAGCACCGTGAACCCCGAGTCCGGGTCCCGCCGGCACTCGACCAGCACCACCCCGCCCCCGGGCCCGCAACCCAGCACCTCCCGCGCCGCCGCCGGCTCCTGCAGGGCCGCGACCACCCGCAGCTGGCTGCGCTCCGCCATCTCCCGCGCCAGCCGCAGCAGCGTGCCGGTCTGCTCGGCGGAGAGCCCCGCCCCCAGGTCCTCGGCCAGCACGGTGAGCTGCCGGTGCGCCCAGGGCACCTCGGCGGCCACGTCGAGGTCGAGCACCCCGGCCCCGGTCAGCAGCACCGCGGCGAAGGCGAGGTGGCGCAGCATGCCGTCGGAGGCCTGGTCGGCCCCGGTGCGTCCGAGGACGCCCTCGTCGAAGACGGCGAGGACCCGCTTGACGCCCGCGCTCTCGCGCTCGGCCAGGGTGAGCCCGAGCAGCGGGTGCGGAGCGGCGGCCTGCACGGCGCGCAGCAGCTGCCCGTACCGGCGCGGGCACTCGTTGCTCAGCCGGGCGACGACGGCGGAGATGTTGGCGGCGTTGCTGCGCAGCCGGGCCTGTGGGTCGGCCCGGGCCCAGCCTCGCATCAGCGCGGGGACGGGGTGCAGCGGGAAGACCTCGCGCAGCGCGGTGAGCAGGTCCTCGGTGGCGGCGAGGACGAGGCACTCCCCGGCCGAGGAGCCCGCGACCCGCAGCGGCAGCTGTGCGGTGATCATCGTGCCGCTGGGGAACGGTGCCCGGATGTCGCCCTGGCGGGTGTCGTTGTGCCAGCAGACGTTGACCCGCCGGTTGCGGACGTCCTGCTCGCCGGTGTCCATCAGGGTCCGGCCGTCGAGGGTGAGCGACTCCCGGGCGATCCGGACCGGGCCGTCGGTGCGGACCACCACGTCGAGCCGGATCAGGCCGTGCGGCGAGCGGACGGTGCAGCCGAGGTTGATCGCGTGCCGCCCGTGCGGGACGCACCCGTCGAGGCCGCCGCGGACGGGTGCGGCGAGCGGGCCGGTGCGCTCGGGCAGTCCGTCCAGCGAGTCGGCGATCTCCTCGCCGAGGGCGAGCCGGGACAGCACGGCCAACGCGTCGAGGGCGTTGGACTTGCCGACGCCGGCGGGCCCGTGCAGCACGGTGAGGGGCGCGAGCGGCAGCACCGCGCGCCGGTAGGACTTGAACGAGGTGAGTCGGAGCTCCTCGACGGTGGGTCGCGGCACGGGCGGCCGGTCGGGCCCCGGGGCGCCCGGTCGGAGGTGGGACGGCCCTGCGGGCACGGTGGCGTCGCGGTTCACCTGTCGGACGTTAGCCGCAGGCCGACCGGCAGAAACGTGCCTGCGCGGCAGATTCATCCCAACGTGGGGCTCAGCGCCGGTACGCGGCCACCGTCACCGAGGCCGTCACCTCGACCGGCTCCGGCAGTTCCGCGAGCGCGGCGGCGAGCCGTTCCGGGTCGGTGTGCCAGGCGCTCGGCCCCATGCCGACGACGGTGCGCACGTCCTGCGGGCCGAGCCGCAGGGTGAACTCGACCTCGCGCCGCCCGGCGGGCTCCAGGTACGGCCCGAGCTTCTCGTCGATCCGCCGCTGCTTCTCCTCGTCCACCGACAACAGCCCCAGCGCGCCGACGAGTTCACGCAGGTGGCGGGCGGTCGGCGAGACCAGCAGCAGGGTGCCGCCGGGGCGCAGCACCCGGCGGATCTCCGGCCCGTTGCGCGGTGCGAAGACGTTGAGCATCAGCTCGGCCGAGGCGTCCCGCAGCGGCAGCGGGCGCCAGGCGTCGCACACCACGGCGCCGATCCGGGGGTGCGCCTTGGCGGCCCGGCGCAGCGCGAACTTGGAGATGTCCAGGGCCGCGCCGACCGTACCGGGCAGGGCGTCCAGGACGTGCGCCAGGTAGTGGCCGGTGCCGGCGCCGAGGTCGGCGACCAGGCCGTCGGAGGCACCGGCGACGGCGGCGGCGGCGGCCTCCGCCAGCGCCTCGGCGATCGGCCGGTAGTGCCCGGCGGCGAGGAAGTCCGCGCGGGCCGCGACCATCTCGGCGGTGTCCCCGGTGCCGGTGTGGGCGTCGCCGGCGAGGAGGCTGACGTAGCCCTGCTTGGCGAGGTCGAAGCTGTGCCCGGCCGGGCAGCGCAGGCTGCGGTCGTGCCGGGTGAGGGCCTGCGCGCAGTGCGGGCAGGCCAGGTAGCGCTCGATGTCCTGGAGCAAGGTTTCGTCTTCTCTCGCCGTACGCCCCGGCCGGTCGGGGCGCCAGCCAGCCTAACGACCCCGGCGGGCCGGACGCCCCAGGCCATCGGCCCGGGTCGGCTCTACCCCGCGTCCCTCCCGAGCCCGAGCCCCGCGAGCGAGCGCCCCCGCCCCCGCTCCGCCCCGACCCGCAGCGCCAGCGCCACGAGCGCCTCCGGCGCGCCGGCCCGGCCCCGGACCCCCGGGAAGGCGTTGACGTCCACGATGACCGGCTCGGCGGGCCCGTCGAGCAGGTCGACCCCGTACACGTCGAGCCCGAACACCTCGCCCACGCGCAGCGCGAGCGCCGCCCGCCCGGCGGACGGCTCCCAGTCCTCCGCCCGCCCCGACTTCCCCGTGCCGGTGGCGAGTTCGGACTGCCGCCGGGCCGCGAACACCTGTCCGTCGACGACCCACAGCTTCTGGTCCCAGCCGGTCCCCGGGACGAACGGCTGGGTGACGACCGGCTCCCCGGGCCAGCGCTCGGCGAGTTCGCGCAGCCGGGCCGGCCCGTCCACCCGGGCGACCAGGTCGTGCCGCCTGCTGTGCCGGCTCTTGACCACGAACGGGTAGGCCGGGTCGGCGAGTTCACCCAGCAGGCCGACCGCGTCGGTGGCCGCGAAGGGCAGCCCGGCGGCGCGGGCGAGCTCGGCCATCCGCACCCGGTCCTGGCACAGCCCGGTGGCCGCCGCCGAGTTGACCACCGGCGCGCCCCGCCGCTCCAACTCCCCCGCCAGCGCCAGTGCCTGCGGCGTACGGGCCTTGAGCAGGTAGACGTCCGCGAGCCCGGCCACGGGCCCCGCGGGCGGGACGGCCGCGACCTCGTGCCCCCGGCGCACCAGCAGTTCGGCGGCGGCCGCCAGCACCGGGTGCCCCGGGTCGCCGGTGATCAGCCCGACCTTCACAGCAACTCCCCCTCACCGAAGCCCCGTTGGCCGTACGGGTCGCCGCCCGCCGGCACCAGTTCGGCGGGCCCGGCGGGCAGCGACACGGCCGTGCCGCTGCGCGCGAGCCGCAGCACCGCCCGGGCGACCCGGGCCACCGCGTCCGGCACCTGCCGGAAGCTCGGGAAGTCGTTGACGTCCACCACCACCGGCCCGTCCGGCCCCAGCAGCACGTCCACCCCGTACAGGTCCAGCCCGAACACCTCGCCGACCTGCGCCACGATCCGCGCGACGCTCCCCGGCAGCGGCACCTGCCGCTCGCGCACGCCCTGCCCGGGGTGCAGCGGGGAGGAACGTTCCGTCGCGAAGAGCTCGCCGTCGACGCAGTACACCTTGAGGTCGGTCCCGGAGTTGGGTACGTACGGCTGCGCGATCAGCAGCCCCTCCCCCGCCAGTTCCGGACCCACCTCCAGCAGCTGCTCGGGGCTGCGCACCAGCCGCACGGCGCGCCCGGAGCTGCCGTCGGCGGGCTTGACCACCAGCGGGTACTCGGCGGCCGGGATCTCCGCCAGCCGCTCCCAGCGCGCGGCCGCGTACGTCACCGGGACGGGCAGGCCGCGGGTGCGGCCGATGACCGCGGCGAGCGCCTTGTCCCGGACCCCCCGGATCGAGCGCACGTCGTTCACCGTGGTGAGGCCGACGGCAGCGGCCGACTCCAGCAGGGTCAGCCCGGGGCCGCCGGACACGGTCTTGAGCACCCAGGCGTCGTGGCTGCCGGCCCGGACCTCCTCGGAGATCGCCAGCAGCGAGTCCCCGGGGCGCAGCACGTCCACCCGGTGCCCCCACGCGGTGAGTTGGCGTGCCACGTCGAGCGGCATGCCGTCGTGCCGGTAGTGTTCCTCCACCAGAAAGCAGAGCCTCATCGGCCTGTCTTCCCCCTTGCCTCGCCTCGTGCAGACGTCCGCCGTCCCCCTCGGCAGAGCTGTAAAGGCTTCAGCATGCACGCCGCGGCCGCACAAGATCGCTGCGGGCGGGTAAGCGTTCGGCAACAATCGGCCCCCGGAACGGCGACGCGCGGGCGGCGCCGAGCCCGGAGGAGCCGCGGCCCGCCCCGACAAACCGGTGGCGCCCCTCCCCCGCCCCTGCTTGGATGCACGCCGTGACCCCTGATGATCATGCCCACGACCGCCCCCTGCTCGACGAGATCGAGCGCTACTACGACGCCGTGCCCCGCAGCGCCGCCCGCACCGAGGACTTCGGGCCGCTGACCCTGTTCCTCCGCGACGGGGCCGGCTGGCCCTACTACGCCCGCCCGACCCTCGGCCACACCGGCCCCGCCGCCACCGCCGAGGACGTCCGCCGGGTGCTGGAGCGGCAGCGGGAGGCGGGCGCGCCGGAGGCCTTCGAGTGGGTGGCCGAGCAGAACCCGGAGCTGCGCGCGGCGGTCGAGGCTGCGGGCCTGACGGTGCACGAGCACCCGCTGCTGGTGCTGGGCCCGCAGGACGAGGCGGCCCCGGCGCCCGAGCTGCCGGAACGGGTGGAGGTCCGGGTGCTGGCACCGGACGCCCCGGAGCTGGCGGCCGCCGTCGCCGTCCCGCACCTGGCCTTCGCCGAGCCGGGCACCGCCGTCGGCCCGGCCGGCGCGGCCGAACTCGCCGAGCGCGCGGCGACGTTGGCGGCCGACGGCACGGCGGAGCGGATCGCCCGGCGGATCGCCACCGGCACCACCGTGCTGGCCGCGGCCGTCGAGGACGGCACGGTCCTGTGCGCGGGCCAGCACAACCCGGTGGGCCCGGTCACCGAGGTGGCCGGGGTGGGCACGCTCCCGTCCGCGCGCCGTCGCGGGCTGGGCCTGGCGGTCACCGCGGCCCTGGTCGAGCACGCCCGGGCGAACGGGGTGCGGACGGTGTTCCTGTCCGCCGCCGACGAGGACGTCGCCCGGATCTACCGCCGGGCCGGCTTCCGCACCTTCGCGACGGCCCTGATCGCGGAGCCCGCCGCCCAGCAGGAGCCCGCCGCCCAGTAGGAGCCCCCGCCCGGCAGGCGCCTGCCACGCGGCAGGAAACCTCCGCCCGGCAGGAGCCCCCCGCGTAACGGGCCGCCCACCGGCCCCGGCCCGGAAGGCTCCGGAAGGAACGGGAACAGGACCGGGGACGGCGCCGGTCAGTCGTCGTCCTCGTCCTCGTCGTCCGCCCCGCTGACCTCCTCCCCCTCCGCCTCGTCCACCACCCAGGCCGCGAGCCGCTCGGCGACGCCCGACACCCCGAGCCGCCCCTCGCGGATGGCCCGGGAGAGGCTGCGCACCTCGCGGGCGGTGGTGGCGACGGTGCAGCCGCTGGCGACGAGGTAGGCGTAGGCGACGGCGGTCGCGAAGAGTTCGTTGGTCTTCTCCAGTGCCGGCACCCGGATCAGCTGGTGCATCAGCGCGGCGGCGCGGTCCTGTGGTTCGGGGTAGACCGAGATGTCGAATATCTCGGCCTGGTGGCGGGTGACCGCCGCGAGCAGCGAGCCGTAGTCGGTGACCTGCGGATCACCGGGCGTGTACTGCTCGGCGGTCATGAGCAGCCACGAGAGGTCGACCTCCAGCTTCAACGGCGCACGTCCTGGAGGTCGCCGGGCTCCCCGAACTCGGCGAGGAAGGCCGACTCGTACTCCTTCATGAACTGCGCGGCCGCGTCCACGAAGGCCCGCCCTGACTCGCCCATGTCCTGTTGGACCAGGCGCTCGATGTACTGGTTCATGGAGATCCCCTGCTGCTCCGCCCGTTCCCGGGCCATCTCGGCGGTCGTGGCGTCGACCCGCACGTTCAGCTGCTTCTTACCCATGCCGTTCAAGCTAGCGCTCAAGTGCTAGCACAACAAGGGCGTGCGCACACCGCCCGCACACCTGCCGCACGCCCCCGCGCAACCCGGCCGTCACCGTGGCGCCGGACGGCAGCCACCGGAACGCCGGACGGGCCGCCGCCGAGGCGCCGGAACGCCGGACGGCCGGGCCCGCGGCTGGCTGCCACGGACCCGGCCCGCGCCGGAAGGGGGCGGATCAGAACTGGGTACTGACGGTCACCCCGCTGAAGTCGCTCTTCGCGTAGAGGCTCACGTAGCGGTAGCCCGCCGTCGGGTTGGTCACCGTGATGCTCTGGGTGGTGCCCGCGTTGGTGGAGGCGGCGGTGTAGGCGCTCGGCGAGGCCCAGGTGCTGTCGCTGTAGTACAGGTACGCGGTGCCGGTGCCCCCGGAGGTGGTGATCTTCAGGGTGCTGGTGCCGGCCGGCAGGTAGACGTACAGGTAGTCCAGGTTGCCGGCGGTGGCCGACAGGTTGGCGCGCGAGCAGTTCTTGCCGAGCGCGTCGGTGCGCGGGTCGGTGCAGGCCGGCGGGGTGGTCGGGCCACCGCCGCCGCCCGTGGTCACGGCGACGGAGGCCGGGGTGCTGGCGGTCCTGCCGGTGTCGTCGGTGACGGTCAGCGCGACGGTGTAGGTGCCGGCGGCCGCGTAGGTGTGGGTCGGGTTCTGCTGGTCGGAGGAGCTGCCGTCGCCGAAGGTCCAGTGCCAGGCGGTGAGCCGGCCGGCGCCGGTCTGGACGGACTTGTCGGTCAGCGTGACGGTCGCGCCGGAGACCGACTGGCCGAACAGCGCGGTCGGGCCGGCCGCGAGGCAGGCGCCGCCGGCGCAGGTGTCGAGCCAGGCGTCGAAGTCGGCGTCGTAGCGAGTGCCGATGCCGTTGTAGACCGCGTAGCCGCCCTGGTAGTCGCCGGTGCGGAAGTGGGCGAGCATGGCGTCGATGTCCGCCGGGTGCTTCTCGAACATGTACCGGACGGCCAGGTAGCCCCACGGGTAGGTGCGCACGGTGTCCGAGTTGCCGTACGTGTTCTGGAAGAGGGTGCTCAGCTTGTAGGTGTGCTTGGCGGCCTCGGCCATCGCCTGGGTGTCGGTGGTGCCGCGGTAGGCGTAGGACTCGTACTCGGCGACGCCCTCGATCCACCAGATGTCCGGGACGGAGATCTCGGTGGAGAAGTTGCCCTTGAGGTCGTAGATGTTGTCCAGGTAGTGGGTGTACTCGTGGTTGAGGTTCCACACGTTGGCGGTGAAGCCGTCGTTCCACGACTTCTGGTACATCACGCACACGGCCCGGTTGTTCGGGTCGGTCGGGTCCATGACGGTCTGTCCGCCGTTGTCGGTGGAGTTGTTGAAGATCGCCCAGGAGTAGGTCAGGTAGTCCGCCTGGTTGGCGAAGACCGCGAGGGTGAGCTCCTTGTCGTACTGACCGGGGATCGGACCGTTGTCCTTCACCAGCTTGTGGAAGAAGGTGTCCTCGCCGCGCAGGCTGGCGCAGACCGCGGCCAGGTCGGCGGGCGACAGGACCTCGGTCTGGATGGTGCGGTTGTCGCACACCAGCTGGTTCGGCAGCACCGCGGCGGTCAGCTTCGCCGGCAGGTCGCAGATGCCGTAGTACGAGCACTGGCCGGGGTCGAAGCTGTTGGCCTGGTAGGCGGTGTGGACGTACAGCGGGCCGGTGGCGCCGGTGATCTGCGCGCCGTCGAGGACCGCCTTGACCTTGCCCTTGACCGCAGCCTCGACCACCGGGCCGTCGCCGGCCATCCGGCCGAGGTCGTTGCCCGCGTTGACGTCCAGGTAGGCGTTGGCCGTGCCGAGCAGGTCCTTGTGGTTCAGCGCGAAGTCGCCGAGGGTGGCGCCGATGCTCGGGTCGGCGCCGACCGCGCTGACGAAGTCGGGGTTCCAGTTGCCCCGCCACAGCGGCGCGGAGAGCACCGCGTTGACCGCCTTGAGCATCTTCGGGAAGGCGTTGTACGAGTTGTCGTACGCCGTCAGCACCTGCTTGTAGACGCCCAGGTAGCTGCCCTGGAGGTTGGCGCTGTCGGTGAGCACCAGCACCTCGTTGAGCACGGCGCCGTTGGCGTCGCTGACGTCGGTGCGGTGCGGGGCGGCGAAGAACGCGTCGAGGGCGGCCTTGGAGCCGCTGGTCAGGGCCGCGCCGTACGGGCCCACCGCGTCCGCGTTGTTCGACTGCACGAACCAGCCGGCCCGCTGGAAGAGCACGAGCTGCAGGATGGCGGTCGAGTTGTCGCCGGTGTAGCCGGCCGCCATGGTCCGGAAGGCGTCGGCGACGGTGAGCATCTTCGATTCCTTGAAGATGCCGCCCGCGTCGGTGCCGGTGACGTTGAACAGCGTGTTGACGCAGTCCGTGGTCGAGCCCTCGATGAAGGAGACCAGGTCGGCGCCGCTGCGGCTGCCGAAGTCGGCCGGGGTGCAGCTCTGCGCGGCGGCCGCTCCGGCGGCGCCGCGGGCGGCGAGGGCCGGCTTGGCCGGGGGCGCCTTCGGCTCGGCCGGGCGCGGCGCGGTCTGCACGACGGTGTCGGCCGGCTGGCCCATCACGACCTGGCCGAGCAGCGCCGGGGGCAGCGGCTTGGCGACGGGGGCGAGGTCCTCGGCGGCACGGGCCTGGGCGGCCGGGTCGACGGTGAGGAAGGCGCCGAGCGGCTTCGGCTGGACGGAGCCCGGGTCGGCCGTCGGAGCACCGGCCGCGGGCCGGGCGGGAGCGGCGGAAGCACCGGAGGCGGCCGAGGCGGCGGAGGCGGCTGACGCCGTGGCCGGCAGCAGCGTGGCGGCGGCGCAGCAGCCGGCCACGAGGCCGGCCAGCAGGGTGGGGAGGGGTATCCGTGGGCGCACTGGTGGGGTCCTTCTCCTGTGGGGGAGGCGCTGGGAGGACTGCCGAGACGTTGGGGGAACGCGTCATGATCCTGCCAGCGACGGAAGGTCAGAACAATGTCACAGGTCATATGACATTTCCCGGCCTGGGCATAACACGGACCCCCGCCCGCTGCCGCTACGACCGGTACGTCCGCGCGGCCCACGCCTGGAAACTCGGCGCGGCCGCGATCAGGTCCCGGTACGCCGCGGCGGCCGCCCCGAACAGCGTCTCCACCACCTCCCCGCCCACCCCGGCCGGCCGCCAGACCAGCAGCTGCCGGACCCAGATCGGCGTCCCCGCCAGCGGCTTGACCACCACGTCCGCGAGCGGCCGGGTGGTGGCCTGGACGACGGAGATGCCGAGCCCGGCGGCGATCATCTCCTGGAGCTCCAGCCGGCCGCCGAGGAACTCGTGGACGGTCGCCGGGGCGAACCCCGCCGCGGCGCAGGCCCCGTGGAAGACGCCGTGCCAGCCGGCCCCGTCGTCGGGGGTCAGGAACCACTCCTCCTCCGCGAGGTCCGCCAGGGCCACCTCGGTGCGGTGCCGCAGCCGGTGGCCGGCCGGCAGCGCGACGAAGACCGGCTCGGTGACGATGCCGCGGTGCGCGACGGACGGCGAGTGGCACAGCTCCCGGCCCGGGTAGTCCACGGCCACCGCGACGTCCGCCTCGCCCCGCTCCAGCAGCTCGACGATGTCCGAGGAGCGGTAGACCGACGTCACGGTGAAGCGCTGCCCGGGCCGCTGGTGCCGGGCCCTGGTGACCAGCCCGGGCAGGATCGGGGCGTTGGTGGCCGCCAGCCGCAGCTCGCGCGGGGCGGGCCCGGCCGAAGCCTCCGCACGGCGGCCCAGGCAGTCGGCGCGGGTGAGCAGTTCCCGGGCGGCGGCCAGCACCTCCACCCCGAAGCCGGTCGGCGCGACACCGGCGGCGGTGCGTTCGAACAGCGGGGCGCCCAGGTGGCGTTCGATCCGGCGCAGCTGGGTGCTGGTCGCCGGCTGCGAGGCGCCGAGCAGGGCGGCGGCCCGGCCGACGCTCCCGGTGTCGGCGATGGCGCACACCACGCGCAGGTGCCGCAGCTCCAACTCCATGACGCTCCCCCTCACGCATCGGCCGGCCCCGGCCGACGGCGCGGGGCGGCTGCCGCCAAGGGCGGTGCAACAGCACACATCACATGTCAGCTGCTCACCTTCGCCCCGGCGATTTGCCTCGTCAAGCCCCCTCCCGGGACCCGACGGCACTCCGCGCACCATCTTTTACCCGCGCATTGCCGACGCCTGACCTTCCGCCCTGCTCCGGTCGCGTCCACACCTGTCCTCCGCCCCGCTCCGGACCCGCCCGCACCTGCCCTCCGCCCCGGCCCGGTCGCGCCCACACCTGCCCTCCGCCCCGCTCCGGACCCCGCCCACCACCGCCGTGCCGCCACCAGGCGGAGCGGGACTTGAAGACCGACCCACCGTCCGGGACGCTGAAACCCCCCTGCGTTCCCCCGAGCGGGCACCGACCGGTGCGGAGGCCGACCGATGACAGCCATGTTCGATCAGGAGCTGCGCGAGCAGCTCGCCCAGGCCCGCCGGGACCTCGCGGCGGCCCGGGCCGAAGGGGACGCCGACGGCGTCCAGGCGTACGAGGGCCGGGTCGCCTCGCTCCTGCGGCTCGCCGCCCAGCACGGCATCGACCTCCCGCACAGCGTCGACGAGGAGGAGCACAACGAGTAGCCGGCCCCCGGACGCGGCGGAGGCGGCCACCCCGAACGGGTGACCGCCTCCTGCCGTGCCTTCCCGGCGCCCGGGATCACTCCCCGGTCGGCTCCAGGATCGCCACGCACTCGAAGTGGTGCGTCATCGGGAACAGGTCGAAGGCCCGCAGCGACACCGGCCGGTAGCCGCCCTCGCGGAAGAACTTCAGGTCCCGGGCGAGCGCGGCCGGGTCGCAGGCCACGTACGCGATCCGGCGCGCCTCCAGGCCGACCAGGTGGGCGACGGTCTCGCGGCCGGCGCCCGAGCGCGGCGGGTCCAGCACGATCAGGTCGGTGGCGGTGATGCCGGTGCGCGGCAGCAGCGTCTCGACCCGGTCGCACTCGATCTGAACGTTGTCCAGCGCGGCCAGGTTGTGGCGGGCGTCGACCACGGCCTGCTTGGCGGACTCGATGCCGAGCACCGCGCCGTCCTCGCCGACCCGGTCGGCCAGCGCGCCCGCGAACAGGCCGACTCCGCAGTACAGGTCGAGCGCGCTCTCGCCCCACTGCGGGTCCAGCCCGTCCAGCACCGCGTCGACCAGGGTGTCCGGCGCCTCCGGGTGGATCTGCCAGAAGCCGCCGTCGCTGATCCGCCAGGTCCGCCCGGCGGCCCGCTCACGGACGAAGCCGCGCCCGTGCACCTTGTGCACGTCGCCCTGCTCGTCCACCCGGGCGATCGACACCGGCTTGTCCAGCTCGACCAGCGGCAGCTGGGCACCGTCGCGCGGGGTGAGCACCACCTGGCGGTCGGAGGAGCCGGTCGCGGCGATCACCTCGACGCTCGCCACGCCCGGCCAGTCCCGGGTCTCGACGCCCAGCTCGGTGACGCCCTCGGCGGCGATCAGGCAGCGGTCCACCGGCTGCACCTCGTGCGAGCGGTACTTGCGCAGGCCGACCTTCCCGGTCTCGGCGTCCACCGTGTACTGCACCCGGGTGCGCCAGGCCGGCACCTGCCCGGCCGGCAGCTTGCCGCCGACCGGCTCGACGCTGCCGTCCCAGCCGGCCTCGGCCGGGGTGAGCCCGGCCAGCTTGGCCAGCTGCTCGGTCAGCACCGCCGCCTTGAGCTTGCGCTGCCCGCCGGGGGTGACGTGCTGCCAGTCGCAGCCGCCGCACTTGCCCGGACCGGCGAACGGGCACGGCGCCTCGATCCGGTCCTTGGAGGGCTCCAGCACCTCCACCGCGTCGGCCCGCAGGAACCGCGAGGTGGTGGTCCCGTCGGTCACCAGCGCGACGACCCTCTCACCGGGCAGCGCGTGCCGCACGAACAGCACCCGGCCCTCGTGCCGGGCCACGCAGTGCCCGCCGCCGTGCGCGACCGGGCCGACCTCGACCTCGTAGCGCTGCCCGACCAGCGGCTCCCCGGACGGCGCCTCGGGCCGCGAGGGCCGCGCGGCGGCGGTGCGCAGCGCCTTGGGCGGCCGCACCGCCTGCTTGCGCGGCGCCTTCCGGTCGGCCCCGGCGGCGCCCTTCGGCGCACCCTGACCGGCGCCCTGGCCGGCGTCCTTGCCCGCACCCTTGGGCGCGTCCTTGCCGGATCCCTTGGCGGAGCCCTTGGCCGCGGCACCCTTCGCCGCGGAGCCCTTGGCCGCAGCGCCCTTGCCCGCGGCACCCTTCGCCGCAGCGCCCTTCCCGGCCACCGGCTCGGCGGGCCCCCGGTCCTCCCGCTCGCCCGGGACGAACGGCGCGGTGCTCGCGGTGAGGCCGTCGCGGTCGGTGGCCTCCGGACGGGACGGCCGGCCCCAACGCGGCCGGGAGACCTGACCGGGCTTGGAGCCGCCCCGGCGGGCGCCCTTGCCGGAGGCGCCGGAGGAGCCCGAGGAACGGGGCGGAGTGTTGCGGGTCACTGGGAGGAGTCCTTGCTGCGGTCGGGGCTGTCACCGGCGTTCGTACCGGTGGAGACGGAATCCTTCGACTTTACGGCCTTCGGCGCCCGAGGCTCGCCACGCCGGACGGCGCCCGGCGCCGACCAGGCCTTCTGCGGCTTGCGCCGCTCGGAGGACTCCAGTTGCCACGGTACCGAGGTGACCATCACACCGGGCTTGAACAGCAGCCGCCCCTTGAGCCGCAGCGCGCTCTGGTTGTGCAGCAGGTGCTCGTACCAGTGGCCGACCACGTACTCCGGGATGTAGACCGAGACCACGTCCCGCGGGCTGCTGCGCCGCAGGTTCTTCACGTAGTCCAGGACCGGCCCGGTGATCTCGCGGTACGGCGAGTCCAGCACCTTGAGCGGCACCTCGATGCCGCGCTCGTCCCACTCCCGCCGCAGCGCCGCCGTGTCCGCCGGGTCGACGTTGACCGTGACCGCCTCCAGCGTGTGGGCCCGGGCCAGCCGGGCGTACGCCAGGGCGCGCAGCGCCGGCTTGTGCAGCTTGGAGACCAGCACGATGGCGTGCACCCGGGTGGGCAGCACCACGTCGTCCGGCTCCTCGGCGGCGATGAGCTCGTCTGAGACCCGGTCGTAGTGGCGCCGGATGCCCTTCATCATCACGAACAGCACGGCCATCGCGGCGATCGCGATCCAGGCGTGGCCGATCTTGGTGACCAGTACGACGATCAGCACGGCCATGGTCATCACCAGGCCGAAGGCGTTGATCGCCCGGCTGCGCTGCATGTGGCGGCGCTTGGCCGGGTCGGTCTCGGTGCGCAGCAGCCGGGTCCAGTGCCGGATCATGCCGGACTGGCTCATGTTGAAGGCGACGAAGACGCCGACGATGTAGAGCTGGATCAGCCGGGTCGGGTCGGCGTCGAAGGCGAGGATCAGCAGGATCGCGGCGATCGCCAGCAGGATGATGCCGTTGGAGAAGGCCAGCCGGTCGCCGCGGGTGTGCAGCTGGCGCGGCAGGTAGCGGTCCTGGGCGAGGATCGAGCCGAGCACCGGGAAGCCGTTGAAGGCGGTGTTGGCGGCGAGCACCAGGATCAGGCCGGTGACGCCGGCGACGAAGTAGAAGCCGGGCGTGAAGTTGTTGAACACGGCCTCGCTGATCTGCGCCAGCGCGGTCTTCTGGTGGTAGCCGGGCGAGGAGCCGACGAGCTGCTCGGCCGGGTTCTCGGCCATCTGGACACCGGTCAGCCGGGCCAGCCAGATGATGCCCATGAACATCACGACGGCGATGCTCGCCATCATCAGCAGCGTGGTGGCGGCGTTCTTGCTCTTCGGCTTGCGGAAGGCCGGCACGCCGTTGGAGATCGCCTCCACACCGGTCAGCGCGGCACAGCCGGAGGAGAAGGACTTCAGCAGCAGGAACACCATCGCGAAGCCGGTCAGCGAGTCGTTGCCGGGGGTGGCGGCGAGGTGGAACCCGGAGCTCTCCGCGGGCATGTCCTGGCCGAGCGCGAAGTGCCGGAAGACGCCGTAGCCGACCATCCCGATCACGCCGACCATGAAGGCGTAGGTGGGAACGGCAAAGGCGCTTCCGGACTCGCGCACACCGCGCAGGTTCATGCCCATCAGCAGGACGACCACGACCACCGACAGGACCGCCTCGTGACCGCGCAGCGAGGGCACCGCGGAGACGACGTTGGCGACGCCCGAGGTGGTCGACACGGCCACGGTGAGCACGTAGTCGACCATCAGCGCGCTGGCGACCACCAGACCGGCGGCCGGCCCGTGGTTGACGGTCGCGACCTCGTAGTCGCCGCCGCCGCTGGGGTAGGCGTGGACGTTCTGCCGGTACGAGGCGACCACGGCGAGCATCACGATCGCCACGACGACGCCGATCTGCCAGGAGAAGTGGATCGCCGAGGCGCCCGCGATGGAGAGGGTGAGCAGGATCTCCTCGGGGGCGTACGCGACCGAGGAGAGCGCGTCCGAGGCGAACACGGGCAGCGCGAGCCGCTTGGGCAGAAGCGTCTCGCCCAGCTTGTCGCTGCGTAGGGCGCGCCCGATCAGGATGCGTTTCGGAAGGTCAGTCGGCATAGGCACGTTAAGGAATCGTAGGGGCTCCCCGGTCAAGGCTCCGCCGTTTGTCCCCCCCTTCGTCGCGACTGCGTTCGGTGGACCGGCTAGCGTGTCGGATACGAGTCGGCGGGCAACACTCTGGTTGTCGAGCGTTGCCGGGTCGGCGCCCCCACGAGGAACCTCGTCCCGGACGACCGGGCGGGAAACGGAGCTGAACGGTGTTTGCGCAGGTCAAGACCCCTTCGGGACGGGTGAGGTAAGCGCCGGTGCACATCGTCATCATGGGCTGCGGCCGCGTGGGCTCCGCCCTCGCCAGAGCCCTGGAGAAACAGGGCCACTCGGTGGCCGTGGTCGACCAGGACCCGACCGCGTTCCGTCGGCTGGGCGCCGGCTTCAACGGGCGCCGGGTGACCGGCGTCGGCTTCGACCAGGACACCCTGCGCGAGGCGGGCATCGAGGAGGCCGGCGCCTTCGCCGCGGTCTCCAGCGGTGACAACTCCAACATCATCGCCGCGCGGGTGGCCCGGGAGAACTTCGGCGTCGAGAACGTCGCCGCCCGGATCTACGACCCCCGCCGCGCCGAGGTGTACCAGCGCCTGGGCATCCCCACCGTGGCGACGGTCCGCTGGACCGCCGACCAGATGCTGCGCCGGCTGCTGCCGAGCGGCGCCGAGCCGCTGTGGCAGGACCCGAGCGGTGGCGTCCAGCTCGCCGAGGTCGCGTACGACCCGCGCTGGATCGGCCACCGGATCGGCGAGCTGGAGGAGGCCTCCGGCACCCGGGTGGCGTTCGTCACCCGGCTCGGCGAGGGGGTGCTCCCCTCGCCGCAGATGGTGGTGCAGGAGGGCGACCTGGTGCACGTGATGCTGCGCCGGGCCGACCTGACGGCCGTCGAGGCCGCGTTCGCGCAGGGGCCGAAGGAGGAGGGTCACTGATGCGGGTCGCCATTGCCGGGGCCGGAGCCGTGGGCCGCTCGATCGCGGGCGAGCTGCTGGAGAACGGCCACGAGGTCCTGCTGATAGACAAGAACCCGAACTCCATCTCGGTGGAGCGGGTCCCGATGGCGGAGTGGCTGCTGGCCGACGCCTGCGAGATCACCTCGCTGGACGAGGCCGCGCTCCAGCGCTGCCACGTGGTGATCGCCGCGACCGGTGACGACAAGGTCAACCTGGTCGTCTCGCTGCTCGCCAAGACCGAGTACGCGGTGCCGCGGGTGGTCGCCCGGGTGAACAACCCCAAGAACGAGTGGCTCTTCAACGAGTCCTGGGGCGTGGACGTCGCCGTCTCCACCCCGCGGCTGATGTCCGCGCTGGTCGAGGAGGCGGTCAGCGTCGGCGACCTGGTCCGCCTGATGCGCTTCAGCCAGGGCAACGCCAACCTGGTCGAGCTGACCCTGGCCTCCGACACCGAGCTGGTCGGCACCCGGGTCGGCGACGTGGCCTGGCCGCAGGACACCGCGCTGGTGACCATCATCCGCGAGGGCCGGGTGCTGGTGCCGGGCAAGGACGACACCCTGGAGGGCGGCGACGAACTGCTCTTCGTCGCCGCGCAGGAGCGCGAGGAGGAGCTGGAAGAGCTCCTCTCGGCCATCTCGGGCGCCCAGTAGCCCCGGAGCGCGCGACACGGAGAAGGGCCCGCACCCCTCGGGGTACGGGCCCTTCTCCGTCGTTCGGGACGGGCGGGAGGCGGCTACTTCGCCGGCTCCTCCTCCTCGTCCAGCTGCGCCTTGATCGGCGGCGGCGCCTTCAGCAGGATCTGCCAGGTCACGTACATCGCCAGCAGCAGCGGCGGGATGCCGAGGGCGACCTTCAGCCAGCCCAGCAGGTTGACGTTGTGGGTGAAGTACAGCGGGAAGAGGATCACCGGCTTGGCGCCCATGATCAGCACCCAGGCCCAGGTCGCCTTGGTGTAGGCGGCCAGCCGGCCCGGGTTCTCCTTGCGCCAGGTGAACATCTCCCCGGTGATCGGGCCGAGCATCACCCCGATCATCGGCCAGCGTGCCAGGGCGGAGGTCGCCAGGGCGACGCAGTAGCCGACGTTCCAGAGCAGGCCGGGCAGGTAGAAGTCCTCGGCCTTGCCGCTCTTCATCGAGATCCAGGCGCCGAGCGCGACCCCGAACACCCCGCTGAAGGCGTGCTGGATGGTCTGCCGCTTCGCCAGCCGGGCCACCACGAACAGGGCGCTCAGGCCCAGCGCGGCCCAGGCCGAGGTGCTGACCTGGTGGGTCAGGTTGTACGTGACGATGAAGACCAGGCCGGGCAGCGTCATGTCGATCATGCCGCGCACGCCGCCGAAGGCCTGGAGCACGGTGTCGGCCGCCTCCTTGGAGGCGGCCCTGCGGGCGGCCTCCGCGTCCGCGGGGTCGACCGCCAGGTCGAGCTGGGCGGCGGCCTCGCCGCCGGGCTGGTTGCTCACGCTCATTCGCTCCCGTGTCCGACCGGACGCAGCTCATAGCGGGGGTTGAACAGCACGCGGCGCCCGCGTGCGTGACTGATCCGGCCGCTGGCGACCAGCCGGCGGCCGGGCTCTATCCCGGCGATCGAGCGGCGGCCGAGCCAGACCACGTCCAGCGCCTCGGTACCGTCGAAGAGTTCGGCCTCCAGGGCGGGCACCCCCGCCCTCGGGCGGAGCGTCACCGTGCGCAGCGTGCCCGCGACGGTGACCAGCTCGCGGTCCCCGCAACCGGCGATCGGCGTGCAGCCGGACTCCGCGGCGATCTCCTGACGCAGCTCCTCGGCGTCCAGTTCCTCGGCCGAGGAGGTCAGCCGGCTGAGCATGCGGCGGAACCGCCCCTGCGGCGGGCCGCTGCTGTTGTCACCACTCATGTCGGAAGGGTACCGGGTTCCGGCCCCCCGGCGGCAGGCCGCGCGACCGCCGGGGGCGGTCGCGGTCAGCTCTCGAAGCGGTACCCCATGCCCGGTTCGGTGATGAAGTGGCGCGGGTGCGAGGGGTCGCGCTCCAGCTTGCGGCGCAGCTGGGCGAGGTAGACCCGCAGGTAGTTGGTCTCGGTGCGGTAGGCCGGGCCCCAGACCTCCTGGAGCAGCTGGGTCTGGCTGACCAGCCGCCCGGCGTTGCGGACCAGTACCTCCAGCAGGTGCCACTCGGTCGGCGTGAGGCGTACGTCGGCGCCGTCCCGGTTGACCTTCTTGGCCGCGAGGTCGACGGTGAAGGACTCGGTGACGACCAGCGAGTCGGCCTCCCCGGCCACCGGCTCGGCCCGCCGCACGGCGGCCCGCATCCGGGCGAGCAGCTCGTCCATGCCGAACGGCTTGGTGACGTAGTCGTCGGCGCCCGCGTCCAGCGCCTCGACCTTCTCGTCCGAGGCGTGCCGGGCCGACAGCACGATGATCGGCACCCGGGTCCAGCCGCGCAGGCCGCGGATCACCTCGACCCCGTCCATGTCGGGCAGGCCCAGGTCGAGGACGACCACGTCCGGATGGCGGGCCGCGGCCAGCTCCAGGGCGCTCGCGCCGTCATGGGCCGCGTCCACCTCGTACTTGCGGGCCTTGAGGTTGATCACCAGCGCGCGGACGATCTGCGGTTCGTCGTCCACGACGAGGACCCGGGTCATTTACGGGCTCCGCCTTTCAGGGCTGTCTGACTTACGGACTGGGGACTGCTCTACGACGTTCGGTGCGACGTGCGACGTGCTGTGCGGCGTACGGCCCGGGAGGCGCGCCGGCCCCCGGAGGAGCGACGGCCCGGCCGGTGCGCCGCCGGTTCTCAGGTGATCAGGTCCGGGAGCGGGCCGCCACCCTCGCCGCCCCGCTCCCCCGGTTCGGGCGGCCGTTCGACCACGGGCAGGCTGACGACCATGGTGAGTCCGCCGCCCGGGGTGTCCTCGGCGGTGACGGTACCGTCCATCGCCTCGACGAAGCCGCGCGCCACCGCGAGTCCGAGGCCCACCCCGGCTCCGCGCGGCGCGTCCCCGTAGCGCTGGAACGGCGCGAAGATCCGCTCCTTGGCGTCCTCGGGCACCCCGGGGCCGCGGTCCACGATCCGCAGCTCGACCCGGGCCGGCCGCCCCGGCTGCCGCAGCTCGTCGGCCTTGACCAACACCCTGACCCCGTCCGGGCTGTACTTGACGGCGTTCTCCACCAGGTTGGCCAGCGAGCGCTCCAGCAGCCCGCCGTCGGCCCGGACCATCGGCAGCGTCTCCGGGACCTCCAGCCGGACGGACTCCAGCGGCACCCCGCCGAGCGCGAACGGCACCACCTCGTCCAGGTCGGTCTCCTGGATCAGCGGGGTGACGGTCCCGGTCTGCAGGCGGCTCATGTCGAGCAGGTTGTTGATCAGGTGGTCCAGCCGGTCGGCCCCGGCCTCGATGCCGGCCAGCAGCTCGGCCTCGTCCTCCGGGGCCCAGTCGACGTCGGCCGAGCGCAGCGAGCTCACCGAGGCCTTGATGCCCGCCAACGGGGTGCGCAGGTCGTGCGAGACGGCGGCCAGCAGAGCCGTCCGGATCCGGTTGCCCTCGGCCTCCCGGCGGGCCTCGGCGGCCTCCCGGGCCAGCCGGCGGCGTTCCAGCACCACGGCGGCCTGGGCGGCGAACGCGCCGAGCAGGCGCCGGTCCGCCCCGGGCAGCACCCGGCCGCGCAGCACCAGCGCCAGGCTGTCGCCGACCGGGACGTCCACGTCGGCCTCCTCCGGCCGCTCCGGCGGGCGCGGGCCGGCGGTCGCCACCGGCGCCCAGGCGGAGAGCGGGTCCGGCCGTTCCAGCAGCGCGGCGCTCTCCTGCCCGAAGGTCTCCCGGACCTGCTCCATCAGCGCGGTCAGCACCCCGTCGCCGTTGGGCGCGCCGCGCAGTACCGTGCCGGCCAGCGCGCTGAGCGTCTGCGCCTCGGTCTGGCTGCGGGCGGCCTGCTGGGTGCGCCGGGCCGCGAGGTCCACCACCGACGCCACCGATATGCCGACGATGGTGAATATCGCCACCGCCATGATGTTCTGCGGCTCGTTGATGGTGAAGGTGTGCAGCGGCGGGGTGAAGTAGTAGTTCAGGACCGAGGAGGCGACCAGCGCCGAGCCGATCGCCGGCAGCAGCCCGCCGACCAGCGCCGCGCACACCGTCAGCGACAGGAACAGCAGCATGTCGGTGGAGAGCCCCAGCCCGCCGATCGCGGTCAGCACGATCGCCAGCAGCGGCGGCCCGACCAGTCCGATCAGCCAGCCGCCGACCGTCCGGGTACGGCCCAGGTCGGTGATCCGGCGGACCGGTATCTTGCCGCGCCGCCCGTGCCCGGCGTGCTCGTGGGTGACCATGTGGACGTCGATGTCCCCGGCCTCCCGGGTCACGATGGTGCCGACGCCCGGCCCGTACAGGTACTGCCAGCCGGGCCGCCGGCTGGTGCCCAGCACGATCTGGGTGGCGTTCACGCCCCGGGCGAAGTCCAGCAGCCCGCCGGCCGGGTCGTCGCCGAGGACGGCGTGGAAGGAGCCGCCGAGGCTCTCCACCAGCGCGCGCTGCTCGATCAGCGTCTGCGGCGAGCCTGAGCCCACCAGCCCGTCCGAGCGGGAGATGTGCACGGCGAGCAGCTCGCCGCCGGAGACCCTGGCGGCGATCCGGGCCGCCCGGCGGATCAGCGTCGCCCCCTCGGGCCCGCCGGTCAGGCCCACCACGATCCGCTCCCTGGCCTGCCAGGTGCCCTCGATGCCCTGCTCGGCCCGGTACTTCTGGAGGTACTCGTCCACCCGGTCCGCGGTCCACAGCAGCGCCAGCTCGCGCAGCGCGGTCAGGTTGCCCGGGCGGAAGTAGTTGGCGAGGGCGGCGTCGATCTTCTCCGGCGCGTACACGTTGCCGTGCGCCAGCCGGCGCCGCAGCGCCTGCGGGGACATGTCCACCAGCTCGATCTGGTCCGCCCGCCGGACCACCTCGTCCGGGACGGCCTCGCGCTGGCGCACCCCGGTGATGCCCTCGACGGCGTCGCCCAGCGACTCCAGGTGCTGCACGTTGACGGTGGAGATCACGTCGATCCCGGCCGCCAGCAGCTCCTCGACGTCCTGCCAGCGCTTCTCGTTGCGGCAGCCGGGGACGTTGGTGTGGGCCAGCTCGTCCACCAGGGCCACCTGCGGGCGGCGCTCCAGGACGGCGTCCAGGTCCATCTCGGAGAACCGGGCACCGCGGTGCACCACCTGCTGCCGCAGCACGACCTCCAGCCCCGCGACCATGTCCGCGGTCCGCCGGCGGCCGTGGTCCTCCACGAACGCGACCACCACGTCCGTGCCCCGCTCCTGCCGCCGGTGCGCCTCGGCGAGCATGGCGTACGTCTTGCCGACCCCGGGGGCCGCCCCGAGGTAGATGCGCAGCCTGCCTCGTCCCATGAGCACCATTCTTGATCCGACCCGGCCCGGAGAACACCCCCGGACACCTGTTCCCCCTGCCTTCGAGACTACGGCGTGCGACGCGATTTTCCGCTGATCAGTGCGCTGATCAGGCGGTTTTAGCGGCATATTGACGGTGGACCAGCCACTCGGCGGGGGTCGTTCGGGAGGGATCCGGAGGGGTCGGGGTGCGGTGGCGTCCGACATCGGCCCGGAAATGCGAAGAACCCCC